>NZ_WBZD01000062.1 GCF_009720365.1 Catellatospora paridis | reverse complement strand
CCCTTGACGCTGCCGGCGAGGCCGCCGATGAGTTGTCGTTCGGCGATGGCGTAGAAGCCGAGGGCGGGGATCATGGACAGGACGACGTAGGCGAGGACGCGGGCGGTGTCGTCGGCGTATTGGCCTTGGAAGGCTTGGACGCCTACGGGCAGGGTCCACCAGGTCTGGTCGGTGAAGACGACCAGGGGTAGGAAGAAGTTGTTCCAGCTGGCGACGATGGCCAGGACGGAGACAGTGGCCAGGGCGGGTCGGGCCATGGGTAGTAGGACGCGCCAGAAGAAGCCGAAGGGGGTGCAGCCGTCGAGGGTGGCGGCTTCTTCTACTTCGGCGGGGATGGTGCGGAAGAACTGGCGCAGGATGATGATCGTGGTGGGTAGTCCGAAGGCGGCTTGCGGGAGGATGACGCCGAGGGGGTTGTCGAGCAGTTCCATGCTGCGTAGGAGGATGAACAGCGGGAGGATGGCCACGGCGAAGGGGAACATGAGGCCGATGGCGAACAGGGTGAACAGGAGTTCGCGGCCGCGGAAGGCGAAGCGGGCGAAGACGAAGGCGGCCATGGCGCTGGCGGCGACGACGACGGCGACGGTGGCCAGGGCGATGATGGTGCTGTTGGCGAGTTGTCGCCAGAAGACGCTGTCGGCGAGGATGCCGGTGTAGTTCTCGGGGTGCCAGGGGTCGGGCCAGCCCAGGGGGTTGGTGGACAGTTG
>NZ_WBZD01000061.1 GCF_009720365.1 Catellatospora paridis | reverse complement strand
TCGGTGAAGACGATGGTGCCGCAGTACATGGGTCCGAAGTCTGGTGACATCAACACGGCGATTCAGAATGGTCTGACCCGTGTGGAGCAGGGCAAGCAGAAGCCTGACGAGGCCTGGACGCAGTCCGTCAAGGACGTCAACGCCCTCCTGTGACCTGACACCTCGGCCGGTTCCCCGCCGTCAACAGCCGCTTCAGGGCGCGGTTGGCGGGGAACCGGCCCCTTTTCACCGCCTTCACCTGCCACCGCGCAAGCCGACTCGAACAGTGATGTGCCGATGATGAAGAACCTCCTCTATCGCTTGGACGTCAAGGGCTCGCCCTACCTGTACATCGTGCCCTTCTTTCTCCTTTTCGCCGCGTTCGGGATCTTCCCGTTGGCGTACACCGCGTGGGTGTCGCTGCACGAGTGGAGCCTGTTGTCGGAGACGCACACGTTCCTGGGGTTGCAGAACTACCGGGATCTGTTCGCGGACGAGTATTTCTGGAACGCGTTGCGGAACACCGCCCAGATCTGGGTGCTGTCGACCGTTCCGCAGTTGCTGATGGCCCTGGTGTTGGCGCACGTGTTGAATCAGCGGTTGCGGGCGCCGACGTTCTGGCGGATGACGGCGGTGCTGCCCAACATCACGTCGGTGGCCGCGGTGGCGATCATCTTCGGGCAGATCTTCGGCAAGGACTACGGCCTGGTCAACTGGATCCTGGAGACCCTCGGCCTGGGTCGCATCGACTGGCAGGCCGGCACGGCCAGCTCTCAGATCGCGATCTCCGTGATGATCATCTGGCGGTGGACTGGCTACAACGCGCTGATCTACCTGGCCGCGATGCAGGCGGTGAACA
>NZ_WBZD01000060.1 GCF_009720365.1 Catellatospora paridis | reverse complement strand
CCACGGCGCACCTCCACATGGTCGGACTCCAGGTTCAGCTTCACCCGGTCCTTGAGTTCCAGTTCCTGCACGAACGACGACGGCAGCTGCATCCGGCCCGCCCGGTCCAGCACCGCGTACTCCTCGCTGACCAGCTCCGTGCCGCCGTCGGCGGTGACCCGCGCACTGCGGCGCACCTCCGAGGCCAGCCGCCCGTCACGGATGGCCACGGTACGCCGGACCTGCGTGGACACGTTCGGGTCGTGGGTCACCACCACCACCGTCACACCCAGCTCGGCGTTGATCGTCTGCAACGCGGTGAACACCGCCGCCGCGGTCGACTCGTCCAGCTCACCGGTCGGTTCGTCGGCGAACAGCACCTCCGGGTCGTTGGCCACCGCCAGGGCGACCGCGACGCGCTGCTGCTCGCCGCCGGACATCTGATCCGGCCGCCGGTCCGCGCAGTAGCCGACGCCGACCATCTCGAGCAGCTCGTAGGCCCGCTGCCGGGCCGCGCGGCCCGACCGCGTGCCCGCCAGCTTCATCGGCGTGATCACGTTCTCCAGCGCGGTCAGATACGGCAGCAGGTTGCGGCCGGTCTGCTGCCACACGAACCCGACCATGCGCCGCCGGTACGACAACCGCCGCCCGGCCTTCATCGTCAGCAGGTCGTACTCACCCACCCGGGCGATGCCCGCGGTCGGCACGTCGAGCCCGGACAGGATGTTGAGCAGCGTCGACTTGCCCGACCCGGACGCACCGACGATGGCCAGCAGCTCGCCGCGGTCCACCACCAAGTCGAGGCCCTGCAGGGCGACCACCTCGACACCCTCGGTCTTGTAGATGCGCACCAGCCCGTCACAGACCAGATGCCCGCGCAGGCGGTCCGCACCACCGGCCCGGTCCGCGGCCCGCTGCGCGGCACGTGCCTGCAGCGTGGCCAGATCCGGCGGGGTCATCTCATTCGTCGTCGACATCAGCTCTCTCCCGCGTCGAAGGAACCAAGCCGCAGCACCTCACCGAGGCGCAACCGGCGGTTGAACAGGGTCTCCACCGCAAGCGCGGTCAACATACCCACCAGCACCAGCACCAGCGAGGCACCGATGACCAGCGGGTCGAACGTGACACCCACCGTCAGGCCGTCGGTGAACGTCGACAGCCCCAGCGCCGGGGCGATCAAATGAGGCACGGCCATCCCGACCACCGCACCGGTCAGCACCGCCACCGCCACCACCGGCATCAACTCCACCAGCAGCAGGCGGCGGCCCTGACCACGGGACAGGCCCATCGTCCGCAGCCGCGACAGCACCGTGCCCCGACCCCGAGCCCCGGCCACCACCGCGAAGGCGATCGCCAGCAGCGCCAGC
>NZ_WBZD01000059.1 GCF_009720365.1 Catellatospora paridis | reverse complement strand
GGTCGAGCGGCGGGAAGTCGAAGTCCGGCGGCAGCTGGAACGGCGGGATCGTGGGGTCGAGTTCGGGTTTGGGGTCGAGCGGCGGGAAGTCGAAGTCCGGCGGCAGCTGGAACGGCGGGATCGTGGGGTCGAATTCGGGGTCCGGGGTCAGCGGCGGGAAGTCGAAGTCCGGCGGCAGCTGGAACGGCGGGATCGTGGGGTCGAATTCGGGGTCGGGGGTCAGCGGCGGCAGCTGGAAGTCCGGCGGCAGCTGGATGACGGGCGGCACGAGCGGCGCGGGCTCGGGGTCCGGGTCGAGTTCCGGCAGCGCGAGGTCCAGCGGCAGGTGGAGGCCGTGCTCCGGCAGCGGTAGCGGCGGCGGCGGAGGCGGCGGTGGCTCCTCCTCGGCGTCCGGGGTGAGGTCGGCGGGGGTGAGCTGGATCGGCGCCAGGTCGGCCGGGGTGAGGTCGGCGGGCGGCAGCGGGGCCGTCGGCTCGTGGTCCGGCAGTTCCGGCAGCTCCGGGGTCAGGTCGGCGGGCGAGATCAGGCTGCCGAGGCCGCCGGTGCCGATGCCGGACTTGGACAGGCGTACGCCGAGGGCGGTGGGCCCGGCGCCGGCCGAGGCGTCGGCGAGGCCGCGCAACTGGTCGGTCTCGTCGGGGGTGAGGCCGTACTGGGCGGCGACGGCGTCCGGATTGGCCCGTGCGTGCCGGGCGAACTCCGGGTCCACCGCCATCCTGGCGATGAGATCGCGGAACTGGGACATCGGAGGCTCCCTTTCGATGGGAGGACGTTCGTGCGGGGGCGTTGGTGCGGGGGCGTTGGTGCCGGGGCGTTGCGAGGTGACTTCACGCTAGGTCCGCTAGGGGACTGCGCACATCGCGGCGAGTACGTAACTTCTGCACCGAGGGTGCTGCGTACCGACCCGGAGAGGGGAGGCGTCGTGGACCGACGACAGGCCGCGGAGCTGCTGCGGGAGCGCACGGGCCGATCGCTGGCGCCCCGTCTCGTGGAGCAGCTTCTGCGGCGTACGGACGCGGACCCGACAGTGCTGGCGGCGATCGCCGATCAGGTCGACGGCGACGGCGACGGGCTGTACCGGGTGCCGCTGCGCTGGCCCGAGGAACTGGCCGAGCCGGTGCGCGCGGCGCTGCGGTCACTGGAGCCGGGCGCGCGCGAGACGGTGACCGCGGCCGCCGTGATCGGGCGCGAGTTCGACCTGTCCATCCTGGAGGGCGTCTGTCCCGACCTGGACGTGCTGAGCGGGCTGGACGACGCCGCCGCGGCCGGGCTGGTCCGCGAACAGGGCCCCCAGGTGTACGGCTTCGTGCGCGCGCTCGACCGCGAGGTCTGCTACGACACGCTCGGCGGGCGCTCCCGCGCGGCGCTGCACGAGCGGGTCGCCGGGGTGCTGGCCCGGCTGGGTGCGCTCGGCGGGACGCGGGCGGCGACCCTGCCGGAGCTGGCGCATCACACCGCCGAGGCGGCGGCGCTGGGCGGGGCCGCGCGGCTGGACGCCGCGGTCGCCGCGTCGGCCACGGCGGCGGCCGCCGCGGACGAGGAGGGCGTCTACGACCTGGCCGCGGGCTACTTCGCGCAGGCCGCACTCTTCGCCGGGCGGGCCGGGTGGACGCCGGCGCAGGCCG
>NZ_WBZD01000058.1 GCF_009720365.1 Catellatospora paridis | reverse complement strand
CGACGGTGGCCAGGGCGATGATGGTGCTGTTGGCGAGTTGTCGCCAGAAGACGCTGTCGGCGAGGATGCCGGTGTAGTTCTCGGGGTGCCAGGGGTCGGGCCAGCCCAGGGGGTTGGTGGACAGTTGGCCGTTGTCCTTGAAGCCGCCGAGCACGCCGAACCCGACCGGCACCACGATCAGCGAGCCGATGACTATCGAGATCAGGTGCAGCAGCGTGCGCCGGGCGCGGACCGGGGCCGAGACGGGTCGGGTCATCGCTGGTCTCCCAGGGTGGTCAGCGCGCCCTCGGTGTCGCGGCGCAGCACGTATCGCTGGTAGAACAGCGCGAACACGAGGCTGATCAGGAACATCACGATCGAGATGGCGCTGGCGTAGCCGACCTCGAAGCGGCGGAAGCCGCGGTCGAACATGGTGACGGCCATGGTCTCCGAGGCGTGGATGGGACCGCCGCCGGTGAGCACCCAGACCATGTCGAACAGCTGGATGCTGCCGATCACGGACAGGAACACGCTGATCCGGATGGTCGGCCCGAGCAGCGGCAGCGTCACGTGGCGGAACACCTGCCAGGGGCCGGCGCCGTCGGTGGTGGCGGCCTCGGTCAGCTCAGCCGGGATGCCCTGCCGGCCGGCCAAGTACAGGATCATGTGGAAGCCGAAGTACTTCCACGAGATGACGAAGAACAGCGCGTACAGCACGGTGTCCGGGTCGGCGAAGACCGCGCCGTCCAGCGCGTCGATGCCGAGCCAGCCGGCGATCTGCTGGCCGAGCCCCCGGTTGGGCGACAGCACCAGGGTGAACAGCACCGCGGTGGTGACCTCGGACAGCACGTACGGGGCGAAGAAGATGACGCGATAGATGCTGCGGCCCTTGAGCTTCTGGTTGAGCAGCATCGCCAGGGCCAGCGACACCGGCAGCTGGATCACCAGCGACAGGGTGATCAGGACCAGCGTGTGCCACAGGTCGCCGAGAAAGGTCGGGTCCTGGAAGGCGCGGGTGAAGTTGTCCAGCCCGACGAAGTTCTCCGGCAGGTTGAAGCCGTTCCACTTGTACATGCTGACGTAGCCCGCGACCACGATCGGGGTGATGACCAGCAGCAGGAACAGCACCAGCGCCGGGGTGAGGAACAGCGCGATCGTGATCAGCTGCTGCCGCCGGAACCTGCGCCGCGGAAGGTGCCTCCTGGTCGCCCGGACGCTGTCCGGGCACCGTGGAAAGCTTCATCGTGCCTGCTCCCGTCGTTGCGTACGAGGCAGCCAACCATCCCGCGGCCGGCTTGTCACTGGCTCTTCGCGACCTTGGTGATGTCCTTGACGATCTGCTCCGGCGTCTTGGAACCGGCCACCAGCTCGGCGACACTGTCGTTGACCTGCTGACCCACCGCCGGCGGGTACGCCTGGTCCAGATACAGCTGGAACCCGGTCGCCGACGCGAGGCTGGCCGCGACGACCTTGCTGTTCGGGTCCTTGATCGCGTCCGCGGCGTCCTTGACCGTCGGCAGCACCGCACCCGTCGCCGCCGACTTGCGCTGGCTCGCGACGTCCAGCAGCGTCTTCAGGAAGTCGACCGTCGACGCCGGGGCGTTCTTGCCCACCGCGAACCCGTTGCCGCCACCGAACGCCTCCGCGACCGAACCCTTGCCGCCCTCGACGGCCGGGAACGCGAAGTAGCCCAGCTTGTCGCCCAGGCCCTTCTTGCTCGTCGAGCTCGAGGCCTGCACCGA
>NZ_WBZD01000056.1 GCF_009720365.1 Catellatospora paridis | reverse complement strand
TTTGTCCGGCGGCGTCCTACTCTCCCACAACGTCCCCGTTGCAGTACCATCGGCGCTGGAGGGCTTAGCTTCCGGGTTCGGAATGTTACCGGGCGTTTCCCCTCCGCCATGGCCGCCGTAACTCTATCAACATGTCAACCCGCGCCAGCCATAGTGCTGGGGGTTGCGTGTCGTGATGTGCATGGTGGACGCGAGCGATCTTTGCGCAGCTCTCAGTGTTGTTAGGTAAGTCCTCGGCCTATTAGTACCAGTCGACTGAACACATTACTGTGCTTACATCTCTGGCCTATCAACCCGGTGGTCTAGCCGGGGGCCTTACCCACTCTCGTGGTGGGATACCTCATCTTGAAGCGAGCTTCCCGCTTAGATGCTTTCAGCGGTTATCCCTTCCGAACGTAGCCAACCAGCCATGCACCTGGCGGTACAACTGGCACACCAGAGGTTCGTCCGTCCCGGTCCTCTCGTACTAGGGACAGCCCTTCTCAAGTATCCTACGCGCACGGCGGATAGGGACCGAACTGTCTCACGACGTTCTAAACCCAGCTCGCGTACCGCTTTAATGGGCGAACAGCCCAACCCTTGGGACCACCTCCAGCCCCAGGATGCGACGAGCCGACATCGAGGTGCCAAACCATCCCGTCGATATGGACTCTTGGGGAAGATCAGCCTGTTATCCCCGGGGTACCTTTTATCCGTTGAGCGACACCGCTTCCACATGCCAGTGCCGGATCACTAGTCCCGACTTTCGTCCCTGCTCGACCTGTCAGTCTCACAGTCAAGCTCCCTTGTGCACTTACACTCAACACCTGATTGCCAACCAGGCTGAGGGAACCTTTGGGCGCCTCCGTTACCCTTTAGGAGGCAACCGCCCCAGTTAAACTACCCACCAGACACTGTCCCTGAACCGGATCACGGTCCGAAGTTAGATACCCAGATCAACCAGAGTGGTATTTCAAGATTGGCTCCACCATGACTGGCGTCACAGCTTCACAGCCTCCCACCTATCCTACACAAGTTAAACCGGATACCAATGTCAAGCTATAGTGAAGGTCCCGGGGTCTTTCCGTCCTGCCGCGCGTAACGAGCATCTTTACTCGTAGTGCAATTTCGCCGGGCCTGTGGTTGAGACAGTGGGGAAGTCGTTACGCCATTCGTGCAGGTCGGAACTTACCCGACAAGGAATTTCGCTACCTTAGGATGGTTATAGTTACCACCGCCGTTTACTGGCGCTTAAGTTCTCAGCTTCGCCTTGCGGCTAACCGGTCCCCTTAACGTTCCAGCACCGGGCAGGCGTCAGTCCATATACAGCGTCTTACGACTTCGCATGGACCTGTGTTTTTAGTAAACAGTCGCTTCCCCCTGCTCTCTGCGACCCCACCCAGCTCCAGCCGTAAAGACCTTCACCAGACGAGGCCCCCCTTCTCCCTAAGTTACGGGGGCAATTTGCCGAGTTCCTTAACCACAGTTCGCCCGATCGCCTCGGTATTCTCTACCTGACCACCTGTGTCGGTTTGGGGTACGGGCCGCGCACAGCTCGCTAGAGGCTTTTCTCGGCAGCATAGGATCATCGACTTCACCTGATACGGCTCGGCATCACGTCTCAGCCTTAATGCAGCGCGGATTTACCTACGCTACGGCCTACACGCTTACCCCAGGACTACCACCGCCTGGGCTCGACTACCTTCCTGCGTCACCCCATCGCTCAACTACTACCCACCAAGATCCCAACAATCCCACCTCCCACCCGAAGGTGTTCAGTGTTCACGGAGGTTAGTACAGCGGGGTTCGTCGCGGGCGCTGCTTTGCGGGTACGGGAATATCAACCCGTTGTCCATCGACTACGCCTCTCGGCCTCGCCTTAGGTCCCGACTCACCCAGAGCAGATTAGCTTGACTCTGGAACCCTTGGTCATCCGGCGGAAGGGTTTCTCACCCTTCATTCGCTACTCATGCCTGCATTCTCACTCGTGTGGCGTCCACGGCTAGGTCACCCTGCCGCTTCACCCGCCACACGACGCTCCCCTACCCATCCACACACCTGGACCACAAGGGCCTGGTTATTGTGTGAATGCCACAGCTTCGGCGGTGTGCTTGAGCCCCGCTACATTGTCGGCGCGGAACCACTTGACCAGTGAGCTATTACGCACTCTTTCAAGGGTGGCTGCTTCTAAGCCAACCTCCTGGTTGTCTATGCGATCCCACATCCTTTTCCACTTAGCACACGCTTAGGGGCCTTAGCTGGTGATCTGGGCTGTTTCCCTCTCGACTACGAAGCTTATCCCCCGCAGTCTCACTGCCGCGCTCTCACTTACCGGCATTCGGAGTTTAGCTGACTTCGGTAAGCTTGTGGGCCCCCTAGGCCATCCAGTAGCTCTACCTCCGGCAAGAAACACGCGACGCTGCACCTAAATGCATTTCGGGGAGAACCAGCTATCACGGAGTTTGATTGGCCTTTCACCCCTAACCACAGGTCATCCCCCAATTTTTCAACATTGGTGGGTTCGGTCCTCCACGACGTCTTACCGTCGCTTCAACCTGCCCATGGCTAGATCACTCCGCTTCGGGTCTAGAGCATGCGACTGAACGCCCTGTTCAGACTCGCTTTCGCTACGGCTTCCCCACACGGGTTAACCTCGCCACATGCCACTAACTCGCAGGCTCATTCTTCAAAAGGCACGCCGTCACCTCAGAACAAGTCCTCAGCTCCGACGGATTGTAGGCAGACGGTTTCAGGTACTATTTCACTCCCCTCCCGGGGTACTTTTCACCATTCCCTCACGGTACTAGTCCGCTATCGGTCACCAGGTAGTATTCAGCCTTACCAGGTGGTCCTGGCAGATTCACGGCAGATTTCAGGAGTCCGCCGCTACTCGGGAACACCCACCACAGGCCTTGAACTTTCGTCTACAGGACTCTCACCCTCTACGGTCCCTCATTCCAGAGGATTCGACTAGCCCAAGGCTTTATAACTGTGTGCCGGCGTGTCAGCGCCGACCGTAGGGTCCCACAACCCCGTATACGCAACCCCTGACAGGTAT
This sequence comes from Catellatospora paridis, assembly GCF_009720365.1. Lineage (GTDB taxonomy): Bacteria > Actinomycetota > Actinomycetes > Mycobacteriales > Micromonosporaceae > Catellatospora > Catellatospora paridis. The sequence goes on along the minus strand of NZ_WBZD01000056.1, from coordinate 357 downwards.
CACACGCACACGGTTTAGGCTACATCCGCTTTCGCTCGCCACTACTCACGGAATCACATGTTGTTTTCTCTTCCTGCGGGTACTGAGATGTTTCACTTCCCCGCGTTCCCTCCACACACCCTATGTATTCAGATGCGGGTAACCCGACATGACTCGGGCTGGGTTCCCCCATTCGGACACCCTGGGATCACAGCTTGGTTGACAGCTCCCCCAGGCCTATCGCGGCCTCCCACGTCCTTCATCGGCTCCTGGTGCCAAGGCATCCACCGTCTGCCCTTAAAAACTTACCTACACAGAGAAACAAAGATGCTCGCGTCCACTATGCACATCTCAACAAACAACCAACCCACACCCACC
>NZ_ML769328.1:6632-43662 GCF_009720365.1 Catellatospora paridis | reverse complement strand
CGGCGCCGGCCGGCCCGCCGACGCGCGGCCCGGTGCAGCCGCCGGCCCGCCCGTCCGGTCCCCCGCCCGGCACGGGCGTGGTGCCCGGCCAGCGCCCGCCGCTGGACTCGCCGCCGCAGGCGGCGCAGGACCAGTCGAAGTTCGACAAGTTCAAGCCCGACGAGACCGGCACCGGTGCGCTCGAGATCAAGCCGGTCCGCAGCGGGCGCGTGATCATCATGGTGGTCGTGGGCTGCGCGCTGCTGCTGGCCGTGGCCTTCGGTGTCCTGATCGGCGTGGACAAGCTGCTCAACGGCGACGATGGTGCCGCCCCGACGTTCGGCGTCGGCGACTGCCTCAAGCAGTCGGGCGACGTGGCCGTCGCCTCGGCGTGCACCGAGCCGCAGACCTACAAGGTCGAGTCGGTGGCTGACAGCAAGGACCAGTGCACGGACAAGACGCAGCCGCATGTCACGGTCGGCAGCAAGGTGCTGTGCCTGGTGCCGAACTCCGGGAACGGCGGGCAGCCGTCGACGGCGCCCTCGGAGCCTGCGGCCACGCCGACCTCGTGACAGTCCTGCACTCGTAAGTGATGAAAGGCCCTGTGGTGCTGACCACAGGGCCTTCTATTTCGTTCGCGTGACGTCACACCCGGCCACCAGACTGGGCGCATGTTGCGCGACGCCCTACCCGCGAGGCCCGAAGCACGCCGGATGCTCGTCGGCACCCTCTTCTCCGCGCTGGGCCGTGGGCTGACGCTGCCGTTCCTGTTCATCTACCTCACCGACGTGCGGCACCTGTCCGGCACCACGGTGGGCCTGCTCATCGGCTGGTTCGGCCTGCTCACCCTGGCCGTCTCGCCGCTGTCGGGCTCGCTGATCGACCGGTTCGGCGCGCGCCGGGTGGTCATGCCCGCACTGCTGATCGAGGCGGTCGGCGTCGGCTCCCTCGCGCTGGTCGGCAACACCTGGCAGGCGGCCGCGGCGCTGACGCTGAGCGGCCTGGGCGCGTCGACGATCTGGGCGGGCCAGAACACCATCCTCACCTCGATCACCGGGGAGCAGGAGCGGCAGCGGGTGTTCGGTCTGCAGTTCGCCCTGCTCAACCTCGGCATCGGCATCGGATCGGCGACCGCCGGCACCATCGTGGACACCGCCCGGCCGGGCACGTTCCAGCTGATCTACCTGCTGGACATGCTCTGCTACGCCGGACCGTTCCTGATCCTGCTGACCCTGCCCGGGGTGGGACGGCGCCTCGTGGAGACGCCGACCCTGAACGCGAACGGCCGCAAGCGAGGCTATGCCGAGGTGCTGCGGCACAAGCCGTTCCGCCGCCTGATCATCTTCAGCGTGCTGCTCACCGTGTCCGGATACGCGCAGCTGGAGGTCGGCTTCACCGGCTTCGCGACCAAGGTCGCGGGCGTCACCCCGCAGATCATCGGGTACGCCTTCACCGCCAACACCATCGTGATCGTGCTGGCCCAGCTGCTCGTCATCAAGAAGCTCCAGGGTCGCAGCCGCACCCGGGCGCTGGCCGCGGTCGGCGGCGTGTTCGGCACCGCCTGGCTGGTGCTCGGCCTGGCCGGCTACGTCGACGGTGGCAACGCCGTGCTGAGCGCGGTGATCGTGATCCTGTTCGGCGCGATCTTCGCAGTGGGCGAGACGATGCTGTCCCCGGTCAGCCCCGCCCTGGTCAACGTGCTCGCCTCGGACGAACTGCGCGGCCGCTACAACGCGCTCTCCTCGATGGTGTGGGGCATGTCCGCGATCGTCGCCCCGGTCAGCGCCGGCCCGCTGCTCGGCGCGGGGCTGGGCGGCGTGTGGATCGCGCTGGTCACCGTCGGCACGCTCGCCGCCTCGCTGGTGGCCCTGTCGCTGCGCAAGCTGATCACCCCGGAGCAGGACGGCCGCCTCGCCGAGCCGGCCGCGCCCGTGGCTCCGGCGCCCGTTCCGGCCTGACCTCGCCCGGCGGCAAGCCACGTCACACCCCGCCCCCGAGCCGCTCCCCGCATGATCGGGCAGAATGGCGTGATGCGGGTACGGGCGCCGGAGCTGCGCGGACGAGGCTGGTTGAACACCGGCGGCAAGGACCTCAAGCTGGCCGACCTGCGCGGCCAGATCGTGATCCTGGACTTTTGGACCTTCTGCTGCATCAACTGCCTGCACGTGCTCGACGAGCTGCGCCCGCTCGAGCAGAAGTACGCCGACGTGCTGGTGATCATCGGGGTGCACTCGCCGAAATTCGAGCACGAGCGCGACCCGGAGGCGCTGGCCGCGGCGGTCGAGCGCTACGGCGTGGACCACCCGGTGCTCGACGACCCGACCATGGACATGTGGCAGCAGTACGCCGCCAAGGCCTGGCCGACGCTCTCGGTGATCGACCCCGAGGGTTACGTGGTGGCGAACATGGCCGGCGAGGGCCACGCCGACGGGCTGAGCCGCCTGCTGGACGAGCTGATCGCGGTACACGAGGCGAAGGGCACGCTGCACCGCGGCGACGGCCCGTTCGTGCCCCCGCCGCCCAGCGACAGCCTGCTGCGCTTTCCGGGCAAGGCGCTGCCGCTGCCCGACGGCACCCTGCTCGTCTCGGACTCGGCCCGGCACAGCCTGGCCGTGCTGGACCAGGACCTGTCTGCGGTGCTGCGGCGCATCGGTTCGGGCGGGCGCGGGCGGGCCGACGGCGGCCCCGCGGAGGCGAGCTTCTCCGAGCCCCAGGGCATGTGCCTGCTGCCGTCCGAGGTGGCGGCGCTGGTCGGCTACGACGTCGTCGTCGCGGACACGGTGAACCACCTGCTGCGCGGCGTACGCCTGAGCGACCTGGCCGTGACCACGGTGGCGGGCACCGGCCGGCAGTGGCGCTCCAGCCTGGACGACCACTCCCACGACGCCCGCTCCATGGACCTGTCCTCGCCGTGGGACGTCGCCTGGTACGACGGCAAGGTGATCGTGGCCATGGCGGGCACCCACACGCTGTGGTGGTTCGACCCGGTGAAGCGGACCGTCGGCCTGTACGCGGGCACCACCGTCGAGGCGCTGCGTGACGGCGCGCTCGACCAGGTGTGGATGGCGCAGCCGTCCGGCCTGTCCACCTCGCCCGACGGCAGCCGGCTCTGGCTGGCCGACTCGGAGACCAGCTCGCTGCGCTGGATCGAAGGCGGGCAGATGCACACCGCGGTCGGCCAGGGCCTGTTCGACTTCGGGCACGTGGACGGCCCCGCCGACCAGGCACTGCTGCAGCACCCGCTGGGCGTGTGCGCGCTGCCGGACGGCTCGGTGCTGATCGCCGACACGTACAACGGCGCCGTCCGGCGCTGGCAGGACGGCACGGTGTCCACCGTCGACAGCGGCCTGGCCGAGCCCAGCGACGTCGTGCTCGACGCGGACGGCAGCGTGATCGTGGTCGAGTCGGCCGCGCACCGGCTGGTCCGGCTCGCGCCCGCGGCGGCCGGGCTGGTGGACGGCGGCCGGCACAAGGTCGAGCGGCCGCCGTCGCCGCTGGCCGCAGGCAGCGTCACGCTGGACGTCATCTTCACGCCCGCGCCGGGGCAGAAGCTGGATCGCAGCTTCGGTGACCCGACCCGGCTGGAGGTGTCCGCCTCCCCCGCCGAGCTGCTGCTCGAAGGCGCGGGGGTGACCACCGACCTGTCCCGCAAGCTGGTCCTCAACCCGGCCGTGCCGCAGGGCGTGCTCCAGGTCGTGGCCCAGGCGGCGACCTGCGACGCCGACGCCGAGTTCCCGGCCTGCCACCTCACCCGCCAGGACTGGGGCGTCCCCATCGTGATCACCCCGGACGGCCCCGACCGGCTTCCCCTCATCCTCCGCGGCCTCGACTCCTGACCCGGCGGTCAGGCGAGGAAGGGGCGGAGGGGGACGTCGGCGTACTGGAGGGCCTCGCGGACGGCGCGGGCCAGGGCGACCGCGCCGGGGGTGTCGCCGTGCAGGCAGATGGAGTCCACGGCGTGCGGCAGCACGGTGCCGTCCAGCGCGATGACACGCTGGTCCACCGCCATCAGCAGCGCGCGGGCCACCACCTCCTCCTGGTCGGTGATGACCGCGCCGGGCTTGCTGCGCGGGAGCAGGGTGCCGTCGGCCCGGTAGGCGCGGTCGGCGAACCCCTCCGCGTAGACCGGCACGACCGCGTCCCCGGCCGCCGTCGCGAGCGGTGAGCCGGGCGCGCACAGCACCGGCAGCCCGGTGGCCAGCGCCGCCTCGACGATCGCGTCGATGTGCGCGGTCGCGTGGTAGAGCGCGCCGTGCGGTTTGAGGTACCGCACCCGGGCGCCCTGGGTCGCGGCCAGCGCCTGCAGTGCCCCGACCTGGTAGATGATCTCGTCGCGTAGCTGGTCGAGCTCGTACTCGATGAATCTGCGGCCGAAGCCGGCCAGATCGCGGTAGCCGACCTGCGCGCCCACGGCCACCCCCTGGCGGGCGGCCAGCTCGCAGGTGCGGCGCATCGTCGCGGCGTCCCCGGCGTGGAAGCCGCACGCGACGTTGGCGCTGGTCACCACGTCGAGCAGGGCCTCGTCGTCACCGAGCTCCCAGCGGCCGAAACCCTCACCGAGATCAGCGTTGAGATCCATGGAAGAACACCCTAGTGCCTGGACGGGCCTGCGCGAGCAGCCCGAGATCGGCGGGGTGGACCACCCCGACGACCGGGTAGCCGCCGGTGGTCGGGTGGTCGGCGAGGAACACCAGCGGCCGCCCGTCGCCGGGGACCTGGATCGCCCCGGCCAGCAGCCCTTCGCTGGGCAGCTCGCCGGAGACGGCTCGGGCCAGCGGCGGCCCGTCCAACCGCACCCCGATCCGGTCACCCTGGCCCACCGTGTACGCATGTCGCAGCAGCTCACCGGCATCGCTGAACCAGTCGCCGCGTGGCCCGAGCCGCACCCGCAGCCGGATCTCCTCTCCCGGCGCGCTCGCCGGAACGAAGTCGACCCCGTATCCGCCCGCCCCGATCGGTACGGGCCCGACCGGCAGGACCCGACCTGACCGCAGCGGATCGGGGCCGATGCCGGAGAGCGTGTCGGTGCTGCGGGAGCCGAGCACCGGCGGGACCGCGACGCCGCCCGACACGGCGAGGTAGCTGCGGATGCCGTGGCGCGGGAGTCCGATCTCCAGGCGTGCGCCCGCGGGGAGCCCGAACGCGACCCCGTAGGGCGCCGGCCGGCCGTCGACCGACAGGGGTGCGGGCGCGCCGGTGAGCGCGCACCAGACGGACGTGTGCGCCCGCAGGGTCGCGCCGCCGTACGTGAACTCGATCCCGGCGTCGCTCTCCGGGTTGCCGACGAGCCGGTTGGCCAGCCGCAGCGCGCCGGCGTCGAGGGCGCCGGACCGCGTCACCCCGAGTTCCGCGTAACCGACCCGGCCCAGGTCCTGCACGGTCGCCAGCGGGCCTGGAGCCAGCACCTCAAGCATCGGTGAACCTCACGAGCGTGCCCGGCGCGAGCAGCGCGGGCGGGTCCCGGTCGAGATCGAACAGGACCGCCTCGGTGCGGCCGACCAGCTGCCAGCCGCCGGGCGAGCTGCGCGGATAGATTCCGGCGTACGGCCCCGCGAGCGCGACGGACCCCGCCGGCACCCGCGTTCGCGGGCTGGCCAGCCGAGGCAGCCAGCGCCGCTCGGGCAGCCCGGTCAGGTAGCCGAACCCGGGCGCGAACCCGCAGAACGCGACCGTGAACACGGTCTCCCGGAGCACCCGGGCCGGGTCGGTCTGCCAGGCCGCCGCGACGGCGTCGTGGTCGGGCCCGTCCCAGTGCACCGGCACGTCCACGCGCTGCGGCGGCGCGGGCGGCGCGGCGGCGGGCGCGAGGTCGGCCCAGCGCGGCTCGCCCAGCACCCCGCGCAGCAGCACGGTGCGGGCCGCGGGCACGATCTCCTCGCAGCTCAGCGCGCCGCGTTCGCGGGCCGCCCGTAGCGCGCGGAACCACGCTGCCGGGTCGTCGACCTCCAGCAGCAAGCCGTCCCAGCCGTACCTTCTGACCAGCACGACGCAGATGTTACCGGCCTCACTCCCGGAGGCTACGCGCCAGTAACCTACGGTGCCGTAGCCTAGGGGGCATGACTGGCACGGCCACCCCGCAACGTCTGCGCCCCGTCGACATCGGCAAGCCGCGGATGCGCGGCTGGCTGCACGCGTACGCCTTCTTCGTCGCCCTGGTGTGCGGCGTCGTCCTGGTGTCCATCGCCGCGTTCCGGCCCGGTGGCACGCCCGTGATCAGCGTGGCGGTCTACAGCCTGACCGTGTGCGGGCTGTTCGGCGTCAGCGGGCTCTACCACCGGCGGGTCTGGAGCGAACGCGGCTACCAGACCATGCGGCGGCTCGACCACGCCATGATCTTCATCTTCATCGCGGGCACGTACACCCCGTTCTGCCTGCTCCTGCTGCCGTCGGGGAAGGCCGCGCTGCTGCTGGCGCTGGTCTGGGCGGGCGCGCTGGGCGGCGCGGCGATGTCGCTGATCTGGCCGCACGCGCCACGCTGGGTGTCCGCGCCGCTCTACCTCGCCCTGGGCTGGGTCGCGGTGGCCGTGCTGCCCGACATCCTGCACAACGGCGGCGTGACCGCGCTGGTCCTGCTCGTGATCGGCGGCCTGACCTACAGCGTCGGCGCCGTCTTCTACGCGCTCCGCCGCCCCAACCCCTGGCCCACCGTCTTCGGCCACCACGAGTTCTTCCACGCCTGCACCCTGGTCGCCGCCATCTGCCACCACATCGCCATCTACTTCGCCCTCTTCGCCTGACCCACCCCGCCACCCCGCCCGGACGCGAAGGCGTGCCCCCACGCTGCCGCAACTCTTAAGAGTCGCGCCTTCACCCAGCTCCTGAGGCCGCAACTCTTTAAGAGTTACGGCCAGGAGCGCGGCGGGCGCGGGCGTGCGGTCAGGCGCGGGCGGTGTGGGCGGCGACGAGTTTGGCGGTGTCGGTGTCGGGCCAGTCGGCTTCGGGCTGGTGGACGGCTATGCCGCAGGTGCGCAGACCGTCGGAGTCGACCTCGCCGCCGCCCGTGTCGAGCTGCTCGGACAGCTGGGAGATGGTCGGGTTGTGCCCGATGATCAGGACCGTGCGGAACTCGGGTTCCACGGACCGGATGAGGGCGAGCAGTTCGGCGGGCGCGCCCTCGTACAGCGAACGCTCGTAGCGGACCACCGGCGACCCGGCGCCCGCCAGCGCGACCGCGACCCCGTGCCAGGTCTGGCGGGTGCGCCGGGCCGGGGAGCAGAGCACGAGGTCGGGCACGTAGCCATGGTTGACCATCCAGGCGCCGGCCGCGGCTGCGTCGGCGTGCCCGCGGTCGGTGAGCGGGCGATCGGTGTCGGCGATGCCGGCCGGACGGTCGGCCTTGGCGTGACGCAGCAGCACCAGAGTGCGTGGGCGCGTTGCGGCGCCGGTCAGCGGAGCCATGTGCCCAGCTTGCCGCAAGCGGCGCGGTTGCGCATCCCAACTTCGGCGATAACAACCCGGCACCCGGCCGACCCCGCCCACGGGAACGGCGCCCCCGCACGCTTGCCGCGTGGCGAGGGGCGCCGTTCACCTATTCGTGGGATGGGTGCGGGGCGCGGCCGGAGCCGCACCCCGTGGGGTCAGAAGGAGGCCTCGTCCAGGTCCATCGCGTCGAGCGTGGCCAGCTCGACGATGCGCCGGTCGGAGCCCAGCCGCGGCAGCACCTCGCGCGAGAAGAAGCGCGCGGTGGCCACGACACCGGTGTAGAACGCCTGGTCGGTGCCCGGCTCACCGGACAGCTTGCGCAGCGCGACCTCGGCGCGGCGCAGCAGCAGCCAGCCGACGACCAGGTCGCCGATGGCGAGCAGCAGGCGGCGCGAGTGCAGGCCGACCTTGTACAGCGAGCGCGGGTCGTCACCCTGCGACTCGGCCAGCCAGCCGGTGAAGGTGCCCAGCATGGCCTGCACGTCGCCGAGCGCGGCGGCCAGCGACGCGCGCTCCTCCTTGAGCTGGCCGTTGCCGGACTCGTTGGTGAGGAACTCCTGGATCTCGCCGGCGACTGACATCAGGGCCCGGCCGTTGTCCCGCACGATCTTGCGGAACACCAGGTCGAGGCTCTGGATCGCGGTGGTGCCCTCGTACAGGGAGTCGATCTTCGCGTCGCGGACGTACTGCTCCAGCGGGTAGTCCTGCAGGAAGCCGGACCCGCCGAAGGTCTGCAGCGACTCGGAGCCGAGCAGCTCGAACGCGCGCTCGGAACCGCAGCCCTTGACCAGCGGCAGCAGGAAGTCGTTGATCGCCGAGGCCCGCTTGGCGGCCTTCTCGTCGCCCGCGGCCGTGGCCATGGCGACCCGGTCCTGCCAGTACGCGGTGTACGCGACCAGGGCACGCAGGCCCTCGGCGTACGACTTCTGCAGCAGCAGCGAGCGGCGCACGTCCGGGTGGTTGGTGATGGCCACCCGCGGCGCGGTCTTGTCCGTCGACCTCAGCAGGTCGGCGCCCTGCACCCGCTCCTTGGCATAGGCGAGCGCGTTGAGGTAGCCGGTCGACAGCGTCGCGATGGCCTTCGTGCCGACCATCATCCGGGCGTTCTCGATGATCAGGAACATCTGCCGGATGCCCTCGTGCACCTCGCCGACGAGCCAGCCCTTGGCCGGGACGCCGTGGCCGCCGAAGGTGGTCTCGCAGGTCGTGGAGACCTTGATGCCCATCTTGTGCTCGACGTTGGTGACGAAGACGCCGTTGCGCTCGCCCAGCTCGCCGGTCTCGGCCTCGAAGTGGAACTTCGGCACCACGAACAGCGACAGGCCCTTGGTGCCCGCAGCGTGGCCCTCGGGGCGAGCAAGCACGTAGTGGATGATGTTGTCGGACATGTCGTGCTCGGCCGAGGTGATGAAGCGCTTCACGCCCTCGATGTGCCAGGAGCCGTCCTCCTGCTTGACCGCCTTGGTGCGGCCGGCCCCGACGTCCGAGCCCGCGTCGGGCTCGGTGAGCACCATCGTCGAGCCCCACTTCTTGTCGACGAACAGCTCGGCCCACTTCTTCTGCTCGTCGGTGCCCTCCAGGAAGAGCACGTGGGCGAACGACGGGCCGGAGCCGAACATCCAGACCGGTGCGTTCGAGCCCAGCACCAGCTCGGCGAACGCCCAGGTCAGGGTGCGCGGGGCGGAGCTGCCGCCGAGGGCGGGCGGCAGGTCCAGGCGCCAGAACTCCGAGTCCATCCAGGTCTTGAAGGACTGCTTGAAGCTCTCCGGCATGGTCACGGTGTAGTTCGCCGGGTCGTAGACCGGCGGGTTGCGGTCGGCGTCGGCGTAGCTCGCCGCCAGGTCGACGCGGGCCATGCGATCGATCTCGCTCAGCACGCTGCGCGCGGTGTCCGCGTCGATGTCGGCGAAGTGACCCTCGCCGAAGGGCGTGTCGAAGACCTCGAACAGGTTGAACTCAAGATCCCGCAAGTTGCTCTGGTAGTGGCTCATTCTTCCCGCCCTCAGCGCATTCAGTTACCGACCAGTAAGTCCGACTGTATTACTCGTCAGTAACCATCGGCAAGCGAACTGCCGAGAAGTTCACATCACACCCAGGTGAAATCTCCCGGCTCGACCCGGTCGGACATAGTCCTCAAAACGGACATAAGCAAGTCACCACACCGCGTCGCGCAACCTTTCCGCATCGACGTCGTTCTTCCGGGTGACGCGCGGGCACCCTCGCCCCGCCCGCCACAGGGGGAGGAAGAAAAGATGATCGAGAACCTGCGCAAGCTGATGTTCGAGCCGCGCTACCCGGTCCGCTACATCGGCCGCCACCGGGCGCCGAGCGCGCTGCCCGCGTTGACCCTCGCGGTCCGCCGCAGCCGGTCCACCTCGGTCGCCTAGTTCGTCGCGCCGAGTTCCCAGCTGGGCACCGGCGCCAGGGTGGGCTGCGACGGGCCCGCGTACTCCATCAGGATCAGCGCGATGTCGTCGTCGAGCCGGTTGTGCACCCACTCCATCAGCGCCGACTCGACCGAGGCCAGGCCGTCGCCCACGGTGCCGTGGCCGAGCAGCTTCCAGGCCCGCTCGGTGATCGGGAAGAACTCGCCGTCCCGCCGCGCCTCGGCCAGGCCGTCGGTCAGCAGCAGCAACCGGTCTCCCGGCTCCAGCCGCTCCACGCGGCTGCGCACCACCGGCATGAAGCCCAGCGGCGGCGCCGGCGACGGCGGATCAAGGGTGATCACCTCGCCGCGCCGGAGAAGGATCGGCGCGGGGTGGCCGCAGTTGACGATGGTCAGCGTGCCGCCGCGCTCCTCCACCAGGCAGGCCGTGACGAAGTCCTCGTCGCCCACGCTGCGGGCCACGGCCCGGTCCAGGTCGGCGACGATGGCGCGCAGGTCGGCCCGTTCGAAGGCGACATGGCGGTACGAGCCCAGCACGATGCTCGCCGTGCGCACCGCGTCCAGACCCTTGCCCCGCACATCGCCGATGATCATGCGCACGCCGTACGGGGTGTCCAGCGCCTCGTACAGGTCGCCGCCGATGTCGGCGGCGGCGGTCGCGGAGATGTACCGCCCCGCCACCGCCAGCGTGCCCACCTTCGGGCCCAGCGGGCGCAGCACCGCCTGCTGGGCGATGGTGGCGAGCTTGGCCAGCTCGGCGATGCGCTCGGCCTGCCGCTGGCGGACCACCGCCACCAGCGCCGCGATGCCGGTCGCCAGACCGATGCCGATCACGTTGATGAACGCGGAGAGATCGTCCTGGCTCATGCCGAAGAAGGCGAAGACCGTGCCCACCGCCGTCGCGACACCGCCGGCGACCAGCACGGCCTGCCACGGCGCGAACACCGCGGCGAGGAACGGCACCGTCGCCATCAGGCCGACGAAGCGGGCCTCCCGGCCGTCGGCCAGCTCGACCGCGCTGATCAACAAGAGCAGCACGAAGGCCGCGCCGAGTCCGGCGCGGAATCCAGGGCTTAGCGGGCGTCCGCCCGACAGGGCAAGTGGTATGCGTACGGCAACCAGCATGCCTGATCAACTTCGTTACACCGCTCAGATTGTCTCGTCGGCGGATCGTATTCTGTACGGTCGGACGAGACGCTCTTTCACGATTTTTCAGAAACTGTTTGGCCCGTTTTGGAAACGGGCAGCGTGCAGCCGATCTCCCGCCGATCCGCGGGCGACAGCCGAGGTCAGGCCGTCGGCCAGGTCCGCCAGTTGAGGTACGAGCGCGACGCCGTGGGGCCGCGCTGGCCCTGATACCGCGAGCCGTTCACGCTGGACCCGTACGGGTGCTCGGCCTCCGACGACAGCCGCAGCACGCAGAGCTGCCCGATCTTCATCCCCGGCCACAGCCGGATCGGCAGCGTCGCCACATTGGACAACTCCAGCGTCACGTGCCCGGAGAAGCCCGGGTCGATGAAGCCCGCCGTCGAGTGCGTCAGCAGCCCCAGCCGGCCCAGGCTCGACTTGCCCTCCAGCCGCGCCGCGAGCTGGTTGCCCAGGGTGACCACCTCGAGCGTCGAGGCGAGCACGAACTCACCCGGGTGCAGCACGAACGGCTGCCCGTCCTGCACCTCGACCAGGGTCGTCAGGTCGTCTTGCTGCTCCGCAGGGTCGATGTGCGTGTACAGGTGGTTGTTGAACACCCGGAACAGGCGGTCCAGCCGGACGTCGATGCTCGACGGCTGCACCAGGCTCGGCTCGAACGGCTCCAGCTCCAGCTGGCCGGACTTGATCTCGGCCACGAGGTCCCGGTCGGATAGCAACACGCAGGGAGCCTACCTTCCGCCCCCGGAGGCGGCTCCCTTCGCCGCCCCGGGCCCGGCCGAACGGCCGGAATTTTCCGCGTCGACGCAGTCCACGAGGGCTTCTTCGGCCGACGATCACCCGATGGGGGACGCACCGCGTGTCTCGATAGCGATCTCGAACATGTGTTCGATAAAGTCCCGCTCATGGCTACCTGGACCGAATTCGCCGCCGCCACGCCGTGGCTGGCCTCGTCGATCCGCGCCCTGCTGCATCAGTACGGGCCGGGCATGGGCTACCTGGCGACCGTACGGGCCGACGGCGGGCCGCGGGTGCACCCCGTCTCCCCCATCGTCACCGACGAGGGTCTCTACTGCTTCGTGATCGACTCACCGAAGCGGCGCGACCTCGAACGCGACGGGCGCTACGCCCTGCACGCCTTCCCCGCCGAGGACAGCGACGTCGAGGCATACGTCAGCGGCCGCGCCCGCCCTGTCACCAGCCTCGCCACCATCGAGCACCTCGTCCGCCAGCACCGGGCCGCGCCCACCGTCGACTGGCGGCTGTACGAACTCACCGTCGAGTCGGCGCTGCTGCACCGGCACGAGGCGGGCGCATACCCGAACACCTGGCGCGACCCGGCGGCAGGCCGGAACGGGCCGGCCCACGAGCGTCGGCCCCGCAAACCGTTCCTCCAGCTCGTGGCTGCGTGAAGGAGGACAGCGGTGAACCGCCGCGGTTACCTACGTGCACGCGACCCGTGACGTCAGGTACAGTGGTGGCCGCTCGCGGGTGTAGTTCAATGGCAGAACATCAGCTTCCCAAGCTGACAGTGAGGGTTCGATTCCCTTCACCCGCTCCACGTAGAAAAGCCTGGTAGGACGCGAGTCCCAGCCAGGCTTCTCTATTTCTCGCGATCTCTGTCCAGCTGACGTGCCCGCTGCGCCCGTCGCCCTGGTCGTGCCCGTCCTCGACGCCATCCACGTCAGCGGATCCATCGCACAGTTGCGGCCGAGAATCCTGGTCGACGATCGGTCGTCCGGACTGCCGACCAGATCGGGGTAGGTGTCAGACGCGACTTCGAAGTACTCATAATCGCCGGATGTCCTTCACAGGCGAAGCCCGACTGGTCCGCGACACGTCGCGCACTCCGGCCGAACGGGAGGCGGCCCTCCTACGCTGCGTGCGCAGGTACGCGCCATTCGGCCTGATGGGCACCCTCGGCCATCTGGACCGTCACGCCGACTCCGTCGACCCATCGACCCGACTGACCAACGCCGTTGACCTACTCGAAGCCAGCAGGACCGCCTGGCTGGCGGAGCTGGCACGGTTCGCCGCATCACGCAAGGCCGCCAAAGCGCACGGAAGGCGCCGGGCAACACGGGCCGAAGTCGAGGCCTACGCGACGTTCGGCTGGCCTGCCGATGAGAGCGGCCAGGCCGCCGGCCGGGCACTCGATCCGGACTTCCTGCGCGCATACGGTGTGGCGCTCTGGACGCCCGAGCCGGTGGACCTGCGCCGCAGGTTGCGCTGGGCGCAACGAGCGCTCGATCCGCCGTCGCGGTTCGACGGTTGCCTCACATCGTGCATGGTGGTCGTGATCGGTGTGCTCACGCTGGCCTCGTGGCTTTTATTCGATCCGCCACGCGCGTTCTGGTACGGCTTCGTCCCGGTCGCGGGTGCCTTCTTCGCCTATTCCGTCGTCGACGGCTTCCGGACGGCAGCCAAGGAGGCTCCCCGGCACCGGCGAAACGTCGAGGAGTTGGTCGGCAGACAAGAGGCCCTCCAAGCCAGGCTGCACCGGGCAGAAGGTCGCCAATAGCTGGCGTCAGCCCCTCCATCGGATCCGGAGCGTCGTCGGCAAAGGTTCCCCAGCGGGCAGAACTCACCCTCGGAGCCATCGCGGGCTTACTCCCGATGGAACGCGATCAGATCGCGTCGCCCGGCACCGCCCCCGCGGAATGGGGCTGCGTGCCATCAGCCTCTGCTGCCAGGATGGCCGGCATGGCAGAGCGGGTGATGTTCATTCAGTTGAAGACGGGCCACAACACTGACAGGGGACCCTGCTGGATCAGCGTCGTGCGCTTCAGCAAGAGCTGGAGGACTGCCCACTGGCACGACAAAACCCTCCGCCGCTGGCAGGGCATGGCTGACGCGAACTTCTACGACGTCGAAACCTTCGAGGAGTACTGGCTCTCCGGGCCGCACCGGGACCGCGCCGACACTCGCTACAGCAATGTCCGACCGACGATCGACGACGATGCCCGTGATTCGTACGAGGCGTTTCTCCGAGGGGCATCTTTGCCCGGCCGGAAGCACGGCTAGCTCTGACCGTCGCTGCGGGACGGCGCCCGGCCACGCTTCTGGTCGACACTCATCGGACCGCCCCTCATCGTTGACAATGATCTGCGGCCACGAGTCCGCGCGGTAGCGGCCGAACTCGCGTTCCACGCGAAAGGCCTGGCGAGACACGAGTCTCGGCCAGGCCTTTTCGACTATCGATCGCCGGTCTGCCGGTCCGGTCTTCAGTGCCGGTCGAGGGCGGCGACCTCGCGTACGGCCTCCGCGATGGCACGGAAGTCCTTACGCAGGATCGCCCCGTGGTTGCTGGCGACCTTCGCACTGATCTTGATGTGCTGGTTGCGGGCGACCACCGCGTCGAGGCCGGCGCGGATCCGTTCCTGCTCGTCGCCGCGGCTGCCGAGGGACGTTCCCGAGGCGACCACGTACCGGGCCGGGACGGTGATGGCGTCCAGCACCGGGCCCAGCTCCCGCTCACGGGAGATCCGGCCGATCTCGATGTTGCTGTCGGCCTGCTGTGCGGCGGTCATCCGCGGGACCAGGCCGGTCGGGCGCAGCAGCGGCGTGAACCAGCCCATCCGCTGGAACATCTTGCGGATCCGCTGCTCCATGGCCTCGTCGAGCCAGTCGTACGGGAACGCGCCGTCGACCAGGACCGCGCCCAGGGTGCGGTCCGGATTCCGGCTGGCCCAGTGTGCCCCGACGAACGCCCCGTAGGACCAGCCCACCAGCAGCGCCCGGTGCACACCCCGGGCCGCGAGCACGGCGTCGACGTCGCGGATGGCGGCTTCGAAGGAGTAGTCCGCCGAACGCTTCGACTTCCGGCCGCGGGCCCGCTCGTCGTAGGTGATGTGCCGCCATCCGGGCCCCAGTTCGGCGATGACCCGCCGCCAGTACCCCTGGGTGGCGAACTGGCCGTTGAGGTAGAGCACGGGGACGCCGGGTCCACCGGTGTCGGTGACGGCCAGGGCCGTGTCGTCGACCGGCACCATGCCGGTCCACTTCGTATCGGTTGAGGAGTTGCTGTTCATGACGGGCTCCTTCTTCACAGGCTGCGGGCGGTGATGTCGCCGTGGTCGGTGGTCGCGTGGATGTTCAGGCGGGCCGTGCCTTCGGTGTTCTTCAGCGCGTTGTGGATCCGGCCGTAGGTGGTGCCGGCGTCCAGGGAGGCGGAGACTCCGGCGGCGGCGCCGACCGTCACGTCGCCCATGCGGGTGCGCAGCACGACCGTGCCGGAGCCGGCCTCGGCGATGGTGATGTCGCCCTGCTGGGTGCTGATGTCCGCCGGGCCGGTGAGTCGGCCGACCGTGACGTCGCCGGCGTGGGCGGCCACGCGTACGCTCGCGGCTTCGTCGATCTTGACCAGGCCGTGCGCGCCTTCGCAGGCGACGTCGCCGAGCCGCCCGACGCCGCGGAACTCGACGGCGGAGGCCTTCGCCTCGACGCGGGAACCGGCGGGCAGCCGGACCGTGACCGCGACGGCTCCGGACGGGCCGAGGATCTGGTTCTTCTCCGCCGGGGCCGTGATCCGCAGGACGCCGTCGTCGAATGCGACCGTGGTCTGCTCGGCGGCCGTCACGTCGCGGCTCTTGGCGGCGTTGGCCGGCAGGACCTCGACGATGGTGTCGGCCCGGTCGGCGGCGATGAACTGGATGCGCCCGGCGGGGATGTCCAGGACGGCGGAGATCGTGGCGGGGGTGTCGAACTTCTGCATCGTGTTCTCCAGTGCTTGACTGTTGTTTCTGATGTCGGAAACGCTACGTTGCGTTCGCTACTATCGCAACAAGGTCGTTGCGAATAGACGTTGTAGTCGCAGGTGAAAGCCGAGAAATCGTTGCAACAGGCCTGACGCTAACGCAATGGAGCGGGCGCGAACGTTGCATTGGACTGTCCGCGAACGCTACGATGGCGGCACCAGGAGACACGAAGGGAGATCACGGTGCCGGGAGGCAGACTCACCCAGCAGGAACGTCAGCAGATCGCGCTGGGACTGGCCGACGGCCTCGCCTATGCGGAGGTCGCTCGGCGTCTCGACCGGCCCACCTCGACGATCACGCGCGAGGTGATGCGCAACGGCGGCCCCACCGCCTACCGCGCCGATCTGGCCCACCGGGCCACCGAGCGGCGCGCCCACCGGCGCAGGACCACCCTGCCCCGAGGACAGGGCGCGGTCACGCAGGGGCACGGGCGCGACGACGAGGCCGTGCGCGAGTACGAGGAGGCGTTCACCACCCTGCTGATGCAACAGGGCCTGCCCAAGATGATGGCCCGGGTGCTGACCTGCCTGTTCATCGCCGACGCGGGCAGCCTCACCGCGTCCGAACTCGTCCAGCACCTTCAGGTAAGCCCGGCGTCGGTGTCCAAGGCGATCGCGTTCCTCGAAGAGCAGGGCCTCATCCGCCGGCAACGCGACGACCGCCGCCGCGAGCGCTACTTCGTCGACGACGACGTCTGGTACCAGTCGACGATCGCCAGCGCCCGCGGCATCGCCCAGGTCGCCGAGACCGCGCGCAAAGGCGTCGGCGTCCTCGGCCCCGGCAGCCCTGCCACCGTCCGCCTCGAGAACATCGCCCGCTTCAGCGACTTCATCAGCGAGAGCATCTTCCGCGCCGCGGAGCAGGTCCGCGAGATCCTGTACACGAAGCCCGAACCGAGCCCGGACGGCAACGGG
This sequence comes from Catellatospora paridis, assembly GCF_009720365.1. GTDB lineage: Bacteria > Actinomycetota > Actinomycetes > Mycobacteriales > Micromonosporaceae > Catellatospora > Catellatospora paridis. The sequence continues at coordinate 27,058 of NZ_ML769328.1, read as the reverse complement.
GAGCCGGGCTCAGTCCGCGGATAGCCGGGCTGCTACTTCTCCTGCTGTCGGCGCACCAGCTCGGTGATCCAGATGGGCGCGAACGGGGACGTGCAGTTCGGCGGCGTCGGGTAGTCCTTGAGCACTTCGAGGCGCTCGCCGATGTCGATGGCACGGGCGCGGTGCTCGGCGTGGTCGATCCCGATCTGGGCCAGGCAGTGGTTCATCGCCCACTGCAGGCGGTCCGGGGCGTCCTTCATCTCCGCCTCGATCACGTCGAGCAGCCCGGCGAGGTCGAGGCCTTCGGGCTTCTTCGCGACGCGCTCGGTGGTCAGCGCCCAGCCGGCGCTCGCGACCACCGGATCCGGGTCGGCGAACCAGGCCAAGCGCAGTTGTTCGGCGTGCGGGTTCTTCTTCACCACGTAGTTGACGAGCCAGTCGTGCACCTTGGGGATGCGCGCCTCGCGCAGCATGGCGTCCAGCTCGTCGCGCCCGAACGCCTTCGGGCGGCAGATCAGGAGCGCCACCAGGCGCGCCGCGCTGTCGCCGGTCGCCCAGAGCCGGCAGGCGAGGTCCTGCTGCGTCTTCAGGCGCTTCGCGAGCTCACGCAGCTTGCCGAGGTTCACGCCGTGGTCGTCGCCGTGCCTGGCGTTCACCTCGCGGAACTTCGGGTCCTCGAGCGCGGCCAGCTCGGCCATCACCTCGGCCACCGTCGTCTCGGCCACCTCAGCCTCCTGTCCGTGAGTGGGTTCAGCGTACGAGGAGAGCACGGTAGCCCGGTCAGCCCACGTGCAGTACGAGGATCTCGTGTTCTTCGAGCGCGGCTATCCCGTCACGCAGGATCTCCAGGCCGTCCCGAGCGGCTGTTGCGGCTTCCGCGAACCCGTAGGCCATGGTCTCGAAGTGCCGATGCAGCTCCCGATCGCCGCGCGCGGCGGGATCCAGCTGCGGCAGGAACACCTTGTGCGCCGGCGTCATCAACACCGTCAGGCTGTACGAGGCGTTGATGACGTCGCACTCGGCCCCGTACTCCGACGCGAACAGGTCCACACCCTGGTCGTCGAGGTACGTCAGCAGGTGGACCATGCAGTAACCCGACCAGCCGTAGTCGCCCGCGACCTCCCGACCGACCGCCCGCAGCGTGTCACCCGGCAGTTCGTGGCCGCCGTCGATCACGTCCTGGTACGTGACGTCCGATCGCGCGTCGAGTTCGGCCGCGAGTTCGGCCGCGGCCACCAGCCTGGGAAGGTATGCGCGGTCGAGAAAGTGGAACCCGGCTGTCGCGGACACCTGTGTCACCACCTTCCTGACGGTCGTGGAATCACCGGCTCGCCGGCGTGGAGCCATCGTGGCAGTAGCTGGTGATCCGCACACCGGGCGGGGCGACATCGTTGGCGAAGCCGGTGACGAACGCGGCCGCGAGGGCCAGCGCACCGACGGTCGCGCCGAGCGCGAAGTCACGCGACTTAGCCGAGTCCGTCTCGAAGAGCGTGGATACGCTGCCCAGGAAGACGATGCACCACGGCACGATGCCGAGGAAGGCGGCGCTCATATACCACGCCTGCGCGCAATTGCCGAACTGCGAGCGGCTCACCAGCAGTGCCACCAGGGCCGGACACAGTCCGATCAGGACACCCGCGCACCGTCGCGCCCATCTCGACGCCCCCATGCGGCGAGGCTACGCGGTGCCGCCGGTCTCGTGGGGGCAGCGGTTCAGCCGGCGAGCACCTCGGACAGCGTCGCCGGCTGGAGGCCCCGCTCGGCCAGCCCCTGCAGGATGTGCGGCAGTGCCTCGTCGGTGAGGCGGGCGTTGTCCTCGGTGACGTGCAGGATGATCACGGAGCCGGGCTTGACCTTCTTGAGCACCGCGTTGACGATCGGCTTCCAGCTGGTGGCGAACGGGTCGCCGCTGACGACGTCACCGTCGACGACGGTCAGGCCCAGCGGGGACATGGCGCGCAGCGCCGCCCGGTCGTGGCACAGGCCGGGGAAGCGGAAGTAGCGGGTCTGGCGTCCGCCGTACCGCTCAATGATCTTGAAGGTCTTCGCGACGTCCTCGGTCATCGCGGCCGGGGGAATGCGCGGCAGGTCGTAGCACCCGGCGGTGAAGGCCTGGTGGCCGTAGGTGTGGTTGGCCAGCTCGAAGCGCGGGTTGCCGGCGAGGCGCGCGGTCAGCTCGGGGTAGCGCTGCACCCACTTGCCGGTCAGGAAGAACGTGGCCGGGACCTGCTCGCGCTCCAGCATCTCGATGATCCGGACGTTGGCGTACGACTTGACGCTGCCGTTCTTGAGCTGCGCGAGCATGCGGTCGGTCATGTCCGCGTCGAAGGTGAGCGCGACCAGGTTGCCGGTGCGCGGCCCGTGGTCGACCACCGGCGGCAGCAGCCCGGCCTTGGTCTGGCCGGGCCGCCCCGGCGGTGCGGTCGGTGACCCCGACGGGCTCGGCGGCACCGAGGGCGCGGTCGAGGCCGGCGCCGCGGCGCTGGTGGTGGATGCGGCCACGAAGACCGGTTCGTCTGCTTCCGCGCCGCATGCGGCCAGCAGGACGGCGGCTGCAGCGAGCAGCGCGGGTACAGCCGAGGGGAGGCGCACGCGGCAATGATCGCAGCAAGGGGACCACTCGCGTCGCCCCTCCCCGAAACTCAGCGCAGCAGGCTGCCCGCGATCTCGCGGCCCTGCGTGGTCCACGCCGCGGGGCGGCCGGAGCGGTCCATCTTCACCATGACCCGGCGGCCGTCGGCGAAGACGGTGCCGCCGTCCTCGGACAGGAAGCGGAAGCCGTAGACGGCGCTGGTCTCGCCCATGCTCTCCAGCCAGAACTGGACCAGGATCGGGCCGGTGCCGCGTACGGGCGCGTGGTAGGTGATGGTGAACTCGCGCACCGCGGCGATCATGTCCGGGCTGCTCGGCACCCCGTCCCGGAAGCCGTAGCCGTGCTCTGCCCAGAACTCCGACATGGCCCGCTCCAGGATCAGGGCGTAGCGGGCGTTGTGCATGATGCCGACGATGTCGAGGTCGTCGATGTGGACGACGGCCCGGCGGACCGTACCGGTGGTGGTGTCGAGCGTGGCGGTGGTCATCTCGGGCCTTTCAGTCGTACGGCAGCAGGTCGGGGTCGGTGGCGAGGCCGCGCAGGCGGGCGAGGACGGCCTGGCGGGCGTCGTCGAGGCTGCGCGCCAGCAGGCGCGAGTGCAGCAGTGCCGCGACGCCGGCCGCGTCGACCTCGAAGGCCAGCCGCCGGGGCACCGTGTCAGGCGGCAGCTCGCCGAGCTCCACGGCCTCGGTGACCAGGCGTTCCAGCAGCGTGATCCACTCTGCGAGGACCACCGCGAGCCGGTCGGGCACCGTGCCGGTGCGGCCGGTGGACTCGAACTCGGCGATGGCGAAGAAGCAGCCACCGGGGAGCACCCGCTCGCTGTAGAAGGCCAGGCGGGACTCGTGCAGCGCGAACAGGCGGCGCACCCCGCGGGGCCGGTCGAGGGCGGGGCCGACGACGCGGCGGGCCCACTGGTCGCGGGCATGCTCGATCGCCGCGAGCTGCAGCTCTTCCTTGGAGGACCAGTGCGCGAAGAGCCCGGACTTGCTGACGTGCAGCCGTTCGGCGAGCTGGCCGAGGGACAGGCCGTCGAGCCCTGCTTCGCTGGCCAGCGCCACGGCGGCGTCGAGCACCGCGGTGCGGGTGCGCTCGCCGCGGGCCAGCCGCCCGTCCGTTCCGGTCATGGTGCCAGGCTATTAAAAAGACCGATCGGTCGTACGGTTTTGTGAGGCGGCTCACCGCATCGCGGCACTTCAGACGGCCTCGTCAGGGGACGACGAGGGTGAGTTGGCGGGTGCCGGTGGCGATGGTGATGCGCTGGCCCCAGGCCATCACCAGGTGGTCGGCTTCGACACCGTCGGCGAAGGCGACCAGGCGCTCGCTCTCGCTGGTCAGGGTGAGGCGCTGGCCCGGGCCGACGCGGCCGGCGGTGAGCCGCGCGCCGGTGGCGGGCGAGGGCCAGGCCTCGCGGACGAACCAGCACAGCTCGGAGGCGTCCGGACCGGGCAGGGTGCCGGCCAGGTCGCGCATCAGCGCGACCGACCCGCACCAGCCGGTGGCGCCCGTGCCCGTGCCCACCAGTACGCCCGACGACGAGTGCCGCTCCTGCTCCCCCTGCGGCGTGGCGATGACGTATCGCGACGACTGGTGGGTCTGGTGGCCGATGTAGATCTCGTTGAGGCCGGCGAGCTGCTGGCCGTCGTCGAGGGTGGCCACGGCCATCGCGCGCGACTGGGTGGGCGCGCGCCCGGCGAGCACCGCCGGCAGCAGGTCCGCCAGGTCGCGGGCGGCGAACCTGGCCAGCACCCCGGGATTGCGGTCGGGCTCGGGGTTCACGCCCAGCACCGGCTGCCCGGCGAGATACTTCGCCACGTTCGCGACCAGGCCGTCCTGCCCGACCGTGACCACGATGTCCTCCGCCGCGAACAGGAACCGGGACAGGTCGTCCCGGTGCACCTGCCCCCGCCGCCAGTCCGCCGGCAGGGCGGCGCCGACCGTGGCCAGCGCCGCGTCCTGCGCGGCGTGCCGCGCCTCCACCTCGGCGATCTCCCTTCCCCGTTCCTTCAGGAAGTACGCCGCCGCGGCGCGGGTGCCATGCCGGGCCAGCAGTTCGTCGAGCTCGCTGCGCCGGGACACCACGACCGCCCGCGGGGCGAGTGTCGCGCTCATCGGAGCGCTCCGCCGCGCCGCGTGGTCCGCTCGTTCATCTACCCGCTCCGCTCGTCCCGGCCGTGGCGGTCATCGGTCCGACGAGCCCGCGCCGAAGCGGGAGAGCAGGCCGGTGATGACGTCGGGGGTGACCGTGAGCTGGCCGATCTCCGGCAGCTGACCGGCCAGCTCGCGCAGCGCCAGGCCCCGCAGCACCTCGGGCGGCAGGTCCCGGTATGCCGCGAGCTTGGCCGCCTCGGCCTCACCCTGGGCGACGCCGAGCGCGCGCACGCCTGCCGCCCTGGCCTCGGCCAGCAGCTGCTCCTTCTCCGCCTCGGCGGCGTTGAGCAGCTTCTCGCGCTCGGCGCGTCCCTGCGCCTCGACGAGCTGCGCGGAGGCGACGAGTTCGGCCTTGCGGCGGGTGTTGGCGCCGTTCTGCTCGACCAGCTGCTGCTCGCGCCGGGCCAGCTCGATCTTGTTCTGGAGCTCGTTCTCGGCGATGCCGCGCTCCTGCTCGACGGCCTGCGCGCGGCGGGCGAAGGTGGCCCGGTCGGCCTCGACCTGCACCGCTTCCCGGGTCGGGGTCTGCAGCGCGCGCTCCAGCTCGGGCTCGGGCCGGATCGCCACCACCCGGGCGCTGACCACCTGCACGCCCAGATCGGACAGGCGCGGCTCGTTGCCCAGCGCGGCCGACACCGCCTCGCGGACCGCGGCGACCTCGCTCAGCGCCTCGGCCAGCGGCAGCCGGGTGAGCAGGTCGAGCGCGGGCTGCTGGGCCAGCTCGGCCAGCAGGGTCGCGATCTGGTCCAGCGGCCGGGCGCGGGCCTTGCCCAGGTACGGGTCGATCGAGAAGTCGAGCCGGCCGACCGCGACGGCCGGATCGGCCACCCGGTAGGTCACCGTGGCCTGCACGGTGACGTCCGTGAAGTCGCTGGTGCGGGCGTGGAACAGCAGCGGCAGCTCGCGGTCGTCGACCGGCACCTCGCTGAGCACCGCGGTCAGCGGCCGATACCAGAAGGCCAGGCCGATGCCCTCCCGCTTGGCCCGGCCGCGCACGCTGTGGCGCACCCAGTTCGTCGGCGTGCTGCGCAGGTGGCGCAGGAAGAAGCGCCTGGACACGTCAGCCATGGTGATCGTTCTCCTTTGGAGGATTCCCCGGTCCCTTTTTCGTCATGCTGACGATAAGCGTCGTGATACATTCTCGTCAAGGTGGTGATAAATCAGATGGCCGACTTCTCCAGCCCCGGCGGCTCCGTCTCCGTCACAGCCGACCTGGTGGTGCTGACGGTGCAGAGCAACGAGTTGCGGGTCCTGCTGGTGCGCCGGGGCATCGAGCCCTACCGGGGGGCCTGGGCGCTGCCCGGCGGCTTCGTGCTGCCCGACGAGGACCTCGACGCGGCCGCGGTACGCGAACTGCGGGAGGAGACCGGGCTGACCGCGCCGGTGGGCCACCTCGAACAGCTGGCCAGCTACGGCACCCCCGGCCGGGACCCGCGGGGGCGGGTGGTGACCGTGGCATACCTCGCGCTGCTGCCGCACCTGCCGGCCCCGGTCGCGGGCAGCGATGCCGAAGGCGCGGCCTGGGCGGCGCTACCCGTCGGGGAGCTGGCCTTCGATCACGCGCGCATCCTGGCCGACGGCGTCGAGCGCGCCCGCGCCAAGCTGGAGTACTCCCCGCTGGCGACGGCGTTCTGCCCACCCGAGTTCACCATCACGGAGCTGCGCGAGGTCTACGAGACGGTCTGGGACGCCCGGCTCGACCCGCGTAACTTCCACCGCAAGGTGACCGGCACCCCCGGGTTCGTCGAGCCGGTGGGCCGCAGCATCGCCGCCGAACGCGGCCGCCCGGCCCAGCTCTTCCGCCGCGGCCCCGCCCGCCTCCTCCACCCGCCCATGCTCCGACCCACCCCCTGAACCCGCCCATGCCCGGCGGGGCGGGGCGGGACAGGGGTGGGGTCAGGCGGGGCGGCCGAAGCTGTGGATGGGCGCCGCGTCCATGCGGCGCATGGCGATCGGTTTGCCGGTCTGTGAGGCGTGGACGATCCAGCCGTTGCCGGCGTACATGCCGACGTGGTGCAGGTCGCTGTAGTAGAAGACGAGGTCCCCGGGCTTGAGGTCGGCGCGGCTGACGGACTTGACGTTGGCGCGCTGGGACCTCGCGTTGTGCGGCAGGGAGACACCGGCCTGGGCCCAGGCGGCCTTGGTCAGGCCGGAGCAGTCGAAGGTGCTCGGGCCCGCGTCGCCCCAGCCGTACATCTTGCCGATCTGGCGGCAGGCGAACTGGACCGCCTTGCCTGCGGAGCCGCCGGGATACGCCGTCGGGCAGGGGACGGGAGCGAGCTCGCCGATGCCGCCACCGTTGGAGTACGCCTGCAGGCGCAGCTTGTTCAGCTTCGTGATCTCCGCCTCGACGGCCTTGGACCGGCCGGCCTGCTCGGCCTCGGTCTTGGTGAGCTGCGCGATCGTCTCGTCCAGCGGCTGCTTCACGGCATCCAATGCCGACTTCGCGGCCAGCGTGTCCGCGATGCGTTCCTTCTTGTCGTGCGCCAGCTGGTCGAGCACGAGCAGCCGCTCCGCCATGACGCCGGCGTCGCCGTTGCGCAGGAAGGCGTTGACCTGGGCCAGGGTGCCGCCACGGTAGAGCTGGTCGGCCAGCACGCCGATGCGGGCCCGGGAGACCTGCACCTTCTGCTCCAGCGGCGTGAGCTGCGCGGCCAGCTCGTCGGCCTTCTTGCGCTGCTTGGCCAGTTTGAGCTTGGTGGCGTTGTGCTCTTCGATGACCGGCTCGAGCTTTTCCCACTGCTCGTCGATCTGTTTCTCGATCTCGGCCGGGGTGGGCGCCGCGTGGGCCTGCGCCGCGGGCGCGAGCAGGGCGAGGAGGACGACAGCGGCCGTCATGAGGCCGCGGCGTATGCGTGGTGCACTGGGGAGCCCCGCGTCGAGGGGCCGATTATGGCTACACACAGGGATTCACGTTAGGCAAGACCGTTACAAGAACGCAATTCCGCCGATGCCGTCGCGTGTCACCAGGCGTTCTATCCGATCGCGACGAACAGGTCGTCGACCGTGCCGTGGAACTGGTCGTTGCCGGGGGCCACGCCCTTGCCGCCGATCCGCAGCGGGGCGTCGTTCTCGATGCTCAGGTCGGCCGGCACGGCGGCCGTGCCCTGCGGCACCCCGTCCACCCAGATGCGCAGCACGGCCCCGTCCCGCGCGCACTCGACGGTGTGCCAGCGCCCGTCGGCGACGCCCTGCGCGGCCTGCGCCACGTGGATGACGTTCTTTCCGTGCTGCGGCCCGGCCAGGACGCAGGAGGGCTTGCCCTTGGCGCCGTCGACCTGCAGCTTGAACTGCGTGCCGAATTGCGAGTAGCCCTTCTGCAGCACGTTCGAGCCCTTGCTGGTCTCGGCGGGGGCGATCAGCACCGCGGCGCCCCAGCGGAACGCCCGCAGGCGGGGGTTGAGCGCCGCGTCGGCGCCCGCGTCGAGGATCGCCCGCGGGCACTGCATGTCGTCGGAGCTCGCGCAGGGGCCGGGGAAGCGCACCGCGAAGTCACCGTCGCGCGGCACGAGCGCGACGTCGCCGCCGGTCTGGCTCTCCTCCCGCACGGCCAGGGGCCCGGCCGCCGCGCCGACCACCCGGGCCCGCTCCAGACCGTCGGCGAAGTCGAACACCACGCCCTCGCGGGTGACCTGAGCGGACGGGCTGGGGGCCGCGGCGCTGGGGCTCGGGAAGGCCGGCGGCGAAGGCGGCGTGGCACTGGGGGCCTCGGGCTCGTCGCCGGACAGCCACACCGCCACGACCGTGACGGTCACGGCCAGCAGCACCAGTCCGGCAATGATCGCGGGCCACCGCTTGAATCCCATTTGCCCATATTTACCAGAACGGCAGCCGGCGCGGCCTCACGTAGCCGCCTGAAGAATAGTTTCATGTTTGCAACGCGTATCGGTAACTATTGACTAACCGTACGGCCGAGGGCAGGGTGACCGCATCGGACAGTCGAAGGGAGCCGTACGTGTCACCCCGATTCCCCCTGCGCCGGCTGGCGCTGCTCACCGCGGTGGGCCTGGGACTCGGCGCCGGCGTTTCGCCGGTGGCCGCCCAGGCCGCATCGCCACCCACCCGCCAGGCCGACTACCAGGCCGCCGCCCAGGAGTTCGGCGTGCCCCTGGACGTACTGCTGGGCGTCTCCTATCTGGAGTCCCGCTGGGACGCCAACGCGGGCGCGCCCAGCACCTCGGGCGGCTACGGCCCGATGCACCTCACCGACGCGGCCTACGTGGCCGCCCTGGCCCCCGCGGCCGAGCCGGAGACCGCGGGTGACCCCGTGCCCGCCGAGGACGCCCGCGGCGACGACAGCCGCCCGCAGGCGGTCGGGCACCCCGACGGCGCCCCGGCTCCGGCCGAGGCGTCGCTGCACACGCTGCCGGCCGCGGCGGAGCTGACCGGCCTGTCCGCCGAGACGCTGCGCACCGACCCGGTCGCCAACATCCGCGGCGGAGCCGCGCTGCTGGCCTCGTACCAGCAGGCACTGGGCGCGCCGAAGGGCGCGGACACCGACCCGGCGGCCTGGTACGGCGCGGTGGCCCGCTACTCCGGCGCGGACAGCGAGCAGGCCGCGGCGGCGTTCGCCGACGAGGTGTACGCGACGCTGCGCGACGGCGTCGCCCGCACCACCGACGAGGGGCACGCACTGAGCCTGAACGCCCGGTCGGTGACCCCGGTCAAGGACTGGCTGATCCGGCTCGGCCTGCGCAAACTGGCCCGGCCCGACGGCATCGAGTGCCCGATCGACATCTCGTGCGAGTCGCTGCCCGCCCCGTACGAGGCGTTCGGCGACGGCGACTACGGCAACCACGACAAGGGCAACCGGCCGCAGGCGCAGCGCATCGAGTACATCGTCATCCACGACACCGAGGCGAGCTGGGCGACGACCCTGAAGCTGGTCGCCGACCCGACGTACGTCAGCTGGCACTACTCACTGCGCTCGGTCGACGGCCACATCGCCCAGCACGTGAAGGCCAAGGACGTCGGCTGGCACGCGGGCAACTGGTACGTCAACGCCAAGTCCATCGGCCTGGAGCACGAGGGCTTCGCGGCGCAGGGCGGCTGGTACACCGAGGCGCTCTACCGCACCTCGGCGAAGCTGGTGCGGCACCTGGCGCTGCGGCTGGGCATCCCGCTGGACCGCAAGCACATCATCGGCCACGACAACGTGCCCGGCACCATCACCTCCACGGTCGCCGGCATGCACTGGGACCCGGGCCCGTACTGGGACTGGTCGCACTACTTCGACCTGCTCAAGGCCCCGTTCCGGGGGCTGCCGGAGCCGCTGGCGGGCCACGCCGGGCTGGTCACCATGAACCCGGACTTCGCCACCAACAAGCCCGCGTTCACCGGCTGCACCGGTGCGGCGAGCAACCCGTGCCCGCTGCGCGCCAGCTCCTCGGTGATCCTGCGCTCGGCTCCCGACCTGGCCGCACCGCTGGTGCGCGACCCGGGCCGGTGCGGCACGAAGGCGAGCACCATGCTGATCAGCGACCACTGCGCGCGGGCCTCGGCCGGCCAGACGTACGCGGTCGCCGAGCGGGCCGGTGAGTGGACCGCGATCTGGTACCTCGGCCAGAAGGCCTGGTTCCGCAACGCCGACGCGGGACCGCTGTGGAACGTCGGATTCGTGGTCGAGCCCAAGCCGGGCCTGGCGAGCATCCCGGTGTTCGGCCGGGCCTACCCGGAGGCGGCGGCCTACCCGGCCGGCGTGCCGGTGCAGGCGGTCAGCCCGCTGGCGCAGTACACGATCGCGGCGGGCCAGCGGTACGCGGCCGGGCCGGTGCTCGCCGGGGAGTACTACCGCGCCACCACGTTCGACTGGTCGGCCCCCGGTGACGGCACCGTCATCCGGGGCGGGCAGCAGTACGTGCAGATCCAGTTCGGCCAGCGCATCGCGTACGTGCTGCGCTCCGACGTGGTGCTGAAGCCCGCGGTCAGCTTCTGACGCGGTGACGTGAAGAAGGGCTCCCCGCGATCCGCGGGGAGCCCTTCTTCACGTCCGGGTCGGTCAGCTGGGACGCACGTATCCAGCCAGCGGCATCGTGTCGATGTAGGCCATGCGCACCACGTCACCGGTGTGCGGCGCGTGCACCATGACCCGCCTGCCGTTCACCGTGCCCACGTACATGCCCACGTGGTGGAGCCCGTCGTTGGGGTAGAAGAAGACCAGGTCGCCGGTCTGCGGCGTGCTGACCCGGGTGCCCTCGCCCCACTGCGCCTTGGTGTAGTGGGAGAGGCCCACGCCCGCCTTGGCCCAGGCCCACTGGGTCAGGCCGGAGCAGTCGAAGGTGTCGGGCCCGTCGGCTCCGTAGACGTAGCTCTTGCCGATCTGCTTGCAGGCCCAGGTCGCCGCGGTCTGGCCCTTGCCGCCGATGGCGGTCGCCGGGCACAACGAGCCGATCTTGTAGCTGCCGCCGGGCGCGCCGCTGCCGTAGGCCTTGAGGCGCAGCGCCTGCAGCTTGCTCATGTCCGCCTCGATGGCCTGCTTCTTCTTGGCCATCTCCTCGTCCTTGGCCTTCTGGTCGGTGATGGCCTTGTCGAGCGCGGCCTTCTCGACGTCGAACTTGGCCTTGGCCTCCGACGTCGCCGAGATCTGCTCCTGCTTGCCGTGGGCGATCTGCTGGAGGATCATCAGCTGGTCCGCGAACTGCTGGGGCGAACCGCTGCCCAGCAGCGCGTTGACCTCGGTGTTACGGCCACCCTTGTAGTACTCGGCGGCGATCACGCCGACCCGGGTCCGGGTCGTCTCGACCGTCATCCGCAGCGGCTGGAGCTTGGCGTCCAGCGTGGCCGCCTTCTTCTGCAGCTTCTTCAGCTCGCCGTGGACCTTGTTGTACTCCTCGATCAGCGGCTCGAGCTGGTTCCACTCCTTGGCGATCTGCGCCTCGATCTCGGGGAGAGTCGGCTCGGCATGTGCGGGCAGTGCCGGCGCAAGGCCCACGAGCAGGGCGCCGATCAGCACGAGCGCCCGAGTGAACGAGCGCGACGCGGTACGGAGGGGGGTCACCGGAGCTCCTTTTCCGCCGACCGCGTCCGGTGAAGCACGGGGGTGGAACCGGGCGCGGTGTCCGGGGCGGGGTCGCGAGGGGTCACGACCCGGCGTACGCACCAGACGGTCACCAACACTAGGAAAGAAGGTGAGCCGGTTTCAAGCCGGAAGCGGGACAACTTCGCTGAGCTGCACTGATGTCACTCAGCGTGCCCCACGATTCTCGATCCGTGGGGCACTCCGACGGCAGGCCTGACCAGCGCGGGCGTCCGCCGCGGTCACGCTCCGTAAGGACGGGTTCATACCGCCGGGGCCATGATGGCGTTGAGCACATCATCGAGCGTGACCACACCCAACGGCAGCTGGCCCTCGCTCACCAGCACGATGTGCCGCCGCTCGCGGCGCATCGACAGCAGCAGCTCGGCCAGCGAACGGTCCGGCGGCACGATCGCCAGCGGCCGGACGATGGTGCCCGGGATCGGCTCGCGGCGGCTCGCGCCCGCCAGCCCGATCACGTCCTTGATGTGCACGAAGCCCAGCACCCGCCGGGTCCCGCGGGCCACCACCGGGAAGCGGGACCGCCCGGTGCGGGTGGCCAGCACCTCCAGCGTGGCCGGGGAGGTGTCGTCGGTGACGATGGTGACCGACGACCACGGCCGCAGCGCGTCCGCGGCGGTGCGCTGGTGCAGCGCCAGCGCGCCCGCGATCCGGGCGTGCTGCTCCGGGTCCAGCAGACCCTCGGTGTGCGCCTGCTGGACCAGGCCCGCCAGCTCCTCCGCGGTGAAGACGGTCTTCACCGCGTCCGCGGCTTCGACCCGCCACAGCCGCAGCACCTTGCGCGAGGCCCACTTCATGGCCACCAGCAGCGGCTTGGTGGCGATGCAGAACGCCAGCAGCGGCGGGCCCAGCCAGAGCACGCTGGCCTCCGGCCCGGCCAGCGTGATGTTCTTCGGCACCATCTCGCCGATCACGGTGTGCAGGAAGACCACGATGAGCAGGGCGATCACGAAGGCGATCGGGTGCCGCATGTTCTCGGGCAGGCCGAGCGCGTGGAACACGGGCTCGATGAAGTGGGCCAGCGCCGGCTCCGCGATCGCGCCCAGCGCCAGCGAGCACAGCGTGATGCCCAGCTGCGCACCCGCGATCATCAGCGGGATCTGGTTCATCGCCGACAGCGCCCAGGCCGCGGGGCGCGAGGTCTGCGCCTTCGGCTCGATGACGGTACGCCGGGAGGCGATCAGCGCGAACTCGGCGCCGACGAAGAACGCGTTGCCCAGCAGCAGCGCCGCGGTGATCAGCAGTTCAGTCATCGTCGTCACCCGCCAGCTGGACCAGCCGCACCTGCTCGACCCGGTGCCGGTCCATCTCCACCACGGTGAACTCCCAGTCGTTGGCGACCAGGGCGTCGCCCACCACCGGGATCCGGCCCAGTTCCGCCATCAGGTATCCGCCCAGCGTCTCGTACGGGCCCTCGGGCAGCCGGAATCCGGTCTGCTCGTCCAGCTCGTCCTCGCGCAGCATGCCGTCGACCAGCCAGGTGCGCACGCCGCCGGGCACGGTCACCTCGATCGAGCCCGACTCCTCCTCCTCGGCGGTGTCGTGCTCGTCGGCGATCTCCCCGACCAGCTCCTCGACCAGGTCCTCGATGGTGACCACACCGTCGGTGCCGCCGTACTCGTCGACGACGATGGCGAAGTCGGAGCGGCCCGCCCGCAGCGCGGCGACGACCTTGTCCAGGTCGAGCGAGCCCGGCACCAGCACCGGTTCGCGGGCCACCGCGGCGACCGTGGTCAGCGAGCGGCGGGCCGGCGGCACCGCGAGCGCGTCGTTGACCGACACCACGCCGGTGACCGTGTCCAGCGTCTGCTCGTACACCGGGAAGCGGCTGTGTCCCGTCTCCCGCGCGGCCTCGAACAGCTCCGCGACCGTCGCCGAGCCGGCCAGGCCCACCACGTCGATGCGCGGCGTCATCGCCTCGGCCGCGTGCTTGTCGCCGAAGCGCACCGTGCGCTGCAGCAGCAGGGCGGTGTCCGTGGGCAGCGCGCCGGCCTGCGCCGAGATCGCGGCCAGCAGGCCCAGCTCCTCGGGCGAGCGGGCGCTGGCCAGCTCCTCCTGCGGCTCGATGCCCATCCGGCGTACCAGCCAGTTGGCGGTGCCGTTCAGCGTGAAGATCAGCGGCTTGAACATGCGTGAGAAGACCCGCATCGGCCCCGCCGTGCGCAGCGCCACCGGCATCGGCCGGGACAGCGCGGCGTTCTTCGGCACCAGCTCGCCGAAGAGCATGGAGAACAGGGTCGCGATGCCGAGCGAGATCACGTGGCTCAGCCCGGCGGACACCCCCAGCGGCTCGACCAGCGGCCGCAGCGCGGGCTCGGCCAGATAACCGGTGAGCAGCGCGGTCAGCGTGATGCCCAGCTGCGCGCCGGAGAGCTGGAAGGACAGTTCCCGCAGCGCGCGGCGCACCGTGCGGGCCGGACGCTCGCCCCGGTCCGCCCGCTGGTCGATCTCCGCCCGGTCGACGGTGACCAGCGCGAACTCCGCCGCGACGAAGAACGCAGTGCCGACCGTGAGCAGCACGAAGAACAGAATGGGCAGGATTGCCGACAACGCGTCGATGACGAGATCACCTCAGCGCCCGATTCTAGCTGTGACATGGCGCCCGCCTTCGCGGGCGCTGGCGATCGGCCTCTCAGCCGGTCGCACCCGCGCGTCGCTACATCGCTGCGCGATGCCACGCTCCTTTACGGGTGCGACCGGCGGCCGATCGCACCGTGCGCCCACCGGCCACACCCAGCTCTTGTCGGCCGGGCGGGATCAGGCGGCGGGGGTGGGTTTGACGGAGCGGAGCAGGACCGAGGCGACGTCGATGACCTCGACCTCTTCCTGGCCCTTGGCGCGGACGCCGTCGGTGATCATCGTGGAGCAGAAGGGGCAGCCGACGGCGATCGTCTTCGCGCCCGTGGCCAGGGCCTCCTCGGTGCGCTCGACGTTGATCCGCTTGCCGATGCGCTCCTCCATCCACATGCGCGCGCCACCGGCGCCGCAGCAGAACGAGCGCTCCTCGCGCCGGCCCATCTCGATGATCCCGGTGCCACCCCCGGCCGCCGTGGTCGCGCCCGCGCCGATGGCGGCGCCGAGCACTTCGCGCGGCGGGGTGAAGACGCGGTTGTGGCGGCCCAGGAAGCACGGGTCGTGATAGGTCAGCCCGCCGTCGATCGGTGCGACCGGGGTGAGCTTGCCGGTCTTGACCAGGTGCGCCAGCAGCTCGGTGTGGTGCACCACCTCGACGTCGAGACCCAGCTCCTTGTACTCGTTGCCGATGGTGTTGAAGCAGTGCGGGCAGGTCGCGACGATCTTCAGCGCGCCCGACTCTTTGATCGTCTCCACGTTCTGCTGGGCGAGCATCTGGTAGACGAACTCGTTGCCGATCCGCCGGGCCGGGTCGCCGGTGCAGGTCTCGTTGTTGCCGAGGATCGCGAACTTCACGCCGGCCTCATTGAGCAGCGTCGCGACGGCGCGGGTGGTCTTCTTGGCCTTGTCCTCGAACGCGCCGGCGCAGCCGACCCAGAACAGGTACTCGAACTCGTCGGTCTCACCGACCCGCGGCACGGCGAAGTCCAGGCCCTTGGTCCAGTCCTCGCGGGTGTTGGGCGGCGCACCCCACGGGTTGCCCTTGTTCTCCAGGTTGCGCAGCATCGCGCCGGCCTCGGACGGGAAGCTCGACTCGATCATCACCTGGTAGCGGCGCATGTCGACGATGTGGTCGATGTGCTCGATGTCGACCGGGCACTGCTCGACGCAGGCGCCGCACATGGTGCAGGACCACAGCGCGTCCGGATCGATGATGCCCAGCTCGGCCGCGCCCCCGACGAGCGGCCGCTCGGCTTCGGCGAGCGCCAGCACGTTGACCCCGGCCAGCTGCTCCGCGGTGCCCTTCTCCTCGCCGGACAGGTCCTTGCCGCCACCGGCCAGCAGGTAGGGGGCCTTGGCGTATGCGTGGTCGCGCAGCGACAGCACGATCAGCTTCGGCGACAGCGGCTTGCCTGTGTTCCAGGCCGGGCACTGCGACTGGCAGCGACCGCACTCGGTGCAGGTGGAGAAGTCCAGCAGGCCCTTCCAGCCGAAGTGCTCGACCTGGGAGACGCCGAAGGTGTCCTTCTCCGGGTCGGCCTCCTCGAGGTCGATCGGGGCGCCGTTCGAGGTCATCGGCTTGAGCGCGCCGAGCGCGGGCGCGCCGTCGGCGTTGCGCTTGTAGTAGATGTTGAAGAAGGCCAGGAAACGGTGCCAGGCCACGCCCATGGTCACGTTCAGGCCGATGGTGATCGCCCAGGCCATGGAGACCAGGATCTTGACCAACGCGGTGATCGTGATGGCGTTCGGCCAGGCGGGCAGGACCGCGCCGAGCGCGTGCGACAGCGGGGTGGCCCAGGCCGGGTGGTGGAACATGTCGTTGGCGACCTTGAACCCGCGGATTCCGAAGCCAAGGATCAGCACCGCGAGGATCACGTACTCGACGAAGTAGGCCTGCCACATCGTCGAGCCCGCGAAGCGCGAGTTGGAGGTGCGGCTGGGCCGCTGGCGCAACCGGATCGCGATCAGCACGACGATCGCCGGGATGCCGAGGATGCCGATCCACTCGGTCACGAAGGCGAAGACGTCCCAGCCGCCGAGGATCGGCAGCTCCCAGGCCGGGTTGACGACCTCGAAGTAGGCGCCCGCGACCAGCGTCGACAGCACGATGAAGCCGATCATCACGAACCAGTGCGCGGCGCCGACCACGGACCACTTGAACATCCGGGTGTGGCCGAAGGTCTCCCTGAACATGGTGGCGAGCCGGGTGCCCCGGTCGTTGGTACGGGTGGGGTCGGGCTGGCCCAGCCTGATCACGGCGAGCATCTGCCGCACCGCCCGCACGACCAGCGCCACCGCGACCGCGGTCACGGCGACTGCGATGACCGTGCTGACGATCTGTACGCCGCCCATACCCACGCCTCCCTGCGTCGGAACAGCCCTGTGTATAAATCCCACCGCAGCCTACGCCCTAGTTACCGTTCAGTAATGTGAGGGTAGGCACAGGACTGCCCATCACCCTAGGGCAGCCGCAGCTCACCCGGGCTCGGACGGCTCC
Organism: Catellatospora paridis; assembly: GCF_009720365.1. Classification (GTDB taxonomy): domain Bacteria; phylum Actinomycetota; class Actinomycetes; order Mycobacteriales; family Micromonosporaceae; genus Catellatospora; species Catellatospora paridis. The sequence goes on along the minus strand of NZ_ML769328.1, from coordinate 10,228 downwards.
GGACAGCAACCGGGGTCACAGCCCGTGCGCCCACGCGCATTCAGGCCGCGACCCCGGATCGCGAGCTATCGTGGAGCGCCGCTGAAGCTCAGCGCCACTTGGAGAGCAGACCGAGCGCGCCGACCATGGCGCCGAAGCCGACAGCGAGGTTCCAGTACCCCCAGCCCTGCACCGGGTACAGCGTCTCGGACAGGTAGTACACGACGAGCCAGGCGATACCGAAAACGATCAAAGTGACCGCGGTGATCGGCAACCAGATCGGGCTCGGCTTCTTGTCCGCGGCGGTCGCCGAGGGCACCACGTCGGTAGGCGGCGTGTAGATCTTCTTCTTGCGGACCTGCGACTTCGGCACGGTTGTCTCCTGGAGGGGCCCTGCCCACACCGGTCGATGACCTCGAGCATGGGCCTGAATAATGTTCGACAGATAGCGTAGTCAGATCGTCGCGTTTTGGCACGGAGGGGGAGTGGTGGAATACACATCCGGCACCTCGTCATGGCGTAAAGCCGTGCTCCGAGCCGGGCGCGGGTTCAGTCGCATACCCGGTCGGCGCCGTAGCGGGTGGACCCTCGGCGTGCCGCTGATCGCGGCGATCGCCGGTCTGCTGTTCACCGTGAGCGCGACCACCTCCCAGGGAACCACGCTACGCGAGGACAACAGCGTTCGGCTGGATCAACTGGTGGGAAAGAAAGAGGTCGAGGTCGGCGCGGCCGTCCAGGACGTGAACCGGCTGCGCGCCGACATCGACGCGCTGACCGGCACGCAGGCCGGCGGCGACGGCCCAGTGTCGGCCGAGCGCGCCCGCGGCGAGGGCTACCTGGCCGACGCCGGTCTCACCGCGGTGCACGGCCCTGGCCTGACCGTACGCATGGACGACGCGCCGCCCGGCGGCAACGGCCTGTCCACCGGGGCCACCCAGGACGACCTGGTGGTGCACCAGCAGGACGTGCAGGCCGTGGTCAACGCGCTGTGGGCGGGCGGGGCCGAAGCCATGACGATCATGGGCGTACGGGTGGTCACCACCACCGCCGTGCTGTGCGTCGGCAACACCCTGCTGCTCGACGGGCGGCGCTACTCCCCCGAATTCGTGATCTCGGCGATCGGCGACCCGGCCCGGATGCAGGCGTCGCTCGACGCGGCACACGGCGTGCAGGCCTTCCGGGACGCTGTACGCGCATACGGGCTGGGATATAGCGTCACCCGCGAGACGGACATCGTCGCTCCCGCGTACCAGGGATCGGTGCTGCTGCGCCATGCTTCGGTGCCGCGTTAGTAAGAGCCGGAGACACGGATGAGCAGGCATCGGGCGCAAGAACCCGCGGACGACGAGACGACCACGTTCCCTCGCGTGGCCGAGGCCGCACCGCAGGCGGACGCCTCCATCACCAGCGTGCTGCCGGTGGTCCCGGCGGCGGCCACCACGGTGCTCCCGGCGGACGCCACCACGGTGCTCCCGATCATCAGCTCCGCCACCGCACCACCGTCACCGCGACCCGCAGCACCGCCGAGCCCGGCAGCAACACCGAGCCCGGCAACACCGCCGACCCCGGCAGCTCCACTGAGCCCGGCAGCCCCGCCCAGCCCCGCAGCGGCCGACGCGACGACCCTGCTGCCCCGGATCACGGATCAGACCACCCAGCTGCCGCGCATCACCCGGCCCGCGCCCGCCTTGGCGACCGGGCGGGCCGTGGCCACCGACGAGACCGGCCTGCTGGGCGCGATCCCGCCCGCGCCGCCACCATCGCCTGAAGACGACGCCAAGCCGTCACCGCGGCCCCGGTGGAGCGGGGAGCCGCTACCGCCTCCGGTCAAGGCGCTCCGGGCCGGCGACAAGAACTACCGGAGCATCCACTCCGAGTACACCCGCACTACGGTGGGCTCGGTGATCCGCACGACGCTGCGCGGCACCGGCGAGCTCATGATCACGTTCGGCCTGGTCATCCTGTTGTTCGCCGGGTACGAGGTGTGGGGCAAGACGGCCATCGTCGACGCCCACCAGAGCGAGCTGGAGCAGCAGCTGAACTGGGATGAGCCGACCGTCGGGCCGACCCCGACGGCATCGGTCGCCCCGCTGGCGCCGCTGCCCGGCGGCTCGCTGGCGAAGCTCTACCTGCCCACGCTGAAGAAGCACTGGGTGGTGGTGCAGGGCGTGACCCAGAAGGACATCCGGTTCGCCCCCGGCCACTACCCCAACAGCGCGATGCCCGGCCAGAAGGGCAACTTCTCGGTGGCCGGCCACCGCAACCGGGCCACCTTCTGGGATCTCGACAAGCTGCACGCCGGTGACAAGATCGTCGTGGAGACGCCCACCATGTTCTACATCTACGAAGTGGTCAAGCAGCGCATCGTGCTGCCGACCGCGGTGGAAGTGGTGCGCGCGGTGCCGCCGACCATGGGGGCGGGCAAGCTGATCACCCTGACCACCTGCAACCCGAAGTTCGACAACTACCAGCGGCTGATCATCCACGGGAAGCTCGTCGACGAGCAGCCGCGCTCCGAAGGACGTCCGGTCGAGCTGGCGGGGATGGCCTGATGTACGCGTGGATCTGGCGCAAGCTGCCGTTCGGCCTCGGCGGCAAGGTGGCCGGCTCGGTGGTGCTGCTGGGCGTGCTCGGCGCGCTGCTGTGGTACGTGATCTTCCCGTGGGCGGAGCCGCTGCTGCCCTTCGACGACGTCCAGGTCGGCGACCCGGACAGCGGATACACACAGCTGGACGAGACGTTCCCGGATCCGTCGGGCACACCGGAACCGGGCGACGGCCACGACATCCCGTACGACACCGGGGAGTCCCCGGCGCCGACGCCGAGCAGGTGAGGGCCATGCGCGTTCTCGTGATCGACAACTACGACTCGTTCGTCTACAACCTGGTGCAGTATCTCGGCCAGCTCGGGGCGGAGTGCGAGGTCCGGCGCAACGACGAGATCAGCGTCGCCGACGTCGGGCGGGTCGGGGCGGCCGGTGTGCTGCTCTCCCCCGGCCCGGGCGCACCCGAGTCGGCCGGCATCTGCCTCGACGTGATCGCCGAGTACGCCGGGAAGATCCCGCTGTTCGGGGTGTGCCTGGGCCACCAGGCCATCGGGCAGGCCTTCGGCGGCACGGTGACCCGCGCCCCGGAGCTGCTGCACGGCAAGACGTCCCAGGTGACGCACACCGGTGCGGGCGTGCTGGCGGGCCTGCCGGACCCGTTCACGGCCACCCGGTACCACTCCCTGGCCGTTCTCGAGGAGACTCTGCCCGCCGAGATCGAGGTCACCGGACGGACCACGCCCGTCGACGGCTCAGTGGGGGTGGTGATGGCGATGCGGCACCGCACGCTGCCCATCGAGGGCGTGCAGTTCCACCCGGAGTCGGTGCTCACCCAGGGTGGCCACCTGATGCTGGCGAACTGGCTGGCGTCCTGCGGCTTCCCCGAGGCCCGCGACCGCGCGCCCGAACTGGCCGAAGAGGTCGAGCAGCGCCGCCTTGCCGCCTTCCCTGCCTGACCCCAGCCGTCGACTCGCACGCATGACAGAAGTGGCGGCCCCCCCGGGCGGGGGGGGGCCCCAGGTAAGTGGGCGAGGGGGCGGGGGGGGGGGGCGGGGGGGGGGGGGGGGGGGGG
>NZ_ML769328.1:0-6622 GCF_009720365.1 Catellatospora paridis | reverse complement strand
GCGCCCGGGGGGGCCGCGCCCCCCCCCCCCCCCCCGCCGCCCCCCCCCCCCCCCCCCCCCGGGGCCCCCCCCCGGGCGGGGGGGCGCCCCACTTCTCATGTCGCTAGGGCGAGGGCGAGGCGTCAGGTGTCGGTGACGGCGGCGCCTGCTCCTTGAGGAACGACACCCGCAACGTGATGACCGTGCCCTTGGGCTTCAACGCGTCCTTCTTGGGATCGGTGTCCTGCACGATGCCCGCCCTGGCGGGATCCGTTTCCTCGTCACCCTTCACCACCTTGTTGCCCAGGCCCAGGCCGGTCAGGATCGCGACCGCCTCAGCCTGGGTCTTTCCGACCAGGGCCGGGACCTTGACCAGGCCCTTGGACACGATCACCGTGACGGTGCCGCCCTCGGAGACCATCTCCCCATCCCTGGGGCTGGTCTCCAGCACCTGGTCGGCCGGCTCCTCGCTGTCCTTCTCCTTGAACTCCGGGACCAGGCCGAGCGCGGTCAGCTGGCTCTGCGCGTTGGCGCGGTTCGAGCCGATCAGCGGCGGCACCTTGACCTGCGGCTTGCCGCCGCAGATCTGGAAGGTGACCTCGCTCTGCTCCCGAACCTCGCGGCCCTTGGGCGGGTCCTGCTTGGCGACCGTGTTCTCCGTGCAGTTCGACTGCCGCAGCGGATTGCCGAGGGTCGGTTTGAGACCCGCTCCGGTCACGGCCTGCCTCGCCTGCTGTTCGGTCATGCCGAACAGATCCGGGACCGCGACGTCCTTGGGCTGGCTGGCCAGGATCAGACCGGCGGTCAGCGCCACCACGGCCAGCACGCCCAGGGCGGTCAGCGTCGCGATGACCCAGCCGGAGGCGCGGCGGCGGCGGGCGTCGCCGACCCGGGCCGGGGTGTTGCGGTTGGTGCCGGTCCGCGCGGGCGCGTTCATCGGCACCGTCTGCTCCTCGCGGAGCACCGGCGTCGCGAGAACCGGGCGGCCCGCGGAGGCCCGCAGCAGGTCGGCGCGCATCTCGCCGGCCGACTGGTAGCGGTTGGCCGGGTTCTTCGACAGCGCCTTGAGCACGACCGCGTCGATGTCGGGGGTGACGTCCCGGTTCGACTCGCTCGGCGCCGGCGGCTCCTCCCGCACATGCTGGTAGGCCACCGCCACCGGGGAGTCGCCGACGAAGGGCGGGTGCCCGCAGAGCAGCTCGAACAGCACGCAACCGGCGGCGTACACGTCGGAGCGGGCGTCCACGGCCTCACCGCGGGCCTGCTCCGGGGAGAGGTACTGCGCGGTGCCGATGACGGCGGAGGTCTGCGTCATGGTGGTCGCGCCGGACGCGAGCGCCCGCGCGATGCCGAAGTCCATGACCTTGACCTGGGCGTTCGGCGTGAACATGACGTTGCCGGGCTTGATGTCCCGGTGGATGATGCCGTGCCGGTGGCTGAACTCCAGCGCGGCGCAGATGTCCGCGGTGATCTCCATGGCGCGCCGGGGCATCAGCCGCCCCTCGGCGGCCAGCACCTCCTTGAGGGTGCGCCCGGCCACGAACTCCATGACGATGTAGGGCAGGACCTCGCCGGTGGGCCCACGCTCCTCGCCCGTGTCGTAGACAGCGACGATCGCCGGGTGGTTCAGCGCCGCGGCGTTCTGCGCCTCGCGGCGGAAACGCATCTGGAACGTCGCGTCCCGGGCCAGGTCCGTGCGCAGCAATTTGATCGCGACATCGCGCCCGAGGCGCAGGTCGCGTCCCCGGTGCACCTCGGCCATGCCGCCGTAGCCGAGCAACTCGCCGACTTGATACCTGCCACCCAGCAGGCGGGCCTGCGCGTTCATCGCGTACGTCGTCCTTCGGTCATTGGGTCCATGCTCACGTGGTCAGCCCCGTTCAGCCATCCGCCAGCCGAAAGTGTGACGATTTCGGAATGTGCCGGGCTGCTCCGGGCATTCTCCGCGTCCTTGGCCTTCTTCGCCTGGTAGCCGAGCCAACCGGCGCAAGCGAGCACCGCCACCATCCCGACGACCACCAGGACCACGGTCAGGGCAGTCCGGCCGCCACCACCGGTGGGTGCGGGAGCCTGCGGCCCGTACGGTACCCCGTGGACGGGGGTCAGCGAGGCAGGCGCAGCCGGGACGGGCGCAGATCCTCGCTGGTAGCCCCCGTTGGGGCGAACCGGAACGGGGGTCGCCGGGCTCAGTGGTCGCGACGGTCCCGGCGACACCGGAGTGGCCGAGACCGGGCTCGGCGACACCGGCTGCACCGGCAGCAGCGGCCCGCTGCCGTGGGTCAGCGCGCCCGCGGCCTGGCGGGCGGCGTTGGCGAACGACGCCGCCGTCGGCCACCGGCTGCCGGGCTCCTTGGACATGGCCCGCTCGACGATCTGGCGCACCACCGGCGGGATGTCGTTCGGCATCGCCTTGGGGGTGCCGGTGACGTGCTTCATCGCGATCTCGAGCGGGGTGTCGCCGTCGTACGGCCGGTGCCCGGTGAGGCACTGGTAGGCCACCACACCCAGTGAGTAGACGTCGGAGATGGCTGATGCGCCGACCCCGGAGGCCTGCTCCGGGGCGAGGTAGGAGGCCGTGCCCATGACCGCGCCGGTGGCCGTCAGCTGGCTGGCCGCCGCCGAGCGGGCGATGCCGAAGTCGGTCAGCACCAGCGTGCCGTTGGGGCGTACCAGCAGGTTGCCCGGTTTCACGTCGCGGTGCACGATGCCCTTGTCATGGGCGGCCTGCAGCGCGTCGGCGGCCTGTGCGATCAGCAGCATGGTGCGGGCCGGGGTGAGCCGGCCGACCTTGTTGAGCGTGCGCGAGAGCGGGTCGCCCTCGATCAGCTCCATGATCAGGTATGCCTGGTGCTGGTCGTTGCCGAAGTCGTAGATGCGCACGACGCCCGGGTGGTTGATGCCGGCCATCGTCTTGGCCTCGGCGTGGAAGCGCTTGACGAAACCCGGCTCCTCCAGCAGCGCCGAGAGCATGATCTTGATGGCGACCGTCCGGTCGAGCACGTCGTCGGTGCCCTTCCAGACGTCGCCCATACCGCCGGAGGCGATCCGCGAGTCGATGCGGTAGCGGCCGTTCAGCACGGTGCCAGGGGAGACCATCACTTGCCACCCTTGTCCTTGATCACGCCTTGCATGACCAGCCCGGCGATCCGGGCCGCTTCCCCGCTGCCGCCCTTGCCGGCATCATCCAGGATCACCGCGACGGCGGCGACCGGACGGCCGTCCTTCATCGCGAACCCGATGAACCAGCCGTCGGATCCGGCGTTGGCCTCCTCGTCGGCGGTGCCGGTGCCGGTCTTGCCACCGACCACGTACCCGTTGATCTGCGCCTTCTTGCCGGTGCCGTTCTCCACGACGCTGACCATCATCTCGCGCAGCTGCGCCGCCTCGCTCGCCGAGCAGCTGCGCCGCAGCTCCTTCGGGGCCGCGGCGTAGAGCCCGGTGGTGAGGTCCGGCCCGACCAGGCGCTCGACCAGGTAAGGCCGCATCTGCGAGCAGTCGTTGGCGATCGCCGCGGCGACCATCGCGTTCTGCAGCGGGGTCACCCGGACCTCGTTGAGGCCGATCGACGAGATCGCGATGTTCGGCTTGTCGTCGCCGCCCGAGCTGGTGGTCAGCGGGCCGAGCACGCTCTCCGAGACGCGCAGGCCGCGATCGGTGGCGGACAGGTTGCCGACGCGCAGGCTGTTGTCGTAGAAGCCGAAGGCCCGCGCGGTGTCGTTGAGCCGCTGCGCGCCGAGGTCCACGCCGAGGCGGGCGAACGCCGTGTTGCAGGAGACGGTCAGCGCCTCCTTCAGCGTCATCTGCTCCTGGGGGCACGTCGACGAGGTCGCGTTGCGGATGACGTGGGTGGTGCCTGGCGCCTGGTAGCCCGGACCCGCCTGCAGCGGCGTGTCGGGGTTCCGGTTCGCGGACAGCGCCGCGGCCGAGACCAGCACCTTGAACGTCGACGCGGGCGGGTAGGTCTCCTGCAGCGCCCGGTTCAGCAGCGGGTTGCCGGCCTGGCCCTCGAGCTTCTTGTACGCCGCGGTCGCCTTGCTGTCGTGGCCGACCAGCGGGTTCGGGTCGAAACTGGGGAACGACGCCATCGCCAGGATCGCGCCGGTGTTCGGGTCCAGCGCCACCACCGCGCCCGACTTCGCGTCGAGCTTGTTGTTCGCCAGCTCCTTGTACGCCGTGTCCTGCGCGGTCTTCGACAGCGTCAGCGTCACGTTGCCGCCGGCAGTGTGCGAGCCCGTGAAGATGTCGCGCAACCGGTCGGCGAAGAGCTTGTCGGACGTGCCGGACAGGAAGTCGTTCTCCAGCTGCTCCACCCCGGTCGCCGTGCCGTTGACCGGCTTGTACCCGACCACGTGCGCGTACGCCGGGCCGCCCGGGTAGCTGCGCAGGTACTTCAGGTTGCCCTTGGTCGCCTCGGAGAGCGCGATCGGCTTGCTGCCGGGGTTGCTCACCATGACGTAGCCGCGCTGGCGGTCGTACTCGTCGATCTGCACGCGGCCGTTGTAGGGGCTGGTCCGATAGTCGTTGCCCTTGTACGCCTGGACCCAGTTCAGGTTGGCGAAGAGCAGGCCGAACAGCACCATCACGACCACGCCGACGCGTCGCAGAGGGGCGTTCACCGGCGTACACCTCCCGTCGATGCGGGCGTGCGCGCCGCGTCTGAGATCCGCAGCAGCAGCGCCACCAGCAGCCAGTTGGCCACCAGCGACGAGCCGCCCGCGGACAGGAACGGCGTGGTCTGACCCGTCAGCGGGATCAGCTTGCTCACCCCACCGATGATCACGAACACCTGCAGCGCCAGCGTGAACGCCAGTCCGCCGGCCAGCAGCTTGCCGAACGAGTCGCGCACGGCCAGCGCGGCGCGCAGGCCACGGGACACCACGAGCAGGTACAGCGCCAGCAGCGCGGTGAGGCCGAACAGGCCGATCTCCTCGCCCATGCCGGCGAAGATGAAGTCGTTGCGCACCTCGGGCACGAGCAGCGGGTTGCCCGCGCCCGGCCCGGTGCCGAACATGCCGCCGGTGCCCAGGCCCATCAGCGACTGGGTCAGCTGCCAGCCGCGGACGTACGGGTCGGCGAACGGGTCCAGCCAGATGTCGACCCGCTGCCCGAAGTTGGTGAACGGGCCGCCCACCGCACCGGCCAGCACGTATGCCAGCACCGCGCCGCCGAAGAACAGCACCAGACCGATGATCAGCCAGCTGACCCGCTCGGTGGCGATGTAGAGCGTCACCACGAACATGCCGAAGTACAGCAGCGAGGTGCCGAGGTCCTTCTCGAAGATGAGGACCAGGAGGCTCATCGCCCAGACCACGATGACCGGGCCCAGGTCGCGCCCGCGCGGGAAGTCGATGCCGAGGAAGCGGCGGCTGGCCAGGGCCAGCACCTCGCGCTTGCGGACCAGGTAGTACGCGAAGAAGGCCAGCAGCATCAGCTTGGCGAACTCACCGGGCTGGATGGCGAAGAAGCTGCCGAACCGGATCCACAGCTTGGCGCCGTTGACCTCGGAGATGCTGCCCGGCAGCACGGCGGGCAGCAGCACCAGGACGATGCCGGCCAGGCCGAGCGTCCAGGCGAACTTGGAGACCTCGCGGTGGTCGCGCACGAACCACAGCAGCGCCATCGCGCCGGTGACCGCGATCAGCGTCCAGAGCAGCTGCTTGCCGCCGTCGCCCGCGAAGATCGCGAGCTCGGGCCGATCGTCGATCTTCGCCCGGCCCAGGTCGAGCCGGCGCAGGAAGCCCACGCCGAGCCCGTTGAGCAGGGCCACGGTGGGCACCAGCACCGGGTCGGCGAACGGCGCGCGCAGCCGGATGACCACGTGCAGCGCCAGGAACACGGCGGTCAGCACGCCCGCCGGGTACCAGAAGTCCATCGTGACCGTGTCGAGCATGTTCGCCTCGACCGCCGCCAGGTAACCGGCGACCATGGCCATAGCGAGCAGGAGCAGCCACAACTCGGTGCGGCGCACCCTGCGGGCCGCCGGATCCAGGCGCAGCACCGACGGCTTCGGCACCGCCGGCGTCTCGGGGACGGCCGCGGCTGCTGCGGGAGGGGCGGTATGGGGGGTGGTCACGACGTCCTCATGCTCAATTCGGCCGGCAGGGCACCGGACTCGGCACCACCGGCTCGCTGGGCGGGCTGCTCGCGTCGGCGGCCAGCGGGGTGGCCGTCGGCGTGACCCCGGGCGACGGCGTGGCCGACGGGGAGGGGTCGGCCGAGCTCGGGCAGCTGGGCAGGATGTTCATGTTGGCCGGGTCGTCGCGGATCAGGTTCTCCAGCCGGGAGACCGCGTCGGCCTCGTTGTCGGCCTGGATCCCCTTGCGCACCTGTTCCTGGGCGACGGTGGTCAGGTCGTCCAGCGTGACTTCGCTGACCTGTTCCGCCTGGGAGAGGTCGAAGCCCGCGATCTGGCCCGGCACGCCGCGGAATATCGCCACTTGCCCGGCCTCGGTCGCGCCGATGTAGTACCGCGACTGGGAGTAGTCCCAGGCGAACCAGACACCCGTGCCGAGCACCACGAGCAGGCCGAGCACGAGCAGCCCGGCACGCACCGGGTGCCGGGCGCGCCGGGCCGTGGGTTCCGCCGGCGGGGCCGGCGGCTCGGCCGCGGCGGGCCGCGGCGTGGCGGTCAGCGCCGAGGCGC
>NZ_WBZD01000053.1 GCF_009720365.1 Catellatospora paridis | reverse complement strand
TTCGCCCGCTTCGCCTTCCGCGGCCGCGAACTCCTGTTCACCCTGTTCGCCATCGGCCTCATGTTCCCCTTCGCCGTGGCCATCCTCCCGCTGTTCATCCTCCTACGCAGCATGGAACTGCTCGACAACCCCCTCGGCGTCATCCTCCCGCAAGCCGCCTTCGGACTACCCACCACGATCATCATCCTGCGCCAGTTCTTCCGCACCATCCCCGCCGAAGTAGAAGAAGCCGCCACCCTCGACGGCTGCACCCCCTTCGGCTTCTTCTGGCGCGTCCTACTACCCATGGCCCGACCCGCCCTGGCCACTGTCTCCGTCCTGGCCATCGTCGCCAGCTGGAACAACTTCTTCCTACCCCTGGTCGTCTTCACCGACCAGACCTGGTGGACCCTGCCCGTAGGCGTCCAAGCCTTCCAAGGCCAATACGCCGACGACACCGCCCGCGTCCTCGCCTACGTCGTCCTGTCCATGATCCCCGCCCTCGGCTTCTACGCCATCGCCGAACGACAACTCATCGGCGGCCTCGCCGGCAGCGTCAAGGGTTGACGGCGGACCGGGTTCTTCCGGTATATTTCCGCAACTTCTCGGGTGCCGAAGGGTCGGCGCGACGGCTCGGGCGTGCCCCAGGTACGCTCTGCCCGCCGAAACCCTCCGGCCGTAGGCTGAAGCGGTGACGAAGGAGCTGCCCGTGGCTGCGGACGAATCCCGCAAGATCACTATCGCCGCGATCGCGCGCCTGGCCGGGGTGTCCGTGCCGACGGTCTCGCGCGTCATCAACGGCCGCTCCGACGTCTCCCCACAGACCCGCGAACGCGTCGAGGAACTGCTCACCCGCCACGGCTACCGCCGCCGCCCGGCCAGCATGCGGGTCAACTCCGGGCTGGTCGACCTGGTCTTCCCCGATCTCGACAGCCCGTGGGCCGTCGAGATCATCCGCGGCGTCGAGGACGTCGCCCACACCGCCGGCATCGGCACGGTCGTCTCCGCCGTGCACCGGCGCTCTTCCTCGGCCAAGCAGTGGCTGGACAACATGCGCAGCCGGGCCACCGAGGGCGTCATCTTCGTGACGTCCACCCTGGAGCCGCCGCTGCAGGCCGAACTGCGCCGCCTCAACATCCCCGTCGTCATCGTCGACCCGGCGGGCGTGCCGCCGATGGACGCGCCCACCATCGGCGCGACCAACTGGGCCGGCGGCCTGCGCGCCACCGAATACCTGATCGGCCTCGGCCACCGGCGCATCGGCTTCATCGCCGGCCCGCCGCGCCTGATGTGCAGCCGCGCCCGGCTGGACGGCTACCGGGCCGGGCTGGAGTCGGCCGGCCTGCCCGTCGACGACAGCCTGATCTACCAGGGCGACTTCTACCACGAGTCCGGGTACGCGGGCGGCACCGTGCTGCTGGAGCAGGCCGACCCGCCGACCGCCATCTTCGCCTCCAGCGACCAGATGGCCCTGGGCGTGTACGAGGCCATCCGCCGCCGTGGCCTGCGGGTGGCCGACGACGTCAGCGTCGTCGGCTTCGACGACCTGCCCGAGGTCCGCTGGTCCTCCCCGCCGCTGACCACGATCCGGCAGCCCCTCGCCGAGATGGGCATGGTCGCCGCGCGCACCGTGCTGCGCCTGGCCCAGCGCGAGAAGATCGAGAGCCCTCGTATCGAGCTGGCCACCGAACTCGTCGTACGGGACAGCACCGCGCCGCCGCGGTCCTGAGTTCCGGTCGATAGTTTCCGGAAGTTATTGACTTAACCCGATGGCGGGGCGCAGGATTGGGAGCGCTTCCATCGATGTGTGCCGTGTCCTATACCGAGTGTCCTCAATCGCCGGCGTCCCCTGCCCGGACCAGACGCCGCACCGTCCCACGCGCGCGAGGCACTCCGGGGCACCGCACTGACGCTCCGCCATCATGAGGAGGACACCCATGACGCCCCCACGCGTCCCCGTCCACAGAGCACGCCGCCGCCTCGTCCAGCTCGCCGTGGTGGCGCTGCTGTCGGCGTTCGCCGTGCCGGTGCTGTCGGCCTCGCCCGCCAGCGCCTCCGGGCCCCTGCGCACCCACGCCGCGGCCCGGGGCAAGTTCATCGGCTTCGCGGCGGCCACCAGCCCACTGGCCAACGAGGCCGCCTACCGCACCATCGCGCAGACCGAGTTCAGCCAGATCACGGCTGAGAACGTGATGAAGTGGGACACCACCGAGTCGTCGGACAACAACTGGAACTTCAGCGGCGCGGACCAGATCGTCGCGTTCGCGGCCGCGAACAACCAGCAGGTCCACGGGCACACCCTGGTGTGGCACAGCCAGACCCCCGGCTGGGTGCAGGGCCTGGGCGCGACCGCGATGCGCACCGCCATGCAGGACCACATCGCGACGCTGGTCGGCCGCTACGCGAACAACGCGTCCGTGGTGTCGTGGGACGTGGTGAACGAGGTGTTCGACGAGAACGGCGGCTTCCGGTCCAGCTTCTGGTACAACACGCTGGGTCAGAGCTTCATCGCGGACGCATTCCGCTACGCCCGTGCCGCCGACCCTGACGCCCGCCTGTGCATCAACGACTACAACGTCGAGGGCATCAACGCCAAGAGCACCGCGATGTACAACCTGGTCCAGTCGCTGCGGGCGCAGAACGTGCCGGTCGACTGCGTCGGCTTCCAGGGTCACCTGGCCACGCAGTACGGCTTCCCGAGCGACCTGCAGCAGAACATGCAGCGCTTCGCGGCGCTGGGCGTGCAGGTCCGGGTCACCGAGCTCGACGTGCGCATCCAGATGCCGCGGACGGCGGCCAAGGACGCCACCCAGGCGACCTACTACGGCAACGTGATCAACGCCTGCCTCGCGGTGACGGCCTGCGCGGGCGTCACCATCTGGGGCTTCACCGACAAGTACTCCTGGGTCCCGGACACCTTCCCCAGCGAGGGCGCGGCACTGCTCTACGACGCCAATTACCAGCAGAAACCGGCGTACACGGCGGTGCACAACGCGCTCGACAACGGGACCTCGGACACCCAGGCCCCGAGCACGCCGAGCAGCCTGGCCGCCTCCGGGATCACGTCGAGCAGCGTGAACCTGTCCTGGACCGCGTCGACGGACAACGTGGCGGTGACCGGCTACGACATCCTGCGCGCTCCGGGCACCTCCGGCGGGACGTTCGCGTCGGTGGGCACGTCGGCCACGGCGTCGTTCAGCAACACGGGCCTGTCGGCGAACACGTCCTACCGCTACCAGGTCCGCGCCCGTGACGCGGCCGGCAACACCTCGGCCGTGTCCAACACCGTCACGGTCACCACGACCGGCGGCGGCACCGGCGACACCCAGGCCCCGACCGCGCCGAGCAGCCTCGCCGCGTCGGGCACCACGTCCAGCAGCACCAACCTGACCTGGACCGCGTCGACCGACAACGTCGGGGTCACCGGCTACGACATCCTGCGCGCCCCCGGCACCTCCGGCGGCACGTTCGCGCAGGTCGGCACGTCGACCACGACCTCGTTCAGCAACACGGGGCTGTCGGCGAACACGTCGTACCGCTACCAGGTCCGGGCGCGCGACGCCGCGGGCAATGTCTCCGCGGTGTCCAACACCGTCACGGTCACCACGACCGGCGGTGGCACCGGCGGCGGCTGCTCGGTCACCGCGACCGTGCAGACCTCGTGGAACGGCGGCTACGTCATGCAGCCGATCACCGTCACCAACACCGGCACCTCGGCGATCACCAGCTGGACGGTCACGTTCACGCTGCCGCCGAACCACACGCTCGTCGGCCAGTGGAACGGTGTGATCACCACCAGCGGCGGGACCGCGACGGCGAAGAACGCGCCCTACAACGGCAACCTCGCCCCCGGCGCGAGCACCACGTTCGGGTTCCAGGTCGCCCGGCCCAACGGCGACGGCAACACGGCGAGCGGCTTCGCCTGCACCACCCCGTAGTGAGCACAGGATCGCGGCCCCCTCCCTTCGGGCCGTGATCCACCCCCGATGGGCTGCCCGACGGCGCGGGCAGCCCATCTCCACGTCCGCGTCCGGCCGGGGCGCTCTAGGATCTGCGGGACCAGCCGTGATCCGGAGGTATGCCGTGAGAGTGTTCATTTCTGCCGCCGACTTGGCCGAGGCCGTCGGGCAGAGCATCGGGCCCGGCCCGTGGCACCCGGTCGAGCAGGCACGGGTCGACACGTTCGCCGACGCGACCGGCGACGACCAGTGGATCCACACCGACCCGGCGCGCGCCGCGGCCGGGCCGTTCGGCGGGACCATCGCGCACGGATACCTCACGCTGTCGCTGCTTCCGCTGCTGGTGCGTGACCTGTACCGGTTCGAGGGCGCCCGGATGGTCGTCAACTACGGGCTGAACAAGGTGCGCTTCCCCGCGCCGGTGCCGGTGGGGGCGTCGGTGCGGCTGTCCGCGTCGCTCGTCTCCGTCGAGGAGGTCGCCGGCGGGGTGCAGGTCACCGCCCGGATGACGATCGAGACCGACCGCTCCGACAAACCCTGTTGCGTCGCCGAGACGGTGACGAGGGTGTTCTTCGCATGAAGCGGGTGAGCAAGGTCGTCGCGTACATCGTGCGCGACGGGCGGCTCGTGGTGTTCGCCCACGGCGACCACGACACCCTGGCGCTGGCCGGGATCCAGGTGCCCGCGGGCACCGTCCGGCCCGGCGAGCTGCCCGAGGACGCGGTGCTGCGCGAGGCGTACGAGGAGACGGAGCTGCCCGGCCTGCGCCTGGTCCGCTACCTGGGCGTCGGCGAGTACGACACGCGCCCCTCGGCCGACGCCGTGCACGTGCGCCACTTCTACGAGCTCGCGGTCGACGCTGACGAGGTGCCCGAACGCTGGACGACGTACGAGACCGGCGACGGCTCCCACGACCCCATCCGCTTCGACCTGTACTGGATGCCCCTGGCGCAGGCGCACGTGCTGGTCGGCGGCCAGGGCTCCCACCTCGGCCGCCTCTTCGACTGAGGCGGCGGGCCGTCAGTCCCAGTCGAGGCTGAGGAGCAGGTCGAGGAAGTCGGCGAGGCGCTGGGGGCCGCGGCAGACCAGCCGGTGCGCGATGTCGTCGCAGGCCCAGCGGGCTTCGAAGCCGCGCCAGGTGGTGCCGGCGCTGACCCGCACCCGGTGCCGGCCGAGATTGATCCGGGCGATCTGCCGCTCGAGGGTGTCCTCGTCGAAGCCGAGCACGGAGTGCAGCTGGATCTCGGTGGCACCCCGGCGGTAGGCCGTGAAGCGCTGGGTGGCGGTGCTGACCCGGTTGTCGGGATCGGCCAGCCAGGCGGCGGGCAGCTCGGGCAGGCCGGGCCACGTGTCGACCGTGCGCCTGCCCCGTCCGGCCAGTAGCGCGGTGGCCGTGGTCAGGCCCGTCGCGGCGTGACGCAGCGCGGAGGCCTGAAGCTGGGGGACGGTAGCGAGCACGGTGACTCCCGGAGGTCGCGGCGTACGCGACTCGGGGTGGGGAGCGCGACGCGGTGAGGCGGCGGGGGTGGTCGCCGCGAGAGCCCGACGCTGCGCTCGTTCCTACAGTTCACACCACCGAAACCCGCCGCGCTGCCAGGAGCCCACTCTTCGGGAAAACGGATTCCACGCCGGACGGCCGTCCGACCACCCGCGAAGATCGCCGTCTCGTGCCGAAATCTGAGGCCAGACCGCAGATTTCGGCACGAGACAGCGATCTTCAATAGGCTGCCGCGGTGGCCGGGGAAGCGCGGACCCAGTCCGGCTCGGGGGCGTCGGGAGGGGACTGCAGGCTGAGTAGGACCCGGCCGGTGGGCTCGTCGACCAGGACCACCCGCACCGCGGCGGGCTGGTAGCGCTGGCGGGGCACGGCGTACACCGCGGAGGCCTCCTGCCCGGCGTGGCGGGCGGTGAAGATCAGGATGCGCCACTCGTCGTCGTCCCAGTGTTCGCGCAGGTCAGACGTGAGCAGCGCGGCGGTCTCCCGCCACACCGGGCTGCGGTGCAGCTGCTCCACCGTGGAGTCCAGCGGCACCTCGAACCCGCCCGCGGGCAGCGGCCGGGTGAGCCGGACCTTGAGCTGGCGCAGCGGGTCGAGCCAGTGGCGGTCGAGTTCGGGGGAGAGGGCGACCAGCACGGCCACCTCGGCCAGCAGCAGTGCCACGGCCGGCAGCGGCCGGGTCCGCAGCACGTCGAACCAGGACGCGCTCGCGGGCAGTGCGAGCAGGCTCGCGGCCAGCAGGCCGCCGGTGCGGGCGAACGAGCGCCACCGCACCGGCGTGCGGGTCGCGGACAGGCAGCCGCACGACGAGTCGGGCGCGGCGAGGCGGGCGTACGCCAGGTAGCCGGCGAAGCCGAGCGACAGCGCGGCGGAGGCCAGCGCTTCGGCGGGCACTGCGGGTGGGGCCAGCAGGACCAGCCCGAGCGCTGCCTCTACGCCGCCGACCAGCCGGTATGCGGGTAGCGCGCGTCCTTCGCCGACGAGTCGGGCCAGCGCGCTGCGCCCGGCCGCGGCGGCGGCGTGCGGGGAGAGCAGCTTCAACCGGGCCGACCAGAGCAGCACGAGGCCGAGCAGCAGCGGCTGCAGCGGCGCGATCCACGAGATCATCGATCCTCCGGGGTGTCGAAGGGTGTCGTCGGGGGAGCGGGCGGACGCTCGGGGGTCGGGGGCGTCCGCCCGGGTTCGTCGGCGGCGCCGGCCGGGTGGTCCGGCCGGCACCGCTCGGTCAGGCGGCCGCGTACACGGTCGCGATCTCGACCTCGTTGGTGTCGGGCACCCAGGCGCCGATGACCTGGACGTGCTTGCCGACGCGCAGCAGGGACATGTCGGCCACGGCCGGGGTGTTGTTGTAGCGGGCGGCCGAGGTGCCGGGCACCAGGTGGCCGACGATGCGCTTGCCCTTGTGGTCCAGGTGCAGCACGTTGCGGCCGATGGCGGCGATGTGGGCGTGCACGTTGACGATGTTCACCCACACCGAGTCGGCGGCCAGGGTGCCGTCGGGCAGGCGGAGGCCGCGGGCGTACAGGCCGTCGCCGACGGTGACCTGGTCGAACGTGGTGGGGCGCAGCTTCCAGATGCTGGTGCCGCCGGTGATCCGGATGCGCCACAGCGCCAGGTCGGAGCCGGTCACGAACAGCATCCCGGCGCTGATGCCGGTGATGCGGCCCTCGGCGAAGTTGGGGTCGGGGGCGCCTGGCTCGACCGCCTGGTCACCGGCGGCGAAGGCGGCCTCCGGCGCCAGCGAGCCGAGCGCGGTCGCGCCGGCCAGGGCGGCGCTGCCGACGACGGCGGAGGTGAGCAGGCGGCGACGGTCGATGGTCTCGGTCATCTCGGTGCCCCCGTTCACACGGTGTCGACGCTGCAGGGCTGCAGGCCGGAGGAGAGGCTGGCGATCTGGCTGTAGGCGGCCGGGGTGAGGTCGACGATGCGGTTGGTCCCGCATACCGAGCCGCAGCAGGCGCGCTCGCCGCACCACAGGTCGGTCTGCGGGCCGCAGTCGGCGATGGTGGTGCCGATGCGCTTTCCGTTGCAGCGGTTGGTGGTGTAGTGCCGGAAGCCGCAGCCGCGGCGGGTCATGCTGACGCCGCAGGTGTCCGGCCGGGTGATGTTGAAACAGGCGGCCGAGGCGTTCGGCCAGGCGTGCTGGTAGCTCCCGCTGTTGCAGGTGCCGCACGCGCCGTGCCCGGCGGTGCCGCACGGACCCCAGGAGTTGCCGCAGCAGAACCAGGACATCGTTCCGGTGAGGGCAGCCACTGTCCGCCTCCTTTCATGGTGGGGGGTGTTTACCAGGAGGAGCGGCGATGGGCCCATCGACGTTTGTCGAACATCATGGACGGCGGAGAGCTTCGCGGTCAATCCATACACTGAAATATTTCTTCGGATGTGCAAACGGGCGTCAATGGCTCGGACCGAGGGCGTCCCGCGCCGGCTCGGCAAGCCGCCGGCCGACCGCCGAGGGAGGGTCCGCACCTCGGGCGCGCTGCGGGAGGGCCGGACGGCGCCTTGAGTCGACCGGCCACCGGCCCGCCGCCGAGGGGCGTACGCTGCAAAGATGGACGCGACGCGGGCGGGCGTCGGCAGCGACCCGCTGGCCCATATCAATGTCTCCCGGCTCCGGTCTGATCTGCGGGCCGTGCAGGCGCTCGGCACCACCTCGGGCGCGCTGCGGGCGTGCACCGTGAGCGCGGACATCCGCCAGGCCTACGGCACGGCGCTGCGCGCCCGCGACGAGGCGGCGGCCTACCTGCACGGCAACCGCGACTGGACCACGGAGGACCTGGCCGAGGTGATCTGCGGCCACCGCGCCGACGAGAGACGGGTGCGCCTGATCGCCGAGTGGTCGACCGCCCCGCAGCACGCCCCGCAGCACCTCTACGACGCCGGGCACGAGCTGCTGCACCGCCAGCAGCTGGCCAACGAGCTGCGCGACCTGCTGTCCGAGGCCCGCGCCACCGCGGTGCACCACCTGCGCGAAGCCGAGCTCATGCTGCCGCCCGACCCGCTGACCCGGGTGCACAAGGCAACCGACATGGTGCGTTTCAGCAGCTATCACCTGGACGTGGTGGCGGCCAACCGCAACCTGTACGCGGCCAACCTGGTCGTGCACCACGAGTGGGACCTCGACGAGATCGCGGAGCTGGCCGAGGCGGAGCCGGACGCGATCGCGGGCGCCTTGGACGCGGCCCGCACCAATCCGCCGTCGGACGCCGACTCCCGTTCCGTGCGGGAGCTGGCGGCGATCGCGGCGGCCCTCGCCGCGCGCCGCAGCCACTGGGAGTCGGCGCGCCAGGAGGCCGTGGCCGAGTGCCTGGCCGCGGGCGTCGATCCGGAGCGGGTCGCCGCCTACTCCGGAGGCTGAGCCGATGAGCGGCGTGCCGATCGCCGACCATGCCCTGCTGTCGGACTGCCATACCGCGGCGCTGGTCACCCGGCACGGCTCGGTCGACTGGCTGTGCTGCCCCCGTTTCGACAGCCCGTCGGTGTTCGGCCGGCTGCTCGACGACGACGCCGGTCACTGGTCCATCAGGCCGCTCGGCCCGTTCACCGCCACCCGGCGCTACCTGGACCAGACGCTCGTGCTGGAGACGACCTTCCACACCCCGACCGGCACGCTCGCGGTCACCGACGCGATGGCGGTGGGCCCGAACGAGCACCCGCACGGCCACTCCCTGGGCGTCGGCGCGCCGCACATGCTGGTGCGCGCCGTGAGCTGCCGCGACGGCGAGGTCCCGATGCGCCTGCGGTTCGAGCCCCGTGCCGAGTACGGCCTGCTGCGCCCGCTGATGTCGCAGGTGCCGGGCGGGCTCAACGTCCGTGGCGGGCCCGAGTGGCTGATGCTGTCCAGCCCGATGCCGCTGACCTGCGCCGCCGGCAGTGCGTACGGGGAGGTGACGCTGCGCGTCGGCGACGAGCTGTGGTTCGCCCTGCACCGCTCGACGTGGGGGCTGGAACCGGCCCGCATCTGGGCGCAGGAGGAGATCGCCGACTGGATGACGGTCACCGTGCAGGCCTGGCGGGCCTGGTCGAAGTTGCACCAGAACTACGAGGGGCCGTGGCGCGAGCTGGTGCACCACAGCGGCCGGGTGCTGCAGGGGCTGACCTTCCGGCCCAGTGGCGCGATCGTCGCCGCGCCGACCACCTCGCTGCCCGAGAGCATCGGCGGCGAGCGCAACTGGGACTACCGATTCGCGTGGGTGCGCGACGCCAGCTTCACCATGGAGGCACTCTGGGTCGCCGCCTGCCCCGACGAGGCCGGTGACTTCTTCACCTTCATGACCACCGCAGCGGCGGGCGCGGTCGGCCCAAACGACCCGCTGCAGATCATGTTCGGGGTCAACGGCGAACACGATCTGACCGAACGCACCCTGCCCCACCTGCGGGGCTGGCGCGACAGCCGCCCGGTGCGGGTCGGCAACGGGGCCTGGAACCAGCACCAGATCGACGTGTATGGCGAGCTGCTCGGCGCGGCCCACCGGCTCGCCGACAAGATCTCCGAGATGGACGAGGACATGCGCGCGTTCCTGGTCGCGCTGGCCGACACGGCCGTGGTCCGCTGCCGCGAGCCCGACCACGGCATCTGGGAGGTGCGGGGGGAGCCCCGGCACTTCGTCTACTCGAAGGTGATGTGCTGGGTGGCCCTGGACCGGGCGATCGCGCTGGCCGACCGGCTGCAGGCGCAGGACCGGGTGCCGGCCTGGTCCGCGGTCCGCGACGAGATCCGCGAGCGGGTGCTGCGCGAGGGCTGGAGCTCCGCCGCCGGTGCGTTCACGCAGTACTTCGGCTCCACCGACCTCGACGCGTCGTGCCTGATGATGCCGATCGTGGGCTTCCTGCCCGCCGACGACCCGCGCATGCTGGCCACCATCGACGCGATCGCCGACCGGCTCACCGACGAGCGGGGCCTGGTCTACCGCTACCGCACCGACGGCGGTGTGGACGGGCTCGCCGGCGACGAGGGCACCTTCCTGCTGTGCACGTTCTGGCTGGCCCACGCCCTGGCCGAGGCGGGCCGCGTCAACCGCGCCACCGAGGTCTTCGAGCGCGCCGCCGCGTACGCCAACGACGTCGGCCTGCTCGCTGAGGAGGTCGACCCCGACACCGGCGAACTACTCGGCAACTTCCCCCAGGCATTCAGCCACATCGGCCTCATCAACGCCGCCTGGGCCATCAGCCAAGCCCGCCACCGCGCCGCGCTGTGACCGGAGGAAGGGCACCTTCTTGTCGGTTTCCGTAGAGGAAGGGCACCTTCTTGAGGAGAGGGTGCCCTTGCGCTGGGGATTCAGGACTTGAGCAGGGTGCGGACCTTCTGGGAGACGGGGTCGCTGACCAGCAGCCAGGCGTGCTCTATGCAGCCCACGTTCGTGTTGGCCGCCCCGGTCAGGATCGTGCTCTCGTCGGGGTTGATGAACTCGTCGCAGTTCGACCAGTAGGTCTGGTAGCGCACCCCGCCCGGCGTCTCGTCGCCGGCGTTGAGGTCGCGCAGGAAGGAGCTGTCCGGGGCCATCTCCGCGCAGGAGGTGATCAGCCAGGAGCAGATCGGGGTGAGGTTGGTCCCGTGGTTCGGTCCGCCGAGCGACACCCACTGGTCCACATACGACGTGCCGCCGAGGAACTTCAGGTACCACCGGGAGTTCAGGCTGCCCATGGAGTGCGCGACGATGTCGACCTTCGCCGCGCCGGTCTGCGCGCGCACCGAGTCGACCAGGGAGCGCAGCTGCGCGGCGGTGGTCTTGTTGGACTTCGTGATGTCGTACGACATCGCGAACAGCCTCCCGCCGCTCCACCCGTCGGCCTTGAAATCGGCGATCATGTCGTTCCAGTTCCAGGCCCCGCCCTTGTAGCCGTGCACGAAGATCACGGGATCACGTTCGGCGGCCTGGGCGGGCGACGGCGCGACCACGGCCATGGCGAGTACGGCGCACAGCGAGCTGAGCAGACCGGCTGACTTTCGCATCTGTCCTCCTCGATGGAGTTGAGTGGGACAGAGCGTGCGCGATGTCGTACGTGCTTCGCATCCGTGAAACAACGCATCGGTCTTTCGCGGAACGTTAACTTGTGAGTAACTTCTGGGCGTGACCCCGTTGCCGAGCCCGCTGCACGGCCGCGACAGCGCGCTGCTGTCGCTGACGTCCATGCTGGACGGAGCGCGCGCCGGGCGTGGTGGGGCGCTACTGCTGCGCGGCGAGCCGGGGTTCGGCAAGACCGCGCTGCTGGCGTACGCGATGGGCGAAGCCCCGGACTTCCAGGTGCTGCACGGGTGCGGGATCGAGGCGGAGACGGAGCTGGCGTACGCGGGCCTGCACCAGGTGCTGCGGCCGGTCGCCCGGCGCGTGCCCGAACTGCCCCCGCGACAGGCCGAGGCGCTGCGCCGGGTGCTCGACGGGGAGGCCGACGAGTCCGAACACCGCGCCTGCCTGCTGCCCGCGGCGCTGCTCGCCCTGCTGGCGCTGCTCGCCAGGGACGGGCCGGTGCTGGTCTGCGTGGACGACGTCGACCTGCTGGATCCGCCGTCGCGCGAGGCGCTGGCCTTCGCCGCCCGGCGGCTGGACCCCGCTGGCGCGGTCACCGGTGAGGCGGTCGTCATCCTGCTCACCTCCCGCGACGACGACGGGCTGCCGCCGCCGGGGCTGCCGGTGCTGGCGCTGTCCGCCCTGGACGACACCGCCTGCGCCGCGGTGGTCGACCGGGTCGCGCCGGTCGCCGTGGCCGAGGGCGTACGCCTGCGCCTGGCCGCCGCCGCGGCGGGCAACCCGCAGGCCGTCACCGAACTGGTCGCCGCGCTGACCCCGGACCAGCTGCACGGGGTGCGCCCGCTGCCCGAGCCGCTGCCGCCCTGCGCCGGCCTGCAGCGCGCGTTCCTGCGCCGGGTGCGGGCGCTGCCGGAGCCGACCCGGCGGCTGCTGCTGATCGCCGCCGCCGAGGAGGAACTGGACGCGAACCTGCTGATGCGCGCCGCGGACGCGGCCGGCATCGACCTGGCCGCACTGGAGCCGGCCGAGTCGGCCGGGCTGGTGCGTGTCGGCCCGACGGGCGTGGAGTTCCGCCATCCCCAGGTGCACGCCGCGATCTACCAGACCGCGCCGCTGGCCCGCCGCCGCGCCGCGCACGCGCTGCTGGCGGGTCTACTCGACGAGTCCAGGCAGCCGCTGCGCCGGGCCTGGCACCGGGCCGCGGCGGGCCTCGCGCCCGATCACGAACTGGCCGAGGAGCTGGAGTCGGCGGCCGCGTCCGCGCGCCGCCGCGGCGGGTTCGCCACCGCGTCGGCGGCGTACGAGCGCGCCGCCGAGCTGAGCACCGGCGACGACGGGGCAAAGGCGCGGCGGCTGGCCGCGGCGGCCCGCGACGCCTGGCACGCGGGCCGCTCCGCACACGCCCGTGACCTGCTCGACCGCGCCCTGCCGGTGGCTCCGGGCGCGGCCGCGCGCGGCGAACTGGAGCTGCTGCGCGGCGACATCGACCTGCGCGACGGGCGGGCCGTCGACGCGTACGAGGCGCTGCTGACCGCCGCGCATCGGCTCGTCCCGATCGACCCGGAACTGGCCATCCGGGCCATGATGCGGGCCGGTGAGGCGGGCGTGTACGCCGGTGACCACCACCGGTTCCTGCAGGTCGCGGCGCAGGCGGCCCCGCTGCGCGGGGCGGGGTGCTCGCCCCAGGCGACGGTGATGCTGGACTACCTGGAGGCGCTGTCGGCGATCTTCCTGGGCCGGTTCGGCGCAGCGCTGGCCCCGCTGCGGGCGGTGCTCGACGGGGCGCCGCGCATCGACGACCCGTCCGCG
Organism: Catellatospora paridis; assembly: GCF_009720365.1. Taxonomy (GTDB): domain Bacteria; phylum Actinomycetota; class Actinomycetes; order Mycobacteriales; family Micromonosporaceae; genus Catellatospora; species Catellatospora paridis. Next base: position 37,800 of record NZ_WBZD01000053.1, on the reverse strand, counting down.
CTGATCTGGGCCAGCATCGCCGCGCTGATCCTCGGCGACAACGCCCAGGGCCGGGTGATGGCCTCGCGCGCGGTCGCGCTGGCCCGCGACCGCGGGGCGTTGACCATGGTGCCCAAGGCCCTGGAGTTCAGCGCGTACGCGGAGTTCTGGACCGGGCGGCACGCCGCCGCGACGGCCAACGCGCTGGAGGGCCTGCGCGCCGCGACCGAGACCGGCCAGGGCAACGGGGCCTGCTACCATCTGGCCGCGCTGGCCCTGCTCGACGCGATCCACGGCGACGAGCAGACCTGCCGGCTGCGCGCGCGCACCGCGCTGGACCGCGCCGGCCTGTACGGGCTGGGCCTGCCCGCCGCCCTCAGCACCTGGGCGCTGGCCTTCCTCGACCTGTCGCTGGGCCGGCACGCCGACGCCGCGGGCCGCCTGCGCGGGCTGGCCAGGGCCGGCCCCGGCCAGGGACACATGGCGGTGGCGGCGCTGTCGGTGCCGACCTACGTGGAGGCCGCGGTGCGCACCGGCGCGACCGACGCGGCACGCGCCGCGTTCACCACCTTCGAGCCGTGGGCCGACAGCACCAGCAGCCCGGACAACCTGGCGCTGGCCGCGCGCTGCCGGGCCCTGCTCAGCGAGGGCGGCCAGGCCGAGGAGCACTTCCGTGCGGCGCTGGACCTGCACGCGATGGGCGAGCGCGCGTTCGAACGGGCCCGTACCGAACTGCTCTACGGCTCGCTGCTGCGCCGCCGCCGCAAGCGCACCGAGGCCCGCGTCGAGCTGCGCAGCGCACTGGAGTCGTTCGAACGCCTGCACGCCGATCGCTGGGCCGCGTGGACCCGCGCCGAGCTGCGGGCCACCGGCGAGTCCGCCCGTCCGCGCCTGGCCGAGCCCGACGGCGAACTGACCCCGCAACAACGCCAGATTGCCCGCCTCGCCGCGCAGGGCGCCACCAACCGCGAGATCGCCGCCCAGCTCTTCCTCAGCCCGCGCACGGTCGAACATCACCTGGGCAACATCTTCGCCAAACTGTCCGTCCGCTCCCGCGTGGAACTCGCCAACCTCCTGCCCTGAGGAAAGCTGGCCCGCCGTACGCCAGCGCATCCAGCGCCTGACCGATGCCGGGGTCATGCAGATCGCCGCGGTCACCGACCCGCTGAAGACCGGATGCCCGGTGATGGCCCTCCTCGGCATCCACGTCCACCGCTTCACCTGGGGCATCCCCGACTGACGGGCCCCGGTCCCGGTCCCGGTTCGGCCGCGTTGATCATGATGTTATGGCAGGAACACGCCGTCGAACCGTGCCATAAGTTCATGATCAACCCGGCAACCCGGCAACCCGGCAACCCGGCAACCCGGCAACCCGGTGACCCGGTGACCCGGTCAGCTGGGGCGGGCGGGGCGGGATTTGGTGAGGGTGGCGAAGACGACGATGTTGTTGAGGTAGTTGCGGTCGGTGCGGTCGTACGGGGGGCCGCAGGTGACCAGGCGCAGGCCCATGTCGTCGGTGGCGCCGTAGACACGGTGGGCCGGGAACTCGTCCTTGGGGAAGGACTTGACGACGTCGACGGTGAAGGTGGCCAGAGAGCCGTCGAGGCGCTGGACCTCGATCTTCGTGCCGGGTTTCAGCGAGCCCAGCTGGAAGAAGACCGCAGGGCCGCTGGTACGGGTGTCGACATGGCCGACGATGACGGCGTTGCCGCGCTCGCCGGGGCTGGGCCCGTAGCGGTACCAGCCGGTCAGGTCCGGGTGTTTCAGCTCGGGCACCTGCAGGCTGCCGTCGAAGTTGGTGCCGACGGTGACCACCACCGCGTCCACCTTGATCGACGGGATCTTCACGCGCACCGGGGCGGACCGGTCCAGCGGCCGGATGCCACGCGCGTCGGGCCGCCGGTCGGTGTCGACGAGCTGGTAACGCCCCGCCGCGTCGTCGGAGGGCTGGGGCGGCCCGGCCGGGGTGATTCCGAACGCGGCGGCGATCAGTCCGATGCCGGCCAGCGCCGTGCCGACCAGCAGCAGGATCGCCCGGCGGCCGGTGCGGCCCCGGCCGCGGTGACGGCCCCGGCGGATCTCGGCCGCCGTCAGCGGCACGACCTCGGGTCCCGAAGCGGCCAGTGGCACGACCTCCGGCGAGGAGGCGGCTGAGGTCTCGGACGCGGGTCCCGTGCCGGACGCGGGCTCAGGCGCAGTGGTGGCCACGGTACCTCCGGCGCAGCATCACGAGGGCGCCCAGGCCGGACACGGCCAGCAGGCCGGAGCCCGCGCCGAGCAGGGCCCGGCTGGGGCCGTCGGAGGTGGATCCGCCGCCGCCCGCGGGCGCGCCGGTCGGCGAGACGACCAGCGTGCCGGCGCCCGTCTCGCCGTCACTGCAGGTGACGTTGAGCTGGTAGGTGCCCGGCAGGGTCGTCGACGGCACGGTGAGCTCGGCGTTGAACGCGCCCGGCCCGCCGTCGGTGTACGGGTTGAGCGTGATCTCGGACGGCCCGCCGATCGTGGTGCCGCTGACCGACGCGGAGGTCGCGCCCGCGCCGCAGTATGCGGCGAGCGTGAACCGGCCGCCCGGCGCGACCGCGGACGGGTTCACGGTGACATCGGCCGCGGCGAGCGCCACCGACGGCGAGACCAGCGTCGCGGCGGCGACGCCGATGGCTGCGGACAGGGCCGCACGCCGAAGAGACGTACCCATGGCTGCTTTTCCTTCCCCGGAGATCCGAAGATCTGCTGGGTATTACAAAAGCACCCTTTCCCGGACGCAGTTCACGTTTTGCCTGAAGTCATGGTGATCGGAATGGCTTCGATCCAGGATGGAGGCTTGGGCGCGTCCGCCCCGACCAGACCGGCGATGATCCGGGTGCGCGACAGCGCCGCGTCCGGCCACGGCGTGTACCCGTCGGTCAGCACGATCACGAAATGCGGCGGCTCGGGCACGGCCAGCGCAGCCCGGACACCCACCCGCATGTCGGTGCCGCCGCCGCCGGCCAGCACGACCTCACCGACCGTGGACACCCGCCGCGCGGCGTGCACGTCGGCGTCGCAGGCCAGCACGGCGACGCGGTTGCCGCGTACGCCCACCGCCCGCAGCACGCCGCCGACCTCGGCCAGCACCGCCGCCAGGTCGTCGTCGGACATGGATCCCGAGGTGTCGATCACGATCGCCACCCGGGGCAGCGGCCGCCGCAGGCTCGGCAGCACCACGCCCGGCAGCGCGGCCCCGCGCCGCGACGGCCGCCGGTACGTGTAGTCGACCGCCCCGCCCGCCCAGGCCGCCGCCTCGCGCACCGCTCCCGCGAGGGCCTGCCGCCAGTCGATCGTCGGTTCGAGGACCTGCTCCGCCCAGCGCTGCCAGCCCTTGGGCACGGTGCCGCGGCTGCGGGCCTGGGCGCGCACCGCCTGCGCGGTCTGCCGCCGGATCGCGTCGGCCTCCACCCCGCGCACGATCGGCGCAGCCGCCTCGGGAAGCTCCCACGGCGCCTGGTGGCCGTGCGCACCCGAGCCGCACTCGACCGGCGGGCAGTCGCACGGAGCACCGCCACCGGCGTCGTCGCCGTCCGCGGCGGCCGCGGCGCAGCGGCCGCGGCAGCGCGGCGTGGCCGGCAGCGACGGCAGGTACTGCTCGAACAGCAGGCCGGTGGGCAGGTCGTACAGCGCCGGATGGATGCGGCCCTCGGGCAGCGGCAGGCCGTCCGCGACCAGGTCGTCGTTGATCTCGCAGTCCTGGGCGAGGTTGACCCGGTGGTGGTCGGCGCGCTGGTCGGCGGTGAGCCGGTCGGCCCGGCCGTGGTGGTCGCGCAGCAGGTGCGCCACCTCGTGGATCCACACCCCGGCGAGCTGCTCGACCGGGGTGTCCTCGACGAACCTGGGGGACACGTAGCAGCGCCAGTGCCGGTCCACGCCCATCGTCGGCACCCGGTCGGTGGGCACCACGGTCAGGCTGTACAGCGCGGTGGCCAGGTAGGGCCGGTCGCCCGCCGCCCGGAACCGCGCGGCCAGCAGCTTCGCCCGGTCCAGCGGGAGCGCACGCTCCGGTGCGCCCGCCGGGGTCGACGGCCCCGCCGGTGCGGCCGCGCCGGTCTCCTGCCGCATCCGATCCGCCTGCGGGGTGCGCGGGTCGGTCGGCGGGACGGTGGTCATCGTCCGGCCGGGAGCATGCCGGACAGGCTCAGCACCTCGACGAACGCGTCGATGGCGGGCGGCACGGGCCAGTCCGTGTCGCGCAGCGCCGCCAGGTCCAGCGCGGCCCGCGCGGCCACGTCGGGCACTCCCGCGTCCACCGCCTTCGCCAGTACCACCCAACCGGCGTCCCAGCGCTGGTGGGTGGTCCGCGCCTGCACCGCCGACACCACCGCGGTCAGGAACGCCAGCTGCCGGTCACCCCGCTCGGGCAGCGCGAACGCCTTCGGGTCGGCCAGCACCCGCTCCGGGTCGGGCAGGTCCAGCTCCTCCAGGTACGTGCTGAACTCCAGGCCGGCGCCGTCGCCGACCGCGCCCACCAGGGCGGTGGTCAGCGCGTCCCGGCCGGTGTCGGTGGACAGGTGGAAGGCCAGCAGCCGCAGCGCCATCTCCCAGCTGCGCGGCGACGGCCAGGCCCCGCCCCGGCTGTCGGCGTCGGCGGGCAGGTGGTGCACCAGGCCCGGCCGCGCGGTCAGGAAACCCGCGACGGTGCCCCGGGCCCGGGCCACCGCACCCGCCATCCGTGCCGGATGCACCACCGGCACGGTGATCGCGGGCCAGGTGCCGGCCAGGCCGCGGGCGACCACCCGCGGATCGTGCGTCCAGTGCAGGTGCACGAAGCGGTTGGCCAGCGGCGGGCTCAGGTGCCAGCCGTCGGCCGCGCTGGCCGGCGGGTTCGCCGCGGCGACGATGCGGATCGACGCGGGCAGCTCCAGGCTGCCGACCCGCCGCTCCAGCACCACCCGCAGCAGCGCGGCCTGCACCGCCGGAGGCGCGGACGACAGCTCGTCGAAGAAGAGCAGGCCCTGCCCGGTGCGCGCGAGCCGCACCGCCCAGTCCGGCGGCGCCATCGGCACCCCGTCGGCCGCCGGGTCGTCGCCGACGATGGGCAGCCCGGCGAAGTCCGACGGCTCGTGCACGCTGGCGATCACCGTCTCCAGCGGCACACCCAGGCCCGTCGCGAGCTGCTGCAGCGATGCGGACTTGCCGATGCCCGGCTCGCCCCACAGCAGCACCGGCAGGTTCGCCGACACCGCCAGCGCCAGCGCCTCCACCCGGGGATCGGACACCGGCTCGCTGCGCCACGCCCGCGTCGCCGCGATCAGCTCGTCCGCCGCCCGCAGAGCCTCACTCACGCGTACTCCTCGCTTCGCTCGTCACACGCGGCCGAGCGGCCCATGGTTCGCTCGCTGCGCTCGCTCATGTACTCCCCGCTGTGCTCGCTCACGTGCGCTCCTCGATGTATTTCGCGATCAGCTTGAGGTCGCGGTGGTTCTCACCGCTCTCGTCCTCGTAGTACTCGAAGCCCTTGTACTCGACCAGGTCCGCGACCGAGGTGCCGTTGTCGTCCTCGGCCATGGGGTCCGCGCCCGCCTCGAGCAGCGCCAGCACCAGCGCGGGTGTGCCCACCCAGCCCACCGCGACGTGCAGCGGGGTGCGCCGGCGGTGGTCGCGGGCGTCGATCGGCAGGCCCGCGGCCAGCAGCCGGGGCAGCAGCACCTCGTGGTCGAGGCAGCGCAGCAGGTGCAGCAGGGTCGAGCCGCGGCCGTCGCGCACGTGCGGGTCCAGGCCCGCGTCGAGCAGCGCCAGCAGCGTCTGCGTGTCGCCGTGCAGGATGGTCTGCATCAGCTCGCGCCGCTGGTCCTGCAGCGCGCGGGGCAGCCGGGCCCGGCCGTCGGTCCAGCCCTGCTGGGCGGCGAAGCAGCCGGCCACCTTGCCGCCGAGCGCCCGCAGCGCCTGCTCCCGCCGCACCTCCTCGGGCGCGTGGTCGAGCGGGACGAGCCGCCCGCCGGTGTTGTCGATCCGGTGCCACTGCCCCCGGCAGCGCACCCGCACCGGCGCGAAGGCAGGCCCGCGTGCCGCGGCGGGGCCGTCCGGTGCGCCCGGGAACAGCGCCGCGCGCACCAGCGGGTGCAGGTCCGCCGGCGCGATCAGGCCGCGGTACAGCAGTTCCAGATCAGGGGGTACGCGGTACCGCGGCTCGGCCAGCACGGGCAGGTCACTGCGGCGCTCGTCCTCGCCGAGCATCCGGACCCGCACCGTGTCGCCGTCCGGGGTGAACAGGAAGCGCAGCCGCCAGTCCGCGTTGAGGACCACGCCCTCGGCGGCGAACCGCCGGGCGAGCGCCCGCACCGCGGGAGCGAGCGCGACCAGGTGCATCCGGTGGCCCAGCACCTGCTCGCGGGTCACCTTGTAGTGGCTGTACCGGAATGCGGGCAGGGTGTCGTCGAGCGCCAGGCCGGCCTCGCGCCAGGCCTCGACCAGCCGATCGGCGGCCAGCAGGTTCGCTGAGCGCTCGGCCCGGGACGGCGCGCCGTCGCCGTGCGCGGTGGCGAAGCCGTCGAACGGCACGGGCGCGCCATCGGGGGTGAGGAACGGGAGCCGCTGCGTGTCGCCGCCGTACGCCTCGCGCAGCCCCGCCGCCTCGTCCGCGTGCCACAGCTGGCCGGGCAGCTCGGGCCCGGGGGCCTTGCCCAGCGGCGCCACGGTCAGCCGCAGTCGCTGCGAGCCGTCCACGGTCTTGGGCAGCTCGACCTGCAGGGCCACGGTGTCCTGGTCGATGACGCCGACGCGGGGCGCGAGCGTGAAGACCAGGCCGGTGGCGAGGCTGGTCCGCCCGCCCAGCGCCCGCGGCAGATGCCAGCGCAGCAGGTCGGGTGCGAACCCGGCCAGTTCCGCGCCGATCCGCTCGGCCGTCTCGGCCCCGAAGCGGCGGCCCACGTCGGCGAGGTCGACGTCGGTGTCGACCCGGCCCGCGGCGCAGGCCCCGCGCCAGTCCCCGGCCAGCCGCCGGTCGGCGCACTCGGCGATCATCCGCGGCGGCACGGCGTAGCGGCGCACCCGCTGCCAGACGGTCAGTTCGGCGTCGGTCACCGGTACACGCTCGCGATCGCGCTGATGTCGGGGTGCGGCTGCTCGGCCGGGCCGAGGGTGGCCGCGGCCAGGCGCCGCAACCGGCGCGGCACGCCGTGGTTGATGCCCAGGTAGCGCAGCGGCATGTCGTCGTTCAGCGCGGCCAGCAGCAGCTTCGCGCCGCGCCCGGTGATGCCGGTGAAACGCAGGTCCAGCCGCCGCAGCCGGCTCGCGGGCAGCACCGCCGCCAGCGCGGCCGCGCCTTCGTCGCCGACCGTGTTGGGCAGCGCACCCAGCGCCCGCTCCGACGGCGGCCGGGCCAGGTCGAGCGCGGTCCACGCGCCCAGCCGCGCCGCCAGCGCGGCCACCCCGGCCGGGGTGAGGCCGTTGCCGCCCAGGCCCAGCGTCATGGGCAGTCCTTCGACCGCCTCGCCCAGCGCGGCCGCGCCGTCGTCGCCGAGATGGTTGGCGGCCAGGTAGAGCTCGCGCACCCGGCCGTCGCGCACGATCGCCGACAGCGCGGGGACCGCGTCGGGCCGCAGCCCGTTGCCGCCCAGGAACAGCCGCTCCAGCGGCGTCCGCCGGTGCGCCAGCACCTCGGCCAGGGCCTGCAGGCCGTGCCGGGTGAGCCCGGTGTTGACCAGGTCCAGGGTCCGCAGCGTGGTGTTGGCGGCGAGGGCCGCGCACAGCCGGGCCACGCCCTCGTCGCCGATCGGGTTGCGCTTGAGCCACAGCGCCCGCACCGTCGCGTCGGCCGCGAGCCGTTCGGCGAGCGCGCCCGCGCCGTCCGCGTCGATCCGGTTGCAGCCCAGGTAGACGGTCTGCACCCGGTGCCCGGGCGCGAGCGCGTCGGCGACCGCGCGGGCCCCGTCGCTGCCCAGGCCGTTGGTGCCCAGCAGCAGGTGGGTGGCGTGCGGGAAGCGTACGGCGGCCTGCACCACCCGGGCCGCGACCACCGGACCGAGGCCCTGCTTGCACAGGTCGAGCCGGCCGTCGGGCTGCAGCGTGCCGCGGGGGAAGTCCTCCGCCGCGGCGACCCCGGCCGGGTCGCCCAGCCGGGTCAGCAGCGCGTCGAAGTCCGCCGGATCGGCCAGCCCCGCCTCGGGGTGGGCGATCGCCGGGCAGCGCACCGGGTTCGCGAGGGTCTCGTGCTCGGTCACCATGCCACCTGCCGGTAGTCCTTGAGGAACGCCCCGTGCACCGGTTCGCCGGCCTCGGCGCGCACGATCGGGTCGTACACCCGTGCCGCGCCGTCGATCACGTCCAGCGGCGGGCGGAAGCCGGCCTCGCGCTGGGCCTGCTTGTCCGGGTGCGGCCGCTCGTCGGTGACCCAGCCGGTGTCCACGCTGTTCATCAGGATGCCGTCGCCGTGGTAGTCGTCTGCCAGCGTGCGGGTAAGCATGTTCAGCGCCGCCTTGGCCATGTTGGTGTGCGGGTGGCGCTGGGTCTTGTTGTCCCGGGAGAAGCTGCCCTCCATCGCCGACACCTGCACCACGTGCCGCACCGGACGCGGCGCCGCGGCCAGCAGCGGGCGCAGCCGCGAGGTCAGCAGGAACGGCACGAAGGCGTTGACGACGTGCACCTCCAGCCACTCGCGCGGGCTGACGTCCTGGGCGTGCAGCGTCCAGGAGTTGACCTCGCGCAGGTCCAGCGGCTGGCCGGTCTCGTCGGTGTGCCCGGCCGGGAACAGGGCCTGGGCCAGATCCGGCAGCACCACGGCGGTTTCCGGGCGGTGGCGCGCCGCCGTGGTGGCGATCGCGGCGGCCGGGCCGGTCAGCGGCAGCAATTCGGCCGCACGCACCTCGCGGTGGTATGCCGCGGGCCGGTGCAGGGTCTGCGCGGCGTTGTTGACCAGGATGTCGAGGTGCTCCCAGCGCCGCCCGACCGCGTCGACCAGGCCGAGCACCCCGGCCAGGTCGAGGAAGTCGGCACCGTGCACGTGCAGCCGGTGCGACCACGCGGCCGCGTCGGGCAGCGCGGCGAAGCGCCGTGCCGCGTCATGGGGGAAGCGGGTGGTGACCAGCACGTCCGCGCCGTCGCGCAGCAGCTTGAGCGCGACGTGGAAGCCGATCTTCACGCGGCCGCCGGTGACCACGGCCCGGCGGCCGGTCAGGTCGCAGCGGGCGTCGCGGCGCGCGCGGTTGTGCTCGGCGCACGGCGGGCACAGCTGGTGGTAGTCGGCGTCGACCTGCCGGAACTGCTCCTTGCACACGTAGCAGCGGCGCGGCCGGTGCAGCAGCGGCCGCGCGGGGCCGCCCTGCTCGCCCGCTTCGGCCGAGACCGCCTGCGTGCTCCGGTCGCCGTGGGGCAGCGGGCGGTGCACGGCCGCGGCGTGGGGGATCTCCTCACGGAAACGGCTGGCCGTGGCCAGCAGCTGCCGGTCGAGCTGCTCGCGGTGTGCCGCCCGGTCGGCCTTGCGGCGCTTCTTGCCACCGCGGTGCGCCTCGGCGACGGCCCGTTCGACGGCCAGCGCCGCAGGCCCGTCCAGCTCGCCGCGCCCGGCGGCCGCCAGCACCCGCAGGCAGACGTCGAGATCGGACGGTGGCATCGGGCCGGACTCTGCCACGGGGCCGGGCGCTGCCGCCTGGCTGGGCGGGGCGGCCGCGGGCACGCGTGCCGCCGGCACGTCCGTGCTGCTGTGCGGCATGCACCCTCCCCAGGCCTGGTAGGGGCGAGACTGGTCGGATTCGAACCGACGTCCTCCAGCTTGCAGTCAAGGCGCGACGACCTCTGCGCTACAGCCTCGCCGCGCGGGACGATACCCGACCCCGCCGACACGTCACCGCCCCGACTGCCGTAGGCCGCCACGGGTAAACGGTTAACAAGGGCACCTTGCTCCACACATGGCGATGTGCAGAGTCGCTGCTCGTCTCGCTGACGCGAGCCGACGATGCCCTTGCTTTCCTCAGTGGAGGGTGGGGAGGAAGGGGTGCGAGGCAATAGAAAGCGCCCGTCTTGGCAACCACGGGGGAAGTCGCCAAGACGGGCGTCGCCATCGAGCATAGCGCGAGCGGAAGGCTTTGGCCACTCCGGGGCCGCGCGCGCGGGGGAGAGTGGCGTCACATGGTGTTTTGGCTGGTCAGGGTATTGAGGCAGGGATGGTTGTGCGCGTTGCTCGGAGGTCGCTGGAAGCCTCCTGAAAGGAGTGTCGGCGGGCGGTCAGCACCAGACCGCGCCGACCCGCGTGACGACCTGCGCGGCCTGGGCGCGTCCGGCGCGGGCCGAGCCTGCGCGGTGGGCCGGGTCGAGCATGTTGCGGCCGATCGCGGTCCGCGCGTCCCGGTCCGGGCTGATGACCGTGACCTGCGCGCCGGCCGCCGTCAACTCGGCGACGTGCCGGGCCGTGCTGGTGACCAGCCCGCCGCCGACCGTCACCGGCGCGATGATGACCACCCGCTCGTGCCCCTGGGCCAGGTCGGCGTTGGTCGCCGAGCGCATCCCGCCGTCGATGTAACGGTGGCCGTTGACCGCCGCGGGCGGCCACACGCCGGGAACCGCGCAGCTGGCGGCGACGGCGTCGATGAGTTCCACCCCGCTGTCGCGGTCGAACACGGTGAACTCGCCCGTGTGCGCATCCGACGCGGTGATCTTCAGGGGCTGCTCCGGCCACTCGGCCACCGGCAGCCGAGACGCGATGACCGCCTTGCGCTCCTCGGGCGTCATCGACGCGGCGGCCAGCGCGAGCGCGCCGAGGCGGGCCCGGTACTGCTCCGGGGCGCGGCTGCGCACCATCGCCCAGCCGTACGCCAGCAGGGTGCGCATGCCGATGCGGGCCGCGACCTCGTCCTTCGGGTCCTCCAGCTGGGTCTGGTAGCGCTCCTCCAGGCTCGGTTCGGAGGCCATCAGCGAGGCGACCACCGATCCGGCCGACGTGCCGACGAGCAGGTCGGCGGTGCTCAGATCCACCCCGGCCTCGGCGAGCCCGGCCAGGATCCCCAGCTCCCACGCGATACCGGTGACCCCGCCGCCACCGAGTACGAGCGCTCTGCCCTTCACCGCCGCCTCCTTCGCCTCCGCCGACGCCCTGCCCAGCGAGCCGGCGGAACCGGTTCTGTCACCGGAACCGCACGCGCCGCTGGACCTCCGACGGTACTCCCGACGTGCGCGGTCGTGCCCGCATATGCCCGCCGACAGGGCCGTGCGCACGTATCCGCGGCCCGGCCGCACCGGCGAGCGACCCCCGACGCGCGCCGCCGCGGGCGGTGTGGCCGAATGGTTCCCGGTCGGTATGCCGCGGACGGGGCGGGGCCGCGACCAGCCGTGTACGCCGGACTGTCGGCACGGTGGTTTAGCGTCCGGTGTCTTCGACAGGGAGGTGGCCGTCCACATGGGATGGTTGGTGGCATCGGGTGGCTATGAAGTCACCCTGCGCGGCAGCGATCTGATCGCCCGCAACGCCAAGGGCAAGGAGCTGAAGTCGGTGCCGTCGGCGCTGCGCGACGACCCGGTGGTGACCGGGCTGCGGCAGCTCACCGAGTGGCTGGGCCGGCACGAGGTGCAGTGCCGGTCCGACATCGAGCGGTGGATGGTCCGGTCGCTGCCGGTGCCGGTCGCCGTGCTGGCCGACGTGTGGGCCGACGAGACCTGGCGCGCGGCGCTGACCGACCTCGTGGTCGGGGTGCTCGACGACGACGGCGTGTTCGACCCGGACGAGGTGGGCTTCCTGCGCGACGCCGCCGCCGGGCAGATCGGCATCGTGAACCTCGACGGCGACACGGTGCGGCTGCCCGCGACGCGGGTGGTGATCCCGCACCCGGTGACCCTGCCCGACCTCGACGACCTGCGCGAGTTCGCCGCCGACCTGGGTGTTTCCCAGTCCGTGGACCAGTTGTTCCGGCAGATCTTCGTCCGGCCGGCCGATGCGGATCCGTCCGCTCGGCGCGTCGCCGACTACTCCGGCGGCAAGTACGCCGAGCTGCGCCACCTGACCGCCCGTGCCACCAAGCTCGGCTACCCGGTGCGCGGCGGCAACGCGGTCTGCCGCGTGTTCGAGGGCGGCGTGTCCGTCGAGGCGCGCTCCTGGGTCGGCTCCGACGACCCGTACTACGAGACCGAGACCGGGGACCTGGTCTTCACCGACCGCACCGGCACCTCGCTGACGCTGGGCGAGGTCGGCCCGGTCGCCTGGTCCGAGGGCACCCGCATGGCCGCGGCCCTGTACGCCGGGCGCGTCGTGGAGAAGGACGAGGACTCCGACGCCGCCGAGGACCAGGTCGCGGACGACGACGAAGACGACGACGACGAGGACGAGGACGAGGCATGAGCGAGCAGAACCTCACGCTGTTGGAGGCGGGAGCCGTGCTGCCCGCCGGTTCGCCGGTGGCCAAGGACGACACCGTCGACGCGCTGACCTCGCGCGCCTACCGGCACCCGGTGCTGGGTGAGCGCACCGTGGTGCGGCTGGTGCCCGCGACCATCGGCGTGGCCGAGGACCTGAGCATGGAGTTCCTCGGGTTCGACAAGCCCGCGCCGGTCAACGAGGTGGGACTGGTCCGCCAGCAGGCGCTGGGTTTCCCCGCCTGGGCGCTGGTCCACGACCCGGCCAACGGCCACCACGCGCTGGCGCTGGTCAAGGAGATCGAGCGGCTGGCCCGGCAGGCGAAGTCGCGCATCGGCCCGGCCAAGGACGGCTTCAACGCCCTCGGCGAGCGGCTGGCCCGTGCCGTGCCGCACTTCCTGCCGACCTACTACGAGGAGGCGGGCCGGGCGTTCCTGGCCGCCGACAGCACCACGTACGCGGCGACGATGTTCGGCAAGGCGCGTGACGCGGAGCGGGCGTACGCGCTGGGCATCGACGAGGAGCGCCAGCACGCGGTGTTCCTGGAGTTCGCGCTGGCCGGCGCGCTGACCGCGAAGGCGCTGTCGCAGCACGCCCGCGAGCTGTCGGCGCGCTCCACGCCCGCGGACGCGTACGAGCGCTTCCTGCGGCTGTGCGTGGAGCGAACCCTGGGCGGGCTGCCGCCGTACGCGCAGATGCACACGGACCTGCGCCGCCTGGCCAAGGCCGCCAAGCTCGACCAGGGCGAGGCCGACCGGCAGGTGCTCGAACAGCTGCTGGCCGCGCCGTCGCTGTCGCGCGCGCCGGAGGGCTTCTGGGCGGCGTACGCCGGGCCGCTGGCCGAACTCGCCGCCGCCGACCCGGCCCTGCGCGGCCGCCTGCTGGGCATGTTCCCGCAGCACGTCGCCGACGAGGTGTGGCTGGACATGTTGGAGCGGGCCGGGGCGACCGCCGCGCTGACCGACCCCCAGGGCAGCGTTCCGTTCGCGGCCGAGTCGCCCGACGGCCCGGCAGGCTGGCTGGGCCGCTTCGACGTGCACCGCCAGCGCCGGGGCTGGCGCCAGAGCGGCCGCTCGGTCCAGCTGCTGGCGCTGCTGGAGCGGATGTCCGGCCGGTTGAAGGCCGACGGGCTGCCGGTGGTGCTGTGCCGTCGCCACAGCGGCGTGGACCTCGACCTGCTCGACGCGTGCCTGGCGCTGGGCGTGCCGGTCGCCGATCCGGACGACACCGCCCGCTACCAGGTGTCGCGCTGGCTGTCCGACGAGCGCGAGGGCCGCCGCGACCTGGTCGCCGTCGCGGGCGACGGCCGTTTCCTGGGCGCGCTCGCCGAGAACGTCGAGCAGCACCTGCGGCCGAACTACCGGGAGACCGCGGGCGACCCGGAGCGGGTGCGCGCCGTCACGGCCGTGCCGGGCCTGCGCACCGCGGCCCACACCCTGCTGGACCGGATCGCCGCGGACACCGCCCGGCACGGCCTGCCCGCCCTCGCCCGGCACCTGGACCGCCTCGCCCTGCTCGGCTGCCCCGACGGCGTCGCGGTCAACCCGGAGGCCGCCGAGCGCGTGCTCGGCCACGACGTCGCCGCGATGCTGGGCCGCTCGCTGCGGACCGGCCTGCTCGACGAGCTGGGCTGGCCCGCGCTGGAGGAGGCGATCGCCCGGCTCGGCGTGACCCCCGCCGACAACGAGGACACCATCGGCATCGTCAGCCAGTACCCGTACCTGGTGCTGCGCCGCGGCGACCTGGTGCTGGTCGTCGGCGAGCACGGCGTCGAGCTGGAGCACCTGCTGCGCATCCCCGCCGACCAGCGCCACTACCTGTGGCGGCTGGTGCTGCGCTACGTCGACAAGCAGCTGCTGGTGTGCTGGGACGTCGGCCGGGAGCGGGCCGGTTACTGGAGCGGCGCGCCCGACGACGTGTTCACCGTGCCCGACAACGCCTTCGACATGTCGGACGCCATGTCGCTGCCGCTGCCCGGCGGCGGGCGCACGCTCGGCGGACGCCCGCTGCACGTCGGCGACCGCAGCGAGCGCCACACCGGGCGGGTGCTCACCGACGGCGCCTCGTACTGGGTGATCCGGCACAACGGCGACAAGCTGGTGTGCCAGGAGTTCGACCCGGCCACCGGCGAGCGCGGCCGGGCCAGCCTGCCCGCGTTCCTGGAGGACGGCGCGGCCGACGGGGAGTCGCTGGTGCTGCACCTGTCGCGGCTCGCGCCGCGTGATCCGGCCGCCGCCGGACAGGCGGCTGCGCTGCTCGGCTGGCGGGTGCGCCGCCGCGCCGACGGCAGCCTGGCGGGGCAGTCGACCGACGGCACCGCGTACACCCTGCCCGCCGGGGCCGGCATCCGCGGCGACCTGTCCGGTGCGGTGCGCCTGCCCGGCTCGGACACGGTCTGCGGCGTGTTCGCCACCCGCGACTGGCGGCGCAGCTCGATGACCCTGGCCGACACCGAGGGCTGGCTGCTCGGCGAGTACACGGTCCCGCAGGGCCCGTCGGCGTACGCCCGCGGCACCCGGCTGGTGCCCGGGGCCGCCTACTGGCACCTGCTGCGCCCGCGCGACGAGGCCGGTTCGGCGGCGCTGCGCGCGGTCACCGACGAGTGGTGCGCGGAGCTGTTGCGTGAGGCCGTCGCGGCGATCGCGGCCGCGGACGACGACGCCGCCGCACAGGAGGCGCTGGTCGCCCTGGTCGCGCGGCACCTGCCGGAGGTCACCGACCCGTCGCTGCGGGCCGGGGTCGCCGGGCTGGTGGAGCGGGCCGCCGTGCACGTCACCCGTCTGACCGAGCTGCGCGACCGGTGCGAGGGCCGGGCCGTCGAGACCGCCCCGAAGACCGCCGAGCAGTGGACGGGCGGCGTGCAGGACCACCTGCTCATCGGTGCCCTGTCCGGCCTCATCCGGTACTGCTATAGCCGCAGCGACAGCGCGGTGCGGCTGTTCGCCGGGACCGGCGCGGCGTTCACCGCGGCGCAGGCGCCCACCGGGCAGCTCGACCTGGAGGCCGACGACGACTGGTTCGACGCGCTCGGCATCCTGCCCGCCGCGATGTACCGCGCGGCGAGCCCGGTGACCAGCCCCGAGCACCGGGCCGCGCTGGTGGAACTGCTCGCCGTGGTCGCCCGCAGCGGGCTGCTCACGCCGGGCTCGCGGCTGCGCAAGGTCGAGCTGAAGGCCGATCAGCCCGTCGACGAGGACGGACTGCCGGGCACGGTGCTGACCTTCGGTGCGCGCCGGCTGCTGGTGCTGTCGGCCGACGCCGACGACCGCGAGGTGAAGGGACTGGAGTACGCCCCCGACGGGGTGTTCGGGGCACTGCCCGGATACGCCATCACCCGCGAGCGGACGCTGGACACCGGCGGGGCCACCCCCGACCGGATCGCGGAGTTCACCCGCCTGCTGGCCGAACACGGGCCGATCGCCTGGCAGCGGGAGCGGGTCGCCGGGCTGTCCGACGCCGCCGGGACCAGTGTCGCCGAGGCCACCATGGTGCTGGCGGGCCTGCCCCAGCAGGCGTGGCACAAGCCGGAGACGGAGTGGGTGCGTGAGCTGCTCGGCGTCGACGCCGCCGCGGCGGGCGCGGCGGCGACCCGGATGCGCTCCGGCAGCGTGACCGTGACCGCGGGGATGCTGGCTCTGCTGCTGCCGGCGGACCTGGCCGCGCTGTGGCGGTCCGGCCCGGCGTCCGCGGAGTTCGCCGCCGCCTGGACGGCCCGCCACGGCGTACGCCGCCCGGTGCGCGACGACCTGATCGTCGCCATCGACAAGGCCGATGTGGACGGCTCGATGAACGCCTCCGAGCTGATCCACGGCATCGCCAGCCCGGACACGTGCCGGTGGCTGCACGGCCCGGTCGACGGCATCGACGACGACGACGTGTTCGTCGCGCTCGCGAAGTGCCTGCCGTGGCTGGTCTACCACCTGCCGGCCGACGACCCGGTCCGGGCCGCGCTGCCGCGCGCGGTGGAGCTGGCCCAGGCCCGGCTGGCCGACCCCGCGCTGTCCCTGCCGGTCGGCTACGTCACCGAGCGCAAGGCCGACGCGCTGCTCGCGGCGACCGGCGCGACCCCGGTGACGGGCCCCGACGGCAGCGTCTCGGCGGGGGCGGTGCTGCTGCCCCCGGACAGCGGCTGGCGGGTGGTGCACCTGCGCCCGGCGCTGCTGACCGGTGCCGACGACCCGGTGCTGCACGTGCTGCGGGCCAGACTGGACAGCCACCACGAGGGCACCGCCGCCGCGCTGCACGCGCTGCTCGGCGGCCAGCTCGCGCGGCTGGTCGGCTACCCCGTGCCGGCCGGGATCGACGGATTCGCCCAGGACCCGACCCGGTCCGTGCCCGACCTGGTGGCGCGGGTCGCGCAGGAACGGGGCCTGCCCGCCGACGCGGCCGCGCTGTACCTGCAGCTGCTCGCGCTGCCCGACCCGACCGACCGCAACACCGCGCTGTGGACGGGCTGGAAGCCGGCCCGGCTGAAGGCGGCCCGCGCCGCGCTGGCCGCCACGGACCTCGTGGTCGAGGCCAAGCGGCCACGCGCCGGGCGCAGCCTGTTCCTGCCCGGTGGCTGGCTCGCGCTCAAGGCCCCGCACCTGCCGCTGGAGCGGTGGAAGCTGCCCCTGCTCATCGGCGGCGAGAACGGGGTGTCCGGGCTGGACATCGTGCTGCCGGTCGCGCCCGCGCCGCAGCTGTTCGCGCTGGCCTGGGACAGGATCACCGCGGGCGACGGACCCCGATTCGACGAACTGGTAACCGAGAGGCGCCGATGACCACCACCACGACCGCCCGGCAGGTGGACCCTGCCGAGCACGCGTACGCCGGCGAGCTGGCGTTCCTGGCCGCGTACGACGGCGGGCCGCGCCCGCCCGGCTGGCGGCTCACGCCGCGGGCCGTGGTCACCTTCATCACCGGCAGCGACGGCCGCGAACTGGAGCTGGCCAAGGAGGACCGCCGCGACGGCCTGCCGCACAAGCTGACCGTGCCGGCGAAGTTCGTCGGCGAGCGGGCCCTGGTCGAGCGGTGCGTGGTCACCCTCGCCGGGGAGCGCGGCCTGCTGCTGGTCGGCGAGCCGGGCACGGCCAAGTCGATGCTGTCGGAGTTGCTGTCCGCGGCCGTCTGCGGCAGCAGCGAGCTGGTCGTGCAGGGCACCGCGGGCACCACCGAGGACCAGCTGCGCTACGGCTGGAACTACGCGCTGCTGCTGGCCCACGGGCCGAGCAGCGAGGCGCTGGTGCCCTCGCCGATCCTGTCGGCGATGCGCACCGGTGCGGTGGCCCGGGTCGAAGAGATCACCCGCTGCCTGCCCGAGGTGCAGGACGCGCTGGTGTCGCTGCTGTCCGACCGCCGCATCGCGGTGCCGGAACTGGCCGGCACCGACGGCGCGACCGTGCACGCCGCGCCCGGCTTCACCCTGATCGCCACCGCGAACCTGCGCGACCGGGGCGTGTCGGAGATGTCGGCGGCGCTCAAACGCCGCTTCAACTTCGAGACCGTCGGCCCGATCAGCGACCTGGCAGCCGAGACCGCGTTGGTCGGCAAGCAGGCCCGGGCGGCGCTGGAGCGGGTGAAGGCCCCGTTCGCGGTCGACGATGCGGTGCTGGAGGCGCTGGTCACCGCGTTCCGGGACCTGCGCGAGGGCCGTTCGGTCGAGGGCTGGGACGTGGAGCGCCCGTCGACGGTGATGAGCACCGCCGAGGCCGTCGCCGTGGCGACCTCGCTGGCGCTGGCCCAGGCGTACTTCCCCGGCGACCGCGACGTGCTGTCGCTGCTGCCCGGGCACCTGCTCGGGGTGGTGCGCAAGGACGACCCGGCCGACGGCGCGAAGCTGCTCGGCTACTGGGACGGGGCGGTGCGCCGCCGCGCCGAGGACGGCGCACGGCTGTGGCGGCGGCTGTGGGAGCTGCGCGATGTCCTCGGTGGCTGAGACGACGGTGGAGACGACGGCGCTCGACGGAGACCCGGCGGTCGCCGTCGCCGAGCTGGCCGGGCAGCGCGACCCGTTCCTGATCGGCGTGCGGCACCACTCGCCCGCGCTGTCGGTGGTGCTGCCCGACCTGCTCGACCGGTGCGCGCCCGAGGCGCTGCTGCTGGAGCTGCCGCCCGAGCTGGGGCAGTGGCTGCCGTGGCTGGCCGATCCCGACACCACCGCGCCCGTCGCCCTGGCGGGCGCGGTCGGTGACGCGGGTCTGGCGTTCTACCCGTTCGCGGACTTCTCACCGGAACTGGCCGCGGTCCGCTGGGCGCACCGGCATGGCGTGCCCGTGGTGCCGTGCGACCTGCCGCTGGCCGACCGGGCCTGGCACGAGCGGGAACAGCCCGCGGCCGGACCGGCCGCGCAGCGGCTGTCGCTGGCCTCAGCGCTCAAGGGCGCCGCGACCGGCCGCGCCGACGAGGACATGTGGGACCGGATGGTCGAGGCCCGCGCGCCGGGCGCCGACCCGGAGGCGGTACGCCGGGCGGCGCTGCTGGTCGGGTGGGCGCTGCGCCGCGACGCCGAGACCGGGGAGGGGGTGTCCACTCTGGACCTGTGCCGCGAGGCGTACATGCGCGGGTGCCTGGCCGAACACGCCGGGAAGCGGGTCGCGATGCTGGTCGGCGCGTTCCACGCCCCGGCGCTGCGCGAGGCGGGTCCGGCGAACCCGGCTGCGGCGGGGGCGAAGGTGGTGACGTCGCTGGTGCCGTACACGTTCGGGCTGCTCGACGCCCGGTCCGGCTATCCGGCGGGCATCCGCGACCCGCAGTGGCAGCAGTCCGTGCTGACTGCCGCGGGCGATCCGGCGCAGGTCGAGGCAGCGGCGCTGGCCGCCGTCGTCGCGGTGTGCGCGAAGGTGCGCGCCGCCGGGCACCCGGCCGGGCCGGCCGAGGCGCGCGAGGCCGTCCGGCTCGCCGTCGACCTCGCCCGGCTGCGCGGGCTGCCCGCGCCCGGCCGCGGCGAGCTGGTGGAGGCGCTGCAGAGCGTCCTCGCCCACGGTGAGGTGCTCGGCCGTGGCCGTGTCGTGGCCACCGCGATGGAACATGTCATGGTGGGGGACCGGCGCGGACGGCTCGCCCCTGGCACGCCGCGCTCGGGCCTGGGCCCGGCGGTCCGCGAGCTGCTGGCCGCGCTGCGGCTGCCCGGCCCCGGCGATGCCGCCAAGGACACCAGGCTCGACCCGCTGCGCTCGGACCTGGACCGCCGCCGTGAGGTGACCCTGCAACGGCTGGCCGCCTGCGGCGTGGCGTACGCCGAACCGGTCGCCGGTGACGGCGGCGTGGGCGGCGTCGACGCGATCACCACCCGCTGGCGGCTGCAGTGGACCCCGCACACCGAGGCCGGGATCGAGGTCGCCGGGCTGCGCGGGGTGACCCTGGAACAGGCCACCGAAGGCGCGCTCGGCGAACGCCGCCGCCGCGAGACCGCCACCGGCGGCCCGTCGGCGGCCGAGGTGGCCGCGGGCCTGCACGACGCGGCGGTGTGCGGCCTGCCCGCGCTCGCCGCCCGGCGGCTGGACGAGGTCGCCACGATCGTGCCCGCGCAGGGGTCGCTCACCGAGGCGATGACGGCGCTGGCACTGCTCGACCGGCTGCGCCTCGGTCACGTGCCGGGCCTGCCCGAACCGGACCGCACGGCCGTCGCTGCGGCCGCCGAGGCGGTGGAGACCGCCGCCGTCCGCCAGGTCGACGGGCTCGCGGGCTCCGAGGACGTCGCCGACGCGCGGGCGCTGGCCGCACTCGCCCAGCGCGCCGAGGCGTCCGGCTCGGCCCTGCGGCTGACCGACGCACTGGTCCGGCTGGCCGCCCGGGGCACGCCGCTGATGGCCGCCGCCGCCGGTGCGGTGCGGGTGCTGCTCGGCCACGTGCCCGCGGAGGAGTTCGGGGTGCGGGTGGCGTCCTGGGTGGACACCGCGGGCACCGACGAGGCCCGCCGCACACTGCAGGGGCACGTCAGCGGCCTGCTGGCCGTCGCCGAACCGCTGCTGCAGGCCGCCTCCGGGGTGCTGACCGGGCTGCTCGATCGCGTCGAGACGCTGTCCGACGAGGCATTCCTGACCAGGCTGCCCGCGCTGCGCGGCGGCTTCCACACCGCCAGCCCCGCCGGGCGCGACCGGTTGCTGGCCGTCGTCGACGAACGCCTCGGCGGGCATGTCGCCGACCTAGGCGACGTCGACGACCCCGACGGGCTGCTGGCCCGGCTGCTTGCCGACCGCGCGGGCCGGGCGGCGCTGGTGGAGCTCGGCCTGCTCGCCGCCGACGGTGCGGCGTCCCACCGGCTGGCCGAGGGCGCGACCCCGGCCCTCGGCCCGGACGCCACCGGTTCGGAGTCGGGCGGTACCCCGGTCGCCGCCGCAGGCCCGGCCGAAGCCAGTGCCACGAAGCCGAGCGGCGTCCCGGTGGCCCAGAACCGTGCCGGATCGTCCACCGGCTCGGACGCCAGGCCCGCGCCGTCCGGCGAGCTGTCGCCCGCCGACCGCTGGCGGCTCATCCTGGGCCGCGACCGGGCCGGCATGGGCGGCAAGGCCAGGCGGTACGCGACCGCGCTGGACGAGCTGTACGGCATGGGCCGGGGCGAGGGCGCGCGCGAGGACCGCGGCGCCGGAGCCGGCCGCGAGCCGTCGTTCCCCGGCGTACGGGAATGGTCCGAGGAGCTGTCCGCGCTGTTCGGGCCGGGCGTACGCGAGGAGGTGCTGGCCGCCGCCGTGGAGTCCGGCCGCCTCGACGCGGCGCTGGAGCTCGACCCCGACGCGGTGCGCCCCTCCATGGACCTGCTGCGCGACGTGCTGTCGCTGGCCGGCGGTCTGCCCGAGGCGACCGTGGCCCGGCTGCGTCCTCTGGTCGCCCGCATCATCGCGGAGCTGACCAGGGAACTGGCGACCACGCTGCGTCCGGCGCTCAACGGCCTCACCACGCCCCGGCCCACCGCGCGCCCCGGCGGGAGGCTGGACCTGGCCCGTACCCTGCGGGCGAACATGGCCACCGCCCGCCGCGGCGAGGACGGCCGGGTCACCGTGGTGCCCGAGCGGCCCGTGTTCCGCACCCGCGCCCGCCGCGGCGTGGACTGGCGGCTGGTGCTGGTGGTGGACGTGTCCGGCTCCATGGAGGAGTCGGTGATCTGGTCCGCGCTCACCGCGTCGGTGCTGGCCGGGGTGCCCGCGCTGAGCACGCACTTCGTGGCGTTCTCCACCGAGGTGGTGGACCTGACCGACCGGGTCGGCGACCCGCTGAGCCTGCTGCTGGAGGTCAAGGTCGGCGGCGGCACGCACATCGCCGCCGGGCTGCGGCATGCCCGGTCGCTTATCACCGTGCCCACCCGCACGCTCGTGGTGCTGGTCAGCGACTTCGAGGAGGGGTACTCCATGGGCGGCCTGCTGGCCGAGGTGCGGGCACTGGTGGAGTCCGGCGCGACAGTGCTGGGCTGCGCCAGCCTCGACGACGCCGGTCGGCCGCGCTACTCGGTCGCCGCCGCGGGACAGCTGGTCGCGGCCGGTATGCCGATCGCGGCGCTGAGCCCGCTGGAACTGGCCCGCTGGGTCGGGGAGCAGGTACGTCAATGAGCACGAGGAGCAGAGGGGAGCGAGGGTGAGCGGGCTGCCCGCGGTGACCGCCCCGGCGCTGGCGGAGACACTGGACGCGCTGCCGGGACGGTTGCGCAAGAAGGTCGACGACGCCGTGACGCGGGCCGCCGCCTGGCCGGTGTCCACCGCGGACGGCCAGGTCACGGTCACCGTCGACGAGAGCACCGCGGTCACCTTGGTGTTGACCGACGGCGTGGTGCGCACCGGGGCCGACGCCCGGTGCAGTTGCCTGCTCGCGCCCAACTGCCTGCACCGCGTCGCGGTGCTGGCAATGGCCCCGGTCCACGACGGCCTGGACGACGAGCCGACGCACGACCCACGGGCGGCGTCCGGCGAGGCCGGGACCGGTCCGCACGGCGCGGACCCTGGGTCGACGGTGGACGGTGTGCCCGCGACCGAAGCGGACGACGCCGAGCCGCCGTCGTCGCTCACCGCACGCCAGCGCGGCGCGGCCGAGGGGTTGTGGTGCGCCGGGGCGGCGGTGCTCGATGCGGGCACGTCCGGCAGCGGCCTGGTGCTGCGTACCGCGCTGCTGCGGGCCGTGCACGAGGCCCGCGCCAACGGGCTGCACCGCGCGGCCGCGGCGGGCACGCGGGTCGCGGCCGGGCTGCAGGCGATGCGCGAGGCGCAGCCCCAGTTCCGGCTCGCGGAGCTCACCGACGATCTGCGCGACCTGCTGACCGTGTCACACCGGCTGCGTGACCCGGCCCTGCCGGGTGGACTGGTGGCCGAGCTGCTGGGAGTGTCTCGGCGTGGCTACGACCCGCAGGCCGGGCTGCGCCTCTACGGGCTGTGCACGGTCCCCGTCGTCGCCGAGTCCGGTTATGCGGGAACGGCGACCTACGTGGTGGACCGCGACGGCCGGTTGTGGACCGTCACCGACGTCGCCCCGGGTGGCGCGGACCGGGCCGCGCGCTCCGGCGACACCGTGGTGGCGCTGGGCGAGGCGGGGTTGACCCATCGCGAGCTCACCCGCGCCGGGATGATCGTCTCCGGCGGCACCGCCAGCAGCTCGGGTCGGCTGGGCGCGGGCCGCGCCGTGCGCGCGGTGCGCGCGTCGGGCGCCGGTTGGGCCGACGAGCCGCTGCGCGGCCTCTGGGAGCAGCCGCTGGAGGAGCAGGTGAGCCGGGCCTTCGCCGCGCTCGCCGAGCCGGCAGGTGATCGTCCGGCCGGGACGGACCTGATGTTCCTGACGGTGCGGGTGCGTGGCGCGGCGGCCGGTGACGCGGTGCTGGCGGAGACCGCCGGCGGTGCGGCCGTGCTGCTCACCGTCGCCGACGACCACCCCGAGCTGGCATACCGGGACAACATGCGGCTGCTCGGTGCGGCGGCCGGCCTCGAGCTGCTGGTCGTGGGCCGTCCCGATCCCGCCCGCCGGGCCACCGTCGCCGCCCTGTCGATCGGGCTCGCGCCTGGCACCGGGGATGGGCTGCGCCTGCCCGAGAGCTGGTCCGGCCACGCCGACCTGGGCTTCGACCGGCTGCATCGCAGCCAGCTGCGGGCCGGTGACGGCACCGCGTCCACGGCTCGCCCGCCCGCGACCGGTGATCCGGCGCTGCAGCTGCTGCGCCGCCACGTGGAGCGGATGGTCGCCGGCGGCCGTGCCGTGCACGCGGTGGCCGACACCCAGGAGCGCAGCCTGCGCAGGGCCCGGCTGGATCTCGGCGCACACCTGCTGGCGTCGGTGACGGCTGCCGCCCGCCATCGGCCCCGGAACGTCTTCGGCCGGGTAACGGCCGACGACGGCGAGGACTTCGCCCGGGCCTGGCTCGCCGCGGCCGTGTACGAGAGAGCGGCGACGCAGGCCCTCATAGAGACCTCGTGGCTGGCGTGAGCGGCAGCCGACAGCCCGGCACGATGCGCAAGGAGGCCGCCGGAGGGATACTTGACGGCAGCGGGGGTCGACGCGTTCAGGTCGAGGAGAGCCCGATTTCGGGCTCGCGGTCGCCTGATGGCGGATTCCCGTGGGAGGAGCCCGCGGTGGCTGACAACATCGAACTGATCATGCGGTTTCACCCGGTGGGTGGCGAGGACGTGGCCCTGCTGTGTTCCGATTTCGCCGGTCCCGACGAGGCCCTGGAGGCGGTCGCCAGGGCGCTCGATGAGCGGCGCGGTCTGATCCTGTCCCGGGCGAGGTACAACCGCGAGGCGGGCGAGAACGGTGTCGTCATCAACCTCGCCAATGTGGTCTCCGTGCGTGTCTCGACGACCGACAGCGACACCACCGGCCAGTACCTCTGAGCGACCGTGCGGTCGGCCGGTCGGCGGCGTAAGGGCACAGCCGCCGGCCGGCGACCCGCCGTAGGTCTTGTCCTGCGGCGTCGTGGCGTCACTGCGGCAGCTGCGCCCGCAGCCTGTCGAGAGTGCGCTTCAGCAGCCGTGACACGTGCATCTGGGAGAGCCCGACCTCGGCGGCGATCTCGGACTGGCTCATCCGGGCGTAGACGCGCATGACGAGAATGCGGCGTTCCCGCGGTGCGAGGCCGGCCAGCACGGGTCGCAGGCACATACGTTCCTCGACTGCCGCGTAGCGTCTGTCGACGTCGCCGATGCTGTCGATGAGGTCGGCGCCCGTGCTGCCCGCCGGTGACGTGTTCAGCGAGAGCACGCGATACGCGTGCCAGGCCTCCATCGTGGTCAGCACGTCCGCCAGCGCGACGTGCAGATGGTCGGCGATGTCGGCGGGGGC
Source organism: Catellatospora paridis (assembly GCF_009720365.1). Lineage (GTDB taxonomy): Bacteria > Actinomycetota > Actinomycetes > Mycobacteriales > Micromonosporaceae > Catellatospora > Catellatospora paridis. The sequence continues at coordinate 13,277 of NZ_WBZD01000053.1, read as the reverse complement.
GGGCGTGCGACCCTGCTGCTGGCTGAGCTCGCGGGCCGCGGTGGCCACCCGGGGGCCCAGCTCCTTGACCGTACGCGGCACCCGCATGCTCCATGCGGCGTCACGGAAATGCCGCTTGAGTGCGCCGAGGATGAAAGGCACCGCGTATCCGGTGAAGGGCACCTGCTGAGCGGAGTCGTATCCGTCGACTGCCTTGATCAGAGCAAGGGCGGCGACCTGTGCCAGATCTTCGAGGTGCTCCCCGCGTCCGGCGAAGCGCCGGGCGAGTCGCCCTGCCATCGGCAGGTTCTCCTCGATCACCTGGGCGCGGATCCTGGCCCGGTCGGGATGATCGGCCGGAAGCTCGTCCCGCCGGCTGAGCAGCTGCTCGGCGGACTGCGCCGTCGTGCGCTCGGCATGGATTGTCATACGGATCAACGCCCTGGGACTGGAGGCAGCGGTGTGCCGGCTGAGCCGGCAGGCCTCTGCTGAGGCAGCCGGTGTTGCCTGGTCACGACCGCGGGGTCCGGGCGGCGTGTACGACTTGGCGGTTCTGCGTGCACCGGCACTGTGCGCAGTGTCGGCCGCAACGGGCGGGTTCTGCCCCGATGCGTTGCGTTCAGCCTACGCTGCCCTCCGAACGGTGCAAGGGGATCGGCGCGCGCCCGGAGGTCGTGGGTGCCTGCTGCGTGAGCCAAATCGACTCTGATCCGTCGACCACCGTCCGGGCCAGCTCGGACAGCCGCCGGTTGTTGCGGCGGGCGGTGTCGCGGAGCAGGTCGAACGCCTCGTCCATGTCGACGCGGCGGCGTTCGGCGATGACGCCCTTCGCCTGCTCGATGATGATGCGGCTGTTGAGCGCGGCCTGCAGCTGTTCGGCCAGCGTCTCGTGGTGGCGTATGGCGCGCGCCTGCAGCAGCCCGATCGTGGCCACGTCGGCGAGCGCCTGTCCCAGCTGGATCGTGCGTTCGTCGAGCGCCCCCGGCTGACCGCCGAAGAGGTTCAGCGCGCCGATGAGGTCCGAGCGCAGCCGCATCGGCAGCGCGTGGACCGAGGCGAATCCGCTCTCGCGGGCCTGGGCGACGAAGCGCGGCCAGCGATCGGCGGCGGTCGACAGGTCCGCGACCGCGACCGGCCGACCGGAGTGGAAGCACTCCGGGCAGGGTCCCTCATCCGTCTGCAGCTGGAGCAGTTCCAGCAGCCGGGTCTGCTCGGTGGACGCGGCAGCGACCCGCAGCGCGCCGCGCTGGTCGGTCAGCAACACGCCGGCGGCCGATACGCCGAGCACCTGTGCGCATCGCACCGTGACCTGGTGGAGGAAGTCCATCAGATCGAAGTCGTCGACCAGCGTGTCCGCCAGCTCGACGAAGGCCTCTGCCAGCTGTCGCTCACTCATGCGCGCTCCCTCTACAACGATAGTCCTCTGCGCGCGCGTGCCGGTCCTGGGCGGTCATGCCATCTCCTCATCACGCTCATAGCTCCCCGGCGGGTCGGGCTCGAACCGCAACCGGCGCTCGACCACATCGCGGGCCACGTCGCCGAGCCGGCGGTCGTGGGCGTAGGCGTAGGCGCGAAGCCGGGCGAAAGCGGCCTCGGCGCTGGTTCCGAGCTGTGCCACGATCATTCCGGTGGCCTGGTGCACCTGCACCTGGTGTGCGGTCGGGTCGTCGCGCTGCCAGGCCAGCTCGGCGGTGTCCGGTTGCAGCCCTGCCGCGTCGTCGATCACCATCATGGCGGTGGCGTCGGCGAACGCCAGCGCGTCGGCGAGTTCGTATGAGCTCATCGGGCCGGGCCGAGCGCGGTAAAGATCGAGCACGCCCAGCCGGATCGCGCCGATCTGCAGCGGCAGGGCGAACACGGCACGCGCGCCGCTGTCCAGGGCGGCCGGGGTGAACACGGGCCAGCGGGTCAGGCTGTCCGGTGAGCGCAGATCGAGCGCGATCACCGGCCCGCCTCCTGCGAACGCGTCGACGCACGGGCCCTGTCCGAAGGTCAGCTGCCACTCTTCAAGATCGGCGGCTATCCTGTCCGAGGTGTGCACGACATCCCGGACGGTGGAGCTGCTCATGATCGTCACGCCGGCTCCGTCCACGTTGACGCCTGCCACCGCCGCGGCGCAGATGTGCGCCAGCGTTGCCGGCGCACCCTGTGACTGCTTGCCGACCTGCGCCCACACCCGCATGACCCGCTCATTGGTCATGCGGCACCGCGCGGGTGAGTGACCTGCTCAGGATCATGGTCCGCGGTGGCGGTAACGCCATCGACAGCAGTCGCACGGCGACACCGGTCGAAGATCTTCGTGCTCACGAGACCTCCCAGGGTCGACGTTCGTGGACGTCGCCGAGGTCCGGAGCCAACGTATAACACCCAGCCTACGCGCGCCCTCCGCCGATCGGCGGCCTGGAAGGGCGCGCCGTCAGCCCAGGCGCAGCAGCTCCTCGAGGTTCACCCCGGGCGCATTGGTCAGCCGCTCCACGGTGCCGGTGGTCGATGCCAGTTCCCCACGGGCGATGGCCAGGTACGTGCTGACCCACGCCTCGACCTGCCAATCGGGGGCGCCGTAGGCGGCCCGGGACGCGTAGGCCTCCTCGACGGTCTCGTCGTGGTAGCTCGTCTGCCGCCCGGTCACGAACGTGATGATCTCGGCGACCTGCTCCAGGGTCAGCGCCTGCGGCCCGCTCAGCTCGTACGTCTGCGCGTCGTGGCGGCCGGGCTCGCGCAGCACCAGTGCGGCGACGCCCGCGACGTCGCCGATGGACACCCCGGCCACCCGGCCCTGGCCCGCCGGGCCGCGCAGCACCCCGTCACGCCCGGCGAACATCGGCAGCATCTCCAGGTAGAGGTTGTTGCGCAGGAACGTCCAGGCCAGCGGCGTGCCCCGCAGGTGCTGCTCGGTGGCCCAATGATCGCGGGCCAGCGTGAACGTCGCGTCGGGGCGCGCACCGAAGAACGACGTGTACACCAGCCGGCGCACCCCGGCCTCGACGGCGGCGTCGATGAACGTGCGGTGATCGTCCACCCGCTCGGCGGACTCCGCGCCCGAGACCATGAACACCGTCTCCACCCCGGTCAGTGCGTCGCGCACCGCCGCACGGTCGCGGTAGGCCGCTCGGTGCACCTCCGCGCCGGGCAGTTCGGGGGCGCGGCCGGGGTCGCGCACCACCAGACGCTGGGGCAGCCCTGCCTCGGCGAGGCGCTGTGCCACCTGTAGGCCGAGCCGGCCGGTGGCCCCGGTGACCGCGACCGGCGCATCGGACATGGACCTCTCCTGCCTGGTAGGGGTCAGCTCTCATGGTAGGTGCGCGCGGTGGCGCGGCGGGCGCGCCGGGGGTGAGGCTCGCCGAGGACGTTGCGGCGTGGAGCGGATCATCCTGGGCCGTCCCGGCGCGGACTAGCATGGTGGGGGAGGCCACGATGACCAGACAGAAGCCGGACGGCACCCACGACCACCCGTACAGCGCGCTCAACCTGCGCCTGGCGCTGGCCGGGTTCGGGCTGGTGTTCGCGGGGGTGCTGGCGGTGATCTCGTTCGCCTTCGGACTGACCTGGCTGGGCTGGTTCAGCGTGCTGCTGATGGCCGTCACGGTCGTCGACCTGATCGTGATCTCCCGCCGGCGGCGGCAGCGCCGCCGCGAGGAGCACGGCGCGCCGCATTCGCTTTTCGAGTGAGCCCACCGTGCGAACCGGACCGCGGTGAAGTGTTCTGCTGCCCAGGTCAGGCGGCATATCATCAAGACATGATCAACGGTATGCATGCTCTGATCTACAGCACGAACGCCGATGCCGACCGGGCCTTCTTCCGCGACGTGCTCGGCTTCCCGCACGTGGACACCGGTGAGGGCTGGCTGATCTTCAAGGCGCCGCCCGCGGAGATCGCCTTCCACCCGGCCGACGCGCACACCCGCTGCGAGCTGTACCTGACCACCGACGACGTGGAGACCACGGTGGCGCAGTGGAGCGAGCGCGGCCTGGAGATCATCGTCGCGCCGGCCAAGCGCGAGTGGGGCACCGAGGCCGTGGTACGCCTGCCCGGCGGCGCGACCCTCGGCGTCTACCAGCCCACCCACGTCACCGCCTTCAGCGCGGCCTGATCCCCCCGCCCGCGCCGCGTCGGCCCGCGGCTGCTCCGCCGGGTCCGGGCCGAGTCAGTCCGGGGCCCACGCCGGATCGCGGCCGAAGGCGGCCAGCAGGCGGTCCTGCGCGTCGGCCCCGTCGGACAGGTCGATCCGCGGGCCGATGATCCCTGCCCCGCGGTACTCGTTCTCCTCGACGTCGAACCAGTCCGCGACCACCTTCACCGCCTGCGGGTCGAGCGCCGGGTCGACCCCGAGCGCCACGGCCAGGTCCCAGGCGTGGATGAGGTGGTCCGCGGTGAGCTGGTAGGCGTACTCGCTGGCGGCGGTGTCGCCGAAGGACAGATGCACGATCCGGTCCATCGCCCCGGGCGCGGTGACCGCGGCCTCGGCCTCGCGGGCCGCGTCGGCGGCCGCCGTGACGGGATCAGCGCCGAGCAGGTCGCCGGCGAACCGGTCGCCGACGTCGTCGGGGGTGGCCCCGGCGAAGATCGGCACCGTCCAGCGGTCCTCTCCCACCAGATGGTTGACCAGCGTCCGGACGTCCCATTCCGGGCAGGGCGTGGGCGACGACCACTGCTGCGGCCGCACCTGCGCGACGCGGTCGGTGAACTCGGCCAGACTGGCCCGGTAGCCGTTGAGCAGGTCCATGGCATCCACCTCGCCAAGCAGTATATGCAGGCAGAACGGGCCGAGATCCGGCTTCGGCGACCCGGGCGGCCGGGCGGGACGTACCGTCGGGAGGGGAGGTCCGTCATGTTCGTACAGGTCATCCGCGGCCGCGTGGCCGACCCCGAGGCGGTGCGCGAGGCGTTCGAGCGCTGGGTGCGCGAGCTGTCCCCGGGCGCCGACGGCTGGCTCGGCAGCACCGGCGGGGTCACCGCCGACGGCCGGCTGGTGATGCTCGCCCGGTTCGCCTCGGCGGAGGCGGCCCAGGCCAACAGCAGACGTCCCGAGCAGGACCGCTGGTGGCAGGACACGGCGTCGCTGGTGTCCGAGCCGACCTTCCACGACAGCGCGGACGTGCGCGGCTACCTCGCCACCGGCTCCGACAAGGCCGGCTTCGTGCAGGTCGTCACTGGCCAGACCACCGACCCGGACAAGATGATGGACAGCGTCGTACGGCTGTCGGCCAGCCTGCACGCGTTCCGCCCGGACCTCATCGGCGGCACGGTCGCCCTGCACCACGACGGCACCTTCACCGAGGCGGTGTACTTCACCTCGGTGGAGCAGGCGCGGGCGGGGGAGCAGCGGCAGCTGCCGCCGGAGCTGCAGGGTGCGCTCGACCGGGCCGAGGAGCTGACCTCGATGCTGTCCTACCACGACCTGACCGACCCCTGGCTGCTGTCGCCGCCGCGCTGAGGGTCGCGCCCCCGGTCCCGGGCGCTTAGCATGGGCCGGTGATTTTCCAGCCCCGTCAGCGCATCGTGTTCATCGGCGACAGCATCACCGACTGCGGGCGGCGCGACGCCGCCGCGCCGTACGGCAACGGCTACATGAGCCTGGTGCAGGCCCTCGTCACCGCCGCCCATCCCGAACTGGGCCTGAGCTGGGTCAACCGCGGCATCAGCGGCGACACCGTGCGCGACCTCGCCGCCCGGTGGCAGCACGACGTCGTCGAGGAGCGCCCCGACTGGCTCAGCGTGAAGATCGGCATCAACGACGTCTGGCGCTTCTTCGAGAACCGGCCCGACGCCGCCGTCCCGCTCGACGAGTACGAGGCCACCCTGCGCTCGCTGCTCGCCACGGCCGTCGAGCGCACCGGCTGCCGCCTGATCCTCGCCGACCCGTATCTGATCGAGTCCGACCGCGACGACCCGCAGTACGTGATGACCGGCGACTACGCCGCCGCCGTCGCCGCGCTGGCGAAGGAGTTCGGCGCGCTGCACGTGCCGGTGCAGGCGGCGTTCGACCGGGTGCTGACCTCGACCGGGCCGGCCGACTGGGCCCACGACCGCATCCACCCGAACCTGGCCGGCCACGCCGTGATCGCCCGCGCCTTCCTCGACGTCATCGGCTGATCAAGACGGTCCGGGGGTGGTGGTGGGTGGGTAGGGTGCGGGCATAGGGGCGTATGCGGTGGGGGCGCTGTCGGCGCTCATCCAGGTCGCGGCGGCTGTCGTGGCCGGATCGCTGCTGGGTGCGGGCGGGGCCGTGCTCGCGGGCGCGGTGGTCGCGGTCGTGGCGGTGCCCTACGGCTGGGCGGTCGGGCGGGTGCGGGCGTATCCGCCGAGCGTGCGAGGGGTCGCGCTGTTCGCCGTCGACCACACCTGGAGCCTGGTCAACACGATCGCCGGGGCGGGTTTCCTGGCCGTCAACCTGGCCCGCGGTCACCACCTGGACCCGCTGCGCTGCTGCCGCCGCGGCCGGATCGACATCCACGAGCAGGCCATGCGGGGGTACGCCACCACGCTGGGCAACGTGATCGCAGGCGGGACTGCGGCCAACGAGCGCCACGAGGACCTGCACGTCCGGCAGGCACGCCTGCTGGGGCCGCTCTACCTGCCGCTCGTGGGTCTCAACTACGTCCTGTTCAGCGTGCTGCCGGTGTGGTGGCTCTACCACGACCACGACGGCTACCCGATCACCGGTCCGGGGCGGTACTTCACCCGCGGCGTCTACCTGCACGTCTGGCACGAGGCCTGGGCGTACCGTCGCGACGTCCGGGACCGGTACGGCGACCTGCCCGTGCCGAGGCCCGGTCGACGACACCCACGCCGCACCCGGCGCAGGCGGGGTGACCGCGGTCACCATACGGCTGACAAAACTTGAAATCTGTCATCTGTCAGTCGTAACGTATGCCGCATGGCTACCGACACCATGAACACACGACAGCTCGGCACGTCCGGTCCGCGCGTCTCCGCGCTGGGGCTCGGCCTGATGGGCATGTCCGACCTGTACGGCCCCGCCGACGAGGCGGAGAGCATCGCCACGATCCACGCCGCCCTGGACGCCGGGGTGACCCTGCTCGACACGGGCGACTTCTACGGCATGGGCCACAACGAGCTGCTGCTGCGCGACGCGCTTCGGGGCCGCAACCGCGACAACGCCGTCATCAGCGTCAAGTTCGGCGCGCTGCGCGACGCCGCGGGCGGCTGGAACGGCGTCGACACCCGGCCGATCGCGATCAAGAACTTCCTCGCGTACACCCTCAAGCGCCTGGGCACCGACCACGTCGACGTCTACCGCCCGGCCCGGCTCGACCCGAACGTGCCGATCGAGGAGACCGTCGGGGCGCTCGCCGACCTGGTCAAGGCGGGCTACGTCCGGCACATCGGGCTGTCCGAGGTCGGCGCGTCGACGCTGCGCCGGGCCGCGGCCGTGCACCCCATCGCCGACCTGCAGATCGAGTACTCGCTGATCTCCCGCAACATGGAGCACGACATCCTGCCCGCCGCCCGCGAGCTCGGCATCGGCATCACCGCCTACGGCGTGCTGTCCCGCGGCCTGCTGTCGGGCCACTGGTCACGCGAGCGGGCCACGGTGGCCGGCGACTTCCGCGGCCACCTGCCCCGTTTCGCCGGCGACAACCTGGACCGCAACCTGGCCCTGGTCGAGGCGCTGCGCGAGGTCGGGCAGGACAAGGGCGCCAGCGTCGCGCAGATCGCGGTGGCCTGGGCGCTGGCCCAGGGCGACGACATCGTGCCGCTGGTCGGGGCGCGCACCCGGGCGCGGCTGGAGGAGTCGCTGGGCGCGCTGCCGGTCGTGCTGACCGAGACCGACCTGGCCCGGATCGCGTCGGCCGTGCCAACCGGATCGGTGGCCGGAGACCGCTATGACCCGCATTCGATGTCGGCGCTCGACAGCGAGAGGTAAGGTCTGCCTCGTTATGGCAGACGCTCCGCTCACACCCGACCGGATCCTGGAAGCGGCGGAGGAAGCCCTCCGCCGCTTCGGGCCGGCGAAGGCCAACGTCGTCGATGTCGCGCGCGCGCTGAACGTCAGCCACGGCAGCGTGTACCGGCACTTCCCCAGCAAGGCCGCGCTGCGCAACGCGGTCGCCGAGCGCTGGCTGGCGCGGCTGGCCGAGCCGCTGGCGGAGATCGCCGCCGAGCGCGGCCCCGCCCAGCCACGGCTGCGGCGGTGGTTGGACGCCCTGTGTGAGGCCAAGCAGAGCCGGGCCCGCGACGAGCCCGAACTGTTCACCACGTACTACCACCTGGCCCTGGAAGCCGACGAGGTGGTACGGGCGCACATCAACGCGTTGGCGGCCCAGCTGGGCGAGATCATCGCCGACGGGGTGGGCCGCGGCGACTTCACGGTCGCCGACCCGTTCCGGGCGGGCCGGGCCGTTTTCGACGCGACCAGCCGCTTCCACAACCCCGCGCACATCGCGGAGTGGAACGATCCGGACATGAAGGCCGCGTACGAGGGAGTGTGGCTGCTGATCCTCAGCGGCCTCGGCGTGTCGCAGCGGTGAGTCAGGCCTTCGCGGGCCCGCGCAGCTCCCATACCCGGGTGTGCTTGACCGTGACGCTCTCCAGCGCGAACGGCGTGGGCACGTCGTAGGCGGCGACCTCGCGGAACAGCGGCTTGGGCAGGAACGCCCGGTCCGGGTCGCCGACCAGCACACGGGCGCCGTTCTTGGCGGCCCGCCGCAGGAAACCGATCATCCGGTCGGCCATCGCCTGGCTGTAGAAGACGTCCCCGGCCAGCACGACCTCGGCATCGCCCGCGTCGCCGCCCAGGATGTCGGCCTGGTCCACCGACACGTCCGCCCCGTTGGCCGCGGCGTTGAGGCCGATCGCCGCGCAGGACAGCGGGTCGATGTCCACCGCGCGCACCGACGCCGCCCCGGTCAGCGCCGCGGTGACCGCGACCAGCCCGGAGCCCGCGGCCAGGTCCAGCACCCGCTTGCCGGCCGTCGTCTCGGGGTGGTCGAACACGTACCGGGCCAGCGCCTGACCGCCGGCCCAGGCGAAGGCCCAGAACGGCGGCGGCTGCTCGCTGCGGTACTCGCCCTCGGTCAGCTCCCAGAGGCCGATCGGCTCGTCGGCCTGGTGCAGCTTCAGCTCCGGCAGGAAGGGCACCGGGGCGAGCGCGGCGTACGAGCGGACGAAGTCAGCAGCGGTGTCGGTCACCCCCGAAGTGTGCCGCCTGGCCCTCCCGGCCGCCCGTCCAGGGCCGGTGACGCCTGCCACCGACCACAGAGCGCGTCGGGCGACGCCGGCGAGGGATCGTCATGTTGGGTGGACGCCCCGCCGGCCTGCCGGTTGCGTCTGGGCGGGTTGCCCCGTTTAGCTCAGTATGATCCGATTCGTCATCCTCGCGGCGGGGGTGCTGCTGACAGCCGTGGCACTGCTGTCGACGGCCGACGTGGACAGCCGACCGTGGCCCGGCAAGCCGGACCCGGCGGCCGTGGCCGCGCCGGATCCCGTCGTGTCGGGGGAGACCGCGGTGTCGCCGGCGGCGCAGACCGCCGAGCCCGCCGCGTCGTTCGCGGGCGTCCCGTCGCTCACCGTGCCCGGCACCGCGGCGAAGGCCGGGCTGCCGATCGCCATCCACACCGCCGACCTGCCCGCCAGCGAGGCGTCCGGTCTGGTGGCCAGCCGCCGGCACCCCGGGGTCTTCTACTGGCTGCGCGACGGCGGCGGGGCCACCTCGGAGCGGCCGCGGGCCGCGCTGTGGACCATCAGGCTCGGCGAGCAGGCCCAGGCGTATCCGGTGCGCCGCGGCGAGAACTTCCCGTTCGCCCAGGTCTTCGAAGCGCCGAACACCGATTGGGAGGACGTCGTCATCGACGACGACGACAACCTGTGGATCGGCGACATCGGGGCCAACAACTGCGTGAGCATGCAGTACCTGTACCGCACGCTCGAACCCGAGCCGGACACCGATGACCCGTTCATGGTGACCGCGCGGTATCCGCTGACCTTCCCGGACCCGGCTCCGGGGTGCAGGACCCGCAACGCCGAGGCGATGCTCTGGCTGGACGGCGAGCTCTACCTCTTCGCCAAGACCGCCAACTCTCCCGTGTACCGGGCGGTGCTGCCCGCCGAGCGCAATGCCGCGGTCGCCCTGCTGCCGGTGACGAAGTTCGACTACGCGGTGAACAAGATCTCGGTCAGCACGGTCTCCGACGACCGGACCCGGCTGACCCTGGCCGGTCACGCCCGCTACTGGGTGTTCGCCGCCGACCCGGCGCTGACCGGGGACACGTTCCTGCGCGAGGCGATGAGCGGCAGGCCGGTGCACACCGGCGTGTTCGACTCGGCGACGGGCAACGCCTCGGTGGAGGGCGGCAGCTACGTGCCGGGCACGCACGACCTGCTCTTCGTCGCCGAGAACAAGGAGATCTTCCTGGTCCCCGACGGCCCGGCCGCCGCCGACGCCCGCTGAGCGACCTCCGGCACGCCGGACCCGTGCCGCGGGAGGGCTGGCACGGGTCCGGCGCCGCGGGTCAGCAGCCGCCGCAGTTGTAGAACAGGATGTCCCAGTGGTTGCCCTCGTCGGTGTAGAGGTTGCCGGCGCCGGAGCGGTACTGGTAGCCCCAGCCGGAGATGTAGCCGACGTAGGTGAAGTGCGCGGTGATGTAGTTGCCGATGCACGCGTACTTGCTGATGTCGAGCTTGTAGCCGTTCCAGTGGCTGTAGGTGCCGGAGGAGTGGCCGGTCTCGGTGCCTGCGGTGATGTTGAGGGCGCAGCCGCTGGCGCTCTTGAGCGTCTTGATGCCGTTGATGGTGACCTGGCGGACGTCGGTGAACGAGGTGCAGCTGGCGTTGTTGCGGTTGCTGCAGTTGCCGCTCGAGGACCAGCTGATGCCGGCCGCGCTGAGCTGCGAGGCCGCCTGAGCGTGGGTGAGGAAGGTCGCGGCATGCGCGGGACTGGCGAAGGCCAGCACCGACGCGACGACGCCGGCCACGATCACGGTGAGGGCGCGGGGTACGAAGCGGGACATGGGGGTGCTCCTGGGGGTGTGGAGTTATTTGCCGTCCGCTGCGCAGCGATGGGAAGATTTTTACCACACATAGAAGAGTGACGCTAGATGGCAAAGTGTCACTCGACCGGTCACGCTCCGGTGTAGACGGCGACGCCCGCGTCGGCCGACCAGGCCACTCACCTAGCAGCCTAGGAAGATCTGGCGATGGTGTCCGGTGCCACGACGCCGCGGCGCGCGCAGGCGGGGAAGCGGGCAGCCCACGTCTGCCAGGCGGACCCGGATCAGGCGGTGCGTGCCCGCATCGCCCGGTCCAGGCCGCGCATCCGGGCGGTGACCAGGTCCACCACGACGCGGCTGGCGGGGGAGAGCTCGCCCTCGCGATGGACCACGGCGAACGTCTCGTACATCGCCGGGCGCAGCGGGGCCCAGCCCAGCCCGGCCGGCAACCGGTCACCGAGGCCGTGCAGCACGCCGCGCCAGGTGACCGTGTCGGCCAGGCCGCGGGCCGCGATGTCCAGGGCGGTCTCGGTGTCCTCCACCTCGATCCGGGGGCGCAGCGGGTGGCCGGTGCGCTGCACCGCCTGGGCGAGCTGGCGGCGGGTGGTGTCCGTCTCCCGCCAGCTCGCGTCGGGCAGCACCAGCTGGGCGGCGGCGAGATCGGCGGCGGTGATCCGGGCGTGCAGCCGGGCCGGATCGGCGCTGACGTACACCAGCTCGTCGCGCAGCACCGGGGTGACGACCATGTTCTCGTCCTCCACCGGCAGCGCGATCACCGCCGCCTCCAGCCGGCCCTTGCGCAGGTGCTCCAGGACCTCGGCGGAGTTCTGCCCGACCAGCTCGACCCGCACCCCGGGGTGGCGCTGCAGCACGTCGGCGACCAGGTCAGCGGCGAGGTAGAACCGGGCGGTGCGGAACACGCCGAAGCGCACCGTGCCGGTCAGCAGCTCCCGCACCGAGGCCACGGCTCGTCCTGCCTCGTCGACGGCGGCCAGTGCCACGGACGCGTGCGGCTGCAGGGCGCGGGCCGCCTCGGTGGGCACCAGACCCCGCCCGACCCGCCGGAACAGGGTCGTGTCGAGCTGCTGCTCCAGCAGCCGGACCTGCTCGGAGATCGACGGCTGCGCATAGCCGAGGGCGCTCGCGGCGGCGGTGAACGAGCCGTGCTCCAGGGTGGCCAGAAAGCAGCGGAGCTGGTGCAGCGAGAGCAAGGTTCCTCCTCGGCTTCAGCTAAAGGAAATGCCTTCGGATAACGCTGGAAACCAAGGCTACCTCGATGGCTCGACCCGGCCTAACGTTCTGTGTCATGACCACCACCGTCTCCGCGCCCGCCGCCGTGAGCACACCGCAGGCCCGCTCCGCCAGGCGCGGCACCGTGCTGGTGCTCGTCTCCGCGACCGGATTCGGCATGTCGGCGGTGTTCGCCAAGCAGGCGTACGCGGCCGGGTTCAACGTGCCGACCATGCTGGCCGGCCGGTTCGCGCTCGCGGCGGTGCTGCTGTGGGCCGTGGTCGCCTGGCGGCGCGCGCCGCTGCCCCGCGGGCGGGCTCTGGCCGTGAGCGTCGGGCTGGGCGCGGTCGGTTACGCACTGCAAGCCGGGTTCTACTTCGGGGCGCTGGCCCGCATCGACGCCTCGCTGACGGCGCTGCTGCTGTACGCGTACCCGGCGCTGGTCACGGTGCTGGCGATCGCGCTGCGCCGGGAGCGCCCGGACCGCCGCCGGCTGGCCGCGCTGGCCTGCTCGGCCGCGGGCATGCTGCTGATGCTCGGGGCGGGCGGGGTCGGCGGCTCGGTCGCCACCGGGGGAGTGCTGCTGGCGTTGGGCGCCGCGGTCGCGTACGCCCTGTATCTGACCGTCTCCGCCGGCCTGCCCGCCGGTCTCGACATCTTCGCGGTGACCGCGGTGGTGTGCACCTCCGCAGCCGTCAGCCTGGCCGCCACGGGCCTGGCCACCGGCAGCCTGCACGCGCCGCACCAGGCGGCGGGCTGGGTGTGGATCGCGCTGCTGGCCGTGGTGTCCACGGTGATCCCGGTCGCCGGGATGTTCGTCGGCGTGCGTGACGTCGGCGCGTCCGCGGCGGCGATCCTGTCCTGCGCCGAGCCCGCCGTGACGGTGGCCACCACCGCCCTGGTCTACGGCGAGCGCCTGAGCCCCGTCCAGGCTGCCGGCGGCCTGGCCGTCCTGGCCTCGGTCGCCGTCCTCCAACTCCGCCGTCGCGCCGCCCGGCCGCAGCCGGCGCCGCGCTCCCAGGAGCCGCCCGCCGCCGACCCGGCCCCGGACGTCCCCGCCGAGCCCGTGCCGGCAGCCGTTCGCGTGGGTGGCCGCGCCCTGCGCCGCCGCCTGGCCC
>NZ_ML769327.1:51206-75754 GCF_009720365.1 Catellatospora paridis | reverse complement strand
GTGACGACGACGCCGCGCCGGTGGCCGAGGCCGGGGCGCAGGACGCGCCCGCCGACGCCGCCGAGGGCGAGGCCGGCCGTGGCCGCCGCCGCCGTGGCCGGGGTGCCGGCACGGGTGTCGCGGTCGCCGCGTCGGTGACGCACGAGGGCGGCCTCGTGCCGCTGTTCTCCGGTGCCGCCGAAGGCTCCGACGCCCCGGCGGAGCCCGCCGAGGCAACCGAGGGCGGCGCTTCGCGCTCGCGTGCGCGCCGCCGTCGTCGCCGCTCCGGCGGGTCCGGTGGACCGGCCGAGGGCGCGCTGGAGACCTCGGTCGAGAGCTGACATTTCACGTCGCAGGGACGCCCCCACGCTGTAGAACCAGCGTGGGGGCGTCCCTTTTCGCAGGCCAGGATCAAACGAAAGTTTGAGGTTAGGGTGACCTTACTCGCGTACGGTGCTGCGCATGAGTGAGCCCTTCTCCGCCCGCCTGCGCGCCGCCACCTGGTCCGACCACAGCTCGGCCGAGCAGACGACGTTCCTGGACGACCTGACCCGGGGGCGGTTGACCGTCGCCGCGCACGCCGCGCTGACCGCGCAGCACTACCTCGTCTACCAGGTGCTGGAGGAGGCCGCGGCGCACTGGAGCGGGGACCCGGTCGCGGCCGGCTTCCACGACGACGCGCTCACCCGGCTGCCCGCGCTCGCCGAGGACCTCGCCTTCCTGCTCGGGGCCGACTGGCGCGACGCGCTCACCCCCGTCGCGACCACCGCCGAGTACACCGCCCGCCTGCGCCAGGTGGCCTTCACCTGGCCCAGCGGCTTCGTCGCCCACCACTACAACCGCTACCTGGGCGACCTGTCCGGCGGGCAGTACGTGGCCCGCGCCCTGGCCCGCTCGTACGGGCTCGCCCTCGGCGGCGACGGTCTGCGCTTCTACGCCTTCGACGGCATCGCGGACCTGACCGCCTTCAAGGACGCCTACCGCGCCCGCCTCGACGCCGCGCCCTGGGACGCCGCCGAGCAGGACCGGATCATCGAAGAGGTCAAGCTCGCCTACCGGCTCAACACCGACCTGCTGGCCGACCTGGGCCGGGTCCACCCGAACCCGTTCCCGGCCGAGGTCGTCGCGCAGATCATGCGGCACATGAACGACGACCACCCCGCCGACTCCCTGCTGATCTGCCGGGCCACGCTGCCGGAGCCGGCCCGCCCCGACGCCACCGCGGCGGTGATGTCGGGCATGGACAACCGCGGCATCGAGTTCCAGGCCGTGATCAAGGGCGTAGAGACGCCGATCCGGGTGCCCTTCGCCCAGCAGCTGACCGAGCGCGCCCAGGTGCGCGTCGAGGTGACCCGGCTCTACCGCGAGGCGTGCGCCCTGCTCGGCGTACCTGCCCGGTGAGCGCGGGCGTGGAACACTGGCCGGTGTGGAGACGGCACACGACGTTCTCATCGCGCTGACCAGGCGGTACGCCTTCGCGGAGGTGGCCGCGCTGGTCGCGCCGGACTCCGGCGTGCTGCCGCGCGCCGGAGGCGGCGCGCTGTCCACCGAATCCGTCGCCCACGTGCAGCAGCTGTGCGCGTTCGGGCAGCGGCTGCTCGACCTCGACGCCGAGGACTTCGGCGAGCTGAACGCCGCCGCGGAGGCCAACACCGAGCATGCGGTCGCCGACCAGGTGCACGGCGACCACGTGCCTGAGCATCTGCGGGAGCGGGCGCTGGCGTGCCGCATGCCGCAGGCCCCCAAGGAGGTGCACCGCGGCGCGCTGGGCAGCATGCTGCCCGCGTTCCGGCTGCTGCTGGAGGTCATCGACGCGCGCTTCCGGCGCGGCGAGACCACGGCGGTGGTCGCCGCAGTGCACATCGCCAGCGAGTACGGGCCGCTGCTGGTCTGGGAGCGGGTGCTCGGGCACGCCGCCGACCCGGTGCGCATGCCCGCGGCGGTGGGCGGCGACGGCAGCGCGTGGGGCGACTTCGACGACCGCGACTGCCCGCACACCAAGCCGGAGAAGTCCGCCGCGCGGCGTTGCCTGACCGTGGCGCACGAGAACAGCGCCGGTTGGCGGACCTACCTGGACCGCCAGCACTCCAACACCTCGCACGCGCTCTGCGTCTGCGCCACCACCTGCCACCGCCGGTGCAGCGTCTACGGACGCCTCGACGCGCAGCAGGCCGAGGTGGTCACCCACGGCTGCCGGCTGGCCGCGGCGCTCAACGAGTCGGCGGTGGTGAAGCTGCGCCACAGCGCGCCGGTCGGGCACGGCTTCGGCGTGCCGTCCCAGCGCGAGCTCCTCGACGCCTGGGGTCGCACCCGCGCCTCCCTGGCCAAGCACGACCCGGCGATCGCCGAGGAGGACGGCTACCCGCTGCCCGGGTTCGCCACCTTCGTCGCGGTGCTGGCCGGTGCGCCCATGCCCCCGGACACCCTGCTCGCCGAGACCGCCATCGAACTCGCCAAGGCCCTCACCCCCTGACCGGCGCGGCGCGTTGCCGGGGAAGGGTCAGGGGTTGACCGCCAGCAGGGTCGCCAGGTGGGGCTGGACCTGCCACTCGGACAGCAGAGCGGCCAGTTCCGCGGACTCGGCGGGCGACGGCCGGCGGTCGGTGCGGTGCGCGCGGATCATCGCGTTGCGCGGGGTGTGCGCCGAGTCGATGAACTCGACCACCTCCACCGCGTACCCCCGCTCGCGCAGCAGTGCCGCGCGCACCGTGTCGGTGAGCACGTCGGCGAAGCGCTCGCGCAGGATGCCGTGCTCGGTGAGCAGCCCTGCCGCACCCGTCGGCGGCTGCTTGCGCAGCTGCCGGGACAGGTCCTTGTGGCAGCAGGGCGCGGCCAGGATCCAGCGCGCGTCCCAGGACAGCGCGCGGGCCAGCGCGTCGTCGGTGGCCGTGTCACAGGCGTGCAGCGCCAGCACCACGTCGGCCTGCGGCACCGGCGCGTCGGCGATGGTGCCCGCGACGAAGCTGACGTGATCCTCCCAGCCCAGCTTGCGGGCGATGGCGGTGTTGCGCGCGCGCTGGTCGTCGCGCACGTCCACGCCGATCAGGCGCACGTCCAGGCCGAGCCCGGACAGATGGTGGTACGCCGCGAAGGTCAGGTACGCGTTGCCACAGCCCAGGTCGACGACGTGCAGCGGGCTCGGCAGCTGCGCCGGGTCGGGCAGGGTGGCGTCCAGCGCCCGCAGGAACGCGTCGACCTGCCGGCGCTTGGCCGCGTCGCCGCCGATCACGGCGTACAACGGGTCGCCGGGGTCGATCAGGTGCTCGCGCGGCCGGTCGTGCGCGGTCACCGCGGGCGCGGCCGCGGGGGCGGCCGAGCGGTGCAGCACCGCGCCCTTCTTGGTGGCCTGCAGGCGCACCGTGCCGTGCGCGGTCTCCACCGTCCAGCTCCCGAACGGCTCGGCCAGCAGCTCGTCGACCCGGCCCGCCAGCTCCGCGCCGGGGGCGAGGTTCACCGTGGTGGGGCGCTGCCCGTCCTCGGTCACCAGCTGCACCCGGTCCCCCGCTTTCAGGGTCACCGGGCGCAGCGTGGCGCGTGACACGGACGGCGTCCCGTCGCGCCGCTGCCCGCCCGCGGTCGCCCGGATCAGGTCCGGCGCCAGCAGGAGTTCGCGTACCTCGGCCAGGGCTTCAGGAAGTGCTGCCATACGTCAAGGATGCGCGATGCCGGTCAGAACGCCCCGTCCGGCTCGGCGTAGTAGCCCGGGTTGCTCTCCGAGAAGACGATCAACGCGACGATTCCCGCGATGATGAGGAACCCGAGGGCCGTGGCGATCCAGCCGACGATGATGCCGGTCAGGGCCATGCCGTCGCCCTCCTCGCCGCTCTCGCGGATCTTGCGCCGGGCGACGTGCCCCAGGATCGCGCCGAGCGGGCCGAGCAGGAGCGCGGGCACGCCGTAGAAGCACAGCATGACCGCGCCGGCGAGCGCGGTCACCATCGCGCCGATGGCCATGCCGTTGGTGCGCCGCTGCAGGTAGACGTAGGGATACGGGGCGTATCCGGGTGGCGGGTAGGCGCCGTACGGGTGCGGCTGGCCGGGCGTGCCCGCGGGCGCACCCGGCTGTCCGGCGACCTGCGGCCAGCCGCCGGTCGGGTGACCGACAGCCGGCTGGTGCCCGGTCGCCTGGTAGGGGTTCTGCCAGTAGCCGGGTGCCGGGACGGCACCGGTCGGGTTGCCGGACGCGGTCGCCGCCCCGGCCGTGCTGCCCGGATCGGTGGCCCCGGCGGCAGGAGCCGTGATCCCCGCGGCGGGAACGGGGTCGGCCGAGCCGAAGGTGAGCGGCGCCGGCTCCGGGAACGCCGGCTGCGGCGTGCCGGGATCCGGGCTGGGGGGTGGCGGCGCGGTGGGGTCGGTCATCGGCCTGGCTCCATCCGGTAAGGGTCCCGACAGAGTAAGCGGTGCCTCCTACTGGCGTCAGCTCGGACAAACCGGCAGGATCAAGCCATGAACGAGCGGATGGATCTCTTCCGGCTGGACGGCCGGGTCGCACTCGTCACCGGTGCCGGCAGCCCGCACGGCATCGGCTTCGCCACCGCTCGCCAGCTGGCCGCCCTCGGCGCGAAGGTCGCCGTCGTCTCCACCACCCGGCGCATCCACGAGCGCGCCGGCGAGCTGGGCGTGCTCGGCTTCGTGGCCGACCTCACCCTGGAGGCGGAGGTCGGCGCGCTCGCCGACGCGGTCACCGAGCAGCTGGGCGATGTCGACATCCTGGTCAACAACGCCGGCCTGACCAGCCGGGCCAGTCCGGAGGTGATCCGGCCGGTGGCGCAGCTCAGCTTCGAGGAGTGGAAGGCCGAGATCGACCGCAACCTGACCACGGCGTTCCTGTCCAGCCGGGCGTTCCTCGGCGGCATGTCCGAGCGCGGCTGGGGCCGCATCGTCAACCTCGCCGCCACCGCCGGTCCGGTGAACGCGCTGCCCGCCGAGGCCGGTTACGCCGCCGCGAAGGCGGGCGTGCTGGGCCTGACCCGCGCGCTGGCGATGGAGCTGGTCGCCGACGGCATCACCGTCAACGCGGTCGCGCCCGGCACCATCCACACCTCGGCGTCCACGCTGGCCGAACTCAAACTCGGCTACGACACCCCGATGGGCCGCCCCGGCACCCCCGACGAGGTCGCCGCGACCATCGCCTTCCTCTGCTCCCCCGCCGCCGGCTACATAACCGGCCAAATGCTCGTCATAGACGGCGGCCAATCCGTTCGCCAAGGCTGACCAGCCGAAGGAAGGGCACCTTCTTGACGCTATGCGTAGCAGAAGGTGCCCTTCTTAACGCCAGAGCATGCCTCACCTGCGGTGGAGCCGTCGGCTACCTGCGGTGGGCGCGGCGGGAGGCCGGCTCGGCGCCACGGTGGAGACGCGGCGGCGGGTGGTCATACGCCCACGGGTTGGGGTGTCATCGCGAGCGCGGCCGCCGCGGGCAGGGTGACCGCCGACTCGCCCGCGAAACCGTCGTCGGCGGCGAACTGCAGGTGGTCGGCGAGATCCGGCGCGGCCAGCCGGATCGCCCGGATGCCCAGCGCCTGCGCGCCGGTCAGCTCGCGGGAACCGCCGTCGCCGACGAACACGCACTCCTCGGGCGCCACGTCCAGCCGTCCGCAGGCGGCGAGGTAGATGCGCGGATCCGGCTTGCTGCAGCCGACCTGCACGGAGAAGACCTTCGCGTCGAGCAGGTGGTTGACCGGCAGCGCCCGCATGATCTCGGGCAGTTCCCAGGCGCAGTCGCTGACCACGGCCAGGCGTACGCCCGCCCGGCGCAGCCGCCACAGCGTGGGCACCGCCTCGGGCCGCAGGTGCGTGTCGGCGCGCACCGCCGTCAGCCGGGCGGCCTGGGCCGCGCGCAGCCGCGCCGGGGTGACGCGTACGCCCAGCTCGGCGGCGACCCAGCGCATGGTGTCCAGGGCGTCGCCGTACGCGCCCCGGCAGCGGGGGTAGAAGGAGGTGTTCAGCACCGCGAAGTACTCGGCGGGCTCGCAGCCGAGCAGCCGGGGGGCCAGGTCGTGGGCCGGTCCGCGGGTGCACGCCGAGGTCAGCGTGCCGTAGAAATCGAACAGGATCGCGCGCGGCATTACGCCGGATAATGAAGGTTCTGAATCCATTCGAGCGACAGTAATCAGCTGCTCACGTGAAGTACATAGGATGATCGCGCACAGTGGGCGGATGAACGCATGGAGTAGACGACGGTGTGCTGACAGGCCGCTCACCTGCGCCTGGCAGGATCGGGCCTCATGCGATCACGGCTCGACCCGCTCACCATCGCCGCGATCACCATCGCGATCATCGCCGTGTCGTCGTCCGGGCCGCTCATCGCGTACGCCGCCGCGCCCGCACTGGCCATCGCCTTCTGGCGCAACGCCCTCGCCGTCGGCGTGCTCGCCCCGGTCACCCTCACCCGCCGCCGCGCCGAACTGCGCGGCCTGCGCACCGACCACGCCTGGCGGTGGAGCGTGCTGGCCGGGCTCGCCCTGGCCGGGCATTTCGCCACCTGGGTGCCCAGCGTCAAGATGACCACCGTCGCCACCGCGACCGCGCTGGTCGCCACGCAGCCGGTCTGGGCCGGCCTGATCGCGCTCTGGCAGGGCCGCCGACTGGGCCGGTGGACCTGGATCGGCATCGGCAGCGCCGTGGCGGGCGCGGCGATCGCCACCGGCGCGGACTTCAGCCGCGGGGGCGCAGCGGTCGTCGGGGACCTGCTCGCCGTCGCCGGTGGCCTGCTCGCGGCGATCTACACCTCCTTCGGTGAGAAGGCGCGCAGCCGGACCTCGACCACGACGTACACCACCGTCTGCTACTCCGTGTGCGCCGCGCTGCTGCTCGCCGTGTGCCTGCTGTTCGGCGTGGAGCTGACCGGCTTCGACGACCGGACCTGGCTGGCCATCATCGCGCTGACGGTCGGCGCGCAGCTGCTCGGGCACTCGATGTTCAACTACGCCCTGCACAAGGTCTCCGCCACCACCATCAGCGTGCTGATCCTGCTGGAGGTCCCCGGGGCCGCCGCGCTCGGCTGGGTGTGGCTGGGCCAGGCCCCGCCCGCCGCGGCCTGGCCCGGCATCGCCCTGCTCATGGCCGGTGTGGCCGCCGTCATCCTGGGCGCGCGCCGCCCCTCGGCCCTGCCGACCCCCGACCCCGTCGACGTCGACCTGCCCACCGGCGGCCGCTGAACGGAGCGTTACGCAAGCGATCGGAAGGCGCCCTTCCTTCGGGTGGGAGGATGGGCGGCATGACGCATCCGTTGGTGGAGGAGGCCGCCAAAAAGGCGGCGGTCGCGTGGGTGTCGGTGGGTGGCGGGCCTGCGTACGCGGTGTGGTGCCTGCCGCAGGACGGGCGGCTGCACGTGGTGGTCGGACCGGGCGAGCAGGACCTGCCGGGGCTGGCCGAGGCCGCTGCGGCGACGGTGACGCTGCGCGGGGACCACGGCGGGGCGGTGGTGACCTATCCGGCGCAGGTGCAGCGGATCGAGCCGGACAGCGAGTCCTGGGCGGCGGTCGCGGTGACGCTGGCGGGCAAGCGGCTCAACTCGCCCGGCACGGCCGAGCTGCTCGCCGAGCGGTGGGCGCGGGAGTGCGCGCTGGTGGCGCTCATCCCAGCCGGCGACCCTCTGCCCGCGGGCGAGGACTCGGGGCGGGCCGAACCCCGGCCGAGCCCGGCCACCAACGCCACCCGCAAGCCGTTCCGGCTGCACCGGGTACGACGCCGATAACACCCAATCATGTGAGAAATACGCATACCATGCGAATATGGCCACACTGACCAGGGTCTTCGTCGCCCGGCTCGCAGGCCTGCCCGTCTACGACCCGAACGGCGACCAGGTGGGCCGGGTTCGTGACGCCGTCGCCCGGCTGCGCCCCGACGGACCCCCGGCGGTCGTCGGGCTGGTCGCCGAGATGCCGCTGCGGCGGCAGATCTTCCTGCCGATGGCCCGGATCACCTCGATCGACACCGACAGCGTGGTGCTCGGCTCCGGCACCATCAACCTGCGCCGCTTCCAGAAGGGGCCGGCCGAGCTGATGGTGCTCGCCGACCTGCTGGACCGGCGCATCACCACCCCCAGCGGCAGCCCTGCCACGGTCGTGGACGTCGCCATGGAGTCCGACCGGGCCGGGCAGTGGAACCTCGGCCGTGTGGCCGTACGCGACGTCACCAGCCGGCTGAGCCGCCGCGGCCAGCTGCACCAGTTCGAGTGGCACGAGCTGCCCGGCCTGGTCGACCCTGGCGCGCTGCAGGGCACCGCGTCGCTGCTGTCCGTGCTGGAGAAGATGCGCCCGGCCGATCTCGCCAACGCCCTGCAGGACCTGCCCGACCAGCGCAAGCACGCGGTGGCCGCGGCGCTGGACGACGAGCGGCTGGCCGACGTGCTGGAAGAGCTGCCCGAGCACGCCCAGGTCGACATCCTGGCCCGGCTGGACCGCGAGCGGGCCGCCGACGTGTTGGAGGAGATGGACGCCGACGACGCCGCCGACCTGCTGGCCGAGCTGCCGCCCACGGAGCGGGCGCTGCTGCTGGACCTGATGGAGCCGGAGGAGTCCGCCCCGGTGCGGGCCCTGATGCAGTACCGGCCGAACACCGCGGGCGCGGTGATGACCAGCGAGCCGGTGATCCTGACCCCGGACGCGACCGTCGCCGACGCGCTGGCCCGCATCCGCGAGAAGCACCTGTCCCCGGCGCTGGCCGCGCAGGTGTTCGTGTGCCGCGCTCCGATCGACACGCCCACCGGCCGCTACCTGGGCGTGGTGCACTTCCAGCGGCTGCTGCGCGAGCCGCCGGGCGACCTGCTGGGCGGGGTACTGGAGCGCGACATCACGCCGCTGGCGCCGAGCCTGCCGCTGGCCGACATCACCCGGCGGATGGCGACGTACAACCTGGTCGCGATCGCGGTGGTGGACTCCAACGACCGGCTGGTCGGCGCGGTGACCGTGGACGACGTGCTCGACCACCTGCTGCCGCGGGACTGGCGGGAGCAGGAGCGCGCCGCGGACAGCACCCCATGACGGCGGCCGGGCGGGAGGCGGTCCGGTGAGCGACCGTCTGGACCAGCCCCGGGAGCCGCACGCGATCCGGCTGCCCCGGTGGGACCCCGACGCGTTCGGCAACTTCGCGGAGAAGTTCGCCCGCTTCATGGGCACCGCGAAGTTCCTCGTCTACATGACGGTCTTCGTGATCGTGTGGATCCTGATCAACCTGATCGGCGTCTTCGGGCTGCAGTGGGATCCTTACCCGTTCATCCTGCTCAACCTGTTCTTCAGCACCCAGGCGTCGTACGCCGCGCCGCTGATCCTGCTCGCCCAGAACCGCCAGGCCGACCGCGACCGGCTGACCATCGACGAGGACCGCCGCCGCGCCCAGGCCCAGAAGGCCGACACGGAGTACCTGGCCCGGGAGATCGCCTCGCTGCGCATGGCGCTCAACGAGGTGGCGACCCGCGACTACATCCGCTCCGAGCTGGCCAAGCTGGCCGAGGAGCTGGACGACGCGGCGGCCCGGCGGCACCAGCAGGAGAAGGCCGACCGCAAGGAAAAGAAAAGCCGCGCGTCGCAAGGGGCATGACGCGCGGCCGAATCTCTTTCGATGGTCCCACGGTCAGGGGACACGAGCAACGGGTTGCGAGAATGTTGCGCGTGCCACCCGGCCCTCGCGGCGGCCGGTCATGATCGATGCCGCGGGTAACATGGGCGCATGTCCACCGCTGTGCACGCCGACGACCAGGCTGTCCTGGCCGCTCTCGCCTCCGTGAACGACCCGGAGATCAAGCGCCCCATCACCGAACTCGGCATGGTCGAATCGGTGAAGGTCGACGCGGGTGTGGCGTACGTCCGCATCCTGCTCACCGTCGCCGGCTGCCCGCTCAAGGACACCCTGCGCACCGACATCACGGCGGCCGCCACCACCGTCGAAGGCGTCACCTCGGTCGAGATCGACTTCGGCGTGATGAGCCCCGACCAGCGTCAGGACCTGCAGAAGCGGCTGCGTGGCAACGCCGCGGCCGAGCCGGTGATCCCGTTCGCGCAGCCCGGCAGCCGCACCCGGGTGTACGCCGTCGCCTCCGGCAAGGGCGGCGTCGGCAAGTCCAGCGTCACCGTGAACCTGGCCGCGGCACTGGCCGCCCGGGGACTGTCGGTCGGCGTCGTCGACGCCGACATCTACGGCCACTCGGTGCCCCGCATGCTCGGCGTGCAGGGCCGCCCCACCCAGGTCGAAGACATGATCATGCCGCCGCAGGCGCACGGCGTGAAGGTCATCTCCATCGGTATGTTCACCAGCGGCAACGCCGCCGTCGTCTGGCGCGGGCCGATGCTGCACCGGGCCCTGCAGCAGTTCCTCGCCGACGTGTACTGGGGCGACCTGGACGTGCTGCTGCTCGACCTGCCCCCGGGCACCGGCGACATCGCGATCTCGCTGGCCCAGCTGCTGCCGACCGCCGAGATCCTGGTCGTCACCACCCCGCAGGCCGCCGCCGCCGAGGTCGCCGAGCGCGCCGGCGCGATCTCCATGCAGACCCACCAGCGCCTGGTCGGCGTCATCGAGAACATGTCCTGGCTCGAGCTGCCCGACGGCACCCGCATGGAGGTCTTCGGTTCCGGCGGCGGCCAGACCGTGGCCGACTCGCTGACCCGCCTCACCGGCGCGTCCGTCCCGCTGCTGGGTCAGATCCCGCTGGACACCGGCGTACGCGAAGCCGGCGACGACGGCACCCCCGCGGTGCTGACCGCCCCGAACTCCCCCGCCGGGACCGCCCTCAACGCCATCGCCGACCGCCTCGCCCAACGCCGCGAGTCCCTCGTCGGCAAATCCCTCGGCCTCTCCCCCGCCAAGCGCTGACCCGCACCAGACCAGACACACCCTCCGACACAAAACGTGCGGCCCCGGATCAGTCCGGGGCCGCACGTTCTTGGGATCGATCATGAGGTTGTGGCCATGACACGCCGTAGAGCCGTGCCATAAGTTCATGATCACCGCGGGAGGGTGGCGCGGCCGCGGGCAGGCGGCGGGCCGCGGCGCGTTGGTCAGGTGGCGTCGTCGAAGCGGGCCGTGGCCGGGGTGGCGGCGGTCGAGGACGAGGCGGCGGGGGTGGCGGAGGCCATGGCGTTGACGTTGGCCTTGGTCTCGGCGGCCAGCTTGCCGGCGGTGTTCAGCTCACCCTTGAGGTCGTCGTAGATGCCGGTCAGCGGCTTGCGGAGGGCGGCCTCGTCCTCCTCGCTGAGCAGGTGCTTGCGGACGAAGGCCTTCGGGTTCAGGTCTTCGAGCTTGATGTCGGTGCCCAGCTCCTTGCTCAGGTCGCCGGTGGCGTTCGTGGCCATGGCGCGCAGGCCGCGCAGCATCCGCATGCCGTCGCCGATGACCTTGGGAAGCCGCTCACCGAAGATCAACAGTGCGATCAGCAGGAGTCCGATGAACTCCCAGCTGTTCAGGTTGTCCAACACCGCTGCCTCCCGAGTGTGTCCGCCGTCGCAAGGGTACGTGCGCGACGGCCGGACAGGCCACCCCTCAGTCCGCGTCAGCGACGAGTGTCACGGCAGCATCGTGGCTGGTGGAGCCCCGTTTGTAGGTCACTTCGACCACCTCACCCGGTGCAGTTTTCCGCACAAGTGCGATGAGGTCCGTCGGCTCGCTGAGCGGGCGGCCGCCGAAGCTGGTCACCACGTCACCTGCGCGCATGCCCGCCTCGGCGGCCGGACCCGTGGCTGTGACCTCGCCCAGGCGCACCCCGCCGGCCGGTCCGCGGAACGACTCCTCGACCTCCGCGCCGATCACCGTACGGTGCGCCCGGCCCGCGGCGATGATCTCCTCGGCGACCCGGCGGGCGTGGTTGATCGGGATGGCGAAGGCCAGGCCGATGTTGCCGGCCGACTCCTCGCTGCCCGCCATCGACTTGATCACGGCGTTGATCCCGACGACCTGCCCGGCGGCGTCGACCAGCGGGCCGCCCGAGTTGCCGTGGTTGACCGCGGCGTCGGTCTGGATCGCGGCGTAGTACCTGGTGGTGCCGTTCTCGGCGTCGGTGGCGATGGGCCGGTCCAGCGCGCTGACGATGCCCGCGGTGACGGTGCCGCGCAGCGCCAGCGGCGAACCGATGGCCACCACCGCGTCGCCGACCGCGACCGCGTCGGAGTCGCCCAGCATCGCCGGGTGCAGCTCGGGCCGCTTGACCTGGAGCACCGCTACGTCCGACTCGGGGTCGCTGCCGATCACCTTCGCCGGGGAGCTGGTGCCGTCGTCGAATATGACGCTCACCACTCCGGAGCTGCCGGACACCACGTGGTCATTGGTGATGATGTGGCCGTCGGCGCTGGCCACGAAGCCCGAGCCGAGCGAGACGCTGCCGTCCACCGGCACCCGGATGGTGACCACGCTGGGCAGCAGCATGCTGGCCACGGCGGCCAGCGACTCGGGGGCGCGGTGCGGCGGGGAGGCGGACGAGCCGAGGATCGAGCGGGCGGTCTGGCGGTCGTCGCTGAACCGCACGCCCATCGCGCCGCCGAGCACCCCCGCCAGTACGCCCGCGAGGACGGCCGCTCCGGCGACTGTCCACAACGTACGACGTCGGGTATGGTCAGGCTCGGCCAACGGCTCCGGCACGGGCGCGTGCGCGCGTTCTGCGGGTGGCACGAGCGCCACCGGCGAGTGCGGATCGCGCCACGGATCGTTGAGCGCATCAGACCACCAAAACGACGCCGGCGGTGCGACGGCCGGTGGCGTGTGCTGCGCTGCCGTCCGGTCGTCGTCATCCGGCCGGCGATAACCCCAGCCGTCGGTCACTGACCAGCCCTCCGTCCCGTTCCCGGTTTCAGGATGGCACGGTTTCAACGTGAAAAATCACTGTTCACGGAAGGTGCCCCATGACGACGCTGCATCGCCAGCCCGGTAGCGCAGGCGACTTCATCGCGTCGTTCGTCCCCGAGGACGTGATCGCGCAGACGGCCCGTGGGCTGGCCGTCGAGGTGGGTCTACAGCCGGTCGCGCCGGCGGTCGGCGCGGCCCTGCGCATGCTGGCGGGAGCCTGCGCCGCGAAGGCCGTCGTCGAGATCGGCACCGGCACCGGGGTCAGCGGGCTGTGGCTGCTGCGCGGGATGCGCCCCGACGGCGTGCTCACCACCATCGACAGGGAGTCCGAACACCAGCGCATGGCGCGACGGCTGTTCATGGAGGCCGGCTTCTCCGCCTCCCGGGCCCGGGTCATCACCGGCCGGGCGCTGGAGGTGCTGCCCCGGCTCGCCGACGGCGCCTACGACCTCATCTTCGTCGACGCCGACCCGACCGAGTACGCCGCGTTCATGGACGCCGCGGCCCGCCTGCTGCGCCCCGGCGGCGTGGTCGTCCTGCACGGCGTGCTGACCAGTGGCCGCGACGTCTTCACGGTCCGCGAGCTGGCCTACGGCGTACGCGACAGCGACCTCTGGCAGCCCGCCCTGCTCCCCCTCGGCGAAGGCCTCCTCGCCGCCGTCAAAGCCTGACCCCCAGCCCTGCCTTAAATAGACCTTGGCCTATCTAGATGACAAATCGTAGATCGGAGTCATCCAGATAGGCCAAGGTCTATGAAAAAGCGGGTCAGGAGACCGTCGAGAGCCAGCGGACCAGGGTGCGTACGCCCCAGCCGGTCGCGCCCTTGGTGAGCTCCCCGTCCGGCGCGGCCGACCAGGCGGGCGAGGACATGTCGATGTGCACCCACCGGTCGCGCAGGCTGCCCGCGAACTCGCGCAGGTAGAGCGCCGCGGTGATGGTGCCGGGGTTACCGGCCGCGTTGTCCAGGTCGGCGATGTCGGAGGCGACGTCGCCGGCGTACTCCTCGGCTAGCGGCAGCCGCCACAGCGGCTCCCCGGACTCGGCGCCCGCCGCGGTGAAGCCGTCGATCAGCGCCTCGTTGCCGCTGAACAGCGCGGCGGTCTTCTTGCCCAGCGCGATCCGCGACGCCCCGGTCAGCGTGGCCAGGTCGACGAGCAGATCGGGCGCGAGGTTGGCGACCGCGTACGCCATCGCGTCGCCGAGCACGACCCGGCCCTCTGCGTCGGTGCTGCGCACCTCGGAGGTGAGGCCGCCGTAGTGGGTGACCACGTCGCCGGAGCGCCAGGCACTGCCGGAGAGCATGTTCTCGGCCAGCGGCGCGAGGGCGGTGACCCGCACCGGTAGGCCCAGCTCGGCCACGGCGAGCAGGGCGCCGACGACCGCGGCCGCGCCGCCCATGTCCTTGCGCATCAGCTGCATGGCGTCGTTGGGCTTGATGTCGATGCCGCCGGTGTCGTACGTGATGCCCTTGCCGACCAGCACCACGTGCTTGGTCGCGCCCTCGGGCGACCAGCTCAGTTCCAGCAGGCGGGGATCGTGCACGGAGCCGCCGCCGACGGCGAGGATGCCGCCGAAGCCCTCGGCCTCCAGCTGCTCGCGCTCGCGCACGGTGACCGTCACACCGTCCCCGGCCCGCTCGCGCACCTGGCGCACGAACCAGTCCGGCGTCTTGGTCAGCGACGGGGTGTTGGTGAGGTCCCGGGCGAACCGGGTGTGCCCGGCCACGGTGCGGGTCGCCGCGAGCACGGCCGCCCGCTCGGGGCTGTCCGGCACGGCGAGGACGACCTCGGCCAGCTTCGCCGCGGCCTCGGGCTTCTCCTCGGCCACGCGGAACCGGTACGACGCCAGCCACAGGCCCTCGGCCAGGCCCCGCAGCGCGGCGTCGCTCAGGTCGGCGGGGGCGAGCACGGTGAACGCGGACTCCTTGGCCGCGGCACGGGCCAGCGCGGCGCCGGCTGCCCGCCAGCCCGCCTCGTCACCGGATCCGACCCCGACGAGCAGCACCTTCGACGGCTCGCGCAGCGGCCGTGGCAGGGTCTGCACGGTGCCTGCCGAGCCCTTGTGCTCGGTGGCGGCGAGGAACGCCGCCACCTCGGCGGCGACGTCGGAGGGCAGCACGGCGAGCGGTGCGCCCGCCGCGGATTCGCCCTCGGCGGTGCCCACCGGGCACGCGACGGTTCCGGCGAGATCCGCCGCGCCGTCCAGTCGAATCGAGATCATCCCTGCCCCTTCACTGGCTGTGCCGCCGACGTCCCACCGGCCGCCGACCGCCTGACCCTACCGCGCCGCCTCCGCCGCCGGCCGCGACGGAGGTGCTGGCCCGCGGCCCGCCGGTGGGGGTCGCCGCCCGCGCGGCACACCGGATGAAGGACGCGTGGGAGCTGGTCAGGAGAAGGTGGTGCAACGGGGGTGAGACGGCGCCGAGCCGCGCGCCTGGTGCGGCACACGTCGCCGGGAGGGGTGGGTTGGACGGCCGGGATGGTGCCCGGCCGGTCCCGATGTCAGCCGACGGCCAGTTTGAGGGCCTCGCCGAGAGCGGTGGCCTCGTCTGGTGTCATCTCCACCACAAGCCGCCCGCCGCCTTCCAGCGGCACGCGCATGACGATTCCCCGGCCCTCTTTGGTGACCTCCAGCGGACCGTCGCCCGTCCGCGGCTTCATCGCCGCCATGTGTGTCTCCCCTCAGACTTGCCAGACCTGCACTCGGGTTGAATGCAAGACTCGGCGGGTCTCCCCGCCTGCTCCGCCGACGAAACCTCACGACGGCTGCCGAGGCAGCCTGCTCGCGACGCGCCGTCTTCGTACGCCGTCCGGCACCGGCGTGTGGTTGGGTGGGGCCACACGAACGGGTGCCGACCAATGATTTTCCCTGATGGACTCCGCTAAGCCCAAACCGGGCCGGTCACGGTGTGACATCATCTCGCCAGCACAGTTCACATCTGTCACAATCACCCCTCATGCAGGCTCGTTCCGCACTCTTCGACCTCTACGGCGATCACCTGCGACAACGCGGCGGAAGAGCCGCCATCGCGGCCCTGATCCGGCTGCTCGCGCCGCTCGGCATCGCCGCACCAGCGGTACGTACCGCGGTGTCCCGCATGGTGCGACAGGGCTGGCTCGCGCCGGTACGGCTGCCCGCCGGACCCGGCTACCAGCTCACCCCGCGCGCGGTACGCCGCCTCGACGAGGCCGCCGCCCGCATCTACCGGACCGGCCGCAGCTCCTGGGACGGACATTTCGATCTATTGGTGATCTCCGCGCCGGAAGCCCGCACCGAGCGCGACCGGCTCGCCGCCGAGCTCGCCTTCCTCGGCTACGGGCGGCTGGAGACCGGCGTCTGGCTCGCCGCCCGGCCCGCCGGCGAGGTCGACGGCCTGCTGGCCGACGCCGGGGTGCGCTTCGAGCGTTTCTCCGCCGCGCACACCGGCGGGGAAACCGGCGCCCGCGAGCTGATCATGAGAGCGTGGAACGTGCCGGCCGTGGGCGCGTCGTACGCCGGGTTCGTGGCGCAGCTCACGCCGGTGGTCGGCGCGATAACCCGGCTGACCGACGACCGCACCGCGTACGCCGCCCGGTGCGCCCTGGTCCACGCCTGGCGCGCGTTCCTGTTCCGCGACCCGCAGCTGCCCGCCTCGCTGCTGCCGCCGGACTGGCCGGGCACCGCCGCGGCCGCCTTCTTCGACCGGCAGGCCGCCCGGCTGCGGCCCGCCGCCGACCGTTTCGTCGATCACTGCCTCAGGGAGAGCTGATGTCCGCACCGCTGCTCGTCGACCGCGCCGAGGGCGTCGTCACCGTCACCATGAACCGCCCCGAGTCGCTCAACTCGCTCGACGTCGCACTCAAGGTGGCGCTGCTGGACACGTTCGCCGAGCTGGCGGCCGATCCGGCGTGCCGCGCGGTGGTGCTGGCGGGTGCGGGCCGGGCCTTCTGCGTCGGGCAGGACCTGCGCGAGCACATGGCCACGATGGGTGACAAAGCCCCGCTGGACACCGTCGAGAAGCACTACAACCCGCTCGCGCTGGCCCTGGCCGAGCTGCCCAAGCCGGTCGTCGCGGCGGTGCGCGGGCCGGCCGCGGGCGCGGGCGCGGGCCTGGCCTTCCTGTGCGACCTGCGCATCGGCGGCCCGTCGACGTCGTACCTGATGGCCTTCGCGCGGGTGGGCCTGGCCGCCGACACCGCGGTGTCGTGGACGCTGCCCCGCTTCGTCGGCGCGGCCAAGGCCGCCGAGCTGCTGCTGCTCGCCGAGCCGGTACAGGCCGACGAGGCGCACCGGCTCGGGCTGCTGACCAGGCTGACCGACGACGACGAGCAGGTGCTGCCGATGGCGCAGGAGCTGGCGGCGCGGCTGGCGGCGGGACCGACGGTGGCGTACGGCCAGATCAAGCGCGAGCTGCTGCACGGCGCGACCGGCACGCTGGCCGACGCCCTGCTGATCGAGCTGGCCGCGCAGCAGCTGTCCGGCGGCACCGCCGACCATCGCGAGTCCACCGACGCCTTCGTGAACAAGCGCAAGCCGGCCTTCGAGGGCCGCTAGTCCTCTTCGGGGTCCAGGGGGGCGACGCCGGCGGTGACGTACGCCGTCATCTGCAGCTCGTCCCCCGACGGCGAGACGTAGGCGGGCAGCTCGTCCGGGCCCAGCTCGCCGACGTAGCGCCAGAACTCCCGGACCGCCTCCTCCGCCGACTCCGCCTCGATCGGCAACGCGACGCTGACCAGCCACTCCCTACTCACCCGCTCATCCCATCACAGCCGGTTCGCGGCGACGTGGCAGCCCGCCAGGTGGTCGTCGACCATGCCGGTGGCCTGCATGAGCGCGTACGCGGTGGTGGGACCGACGAAGCGCAGGCCGCGCTTCTTGAGCTCCTTGGCCATCGCGACGGAGGCGTCCGAGGTGGCGGGCACGTCGGCCCGGGCGGCGGGCCGGGGGCGGCCGGGCGCCGGGGCGTACGACCACAGCAGCGCGCTCAGCCCACCGGGCAGCTCCAGCGCCGCCCGGGCGTTCTGCAGCGTCGCCTCGATCTTGGACCGGTTGCGCACGATCCCGGCATCGCCCAGCAGCCGCTCGACGTCGTCCGGCCCGAACGCGGCCACGGTCTCGATATGGAACCCGGCGAACGCCGCCCGGAACGCGGGCCGCTTGCGCAGAATCGTGATCCAGGACAGGCCGGACTGGAACGCCTCCAGGCTCACCCGCTCGAACAGCACGTCGTCGCCGCGCAGCGGCGTGCCCCACTCCTCGTCGTGATAGGCGCGGTACTCCGGCGCACCGGCCGACCACGCGCAGCGTGCCAGCCCGTCGTCACCGACGATGAGGTCGCTCACCCTATTGCCCCCTTACTCGAACGCGAATAGCCTTCGGAACTCATGGAGCTCCCGGCCTTCCCACCGGTGGTGCTGTACTCGGTGCCGCTGTTCATTCTGCTCATGGTCCTCGAACGCGTGTCCTACTGGTTCCATCCTGATCAGGACGAGGTCGGCTACGGCGGCAAGGACACTGCGACGAGCATCGGCATGGGCCTGGGCAGCCTCGGTTGGGACGTGCTCTGGGGCATCGGTACGGCCGCCGCGACCAGCGCGATCTACCTGCTCACCCCGCTGCGGATCGAGTTCCACTGGTGGGCGCTCCCGCTGTTCCTCATCGCGCAGGACCTCTGCTACTACTGGTCGCACCGCGGCCACCACATGATCCGCCTGCTGTGGGCCTCGCACGTGGTGCACCACTCGTCGCAGACGTTCAACCTGTCCACGGCGCTGCGCCAGTCCTGGACCGGGTTCACCGGGTTCCTGTTCTACCTGCCGCTGGCCGCGGTCGGCGTCAATCCGGCGGTCACCGCGTACTGCGGCGGCATCAACCTGGTCTACCAGTTCTGGATCCACACCGAGCGCATCGACAAGATGTGGCGGCCGTACGAGTTCGTGTTCAACACCCCGTCGCACCACCGGGTGCACCACGCCTCCCAGGGCGGTTACCTCGACCGCAACTTCGGCGGCATCCTGATCATCTGGGACCGCATGTTCGGCTCCTTCGCGCCCGAGCTCGAACGCCCCGTGTACGGCCTCACCACGAACATCACGACGTACAACCCGCTGCGGGTGGCCTACCACGAGTACGCCGCCATCTTCCGCGACCTGCGCACCCGCCGCCTACGCGAGTGGCTGCCGACCCTGCTCCGCGGCCCCGGCTGGTCCCCCACCGCGGCCGCCGCGCCGCGGCCAGTCGTCGCCGCGGCCGCCCCGCGGGCCGTCCGGGTCGAGTGAAGCCGGATCAGGACCGGTCGGCGGGCGGGCGTCGGTAGCGGGCCATCCGCGCGGCCAGGGCAGGCAGGTCGATCTCCACCGGCCACGGCCGGCTCGTGCGGAACACCTCTGACGTGTAGTGCGTCGCATACCGGTATGTGCTGCCCTCCAACACCAGTTCCGCCAACGCGACGGTGTCGGCGTCCTGATCCGGGACGACCACCCAGTAGAACGGGACACCGGCCCGCGCGTACAGCACGCGCTTGATCTCGGTGTCCCGCAGTGCCGAAGTCGGCGACACGACCTCCACGACCAACCGCACCCCGGCCACCGGAAACGGCGAGTCGTCGAGGTAGGCGGACGGAAGCACCACGATGTCCGGGCGCGGCTCATTGTGCTCGTCGATGGTGACGGACTGGTCGGTGCCCACCACGTATCCGGTGTCCGGGTTGGCGTCCTCCAGCAGCTGCGCGATCCAGCGGGCGAACATGTTGTGGCTGCCGGTGGCGGAGGGGGACACGCTGATGCTCCCGTCGATCAGCTCGAACCGCAGGCCGTCTTCCGGGAGCGTGTGCAGATCGTCGACGGTGTAGCCGCGGATGCCTGGTCGCAGCCGAGCGAGCTGGGCGACGGCGGCACTCATCGCGTCCCCTCCGGAAGTCGTGGGAGCCACGGCTAAAGGCTACCGTGACGGCTCACGATAGAAGGTTTCGCTGATAGGAGGTCGCCCCGCTTGGGGTTCACTCACGGCAGGCGGCCGGACTCGACCATCTTGGCGAAGCGTTTGAGGGCCTGCTTGAGGCTGACCTTGGAGCCGGGCCAGAGCAGCGGCCAGGCGAGCCGGCCCGCGACGCCGCCGGGCAGGTGGAACCACTCGTGCCAGACCACCTGGGTGCGGTCGCCGCCCATCGGGGTGCACCGCATGACCCCTGGCCCGCGCAGCACCTTGCCCTGGTGGACGACCCGCACCTCGTAGGGCGGGTCCACTTTGACCACGCGCATCTCGTCGCGCAGCACGGCCGGACCGGCCACGGTGATCGCCTCGATCACGGTGCCCTCGCCGCCGTCCCCCTCGACCACGCGCACCTTGGTCAGCGGGATCCAGTCGCTCTGCCGCTCCCAGGCCATGAACGCGGCGAACACCCGCTCGGCGGGCGCGGCCACGATGATCGTCGCGGTGACCTCCCCTGCGCCCGGAGCGGTGGGGTCGGTCCCCGTCACCGCCGGACCGGCTCGCCGGCCGCCGCCTCGTCCACCTCGGCGGACACCGGGTCGGTCTCGTGATCGGCCTCGTCGGCCGGCTGCTCGCCGGCCTCGATCGCGGTCACGTCCGGCTCGGCCGGGTCGGCGTCCTCGGCGGGCGTCTCCTCGACGGTGTCGACCGGCGCGTCGACCACGACGCCCGCGGTGACCACGCCCAGCGCGCTGGCACGGGCCCGGGCGAGGGTGTCGGCGTCCTCGACGCGTCCCTCGCGCAGCGCGGTGACCTCGGCTTCGAGCACCTGGATCAGCTCGCTCTTGTAGCCGATGTCGTACGCGAGGCGGCGCAGCGTCTGGTCGACCTGCGCCATCCGGTATCCGCGCCAGGTCGGGTCGAACGTCACCCGGGACACGTCGCCCTCGACGAGCGGGCGGTCGGCGGGCAACGGAGTGGCTCGTTCGTCCGGCTCGGCCGGCGCGAGGCCTGGGTCACCACCGGTGACCAGCGTCATCACCCCGAACACCACGGCGCCCACGGTGAGCGCGACGACGATCAGCAGCAGCAGGTTGCCCATGCCCACGATCGTGGCACGAGTGGCGCTTCAGCGCGACCCTGCCACCCGAGCTGTCCGGCCCGTGGCACGGGAACCGTCCGGCTCATTACCCGGCGGTAGCGTAGCGCGGTGAGCGCGCCGCAGCGGCCCGCGCGGGGCCGTCACAGCCAGCGCAGCGCGTTCTTGCGCCAGGCGTAGAGCAGGCCCAACGCCAGCACGGCGACGAAGACGGCCATCTCCACGACCACCGCCAGACCCGACCGGGCATAGACGACGGCCCACGGAAACAGGAAGACGGCCTCGACCGCGAACAGCACATACAGGTATGCGTAGACGTAGTAACGAATCTGCATCTGCGCCCAGCCGCCCTCGACCGGATCGAGACCGCACTCGTACGTGTCGAGTTTTCCCTCGGCCGCGTTGGGCCGCGACGGGCGCAGCAGCCGGTTCGCCGTGTACGCCCCTCCGATGATCAGCACGCCGACCAGCAGCAGCAACGCCACCGTCGCGTACGCGTCGAGGTAACCGTTCACGACCGCAGCCTAACGGCTGGCGACGACCTTGGGGATCGGTGCGATCGGACGGCGGAAGACGCCGGCCGGCGGAGGTACGCGTGGAATGGCACATCGTTCGCCGAATAGCCGATGGAATGCCACTCTGTGGGACGGACCAGTGATATGCGCGACCCGTCCCACAGCGCGCTGTCGTCTTTATCACGTTCCGCATGGTTTAGCTGGGGGGGCCGTGTCAACGCTATTCCCTACCGCCGACGTAGGCTGACCTTAATCGAGACGTAACAACACACCACCCCAGCAGGAGGTCGCGTCCAGTGGCCGAACATCGTGAGGGCGCCGGGCAGACCGGTCAGCTCAGCGAGCACGGGCATCCCGCCAAGGAGATCCACCAGCTCGACCGGGTGGTGATCCGCTTCGCGGGTGACTCGGGCGACGGCATGCAGCTCACCGGCGACAGGTTCACGTCGGAGACCGCCCAGCTCGGCAACGACATCTCGACGTTGCCGAACTTCCCGGCGGAGATCCGTGCACCTGCCGGCACGCTGCCCGGCGTGTCGAGCTTCCAGGTCGCCTTCGCCGACTACGACATCCTCACGCCCGGCGACGCGCCGAACGTGCTGGTGGCGATGAACCCGGCGGCGCTCAAGGCGAACATCGCCGACCTGCCCAAGGGCGGCACGATCATCGTCAACACCGACGAGTTCACCAAGCGCAACCTGGCGAAGGTCGGCTACGACGCCAACCCGCTCGAGGACGACTCCCTCGCCGGCTGGGACGTGCACAAGGTCGGGCTGACCAGCATGACCGTGGGCGCGCTGGCCGAGCTGCCGGTGAGCAAGAAGGACGCCGAGCGCGCCAAGAACATGTTCGCGCTGGGCCTGCTGAGCTGGCTCTACTCGCGGCCGCACGAGTCCACCATGGCGTTCCTGGAGCGCAAGTTCGCCGCCCGGCCCGAGCTGGTCGCCGCGAACAAGGCCGCCTTCAACGCCGGCTGGAACTTCGGGGAGACCACCGAGGGCTTCGCGGTGCGCTACGAGGTGCCGCCGGCGCAGATGGCGCCGGGCAACTACCGCAACATCACCGGCAACGCCGCGCTCGCGCTGGGCCTGGTCGCCGCCGGTGTGAAGGCGAAGCTGCCGGTGCTGCTCGGCGCGTACCCGATCACCCCGGCCTCGGACATCCTGCACGAGCTGAGCAAGCACAAGAAGCTCGGCGTGACCACGGTGCAGGCCGAGGACGAGATCGCCGCGATCGGCGTGGCGCTGGGCGCGGCGTACGGCGGCGCGCTGGGCATCACCACCACCAGCGGCCCCGGTGTCGCGCTCAAGAGCGAGACCATCTCGCTCGCGGTCGCGCTGGAGCTGCCCCTGGTGATCGTGGACGTGCAGCGGGCCGGGCCGTCCACGGGCCTGCCGACCAAGACCGAGCAGGCCGACCTGAACATGGCGCTGTACGGCCGGCACGGCGAGGCGCCCGTCGCGGTGGTGGCCGCGCAGTCCCCGGTGGACTGCTTCCACGCCGCGATCGAGGCCTGCCGGATCGCGCTGAAGTACCGCACCCCGGTGATCCTGCTGTCCGACGGCTATGTCGCCAACGGCTCCGAGCCGTGGCTGCTCCCGGAGATCAGCGAGCTGCCCGACCTGCAGGTCGAGTACGCGACCGGCCCCAACGGCGAGGACGGCAAGTTCTACCCGTACCTGCGCGATCCGGAGACGATGGCGCGGCCGTGGGCCGTGCCGGGCACGCCGGGGCTGGAGCACCGCATCGGCGGCCTGGAGAAGGCCGACAAGACCGGTGACATCTCCTACGACCCGGCCAACCACGACTTCATGGTGCGCACCCGGGCCGCCCGCATCGAGGCGATCGACGTCCCCGACGTCGAGGTCGAGGACCCGTCGGGCGAGGCGAAGGTGCTGGTGCTGGGCTGGGGCTCGACGTACGGCCCGATCGGGGCGGCGTCGCGGGCGCTGCGCCAGCGCGGGGTGAACGTGGCGCAGGCCCACCTGCGGCACCTCAACCCGCTGCCGAAGAACCTGGGCGAGGTGCTGGCGTCGTACGACAAGGTGGTCATCCCCGAGATGAACCTGGGCCAGCTGGCCAACGTGATCCGGGCGCGCTTCCTGATCGACGTCGTCGCCTACAACCAGGTGCGCGGGCTTCCCTTCACCTCCACCCAGCTGGAGACCATGCTCGAGGAAGTGATCAAGAATGTCTAACGCGCTGCCGGTCCAGCTGTCGGCGAAGGACTTCAAGTCCGACCAGGAGGTGCGCTGGTGCCCGGGTTGCGGTGACTACGCGATCCTGGCCGCGATGCAGACCTTCCTGCCCGAGCTGGGCATCCCTCGCGAGCGGACGGTCTTCGTCTCGGGCATCGGCTGCTCCTCGCGCTTCCCGTACTACCTGAACACGTACGGCATGCACTCGATCCACGGCCGCGCCCCGGCGATCGCCACCGGCCTGTCGGTGTCGCGCCCGGACCTGACCGTGTGGGTGGTGACCGGTGACGGCGACGCGCTGTCGATCGGCGGCAACCACCTGATCCACGCGCTGCGCCGCAACGTGAACATCAAGATCCTGCTGTTCAACAACAAGATCTACGGCCTGACCAAGGGGCAGTACTCGCCCACCAGCGAGATCGGCAAGATCACCAAGTCGACGCCGACCGGCTCCTCGGACGCGCCGTTCAACCCGATCTCGCTGGCACTGGGCGCGGAGGCCTCGTTCGTCGCCCGCACCATCGACTCCGACCGCAAGCACCTGCAGTCGGTGCTGCGCCAGGCGGCCGAGCACCAGGGCTCGGCGTTCGTGGAGATCTACCAGAACTGCAACATCTTCAACGACGGCGCGTTCGAGGTGCTCAAGGACCCGGAGACGCGCGACGCGTACCTGATCCGGCTGGAACACGGGCAGCCGATCACGTTCGGCAAGGACGGCTCGCACGTGGTGACCCACCCGGCGGGCAGCTTCGGGCTGGCCGTGAGCGAGGCCGACAAGGTCGACGCGGGCGAGGTGCTCACGCACGACGCGCACGCCGAGGACCCGGCGTACGCGTTCGCGCTGTCCCGGCTGGCCGGGCCGGACCTGCGGCACACCCCCGTGGGCGTGTTCCGCTCGGTGCGCCGCCCGTCCTACGACGAGCTGGTGCGCAACCAGCTCGACGCGGCGAAGGCGAAGGCCGGCGAGCCCGAGGCCGACCTGGCCGCGCTGCTCAACTCCGGCGACACCTGGACCATCCTGTAGCAGCCTGAAACACGAGAGCGCCGCCCGCGACCGGAAGGTCGCGGGCG
>NZ_ML769327.1:0-51196 GCF_009720365.1 Catellatospora paridis | reverse complement strand
CGGCCCCCCGCTCCCCCCGCCTCACCCCCCCGCGCCCCGCCCGCCCCGTCAGGGGGGGGGGCGGCGCTCTCGTCTGCCGCGGTTCAGGCCTTCGGCTCGGTCCTGGTCTCCAACTGGCCGCGCTCGCCGGCGAACTTCGCCTGCACGTCGGCGACCTTCTTGTCGAAGTACATGATCGAGCCCAGGCTGCCGCTGTCGGACCACACGCAGATGGCGACGGGCCCGCTGTCCATCTTCAGCGCGGCGCACTTGGCGATGCCGCCCAGCGGGCCCGCTTCGACGTCCACCCACTGCTCGGTGACGGTCGAGCCCTCGGTCATCGACTTGGTGAACTCGTCCAGCGCCGCTTCCGGCTTCGGGTTGAGCATCGCCATGGCGAAGGCCATCGCCATGTTCTTGGTCTTCACGTCACCGTAGAAGGCCGCGACGGAGGCGGTGGCTCCGGGCATCTCCTCGGAGATCTGGGTCTTCAGTTCGGCCGCCGCCTTCACCAGATCGGGCTCGGTGATCTTCTCTCGCCCGCCGAGCTGGGTCGGCTCCTTCACCGTGATCTTCGCGGCCTCGTCGGTCGTCGCCTTGACGTCGCCGAGGAAGTCGCTGAGGAAGAAGTACGCGCTGCCGCCACCGCCGCCGCAGAGCACCACCAGCACGACCAGCGTGATCCACAGGCCCTTGCGGGACTTCCGGTACGGCGGGTCCGGGTCGTGGCGGCGCTTGCTGCGGGGCTCGTGGCCGGCGAACGGGTCGTCGTCGACGCTCACATCGCCCAGGAAGCCGCCCTGCTGCGGGTAGCCGTCCTGGCCGGCGGGACGGCCGTAACCCGCGGGCTGGCCGTAGGGCTGCTGGGGCTGACCGCCCTGCGCCGGGTAGCCGCCCGGGGCGCCGTAACCGCCCTGGCCGTGCTCGCCCTGGTTCCCGTAACCGCCCTGACCAGCCTGTGCACCGTAGCCACCCTGCTGTGGATATCCACCCTGGCCGTACCCACCCTGCTGTGGATATCCGCTCTGGCCGTATCCACCCTGCTGTGGGTAACCATCACCATGCTGTGGGTAACCGTTGTCCTGGCGACCGTAGCCCTGCTGTGGATAACCGCCGCCGGCACCCTGTGCGTCCTGCTGCGGATAGCCCCCTGCCTGCGGATATCCACCCTGCGAGGGATAGCCGGCGCGCCCCTGCTGGGGGTGTCCCCCGGCATGCCCGCCGGGTCCGGCGTAGCCGCCGTCCTGTGGATAACCTCCGGCCGGTGGATAACCCGGCTGCTGTGGATAACCACTGTTCTGCTGGGGATAGCCGTATTGCTGGGGATATGTGCCATTGGTGCCGGAGGTCGGGGCCGACGGCGGTGGCTGGCCGCGGCCGTCGTCCTCACCCGGCCGCCGCCACGGATCCGTCGGCTGGCCCTCCGGCTCGTCGCGGCGCGAACCGTAGTCGGAGTAGGACATCTCAGCTCCCCACATGTGGCGGGCGACACGCTGTCACCGTCCGGCAGATGGTAGCGGCAGTTGAGAAGTCCTCGGGAACGTACCTATCGAGACTCTTGCGTTCTTGGCTCGATAATGAAAGTTTTCTTCGGACTGCACATTGCTACTGGAGGAATTCTCATGCGCATGAGACTGATCGCGGCCGCGGCCGCGACAGCGCTGCTCGGCGCGCTGCTGGTGCCCGGCGGCGCGCAGGCCGAACCGCTCTCCGCAGTGCAAGCGGCCGCACCGGGCGCGACGGAGTGCACGCTCAACCCCGCACAGCCCAAGCGCGAGCTCCGGGCCATGTGGATCGCCAGCGTGGTGAACATCGACTGGCCGAGCGCCCCGGGCAAGGCCGAGGAGGAGCTCAAGGCCGAGTACCGCGGCTGGCTCGACCTCGCCCAGCGGCTCAACCACAACGCCGTCGTGGTGCAGGTCCGGCCCACCGCGGACGCGTTCTGGCCCTCACCCTACGAGCCCTGGTCGGAGTGGCTGACCGGCAAGCGCGACAACGTCGGGCCGGGCTGGGACCCGCTGGCCTTCCTGGTCGCCGAGTCACACGCCCGCAACCTGGAGTTCCACGCCTGGTTCAACCCCTACCGCGTCTCCATGCCGACCAGCGCCAGCGGCCTGGGCGCGGGCACCGACGTCAACAACCTCGCCCCCGGCCACCCGGCCCGCGAGCACCCGGAGTGGGCGCTCGCCTACCCGGTCAACGCGGCCGGCAGCCGGCTCTACTACAACCCGGGCATCCCGGCGGTACGGCAGTACGTGCAGGACGCGATGATGCACGCGGTCGAGAACTACGACATCGACGGCGTCCACTTCGACGACTACTTCTACCCGTACCCCGCGGCCGGCCAGGACTTCGGTGACCAGGCCACCTTCGAGCAGTACGGTGCCGGCTTCGCCAGCAAGGCCGATTGGCGGCGCAACAACATCGACCTGCTGGTGCACGAGATGAGCGGCCGCATCAAGGCCGCCAAGCCGTGGGTCAAGTTCGGGGTCAGCCCGTTCGGCATCTGGCGCAACCAGGCCGCCGACCCGCTGGGCTCGGAGACCAACGGCACCCAGTCCTACGACGCCAACTTCGCCGACACCCGCAAGTGGGTCAAGGAGGGCTGGCTGGACTACATCGTGCCGCAGATCTACTGGAACATCGGGCTGGCCGTGGCCGACTACGCCAAGCTCGTCCCGTGGTGGTCCGACGTGGTCGCCGGCACGAACACGCAGCTCTACATCGGCCAGGCCGACTACAAGATCGCTACCGCGGGCCAGCCCGCGGCCTGGTTCGACCCGGCCGAGATGAGCAAGCACCTCACCTTCAACCGCGACTACAACGTGTCCGGCAACGTGCACTTCAGCGCGGTGCAGGTGCGGGCCAACCGGATCGGCGCCACCGATCTGTACGCGGCCGACCACTACAGCAAGCCGGCCCTGGTGCCGACGATGTCCCACCTGCCCAGCAAGCCGCTGCTGTTCCCGGTCGTCACCAAGGCCGACCGGAGTGACGCCGGAGTGGCGCTGAAGTGGCAGCCGCTGGCCGACGGGGCCGGCCCCTTCGGCACCGCGGCGTCGTACGCGGTCTACCGGCTCGACGGCCTGCGGCTGCTGCCCAGCGCCTGCGACCTGGCCGACGCGTCGCACCTGGTCGCCACGACCCGGGGCACGTCGTTCACGGACACCACCGCGGTGCCCGGCAAGCGCTACACCTACTTCGTCACCTCGCTGGACCGGCTCTACAACGAGAGCCTGCCCAGCCCGGCCCGGTTCGTCCCCTGACCGAGGGGTGAGCACGCGCAGCGCGTGCTCCAGCAGGCAGGGGCGTCCACCGCTGATCCGGTGGGCGCCCCTGCTCTTTGCCGTCTTCGAGCCCGCGCTGCAAGCCACGCGCACCGGGGATGCATTTTCCTTGCAGCGCCGGAAAAATCAACACTTCCGAAACATCCGCGCAACGACTACATTCAGCTCCACCGATGCACACCCCGGCATCGGGCCACCGGCTCGTTGAACCCCAGACGAACCCTATTCGCCGAGGTGAAGCCATGTCCCGCCTGCGCCTGCTGCTCGCCCCCGCAGCCGCGATGGTCGCCGTTCTCGCGATCGCATCGCCGGCCGCCGCGGTCACCCCCGCCGAGAAGCTGTCCGTCATGTCGAGCTGGTCGCAGACCAGTGTCGCCAGCTACAACGCGTGGAACAGCGCGCGGCAGAACCAGGGCGCATGGTCGGCGTACGCGTTCGACTGGAGCACCGACTACTGCTCCACGAGCCCGGACAACCCCCTCGGCTTCGACTTCAAGCTGTCCTGCTACCGGCACGACTTCAACTACCGCAACTACAAGGCGATGGGCCAGTTCTCCGCGAACAAGTCCCGCCTGGACAGCGCGTTCTACGAGGACCTCAAGCGCAAGTGCGCGACGTACAACGCGATCGTGCGGCCCGCCTGCACGAGCCTCGCCTGGACCTACTACCAGGCCGTCAAGGCCTTCGGCAGCGTCGGTGCCGTAAGCCAGGCCGACATCGCCAAGGCGCAGAAGCTGAAGGACGACGCGCTGCGCGCCGCAGCCCAGCACAACTGACGCTCGCTCCCGCGGTTCCTGCGCAGGCTTCCCGATCCGTCTCCGGGAAGGCTGCGCAGGACTGCGTCCGGGGCCTGCCGCGGGTTCAGGAGCCGCTGGGCAGCTCGGCGAAGCGGCTGGAGTCCAGCGCGAGATCCGGGTGCTCGACCGCCAGCGCCAGCGACGCCGTCTCGCCCAGCGACAGCGCGGCCCCGCGGGCGTACGCCTCGTCGAAGACCGCGTCGCCCAGCGCCGCCCGGGCGGCCTCCTGCTGCGCCGTCCAGAACGAGGCGAAGATGCCGGGCCCGCAGTGCAGCCGCACGGTCGTCGACTCGGCCGCCCCGAACAGCGTCGCCGCCGTCATCGCGTCCCCGCCCTGCACGCACCGTGCCGCCATCGCCTTGACGGCCACGCAGGCCCGCCCGTGGAAGCCGTACGCCATGCGCGAGCGCAGCGCCACGGTCAGGTGCTCGTGCGCGGCCACCAGGTCGCCGCGGCGCAGCGCCACCATGCCCAGCAGCAGGTCCAGGGTGCGCCGCCCGCGCTCGGCGGGGCGCAGCTGCTCCAGCTGGCGGGAGGCGGCCAGCAGCGTGGCGGCCTCGTCCAGCGCGCCGCGCAGCCACAGCAGCTCGGCCAGATTGCACACCGCGAACAGCGCGTCCGGCGCGACCTCGTAGCGGGTCGCCCAGGCGAGCACCTCCCGGCAGGCCTGCTCGGCGTCGTCGGGCTTGCCCGCGTCGCGCAGCGCGCCCGAACGACCGGCCAGCACCCGCGCCAGCAGGCCCGGATCGCCGGCCCGGCGGCCCGCGGACTCGGCCCGTCGGCTGAACCGCAGCTCCTCGACGAACTCGCCGTCGACGGCGGCGTGACCCGAATGCGCGTGGTAGGCGCGGGCCAGCTCGGCGTCGGGCACCCGCTCACCGGTCTCGGACAGGCGCGCGTACAGCCGGAACAGCCACAGCCGGCCCTCCCGGGCCAGTCCCCGCTCGCGCCACCACTGGTCCAGGCCGCAGGAGATCTGCAGCCCGGAGCGGGCGCTGCCGCCCGTGCCGCACCAGCGCAGCGCGGCGCGCAGCTCGGCGGCGAGCGGGTCGATCGAGTACAGCGACAGGGTCACCGGCTGCCCGTCCGGCCCGCGCCCGACCGTCTGCAGTGCCCGCAGCGCCCAGGCCACGTGCCGGTCCCGGGCGGCCGCCTCCTCGTCGTGCGCGGCCAGCT
Organism: Catellatospora paridis; assembly: GCF_009720365.1. Taxonomy (GTDB): domain Bacteria; phylum Actinomycetota; class Actinomycetes; order Mycobacteriales; family Micromonosporaceae; genus Catellatospora; species Catellatospora paridis. The sequence continues at coordinate 45,957 of NZ_ML769327.1, read as the reverse complement.
GCCGGGCGGCATATCCCCGGATCGGATCGAGCATGCGGTAGGTCGTGCCGTGCGCGCCCGGTTCGGCCTGCACCAGCGACTTGTCCACCAGCACGGTGAGCGGGCCCAGCGGGTCGCCGTCCATCAGCCATTCCACCCCGGCCAGGCTGACCGGCCCGGCGAAGACCGACAGCCAGCGCAGCAGCCGCGCCGCGTCGTCCGGCAGGGTGCGGTAGGACCAGGTCACCGTGGCCTGCATGGTGGCGTGCCGGGCGTGCGCGCCCGAATGCGGCCCACCGGCGTCCAGGGCCCGCAGCGGGTCGCTCTCCTCCGCGGTCAGCTCGGCGTGCAGCCGGGCCGCCAGCTCGCCACCGGACAGCACCCGCAGCCGGGCCGCGGCCAGCTCGATGGCCAGCGGCAACCCGTCCAGCCGGGCCGCCACGCGGGCCAGGTCGGCGAGTTCGGCCGGCTCGACCGGGCGGCCGCCGCGCGCCGCCGCGGTGCGTTCGGCCAGCAGCGTCACCGCGTCGCTGACGCCGCCGCTCGCGGTGGGCGCCAGGGACAGCGACGGGATGCGCCAGACCAGCTCACCCGCGATGCCCAGCGGTTCCCGGCTGGTCGCCAGCACGGTCACGTCGCGCGCCCCCGCCAGCAACCGGGCGACCAGCGGCGCGACGGTTCCCACCTGCGCCTCGCAGGTGTCGAGCAGCAGCATCAGGCGGCGGGTCGAGGCGTGCTCGACCAGCGTCTCGACGACCGGGCGGCCCGGCTCGGGACGCAGCCCGAGCACCGTGGCGAGGTTGAAGGCCAGCAGGCCCGGATCGGTGACGCCGGCGATGTCGACGTTCCAGATGCCGTCCGGATAGGACTCGACGAGGTCGTGCGCGACGGCCACCGCCAGCCGCGACTTTCCCGCGCCGCCCGCGCCCACCACGGTCGTCAACCGGTGCGCCGACACCAGTTCGGCCAGCTCGGCCCGTTCCGGGTGGCGGCCCACGAACGAGGTCAGCGGGCTGGGCAGGTTGTGCGGCGCGGTGCGATCGGTGCGCGGCCGCGGGAAGTGCTGCTCCAGTTCGGGCGCCACCAGCTGGAACAGGCGCTCGCGGCCGTCGAAACCGCGCAGCCGGTGCAGCCCGAGGTCCAGCAGCCAGGCCTGGTCCGGAAGCTGCGAGGCTGCTTCGGCGGTCGACGCGGAGAGCAGGATCTGCCCGCCGTGCGCGGCCGCGGCGACCCGGGCGGCGCGGTGCACCTCGGGGCTGGCGTACTCACCGCCGTGCGGCTGCGCGATTCCAGTGTGGAGGCCCATCCGCACCTTGGGCTGTGCCTGCGGATCCGACCACGTGTGCGCATCGAGGGCGCGCTGCGCGCAGGCGCATGCCTCGACCGCGGTCGAGGCGTCGGCGAAGGCGAAGAAGTAGGAGTCACCCTCGGTGAACAGTTCCACGCCACCGGCCGCCGCCAGCACGGCACGGAGCACCCGCCGGTGCTCGTGGAGCACCGGCCGGTAGCCGTCGCCGAGCATCTGGGCCAGTCGGGTCGAGCCCTCGATGTCGGTGAACAGGAACGTCACCTGCCCACGCGGCAGGTGTATACGCTGCGGCACGCGCGGATAACCTCCGCCCCCCTGGAAGTCGCGGTTCATGCTGCCGTACCCCCACTTGCACAGGACATCGTAAGAACGGGTTGATCGAGCCAGCCGAGGTGTCACCACCCGCGGCGATGAAGACGATCAGTGCCGTGTGGAGCTGCCAACCGTCGTAACGAAGACACCGCAGGGCGGATGTGGGCCGTCAGGTCACAACCGGATCACCCGAGCCGCCTCGACGGACAGCACGTGCGCACGACAATGCGGCGCGGGCGAGGCATACTCGACCCGTGCGGGACGGGGACGACATCACGGAAGCGGCGGCGCGGGCGACGAAGCCGGCCGCCGACGACGCTGCCGGTGCGCCGGTCGCGCAGGACGCGGAAACCGTTGCCGCGACAGCGGCCGACGCCGACGGCGACGCAGCGACGACCTCGGGATACGGTGCCCTGCCGAAAACCGCGGTCGCGCCGGGCGAGGCCGCGGCGGCGATCTCGGTCGGGGCGGCGATGGTGCGGCTGCGGTCGGCGGCCATGGACGCCGGCCGCGTGGTCTGGCGGCAGTCCCGCCGACCGGTCGGGCGGCTCACCACCACCGGCGTCACCATCGTCATGCTGGTCGCCGCGGCCGGCGCGTCCGGCGCGCTGCTGATCCCGGCGCTGGCCGGCGCGAAGGCCGCGCCCGTGCCGACGCCGTCGGTGTCGAGCGAGGCTCCCGCCAGTGCGACGCCGAGCCCCACCTTCGCCCCGCCGACCTCCTCGCCCACCGCCGCCCCCACCCCCGTGGCACGTCCCGCCGCGGCGTTCCACCGCTGGGCGGAGGCCACCTCACCCAAGGTGAGCGTGCCGGTGACGGCCCTGGAGGCGTATGCGTACGCCGAATGGGTGGTGACGTCGACGCGCCCGTCGTGCAAGCTGCGGTGGACCACCCTCGCCGCGATCGGCAAGATCGAGTCTGATCACGGCCGCGCCAAGGGCGCGAAGCTCGGCGACGACGCCAAGGCGCTGCCGCCGATCCTCGGGCCCGCCCTGGACGGCACCAAGAACACCAAGAAGATCGACGACACCGACGCCGGCACGCTCGATTTCGACAAGAAGTGGGACCACGCGGTCGGCCCCATGCAGTTCATCCCGGCGACGTGGGTGACCTACGCGGTGGACGCCGACAACGACCAGCTCACCGACCCGCACGACCTCGACGACTCGGCCCTGACGGCGGCGTACTACCTGTGTGCGCCGGGCAAGGATCTGACCGTCGTGGCCAACTGGAAAGCAGTGGTGCTGTCGTACAACAACGTAGGGGTGTACCTGCAGAAGGTGTACGACACCGCGCAGGCGTACGGTCGTAGCAGTCAGACCTGATCAACCGGACGTCTCGCCCACATCAGCGAAACGGCCCCCAACACTACCGTCCGCCACTGCCTTCATCGTTGATCGCCACTCAGAGTAATGGTTTGCATACGATGACAGGTGGGACCCTTCCGTTTCGGGGGCGCAGTGTGCAAGCTGGACAAGTGAAGGTGCGCGAATGGGATCCCCGTACCGCCGCCGCCACTGAGATCACCTCTCTGGTCGCTCTCCTCAACGAGGTTTCCGCGGTCGACCTACCTGATGATCCGCTGTGGCAAGACGGCAGGATGCGCGACTACCTGGCGGTCACCATGCCCGGTGAACGCAAGATGATGTGGCTGGTCGAGGAGAACGAGGGGGACGCCGCGCGGGGTGTGGCACCGCTGGGCGCCGGCAGCATCATCCTGCTCGGCGACATCGGCGTCGTCGAGATCCTGGTCCACCCCAAGGCGCGCCGGCAGAACATCGGCCGGGCGCTGCTAGCCGAGCAGGTGCGGGTGGCCCTGCGCAAGGGCTTCAGCACGCTGGGCGTCGAGGTGGCCGGCGACACCACCGCCGTCGACTTCTACCAGGCGTACGGCTTCACCCTGGCGTTCACCGAGATCCGCAGCGTGCTGCGGCTGGACACGGTCGACTGGTTCTCCCTCGGCGACCTGGCCGCGGGCATCGGCGCCGGATACCAGATCGAGTTCTACGCCGACGGTCCTCCGGAGCACCTGATCACGCCGTACGCGGCCGCCAAGGCCGAGGTGCGCGACGACTACGACCTGGGCGACCTGGACCTGCGCCCGAGCTCCTACGAGCCGGAGCGGCTGCTTGCCAGCCTGCACACCCTGGCCGCCCGGGGACTGCAGCTCTACGTCGTGGTCGCCGTCCAGGAGAAGACGGGCGAGGTCGCCGGCCTCACCGAGGTGGTCGTGCCGGCACAGCGCCCCGGCCGTGCGGACCAGTACGACACCGTGGTCGTGCCCCGCCACCGCGGGTACGGCGTCGGCCGCGCGATCAAGGCCCGGATGCTGTTCGAGCTGCGCTCGGCAGAGCCGAACCTGACCGAGGTGCAGACCTGGAACGCCGCGGTCAACGAACCCCTCATCAAGGTCAACCAGGAGCTCGGCTTCGTCGCCGACCGCCAGTGGCTGGAATACGAGGGCGACGTCGTGGAACTGGCCGCGAATCTCGGCATAAGCTGATCCGATGCCACGCTACGACTTCCGCTGCCGCGCCTGCGGCGACACGTTCGAGGTGAACCGGCCGATGGCGGCCGCGGGCGACCCCGCGCCCTGCCCGGCCGGCCACGACGACACCGTGAAGCTGCTGACCACCGTGGGCCTGTCCGGCCGCGGCAACGCCATCCCCGCCCCGTCCGGCGGCGGTGGCGGCGGATGCTGCGGCGGCGGCTGCTGCAGCTGACCCGGCCCCGGAGGGCTAGTAGTCGGCGCGGAGGTGGCGGGCGGCGTCGACGGCCCAGTAGGTCAGGATCATCTGGGCTCCGGCGCGGCGGATCGAGTGCAGCGTCTCCATCATGATCCGGTCGCGGTCGATCCAGCCGTTGGCGGCGGCCGCCTCGACCATCGCGTACTCGCCGCTGACCTGGTAGGCCGCGACGGGCACGTCGACCATGTCGCGGACCGCGGCGATCACGTCGAGGTACGCCAGGGCCGGCTTGACCATGACGATGTCGGCGCCCTCGGCGACGTCGAGGGCCACCTCGCGCAGCGACTCCCGCAGGTTCGCCGGGTCCTGCTGGTAGGTGCGCCGGTCGCCGTCCAGCGACGACTCGACGGCGTCGCGGAACGGGCCGTAGAAGGCGGAGGCGTACTTGGCCGCGTACGCCAGGATCGTGGTGTCGCGGAAGCCGGCCTCGTCGAGCGCCCGGCGGACCACGGCGACCTGGCCGTCCATCATCCCGGAGGGACCGACCACGTGCACGCCGGCCGCGGCCTGGGCCACCGCCATGCGGGCGTACGCCGCCAGGGTCGCGTCGTTGTCCACCGAGCCGTTGGGGCGCACCAGGCCGCAGTGGCCGTGCGAGGTGAACTCGTCCAGGCACAGGTCGCTCATCACCACGACGCTGTCGCCGACCTCGGCGACCACGTCGCGGATCGCGACGTTGAGGATGCCGGACGGGTCGATGCCGCCGGAGCCGACGGCGTCCTTCTCGGCCGGGATGCCGAACAGCATGACCCCGCCGATGCCGGCCTGGGCCGCCTCGGCGACGGCCTTGCGCAGCGACTCGCGCGAGTGCTGGAGCACGCCGGGCATCGACTCCACGGGGCGGGGCTCGGCGATGCCCTCCTTCACGAACAGCGGCAGGATCAGCTCGGCCGGGTGCAGCCGGGTCTCGCTGACCATCCGCCGCATCGCCGCGGTGGTGCGCAGCCGTCGCGGCCGCACGTTCGGGAAGGACATCACGCACTCCCTGGTTCTTGAATCGACACGTCCTCGCAGATCAACGAGGCATCCGCGAGGACGTGCCGGATCAGCTGTCCTAGCGGAACCGCAGCGCGGTCGGGCCCTGGACCTTCGAGCCGCGGCGCTGCTTGGCGGGCATCGCGGCGAGCCGCTCGCGCAGCTCGACGGCGTACATCGCGAGCGCCTCGACCAGGTCGGGGACGGACGCGTGCTCGGGCTGCACGTCGACGCGCAGACCGAACTCCAGCGCGGTCTCGGCGGTCTTCGGGCCGATCACCGACACGACCGTACGCTGGTGCGGCTTGCCGGCGATACCCACCAGATTGCGCACTGTGGAGCTTGACGTGAACAGGACCGCGTCGAAACCACCCGACTTGATGGCGTTGCGGATCTCCTCCGGCGGCGGCGCGGCACGCACGGTCCGGTAGGCGGTGACGTCGTCGACCTCCCAGCCGCGCTCGGTGAGCCCGGCGGCCAGCGTCTCGGTCGCGATGTCGGCGCGGGGCAGCAGCACCCGGCCCACCGGGTCGAAGATCTCGTCGTACGGCGCGAACTCGGCGAGCAGGCCCTCGCTGGACTGGTCGCCCGCGGGCACCATCTCGGGCTGGATGCCGAACGCGCGAACGGCCTCGGCGGTCGACTCGCCGATGCAGGCGATCTTGACGCCGCCGAAGTGGCGGGCGTCGAGGCCGTGCTCGGCGAACTTCTCCCACACCGCGCGGACCGCGTTGGCGCTGGTGAAGATGACCCACGCGTACCGGCCGTCGACCAGGCCCTTGATCGCCCGCTCCATCTGGGCCGGGGTCCGGGGCGGCTCGACCGCGATCGTCGGCACCTCGCACGGAATGGCGCCGTACGCCCGCAGCCGCGCGCTCATCACGCCCGCCTGCTCCTTGGTACGCGGCACCAGCACGCGCCAGCCGTACAGCGGCCGCCGCTCCCACCAGCCGAGCTTGTCCAGGTTCTGCACGCCGCCGCCGACGGTCACCACGACGCGGCCGGAGAAGCCCAGCGCCGCGGCGACGAAGCTGTCCACCGACGAGGTCGTCGTGTACTGCGTGTCCCCGGTGCCGTCACCGGTGATCGCCACCGGCTGGGTCCCGTCGACGCCCGCGGCCAGCAGGCCGTCGCGCACCGAGGCGAGGTCGCCGGCGTCCACGGCCAGCGCGACCGAGCCGTGCCGCACCGCGGCGGCCAGCCCGTCGAAGTCGAGCGTGGTCACGTCGTCGACGTCGGCGGCGGTGCGCACGCCGGTCAGCGGCACGCCCGCGTAGGTCGCCACACCGGCGGCCTGGGGCACGCCGGGCACGACCGCGAAGCGCACGTTGGTCCGGGCGACCGCCTGGACCTCCTTGACCACCGCGTCGTGGCCGAACGGGTCACCGGTCACCAGGTGCACCGCGTTGCGGCCGGAGCGCGCCTCGGACAGCAGCACCTTGGCCACGTCCCCGGGCACGCCCTCGGCGGGGCTGTATTCGGTCAGGTCGCCGGTCTCGGCCTTCAGCGTGTCCAGCAGCGCGTCGGGCACGCTGCGGTCGTACACGATGTGGTCGGCTTCGAGCAGCGTGTCGTACGCGCGGCGGGTGAGCAGTCCCGGGTCGCCGGGTCCAGCCCCGACGAACGCGACGTGCCCGGCGGGCTTACGGGTGCGGGTCATTCTGCACTCCCAAGTACATTCTCGGCACCGTCTTCGAGCAGGTCGGCTGCCAGCAGGCGACCGACCTTCTCAGCGTCGGCGAGCGTTCCGGTGCGCGACAGTCGGAGGGCGAACCGCCCGTCCACGCTGATCACCGCACCGCGCAGGTAGATCTCGTCGTCTTCGGTTGTCTCGGCCAGCGCGGCGACGGGTGCGCTGCACCCTGCCTCCAGCGCGGCCAGCAGCGCCCGTTCGGCGGTGACCGCCGCGCGGGTCGCCCGGTGGTCGAGAGCCGCGAGGGCCTCGACCAGATCGGTATCTGCGGACCGGCACTCGATGGCCAGCGCGCCCTGGGCGGGCGCGGGCAGCATGAGCATCGGGTCCAGGATCTCGGTGACCTCGGCGGCGCGGCCCAGCCGGGCCAGGCCCGCGCGGGCCAGCACGACCGCGTCCAGCTCGCCGTCGGCGACCTTGCGCAGCCGGGTGTCCACGTTGCCGCGGATCGGCACGGTGGTCACGGGCAGGCCCAGCGCGTTGATCTGCGCGATGCGGCGCAGCGCGCCGGTGCCGATGACGGCGCCGGAGGGCAGCTCGGCCAGGGTCAGCCCGTCGCGGGCGATCAGGGCGTCGCGCGGGTCGGCCCGCTCGGGGATGGCCGCGATGGACAGGCCGTCGGCGGGCGCGGTGGGCAGGTCCTTGTACGAGTGCACCGCGAAGTCGATCTCCTTGGCGGTGAGGGCGTCCCGCAGCGCGGACACGAACACGCCGACGCCGAGCTGCTGGACGGGCGCGGACGAGCGGTCGCCCGCCGTCGCGATCTCCACGAGCTCGACCCGCAGGCCGGTCGCCGCGGTCACCATGTCCGCCACGGTCTGCGACTGCGCCATCGCGAGGGCGCTGCCTCTCGTACCGAGGCGGAGCACGCCTGTGCTGGTCATCAGGCACCCCCCTTCAAATCTGGCACATCTGCCACCGTGGTGTGGTCCGGTGATCCGGGGATCACCGACAGGTCGAACAGGTCGCGCAGCAGGCTGGCGTACGCCTCGCCGCCGGGCTCGGCGGCGAGCTGGCGCACCCGCACGGTGGGCTGGTGCAGCAGCCGCTGCACGATCCGGTGCACGGTGTGCGCCACGTCGGCGCGCTGGTCGTCGGTCAGGTCGGCGCGGCGCTGGGCGAGGCGGCGCAGCTCGGCGCTGACCACGTCCTCGGCACGCGCCCGCAGCGCGGCGACCGTCGGCGCCACCTCGGCGCCACGCAGCCAGCTCGCGTACGTGTCGACCTCGCCCGCGACGATCTCCTCCACGGCCGCGACCTCGCGGTCGGCGGACGAGCGGGGGCAGACCGGGGCGCCGGCCGTGGTGGGGTCCAGCACGGTGCCCAGGCGCGCGACGTCGACGAGCCGCACTCCGGAAAGCTCGGCGACGGCCGGTTCGACGTCGCGCGGCATCGCCAGATCGATGATAGTCAGGATCTTGTCGGACCCGGTGCGCGCCGCACCGACGTTCTCGGAAGTGAGCACGTGGCCGGTCGACGCTGTCGCGGTGATCACGACGTCGGCCTCGGCCAGCAGCTCGGGCAGGCGCTCGATCGGGGCGGCGGTGGCGCCGTACGCGTCGGCCAGCCGCTGCGCCCGCTCGATCCCGCGGTTGACCACGGTGACCGTGCCCGCGCCGCGGCGGGTCAGCTCGGCGACGGCCAGCGCGCCCATCGCCCCGGCGCCCACCACCAGCCAGCGGTGGCAGTCCGCGGAGTTGGCCACGGCGTGGTCCAGCGCGGCGCTGACCATGCTGCGCGGCGCGTGGTCGATGCCGGTCTCGGCGTGCGCGCGCTTGCCGACCCGCAGCGCCTGCTGCAGCAGCTCGTGCAGCACCTTGCCGGCCGCGTCGGCCTCGGTGGCCTGCTGGTACGCCTCGCGGAGCTGGCCGAGGATCTGCGCCTCACCGGCGACCATCGAGTCCAGCCCGGCGGCGACGCGGAAGACGTGGCGCACCGCGTCCTGCCCGTGGTGCACGTAGAGGGTGCTCGCGAGCTGCTCGGCGGGCACGCCCGACAGGTCGGACAGCACCTCGCCGAGATGGCTCAGACCGGCGTGGAACGCGGGCACGGCCGCGTAGACCTCGACCCGGTTGCAGGTGGAGACGACGACGGCCTCGGTCAGCTCACCGCCGGACAGCAGCCGGGGCAGCGCCTGCGGGCCTTCGACCAGGGACAGCTTCTCCAGCAGCTCCACCGGCGCGGTCCGGTACGACGCGCCCACCACGATGAGGTTCACGCGGCCACCTCTCCCAGCGTGGCGACGGGGCTGCCGTTCACGGCCCCGCGGGCCATCGCCTTGGCCAGTTCGGCCCCGCGGGCCGACTTGCGATGCTCGTGGAACGAGAGGATCTGCAGCTCGACAGCGAGATCCACCTTGCGGACGTCGACCTGCTCCGGGAGGTTGAGCACCACCGGGGCGAAGTTCAGGATGCTGGTGACGCCGGCCGCGACCAGCTGGTCGGCGACGGCCTGGGCGGCTCCGGCGGGGGTGGCCAGCACGGCGATGGAGATCGCCTCGGACTTGACCACCTCGGGGATGTCGCCGATGTGCCGCACCGCGATGCCGTTGATCAGCTCGCCGACCCGGGTGAGGTCCGCGTCGAACAGCGCGGCGATGCGGAAGCCGCGGCTGGCGAACCCGGCGTAGCCGGCCAGCGCGTGGCCGAGGTTACCGACGCCGACCAGGGCGACCGCGCGGCGCTTGTTCAGGCCGAGGATGTACTCGATCTGGCCGACCAGGGGCTCGATGTCGTAGCCGACGCCGCGGGTGCCGTACGAGCCGAGGTGGGACAGGTCCTTGCGGAGCTTGGCGGAGTTGACGCCCGCGGCGAGGGCCAGGCCCTCGCTGGAGACCGTGTCGTGGCCCGTCTCTGCGAGGTGATGCAGGGCACGCAGATACTCGGGCAGGCGGGCCACCGTCGCCTCGGGCAGATCCGGGAAATCCGGCTGGCTACCTAGAACTGCAGAGGGCGTGACCGCGCCGACACGGCCGGTGATCCCGGCTTCGTGACCGGTGCGCTGCTGACTCATGAGACTCCGTGCCGAACAAGGCTTAGACCCCAGATCACATGGCCGAACGGCTCTGTGCTAGCGGGGAACGTCGAGGTAACAGACTAAGCGCTTGTGAACAGGTGCACAAATCGCGATCTTGAAAGCGCGCCCATCCGGGATCGCGAATCGGCCAGAATGCCCCCGCGGCATGTGTGCCCCCACTCTGGCCGAACCCCACGCCACCCGTCACGGAGAGTCGCCGGAAAGGCGGTTCGCGACGGGCGTCCGGATGGGCGCTGCTACGCGATTATGTCGCAACCATGACAACCGCTCCCAAAACACGCCCACTTGATTCGGCGCAAACAAGAGCAAAAGCCACCAAACACCCAAATCGCTCACGGATGCCGGCGACCCCTGGCTTCCAGAGACGAACGTCACGCTGCGAGCGCGACGGCCTCCAGCAGTGTGTCCGCGACCGGCACGCCGTACGCGCGCAGCTTGGCCGGGTCGGTGAAGCCGCCGGTGTAGAGCACGCAGCGCGCGCCCACGGAGGCGGCCGCGTCGGCGTCGTCGATGGAGTCGCCGATCAGCACCACGTCGGCGCCCTCCAGGCACAGCTCGGCCAGGTGCCGCTTCAGGTGGCCGGACTTGTGCGCCTGCTCCCCGCCCAGCGGCTCACGCAGCCCGTCCACCCGGATGAAGTGCGACGTCAACTGGTAGCGGGTGACGGTCGGCACCAGTTCCTCGTGGAACCACATGGACAGCAGCGACTGCGTCCCGGTCCAGCCGCGCAGCGCGTCCAGCGCGCCCGCGGCCAGCGCCAGTTCGGCCAGGCCGGTCCGGTACGCGTCGTGGAAGACCCGGTCCAGCTCGACGAACTCCGCCTCGGTGAGCGGGCGGCCCAGCACGGAGCCGTAGTACTCGCTGATCGGGCGGCGGAAGTCGCGGCGGTGCTCGTCGGCGGTCACCTTGATCGACAGGCCGGGCGCGGCCACCTCGAACGCGATGTTGGTCGCGTTCACGACCAGGTGCAGGTCGTCGACGAGGGTGCCGTTCCAGTCCCAGACAAGGTGCTTCGCGCCGCGCTTCATCCCGCCAGATTACCCACGCCGCCCCTGCTCAGGGTGCCCGGCCCGCGGGGGTCAGGCGGACTGCCGCCCGGCCAGGTCGCGGCGCAGCCGCTGCTCCTCCACCCGCCAGTAGCCGTGCTCCCGGCCGTCCAGCATGATCACCGGGATGCGGTCGCCGTACTCGGCCTCCAGCTCCCGGTCCCCGGAGATGTCGATCTCCTCGAACGGCTCGCCGATGCGCTCCAGCACCGCCACCGCGTCCTCGCACAGGTGGCAGCCGGGCCGGGTGTAGAGAGTCAGTCGGGTCACGCCGCCATCCTCTCAAGGAGCCCGTGACATGCGGCGCGGGCTCCGCGTGTCACAGCAGCCCCTTGCGCACCTTGCCGATGACCGAGTAGGGCAGCGTCTCGGCGAACTCGATCTCGCTCGGGCACTTGAACCGGGCCAGGTTGCGGGCGCAGTGCGCGGCCAGCTCCGCTGCGGTGACCTCGGCGCGCGGGGCGGGCACCACCACGGCCCGCACCTGCTGGCCGGTCATCGGGTGCGGCGCGCCGAGCACGGCCGCCTGGGCCACGCCCGGGTGCGCCAGCAGCACCTGCTCCACCTCGGCCGGATACACGTTGAAGCCGCTCACCAGGATCAGCTCGCCGAGCCGGTCGACCAGGAACAGGTCGCCGTCACCGTCGGCGTACGCCACGTCGCGGGTGGGCCACCAGCCCTCGGCGTCCGGGCCGCCCCGGCCGTCGGGCCAGTATCCGGCGAACAGGTTCTCCCCGCGGACCACGATCTCGCCCGGGTCGGTGCCCGGCGAGTCCGGCACGTCGAGGTCCAGCTCGTCCTCGTCGTCCGCGCCCAGCGGCTCCCCGCCCCGCCACACGTCCTCGCCGGCCCGGTTCACCAGGCGCAGCTCGACGCCCGGCAGCGGCCGGCCGATGGCGCCCGGCTTGGCCGACGGGGCGGCGACGGTGGAGGCCAGCACCGGCGCGGTCTCGGTGAGCCCGTAGCCGACCTGCACGGTGTGCCCGGTCAGCGCGGTGAAGCGGGCCGCCGCGGCCGGCTCCAGGGCCGCCGCGCCGCACACCGCGAGCCGCACCGAGCGCAGCAGCTCGCCGATGTCCGGCACCGCGCTCCAGGCCAGGAACATCGGCGGCACGCCGACCAGCACGCTCACCCGGTGCTCGGCGATCAGCGCGGCGGAGCCGGCGGGGTCGAAGTCGGCGATCAGCACGCCCGCCGCGCCGTGGAACAGCACCGAGCCGAGGCCGGTGTTGAGGCCGTACGCGTGGAACAGCGGCAGCGCCAGCAGCACCGTGTCGTCCGGGCCGACCAGCGGCGGCTCGACGGCGGCCAGCTGCCGGTGGTTGGCCAGCAGCGCCGTGTGCGGCAGCATCGCGCCCTTGGGCACGCCCTCGGTGCCTGAGGTGTAGAGCAGCAGCGCCAGGCCGTCACCGGCGTCCTCGGCGGGTGCGGCGCCCGCGGCCACCGGCAGCGCGGTCAGCGGGTGCGCCACCGCGTCGGCGATCCCGGCCAGCAGCTCCTGGGGGGCGACCAGCGCCTGCGCTCCGCTGTCGGCCAGCACGTGGCGCAGCTCGCGCGGGGTGAACCCGGGGTTGCAGGGCACCGCGACCAGGCCCGCCCGCAGCACGGCCAGCAGGGCGACGGTGAAGTCGAGGTCGTTGCGCAGGGCGATCGCGACACGCGCGGGAAAACCGGCCGAGGCGGGCAGTGCCAGCGCGAGCAGGCCGCGCGCCGCGGCGTCGACCCGGGCGTCCCACTCCGCCCAGGTCAGGGTGTCCTCATCCGCGCGCAGCGCGATGCGGTCCGGGGTCACGGCGGCGTGCTGGCGCAGCAGTGTGGCGAGGTTCACGGTGGCTGAGTTTTCCACAGCCCGGCCCGCGAGCCCACCCCCGCGTTCACCGTCCTGACACGACGCCGACACGGGAGTCGGCTGTCACGGCACTACACGGGCATCACCCGGCCGGGTGAGCGACTCGAAACTTTCGGTCAGGCACGCGGACCAGCGCACAACGTGTGCGACGACACCTACGGGTAGCGGTGCAACATTTCGGTCCGGCGTGTAACTGACTCCACACCGCTGGGTGAGTTGGGGCCTTTATAGTCCTCAGGGTCGGCTCACCCTTTTTGCCATGAGTCGACACCCCTCAGCCTGAGGAGGCCTTTGTGCCGTTTATCGCACTGAACGAGTACCTCATGGGTGTTCAGCGGCTTATGGTGGAGATTGCCCGGTATGCCGGGGGACGCGTGCGTCCTCCGCAGTACCGGGGCGGATCGGTCTGGGGGCACGCGGAGGTGGCGGGATGAGTTCTCTGTTGTTCGGCGATGAGCTGGTCACCAGCGAAGTGGCGGCGGCTCGCCGGGCCCTGGTCGACGGCCTGACGTTGCTCCGTACTTCGCTCAACGAAATGCTGGCCACGGCGGTACGAGGCGATGGCGGGACGCAGCGGATCCGCACCCGTCAGACCAACGACGCCACGGCCCGGCACCAGCCCCCCGGCACCAAGCCGGTGGGCGGGCGGGTCAACGGGCGCAGCGCCCCGACCCAGGCCAGCGGCTCCGCCGTGGAGGCCGGTGAGACCCAGGTGCTGCCCGCCGTCGAGGAGGGCGGCACCGGCGGCACCGGCTACCCCGACCGGCCCGATCCCAGCGACGCCGCACACGAGGTGTGGACCCTGGTCGAGCGGGCCCAGCAGGGCGACTCCGAGGCGTTCGGGCTCATCTACGACCGGTACGTCGACACCGTGTTCCGGTTCATCTACTTCCGGGTCGGCAACCGGCCGCTGGCCGAGGACCTGACCTCGGACACCTTCCTGCGCGCGCTCAAGCGCATCAGCAGCTTCACCTGGCAGGGCCGCGACCTGGGCGCGTGGCTGGTCACCATCGCCCGCAACCTGGTCGCCGACCACTTCAAGTCCGGCCGGTACCGGCTGGAGGTCACCACGGGCGACGTCCTGGACGCCGACCGGGAGGACCGGGGCCCCGAGGGCAGCCCCGAGACGGCGGTGGTGGACCACATCACGAACGTGGCGCTGCTGACCGCGGTCAAGCAGCTCAACCCCGAGCAGCAGGAGTGCATCGTGCTGCGCTTCCTCCAGGGCTTCTCGGTGGCGGAGACCGCGCAGTCGATGGGCAAGAACGAGGGCGCCATCAAGGCCCTCCAGTACCGCGCCGTCCGCGCGCTCGCCCGCCTGTTGCCCGAGGGGTTCCAGCCGTGAATGTGACTCACATCACCATGGGTGCCCCGTCACCCCTGACGGCCGTAACTGATCGTGCCCTGATCCAGTTTGACCGGGTGCGAGCGGCATTCTCTGCGTTCGCCGTAACCATCACCGCGATCAGCGAAGGGGGGTGCCCGCGGTGAACAACATTTCCCTGTTCGATCGTGGGCGTGCCGAGCGCTTCGCCCAGTTGCTCGACGAGGCCAACGGCGGCCGCCGTCACCACACCCGGTCCCGCCTCGACGGCCAGCTCACCGAGCTGGTCACCGTCGGTCAGCAGCTGCGCACCGTGGCTCTGCCCGGCGTACCCGAGGCGACGTTCAAACGAGACCTGCGCGCTCAGCTGATCGCCACCGCGGAACGCGACGGCATCGGCGTCACCGCTCGGCCCGAGGTCGAGGACCAGCGCGCGAGCGCTCCGTGGTCGGCCCGCAGGCCGGGCCGGGTCCGCGCCCGTGGGGCGATCGTCATCGGCATCGCCGCGGGCACGCTGGCGCTGTCCGGCGTGTCGGTGGCCAGCGGTGAGGCGATCCCCGGCGACGCCCTCTACGGCGTCAAGCGGCAGACCGAGAAGGCCCAGCTCGCGCTGGCCGGCTCGGACCTGTCCCGCGGCCGGCTCTACCTCGAGTTCGCCCGCACCCGCCTGTCGGAGGCGCACGCCGTGCGCACCGACGCCACCGGGTTCGGGGCCGCGCTCACGGACATGGACAGCGACACCACGCAGGGCATCCGGATGCTGATCACGTCCGCGATGGCGCGGCGCGACACGTCCGCCCTGGACGCGGTGGACCGCTTCGTCGCCGACCAGCGCATGCTCGTCGGGCAGCTGCTCGACGGCAGCACCGACCGGGAGAAGGTCACCGGCTCGCTGTCGCTGCTGGACCGGATCGAGAAGCGCTCCGCGGCGGCCCGTACGGCGCTGGCCTGCGGCGCGGGTTCGACCGGCAGCGACCGGTTCGGCTCCGTGCCCGGTGCCTGCGCCAACGCGATCAGCCAGCCGTCGCGGCCGGAGCAGCAGCAGACGCAACCGGCGCAGACCAAGGAGAACGCCAAGCCGGGCACCGAGGGAAGCCCCGCCGCCCCGCAGGCGTCGGTCGCGCCGAGCGCCTCGGCCTCGCCCGCGGCCACCGAGGGCGAGCCGGAGCAGACGCAGGACGAGGGCCTGCTCGACGAGCTGGGCCGGATCCTCGGCGGCCTGCTCGGCTAGCTCGCACAGACGGATCACAGGGGCGCGGCTGCCGGCAACGGCGTCGCGCCCCTACTGTGTGCGGCGGCCTGCGACGCATACGCTCTAGCCGTCCGGAACGCGGACTCACCGGCACCCCGGCGCACCGTGTTCCCCGCAGAAGGAGGGCCCGATGGCACGTCGTCGCAGTCCGGCGCAGCCGATCGCCGCCGTCGGCGCGGCGTTGCCGCCGATGCCCCCGTCCGTCGTGCCGATGCCCCTGGCCGAGCCGGCCGCCCTGGTCGCCGACCGTACCGGGGCCGCGTTCTTCGACGTCGACAACACGATGATGCAGGGCGCCTCGCTCTACTACTTCGCCCGCGGTCTCGCCTCACGGCGCTACTTCACCACCATCGACCTGGCCAAGTTCGCCATCAGCCAGGCCCGGTTCCGGCTGCTGGCCGCCGAGCACTCCGGCGACATCGCGCAGGCCCGCGAGGCGGCGCTCGCCTTCATCGAAGGCTGGAAGGTCGACGACGTGCAGCGGCTCAGCGAGGAGATCTTCGACGAGCTGATGGCCGACCGGATCTGGTCCGGCACCCGCGCGCTCGCCGACCAGCACCTCGCCGCGGGCCAACGGGTGTGGCTGGTCACCGCCGCGCCCGTGGAGCTGGGCCGGGTCATCGCCGCGCGGCTCGGCCTCACCGGCGCGCTGGGCACGGTCGCCGAGATCCGCGACGGGGCGTACACGGGCCGCCTGGTCGGCGAGATGATGCACGGACCGGCCAAGGCGCACGCCATCGAGGCGCTGGCCGCCGCGGAGGGCCTGGACCTGACCCGGTGCACCGCGTACAGCGACTCCATCAACGACGTGCCGATGCTGACCAGCGTCGGCCGCGCGGTCGCCGTCAACCCCGACAGCGCGCTGCGCCGGATGGCCCGTGCCCAGGGCTGGGACATCCGCGACTTCCGCTCCGGGCGCAAGGCCGCCAAGGTCGCCGTCCCGGTCGCGCTCGGCGCGGGCGTGCTGGCCGGCGCGGTCGCGGGTGGCATGGCGCTGAGCCGCCGCCGGAAGAAGACGTGACCCGGTCCGCACCGCGCGGCTCCGCACCGCCACCCGAGGACCCGGTGCCGCCCGGACGGCACCGGCATCCGGCCACCCTGCCGGTGACCCGTGCCGTGGCACTGGGCGCCGCGCTGACCGCGGCGGCCGTCATGCTCGCGCTGAGCCCGCAGCAGCCCGCCCCGCCGCGTTCGGCCGAGCCCGCGCTCACCGAGGCGTACCCGACCGCCACCGTGCGGGACACCCCCGGCATGCTGGCCGACGGGTCCGTGTACAGCCCGCTCTACTTCGTCAGCGCGACCGCGTCCGTCGGCACCGCGCCGTCCGCCGGCGGCGACGACGTGCGCCTGCTGCTGCGCGACGGGGGCCGGGAGCGCGAGCTGCGCCGGACGCCCAAGGACAGCGCCGCCGAGTTCGCCGGGTTCACCAGCGACGGCACCATCCTGGCCTGGGTGGAGCTGAGCGGCGACGCCGGCGGCGCGGGCCGCACCGGCATCTGGACCGCCCGGCTGGACGGCGGCGCGCCACAGCTGGTCACCGCCGACACCGGCGCCGTTATGCTCTTCGACAAGCAGGGCGACCTGGCCCTGCACGACGGGCAGCTGAGCTGGATGGCCGACGCCGGCAAGCCCGGCTACTCCGCGATCTACACGGTGCCGCTGGCGGGCGGCAGACCCGTCGTGCGGGAGCTGGCCGGCGGGTATGCCATCAGCGCCTGGCCGTGGCTGGTCAGCGAGGCGGTGGCGGACGCGGGCGCGATCGAGCTGAACAATCCCCAGACGGCGGAACGGATCCTGGTCGGGGTGCAGGCCGGTGAGCTGATGACCTGCTCGGCCACCTGGTGCCGGTCACTGATCATCGGCAGCACCGAGGCGTCCACGGTCATCGAGCTGATGCGTCCCGACGGCTCCGAGCGCCTGCGCACGGCGACCGGCGCGGTCTCGTCGGCCACCACGGACGTCGCGGTGCTGGACCGGTTCGAGGTGTACACCCGGACCACGCAGGGCCTGACCACCACCCGCGTCATGCTCTACGACCTGAAGACCCGCAGCCCCGCCCTGGTCACCGCGAACGCGGGCCGGGTCGCCTGCCGCGGCGGCGTGCTCTGGTGGTCCACCGGCGACAACGAGACGCTGCTCTGGCACGCCCTGGATCTGCGCATGTTGTAGCGCGGCGGATCACGCGGCGAACGGGTCCGGACGCAGTTCGAGGGTCTCGTGGAGCATGGTCTGGATGGTCTCGCGGACCTGGTCGGCGAGGTTGAAGACGACCGCGGGGTCGTCGGCGCCGTCGGCGTACGGCGTGGTGTCGATGGGCTCGCCGAAGCGGATCAGCCACTTGCTCGGCAACGGCACCAGGCCCAGCGGGCCCAGCCACGGGAACGTCGGGGTGACCGGGAAGTACGGCACGCCGATCAGCCGGGCCAGCGGCTTGATGTTGCCGAGCAGCGGGTAGATCTCCTCCGCGCCGACGATGGCCACCGGCACGATGGGCTTGCCGGTGCGCAGCGCCGCCGACACGAAGCCCCCGCGGCCGAAGCGCTGCAGCTTGTACCGGTCGACGAAGCGCTTGCCGACGCCCTTGAACCCTTCCGGGAAGACGCCCACGAGCTCCTCGGCGTGCAGCAGCCGCTCCACGTCCGGGTTGCAGGCCAGCGTGGCGCCCGACTTGCGGGCCAGTTCCGACACGAACGGCATGCGGAACACGAAGTCCGCGCCGAGCAGCCGCAGGTGCCGGTGGGCCGGGTGCTCGTCGTGGCAGGCGACCGACAGCATCAGCGCGTCCAGCGCGACGGTGCCGGAGTGGTTGCCGACGACCAGCGCGCCGCCCTCGGCGGGCAGGTTCTTGACGTCGATCACCTCGGTGCGGAACCAGCGGCGGTAGAGCTGGCGCAGCACCGGCTGGAAGACCTGCTCGGTCAGCTCGGGGTCGAACCCGAACTCGTCGACCTGGTACTGCCCGGACAGCCTGCGGCGCAGGAACGCCAGGCCCGCGGCGACCCGCTCGTCGAACTCGTCGTCGACCTCGGGGACGGTCACCTGCCTGCCCTCCCCTGCTTGTCGCGCACCGACCTGATCATGTCGAGCAGCCGCTGCTCGGTCGCGGCCACCAGCGCGGGCGTGACGACCGCGCCGCCCTTCTGGGCGCGGACGAAGTCGTCGAAGGCGTCGGCCGTCGTGCGGGGCGTGAAGCCATACTGCCGGACCAGCTTGGCGGTGTCGACCACGCGGCCGTGCACGAACAGGTCGACCTGGTCCAGGCTCAGCCCGGCCACCCCGCGGCCGAACGAGGCGGCGGCGTGCATGGCCGGCTCCAGCACCGGCAGCGCGATGCGGCCCGACCGGCGCACCGCCTGGGACAGGGTCAGCGTGCCGGGCCCGGCCACGTTGAAGGTGCCCTGGTGGTCCTCCAGCACCGAGCGGCGCAGGATCTCCAGCGCGTCGTCGACGTGGATGAACTGCAGTCGCGGGTCCCGCCCGAGCACCGTCGGCACCGCCGGGCGGGCCAGGAACTTCAGCAGCGCGGTGTCGGCCTGCGGGCCGATGAACGGGGCGAAGCGCAGCACCGTGGTGGTGACCTCGGGCCGCCGGCGGCGGAAGCCGCGCACGTACGACTCGATGTCGAGGATGTCGCGCCCGTAGCCGCCGCGCGGGGCGTCGCGAGGTTCGGTGTCCTCGGTGAACACGGCCGGGTCGCGGAACGAGACGCCGTACGCCGCGGTCGACGAGCGCACCACGAGCCGGCGCAGCGACGGCATCTGCTGGCAGGCGGCCAGCAGTTGGAGCGTGCCGATGACGTTCTGGTCCTTCATCGCGGCCCGCCCGCCGGCGTCCGGATCGGGCGAGGAGACCACGGCGAGGTGCACGAGCGCCTCAGCGCCCAGCTTGACCAGGGAGGACGCACCCCCGGTCAGGTCGACCCGGCGCACCGCGACGTCGCGCAGCAGTGGCGCGAGCTCGTCGGGCGGATCGACCCGGTCCACCCCGACCACCTTGTGGACCCGGGGGTCCGCGGCGATCCGGGCGGCGATGGTCGCACCGAGGAACCGGCTGACGCCGGTGACGATGACGACCCGGGGAGCGCGTGCGCGATCGGCGGCGGAGCCGTTGGCGACCGCGGTCATGACGCGCCTCCCCGGGGCGGCGAAGAATGAAGAGGAGCACCGCGTCTCCCGCGGGCCATACGGCCCGCAGCAGGTCGACGCGGGACTGCGCCCGAGCTGCCGACACCGCCGGTTCGCCGGAGGAGCGCACGAGGGCGCCGCGAACCGGCCCGGTGGCTCAGCGCCGGGGCGCGGACCTCACTTGCCGAGACGGCGACGCTGGACGCGGGTCTTGCGCAGCAGCTTGCGGTGCTTCTTCTTCGCCATACGCTTGCGGCGCTTCTTGACCACGGAGCCCATACGGCATCCCCTCGAAGTTGACGGTGGTGGAACCCGTTCAGGGTAGCCGAGCAGCCGCGAGCGCACTGCCAGGGGTCACCGTCAGGGTGAGCCGGGATACCTATTGCTCCGAGAACGCGCCCCGCAGGTACTCCTGAACCGCCTGCTCAGGGACCCGGAAAGAGCGGCCGACCCGGACGGCGGACAGCTCTCCCGAGTGAACCAGGCGGTAGACGGTCATCTTCGACACCCGCATCAGGGTCGCCACCTCGGCGACGGTGAGGAATCTGACCTCCGCCAGTCGTGCGTCCTGTCGCGTCGATCCGATCATGAGCAGGCCCACCTCCTCCGGTACAGGCCGCGCCGCGGGGGCGCGCCGTGATCGCGGCCGGTGTCGCGAGCACGGATTCCTGTGTAATGAGTACGGTACCGGGACGGTTGTGACCGATGCGAGCCTTTCGTCAAGATCGGGCCGAGTACGGCATGTTCAGGCGACGCTGTGACGGATGAAGTCGGCGCATTCGCGCTCCAGCTCGGGCCACTCCACGCCCAGCGTCTCCCGGGCCGCCACCGGCACCGTCAGGCCGTCGTGGACCACCTTGTGGAAGAACTCGACCAGGCTCGCCTCGCCGAACCGGTCCGCCAGGTGCCGTACGGCCAGCGCGCTCATGCCGTACCGGGCCGAGACGATCCAGCCCTTCGTGCCCTTGGGCGGGTTCGCGAACTCCACGTCGCCGTTCCAGCCGTCCTCGACCAGCTGCCGGATGGCGGGCAACCGCAGGTAGTCGCGCACCCGGGCGCCGTCCATCAGGGCGTACTCGGCCAGGCCCTCGTGTAGCCACCACATGGTGTCGCCGTCCTTGAACGGCCCGGCCAGCGAGGCCGCGTGGGTCAGCTCGTGGCGCAGCACCCCGCCCAGCACCTCCGGCGTGATGTTGTCGTCGTAGAGCATCAGCTCCCAGCGCTCCACGCTCACCCGCAGCGCGACGCCGGAGACGGTGTCCCCGGGGTTCCAGGTGAACCAGCGCCGCCACTCGCCCGAGCCGGCGTAGTAGACGACGTACCGCGACGGGACCGCGTCCGCGCGGGCGAACCGGTCGGCGACCTTGGCCGCCTTCTCCGCCTCGGCCACCAGTGTCGGCAGCTCGCCCGCGTACTCGGGCGTGGTCGCCACCACGGTGCGCTCACCGGCGTCGGCGACCAGTTCCGCGATCTGCCACGGGTGCGGCGACGGCTGTTCGGCGACCGGCTTCCACTCGGTCAGCCAGGCCCGCCCGTCGCGGATGCGCCACCGGGCCTGCGCCCGCGCACCGGCCTTCGCGCAGGTCGGTGTCACGAAACAGGGCGTGCCGCGCAGCTCGGTCGACCACTGCTCGCCGCCGTCGGCCGACACGGGGGTCGGATTGCTCGGCTCCTCCGTCCACCCCGCCACCCGCATCGCGCGCAGCGACCGGAACTGCGTGCGCATCCCGTCCAGCACCTGCGGCGCGGCCGTGTCGACCACGGACAGGTAACCCGCCTCGTCACCGGCCAGCAGCGCCCGGCCCTGCACGGTCAGGGCCGTCCCGATCCGGTCCTTGATCCACGCCTGCCGGGTGGCGAACGGGGCGTTCGCGCCGGGGCTCGGCGCGCCGGTCGGTCCGGCGCCGCCGACCCGGTTCTTCAGCCACGGGAACGCCAGCACGGCGAGCCCGCCCGCGATGAGGCAGACCACCACCAGCACGAAGGCGACGATCGCGAGCAGCCGACCCCAGCGCCGCCGCGGCCGCGCCGGCGGTCCGACCTGCGGCCAGCTCGCCGGATGGCCGCCCGGCGCACCGGACGCGGGAAACTGCGGATACCCCGCGGGCGTCCCGGACACCGGATAACCGCCCGGCGTCGCCGAGGCCGGGTACCCGCCCGGGACCGCCGATACCGGCGATGCCGGGTAAACCGATACCGGCGATGCCGGGTAACCGGCAGGTGCCGACGAAACCGGCGGTGACGGGTAACCGGCGGGTGCCGCGGAGACCGGCGGCATCGGCGTGGGCGGCGGCACGAAGGTGGCCTCCGCCTGCGGGAGGTACCCGGCCAGCGGGAGGGTCGGCGGCTCGACCTGGGACGGCGCGTACCCGGCCAGCGGCGCGGTGGGCTGCTCGTCGTCGGGTGGCGCGGCGGAGTGGGCCGCCGCGATCACCGCGGCAGGAGTGGGATCCTCCTCGTCGAGCGGCAGGAGTTCGGGGGCGCTGCGCGCCCAGGGGTCCACGGCCCCCGTGCCGGTCTCGTCGGGCGAGCGTCGATCGGCGGGCGGGGGCCAACCGGCGGAGTGGGTCTCGTCCTCGGGGGGCACGGACGTGGAGGCTACCAACGGGTTGCTGCCACGGGTAGGGCTCACGGCCGTCGAATCCGGTATGAGCGGCATGGGCGATCCAGACCGTACGCCCGATTCGCCCGTCTTCAGCCCGCCCTCGTGCCGCCGGTCAGCGGGCGGTACGGCGCACGTAGTCGGCCAGGTCCTTCTGCGCCACCGCCCAGCTCACGCCGAGCGACTCCGGCGCGGCCAGCGCCGGCTCCCGGCGCTGGTGCAGCACGTTCTTGAAGAACGCCATCGCCTTGGCGAACCCGAACCGGGCGACCAGCCGGTGCACCGCGAGGTAGGCGACGCCGTAGCGCGCGGCGACCTCCCCGTCCGGGGTGTCGTCTTCCGGCGCGATGAGCGCGAGGTCGCGTTGCCACGTCTTCACGAACTTGCGCACCTCGTCCAGCGCCGGGTACCTCGCCGGCTGCGCCCCGTTCATCGCGGCCTCCTCGGCCAAGCCCTCCACCAGCCACCAGGCGCCGTAGCCACCGGACGAACCGGCCAGCGACGAGGCGTGCGTCAGCTCGTGCCGCATCAGCTCGCCCAGGCCCGCCTGCAGGAGGTAGTCGCCGTTGAGGACGAGTTCGTAGCGGTCCGCGGTCACCTGTAGGGCGTAACCGCCGACCCAGTCCGGCAGCTTGCCGCCGTACCAGCGCTCCCACTCGCGGCTGTCGGCGTAGTACACCGGGTAGCGGACGGGTGCGGTGCCGACGGCGTACCGGTCGGCGACCTTCGCGGCGTTCTCCGCCTCCCGGAGCAGGGTGGGCAGTTGCCGGGCGTAGACGGGGGTGGTCGCGACCACGGTGCGCGCGCCGGCCAGCGCGACGAGTTCGTCGGTCTGCCAGGGCGGGCCGCCGTCCTTCTCGCCCGGTTCCCAGTGGACCATCACCGCCCGGTCGTCCTCGATGCGCCAGCGCATGACCGCGGGCGTCCGCGACTCGGGGCACGTGGGGACGACGAAGCACGGGGTGCTGCTCAACCGGACCGTCCACTCGTCGCCGGTGGGGCTCGGCTGGTATCCGCGGTCGCTCCACGCCGCGACCTGCATCGCGCGCAGCGAGCGGAACTGGATCCGCAACCCGTCCAGGGCGCCGGTCGCGGTCGGCTCGACCACCGACAGGTAGCCGCGCTCGTCACCGCCGAGCAGGGCCTTGTGCTGCACGGCGAGCGCCGCGTCGATGCGCTCCTTGGCCCAGGCCTGGCGCACGCTCAGCGGGTCACCGGGCCGCGGGCTGGGGGCACCCGTGCCGGACGTGCCGCCGCCTGCCGCGGCGAGCTGCTCCAGCACCGGCGGGACCAGCACCACCGCGAGCCCGCCCGCGGCGGCGCAGGCCAGCGTCAGGCCGGTGGCGACCAGCGCGATCACCCGTCCCCAGCGGCGGCGCGGCCGGTGCAGCAGCGCCGGGTCCGGCCACAGCGTGGGGTACGGGTAGGGCACGCCCGGAACCGGCTGCCCGCCCCAGCCCGCAGGTACGGGCGGCGGCCCCGGGACAGCCTGGGGCTGCGCGACGGGCACGGCTGGGGCGGGAGCGGGCGGGAGCGGGGACCCGTCAGCGCTGGGGGCGGGGTCCTCGGCGTTCACGGACGAGGACGCTACCCACCTGCGCGGTCCTGTTGATCAGCCGGACGGTCACTTCTTCGAGATCAGGGCCCGGCCGAAGAAGGCCAGGTTGGCGGGGCGCTCGGCGAGGCGGCGCATCAGGTAGCCGTACCACTCGGTGCCGTAGGGCACATAGACCCGCACCGTGTGCCCGGCCCGGGCCAGACGGGTCTGCTCCTCGGGGCGGATGCCGTAGAGCATCTGGAACTCGAACTCGTCCGGCGAGCGGTCGAACCAGCGGGCCCGGTCCTGCGCGATGGCGATCAGGCGCGGGTCGTGGGTGGCCAGCATCGGGTAGCCCTCGCCCGCCATCAGGATGTTCATGCACCGCACGTACGACTTGTCCACCTCCAGCGGGGCCTGGTAGGCCACGTGCTCGGGCTCCTTGTACGCGCCCTTGCACAGCCGCACCCGCGACCCGGCGGTGGCCAGCTCCCGGCAGTCGCCCTCGGTCCGGCGCAGGTACGCCTGCAGCACCGCGCCCGTGCCCGGGTGGTCGCGGCGCAGCCGGGACAGGATGTCCAAAGTCGAGTCGGTGGTGGTGTGGTCCTCCATGTCCAGGGTGACCGTGGTGCCCAGCGCCGCGGCGGCCTCGCAGATCTCGCGGGCGTTCTTCTCCGCGAGCTGCTCGTCGAAGGCCTGGCCGAGGGCGGACAGCTTCAGGCTGACCTCGGCGGTGGCCACCGTGACGGCCTCGCCCCCGCCGACCTTCGGCGCGGTCAGCCCGGCCTGGCCGAGCCCGGCCAGCAGCTCCAGGTACGCCTCCTTGGTGGCGTTGGCCTGGTCGGCGGTGAGGGTGTCCTCGCCCAGGTTGTCCAGGGTGATGCAGAGTCCGGCGTCCGCGAGCTGCCTGGTGGTGGCGAGCGCCTCGCCGGTTCCGGAGCCGGCGACGAAGCGCCTGACGACGTCGCGGCTGATCGGGGCGGTCTCTACGAGCCGTTCCACCTTCTGGGATCGGGCGGCGGCGAGGATCACGGAGCGAAGCATGAGGGCAGCGTAACCCGCCTGTGCCGGGCGACTCACGGGACTCCTGCCCCATGTATACAAGAACACGCCTCGATATCTCGGTGAAGGAGGGGTTGTATGCGTCGGCTACAAACTTCAGCTGTGAACTCCAACCCGCTCCGCTCCCCCGCCGTGATCATCGGTGGGGTCGTACTGCTCGTCGCCGGCCTGGCCTGTGCGCTGGACGACGATGACGACGACTGCTCGGGTATGCCCTCACCCCAGCAGACCGTCTTCGCCGCCGGCAGCTCCGGCATCCGGCTGGCCGAACCCCCGGCCCCGGTCGAGGCCCTGCCCGATTCGGGCGGCTTCGGCACCCACCTCGCCTCCTGCGGCGGCTGATCGCACGTGCAGCGGCATCAGGTCGAACCCCGCCCGGACTGGCGCGAGACGGTCCGGGCGCAGGGCATGCTCTACGCCGACACCAAGCTCGACGACGGCGCGACCACCCCGTACTGGGACGAGTCGGCCTGCTACTCGTTCACCCTGGACGAGGTGCTGCGGCTGGAGGAGGCGACCGAGGAGCTGCACCGGATGTCGCTGGTGGCCGCCAGGCACGTGGTCGAGCAGGAGCGGTGGGCCGACTTCGGCATCCCGGCCTGGGCCGTGCCCGAGGTGCGCCGGGTGTGGCGGGAGCAGCCGCCGACCCTCTACGGCCGGTTCGACCTGTGGTACGACGGCAGCGGCCCGCCGAAGATGCTGGAGTACAACGCGGACACGCCCACCTCGCTGCTGGAGGCGTCGATCATCCAGTGGTTCTGGCTCACCGACACCCGGCCGGACCTGGACCAGTGGAACAGCCTGCACGAACGCCTCATCGCCGCCTGGCGCAGGCTCGGCCCCGACTTCGCCCCGGGCCCGGTGCACTTCGCGTGGTCGAACCTCGAGGAGACGTTCGAGGACCTGATGACCGTCGGCTACCTGGCCGACACCGCGCACCAGGCGGGCCTGGACGTGCGGGTGACCCCGATGCTCGACATCGCCTGGGACGGGCGGCGCTTCCGCGACAGCGGCGGCGACCCGATCAGCACGATCTTCAAGCTGTACCCGTGGGAGTGGATGGTCGCCGAGCCGTACGGTCGGCTCGCGTTGGACCCGGGCACCCCGACCACCTGGCTCGAGCCGGCCTGGAAGCTGCTGCTGTCGAACAAGGCGCTGCTGGCCGTCCTCTGGGAGCTCTACCCCGAGCACGAACTGCTGCTGCCCGCATACCTGGACGGGCCACGGGACATGGCCGAGTACGTGGCCAAGCCGCTGCTCGGCCGCGAGGGGGCCAATGTGCGGATCGTCACTGCGGCAGGTGAGCAGGTCACGGACGGTATCTACGACACCGGCGGGCACTGCTTCCAGGAGTTCCGTGCGCTGCCGTCGTTTGCGGGCAACCACGTGGTGCTGGGTTCGTGGATCATCGACGGCGAGGCCGCGGGACTGGGGCTACGCGAGAGCACTAGCCTGATCACCGACGGTCACGCCCGGTTCATCCCCCACTATGTTGACACCCCACGCACGCCGTAGGTGCACTACCTTTGTCGGGTGAACTTCGATGCGTACGCCCGAACGGCTGTTGATCTTGTCAACGCGCCGCTGGACGACCTGAGCCAGCTCCGCGCTGTCCTGCCGGGGCCGGACTGGATGTGCGAGGACGCCACCGAACGCGACCTGCAGGCGTTCCGCAAGGCACAACGCCGCCTGCGCGAGGTCTTCGAGCACGGTGCCCACGGCCGCGAACGCGAGGCCGTCGAAGAGCTCAACTCGCTGCTCGAAGCCCATCCGGTGCATCCCCGCATCTCCGGCCACGAGTCGGGGAACTGGCACATCCACGTCACCAGCCGCGGCTCCGCGGTCAGCGCCGAGTACCTCGCCGGCGCCGTCTGGGGCCTGTCCGTGTGGCTCTGCGAGTACGGCAGCGCCCGCTTCGGTGTCTGCGCCGACGACCGGTGCGGCAACGTCTACCTCGACACCTCGTCCAACAACTGCCGCCGCTTCTGCTCCGAGCGCTGCGCCACCCGCTCGCACGTGGCGGCCCACCGCGCCCGCAAGAAGGCCGCGGTCACCGAACTGGCCCACACCAAGGCCCAGCTCAAGCCCGCCGTCCCCCAGCAGGCCACCCTGACCTCCGTCGGCTGACCGGCCTCCTCCGCCAAGGGCCGCTCCCCCTCCGGGTGAGCGGCCCTCTTGCTCAGGAGCGGGTCGGGGCGACGCCCGCGCCCAGGTGCGTACGCGCGAACGCCAGCGCCTCGGCCAGGTCGGCCTCCCGCGCGGCGCGGCTGCCGGCCTTGCGGGTGGCCACCTCCATCGCCACCGAGCCGGTGAACCCGCGCTGCTCCAGCCCCGCCAGCAGGCGGGCACACGGCTGGGTGCCGCGGCCGGGCACCAGATGCTCGTCCCGGCCCTCGCCGGTGCCGTCGCCCAGGTGGACGTGGGCCAGCCCGGCACCCATCGTGTCGGCCATCTCCAGGGCGTCGGACCGCGACGCCGCGCAGTGCGACAGGTCCAGCGTGTAGGAGTCGTAGCCGGCTTCCGTCGGGTCCCAGCCCGGGTGGTACGGCACGACCTGGCGGCGGCCCATGCGCACCGGGTACATGTTCTCCACCGCGATGCGCACCCCGGTGTGCCGGTGCGCCAGCTTGCCCACCGTGTCGGCGAACCCGCGCGCGTAGTCGCGCTGCCAGGTGAACGGCGGATGCACCACGACCGTGGGCGCGCTCAGGGTGTCGGCCAGGATCACCGCGCGGCGCAGCCGCTCCTTCGGGTCGCTGCTCCAGACCCGCTGGGTGACCAGCAGGCAGGGCGCGTGGATCGACAGCACCGGCACGCCGTAGTGCTGGGACAGCCCGCGCAGCGCGCCGGCGTCCTGGCTCACCGCGTCGGTCCACACCATGACCTCGACCCCGTCGTAGCCCAGGGACGCCGCCAGCTCGAATGCGGCGGCGGTGGGCTCGGGAAAGACGGACGAGCTGGACAGGAGCACGGGAACGGACACGTTGTCCAGAGTAGCCCCGGTCACCCCGCCGAGAGCTGATCCAGGCGCGTCAGGATGACGCCCTCGCGCAGCGCCCACGGGCAGATGCGCAGCTCATCGACGCCCAGCCGGCGCATTGCGGCCTCCGCCACAACCGCCCCGGCAAGCAGCTGGTGGGCACGGCTCGCGCTCACTCCGTCCAGTTCGGCCAGACCCGCCGACGGGATCCGCTGGATGAAGTTGCGTACCTGGTGCAGGCCCTGCAGGGTGAGCACCCGGGGGGCCCACAGCCCGTCCCCGCTGGGCGCGGCACCGGCCAGCCGGGCCAGCGACCGGAACGTCTTCGAGGTCGCCGCGGCGATCTCCCAGCCCCGCAGCCCGTCCAGCTCCCGATGCATGAGCTGCTCGTCCACGTAGGACTGCAGCGGAATCAGCTCGGCCGCCCCCGGCGGGTCGGCCTTGAGCCAGCGCCGGCTCAGTCGGCCCGCGCCCAGCGGCAGCGACACCGCCACCGTGGGCTCCTCGTCGATGCCCGCCGCGATCTCCAGGGAGCCGCCGCCGATGTCGAGCACCAGCAGCCGGCCCGCCGACCAGCCGAACCAGCGGCGTACCGCGAGGAAGGTCATCCGGGCCTCGTCCTCGCCGGAGAGCACCCGCAGCTCGACCCCGGTCTCCTCGTGCACCCGGCGCAGGACCTGGGCCGAGTTGGTCGCGTCGCGGACCGCCGAGGTCGCGAACGCCATCAGCTCCTCCGCGCCCTGCTGCTCGGCCGCGGTCTTGGCCTGCTCGCACGCCTTCACCAGCGCGTCCGCCCCGGCGATGGTCAGCTCACCGGCCTCGCCGAGCTGCTCGGCCAGGCGCAACCGCTCCTTCTGGGAGTGCGCGGGCCACGGATGGGCACCGCGGTGCGCATCGACCACCAGCAGATGAACTGTATTGGATCCGACATCGAGGACACCTAGCCGCATGCGCCTACGTTATCGGTGCCCGCCGCCGCCGTAGGCTGGGATCGTGGAGCATGAGGGCGAGACTTCGCTGGACTTCCCGCGGGAGTGGATCGAGTTCGCCGACCCGGCGGACCCGGCCCACCTGATCCGCGCCGACCTGACCTGGCTGCTGTCGCGCTGGACCTGTGTGTTCGGCAGCGCCTGCCGGGGCATCATCGCGGGCCGGGAGGATGAGGGCTGCTGTTCGCACGGCGCCTTCTTCACCGACGCCGACGACGTCAAACGGGTCAAGGCCGCGGTCAAACGCCTGGACAAGACCACCTGGCAGCACCACGTACGCGGCTTCGAGAAGTGGACCGAGCTGGACGAGCTGCACGACGAGAAGCCGGCCCGGCGCACCGCGATCCAGCACGGCCCCGACGGCGAGGAGGGCCCCTGCGTCTTCCTCAACGACGCGGACTTCCCTGGCGGGGGCGGCTGCGCGCTGCACGCCCAGGCGCTGCGCGACGGGGTGCACCCGCTGACCTACAAGCCCGACGTGTGCTGGCAGCTGCCGATCCGCCGGGACCAGCAGTGGGTCAAGCGCCCCGACGACACCAAGATCCTGGTATCGGTCATCGGCGAGTTCGACCGGCGCGGCTGGGGCGCGGGCGGGCACGAGCTGCACTGGTGGTGCACCTCGTCGCCGGACGCGCACGTCGGCGCCGAACCGATGTACGTCAGCTACGGTCCCGAGCTCACCGCGCTGGTCGGCGAGCAGGCATACGCCCGGCTGGCCGAGATGTGCGCCGAGCGCGACAAGCGCGGCCTGGTCGCCGAGCACCCCGCCACGGTCGAGGCGCGCCGCCGCACACCGCTCAAACTCATTGCCCGCCCGGCTAACCTCGATTCATGAGCATCCGCGATGCCGCCGACGAGCGAAGCGAGGAGAAGGCATGAGCGAACGCAGTGAGCGAATCATGAGCATCCGCGATGCCGCCGACGAGCGAAGCGAGGAGAAGGCATGAGCGAGGAGCAGCTCCGCGGGCGGCAGGCCCCCGCCCCGCCCGCGGTCGACGACGAGGAGCGCCTGGCCGCGCTCGACGACGTCGCCGAGATCGAGCCCGGTCCGGACGGATTCGCCGCCGCCGTGGACGAGATCATGGGCGCGCACACCGAGCTGCTCGCCCGGCTCGCCCAGTGAGCGAGGTCTACGTCCCGACGTACGCCGACGTGCTGGCGATCGCCGACCGGCTCGGCGTGCCGGTGCGCGACCCGGGGCTCGTCGAGTCGGCCGTGGCCCGCCCGCGCAGCACCGTGTTCGGCGCGGACGCCTACCCCGACCTGTGGACGAAGGCGGCGGCCCTGCTCCAGTCGCTGTCGCGCAACCATCCGTTCGTGGACGGCAACAAGCGCATCGGCTGGATCACGGCCACCGCCTTCCTCACCGTCAACGGCGCGGTCACCCGCCGCCGCCTCGCCGCCCTCGACCAGGACGCCGCGTACGACCTGGTCATCGCGGTCTGCACGGGCGAACTCCGCGACATCGAGGAGATCGCCCAGGCGCTGCGCGCCCTCTACTGACGCCTACACCGGGCCGTCGATCGGGGGGAGCTTGCGCTCGGTGTAGCCGGTCGGGATCTTGGCCGCCAGTGGAGCCAGGGACTCGGCGGTGCGGGCCCGCCACTCGAAGTCCATCAGGTTGCGGGAGTCGCCTTCGGGCGTGTGCTTGACCGTCACGCGGCGGACCGCCCGGTAGGTCTGCGCATCCACCCACAGCTCGTCCACGCCGTCCTCGAACTCCAGGCGCAGGTGCAGCACCGCCTGGCCGTCCAGGTCGACGGGGCCGACCAGGGTGTAGCCGTCGCCCCGTTGCAGGGCCGCACGCAGCTCCTCGGGGGTGCCGCCCGCCGGGCCCGGAATGCGCTGGCCCTGCAGCGCCCGGTCGTGGCGCACGAAGGTCCGGTCGTGGTGGAAGACCTGCGTCATGGTGAGCGTGTCGTCGCGTACCACCTGCCACAGGTCCGTCGTCGCCGCGCCGCCGGGTGCCGACAGGTCGGTGATGTACGAGTCGCCGGTCTCCTGGTCGAACCACCACTCGCCGTGCTCGGTCGTGCCGCGGTAGGTGACGGTCTGGACGACGTGCTGCACGTCGTCGCCGGCCAGCGCAGCCACGGCCCGCTCCGACACCATGCCGACGGTCAGCAGCTCCGGCGCGGGCCGCGGACCCGGGTCCGCGGTCGGGGCGGCGGGCGTGCCGCCCAGCGCCGTCAGCGCGACCGCCACCACGGCCGCCAGGCCGAACACGCCGGTGCCGACCGCCCGGCCGGCGGTACGGCGGCGGTTGCGGCGCGCCGCCCGGTCCAGCAGGTCCGGGCTCGGCCGCAGGTCGGCGGTGTGCTCCCGCATCCCCGCCGCCAGTTCCTCTTCCAGTGGGCTGTTCATGAAGGTGCTCCGATCCGCAGTGGGGATTCGTCGAGAGCCCAGGCCGCCGTGATCTCGCGCAGCCGGGCCAGGCCGCGCGAGGCGCTCGATTTGACCGTGCCGACCGAGCAGCCGAGTGCCGCCGCGGCCTCGGCCTCGCTCAACTGCTCCCAGTAGCGCAGCACCAGCACCGCCCGCTGCCTCGGCGGCAGCTGCGCCAGCGCCTGCACCAGCGCGTGGCGCAGGGCGAGCCGTTCCGTGCCGTCGGCATGCGGGGGCGGCTCGACCGTCGCGACGACCTCCCGCCGGCGCAGCCGCAACCGCCAGCTGTCCACGGCCAGGTGGTACATGGTCCGGCGCAGGTAGCCCTCGGGGTCGCCGTCGATGCGGCGCCAGGCCCGCATCATCCGTTCCAGGGCTGCCTGGAGCAGGTCCTCGCCGGCGGTGCGCCCGCCGCTGAGCAGGGTCGCCGTGGCCAGCAGGGCCGGGCCGCGCGAGGCGACCAGGTCCGCCAGTCCGGCGTACGCGTCTCGTGACCGCACAGGCTCTCCTTTCGTCGCCCACCAAGGACGACCCGGTACGCCTGAAGGTTGACTCACCACACAGAAAAGCTCCGCCCGTGGCACCGGGCGGAGCTGCTCAGATCGGCGGTTGCCGGGTCACGGCTCGAACTTGTAACCCAGGCCGCGGACGGTGACGAGGTAACGGGGCGTGGACGGCTCCGGCTCGATCTTCGAGCGCAGCCGCTTCACGTGCACGTCCAGGGTCTTCGTGTCGCCGACGTAGTCGGCGCCCCATACCCGGTCGATCAGCTGGCCGCGGGTCAGCACCCGGCCCGCGTTGCGCAGCAGCAGCTCCAGCAGCTCGAACTCCTTGAGCGGCAGCTGCACCGGCGCGCCGTCGACGGTGACCACGTGCCGCTCCACGTCCATGCGCACCGGACCGGCGGCCAGCGTGCCGCCCGCCACCTCGACCACGTCGGTGGTCTGCCGGCGCAGCACCGCCCGGATGCGGGCGACCAGCTCGCGCGGGGAGTACGGCTTGGTCACGTAATCGTCGGCCCCGATCTCCAGGCCGACCACCTTGTCGATCTCACTGTCCCGTGCGGTGACCATGATGATCGGCACGTGCGAGCGCTGGCGCAGCTGGCGGCACACCTCGGTGCCGGACATCTCCGGCAGCATGAGGTCCAGCAGCACGATGTCCGCGCCGGTGCGGTCGAACTCGGTGAGCGCGGCGGTGCCGGTGGCCGCGACGGACACCTCGAAACCTTCCTTGCGCAGCATGTACGACAGCGCGTCCGAGAACGACTCCTCGTCCTCGACGACCAGTACGCGGGACATCACGCCCACCTTTCGCAGTTGCCAGTCAGCCGGTCTGTGCCGGTCGTGCGGGGTTCGCAGCCGCCGCGGGGGTCGCGTCCTCGGCTGCGAGGTTCACGGCGTCGGCCGCGTGGTTCAAGTCTGCCGGGGCGGAGCCGTCGGCCGGGGTAGGGCGCTGGGGTGCGGGCGTCTCGGCGCCGAGCACCGGTGCCGCATCGATCTCAAAGGAGGCGGGTAGCGGAAGCATCGCCTCCGGGGGTCGGGCAGGTAACCGGAGGGTGAACGTCGAGCCTCCACCCAGGCGGCTGCGCACGTCGACCCGGCCCCCGTGGTTGGTCGCGATGTGCTTGACGATGGCCAGGCCCAGTCCCGTGCCGCCGGTCGCGCGCGAACGCGCCTGGTCGGCCCGGTAGAAACGCTCGAACACCCGGTCCAGATCACCCGGACCGATGCCGATGCCCTGGTCCGACACGCTGATGTCGACCCGGTCGCCCTCGGCCAGCGCGCTGACCACGACCGCCGAGTGCTCGTGCGAGTACGCCACCGCGTTCTCGACCAGGTTGCCCAGCGCCGTGGCGAACTGGTTGTCGTTGCCGTACACGGTCAGCCCGCGGGTGCCGACGACCACCAGCTCGATGTGCTTGGCGGCGGCGTTGGTGCGGGCGCGGTCCAGCGCCTCGGCCACCACCCCGTCCACCATGACCGGCTCCGGGTCGGGCAGCCGCTCGGCGCCCTGCAGCCGGGACAGCTCCAGCAGCTCCGACACCAGCCGGCCGAGCCGCGTGCTCTCCCGCTGGATGCGCTCGGCGAAGCGGCGGCTCGCCGCCACGTCCTCGGCCGCCTGGGCCGCCGCGGCCTCCGGGTCGGCCGGTTGCTCGACCGGCGGCTCGGTGGCGTCCAGCAGCGCCTCGGCCAGCAGTTGCAGCGCGCCGATCGGGGTCTTCAGCTCGTGGCTCACGTTCGCCACGAAGTCGCGGCGCACCCGCTCCACCCGGTGCGCGTCGGTGACGTCGGCCGCCTCCACGCACACCAGGCCGCCGCCCACGGCCACCGCGCGCAGGTGCACGCCGAGCGGCTGCGACTCACCCAGCTCGCGGCCGCGCGGCAGGTCCAGCTCGACCTCGCGCGGCACGCCGGTGTGGCGCACCTGCCCGGCGAGCGTACGCAGGATCGGGTGGGCCGCGATCGTGCCCGGCACGGCGCTGGCCCGCAGCATGCCCATGGCCCGGGCCGCCCGGTTGGCCAGCACGACCTGGTCGGTGCCGTCGAGCAGCACCACCCCCACCCGCAGCGCATCCAGGCTCTTGCGGCCCAGGCCCGCCAGCGGGTCGCCGACCGGCGGCGCGCCCAGCCCCGAGGGACCCAGCGTGTTCACGGCGGTCGCCGCGCGCCGGTGCGCCAGGTAGCGCGCCAGCAGCAGCCCCGCCGTCAGGCCCAGCACGATGCCGACGGCGATGGCCAGCATGAGCGTGCCGCCGTCGAGGGGCGCTGCCAGTACCTTCACGTTGCGATCGTAGGTCAGATCATTCGACCAACGTTCCTGTACAAATCATCTGTAAACTGGCTAAATACGGCATTGGTTGCACAGTGTTCACCGTCGCGCCCATTCCCGTTCACCGGCGTTCACCTTCCGGCCTCGCAGGCCCCCTACCGTGAGGCAGACCCGACCCCCATCGTTACTGGAAGTGATCAATGCGCGAGGAGTTCCGTGCCGACCTGCTCGAGGTCGGCCGCCTGCTGGTCTCCATGGCCGAGGCGGTCCGCACCGCGATGAGCGCGGCAACCACCGCCCTGCTCAGCGCCGACAAGGAGGGCGCCGAGCGCGTCATCGCCCGTGACGAGGAGATCAACGCCCTGTTCCGCGCGGTCGAGGAGAAGGTGCTCCGGTTGCTCGCGCAGCAGGCTCCCGTCGCCTCCGACCTGCGCATGGTGATCACGTCGCTGCACATCGGCACCGACCTGGAGCGCATGGGCGACCTGGCCGAGCACGTCGCCAAGTCGGCGCTGCGCCGCCACCCGGCGGTCTGCGTGCCCGCCGAACTCACCGGGGTCTTCGGCCAGATGGCCAACGTCGCGGACCGCATCGCCGGCAAGATCACGCTGGTGCTCGCGTCCCGCGACATCGAACGCGCCGCCGAGCTGGAGCGCGACGACGACGCCATGGACGAGCTGGAGAAGGCCCTGTTCGAGAAGCTGCTCAACACCGAGTGGACCCACGGCGTCGAAGCCGCCGTCGACGCGGCGCTGCTGGCCCGCTTCTACGAGCGCTACGCCGACCACGCCGTCAACGCCGGCCGCCACGTCATCTACCTGGTAACCGGCGAATCCTGACCCACCCGGGTGCCACGCGACCACCCGAACCCCGTTTTCATAGACGGTGGCCTATCTAGATGACATTTTCGCGATCGAAGTCATCTGGATAGGCCAACGTTTATGCAAGGCGGGGCGTGGGACGGCGTGCGCCGCCCCGCGGGGCGGGGCGGGGCGAGGCGGTTACTTGAGGGTGGCGCCGGTCAGGCCGCTTTGGACCTGGCGGTGGAAGATGAGGTACACGGCGAGGATGGGCAGCATGGCCAGCGTCATGCCGGCGAACAGCCGCGCGAAGTCCGTCTCGTACCTCGCGTTCGTGGCCAGTTCCAGCAGCCCCTGCGTGAGCAGCCGCTTGTCCTCGTCCTTCATGATCACTGTGGGCAGGATGAACTGGTTCCACTGGCCGATCACGTTGAAGATCCCGATCCCGATCAACCCGGGCTTCGCCATCGGCATCATCACCTGGAAGAACAACCGCACGTGCCCCGCTCCGTCCACCGACGCCGCCTCCGCGATGCTCGACGGCAGCGTACGGAAGAACGCGTGCAGGAAGAACACCGTGAACGGCAGCGAGTACGCGACGTACACCAGGATCAGCCCCAGGTGGGTGCTCAACCCGATGACCTCGCCGAGGCCCAGCGCGTTCGCCACGTTGTCGACGGTCAGGTACAGCGGCAGGATGCCCAGGTAGATCGGCATCGTCAGCCCGGCGACGAACATCCAGTACACGGCCCGGTTGCCCCGGAACGGATACCGGGCGAGCACGTACGCCGCCATCGACCCGAGCAGCATGGTCAGCCCGACGCCGCCGATGAGCACGAGCACGGTGTTGAAGAAGAACTCGCCGATGTGCCCCTTGGTCCAGGCGCGGCCGAAGGCTCCCCAGAGCCACTGGTCGGGCAGCCCCAGCGGGTCGTTGATGATCTCGGTGTCGGTCTTGAACGACTGGATGACGGCCCAGATCAGCGGGATGGTGACCAGGGCGCCCCAGATGAACAGGAAGCCGTGCGAGAAGACGTTGAAGACGCGGCCGGTGTCGGCGGTCATCTTCGGTGCGGACTTGGCAGGCGCCGGGGCCGGTGCGGGCTCGGGCGTCGCGGGCGCGTCGGTGGTCGCGAGGTGAGACATGGTGTTGCCCCTCAGAACTCGAGCTTGTCGCGGCTGCGGGTGAGCCGCATCTGCGCGGCGGCGAAGAGCAGCGTCAGGATGGCGATGGAGACGCCCATGGCGCAGGCGAACGCGAAGGAGTCGAACCGGGAGGGCCGGAACGCGTTCGACATCATGTAGGAGCTCATCACCTGGCTGGCGTCGTTCGGTCCGCCGCCGCCGGGGCCGGGCGTCATGCCGACGACCAGGGCGTAGAAGTCGAGCGCGGCGATGCCGAGGTAGACCCAGGCGACGGAGACGTGCTCGCGCAGCAGCGGCAGGGTGACCCGGAAGAACGTCTGCACGCGGGTGGCGCCGTCCAGCGTCGCCGCCTCGAAGATGTCCTTGGGGATGGACTGCATCGCGGCCGAGAAGAGGATGAGGTAGAAGCCGACGCCGCCCCAGATCGCGATGAGGATCAGGCAGACCAGGACGACGGGCGCCTCGAAGGTGAAGTCGCCGAGGTGGATCGGCGGGAAGACGGAGTCGGACTCGGCGAGGAACAGCAGCGGCTTGTCTTTTTCGACGAGGCCGAGCTTCATCAGCAGCGAGTTGATCATGCCGCCGTCGTTGCTCTGGAACACCCGGCGCCAGATGACGGCGACGATGGCGATGGAGAGCACCTGCGGGAAGAAGAAGATGAATTTGTACACCGACGAGCCGCGCACGCCGCGCACGCCGGCCTTGTCACCGCGCCCGCCCACGTTGAGCATGAACGCGAAGAACAGCGCGAGCAGGATGGTGACGACCGGGTAGACCGTCAGCACCACGACGTTGTGGCCGAGCGCCCGCAGGAAGACGTCATCGGCGAACAGCTCCACGTAGTTGCCGAATCCGACGTACGCGTAGTCCGGGCTGAAGCCGGAGAAGTCGGTGACGGAGTAGTACGCCGTCTGCGCGTACGGGTAGAGGACGTACACCGCGTACAGCAGGATCGGGGCGAAGAGGAACCCTGTGATGAAACGGGCTCTGCCGAACGACATGGTCGGAAGTCCTTTGCTGGCCACAACGGAGGGATGGGGCGGGGCCGGAGGTCCGGCCCCGCCCGTTGCGATCAGGAAGCCTTCTGCTTCACGATCTTGTCGTCCTTCGCCACCTCGTCGGCGGCCTTCTGCACGGCGGCCTGGAACGCGGCCGGGGTGCTCTTGCCGGCGGCCAGCTCGGTCGCGGCCGCGAAGACCGCGTTCTGCAGCGGGACGTACCAGCCGGCGTAGCGCCAGTTGATGACCTCCGGCGCCGCGGCGGCGACCTTGGAGGCCGACGACAGGGCGCTGGAGATGGTGAGGCCGTCGGCCGCACCCTTCACCACGGGCAGCGACTTGGTGAGCTCGGCGAACTTGCGAGCCTGCTCCTTGCCCAGCATCATGCGCAGGAACTCCTGGCCACCGGCCGGGTTCTTGGCCTTGGTGGGGACGATGAAGCCCTCACCGGGGGCCGCGTGCACGGTGCCGTACTTGGCCTTGTCCGCCGACGACAGGTCCCACGGCGGCGCGACGGCCAGCTTGACCGTTGCCGGCAGGGTCTTGGCCATCTCGCCCTCGAGCCAGGAACCGCACCAGATGAACAGCGCCTTGCCGTCGATGACGGCCTGCTGGGTGGTGGTGTGGTCCAGGCCGGACGCGCCCGCCTGGATCCAGCCCTTGCTGGCCATCTCGGCGATGCGCTCGGCGGCGACCTTGACCGCGTCCTGCTTCCACGCGTCGGGCTCGAGGTTGTCGATCTTGAGGATCGCCTCCTTGCCGCCGACCTTGTAGATCCACTCCGTGATCACGTTGTGGATGTACCAGGGGTGGATGCCCTGGAAGGTGTAGGCGGCGATGCCCTTCTTCTTGGCAGCCTCGGCCAGGGTGGAGAACTCCTCCCAGGTCTTCGGGACGGTCCACCCCTCCTTCTGGAACAGCGCCTCGTCGTACCAGTGGCCGTAGATCGAGTAGGCGTAGTTCAGCGTGTACATCTTGCCGTTGAACGTGCCCTCCTCCACGACGCCGGCGACCAGGGTGTCGCGCACCTTGACCTTCGGGTCGTCGTAGCTCGGCGCGTCCAGCAGCGCGGTCAGGTCGACCAGCTGGCCGCCCTGCACGACCGGACCCACCGGGATGGTCTCCGGCGACGAGTTGTTCAGCACGTCCGGCGGGTTGCCGCCGTAGAAGCGCGGCTGGTAGTCGGTCAGGATGGTCTTCGAGAACTTCAGCTCGACCTTGCTGCCCGCCCACTTGGCCTCGTAGGCGGCCACGTCGAACTTGGCGTAGTCCTCGCCGAAGCCGCCGTTGAAGAACGCGACCTCCAGCGGCTGCTTGTCACCGACGCCGAACGGGTTGGCCTCGGTCTTCTCGCCGGTGGTGCCACCCTCGCCGTCCTCGCTGGCGCACGCGGCCAGGGCGCTGATGGCGGGGGCGGCGAGCAGACCGACGGCAGCGGCCCGGCGCAACACGGTGCGGCGGTTCAGCTCCGACGGGCTGTCGGGGGTTACGGTCATGACAATCTCCTCGTACGAGATATCGCGGCGCGTCGGGCCCATCCGGCGCGTCGCTGCACTTCGATCTGGTGTTGCGCTTCCCCGGGGGTGCCGGGAAACGTCACGCCGCGGGGCGTGACCAGATGCCGCAGCGGTGCGTCGCTTGACGTCGCCGCGTCTACCGGCACAGATGCGCCGGAGTCTGTGGCACGGCCCGAAGCCGTGCGGGTGAAAACCGCCGTGAGGGTGGACATCGCTCACACCACCTCCCGGAGGCGGTGACCGGCGACCGCCTGGGCGGTGCGCTGGAACGCCGCGTGCGCACGCTCGTGGGTGCGCTGCGCGACGGCGATGTACAGCAGGTCGAGCACGACCAGCTGCGGGTGGCGGGCCGAGAGCGAGTCCGGCCGGAACGTGGTGGCCTGCGTCGCCGTGGTCAGCACGACGTCGGCGACGTCGGCCAGCGGCGAGCGCGGGAAGCTGGTGAGCGCGACCGTGATCGCGCCGCGGCTGCCGGCCTCGGCGACCATCTCGATGGTCTCCCGGGTCTGGCCGGAGTGCGAGATGCCCAGCGCGACGTCGCCGGCGCTGAGCAGCGCGGCGCTGGCCAGTCCGTTGTGCACGTCGGGCCAGGACCAGGCGGCGATGCCGATGCGGTGCAGCGAGAACTGCATCTCCGCACCGACCAGCGCCGAGCCGGAGGCCCCGTAGATGTCGACGCGCTCGGCCGCGGCGATGGCCTCGGCTGCTCGCTCGACCTCGACCAGGTCGGTCATCGCGGCGGTGTCCTGCATGGCCCGGGTGTCGGCGGCCATGATCTGGCCGAGCACGCGCTCCAGCGGGTCGCCGGGCTCGATCTCGCGGCCGATGTCGACTAGCCAGCCCGCGGAGCGGGCGGCGCGACCGGTCTCGCCGGCGATGGCGAGCCGGAGGTCGGCGTATCCCTCGAAGCCGACCGCCCGGCAGAACCGGGTGATGGTGGCGGGCGAGGTGTGCGAACGCTCGGCGAGCTCCACGATGGTCGCCCGCGCGGCACCGGCCGGGTCGGTCAGCACCTGCTCCGCGACGCGCCGCAGGGCGCCCGTGAACTCCGGGAGCTTGGCACGCAAACGGGCGAGCACGCTGTCCGTGCCTGCCGTCGAGTACGCGCCTCGTTCCACGTTCGTCAACCTCTTTTAGGAAGGAGTGTTAACTGTATGTGGAAAGAATTCTTACTTAATTTGGCGCTGTGTCAACAGTCACGTCGGCCGTTTTCAAACCGTTACTTTGCGACATCCTTCGATGGGATGAGCCACTCATCGGCCATTCGGTGGAGTCGATGTCACCCGGTTATCACAGCGCAGCGGCTCACTCCAGTGATGCGCCGCGATCCCTTGCGGATCAGGCGAAAGCGGGCTCGACCGTCGCTTGTGGGGTGATTTCCGCGTCGCGGATCGATGCCGCGCGCGCCTCGCGCCGGCGGGCCGTCCACAGGTGACCCGCCGCGCCCAGCAGGCCCAGCGCGCCGCACGCGATCCAGTGCCACGGGCCGAGGTGCTGCAGGCTCCAGCCGCCCACCGACGGTGCGACGAAACCGGCCGCCGGGAACACCAGGAAGAAGACACCCTGGTAGCGGCCGCGCAGCGCGGTCGGGGCGAGCTCGGCGATGATCGAGGCGTTCGGCGGCGCGGCCAGCATCTGGCCCACCGTCCACACCGACGCGGCGGCCACGTACACCCAGAGCCGGTCGGCCAGGAACACCGTGCTGTAGCCGAGCGCGAGCAGCGTGAACGCCGCCGCCAGCACGACCGCGTGGCGGCGCGCGCCGATCAGCCGGGGCACGAACAGCTGCCCCACCACGATCATCGCCCCGCCCAGCGAGACGACCAGGCCGTACGCCGACGGGCGCAGCCCGTCTCCCTCCATCGCCAACTGCAGGATCGACTGCCCCTGCACGGTGAGCAGGGCCAGCACGAAGGTAAGCCCGACGAAGGTCAGGAACACCCGGTCCCGCAGCACGACGGGCAGCCCGCCCCGCTCACCGGGCACCGCCGCCGCCGCGGGTCGGCGGCGCTGCAGGGTCTCCGGCACGAGCCGCCAGACCAGCACCGCGGTCACCGCCGTCATACCCGCGTCGATGAGGAACAGGGCGAGGAAGCTGAACTCGGCGATCACGCCCGCCAGCGCGGCGGCGATCGCGCCGCCCATGTTGAACGCCCAGAACTGCAGGTTGAAGGCGCGGGAGCGGTCGGCCTCGGGCAGCACGTCGACGATCGCGGCGACGGTGGCCGGGCCGGGCAGCGAGTGCGCCAGCCCGACGGCGGCGGCCAGCACCGCGATGAGCCAGATCGGCCGGGCCAGGCCGAGCCCGACCATCAGCACCGCCGCCGTGGAGGTGCCCGCGAGGTAGGTCGCCTTACGCCCCCAGCGGTCGGCCAGCACCCCGCCGAGCAGCGTGCCGCCCGCGCCACCGGCCCCGTACGCGCCGACCACGAGGCCGGCGACGGCGACCGAAGCGCCGCGCGCCGTGGTCAGGTAGATCGGCAGCAGCAGCATGCCGAACGCGCCCACCCGGTTCACCAGCATCGCCGAGAAGAGCATCCAGAAGGTACGCGGCAGCCCGGCCACCGACTCCCGAACGAACCGCATACCTGTCCTCACACCGCCTGTAGTGCTTCGGCCCGGCGCTCGCGGGCCGGGCCCGACCAGAGCTGACCGGCCGCGGCGACGATAGCGATCACGCCGCAGCCCAGCCACAGCGCCTCGTCCCCGAGGTGCTGCTGCACGTATCCGCCCAGCACCGGCGCGGCGAACCCGGCCACCGACCAAGACAGCGACATCACCCCCTGGTAACGACCGCGCAGGGCGGCCGGGGACAGCGCCGCGGTCAGCGTCGAGTTGGACGGCGAGTTCAGCATCTCGCCGACCGTCCAGACCAGCACGGTCAGCGCGTAGAACGCGACCGAGTCGGCGAACGCGGTCAACCCGAAGCCGAGCCCGATGATCACTGCCGCCACCGCGAGCACGCGCGAGCGGTCGTACGACTTGATCAGTTTGGGGATGAACAGCTGCCCGGCCACGATGAGCACCCCGTTGAGCGCGATGACCAGGCCGTACTGCTGCGCCGGGATGCCGTCGCCGGTCATCGCGATGGGCAGCGTGGACAGGTGCTGCATGAAGACGAACGAGATCAGCAGGTTCACCGCGACGAAGCCGAGGAAGACCCGGTCGCGCAGCACCGTGCCGATGCCCGCCCGCTCGACCGGCGCATGCGGCGCGACGGCGGGCCGCTCCCGGTGCGGCTCGCGCACCTTGAGCAGGATGAACAGGAACGGCGCGAGCGCCGTCCCCGCGTTCACCAGGAAGATCAGCTTCGGGTCGGCCGCGGCGGCCAGCCCGGCCAGCGTGGCGGCCACGGCGAAGCCCACGTTGACGGCCCAGTAGTTGAGCGTGAACGCGCGCAGCCGGTCCTTCGCGGGCACCACGTCGACCATCAGCGCCTGGAACGCGGGGCGCGACGCCTCGCCGACCAGGCCGAATAGGAAGGTCAGCGGCGCGATCACCCAGAAGCCCTGGGCGAAGGCCAACGCCACCAGCAGCAGCACGCCGCCCAGGTGCGCGACGAGCAGGGTGATCCGGCGCCCGATCCGGTCCGCGGCCACGCCGCCGGCCAGGGTGCCGATCGCGCCGCCCGCCGCCCACAGGCCGAGCACCAGCCCGGACCGGGACGGCGAGAAGCCCTGCACCGTGGTCAGGTAGATGGTCAGGTAGACGATGACGAAGCCGCCGGCCCGGTTGATCAGCGAACCGGTCCACAGGTACCAGTACGTCGCGGGCAGCCCGCCGGTCGTCTCCGCGAACCAGCGCCGCACGCCGCCCGGCCCGGGTCCGGCCGAGCCGGGGCCGTCCGCCGCAGGCCCGGCTGAGCCGGCCGCCACCAGGACCGCGCCGGCCGAATCGGTGGCCGGGCGGGATGTCTCAAGCCGCGACGGGGGCAAGGTCCGCTCCTTCCACGACCGGCTTGGGCTCGGCCATGGCGCGGGCACGGCGCTCGCGGACCGGGCCGCTGAGCAGCTGGCCGACCGCGACGACGACGCCGAGCGCGGCCAGCACCAGCCACAACGTGGCGGGCGGGGCGTACTGGAGCATCGCGCCGCCGGCCACCGGGGCGACGAAGTTGGCGGCGGTGAACCCCATCGAGGCGACACCCTGGTAGCGCCCCCGCATCGCGGGCTGGGACAGGTCGGCGATCAGCGTGCCGTTGACCGGCGCGTTCAGCATCTCGCCCGCGGTCCACACCACGACGGTCAGCATCAGCATGGGCACCGTGCCGGCGATCGCGGTCGCGCCCATGCCGAAGCCGACGAGCAGCGCCGCCAGCGCCAGCACCCGGCTGCGGTTGCGGCCCGCCAGCAGCTTGGGCACGAACAGCTGGAAGGCGACGATCATGATGCCGTTGACGGCGATGACCGTGCCGTAGTCGGCCGCGTCCATGCCCCGCTGGTGCATCGCGATCGGGATCAGCTTGCAGGACTCGATGATGATCCACAGACCGAGGTTGAGCAGCACGAAGGTCATGAAGACCCGGTCGCGCAGCACCGTGGCGATGCTGCCCTCGACCGGCACGCGGACGGTCGCGGACCGCGCCGGAGCGGCGGAGCCCGCCGTGCCGGGTAGGACGCCCCTGATCGGCTGGGTCTCCGGAACCCGCCAGAACACGATCGCCGCCATGGTCAGCTGCGCTGCCGCGTTGAGCAGGAACACGGTCAGGTGCGGGGTGCGCGCCAGCACGCCGGCCAGCACCGCGGCGCACGAGAAGCCCAGGTTGATGGCCCAGTAGTTGAGGTTCATGCCGCGCATGCGCATGCTCGGGCCGAGCACGTCGACCATGGTCGCGGAGAAGGCGGGGCGGCCCAGTCCGTTCCAGAAGCCGTACACCGCGGCCAGCAGCGCGACCGCGACCGGCTGGAACACGAAGCCGAGCACCACGGCCGTCGCCGCGAGCGCGACGTTGGACAGCAGCAGCGAGGACCGGCGGCCCCAGCGGTCGGCCAGCACCCCGCCGGCCAGCGAGCCCAGCGCCATGCCGCCGCCGAACAACCCGAGCACGAGACCGGCGAAGGTCGGCGAGAAGCCGTACTCGACCACCATGTGGATCTCGAGGTACAGCATCACGAACGCGCCGGTCCGGTTGATCAAGGTGCCGGTCCACAGGTACCAGAAGATCTTCGGCAGTCCGCCCGCCGTCTGCGCCAACCAGCCCCGCAACACGCACCCCTGTAATGCTCGCAATCCATCTGGTGCCTTACAACCTAGGCCGCGGATACGACGAAAGTCACCCGGGATTTCACGTGGTGGTCGTCACTGTGCTGCACATACGCCTCGGCGGCCGCTCCGCTTCGCTGCGCAGCCGTTCGCCGTCAGGGGCTGCTCACAGGCCCTTGACGGCGATCAGAGAGGATGTCAGTCATGGTTGGAACACTGGTGCTGCTGCGGCACGGCTACAGCGAATGGAACGCCAAGAACCTCTTCACCGGCTGGGTCGACGTGGACCTGAACGCCCAGGGCGAGGCCGAGGCGCGCCGCGGCGGCGAGCTGCTCAAGGAACACGGACTGCTGCCCGACGTGGTGCACACCAGCGTGCTGCGGCGCGCCATCCGCACCAGCGAGATCGCGCTCAACACGGCGGACCGGTCCTGGATCCCGGTGTCGCGCAGCTGGCGGCTCAACGAGCGCCACTACGGCGCGCTGCAGGGCAAGGACAAGAAGCAGACCCTCGACACGTACGGCGAGGAGCAGTTCATGCTCTGGCGCCGCTCGTACGACACCCCGCCCCCGCCGATCGCCGACGACGACGAGTTCTCGCAGGTGGGCGACGCCCGCTACGCGCTGCTGCCGGACGAGCTGAAGCCGCGTACGGAGTGCCTCAAGGACGTCGTGGGCCGGATGC
This sequence comes from Catellatospora paridis, assembly GCF_009720365.1. GTDB lineage: Bacteria > Actinomycetota > Actinomycetes > Mycobacteriales > Micromonosporaceae > Catellatospora > Catellatospora paridis. The sequence goes on along the minus strand of NZ_ML769327.1, from coordinate 1,636 downwards.
TGCCGTACTGGTACGACGCGATCATCCCGGACCTGCGCGCGGGCCGCACGGTGCTCGTGGTCGCCCACGGCAACTCGCTGCGCGCCCTGGTCAAGCACCTGGACGGCATCTCCGACGAGGCGATCGCCGCCCTCAACATCCCGACCGGCATCCCCCTGCGCTACGACCTGGACGAGAACCTGCGCCCCACCGTCAAGGGCGGCACCTACCTCGACCCCGCCGCGGCCGCCGAAGCCGCCGCCGCCGTCGCCAACCAGGGCCGCTGACCTGCCCCACCCACCCTGCGGCAACTCTTAAAGACTCGCGCTTTCGGGACACACCTGAAGGCGCGAGTCTTTAAGAGTTGCGCCAGGTGGGTGCGGGGGCCGGTGGTGGGCTGGACATGCCGGTGGCCGGCGGCGACGCTCACCCCCGTTAGCGTCGCCGGCCGGCCGACCGGTCTCAGGTGGCGGCCGTCCCCCAACGGCGTGGTGCCACCCATCCCCCGGCGCATCCGCTCGGCGCCACAACCGATAAATGATCGGCTGGGCCATCCCCCGGGTTTCATCGAGCGATGCGCTTGAAAGAGACGCTACGCCGCTGGTCAAGTGGCCGTCCAGTCATTTGCGAATCTCATTCGTAACACTTCGTAACGGCAACCTCTACGGTGAGCTACCGTCTCCCAGCTTTCTGATCAGCTCCAGCCGGGTCCGCACGCCGAGCTTGCGGTAGATGCTCGCCAGGTGGGTCTCCACGGTCCGCTCCCCGAGGACCAACGCGCTCGCGATCTCCTTCGCAGGCGCTCCGCGCAGTGCCCACGCCAGCACCTCCCGCTCCCGCGTGGTCAGCCCGCCCGACCCGGCGTCCGGGCCCGACCAGCCCCGCAGCGCCCGATCGGCGGCCTCCGCCGCGGCCGGATCGACGAGCTGCCCGGCGGCCAGCGCCCGGTCGGCCGCCGCCGGATCGGGGCGGCCGCGCAGGGCGGCCAGCTCGGCTGCGGCCCGCAGCGCGTACCAGCGCACCAGTGCCGTGGGACGCCCCTCCCCCAGCGCCGCCGTCTGGGCGAGCAGCGCCATGGCACGGCTCTTCTCGCCCCGCCACACCGCGTCGGCCGCCGCCAGGTCGTACGCCCGCGCCTGCAGCTCGGCGTCGCCCAGCGCGGCGGCCTCGCGTACCACCTGGTCCAGCCGACCGCCCGCAGCCAGCAGCGCCTCCGCCACGGCCCGCGGGTCGCCACCGGCGCGGGCCAGGTCCAGCGCCCGCTCGGCCAGTTCCGCCTGCCCCAGCTCGTCGGCCAGGCGCGCCATGAGCCGCGCCGCGACCGAGTGCTGCTCCGGCGGCAATCCGGCGGGGGGCAGCGCCGCGCAGGCGTCCCGCAGCGCGGCCACCCGCACCGGATCGACCGGCACCAGCATGGTGTGCATGCCGGCACTCGCGTGCGGCCCTGTTCCCGACGCGCCTGAACGCGAACCCTGGCCCGGTCCGTGCGCTGCGGCGTTCGCCAGCGAACCCGCGCTCGGACGCGGACCCAGCCCCAGCGCTGCCGCGGCGATCAAGCCGAGGTCCCCGGCACGCAGGCCCAGCCGCAGCGCGCCGGTCAGCGACGCCCGGCCGGCCTCGCGGGCCGCCGCGCTGCCCGCGCCGCGCAGCCGGGCCG
>NZ_ML769326.1:26023-75935 GCF_009720365.1 Catellatospora paridis | reverse complement strand
CGTGCCCGTCCCGCCGGCCGGACCCGCGCAGGGCGGCCCCGCCCCGCTCGGCGGCATGCCGCCGCAGGCCGGACCCAACGCCGGTCCCGGGCCGATGGCAGGACCGATGCCCGGCGCCCACGCCGGACCCGGCCCGAAGCCGGGCGGTCCCGGGGCGGGCCCCGGCCCCGGCGCCGGTGGACGCCCGCCGGGCCGCCCCGAACCGATCGCGGTGCGCCCGCCGGACCCCAACGCCGTGGTGCCCCCAGGGGACCGCCGGGCCCCGCTGGCCGCGGGCGTCGACGTGATCCGCGGCGCCCGGTCGGAGGTGCGCAAGCAGCTGCGCGAGCAGCAGCGCCTGCGCATGTGGACGCTGATCGCGCTGGTGGCCGTGATCGTGGGCGCGCTGCCGTTCTACTTCGTGCTGCGCGCGGCGACCCGTGACCCCGTACTGACCACCCTGGACGCACTGGACGTGCCGTCGTGGGCGGTCACCTCCGGCAAGACCGTCGACAACATCTACGGCAGCCGGTGGTGCCTGATCGACTGCCGCTACCGCGAGCGCTCGCTGGAGTCCGAGAAGGGGATCGACGAGACCACGCAGGCGTACACCACGGCGCTCACCGACGCCGGCTGGGCCCGCTGGGACGTGGCCAGCTGCGTGCTGGACGAGGGCACCCAGGGCAAGTACTCCTGCTGGCGGCGCGACGAGTTCACGCTGGACCTGTGGGTCCGTCCGATCACCACGCCCGATTGCACCAACCTGCTGCGCAACCGGCCCACCATCGGCCCGAGCGAGGAGCCGGAGGCGGAGCCCAGCGCGGACCCGTCGGCCGCCCCGCCCGCGGGTGACCCGGATGCCTGCACGGGCTCCGCGGTGACCATCAAGGTGCAGAACACGGTCGCCGACGACCGCATCCGGTTCACCGCGGACCCGAACGGTGAGCAGGGGACCGGGGCGGACGAGGAGACCGGCGAGGAGACCGGGACGGAGAGTCCTGCCCCGACACCGTCGGCGAGCTGAGCCCGGCTGCTGCGAGCGCCGCCGCGGCGGGCGGTAGGGTCTGCACGTCAGGACAAAGTGCGACGTGCGGAGGATGTGGCATGTCTGGAGGCGAGATCGCGGCGCTGATCGCGGCGGGTGCGTTCGCGATGCTGGTGCTGGTGCTTGCCGTGCCGATCCTGCGGCTGCGGCACACCGTCGACGCCGCCACGGTGACGTTGCGGCAGGTCAGCCAGCGCACGGGGCCGATCCTGGACAACGTGAACCTGACCGTCGACAACGTCAACACGACGCTCGGCCAGACCCAGGTCACGCTCGACGGGGTCAACGTGCAGCTGGCGAAGGTCGACGTGATGACCCAGCACCTGGCGGCGACCACGGCCAACGTGTCGAACCTGGTGAGCGTGGTCACCGCGACCGCGGCCAGCCCGCTGGTGAAGGCGGCCGCGTTCACCTACGGCGTGCGGCGCGCCACGGCGGCCCGCAAGGAAGCCGATGAGGCAAAGTCGGTGCGTGACGAGCTCAAGGCGCGCAAGCGCACGCGGCGGGGCTGAGCCATGATCCGCAGGCTGCTCTGGCTCGGCGTCGGCATCGGCGTCGGCGTCGTGGTGGTGCGGTTGGTGACCCGCCAGGCGCGCAAGTTCACCCCGGCCGGGCTGGCCGGGACCGCCCAGGAATCCATTGGTCACGCCGCGGGCTCGGTGCGTAGCTTTATGGATGACGTCCGCGACGGCATGGCCGAGCGCGAGGACGAGCTCCTGGCGGCGTTCGAGGACGGTGTCTCGATCGAGCCCGTCGACCTGCCGTGGGCGCACGGCGTCGGCAGCAAGTTCTACCAGTTCAAGCAGCAGCAGGAAGGCGAGCAGCAGCGATGAGGACCGCGGAAGTCAAGCGACGGTTTCTGGCGCACTTCGAGGCCAACGGGCACACCGTGGTTCCGAGCGCTCCACTGCCGGCCATCGACGATCCGAACCTGCTGTTCGTCAACGCCGGCATGGTGCAGTTCGTGCCCTACTTCCTGGGCCAGCAGACCCCGCCGTTCCGGCGGGCGGTCAGCGTGCAGAAGTGCATCCGGACGCCGGACATCGACGAGGTCGGCAAGACCTCCCGGCACGGCACGTTCTTCCAGATGAACGGCAATTTCTCCTTCGGTGACTACTTCAAGGAGGAGGCGATCCGCCTCTCCTGGGACCTGATGACCAAGCCGCTGGATCAGGGCGGGTTCGGCATCGACCAGGCAAAGATCTGGGCGACGGTGTATCTCGACGACGACGAGTCGATCGGCTACTGGCGCGCGGTCGGCCTGCCCGCGGAGCGCATCGTGCGCCGCGGCAAGGCGGACAACTTCTGGTCCATGGGCATCCCGGGGCCGTGCGGCCCGTGTTCGGAGATCTACATCGACCGCGGTCCGGCGTACGGCCGCGAGGGCGGTCCGGAGGTCGACGAGGACCGCTACATGGAGGTCTGGAACAACGTCTTCATGCAGTACGAGCGGGGTCCGGGCACCGACAAGGAGAACTACCCGATCCTGGGCGACCTGCCGGCGCAGAACATCGACACCGGCATGGGCCTGGAGCGGATGGCCTCGATCATGCAGGGCGTCGACAACCTCTACGAGATCGACGAGGTCCGCCCGCTGATCGACAAGGCGTGCGAGCTGACCGGCAAGCGCTACAACGTCAGCCACACCACCACGGCGGCCGAGTCGCACCCCGACGACGTGCGGCTGCGCGTCATCGCCGACCACGTGCGCACCTCGCTGATGCTGATCGGCGACGGCGTGACGCCCTCCAACGAGGGCCGCGGCTACGTGCTGCGCCGCATCATGCGCCGGGCAATCCGGGCGATGCGCCTGCTGGGCTACGAGGACCCGGCCCTGCCGGAGCTGCTGCCGGTGGCGCGCGACAGCATGTCGCCGTCGTACCCGGAGATCGCGACCGACTTCGGCCGCATCTCGCAGTACGCCTACGCCGAGGAGGAGGCCTTCCGCACGACGCTGCGCGCGGGCACCACGATCCTCGACGTCGCGGTGGCGGACACCAAGAAGGCCGGCGGGAAGTCCCTCGCGGGTGACAAGGCGTTCCAGCTGCACGACACGTACGGCTTCCCGATCGACCTGACCCTGGAGATCGCGGCCGAGCAGGGCCTGTCGGTGGACACCGACGGGTTCAAGCGGCTCATGACCGAGCAGCGCAAGCGGGCCAAGGCCGACGCGCAGGCGCGCAAGACGGGTCACGCCGACCTGTCGGCGTACCGGGGCGCGCTGGACGCGGGTGGCGCGGTGGAGTTCACCGGCTACGCCGAGGTGTCGCGCGAGTCGAAGGTGCGCGCGCTGATCGGCAGCGGCGGCCTGATCACGTCCGCGGGCGAGGGCGAGCTCGTCGAGGTCGTGCTCGACGTCACCCCGTTCTACGCCGAGGGCGGCGGCCAGCTGCCCGACCTGGGCCTCATCACGGTCGGCGGCGGCAAGGTCGAGGTGCTCGACGTGCAGCAGCCGCTGCCGGGCCTGATCGTGCACAAGGCGCGGGTGCTGGAGGGCGAGGTCCGCTCCGGCGAGGCCGGTTACGCGCAGATCGACGTGGAGCGCCGACGGGCGATCTCCCGCGCGCACACCGCGACCCACCTGGTGCACCAGACCATGCGCAACTTCCTCGGCGAGTCGGCGACCCAGGCGGGTTCGCTGAACGCGCCGGGCCGGCTGCGGTTCGACTTCAACACCCCCGGCGCGGTGCCGGCCAGCGTGCTGCACGACGTCGAGCAGCAGGTCAACGAGGTGCTGATGAGCGACCTGGAGGTGCGCGCGTTCGTCACCTCGCAGGCCGAGGCCAAGCGGCTGGGCGCGATGGCGCTGTTCGGCGAGAAGTACGGCGAGTACGTGCGTGTCGTCGAGGTCGGCGAGTACGCCCGCGAGCTGTGCGGCGGCACCCACGCGGCCCGCTCGGGCCAGCTGGGCCTGGTGAAGATCCTGTCGGAGGGGTCGATCGGCTCCGGGGTGCGCCGGGTCGACGCGCTGGTCGGCATGGACGCGTTCCGGCACCTGGCCAAGGAGCACCTACTGGTGTCGCGCCTGGCCGAGCTGTACCGGGTGCCCAGCGAGCAGGTCGCCGACCGGGTCGAGCAGACCGTGGCGCAGCTGCGCGACGCGGAGCGCGAGCTGGAGAAGATGCGCGCGCAGCTGGTGCTCGGCGGGGCGGCGGCGCTGGCCGAGGGCGCGCTCGACCTGGGCGGCGTGGCCTACGTCGGCACCGAGGCGCCGGAGGGCGCGGCGGTCAACGACGTGCGCACGCTGGCGCAGGAGGTGCGCGGCCGCTTCCCGGCGGACCGTCCCGCGGTGGTCGCGGTGGCCTCGCGGGCCAACGGCAAGGCGTCGCTGATCGTGGCGGTCAACGAGGCCGCCAAGTCGCGCGGCGTGTCCGCGCAGGACCTGGTCAAGGGTGCGCTGTCGGGCCGGGGCGGCGGCAACGCCGACCTGGCGCAGGGTGGCGGCGTGCCCGCCGACCAGGCTCCGCACCTGCTGGCCGCGGTGCAGAACGCGGTGCAGAGCCGCTGATCCGAGCTGTTCCTCCGGAGCTCCGCCCCTGCCTTTGCGGCAGCGGGCGGGGCTCCGGTCTTTTCGTGTGGAGGGAAAGTCATGACGTGGACCCGTGGGGTGCGGCTGGGTGTCGACGTGGGCACGGTGCGGATCGGGGTGGCGGTGTGCGATCCGGATGGGATTTTGGCAACGCCGCTGGTCACGGTGGCACGACAGGCCAAACCGGATGATTCTGACATTTCGGCTGATATGGTGGAGATCGCGCGCCTGGTGGCGGACCATGGCACGGTGGAGGTGGTGGTGGGCCTGCCCATCAACCTCGCCGGGGTCGAGGGGCCGGCCGCCAAGCACGTGAGGGCATACGCCGACGCCCTGGCCGGTCTTATCGCGCCGGTGCCGGTGGTGCTCGCTGACGAGAGGATGTCCACCGTCACGGCCACCCGGCGGCTCGCCGACCGCGGTGTCCGGGGCAAGCGGCAGCGTGCCGTCGTCGACCAGGCGGCGGCGGTGGAGATCCTGCAGGGTTGGCTCGACGCGCAGCGAAGGCGAGCAGGATGATCGACGAACTGGACCGTGCTTTCGACGACGACCACGACGAAGATCCCCGGCCGGAGACCCCGCCGGGCGAGGCCAGTCGTCAACGCAGGCGGTTCGGTTGGATGCGGTCCGTGCTCGCCATGGGCCTGGCCTTGGTGCTGCTCGGGGCGCTGGGCATCGGCGCCCTGGTGGCGTATCAGAAGATCAGCGGGGCGCTGGGCACCTCCGACTGGGAGACCTCGGCCGACGGCACCGAGGTGCAGGTCGAGATCAAGAGCGGCGACACCCAGGCCGACATAGCGCGCACGCTGAAGGCGGCCGGCGTCATCGCCAGCGAGAAGGCCTTCGTCGAGGCCGGTGAGCGCAATCCGGACGCGCTGCGCATCCAGCCGGGCTTCTACAAGATGCGCACCCACATGAGCGCGAAAGACGCGGTGCTGCGCCTGCTGGATCTGAAGAACCGGATCGTCAACGGGATCACCATCCCGGAGGGGCTGAGCTCGTTCCGGGTGTTCAAGCTGCTGGCGACCAAGACGGGTATTCCCGAGGCCGACTTCAAGGCCGCCGCCGAGGACCCCATCGCGCTCGGGGTGCCCGACTGGTGGTTCAACCGCACCGACGACAAGAAGGTCGCGAAGTCGGTCGAGGGCTTCCTGTTCCCCGACACCTACGAGTTCGCCCCGAACGCCACCGCGGACGGCATCCTGCGGGTCATGGTCAACCGCTTCCTCACGGTCACCGGCAGCATGGGCTTCGCGGAGACCGTCCCGGCGCAGCTCGGCGGGATCGCGCCGTACGAGGCGCTGATCGTGGCCTCCCTCGCCCAGGCCGAGGCGGGCAACGCCGACGACTTCGGCAAGGTGGCCCGGGTCGCCTACAACCGGGTCTACAAGCGGATCCCGGACCTGACCTGTGCCTGCTTCCAGTTCGACGTGACCGTGAACTACTCGCGAGAGCTGGCCGGCAAGGATCCCAAACCGTCCAGCGGGCTGACCCACGACGAGCTGACCGACCCGAAGAACCCGTATGGCCGCAACGCCGAGGGGATGATCCCCACTCCGATCAACAACCCGGGCAAGGCCGCGCTGGAAGGCGCGATGTCGCCGCCGAAGGGTGATTGGTACTACTTCGTGGCGACCGACAAGGCGGGCCACTCCGCGTTCTCGGAGACGTTCGAGGAGTTCTGCCAGGACAACGAGACGGCCGTGAAGAACAAGGTGCTCAAGCAGAGCTCTTGTTGAGCCGCCCGTCTTGTCCGAATGCGCCCGTTAGATCCTGGGTGGAAGCTGAAAACCCCCCGTCCGCCCGGGGGTGTGCAAAACCCTTCACGTGTAACGTAGCCGCCGATGGCGACCCGTACGCGAGAGGGCACCGATGACTGACGAGCTTTTCCTGTCGTTCGAGGAGCACCCCGAACGCGGCCAACAGCGGCGTCGGCACGGGGTGGACAACAACCGTGGCCGGAACAACAACAAGAAGAAGAAAAAGAAGAAGAAGCGCGGCCGCGGCCGCTCCTTCCTCGCGCTCTTCCTCACCCTGTTCCTGCTGGGCGGCCTGGCCGGCGGTGCGTACCTGGGCTACGACAAGATCAAGAACTTCCTGGTCACCCCCGACTACACCAGCGCGGCATCCTCCGCCGAGGTCGAGGTGGAGATCAAGCAGGGCTCCCGAGGGCTGGACATGGCCAAGGTGCTCAAGACCGAGGACGTGATCAAGAGCGAGCAGGCGTTCATCGAGGCGTGGGAGAGCAACCCCGACGCCAAGAAGATCCAGCCCGGCCTCTACAAGCTGCGCGTGCAGATCAGTGCCGCCGACGCGATCACGATGCTGCTCGACACCAAGAACCGCATGGTCAACGGCATCCTCATCGCCGAAGGCCTGTCCTCGTTCAAGATCTTCAAGCTGCTCTCGGAGAAGCTGGGCATCCCGGAGGCCGACTTCAAGGCCGCGGCGAAGGACCCGATCGCGCTGGGCGTGCCCGCGTGGTGGTTCAAGCGGGAGGACGGCAAGAAGGAGAGCCGCTCGATCGAGGGCTTCCTGTTCCCGGACACCTACGAGTTCCCGAAGAACGTGACAGCGAAGTCGGCCCTGGCGATGATGGTCGAGCGGTTCATCAAGGTCACCGGGGACATGGGCTACGCCGAGAAGGCCGCCACGCTGAACATCTCGCCGTACCAGGCGCTGATCGTGGCGTCGCTGGCCCAAGCCGAGGCGGGCAACGCCGACGACCTCGGCAAGGTGGCCCGGGTGTCCTACAACCGCGTGTTCAGCGAGAAGGCCGTCGCCGAGATCGGCACCTGCCACTGCCTGCAGTTCGACGTGACCGTCAACTACTCGCGAGAGATCGCGGGCAAGCCGCCCGTGCACTCCAGTGAGCTGAGCCAGGCCGAGCTGACCGACACGAAGAACCCGTACAACCGCAACGCCAAGGGCCTGCCGCCCACCCCGATCAACAACCCGGGCAAGCTGGCGCTGGAGGGCGCGGCGGACCCGCCGAAGGGCGACTGGATCTACTTCGTGGCCATCGACCTGCAGGGCCACTCGGCCTTCTCGGCGACGCACACCCAGTTCTGCAAGGACAACCAGACGGCCGTGAAGAACAAGGTGCTGCCGCGGAGCTCCTGCTGATGCAGGCCGCGGTCCTCGGCAAGCCGGTCAGCCACTCGCTGTCGCCCGTCCTGCACAACGCGGGCTACGCGGCGGCGGGACTGACCGGCTGGTCGTACACCGCGATCGAGTGTGCCGAGGCCGACCTGCCCGCCTTCGTGGCGGGCCTGGACGCCGAGTGGGCCGGTCTGTCGCTGACCATGCCGCTCAAGGAGGTGGGGCTGGCCGTCGCGACGGCGGTCAGCCCGGTCGCCGCCGCGGTCGGGGCCGCGAACACGCTGGTCCACCAGCCGGACGGCAGCTGGCGGGCGGACAACACCGACGTGCCGGGCATGGTCGCGGCGCTGCGCGAGGCGGGCATCACCGCGGTGTCGCGGGTCGCCGTGCTCGGCGCGGGCGGCACCGCGCGGGCCGCCGTCGCGGCGGCGGCACAGCTCGGAGCCGAGTCCGTGATCGTGTACGCCCGCCGGGCCGAGGCGATCGACGAGCTGCGGCCCGTGGCCGACGCGCTCGGCGTGCCGCTGACCGGCGCGGGCTGGGCGGCGGCGGAGGAGTGCGCCGGCGCCGACGTGGTGATCTCGACCGTGCCCAAGGGCGTCGCCGACCACCTCCAGGTGCCGTGGCGGCCCAAGACGGTGCTGTTCGACGCGCTCTACGACCCGTGGCCCACCCCGCTGGCCGCCTCGGCGCAGCGGGCCGGAAACCGGATCGTGTCCGGATTGGATCTTCTGCTGAATCAGGCTCTGGGGCAGTTCGAGCAGTTCACGGGCGTTGCCGCACCCGTCGAGGCGATGCGCGGGGCACTGCGGGACGCGCGCCGCCGTTAGCCTGTCCGGGTCGGTGCGACCCTGGGGAGGCAGACCGGTGACGGAAGAGTTCTTTCTCGCGTTCGGCGATGAGCACGAACCGCGCCGGCCACGCCGGCCTGAGCATCAGCCGAGCCGCCGGCGCCGCAAGCGCCGCCGTGGCCGGACCGGTCTGGCCGTGGTCCTGACGCTCCTGCTGCTCGGCGGCGCTGGGGCCGGGTTGTATCTCGGCTACGACAAGCTCAAGGGATTGTTCGGCACGCCGGATTACACCTCCACGGCCGGCACGGCCGAGGTGACGCTGGAGATCCCGGAGCGGGCGTCCGGCGTCCAGATGGCCAAGCTGCTGAAGGCCAAGGACGTGATCGCCAGCGAGCAGGCATTCCTCGACGCGTGGGAGGACAACCCGAAGGCCGCGAAGATCCAGCCGGGCCACTACCGGTTGCGGGTGCGGCTCAGCGCGGCCGACGCCATCACGATGCTGCTCGATCCGGCCAAGCGCGTCGTCAAGGGGATCACCATCCCCGAGGGGCTCTCCTCGTTCAAGATCTACAAGCTGCTGGCGGAGAAGCTGGGCATCCCGGAGGCGGAGTTCAAGTCCGCGGGCAAGGATCCGGTGAAGCTGGGCGTCCCGGAGTCCTGGTTCGACCGGGGCGACCGGAAGGTCACCAGGTCGGTCGAGGGTTTCCTGTTCCCGGACACCTACGAGTTCCCGCCGGACGTCACCGCGCAGTCCGCGCTGGAGCTGATGGTGCAGCGCTTCCTGGCCGTCACCGCCGAGCTGAAGTTCGCCGACACGGTGCGTGCCGGGCTGAAGGTCGCCCCATACGAGATGCTGATCATCGCCTCGCTGGCCCAGGCGGAGTCGGGCACCCTGGCCGACCTGCCGAAGGTGGCCCGGGTCGCCTACAACCGGATCTTCAGGCCCAAGACGGGCGTCTGCACCTGCCTCGAGATGGACGTGACGATCAACTACTGGTTCGAGGTGAAGGGCAAGCCGACCAAGGAGTCGGGGAAGATGACCACCGCCGAGATGAACGACAAGAACAACCCGTACAACCACAACGTGCTGTTCCTGCCCACGCCGATCAACAACCCCGGGCGGGCGGCGCTGGCGGGCGCGGCCCAGCCGACGAAGGCGGACTGGTATTTCTTCGTCGCCGTCGACCAGCAGCGCAACTCGGCCTTCTCTTCGACGTACGCGCAGTTCTGCCAGGACAACGCCACCGCGGTGCGCAACAAGGTGCTGGCCCGCAACTCGTGCGATTAGGCGGCATCGGTGCGGTGACATCGCGGTGAATTCGCCCGGATGTCACCGCACCGTCGATCACCGGCTGCCCGCGGCCGCTGGACTCCTCCCGACGCAACTGTGCATGGAGGAGTAGACGATGGACCGACGTGACCTTTTCCTCGCCGGGGCGCTGAGCGCCGCGGTGGCGACGCCCGCCCTCATCGGCGTGCCCGCGTGGGCGTCCGGCGACGACCGTGACAATGGGCCGATGCGTGACCATGACCGGGGCCGTCCGCTGGTGGTCGGGCACCGGGGCGCCAGCGGCTACCGGCCCGAGCACACCCTCGCCTCGTACGAGCTGGCGGCCCGGATGGGCGCCGACTTCATCGAGCCCGACCTCGTCAGCACCCGCGACGGTGTGCTGGTGGCCCGGCACGAGAACGAGATCTCGGGGACCACCGACGTCGCCGCGCGGCCCGAGTTCGCGAGCCGCCGGGTCGCCAAGACGATCGACGGCGTGACGGTGACCGGCTGGTTCACCGAGGACTTCACCCTCGCCGAGCTGAAGACGCTGCGGGCGGTGGAGCGGCTGCCCGCGGTGCGCCAGCGCAGCACCATCTACAACGGGCTGTTCGAGGTGCCGACCTTCACCGAGGTGCTGCAGCTGCGCGAGCGGCTGTCCAAGGAGCTGCGCCGCGAGATTGGCGTCTACCCGGAGACCAAGCACCCGACCTACTTCCAGAACATCGGGCTGCCGCTGGAGCGCCCGCTGGTGGCGGCGCTGCGCCGGGACGGCCTGGACCGCCGGGACGCACCGGTGTTCGTGCAGTCCTTCGAGGCGGCGAACCTGCGCGAGCTGCGCTCGGTGCACCGGGTCAAGGCGCCGCTGGTCTTCCTGGCCGGCGCGGGCAACCCGTTCAACGACCCGCGCTCGTACGCCGAGTACCTGAGCCCGGCGGGCCTGGCCGGGCTGGCCGACGTGGTCAACGGGATCGGGCCGGAGAAGGGCCTGGTCATCCCGCGGGCGGCCGACGGCTCGCTGGCGGCGCCGACCTCGCTGGTCGCCGACGCGCACCGCGAGGGCCTCAAGGTGCACCCGTACACCTTCCGCGCGGAGAACCAGTTCCTGCCGGTGAACCTGCGCAACGGGGCGGTGCCCACCGAGTACGGCCGGATCCTCGACGAGCTGGCGGCGTACCTGGCCGCGGGCGTGGACGGCTTCTTCACCGACAACCCAGACCTGGGCGTGCTGGCCCGCACGCTGCACCGGTCCTGACCCGGCGCGCACGGCCACCGGACCGCGAAGCGACGGTGGCCGTGCGCATACTAGTGATATCAGCGTGTTTAGTCCTTAATATCCGATTTTCCTCGATACTCTGGCGCGGTTGTCCGTAGTCGAGCCAGCCGGGGGAACGAGAATGAGCGCGCGCAGGGTCGCCGTGGCCGGTGAGGTGGCGCTCGCCATCGTGGTGATCGCGGTCGCCGGGCTGCTGTCGTTCGTGAGCCCGGCGAGCCCGGCCGCGATGGCGTCGATCCCGCCGCTCGCCCCCGAGATCAGCGAGCCGTCCGCGGACGGGCAGCTGCTCAACGGCGCGGACGTGCACATGGAGGCGCAGCCGTTCGCCGACCCGGACGTGCGCGACGAGCACGCCTGCAGCGACTGGGAGATCTGGTCGGCCGCTCCCGAACCGGTGGAGCGGGTGTGGACCGCCGAGTGTGTGCACGGCGCCGCCCGTCTGCACACCCACCTGGGCAACGGCAAGTTCACCGGCGCGCTGGCCGGCAAGGCGGAGCTGCCGCCCGGCCGCACCTTCGAGGTGCGCTCGCGCTTCCGCTCGTCCTCGGCGGACCCGGCCACGCAGTGGAGCCCGTACTCGGTCCGTACCTTCCAGACCGACGTGCAGCTGGAGCCGCTGCCCGGCGCGCCGCAGTGGCGCGCCCTGCAGGACGGCTACGTGGTCGAGGAGGTCGCCTCCGGGTTCGCGCTGCCCGTCGGCATCGCGATGGCCGCCGCCCACCCGAACACCCCCGACGCCCCGCGCTTCTACGTCAACGAGCTCTACGGCCAGATCAAGGTGGTCCGCGGCGACTTCAGCGTCGCGACGTACGCCAAGGATCTGCTGAACTTCGACCCGACCGACAAGTTCCCCGGTGACGGCGAGCTGGGGCTGGGCGGGATCGTGGTGGAGCCGCAGTCCGGCGACCTGTTCGCCTCGATGGTCTACAAGGCGGGCAGCAAGCTCTATCCGAAGGTGGTCCGGCTGACCAGCTCGGACGACGGCACGACCGCCACCGGCGTGAAGACCATCCTGGACATGAAGGGCGAGGACATGGTGGCCTCGCACCAGATCTCCAACCTCACCATCGGCCCGGACGGCAAGCTGTACGTGCACGTCGCCGACGCCTTCGAGCCCAAGACGGCCAAGGACAAGAACTCGTTCCGGGGCAAGGTGCTGCGGGTCAACCTGGACGGCAGCGCGCCCGAGGACAACCCGTTCTACGACGCCGAGGACGGGATCAAGGCCAAGGACTACATCTACGCGCTCGGCTTCCGCAACCCGTTCGGCGGCGCGTGGCGGGCCGCCGACGGCCAGCACTACTCGGTGGAGAACGGCCCGTCCATGGACCGGTTCGCCCGCGTCACCCGGGGCACCGACTTCGGCTGGTACGTCGGCGACAGCGCGATGAAGAACAAAGCGCTCTACAACTGGACGGTCGCGCACGCCCCGGTCGGCATCACCTTCGTGCAGGAGGAGGGCGGCCAGGGCGCGGGTTTCCCGAAGGAGGTGTACGGCAACGCCTACGTCTCCGAGAGCGGTCCCACCTACGCCTCCGGCCCGCAGGTGCGCGGCAAGCGCATCGTGATGTTCGCCTTCGACGACAAGGGCAAGGCCACCGGGCCCAAGACGCTGATCGAGTACAACGGCAACGGCAAGTCCACCGTCGCCGGGCTCGCCGCGGGCGCGGACGGGCTGTACTTCAGCGCCCTCTACCCCGACGACGTCAAGGATGGGCCGTACGCGGCCAAGTCGAAGATCTACCGGGTGCGCTACGCCGAGCAGGCCGGGGCCGCGCCCAAGACCACCGGCGTGGACAAGAAACTGTGCACCGACGACGAGCTGAAGGTCACCGCCGCGCCCGCGAAGACGACCGTGGCCCGCAAGAGCCCGCTCAACATCACGCTCAAGGTGCAGAACACGTCGAAGCGCTCGTGCACCCGCGACGTCGGCGCCGACCTCCAGGAACTCCAGTTGCTGCGCGACGGGGAGAAGGTGTGGTCGTCCGACGACTGCGGCCCGCTGCACGGCAACCAGGTGGTGCGTTTCGGGCCTGGCCAGTCCCGCACCTACACCGTGACCTGGAACGGCAAGAGCAGCAACACCTGCGTGAAGAAGGGCCGCCGGGTGCCGGCCGGGCCGTCGCCGGCGGTCGGCCCGTACGAGATCGTGGCCCGCGTCGGCAGCGACCGCAGCGAACCAGTCACGATCAAACTGAAGTGACCGAACCGTGGGACGGACCGGATGCAGCTCACGTGACCTGCGTCCCGTCTGGTGGCACCGGCGGGGCGTGCCGGGCGTCCACCCGGTGCGCCGTGACAGACTGGTGATCGTGTTGCGTTGGCTGACCGCAGGGGAGTCGCACGGGCAGGCGCTGGTCGCCGTGCTCGACGGAGTGCCCGCCGGAATCGAGATCACCAGTGACGAGATCGGCCACGAGCTGGCCCGGCGCCGCCTCGGCTACGGCCGCGGTGCGCGGATGGCCTTCGAGCAGGACGTGGTGACGATCCTCGGCGGCGTACGCCACGGGCGCACCCTGGGCAGCCCGGTTGCGATCCAGGTCGGCAACTCCGAGTGGCCCAAGTGGCAGACCGTGATGTCCGCCGACCCGGTCGACCCGGACCTGCTGGCCGCACAAGCCCGCAACGCCCCGCTGACCCGACCCCGGCCCGGCCACGCGGACCTGGCGGGCATGCAGAAGTACGGCCACGACGACGCCCGGCCGATCCTGGAGCGCGCCAGCGCCCGGGAGACCGCGGCCCGCGTCGCCGTCGGCACCGTGGCCAAGGCCCTGATCAAGCAGGCGCTGGGCATGGACGTGCTGTCCCACGTCGTGGAACTCGGTTCCGTGGTCGCCAAGTCCGGCCTGGTGCCGGTGCCCGGCGACACCGAGCGCATCGACGCCGACCCGCTGCGCTGCCTGGACCCGCAGGCCAGCGAGCGCATGGTCGCCGAGGTCGACGCGGCCAAGCGCGACGCCGACACCCTCGGCGGCATCGTCGAGGTGCTCGTCTACGGCGTGCCGCCGGGCCTGGGCACGCACACCCAGTGGGACCGCAAGCTCGACGCCCGCATCGCCACCGCGCTCATGTCCATCCAGGCCATCAAGGGCGTGGAGATCGGCGACGCGTTCACCCAGGCCCGCTCGCGCGGCTCGGTGGCGCACGACGAGATCGTGCCGACGCCCGACGGCGTGAAGCGGATCACCGACCGGGCCGGCGGCCTGGAGGGCGGCATGACCTCGGGTGAGCCGCTGCGGGTGCGCGCCGCGATGAAGCCGATCTCGTCGCTGAACCGCGCGCTGTCCACGGTGGACGTGGTCACCGGCGAGGTCGCCACCGCCATCAACCAGCGCTCCGACGTGTGCGCGGTGCCCGCGGCGGCGGTCGTCGCCGAGGCGATGATGGCGCTGGTGCTGGCCGAGGCGGCGACGGAGAAGTTCGGCGGCGACTCGGTCACCGAGATCCGCCGCAACCTCGCCGGCTACCTGGACAACCTGCTGATCCGCTGAGCGACCACCGGGTTCGCGCCGTGGCGGGACCGGGGAGGGGAAAGACCGTGAGCAAGCCGTTGTGCGTCCTGGTCGGCGCGCCCGGGGCGGGCAAGTCCACCGTCGGGCGGCTGCTGGCGCAGGCCTACGGGGTGCCGTTCCGCGACACCGACGCCGACGTGGAGGCCATCGCCGGCAAGCCCATCTCGGAGATCTTCATCGACGAGGGCGAGCCGCACTTCCGGGCCATGGAGACGGCCGCGGTCGCCGCCGCGCTGGCCGAGCACGAAGGCGTGCTGGCGCTGGGCGGCGGCGTGGTGCTCGCCGAGGACAACCGGGCGCTGCTGGCCGGGCACACCGTGGTCTACCTGAGCGTGGACCTGTCCGACGCGGCGTCGCGGGTCGGGCTGGGCCAGGGCCGGCCGCTGCTGAACTTCAACCCGCGGGCCACCCTGCGCTTCCTGCTCGACCAGCGGCGGCCGCTCTACCAGCAGGTCGCCGTGCACACCGTGGTCACCGACGGGCGCACCCCGGAGGAGATCACCGCCGAGCTCGTCGAGCTGCTGAAGGGCTGACATGTCCGAGCTGACCCGGATCGCCGTGGGCGGCGACCAGCCATACGAGGTGCTGGTCGGCCCCGGCGTGCTCGCCGAGCTGCCCGCCCTGGTCGCCGGCGCCGACCGGGCCGCGGTGCTGTACGCGCCGCCGGTGCGGGCGTACGCCGAGCAGGCCGCCGCACACCTGGTCGACGCGCGGATCCAGCCCGTGATGATCGAGGTGCCCGACGCCGAGGCCGGCAAGACCGTCGCGGTCGCCGAGCGCTGCTGGGACGAGCTGGGCCGGGCCTCGTTCACCCGCAACGACGTGGTGGTCGGGGTCGGCGGCGGTGCGGTCACCGACCTGGCCGGCTTCGTCGCCGCCTGCTGGCTGCGCGGGGTGCGCTGGGTGCCGGTGTCCACCAGCATCAACGGCATGGTCGACGCGGCCGTGGGCGGCAAGACCGGGGTGAACACCGCCGCGGGCAAGAACCTGGTCGGCGCGTTCTACCCGCCCGCCGGGGTGCTCTGCGCCACCGAGGCGCTGGCCACCCTGCCGACCGCGCAGCTGCTGGCCGGGATGGCCGAGGTGGTCAAGGGCGGCTTCATCGCCGACCCGGTGATCCTCGACCTGGTCGAAGCCGACCCCGCGGCGGCCGTCGACCCGGCCGGGCCGGTGCTGCGCGAGCTGATCGAACGCAAGATCGCGGTGAAGGCCCACGTGGTCGGCGAGGACCTGCGCGAGTCCGGCCTGCGCGAGATCCTCAACTACGGCCACACCCTCGGCCACGCCATCGAGCGGCGCGAGCAGTACCGCTGGTCGCACGGGCACGCGGTGAGCGTCGGCCTGGTGTACGCCGCCCGGCTCGGCGTGCTCACCGGCCGCCTCGACGAGGCCTCCGCCGCCCGCCACGCCGCCATCCTGCGCTCGCTGGGCCTGCCGGTGTCCTATCCCGCCGACGCCTGGGACGACCTGCGCGCCACCATGTCGGTGGACAAGAAGGCCCGCGGCAGGGCGCTGCGCTTCGTGCTGCTGAACGGGATCGCCCGGCCCGTCACCGTGCCGATCGACGACGAGGCGCTGCTGGCCGAGGCCTACCGGGCCATCGCCTCCTGAAGGAGACCGCCATGAAGGTGTACGTGCTCAACGGGGTCAACCTCGGCCGGCTCGGCACCCGCCAGGTCGACGTGTACGGCGTCACCACGTACGCGTCGCTGGTGGAGCTGTGCGAGAAGACGGGCGCGCTGCTCGGCCTGGACGTCGAGTGCCGCCAGACCGACCTGGAGGGCGAGCTGGTCGGCTGGCTGCACCAGGCCGCCGACGAGCACGCCGCGGTGGTCCTCAACCCCGGCGCGTGGAGCCATTACTCCTACGCCGTCCGCGACGCCTGCGCGATGCTCAACGCCCCCCTGATCGAGGTCCACATCTCGAACATCCACACCCGCGAGGAGTTCCGCCACCACTCGGTCGTCTCCGCCGTCGCCACCGGCGTCATCGCCGGCCTCGGCGTCGACGGCTACCGCCTGGCCCTGGAACACCTCTTCCACCGCCTCACCGACTGACCCCGGGGTCAGCGCTGGCCGGTGGCTTCGGTGAGGAGTTGGTAGACCTGGGCGCGGCCGGTGACGCGGACCGGGTGGCCGCCCTCGCGGGGGCGGTCGGCGACGGCGGGCATGCCGAGCAGGGCGGCCGCGGCGACCAGCGTCTGGGCCGCCGCGGGGGAGCCGGCGCGCACCGTGAGCTGTCCGGCGTGCGCGTCGACGCCGCCGGTGAGCATCGCCATCCGCCACACCCCCAGCGCCGCCTGCCGCGAGTCCGGCACGCCGGGGGCGGCGGCCAGCAGCTGGGTGCGGCTGCGCCAGGCCCCGGTGAGCGCCCGGGTGATCCGGTTGTACGCGCCCGCGGACACCTCGACGCGCAACCCGTCTCGCTCGGTGCGGACCACGTTCGCCCAGGTCAGTGTGGACAACAGGCTGGCCAGCCGGGCGGCCGCGGCGGGGGAGGAGGTCTGCGCGATGGCGGTCGACGCCGCGGGCCGGTGCCAGCCGGACGGTCGCAGCTCCTGCCAGCCGAAGGCCGCTTCGAGCAGCGGGAACGCCCCCAGCGGGGCCTGTGACAGGGCGCGGTCCAGCGGCGCCATCTCGGCCCGGGAGGCGTCCGCGGGCATGGTCGGCGTGTCCGGCGCGGTGCCGTAGGCGGGCTCCGCCGGGGCGGCGAGCGGGGGGAGGTCCGTGAGCAGGGTCGCTGACATGGGACGGTCTCCTCTCAGGCAGGTCAGGTGCGGGGGATCTCGCGATCGGCGACGACGGTGCCGTCGGCGACCCGGTAGGCCCAGACCACGATGGCGGAGTCCACGAGCTCACCCTGTGGGGTGAACTGCAGCAGGCCCGTGACGCCGTCCTGGGCGTACGCGTCGACGAAGACCTCCATGTCGCGGCGGGTGGTGCGGCCGGCCTCGAAGCCGGCCAGGAAGATCGACGCGGCGTCGTACGCCTCGGCGCTGTAGGTTCCGGCGTCCTTGCCGAACCCGGCCCGGTAGTGCGCCGGGAAGTCTCGGGACGCCCGCTCGGGCGGCAGGCAGGCGCAGGTGATGACGGCACCCTCGGCGGCGCGCACGCCCGCGGCGCGGACGAAGCCCGCGTCCTTGACCCCGTCGCCGCCCACGAACGTGGCGGTCAGCCCCGCGTCGCGCATCGCCTTGAGCAGGGCCCCGCCGCTCGAGTAGTAGCCGCCGTAGAAGACGACGTCGGCCCCGGCGGAGCGGATCTGGCTGACCACCGAGGAGAAGTCGACCTGGCGGGGCGGCACCGCGGCCCGCTGCACCACCTTGCCGGACAGCGTCGCGGCGACCTCGTCGGCCAGGCCGCGGCCGTACGCCCCGGTGTCGTCGATGACGAAGGCCTTGCGGGCGTGCAGCACCGTGTCGATGTACCGGGCGGCCGCCGGTCCCTGCGAGGCGTCGTTGCCGATCAGGCGATGGAACGTCGACCAGCCGCGCTGGCTCAGGTTGGTACGGGTCGCCGAAGGGCTGACGATGGTGACCAGACCCTGGTCGAACAGCGGCAGGGCGGCCGCGGACTCGCCGGAGAAGGCCGGCCCGACCACTCCCATGATCTTCGGGTCGGCCACGATCTGCTGCGCCAGCGCGGTGGCCTGCTTCGGGTCGCTCTGCGAGTCGAAGTCCTGCAGCGTCACCGGGCAGTCGGAGTGCCGCCCGTTGTACTGCTCGACCGCCAGTGCGGCGCCGGCGCGGATGTTGGTGCCCAGATCCGCCGAGGCTCCGCTGAGCGGGCCGATGACGGCGATCTTCAACCCGCACGGCCGGTCCGGCGGCGCCGCGGTGCCCGCTGTCGCGTCGCAGCCGGGCATCGACACCAGCGCGAGCAGCGCGAGTATCGAGACAACCCGTGCGTACGGCCCTCGCAACAGCCGACCTCCTCGACGTAGGGTGCGCCTATCCTGCCCGGATGAGCGTGAGGATTGCATGAGTAACCCGGTGGAAACGGCGTGGCCGGCTGCCCGTAAGCGGGTGGCGGCCGTGTTTGTGCTGGTCGCGACCCTACTGGGTGGCTGCAGCGGCGGCCAGGTGACCGTGCAGCCCACCCTGGCGCCCGCCCCGGGCCGGCCCTCCGACCTGCAGCCCGCGCTCTTCGGCATCAGCTCGGACACGCTGGGCTGGATAGTGATCGACGCGCAGGGTTACGTGCTCTACCGCAGCGAGCTCGACGCCAACCGGCCGTCCCGCTCCGCCTGCACCGGCACCTGCGTCCAGCAGTGGCTGCCCGTGCCCGCCGCCGACCCGATCCGCGTCGAGGGCATCGACCGCCAGCTCATCGGCACCCTGACCCGCCCCGACGGCACCAAGCAGCTCACCCTCGCCGGCTGGCCCCTCTACGGCTACACCGGCGACCGCATGCCCGGCGACGCCAACGGCCACGGCCAGGACGGCCACTGGTTCGCCGTCACCCCCATCGGCACTCGCGCCGGCCCCACCCCCGCCTGACCAGGGTCAGGGGGTCGGCAGGGTGAGGGTGGCCTCGGTGCCGCCGCCATCGGCGGTGCGCAGGGTGAGGGAGCCGTCGTGGAGGTCGGCGACCCAGCGGGCGATGGCCAGGCCCAGGCCGGTGCCGTTGGGGGAGCCGGGCCGGAAGCGCTCACCCGCGGCCGACACGTCGGCGCCGGGGCCGGGACCGGCGTCGCGGATGACGACCGTGCCCGGTTCGACGGTCAGCGTGATGGTGGCCGGGGCCTCGGCGTCCCGGCCGTGCTGCACCGCGTTGTGGATCAGATTGCGCAGGGCGATGCGGACCAGTGTGGGGTCACCGAGGGCGACCGCGGGCCGGGTGTACGCCGTGGCGCTGTGCGGCGGCTGCACCGTGTCGGCCAGCACCTCCTCGGCGAGCTGGTCCAGCCGGAACCGCTGGCGCTCCAGGTGACGCAGCCCGGCGACGAGCCGGGCCCGGGTGAGCAGCGCGGCGACCGCGTCGGTCAGCCGGTCGGTGGCCGCGATGACCCGGCGCAGCGCGTCCGGCTGCTGGGCGGGCAGGCTCAGCGCCGACTCCGACACCGCCCGGATCACCGTCAGCGGGGTGCGCAGCTCGTGCGCCGCATCGGCGACGAACCGCTCCTGCTGGGTGAGCGCGTCGGCGATCGGCTGGGTGCCGCGGCGGGCCAGCAGGTAACCGCCCAGGCAGGTCATCACCGTGAACGCGGTCCCGCCGACGACCAGCGCGACCGCCAGCCGCCGGTGCGCGGCCTCTCCCGGCCCCGGATCGGCCACCGCGACCACGGTGCCCGCGATGGCCCCGGTGTCGGCGTGCCGGAACGGTACCGCGAGCAGGTGCACGACCTCCTGCTGCTCGTCCTGGACCGCCTCGCTCAACTCGCCGCCCCCGGCGCGCACCTGCCGGGCAGGCCCGAGCAGCTTCGGCGGCGCGATGACAGCCAGCCGGGCCGGGTGCGCGAAGACCAGCGTGACGTCGGCACGATCGGCCTCGTACACATAAACCGCCGTCGACCCCTGCGCGATCGCGTTGTCATAGAGCTTGTCCAGCAGCAGCGCGCCCGAGTCGTAATAGAGCAGCGCCACCGCGGTCCCCGCCGTGCGGTGCAGATCGGCACTCACCGCCTCCGCCCGCTGCCGCTCGTCGACTACCAGCGCCACCGCTCCCATCCCCGCCAACCCGATGATGTTCAGCGCCAGTAGCAGAGCGGTCAACCGCATCCGCAACCCCGCCAGCCGCTCGGCAGTCTGCAACTGCCGCGTCTCCCGCCTCACCCCGCCACCCCACCCGTGATCACGATGATCTTGCGCGGACTGTTGCCGTTTTGTTGGGTGTGCGCGTGTCGTACCCACCGGCCGCGCAAGATCGTCGCGATCATCAGCGGCCGGCCAGGTCGACGCGGTAGCCGGTGCCGCGGACGGTGGTGATGACGGGGGGGTCGCCTAGTT
The DNA here is from genome assembly GCF_009720365.1 of Catellatospora paridis. Taxonomy (GTDB): domain Bacteria; phylum Actinomycetota; class Actinomycetes; order Mycobacteriales; family Micromonosporaceae; genus Catellatospora; species Catellatospora paridis. The sequence continues at coordinate 55,484 of NZ_ML769326.1, read as the reverse complement.
TGCGGCGGAGTTGGCCTACTACTACGTCTACGACGTTTGAGGTGGGGTCGGCTTGTTCGTCCCAGCAGTGTTCGAAGAGGTCGGCGCGGGTGACCACGGCGGGGCGGCGGACCAGGAGCATCTCCAGGACGGAGAACTCCTTGGGGGTGAGGGTGAGCAGGATGCCGTCGCGGCGGACCTCGCGGCGCGCGGTGTCGACCTCGACGTCGCCGGCGCGCATCACCGGGGGGAGCATGGTGCCGCGGCGGCGGCACAGGGCGCGGACGCGGAGCACGAGTTCGGCGGCGACGAAGGGTTTGACCACGTAGTCGTCGGCGCCGGCCTCGAAGCCGGCGACCCGGTCGGTGACGTCGTCGAGCGCGGTCAGCATGAGGGCGGGCACCCCGAGGCCGGCCTCGCGGCGGCGGCGCAGCTGCCCGGCGGAGTCGCCCTCCGGCAGGATGCGGTCCAGCACCAGGCAGTCGTAGTCGTTGACGCTCATGTTCACGTCGGCCTGGCTCCAGTCGGCCGCCTGGTCGACGGCGAACCCGACCGCGCGCAGGGCGGTCACGACCACCCCACGCACCTCAGGGTCATCCTCCACCACCAGCACCCGCACGGCGGCGAGGCTAGCAACCAAGATGCTCGCGCGGCTAGCGCGGCCGCTCGGGACGGGTGGCCGGGACGGGTGATCGTCACACGGTGTCCCCGGCCACCCGCGCGGCCGGGGACAGATCACGGGCCGGTAAAGTAGTCAGGTCTGTTCTTTGTCAAGTATCTGATCATGTACGGGAGCCAAGCTGTGGCTAGCACGAACGACCTCAAGAACGGCATGGTGCTCAACCTCGACAAGGAGCTCTGGGCCGTCGTCGAGTTCCAGCACGTGAAGCCCGGCAAGGGTCCGGCTTTCGTGCGGACGACCCTCAAGCACGTGCTCACGGGCAAGGTCGTCGACAAGACGTTCAACGCCGGCACCAAGGTCGAGACCGCGAACGTCGACAAGCGCACCATGCAGTACCTGTACGCCGACGGCGACGACTTCGTCTTCATGGACCTGGACACCTACGACCAGATCCACGTCAGCGGCGTGACCGTCGGCGACAACGTGAACTACCTGCTGCCCGAGGCCGAGGTGGTCGTCGCCACCCACGACGGCGTGCCGCTGTACGTCGAGCTGCCGACCAGCGTGATGGTCAAGATCACCTACACCGAGCCGGGCCTGCAGGGCGACCGCTCGACCGGCGGCACCAAGCCGGCCACCATCGAGACCGGCGCGACCGTGCAGGTGCCGCTGTTCATCACGAACGGCGAGAAGATCAAGGTCGACACCCGCGACGGCCGTTACCTGGGCCGGTCCTGATGGGCCTGTCGCCCGTCCGGGGGACTGCTCGTGGCTGAGGCACCGAAGTCGCAGTCGTCCGCGCGCCGCAAGGCACGCAAGCGGGCGCTCGACGTGCTTTACGAGGCGGATCTGCGCGACCTGCCGGTGCGCACCGTGCTGGCGGCATACCTGGAGCGCATGGAAGCGCCGCGCCCGGAGCACCTGCCGTACGCGATCTCGCTGGCCGAGGGCGTGAACGAGCACCTGGACAGCATCGACGAGACGATCGCCACCTTCGCCGAGGGCTGGACGATCGACCGGATGCCGGTGGTCGACCGCAACCTCGCCCGCATCGCGGTCTACGAGCTGCTGTACGTGCCCGAGATCGACGACCCGGTGGCCATCACCGAGGCCGTCGAACTGGCCCGCGAGCTGTCCACCGACGATTCGCCGCGCTTCCTCAACGGCCTGCTCGGCCGCATCGCGGACTACTCGCCGCGCCACTGAGCCTTTCAACGCGAAAGCGGCCTTTCACCCTTGCCGGGGTGAAAGGCCGCTTTCGTCGGTGCGGGAGAGTGTCAGCTCGCGAAGAACGCGCGCGGGTCGGCCACGAGCACGCCGTGGTCGGCGAGGCGCTCGATCAGCTCGGTGGGGGTGCAGTCGTAGAAGACCGCGAGCGCCTGCAGGTCGACGGCGCGGATGGAGAGCACCCGGCCGTTGTAGTCGCCGCGCTGCTGCTGGATGGCGCGCGCGTAGCGGGCGACCGAGGCGAGGTCTTCCTTCGCGCCGTCGTAGAGCCGCTCCAGGTCGAGGACGATCTTGCTCGTCGCCTCCTGGCGCGGGGCGGGGCCGTCGGGCAGGAGCTCGCCGACGGGCACGCGGTAGAAGTCGGCCAGCTCGGCCAGTCGGGACACCGTGACAGCACGGTCGCCGCGCTCGTACGAACCGACGACGACAGCCTTCCAACGCCCGTTCGACTTCTCCTCCACGCCCTGCAGGGACAGGCCCTGCTGCTGGCGGATGGAGCGCAGTCGCGCACCGAGGGACTTGGCGTAATCAGACGGCATTCCGACACTCCCAGCTATATGCCGGGGCGGGTTCCCCGACGATCGCTACGCAGCGTGACGGTACGGCGCGGAAGACACGCGGTCAAGTGCTCGTTGACCACAAGTTGAGACAACCTCATCCGAGTAGCTTGATCAACTGAACTGATCCGCCAGTGTCAACGGTATGACCTGCGGATTGACTCACCCCCGCGCGTATAGGCCGCCGTCACACTGCTAAGTTTACTGATCAGATGGGCGTCGGCCACGACGCCGATCATGACATTGACATCCTTTAACGACCCGTCCGGTGAGGCGGGGAAGGAGGTCTGCCTTGGCGCGCCCAACGACAGACGAGTCGAACGCTCCAGTGCAGCAGCCGGCCGGGCCGGCTCCCACGAAGATCGTCATCTCCGCCGCGGACGTCTCCCGCGTGCTGGACCGCATCGCGCACCAGATCCTCGAGAAGACCTCCGGGGCCTCCGACGTGGTGCTGATGGGCATCGCCACCCGCGGGGTCCCGATCGCCCGCCGCCTGGCCGAGCGCATCCACGCCTTCGAAGGCGTGCAGGTGCCCGTCGGCATCCTCGACATCACGCTCTACCGCGACGACCTGCGCAGCAGCTCGGTACGCGCGGTCGGGCGCACCGAGGAGCCCGCGGGCGGCGTCGACGGACGAAAGGTCATCCTCGTCGACGACGTGCTCTTCTCCGGCCGCACCATCCGGGCCGCCCTCGACGCCCTGTCCGACCTCGGCCGCCCCGCGGCCGTGCAGCTGGCCGTGCTCGTCGACCGCGGACACCGGCAGCTGCCGATCCGCGCCGACTACGTCGGCAAGAACATCCCCACCGCCCTGTCCGAGCAGGTCAAAGTGAAGCTGGTGGAGATCGACGGGAACGACGAGGTGGTCCTGGCCACCAGCGCGAAGGGCGGCACCCGATGAAGCACCTGCTGTCGACGGCCGACCTGGACGCGGCCACGGCGACCGAGATCCTCGACATCGCCACCGAGATGGCCAGCGTCTCCGGCCGCGAGATCAAGAAGCTGCCCACCCTGCGCGGCCGTACCGTGGTGAACCTCTTCTACGAGGACTCCACCCGGACCCGGATCTCGTTCGAGGCTGCCGCGAAGCGGCTGAGCGCCGACGTGATCAACTTCTCGGCCAAGGGCTCCAGCGTGGAGAAGGGCGAGAGCCTCAAGGACACCGCCTGGACGCTGCAGGCCATGGGCGCCGACGCGGTCGTCATCCGCCACCCCGCCTCTGGTGCGCCGCACCGCCTGGCCAACTGGGTCACCGGCAGCGTGCTCAACGCCGGTGACGGGACCCACGAGCACCCGACCCAGGCACTGCTGGACGCGTACACGATCCGCTCGCGGATGGGCCGGATCGACGGCCTGCACGTGGCGATCGTCGGCGACGTGCTGCACAGCCGGGTGGCCCGCTCCAACGTGCTGCTGCTCAACACCCTGGGCGCGAAGGTGACCCTGGTCGGGCCGCCGACGCTGGTGCCCACGGACCTCAACGCCTCGGTCCAGGTCGCCTACGACCTCGACGCGGTGCTGCCGCAGGCCGACGTGGTGATGATGCTGCGGGTGCAGAAGGAGCGGATGACCGACTCCTACTTCCCCTCGGCGCGGGAGTACTCGCGCCGCTACGGCCTCGACGGCGCCCGGCTGCGCCGGATGCCCGCCCACGCGATCGTGATGCACCCCGGCCCGATGAACCGCGGCATGGAGATCACGCCCGAGGTGGCCGACTCGCCCCGCTCCACCATCGTCGAGCAGGTCACCAACGGCGTCTCCGTGCGCATGGCCTGCCTCTACCTCCTCCTGGGAGGAGCCCGATGACCGTCCGGAGGACGCCTGTGACCATCCTGATCCGCAACGCCCGCGTGCTGGGCGGCGAGCCGACCGACCTGCTGCTGCGCGACGGCGTGATCGCCGAGATCGGCGCGGGCCTGAGCGCCGAGGGCGCCGAGGTCGTCGACGGCACCGGCCTGGTCGCCCTGCCCGGCCTGGTCGACCTGCACACCCACCTGCGCGAGCCCGGCCGCGAGGACGCCGAGACGGTGTACACCGGCTCGCGTGCCGCCGCGCTGGGCGGCTACACCGCCGTCTGCGCGATGGCCAACACCTCGCCGGTGGCCGACACCGCGGGCGTGGTCGAGCAGGTGTACCGGCTCGGCCAGGAGGCCGGGCTGGTCGACGTGCAGCCGATCGGCGCGGTCACCGTCGGGCTGGCCGGCGAGCGCCTGGCCGAGCTGGGCGCGATGGCCGACTCGGCCGCCCGGGTGCGGGTCTTCTCCGACGACGGCTTCTGCGTGGCCGACCCGCGGCTGATGCGCCGGGCGCTGGAGTACGTCAAGGCGTTCGACGGCGTCATCGCCCAGCACGCCGAGGAGCCCCGGCTCACCCAGGGCGCCCAGATGCACGAGGGCGACGTCTCCGCCCGGCTCGGCCTGACCGGCTGGCCCGCCGTCGCCGAGGAGTCGATCATCGCGCGGGACGTGCTGCTGGCCGGCCACGTCGGCGCGCGCCTGCACGTCTGCCACGTGTCCACCGCGGGCAGCGTCGAGATCATCCGGATGGCCAAGGCCCGGGGCGTCCGCGTCACCGCCGAGGTCACCCCGCACCACCTGCTGCTCACCCACGAGAAGGCGGAGTCCTACGACCCCGTCTTCAAGGTGAACCCGCCGCTGCGCACCGACGCCGACGTCGAGGCGCTGCGCGAGGGCCTGCGCGACGGCACGATCGACATCGTGGCCACCGACCACGCCCCGCACGCCGCGGAGGACAAGGAGTGCGAGTGGGCGTACGCCCGCCCGGGCATGCTCGGCCTGGAGACCGCGCTGCCGATCGTCCTCGACGTGCTCGGTGAGGACTGGCCGCTCATCGCCGAGCGCATGTCGTATGCCCCCGCCCGCATCGCGGGCCTGGACGGGCACGGCAACGCGCTGACCGCGGGCGCGCCCGCGAACCTGACCCTGGTCGACCCCACGGTGCGGTGGAGCGTCGACCCGACCGGGCTGGCCAGTCTCAGCCACAACACGCCGTACGCCGGGATGACCGTGCCCGGCCGGATCGTCGCCACCTTCCTGCGGGGCGTGCCGACGGTGCTCGACGGAAAGGTACAGAAGTGACCGAAGCGATTCTGGTCCTGGAGGACGGCCGCACCTTCCGGGGTGAGGCCTACGGGGCCGTCGGCGAGACCTTCGGCGAGGCGGTCTTCACCACCGGCATGACCGGCTACCAGGAGACCCTCACCGACCCGTCGTACCACCGCCAGGTCGTGGTGCAGACCGCGCCGCACATCGGCAACACCGGCGTCAACGACGAGGACGACGAGTCCGACCGGATCTGGGTCGCGGGCTACGTGGTGCGGGACCCGGCGCGGGTGCCCTCCAACTGGCGCTCGACCGGGGACCTCGGCACCCGGCTGGCCCGCTCCGGCGTGGTCGGCATCAGCGGCGTCGACACCCGGGCGCTGACCCGCCATCTGCGCGAGCGCGGCGCGATGCGCGTCGGCGTCTCCAGCGTCGAGACCGACCCGCAGGCGCTGCTGGCCCGGGTGCTGGAGCAGCCGCAGATGACCGGGGCTGACCTGTCCCTGGAGGTCTCCACGCCCGAGGCGTACACCGTCGACGCCGTGGGCGAGCGACGCTTCACCGTCGCGGCACTCGACCTGGGCATCAAGCGCAACGTGCCGCGGCGGCTGGCCGCGCGCGGCGTGACCACGCACGTGCTGCCCGCGAACTCGACCCTCGGCGACCTGCTGTCGGTGGGCGCGGACGCGGTGTTCTTCTCGCCCGGACCCGGCGACCCGGCCACCGCCGACCACGCGGTGATGCTGGCGCAGGAGGTGATGAAGCGGAGCATGCCGCTGTTCGGCATCTGCTTCGGCAGCCAGATCCTGGGCCGCGCGCTCGGCTTCGGCACGTACAAGCTGGGTTATGGCCACCGCGGCATCAACCAGCCGGTGATGGACCGCACCACCGGCAAGGTCGAGGTCACCTCGCACAACCACGGCTTCGCCGTCGACGCGCCGCTGGACGGCGTGGCCGACACCGGCTTCGGTCGGGTCGAGGTGTCCCACGTCTGCCTGAACGACAACGTGGTGGAGGGCCTGCGCGCGCTCGACGTGCCCGCCTTCACCGTGCAGTACCACCCGGAGGCGGCAGCGGGGCCGCACGACGCCGACTACCTGTTCGACAGGTTCGTCGAATTGGTCGAACGGCCCGGCATGGTCCGTAAGCAGCTCATCAACGGAGGCAAGTGAGATGCCGAAGCGGACTGATCTCAAGCACGTCATGGTGATCGGCTCCGGGCCGATCGTGATCGGCCAGGCCTGCGAGTTCGACTACTCCGGCACCCAGGCCTGCCAGGTGCTGCGCAGCGAGGGCCTGCGGGTCAGCCTGGTCAACTCGAACCCGGCGACCATCATGACCGACCCCGAGTTCGCCGACGCCACCTACATCGAGCCGATCACGCCCGAGTTCGTGGAGAAGGTCATCGCGGCCGAGCGCCCCGACGCGCTGCTGCCCACCCTGGGCGGGCAGACCGCGCTGAACACCGCCGTCGCCCTGTACGAGTCCGGGGTGCTGGAGAAGTACGGCGTGGAGCTGATCGGCGCCGACATCGAGGCGATCCGCCGCGGCGAGGACCGGCAGCTGTTCAAGGAGGTCGTGGCCAAGGCCGGGGCCCGGCTCGGGCTGACCGGTGACCTGGTGCCGCGCAGCCGGGTCTGCCACTCGATGGACGAGGTCCGCGACACCGTCGCCGAGCTGGGCCTGCCGGTCGTCATCCGGCCGTCGTTCACCATGGGCGGCCTCGGTTCGGGCATGGCGCACACCCCGGAGCAGCTCGACCTGATCGCGGGCAGCGGCCTGGCCGCCTCGCCGGTGACCGAGGTGCTCATCGAGGAGAGCGTGCTCGGCTGGAAGGAGTACGAGCTCGAGCTGATGCGCGACAAGCACGACAACGTCGTGGTCATCTGCTCGATCGAGAACATCGACCCGATGGGCGTGCACACCGGCGACTCGGTGACCGTGGCCCCGGCGATGACCCTGACCGACCGCGAGTACCAGGAGATGCGCGACCTCGGCATCGCCGTGCTGCGCGAGGTCGGCGTCGACACCGGCGGCTGCAACATCCAGTTCGCGATCAACCCGGCCGACGGCCGCATCGTGGTCATCGAGATGAACCCGCGGGTGTCACGCTCGTCCGCGCTCGCGTCCAAGGCCACCGGCTTCCCGATCGCGAAGATCGCGGCGAAGCTGGCCATCGGGTACACCCTCGACGAGATCCCGAACGACATCACGCTCAAGACCCCGGCCGCGTTCGAGCCGACGCTCGACTACGTGGTGGTGAAGATCCCGCGGTTCGCGTTCGAGAAGTTCCCCGGCGCGGATCCGGAGCTGACCACCACCATGAAGTCGGTCGGCGAGGCGATGAGCCTGGGCCGCAACTTCCCCGAGGCGCTGAACAAGGCGATGCGCTCGATGGAGACCAAGGCCGCCGGCTTCTGGACCACGCCGGACCGCTTCGGCTCCGTCGAGGAGGCCCTGGACGCGCTGCGCACGCCGCACGACGGCCGGCTGTACGCCGTCGAGGAGGCGCTGCGCCACGGCGCGACCGTCGCCCAGGTCACGCAGGCCTCCGGCGGCATCGATCCGTGGTTCGTGGACCAGATCCTGGGCCTGGTCGAGCTGCGCGCCGAGATTCTCGACGCGCCGGTGGTCGACCTGCGGCTGCTGCGCAAGGCCAAGCGGGCGGGCCTGTCCGACCGGCAGCTGGCCGCGCTGCGGCCGGAGTTCGCGGGCGAGGACGGGGTGCGCATCCTGCGCCACCGCCTCGGCGTGCGGCCGGTCTACAAGACCGTCGACACCTGCGCCGCCGAGTTCGCCGCCGCCACGCCGTACCACTACTCGTCCTACGACGAGGAGACCGAGGTCGCCCCGAGCGCCCGGCCCAAGGTGCTGATCCTGGGCTCCGGCCCGAACCGCATCGGGCAGGGCATCGAGTTCGACTACTCGTGCGTGCACGCGGTGATGGCGCTCAAGGGCCGGTACGAGACCGTCATGGTCAACTGCAACCCGGAGACCGTCTCCACCGACTACGACACCGCCGACCGGCTCTACTTCGAGCCGCTGACCTTCGAGGACGTCCTCGAGGTGGTGCACGTCGAGCACAGCACCGGCGTGGCCGCGGGCGGCCCCGGCGTCGTCGGCGTCATCGTGCAGCTGGGCGGGCAGACCCCGCTGGGCCTGGCGCAGCGCCTCAAGAACGCCGGGGTGCCGATCGTGGGCACCAGCCCCGAGTCGATCCACCTCGCCGAGGAGCGCGGCGCGTTCGGCCGGGTGCTGGCCGAGGCCGGGCTGCGGGCTCCCGCGCACGGCACCGCCATCTCGTACGAGGACGCCAAGCACATCGCCGACGAGGTCGGCTACCCGGTGCTGGTCCGGCCGTCGTACGTGCTCGGCGGCCGCGGCATGGAGATCGTCTACGACGACGCCACGCTGCGCGACTACATCGGCCGCGCCACCGACATCTCGCCCGAGCACCCGGTGCTGGTGGACCGGTTCCTCGACGACGCCATCGAGATCGACGTGGACGCGCTGTGCGACGCCGACGGCGCGGTCTACATCGGCGGCGTGATGGAGCACATCGAGGAGGCCGGCATCCACTCCGGCGACTCGGCGTGCGCGCTGCCGCCGATCACGCTCGGCGGGCGGCACCTGGACGTGGTGCGCGAGTACACCGAGGCGATCGCCCGCGGCGTCGGTGTGCAGGGTCTGCTGAACGTGCAGTACGCGCTCAAGGACGACATGCTCTACGTGCTGGAGGCCAACCCGCGCGCCTCGCGCACCGTGCCGTTCGTCTCCAAGGCGACCGCGGTGCCGCTGGCCAAGGCGGCCGCCCGGATCATGCTCGGCGCGACCATCGCCGAGCTGCGCGCCGAGGGCATGCTGCTGGCCACCGGTGACGGCGGGCTGCTGCCGGAGAACTCCCCGGTCGCGGTCAAGGAGGCGGTGCTGCCGTTCAAGCGCTTCCGCACCCCGGCCGGCAAGGGCGTCGACACCCTGCTGTCGCCGGAGATGAAGTCCACCGGCGAGGTCATGGGCATCGACATGGCGTTCGGGCACTCCTTCGCCAAGTCGCAGGCGGCGGCGTACGGGATGCTGCCGACCAGCGGCAAGATCTTCGTCTCGGTCGCCAACCGCGACAAGCGGGGCATGATCTTCCCGATCAAGCGGCTGGCCGACCTCGGCTTCGAGATCGTCGCCACCGTCGGCACCGGTGAGGTGCTGCGCCGCCACGGCATCGTCTGCGAGGTCGTCGGCAAGCACAGCGAGGACGCCGAGCGCGACGCGGTCTCCCTGATCGCCTCCGGCGAGGTCAAGATGGTCATCAACACCCCGCAGGGCTCCGGCGCCAAGGCCCGCTCCGACGGCTACGAGATCCGCTCCGCCGCCGTCTCCGCGGACATCCCCTGCTGCACCACGGTCCCCGGCGCCGCCGCGGCCGTGATGGGCATCGAGGCGCTCATCCGGGGGGACATGACCGTGCGCCCGCTGCAGCACCTGCACGCCGTGATCCGCCCGGAGCTGTCGGCGTGACCCTGTTCGAGAAGGTGGTCCGCCCCCGGTTGTTCCGGATCGGGGGCGGTGACGCCGAGCACGCGCACGAGTGGACACTGCGGCGGCTGGCCGGGATCTCCCGGCAGCCGGCCGTGCTGAGTCTGCTCAAGCGGCGATACGCGGTGCAGCGGCCGGTGGACGTGTTCGGGGTGCGGTTCCCGAACGCCGTCGGGCTGGCGGCGGGGATGGACAAGAACGGGGTCGCGCTGAAGGCGTGGCCCGCGCTCGGGTTCGGCTTCGTCGAGGTCGGCACGGTGACCGCGCTGGCACAGCCGGGCAACGACCGGCCGCGGCTGTTCCGGCTGCCGGACAGCCGGGCGATCATCAACCGGATGGGCTTCAACAACGAGGGCGCGCACGCGCTGGCGCGGCGGCTGGCCGCGCTCGGGCCGCTGGGGGTGCCGCTGGGCATCTCGCTGGGCAAGTCCAAGGTGACCCCGCTGGAGGAGGCGGTCGCGGACTACCGGGCGTCGTACGACGCGCTGAAGTCCTACGGCGACTACTTCGCCGTCAACGTCTCCTCGCCCAACACGCCCGGACTGCGCAGCCTGCAGGATCGCGACCAGCTGGACGCGATCCTGGCCGCGCTGACGGGGGAGCGCCCGATCCTGGTGAAGATCGCGCCGGACCTGACCGACCACGCCGTGGCGGAGCTGCTCGAAGTGTGCCTGGCCAGGGGGGTCGCGGGTCTCATCGCGACCAACACCACGCTCGGCCGCGACGGGGTTGCCCCGGCCGACCAGGCCACCGCGGCGCAGGCGGGCGGGCTGTCGGGTGCGCCGCTGACCGAACGGGCGCACAAGGTGGTGTCGTTCGTGCACAGCGAGACGAACGGCCGCCTGCCGATCATCGGCGTGGGCGGCCTGATGACGGCCGACGACGCGGCCCGCATGTTCGACGCGGGCGCGAGCCTGGTGCAGCTCTACACCGGATTCATCTACCACGGCCCCGCCCTCGTCCGCGCCGCCGCCGACCGGGCCCCGGAGGCCACACGGTGACCGACGAAGTTAAGAAGGGCACCTTCTACAACGGAAACCGTTGTGAAGGTGCCCTTCCTTTCACAGAACTGGTGGAGCTGGACCGGGCGCACGTGTGGCACCCGTACGGGCCGATGCCGGGTCGGGCCGAGCCGCTGGTGGTGCAGAGCGCCGAAGGCGTCCGGCTGCGCCTGGCCGACGGGCGCGAGCTGATCGACGGGATGTCGAGCTGGTGGGCGGCGATCCACGGCTACCGGCACCCGGTGCTCGACGCCGCGGTCACCGACCAGCTGGGGCGGATGAGCCACGTCATGTTCGGCGGACTCACCCACGAACCCGCGGTGCGCCTGGCCAAGACCCTGGTCGACATCACCCCGGACGGGCTGGAGCACGTGTTCCTGGCCGACTCCGGCTCGGTGAGCGTCGAGGTCGCGGTCAAGATGTGCCTGCAGTACCAGGTGTCGCGGGGCCGCCCGGCCAAGCGGCGGCTGGCGACGTGGCGCGGCGGCTACCACGGCGACACGTGGCAGCCGATGAGCGTGTGCGACCCCGAGGGCGGTATGCACTCGCTGTGGGGCGACGCGCTGCCCCGGCAGGTGTTCGTGGACACGCCGCCGGTGGACTACGACGAGTCCTATGTGACGGTGCTCAAGCAGGCGCTCGCCGCGCACGCGCACGAGCTGGCCGCGGTCATCGTCGAGCCGGTGGTGCAGGGCGCGGGCGGCATGCGCTTCCACGACCCGCGTTACCTGCGCGCGCTGCGCGAGCTGTGCGACGAGTTCGACGTGCTGCTGGTGTTCGACGAGATCGCCACCGGCTTCGGGCGCACCGGCGAGCTGTTCGCCGCCGACCACGCCGGGGTGACACCCGACGTGATGTGCGTCGGCAAGGCGCTGACCGGCGGATATCTGACACTGGCCGCGGCTTTGTGCACGGCCGAGGTGGCCCGGGGCATCTCCGAGGGCGCGGTGCCGGTGCTGGCGCACGGGCCCACGTTCATGGGCAACCCGCTGGCCTGTGCGGTCGCGAACGCGAGCATCGAGCTGCTGCTGTCGGGTGACTGGCGGGGCGACGTACGCCGGATCGAGTCGGGACTGCGCACGGGCCTCGCGCCGGTGCGCGAGCTGCCCGGCGTCGCCGACGTGCGGGTGCTGGGCGCGATCGGTGTGGTGCAGCTCGACCACGGGGTGGACATGGCGGCCGCCACGGCCGCCGCGGTGGGACACGGCGTGTGGCTGCGCCCGTTCCGGGACCTGATCTACACGATGCCGCCGTTCGTCAGCTCCGATGAGGATGTGTCGGCGATCACCAAGGCGATGTACGCGGCCGCTGCCGCCTGTTCGTCGTGACGGGATGCCCGCGCGGCCGCAGAGCCGGCCGGGTGGGCGCGGTCACGCCCGAGAGTGAGGAGATTTCATGGAACCGTTCGGTGCGCGCCTGGCGCGGGCGATGGACGAGCGCGGCCCGCTGTGTGTCGGCGTCGACCCGCACAGCTCTCTGCTGAAGGCCTGGGGCCTGCCCGACGACGCGGACGGGGTGGCCTCGTTCTGCCAGACGGTGGTCGACGCGCTGGCCGACAGGGTCGCCGTCTTCAAGCCGCAGTCGGCCTTTTTCGAGCGATTCGGGGCTCGCGGAGCCCAGATTCTAGAGTCAACTATCCGACAGTTACGCGAGGCCGGAGCCCTTGTGCTTCTGGACGCGAAGCGTGGTGACATCGGCTCGACCGTCGCCGCGTACGCCGACGCGTATCTGAACCCATCGAGGCCCATGTATGTCGATGCGATCACCGCGAGTCCGTTCCTCGGCCTCGGATCGCTCGCGCCGATGTTCGACATGGCGGCTGACCACGGCGGGGGCGTCTTCGTTCTGGCTCTCACGTCCAACCCGGAGGGTCCGGCCGTGCAGCACGCTCGGGGTATCGACGGCCGTACCGTCGCGCAGACGATCATCGACGAGATTTCCCAGCTCAACAAGGGTGTGGAGCCGCTCGGAAGCCTCGGACTCGTGGTCGGGGCGACCATCGGCGAAACCGGTCACGACCTCTCCCAGGTGAACGGCCCGTTCCTCGTTCCGGGGCTCGGCGCGCAGGGCGGGACGGCCGACGATCTTCGCCGGATCTTCGCCGGGAACCTCGGCGCGGTGCTGCCCTCGTCGTCGCGCGAGGTGCTCGGTGCGGGCCCCGACGTGCAATCGCTTCGGGACGCGGCATCTCGGACTCTCGATGCCTGCCGGGACGCATTGGGACGTCCGGGCCGGTCGTGACCTTTCCGTGATCATGCGCGGTGACGTTGCCGAAAACGCCGTCGACCGCTAGGTTTCCCCGCGCTGGCCTGATCTGCTCGCGTGGCCCACCAGTCACGCGGGTTGTCACCAGCAACGGGTGCCGAAGGTTAGCCGCCGAGTCTGGTGGGGAACCCGACGCACCACACGCCGGCGATCCCGTCGGCGTGACCAAGAGGACCTGAGGAGAACTGGTGCCGCTCCCGTCACTGACCCCAGAGCAGCGCGCTGCCGCGCTGGAGAAGGCCGCGGAGGTCCGCAAGGCTCGGGCTGAGCTCAAGGAGCAGCTCAAGCAGGGCAAGACCACCCTGGCCGCCGTGCTTGACCGCGCCGAGGGCGACGATGTCGTCGGCAAGCTCAAGGTTTCGGCCGTGCTGCAGGCGCTCCCCGGCATCGGCAAGATCCGGGCCACGCAGATCATGGAGAAGCTGAAGATCGCCGACTCCCGCCGCCTGCGCGGGCTGGGCGACCAGCAGCGCAAGGCGCTGCTGGCCGAGTTCGCGGCCTGAGCCGACGAACCTCGTCAGCGGAACAACCTCGCCGCGGGCGGACGCCCCGTCCGCGGCGAACGGGCAGCGGTGTGCCGAGGCTCCACCGCCTGCCCACCGCAACGGCCCGCCAGCCGGCGTGAGTGAGACTCACACCATCGGGTGAGCGGGGCGTTGCACAGATCGTCGCCCAGCGGCGCTGTCGTTTCGACAGCGCCGCTGGTTCGTTGCTGAGGGCAGGAAGGCCCCGTCCGGGCCGGAACCCCCTGTTAAGTTCTGGTGACGTACTGCTCAAACAGGGGCCCGGCTGCCAACGCCGCTCCTTGATTGGGTAGAACTTGAGAATGGAAGACGACGTACCGCTCGCCGCCAGAGCGGCCGCGCCCGCCCGCCTTACCGTGCTCTCCGGTCCCTCCGGTGTCGGCAAGGATGCCGTCATCGAGGTCATCCGCAAGCGTTCGCCCTGGGTATGGCTGTCCGTCTCGGTCACCACGCGCAAGAAGCGCGACTACGAGATCGACGGCAAGCACTACACGTTCGTCAACCGCACCGAGTTCGAGCGCCTGGTCGACGGCGGCATGCTGCTGGAGTGGGCCGAGTTCGCCGGCAACCTCTACGGCACGCCGCGCGCCGCGGTGGAGGGCCGGCTCGGCGCCGGCATCCCGGCGCTGCTGAAGATCGACCTGCAGGGCGCCCGTCAGGTCCGCGTGGCCATGCCGGACGCCCAGCTCGTCTTCCTCGCCCCGCCCAGCCGGGAGGAGCTGCGCCGCCGGCTCATCGGCCGGGGCACCGAGAGTCCGGACACCATCCGCCGCCGCCTGGCCCACGCCGACGAGGAACTGGCCGCGGAGTCCGAGTTCGACGCGACTGTCGTGAACGACTACCTCGAGCGCGCCGCGGACGAGTTGGTAGGATTGCTCGGTTCGCCGGCGCTCGCCGCTGCACGCCCGCGCATCTAGCGCCCGGCACACTCTCGAAGACAAGGACTGGACACGTGGCTGGAACCGTCGCCCACCCCGAAGGCATCACCAACCCGCCCATCGACGAGCTGCTCGACAAGACGTCGTCGAAGTACGCGCTGGTGATCTTCGCGGCCAAGCGCGCACGGCAGATCAACGCCTACTACAGCCAGCTCGGCGAGGGCCTGCTCGAGTACGTCGGCCCGCTGGTCGAGACCACCCCGCAGGAGAAGGCCCTGTCGATCTCCATGCGGGAGATCAACGCCGGGCTGCTCACCGCTGAGCCGACCAACGAGGCCTGAGCCGCCCGTCATGGCTCGCGTCGTCCTGGGTGTAGGCGGCGGCATCGCCGCCTACAAGGCCTGCGAGCTGCTGCGCCTGCTCACCGAGTCCGGCCACTCGGTGCGCGTGGTGCCGACCGCGTCCGCGCTGCGCTTCGTCGGCGCGCCCACCTGGGAGGCGCTGTCCGGCCAGCCGGCCGCGACCGAGGTCTGGTCGGACGTGCCGCAGGTGCCGCACGTCAAGCTCGGGCAGACCGCCGACCTGGTGCTCGTGGTGCCCGCGACAGCCGACCTGCTGGCCAAGGCCGCCCACGGCATGGCCGACGACCTGCTCACCAACACCCTGCTCACCGCGCGCTGCCCGGTGCTGTTCGCGCCGGCTATGCACACCGAGATGTGGGAGCACCCGGCCACCGCCGACAACGTCGCGACGCTGCGCCGCCGCGGCGCGCTGGTGATCGAGCCCGCGGTCGGCCGGCTCACCGGCAAGGACACCGGCAAGGGCCGGCTGCCCGACCCGGAGCAGATCTTCGAGGTGGCGCTGCGGGTGCTGGCCCGCGGCGTCGCCCCGCGCGCCGACCTGGCCGGCCGCCACGTCGTGGTCACCGCCGGCGGCACCCGCGAGCCGCTGGACCCGGTGCGCTTCCTGGGCAACCGCTCCTCGGGCAAGCAGGGGTACGCCTTCGCGCGCACCGCGATCGCCCGGGGCGCCCGGGTGACGCTCGTCGCCGCCAACGTGTCGCTGCCCACGCCCGCCGGGGTCGACCTGGTCCGGGTCGGCACCACGGCCGAGCTGCGCGACGCCGTGATCGGCGCGGCCAAGGACGCCGACGCCGTGGTCATGGCGGCCGCCCCGGCCGACTTCCGCCCCGCGGTGTACGCCGACCAGAAGATCAAGAAGACCGCCGACGGCGACGCGCCGGTCATCGAGCTGGCCCTGAACCCGGACATCGCGGCCGAACTCGGTGCGGGCAAACGCCCCGGCCAGGTGCTGGTGGCCTTCGCCGCCGAGACGCACGACGCACTGGAACACGCCCGCGGCAAGCTGGTCCGCAAGCGCGCCGACCTGATCGTGGTCAACGAGGTCGGCGTGGACAAGGTCTTCGGAGCCGACCACAACGAGGCGGTCGTGCTCGGCGCGGACGGCTCGCAGCGCGAGTTGCCCGCCCGGAGCAAGGACGATCTCGCCGACGCGGTCTGGGACCAGGTCGTCGCGCTGCTGTGACCACCGTCCCGTCCTGCGGACTCTCGGGCAGGGCTTGCGCCCGTGCGGCGTTGTAGGGAACTAGACTTTCGCCAGGACGCCGATGGCCTTACGGTCCATCCATCGTCATCAAGCGCTGTATTGGAGAAATCGAGTGGCACGTCGCCTGTTCACCTCGGAGTCGGTCACCGAGGGTCACCCGGACAAGATCGCCGACCAGATCAGCGACGGCATCCTGGACGCGCTGCTCGCCCAGGACGCCCGTAGCCGCGTCGCGGTCGAGACGCTGATCACGACGGGGCAGGTGCACGTCGCGGGCGAGGTGACCACCAAGGCGTACGCCGACATCCCGACCATCGTGCGCGACACGATCCTCGGCATCGGCTACGACTCCTCCAAGAAGGGCTTCGACGGCGCGTCCTGCGGCGTGAGCGTGTCGATCGGCTCGCAGTCGCCCGACATCGCGCAGGGCGTCGACAGCGCGCTGGAGCAGCGCTCGGGCGAGGGCGCCGACACGCTCGACGCGCAGGGCGCCGGCGACCAGGGCATGATGTTCGGCTTCGCCTGCTCGGAGACGCCGGAGCTGATGCCGCTGCCGATCGCGCTCGCGCACCGGCTGGCCCGCCGCCTGACCGCGGCCCGCAAGGACGGCGCGATTCCCTACCTGCGCCCCGACGGCAAGACCCAGGTCACCATCGAGTACGACGGCTTCAAGCCGGTGCGGCTCAACACGGTCGTGGTGTCGTCGCAGCACGCGCCGGACATCTCGCTGGAGTCGCTGCTCACTCCCGACGTCCGCGAGCACGTCATCACGCCCGAGCTGGACGGCCTGGGCCTGGACACCGAGGGCTACCGGCTGCTGGTCAACCCGACCGGCCGCTTCGAGATCGGCGGCCCGATGGGCGACGCCGGCCTCACCGGCCGCAAGATCATCGTCGACACCTACGGCGGCTACGCCCGCCACGGCGGCGGCGCGTTCTCCGGCAAGGACCCGTCGAAGGTCGACCGCTCCGCGGCGTACGCCATGCGCTGGGTGGCCAAGAACGTCGTGGCGGCCGGCCTGGCCGAGCGCTGCGAGGTGCAGGTGGCGTACGCCATCGGCAAGGCCAAGCCGGTGAGCCTGTTCGTCGAGACGTTCGGCACCGAGACGGTGTCGGTCGAGCGCATCGAGCGCGCGATCGGCGAGGTTTTCGACCTGCGTCCCGCCGCGATCATCCGCGACCTGGACCTGCTGCGCCCGATCTACCAGCAGACCGCCGCCTACGGCCACTTCGGCCGCGAGCTGCCGGACCTGACCTGGGAGCGCACCGACCGCGTCGCCGACCTCAAGTCCGCCATCAGCTGACCCACTCCGCGCAGCGCCACCGACGTCCAGCCGACACCGGTGACGCGCTCCGCACCCCGCTTTTCATAGACGTTGGCCTATCTGGTTGAGTTCGATCTTCGATTTCTCATCCAGATAGGCCAACGTCTATTTTTGACGCCGGTGGGGCGACGGCGGCAGGGGACACGGGTGCCGGAGGCGAGCGTGGGTGTGCGACGTCGGACGGGTCTGCTAAGACTTCCTGGTGACCCCGCGCCCGAAACGTGATCGTGAGCCGGCCGAGCGCCTGCCCGTCGCGCGGGTGTGCGTCGACGTGCCGCTGCCGCACCTGGACCGCACCTTCGACTACCGGGTGCCGTCCGACCTCGATGTCAAGGCGTGGCCGGGCACCCGGGTGAAGGTGCGCTTCAGCGGCCAGCTCGTCGACGGGTGGCTGCTGGACCGGGTCGAGGACACCGCGCACGAGGGCCGGCTGTCCTGGCTGGAGAAGGTCGTCTCGGCCGAGCCGGTGCTCGACCCGCAGGTGCTGCGCGCGGCCCGCGAGATCGCCGACCGGTACGCGGGCGGCCTCGCCGACGTGTTGCGCCTGGCGGTGCCGCCCCGGCAGGCGAAGGTCGAGGCCGAACCGGCCCCGCCCGCCCCCGAAGGCCTCGTTCCGGAGCCGCCGCACGAGGGCTGGCAGCGTTATCCGGCGGGGGAGGCGTTCCTGCGCGCGCTGGGCGCGGGCCGGGCGCCGCGGGCGGTGTGGTCGGCGCTGCCGGGGGAGCAGTGGCCGGACCGGATCGCCGAAGCCGTCGCCGCGACGCTGCACGCGGGCCGGGGCGCGGTGGTCGTCGTGCCCGACGCCCGCGACCTGGAGCGCCTGGACACCGCCCTGTCCGGCCTACTCGGTCCGGACCGGCACGTGGCGCTGGCCGCCGCGCTGGGGCCCACCGAGCGGTATCGCCGCTTCCTGCGGGCCCGGCGCGGCCAGGTCGCCGCCGTCGTGGGCACCCGGTCGGCGGCGTTCGCCCCGGTGGCGGACCTGGGCCTGGTGGCGATCTGGGACGACGGCGACGATCTGCACGCCGAGCCGCGCTCGCCGTATCCGCACACCCGGCAGGTGCTGCTCACCCGCGCGCAGCAGCAGGACGCCGCGGTGCTGGTGGGCGGGTTCGCGCGGACCGCCGAGGCGCAGCTGCTGCTGGCCACCGGCTGGGCCAAGGAGATCGCCGCGAACCGTGACCAGCTGCGCCGGTACGCGCCGGTGGTGCAGCCCGCCGACGACAACCAGCTGGCCCGGGACCCGGCCGCGGCGTCGGCCCGGCTGCCCAGCGCCGCGTGGCTGGCGGCCCGGGACGCGCTGACCGCCGGTGCGCCGGTGCTGGTGCAGGTGCCGCGGCGGGGGTACGTGCCGGCGGTCTCCTGCCAGGAGTGCCGGGAGCGGGCCCGCTGCGCCCACTGCGCCGGTCCGCTGGCGCTGGGCAGCGCCAACGGGGTGGCCACGTGCCGCTGGTGTGCCCGGCCCGCCGCGGGGTGGGCGTGCCCGGCGTGTGGCGGGCGGCGGCTGCGGGCCGCGGTGACGGGCGTGCGGCGTACCGCGGAGGAACTGGGCCGGGCCTTGCCCGGTGTGCCGGTGCGGACCTCGGGGCGGGACGCGGTGCTGGCCTCGGTGCCCGCGGAGGCGGCGCTGGTGCTGGCCACGCCGGGCGCGGAGCCGGTGGCCGAGGGCGGCTACGGGGCGGTGCTGCTGCTGGACGCCTGGGCGCTGCTGACCCGGGCCGATCTGCGGGCCACCGAGGAGGCGGCCCGGCGCTGGTTCAACGCCGCCGCGCTGGCCCGCCCGGCGGGGCGGGGCGGCAAGGTGGTCGTGGTGGCCGACAGCGGCCTGGCCACGGTGCAGGCGCTGGTCCGCTGGGACCCGGCCTGGCTGGCCGAGCGGGAGCTGGGGGAGCGCCGGGAGCTGGGCTTCCCGCCCGCGGCCCGGATGGCGACGCTGACCGGCCAGGCCGACGCCGTCAACGATCTGCTGGACCTCGCCAAGCTGCCGGAGGGTGTGCAGGTGCTCGGCCCGCTGCCGGTCGGCGAGGACGAGGAGCGGATGCTGCTGCGCACCGGCCGCGCCGGCGGCCTGGCCCTGGCCAAGGCCCTGCACGACGCCGCCGGCGTCCGCAGCCTCCGCAAAGCCGCCCACCCCGTCCGCATCCAACTCGACCCCCACGAGCTCTGACGGCCCGCGCACCCGCCACCGAGACCGTGAAGATCGTCGTTTCGTGTCACTTTGCTGCGGTGGGCCGCACTTCCTTACACGGAACGGCGATCATGCCGGGCGGCCGGGCGGCATCGGCGTCGAGAACAGGACAAAGCCCTCGGCGCGCGACCGATCGTGCAGCCGGGCATGGGGCACTCCGTAGACTGATCAGCACTGCCCTTCGTACGACTCCCGAGGAGAAGACCCCTGTGACCGTCCAGCCCATCCGACTCTTCGGTGATCCGGTGCTGCGCACCGCCGCCGACGAGGTGGTCACCTTCGACAAGGAACTGCGCGGGCTCGTGCGCGACCTGACCGAGACCATGCGCGACGCCGGGGGCGTGGGACTGGCCGCGCCGCAGATCGGCGTCGGGCTGCGGGTGTTCAGCTTCGACGTGGACGACGTCGTCGGCCACCTGATCAACCCGGTGCTGCACTTCCCCGACGAGGAGGAGATGGACGGCGACGAGGGCTGCCTGTCCGTGCCGGGGCTGTACTACGACACCAAGCGCCGCAAGAACGTCATCGCCAAGGGCTTCAACGAGTCCGGCGACGCGCTGCAGATCGTCGGCACCGGGCTGATGTCGCGGTGCATCCAGCACGAGACCGACCACCTCGACGGCGTCATCTTCATCGACCGGCTGGACATGGCCTCGCGCAAGACCGCGCTGCGTGACATCCGCCGCGCCGACTGGTACGACCCGACCCGCACCGTGGTGAAGGTCTCGCCGCACGCCGCGCCGAGCCCGTTCGGTCTGGGGAGGTAGCCCGTGCGCCTGGTCTTCGCCGGCACGCCCGAGGTGGCGCTGCCCTCCCTGGACGCCGTCGCCAAGTCCGGCCACGAGCTGCTGGCCGTGGTCACCCGCCCCGACGCGCCCTCGGGCCGCGGGCGGCGCATGGTGCGCTCGCACGTGGCCGCCTGGGCCGACGAGCGAGGCATCGAGGTGCTCACCCCGGCCCGCCCCCGTGAGCCCGAGTTCCTGGACCGGCTGCGCGAGCTGGCCCCCGACTGCGTGCCGGTCGTCGCGTACGGCGCGCTGGTGCCCCAGGTCGCCCTGGACATCCCGGCGCATGGCTGGGTGAACCTGCACTTCTCGCTGCTGCCCGCGTGGCGTGGCGCGGCCCCGGTGCAGCACTCGGTCTGGCACGGCGACGAGTTCACCGGCGCGTCGGTGTTCCAGCTGGAGGCGGGCCTGGACACCGGGCCGGTGTTCGGCACGCTGACCGAGACGATCCGTCCCCGCGACACCTCCGGCGACCTGCTGGAGCGGCTCGCCGTGGACGGCGCGGGGCTGCTGGTGACGGTGCTCGACGCGATCGGCGCGGGCGCGGCGCGCGCCGTGGCGCAGCCCGCCGACGGCGTCACCCTGGCCCCGAAGATCACCGTCGAGGACGCCGAGGTGCGCTGGGACGAGCCGGCGTTCGCCGTCGACCGGCGGGTGCGCGCCACCACGCCGGGCCCCGGCGCGTGGACGACGTTCCGGGGCGAGCGGGTCAAGCTCGGCCCGGTGCTGCCGGTGGCCGACGGTCCCGCGCTCAAGCCCGGCGATCTGCTCGTCGAGAAGCGCCGGGTGCTGGTCGGCACCGCCACCAGCCCGGTGGAGCTGGGTGAGGTACGTGCCGCGGGCAAGAAGCCCATGTCGGCGGTGGACTGGGCCCGTGGGGTCCGTGTCGAGGGTGAGGACAGTTTTTCGTGACATCGTTCCGCGGGGGCAGCAGCTCCGGTGCGGCCAAGCCGCGCCAGCACGACCGCGACGCCCGGGGCGGGCGCGGGCCACGGGCCGGCCGCCCGGCCCACGACCCGGCCCGGATGGCGGCGTACCAGGCCCTGCTGGCGGTGCACCGCGACGACGCGTACGCGAACCTGGTGCTGCCGGGGCTGCTGCGCGAGGCGGGCCTGGTCGGCCGCGACGCGGCGTTCGCCACCGAGCTGACCTACGGCACGCTGCGCGCCCGGGGCACCCTCGACATGATCATCGCGTCGGCGGCGGACCGGGACATCTCGCGCATCGACCCGCCGGCCCGCGACGCTCTGCGCCTGGGGGCGTACCAGGTGCTGCACACCCGGGTGCCCTCGCACGCCGCCGTCGCCTCCACGGTCGACCTGGTGCACTCGGTCGCGCCCGGCGCGGCCGGCTTCGCCAACGCGGTCATGCGCCGGATCGCCGAGCGCGACCTGGACGCCTGGCTGGCCCAGGTGGCGCCGTCGGAGCAGGACGATCCCGTCGGCCACCTCGCGGTCACCGAGAACCATCCGGAGTGGATCGTACGGGCGTTCCGGGAGGCCCTCGGCGGCGATCTCGCCGAGACCGCCCAGCTGCTCGGCGCGGACAACGACCGGCCCGAGGTGCACCTGTGCGCGCGGCCCGGCCGCGCCGACGCGATCGACCTGGCCGACGCCGTCGGCGGGCAGCCCGGCGCGTTCTCGCCGTACGCCGTCTACCTCGGCGGCGGCTCGCCGGGCGACCTCGTCGAGATCAAGACCGGCCGGGCGCATGTACAGGACGAGGGCAGCCAGCTGGTGGCCAGCGCGCTGATCGACGCCCCGATCGAGGGTCAGGACGAGCGCTGGCTCGACCTGTGCGCCGGTCCCGGCGGCAAGGCGGGCCTGCTGGCCGCGTTGGCCGCCCAGCGCGGCGCGCACCTGACCGCCGTCGAGGTCACCGAGCACCGGGCGAAGATGGTCGCCAACGCGGTGCGCGGCCTGCCCGCGACCGTCGTCTGCACCGACGGTCGCAGCGTCGGCGCGGACCGGGACCTGCCCGCGGGCGGTTTCGACCGGGTGCTGGTGGACGCGCCGTGCACGGGCCTGGGCTCGCTGCGGCGGCGGCCGGAGTCGCGCTGGCGGCGGCAGCCCTCCGACCTCCCGCCGCTGACCAAGCTGCAGCGGGAGCTGATCACCGCCGCGCTGCGGGCGGTGCGCCCCGGCGGGCTGGTGGCCTACGTGACCTGCTCCCCGCACCTGGTGGAGACGCAGGTCAGCGTGACCGAGGCGGTGCGCCGTTCCGGACTGGACGTCGAGTTCGTCGACGCCCGCGCGTCGCTGCCGGCCGGCATGCCCGGCCTCGGCGACGGGCCCACCGTGCAGCTGTGGCCGCACCGCCACGGCACCGACGCCATGTTCCTGGCCCTGCTGCGCCGCAACGCCTGAGGCCACCGCACTGCGGCGGCCGTGGCCGTCGGCACGGTGCGCCGCAAGGGCTGAACGACCCGGATCACCCCTCCTGCCGTGTGACGGCGGGAGGGGGACGGGCAGGCGCACACCGGTTCACGCTCCGTAAGCTGATCGTGTGACGCCCGACATCATCATCGCCCCCAGCATCCTCGCCGCCGACTTTTCGCGGCTCGCCGACGAGGCGCACGCGGTCGAGGGCGCGGCGGACTGGTTGCACGTCGACGTGATGGACAACCACTTCGTGCCGAACCTGACCATCGGTGCGCCCGTGGTGGCGAGCCTGCGGCAGGCCACCGGCATCCCCTTCGACTGCCACCTGATGATCGAGGACCCGAAACGCTGGGCCCCGGCGTACGCGCAGCTCGGCGCGTACAACGTGACGTTCCACGCGGAGGCCTGCGACGATCCGGTGGCGCTGGCCAAGGACCTGCGCGCGGCCGGGACCCGCGCGGGGCTCGCGGTGGACCGCGACACCCCGATCGAGCCGTACCTGGAACTGCTGCCGCACTTCGACACGATCCTGGTGATGACCATCAAGGCGGGCTTCGGCGGCCAGGCCTTCATGCCCGAGATGCTGGACAAGGTGCGCACCGCGCGGCGGCACGTGAACGCGGGCCACCTGGACATCCGCATCGAGGTCGACGGCGGCATCGCGGCCGACACCATCGAGGCCGCGGCGATGGCGGGCGCCGACGCGTTCGTCGCGGGAACAGCGGTGTACGGAGCCGACGATCCGGCGCAGGCCTGTCGTAAACTGCGTGCTCTGGCGGAGGCGGCCCGCGTTCGTCAGACCACATCGGACAGTGGGGGCAGGACAGTTTGACCATCGAGCCGCAGGCAGCCGGCCAGGCCGAATTGATCCTGGTCGTCGACGACGACCCGGACATCGTGCGCGTGGTCGAGGTCAACCTGCGCCTGCACGGGTTCGACGTGATGAGCGCGCACAGCGGTCCGGAGGCGCTGGCACTGCTGGAGCACCGCCGTCCCGATCTGGCCCTGGTCGACCTGATGATGCCCGAAATGGACGGCCTGGAGCTGACCCGGCGGCTGCGCGCCGACCCGATGGTCACCGCGCTGCCCATCATCGTGCTCACCGCCAAGGCGCTCACCTCCGACAAGGTGGCCGGGCTGGCCGCGGGCGCGGACGACTACATCGTCAAGCCGTTCGACACCTCGGAGCTGATCGCGCGGGTGCGCGCCACGCTGCGGCGCAACCAGGAGGCGCGGGAGGTCTCCCCGCTGACCGGGCTGGCGGGCAACACCCGCATCCTGCGCGAGATCGCCGACCGGCTGAAGACGGGCGACGACTACGCCGTCTGCTACGTCGACATCGACCGGTTCAAGAGCGTCAACGACGTGTACGGCTTCGGCCGCGGCGACCAGTTCATCAGCGCGCTGGCCCGGTCGATGCGGCGCGCCACGGTGTCGGTGGGCCTGCCGCCCGCCTTCCTGGGCCACGTCGGCGGAGACGACTTCGTGGTGGTCTGCCACCCCTCCCAGGTGCAGGAGATCACCAGCTACGCGATCTACGACTTCCAGCGGGCCTCCGACGCGCTGTACGACCCGATCGACTCGGCCCGCGGCTACCTCGAGGTGGTCGACCGGCGCGGCGTCGTCTTCGAGGTCAACCTGGTCACCCTGTCCATCGGGGTGGCCCTGTCCACCAGCCGTGTCTTCGGCCACCCCGGCGAGGTCGTCGCGGTCGCGTCCGAGATGAAGGCGGCGGCGAAGAAGAACAAGGGCAACTACGTCGCCCTGGACCAGCGCTCGGACCGCCCGCCCGCGCCCCCGGATCCGGCCGGACCGCTGCCCCGCCGGCGACCCGCCGAGGAGCCCCCGCCGGTGCTGCCGCAGCAGCGCGTCACAGAGAGCGACACCGCCGCCGAAACCGGCCCGCACGCGTGACACACTGGCGTGCCGGTCAGGCACACGTCGCCTGCTGGAGCGGCCGCTCGGTGTCATCCCGCAACGAGGCGGAGGACGGCACCGGCCGAGCATGACACGCAGGGAGGTTTGAGCGGATGGGGCAGTTACCCACGGTCAGCCCGGCCGAGGACAAGGCGATGGCCCGGGCGATCGAGCTCGCCGCGCGCGGCCTGGGCACCACCAGCCCGAACCCGGTCGTCGGCTGCGTGCTGCTGGACTCCGCCGGACACGTCGTCGGCGAGGGCTTCCACGCGTACGCGGGCGGCCCGCACGCCGAGATCGTGGCGCTGGCCCAGGCGGGTGAGAAGGCCCGCGGAGGCACCGCCGTGGTCACCCTGGAGCCGTGCAACCACACCGGGCGCACCGGCCCCTGTGTCCAGGCGCTGATCCGCGCGGGCGTGTCCCGCGTCGTGATCGCCGTGGACGACCCCAACCCGCTGGCCGCGGGCGGCGAGTCGACCCTGCGCGACGCCGGCGTCGAGGTGCTGACCGGGGTGCGCACCGCCGAGGCGGAGGACGGCAACATCGCCTGGCTCACCTCGGTGCGCCGGGGACGGCCCTACGTGATCTGGAAGACCGCGTCCACGCTCGACGGGCGTTCCGCGGCGGCCGACGGCACCAGCATGTGGATCACCTCCGAGGCGGCCCGCATGGACGTGCACCGGCTGCGCGGCACCGTCGACGCGATCATGGTCGGGGTCGGCACCGTGCTCGCCGACGACCCCCGGCTGACCACCCGTGACCTGCGCACCGGCAGCCTGGCCATCCGGCAGCCGCTGCGCGTGGTGATCGACTCGGAGGGGCGTACGCCCACCGGCGCCCGGGTGCGCGACGGCGCCGCGCCGACCCTGATCGCCACCACCGCGCTGCTCGGCGGGGACGACGAGGGCCGGGTGGACCTGCGCGCGGTGCTCAGTGAATTGCACCACCGCGGCATCCGCAGCGTGCTGCTCGAGGGCGGCCCCCGGCTGGCCGGAGCTTTCCTGGCCGCGGGCCTCGTCGACCTGATCATCTCGTACGTGGCGCCGAAGCTGCTCGGCGACGGCCCGGCCGCGCTCGTCGGCGCCGGCGTGACGACCATCACGGACGCCATCGACCTCGAGGTGCTAGATGTTGACCGTGTCGGGCCGGATCTGCGCCTGACCGCCCGTCCGCGCGTGAGCGCGGACAGCGGCACTTTGTGACACGGCCGGACGCCAGTCGCCGGCACGCGAGGAGGAACGAGTGTTCACCGGCATCGTGGAAGAGCTCGGCGAGGTCGTGAGCCTGGCCTGGGAGGGCGACGGGGCCACGGTCACCGTACGCGGCCCGCTGGTCGTCTCCGACGCCAAGCACGGGGACTCGATCTCGGTCAACGGCGTCTGCCTGACCGTCATCTCCACCGCGGGCGACACCTTCGAGACCGAGGTCATGAAGGAGACGTTCGACCGCAGCTCGCTCGGTTCCATCGCCCCGGGCGAGCGGGTGAACCTGGAGCGCGCGGTCACCGCGGCCACCCGCCTGGGCGGGCACATCGTGCAGGGCCACGTGGACGGCGTGGGCACGATCGCCTCGAAGAAGCCCGGCGGCGGCTGGGAAGATGTCCGGATCCTGCTCCCGGAGGGCATGTCCCGGTACATCGTGGAGAAGGGGTCGATCACCGTGGACGGCATCTCGCTGACCGTGGTCGCGGTCGACGACGAGTCCTTCACGGTGAGCCTGATCCCGACCACGCTGGAGCTCACCACGCTCGGCCGCAAGCAGCCCGGCGCGCTGGTGAACCTGGAGGTCGATGTGATCGCCAAGTACGTCGAGAAGCTGGTCGCAGCGCAGCGGGGAGCGAAGTGAACATGGGACTCAATACGATCGAAGACGCGATTGCGGCGATCAAGGCGGGCAAACCGGTCATCGTGGTCGACGACGAGGACCGTGAGAACGAGGGCGATCTGATCTTCGCCGCCGAGCTCGCGACGCCGGAGCTGGTCGCCTTCACCGTGCGCTACACCTCGGGCTACATCTGCGTGGCGATCACCGAGGAGGAGGCGGACCGCCTCGAACTGCCGCCGATGTACTACACCAACCAGGACAGGCGCGGCACCGCGTACTGCGTGACCGTCGACGCCCGCGAGGGCGTGTCCACCGGCATCTCCGCCGCGGACCGCGCGCGCACCCTGCGCCTGCTCGGCGAGGCGGCCACCAAGCCCACCGACCTGGCCCGGCCGGGCCACGTGGTGCCGCTGCGCGCCAAGACCGGCGGCGTGCTGCGCCGCCCCGGGCACACCGAGTCCGGCGTCGACCTCGCCCAGCTGGCGGGCCTGCACCCGGCCGCCGCGATGTGCGAGATGGTCAACGACGACGGCACCATGATGCGCCTGCCCGACCTGCAGCGCTTCGCTGAGGAACACGAGCTGGTGCTGATCAGCATCGCCGACCTCATCGCCTACCGCCGCCGCACCGAGCAGCTGGTCAGCCGGGTCGTCGAGGCCCGCCTGCCCACCGAGTACGGCGAGTTCACCGCCGTCGGCTATCACGCCACGCACGACAACGCCGAGCACGTGGCGCTCGTCTACGGCGAGGTCGGCGACGGCCAGGACGTGCTGGTCCGGGTGCACTCCGAGTGCCTGACCGGCGACGTGTTCGGCTCGGTGCGCTGCGACTGCGGCCCGCAGCTGCAGGCGGCGCTGCGCAAGGTGGCCGAGGAGGGCCGCGGCGTGGTGCTCTACGTGCGCGGGCACGAGGGCCGCGGCATCGGCCTGCTGCACAAGCTGCAGGCCTACCAGCTGCAGGACGCCGGCCGCGACACCGTCGACGCCAACCTCGACCTGGGCCTGCCCGCCGACGCGCGCGACTACGGCACCGGCGCGCAGATCCTCTACGACCTGGGCGTGCGCACCATGCGCCTGCTCACCAACAACCCGGCCAAGCGCGCCGGGCTGGACGGGTACGGGCTGAAGGTGACCGGCCGCGAGGCGCTGCCGATCCGCCCGCACCCGGAGAACCTGCGCTACCTGCGTACCAAGCGCGACCGGATGGGCCATGACCTGGATCTGTCCGGCCTGGACGACCTGGAAGGGCTGAGCTGATGGCCGGTCACGGCGCCCCCGAACTGTCGACCGTGGACGCGACCGGGCTCAGCCTCGGCATCGTCGCCACCCGCTGGCACGCCGACCTCGTCGAGCAGATGCTCGACCGGGCGCAGGCCGCGGCCAAGGCGTGCGGCGTGGCCGACGTGCAGGTCGCCCACGTGGCGGGCTCGGTCGAGCTGCCCGTGGTCGCGCAGGCCCTGGCCCGCCGGCACGACGCGGTGGTGGCCCTCGGCGTGGTGATCCGCGGCGAGACCGCCCACTTCGAGTACGTCAGCTCCTCGGTGACCGAGGGCCTGACCCGCATCGCGCTGGACGAGTCCACCCCGGTCGCGCACGGCGTGCTGACGGTGGACACCGTCGAGCAGGCTCGTGACCGCGCCGGGCTGCCGGAGTCGAGTGAGGACAAAGGGTGGGGCGCGGTGGTAGCCGCGCTCGACGCCGCCGTGACCCTCCGCGCCCTGCAGCGCTGACTTACCGCAAGGAAGGGCACCTTCTTAACGGACGTCCGTTAAGAAGGTGCCCTTCCTTCGGCCTGAACGGCGGGTGGCGACCTTCCGCGAGTGGACGTACACCTTGAGGTATGTCTGCGCTGAGGTTCCGCGTGCTGCTGCCGGTGGCGCTCGTCGCGCTGTCGGCCGCGTGCACCCCCACCACGCCCTCACCGGACCCCACGGGGTCAGCGGCGCCGTCGGCCTCGGCCGCGCCGGGCACCACCGCACCCTCGCCCAGCGCGCCGGGCTCCACCACCGAACCCGCCCCGCCCGCGAACGCCGCCGGGGCGCTGGCCGTCTACTACCTGGCCAACGACCGCGGCGAGCCGAAGCTGGTCCGCGAGTTCCACCGGCTGTCCACCGGCGACGGCTCGGCCGCCGCGAAGGTGAAGGCGGCGGTCGCCGAGATGCTCGACGGCCGCACCGCGTACGACCCCGACTACTCCAGCATGTGGCCCGCCAGCGCCCGGGTGCGCGGGGTGACCGTCGCCGGCGACACCGTCACCGTCGACCTGGCCGGGGCGCGGATCAACGGCGACGCCGGTTCCTTCGCCGCCCATCAGGCGGTGCAGCAGCTGGTGTGGACCGCGACCGCGGTCAGCGGCAAGCCGAAGGTGCGCATCCATCTCGACGGCAAGCCCGTCGACGAACTGTGGGGCCACGTCGGCACGAAGGACCCGCTGCGCCGCGCCCCGGCGGTGGACACGCTGCTGGCGGTGTGGCTCATCGACCCGCAGGAGGGCGCGACGGTGCCCAAGGACTTCACCCTGCACGTCGCGGGCATGGTCTTCGAGGCCACCATGAACTACGAGGTCAGGCGGGGGGCCACGGTGGTCCGCGAGGGTTTCCTCACCCTGGACGCGGGCGGGCCGGCCCAGGGCGAGGCGAAGCTGCGGTTGTCGCTGCCCACCGGCACATACGTGATCGAGGTCTTCGACATCTCGGAGAACGACGGCACGAAGATGTTCATCGACAACCACACCGTCACCGTGAAGTGAACGGCGGTGGGGGCGCGCCGCCGCCCCACCCCTCACACCAACCAAAGCACCAACATGAAGGGTGGAAGAACGGTAAAGCCCCG
>NZ_ML769326.1:0-26013 GCF_009720365.1 Catellatospora paridis | reverse complement strand
CTCTCCCCCCCCACCCCCCCCGCCCCGGTTCCGGCCCGGGGGGGGGGGCCGCGCCGCCCCCCCACCGCTCAGTCGACCGTCAGCACGATCTTGCCGGTGGTCTGGCCGGTCTCGCCCAGCTCGTGGGCCCGGCCGGCCTCGGCGAGCGGGAAGGTCGCCGCGACCAGCGGGCGCAGCCGGCCCGCCTCGATCAGCCCGGCGACCTCCTCCAGCCCGGTGTGATCGGGTTCGACGAGCATGCCGGTGCCGCGTACGCCCAGCGCCTGCGCCTTGCGGGCGGTCTCGGCGGCGCTGCCCGCGTTCAGGATGCCGACCAGGATGCCGCCGGGGCGCAACGTGTGCAGCGAGCGGTCCTCGTACTCCCCGCCGACCGTGTCCAGCACCACGTCGACATCCGTGGCGACCTGGACGAAGTCGAACGCGGTGTAGTCGATCGGCTCGTCCACGCCCAGCTCGCGCAGCAGTTCGTGTTTCGAGGCGCGGGCCGTGCCGAGCACGTACGCGCCCCTGGCCTTGGCGATCTGCACCGCGAGGTGCCCCACCCCGCCCGCGGCGGCGTGCACCAGCACCCGCTGCCCTTCGGCGACCTGCGCGGTGTCGACCAGGGCCTGCCAGGCGGTCAGCGCGGCCAGCGGCAGCGCCGCCGCGTGCACGTGGTCCAGGCCGGCGGGCTTGCGGGCCAGGTGGCGCGACGGCGAGGTGACGTACTGCGCGTAGGCGTTGGCGGCCCGCGGGAAGTGCGGCATCCCGAACACCTCGTCGCCCACCGCGAACCGGGTCACCCCCGGCCCGATCTCCACGACCTCGCCGGAGACATCCCAGCCCACCGTGAACGGGGGGTCGCCGAAGCCGCCGCCGCGGGTGCGCACCTTCCAGTCCACCGGGTTGACCCCGGCGGCGCGCACCCGTACCAGCACCTCGGTCGGGCCCGGGGACGGGCGGTCCACCTCGGCCAGTTGGAGCACCTCGGGCCCGCCCAGACTGTCCTGGCGTATGGCCAGCATGCGTTCGGTCATACCCCCATGATCCGCGTTCGGGGCCCGTCCCAGCATGTGCCGCGCGGCCGGGTGATGCGGGCGGCCCGGTCGGGATCGGGCAGAATGACCCGCGTGAAGACGTTCGAGGAGCTGTTCGAGGAGCTGCAGGCCAAGGTGGCCGCGGGTGACCCGGCCTCCGGCACCGTCAAGGCGGTCACCGCCGGGGTGCACGCGGTCGGCAAGAAGGTGGTCGAGGAAGCGGCGGAGTCCTGGATGGCCGCCGAGCATGAGGGCCCCGAGCGGGCCGCGGAAGAGATCTCCCAGCTCCTCTACCAGACCCAGGTCCTGATGCTGGCCTCCAACCTCACCCTCAAAGACGTCTACCGACATCTGTGATCCCGCCCCGGTTCCCTTCCCGGGTTGATCATGAACTTATGGCACGGCTCGACGGTGTGTCGCGGCCATAACATCATGATCGACTAGCCTTGATCACAGAGACGAGTCGAGAGATGCTTCGCATTGCCGTGCCCAACAAGGGCACCCTGTCCAAACCTTCCTCCGACATGCTGCGCGAGGCGGGCTACCGCCAGCGCGGCGACGACCGCGACCTGGTGTGCGTGGACGCCGACAACGGCGTCGAGTTCTTCTACCTGCGGCCGCGCGACATCGCGGTGTACGTCGGGTCCGGCGACCTTGATCTGGGAATCACCGGGCAGGACCTGCTGGTCGACTCCGGCGCCCCGGTCAGCGAGCTGCTGCCGCTGGGCTTCGCGCCGGCCACGTTCCGCTTCGCGGCGCCCCCGGAGACCGTCCGCGACCTACCCGACCTCGCCGGTCGCCGGATCGCCACCGCGTATCCGGGCGTCGTCGAGCGCTTCCTCGCCGACCACGAGATCAAGGCCGACGTCGTCAAGCTCGACGGCGCGGTGGAGAACGCGGTGCGCCTCGGCGTCGCCGACGTGATCGCCGACGTCGTCGCCACCGGCGGCACGCTGCGCCAGGCCGGGCTGGTCCCGGTCGGCGAGCCGATCCTGGTCTCCGAGGCGGTGCTGGTCGGCCGCCCCGAGGGGCAGCGCAACGGCGCGGTCAACCAACTGCTGCGCCGGCTGCAGGGTGTGCTGGTCGCCCGGCGGTACGTGATGCTCGCCTACGACGTGCGCGCCGACCGGCTGGAGGGCGCGGTGGCGCTGACCCCGGGCATCGAGTCGCCGACGGTGTCGCCGCTGCACCGCGAGGGCTGGGTGGCCGTGCAGGCGATGGTCATGCGGACCGAGGTGCACCGGATCATGGACGAGCTGTACGACCTGGGCGCCCGCGCGATCCTGGTCACCGACATCCACGCCTGCCGCCTGTAACCCGGTGGCACACCGGGTCCCGGACCCGCCATGTTTTGAATAGACGTTGGCCTATCTGGATGAGTCCGATCGCCGAAATGTGATCCAGATAGGCCAACGTCTATGGAAAACCGTGGCGGTGGCGACCGCTGGAGGGGTGCGTGGCAGACTCGGCGAGGTGAGCAGTGAGGGACAGCGTGTGAGTTTCCGGCCCCAGCGCACCCGGAAGGTGTGCATCGCGGCCGCGGTCGTCGTCGTGGTGCTGTTCACCGTGATCGGCACCGCGCTGACCGAGGTCGGCGAGGGCGTGTTCCGCAAGGGCGACCAGTACGCCATGATCGGTCTTGGGGTGGTCTTCGCCCTGGGCATCCTGGCCGTGGCCCGGCCCCGGGTCGAGGCGGACGCCGACGGCGTGCGGGTCCGCAACATCATCGGCGGGTACGAGCTGCCCTGGGGCGCCGTGCGCGCGATCAACATCGAACGCAACCAGCCCTGGATGAGCCTGGAGCTGGAGAACGACGACACCGTCTCGGTGCTCGCGGTGCAGGCGGTGGACCGGGCGTACGCGCTGAGCGCCGTGCAGGCGCTGCGGGCGCTGCGCAGTGCGGCCCGCGCCGAGGAGCCCGCGCCTGTCGTGAGCTGAGCCATAGCGTCCCCGGTCCGGGGATGCAATCCCGGGT
Organism: Catellatospora paridis; assembly: GCF_009720365.1. Taxonomy (GTDB): domain Bacteria; phylum Actinomycetota; class Actinomycetes; order Mycobacteriales; family Micromonosporaceae; genus Catellatospora; species Catellatospora paridis. Next base: position 23,022 of record NZ_ML769326.1, on the reverse strand, counting down.
TGTGGTAATCTTTGCAAGTCGACCTTTCCGGTTGCTCGTGATCATGCCTTGTGCGTGGTCCGGTAGCCCGGAGGCAAGCGGAGCGCCTGCTCCCACCCGAACGCCTTTGAGCGGTCCGGGTCCGGTCACCTGGTGAAGGACTTCTCTGTCCTGATCTCAGGTCGTGCACTTGGCGTGCACCCAGACCGGTCGAGCGGGCCCAGGCTGTCGCCTGGGCCTTCTGCTTTCGGTCAGACGCCAAGCGCATCGCCGCGAACACGGCGGTGCGGAACACGATTGAGGGAGGCCACATCAGCGTCGAGCCACGCATCAACGATCAGATCAGGGCACGTGAGGTCCGGTTGGTCGGCCCCGAGGGCGAGCAGGTGGGCATCGTCCCGCTGGAGCGCGCCCTGCAGTTGGCCGCCGATGTCGATCTGGATCTGGTCGAGGTTGCGCCCATGGCACGCCCGCCGGTCTGCAAGCTCATGGACTTCGGCAAGTTCAAGTACGAGAGCGCGCTCAAGGCCAGGGAAGCCCGGCGTAACCAGCAGCAGACGGTCATCAAGGAGATGAAGCTCCGGCCGAAGATCGACTCGCACGACTACGAGACCAAGAAGGGTCACGTCGTGCGGTTCCTCAAGGCCGGGGACAAAGTCAAGGTGACGATCATGTTCCGCGGTCGCGAGCAGAGCCGCCCGGAGCTTGGCTTCCGCCTCCTGCGCAAGCTGGAGGAAGAGGTCGCGGAGGTCGGTTTCGTCGAGTCGTCGGCGAAGCAGGACGGGCGAAACATGATCATGGTGCTCGCGCCGCACCGCAGCGTGAAGCTCGCCGGCCGCAAGGGCGACGAGGGAACCGGTGCGGAGGCCGAGGAGGCCCTGGCCGAGCCCTCGGCACAGGCCTGACGACGCTCGATAGGGCACCTGCCGCACAGCCCCCGCTGTGCGGCGAGATTCTGCAACAGGGGAGAACTTCCTATGCCGAAGATGAAGAAGCACAGCGGCATGGCCAAGCGGGTCAAGGTGACCGGCTCTGGCAAGATCATGCGCGAGCAGACCGGCCTGCGCCACCGCCTGGAGGTCAAGTCCTCCAAGGAGACCCGTAGCCTGAGCGGCACGGTCCCGGTGGCCAAGGCCGACGAGAAGCGCATCAAGAAGATGCTCGGCCGCTGACGCGCGCCTTTTAGACGGAAACCTTTAAGGAGAAGCTGATATGGCACGCGTCAAGCGGGCGGTCAACGCCCAGAAGAAGCGCCGTACCCTGCTCGAGGCCGCCAGCGGTTACCGCGGCCAGCGCTCCCGCCTGTACCGCAAGGCGAAGGAGCAGATCCTCCACTCGATGCAGTACGCCTACCGCGACCGCAAGGACCGCAAGGGCGACTTCCGGCAGCTGTGGATCACCCGCATCAACGCGGGCGCTCGTGCCAACGGCATGACGTACAACCGCCTCATCCAGGGCCTCAAGCTCGCGGGTGTCGAGGTGGACCGCAAGATCCTGGCCGACCTGGCCGTCAACGACGAGGTCGCGTTCGCCGGCATCGTCGCGGTGGCCAAGAAGGCCGTCGCCGAGGCTCAGGCCGCCTGAGCCCGTCGGTGACGCAGCACTTCCAACGACCCGGGGACCCGTTGTTCACGCAGCGGACTCCCCGGGTCGTTGCTGCTGTCAAACTGCACCGCCGCCGGGACCGGGAGAAGGCCGGGCGCTTCCTGGCCGAGGGCCCGCAGGCGGTCCGCGAGGCCCTGGCCGCCGATGCCGTCCGTGAGATCTTCGTGACCGAGGACGGCCTCGCCCGCCACCGCACCCTGCTGCGTGGCACGAACTTCTCCGTGGTCACCGACGAGGCGATGGCCTCGCTGGCCGACACGGTCACCCCGCAGGGCGTGATCGCCGTCTGCGACCTGCTCGACGTGCCCCTCGACGCGGCACTGGCCCGCGCACCGCGGCTGGTCGCGGTCGCCGTCGAGATCCGCGACCCCGGCAACGCCGGCACGGTGCTGCGCACCGCCGACGCCGCGGGCGCCACCGCCGTGATCTTCGCCGGCGACGCCGTGGACCCCTTCAACCCCAAGTGTGTACGCGCCTCCGCCGGCAGCCTGTTCCACCTCGACGTGGTCCGCGCCCCCGACGCGGCCGCCACCCTGGCCGCGCTGCGCGAAGCGGGCCTGCGCACCCTGGCGACCTCCGGCTACGGCGCGACCGACCTCGACGACCTCGCCGACGACGGCTCCCTTGCGCAGCCCACCGCGTGGCTGTTCGGCTCCGAGGCACACGGCCTGCCCGACGAGCTGCGCGACGCCGCCGATGCCGCGGTCCGGGTGCCCATCCACGGCCGCGCCGAGAGCCTCAACCTCGCCGCCGCCGCCGCGGTCTGCCTCTACGCCTCCGCCCGCGCCCAGCGCCGCTGACGCATCGCGCCGCCCCGCTGACGCATCGCGCCGCCCGCGCCGCCCCGCTCTTTAATAGACGTTGGTCTATCTAGATGACTTCGATCGCGAGTTTTTCATCCAGATAGGCCAGCGTCTATGGCAAACGGGGGCGCGGGGCGGCCGACGGGGGCGGTATGCTCCGGGGCGAGAACCGTTCGAGAGGGAAGTCCAGTCATGAAGCGCCGTTCCTTTAGTCAGCCCGCCGGTGGCGGGCGGCGGAACTGACTGCGCTCAGCTCTTCCTCTCAGGTCGCACCGGTGGGCGGCGGCGAAGCCGCGCGTGCCCGTCCTGGCCCTACGCCTAGACTGATCCGGTTGCCGATCTGGAGTTCTGATGACATACCGTCACGATCCGTACGACCCCAAGCAGGCCGCGATGCTCGATCCGGCCGCCCTCGACGACGCCGTCGCCGCGGCGGACAAGGCCTTCGCGGACGCCAACGACCTTGACGCGCTCGCCGTGCAGAAGGCCGCGCACCTGGGCGACCGCTCAGCCGTGTCGCTGGCCCGCCGCGAGATCGGCGCGCTGCCCCCGGCCGCCAAGTCCGAGGCGGGCAAGCGCGTCAACGAGGCCCGCACCGCGATCCAGGCCGCCTACGACGCCCGCCACGTGATCCTGGAAGCCGAGCAGGCTCAGCGGGTGCTGGAGACCGAGGCCGTCGACGTCACCCTGCCCTGGGACCGCCGCCCCCGCGGTGCGCGCCACCCGCTGACCACGCTGATGGAGCGGGTCGGCGACCTGTTCATCGGCATGGGCTACGAGATCGCCGAGGGCCCCGAGGTCGAGCTGGAGTGGGCGAATTTCGACGCGCTCAACATCTCGCCCGACCACCCGGCCCGCGGCCTGATGGACACGTTCTGGGTGAAGGCCGCCGAGTCGGCGACCGGGGCCACCGAGTCCGGGCTGGTGCTGCGTACGCACACCTCGCCGGTGCAGGCGCGCACGATGCTCACCCACCAGCCCCCGATCTACGTGGTGGTGCCCGGCCGGGTGTACCGCACCGACGAGCTCGACGCCACCCACGCCCCGGTCTTCCACCAGGTCGAGGGCCTGGTCGTGGACAAGGGCATCACCATGGCGCACCTCAAGGGCACGCTGGACCACTTCGCCCGCGCGATGTTCGGCCCGGACGCGCGCACCCGCTGGCGGCCGCACTACTTCCCGTTCACCGAGCCGTCGGCCGAGTTCGACGTGTGGTTCGCCGAGCACCGCGACGGCCCGCGCTGGGTCGAGTGGGGCGGCTGCGGGATGGTCAACCCGAACGTGCTGCGGGCCTGCGGCATCGACCCCGAGGTGTACTCGGGCTTCGCGTTCGGCATGGGCATCGAGCGGACCCTGATGTTCCGCAACGGCCTGAGCGACATGCGGGAAATGATCGAAGGCGATGTGCGGTTCACCCGCGCGTTCGGCATGGAGGTGCACTGACCATGAAGGTTGGACTGTCATGGCTGCGTGAGCATGTCGAGCTGCCCGCGGACCTCACCGAGGCCGATCTCGACCTCGCGCTCAACGACCTCGGCATCGAGGTTGAGGAGATCGCCGACCAGCGCCACTCGGTGCAGGGCGCGCTGGTGGTCGGCAAGGTGCTGACCGTCGAGGAGCTGACCGAGTTCAAGAAGCCGATCCGCTTCTGCACGGTGGACGTGGGCCAGGCCAACGGCACCGGCGCGCCGCAGGAGATCGTCTGCGGGGCCCGCAACTTCGTCGAGGGCGACCGCGTCGTGGTGATCCTGCCCGGCGGCGTGCTGCCCGGCGGCTTCGCCATCGGCGCGCGCAAGACGTACGGCCGCAACTCGCACGGCATGATCTGCTCCGCGGCGGAGCTGGGCCTGTCGGGCGATCACGACGGCATCATCGTGCTGCCCGAGTCGGTGACCGCGCAGCCGGGCGACGACGCGCGCCCGGTGGTCGGCCTCGACGACATCGAGGTGCACGTCACGGTCACGCCCGACCGCGGATACCAGATGTCGGTGCGCGGTCTGGCGCGCGAGCTGGGCCACTCGTTCAAGGCCCGGTTCACCGACCCCGGTCTCGCGCCCGCCCCCGGCGGCACCGCGGCCCCGGCCTGGCCGGTGACCATCCAGGACACCCAGGGCTGCGACCGCTTCGCGGCCCGGCTGGTACGCGGCATCGACCCGACCGCGCCGACCCCGGACTGGATGGCCAAGCGCCTGCTCACCGCCGGTGTGCGTACGCTCGGCCTGGCCATCGACATCACCAACTACGTGATGCTCGAACTCGGCCAGCCGATGCACGCCTTCGACGCCGACCGGATCACCGGCGGTCTCGTGGTGCGCCGGGCGACCGAGGGGGAGAAGCTGACCACCCTGGACGGGCAGGCCCGCGTGCTGTCCGCCGAGGACATGGTGATCTGCGACGACACCGGCCCGATCTCGCTGGCCGCCGTGATGGGCGGGCAGACCTCCGAGGTCGTCGACGGCACGACGAACGTGCTGTTCGAGGCGGCGCACTGGGACCCGACCATGGTCGGGCGCACGGCGCGGCGGCACAAGCTGTTCAGCGAGGCCGCCAAGCGCTGGGAGCGCGGCGTCGACCGGCAGTTGTGCCTGGTCGCCATCGAGCGTGCGGTGCAGCTGCTGGTCGAGCACGGCGGCGGCACGGCGGGCGCGGAGATCCTCGACCTGAACCACCCCGGCGACCCCACGATGATCTCGATGGCGGCGACCGAGCCGAGCCGGCTGATCGGCGTGGACTACTCCGTCGACCGCATCGGTGACCTGCTCACCGAGGTGGGCTGCGACGTGGCGGTGTACGACGACCGGGTCGACGTGATCACCCCGTCCTGGCGGCCCGACCTGCGGCAGCCCGCGGACCTCGTCGAGGAGGTCGTCCGGCTGGACGGCTTCGAGAACGTGCCCAGCGTGCTGCCCGTCGCCCCGCCCGGCAACGGCCTGACCGCGTCGCAGCGCCGCAAGCGCTCGGTGGGCCGGGCACTGGCCGAGCAGGGCTACGTCGAGGTGCTGTCGTTCCCGTTCGTCTCGGCGGGCGCGCTGGCCGCGCTCGGCCTGCCGACGGACGCGGTGCGGCTGGCCAACCCGCTGTCCGACGAGGAACCGCTGATGCGGACCAGCCTGCTGCCTCCGCTGCTGACCGCGCTCAAGCGCAACGTCGGCCGGGGCCAGCGCGACGTCGCGCTGTTCGAGCAGGGCCTGGTGTTCCTGCCCGACCTGTCCGCCGGCGTGCCGCCGGTGATGGGCGTGGCGGGCCGTCCCGACCCGGCGCTGTGGGAGAAGGCCAACGCCTCCGTCCCGGCGCAGCCGTGGCACGTGGCCGTGGTGCTGGCCGGCGAGTTCGAGCGCTCCGGCTGGTGGGGCCCCGGCCGGGCGGCGTCCTGGTCGGACGCCGTGCAGGCGGCGCGCGAGGTGCTGTCCGCCGCGGCGGTGCCGGACGCGTCGATCAGCGTCGCCGCCGTCCAGCAGTCGCCCTGGCACCCGGGCCGGTGCGCCGCGATCTCCGTCGACGGCGTCGTCGTCGGGCACGCGGGCGAGCTGCACCCGGCCGTCTGCACCGCGCTGGACCTGCCCAAGCGCACCTGCGCGATGGAGCTGAACCTGGACGCGGTGCCGCTGCCCGGCCCGACCCCGCCGCCGGTGTTCTCGACGTTCCCGCCCGCGCTGATCGACGTGGCCCTCGTGCTCGCGTCGGAGGTGCCCGCGGCGCAGGTCGAGGCGGCCCTGACCGAGGGCGCGGGTCCGCTGCTGGAGTCGGTGCGGCTGTTCGACGTGTACACGTCCGAGCAGCTCGGCGCCGGTCAGCGCTCGCTGGCGTACAAGCTGACGTTCCGCGCGCCGGACCGGACGCTGACCGTCGAGGAGGCGGTCGCGGCCCGGGACGCGGCGGTGGCCGTCACGGCGCAGCGTTTCGGCGCGGTCCTGCGCGGCGCCTGATGTTCGTCCCCGACATCGCCGCTGCCAAGCGGGTCATCGCCGGACGCGAGTTCGACTTCGACCGCCAGGTCGCGGTGATGGCGGTGGTGAACCGGACCCCCGACTCGTTCTACGACAAGGGGGCCACCTACGCGCTCGACGCGGCGGTCGCGGCAGTGGATGCCGCGGCCGCCGCCGGCGCGGACTGGATCGACATCGGCGGGGTCAAGTTCTCCCCCGAGGGCGGCGAGGTCCACGCCGATGTCGAGCTGGAGCGGGTGCTGCCGGTGGTGCAGGCCACCGTCCAGCGGCACCCGCACCTGGTGATCAGCGTGGACACCTTCCGCGCCGACGTCGCCCAGGTGTGCCTGGACGCGGGCGCGCACGTCGTCAACGACACCACCGGCCTGCACGACCCGGCGCTGGCCGACCTGGTCGCGCAGCGCCCGCACACCCAGCTGATCGTCACGCACAGCCGGGCCAGGCCGCGCCAGCACTTCCCGCGCCCGCAGTACGCCGACGTGGCGGGCGAGATCGCGGACTTCCTGCGGTCGCGGGTCGCGGTGGCGCTGGAGCGGGGCGTACGTCCGGAGCAGATCGTCATCGACCCGGGCCACGACCTGAACAAGAACACGTTCCACACCCTGGAGCTGACCCGGCGGCTGCCGGAGATCGCCGCGGTCGGCTACCCGATGCTGGCCGCGGTCTCCAACAAGGACTTCATCGGCGAGACCCTGAACCGCCCGCAGGGCGAACGCCTGTCCGGCAGCCTCGCCGCCGCGGTGGCCGCGATCATGCTCGGGGCGCGGATCGTGCGCATGCACAACGTGCGCGAGTCCGTCGACGCGGTCCGCATGACCGAGGCGATCCTGGGCTGGCGGCAGCCCGCCTACACCGTGCACAACATGTGAGGTCAGCGTATGCGCAGGCTGTGGCCCGAACCGGCCGGTGAGCTGTCCGACGGCGAGCTGCTCGCCGCCTATCCGCGCGCGGCCGGGCCGCTGCTGCGGGTCAACATGATCACGTCGCTGGACGGGGCCGCCACCCTCGCAGGCCGCTCCGGGTCGCTGGGCGGCCCTGCCGACCAGGACCTGATGAAGCGCCTGCGGATGCAGGCCGACGTGGTCGTGGTAGGCGCGGGCACGATCAGGGTCGAGGGGTACGGCGCGACGTTGCTCGACGAGCAGGCGCAGGCCTGGCGGGTCGCGCACGGGCTCACCCCGCACCCGCGGTTCGCGGTGGTGACCCGCGGCGGTGACGTTCCGGAGAAGTTCTTCGCGGACCCGCCCGCCCGGCCGATCGTGCTCACCTACGCCTCCGCACCGCACGCGTACCCCGAGGCCGCCGAGGTGATCGACTGCGGCGACTCCTCGGTCGACCCGGTGGTCATGGTGGCCGAACTCGCCGCCCGCGGCCTGTCCCAGATCCTCAGCGAGGGCGGCCCCCACCTGCTCGGCAGCCTTGTCGCCGCCGACCTGGTCGACGAGCTCTGCCTCACGGTCAGCCCGATCCTCGCCGGTCCCGGCTCCGTCCGCATCGTCGCCGGCCCCCCGTCGGCCCCCCACCGCATGACCCCCGCCCACGTCCTCACCGACGGCACCCACCTCTTCCTCCGCCACACCCGCTGACCCGCCTCGCGCCGGCCGCCGCGCTGCTCAAGATCGCCGGACTTGCCTGGCACCTGTGCGTATCTTGAGCACGCATTCGACCACCTGCCAGGCAAGTCGGCGGATCTTGGAGCGGTCAGGCGGGGATCGCGGCGGGCTCGGGGGTGGTGGCGGGGGCGATGGGGGTGTCGGCTCGGAGGTGGCGTACGCCGTGGTTGGCGAGCATGCCGACGACGCCCAGGGTCATCACGGCGGCCGCGCAGAGCAGTGCGTTCTCGGTGCCGATCCAGCCGTCGAGCGGTCCGGCGAGGACCTGGCCGACCGGGATGGCCAGGAACGAGCCGAGCATGTCGTAGGAGTACACCCGGGCGAGCCGGTCGGCGGGCACATGCCGCTGCAGCGACGAGTCCCAGGCGATGGTGAACTGCTCGACGGCCACGCCGGCCAGGAAGCCGCACACCACCAGCACCGGCAGCGTCGGCGACTCGGCCAGCGCCACCGTCGGCAGCACGAAGCCGAACATCGCCGCACAGCCGACCAGCAGCGGCCGGCGCACCCGCAGCCGCAGCGCGAGCACCGCCCCGGCGACCATCCCGGCGGTCTGCACCGCCAGCACGATGCCCCAGCCGGAGCGTTCGATGGTCCGGTCGGCGATGGTGGGCCCGAGCACACCCATCGCGCCGGAGTGCGCCGCGTTGATGAACATGAAGGCCAGCACGACGGTCCAGACCCAGCTGCGGGAGGCGAACTCGGTCCAGCCCACGCGCAGTTCGTGCAGGGTGCTCTGGCGCGGCGTGCTGCGGTCGCGCACCTCGGGTACGCGCACCAGCGCGAACGCGAGCGCGCTCAGCCCGAAGGTGGCGGCGTCGGCGGCCAGGCCCCAGCCCGGGCCGACGGCCGCGACGAGCACGCCGCCCAGCGCCGCGCCCGCGATCATGGCGGTGTTGCCGCCGAGGCGGTTGAGGGCGTTGGCGGGGGTGAGCTGGTCGGCGGGCACGGTCTGCGGCAGCAGCGCCGCGGTCGCCGGCATGGCGATCGCGCTGACCACACCGTTGATCGCGCTCAGGCCGATGAGCAGCGGGACCGTCGCGGTGCCGGTGAGCACGAGCGCGGCGACCGCGGCCTGGGTGAGCGCGGCCAGCACGCTGGAGCCGACCATGACCAGGTGCCGGGGGAGCCGGTCGGCGAGCACGCCGCCGAACAGCACGAACAGCACGTTGGTCAGCGACCGGGCGCCGACGACCAGCCCGAGCGCGACGGGGGAGTCGGTCAGGTCGAGCACCGCGAAGGCCAGTGCGATGGGCGCGACGGAGTTGCCGAGCAGGCTGATCACCCGGCCGGTGACCAGGTGGCGGTATGGCGCGTGGCGCAGCGGCGCCAGCGAGTCGCGGAAGGTGCTCATTGCTGCTCCTGGGGGGTGGGGGTGGAGTCTCGCATGCGGAACAGCGCGATGGAGGCGCTGACCCGCACCGTGCCGGGGCGGTGCGGGCGCTGGGCGATGCGGTGCAGGTGCTCGCTGGCCTGCGCGATCCGGTCGCGGATCTGCTTCCACTCGTCGAGGTCGACCCAGAGTTCGGCGTCGGTGAGGGTGCCGACGGCCTCGGGGCCGGTGACGATCTCGCGGGCGCGGCGCTGGAGTTCGGCGGCGAGGGCGGCGTACACGATCTGCACGTCGTCGGCGTGCAGGTGCTTTCGGTCGCCGGGCGGGGTGAACGCCTGGTTGACGTCGTACCGGTAGCGCTTTGCCTGCCCGCCGCGGATCTTCTCCTGTCCGGCGACCTCGATGGAGTGGGCGCTGAGCAGCAGCCGCAGGTGGTAGCTGGCGTTGGCGTGGGAGATGCCGAGCTCGCGGGCGATCTCGGCGGCGGACATCTCTGCGCCGGTGAGCAGGGACAGGATGCGCAGCCGGATCGGGTGGGCCAGGGCGCGTAGGTCGCCGGTGACCGTGCGGCCGGACCGTGCCGGGTCGGGCTCATCTCCCAAAGACATGTTGGGGAGTCTAGACCACCAACCGTTTATTGGGGAGTACCTTCGCAGCAACTCCGCGGCCCGTCCGCCCGTTAGTGATCATGCCTATTGCTTCACTAACGGGGGTTTTGTGAAAATCCGTCTCCTGGTCGCCACGCTCGCCGCGGCGCTGCTCGTCCCGCTCGCCCCGGCCGCCGACGCGTCCGCCGCGCTCGGCTACGGTCGCGGCGAGTGCCGCCCCGGCACGCCGGCGCTCGCCCCGGCGACTCAGAAGTTCTACGACCCGGCCCAGCCGGAGCTGGGTCCGAAGCCGCTGCCGCGCTCCGGCGCGGTCGGCCCGCTGCTGCACGGCTACCAGCGCTTCGGCACGCTGGCCGAGGCCGACTTCGTCGCGCAGTTCCGCGACGGCGCCAACTGGGTCTACCCGCCGAACGACGGCTTCATGACCCACGGCGACCTGGTCGACCGCAACCCGCTGGAGCTCACCGTCGGCGCCCGGCTCGACCGGTTCGGGTTCGCGGGCGGCTCCTTCCTGGCCCCGGTGCGCACCCCGTATGCCGACCGGGCGCTGCCGCCGCAGAACCTGAACACGCCGGAGGGCGCCCCGCACGCCAACTACCACGTGTACTGCGTGGCGAAGTCGTTCACCGTGGACGCGGGCATGACCGCGCCCTGGTTCGGCCAGCCCGGTCTGGGCATGCAGTACAAGCTGATGCCGTCCTACCTGCCCGAGGCGGCCACGCAGCTCAGCGTGACCTGGCTGCTGGCCAACGGCTACCTCGTCGAGGAGATGCCGGCGGTGCGCGGGTGATCCCGGATCGGCACGTGCTCGTCACCGCGCTGCTCGAAGCGGGGCAGCCCTCGGAGTCGTTCCAGGTGCCGGGCGTGCACGAGCACGTGCCGATCCCCACCGACTTCTGGTTCCTGCGTCCGGCCGGCGGCGGGTGGGAGATCGGCTCCTACGAGCGCGGCGTGTACGACGTCCGCGAGGTCCTCGACACGGAGGCCGCCGCGTGCACCCGGTTCTACGAGGTGCTGACCGGCTTCCCTGACGACTGACACGGCCCGGATGAGTGACGCGGGCCTCATTTGCATGAACATGCACTGGGCCGTATGCTCATGGCGAATGTTTATGCGGAGGTAGGTATGGGAATCCGGATCGGCGTCGCCGGGGCCAGCGGGTACGCAGGCGGCGAGCTGCTGCGCCTCATCGCCGGGCACCCCGAGTTCGAGCTCGTCGCGGCCACGGCGCACAGCCAGGCCGGCAAGCCGGTCGCGGCGGTGCACCCGCACCTGACGGGGCTGGACCTCATTCTGACCGAGACCACTCCCGAGGTCTTCGCCGACACCGACCTCGTCTTCCTGGCACTGCCGCACGGCGAGTCGGGCGCGGTGGCGGCGTCCCTGCCCGCCACGGCGAAGGTCGTGGACCTGGGTGCGGACCACCGGCTCCACGACGCGGCGGCATGGACCCGCTACTACGGCGGCGAGCACGCCGGGGCGTGGACCTACGGCCTGCCCGAACTGCCCGGCCAGCGCGAGTTGATCGCAGGCTCGGCCCGGGTCGCCGCGACCGGCTGCTACGCCGTCGCCACCACGCTCGCGCTCGCGCCGCTGCTGCACAGCGGGCTGGCCGAGCCTGCGGACGTGGTCGTGGTCGCCGCCTCCGGCACCTCCGGGGCGGGCAAGTCGGCCAAGATCCACCTGCTGGGCAGCGAGGTGATGGGGGACCTCAGCCCGTACAAGGTGGGGGCGCACCAGCACGTGCCGGAGATCAAGCAGGCCACCGGCGCGACGAGCCTGTCGTTCACCCCGGTGCTCGCGCCGATGCCGCGGGGCATCCTGGCCACGGTCACCGCCAAGCCCACCAACTGCGACATCACCGCGGGCGTGGTGCGCGCGGTGCTCGCCGAGGCGTACGGCGACGAACCGCTGGTGCACCTGCTGCCGGAAGGGGCGTGGCCGCACACCGCCGCCACCCTGGGTTCGGCTTCCGCACACCTGCAGGCCACCGTGGATGTCGACAGCGGCCGGATCATCGTGGTCAGCGCGATCGACAACCTCGGCAAGGGCGCCGCGGCGCAGGCCGTGCAGTGCGCCAACATCATGTTCGACCTGCCGGAGACCTCCGGCCTGTCCGTTTTTGGAGTAGCACCATGACGGTCACCTCCCCCAAGGGCTTCCGGGCCGCGGGTGTCGCCGCCGGGTTGAAGGGCAGCGGCGCGCTGGACCTGGCGCTGGTCGTCAACGACGGCCCCGACGCCACCGCCGCGGGCGTGTTCACCGCCAACCGGGTCAAGGCCGCCCCGGTCCTCTGGTCGCAGCAGGTGATCAAGGGCCGCGCGGTCAAGGTCGTGGTGCTCAACTCCGGCGGCGCGAACGCGTGCACCGGTCCGGGCGGTTTCCAGGACACTCACTCCACCGCCGAGTACGTCGCCTCCCGGCTGGGCGGCATGGGCGCGGGCCAGGTCGCGGTCTGCTCCACGGGGCTGATCGGCGAGCGGCTGCCCATGCCCAAGCTGCTGGCCGGCGTCGACGGCGCGACCAAGGCGCTGGCCAAGGCGGGCGGCTTCGCCGCGGCGGAGGCCATCATGACCACCGACACCCGGCCCAAGGTGGTCGAGGTGGCGACCGGCGACGGCTGGACCGTCGGCGGCATGGCCAAGGGCGCGGGCATGCTCGCCCCGTCGCTGGCCACGATGCTGTGCGTGCTCACCACCGACGCGATGGCCGGCGGCGACGCCCTCGACGAGGCGCTGCGGGAGGCCTGCCGGGTCACCTTCGACCGGCTCGACTCCGACGGCTGCATGTCGACCAACGACACGGTGCTGCTGCTGGCCTCCGGCGCGTCCGGCGTCGAGCCGACGCAGGAGGAGCTGACCGCCGCCGTCACCCAGGCCTGCCACGACCTCGCCCAGCAGCTGCTGGCCGACGCCGAGGGGCACACCAAGCAGATCGCCATCGAGGTGGTCAACGCCGACACCGAGGAAGACGCGGTGATCGTCGGCCGCGAGATCGCCCGCAACAACCTGGTCAAGACCGCGCTGTTCGGCAAGGACCCCAACTGGGGGCGGATCCTGGCCGCGGTCGGTTGCACCGACGCCGTCTTCGAGTCCGACGAGCTGAACGTGGCCATCAACGACGTGTGGATCTGCCGGGCCGGTGCGGCGGCCGAGGACCGCAGCAAGGTGGACCTGTCCGGGGTCGAGGTGCGCATCACGGTGGACCTCAACGCCGGTGACCACAGCGCCACCGTGTGGACCAACGACCTGTCCCACGCGTACGTGCACGAGAACTCGGCCTATTCGTCATGAGCGAGCTGGACCCGGCCGTACTGGTCGCGACGCTGCCGTGGCTGACGAAGCTGCACGGCGAGACGATCGTGGTCAAGTACGGCGGCCACGCGATGACCACGCCCGAGCTGCGCGCCTCGTTCGCGGCGGACATGGCCTACCTGCGCGCGGTCGGGCTGCGCCCGGTCGTGGTGCACGGCGGCGGCCCGCAGATCTCCGCCATGCTGGACCGGATGGGCATCGCCTCGGAGTTCAAGGGCGGCCTGCGGGTCACCACCGCCGAGGCGATGAGCGTGGTGCGCATGGTGCTGCTGTCGGTGGGCAAGGACCTGGTCACCGAGATCAACGGCCACGGCCCGCACGCGGTGGGCCTGTCCGGCGACGACGCGGGCCTGTTCACCGCGGTACGCCGCCACGCCGTCATCGACGGTGAGCCGGTCGACATCGGCCAGGTCGGCGACGTGCTCGACGTCGACACCTCGCTGATCGACGGCCTGCTGGCGGCCGGGCACATCCCGGTGGTGTCCACGGTCGCCCCGGACGTGCACGGTGTGCCGCACAACCTCAACGCCGACACCGCCGCCGCCGCGCTCGCCATCGCGCTGGGCGCGCGCAAGCTGGTCGTGCTCACCGACGTCCCCGGCGTGTACGCGAACTGGCCGGACACCGGCAGCCTCATCTCCCGGATGACGGCCAAGGAGCTCGAGGTGCTGCTGCCGAGCCTGTCCGCCGGCATGGTGCCGAAGATGGAGGCGTGCCTGCGCGCGGTGCGGGGCGGCGTGCCCGCCGCGGCCGTGGTCGACGGCCGTGTCCCGCACTCCACCCTGCTCGAGATCTTCACCGATGAGGGGTTCGGCACCATGGTCGTCCCCGATGACCTGGACGGAACGGCATCATGACGCTCACACAGCGGTGGCAGCAGTCGCTGATGGACAACTACGGCACCCCGCCGCTGGCACTGGTCAGCGGCGCGGGCTCGGTCGTGGTGGACGAGGCGGGCCGCTCCTACGTCGACCTGCTGTCCGGGATCGCGGTCAACGCGCTCGGCCACGGCCACCCAGCCGTCGTCGCTGCGGTGACCAGGCAGATCTCCCAGCTCGGGCACGTGTCCAACCTGTTCGTCGCCGAGCCGCCGGTGGCCCTGGCCGAGCTGCTGCTCGCGCTGACCGGACGCCCGGGCAAGGTGTTCTTCGCCAACTCCGGCGCGGAGGCCAACGAGGCCGCGTTCAAGCTCGCCCGGCGCACCGGGCGCACCCACGTCGTCGCCTGCGAGCAGGCGTTCCACGGCCGCACCATGGGTGCGCTGGCGCTGACCGGCCAGCCCGCCAAGGCCGACCCGTTCCGGCCGCTGCCGGGCGACGTCACCCACATCCCGTACGGCGACGTCGAGGCCCTGGCTGCGGCGGTCAGCGACCAGACCGCCATGGTGATCCTGGAGCCGATCATGGGAGAGGCGGGCGTGGTCCCGGCCCCGCCCGGCTTCCTCGCCGCGGCCCGGGAGATCACCGCCCGACACGGCGCGCTGCTGGTGCTCGACGAGGTGCAGACCGGCGTCGGCCGCACCGGGCACTGGTTCGCCCACCAGGCCGAGGGCGTCACCCCCGACGTGATCACCCTGGCCAAGGGACTCGGCGGCGGCCTGCCCATCGGCGCGACCATCGCGTTCGCCGACGGCGCGTTCGCCCAGCGGCACCCCGGTGGCGCGGCGGCGCTGTTCACTCCGGGCCAGCACGGCACCACGTTCGGCGGCAACCCGGTGGCCTGCGCGGCGGCGCTCGCGGTGCTGCGCACCATCGCCGCCGACGGCCTGCTCGACCACGTCAAGCGGGTCGGCGAGCAGCTGCGGCGCGGCGTCGAGGCGCTGCACCACCCGCTCGTCGACGGCGTACGCGGCGCCGGCCTGCTGCTCGGCGTCGTGCTCACCGCACCGGTCGCCCCGGCCGTGCAGAAGGCGCTGCTGGACGCCGGTTTCATCGTCAACGCCGCGCAGCCGGACGTGATCCGGCTGGCCCCGCCGCTGATCCTCACCAGCGCCCAGGCCGACGCGTTCCTGGCCGCCCTCGGCGCGGCCCTCGACCTGGCGCAGCCCGAGACCCCCGCCCAGCCCGAGACCCCCGCCCAGCCCGCGACGGCCGCGCAGCCGGCGATCGTCGCGCAGGCCGGATCCCCCACCGAGACCGGAGCCTCCGCATGACCGGGCACGCAGCCACGCCGACCAGACGGCACTTCCTGCGCGACGACGACCTGACCTCGGCCGAGCAGGACCAGGTCCTCACGCTCGCCCAGGAGTTCGCCGAGAACCGGCGCGGGCACCGCAAGGCCCTGGCGGGCAAGTCGATCGCCGTGCTGTTCGAGAAGCCGTCGCTGCGCACCCGGGTGTCGTTCGAGGTCGGCATCTCCGAGCTCGGCGCGCACGCGGTCCTGATCGACGCCACGAACACGCACTTCGGCCGGGGCGAGACCATGTCCGACGCGGCGAAGGTGCTGTCCCGGTACGTCGACGCGATCGTGATCCGGACCTTCGAGGACACCCGGATCGAGGAGCTGGCCGACGCGGCGACCGTGCCCGTGATCAACGCGCTGACCAACCACTTCCACCCCTGCCAGGTGCTGGCCGACCTGCAGACGGTCCGGCAGCGCCTCGGCCACACGCAGGGCCGCACGCTGACCTACGTCGGCGACGCGGCCAACAACATGGCGCACTCGTACCTGCTCGGCGGGGCGGTGGCGGGCATGCACGTGCGCATCGCGGGGCCGTTCGGGTTCACCCCCGACCGGGCGATCCTGGCCCAGGCGGCCGAGGTCGCCGCGCGCACCGGCGGTTCGGTCACCGAGTACACCGAGGCCAAGGCCGCGGTGTCCGGGGCGGACGTGATCGCCACCGACACCTGGACCTCGATGGGCCACGAGGGGGACGGCCTGGACCGGATCACCCCGTTCCTGCCGTACCAGATCAATGCCGCGCTGCTGGCCCACGCCGACCCGGATGCGATCGTGCTGCACTGCCTGCCCGCCCACCGCGGCGAGGAGATCACGGACGAGGTGATGGACGGGGCGGCCAGCGCGGTGTTCGACCAGGCCGAGAACAGGCTGCACGCGCAGAAGGCGCTGCTGACGTTCCTCATGGAGCAGGTGTGACCGGTCGAACCATGTCCTACGGTTCTCTTGTGGGAGACGAGCGAAGCGAGGTGAGGGGATGAGCGAGCCTCGCGAGCGAATCATGACCGGTGCCTCGTCTGACGGAGCCGAGCGAAGCGAGGTGACGGCATGACCGCGCCGATGACCCGCACCGCCCGCCACGCCCGGATCGAGGAGCTGATCCGCAGCGGCGCGGTGACGTCGCAGACCCAGCTCGCCGAGCTGCTCGCGGCGGACGGGGTGCAGGTGACGCAGGCGACCCTCTCACGTGACCTGGAGGAGCTGGGCGCGGTCAAGGTGCGCGGCCGCGACGGCGCGCCCGCCGTCTACCTGATCCCCGAGGACGGCCACCCGGCGCTGCGCCCGGCGGCGATCGGCCCCGCCCGCCTGATCCGCCTGCTGCGCGAGGTCCTCAACGGCACCGATCACAGCGGCAACCTCGCCGTCCTGCGCACCCCGCCCGGCGCGGCCCACTACCTGGCCAGTGCCATCGACCGCAGCGGCCTGCCCGACCTGGTCGGCACCATCGCCGGCGACGACACCATCTTCGTGGTCGCCCGCGACCCCGCCGGCGGCGAAGCCCTCGCCGCCAAGTTCGCCACCTGGGCCGGCCTCGACAGCGCCCCCGACGACCTAGTCGTCATCGAGGAAGACCTCACCTGACCACCCCCGCGCGCTTGACCCCGTTGATCATGAACCTATGGCACGGTTCGACGGCGTGTCATTGCCACAACTTCATGATCAACCACTGAAAAGAAGGACGGAACAGAGATGACCCGGCTCTGGGGAGGGCGGTTCGCGGACGGACCCGCCGAGGCGCTGGCACGGCTGTCGGTCAGCGTGCACTTCGACTGGCGGCTCGCGCCGTACGACCTCGCCGGCTCGCGCGCCCACGCCCGCGTGCTGGCCGCGGCCGGCCTGCTCGACCCCGACGAGCTCGGGAAGATGCTCGCCGCCATCGACGACCTCGACGCCGCGGTGGCCACCGGCACGTTCCGGCCCACCATCGAGGACGAGGACGTGCACACCGCGCTCGAACGCGGCCTGCTGGAGCGCCTCGGCGCGCTCGGCGGCAAGCTGCGCGCCGGCCGGTCCCGCAATGACCAGGTCGCCACCGACCTGCGCCTCTACCTGCGCGACCACGCCCGCGACCTGGCCGCCCGCATCGCCGAGCTGGCCGACGCGCTCACCGAGCAGGCGGGCCGCCACGTCGACACGCCCGCCCCCGGCCTGACCCACGTGCAGCACGCCCAGCCGGTCACCTTCGGCCACTGGCTGTTGGCGCACGTACAGCCGCTGCTGCGCGACCTCGACCGGCTGCGCGACTGGGACCAGCGCACCTCGGTCAGCCCGCTCGGCGCCGGCGCGCTGGCCGGCTCCGGCCTGCCGCTGGACCCGGGCGCGGTCTCCAAGGAACTGGGCTTCCGCACGTCGTTCGCGAACTCCATGGACGCCGTCAGCGACCGCGACTTCGTCGCCGAGTTCCTGTTCATCACCGCGCTGCTCGGGGTGCACCTGTCCCGGCTGGGCGAGGAGGTGGTGCTGTGGACGTCGTACGAGTTCGGCTGGGTCGAGCTGGACGACGCCTTCGCCACCGGATCGTCGATCATGCCGCAGAAGAAGAACGCCGACATCGCCGAGCTGGCCCGGGGCAAGGCGGGTCGCCTCATCGGCGGGCTGGTCAACGTGCTGACCATGCTCAAGGGCCTGCCGCTGACGTACGACCGCGACATGCAGGAGGACAAGGAGCCCGTCTTCGACGCCGTCGACACGCTCAGCCTGGTGCTGCCCGCGCTCGCCGGGATGATTTCCACCATGACGGTACGGGTGGACCGGCTCGCCGCGTCCGCACCCGTCGGCTTCTCGCTGGCCACCGAGGTGGCGGACTGGCTGGTCCGCAAGGGCGTGCCGTTCCGCGACGCACACGAGATCACCGGGCAGCTGGTGGCCCTGTGCTCGGTGCGCGAATGCGAGCTGCACGAGGTCAGCGACAGCGACCTCACCACCGTCAGCGAGCACCTGGACCCGTCGGTGCGCGACGTGCTCACCGTGAAGTCGGCCCTGGCCGCCCGGACCACGCCAGGCTCGACGGGCCCCGGCCCGGTCGCCGACCAGCTCGCCTCGGTCATCGAGCAGCTCAAGACCTGGCACGCCTGGTCCGACGAGACCGTCGTCCCGCGCTGACCGGCGTCGCCGACCGGTCCCGCTGACCGGCGAAGATCGCTGTTTGCGGTCATGATCTGCGGCTGGAACGCAGATCATGACCGCAAACGCTGATCTAGGTCCGGTCCGCCGGGGCAGCGGAGCGCGGCCGAAGAAGGGTCGGCGTCAGAGGCGGCCGTAGGCGCGGAGGGTGCGGAGGCGGTCGACGGCGACCAGGCCCTTGGCGGCCCGTTCGGCCAGCGGCCAGGCCTGCGCGTCGACCTCCGCCCAGCTCCAGGTCAGCGGCCAGGACCCGTCCGGAAGCTGCTTGCTCAGCACGTAGTCGAGGTTCGCCTCGATCGAGGCGGGATCCACCGCCGGGAACAGCGGCGAGTCCGGCGACGGGGCCACGTCCAGCGGCTGCAGCAGATACTCCGTCCACGCCTCCGGCCGGTTCTCCACGAGCCTCGCCGCGGCGCGTCGCATCGCGGCGAGCGCCCGCAGCCGGGCGGCGTCCGGCAGAATCCGGGCCTGGACGAACAGCTCCGCCGCGGTCAGGTCGCCGCGATCCAGCCCGCCCGCCCCGTCGGCCCAGCCCTCGAGGCGGGCCACCACCGTCTCGGTCAGCTCGGCCAGCAGCGCGGCCGGTACCAGTTCCCGGTACTCCCACAGCGTCCCGGTCAGCCCTGCCGTCGGGTTGAGCACGCAGTCGCCGAACGTGCGGCCGATGTCGGCATACGTCCACCAGGGGGCGCGCGGGGAGTCCTCCGTCTCCGGCGGCACGATCCACCAGCGGCGGCCGGCTGCGTCATAGGTGTCCAGCAGGTAGCCGACCGCGCGGCGCACCAGCGGCTCCTCGGCGCCCGCACCGATCTCGTGCAGCACCGTGCACGCGCACCAGGTCGCCACCGCCGAAGACACGGGGGTATGCAGATCCGGTTCCAGCGCGTGCCCGAACCCGCCGTCGTCGTTCTGGTACGCGGCCAGCTCGTCGAGCACCGAACGCGCGGGGGCGGACTCGAAGTGGAACCGCAGCCGGGCCCGGTCCAGCGGCCGCCCCTGCTCGAACACGAACTCCCTGGCCCGGGTGAAGACAGTCGACATCCGCCGATGTTCGCCGACGGGTACGACAGCATGGATTTTGCATTCGGGCCTTCACCGAGGTTCCCTGGTGGCGTGGCTGATCCCGTGGACTACTCGCTGCTCGACGCCCCCGCCTCGCATGTCGTCGACACGGCGCGGGGCCTGCTGGGATGGCAGCTGGAAGCCAACGGGGTACGGGTCGCCATCACCGAGGTCGAGGCGTACGCGGGCGTCGGCGAGGACCCCGCCTCACACAGCCACCGCGGTCCCACCGAACGCAGCTCGGTGATGTTCGGCCCAGCCGGCGTCCTGTACGTGTACTTCGTGTTCGGCATGCACTGGTGCATGAACGTCACCGCGGGCCACGAGGGTGAGGCGGCCGCGGTGCTGCTGCGGGCGGGCAAGGTGATCGGGGGAGTGGAGCTGGCCCGGTCCCGGCGCGGCCCGGTCGCCGACCGCGAGCTGGCCCGGGGACCGGCCAGGCTGTCGGTCGCGCTGGGCATCGACGGGTCCGCCAACCGCACCTCGCTGCTCGACGGGACCGGCCCGGCCCGGTTGATCCCCGCGGCGGCCGTGCCGCCGGACACGATCAGGTCGGGCCCACGGGTGGGCGTGGCCGCCGCGCACGACGTGCCCTGGCGCTTCTGGCTGGACGGCGAACCGTCGGTAAGCCCCTACCGGCGCCACACCCCGCGCCGCCGCACCGGCACCTCCGGCACCCCCCGGCCGTCATAGACGCTGGCCTATCACATCGAGTTCGATCTTCTCTCAATCGATCTGATAGGCCAATGTCTATGAAAATCGTCGCCCGTGGCGTGCCTGGCCGGTCTAGGCCGTGTCGGGGCGCAGGACCGCGCCGACGCCCTCGTCGAGCCGGACCTCGCCGGCGTTGACGATGATCAGCTCGGCGTCGTTGAGCACCGCGGCGCGGACCAGCGCATCCTCGGCGCGTACCGGATGGGCGCGGGACGCCCCCAGCTGCCGCAGCCGCTCCTCGCTTGCGGACAGGTCCGCGGGCGAGTCGCCGATCCACACCCGGGCCTTCGCGAGCGCGGCCGGGTCCAGCAGCAGTGCCTCGACCTGCCGGTTCTCGAACGCGGCCAGAGTGTCGGCGACGCCGCTCGCGGCGGGCTCGGCGGCACCGCCGGGCAGCGGCTCGCCGTCGCGCCGGGCCAGCAGCGGCGTCACGTGCGGCAGCGGCGCCATCTCGGCGCTGTCGGTGCACAGCGGCTCCGGCATCGCCTCGGCGTAGTGCACCCGGCCCTGCGCGGCGAAGACGGCCAGGCCGTGCCGCTTGCGCGGGCGGCGGTACTGGGCGAGCGCTCCCTCCAGCGCCAGCAGCGTGGGCTCGTCGATGCCCTCGTCGAGCAGCGTCTCCCGGGCGGCCCGCCAGCGCAGCTTCAGTGCCGCGGCGGTCGCCTCGGTGTGATCGGTCCCGTCGATGTACAGCGACGCCCACGGACCGGGGATTTCATACATGGCGCGAAGAAACGACAGTTCCATGTCCGCGCTATGCCCGCGCCCCGACCGCCGCAACCCCGTGTTCGTGCCAGGTTCGACGTCCCTTGCACGCGGTCCGTGCGGCTCCCCGACGCTGAGCTGTGGCGACGGCTGCGGCGAGGCTGGGCGCGCCGGTTCGGGCGGCAGGGGAAACCGGCTGTCAGCCGGCCTGCCCGATGCGCGACAATCGACGGCGTGACGGACATCCTCGATGATCTGCAGTGGCGTGGCCTGCTGCAGGACTCCACCGACCTGGACGAGCTGCGCAAGCACCTGGCTGAGGGGCCGGTGACGTTCTATGTCGGGTTCGACCCGACCGCGCCCAGCCTTCAGGTCGGCAACCTGGTGCAGGTGCTCACCGCGCGCCGGCTCCAGCAGGCGGGGAACATTCCGGTGCTGCTCGTGGGCGGCGCGACCGGCCTGATCGGCGACCCGAAGGCCGAGGGCGAGCGCTCGCTGAACTCGGAGGAGACCGTCGCCGGCTGGGTGGACAAGATCCGTCGGCAGGTGGAGCCGTTCTTCGAGTTCGAGGGCGCCAACGCGGCCCGCATGGTCAACAACCTGGACTGGACCTCGCCGCTGTCGGCGATCGAGTTCCTGCGCGACGTCGGCAAGCACTTTCCGGTGAACCAGATGCTGGCGCGGGAGGTGGTGAAGGCGCGGCTGGAGAGCGGCATCAGCTTCACCGAGTTCGCGTACCAGATCCTGCAGTCGCACGACTTCTACCAGCTGCACCAGCGCCACGGCGTGACGTTGCAGCACGGCGGCTCGGACCAGTGGGGCAACATCATCGCCGGCGTCGACTTCAACCGGCGCAAGGGCGTGCGCGGCGTGCACGCGTTCACCACCCCGCTGATCACGCGTGCCGACGGCACCAAGTTCGGCAAGAGCGCCGAGGGCATGTCGGTGTGGATGGACGCCGCGATGACCAGCCCGTACGCGTTCTACCAGTTCTGGTTCAACGCGGCCGACGCCGACATCGTGAACTACCTCAAGGTGTTCAGCTTCCGCTCCCGCGACGAGATCGAGGAGTTGGCCAGGGAGACCGCGGAGCGGCCGTTCGCGCGGTCGGCGCAGCGGGCGCTGGCCGAGGAGCTGACCACGCTGCTGCACGGCAAGGACGAGTGCGAGCAGGTCATGACGGCTTCGCAGGCGCTGTTCGGCCGTGGCGCGCTCACCGACCTGGCGCCGTCGACGCTGCGCTCGGCGCTGGCCGAGGCGGGCCTGGTCGAGGTCGACGAGCTACCGAGCGTGGCGGTGCTGTTCAAGGAGTCCGGCCTGGCGGCGAGTCTCGGTGAGGCGCGGCGCGCGGTCGCCGAGGGCGGCGCGTACGTCAACAACGAGCGGATGACCGACGCCGACGCTCCGGTGTCCGCGGACCTGCTGCTGCACGGCAAGTACCTGGTGCTGCGCCGCGGCAAGAAGACCATCGCCGGTGCTGAGCTGCGAAAATAGGCAGTTGACCATGATGTGACGCGGGACGCGTCCCCCCGATTTGCGGGTGGCGGCGCGTCCCGCGTAATGTTCTCTCTGCCAGCGCGGAACGGACAAAACAGCCGAGACCGGAAGGTCGGAGCAAAGAGGCCGGAGCGCACCGGGTGGGGCCGATTTGATCGGCCGAAACCAACCGGGTATGGTTACTGAGCCGGTGACGAGCCGGGCGGATGAGCTCGCCGAGAATCTTCTCGGAGGAAGCCGTCGGCCGGGTCGCTGGTTCTCCTCGAGCCTCGTACGAACCTCATCGGTTCAGCGTGTTCGGGGTGTCCAAACGGACGAGCCGGACAGATCCGAAAGTTCGGATTTGACACGGAACGGCCGGATGGGTAAGCTAAGAAAGTTGCCCCGGAGGCGGCCAGGGAGACCTGGACGACGCGGTGTGTGCTTGTTCTTTGAGAACTCAACAGGGTGCTATTTAAGCCAAGTGCCAATTATTGGCCGCTCCGGGCTTTGTTCCGGGGTGGTTGCTTTGGTGATGGATTCGGATTCGGACATTAATTTG
>NZ_WBZD01000048.1 GCF_009720365.1 Catellatospora paridis | reverse complement strand
GGCAGGGTCCACTTCTGGTTGGCCGCGCCCGCGGTGCACGTCCACAGGTGGACGATGGTGCTGTCGGCGGAGTTGCTGCCCGACACGTCCAGGCACTTGCCCGACTGCGGGTTGCGCAGGGTCTGGTCCGAGGACTGGTAGGTCCAGTTCTGCGCGCCCGAGCCGTTGCAGGTCCACAGCTGGATCTTGGTGCCGTTGGCGCTGCCGCCGCCGGAGATGTCCAGGCACTTGCCCAATGCCCGCAGCGTCTGCCCGTTCACGGTCCAGGTCTGGGCCGTGGAGCTGTTGCAGGTGTAGATCTGGATCTGCGTGCCGTCGGCGGTGCCGCTGCTGCGCACGTCCAGGCACTTGCCGGCCAGGCCCTTGATCGGCCCGACGCCCGGCGTGGCCGTCTTCACGAAGGTGAAGTCGTCGACGTCGAACAGGCCGGTCCCGGTCCCGGTGAACGTCAGGTACACGTTCTGGTTGCCCGCGGGCACCCCGGTCAGCGTGGTCTGCACGTTGGCGTACGTGCTCCAGCCGCCCGTGTTGGGGACCGCCACCGTGCCGAGGATCGGCCCGGTCGTGGACCCGGTGCGCACCTGGATGCCGCCGCCCGCGCCGCCGGACACGACGCGCGCCCGGAACGTGGTCGCACCGCCGACGTTCACGCCGTTGTACGCCGCCCAGTCGCCCGGCTCGATGTAGCCCAGCGTCTGGCCGTTGTTCGCGCCCGCCTTGGTGAACGCCTGCACGCCGCTCTGGCTGCTGAACGACTCGGCCTGCACGGTCACGTCGCCGATCGGCGTCGTGCCGAGCTCCTTGATCCGGATGTTGCGGAACGCGGCGGTGTCGCCCGCGCCGTGGTTCTGGATGCCGATGTGGCCGGCCAGGCTGCGGACCGGGTTGGTGTTGGTGAAGTCGTTGATCAGCACGCCGTTGAGGTAGATGCGCAGGCGCTCGCCCTCGACCAGCAGCTCGTAGGTGTTCCACTCGCCCGCGGCGTTGAGCGCCGCGTCACGGGCCGCGATGTTGGCCGACTGGAACGTGTACACCGAGCCGGTGGTGCGGTCGGCGGCGTCGGTGGCGTCGATCTGGATCTCGTAGCCGTTGTTGACCGCCGACCACGGGTCGGTCGACGGCGGGAAGCCGATGAACACGCCCGAGTTCGAGTCGCCGGTGAGCTTCCAGTCCAGCTTCAGCGAATACGAGGTGTACTGCTTGGCGCTGTACCAGTACAGGCCCATGCCGCCGACCGTGGTCAGGGTGGCGTCGGAGTTGGTCAGGCTGCCCGGCCCGGCCTGCGACCAGCCCGTGGTCGAGCCGTTGAAGATCGGCGAGTAGCCGGTCTCGGGGCGGCAGTCGGCCTTGCTGCGCCCGGACGCGTACCGGATGCCGCCGAGCAGGTGGTTGCGGAAGTTCGCCTCGCTGTAGGAGGCCTGGGTGTGGCCGCCGCCGGTGTAGAAGGAGCGGCCGCCGTCGTACGCCTTGCACCAGGCGTGCGGGTGGTCGGCGCCCATGCCGCCTCCGCTGTACGACGACTCGTCCAGGGTGGCCAGCACCTTCGCGGTGGACCGGGCGTTGGTCTGGTAGTTGTACCACTCGTCGGTGCGGGTCCAGGTCTGCGGCAGGTGCCCGGTCGCGGCGTGACCGCGGTCCTCGACCTTGACGTTGGCCTGCTGGATCGCCGGGTGCGAGGCGAACCACGCGCCGACCAGGTTGCCGTACCAGGGCCACGAGTACTCGGTGTCGGACGCGGCGTGCACGCCGACGTAGCCCTTGCCGGAGCGGATGTAGTTCTCGAACGCCGTCTGCTGGGTGGCGTCGAGCACGTCGCCGGTGGTGTTGAGGAAGACCACGGCCTCGTACTGGGCCAGGTTGCTCGCGTTGAACTGGGACGCGTCCTCGGTGGCGGTGACGGTGAAGTTGTTGGCCGCGCCCAGGTCCCGGATGGCCTGGGTGCCCACGGCGATGGAGTCGTGCCGGAAGCCGGCGGTCTTGGAGAAGACCAGCACGTCGTACGGGGCGTCGGCGGCCGTCGCCGGGGTGGCGGTCATGGCCACCACGGTCAGCGCGGCGGCTGCCAGGCCGAGCACGGGTCGGAGGATACGCACGGTGGTGCTCCTTTCACGGACGGGAACGGTCCGGGCGGGCGGGGCTGCCCGCCCGGACCGGGTCGATCAGGGCAGGGTCCACTTCTGGTTCGCGGCGTTCGCGGTGCACGTCCACAGGTGGACGATGGTGCTGTCGGCGGAGTTGTTGCCCGACACGTCCAGGCACTTGGCCGTCTGCGGGTTGCGCAGCGTCTGGTCGGACGCCTGGTAGGTCCAGTTCTGCGCGCCCGAGCCGTTGCAGGTGTACAGCTGGATCTTGGTGCCGTCGGCGCTGGCGCCGCCGGCGATGTCCAGACACTTGCCGAATGCCCGCAGGGTCTGGCCGTTACGCGTCCAGGTCTGCGAACCGGTGCCGTTGCAGGTGTAGATCTGGATCTGCGTGCCGTCGGCCGTGGCCCCGCTGCGCACGTCCAGGCACTTGCCCGCCAGGCCCCTGACCGGGCCTACGCCCGCGGCCGTGGTGAACGTGAACGAGTCCAGGTCGAACAGCGCCCCGGTGCCGCCGCTGAAGGTCAGGAACAGCGGGCTGGTGGTGTTCGGCGGGTTGGTGATCGTGCCGGTCACCGTCGCGAAGGTCTCCCAGCCGCCGGTCACCGGGACGGTGGCCGAGCCGAGTACGGTGCCGGTGGCCGACCCGGCCCGGATCTGCAGCGTGCCACCCACCCCGCCGGAGGACACCCGGGCGGTGAAGCCGGTCGCGTTGCTCAGCCGGTACGGCGTGAACGAGATCCAGTCCCCGTTGTTGATGTCACCGACGGTCTTGCCGCCCTCGGCGGTCGCCTTGGTGAACGTGTTGACGCCCGACGAGGTGCCGAAGTGCTCGGCCTGCCGGTGCCGCGGCTGCAGCGTGTGCTGCGTGTGCGTGGTCAGGCCCTGGTTGTCGGTGTACTCCGCGTCGAAGATCGCGAAGATGTTCGCGGCGTCGTCGTGCTCGCCGTCGACCGGGATGGTGATCGTGCCCGAGCAGCCGGTCTTCGAGGTGATCTGGTGCCCGTGCTGGTCGTGGCCGAGCACGTAGGTCAGCTTGACCCGCGCGCAGTCGATGGTGCCGTCACCGGCGTCGGTCACCGTCAGCGAGTAGCTGACCGTGTCCCCGAAGGCGAACAGCTGCCCGTTGCCGGGGCTGTTGATGGTCACCGCGGGCGGGGTGTTGCCGACCGTGACGACGACCGAGTCGCCGCCGGTCGCGCCCTGCGGGTCGCGCACCGTCAGCGTCGCGGTGTACGTGCCGTTGGTCGTGTAGGTCTTGCTCGGGTTGGCGGCCGTGGAGGTGGTGCCGTCGCCGAACGCCCACGAGTAGGTCAGCGCGCCGCCCTCCGGATCGGACGAACCGGCCGAGGAGAACTGCACCACCAGCGGGGCCGCGCCCGACGTCGGCGTCGCGGTCGCGTTGGCGATCGGAGCGCGGTTACCGGTGCCGATGTACTCGAAGCGGTACAGCGCCGAGTTGGCGTCGCCGTTGAAGTAGCCGGTGCCGTAGTCGAGCACGTACAGCGCGCCGTCCGGGCCGAACGCGGAGTCCATGACCTGCTTGCCGGTCCACGGGAACGCGTCGATCGTGCCACGCGAGCCGTCGGCGTTGACGTGGATCGGCTTGATCCAGCCGCGGCCGAACTCGGTGGCGAAGAACTGCCCGTCCATGTCCTGCGGGAACTTCACGGTCGAGGTCGACGAGGCGTTGTACCGGTAGACCGGGCCGCCCATCGGGGACTCGGAGCCGCCGCCGAACTCGGTCGGCGTGCCGCTGTCACCGCCGTACTTGATCCAGGCCGCACGGGCCGGGGGCAGGGTGGACAGGCCCGTGTTGCGGAACGAGTTGTTCGTCGGGCCGCCGGTGCAGTTGAACTTCGGCCCGGTGGACGCGGTCGCGAAGTTCCACTCGTTGTAGGTCTCGGTGCTGGTGTTGGCACCGGTGCAGTACGGCCAGCCGTAGTTGCCCGCCGACGTGATCCGGTTGAACTCGACCTGCCCGCTCGGACCCCGGTTGGCGTTGGTGGTGCCCGCGTCCGGGCCGTAGTCGCCGACGTACACGACGCCGGTAGCCTTGTCGACACTCATCCGGAACGGGTTGCGGAAGCCCATCGCGTAGATCTCGGCGCGGGTCTGCGCCGTGCCGGGCGCGAACAGGTTGCCCGACGGGATCGAGTACGTCCCATTGGCGTTGACCTTGATGCGCAGGATCTTGCCGCGCAGGTCGTTGGTGTTGCCCGCGGAGCGCTGCGCGTCGTAGGCCGGGTTGCGGTCGGTGCGCTCGTCGAGCGGCGCGTAGCCGTCGGACGAGAACGGGTTCGAGTCGTCACCGGTGGACAGGTAGAGGTTGCCCGCGGCGTCGAAGTCGATGTCACCGCCGACGTGGCAGCACAGGCCCCGGTCGGCGGGCACGTCCAGCACGTTGACCTGGCTGCCCATGTTCACCGTGAAGTCGGCGTTGAGGGTGAACCGGGCCAGCCGGTTGACGCCCTGCCACTGCGTCCAGCTCGTGCCCGTCGCGGGCGCGTCGCCCGTCGGGGTGGACAGCGGCGGGGCGAAGTAGAGGTAGATGTAGCGGTTCGTGGCGAACCCTGGGTCGACGCCGACGCCCTGCAGACCCTCCTCGTCGTGCTGGTACACGGGGATGGTGCCGACGACGGAGGTGGTTCCGGCCGCCGAGGTGCGGCGCAGGGTGCCGTTACGGGCGGTGTGCAGCACAGACAGGTCCGGCAGCACGGCCAGCGACATCGGCTCGCCCATCTCGGCGACGCCGCGGGCCATCTCGATCTGCTGGAACTTGGTCGGGTCGATGGTGTGCGCGGCCGCGGGGACGGTCGTGGTGGCCACCGCCGTCAGGGCCGAGCCGGTCATCAGCAGCGCGGCCGCGACCGCACGCCATAGAGTGATGTGCCTACGTGGATGTCTTATGGACATGACCGTCCAACCCTTCCTGACTGGGGGTATGCCAGGCAGGGCGCGCGCCGTCGCGCCTGATGCCGGGGTGGGCTTGGGGGGTAACCGCGCCGCCGGTTACATCGACGAAACATTGTGGAGCCGTGACGGACACACTAGGGACTTTTCATCGAGGTGTCCATACTTTCCAATGCGTCAACGCAAAGTTTTGTCGCCACGATCGAAAGTGGAGTGACGGGCCTGGTCGGAGGCCCGCGCATCACGGCAGACGCAGACGTGCCACCAGCCCGGTCGCGACCCCCGCCGCCGCGAGCAGATATCCGGCGACCGGAACCCACGCGAACATCTTCAGCTCGAACATGCTGCCCGGGTCGATCCGCAGGGACAGCAGGACGAAGGTGTGCAGCGCCGCCGTGGTGACCAGGAATACCAGCGCGAACCCGTGGTGCACCCGCACCGCGCCGGCCGCCAGCGCGATCACGTCGGCCAGCACGACCACAGCGACCACCACCATGATCGTGCCGACCAGGGCGAAGTCGTAGTCGTCGCGGGACGACTGCGGGTCCGCCGAGGCGAACAGGCCCCACGCGGCCGCGGCGAGCAGCAGCACGGCGAGCAGCGCGAACGACGCGGCCGCGATCCGGCCGCTCCGCGAACGGGAGCCGGTGGTCAGGCTCAGCAGCGCCGACACCCCCAGGAAAACGAACGTGCCCATCGAGACGTAGTACAGCGCCAGCGAGGGCGAGCCGTCGAAGTCGTAGGTGTGGGCGTTGAGGTAACCGATCACCTCGTACCCGAGCAGCGCCTGCCCGTCTCCCACCGCCCACGGCAGCACGTACAGGCCCACCCCGGCCAGCATCAGCCCGAGCAGCGTCGACGCCGTCGCGGCCAGTCGCAGCAGGAGATCCGTGCCGGAGGTCGCGGAGGGGGCCGCCGTCGAGGTCATGCGACGACCCTAACGCCGCCGCCGTTCTCGGATGGTCCAGATCGGACCATGGTTTCAGCACCGGGTGCGGACGGGTACCAGCAGACATGAATCGCAACCTGATCCGGGCGCTGCTGTACGCCTGGGAACGGCCGGAGTTCCGGGCCGGCCTGCAGCACCTGATCGACCTGGACCAGGTGACCGCGCTGCTGGCCGCGCTGTCCACCGAGGACCGGGATCACGAGCAGGAACGCCGCGCCCTGGACCTGCTCCGCTCCGCGCTGGACTCCCCCGAGATCCGCCGTGCGGTTCTGCTGCTCGTCGAGTCCGACGACATTCGCCTCCAGCTCGCCGCCGCCGTCGCCGAAGGCCTGCCCGACCGCCCCGCGCTCGCCATCGCTATCGCCTCGGCCCTCAACGACCCCCGCGTCCGCGCCCAGCTCCACGACGCCCTGGAAACCCCGCAGGTCCGCGACCTGCTCCTGTGCGCGGCCGAGGACGGTGCCCGGGACCGCCGCTGGTCCCTGGCCCGGCAGCTGCTCGTCCTACTGGCCCGCCACCGCACCGCTCGCCGCCTGGCCTGGTCCCTGCACCGCCACGGCCTCCTCCGCGCCCTCCGCGAATGAAGGAAGGGCACCTCCACATCACCATGCGTTGTAGAAGGTGCCCTTCCCAACATCGAAGGATCGGCGGCGCAGGTCAGGTGGCACCCGGTGCGGTCAGGGTGCGGGCGGGACGGCGGCGAGCGCGGCCAACAGGTCCGAGGCCGCGGCCACGCCCGGACGGTGTCCGGTCTCGCGCAGCAGGGCAAGCGCCTGCTCGCCGAGCGTGCGCGCGTCCCCCGGCCGGGAGGCCGCCACCGCCCGGGCGAGTTCCACCGTCGCCAGGCCTTCGACCATGCGATAGCCCGCGCCCCGCGCCGCGGTCAGGGCCCGGGTGGCGAGTTCGTACGCCTCGTCGTGAGCGCCCTGCCCGCTCAGCACACCCGCCTCGCCGACCTGCGCGAGAGCCTCCGCGTACCGGCGGCCCGCCGCGCGGGACAACGTCGCCGCGGCCTGGTACATCTCCAGCGCCACGCCACGCGAGCCGCGGCGGTGGTGGATGTCGGCGAGCGTGGTCAGCGTGTTGGCCTCCACCCGGCGGTCACCGCAGTCACGGGTCAGGGCCAGGGCGGACTCGGCGCGCCGCTGCGCCCCCGCGAGGTCGCCGCCGGACGCCTCCACGGCGGCCAGGCAGCGCAAGGTGTCGGCCTCGCCCGCGCGATCGCTGATCTCGCGGTGCACCACCAGCGCTGCACCGAGGTGGTCCGGCGCCGCCGCGTCGCCGAGCCAGTGGCCGACCTCGCCGAGATTGGTCAGGCACACCGCCTCACCGCTGCGCGACGACAGCTGCCGGTAGAGCAGCAGCGCCTGCCCGTACATGTCATGGGCCGCCCGGAGCCGGCCGAGCTCACCGTGGATCAGGGCCAGGTTGCCGAGGTTGACGGCCTGTCCGGCGAGACGACCCAGCCGGGTGTTGAGGCTCAGGCTGCGGGCGATGTGGTCGGCGGCCTGCCGCAGGTCGCCACGCAGCCGGTGTACCCCGCCGAGGTTGCCGACGACCGTCGCCTCGCCCTCGGTCCAGCCGCATCGCTCGCACAGGTCCAATGCCCGGGTGTAGGCGTCGACGGCGTCGTCGTGTGCGCCCTGCCGCCAGCGCAGGTCGGCGATGCTGAGGTACACGGCCGCCTGGGCCTGGTCGTCGCCGTCGGCCTGGGCGGCCCGCAGCGCCGCGGCCGTGCAGACGTCCCATTCGGGCGCGAGCATGCGCAGGAAGAAGTATCCGCGCAGCATGTCGGCCAGAAGGTAGACGTCGGCCCGGCTCTGCGGCAGCGGGACCGCGGTGATCACGGCGGTCAGGTTGGGCAGTTCCCGGTCCAGCCAGGCCGAGGCCCGCCCATGGTCGTCGAAGGTCTCCGCCGCGACGTCGACCGCGGGCGTCCAGGGCAGGCGCAGCAGGTGCGGGTAGATCACCCGAGCGGCTCCGTCGGCACTGTGCAGGTAGTAGCGGTGCAGCCGCGCGGTCGCCTGCCGGAGCGCCGCCGGGTCGTCCTGCTCGCGGGTGAGGTCGCCGGCATACTGCCGCAGCAGGTCGTGGAAGGCGAAGCAGCCGTCGGCCGGCTCGGTCAGCAGGTGCGCCTCCGCCAGCGCGCGCAGCACGGTCCCGGCCCGTGCCGCGCTGGTCTGCGCCAGGGCGCCCGCGGCAGCCGCGGTGAAGTGGGGTCCCGGGACCAGGCTCAGCAGCCGGAAGAGCTGCCGGCAGTCCGGCGCGAGGGCGACATAGGACAGGTCGAAGGTCGCCCGTAGCGCCGTTTCGTCGTCCTCGGGCACCGCGAGCTGCGCGAGCCGCCGGTCGCCGTCCAGTTCGGCCACGTACGAGTCCACCGAACGCTGCTGGTGGGTCCGCAGGTTGGCCGCGGCGATGCGCAGTGCCAGCGGCAGTCCGGCGCACAGCCGGGCCAACCGGCGTACGGCCTCGGGCTCGGCGCGCAGCCGCTCGGCGCCGATGGTGTGGGCGATCACCGCCTCGGACTCGGCGGGCGTGAGCACGTCGAGCGTGCACGGGTGGGCGCCGTCGCGGGCAACCAGCCCGGTGAGGCGGCTCCGGCTGGTCACCAGGACCATGCCCCCGCCGGGCAGCAGCGGGCGGACCTGCTCCGCGGTGCGGGCGTTGTCCAGCACCACGAGCAGGCTGCGCGTCGCCGTGGCGGTGCGGTAGAGATCCACGGCGTGCTCCTGCCGCGCGGGGATCTGCTCAGCGGGCACCCCCAGCGCGAGCAGCAGCCGGGACAGCGCCTCGGTCAGGGTGAGCGGGGCGTCGACCGCATGGCCGCGCAGGTCCAGGAAGAGCTGCCCGTCGGGGAAGCTCTTCGCGGCACGGTAGGCCCAGTGCACGGCGAGCGCGGTCTTGCCCATGCCCGCGCCACCGGTGATCACCGCGATCGGCGTCGTACCCGGGTCGGCCATCGGGTCGGGTCGCAGCTCGTCGAGCTGCCGCAGGTAGCCGTCGCGGCCGACGAACCCCGGCGGGTCCGGCGGGAGCAGCCGCGGCGGGGTGCGGGCCGGTCCGGTCTCGGGGCGTACGGCCGTCGGCGGCGCGGCGGCGATCGACACCGGGGTGAAGGCCGGCCAGGCGGGCGCGGCGGTCCACCAATCACCGGTGCTCATGGCGCCGTCCAGGCCGGCGTCCTCCCGCAGCATCGCATCGTGCAGTGCCCGCAGCGACCTGCTCGGATCCAGGCCCTGCTGCTCCGCGAGCAGCAGCCGCAGGCGGTGGAAGTTCTGCAGCGCCTCCGGCTGCCGGCCGCTGCGGTACAGCGCGAGCATGAGCCGGCCGTGCAGCCGTTCCCGCAGCGGATGCTGATCGGCGAGGTGCCCGAACTCGATCAGCACGCTCTCGTGGCGGCCGAGGACCAGCTCGCATTCCAGGACGTCCTCGATCGCGGTGAGCCGCTGCTCCTCCAGCCGGGCACGCGCCCCTTCGACGAACGCACCGGACGCGCCGCCCAGCGGCGGGCCGCTCCACACCCGCAGCGCCGCCCGCAGCGCACCGACGGCCTCGACGGTCCGCCCGTCGGCCGCCGCGGACCGGCCCTGCTGCCACTGCCGCTGGAAGTCGGCCAGGTCGAGTTCGTCGGCGCTCACCTGCACGGCGTAGCCGCTGAGGTCACCGTGCAGCGCGTGCTCCGCACCGAACTCGCGCAGCCCGGCCCGGATCGCGTGGATCGCCGAGTGGATCTGCTTGCGGGCGGTCGGCGGCGCGGCGCCGCCCCACATCGCCTCCGTGATCTGGGCGACGGTGACGGTCCGGTTGGCGTTCAGCAGCAGCAGCGCCAGCAGTCCGCGCCGTTGCGAGCGCGCCAGCGGGACCGCGTCGCCACCGCGCACGACCGCGACCGGGCCCAGGACCGAGAAGCGCACGTCACACCACCAGCCTGTGGGGACATCCCGCTACATCATGCGGCCCGGTGCGCCGGTTGTATATCCAACGTGGACCGTTTGTGTGAGCGTTCACCCCGAGTCTGGACAGGACGCTTCCGAACCAGGCTTGGAGGATCACTTGCAACGGCACCTTCGCACGGCGCTCGCCACGCTGCTGCTCGTCGTGGCGGCCCTGTTCGCCACGCCGTCGTCGGCACAGGCGGCCTGCTGGAACTACGGCTGCAACGGCTACTACCACGATCAGGTGGGATGCAACGACGCATACCGCAAGTCGCCGATCCTGAGGGGCTGGCTCGGCTCCCAGACCGAGTGGTGGCTGGAGATCAAGTACAGCCCCTCCTGCGGTGCCGCGTTCGCGTACCTGCACAACCACACCGAGTACACGGGCAACGAGTTCCGCACCGAATGCCGGGCGCAGGTGTGGACCCAGGACATCAACACCGGCGCGCCGTACGGGGGCTACTACACCGAGCCGGTGGAGACCCCGGTCTACAACTTCGCGTACACCCGCATGTCAGCTGACGCCGGCGCCTACGCCAAGGCGTACGCGAACGTGGTGTGCAACATCGTCGACCACGGCGTGAGTTCGGGCTGGGTCTACGCGGTGGACCCGATCCGCGAGAACTGAACCGGGGCGCGGGCCGGGCTCGCCCTCGGGGGCGGCGAGCCCGGCCCGCGGTGCGACCGCGCGGCCGGGCCCGTCCCGCTTACACCTTGCTGCCGACCGGCTGGTCGAACTGGGTGCGGTACAGCTCGGCGTAGCGGCCGTCACGGGCCAGCAGATCGGGGTGCGTGCCCCGCTCCACGACCCGCCCAGCCTCGATCACCAGGATCTGGTCCGCCTGGCGGACCGTGGACAGCCGGTGCGCGATGACGACCGAGGTGCGCCCGGCCAGGGCCTCGCCGAGCGCCTCCTGCACCGCCGCCTCCGACGTCGAGTCCAGGTGCGCCGTCGCCTCGTCGAGCACCACCACCCGCGGCCTGGCCAGCAGCACCCGGGCGATGGTCAGCCGCTGCCGCTCGCCGCCGGACAGGCGGTAGCCGCGCTCGCCGACGACCGTGTCCAGGCCGTCGGGCAACTCCTCGATCAGGTCGGCCAGCCGGGCCCGGCGCAGCGCGTCCCACAGCTCCTCGTCGGTGGCCTCCGGGCGGGCCAGCAGCAGGTTGGCCCGCACCGACTCGTGGAACAGGTGGCCGTCCTGGGTGACCATGCCCAGCGTCTGCCGGATCGTCTTGGCGTCCAGGTCGCGTACGTCGACGCCCGCCAGCCGGACCGTGCCGCCGTCGGTGTCGTACAGCCTCGGCAGCAGCTGCGCGATGGTGGACTTGCCCGCCCCGGACGAGCCGACCAGCGCGACGAGCTGCCCCGGCTCTGCGGTGAACGACACGTCGTGCAGCACCTGCGCGCCACCACGCGTATCGAGCACCGCGACCTCCTCCAGCGAGGCCAGCGACACCTTGTCCGCCGACGGGTAACCGAAGTCGACGCCGTCGAACTGCACAGACACCGGACCCTCGGGCAGCCGCTTCGGCTGCTCGGGCTCGGTGATCAGCGGCTTGAGGTCCAGGATCTCGAACACCCGCTCGAAGCTGACCAGGGCGCTCATCACCTCGACCCGCGCACTGGCCAGCGAGGTCAGCGGGGCGTAGAGGCGGGCCAGCAGCAGGGCCAGCGTCACTACCGTGCCCTCGTCCAGCGTGCCGCGCAGCGCGAACACCCCGCCCAGGCCGTAGACCAGGGCCAAGGCGAGTGCGGAGACCAGCATCAGGGCGGTCACGAAGACCCACTGCACCATCGCGGTACGCACACCGATGTCGCGTACCCGCCGGGCCCGCGCGGCGAACTCGGCCGACTCGCGTTCCGGCTGCCCGAACAGCTTGATCAGGGTCGCCCCGGGCGCGGAGAAGCGCTCGGTCATGTTCGTGCTCATGGTGGCGTTGTGCTCGGCGGCTTCACGCTCCAGCTTGGCCAGTTTGTTGCCCATCCGGCGGGCGGGCAGCACGAACACCGGCAGCAGCACCAGCGCCAGCAGCGTGATCTGCCAGGACAGCTGGATCATGACGACCAGCGTCAGCACCAGCATGACCACGTTGGCCACCACCCCGGACAGCGTGTCGCTGAACGCCCGCTGCGCGCCGATCACGTCGTTGTTCAGGCGGCTCACCAGCGCACCGGTGCGGGTCCGGGTGAAGAACGCGACCGGCATCCGCTGCACGTGGTCGAACACGGCGGTGCGCAGGTCGAGGATCAGCCCCTCCCCGATCGTCGCCGACAGCCAGCGCGTGGCCAGGCTAAGCCCCGCTTCGGCCAGCGCCAGCCCGGCGATGATCACCGCCAGCCAGATCACGGCCGACTCCGGCCCGCCGCGGGTGATGGTGTCGATCACCCGGCCCGCCAGGATCGGCGTGGCCACCGCGAGCACCGCGCCGACCACGCTCAGCGCGAGGAAGGCCAGCAGCTGCCGCCGGTGCGGCCCGGCGAAGCCGAGGATGCGCTTCAGTGTCACGCGCGAGAACGGACGGCGCTCGTCCTGGGCGTTCATGGCGTGGTAGAGGGAGTTCCACGCCGCCATTTCCATGCTCATCGAGCTTTGCCTTCCCGTACGGACCGGTGCGGGCGGGGCAGGCCCGCCGCCGTCACCGTAGAACCTCAAGCGAGGTTGACGTCAACCCGACGTCTACCGGACGGGTCCGACAATCACGCCGCGCGGCGCTGCTCCGCGGTCACCGTTCGGGTGACGGCCACCCGGACCGGGAACGGGTACACCGGCGCGAGCGGGCCGTCTCCGTCGTCGCCGCGGCGGATCGACCAGGTCCCCCCGGGACGGGTCGCGCGGGCGGGCGGCTCGTCGCCGCGCAGGCGCGGGTGGTTCAGCGCGAGCAGCAGGCCGTACCCGACGAGCACCAGGCCGTGTGACATGACCCGGCCCGCCTCGACCCGGCCGGCCAGCGCGTCGTTGGCGGTGAGCAGGCTCAGCACGATCACGAACGCGGTCATCACCGGCAGCAGCGCCGCCGGACGGGTACGCCGCCATGCCAGCCAGGCCAGGGCCGCCCCGATCGCCACGTTCCAGGCCGCCGACTCGTGCCACAGGTGGCCCGAGGACACCGACCCGACCGCGCTGTGCGCGTGCCGCTCCGCGGCGGCCAGGCTGCTGATCTGGGCCACGCCGAGCAGGAACTGGCCCAGCCCGACGGCCAGCAGCGCCCGCCGCAGCCAGACCCCGACGTCGAACCGGGCGCGCCGGACCGGCGGGGTCGGCGCCG
The DNA here is from genome assembly GCF_009720365.1 of Catellatospora paridis. GTDB lineage: Bacteria > Actinomycetota > Actinomycetes > Mycobacteriales > Micromonosporaceae > Catellatospora > Catellatospora paridis. The sequence continues at coordinate 64,983 of NZ_WBZD01000048.1, read as the reverse complement.
CGGCCAGCACGGCGGCCAGCGCCTGCTCGCTCAGCGGCGGCACCGGCAGCGCCGCCGCAGTGCGGGCCAGCCGGGTCACCGACTCCGCCCGCTGCCACCAGTCCGCGCACGCGGCACAGTCGTCCACGTGCGCGTCGACCGCCTCGCGTTCACCCGGCTCGTCCGCGCCGTCCAGTCGGGCCGACAGCAGTTCGCGTGCCTGTGTGCACCCCATGCCCACTCCCATGAGACACATTGTCGCCCGTACCCCCGGATTGGTTCCCGGCCATCGCTGTGACCTGCGGCGCTGTCGCACACCGGGGGGATCGCATCGACGGGCGGCGAACGATACGCTACCGGTCATGTCTTACGGCGGTGACGACGAGCGCATCACGGCGCTGGCCCTGGCGGCCCGCGGCGGCGACCGCGCCGCCACCGAGGCGTTCGTGGCGGCGACCCAGCGCGACGTCGTGCGTTTCGTGGCGCACCTGGCCGGGGCCGCCGACGCCGACGACCTCGCGCAGGACACCTACCTGCGGGCGATGCGCGCCCTGCCCGCGTTCGAGGGCCGCTCCTCGGCCCGCACCTGGCTGCTGGCCATCGCCCGGCACACCGTCGTCGACCACCTGCGCGTGCTCGCCCGCCGACCGCGGTCGGCGGACCTGGCCGACTGGGCGGCCGTGGCCGACACCGTCTCGGCCGGCGCGGCCGGGCGCTTCGACGAGCAGATCCTGCTGACCCGGCTGATCGCCGGGCTCGACCCCGACCGGCGGGAGGCGTTCGTCGCCACGCAGGTGCTGGGCCTGTCATACGTCGAGGCCGCCGACGTGATCGGCTGCCCGATCGGCACGATCCGGTCCCGGGTCGCCCGCGCCCGCGACGACCTCGCCGCCGCCCTCGGCGACAGCGCCACCGCGGCGCCCCGGCGCCACCTCCGCGCCATCTGACCTGTCCCACCGCCCCCCGGCGACCGCCACCCGACCCCGGCGGCCGTCGCCGACCCGGCGCTAGCCGATCACGGCAGCAGCCGCCCGTCATGATCGCCGTTTGGTGTCATGATCTGCGGCCGGACCGCAGATCATGACACCAGACGCTGATCTCCATCACCGTGAGCGCCGCTTCCGGCGCTGACCTCTGTTGCGGCGCGGCGGATTAGGGCTGGGCCGTGGGGGTGGGTTTGCGGAGGGCCAGGCCGAGGGCGGCCAGGGCCACCACCAGGGCGGCGATGCTCAGGCCGAGCGGCCAGCCGTTGCCGCCGTCGGTGGACGCCGGGGTGGTGCCGGACGCCGAGTTGCCTCCGGCGGCCGCCGGTGACGCGGCCGCCGCCGGCTTGGGCACGACCTTGAGCACCGGTGCGGGGCGGTCGGCCTCCTCGCCGGGCTTCGGCTCGTCGATCCAGCGCACGACCTCGCCGTCGGAGTACGTCTGCAGCGCCTTGAACACGACCTGGCTGACCTCCGGCACCGGACCGGCGGACACGTCGAACTCCTGGAACTGGCCGGGCTTGACCGCCGACGCGGCGTCCGCCGTCCAGGTGATCTTCGAGGCGGCTTCGGTGATCTCGCTGTCGTGGTTCTTGATCGGCGTGGCCAGCTTGCGCTTCTCGACCACCACCGTCCAACCGGGCGTCGGCTTGATCGAGACGCTGGCGAACGGCGCGTCCTCGGGGAGCGCGACCTCCACCTTCACCGTCGACGCGTTGTCCTTCTCGTTCGGCACCCGGAAGGTCAGCCGGGCGTATCCGCCGACGGTCGCCTCCTTCGGGTTCACGGTCACATGCGCCGCGGCCGGGACGGCCGACAGGCCGATCATCGCCGCCGCCGCGACCGTGACCACTGCGGCCCGCCACCGTGCCCTCGCACCGATCGTCATCTCGCGTCCTTCACCTCGGGGGACCCGGCACGCCGCTCGGCGCGCCCGGCGGCGACAAGGTCACCGCGCGACACAGGTCGCCCCGACCCGCCCGCCGGTTCCCACACGTATGTGTGGACTCTCACCGATTCACCGGGAACTTCCCGTCCACTCCCAGCGACGGGCCACTCCTCCCATGGCCTGGCGGGCACGGCGCCGCCGCGGGTGGCGCGGATCCGGACTGGACACGGCAAGACCGACGCAGTGCCGGCCCGCGGCCGTACACGCAGAAAGGACGCCTCCCACCAGGCGGCGAGGAGGCGTCCTTTCTGCTGCTCAGGTCACCAGGTGAGGCGGGCGTAGCCGTCGGCTCCGGACCGGCCGGTGACGCCGGCGGCGGAGTTGCCGCCCGTCTTGCCGCCGTCCGCGGCGAGGCTGCGGTGGTAGCCCCCGCGACCACCCGCGCCGCCGCGTCCGCCGTTGCCGCCCGCACCACCGGCGCCGCCGACGCCGTGCTCGACGCCGTCCGTCGCGGCACCGCCCGCACCGCCCAGGCCGACCACGGTCGCGCCCGCGCCACCGGCCCCACCGGTGCCGCTGCTCGCGCCGTCGACCCCGGAGCCGCCGGCCGCGCCGTCGCCGCCGCCCTTGCCAGCGGTGCCGACCGCGCCGTCCGTGCCGGTGCACAGGGCCGCCGACAGCACCGCCACCGTGCCGCCCGCGCCGCCGTCACCGGGTGCGCTGCTGCCGATGCCGCCGGGTCGTGTCGTGCCCGGACGGCTGCCGGTCGCGTCCATGCCCCCGGGGCCGCCGTTGGAGAACTCGGGGCTGCCCTGGCCGCCCTCACCGCCCGCGGCCTGGCTCAGCAGCAGCGGTGTGTCGTTGAGCAGCACGCTGACGTCGGTGGTCGCCCCGACCGCACCGTCCGCGCCCGCCTTGGAGATCTGGCCCGGGTTGCCGTTGCCGCCGGGCGAGCTGGGCGCGCCGCCGGTGGCCGCCGCCGCGCCGCGTCCCCCGCTGCCGCCGCGGCCGACCACGATGGACAGTTGCGTCGCGGGAAAGTCCGCGGGCAGTACACATTTGACGTACTGTCCCGCGCCGCCGGAGCCGCCGCCCGCGCCGCCGCCGCCGGAGCTGCCACCGGCCCCGCCGCCACCGCCCCGGCCGAACAGCGACTTGCCGCCGCCACCACCGCCGCCACCGGCTCCACCGCCGTTGCCACCGCCACCGCCGCCGCCCGCGCCCCACAGCTCCAGCGTCACCTCGACACCGGTGGGCACGTCGAACGTGTACGTGCCCGCGGTGTCGTACACCTGCTCACCGGCGAGGGCGGCGCTCCAGGACGGCGCACCGCCCGCCGCCGTTCCGGCGAGCAGCGCCACGGTCAGCGCGGCCACTCGATACGACTTTTTCACTACATGTCACCTTTCCTAGGATCGACCAGATCCTACGGAGGCGACCTCGTCCCGCGTCCCTTCGCCACGCCCGTGACCTGCGAGAACACTCGCCACGAGCGTGTCGCGGCGGCTACATCGCGACGGCCGCGCCGCTGACCGCGATGCCGCTGCCCGGGTCGGGCCCGATCTGGACGGTGAGCACGCTGGGGCGGCCCATGTCGTCGCCCTGGTGGACGGTGACCGTGGCAGGCGGCGCCACCAGACCCAGCTCGCGCAGGTAGCCGCCGAAGGCCGCGGCCGCCGCGCCGGTCGCCGGGTCCTCGACCACGCCGCCCGGCGGGAACGGGTTGCGGGCGTGGAACACATCCGCCGACTCCCGCCACACCAGGTCGACGGTGGTCCAACCGCGCCGCGCCATCAGCGCCCCGAGCACGTCCAGGTCGTAGTCCAGGTCGGACAGCCGCCGCCGGGTCGCGGCGGCGAGAACCGGGTGCCAGACCCCGGCGTACGCCAGCAACGGCGGCAGCGCCGGATCCAGGTCGGCGGCGGACCAGCCCAGCGCGTCCAGCAGCGCGGCGAGATCGGCCTCGGCGAGCGGGGCGGTACGCGGTGCGACGCTGGTCAGCGTGGCCGTGGCGGTGCCGTCGGCGGCCCGGCGGGTGAGCACCTCGACGGTGCCCGCCTTCGTGTCGAAGGTCAGCGGGCCGGCGCCGTGCCGCTCGGCGTACGCCGCCGCGGCCGCGATGGTGGCGTGCCCGCAGAAGTCCACCTCGGCCAGCGGGCTGAAGTAGCGCACCTGGAACCGGCCGCCGCCGCGCGGGACGAGGAACGCCGTCTCGGAGTAGCCGACGTCCGCGGCCACGGCCAGCATGGTCGCGTCGTCGAGCGCGGTCGCGTCGAGCACGACGCCCGCGGGGTTTCCGCCGGCCGGGTCGGCGGTGAACGCCGCATATCGCAAGATCTCCACAGGTCGACCGTACGCACCGCGGCGGCGCTCCCCCACGGCCAATTCGCGGCCGGTGGCTCCGCCGGGTTCAGTCCCGGGGCGGCGAGGCGGCCAGCCGGGCATATTTGATCATCAGCGGGCGCAGACCGCGCTTCTCGTACACCCGCTGCGCGCCGACGTTGGCCGCCAGCGTGCCGATGTACAGGTCACCGATGCCGAGCTCGGCCAGCCGCTCGTCGACGGCGTCGAGCAGCCGGGTGCCGACACCCCGGCCGCGGTGGCTCGCCGCCACGGACAGCGACTCCAGTTCGGCGATCCGGTCGCCGGACACCCAGGTGTCGTCCGGGCCCGCGAACACGTGCACGAAGGCGTAGCCGACCAGCTCCGCGCCGTCCTCGGCCAGCAGCACGAACGACCCCGGCTCGGTGATCCACTGCCGGTACAGGTCGCGGCGCAGCTGCCAGGACCGCTCGTCCGGATACATGGCCAGCTCCGGAGCGACCTCGCGGTGATGGCGGTGCATCGCCAGCCACAGCGGCTCCAGCCCGTCGACGGCCTCCGCGCCGGCCAGCCGGATCGTCAGCCCGTTGTCTTCCATGAACGACAACGCTACCGAAAGAGCGGTCCGCCTCGACGGCTTCGCTCAGGACCGGCCGGTCAGGGCGCAGTTCTTCGCGGCCAGGCCCTCCTGCCACTCCACGTCCGGGCCCTGCGGCTCCGGCAGGTCGTCGCGGCGCTGCTGGCGGGGCTGATCGAGGTACACGGTGGACTCGCCGCGCCAGGTCACGGCCACCACCGGCACCGGCCAGGCGCCGGTCGGCACCCGCCCGCAGTCGGTGACCCGGTATACCAGGGTGATCCGCCCGGACTCGCCCGGCGGCAGCAGCACCGGAACCCCGTCGACCCGCTGCAGCTCGAAACCCGGCCCACTGCGGCCGACCCCGACGAGGGTCACGTCCGTGAAGCCGTCGTTGTGCAAGCCGAACGTGATGCTCGGCGGGTCCCAGCCGTAGCCGTCACCCTTCGACCCGTCCTGCACCAGGTCGGGCGCGCCCAACCGCCAGACACCCCACGCCGCGACCAGGATCAGCGCCACCACCAGCAGCACCATCGGCCGCACCCGGCCCGACGAGGGCCTGCCGGGTGCGGTCACCTCATCGTCCGACATCGGCTCACCATAGCCGCCGCCATCCACGGGGATCGCTTCTCGCGGCCGCCGGGCACCTGGCCGAGCCCTCGATCCGATCACGCGCGATCACCGCTGAGCGACGACGATGTCCGGAACGTCCGCCCCGACCACGACGAACCCGGCCGACGCCAGCTCGGCGTCGAATCCGGACTCCGTGGCGAGGTGGCCGTCGAAGACCTCGGTCTCCGCGCGTACCAGCGCGCCGTCGCGGCTGACCCGGTAGTCGAACCGCCATCGGACCCGGTCCGCGCCGACCGGCGTGGTGGTCACCTCACCGCTGTATAGGTCGCCGCCGAGCCGCCACGACGGCAGGTCGTGGCGCTGCGCGACGGCGCGGCTCGGCGGGCGCTGCACCACCAGCCGGCCGCCGGGCACGAGCGCGGCCGCGAGCGCGCGCAGCGCCGCGGCCCGGTCGGATCGGTCGAGCCCGGCCATGGTGTTCAGGCACCAGCCGAAGTCGGCCACGCCGACCAGACCCAGATCCTGGACGGTGCGGGCGTACACGCGGACCCGGGGCAGCACCTCGGTCTGCCCGGCGAGACGGCTCAGCAGGACGGCCCGCATGCTCGCGGCGGGCTCGACCGCGTGCACGGTCACCGCGCAGCGCCGGGCCAGCACGTTCGTGGCCAGCCCGGTGCCCGCCCCCACGTCCAGCACGCCCACCTCGGGGCGGCCAAGCCACCGGTCCAGCAGCCGCCCGGTGACCGCGAGATCTTCGGTGGCCTGCAGCAGGTCGTAGAACTCCGCGGTGACGGCGTACGCCTGGCCCATCAACCGATCATGTCAAAGCACGCCGTCCGCCCGGTGCGGAACGGGCCACGGCAGACGCGGGCGTCGAAGGTTGCGGACGGCTCCTACGGTGCTGCCATGCTCTGGACACTACGGGTGACCGCCGCCGTGAACGCCGCGTGCGTGCTGCTGACCGCCGCCACGTTCCTGCCCACGACGTCGATCGACTTCGAGACCGTCGTGTCGCTGGCCGGGCCGCTAGGAGTGATCTTCTTGGCGGTCGCGATCGGCGGGACGATGTTCCAGCACGGGATGCCCGACGGCAGCCGGGCGCGGGACCTGTGGCGCTGGATGTTCGCCGGGCTGACCGGCCCGGCCCGGGCGGCGGCCGCGGTCGTGCTCGCAGTCGAGGTCGGGGTTGCGCTGCACGCCCAGTTCATGGCGACCGGCGGCGACGAACTGGGCGTCGCGGGGGCCGTGGACCCGGTCACCACGTACACCCGCGGGGTGCTGGCGCTCAGCAGCTTCCTGCTGACGGTCGCGGTCCTGATCATCGCGGCCGGGCGGCGGGCCGCGGCGGCGAAGGCCGCCGCGGCCTGAGCCGGCTCAGCCCGCGATGCCGGTCTCCAGGAACTGGCGCAGGGCCATCTTCGGGCGGTTGCCGACCGCGCTGGCGACGACCTCGCCGCCGCGGAACACGATCAGCGTCGGCATCGACATCACCTTGTACGCCCGCGCCGTCTCCGGGTTCGCGTCCGCGTCGAGCTTCGCGATGACCAGCCGGTCGCCGAACTCCTCGGACAGCTCGTTCAGCGAGCGCTCCAGCACCTTGCAGGGCGCGCACCACTCCGCCCAGAAGTCGACCACCACGGGCCGCTCCGACTTCAGCACGACGTCGACGAACGTGGCGTCGGTGACCTCGACTAGGGGGCCGTTCTTCTCAGGCATGTCTTCTCCCGGTGGGCGATGGCTTCGGTGAGCTGGTGGTGGAGCTGGTCACGGACGGCGTCGAGCCGGTCGCGGCAGGCGTCGACCTCGGCGAGCTTGCGCCGCAGCACGGCGACCGAGTCGGGACACACGTCGCCGGTCGCATGCCCGGCCCGCAGGCACGCCACGAACGGGCGGATGTCGTCGAGGTCGAACCCGACCGCGAGCAGGGACCGGATCTCGTGCACGACCCGCAGTTCGGCCTCGTCGAACGCACGGTATCCGTTGGTCGCGCGCCGCGACCGGATCAGGCCGTGCTGCTCGTAGTACCGCAGCGTGCGGGTGCTGGTGCCGGCGCGTTGCGCCAGCTCGCCGATGCGCATCCGAGTCCTCCTCCCTGTCCCCCGCAACGCTAAACGTTGCCGCCGGTGTCAAGGCAAGCGTGGCGCCGGTCACGCCCCGCCTCCGGGGCCGTGGGCGACCCGGCTTGAAATAGACATTGGCCTATCTAGATGAAAAAATCGACATCACAGTCATCCAGATAGGCCAACGTCTATCAAAGGCCCGGCCCGGTGCTGCGACTCGCGGAACCGGGCCGGGACCGCGGATCACTCGGTGGCGATCGCCGCCAGGATGTCGGCGCGGGCGGCGCGGCGGGCCGGCCACAGCGCGGCCAGCACCCCGACCAGGCCCATCCCGGCCAGCGCCACCAGGGCCGTCAGCCACGGCACCGACATGCCGAACACCGGGTTGGCCAGGATGACGTACTGCATCACCCCGCCCAGCAGCACGCCCACCGCGATGCCGAGCACGCCGCCGTACAGCGAGATCACCACGCTCTCCCGGCGCACCGTGCGGCGCACCAGCGCCCGCGACGCGCCCAGCGCCCGGAACACGCCCAGCTCGCGGGTCCGCTCCAGCACCGACAGCGCCAGCGTGTTGACCACCCCGAACACCGCGATCACCACGGCCGCGCCGAGCAGCACGTAGACCAGCCCCAACACCAGCTGGTACGGCTCCAGCAGGTCGTCGAGCAGTTCGTCCCGGTCCTGCACCAGCACGTCGGGCCGGGACGCGAACGCCTTCTCCAACGCGCCGCGCAGAGTCGAGGCGTCCGCGCCGACGGCGTACATGGAGTCGCCCTGCCGGTACACGCCCGCGGGCACGAGCGCGTCGTCGATCAGCTGCCCGCGCAGCAGGTCACTGCCCTCGTGCACGCCGGCGACGGTCGCCGGCACCTCGACCGGCGCAGCCTTCCCCGCCTCCCCGATGACCGGGAACCGGAGCCGGACCTGGTCCCCGGGCTGCACGCCCAGCGCCGTGGCGACCCGCTCGGCCAGCAGCACCCCGCGTCGCAGATCGGAGCCGCCCGCGAGGACACGGGGGCGGATCGCCGAACCGACGGCGGCCGGGTCGAGGCTGGTGAACTCGGTGTCCTGCGACGAACCCCGCGCCGAGATCACCTCCACGCCGCCGGAACGCGGCGCGGCCAGCGCGGTCACCCCGGGTGCCGCGGTCGCGGCGGCGCGGGCCGTGTCGTCGAGGTAGCCGAACGCCGCGGCGCGCAGCACCACCGCGTTCTCGGGCACCGTCGAGCGCACCTGCTCGGTGATGTCGGCGCTGAGCGTCTGCCCCACCGTCGCGAACGCGCACACCAGCGACAGCCCGATCATCAGCGCGGACGACGTCGCCGCGGTGCGGCGCGGGTCGCGTACCGCGTTGCGCAGCGCGATGCGGGTGACCGGCCGCGGCGCGCGCAGCAGCCGGGTCAGCGGGCCGAGCACCGCCGACACCAGGATCGGCGCGGTGAGCAGCACCCCGACCCAGGCCAGCACCGCCCCGGCCATGGCCAGCATGCGCTTGGGCTCGGTCAGGTCCTCGGGCGAGGTCACCGCGACCATGGCCGCCCCGGCGGCGACGGCCAGCAGGCCGAGCACGCTGCGCAGCACCAGTGAGCGCCGCGGCACGGCCGCGTCGGTGCGCAGCGCCGCCATCGGCGACACCCGCGCCGCCCGGCGCGCCGACCCGTACGCCGCGACCATCGTCACCACCACGCCGACCGCGTACCCGAGCAGCACCGCCCACGGCGACACCACGTAGGCGACGTCGCCGACCACCGGTAACAGCCGCATCGCCAGCAGGCCCAGCCCGACGCCGAACGCGACGCCGACCGTCGAACCGACCAGGCCCAGCACGACGGCCTCGGTCAGCACGGCCCGGCGCACCTGCCGCCGTCGCGCCCCGACCGCCCGCAGCAGCGCGAACTGCCGGGTGCGCTGGGTCACCAGCATGGTGAAGGTGTTCGCGATGACGAACACGCCCGCCATCAGCGCCACCGCCGCGAACGCCAGCAGCGCCTTGCGGATCACGTCGCCGTCGGCGGCCGCGTCCTTGGCCCGCTGCTCGCGAAGCTCGCTGCCCGAGTCGATCCAGTAGCCCGCGCCGAGATCGGCCTCGACGGCCGCGACGACCGCCCGCTCGTCGGGCCCGGACAGCTCGACCTGCGCGAAGCCCGGCTCCGCGGTCGGCGTGGCGTCGGGGTCGCGCAGCAGCCGGGTCGCGGTGTCCGCGTCGTACACCACGGCCGGGTCGAACCCCCAGCCGGTCGCCCGGTAGCTGAACACGCCGACGACGGTGGCGGTGTCGGACCGGTCGCCGCCGAGCAGCACCCGCGCGGAGTCGCCGACCGACAGCCCGGCCTCGGCGGCGGCCTGCTGCTCCAGCGCGACCTCCCCGGCGCGCTGCGGTCCGCGGCCGTCGATGAGCGCGAACCGCTGGGAGTCGTCCCAGTCGGTGCCGGCGGTCTTCGCCCAGGACGTGGTCCCGATCTTGCCGCTGGCCCCGACCAGGGCCGCGTAGCCGGCGCGCACTCCCTCGGCCCGGGTGACCCCGGGCAGCCGGGCGAGCCGGTCGAGGACGTCGGCGGAGATCTCCGCGTCCGCCGGGCCCGTCGGCTTGGCCCGCACGAGCGCGCCCAGGTCGGTGCGGGACGAGCCGCTGCTGACCGTGGCCGCGGCGGAGTCCGACACCACCCAGGTGGCGACCACGAAGGCCACCCCGAGCACGATCGCGGCCAGGGTCATCGCGACCCGGCCCAGGTGTGCGCGCAGGTCGCGCAGCATCGCCCGCAGCATCAGGCACCCGCCCCGACGGCTGTACGGGCGCCGCGCGCGACGGACTCCAGCGAGCGGATCCGGTCGAGCACCCGGTCGGCGGAGGGTTCGCGCAGCTCGTCGACGATCTTCCCGTCGGCCAGGAACAGCACCCGGTCGGCGTACGACGCCGCGACCGGGTCGTGGGTGACCATGACCACGGTCTGCGCCAGCTCGTCGACGCTGCGGCGCAGGAAGCCGAGCACCTCCGCGCCCGCCCGGGAGTCCAGCGCCCCGGTCGGCTCGTCGGCGAAGACCACGTCCGGGCGGCTGATCAGCGCCCGGGCGCAGGCCACCCGCTGCTGCTGGCCGCCGGAGAGCTGGGCGGGACGGTGGTGCAGCCGGTCGCGCAGCCCGACGGCGTCGATCACGGTGTCGGCGAAGGCCTGGTCGGGCCGCCGCCCGGCGAGGTCCAGCGGCAGGGTGATGTTCTCCCACGCGGTCAGCGTCGGCAGCAGGTTGAACGCCTGGAACACGAAACCCATCCGGTCGCGGCGCAGCGCCGTCAGCGCGTCGTCGCGCAGGCCGCTCAGCTCGACCCGGTCGGCGTCGCCGTGGCGCGAGCCGTCCAGCCACACCCGTCCGGCGGTCGGCGTGTCCAGGCCCGCCAGGCAGTGCATCAGGGTGGACTTGCCGGACCCGGACGGGCCCATGATCGCGGTGAGCTCGCCGCGGCCGAAGGCCACCGTCACCGTGTCCAGTGCGGTCACCTGCGCGTCGCCCGAGCCGTACCGTTTGGTGAGGTCTTCCGCGCTCACCGCGGCGTCGAAGTTCGTCATGACCGACACGCTGCCGCCCGGCCGCGGCCGTGCACTCGGGCAGGAGTAGATCACGACCCACTACTTAAGTAGCAGGACGCGGCGACGGAAGTAGTGGCCGCCACGGCGGCACACCTGCCTAAGCTCGTCACCGACACGGCGGCGAACGGGAGGTGGGCACGTGGAGCACAGCGCGGCACGGGTGCCCGGCCTGCCGTCGTGGCTGCAGCCGTCGAGCCGGCTGCGCCGGTTCGCGCACTGGCTGTACCCGTTCGCGCTCGGCTGCGGGGTGACGACCCTCTCGTTCGTCTCGCCGTGGCGGCCGCCGATCTTCCTCTTCGACGGCATGTCCGCCGACCCGCCCTGGGCGCTGGTCGCGCTGGCGATGCTGGCCGCCGGGGTCAGCGCCATGTTCATCCGGCGGGCGCGCTGGCCGCTGTTCGTCGTCTCGCTCCTGGCATGGCTGGGGCTGACCATGATGGCCGCGGTGTTCGTCGCCGCCTACTACGCGGGCGCGGGTCGCCCCGGCCGCCCGCACGACCCCGGCCGCGCCTGGCCGTACTTCCTGGTCGCGAGCACCCTCGTCGGGTTGCCGGTCGGCTGGAGCGCGGTGCACGGCGACCTGCTGTACGAGGGCATGACCGGCGGCGTCATCGTCGGCGGCACTTTCACCGCCCTGTTCTGGGTGGGTATGACCGTCGGGCTGCCGTTCGTCTTCGGGCTGTGGGTGCGCGCCCGCCGCCAGGTCCTGGAGCAGCTGCGCGACCGGGCCGAGCGGCTCGAACGCGAGCAGCACGAGCGCGCCGAGCGGGCCCGGTCCGAGGAGCGGCGGCGCATCGCCCGCGAGATGCACGACGTGGTGGCGCACCGGGTCGCGCTGATGGTGCTGCACGCCGGGGCGCTGGAGGTCAGCACAGCGGACCCGCGCACCGCCGAGGAGGCCGCCTTGATCCGCACCACCGGCCGGGAGGCGATGCAGGAACTGCGCGAGGTGCTCGGCATGCTGCGCGCGCCCGACCTGGCCGACGGCACGGTGCCGGAACTCGCGCCGCAGCCGACGCTGGCCGACCTGGACCGGCTGCTGGACGCCAGCCGTGCCGCCGGGCTGCCGGTACGCCGCGTCGACGAGGGGCAGCCGCGGGAGGTGCCCCTGTCCGCGCAGCGCACGGCATACCGGGTGGTGCAGGAGGCGCTGACCAACGTGGCCAAGCACGCGGGGGCCGTGCCGACCACGGTCACGCTGCGCCACGAACCGCACGGGCTGACCGTGTCGGTGGACAACGCGCCGCCGCCGCAACCGGCCCCGCCGGTGCCGGACAGCGGGCTGGGCCTGGTCGGGCTCGCCGAGCGGGTCGCCCTGGCCGGCGGCTCGGTGCAGGCGCGGCCGCGGCTGGACGGCGGGTTCACGGTGCACGCGCGCATCCCGGCCGACCCGCCGGAGATCCGGGCGGTGCCCGCGTGATCCGGGTGCTGATCGTCGACGACGAGGCGCTGGTGCGCTCCGGGCTGCGGATGATTCTGGAGGCGGCCGGTGACATCGCCGTCGTCGCCGAGGCCCGCGACGGCGCCGAGGCGGTGGAGGCCGCCCGGCGGCACCGGCCCGAGGTGGTGCTGATGGACGTACGCATGCCGGGCACCGACGGGCTGACCGGCGCGGCCGCGGTCGCCCGGCTGCCCGACCCGCCCCGCGTGATCATGCTGACCACGTTCGACCAGGACGAGTACGTGCACGGCGCGCTGCGCGCCGGCGCGGTCGGCTTCCTGCTCAAGGACACCCCGCCGCGCGACCTCGCGGAAGCGGTGCGCACCGTCGCGGCCGGCAACGCGATGCTCGCCCCTACGGTCACCCGCCGCCTGATCAGCTCGTTCGCCGAGCGCGGGCCGTCGGTGGCCGACCAGGCCCGAGCGCGCCTGGCGGTGCTCACCGACCGCGAGCGCGAGGTGGTGCGCGCGGTCGCCCGCGGCCTGTCGAACGCCGACATCGCCCGCGAGCTGGACATGGCCGAGGCGACGGTGAAGGCGCACGTCAGCCGGGCGCTGGCCAAGCTCGGCCTGACCAACCGGGTGCAGGCGGCGATCCTGGTCCACGACGCCCGCCTCGACGACTCCCCCGGCCCACCGGCGGCCTGACCCGGGCGGCGGCACGAGGCGGGCCGGCCTCCACGGGGAGACCGGCCCGCCTCGGATCAGCCGAGATCAGTTCTTGGCGTCGTCGCGCGTGCCGTCACGCTCGTCGTCGCGGCCGCGCACGGCGTCGCGCACATCGTCGGCGGCCTTGCCGGCCGCGGCCTTCGCCTGGTCGGCGATGCCCTCGGCCTGCAGGCTGTGGTTGTCGGTCGCGTCGCCGACGCGCTCCTTCACCTTGCCCTTGAGGCTCTGGAGATGGTGCTTGGCAGAATCGACCGTACCCATCGGAACATCCCTTCGTAGCTGGTCGTGCTTCATCGATCTGCCCCACTGGCGGCCACGGCAAACCCGGGAGCGACCAGGTCACAGCCGAGACGGCGCGATGTTCGCCGAACCGTGACGTACGCGACTACGGGAAGTAATAACGGCTCACTCACGTTTGTCGTTGGTGCGGTGAGGACATGGCTCACACGGTGGATTCGGGAGGGGTGGGACCCATGACGGCGACGGACGTGATGCTGGGCGGCACACTGGCCGGGGCATACCTCCTGCTGCTGGCCCTGCGCCGGCGAGCCGCCGCCCGCAAGCGCCGGACCGAGCGGGCCCTGTCCGCCACGCGCCTTCCCGCACGGGCCTTCATCCGCTCCGCCCGGCGTCCGGTCCGGGTGCTGCGCACGGGGCTGCGCCACCACGCCGACCGGGTGCTGCGCCCGCGCCGCTCGCGGCGGCGGCTGCCGGTGCGCCCCGCCAACCGCAACGCCCTCGCCTGAGGCACCCCCGATCCGGCCCCTGTCCCATCGACGCCGACCGTGCCACTGTGGAGCCATGAGACGGTTCGGGTTCGCGCTGCTGCTCGTCCTGGCCTCGTGCACCCCCGCACCGTCGTCCCCGCCCGCGCCGGGCGCGGCGTCACGGCAGTCGGCCGCCGAGGCGGACGCCACGCTGGCCAGCCTGCGGCGCGTCGACGACCTGCCGCTGTACGAGATGACCTACACCGGCGACTACGACACCTCGGCACCCGGCCCGCAGCCGACGGCCGCGACGCCGTTCGGGTGCTCGCTGTTCGCCGCCTTCGGCGACCCGGCCCGGCCAATGTTCGGGCGCAACTTCGACTGGGACCCGAACCCGGCGCTGGTGCTGCGGGCCGACCCGCCGGACGGGTACGCCTCGATCTCCCTGGTCGACCTGCGCTACCTGGGACTGACCGCCGCCGACGACCCGCAGGGCGACCGCCGCCTGCTCGACGCACCGCTGCTGCCGTTCGACGGGCTCAATGAGCGCGGGCTGGCCGTGGGCATGGCCGCCGACGAGGGCGCATCCGCCACGCCCGACCCGGCCAAACCGACCGTGGGCAGCGTACGCATCCTGCGCCTGGTCCTGGACCAGGCGGCCACGGTCGACGAGGCGCTGGCCGTGTTCGACCGGCACAACATCGACTTCACCGGCGGTCCGCCGCTGCACTACCTGCTCGCGGACGCCTCGGGCGCGTCGGCGCTGGTCGAGTTCACCGCCGGACGGCAGCAGGTCGAGCGCCGCACCGGCCCGTGGCAGGCGCTGACGAACGTCCCGCTCATCGGCGTCGGCGAGCAGGAGCGGCGTCATGACCAGCGCTACCGCATCCTCACCGACTCGCTCGGCCGCTCCGGCGGCACGGTGACCGAGGTGGACGCGATGGGCCTGCTGCGGGCGGTGTCCCAGTCGAACACCCGCTGGTCGGTGACGTACGAGCTGGGCACCGGTCAGCTGCGGCTGGTGACCGGCCGGCACTGGCAGAGCGTGCACACGTTCCGCCTCGCGCCCGGCTGAGCGACGGCCTCCGGGGCGGCTCGGCCGGGTCCGTGGCTCAGTCCCGGGGCAGCCGGGGGCGCGGGATGGGCTGCAGGAACGGCTGGCGCTGGTTGCGCAGCACCTCCGGCACGAGCCAGGTGGCGCCGCTGGCCAGCACGGTCACCATCAGCGGCACGGCGAGGTACGGGATGCCCGACAGCAGCACCACCAGCCCGCCCCCGACGAGGTAGGCGACGATCGTGCCGAACCGGCGCTGCCGGACCTCCGCCGGCTCACCGCGCTCGGCGACCCACCACTTCGGCGGCTCGGCCCGGCGGCGACGGATCTCCCCCTGCACGGCGCGGTTGGCCGCCTCCCACACGTTGCGGCGGTAGTCGTAGTCCTCGGCATCGAAGTCATCCGGGAAGTGCCTGCGCAGCACGATCAAGCGCAGGTAGAGCGTCTCGTCGGGCACCTGGCGCAAGTCGTGGAGCGGCAAGCCTGACATGTCCGACACCTCCCATTCGGGGATCGGCCCTGACGCTACCTGCCTGCTCACCCGGCCGATATCACCCGCCGGGCGTATTTCAGCTGTAGATCTTCTCCTCGTAGCCGGGCCCGTAGTGGGCCTCCAGCTCCTCAATGGACTGGTGCGGACGCTCGAAGGTCCGCGCGAGCTGCGGCCGCGACGGGACCGCGTCCGGCTGCCAGCCCTCGGGCTTCCACAACGCCGAACGCAGGAACGACTTCGAGCAGTGATAGAACACCTCTTCGATCGACACGATCACGGCCAGCTGCGGCCGGTGGCCCTTGACCACCATGTCGTCGAAGAACGGAGCGTCGGAGACCAGCTCCGCGTGCCCGTTGATGCGCAGCGTGTCCGTCCGGCCCGGGATCACGTACAGCAGGCCGACCTGCGGGTTCGACAGGATGTTGAAGAACCCGTCGGCGCGCCGGTTGCCCGGACGCTCCGGGATCGCGATGGTGGTGTCGTCGAGCACCAGCGTGAAGCCGGCCGGATCGCCCTTGGGCGACACGTCGCAGCTGCCGTCGGCGTGCGCGGTGGCCACGAGGCAGAACGGCGACGCGGCCAGCCACGTCCGGTCGTGCTCGTGCAGGCTGGTGCGGGTCTTGCCGGCGGCCGCCGCGGTGGGCTCCCCCAGCAGCGCGCGCAGCTGTTCCGGTGTCGTGATCCGATGCGGACTCGCGCTCATGATCAGGTCCTCCCCGTCGGCGATCCTGGTCAGCAGCCTACTCGGCAGGCGGCACAGCCCCCGCCCCGCGCCGTCGCGGTCCGGTCCGGACCTCCAACCTGACCGCCCGGACGGCCGGAACACCGAGTCCTGACACGAAACAGCGGAACTGTCACACAACTGTCACAGTTCCGCCGGATGATCGCCGTACCGGCGGGTAAGGCTCGGGGTCCATTCCAGGAGGTGACGGTGGACGACGTGGTCCCCGCCGGCGCGACGCAGGTCGTGCCGTTGGTCGAGGTGCAGGTACGCGGCGATCTGGACGTGCGGTCCGCGCCGAGCGTGAACGACGTGCTGGAGGAGGCCCTGGCGCTGCACCCGCGCCAGCTCGTCATCGACCTCGCCGACTGCGAGCTGATCGACGCGGCCGGCATCCTGCTGCTGCTGGACACCCACCGCCGGGCCATGCGCGACGGCGGCACCGTCGCGCTGCGCTCGCCGTCCGCGCGGGCGCGGCGCAACCTGAAGCTGGCCCGCGTCGACCGGGTGCTGCAGGTGCTCAACCCGGAGCCCGAACCGCCGCGGCAGGTGACACCGTGAGCCGCGGGCGACGGTACGGCCTGGTCGTGGCCACGGACCGCCTGCCCGCAGCCGATCCCGACGACAGCCGCGACCACGTCGACGCCGCGCTGGCGTCGCTGCGGCCGCTCGTCGCGGGCAGGTCCGGGGCGTGGGCGCCCGCCGGCGGCGAGGGCTCCGGCGACGGCGTGCTCGGCGTTAACCCGCCCGCGCGGGCCGACGCCGCCGCGCTCGGCGCGAGCCTGCTCCGCTCCCTGTGCCACCACCAGCCCGTCGACTTCCCGAGCGGCTGGTTCGAGAGCTACCTGGCGGTCAACCGCCGGGTCGCCGCCGCCGTGGCCGCGTCGGCGTCGGCCTCGGCGACGGTGTGGACCCACGGCCACCAGCTGCAGCTGCTCCCGCGCATGCTGCGCCGGATGCGTCCGGACCTGACCGTCGTCGCGCACCTGCACAGCACGTTCCCGCCCGCGGAGTCGTTCGCCCGGCTGCCCGAGCACCGGGCACTGCTGTCCGGGCTGCTCGGGGCGGACGTGATCGCGCTGCCGCACCACCGCGCCGTGGACAACCTGCTGGACCTCGCCGAGCGGGTGCACGGCCTGCCGGTGCGCGACGGCCGCATCACGCTCGGACACCGGGCACTGCGGGTCATCGCGTATCCCCTGCCCCCCGACACCGCGGGAGCCCGGCGGCTGGGCCGGCTGGCCCCGGTCCGGGCGGCCGGCGGGCGGGTCCGCGAGGCGATGCGAGTGACCGGGACGGTGCTGCTGTCGGTCGCCGGGTGGGATCCCGCGGACGCCGTCGAGCAGCGGCTGCACGCCTTCGAACGGTTCCTCGCCGAGCACCGGCCCGCCCCGGGCGAGGTCGCGCTGCTGCACGTGGCCTGCGGCGATCCGCGCACCCCGGCCGAGGACGCGCAGCGCGAACGCGTCGACCGGCTCATCGCGAAGATCAACGGAACGCACGCCAGCGTCGGGCAGGCGGTCGTCCACTACGTACGCGCCGAGCCCGACCGCCGCGACCTGGCCGCGCTGTACCTGGCCTGCGACGGCATGCTGGTCACGCCGACCCACCACGGCACCGTGACGGCCGCGCACGAGTTCATCGCGGCCCGCGGCGAGCTCGGCGCGACGGTCGTGGTCAGCGAGCTGACCAGCGGTGTCACCGACCTGCCGGGCGCGATCGCGGTCAACCCGCACGACACCGGCTCCTTCGCCGACGCCATCGCGCAGGCCACGGGCCGCTACGGGCCGGCCCCGCGGGCCCGGCACGCCGACGCCCCGCCCGCGCTCGACGGCTGGGCCGAACACCTGATCACCGCGATGGGGACGCGCGGTGTCGGCGTGGCGGCGACGCCGGAGCGGCGCGCCCGGCGGCTGCCCGCGGGCGGTCACGCCCGGCACACCCGGCCCGGCGGGTACGAGGTCGGCGGGCCGCCACTGGCCGCACGGCGGGTTGTTGGGCGATGATGCGGCCATGGTTGCCGTACTGGTCATCGAGGACGACGACCGCATCCGCCTGTCATTGACCCTGGCGCTGGAGGATGAGGGCTACACCGTCTCCTCCGCCGCGACCGCCGAGGAGGGGCTGGTCCGCCAGCGCCGCGAGCCCGCCGACACCGTGCTCGTGGACCTGATGCTGCCCGGCATCGACGGGTTCGAGTGCATCCGCGAGCTGCGCCGGGCCGACGACGTGCCGATCGTGGTGGTCAGCGCCCGCGACGACACGCACGACATCGTCGCCGCGCTGGAGGCCGGCGCCGACGACTACGTCGTCAAGCCGATCGCGGTCAAGGAGCTCACCGCCCGGCTGCGGGCGTTGCGGCGGCGGGCCCGCGCGGCGACCGCGCCCGGCCCCCGCACCTCCGTGGTCGGCGAGCTGGAGATCCGGCCCCAGGCCGGGGAGGTGCTGCTGCGCGGCAACCAGGTGGCGCTGACCCGCACCGAGTTCCGGCTGCTGTGCGAGCTGGCCGAGCACGCCGGCCAGGTGCTGTCGCGCCAGCAGCTGCTGGAGCGGGTGTGGGAGTACGACTTCGGCGACGAGCGTTTGGTCGACGTGCACATCGGACGGCTGCGCCAGAAGGTCGAGGACGACCCCGGCGCCCCGGCCCGGCTGGTGACCGTCCGCGGCCTCGGCTACAAGCTGCAGAGATGATCCGCAAACCGGGGCTGCGGGCGCGGGTGACGGCGGGCTTCGCCGTCGGCGCGCTGGGCGTGTCCACCGTCATGGGCGCGCTGTCCTACCAGCTCACCGAGCGGTTCCTGCTGGCCCAGCGGGAGGACTCGGCGGTGCGCGCCGTGTCGCTGGACGCGGCGATCGTCGCGTCCGGCCTCGACGCCGACTCCCCCGACGCGCTGACCGCGCTCAGCACCCTGAACACCGGCGCGGACCGGCGCGCGTTCCTGCGCCGCGAGGGCCGCTGGTTCTCCGCCCAGGTGGACACCGCCAACACCGCCGCCGAGATCCCCGACGGCCTGGTACGGCTGGCCGACCAGGGCGAGCCGGGCATCCAGCGGGTACGCGTCGACGGCGTGCCCGCCATGGTGATCGCGGTGCCGCTCGGCGACGGCACGTCCCTCTACGAGGTCGACTTCATGCGCGAGCTGGACCGCTCGCTGAAGGTGCTCGCACTGGTGCTGACGCTCGTCGCGATCGGCACCGCCGGGGCCGGGGCGCTGCTGGGCTCGTACGCGGCCCGGCGGGTGCTGCGCCCGCTCACCTCGGTCGCCAACGCCGCCAGCGAGATCGCCGCCGGTGACCACAGTGCCCGGCTCGACCCCGCCGCCGAACCCGAACTGGCCCGGCTGACCACCTCGTTCAACCTGATGGTCGACCAGCTGTCGCGGCGCATGGACCGCGACCGCCGGTTCGCCGCCGACGTCAGCCACGAGCTGCGCTCACCGCTGCAGACCCTGTCCGCGGCCGCGAGCGTGCTGGCCCGCCGGCGCGCGCACCTCGACCCGCGTACGGCGACCGCCGCGGCGCTGCTCACCGATGAGGTCGAGCGGTTCCAGGCCCTGGTCACCGACCTGATCGAGCTGTCGCGCAGCGACCAGGCCGCCGACCGCGCCTCGGTCGACGTGCCCGCGCTGGCCCGCCGCCTGTGCCGGGCCCGCGGACTCGGCGTGAACCTGGTGTCGGTGGCCCCGGGCAGTGACGCGATCTGGCAGGTCGACCGGCGGCGCTTCGAGCAGATCCTGGTCAACCTCATCGACAACGCGCAAAGCCACGGCGGCGGCGCGGTGGCGGTGCGCCTGGGCGGCCGCCGGATGATCGGGTACTACGTCGAGGTCGACGACGAGGGGCCCGGCGTCAGCCCGGCCGACCGCGAGTCGATCTTCGACCGGTTCGTACGCGGGCGCACCGCCGGGGCCCGCGGTGACAGCGAAGGCACCGGCCTCGGGTTGTCCCTGGTCGCCCAGCACGTGCAGGCGCACGGCGGCCGGGTGCACGTGACCGACCGCCCCGGCGGCGGTGCCCGCTTCCGTATCGACCTGCCGAGGGTCGCCTCGTGATCCGCCGCGCTCAGGCTCGCCCGCCGATGCCGCCGTCTGCGAGGTCCGTCCCGGTGCTGCCGTCGTCCCTGCGGAGGCCGCGGCGGGTGCTGCGGTCACTGCTGATGCTGCCGCCACTGGTGGCGCTGCTGGTCGCCGGGTGCGGGGTGCCAGTCGAGGACACCCCGCGCGTCATCGAGGTCGGCACGCCGTCGCGCATGGCGACGGGGGCTCCGTCGGCCGCCGCGTCCGGCCCCGCCGCCGAGAGCCTGTACCTGATCCGTGACGGCTCGCTGGTTGCCGTGCAGCGGCGGCTGCCCACCGAACCCGACCCGCAGCACCTGCTCGGCGACCTGCTGGCCGGGCCGACCGAGGCGGAGCAGGACCGCGGCCTCGGCACCGCCCTCGGCGGCCGCGGCGTCATCGCGTCGGTGCAGTTGCTCGACGACATCGCGCACGTCGAGCTGCCGGCGGGCATCGAGAGCACCGGACGCAACGACGACGTGCTGGCCTTCGGCCAGATCGTGTGCACGCTGACCAGCCGCGCCGGCATCACCGGTGTGGTGTTCACCCAGCAGGGCGCGCGCATCGGCGTGCCGCTGCCGGACGCCTCGCTGAGCCAGGAGCCGCTGCGCGCCGCCGACTACGCCGCGCTGATCGCCAACGGCTGAGCGCCCCGGCGAACTACGCTGCAGGAGTGACCGAGTCCGTCGCGGTGGACCTCGACCGGCACGTGTACGGGCTGGCCGACGCACCGATCACGCTCGTGGAGTACGGCGACTTCGAGTGCCCGTACTGCGGCGCCGCCGCGCCCGTGCTGCGGCGCCTTATCGACGACTCCGACGGCATGGTGCGCCTGGTCTACCGGCACTTTCCGCTGTTCACCGTGCACCCGTTCGCACTGACCGCGGCGCTGGCCGCCGAGGCCTCCGGCGAGCAGTTCTGGGAGATGCACGACCTGCTGTTCGCCCACCAGAGCCGGCTGACCGACCCCGACCTGGAGAACTACGCGCAGATGCTCGGCCTGGGCTCGGTGACCGGCGAGGCCGTCCAGGACTACCGGCCCGCCGTCGAGGCCGACTACCGCTCCGGGGTGACGTCCGGGGTCCGCGGCACGCCCACCCTGTTCGCCGACGGCCGCCTCTACCAAGGCAAGGTCGAACTGGGCGCGCTGCGCAGCGCGCTGGGCATGCACCGCTGACACCTCGCCGCGGCGGTCAGCGCTGGCCGAGGCTCGGGTCGCGCCACGGGCCGGTCGGCAGTTCGGGCATCTCCATGTCGTCGTCGACCATGCACAGGGGCAGCCGCTCACCGAGACAGCGGAGCGCGACCGAGCCGAGCACCGCCGCCAGCAGCGAGCCGACCAGCACGCCGATCTTGGCCTCGGCCTGCAGCAGCGGGTCGGGGAAGGCCAGGTCGGCGATGAACAGCGAGATCGTGAAGCCGATGCCGGCCAGCACCGCGCCGCCGATCAGGTGCCCGTAGCGCACCCGGCCCGGCAGCTCGCCCCAGCCGGTGCGCAGTGCGAGCGCCGCGCCGAGGCTGATGCCGATGGTCTTGCCCGCCAGCAGCGCCACCACGATGCCGATGGTGACCGGCGACGTCACCGCCCGCCGCAGCGTCTCGGCGTCCAGCCGCACCCCCGCGTTCGCCAGGCCGAACACCGGGATCACCAGGAACGCGCTGACCGGGTGCAGCGCGTCCTGCAACCGGTCGTTGGGCGGCACCGTCGCCCGCGCCGCGGCCGCCGCCAGCCGGGCCCGGACGGCGTCGGCCTGCTCCAGCACCGCCCGGCCGTAGAAGCGCAGCCGGTCGGCCTGTTCCGGTTCCACCGGCGTGGCCGGCACGAGCAGTCCCACGATCACCCCGGCGAGCGTCGGGTGCAGGCCGGACGCGAACACCGCCACCCACAGCAGCATGCCGACGACCACGTACGCCTGCAGCTGCCAGACCCGGGCCCAGCGCAGACCCACCAGCACCAGGGTCAGCGCCAGCACCGCGACCAGCGCGGGCGCCGACACCCCGCCGCTGTAGAAGATCGCCATCACCAGAATGGCGCCGATGTCGTCGGCGATGGCCAGGGTCAGCAGGAACAGCCGCAGCTGGTCCGGGCAGCGCGGCCCGAACAGGGCGAGGATGCCGACCAGGAACGCGGTGTCGGTCGAGATCGGAATGCCCCAGCCGTGCAGGGCCGGCGGCGACGGGTTGAACGCCACATAGATCAGCGCGGGCAGGATCAGCCCGCCGAGCGCGCCCAGCACCGGCACCAGCACCGCCCGCGGGCGGCGCAGCTCCCCCACCGTCACCTCGCGGCTGATCTCCAGGCCGACGGTGAGGAAGAACAGCGCCATCGCCAGGTCGTTGACCCAGTGCCGCAGATCCAGGTCGATCCCGGCGTCGCCGATCCGGACCGACGCCTGGGTGTGCCAGAACTGCTCGTAGCCGCCGCCGGGCAGGTTCGCCCAGATCAGCGCCGCCACCGTCGCGATGAGCAGCAGCAGGCCGCCGCCCGCCTCCGTGGCCAGGAAGCGCTGCAGCGGATACGACACGTGCGGCACCGGGATGGACACCCGCGGACGGGGACCGGGCCGCGGTGGCAGCGCCGTGCTCGCCCCGCTCACCGCAGCCCGTCCGGGTGTTTCGTCACGTTCCCATGATCCCGCGCGGCGGCCCTCCCGCCCGGCCCTTTCCCGGACCCGCCGAACCCAGCGGCGCTGCACTTTCGGGGAAAGTGCAGCCAACAGCCGCTGGATTCGTGCAGTTTCCCCGAAAGTGCAGCGCCGGGCGCTGGCTTGCGGCGCGCCTGGGCGCTCGCTACGAACCTGCCACGGGCCAGACGACCCCGGCGGAGCCGCCGCCGCGGCGGACGGGTTCGGCGGCGGCCAGCAGGCGGCCGTGGCCCAGGAACTCGATGCCGGTCGCGGCTCCGATCTCTGGGCTGGCCGCGAACGTGTGGCCGAGCGCCGTCAGCCCGGGGATCTCCGGGGCGAACTCGGCCTCACCCAGCACCGCGGCCGTGTTGCGCTGGGTCGCGCGGGCGGCGGCGACCGCCTCCGGCAGGCTCATGCCCAGGTCGAGGCGGTTCACCAGGATCTGCAGCACCGTCGTGATGATCGTCGAGCCGCCGGGCGTGCCGACCGCCAGGAACGGCCTGCCGTCGGCCAGCACGATGGTCGGCGCCATCGAGCTGCGCGGGCGCTTGCCCGGACCGGGCAGGTTCGGGTCGGGCGCGCTGCCCTGCGTCGGGGTGAAGTTGAAGTCGGTCATCTCGTTGTTGAGCAGGAAGCCCCGACCGGGCACGACCATGCCGTTGCCGCCGGTCTGTTCGATGGTCAGCGTGTACTCGACCACGTTGCCCCAGCGGTCCGCGACCGTCAGGTTGGTCGTCGACTGGCCCTCGGTCACCGCCGGGCTCGGCGCGGCCGCCGCACAGCCGCCGTAGGCGCCATCCGGCTCACCCGGGGCGACCGGCTTGACCAGCGCCTGCGCCGGGTTGATCAGGCAGGCCCGCTCCTTGGCGAAGCCGTCCGACAGCAGCTGGTCCAGCAGCGGCCGCGGGGTCAGGTCGCCGACGAAGCGGTTGCGGTCGGCGAACGCCAGCGCGCTCGCCTCCAGGTACTGGTGCAGCGCCTCGGTGCGGGTGACCGCGCTCAGGTCGGTCTGCTCCAGGATGTTCAGCGCCTCGCCGACGGCCTGGCCGCCGCTGGACGGGGTCGGCATGCCGTACACGTCGTAGCCGCGGTAGGACACCCGCGTCGGCGACGGCGTGCGCACCTGGTACGCCGCCAGGTCGGACAGCGCCATGGTGCCGGGACGGATCGGGAACGCCCAGGTGCCGATCGGCACGTCGGCCACCGGCGGGTGCTGCACGGTGTCGACGATGTCGCGGGCCACCGCGCCCCGGTAGAACACGCCCGTGCCCTGCCGCGCGATCAGACGATAGGTGTCGGCCAGGTCAGGGTTGCGGAACACCGTGCCGGCCGCGGGCGGCGCCCCGCCCGGCAGATACAGCTCGCTCGTGGACGAGAACTGCCCGAACGCGGCCGCATTGTCGCTGATCTGGGTGCGGAACGTGGGGTCGACGACGAAACCGCGGTCGGCCACCTTCGCCGCCGGACGCAGCGCGTCGGCCAGGTCCGTGGTCCCCCACTTGCGCAGCGCCTTGTCCCAGGTGGCGAGGGTGCCGGGCACGCCCGCGGCGATGCCGCTGACCCGGGCCTCCTGGAACGCGTACGGCAGCCCGGTCGCCGGGTCGACGAAAGCGGTCGACCCCATCGACATCGGCGCGGCCTCCCGGCCGTCGATGGTGTACACCCGCCGGTCCTTGGCGCTGTAGTAGACCAGGAAGCCGCCGCCTCCGATGCCCGCAGAGAACGGCTCCGTCACGCCCAGCGTCGCCGCCGCCGCGATCGCCGCGTCGACCGCGTTGCCGCCCTTGCGCAGCACCTCCAGGCCGACCTGGGTGGCGTCGAGGTCCACGGTGGCGACCGCGCCGCCGTAGCCCGTGGCCACCGGCACCTTCTCCGGGCCGGGCGGCCGCGGGCTCGCCTGGACGGGCGCGGCGGCGGTCGACGCCAGGGTCGTGACGGCGATCAGGACGAGCGCACGGCGGTGGCGCAGTCTCATGGACTTCCTCCCGGATCGGATCAGGTCTATGTCTTCACCGTATGCCGTGAGGCCGCCGCGCGCACGCCGAGTCGTGACTAGAACCGCCGGGTGAACGGCTCCGGTTTGCGCATGCGCACCAGCAGGAGCAGTGGCAACAGGACATACGGGAGGTTGAACGACAGGAACTTGACCGGGTTGGGGGTCTGCCACTGCGGCTCGCCGAAGAACTCCACCCCGAAGACGATGATCCCGGTGATCGTGGAGATCATCGTGGCGTAGATGACGGCGGGGAGCTGGATCCAGTTGCGGCCGCGGATCAGGGCGTACACCAGTACCAGGTAAAAAGGCATGTAGACCAGGGCGGACAGGCCGGTGACGATGCGCATCCACACCGGCGGGCTCATGAACAGCGGGTCGGTGTCGTGGGCGTACCAGTAATTGGAGTTGAGGATGAAGTTGTCCGACGGCTGGCTGAAGTCGAAGCCCAGCGTCGGCATCAGGTCGGCGATCAGCGACGTGATCGTGAAGACGCTGAACACGACCGCGAAGAAGATGTCGATGCGGCGTTCGCGCAGGGGCAGGTTGGCGCTCATGGGGGTCCTCACTCCGTGCGAGGGAGAGTGATCGATTGGCAGGCAATGTACTGCCTCGATCACGCCGCCGGCACCCCTCGATCAGCTCGCGCCGAACCGCTCGACGAAGCGGCGCTGCCAGGGCGTCTCCACGGCACGCGGATGGTAACCGGCCCGGACGTAGGCGACGGCTTGATCGGCGGGCACGCCGTCCAGGACCGCGAGGCAGGCCAGCGCCGTCCCGGTTCGACCGATCCCGCCGCCGCAGGCCACCTCGACCCGCTCGGCACCGGCCCGGTCCAGCGCCTCGACCAGCACGTCCCGGAACGACGCCCGGTCCGCGGGCAGCCAGAAGTCCCGCCAGCGCACCCACCGGGCCGGCCAGGGCGTCTCGGGTGGCGGGTCGCCGAGCAGGTACAACGCGAACTCCGGGACCGGGCCTTCGGGCAGCGGACGGCGCAGCCCACGCCCGCGTACCAGCCGGCCGGACGGCAGCCGCAGAACCCCGAACGCCCGGGCTCCCACCTCACCACGGCGTGACCGTAACAGCCGTCGCGACCCGACCCCGTCACAACCGGCTACGAGGGCATGGGATCCGGGTCTGCTGACCGGACCCGGCGCCTGCGCCAGAGCGGCACCGAAGCCAAGGCCAGCAATCCCACGCCCACCGTCATCCTGCTGATGTCCTTGCCGCTCCATCTCGCGTCGGTCACGCAAGCCTCATCGGTGTTGCAGTTGAAGACCGCGGCCCCAGGGTCGCCATAGATCTGGCAGGAGGCTCCGACCAGGCAGTTGTAGGTGGAACCCAAGGGCGGTCGATGGACCGGAGTCGACGAGGACGACGGCGGTCCCTGCTCGTCCGACATCAGGACGTTCATCGCCAATAAAACGCCCGCGATCGCGACGACCAGCGTCCACCATTTGAGCTTCATCCCGAGCCTCTCCGATCACCGGATGGCGAAGCTATGCGTCCCATGGTTCAGGCGTCAAGCGTGCACGACTCAACCCGCGGGTCGGATGGCGACCGGTGCCAACCTCAACCGACATGATGCGTGATGCGTCGGCGGGCAGCACCCAGCCGACGCGGCCGCAATCCTCCGCTGCGGGAGCCGTCGTGATCGGAGCACAGCCTCAAGCTCGCGTTGAATGCGTGCTCGCTGGCTGAAGCCTGACGACCCATTCAGCCCAAACGGTCGACGAAGTGTGTTCCAAGCGCCGCCAGACGCTTGCGGGCGTCCGCGTCGCCGTTGAGACGCCAGCGGAGGAAGTCGGTGGTGGACTCGGCGACCAGCTCGAAGTCAGGGTCGGCCGGGGACATGAAGGGATTGCGGTGGGTGCCGGACGGCAGCGTCAGGAAAGCCTTCGGCCAAGGGACCGCGTCGTACGCCGCACGACCCTTGTCAATGGTCACCACCTGGTCACCCATGCCGTGGATGAACAGCATCGCCGCCGGGTCGCCCCGGAACTCCGCGCCGACCTCCCCGGCGCTGCCCGCGAGCACGATCCCGGCCTTCAGCCGCGGGTCACGCCACTTCCCAAGCGCGCCGACCGTCGTCATCCCGCCCAACGAGTGCCCACCGGCCGCGATCCGTTCCGCGTCGATCCGCCCATACAGCGGATCGCCCTCCTTCGCCGCCCGAGCCAGCACCCCGTCAAGCACCGCGGTCACGTCCTGCGGCTGGTTGAGCAGGTCCATTACATCGAGCTTCGCCGCCGCTCCATTCGTGTACGGAAACGTAGGCGCAGCCACCGCAAACCCCGCCACCACCCAGTTTGCGATCAGGTCCGCATACTCCGACACGTAACACGTGTAGCCGTGCACGAACACCACCAGCGGATGCCTGCCCTGCCCCGGCGGCAGGTGCACCTCGGTCGGCAGCGGCCGATCCGGCCCCCGGGCGAAATCGATCCGGACCACCGTCGACGGCGCTGCCTCCTGCACCGGCGTCGGCGAGCCGCACCCGGCCAGCACCAATAGTCCCGCAGCGATGATCGCAGTGTGGCGGCGCAACGTCTTCTCCCCCGTCGTCGTATGGCGTCCTGGAAGGAACTACCCGACGGGCCCCACCCCGGGTTGCCCCTCACCCCACACCACTCGCAGCGCCCGCCCCCCACCACGCGTCCGGAACCGGCCGCCCGCGGTGGCGGACGACAGTCTTCCGCCCCGACCCGCCTGCCGTTAAGCTCCCGCACCATGATCTTCTCCCGGAAGCGGCGTCCCGATCCTTCCGCAGCGATCGCCGCGTTCTGGTCCGCGTGGCCGCAGCTGCGCGCCCGGTCCGAGGCGGCCATCGCGTCCCGCGACTTCCCCGAGGGCCTGGTCGCCGACCTGTCCACGCGCGTCAACGACATCCACCCTGAGCTGGAGTGGGAGTTCAGCAAGGGCCGGGTCGCCGAGCACGCGTTCATCGTCAGCGCGGCCGGCGACCCCGTACTGCGCGCACTCGCCCACCGCTGGCGCCAGGCGGCACCCGCGGCAGACGAGACCTGGGAGTTCCACGACGCCCGCCAGGCCGAACCGGAGATGTTCGAGGCGACGTTCCAGGCCGACGGCCACCGGGTGGCGCTGGCCGAGCTGTGTTACGCCTTCAGTCTCGACGAGCCGCGCAGCGAGTACGACGTCGTGGTCTTCCACCCCGCCTTCGCCGACATGACGGAGGAGCAGCGGGCCCGGGTGGCGTTCCTGTCGCTGGCCTGGCTGCTCGGCGAGGACGCCGTCGAGATCTGGATCGGCGGCGTCAACATCACCGCGGTGCCCCTGGACGGGGCGCGGTCGCCGCAGGAGCTGGCCGCGGCGGTGGCGGAGCTGGCCGACCAGTACCGCGAGGAGACCTGGGTGCTGATGGGCAACAGCCCCGACGCCGAGGTCCCGCGTGTTGCCACAGTTCAGCGCCCGCTCAAGCCCGCCCGCTGGCCGGTGCTGGACACGCACGTCGCGATCACGCTGGCCTTCCGGGGCCGGGACAACGGCATGCCCGACCCGGACGCGCTCACCGCGCTGCGCGACTTCGAGGACCGGCTGCGCGAGCTGCTCGCCGACGCCGCGCTGATCGCCCACGAGACCAGCGGCGGGGTGCGGACCTTCCACGTGTACGCCGACTCGGCCCGGTTCTCCGCCGACGCCGTCGAGAAGCTGGCCAAGACCTGGTCAGGGGGCCGGGCGAAGGTCAAGGTCAGCGCGGACCACGGCTGGGAGGGCGTGCGGCACCTGCGTCCCTGAGCCTGTTCAGGTGCGCAGGGTCTGCCGGGGCGAGCGGCCGTACTCGTCGCGGTAGACGGCGGCGAAGCGGCTCAGGCTGGTGAAGCCCCAGCGGCGGGCCACCGCGGCCACGGTGTCGCCGCGGGTCGGGTCGGCGTTCTGCAGGTCGCGGTGGGCCCGGGCGAGCCGCACCCGGCGCAGGTATGCCATCGGGGTGCTGTCGGCGTGCCGGGCGAACGCCGCCTGCAGGCCCCGGGAGGAGATCCCGGCCGCCTCGGCGATGTCCTCGACCGTCACCGGTTCGTGCGCGTGCGCGTCGATGAACGCCACGGCGCGGCGCAGCGCCGCGGGCGCGACCCGGCCGGGCTCGCCGACGTATCCGGTGGCGGTGGCGGTGTTGGGGAACGTCGCGATGGCGGTGGTGGCGGCGAGGTCGACGGCGGCCGCGTGCACCAGAGGGTTGCCCAGCGGGGTGTCCGGTGTGTTGAGCGTGTGGAACAGGTACGCCATGGTGTCGCGCCAGTGCCGGCCTGCCTCCGCGGAGATCGGGCTCATGGCGTCGAAGCGGAAGTCGGCCAGGGCGATGCCGGCGCGGGCGGCGACCCGGGCGACCCGGTCGACGGGCAGGCGCAGGATGCGCAGGTCGAAGTCGGTCCAGCGGATGGTCAGCGGCTGGCCGACCGGGTAGAGGAAGGATTCGCCGCGCAGGGGGCGCAGCTCGTCGCGCCCGGCCCGGACGGTGAGGTCGGCGTTCAGCGACACCACGAACATCAGGTACGGCAGCGGGTCGGTGACCGTCTCCACGGTCGCGGTGTGCCGCACGCTGTCCATGCCCAGCTCACCCGCGGTCACCACGTGCTGGCGGAACTGGAAGTCCACAGCCCCGCCGAACACCCGATGCCGGTGCTCGATGTACGTCTCGCGGAGGACCTCGTGGGCCACCTCCACGTCCCCGGTCGCGAACTCGCGCGCGCGTATGCGCACCGCAACACCCTCAGCCATCTCACCCATCCCCTGGTGCGGCGGCCCGTCCCGAGGTGTTCGGTGCCGGTCGCCTAACCAGGAAACGAGGGTCCGGGGAACGGGGTGTTGCCCAGTCCGCGGGGCAGGAGGACCTGAGCCGCGTTCACGACCGCGTCAGCCGGCGAGCGCGCCCGGCCGGGCGACGGTGACCACGGTGCCCTCGTGCCGGGCCTGCTCGGCGGCGAACGTGGCCAGGTGCGAGTTGAGGGTCTGCGCCGGGCCGGACAGGATGCGCGCCCGGTCGCCGGTGGCCACTGCGGCGGTGAACGCGTCCATCAGCCCGGCGTCGCCGCCGCCGTGCCCGCCGGCGGCGTCCGCGCCGCCCGCGGTCTGCGGGTCGTGGCTGGTCGCCGTGCCGGTGGTGAAGTCGTGCACGGTCACGCTGACGGCGTCGCAGACCAGCTCGCCGCGGGTGCCGAAGACGCGGGTGCGCCGGTGCCCGCCGGTGTTGAAGGCGTTCATGGTGAACGACGCGGTCACCCCGCCGTCGAACTCCATCGCCACCACCTGGTGGTCGACGACGTCGTTGTCGCAGGCGTACACGCAGCGGCCGTAGGGTCCTTCGCGCAGGGCCGCGGTCAGCGCCTGCTCGGTGAAGACCGGGGTCACCACGGACAGCGGCCAGCCGTGCTCGCCGCGCGCCAGCCGGTCGCGGTAGAGGCGGGGGGCCGAGTACGGGCAGTCGGGCTCGACGGCGCAGTCCAGGCACCGGTCGGCGGCGTCGGCCGGGCGGTTCTCGGGGCGGAAGTGGCGCAGCCCGCCGAAGCTGGACACCCGGACGATGTCGCGGCCCACGATGTGCTGCAGCCAGTCCATGTCGTGGCAGGACTTGGCCAGCAGCATGAAGCTGGACAGGTCCTCGCGCCGCCAGTTGCCGCGCACGAACGAGTGCGCCTGGTGCCAGAAGCCGACCGGCTCGTGGTGCTGCACCGACACGACGTCGCCGATCGCGCCGGCGTCGATCAGGTGCTTGACCAGCCGGGTGTACGGGGCATAGCGCAGCACGTGGCACACGGCGAGCATCACGTCGGCCTCGCGTACCGCGTCGACGATGCGCACGCACTCCTGCGGGGTGGGCGCGAGCGGCTTCTCCAGCATGATGTGCAGCCCGCGCCGGGCGGCGGCCACGGCCGGGTCGGCGTGCCCGGAGTCCTGGGTCGCGATGACGACCGCGTCGACGGCGAGGTCACCGTCGGCCAGCAGCTCCTGCCAGCCGTCGTGCCGCGCGGCCGGGTCGATGCCGTGAGCCGCGGCGAAGCGGGCGCGCCGGTCCGGGTCGGGCTCGGCGACGGCGACGAACCGCGCCCGGTCGGGATGGGCCAGGGCCCAGCGGGCGTACGCGTTGCCGCGGTCACCCGCGCCGATCAGCGCCAGGCGCACAGGGTTCACGACGACTCTCCCGCCCCGAAGATCAGTTCCCGGTCCCGGCCACTATAGGAACCGTTTACTGGAACGGCAAGCCGTCGACCGGGTCCGGGACCTGGCACCTCCCGGACCCGGCACGCCCTCATCGCGGCCGCGGGCCGGGGGTCAGACGCCCTTGCTGAAGGTGTCGCACTGGCGGCCGTCGCCGCTGCGGTAGCCGGTGTTGAACCAGTCGCTGCGCTGCTTGGCGGTGCCGTGGGTGAACTGCGACTCGTCGACCGGACCGCCCGACCTCTCCTGGATCTTGTCGTCGCCGATCGCGGCCGCCGCCTCCAAGGCCTGGTCGATGTCCTGCTGGGTCAGCGACTTGAAGATCGGGGTGCCCTTGGCGTCCTTGGTCTCGATGGCGTGCTTGGCCCACACCCCCGCCAGGCAGTCGGCCTGCAGCTCCAGCTTCACCGACAGCGCGTTGGCCGCGCCCGGGTCGCGCTCGGACTGCCGCTGCACGTCCGTCGAGATGCCCAGCAGGTTCTGCAGATGGTGGCCGTACTCGTGGGCCAGCACGTACGGCTGGGCGAACTGCCCGTCCGCGCCGAAGCGTGTGGCCAGCTCGTCGTAGAACGACAGGTCGATGTACACCATCTGGTCCGGCGGGCAGTAGAACGGGCCCACCCCGCTGTCGGCCGGACCGCAGCCGGTGTTCACCGCCTGCGAGAAGAACACCGTGTCGGTCTGCTGATACTGCTCGCCGAACGTCTGCGGCAGCGCCTCGCGCCAGTAGGCCTGGATCGAGTTGATGTACAGCGCGTTGCGGCACTCGGCGTTGTCCAGGCGGTCCGGGTTCGCCGTCGAGCAGGTCTCGCTGACGCCCGGCCCGCCGTCGTCGCCGCCGAACATCTGCGGGCCGAGGAACGTGCCCACCAGCGCCAGCCCGATCACGATCAACGTGCCGACGATGCCGCCGCCGACCGGGATCGGGATGCCGCCGAGTCCGCCACCGCGACCGCCGCCCCCGGATCCCCGGGCGTCGGTCACCTGGCTGGTATCGATGTCCGCGTTCTCGTTGAGGGTCATGCCGCCGCGATACCCCGCGCCGGCTGCCCCTTAACCGGTCACGAGACTCCCGCATACTCCTTCATGGAGACCCGGCACACCGGCTCGCCCTCGACCATGACCGCGTGCACCTCGCGGTAGCCGGCACCGGCCTGGCTGGTGGTGATCCGGAAGAACGGGTCGCCGTCGCCGACCGAGACGAAGTTGTCCGGCAGGTCGACCTCGGCCAGCGAGTTCCACTGGTGCTCGTCGCGGAACGTCGGGGCCGGGTCGTCGGTGAACTGGCGGTAGTTCTCCCCCAGCCAGGCCGCCGCGGCGCGGGTGCAGGAGCCGTAGTAGGTGCTCTCGTAGTCATGCCGGGCCGTGGTGTAGCCGCCGGCCAGCGGGCTGAAGTAGGAGTACTCGTACGGGTAGATGCGGGCGGAGGCGTACAGGGCCTCGCCCTGGCCGAGCACGGCCGCGCCGATCAGCGCCCAGGCCAGCGCCGTGCGCCCGGAGTCGAACGACCCCCGCGCCCAGCGCACCAGCAGCACCGCGGCCAGCACGATCATGCCGGGCGCCACGAACAGGAACTGGCGCAGGCTGTTGTAGAGCGTCGAGTGCGCGCCGATGATCAGGGCGAGCGGGACCAGGATGTACGCGCCGACGAGCAGCATCCGCCCGTCCAGCCGCTGCCGCCGGACCAGTGCCACGACCGCGGCCACCGCGGCGGCGACGGTCAGCGCGACCACGGGCAGCGGGGAGCCGATCACCAGCCACCAGGGGG
This sequence comes from Catellatospora paridis, assembly GCF_009720365.1. Taxonomy (GTDB): domain Bacteria; phylum Actinomycetota; class Actinomycetes; order Mycobacteriales; family Micromonosporaceae; genus Catellatospora; species Catellatospora paridis. The sequence continues at coordinate 32,312 of NZ_WBZD01000048.1, read as the reverse complement.
CGTAGTACCAGGGCAACTGCGTGGAGCGGACCATCTCGCCGCCGAACAGGATCTCGTTGTCCCAGTCGTACTTGGCCATCGACTCGACCGACGACATCAGCCCGTCGACCGGGTTGGTCAGCAGGAACGGCCAGAACAGCGACATCACCAGGTACGCCGTGGTGCCGATGGCGAGCATCGCGGTGAACTGGTTGGTCACCTCGGTGCGCAGCGCCGCCCCGCGCAGCTTGTAGCCGTGCCGCACCCAGAAGCCGAGCCCGACGAGCGCCAGCAGCCCGAACCACAGCAGGGCGTTGACCCGGATGGAACCGGCGAAACCGATCGCCGCGCCGACCGCGGCCAGCTCCAGCACCTCGAACCGGCGGTTCGGCTGCGACCAGCGCCGCATGAGCCGCAGCACCAGCCACAGCACCAGCACCATCGCCACGGCCAGCGGGATGTCCTTGGAGTTGTTCATCATCTGGCCGGTGTAGCGCGGGTAGAGCGCGAGGCCGACCGCGGCGGCCAGGCCCGCCCACGCGCCGAGCCGGCCGCGACCGGCCAGCTCCCGGGCCGCCAGCGCGGTGACCAGCATGCCGAGCACGCCGAACAGCCCGTTGACGATGGTGCGGGTGTTCCAGATCTCGCCGGACAGGTGCTGGAAGAACGCCACGATCAGCTCGAACCCGGCACCGTGCTGCGGCATGTAGAGGTAGTCCGGGAAGTCCAGGAACGAGCGGTCGGCAGTGCCGGACAGGTAGAACTTCAGCACCCGCGCGCCGTAGTCGTCCTGCATGTACTCGTCGTAGGTGCGGCCGTGGAAGCGGCCCTGCGCGACGGTGAACCAGGCCATCACCAGCAGCAGAGCGCCCAGCAGCAGGTGCGGCAGCCGCTCGCGCCACCACGGCGCGGCGGGCTGGGCGGCGGGCTCTGGGGCGTCCTCCGGGCTCGTGGTCACCGGTTCGACGTCGACATCGGACACGAAGCTGCTCCTGAGGTATGGGGACGGGGCGGGCGGCCGGACCCGTCACCGCCGGGCCCCGGGTCGCCCGGGTCGCCGGGAACCGCGCCGCCCGGATCGACGGGGCTCCCTACCGCAAGATTGTCGCCCAGGGTGCCGCCGAGCACCAGCCACGGCGACGCGCGTCCCGTGAGCGGGCACGGTCGATGATCTCCAACGGGCCGTTGCCGCGCTGCTCAGCCGGGCAGCTGCCCGCCGAGCAGCCGTACCGTGAACCCGTCCGGCGCACGCTGCAGGGAGACGTACGCGCAGACCTGGTGGGCCAGCCACAGGCCCCACCCGCCCGGGCTCGCGCCGGGCACCAGGCCGACGAGCGGGTCGGTTGGGCCGGGACCGTGATCGGTCACCGTGACCACGATGCGGCCCGGCGCGGCCCACATCCGCAGCAGCACCGGCGGCCGCCCGTGCAGGATCGCGTTCGTGACCGTCTCGGTGATCGCCAGCAGCAGGCCGCTGAGGTCGTCGTCGGGCAGGCCGGCGGTCGCCTGCAACGCGACGACGGCACCGCGGGCCTGCGCCGTCGTCGGCCCGCCCAGCTCGATCGCGGGCGGGGTGTCCTCCAGCGGGTCGCGCCACGGCGTCACCCCGGCCGCCAGCACGAACGGATCCTGGAAGGCGAGGTTGGCGGTGTGGCCGAGCGGCGTCGCGATGTGCGCGTGGGTCCGCCGTACGAAGTCGAGCACCTCGTCCGGCGTGTTCCGGGTGTCGTACGGGCACAGCCCCCACATCGGGAAGTCGTCGTATGCGTGGTTCACCGCGGCCTCGTAGCGCGCCCACCACTCCCACGGCACGCCCACCCCCGGATGCGGCACGTCGCCCGCGACCCGGATCTGCGCGGCTCCGGCAGCCACGTGCTCGGCGAGCATCTCCCGGTACTGCTTGATCGCGGTGGCCGGGCGCTGGTAATGCGCGTCGCCGTGGATGAAGGTCACCCCGCAGTCGGCGCCCATGGCAACCCGGACGAGCCGCTCCTGGGGTTGCGCGAAGACGGCGAGCGTGGGCTCGCCCGCGGCCACCCCGTCCCGGAGGAAGGGCACGACGACGGAGAGGAACTCGTCGTCGGATGCGTAGAACGCCGTCTCGTGGAAGAAGCCGCGATGGTCTGCGGCCGCGCCCGTTCTCACGACACCTGCTTCCGCATCCTGGCCTCCCCGCACGTCAGGCAGGTACCCCTGACGCGTGCGCCCAACCTAACACAGGCACGTGAAACCGACTCGGCTCACGATCAAGACCTGCGCGAAGGCTCGGGGTCAGTCCAGTGGTTCGCCGCTGAGGTGCGCGTACACCCCGGCCACCTGCAGCACGCGCAGCGCCATCCCGGCCGTGTTGACCAGGCGCAGGCCCCGTCCCGCGCCGACGGCGTCGTTGCGGGCCCGCACGAACGCCCGGATGCCGGACGAGTCGATGAACGTCACCGAGGTCATGTCCACCTCGACCGGCAGGCCGGGGTGCTCGGCCGCCGCCGTGGCCAGCCAGTGGTGCAGGTCGTCCGCCACGGCCAGGTCGACCTCACCGGCCAGCGCGACGCGCACCACGCCGTCCGACGCGACGACGTGGTGGCTCAGCTGGGGTGGTGGCAGGCTCACGCGAAGCTTTGTAGCACACGCGCCCGCACGGGCGCGCCCCCCGGTGGGCGAGGTCAGCCGCCGACGTGGATGCCCGGCCGCCGGGCCGGGTCGGCGTCGCGCTCGCGCAGGATCTCCCGGACGACCGGCGGGGTGTCCCCGCGCCCGAGGAACAGGTAGCGCAGCAGGTGGGTCAGCGGGGAGCCCTCCGACCACTCGAAGTAGCAGTGCGGGCGCACCCCGGTCGTGTCACGCAGCGCGAGCAGGATCGCCGCGATGGCGTTCGGCGCGGCCGGGGCCGACGCGCGCAACACCCGGTGCTCGCCGACCTGCACGCCGGTGACCTGCAGTACGTCGGAGAACGCCGACGGGTCCACCACGTCGATCTCCAGGAACAGCACGTCGGCGCGGCCCGGGACCGGGTTCATGCCGCGCTGCTCGCGCTCCTTGGCGGAATACTCCGCGACGTCGCCCGCCTGGCGGCGGTTGGCGATCAGGTTCAGGGCACCGTCGTGGGCGATCGAGTCGGTGACGAACTGCCGCGCGCGGGTGTCGAACTCGATGTGCTTGACGCGCAGCTCGGTGGTCCGCGCGGCCCGGGAGATCAGCGAGATCACCACGATGGCGGCGATGAACATCGCGGAGATCGCGATCCCGTCGGGCTTCTCCCGGATGTTCTCGCCGAGGGCGTACAGCAGGACCAGGGTGAGCACCGCGAACCCGGCGGCCGCCCACTTGCGGCGGTAGCGGGCGGCGGAGATGGTGACCGCGACACTGCCCGACACCATCATCGCCAGGATGCCGGTCGCGTAAGCCCCGGCCTGGGCCTCCACGTCGGCGCCGAAGGCGATGGTCACCCCGACACAAACGACCGTGTAGACCAGCACCACGGGACGGACCGCCCGCGCCCACTCCGGCGCCATGCCGTACGACGGCAGGTACCGCGGCACGATGTTGACCAGGCCCGCCATCGCCGACGCGCCCGCGAACCACAGGATCAGGATGGTGCTGATGTCGTAGACGGTGCCGAAGCCCTCACCCAGGTGCTCGTGCGCGAGATACGCCAAGGCCCGGCCGTTGGCCGCCCCGCCGGGCTCGAACTGCTCCGCCGGGATCAGCACCGTCGTGACGAAGCTCGTCAGCAGCAGGTAAACCGACATGATCAGCGCGGCGACGGTCAGCAGCTTGCGGGTGTTGCGCACCCGCGACGCCATCCGGGCACGGCCATCCTGCCCGTCGGCGGCGACCAGAGGCATCATGCTCACTCCGGTCTCGAAACCGGACAGGCCCAGCACCAGCAGCGGGAACGCCAGCACCGCCGGGCCGAGCATCCCACCGAACCCGCCCCCGCCGCTGGTCAGCGCGCCGGTCCAACCCGACCACGCCCCCGGCGTGGTGAACACCTCGACCAGCCCATACACCGCGATCACCGCGTTGAGACCCAGGAACACCGCAACCAGCGGGATCGCGACCCCGACGGCCTCGCTGAAACCGAGCAGGAACACCCCGCCCAGGATCAGCAGCAGGACCACCGTGATGGTGACCGCGTGGCCCTCCAGGAAGTGCGGAGCCAGGGGGTTCTCCAGCAGGTGCACCGACGCGTCGGCGGCTGACAGGGTGATCGTGATGATCCACGACGTGGCCACGAAACCGAGCAGCACCAGCACGAACGCCTTACCCCGCCAGAACGGCAGCAGATCCTCCAGCATCGCCACCGAACCCTGCCCGTGCGGGCTCTCCTTGGCCACCCGCCGGTACATCGGCAGCATGCCCAGCAGCGTCAACGCCACGATCAGCAGCGTCGCCAGCGGTGACAGCGCGCCGGCCGCGGTCGCCGCGATTGCGGGCAGGTAGGCCAGGGTGGAGAAGTAGTCGACGCCGGTCAGGCACATCACCTTCCACCAGGACTGCGGCTTGGCGTGGCTCTCGTCGGCCTCAGGACCGACCGGCTGCACGCGGTGCTGCAGCAGCCAGCCGCCGAGCCGGCCTGCGGGCGGGTGCGCCCCGGCGGGGCTGTCGACGACGGCGGGAATGGCGTACTCGACTGCCTTGCCGGTGGTGGTGTGGCTGCTCATGACCTTCCGATGCCCGAGGTGCGAACCTGATTCGCGAACAGGGGACACCTTAGGCGTGCCGGTCACATCCCACGCACCCGCGTCCGCTGTCGGAGTCGCTGGGTACGCTCCCGGCGGCAGGCCGTAGCGCAGAGGTCGTCGCGCCACTTCGCGCAGTTGGAGGACGCCGGTTCGAATCCGGCCGGCCTGCCACCCACCGTCCCGGAGGTGTGCATGATCACGCTGCTGCGCGGCGACCTGACGCAGTGGCGGCGTATCCGCGCGCAGATGCACTCACCAGCCGTGGTCGCGGCGGCGGCGGACGCCCGCGCGGTTGGTGACTGGCGCGCGGCCGCGGCCTTCGCCGACACCGACGTCGACCTGGATCTCGACAAGGTCCGGCACCGGTTCGGCACGGAAGCCGCCGTCGCCGTCGACGAGGACCTGCACCACCTGGCCCTGGACCTGCTGCTCTGGCACCTGCCGCGGCATCAGGGCGGGATGACCACGCTGCGGGCCCGGACCAGCGCCGTGCTCGCGCCGCGTGCCGTGGACCACGGCACCCCGCTGATCCGGGTGCGCCTGCCGCTGTCGCCGACCGGCCCGCAACGGCTCCGGCTGACGGTCGTGACGCTCAGCGAGCTGAACGACCACCGCTGGTATGTCGCACCGCGCCACACCTGGGACGTGCGCGAGACCTCGGCGTTGCGGGCCGCGTGGGGCTGCTCGGCGGACCGCCCGCCGCTGCTCGCGCCGGACGGCTCGCCGCTGCCCTGGTCCGCGCTCGGCATCGGCGACGACGCGGCGGCCGCGACCGAACGCGTCTACCTGATGCTGGCCGCGGGCGAGTACACCGCCGCCTGGCGCGCCTGCGGCATCGAGATCCCGTTCACCGGCACCAAGGCGCTGCAGCGCGGCTCCGCCGGGCCGACCTGCCCGGTCGGGCTCGCCGACGAGATCCGCGCCGCCGCCACGACGTTCGCGCAGCGCCCACGGTTTCCCGCCGAGCGGGTGGACACGCTGTTCGGGGCACATCTCAACGTGAGCGTCGGCGACGAGCTGGTCGCGGCGGAGTCCGACCCGCACGAGTACAACGAGGGCCCGCCGCAGGTCGCGAGCGGCCCCGTTCCGGCCGACCTGGCCCTGCTCCACGCCGGGCTGCTGACCCCTGCCGAGCTGCACCCGCTGCTGCGCGCCGCCCTGTTCCCGGCTATGCCGCAGGCGGGCCCGCGCCGGTCGGTCGGGCGCGCACCGGAACCGGCGGCGGGTGAGCCCGGTGCACCGGTCCGGGTGCGCTGCCGGGGCGAGTGGCATGTCGTGAGCGTGCGGGACGGGGCGCTGCGGCTGCACGACCACGATGCCGACGAACTGCGCCGGGAGCAGACAATGCGCGTGCTGGGCGGGCCGGGCGCGGGTTGCTTCGCGGTACGCGACACCTGGCTGACCGGGGTCGGCCGGCTGCCGAAGGCCCTGGCCGCCCAGCGCACCCGGGTGCGCGAGCGCGTGCTCGACGGTGACACCGACTGGCTGCTCGACGGCCTGGCCAGGGGCGTGGTCGATCCGCTGATGCGCGACGGCAGCGGCTGGTCACTGCGACACATGGCGATGTGGGTCGACCACGCGCGGCTGCTGCCGCTGCTGGACGCTGCCGGGCTGCCCGTGGACACCCCCGACCGCATCGGCCGGCACCCCGCTGTACGTGGCCGTCATGAACGGCGGCGACACCGTGCTGATCCGTGCCCTGCTCGACGCGGGTGCCGACCCGCTCGCGGAGACGGTCCACGGGGCCAACCCGGGCGGCGTGGCCGCCGATCATGCGCGCCGCGATGACCTGGGGTTTCTCGTGAAGTTGTGGCGCGAGCGCTACGCCGCGACGCGGCGCTGACCGCGCGGCCGGCGCTCAGACCGTCGGGACGGTGCCGCCGTCGATGGTGTACTCCGCACCGTTGATCGACGCGGCCCGGTCGCCGCCGAGGAACGCGACCAGCTCGGCGACCTCCTCGGGCCGGGCGGGCCGCCCGATCGGGATGCCGCCCAGCGACCGCATGAGGCCGTCGCGGGCCTCGTCGCGGCCGCCGCCCGCCTCCTCGGCCAGGCGGTCGATGAGCCGGGACGCGGCGGCGGTCTCGACGAACCCGGGGGCCACGGAGTTGACCCGGATGCCCTGCGGGCCCAGCTCGTTGGCGAGGTTCTTGCTGTAGTTCGACAGCGCCGCCTTGGCCGCGGCGTACGCGATCGTCGAGGTCAGCGGCAGTCTGCGCTGGATCGAGGAGATGTGCACGATCGCGCCCGAGCCCCGGGCCAGCATCCCGGGGACCAGCAGCCGGTCGAGCCGGACCGCGGCCATCAGGTTCGCGTCCAGATCGTTGCGCCAGTGCTCGTCGGTCAGCGCCAGCACGCCGCCCGGCGGCGCGGAGGAGCCGCCGACGTTGTGCACGACGAGGTCGACCGTGCCGAGGGAGGCCAGCGCTCGCTCGGCGAGCAGGCGTACGCCCTCGGGGGTGCTGACGTCGGCCTGGACGAACTCGGCGGGCAGCGGCTGCTCCGGCGCGCGGCGTGCGCTGACGACGACCCGCGCGCCCGCGGCGGCGAGCCGGGCGGCGACCGCCGCGCCGATGCCCTGGGTGCCGCCGGTGACGACGACACCCCTGCCTTCGTAGCCGTCGGCGATGCCGACCGTGGTGGTGCTCATGCGCTGTTCCGTTCGGTCAGGGTGCGATGTGCAGTTCGGTGATCAGGTCCTGCTGCGTGGTGAACCGGAACGTCAGCCGGACCGGGCTGCCGGGGAAGTCGCCCGCGACGCGCACCGGGACGCTGCTCAGCTCGGGTGCGTGGTCGCGCCGGCCGAGCACGGTGATCGTGTACGACAGCGTCCCGGCCAGCTCCTCCCGCCACTGGCGGATCTCCGCCCGGCCCCGGCGGGTGCGGCCCTCGTCCGTGACGGTCGCGTCCGGCGCGAAGCAGCCGACCATCGCATCGATGTCGCGCTGGCGCTCGGCGTCTAGATACCGGCTCACGGCGTCCGGTCTGGCGGTGATCGTCATGGTGCTGCCCTCCTGTGCGCCGCTCCGCCGCGATTCGGACAACACGGTCCGGGGCTGGCGCTATATACGCTATACCAACTACTATAGCGCTATGGAACAGCCCTCGACCAGTGCTAATGCCCGCGATCGACTGCTGCTGGCCACCGCGGAGCTGCTCACCGAGGCAGGCGGGGGCCCCGTGTCGACCCGGGCGATCTGCGACCGCGCGGGCGTCAAGGCACCCACGCTGTATCACCACTTCGGCAGCAAGCAGGGTCTCGTCGACGCGGTGCTCGACTACGGCTTCGCTCAGTACGTCGGCGGCGGCGGGCCGGGATCGGCCGATCCGATCGCCGACCTGCGGACCGGCTGGGACCGGCACGTCGCGTTCGGGCTGGCGCACCCGAGCTTCTACGTGCTGCTGCACGGGCAGGTGAAACCCGGCGTGCCGTGCGGGGTGACCGGCCCCGAGCTGGTCCGGCTCACCGAGTTGTGCGAGGCCGCCGCCCGCGCCGGGCTGCTGCGCCGGCCGCCCCGCGACGCCGCCGAACGGCTGTTCGCCGCGAACGTCGGCGTCACGCTGAGCCTGATCGCCCAGCCCGAGCGGTCACGCGACCCGAACCTGTCCGCGGACCTGCGGGAGACCGTGCTGGCCGCGATCACCACCGGCCCGGGTCCGGCCGAAGGTGCCAACGCTGCCGGGCCTTCCCGGGCCACCGCCGCGGTGGCGTTGCGGGCCGTGCTGGGCGAGGCCCCCTCCGGGCTCTCCCCCGGCGAGACCGCCCTGCTCGGCGAGCTGCTCGACCGCCTGGCCCGTGCGGGCGGCTGACCGTCACCCCGCCGGACCTCGACCCGCCGGGCGAACGCACATCCGGTCGCGCGGTCAGCGGCTGCGGTCCGCCGCGGCGCCCGGTGTGATCACGCGCAGCTGGAGCATGGCCGCGAAGCGGGCCTCCGGGTCGGTCAGGTCCAGGCCGCCGACCTCGGCCAGGCGGCGCAGCCGGTAGCGGAACGTGTTCGGGTGCACGTACATCGCCGCCGACGCCGCGATGACGTCGCCGAACGCGTCGAGCCACGCCCGCAGGGTGTCCACCAGGTTCGCGTGGTGCTGCTCGTCGTACGCGAACAGCCGCGCGACCGGCCCGGTCGGCCGGTCGCCGCGTGCCGCCACCAGGTCGCGCAACTCCAGCACCAGCGATTCCACGTGCACGTCGGCCAGCCGCGCCACGCGGTGCCCGTGCGTGCCGTGCGCCGGACCGGAACGCAGCACCCGCAGTGCCCGGTCGGCCCCGGCCCGCGCGTCGGCGAGGCCGCCCGCGTCCGCCGCCACCGCGCCGATGCCGATCACCGCGCGCACCCGGTCGCCGACCCGGTCGAGGAAGTCGGTGGCGATGCGCAGCGCGCGCTGCTCGCCGTCGCCGTCGCGGGCCACCGGCAGCAGGCCGTACGCAACGTCGCCGACCAGCGCCGCGACGCAGCGAGGATGCACGGCGGTCAGGTGCATCGCCAGGCCGTCGGCGAGACGCTGGCGCTCGCTGGTCAGGTTGACGTCCGCGCCGATCGACTCGTCACCGGGCGGCAGCATGGCCAGTGCCAGCACCACCACGGGCTGGTCGGCCAGGCCGAGGCGGTGCAGCGCCTCGCGCGCTCCCGCGCCGCCCTCCAGCGCGGTGCTCAGCAGGTCGGCGCGCAGCCGCCGTTCCACGTCCGCGCCGGCGCGGATGCGCAGCATGTGCAGCGCCACGAGGCGGGCCGCGTCGCGCAGCGCCTGGCTGCGCTCGCCGCTCAACGGCTCGCGTACGGCCGCCCAGATCGAGCCGAGCACCTCGTCGCCGGCGCGCACCGCGACCGCCACCCGGGGCACGCTGAACCCGTCCGGCTCGCCCCGCGGCTCGACGAACACCGGCTGGTCACTGCGGTACAGGTCGCGGAACACGCCACGCTCGGCCAGCATGCGCGAGTAGTGCTCTGGCACCTGGCGGCCCAGGATCGTCTCCACGCGGGACGGGTCGGCCTCGTCCTGCCGGCCCGAGAACGCCAGCACGCGGGAACTGCGGTCCTCGATGGTCACCGGCGCGTCGAGCAGCGCCGCGACCGCGTTGGCCAGGGCGAACAGGTCTCCTGAGGGCATACCCCCGATGGTCTGCGGCTCGGCGTCGCCGACGTCGCCCTCCGCGAGCAGTGCCCGCAGCAGCGCGGCCAGCTGCGCCCACGACGCGCCGCGGGTCAGCGCGAGCAGCGCCACGCCCGACTCGTCGGCGGCCTGCCTGAGCTCCGGGGTCAGCGCGAGCGGCGCGCGCAGCACGAGGGCGGTCGCATCGTGCCGGCCCAGGGTGCGCAGCAGGGTCGCGACCTCGGCGGGTTCGCGCAGGCCGACGCCGAGCACCAGGGCGCGCTGCGGCAGCACGGGCTCTTCGAGGGGGTCGTGGATGGCGACGCCGCCGATGTCGCCGCCGCGGTCCGCGTCGCCGTGGACCAGCTCGAGCAGCGTCGCGCCGAGATCGTCGAGGACGCGGCCGAGGGTGGCCTGGGAACGCAGGTTCATCTTCACCGGGGCGAGCACCGTCCGAACATAGGAGCAGGACGGCAAGGCTAGTTCGTGCCATCCGACAACACCAGGCCCCCACTTCGTCCCGGCGTACCGTTCCCGGACCCCGCCCCCGCCCCCAGATCGCCGCCGCGGCGATCTTGGGGCGGGGGCGCTCAGTGCGGGGAGGTCAGGAGGTCGGTGGTCAGGGCGGTGAGGAGGGCGGTGCGGGCGGGGAGTTCGGCGATCAGGACGTGCTCGTCGTCGGCGTGGGCGCCGCCGCCGACCGCGCCGAGGCCGTCGAGGGTGGGTGTGCCGACGCCCGCGGTGAAGTTGCCGTCCGACGCCCCACCGACGGCGGCGCAGGTCAGTGCGGGCAGCCCGAGTTCGGCGGCGAGCTTTTCGGCGCGGGCGTACAGGCCGGCCGAGGACGCGGCGTCCAGCGGCGGCCGGTTCGGTCCGCCGACCAGCTCCAACGCCGCCGCATGGTTAGGAAGGGCACCTTCCTCTACATGTAGCGATGTGCCGAGCTGCTGCTCGTCTCGCTGACGCGAGCCGACGGTGCCCTTCCTTTCCACGCCGAGGAGGCTGGTGTGGATGCGGGATTGTTCGGTGCGGGTGCGGACGCGGACGTCGATGGCGAACTCGCCCGCGGCGGGGACGGTGTTGGTGGTGGTGCCGGAGGTGAGGAGGGTCGGGGTGACGGTGGTGCCGAGGGCGGGGTCGGCGAGGGCAGCCACGGCGAGGACCGCTTCGGCGAGGGCGATGGTGGTGTTGACGCCGCGTTCGGGTTCGAGGCCGGCGTGGGCGGCGCGGCCGGTGGCGCGCACCCGGTAGAGGGAGACGCCCTTGCGTTCGGTCTTCAGGGCGCCGCCGGGGGCGGCGGCTTCGAGGACCAGGGCTGCGGCGCAGCCGGTGGCCTCCTGCTCGACCAGGGTGCGGGAGCTGGGCGAGCCCAGTTCCTCGTCACCGGTGACCAGGATCGTCACGCCGTCGCGGTCCGGCAGCGCGGCCACCGCGTGGAAGATCATGGCCAGCCCGGCCTTCATGTCGAAGCAGCCGGGCCCGCGCAGCACCCCGCCGTCCACGGTGAACGGGTGGGTGGCCAGTGAACCGATCGGCCACACCGTGTCGTGGTGGCCGAGCAGCAGCACCCGTGCCGGGCCTGCGCCGAAGCGCCAGCGCAGGTGGGTGCGCCCGTCCCGCACGATGCGTTCCGGCGCGACGCCGAGGCGCCGGCCGCCGACGCGGGCCACCACCTCGGCGCTGCGCGCCACCGCGGCCAGGTCGTCCGACGGGGACTCGCAGGTCACGAGTTCCTCGATGTCGACCAGTAGGCCCGGCAGCGCGTCCTGCATCCGCGTGAGCAGCGACATCAGCCGACCTTGGGGGTGGCCCGCACGCCGAAGTGCACGTACCGCTCGCCGGTGGGCAGGCCGTAGAACGTGACCGGCGTCCAGGTCTGCTGGCCCGGCTCCCGCACGACGTACAGGTCGGTGGCGACCGGGGTCAGCGTGAACTCGTGCACGGGATCCGGCATCAGCGAGGCCAGCGGCCCGGTGATGGTCACCCGCAGTACGCCGTCGGCGAGCACCTCCATCCGGGAACCGGCCCGCTCGTACACGCCCACGTGCGGCGTCAGGTCCGACTCGACCGGGCCGGCCGGCGGGGCGAGCGGGTGCGGCATGGCCACCCCGGCGAGCTCGGCGAAGATCTCCCGGTACAGCTCCTCGTACAGGTCGCGGGCGTTGCCGCCGTTGGTGAGCATGGTGACCGCGAGGCCCTGCGCGGGCAGCATCCGCAGGAACGCGGCCTGCCCGATGGTGTTGCCGTCGTGGCCGATCAGGCGTGCGCCGTCCCAGCCGAACCGGATCCAGCCCAGGCCCCACGAGTCGCCGAGGGAGTGCTTGTCGGGCAGGTCGGCGTGCAGTTCCGCCATCGCGGCGGTGCTGTCCGCGCTCAGCACGCGGGTGCCGTCGGCGGCGACGCCACCGGTGAGGTGCATTCGGGCGAAGGCGAGCACGTCGGCCGCACTGGCGCTGATCAGGCCGGCCGGGCCCAGCGCGCGGGGCAGGCCCCAGACCGGGGCGCGCAGCTGCTCGCCGTCCGGGCCGGCTACATGGCCAACCGCGGCGCGGTGCAGCAGCGCCTCCTCGGGCAAGGTGCCGGTGCGGGTCAGGCCGAGCGGGGTGAACAGCCGGTCCCGCATCGCCTTGTCCCAGGTGCCGCCGGTGAGCCGCTCGATGACGTACCCGGCCAGCGAGAACCCGGAGTTGCAGTAGGACCAGGTCGCGCCGAGCGGGTGGTTCTGCGCGACCTCGGCCAGCAGCGTGGCGTACTTCTCCAGGCAGTCGTCGCCGCGGCCGGTGTCGTCGAACACGTCGCCGTCGATGCCGCTGGTGTGCGTCAGCAGGTGGCGCATGGTGACCTGCTTGGCCACGTCGGAGTCGGACAGCCGCAGCTCGGGCAGCACCTGCGCGAGCGGGGCGTCGAGGTCGAGCAGGCCCTCGTCGACCAGCTGCAGCGCGACCGTGGCGGTCCACACCTTCGAGATCGAGCCGATCTGGAACACCGAGTCGGTGGTGGCCTGCACGCCGGTGTCGCGGTTGAGCACGCCGTACGCGGCCTCGACCAGCTCGTCGGGCCGCCCGTCGACGCCGACCCGCAGGATGCCCAGCGTCGCGCCGGGCACCTTGTGCTTGGCGGCCAGCGCGGACAGGCGGCGCTGCCAGTGCGCGGCGTCGACCGGTGCCCGGCCGGTGCCGGCGTACTGCTCGACCCAGTCGACGACGCGGCGGTTGAAGTCGACGCGGTGCGAGGGTGCGCCGTCGAGGATGAACAGGTGCGAGCCCTCCGGGTACAGCACCAGGCTGGTCGGCACGCCGTTCTCGCGCAGCGCGGCGTGCCACTGCTGGGCCTGCCCGACGGGGCAGCGCAGGTCCGCGCCGCCGTGCACCACGAGAGTGGGCGTGCGCACCTGGTCCACCTGCGCGTACGGCGACATCGCCGCGTAGCGGGCCGGGTCGTGCCAGGGCAGCCCGCCCAGCTCGTGCACGGCGAGGAAGTGCCCCTGGTCGGAGGTGCCCGCCATGCTGTCCAGGTCGCTGACGACCCCGCCCGCGACGGCCGCCGCGAAGCGCCCGTCCCGGCTGGTCAGGTAGCAGGTCATGAATCCGCCGTAGCTGTAGCCGGTGACCGCGAGCCGCGCCGGGTCGGCCAGCCCTTCGGCGACGAGCTGGTCGATCGGCTCCAGGAAGTCCTTGGCGTCGCCGTCGCCCCACGCACCGACCGCGGCGTTGAAGAAGCTCTCGCCGTAGCCGTCGCTGGCACGCGGGTTGAGCAGCAGCACCGTCCAGCCGCGTGCGGCCAGCTCCTGGTGGTAGAGGTGGATCTCGTCGGCCGCGCCGTTCCAGGCGTTGTGCGGGCCGCCGTGGATGTCCAGCAGCAGCGGCCGCGGGCCGGTGACCGCGGGGTCGCGGACCAGCCAGCCGTGCACGACCGTGCCGTCGGAGACGGTGAACTCGCGCTCCTCGCGGGCGTACAGCCCGGACAGGTCAGTCCCGTGCGAGGTGCGCACGTCTCGCACGCCGGTGGCCGGGTCCACGGCCACGATCTCGCCGTACGACGTGGCGGTGCCCAGCACGACGGCCGCGGTGTCCCCGGCGACGGCCATGCCGGACACGTTGAGCCCGGCCCCGGCGACGACCGGGCGGGGCGTGCCGCCGTCGGTGTCCACCGCGTACAGGTGGGTGCAGCCGCGGTCGCGCACGCAGAACAGCACGGTGCGCCCGCCGTCCACGAGCCGCGGCACCGCGCCCGGGTAGCCGGGACCGCCCGACATGACGTTGCGGTCCAGCGCCGCGGCCAGGTCCACGATTGGGCCGCCGTCCAGCGGCAGCCGCAGCAGCCGGGCGTGCCCGACCGGCCCGTCGACGCCGCCGACGACCAGCAGGTGCCGACCGTCGGGGGTCCAGCCGACCGGGCCGGCGACACCGTCGGCGAGGCCGACCTGGCGCGGCGCGGCCGCCGGGTCGGTGAGGTCGAGGACGTGCACGGGCACGCGTACGCGCAGGTCGGCGTCGGGCGCGGTGGCCGCGGCGAAGGCGAGCGTGGTGCCGTCGGGCGACCAGGACGGGTCGCCGGCGTGCCAGTCCCCCGCGGTCACCTGGCGCACCTGCCCGGTGGCGACGTCGAGCACGTGCAGGTGCTTGCGCATCGTGCGCAGCAGGCCCGCGCCGTCGGCCTGGTAGTCGAGCCGGTCCGCGACGATCGGGGCCTTGGCCCGCCGGGCGCGGGCCGGGTCGTCCTCGCCGTCGGCGGCGTGCGTGTCGACCGCCGCGCCGAAGGCGATACGGGTGCCGTCCGGGCTCCACACCGGTGCGCCCGCGCCCAGCGGCAGCGTGGTCAGCCGGGTCGGCTCGCCGCCCGCCGCGGGCAGCAGCCACAGCTGCGCCGGGCCGTCCTGGGCGCGCAGGAACGCGACCCGGGTCCCGTCCGGCGACCACGCCGGGGCGGAGTCGGCGTCGCCGCGGGTGAGCTGCTCGGCCTCGCCGGTGCGCGTGCCGACGCGCCAGATCGCGTGCCGGTTGCGGTCGGCCCCGGCGTCCGCGGTGCGCAGCACGTACAGGATCGTGCCGCCGTCGGGCGACAGCGCGGGCTGCTCGGGCACCGCGAACATGGTCAGATCGTCGATTCGCTGGCGTGTGGTCACCGGGATCTCCTCGCTGGTCGGTCAGGTCGATGTCGTCGCGCCGCCCGGTGGGGCGGCGACTGCTTCGTCGGGTGGGCCGCGGCCGGGTCGGCGGCGGGCCCGTCGTCAGGACCGGGCCGGGTCGGCGGCGATCCTCTTGCGCAGAACCGCGGCGGGTCAGGGGGTCAAGACCCTGGGTCGCCGGGCGGAGGTACGCCCGGCCGGTCGGCCGCGCCGCCCGCGAAGTGGCAGGCGGCGCGGTGGCGGCGGCCGTCGCCGGTGGGCGCGGTGTCGCGGCACACGGCGCGGTCCGCGTGGACCAGCGGGCCGACCGGGCAGCGCGGGTGGAACCGGCAGCCCGGCGGCGGATGGTGCGGGTCGGCCGGTTCGGCTTCGGCGACCTGGGCGGGCACGGTGTCCACGGCCTCCCGACCGGGCCGCCGCGCCGCGGCGAGCAGTTCGCGGGTGTACGGATGCTGCGGGTCTGCGAGCACCGACTCAGCCGGACCGTACTCGACGATGCGACCCAGGTACATCACCGCGATGTAGTCGCTGACGTAGCGCACCACGGCCAGGTCGTGCGTGATGAACAGCATCGACAGCCCCAGGCTGCGGTGCAGGTCGCGTACCAGGTTCAGCACGGTGCCCTGGATGGACACGTCCAATGCCGAGGTGATCTCGTCGGCGATCACGACGTCGGGCCGCCCGGCCAGCGCCCGGGCCAGCGCGACCCGCTGCCGCTGCCCGCCGGACAGCTCGGCCGGGTGGCAGGCGGCACGGTCGGCGGACAGGTCCACCAGTTCCAGCAGCCGGGCCACCTCGTCGCGGCGGCCCGCCGCACCCGTCACCGCCCCGCGCGGGATCGCCTCGGCGATCGAGGAGCCGATCGTCATCCGCGGGTCGAGCGAGGAGTACGGGTCCTGGAACACCATCTGCAGCGGCCGCCGCCCGGCGCGCGGCAGCGGCCGCCCGTCGAGCAGGATGCGCCCACCGGCCACCGGGGTCAGCCCGACCGCGGCCCTGGCCAGCGTCGACTTGCCGGAGCCGGACTCGCCGACGAGCCCGACGACGGCACCGGACGGCACCGTCAGGTGCACCCGGTCGACCGCGGTCATGGCCCGCCGCCCGCTGCCGAACCGGACGGTCACGTCCTCGAAGGTCAGCTCGCTCATCGCCCCTCCCCTTCCGTCGCGGCGGACAGCACCGGCTCGGGGCGCTCGTCGGCGTGCCAGCACGCCACGCGCCCGCCGGACCCGTCGTCGACGAGCGCGGGATCGGCGCGTACGCAGTGGTCGTCGGCCAGCGGGCAGCGCGGCGCGAAGGCGCAGCCCGGCGGCGGTGCGGCCGGATCGGCGGGGCGGCCGGGGATCACCACCAGCGGCTGGTCGCGGTCGGTGGCCAGGTCCGGCACGGCGCCGAGCAGTGCCCGGGTGTACGGGTGCCGCGCCCCGTCGCGCAGCCGTGCCACGGGCAGGTCCTCGACGAACCGCCCCGCGTACATGACCAGCACCCGGTCGCAGACCTGCTCGACGACGCCGAGGTCGTGGCTGATCAGCAGGACCGCGACGTCGTCGGCGGCACGCACGTCGGCCAGCAGCGAGAGCACCTGGCGCTGCACGGTCACGTCGAGGGCGGTGGTCGGCTCGTCCGCGATGATCAGTTTCGGTTCGCCCATCAGGCCCATGCCGATCATGGCCCGCTGCCGCATGCCACCGGAGAACTCGTGCGGGAACTGGCGCGCCCGGCGTGCCGCGCCCGGGATGCGCACCGCGCGCAGCCGGTCGACGGCCCGCGCCAGTGCCGGCCCGCGCCGCTGGCCGAGGTGCTGCTCGGCGACCTCGGCGAGCTGGCGGCCGATGCGCTGCACCGGGTTGAACGAGGTCATCGGGTCCTGGAAGACCATGGCCAGGGACGTGCCGAGCAGCCGCGGCCGGGCCCGGGGCGGGGTCCGCAGCAGGTCGTCGCCGAGGAACTCCAGCCGCCGCGCTTCGACCCGACCCGGCTGTTCGATCAGCTGGGCGACGGCGAGCGCGGTCAGGCTCTTGCCGGACCCCGACTCCCCGACGATGCCGACCGACTCGCCGCGTCGCAGCGTGAAGCCGACCCCGCGGACCGGCGTGACCGGTCCGAAGGAGACCGTCAGGTCCTCCACGACCAGCACCGCATCGGCCTGTCCGGCGGGGAGGTCCGCCCCGTGCGCGATGCCGTCGGCGGACGCTCCACGGACCGGCGCCGTCGCGGTACGCGGCCCGACGGCTTTCGCGGCCGCCTCGCCGACCAGGTTGAACGCCAGCCCCGCCAGTACCACGGCCACACCGGGCACCAGCGCGGCGGCCGGGTTGAGGTAGATGCCGTTGAGTCCCTCGCCGAGCAGCCGCCCCCAGTCGTAGCCGGGCGTCTGCACGCCCAGCCCCAGGAACGACAGGCCCGCGAAGGCCAGCAGCGAACCGCCCGCCGCCATCGTCGCGTTCACCAGCAGCGGTTCGGCGATATTGGGCAGCACGTGGCGCAGCAGCACGCGGATCCGCCCGACGCCGGCGATCCGGGCGGCGGCCACGAAGTCGCGCCCGGCGACCGTCGCGGACAGGGTCTGCGTCAGCCGGGCGAACCCCGGTGCGATGGCCAGCCCGATCGCCGGGACCGCGCCGCTCGCGCCCGCCCCGAAGATCACCGCGAAGGACAGCGCCAGCAGCAGGCCGGGAAACGCGACGGCGATGTTCACCGCGGCCGTGACCAGGCGGCCCAGCCGTGGCCCGAGCAGCAGCGGCGCGGTGCCGAGCAGCAGCCCGACGGCCACGCCCAGGCCGGTCGCCAGCAGCGCCAGCCACACCGAGGTACGGGTGGCCACCAGCACCCGGAAGAAGATGTCGCGGCCCAGGTTGTCGGTGCCCGCCCAGTGCTCCGCCGACGCCGGGGCCAGGATGTGCGCCGTGTCGACCTCGTCGGCCCGGCCGCCCCACAGCAGCGGCGCGCACACCGCCAGCAGCAGCACCGCGCCCAGCAGCACGGCCGCGGCCACGCCCACCGGCGTCCGCAGCACCCCGGCCCACCTCGCCCGCGACGTCACCGCTCAGCTCTCCCTGATCGTGGAACGGGGGTCGAGCAGCGCCAGCGCCACGTCGACCACGAGGTTGACCAGCAGCACGCCCAGGCCGTACACCAGCACCACGCCCTGCACCACCGGGTAGTCCTTGGCCAGGATCGAGCTCACGATGGTGCTGCCCAGGCCCGGCCAGGCGAACACGTTCTCGGCCAGCACCGTGCCGGCGACCATCGCGCCCAGCAGCAGCCCGCCGACGGTGATGGTGGCGGTCAGCGCGTTCGGCAGCGCGTGGCGCAGGTAGACCCGCCGGTCCGGCAGGCGTTTGGCCCGCGCGGTGCGGATGTACTCGGCCTGCAGCACCGCGAGCGTCTCCACCCGCACGATGCGGGCCAGCACCGACGCCGGGCCGAGCGCCAGGGCCAGCACCGGCAGCACGTACGACGACGGGCCCTGGCGCATCGCCACCGGGGCCCAGCCCAGCTCGACGCTGAACACGTAGACCAGCCCGACCGCGACCAGGAACTCGGGCACCACCGCGAGCAGCACGCTGCCGGAGGTGAACGCCAGCTCGACCGGCCTGCGCCGCCCGCCCCGGGTCAGCACCGCCATGACCAGGCCCAGCGGGATCGACACGAGCACCGCCAGGGCGAACGCGAGCCCGGCCAGCTCGGCCGTGGCGGGCAGCCGATCGCCGATCACCTGCGACACCGGCATGCCCGACAGCATCGAGGTGCCGAAGTCACCGGCGAACAGGTGGCGCAGGTAGTCGGCGTACTGCTGCCAGAGCGGGTTGTTCAGGCCCAGCGTCGCGCGGCGGGCCTCGACCAGCTCCACCGGTGCGGTGTTGCCCAGCGCGGCCCGGACCGGGTCGCCAGGAATCAGATGGATCATCAGGAACGCGGCCGTGACGAGCACCCACACCGAGACCAGCAGCCGGCCGAACCGGCGGGCCGCGAAGCGCAGCCAGGGGTTGCCGGAGAGGTGTGCGAACACGGCGGTGGAGGCGGTTGTGCTGGTCACCGGCATGGCCTCCGTCACATCGTCGGGTTCGGTGATCAGATCCTGCCCGCCTGGCCGCCACCCGGTCTTGGTACGCCCGCACAAGGCGACCCGGTCGACCCTGTCCGCGCGCACCATCGCCGGTGGAAACAGACGGTGCCATGACCCGGGAGGGGGCCATGGCACCGTCGTGCGGCACGGATCTGTCAGGCGAGCATGCGGATCGAGCCGGGCGTGACGCTGCCCTGGCTCAGCTCGAACTCGGCGCCCTTGCCGAACACCGGCACGGTCGAGTCCACGAACGGCACCACGTCGAGCCGCTTGAACAGCGCCTCCTCGGCGGCCTGCCACTTGGCGCAGCCGCCGCTGCCCGCGATCGCCGACGCCGCCTGCACATTGGCTGTGTAGTCCGCGTTGTCGATCGAGGCCAGGTTGACGCCGTTGGGCGGGGTCGCGCCGGACAGGAACGGCACCAGCTGGGTCGGCACGTTGACCCCGAGCGGCAGGATCGCCGCCTGCCACGCGCCCTGCCCGCCGACGATGAGCTGCCCGACCTCGGCGTCGCTGAGGCCCTTGACCGTGACCTCCGCGCCGAGCGCCGTCCACTCCTTCTGCAGCAGTTCCGCCGCGGCCTGGGTGCCCTGACCGACACTGGTCGGGAAGTACAGCAGCAGCGCGAGCTTCTGCCCGTCCTTGGCACGCACGCCGTCGGCGCCCGCGGTCCAGCCCGCGGCGTCCAGGGCGGACTTCGCGGCAGTCGTGTCCTTGGCGGGCAGCAGCGCCGCGGCGTTGCCCGGCGGGCAGGGGCCGCCCGGCGCGACCAGCCCGGCCGAGCGCCGGCCGGTGCCGCTGGTGACGACCTGGCCGACCTGGTCGAGGTCGAGCGCCTGGGTCAGGGCGCGGCGCACGCCTTCGTCCGCACCGGCCATGCCCTTTTTCTGGTTGAACCACAGCTCGCCGAGCGGCGCGGCGACCACCCGCTCGTGCAGCTTCGCCGCCCGCAGGCGCTGGGAGTCCGGGCCGACCATCACCGCCGCGTTCACCTCACCCGACAGCAGCAGGTTCGCCGCGGTGGTCCCGTTGGCGACGACGCGCAGCACGACCTTGTCAGGCAGGCCCGCCTGGTCCTTCTTCCAGTCGCCCGGACCCCACGCGTACTCCTTGCGCCGGGTCAGCGTGTAGTGGTCGCCGGCCACGGCCTCGGCGACGGTGAACATGCCGGTGCCGTCGGAGCCCTGCTTGAGCTGGTCGCGCGCGGCCATGCCCTTCTTGCAGACGATCGGCAGCCCGCCGACGTTGCGGTCGAGGAACGGGTCGGGCGCGGGCGAGGTCACCGTGACGGTCCCGGCCGCGTCGTCACCGGCGGCGGTCGCGCCCGGCGGCACGTACACGCCGATGCGGGTGGACGCGTTCTTCGGGTCGCCGACGAAGGTGATGTTCGCGGCGATGTCGGTGGCGGTGAGCGGGCTGCCGTCACCGCAGGTGATGCCCTTGCGCAGGGTGAACGTCGCGGTGGTGGTGGTCGCGTCCCACTTCTCGGCCAGGCCCGCGACCAGGCTGCCCTTCTCGTCGACGTTGACCAGCGAGTCGTACAGGAAGCGCCCGGCCTGCAGCGCGGTGGACAGCGAGGTGAAGTGCGGGTCCAAGGTGCCCGGGTCGGATGCCAGCACCAGCGTGAACGTCTTGCCGTCGGCATAGGACCCGCTGCCCGCGGGCTGCCCACCGCCGCCGCAGGCGGCGAGCGCCAGGGTGAGCGCGCCCGCCGCCGTGACCGTCGTTATCGATCTCATCGTGCCTCCGTTAGCAGGATTGTGGGGCGCAGCCTGCCCGCCGCGGCGGCGGCTGTGTTCGTGCCGGACGACCAGCCCCCGGGGCCGGATCCGTACGCCGGACCGAAGAGTCAGGCCGTGCGCCGGGTCGCGCGTCCGCTGTGGACGTACTGCGCCTTGCCGTCCTCGTCGCCGACGAAGACGTGCGGCAGGTGCACGCCGTAGTGCGGCACGGCGGGCAGGAAGACGTCGCCGTGCAGGTGCACCAGCTCGCTGCGTTCGGCCTTGCCGCCGAGTTCGGCCAGGATGCCGCGGGGCGTCTGCGCCAGCCAGATCCGCCCGTCGCCGTCCTGGCTCACCACCAGCTCGGCCACCTCCGAGGCGTACGTGCCCAGGTAGCGGGCCGCGTCGACGTGCGACGGCTCGGCCGGCGGCACCGGCATCACGGGCATCTCGATCCCGGCCAGCTCGCGCAGCAGGTGCGGGAACAGCTCGGTGTACAGCGCGATCGGGTTGCCGCCGTTGACGTTCAGCGCGATCGCGACACCCTGCTCCGGCGCGATGCGCAGGAACGCGCTCTGCCCGATGGTGCCGCCGTCGTGGCCGAAGACCACGCCGCCCGGCCAGTCGAACTGCTCCCAGCCCAGCCCCCAGGCGTCGCCCATGAGCCCCGAGCAGGGCACCGTCACCTGGCGCTGCTGCATCGCCGCGACCGAGGCCGGGCTGAGCACCGCGGTGCCGTCGGCGGCACGGCCGCCGTCGAGGTGCATCCGGACGAAGGCCAGCAGGTCACGCGGCCGCATGGCGAGCATCGCCCCGGCCGCGACGTTGGAGCGCACCAGCGCCCAGATCGGCGCGGGCACCGGGTCGGCGTCCGGGTCGGGCTGCAGGTGGCCGACGGCGGCCCGGTGCAGGATCGCCTCGTACGGGCCGGTCGCGGCGTGGGTCAGCCCGAGCGGCGTGAACAGGAACTCGCGCAGGCAGGTGTCGTACGGC
The DNA here is from genome assembly GCF_009720365.1 of Catellatospora paridis. Taxonomy (GTDB): domain Bacteria; phylum Actinomycetota; class Actinomycetes; order Mycobacteriales; family Micromonosporaceae; genus Catellatospora; species Catellatospora paridis. The sequence continues at coordinate 10,646 of NZ_WBZD01000048.1, read as the reverse complement.
TTGCCGCGCAGCACCTCCACGATCCGCCCGAGCACGCAGTAGCCGGCATTGTTGTAGGAGAACAGCTCGCCGGGCGGGAACAGTTGCGTGGTGGTGCCCAGCGTGGCGACGTACTTCTCGACGCAGTCGTCGCCCGGGCCGGTGTCGGTGAAGATGTCGCCCTCGAACCCGGCGGTGTGGCACAGCAGCTGCCGCACCGTGACCGCGCCCGCGGCGGCCTCGTCGGCCAGCGCGAACTCCGGCAGGTACCGGCGCACCGGCGCGTCGAGGTCCAGCGCGCCTTCGTCGGCCAGCTGCATGACCAGGGTCGCGGTCCACACCTTGGTGATCGAGCCGATCTGGAACAGGGAGTCGGGCGTCGCCGTCACCCCGGTCGCCGTGTTCAGCACCCCGGCGGCATGGTCGACGACCTCGCCCCCGGCGTACACCGCGATCGCCGCGCCGGGCACCCGGTGCTCGGCGAGCAGCTCCGGCAGGCGCACCTGGAGCCAGTCATGGATCTCGCTCAACTTCGACATGCGCCACACCCTAGGTTCGCCCCACCCCCGCGCCGTTCGTCCGCACCAACGAACCCCCGCCCCCGCCTCCGTTCCCCAACACGAAGGAATGGCACGGCGCGACAGCTGCTGTCGTCCTCGCGACGACGCGGAGCCTGGGCCGCCCTGCCGCCCCTATCGTGCAGTGGCCCACGCCGTATCCCGCTGCCGCAGAAGGACCACCCATGCCGCTCCACCCCCGCCGTGCCGCCCTGCTGATGATCCCGATCCTCGCCCTCGCCGGGGCGGCGGCCGGCTGCAAGTCCGGCGGTGACTCCCCGTCGGCCGCGCCCAGCGCGGTCACCGTGCTGACCCCGTCGCCGGAGACGGCGTCGCCCAGCCCCGCCAAGCCGGCCACCCCCGTGCCCACCTGCGCCGAGGTCAAGGAAGGGATGGTGCGCGGCCTGATCGACCCGTACTACGCGTTCGGCAAGGACGGCGCGCCGCTGACCGAGGGCATGTTCTCCGGCGAGGACGGCCTGGTCCTCGCCGTGCAGAAGCCGTGCGCCACCGGTGACCTGGGCGGCGAGCTGGGCAACGTCACCGTAGGCACGATCATGAGCAGCGTCGTCGACACCACCGGCCGCTACTGGGGCGTCATGCTGTGCACCAAGGCCCCCGACCGGGCGCAGTGCGTGGTGCACTTCGTGCTCGGCGACCGGGACCCCATCGAGTCGGTCAGCATCGCCGACCAGAAGCTCACCCTGGTCTACCTGACCCGCCCGGCCGACGCCGGGTCCGCCCTGGTCAGCATCAAGCGCACCGCCGTGTACGCCGCCGACGGCTCCATCCTCAAGGAGCAGTCCCACACCGACGCCCCCTACACGCCGTGACCGCCGCCCAGCAGGTCCCGTGCCGCCGCGGCCGGGACCTGCCGGGGCGACGTGCGATGGTGGGCTGATGACCTTGCCCGACCCCGAGACGGCGTACCTGCACGCGGTCACCGACCGGCTGCGTGAGCTGCTCGGCAGGCGGCTCACCGGCGTGTATCCCACCGGGAGCGTCGCCCTCGACGGCTACCGCCCCGGCCGCAGCGACCTCGACCTGATCGCCGTCGGCGAGCGCGTCACCGCCGCCGACGTCACCGCCGTGGCCGCCGCACTGGACCACGAGGCGCTGCCCTGCCCGGCCGCTGGGCTGGAGTTCGTGCTCTACGACCGAGCCCAGCTGGCCGGGCTGACCACGCAGGACGGTTTCACCCTCAACCTCAACACCGGCCGCGAACTGACCCCGCTGGCCGAGTTCGGGCCGCAGGGGCGGCCGGGCTTCTGGTATCCCATCGACCGCGACATCACCGCCCAGCAGGACCGGGCGCTGACCGGACCGCCGTTCACCACCCTCGCCACGCGCCTGCCGTACCCGCTGCTGCGACCAGTGGTCGCCGCGTCGGTCGCCGCGAACGACGGCCCCGACCTGAGCGACGACGCCGTACTCAACGTCTGCCGCGCGCTGTACTGGCGAACCACGAGGCGCTGGGTCTCCAAACCGGAGGCGGGACGTGCGGCGGCCGCGGCGGTGCCCGAGTTCGGCCCGCTCATCACCGCGGCCGTCGCCAGTCACGGCCAGGGTCGGGCCGGCCGCGCCGTCGACGCCGCCGCGGCACGTGCCTTCGTCGGCTATGTCCTGCACCGCCTCGGCGACACGGCGGACTGAGCCGGGACGCGTGGCCCGCGCGTATGACGCGGGACTGACAGGTGCGTGGCCCACACCTATCCTGCAACGGCTTCGGCTATCGGAAGGACCCCGGTGAGCAGTCCGCGCATCACCCTCTACCACCGCGACAGCACCCACGAGCAACCCTCGGGCGGGCTGCTGTGGGTGCTGCTCGACCAGCTCAGCGACCTGCCCGGCGGCGGCTCGGTGGCGCTGGTGCGCGACGGGGACGACGACGACTTCATCCAGGCCTGGCGGCTGCCGGACGGCTACCGGCTGGTCGCCCAAGAGGGGCAGGACGCCCCGGTCGAGCTGGCCCACCCGGTCGCGTTCGACGCCGCGTTCGAGGCGATGCTGGCCTGGAACCTCGGCCGCGACGGCTGGCGAGAGGCGTGCGAGTGGCGGTCGCCCGTGCCGCCGCCGGAGCCGGACACGCCGCCCGCGCTGATCCGGATCGAGTACCACCCCGACTCGTCGCGCACCGACCGGCTCGGCCGGTACGCCGACGGCCAGTTCCTCGCACTCGTCCACGGCACCCGCAGCAACGCGCCCGGCGCCATCGGCGTGGCGCTGTTCCTGTTCGACCACACCGGGACGTACACGGGCTCCCGCATCCACAACGACGTGTTCGGCGATGCGCAGGCGCTGCGCGAGCAACTCATCGCCGACCTGCCCGACGTCGCGTACGGCGAGATCGCCATTCGTACGTTCTGCGTGCGTGAGGGCGACGTCACCTGGGAACTCGTCGACGAGACGGCCGAGTACGGCAGGCCGCGGGTCAGCTTCTACCCGATGGACATCATGTTCGCGTCGCCGTGGGACGGCACGTACAGCACCTGAGCCGTCACCGGTCCGCTGCGGCGACGATGCCGTTGATGGTGGGGGTGTCGAAGAAGACGTGCAGCGGCAGGTCCACGCCGAGCCGGCGACGCAACCGGGCCGCGATCTTCGTGACCGTGAGCGAGTGCCCGCCGAGGTCGAACAGGTCGTCGTCGGGCCCGATCTCCCCGTGCCCGAGCACCTCCCGCCAGATCTCGTACACCTGCAGCGCCAGCCCCGTGTAGGGCCGTGGCGACGACTGTGGCACCAGCGGTGTGCCCGCCAGCCCGGCCAGCGCGGCCCGGTCGAGTTTGCCGTTGGCGTTGCGCGGCAACTGCTCCACCAGCGTGAACACCGACGGCACCAGGTAGCCGGGCAGCCCGGCGGCCAACTGCTCGCGCAACCGCACCGGGTCCGGCGCGCCGACGATGTACGCCACGAGACCGTCGCCGTCCGCCGACGCCGTCACCGCCGCGTCCACGACCGACTCGGCCGCCCGCAGGTGCGCCTCCACCTCCCCCGGCTCGATCCGGTGGCCGCGCACCTTCAGCTGGTCGTCAGCCCGCCCGTGGAACTCCAGCGACCCGTCGGGCAGCCGCCGCACCCGGTCGCCGGTGCGATAGAGCCGCCCCCAGGCCGTGTCCACGAACCGCGCCGCGGTCAGCTCGGGGCGGCCCAGGTAACCGCGGGCGACCCCGGCCCCGCCCAGGCACAGCTCCCCCACCACGCCGTGCGGCACCGGGCGCAGGGCCGCGTCCAGCACGTACGCCGTGGTGTTGGCCAGCGGGCGGCCGATGGTCACCGGGCCGTCCCCCGTGAGGTCCGCGGCGGTGGACCACACCGTCGTCTCCGTCGGGCCGTATAGGTTGACCAGGCGCTTCGTGCGCGAGCGCAGTTCGGCGGCGAGCGGGGCGGGCAGCGCCTCCGCCCCGCACACCGCGATCACCCCGGGCTCGGCGAAACCGGCGTCGACCAGCCGCCGCCACGTCGACGGGGTCAGATGGGCGTGGGTGACCCCGGTCAGGCGCAACAGTTTCAGCAGCAGCTCGCCGTCGCGTGCCTGCTCGGCGGTGGCCAGCACGACCGTGCCGCCGGTGACCAGCGGCAGCCACAGCTCCGGCACCGACATGTCGAACGCCGCCGACGCCACGGCCAACCACACGTCGCCCTGCCCGGTCGGCACCACCTCAGGCAGCGCGTGCAGCAGGTTGACCACCCCGCGATGCTCTACGGCCACACCCTTGGGGCGGCCGGTCGAACCGGACGTGTAGATCACGTAACAGAGCCCGGGCTCGTGCCGGCCCGGCGCGCCTGGGCCGCCCGTGACGGCCAGGGTCTCGCCGAGCACTGTCACCCCGTCACCGTCGGCCGTCAGCACCGCGGCCGGGCGCGCGTCGGCGAGCAGGCCGTCGCGCCGAGCTTCGGGGTGCTCCGGGTCCAGCGGCAGGTACGCCGCGCCGGTGCGCAGCACGCCGAGCAGCGCGGGCAGCAGCCGCGACGTGCGGGTCAGGCACACCGCGACGAGGTCGCCGGGGCCGATCCCGCGGTCACGCAGCTGTGCCGCGACCGCGGCGGCCTCGGCGTCGAGCTGGGCGTACGTCATCGCGCTGTCGGCGGCGACCACCGCGATGGCGTCCGGCCGGGCCGCGATCCGCGCGTCGACGAGCTCGTGCAGGGTCTGCGGCCCGGGGACGGCCCGGCCGGTGTCGTTCCAGGCGGCCAGCAGGTCGTGCTCGGACGGATCGCGGATGTCGAGGTCGTGCAGTGGCGCGTCCGGCCGCCCCGCGAAGCCGGCGAGCAGAGTGCGCAGGTGCGCGCCGATGCGGGCGGCGTCGGCCGGGTCCAGGCGGGACGGGTCGACGTGCAGCAGGGCGGGCAGGTCCGGCGCGGCGGGGTCGTCGAGCAGCTGGACGTGCAGGGCGTTGCGGGCGGCGTGGTGGAACGCCGTCCACTCGACCCGCGCGTCGAGCCCGGCGAACACCGGCGACGGCCGGGTCCGGCGACGGTAGCTGATCGACACCGGGGTGAGCGCGGCGCGGGGAGCGAGGCCGGACACGGCCCGCGACAGCGGCACGGCGCGCACGGGATAGGTCTCCCGGAGCAGCCTCCGCACCTGCGCGACGCGTTCCCGCACGGTGAGCGGGTCGGCCGGGTCGGTCGCGGGCACGCCGACGGGCAGCTCGTTGACGTGCAGCCCCACCCGGTCGTGGCCGTCGGCGGGCCGGGTGCCCAGGTCGACGCCGACCACGGGGGCCGGGTCGCCGTACCGGTCGAGCAGCGTGAGCAGCCCGGCGAGCACCACCTCGAACGTCGTCGCGCCCAGCTCTCCGGCGACCGCCCGGACCGTCACCGCGTCCAGCTCCAGCGGCACCACGACCCCCGGCCGCGCGCCGGGCGACGTGGTCGCCCGCAGCCCCGGCAGGCTGGGCTCACCCGGAGCCCGGAACGCCGGCGCCCAGTGTGCGGCGGCTTGGGGCAGAAGCGCGGCAATGTGGTCCGATTCGCCGCTCGGGCTCGGCGGGAGAAGCGCCGCGGCGCGCACAGGTGCGTCAGCCAGGGCCGACAGCTTCGCGGCCGGGCCGGCAGCCGCCTGGCCGTCGGCGATCGCCACCGCGCTCGTCGTGCCATCCAGTGCCGAGTAGGCCGCCGCCAGGTCGGCGAGCAGGATCTCCTTGGATTCGCCGTCGAACACCAAGTGGTGCGCGACGATCAGCAGCAGGTGCCGCCCCGGCCCCGCGGGCACCAGGTCGAACCGGATCAACGGCCCCGTGGCGAGGTCGAACGGCGCGAGCGTGCGCTCCCGGACGAACGCCGTCAGATCCTCCGGTGCGTCGCCCACCACCAGCGACGGCGGGCAGGCAGCCGGGGTCAGCAGCAGTTCCCCGTCGGTCTCGGCGAATGCGCACGACAGCACCGGATGCCGGGCGACCGCCGCCGCGCACGCGTCCGCCAGCCGGGACGCGTCGAGCGGGCCGTCGAGCCATACCGGCAGCGGCATGTGGTACGCCGTGGCGGCCAGACCGAGGCGCTCGGTCAGCCACATGCCGTGCTGGGCCGGGGTGGCGGTGCTCATCGCGGGACCTCCTGCGGTGGTGCGGGGGCGAGCTCGCGTGCCGCGTGCTCGAACAGCTCGGCGACCCGCCCGGCAAGGGCGTCCATCTCGGACCGGTCGAAGGCGTGGTGGTTCCAGAGCAGGTGCGCGACCAGCGAACCGTCCGGATGCTCGACGACGGCCAGCTCGGGCGCCTGCAGGTCGGGCAGGCCCCCGGGCGTGGGCCAGTCCGCGTCGAGCGCCCGGGGCAGCTCGAACGACTCCGACTCCAGTCCCGGCAGGTGCGCCTGGCCGCCCCAGGTCTCCACCCGCAGCCAGGCCGCGCCGGTGTGCCGCAGGTAGAACTCGGCGAACGGGTAGTGCTGGTGGTCCAGCGCGAAAAGGACGGTGCGCCGGGTCCGGGCCAGCAGCTCGGCGGCGGACGGGCCGCCGGAGGTGTCCACCCGCAGCAGCAGCGACTGGCTCAGGCAGCCGATCAGCGCCTCGCTGCCGGGCCGGGTGCGGCCGGGCACCGGGGACATCAGCACGATGTCGTCGGTGCCGGTGCGTTCCGACAGCGCCGCCGCCCAGCACGACGCGATCAGCATGAACGGGGTCGCGCCCTGGGCCGCCGCGGCCCGGCGCAGCCCGTCGCCGAGCGTGCCGGGCAGCGGGAACTCCAGCGCGGCGCTGCGCAGCCGGACCGCCTCCCGGCGACCGCGGAACGGCGCCAGGTGCGCGGGCGCGCCGTCGAGCGTCCGCCGCCAGTGCGGCAGGGTGGCCGGCCAGCGCTGCCGGGTGTACGCGACGAAGTCGCGCAGCGGCGTGCCCGGTGCGGCGGCGGGCAGCGGGGTGCCGCCGCGCAGCGCCGCGTACGCCGCTCCGACCTCGTGCAGCAGCGGCCCCATCGACGCGCCGTCGCAGACCAGATGGTGCACGGCCAGCCCGAGCACGTGGTCGTCGGGGCCGACGGTGGCGACCATCGCCCGTACCAGCGGCCCGCGTACCGTGTCGAAGCCGCCTTCCCGATCGGCCCGGCACAGCTGCCCGGCGTGGTCGAGGTCGCGGGCCGCGACGGCGGTCACCACCGGCGGGCAGTGGTCGAGCACCCGCGCCCGGTGCCGCCCGTCCGGAGCACGGTCGAACACGGTCCGCAGCGCCTCCTGCCGCTCCGCCACCACGGTCAACGCCCGCTCCAGCAGCGCGACATCGAGCTGATCCCGCACCCTGATCCCGACACTGATCGGCCCGACGTCCCGAGGCTCCCCCGTCGCCCACATCCAGGCCAGCATGCTCTCCTGAGTGGACGCCAGCGGCATCTCCCCACCTGGCCGTTGGTGATCGGCGTCTGGTGTCGAAACCTGGGGTCCAGCGTCACTTTCCGACCCGGAACAGCGATCATCGCCCGCGGCGGCCCACTCCGGCTCCGGCGCGCCGGGCGGGGCGGCCGAGAGGAGTTCGGCCTGGGCGGCGAGTAGGGGGGTGTCGAAGATGAGGGAGACCGGGACGTCGCGCGTGAAGTGGGCGGCGGCAAGGGCGGCCAGGTGGGTGGCGCGCATCGAGTCGCCGCCGAGGGCGAAGAAGTCGTCGCCCACGCCGACCTCGGGCACCCGCAACACCTCGCGCCACAGCCCGGCCAGCGCGACCTCGGCCGGGGTGCGCGGCGCGACCCTGGCCGGGGCCTGCGTGAACAGCTCTCGCAGCGCGCCCTTGCGCACCTTGCCGCCGTCGTTGCGCGGCAGCGCGGCCACGGCGACGATCCGGGTCGGCAGCTCGTAGGGCGCGAGCCGGTCGGCGAGGAACGCCCGCAGCCCCGCCAGCGCGGACGGGTCGCGCAGCTCGACGGCGGCGGCGACCGTCGCGCCCATCACCGGGTGCGGCAGGCCGAGCACGGCCGCGCCGAGCACGGCCGGGTGCTCGTGCAGGGCCGCCTCGACCCGCAGCGTGGAGACCCGGTACGCGCCCGCGTTGACCAGGTCGGACTCGCGGTCGACCAGGAAGAGGTAGCCGTCGGCGTCGCGATAGCCGAGGTCGCCCATGCGCACCCAGCCGTCGCGGAACACGGCGGCGCTCGCGGTGGGGTCGCCGTGGTACGCCCGCACCGCGTCCCCCGCGCGCAGCCACACCTCGCCGGTCTCCCCCGGCCCGGCGACGGTGCCGTCGGCGGTGAGGATGCGCAGCTCCGCCCCGCCCTCGGCCCGGCCGACCGAGGCGGGTCGCTCAGGATCGAAGACCATGCTGGTATGCGCGGGCGCGGCCTCGGTCGACGTGTAGTTGTTGACGATCACGGCTTCCGGCAGCGCCTCCGCCAGCGCCCGGGCCACCGCGGGCGGCAGGGCCGCGGCAGTGCACGACACCAGTTGCACCGCGTCGAGGTCGCACCGCTCGAAGACGCCCGCCTCCAGCAGCGCGCTCGCCGTCGCGGGCACCAGGAACAGGGTGCCGACGCCGAGTGTCTGCGCGGCGCGGGCGTACGCCCAAGGGTCGAAGGCCGCGATGGTGACCACCGTGGGGCGCGCGACCAGCGCGGTGACCAGCATCGTCTGCGCGGCGTTGGTGCCGAGCGGGAACGCGTGCAGCGCGTGCCGCGAGTGCGCCAGCGGCGGCCGCGCCGGGTCGAGCCCGTGCGTGAGGCTGCCATGGCTCGCCGCGACGCCCTTGGGCGTGCCGGTGGTGCCGGAGGTGTAGACGATCTGCGCCGGCTGTCCGGGCCGGACGGTGACCGGCAGCTGCGCCGTGTCACCGGCGTCCAGCTCGGCCAGGGCCCAGCCGCCGGCGCCGACGACGGCTCGCGCCCCGGCGTGATCGAGCAGCTCCCGCAGCCGCGCCTCGGGCGAGGCCGCCGACAACGGCACGCCTACCGCGCCGATCCCGGTGACCGCCGCGTACGCGACCGCGTAGTCGAGCCAGTCCGTGCCGTCGAACACCAGGCCCACCCGGTCGCCGGGCGCGACGCCCTTGCCGAGCAGCCCGTGCCCGACGGCCGTGGCGCGGGTGTGCCACGCCGCCGCGGTGAGTTCCGTGGGCCCCGCCCCCTCCCCGCCTGCCAGGCGCAGCGCGACATGTCCGGGTCGCGCCGCCGCGAGGGCGGCCAGCAGGTCGGGGAGGGTGCGGGACGTCATCGGGTCACAGCAGCCAGAGCGGCACGGCCGCGGCGAGAGCCTGGGCGCCGGTGTCGTTGGGGTGGATGTGGTCGCCGCTGTCGTAGGCGGGCAGCACCTTGCTCGGGGCGGCCGGGTCGCGCAGGATCTGGTCGAAGTCGAGCAGCGCGTCGAACTCGTTGTTCCCGCGCAGCCAGGTGTTGACCGCCTGGCGGACGGCCTCCTTCTCGGGCGTCCAGGACGAGTAGCCCTCGAACGGGCCGAGTGTCGCCACGACGACCCGTACGCCGCGGTCCTTGGCCTGGATCGCCAGCTGGCGCAGGCCGCTGATGATCTGGTCGGCCGGGAAGCCGGACAGGTGCACGTCGTTGATGCCGAGTTCGACGATGACGGTGCGTACGCCGGGCTGGCTGAACACGTCGTCGTCGAGGCGGGCCAGGGCGCTGTCGCCCAGGGCGGGGGAGTTGATGGCCAGGCCGTCGCGGGTGACCTGGTTTCCGGCGAGGCTCACGTTGAGCACGCCGGGGTCGCCCAGTGCGGGCCAGGTGCTGGTCACGCGGCCGGCGAGGTAGTCGGGCCAGCGGGTGTTCGCGCCGAGCGTGGCGCCCGACCCGTCGCTGATCGAGTCACCGAGCACGACCACCGTGCCCAGGCCGGTCTTGGTGAGGACCTCGATGCCGGCCAGGTAGTAGAAGTGGTTGTAAGCGGCGGTCTGCCCGGTGCCGTCGGCGGTCTCGGCCTTGTCGCCGGCGTAGATGTAGGAGGTCTGCCGGGCGGTCCAGTGCCAGGACGTGGCTCCGGTCGGGGTCGGCAGGTAGAGCGTCACCGCGAGTTCCCCGATCGCGGACACCGGCAGGTCGATCGGGTCGGTCAGCAGCTCCGCACCCTTGTAGACGGTCGCGGACTCGCTGCCGTTGAAGGTGATCTCCCGGATGCTGCCGGGCTGCAGGGTGGGCGAGCCGGGCGCGGCGGGCAGGCCGACGCTGGCGTGGCCGATGGTCAGCGGGCCGGTGCCGTACGCGTTGGTGATCCGCAGGCGGACCTTCTCCCCGCCGAGGGAGACCCGGACGAGCTGGCGGATCGACTGGTCGGTGAAGCCGTTGAGCGAGCTGCCCGTGTTGGCCAGGCTCGGTGCGGTGAGTGCGGTCCCCCAGGTCCCCACCCAGCGGCCGGGCAGACTGCCGGAGGCCGGGCCGGCCGCGGCGACCAGCGTGGTCGCGAGCAGGCCGAGACCGGCGAGACCGGCGGCGACGCGCCGGCCGACCCGGCGCGACCCGGCACGCGATGTACCGCGCGTCGATTCTGTGATCACTTGTGGAACCTCCGTCGATTCCTGAGGGGGATGTGGCGGGCTGTCCCGCCGACGCGACCACGATGCCAATAAATAGTTAAGTTTCTTAGGTACAAAGCTGTGATCAAGGCTGCCGGTTCGGATGATTTAAATGGCCCCATCTATCGATGGCATCTAGGCGGCGGGCCGCCCGGGGGGCGCCGGGCGGCCCGCCG
>NZ_ML769325.1:21125-80599 GCF_009720365.1 Catellatospora paridis | reverse complement strand
CGTCGTCACCCGCCAGGCGACGGCGGCGGCGCGGCGCGCGCTCGCGCGGCGGGGCGGCCTGCTCGGCCGCCGGGCCGCGCTTGCCGCGATCCCGGCTGCCGCGGGAACGGCCGCCCAGGTCCTCCTCGACCTCGGCGGACAGCCCGGCCCGGGAGCGCTGGGCGCTGGGCAGGGTGCCGCTGACGTCGGTGGGGATGTCCAGGTCGGTGTAGACCCACGGCGAGGTGTGGTACGTCTCCGCCGGGCCGTCGGGGCCGGTCAGCTCCAGGCCGAGCGTCTTGTCGACGATCCGCCAGCGGGGCATGTCCTCCCAGTCGACGAAGGTCACCGCGACACCGGTGGCCCCGGCGCGGCCGGTGCGGCCGATGCGGTGCACGTAGGTCTCCGCGTCGTCCGGGCAGTCGTAGTTGATGACGTGCGTGACGCCGGAGACGTCCAGGCCGCGGGCGGCCACGTCGGTGGCGACCAGCACGTCGACCTTGCCGGCCCGGAACGCGCGCAGGGCCCGCTCACGGGCGCCCTGGCCCAGGTCGCCGTGGACCGCGGCCGCCGCGAAACCGCGGAAGTCGAGATCCTCGCTGACCCGGTCGGCGTTGCGCTTGGTCCGGGTGAAGATCATGGTGAGGCCGCGGCCCTGCGCCTGCAGGATGCGGGCCAGCAGCTCCAACTTGTTCAGCTGGTGCGTGCGGTACACGACCTGCTTCGTCTGCGGGCTGACGCCCGGCTCGGTGGTGTGCCCGGCGTGCACCGTCACCGGCGTGCGCAGGAACTTGCGCGACAGGGTGACGATCGGGTCCGGCATGGTCGCCGAGAACAGCATGGTCTGCCGGTCGGTCGGCAGCATCTTGAGGATCTTCTCGACGTCGTCGAGGAAGCCCAGGTCGAGCATGCGGTCGGCCTCGTCGAGCACGAGCGCCTTGACCTGGTCGAGTTTGAGGTGCTTCTGCTTGCACAGGTCGAGCAGGCGGCCGGGCGTGCTGACCACGATCTCGACACCGGCCTTGAGAGCCTCGACCTGCGGCTCGTACGCGACGCCGCCGTACAGCGCCAGCACTCGCACACCGCGGGACTTACCGGCCCCGGCGAGGTCCTTGGCGACCTGGATGCCCAGCTCACGGGTCGGCACGACGACGAGTGACTGCGGCTGGCCGCTGGACTCGCCCTCGCCCGGGGCGATCGCGTGGTCGATCAGCGGGATACCGAAGCCGAAGGTCTTGCCGGTGCCGGTGGGCGCCTGGCCGATCATGTCGCCGCCGCGCAGCGCGATCGGCAGCGCGTACTCCTGGATGGCGAAGGCGCGCTCGATACCCATCGCGGTGAGTGCGGCCACGGTCTCCGGGCGCACGCCAAGCTCGGCGAAGGTGGGCGCGAGGGTGATCTTGGGAGTGTTTTCGGTGGTGCTTTCGATGTTTTCGGTCATCAGGTTCTGGGGTGCCCTCTCAGTGATCCGCGTACGGCGGACCCTGCGGGCTGCCCAGCGGATGTCGGTACGCCCGGTTCATCGAAGGGCGTATATGTAGTCTCGAGCGCGGGGCGCGGCGATGAAGGATGTGGATCCCATCGCGCGGCGCGATCGTTGGGGACCGCGGCGCCGCACACGCGACGACATGGGCATCGGGCCCATGTCAACTCAGCCATCGTACGGCCCGGTGGCCGTCTGGTCACCAGGTGTGTGTCGAATTCCCGGTTCTTAGTGGGATTTCCCACGCAAAACGGTCAATTGTTGAGGCCGACCGCGGTCATCCTGGCCGTGTGTGCGGTGGTCAATCGCCGGAACAGCACGTCGACGGACTCGCCGCCGGACACGCCCGCCAGCACCAGCGCCGTCAGCGGGCTGCGCTCCTGGGCGACCAGCTGCGCCTGGGAGAGCGCCTCGCCGGTGAGCCGGCGCGCCCACATCGACAGCCGGTTGGCGACCTTCGGGTCCGCCGCGATGGCCGCGCGGATCTCCCCGGCCGCGAAGTCCGCGTAGCCGTCGTCGTGCAGCACGTCGAGCACCAGGGCCCGGTCCGGCGCGGCCAGTACGCCTTCGGGTAGCACCTGCGCCACCTCGCGGAAGAAGTCGTCGGAGATGCCCTCGCCGACGTATGCCTTGGTCAGCGCCTCCAGCCAGTCTCCTGGCTCGGTGTTGTCGTGATACGTGCGCAGCGCCGTGACGAACGGGAGCATCGCCTGCTCCGGGTCCACGCCCAGCGCGGTGAGCCGGTTGGCCAGCCGCCGGTAGTTGGCCATCTCCCAGGCGGCCATCTCGGCCAGCCGGGCCTGCCGCGCCAGATCAGGGGCGAGCCGGGAGTCGGCCGCCATGCGGTCGAAGGCCAGCAGCTCACCGTAGGCGAGCATGCCCAGTAGATCGATCACTCCGGCATCAACGGACACGCCCGCAGACTACCGGCCGTACGCGCCCGCGGCACCTGGCCGCGACGGCGGCAGCAACGGTGAACGGCACGGCGCAGGTCGCGCCGTGCCGTTCACCTGCAGTTATGTGCTGCGCCGCCTCAGCGGGCCGAGAAGCCGACACTCCGCGTCGAAGCCTCGGCGATCTCCACGTAAGCCAGCTTGTCCAGCGGGACGATGACCCGCCGGCCCTTCTCGTCTACCAGCGTCAGCAGCTGGGCCTTCGACGCGAGCGCGTCGGCGACCATCTGCTCGACCTCAGCGGGCGTCTGCGTGCTGTCCACCACCAACTCGCGGGGGGCGAACTGCACACCGATCTTGACCTCCACACAACCTCCTCGGCTCGCTCCCGAGATTACCCCGGTGTCGCAGCTGGACGATGGCGTGGCGGCCGACCTCCTGCGATGATCTTGCGGGAACGGCCCTCCGGCGTCCGGCACCCGCGTGTCGCGGGTGCGCGCCCGCCCCCGGCGTCGTCGGTGGGGGCAGGGGTCAGTGGTCGGTGCCGGAGAGGGGGAAGCTGCTGATGCCACGCCAGGAGAGGGTGGTGATGAGCTGCTCGGCCTCGTCCTGGGCGATGACGCGGCCGCCGGCGAGCCACCAGCGGGCCGACACCTGCGCCGCGCCGCACAGGCCGGCCGCCAGCACCTCGGCGCGGGCGCGGCTGACACCCGTGTCGGACATGATGGTCTCGGTTATGGCCTCGACCGACAGGCGCTCCATCCGGTCCACCCGCTCCGCGACGGCCGGGTCGTTCCTCAGGTCGGACTCGAAGACCAGCCGGTAGGCCTCGCTCTCGTGCGAGACGAAGTCGAAGTAGGCCTGCATCGCACCGCGGACCCGCTCCTTGTTGTCCGCGGTCGCCGCCATGGCCGAGCGGATGCGCTCGGCGAACGCGTCGCAGTGCGTGTCGAGCAGCGCCAGGTAGAGCTCGAGTTTGCCGGGAAAGTGCTGGTAGAGCACCGGCTTCGACACGCCCGCCCGTTCGGCGATGTCGTCCATCGCTGCGGAGTGGTAGCCCTGGGCGACGAAGACGTCCTGAGCAGCGGCGAGCAGCTGCTTGCGTCGTGCCGACCGGGGCAGCCGGGTCGGCCGGCCCGTGGCTGTCGAGCCGGTCGGGTTGGCGCCACTGGTGGCCGCGGTCATCGAATCTCCTCACCCTGCAGACGGATCCTTTGACGGATCTTGCAAACTGCCCCGTCGTTGCAACTTATCGTCATTCGCCGTTCACGGTAGCCTCAGCGTGGGCGACGGAGGAGCGCACGGTGGACGTAACAGGGCAGACCGGAAACACAGCGGGAACTGACGAACCCGCCAACGGGTCAGCCGGCGGAGTCGGACACCCGACGGCTAACGGGCATAAACCCGCGAGCTGGGCGGATTCCGACCGTACGGATGCATGGTCGAGTGCGGGCGCGGCGTTGGAGCCCGGATTCGAGCCGTTGACCCCGTGGCACGCCACGGTAGCCGACCGCCGGGGGATAGACGCGCTCACCGGCGCCGACCCAGTCACCACCACGCTGGTTCGCGTGCCGGACGCCGCCCCCTCCGCGCGCAACGGCCACCACCGGCCGTACGAACGTCCGCTGCCGGAGCTCTCCTCCCCCGGCGAGGACCCGTATGCCGACGAGTTCGCCCAGACCTCGGCCGAGTTCGCCCGCCACGCCGCGTTCGACGAGCCCACCCCCGTCAACGGCTCGCCGGTGCTCGGCCCCGACGACACCGGGCCCCTTCCCGTGTTCACGCCGTACCAGCCAGGCCCCATGGCCGCGGTCGCGCCGCCGGAGGTGATCCCGATCCCGGTCATGCCGCCGCTGCCCGCCGGGGCCAATCCCGCGCTGACCATGCCCACCGGTGGTTATCCGGTGCCGCCGCCCGGCCTGCGGCCCTCGCTGCCCGCCGAGCTCTCCGGGCCGGTGCCCGCCGCGCCGCCAGCGGACGCGCCGCTGGCCGCGATGGCCGAGGCCGCCACCCGGCCCGTGCCGCCCGCCGCTCCGCGGCCCGCCGCGTCCGCGCTCGACGACGACTACGACTACGACTACTCAGACGAGGAAGAGGCGGAGCGCATGTCGCTCGGCGCACGCTTCGGCATGGCCTTCGCCGAGCCGCCGGCGCCGTCCCGCGCCAACGGTCTGCACCAGGGCGGGCCGGCGCAGGAATCGGCCCGTTCCGAGGCCGAACAGGCCGGTCCCGACGCCACCCGTGGCCAGGGGCAGGACGCCGTGCGTGCGGGAGGCGCGACCGAACGGATCCGGACGGGCGAGTTCCCGGTGCTGCCGGATCCGGCCGCGGCCGCCGCCGCCCGGCTGGACGCGGCCCGCGAGGGCTACGCCGCCGCCCAGGCCGGCATGGCCCGCGCCGCCCAGCTCAGCGGTGCCCGGGACGGCCTCGCCGCGGCCCGGGACACCCTCGCCGCCACGCGCGACGGCCATGCCGCCGCGCTCGCGGGCATCGAGCACGGCCGCGCTGCGGTACCGCGGGCGGCGCAGGCGGCCGGCGACCCCGGCCACGAGCCCGGCCGCCCCGGCGAACGAAACGACGGCGGGCCGGCGGGCGGTTTCCCCGGCCAGCCCTCCTTCGTCTCACAGCCGCGGCCCTACCTGCCGCCCTCGCCGCCGCCACACCTCCCGCAGCCCGCCGGTGGGACGCCGCAGCAACCGCTGCCGCACGTCCCCAAGCCCGGGGGCGGGCCGCAGCTGCCCCCCTCGCCCCAGCAGGCGGTGCCCGAGGCCCGGCGAGCCGAGCCGGAAGAGGCCGGGGGCGACCCGGCCGGCGCGGAGCACCTGCCGCAGCGGGTGCCCGCGGTGCCCGACGTGCCGCCCGCCATCCACCCGGTCGTGGAGGCGGAGCCGGTCGTCGCGGCGACGCCACAGCTCGACCGCATCGCCTCCCACCTGCGCCGCAGCGACGACGTGGGGACCGACGAGCGCCCGGACGGGTTCGACGTCGACGCGGTGCTGCGTGCCGTGCGCGGCGTCGCCGGGGTGCGCGACGCGGCCCTGCGCACCACCGCCACCGGTGCCCACCACCTGCGGCTCGACCTCGCCGAGGGGGCCGACCCCGCGGCGATCAGCCGCATGGTCGCCCGCATGCTGCAGGAGCAGATGGGCATCGACGCCGCGCCGGCCGGCCCGCTGGTGCCGAAGCCCGCGCCGCCCTCCGACACCACCCCGCCGACGGCCACGCTGCCCGCGCCCCGTTCGGGCGCGGGGGCGGCCCCGCCGCCGGGACTGACCGGGCTGCACCCGGATCCGCTGTCCGACCAGTCGCCGCGCGAGCCCCGCCGCCGCCATCCGGTGAGCGTGCCGCGCCGGGCGCCGGGCGAGCTGCGTGACCGGGTCGCCGCGCTGCGCTCGGTGAACAGCGAACCCGAGCTGCCCGCCACGGCCTCGCCGCCACCGCTGCCCACCGAACGCGACCAGGGCCCCCGCGCGATCATCGAGCACGTGCAGACCAGCACCTTCGGCCTGGACGCGACGGTGGAGGTGCGCCTCAACACCGGCGACCGGCAGGCCGTCGGGGTGGCCAGCGGGCCGGCCGTCGACGCGTACGTGCTGCGCCTGTGCGCCGCCGCGACCGCGGTGGCCATCGACGACCTGCTGCGGGAGGGCACCACGACCGGCGAGTCCGGCCGGTGTTTCGTGGAGCAGGCGACCATCGTCCCGATGGGCAGTTGCGAGGTCGCCGTAGTGGTGGTTCTGCTGGTCTGCGGCGGTTGGGTAGAGCAGCTCGCGGGCTCCGCCCTAGTCTCCGGAGACCCTCGCCGGGCGGTCGTTCGAGCCACGCTCAGCGCCGTGAACAGGCGGCTAGCGGCACTGTTGCCGTAGGGATGTGGCAGGCTGTGTCGATGCGCACCGCCCTCGCACCGCCCCCGCGGACCGAATGGGAAGCTCCCGCCCGGTCCTCGCGAGTGGAGTCGGGCAGGCTCAGCCGGGCCCGTGCCCGGCAGCGCCGCCGTCGCGCGGCAGCCGTGTGCGTGCTGCTCGGCGCGGCCCTGCTGGTGGGTGTGGACCTGCTGCGCGGTGGGTCCGAGCCGGTGCCCACCAAGCAGGTGGCGTCGACCCCCACGGTGACCGACAGCCCCGAGCCCGCGGCGGAGCAGTCGCCGCCCGCGGCGCAGCCGTCGCCCAGCACGCAGCCGGAGGCCGTCTACCAGATGGCCGGCGAGTTCCCCGCGTCCGGCCCGGGGACCTGGACGTACGCCGGCGGCCAGGGCGAGGTGCTGGGCACCGCGGGCGCCGTCAAGCGGTTCCGGGTCGCGGCGGAGAAGAACGTGGCCGCCGAGGAACTCGACGTTTTCACCAGCATGGTGGACGAGACGCTGGGCGACCCGCGCAGCTGGATCGCGGGTGAGCAGTACCGGCTGCAGCGGGTGCCGTCCGGGTCGGCGTACCAGTTCACGATCTACCTGGCGACCGGTGAGACGACTCGCAAACTGTGCGGGGCGGGCGGCATGGACACCCGGCTCGACGGGGTCTCGTACACCTCGTGCCGGCTGTCCGGGCGCGTCGTCATCAACCTCAACCGCTGGCGCATGTCGGTGCCCGACTACATCGACGCCAAGATCGACCTGCACACGTACCGGCAGTACGTGATCAACCACGAGGTGGGTCACGAGCTCGGCCGCTTCCACGAGGGATGCCCGGGCAAGGGCAAGCCCGCGCCGGTCATGCAGCAGCAGACGTACGGACTGAAGGGCTGCACCGCCAACTCGTGGCCGTACGTGGACGGCAAGCGCTACACCGGGCCTCCGGTGGCCTGATGCGCGGCGAGCTGGAACTCTTCGAGCAGCAGGCGGCGGACCCGCGCCACCCGGCCGACGACGCGCCCGGCTTCCGGGCCCGCCGCCGAGCCGTCATCCAGGCCCGCCGCCGCCGGAACGGGTTCCTCGTGGCCGGCGCGCTGGGCCTGATCGTGGTGCTGGCCGGCATCGACCTCGCCCGCGGCCACGACGGCCTGCTCCTGTCCGGACCCGCCGCACCGGCGGCCGGTTCCCCGCAACCGGGGGAGCCGGCGGAGCCCGGCGCGTCCGGGCCGCCCCGCGAGGAGAGCACGCCCGTGCCGGCGGGCAGCGGCACGTTCGGTTACGCCACCGGCACCGGCAAGGTGCTGGGCGCGGCGGGCACGGTGCGCAAGTTCCGCGTCGCCGTGGAGAAGGGCGCCGACGCCGAGGTCACGGCGTTCGTCACCGAGGTGGAGCGGATCCTCGCCGACCCGCGCGGCTGGACGGGCGGCGGCAAGCACCGCTTCCAGCGCGTCGCCGAGAAGGCCACCTACGAGTTCACCGTCTACCTGGCCACCGCCGGCACCACGCAGAAGATGTGCGCCGCGGGCGGCCTGCACACGGAGGGCTTCACCTCCTGCCGCCTGCCCGGACAGCTCATCCTCAACCTGGACCGCTGGTCGCAGGCCGTCCCCGGCTACGGCGCGCCGCTGCCCGACTACCAGGCCTTCGCCCTCAACCACGAGCTCGGCCACCAGCTCGGCTACGGCCACGAGGCCTGCCCCGCCCCCGGCCAACCCGCCCCGGTCATGCAGCAGCAGTCCACCGGCCTCAAGGACTGCACCCCCAACCCCTGGCCCCACCCCGCCGCCCCCACCGACCCCACCCTCCACCGCGGCCCCACCATCCCCTGACCGGGCCCCACCCCCGATCACGTGATCATGAACTTATGGCACGGTTCGGCGGCGTGTTGTGGGAATAAGTTCATGATCAAATGAAGGCTGATCAGCGCGTGATGCAACTCGCATCCCAGCGGGTTGGAGATCATGGCATTCCCTACCGCGGCGAGCGAGAATGTGCCTATGTCGTTGCCGCCGCTTGTGGAGCCTGCCGAGTCGCTCTCGGTGGACGAGATCCGCCGCTACAGCCGCCATCTGATCATCCCCGACGTCGGCGTCGAGGGGCAGAAGCGGCTCAAGAACGCCAAGGTGCTGTGCGTCGGCGCCGGAGGGCTCGGCTCGCCCGCGCTGATGTACCTGGCCGCGGCCGGGGTCGGCACGCTGGGCATCGTCGAGTTCGACACCGTCGACGAGTCGAACCTGCAGCGCCAGATCATTCACGGCCAGTCGGACATCGGCCGGCCCAAGGCGGAGTCGGCCGCCAACAGCGTCCGGGAGATCAACCCGTACGTGAACGTGGTCATCCACAACACCGCGATCGACCGCGAGAACGTCTTCGAGATCTTCGGGCAGTACGACCTGATCGTCGACGGCACCGACAACTTCGCCACGCGTTACCTGGTCAACGACGCCGCGGTGCTGCTCGGCAAGCCGTACGTGTGGGGCTCGATCTACCGCTTCGACGGCCAGGCCAGCGTGTTCTGGGCCGAGCACGGCCCCTGCTACCGGTGCCTCTACCCGGAGCCGCCGCCGCCCGGCATGGTCCCGTCGTGCGCCGAGGGCGGCGTGCTGGGCGTGCTGTGCGCCAGCATCGGCTCGATCCAGGTGACCGAGGCCATCAAGCTGCTGGCCGGCATCGGCGAGCCGCTGGTCGGATCGCTGATGGTGTACGACGCGCTGGAGATGTCGTACCGCAAGATCAAGGTCCGCAAGGACCCGGCCTGCGCCCTGTGCGGCGAGAACCCGACCGTCACCGAGCTGCTCGAGGACTACGAGGACTTCTGCGGCGCGGTCTCCGTCGAGGCGCAGGAGGCGGTGGTCGACGCGACCATCACCGCCCGCGAGCTCAAGGAGATGCAGGACGCCGACAAGGACTTCCTGCTCGTCGACGTGCGCGAGCCGGCCGAGTTCGAGATCGTCCGCATCCCGGGCAGCGTGCTGATCCCCAAGGGCGAGATCCTGTCCGGCGAGGCGCTGGCCAAGCTGCCGCAGGACAGGCAGATCGTGCTGCACTGCAAGTCGGGCGTACGGTCCGCCGAGGCGCTCGCCGCGCTGAAGGCGGCCGGGTTCAAGGACGCGGTGCACGTCCAGGGTGGCGTGCTCGCCTGGGTCAAGACCGTCGACCCGTCCCTGCCCAGCTACTGAGTCCGTTCGCGACAGACGCCGGCCGTGCCCGTCACGGCCGGCGTCTTCGTGTCCGGCGGGCGGCTGTCGGCAACGTCTCCGGCCGGGGCACTGTGACTTCGAACACTGTCCATATCTGATACCGGCCCGCGCCGATGCCGACAACGGCACGTCACCGGGCCCGAACTGGTGGCTTCTCGCGTTGTTCGGCCGTTATTTCACCCGCCAGTGCTGTTGACCTTGACCAACCTGATGAGGCCGGACGGTGACCGGGCACGTACCCTCGATGACCGTGGTGGATCTCGACGCGGCTATCGGTTTCGTGGTGAAGAAGGGCGACCCGGTCGACCGGGCACGCCTGTCGTACCTGCGTACCGGCGTTTCGCCGGCGGAGGAGATACTCGCCGCGGCCGAGGCCGGCCAGGCGGACGGCGGCGGGTGGTTCGCCACCCAGCGGGGCAAGATCCCTTCCGTCGACGTGACCTGCTTCCGGCTGGCGCAGCTCGACGACCTCGGCGCGCTCGGGCGGCCCGGCGTCAAGCGGGCCTTCGACTGGCTGGCCGGGCGCCAGGCCGCCGACGGCAGCTGGCAGGAGGCCAAGGAGCTGGCCGTGGACGCGCCCGAGTGGGCGCAGCCCGGCGACCCGGAGGCGACGCTCTACCTGACCGCGAACGCCACGTTCTGGCTCACCGTGATGGGGCTCGACGTGCGCTCGTCGCTGCCGTACGGCGACCCGACGCCGATCCCGTACGCCGATGCGGCCCTGCGCGGCGCGGAGTTCATCAAGGGCAGCCTGAACTCGGACGGCACCTGGCCGTCCTACCTGGTCACCGGCTGGCTCGGCGCGGCGGTGATGTACCGGCAGGACATGTTCTACGAGGCCGCCCGGATGCAGGCGGTGCTGGGCGAGCGCCTGCCCGCGATGGCCCCCGCCGACGCCGCGGCCATGGCGGCGGCCCTGCGCCGGGTGGGCGTGTCCGCCGACGACTGGACCATGATCGCGGCCAAGCGCCGCCTGGCGGAGACCCAGCGCACCGACGGCGGCTGGGAGTCCGAGGACGGTGAGGTGTTCGACGTACACCTCACCCTCAACGTCATCCGCGCCCTCTACGAGATCACCCCGCCCGGCCGCAGCACCATGCTCTGACCCGCAGGGAGGGGCGGACCCGGGTCAGGCGCGGATCTGGCCTTCGCCGGTGATGACGTACTTGGTGCTGGTCAGTTCGGGCAGGCCCATCGGGCCGCGGGCGTGCAGCTTCTGGGTGGAGATGCCGATCTCGGCGCCGAAACCCAGCTCGCCGCCGTCGACGAAGCGGGTCGACGCGTTCACCAGCACCGCCGCCGCGTCGACCTGCGCGGCGAACCGGTTCGCGGCCGGCAGCGACGCCGTGATGATCGCCTCGGAGTGGCCGGAGCCGTGCCGCCGGATGTGCGCGACCGCCTCGTCCAACGACGGCACCACCCGCGCGGACAGCTCCAGGGCCAGATACTCGGTGCCCCAGTCCTCCTCGGTGGCGGGCACGACGTCACCGGAGTACGCGGCGACCTCCGGCGAACCGTGCACCGTCACGCCGTGCTCGCGCAGCGCGGCCAGGGCCACGGGCAGGAACGCGTCCGCGACCGCCGCGTGCACCAGCAGCGACTCGGCCGCGTTGCACACCGAGGGCCGCTGCACCTTCGCGTTGAGCAGGATGGTCAGCGCCATGTCCAGGTCGGCGGACTCGTCCACGTAGATGTGGCAGTTGCCGACGCCGGTCTCGATCACCGGCACCGAGGACTCCTCGACCACGGTGCGGATCAACGATGCGCCGCCGCGCGGGATCAGCACGTCGACCAGGCCGCGCGCGCGCATCAGCTCCTTGACGCTGTCCCGGGTGGTCGAGTCGACCAGCTGCACCGCGTCGGCGGGCAGCCCGGCGGCGACGAGCGCGTCGCGCAGCACGGCGACGATCGCCGCGTTGGAGCGGGCCGCCGAGCCCGAGCCGCGCAGCAGCACGGCGTTGCCCGACTTCAGGGTCAGCCCGGCCGCGTCCGCGGTGACGTTCGGGCGGGCCTCGTAGATGATGCCGACCACGCCGAACGGCACCCGCAGCTGGCGCACCTGCAGGCCGTTGGGCAGCGTGCCGCCGCGTACCACCTCGCCGACCGGGTCCGGCAGGCCCGCGATCTGGCGCAGGCCGTCGGCCATCCCGGCCAGCCGCGACGCGTTCAGCGCGAGCCGGTCCACGGTCGACTCGGGCGTGCCCTGCTCGCGCGCCGCGGCCACGTCCAGGCCGTTGGCTTCCAGGATCTCGGGGGTACGCGCGGCGAGCGCGTCGGCCATCGCCGCCAGCCCGGCGTCCTTGGCCCGGCGCGAGGCCGTGGCCAGCACCTGTGCCGCCTCGCGGGCCCGCGTCGCCTGCTCGATGACGCTCATCTCGTTTCCAGCCTTCCGTCAGTGCGTGAGTTAGTGTCGGCGCAGCTCAGCCCGCTGCGGCGTGAGGAAGGTGCCCTTCCACTACGCATGGCGATAACAAGGTGCCCTTCCTTACAGCAGTACGAGGTCGTCGCGGTGGATGACTTCGCGTTCGTAGGCGGGGCCGAGGGCGGCGGCGAGCTCGACGGTGGAGCGGCCGAGCAGGCCCGGCAGCTCCAGGGCGTCGTAGTTGACCAGGCCACGGGCCACCGCGCGACCCGCGACGTCGACCAGGTCCACCGGGTCGCCCGCGGTGAACGCGCCGTCGACGCCGGTGATGCCGGCCGGGAGCAGCGAGGCGCGGCGGTCGACGATCGCGGTGACCGCGCCCGCGTCCAGGTGCAGGCGGCCGCGGGCCGTGGTGGCGTGGGCGAGCCAGTGCAGGCGGGCGGTCGCGCGTACGCCCGCGGGGTGGAAGAGGGTGCCCACCGCCTCGCCGGACAGGGCCGCGGCGGCCAGCGGAGCGGCGGTCAGCACCACCGGGATGCCCGCGTCGGTCGCGATGCGGGCAGCCTCGACCTTGGTGATCATGCCGCCGGTGCCCACCCCGGCACTGCCCACGCCGCCCACCGACACCTCGGCGAGCTGCGCGAAGTCGGTGACCTCGTCGATCCGCCGGGAGCCCGGCTGCGACGGGTGGCCGGTGTAGAGCGCGTCCACGTCCGACAGCAGCACCAGCAGGTCGGCCTGCACGAGCGCGGCCACCAGCGCGGCCAGCCGGTCGTTGTCGCCGAACCGGATCTCCTCGGTGGCGACCGTGTCGTTCTCGTTGATGATCGGCACGGCCCGCATGTCGAGCAGCTTGCGCAGCGTGCGATGGGCGTTGCGGTAGTGCGCCCGCCGCGTCACGTCGTCGACGGTCAGCAGCACCTGCCCCACGGTCCGCTCGTGCCGCCCGAACTCCTCGGTGTACGCGTGCATCAGCCGCCCCTGGCCCACACTGGCCGCAGCCTGCTGCGTGGCCAGGTCCCGCGGTCGCCGCGACAGCCCCAGCGGAGCCAGCCCCGCCGCGATCGCGCCGGAAGACACCAGCACGACCTCCCGCCGCCGCTCCCCGTCGACACTGCACAGCGCCCCGACCAAGGCCGCCAGCCGCTCCGGGTCCAACCCCCCGGCAGCCGTCGTCAACGACGACGACCCCACCTTCACCACCACCCGCCGAGCCCGGGTGACTACTCCACGCATCCGCCCATTCTGCCGCCCCCACCTCCCCCCACCCCGCACCGATCCCACCCACTGGCGCGCCCTCCCACCCCCACCCGCGTCGATCATGAACTTATGGCACGGGTCGGCGGCGTGTCGTGTGCGCAACTTCCTGATCAATTAGCCTTCGGCTATGACCCCCGACGAGTACACCGAAGCGGTGCTGCGCATGGTGGAGCAGATCCCGCCCGGCCGGGTGATGACCTACGGCGCGATCGCCGACGCCCTCGCGGACCAGTCGGGCCGCAACTCAGCCCGCCGCGTCGGCACGATCATGGCGCGGCACGGCGGCGGGGTCCCCTGGCACCGCGTCGTCGGCGCGGGCGGCCGCCTGCCTCCCGGCCACGAGAACGAGGCCCGCCGCCGCCTGGCCGCGGAAGGCGTCCCGTTTCGCGGCGACCGGGTAGCCGCTTCCGCCATCAACTGACCCCACCCCGCGTCCGTGCCCCTGCCGCGGCGACGCCCCTCAAGATCGCCGGACTTGTCTGGCATCTGTGCGTACCTTGGCCACGCTTCGCCACGGTTGCCTGGCAAGCCGAGCGCTCGACAGCACCGGTCGCCCCAGGGCTCGGGTGATCATGAAGTTGTGGCCACGACACGCCGTCGAGCCGTGCCATAAGTTTATGATCAACCCGAAAGGAGGCGGGCGGCCCCGCCGCGGCGGGGGTCTCCGGAGGCACCGGTGGTGCCGATGGCGGAGACGCCGCCGAAGTAGTGGCTGCGGTGCGGCCAGCGGTTGACGGTGTAGCCGGCCTCGGCCAGGGCCATCTCCTCGGGGACCGGGAAGTGGGGTTCGACGTGGACGACGTCGTCGACGGGGTGCAGGCGGGGGGCGCGTACGGCATCCGGGGTGTCCAGGCCGTCGACGAGCACGCCGACCAGGGTGCGCAGCAGCGCGGAGCGGATCCGGGACGCCCCGGCGGAGCCGATCGCCAGCCGCAGCGCGCCGCCGGGGTCGAGCACCACGAGCGGGCACATCATCGAGGCCAGCCGCTCGCCGGGGGCCAGCTCGCCGGAGTACAGCTCGCCCTCGCCGAGCATCGAGTTGAGGTGCACCCCCAGGCCGGGCAGCCAGACCCCGGAGCCGAGGCCGAGCGTGGTGGTGATGACGCAGGCGTTGCCGGCGCCGTCGACGGTGGTGACGTTGGTGGTGTCGCCGAGCCGGTCGTCGGGGCCGCGGACGTCGAGCGCACCGGCCAGCACCACCGCGCGCTCGGGCCGGGGCATGGCGGCGAGGTCGGGCGGCAGCCCGCGCAGGGTCTGCACGGTGCGGTTGAGGTCCGCGCGGCCGAGCACGGTGCGTCCGGCCAGCTCGGCGGTGGTCACCGCCCGTTCGAGCACCTGGTATGCGGACAGGTCGAGCGGCCCGAGCGCCCCGCCGTCGGCGCGCACCGACTCCACCACGGCCGCGCCGAGCTTGCCGGTGTAGCAGGTGCCGGGGCCGTCCTCGGCGAGGATGTCCAGCGCCTGCGCCAGCCCGGCGTGGAACAGCCGGTCCCCGCCCTGCAGCAGGTTGCCGCCGGGCGCGTACGCGGGGCCGCCCTGGCCGGGCAGCATCGCCTCGATCAGCGAGGGCAGGGTGACCGCGTGCGCGAAGGGCATGGCGGTGCCGGTGCGGGCCAGCTCGGCGGCGGGCGCGACGACGTCGGCCCAGGGCAGGGCTCCCCAACGTGAGTGAATCTCGCCACATCCGGCGGGCAGTCCGGGGACCGCGACGGACGCCCCGCCGATCTCGTAGGGCAGCGGCACCTCGCCGAACCGGACCGCGATCGGCGTCATGGGCTCCGCCTTGCGATCACCGTCCAGGCCGGGCATCGCGACGAAGAAATCAAGGCAGGTGACCCGGCCGGTCGAAGCTTCGAAGTAGGTGGCGAACCCGCCGCCGCCCAGCCCGGTGAAGATCGTCTCGGCCACGCAGGCGGCCAGTGTCGCGGCGACCCCCGCATCCGCCGCCGTTCCGCCCATCCGCAGTACCCGAAGGCCTACATCAGCGGTGGCCGGATGGCCCGCTGCCACACCGGCAGGTACCAGCATTCACTCGCCTCCCGTACCATCCGCGCTCATGACATCCAGTGTGGAGGTGATGGAGGCCCCGGACGAAGCGCTTCCCACTCGTGTGCGAGTCGGATATTCGCTCGGCTCCCTGGTGACCGGTGCTTTCGGCACCGTCCCCGGTCTGTTGCTGCTGCCCTACCTGACCGACACCCTGGGTGTCGCGGCCGGCCTGGCGGGCCTGCTGGTGCTGCTGCCCAAGGCCTGGGACGTCATGCTCAACCCCGTGGTGGGCCGCATCTCGGACCGCACCCAGACGCGCTGGGGCGCCCGCCGCCCCTACCTGCTCTTCGCCGGCCTGGCCATGGCCGTGCTGTTCGCCCTGCTGTTCGCGGCCCCGTTCGGCGACGGCGGCCAGGCGGGCCTGTACGTCGCGGTGATGTTCCTGCTGACGGCCACCGCGTTCGCGTTCTTCCAGGTGCCCTACGTCGCCATGCCCGCCGAGATGACCAGCTCGTACTCAGAGCGCACCCGGCTGATGACCTGGCGGGTGGCGCTGCTGGCCACCTCGATCCTGGTCTCCGGCGCGATGGCCCCGATCATCCGCGACGCGATGGGCGGCGGCCTGCCCGGCTACCGCTGGATGGCGCTGTTCGTCGCCACGATCATGGTGGCCGGCACGCTGGTCGTGTTCGTGAGCACCCGCTCCGCGCCCACCGGCGCCATCACCGCCAGCGAGCCGTCGCTGCGCGCCCAGCTCAAGGTGGTCGCCGCGAACCGGCCGTTCCGGGTGCTGGTGGCCTGCTTCGTGGCGCAGTCCACCGGGGTGGCCTGCATGCTCGGCGGCGTCGAGTACTTCGCCAAGCACGTGCTCGGCGACGCGGGCACCACCACCGCCCTGTTCGTGGTCGTGGTCAGCCCGGCGCTGTTCGTGATGCCGGTGTGGCGGCGGGTCGGCGAGCGCCTGGGCAAGCTGAAGGGCTACGTGGTCGCCTCGATCACGCTCACCGTGGCGACGCTGGCGCTGGCGGCCGCCCCGCTGCTGCCGCACTGGGCGATCTACTCGATCATCGCGCTGATGGGCTTCGGCTACGCCGGGCAGCAGCTGTTCGGCCTGTCCATGCTGCCCGACTGCATCGCGTACGACACGGCGCGCACCGGCAAGCGGCAGGCGGGTGTGTTCACCGGCGTGTGGACCGCGGGGGAGACCCTGGGTCTGGCGCTGGGCCCGTTCATCTTCGGCATCGTGCTCCAGCTGTTCGGCTACATCTCCACCACCGCAGGTGAGACGGTCGCGCAGAGCGATCTGGCGAAGACGGGAGTACTGCTCGGGTTCACTGTGGTGCCGGGTCTTATCGTGGGCATCGCGCTGGTGCTGCTGCGGGGGTACGACCTCGGCGGCGACCCGGCCGTCGCCGACCATGCCGAACCGCTGCCCGAGGCGGCTCCGGCCAGGTAGCTCCACGTTGTGTCATGACCGCCGGCTACCGCAGCCTTAATCGGTGTCATCCTCCACTACGTTGCGGATGACACCGAGCGGCTGCTACCGCGGGCGGCTCGTACAGGACCTCAGGGGAGGGTGCACGCCACATGTTCGTGCAGCAGGTTCAGCGGTTCCACCAGCTCATCCTCGGCCAGGATGTGAACTCCGCGCTGGCCGCGGTGGCGCCGCTGGTGCAGGCGGCCCGGCTGGCGCCGGCGCACGAGCTGACCCCGGCGGTCACCCACCTGGCCCCGGCCATCGGGGCGGCGCCGATCCCGTTCGTCGCGGCCACCGCGGCCACCGCCGCGGGCGCGCTGGTCGAGCTGGGCGGGTCGCCCGGCCCGCTCACCCGGATCGTGCTGGAACGCCTCGGCAGCGCGCTGACCGGCACCCACTCGTTCATCGACGCCTGGATGGCGCACGGCGGCGGGCGGCCGCTGCCGGAGCGCACGCAGATGGACATCACCGTGGCCACCGGCCTGCTGGCGTCCCAGCTCGGCCCGGACCGGGCGATGCCGCTGGTGGCGGCGTGGCGCGACGCGCCGCACTGGGCGCTGGCCGCGGTGGCCTGCCTGCACCACGCCGAGGCGCGGGCCCAGCTCGGCGACCGGGCCGCGTGGACCGCGCAGGTCGACCCGCTGCACTCGGCCGCGCCCGCGTTCATGCGGCTCATCCTGGCGCTGCGCATCGTCGACGAGCACCTGCTGGTGCTGCACCGGCCGACCCGGCGCGGGGCGATGGTGTTCGTGAGCGGCGTGGCCGACAA
Organism: Catellatospora paridis; assembly: GCF_009720365.1. Lineage (GTDB taxonomy): Bacteria > Actinomycetota > Actinomycetes > Mycobacteriales > Micromonosporaceae > Catellatospora > Catellatospora paridis. The sequence continues at coordinate 63,340 of NZ_ML769325.1, read as the reverse complement.
CTTCCAGCTGCAGACGCTGCTCGCCGACGCGCTCATCGGGGCGGGCCTGGTGCAGGGCAAGCGGCCCGACGCGCGCTGGGTCAGCGCGTTCCAGCACGGGCCGGACGGCACCGTGCTGGAACATGTGGACGACAGCTTCCACCTCACCGACGCGACCGGCGCGACCATGCGCAACGAGGCCGGGCCGGCCGACATCGCGGTGGTCAGCGGCTCGCGCATCCTGGTGCTGGACGACGCCCGCTACAGCCGGCACTGGCGGCCGGGCCGACGCTTCCCGATCACCGCGCAGGTGCGCGTCGACCGCATCCTGACCCAGGAGGAGGTCGAGGCGTGGTTGGGCTACGTTCCGCCGACCTCCGCGGTCTAGGCTGACCCGTATGGCCCTGCCCTCGGTGCTCGGAGATCCGATCAAGTTCGTGCTGAACTGGGGTCGGCGCTACTCGCTGTGGGTGTTCAACTTCGGGCTGGCCTGCTGCGCGATCGAGTTCATCGCCAGCAGCATGGGACGGCACGACTTCATGCGGCTGGGCGTGATCCCGTTCGCGCACGGCCCCCGCCAGGCCGACCTGATGGTCGTGTCGGGCACGGTCACCGACAAGATGGCCCCGGCCATCAAGCGGCTGTACGACCAGATGCCCGAACCCAAGTACGTCATCTCCTTCGGCGCGTGCAGCAACTGCGGCGGGCCGTACTGGGACTCGTACTCGGTGACCAAGGGCGTGGACCAGATCATCCCGGTGGACGTGTACGTGCCCGGCTGCCCGCCGCGGCCCGAGGCGCTGCTGCACGGCATCCTGCGCCTGCAGGAGAAGATCGCCGCGGAGCAGTCCGGCTTCGGCGGCGTGCACCGCCCCGATCCGGCCGCGCTGACCGCCCCGATCGTGTCACCACCGCGCTGACCTGTCCGTTTTTCGCAGCGCCCGGTTGCGATCACGCGTTAGCGTCCAATCCATGACGCGATCGGAACAGATCCTGGACGTGCTGGTCACCGAGTTCGGGCCGCTGATGACGGCCGAGCCCGCGGCGTTCCGGCGCAAGTTCCGCAAGATGGCGTCCAGCGCGTTCGCGTTCTACCGCGGCAGCGCCGCGCTGTTCTACGCCGACATGACCGGCCGGTACGCCGACGACACGTTCCTGACCGCGCAGACCAGCCGGGTGTGGATCCACGGTGACCTGCACGCGGAGAACTTCGGCACCTACATGAACGCCGAGGGCGTGCTCGTCTTCAACGTCAACGACTTCGACGAGGCGTATGTCGGCCCGTTCCTGTGGGACCTGCGGCGGCTGTGCGCCAGCATCGCGCTGCTCGGCTACGCCAAGGCGTTGTCCGACGAGACCATCGGCTACCTGATCAAGGACTTCGCCGGGGCGTACCTGGCCGAGCTGCGGGCCATCGCGCTCGGCGGCGACGACGCCATCGGCTCGCTGACCCTGTCCACCACCACCGGCCCGCTGCACCGGGTGCTCCAGCAGGCCCGCCTGAACACCCGGGTGGACCTGCTCCAGGGCATGACGGTGATCGACCGGTACGAGCGCCGATTCGTCGAGCGCGACGGCGTGTTCCGGATCGACGCGCCGACCCGCAACGCCGTCGAGGAGGCCTTCCGGGGTTACCTCGGCACGCTGAACCCGTACCACGCGCACAACGGCCACGCCGGGGTCGAGCGCACCATCAAGGACGTGGTGCTGCGCAAAGGCGTGGGCATCGGCTCGGCCGGGCTGCCCTCGTACAGCCTGCTGCTGGAGGGGCACACCCAGGCGCTGGAGAACGACGTGGTCGTCTACATGAAGCAGGCGCAGACCCCGGCGGTGGCCCGGCACATCGAGGACGCGCGGGTGCGCGGCTACTTCCTGCACCAGGGCCACCGCACCGCCGAGTCGCAGCGCGCGCTGCAGGCCGCGGCGGACGCCTGGCTGGGCTACACCGAGCTGGACGGGGTCGGGCAGCTGGTCGCGGAGGTGTCGCCGTACGCGGCCGACCTGGACTGGTCCGACGTCAACGAACCCGACGAGCTGGTCAGTGTGGTGCGCGAGCTGGGCCGGGCGGTGGCCCGCATGCACTCGGTCGCCGACGACGAGTCCAGCCACGACCTGGTCGACTTCTCGACCGAGGAGGCGATCGTGGCCGAACTCGACCGCGACGAGGCCGGTTTCGTCGGCGGGCTGGTCGAGTTCGCCCACGCGTACGGCGCCCAGGCCCGCGGCGACCACCAGCTCTTCGTCGACCTGTTCCGCAACGGCGCGATCCCGGGCGTCTGAGCCGTCACCAGAACCCGCAGCCGTCCTGCGGCAGGTAGTGCTGCTCGAAGACGCCGGTGGTCTGCCCGGCACTCCACGCCGGCAGGCTCAGGTGGCTGTCCGGCACGATCTCGGCCGGGAAGGTGTGGTCGCCCAGGTGGAAGTAGCGGTCGGCCTGGCAGCCGGAGTGGGCGCTCAGCGAGCCGGTGGCCGTCGGCTCGGCGGCGCTGAGCTCGGCGGTGCCGCTGTCGACGAGCACCTGGCGCATCTCGAACGTCATCCGGTAGGTGGCCCAGCTGATCCGCAGCCGCTGGTCGGCGCACAGCCGGGCCAGGTCGGCCGAGGCCAGCGTGAAGGTGAGCGTGGCCGGGCCGGGCAAGGTGGCGTTGGTGATCCGCGGCCGCACCGCCTGGGCGCAGCCCGTGGTGAGCACCGGCGGCCCCTGGCCGCGGACGTGGTTCAGCCCGACCACGATGAGCACGGCGAGGACCGCGGCCAGCGTCGAGGCGCGCGCCACTCGGCGGCGGTGCAGGGTGCGGCGGGCGGCCTCGGCGCCCAGCGGGCGCAGTCGCGCCTGGGCCTGCCGGCTCGCGTCGGAGAGCAGCCGGTGGAGTTGGTCAGACACGGTCGACCTCCTCCGGTGCCAGGTCGGACAGCCGCTCGGCGAGGGCGGTCCGGGCCCGGTGGAGCCACGACTTGACCGTCCCCTCGGCCGCTCCGACGATCTCAGCGATCTCGGCGACCGGCAAGTCCTCCAGGTAGTGCAGGATCACCGCCTGCCGCTGCCGCACCGGAAGCTGGGCGAGCGCCGCCACCACGGCCACCCGGTCGGGCCCCGGCCCGGGCTCGTGCTGCTCGGTGTGTCCGCGGGCGGTCAGCTCCAGGCCGCGGCGCAACCGCCGCCAGCGGCTGGTGGCCAGGTTCCAGGCCACCCTGCGCACCCAGGCCGCCGGCTCCTCGTACGTGGACACGGTCGACCAGCGGGCCAGCGCCCGGATCATGGCTTCCTGCACCACGTCCTGCGCCTCGGCGAGGTCCCCGGTGTATACGTACAGCGCCCCGGCGAGCTTGTGGAACGAGGCGCCGTAGAACTCCGCGAAGTCGCGGTGTCCGTCCACGGGCAACTCCAGGGGTGTCGGAAAACCGCCGCAGCATAACGGGTCCGCTCAATGCCGCCGGGATGGCGGCGGACGCCCGCACCCGGTGAGGTGGGGCGCACCGGGCGGCGGCGGGCATAGGATGCCGGACATGACGCCGGAGGAGATCGGAGCGCGCCTGGCCGAGTCCGTCGCGGGCGCGCAGGCGGGCGTGTCGGGCGGCGGCCCGTACGCGCGTGCGGTCGTCGATGTGCCCGCCGCGTCCTGGCTGTCCGCGCTGACCGCCGCACGCGACGAGCTGGGCTGCGACTTCTTCGACTGGCTGTCGGCCGTGGACGAGCTGGACGCGGGCTGCGACGTGGTCGCGCACGTGTGGTCGACGGGCCGGCGGCACGGGGTGCTGCTGCGCACCCGGGTGCCGGCCGACGGGACGCTGGAGTCCGCCGTGGACGTGTATCCCGGCGCGGCGTGGCACGAGCGGGAGACGTACGAGATGTTCGGCATCGGCTTCCCCGGCCCGCTCGAACCGCTGCTGCTGCCGCCCGAGTTCGAGGGGCACCCGCTGCGTAAGAGCTTCGTGCTGGCCAGCCGGGTCGCCAAGCCGTGGCCGGGAGCCAAGGAGCCGGGCGAGTCGGAGACCGGCTCCAAGCGCCAGGCCATCCGCCCGCCGGGCGTGCCCGCGCCGGGGGAGTGGGGGCCGGGCGCATGACCTGGGATGTGATCTTGAGGGTCGCGCTGGTGGCGGTGGCGTTCCTGACCCTGCCGCTGATCGTCGGCCAGACCGAGCACAAGGTGATGGCGCACATGCAGGCCCGGCTGGGCCCGATGTACGCGGGCGCCTTCCACGGCTGGGCGCAGCTGATCGCCGACGGCGTGAAGTTCGCGCAGAAGGAGGATGTGACCCCGCGCGCCGCCGACGGCCCCGTGTTCCGGCTCGCACCCGCGGTGGCGCTGCTGCCGTACCTGCTGGTGCTGCTGGTCATCCCGCTCGGCCCGGGTGACCTGGTCGGGCAGCAGCTCGACGTGGGCCTGTTCTTCGTGCTGGCCGTGGTCGGCGTGGGCGTGATCGCGGTGCTGATGGCGGCGTGGGCCTCGGCGAACAAGTACTCGCTGCTCGGCGGCCTGCGCGCGGCGGCGCAGCTGCTCGGGTACGAGCTGCCGTTCGTGCTGTCCGCGGCGAGCGTGGCGATGGCCGCGGGCACGCTCAGCCTGCCCGGCATCGTGGCCGCCTGGCAGCCGTGGTGGCTGCTGTGGCAGCTGCCCGCGACGATCGTCTTCTTCGTGTCGGGTCTGGCCGAGATCCGCCGTCCCCCGTTCGACATGCCGATCGCCGACTCCGAACTGGTCTTCGGCTACCTGACCGAGTACACCGGCCTGCGCTTCGCGTTCTTCCTGCTCGCCGAGTACGTCGGCATCGTGGTGATCTCGGCGCTGACCGCGGCGCTGTTCCTCGGCGGCTGGCACGGCCCGTGGGCCGACTCGGTCGGCTGGCTGTGGATGCTGCTCAAGACCGGCGCCGTGGCGTTCGTCGTGATCTGGCTGCGGGTCTCCTGGCCCCGGCTGCGCGAGGACCAGCTGCAGCGCCTGTGCTGGCTGGTGCTGGTGCCCCTGGCGCTGGCCCAACTGGTGCTGACCGCCGGCGTCCGCGTAGCGCTCGGCTGACGGCCCGCCACTCGCGTGGTGACCCCTTACACGGCAGGATGGAAAGCATGAGCGAGCGCCGCGAGCGAACCATGAGCCCTGGCACTCATGCCGCCGACGAGCGTAGCGAGGAGAAGGCATGAGCATTCCGGGTGCGGGACTGGGCAAGGGGCTGGCGGTCACGCTGAAGACCCTGGTGACCCCGTCGACGACGCAGCAGTATCCGGACGTGGCGCCGGAGCTGCCGCCGCGCTCCCGGGGCGTGATCGCCCTGCGCGAGGAGAACTGCACGGTCTGCATGCTGTGCTCCCGTGAGTGCCCGGACTGGTGCATCTACATCGACTCGCACAAGGAGGAGGTCGTGGTGCCGGGCGCGGCCCGCCCGCGGCAGCGCAACGTCCTCGACCGGTTCGACATCGACTTCTCGCTGTGCATGTACTGCGGCATCTGCATCGAGGTGTGCCCGTTCGACGCCCTCTACTGGTCGCCGGAGTTCGAGTACGCCGAGTACGACATCCGCGACCTGATGCACGACAAGGACCGGCTGGGCGAGTGGATGGCCACCGTGCCGCCGCCGCCCCCGCACGATCCGCTCGGTGAGCCGTCGAAGGAGGAGACCGCTGTGGCCAAGCGCGCGAGCGCCTCGTGACGTTGCAGGACGTGCTGCTCGCGGTGGCCGGCCTGGTCGCGGTGGCGGGCGGCGTCGCGGTGGTGACCACCAAGCAGCTGGTACGGGCCGGCCTGTGGCTCGTCGTCGCGCTCGGCGCGGTCGCGGTGGAGTTCCTGCTGCTGGGCGCGGAGTTCGCGGCCTGGGTGCAGGTGCTCATCTACGTCGGCGCGGTGGTCGTGCTGCTGCTGTTCGCGGTGATGCTGACCCGCGCGCCGATCGGCCGCAGCTCTGATCTTGACCGCTCAGTCCTGCCCGCGGCGCTGATCGGCGCGGCCTCCGGGCTGGGCCTGGCCGCGTTGTTCGTCGGCGTGTTCGGGCAGTTCCAGGTCCCCGCCCCGGCGGTCGGCACCGCCGAGCGCATCGGCGACTCCGTCTTCGGCGACTGGGTGCTGCCGTTCGAGGTGCTGTCGATCCTGCTGCTGGCCGCCCTGGTCGGCGCGATCGTGCTGTCGCGCCCGTCTGCGCCCGCCCCGCAGCCCGACGCCGTGGCGCAGGGGAACAGCCGATGATCCGGCCGGTGATCCCGCTGGTGACCGCGGCGCTGCTGTTCGGCCTGGGCGCGTACGGCGTGCTGCGGCGCCGCAACACGGTGCTCGTGCTGATGTCGGTCGAGCTGATGCTCAACGCGGTGAACCTGATCCTGGTCACCGGCGACACCATGCGCGAGAAGGTGACCGGCCAGGTCTTCGCGCTGTTCGTCATCGTGATCGCGGCGGCCGAGGTGGGCGTGGGCCTGGCGCTGGTGCTGCGGCTGTTCCGGCTGCGCCAGGACATCAACACCGACCAGGTGGCGCTCGACGACGAGCCGCGCGGCGACGCGCCGTCGGAGGAACCGGCGCTCGCCGGTGCGGCGGCCGCAGCGCCCACGCCGGACGGGGAGCAAGCATGATCGCGACACTGGTGCTCGCCCCGCTGGTGTGCGGGCTGGTCGGCCTGCTGCTGCCGATGCGCAACCGGCCGCTCGGGGCGGCCCTGGGCATCGCCGGGGCGGCGGTCAGCCTGGTGCTGACGGTGCTGCTGCTGGCCGACGGCACGCGCGGGGAGTTCTCGACGACCTGGGCCCGCTTCGGCGACCTCGGGGTGACGCTGACCGCGCTGGTCGACACACGGGCGCTGCTGATGTCGCTGGCCGTCGCGGTGGTGGCGCTGTGCGTGCAGGTCTACTCGGTCGGCTACCTGGCCGGGGACGGGCGCTACGGGCCGTACGCCGCCCAGATCTCGATCTTCACGGGCGCGATGCTGACCGTGGTGTTCTCCGGCGACCTGATCTCCCTGCTGATCGGCTGGGAGGTGATGGGCGCCTGCTCGTACCTGCTCATCGCGCACGACCGCACGCTGCCCGAAGCGCCCGCTGCGGCGGTGAAGGCGTTCCTGGTCACCCGGGTCGGCGACATCGGCTTCCTGCTCGGCATCGTGCTGCTGGGCGTCACCGCGGGCAGCTTCCGCATCACCGAGGTGCTGGCGGCGGTGCCGTCGATGTCCGGCACGACGGTGACTGCGGCGGCGCTGCTGCTGCTGGCCGGGGTGGCCGGCAAGAGCGCGCAGTTCCCGCTGCACACCTGGCTGCCCGACGCGATGGCCGGCCCGACGCCGATCTCCGCACTCATCCACGCGGCCACCATGGTCGCCGCCGGTGTGTACGTGGTGGCCCGGCTTTTCCCGGTTTTCGCGGCCTCCCCGACGGCGCTGGCCGTGATGGCGGCGATGGCCGGGGTGACCCTGCTGCTCGGCGCGCTCGCCGCGACCGCCGCCGACGACATCAAGCGCGTGCTGGCCTGGTCGACCGTCTCGCAGCTCGGCTACATGATGGCCGCGCTGTCCGCGAAGGCCGTCGACGCGGCGATGTTCCACCTGCTGGCGCACGCCGCGTTCAAGGCGCTGCTGTTCCTCTGCGCCGGATCGGTGATCCACGCCGTGGGCGGCAACCTGATGTCGCGGATGGGCGGCCTGCGCAAGGACATGCCGCTCACCTTCTGGACCATGACGATCGGCCTCGGCGCGCTGATCGGCCTGCCGCCGTTCGTCGGCTTCTTCAGCAAGGAGGCCGTCGTCGGCGCGCTGCACGCCCAGCCCGCGCTGTGGCTGGCCGCGCTGCTCGGCGTGGCGCTGACCGCCTGGTACTCCACCCGCCTGTGGCTGCTGACCTTCTTCGGCCGCCCGCGCGACGCGTCCGTGCACGCGCACGAGCCCGGCTGGGCCATGCGGGCCCCGCTGCTGCTGCTCGCCGTGCCCGCCGCGGGCCTGGGCGTCGGCGCGCTGGTCGCCGACTACGAACTGGCCCACCTGGGCGTCGAACTGGTGCTGCCGCTGGCGCTGGCCGTGCTCGGCGTCGCCGCTGCCTGGTGGGGCTGGCGGCGCGCCGACGGCGGCGACCCGGCGGCGGTGCTCGGCACGGCCGGGCCGTTCCTGGCCGGCGGCCTAGGCCTGGACACGGTGCAGGACCGCCTCGTCGTCCGGCCGGTCCGGGCGCTGTCCCGGGCGGTCACCCTGGTCGACGTGTCCGGCGTGGACGGCGCGGTCAACGGCCTCGGCCGGGCGACCACCGGCGCGGGCGCGGGACTGGCCGCGTGGCATCGCGCCACGCTGCCGCGGGCGCTGGCCGGAATCCTGGTCGGCGCGGTGCTGGTGACGGTGACGGCGGTGGTGTTCGCATGACGACTTCTGCGTTTCTCCTGGTGGGCGTGTTGGTGGCGCCGCTGCTGGGCGCGGTCGCCGCGCTGCTGTTGCGGGGTCGGGCCGGCACGATCACGGCCACCGTGGCCGCGGCGCTCACCGTGCTGCTGGCGGTCCCGATGTTCTTCTCACGCGGCGTGGTGAAGCCGGTCGGCCGGGGAAGCGGACTGTGGCACGAGGTCGACTGGACCTGGGTGCCCGCGCTGGAGCTGCGGCTGAACCTGGGTGTGGACGGCATCTCCTACCCCCTTGTCGTGCTGACCGCGCTGCTGACGCTGCTGTGCTGCGGCTATCTGGTGTGGCAGCGACCGGAACGGGCCAACCAGCTGGCCGCGCTGCTGCTGGTGATCGAGGTGGGCATCCTCGGCACCTTCCTCGCCTTCAACCTGGTGCTCTTCTTCCTCGCCTTCGAGGTGGTGCTGCTGCCGATGGCGGCGGTCATCGCCGGCTGGGGCGGCCCGGCCCGGCGCGCGGCCGCGCTGAAGTTCGCGCTCTACACCCTGGCCGGGTCGGTGCTGCTGCTGGTCGCCGTGGTCGCCGTGGTGACGCAGACCGGCACCGCCGACATCGGGCGGCTCACCGCCGAACCCGGCCTGCTGTCGCACGACGCCCAGCTGTGGATCTTCGGACTGTTCGCGATCGCGTTCGCCGTCAAGAGCCCGCTGTGGCCGCTGCACACCTGGCTGCCCGACGCGCACACCGAGGCCCCGACCGTGGGCAGCGTGATCCTGGCCGGCGTGCTGCTGAAGATGGGCACGTACGGGCTGATCCGGGTCGGGGTCGGGGTGACGCCGGAGGGCGCCGCGGCGTTCGCGCCCGCGCTGGGCGTGCTCGCGGTCGCCGCGATTCTCATCGGCTCCCTGGTCTGCCTGTCCCAGATCGAGGTCAAGCGCCTGATCGCGTACTCCTCCGTCGGGCACATGGGTTTCGTGCTGCTCGGCATCGCCACCCTCAACGAGATCGGCCTGCAGGCCGCGCTGATCGGCAACATCGCGCACGGCCTGCTCACCGGCCTGCTGTTCTTCCTGGCCGGGGCGATCAAGGACCGCGCGCACACCGGCCTGCTGGCCGACCTGGGCGGCCTGCGCGAGCGCCAGCCCTGGCTGGCCGGCGTGCTCGGCTTCGCCGCGCTGGGCAGCCTCGGCCTGCCCGGCCTCGCCGGATTCTGGGGCGAGGCGTTCGCCGTGGTCGCGTCCGTGCAGCGCGGCGGCACGCTGTGGACCGTGCTGGCCGTGCTGGCCGCGATCGGCGGCGCGCTGACCGCGGCATACCTGCTGCGGCTGCTGCGCCGGGTCAGCCACGGCCCGCAGGCCGCGACGCTGGCGGGCGCGCCCGAGGCCCGGGTTCCCGAACTGGTCGCCTGGTCGCCGTTGGTGGCCCTGGCGCTGCTGCTCGGCGTCATGCCGATGCTGGTGCTGGGCATGTCGGCCGACGCGGTGGCCGCGCTGACGACGGGAGCGGTGACACCGTGAAGCCGATGCCAGGACTGCCCGCCGGGCTGGTGGCCGCGCTGACGACGGGAGCGGTGGCGCCGTGAACCTCCAGCTGATGCTGCCCCTGCTGGTCGCCGCCGGGACCGCGCTCGCGGTGCTGGTCGTCGACCTGATCACGCAACCGCGCTGGCGCTGGCCACTCGGTGTCGGCCTGCTCGGCGCGGTGGCCACCGCGGTGACCGCGGCCGTCACCGTGCCGCGCCAGATCGGCACCTTCTGCGCCGGGCTCGCCGCACCCGGCAGCGACGCGATCATGCCGGTGGACTGCGCGCTCGTCTTCGACTCCCGCGCCCGCCTGGTGTCGGTGCTGGTGGCGGCGCTGACCGTGGGCGCGCTGCTGCTCTACGTCCCGGCGCTGCGCCGCGGCGACGCGCCCGCCGGCGAGACGGTCTTCCTGTTCGCGTGCGCGATGACCGGCGGTGTCGCGCTGGCCGCGGCCGGCGACCTGATCACCCTGATCGTCGCGCTGGAGACGCTGACCATTCCGCTGTACGCCCTGGTGGCGCTGCACCGGCGGCGCGCCGGCGAGGCCGCCGCGGCCGCGGTGACGTTCTTCGCCAACAGCGTGGCCGCGACCGCGGTGACCCTGCTCGGCGCGGCGCTGCTCTACCTCGCCTCGGGCACCGTGCAGCTGCGCGGGCTGGTCTCGGCGCCGCTGTTCGCCACCGGCCAGTGGCGTCCCGTGGCGCTCACCGGCCTGGCGCTGATCCTGGTCGGCCTCGGTTTCAAGGTCGCCGCCGCACCGCTGCACGCCTGGGCCCCCGCCACCTACGAGGGCGCGCCGGTGCCCGTCGCCGCGTTCCTGTCCACCGCCTCCAAACTGGGCGGCGTCGTGGCGATCCTGATCGTCGTCGACGGCGTGCTGGTCACCGGCGCGGCGGGTGACGACCGCGGCATGTTCATCACCGCGGGCATCACCCTGTCCGTGCTGGCCGCCCTGTCGATGCTCATCGGCACCCTGGTCGCGCTGCGCCAGCGCCGCACGGTGCGCCTGCTCGCCTGGTCCTCGATCGCGCAGGCCGGGTTCATCCTCGCGCCGCTGGGCGGGCTCACCGGGCTGGCGCTGGCCGGGCAGGCCGACGGGCTGCTCGACGCCGCGCTCGCGTACACCGTCTTCTTCCTGGTGCTGGAGCTGGCCGCGTTCAGCGCGGTGGTGGCCCTGCGGCCGGACGAGCCGGACGGCGGCACCCTGGCCGACCTGCACGGCCTGGGCCGGACCGCACCGTGGCGGGCGGCCGCGCTGACCTTCGCGCTGGTCGGCCTGGCCGGGCTGCCGCCGATGCTGGCGGGCCTGTTCGCCAAGATCACCGTGATCCAGGCGTTGCTGCGCGTCGACTCCTACCGGCTGGCCCTGCTGGTGGCGCTGGTCTCGGTCGTCGGCCTCGCCGTGTACTGGCGTCCGATCGCCGCCCTGTACCGCTCGGCCGCCGGCCCCGGCGAGCCTGCCCGCGTGCCGTGGGCCCCCGCGGCGGCGCTCGGCCTGGCCACCGCCGCCGGCGTCCTGCTCACCGTCGACCCGCAACTCCTCTACGCCGCCGTCACCGCCTGGCGCTGACCCCCCCGCCGCCCCTGGGCGGACGAAGATCGCTGTTTGGTGTCAGAACCCGGGGTTTGACCGCAGGTCTTGACACGGAACAGCGGTCTTCACAGTGACGGTGCGGCCAAACCCGAGTTTTCAGCATGTTCACAGCGCTCGGCGGGAACGTGGAGACCAGGAGCACTGGTTGAAACGGATGCGCGGTCCACCGACCGCGCCACTCGTGGAGGGAAGGCATGCACAGCCACAACGGCTTGAAGACGGCGGCCCTGCTGGGCCTGCTGACAGCGCTCATCCTCGGCATCGGCTACTGGTTCGGCGGCAGCGCGGGCCTGTTCATCGCCGTCATCGTGGCGCTGCTCATGAACGGTGTGAGCTACTTCTTCTCGGACAAGCTCGCGCTGCGCTCCATGCGCGCCCAACCGGTCAGCGAGGCCGAGTTCCCCCAGCTCTACCAGATGGTGCGGGAACTCGCGCAGCAGGCCGGACAGCCCATGCCCCGCCTGTACGTCAGCCCCACCATGCAGCCCAACGCCTTCGCCACCGGCCGCAACCCGCAGCACGCGGCGGTCGCCGTGACCGAGGGCATCACCCGCATCCTCGACTACCGGGAGCTGCGCGCCGTCATCGGCCACGAGCTGTCGCACGTCTACAACCGCGACATCCTGATCTCCAGCGTCGCCGGGGCGCTCGCCGGCATCATCACCATGCTGGCCAACCTCGCCTGGTTCATCCCGATGGGCGGCGATGACGACGACGGCCCCAACCCGCTCGCGCTGATGATGATGCTGATCCTCGGCCCGCTGGCCGCGACGGTCATCCAGCTGGCGATCAGCCGCAGCCGGGAGTTCCAGGCCGACGCCTCGGGCGCGCAGCTCACCAACGACCCGCTGGCCCTGGCCAGCGCACTCAAGAAGATCCACATGGGCGTACAGCAGATGCCGCTGCCCGCCGAGGGGCAGCTCGCCAGCACGGCCCACCTGATGATCGACAACCCGCTGAAGGGCGGCGGCATCGCGTCGCTGTTCTCCACGCACCCGCCGATGGAGGAGCGGGTCCGCCGCCTGGAGGCCATGGCCGCCAGCTCGGGCCCCATCCAGTACATGCGCTGACGCTGCAGGAAGAGGCCCCGCCACACCGGCGGGGCCTTTTCGTGAAGGCCTCGACGAGTTCGAGGACGGTCGTGCCGGTGCCCGTGCCGAGGTTGATCACGAGGTACCGCGACGAGCCGCCCGGCAGCATGGTGTCCTTCGAGGGCACGCAAGCGGCGGGGCGATGAGGGCGGTCCGGAAGGAAGCACCGTCAACGTGGTGTTGACGGCGCTTCCTCGAAAAACGGGTCCTGCCGCCACGCCGTCTCCGGCCCGGTCGTCAACGGGCGACCCGAGCCGACCGGGCGATGACTGGCGAAACCAGCGTCTGGCCAGCTCAGCTCGGCCATTCCGCGACCTGGCGACGGCGGTCCGACCGGGTCTATCGGTAGTTGGTGAACTGGAGGGCGACGTCGAAGTCGCCTCCCTTGAGCAGGGCGATGACCTCCTGCAGATCGTCCTTCTTCTTGCCGGTCACCCGGAGCTGGTCGCCCTGGATCTGCGCCTGCACGCCCTTCGGGCCCTCGTCGCGGATCTTCTTGGAGATGGCCTTGGCCTTCTCCTGGTCGATACCCTGGATGATCTTGCAGTCGATCTTGTAGATCTTGCCGGAGGACTTCGGCTCGCCGGCGTCCAGCGACTTCAGGGAGATGTTGCGCTTGATCAGCTTCTCCTTGAAGACGTCCAGGGCGGCCTTCGCTCGGTCCTCGGTGTTGGCCTGGATGGTCAGGCCCTCCTCGCCGGCCCAGGCGATGGATGCTCCCGTGTCACGGAAGTCGAACCGCGTCCCCAGCTCCTTCTCGGCCTGGTGCAGCGCGTTGTCCACCTCCTGCCGATCAACCTTGCTGACGATGTCGAACGACGGGTTAGCTGCCATGCGTACCGTTTTAGCAGATCCGGCGGCGCGCCGCGCTCATGGTCCAACCCGGTTGCACATCGTCGCCGGCATACCGCTATCCTTATCGAGCCAACATCGCCTGCGGTGCTGGCGACGCTGTACCAGGCGGGTTGCCCGAGCGGCCAATGGGAGCGGACTGTAAATCCGTCGCGAAAGCTACAGAGGTTCGAATCCTCTACCCGCCACCAACAGCAAAAGAGCCCCTGACCAGGTTTTCCTGGCAGGGGCTCTTTCGTGCCAGTCCAATGGAGACCAGCCCTGGGCGGCTGCGTCCTGTGCTCTGACGGTCGGTGACAGGTGCCTGCCGCTGCCGCCGTCTCCCGACGCCCATCGCGCGGGGTGCCATCGTCGTATACTTGGTGTATGCAGACGAGTATGCGCGTGTCGACGGAGAACCGTGACGCGCTGGCGCGTATCGCGGCTGAGGAGTTGAACGGGGCAAGCCTCGACGAGACGCTACGGGTGCTGATCTGGCAGCACCGGGCGGCGCAGGACGCCGCGCGGCTGGAGGCCGACCCGCAGGCGCTGGCCGAATACCGTGGCGAGGCGCGCGAGTGGGCCGAGCTGGACGCGGCGGTCACTGAGTGACCACGCCTCAGCGGCGCGCGCAGGTCGCTCCCTGGCAGGTCTGGTGGGTGCAGTTCAACCCGCAGGTCGGGCACGAGCAGGCGGGCGAGCGGCCGGCAATCGTGGTTGGTTCGACGCTGGCCTGTTCGCTGCCGAACGGCCTCGCGCTGGTGGTCCCGTGTACGACCACGGACCGCCAGCTTGTCTGGCAGCCTGAGATCAACCTCGCGGGTCGGCGCGGGTTCGCCATGTGCGACCAGGTCAAGGCGCTGTCAACGGATCGGCTGGTGCGCCGGCATCAGGCCACACTGACCAAGCCTGAGCGGCAGTCCATCGCATTTGCGCTCGGGCAGCTCATCGCGCCGGGCTGACCGGTCATGCCGCTGCGGCGTCGGGGGCAGGGAACAAGGGCGACTCGCTGCTGCTGCCGAGGAAGGGCACCTTCTCCACGCCAGGTGCGAAAGAAGGTGCCCTTGCCGTGTCCGCTCAGGGGCGCAGGGCCGGGTCCAGGCCGATCGCGGCGAGTTCGGTCCTGGTGAACGGGCTGCGGGTCATGAAGGCGCCCGTCTCGTCGGTGTCGTGACACTCGATGAAGACGCCGATGCCGCCCGGCTTCGTCATGTTCAGCAGGTAGTCGTAGACGAGGACGTGCTCGCCGTGCGGACCGCGGTACGGCGGGTTCTCGCCCTGCGCGGCGAGCTCGCGTTCCCGCGCGTCGGTCCCGTTGACCGGCGGGTCGGTGGGGTCGTGGTGGACGGTCGGGTAGATGTGGACCGTCACCGCGTACACCTTGCCGTTCTTTGCGAACCGTCCCTGCCAGCGGTAGCTGTCGAGGACGTTGCCCCATGGTGGGGGGCAGGCCTGCGGCACGGCCGACGCTTGGTACGGGGCCTGGGTGATGAGGCCGTCCTTGGGCACGAGCCGGCCGGACGCCGAGGTGACCAGCTCGCACACGTCCATGTACCGGACCAGCGTCTCCAAGCCGGTCACCTGGGGGGCCTCGCGCTTGATCGCACCCCGGACCGCGGCCAGCAGCTGCTCGCCGCGGTCGGCCGGGCTCGCCGACGGTGCGGGCGCGGAAGCCGACGAGGTGAGGATCGCGGGCCGGGTGTCCCGGTCGGCGATCGCGAGCGGTGCACCGACCAGCACGGCGGCGACCGCGGCCGCGCCCAGCGTGATCGCGGCGGTGCGGCGTCTGCGCCGGGCGAGGCCTAGGGCGCGGGGGGTCAGGTTCACGGGCGAGGCCTCGTCGGCGACGTCGGTCAAGGCGGTGCGGACGAGGGTTTCGAACGGACTGTTCATGGCGTCGTCTCCAACACGAGTTCCGCGGCGGGCAGCACTTCCCGCAGGCGGCTGACGGCTCGGGATGTTCGGCTGCGCACCGTGCCGACGGAGCAGCCGAGGATGTCGGCGACCTGGGTCTCCGTCAGATCCTCGTAGTAGCGCAGCACCACGACGGTGCGCTGTGCCGGGGAGAGCAGGCGCAGCGCGGCGCGCATCGTCACACGCAGGTCGGTATGTGTGCTCGGGTCCGGCACGGTCACGTCGGCCGGCGTGGGCATGACCGACTCGCGGATCCGGCCAAGCCGTCGCCACCAGCTCACCTGCTCGCGGTACATCACGGTGCGCACGTAGCCTTCGGGATCCCGGTGGCGCAACGAGCCCCATCGGGCGTACGTCTTGGCCAGCGCCGACTGGACCAGGTCCTCCGCGGCATGCTGGTCACCGGTGAGCAGGTAGGCCACCCGGATCAGCGCCGGCGTGCGCGCCGTGGCGAACTCCGTGAACACTGCTGTGGCGTCTCCGTCCACACCCACCCCTCTCGCTCGGCCTCTTCCACAGCTACAGACGCCTGGGGGTGCCGAAGCTATCCGGCGGGACGGCGGATGGGCTCAGCCCATCCGGTTACCCCGGCGAGGCCCTTTTCCGTACCGTTCGTCCGACCTGGGAGTCGGCTGAAAACCTGCGCTGCGACGCGCGTGGTCGCAACTTCTCGCCATTTGATCGTGGAAGATCTGCCGGGTGGCCGTGCCGGTTCGCCGGCCGGTGGCGAAGATCCGCTCGGCAGTGGCAAAGCGTCACCGGTTATGTGCTTACCGCGATGAGTGCTGCCGGGACACACTGCCCCGATGACGCATCAGACCCCCGGCAACCCCCACCCGGCGCCCTGGCCCGCCGCCCCCAAGACCGGCTTCCTGGCCGGCCTCGGCCCCGGGCAGAAGGCCGGTCTCTTCCTCGGCATCGGCTTCGTGAGCATCGTCCTGGCCTGCTGCGGCGGCTCCGCCTTCCTCGGTGCGATCAGCGGATCGCCGGACGCGGAGCCCACCCGGCCCGTGGCGGCCGCGATGCCGTCCGGCGCGGCCGCGACGGCGGGTGTGGCAGCGGAGGGCCTCACCGTCTCGCCGTCCCCCGAGGCCGGGCTCGTCGAGCCCACCCCGGCGGAGCCCGTGGCCTCGCCCACCCCCGTGCAGCCCGTGGTCGAGAAGCGCACCGTCACGGCGACCAAGACGATCGCGCACGGGGTGAAGCGGGTCAACGACTCCACCCTGGCCAAGGGCAAGACCCGGGTGAAGACCCAGGGTGTGAACGGAACCAGGAAGATCACTTACACGGTGACCCTGACCGACGGCGTGGAGACCTCCCGGGTCCAGGTCCGCGACGAGGTCGTCAAGCAGCCGGTCACCGAGGTGATCCTGGTCGGCACGAAGGTGGCCGCCGCCTCGTCGTGTGACCCGAACTACAGCGGCTGCGTGCCGATCGCCTCGGATGTCGACTGCGCCGGCGGCAGCGGCAACGGCCCCAAGTACGTCCGTGGTCCGATCAGGGTGATCGGCTCGGACATCTACGACCTGGACAGCGACAACGACGGCGTCGCCTGCGAGTGATTCCCCGCGCGAACCTCGGTCCCGCACCGTCGCCAGAGCGAGGGCGCGGGACCGAGCCCGATCGCCGTGGCGGCCGCGGTCAGACCTGCGGTGTTCGCCTTGAGAGCGACCTGGATCTCGGCGTCCGCGCTGGTCAGGGCACCCGGCCTGCGGCGATCAACGCGGCGGTGGGCAGCGCCAGCCGGCCGTTCTGGTCCAGGTGGGGTGCCACGATCAGGTCGTACTGTGCCTTGACCGCGGCGACCTCGGCGGCGCTCAGGGCGCCGAGCATCGCGCCGAGCACGCCTATCCCATTCGCCGGACCGGCCCACCAGTCCTCCGGGTCGGCCCGGTGAATCCAGGTGACGGTGTGCGCCGAGACCTCCACCAGCCCCGCACCGCGCAGCAGGTTCGCCAGGCCGTCCTCGTCGCGGGTGAAGTTCCGCTCCGCGGCGACCGTCGGCGCGGAGTCCGGGCGGCGTAGGTCGCAGGCTGTCGCCACGGAGCCCAAGAGCTGCTGCAGCGGCGGTGCGGGAGCCGGCCACACGCTCACCGCCACCCGGCCGCCGGGGCGGGTGACCCGCCGCAGCTCCGAGGCTGCCGCGGCGGGGTCGCCGACGTGGTTGACGACGAAATTGCCCACGGTGCCGTCGAAGCAGCGGTCGTCGAGTGGCAGGTCCGGCAGGACGCCGAGGCGCACGTCGGCGGCGGGCGCCTCGCGGCGGGCCGCTTCGACCATGCTCTGCTCGGCGTCGACCGCGGTGACCAGCGCGCCGCGTGCCGCCGCGAGCGCCGCGACGGTGCCGGTTCCGGTGCCGACGTCCAGCAGCCGCGTCCGCTCGCCCACCCCGGCCGCGTCGAGCAGCGCGGGAGCGGTGTGCCCGCACAGGGCGGCGAAGCTGCGTCGGTACGCCGAGGCGCGGCCCTGCCACAGGCGGCGCTCGTAGTCGTCGAAGGGTGTCGTCACGACCGCACCCTACCGGCGACTCGTCTCCCGCCACTGCGCGGCGAGCAGTGAGTAGACGTGGACGTCGTGGTTCTCGCCGTGGTGGGGGAAGGCTTCGCGCAGCACGCCGTCGAGGGTCATGCCCAGCCGCTCGGCGCAGGCGATGCTGCGGGTGTTGCCGGGCACGGTGCGCCACTCGATGCGGTTGATGCCGCGCTCGTCCACCGCCCAGGCGATCATGCTTGCGGCGGCCTGCGTGATCAGTCCCCGCCCCTGGGCGTCCGGGGCCAGCCACACCCCGATCTCGGCGGTGCGGAAGCGGGTGTCGAAGGTGCGGAACAGCGTGCCGCCGACCAGCTCGCCGTCGAGCCAGATCCCGTAGATGCGGCCGCCGTCGCGGGCGGAGTCGTCGGCGTATCGCTGGAGCCAGGCCCGGGTCTGCGGCTCGTCGGTGAGCGCGACGGCCCAGGGCAGCCACGGTGCGAGGTGGTCGCGGTGCCGCTCGATGAAAGCCGCGAACTGCGCCGCGTAGTGCGGCTCCAGGGCGCGCATCTCGGCGGTGTCGGTGAGGGGGTGGGTCAGCAACGAGCGCTCCTGTTCACGTACCAAACGTTTGTTATGTATCTTGGTGTCAGCTTAGCCGACGGAAGGAGAGCGGCGGTGCCCGCACGCGGTGACCACGACGCCCGGCGTCGCGACGTGTCGCAGGCGGTCTGGGAGGTGCTCGCGGCCGGCGGCTTCGGCGGACTGACCCTGCGCGCCGTCGCCGCGCACATGGGCGCCTCGACCGGGCTGCTCACGCATTACTTCCCCAGTAAGAAGGCGCTCGTGCGGTATGCGTTGGAGGTCGCGCAGGAGCACACCCAGGAGCGCGACCGCTTCCCGGCCGAGGGCGAGGGGCTGCCCGGCCTGCGGGCCGCTCTGCTGGACGTGATGCCGCTGACCCCGCAGAGCGCCGCGATGAACAGGGTGTGGGTCAGCTTCTGGGACGCCGCGCTGGGCGACGACGAACTCGCCGCGGCCGAGCTGCGCCGTTATGAACGGTGGCGGGGCATGCTGCGCCCGCACGTCGACGCGGCGCTCCGGCTGGGACAGCTGCCCGCCGACGCCGACCCCGCCGACGTCGTGGCCACCGCGGCCGGGTTCGGGCACGGGCTGGTGGTGCAGGCCCTCTTCGATCCGGCCCGGTTCCCACCGCAGCGGCAGGTCAGGCTCGTCGACGACTTCGTCGCGCGGCTGGCGCGCTGAGCCGTCGCGGCCTCACCCGACCGCGTGCTCGTGCGGACCCGGCCGAGCACCGGTGCTGCCGGTCGCGGCGGCGGGTGCCGCGACCGTGCCGAGGCGGGTGGGGAACGGCACGTCCGGACAGAATGGACCGCCGACGCGTGCCGCCGCCGCGGCGACCGGCGAGCGGGGCGCCTCGCGGTGGCGTCCCCGGGCGCGCGGTCAGCGGTGCAGGTGCTCCAGGTTGCGCCACTCGCCCTGCGCGCACAGGCCGTCGGCGACCCGCCGGGCCTCCCGTTCGGTGGCGTACTCCCGCATCACGGACCTGCCGTGCCGGCGGTGCTCCACCTCCCACGGCCCGGCCGGGTTGACGCGCAGGAACACGTCCTGGCGCCGGTAGCTGGCGGTGGTGCCGTTCCATCGGTGCTCTACCAGTCGCATCATGGCGCGTATCGTACACATGTTCGAACGGACGCAGAAGCCTATCCGGGCGTGTGCCGGAGACGTACAGTGTTGCTTCATGCTCCTGCCGTCAGGAGGTTTGGTTCTGCCGGACACGCGAATCACGACCGAACGGCTAGAAATCAGCGTGTCGGCGGCGTGGCACGCCCTGCGGGCTTCCTCCGGCATACGCGGTTGTGGCACGATCCATGACAGCCCCCTGACCTTTCTGCTGTCCTATGGAGTCGACGATGCGTACAAGCAGGCTTGGCCGCTTGATGAGCCGCAGTGCGATAATCGCGGCTTTCGGCGTCGCCGTGCTCGGCGCGGGGAGCCCGGCCTCGGCCGACACGGAAACCGTGGACTGGACGACGATCGGTGACGAGAGCACGACGCAGACCGTCGACTGGACGGTGATCCCGGCCTTCGGAGCGGACGGCACGGTCGAAGATCGCAGCACGCTGAAGGGCGGCCTCGACGCACGCCGGCCCTGGACCGGGTTCGAGGAGCTAACGGTCGACTGGACCTGAGCATTGCCGCCGTTGGGTCGGCAGGCGCGAGTGGAACGGACGGGCGGCGGTGGCCAGCAGTTCTGATCGACGAGTGAGGCGCTCTGCCGAGCTTGCTTGGCTGATCACCGGCCCGTTGGCCCTGCTGACGCTCGGTCTCACCGCGATCGTCTTCCGATGGGACGACCAGCCTTACGGCGCCTGGCTGCTGGGCCTGCTCTTCTTCGTGCTGTTCCTCGGCGCCGAGATGACCACGCTGCAATTCGAGGTGCGCCGCCACGGGTTCGTGATCTCGCTCGCCGACATCCCGTTCCTGCTGGCCCTGGCCTATCTACCACCGGTGACTCTGCTCCTGGTGCGCATCGCCGCCCATGCGCTGGTGCAGGTGCACAGACGCGCGGTGCCGGTGAAGGCGATCTTCAACACGACCTCCATGGGCGCGAGCGTCGCCTGCGCCAACCTGGTCGTCCTGCGCTGGGGCCCGATCGACCCCGACCAGGCGAGCAGCTGGCTGGTCCTGGTCGTCGCGGTGCTGGTGAGTCACCTCGTCTCGATGGCTGCGGTGATCGGTGTGATCACCCTGGTGCAGGGCCGCTTCGCGCCGCAGGAGACGGCGTCGACGCTGCTGCCCAGCTTCATCGTCGCGGTCATCAACGCCTCGGTCGGGCTGGCCGTGCTGTTGATCCTGCGGGAGGGCGTCGCCGCCTTCCTGCTGATGGCGGTGCTGGTCGCGTTCTTCGTGGTGGCCTACCGGTCCTATGCGAAGTCCATGAACCAGAACCGCACCCTGACCGAGATCTACGACCTCACCGGCGCGATCTCGGAGACGCCGCCCGACGGCACGCTGCCTGACGTCCTGCTGGCCCGGGTGCGCCAACTGCTGCAGGCCGAGTACGCCACGCTGTGGCTGCCCGCTCAGGGCCGCCATCCGGAGGTGCTGCTCAGCGCGCGCGCCGACGACAAGGGACTGCTCGACGTGGCCGGTGCGCCGGAATCGCTGCGCAAGCAGGCGGTGGAGACCGGCCAGACCGTGGCGGCGGGCGCGAAGCTCGGGGACGACGTCCTGCGCTCGCAGCTGCGTGAGTTCGGCGCGAAGGACGCCATCATCGTGCCGTTGCGCGCCAGCTCCGCGGTGATCGGCACGCTCGAGGTGGCGGGCCGGCTGGGCGACAACCTCAACTTCGGCCCCGGGGACGTGCGCCTGCTGGAGGCCGTCGCCGCGCACGCCGCGGTGGCGGTGGAGAACAACCGTCTCGTCGACCGGCTGCGCTTCGACGCCTACCACGACGCGCTGACCGCCCTGCCCAACCGCCGCCGCATCAGCCAGGCGCTGGAGGAGGCGGTGCGGGTGCGGGCGCCGGGCGAGGTCGTGGCCGTGCTGATGTTCGACGTCGACGGGCTGCGCGACGTCAACGACTCGCTCGGGCACGCCGCCGGTGACCAACTGCTGGCCGAGGTGGCGACGCGGCTGCGCACCCTGTCGACGCCCGCGGCACTGGTGGGCCGCGTCGGCGGCGACGAGTTCGTGGTGACGCTGCGCCTGCCCAATGCCGAGGCCGCCCTGGAACTCGCCGCCGAGCTGCGCGGACAGTTGCAGGACCCGATGACGTTCGGTTCGCTGACCCTGGACGTGGACACCGCGGTCGGGGTGAGCCTGCACCCGGAGCACGGCTCCGACCCGGCGACGCTGCTGCAGCGCGCCGACGTGGCCACCCATGCGGCGAAGTCGCTGGCCGGCGGGGTGCAGCTGTTCGACCTGGCGCTGGAGTCGCGCTCGGTGCGCCGGCTCGGCCTGGCCGGGGACCTGCGCCGCGCCCTGGACAACGACGAGCTGGAGGTCTACTTCCAGCCCAAGGTGACCCTGCGGGACCGCCGCCTGGTCGGCGTGGAGTGCCTGGCCCGCTGGGAGCACCCGACCCACGGCGCGGTGCAGCCGGAGGACTTCGTCGCGGTGGCGGAGCACACCGGGCAGCTGTCCCGGCTCACCGAGGTGGTGATGCGGGAGGGCCTGCGCCGGGCACGCCAGTGGGTGGACGCGGGACGGCCGCTGTCGGTCGCGGTGAACCTGTCGCCGCGCACGCTGGTCGACCCGGCCTTCCCGGACCGGGTCGACGACCTGCTCCAGGAGTACGGCGTGTCACCCGACCGGCTGACCCTGGAGATCACCGAGGACGGGGTGGTGGACGGGGTCGACCGGCTGCTGCCGACCCTGCGCCGGCTCTACGACCTGGGCGTGCATCTGAGCGTGGACGACTTCGGCACCGGCTATTCGTCGCTGTCGTACCTGCGCCGGCTGCCGGTGCACGAGGTGAAGGTGGACCGCTCGTTCGTGCAGGGCATGGCGACCGATCCGGGCGACCTGGCCATCGTGCGGGCTGTGGTGGACATCTCGCGGCATTTCGGCCTCAGCGTGGTCGCCGAGGGCGTGGAGAGCGAGCTGACGCTGGAGCTGCTCGAGGAGATCGGCTGCGACATCGGGCAGGGCTTCCTGTTCAGCCGCCCGCTGCCGTACGAGCGGCTGGAAGCCTGGCTGGGCGCGCAGACCGACGCCGAGCCGACCCCGCTGGGCGAGGTCCGGCGGCTGCGCGCGGTGGGCTGATCCACAGCGCGCCGCGCCGGGGGTATCCCGATTTCCACGGCGGCTCGTTGTTGTGTACTCTTACCAAGGCGCGCGGCGAGGTGGGAAATCACCTGGCTACGAGCACGCCCCCTTAGCTCAGTCGGCAGAGCGTCTCCATGGTAAGGAGAAGGTCTACGGTTCGATTCCGTAAGGGGGCTCGACCGGACTCCCGGTGCATCCACCGGGAGTGCCCGCCACGGCGGTGTAGCTCAGATGGCAGAGCAAGCGGCTCATAATCGCTGTGTCGCCGGTTCAATTCCGGCCACCGCTACGTTGTGTTGATTCGCTGGTGCGTGTCGCCAGTCAACGCGAGATCGCAGACCGGCGAGGTATTCCCTGGTCGCGGTGTAAGGATCGCCACGGCGACCCTTTTTGCATGTCTGGATGGACGTCGTCTATCTTGGTATGCCGGTAACTAAAGCAGCTTGTTCTAGAAAGGCACTCCCGTGGCCAAGGCGACTGACGTACGTCCAAAGATCACCATGGCGTGCGTGGACTGCAAGGAGCGGAACTACATCACCAAGAAGAACCGGCGTAACGACCCGGATCGGATTGAGCTGAAGAAGTTCTGCCCGCGCTGCGGCAAGCACACCGCGCACCGCGAGACCCGCTGACCTTCCCGGTCCAGCAGACGTTCCCGGCAGGGGGCGGCCCATCGGGCCGCCCCCTGCTGGCATAGGTTCACCGGTATGCCGTTGGACCAGTCATTCACCGGTCGGACCTATCCGCCGACCGAGCCCTACCAGGTGGGCCGCGAGAAGATCAGGGAGTTCGCCACCGCCGTCGGCGCCGCCGACGCCCTGTACCACGACGTGGAGGCCGCGCAGAATGCCGGCTACCGCGACGTGGTGGCGCCGCCCACCTTCCCGATCGTCCTGAGCTTCGCCGCCATGGAGCAGATCGTCACCGACCCGGAACTGGGTATGGACTACACCCGCGTGGTCCACGGCGACCAGCGCTTCTCCTACCGCCGTCCGATCGTCGCGGGGGACGAGCTGGTGGTCGTCAGCAGCATCGACGACATCACGCACCGCGGCGGCCACGACTTCCTGACCACCCGCGCCGAGCTGGCCACGCCGGCCGGCGAGCCCGTGGTGACCGTGGTGTGCAAGCTCGTCGTCCGAGGGCAGGGTGAGTGAGATGGCGTACGAGAAGGGGCAGCAGCTGCCCTTGCAGACGTTCCGGGTGACCCGGGCCGACCTGGTCCGCTACGCGGGCGCGTCGGGCGACTTCAACCCGATCCACTGGAACGAGCGCACCGCCGTCGGCGTGGGCCTGCCCGGCGTGATCGCGCACGGCATGTACACCATGGCGCTGGCGGGCCGGGCCGTGACCGGCTGGGTCGGCTCCGCCGACGCGGTGCTGGACATCGGGGTCAGGTTCACCCGTCCGGTGCCGGTGCCGGACACCGACGAGGGCACCGAGGTGGAGTTCACCGCGGTGATCAAGAGCGTGTCCGAGGACGGACTGGTCACTTTCGACCTCACCGCGATCTGCGCCGGCGAGAAGGTGTTGGCGCAGGCCAGGGTCGTGGTCAAGCAGATCTGAGGACTGTTCGGCTGGGCGGCCGACCGGCGGCGAGAGAAAATAGGGAGTGCCAGTTGGCCCACTCGCCTGTCTACCCGTACACTGGTCGGCCGTGGGGTTAGTGAACTCCGCCGGTGCTTTTCGGCCTCGGCAGGGTGCTCTTTCCCGCACAGGGGTGTGGCGCAATTGGCAGCGCAGCGGTCTCCAAAACCGCAGGTTGCAGGTTCGAGTCCTGTCGCCCCTGCGGCTTTGGCCTACCGGCCCGCGGTGGGCGATCATGGGAATCGGCCCACCGGATGTCTTCCGCGACGTCCTCGGCTGGTGGACCATGGTCGTATGGCCCGTATCGGCCCCCACAGTTGGGGGGCGGGCCGGATGTGACAGGTGCTCCTCGTGCGACTGCGTCGGGCACACGGGATCGTGTCCCTTCACGGTTCCGACACCACCCCGCGAGATGGAAGTAGGGCGAAGTGGCCGAGAGCAACCGACGTGGCGAGGACGCCGCGGCCGAGCACGTTGACGACGTGTTCGACGACGCTGTCGACGATGACGCCTCCGACGACGACGAGTCGGGCGTCTCCGGCGGTGGCACCGCGACCAAGTCGCGCAAGGTGACGGACGGCAAGGGTTCCCGCGCGGTCAAGAGCACGGAGAAGGCTGAGAAGGTCGGCTTCTTCGGCCGGATCGGACGTTTTGTCCGTGAGATCGTCGCCGAGCTGCGTAAGGTCATCTGGCCGACGCGTAACGAGCTGCTGACGTACACCGCAGTGGTCCTGATCTTCGTGTCGTTCATGATGGCCATCGTGACGCTGCTGGACCTCGCCTACGCCAAGGGCGTGCTGTTCGTCTTCGGCGACGCGAAGTAACACAAACTACGGAAGTGAGCGGCTACGTGCCTGAGTACGACGAGACGGCCCAGACGGAAGACACCGAGGTGACCTCCGCGGTCGCGGTGACCGACGAGCCGACGCTTGAGACGGCACCCGCTGACGACGAGTTCGACCCGGCCGCGGAGCTGCGCCAGAAGCTGCGGTTCGCGCCCGGCGACTGGTACGTCGTGCACTCCTACGCCGGCTACGAGAACAAGGTCAAGACCAACCTCGAGACCCGGATCACGAGCCTCGACATGGAGGAGTTCATCTTCCAGGTCGAGGTGCCGACCCGTGAAGAGGTCGAGGTCAAGAACGGCAAGCGCACCCAGGTGCAGAGCAAGGTCTTCCCGGGTTACCTGCTGGTCCGCATGGACCTCACCCCCGAGTCGTACTCGTGCGTGCGCAACACCCCGGGTGTGACCGGCTTCGTCGGCGCGACGGACCGGGCCGACCGCCCGGCGCCGCTGAGCCTCGACGAGGTGCTGAAGTGGCTGCTGCCCGCGGTGGAGGCGCCCGGCGCCGGCCAGAAGAAGGCCAAGGCCGAGATCCGGGTGCTGGACTTCGAGGTCGGCGACTCCGTCACCGTCACCGACGGCGCGTTCGCCTCGCTGCCGGCCACGATCTCCGAGATCAACGCTGACCAGCAGAAGCTCAAGGTGCTGGTGTCGATCTTCGGTCGGGAGACCCCGGTCGAGCTGAACTTCAACCAGGTCGCCAAGATCTGATAGAAACGCGATCGCGCGGCGGGTGCCCTCCGGGGCCCCGCCGCGCGGCGTTTCACCGCGTCGCTGGTCACATCCGGTGCGAAGGCCCCACCTCGCCGGATAGGCGCGTACGAGTATGCGCTAACCTAGAACGTCCGGCCTGTGCCGCGCGCTGACCGTGCGCGCGAACGCACCGGCCGGTCCGGTGTAAACCACCCTGATCCGCCGAGACGGCGGGTCGACAAGTCCCAGGAAGTAGACATGCCTCCGAAGAAGAAACTCGTCAAGACGTTCACCCTGCAGCTGAAGGCCGGCCAGGCCACCCCGGCTCCGCCGGTGGGCCCCGCGCTGGGTCAGCACGGCGTGAACATCATGGAGTTCTGCAAGGCGTACAACGCCCAGACCGAGTCGCAGCGCGGTGACATCGTCCCGGCACAGATCAGCGTGTACGAGGACCGCTCGTTCACGTTCGTGCTGAAGACGCCGCCGGCCGCCCGACTCCTGATCAAGGCCGCCGGTGTCGCCAAGGGCTCCGGCGTGCCGCACACCACCAAGGTCGGTTCGGTTACCCGCGCCCAGGTGCGCGAGATCGCCGAGAAGAAGATGTCCGACCTGAACGCCAACGACCTGGACATGGCCGAGCGCATCATCGCCGGCACCGCCCGGTCGATGGGCATCGTCGTCAAGGACTGAACGCCGCACGCGGCGTCCGCCGCCTGACGGTTCGATGTTTCGTGGGAGGGCCCGGAAGGGCTCGACACAACCACAGGAGATCTGAGAAATGAAGCACGGCAAGAGCTACAACACTGCCGCTGAGAAGGTCGACCGGGACAAGCTGTACACCCCCGTCGAGGCCATCAAGCTGGCGAAGGACACCACCAAGGTCAAGTTCGACGCCACGGTCGAGGTCGCGATGCGCCTCGGCGTCGACCCGCGCAAGGCGGACCAGATGGTTCGCGGCGTGGTCAACCTGCCGCACGGCACCGGTAAGACCGCCCGCGTGATCGTCTTCGCCTCCGGCGAGAAGGCCGCCGAGGCGACCGCCGCCGGCGCCGACGCCGTCGGGACCGACGAGCTGGTGGCTCGCATTCAGGAAGGCTGGCTGGACTTCGACGCCGCGATCGCGACGCCGGACCAGATGGCCAAGATCGGTCGGATCGCGCGGATCCTGGGCCCGCGCGGCCTCATGCCGAACCCGAAGACCGGCACGGTCACCATGGACATCGCCAAGGCGGTCTCCGACATCAAGGGCGGAAAGATCACCTTCCGCGTGGACAAGCACTCGAACCTGCACATGATCATCGGTAAGGCGTCGTTCACTGCTGAGCAGCTGGTCGACAACTACGCCGCGGTGCTGGAAGAGGTGCTGCGGTCCAAGCCGTCGGCGTCCAAGGGCAAGTACCTGAAGAAGGTCTTCGTGACCACCACGATGGGCCCCGGTATCCCGGTCGACCCCAACGTGACCCGCAACATCCAGGAGAACGAGGCCTGATCCGCCTCCCACTCCACGCCGAAGGCCCCGCCCGCACCCGCGAGCGGGGCCTTCCGCATTCCCGCCGCCGCTCAGCGATCATCGCGGCGCGGTGACCGGGTTCAGCCGGACCGGAGGGCGGCCTGCACGGCGGCCAGCAGTTCCTCGTCGGTGGCGGCGAGCCTGCGGCCCGCGGTGAGGTAGGCCGCCGCGTACTCGGCCAGCACCTGGCCGCGGGCGGCGGGGGTGACCGGCGGCGTCGTGGCGACCCGGGTCCCGCCGCCGCGACGGGTGACGACCAGCCCGGCGGCCTCCAGCTCCTGGTAGGCGCGGGCGACCGTGCCGGCGGCCAGGTCGAGGTCGCCGGCGAGCTGGCGCACCGACGGGAGCCGGTCGCCCGCGGGCAGCACCCCGGCGGCGATCAGTTCCGCGATCTGGCCGCGCACCTGTTCGAACGGCGGCACGGCGGAGCGGGGGTCGAGTCGCACCGACCGTTCAGCCGTCATGCCGCGGCCCGGACCGGGTGGCTGCCCGGCACGTCGGTCCGCGGGGACGGCTGGGCGCCGGACATCGCCGCGCCGAACCTGACGGTCAGCACCAGCCCGATGCCGCCGAGGATCGCGAGCACGTACCCGGCCGCGGGCGTCCCGCCGCCCCGCCAGTCGAGCTGGGCCTGCGCGAACCAGAACGCGCACGCGGTGAAGACGGCCGCGTAGCAGGTCGCGCAGGCGGTGACGATCGTGTTCACGGTCGTGCGCCGCCACACCTCGTCGGCGGCGTGCTCCGTCTCGTCGGCACCGGCCTGCGGGCTGCGCACCAGGGCCCACACAGCCAGCCAGGTCAGCAGGCCGAGGACGGCCAGGGTCGCCAGCGTCGAGGTCAGGGTCACCGGGGCGGCGGTGCCGAAGTAACGGATCTCCGCGCTGGGCGCGGGCGGGGCGGGGTAGACGGACGCGAGCAGCAGTGCCACGGCCATGACGCCGATGGCGACCACGCCGTCGCGCGGGACGTAGTCGCGGATCCGGCGGGTGCGCAGGCTGGCCATGCCCCGGCCGGCGGCGCGCCGGGGCGAGGCGAGCTGGCCGGCGAGGACGCCGATGGCGAACGGGAGGGCCAGCCCCACCGGCGCCAGGTCGAACAGGTAGGTGTGGGCGAGCCCGAACGCGATCCCCACACCGACGGCGAAACCGGTGATCCGACATCTTCCGGCGATGGTCATCATGTCCCCTTGTATCGTCTGGTTGATACAAGGGGACGACATCGCGGCTATTTGTGTCAAGGGGTTGATACAAGACAGGTCACACCACCCCGATTTGGCGGGCGTCCAACAGGTCACGTATCGTTCCTGTCAACAGTTCCACCCAAAGACCGCTGGTCATCTGATCCGGATCACTCCGGAGCATGATCGAAGGCCCCGTCGCTCGGCAACGAGCGGACCCACGGGCGGCCCGCGCAGGGAAGAACGGTGAGCCTGCCGGCCTCGTGCCGTGCCAAGCCCCGTGCGCCCTGCGCCGGGGCGTTTTGTTTGTCCGCTCCTGTCGAACGCCGGGTCCCGCGAGACCAGCCTGGAGTACGAGAGAGGAGGGGACATGGCGGACAAGATCCGTGCCGACAAGGCCGGCAGTGTTGCGGAGCTCACCGAGCGCTTCCGCGAGTCCAACGCCACGGTGCTCACCGAGTACCGCGGCCTGACCGTGAAGCAGCTGACCGAGCTGCGTCGTTCGCTGGGCGGTGCCGAGTACACCGTTGCCAAGAACACGCTTGCCAAGCGCGCCGCGACCGACGCCGGTCTGACCGGTCTCGACGCTCTGTTCACCGGTCCTACCGCGCTCGCCTTCGTCTCCGGCGATGTCGTCGAGGCCGCGAAGGGCCTGAAGGAGTTCGCGAAGGCGAACCCGCTGCTCGTCATCAAGGGCGGCGTCTTCGAGGGCAAGGCGATCACCGCGGCTGAGGTCGCGAAGCTCGCCGACCTCGAGTCCCGTGAGGTCCTGCTGGCCAAGCTGGCCGGCGCGATGAAGGCAAGCATGAGCAACGCCGCGGCGCTCTTCCAGGCCCCGCTGGCGCAGGCCGTCCGTACGGTCGCCGCTCTGCAGGACAAGCGCGAGAAGGAGGGCGCCGACGCCTGACCGGCGTCGACGTCGTCCGAACCAACCAGCTCGCGGCTGTCTGCCGCGGCATGTAGACCCGAAACGAAAGGACGCCTGACATGGCGAAGCTGAGCAGCACCGAACTCCTCGACGCGTTCAAGGAGATGACCCTGATCGAGCTCTCCGAGTTCGTGAAGCAGTTCGAGGACACCTTCGACGTCAAGGCCGCCGCGCCGATGGCCGTCGCTGCCCCGGGTGGCCCGGCCGCTCCGGTCGAGGTCGAGGAGAAGGACGAGTTCGACGTCGTCCTCGAGTCCGACGGTGGCAAGAAGATCCAGGTCATCAAGGTCGTGCGTGAGCTGACCGGCCTGGGCCTGAAGGAGGCCAAGGACGTGGTCGAGGCCGCGCCGAAGGCCATCATCGAGAAGGCCAACAAGGAGACCGCCGAGAAGGCCAAGGCGAAGCTCGAGGCCGAGGGCGCCAAGGTCACCCTCAAGTGATCTGAGGTCACGCCGGGCTTTACGCCAAGAGCGTGACCGCATCGAGGGGCGGGCATCCACTGGATGTCCGCCCCTTGTTCTTGCTGCGCAAACGCGTAGTGATGCGAACTTGACGCAGTGTTGGACACTGGAAGACGTCGCCGGGTCTTGACGTGAACGACGACGCCAGGCAGTCTTTCTTCAGTACGACCTTCCGAGTACGTAGCGGCCGGGGTACAGAGCGTGGTTGACACCGATCTGAAGGTGGTCCAGGACACGTTCTGCGGAAGCCTGCCGTGGGGACTCGACAGCGGTCGGTGCTTCTGCTACAGTGCTAGTTTGCGCTGCCCTTCGACTTTCCCCCTGCCCGGAATGCCGGTTGTCTTTTGACGTCGGCTCTGGACCAGGGGTTGTCGGGTTGCTCGCGTAACGGCCGTTGCACCACCGGTCCTCGGAAGGACGTATCTTGGCAGCCTCCCGCCCTGCGAAGACCAGTCGATCGTCGAGCGCGTTCGCTCCCCGCCGGATCTCCTTCGGCAGGATCACCGAACACCTCGAAGTACCCAATCTGCTCGCTATCCAAACCGAGTCTTTTGACTGGCTTGTCGGCAATGAGTCCTGGCAGTCCCGTTCGTCGGCTCTGGCAGACGCCCGCTCCGGGCTCGCGGAGATCCTCGAAGAGATCAGCCCGATCGAGGACTTCTCCGGCACCATGTCGCTCAGCTTCTCCGACCCGCGCTTCGACGAGGTCAAGGCCTCCATCGAGGAGTGCAAGGAGAAGGACCTCACCTACTGCGCGCCGCTGTTCGTGACCGCGGAGTTCACCAACAACTCGACTGGCGAGATCAAGAGCCAGACCGTGTTCATGGGTGACTTCCCGATGATGACGCCGAAGGGCACCTTCATCATCAACGGCACCGAGCGCATCGTCGTGAGTCAGCTCGTCCGCTCTCCTGGCGTGTACTTCTCCAAGGAGCCGGACAAGACCTCCGACCGCGATCTCTCCAGCGTCAAGGTCATCCCCAGCCGGGGTGCCTGGCTGGAGTTCGACATCGACAAGCGCGACACGGTCGGTGTGCGTATCGACCGCAAGCGCCGGCAGGCCGTCACCGTCCTGCTGAAGGCGATCGGTTGGACCAACGACCAGATCCGCGAGCGCTTCGCGTGGTCCGAGCTGTTGATGACGACCCTCGAGAAGGACCACATCGCCGGTCAGGACGAGGCCCTTCTCGACATCTACCGCAAGCTGCGCCCTGGCGAGCCGCCGACGCGCGAGAACGCCCAGACCCTGCTCGACAACCTCTTCTTCAACCCGAAGCGGTACGACGTAGCCAAGGTCGGGCGTTACAAGTTCAACAAGAAGCTCGAGCTCGAGATCCCGATCACGACGGGAACGCTGACCGAGGACGACATCGTCGCCACCGTGGAGTACCTGGCCCGCCTGCACGCGGGTGAGGACGGCTACGAGGCCGACGACATCGACCACTTCGGCAACCGTCGTCTGCGCACCGTCGGCGAGCTGATCCAGAACCAGGTTCGGGTCGGTCTCTCCCGCATGGAGCGCGTCGTGCGTGAGCGCATGACCACGCAGGACGTCGAGGCGATCACGCCGCAGACCCTGATCAACATCCGCCCCGTGGTGGCTGCGATCAAGGAGTTCTTCGGCACGTCGCAGCTGTCGCAGTTCATGGACCAGACCAACCCGCTCGCGGGTCTGACCCACCGTCGCCGCCTGTCGGCGCTCGGCCCGGGTGGTCTGTCGCGTGACCGCGCCGGCTTCGAGGTCCGTGACGTGCACCCGTCGCACTACGGCCGGATGTGCCCGATCGAGACGCCGGAAGGCCCGAACATCGGCCTGATCGGCGCGCTGTCGACGTTCGCGCGGGTCAACCCGTTCGGTTTCGTCGAGACGCCGTACCGCAAGGTCGTCGAGGGCCGGGTCACCGACCAGATCGACTACCTGACCGCGGACGAGGAGGACCGTTACATCAAGGCACAGGCCAACGCTGTGCTGATGGGTGACGGCCACTTCGCCGAGGACCGCGTCCTGGTCCGCCGTAAGGGCGGTGAGGTCGACTACGTGCCGCCGGCACAGGTCGACTACATGGACGTGTCGCCGCGGCAGATGGTGTCCGTCGCGACCGCGATGATCCCGTTCCTCGAGCACGACGACGCCAACCGTGCCCTCATGGGCGCGAACATGCAGCGTCAGGCGGTGCCGCTGGTCAAGGCCGAGGCCCCGCTGGTCGGCACGGGTATGGAGTACCGTGCCGCGACCGACGCCGGCGACGTGGTCGTGGCCGAGGTCGGCGGTGTGGTCGAGGACCTGTGCGCGGACTACATCACCGTGCACCAGGACGACGGCTTCCGCCGGACCTACCTGCTGCACAAGTTCCGCCGGTCCAACTCGGGCTCGTGCGTGAACCAGAAGCCGGTGGTCCCGGAGGGCGCCCGCGTCGAGGCCGGTCAGGTCATCGCCGACGGCCCGTGTACCGACAACGGTGAGATGGCGCTCGGCCGCAACCTGCTGGTCGCCTTCATGCCGTGGGAGGGCCACAACTACGAGGACGCGATCATCCTGTCCCAGCGTCTGGTGCAGGAGGACGTGCTCACCTCGATTCACATCGAGGAGCACGAGGTCGACGCCCGCGACACCAAGCTGGGCCCGGAGGAGATCACCCGCGACATCCCGAACGTCAGCGAAGAGATGCTGGCGGACCTGGACGAGCGGGGCATCATCCGGATCGGCGCCGAGGTCGTGCCGGGCGACATCCTGGTCGGCAAGGTCACGCCCAAGGGCGAGACCGAGCTGACCCCGGAGGAGCGGCTGCTCCGCGCGATCTTCGGTGAGAAGGCGCGCGAGGTCCGTGACACCTCGCTGAAGGTGCCGCACGGCGAGACCGGCACGGTCATCGGTGTGCGCACGTTCTCCCGCGAGGACGGCGACGAGCTGCCCCCGGGCGTCAACGAGCTGGTCCGGGTGTACGTCGCCCAGAAGCGCAAGATCCAGGACGGTGACAAGCTCGCCGGCCGCCACGGCAACAAGGGTGTCATCTCCAAGATCCTTCCGGTCGAGGACATGCCGTTCCTCGAGGACGGCACCCCGGTCGACATCGTGCTCAACCCGCTGGGCGTGCCCGGTCGAATGAACATCGGCCAGGTTCTCGAGGTCCACCTGGGCTGGGTCGCGAAGACCGGCTGGAAGGTCACGGGCGACGACGCCGAGTGGAAGAAGGCGCTGCGCTCGATCGGCGCGCACGAGGCCGAGGCCAACACGAACGTGGCCACCCCGGTCTTCGACGGCGCGCACGACGACGAGATCGCCGGTCTGCTCGGCAGCACCCTGCCCAACCGCGACGGCACCCAGCTGATCGGCGAGTCGGGCAAGGCCAAACTGTTCGACGGCCGCTCGGGTGAGCCGCTGCCGGACCCGATCTCGGTCGGCTACATGTACATCCTGAAGCTGAACCACCTGGTCGACGACAAGATCCACGCTCGGTCGACCGGCCCGTACTCGATGATCACGCAGCAGCCGCTGGGTGGTAAGGCGCAGTTCGGTGGTCAGCGGTTCGGCGAGATGGAGTGCTGGGCGATGCAGGCCTACGGCGCGGCTTACGCGCTGCAGGAGCTGCTCACCATCAAGTCCGACGACGTGCTGGGTCGTGTGAAGGTCTACGAGGCCATCGTCAAGGGCGAGAACATCCCCGAGCCGGGCATCCCCGAGTCGTTCAAGGTGCTGCTCAAGGAACTGCAGTCGCTGTGCCTGAACGTCGAGGTGCTGTCCAGCGACGGTGTGGCCCTGGAGATGCGCGAGACCGACGACGAGGTGTTCCGGGCGGCGGAGGAGCTCGGTATCGATCTGTCCCGGCGGGAGCCGAGCAGCGTCGAGGAAGTCTGATGTAAAAGGCGTCCTCCGCGCGCTCCGGCGTGTGGAGGACGCCTCCGCCATCAACTGACACTGATGAAGACACGAGCAAAGAGGGACATACAACGTGCTCGACGTTAACTTCTTCGATGAGCTTCGGATCGGCCTGGCAGGTGCTGAAGACATCCGGCGCTGGTCGCACGGCGAGGTCAAGAAGCCCGAGACGATCAACTACCGCACCCTGAAGCCCGAGAAGGACGGACTCTTCTGCGAGAAGATCTTCGGCCCTCAGCGGGACTGGGAGTGCTACTGCGGCAAGTACAAGCGGGTCCGCTTCAAGGGCATCGTCTGTGAGCGCTGCGGCGTCGAGGTGACCCGTTCCAAGGTGCGTCGTGAGCGGATGGGCCACATCGAGCTCGCCGCCGCGGTCACCCACATCTGGTACTTCAAGGGCGTGCCGAGCCGGCTGGGTTACCTGCTGGACCTCGCCCCGAAGGACCTTGAGAAGATCATTTACTTCGCCTCGTACGTGATCACGAGCGTGGACGCCGAGGCGCGTCACCGCGACATGACCACCGTCGAGAACGAGATCTTCGCCGAGAAGCGGCAGGCCGAGAACGCCCGCGACGCCGAGATCGAGAAGCGCGCCGTCAAGCTCGAGGCCGACCTGGCCGAGCTCGAGGCCGAAGGTGCCAAGGCGGACGTGCGCCGCAAGGTCAAGGAGGCTGGCGAGCGCGAGATGCGCCAGATCCGCGACAAGGCGCAGCGCGAGATCGACCGCCTGGACGAGGTGCTGGACACGTTCCGCAAGCTCGACTCCAAGCAGCTGGTCACGGACGAGCTGCTCTACCGCGAGCTGCGCGACCGCTTCGGCGAGTACTTCACCGGCGGCATGGGCGCCGAGGCCATCAAGGCCCTCGTGCAGAACATGGACCTCGAGGCCGAGGCCGAGTTCCTGCGCGAGACGATCCGCTCGGGCAAGGGCCAGCGCAAGCTGCGCGCGCTCAAGCGGCTCAAGGTCGTGGCCGCGTTCCTGGCCACCGGCAACTCGCCGCTGGGCATGGTGCTGGACTGCGTCCCGGTCATCCCGCCGGACCTGCGCCCGATGGTGCAGCTCGACGGCGGCCGCTTCGCGACCAGCGACTTGAACGACCTGTACCGCCGGGTCATCAACCGCAACAACCGCCTCAAGCGCCTGATCGACCTCGGCGCGCCCGAGATCATCGTGAACAACGAGAAGCGGATGCTGCAGGAGGCCGTCGACGCACTGTTCGACAACGGCCGCCGTGGCCGTCCGGTGACGGGTCCGGGCAACCGCCCGCTCAAGTCGCTGTCCGACATGCTCAAGGGCAAGCAGGGCCGGTTCCGTCAGAACCTGCTCGGCAAGCGCGTGGACTACTCGGGCCGTTCCGTCATCGTCGTCGGCCCGCGGCTGAAGCTGCACCAGTGCGGTCTGCCCAAGCAGATGGCGCTGGAGCTGTTCAAGCCGTTCGTGATGAAGCGGCTGGTCGACCTGAACCACGCCCAGAACATCAAGTCGGCCAAGCGCATGGTCGAGCGTCAGCGTCCGGTCGTGTGGGACGTGCTGGAAGAGGTCATCACCGAGCACCCGGTGCTGCTCAACCGTGCACCCACCCTGCACCGTCTGGGCATCCAGGCGTTCGAGCCGCAGCTGGTCGAGGGCAAGGCCATCCAGATCCACCCGCTCGTCTGCACCGCCTTCAACGCGGACTTCGACGGTGACCAGATGGCCGTGCACGTGCCGCTGTCCGCCGAGGCCCAGGCCGAGGCGCGGATCCTGATGCTGTCCAGCAACAACATCCTCAAGCCGGCCGACGGCAAGCCGGTGACCATGCCCACCCAGGACATGATCATCGGGCTGTACCACCTGACCCACACCCGCCCGAACATGCTGGGCGAGGGTCGCGTGTTCAGCTCCGAGGCCGAGGCCATGATGGCCTTCGACAACGGCGAGCTGCACCTGCAGGCGCCGGTGCGGATCCGGCTCAAGGGCATCACCTCGGTGGACAACGGCCCGGCCGGGCCGGTCTGGGAGGCGCCCGAGGGCTGGGAGCCGACCGAGCAGGTCATCCTGGACAC
This sequence comes from Catellatospora paridis, assembly GCF_009720365.1. Taxonomy (GTDB): domain Bacteria; phylum Actinomycetota; class Actinomycetes; order Mycobacteriales; family Micromonosporaceae; genus Catellatospora; species Catellatospora paridis. The sequence goes on along the minus strand of NZ_ML769325.1, from coordinate 27,727 downwards.
CACGCTGGGCCGGGTGCTCTTCAACGAGACCCTCCCGGTGGGCTACCGCTTCGTCAACCACGAGGTCCGCAAGGGCCAGCTCTCGGCCATCGTGAACGACCTGGCCGAGCGCTACCCGAAGGTCGCCCTGGCGGCGACGCTGGACGCGCTGAAGGAGGCCGGCTTCCACTGGGCCACCTGGTCCGGCGTCACCATCGGCATGGAGGACGTCATCTCGCCGCCGCGCAAGGGCCAGATCCTTGAGCGGTACGAGAAGGAGGCCGAGCGCTTCGACAAGCAGTACCAGCGTGGTCTGATGACCGCCGAGGAGCGCCGCGGCGAGCTGATCGAGCTGTGGACCAAGGCGACCAACGAGGTGGCCAAGGAGCTCGAGACCGCTCTGCCGCTGGAGAACCCGCTGTGGCGCATGATCCACTCGGGCGCTCGAGGCAACATGCTGCAGCTGCGTCAGATCGCGGCGATCCGTGGTCTGGTGGCGAACCCCAAGGGTGAGATCATCCCGCGTCCGATCAAGTCCTCGTACCGCGAGGGCCTGAGCGTGCTGGAGTACTTCATCTCCACGCACGGTGCCCGCAAGGGTCTGGCCGACACCGCGCTGCGTACCGCCGACTCGGGTTACCTGACCCGTCGTCTGGTGGACGTCTCGCAGGACGTGATCATCCGCGAGGACGACTGCGGCACCGACCGGGCGATCCCGATGCAGATCGGTTCGCGCCACGACGGTGTGCTGTCGGTGCACGAGCACGCCGAGACCGGCGCGCACGCCCGCACCCTGGCCGAGGACATGTCGGACCCGTCCGGCAACCTCGTCGCGGCCCGCGGCACCGACCTCAACTCGATCGTCGTCGAGAAGCTGGTCAAGGCCGGCATCGAGGGCGTGCGGGTGCGGTCCGTGCTCACCTGCGAGTCCAAGCTGGGCGTCTGCGCGGCCTGCTACGGCCGTTCGCTGCCGACCGGCAAGCTGGTGGACGTCGGCGAGGCCGTCGGCATCATCGCGGCCCAGTCGATCGGTGAGCCGGGCACGCAGCTGACGATGCGTACCTTCCACACCGGTGGTGCGGCCTCGGGTGAGGACATCACCCAGGGTCTGCCCCGTGTCCAGGAGATCTTCGAGGCGCGTGTGCCCAAGGGCAAGGCGCCGATCGCGGACACTCCGGGACGCATCCGGATCGAGGCGGGCGACCGGTCGAAGAAGATCATCATCGTGCCGGACGACGGCAGCGAGGAGATCGTCCACGACAAGATCTCGAACCGGGTGAAGCTGCGGGTGCACGACGGCTCGCACGTGGAGGTCGGCGAGAAGCTCACCGAGGGCACCATCGACCCGCACGAGCTGCTGCGCATCATGGGCCCGCGCGCGGTCCAGGTCCACCTGACCAATGAGGTCCAGGAGGTCTACCGCTCGCAGGGTGTGATGATCCATGACAAGCACATCGAGATCATCATCCGCCAGATGCTCAAGCGCGTGACGATCATCGACTCCGGCGCGACCGAGTTCCTGCCGGGTGTGCTGGTCGACCGTGCGCAGTTCGAGGGCGAGAACCGCCGCCTGGTCTCCGAGGGCGGCGAGCCCGCGGCCGGCCGGCCGGTGCTGATGGGTATCACCAAGGCGTCGCTGGCCACCGAGTCGTGGCTCTCGGCCGCCTCCTTCCAGGAGACGACCCGGGTGCTCACCGATGCGGCGATCAACGCGCGCAGTGACTCGCTCATCGGTCTCAAGGAGAACGTCATCATCGGCAAGCTCATCCCGGCGGGTACCGGCATCAGCAAGTACCGCAACGTCCGGGTGGAGCCGACCGAGGAGGCGAAGGCCAAGGTCTACTCGATGACCTCGTACGGCGAGACCGACTACGGCTTCGGCCCGGCGTCGGGTGTCGCGGTGCCGCTGGACGACTTCGACTTCGGGTCGTACCGGTAATCGCTTGAAGTGAGATCACGGCGTCCCCCGTGTCGTTTACACGGCATGGGGGACGCCGTTTTCGTGTCCGGGGCCGACCGGGATCCGGCTGATCCGGAACCGGTCGCCGACAGCAAGGCCACCGCCGCGTTCGGGCTCGGCCTGCTGGCCGCGGTGACCGGCCCGGCCGTGGGCGGGATCGTGCCGGCCACGATCGCCCTGGCGCTGGCCCGCCAGGCCCGCGAGGAGCTGAGGACGGGGGAGGGCTGGCGCACCGGCGCCGGCCGGGTGCGCTGGGCGGAGCGGCTGGCCTGGCTCGGCCTGGTCCTGGCCGGCCTGAGCCTGGTCGCGCTGACCGTGTGGCTGTTCCTGCGCGGGGTGCGCTTCGGCACCCAGGACTTCCCGCCCACCGTCGACTGACCCGGCCGGCGGGCCGTCCTGGCGGCGGCAGCCGCCTTGGCGGGCGCGGGGTGGGCGAGGCGTGGCAGGATCGGCGACGTGACCTATCAGCAGCCTCCGGTGCCGCAGTGGCCGTCGTCGGGCCAGCAGCCGCCCGCGCCGCAGTGGCCGGCCGGGCTCCCGGCGAGCCAGCAGCCGTCCACGCCGCAGTGGCCGCCGGTGCAGCAGCCGCCGGTCGCGGGTCCGCCGCCGGTGGCCGGGCCGCAGCCGGTGAACTACCCGCCGCCGGTGCGGGTCGAGGTCGTGCCGGGCACGCCGTACGGGCTGGCGGTGCTGGGCGCGCCGAAGACCGCCTCGGGCGTGGCGGCCAGCGCGCTGGTGGCCGGGGTCGGCTCGGTGCTGGTGTCGCTGACGGTGTGGTGCTTCGGCGTGGCAGGCGCGCAGCAGGGCTGGGGCGGGCTGGTCGCCGGCGCGTTCGCGGCGCTGGCGATCCTGCTCGGAGCGGCGGGGGTGCTGCTCGGCTGGCTCGGGATGCGCCAGATCCGGCTGGCCGCGGGCAACATGACCGGCCGCGGGGTGGCGATCGCCGGCCTGGTGTGCGGCGCGGCGGGCCTGCTGCTGGCCGCGGTGGGTCTGCTCACCGCGATCGTGCTCAGCGCCCGCTGAGGCCGTTCGGCGGCCGCCGCGCTGCGCCGTACGGCCGTTCGCCAGGGAGCCTGCCGGTGCGAGCTACCTCACGGTGCGGTATCCCGTTCGGGCCCCGGGAATCGAAGAGGTAGACTGGCTGTCGGAGTTCGCACTGACGGCGGGCTGGTTGCTCGGAACGACTGGTTGCCTCGCATCGACGAGGGGTCGGGTCACCCCGTTTTGACCAGTGGGCCATCGGTTCGGTACTCTTTCCCCTCGTGCCCGGGCTTGCCCGGGCCCCTCGTGCGTGCGCCGAGCGGGAGAGGTCCGACCACTGGTCGGGCGGCCCGTAGCACCACGACAACGACAGACTCCGACAGCTCGAGAAATCGAGCCGCCGGGCCCGTGCGCCGGACGACACGCCCGACCGCGGGGGTCGGCACTTGTCGCGGAATCATTCCGAGACAGCGCCGATCGCAGCAGTTCGGGCCGCATTCGCGGCCACGGCCACACATAAGTTTCCGCGGCGCGAAGCCGCGGAGAGGAAGCAAAAGGGAGCGGAGAACACCGGTGCCCACAATCCAGCAGCTGGTCCGCAAGGGCCGCCAGGCGAAGACGAGCAAGACCAAGACGCCGGCGCTGAAGGGGAGCCCCCAGCGGCGCGGTGTGTGCACGCGTGTGTACACCACGACGCCCAAGAAGCCGAACTCGGCACTGCGGAAGGTCGCTCGCGTCAAGCTGAGCAGCCAGATCGAGGTCACCGCGTACATCCCGGGTGTCGGCCACAACCTGCAGGAGCACTCGATCGTGCTCGTTCGCGGCGGCCGTGTGAAGGACCTGCCCGGCGTGCGCTACAAGATCATTCGCGGTTCGCTCGACACCCAGGGTGTGCGTAACCGCAAGCAGGCGCGTAGCCGCTACGGCGCGAAGCTGGTCAAGGAAGGGAAGAAGTAATGCCTCGTAAGGGCCCCGCTCCGCGTCGGCCGCTGGCCGCTGACCCGGTGTACAACTCGCCGCTGGTCACCCAGCTGGTCAACAAGATCCTGCTGGCCGGCAAGCGCCAGCTGGCCGAGCGTGTCGTGTACGGCGCGCTCGAGGGCTGCCGCGAGAAGACCGGCACCGACCCCGTGGTGACGCTCAAGCGCGCCATGGACAACGTGAAGCCGACCCTCGAGGTCCGCAGCCGCCGTGTCGGTGGCGCGACCTACCAGGTGCCGGTGGAGGTCCGCCCGGTCCGCGCGACCACGCTGGGTCTGCGCTGGCTGGTGACGTACTCCCGCGCCCGCCGCGAGAAGACCATGATCGAGCGGCTCATGAACGAGCTGCTCGACGCCAGCAACGGTCTGGGCGCCGCTGTCAAGCGTCGCGAGGACACGCACAAGATGGCCGAGTCCAACAAGGCCTTCGCGCACTACCGCTGGTGAACCACGTGGAGCCGGGCCGATCCGTCGGTTCCGGCTCCACAACCTTGACTTTCCGGGACTGAGTCCCACTCCGAAAGGATCGTGAAGTGGCCGCCGTAGACGCCGCCCTCGCCACTACCCGCAACATCGGCATCATGGCGCACATCGACGCCGGTAAGACCACCACCACCGAGCGGATCCTGTTCTACACCGGCATCACGCACAAGATCGGTGAGGTTCACGAGGGCGCTGCCGTCATGGACTGGATGGAGCAGGAGCAGGAGCGTGGTATCACCATCACCTCCGCTGCTACCAAGTGTGAGTGGAAGGGCCACACGATCCAGATCATCGACACGCCCGGCCACGTCGACTTCACCGTCGAGGTGGAGCGTTCGCTGCGCGTGCTCGACGGTGCCGTGGCCGTCTACGACGGTGTGGCCGGCGTGGAGCCGCAGACCGAGAACGTGTGGCGCCAGGCCGACAAGTACAACGTGCCGCGTATGTGCTTCGTCAACAAGCTGGACCGCACCGGTGCGGACTTCTTCCGCTGCGTCGACATGATGATCACGCGCCTCAACGCGACCCCGCTGGTGCTGCAGATCCCGATCGGTCTCGAGGGCGACCACATCGGTGTCGTGGACCTGCTGGGCATGCGCGCGCTCACCTGGCGCGGCGAGACCCAGAAGGGCGAGGACTACGCGATCGAGGAGATCCCGGAGAACCTCGTCGAGCAGGCCAACGAGTGGCGCGTCAAGCTGCTCGAGACCCTGTCCGAGGCCGACGACTCGATCATGGAGGGCTACCTCGAGGGTGCCGAGTTCACCGTCGACGTGCTCAAGGCCGCGATCCGTCGCGCCACCATCGCCGACAAGCTGAACCCGGTCGTCTGCGGCTCCGCCTTCAAGAACAAGGGCGTGCAGCCGATGCTGGACGCGGTCATCGACTTCCTGCCGTCGCCGCTGGACATCCCGGCCATCGACGGCACGCTGATGGACGGGGAGACCCCGGTCGCGCGGCACGCCGACTCGACCGAGCCGTTCTCCGGCCTGGCGTTCAAGATCCAGACTGACAAGCACCTGGGCAAGCTGACCTACGTGCGCGTCTACTCGGGCACGCTCGACTCGGGCACCGCGGTGATCAACTCGACCAAGGACCGCAAGGAGCGGGTCGGGAAGATCTACCAGATGCACGCCAACAAGCGCGAGGAGCGCCCCCAGGCGTTCGCGGGCGACATCATCGCCGTGCAGGGTCTCAAGCAGACCACCACCGGCGACACGCTGTCCGACCCGGCGCACCCGGTGATCCTGGAGTCGATGACCTTCCCGGACCCGGTCATCTCGGTGGCGATCGAGCCGAAGACGAAGGCCGACCAGGAGAAGCTGGGCGTCGCGATCCAGAAGCTCGCCGAGGAGGACCCGACCTTCCGCGTGAAGCTGGACGAGGAGACCGGTCAGACGGTCATCTCCGGCATGGGCGAGCTCCACCTGGAGATCCTCGTCGACCGCATGAAGCGCGAGTTCAACGTCGAGGCCAACGTCGGCAAGCCGCAGGTGGCGTACCGCGAGACGATCCGCCGCACGGTGGACAAGCTCGAGTACACCCACAAGAAGCAGACCGGTGGTTCGGGCCAGTACGCGAGCGTGCTCATCGGCCTCGCGCCGCTGCCGCTGGACGCCCCGGCGCAGTACGAGTTCGTCAACGCCGTCACCGGTGGCCGCATCCCGAAGGAGTACATCCCTTCGATCGATGCCGGCGCCCAGGACGCGATGCAGTACGGCGTGCTCGCGGGGTACCCGCTGGTCGGTGTCAAGCTGACGCTGCTCGACGGTAAGTACCACGAGGTCGACTCGTCGGAAATGGCGTTCAAGATCGCCGGTTCGATGGCGCTGAAGGAAGCGGCCCGCAAGGCCGACCCGGCGATCCTCGAGCCGATGATGGCAGTCGAGGTCGTCACCCCCGAGGACAACATGGGTGACGTCATCGGCGACCTGAACTCCCGCCGTGGCATCATCCAGGCGATGGAGGAGCGTAGCGGCGCCCGCGTCGTCCGCGCCCTGGTGCCGCTGTCGGAGATGTTCGGCTACGTCGGCGACCTGCGGTCGAAGACTCAAGGCCGGGCTAGCTACAGCATGGTATTCGACTCCTACGCCGAGGTTCCGCAGAACGTGGCGAAGGAGATCATCGCTAAGGCCACCGGAGAGTGACCGCGGTGGTGGGGGGGGGGCGGCGCGGCCGCGCCCCCCCGCGGGGGCCCCCCCGGGCACCACCCCCCACAA
>NZ_ML769325.1:0-21115 GCF_009720365.1 Catellatospora paridis | reverse complement strand
TCTCTTTTACCCTCCGCGCCGCCCTGGGTGGGGCGCGGGGGGGGGGGGGGGGCCCCCCCCCCCCCCCCCCCACGGCTGAGCTCCCCACGGTCTCAGCACAGCAAGAAAGCGCCGGCGACCCCGGCGGGCAAAGGTCCTAAGCGCCGCCTCGGCGCCGTCGGGCGAACGAACCAACAGTCCACAGGAGGACACCAGTGGCGAAGGCGAAGTTCGAGCGGACTAAGCCGCACGTCAACATCGGCACCATTGGTCACATCGACCACGGTAAGACGACGCTGACGGCGGCCATCACTAAGGTCCTGCACGACAAGTTCCCGGCACTCAACCCGTACACCCCTTTCGATGAGATCGACAAGGCGCCGGAGGAGAAGGCTCGTGGTATCACGATCTCCATCGCGCACGTCGAGTACCAGACCGAGAGCCGGCACTACGCGCACGTTGACTGCCCGGGTCACGCTGACTACATCAAGAACATGATCACCGGTGCCGCCCAGATGGACGGCGCGATCCTGGTGGTCGCCGCTACCGACGGCCCGATGCCGCAGACCCGCGAGCACGTGCTGCTCGCCCGTCAGGTCGGCGTGCCCTACATCGTCGTGGCGCTCAACAAGAGCGACATGGTCGACGATGAGGAGCTGCTGGAGCTGGTCGAGCTCGAGATCCGCGAGCTGCTGTCGAACCAGGAGTACCCGGGTGACGACCTGCCGGTCGTCCGGGTCTCCGCGCTGAAGGCGCTCGAGGGCGACCCGAAGTGGTCCGAGGCGCTCATGGGCCTGATGGACGCGGTCGACTCCGCGATCCCGCAGCCCGAGCGTGAGGTCGACAAGCCGTTCCTCATGCCGATCGAGGACGTTTTCACGATCACCGGTCGTGGCACCGTCGTCACCGGTCGCGCCGAGCGCGGCATCCTCAAGCCGAACGAGGAGGTCGAGATCGTCGGTATTCGCGAGAAGTCGATGAAGACCACCTGCACCGGCATCGAGATGTTCCGCAAGCTGCTCGACGAGGCCCGCGCGGGTGAGAACGTCGGTCTGCTGCTGCGTGGCATCAAGCGCGAGGACGTCGAGCGCGGCATGGTCGTGGTCAAGCCCGGCACGACCACCCCGCACACGGAGTTCGAGGCGTCGGTCTACATCCTCTCCAAGGAGGAGGGTGGCCGTCACACCCCGTTCTTCCAGAACTACCGGCCGCAGTTCTACTTCCGCACCACCGACGTCACCGGTGTCGTCACGCTGCCCGAGGGCACCGAGATGGTCATGCCCGGCGACAACGTCGAGATGTCCGTGAAGCTCATCCAGCCGATCGCCATGGAGGAGACCCTCCGTTTCGCGATCCGCGAGGGTGGCCGCACGGTCGGTGCCGGCCGAGTCACCAAGATCACCAAGTGATCTCCGCGGGCGCCCCGCTCTCGGGCGGGGCGCCCGCACCTTTACATGTACGCAGGCCGGGCCCGTTTTAGTGAGCCTAGGCACCCTGATTTCACAATGCCGTACCCGATACGGCATAATGAACAGGTTGCGTTGCGACCGGTCGCGCCCCGTGCGTGTGCCGCGTCGCGTGACGTGGGGGTCTTCGGGCCTCTGACGTGAAGCTCCTGTGATCGGGCGTGATGCCCGTTGAGCCAAGGCAAATGACCTTTTAATAGGGAATCAGTCTGGTTCAGCGCGCGACACGCCCGACCGCGGGGGTCGGACAGGGGGCAGGCCCCACCGTCTGCCGCCGCAGGTAGCGGCTTGAGAGAAGGAAACAGAAGCCACCATGGCGGGACAGAAGATCCGCATCCGGCTCAAGGCCTACGACCACGAGGTCGTCGATTCCTCGGCACGGAAGATCGTCGAGACGGTGACCCGTACGGGTGCTCAGGTCGCAGGGCCGGTGCCACTGCCCACGGAGATCAACCGTTTCTGCGTGATCCGTTCGCCGCACAAGTACAAGGACTCGCGCGAGCACTTCGAGATGCGCACGCACAAGCGTCTGATCGACATCATCGACCCGACCCCGAAGACGGTCGACTCGCTCATGCGACTCGATCTGCCGGCAGGCGTCGACATCGAGATCAAGCTGTAGGGACCGGACTGATGGACAGGCAAGTTAAGGGCATCCTGGGCGCCAAGCTCGGCATGACTCAGGTCTGGGACAACAACAAAGTCGTCCCCGTGACCGTGGTGCAGGCCGGCCCGTGCGTCGTCACCCAGGTTCGTACCACTGAGAAGGACGGCTACGAGGCCGTCCAGCTGGCTTTCGGCGCGATCAACCCGCGCAAGGTGAGCCAGCCCAAGGCGGGCCACTTCGCCAAGGCGAACGTCGCGCCCCGTCGTCACATCGTCGAGCTGCGCACCACCGACGCCGGCTCGTACGAGCTCGGCCAGGAGGTCACCGTCTCCACGTTCGCGGCCGGTCAGGCCATCGACGTGACGGGCAAGACCAAGGGCAAGGGCTTCGCCGGTGTCATGAAGCGCCACGGCTTCCACGGCCTCAAGGCCAGCCACGGCGTCGAGCGCAAGCACCGCTCGCCCGGTTCGATCGGCGCGTGCGCCACGCCGGGTCGCGTGTTCAAGGGCGTCCGCATGGCCGGCCGCATGGGTGGCGTGCGCTACACCGCGCCCGGCCTCACCGTGCACGCCATCGACGCCGAGAACAACCTGCTGCTCGTGAAGGGCGCCATCCCGGGCCCCAAGGGTGCGCTGGTGCTCGTTCGTAGCGCCGCGAAGACGAAGAAGAAGGGTGGTGCCTCGAAGTGACCACGGTTGACGTGATCAGTGCTGAGGGCGCCAAGGCCGGCTCGGTCGAGCTGCCCGCCGAGATCTTCGACGTGCAGGCGAACATCTCGCTGATGCACCAGGTCGTGGTGGCCCAGCTGGCCGCCGCGCGCCAGGGCACGCACAAGACGAAGCGTCGCGGTGAGGTCGCCGGTGGCGGCAAGAAGCCGTACAAGCAGAAGGGCACCGGTCGCGCCCGTCAGGGCTCGATCCGCGCGCCGCAGTTCGCCGGCGGTGGCGTCGTCCACGGCCCGCAGCCGCGTGACTACAGCCAGCGGACCCCGAAGAAGATGAAGGCCGCCGCCCTGCGCGGTGCCCTCTCGGACCGGGCCCGCAACGGCCTGCTGCACGTGGTCGACGCGTTCGTGGCCGGCGAGACGCCGTCGACGAAGGCGGCCCTGGCCACGATCCAGAAGGTCGCGGGCGACGCTCCGCGCGTGCTGGTCGTGCTCGGCGCCAACGACGAGGTCAACTGGGTGAGCCTGCGCAACCTGCCGCAGGTGCACCTGATCGAGGCCGGGCAGCTCAACACGTACGACGTGCTCGTCAGCGACGCGGTGGTCTTCACCACCGAGGCGCTCGAGGAGTTCCTGGGCGTGCCCGCTGAGGAGGGTTCCAAGTGACGACGATTGCCGACCCGCGCGACATCATCGTCGCTCCGGTGGTCTCGGAGAAGAGCTACGGCGAGCTCAACCGCAACTGGTACACCTTCCTGGTGCACCCGGACGCGAACAAGACCGAAATCAAGATCGCTATTCAGCAGATCTTCAATGTTCGGGTGCTGACGGTGAACACGCTCAACCGCGAGGGCAAGCGCAAGCGCACCCGCACCGGCTGGGGTCAGCGCAAGGCGACGAAGCGCGCGATGGTGAAGCTCGCCGAAGGCGACCGCATCGAAGCCTTCGGCGGACCGGTGAGCTGAGGGGTATAAGACAATGGGTATCCGTAAGTACAAGCCGACGACGCCCGGTCGCCGTGGCTCCAGCGTCGCCGACTTCACCGAGGTCACCCGGTCGACGCCGGAGAAGTCGCTCGTCGTTCCGCTGCCGAAGAAGGGCGGTCGTAACGTTCACGGCCGCATCACCACGCGGCACCAGGGCGGCGGCCACAAGCGTCAGTACCGGCTGATCGACTTCACTCGGGTGGGCAAGGACGGCGTGCCGGCCAAGGTCGCGCACATCGAGTACGACCCCAACCGCACCGCGCGCATCGCGCTGCTGCACTACGTCGACGGCGAGAAGCGCTACATCATCGCGCCGAAGGACCTGAAGCAGGGCGACGCCGTCGAGTCGGGCCCCGGGGCCGACATCAAGCCGGGCAACAACCTGCCGCTGCGCAACATCCCGGTCGGCACGACCGTGCACTGCGTGGAGCTGCGTCCGGGCGGCGGCGCCAAGCTGGCCCGCTCGGCCGGCGTCGGCGTCCAGCTGCTGGGCCGCGAGGAGGACTACGCCACGCTGCGTATGCCTTCTGGCGAAATCCGCAAGGTGGACGTCCGGTGCCGCGCGACGGTCGGCGAGATCGGCAATGCCGAGCAGTCGAACATCAACTGGGGCAAGGCCGGTCGTATGCGGTGGAAGGGCAAGCGCCCGACCGTCCGTGGTGTCGCCATGAACCCGGTCGACCACCCGCACGGTGGTGGTGAGGGCAAGACCTCCGGTGGTCGCCACCCGGTGAACCCGGCTGGTAAGCCCGAGGGTCGTACCCGCCGCAAGGGCCAGGCGAGCGACAAGCTGATCGTCCGCCGCCGCTACGCCACCCGCAAGCGCGGGTAATAGGGAGAGCTGACAGATGCCTCGCAGCCTGAAGAAGGGCCCCTTCATCGACGACCACCTGCTCAAGAAGGTGGAAGTGCAGAACGAAAAGGGCACCAAGAACGTCATCAAGACCTGGTCGCGGCGTTCGACGATCATCCCGGACATGCTGGGCCACACGATCGCCGTGCACGACGGGCGCAAGCACGTCCCGGTGTTCGTGTCGGAGGCGATGGTCGGGCACAAGCTCGGCGAGTTCGCGCTGACCCGCACGTTCAAGGGTCACGAGAAGGACGACCGGAAGAGTCGCCGTCGCTGACGGCGGACCGTAATAAGGATTTAGGGGAAACACGATGCCTACGAATGACGCGCAGGCCGCGCCGGGCGCCCGTGCGGTCGCCCGCCACGTGCGCCTGTCCGCCAGCAAGGCGCGCCGTGTGGTCAACCTCGTCCGCGGTCTGCCCGCGAAGGAGGCACTGACGGTGCTCCAGTTCGCGCCGCAGGCGGCTAGCGAGCCGGTCTACAAGGTGCTGGCCAGCGCTATCGCCAACGCTGAGAACAACGAGCGTCTCGACCCGGACGCGCTGCTGGTCAGCGCTGCCTACGTGGACGAGGGCCCGACGCTGAAGCGGTTCCGGCCGCGGGCGCAGGGCCGGGCTTACCGGATCCGCAAGCGCACCTGCCACATCACCGTCGAGGTGGAGGCAGTCGCGCCGAAGGCGCCGGTCCGCAAGGCCACCGCCGCCGCGAAGGCGACGCCGGCCAAGGCCACCAAGGCCGCAGCGTCGCCCGAGGTTGAGGCCGCCGAGCAGGAGGAGACCAAGTAATGGGTCAGAAAGTCCACCCGATTGGGTTCCGGCTCGGCATCTCGACCGACTGGAAGTCCCGCTGGTACGCCGACAAGCTCTACAAGGACTACATCGGCGAGGACGTCGCGATCCGCCGCATGATGGCCAAGGGCCTCGAGCGTGCCGGTATCTCGAAGGTCGAGATCGAGCGCACCCGTGACAAGGTCCGCATCGACATCCACACCGCCCGGCCGGGCATCGTCATCGGCCGTAAGGGTGCGGAGGCCGAGCGCCTGCGCGGGGAGCTCGAGAAGCTCACCAAGAAGCAGGTCCAGCTGAACATCCTCGAGGTCAAGAACCCCGAGTCGGACGCTCAGCTGGTCTCGCAGGGCATCGCCGAGCAGCTCTCGGGCCGCGTGGCGTTCCGCCGGGCGATGCGCAAGGCGATCCAGTCGGCCATGAAGAACCCGATGGTCAAGGGCATCCGTGTCCAGGTCTCGGGCCGCCTCGGCGGTGCTGAGATGAGCCGCACGGAGTTCTACCGTGAGGGTCGCGTGCCGCTGCACACGCTGCGCGCCAACATCGAGTACGGCTTCTTCGAGGCCCGTACCACCTTCGGCCGCATCGGCGTGAAGGTCTGGATTTACAAGGGTGACGCCGTGCCGGGTCGCGAGACCCCGGCCGAGGCTCCGGGCCGCCAGCGCCGTGAAGGCCGTGGCGGCGAGCGGTCCGAGCGACCGCGCCGTGGCCGTTCGGGTGCCACCGGCACGACCGGTGCAGGCACCGAGGCCGGCCGTGCGGCCGCCGCGGAGCTCACCAAGGACAACGCCGAGGCGGCTCCGGCCGCACCGGTTGAGCAGGAGGGCTGAACAATGCTGATGCCGCGTAAGCCTCCGAATGGCTTCCGCAAGCCGCACCACCCCGACCGTTCCGGTCGGAGCAAGGGCGGCAACCGGGTGGTGTTCGGCGAGTTCGGCATCCAGGCGCTCGAGCCGGCGTACGTCACCAACCGGCAGATCGAGTCGGCGCGTATCGCCATGACCCGTCACATCAAGCGTGGTGGCAAGGTCTGGATCACGGTCTTCCCGGACCAGGCCCTGACCAAGAAGCCCGCCGAGACCCGCATGGGTTCCGGCAAGGGCTCGCCCGAGTGGTGGGTGGCGAACGTCAAGCCGGGACGCGTTCTCTTCGAGATGGCGTTCCCGAACGAGGAGATTGCTCGCGAGGCCATGCGCCGCGCGATCCACAAGCTCCCGATGAAGTGCCGAATCGTGAAGCGCGAAGTGGGTGAGGCGTGATGGCAGCCGGTACCAAGGCAGCCGAGCTGCGCGAGAGTTCCTCTGAGGAACTGGTCGCGAAGCTGCGGGAGGCCAAGGCGGAGCTGTTCAACCTCCGCGTCCAGGGTGCGACCGGCCAGCTCGACAACAACCGTCGGCTGGATGTGGTCCGTCGCGAGATCGCCCGGATCTACACGATCATGCGCGAGCGTGAGCTGGGGCTCTCGGCCGCGCCTACTGAGGTGGCGTAGGGAACATGAGCGAGACCAACGAGAACGCAGTCGACCGGAACCGGCGTAAGGTACGCGAGGGCCTGGTCGTCAGCGACAAGATGGACAAGACCGTCGTCGTGGCGGTCGAGGACCGGGTCAAGCACTCGCTGTACGGCAAGGTTCTGCGCCGTAGCAGCAAGCTGAAGGCGCACGACGAGCAGAACGCGTGCGGCATCGGTGACCGGGTGCTGCTCATGGAGACCCGTCCGCTGTCCGCCACCAAGCGGTGGCGGGTCGTGGAGATCCTCGAGAAGGCCAAGTGACCCTGCCTCCGGCAGGTTCGCCGGCCGCCTAGCGGCCGAAGATCAGATAGCCGGCCGGGGCGCCCTGTGGGGCGTTCCGGGCGGTTCGAGTTCCGCCAGGCTCCGCCCACGCAGTGCGGGTCCCCCCGAAACCGGGTGGGCGGAGAACCGGCAGACATACAGGAGTTGACGTGATCCAGCAGGAGTCGCGACTGCGAGTCGCCGACAACACGGGTGCCCGGGAGATTCTGTGCATCCGCGTTCTCGGTGGTTCGGGTCGGCGCTACGCGAGCATCGGCGACGTCATCGTGGCCACCGTCAAGGACGCCATCCCCGGTGCCGGTGTGAAGAAGGGTGACGTCGTCAAGGCGGTCATCGTTCGCACCGTCAAGGAGCGGCGCCGTCCGGACGGCTCGTACATCCGCTTCGACGAGAACGCCGCCGTCATCATCAAGGACGGTGGAGACCCGCGCGGAACCCGTATCTTCGGCCCGGTTGGCCGTGAGCTGCGGGACAAGCGCTTCATGAAGATCATCAGCCTTGCCCCGGAGGTGCTGTGACCATGAAGGTCAAGAAGGGCGACAAGGTCAAGGTCATCGCCGGCAAGGACAAGGGCAAGGAGGGTACGGTCATCGCGGCCTACCCCCGGACCGAGAAGATCCTGGTCGAAGGCGTTAACCGGATCACCAAGCACGAGAAGATCCGCACCACCCAGCGTGGCGCCAAGACCGGCGGCATCATCACCCAGGAGGCGCCGATCCACGTCTCCAACGTGATGGTGGTCGAGGACGGCAAGCCCGTCCGCGTCGGCTACAAGATCGACGAGAACGGCGTGAAGACTCGCGTCTCCCGTCGCACCGGCAAGGAGCTGTGATGACGACGGCGACCGAGACCAAGACGATGCCTCGTCTCAAGGAGCGGTACCGCGCCGAGGTGGTGGGCCAGCTGCGCGAGCAGTTCGGTTTCGCCAACCCGATGCAGGTGCCGGGCCTGGTGAAGATCGTGGTCAACATGGGCGTCGGCGAGGCGGCCCGTGACTCGAAGAAGATCGACGGTGCGGTCAAGGACCTCACCGCGATCACCGGTCAGAAGCCGCTGATCCGCAAGGCCACCAAGTCCATCGCGCAGTTCAAGCTGCGTGAGGGCATGCCGATCGGCGCGAAGGTGACCCTGCGCGGCGACCGGATGTGGGAGTTCCTGGACCGGCTGCTGTCGATCGCGCTGCCGCGTATCCGCGACTTCCGCGGTCTGGACGGGCGCAAGCTCGACGGTCACGGCAACTACACCTTCGGTCTGACCGAGCAGTCGGTTTTCCACGAGATCGACCAGGACCGGATCGACGCGGTCCGGGGCATGGACATCACGCTGGTGACCACTGCCGAGACCGACGATGAGGGCCGGGCGCTGCTCAAGCTCCTGGGCTTCCCGTTCAAGGAGAACTGAGCACATGGCCAAGAAGGCGCTGATCATCAAGGCTGCGGCCAAGCCGAAGTTCGCGGTGCGCGCGTACACCCGGTGCCAGAAGTGCGGTCGGCCGAAGGCCGTCTACCGCAAGTTCGGGCTCTGCCGGATCTGTGTTCGGGACATGGCTCACAAGGGTGAGCTTCCCGGCGTGTCCAAGGCTTCCTGGTAAATCCAAGGCTTCCCCTTCGCCGTAGGCCCGGTGTGACACCGGGAACCGCGGCGAGAAAGGCTGATAAACAATGACGATGACCGACCCGATTGCAGACATGCTCACGCGTCTGCGCAACGCCAACCAGGCGTATCACGACCGGGTGGCGATGCCCTACTCGAAGATCAAGGCGAACGTGGCCGAGGTTCTCAAGGCCGAGGGCTACATCGCCGCCTGGGCAGTCGAGGAGCCCGCTGAGGGCGCCGTCGGCAAGAGCCTGATCGTCGAACTGAAGTTCGGCCCGAACCGGGAGCGGAGCCTGGCCGGCATCCGGCGTGTCTCCAAGCCCGGCCTGCGGGTTTACGCCAAGTCCCCGGAGCTGCCGCGTGTTCTCGGCGGTCTGGGTGTGGCGATTATTTCGACGTCTCAGGGGCTGCTCACCGACCGGCAGGCCCGTAAGCGCGGGGTGGGCGGGGAAGTCCTCGCCTACGTCTGGTGAGGAAGGTCTGCAATGTCGCGAATCGGACGTAAGCCGATCACGGTGCCTTCCGGCGTCGAGATCACCATCGATGGCCAGACCGTCAAGGTCAAGGGCCCCAAGGGCGAGCTCCAGCACACGCTGAGCGAGCCGATCATCGCCGAGCGCGGTGAGAGCGGCGAGCTGCTCGTCACCCGCCCGAACGACGAGCGTCGTGCCAAGGAACTGCACGGTCTCTCGCGTACCCTGGTCGCCAACATGATCGTCGGCGTCACCGAGGGCTACAAGAAGAGCCTGGAGATCAACGGTACGGGTTACCGCGTCACCGCCAAGGGTTCGGAGCTCGAGTTCGCGCTCGGCTTCTCGCACCCGGTCGTGGTGGCCCCCCCGGCCGGCATCACCTTCGCGGTGGAGCGGCCGACGCTGTTCCACATCTCGGGCATCGACAAGCAGCTTGTCGGTGAGATCGCCGCCAACATTCGGAAGATCCGCCCGCCGGAGCCTTACAAGGGCAAGGGCGTCAAGTACCAGGGCGAGGTCATCCGCCGCAAGGCCGGTAAGGCTGGAAAGGCAGGTAAGAAGTGACCGCCACGCTGCTCAAGCGCCGCAACGGCGTCGCCGCCAAGCGGGCCGTCGGCAAGGCGCGTCGGCACTTCCGCATCCGCCGGAACCTCAGCGGCACCGCTGAGCGCCCCCGTCTGGTCGTCACCCGCTCGCTGCGCCACATCTGGGTCCAGATCGTGGACGACACCAAGGGTCACACCGTGGTGGCGGCGTCGAGCATGGACGCCTCGATCAAGGGCGCCGAGGGCGACAAGAGCGCCATCGCCGGCAAGGTGGGCGCTCTGCTCGCCGACCGGGCGAAGGCCGCCGGTATCACCAAGGTCGTCTTCGACCGCGGTGGCAACCGCTACGCGGGCCGCATCGCGGCTCTGGCGGACGCCGCACGCGGTGCTGGACTCGAGTTCTAGGAAAGGTGGCTGGGACAATGCCAGGACCACAACGCCGGGGCACGGGTTCCGGTAGCAGTGAGGGCGGCGACCGCGGTGGTCGCGAGCGCCGTGGCCGCGGCGATGGCCGTGGCAACGCGCCGGTCGAGAAGACTCCGCATCTCGAGCGGGTCGTCACGATCAACCGTGTTGCCAAGGTCGTCAAGGGCGGTCGGCGCTTCAGCTTCACCGCACTGGTGATCGTCGGCGACGGCGACGGCAACGTCGGTGTCGGTTACGGCAAGGCCAAGGAGGTGCCCGCGGCGATCGCCAAGGGTGTCGAGGAGGCCAAGAAGCACTTCTTCCGGGTTCCCCGGATCGGCTCCACCATCCCGCACCCCGTGCAGGGTGAGGCGGCGGCCGGTGTGGTGCTGCTCAAGCCGGCCAGCGCCGGTACCGGTGTCATCGCCGGCGGCCCGGTTCGCGCCGTGCTGGAGTGCGTGGGCATCCACGACGTGCTGTCGAAGAGCCTCGGCTCCTCGAACCCGATCAACATCGTGCACGCCACGGTCGCCGCGCTGAAGATGCTGGAGTCCCCGGAGGCCATCGCGGCCCGCCGTGGGCTGCCGGTCGAGGACGTCGCGCCGGCCGCGCTGCTGGCCGCGCGTGCGGGAGCGGGTGCGTAACGATGGCACGTTTGAAGGTCACCCAGTTGCGGTCCGACATCGGGCGCAAGCGCAACCAGCGCGAGTCGCTGCGTTCGCTCGGGCTCAAGCGGATCAACGACGTGGTGGTGAAAGAGGACCGTCCCGAGATTCGGGGCATGATCTTCGCGGTCAGCCACCTCGTGAAGGTCGAGGAGGTTGAGTAATGACGATCAAGATCCACCACCTCCGCCCGGCGCCCGGTGCCAAGACCGCCAAGACCCGTGTGGGTCGTGGTGAGGGCTCCAAGGGCAAGACCGCCGGTCGCGGTACCAAGGGTACGAAGGCCCGCTACCAGGTGAAGCCGTCGTTTGAGGGTGGGCAGATGCCTATCCACATGCGGCTTCCGAAGATGAAGGGCTTCCGGAACAAGTTCAAGGTCGTGTTCCAGGTCGTGAACCTGGACCGGCTCGCCGAGCTGTTCCCCAACGGCGGCCAGGTCGGCCCGCTGGAGCTGGCCGAGGCCGGTGCCGTCCGCAAGGGCCACCCGGTCAAGGTGCTCGGCACCGGTGAGCTCGGCGGCGTGAAGCTCCAGGTGTCGGCGCACGGTTTCAGCGCCACCGCCAAGGAGAAGATCGCTGCCGCCGGCGGCTCCGTGACGGAGCTGTAAGCGATAGTCGCAGACGTGGCGCCCGACCGACCTTGGTCGGGCGCCACGCGCGGCGTCGGGCATCTGCGGGCACGGCGCAGGTCGTTGCCACTGGGCACGAGCGCCGCCAGGGCCTAGGCTGGCACAGATATGTGCCGCGCAGACCTGACCATTGCGGGTCGGGACTGTTAGAGTCCGATCCCAGCTACGCGTAAACTGCGCGTGGCGCGGTGAAGGCCGACCGTAACGGTCGCGGCTCAGCCGAACCAAGTCACCAGTCACGCCCCTTACACGACAGCCACCGGCCCCCGGTGCCGCGCGCAGGAGGAAGAAGTTGCTCTCCGCTTTTGTCAGTGCGTTCAAGACGCCTGACCTGCGCAAGAAGATTCTGTTCACACTCGGGATCATCGCGCTCTATCGCCTCGGTGCCACGCTGCCCAGCCCCGGTGTCTCGTACGGGAACGTGCAGAAGTGCATCACCGCCATGGAGTCGGGGGCCGAGAACGGCGTCTTCACGCTCCTCAACCTCTTCTCCGGCGGCGCTCTGCTGTCCCTGTCGGTCTTCGCGCTCGGCATCATGCCGTACATCACGGCGTCGATCATCTTGCAGCTGCTCACCGTGGTCATCCCGCGCCTGGAGCAGCTCCGCAAGGAGGGCCAGTCCGGCCAGTCGAAGATCACCCAGTACACGCGTTACCTGACCCTGGGCCTCGCCGTCCTGCAGTCCTCGGCCTTCGTGGCCCTGGCTCGCTCCGGCCAGCTGTTCCAGGGCGCGTGCGACCAGTTCCCGATCGTGCCGAACACCCAGATGCCGCAGTGGGTCACGCTGACCGCGCTGGTCGTCACCATGACCGCCGGCACCGGCGTCGTGATGTGGCTCGGCGAGCTCATCACCGACCGCGGCGTGGGCAACGGCATGTCCGTCCTGATCTTCACCTCCATCGCCGCCCGCCTCCCCAGTGAGGGCTGGCAGCTGAAGGAGTCCAAGGGCTGGTGGGGCTTCGTCGGCGTGCTGGCGCTCGTCGTCGTGGTCATCGCGCTCGTGGTGTACATCGAGCAGGCGCAGCGCCGCATCCCGGTGCAGTACGCCAAGCGCATGGTCGGCCGGCGTATGTACGGCGGCACCTCGACCTACATCCCGCTGAAGGTCAACCAGGCGGGTGTCATCCCGGTCATCTTCGCGTCCTCGCTGCTCTACCTGCCCACGCTGGCCCTGCAGTTCATGGACCAGAACAACCCGGGCAAGGTCCAGCTCTGGCTGCGCGACTACCTGACCGACCCCAGCAAGTGGAGCTACATCCTGCTCTACTTCGCGATGATCATCTTCTTCACGTACTTCTACGTCTCGATCACGTTCAACCCGACCGAGATCGCGGACAACATGAAGAAGTACGGCGGCTTCGTGCCGGGTATCCGGCCGGGCAAGCCCACCGCCGACTACCTCGACTTCATCCTGAGCCGGATCACCCTGCCGGGCGCGTTCTACCTCGGCATCATCGCGATCCTCCCCAACATGTTCTTCATCTGGCTGGACTCCCAGGCCTATCAGAACTTCCCCTTCGGCGGCACCGCGGTGCTGATCATGGTGGGTGTGGGTCTGGAGACCGTCAAGCAGATCGAGAGCCAGCTCATGCAGCGCAGCTACGAGGGATTCCTTCGATGAGCCAGCGGGTGCAGCGGATCGGCGGCGCGTTCTCGCGCCGCCGGTTCGCCGGTTTTAGTGAGGTGTCGTGATGAGGCTGGTGCTGGTGGGTCCGCCGGGAGCGGGCAAGGGAACGCAGGCGGAGTTCATCGCCTCGCACCTGTCCGTGCCGAAGATCTCGACGGGTGACATCTTCCGGGCCAACGTCTCGCAGGGCACCCCGCTGGGCCTGGAGGCCAAGCGCTACATGGACTCGGGCGGTCTGGTGCCGGACGAGGTCACCATCAACATGGTGCGCGGCCGCCTGGCCGAGGCCGACGCCGCCGACGGCTTCCTGCTCGACGGCTTCCCGCGCACCGTGCCCCAGGCCGTGGCACTGGACAAGATGCTCGCCGACACGGGCGCGAACCTCGACCTGGTGCTGGAGCTCATCGTCGACAACGACGAGGTCATCCGGCGCCTGTCCGGCCGGCGCACCTGCCACGGTTGCGGCAAGATTTGGCACATCGAGTTCGACGCCTCGAGCCGGGAAGGCCTGTGCGACCGCTGCGGCGGCGAGCTCTACCAGCGCGACGACGACAAGGCCGAGACGATCGCGGAGCGCCTGAAGGTGTACGCCCGCGACACCGCCCCCCTGGTCGACCACTACGGCGCGCAGGGCCGCCTGGTCGGGATCGACGCCACCGGGCCGGTGGAGGACGTCACCGAGCGGGCCATCAACGAGCTGCGCTCGTTCAGCGCGTAGCATTGCCTGGCGCTCGGCGGTGGGGCCGGCGCCTGCGAGGGTCAGCCACTGCACTCGCCGGACGCGGACGGACCGGTCACGGTTCGCACCGCGCCCAGGCGACGGGCTGCCGCCGTCCGTGCGACAGCGGAGCGCTCACCCCGCGGACGTGAGGCGACAAGCGCCAGACGGTCCCCGCCGGGCAGGAATCGCCCGGCAGGACCGGGCCGGTGGGGGAAGGCAATGGCCGAGCACATGGACATCGAGATCAAGACGCCTGAGCAGCTGCACCTGATGCGCGCTGCCGGGCTGGTGGTGGCAGCGGCGCTGGCGGCGGCCCGCGAGGCGGTCAAGCCCGGGGTCAGCACCGCCGAACTGGACGCCGTGGCCGAGGACGTGATCCGGTCGCACGGGGCGATCCCGTCGTTCAAGGGCTACCACGGCTTCCCGGGCACCATCTGCTCGTCGGTGAACGAGCAGATCGTGCACACCATCCCGAACCCCAAGCACGTGCTGGCCGAGGGCGACCTGATCTCGATCGACTGCGGCGCCATCCTGAACGGCTGGCACGGCGACGCGGCGATCACGGTCGGCGTCGGGGAGACCCGGCCCGACCTGCTGCGCATGGCCGAGGTGGCCGAGGAGTCGATGTGGGCCGGCATCGCCGCCGCCGCCCGCGGGCTGCGTTCGGGCACCGGCCGGCTGACCGACATCTCCTGGGCCGTGGAGTCCGCGGTGCGCAAGGCGCCCCGCAAGTACGGCATCGTCAAGGGATACGGCGGCCACGGCATCGGCACCGCCATGCACCAGGACCCGCACATCCACAACCACGGGCGGCCCGGCCGCGGCCCGAAGCTGGTCCCCGGGATGGCCCTGGCCATCGAGCCGATGATCACGATGGGCTCGGCCCGCACCGCGGAGCTGAACGACGGCTGGACGGTGGTCACCACCGACGGCTCCCACGCCGCGCACGTCGAGCACTCCATCGGTCTGTTCGAAGACGGCGTCTGGGTCCTGACCGCTCCCGACGGCGGCCGCGCCCGCCTGGGTGACCTGCTCACCTCCGCCGCCACGGCCTGACGGCACGGGCCGGGTGTGCGATCCGACACTCCCGGCCGCGGGGGTCGGGGGGTGGTTTGGTGTCGATGCCGAGGTGGGCGTAGACTGGCCAATCGGCGCACCGCGTCCACTCCGCCATGCTCCCCGCGCTTCGGGGGTCCGGCGGAACCGCGGCTGGCGCGATCCGGTTCGACCGGGTCGTGATGGACCAGGTGAGCCGACCCATTCACCCTATGTCAGGTAGCGGAGGATATGCCGAAGAAGGACGGGGCCATCGAGATCGAGGGCCGAGTTATCGAGCCACTCCCGAACGCAATGTTCCGGGTCGAGCTCGCTAACGGCCACAAGGTCTTGGCCCACATCAGCGGCAAGATGCGTCAGCACTACATTCGCATCCTGCCCGAGGACCGGGTCGTCGTCGAGCTCTCGCCGTACGACCTCACCCGCGGGCGGATCGTCTACCGCTACAAGTAATCGAACTGACTCCACCGGGGTGAGTCCGTGTCCGTCTTTCCTGGCTCGACGCTGTGCGGGCCGGGAGTAGCAGCAAAGGCGAGCCGTGAAGGTCAAGCCGAGTGTCAAGAAGATCTGCAACAAGTGCCGCGTCATCCGCCGGCACGGCCGGGTCATGATCATTTGTGACGACCCGCGCCACAAGCAGCGTCAGGGCTGATCCAGCCCCTGGCAACGCCTGTCGTTGCAGCATCACCAGCAATAGCTCGTTCCAGCCGCGGGAACGCTCCGACTTGTCGGACAGCTCTGCGGATCAACCCCCGGTCGGAGGCCGGGGCCCCACCTGGGCAGGTGGGGGATGGATCGGGCGCAGACCTCCGCAAGCTACGAGGAGCAGCCCAGCATGGCACGTCTCGTCGGCGTTGATCTCCCCCGCGAAAAGCGGCTGGAGATCGCGCTTACCTACGTTTACGGCATCGGCCGCACCCGCTCGGCGCAGCTTTGCTCCGCCACGGGCATCGACCCGAACAAGCGGGCGAAGGACCTCACCGACGAAGAGGTCGTTCAGCTTCGTGACTACATCGAAGCGAACTTCAAGGTTGAAGGTGACCTGCGCCGCGAGGTCGCCGCTGACATCCGCCGCAAGGTGGAGATCGGTTGCTACGAGGGCATCCGGCACCGCAAGGGCCTGCCTGTCCGTGGACAGCGCACTCGCACGAACGCTCGTACCCGCAAGGGCCCGAAGCGCACCGTGGCCGGCAAGAAGAAGGCCGGCAAGAAGTAAGCCTGTCCCGCTAGCAATCGCATCTAGAAGGAGCGCATAAAGATATGCCACCCAAGGCACGCGCTGGGGCCGCAGTTAAGAAGGTCCGGCGTAAAGAACGCAAGAACGTCTCCCACGGGCAGGCGCACATCAAGAGCACGTTCAACAACACCATCGTGTCCATCACGGACCCGACCGGTGCTGTGATCTCGTGGGCCTCCGCCGGCCAGGTCGGCTTCAAGGGCTCGCGCAAGTCGACTCCGTTCGCCGCCCAGCTGGCCGCCGAGGCCGCCGCGCGTCGCGCGATGGAGCACGGCATGCGCAAGGTCGACGTGTTCGTCAAGGGTCCGGGCTCTGGCCGTGAGACCGCCATCCGTTCGCTGACCGCTGCCGGTCTCGAGGTCGGGCAGATCTCCGACGTCACGCCGCAGCCGCACAACGGATGCCGTCCGCCCAAGCGTCGCCGGGTCTAAGGGGAGATAGACAAATGGCTCGTTACACCGGCGCAGACTGCCGCCGTTGCCGTCGTGAGAAGGTCAAGCTGTTCCTCAAGGGCAGCAAGTGCGATGGGCCCAAGTGCCCGTTCGAGTCGCGCCCCTTCCCGCCCGGCCAGCACGGCCGCGGTCGTACCAAGGAGTCCGAGTACCTGCTGCAGCTTCGTGAGAAGCAGAAGGCCCGTCGTATCTACGGCGTGCTGGAGAAGCAGTTCCGCGGCTACTACGAAGAGGCCAACCGCAAGTCGGGCAAGACGGGTGAGGTTCTGCTGCAGATCCTCGAGTCGCGCCTCGACAACGTGGTCTACCGGGCCGGCCTGGCCAAGTCCCGTGACCACGCCCGTCAGGTCGTGAAGCACGGTCACTTCCTGGTCAACGGCAAGAAGGTCGACATCCCGTCGTACCGCGTCACCGAGCACGACATCGTCGAGGTCCGGGGCAAGTCCCGCGAGCTCACGCCGTTCGTGGTGGCGCAGGCGGAGGCCGGCTCTCGCGGCGTTCCGGCCTGGCTGGAGGTCATCCCCAGCCAGTTCAAGGTTCTCGTTCACTCGCTTCCGGCCCGTCAGGTGATCGACACCCAGGTCCAGGAGCAGCTGATCGTCGAGCTCTACTCCAAGTAGTAGTGCTCTGGCCGGTGCGGCGTCATGCCGCACCGGCCGCCGTTACGCGTGGCGTCAAATAGTGGGCGCCCAACGTATAGGAGTTCACCAGTGCTTATCTCTCAGCGGCCGACTCTCACCGAAGAGTCGATCAACGAGACCCGCTCCCGGTTCACCATCGAGCCGCTTGAGCCCGGGTTCGGCTACACCCTCGGCAACTCGCTGCGTCGTACGCTGCTCAGCTCGATCCCGGGCGCGGCCGTCACGAGCATCAAGATCGACGGTGTGCTGCACGAGTTCACCACGATCCCCGGTGTCAAGGAGGACGTGGTCGAGCTGGTCATGAACGTCAAGGACCTGTGCGTCTCGTCGGAGCACGACGAGCCGGTCAGCATGTACCTGCGCAAGCAGGGCCCTGGCGACGTGACCGCCGGCGACATCCAGCCCCCGGCCGGTGTCTCCGTGCACAACCCGGACCTGAAGCTCGCCACCCTGAACGGCAAGGGCCGGCTCGACATGGAGCTGACCGTCGAGCGGGGCCGGGGCTACGTCACGGCGGCGCAGAACAAGAACGCCGGCGCCGAGATCGGCCGGATCCCGGTCGACTCGATCTACTCGCCGGTGCTCAAGGTGACCTACCGGGTCGAGGCGACCCGTGTCGAGCAGCGCACCGACTTCGACCGTCTGATCATCGACGTCGAGTCGAAGGCGTCCATCTCGCCGCGGACCGCGCTGGCGTCGGCCGGTTCCACCCTGGTGGAGCTGTTCGGTCTCTGCCGCGAGCTGGACGAGACCGCCGAGGGCATCGACATCGGCCCGTCGCCGCAGGACGCGCAGCTCGCTGCCGACCTGGCGCTGCCGATCGAGGAGCTGGACCTGACCGTCCGCTCCTACAACTGCCTCAAGCGCGAGGGCATCAACTCCGTCGGTGAGCTCATCGGGCGCACCGAGGCGGACCTGCTCGACATAAGGAATTTCGGGCAGAAGTCCATCGACGAGGTGAAGATGAAGCTCGCCGGGATGGGTCTGGGGCTGAAGGACTCGGCTCCGAACTTCGACCCGGCTCACGTCGTGGACTCCTACGGCGACGCCGATTACGACACTGACGACTACCGCGAGACCGAGCAGCTGTAACTGAGACTGCCTCGGCAGCTCGGATAGACATCAAGGAGCACCAATGCCCACGCCCACCAAGGGTCCCCGCCTCGGGGGCAGCCCCGCGCACGAGCAGCTGATCCTGGCCAACCTGGCCACGGCGCTGTTCAAGCACGGCCGGATCACCACCACCGAGACCAAGGCCAAGCGGCTGCGTCCGCTGGCCGAGCGCCTCATCACCAAGGCCAAGCGGGACGACCTCGCGGCTCGCCGCGACGTCCGCAAGACGATCGGCGAGCGGGACACCTTCGTGGCCCTGTTCGAGCAGATCGCGCCGCGCTTCGCGAACCGTCCGGGTGGCTACACCCGGATCGTGAAGACCGGCCCGCGCAAGGGTGACGCCGCGCCGATGGCGATCATCGAGCTGGTCGAGGCGCTTGAGGTGGCGGCGCCCGCGGCGCCGGCGAAGGCTGCCAAGGCCCAGGCCAAGAAGGCCGCTCAGGAGGACAAGGTCGCCGTCCTGTCCGGCGAGGCTGACGAGGCCGCCGACGAGGCTGCCGACAAGGCCTGACGTTCCATTGGTCGGAGCTCCTCTCCCGCTGCTCGCGCAGCCGGGAGGGGAGCTTCGCCGTATCCGCGGGCTTGCCGTCCGCGTGCACGCCGCTCCGGGAAGGACCCCGGGCCGCAGAGGAGGAGCAGGACATGGCGCGGGTACGGCTGGACGTCGGTTACGACGGCACGGACTTCTCCGGCTGGGCGGCGCAGCCGGGTCGGCGTACCGTCGCCGGGGTGCTCCTGGCCGAGCTGGAGAAGGTGTTCGGGCCGGGCAACCCGACCGGTCTGACCGTGGCCGGGCGCACCGACGCCGGGGTGCACGCGACCGGTCAGGTGTGCCACGTCGAGCTGCCCGACGACCGCTGGCAGGCCCTCGCCCCGACCCTGGTGCGCCGGCTCGCCGGGCTGCTGCCCGGTGACGTGCGGGTGTGGGCCGCCCGCGAGGTGCCGCCCGCCTTCGACGCCCGCTTCTCGGCGCTGTGGCGGCGCTACGAGTACCGGGCGACCGACACCGAGGCGGGCCCGAGTCCGCTGCGTCGCCACGACACCCTGTTCTGGCTGCGCCCGCTCGACCTCGACCGGCTCAACGCGGCCGCGGCCGGGCTGTGCGGGGAGCACGACTTCGCGGCGTTCTGCAAGCGCAAGGAGCACGCGACCACCATCCGGCACATCACCGCGATGTCGTGGCGGCGCGAAACCGACGGCATCCTGGTGGCGACGGTGCAGGCCGACGCGTTCTGCCAGGCGATGGTGCGCAGCCTGGTCGGGGCGATGCTGACGGTCGGCGACGGCCGCCGGGAGCCGGACTGGCCGGCGTCCCTGCTGACCCGCACCGAGCGGGTGAGCGATGTGCTGGTCGCCCCGCCGCACGGGCTGAACCTGGTCGCCGTGGGCTATCCGGACGAGGCGGAGTTCGCGGCCCGCGCGGAGCAGACCCGCAACCTGCGCGGCGTGCCCGCGGGCCAGCGTGCCGCCGACGCGGCCTGAGGGCCGCAGCTGCGCAGCTCACCGGTGGGTGAGCGTCAAAAAGGGCACCTTCTACAACGCATGTCGTTAAGAAGGTGCCCTTCCTTTGCTCGGTCAGCCCGCGGAGGGGGCGGTGGTGGGGGCCGGGTCGCCGGTGGGGGTGATGGGGTCGCTGGCGCGGTCTTCGAGGACCTTGCCGCGCAGGTAGAACTCGATCACGTCGAAGAGGATCTGCTTGGCGAACGGGTCGCCGATCGGGATCTCCTCGCCGTCCGACCGGGCGATCACGCAGTAGACCAGGTAGTGGCCGCGGATGTTCCAGCCGGCGTGGGTCGAGGCCAGGGCCAGCGGCTTGGTGATGCTCTTGTTGGCCTGCCGGTCGGGCGCGTAGCCGAGGAAGCGTCCCTTGCCCTCGTCGACGATCGGCTTGATCGCCTCGTACGCCTTCTCCGCGTTGGCGACCGTGTCCAGGTTCACGATGCCGCCGGTCACCAGGTAGGCGCCGTTCGGGGAGCGCATGGTGCCGCGCACCACCTGGGAGCAGCCCAGCTCGGTGATCAGTTTGCTGATCTCGCCGCTGGCCGCGGCCCGGCAGTCGGTGAGCACCTGCGGCTTGATGACCGCGTACACCTCGGTCGGCTTGGCCGGGTCGATGACGATCTGCTTGCCGGGGAAGACCTCGTTCGCGGTGAGCGGCTTCGGGTCGACCTCGCGGGAGGTGATGTCGATGGCCGTGGCGGTCGGCGGCGGCGAGCTGTTGGCCTGCGCGCCGGTGCCCTTCTTCTCGTCCAGCACCATGAGGAACGAGCCGACGCCGCACACGGTCAGCACGGCCAGCACGCCGAGCACGCTCAGCGCCTTCTTCCAGCGGCCGGACATGTTCTGATGCGCCGCCAGCCGCTGCCAGCCGGCGGCCACGACGGGCTCGCCGGCCGCGGCCGGGCGCGGCCCGGTACGCCGTGCCGGAGGCGGCGGGGGCGGCGGCGGCGCGATGGTGGGCCGCACGGACGGGGGCGGCGCGACCCGCACCGGCATCGCCGGGTTCGGCGCGGTGCGCGGCGGCATGCCGGGACGGTCGGGTGCGATGCCGGGGGACACCGGGGTCGCGGGCGGCGCAGAGCGCTGACGCGGCTCGGTGACGTTGCGCCGGGGCGGGGCCCCTGGCGGGGTGCCCGGCGGGGCGCCTGGCGCGAATCCGCGCCGCATGGTGGGCGGAGGATCCTCCACCCCCCGCGGACGCGCCAGCGCGCCGTTGCGGGCACCGGGAGGCTCGCCGGGCACGTTGCGCCGGGGCGGTTCGCCGACGCGCGGCTCGCCACGGCGCGGCGGCTCGTATCCCTGCGGCCCGGCGGGGGACCGGG
>NZ_WBZD01000045.1 GCF_009720365.1 Catellatospora paridis | reverse complement strand
AGGGGAAACGCCCGGTAACATTCCGAACCCGGAAGCTAAGCCCTCCAGCGCCGATGGTACTGCAACGGGGACGTTGTGGGAGAGTAGGACGCCGCCGGACAAATATCGCTGTTCAAGGCCCACCCCCAGGGGTGGGCCTTGACGCGTATCCACACCCCTTTTCGGGCCCCTATCAGGGGCCCTTTTTTCGTGCCCGCCACCACGCCGGCTAGGTGTGTGATCGCTGTTTCGCGTCGAAAACGCGGTCCAGCCGCATGTCCTGACACGAAACGGCGATCAAGAAACGGCAGCCGTCAGACCCCAGCCGCTGTGCCTCCACGGGACGCACCCTGCCGGTGGCCGTGTTCGGGACTGCGGCAGAATCTGCGGAACCCGGTGCGCTGCCCGGGAGGCAGGTGTCGGACGAACTGGATTTTCGGGCGTCCGACGGGGAGGACCGGGATCTGATGAGCTACGAGCTGCAGGCCGTCATCGGCGCCGAGGCAGTCCTGCGGATGGTCGCCGCGCAGCAGCCCGGTGCCGTCGTCGTCCCGCTGCGGCAGGGGTTCGCGCTGATCCCCATGACGGATGAGCTGTTCGACTCGGCCACCGACGGCGGCCGCGGTGACGGCCTGAGGTTTTCGAAGCTTCCCGGCGGCTTCGAACGACTGCTGGCCGACTGGTCCACCACCGGTCCGCTGGGTTACGTCGAGGCGGGGTATGCCGGCGGGGCGGGTACGCAGCGGGCGGCGTTGTGGGCTGGTGGCGAGCTGGCCATCGGGCCGATGTTCGTCGACGTGAACGAGCCCTTCCCGGCCATCGGCAGCCCCATCTCGCAGGTCCTGGCGCACCTCGGTGCGACACGCCGGCGGCGCGACGCGGACGAGTTCGTGGCGGTGGGACTGGACCGCTGCCGGGACACCGAGGCGTGGCTGGCGGTCGACCGTTCCGTGATCCCCGATGTCGCCAGGTCACGTCGTCGACAAGGTCACCAGGCACCGGTGGCAGGGACACGCCGTCGAACCGTGCCATAGGTTCATGATCAGCCCGGTGGGGGTGGGTCAGGAGGCGGCGAGGAGTACGGGGCGGGGGCTGAGGTAGTAGTCGTCGTCGGGGGCGGTGGCCGGGGCGCCGGGGATGGTGCGGACGAGGACCAGGTAGCGGCCTGAGGTGTGCACCTGGGCGAGGTCGTATGCGGCGTCGGGTTCGTAGTGGAGCTGCAGCGACGTGCGGGACAGTTCCTTGCCCGAGGCGGCGCTGATCGAGATCAGCGTGTGGTCCGGCGCGAGCAGGAGCACCCGGTCGCCGGAGGCGGCCAGCAGGCGCGGCGGTGGTGTGGTGTCCGCGGCTGGTGGCTGCCAGGTCCAGCGGAGCTCACCGGTGCCGGGGTCACGGCCGTCGAGGCGGGTGACCGCGGCCGGATCCGGTGCGGTGGCGGCGATCCCGCCGGCGAGGACCGCACCGGGCGCCGCCAGCGGCGGGGACGGTTCGGCGGCCGGTCCGGTGAGCAGGCGACCCTCGGCGCCGGCCGGTCGGGTGAGGCGTACGCCCTGGCAGCGGGAGTGGCCGACGGCGCAGGACACCGGCTCGGCCGCGGTCACGCCACCGTCCAGGTCGGGCAGTGCCGTGCCGGTGGCGGTGTCGAAGCGCCGCAGGATGCCGGCGCAGGTGTCGTGCACCAGGTACTGCTGAGCCGAGGTGAGGTCGACGCCGCGGCAGCCCGCGGTCCAAGGTGCGGCGACCTGCCAGCGTCTGGCCCCGGTGGCCGGGTCGTATGCCGTGACGTGGGCGGGGCCGGCGACGATGACGGCGCTGTCGGTGGTGAACAGACCCGGCGGCTGGTAGACGGTCGACGCGCCGGTGCGCCGGCCGGTGTAGGCGTCGCCGAGGGTTTCGGCACTCACCTGCCAGGCGATCGTGCCGGTGCGGGCGTCCGTGCCGACGAGTTCGCCGTCCGACCAGGAGCTGACCACGACGGGACTGCCCCCGCCGACCGCGACGACGCCGACCAGCTGCGCGGGCCAGCGCCGCAGCGACCACAGCGCGCTGCGCTCGTACTTGAAGTTCGGCGGCGCGTCGGCCCAGACCTGCCGCTTGGCGGCGAAGACCCGGATCCGGTCGTCGAGCACGAGCGGGGCGGAGACCAGGACGCCGATCGGGCCCGGGGCGGGGATGACCGGCGCGGGGTAGGGCTTGCGCGCCGGCGTCACGACCTCGGCCGGGCCGAGCACGCGCCAGGCCACCAGCCCGGCGGCCGCCAGCAGCGCCACCGAGACTGCGCCGATCACCGCGAGCCGAGCTCCGCGGGGCAGGGTCCGCCACGTCATAGCTGCACCCTATTACGGGGGCCCGACCGCATTCCGGGGGCGTTCGACCAGGTGGCGGGCGAGCGATTCCGCATGACACGTCCATGGGTTCCGTCATCGAGAACCGCCCGGTACAAGGAAAGAGCGCCACCGGGTCGGCAGCGCTCTTTCGTGCGTCCGGATCAGACGAGGTACTTCTCCGCGGCGTGCAGCAGCGCGTCGTTCTCCTCGGCGGTGCCGATGGTGACGCGGACACCGTCGCCCGCGAACGGGCGCACGATGACGCCCTCGGCCTCGCAGGCCTGTGCGAACGGCACGGCCCGCTCGCCCAGCGGCAGCCACACGAAGTTGGCCTGGCTGGGCGGCACGCCCGGCAGCAGCTTCGCCAGTGCGATCTGCACCCGGTCGCGCTCGGCGATGACCAGGTCGCAGCGGCGGCGCATCTCCGTCTCGGCGTCCAGCGCGGCCAGTGCCGCGGCCTGGGCGGCCATGTTGGTGGAGAACGGGGTGACCACCTTGCGCACCGCGCCGGCCACCTCGGGGTGGGCCACCAGGTAGCCGATGCGCAGGCCGGCCAGGCCCCAGGCCTTGCTCAGGGTGCGCAGCACGGCGACGTTGGGCCGGTCGCCGTAGACCTCGACGCCGTCCGGCACCGCCGGGTCGGTGACGAACTCCTTGTACGCCTCGTCCAGCACGACGAGCACGTCGTCGGGCACCGCGGCGAGGAACTCGTCCAGCTCGGCCTTGCGCACGCTGGTGCCGGTGGGGTTGTTCGGGTTGCAGACCAGGATCAGCCGGGTGCGATCGGTGATCGCGGCGGCCATCGCGGCCAGGTCGTGGCCGTGCTCGGCGGTGTTCGGCACGCGCACCGAGGTCGCCGCGGTGGTGGCCGCGATGATCGGGTACGCCTCGAAGGAGCGCCAGGCGTAGAGCAGCTCGTCGCCGGGCAGGCAGGTGGCCCGTACCAGGTGCTCGGCGAGCGCGACGGAGCCGCAGCCGGTCACCACGCGCTCGGCGGGCACGCCCAGGCGCGCGGCGAGCCGGTCGCGCAGCGCGACCACGCCCATGTCGGGGTAGCGGTGCACGTTCGCGACGGCGTCGGCGACGGCCTCGACCACGCCGGGAAGCGGCCCGTACGGCACCTCGTTGCTGGCCAGCTTGATCGCGCCGGGCACGGAGCGGCCGGGCACGTAGTTCGGCAGAGCGTCGAGGTCGGCCCTGGTCAGGCCGCGCTCAGATCGTTCGCTCATGGTGTGCCTCTCTTCTCGGTACGGACCGGGTCGGGCAGGCGCACCACGTAGGTGCCCGCCGAACGGTCATGCCAGGCCAAGCGCTGCTGGCGGTCGAACAGGATGAATACGACGTCAACCATTTGAAGTATGACGAAGCACGGGCCGCAGCAGGACAGCAGCAGCAGCGGCATGGCCAGCGGGCTCCAGCGCCGCCAGGCCCGGCCCACGCCGAGCGGGTCCAGGTTCTCGGCCCGTACGACCTTGATGCGGGCGAGTCTCTTGCCCAGCGTCTGCCCGGTGTGCGCGGTCGCCGGCACCTCGTAGGCGAACCACAGCGCGAGCGCGATCAGGATGATCACGAGCAGCAGCGCGTCCATCTGCGCCGGCCGCTCCATGTCGAGCGGCAGCTTGCCGGTCTCCAGGTACTTGTCGCCGATGGACTCGGCGAAGGGGATGTACTCGCGCAGGAACAGGTAGATGAACCAACCGTTGACCACGACGTTCAGCAGCACCAGCGCGATCGTGTCGATGATCCGGGCGACCAGCCGGGCCCCGGGAGTGGCCAGGGGCAGGCCGTGCGGGCGCACCGGGGGCTGGGGCACCGGGTGCGGCCAGCCGGGCGGCAGGGGGCGCATGCCGGGGCCGGGCGGCATACCCGTCGGCGGGAACACCGGCGGCACGGCGCCGTCCCGGGCGCCGCTGACCGGAGCCTGCTGCCCCGGGTGGATCTGCTGCCCCGGGTGGGCCGGGTGGGTCTGCTGCTCCGGGTGCGTCGGCTGTCCCGCGGGCGGCGGCGGGGGAGGCGGTGCGGCGGGCGGCCCGTCCGGCGGTGTCGCGTCGGCGGGCAGGGGCGCACCGAGCCAGCCCTCGCCGTCCCAGTACCGCTGCGTGCTGGGATCGGCGGGGTCCTTGTACCACCCAGGACTGATCGTCATGACTGCTATTTAACCGACCTTCACCACGACGGTCTGCGCCGCCTTGTCATGCAGGCACTGTTGGAGCGGTTTGTCCCACAGCTGCCAGAACCCGTCGAGGTAGCTGAAGAACGGCACGAAGACACCCGCCACCCGCTCCACGGCCCAGCGCTTGGTCAGATCGCCCCGGGTCAGCGCCCGGCCGGGCTGCACCTTGATCACGCGCAGCTTCAGTACCCGCTTGCCGATGGTCTCGCCGCCCTTACGCAGCTGGTACTCGACCAGGTACAGGTAGGTGAGCAGCAGGTTGATCAGGAACACGGCACCGATGAAGGCGAACATGATCCCGAACATGCCGAAGATCTCCGACGGATCGGGTTCGCGGTAGGGGTCGCCGTAGGAGGTGTTCGTCTGCGTCGCCGTCCAGTCCATCACCGCGAACAGCCACAGGAACATCAGCGGGAACGTGAAGATCATGCTCACGGCCGAGACGATGACGCTGTCCAGGATGAAGGCGAGCAGGCGCTCGCCGAAGCCGGCCAGCGGCTGCCCGTTGGGCGCGAGCGGGACGGGCACATGCGACCAGGCGCCGGGCGGCGGAGGCGGGGGCACCCAGCCGGTGGGCTGCCCGGCCCACGGTCCGGGCAGGCCCTGCGGCGGCACGAGACCGGGCACGGGTGCCGGGCCCTGCGGCGGGACCGGGCCGCGCAGGTGCACCGGGTCGACCGGCGGCGGTGGCGAAGAGGGGGAGGTCATGCGCGACATCCTTCCATGTCCGCGCAGCCGTCGAGGGTACGCGCCAGGCGGGGAGAAGGGGCGCCTGCCTCGGCATACGCGTCGGCCGGCGCCCCCTGGCGGGCAGTGCGGTCAGAGGTTGCCGCGGGTCTCCTGCTCCCGCTCGATCGCCTCGAACAGGGCCTTGAAGTTGCCCTTGCCGAAGCCGAGCGAGCCGTGCCGCTCGATGAGCTCGAAGAAGACCGTCGGGCGGTCCTGCACCGGCTTGGTGAAGATCTGCAGCAGGTAGCCGTCCTCGTCCCGGTCGACCAGGATCTTGCGCTTCTTCAGCTCCTCGATCGGGGCGCGCACGTTGCCGATGCGGGCCCGCAGCTCCGGGTCGTCGTAGTACGAGTCGGGGGTGGCCAGGAACTCCACGCCCGCCGCGCGCATCGCGTCGACGGTGGCCAGGATGTCGTTGGTGGCCAGCGCGATGTGCTGCGCGCCCGGGCCGCCGTAGAACTCCAGGTACTCGTCGATCTGCGACTTCTTCTTGGCGATCGCCGGCTCGTTGAGCGGGAACTTCACCTTGCGGGTGCCGTTGGCGACGACCTTGCTCATCAGCGCGCTGTAGTCGGTGGCGATGTCGTCGCCGATGAACTCCGCCATGTTCGTGAAGCCCATGACGCGGTGGTAGAACTCCACCCACGCGTCCATCCGGCCCAGCTCGACGTTGCCGACCACGTGGTCGACGGCCTGGAAGAAGCGCTTGGGCGAGCCCGCCTCGACCGCGGCCGAGCGGTCCACGAGCGGTTCGCGGGCGACGAAGCCCGGCTCGAAGGGGCCGGTGTATCCGGAGCGGTCGAGCAGCGTGTGCCGGGTCTCGCCGTAGGTGGCGATGGCCGCGATGCGCACGGTGCCGTGCTCGTCCTTCTCGTCGTACGGCTCCTGCAGGCCGGTCGCGCCGTGCGCCACCGCGTACGCGTAGGCGGCGTCGACGTCGGGGACCTCGAGCGCGATGTCGGTGACGCCGTCGCCGTGGCGGGCGTGGTGGTCCGCGCCGGGCGCGGCCGCGTGCACCGCACCGCGCAGCACGAACCGGGCGCTGCCCGAGGTCAGCACGTACTCGGCGTAGTCGCGGAAGCCCTGCTCCGGGCCGCGGTAGGCGACCAGCGTCATGCCGAACGCGGTGGAGTAGTAGTGGGCCGCCTGCTTGGCGTTGCCCACCAGGAAGGCGATGTGGTCGACACCCTTCACGGGGAACGGGTCGGTCATCTGCGCCGGCGACGCGTGGGTGGCGGCCGGGTGCGCTACAGCGGTCATGTCGAAAGATTTACCCAGCTCCGTGACCTGGGCAACTGTCTCGTCCATCACTGATCAGATTGCGCAGAACGACTGATGGGCGGGCGGAAATGCTATACAACTTGACCAGTTATCGAATCGTTATCAAGCCTTGTCATGCTCGGGCGGCTCCCGGGCGTATCCCCGGTGACAAGGGGAGACGGGGCCATGGACGACTTCGCTGACTTCTACCTCAGCGGCAAGGACGCGGTGTTCCGCGCGGTGCTCGCGGCGGGCGGCGACCGGGCGGGCGCGGAGGACGCCGTGGCCGAGGCGTACGCCCGGGCCTGCGCGCGCTGGGAGACGGTGCGCGCCCACCCCAACCCCACGGCCTGGGTGCTCCGGGTCGCGTTCAACGTGCGGCGTTCGGTGTGGCGGCGGCTGCGCAGGGAGGTGCTCGGCGATCCCCCGGACCGGGCCGCCGCCGTGACCGCGCCGGGCGGCGGGCTGCGCCGCGAGCTCGCGGCGCTGCCGCGCCGCCAGCGGGAGGTCGTCGCGTTGCGGCTGCTGGCCGACCTCAGCGTGGCCGAGACGGCCGAGCTGCTCGGCATCGCTGAAGGCACCGTCAACACCCACCTGCACCGCGCCGTGCAGGCTCTGCGTCACCAGCTAACACCGACCGTGCTGACCGCGCTGAGGCCCACCACGGAGGTGGCGTGATGACCGTTGACGACCTGCGGCGGCACCTGGCCGAGGAATACGCAGAGGAGCGCTTCACCATGACCGTGCGCGAGATCGAACACCGCGCGCGGCGCTCTCGCCGCCTGGCCGCCTGGGCGGTCGCCGGCGCCACCGTGCTGCTGGTCGCCGGGTTGCTGGCCTGGCCGCCGGGTCGGGTGGATCGGGCGGACCCGGTGGCGACGCCGAGCGCGTCGGCCGACGCGACCGCCTGGCAGGCCGGGTTCGCCGCCGAGTGCGACCGGAAGTGGCTGGAGTTCGATCGCGGCGCCCTGCGAGCGGAGGACCGGGACCGGTTGCCGCCCCTGCTCATCGAGCGGTTCGACGGCGAGTTGGGCATCCGGTTGTACGGCAACGACTGGCTGACCGCGGAGTGCGAGCGCACCGCCCACGGCGTGACGATCGGGACCGAGCATGCCGCCGACAACACCCGGCGCCTGCTGATCGACGTCGGCACCGGCATCACCTACATCGGCCGGTACCGCGGGCGTGCGGTCAGTTCGGAGGCCGGTCGGCAGCTGAGTCCGGACGAGCTGGCCGGCGACTATCTCGTCGGGCGGGTGCCGGCCGGGGCGACCGCTGTCACCGCCGTCGCCCCCGACGGGCAGCGGTTCCGTGGGCAGTTCGGCGGTGGCTTCTTCCTCGTGTGGGCCCCCCGCGGCGGCCTTCTTGACGCAGTGGTGCAGGCCGACGTGGGCAACTCGGAGATCCTCGTGGCCCCGAGTTCCCGCTTGCCGGGTGACTACGACGAGCGGGCGACGGACCAGGCGTGCCGGGCCAACCTGGCGACCGAGTTCACGGCGGCCGGTTCCATCGCGATGCCGCCCCGGCGGTTCACGCTGCGCGACGGCGAGCGGTCCCTGCACCTCTACGGCGCGCCGGACATGATGGTCGCCTGTTCCCGCGACGACGGGATGGTGCGTGCGGTCGTCACGCGGCTGAGCCCGTACGCCTCGGTATCGGTCTGGCGAGAGCTGAAGTACTTCCGCAACGCGACGAGTGTGTCGGGCTGGGTAATGGGGGTGGCGCCCGAGGGGGCGACCGGCGGCACGGTCACGTTGAACAGCGGACGCAAGATCCCGCTGCAGATCTCCCAGGGCTGGTTCGCGTGCCGGTGGACGGCCGAGTACGACGACGAGCGTGCGGTGGGCATCGAGGTCGCCGCAGGTTCGATCAAGTACACCCCGGTGATGAACGGCGTCGGGTGACCCGGTGGTGGCGGTGACATGATGGGCCGGTGACTCCCACCGTGGACGAGCTGGACGTACGCCTCGTCGAGCTGCTGGCGGCCGAGCCGCGGATCGGCGTGCTGGAGGCCTCGCGCCGCCTCAAGGTGGCGCGGGGCACCGTGCAGGCGCGGCTGGACCGCCTCGTCGCGCGCGGTGTCATCAAGGGCTTCGGCCCGGAGCTGGACCCGGCGGCGCTCGGCTTCGGCGTCACCGCGTTCATCACGCTGGAGATCCGCCAGAGCGGCGGCCACGACCCGGTCGCCGCGCACCTGTCGACGATCCCCGAGGTGCTGGAGGCGTACACCATCACCGGCGGCGGCGACCTGCTCTGCCGGATCGTGGCCCGGTCCAATGCCGACCTGCAGCGGGTCATCGACGAGATCGTTTCGTACGACGGGATCCTGCGTGCGTCCACATTGATCGCGCTGGCCGAGCAGCTGCCCTACCGGACGCTGCCGCTGGTGGGGAAAGCCGCCCGACACGGGTGAATCGGACAGTCACTCACGTTTGACGGTTTCGTGGCTACTCTGACCGGATGGCTCAGGGTAGGGCTGGCGCAGGCTGGCTCGTGGCAGTGGCCGTGGCGCTGACCGTGCTCGTGAGCACCGGCGTCTGGAACCCGTTCCCTGACCTCTGGACCTGGATCAACACGAGCGGCCCGGTCGCCGATCCGATGCCGCGCTGGCAGGAGCGGCTCGGCGGCACTCCGCAGACGGTGACGCTGACCGACGACTTCGTGGTCGTCGAGCACCGGGACTCGGTCGAGGCGCTCAGCCGTTTCACCGGCCGGCGCAACTTCTCGACCGAGGCGGACTGGTCGGCGGTCGCGGGTCCCACCGACAAGCCGGTCATCGTCGCCGGGAAGCTGCTGGTCAAGGGATACCAGGTGCTCGATCCGCGGAGCGGCGCGGTGGTCTGGCGCGACGGCGAGGCCTCCGCCGTGTGGACGTACCGCGACGAGATCGTGGACGTCGCCTGCCGTACGCCCAAGGATTGCGAGGTCTCCGGCCGCAGCCCCGCCACCGGCTCGAAGATCTGGTCCACCGGCCTGCCCGGGATGGGGTTCGTGCTCTTCGCCGACAATCCGGAGCTGCTGGGCACCAAGCCGATCGAGTCGGACCGGATCGCGGACCGCCACGAGCCCGGGACCCGCCCCGAGCTGCTGGCCTTCCCGATAGACGGCAAGGTGTA
The DNA here is from genome assembly GCF_009720365.1 of Catellatospora paridis. Taxonomy (GTDB): domain Bacteria; phylum Actinomycetota; class Actinomycetes; order Mycobacteriales; family Micromonosporaceae; genus Catellatospora; species Catellatospora paridis. Next base: position 114,869 of record NZ_WBZD01000045.1, on the reverse strand, counting down.
CGTGGTCGACCCGCGCCGGTCCGAGCCGCGCCTGGACCCGCCGCTGGAACCGGGACGGCGGGACAAGGTCACCGTGGCGGGCGGGCGCATCGTGCGCAGCAGCGTGACACCGCGCGACGGCGGCTGCGACATCGTCGTCGTCGGACTCGACGCGGTGAGCAGGCAGCGGGTGTGGCCCCTGCCGGCCGGGCAGCACCTGCGCACGTTCGACGGCGGCGGCTGCGATCAGCGCCGCCTGCCCGCGGGCACCGACAGCGTGCTTGTCGGATTGACGATCGACGGGCGGGAGCAGCTGATCGAGGCCGGATTCGGCGAGCAGGTGCTGCTGTGCGCGGTGGGCGAGCACATCCTCGGGGTCACCGGCGGGTTGGCGCTGGTGCGCTCCGCGGACGGCCGCAGGCTGAGCGCGGTGGTGCCCGACGGGAAGAACCCGGGCAAGCCGAAGGCGCTGTGGCATCGGAAGATCAGCCCGGAGGCGTCGGCGGCGCTGCGGGGCACCGTGGTGGTGGTGTCCGACCGCGGCCCGAACCGGGTGATCGCACTGAACCCGGAGGACGGCAAGGTCCGTAAGGAGGTCAAGTCCGACGCCGAGGTGCTCGCGGCCGACGACAAGGGCCTGCTGCTGGGCCAGCGGCGTGATCTCGGTTACCTCCCGTTCGATTAGCCAGGGCGCGAATTCTGCGGCCCGATGGCACATGAGTACCCTTTTTCGCGTGACTGACTTCGCCTACTCCTCGCTGCTGCCCCTGGGCGCGGACACCACCGACTACCGCCTCGTCACCGACGAGGGCGTCGACGTCGTCAGCGGGCCGGGTGGGCGCAAGTTCCTCACCGTCGAGCCGGAGATCTTCACCCAGCTGACCTCCGAGGCGATGCACGACATCGCCCACTACCTGCGCCCAGCGCACCTGGCCCAGCTCACGTCGATCATCGACGACCCGCTGTCCTCGCCGAACGACCGCTTCGTCGCCAAGGACCTGCTGCACAACGCGAACATCGCGGCCGGCGGCGTGCTGCCGATGTGCCAGGACACCGGCACCGCGATCGTGATGGGCAAGCGCGGCCGGCACGTGCTGACCGACGGCAACGACGAGGCCAACATCGCCCGCGGCGTGTACGAGGCGTACACCAGCCTCAACCTGCGCTACTCGCAGCTCGCGCCACTGACCACCTGGGACGAGCGCAACACCGGCACCAACCTGCCCGCCCAGATCGAGCTCTACGCCGAGGACCCGGACGGGCACCCGGACGCGTACAAGTTCCTGTTCATGGCCAAGGGCGGCGGCAGCGCCAACAAGTCGTACCTCTACCAGGAGACGAAGGCGCTGCTCAACCCCGCCTCGTTCATGCGGTTCCTGGACGAGAAGCTGCGCCTGATCGGCACCAGCGCCTGCCCGCCGTACCACCTGGCGATCGTCATCGGCGGCACGTCGGCCGAGCACGCGCTCAAGACCGCGAAGCTGGCCTCGGCGAAGTACCTGGACAACCTGCCGTCGTCGGGTTCGATGCTGGCGCACGGGTTCCGCGACGTCGAGCTGGAGGCCGAGGTCCTGGAGCTGACCCGCAACTTCGGCATCGGCGCGCAGTTCGGCGGCCGCTACTTCTGCCACGACGTGCGCGTCATCCGGCTGCCCCGGCACGGCGCGTCGTGCCCGGTCGCCATCGCGGTCTCCTGCTCCGCGGACCGCCAGGCCCTCGCCAAGATCACCCCCTCCGGCGTATGGCTGGAGCGCCTGGAGACCGACCCGGCCCGCTACCTGCCCGAGGTCACCGCCGAGGACGTCTCCGACGAGGTCGTCAAGATCGACCTCAATCGGCCGATGGCGGAGATCCGCGCCGAGCTCGCGCAGCACCCGGTGAAGACGCGGCTGTCGCTGTCCGGACCGCTCGTCGTGGCCCGCGACATCGCCCACGCGAAGATCGCCGAGCGCCTCGACGCCGGTGAGCCCATGCCGCAGTACCTGCGCGACCACGCCGTCTACTACGCCGGACCGGCGAAGACCCCCGAGGGGTACGCGTCCGGCTCCTTCGGCCCGACCACGGCCGGCCGCATGGACGCGTACGTGGAGAAGTTCCAGGCCGCGGGCGGCTCCTACGTGATGCTCGCCAAGGGCAACCGCAGCGGCCAGGTCACCAAGGCCTGCCAGGCGTACGGCGGCTTCTACCTCGGCTCCATCGGCGGCCCCGCCGCCCGGCTCGCCCAGGACTGCATCAAGAAGGTCGAGGTCCTGGAGTACGCGGAACTCGGCATGGAAGCGGTCTGGAAGATCGAGGTCGAGGACTTCCCCGCCTTCGTCGTCGTCGACGACAAGGGCAACGACTTCTTCGCCGAAACCTCCAAACCCACCCTCACCATCGGCCGCCGCTGACCCACCCCCGCTTCCCGGGGCCACGGTCCGCCGCGCGCAGCGCGCGTTGATCGTCGGACTTGCCTGGCACCTGTGCGTATCTTGATGTGCCTTTCGCACAGGTGCCTGGTAAGTCGAGCGATCTAGGGTGCCGGCCGCGGGAGCGGAGGGCGGTTTTGGCCTCGCGGACGATGCCCGCGAAGTCGGTGCGCATGCGGCGGCTGGTCACGTGCAGGACGATCCAGCCGTCGTTGACGAGCAGGTTGAGCCGTCGGCGGTCGAGGTGGAACTGGTCGGGGGCGTCGTGCCACGCGCCGTCGTAACGATCGCGACCTTGAACTCCGGCCAGGCGAGGTCGGGGTGCAGCACGCGGCCGCCCACCGCAACCGGATGCTGCAGTTCGGGCCGGGGCAGTCCGGCCCGGACCAAGCCCAGCCGGAGACGGGACTCCTGGGGTGACTCGGCCCGTGCTCGGCTGTCAGCAGCCCTTCCCGCAGGGCGTCGGACCCACGGAACACCTGCCAGGCCAGTCGCCTGGGTCGATCGACACGAAGCACGCCGCACAGCGTGCCCCAAATCCGCGATCCCTGTGCACGATCCTGTGGATAACCGGCCGAACCCCTGTGGACAACCATGTGGATCGCCTGTGGGCACTTGTGGACGACGGCCCGCCGCCCACCCTCCCCACGCCCGCTCAAGGTCACTCGACTTGCCAGGCACCTGGGCGAATGGCGCTTCAAGATACGCACAGGCGCCAGGCAAGTCGGACGATCTCGGCCCACGGCCCACGGCCCACGGTCAGCGGCGACCAGCGGCGGTCCGCGGCGGCGGGCGGTGGGTCAGGTGAGGGCGGTGGCGATCGTGGTGGCGGCGGCTACGACGAGGGGGCCGACGGTGGGGGTGTCGAGGGGGGCCAGGGCTACGACGCCGACGGAGGCGCGGAGGCCTTCGACGTGGTGGATGCGGGCGGCGATGCCGTATGCGCCGGGCTGGAGTTCGCCGGTGGAGACGGTCCAGCCTGCGGCGTCGGAGAGGATGGCGCGGCCGGCGGCGCCGGAGGCGAGCGGGTGCCGGGAGCCGGTGCGGTAGGCGACGTGGAACATCGTCGAGCTGGGTTCGACGACGGCGACCGCGACCGCCTCGTCGCCGTCGGCGACCGTGAGGTGGGCGGTGGCGTGGACCTGGTCGGCCAGGCGCCGCAGCGCGGGCAGTGCCGCGTCGGCCAGCAGCGGCTGGGCGCGCCGGGCCAGGTGCAGCAGGCCGAGGCCGAGCCGCAGCCGCCCGCCGGAGTCACGACGGACCAGGGAGTGCTCGGTGAGCGTGGTGACCAGCCGGTACACCACGGCGCGGCCGACGCCGAGGCGGTTGGCGGCCTCGGTGACGGTCAGCCCGCCGGGGGTGTCCGCGACCAGGGTCAGCAGGCGCAGCCCACGGTCGAGCGTCTGTGCGGTGTCCACGGGCTAAGCGTAGGCGTCGACGGACGTGAGTCGAGAGCGGAGTGATCAAGGCGGCGTACGACGCGGACGAGACGCTGCTCGACCTGCGTCCGGCGATCGATGAGCGCCTGGCGCAACTGCCGGACGGGCCGCGCCGTCTCGCGACATGGGACCAGGTACCCCCTGCGAGTGACGGTGCAAGGCGCTGACCTGCGGTTCCGCTAACGTGTACCGATGATCACAACTGTCGCCTTCGACGCCGACGACACGCTGGTGGACATCCGCGCCGCCGTGACGGCGGGCCTGAGCGCGGTCACCGCCGCGGTGGCCGACCCGGCGCTGACCCTGGAGCTGTTCACGGCGGACGCCGAGGAGCACTGGACGCTGCTGGCCGACCGCCACGCGCGCGACATCCGGGCTGCCGCGATGCGGCACACCCTGGCCCGGGCGGGGCGCGAGCACGAGCTGGACCGGTGGCTGGAGCTGTTCTTCGAGGTGCGGTATGCGCACTCGCGCCCGTTCGACGGGGTGACCGCGGTGCTGGACAAGCTGAGCCGGGACTACCGCCTCGGGTATGCCACGAACGCCAACAGCCTGGCCGACCGGTGCGGGCTCGGCGGCCGGTTCGCGTTCGAGCTGTACGCGCTGGAGAACGGGGTGCCGAAGAAGCCGGCCCGGGGCTTCTTCGAGGCGGTGCTCGCGGCGGCGTCGGCGCAGGCGCACGAGGTGGTGTACGTCGGGGACTCCTACGACCATGACGTCGCCGGTGCGGCGGGCGCCGGTCTGCGTACCGTCTGGCTGAACCGGGCGGGCGCCCCCGCGCCCGGACCGGTCCGGGCGGACGTGGTGATCGCCGACCTGGCCGAGCTGCCCGACGCGGTGGCGGCGCTCAACGGCTGATCCAGCGCGCTTGCCGAGTTCTGGCACCATGCCCGGCATGGTCGACAGGATCACGGGGGCGGACGGGCGGCAGTGGTGGGTCGGGCGGCGCTGGCTGCCATGGCGACCGCGCCGTCGGCGCAGCGTGCCGGAGGGCGAGCCCGAGTTTCTGAAGCTGGCTGACGGCTCGCTGGGGTGCGCTTCCGTGTTGATGATCGTGCTGGCGCTGCCGGTGCTGGTCGTCCTGGTTGTGCTCGCGGTCGAGTGGCTGCTGGTGCTGTTGCTGCTGCCGTTGTGGGTGCTGGCCCGCTTCCTGTTCGGCGCGCCGTGGTTGATCGTGGCCCGGGGCAGGTCGCCCGAGGGCCGGCGGTGGCGCTACTACGGCAAGGTCAAGGGCTGGCGGGCCGGCACGGACATGATCGACACGGTCCGCGCGGAGATCGCGCGTCACGGCGAGCCGCGTTCGCTCGGCGCGCCGGTCGCTGCGGAGCAGGCCAACATCGTCGTGGTGGGCGAGGTCTCGCTGCAGCTGGTGCAATCCGGCGAACCCCTGGAGATCCCCGGCCAGGTGTACGGCACGACGTCGGGATATGCCCGCAACGGGTGGCTGCGCGGGCACTTGCGGGCCGACACCGTCTCGCTGAGCATCTCGCAGGGCGACGGCATCGCCCGCCGGGCCATCCCCGTGCTCGGTGGTTCGGCGCTGCCGGAGACTCCGTCGACGAAGGCGGACCGGGCGGCGATCGGGGACGCGGCCGTGATCGGCGTCACCGGCACTGATGGCCGTGAGTATCGAATCGCCGTCGATCCGGATGAGCTTGATGCGTTGCGGTGGCTGCAGTCGCGATGGATCGCCCCGCATTGACTATCCTTATGCGGTGACGTTGAGACTCTTTGACACCGCGACCAGACAGGTGCGCGACTTCGTGCCGCGCGTTCCCGGTCAGGCCTCCGTGTACCTGTGCGGTCTCACCGTCCAGTCCGGCCCGCACATCGGCCACCTGCGCTCGGGCGTCAACTACGACGTGCTGCGGCGCTGGCTGCTCCACGCGGGCTACGACGTCGTGTTCGTGCGCAACATCACCGACATCGACGACAAGATCCTCGCCAAGTCGCTGGAGCAGGGTCGCCCGTTCTGGTCGATCGCGTACGCCAACGAGGTGACGCTGGCCGCCGCCTACCGGGCGCTGAACGTGCTCGCGCCGACCTACGAGCCGCGCGCGACCGGGCACGTGCCCGAGATGCACGAGCTGATCACCGAGTTGATCGAGCGCGGCAACGCGTACCCGAGCAACGACGGCAGCGGCGACGTCTACTTCTCCGTCGGCTCCTTCGCCGAGTACGGCGCCCTGTCCGGGCAGCGGCCCGACGACATGCTGGCCGCGCCGGACGGCCCGGAGCGGGCCAAGCGCGACCCGCGCGACTTCGCCCTGTGGAAGGGCGCGAAGACCGCGGAACCCGACGACGCCGAGTGGCCCTCGCCGTGGGGCCGCGGCCGGCCCGGCTGGCACATCGAGTGCTCCGCGATGGCCAAGCGCTACCTGGGCGCGGAGTTCGACATCCACGGCGGCGGCCTCGACCTGGTCTTTCCGCACCACGAGAACGAGCAGGCGCAGTCGCGTGCCGCCGGGCTGGCGTTCGCCCGGTTCTGGGTGCACCACGGCCTGCTCAACCTCGGCGAGGCCAAGATGAGCAAGTCGCTGGGCAACGTCATCGACCTGGAGTCGGTGGTCGAGCGCGGGCTCCGGCCCGTCGACCTGCGCTACTACATGCTGGCCCCGCACTACCGGGCCCGCATCGACTTCAGCTGGGGCGCACTGGAAGAGGCCGCGACCGCATACCGCCGCATCGAGGGCTTCGTGCAGCGCGCCGTGGAACTGGTCGGCGTCGTCGAGCCGACGGCGCTGTGCGCCGACTTCACCGCGGCGATGGACGACGACCTCAACACGTCGGCCGCGCTCGCGGCCCTGCACGAGGTCGTCCGCGAGGGCAACACCGCGCTGGCCGCCGGGAACGACAAGGACGCCGCGGGCGCGCTGGGCAGCGTCCGGGCCATGCTCGGCGTGCTCGGCATCGACCCGCTGGACGCGGCCTGGGCCGACGCCAAGGGCGGCAGCGGCATGCGCAGCACGGTCGACGCGCTGGTCGCGCTCGCCCTGGAGCAGCGCACGGCCGCACGTGAACGTAAGGACTGGGCCGCCGCGGACGCCGTGCGGGATCAGCTGAAACAGGCCGGAGTCGTGGTGGAGGACACCCCGCACGGTCCACGCTGGACGATCGGAAGTGAACTGTAATGCCGGGCAACTCGCAACGCCGGAACATACGCCAGATCAGCAAGAAGAGCGCCGCCAAGGGCACGGGCGGCAAGAACAAGGACACCCTGAAGGGCCGCGGCAAGACGCTGCCCGCCGACGAGCGTCCGTGGCACAAGGGTTACTCGGGCACCGAGAAGCTGCCCTCGAAGACCGCCTGGAAGCAGGACAAGGAGCGCAAGGCCGCCGCCGTCGAGGGGCGTGCTCCGAAGATCGGCAAGCCCGGCAGCAAGGACACCACCTGGGGCCGCGGCAGCGGCGGCAAGGGCGCCCCGACCCGGCGCACCCCGGCCGGCCGGGGCGGCGCACCCGTGCGCAGCGGCCCCCGGGTCGCCCCCGGGCGCAAGTCGCAGACCCCGAAGGACGCGCCCGAGCTGCTCGTCGGCCGCAACCCGGTGGTCGAGGCGCTGCGCGCGCACGTGCCCGCGACCGCGCTCTACGTGGCCCAGGGCCTCGACATCGACGAGCGCGTCACCGAAGCCGTGCGCACCGCGGCCGACCGTGGCATCCCGCTCCTGGAGATCAGCCGCGCCGAGCTCGACCGGCTCACCGGCGGCGTGCTGCACCAGGGCATCGGCATCCAGGTGCCGCCGTTCGCGTACGAGAGCTTCGACGACATGCTCGCCGCGTCGATCGAGCACCCGGAGCCGCTGCTGGTGGCGCTGGACGGGGTGACCGACCCGCGCAACCTGGGCGCGGTGATCCGGTCGGCGGCCGCGTTCGGCGCGCAGGGCATCTTCGTGCCCGAGCGGCGTGCCGCGGGCATCACCGCGACGGCGTGGCGTACGAGTGCCGGTGCCGCGGCGCGGCTGCCGGTGGCGCAGGTGACCAACATGACCCGGTCGCTGAAGCAGGCGCAGGCCGAGGGCTTCGTGGTCGTCGGGCTCGATGCCGACGGGGAGACCGACCTGTACCAGCTGGAGGCGGCCGTCGGGCCGCTGATCGTGGTGGTGGGGTCCGAGGGGCGTGGGCTGGGTCGGCTCGTCGGGCAGACCTGTGACATGCGGGTGAGCATTCCGATGGTGTCGGAGGTCGAGTCGCTCAACGCCTCCGTGGCTGCGGCCGTGACCCTGGCCGAAGTGGCGCGCCGCCGGGCGGCGTGACGGGGTCGCGCTCGGCGCGTCGTTTTCTCATAGACACTGGCCTATCACGTTGAGTTTGATCTACAAATACTCAACGTGATAGGCTGGCGTCTATTTAAGAGCAGGCCGGCGGGCGGTCAGTCGGGCTGGCGGGTCATGGCGAGCACGTCGAGGGCCGCGTCGAGCTGCTCCTCGGTGAGCCTGCCGGCTTCCACGTGGCCGCGTTCGACGACGACCTGGCGGATGGTCTTGTTCTCGGCGAGGGCCTGCTTGGCGACGGCGGCGGCCTCCTCGTAGCCGATGTGCCGGTTGAGCGGCGTCACGATCGACGGCGAGCCCTCGGCGTAGAGGCGGGCCACCTCCTCGTTGGCCCGCAGGCCCACGATGCACTTGACAGCGAACAGGCGGCTGACGTTAGCCAGCAGGGTGATGGATTCCAGCAGGTTGCGGGCCATCACCGGGAGCATGACGTTGAGCTCGAAGTCGCCCTGGGAGCCGGCGAAGGCGACCGCGGCGTCGTTGCCCATGACCTGGGCGCAGACCTGGCGGACGGACTCGCAGATGACCGGGTTGACCTTGCCGGGCATGATCGACGAGCCGGGCTGCAGGTCGGGGATACGCAGCTCGCTGAGGCCGGCGCGGGGCCCGGAGCCCATCCAGCGGATGTCGTTGGCGATCTTGTAGAGGCTGACCGCGGCGGTGCGGAGTTGCCCGGAGAGCTCGACCAGCGCGTCCCGGGCGCCGTGCGCCTCGAAGTGGTTCTCGGCCTCCTTGACGGGCAGGCCCGTGTTGGCGGCCAGCCGGCGGTAGACCTCGCGCCGGAACTCGGCGCTCGCGTTGACGCCGGTGCCGACGGCGGTGCCGCCCAGCGGCAGCTCGGCGACGTGGGGCAGGGTCGAGGCGATGCGCTCGGCGGCCCGGTGCACCTGCTGGGCGTAACCGGAGAACTCCTGGCCCAGGGTCACCGGCGTGGCGTCCATCAGGTGGGTGCGGCCGGACTTCACCACGTGCGCGAACTCGCCGGCCTTGCGCGACAGCGCGTTCTCCAGCTCCAGCAGCGCCGGGCGCAGCTCGTACGCCACCAGCCGCAGCGCGGCCAGATGGATCGCCGACGGGAACACGTCGTTGCTGGACTGCGAGGCGTTCACCTGGTCGTTCGGGTGCACGGCCCGGCCCAGGCGCTGCCCGGCCAGGCGGGCCAGCACCTCGTTCATGTTCATGTTGGTCGACGTGCCCGAGCCGGTCTGGAACACGTCGAGCGGGAAGTGCGGCGCGAAGTCGCCGTCGGCGATCTCGCGGGCGGCGGAGGCGATCGCGCCCGCGGTCTGCGCATCCAGGTCCCCGGTGGCCGCGTTCGCCTCGGCCGCAGCCTCCTTGATCTGGGCAAGGGCGATGATCAGGGGGTACGGCAGGGGAGTGCCCGAAACTGGGAAGTTCTCTATGGCCCGCTGGGTCTGCGCACCCCACAGGGCGTCGACGGGCACCCGCACCTCGCCCATCGTGTCGTGCTCGACTCGATACTCCGTCATGGCTCCATCCTTACCCGGTGGAGCACGGCTAAGCGAAGATCGGCGCGCGCATCACAAAAGGGCGGGACCGTTTCCGGTCCCGCCCTTTACCTACTGCTTGCGTCAGATGCGCACGCCGGAGGCGGCGTGGAACGCGTGGTGGCTACCGACGACCGGCTTGACGAACACGGTGTCGCCGAGGGTCGGCATCGCCTGACGGGTCGTGGTGACCACGAACCGCTCCTCGCCACCGTTGATCGCGGCGTGGCCGTACACGTTCGCGTTCGCGCCCAGGTCCTCGACCAGGTCCACGACGATCGGCATGCCGCCCTCGCTCGCGCCCACCAGGTCCGAGTCCTCGGGACGGAAGCCCACGGTGACCTGGCCGTTGCCGCCCTCGGCCTGCGCCAGGGCGACCTGCTCGCGGGTCAGCGGGAGCACCATCTGGCCGAACACCGCGCCGCCGTCGGTCAGCTGCACGGTCTTGATGTTCATGGCCGGGGAGCCGATGAAGCCCGCGACGAAGACGTTCGACGGCCGGTCGTACAGCGCACGCGGGGTGTCGCACTGCTGCAGCACACCGTCGAGCAGCACGGCGACGCGGTGACCCATGGTCATGGCCTCGACCTGGTCGTGCGTCACGTACACGGTGGTGATGCCCAGCTGCGACTGCAGCGTGGCGATCTGCGAACGGGTCTGCACACGGAGCTTGGCGTCGAGGTTCGACAGCGGCTCGTCCATGAGGAAGACCTGCGGCTCACGCACGATGGCGCGACCCATGGCGACACGCTGGCGCTGACCGCCGGAGAGCGCCTTCGGCTTGCGGCTGAGGTACTCCTCCAGCTGCAGCATCTGCGCGGCCTTCTTGACCCGGACGTCGATCTCCGACTTCGGGGTCTTGCGCAGCTTCAGCGCGAACGCCATGTTCTCGTACACCGTCATGTGCGGGTAGAGGGCGTAGTTCTGGAAGACCATCGCGATGTCCCGCGACTTCGGCGGGAGGTTCGTGACGTCCTTGTCGTTGATGTAGATCGCGCCCTGGTCGACGTCCTCGAGACCGGCCAGCATCCGCAGGCTGGTGGACTTGCCACAGCCGGACGGGCCGACGAGGACGAGGAACTCGCCGTCGTTGATCTGGAGGTCGAGCTGGTCGACAGCGGGGCGGTCCGTGCCCGGGTAGATCCGGGAGGCCTTGGAATAGGTGACGGTAGCCACAGGGGTGTGTCCTTCCACCGGCAGGAACGTGCCGGACGATCCGAGTGAAAGTGAAGTGCCGACTACGTTCGCACGAACCCGGCGTTCGCCAAAGTAACCGCGTAACGGCGTGTAAACAAGCCCGTGGATCATCAGGTGGAACGCGTCTGCCAGGCAAAACGGACGGTATGGTGATGATCGGTACGAAACTCCGGGGAATCCGGTAGCGGACCCGGTGCTCCCGCCGCGTACCATCGCTGGGTACGGCGGCTCCTCGCACCGTGCATGCCGGCCTGGCGCAATTGGTAGCGCACCCGACTTGTAATCGGAAGGTTAGGGGTTCAAGTCCCCTGGTCGGCTCCGAGATAAGCCCAGGTCAATGCCCAGAACCCGACAGCGGGTCTGGGCATTGACGCTTCCCCGGCCCGTGGTGACAGCAAAGTTGCATGGTCAGCGCCGCTTTCGGTCACCGGGGAAGAAGACCAGGCGGAACGCCGCGACCATGACCCCCGGCAGCGCCATCATCAACCAGAGCGCAGTCATCTCGGTCTCATAAGCAGACATGCTCCCGAAGAGGACCGCCAGCACCGCAAGGTAGGCCCACAGATACACCTCGCGGTTGATCCGGCTGGTGGGTGTGATGCAAGCCGGCACGACCAGGCACACCGATATACAGAACAGCAGCCCCATAAGAACGACCATCGGCGGTCACCCCACATCTCGACTGTCCGGACGAGGCCTACGCGCGGTTACGGCAGTAGAGCACCGTACCGGGGCGAAGGCGATCGGTCGCATCGGTGCGCCCGCTGCTTGGACGTTGTAGCTGTACAGCAGCGATGTACAGCAACACCGTCGCCCGCTCTCGGCCGAGTCCGGCCATCACCGTTGCCTGTCGCAAATTTTCAAGACCGCGCGGGCGACCGGAAATACGGTTTCGTGCATGACGGATCCGAACAGCCCAGCGCCGGCCGCCACACGGACTCTCATCGCAGAGTTCGAGGTCAGCGGCTGGGACCCGAGTGTCTACGACGAGCCCGGCGAGGGCCCGGCCCTCGCGCGGGTCACGGTCCGCAAGAACTTCCGCGGGGTCGTCGACGGTGCCAGCGTCGCCGAAGTTCTCACCGCGGCCGGCCCGGACGGCCGTGGCTACGTCGCCTCCGAGCGCTTCACCGGAACCATCGACGGCCGGGCCGGCACGGTGGTCTTCCAGCACGGGGGGCTCGACGACGGCAAGGATCCCCAGACCTTCGGGCACGTCGTGCCCGGCTCGGGGACCGGACAGCTGGCCGGGCTCGCTGGAGAGATCACTTTGGTACACGGCGAGTCCGGCGCCCACGTGACCCTCGTCCTGCGCTGAGCATCCATCTCGCCGACCGACTATGCGCTCGTCGGCACGAATCGTGCGCCGGATGGGTCGACGGTGAGCCTGTGGGCGAGCGCGTCCCCGACGGGGCCGTCTCACGGGCCTGGACCCGGTGACGTGCGCGAGGGGGCGGATGCGTGTCGCATCCGCCCCCTCGCTTGTACGCCTGTCAGACGAGCGTGTCGCTCTCCAGCGGCAGCAGGCCCGCGGCGGTGCCGACCAGCGGCAGCGCGCGCAGCACCTCCATGGAGGTGGCCATGTTGCCCAGGATCGGCAGGTCGTTGACGAGCGGCAGCTGACCCAGCAGGCTGCCCACCGGCAGGCCGCCGAGCCCGCCGGCACCACCGGCGCCGCCGGTCAGGCCGCCGGTGAGGCCGCCCAGCAGCGGCAGCTCGCCCAGGCCGGGCAGGCCCGCCTCGGTGGTCGCCGACTCGGCGTACTCCGCGTCCTCGCCGGCGATCGGGCGCTCGGTGGCCCGGTGCCGGCCGACGTGCTGCGGCTGAGCCAGCGTGGTCGGCGCGGTGATCTGCTGGCCCACCGGCAGCTGCGTGTCGACGACCGGGGTGGGGTTCAGCAGGTTCGCGCCGCGGCCCGGGCTGATGCCGTTCAGCCCACCGGTGATCTTGCCCAGTGCGTCGCCGACGAGCGGCAGCGAGCCGACCACGGGCAGCGCGGTGCCGGGCTTGCCGCCCTGCACGATGCCGCCGGTGAGCATGCCGCCGACGACCGGGATCTTGGTGACGGTGTCCAGGCTCAGCTTGCCGTTGGCCAGGTCGCGTACGCCGGGCAGCTGCTTGGCGATGTCACCGACGACCAGGATGCTGTCCAGCGGGCCGCCGTTGCCGAGTACGCCGTCGAGGATCGGCAGCTTGTCGACGAACGGCAGGCCCTCGGCCGTGGGCAGTCCCTCGGTCGCGAGCAGGTCGTCGTCGACACTCTTGTGACCCATCGCGTCGGCGATGAGCGCCGGCACGATCTGCGAGGTCGCGTCGGCGACCTGCTGGGACAGCGCCGGGTCGAGCGTGATGCCCTGGCTGTCGGACGGGTCGAGCGCGTCCACGTCCAGCAGCGGGTCGACGACGTCCTGGCGCATCAGCATGTCGGACGGCATGCTGGTGGGCGCTTCGTCGACCCACTCGCCGAAGGTGTCCTGGGCGGCGTCGCCGTCGGCGGAGACCGGTGCGGGCGCCGGCGTGGGCTGCAGCCCGGCCAGGTCGTTGCGCTCGCCGGTGAGGCTGCCGGTCAGACCGCCGGTGAGGCCGCCGAGCGGGTCGGCTGCCTGGCCGCCGCCGTTGAGGCCGCCGCTGAGCCCGCCGGTCAGGTCGCCCAGGCCGCCGGTAAGGCCGCCGAGCGGACCGTCGCCCCCGGTGAGGCCGCCGAGCGGGCCGCCGCCACCGGTCAGGCTGCCCAGCGGGCTGCCGCCGCCGCCGAGCAGTCCGCCCAGGGTGCCGCCACCGTCGGGACCGCCCATGAGACCGCTGGTGAGGCCGCCGAGCGGACCGTTGGTGAGGCCGCCGAGCGGGCTTCCGCCCGGCTGCGCGCCGAGCAGGCCGCCGAGCGGTCCGCCGGAGAGCATGCCGGTCACGCTGTCCAGGCCCGGCAGACCCTCCTCCTTGGCGGCGCCGTTGAGCAGGCCGGTGCTGTTCAGCAGGCCGGTGCTCGGCAGCGCGCGGGTCAGATCCGGCACCTTGCCGGTGAGCGAGATGTCCTGCACCCCGGGCGCGTACGCGGTGACGCCGAGGTCGCCGGTGCCGCGCGTGATCGAAAGCGGGCCTTCTGCGAGCAGCCCTGCGTTCAGCCTCGTGTCGGGCATGTCGAGCGACAGGCCGAGGTCGTGCAGGCCGCCCGTCGGAGAGAAGAGGTCGGCCACCAGCCCTCGCATGGCCTGAAGATCGGCGGTCGGCTGGGCCTCGGTGGCCGTTTCAGCGTGCGCGACGCCATTGCCGAGAAGCATGACGCCGCCCGCCACGCCCACGGCGCCGACGGCACGGTAGAACCACTTGTTCATGTCCATCCATTCGATTGCTGACCGATGCACCCCGAACCGCAGGGTGCTGCATGGTGCATTCGTCTGATGGAGCAACGACCAAAAGGGGCATATCGTCGCGGGAAAGACATGTCTGGCGATCCCTCAGGGGTAGTACGGGTGGTGCGTGGTCGATAGCATCCGGGCGTGCTCACCCCCTCCTCGGTAGTGGCCAACCTCCGCCGTACCCGCAACAACCACTTCGTGATCAACGGCTCCGACGGCCTGGCATACCGCCTGGCCGAGCAGCTGACCACGCGCTACGGCGTGGACGTGGTGGTGCTGATGACCGCCGATCAGCGGCGCGACGCCCGCGACTTCAACGAGCTGCCGCGGGTGCGCGTCGTGGTGGTCGAGCGCGTCGACGAACGCGCCCTGGTCAAGGCCGACGTCGCCACCGCGATCGGGCTGGCCCTCACGGTCCAGGACGACGTCGGCAACATCCACGTCGCGCTGCAGGCCCGCGATCTGGTGCCGGGACTGCGGCTGGTGGTCCGGATGTACAACTCCCACCTCGGCCGCGGCATCGAGGAACTGCTCGGCAACGCCCGGGTGCTGTCCGATGCCGAGATCGCCTCACCGGCACTGGTCGCGCTGGCCCTCGACGAGGTCAACGCGGTGCCGCTGCCCGTCGGCGGCCGCACCCTGGTGGTCGCCCGGCGGGCCGAGGTGGCTCCCGGCGACGTGGTCTGCGGGCTGGTGGACACCACCACCGGCGGCACCGCGCCCGACCTGCTGCCCGCCGACCCGGGACGGGCCGACCTGGTGCTGGCCGAGGCACGGGTGAGCAGCGGGGTGGCCGACAGCGTCGCCGACACGGTGACCACCGTCGCGCGCACCGTACGCCGCAACGCGCGCCGCTGGCGGCTGCCCGCGGTCGTGGACACCGCGAAGACGCTGATCTCGCGCCAGTTCCGGATCGCGGTCGTGGTGGTGCTGCTGATCCTGGTCGGGGCCGGTTTCGCGTTCGCGCGCACCCGGCCGGAGGTCGCCTCGTTCTGGGACGGCGTCTACGTCACGCTGGTCAACGCGCTCGGCGGCCCGCAGCTCGACGCGGACATCCCCGGTTGGCAGCAGGTGCTGCAGCTGCTCGTCGCACTGGCCGGGCTGGCCCTGGTGCCGCTGATCACCGCCATGGTCGTCGAGGGCGCGGTCAACGCCCGGCTCGCGGTGGCGCAGGGGCGGCTGCGGCTGCCCGAGGAGGACCACGTCGTGCTGGTCGGCCTGGGCAACGTCGGCACCCGGGTGCTGCGGCTGCTCCACGACCGGGACATCCCGCTGGTCGCGATCGACGTCAAGGAGGAGGCGCGCGGCGTGCCGCTGGCCCGCGAGCTGGGCGTGCCGCTGATCATCGGCGACGCGAGCCGGGAGAGCACGCTGCGCTCGGCCCACGTGCAGCACTGCCGCGCGCTGATGACGCTGGCCAGCAACGACGTCATCAACCTGGAGGCGGCGCTGCACGGCCGCAACCTGCAGCCCAAGCTGCGGGTGCTGGTCCGGCTGTTCGACGGCGACCTCGCCGCGCGGGTACGCAAGACGTTCAGCATCCGGTTCACCCGGAGCGTGTCCTACCTGGCCGCGCCGGCCTTCGCCGAGGCGCTGATGGAACGCGAGGTCATCGGCACCATCTCGGTCGAACGCCGGGTGCTGCTCGTGGCGGAGGTCGTGGTCGGCACGGGCTCGGCGCTCGCCGGCCAGCGAGTGGCCGTCGCGGACGCCGCCGGCGCGGTACGCGTGATCGCGCTGGCCGAGTTCGGCGAGCCCCGCCCGCTGTGGCGGCCCGCGCCCAACCGGGTGCTCCAGGCCCGTGACCGGATCACCGTGGTCGCCAGCCGCGACGGGCTCAGCCGGCTGATGCGCCAGGCCGCCGGAAACGGCGTGGACGACGACGCGGACCCGATCGAGCAGGGAGCAGGCGCGAGCGTGCCGTGACCAGGCAGCCGCCACCGGCCAGGGCCAGCAGCACGAGGCCCGCGGTGCGCGGCAGCCCGGACGTGTCGACGGGCGGCCCGGAGACCTGACGCCAGGAGTTGAAGCCCACCCCGGCGGCGAACAGGGTGACGGTCGCGTCGCAGCTGGCCGGAGTCGAGTCGGCGACGCACTGCACCCGCAGGTCGTGGTCGAGCAGCAGGTCGATGTCGGCGCGGGCCGCCGGATCCAGCGGCGCGCCCCGGCGCTGGGCATACCGCAGCAGGTCATAGCCGAAGTCGTGCGCCTTGCAGGCCGTCGCGAAGTCGAACGGGCGGCCCTCACCGGGCACCGAGCACGAGCCGCTCGGGTTGATCACCCGGAGCGAGCCGTCGGCCAGCCGTGCGGTGCCCGGGGTGTAGTGCATGACCTGCGCGAAGTCCTCCGGCACGGCGGTCAGGTCGCCGGTCGGCAGTGCGTGGATCATGTGGGTGGCGGCGGCGTCCGCGCTGACCTGGGCGTTGCCGGGGGTCGCGACGGTCAGCGCCGCGGCGATGCCGACGCCGAGCACCAGCAACGAGCGCAGCCAGCCCGGCAGCGGCCGACGGCCGGCGGACGGCAGGCGGCGTGCCCGGCCGTCGGGCCTGGCCCGTTCCGCGGAGAGCCTGGCGAGGGCGGCCAGGCGCGTCCGTGATCGCATCGTCGCGACCCTCTCGCTGCGCACGGCCCGACGGGGTGCCACGCCGCTCGGCACAGCGGCGAGTCCGGACCGGGCAGCCACGCTACCTGCGGTTTTACGGATCGCCCAGCCCTGTCACCCGTTCGCGCCCACATCACCCCCACCCCCCACGCATAAACGTTGGCCTATCCAGATGAAGACGATCGCGAAAAAGTCATCCAGATAGGCCAACGTCTATGAAAAGCGGAGTGGCCCGGCGCGGTACGGAGCGGTGGGGCCGGTCGGGCGCGGTGGGGCCGGTGGGGTCAGCGGGGGGCGGGGTCGAGGTCGTCGTCCTCGGTGATGTCGTCGTCGGGGATGAGGTCCGGGTCGGGCTCGTCGTCGGGGTCGTAGCCGAGGACGGCCTGCTCGTCGGGGCGGTGCACCAGCACGTCGTTGAGGAACGACTGCACCGCGGGGGCCAGGCCCACGTCGCGCCCCGCGTTCTCGCTCAGCGTCCAGCGGTGCTCGATGATCTGCACGAACAGCTCCGGCGGCTCCAGCTTGCCGCGCAGGTGGGCCGGCACCGCGCGGATCACCGGCTCGAAGACCTCGACCAGCCACCGGTGCGCGGCCTGGGACTCGTCGGGCAGGTCCTCGGACTCGGCCCGGTAGGCGTCGAGGTCGTTGAGCAGCGCGCGGGCCTGGTTCTCCTCGGCGTCGAGGCCGGTCAGGCGGAGCAGGCGGCGGGTGTGGTGACCGGCGTCGACGACCTTCGGGCGCAGCATGATGCTGCGGTGCCCGCCCTCCTCGACGACCGACATCGACACCTCCTCGACGTCGAAGCCGAGTTCGTTGAGGCGGCGGATGCGCTTGTCCATCTGGCGGCGGGTGTCGGTCTCGACGGCCTGCTCATGGGTCAGCTCGTGCCACAGCGTCTCGTAGCGGCGCACCACCTCGTCGGAGACGTGCTCGGGGTCGATGCCCTCGTGCAGCAGGCCCGCGGCCTGCAGGTCCAGCGCCTCGCCGAAGATGTTGGTCCGGGCGATCTCCAGGTCCTCGCCGCGCTGGCCGGGGGACAGCCGCAGGTGCAGCTGGCCGGTCTCGGCGTCGACCAGGTACGCGGCGAACGCGCCCGCGTCGCGGCGGAACAGGGTGTTGGACAGCGAGCAGTCGCCCCAGAAGAAGCCGAGCAGGTGCATGCGCACCAGCAGCGCGGCGAGCGCGTCCAGCAGCCGGTTCATGGTGTCGGGGCGCAGCGTGTGCGAGAACAGCGCCCGATACGGCAGGGAGAACTTGAGGTGCCGGGTGACCAGCACCGGTTCGAGGTGTTCGCCGTCGGCGGCGATGCGGTCGGCGACGATCGCGACGGCCTCGACGGAGGGCGCGCTGATCCGTTCCAGCGCGCGCAGCAGGTCGTACTCCCGCTCGGCGATCTTCTCGCGGGTCTCCTTCACCGCGTACACGGTGCCCTGGAGTTTGACGAAGCGGACCACGTGCCGCGAGATGCCCTGGGGCAGTGCGACCAGATGGTCGGCCGGCCACTCCTCCAGTGGAGTGGACCAGGGTAAATCGATCAGGGCAGGGTCGACTAGGGCCGAGGTGATCCGCACGCGAACAGCCTACGGATTGGCCCACACCTGCCGCGAATCCTCTTTTCAGCCGATGCACCGGCCGAAGCGCTGCGTCGTTGCACGTAGGGAGCTTGTCCGGAGTCGTTCAGGAGGCTGGTCGCATGCGCCGTACGGTCGCGCTGGTGATGGGAATCTCTGCCGTGTTGGCGCTCACCACGGCGGCGGGCGCCGCGGTGCTCGGCGAGGGATCCCCACCCGCAGCCGGGTCGGACGCCGCCCGATCGATGGTCACCGCGGTGCAGGGCGCCGAGTCCCCGGCCGCGGGCGAGGTCGTCGCCCCGGTCGCGGCGAAAGGCAAGGACGCGACGGTACGCCAGGCCGGCCGGGCCGAGGCGGGCCGGCTCGAAGCCGCCCACGCGGTGCTCGGCTACCTCGACGCGGACCGCAGCGCCACCCTGCGCTATCCCGGGGCCGAATACGTCAAGGTGCACTTCTCGCAGCTGCTGCTACTTCCCGGCGACTACCTGACGGTCAGCGACCCGAAGCGGGCCGAGGTGCACCGCATCGACGGTGACGCCGTCGGTTCGGTGCTCGGCACCGCGGGCCGCTGGGCGATGTCGGTCACCGGGGACACCGCCCTGGTCGAGCTGCACAGCTCGAACCTCGACCTGCTCGGGCTGGGCGGCGCCGTGGCGCGGCTCGGCGTAGTGATCGACAAGGTGAGCCGCGGGCACACCGAGCCGGAGCGGGCCGCCGCGTCGGAGTCGTACCAGCGGGTCAAGCGGGATGCGGCGCGCACCGGCCGCGAGGAGACCATCTGCGGCTCCGACCAGAAGGCCGACGCGGTCTGCTACCGGACCACCGAGCCGGTGGTCTACCGGCGCTCCAAGGCCGTGGCCCGCATGCTGATCGGCGGCGTCGAGTTGTGCACCGCCTGGCGGGTCGGGCCGCGCAACCTGCTGCTGACCAACAACCACTGCGTCGCCGACAAGAGCGAGACCACCGACGTCGAGGTGTGGTTCAACTACCAGTGCGCCGAGTGCGGCGGCTTCGACGTGTTCCGGCCGACCAAGGTGTGGCTGAGCGAGCTGGTCACCACGGACCGCACCCTCGACTTCAGCCTGTTCTCGGTGACCGACTTCGACCTGGTGCAGAAGTTCGGCTACCTGGAGCTGGACCTGCGCCGCCCGGACAAGGGCGAGGAGCTCTACATCCCGCAGCACCCGGCCGGTGCGCCGGCGATGGTGGCGATCAGCAGCGACCGCGACCGGGCCGGCAACTGCGCGGTGGAGGACAGCGACTACGACGGGTACGCCAAGGACACCGACATCTCCTACTACTGCGACACCGAGGGCGGCTCGTCCGGCTCGCCGGTGCTGTCCCGGCGTACGGACAAGGTCATCGCGCTGCACCACTTCGGCGGCTGCCCCAACTCCGGCGTCCGCATGGAACTGATCAACAAAAAACTCGCCGACCTCCTCTGACCGCCCACCCGGCCTCGGGGTGATCATGAACTTATGGCACGGGTCGACGGCGTGTCGTCGCCATAACTTCATGATCACCTTGGGGTGTGGGCGTGGTGGAGATCGTGTGGTGGGGCGGTGCAGGCGTGCCGGGTCATCGGGGCGGTCAGGCATAGTGGGCCGGTGCGGATTCCGACGCGGCGGCTGAGCCGGTTCGACAGCTGGTGGTGGGACGTCACCCTGGTGGCGGTGCTGGCGCTGATCACAGTGCTGGCGGCGCGCGGCGTGACGGAAGGGCTGGACCTGGGCGTACGTGACTGGGTGCAGAGCCACCAGCCCGGCTGGGCGCACGTGATCGCGCGGGGGCTGAACTACCTCGGGCAGGGCTGGCTGGTGATGTGGATCATCACGGGCTCGCTGACGGTGACGCTGCTGGTGCGCACCCGGGACCTGCGGGTGCTGCTGCCGGGGGTGACCGGGTTCCTGCTGACGTACCTCACGATCGGGCCGCTGAAGCTGTGGACGCACCGGGACGCGCCGAGCAGCGGACTGCCCAACGCGGTGGAGCTGTTCAATCCGCTGGCGGTGGTGTACTCGAACTCGTACCCGTCCGGCCACGTGGTGAATGCGATCGTGTGGTGGGGCGTGATCGTCATCCTGGCCTCGCGGCTGTGGCGGCTACCGCCGACGCTGGTGCGCTGGATGCGGGTCGCGCCGCCGGTGATCGTCCTGTGCACGACGACGTACCTGTCGCACCACTGGGTCACCGACGGGCTGGCCGCGCTCGCCCTGGGCCTGCTCCTGGACCGGATCATCCACCGGATCGACTGGGACGCGATCCTGCCGCCCGCCCGCTGACACCCCGCGGCATTCGTGCTGACCTCGGCGTTCTCCGTCGGAAGGTTAAGAAGGTGCCCCTCCTATACACACAGCGTTAAGAAGGTGCCCTTCCTTTCTTCGACGGGGGCGGGCTAGCCTGCGGGCGTGATCTCGACGTTGGCGCGGCGGCTGGGGCTTGGTGACGCCGTCGTCATCGGGCTGGGGGCGATGCTCGGCGCCGGAGTGTTCGTCGTGTGGGGTCCGGCGGCGGCCGCCGCGGGCACCAGCGGGGCGTTACTGACGGCCTTGCTGATCGCGGCTGTCGTGGCGGCGTGCAACGCGACGGGGTCGGCGCGGCTGGCAGCCCGGTACCCGGAGTCCGGTGGTACCTACGTCTACGGGCGCGAGCAGCTCGGGGCGTTCACCGGGTTCCTGGCGGGGTGGGCGTTCGTCATCGGCAAGACGGCGAGCTGCGCGGCGATGGCGCTGACCATCGGGTACTACCTGTGGCCCGCGTACGCCCGGCCGGTCGCGGTCGCCGCGGTCGTGCTGCTGACCCTGATCAACATTCGGGGGGTCGCCAAGACGGCCGCCGCGACCCGGGTGCTGGTCGCGATCACGCTGCTGGTGCTGGTCACGGCTGTGGCCGTGGGACTGTGGGGCGGCGGTGCTCCGGAAGCCGGGGCGGTCGGTCCGGCGGGTCCGTTCAACGCGGCCGGGCTGCTGTTCTTCGCGTTCGCCGGGTATGCCCGGATCGCCACGCTCGGCGAGGAGGTCCGCGACCCGGCCCGCACCATCCCGCAGGCGGTGCCGGTCGCCCTCGGCGTCGTGCTCGCGGTCTACCTCGTCGTGGCGCTGACCTGTCTGTCCGTGCTCGGGCTGCCCGCGCTGGCCAGGTCCACCGCGCCGCTGGCCGACGTGGTGGCCGCGGCCGGAGTGCCCGGGCTGGTCCCGGTCGTGCGGATCGGCGCGGGCATCGCGGTGTGCGGGGTGCTGCTCAGCCTGCTGGCCGGGGTCGGGCGGACGATCCTGGCCATGGCCCGGCGCAGTGACCTGCCGAGCCGGCTGTCCGCGGTGCACCACCGGTACGCCACCCCGTGGCTCGCGGAGCTGGCCATAGCCGCGGTGATCATCGCGGTGGTGCTGGCCGCCGATGTGCGTGGCGCGATCGGCTTCTCCAGCGTCGCCGTGCTGACCTACTACGCGATCACCAATGCCGCCGCGTGGACGCTCGGCGGCCCGAAGCACCTGCGCGCGGTGGCGGCGCTCGGGCTGATCGGCTGCATCGTGCTCGCGATGACCCTGCCCGAGCCGACCGTGCTGGCCGGGGCGGGGATGCTCGCCGCCGGCGTGCTGGCCTACGCCGTCAGCCGCCGCAAGGGCTGACCGTCAGAGCGCCAGCGCCGCGCGCAGCCCCACGTTCACGGCGGCCATCGTGTATGGGCCGAGCGCGCCCGCGGGCGTCGGCAGTTCGTCGCGCCAGAGCTTCTCGACGTCGTCGCAGAGGGCCCAGCCCGCGAGATCTCCACAGTCCTGTCCCAGGGCGACCACGGTCTCGATGTGGGTGTTCCGGTTCGTGGTCGTGATGCGCACGGCGAGCACGGTGGTCAACGCGCGGTTGCGTCGGTTGTTGCTGACGACGGCGAACGGCTTGTGGCCGAGTTCTGCACCGAGGTCGACGAAGTAGACCTCGCCGCGGACCGGAGCCCTCATCGGCGCTCGCCGGACGCCGCGGACTCCTCAGCCGTCCACTCCGCCACCGAACGGGCGCGGCGCTCCCGGTGGGCTGCCCGCTCCGCCGTCGCCTGGCCGTTGTGCCAGGTGGCCATGTGCTCGTAGCCGATCTCCAGGCAGATGTCGCGCAGGGTGGCGTCGGCGACGTCGAGCATCGCCCGCAGCCGTGCGCCCTCGCTGGTGAGATCGGGCGTCTGCCCGCGCTGCGCATACCAGAGTTCCAGGGCCTTGCGCAGCACGGACTCGGTGCCCAGCTCATGCACCGTGTCGGCTACCCCGTCGGTGACGGTGACACTCAAGCGCTTCATTGCACCAGGCTATGCACCACGATGTGGTGCGTCAAGCGGTGCGGAGCCGGTGATGACCGCGGCGAGGCGGGTGCCGGGCGGGAAGGCGCCCTGTCCGGCCAGGTCGAACAGGGCGGCCAGGAGCTTGCCGGTGTAGATCGGGTCCAGGGCCAGGCCGTGGCGGCGGTGGAAGTCGGCGACGAAGGCGTCGAGCTGCGGGGTGCGCTTGGCGTACCCGCCGAAGTGGTGGTCCAGGTCGATCCGCCAGTTGTCCGTCGGCGCGCCGAACGCCTGGCGCTGGAGTTCGGTCACCTCGCCGGCGAGGAAGCTCGCGCCCTTGAGCACGGCCACGCCGAGCGCGCGACGCGTCCCGGTCAGGCCGCCCGCGAGGCCGGCCAGGGTGCCGCCGGTGCCGACCGGGCAGCAGAGCACGTCGTACGCCGCGTCGATCTCGGCGGGCAGCTCGGCGCAGCCGCGCACTGCGAGGGCGTTGCTGCCGCCCTCGGGGATCACGTAGCAGTCGCCCCAGGCGCGCTTCAGTTCGGCGAGGACGGCGTCGGTGTGCTTGCGGCGGTAGGTGTCGCGGTCGAGATAGGCCAGGGTCATGCCCTGGGCGGCGGCGTACGCCAGGGACGGGTTGAGCGGCAGGTGCTGCTCGCCGCGCACGATGCCCACGGTGCGCAGCCCGTGGCGGCGGCCTGCGGCGGCGACCGCGCGCAGGTGGTTGGAGTAGGCCCCGCCGAAGGTGAGCAGCGTGCCGAACCCCTGCTCGCGTGCCGCCGACAGGTTGTACTTGAGCTTGCGCCACTTGTTGCCGGGCAGTTCCGGATCCACCAGGTCGTCGCGCACCAGCAGCATCGCCACCCCGGCGCGGTCGAGCCGCTCGTCACGCAGCTCGCGGACCTCCGGAGCCCGCCGGCCGTCCGGCGCGGGCAGCCGCCCGGCCTCGGTCGAGGCGGGCGTGGCTGGTGGGCGGTCGGAACGCGTCACGCCCACCAGTCCACGCCTGTTCGCCGAGCAGGTCTAGAGCAGGGTGAGGAAGTGCCGGACCGTCGCGGACATGGCGTCGCGGGCCGGGCGCAGGTACTTGCGCGGGTCGACGAGTTTCGGGTCGCCGGACAGGACCTCGCGGACCGCGGTGGTGGCCGCGATGTTCAGGGCCGTGCCGATGTTGATTTTGACGAGGCCGCCGGTGACGGCGCGGCGCAGCTCGGCATCGCCGACCCCGGAGGAGCCGTGCAGGACCAGGGGGACCGTGACGGCCTGGCGCAGGGCGGCGATCAGGTCGTGGTCGAGGGCGGCGTCGCGGCTGGTCATCGCGTGGGAGGAGCCGACCGCGACGGCGAGCGCGTCCACGCCGGTCTCGGCGACGTAGGCGGCGGCCTCGGCCGGGTCGGTGCGTGCGCCCGGGGCGTGCGCACCCAGCGGCGGCGCGCCGTCCTTGCCGCCGACGGTGCCCAGCTCGCTCTCCAGCCACAGGCCGTGCTCGTGGCAGAACTCCGCGGCCGCCCTGGTCGCGGCCACGTTCTCCGCGTACGGCAGGGTCGAGGCGTCGAACATGACCGAGGAGAAGCCGTGCTCGGGCGCCTGGTCCAGCAGCGCGACCGACTCCACGTGGTCCAGGTGCAGTGCCACGTCGACCGAGGCCAGCTCGGCGACGGCGCGGGCGGCGGCGGTGATCGGGCCGAGCCGGCCGCCGTGGAACTTCACCGCGTTCTCGCTGATCTGCAGGATGACCGGGCGGCCCGCCGCGGCCGCCCCGGCGGTGATCGCCTCGGCGTGCTCCAGGGTGATCACGTTGAACGCGGCGACGCCGGTCCCGGCGGCGGCCGCCTCGGCGACCAGCTTCCCGGTGGAGACCAGGGCCATCAGATCCACTCTCCCGACTTCATGACGCGGACGACGCGCAGCTCGGCGTCCAGCTCGACCAGGTCCGCGCGGAGCCCCGGACGCAGCGCGCCGAGCTCGCCGGACAGTCCGATCGCGCGGGCGGGCGTGGTCGCCGCCATCGCCGCCACGTCCGTGATCGACAGTCCCGCGCCGAGCGCCTGGCGCACCGCGGCGTCCATGGTCAGGGTGCTGCCGGCGATACTGCCGTTGGCCAGCCGGGCCACCCGGTCGGCGACGGTCACGGTCAGGCCGCCCAGGTCGTACTCGCCGTCGGGCATGCCCGCCGCGGTCATCGCGTCGGTGATCAGCGCAGCGCGCGCGCTGCCCGCGCTGTGCGCGGCGAAGGCCAGGGTGCCGTCGTGCAGGTGTACGCCGTCGGCGACCAGTTCGCAGACGACGGTCGGGGAGTCCAGCAGCGCCACGATCGGGCCGGGCTCGCGGTGGTGCACCGGGCGCATGCCGTTGAACAGGTGCGTGCCGACCGTCGCGCCCGCGTCGACCGCGGCCATGACCTCGGCGTACGACCCGTCGGTGTGCCCGACCGCGGCGACCGTGCCGTGCTCGGCCAGCAGCCGGATCGCGTCCAGCGCGCCCGCCCGCTCCGGCGCGATGGTGACCATGCGCAGCGCGCCGTCGGCGATCTTCAGGATCTCGGTGAGCTCGTCGAGCGACGGGTCGCGCAGGAACTCGGGGTTCTGCGCGCCGCAGCGCGCGTGCGACAGGTACGGCCCCTCGAAGTGCACGCCCGCCAGCACACCCTCGGCGACCAGCGGCGCGTATGCCAGCACCGCGTCGCGCATCAGCTCGAACGGCGACGACACCAGGCTCGCCAGCATCGTGGTGGTGCCGTGGCGCAGGTGGAACGCGGCAGCCTCGCGGGCCTGCGCGGCGTCGCCGGTGGTGAAGGTGAAGCCGCCGCCGCCGTGGTTGTGGATGTCCACGAAGCCGGGCAGGACCCACCGGTCCGCGGCCGCCGGGCCGGGCTCGACGGAGGCGACGCGGTCGCCGTCCAGGCGCAGGGAACCCTCGACGACGCCGTCCGGGGTCACTATCCGTCCGCTGACGGTCATGCCTTCTCCTCGCTGCGCTCGTCGGCGGCATAGTTGAGCCTGTTGATTCGCTCGCGATGCTCGCTCATGCGTGCTCCTCGTCGTGCTCGTCGGCGGCACGGCTGCCGATCCGCTCGCTCATGCCTGCTGCTCGCTACGTTCGAGCAGGTCCAGGGCGATCAGGGCCGCGCCGAGGCTGCCTGACTCGTCGCCGAGTTCGGCGCGCACGATCTCCGGTACGCGGTGGAAGGTGACCTTCTTACCCAGCGCGTCGCGCAGCGGGGCCAGCAGCGTCTCGCCGGACTCGGCCAGGCCGCCGCCGATGACGACCAGTTCCGGGTCGTACAGCGCCTGGCCGGTCAGCAGGCCGTCGGCGAGCGCGTCGACGGTCTCCGCCCATACCTGGTCGGCGTGCTTGTCGGTGCCCAGCCGTCCGGCGACCTGCGCCGCGGTGGCGGGGCTGCCCGCGAGCTCGGCGTAGCGGCGCTCGACCGCGCTGGCCGACGCCAGCGCCTCCAGGCAGCCGCGCAGGCCGCAGCCGCAGAGCGGGCCGCCGGGGCGCACCACGATGTGGCCGATCTCCCCGGCCGCGCCGTGCGCGCCCGACATGACCGTGCCGTCGACGACGTGCGCGGCGGCGATGCCGGTGCCGATCGGGATCACCAGCACATGCTTGCGTCCCCGGCCCGCGCCGAGCCGGGCCTCGGCCAGGCCGCTGGCCCGCACGTCGTGGCCGACCGCGGTGGGCAGGCCGGTGCGCGCGACGATCTCGCGGCGCAGCGGCACATCGCGGAAACCGATGTTCGACGAGTACGTCGCGATGCCGTTGGCCTCGTCGACGATGCCGGGCACGACCACGCCCGCGCCGACGGGCCGCCAGCCGCGTTCAGTGGCGGTCGCGGCCAGTCCCGCGGCGACGTCGAGGATGGTGCCGAGCACCGCCTGCGGCCCGCGCTCGCGGCCGGTGGCGTGGCGTTCGGTGTGGCGCACCCGGTGGGCGACGTCGACCAGGGCGCACTTCATGCCGGTGCCGCCGACGTCGATGGAGACGACGACGTCATCAGGCTGGTGCGCGGTCATGACAGCACTACCGAGCGGGTCAGGTGGCGCGGGGTGTCGGGGTTCAGGCCCTTGTGCTCGGCCAGGGCGACGGCGAAGCGCTGAGCGACGATCAGGTGCGCGGCCGGGTCGATCGACGGGTCGTGCACGAAGGTCGCGCCGGTCGCCTCGACATCCTCGCGCAGGCCGGGCGGGACCTCGCCGAAGGCCCACACCGCGCGGCCGGTGGTGCTGATCGAGATCGGGCCGTGCCGGAAGTCCATCGCCGGGTACGCCTCGGTCCAGAAGGTCGCCGCCTCGCGGCACTTCAGCGCGGCCTCCTGGGCCAGGCCGTTGGTCCAGCCCCGGCCCACGAAGGTGACCTGCTCGATGGTCGCCGGGTCGAGCGGCAGCGGCAGGTCGAGGGCGCGCTGCGCGTCGTCGGCGGCCTGGGCCAGGTCCTCGCCGAGCGAGGCGCGCAGCAGGGTGAGCGCGCTGGTGGCGAAGCGGGTCTGCACGACGGACCGCTCGTCGGCCCAGGGCAGCGCGATCACGTCGCGGGCCAGCGTGACCGCCGGCGTGTCCACGTCGCCGACCAGCACCGTGCTCCGGTCACCGGCCTTGCGCAGGATGTCGAGGACCTCGGTGGTGGTGCCGGACCGGGTGATCGCGATGATCCGGTCGTAGGGCCGGTCGATCGGGAACTCGCTGCCCGCGAAGGCGTCGGTCTCGCCCTGGCCGGCGGCCTCGCGCAGCGCGGCATACGCCATCGCCATGAACCAGGAGGTGCCGCAGCCGACGACGGCGACGCGCTCGCCGGGGCGGGGCAGCGCCCCGGTCACCTCGGCGGCCTGGGTCACGGCTCGTCGCCAGAGCTCAGGCTGGCTGTTGATCTCTTCGGCGACGTACGTCATGAGGCGGGCTCCTCCAAGCAGGCGTGCGCGGAACGGCTCGAAAGTAAGGGTTTTCGCGCGCTATTCTGCGTGACGCCTCGGGCGATGGCAACTCAAGAGTCACATACGCGCAGCACATCGCGTTGCATGGGCTGGTTTCGCGCACTAGTGTGCACGCATCCGCTCAGAAATCGCGCAAACGGAGGTTCGGTGGACCGGTACGCCCGCTGGAACGCGCTGCTGGAGCTGCTCACCGATTCCGGCCGGGTGACCGTCGAGGAGGCCGCCGCGCGGCTGGACGTCTCGCAGGCCACCATCCGCCGCGACTTCGACCAGCTCGCCCAGCAGCAGATGATCACGCGTACCCGGGGCGGCGCGGTCGCCAGCGGCGTCTCGTACGACCTCCCGCTGCGCTACAAGACCGCCAAGCACTCGGCCGAGAAGCAGCGCATCGGCACCGCCGCCGCCGCCCTGGTGCAGCCCGGCATGGTGGTCGGCCTCAACGGCGGCACCACTACCACCGAGGTGGCCCGGGCCCTGGCCGTGCGCCCCGAGCTCAACTCGGTCTCCGAGGGGGCGCAGCTCACCGTCGTCACCAACGCGCTCAACATCGCCAACGAGCTGCTGGTCCGTTCCCGGATGAAGATCGTGGTGACCGGCGGCGTGGTGCGCCCGCAGTCGTTCGAGCTGGTCGGCCCGCTCGGCGGCGGCATCCTGCGCGAGGTCACCCTCGACCTGGTGCTGCTCGGCGTCAACGCGATCGACGTGACGCTCGGCGCGGCCGCCCATCACGAGGGCGAGGCGGCGATGAACTCGCTGATGGTGGCCCGCGCCAAGCGCGTGGCGATCATCGCGGACTCGTCCAAGCTCGGCAGCCACGCGTTCGCCCGGATCTGCCCCGTCGAGCGCATAGAAACCCTGGTCACCGACTCCAACGCCGACCCCGCCGCGGTCGCCGCCTTCCGCGAAGCCGGCCTCAACGTCATCGTTGCCTGACCCCTGTCCGTAGGGGTTTCCCTACGGGGTGCGGTTGTGAAGAAACCGGGAAGATCAGGGCTGCGTCTCCGGGTGCATACCCCGTAGGGTGCGGAAGTCACTGATACCTAGGAGGTCGCCCGTGACCGCTGTCTTGGAGATCCAAGGCCTGCGTAAGACGTACCGAGCCCGGGGTGGCCCCCGTCGGGCGCTGGACGGCTTCGAGATGTATGTGGAGGCCGGACAGGTCCACGGCTTCCTGGGGCCCAACGGCTCCGGCAAGACCACCACCCTGCGTACGCTGCTCGGCCTGATCAAGCCGGACAGCGGCGAGATGCGCATCCTCGGTCACGAGCTGCCGCGGCTGCTGCCCGAAGTGGTCGGCCAGGTCGGCGCGATCGTGGAGAGCCCGCAGTTCTTCGGGCACTTCACCGCGCGCGACACGCTCTCGCTGCTGGCCGACGCGGGCAACCTGCCGCAGTCGCGGGTCGACTGGGCGCTGGAACTGGTCGGCCTGCGCGAGCGGGCCAAGGAGCGCGTCAAGACGTACTCGCTGGGCATGAAGCAGCGGCTGGCGGTCGCGTCGGCGCTGCTCAAGCAGCCGAAGCTGCTGATCCTCGACGAACCCGCCAACGGCCTGGACCCGGGCGGCATCCGCGAGATGCGCGACATGATGGCCACGCTGTCGGCCGGTGGCATGACCGTGGTGCTGTCCAGCCACATCCTCGGCGAGATCCAGCTGATCTGCGACAGCGTCACCATCATCTCGCTGGGCCGCCGGGTGGCGGCGGGCCCGGTCGCCGAGGTGCTGCAGGCGCACTCGTCGGGTCAGTTGCGAGTCGCCCTCGAGACGCCGGCAGACCTCAGCGCCGCCGCGCAGGTGCTCGTCGCCGGCGGGTTCGACCTGAAGGCGAACGAGGACCACCTGCTCATGTCCGGCGTGGACAAGCCCGCGCTGGTCGCGCGGCTGCTGGCCGAGCGGCAGCTCTACGTCAGCGAGCTCACGCCGGTGACGGCCGACCTCGAAGACGTGTTCCTGGAGCTGACCGGCACCGCCCCGGTGCCCGGCCAGGTCCGCTCGGTCGATCAGAGCGTGCGGCCGGAGCTCACGCCGCAGAACGGGGTGGGGGCATGAGCGAGCTACGCGAGCGAATCAGCGGGCTCGGCGATGCCGCCGACGAGCGCAGCGAGGAGAAGGCATGAGTCTGGTACGCGCTGAGCGCCGGCGGTTCTTCAAGCGGCGGCTGACCCGCTGGCTGGTGCCGATCGGCATCCTGCTCCTGACCGGCATCGCCACCGCGCTGTTCTTCGTGCACAGCAAGCCGACCGCCGAGGCGCGCGCCGCCGCGGAGGTCCGGGCCGAGCAGGCATATCAGCAGGAGCTGGGCTACTTCGAGCAGTACAAGGCGGAGTGCGAGAAGCACAACAACGGCCAGCCGTGCCAGGGACCGGGGCGCGAGAACTTCCCGGTCGAGAACTTCATGCCGCCGTCGTTCGACTTCAAGGGGATGTTCCAGCCGCTGCTGCTGATCTGGGCGTCGATCATCGGGATGATCGCGTTCGTGCTCGGGGCGACCTTCATCGGGGCGGAGTGGGCCTCCGGGTCGATGATGAACCTGCTGACCTGGCGCCCGAAACGGATGTCGGTGCTCGGCACGAAGCTGACCGTGCTGCTGGGCTCGGTCACCGCCATCGCGTTGACCACGCTGGCGCTGTGGACGGCGGCGTTGTGGGCCACCGGTGTCTATCGAGGCACGACCGACGGTCTGACCTCGGGCGTATGGCAGTCCTTCGGGCTGTCGGCGCTGCGGGGCCTGGCGCTGATCCTGGCCTTCGCGGTGCTCGGCTTCGGTCTGGCCTCCATCGGGCGGCACACCGGCCTGGCGCTGGGAGTGGCGCTCGGGGTGGTCATCGTCGGCCAGATCGGCCTGCGCATCGTGCTGGAGCTGGCGGGGGTGAAGTTCGCGGACCAGTACCTGGTGCCGATGCACATCTTCGCCTGGATGGACAAGGAAGCGGTGCTGCAGGACTGGTCGGGCGCGGTGAGCTGTGACCAGAACGGGTGCAACGCGCCCGAGATGGTGCTGACCTGGCAGGGCAGTGGCTCCATCGCGCTCGGCGTGATCGCCGTGGTGCTGGTGCTGGCCTTCTGGCAGATGCGCCGCCGCGACATCAGCTGACCCGCGGAACTTGGCATACGGCCGGGCGGCCGGGGTATCGGATACTCCGGCCGCCCGGTCGCTTTTGTGGCACAGCAACCCTGATCACAGGTCTTTCGTTGATCACGACAGCACACCTAGACTCGTGGGACGTGGCCCATGGGGAGGGGACAAAATGGAGCAGATCAGACAGCGTTCGCGAGCCGACGGCAGCGACCTGGAGGAACTGCCCCTGATCCCGGCTCCCCGGCGCGAGCCGTCCCCGGTCGACCTGGCCCCGCCGGCCGAGCGCGACGACGAGGTCGACTCCGACCTGCCCGCCGCGGTCGTGGTCACCGAGGACGAGGCGCTGTCCGAGCGCGACCGGCACATCCTCGCCTTCGAGAAGAAGTGGTGGCGCCACGCCGGGGCCAAGGAGCAGGCGATCCGCGACCAGTTCGAGGTCTCCGCGACGCGTTATTACCAGCTGCTGAACGCGCTGCTCGACAACCCGGCCGCGCTGGAGCACGAGCCGGTGCTCGTCGGCCGGCTGCGGCGGCTGCGCGGCAGCCGGGCCCGCACCCGCAGCACGCGATAGAAGCCTGAACTCCACCCGCACGCCGGCTGAAAGAACTCTCAGCTTGCGTGGGGGTTGTCCCCGATGGGTCCGCCGGTGTCGCGCCGTACTGTGGCGGTCATGCGCGCGCTCGCGGCCCGAGTACGGGCGAAGATCAACAGACGGTGGATCGCCGGAGGTGTCGGCGTCGTGCTGCTGGCCGGGCTGGCAGCCTGGGCGGTGTGGCCCGAGGACCCCGGCTACCGCACGGTCGACGAGCGGGTGTCGGTGCGTACCGGCCCGCTCGGCGACCAGGACGTCAGCCTCGACACCCGGCTCTACCTGCCCGACGGCGCGTCCGCGGGGAACAAGGTGCCCGCGCTGCTGCTGGCGCACGGGTTCGGTGGCACGAAGGAAAGCGTCGCCCTCGACGCGCAGGACCTGGCCGGGCTCGGGTACGCGGTGCTCACCTGGACCGCGCAGGGCTTCGGCGCGAGCACCGGGCAGATCCACCTGAACTCCCCGGACTACGAGGTCCGCGACGCCCAGCGGCTGCTGGACCACCTCGCCAAGCGGGACGACATCCAGCTCGACGCGTCCGGTGACCCGCGGGTCGGCGTGCTCGGCGGCTCGTACGGCGGCGCGCTGTCGCTGCTGCTCGCGGCGCAGGACAAGCGGGTCGACGCGATCGTCCCGATGATCACGTGGAACGACCTCGGCAAGTCGCTGTTCGCGCAGTCCGCGGCCACCACCGACGACGGCGTGTTCAAGCAGGCCTGGGCCGGCGTCTTCTTCAGCTCCGGCATGTCCGGCGGCCGTGGCGGCGGTGGCGGCCTGGACCTGGAGTCGCTCGGCGCGAACGGCGAGGCGCCGGGTGAGGGCGGCGAGGCGCCGGGCGCCGGCGGGGCCGGTCCGGCGAACCTCAACCCGCAGTGCGGCCGCTGGGCCGCCGACATCTGCCAGACCTACCTGCGCGTCGCGGCCGCCGGTCGGCTCGACGCGGACTCGCGCCAGCAACTGGCCGCGCGCAGCCCCGGCTCGGTGCTCAACCAGATCAAGGCCCCCACGCTGCTCATCCAGGGCCTGGCCGACTCGCTGTTCCCGCTGACCGAGGCCGACGCCAACGCGCGCGGCATCGCCGCGAACGGCACGCCGGTGCGGGTGGCCTGGTTCAGCGGCGGCCACGACGGCGGCGACGGCCCGCAGTCCGACGCCGACCGGCTGAAGTTCCTGACCGCGCAGTGGTTCGACCACTACCTCAAAGGCAACGGCGAGGCGCCCGCGGCGAGCTTCACCTATTCGCGCATCACCGGGCTGGACGCGGTGGACCGGGGCACCATGGCGACCGGCTACCAGATCACCGACTATCCGGGTCTGACGGGGCAGAGCGCCGTGCAGGTGCCGGTGAGCGGCGGTCCGCGTACCGTCGCGAACCCGCCCAACGGCACCCCGGCCGCGCTGTCCTCGCTGCCGGGCACGGGGTCGGGCGCGCTGTCGAGCTTCGTCAACGGCGTCGTCAGCGACCTGCCCGGCCAGCACGCGCGCTTCGAGTCGGCGCCGCTGGCGCAGGCGGTGAGCGTGGTCGGCACGCCGAGCGTGCAGATCCGGGCGGCGTCGCCGACCGGTGAGGCGGTGCTCTACGTCAAGCTGTACGACGTCGACCCGAACGGCTCGGCGGCGCTGAGCATGGGCCTGATCGCGCCGGTGCGGCTGACCGGCCTGCCGACCGCCATCGACCAGGCGCGACCGGTGCAGGTGACCCTGCCGGGCATCGTCCGCGAGTTCGAGGCGGGCCACCGCCTGCGGATCACCATCGCCACCGCCGACCAGTCCTACCTGGGCCTGGCCGCGCCGGTCGACTACACCGTGGCGGTCGGCCCGGCCGACGGCGGTGGGCTGGTCACCCTGCCCACGGCCCCCGGGACCCCGATCGCCACCGCCGACGCGCTCTGGCTGTACGTGCTGCTCGGCCTGGTCGCGCTGCTGGCCGTCGGGCTGGCGATCGTGATCGTGGTGGCCCGGCGGCGGCACCGGCGGGTGGACCACTCGGTCTCCGCCGCGCACGCCGACACCCCGCTGTGGGTGCGTGGCCTGCGCAAGACGTACGGCGACTTCGTGGCCGTGGACAGCATCGACTTCACCGTGGAGCGCGGCCAGGTGGTCGGCCTGCTCGGCCCGAACGGCGCCGGCAAGACGACCAGCCTGCGCGTGCTGATGGGGCTGACCCAGGCCACCGCCGGCGAGGTGCTGATCTTCGGCCACCGGCTGGCCCCGGGCGCGCCGGTGCTGTCCCGGATCGGCGCGCTGGTCGAAGGGCCGGGCTTCCTGCCGCACCTGTCCGGCGAGCAGAACCTCGCCGCATACTGGCGGGCCACCGGCCGGCCGTGGGAGGAGGCCCGCTTCGACGACGCGCTCGCCATCGCGGGCCTCGGCGACGCGGTCAAGCGCAAGGTCAAGAACTACAGCCACGGTATGAAGCAGCGCCTGGCCGTCGCCCAGGCCATGCTCGGCCTGCCGGAGCTGCTGGTGCTCGACGAGCCGACGGACGGGCTCGACCCGCCGCAGATCGCCGAGATGCGCCGGGTGCTGCAGCGATACGCCTCCGACGGCCGGGCCGTGCTGGTCTCCAGCCACCTGCTGGCCGAGGTGGAGCAGACCTGCACCCACGCCGTCGTGGTGCACAAGGGGCGGGTCGTGGCGTCCGGCCGGGTCGACGAGATCGTCGGGGACAGCCCGACCACGCTGCTCGACGTGACCGACATCGACCTCGCCAGCAAGACCCTCGACCGCCTCGACGGGGTCACCGGGTACGCCGTCGACGGCGAGCGCACGCTCGTGGTGGACCTCGGCGACGTCAGCCGCACCGACGCGGTCTCCGCGCTGGTGCGGGCCGGCGTCGGCATCGACCGGGTCACGCCGCGCCGGCGGCTGGAGGACGCGTTCCTGGCCCTGGTGGGCGACTCGACGGCGGGAAGCGGGGACCGATGAGCGAGCGACTCGGCAAGCCGGAGACCCCTGCCGTCGACGTGCACAGCGAGGAGAAGGCATGACCGAGCGCAGCGAGCGAATCAGC
This sequence comes from Catellatospora paridis, assembly GCF_009720365.1. Classification (GTDB taxonomy): domain Bacteria; phylum Actinomycetota; class Actinomycetes; order Mycobacteriales; family Micromonosporaceae; genus Catellatospora; species Catellatospora paridis. Next base: position 80,666 of record NZ_WBZD01000045.1, on the reverse strand, counting down.
AGGTTCGGACATGCCGCCGACGAGCGCAGCGAGGAGAAGGCATGAGTGAGCAGCGCGAGCGAATCAGCGGGCCTGGTCATGCCGCCGACGAGCGCAGCGAGGAGAAGGCATGAGCGTGGAACTGAAGACGGGACGGGCTGCGGCGCAGGCCGACGGGGCGGCGGAGGGATACCGCGCGGGCCGCACGCTGACCTATGCCACCGAGTTCGCCCGGCAGTGGCGGCGCAAGCGCACCCAGCTCGCCCTGGGTTTCATGGTGGTGCTGCCGGTCATCCTCCTGATCGCGTTCGAGCTGGGCGGCAGCGACGACGACGGCCGCTCCGGTCGGGGCCAGTTCTCCCAGCTGTCCGACGCCGCGATCTCCGGCGGGCTGAACTTCGCGATGTTCGCGCTGTTCGTCTCGGCGAGCTTCCTGCTGGTCGTGGTGGTGGCGCTGTTCCACGGTGACACGGTCGCCGCCGAGGCGAGCTGGGGCAGCCTGCGCTACCTGCTGGCGGTGCCGGTGCCGCGGGCGCGCCTGCTCGGCGTCAAGCTGGCGGTCGCGCTGAGCTACTCGGCGCTGGCGGTGCTGGCCCTGCTCGGCACCGCGCTGCTGCTGGGCACGGTGCGCTACGGCTGGCATCCGCTGCAGTCGGGCATCGCCGCGGAGATCCCGCCGGGGGAGGGCCTGCTGCGCCTGCTGGCCACCGCCGGCTTCCTCGGCATCAACATGCTGGTCGTGGCGGGGCTGGCGTTCCTGCTGTCGGTGCTCACCGACGCCCCGCTCGGCGCGGTCGGCGGCGCGGTGCTGCTGTACATCGTGTCCTCGATCCTGGATCAGATCACGGCGCTGGGCGAGCTGCGCAACTTCCTGCCGACGCACTTCGCCCAGGCCTATCTGGGCCTGCTGACAACACCGATGCAGTTCGACGACATCATCAAGGGCACCATCTCCGCGGTCTGCTACTTCACCGCGTTCTGCGCCTTGGCCTTCTACCGGTTCTCCCGCAAGGACGTCGTCTCCTGAGGGTGCGCCGCGCGGCCCCGTTTGTCATTGACGCTGGCCTATCTGGATGAGTCCGATCGCCGAATTCTCATCCAGATAGGCCAGCGTCTATTTCTGGGCGGGTGGGGATCCTGACGTGGCGCTTACATTGCGGCGTGCGCCGGGCTGACGCGGGGTGGGCAGAGTGCCGTTCATGAGACGTGCCATTGCCATGACGGCGCTTGCCGTGGCGTTAGGTGTCGCGCTGACTGCGTGCCGCGGGGGCGACCCGGATGCGTCGCAGCCGGCCGGGCCGGACGCCGGGAGCACCGTGGCCACCACCACGAACAGCCCCGAGGCCGCGCCGAAGACCACCGCTCCCGTGGACGCGGCCGCCGCGGTGAGCCAGGCGGACAAGGACCTCGTGGAACTCGACAAGCTGCTGGCGGAACTGGACGGGCAGCTGAAGAAGGCAGAGGAGAGCCCGAACGATGAGGACTGACATGCTGATCCGCCGTGGCCTGCTGTTCGCCGCCACCACCCTGACCGCCGCCGCGCTCGCCTCCGCCACCGGGGTGCCCGCGCAGGCCGCGGCTCCCGTCGCCGGGGTCGCCGTGCAGGCGGCCGACCAGGCCGCGAACCTGGCCAACGCCAAGAAGCTGACCACCGTACGCATCGACGGCCGGCTCGCCATGCTGCGTGCCGAGGGCGTGGCGATCCGCAACGCGGCGCGCCTGACCGACGCCCACCAGGCCGCGCTGCAGAAGACCCTCGACGCCGACATCGCCGGCCTCACCGAGCTGCGTGCCAAGGTCGCGGCCGAGACGACGCTCGAGGCGGTCCGGGCCGACACCCGCAGCATGGTCGAGGACTACCGGGTGTATCTGCTGGTCCGTCCCCAGGTCCACCTGACGCTGGCGGCCGACGTGGAGTCCGCGGCGCTGACCCGCCTGCGCACCCTGCACGGCAAGCTCGCCGAGGCCGTCACGGCGGCCGAGTCCGCAGGCAAGGACGTCGGCGACGCCGAGGCCAAGCTGGCGCATATGAAGTCCGCGCTCGACGCGATGGAGTCCGCCCTGTCCGGCCTGGTCGACGACCTGCTGGCCGTCCCGCCCGGCCCCGACGCCACGGCGATCAAGGCCAAGACCACCGCCGCCCGCACCGACGCCCGCACCGCCCGCACCCACCTGCGCGCCGCCACGACCGACGCCAAGGCCGTCCGCGACCTCCTCAAGCCCTGACGAAGAAGGAGCGCCTCCCGGCGAGACAAAGGCGCAGCTCAGCTCGCCATACGCCCGCAGGCCGCGACGGTCTCCCCACCGTCGCGGCCTGCCGGTTTCCGCCGCTGTGACGGGTGAGGTCTGCATCTCATCCGCTGGGAACGCTGGAAACGGCGATCGCGGTTCTGATTAACTGCAAAGCACAACTGAATACCTCATCCAGAGGAGCTGAGGGACACGGCCCGACGACGCTCCGGCAACCACCATCGATGGCAGGTGCCAACTCCGTCCGGCGGGCCAGATCGGTGACGCCGGGAAGATGAGAGGAAACATCTCATGACGTCTGCCGTCATCGCGCCCCTCGGTGTCGATTCCCCCGCTCGCGGCCTGGAGTGTCGCGGCTGTGGCGCCCGCTTTCCGCTCGCCGCCCAGCACGCCTGTTACGAGTGTTTCGGCCCGCTCGAGGTCTGGTACGACGCGGACTCCCTGGCGAAGGTGACGCGCGCGCAGATCGAGGCGGGACCGCAGAACATCTGGCGCTACGCGGGCCTGCTGCCCGTCGGCCAGCACGCCGCCGACCGGGTGACCCTCAACCCGGGCCTGACCCCGCTGGTACGCGCCGACGCGCTCGCCGCCGAGATCGGCCTGCGGGCCCCGCTGTGGGTGAAGGACGACTCGGCCAACCCGACGCACTCGTTCAAGGACCGCGTCGTGTCGGTGGCGCTGACCGCCGCGAAGGCGCTCGGCTTCACCCGCTACGCCTGCGCGTCCACCGGCAACCTGGCCAACTCGGTCGCCGCGCACGCCGCCCGCGCGGGCGTGCCCTCCATCGTGTTCGTCCCGCACGACCTGGAGTCGGGCAAGATCATCACCACCGCGGTGTACGGCGGTGACCTGGTCGCCATCGAGGGCTCGTACGACGACGTCAACCGGCTGTGCTCGGAGCTGGTGGAGACCGACGAGTTCGAGGACACCGCGTTCGTCAACGTGAACGTGCGCCCGTTCTACGCCGAGGGCTCCAAGACGCTGGGATACGAGGTCGCCGAGCAGCTCGGCTGGCGCATCCCGGCGCAGGTGGTCATCCCGATGGCCTCCGGCGAGCTGCTCACCAAGATTGACAAGGCGTTCGAGGAGCTGGTGTCGTCGGGTCTGGCCGTCGCGCCCGAGGGCGGCTGGAAGGTGTTCGGCGCGCAGTCGCTGGGCTGCAACCCGATCGCCACCGCGCTGCACGCCGGCACCGACGTGATCACCCCCGTGAAGCCGACCGGCATCGCGAAGTCGCTGAACATCGGCGACCCGGCCGCCGGGCTGTACGCACTGGAGGCGGTGCGCCGCACCGGCGGCTGGATGGACTACGCCTCCGACGACGAGATCCGCGACGCGATCCGGCTGCTGGCGCGTACCACCGGCGTCTTCGCGGAGACCGCGGGCGGGGTGACCACCGCGGTGACCGCGAAGCTGGTCGCCTCCGGCAAGCTGGACCCTGACCTGGAGACGGTCGTCTTCAACACCGGCGAGGGCCTGAAGACGCTGGACGCGGTGGCCGAACTCGTCGGCCCGACGTACCGGGTGAAGCCGTCGCTGAAGGCCGCCCGCGAGGCGGGCCTGCTCGGCTAGCTCCTGAACCACCGAGGCGCCCCTGCCCGCAGGGGCGCCTCGCTTCGTCACGCTCGGGAAAAACGGGGTGCGGTGGGGGAGGGGGCGGAGGACGCTGGCGGGCATGAGTCTGCGTATCGCCCCCGTCAGCGTTGACGATCCCGCTTCCATCGACGCCTGGGTGGAGGTGATGGAACGGATTCGCGAGTACGAGTTCCCGTATCTTCCGCCGCGGACCAGGCGGATGGCGGAGTTGATGCTCGAACACGAGTTTCCGGCGCGGGCCGTGGAGCATCGGCTGGCCTGGCTGGACGGCGAGCCCGTGGGGCGGCTCGAGGTGTCCCGGATGACGGAGGAGAACCTGAAGCTCCTCTTCTTCACGATCGAGGTGGCGCCGCGGTTCCGGCGGCGGGGCGTGGGCCGGGCGCTGTTCGGCGAGGTGCTGGCGTACGCCCGCGAGTACGACCGCAGTGTCCTGGTGACCAGCGGCTCGCTGTCCATGCCGGACCTGCCCGCGCCCGACGAGGCCCCGGCCGCGTTCGCGGCGGCGTTCGGGTTCACGAACACGCTGCCGGAGCTGCAACGACGGCTGACGCTGGCGGAGGTCGACGAGGACGTGCTGGCCGGCATGCAGTCCGCCGCGCAGGCCAAGGCTGTCGGCTACCGCCTGGTGCGCTGGCGGGACGCGGCCCCCGAGGAGCTGGCCGAGGGCGTGGCCTACCTGGAGTCCCGGCTGATGACCGACGCGCCGAGGGGCGATCTGCCGCTCGAGGGGGAGAAGCCGGACGTGGGCCGCTTGCGCCGGTTCGAGGAGGCGGTCGCGGCGCGCAGGCGGCGTACGTTCCACACCGGGGCGATACACGAGCAGACCGGCGCCCTGGTCGCCTGGACCACGATCTCCTCCGACGAGGAGACGCCCGGGCATGCCTGGCAGCAGATCACCATCGTGGACCCGGTCCACCGCGGCCACCGGCTCGGCGCGCTGGTGAAGGTGGAGAACCTGCGCTTCTTCCGGGCCGAGATGCCGCAGGTCGAGGTGGTGGACACCTTCAACGCGGCGGCGAACGGGTTCATGATCTCGATCAACGAGCAGATGGGCTTCCGCAAGGTCGCCGCCTTCCAGAACTGGCAGCTCGACCTGGCGAAGGACGGCCCCGCCGCGTCGGCTAACTAAAACGGACCATTTGCCTAAATCGGACTGGCCGTACGCCCGGCACCCGACGGGTGTCGTGATCGTTGATCAGGGACATGAGGCCTCGATTGCTCGTGTCCCTGATCGCCTCCCTCACCGTCGTGCCCGCGGCGCTGGCCGCGCTGACCACTCCCGCCGTGGCGCTCGCGCCGCCCGCGGGCGGCACGCTCACCACCAAGGTCTTCGCGACCCGGGAGGGTCTGGTCGGCTGGAAGACCGCGAACGGCCACAAGATCACCAAACGCGACTGGTTCGCCGCGCTGCCCTCCTGGCGCGGGCTGTCCGACCGCGGCGAGGGCGACAAGAGCGTCCGGGTCTGCCACGAGGGCAACGACCGGTGCGTGTTCCTGCCGGTGTGGGACGTCGGCCCGTGGAACACCAAGGACGACTACTGGGCCGACGACCGGCACATGTGGGAGAAGCTGCCGCGCGGCAAGCCGCAGGCGCAGGCGGCGTATCAGGATGACCACAACGACGGCGAGGACGAGTTCGGCCGCGAGGTGCTCAACCCGGCCGGCATCGACATCGCCGACGGCGCGTTCTGGGACGGCCTCGACCTCGACGACAACGACTGGGTCCACGTCACCTTCCTGTGGACCGGCGAGGGCGACCGGGGCGTGGTCGACACCGACGGCGGCGAGTGGCTGCGCGTGCGCTCGGCCCCGAAGGTCAAGGCCGACCTGCGCGGCGGCGCGGGCGATTACGCCCAGGTGCCGATCCGGTGCCAGGTCAAAGGCGACAAGGTCAAGGGGACGGTGCGTACGACCGACCTGTGGAACCGGGTCGGCGACGGCATCTACGTCTCGCACGCCTACGTCCGACTGATCGACGGGGCCAAGCCCCGCAAGTGCTGAGCGGCCTCACCCGGCCGCGCGCGGCCAGACGGCTTCCAGCAGGGTCAGGCCGCGGGTGGTCAGCGGCTTGAAGATCTTCATGCGGGATGCCCCGACCAGGTACTCCAGGTAGGGCACGGCCAGGTCCACCACCGCGCGGGTGCGGCGCTGGCCGGGCGTGGTGTCGTGCACCCAGTACACGACCAGCCCGAGCTGGGCCAGCCACAGCAGCTGTGGCAGCCGGGCCCGCAGCTGCGGGTCCATCTTCGTCTCGGTGCTGTCGACCAGCCGGTGGAAGATGCTGGTGGCCAGCTCGCGGGCCTCGCTCGACGCGTCGCTGAACGGGCTCACCGGCGAGCCGGGCACTGCCGCGATGCCGATGAACCGGCCCGCGAACGCGTGGTGCGGCGCCCACACCTCGATGCCCTCGCGCAGGATCGCGGTCAGCCGGTCGCCGAAGGACGTGCCGCTGCCGAGGATCGGCTCGACCCGGGCCAGGTGCTCGCGCTGCAACTCCAGGTAGAACTCGGAGACCAGTGCCTCCTTGGCGGGGAAGTAGTAGTAGGCGTTGCCGACCGAGACCCCGGCGTCGGCGGCGATCGCCCGCATCGTCGTCTTCTCGTACCCGGCCTCGCCGAACAGCCGGATCGCGCTGGCCACGATCGCCTGGCGGGTCTGCTCGCCCCGGGACGTGTCAGCGGCCCGTCCCCGGGCCGCCTGCTCGGCGGCGGGGGACGAGCCGTTGTCGGTGTGCGTCACGCTGCCCACGCTAGCGGCGACTCACGCGGCCGGGGTCAGGCGGCGTGCGTCGGCCTGGTCAGCCGGTCGCCGGTCCGTCGCCTGCTGGGTGAGCGCGGCTGCGGGCACCGGGTACGCCCTGGTCACCGTCGTCTGCATCTGCCGGCGGAGCCGGCCGAGCAGCAGCACGGTGCCCAGGTGCACCACCACCAGCGCGAGCATGATGATGCCGATCTTGGTGGCGAGCGTCTCGACCGCGTCGACGGGGCCGGTCACCTCGTCGTAGGTCTTCATGGCGATCGCCATGTAGCCGAGGTTGAGCAGGTAGAAGCCGACCACGAGGAACTTCGTGACGGCGGCGGCGAGCTCCCCGGTGGGCAGCACGTCGCGCAGGAACGCCTGTCCGTGACGTTGCAGGGTGTGGCCGACCCAGAGGGTCAGCGCGAGGGTGACGGCCGCGTAGGCCAGGTACACGGCCAGCTTCGGGTCCATGTCCCATCTCCGATTTGAACGTGTTCAACTTGCGGACGTTTTCATGCTGACACACGACTTGAACATGTTCAACTGTGGCTCCGCTCACCTCGTCGGGCATGATGAGGGGCATGACTGTCACCACCACGGACCTCTTCGCCACCCATGAGGAGCTGCTGAACAGCGCGCTACGGGCGATCACCGAGCGCGGCTACTGGTCGGCTTACCCGGAGTCGCCGAGCCCCAAGGTGTACGGCGAGACCGCCGCCGCCGACGGCAAGGCCGCCTTCACCGCCCTGCAGGGCAAGGACTTCCCGCTGGACCAGCCCGCCGACGAGTGGGTGGCCCCGGAGCAGTCGCCGTTCGGCATCCCGCTCGGGGTGCGATACCCCCGGACCAGCCCTGATGCTCTGATCGCCGCCGCCAAGGCCGCGCTGCCCTCGTGGCGCGACGCCGGGCCGCAGGTCCGTGCCGGGGTGTGCCTGGAGATCCTGGCCCGCCTGCACAAGCGGGTGTTCGAGCTGGCCAACGCGGTGCACGCGACCACCGGCCAGGCGTTCGTGATGGCCTTCCAGGCCGGCGGCCCGCACGCGCTGGACCGGGCGCTGGAGGCGGTCGCCTACGGCTACGCCGAGCAGACCCGGCAGGTCGGCTCCGTGGTGTGGACCAAGAAGGCCGACACGCTGGCCAAGACGTATCACCTGGTGCCGCGCGGCATCGGCCTGGTCGTCGGCTGCAACACCTTCCCGACCTGGAACTCGTGGCCGGGCCTGTTCGCCTCGCTGATCACCGGCAACCCGGTGCTGGTCAAGCCGCACCCGGGCGCGGTGCTGCCGCTCGCCATCACCGTGCAGGTCGCCCGCGAGGTGCTGGCCGAGGCCGGGCTCGACCCGAACGCGGTGCAGCTTGCGGTCGACACCCGCGAGGCGCCGGTCGCCGCCGACCTGGCACTGCGGCCCGAGATCCGCCTCATCGACTTCACCGGCTCCACGGCCTTCGGCGACTGGCTGGAGGCCAACGCCCGCCAGGCGCAGGTGTACACCGAGAAGGCGGGCGTCAACACGGTCATCGTCGACTCGACCGACGACTTCGCCGGCATGTGCCGCAACCTGGGCTTCTCGCTGACCCTGTACAGCGGCCAGATGTGCACCACCCCGCAGAACCTGCTCATCCCGGCCGGCGGCATCGGGACCGAGGCCGGGCACAAGAGCTTCGACGAGGTCGTCGACGGCATCGCGGGCGCGGTCCGCGCGGTCACCGCCGACCCGGCCAAGGCCGTCGAGTTCACCGGCGCGATCGTCAACGCCGACGTGGTGGACCGCATCGAGGCCGCCCGCAAGATGGGCGACGTGGTGCTCGACTCGGCCGAGCTGGCCCACCCGGCGTACGCCGGTGCGGTGGTGCGCACCCCGATGATCGTGAAGGTGACCGACGGCTACGCCGCCGAGTGCTTCGGCCCGGTGACCTTCGCGGTGCCGACCGAGTCGACCGCGGACAGCATCGGCATCTTCCGGAAGACGGTCGGGGAGAAGGGCGCCATCACCGCGGCGGTCTACAGCACCGACGAGTCCGTGCTGGACGCGGTCGAGCAGGCGGCGATGGAGGTGGGCGTGCACCTGTCGGCGAACCTGACCGGCGGCATCTTCGTCAACCAGTCGGCGGCGTTCTCCGACTTCCACGCCTCCGGCGCGAACCCGGCCGCCAACGCGGCGCTGACCGACGGCGCGTTCGTGGCGAGCCGCTTCCGCATCGTCCAGTCCCGCCGCCCGGCCTGACCGGCCCGCGCCGCGGCTGCATCCGCACAGCGAACAGCCCCGGATAGTAAGGAAGGGCACCTTCACAACGCATAGCGTTGTGAAGGTGCCCTTCCTTCGTCTCGGGGTCAGGGGAGGGCGGGTTTGAGTTGTTCGGCCACCGAGGCGCAGAGGTCGCGGCCGTGGTCGAAGCCGAAGCGGGCCGGGTAGCGCAGCAGGACGCTCATGCTCCACTTGTCGGTGACCGCCAGGCAGGCCATGTGCCACAGCTTGTCCTCGGTGCGCAGCAGCCAGCCGTTCTTGATGGCGATGGTCGCCGCGACCTCCGGCGGGAACGCCGCCCGCGGCCCGAAGTCGCCGGCGCCGCGCACCAGGCGCATCTGGGTCAGCAGCCAGTCCGTCCAATGGGGCCCCGCGGCCCGGCCGTCGGCCAGGCAGGCCCCCAGCCGGACCACGTCGCGCGCCGAGACCTCGGTGTTCGACCAGTAGCCGTCGATCTTGTACGGCTTCGACTCGGTCAGCCCGCAGATCTCGACCATGCGCTCGATGCCGGCGCGGCCGCCGTTGCGCTCGTAGAACTCGTACGCGGCCTTGTTGTCCGAGTCGCGGATCATGATGATCAACCGGTTCAGGCTGCGCTGGTCCGGGTAGTCGGTGCGGCGCAGGAAGTCGGCGGCGAGCCACACCTTGATCAGGGACATGGTGTCACTCGGGGCGTCCAGGTTGGAGGAGCCGGCGATCTGGCCGGTGCGCCGGTCCAGCATCGCCCAGCTGGCGAAGCCCTCGGTGTCCAGCCGTACGGGGGGAAGTTCCAGTCGGGCGGGTGACGCCGGCTCTCCCGTGGTCCGGTCCTGGGCGGTGCCCGGCGGCGCCGCATTCGTGCCGTAGTGCAGTGCCCATTGCAGGGCCGCACCGGTCACGAGTAAGGCGACGGCGCACACGGACGTCGCGATGAGGGGCATGAAAGCGGCCGGCAGACGGCGCGAACGGATGCGGCGGCGGTAGTCCACGTTCCACCCAACCCCCCGGTGGGCCGCCCGGTCACGCGATAGAGCGCGTTCATGGTCAGATTGCCGACTGTCGAACTGTAATGGGAGCATTACAGGTCCGTTTTGGGGCTGTGCGAGGGCACCGGTGCTCGTGTAGCGTGCGAGGACGGCTGACAACACCAGCCGGGGGTGGCCCGCTGAGGACCGCCCAGCTTTACAGAAGTGAGGAAGTGCACCGTGGCACAGGGCACCGTCAAGTGGTTCAACAGCGAGAAGGGCTACGGCTTCATCGCGGTCGACGGAGGGCAGGACGTGTTCGTCCACTTCTCCGCGATCGAGATGGACGGCTACAAGGCGCTCGACGACGGTCAGCGCGTTGAGTTCGAAATCGCCCAGGGCCAGAAGGGCCCCCAGGCTGAGAAGGTCCGGGTCATCGCCTGACCGCTTGGCCATCAAAGCTTGAGTAAAACGGAAAGGGCTCTGATCCCACAGGATCGGGGCCCTTCCAGCTGTTCCGGGCTGGCCGACCAGTGCAGGGGGACAGCGATGTGCGCGCGGGCGTGCCACACTGGGCGACCCTTCCCCTGAGCTGGAGCGCGCATGTCGGAGTCGACCCCGAACCCGTACGACGCCGGCGAACCGCTGCCCGCCGAACAGGGGTTCCGGCCGCCCGACGAGGCATACCGCGAGGCCATGCCCGACTTCGGACCCGAACACGACCCGCTGGTCAATCCGGGAGCGCAGGGGTTCAGCGGCTGGAGCTTCCGGGTGGGCGGCGTCCTGCGGCGCGGCTGGCAGCAGCTGCTCGTCATCTTCGCGCTCACCCACCTGCTGCCGACCGTCGTGTTCGGTGTGCTGGTCATCGTGGGTGTGGTCGCGAGCGGTGGGATCGACCTGGCCGGCCTCGGCCGCACCGGCGCGGGCGAGGAACTGCTCGCCACCCTCGGGGCGACCGCGGCCGCGTACGTGGTGGTGGTGCTGCTCCTGCAGATGCTCGGCTACGCCGCGGCCACCCACCTCGCCACCCGCCAGGCCGCCGGACTGCCCGTCACGGTCGGCGAGGCGATGCGCTACGGGCTGCGCCGCATGCTCGGCCTGGCCGCCTGGCACGTGCTCGCCTACCTGCTCGTCGGCCTCGGCGTCGTCGCCGTCGCCGCGTGCTGCGTCCAGGTCGCCTCCCTGCTCGGGCTGATCCCGGTGCTGCTCGTCGCCACGTACCTCATGATGGTGATCGCGCTTGTCGGGCCGGTGTTCCTGTTCGAGCGCGGCGGCCCGCTGCGCCGGTCGAGCACGCTGCTGCACGCCGCGTTCTGGCCCACCGCCGGACGGCTGCTGCTGCTCGGACTCACCCTGGCCGCCGGCTCCGTCATCGAGCAGATGGTGAGCGGGATCGGCACCGCGCTGGTCCCCGCGGGCGACGACGCCATGGCCGTCGCGGTCGCCGGCGGCGCCACCCTGCTCGCCGCCGTCGTCGAGATCCCGCTGACGATGGTGCTGTTCGGAGGCATCCTCATCACGTACGCCGAGCGCCGTGGCGCGGAAGGCCCCGTGTCCACCCGGCAGCTGGTCGAGGAACTGGCCCGGTGACCGAACCGAGCCCGGTCCGGTCGTCCTGGCTGCGCGAGACGATGACCCTGCTGCGGCTCTGCTGGCGGCCGCTGCTGGTGATCGGCATCGTCACCGAGCTGGCCTACCTGCGCCGGGCGGACCTGCCCGCTTCGCCCGCCGCCGAGCCCGCGCCGGAGGCGCTCGAACCCGTGGTGATCGAGCTCGGTCGCGCCCGGTGAACCCCGCACCCGCCGCCCGGTCGGGCGGTCGGCGCGGAGCCTGTCCGCGATCACGCCGACGGCCGTTCCGCATGGGTACTGCCAGGTAATACACCTGTGGGCGAGGGCGAACCCGGCGCGGTGACGCGGGTCCGGGAAAGGTTGTGATCATCCCGTGTTCGCTTGCACTCGGGGGTCGAGAGTGCTAAACAGGTGATTGGCACTCTCCTCGTGTGAGTGCCAAATACGAGACCAGAAGTCGGAGTTGCGGGGCTGCCGAATGGTGGCAGCCGGTCGTCGCGGGCCAGCTCTCCGACCTCGGATTGTCCAGGAGGACAACGCCGTTATGGCCAAGATTATCGCGTTCGACGAGGAGGCTCGCCGCGGCCTCGAGCGGGGAATGAACATCCTCGCTGACGCCGTAAAGGTGACGCTCGGCCCCAAGGGCCGCAACGTTGTGCTCGAGAAGAAGTGGGGCGCCCCCACCATCACCAACGATGGTGTGAGCATCGCCAAGGAGATCGAGCTCGAGGACCCGTACGAGAAGATCGGCGCTGAGCTGGTCAAGGAGGTCGCCAAGAAGACCGACGACGTCGCCGGTGACGGCACGACGACGGCGACCGTCCTGGCCCAGGCGCTGGTCCGCGAGGGCCTGCGCAACGTTGCCGCCGGTGCGAACCCGATGGCCCTGAAGCGGGGCATCGAGGCCGCCGTGGCGTCGGTGGCGGAGGAGCTCTCGAAGCTCGCCAAGGACGTCGAGACGAAGGAGCAGATCGCCTCCACCGCCTCGATCTCCGCGGCTGACACCACCGTCGGCGAGATCATCGCCGAGGCGATGGACAAGGTCGGCAAGGAAGGCGTCATCACCGTCGAGGAGAGCAACACCTTCGGGCTGGAGCTTGAGCTCACCGAGGGTATGCGCTTCGACAAGGGCTTCAACTCGGCGTACTTCATCACCGACCCTGAGCGCATGGAGGCCGTCCTCGAGGACCCCTACCTGCTCATCGTCAACGGCAAGATCGCCAACGTCAAGGACATGCTGCCGATCCTCGAGAAGGTCATGCAGAGCGGCAAGCCGCTGCTGATCATCGCCGAGGACGTCGAGGGCGAGGCCCTGGCCACCCTGATCGTCAACAAGATCCGTGGCACCTTCAAGTCCGTCGCCGTCAAGGCCCCGGGCTTCGGCGACCGCCGCAAGGCCATGCTGCAGGACATCGCGATCCTGACCGGTGGCCAGGTCGTGTCCGAGGAGGTCGGCCTCAAGCTCGACAGCACCGGTCTCGACATGCTGGGCCGCGCCCGCAAGGTCGTGGTCACCAAGGACGAGACCACGATCGTCGACGGCTCCGGTGACGCCGACCAGATCAACGGCCGGGTGAACCAGATCCGCGCCGAGATCGAGAAGTCGGACTCCGACTACGACCGCGAGAAGCTGCAGGAGCGCCTGGCCAAGCTGGCCGGCGGTGTCGCGGTCATCAAGGTCGGCGCGGCCACCGAGGTCGAGCTCAAGGAGCGCAAGCACCGCATCGAGGACGCCGTTCGCAACGCGAAGGCGGCCGTCGAGGAGGGCATCGTCGCCGGTGGTGGCGTCGCGCTGGTGCAGGCCGGCAAGACCGCCTTCGACAAGCTGGACCTGTCCGGCGACGAAGCGACCGGCGCCAACATCGTCCGGGTCGCGCTCGACGCCCCGCTGCGGCAGATCGCCGTCAACGCGGGCCTCGAGGGTGGCGTCGTGTCGGAGAAGGTGCGCAACCTGGAGATCGGTCACGGCCTCAACGCCGCGACCGGCGAGTACGTCGACATGCTGAAGGCCGGCATCATCGACCCCGCCAAGGTGACCCGTTCGGCGCTGCAGAACGCGGCCTCGATCGCGGCCCTGTTCCTCACCACCGAGGCTGTGGTGGCGGACAAGCCGGAGAAGGCGGCCGCTGCGCCCGCCGGCCCCGGCGGCGGCGAGATGGACTTCTGATCCTGACGGATCAGCACCCGCACCACCTGAACACGACGAAGGCCCCCGAGCACAGCTCGGGGGCCTTCCCGTCTCCCGCCCCGCCCACCTGGCGCGACTCTTAACGACTAGCGGCTACAGGGCCGGGATGAGGCCGCGACTCTTTAGAGTCGCCGCACGTGGGGCGGGTGGCGGCGGGTCACATGGCTTCGAGTTCGCGGCCCTTGGTCTCGCGGACGGCGTTCCAGACGAAGACGAAGGCGAGCAGGGCGAACAGGGCGTACAGGCCGTAGGCGAAGGTCAGGCCGATGTTCGACAGCGCCGGGAAGGTGGTGCTGATCAGCCAGTTCGCGATCCACTGGGCGGCGGCGGCGACGGCCAGCGCGGTGGCACGGATCTTGTTGTTGAACATCTCGCCGAGCAGCACCCAGACCACCGGGCCCCAGCTCATGCCGAAGGCGACCACGTACAGGTTTGCGGCGACCAGGGCGACCTTGCCGATCGCCGGGCTGAGCGTGGTCAGTGTCTCGCCGTTGGCCCCGATCGTCTGCGTGGCGGTGGAGAAGCACCAGGCCATCGCGCCGAGCGTGAGCACCATGCCGGCCGCACCGACGAGCAGCAGCGGCTTGCGGCCGACCTTGTCGACCAGGGCGATCGCGATGAGCGTGGTGACGATGTTGGTGATGCTGGTGATGACCGTGATCAGCAGGGCGTCGGACTCGCTGAACCCCACCGACGCCCACAGCGCCGACGAGTAGTAGAAGATCACGTTGATGCCGACGAACTGCTGGAACACCGAGAGCAGGATGCCGACCCAGACGATGGGCAGCAGCCCGAGCCGGGGGCCCTTGAGGATGCTCAGGTGGACCTTCTCGGTGGTGCCCGCCACCGTGCGCTTGATGTCGGTGATGCGCTTCTCGACGTCGCCGCCGATCAGCCGCTTGATCACGTCGCGGGCCTCGGCGAGGCGACCCCGGCGCACCAGGTAGCGCGGCGATTCCGGGATCTGCAGCGCCAGCACGCCGTAGATCACCGCGGGGATGGCGGCGGAGGCGAACATCCAGCGCCAGGCCGCGCCGCCCCACGGCACCGGCTCCATCGCGCCGCCGGCGACGTCGGCCAGCAGGTAGTCGATGAGCAGGGCGACGAAGATGCCGCTGACGATGGCGAGCTGCTGGAGCGAGCCGAGCCGGCCGCGGATGTGCGCGGGGGAGACCTCGGCGATGTATGCGGGCGCGATGACGCTCGCCGCGCCCACGCCGAGACCGCCGATGATCCGCCAGAACGTCAGGTCGACGGGGCTGAAGGCGAGGCCGGAGCCGATCGAGCTCGCGATGAAGAGGCCGGCGGCGATCAGCATCACCCGCACCCGGCCCATCCGGTCGGCCAGCGGGCCGGCGAACCAGGCGCCGACGGCGCAGCCCAGCAGGGCGGCCGACACGACGAAGCCGAGGGCCACCGAGCCCAGGTGGAAGGTGTTGCGCAGGGCGTCCACGGTGCCGTTGATGACCGCGGTGTCGTACCCGAAGAGGAAGCCGCCCACCGCGGCCGCGGCAGCGACCAGGATCGCCGCCCCCTTGGTCTCGTAGGGTTCCGCTATCGGGCTGGTCGGGGCTGCCACATCCTCATCGTCCCCGGAAATCCCCGCTTCTAATCTGAAATGCGAAAAAAGCCCGACTCATAGTGGTTTATGGAAGAGGAAGAAGACCCGCTCGATGACCGCGCCGGCCGCTCCGGAGTAGAACGAGACCGGTCCCACCCAGCCGATCTGGGCCCGCGTGATGCCCCGGTCGGCCTGGTCGCGCAGGCACCGTCGCAGCAGGACGCCGCCGATGCCCAGCCCGGCCGCGGCGGGCAGGGTGCCCATCGGGCCGAACCAGCTCGGGCGGCAGCCACCCCATGCGGCGAACGCGATCGGCTGCCCGTGGCGGATGGCGAGGTGGCAGCCCCCGGCCCCGCCGACGGCCCGCTCCACCTCGGCCACCCAGGCCGGACCCCACTCAGCAGCGATCAGCGGTCGCAGCTCCGGCAGGTCGTCGGCCGTCGCCGCGCGCACGATCACGTGCGCCGCGGCCAGCCGCTCCTGGGCGCTCCGGGTGTCGCGCAGCGCGGGCGAGCCCTCGGTGAGGTCGGCGGTCATGTTCCAGGCCGTACGGTCATGGGCGTAGCCGAGCGCGGTCAGCGCGCACACGGCCGGGGTGTAGCGCACGTCCACGCCGGGCCATGCGTGCGTGGGCGGGTTGCCGGCGACCCGCACCGCGGTCAGCCCGCGCGCCCGCAGTTGCTCCTCGACGGCCCCGACCAGCTCGCGGGCCAGGCCCTGGCGGCGGAAGGCAGGATCCACGACCAGCAGGTCCAGGTGCCCGACGGTCGGGTCCTTGCGGCCCGTGGAGGCCAGCGCGACCCCGACCACGTCGCCGTCGGGCGCGTCGCCGTCGATCGCGACGAAGCCCGCCGAACCCTGCAGCAGCGCCACGATGTCGGCCGCCTCGGCGGCGTCCTCGGCCAGCAGGGACCGGCCGAGCAGATCGACCACGGCGGCCCGGTGCTGCGGCTCGTAAGGGGTGATCATGGCAGAGAAGCCTACCTGGCGGAGGCCACGACCGCCTCGGCCGCGTTGACGATGCCCGCCCCGGCCTGGGCCGCCTCGGTGGCGCAGGCGGGTGCCGCGGTGGCCAGCAGCGCGGGCTGCGCGGTGTCCCGGAGCAGCTGCTGGGTGCGGGCCAGGTCGCCGACCAGCTCCGGCTGGGCCGACCACAGCAGCGCGATCACGCCGGCCACGTGCGGCGTCGCCATCGAGGTGCCGCTGAGCTCGGCGTACGTGCCGCCGGGCATCGCCGACAGCACCGCCTCACCCGGCCCGGCCAGATCGGGCTTCGGCCCGGCCGGCCCCCGGCTGGAGAACGACGTGATTCTGCGCGCCTGGTCCACCGCGGCGATGGTGATCGCGGCCGGGTCGGTGGCGGGCGGGGTGTCCAGCGAGCCGCAGTCCGGCCCGGTGTTGCCGGCCGCCGCGACGAAGGCGATCCCGGCCGCGGCCAGCGCGGACGTGGCGGGCTGCAGCACGGTGGAGTCGCAGCCCTCCAGCGGCGGGCAGCCCCACGAGTTGTTGAGCACGTGCGGGGCGCGGGCCGGGCGGCCGTCGGTGAACGGGTTCCCGCCGTGCGCGTACGGCGCGAGCATGAACTGCATGCAGTCCAGGTAGAGGGACGGGCTGCTCATGTTGCGTTCCAGGTTGACGCAGCCGATCCACTGCGCGTCCGGCGCGACGCCGACCTGGTCCCGGCCCACCGCGGTGGCCGTGGTGTGCGTGCCGTGGCCGTTGTGGTCGATCGGGGTGCGGCTGTCCGACCAGGGGTCGAGCCAGGAGTCGTCGCCGCCGCGGAAGTTGGCCGCCAGCGCGGGATGCGAGCCGTCCACCCCGGAGTCGGAGGAGCCGACCACGATGCCCTTGCCCGTCACGCCGCGCTGCCACAGGTCCGGCGCGCCAACCATCTTCAGGTTCCACTGCGGGGTGGCCGGGGCCTGCTGGATCGGGCCGCGCCCGATCGGGATCTCGGCGGGCAGCGGGCGCAGCCGCTGATCGGTCAGCACCCGGTCCACGTCGGACCGGGACTCCAGCCACACCCGCGCCTCCGGGCCGCCCTCCACCAGGATCGCGTTGACCAGGTAGTACGGCTGGTAGTCCAGGTTCCAGCGGTCCAGTTCGGTGCGCAGGGCGGCCTGGGTGCGGTCGGCGTGCTCGACGAGCCGCCGGTAGACGGCGTCCACCCGCTGGTCGCGGCCCGCGCCGAGCCCGGTCGTGGTGGGCAGCCCGGCCAGCGGGGCCTGCTCCTTCAGCACCACGAACAGCTGGTCGCCGAAGAAACCCGGCTGGCCCGCGGCCAGGTAGTAGACGCCCGCGCCGACGGCGACCGCGGCGGCCAGCCCGGCCGCCAGCGTCCGCCCACCGGTACGCGGCACGACATGCCGCCGCTCGCGCACGACCGGCGCGGGCGCGCCCGGCCACTGCGCCTGCGCGCCGGGCCACGCGGTCCCGACCGGCCGCGCGCCGGGCCACTGACTCGGTGGGCCGAGCTGCTCCTGCTCCGGCGCGACGGCCGGGTCGTGGACGGTGCGCAGCAGGCCGATGCCGTACGCGACGCCGAGCGCGAGCGCCACCAGCCAGGCGATCAGGGCGGCGAGCAGCGCGTAGTACGGCACGTCGCGGCCGAGCAGGCCGAGGTTCAGCTCGTCCGGGTCGACGAAGCCCAGCGGCCCGAACGCGGCGAGCGCCACCAGGGCCAGCGTGGTCCAGCCGCGGGGCGAGCCGGGGGCGAGCGCGGCGACCGCGAAGCCGAGCGGTGGCAGCACCAGCAGGGTCAGCACCTGTGTCCCGGCCGCGCCGGTGCCGCCCGCGATCAGCGCCAGCACCACCCCGGCCACCAGGCCGCCGGCCAGCACCAGGGTCGGCCGTCCGCGGTCGGTGAAGTGCCGCCACAGGCCCGGTCCCAGGATCGCCATGGCCAGCGCGCCCGCGCCGAGTGCGGCCAGGGCGGCGGCGATGGACTCGGTGAACCCGCCCAGCGCGCCCGCCCACAGGTAAGGCACCAGCACCAGCACGCCGGCGAGCACGGCCCAGCCGAGCGACCCGGGGTCGCCTGCCGCAGGCGTCACGCCGCCGGCGGCGAGGTCAGCAGGGGTGGCGTCAGCACGGGCGGCGTCAGCCGTCGTGGTCGCGACCTGGTCGGCCTCGACCGGGCTGGCCTCGACCCGGCCGGCCTCGGGCCGGTCGGCAGCGGCAGCGGCTGCGGCGGGGGCGAGCTGGACAGTGGCGCGGCGGTAGAGGACGAAGGCGGCAGCACCGGCCAGCACCGCGTACGACAGCAGGTAGAGCTCGTTGGCGGTGGCCGGGATCAGGCGCAGCGCGCTGCCCCCGCCCAGCACCAGCGCGCCCAGCAGGAAGGCGCGGCCGGTCGCGCGTACCGGCTCGTGTTTGGGCAGCAGGGCCAGGATCAGCGCGGGCACGCCGACCAGCAGGCCCACGATGATCCCGGCCAGCGGCCAGAGGAACCCGGGCAGGTGCATGCCGAGCTGGGCGAGCACCTGGTCGGCGAGCACGATGCCGTACTGGGAGAGCACGGCGACGGCGACCGCCCACACTCCGACCAAGACGGCGGCGACGATCGCGCCGACGGGGGACCGTGGCGGGGCATCCGCGTACGCGGATGGGGGCACGGTCGGAACATGAGGCGGAACACCCTGCCGGTCACCGTGTGGGAGCACAGCCGCACGGTACCTTGGAGGGATGCGTGACCGCAGCGTGTCCCGCTTCGCCGCGGGTGCTCTATCCCCGGAGCGCCGCGCCGCTGACCTGCGCAGGCTCCGCGACGAAGAGTTCGATGTCCTGGTCGTCGGGGGCGGGGTGACCGGCGTCGGCGCGGCGCTGGACGCCGCGTCCCGCGGCCTGCGCGTGGCCCTGATCGAGGCGAGCGACCTCGCCGCGGGCACGTCCTCGCGCTCGTCCAAGCTGATCCACGGCGGCCTGCGCTACCTGGAGCAGCTGGAGTTCCCGCTGGTGCACGAGGCGCTGCGGGAACGGGGCCTGCTCGCCACGCGGCTGGCCCCGCACCTCGTGCGGCCGGTGCCGTTCCTGGTGCCGCTGCCCGCCGAGACGCCCGGCGTCGCCGGGGCGGCCAAGCGGGCCTGGCACCGGCTCTACTACGGGGCCGGGGTGGCGCTCTACGACGCCTTCGCGGGCCTGGTCGGGGGCGGTCGCGGCATGCCGCTGCACAAGCACCTGACCCAGCACGGCGCGCGCCGGCTGTTCCCGTCGCTGCGCGAGCAGGGCCTGGCCGGGGCGATCCGCTACTACGACGGGCAGGTCGACGACGCCCGGTTCGTGGTGACGGTGGCCCGCACCGCGGCCAGCCTCGGCGCGGCCGTGCTGACCGGGGTCAAGGCGGTCGGTCTGCTACGGCAGGCGCGCCAGGTGACGGGCGTACGCGTCAGCGCCGACGGCGAGGAGTTCGACGTACGCGCGAAGACCGTGGTCGCGGCGACGGGCGTGTGGAGCGACGACGTGTCGTCCTGGCTGCCCGACGCGCGGGTCGGCTTCCGGGTCCGCGCCTCCAAGGGTGTGCATCTGGTGGTGCCCCGTTCGGCGATCACCGGCGAGGTCGGCCTGATCCTGCGTACCGCGTCCAGCGTGCTGTTCGTCATCCCGTGGGGCGGGCACTGGATCATCGGCACCACCGACACCGACTGGGAGCTGGACCGCGCCCATCCGGCGGCGTCGGCAAAGGACATCGACTACCTGCTCTCGCACGTCAACGAGGTGCTCGACCGGCCGCTGACGCGCGGCGACATCGAGGGTGTGTACGCCGGACTGCGTCCGCTGCTGCGCGGGGAGTCCGACTCGACGTCGGCGCTGTCGCGCGAGCACGCCGTGGTCGAGCCGCTGCTCGGGCTGCTGCTCGTCGCGGGCGGCAAGTTCACCACGTACCGGGTGATGGCCCAGGACGTGATCGACAAGGCGGTCCGGCGGCTCGGCGACGTGCGGCACAGCGGCACGGCCGACCTGCCGCTGCTCGGGGCCGACGGCTACGAGGCGATGTGGCGCGACCGTGCCGACCTGGCCCGCCGCCACGAGCTGAGCGTCGGCGCGGTGGAACACCTGCTGGAGCGCTACGGCACACTCACCACCGAACTGCTCGCACTGATCGACGAGGACCGCACGCTGGCCGAGCCGCTGCCGGGCGCCCCGGAACACCTGTCGGCCGAGGTCGTCTACGCGGCCCGCCACGAGGGCGCGCTGCACGTGGTGGACGTGCTGGCCCGGCGTACCCGGATCTCCATCGAGACCGCCCATCGCGGCGTCCAGACGGCCCGCCGCACCGCCGAACTCATGGCCCCCGTCCTCGGCTGGTCCCCGGCCACCACCGAAGCCGAGATCACCACCTACCTGGCCCGCGTCGACGCCGAACGCGAGTCCCAGCGCATGCCCGACGACGCCGCCGCCGACGCCGCCCGCCTCACCGCCGTCTAGCGACGAAGGAAACGCTGGACGGGGTTTGATCAGCGTTTCGTGTCCCAGGATCTGCAGCCGAACCGCAGATCCTGACACGAAACAGCGACCACCAGACGGGGTCGGCCGTCGTCAGCGGAGGACCTTGCCGGGGTTCAGGAGGTTGGTGGGGTCGAGGGCGGATTTGATGGCGCGTTGGACGTCTACGCCGACTTCGCCGAGTTCGGTGGCGAGCCAGTCGCGCTTGAGCAGGCCGACGCCGTGCTCGCCGGTGCAGGTGCCGCCCAGGGCCAGGCCGCGTTCCATGATCTCGTCGAAGACACGCTGGCCGGCGGCGACGCTGGCCGGGTCGGCGCGGTCGACCACGATGTTGGGGTGCAGGTTGCCGTCGCCCGCGTGGCCGACGACACCGACCGGCACGTCGTGCTTGGCGGCGATCTCCACGATGTCGTCGAGCAGCTCCGCCAGCCGGGTGCGCGGCACCGCGATGTCGTCGATGATCAGCCCCCCGTGCTCGTACAGCGAAAGGGCCAGGTGTTCCATCGCCGGGTGGGCCAGGCGGCGGGCCTGCAGCAGCTCGGCGGCCTCGGTCGCGTCGGTGGCCTGCCAGACGTCGCCCGCGCCGGCCTGCCGGGCCAGTTCGGCGAGCGCCTCCAGGTCGGCGGCGGCCCGCGACCCGGTGTCCACCGCGGCCAGCAGCACCGCGGCGGCGGAGGTGTCCAGCCCCATCGGCCGGTATGCCTCCAGCGCCGCCAGGTGCACCCGGTCCAGCAGTTCCAGCAGGCTGGGGGAGAGCCCCGCCGCGAAGATCCGGTTGACCGCGTCGCCGGCCGCGGCCGTGGTCGGGAAGACCGCGACCATGGTCAGCGACTCCTCGGCGGCCGGCCGCAGCGCCACGGTGATCTCCGTGATGACGCCGAGGGTGCCCTCCGAACCAACGAAAAGCCTGGTCAGGTCGTATCCGGCGACCCCCTTCGGGGTGCGGCGACCGGTGCGCAGCACCCGCCCGTCGGCGAGCACGACCTCCAGGCCGAGCACGTACTCGGTGGTGACGCCGTACTTCACGCAGCACATGCCGCCCGCGTTCGTGGCGACGTTGCCGCCGATGGTGCTCGACTCCCACGAGCCCGGGTCCGGCGGGTAGCGCAGCCCCTCGGCGAGCGCGGCGCGGGCCAGTACGGCGTTGACCACTCCCGGTTGGACGGTGGCGATGCGGTTGGCGGTGTCGAGGTCGACGATGCGGTTCATCGCCAGCATCGACATGACCAGGCAGCCGTCGACCGCGTTCGCGCCGCCCGCCAGGCCGGTCCGCGCGCCCTGCGGCACCACCGGCACGCCGTGCCGCGCGGCGATCGTCAGCGCGGCGGCGACGTGCGCGGTCTCCTCCGGGCGTACGACGGCCAGCGGCATACCCGCGTCGCAGAGATCCGCCTCGTCGCGCCGGTACGAGATCAGCAGGTCATGATCGGTGATCACGCGGTCGGGGCCCAGGGCAGCCGTCAGCTCGTCGAGGAAGGTCACCATCGCACGCTAGCGTGGACCCGTGATCCATGTCGACAGCCCGGTCTGGCCCGCCCACGGCCGCCTGTGGGCACATCTGGTCAGCGACGTGTCCCTGGCGGAGCTGCACGTGTTCGCCGAGATGCTGGGCGCCCCCCGCCGCGGCTTCGACCGCGACCACTACGACATCCCCGCCGAACGCGTCCCGGTCGCCCGCTGGCTCGGCGCCCGCTACGCCACCTCCCGCGACATCGCCCGCATGCTCCGCGCCGCCAACCTCCGCATCCCCAAACATCTCACCCGCCCGACCCCACCCCCACCCCCGCGTTGATCATGAACTTATGGCACGGCTCGACGGCGTGTCACCGCCATAACCTCATGATCGATCCTGGGGCGGGGTGTGGGTGAGGGAGTCGAGTTCGCGTTGGAGGTTGGCGCGGGCGGAAGGCTCCAGGGCCGGGGTGTGGTGGTAGAGGGTGGGCAGGGCCAGCAGGGATTGCAGGACGGTGCTGCGGCCGATGCGCCACAGGTCGTCGGGGACATGGGCGTACTCGGCGCGGACGGCGGCGACGTAACGCACGTAGTCGGGCCACGGGGCGGCGAGGATGGCCAGGTCGGCGTCGGCCAGCAGGGCGCCGTCGCGGTCGCCGGGGGACACGGAGTGACCGGCGGTGAGGCGTACCAGGCGGGTGACCTCCTCGACCAACGCGACCGGCAACCCGCATTCGGTCAGCAGCTCGCCGGTCAGCACGGCGCTGCGCTCCTCGTTGTCGGCGGCGGTCGGGTCGTAGACCGCGTCGTGGCCCCACACCGCCAGCGCGACCACCGGCTCGTCGCCGACCAGATCCAGGCAGGCGGCCAGGTGCTCGACGGTGTGGTAGTGCCGCTGCGGCTCCGACCAGCGGTTGATCAGCTCGGTGCCGACCTCGGCCAGCACGCTGTCGGGCGCGGTGGCCCCGGCGGCCCGGGCTGCGGTGGCGAACCGGTCGGCGGTGAGCAGGGTCGTTTCGGTGGCCATGGCCAAATCTTGGCGCATCCGTCCGGCTCGCGGTGCGAGGTGCGCCACAGTAAAGGTCATGGACGCCGCCGAGCTGGGCCGACGCACGCGGGTGACGCTGCGTGACCGGGTGCGGCGGGTGCGGGGCAGCGTCATCCTCTCCGTGCAGGCCGCGGTCGCGGCGGGTCTGGCCTGGTACGTCGCGCACGACCTGCTCGGTCACTTCCAGCCGTTCTTCGCGCCGATCGCGGCCGTGGTCACGCTGGCCATCTCGGTGGGGCAGCGGATGCGGCGCGCGGCCGAGATCGTGGCCGGCAACGCGGTCGGCATCCTGCTCGGCGAGCTGCTCATCCTGGTCATCGGCCGGGGCGCCTGGCAGGTGTCGCTGGTGGTGCTGCTCGCGATCAACCTGGCCATCTTCATCGGCGGCTCGGCGTCACTGGTGAGCCAGGCCGCCTCGTCCGGCATCCTGGTCGCCACGCTGCTGCCGATCACCAGCGACTACTACCTGAGTCGTTTCGTCGACGCGGTCGTCGGCGGCGGCATCGCGCTGCTGGTGATGGCGCTGCTGCTGCCGCTGAACCCGCTCACCGAGGTGAAGCGCGCGGTCAGCCCGCTGATGGAGGCGCTCGCCGACGGCCTGGACCAGGCAGCCGAGGCGCTGGCGCACGGCGACGCGGCGGCGGCGCAGGAGGCGCTGGACCGCATGCGGGAGGCGGAGTCGCACCTGCGGGCGTTCGGTGAGTCGCTGAAGGCGAGCAAGGAGCTGGCGACCATCGCCCCGCTGCACTGGGGCAAGCAGGGCCTGCTGGCGGCGTACATCGAGGCCGCGGACCATCTGGCGCGCTCGCTGCGCAACAGCCGGGTGCTGGTACGCCGCATCGTGTCGATGATCCGTGACGCGGAACCGGTGCCGGCGTCGCTGGTCGTGGCCGTGCACGCGCTGGCGCAGTCGGTGTCGTCGCTGCGCCGGGAGCTGGCCGACGCGGTCGAGCCGGAGCAGGCGGAGCAAGCGGCGGTACGTGCCGTCCGGGAGGGGCGCGAGGCGCACCAGACCGGGCTGGGGTTCTCCGGGGAGGTCGTGTTCGCACAGGTCAGGTCGACCGCGACGGATCTGCTGCGCGCTTGTGGAATGTCCCGGGAGGACGCGGAACGGCAGGTCAGGCGGGCAGTCGGCCGGATCGACCAGTCAGGTTCGCACCGTTCGGCCGGTGGAACCTCGGAGCAGGCGGGGTGATCGGCGGTGCGGTCGTAGCCGTGGGCATCGTGCTCTACCTGGTGACGCGCCGCCGGAAGGTCGACGCCTGACCGCTCAGTGACGGCAAGCGGCCGGTGACCCCTGCGGGTCACCGGCCGCGGTGCTTTCCGGGCGTCAGACGATCTCGCGCAGCGCGCCGAGGAACGTGTCCACGTCGGCGTCGGTGGTGCCGATGCCGATGCTGGCCCGCAGCGCGGTCGCCGGCACGCCGTCCCAGCCGGCCCGCACCGAAGCCTCGCCGAGCAGGCGGCGGGCCAGCGGGTGGGCGCAGAACAGGCCGTCGCGCACCCCGATGTGGTGCTCGCGGGCCAGCCGCTGGGCGATGTCGGCGGAGTCGCGGCCGCGCACCGCGAACGACACCACGCCGATCCGGGCCGCGTCGGCGTCGAAGGTGCGCAGCTCGGCGACGTCGGGCAGCTCGGCCAGGCCCGCCCGCAGCTTCGCCAGCAGGCGCTGCTCCTCGGCGTGCAGCGCGTACCGGTCGGCGGCGTCGAGGGTCGCGCACACGGCCGCCAGGGCCACCGCGCCGAGCAGGTTGGGGGTGCCGGCCTCATGCCGGGCCGGGCCGGTGGTCCACCGTACGTCGTGGGTGGCGTCGCCGACCCCGCTGGTCGCCCCGCCGCCCGCCAGATAGGGCTGGGCCTCGTCGAGCCAGTCGCCCCGGCCGACGAGCACGCCCGCACCGAACGGGGCGTAGAGCTTGTGTCCCGACAGCGCCACGTAGTCGACGTCCAGCGTGGACACGTCGACGGGCACGTGCGGGGCGAGCTGCGCGGCGTCGAGCACGATCCGGGCCCCGAACCGGTGCGCGATCAGGGCCAGCTGCGCGGCCGGCCAAAGCTCGCCGGTGACGTTGCCGGCACCGGTCACGGCGACCAGGATCCGGCCGTCGGCGTTGCCCCGGCGCACCTCGGCCAGCGCGGCGGCCAGGTAGCGCACCGCGGCGTCGGGCGAGGCTGGCACCGGCAGGCGCACCGCGTTGGGCCAGGGCAGCAGGTTGGCGTGGTGCTCGCCGGCGTACGTGATCACGGTGGTGCCCGCGGGCAGCGCGTGGGCGAGCAGGTTCAGCGCGTCGGTGGTGTTGCGGGTGAACACGACGTGGTCCTCGGCGCGCGCGCCGACGAAGTCGCCGACCGTCTGCCGGGCGCGTTCGTACTCCAGCGTGCAGCGCTGCGACAGCGCGCCCGCGCCCCGGTGCACGGAGCCGTACCAGGGCAGCAGCGCGGTGACCGCGTCGGCGGCGGCGCGCAGGCAGGGCGCGGTGGCGGCGTAGTCGAGGTTGATCTGGCCGGGCACGCCGAGCACGGTCAACTGGGGTTCGGTCACGCGTACGGACGTGATGTCGGCCGTCTCGACGACGCTGCAGGGTCGTTGGGCGATCGCGGTCATGAGGCACCTCCGGGGTCAGGGACCCCTGGCAGGGCAGTGGTCCGCGCTTGCCCAGCACGACAACGGGCTGGGCCCGGTCATCACCCGGGGCACCCCACCGCGAACTACAGAGGGTTGCCGGTCAGCAAGCCGGGGCTTTGCTCCATCTTTCGACACTTCCGCCCGCTTGCGCAGGTGAATGTGAGAGCGGCTGACACTCGTGACCTTTCGCCGAGCATAGCGGAGGTAGGCTGCGCCCATGTCCGACCTCCCGACTCCTGGGACCGCACCCGGCAACCGCGACGGCGGCCCGGCCGCACCGTGGCCGCCGCTGCCGGAATGGCAGCAGCCCGCACCGGCACACACGTGGCAGGCGCCGGAGTCATCCGGACCGACCGCGCCGCCGTCCACGCCGGACGTGCCGGCCCCGGTCATGCCGGCACCGATCACGCCGAGCTCGGTCACGCCGGTCCCGGCTGCGGCCGCGCCGGCGCAGGGCTTGGCGACGGGCACGGCCGGGCTCGGTCTGCCGCCGGGTCTGCCCGAGCCGTCGCTGCCGCTCAAGCGCCCCCGGCGCTGGCTCCCGCTGCTGCTCGCGATCGTCGTCGTCGGCGGCTCCGCCCTGGGCATGCTCGGCTACCTGGGCTGGAAGATCGGGCCGCTGGCGTTCGCGGTCGGCCTGTCCGCGGCGCTGCTGCCGGTGCCGGTGCTGGTCGCCGCGTTCCTCTGGCTCGACCGGTACGAGCCGGAGCCGCCGAAACTGCTGGTGATCAGCTTCCTGTGGGGCGCGTTCCCGGCGACGCTGCTGGCGCTCGGCGTCAACTCGTTCTTCTCCGGTTGGCTGAACGTGGTGACCCTGCCGGACGCGGTGGTGGCCACGGTCGTCGCGCCGTTCATCGAGGAGCTGGGCAAGGCGGCGTTCCCGCTGTGGATCCTGTGGCGCCGCCGCCGCGAGCTGTCCGGCATCACCGACGGCATCGTCTACTGCGGCCTGTCCGGGGTCGGCTTCGCGATGGTGGAGAACATCCTCTACCTGGGCGGGCACGGCTTCTACTCGGGCAACGAGCAGTGGGGGCCGTACTCCGGGGCGCAGCTGGTCTTCGGCATGTTCCTGGTCCGCATTTTGATGTCCGGGTTCGCCCACCCGCTGTTCACCTCGATGACCGGCATCGGCATCGGCATCGCCGCGCGCTCGGCCAGCAGCTGGGTGCGCTGGTGCGCGCCGGTGGGCGGGCTGCTGCTGGC
Source organism: Catellatospora paridis (assembly GCF_009720365.1). Classification (GTDB taxonomy): domain Bacteria; phylum Actinomycetota; class Actinomycetes; order Mycobacteriales; family Micromonosporaceae; genus Catellatospora; species Catellatospora paridis. The sequence continues at coordinate 53,821 of NZ_WBZD01000045.1, read as the reverse complement.
GATGACGCTGCACGGCTCGTGGAACCTGATGGCCACGCTGGCGGCCGAGATCAGCCCCTACTTCTTCCTGTACGGCTACATCGCGGTCATGGTGCCGGTGTTCCTGTCGATGATCGGTGTCGCGCTGTGGGTGCGGGCCCGCGAGGGCCGGCTGGCGTTGCAGGTGCTGCCCGCGTACGCCACGGCGGGCTGGCTCACCCCGCCCGAGGTGGCGGCCATGGGCACGCTGTCCCGCCGGCACGCCGCCCGGGTCTGGGCGCGGCGGGTCGCCGGGGACCCGGGCCGCAAGGCCATGAAGGAGTTCCAGTTCGCGGCCACCCGGCTCGCGCTGGTGCGCGACGGCATGAACCGCGGTCTCGACGAGAACCCGGCCGACCGGGACCGCAGCATCGCCGAGGAGCGCGACCTGTTGCAGGTGCTGAACGCCACGCGGGCGGTGTTCGTGGGGCGCGACCCGCAGGTGCCGCCGGCCTTCTTCGACGGCGCGGCATACCGGATGACGTTCCCGGACGGGGTGACCCGCACGGTGCCCATGCCCGCCGAGCCGGTGGTGCCGGTGCCGGTGCTGCTGCCCCCGCCCGCGCCCGCGTACCCGGCGGCGTACCCGCCGATGCCGGGGTACCCGTACCCGCCGCAGCCGTACTACCCGCCGCAGGCGGTCTGACGCCGCTGCCACGACGAGAAAGGGCTCCGCCGGGGAAACCCGGCGGAGCCCTTTCGTCTCATGTCTCAGACGGCGGACGCGGGCGGCGCTTTGACGATCACCGAGTCAGGTTCCGGCTGCGGGCGTCCGGCCAGCTGCCGGATCGCGGTGTTCAGGACCGCGATCAGCGGCACGGCGATCAGCGCACCCACGATCCCGGCCAGCACGACGCCCGCGGCGATGCCGAGGATCACGGCGAGCGGATGGATGGCGACCGCCCGGCCCATGATCAGCGGCTGGAGCAGGTGGCCCTCGATCTGCTGGATGGCGATGACCGCGGCCAGCACCAGCAGCGCCGTCAGCGGGCCGTTGGTGACCAGGGCGACCAGCACCGCGACCGCGCCCGACAGGGTGGCACCGACGATCGGGATGAACGCGCCGAGGAACACCAGCGCGGCCAGCGGCAGCGCGAACGGCACCCGCAGCGCGGCCAGCGCGATGCCGATGCCGAGCGCGTCGATGAACGCGACCAGCACGGTGGCCCGCACGTACGCCCCCAGCGAGGCCCACGCGGCGACCCCGGCCCGGTCGAGCGGCTCGCGGGCCTGACCCGGCACCAGGCGCAGCAGGAAGCGCCAGATGACGCGGCCGTCGCGCAGGAAGAAGAAGAGCGTGAAGATCACCAGGAACAGGCCGCTGAGCACCTCGAACACGGTCGTCGCGGTGGTGATCGCGCCGGTGGTCAGGGCTTCCTTGTTCGTCGTGATGGACTTGGTGACCGAGTCGATCGCGCTGCCCATCTGCGCGTCGGTCAGGTGCAGCGGGCCGTTCTTGAGCCAGGTCTGGATCTGCTGCACGCCCTCCGCCGCGTTCTTGGTCAGGTCGGGCAGCCCGTTGACGAACTGGTTGATCACCATGGTCAGCGTGCCGGCGACCGCGGCCAGCCCGACCAGCACCACGATCGCGGTGGCCAGCGACCGGTGCACCCGGATGTGGTTCAGCCAGCGCACGGCGGGCGCCAGCAGCGCGGCCAGCAGCATGGCGATCAGCACCGGCACGATGACGATGCTGATCTTCCCGAGGAACTGCAGCAGGTAGACGAGCATGAAGCCGAGCACGATGATGCGCCACGCCCAGGCCGCGCCGATGCGCAGCCCGTACGGCACGTCGACGTCGTCGCGGCTGGCCGTGGAGTGGTGCTGCAGTTCGGGCGCGGCCGGCTCGGGCAGCGGCTGGTCGGCCTCCCGGCGCTCGCGGTCCTCCTGCTCGCGCTTGGCGCGGGCGCTGGCACGGCTCGCCTCGTAGGCACGCCGCACATTCGCCTTGAAGTTGTCCAAACGACCCACTGGTGTCCTCCCGGGACAGGCAACGTCACCACGTTAGTCGCCTGCGACCACCGCGCCATCGGGGAAGTACCCTGACCGGCGTGACACTCAATCCAGCCACCGCCGAGACCGGCCTGCCGATCCGCCTGCTGCACGACCGGGTGCTGGTCAAGCAGGACGCGGCCGAGGGGGAGCGGCGCTCGTCCGCGGGCCTGGTGATCCCGGCCACCGCCTCGGTCGGGACGCGGCTGTCCTGGGCGACCGCCGTCGGCGTCGGCCCGCACGTGCGCGCGATCCAGGTCGGTGACCGGGTGCTGTTCGATCCGGACGAGCGCTCCGAGGTGGAACTGCACGGCGAGGCGTACGTGCTGCTGCGCGAACGGGACGTGCACGCCGTCGCGGCCTCGCGGGTGGAGCCCGACGCCACCGGCCTGTACCTCTGACGCTCGGCTGACTCCGGGCGATCTCAGCCGCCGCAGGCGGCCGGCAGCCCGCGGAGACGGTCGGCACGGCGACACAAGCCGGGCGGGGCGTGACAGCGTGGCCTAGGCTGCCGCGCGTGTTCGGCATCATCAGACCCTGCGCGCACAGCCTGTCCGAGCGGCTGCACGGCGAATGGCTCGGCCACCTGTGCGGGCTGTGCCTGGCGCTGCGTGACGAGCACGGCCAGGCGGCCCGCATCGTCACCAACTACGACGGCTTGATCATCTCCGCGCTGACCCAGGCGCAGTCGGCGACCGTCCGGCGGCGCACCGCGGGCCCTTGCCCGCTGCGCGGCATGCGAACCGCCTCCGTGGCCGAGGGCGTCGGGGCGCGGCTGGCCGCGACGGTCTCCCTCGTGCTGGCCTCGGCGAAGCTGTCCGACCACGCCGCCGACGGCGACGGCGCGTACGCCCGCCGCCCGGTCGCCGCAGGCGCCCGCCTGGTCGCGCGGCGCTGGGCGGCCCGCGCCCACCGGTCCGGGCTGGACCTCGGCCTGGACACCGGGGTGCTGCTGGCCGCCGTGCACGGCCAGCGGGAGGTCGAGCGGGCCGTCACGGCGGGCGGGTCGCTGCTCACCGTCACCGAGCCCACCGAGCTCGCCACCGCGGCCGCGTTCGCGCACACCGCGGTGCTGGCGGGCCGGCCCGGCAACGTCGAGCCGCTGGCCGAGGCGGGCCGCTTCTTCGGCCGGATCGCGCACCTGCTCGACGCGGTCGAGGACCTCGCCGCCGACCGGGCCGCCGGGGCGTGGAACCCGCTGCTGGCCACCGGGGCTTCGTTCGGGCAGGCCGGGGTGCTGGCCCGGGATGCCGCGGCGGGCATCCGGCTGGCCCTGGACGAGGTCGCCTTCACCGATCGGAAGCTGGTGCACCGGCTGCTGGTGCACGAGGTCGAGCACGCCATCGAGCGCACCTTCGCGGGCGCGGACCCGGACTACTACCCGCCGGTCGTCCAGCCCGGTAAGAAGGGCCGCCGGCCGAAGACCCCGAAGCCGCCGGGCAGCGGCTCGTGCTGGTGGCCGCAGGTGGAGATGCCGCCGGCCACCCGTGGCCCGCTGTTCGGCTGCGCCGTCGCGAGCTGGATGTGCTGCACCTGCCAGGTCTGCTGCCGCGACCCCTACCCGGGCCCGTGGAGCGGCCTGCCCCACGAGGGCTGGTGCGCCGGCTGCGGGGACTGCGGCAACTGCTGCGACGTCTGCGACTGCTGCAAGTGCGCCAAACACTGCGACTGCGACTGCTGCGGCTGCGACTGCTGACGGGCCGTCTCCGGCTCGGCTCCTGCCGGACACACCTGCCGGCGGCGCGGGTCAGCTCTCGCTGAGGCGTTTCAGGGATTTGAGGACGATCTCCTGCTTGGTGGTGTACCAGAAGGGCGGGAGGCTGGCGCGGAGGAAGGCGCCGTAGCCGCGGGCCGTCTCCAGGCGGGAGTCGAGGACCGCGACCACGCCCTTGTCCGAGGTGGAGCGGATCAGGCGGCCCACGCCCTGGGCCAGCCGGATCGCCGCGATGGGCACGCTCACCGCGGCGAAGCCCGAGCCGCCGCCCTCGTCGACCGCCGCCGAGCGGGCCGAGGCCAGTGGCTCGTCCGGGCGCGGGAACGGCAGCCGGTCGATGACGACCAGCTGGCAGGCGTCACCCGGCACGTCCACGCCCTGCCACAGCGACATGACGCCGAGCAGGCAGCTGTTGCGGTCCTCGCGGAACTTGCGGACCAGGATCGGCAGCGCCTCGTCGCCCTGCAGCAGCACGGTCAGGTTCGTCTTGGCCCGCAGCAGCTCCGCGGCCTGCTGCGCGGCCTTGCGGGAGGAGAAGAGCCCGAGGGTACGCCCGCCGAGCGCCTCGACCAGCGCCAGCAGCTCCGCCCCGGTCGCGTCCGGCAGGCCCGACGCGGCGGGCCGGGGCAGGTGCGCGGCGACGTAGAGGATGCCCTGCTTCGGATAGTCGAACGGGGACCCGACGTCGAGCGACTTCCAGCCCGGCCCGGAGGCCGACTCCGCCGGCGCGCCGGGCTTGGCGGCGGTCTTGGGGCTCACCGGCAGGCCCAGCGAGCGGGCGAGGGTGTCGAAGTTGCCGCCGAGGGTCAGCGTGGCCGAGGTGGCGATGACGGTGCGGTCCTCGTACAGCTTCTCGCCGAGCAGGCCGGCGACCGACAGCGGCGCGACGACCAGGGCCCGGCGCGGCTCGTGCTCCACCCAGGCGACGTCGTGCTCGTTGTCCTCCAGCAGCCGCTGCGCGGTCTTGGAGACCTCGTCGAGCAGCGACTTGGCCTGCTGCTTGCGCACCGGGTCGGGGTCGTCGGCCTTGATCTCGCCGATCCGGGAGAGCCCGCGCCGGGTCGCCCCGTCGAGCAGCGTGCAGGCCTCGACGATGCCGGTCGGCAGCTTGCCGGTGATCCGCCCGGCCGGGGTCTCGGCCAGCCCCACGGTCAGCGCGTCGGCGGCCTCGACCAGGGACTGGTACTCCTCGCCCTCCACGTATGGGCGGGCGGCGCGGGCGGTGCGATCGACGGCGTCGGGGGTCAGCTCGGCCTGGGCGGCGCTGGAGACCCGGTCGGCCAGCTCGTGGGCCTCGTCGATGATCAGGAGTTTGTGCTCGGGCACGATGTGCCGCCCGGCCATCATGTCGACCGACAACAGCGAGTGGTTGGTGACCACCACGTCGGCCTCGCGGGCACGGGCCCGCGACAGCTCCGCGAAGCACTCCGGCCCGTATGGGCACCGGGCCGCGCCGACGCACTCGCGCGCGGGGGTCGACACCATGCGCCAGGCCGTGTCGTCGACACCCGGGTCCAGCTCGTCGCGGTCGCCGGTGTCGCTGTCCATCGCCCAGTCGCGGATGCGCTCGATCTGCTTGCCGAGTTTGCCCGACTCGCCGAGCCACTTCACCCCGCTGCCGCTGGTGCCCGCGTCGAACAGCGAGTCCTGGGGATCCTGCTCGTCGGAGTGCTCCAGCTTCGCCAGGCACACGTAGTGGTGACGGCCCTTGAGCAGGGCGAACGTCGGCTCGCGACCGAGCAGCGGGGAGATCGCCCTGCCGATGCGGGGCAGGTCCTTCTCGACCAGCTGCGACTGCAGCGCCAGCGTGGCCGTCGAGATGACGACAGGCCCGTCGACGGTCAGCGCCGGGGCGAGGTAGGCCAGCGACTTGCCGGTGCCGGTGCCGGCCTGCACCAGCAGGTGGTCGCCGGACTCGATGGCGGTGCTGATGGCCGCGGTCATGGCCTGCTGGCCGGGCCGGGCCGAGCCGCCGGGCACCGCGCCGACAGCGGCCTCGAGCAGGTCGAGGGCGCTGTGGTCACGTGTTCGCTTCTTCTTCGGCGGCACCGACTGACCGTACCGGCTGGCACCGACGGTCTTCCACCGCGCCGCCGGATTTGGGACTATGGCGCATTGTGGGCGCGACCCGCGTCACCCCCGCATCGTTGCGCGGTGGTGCGAGGGTGTACGCCACCGCCGTGAAACGAGGTAGTCGGATGGGCGTCGTACGGGTGGAGATCCGCAAGTTCGACGGGAGTGCGCACCGGGCCTTCCCGGCCACCCTGCTCGGCCGCGACGAGCACGGCACGTGGCTGGGCATCCCGAGCGGCACGGTGAGCGACACCGGCAAGGTGTACGAGATCCCCGGCGTGGTCCTCGTCCCGCACACCGGCTGGTGGACCGCCATGTTCAACGCCGCCCCCCGCAACACCTCCCTCTACTGCGACATCACCACCCCCGCCACCTGGAACGACGACACCGTCACCGTCACCGACCTCGACCTGGACGTACGCAAGATCCGCCTGACCGGCGAGGTGCAGCTGGTCGACGAGGACGAGTTCGCCGCCCACCAGGCCAAGTTCAACTACCCCGACGAGGTCGTCAAGCAGGCCCGCGCCGCTGCCCAGTGGCTCCTCGAAGCCGTCCGCACCAACCAGGAACCCTTCACCACCCACTTCCACCGCTGGCTCGCCCACGTCTCCCCCTGACACCCCCCCCGCGCAGCGTTGATCATGAACTTATGGCACGGCTCACCGGTGTGTCGCGGGCACAACTTCATGATCGACAACTGATCCGTCGTCCTGGTTTGACCATGAAGTTGTGGTCACGAAACGCCGTCGACCCGTGCCATAAGTTCATGATCAACGGGGTAGGCGGTGGGCCGGAAGTTGGGGATGACCGGCGAGGGGGCGGGTTGTGCGCAATGATCGGAATGTGGCGGACGTGTCCGAATTGCTGCGGATCGGGTCGGGGGTGGATCTCGGCGCGATCGATCCGGCGGGGACGCCGGGACTGCCCGATCGCAAGGCGGTCCGGCGGGATCCGAAGGGGTGGGCGCGGGCCGAGCTGGTGATGCTGGGGCAGGAGCTGGCGCGGCAGCAGGAGATGCTGTTCGCCAACGCCAAGTGCAACCCGGCCGACCAGCGCCGGGTGCTGCTGGTGCTGCAGGCGATGGACTGCGGGGGCAAGGACGGCACGGTCAAGAAGGTGGCCGGCACGATGAACCCGGAGGGTCTGCGGATCACCGCGTTCGGGCCGCCGACGGCGGAGGAGCGCCGCCACGACTTCCTGTGGCGGATCCGCCGGGCGCTGCCGCTGCCGGGATACCTCGGCATCTTCAACCGCTCGCACTACGAGGATGTGCTCGTGGTGCGGGTGCGCGAGCTGGCGTCGCCGCGGGTGTGGAAACCCCGCTACGAGATGATCAACACCTTCGAACGTGAGCTTGTCGACAGCGGGTTCTCGCTGGTCAAGGTGATGCTGCACATCTCGTACGACGAGCAGCGCCGCCGCCTGCTGGAGCGCCTGCGCGACCCGACGAAGTACTGGAAGTACAACCCGGACGACGTCGACAACCGCGCCTACTGGCCCGCGTACCAGCAGGCTTATCAGGACGTCCTCCGGCGGTGTGGGACTGATCACGCCCCCTGGCATGTGGTCCCGGCGGACCGGAAGTGGTACCGCGACTGGGCAGTGGCGCACCTCATCCTCGATGCCATGAAACGCCTGGATCTGAGCTATCCGCCGGCCGGCTTCGACCCCAAAGCCGAGACGAAGAGGTTGGAACGTGAGGAAACGGGCAGCACGGCCAAGGTGAACAGCAGGTGAACGGGCCATGAAGGGCAGAAGCCGCTAGGTGACCGGGTCTTAAAGGCCGGGTAACAGTGCTTAGCATTCCCCCGACTAGACCGTCCGGATGACACCACCAAACCAAAGGTGCTTGCGGTGAAGTTTTCACTCCGCCCCCAAGAGGGCGCCTTCTACGAGATGTTCTCCCGTGCCGCCCAGAACCTGGTGCGAGGCACGGAGCTGCTCTCCGAGCTGGCGCTGCCCGGCGCTGACGTGCAGTCGGTCAGCGAGCGGCTGGCCGACGTCGAGCACGACAGCGACCAGATCACGCACGAGCTGTACAACAAGATCAACTCCACGTTCATCACGCCGTTCGACCGCGAGGACATCTACCGCCTCGGCTCCGGCCTCGACGACGTCATGGACCACCTGGAGGCCGTGGGCAACCTGGTCTACCTGTACGGCCTGACCAAGCTCCCGGCGCTGCCGCGCGAGATGATCGAGTTGATCGACATCCTGGACCAGCAGGCCAAGGTCACCGCCCTGGCCATGCCGCGGCTCAAGCAGATGAAGGGCCTCAAGGACTACTGGGTCGAGTGCAACCGCCTGGAGAACGACGGCGACCGCACCTACCGCATGCTGCTGGTCCGGCTGTTCAGCGGCGAGTACGACGCGCTGACCGTGCTGAAGATGAAGGAGGTCGCCGACGAGCTGGAGGCCGCCTGCGACGCCTTCGAGCACGTGGCGAACACCGTCGAGACCATCGCCGTCAAGGAGTCCTGATGCGCGGCCTCATCGCCGGCACCCGCGGCGGGAGCGCGACGTGAACGAACTCCTCATCCCGGTGCTCGCGGTCATCATCGCGGCCATGGTGTTCGACTACACCAACGGCTTCCACGACGCCGCGAACGCCATCGCCACCAGCGTCTCGACCCGGGCCCTCACCCCGCGGATCGCGCTGATCATCGCCGCGCTCGGCAACTTCGTCGGCGCGCACTTCGGCGCCCAGGTGGCCAAGACCGTCGGCAGCGGCATCATCACGCCCCCGGAGGGCGAGGTCGGGCTGGGCATCGTGTTCGCGGGCGTCGTCGGCGCCATCGCCTGGAACCTGCTGACCTGGTATTACGGCATTCCCTCGTCGTCCTCGCACGCGCTGATCGGCGGGCTGGTCGGCGCGATGCTGGCCGCGCTCGCGTTCGGCGTGCAGGGCGAGGTGCTCTGGGGCGGCATCCTGGAGAAGGTCGTCCTCCCGATGATCGTGTCGCCGGCCACCGGCTTCATCCTGGGCGCGGCGTTCATGCTGTTCCTGCTGTGGGCGGTGTACCTGCTGGCCAAGTGGCTGTCCAAGCGCAAGTCGGGGCGGCTGCTGCAGCCGACGCCGCTCAACCGGTTCTTCCGGTTCATGCAGTCGCTGTCGGCGATCGCGATGTCGGTCGGCCACGGCATGCAGGACGCCGCGAAGACCATGGGCATCATCGTGCTGGCGCTCTACACCGGCGGGTTCCAGAGCTCGAACGAGACCATCCCGGAGTGGGTGTTCTGGACCTCGGCGACGGTGCTGGCGCTGGGCACGTACGCGGGCGGCTGGCGCATCATCCGTACGCTCGGCCGCCGGGTGATCCACCTGGACCCGATGGCCGGCTTCGCCGCCGAGACCGTGGCCAGCAGCGTGCTGTTCACCGCGGCCGCCTACGGCCTGCCGATCTCGACGACGCACACCATCACGTCAGCGATCATGGGCGTCGGCGCCACGAAGAAGTTCTCCGCGGTCCGCTGGGGCGTCGCCGGCAACATCATGACCGCCTGGGTCCTCACCTTCCCCGGCGCCGCCATCGCCGCCCTCATCACCTACGTCCTGGTCCGCCCCATCTTCTGACGGTCCCTCGGACAAGATCGCGACGATCTTGCGCGAACGGTTGCCGATCCGCCCGGAAAGGGCGTGTCGTACCCGCCGTACGCGCAAGATCGTCGCTTTGGTCTGTCAGTAGGTGACGCCGATCTGGGCGCGGACGGCGTCCATGGTGCGCATTACGGACAGGGTCGAGGAGAGGGGGACCAGGTCGGATTCGAGTTTGCCCTCGCGTAGGCAGCGGGTCGCCTCAGCCGCCTCGAAGTGCAGGCCGGAGGGGGCCGTCTCGAACTCCTCCGGGTCGGCGCCGTGGCGGTGCAGGACGAAGCGCTCCGCCGCGTGGAAGCCCCACGGCAGTTCGATCCGGCCCTGCGTGCCGACGATGGTCGCGTTGCGCACGTCGCCGTTGATGCCGCAGTAGAGCGACGCCACGGCGCCCGACGGGAAGCCCAGGGAGATGCTGGTGCGGGCGTCGGTGCCCTCGGGGAACAGCTGCGCCCACGCCCGGACCTGGTCCGGCTCGCCGAGCAGCAGCTGCGCGAAGCCGATCGGGTAGACACCCAGGTCCAGCAGCGCGCCGCCGCCCAGCTCCGGGTTGCGCAGCCGGTGCGACGGCTCCGGGTCCAGCCCGATGCCGAAGGCGGCCTGCACCGCGACCACCTCGCCGAGCGCGCCGTCCGCGATCAGCTCCTGGATCTTCAGCGTCGACGGCAGGGTGCGCGTCCAGAACGCCTCCATCAGGAACAGCTCGCGTTCCCGGGCGAGGGTGACGAGGTCCTGGGCCGACGCGAGGTCCAGCGTGAAGGCCTTCTCCACCAGCAGCGGCTTGCCGGCCCGCAGGCACAGCGAGGCCGCCGCGTGGTGGTGGGAGTGCGGGGTCGCGATGTAGATGATGTCCACGTCCGGGTCGGCGGCAAGCGCCTCCCAGGAGCCGTGGCTGCGCGCCGCGCCGTGCTCGGCGGCGAAGGCCTGCGCGGACGACGCTGTCCGCGAGCCCACGGCCGCCAGTTCGGTGCCGGGCACCTGGCCCAGCTCGCGTGCGAAGCGTGCGGCGATCCCGCCCGTGGCGAGAACGCCCCAACGAATCTGATCAGTCACGACCCGAAGCTACACCGGTTAAGGAGCCCGTCGGAGCGGCCGCCCGGTGTCCATCCGGAGCGCAGCGCAGGATGGACGACCGGTTAAGGCCGCGGAGCGGGCTCCGTTCGTCACAGCAGCGGGCTCCGCAAATTGCGGTTCAGCCGCCGACGCGGATCAGGCGCGCGCTCAGGTGCGGCGTCAGGCCCTCGCCGACCGCGGCCATGTCCTGGGCGTACAGCAGCGCGCCCTCGACGATGCCGTAGAGCCGGTGCCCGGCGGTGACCTCCTTGGCGGTGGACGTGCGCGCCACGAAGTCGGTGACCATCTCGATCCGGGGCGGGTTCACCTCGACCTTGCCGAGGTAGAGCTCCATGATCCCGGTCGGGTTGGTCATGATGGCCTCGAGCTCGTCGCCGTCCTTGCCCGCCGGACGCCACCAGCCGACCTCGCGGCCGCCGGGGCGCACCGGCTTGGACTCTGCGTCGAGGATCCACGCCTTCGACTCGTAGAACAGGAACGGCCGGCCGTCGTGGCTGATCCGGATCTCCTGCGCGTAGTCGAAGTCCTCGATGGACGGGTAGCCGCCCCGGCCGCGGCCCCGCCACACCCCGACGAAGGGCAGCAGGTCCAGCAGGTCGCCGTGCAGGTCCGGTCCGCTGCGCAGGTCGTGGGTCTCCTCGTACGGGTACGGGTCGACCGGCGGCGCGTTCAGCCACGGCGGCGGCTGCAGCGGATTCTCTTCAGTACTCACCGTTTCAACCCTCTTCGTTCGTGCCTGGGGAACTCGCCGACGCTGGCCCGCCGCACCGGTGTCGCACCGGCGCGGCTCCGCCCGCCCGCATGCGGGCAGGCACTCTCACCAGCGGCCGCGCGAGATTTTGACGGCCACGTAGGCCAGGCCGCCGGCGAGCGCGCCGAATCCGGCGACCAGCAGGCTGACGAACCCGATCTCGGTGACCACGGGTAGATCCTATGAGGCGCGCCCGGCACGCGTGCATAAGCTGTCGGACGTGGCACGCAAACTCATCGTGAAGACGACCGCCGGAGCCGACGCGCCGGAGCGGTGCGCGCAGGCGTTCACCGTGGCGGCGACCGCCGTGGCGGCCGGCGCCCAGGTGTCCCTGTGGCTGACCGGCGAGGCCAGCTGGTTCGCCCTGCCCGGCCGCGCCGCCGAGTTCGACCTCCCGCACTCCGCGCCACTGCCCGACCTGCTCGACGCGATCCTCGCCGCCGGCACCGTCACCCTGTGCACCCAGTGCGCCGCCCGTCGCGAGATCACCCCCGACGACGTCATCCCCGGCATCCGCATAGCCGGCGCCGCCGTCTTCGTCGAAGAAGCCCTCTCCGATTCCACCCAGGCCCTCGTCTACTGACCCCGCCCCGACGGAGGCGTGGCGTGGCCGGGCTCAGGGGACGCGGCAGCCGGAGCTGAGGTCGACGGTCACGGTGCCCTCGCCGGTGACCTTGCCGCGTACTGCCACGTAGTTGCCCGCGTCGAAGTAGAAGCCCTCCTTGGGGCCGTCGGCGGGGCGGGTGACGGCATCGGGGAGCGCCGCGGCGAGCGAGACGATCGTGCCGGACTCGTCGCCCACGGGGCCGGAGACGGTCAGCGTGCGGACGAGTGAGACGCCGTCGCGGGCGGCGGACAGGCTGCAGGCCTTCTCGGCGTACCCCTTGTCCTGGATCGTCGCGCCGGCCGGGACGCGGGCCGTGACCTGCCCGACGATCTCTTCGATGGTGGCCTTGGCCGAGGCGGCGGTGGTCTGGTCGCGCAGCGACGGCGGGTCGTTGCGGGCGGACCAGACGGCCAAGCCGACCAGCAGCACGGCCCAGGCGGCGACGAGGGCGGGCCACAGGTACCGGCGGGCAGGCGGCGTCGGCTGAGGCTGCGGGGCGGCCTCGGGTGCGGGCGCGTCGATGGTCACGCGTTCATGCTGCCACGCGCGTGCCGCCGGGCGTGTCGCGGTGGGCAGGGTGCGGTGCCGCGGTCCGAAACCCTGCCCACCCGGCACCGGGCGTAAAGAAGGGCACCTTCTTAACGCAATGCGTCAAGAAGGTGCCCTTCTTTACGAAGCTAGGCGACGGCGAGGGAGACCTCGTTGACGCCGCGGTCGGCGGTGACGGTGGCGTCGCCGTTGCCGAAGCGGGACAGGGCGCGCAGCTGCCAGGTGCCGGGCGCGGCGAAGAAGCGGAACTGGCCCGCCGGCGAGGTCACGACCTCGGCGGTGAACTCGCCGCTGCGGTCGAGCAGGCGCACGTACGCCCCCGCGACCGGGTCACCGCCGGCGGCCTGCACGGTGCCGGTGATGACGGTCTCCTTCTCCAGGTCGACGCTGAGCGGCAGCGGGGCGGCCTGGTCGGGCGCGGCGCAACCGGCCGCGACAGTGGAAGCAGTCTGTGCGGTCATGGTGATCACGCCTTCCCGGGCTCGTCGCCCAGTGCCACCGGCACGCCGACCAGCGAGCCGTACTCGGTCCAGGATCCGTCGTAGTTCTTCACGTTCGCCTTACCGAGGATCTCCTGCAGCACGAACCAGGTGTGCGAGGAGCGCTCGCCGATGCGGCAGTACGCGATGGTGTCCTTGCTGTCGTCGATGCCCGCGGCCGCGTACAGCTCGGCCAGCTCGCTGTCGGACTTGAAGGTGCCGTCCTCGTTCGCGGCCTTGGACCACGGCACGCTGATGGCGGTCGGGATGTGGCCGGCCCGCTGCGCCTGCTCCTGCGGCAGGTGGGCGGGGGCGAGCAGGCGGCCCGCGTACTCGTCGGGCGAGCGCACGTCGACCAGGTTCTGCACGCCGATCGCCTTGACCACGTCGTCGCGGAAGGCGCGGATGGACAGGTCCTGCTCCTGGGCGACGTACTGGGTGGCGGGGCGCTCGACCGCGTCCTTGGACAGCGGGCGGGCGTCGAGCTCCCACTTCTTGCGGCCACCGTCGAGCAGCTTCACGTCGCCGTGGCCGTAGAGCTTGAAGTACCAGTAGGCGTACGCGGCGAACCAGTTGTTGTTGCCGCCGTACAGCACGACGGTGTCGTCGTTGCCGATGCCCCGCGACGACAGCAGCGCCTCGAACTGCTCCTTGTTCACGAAGTCACGGCGCACCGGGTCCTGCAGGTCGGTGCGCCAGTCCAGCTTGATCGCGCCGGCGATGTGGCCACCGTCGTAGGCGGTGGTGTCCTCGTCGACCTCGACGAACACGACGCCGGGTGCGGCGATGTTCTTCTCGGCCCAGTCGGCCGAGACGAGGGCGGATTCGCGACTCATGGAGTTCTCCCTTGAGATGTGGCTGGATGGATGAACGTCTGGTGCTGGTGACGCCACCGGGAGCGCGAGCGGGAGAAAGAAAAACGTCGCCGCGTACGGGTCCACAGGGGGTTCACCGGGTACAGGGCGACGGCGGCTGGCTGACTTGCGGGGGCGGCCGGCTCAGCGATGAGCGGGCGATGCGAGTCAGTTGACAGAGCTGCTAAACGATCGCGGAAGCGCGATCGAGGTGCGCAAACTGTGCCGCCGTCAGAGGACGGGGCAACACAGGCACGTGGCCACGCGGCACAGGTCGACCGCGCGCCGCTTGGTAAGCAGCGGACTCATAGTTCGTGACCCTACCAGCAGCGCTCTGATTTCGGGAATGTGTCGTCCACCATCCGGGAACGGTGGATCACCATCCGGGAGTGCGGACGATGATCCACTCGACCGTCAGGCCAGCTCGACGTCCTTGGCGGTGAACGCCACGACCAGGCCGGAGGACTCCGTCTGAACGTCCTTCAGTTCGAGGTTGAACGGCAGCTTGGGCAGGGACAACGTGACCGCGAGGCGGTCCTTGTAGGCGTCGATGATCGCCTGGCTGACCGAGCCGGCGGCGCCCTTGAGCGAGGTGGCGCGCAGCCGCACCCGGCCGCCGTCCACGACGGTGACCTCGGCGGTGCCGGTGACCTCTCCGATGATCGGCACCTTGCCGCTGACCCGGACCGTGTCCGGCCCGGCCGAGCTCAGGGTGATCCCGGTCAGGCCGCTGGCCTCGACCAGGCTGGCGTACGACACGGTGGCGGTGCCGTCGACCCGGGCCGCGACCGGCCGCGCGGTGCCGTCCATGAGCTGTGACAGCGGCGCCTCGACGTCCTGCGCCGCCACGCTGAGCAGCGGCAGGGGCAGTGTGCCGCCCTTGAGGTCGCGCATGGTGATGTCGATCTGGGTGTACCGACCGGCCGCGACCTGGGTCAGGAAGGGGAAGCCCTGGATCTCCACCTCGGGTGGGGTCGAGGTGATGCCCTGCTCCTGCATCCGCGCGGAGACCCGCGCGGCGATCTCACGTTCCGCGTAGTGCGCGCCGACCCGGTCGGCGACCGCGACCAGCAACCCCAGGGCGACGAGCACCACCGCGGTGACCGTGAGGAACTTCCTCATGCGGGCACCAGGAAGAACACGCTGATCACGTAGGCGACCGGCGCGGCCAGCGCGAAGCCGGCCAGCGGGCCCTGCATGTGCCGGGCCAGCCACATCGTCGGCGCCTCGCCGGCCAGTTCCCGCCCCGCTTCGGCGAAGCCGATGGTGAGGTCGGCGAGCACGGCGGCACCGGCCGCGGCCATGCCGATGATCGCTGCCTGGCTGGGCGTGAACGGCACGAGGTAGCGGCCGATGACGGCGGCCACGCCGGTGCCGAGCATCGCGCCGATCACGATGCCCGCCGAGCCGCGCGGGACCTGGTCGGCCAGGCGCGGATACGGCGCGAAGACGTCGGTGAGCCGGGCGACGCTCAAGGCGATGCCGCTGGCGATGAGACAGACCACAATGGCCTGTGTGCCCGCCGGGAGGCGGGTCAAAACAATGAGCGTGGCGAACGAGACCACGCCGAGCACGATGACCACCGTCGAGCCGAGCGACTCGGAGACGCGCACCCGGCCCTCGTAGCGCACCATCTGGCCGACCGCGCCCGCGACCAGGCCACCCGCCGCGATGAGGCCGAGCGGGCCCACCGAGGCCACGTCGCTCGTGATCGCGACGACGTCGGCGCTGATCGCCGCCACCACGCCGACGACGGCGACGACCTTCACCCCGGGCGGGCGGATGGCCATGGTGGTGGCGAAGACGTAGAGCAGCTGGGCGCCGAGGATCACCACGGCGTACGGGATGCGGCCCGTGCCCACGCCGGCGGTCTGCGCGCCCATCACCAGGCCGACACCGAGCAGCAGCGCGAAGCCGGCCACGGCCGCCGACAGCAGCCGCCGCACCGGGACGATCTCGACCGGGGGGCCGTCCTCGCCCTCGGGCTCGGGTTCGTCGCCGCCGCGGGCGCGCCGCCGGTCCTTGCTCTTCACCGCCTCGTCGCGCCGGGAACGCGGGCCGGGCTCGGCGCCGCGTTCGGCCGCGCCGCGGCTCGCGGGCACGGGAACGGGCGCAGGGCCACGGCCGGCCGGGCCAGGGCCGGGCCGGTGCGGCCCGTCGAACTGGGGGCCGGATGACCTGCGATTACGGACGCTGTCGTCGGGAGGGGAACCGAGCACGCAACGATCGTGCCACCTCACCCCCCAAGAGCGCACCTCACCGGGGTGGGAACCTTCCGGACGTGGGCGCGGCGCACGAAACACGCGCGAAAGATGACCGAAACATTGCCTCGCGATCACGGGCGGTGAGTGACAAACGCATGAGGTCCTGGTATTTCTTATGTACTCGACTATGCTCATGCTTTACCCGCCCGTCAGCGACGCCGGGACCGACGTGAGGCCAGCCACGCCCCCCATGTGCTGCTCGCGCGGCCCTTTGCCGCGAGGACGGAGGCGATCCGTGGAAATCCTGCTCCTGGTGACCGCACGTGCCGGTGAACCTTCCGCCGTGCTCCCCGCGCTCGACCTGCTCCCGCACACCGTGCGCACCGCTCCCCGCGACGTGCGCACCCTGGTGTCGGCCCCCAGCCCCGACGCGGTCCTGGTCGACGCGCGTACCGAACTCTCCGAGGCCCGGGCCACCTGCCGGATGCTGCACGCGACCGGCATCGGCGTGCCGCTGATCGCGGTGGTCACCGAGGCCGGCCTGGTCGCGATCAACGCGGACTGGGGCGTCGACGACGTCATCCTCGCCGCGGCCGGTCCCGCCGAGGTCGAGGCGCGGCTGCGCCTGGCCGTCGGCCGCCTCAACTCCGCGACCGCCGCCGCCGGCGGCCTCATCCGCGGCGGCGAGCTGACCATCGACCCCGACACGTACGCGGCGAAGCTCAAGGGACGCCCGCTCGACCTCACCTACAAGGAGTTCGAGCTGCTGAAGTTCCTGGCCCAGCACCCGGGCCGGGTGTTCACCCGCGACCAGCTGCTGCGCGAGGTGTGGGGCTACGACTACTTCGGCGGCACCCGCACCGTGGACGTGCACGTGCGGCGCCTGCGCGCCAAGCTCGGCTCCGAGTACGAAGCCATGATCGGCACCGTGCGCCAGGTCGGCTACAAGTTCGTGCTCCCGTCGTCGCGCCCGCAGCTGGCCGAACGCGACTCGCTCAGCGACGCCGCCGAGCAGCTGCTCGCCGACCTGCCCGCTGCCTGACCCGACCGGTTTTCGACATTCGCGCCCGTGGCAGCCGCCACGGGCGCGACTCGTTTCACAGTGCGACGCGAAGCGATTTCATCGACTCCGGCTACGCTGACGCCATGATCGGGTATGCCGAGCGGCGCGACCGGCTCACGCCGGACGACGTATCCGCAGTGGTCGAACTGGCACGCGCGGCGGGGGACACCGACGGCGCGTACCCGCTGTCCGAGCACACGGTGCTGCACCTGCGGCACGGCGGCGACGTTCCCGCGGTGCACCTCATCGCCCGCACCCCCGACGGCGAACTCGCCGGCTACGCCCATGTCGACACCACCGACGCCGTGGACGGGCCCGCCGCGGAGCTGGTCGTGCATCCGCTGCGCCGCCGCCACGGCCTGGGCCGGGCCCTGGTGAAGGCGGCCATCGAGGCGGCCGCCGAGGCCGATCCGGCCGGCCGGCTGCGGCTCTGGGCGCACGGCGACCACCCGTCGGCGAGCGCGCTGGCGCTGTCGCTGGGCTTCCGCCGGGCCCGGGTGCTGTGGCAGATGCGGCGCTCGCTGTTCGCCGAGGTGCCGCAGCCCGACCTGCCCACGGGCGTGGTGCTGCGCCCGTTCCGGCCGGGCGAGGACGACGAACCCTGGCTGGCGCTCAACGCCCGCGCCTTCGCCGACCACCCGGAGCAGGGCCGGTGGACCCTGCGCGACCTGCACGTGCGGATGGCCGAGCCGTGGTTCGACCCGGCGGGTTTCCTGCTGGCCGAGCGCGACGGCGTGCTGGCCGGGTTCCACTGGACCAAGGTGCACGGTGAGCTGCGCCGCGACGCCGAAGACGCGCACCACCACGACCCGATCGGCGAGGTGTACGTGCTCGGTGTCGACCCGGCCGCGCACGGTTCCGGCCTGGGCCGCGCGCTGACCGCGGCGGGGCTGCGCCACCTGCGGGCACAGGGGCTCGACCAGGTGATGCTGTACGTCGACGAGTCCAACACCGCCGCGACCGCCCTCTACCAGCGACTGGGCTTCGCCCGGTGGTCCACGGACGTGCTCTTCCAGCGCACCTGAACGACCTCTTCCGCAATCCTGTGAGATCCATCACCATCTAAGGGATGCGCGGGTGACGGCGGCGGAAGGCGGAGCGTGATGGAGCAGGAGCCGCCCGACGTGCTGTCGCAGCGGGAGCCGGCGAGCCCGGCCGCTGCTCCCGCCGACTTCACCGACTGGGTGGCCCGCCGCCTGCCGCCGCTGGAGCACGCCGCCCGGCAGCTCACCGGCGACGACGCGCAGGCCGCCGCGCTGGCCCGGGAACTGCTCGGCCTGGTCGCGATGCGCTGGTCGCGGATGCGCGGCAACGACGCGGAGCACCACGCCCCGCCCGGTGCGGCCGCCGACCGGCTCCTGCTGCGGCTTTTCGGGCGGGAGGTCGCCGACGCCATGCCGCAGCATCGCGTCCGGCTGGACCTGGACCGCATTCCACCTGCCCGCCGCCCCGGCCGCGCGCTGCCGCCGACCGCCGAGGAGGAGGCGGCCGCGCTGTGGCGGCGCGGCCGGGCCACCACCCGCCGCCGGTTGCTGATCGCCGGCGCCATCGGTGCGGCGGCGCTGGGCGCGACCGGGATCAGGGCGTTCACCGCCGGGGGCGAGGAGGGCCTGCGGCCGCTGCCCGCCCTGCCCACCGGCCCGGCCGGGCTGGACGGGGTGGACGAGGTGCCACCGGTGGCGCGGCAGCTCGCGCTGCCCGTGGCGCTGGTGGCGAAGCTGCCGCGAGAGCTCGCGCCCGGTGATCCGGCGCGGCTGCCCACCCTGAGCGCACGGCCGACGCCGCGGGCGCTCGCCGTGCTCGACGCCGCCACGGGTGCGGCCGCCACCGGCCCGCTACTGGTGCTGGGCGAGGACGGCGGCTGGCGCAGGGTCGACAAGCTCCCGGCGGAGGCCGCCGCGCTGCTGTCGCCGGGAGCGCTGGCCCCGGACGGCACACGTACGGCGGTGGTCACGGCGGACGAGCTGTGGGTGGTCGAGTCGGCCACCGGCCGGGCGCGGCGGTACGACGTCGTGCCGCAGTCGCCCGTCGTCGTCTGGCTCGGGCCGCGGCACCTGCTGGTCGCGGTCGACCAGCTGCTCGAGGTCACCACCGGCCGGCTGCTGGCGGTGCCCGTGGGGGGACGCGACGCGGTCGCGCCCCGCCGCGCGGCCGGTGCCGACGTGCCGTCGACGGTGCTGGAGCTGCTCTCGGCCGGGGACCCGATCACGGCGCCGCCGCGGGTGCGCAGCTGGGAGTTCGACGGGCGCAACCACAGCGAGGGCACGGTCGCGGTGACCGGGCCTAGCGCGGGGCGGCTGGGTCAGTTCGTCGGCCCCGGGTTCGCGGTCGTGGGCGGAGACCTGGTCGCGCGGATGTGCGAGCCGACGGGGCTGCCCGTGCGGCCGGACTGGCGGCCCGGGGCGGCGGTGGTCGTGCTGGATCCCGCCGCGGCCGGGGTGCGGCGGATGCTGGCGGCCGACGCCGACGTGACCGGCGCCGTGACGCTGCTCGGCTGGCTGGACCGGCGGCGGGTGCTGCTGCGCTGCGCGGGCGGGTCGGGCGCCACGCCCGGGGTGAACCAGCGGGTGCTGGTGTGGGACGTACGTGACGGCAGCCTCGCGCTGGTGGCGACGGTGGCCTCGGTCGGCGAGCTGTCGCTGGCCGACCTCGACGGCGCGGTGTGATCGCGTTCACTTCCCGGCCACATCTTGCTGAGGGAGCAGTCACCGGTCCTGTTTTGCCTGTTCACCCTGCGTTCACCTGAGACGGGAGAACCGGCTACCTCAGCCGTGCAATGTCGGGGTCAGGCCGGTGACGGTCTGTTATCCCTGACTAGGAAGGCACCCCTGAAGTGAACCGTAACGTGCTCTCTCGGCGCGTCTTTGCAGGCGTCGCGGTCGCGGCGCTTGCTCTTGCTGGTTGCTCCTCGAAGGGCGACCCGGGCACCGACCCCTCCGCCAGCGCCGACGCCGGCGGTCTGGCCTCCATCACTGGTGAACTGAAGGCGTCGGGTGCGAGCTTCCCGAACACCTACTACCAGGAGGTCATCCTCTCCCTGAAGGATGCCGCCCCGAACTTCAAGGTGACCTACAACTCGATCGGTTCGGGCGCCGGCAAGAAGGAGTACGGCTCCGGCCTGGTCGACTTCGCCGGCACGGACAGCACGGTCAAGGACACCGACGGCGTTCCCGCCGGTTCCTACCTCTACATCCCGACCGTCGCCGCGCCGATCACCGTGTCGTACAACCTCAAGGGTGTCGACAAGCTGCAGCTGAGCCCGGTCACCCTGGCCAAGATCTTCCAGCGCACCATCAAGACCTGGAACGCGCCGGAGATCGCCGCCGACAACCCGGGCGTGACCCTGCCGGCCACCGCCATCTCCGTGGCGCACCGCTCGGACGGCTCGGGCACCACCAACAACTTCACCAAGTACCTGGCCGCCGCTGCGCCCAGCGACTGGAAGCTGGGCAGCGGCGACACCGTCGCGTGGCCGGCCGACACCCAGGCCGGTGCCAAGAACACCGGTGTGGCGCAGCTGATCAAGGCCGCTGACGGCGGTATCGGCTACGTCGACCTGAGCGACGCGAAGGACTCCGGTCTGCCGTTCGCCGCGATCAAGAACAAGGACGGTCAGTTCGTGCTCCCGACGCTGGAGGGTGCCACTGCGGCGCTCGCCGGTGCCGAGGTCAAGGAAGACCTGACCTTCAACCCGCTGAACGCGGCCGGTGCGACCTCGTACCCGATCACCGCGCCGACCTACCTGCTGGTCAAGCCGAAGTACGACGACCCGAAGAAGGCCGAGCTGGTCAAGGCCTTCGTCAAGTACCTGCTGAACGACGGCAAGGCCATCGCCGCCGAGGTGAACTACGCGGTCCTGCCGACGGAGCTGCAGGCCAAGGCGCTCGCCCAGCTGGACAAGGTCAGCTGAAGCTGATCTGACCTGAGCACCACCCCCGGTGCGGTGGGTCCTCCCGGACTCACCGCACCGGCCTCGCCAGGCCACCCCTCGGAGTAGAGATGACAGTCGTAGACAAATCCGCTCAGCTGACCCGGAAGGACCGCGGCAGACACGCCGACCGGCTCTTCTGGGCCTTGTGCGTTTCCGCGGGCTTCGCGGTGCTGGTGATCCTGGCGTTGATCCTGATCACCATGGTGAAGCAGGCCTACCCGGCCTTCTCCGCCGAGTTCTTCACCAGCTCGACCTGGATCCCCAACGACCCCGACGGCGACGGCCCGGGCAAGCCGGTCTACGGCACCCTGGCCTTCCTCTACGGCACGCTGGTCGTCTCCACGATCGCCGTGGTCGTCGCGGTCCCGGTCTCGATCGGCATCGCGCTCTTCCTGACCGAGCTGGCGCCGCGCCGCATCCGCTCGGCGATCGTCACCCTCATCGACCTGCTGGCCGCGGTGCCTTCGGTCGTCTTCGGCCTCTGGGGAATCCTCGTCGTCGCGCCCGCCGTGGTGCCGGTCTACCAGTGGCTGCACGATGTGCTGGGCGGTGTGCCGGTGCTCGGGTCGCTGTTCGGCGAGCCGCGCAGCAGCGGTCGCACCTTCATGACCGCGGGCCTGATCCTCGCCATCATGATCGTCCCGATCATCACGTCGATCGCCCGCGAGGTCTTCGCCACGGTGCCCGACTCCGACAAGCAGGCGGCCTGGGCGCTCGGCGCCACCCGCTGGGAAATGATCAAGGGTGCGGTGCTGCCGCACAGCTTCGGCGGCGTGGTCGGCGCGGTGATCCTCGGCCTCGGCCGCGCGATGGGCGAGACCATCGCGGTCGCCCTGGTCATCGGCAGCTCGGTGCAGATCACCGCGAACCTCTTCGAGAGCGGCTACGCGCTGCCGGCCATCATCGTCGACCAGTGGGGCGAGTCCACCGGTGAGTTCACCGCCGCCCTGATCGGCATGGGCGTGGTGCTGTTCGTCATCACGGTGCTGGTCAACCTGGTCGCCCGATTCGTCGTACGCCGGGCGGAGATCCGGATGAGGGGAGCCTCGGCATGACCAGCACCACTGCTACCCGTCCCGCGGCGGCCGCTCCGGTGCCGGCGGATCTGCGCCGCTCCGCGCTGCCGCTGCGCCGACGGCTGACCGACGGCTTCAGCAAGTCGCTCATGGGGCTTGCGCTGCTGATCGCGCTCATCCCGCTGGGCCTGGTCATCTACCACGTGACCAGCCGGGGCATGGCCGTCCTCGACTGGGACTTCCTCATCGAGGACATCCCCAACTCGGCCCGCCGGGCCGGCGGCGGCATGGGCCCCGCCATCGCGGGAACCCTGCTGATCACCGGTGCCGCGGCCGCCATGGCGATCCCGCTCGGCGTGCTCGGCTCGATCTACCTCAACGAGTACGGCAAGCAGAACGCGCTGGCCCGGCTCATCCGGACCATGTCCGACGTCATGACGGGCGTGCCTTCGGTCGTCATGGGTCTGTTCATCTACGTCTCGTACGTGCTGGTGGTCAAGGAGCAGTCCGGCTTCGCGGCCGCGCTCGCCCTGGGCTGCCTCATGCTCCCGGTGATCATCCGCAGCTCCGAGGAGATGCTCAAGCTGGTGCCGGACGAGCTGCGCCAGGCCAGCGCCGCGCTGGGCGCCCGGCGCTGGAAGACCACCGTCTCCGTGGTGCTGCCCGCGGCCATCTCCGGCATCGTGAGCGGCGTGATGCTCGCCATCGCGCGTGCCGCGGGTGAGACCGCGCCGGTCGTGCTGGTCGCCGGCACGACGTTCGTGGCCAACTGGACCCTGGCGGGGGACAACACCACCCTGGCCGCGCAGATCTTCAAGAATGCCGGAGAGCCGTTCCCGGCGGCACAGGATCGTGCCTGGGGCGCGGCGCTCACGCTGATGGTGATCGTGCTCGTGTTCACCGTCGCGGCCCGCCTGATCTCCAGCCGCTTCGCCATTAAGGAACGTTGAGGATGACCACCATGAGCAGCGACTTCACCCTGTCCACCCTTCTTCCGGGAGCCGTGCCCGCCATGCCCGTCGCGTCCGCAACGCCGGTGATGCAGCTGGAGAACGTCAGCGTCTTCTACGGCAACTACGAGGCCGTTCGCGGCACGAACATGGCGGTCCGCGAGCACCAGATCACCGCGCTCATCGGCCCGTCGGGCTGCGGCAAGAGCACCGTGCTGCGCTCGCTGAACCGGATGAACGACCTGGTGGCGGGCGCCCGGGTGGCCGGGAAGATCACGTTCCACGGCCAGGACCTGTACGCCCCGGACGTCGACCCGATCCAGGTGCGCCGCCGCATCGGCATGGTCTTCCAGAAGCCGAACCCGTTCCCGAAGTCCATCTACGAGAACGTGGCCTACGGCCTGAAGATCAACGGGATCAAGGACAACATGGACGACCGCGTCGAGCAGGCGCTGCGCGGCGCGGCCCTGTGGGACGAGGTCAAGGGCAAGCTGAAGACCAGTGGCCTGGCCCTGTCCGGCGGCCAGCAGCAGCGGCTCTGCATCGCGCGGGCGATCGCCGTCAAGCCCGAGGTGATCCTCATGGACGAGCCGTGCTCCGCGCTCGACCCGATCGCCACCGGCAAGATCGAGGACCTGATGCACGACCTGGCGGGCACGTACACCATCGTGATCGTCACCCACAACATGCAGCAGGCCGCCCGCGTCAGCCACCACACCGCGTTCTTCACCGCGGAGCTGGACGAGGCCGGCGTGCGGCACGGCCGCCTGGTCGAGTTCAACGACACGGGCCGCATCTTCACCAACCCCGCCGACAAGCGCACCGAGGACTACATCACCGGCCGCTTCGGCTGATCGCGACTCTCCTCTCTCCATAAGGCGAGACGCCCGGCTGCCGCTACCGCGGCGACCGGGCGTCTGGTCGTGGGTCAGAGGGAGGGCATGTAGGGCGTGCTCACATCGCGGTGGGTGGTGAGCATGTCCGCGACCGAGGGGTATGCCGCCAGCTCGCGCAGCGTGACCAGGGTCGGCGGCAGCATCGGCAGCTCACCCGCCTCGTGCTCGGCGATCGCGTCCTCGGGCGTCAGCCAGCGGGCCCGGTCGGCCTCGAACTCGGGCAGCGCGGCGTCCTGGCCGTCGGGCATGGCGGCCAGGAAGAACCAGGTGTCGAAGCGGCGCGGCTCGAAGACCGGGGTCAGCCAGCGGTGCCATGGGGTCAGCGCGGCCGGGAGCAGGGTCACCCCGGTCTCCTCGGCGATCTCGCGGACCGCGGCGTCGGCCGGGGTCTCGCCGGCCTCCAGCGAGCCGCCCGGGAACGCCCACATGCCGCCGAACGCCATCGCCCGCATGCGGCGGATCAGGAAGATCGTGCGGTCCGGGCGGATCAGCACCACGGTGGACGCCTCGCGGGGCGTCGCGGGCTCGGCGCCGGACGCGGCGAACTCGCGGGCCAGGGTCTCGAAGCGGGCCCGCTGCTCGGGCGGCAGCAGGTCGAACGGGTTACTCGACATGGACCAGCACCGCCTGTCCCTGGCCGACGCCGATGCAGGCCGCCGCGATGCCGTAGCCGCCGCCCCGGCGGCGCAGCGTGTGGCACAGGTCCATGACGACCCGGGGCGCGGACGCGCCGAGCGGGTGGCCGTACGCGATCGCGCCGCCGTCGACGTTGACCAGCTCCGGGTCGATCTCCGGCAGCTCGTGCAGGCAGCTGAGCACCATCGCGGCGAACGCCTCGTTCAGCTCCCAGGCGGCGATGTCGCCGAAGCCGAGCTTCGCCTTGGCCAGCAGGGCCCGGATCGCGGGGACCGGGCCGGTGGAGAAGCGCTCCGGGGAGACGCCCGCGACGGTGCTCGCCACGATCCGGCCCAGCGGCCGTACGCCCAGGCGCTCGACCGCGGCCGCCGAGCCGACCAGGGTCGCGGCGGCGCCGTCGTTGACGGGGGAGGAGTTGCCCGCGGTGACCGTGCCGTCCGCGGTGAACGCGGGGCGCAGCTTGGCCAGCGCCGCGGCGCTCGTGTCGGGGCGCACCGACTCGTCGCGGGTCACCCCGGCGACCTCGACGACCCGGTCGTCGAAGCGGCCCTGCGCCCAGGCGGCGGCCGCGCGCTGCTGCGAGCGCAGCGCCCAGGCGTCCTGCGCCTCGCGGCCGATGCCGAACTCGTGGGCCACCTGCTGGGCGGCCACGCCCAGCGGCACCGTCCACACGTCGGGCATCAGCGGGTTGACCATGCGCCAGCCGAGCTGGGTGTTCCACAGCTTCGCCTCGCCGGGGAAGGCCGTGTCGGGCTTGCTCATCACGAACGGGGCGCGGCTCATGCTCTCCACACCGCCCGCGATGACCAGGTCGTTGTCGCCCGCGCGCACCGCCCGGGAGGCCTGCACGATCGCCTCGGCGCCCGCGGCGCACAGCCGGTTGACGGTCACGCCGGGCACCGTGGCGGGCAGGCCGGCCAGCAGCGCCGCCATCCGGGCCACGTTGCGGTTGTCCTCGCCGGCGCCGTTCGCGTCGCCGAGGATGATGTCCTCGATCAGCGCCGGGTCCAGCTCGGGGTGCCGTTTGAGCAGCGCGACCAGGGGCGCGGCCGCGAGGTCGTCGGTGCGTACGCCGGAGAGCCCGCCCTTGTGGCGGCCGAACGGGGTGCGGACCGCGTCGATGAGAAACGCCTGCGAGGTCATGCTCCGCAGGCTACGTCACCTGAGTGATCGTTCAGCAACCCAGGTTCGTGAAGCCCAGGTAGGCGCGCAGCTTCTCGGTGTGCACGGACGGGGCGGTCGCCGCGCCGTCGATCGCCCGCAGCTCGGCGATGCCGCGCACGCTGGACAGCAGCCACACGCCGTCGGTCGCGGCCAGCTCGGCCGGGGTGACCATCCGCTCGGCGGCGGTCCAGCCGAGGTCGCCGGCGTTGTCGAGCAGGTGCCGGGCGGTCGTGCCCGGCAGGATGCCGGTGGTCTCCACGGGCACCGTGCACAGCGTGTCCCCGCTCAGCCAGACCAGCGTCGAGGTCGGGCCCTCCAGGGCGTAGCCGTCCGCGGAGACCCACAGTGCGTCGTCCACGCCCTGCGCCAGCGCCCAGCGCTGCGAGGCCATGTTGATCGCGTACGACAGCGACTTCACGCCGCCCAGCAGCCACGGGGCCGAGGTGCGCGCGTCGGCCGGGTAGCCCAGCGAGATCGTGGTGACGGTGATGCCGTCGCGACGTGCGGCCAGGGTGGCCGCGCCGATCGGGTTCACGGTGGCGAAGCAGGTGACCGGTCCGCCGGTGGCGGCGCTCGCCTCGGTGCCGCGGGTGCAGACCAGGCGCAGCGCGCCCTCGACCTCGGCGGGCCACTGCGCGCAGGCCAGCGCGGCCAGCTCGCGCAGCGACGGCTCGGCGGGCAGCGCCAGCTCCATCCGGGCGGCCGAGCGGGCCATCCGGGCCAGGTGCTCGTCGAGCAGCCACGGCTCGACCCCGCCGCGGCCGTCGGGCCGCACGTGCATGGTCTCGAAGACCCCGTCGCCGCGCAGCACGCCGAGATCGTCGGCACGGAGCACAGGAGTGTCGGCCGGCACCACGCCACGGCCCTGGACCACGAGAACAGGCTGCACCACGGCCGGAATGCTACGCGTCCCAGCAGTTGCCCTCGCAGCGGCCTTGATCGGCCGACTTGCCTGGCACATGGGCGAATGGCGGCCCAAGATACGCACGACTGCCTGGCAAGTCCGGCGATCAAGGCCGCGGGGCGGTGCGCTCGGCGTCACGCCGCGCGGGCGGAGGCGCGCCGGCGTGCCGAACTATGATCGGACGATGCCCGAACAAGGCTCCGCCGAGCTCGCCGAACTCCTCCGGGATCGCGGCCTGCGGCTCACCCCCCAGCGGCAACTGGTGCTCGACGCCGTGCGCCAGCTCGTCCACGCGACCCCGGAACAGGTGCACGCCGCCGTGTGCGAGGTCGCCTCCGGGGTGAACATCACCACCGTGTACCGGACCCTGGAGCTGCTCGAAGAGCTCGGGCTGGTCACCCACGTGCACCTGTCGCACGGCGCGCCGACGTACCACGACGCGGCGGTCGTGCAGCACGTGCACCTGGTCTGCCGCAACTGCGACACGGTCACCGAGCTGGAGCAGAGCGAGCTGGCCCCGCTCGCGGAGCGGCTGCTGTCGCAGCGCGGCTTCCGGATGGACATCGGGCATGTGGCTTTGTTCGGACTATGCGGGAGCTGTGCGTGATGGGTACGACCGTGCTGATGGGCCATTTCGACCCCGACTCCGCCGATGCCGCCGTCGCGGCGCACCACGGCGACCCGAATCGCGAGCAGCGCACCCTGCTGACCGCGGCCGGAATAGTGGACCGCTCGCACCGCGGGGTGCTGGCGCTGACCGGCCCGGAGCGGCTGAGTTTCCTGCACAACCTCACCTCCCAGCACCTGACCGCCCTTGCCGACGGCCAGGGGACCCGCACGCTGGTGCTCTCCCCGAACGGGCACATCGAGCACGAGCTGTGGGTGTCCGAGCTCGACGGCACGCTCTGGGTGGACGTCGAGCCGGGCACCGTCGACGCCCTGGTCACCTTCCTGACCAAGATGCGTTTCTTCACCCAGGTCGAGATCAAACCCGCTGACCTGGTCGTACACAGCCTGGTCGGACCCGGCGCGCTCGCCGCCGCCGCGAAACTGGGCGTCGCCGTGCCCGCCGAGCCGGACGTGCTCGACGTGCCGGGCCCCAAGTTCGCCACCGGCGCGCTGCTGCCGCGCCCGACCACGGTGTACGCGCTGACCCCGCTGCCCGGCGGCGGCTTCGTACGCAGGCACTCCCTCGGCGATGTGCCGGTGCTGGACCTGCTGCTGCCCGCCGAGACCGCCGCGGCGACGCTGGCCGCGCTGGACGTGCCGCCCGCCGGGCTGTGGGCGTACGAGGCGGTGCGGGCCGCCGCGAAGCAGGCCCGGGTGGGGGTGGACACCGATCACCGGACGCTGCCGTCGGAGGTGGACCTGACCGCCGCCGCGGTGCACCTGGAGAAGGGCTGCTACCGGGGCCAGGAGACGGTGGCCCGGGTGCACCACCTGGGCAAGCCGCCGCGCGCGCTGCGCCTGCTGCACCTGGACGGCATCCTCACCGACGAGCTTCCGGCGCGTGGCACCGAGATCACGGCGAATGGCCGTACCGTCGGATTCATCGGCACCGCGGCCCGGCATGCGGAACTCGGACCGATTGCGCTCGCGGTCCTCAAGCGCAATATTTCCGGCGACACCCCCCTCACCGCGGGAGAATCTACGGCCTCTATCGACCCTGACTAGAAATATGACAGGATGCGCGCATGACGAACGGCACTCTGATCACCGTCGCGCCCACCGGCGCGGAGTCCGCCAAGGCTGACGTCCCCGCCCTGCCGGTGACGCTGGACGAGCTGGTCGCCACCGCCAAGGAGTGCGAGGCCGTCGGCGCGAGCGTGATCCACGTGCACATCCGCGACGACGAGGCCAAGCCGAGCCTGGACCCCGTTCGTCTGCGCGAGACCGTCGCCGCGCTGCGTACGAGCACCGACCTGATCGTGCAGCTGTCCAGCGGCGGCTCGGTGCACGACCCGGAGTCCGCCCGGCTGGCCGTGCTCGACGCCGGCCCGGACATGGCCAGCTGCACCATGGGCACCGTCAACTTCGGCGACGACGTGTTCATGAACCGCTGGGAGTTCATCGTCGACCTGCACACCCGCATGCAGGAGCGCGGTGTCGTGCCGGAGTACGAGATCTTCGACCTGGGCCACCTGTGGGCACTGCAGCGCCTGCTCGACAAGTACGGCCTACCCGCGGGCGGCCACGTGCACGTCGACTTCGTGATGGGCGTGCCCGGCGGCATGCCCGGCACCCCGGCGGCGCTCGTCGCCTGCCAGCAGGCCCTGCGCGAGCTGCCCGAAGGCACCACGTTCTCGGCCACCGGCATCGGCCGGTTCACCCTGCCGGTGCTGCTCACCGCGCTCGGCGCGGGCGGCCACCTGCGGGTCGGCATGGAGGACACGGTCACCTACGCCAAGGGCCAGCCGGTCGAGTCCAACACCCAGCTGGTCGCCCGGGCGTCCGCATTCGCCCGGTTGGCGCAGCGCCCCGCGCTGACCCCGGGTGAGGCACGCAACCTCCTGGGGATCCCGCCGCGCTGAAATGTGAAACCCCGGTAGCGTTCCTTACCATGGGCAAGGTTTACGAGGGCGGCGTACCGCTCGTCGAGGTGGAACGCAGCGGTTTCGTCGAGGGTGGCCACCGGGGGTCGGTGATCGTCCTGGACGCTGCCGGAAATCCGGTCGCCTCGGCCGGTGACGTCACCGGGCCGATCTTCGCGCGCTCCTCCAACAAGCCCATGCAGGCCATCGGCATGCTGCGCGCCGGGCTGCGCCTGGCCGACCCGGCGGACCTGGCGCTGGTCGCGGCCAGCCACTACGGCGAGGACTTCCACATCGCCCGGGTACGTGCGCTGCTGCGCAGCGGCGGGCTCACCGAGGCCGCCCTGCGCTGCCCGCCCGACCTGCCGCTCGACGACGCCGCGAAGATCGCCAGCGGGGGCACCCCGCAGCGCGTCTACATGAACTGCTCCGGCAAGCACTCCGGCATGCTGCTGACCTGCCGCGCCGCCGGCTGGGCCGTGGAGGACTACTTCCAGCCCGACCACCCGCTGCAGCAGCGCCTCAACGAGACCATCGAGGAGTTCGCGGGCGAGTCCGCGGCCGCGATGGGCGTCGACGGCTGCGGCGCGCCCGTGCTGGCGCTGTCGCTGACCGGCCTGGCCACCGCGTTCCGCCGGCTCGCCGAGGGCGTGCCCGGCTCACTGGAGCGCTCGGTCGCCGACGCCATGCGGGCATACCCGGAGCTGGTCAGCGGCACCAACCGCGAGGATGCCCAGCTCATGCGCGCCGTGCCCGGCCTGGTCTGCAAGGTCGGCGCGGAAGGCGTATGGGCCGCGGCCGTCCCCGGCAAGGGCGCGGTCGCCATCAAGATCGACGACGGCGCCGCCCGCGCCCGCGGCCCCATCATGATCACCGCCCTGCGCCGCCTCGGCATTCCGGCCGACGTCCCCGCCCTCACCGAACCCGCCCTCCTCGGCGGCGGCCGCCGCGTAGGCGCCCTCCACCCCCTCTGGTGACCACCCCTTTTTTGCGTTGATCATGAAGTTGTGGCGGGGACACGCCAGTGACCCGTGCCATAAGTTCATGATCAACGCGTCGATGGGTGGCGGTGCTGGGCTGGGGTGGGTCGGGAATGGGTGGTTTTGGGGCGTGGCGTAGGTCGTTAGCGTAGAGCTAGCAATATGCTTGCTGTTGCTAGCAGTCGTGGGTAGTTTTATGGGCGTGCAGAGTCCCGACATCGGCGCCTTCATCAAGGATCTGCGGGAGAACGCCCGCATTTCCCTGCGGCAGCTGGCCGAGCAGGCCAACATCAGCAATCCGTACCTCAGCCAGATCGAACGCGGGCTGCGCAAGCCGTCCGCCGAGGTCCTGGCCCAGCTGGCTGCGGCGCTGCGGGTCTCCACCCCGGCCATGTACCTCAAGGCCGGGCTGCTCGGCTCTGACGACCACCAGGGCGTGCCGACCGCGATCGCGGCCGACCCGCTGCTGACGGTCGCGCAGAAACAGTCACTCACGCAGATCTACGAGACGTTCGTACGCGAGAACGCGCGCGCCGAAGAGGCCGCCACCTCGGAGCCCGCCCCCGCGGCGGCCCCGGCGGAGCCGACCGTCGCCACGGCGAAGAAGCCGACGGTCAAGAAGGCGGTCAAGAAGGCCGTGCGCCAGCAGGCACAGGAGGAACAGTGACCATGACCCAGACGTCGAGCAAGTCGAACAAGACCGACGACCGCACCTACCCGAGCGCGTTCTACGCCGCGGCGGGTGTCGGCGACATGGCCTACGAGCAGCTGCGCAAGCTGCCCGAGCTGGCCGACAAGCTGCGCGACAAGGCGGCGGAGTTCGCCGACCAGGCGGCCAAGTCCGACGTGCCGCAGTGGAAGGCCAAGGCCAACGAGTACGGCGCCTTCGCCACCAGCAAGGCCGCCGAGCTCACCTCGAAGGTCGACGCGGCGCAGATCCGCGACAGCATCGTCGCCGGCACGCAGACCGCGGCGGAGAAGGCCACCAAGCTCTACGACGCGCTGGTCGCCCGCGGCGAGCAGGCGTTCACGGAGCAGCCCGCGACGCCGGGCTTCGAGCCGAAGACCGAGACCGCGTCCGCCCACCCGGCGGAGGCCAAGACCGAGGCGAAGGCGGAGGCCAAGCCGTCCGAGGACGTGCCGCCGGCCGCCAAGCCCGCCGCGAAGAAGCCGCCGCGCGCCTCGAAGTGACCCGGCGTTCTCGTCGCGGCGCGCCGATCGACCGGTCGGCACGCCGCGACGAGACGTATCCGGCGTCGTCACCGCTGGGATGCCGGGCTCGATGGTTCTAAGCTGTGACCCATGGTTGCGTTCGCTATTCAGGGCTGGATCAATCTCATCCTGTGGATCGTCATCCTCGGGGTCCTGCTCTGGGCCTTCGCGGACTGCGTGATCCGCCGCAAGGACGCGTTCCCGGCGATCGGCACCATGCCCAAGGTCGGCTGGATGCTGGTGATCGGGCTGATGGCCCTGCTGACCGTCTTCACCGGCTTCGGGCTCTTCGCCTACATCGGCGCCGGCCTCGCCGCGTACTACCTGCTGG
Organism: Catellatospora paridis; assembly: GCF_009720365.1. GTDB lineage: Bacteria > Actinomycetota > Actinomycetes > Mycobacteriales > Micromonosporaceae > Catellatospora > Catellatospora paridis. The sequence goes on along the minus strand of NZ_WBZD01000045.1, from coordinate 22,300 downwards.
ACGTGCGCCGCGGCCTGCGTGAGGCCGCCGAGGGACCCTGGTGAATCAGTGATCAACGATCTGCGCTGGCCGCCCCCGCCGGACGGATTCCCCCGACGCCTCGGCAAGCCGCGCAACTCCGCTCCGAACACCGGCCGCCCCGCCCCGCCCGCGCTGCCCACCGAGATCGTCGACACCCCGCACGGCGTGCAGTTGGAACGCCTCAGCACCGGTGTCGGCGAGCCGGTGACCGTCTTCGCGCACGGGCTCGGCCACGGCATCGCCGAGACCCGGCCGCTGGGCAGCGCCGTCGCCGGCAAGCGGGTGTTCTTCCAGTTCCGCGGCCACGGCGAGTCCAGCTCGCCGCGCGGCTCGTGGGACTACGGCGATCTGGCCCGCGACCTGCGCGCCATCGCCGACATGACGGTCGCCACCCGGGCCCTCGGGGTGAGCCTCGGCGCGGGCGCGCTGTGCCGGCTGCTGGCCGAGACGCCCGACCGGTTCGAGAAGGTCGTGCTTTTCCTGCCCGCGGTGCTCGACCGCCCGCGGCCGGAGGCGGCCCGCCGCCGGCTGGTCAACCTGCTCGAGGCGATCAACAGCGGTGACCTGCCGACCGTCGCCAACGCCGTGGTCGAGGAGATCCCGCCGTCGGCCCGCAACGGCGCCTCCGGCTGGGCGTACGTGCGCCAGCGGCTGAACACCCTGATGAACACCGGCCTGAGCAGCGGCCTGCTCACCCTGCCCGACCAGGTGCCGGTGCCGGACGTGAACCTGCTCCGTGACGTCAGCGCGCAGGTGCTGGTCATCGGCTGCATCGGTGACGACCTGCACCCGGCGTCGGTCGCCGAGGAACTGGCAAGCGTGCTGCCCGAGGCGACCCTGCACATCTACAACCGGCCCTCGGTGCTCTGGCACGAGCGCGCCGACCTGCGGGAACGGATTTCCGGCTTCCTGAACGGCTGACCTGCGCCAGTGGCCCGTCCCGGGCTCGCCGCAACGGCGACCCTTACGACCGCCCGCCGGTGTCCACTAGGCTCCCGGGTCGTGGCTGGTCATGTGGTCTCCGAGTTCTTCACCGGCGTACGCCTGCTCCTGCGCGGCATCGGGCGCTATGCGCGCAGCCCGAAGCTGATCCTGCTGGGGCTGGTCCCCGCGGTGCTCAGCCTGCTGCTGTTCGGCGGGCTGTTCACGCTGCTGTTCGTCTACGTCGACGAGTTGTCGGCCACCGTCACCTGGTTCGCTGACGACTGGGCGGAGGGCGTGCGCTCCTCGGTGCGGCTGTTCGCCGGCATCGCCCTGGTCGGGGTGAGCGGGCTGTTCGCGGTGCTGTCGTTCACCGCGGTGACGCTGCTCATCGGCGACCCGTTCTACGAGGCCATCAGCAAGGCCGTGGAGGACGACTTCGGCGGCGTGCCCGACGCGGTCGACCTGCCCTGGCACCAGGAGCTGCGGCGCAGCATCCTCGACGCGCTGCGGCTGCTGGCGGTGTCGTTGATGATCGCGATCCCGCTGTTCGCGGGCGGCTTCATCCCGGTCGTCGGGCAGACGGCGATCCCCGTGCTCGGCGCGTTCGTCGGCGGCTGGTTCCTGGCGCTGGAACTCGTCGCGGTCGCGTTCAACCGCCGCGGCCTGCGGCTGCCCGACCGCCGGGTGGCGCTGCGTCGACACCGCGCCAGCGCGCTGGGTTTCGGTGTCGCGGTGTTCTGCTGTTTCCTGATTCCGTTCGGCGCCGTGCTGATCATGCCGGCCGCGGTGGCGGGCGGTACGCTGCTCGCCCGCCGCTCCCTCGGCCTGCCCATCGAGAAGTAGGACCCCACCCCGTGTCGCGGAAGACCCTCGCCCTCGTCGCGCTGCTGTTCGCCGTCACCGCCCAGCTGCTGCGCGCCTGCGGGCCGCTGCTGGATCAGGTGGCCGGGCCGGTCGGCATCGTCAACGCGGCCCTGATCGCACTCGCGATCTTCGCCGTACCCGGTGCGCTCGTGCTGGTCCTGCCACGGGTGCTCGGCCGATTCCCGGTGCTGTTCGCCGTGACGATCGGGCTGGTCCTGGCCTGGTGCGCCGCAGCGGCCTTCGGGCCGTCCCTGGCGCTGGCGGCGGCCGGCGCGGTGTTCGGCATGACCGCGCTGGCACTGGTCGTGCGGCAGGCCGCCGACGCGGTCACCGTGACCGTCGGGCTGCTCGCCGGTGGCGTCGTCGACCTGGCCGTCCGCTCGCTGACGGTCACCTGGGACCCGACCTGGGGTCAGCTGCCGCACCGCACCGGCATGACCGCGCTGGTCGTCGCGATCTTCATCCTGGCGCTGCGCGGCGCGGACGAGCCCGCGCCGGCACCCGCCGGGCGTGTCTGGGCGCTGGGCGGCTACCTGGCGCTGTGGACGACGACGCTGGGCAACCCGGCGTTCGCCGCGTCGCAGTCGGGGGTCGCGCTGCAGCTGTGCCTGGCCGTCCTGATCGGGGTGCTGCTGGTCGCGATCGAGCTGGTACGCCGGCTGACGCTGCATGGCGGCACGAACGCGATCCCCGAGCCCGACCACTGGGTCGCGGGCTCGGCGGCGCTCGCCGGGATGGCCGGCGGCCTCGCCCTGGCCTGGTGGGGGACCGGGCCGTGGGTGCTGCTCGGCATCGCGCTGACGCAACTGTCCGCGGCGGTCGCCGTCGCGCGTGCGGTCGCGGCCCCCGGCAACTCCGGCGCATGGGCGTACGGCCTGGTCTGGGTCCTGCCTGTGCTGCTGTTCCAGGTGCACTACGACATGCCGTTGCCGTTCGACAACCGGTGGCTGCTGATCGCGCTCGCGGTCGCCGTCGGTCTCGCCGGGATGGGCCGCCGGCCCTTCCACCCGGGCGGCTGGCGCGTCGACCTGCGCGCGGTGGTGGCCCGCCCCGCGCCGGTCACCGGCGTGCTCGCACTGGCACTGCTGGTGCCCGCGCTGATGTACGCGACCCGTCCCGTCACCGATCCCGTCGTCGCCAGCGCCGTGGACGTGCAGGTGCTGAGCTGGAACGTCAAGTACGGCCGGGACGACGCCACCGGGCAGGCGGACCCGCGCCAGCTGGCCGAAGCGATCCAGGCCGTGAACCCGGACGTGGTGGTGCTGCAGGAGGTCAGCCGGGGCTGGGCCATCGGCGGCGGGGTGGACGTGGCCGAGTACCTGTCCCGCGAGCTGGGCATGCCGTTCGTGTGGTCGCCGGCCGCGGACGGGCAGTTCGGCAACCTGCTGCTGACCCGGCTGCCGGTCAGCGGGGTGCGCACGGGCTCGCTGCCGTACGGGCAGGGGCCGATGGGCCGGTCGTACCTGAAGGCGACGCTGGGCCTGCACGGCGGCCGCAGCCTCGACGTGGTCACCGCGCACCTGACGCACCGCAAGCCGAACACGCCGACCCGGCTCGCGCAGATCGACGAGCTGCTGGCAAAGGTCGACCCGGCCGTGCCGACGCTGGTCGCGGGCGACTTCAACTTCTGGCCGAGCTGGCCCGAGCAGCGCTCGTTCACCAGCGCGGGCTGGGTGTCGGCGCAGGACGCCACCGGCCACGGCACGGCCTGGACCTCCCCGACCGACCGCCCCACCAACCGGGTCGACTGGGTCTTCGGCTCCCCGCAGATCGCCTTCACCGACTTCGCCGTCCTCGACCAGGTGACCGCCAGCGACCACTTCCCGGTCCTGGCCACCATCACCCTCCGCTGACCCGCCACGCCCGCCAACCCGCGGGCTGGGCGACGCGGTCGCACTCAGGTGGTGCCGCGGATGACGAGTTCGGTGGGGAGGATGACGCTGTCGGCGATGGCTTCGCCCGCGGCGAGGCGGAGGAGCTGGCGGGCCATTTCGCGGCCCTGGCCGACGATGGGCTGGCGGACCGTGCTCAGCGGGGGCTCGGTGTAGCGGGCCAGCGCGATGTCGTCGAAGCCGATCACGGCGACGTCGTCGGGGACGCGGCGGCCCGCGGCCTGCAGGGCCTGCAGTGCGCCGTGGGCCATCAGGTCGGAGGCGACGAAGACGGCGTCGAGGTCGGGGTCGTCCTCCAAGAGCTGGCGCATGGCGACCGCGCCGGAGTCGCGGGTGAAGTCGCCGACGGCCACGATCGAGCGGCGGTCGCTGCCGCGCAGCTCCTCGCGGTAGCCGGTGAGCCGGTCGATGCCGGCGACCATGTCCTGCGGGCCGGCGATGGTGGCGATCCGGGTGCGCCCGGTCTCCAGCAGGTGGCGTACGGCCATCCGGCCGCCGTTGACGTTGTCGACCTCGACGTAGGGCACCCGGACCTGGCCGAGCGGGCGGCCGCCGCACAGCACCGGGATGCCCATCCGGGCCAGCGTGCCGGGCAGCGGGTCCGCGCCGTGCATCGAGGCGATCAGCACGCCGTCGATGTGCCGGGCCAGCGCGTACCGCTCGATGCGGTCGTGGCTGGCCTGCGAGCCCGCGACCATCAGCACCAGCTGCTTGTCCGCGGAGTCGAGCTCCTGGCTGACGCCGCGGATGATGCCGGGGAAGAACTGGTCGTCGGAGAAGACCCGGGACGGGCTCTCCGGCAGGATCAGCGCGTACGAGTCGGTGCGCTGGGTGACCAGGCTGCGCGCGGCCTGGTTCGGCACGTACCCCAGCTCGTCGATGGCCCGGCGCACCGCGGTGCGGATGGACTCGGCGACGGTGGGGGAGTCGTTGACGACGCGCGACACGGTGGCCCGGGACACCCCGGCCCGCTGCGCGACCTGTTCGAGGGTCGGCCGGGGCATCTGTGCCGCCGCTCAGCCGGTACGCAGGCAGGCCAGCAGCGACTCGTCGCCGCTCACCTCGAGCGTGTCGAAGCCGATCCGGCCCCACAGGGCGAGCATCAGGTCGCTGGCCGGGCCGGCCGCGTGCACGCGGGTGTCCGGGCCGTCCGCGTCGAGCAGGGTGTCGGTGTCGAGCAGCGCGATGCCCTCGCCGCGCAGCCGGACGAACCACTCCTGGCCCTCTTCGGGCGCGGTGAGCTGCACGACGCCGTACCGGTCGGTGGGGCCCTTGCGCTTGCCCGCGGGCAGCCAGCTGTCCAGCACCTCGGTCACGCCGTCGACGGCGAGGCGGTCGTCGAGCGGCTCGGCCATGCCCTGCGCCATCTGCATGTCCCAGCGGTGCAGGGCGGTCTCGTGCGCCATGCGGCGGTGCCAGAAGTCGGCCGTCTTGGCCTGCGGGGCCCAGTTCCAGGTGGGCATGTGCGGGTCGAGCGCGTCGAGCAGGTCGACCAGGCCCTTGCACTCGTCGTCGAACCAGGCGAGGGTCTCGTCGGCGCCCGGGTAGTCGTGCCGGCGTGCCGCCGGATCGGGCGCGCTGGTCACCCCGCGGCTGGCGAAACTGCGCACCCAGCGGTAGGTCCCGCCCAGGTGGTGCACGAGGTTCAACACGGTCCAGTCCGGACACGTGGGCACGATCGCGGTCAGTTCGGCCTCGCCGGCGACGGCGCGGAACGCGGCCGCGTCAGTGCGCAGCGAGTCCAGCCAGAGTTCCTTGCTGCCGTGAGCTCTCATGGCCTCGTCCTCATCGCGTCTTCCCCACCTGGTCATTCGGGATCAGTGGCGGCACTAGTGTGGTGACGTGTCTGACAATAGTCCCGCCCGCCACGCGCTCGCCGACCTGACCACCCTAGGGCTGGGAGGCCCGGCCGGACGGCTGGTCACGGCCGAGTCCGCGGACGACATCGTGTCGGCCGTACAGGAGGCCGCCCGCGCCGACGAGCCGCTGCTGGTCCTCGGCGGGGGCAGCAACGTGGTCATCGGCGACGTCGGCTTCCCCGGCACCGTGCTGCTGATCCGGTCCAGCGGGATCGACGTGGTCGGCGAGCACGGCGAGGAGGTGTCTGTCCGCGTCGCCGCAGGTCACCCGTGGGATGACTGCGTCGCCCAGACCGTCGCCGACGGACTTTCCGGCATCGAGTGCCTGTCCGGCATCCCGGGGGCGGCCGGCTCCACACCCATCCAGAACGTGGGCGCGTACGGCCAGGACGTGTCGCAGACGATCGAGTCGGTGACGGTGTACGACCGCACCGAGGGCGAGATCGACGTGCTCGGCCCCGCCGACTGCCGCTTCGAGTACCGCAACAGCCTGTTCAAGTACACCGACCGCTGGGTCGTGCTCGACGTGACGTTCCGGCTGCGCCGGGACCCGCTGTCCGGCCCGGTGGGACACGCCGAGCTGGCCCGCCTGCTCGGCGTGTCCGAGGGCGACCGGGTGCCGTCGGCCGACGCCCGCGCGTCCGTGCTGGAGCTGCGCCGGAGCAAGGGCATGGTGCTCGACCCGGGCGACCCGGACACCGACTCGGTCGGCTCGTTCTTCACCAACCCGGTGCTCAGCGCGGCGGCGTACGGCGAGCTGTGCCGGCGGCTCGACGGCACGGATCCGCCGGCCTGGCCGGGCGCGGACGGCGTGATGAAGGTGAGCGCGGCGTGGCTGATCGAGCGGGCCGGCTTCAAACGCGGCTACACGCGCGGCGCGGTCGGCATCTCGTCCAAGCACATCCTCGCGCTGACGAACCGTGGCGGCGGCACCACCGGGGAGCTGCTGGAACTCGCCACGGAGATCCGCGACACGGTGCACGAGCGGCTCGGGGTGACCCTGCGCCCGGAGCCGGTCCTGGTCGGCTGCGAGCTCTGAGGCGGCGCCGGTCGGAGCACCGCCGCGGCCGCCGCCGCGGCCAGTAGCCGCTGCCGGCGGCGCACCCGGCGCTGGGCCGGTGGCGGGTGCCGCGGTCAGCGGTGCGGGCGGCGCAGGCCGCCTGCCAGCCAGCCGAGGCCGCCGCAGACGACGAACAGCACGGCGAGGCGGATCAGGTCGCCGCGGTTCACTCCGCGGACCGTCGGGCCAGCACGAACGCGACGACCAGCAGTACGACGCCGAGCAGCAGGAGGCCGACCCCGAGCAGGAACGGCGGGCTGGTCTGCACGGTGAGCTGCTGGCGGCTGTGCGCCGAGAGCGCGATAAACTCCCCAATGAGGTTCATAACGGACGTAACGACCGGCCCGACCGGAAGGGATCATCCTTCTCGGATCATGACCGCCGACTTCTCGTTCAAATCTTGACGAGCTGTTGTCGCGCGGGCAACCAGAAATCGTCAAGATCCGTGCTGGTCAGCGCGTCGGCCAGGGGAGGGTGACCTCGCCGAGGCGCCAGCGGGACGGGCGGTCCAGGACCGGCCAGCCCGCTGCCTTGAGCCGGGAGACCGCGTCGAGCCAGCGCTGGCGGGGGCCGAAGACGCCCAGCGGGGCGGCGTGCCGCCAGGCCTCGTCGAGCGTGCGCAGCAGGTCGTACACCGGCTCGCCGGGCACGTTGCGGTGGATCAGCGCCTTGGGCAGCCGCTCGGCGAAGGTGGCCGGGGACTCCAGGGTGGACAGCTTCGCCGCCAGTGTCAGCGTGGCCGGAGTGGACGTGCCCGCGGGCAGTGCCGCCCAGGCGGCCAGGCGGCCCAGCTCGTCACAGGTGCCCTCGACCAGCCAGCCGCCCGGGGCCAGGCCGGCGGTCATCGTGGTCCAGGCGTCGGGGACGGCGCTCTCGTCGTACTGCCGCAGCACGTTGAAGGCCCGGACCACGACGGGCCGCAGGCCGGCCAGCTCGAACCCGCCCCGCGCGAAGGTCAGCCCCGGCGGGTCCGCGGCAACCTGCGCCGCCGCGACCCGCACCGGATCGATCTCCAGCCCGGCCACCCTGACGTCCGGCCGCACCCGCGCCAGCCGCGCCCGCAACTCCACCGCCGTGATCGGCGTGGCCCCGTAACCCAGGTCCACCACCAGCGGATCCGCCGCATCCCCCAGCGCCCGCCCGCACCACCAAGCGATCCACCGATCCACCCGCCGCAACCGGTTCGGATTGGTGGTCCCCCGCGTGACCTCCCCCTGCGCCTTCACCGTCCCCCTCCCCTCGCGTTGATCATGAAGTTATGGCGGCGACACGCCGTCGACCCGTGCCATAAGTTCATGATCAACCCGGAAGGGCGCCTACACGCCGACGCGGTGGACCTTGTGTTGGGCGGCTTGGGCCAGGGGGCGGACGACCAGGCGGTCGATGTTGACGTGGTGGGGGAGGTCGGCGCACCAGGTGACGCAGGTGGCGATGTCGTCGGCGGTGAGGGGCTCGGCGACACCCGCGTAGACGGAGGCGGCGCGGGCGGCGTCGCCTCCGAAGCGGTTCAGGGCGAACTCGTCGGTCTTGACCATGCCGGGGTCGATCTCGACGACGCGGACCGGCTCGCCGCACAGCTCCAGGCGCAGGGTCTCGACCAGGGCGGTCTGGGCGTGCTTGGCCGCCGCGTAGCCGCCGCCGCCCTCGTACACGATCAGCCCGGCGGTGGAGCTGATGGTGACCACGGTGCCCGCGCCGGAGGCGATCAGGGCGGGGAGCAGCGCCTTGGTCAGGCGCAGCGTGCCCAGCACGTTCACGTCGAACATCGCCTGCCAGTCGGCGACGCTGGCGGTCGCGACCGGGTCCGCGCCGACCGCGCCGCCCGCGTTGTTGACCAGCAGATCCACCCGGTCCAGCGTCGCAGCGTATGAGGAGACCGCGTAGTCGTCGGTGACGTCGCAGGTCACGGCGGTGCCGTTGATCTCCTTGGCGAGCGCTTCGACCCGCTCGGTGCGGCGGGCGAGCGCGTGCACGTGGTAGCCGGCGGCCGCGAGGTGTCGGGCGGTTGCGGCGCCGATGCCGCTGGACGCCCCGGAGACGACGGCGATCTTCTGGTACGACATGAGCAGCATCTTAGGCGTCGTGACGTCCCATCATCCGGGCTGCGACGCTCATCACGCCCCCGATCGGGAAGACACCGGGCCTGTCGGATGTTGATCGACACGTGAACTCTCGTTCCCTCCCCCAGGGGCTGCCCAGGCGGATCGCCACGCTCTCCGTGCACACCTCCCCGCTGCACCAACCGGGCACCGGGGACGCGGGTGGCATGAACGTGTACATCGTCGAGGTGTCCAAACGCCTGGCCAAGGCCGGGATCGAGATCGAGATCTTCACCCGGACCACGGGCGGTGACCTGCCCCCGCGGGCGGAGCTCGCGCCAGGGGTGACCGTCCGGCACATCAGCGCCGGCCCGTACGAGGGCCTGGCCAAGGAGGACCTGCCCGCGCAGCTGTGCGCGTTCACGCACGGCGTGCTCGGCATCGAGGCGGCCCGCCCGCCCGGCCACTACGACCTGCTGGCCTCCCACTACTGGCTGTCCGGCCAGGTCGGCTGGCTGGCCAAGGACCGCTGGGGCGTGCCGCTGGTGCACACCGCGCACACCCTCGCCAAGGTCAAGAACCTGCAGCTGGCCGAGGGCGACCGGGCCGAGCCGATGGGCCGCGTGGTCGGCGAGGAGCAGGTCGTCGAGCAGTCCGACCGGCTCGTCGCCAACACCCCGACCGAGGCCCGGGAGCTGATCGACCTCTACCGCGCGCCGCTGGAGCGGGTCGCCGTCGTCGCCCCCGGCGTCGACCTGGAGCGCTTCCGCCCCGGCGACCGGGCCGCGGCCCGCGCCCGCCTCGGCCTGCCCGCACACGCGAAGATCATGGCCTTCGTCGGCCGCATCCAGCCGCTGAAGGCTCCCGACGTGCTCATCCGAGCCCTGGCCGAGCTGCGCGACCCCGACGCGATCGCGCTGATCGTCGGCGGCCCCAGCGGTTCCGGCCTCGACCGGCCGACCTCGCTGATCGACCTGGCCGAGTCGCTGGGCGTACGCGACCGGGTGCGCTTCCTGCCGCCGCAGGCCGGGGACCGGCTCGCCGACGTGTACCGCGCGGCCGACCTCGTCGCCGTGCCGTCGCACAACGAGTCGTTCGGCCTGGTCGCGCTCGAGGCGCAGGCCTGCGGCACGCCCGTGGTGGCGGCCGCCGTCGGCGGACTGGTCACCGCGGTGCGCGACGAGGTCAGCGGAGTGCTGGTCGACGGACACGGCGCGGCCGACTGGGCGCGGGTGCTGGACCGGCTGCTCGCCGAGCCGGGCCGCCGCGAGGAGCTGGCCGCGGGCGCGGTCAAGCATGCGTACGACTTCTCCTGGGACCACACGACCACCCGGCTGCTCGACGTCTATCGTGAGGCGATGACCGAGCACCGGTCCCGCCGGCAGCTCGAACTCGCCGGCTGCGCCCGGTGGTGACCCGCTAGGAGCCTCATGACCACGGTCGAGCAGGCCTGCGCCTTCATCGAGCAGGCCTGTGCGGAGCTGCCCCTGGACCGCACCGGGCCCCACTCCTACGTGGTGACCCTGCCGGGCACGCACAAGCTCAAGACGAACGTGAACCTGATCGTCGGCGAGCACGCGCTGCGCATCGAGGCGTTCGTCGTGCGCCAGCCCGACGAGAACCGCGAAGCCGTCTGGGCCTGGCTGCTGCGCCGCAACGCGAAGCTGTACGGGGTCGCGTTCACCGTCGACGCCGTCGGCGACGTCTACCTGACCGGCCGCCTGCCGCTGGCCGCGGTCTCGCCGCAGGAGCTGGACCGGCTGCTCGGCGCGGTGCTGGCGGCCGCCGACGAGTCCTTCGACACCTTGCTGGAGCTGGGCTTCAGCACCGCGATCAAGCGGGAGTGGCGCTGGCGGATCAGCCGCGGCGAGCCCACCGACAACCTGCGCGCCTTCCGCCACCTCATGGACGAGCCGCTGACACCCGACGACGAGGCCATCCTCGACACCGGCACCGACGTGCTGCCGGAGCCCGGCCGGTGACCTCCCGGCGGGCGGCCCGGCGGGCCGATGCGCTCGGCATGCTGGCGGGAGTGGCGCTCGACGCGGCGTTCGGCGATCCGCGGCGGCTGCACCCGGTCGCCGGGTTCGGCAACTTCGCCAAGGTCGTCGAGCGGTACACGTACGCCGACTCGCGCCGGGCCGGGGCCGCGTTCACCGCGCTGGCCGTCGGGGTGCCGGTGGCGGCCGCCGTGCTGGCGCAGCGGGCCACGCGGGGGCGGCCGGTGCTGCGTACCGCGCTGGTGGCGGCCGGGACCTGGGCCGCGCTCGGCGGGCGCAGCCTGCGCCGCGAGGGCGGCCTGATGGCCGGGGCGCTGGAACGCGGCGACCTGGCCGCGGCCCGCGCCCGGCTGTCGCACCTGTGCGGCCGCGACCCGTCCGCACTGGACGAACCCGGCCTGGCCCGCGCGACGGTCGAGTCGATCGCCGAGAACTCCGCCGACGCCGAAGTCGCGCCGCTGGTCTGGGGCGCGCTGGCCGGGCTGCCCGGCCTCGTCGGCTACCGCGCCGTGAACACCCTCGACGCCATGGTCGGGCACCGCTCGCCGCGCTACGCCCGGTTCGGCACGGCCTCGGCGCGCCTCGACGACGCCGCCAACCTGGTCCCGTCCCGCCTCACCGCCGCGCTGGCGACGGTCTCCGCGCCGCTGGTGTCCGGCTCGCCCGCCCGAGCCGCCGCCGTCTGGCGCCGCGACGGCGACGCCCACCCCAGCCCGAACTCCGGTCAGTGCGAGTCGGCCTTCGCCGGCGCCCTCGGCGTACGCCTCGGCGGCACGAACATCTACTTCGGCCGCGCCGAGACCCGCCCGACCCTCGGTGACGGCCCCGGCCCCCGCACCCGCGACATCCGCCGCGCCGCCACCCTCTCCGCCGCCGTCGGCCTCTCCGCCGCCGTCCTCGCCGTCCTCACCCGCCTCACCGCCTCCGCTCGTCTAGGGCGAAGGAAGGGCACCTTCTTGACGGTTTCCGTAGAGGAAGGTGCCCTTCTTGACGGGCAGCGCGGGTGAGCGGCGTGGGGGGCGGGTATGACCTCGGGCATCACGGTGACGTCGAGGTCGGCGCCGGTCTGATCGACCTCGCGGTGAACGTGCGGCAGGCCCCACTGCCGGACTGGCTGGCCGAGCCGATCCTGGCGTCGCTCGGCCGCCTGGACGCCTACCCCGACGGCACCGCGTCCCGCGCCGCGATCGCCGCCCGGCACGGCCGGGACCCGGACGAGGTGCTGCTCACCGCCGGTGCGGCGCAGGCATTCACGCTGCTGGCCCAGGGCCTGCGCGACGCGCGGCGGCCGGTGGTGGTGCACCCCCAGTTCACCGAGCCGGAGGCGGCTTTGCTGGCCGCCGGGCACCGGGTGGGCCGGGTGCTGCTGCCGGAGCCGTACACGCTGGACCCGGCCGCCGTGCCGGACGACGCCGACCTGGTGCTGCTCGGCAACCCGACCAACCCGACCTCGGTCGCGCACCCCGCCGACGCGGTCGCGAGCCTGGCCCGGCCGGGCCGGGTGCTGGTGGTGGACGAGGCGTTCGCCGACACGATCCCCGGCGAGCCGCACTCGCTCGCCGCGCGGCGCGACCTGCCCGGCCTGGTGGTGGTGCGCAGCCTCACCAAGACCTGGGCACTGGCCGGACTGCGCGTCGGCTACCTGCTGGCCGCGCCGGACCTGGTGCGCCGGCTGGCCGCCGTACAACCGCTGTGGCCCGTGTCGACGCCCGCGCTCGCGGCCGCGGCCGCCTGCGCCACACCCGCGGCCGTCGCGGCCGAGGAGCTGATCGCCCACGAGCTGACCGCGCGCCGCGAGCACCTGCTCACGGCGCTGCGGCAACTGCCCGAGGTGGTCGTCGCGGGCACGCCGGCCAGCTCGTTCGTGCTGCTCAAGGTCGCCGACGGCCTGGGTGTACGCAGCCGCCTGCGCGACGCGGGCTACGCCGTGCGCCGCGCCGACACCTTCCCCGGCCTCGGCCCGGACTGGCTCCGCGTGGCCGTCCGGGATGAGCACACCACCGACGACTTCGTCGCCGCGCTCACTGCGGCGATGTCCTGAGCCGTCGACTGATCCCCAGGTCCGAAGACCGCCGGATGCTGTCGTCGGACCGACTACTGAAGTAGCGTTGAAGTATGACTGTCCCACTGGAGAGCGTGCCGTTCTCCGAGTTGCTGCGGGAGCCGTCGGCGACCGCGGACCGGCTCTCGCGGGTGCGAGCGGTGCGGCTGCGCCGACGCGACGCGGATGACCTCGTGCTCATGACGGCCGCGCGCGCTGAGCAGGAGGGTCAGGTCATCGACATGACCGCCCGCCTGCTGGCGGAGATCGCCCACCGCGACCCGCAGGTGATCGCCGAGGTGCTGCCCCGCGTGCTGCCGTGGGTGCGTTTCCTCCCCTTGCCCGCCGTGGACGAATTCGCTCAGGAGTTCGTCGCGACGGCAGGCGCCGCCAGCGCACTCGGGAACATGGCCGCGGTGTCGGTGCTGCTCACCGCGTGGCGACACACGGCCGAGGCCTACTCCGACCCCGACCTGCACACGATCCTCGCCGGTGAGACCAGCGGGGACTACGGCCCGGTGCCGGTGCCGGAGGCCGCATGACGCCCAAGCGCGGCGACCGTGCCGCGCCACCCACGTTGCCAGGGGAGTACGCGATCAGGTTCGCGGCCAACGACGCGGCGAAAGGGTGGGAGGATCTGTGCCGTCAAGCGGCCGGCCACACCCGAGCGGCGTATGAGGCGCTACGCGACAATCCCTGTCCCCGACCCGAGACCGACCGGCAGCACCGGCTCAAGTACGACCTCGCCTGGGCGAACCACGACGGCGTACGCCTTGAACAGTGGCAATACGAGGTGACTGCCGGCGGCCGCATCTGGTACGTGGTCGATCACGAGGCCCGCGTCTGCTGGATCAAACACGCCGGCACCGGCCACCCCAAAGCCACCGACCGCTAGCTGGATAACCCCGGTCATGCCGACCGTGGCGATTGTTATTGCCAGTAAGTTGCAATAAGGTGGATCATGGAGGAGGAGATCTGGAGGGTGGCAGGGTGCAGCAGGAAGGCGGGACAGTTGGCGCTGAGCGTGGCGACCTGCCGGGCCTCATCGCCGGATGGGTCCACGGCTGGGCTGTCTCGCGTGCGGCACCCGTGCCGGTGGCGGTGCCACAGGGATGGCGCATCGACGTCGGAGTTCCTGGCCATCGTCTGCGCTACGTCCTTCATACCCCCGACGATCAGTCGCTGTCGCGGCTGGGCGAGCGGCAGAACGCACCCGGAACGTGGATCAAGGTCGCCGCGGACCCGGCGTATCTGCGCGCGGCCCTCCCACCTCCATGGGCGATGGCAGACACCGGCTTTCTCATGACCACCACGCTCACCGGCGACGCCGACAAGCCACCCGCGCCGTACACGATCCGAACCACGATCACCGACGTCGTCGTCGTCACAGTCCTCGACGCCACGGGCACACCCGTGGCCTCCGGCAGGCTCGCACCGGCCGGGGTGATCGGAGTAATCGACCAAGTCGAGACTGCCCCCGCGCACCGGCGGCGTGGGCTCGGCAAGACAGTGATGCGCCTGCTTGGACACCATGCCGTTCAACTCGGCGTGCATACCGGCGCCTTGGTCGCCACCGACGACGGGCGCAAGCTGTACGGCACCCTCGGCTGGACGGTGCGGACTCCCATCGCCGCCGCCCACGTACCCGAACCGGAACCGGAACCGACCCTCACCTGATCGGACGTCCGCACATCTGCAGAAGTACGGGCCACTCCGACCCCGACCGGCAAGCGATCCTCTCGGATGAGCCGATCGAGCAACCTGCCAGGTTGCACCACGACTCGCGAGGCGGAACCTAGCTCCGACCGGCTTGGACGCCCGATGCGGTCCGGTAGGTGGGCTCGTCGAAGAGCACCAGAATGGCTTCCTCGACCGTGGTATCGGCGTTCTCCAGCACGTCCAGGGCCTGGCGTACGGCGTCGTCGACCGGCCAGCCGTAGATGCCCGAGGAGATCAGCGGGAAGGCGACGGTACGCGCGCCCAGCTCGCCCGCCACCCGCAGCGCGTTGCGGTAGCAGTCGCGGAGCAGCTCGGCGCGGTCCTCGGTGGCGCTGTACACGGGTCCGACGGTGTGTACCACCCAGCGCGCGGGCAGCTTGCCTGCGGTCGTGGCGACGGCCTGGCCGGTGGACAGGCCCCGGCCGTAGTGGGAGGCGCGCAGCGCCCGGCATTCGGCGAGGATCTCCGGGCCGCCCTTGCGGTGGATCGCGCCGTCCACGCCACCGCCGCCGAGCAGCGACGAGTTGGCCGCGTTGACGATCACGTCCACTTCCTGGCGGGTGATGTCGCCCTGGACGAGGTTCACCTGCATGGTCGACTCCGACAGTCAGCGGTCGAACTCGCCGGCTTTGACCCCGAAGAGGAACGCGGCCCAGTCCCCGGCGGCGAAGGCGAGCACCGAACCGTCACGGTCCTTGCTGTCTCGGACACCGATGGTCGTTGTGGTCAGGGCAACCTCGACGCACTGCCCACCGTTGTTGTCGCTACGGGAGCTCTTGCGCCACTCCGCCTGGTCGAAATCCGAACTCGCCATGCTGTGATCATCTCCATCGGTGCTACAGGCGAAGCTCCTCGGCGATCCGCTCGATCAGCCGCACGGACTCCTGCGGGCCGAGCGCAGCGGCACTCAGCCGATTCCACAGCCTAGAGTAGTCGCGCGCCGTCTCCTGATCATCGAGGTAATACGCATTCGTGTAGTCCTCCAGGTAGACGACGTCCGCACCGGCATCCTGGTTGAACCGCAGCAGTGTGAAGGCGAAGCTCGACGTCGTGTATGTCGCAGCGTCGAACGGCAATACCTGCAACGAGATGACCGCCTGCGCCGCGGTCCGAGCCACGTGTCGCAGTTGACTGCGCATGACCTCCGCGCCACCGATCTGTCTGCGCAGTGCCGATTCGCTGATGATGACCGCGAAGTCTGGCGCATCGTCGCGAGTCAGCAGGGATTGGCGCTCTTTGCGGAGTGCCACATGGTCATCGGCTCTGCCGGAATCACCCGGTCCCATGGCACGGATGTACTCCTCGGTCTGCAGGATGCCGGGCATGATCTCGGACTGGTACCAGCGGACTTCCGACGCGGCGGCCTCCAGATCGACGTACTGCCGAAACCAGTCCGGGACGTTTCGCCCGCTCCAGCGGCCGCGTTGGCGTCCCGCGCGTGCCAAATCGCGCAGCGCATCGGCTGGCTCGCCGACGAGACCGTAGAACTCCAGTAACGCATTGAGGTCGTGGATCTTGATGCCGGACTGGCCGAGTTCCATTCGGCTGATCTTCGTAGCCGCCGCATCGATGACGCGACCAGCCTCTTCCTGAGTGCGTCCGGCGGCTTCGCGTCCACGGCGAAGGGCTTGGCCAAGTCGTCGACGTTGAATCGTGGGGTTGTCCACCTGCGGACTCCTTGCTGATCCGTCGCCGCCGAAGAGAGCGTGGCGGCCAAACTTAGGTTCCTAAAATAGGAATCGATCAGTAGTGTAATCCACAACGGACACAGCTTGTCACTGCCTCAGGCCATCGGGCCGGTCGCTGATAAGTGCTTGTCATAAGCCGGAGGCGGGGCTGACTGGTTGGCCCCGGCGCCCCGCCTCCACCACAACTCCACTGGAGGTGGTTCATGGCAGTCTATCTGGCCATCGCCGGACTCGGCATGGTCGTGCTGCTGGCCATGCTCGCCGGATGGTTCCTGCGCGGGCACGCGGCAAGCTGGTGTGCGTCCTGTGGTGGCGCGGTCGGCGCGGTCTGCGGCGCGTGCACCCATCGCGTGGCGCGTGAGCAGGTCATGCGTACCCAATCGCCCCGGCTCGTCCGGCACCGGGCGGACACCGAGGCGGTGTCCGCGTGAGCGCTCCTCCGCACGGTCACGCCCCGATCCCGGATGAGCTGGCGCGACGGTACTGGCAGGCCGTCGCCGTCCACGGCGACGACCCGGCCACCGACATGTGCGTGCACTGTCGACGGCACCGCTGTCCCGAATGGGCGTACGCCGTGGAGCAGTTGATCCTGGCCGACCTGTTGGACAGCGACACCTGATCGCCGCACGACTGAGCCCACCCGCTGGACGGCGGGTGGGCTCAGCGTTCGTGCGTCACTTGCAGGAGTACGTGAACTTCGACGAGCCCTGGATCACGGTGGGTTTCAGGATGCGCAGGGTGGCCTCGGCCTCCCTGGTGCCCTTGCCCTGGAAGCGCCAGAACAGGTGCACCTGAACGCTGCGCTGGCCCTTCTTGACCGCCTGCTCCAGCGCGCCGGAGGTCTCGCCGTCGTTGCGCAGCCACTCGTACGTGATCTTCCCGGCCTGGCCGTCGGTCTCGATGAGGCCCACCACGTCGACGTTCACGTCGCACGCGGCGGTGACCGGCGGGACGACGGGCGTCACGGCAACCTTGGTGACCTGGACCGCGTTGTTGTTCTCCTGCCACCAGGTCCAGGCGACATAGCCCGCGATGACCAGCAGCGCGACCGTGGTCAGCGCGCTGAAGAACGCGGCGATGCGCTTGCCGACCGACTTCTTGCGCCGGGGCGGCGGGGCGGCCTGCGCGGCGGCCATCTGCCAGGCGGGCGGCGCGGGCGGCACACCCTGCCCGAACCGCAGGTTCACGTCCTGCTGCGGCTGTTGCGCCGGGGGCGGGGCGGCCCGGCCGACCTGGTACGCCCCGGATTTGCGCTGCTCCTCGGCGGCGCGGTTGCCGAGCCGGGTCGCCCCGTCCGGCGGCACCACCGGCATCACCGCGGTCGGCGGCGTGGCCCGCGGCGTCTGCTGTGGCACCGGCGGCGCGGAGTGGGAGCCGCCGGCCAGCTGCACCGTCTCCTCGGCCGCCGGGACGCCACCGGGCATCCCGGCCACCGGAGCGGCGGGCGGCGCGGACACCGGCCGAGAAGAAACCGGCGGCGCGGAGACGGGAGGAGCTGAAACGGGTGGCGCAGAGGCAGGAGGAGCTGAAACAGGCGGTGCGGAGACCGGCGCGGCGGACATCGGGTGCATCTGCGCGGCGAGCGCCTTCAACGCGGCGCGGTCGCCGAAGCCGGTGATCCGCTGTGCCGCAGCGCTCAGCGTGGTCAACGCGGCGGTCAGGCCGGCGCTGCCGCCGACGGCCTCGGCCTGCTGTCCGGCCTGGCGCAGCAGTTGCCGGGTCTCGGCGTCATGGCAGGCGTCGGCGAGCTCGGCCAGCAGTCGGGACCAGCCGGCCGCGTCATGGCCGGGGCCGGGGGTCGTGCCGAGCACCGCGTGCCCGTAACCGGCCTCGGACAGCAGGGCCGCGCCGCCGGCGCTGACCACCACACCGTGGGTGTTCAGCTCGCCGTGCGCGAGCTGGGCCTGGTGCAGCCGGAGCAGTGTCTGGGCGGTGTCGGTGGCGATCAGTGCGGCCACGGCGGCCGGCAGGGTGACCCCGGCCGCCAGCGCCTGCGCCACCGTCGGCGACGGTGCCGCATTGGTGATCAGCCAGCTGTGCCTGCCCTCCGTCACCTGGTCGATGACGTTGAGCAGGCCGGGCACGCGCAGGCGGGCCTGGGCGCTGACCGCGTCGGCGAGCCGACGCGCCGCAGCCGGGTCGGTCAGACCCCGATCCTCCAGGCGCAGCGCGCCGCGCTGCTTGCCCTCCGCCGTCGACACCGTGTGCCATGTGCCGAGCCGTCCGGCCCGCCCCGCATCCAGCAGGGTGTACTTGCCACCGATGGTGTCGGTCACCGCAGCGCGTCCTTCTCAGCCGATGATGCAGTTGGCGTTCTGAATGATGGGTGCAGAGTAGACCTTCGTGGGAATAGCAGGGCCGCCCCGCGTCGTCTCGATGGTCACCCGGATCTGGGTGTTGCAGTAGAGCAGGCCGGTCATGTCGACGGTGGTGGAGACCGTCGTGCTCGTCCCATCGGTGATGCCCTCGACCAGGGAGGTCTTCTGCGGGATGGTGCCGATCGGCTGGAGGTTGTAGTCGATCGCGGTGAACCGCAGCGTGTAGCGGTATCGGCCGGCGTTCTCGGTGTTCACGATGACCGTGGTGCGGGAATCCTTGCCCGCGTTGGCCGCCGCGGTGCCGTTGCAGATCCCCTTGACCAGCCAGCACGTGCTGGGGCGCAGGAACGCGACGACCGGGGCGGCCGGGGTCACCGGCGACGAGGAGGGCGACGGCGAAGGTTTGGGCGAGGGCTTCTTGCTCGGGCTCGGCTGCGGATCGTCCGACGGGGAGGGTGACGGGGACGGGCTCTCCGACGGGGACGGGCTCGGCGACGGGGAGGGCGACGGTGACTCGCTCGGCGACGACGATGCGTCCGCGGTTGCGGTCACGCTGGGCAGCGGTGTCGGACTGGTGCTCGTCGGCCACAGTGCCGCGGCCCCGGCGCCGCCCAGGATCAGTACCAGTGCGGTGATGCTGGCCGCCAGAGTGAACGCCTTGCGGGACATGCCGAGGATCGTGGTGCCGATGGCGGTGGCGTTGGCCTGCACCGCGGCCAGCGGGAACAGCAGCGCCAGCAGCAGTGCGCGGCGGGCCAGCTTGCTGCGGCCCTCCTCCTCCCACTCGGCCCCGTAACCGGCCCCGGCGACGGCCTCCAGTTCGCGCAGGAACGTCGCGGCGTCCTTGGGGCGCTGCTTGGCATCCTTGGCCAGGCCCCGGCGGACCAGTCCGCGTACGGCCTCGGGCACCAGCTCCACCGGGACCGGCGCCTGCTCGTGCTGGCGGCGCAGGCCCTGGATGTCGCCGGGGGCGCGGAACGGCGGCTGCCCGGCCAGGCACTCGAAGAACGTGGCGGTCGCCGCGTAGATGTCGGTCGACGGGCTGGCCGGCGCGCCGGCCCACTGCTCGGGGGCCATGTATGACGGCGTGCCGGCGAGCGGGCCCTGACGGCCGCTGCGCGCCGAGATGCCGAAGTCGGCCAGCTTGCTCTGGCCTTCGCCGTTGACCAGCACGTTCTCGGGCTTGTAGTCGCGGTGTACGACGCCGCGGTCGTGGGCGGCGGCCAGACCGAGCAGCGAGCCCTTCAGCACCACCAGGGCCGCCTCGGGCTCGGTGGGGCCCTGCTCGCGCAGGATCGCGCGCAGCGCGACGCCGTCGACCAGCTCCATCACGATGGCCGCGCCGCCGGGCGCTTCGATGTACTCGTACAGCCGCGCGACCTGTGGCGACTCCACCTCGGACATGACCCGGGCCTCGGCCCGGAACGCGCGGATGAAGGTCTCGTCGTCGCGCAGCTGCTCGGCCAGGTACTTGATGGCGACCTTGACCTGGGTCGCCTCGTGCTCGGCGAGCACCACCAGCCCGGACGCGCCGCGCCCCAGCTCGCGGATCTCGATGTACCCGGGAACGGTCCACATGTTCGGCTGGCTCATGCCGCCACCTCCGCCGTTGCGGCCTTACGGGACTTGATGAAGCCGGTCAGCTTGCGGAACAGCCGGTACCAGATCGGGAACATGATCAGGCCGATGCCGAGCACGATGACCAGCACGTCGATGCCGGGCGGCAGGTACTCCTCGACGAGCCCGCCGAGCCGGTCGCGCCAGGCCAGGAAGCCCAGCAGCACGAACAGGCCGGTGCCGACGACGGCGGTGAAGCCGTACGCCGCCATGCCTATCTGCTTGATGCCGGGCTTGCGACCGGCCTTGATGTCGGACCAGATGCCCTTGGTGAAGTAGGCCGACGCCTCCTCGCGCAGGCGCGGCAGCCGCAGCGCGTCCGCGAGCGCCTGGTATCCGTCCAGCGGCATCAGCGGGTTCAGGTTGTACAGCGTGTTCAGGTAGAGGCCGAAGGCCAGCTGGTAGGCGATGCCGGACACCTGCGGCGCGGGCGCCCAGGCGGCGACCGCGGCGAGCATGCCGGCGATGGCCGCGGTCGACAGCGGCCCGGACAGCGTCACCACGATGCGCGACCAGCGGCTGCCGAACCACATGTCCGAGGTGTCCACGAAGGCGAACGGCATGCCCATCATCAGCATGAACCCGCCGCGGGTGACGGTGCGGCCGTACGACTTGACGGCCAGCGCGTGCGCCGACTCGTGCACGATCAGCGCGAACAGGTAGCCGGCGGCGATGACGATCGCACCCCAGACGCCCGCGCCGTTGATGTCGAACAGGTTCTGGTGCGCGCTGGCCACGGTCATCGCGTAGATGCCGCCGGCGATGCAGAACCAGAGCCCGACCACGCCGGTACGGGTGAAGAATCGCCAGCCGAACGACCGGTACATCCGGGTGAACACCCGGTCCAGGCCCTTGACCGACACCTCCATGCGCAGCAGCGTCTTCAGCACGGCCTGCCCGAACCGCTTGAGCAGTGGCGGCTTCTCCGCCTCGCGCTGGCCGTGCAGGCCGCGCACCAGCTCCAGCGCCGCGAACGTGCGCAGGGTGCGCTCGATGCGGGGCAGTGCCAGCTCGCCGTAGCGCTGGGCGTACGCGAAGAGCAGGTCGCGCACGGTGTTCTCGCCGTCGAGCTGGTGCCACAGGAACACGTCGCGCTCGTCCAGCTGCAGATACTGCCCGGAGCGGGTGTTGCGCAGCACCCACTGCTGGTCGCCGCGCATGTCCGGCACCTGCTTGAGGGCCCAGCCGCTGCGCCGCCGCGGCCGTGCCGTGAGCGGGCCGGTGGCCGTCGGCGCTTCCTCGGTTTCCGGGGCTGGCAGCAGGATGCTGTGCTCGACGCCGCGCACCATTGTCTTGGAGCCGATCGCCGCCGAGCGCGGTTGGGCGAATCGCAACGGGATGTCACCGATGTGCAGTTTGGACTCGTCAGGCAGCGGGGCCCAGTCGCCGTGGAAGGTGCGCTTGCCGATCGTGGTGCCGTTGAAGGAGTTGAGGTCCTCCAGGTGGAAACCCTCGGCGTTGCGCACGACCCGGGCGTGGTGGCGCGAGACGCTGGCGTCGTCGAGCACGATGTCGTTGTCGGGGCTGCGGCCGATCGTGGTGGTGGGCTTGATGAGCGGGTGGACCCGCTCGCCCGCGGCGTCGGCCCACCGCAGCTCCGGCGCCGCGTACGAGTCCACGACGGCGCCCTTGCGCAGCGTGCCGCAGTGCAGGCAGTACGGGTAGTCCCGCCGCAGGTGCACATGGCAGGCGTGGCACAACATCGTTCGGCCTTTCAAGGGGTATGGAGCCGTGCGGCGAGCCGAATCATAGGCGGCCGAACGGCTGCACGCTCTCGGCTGACTGCTTTACGACGGTGATCCGTTCAGGCGGTTCGTCGATGGGTGAGCGGCTTCTGTGCCGGGCAGCAGAGGTGCGACGGGGGTGCACACCCCTGCTGCCCGGTGTCTGGTGCGGACGGTCAGGCCGTCGCGGTGGCTTCGGTCCCGTCCTCGTCGGACTTGAAGGCCTTGCCTGCCACCGCACCGGCGACGCCGCCCGCGACCGCACCCGCGGCCAGGCCCGCTCCGCCGATGATCAGCTCCTCGGCGCCGATGCCGTCCGAGCTCTCGCTCGCGGCGGCCGGGTCGGCCTGGATGGCACCCGCCTGTGGGGCGCCGCCCTGGGCCGGGTCGGCGCCGGGGGCAGGCGCGGTCGGATCGCCGGACTGCACGACCACGACGACCGGACCGGAGTCCGCGGCCGGCGCGACCACCGGGTCCGCGACCGGCGCGGGAGCCGGCGCGGGCGGCGCGGGTGGCGCGGGAGCCGGCGCGGGC
>NZ_WBZD01000044.1 GCF_009720365.1 Catellatospora paridis | reverse complement strand
CTGTATGAGGTGGCGTTCAGCAGGTTCGACTTCGGTTACGCCTCGACTGCGGCGTGGGCGATGTTCGGCATCATCGTGATCGTCGCGGCGATCAACTACTTCCTGACCAGCCGCCTGCGGAGGTCCTGATGGCAACGACGACACCCCTGACCACCACGCCCGCCCGTGCGGCCTCCGCCGCAGCGGCCGAACCGCAGGTGCACCGGCGTCGCCGCAGGTCGTTCATGGCCGACCGCCGCCCCGGCAAACTCGCCTATCTGGCGCTGGCCGGCCTGGCCCTGTTCTCCGGCTTCCCGCTCTACTGGTCGCTGGTGGTGGCCTCGCACGACAACGGCATCCTGGGTCAGGTCCCGCCGCCGTTCGGGCTGGGCCCGAACCTGTTCGCGAACCTGGAACGCGCGTTCGGGACCGTCGACTTCGCCAAGGCGCTGACCAACTCGTTCATCGTCTCGATCTCGATCACGATCAGCGTCGTGCTGTTCTCGACCCTGGCAGGGTTCGCGTTCGCGAAGCTGCCCTTCCGGGGCCGTAACGCGATGCTGGTCATGCTCATCGCGACCATGATGGTCCCCACGCAACTGGGCATCATCCCGCTCTACCTGCTCATGGCGAAGATCGAGTGGACCGGCACCATGTACGCCGTCGTCGCACCCGGCCTGGTCACCGCGTTCGGCGTGTTCTTCATGACCCAGTTCCTGCGCGAGGCGGTGCCCAGCGAGCTGATCGAGGCCGCGCGCGTCGACGGCTGCCACACGCTGCGGATCTTCTGGCATGTGGTCCTGCCGGCGTCGAAACCGGCCGCGGCGGTGCTGGGCATGCTGACGTTCATGACGGCCTGGAACGACTTCTTCTGGCCGCTTGTCGTGCTCACCCCGGAGGACCCGACGGTGCAGACCGCGCTGTCGACGCTGGCCAGTGGCTACATCCAGGACTACTCGCTGTCGCTGACCGGCACCGCGATCGCCACCATCCCGCTGCTGATCGTGTTCGCCCTGCTCGGCAAGTACATCATCGGCGGCATCATGCAGGGAGCGGTGAAGTCATGACGCTGGCCACCACGCAGGCGCAACTGAACGGGACCGCACCCGTGCGCTTCCCGTCCGGGTTCCGCTGGGGCGCGGCCACCGCGTCCTACCAGATCGAGGGCGCGGCGACCGAGGACGGGCGGACCCCGTCGATCTGGGACACCTTCTCCCGTACGCCGGGCAAGGTGTTCGAGGGCCACTCCGGTGACGTCGCCTGCGAGCACTACCACCGCTACCGCGACGACGTCGCGCTGATGAAGCAGCTCGGCCTGGGCACCTACCGGTTCTCGGTCGCCTGGCCGCGCATCAAGCCCGACGGCTCCGGCCCGGCGAACACCCGCGGCCTGGACTTCTACGACCGGCTCGTCGACGAGCTGCTCGGCCACGGCATCGACCCGATGGTGACCCTCTACCACTGGGACCTGCCGCAGGTGCTGGAGGACCGGGGCGGCTGGACCAACCGCGACACCGCCTACTACCTCGCCGACCTGGCCTCGTCGACGATCGGGCGGCTCGGCGACCGGGTGCGCACCTGGACCACGCTCAACGAGCCGTGGTGCTCGTCCTTCCTCGGCTACGGCAGCGGCGTTCACGCGCCGGGCCGCCAGGACCCCCGGGCGGCCTTCGAGGCGGTCCACCACCTGATGCTCGGGCACGGCCTGGCCGCCCGGGCGCTGCGGGCGGGCGGGGCGCAGGAGGTGTCGCTGACGCTCAACCTGACCGACGTACGGCCCGGCAACCCGGCCGACCCGCACGACCAGGCGGCGGCGCGGCTCATCGACGGGCTGCAGAACCGGCTGTTCCTGGACCCGGCACTGCGCGGGCGATACCCGCAGGACATGCTCGCGCTGTTCGAGCGGTTCGGCGCGGCAGGGGTGATCCGCTCCGGCGACGAGGCGCTCATCGCCGCCCCGCTCGACCTGCTGGGCGTGAACTACTACCAGCCGGCGCTGGTGCGGGCCCAGGTCGGCGCGCACAGCGGGCCGGCGCACCCCGGCAGCGAGGGCGTCGAGTTCATGACCCAGAACATGCCGGTCACCGCGATGGACTGGCCGGTGGACCCGACCGGCCTGTCCGCGCTGCTGCTGCGCCTGGCTGCGGACTATCCGGGCGTGCCGCTGATGGTCACCGAGAACGGCGCGGCCTACAGCGACGTGGTGGAGGGCGGCCGGGTCGCCGACGACGACCGCATCGCGTACCTCGACGGGCACCTGCGGGCCGCGCATGCGGCCATCGAGGGCGGGGCTGACCTGCGCGGATACCTCGCCTGGTCGCTGCTGGACAACTACGAGTGGGGGTATGGCTACGGCAAGCGCTTCGGGCTGGTGCACGTCGACTACGACACCCAGCGACGCCTGCCCAAGGACAGCGCCCACTGGTATGCCCAGGTCATCGGCCGCAACGGCCTGACCTGACGCCCGATCGTCGACGAGGCGCGGTCCCGGCGGGAGCCGGAGCCGCGCCTCGTCCGCGTTGGGGGGACCGGGCCAGGAATTCTGCGGAGTCAAGAGTCGTTTGGGTGATTTCGACCGTTATATTCGGCAACCATGCCTCTCGGCTCGCGCCGGGCGGACCACCGTCGAATAGGGCCCGTGATGAGAATCAACCTGCCGACTCCCCGCACGCTGGTGCGGTTCCTGCTGTGCTTCGTCGCCGGACTGCACGTGCTGAGCCTCGGCGGCAACTACCTCTACCACGGGCTGGGCCACCACAACGTGATCCCCGCGTTCGCCTGGTGGACCACGTTCTTCAACGTGGACAAGGAGAAGAACCTCCCGACCTGGTTCTCCGGCGCCCTGCTCCTGCTCACCGCGTACGTGCTGTGGGAGATCGCGAACAACGTCCGCGGGCGCGGGGAGAAGTACGCCAAGCACTGGCGGATCCTGTCGGTCGTCTTCGCGTTCCTTTCCATGGACGAGATCACGCAGATGCACGAGATGAGCCGCAAGATGGGCCTGGTGCAGCTGGGCAAGGCCTCCTACCTGTCCTGGATCGTGGTGGCCGCGCCGTTCGTGCTGGTCTTCTGCGTGTCCTACCTGAAGTTCCTGTTCCACCTGCCGGTCCGCACCCGACTGCTGGTGGCGGGCGGCGGGGTGCTGTTCGTGCTCGGCGCGGTCGGCATGGAGGTCGTCGGGGCCTTCGTCGGCCGGGACGTCAGCGGCAACGTCGCGCCGGGGGCCGGGTACATGGAGTACCTGCTCGCGGCGTCCGTCGAGGAACTGTGCGAGATGCTTGGCGTCATCACGTTCTGTTATGCGATGTCCGTCTATCTGTACGACCGCCAGCAGCAGGACGTGGCGGCCGCGCCCGGTGCGCCGGTGCAGCTCGCCGCGGCGCGGGCCCGCCGCCAGCCGGTCACCGCGAACGCGGGCCGGCACAGCGACACCGCCGCCCGCTGACCGGCCCCCGCTGACCGGCCCCGCTGACCGGCCCTGCTGACCGGCTCGCTTTACATAAACGTCGGCCTATCTGGGTGAGTTCGATCGCCGAATTCTCATCCAGATAGGCCAACGTCTATTGCGTGCGGAGTCCTGGCCGGAGTCCGGGGCGGGTGGTCACATGCGGTAGAGCTCGAACGCGGCGGCGCGGCGGCCGCCGAAGCGGGGCGCGTTCAGGTCGGCCATCCACTCCAGGAAGTCGCGGGTGGCGGCCATCGGGTGGTCGCCGAGCCCGGCCAGGTAGGCGTGGTGCGCGTCGAGGGAGGCGACGGCCCGGTCCAGCGTGTCGGTGATGTCGACGGCGTGGGTGGCCTGCGGCGAGCCGCCGACGGCGACGTAGCGCACCCCGCCCCACGGGGCCAGCCCCTGCGCCACCAGCTCCGGGAAGATCCACCGGTTGCCGGCGTCGCCGATCGCGTCCAGCACGGCCCGGCCCACGTTGCGGTGGTCGGGGGAGTTCCAGCCGCCGCCGGGCCACGTGTCCTGGAAGTTCGCCGTGATCACCAGGTCGGGCGTGTGGCGGCGGATCGCCGCGGCCAGGTCCCGGCGCAGGGCCAGGCCGTACTCGACGACGCCGTCGGCGTGGCCGAGGAACTCCAGTTCGGACACGCCGACCTCGGCGCACGCCGCGCGCTGCTCGGCCTCGCGCAGCGGCCCGCACTCGGCCGGCGGGATGGTGTCGATGCCGGCCTCACCGCGGGTGACCAGGGTGTAGCGCACGTCCTTGCCTGCCGCGGTCCACCCGGCCACTGCCCCGGACACCCCGTATTCGAGGTCGTCCGGGTGTGCGGCGATGGCGAGCGCACGGGTCCAGTCCTGCGGCATCGGCTCCAGTTGATCCATGTCCCCGACCCTACGCGGGCCCGCCGCGCCAGCCCAATGGATCGACGCCGCCCGGGATCGTGTCCGAACCGTACGGCTGCCGGGTGAGCACGAAGCTGCCCAGGTCCAGATGGGTCACCGCACCGGCGGCGTCGCGCACCACGCGCAGCGTCTCGCCCGCGTAGTAGCCCTCCAGCCCGAGCCAGGTGCCGTCGTCCTGCGCCTTCAGCCGCGAGCTGCGTCCTGCCCCGGTCAGCGGCCCGAACTCCAGCTCGCCGTCGGCGCGCAGCCGGATCAGGGCCGGGGTCGGTCCGACGTACCAGGGGCCGGTCAGCTCCAGCAGCGCCGGGTCGTAGGTCTCCAGCGGGTGCCACGCGTCCGGGATGCGCGGCTCGTGCTCGGCGGTGATGCGCACCAGATCGGCGCCGAGCGCGCCGATGGAGATGCCCGAGGTGGCGTTGGCCAGCACAATGCCGCCCAGGCCGTCGGCGGGGGAGACCCACAGCGTGCACAGGAAGCCGGGCATGGAGCCGGTGTGCCCGGACAGCAGCCGTCCGCCGTCGTTCTTGAGCTGCATGCCCAGCCCGTACGTCAGGTCCCAGACGGGGCCGTCGAGCGGGGACGCCGGGGTGCGCATCTGGGCCAGGCTCGCCTCGGCCAGCACGGCCGGGTGGCCCTTGGCCAGGAACGCGGCGAAGCGGCACAGGTCTGTGGCGGTGGACCAGAGCTGACCGGCCGGGGCCATCCGGCCGGTGTCGGTGGCGGGCTCGGGCAGCAGCACGTCGGCCCACGGGTGCACGGCCCAGCCGTGGGCGTGCGGGGCCTGCGGCAGCAGCGAGGTGCGGGTCATGCCGAGCGGCCCGAGGATCTCCTCGGCGAGCACCTGCTCCAGCGGCTTGCCGCGCAGCTGCTCGACAAGCGCGCCGAGCAGCGCGAAGCCGGGGTTCGAGTAGTGGAAGACCCGCCCGGCGGGGTGCTTGATGCCGTCGGCGTCGAGGATGTCGCCCAGCTCGGGGCGCACACTGCCGTCGGTGCGCTCCCACCACGGCGCGGGGGTCTCCGACGCCAGGCCGGCGGTGTGTGCGAGCAGCTGGGCGACGGTCAGCCCGGCGGTGTCCGCGGGCGCCGCGGGCAGGTGCGTGCCGAGCGGGTCGGCCAGGTCGAGCAGGCCCTCGTCACGCAGGCGCAGCACCAGCACGGCGACGAAGGTCTTGGTCAGCGAGCCGATCCGGTACTGCGTGTCGGCGGTCGGGGGTTGCCCCTCGACCAGGCCCCGGCCGTGCGTCCACACCGGTGCGCCGTCGCGAACGACGGCGCCGACCAGGGACGGCGCGCGGCCTTCGGCCTGGGCGGTGGCGATGCGGTGCAGCAGGGCGCGGCGGGTGGCCGGCAGCAGGTCCATCTCAGGCATCAGGCCATCGTGCCATCGTGACCGGGTTCGCGCGGGGCATGGGTGGGCCGGCGGTCGGGGCCGCCGGCCCGGGACGGGTGCACCTCAGCGGTGGTTGTTCCCGTGGTGGTTGTTACCGTGGTTGTTGTACTTCTTGTGGTGGTAGTTCTTCTTGTAATGCTTCTTGTAGTGGTGGTCGTACTTGCACACCCACTTCTTGTACGTGCGGTGGTGCCAGCGGTAGGTCTGCTTCCAGCAGCGCTTCCCGCCGTCCAGTGCGGACGCGGCCGGTTCCTGCGTGGACACCGAAACCGGTTCGGTGAGCGGCGCGGCCGACGCCCGCTGCGGTTGCGCCATGACGGTGAGCCCGGCGATCAGGAACAGCATCAGGCTGATCATCGTGGTGGTGATCCGCAGCCGGTGGCCGATGGCACGAGCGGTCTCCTGCATCGAACACCCTCCTCCCAAAAGATTGGCTGATCAAGCGGAACCTGCCGATCAAACCTCCGGGCCGGAGACCTGGTCAACGCCGTGAACTGGGCAAATGCCTTGCCGGGCGGCAGGTCAGGGGTGCTTTCACCGGGAGTTCATTTAGCCTGCCTACCGACCGGCAGGTAGAACGCCCATCGGGGGCGGTAACCGGGCGGTGCGCGGGGTTGGCTGACCGGTCGGCAAGGAAAGATGAACATCGAGTGAACCCATGCTCAATCGCGCATGTTTCCCATCAGGCGGGAGGGAAATCTTACCTACCGGCCGGTCAGTGCTCGGTGCACGGCCGTCAACAGCGGAGATTCATGCCCGGCTGCGCCGGATGGGCGCGGTGACCGTACACATGTGCGTTCCCGGGCGCGCCACGCCATAGGCTCTGACACGTGAATGCCCTCGTGGTGGGTGTCGTGCTGACCGTGGTCGTCGTCGCGGTGTCCGCACTGTCGCGCCGGTACAACCTGCTCAATCCGATCGTGCTGGTGGTGGTCGGGCTCTGCCTGGCGCTGGTGCCCGGGTTCCCGGTCGTCGTGCTCGAACCCGAGATCGTGCTCATCGGTGTCCTGCCGCCGCTGCTGTACGTCGCCGCCCTGGAGACCTCCGTGCCGGCGTTCCGGCACAACATCCGCTCGATCCTGCTGCTCGCCGTCGGCCTGGTCATCTTCACCGCGGTCGCGGTCGGCCTGCTCGTGCACGCGCTGCTGCCGCAGGTGCCGCTCGCGGCGTGCCTGGCGCTGGGCGCGGTCGTGGCGCCCCCCGACGCCATCGCGGCCACCGCCATCGCGAAGCGCATCGGGCTGCCGCGCCGGATGGTGACCATCCTCGAAGGCGAGAGCCTGCTCAACGATGCCACCGCACTGGTGATCTTCCGGGTCGCGGTCGCGGTCGCGATCGGCACGGCGGTCGGCCCGATGGCCGTGGCCGAGCAGGTGATGCTGGCGGCCGGGGGCGGTGTGCTGGTCGGCGCGCTGGGCGCGCTCACCGCGGCGTTCCTGCACCGGCGCACCCGCGACCCGCTGATCGACAACTCGATCTCGCTGCTGACCCCGTTCGCGGTGACCGTGATCGCGGAGGTCATCCACGCGTCGGCGGTGGTCGCCGTCGTGGTCGCCGGGCTCTACCTGGGCCACCGGATGCCGACGCTGATGTCGGCCGCGTCGCGCCTGCAGATGGGCGCGTTCTGGCGCATGATCACCTTCATGCTGGAAGGCCTGGTGTTCCTGCTCGTCGGGCTGCAGCTGCGGGAGGTGCTGACCGGCCTGAACACCCCGGTCGCCCAGGTGGTCGGGTTGACCCTGGCGGTGCTCGCGACCGTGATCGTCACCCGGTTCGCCTGGATGTATCCGGTCGCGTACCTGGTCCGGCTGCTGCCCATCGTGCGCCGCCACGGCACCGGTCTGGACTTCACCGGCGCGACCGTCATCTCGTGGGCCGGCATGCGCGGCGTGGTCACCCTGGCCACCGCGCTGGCGCTGCCGACGATGCTCGCCGGCGGCATGCCCTACCCGCGGGCGCTGTTCGTGTGGCTGGCGTTCGCCGTCATCGTCGGCACCCTCGTGCTGCAGGGCATGACCCTGCCGATGGTGGCCCGGATGCTGAAGGTGCAGGCCGACGACCGGACCGGCGACATCCTCGCCGAGGCGCAGGCGCAGCAGCAGGCCAGCAAGGCCGCCCGCGAGCGGCTGGAGAGCCTCGCCGACACCGCCTCGCCGGACGTCGTGGAGAAGCTGCGCGCCCTCACCGAGCGCCGCTCCAACGCGGTGTGGGAGCGGCTGGGCGGCGACCGGGAAACGCCAACCGCCGTCTACGTGCGGCTGCGCCGGGAGATGCTGGAGGCCGAGCGAGCCGTGTTCCGCTCGGCCCGGGACGCGGGCCGGATCCCGGAGGATGTGCTCGTCCGGGCGCAGCGCGACATGGACCTGGAAGAGTCGATGCTGGAACGGATGGACTGACACGTGGGCCGCCGCGGGGCGTACGTGTTCGACGAGTGACATGAGGAGCAGGCATGAGTTGTGAGGACCTGAAGAGCGCCGACGACCCGGCGGCCCGTGCCGACGGCTGCGAGGAGTGCCTGCGCGACGGCACCACCTGGGTGCACCTGCGCCGGTGCCTCACCTGCGGGCACATCGGCTGCTGCGACTCCTCGCCGCACAAACACGCCACCGCCCACTTCCACGAGGTCGGGCACCCGGTCATCCAGTCGTTCGAACCGGGTGAGGACTGGCGCTGGTGCTACCTGCACGAGGTCGTGGGCTGAGGTCCGCGAGGCGGCGGATACGCTCAGCGGCATGAGCGCGACCATGGTGGCCCGTGGCCTTTCCGCCGGGCACGGCGAGCGGACCCTGTTCAGCGACGTCGACCTGGTCGTCGCGCCCGGTGAGGTCGTCGGCCTGGTCGGCGTGAACGGGGCCGGCAAGTCCACCCTGCTGCGACTGCTCGCCGGCCTGGCCGCCCCCGAACAGGGCACGATCACCCTCAATCCGCCCACGGCCAACGTCGGCCTGCTGCCGCAGGAACCCGAGCGGCGGCCCGCCGAGAACGTGCGCGACTTCCTGGCCCGCCGCACCGGCGTGGCCCGGGCCCAGCAGGAGATGGACGACGCGGCGATGGCGCTGGCCGAGGGCGCGGACGGGGCCGACGACCGCTACGGCGAGGCCCTGGAGCGCTGGCTCGAACTCGGCGGGGCGGACCTGCCCGAGAGGTCCGCCGCTATCGCCGCCGAGCTGGGCCTCGACGTCGACCTCGACCACCCGATGACGGCACTGTCGGGTGGCCAGGCCGCCCGCGCGGGCATGGCGTCGCTGCTGCTCAGCCGGTACGACATCTTCCTGCTGGACGAGCCGACCAACGACCTCGACCTGGCCGGGCTGGACCGGCTGGAGCGCTTCCTCGGCGAGCTGCGCGCGGGCACCGTGCTGGTCAGCCACGATCGGGAGTTCCTGACGCGCACCGTCACCCGCGTCGTCGAGCTGGACCTGATCCAGCAGCAGGTGCGCCAGTACGGCGGCGGCTACCGGGCCTACCTGGCCGAGCGCGAGGTCGCCCGGCAGCACGCCCGCGAGGCCTATGACGAGTACGCCGACAAGAAGGACGACCTGCTCGCGCGCGCCCGCATGCAGCGCGCCTGGATGGAGAAGGGCGTCAAGAACGCCCGCCGCAAGTCGCCCGACAACGACAAGATGGGCCGGGCGTTCCGCACCGAGTCGACGGAGAAGCAGGCTGCCAAGGCCCGCCAGACCGAGCGCCTGATCGAGCGGCTGGACGAGGTGGAGGAGCCGCGCAAGGAGTGGGAGCTGCGAATGCAGATCGCCGCCGCCCCGCGTGCCGGCGCCGTCGTGGCCACCCTCAACAACGCCGTCGTACGCCAGGGCGACTTCACGCTCGGGCCGGTCGACCTGCGCATCGACTGGGCCGACCGGGTCGCCGTGACCGGCCCCAACGGCTCCGGCAAGTCCACCCTGCTGCGCGCCATGCTCGGCCGGGCCGTGCTCGCCGCGGGCACCGCCTCGCTCGGGCCGGGCGTCGTCGTCGGCGAGATCGACCAGGCCCGCGGGCGCTTCCTGGGCCACCAGCCGCTGGTCGACGCGTTCCAGTCGGCGGTGCCCGCGCTTGCCCCCGGCGACGTGCGCACCCTGCTGGCCAAGTTCGGGCTGCGCGCGGCGCACGTGCTGCGCCCGGCCGCGACCCTGTCGCCGGGCGAGCGCACCCGCGCCGCGCTGGCGCTGCTGCAGGCGTCGGGGGTCAACCTGCTGGTTCTCGACGAGCCCACCAACCACCTCGACCTGGCCGCGATCGAGCAGCTGGAGCAGGCCTTGGACTCGTACACCGGCACGCTGCTGCTGGTCACCCACGACCGGCAGATGCTGCAGGCCGTGCAGACCAACCGGATGCTCACCGTCGAGGCCGGACGCGTCACGGCGAGCTGACGGGCCCGCGCCACGGCGCTCCGGCCGGTACGGTGTCAGGATGATCATCGAGGTGGACACCGGGACCGCCGACGAGTCCCTGCTGCGGCGCATGTACGAGATCCGCCGGGCCTGCCACCTGGCGGCGAACCCGGATGAGCCGATCGAGGACGCCCCCACCGGCGTGAGCCTGCTGCGCCGTCCTCGTATGGGCGGCGGCCACCGCTACCTGGTCGCCGACGACCCGGCTGTCGGCTTCGCGTCGGTGGACCTGCCGCCGGACGTGACCACCGCGTTCGTGCGTGTCTACGTCGAGCCCGGTCGCCGCCGGCAGGGCACCGGCGGTGCGCTGTTCGACGCCGCCGTGGCCTACGCCCGGTCCGCCGGCCGCACCGTGCTGACCGGCATGTACGGCGACGACGACGGCGCCGCGTTCGCCGCCGCCCGCGGGGCCCGGGTGGGTCAGACGGTGGTCCGATCACTGCTGCGTCTGCCCGTGGCCGAGCAGCCCGTGCCGGTGCCCGGCCACCGGGCGGTGACCTGGCTCGGGCCGGTCGCCGACGAGCTGCTGGAGTCCTACACCGCGGCCCGCAACGCCATCCACGACGCCCCGACCGACGCCGGTGTGCAGTGGCCGCACGTGACCGCGCAGGCGGTGCGCGAGCAGGAGGAGACGGTCGCCCGGCGCGGGGTGCAGCTGCGGGTGACCGCGATACTCGACGCCGCCGGGGCCGTGGTGGCGTTCACCCAGGTGCTGGTGCCCGCGACGGGCGACGTGGCGTTCACCGAGGAGACCGCCGTGGTTCCCGCGTCCCGCCGCCGCGGGCTGGCCCGCTGGGTGAAGGCGGAGTCGCTGCGGCTGCTGGCCGCCGAGCGGCCCGAGGTGGCCTCGGTCGGCACCACCAACGCCGCCGTCAACACCGGCATGCTCGCGGTCAACCGCGCGCTCGGTTTCCGTCCGGTCGGCACCTGGACCACGGTGGTCTTCGACCTGGCCTGACTCAAGGACTGTCCGGATAGGTCCGGCATCAGTTGCCGAAAACCTTTTCGGGCTGCATCGTGGTGTCCGGGAGCCGGAGCGGACCTCGTCCGCGTCCATACGTGCCGCCGACGGGCATCCGCGGCACGCGTCTGCAGAGTCGGCGCGTCACGCGCCCGCACCCTCGGAGATTCCCGTGCGCTACATCAGACATCGCCATGCCCTGACCTCAGCCGTCGCACTGATCGCGGTGACCGCGGTGGCCGCCTGGACCCTCGTCGCCACCGCGGCGCGGGCCGCCGTCACCGGCTGCCAGATCACCTACACCGTGCCGTCCCAGTGGGGCGGCGGCTTCACCGGCGACATCGCCGTCAAGAACCTCGGCGACCCGCTCACCGCCTGGACGCTGCGGTGGACCTTCCCGGTCACCGGCCAGGCCGTCACGCAGGGCTGGAACGCCGCCTTCACGCAGAGCGGCAGCCAGGTCACCGCCGCCAGCCTCGGCTACAACGGCAGCCTCGGCACCAACGCGAGCACGTCGATCGGTTTCAACGGGACGTGGACGACCGCCAACCCGGTCCCCACCGCGTTCACGCTCAACGGCGTCGCCTGCACCGGCGCGCCGTCCAGCGCGTCGCCGTCGGCCGCCCCCTCGTCCTCGCCGTCCCCGCGGCCGTCGGCGTCGCCGTCGGTCTCACCCTCGGCGTCGCCCCGGCCGTCGACGTCCCCCTCGACGTCCCCGTCGGCGTCCCCGTCGAGCCCGCCCACCAGCGGCTGGAACCCGCCCGCCAATCTGGTCACGCCGCTCAACGAGGTGTGGGCGCACTACCAGTCCACGTATCCGCAGCTGCTCACGTTCCGCAACTACGGCTGGGACCAGGTCATGGCCGGCGGCGGAAAGATCAATTATTGCGTACGCTGGGACTCCAGCGCGCGGGTGACCGCGGCCATGCGCGACCAGATCCACGCGGCGCTGTCCCGGCAGTTCAAGAAGTGGATGGACGTGATGGCCGGGCACAACGGCTGGCCGTACGCCGAGGTGCCGGTGAAGGTCGTCGGCTGGGCCGTGCGTGACCGCGCGACCCTCGACTGGACCGACAACTCGGTGGACATCTACGTCAACAACATCCGGGAGAACGCGCCGCAGTGTTCGGAGCCGTGCGGCCGCTTCTTCCACCAGGACGGCAACTACACCGGCTGCCCCGGCGGCGCGTCGCACCACTACGACATGTCGCTCTGGCTGACCTCTGGCTTCGGCGGCGGCGCCGGCGGCGACTGGGGCCAGCGGATGAGCAGCGAATACTTCACCGGCGCGGTGAACTCCGAGAACATCCACATCTACCTGCACGAAGTCGGGCACACCTTCGGCCTGGACGACTTCTACGACTGGACGCCCACCGGCCAGTGCTGCTTCATCATGAAGGCGGGCAGCGCCACCAGCATCACCGAGTTCGACCGGTGGATGCTGCGCGACTTCTGGCGGCACCTGAAGAACCGCTGGGGCTACTGACCGGGCACGGGGCCCGGCGGACGACCGCCGGGCCCCGTCTCACGGGTCGCTCAGTGGCCGCGGGCCAGCCACTCGTCCAGGTGCGGGGCTTCCGCGCCGATCGTGGTGGTGTCGCCGTGCCCCGTGTACACCACGGTGTCCGGCGGCAGGGTCAGCAGCCGGTCGCGGATCGAGCCGATGATCGTGTCGAAGTCGCTGTAGGACCGGCCGGTCGCGCCCGGCCCGCCCTGGAACAGGGTGTCCCCGGAGAACAGCGCCGACAGCGACGGCGCGTACAGGCACACCGCACCCGGCGCGTGCCCCGGCGTGTGGTGCACCCACAGCTCGACCCCGGCCACGGTCAGGCAGTCGCCGTCGGTCAGGTCCCGGTCGGGCACCACGCCCGGATGCGTCACGTCCCACAGCATCCGGTCGTCGGGGTGCAGCATGATCGGCGCACCGGACAGGCGCGCCAGCTCCGGCGCGGCGTCGATGTGGTCGTTGTGCGCATGGGTGCAGACGATCGCGACGACGCGCCGCTCGCCGGCCGCCGCCATGATCGCGGCCGCGTCGTGTGCCGCGTCGACGACCAGCACGTCGCTGTCGTTGCCGATGAGCCAGACGTTGTTGTCGACCTCCCACGTGCCGCCGTCCAGGCTGAACGTGCCGGAGGTGACCACCCGCTCGATGCGCGCCGAGCCCGTCACAGCATCACCACCGAGCGCAGCACCTCGCCGCGGCCCATCCTGGCGAACGCCTCCTCGACGTCGTCGAGCCCGATCCGCTCGGACACGAACGCGGCCAGGTCGAGCCGTCCCTGCAGGTACAGCGCGAGCAGGGTGGGGAAGTCGCGGGAGGGCAGGCAGTCGCCGTACCAGGACGACTTGAGCGCGCCGCCGCGGCCGAACACGTCCAGCAGCGGCAGTTCCAGCGTCATCTCCGGGGTGGGCACGCCCACCAGCACCACCGTGCCCGCCAGGTCGCGGGCGTAGAAGGCCTGCCGGTAGGTCTCCGGGCGGCCGACCGCGTCGACCACCACGTCCGCGCCGAAGCCGCCGGTCAGCTCCTGGATGGCCGCGACCACGTCGACCTGCCCGCCGTTGACGGTGTGCGTCGCGCCGAGTTGCTTGGCCCAGGCCAGTTTGCGGTCGTCGAGGTCGACGCCGATGATCGTGGTCGCGCCGGCCAGCTGCGCCCCGGCGATGGCCGCGTTGCCCACGCCACCGCAGCCGATCACCGCGACGGTGTCGCCGCGGGTGACCGCGCCCGTGTTCAGCACCGCGCCCAGGCCGGCCATCACGCCGCAGCCGAGCAGACCGGCGACCTCCGGCGGCGCGGCCGGGTCGACCTTGGTGCACTGCCCGGCGGCGACCAGCGTCTTCTCGATGAACGCGCCGATGCCCAGCGCGGGCGACAGCGGTGTGCCGTCGGCGAGCGTCATCTTCTGCGTGGCGTTGTGCGTGGCGAAGCAGTACCACGGCTTGCCCTTCCGGCAGGCCCGGCACTGACCGCACACGGCCCGCCAGTTCAGCACCACGTAGTCGCCCGGGGCGACCTCGGTCACGCCCTCGCCGACCGCCTCGACCACCCCGGCGGCCTCGTGGCCCAGCAGGAACGGGAAGTCGTCGTTGATGCCGCCCTCCCGGTAGTGCAGGTCGGTGTGGCAGACCCCGCAGGCCTGCACCTTCACCAGCGCTTCCCCTGGCCCAGGGTCGGGCACCAGCACCGTTTCGATGCTCACCGGCGCGTTCTTAGAGCGGGCGACGACTCCGCGGACCTCGTGCACCACCGTGGCCTCCTTGCGCACGTTGGACAGACGCAAGGATGTTACCCGTGCGCCACCCGTACGCCAGGGACCTCGTGCCGGGCCTGGGCGTTCGTCTCCGGGCGGAAACCCGTTGCGGTCCCACGGCGCCCGGTCCTAGGTTCGCGATCATGGACTACGAGATCAGGGCCGAGACGGCCGCCGACCAGGCCGCGGTACGCGCGGTGCACACTCTCGCCTTCGGTGACGCCGAGCGGGTGCCCGCGCTGGCCGACGCGCTGCGGGCCGCTCCCGCCGCGCTGCCGGTGGTCTCCCTGGTGGCCACGCACGGGGATCTGATCGTCGGGCACGTCCTGCTCAGCGCCTGCCGGCTGGACGCCCCGGTGCGCCTGGTCGACGTCTACAGCCTGTCGCCGCTGGGCGTACACCCGGACCATCAGCGCCATGGCCTCGGCACGCGGTTGATCGCCGCGGCACTGGCCGCCGCCGACGAGGCGAGGGTGCCGCTGGTCTTCCTGGAGGGCGACCCGGGCTACTACGTGCGGCAGGGCTTCGTCCGGGCGGGCGGCCTGGACCTGCGCTCCCCGTCGCTGCGCATCCCCGACCCGGCGTT
Source organism: Catellatospora paridis (assembly GCF_009720365.1). Lineage (GTDB taxonomy): Bacteria > Actinomycetota > Actinomycetes > Mycobacteriales > Micromonosporaceae > Catellatospora > Catellatospora paridis. Next base: position 129,302 of record NZ_WBZD01000044.1, on the reverse strand, counting down.
CCAGGTGTATCCGCTGGCGGCGTACGAGCCGTGGATGACCGGCACCTTCGTCTACTCGGAACCGTTCTGGGCCATGGACTGCGTGGGACTGCGCTGACCGCCACAGAGCCCGTGCCGTCCTGCGACGCACGTCGGCGACAGGGTTACATCGGAGAAGTCCTATGTGATCGACCAGCCTGGCATGCCATATAGATTGACATAGTTTGACGTCGCGACTAATCTTCGAGAACGGAAAGCGCTTTCCACATCCGCTCACCGAACCGCGGACCGGCGCGCCCACGCCGCCCGCGGTCCAACACTCGGAGGTTCATCCGATGTCCCCACCCACTCCACGGACCACGCCCCGGCGCCTATGGCGCCTGCGTACCGCCGTCGTCGCGGCGCTGACCCTCGCGCTCGCGGCGGTCGGCGCGGTCGTCGCGGCGCCCGCGCAGGCCGTCACCATCGACACCGGCGCCTGGTACGTCATCGTGTCCCGGCACAGCGGCAAGGCCGTCGACCTGTACAACTTCAGCACCGCCGACGGCGCCCCGATCGTCCAGTGGGCCCGCAACGACGGCTACCAGCAGCAGTGGCAGTTCGTCGACGCCGGCAGCGGCTTCTACAAGCTGCGCTCGCGCCAGAGCGGCAAGTTCCTGGAACTGCCCAACGCCAACGACGGCACCGGCTTGGTGCAGAACCCGGACAACGGCACCACGCGCCAGCACTTCGCGGTGCGTGACACCGACAGCGGCTACGTGAAGTTCCTCAACCGGCACAGCGGCAAGGCCCTCGACGTGTGGGAGTGGTCCACCGCCGACGGCGGCATCATCAGCCAGTTCGCCGACCTCAATGGCTGGAACCAGCACTGGCAGCTCATCGCGGTCGGCTCCGGTGGCGGTGGCGGTGGCGGCGGTGGCGGTGGCGGCTCGCAGACCGGGCTCGTCGGCTGGGCCACCCAGGGCGGCGGCACCACCGGCGGCGGCAGCGCCGCGGCGACGACGGTCACCAGCTCCTCGGCCCTGTCCAGCGCCGTCTCCGGCAGCACGGCCCGGGTCGTGCGGATCTCCGGCACGATCTCCTGCTCCGGCATGATCACCGTCGGGTCGAACAAGACCGTCCTCGGCAACTCCGGCGCGACCATCGCGGGCTGCGGTCTGAACGTGTCCAACGCCAGCAACGTGATCATCCGCAACATCTCGTTCCGGGACTGGGACGACGACGCGGTCAACGTCCAGTACTCCACCCGGGTCTGGGTCGACCACAACAGCTTCACCAACGGGTACGACGGCGCGGTCGACGTCAAGCGGGCCTCCGACTACGTCACCGTCTCCTGGAACCGCGTCTACGGCCACGACAAGTCCATGCTGCTCGGCCACAGCGACGACAACGCCAGTGAGGACCGCGGCCACCTGCGGGTGACCTACCACCACAACTGGTTCGACGGCTCCGGCACCCGGCACCCGCGGGTGCGCTTCGGCAACCCGGTGCACGTGTACAACAACTACTACCGGGGCAACGAATACGGCGTCGCCTCCACCATGGGCGCGGGCGTGCTCGTCGAGGGCAACTACTTCGAGAGCGTCGACGAGCCGACCCTGGTCGGCTACGCCGACTCCGCCGACGGCGCGATCGTCCAGCGCAACAACTACTTCACCGGCTCCGGGTCCCCGGAGAGCGGTGGGGGCAGCGTGTCGAGCATCCCGTACTCGTACACCCTGGACAGCGCCAGTGGCGTCAAGGCCAGTGTGAGCGCGGGCGCGGGCGCGGGCCGGATCACGGTCTGACACCCCTCCGGGCGGGCCGGCCCTACACCGGCCCGCCCGGATCAGGCGCGCTATCGCGAAGGACGGCCAGCACCCTGCTGCGGAGCAGCTCGTACTCGTCGAGAAGGCGGTTGATCGTCGGTGGCCGCACGACGACGGCGCCGGCCGTGACGATCTCCTCGGGGCCGAACTGCTCGCGGGTGAGGTCGACCTCCAGGCCGCCGGACAGCCGGTTCCACCAGTGGTGATCGGTGCGCACGCCGTCGACGCGGACCTCGCCGCACATCAGATCGCCGCCGAGCAGGTCGTGCACCACCAGCGCGGTGACTCCGCACTGGCCGCGCGCGGGATTGCCGGCATGCCAGTCGGGCACGTCCTCGGGCGCGCACGTGTCGACGCCCCAGCCGGCGCGGACCGCCTGCTCGAGCTGCGTCAGGGTGAGGACCGCCATGCGGCACAGCCTCGCACACCCGCCCGGCGCACCCGTCCTGCACGCCCCTTCCGGCATCGCGCGGTTTCCCGGCTGTCCACTCTGGGCGGCCGGGTCGCCGCGTACGTCGGATGTGAAGGAAAATTTCGCAAACATATGGCATGTCGCAAGGTATCGACATAGACAGCGATGCCGATATATGGTGCCGTCACGCCGCCTGGCCAGGCATGACGCAGGCCTGACCGGGTGCGCGCGAGCTTGGGCTCGTGTCCCTCCGTACCCCCCGAGGAGTGCCGTGACCAGAATCCGATCCCTGCGTGCCCGCCGCCGACGGTTGCTCGGCGTGCCCGCGCTCGTCGCCGCCGCCGTCGCGCTGGTGGCCCGTCCCGCTCAGGCCGCCGAGGAGCCCGCCCCGGCGCCCGAGTGCGCCGCCGACCTGATCGAGGGGGCGTGATGGCTACCGTTCCCTGGCTGGCCGACGTGCTGCGCTCGGCCGGTGTGCAGGTCGTCGAGGAGGGCGACTGGCGCAACCGGATGCGCCCCGGCTCCTTCGACCCGATCGGCGTGCTGTGGCACCACACCGCCGCGACGTCGAGCGCGAGCAACCCGCACCCGGCCCTGAACGTCTGCATCAACGGCCGTTCCGACCTGGCCGGGCCGCTGTGCCAGGCGCTCGTGGACTACCACGGCGTGTTCCACGTCATCTCGGCCGGGCGCTGCAACCACGCGGGCGCGTCGGGGGGCAGCGGCCCCATCCCGGCCGGTGACGGCAACACCCTGATGATCGGCTGGGAGATCGACTACAACGGTGTGAACCAGCAGATGACCGCGGCGCAGTACAACGCCTCGATCGCGGCGACCGCGGCGGTGCTCAAGCGGCTGGGCCGCGACTCCAGCTACGCCCGCGGCCACCGGGAGACCAGCACCACCGGCAAGATCGACCCGTATGCCATCGACCTCAACGTGATGCGTGCCGACGTGGCGCGGGCGATGAACCCGCCGACCGGCGGCTGGACGTCCACCGTGGACAACACCACCGCGGGGCGGTTCACCGCCAGCACCAACTGGGGCACCTCGGCGTTCTCCGGGCAGCGGTTCGGGGAGAACTACCGGTTCGCCAACCCGGTCGCGGCCAGCGACGCCGCCTGGTACAAGTTCGCCATCCCGGAGACGGGCAACTACCGCGTCGAGGCGTGGTGGCCGGCCGACCCGGGCTACAACAACGCCACGCCGTACGTGGTCGTCACCAGCGGCGGCAACCAGACCGTGACCGTCGACCAGCGGGTGACCGGTGGGCAGTGGCGCGTCCTGGGCACCTTCAACCTCACCGCGGGCGACGCCAACAAGGTCGGCGTCAGCCGCTGGACCAGCGGCACCGGATACGTCATCGCCGACGCGATCCGGGTGACGCGGGTCTGACCTGGGATCCGGTGGCGGTCGATCGGCCGCCGCCGGGCCCACTGTGGCGATCTTGATATCTAGTGCAGCATACTTGATATCATGTCACGTACTGTCATCGACATCGACGACGAGAAGCTCGACGCGGCGGCCCGGGAACTGGGCACCAAGACCAAGGTCGACACGGTGAACGCCGCGCTGGCCTTCGTGGCCGAGCGCCGCCGCCGGGCCGAGGTCTTCGACGACCCGCTCGTGTGGGGCAGTCCCGACCTGGCCGATCCGGAGATCCGGGCGAGCGCCCGCCGGTGACCGGGGTCCCCGCCGGGCTCTACCTGGCCGACACCAGCGCCATCGCGCGCGTGCAGCACGAGCCGGTGCGCGCCGAGCTGACCCGGCTCGGCAAGGCCGGGCTGCTGGCCACCTGCGTCGTCGTCGACCTCGAAGTCCTGTACTCCGCCCGGACCCCCGCCGAGTACGCACGGACCGCGGCGCTGCGCGCGGCGGGCTTCGTCGACCTGCCGCCGACCCCCGAGATCGCCCGGCGCGCCCGGGAGATCCAGGCGATGCTGGCCAGGCGCAGCCAGCACCGCGCCGCGGGCTGCCCCGACCTGCTGACCGCCGCCATCGCCGAGCACTACGGGGCCATCGTCCTGCACTACGACTCCGACTTCGACCACATCGCCGCAGTGTCCGGCCTGCAGACGCGCTGGGTCGTGCCGCGCGGCTCGGTGTCCTAGCCGGTCACCCGGGCCGCGGTGCGCGGCCGCAGGAGCAGGTGCAGGGCGACCAGCGGCAGCACGCCGGCCGGATACCAGAGCATGTCGAGCGGGTCGTACGCGATGCCGAGCGCCAGCCGGGCCAGCACGCTGCGCTCCGACAGGTACGCGGGCACGCCGGTCAGCTGTGACAGCTCGACCAGCCAGCAGAACGCGATCGCGACCGCACCCGCGACCAGGGGAGTCGCACGCGGCCACAGGAAGAACACCCCGGCGTAGATCATCGAGGCGTAGAGCGCGGTGCCGGAGTGCTGTTCCAGCGGCCCGTCCGCCATGGCCCGGATGAGCAGGGCGATCGCCAGGACGGCGCTGGCGGCGGCGAGCGCGGCCAGGCGGCGGGACCAGTCGGTGCGGGGCATCCGCCGATGGTACGGAGCCCGCCCGGTCCCGCCGGTGGTGGACTCGTGAAGATCCGGTGCGGTCATCCTGCCCCGCCGCCCGGCCCGCCCCGCGCGGACGGCCCGGCGAGGACGGCCCGCCGCCGCGGCCCGGTGGCACCCGGGCGCGGCGGCGGGAGTTTCGGGTCACGCCAGGCGGCGGATCTCGCCGAAGGCGCGGTAGAACCCGCCCCGGCTGGCCTGGCGCACCTCGGGCACGACGTATCGCGCGCCGGCCTCGCGGATGCCCTTGGGGAACTGCACCTGCCACGACTGCTGGTAGCCCTCGGACACCACCCGCACCCGCAGGCGCCCGCCCTCCTCGAAGCACTCCAGCACGATGCCGTCGCCGCCCGCCTCGGCGGTGACGACCTCGACCGTGGTGGACGCGGCGACCGCCTCGATGTGCGAGGCCTTGACGTCGACGACCACGGGGACGGTGCCGGACTCGGCCGCGCGGATCGCCGACTCGGTGGCGTCGATGCAGGCCAGCGAGCCGTCCGTGGTCACGATGTAGAGCCGCTCGTCGTGGTACTGCATCGAGTACGCCGAGCCGCAGCCGGTGCCGAGCTTCCACAGCCGGGTGCCGGAGCTGTCGAAGCAGTACACCGAGGAGCTGTTGTCGCCGGCGAACACGTAGCTGCCGTCGGGGCTGGTCGCACACGAGAACACGGCGGCGTCGCACTGGTACTCCCGCCGCGGCGTGCCGTCCTTGCCCAGCTCGACGACCTTGCGGGTGGACGTGCCCGCGTACAGCGTGTGCTGCTCCTGCCAGCCGAACAGCACCGCACCGGTGCTCCGGGTCCACAGCTGCTCGCCGGTGCGCCAGTCGTAGCTGGTCACGCCGCCGGAGTGGCCGTGGTGCACGGCGTCGGCGTCGCAGCGGACCATCCAGCCCGAAGAGCCGGTGCTCTTGCGCCGCCACAGGAACTCGTCCTCGTGGTCGATCGCGGCCACGCCGCCGCCCGCGTCGGACACGCCCAGCACGCCGTCGTGGATGTCCAGCCAGTAGATGTCGATGTCGGGCGCGATCCGGTAGGCCAGGCGCGGCACCTTGCCGGACAGGTCGTAGACGTTGCCGTCGTCGCAGCCGGCATAGAGCCAGGCGTCGTCGGCGACGATGCACTTGACCCCGTCGGGCAGCTTGAACTGCTGCATCACCTCGGCGTCGTGGGTCAGCGTGGTGATCACGCCGGCCTCGTTGCCGACCATGCAGACCTTGCTGTCGACGAAGATGCCGAACGCGGACGTGCCCGAGCGGTAGCGCCACAGCACCGGCGCGGTCTTCGCGGTCGAGCGAGTGCTGACGATGGCGCGCCGCGACACCGCGCGCTTGCCCCGCGCGCCCGGCACCGCGGGGGCGTACCCCTTGCGCACCTTCTCGCCGATCTTCTTCGCCGCGGCCGCCCGGGCCTTGGCGTTGTCGGCGAACGTGCTCTTCGTCGTGGCCCCGGCGTCGCCGATGCGGCCGTAGCGGATGGTCAGCTCGGTGTCGTCGACGACGACCTCGTAGAACTTGTGCGAGCCGCCGTCGGCTTCGGACAGTTCGAGGTAGGTGGTCTCAGCGGGCATGGGGAAGGGGCCTTCTCTCGCGGGAGGGGAGCGCTTCGGCCACACCGTATCCGCCGCCCCCGACACCGCGCTGCGCGGCAAACCAAGATCGGTCGGCCCGCCCAGCCACGCTCGTGCCCGCGCGGGCCGCAGCGGGTCCTGGCTGGTCCGCGGCGGCCGTGGGGCGTGATGTCAGCCACGGTCGGCGGCGCTCCCAGCCGTGGCCGGGGATGATCGTGCCATGACTCCGGCGGCAGTGCTCTTCGACATGGACGGAACCCTGTTCGACAGCGAACCGCTGTGGGACCTCGCCATCGAGGAGCTGGCCCGCGAGTACGGCGGCGAGATCTCGGTCGAGGTCCGGCTGAACATGGTCGGGCGCTCCGTCGACGAGTCGATGCTGCTGTTCCACGAGGGCATCGGCCAGCCCTGGCGGGACGCCGCAGTCAGCTCGGCCTGGATCTACGAGCGCGTCGTGGGGCTCTTCGCCACCGACCTGGTGTGGCGCCCGGGCGCCCGGGAACTGCTGCACGAGGTCCGCGCCGCCGGCCTGCCCACGGCCCTGGTCACCTCCACCAACCGGAAGGCCGTGGAGGTGGCCCTCGACACGCTCGGCCGGCACAACTTCGACGCCGTGGTCTGCGGCGACGAGGTCGCGTTCACCAAGCCGCACCCGGACCCGTACCTGCGCGCGGCGAAGCTGCTGAGCGTCGAGCCCGCCGACTGCCTGGTCATCGAGGACTCGCCCACGGGTGTGGCCAGCGCGCTGGCCGCGGGTACTCGCGTGTTCGGCGTCCCCAACGCGGTGTCACTGAAGCCGATGACCGGCCTGACGCTGCTCACCACACTCACCGGGGTCACCCTCGCCACGCTGGCCGCTACGGCGGTCTAACGGCCCGGTGCCGGTGGCCGCAGATTCGCCCCGGGGCCCGTCGGCCGCTGGTGCGCCACCGGGCCCCGGGGTTGCGCGGCCGCTGCCAGGCTCGCGGCGAGCTGGGTCGCCTCCTGCAGGGTGCGCAGGTGCGCGCAGCGCCGGCGGGCTCGCCGGTCGGTCCGGGTCCACCACTGGGAGTCGATCTCGCGCCTGTTGGGCAGCAGGTGCGGGCGGGTCGGGCCGTCGGGGGCGAACCCGCACCCGGCCAGCCATCGCATGCTGGCCGTGTTGGTGACCTCGCACCCGGCGTGCAGCGTGGCGATGCCGAAGTGCCGGTGCGCGAGTCGGCACGCCGTGGTCATGATCTCCCGGCCGTAACCCCTGCCGCGGTGAACGAGGTGGACGCTGCCGCCGATGTGGTGTGCGCCGTCCTCCGCGGCCGTGATCGACACACCCGCCACCGGGATCCGGGTCCGGCGCTCCACGGCGGTGAAGTACAGCATCTCGACCACGGGCGTCAGCGCGCCGGTCGTGTCGGCAGGCGGCCGGGCCAACCTCTCCGCCGGTGCGGGCGGCTCCTCCTCGGGCCACCAGCCCTGCCAGTGCCGAGCCGCTTCGTCTGCCTGGAAGAAGACGTGATGCGCCAGGTCGTCGGCGCGGGAGCTGATCACCCACAACCGGCGCGTCTTCGCGACATGCAGGCCGGTCCTGTGGCAGTTGGCGGTGATGCGGTCGAACACGGTCGGCTCCCGGGGCGTGGTGAGCACCGATCATGCCGCAACGGCGGACCGCGCGGGTCCCCGAAAACCCCGGGGTCATGGCAGATTGGTCGCCCGTGAGCGCTGCGAAGGACTGGCACGACTGGCATCGGCCGTACGACGATCCGGAATCGCCGCTGTCGCACCGGTTGCGGCTGGTGCAGGAGCACGTCGACGAGTGGTTGGACGAGCGCCCGGAGCCGGTGCTGACCGTGGTCAGCGCATGCGCGGGTCAGGGGCGCGACCTGCTCGGGGTGCTCGCGCGGCGGCCGGACGCGTCCCGGGTGCGCGCGACGCTGATCGAGTACGACCCCCGCAACACCAAGCTGGCGCGTGCGGAGGCCGACCGCCTCGGCGTGGCCGTCGCGGCGAGATGCGCCGACGCCGGACTGCCGGAGTCCTATGCCGGGGCCGTTCCGGCCGATCTGGTGCTGTTCGCGGGGGTTTTCGGCAACATCGGCGAGGCCGACGTCCGGCGGACCGTCGCAGCGCTGCCGCGGCTGTGCGCGCCCGGCGCGACCGTGATCTGGACACGGACCCGGCGCGTACCCGACCTGACCCCGTCGATCCGGGCGTGGTTCGCCGAGGCGGGCTTCGCCGAGCAGGCCTTCCATGCCCCGGACGGGGTGCTGTTCTCGGTGGGTGTGCACCGGCTCACCGCCGCCCCCCAGCCACTCGGCCCGAGCGGCCGCCTCTTCCAGTTCACCTGAACCCGCCCCGCCGCTGAGCGTGATCATGAAGCTGTGGCCATGACACGCCGTCGCGCCGGCCCATAAGTTCATGATCGACGCGGTAACGCGGCGGCGGCCCGGTTGAGGTCAACCGGGCCGCCGCCGCTGGTGGCGTGGTGGGTCAGTTGGTGGCGAGGCTGCCGTCGGACGAGAAGACCATGCCGAGGGTGGCCTTGCCGGTGGTCACCGCGGTCTTGCTCTGCGGGCCGCCGGCGTCGGCCTGCTGGAACGAGCCGAACGTGATGCCGTAGGTCTTCTCCAGGCCCGGCTGGCAGAACGAGCGCTGCGGGCACTCCGGGGGACCGGCCAGCACGGTGGCCTTGCCGGAGCACTTGGCGGCGAAGTCCGACAGCGTCTTGACCTGGTGCTGGTCGGCGAACGCCTTGGTCACCGCGTACGCGTTCTGGTCCGCGGCGGCCGACGGCGTGCCCACGGTCAGCCCGGCCTTGGTGGCCAGCTCCTTCAGGGCCGCCACGGTGGCGTTGACGTCACCGCTGGCCTTGGCCGCGGCCTCCTTGCCGTTCTGCTTCTGGTTCAGGAACTCGGTGAGGGTCGCGGCGTACTCCGGGAACACCGTCAGCTCGCCGCGCTCGAGGGCGGGCTCGTAGAGCTCGCGGTTGCCGGCGACCTGCACGGTGGCCTGGAAGCCCGCCGCGTTCAGCGCGATCTTGTACAGCTCGGCGAGGGTCTTGCTCTCCGGGAAGTTCGCCGCGCCGACCACGACCGGGCCGGCCCCGCCGGACAGGCCGGTGGTCAGGCCCGCCTGCGCCGCGAACTCCTGCGCCGCGACCTCGGAGGTCTTGCGCTCGACCTCGACGGCCTTGTTGAGCGCGATCAGCTTCGGGGTGTCCAGCGCGGCCCCGACCTTGTCGACCGCCGCCAGCAGCGCGGGGGTGGCCCGCTTGGCGTTGGCGACCGCGACGATGTTGTCGGTGTTCTGCAGGTGCTTGTCGTCGTCGAGGACCACGAGCTGGTCGCCGGCGACCGGCGCGCAGCCGGCGCCCGAGGCGGTGGCCGGGGCCTCCGTGCCCGAGGAGCCGGCCTGCCCGCAGCCGGTCAGCGCGAACGCCGCCGCGGTGACACCGGCCAGCAGGAGGACGGACGCCCTCCGGGTGTGCGTTGCCATATTCAGCCTTCCGTCGTATGCATTTGCGAAATGAAGTGCAAAGGTCCTTCTTACCGCGTACCTGAGACATCCTTGCGATGAATTTGTGAACCCCGCTCGCCTACCCGCGTCGGACAGTTCGCAAACCGTTCACATCCCCAGGTCAGCGGCTTGTCGCGGAAACCGCGGGGTGATCGACGTCATGCGGGACACCGCCCGTGCGGGCCTAGGCTGATCGCGTGGTGACGACGCTGCTGCTGGACGTGGACGGCGTGCTGCTGGTGCCCGCGGGCAGCCTCGATCCCAACGAGGAGCTGCTGGCCGTGCTGCCCCGGCTCGCGGTCGACGGCGTGTACCTGGTCACCAACCAGAACCCGCGGCGCGCGGCGGTGATCCGCGAGCTGCTGGGCGGGCGGCCGGGCATCAGCGGGGTGCTGGTGTCGTACGAGATGGGTTTTCTGAAGCCGCAGCGGGAGTTCTTCGAGCGGGCCCTGGCCGAGATCGGGCGCAGGCCGGAGCAGTGCCTGTTCGTCGACGACAAGCCCCGCTACGTCGCGGGCGGCACGGCGGCCGGGATCGACAGCGTGCTGTTCCGCGACAACGCCCAGCTGTTCGACCTGCTGCGCGCCCGCGGCCTGTGGTGAGACGGACCCGGCCGGCAGGTGTCCCGGCCGGATCCGTCCGCCGTTCAGGACCTGGCGGGCAGCGCGTCGGCGACCGAGGCCGGCGGGCGGTGCTTGACGCGGCGCAGCGGCTTCGGCAGCAGCGCCCTCTCGGCGAGGGCGAGGACGCCCTCCACGATCAGGCAGAGCAGCGCCACCAGCAGGCCGCCGGCCAGCACCTGGCCGCCGCCCGAGGCGAGGCCCAGCCCGAAGCCGCGGCTGATGATCATGCCGAGGCCGCCGCCGTTGACGTACGCGGCCAGCGTCGCGGTCGCCACCACCTGCACCGCGGCGATGCGGAACCCGTTGGCGAGATATGGCACCGCCAGCGGCAGCTCCACCTTGCGCAGCAGCTGCCAGCCGGACAGGCCCATGCCCCGCCCCGCGTCGCGCACCTCCGGATCGACCTCGCGCAGGCCCAGGTAGGCGTTGGCCAGCAGCGGCGGGATCGCGAACAGCGACAGCGCCAGGATGATCGCCTTCGGGCCGAAGCCGATCGCGGTGAGCGGGAAGATGGTGAGCAGGGCCACCGTGGGCACGGCGCGGCTGAGGTTGGTCACGGTCACCACGGCGGGGCCGCCGCGGCCGAGGTGTCCCATCAACACGCCCAGCGGCCAGGCGACCGCGCAGCCCAGCGCCACCGCCGCCGCGGAGATCCACAGGTGCTCTGCCGTACGCGCGAAGATGCCGTCAGGGTTGGTCCAGTTCAGCGGATCGTTGAGCCAGACGATCGCGTCGTCGATGACACTCATGCCCTCTCCTCGCTACGCTCGTCGCCGGCATGGGCGGTGGGCATCTGATTCGCTCGCTCACGCTCGCTCATGCCTTCTCCTCGCTGCGCTCGTCGGCGGCATGGGCGGTGGGCATCTGATTCGCTCGCTCACGCTCGCTCATGCGGCTCTCCGGCGGGTCCAGGGCATGATGACGCGGCCCACGGCGAGCAGGACCAGGTCGAGGACCAGGGCGAGCGCCACGCACAGCAGCGTCGCCGTCATGATCTGCGGACGGTAGTAGTTGCTGTTGAAGCCGCCGATGATCAGCTCGCCGAGGCCGCCCCAGCCGGCGAGCTCGCCGACCGTGACCAGCGCCACCGTCGACACGGTGGCGATGCGCAGACCGGTCATGATGCCAGGCAGCGCGAGCGGCAGCTCGATGCGCCACAGCATGGCCCGCTTGCCGTAGCCCATGCCGCGGGCGCTGTCGAGCACGTCGGCGGGCACCTGGCGCAGCGCGGTCAGCGTATTGCGCACGATGGTCAGCAGCGCGTACATCGTCAGTCCGATCAGCACCGTGGTCGGCTTGACGATGCCGGTGAACGGGGCGAGGAACGCGAACAGCGCCAGTGAGGGAATGGTGTAGAGCACGCCGGTGAACCCCAGGATCGGCCCGGCCAGCGAGCCGACGCGGTACGCCAGGATCGCCAGCGGGATCGCGATCACCGTCGCCAGCACCACAGCGACTAAGGTCAGGAAGAGGTGTTCGCGTAGCGCGGCGAGCAGGGTGTCGGTGTTCTGGCTGACGTAGCTCCAGGAGAACCAGGGGTTGCGCGGATCGTCGCCCGGTGCGCCCAGGCCGAGCACGGCGTCGTTGACCTTGGAGGGCATAGGTGAACCGTACCGCTGCGGTGTCGATCAGGTTGGACGGCGTACGTAAGCAGTACGACGGCGGCACGGTCGCGGTCCGCGAGCTGAGCCTGGAGCTGCCCGCCGGCGAGCTGACCGTGCTGGTCGGGCCGTCGGGCTGCGGCAAGTCCACCATCCTGCGGATGGTCAACCGGCTGATCGAGCCGTCGGGCGGGCGGATGTGGCTCGGCGACGACGAGATCACCGCGGTCGACCCGATCGCGCTGCGCCGGCGCATCGGATACGTCATCCAGAACGTGGGCCTGTTCCCGCACCAGACCGTGCGCGACAACGTCGGCACCGTGCCGAAGCTGCTCGGCTGGCCCAAGGGCCAGGTCGCCGAGCGCACCGCGGAGCTGCTGGACCTGGTCGGCCTCGATCCGGCCGGCTACGCCGGCCGCTACCCGCATGAGCTGTCCGGTGGGCAGCGCCAGCGCGTCGGGGTGGCCCGGGCGCTGGCCGCCGACCCGGTGGTGCTGCTGATGGACGAGCCGTTCTCGGCCGTCGACCCGATCGTGCGCGGGCGGCTGCAGGACGAGTTCCTGCGCCTGCAGCAGACGGTCCGCAAGACCATCGTCTTCGTCACGCACGACGTCGACGAGGCGGTGCGTCTCGGCGACCGGATCGCGGTGCTGTCCGAGGGCGGCCGGCTGGAGCAGTTCGCGCCACCGGCGGAGCTGCTGGCGAAGCCGGCGAACACGTTCGTCGCCGAGTTCGTCGGCGCGGATCGCGGCATCAAGCTGCTGGCGGTGACCCCGATCCCGCGCGAGGGACTGCGCCCGATGCCCGACGGCGAGTCCGCCGGCCGGGAAGCGCCGTCGGTGCCGGTGGACGGCTCACTGCGCGACGCGCTCGCCGCGCTGCTGGAGGGCGACACCGGCTGGGTCGAGGTCCGCGACGGGACCGACGTCCTCGGCATCCTCACACCCGAGGACGTCTACGCCGTCCTCCGCCGCTGACGTCCCGGCCTGTCGAGCGATCATGATGCGGTGACGGGCGGGCCGAACCAGGCCGTGAGGGCCTCGGGGAGTCCGGTGGGGTCGTCCGGGGCGGGGCCGACCCAGGCGACGTAGCCGTCGGGGCGGATCAGCAGGGCCGGGGGAGTGCCGGGGTCGCGGGGCGTCGCCCGCACCAGGTCGACGCGGTCGCGCCACGGGGCGGCCGCGGCGGCCAAGGCCGGGTCGCCGGTGAGGTCGAGCAGGAGCGGCCGCGCGCCGTGTTGCAGCGACGCGAGCCGGATGCGCCGGCCGCCGTGCGTCAGCCGCAGGTCGGGCGACATCCGGCCGAGCAGGGCAGGACCCGGGCCCATCGGGTACGGCAGATCCAGGCCCGCGACGGCGTCGGCGACCTCGCGCAGGAACCCGGGTTCGCGCAGGCGCGCCGCATACGCCTCCCGGCGGGTGGTCACCTCGTCGCCGGGGGCCATCAGCTCGGCCTGTTCCCGGGTGCGGTCCAGGGCCTGCCAGGCCTGCGGCATCCGCTCCGACTGGTAGGTGTCGAGCAGCGCGTCCGGTGCCCGGCCGCGGGCCACCAGGGCCAGCTTCCAGGCCAGGTTGACCGCGTCCTGCAGGCCGAGGTTGAGATTGGACCCGCCGAAACCCGCGAACACGTGCGCGGCGTCGCCGACGACGAACACCCGGCCCGCGCGGTACGGGTCGGCCAGCCGGTTGTTGCGGTCGGTGAGCCGGCGCAGGATCCACGGCCTGCCGTCGGTGGGCGGCTCCGCGACCGGGACGTCCGCGCCGACCACCCGGGACAGGCTGGTCCGGGCCTCGGCGACGGACATCGGCACCTGCTCGCCGGGTGCCTGCGCGTCCCACTCGTGGGTGCTCAGCACGTGCACGCCGGGGATGAACGAGGCGAACGAGAACGCGCCGTGCGCCGTACGGTGCAGCTGGTAGGGCCGGTACACGGCGCCGTCGGCGGCGCGCAGCGCGCCGGCGGGGGTGAGCGCGGCGCGGGGCAGCACCACGTGCGCCATCCGGATGACCACCTCACGGCTGGTCTCGCCGGGGAAGCCGATCCCGGCGGCCTTGCGCACGGCGCTGTGCGACCCGTCGCAGCCGACCAGGTACGCCGCCCGCAGCCGGTAGCGCCCGTCCGGGCCGTCGACCTCGACCGTGACGCCGTCGGTGTCCTGGGCGAGCCCGGCCAACGTGTGTCCACGCCGGACGTCCGCGCCGAGCCTGCGGGCGTGCCTTTCGAAGACCTGCTCCATCCGCCGCTGCGGCACCGCGAGCACGTGCAGCGGGTTGGCGTCGCGCAGGCGGCGCAGGTCGAGCCGGAACCCGGCGTGCGAGAAGCCGCGCACGGGGCGGGGGCGGTCGCCGAGCGCCCCGGTGAACCAGCGCTGGACCAGGGCCCGGGGGCCGCGGTCGTGGCGGGCCAGGGCGCGGTAGAGCCCGCGCCGGTACAGCACGGTCACCACCTGGCCGACCAGGCCGTTGGCGCGAGGCACCGGGTCGGGTTCGGCGCGGCGTTCCAGCACCACCACCCGCACCCCGCCCAGGCGCAGCTCGGCGGCGAGCAGCAGGCCGGTGGGGCCGCCACCGGAGATCACCACGTCGGCGTCCATCGCCGGCCTCCCTCGATCGCTGGTGTCAACCTTAGTTGACAACCGCGAAGGACGTCAACCTTGGTTGACAGGTGCCGTCGCGACCGCGCCGGCGGGGGCCACGGAGCCGGCAGGTCGCCCATCGCGTGGATGGGGCGCAGGTGGGGCTGCCGGGAGGCGGTCCAGCTGCCGCCACATGCCGGGTGAGATCACCGGCAGCAGTGTCGCGCCGAGGTAGCACGCGCCGAAGACCAGCAGGGCCGGGGTCAGTCCGATGTGCTCCACCGCCCAGCCGCCGAGCAGGCCGCCCAGCGGGATGCCCGCGAACCCGATCGCGTTGGACAGGGAGAGCACCCGGGCCTGCAGGTGCGCGGGCACCCGCTCGAACATGGTCGCGGCGAGGATCGGGTTGACCGCGGCCATCGCCAGCCCGGAGGCGAATGCGGCGACCAGCACCGGCGTCAGGTCGTCGGACAGCGCCATGACGGCCAGCCGGGGCGAGCCGCCGATCAGGAACCCGACGGTGAACACCGCGTAGCGGGGCGCGCGCGGCGCGAGCGCGGTGAAGACCAGGTTGCCCAGCACCGCGCCGAGTCCGAACGCCGCGCTCACCCAGCCCAGCGCCTCCGGCGAGCCGAGCACCTCGTCGATCCAGACCGGCACGAACACGGCGGCGTTGGCCTGGTCGGCCAGGTTGGTCACGAACAGCATGGCCAGGATGCCGAGCATCAGCGGTTCGCCACGGATGAAGTCGACGCCGCCGCGCAGCGCGGCCAGGTACGGCTCCGGCGGCGGGGCGTCGGCGGCGTTGTCCGCGGTGCGGGCGGGCACCAGCGCGGCCACCAGCACCGCACACACCACGAACGAGACGCCGTCCAGCAGCACCGTGCGCGGTGCGCCCAGCGCGGCGATCAGCACCCCGCCCAGGGCCGCGCCGAGCAGCCCGGCCAGCCGGTTCGCGCCGTCGTACACGGTGGTGGCGCGGGTCATGTCCACCCCGGATGCGGCGATCGTCGAGGGCAGCAGCACCCGCTTGGCGCAGTCGCCGAGCCCGCGCAGCGCCCCGGCCAGCACGAGCAGCACCAGCAGCACGCCGAACCCGCCGCGCTGGCCGAACGCCACCGCCGCCATCACGGCGGCGCTGGCCAGGTCGGCGACGATGGACACCCGGCGCGGCCCGATCCGGTCGACCAGGGGCGCGCCGAGCGGACCGATCAGGACGTACGGCAGCAGCTCGGCCGCCGCCGCCAGGCCCATCCGGGACGGGCTGCCCGTGGTGACCAGCACCAGCCACGGGATGGCCAGGAACGTCAGCACGCTGCCGACCTTCGACACGGTGCCCGCGATCAGCAGGCCGACCAGGCCTTTCACGCCGACTCCTCGGGGAACGGCAGCACCTGGAACTGCACGTGGACGCGGGCGGTGCCCTCGGGCGCTTCGGCGTCGAGGTCGAAGCGGCGGTAGCGCTCGAACACCGCGAACAGGTCGGCCTGCAGCTCTTTGGTCTCGTCGGGGGTGAGCTGGCCGGTCCAGTCGCTGATGGTGCCGACGCGCTGCCACTGCGGGGGGCGGGTGGCGTACTCGTCGAGTGCGCGGTCGACGCGGGCGGCGTACTGGGCGGCGACGGCGCGCAGGTAGGCCTCGAAGTCGCCGAAGGACTCGGGCTCGACGTGGTCCACGGTGGTGCCGCGGTGCGCCGCCCGCCACCAGCGTTCGCGGTTGTTGCCGCGGGCCGGTTCGTCGATCACGAAGCCGTAGAGGGCCAGCTGGCGCAGGTGGTAGCTGGTGGCGGCGCTGGACTGGCCGAGCTGGGCGGCGAGCAGGGTGGCGGTGGAGGGACCACGCTCGCGCAGCAGCCCCAGCAGGCGCACGCGCAGGGGGTGGGCGAGCCCGCGCAGGGTTCGCGGATCGAGGGTGACGCGTTCGGCGGCCATGACCGCCAAGATATCTTTGCAAAGACATCTTGGCAATCGGTGTTCTCCCGCGCTCGCGACGCCTGGGCGCGAGCCGACCGCCCAGCTCGGCTCAGCGGGGGATCGCCGGGGGAACGTTGAGAAGGGCACCTTCTACATCGCATAGCGATGTGAAGGTGCCCTTCCTTTCATCCCCCCGGGGGTTGGTTACTCGTGGGCGATGGCGGTTAGGACGTTGATGCGGGCGGCGCGGATGGCGGGGAGGACGGCGGCGAGGACGCCGAGGGCGGCGCCGGCGGCCAGGTAGAGGCCGATGGCGGGCCAGGGGATGGAGAGGGTGCTCAGGCCCTCGTCGGCCAGGCCCTGGACGACGGCCGCGCCGAGTCCGATGCCGACGGCCACGCCGAGCAGCACGCCGAACACCGTGATCACCACGGCCTCGACGGTGATCATGCGCATGGTCGCCGCCCGGCTCAGCCCGATGGCCCGCAGCAGGCCCAGCTCACGGGTGCGCTCCAGCACCGACAACGCAAGGGTGTTGATGAC
This sequence comes from Catellatospora paridis, assembly GCF_009720365.1. GTDB lineage: Bacteria > Actinomycetota > Actinomycetes > Mycobacteriales > Micromonosporaceae > Catellatospora > Catellatospora paridis. The sequence goes on along the minus strand of NZ_WBZD01000044.1, from coordinate 112,260 downwards.
GCCCAGCACCGCGATGACGATGGCCAGGCCCAGCAGGATCTGAATCATGAGGAGCAGCTGCGCGCCCTCGCCCAGCTCCCGGTCCAGATACTGCTGCTTGTCCTCGACCAGCATCTCCGGGCTGTCGACCAGCAGCGCCTCCAGACCCTTGCGGGCCGCCGCGTCGTCCGCGCCGTCCGCGAGCCGCACGTAGGCGAACGACGGCTGCGGGAAGCGCATCCCCGGCACCACGTCGGTGCCGAAGATGTAGCCGCCGTAGAACGGCGCCCGCTGGTAGACGCCGCTGATCCGGTAGGACGCCGGCTCGCCCTTGGGCAGCTTCACGGTCACCGTGCTGCCGACCGTCAACCCGGCCTCGGTCGCGTTCTGGTCGTCGACGACCACCTCGCCCGGACCCGGCTGGGCCAGCGAGCCCGCGACCGCCACCAGGGACAGGTCCCGCACGACGGCGGGCAGGTCGGTCACCGCGGCCGCCCAGCTCGGCTCCTCGTTGATCAGGGCCTGGTCGTTGTACTCGGCGGTGACCGTGCCGATGCCGGGCACCGCCCGCATCCGCGGCAGCAGCGCCTCGTCGAACGTCGGCAGCACCCCCGGCGACTCCTGACCCGAGATGATCAGGTCGGCCTGGAAGCCGGTCTCGGCGTCTCCGCGCAGGCTGCGGTCGGCCGAGGAGATCGTGGTGTTCACGCCGGTGATCAGGGCCACGCCGACCATCAGCGCGGCCGCGGTGATCGCGGTGCGGCGCGGGTTGCGGCCGGAGTTGAGCCGGCCCAGTCGTCCCGGCACCGACCACGAGAACAGCCTGCCCAGCACCGACACCACCGGGCGGGCCAGCACCGGGCTGAGCAGCGACACCCCGATGAAGGTGGCGAGCACCCCGCCCAGTAGCAGCCACATCACCGCGTCGCCGCTGGTGGCGAGCCCGAACGCGATCGCGCCCGCGCCCAGCGCGCCGATCGAGGCGCCGCTGACCGTCAGCCTGGTCAGCGGGCGGTCCGGGGTGGCGACCTCCTGCAGCGCGGCGACCGGGGGCACCCGGGAGGCGCGCAGCGCGGGCAGCAGCGCGGCGATCACCGTGACGCCGATGCCGACCGCGAACGCGCTGATCACCGCGGCGAGCGGCAGGCTGATCGAGGCTAGCACGAGGCTGCTGAAGTCGGCGGCGAGCTTTGCCAGCAGCGCGCCGACGCCGACGCCCGCGGCCAGGCCCAGCACCGAGGCGAGCAGTCCGATGGCCAGGGCTTCGACCATGACCGAGCCGATGACCTGGCGGCGGCTCGCACCCAGCGCCCGGCTGAGCGCGAGTTCCCGGGTCCGCTGCGCCACGATGATCGAGAACGTGTTGAGGATGAGGAAGGTGCCGACGAACAGCGCCACTCCGGCGAAGCCCAGCAGGATGTTGTTGAACAGCGACAGGATCGTCTTGAAGTCGCCGGCGATGGCCGCGGCGGCCTCCTGCCCGGTCTGCACGACGTACTTGTCGCCGAGCCGCGACTTGATCGCATCGCGCAGGGCGGCGGGGTCGGTGCCGGGCGCGGCGGTCACGCTGAGACTGGTGTACGCGCCCGGCGCGCCCAGCATCAGCTCCTGGGCCACCGGCTCGGTGAACCGGACCTCGTGCACGGGCCCTTGGCCGGGCAGCCCGCCCTCGTAGCCGAAGACACCGACCAGCGTGAACAGCTTCTTGGGCTGGGTGGTCAGCACGCCGACCCGGTCGCCGACCTTGAGCTTGCTCAGCTCGGCCAGGGTCACGTTGACGGCGATCTCGTCGGCGGAGGTCGGGCCGCGGCCCTCGCGCAGCTCCAGGCCGCCGGTCTCGCCGGTCCAGTTCGCGCCGAAGCGGGGCGGCCCGAACGAGGCGACGACCTTGCCGTCCGTGCCGATGACGCGGGCGCCGTCGGCCTGCACCACGCCGACGACTTCGGCGACGCCGGGCACGGCGGCCACCGCGTCGCGGTCGGCGGCGGCGAGCATGCCGGGCACCGACTCGCCCTCCAGTTCGGACACGTCGATGGCCGGCCGGGCCGTGACCAGCACATCGGTCTCGGCCATCGCGGAGGAGAACATGTTGTCGAACGAGCGGCCCAGCGCGTCGGTCAGCACGAACGAGCCGGACACGAACATCACGCCCAGCAGCACGGCCAGGCCCGACAGGACCAGGCGCAGCTTGCGGGCGAGCAGGCTCTTCAGGGTGGCGCGCAGCATCAGAGTTCGGTCCCCGGCTGCGCGGTGCGGTCCAGGCTCTTGAGGGTGTCCAGCACACGCTCCGGGGTCGGGCCGGTCAGCTCGGCGACGATCTGGCCGTCGGCGAGGAAGATGACCCGGTCGGCGTACGAGGCGGCCACGGCGTCGTGGGTGACCATGACGATGGTCTGGCCGTACTCGGTGACGCTGCGGCGCAGGAAGCCGAGCACCTCGGCGCCCGAACGGCTGTCCAGGTTGCCGGTCGGCTCGTCGGCGAAGACGACCTCCGGCCGGGAGACGAGAGCGCGGGCGCAGGCGACGCGCTGCTGCTGGCCGCCGGAGAGCTGGTTGGGGCGGTGGCCGAGCCGGTCGCCGAGGCCGACGGTGTCGATGACGGTCTGGAACCACTGCTGGTCCGGCTTGCGCCCGGCGATGGCCAGCGGGAGCAGGATGTTCTCCTGCGCGGTCAGCGTCGGCAGCAGGTTGAACTGCTGGAAGATGAAGCCGATCTTCTCGCGGCGCAGCCGGGTCAGCCCGGCGTCGTTGAGGCCGGTGACCTCGGTGTCGCCGACGAACACCTGGCCGCGGCTGACCGAGTCCAGGCCCGCCAGGCAGTGCATGAGGGTGGACTTGCCGGAGCCGGACGGGCCCATGATGGCGGTGAAGCGGCCGCGTTCGAGCTCGACGTCGACCCCGCGCAGGGCGACGACCTGGGCCTCGCCGGTGCCGTACACCTTCCACACCTGGGATGCGCGGGCGGCGGAGGTCTCCGCGCGCTGGCGGATCAGGGGCGGGGCTGCTGTTGTCATGAGTTCTTCCCTCGGCCGGTCGGCGACATGGACCGGCCGGCCGCGTTGCCAAGGCGGGGCACGCGACCGGCCGGTGTACTCATCGTCGGCGGGGAAACGCCCGCGGACCTCGGCCCGCGGGGTGAGCCTCCCCGGGCTTCCGCACGCGGGGAAGGCCCCACGCCCGGGTCAGGGGCGACCCTGACCCGGGCGGGCGGCTCACTCGTAGGAGATGGCGTCCAGCACGTTGAGGCGGGCCGCCATCCGCGCGGGGATGACCGCCGCCAGCACCCCGGCCACGACCGCGGCCAGGAGGTACTGCGCCAGTTCCAGCCACGGGATCGCGATCACCGTCGCGAACTCCAGCGTCATCAGCGCCTTGGTGAACGCGGCCCCTAGACCGACCCCGAGAGCCAACCCGAGGAAGACACCGAACACGGTGATCAGCACCGACTCGACGGTGACCATCCAGACCAGGCCGCCGCGGCTCAGCCCGACCGCGCGGACCAGGCCCAGCTCGCGGGTGCGCTCGACGATGCTGAGCACCAGCGTGTTCAGGATGCCCAGCAGCGCGATGACCAGGGCCACCAGCAGCAGGATCTGCACCGCGATCAGCAGGAAGTCGTAGCTGGCGGTGGCCTGGTCGACGTAGGACTGCCGGTCGCCGACCTGCACGCCCGGGTAGTCCTTCATGATCGTCTCGATCTGCGTGACCACCGGGGCCGCGTCGACGCCGTCGTTCAGCGAGACGAAGCCCTGGAACGCCAGCGGCCCGGGGAAGTCCGCGACCGCGGGCTCGCCGACCAGGATGCCCTGGATGAGCGGGGTCGCCCGGTACACGCCGACCACCGTGTAGTCGCGGGTCACCCCGCCGATCACCACCGGGGTCCGGTCGCCCGCCTTGAGCTTGAGCGTCTCGGCGATGTTGTCGTCGAGCACCAGCTCCTGCGCGGCCAGGGTGCGGATCGTGCCGTCGGTCGCGTCGATCGGGAACATGCGCGCGGCCTGGCCGACGTCGGTGGCGAAGATGCCGAACGCCTGCGGCTGCCCCGCCACGCTGACCCCCAGCGCGTCGAAGTGCCAGGCCGCGGCCTCCTTTACGCCTGGAATGGCGCGCACCTGCTCCAGCGCCTTCGGGTTGAAGCCCTGCCGCCCGTCGGGCGCGGCGGTGACGCTCGCCTGGATCATCACCTCCACGCCGATGTTGTCGCCCATGATGTCCGTAAGGCTCGTCTTGAAGGACTGGACCACGGTCGCGGTCATGCCGATCACGGTCACGCCGATGATGATCGCGGCGGCGGTGACGGCGGTGCGGCGCGGGTTGCGCGCCGCGTTGCGCACCCCGAGATTGCCCGCGGAGCCCCGGCCGACCAGCGCGCCCAGCCCTCGCACGATCGGGCGGGCCAGCAGCGGCGACAGCAGCAGCGCCCCGATGAACACCAGCACCGCGCCGCCGAGCAGCACCAGGAACGCGGTGCCGCCCAGGTCGGCGAACGCGCCGAACAGCACCAGGCCGACGCCGGGCAGCGCGAACACCGCGCCGACGATCGACAGTGCGGTCAGCGACTTGTCGGGGCGCACCACGTCGCGCATGGCGGCGACCGGCGGCACCGACGAGGCCCGCACCGCGGGCACGAACGCGGCCACCAGCGTCACCACGACACCCAGCAGGTACGCCAGGATCACCGTCAGCGGCGCGACGACCAGCCCGGCACTGGGCAGCGCCACCTCGCTGGTGATCGCCGCCTCGCCCGCCGCGGCGACGCCGATGCCGGCGGCGAGGCCGACGGTCGCGCCGACCAGGCTGACCACCAGCGCCTCCAGCAGCACCGAGCCGGCGACCTGACCCCACCCGGCGCCCAGCGCACGCAGCAGCGCCAGCTCCCGGGTGCGCTGCGCGACGATGATGTTGAAGGTGTTGAAGATCAGGAAGATGCCGACCACACCCGCGACCACCGCGAACCCGATCAGGATGTACTTGAACACGTCGAACAGCACGCCGACCTGCGCCGACTGCTCCTCGCTGCTCTCCTGCCCGGTCAGCGCCTTGAACCCGTCCGGCAGCTGAGCGGCGATCCGCTGCTTGAGCGCGTCGTCGCTGACGCCCTCCTCGGCGGCGAAGGACGCGCCGCCGTAGAGGCCGGTCGCGCCGTAGAAGGTCTGCTGCGCGAACGACTGCTGGAACATGACCACGACCTCGCCGGCGAGGCTGTCCCGGCCGCCGGAGTAGCCGGCCACGCCGACCACGGTGAACGTGCGCGGCTCGTTGAGCACCGGCAGGTACACCTTCAACTGCTCGCCGCGCTTGACCTTGGCCAGCTCGGCGGTGTGCGCGGTGATCGCGACCTCGCCCTCGGCGGTCGGCCAGCGGCCCTCGCGCAGCTCGACCAGGCCCAGCGGGTCGTCGTTGCCGTCCACGCCGAAGCCGAGCGCCGCGTCGGCGCTGACCGGCTCGCCGTCGGTGGCCCGGAACGGGATCACGCCCTGGGCGCTGACGTCCGGCGAGACCGCCCTGACGCCGTCGACCTCGGACAGGGCGCGCAGCTGCGCGTCGGTCAGCCGGGCAGGCTCGACCGCTTGCGGGTCCTTGGCCTGCACCACCACCGACACGTTCTGGTTGATGGTGCTGAACAGGGCGGTGAACCGCGCGTTCAGGGTGTCCGACAGCACCAGGCTGCCGGCCAGGAACGCCACCGACAGCACGATGGCGAAGACGGCCAGCGACAGGCGCAGTTTGCGCTGCAGCAGGCCGCGGAGGCTGGCCTTGATCATTCCGTGGCCCCCGTGGCGGTCGCTGACGGGGAGTCCTCGACGGTCCGCTGTCCAGGCGGGCCGTCGGGACGAGCCGTTGGCGAAGACATGACGTCCAGGCGCTTGATCCGGTCCAGCACCGCGTCGGCGGTCGGTTCGAGCAGCTCGTCGACGATCTGCCCGTCGGCCAGGAAGATGACCCGGTCGGCGTAGCTGGCCGCGTTCGCGTCATGGGTGACCATGACGATGGTCTGGCCGTGCTCGGTGACGCTGCGGCGCAAAAAGCTCAGGATCTCCGCACCGGACCGGCTGTCCAGGTTGCCGGTCGGCTCGTCGGCGAAGATGACCTCGGGCTGCGACACGAGCGCGCGGGCGCACGCGACGCGCTGCTGCTGGCCGCCGGAGAGCTGGTTGGGGCGGTGGCCGAGCCGGTCGCCGAGGCCGACGGTGTCGATGACGGTCTGGAACCACTGCGGGTCCGCTTTGCGCCCGGCGATGGCCAGCGGGAGCAGGATGTTCTCCTCCGCAGTCAGCGTCGGCAGCAGGTTGAACTGCTGGAAGATGAAGCCGACCTTCTCCCGGCGCAGCCGGGTCAGGCCCGCGTCGCCCAGCCCGTTCAGGGCCGTGTCGCCGATCGTGAGGTGGCCCCGGGTGGCCGAGTCCAGGCCCGCCATGCAGTGCATCAGGGTGGACTTGCCGCTGCCGGAGGGGCCCATGATGGCGGTGAACCGGCCGCGTTCGAGCTCGACGCTCACCCCGCGCAGGGCGATCACCTGCGCCTCGCCCGAGCCGTACACCTTCCAAAGATCTGCCGCGCGGGCCGCGGCGCCGGCGCCCGCGGCGGGTGTGTCGATTACCGGAGAAGTCATGCCCCACAGGCTGTCAGCGCCTGTCCACCCCTCCCTCAGACCTCGGGACGGTCTTGCGGGCGGCGGCCTCCTCCTCAGGTAGTAGAGCCGGGTCGTACCAGGCCGGTCTCGTAGGCCAGCACCACGGCCTGCACCCGGTCACGTAATCCCAGCTTGGTAAGCATGTGCCCGACGTGCGTCTTGACCGTGGTCTCGCTCACCGTCAGCGCCCGCGCGATCTCCGCATTGGACAGTCCGCGGGCCACGTTCACCAGCACCTCGCGCTCGCGCTCGGTCAGCGTGCTCAGCGAGTGCGGCACGGTCGCGTCCGGGTCGGGCAGCAGCCCGGCGAAGCGGTCCAGCAGGCGGCGCAGGATCCGCGGCGCGACCACCGCCTCGCCCGCGGCGACGGTGCGGATCGCGGCCACCAGCTCGTCGGCGGGCACGTCCTTGGCCAGGAAGCCGCTGGCCCCGGCGCGCAGCGCGCCGACCACGTAGTCGTCCAGGTCGAACGTGGTCAGGATGAGCACGTGCACCGGCAGCTTCGCCGCGGTGATGTCCCGGGTGGCGGCCACCCCGTCCCGGCGCGGCATGCGCACGTCCATCAGCACCACGTCGGGCAGCAGCCGCCGGGCCAGGTCCACGGCCTCCGCGCCGTCGGCGGCCTCGCCGACGATGTCCAGATCCGGCTCGGCGCCCAGCACCATCCGGAAACCGCTGCGCAGCAGGGGCTGGTCGTCGGCGAGCAGCACCCGGATCGGCTTCACCACGCCACCACCGTCACCCTGCGACCTCCGCTTCCGCCTCGGGGGCCGCCGCGCCGGCCGCCCCTGCCTGTTCGATGGGGATCCGCGCGTGCACCCGGAACCCGCCGCCGGGCCGGGGCCCGGTGCGCAGGGTGCCGCCGTACACCGCGACGCGCTCGCGCATGCCGAGCAGGCCGTGGCCGGTGACCGCGCCGATCGTGATCCCGTCCGCGGACAGGGTACGCGCGTACGGTCCCCGGCCGGTGTCGAACACCTCGATCGTCAGCAGCCGGCCGTCGACGGTCAGCCGCACCTCGGCCCGCGCCGGCCCGGCGTGCTTGAGCGCGTTGGTCAGCGCCTCCTGCACGATCCGGTACGCCGTCAGCGCCACGCCCGGGTCGACCTCGCCCAGCTCGCCGTCGACCCGCAGCGAGGTGGACAGCCCCGCCTCGCAGACCTGCTCGACCAGCGTGCGCAGCGCGGACAGGCCCGGTTGCGGGCTGCGGTCGGCGTCGTCGTCCCGGGCGCCCTCGGAGCGCAGCACGAACAGCAGCCGGCGCAGCTCGCGCAGGGTGGTGCGGCTGGTCTGCTCGATGGTCGCCAGGGCCTCGTCGGCGGCGGCCGGGTCGCGGTGCAGCATGCGCCGCGCGCCGGTGGACATCACGCCGATCACGCTGACGTGGTGGGCCACCACGTCGTGCAGCTCCCGGGCGATCCGCCGGCGCTCCTCGGCGACCGCCTGCTCGGCGTGCGCCTGCCGGCTGCCCTCGGCGGCCAGGGCCCGTTCGGCCAGCGCCGCCGACGCCTCCCGGTGTGCCCGCACGGTGCGCCCGATCAGGAAGGTGATCACCATCACCACGAGGTTGATGACGATGCCCGCGGACATCGAGATCAGTTTGGTGCCGTCGGCGGCGACCATGAAGTCGTGCTGGTACGCCCAGACCCAGATCAGGTCGTTGACCAGCCACAGCGCCGCGGTGCCGAGCAGGGCCCGCCACCAGCGCTGGTGCGCCGCCGCGGTGTAGGCCAGCACCCACAGCGCGACGCCCTGCCCGCCCAGCAGCGAGTCCGGCCACAGCAGGCCGACCGCGGTGAACGCCGCGGTCGCGCCGATCGCGAGCCACAGGTGGGTGCGGCGGATCACCACCGGCAGCAGGGTGACCGCGCTCCACAGCACCGTGGTCAGGTCGGTCCGCATCCGCCAGCCCGGCTGGGCGTACGCCAGCAGCACCTGCACCCCGAACAGCCCGGCGGCCAGCGCCGCGTCCGCGCGCAGCGGCGTCCACCAGGCAGGCTTCCACCAGCTCAGGCGCTGCGTCAGCGGGGTCAGGGGCACGCGGGCAGGCTACCTGGTCGGGTCACGCCTCGGGCTGGGCCGCGGCCAGCCGGGCCTGCCGGCTGTCGACCGTCTGCACCGTCACCTGTTGCGGGAACGGCGGCATGGTGCCCCCGAACTCCGGGCAGCGCTGCTGGTGGCTGCACCACGCGCACAGCTTGCTGGGCTTGGGCCGGAAGTCCTGCGCGGTGGTCGCGGTCTCGATCGCCTTCCACAGCGCGAACAGCGTCTTCTCGAACCGGGTCAGCTCCTCGGCGTCCGGGGTGTAGTCGCACACCTCGGCGTCCTTGAGGTAGAGCAGCCGCAGCACCCGCGGCACCACGCCCCGGGTGCGCCACAGCACCAGCGCGTAGAACTTCAGCTGGAACAGCGCCCGCGCCTCGAACGCCTCGCGCGGCGCGCCGCCGGTCTTGTAGTCGACCACCCGGATCGCGCCGTCCGGGGACACGTCGAGCCGGTCGATGTAACCGCGGATCAGCAGCTGCTGCTCGCCCTCGGCGCCGAGCACGGCCTCGATGAGCTGCTCGCGCTCGGCCGGCTCCAGCCGCCGCGGGTCCTCCACCGCGAAGTAGCCGCCGAGCAGGTCGGTGGCCGAGGACAGGAACTCCTCGCGGCTCATCGACTCCTCGGCGTCGAACAGGGTCGCCAGCTCTGGCTGCTCCTCGACCAGCCGCTCCCACTGCGGCGTGACCATCTCCTCGGCGACCGGCCGGGTGCGCTGGGCCGCGGGGGAGTCGAACAGCTTCTCCAGCACCGCGTGCACCAGCGTGCCGCGCACCTGCTCGGGGGTCGGCTGCTCGGGAATGCGGTCGATGCTGCGGAACCGGTAGAGCAGGGGACAGGTCTTGAAGTCGGCCGCACGGGACGGCGACAGCGAGGGGAGGGGGAGACGTGCCTGCTCGGTCATGACCCACAGGTTAGGGGAGCGGTACGACGGGGCCGAGCTCGCCGCACGACATAGCATGGTCACGATGGAGACGACGTCGTGAGCGATTCGACACCCAAGTCCGCTTCGCGTGGCGAGCGGAAATCCGGCTTCCAGGTCGGCCGCATCCTCGGCTTTCCGCTGCGTCTGAGCGTCTCCTGGGTGATCATGTCGGTGCTGATCACCGTCTGGTACGCCGACCGTCTCGGCGAGACGCTCCACCTGGAAGGCGCGGCGCGTTACCTGGCCGGGCTCGGCTTCGTGGCCTGCCTGCTGCTGTCGGTGTTGTTACACGAACTCGGCCACGCGCTGACGGCCCGCCACTACGGCATCGGCGTCAAGGGCATCACCCTGGACCTGCTCGGCGGCTACACCGAGTTCGACCACGACTCCCCGCGGCCCGGCGTCGAGCTGGCCACCGCGCTGGCCGGGCCCGCCGTGTCCGCGCTGCTCGGCATCGGCTCGGTGATCGCCACGCTGCTGCTGCCCAACGGCACCATCGCCGACCAGATCGCCTTCCAGCTCGCGCTGTGCAACATCATCGTCGCGATCTACAACGCGCTGCCAGGCTGGCCGCTGGACGGCGGCCGGGCGCTGCGAGCCGTGGTCTGGGGCATCAAGGGCGACCGGGACGCGGGCCTGATGGTGGCGGGCTGGTCGGGCCGGGTCGTCGCGGTGGCCACCGTGCTGATCTCGGTGTGGCTCTACTTCACCGGCTGGTACCAGCTGGCCGGGGTGCTGGTCGGCCTGTTCGTCGCGTTCAGCATCTGGCAGGGCGCGGCGGGCGCGGTGATGACCGCCCGGGTGCGCTCGCGCTACCCGCTGGTCGACCCGGTGCGCCTGGCCCGGCCGCTGTTCACGGTGCCGACCGGCACCTCGCTGGCCGAGGCGAGCCGGCGCGCGGCCGAGGCCGGGCACACCGCCCCGGTGCTGGGCGTCGCGGACCCGGACGGGCGACTGATCGCCCTGGTCGTGCCGGAGCGCGCGGCGGCCGTGCCGGAGCAGCGCAGGCCCTGGGTGACCGTGGAGACGCTGGCCCGCGCCATCGACGCGGTGGCCACCATCCCCTCGGGCGCCCGCGGCGCGGACGTGATCAAGCTCTTGCGGGGGGACCCGGCCACTCCTTACCTCGTGGTCGACGGGGAGAATGTGCTGGGCGTGCTCACCGTCATGGACGTGGTGCAGGTGCTCGACCCCGCGGCGCTCAAAGCCGCAGACTGACGTGAGACAGGAACCTGACGGATCATGACCGAACCGACGAATGAACATGGCTCGTCCCGGGGCGCCGCCGCTCTCGCGGCGCCCCAAGCGACTCCCCACGTTCAGCCCGCGCGACGCGGCAACTTCGTCGCCGGCGACCGGGTGCAGCTGACCGACCCGAAGAACCGCATGCACACCATCGTGCTGGAGCCCGGGAAGGCCTTCCACACCCACCGCGGCATCCTCGCCCACGACGACCTCATCGGCCTGCCCGACGGCAGCGTCGTGCACTCCTCGGGCAGCACCGCCTACCTGGCGCTGCGCCCGCTGCTGGCCGACTACGTGCTGTCCATGCCGCGCGGCGCGCAGGTGATCTACCCCAAGGACGCGGCACAGATCGTGGCCATGGGCGACGTCTTCCCCGGTGCGAAGGTGCTGGAGGCGGGCGTCGGCTCGGGCGCGCTGTCCTGCTCGCTGCTGCGCGCGGTGGGGTCGCAGGGGCAGCTGTGGTCTTACGAGCTGCGTGACGACTTCGCCGCGGTGGCCCGCAAGAACGTGCAGAACTGGTTCGGCAGCACCTGGGCGGACGACGGCAAGCCCGCCGACCCGCTGCAGCCGTCGTGGCACCTGAACGTCGGCGACGTCGCGGACAACACCGAGACCGGTTTCGACCGGATCATCCTGGACATGCTCACCCCGTGGGCGGCCCTCGACATGGTCGAGCGGTGCCTGCTGCCCGGTGGCGTGTTCATCGGCTACGTGGCCACCACGCCGCAGCTGTCCGAGCTGGTCGAAGCGCTGCGCGAGCGCGGCTTCACCGAGCCGCTGGCCTGGGAGTCGCTGGTGCGCGACTGGCACGCCGACGGCCTGGCCGTCCGCCCGGACCACCGCATGATCGCGCACACCGCGTTCCTGGTCCGCGCCCGCAAGCTGGCCCCCGGGGTCACCGCGCCGCCGCGCCGCCGCAAGCCGAGCAAGGGCCGCGAGGCGTACGAGCTGCGCAAGAAGGCCGCCGCCCCCGCTGAGACACCCGACGCCGGCGCTGTCGCCGACGAGGTCTGGGAGTAGGAGAGACACCCGTGAACGTGCCCTCGGCCGTGTTCCCCGACTGGTCGCCGTACCCGGACCTGGACAGCGCGGCCCGGGCATACCTGCGTGATCCGGAGGTCGCGCTGGACGCCCTGGAGGGCGTCCTGCGCGGCACCCAGGTGCTCGGGTTCACGCTGGAGCGATTCGTCAACGAGTTCAACGGCGTGTGGCAGGAGGTCGTCGTCTGCGACGGCTCCCGGCTGCTGCTGTGGCACGGCGAGGACACGGCCCCCGGGGACGGGCCCGCCGGCTCGATGATCTCGTCGCTGCGGGTGGTCCCGCTGTCGGTCATCACCGAGGTCGGCTGCCGCCGGCGCCTCAGCCGCACCGCCGGCAACCACCTGCGCGTTGACAGCGTCGACGTGTACCTGCTGCTCAGCTCGCTGGACGAGTCCAGCAACGGCCATCCGCTGGACGACCCGCAGCACGTGGTCCGCCAGGACGCGCTCCGCTTCGGCAAGACCCTCGAAGACGGCGGCTCCGGCCAGATCGCCCGGCTGGAGGAGTTCGCCCAGCTGGTCGCATCCCTCGCCGGCCGCCCGATGCTCTGACGGCCGCCGCGCCGCCAGGCCGCTGACCCGCCGCCGGGTGGAGATCGCTGGTTCGTGTCGGAAAGTGCGGTCAGACCGTACTTTCCGACACGAAACGCCGATCATGGACACCGGCCCGGGGGCGGTGGGTGACGGCGGGGGTCCGGGTGTCCGGATGGTGGGACGGGGGAAGGTCAGCGGAGCGTGGCGCGTTCTTCCTCGGACAGGGGTTCCCCGTCATGGGTGCGCTGGATGTGGATGCACTCGCCGGGGCACTCCTGGGCGGCATCGATGACCTCCAGGCGCAGATGGGCCGGAATCTCGACGGTCGCACCCGGGCTGAGCAGCAGTTCCCCGTCGTCGCCCTTCACGTACGCGAGGCCGTCGACGTCGAACTCGAACACCTCGGGGGCGTACTGCACGCACAGGCCGTCGCCCGTGCAGAGGTCCTGATCCACTCGCACCCTCAGCTCACTCACGTGTCCGACCCTAGCGCCCCGCTCCGAGCGGATCCGGGGGAGGTCGGCCGACAGGGCAGATTCTCGATCGAGTTCTGGGTACGGGGGTGTCGGGAGGGTTCAACTGAGGCGATCAGCCGCTAGTGTTAGGAGCACCCTAAACGTCGGCCGAACGAGGTAGGACCGGCGGGAGGACACCCCCGGGGAGGTGGGACGTGGCAAAGAGCGACGACGCGGATGCGCGCGCCGCGCGGTGGGAGAAGGAAGCCAACGATCTCTCCACTCAGGTCGCGTTCCTGCAAGAGGAGCTCGCCCTGTTGCGGCGCAAGTTGAGTGAGAGCCCGCGGCACGTGAGGCAACTGGAGGAGCGGCTCGCCGCGACCCAGGCCCAGCTGTCGCGGCTCACGGAGAACAACGAGCGGTTGGTGGCCACGCTCAAGGAGGCGCGCGCCCAGATCGTGACGCTCAAGGAGGAGATCGACCGGCTGGCGCAACCGCCCAGCGGGTACGGCGTCTTCCTCGCGCGGCACGAGGACGGCACGGTGGACGTCTTCACGGGCGGGCGCAAGCTGAGGGTGGCAGTGTCGCCGTCGCTTGACGTCGATGCGCTGCAACGGGGACAGGAGGTGCTCCTCAACGACGCCCTCAACATCGTCGACGCGCTCGGTTTCGAGCGGGCCGGCGAGGTGGTGACGTTGAAGGAGATCCTCGACGGGGGCGACCGGGCACTGGTCGTCTCGCACGCCGACGAGGAGCGGATCGTCCTCCTGGCGGAGGGCCTGATCGGCGGTGCGCTGAAGTCCGGCGACTCCCTCATGATCGAACCCCGGTCCGCATACGCCTATGAGCGCATCCCCAAGAGCGAGGTCGAGGACCTGGTTCTGGAGGAGGTGCCGGACGTCGACTACCACGACATCGGTGGCCTGGTCTCCCAGATCGAGCAGATCCGCGACGCCGTGGAGCTGCCCTTCCTGCACGCGGAGCTGTTCCGCGAGCACCAGCTGCGCCCGCCGAAGGGCGTGCTGCTCTACGGTCCTCCCGGCTGCGGCAAGACGCTGATCGCCAAGGCGGTCGCGAACTCCCTGGCCAAGAAGATCGCCGAGCGGCGCGGCGAGGAGAAGAAGACCAGCTACTTCCTCAACATCAAGGGTCCGGAGCTGCTCAACAAGTACGTCGGCGAGACCGAGCGGCACATCCGGCTGATCTTCCAGCGGGCCCGGGAGAAGGCCTCGGAAGGCACGCCGGTGATCGTGTTCTTCGACGAGATGGACTCGATCTTCCGTACCCGTGGCTCGGGTGTCTCCTCGGACGTGGAGAACACCATCGTTCCCCAGCTGCTCAGCGAGATCGACGGTGTCGAGGGCCTGGAGAACGTCATCATCATCGGCGCCTCGAACCGCGAGGACATGATCGACCCGGCCATCCTGCGGCCGGGGCGACTCGACGTCAAAATCAAGATCGAGCGTCCGGACGCCGAAGCGGCCAAGGACATCTTCAGCAAGTACATCCTGACCGGCCTGCCGTTGTCTCCGGACGACCTGGCCGAGCACGGTGGCTCCGCCGAGGCGTGCGTGCACGCGATGATCAATTCGGTGGTGCTGCGGATGTACTCGGAGACCGAGGAGAACCGCTTCCTGGAGGTCACCTACGCCAACGGTGACAAGGAGGTCCTTTACTTCAAGGACTTCAACTCCGGCGCCATGATCCAGAACATCGTGGACCGCGGCAAGAAGATGGCGATCAAGGAGTTCCTGTCCTCGGGCAAGAAGGGCCTGCGCCTCCAGCACCTGCTGGACGCCTGCCTGGACGAGTTCCGCGAGAACGAGGACCTGCCGAACACCACCAACCCCGACGACTGGGCCCGCATCTCCGGCAAGAAGGGCGAGCGGATCGTCTACATCCGCACGCTGGTCTCCGGCGGCAAGGGCACCGAGTCGGGCCGGTCGATCGAGACCGCCAGCAACACCGGTCAGTACCTCTGACCGCAGGCGCAAAGATGGCGCCCGTCCCCTTCCGGGGCGGGCGCCATCGCCGTCCGCGGGCCGCGGTCAGCGCGCGAGGACCGGCTCGGCAGCCTCCGCCGAGTCGTACCCGACGATGTACGTCGGACGGCCCTTGACCTCGGCGTACAACCGGCCCATGTACTCACCCAGCAGGCCCAGGCACAGCAGCTGCACCCCGCCCAGGAACAGGATCGCGGTGAACAGCGACGTCCAGCCGCTGACCGTGTCGTGCATGACGAAACGCGCCACGCTGTAGCAGCCGAGCACGAAGCACGCGAAGAAGCTCAGCAGCCCCGACCAGGTCGCCAGGCGCAGCGGCGCGGCGGAGAAGTTCGTGATGCTGTCGATCGCCAGCTTGACCATCTTGCTCAGCGGATACTTCGTGCTGCCCGCGGCACGCACGTCCCGGCGGTAGGTCACCTCGCCGCTCGGGAAGCCCAGCCACGGCACCAGCAGCCGGTACACCGGCTGGCTCTCCGGCATCGTGCGCAGCGCCTCCACCGCGGCCCGGCTCAGCAGCCGGAAGTCGCCCGCGTTGTGCGGCACCTTCTTGCCGACCAGCCGCCGCATCACCCGGTAGTAGGCCTGCGCGGTGTGCCGCTTGAAGAACGTGTCCGTGGTCCGGTCGTCGCGCACCCCGTACACGATGTCCAGCGACTCGGCCCGCGCCAGCGCCAGCATCTCCAGGATCTTCTCCGGCGGGTCCTGCAGATCCGCGTCGATGCTCGCCACGTACTCGCCCCGCGCCCGGTGCAGGCCCGCGGTCAGGGCCGCCTGGTGGCCGCTGTTGCGCCGCAGCCGCACCACCCGCAGCCGCGCCCACTCCCGGCAGGCCAGCAGCAGCATCGGCGCGGTCGCGTCCGAGCTGCCGTCGTCGACCGCCACGACTTCGTAGTCCAGCCCGGCTCCGTCCAGCAGCGGGCGCAGCCGCGCGATGAGCAGGGGGAGCACCTCCTGCTCGTTGTACATGGGGATTACGACAGACAGCGTCGGAGGGGTCATCGCGGGGTCCTTCATTGCAGTGCCGAGTACAGAA
This sequence comes from Catellatospora paridis, assembly GCF_009720365.1. GTDB lineage: Bacteria > Actinomycetota > Actinomycetes > Mycobacteriales > Micromonosporaceae > Catellatospora > Catellatospora paridis. Next base: position 96,366 of record NZ_WBZD01000044.1, on the reverse strand, counting down.
CGGGGATGGTATCCCGGTCGCCCGCCGCCCGCGGGAGGGTGGCGATCGCAGGTGGCATGCGGGTGTACGAAAGGCGCTGAACCTCCCAGGCTGGCCCGAACACGGATGCTCTCCTCGTCTCACCGGTCAGGGTGTGAGAGGCTTCGTTGCATGAGCGTGCGGCGGATCATGGGTACCGAGATCGAGTACGGGATCTCCGTACCGGGACAGCCCGGGGCCAACCCGATGGTGACCTCGTCCCAGGTCGTGAACGCCTACGGGGCCCGCCCCGAACTGGCCCGCGGCGGCCGTGCCCGCTGGGACTACGAGGAGGAGTCGCCGCTGCGCGACGCGCGGGGCTTCAGCTACACCGGCGCGGCGTACGACCCGGCGGAGGCGCTCGCCGACGAGGACCTGGGCCTGGCCAACGTCATCCTGACCAACGGCGCCCGGCTCTACGTCGACCACGCCCACCCGGAGTACTCCACCCCCGAGGTGACCAACCCACTCGACGTGGTGCGCTGGGACAAGGCCGGCGAGCAGGTGATGGCCGAGGGCGCACGCCGCGCCGCGACCATCCCGGGCAGCCACCAGATCCACCTCTACAAGAACAACACCGACAACAAGGGCGCCTCGTACGGCGCGCACGAGAACTACCTCATGCGCCGGCAGACCCCCTTCGCGGACATCGTCACGTACCTGACCCCGTTCTTCGTGACGCGGCAGATCTTCTGCGGCGCCGGCCGGGTCGGCATCGGCCAGGACGGCAGCCAGGCCGGGTTCCAGATCACCCAGCGCGCCGACTTCTTCGAGGTCGAGGTGGGCCTGGAGACCACGCTGAAGCGGCCCATCATCAACACCCGCGACGAGCCGCACGCCGACGCGGACAAGTACCGCCGCCTGCACGTGATCATCGGTGACGCGAACCTGTCGGAGATCTCGACCTACCTCAAGGTCGGCACCACCGCGCTCATCCTCACCATGATCGAGGAGAAGGCGCTCACCGCCGACCTCGGCATCGCCGACCCCGTCGCCGAGCTGCGCGCGGTCAGCCACGACCCGACCCTCAAGCACACCATGCGGCTGCGCGACGGCCGCCGGCTCACCGCACTCGACCTGCAGTGGGCCTTCTTCGAGCGGGCACACGCCTTCGTCGAGGCACGCACCGGCGCCGACACTGACGAGCAGACCCGCGACGTGCTCGAGCGCTGGGAGAGCGTGCTGAGCCGGCTCGGCGACGACCCGATGCAGCTCGCCGACGAGCTGGACTGGGTGGCCAAGCTGCGCCTGCTCGAGGGCTACCGCGAGCGGGAGAACCTGGGCTGGGCGTCGTCCAAGCTCCAGCTCGTCGACCTGCAGTACAGCGACGTGCGCCCGGAGAAGGGCCTCTACCACCGCCTGGTGGCCCGCGGCGCGATGAAGACGCTGCTGGACCCCGAGTCGACCCGCGCCGCGATGACCGAGCCGCCGGACGACACGCGGGCGTACTTCCGCGGTCGCTGCCTGGCCAAGTACGCGTCCGAAGTGGTCGCCGCGAGCTGGGACTCGGTCATCTTCGACGTGGGCCGCGAGGCCCTGGTCAGGGTGCCCATGATGGAGCCCGAGCGCGGCACGAAGAAACACGTCGGCGCGCTTTTCGACCGTTGCCCCAGCGCAAAGGATCTTCTTGAAGTGATCACCGCCGGGTGATCGCTTTCGTCGGTCCCGCGCGCTACGTTTAAGGCCCACAGGCGACGTCAGGGAGGCGCAGATGGCCACGCAGGACGGTGGACAGTCACAGTCGGGCCGCTCGAAAGGTGAGCAGGAGGCCGAGTCGGTCGCGCCCGAGGTGAACCCCGAGGTTGCCGAGCGCGTCGAGAAGATCGGCGAGGACGTCGACGACATCCTCGACGAGATCGACGCCGTCCTCGAGGAGAACGCCGAGGAATTCATTAGGGGCTATGTTCAAAAAGGGGGGGAATAGTCCCGAATGTCCGTTTCACCGGATGAGGCGCAGAAGAAGTGTCCCCAGTGCGAACGGATGCTCTCCAGCAGCCAGTTCTACAGCAACAAAAGTCGGCCCGACGGTCGCAGCTACTACTGCCGATCCTGTACCAGGGCGCGGCTGGAGGGCTACCGCCGGGCCAACGGTGTCGCTCCGCAGAAGAAGGCAGACCGTGAGGTGCCCGATGGTGCCAAGTGGTGTCCGGACTGTGCTCAGATCAAGCCGATCGCAGAGTTCGCCAAGTCGCGGACGAAAGCCAGCGGGCTGCACTCCTACTGCCTTGATTGCCACAATCGGCGAGGTGTGACAACTAAGGAAAAGCACCACGGCAGTACACGCGAATACCACCTCCGGCGTCGGTACGGCATGACGCAGGAGGACTTCGAGACGCGGCTCGCGTGGCAGGGCGGCGTGTGCGCCATCTGCGGCGCACCGGACCCCGAGCACGTTGACCATGACCATGAATTCGGTAACGTACGTGGCATCCTGTGTTTCAACTGCAACGGCGGTCTTGGACAGTTCAAGGACAACGACCAGTCACTTGCCAGGGCGATCGAGTATCTGAAGGAGACAGCGTGTCAGCTGGTCTTGGTTCACCCGGGCGTCTACCAGCTAGTTTCACCACGCCGGGAACGTCGTCTTTCACGGACTTCCTGACCCAGGTCGCGCCGGAGATGCTGCCCGGCCGACGGACCCTGCCCGCGGGCATGAACGCCGACCTGGCCCCCCACGCCACCACGATCGTCGCGATCAGCACGAACGAGGGCGTCGTGATGGCCGGTGACCGGCGCGCCACCATGGGCAACCTCATCGCGAGCCGCGACATCGAGAAGGTGCACCCCGCCGACCCGTACTCGCTGATCGGCATCGCGGGCACGGCCGGCGTCGGCATCGAGCTGATGCGACTGTTCCAGGTGGAGCTGCAGCACTACGAGAAGATCGAGGGCGCGATGCTCTCGCTCGACGGCAAGGCCAACCGGCTGGCCACGATGATCCGGCAGAACCTCGGCGCGGCCATGCAGGGGCTGGCCGTGATCCCGCTGTTCGCCGGGTTCGACCTCGACGCGAAGACGCCCGGCAAGGTGGGGCGCATCTTCAGCTTCGACATCGCCGGGGGCCTGTACGAGGAGCACGGCGGCTACGACGCGATCGGCTCCGGTTCGCTGTTCGCGAAGTCGTCGCTGAAGAAGCGCTACAAGCAGGGGCTGGGTATCGCCGAGGCGGCGCAGCTCGCGGTGGAGGCGCTGTTCGACGCGGCCGACGACGACACCGCCACCGGCGGCCCCGACGTCATCCGCAAGATCTTCCCCGTGGTCATGACCGCGACGGCAGAGGGCACGCAGCGCCTGACCGACGAGGAGACGGCGGCCATGGCCCAGACCGTCATCGCGGCGCGGGCTCTGCAGCCGGGCGCCTGACCCTCATCCGCTCTCCCGAAACTCCATAAGGAGAAGACACGCCGTGGCCATGCAGTTCTACGCCTCGCCTGAGCAGATCATGCGGGACCGCTCGGAGTACGCCCGCAAGGGCATCGCGCGCGGTCGCAGCGTGGTCGTGCTGACGTACGCCGGTGGTGTGCTGTTCGTGGCGGAGAACCTCTCCACCACGCTGCACAAGGTGAGCGAGATCTACGACAAGATCGGGTTCGCGGCCGTGGGCCGCTACAACGAGTTCGAGAACCTCCGCAACGCCGGCGTGCGCATGGCCGACCTGCGGGGTTACTCCTACGACCGCCGGGACGTCACCGGGCGGGCGCTGGCCAGCGCGTACGCGCAGACCCTGGGCTCGATCTTCAGCGAGCAGGGCAAGCCGTACGAGGTGGAGATCTGCGTCGCCGAGGTGGGGACCGCGCCGGAGCACGACGAGCTGTACCGGCTGACCTATGACGGCTCGGTGCAGGACGAGCCGGGGTTCATGGCGATGGGCGGGCAGGCCGAGGCGATCGGCAACATTCTGCGCGCTGAGCACAGCGTGTCGCATACCCTCGGCGACGCGCTGAAGCTGGCGGTCAAGGCGCTGAGCAGCGTCGGTGGCGAGGGCGGCGCGGCGCGTACGCTGGCTCCCGAGCAGCTGGAGGTCGCGGTGCTGGAGCGGGCCCGGCCGGGCCGCAAGTTCCGGCGCGTGACGGGCGCGGCGCTGACCGCGCTGGTGAACCCGGCGAAGGCTGATGCGCCGAAGGCTGATACGCCTAAGGCGGAGGCGCCGAAGGCCGAGCCGCCCAAGACGGAACCGCCCGCGGCGGAGTAGCCGCGCCCGACGATCAGACGAGCTGACGCCCGTGCCGAGTAGGCACGGGCGTCAGCTCGTTGCCGAGGGTGGGTCGCCGCGGTGGGTGGTCTGCGGGGTGTGGCCGCCGGGCGTGGCGAGCCGGGTGCGCACGTGATGGGGCGCCGAGGAAGCCCGCGCCGCCGGTGGCCCGAGTTTCCTGACAACGGAAGTTGAAGTCACGTTCCGTGGCGACCCGTGCGCGACCTGCGGTTGCGGCGGTGGTCGGGGATCCGTCGCGATTACACCGGCGACGTCAGACCGTACGAGAGTGACCTTGGGCGTTCGGGCGGCTAGTGTCTGTGTATGGACCGACGAATCTTCGGACTCGAGACCGAGTACGGCGTCACCTGCACCTATCGGGGACAGCGACGGCTGTCGCCCGATGAGGTGGCGCGCTACCTCTTCCGTCGGGTCGTCTCATGGGGACGGTCCAGCAATGTGTTCCTGCGCAACGGCGCACGCCTCTACCTAGACGTCGGTTCCCACCCCGAGTACGCGACCCCCGAGTGCGATTCGGTGGTCGACCTGGTGGCGCACGACCGGGCCGGGGAGCGGATCCTGGAGGGTCTGCTCGTCGACGCGGAGAAGCGGCTGCACGACGAGGGGATCGCAGGTGAGATCTACCTCTTCAAGAACAACACCGACTCGGCGGGCAACTCCTACGGCTGCCACGAGAACTACCTGGTGTCGCGGCACGGGGAGTTCGGCCGGCTGGCGGACGTGCTGATCCCGTTCCTGGTGACGCGGCAGCTGATCTGCGGTGCGGGCAAGGTGCTGCAGACCCCGCGAGGGGCGGTCTACTGCCTGTCGCAGCGGGCCGAGCACATCTGGGAGGGCGTCTCCTCGGCGACCACCCGGTCGCGGCCGATCATCAACACCCGGGACGAGCCGCACGCCGACGCCGAGCGTTACCGGCGGCTGCACGTGATCGTCGGCGACTCGAACATGAACGAGGTCACCACGCTGCTGAAGGTGGGCAGCGCGGACCTGGTGCTCCGGATGATCGAGACCGGGGTGGCCATGCCCGACCTGGCGCTGGAGAACCCGATCCGGGCCATCCGGGAGGTGTCGCACGACATCACCGGGCGCCGTAAGGTGCGGCTGGCCAGCGGCAAGGAGGCCAGCGCGCTGGAGATCCAGCGGATCTACCACGAGAAGGCGACCGAGTTCGTGGCGCGCCGCAACGGCGACCCCGCCGCGCAGCGGATCATCGACCTGTGGGGCCGGGTGCTCACCGCGGTGGAGTCGGGCAACCTGGGCGACGTGGGCCGGGAGATCGACTGGGTGACCAAGTTGCGGGTCATCGAGGCGTACCAGCGCAAGCATGATCTGCCGCTGTCGAGCCCGCGGGTGGCGCAGATGGACCTGGCGTACCACGACCTGCGCCGCGGCCGGGGGCTCTACCCGCTGCTGGAGAAGCGCGGCAAGGTCGACCGGGTGGTGACCGACCTGCGCACGTTCGAGGCGAAGGAGACTCCGCCGCAGACGACCCGGGCGCGGCTGCGCGGCGAGTTCATCCGGCACGCCCAGGAGAAGCGCCGCGACTTCACCGTCGACTGGGTCCACCTGAAGCTGAACGACCAGGCCCAGCGCACCGTCCTGTGCAAGGACCCGTTCCGCGCCCACGACGAGCGCGTGGAACGCCTCATCGCCAGCATGTGACGTGAGGAAGGGCACCTTCTTATCGCTCCGCGATGTAGAAGGTGCCCTTCCTCGGTGGTCCGTGGGGCGGTGTGGTGGGACAGGGCGGCCGGTGGTCGGGGCGGGGTGGGGCTGGCTAAGCTCGCTGCACTATGAGCGAGCACCACGATCCGCGGACCGAATCGGTCGAGCGCACCGGCGAGGAAGTGCGATCCAACTGGGTCCAGCGCCGCCGGGACAAGATCTACAACGAGATCTCCGCCAACCGGCGCGGCGAGTACACCGTGCCGACCTGGGTGCTGGCCGCGCTGCTCGGCCTGTTCGTCGCCGGCTGGGTCGCGCTGGTCGTCCTCAAGTAGGCCCGGCTTGCGCCACTGAATCCGCAGCTCAGCCGCCTCCGGCGGATGGGAAGGTGCCCTTCCTCTACGCCCGGCGTTAAGAAGGTGCCCTTCCTTCAGGGGGTGGCGAGGGCGGCGGCGTGGCGGCCGGCGGCTGCGCAGGCCAGGAAGTAGGCGTGGTCGCCGTCCAGGTCGCGGCCCATGGTCGACAATTTGACGGGTGCGGCGCGCAGTGCCTCGTCGAGGCCTGTGGTGGGCACGGTCACGATGCGGTGGCGGACCGCGAGGGGCGCCAGGGCGCGGGCGACGTCGGTGGCGAGCGGCTCGGGCAGGTCAGCCGGGACCACGAGGTCCGCGGGGGCCAGGGCGACCCGGCCGAAAGAGGTCAGGCTGTGGTGCGACACGCCGCGGTGGCGGGGGCGCGGGTCGGCGTCGGAGATGCGCAGCGCGCCGACGGGCCGTCCGCCGAGCACGGCTGCGGCGTTGACCGCCTCCCCGGCGGCGACGCCGGAGAATCCCCAGGCCGTACCCGTCCCGAGGTTGCCGGGGCCCTGGCTGAGGATGGTGATGTCGGCGCGCAGCACGTGCCGGGCGGCGAGCAGCCCGGTGTGCACGTTGACGGCCTCCAGGTCGCCGCCCCAGGCCTGCCCGGTCGATACCGTGCCCGCCAGCCGGTCGCGCAGCGCGTCGAGGGTGCGGGAGAAGCCGGCTGCCAGTGCGCCGCCGTCGGTGAGCAGGTAGGCCACCCGGGCGGTCGGCGCGTCGGCGTGGATGCCGGCCAGGATCGCGGGCAGCGCCGAGTGCAGGTCGGCCACGACGACCGGCATGCCGCCGAGGTCCTGTGCGGCGGCGAGCACCGCGCGGTGCGGGGAGGCCTCCTCGTCGGCGGCCACCCGGATCGTCTGCAGGGGGCTGTAGCGGGCCTTGACGATGTGCCCCGGCACGGGTGTGTCCTCGGGCAGCCGCCCCGGCAGCGCGACGACCATGGCGTAGCCGCCGGTGCCGAGGCCGAGGGCGAGGGCGTTCGTGTTCAGCAGCACCTCGTCGCCGACTTCGGGCTGCCCGACCAGGTCGGGGTAGGCGAGCGCGCGTACCGTCGCGGGGTCGTCGGGGGTGCGGGCGACGAGGGCGACGGTGAGTTCCTGCGCGCCGTGCCAACTGCGGCCGAGCCGCTCCACCGTGCCTGTCCGCCACCGAATCACGCCCCGACCCTATCGGCCCGCCCGCTGCCCCCCGCCCACGACGCCCCAGCGGCCGCGCCCCGACGCGCGCCCTGGCCGTCATGGCGGGGCGGGCGGTGGGCGGCGTGCCGAGGCGAGGGGTCGTGACGGGGTGTGGTGGGGTGGCCGACGGGGGGTGAGCAGGTGTCGGACAATCGGTGCGCGGGTGGGGGAACAGGCGCTTGCCGGTTACCGCTCCGAGCGCTTGCGCTGCTAGCGTGGCGGACGTGTCGCGCAGTCGAACCGAACGCCTGGTCAACCTTGTGATCTGTCTGCTGTCCACGCGGCGCTTCCTGACCGCCGCGCAGATCGCCGCCACCGTGCCCGGATACGAGCACAATGCCGACGACGCCCGTGAGCACGAGGCGTTCCAGCGCAAGTTCGAGCGGGACAAGGCCGAGCTGCGCGCGCTCGGCGTGCCGCTGGAGACCGGCACCGCCAGCGTCTTCGACACCGAGCCCGGTTACCGCATCGCCCGGCGCGACTACGCGCTGCCCGCGATCCCGCTGGGGCCCGACGAGGCCGCCGCGGTCGGCGTCGCGGCGCGGCTGTGGCGTCACGCCGGGCTGGCCGCCGCAGCGACCTCGGGTCTGGCCAAGCTGCGCGCCGGCGGGGTCGACGTCGACCCGCACGCGACCCTGGGCGTCGAGCCGGTGCTCGCCGTCGACGCCGCGTTCGAGCCGCTGACCGGCGCAGCCCGGGCCCGCCGCGAGGTGACCTTCCCCTACCGGGTGCCCGAGGACGACGCGCCCACCACCCGGCACCTGCAGCCGTGGGGCGTGGTCTGCTGGCGCGGCCGGTGGTACGTCGTCGGCCACGACACCGTCCGCGACGCGCCGCGCTGCTTCCGGCTGTCGCGCATCGTCGGCCCGGTGCGCCAGGTCGGCGAGGAGCGCGCCTTCGAGCCGCCGGCCGACCTCGACCTCATCAGCTACGTGGCCCGCTGGTCCGGGCCGGTGGAGCGCAACCGCACCACCCGGGTGCTGGTGCGGCCCGGCCGCGCGGCGGGCGTGCGTCGCTGGGCGGCGAACTGCACGTCCACCCCCGAGGGCGACGTGCTGGAGCTGCGCTACGCCGACGCGGACGGCTTCGCCGCCTGGCTGGTCGGCTACGGCGCGGATGTGACGGTGCTGGAGCCGGCCGAGGTGCGCGAGGCGACCATCGCCCGGCTGCGCGAGATCGCCGGTGTGAGCGCCGCCGCCGAGCTGGCGGAGGTGGCCTGATGAGCGAGCGAATCAGCAGGCTCGGTGATGCCGCCGACGAGCGCAGCGAGGAGAAGGCATGAGCAGCGCCAAGACGTCCGCCGACCGGCTCGCCCGGCTGCTGAACCTGGTGCCCTACCTGCTCGCCCGGCCGGGTATCGAGCTGGTCGAGGCCGCCGCCGACCTGGGGGTGTCCGAGCGGCAGCTGCGCGAGGACCTGGAGCTGCTGTGGGTGTGCGGCCTGCCGGGTTACGGACCGGGTGACCTGATCGACATGTCGTTCGACGGGGACCGGGTGACCATCACCTACGACGCGGGTATCGACCGGCCGCTGCGGCTCACGCCCGACGAGGCGACCGCGCTGGTGGTGGCGCTGCGTATGCTGGCCGAGACGCCGGGCGTGGCCGACCGGGACGCGATCCACCGCGCCCTGACGAAGATCGAGCAGGCCGCGGGCGAGATCGACGCGCCGGTCGCGGTGCGGCTGCCCGGCAACGACGACCGGCTGGCCGACCTGCGCTCGGCGCTGGAGCGCGGCAACGCGCTGCGGCTGAGCTACTACTCGGCGGCGCGGGACGTGTCCAGCGAGAGGGTCGTGGACCCGATGCGGCTGCTGTCGGTGTCCGGGCGCTCGTACCTGGAGGCCTGGTGCCGTTCGGCGGGCGCGGTGCGCATGTTCCGGGTGGACCGCATCGACGCGCTGGTCGAGCTGGACGAGCGGGCTGCGCCGCCGGCCGAGGCGCAGTCCGGTGACGTCGCCGAGGGCGTGTTCCAGCCCGACCCGGACGCGCCGACGGTCACCCTGCGGGTGGGCCGGGGCGGGCGCTGGATCACCGAGTACTACCCGTGCGAGTCGGTGGTCGAGGTGACGCCGGAGGAGTGGCTGGTCTCGCTGCGCGTCAACGACATGGACTGGGCGCGCCGGCTGGTGCTCGGGCTCGGGCCGCAGGTGGTCGTGGTCGCTCCGGCGGAGCTGGCCGAGGCGGTGCGCGACAGCGCGGTGCAGGCGCTCGCGGCGTACGCGTAGGCCACGGCGGCACGGCGGTCCGCGCCGCGCGGCGCACGCGTTAGGCTGCTGACGTGGTGGCGTGGATCGTGGTGGCCGTGGTGTTGCTGAGCCTGGTGTTCCTGGGGCTGGTGCTGCGCGTGCTGCTCTGGCGCCTGGCGGGGCTCAAGGAGGCCGCAGCCGAGCTCCAGCTCGTCGCCGTTCGGGCGCAGGAGCTGGCCAAGGTCGCCGAGGGGCTGCAGGCGCACGGCGACTCGTTGCGCGTCCGGGTCGAGCTGACCCAGGAGCGGCTCAACCTGATCAAGGAGAGCAAGGACTCCCTCAAGATCAAACGAGGTTGATCCCGGTTCATCCGGCGGTCGATGGCTGGTCACTACCGTTGCTGCAGGAATCTGCAGCACCTCCCGCATCGCGTTGACGCTGCTTCCGGTGATGGTCGACACTTCACCTGCGGGCACACCCCGCCGGGCCGCGTACCATTAGTCCGGAACAAGTTGGTTCAACCCCCTCATCTTTCTGACTGGAGCAATCATGGGCGCCCTTAAGCCGTGGCACCTCATCCTCGTGGTCGTGGTGCTGGTGATCCTCTTCGGCTCGAAGAAGCTGCCGGACGCGGCCCGTTCGCTCGGTCGCTCGATGCGCATCTTCAAGGCCGAGACCAAGGCGCTGTCCGAGGACGGCAAGGACGGCAAGGACGCGACCGCCGAGAAGGCCGACGCCCAGGTGACGGCGCAGCAGCCGCTCGACGGCCAGGCCTCCGCCAAGCCGGTCGTGGACCCGGTCCAGCGCCAGCAGTCCTGAACCCCCTCCCCGGGCTGAAGACGTGAAGAACCCCCTGGCACGTCGCGGGCCGTCCCAGCGTGACCGCGCTGCGGACGGCTCGATGACTCTCATCGAGCACATCCGGGAGCTGCGCAGCCGGCTGTTCAAGGCCTCGCTGGGCATCATCGCGGGTCTGATGGTCGGCCTGTACTTCGCCGAGCCCATCCAGGACTTCATCAACGCGCCCTACTGCAACTTCAAGGGCGATGTGATCTGCCAGTTCAACTCGACGTCGCCGGTCGACCCGTTCCTGCTGCAGCTGAAGATCGGGCTGTACGCGGGACTGATCATCGCGTCGCCGATCTGGCTCTACCAGCTGTGGGCGTTCATCGCCCCCGGCCTGCACAAGCACGAGAAGCGCTACAGCTACCTGTTCACGGCCATCGCCGTGCCGCTGTTCGCGATGGGCGCGTTCCTGGCCTTCTTCGTCGTCACGAAGAGTCTCGTGTTCTTCCTGCAGATCTCCGACGGCTACGAGATCAACGTCGACCTGACCGGGTACTTCGACTTCGTCACCGGAGTGATGCTGCTCTTCGGTTTCGGGTTCGAGTTCCCGCTGATCCTGTTGATGCTCAACGTGGCCGGGGTGCTCACCGGCAAGCGGATGCTCGGCTGGTGGCGGGTGGCCATCTTCCTGATGTTCCTGTTCGCCGCCATCGTGACGCCCACGCCGGACCCGTTCGGCATGACCGCGCTCGCGCTGGCCATGGCGGTGCTCTACTTCATCGTCGTCGGTGTGTCGATGCTGAACGACAAGCGCCGCAACCGCGGCAAGTCGATCTACGAGGGCATCGAGGACGACGAGACGTCTTCACTCGACGACTACGACACCGATAGCATCACGCCCGGCGAGCGCATCGAAGCGGTCGCGCCGGTCGCCTCCGCGGAGCCGATCGAGCGGCGCTTCGACGACATGACCTGATCGCGGCGGCTCGTCCCGCGGCACGAGGAGCGGGCATGAGCGAGATCGTGGTGCTGAGGAACCCCGGCGCCGGCAGAGGCCGGCACCGGGGTTCTCTGCCTGGAGTGCTGGAACGCCTCGGCGCGGCCGGCCGCCCGGTCCGCGTGCTCGACGCGCCGACCGCCGTCGAGGCCGAGCAGGCCTGCCGCGACGCCGTCGCCGCGGGCGCGGGCGCGCTGGTCGCGATGGGCGGCGACGGCACCGTGCACCTGGCCCAGCAGGCCGTGGCCGGCACCGGCGTGCCGCTGGGCGTCATCCCCGCCGGCACCGGCAACGACTTCGCCACCAGCGTGGGGGTGCCCGCCGACCTGTACGCGGCCGCGGACGCGATCGCCGCCGCGCTGCGCGAGGGCCGCACCCGGGCCCTGGACCTGGCCCGCATCACCTGCCTCGACGGCACCGTGCGCTGGTACGGCGCGGTGCTCGCGGCCGGCTTCGACGCCATCGTCAACGAGCGCGGCAACCGCATGCGCTGGCCCCGCGGGCCGATCCGGTACGACCTCGCGGTGCTGCTGGAACTGGTCAGGCTGCGGCCCCGCCGCTACACGGTGACCGTCGACGGGCAGACCAGCGTGCTGGACGCGGTGCTGCTGGCCGTCGGCAACACCGCGGCGTACGGCGGGGGCATGCGCATCTGCCCCGACGCCGACGCCACCGATGGCCTGCTCGACATGGTCTGGGCCGAGCCGGTCTCCCGGGCCACCCTGATCCGCATCAAGCCCCGCGTCTACCAGGGCACCCACATCACCCACCCGAAGGTGCGCTCGCTGCGCGCCCGCGAGATCACGCTCGCCGCCGAGGGCATCGTCTGCTACGCCGACGGCGAGCGCATCGGCCCGCTGCCGGTGACCATCACCGCCGTCCTGCGGGCGGTCCACCTGCTCGGCTGAGTCGGCGCCGCCCCGCCTGACAATGACGTCGGCCTATCTGGATGACTTCGATCGAAGATTTCTCATCCAGATAGGCCGACGTCTATCAGCGGGAGGGAGGGCCGGCGCCCGGCGGTGCGACAGGTCAGGCCGGGAGCACGCCGTCGTAGGCCACCGGGAGGTGGATCGGACCGCGCAGCACGGGGCTGGGGCGGTACGGCGGCGGGTCGGCCAGCAGGCGCGGGTTCTGCAGGCGCTTGGCCAGTTGGGTCAGCGCGAGCTGGGCCTCCAGGCGGGCCAGCGGAGCGCCGAAGCAGTAGTGCACGCCGTTGCCGAAGGCCAGGTGCACGTTGTCGGCGCGGTCGGGGTCGAACCGGTCGGCGTGCGGGATGCACTCGCCGTCGCGGTTGCCCGACGCGAGCACCAGCACGACCGGGTGGCCCTTCCTGATCGTGGTGCCGCCGATCTCGATGTCGGCGACCGCGATGCGGTTGGGCACGAAGTGCACCGACGGCTCGTACCGCAGCAGCTCCTCGACCATGCGGATGCTGAAGTCGGGCTCGGTGCGCAGCCGCTGCAGCGCCTCAGGATGGCGCAGCAGCGTCAGCCAGCCGTTGGCGATCAGGTTGACCGTCGTCTCGTGTCCGGCGATGAGCAGCAGGATCAGCGTGGCGAACAGGTCGCCGCCCTCCAGCTGCCCGTCCGGGCCGTCGTCGGTGACGTATCCGGACAGCATGTCGTCGCCGGGATCGGCCTTGCGGCGCTGCGCCAGCTGGAACATGTACATACCGAGCTGCTGAAACGCCTCCTTGGCCTGCTCTTTGCTCTCGGGCGTGGGCTGTCCCGCCGAGTTCACGATCGGGTCGACCCAGGCGCTGAAGCGCGGCTCGTCCTCCTCCGGCACGCCGAGCAGTTCGCAGATCACCGCCACCGGGAACGGGTACGCCACGTCGTCGACGAGGTCGCACTGGTCCTTGCCGACGAGGCCGTCGACGAGCCGCGTCACGATTGCCTCCAGCGCGGGCACCAGCTTGTCGATGCGGTCGGGGCGGTGCGGCGGGCCGAACTGGCGCATCGCGATGCGGCGCAGCGTGTCGTGTCGTGGCGCGTCGGTGCGGATGAAGCTGGGCGGCAGCGCGCCCCCGCCGTCGGAAAGCGGCCCGGCCTTGTGGGCGAACTCGGGCAGCAGGTTGGCCGCGTCGGAACTGATCCGCGGGTCGTGGAACAGCGCGTAGATCTCCCGGAACGTGCTGACCACGAAGGTGCCGTCGGCCTCCTGCCATACCGGCTGGGTGCGCAGCTTGTCGTAGAGCGGCCACGGGTTGGCCCGGTTGTGGAAGTCGACGATCTCGTCGAACACGCTGGGCTCGGTCATGACGGTTCCTCGCTTCGATCGTGACCGCCATGCGGTACGGGGACTGCCTGCCTCATGACGACCCTTCAGCGCCGCCGGGACGGCCGGACCAGGGTGGCCCGGCGCTCGCTGGGGTCGTGCCCGGTGACCACGACGGTCGCCTCGCGGCCTGGGTACTGCCGATCCGGGAACTCCGCCGGGACCGGCACGGGGTCCGGCGGCGGGTTGGTCATGTCGTACGGCAGCGGGAACGGCGCCGCCTGCTCGATCAGCTGCTGGTAGAAGTCCAGCCACTTGCCCTGGTTCCAGCTGACCGCGCCGACGACCCGGCCCTTGTAGCCGTATGCGGCGACGAACTGCCGGCTCTCCACGGACCCCTGCGTGATCGCGATCTGGTCCGCGATCGGCGGCACGCCCACCGACTTGATGTTGTGGCCGAACTGCAGTGACCAGAACGCGGGCATCTCCAGGTGCGGCCAGCGGTCGGTCTCGCTGCTGATCATGTTGTGCGCGGCGACCTCGGCCTGGGTGACCGCGTTGCCCCAGTGCTCCATCGCCAGGAACTGGTAGCCGAACATCGGCTGCGGCTGGCGGGCCACGTCCCCGGCGACGAAGACGTCGTCGGTGACCAGCCCCGCGGCGGTGAACGCGCGGCAGCCGGCGTCGCAGGCCAGGCCCCATACGCCCACGGCGAGCCCGGAGCTCTCCAGCCACTCCACGTTGCGGATGCCGCCCAGGGCGACCACGGCCACGTCCACGTCCAGCGTGGTGCCGTCGGACAGCGCCGCCCGGCGCAGTTTCCCGTCCTCGCCCTGCAGGGAGCTCACCTTCGTGTGGGTACGCAGATCCACGCCGTGCTCGCGCATGATGCCCGCCGAGATCCGGCCGATGACCCCGCCCAGCGCCCCCGACAGCGGCGCCGGTCCGGCCTCGGCGACGGTGACCGGGATGCCCAGCTCGACGCAGACCGAGGCCATCTCGGAGCCGGTGAACCCGGAGCCGATGACCAGCACCCGCTTCGGGTGCGCCAGCAGCCGCTCGCGCAGCCCGGCGGCGTCGCCGCGGGTGCGGATGGTGAACACGCCGTCCAGCGCGGCCTCCTCCGGCACCGGCCACGGCCGGGCGCGCACCCCGGTGGTGACGAGCAGCCGGTCGAACTCGACCTCCTGCCCGTCGGCCAGCACGACGCGCTTGCGTTCCAGGTCCAGGCCGGTGGCGGCGACGCCGAGCTTCCAGTCGGCGGCGATGTCGCGCCGCCGCGGCAGCGTGGTGTCGGCCGAGGCGACGAAGCCGGTCTGCACCTGCTTGGACAGCGGCGGCCGGTCGTAGGGCTCCTCCGGCTCGTCGCCGATCACGGTGAGCGTGCCGGTGAACCCATCGGCGCGCAGCTGCTCGGCGGCCTTCAGCCCGGCCAGGGACGCTCCGACGATCACGATGCGCCCGTCGCGGCGCAACCGGTCGCCCTTGGCCGCCACGAGCGGCTCGGCGGGCGGCTGCTGCGGCAGGTCGGCCATGTCGACCTGCAGCGCCTGCACCGGGCAGGCCGCCGCGGCACGCAGCACCTTCACCCGCTGGTCGGCCGACGGCGCGGGGTCGAACATGAGCGCCTCGTCGCCGACCATCCGGAACGCCTCGGGAGCCAGGAACGCGCACTGCGCGTACCCCTGACACTTGGTCAGATCCACCACCACACGCATGGCCTCATTGTTCGCGCCGGACGCCTCGAACCGGCCCGAATCAGGCAATTTGCTGCTGGGATCAGCTGCGGGGGAGAGCGAGGGAGACGGCGCGATGAAGGCCGTTGGGGCGGCCGGGGGAAGCGGCGGGCACGACCAGGGCGGCGCAGCCGGCATTGACCGCGCCCGCGTCGGCGGGGGTATCGCCGATCATGAGGACGCGCTCGGGGTCGACCGACAGCAGGCCGCAGGCCCTCAGGAAGATCTTGGGATCGGGCTTGGTGCAGCCCACCTCGTACGACAGGACGAGCGTGTCGAACAGTGCGGTCAGCCCCCAGGCGTCCAGCAGCGGTCGCAGGTCGAAGCCGATGTTGCTGACCAGCGCGGTGCGCACCCCGGCGGTCCGCAGGGTCGTCAGCGTGTTCATCACATCGGGGTACGGCGTCCAGCCGGCCGGCGTCAGCACCCGGGCGTAGAGGGCGTCGGCCAGCCCGGGGACGTCGTTGGGCACGGTCGCGGCCAGCCCGGTGTACACCTGACGGTGGGCGTGCTCGTACAGGTCGCGGTCGGCCCACGCCTCGGCCAGCTGCGGGGGCACCCGCACCGGGGGCGCCACGCCCGGCAGCGCACCGGCCGTGGCCAGCCGGTCGGCCAACACCGTGGCCTTGCCGCGGTCCAGCGTGACGCCGCAGTCGGCGGCCGCGGCGCTGACCCAGGCCACCGGGTCCACGGTCGTGGCCAGGGTGCCGTGGAAGTCGAAGAACACGGCGTCGAGGGCACGGTGACCGTCGATCCGTGCCGGGTGGGCGTACGGCTGCGGCGGGGACTCGGGCACGTCAGCAGGATACCGACCTGCGCCGACTGGCCTCTTTCGCCTAGCCTTTGCGGTATGACGAGCCCCGCCGAGCGGCGACCCGGCACCGGGTCGGACGCCGGAACCGCCCGACCAGCGACCACCTCCGAAGGCCGTAAGACCCCCGCCGCCTCCCCACTGGTCGACGAGTTCGCCGCCGGGCTCAGCTTCGCCCTGGACCCGTTCCAGCGGACCGCGTGCGCGGCGCTGGAGCGCGGCAGCGGCGTGCTGGTGTGCGCGCCCACCGGCGCGGGCAAGACCGTCGTCGGCGAGTTCGCCGTGCACCTGGCGCTGCAGCAGGGTCGCAAGTGTTTCTACACGACGCCGATCAAGGCACTGTCCAACCAGAAGTTCCACGACCTGGTGGCTCGCTACGGCGCGGACAAGGTCGGCCTGCTCACCGGGGACAACTCCATCAACGGCGACGCGCCGGTGGTCGTGATGACCACCGAGGTGCTGCGCAACATGCTCTACGTCGGCTCGTCCGCGCTGACCGGACTGTCGTACGTGGTCATGGACGAGGTGCACTACCTGGCCGACCGGTTCCGCGGCGCGGTGTGGGAGGAGGTCATCATCCACCTGCCCGCCTCGGTCACGCTGGTGTCGCTGTCGGCGACCGTGTCCAATGCCGAGGAGTTCGCCGACTGGCTGGTCACCGTACGCGGCCGGACCGAGGTCGTGGTGAGCGAGCACCGTCCGGTGCCGCTGTGGCAGCACATGCTCGTCGGCAAGCGCATGTACGACCTGTTCCACGACTCCGAGGCGGCCCGCGCCCACGAGGTGCACCCTGAGCTGCTGCGGCAGACCCGGGAGATGGCCCGCCGGATGGACGCGGTCGACCTGCGCCGCGGGCGCGGCGGCCGGGGGCGGCGCGGGCCGGGCCCGAACCGCCCCGAGATCGTCGACAAGCTCGACGGCGAGGGGCTGCTGCCGGCGATCCTGTTCGTGTTCAGCCGGGCGGGCTGCGACGCGGCCGTGCAGCAGTGCCTGCAGTCGGGCATGCGGCTGACCTCGCCCGAGGAGCGCACCGAGATCCGCCAGGTGGTCGAGCGGCGTATCGCGAACATCCCCGGTGAGGACCTGGCCGCGCTGGGCTACTGGGACTGGCTGGACGGGCTGGAGCGAGGCCTGGCGGCCCACCACGCGGGCATGCTGCCGGCGTTCAAGGAGGTCGTCGAGGAGCTGTTCGTCCGCGGACTGGTCAAGGCGGTGTTCGCCACGGAGACGCTGGCGCTGGGCATCAACATGCCGGCCCGCTGCGTGGTGCTGGAGCGGCTGGTCAAGTACAACGGCGAGGCCCACGTCGACCTGACACCGGGGGAGTACACGCAGCTCACAGGCAGGGCAGGGCGGCGCGGCATCGACGTGGAGGGCCACGCGGTCGTGGTCTGGGGGCCGGAGGTGGACCCGCGCCACGTGGCCGGTCTGGCCTCCACCCGGACGTATCCGCTGCGGTCGAGCTTCCGGCCGTCGTACAACATGGCAGTGAACCTGGTCGGCTCGGTCGGCGCGGCGCGTGCCCACGACCTGCTGGAGTCGTCGTTCGCGCAGTTCCAAGCGGACCGCTCCGTGGTCGGCCTGGCCCGCCAGGTGCAGCGCAACAACGAGGTGCTGGCGGTGTACGACACCGAGCTGGCCTGCGAGCACGGCGACTTCGCCGAGTACTTCGCGCTGCGGGTGGCCATCGCCGACCGGGAGAAGCAGCTGACCCGCAACAGCCAGCAGGAGCGCCGCGCCGCCGCGGTCGAGTCGCTGGAGCAGCTCAAGGTCGGTGACGTGATCAAGATCCCGTCCGGCAAGCATTCGGGCCTGGCCATCGTGCTCGACCCCGGCGTGGGCGGGTTCGGCGAGCCGCGCCCGGTGGTGCTGACCGAGGACCGCTGGGCGGGGCGCATCTCGGCCGGCGAGTTCGCCGGGACGGTCGAGGTGGTGGGCCGGGTGCGGGTGCCGCGCCACTTCAACCACCGCGCCCCGGCCGAGCGGCGCGACCTGGCCTCCTCGCTGCGCAACCTCGACGTGGCCCGGGGCGCCGGGCGGCGCCGCCGCGGCGGCAACGGCAGCCACGAGGACCGCGAGCTGCTGGCGCTGCGCAAGGCGATGCGGGCGCACCCGTGCCACGCCTGCCCGGAGCGCGAGGACCACGCCCGCTGGGCCGAGCGCCGGCAGCGGCTGTTCCGGGACACCGAGAACCTGCGCGACAAGGTGAGCAACCGCACCGGGTCGCTGGCACGGGTCTTCGACCGCATCTGCGAGCTGCTCACCGAGCGCGGCTACCTGGGTGCCGACGGCGAGGTGACCGCGCCGGGCCGGATGCTGGCGCGGATCTGGACCGAGGCCGACCTGCTGGTCGCCGAGTGCCTGCGCACCGGGGTGTGGGAGGGCCTGGAGCCGCACGAGCTGGCCGCGGCCGTCTCCGTGGTGCTCTACGAGGCCCGCCGGGACGTGGACGAGCAGGCGTCGGTGCCGCGCGGTCCGGTGGCCTCGGCCGTCGATGCGACCGTGCGCACCTTCTACCAGCTGGGCGTGGACGAGCGGCGGCTCGGCCTGACGCAGACCAAGGAGCCGGATCTGGGCTTCGTGTGGCCGATGTACCGCTGGGCCAAGGGCGAGCCGCTGGCGAAGGTGCTGGCCAGCGGGCACAGCCTGGACGGCGACATGCCGGCGGGCGACTTCGTCCGCTGGGCGAGACAGGTCATAGATCTTCTCGGACAGATTGCCGACGCGCAGGGCGCGCCGTTGTCGCTGCGTGAGACCGCGCGGACGGCAATGGACGCGGTCAATAGAGGGGTACTTGCGTATACTGCGGTCGTCTGACCGAGTTGCCAGGGCAAACACTCTTCCGGGATCATGCGAAAGCGAGCGCCGCTCACTGTATGCGAACCGAAGGGGTCGACCGCCATGGCCGACGTGTATCACTTCACCCACGGACTGGTGACGCCCGGTGTGGCGTACGCGCTGTCCATCCTCGGCTCGTCGTTGGGCCTGATCTGCACGGCCCGCATGCGCACCGCGACCACCGGCAAGCAGCGATTCTGGTGGATCGTGCTGGCCGCCTGGGCGCTGGGCGGCACGGCGATCTGGGCCATGCACTTCATGGCCATGCTGGGCTTCAGCGTGGCCGGGGCGCAGATCCGCTACGACATCCCGTGGACCGCGCTGAGCGCGCTGGTCGCGATCGTCGTCGTCGGCCTCGGCCTGTGGATCGTCGGGTTCGGTAAGCCGAACGTCGGCCGCATCGTCGTCGGCGGCGTCTTCACGGGCGTCGGCGTGGCCGGCATGCACTACCTGGGCATGTTCGCGATGCGGCTGGACGGGGAGGTGTCGTACGACGCCGGCCTGGTCGCCGCCTCGGTGATCATCGCGGTGGTGGCCGCGACGGTGGCGCTGTGGTTCACCGTCGTGCTGAGGCGGCCGCTGGCGATCGCCGGTGCGGCCCTGCTGATGGGCGTCGCGGTGTGCGGCATGCACTACACCGGCATGGCCGCGATGTCGGTGCGGCTCACCGCGCCGACGCTGGGCGGCGGGGCCGGCGGCACGTCCGCGGCGAACCTGCTGGTGCCGATCGGCGTGCTGGTCCTGCTGGTGATCGGCGGCCTGGTCTTCTCGATCGGCGCGGCCCCCACCGAGGAGGACATGGCCGCCCGCGAGTACCTCGACCGGGTGCAGGCCGCCCGCGAGGAGGCCGCGATCGGGCAGCAGCGCGGCACCGTGCGCCGTCCCACCGCGTTCACCCCGCGCGGAAAATGAACGCCCGACCCGTCGGCTGACTTCGCAGACCGCCCGTGCCGCCACGGTGGCTCGGGCGGGCTGCTGCCGTTTGCGCCGCCGGGGTCGCGGCCGTCGGGGCGGCCGCGTGCGCGGTGGGTGTCCGGGCCTTGTGGCAGGCTGTCAGGCATGACCGCACCCCTGCTCGCCATCGACGCGCCGAGCCTGTACTTCCGCGCCTTCCACGGTGTGCCCGCCAAAGCGGCGATGGCCCCGGACGGCACCCCGGTCAACGCGGTGCGCGGTTTTCTCGACATGGTCACCACGCTGGTGAAGGGCCGCCGGCCGGGGCGGCTGGTGTGCGCGCTGGACTACGACTGGCGGCCCGCCTGGCGGGTGGCGCTGATCGGCACGTACAAGACGCACCGGGTGGCCCCCGCGGGCGGCGAGGAGGTGCCCGACGAGCTGGTGCCGCAGGTCGACCTGCTGCTGGAGGTGCTGGACGCGTTCGGCATCGTCGCCTACGGGGTGGACGGCAACGAGGCCGACGACGTGCTCGGCACGCTCGCCGCGACCCAGGCCGCGCCGGTCGAGGTGGTCTCCGGCGACCGTGACCTGTTCCAGCTGGTCGACGACACCCGCGGGGTGCGGCTGCTCTACGTCGGGCGGGGCGTGGCCAAGCTGGAGGACTGCGACGAGGCCGCGGTGCTGGCCAAGTACGGCGTCCCGGCGGGCGGCTACGCCGACTTCGCGGCGCTGCGCGGCGACCCGAGCGACGGCCTGCCCGGCGTGGCGGGCGTGGGGGAGAAGACCGCGGCCCGGCTGATCGAGCGCTACGGCAGCCTGGACGCGATCGTCGCGGCGGTGGCCGACCCGGCGGCCGACTTCGCGCCGGGCCTGCGCACCAAGCTGGAGGCGGCCGCCGGCTACCTGGCCGTCGCGCCGAAGGTGGTCCGGGTGGCCACCGACCTGAAGCTGCCCGAGCACGACCTGACCCTGCCCGCGGCGCCGCGCGACCCGGACCGGCTGCTGGCGCTGGCCGAGCAGTGGAACCTGGCGAGCCCGTGCCGCCGGCTGGTCGACGCCCTGGCGGGCAACGCTGCGGGCAACGCCGGGTAAACGCCCGTCGCCGAGTCGGCATGGACCTCCGCTTCCGCGGGCATACCCTGGGGATGCGGAGGCTGACAGTGACTGACATCGACGGCGACCGGCGGCCGGAGCCGACGGAGGACCCGGACGAGCGGTGGAACCGCAACTACTCGGAGCTGCTGCAGGAGCTGCGGGTGGCACAGACCGGCGTGCAGATCCTGTTCGCGTTCCTGCTGACGCTGCCGTTCTCGGTGGGCTTCGAGAAGATCAACGGCACCGAGCGGGTGCTGTACGTGGTCACGTTCGTCTGCAGCGCGCTCGCCGCGTCCCTGCTCATCGCCCCGGTCAGCTACCACCGGCTGTCCTTCCGGGAGGGGCGCAAGCCGCAGATCGTGCGCACCGCGCACGTGCTGGCGCAGTTCGGCCTGTTCTTCGAGATGACCGCGATCGTGCTGGCGATCTACCTGGTGGTGGACGTGGTGGCGGGGGTGCGCTGGGCGGGCTTCCTGGGCGGCGGCATGGCCCTGATCTACATCCTGCTCTGGTACGTGCTGCCGCTGGCCACCAAGCCGTCGCAGCCGGGCGACTGAGCCCGGACATACGGGAAGCCCGGCTTATCTCACTTATGAGATCGGTCGGGCTTCACTTCTCAGGTTAGACCGGCATATCCGTCATGTCAACTCTTGGCCTGGATTATTTCTTAGCCTCGCCGCGGTGGTGCGCGACGACCACCGGGCACCCCGCGTGGTGGATCAGCGCCTGACTCACGGACCCCAGCAGCAGGCCGGTGAACCCGCCCAGTCCCCGGCAGCCGACCACCACCAGCAGCGCGCCCATGGACTGCTCGGTCAGCGCGGCCGCCGCCGACGACTCCATGGTGATCCGCTGCAGGTCGACGTGCGGGTAACGGTCGTGCCAGCCCGCCACCGCCGTCTCCAGCACCGACTCCTCCTGGGCGCGCAGCGTGTCGACGTCGTACACGAACGGCATCCCCGCCGCGCCGGTGGTGATCGGTCCCAGCCAGGCGTGCACGGCGGTGATGCCGCAGCCGCGCCGGTCGGCCTCGTCGAAGGCGAACGCCAGCGCGGCGCCCGACTGCGGCGAGCCGTCCACGCCGACCACGATCCGGCCCACCGCGCCCACGCCCGCCTGCTCCGGAGCGGCCGGCGGGCGCACCACCGCGACCGCGCACCGGGCGTGCATGGACACCTGCAAGCTCGTCGAGCCGAGCATCAGGTCGTGGAATCCGCCGTGCCCCCGGCTGCCGACGACCACCACGGCCGCCGATGCCGACTCCCTGATCAGGCCGTGCGCGGGATCGTCGCGCAGCACCTCGCTGGTGAGGGTGATCTCCGGCCGCATCGCGCGGACCTCGGTCATCGCGTGTTCGGTCACCGAGTGGCCCGCCGAGGAGAGGGCCGCCTCCGCGACGCCGTCGCCGAGCCGCGGCCCGGGGTCCTCGCTCACGTAGACGATCTTCAGGGGCAGTCCGCGCAGTGCGGCCTCGTCGGCTGCCCAGCGCAGCGCCGTCGTGGCGGCCGGTGAACCGTCCACGCCCACCACGATCGGCCCGGTCAGCCCGACGCCCATGGCCCGCCTCCCTGCCCCCTCAACTCACTTCCACTATGTCCTTTCCCGCCCCCGTCTGGTCGGAAACGGCGCCGTCGGGGTCCCCGCAAGATCGGTGTTCGGTGTCAAGACCTCGGGTCTGACCGCAGTTTTCGACACGAGACGCCGATCTTGACCGGTGGGCGGAGGGACGCCGGGAACCGGCCGGGCGGATGCACCTAACGACCGTTAAGCTGGCTGCATGCCCAGCGTTACCCGACTGCTTCCCACCCCCGAAGCACACGACCTGCTCGAACTCACCCGCGAGATCGCGGACAAGGAGCTCGCGCCGCACGCCGACGACTTCGAGGCGCGCGGGGAGTTCCCCCGCGAGCTGATCCGCACCCTGGGCCGCTCCGGCCTGCTCGGCCTGCCCTACTCCGCCGAGTACGGCGGCGCGGAGCAGCCGTACGAGGTCTACCTGCAGGTGCTGGAGATCCTCGCCAGCCGCTGGGTCGCCATCGCCGAGACGGTCAGCGTGCACACCCTGGCCTGCTACCCGCTGGCCCACCACGGCACCGCGGAGCAGCGCGAACGCTGGCTGCCCGACCTGCTCGGCGGCGAGCTGCTCGGCGCGTACTGCCTGTCCGAGCCCGCCGGCGGCTCCGACGCGGCCAACCTGGCCACGAAGGCGACGCGCGACGGCGACTCCTACCGGGTGAGCGGCACCAAGGCGTGGATCACCCACGCGGGCGTGGCCGACTTCTACAACGTCTTCTGCCGCACCGGCGGCCCCGGACCGAAGGGCATCTCCTGCCTGCTGGCTCCCGCGGACACGCCCGGCCTGAACCCGCAGACGCGGGAGAAGACCATGGGCCTGCGTTCGTCGCCGGTCGCCCAGATCGCGTTCGACGACGCGGTGGTGCCCGCCGAGCGGCTCATCGGCGGCGAGGGCGAGGGTTTCCGGATCGCGATGGGCGCGCTGGACTCGGGCCGCCTGGGCATCGCCGCGTGTGCGATCGGTCTGGCCCAGGGTGCGCTCGACTACGCGGTCGGCTATGCCCGGGAGCGGGTGCAGTTCGGCAAGCCGATCATCGACCTGCAGGGTCTGGGCTTCATGCTGGCCGACTCGGCGACGCAGATCTCCGCGGCGCGGGCGCTGATGCTGCACGCGGCCCGGCTGCGCGACGCGGGCCTGCCGTACTCGATCGAGGCGGCCAAGACCAAGTTGTTCGCCACGGACATGGCCATGCAGGTCGCCACCGACGCGGTGCAGGTGCTCGGCGGGGCCGGCTACGTGGCCGACCACCCGGTCGAGCGGTACTTCCGCGAGGCCAAGGTGCTGCAGATCGTCGAGGGCACCAACCAGATCCAGCGCATGGTGATCGCCCGGTCCCTCGCCAAGGACTGACCCCTTTCCGCGTACGCCGATCCGGATCGTGGCCCGCGCCACGAACCGGATCGGCGTTTCCTGTTGTGCCCGGCCCGACCTGGTGGTGTAATTCCTACAAAGCCGCTAGGAAAAGCAGGTGATCTGAAATGATCGTCGCCACCGGGGTCCGGGCCGACCATCTGAGCACGGCCCGCCGACTGGCCGACAACCCCGCCGACTGGCCGGTCGCGCCGCGATTCGACCCGGTGCAGCGCTGGTATCACCGGCTGCTCGCCGGGTCCGGCGTCGAGGCGTGGCTGCTGACCTGGCTGCCCGGCCAGGAGACCGACCTGCACGACCACGGCGGCAGCGCGGGCGCGTTCGTGGTGGTCTCCGGCACGCTGACCGAGCGCACCGTGACCGGAGCCGACGGCTCCGCCGCGCTCACCGGTCGCGCACTGAGCGCCGGCGCGGCCCGCCAGTTCGGCGAGCACCACGTGCACCAGATCGTCAACGCCGGCCCGGAGCCCGCCGTCAGCGTGCACGTGTACGGGCCCGAGCTGACGAGCATGACCCGCTACCGGCTCCAGCATGGACGGTTGCTGGTGGCGGCCGTCGATCGGGCGGGAGCACAGTGGTGAGCGTGCAGACCGAATCGATCGCGCCCGCCGGATCGCGCGGCATCGACGAGATCCTCGCCGCGGCCCGTTCCCGGCTGGACCGCCTCGACGCGGCGCAGGCCGCGGCCGCCCAGGGGGACGGGGCGCTGCTGGTGGACATCCGGCCCGCCGCGCAGCGTGCCGCGCACGGCGGCATCCCAGGCGCGCTGATCGTCGAGCGCAACGTCCTCGAATGGCGGTTCGACCCGCGCAGCGACGCCCGGCTGCCGGTCGCCGGCCGGTACGACCTGCCGGTCGTGGTCTTCTGTCAGGAGGGTTACACGTCGTCGCTGGCGGCGGCGGCGTTGCAGGACCTGGGCCTGCACCGGGCCACCGACCTCGCGGGCGGCTTCGCCGCCTGGCAGACCGCGGGCCTGCCCACCACCCCCTGACCAGCCCGCCCCCACCCGCCGCGACTCCTGACGACTCGCGGCTACCAGGCCGGGACGACCTCGCGACTCTTCAAGAGTTGTGGCAGGCGAGTCCGGCCCGCGGCCGGAGGTGGCCGGTTCGGCTGAGTCGTTCCCGGTCACTCGGAGGAACCCGTTGGGCGCATGTGCTGATCTTGCGGGAGCGCTGCGACCGTGGCAGGCTGCCGGGAGCGCCGTCGCCGAGGAGGAGGGCACGACATGGCCGTCGACCCCCAGACGCTGGTCGAGGAGTGGGACGCCTGGCGTGCCGCCCGTGAGCAGGAGCTGCGTGAACCGCACGGCTGGCTGAGCCTCACCGCACTGCACTGGCTGCCAGCCGAGGAGGTCGCGCTGCCCGGCGTGCCGGCGCGCTGGGGCGTGCACGCCGACGGCGCGCTGCTGCTGGCCGACGTCGCCGACGGGCTCAGCCATGCGGGTGAACCCGTCGAAGGCGACCTGGTGCTCAGCCCGGTCGAGGGCGGCGCCGGCATCACGCTCGAACACGGCGACCGGCTCATCGAGATCATCCAGCGCGGCGGGGCGTACGCCCTGCGCGTGCGAGACCCCCAGGCGCCGACCCGGACCGGCTTCACCGGCGTGCCGATGTTCGCACTCGACGCGCGCTGGGCGCTGGACGCGGTCTTCGAGGCCTACGACACGCCTCGCCCGGTAACCGTCGGCGCCGTGATCCCGGGGCTCACCCACGACCAGATCGCCCGTGGCGTGCTGCGCTTCGAGCTCGACGGAGCGCAGCTGGCGCTGACCGCCATGGACGCCGGTGACGGCAGCCTGTCCGTGCTGTTCCGCGACGCGACCAGCGGCTTGTCGACGCACGGCGGAGCCCGCTCGCTGTCGGTGCCCGAGCCGGGCATGGACGGCGCGGCGGTCGTCGACTTCAACCGCGCCGTCAACATGCCGTGCGCGTTCACCGAGTACGGCACGTGCCCGCTGCCGCCGCCGGAGAACGTGCTGGCCATCGCGGTGGAGGCGGGGGAGCGTACGCCCCGCTGAGCCTCACCAGTGCTGGCCGCCGTGCCCGGAGGCCAGCGCCTCGGCGTGCGCGCGGCTCTTCTTGAGCTTGCGCGGGATCCGTTCCTTCTTGTGCTTGCCGTTCTGGTGTGAACTCAGCCCGGCCAGTGCCGTGTAGCTGTCCTCGGTCGCCTGGGTGCGGCGGCGCCGGTACGCCATCACGGCGCCCACGCCCGCGGCCGCCGCGGACACCAGCCCGGCGGTGATCCAGCTGATCTTGCTCGTTGCCATCGCCCTCTCCTTCGTGCCGCCCGCGGAACGTGGACGGGCCGCCGAGCCGCGAGCGTGGCGGCGCACCGGACGAGCCATGTTCCGCTGCTCGACCATAGCCCGAAGGGAGCAGATATGAGGCGATTTGCGCATTCGGCTACGCCGCCCGACCACCACTCGGGTCGCAGACGACTCCGCCCCCGGCTGCCGGGCAGCCGGGGGCGGAACACCGCGAGGGACGCGGATCAGGCGGGGTTGACCCCGAGCACGTCGACGACGAAGCGCAGCGGGCCGGGCAGCCGGGAGTCCGGGCCGTCGCCGTACGCCAGGTTGGACGGGATGTCGAGCTGCACCCGGCTGCCGACCTTCACGCCGACCAGACCCTGGTCCCAGCCGGGGATGACCTGGCCGACCCCGATGGTCACCGGGTACGCCTGCTTGCTGTCCCAGGACGCGTCGAACTGCTCGCCGGTGGGGTACTTGACGCCGACGTAGTTCACCGTGATGTTGTCGCCCGACTTGACCGTGGCACCCTTGCCCTGGATCAGCGTGGTGACCTTCAGCTCCTTCGGGGTGCCCTCACCCTTGGTGACCACCGGCTTGGTGCCCAGCGCGGGGTCGGCGCCCGGGGGCAGCGGCGGGAACTTCGCATCGGGCGCGGGGGCATTCGGGTCGGCGGGGGCGTTGGGGTCCGCCGCCGGGGTCGTACCGGGGCTGGCCGAGGCGTTGGGCTGCGCGGCCGCGGAGTTGTCGCCACCGTCCTTGAACACCACGAAGGCGAAGCCGATCAGCAGGATCGTGCCGAAGAACGTGCCGAGCATGCCGTACACGATCTTCCTGCGCTTGGCCGCCCGTGCCGCGGCGACCCGGGCCTCCCGCCGCTCCGCCTTGGTCGCCCGCCGGGCTTCCGTCTGGTCCTTCACCTGTCCGCTCACGAATCCTCGAATCTCCGCCGACCGTCATGTCTGTCGTGTGGCACCTGCCACGGCTGGGCACACGCTACCGGTTCACGCGCCGGTCCGCGCGCGTCACTGCCCGGCGATCCGGTGCGGCTCGTAGGGCTTCTCCAGCGCGGCCACCTCGTCCGCGCTCAGCGTGAGGTCCAATGCCGCCACCGCGTCCTCCAGATGCTGCGGTCTCGTCGCGCCGACGATCGGCGCGACCACGCCCGGCCGGCTCGCCACCCAGGCCAGCGCGATCTGGGCGCGGGGCACGCCGCGCTCACGCGCGATCCGGCCGACCTCGGCGATCACCGCCCGGTCGGCTGCCTCGGTCGCGGCGTACAGGCCCTCGCCGAAGGCGTCGTCCTGGGTGCGCGCGGTGACGGTGTCGGGCTCGCGGGTCAGCCGGCCGCGGGCCAGCGGGCTCCACGGGATCACGCCGATGCCCTCGTCGAGGCAGAGCGGCAGCATCTCCCGCTCCTCCTCGCGGTAGATCAGGTTGTAGTGGTTCTGCATGGTGGCGAACCTGGTCCAGCCGTGCGCGTCGGCGGTGTGCAGGGCCTTGGCGAACTGCCAGGCGTACATCGAGGACGCGCCGAGGTAGCGCGCCTTGCCAGCCTTGACGACGTCGTGCAGCGCCTCCAGGGTCTCCTCCAGCGGCGTGTGCGGGTCGAACCGGTGGATCTGATACAGGTCGACGTAGTCCGTGCCGAGCCGGCGCAGGCTGTGGTCGATCTCGGTCATGATCGCCTTGCGGGACAGGCCGCGGCCGTTGGGACCCTCGCGCATCGGACCCCACACCTTGGTGGCGATGACGACCTCGTCGCGATCGGCGAAGTCGCGCAGCGCCCGGCCCAGGATCTCCTCGCTGCTGCCCAGCGAGTACACGTTGGCGGTGTCGAAGAAGTTGACCCCGAGCTCCAGCGCCCGCTTGATGAACGGGCGGGACTCGTCCTCGGGCAACGTCCAGGTGTGGCTGCCGAGGTTCGGCTCGCCGTAGCTCATGCAGCCCAGACTCAGCCGGGACACGTCAAGGCCGGTGCGGCCCAGCTTCACGTACTCCATACCGTTTGATCCTTCACGCTCGGGCGGTGACCCGCGACAGGTCCGCGAAGAAACCCGGGTAGGTCTTCGCGACGCACCGCGGATTGTCGATCTCGATGCCGGGCGAGCGCAGGCTCAGCAGCGACAGGCTCATCGCCATCCGGTGGTCGCCGTACGTGTCGAAGCGCGTCGGCGCGGGGCGGCCCGGCCGGACGGTGAAGCCGTCCTCATGCTCGGTCGCGTCGATGCCGGCCCGGCGCAGCTCGGTGACGACCGCGGCTAGCCGGTCGGTCTCCTTCTCACGGATGAAGCCGATGCCGCGCACCCGGGTCGGCCCGTCGGCGTGCACCGCCACCGCGGCCAGGGTCTGCGCCGTGTCGGAGATGTCGGCCATGTCGACGTCGACGCCGCGCAGCGGGCCGCCGCCGGTCACCGTGATGCCGTCGGCGGTCCGCGACACCCGCGCGCCCATCCGCTCCAGCACGTCGGCGAAGCGCACGTCTCCCTGCAGGCTGCCCGCGCCCAGCCCGGCCACGGTGATCCGCCCGCCGGTGATCGCCGCCGCGGCCAGGAAGTACGACGCGGCGCTCGCGTCGGGCTCGATCGCGTACTCGGCGGCCCGGTAGCGGCCCGGGGCGACGCCCAGCCCGTCGGCTCGCACGCCGAACGCGGCCATCACCGCGGCGGTCATGGTCACGTACGGCACCGAGACCAGCGGCGAGGTCAGCTCCACGGCCAGCCCGTCGCGCATCAGCGGCCCCGCCATCAGCAGCCCGGACAGGAACTGGCTGGACAGGTGCCCCGGCAGCGGGACCCGGCCGCCGTGCACCGGGCCGGTCACGGCCAGCGGCAGCCGGCCCGCCTCGGCCGGTTCCTCGACCCGCGCCCCGAGCGTGCGCAGCGCCTCGACCAGCGGGCCGAAGGGTCGGGCGCGCAGCTGTGCGTCGCCGTCGAGCACCCCGCGCGCCGGGCGCAGCGCGAGCGCGGGAAGCACGAAACGGGAAGTGGTGCCGGACTGGTTGGCGTGCACCGTCACCGGCCCGGTCGCGGCACGCGGATCGGTGCCCCGCACCGTCACCTCGGCCGCTTCTTCGTCGGCCGTGACGTGTGCGCCCAGCGCGGCGACCGCGCCCAGCATGGCCCGGGTGTCGTCGGCGAACAGCACCCCGGTCAGCGTGCTCGTCCCCTCGGCGAGCGCGGCGCACAGCAGCGCCCGGTTGGTGATGCTCTTGGAACCCGGCAACCGCACCGTGGCGTCCGGCGGCTGCTCCACCGGCGACAGTGCGATCACGGACGGCAACGAGGTCTCAGACACGGCCGCCAGTATGCGCCGCCGACGACCTTGGCAACGCCCGCTGACCACGCACTGAGATCACCCGCACTCATGATCGCGACGATCTTGCGCGAACTGTTGCACTTATGGGGCTTTCGAGTGTGCCATCCCCACCGTCCACGCAAGATCGTCGCAGGTCAGGGGGTGGCATCGCCTGTCAGGGGGTGGCGGAGCGCCAGGCGGTGGTGGGGAGGGGGTGGAGGCCGGGTGGGTAGGTGGAGCCTTCCGTGATGGTCCAGGCGAGGGAGGCGATCATCAGGGCTTCGGTGGTGTCGAAGACGTTGAGGCTGTCGCCGTCGCCGGCGACCAGGTTGGCGATGCGGCCGCCGGCGAAGAGGAACAGTTCGCGGTCGCCGTAGCGGTGGGCGGTGAGGTGGGGGATGACGGGGCGGCCGGGGCCGAGCGCGTCGACCTCGATCTCGTCGTCGGTGTGGCCGGAGTTGAGCAGGAGGCAGCCGTCCTTGGCCTGGCCGAGCAGGCGGGCGGGCACCGAGCCGGGGCGGCCGGTCGCGGTGACGACGACGTCGGCGTCGGCGATCAGCTCGTCGACCGTGCCGACGCGGTAGCCCTCGTAGGAGGCGACCGCGCGGCGGGACGGGTCGGGTTCGGCGACGAGGACCTGCGCGCCGTACGCCCGCGCGGTGCGAGCCAGCCCCGCGCCCACCTCGCCGTAGCCGACCACCAGCACCGACTTGGCGTGCAGCGTCACGTTGGTGCGCGCGGTCAGGGTGGCCCAGGTGCTGGTCCCGACGGCGAAGCGGTTGTGCAGGACCGTCTTGAGCGGCACCGCGTCCAGGTCGAACACCGGATGGCGCACCTCGACCCGGAACAGCCGGTCGACACCGGTGCGGGTGACCTCGACACCGGCCGACAACCCGGTGTATCCCGCCCGCGCGGCCGCGGTCATCACCACCGCGCCCATCTCCAGTGCGTGCGTCGGGGCCCACTCCACACACGCCGCGGCCGCCCGCTCCTCCTCGGCGAACCGGGTGAACGCCGTCTCCACGCCCTCGGCGTGCAGCCAGCCGACCACGTCCCACTGCGTGGTGTGCGGGTTGGCGGGCACGACCGCCACCTGCGCGCCCGCCCGCACGAATGCCTCGATCGCCAGCAGGATCTTCAGGTCCAGGTGCACGGTGCAGGCCAGCCGCACCCCGTGCATCGGCGGCAGGGCCGCCGCCGTGCGCGCGGTCAGCACCATGTTGCGGCGGGCCCACGCGATGCGCTCGTCGAGCGGGACCGCCTGCCACGCGGTGGGCGCCTGCGACGCCTGCGACACGGGGTCACCGGTCCGGATAGAGGATCTTCGCGAGCTCGCCGAACAGCGGCGTCGCATGGTCGGTGTCCAGGGCGGACCGGTTGACCTCGACCACGATGACCGCCCCGGTCTCCGGCAGGTAGAACATCGCCGTGTTGTAGCCCAGGATGGTGCCGTTGTGGCCGAGCCAGCCGCCCCAGTCGGCGATGCCCAGCCCGTACGACACCTGGGCGCCCTGGGCCAGCGGCACCGTCTGCAGCCGCTCGCGCTGCAGGCGCTCGCTGATCAGCGCGCCGTTGGCCAGTTCCGCGGCCCAGATGCGCAGGTCGCCCAGGTTGGACGTCATCGCCCCGGCGGCCCCGGCGTAGCCGGGGTTGGATTCGGTGACGTCGCGCAGCGTCTCGCCGTCACCCGGGTCGGGTGTCTCGTCGTAGCCGCGCGCGTACGGCGGTTCGAGCGCGGGGGTGGTCGGGTAACCGGTCGAGGCCAGCCCGAGCTTGTCGACGATGCCCTCCTCGATCAGATCGCCGATCGCCCGGCCGGTGACCCGCTCGACGACCGTCTCCAGCAGGATGTAGTTGGTGTCCGAGTAGTGGAAGCCCTTGCCCGGCGGGAAGTAGGGCTCGTGGTTGCGGGCGATGTCGAGCGCGTCGCGCGGCCCGAAGGAGCCCGCCGGATCGGCCTGGTAGCGCTTCTGGAACTCCGGGTCCTCGGTGTAGTCGTAGACGCCGGCGGTCATGTTCAGCAGCTGCCGGATCGTGATCGCGTTGCCGTCGGGCCAGTCGACGTACCGGCTGAGCGGCTCGTCCAGGCCGATCAGCCCGCGGTCGACCAGTTGCAGCACGGCGGTCCCGGTGAACGTCTTGGTGATGCTGCCGACGCGGAACCGGTCGGCGGCGTTCATCGTCCGCCCGGTCTCCTGATCGGACACGCCGATCACGCAGATCCAGCTGCCGCGGCCCGGCACGAACACCCCGGCGGCGATCCCGGGAGACTTCGCGTCGGCGCGGGTCTTGTCGACGGCGGCGCGCATCCGGTCGCGCTCGTCTGTCGAGAAGCCGAAGGCCGCCTGCGGGCAGCCGTCCGGGCCCGCCGCGCGGGCCGGGAACAACCCGATGGTCAGGGTCAGCACGGCCGCGGCGGCCA
Source organism: Catellatospora paridis (assembly GCF_009720365.1). Taxonomy (GTDB): domain Bacteria; phylum Actinomycetota; class Actinomycetes; order Mycobacteriales; family Micromonosporaceae; genus Catellatospora; species Catellatospora paridis. The sequence goes on along the minus strand of NZ_WBZD01000044.1, from coordinate 64,449 downwards.
GCGCCGCCACCATGTGCCAGGTCTTCACACCCGTTCCCCCGTCCTTTCGGGGCGCAGCCCGTCCGGGGCACAGCTGTCGGGCTCAGTTTACCGGCGACGTATCCCTAACATGGACAAAACGCCATGGCGTGTACCCGACGCGACCAGGACCTCAGCGCCGCGACCGTGCACCCGTCGGCACTGGCCGGCTGAGCTCGCGGTATCCGCTGCGCGGCCTGACCGGCGCTCGCCGGGCGGCCGTGTCACAGTCCGCCATGGACGCCGCGGTCATCGGAGGAATTCGTGCCGTCACGGCATAGTTGCGCGCAGTGTAATTTTGCGCACTGCGCAAGATTATGCGAGGCTGCGTGGCATGAGCACCGTGTCCCCACCCGTACGCATGAACCACCGCGAGATCCTGGAGTCCCTGAGCGGGCTGCTGCTCGTGCTGTTCGTCGCCATGATCAGCTCGACCATCGTGTCGACCGCACTGCCGCGCATCGTCGGCGAGCTGAACGGCACCCAGACGCAGTACACCTGGGTCGTCACGTCGACTCTGCTCGCCGCGACCGCCACCACGCCGGTGTGGGGCCGTCTGGCGGACATGTTCAGCAAGAAGCTGCTCGTCCAGATCGCCATCGGCATCTTCGTGCTGGGCTCGCTGATCAGCGGCTTCGCCCAGGACACTCCGCAGGTCATCGCCGCGCGCGCGGTCCAGGGCATCGGCGTCGGCGGCCTGCAGGCCCTGGTGCAGATCGTGATCGCGGCGATGATCCCGCCGCGCGAGCGCGGCCGCTACAACGGCTACCTCGGCGGCGTGATGGCCGTGGCGACGCTGGCCGGGCCGCTGCTCGGCGGCCTGATCGTGGACACCTCGTGGCTGGGCTGGCGCTGGTGCTTCTTCATCGGCGTGCCCATCGCCGTCATCGCCTTCTTCCTGCTGCAGTTCACCCTGCACCTGCCGGCGGGCGCCCGGTCGAAGGGCAAGGTGGACTACCTCGGGGCAGGGCTGATCGCCGTCGGCGTGAGCACGCTGCTGATCTGGGTGTCGTTCGTCGGCAACTCGTTCGCCTGGCTGTCCTGGCAGACCGCCGACATGGTGCTGTCCGCGCTGGTCGTGCTCGGCCTCGCCGTGGTGGTCGAACGCCGTGCCGAGCGGCCCGTCGTGCCGCTGGACGTGATCCGTCAGCGGGTGCCCGCCCTCGCCATCCTCGCCAGTCTCGCCGTGGGCATGGCGATGTTCGGCGGCGCGGTGTTCCTCGGCCAGTACTTCCAGGTCGGGCGCGGGTACACGCCGACTGAGGCGGGTCTGCTCACCATGCCGCTGATGCTCGGCGTCCTGATCTCCTCGACGGTCACCGGCCGCATGGTCACCAAGTCCGGCAAGGTCAAGCCCTACATCGTCACCGGCGCGATCATCCTGGTCGCCGGGTTCCTCGGGTTGTCCTTCATCGACCACGCCACACCGCTGCCCGTGCTCAGCGTGGGCATGCTGCTGGTCGGTCTCGGCGTCGGCATGACCATGCAGAACCTGGTGCTCGCGGTGCAGAACACCGCCGCCATGAAGGACCTGGGCGCGGCCACCGGCGCGGTCACCTTTTTCCGCTCCCTGGGCGGCACCATCGGCGTGTCCGTGCTCGGCGCGATCCTCGCCGAGCGGGTCAAGACGAGCATCCTGTCCCACCTCGCGGCAGCGGGCCTGCCGGCCGGGGCGGGCGGCGGATCGCTCAACCTCCAGGCCCTGCCCCCCGCCGCCCAGGCGATCGTGCGGGAGGCGTACGGCGACGCCACCGGCCACATCTTCCTGGTCTCCGCTGCCATCGGCGTCGTCGGCGTCATCGCCGCGCTGGCCCTGCCGAAGATCACGCTGCGGTCAAGCGTCGACCTGCCCGCAGCCGAGCCGGAGTCCGCGCCCGCGCTGGCCAAGGTCTGACACTCATCGCGCATGAACACCCGGGACGGTGCGGGCTCAGGGAGGAAGCGGACATGTCCTGGGGCGCGCTGACGGCCGGGCTGCTCGCCTTGCTGACGTCGGTACTGGCCAGGCGCCGGTGCCGGCCGCGGCCGGTGCCGCCACCGGGCCCGACGGCGCCCGCCGCGTGCGTGCCGGCGCGCGGTCGAGGCGGACGTCCGACCCGCGGTCGGACGCGGCCGGCGAGGGCAGCCCGGCGGCCGCGCAACCGCAACGCCGCCGGGGCGCGGTGACGGTCAGACCGTGGTCGTCGGCTGCCCCGGCCGCAGGGTGGAGAAGCTGGTCTCGATCTCGGCGTGGTGAGAGACGTACGAGCGGCCCGGCCACGACCCGGTGCGCGGCATCGACGTCACCGCGACCCGCCGCCGCATCCGGGTCGAACGCGAGCTGCCCATGAAGGATGCGTATCGCACCCTGATCGAGCAGGTCGCCGTCGGGCTCAGTCCAGCGCCTTGATCGCCGGGATGATCGTCTCCCCGTATGCCGCCAGCGTGCGGTCCATGTCGTCGTGCTGGAGGTAGACGGCGAACTGGTCCACGCCCAGCTCCTTGAGCCGGGTCAGCTTCTCGATGTGGGCCTGGGCGGGGCCGAGTACGCAGAACCGGTCCACGATGTCGTCGGTGACGAACGCGGTGTGCGCGTTGTCGGCGCGGCCGTGCTCGGCGTAGTCGTAGCCCTGCCGGCCCTTGATGTACTCGGCCAGCGCGTGCGGGACCGCGCCGCGGTCGCCGTACCGGGCGACGATGTCGGCGATGTGGTTGCCGACCATGCCGCCGAACCAGCGCACCTGGTCGCGCTGGTGGGCCAGGTCGTCGCCGACGTATGCGGGCGCGGCGACGCAGATCTTGACCGCGGCCGGGTCGCGCCCGGCCTGCTCGGCGGCGCGCCGCACGTGTTTGATCATCCACTCGGTGATGTCGAGGTCGGCGAGCTGCAGGATGAAGCCGTCGCCCACCTCGCCGGTCACCTTGATCGCCTTGGGGCCGTACGCGGCGACCCATACCTCCAGGGCCGACTCCTTGACCCAGGGCAGCTGCATCTCGATGCCGCGGTGCGTCGCCTCGCGCCCGTTGGCCAGGGCGCGGATCACGCCGACGGCTTCGCGCAGGTGCGCGATGTCGACCGGGGGCAGGCCGAGGGTGCGGCGGGCGGAGTCGCCGCGACCGATGCCGCAGATGGTGCGGTTGCCGTACATCTCGTTGAGGGTGGCGAAGGTGCTGGCGGTGACGGTGACGTCGCGGGTGCCGGGGTTGGTCACCATCGGCCCGACGATCACCCGCTTGGTGGCGGCGAGGATCGCGCTGTAGATGACGTAGGGCTCCTGCCACAGCAGGTGCGAGTCGAACGACCACACGTGGCTGAACCCGGCCGCCTCGGCCCGCTGGGACAGTTCGATCACTCGCCGCGCGGGCGGGTCCAGCTGGAAGACGACCCCGATGTCCACTGTGCGCTTTCCTTTCGAGCTGACGTCTGAGCTGCTGACCGGGGGTGGCGAGTTCCTTCAGAGCAGGTAGGTGGAGAGGCCTCGGGGGAGGTAGCGGCCGTGGCCTTTGTGGCCGTGGAACTCGTTGTTCGCGACGAGGACGGTGCCGCGGGAGATGACGGTGTCGACCCTGCCGGCGATCTCGTAGCCCTCGTAGGCGGAGTGGTCCATGTTCATGTGGTGGGTGGCGACGCTGATGCGGGTGCGGCCGTGGGGGTCGTAGACGACGATGTCGGCGTCGGAACCGGGGGCGAGCACGCCCTTGCGGGGGTAGAGCCCGAACATGCGCGCCGGGGTGGTGGCGAGGGTTTCGACCCAGCGGGACAGGGAGAGCTTGCCGTCGACGACGCCCTGGTAGAGCAGGTCGACGCGGTGTTCGACGCCGCCGATGCCGTTGGGGATCTTCGAGAAGTCGCCGAGGCCGAGTTCCTTCTGGTCCTTGAAGCAGAACGGGCAGTGGTCGGTGGAGACCACGGCGAGGTCGTTGGTGCGCAGGCCGCGCCACAGGTCCCGCTGGTGCGGCTCGTGCTTGGAGCGCAGGGGAGTGGAGCAGACCCACTTGGCACCCTCGAACCCGGGTGCGCCGAGCTGGTCTTCGAGAGTCAGGTACAGGTACTGGGGGCACGTCTCGGCGAAGACGTTGCGGCCGGTGTTGCGGGCTGCCGCGACCGCTTCGAGAGCCTGGCTCGCCGACAGGTGGACGATGTAGAGCGGGGTGCCGCCGGCGACCTGGGCCAGGGAGATTGCGCGGCGGGTGGCTTCGGCCTCCAGCTCCGCCGGGCGGGTCAGGCCGTGGTTGATCGGGTCGGTCTCGCCGCGGGACAGGGCTTGGCCGATGAGGACGTCGATGGCGATGCCGTTCTCGGCGTGCATCATAATCATGGAGCCGTTGTCGCGGGCCTTCTGCATGGCGCGCAGGATCTGGCCGTCGTCGCTGTAGAAGACGCCGGGGTATGCCATGAACAGCTTGAAGCTGCTGATGCCCTCGGCGTCGACCAGCGAGTCCATGGCTTTCAGCGACTCGTCGTCGACCCCGCCGATGATCATGTGGAAGCCGTAGTCGATGTGGCAGTTGCCGTCGGCCTTGGCATGCCAGGCGGCCAGCCCGTCGGGGACCCGTTCACCGGTGCGCTGCACCGCGAAGTCGACGATGGTGGTGGTGCCGCCGAACGCCGCGGCGCGGGTGCCGGTCTCGAAGGTGTCCGAGGCGGCGGTGCCACCGAAGGGCAGCTCCATGTGGGTGTGCACGTCGACCGCACCGGGGATGACGTACTTGCCGCTCGCGTCCACCACCTGTGCGCCCTCGACGGGCGGGGTGCTGTCCGGCGAGAACAACCCGGCGATCTTCTCGCCCTCGACCAGCACGTCGGCGGGATGCGCGCCGGTCGCGGTGACGACCGTGCCGCCCTTGATCAGCAGGTACACGCCGTGCCTCCTCAGTCCTGGGTCAGCGGGCCGTAGGCGTCGGGGCGGCGGTCGCGGTAGAACTGCCAGCGGTCGCGCACCGTCTCCAGCAGGCCCAGGTCCAGGTCTCGTACGAGCAACTCCGGCTGGTGCGCGTCGGCCGTGTCGCCGACAAACGCTCCCTCGGGATCGACGAAGTAGGAGGTGCCGTAGAAGTCGTCGTCGCCCAGGTCCTCGATGCCGACCCGGTTGATCGCCCCGATGAAGTACTCGTTGGCCACCGCCGAGGCCGGCTGTTCCAGTTGCCACAGGTAGGACGACAGACCCCGGCTGGTCGCCGACGGGTTGAACACGATCTGCGCTCCGTTGAGCCCCAGCGCCCGCCAGCCTTCCGGGAAGTGCCGGTCGTAGCAGATGTACACCCCGACCTTGCCCACCGCGGTGTCGAACACCGGGTAGCCGAGGTTGCCCGGCCGGAAGTAGAACTTCTCCCAGAACCCCTTCACCTGCGGAATATGGGTCTTGCGGTACTTGCCCAGGTAGGCGCCGTCGGCGTCGACGACCGCCGCCGTGTTGTACAGCACGCCGGGCTGCTCCTGCTCGTACATCGGCAGCACCATCACCATGCCCAGCTCACGAGCCAGCGCCTGGAACCGCTCCGTCGTCGGACCGGGGATCGACTCGGCGTAGGAGTAGTACTGCGCGTCCTGGACCTGGCAGAAATAGGGGCCGTAGAACAGCTCCTGGAAACAGATCACCTTCGCGCCCTGCGCGGCGGCCTGGCGCGCGTACTCCTCATGGGCCTTGATCATGGATTCCTTGTCACCGGTCCAGGTCGTCTGGACCAGCGCGGCACGGATCACGCGCGACATGCGGCACCTCCTGCGAGCCTGTTGAGCCGGTACTCCAGGTAACCAGGCGAAGTGTGCCGGTGTGCCCCGACGTGCCGGATAAGCAAGCATAATCTGCGCGAATGCCGCGAAGTCCTGCGGGCGCTGTCCGGGTCGCCCGGCGAAAGTGCAGGTGGCGCGTAATGGGGCTGCGGGCGGCGGCCGGTGCCGGAAGAATGTCGCGCCATGAGTCGAGAAAGCTCATCGCTGCCCGAGTGGATGCGCAAGGACGCCGAACCCGCGCGCACCACGCTGTACTGGCGGGTCTCCCAATGGCTGGGCAGGCGATGGTGGTTCGGCGGCGTCTTTCGGGCGGTGCGCGACCGGCCCCGGGTGTCGCTGCGCTTCCCGCGCACGTACGCCGTCGTGGCGTGGCTGCTGGCCGTCGTGATCGCATTCTTCTTCGGCTACAAGATCATCGAGTACTACAACCTGATCATGATCGGCGCAGTGTAGCGATCGGCTCAATGGAGTATTGCCATATGTCTCTGTGGCGCTGGACACTCGTGCATCGTCGAGCGCCAGAAGGGGCAGCCATGAGTGATCCCGCGCAGACAACCGACAGCGACACCGCACGACTCGCCGAACTCGGCTACAAGCAGGAACTGCACCGTGGGTGGAGCGGCTTCTCCAACTTCGCCATCTCGTTCTCGATCATCTCGATCCTGGCCGGCTGCTTCACCACGTTCGGCCAGGCCTGGATGAACGGCGGCCCGATCGCCATCTCCTGGGGCTGGCCGATCATCTCCGCGTTCATCCTGATCATCGGGCTGTGCCTGTCCGAGCTGGTCTCGGCGTATCCGACCGCGGGCGGCATCTACTGGTGGGCGGCGAAGCTGGGCCGGCCGGTGCACGGCTGGTTCACCGGCTGGTTCAACCTGATCGGGCTGGTCGCGGTGACCGCGTCGGTCGACTACGGCTGCGCCACCTTCCTCAACCTGGTGCTGGCCAACACCGTGCCGGGCTGGGCGGGCACCTTCACCCAGGCGTTCTACCTGTTCCTGGGCATCCTGGCGCTGCACGCGCTGATCAACATCTTCGGTGCCCGGATCATCAACCGGCTGCAGGACATCTCGGTCTGGTGGCACGTGTTCGGCGCGGCCGTCATCGTGGCCATCCTGATCGTGGTGCCGACCAGCCACCAGAGCCCGTCCTTCGTCTTCACCGAGACGATCAACGGCAACGGCTTCAACGGCGGCAGCACCTCAGGCCTCGGCTTCTGGCTCTACGTGCTGCCGCTGGGCGGGCTGCTCACGCAGTACACCATCACCGGGTTCGACGCCTGCGCGCACGTGGCGGAGGAGACCCGCGGGGCGGCGCTGAATGCGGCCAAGGCGCTGTGGCGGTCCATCTTCTACTCCGCGATCGGCGGCTGGATCCTGCTGCTGGCGCTGCTGTTCGCGGTGCAGGACGCGGGCGCGGTCACCGACGGCTACGGCTTCGTCGGGGTGCTGCTGCAGGGCGCGCTGTCGTCCGGCTTCTTCAAAGTCGTGATCATCATCTCCGTGGTCGGCCAGTTCTTCTGCGGCATGAGCTGCGTGACGTCCATGTCGCGGATGATGTACGCGTTCAGCCGTGACGGCGCGGTGCCCGGCTGGCGGCTGTGGACCCGGCTGGACCGCAACGGCACCCCGGTCTGGGCCGTGGTGGCCGGGTGCGTGGCGGGCGGCCTGCTCACCCTGCCCGCGCTGTACCAGAAGAACGGCGCCCCGATCGCCTTCTACGCGGTCGTCTCGGTCGCCGTGATCGGGCTCTACCTGGCCTTCCTCATCCCGATCATGCTCCGGCTGAAGGCCGGCGACAGCTTCGAGCCGGGCCCGTGGACGCTGGGCAGGCGCTACAAGGTGCTGGGCTGGATCGCGTCCATCGAGATCATCGTGATCTCGGTGTACTTCATCCTGCCGACCGTGCCGGCCGGGGTGCCGTTCAGCGACGAGTTCGACTGGTCCGCGGTGAACTACGCGCCGATCGCAGTCGGTACGGTGATGCTGCTGATCGGGGTGTGGTGGATCGTGTCCGCGCGGAAGTGGTTCACCGGACCCCGGCGTACTGTGGATCTCCCCGCCGGGGTCGCGACCGCCGACGCCCCGGTAGCGGTGCTGGACTGACCGCCGGGCCGCGCGGCTGCCGTCAGGCGCCGCGCGGCCCCGGTGTCGCCGGGACGCCGAACGGGGAATCACCGTCGGGCGGTGGCTGAAGAAGGTGGAATGAGGTGTGGCTAGGCGAGACGATCCACCCACACGCGCGCACGGCGAGCAGCTGGCCGCGGAATGGGTGACGTTCCGCGACCTGCTGGTGGCGGGCCGGTCGGCTGACGCCATCGCGCTCGCCGACCACATCGTCGCCGAGTCCGGTGATCCGCTGCGGGTCGCCCAGGCCCTCATCGAGAAGGTCGCGGGCCTGCTCAACCAGGGTGGCGCCGCGCGCCCCGCACCGCTGCTGGACCGGATCGCCGAGCTGCTGCGGCAGGCGGGCCACAGCCCGCGGCTGTCCGGCGAATACCACGTGCTCGCCGCGTACGCGGCGTTCGCCGACGGGTCCATGAGCACCGCGGTCAGCAACCTGGTGCAGGCCGAGCGGGTGCTGCGCGGCATGACCGAGGCGAACCAGGCGGCGGTGAGCACCTGGCACGACATGTCGGTGACGTACTCGGCGATGGGTTTCCACGCCAAGGCGGTCGACGCGATGCGGGCGGGGCGGCGCGTGTGCGTGGCCGCGGGCATCGCCGAGGCGAACTGCGCCTGCCTGGAGACGCTGGTGCGCTCGGCGGTGGCGCGCGACCACCAGGGTATGTCCGAGGACTGCGTACGCGAGCTGTGGGAGGTCGTGACGTTCGGCCGTACGGCCGAGCCGGACCTGACCGTGTCCGACCGCACCTACCTGCGTTATGCCGCGGCCCGGCTGGCCGTGTTCGGCCACCGCTCCGCGGGCGGCGAGCCGGTGCCCGGCGGCACCACTCCGGACAGCCCGGACCGGTCGTTCTCGCAGGTCGTGTACCTGACCGAGGTGTGCGAGGCGATCGCCGAGGACCGTCCCGACGACGCGCTGCGCCTGCTCGGCGAGCCGGCGGCGTCCGGGAGCTGGCTCGGCGAGGCCGAACCGCACCGGCTGCGCTCGATCGCGCTGTCGCGCATCGGCGACCACGCGGGCGCGGTCGAGGCCGAACGGGCCATGCTGCGCATCATCACCCGTGACGACGGCACGCTGCGGGACCGCTACATCGACAGCGTCAACGCCCGCCTCGACCAGGACCGGCTGCGCCAGATCGCCCAGGAGCACGCCGACGCGGCGATGAGCGACCCGCTGACCGGCCTGCCCAACCGGCGGCGGATCACCGCGTTCGCCGCCGAGCTGGCGGCCCGTGGCGCGGACGCGGCCGTCGGCCTGATCGACCTGGACGGGTTCAAGGCCGTCAACGACACCCACGGCCACAGCTCCGGCGACCTGGTGCTGCAGCGGATCGCCGGGCTGCTCGCGCAGAGCGTCCGCGGCCAGGATCTGCCCGCCCGGTTCGGCGGCGACGAGTTCATGGTCCTGCTGCCGGAGACCGGGCTTGCCGAGGCACGTGAGGTCGGCGGGCGCATCACCGCGTCGGTGGTGGGGGAGGACTGGGACGCGCTGGTGCCCGGCACCCCGGTGGGCATGAGCATGGGCTGGGCGGCGCTGCCTGCGGGTGGCGACCTCGACGCCGTGGTCCGGGCCGCCGACGAGGAGCTTTATCGCGAGAAACGCGCCCTCCGCCCCGCCTGACCGCCCCGCGCCCGACGGTAACTCGACACCGTCACCGGGACCGTCCACGACCGTGCGACACGGCGTCCATTGGCGTAGTTCGGGTGCGCATGCGTGTTACATTCCCCGAGTTATAACCTCGTCCTCCCGTATACCGAAGCGCCCGCGAAACGACCCGGGCGCTGTCCGCATTGGCGCGGTGCGGGAGGCGAAGAGTTCACACGGAGTGGACTCGCAGCCTCACCAAGGAGTATCTGACATGGCTGTCGGCACCGTGAAGTGGTTCAACGCGGAAAAGGGCTTCGGCTTCATCACCCCGGACGGCGGCGGAGCGGACGTGTTCGCGCACTTCTCCGCGATCCAGTCCAACGGCTACCGGAGCCTCGACGAGAACCAGCGGGTCGAGTTCGAGATCACCCAGGGCCAGAAGGGCCCGCAGGCCGCAAACATCCGCAAGGTCTGAGTACGCATAAAGCCGAGGGACGGGCGTCACGCCCGTCCCTCGGGTGTTCCGCGGGCGACGTGCCGTCCACTCGCGAGGCGCGGCCGGTCGAATGACGTGCAAACCGGGATAGGGTAGGCAGATGGCACGGCTGACCTATGACCGGTACTGCGACGAGGTGTCCGCCCAGACCGCGCTGCTGCGCGAGGTGCTGCCCGGCGACGACCTGAGCGCCAAGGTGCCGACCTGCCCGGACTGGACCCTGGCCGACCTGGTCCGCCATGTCGGCGGCAATGTTCACATGACCGACGCCGCCGTGCGCGGCGAGCCGGGCCCGCGCCCCGCGATCGGCGACCCTACGCGCGCCGGGGTGCCCGACACCGACGACCCGGACACGCTGACCACGTGGATGCAGGACGGCGCGGATGCGTACACCCGGACCCTGCGGGAACGCGATGCGCAGGACGTCGCCGAGATCTTCGGTCTGCTGCAGACGCTGACCTTCTGGGCCCGCCGGGCCGCGTGCGACATCCTCGTGCACCGCGCGGACGCGGCGCTGACCACCGGCGCGGGCTACACCATCGCGCCCGACCTGGCCGCCGACGCCGTCGACGAGCTCCTGGAGATGGCCACCGATCCGCAGGTGGGCACGCGGGTGTTCACGAAGCTGCCCGAGCTGTTCGGCCCGCCGCGCACCATCCACCTGCACGCCACCGACACCGTCGAGGGCCTGGACGCCGAATGGCTCATCGAGCTCGGTCCGGACGGCGTCACCTGGCGGCACGGCCACGAGAAGGCGGACGTCGCGCTGCAGGCGCCGCTGACCGAGCTGCTACTGATCCTCTACCGCCGGCTGCCGCTCGACTTCGCGCAGGTCCACGTGCACGGCGACCGCGACCTGCTGGCAGGCTGGCTGGCGCGCGTCTCGATGGGCTGAGCGGGTCAGCAGGTTGAGTGCAGTAGCGCGGCCACCCGTACGCCCGCGTCGGCCAGCAGGTTGTAGACGCGCACCGCCTCCCGGGTCTCGGCGATGTGCACGTCGACGCCGCGTTCGGTCAGATAGGCCTCGGTCTCCGGCATCACCTGCAGCACCAGTTGCTGGCCCCGTGACAGCACCACCGAGGTCGCGCCCGCCGCGAGCAGCGGCTCGACGTCGGCGGGCTGGATGCCGGGGGAGTGCCGGGTGCCGGTGACGTTCCAGTCCCACGCGCCGCCGCCGCCGGGGTGCAGCGCCGCGTCCTTGACCCGGCCCACGCCCTCGATCTCGATCTCGCCCCACGTCAGCGACAGCACCTTCGGCGATCTCCGCTCATCCACGTTCGGCATTGTGGCACGATGCACCCGCCCGCCCTACCCGCAGAAAGGCCGCCAGGTGACCGAGCCGCCCGCCGCCGTACCGCCTCGTCTGGACCTTGAGCTGGCGGGGCACGTCGCGACGATCCGGATCGTCAACCCGGCCCGGCGCAACGCCATGACCAACGACATGTGGGCCCGGCTGCCGGAGCTGCTCGACGACCTGGCCGGCGACGCGGTCGTGCGGGTGCTGGTGCTCACCGGCGCGGGCGGCGCCTTCTGCGCCGGAGCCGACATCACCGAGGTCGACCGGCTGATCGCCGACGGCGACCGCAACCTGGCGGTGCTGGCCGAGGAGCGGCTGGCCCGGTTTCCGAAACCGACGCTGGCCTGGATCGAAGGCGACTGCGTCGGCGGCGGCTGCCAGCTCGCGGTCGCCTGCGACCTGCGTTTCGCCGCCGAAGGCAGCCGCTTCGGGGTCACCCCGGCGCGGCTGGGCATCGTCTACCCCGCGCCGACCACCCGGCGGCTGGTCGCGCTGATCGGCCCTGCCGCGGCCAAGCACCTGCTGTACTCCGCCGAGCTGATCGACGCCGACCGGGCGCTGCGGGTGGGCCTGGTCGACGAACTGCACCCGGCGGACCGGCTGGCCGACCGGGTCGCCTCGTTCGCCGCGACGCTGGCCGGCCGTTCGCTGCTGACCCAGGTCGCCGCGAAGGAGATCGTGACGATGGCCGGCGACGGCCACCACGACGACACCCGGGTGTCCTACTGGCACCGCCAGATGGCCGAGTCCGGCGAGGCCGCCGAGGGCATCGCCGCCTTCGTCGAGCGCCGCCGCCCCGCCTTCGGCTGGTCCCCGCACTGACGGCCACCGCGCGCCGCGCGTCAGTGCTCGGTGGGGACCGGGCGGGGCGATCGCTGTCGGCCGGGCCCCGCGAGCACCACGATGGACACCAGCGCCGCCAGCAGCACGGCGATCACCTGGATCGGCGCGGGCGTGAAGGGTGCCAGCAGCACCAGGGCCACGGTGACCGGGAACGCGTACACGACCAGCCCGCGGTGGTGCGGGCAGATCTGCAGCAGCCACAGGCTGAGCAGGTACACGGCGACCGGCACGGCGACGGCGTACGCCGCGACCACTCCCGACACGTGCGCGGTGTGGGTGTCGTAGTCGGCGACGACCGCCAGCCCCGCCCCGACCGCTGCGGCCGAGGCCAGGATGAAGTAGTGGCCGTACCCCCAGCGGAAGGCCGTGGCGAACGAGGTCAGCAGGTCGTGTGCGGAGCGGTCGAAGTAGAGCCACCACATCGCGAACACGATGACCAGCCCGGCCGCGGCCAGCCAGATCAGCGCAGCGGTGTAGCCGGTGCCGGACGCGGCCTCGATGGCCACCGTCGCGGCGAGCACGGATTCGCCGAGCACGATCAGTGTGAACAGGCTGTAGCGCTCGGCGATGTGGTGCGGGTGCCACTGGGTCGGCCTGCCGCGCTCGGCCCACAGCGGCACCAGCATCTCGCACACGACCAGCACGAAGAACGAAATCAGGCCCCACTCCGGCGGCAGCAGCAGCCGCAGCACCCAGCCGACCTGGACGAGCAGGATGCCGACGGCGAATCGCGTCGCGGTGGCGCGCCGGGGCGGGTCGTCGCGCCGTACACGCAGCCACTGGGTGACCATGGCCAGCCGCATCACCACGTAGCCGAGGGTGATGAGCTTCCAGTCGTCGTGCTCGAAGGCGCGGGGCACACCCGCGGCGAGGATCAGCGCGCCCGCGATCTGCACCAGGGTGGTCAGCCGGTATGCCACGTCGTCGTTGTCGTACGCGGAGGCGAACCAGCTGAAGTTGACCCAGGCCCACCAGATCGCGAAGAACACGGTCAGGAAGCCGAGCACCCCGTGCCCGACATGGTTCTCGGCGATCGCGTGGTGCAGTCCGGCGGCTGCCTGGGCGACCGCGACCACGAAACACAGGTCGAAGAACAGCTCCAGTGGGGTGGCGGCCCGATGCGGCTCGGCGGGCGAGCGCGAGATCATCGGTCGGTACAGCGCACTGCGTGTCGCGTCGGCCATGTTCGCAGGCTACCGCCGGTGGATCACGCGGCGCGGGCGGGACTGGCGAAGCCCTCGGGGCCCGGCGTTGTGCGGCGCCGGGCCCCGGTCCACACCGGAGGGGTGATGTCTATCGCATAGACATCAGAAGATGGAAGCGCTCCCATGATGCCTTACCCGCGGCGACCGGTCAAGAGGGCGAGGTTTGCGAAACGTCCAATAAGCACCTCTTGCCGGACTTAAGGTACTGAAGGGCTTTCGCTGCTGAAACGGAGAACCACATGAATCCCGCTCGTACCCTGGTTGTCGTCACCGCGGTCCTGGCTGCCGGCGTCGCGCTCGGCGGCTGCGCGACGACGCAGACGCAGACGCCGCCCGCCGCTCCGGTCGCGCCGGTCGTGCAGGCCAGCCCGACGGCCCAGTTCAACAACAGCGACATCATGTTCGCCCAGCAGTTGATCGCGCTGCGCCAGCAGGCGTTGTGGCTGGCCCAGCAGGGGGTGGAACGGGCTCAGGCGGTCGGCGTCAAGCAGCTGGCCACGCAGATCGAGGCCGAGCAGGGGCCGCAGATCCAGCAGCTGACCACCTGGCTGACCCAGTGGGGCGTGCCGGTCCCGGCGATGCCGTCCGGCACGGCGCTGCCGCCGCTGCCGTCCATGGGGCCCGGCATGCCGTCCATGCCGCCCGCACAGGAGCTGAGCCAGCTGCAGAGCCTGAGCGGCGAGCAGTTCGACCAGAAGTTCGTGGAACTGCTGATCCCCAACCACGAGGGTGCGGTCGCCTCGGCGACGGCAGAGCTCGCCAACGGCGTCAACCCGTCGGCCAAGCAGCTCGCCGAGCAGGTCAAGACCAGCCAGACGGCGGAGCTCGCGCAGCTGCGCCAGATGCTGGGGGCCACCCCGAGCCCCACCGAGTGAATCCGTGCCGCCGGGTGGCCCGCCCTCGGGGCAGGGTCACCCGGCGCGGTTAGCCTCCCGTGACGGCGTGACCGACGGGCACTGCCGGTGCCGCGCGTTCGGGGGTGCGCAGCCGGTCGACGCCCGGGACGGCGAACACCGCGTATGTCGACACCAGCAGGGCGACCACGGCGACCGCCGCGAACACGGGCATGCCGACGCCGAGCGCGAGCAGCGGCGCGACCGCGATCGCCACCGGTTGCAGCGCGAAGTTGCCGAGCGACTCCAGGGCGAAGACACGTCCCTGCACCTCGGCGGGGAACTCGCCCTGCAGGGCCGTGAACCACAGCACGAAGAAGACGCCGATCCCGGCCCACGCCACGACCTGCACCGCGCACCAGAGCGCCAGCGGCACGGGCACGGCCAGGCAGACCGGCAGCAGGGCGCAAGGGAGCAGGGCGTTCATCGCCCAGAGCCCCGGTCGCGCGGTGCGGATCCGGCCCGCCGCGGCCGACCCGACGATCATGCCGACGGAGGTGGCGGCGCTGAGCCAGCCGAAGGCGGCCGGCCCGAACCGTTCCAGGCTGACGATCGGCAGCAGCGCGAAGTTGGGGCCGAATAGGAAGAACACCTGCACGGTGCCCTGCACCATGATGACCAGCGCCCAGGGGCGCAGGCGCACCTCGCGTACGCCCGCCGCGGCCTCGCCCAGCATGGCCCGCACGCCGCGCGCGGGCTCGCCGCCGCCGCTGACCCGGGGCAGCCGCACCCACAGCAGCGTGCCCAGGCTGACCGCGAACGTGGCCAGGTCGATGAGCAGCGCGCCGCGCGGACCGACCGCGGTGACCAGCGCCGCGCCGAGCAGCGCGCCGCCCGCCGCGCCGAAGCGCTTGGTCGCGGAGTCGAGCGCGTTGGCCTTCTGCCGCAGCTCGTCGGGGATCAGCTGGGGCAGGGCCGCGCGGTGCGCCGGGTCGTACAGAGCGGAGCCGATGCCCAGCAGGCACGCCGCGACCAGCGGGAGCCACAGCGGGCCGCGCGCGCCGAAGGCGAGCAGACCGGCGACCCCGGCCACGCGCACCACGTCGGACACCGCCATCACCGCGGTGCGCGAGTAGCGGTCGGCGACGACCCCGCCGGCCAGCAGGAGCAGCACGCCGGCCACCGCCTCGGCGGCCAGGATCAGGGCGAACACCTGCGGCCCGCGGGCGGGCAGGATGAGCGCCGGCAGCGCCACGAACGACAGGGCGGTGCCCACGACGCTGGTCACCTGGCCGAGCCAGAACGCCAGGTATCGGTTGTCGCGCAGCAGCTGGGCCATGGTCGTCACCGGCGTATGGTGGCCAGCCCGACCTGCCCGGATCAAGCGAGTTTCGGCTGTCCGGGGCGGGTCAGCACGGTCGCGGTGACGACCGACAGGGCGGCGAAGCCGAACATGGCCGCGGCCATGGGCACGCCGCTGGACGCGCCGAGCGCGGCCACGATCGGTCCGGCGATCGCGCCGATCGCCGACTGCACCGCGCCCATCAGCGCGGCGGCGGTGCCCGCCATCTGCGCGTGGCCGTCCAGTGCCAGCGCGGTGCTGTTCGGGGCGACCATGCCGAGGCTGGCGATGTAGACGAACAGCATGGCGACCACGATGGTGAGGCTGTGCAGCCCCGCGCCGCCGATCATGAGAATCCCGGCGGCGACCGCGCCCGCCAGCGCCGCGAACAGCAGCGCCCGCGGCGTGCGCCGGCCGACGAGGCGGGCGTTGAGCTGCCCGACCGCGACCAGGCCGAGCGCGTTCATGCCGAAGATCAGCCCGTACGCCTGCGCGGAGACGCCGTACACCTCCTGCAGCACGAACGAGCCGCTGGACAGGTAGGCGAACAGCCCGGCGAAGGTCAGCCCCTGCGCGGCGGTGTACCCCCAGAATCGGCGGTCGGCGGCCAGCACCTTGAAGCCGCGGCCGACCTCGGCCAGGCCGCCGGTCCGGCGGCGCTCGACCGGCAGCGTCTCGGGCAGGAAGCGCCACCCGACCCCCACCATGATCAGGCCGTACAGGGCGAGCAGCGCGAACACGCCGCGCCAGCTGGTGAACTCCAGCACCGCCGCGCCGATGGTGGGCGCGACCACCGGCGCGACGCCGAAGACCAGGGTGAGCCGGGAGAAGAAGCGCGAGGCCTCGGCGCCGGAGTACAGGTCGCGCACCACGGCGCGGGAGATCGCGATGCCGATGCCGCCCGCGAAGCCCTGCACCAGCCGCAGCGCCGTCATGGTCTCGATGTTCGGCGCGACGGTGATCAGCGCGGAGGAGACGAAGAACAGCGCGGTGCCCGCGATGATGGGCCTGCGCCGGCCCCAACGGTCGGACAGCGGTCCCATCACGAACTGGCCCAGCGCGATGCCGATCAGCGCCACGGTGAGGGTGAGCTGCACGGCGGCGGGGGAGACGCGCAGGTCGGCGGCGATGGTGGGGAAGGCGGGCAGGTACATGTCGAACGACAGCGCGCCGAAGGCGGACATGCTGCCGAGGACCAGGATCAGGGTGCGTCGTTGGGCTGGCGCGGGGGTCACGGTCCTTACCCAACCATCCGGCGTCGCCGCGCCGGGCGCACTGTGACCGCGGTCATGACCCGGCCGGCACGGTCCGGCCCGCTTGGGCATCGACGGTGGTGGGCGCGTTCATCAGCCCGGCCTCGTCCTCCAGGTACCGGGGCCGCGCCGCGGCCAGCCCGGCGAAGGCCTGCACCACCGCGGCGGCGACCAGGAATCCGAGCGGCAGCTGCCAGCCGCCGGTCAGCTCGTGCAGGACGCCGACCAGCAGCGGGCCGAGCGCGGCGATCAGGTAGCCGGTGCTCTGCGCGAACGCCGACAGCGCCACCACGCCCTCGCCGGTGCGCGCCCGCATTCCGATCATCGCCAGGGCCAGCGGGAACGCCGCCTGGCCGAGCGCGAGCAGGGCCACCCAGGCCACCGCTCCGGCGTGCGGGGCCAGCGCCAGGCCGAGGTAGGAGGCGATCATGGCGGCGGACATCAGCAGCACCAGCGGCCGCAGGTCCCGCAGCTTTCCCGCCAGCGTCGGCATGAGCAGCGCGAACGGCACCCCGATCGCGGTCACGCCGGCCAGCAGCAGCCCGGCGTCGGTGGGCGTGAACGCCGCGTCGCGGAACATCTTCGCCAGCCAGCCCATGGTGGCGTACCCGGACAGCGACTGCGCGCCGAAGTAGATCGCCATCGCCCAGCCCAGCCGGGTGCGGGCGGGTCGCACCCGGGTCGCCGCCCGTCGCGTGCCGCCCGCCGACCCGGGTGTGCGCCGCAGCGCCGGGCCGAGCCAGGGCAGCACCGCGACGGCGGCCAGCAGCGCCCAGACGCCGAGCCCGGCGCGCCAGTCGCCGACGGCGTGCGCGATCGGCACCGAGGCCGCCGACGCGGTGGTGGTGCCGAGGATCAGGGTCATCGAGTAGACGCCGGTCATCAGCCCGGCCTTGTGCGGGAAGTGCTCCTTGACCAGCACCGGCAGCAGCACGTTGGCGATGGCGATGCCGGCCAGCGCGATGGCGCTGGTGAGCACGAAGGTCCACGGCGAACCGCTGACCGCCCGCAGCAGCTGCCCGACGGCCAGCAGCCCCATCGCGCCGACCAGGATGCGGGCCGGGGGCAGTCGCCGGGCCAGCCACGGGGTGAACGCGCCGAAGCCCGCGAACGCGAGCGCGGGCAGCGTGGTGATGACCCCGGCGACGGTGCCGGACAGGTGCAGGCCGGTGGTCACCTCGTCGAGCAGCGCACCGAGGCTGGTGATGGCGGCGCGCAGATTGAGCGCGACGAGCAGGATGCCGACCAGGATCAGCACGGCGGACCGAGGTGCCGGTACGGCCGGTGTCGGCGGCGTCACGCGGGGTGCGATCATCGGCGACACGATCGGCGGCGCGGCCGCGGCGGTAACTGGCGGTGGCATACCTCCGATCGTAGAATCATGGGATGAATTTCGGACCGGGGATGTAACCAATGACACTGCGCACACCGTCCCGTCAGACCCTGGTGCCCCAGGTGATCGAGCAGCTGCGCACCCAGATCGCCACCGGTGAATGGCCGGTCGGCAGCCGCATCCCCACCGAACCCGACCTGGTCGCGGCGCTGAGCGTGGGCCGCAACACGGTCCGCGAGGCGGTGCGCGCCCTGGTGCACGCCGGTGTCCTGGAGTGCCGGCAGGGCTCGGGCACCTACGTCACCGCCACCCACGAGCTCACCGGCGTGGTCGCCCGGCGGCTGGCCGCGGCCGAGGTCGCCGAGGCCGTCGAGGTGCGCCGCGCGTTCGAGGTGGAGGCGGCCCGGCTCGCCGCGGTCCGGCGTACGCCCGCCGACCTGGAGCAGCTGGACGCGCTGCTGGCCCGGCGCGAGCAGCTGTGGCGCGACGGCGACGCGGCGGCGTTCGTGGCCACCGACGCCGACCTGCACGTCGCGATCGTCGCGGCCGCGCACAACGCCATGCTCGCCGAGCTCTACGCCTCCTTCGGCGGTGCGCTGCGGGCCAGCCTCAGCCAGCAGATCGGCGAGACCCTCACCCCGGACAAGTACGTCGCCCACGACGACCTCGTCGAGGCCATCCGCGCCGCAGACCCCGACCGCGCCGCCCGCGCCGCCGGCGCCTTCCTCGAGACGGCTTAGCGCGTAGCGGTCACAGGCCGGCGATAGAGGCCAGGACCGCGGCCTCGGCCATGGCGCGGTGGCTGGGCGGGTTGCCGCGGGAGACCCACCACAGCGAGTCCTCCACCCGCCGCGCCGCGGCCCAGGCCGCCAGCCGGGCCGGGTCCTCGCCGGTGACCTCGCCGAACAGGGCGAATCGCCGCCGCAGCACGGCGGCCGGATCCGGGTGCCGGAACGGGTCGTCGATCTGCTCGATCAGCTTCCACGGGTCGTAGCCCGGATCGCCGACCATCGGCTTCGGGTCGATGACCAGCCACGGCTCGCGCCGCGCGGCCAGGATGTTGCCGGGATTGACGTCCCCGTGCACCAGCACCCGCCGCGCGGCCGTGGTGGGCAGTTCCCGCAGCAGCCGGGCGCCGAGGGCCACCAGACCGGGGTCGAACCCCGGCCGCAACCGGGCCATCCGCTGCTCGATGAGCCCGGCCCAGCGGGCGGTCACGTGGCTGAGCAGGTCGAACCCGCCCGGGTCGGCGACGGGTGCCGACCACAGCCGGTTCAGCAGCCGCGCGGCGATGAGCAGCCGCTCCTCGGCGGGCAGCGCCTCGCTGTCACCGAGCGTCGTGCCGGGGTCCGCCTGCTCCAGGAGTAGCGCGTGCCGTACGCCGTCGTGGGCGTACAGGGTGACCGCGCCGTGCCCGTGCCAGGCCCGCAGCGCTGCGGCTTCGCCCATCATCTCCGGATGCGGCCAGCTGATCTTCAGTACGGCGGGCCGCCCGTCGGGCAGTTCCGCGGGCGCCACCCACGAGCAGCTGCCGCCGGTCCACGGCGCGCCCAGCCGCAGCGCCCAGCCCTCACGCAGCTCGGCGATGAGCCCGGGCAGCGAATCCAGCCAGGCCCGGCCCTCGGCCAGGTCGCCGATCGACTCGACGACGCCCAGGGTCGGGGGCACCAGCACCTCGGTCACCTCGGGCTCCGTCACGCGGCGACACTACCGCCGCCGGCCACCGTCGCGAGGTGGACTTTCGGGCACGATCGCCGCCGGAGCGATAACGGGGACCACCGACCGGCCGACCGGGACGGCATCGCCGGCTGGCTGCGCGGCGGCCGGGCGATGGACTTCCGGTCGGTCGGTTCGCGCCGACATGGGTGCTGCTGAGAGCTGCCCTCGCCGGCTGAAACCCGGTTGCCGGGGTCGGCGGACCCGCGCACGATCATGAGCATGCAGACGGAGATCAGGCGGTACTACCAGCGCGGCGGCGAGACCTCCCGCCTCGACGCGGGAAACGGGCGCTGGGAGTTCCTGCGCACCTGGGACCTGCTCGGCAGGGTGCTGCCGCCCGGCCCGGTGTCCATCCTCGACGTCGGCGGCGCGACCGGGGTGTACGCGGGCCCGCTGGCCGCCGCCGGGCATGCCGTGCACGTCGTCGATCCGATGCCCGAGCACGTGGCGGCGGCGTCCGCGCTGCCCGGGGTGACCGCGGCAGTCGGCGACGCCCGCCGGCTCGCCGAGCCCGACGCGAGCCGGGACGTGGTGCTGCTGTTCGGTCCGCTGTACCACCTGGTCGACCGTGCCGACCGAATCGCGGCGTGGCGCGAGGCCGCCCGCGTGGTGCGTCCCGGCGGGCTGGTGCTCGCCGCGACGATCAGCCGGTACGCGACGCTGGTCGACGGCTACGCCAAGGGCTTCGTCGACGACCCGGCGTTCGCGCGGATGGTGGACGGAGCGCTCGCCACGGGCGTGCACCGCAACCCCGACGAGGTGCCGAACTGGTTCACCACCGCGTACTTCCACCAGCCCGACGAGCTGCCGGGTGAGGTGGCGGAGGCGGGTCTGGAACTGGAGCGGATCGCCGCGATCGAGGGTCCGCTGTGGACCGTGCGGCACCTGCCGGAGATCCTCGCCGACGAGCAGCGGACCGCGCGGGCGCTGACGCTGATGCGCGAGGTCGAGGGTGTGCCCCACCTGTGGGGCGCCAGCTCTCATCTGCTCACGGTCGCCCGCCGCGCGCGTTGACGGGGCCCGGCGGCTGGTGACAGCCGGGGATGGCATGGCCCGGGTCGGGGACCGGCGGACTGGCCGCGGACCCCGACCCGGAGACAGGTCTGGTGTGTCGACCCGGTGCGAGCGCTGGTCGGCGGCCGCGCCGGGAACGGGTCAGGCCTGCAGTGTGGCGTTGAGCGTGATCTCGGCGCCGGGCGACAGCAGGCGGGAGATCGGGCAGCCGGCCTTGGCGGCCTCGGCCAGCTTCTGGAACTGGGCCTCGTCGATGCCGGGCACGTCGCCGGTGGTCACCAGGTCGATCCGGGTCACCGTCATGCCGGCGTCGGTCTTGTCCAGGTGGACGTTGGCGTTGGTCACCACTGCGTTGGGCGGGAAGCCCGCGTCCGACAGCTGCTTGGAGAACGCCATCGAGAAGCAGCCGGAGTGCGCGGCGGCGATGAGCTCCTCGGGATTGGTGCCCTCACCCTCCTCGAAACGGGACTTGAACGAATAGTTGCCCTGCAGGCCACCCTTGCCGGTCGCGATGGTGCCGGACCCCTCGGTGAGCGTTCCCTGCCAGCGGGCTGTTGCGGTGCGAATAGGCATGGGGCCGACGCTAGCTCACGCGGGCGTGCGTTGCGCGCGAATGCCCCCCAATATGAGAGTCACGAGCTCGGGCGTGTCGTGGGCGGCGGTGTCGACCAGCAGCCGGGGCTCGCGCCACGGCGTGAACTCGCGCGTGCGCACGTCGTCCCAGCTGGGCTGGAAGGCCTGATCGTGCTCGGGTCCGCGCTGCTCGACGCGGCGGCGGTGCTCCGCCGGATCGGTGCAGATCACCTCGATGGCGTACATCACTGTGCCGTGCCGCGCGGCAAGGTCCCGCCACCCGGCGCGGGCCTGCTCGACCGCGTTGACCGCGTCGACCACCACGGTCGCGCCCAGCGCCAGGTGGGCGTCGGCGAGCGCGTCCGCCACCACGTACGCGGCCAGACCGGTGGGCTGGGCCGGGTCGACGCCGGCCCGCCACAGGGCCGACTCGATGGCGTCCACCCGCAGCCAGGTCGCGCCCAGCGCGGCCGCGACCGGCCGGCTCAGCGTGGTCTTGCCGGCACCGGGCAGTCCGGAGAAGACGATCAGCACCGGACCAGTGTCCCCTCGGCGCGGAATCGCCGGGAAAACCTGACGGAACCTGTCAGGGTTCGCCGCGACGATGGACCCATGCAGCAGAACCTTCACGGCAAGATCGCCCTGGTGGCGGGGGCGACCCGCGGGTGCGGGCGGGCCATCGCGGTCGAACTCGGCCGAGCCGGAGCCACCGTCTACGTCACCGGTCGCAGCACGCGCGCCCAGCGGTCCGAGATGGACCGGCCGGAGACCATCGAGGACACCGCCGACCTGGTCACCGCGGCCGGCGGCGAGGGCATCGCGGTGCGCGTCGACCACCTCGTGCCCGACGAGGTCAGGGCACTGGTGGCGCGGATCGACGCCGCGCACGGTCGACTCGACATCCTGGTCAACGACGTGTGGGGCGGCGACGACTACGCCGAGTGGGGCAAGCCGCTCTGGGAGCAGTCCCTCGACGGCGGCCTGCGCATGCTCGGACTCGGCCTGCACACCCACATCATCACCAGCCATGCCGCGCTGCCGCTGCTGGTCCGGCATCCGGGCGGGCTGGTCGTCGAGGTCACCGACGGCACCGACGAGTACAACCGGAAGTACCGCAACTCCTTCTTCTACGACCTGACCAAGACGTCGGTGTCGCGCATCGCGCTGGCCCAGTCCGCCGAAATCCAGCCGTACGGCGGGACCGCACTCGTGGTCACGCCCGGTTTCCTGCGCTCGGAGGCGATGCTCGACCACTTCGGCGTCACCGAGCAGAACTGGGCGGACGGCGCGGCGAAGGCACCGCACTTCATCCTGTCCGAGACCCCGACATACCTGGGCCGGGGCGTGGCCGCGCTGGCCGCCGACCCCGAGCGTGCCCGGTGGACGGGCAGTTCGCTGTCCAGCGCCGCGCTCGCGCACGAGTACGGCCTCACCGACCTGGACGGTTCGGTCCCCGACATCTGGCGTTACTTCGCCGAGCACGGCTCGGCCGAGAACGGCCCGATCGACCCGACCGGCTACCGCTGACGCGGGTCAGGCGTTGCGGGCCGCGATCGCGGCGCCGACCGCGGCGAACTCGGCCCGCAACTGCTCCGGAGCCAGGATCTCGACGTCCGCGCCCAGTGGCAGCAGCTGGGTCAGTGCGACCCGGGGCGACTCGACGGCCAGCTCCACCTCGCACCAGCCCTGGTCGTCGGGCGGGCCGGTGTGCAGGACGGCCTCGTCGCGGGCGGCGTCGGTGACGAAGGGCAGGCGGCGCAGACCGTGCGGGCTGACCCGCAGCCGGACCCGGTCGCGGATCAGGGTGCGGTCGAACGAGGCCGCCGAGGCCGCCCACCACTGCGCGAGCTGGAACTCCGCCGGCCGCGCGAACGTCTCGCCGCCCGGCTCGACGGCGGTGACCCGGCCGAGCCGGTAGGTGCGCACCGCATCGGCGTCGGGGACGCGGGCCACGAGATACCAGACCCCGGCCTTGAGGACCAGCCCGTACGGCTCCAGCACGCGGCGCACCGAGCCGTCGGCACGCCGGTAGCGCACCGTGACGCGGCGCTGCTCCCAGACCGCCTCGGCGATGCTCATCAGGTGCGGCAGCTCCTCGCCGCGGTGGAACCAGCCGGGCGCGTCCAGGTGGAAGCGCTGGGCGATGGTCCGGGCCCGGTCGCGCAGCGGTTCGGGCAGCGTGGCGAGCACCTTGGCCTGCGCGGCCAGCAGCACCGAGCCGAGCCCCAGCTCGGCGAGCGCCGCCGGGGCCGCCCCGGCGAACAGCGCGGCGGCCTCGGCGCCGGTGAGCCCGTCCAGCCGGGTGCGCCAGCCCTCCAGCAGCCGGATGCCGCCGGCGCGGCCGGGCTCGGTCCACAGCGGCACCCCGGCGGCCTGCAGCGCGGCGACGTCGCGGTACACGGTGCGCACCGAGACCTCGAACAGCTGCGCCAGTTCCGCGGCCCGCGCCGAACGCCGCTGCTGCAGCGTGAGCAGCAGCGAGACGAGTCGTGATGCCTTCACCGGCGCAAGCCGGTCACAGGCCGCCCACGAACTCGTGCAGGCGGCGGGTGACGCGGACCAGGTTCTCCGCGCTGCGGACCGGGTCGTCGGGGTTCTCCAGCGAGTGGTCGGCGCCGGGCAGTTCCAGGCACGGCAGACCGAGGTCGTCGGCCAGTCGCGGGTCCCAGGAGAAGTCCCCGCCGCCGCCGACCAGCTGGGTGGGGGCGGTGGTCGCGCCGAGCGCGTCGACCACCGAGGCGTGGAACATCAGCGGGGTGAACCAGATCGCGGGCAGGTGGCGTTCGGCGGCGACCGGCGCGGCCAGGG
The DNA here is from genome assembly GCF_009720365.1 of Catellatospora paridis. GTDB lineage: Bacteria > Actinomycetota > Actinomycetes > Mycobacteriales > Micromonosporaceae > Catellatospora > Catellatospora paridis. The sequence goes on along the minus strand of NZ_WBZD01000044.1, from coordinate 40,288 downwards.
TGCCCAGCGACTTGCCGACCAGCATGATCCGTTTCGCGGACTCGGCCTCGACGGCGGCGACGGCCTGCGTGACGACCCAGGCGGCGCGCTCGTCGAGATCCGGGGTGGCCGGCGGCTGCCACCATAGCTCCTGCACGCTCCAGCCGTGGTGGGCGAGCACGATGCGGGCCAGGTGCAGCAGCGGTCTGGCGGGCGTGTAGCCGCCACCGGGCAGGATGATCGCGATCCGGTCGGGGTCGCCGTGGTGCCGATCGGTCGTGCGCGGCCAGGGATTCGGGGTCGCCGGGCGGGTCATGCGCCGATAGTAGGTCGGTTCACGTTCGGGTGACGCCCGCACCGACTCGGGGCGAGGCCGGCGCTAGGGTCCCGGCGGCCTACACCGGTCGTGTGCCGTGCCGGGTCCCGATTTCGCGCCGAGGTGGCCGCCGACCGTGCCGGGTTGTCGGGCTGATCGTCCAAGGTGCGTATATCGATCGCCTTCTTATGATCGTGGTCGATGTGAGCGACTGTCTCACCTGGACTGCTGGAGGAAACGTGCGCAAGTGGTATGCGGCGGCAATGGCGGCGCTGGGCCTGGCGGTGCTGCTGGCGGTGCCCGGCGCCGCGGGCGCGGGCAAGGGTGACACGGCGCGCGGCTGCGAACGGAGTTTCGACGCCGCGGTGGCGGACTTCGACGCGGTGTTCCTGGCCAAGGACCTGCCCAAGGTCATGTCGTACTACCACGACGAGGCGGTGCAGATCGGCTCCAACGGGGCGTACCGCAAGGACAAGGCCGCCATCCAGGCCAACTTCACCGGGCTGTTCACCTATGCCTTCACGGCGACGTTCCCGGAGGTGAAGAAGGTCGTCGACGGCTGCCGCGGTGCGACGCTGGTGGTCGACTTCACCCTCGCCATCCCGTCGGTGGGCTTCAAGCAGCACTTCTACAACGCGCTCACCTTCGTCCGCGAGCGCGGCCAGTGGAAGATCATCCTGGATGTCAGCTCGCCGCTGCCGGTGGTCTGACCGGGCGTCCCCGCCGCCACCGCCGACCGTTCGCCGGTCGGCGGTGGCGGGTCAGCTTGGTGACGTAACCCTCCCAGGGCTGGCGCCCGAGGGTCTCCACGCGGCATGGTGGCGGTCCGCGGTCGGGTGACGAGGGGGTGCGCGCGGCGATGCCGGTCGGAGAGCACGTGGTGGCACGGGCGCGCGAGCACATCGCGGCCGGGACGCTGTCGGCCGCGCACGACCTGCTGTCCGCGGCGCTGGGCACGGTGCCCGCCGACCCCGCCCAGGCCACCGCGGTCGTCGCCGAGGCGGTGGTGCTGCAGACCGGGGTGCTGCTCGGGCTCGGCGAGCCGTACGCCGCCCGGGGCTGGGCCGCCTACGGCTTCGCGGCGTCGCGGACGCTCTACGGCGAGCGCGACCGGCGCACCCTGCACGCGCTCGGGCTGCTGGCCGCGGTGCTGGCGAGGGTGGGCGTGCACGCCCGCGCGGTGCAGCGCTACCTCGACCTGATCGCGGCGTACTCCGAGCTCGACGGCGCGGACTCGGACCGGGTGCTGGCCGCGCGCGGCGACCTGGCCACCGTCGAGCACGCGCAGGGCCACTGCGTGACGGCGCGGCTGCGCCTGGCCACGGTCATCGACGAGCACCGGCGCTCGCACGGCGCGGCGCATCCGGTCGGCCTGCGCATGCAGCTGCGCCTGGCCGCGATGTGGCGCGACTGCGGCGGCTTCAACGACGCGCACGAGCTGCTGGCCGAGGCGCGCGAGTACGCCACGGGGCTGGACCCCGCCGACCCGGTGCACACGATGATCACCGCGGCCGGGCGCGCCGTCGCCGATCCGCGGCACCGGTGCGGCGTCGGCCTGATCCCGGACGCCCCGATCTCCCCGGTCGAGCTCGCCGGAGGAGCCGAGCGCCGGTCACCCGCCTCGCTTGCGGACGCGCTCCCGGACCCCGTGCCACAGCAGCGGCCAGGACCGGCCCCGGCGGACTCCTGGGCGCAGCCGGAGCCGGAGGAGCAGGCCCCTGCGCTGTGGGACCACCTGACCCCGGCCGGGTACGAGCCGCCGTCGGTGCTCGCCGCGCCGGCGTTCAGCACGACCGTGTACCTGCCGCCGTACCTGAACGAGCCGGCCGTGGCGCCCGCCGCGCCGGAACGCGTCGGGCGGCATGCCGCGGCACCGGTCGCGCGGCGGCTGCCGCAGCACACGCTGGTGCTGGTGGCGGCGTGTGTCGGCATCGTCGCGGTGGCACTGCTGTTCGTGCTGTTGGTCAGCTCGGTTTCGCGGTAGCCGCCGCGCCCTCTAATATCGACGGTGGGCTCTGACGGCCCCCGGGAGCCGGGCCGCACCCTGATCTCGTCGACTGCGCCGTGCCGCATCGACGTTCTGTCTCGTACCAGCGTGGGGTCTCCGCGTGGGCGGCGGGTGTCTTCGCGCGTCCCAGTGAGGGGATTCGCTCATGTCCAGGCCCACCGTGAGGGCGGCGCTGATGGCGCTGCTGGGCACACTCGTGGCCGCGACGGCCGTCGTCGTCGCAGCTCCCACCGGCAGCGCCGCCGCCGCCCCGACCCGCATCATGGCGCTCGGCGACTCGATCACCGGCTCGCCCGGCTGCTGGCGGGCGACGCTGTGGAACCGGCTGCAGAGCACCGGCTACACCAACATCGACATGGTCGGCACGCTGCCGGCGCAGGGCTGCGGGGTCGCGCACGACGGCGACAACGAAGGCCACGGCGGTTTCCTGGCGACCAACGTGGCCAACCAGAACCAGCTCGTCGGCTGGCTGTCGGCGACCCTGCCCGACGTCGTGCTGATGCACTTCGGCACCAACGACGTGTGGTCCAACCTGCCCAACACGCAGATCCTGACGGCCTTCAGCAAGCTGGTCGACCAGATGCGGGCCAGCAACCCGGCCATGAAGATCCTGGTGGCGAAGATCATTCCGATGAACCCGTCCAGCTGCACCGAGTGTGCGGCGCGGGTGGTGTCGTTCAACAACGCCATCCCGTCCTGGGCGGCGGGCAAGACCACCGCGCAGTCGCCGATCACCGTCGTCGACCAGTGGACCGGCTTCAGCACGGCCACCGACACCTACGACGGCGTGCACCCCAACGCGGCCGGCGACCAGAAGATGTCGGACCGCTGGTACCCGGCGCTGACCGCGGCGCTCAGCGGCGTGACGCCGTCGAACCCGCCGTCCCCGTCGGCGTCGGCGTCCCCGTCGGCCTCGCCGAGGCCGTCGGCCCCGCCCTCGCCGTCGGTGTCGCCGAGCCCGTCGCGCCCGCCGTCGCCGTCCCCGTCGGGCGGCACGAGCAGGTCCTGCTCGGTGACGTACGTGATCATCGGGCAGTGGCCGGGCGGCTTCCAGGGTGAGCTCCGGGTTGTCAACAACGGCACGGTGCCGATCAGCGGCTGGTCGGTGCGGTTCACCTTCCCCAACGGCCAGGTGATCTCGCAGAGCTGGAACGGGCAGTACACCCAGAGCGGCTCGACCGTGACCGCGCTCAACGTCAGCTGGAACGGCCTGCTGTCGCCCGGCGCGGGCACGGCGACCGGCTTCCTCGCCAGTTACCAGGGCACCAACGGCACCCCGGTGCCGGTCTGCACCGCGCTCTGATAAAAAGGACAAAAAGGGCGTACCCGTACTGCGGGTGCGCCCTTTTCCCGCACCGTCGCCGACGCCTGCGGCCGTGTCGGCAGCCGCCCGCGGCAACGTGGTACAACTGGGGGTCGTGAATCGGCGGATCATGTCCGGAGATTCGGGCGAATGCGGCCGGCCTGTGCCGGCTGTCGCTTTTGTGGCCGGCGGCGGAGGGGAGGCCTCGGTGGCTCAGCAGCCGCTGGGCGATGCTCGCGTGCCATCGCGCGACCGCGTCCTCACCATCCCCAATCTGATCAGCTTCGCCCGCCTGCTCGGCGTGCCGATCTTCCTCTACCTCTTCCTGGTCGCCGACGAGGTCGGCTGGGCCGTGGTCGTGCTCGGCCTGGGCGGCACCACCGACTGGATCGACGGCTACCTGGCCCGCCGGCTCGGCCAGGTGAGCCGGGTCGGCGAGCTGCTGGACCCGGCCGCCGACCGCCTCTACATCCTGGCCACGCTGCTCGCGTTCACCGTGCGCGACATCGTGCCCTGGCAGTTCACGGTCGCGCTGCTGGCCCGCGACGTGCTGCTGATGCTGACCTTCCCGGTGCTGCGCAAGCTCGGCTACGGCCCGCTGCCGGTGCACTACCTCGGCAAGACGGCCACCTTCATCCTGCTGATGGGCTTCCCGGTCCTGCTGCTGGCCTGGGCCGTGCCGACGGGCGCGGTGCACGACATCGCCTACGCCAGCGGCTGGGCGCTGTGCTGGTGGGGCATCGTGCTGTACTGGATCGCGGGCATCTTCTACCTGGTGCAGTTCGCCGCCGTGGTGCGCCGTTCCCGCGAGGTGGCGGCATGAGCGAGCGCAGTGAGCGCAGCGGCGGGCTCCGCGATGCCGCCGGCGAGCGCGGCGAGGATAGGGCATGAGCACCGGCCCCGATCGGGAGCCGGAGCGGCCGGTGTCGACGCCGCCGTCGGGGCAGCGGGTCTGGCAGACGGACATGCTGACCGACCTGTTCCAGGACCCGCTCGACGGCGGATACACCGATGCCGCTCGCGCCCGCCGTGAGCGCGGCCCGCTGCCGTCGGCGACGCGGTGGACGCGCCGCGGGTTCACCGTGGTCGCCTGCGTGGTCATCGGCGTGCTGCTCGCGGTGGCCTACCTGCAGGTCGTCGCGCGGGCGCCGGCCCGGGCCACCACCCGCACCGAACTGATCAAGGACATCAACCGGCGCACCACGGACACCGACAAGCTCGACCAGCGCGCCGAGAGCCTCCAGGACGAGGTCAACGGGCTGCGGGAGCAGGCGCTGGACGACACCGCCATCGGCCGCCTGCGCGAGCTGGAGGCCGCGACGGGGCTGCGCAAGGTCTCCGGCGACGGCGTGGTGGTCACCCTCTCCGACGGGCCCAACGCGGGCACCGAGCGGCTGGCCCGAATCCTCGACCTGGACCTGCAGCTGGTGACGAACGCGCTGTGGGCGTCGGGCGCCGAGGCGATCTCGGTCAACGGCCGCCGGCTGACCTCGGTGACGCCGATCCGCACCGCCGGTTCGGCGATCCTGATCGGCAACGCGCACATCATCGGCCCGTACCAGGTGGCCGCGATCGGGCCGTCCGACATGGCGGACAAGTTCAACGACACCGGGACCGCGGACACCTACCGCAAGCTGCGCGACGACAAACGTCTGGAGCTCGGCTTCGACGTCGACGAAAAGAACGACCTGGAGCTGCCGGCGGCGGTGATGCCGCGGCTGCAGTTCGCCCACGTGCCGCAGCCGTCGCCCTCGGGCACACCGAAACCCTCAACCTCGCCCTCGGGAGGTGGCAAGTGATCGCAGTACTGGCGTTGATCGCCGGAGTGGTGCTGGGCGTCGTGCTCAACCCCACCGTCCCGGACGCGCTGCAGCCCTACCTGCCGATCGCCGTCGTGGCCGCGCTGGACGCGGTCTTCGGCGGCGTGCGCGCCAAGCTCGACGGGATCTTCGACGACAAGCAGTTCGTGATCTCGTTCGTCTCCAACGTCCTGGTCGCGGGCTTCATCGTGTACCTCGGTGACAAGCTGGGGGTGGGCGTCCAGTTGTCCACCGGCGTGGTCGTCGTCCTCGGCGTGCGGATCTTCGGCAACGTGGCGGCGATCCGGCGCCGGTTGTTCAAGGCGTAGGTGCAGCGGTGAGCGACGAGAAGACGCAACCAATCGGCCCCGGGCCGGGCGACGAGCCGACCGTGCCCCTGGCGGGCGAGGCCGGCGACACTCCCACCGCCAAGATCCCGGAGGCCGGGACCTCGGCGGGCAGGTCAGCCAAGCCCTCGACAGGCAGGTCAGCCAAGCCCGCGGCGGACAAGGCGGTGGTCGACGAGTCCCCGGCGGCCGAGATCTCCGACCCCGCGGTGCCGGGCGCGGCGCACGAGGCCGGCTCCGCGGTGTCGGGTGACCAGGCTCCCGCCGAGCGGCCCGAGCCGGATACGGACTCCCCGAGCGACGGCGTGCGCAAGCGGATCAGCGGCGCGGGCGCCCTGATCGGCCTGCTGCTGGTGCTGCTCGGCTTCACGCTGGCGGTCCAGCTCAAGAGCAACTCGGCGGACGAGGGCTACAACTCGCTGCGCGAGGAGGACCTCTACGTCATCCTCGCCGACCTCGACTCGCGCGCGGACCGGCTGCGCCAGGACATCGCCGAGCTCGAGGCGACCCGCCGCGAGCTCGCCTCGGGCGCGTCCAGCCGGGAGCAGGTCCTCAAGGAGGCCCAGGAGCGCGCCGACGACATCGGCATCCTGGCGGGCACGCTCAAGGCCCAGGGCACGGGCATCACGCTGCGTTTCTCCGACGGCGCCGGGCCGATCACCGCGAACCACCTGCTCAACGCGGTGCAGGAGCTGCGCGGGGCGGGGGCCGAGGCGATCCAGGTCGACGGGAACGGCGGTTCCGTGCGGGTGATCGCGTCGACCCACTTCGTCGACGTGGGCGGTGGTGGCATCGAGGTCGACGGCGTACGCCTGACCGGGCCGTACACGGTGACCGCGATCGGCCCGGAAGACCTGAACAAGGCCATGGAGTTCCGCGGCGGGGTGGTTGACGACGTGACCGGCGACGGCGGTAACGTGATCGTCAGTGATCCGCATCCGGTCGACATCACCGCGGTGCGGGGCACGCCGAACCTGGAGTACGCGAAGCCCGTCTCCTGACGGGCAGAGGCCACACGACGGCCTGGAGCGAAAGGGCACGACCGTGATTCCTGAGGACCTGAAGTACACCGCCGAGCATGAGTGGGTCACCACGAAGGGCGGGTCGGTCCGGGTCGGTATCACCCACTTCGCGCAGGACGCGCTGGGCGACATCGTGTACGTGCAGCTGCCGGAGACCGGCCAGGTCGTCGCGGCGGGCGAGTCCTTCGGCGAGGTCGAGTCCACCAAGAGCGTGTCGGAGATCTACGCCCCGCTCAGCGGCACGGTGACCGCGCGCAACGAGACCCTCGTCGACTCGCCCGACCTCATCAACACCGACCCCTACGGCGAGGGCTGGCTCGTCGAAATCGAGATCGCCGATCCGTCCGCGCTGGATGCGCTTCTCGACGCGGCAGCGTACCGTGAGCTGACCCAGAGCTGAACCTTCATTCAGGGGCGTGAATCGGGACCAGCGAGTCCGGTTGACCCTTCATTTCCAGGGTCGCTAGGCTCGCCCCCTAAGCTCGCCGCTGACGTCGAGTAACGCCCTACCCGGTGCCCATAGCAGTTCCACGGATACGTGGCCGATATGACCGTGAGGTGGTCCGATGACGCGACCAGACGACGAGTTCCCCCAGCTCGACGTCACGTCGACCCTGCACCTCGGCTCCTTGGAGGAGGCGCTGGAAGGGCCGGAGTCTGACGTAGTCCCGGGGCGGGTCTCGGGACAGCTGCCGCCGGGCATGGCCCTGCTGGTGGTGCGTCGTGGCCCGAACGCGGGCGCCCGATTCCTGCTCGACCACGATGTGACGACCAGTGGCCGTCATCCCGACAGCGACATCTTCCTCGACGACGTGACGGTCTCGCGCCGGCACGCCGAGTTCCACCGGGACGGGTCCACCTTCACCGTGCGCGACGTGGGCAGCCTCAACGGCACGTACGTCAACCGGGAGCGGGTCGAGTCGGCCACGCTCAACAACGGCGACGAGGTGCAGGTCGGCAAGTTCCGCCTGCTTTACGTGGCCGGCCCGCGCGCCGAGGAGGCATGACAGCTGCGGTGCCGGCGTCGGCCGGCGGCGGGAACGGGGCGGCGCGGGCACAGGCGCTGATGAGCATCGGCGAGGTGCTCGGGCTGCTGCGTTCCGACTTTCCGGACATCACCATCTCGAAGTTGCGGTTCCTCGAGACGGAGGGTCTGGTGGAGCCGCAGCGGACGTCGTCCGGCTACCGCAAATACAGCCGCGACGATGTAGCGCGGCTGCGATTCATCCTTGCCGCGCAGCGTGACCAGTATCTGCCCCTGCGCGTCATCCGCGAGCAGTTGTCCGAAGGCGCCCACCTGACCCAGGTGCGCCCGACCCTGGTCGCGGTCGGCGACGACCACCGGCCCGAGGCCGTGGCGGAGCCCGTCGACGAGCGCCTGCGCCGCCAGGAGCTGTGCCACCGCGCCGGGATCACCGAGGCGCTGCTGGCCGACCTGGAGCGGCACGGGCTGGTCACCGCCCGGGCAGGGGAGTGGTTCGACGGCGACGCCCTGGCGGTCGCCGAGGTGGCCGGCCAGCTCGCCGAGTACGGCGTCGAGCCCCGGCACCTGCGCGCGTACCGGGTCGCGGCGGACCGGGAGGCCGGACTCTACGCACAGCTGGTGGCCCCGCTGATGCGCCAGCAGGACCCCACGGCCCGCGCGCGGGCGGCCGAGGCGATGCGTGAGCTGACCGTTCTGTCGCAGCGCCTGCACGTGGCGCTGCTGCGTTCCGGGCTCAACGACGCGCTCGGCGGCTGACGGCGGTCGTACGAGCCGAGGGTGCACGTGGGCGTGTAGCGTGCAGTAGAAGAGGCTGAGAGGCAGTGTCACAAGGTTCGCCGCGAGGCGGACCCGAAGGACACCGGCCCCAGGCAGACGCGACGGAGGCGAGACGGTGCGCGAGCTGAGCGTGATCGGGGTAAGGGTCGAACTGCCCACCAACCAGCCGATCGTCCTGCTGCGTGAGGTGGAGGGGGACCGCTACCTGCCGATCTGGATCGGCGCGGTGGAGGCGACGGCGATCGCCTACGAGCAGCAGGGCGTGAAGCCGGCCCGGCCGCTCACCCACGATCTTCTCCGGGACCTGCTGCAGGCGCTGTCGGCGCCGCTGAAGGCCGTGGAGATCGTCGAACTGAAGGACAGCATCTTCTACGCCGACCTGCTCATCGGCGACTCGGTGCGGGTGTCCGCGCGGCCCAGTGACGCGATCGCCCTGGCGTTGCGGGTGGGCGCCCCGGTGCGCTGTGCCGAGAAGGTCCTCGACGAGGCCGGCATCATCATCCCGGACGAGCAGGAGGACGAGGTCGAGAAGTTCCGGGAGTTCCTGGAGCAGGTCCGGCCGGAGGACTTCGCGAGCTAGCGGGCACCGCTAACGACCCAGTCACTGAAAAGTGACGCTCCGGGACTCGAATGTGGCGTGTCGCAGCGTTGCCTCCCCGCCGGTCGGCACCATCCGCTATAGGCTGGCCAGGTCGACACTCGGCGGGAGGTAGTCGCATGAACCAGCTCCATGATCCGCAGTCGCCTGGCAGTGACCCAGGTCGTCCCGGCGGTGCGGCCGCGTTGCGCGGCGGCGTGGCGGAGGATGCCGACTCGGACGTGCAGGGCGGTTCGCTCGGCTATCGGGGCGTTACGGCCTGCCACGCGGTCGGCATCAGCTACCGGCAGCTGGACTACTGGGCCCGCACCGGGCTGGTGGTGCCGAGCATCCGGGACGCGTCCGGCTCGGGCACCCAGCGGCTCTACTCGTTCCGCGACCTGGTCGTGCTGAAGGTGGTCAAACGCCTGCTGGACGCCGGGGTGTCGCTGCAGAACATCCGCCGCGCCATCGAGACGCTGCGCGCTTACGATGCCGACGACCTGGCCACCATCACGCTCATCTCCGACGGCACCTCGGTGTACGACTGCCGCTCGCCGGAGGAGGTCGTGGACCTGCTGCAGGGCGGGCAGGGCGTGTTCGGCATAGCCATCGGCGGCGCGTTCAAGGAGATCCAGGGCTCGCTGTCGCACCTGCCCGCCGAACGCGGCACCGAGGTCGAGGAGGCGACGGTCACCCCGTTCGCGCCGGCCGTGCTGCCACTCGGCGTCACCGACGAGCTGGCCGCGCGCCGGGCCCGCCGCCGCGCGGGCTGAGGTCGCGGCCCACCGGGGGACCCCCGGGTGACCGGCGTCACCGCCGGGCGGTAAGAAATCACCATGCTGGTGCACATCGACGCGCGCCGCCGTTGGCTGTGGACGGCCGCTGCCGCCGTGGCGGGGTACGCCCTGCTGACCGTCGCGGTCGAGGCCACCTGGCCCCCGCTGGTCGAGCAGGATGCCGTCGTCAGCGCGGCCGCGCACCGGCTCGCGCTGGAGTATCCGATGTGGCGGGCGGTGATGGCCGCGGTCACCCGCACCGGTGACACCGTGGTGCTGCTGTCGGTGCTCGCATTCACGCTCGGGCTCCTGCTGCGCCGCCGGCTGCTGGCGCAGCTGGCTTTCGTGTGCGCCGCCGTGGTGGCCAGCGCGGCGCTGCGCCTGACCGTGCACGCGCTCGTGGCCCGGCGCCGGCCCGACGACATGCTGGCCTGGGCGGCCGGCTGGTCCTATCCGTCCGGACACACCAGCCACTTCGCGACCGCGGCGTTGCTGCTGCTCGTGCTGGTCTGGCCCCGGCTGCGGGCACGCTGGCAGCGGCTCGGGCTGGTGGCGGTGGTCGGCGGCTGGGCGGTGCTGGTGGGGGCGAGCCGGGTGGCGCTGGTGGTCCACTGGCCCTCCGATGTGCTCGGCGGGTGGCTGGTCGCGCTGGTCGGCGTACCGCTCGCGATCGTGACTCACGCAACGTGGCGCAATCATTCCCGTCCGTAATCTTACATTGCCGGGCATTTATATCCGCTGCCAGTCTGGTCACCCGAACGGTCCGCAGCGGGCCGTCAGAACGCGAGGGGTGGCACCGATGGCACGACGCTGGCTGGTGACGGGATGCTCGACCGGGCTGGGCCGGGCGCTGGTGGAGCGGCTGGCGCGGGCGGGTGAGCGGGTGGTGGCCACCGCCCGCCGGCCCGAGACGCTGGCCGACCTGGCCGACCGGCACCCGGACACGGTGCTCGTGCAGGCTCTGGACGTGTGTGACCCGGTCGCCTGTGCGGCCGTGGTGGACGCCGCGGCGCAGCGCTTCGGCGGCGTCGACGTGCTCGTCAACAACGCCGGATACGGGCAGTGCGGCGCGGTGGAGGAGGTCTCCGACGGCGAGCTGGAGGCGCAGTTCGCGACCAACGTCTTCGGGCCGTGGCGGCTGGCCCGCCTCGTGCTGCCGCTGTGGCGGGCGCAGGGCGGCGGGCACGCGGTGTTCGTCTCCTCGGTCGCCGGCGCGGTGCCGTTCCCGGGACTGGCGGCGTACACGACGAGCAAGTTCGCGCTGGAGGGCCTGGCCGAGTCACTGGCGCAGGAGTCCGCGCACCTGGGGGTGAAGGTCACCATCGTGCAACCCGGCGGCTTCAGCACCCTGTACGGCACGTCGGCGGCCCTGCCCAGGCAGCGCGTGGACGCCTACGCGCCGGTCGCCGGACCGATGATCGCCGGGCTGCGGGCGATGCACGGCAACCCGGAGCTCAACCCGCCGGAGCTGTTCGCCGAGGCGGTGCACCGCCTGGCCGGGCTCGCCGAGCCGCCGCTGCGGCTGCCGATCGGCGAGGACGCCGGGCAGTTCCTCACCATGGCCCTGGCTGCCCGCATGAAGGAGTTCGAGGACGTCACCGCGGCCCGGCTGCACGTCTCCGCGGGCCTTTGAGCCGGGCGAAGCCCGTCGTCGTCAGGTCGCCAGCTTCGAGATCAATACCATCTCACAGCTGTCGGTCGGCGAGTTCCCGCAGCTCGGACAGGGTTCGGTCCAGCCAGCCTTCGGCCTTAGACTCCGCGCCGCGCCAGGCGGGTTTCGCGATCAGATGGAACCGGAGACGGGCGATCAGGGCGATGGCGTCGATCCACGGCTCGGCTGCCAGGTCCGCAGGGGTGACCGGCCGCAGTTCGGTGTAGCCGGCGAGGAAGTGCTCCCAGTTCTTCACACCGAAGGGGAAGTCCGACGCGGTGTGGCCCTTCCCGGCGAGGTCGAAGTCGAACACCACGAGATCAGGTTCGGCGTCAGTTCCGTCGACGACCAGGACGTTGTCCATGGTCGCATCGCCGTGACAGACACCCCAGGTCGGCGGGTTGTCCGTCAACCCGATGCGGGCTGCGGCGGCGATCCGCGTCACCGAGTCCCGGTCGGCCCCCGACAGCAGCGGGACCACCTGAGCCAGGGGCTCCTCCAGCATCGTGGCCAGATCACGGGGTCGGCGGCGGTGCGTGGAGACGAACGAGTCGCCCGAGGCATGGATCCGGGCCATCAGGCGCCCGTGCGCCCGGTGCAGACCGGGAGCGAATGGCGGTTCAGGACGGCGCCCGGCGATCTGCTCCAGCAGAACGAGCGGACGAGGCCCCTCCGGGGCCTGCCACACCCCACTCATCGCGCCGTCTATACGCCGCGTCACCGGCGCGACCGGTATGCCCTCATCGGCCAGATGCGTGATCAGGTCGCATTCCCACGCGACCTCCTCCGGAGTTCGCCAGCCATGCCGGTAGACCTTCAGGATGTGGCCCGGGTCCACCCGGTAGACGTCGTTGGCCAGGGACCGGTGCAGCACCACCTGCCCGACCGGCACACCCCACTCCCGCTCGACCAACCTGCCGAGGACCTCGGGGCGGGCAAGAGACCGCAGCACGTCAGACATGCGTCCAGTATCCGAGTTGCGACAACCGCATTCCGGGCGGCGTTTCTCCGCCGGCCCGCACGACCCACTCGGTATCGGTCAGGTCCGCCCGAGCGGCGGGTATCTGCTCCACGGGGACACCACATCGTGACCAAACCAGACCCGCACCAGGCCAGCCTTAGGAAGCACGACCTAGTCGCGCAGGGCGTCCTCGACGCCGGTCTCGTGGCGGCCCAGGAACACCGGGTCGCGGCCGGTGACCACGTCCAGCATGGCCTTGACGCAGGCGCCCTGCTCGCGGACGACCGCCTTGGTCCAGAAGGTGCCGAAGCGCCGGGCGGTGTCGTCGCCCACCCCGGTGGCCTCGATGCCGGCGTCGCGGCACAGCGCCACGGCCCGGTCGATGTGGTAGCTCTGCGTGATCACGATCAGCTGCCGCACCCCGAACACGCGGACGGCCCGCTGGCAGGAGTCGTACGTGTCGAACCCGGCGTGGTCGGCGACCACCTTGCGGTCCGGCACGCCGCGTTCGATCAGCCACTGGCGCATGGCGTCCGGCTCGTCGTAGGTCCACCGGCCGTGGTCGCCGGAGACCAGCACCGCGCGCACCTTGCCGGTTTCGTAGAGGCGGCGCGCGATGTCCAGCCGCGCCTCCAGGAATCCGGAGGGCGAGCCGTTGTCGTGCACCTGCGCGCCCAGCACCAGGGCGACCGGGGCCTCGGGTACGTCGTCGATCGCGTACACGTGCCCGGAGGCCTGCCAGCGCACCCAGCCGATGCTGCCCACGAGCGCCAGCAGGGCGGCGAGCACGCTCAGCAGCACGACGCGGCGGGTGACCCGCCACCAGCGCCGGCGACCGCGTGCGGGAGTCCGGGCGTCGGCCGGGCCGGGCTCCGCCGCGGCGTCCTCGGGCGCGGACTCGGGTTGCTCCTGGTCGGACGTCATGCGCCGCATCATCGCGTACCCCCGCCACGCCGCGCCACCCGCGCCCGGGGAGGGTAGGGCGATTCGCGGCTCTTGTGGTGATAAGGCCGCTATGGTGAGTCAGGACGGAACCTAGCCACGGGGGGCAGGTATGACCGCGGCCGCGGTGCTCACCACGGCGCTCGCGCAGCGGCGCGAGCGGCCCGGTGTGGACCTGGCCGGGTCTGCTCCGGACCTGGTGGCAGCGGCCGCGGCGATGGCCCGGCGGTTCCGGGCGGGCGGCGTGCTGCACGCCTTCGGGCACGACGACGCCGACGCCCATCACATCGCGGTCGAATTCGTGCACCCGGTGATCGTCGGCAAACGCGCCCTGCCCGCGATCGCCCACCGCGCGGACCGCGCCGCCTTCCGGCTAAGCCACGCGGCGCCGGGCGACCTCGCGCTGGCCGTGTGCGACGCACCGGCGCGACGGGACGGCGAGCCGCCGCGTGGTGCGGTATCTGCTGCGCTCTGCAGTTTCGGGGAAACTGCGCTCAAGCGATCGGCCGAAGGCGCAGATTCCCCGAAACTGCAGGACGAGAAGCGGCCGGACGAGAAGCGGCCGGGCGAGGCGGGGCCGGTCGCCGCGGCACTGGCCGCTGCGGGCGAGCGCGGGCTGCTCACGGTGGCGCTGGCCGGGCGGTTCTGGGCCGGGCCGCCGGTGGACCACCTGCTCACCCTGCCCGCCGACGACCCGCTCGTGCTGCGCGAGCTGCAGGTCTCGGCATACCACCTGCTCTGGGAACTGACCCACGCGCTGCTGGAACACGGCCCGGACGGGCCCACGCCATGAGGCACGCCCTTCCGGCGGAGCTGCGGGCCGTGGGCGACCGGGCCGGCGAGTCCTGTGTGACCTGCTCGGACACCGCCGTCCCGGCGACCGTGGTGCTGCTGCTGGCCGGCGGGCTGGCGCTGGCCGACGCGGGCGCGGGGCCGGAGGAGATCAGTGTCGCGCTGGTGAGCGCGCGGCCCGGTGACACGGTGCTGGTGCACGCCGGCGAGGCCATCCGGGTGCTGCCGGAGGTGGCCGGGTGAGCACTGCCGGCCGGGCCGCCCCGGCGCACCTGGGCGCCCTGTACCCGTTCCTGTACGCCCAACCGGCGCCGACCGTGGACGCGTTAACGGCGGAACTGGTCGTCTCCACCGCGGGCAAGCTGCGCGAGGCCGCGCTGCTGCGCGCCCAGGTGCTCACCGAGCAGGGCGAGGCGCTGGCGGCCTGCGCCCGGGACCTGGCGGTCGCGCTGGACACGGGCGGGCGGCTGTTCGCGTTCGGCAACGGCGGCAGCGCGACCGACGCCCAGGCCTGCGCCGACCTGTTCGCGGCCCCGCCGGCCGGCTACGGCGCGCCTTCGCTTTCGGCGTACGCGCTCAGCGCCGACGTGGCCGTGCTCAGCGCGCTGGCCAACGACGTCGGCGTGGAGGCGGTGTTCGCCCGCCAGGTGGCCGCGCACGCCCGGCCCGGTGACGTGGCCGTGGGTTTCTCGACCAGCGGGAACTCGCCGAACCTGATCGCCGGGTTCGACCGGGCGCGCCGCTGCGGGATGGTCACCGTCGGGTTCAGCGGGGGCGGCGGGGGACGGCTGGCCGAGCCGGGCGTCGTCGACCACCTATTCGTCGTGCGGTCGCCGTCGGTGCACCGCATCCAGGAAGCGCAGACCACCGCCTGCCACGTGCTGTGGGAGCTGACCGTGGCGGAGTTGGGGGTGGTCGGCGCGGACAGCCGCCCGTCGGCGGCACAGGGGGTGTTCGCAGATGACCGCAACACAGGCGCAGCCTGCGCAGGCCGATGAGCAGCCGATCCACATTCTCTGGATCAACGCCGGGCTCAGCTGCGACGGCGACTCGGTCGCGCTGACCGCCGCGACCCAGCCCAGCATCGAGGAGATCGCGCTCGGCGCGCTGCCGGGCCTGCCGAAGATCGCGGTGCACTGGCCGCTGATCGACTTCGAGTGCGGGCCCGAGGGCGGCGCAGACGACTTCATGGCCTGGTTCCACAAGGCTGACCGGGGCGAGTTGGAGCCCTTCGTTCTCGTCGTCGAGGGTTCGATTCCGAACGAGTCGATCAAGGAGGAGGGCTACTGGGCCGCCTTCGGCACTGACCCGGCCACCGGGCAGCCGATCACGACCAGCGAGTGGCTGGACCGGCTCGCGCCCAAGGCCCTCGCGGTGCTCGCGGTGGGCACCTGCGCCACGTACGGCGGCATCCATGCCATGTCGGGCAACCCGACCGGGGCCATGGGCGTGCCCGACTACCTGGGCTGGGACTGGCGCTCGACCGCGGGCATCCCGATCGTGTGCGTGCCGGGCTGCCCGATCCAGCCGGACAACCTCGCCGAGACCATCACCTACCTGCTCTACCAGGCGGCCGGGCAGGCGCCGATGATCCCGCTGGACGACAAGCTGCGCCCGCAGTGGCTGTTCGGGATGACCGTGCACGAGGGCTGCGACCGGGGCGGCTACTACGAGCAGGGCCAGTTCGCCACGCACTACGGCACGCCCGAGTGCATCGTGAAGATCGGCTGCTGGGGGCCGGTCGTCAAGTGCAACGTGCCCAAACGCGGCTGGATGAACGGCATCGGCGGCTGCCCCAACGTCGGCGGCATCTGCATCGGCTGCACCATGCCGGGCTTCCCGGACAAGTTCATGCCGTTCATGGACGAGCCGCCCGGCGCGACCGTCTCCTCGGCCGGCAGCGGCGTTTACGGCGCGATGATCCGCCGCCTGCGCAACATCACCGGCAAGACCGTGGACAAGGAGCCCAAGTGGCGCCACCGCGGCACCGAACTCACCACCGGCTACCACCGCTGACCAGCGGCAGGGAGCCCGCACCGGCGGGCGACCCGTGACACAGCCTGACCAGAAAGGCGTGACAACGAGCATGGCGACGCAGGCGGCCGCGGAGGGCCTAGTCGAGATGTCGTGGGATCCGATCACCCGGATCGTCGGCAGCCTCGGCATCTACACAAAGATCGACTGGAAGGCGAAGCGGGTCGTCGAGTGCTACAGCACCTCGTCGGTGTTCCGCGGGTACAGCATCTTCATGAAGGGCAAAGACCCGCGCGACGCCCACTTCATCACCAGCCGGATCTGCGGCATCTGCGGGGATAACCACGCCACCTGCTCGATCTACAACCAGAATATGGCGTACGGCGTGCAGCCGCCGCACCTGGGCGAGTGGATCGTCAACCTCGGCGAGGCCGCCGAGTTCATGTTCGACCACAACATCTTCCAGGAGAACCTCGTCGGGGTCGACTACTGCGAGCGCATGGTCCGGGAGACCAACCCGAGTGTGTGGGAGAAGGCCAAGAACACGCCCGCGCCGCACGCCGCCCAGCACGGCTACAAGACCATCGCCGAGATCATGAGCTCGCTGAACCCGCTGGAGGGCGAGTTCTACCGCGAGGCGCTGCAGGTCAGCCGGTCTACCCGAGAGATGTTCTGCCTGATGGAGGGCAGGCACGTGCACCCGTCCACGCTGTATCCGGGCGGCGTCGGCACGGTCGCCACGGTGCAGCTGTTCACCGACTACCTGTCCCGGCTGATGCGCTACGTCGAGTTCATGAAGCGGGTCGTGCCCATGCACGACGACCTGTTCGACTTCTTCTACGACGCGCTGCCCGGCTACGAGGAGGTCGGCCGGCGGCGGGTGCTGCTGGGCTGCTGGGGCGCGTTCAACGACCCCGACCACTGCGACTTCTCCTACGGGCGGATGAGCGAGTGGGGCAAGAAGATGTTCGTGACGCCGGGCGTCATCGTCGACGGCAAACTGATCACGAACGACCTGGTCGACATCAACCTCGGCATCCGCATCCTGCTCGGCAGCTCCTACTACGACGACTGGCAGGGCCAGGAGGTCTTCGTCAAGCGGGACCCGCTGGGCAACCCGGTCGACGTGCGCCACCCGTGGAACCAGCACACCCTGCCCCGGCCGCAGAAGCGCGACTTCGACGGGGCGTACTCGTGGGTCATGTCGCCGCGCTGGTTCGACGGCAGCGACCACCTGGCCCTGGACACCGGCGGCGGCCCGATCGCCCGGCTCTGGTCCACCGCGCTGTCCGGCCTGGTCGACATCGGCTACGTCCGGGCGACCGGGCACAGCGTCGTGATCAACCTACCGAAGACGCTGACCAAGCCGGAAGCCACCTTCGAGTGGAAGATCCCGAAGTGGAGCAACGCGCTGGAGCGCAACCGCGCCCGCACCTACTTCCAGGCGTACGCGGCCGCGGTCGCGCTGCACGCCTGCGAGAAGGCGCTGGGTGAGGTACGGGCCGGGCGCACCCAGACCTGGGAGCCGTTCAAGGTGCCCAAGGACGCCAACAGCGTCGGCTTCACCGAGGCCGTGCGCGGAGTGCTGTCGCACCACATGGTCATCCGCGACGGGAAGATCGCCAACTACCACCCATACCCGCCGACGCCGTGGAACGGCAGCGTGCGCGACCGCTTCGGGACGCCCGGCCCCTACGAGGACGCGGTGCAGAACACCCCGATCTTCGAGGAGAACTCGCAGGAGAACTTCAAGGGCATCGACATCATGCGCGCGGTGCGCAGCTTCGACCCGTGCCTGCCCTGCGGCGTGCACATGTACACCGGCAACGGTTCGGTGCTCAAGAAGCTGCACACCCCGCACGCCTTCGCCTCCGGTGCGGTGTGATCCCCATGAGCGAGCGGAGCGAGCGAATCATGGGCACAGGGTGCCTCATGACGACGCCGGAGGCGGCGGCATGAGTGACCAGCACATGGACCGAGTTCTGGTATTGGACCCGCACACGGTGGGCGTACGCGTCGAAGGACTGCTCGGGGAGGTGGAGAGCGCGGGCGGCCCGGTGGCCCGCGCCGCCGCCGACGGGGTGGTCCGCGAGCTGCTGCACCTCAACGAGGCCGGGCTGGCCCGGCTGCTCGACGGCCTGGTCACCGTGCCCGGCGTCACCGAGGAACTGCGCGTGCTCGCCGAGGACGAGCTGGTCGGCGGCCTGCTGGCGCTGTACGGCCTGCACCCGGTCCCGATCGAGGAACGGGTGCTGGTCGCGCTGGACCGGGCCCGTAGGCGGCTCGGCCGCGAGTTCACCCTGGTCGACATCGACGCCGCGGGCACTGCGCGCATCGCGACCGCTGGGGGTGGCTGCGGCAGCGGCTGCGGCAGCACCGCCGAGCCGGTGAGCGACACGGTCTCCCGGCTGGTGCAGCAGGCCGCGCCGGAGATCGTCGAGGTGGTGCTGGAGGAGGCCGCGCCGGAGCCGAAGCTGCTGCAGATCGGCCACCGGCCGAAGGCGCCGACCGGCGCGCCCGTATGACCGCGCGCCGCGATCCGATCACGCGCCCGGCGGCTCGTCACCCCGCCGGGCGCCGTGAGCACCGGTCATGACCGCCGGTCTGCGGCGGTATCTGACCGCGCCCGCGCCGCCTGCCGCCGCTGCGCCGGCGGCGCAGGAACGCTGTGAACTGTGCGCGGCCGCCATTCCGGCTGACCATGACCATCTGGCGGACCTGTCGGGCCGGTCGCTGCCGTGCGTGTGCCGGCCGTGCTACCTGCTGTTCGTGCCCGCGGACCCGCCGTCGGGGTCCGCTGCGCACCAGGAGCAGGGGCCGCGCCGCTTCGCCGCGGTGCCGCGCGAGCACCTGGCGCTGCCGGACTTCCCGCTGTCCGACCTGGACTGGGCCGCGCTGGACGTGCCGGTTCGGCTGACGTTCGTGATCGTCGACAGCGCGCTCGGACGGCCGGTGGCGCTGTACCCGAGCCCGGCCGGGGCGACCGAGTCGCAGCTGCCGCCCGAGGCGTGGGTGAAAGTGCTGGCCCGGCACCCGTACACGGCGCAACTGCCGGCCGACGTGGTGGCGCTGCTGCTGCACCGGTCCCCGGACGGCCCCGAGGCGTACGTGGTGCCGGTCGACGTCTGCTACCGCCTGGTCGGCCTCGTGCGTCTGCACTGGCGCGGCTTCGACGGCGGCGAGCAGGCCTGGGCGGCCATCGAGGGCTGGCTGACCCAGGTGCGCGAGAACGCCCAGGAACAGGTGCGCGAGCACGCCGGCACGCCCGTGGGGTCGGCGCATGGCTGAGCTGACGTTCGCCTGCGTGGACGCGCAGGCGCTGCCGTGGGCCGCCGGGCCGACGCTGCGCTTCCGGCTGCGGATCACCGCGCCGGAGGGGGTGCGCGTGCACGCGCTCGTGCTCAGCTGCCAGCTGCGCATCGACCCGCGCGCCCGCACCTACTCCGACGCCGAGGCGCCGGGCCTGGACTACGTGTTCGGTGCGCCCGCGCGCTGGGCGACCAGCATGCAGGCGCTGCACTTCGCCACCGTCGGCGTGACCGTGCCCGGGTTCACCGGCACGACCGAATTCGACCTCATGGTGCCGTGCACGTACGACCTCGAACCCGGGCTGGGCAAGTATCTGCACGCGCTCGCCGAGGGCACGGTCCCGATGACGTTCCTGTTCAGCGGCACGCTGTTCGAGGCGCCGGCGGGCGGGGCCGGGGTGCAGGTGGGGCGGGTGCCGTGGGACCGGGAGGCGGCGTACGCGCTGCCGGTGGCCGTCTGGCGCGAGCTGATGGACCTGTACTTCCCGGACACGGCGTGGCTGCGGCTGCGCCGGGACACCGTCGACGCGCTGCTGCGCCACCAGGCCCGCCACGCCGTGCCCACGGCCGACGAGCTGCTGACAACCCTGCTGGCGGCACAGGCCGCGGCCGAGGACGACCCGTCGAAGGAGGACGGCCTGTGCCCGACACCGCGCTGAGCGACCCGTTCGAGCAGGCCCGCGCGGTCGCCGACGCGGTGCTCTACGAGGGCTACCTGCTCTACCCGTATCGCGCCTCCGCCGCGAAGAACCAGCTGCGCTGGCAGTTCGGCGTGCTGGTGCCGCCCGCGTACGCCGACGACGCGCTCGGCGAGTACACCTGGTGCCAGACCCAGCTGCTGGCCGAGCCGCGCCCCGGCGCACGCCTGCACTGGCGGCTGCGCTTCCTGCAGGCCCAGTCCCGCACCGTCGAGACCGACTCCGCCGACGGCTGGCACCCGGTCCCGTCCGCCGAGGTCGACGGCGTCGTCCACCTTCCCTTCGACGAGACCGTCGAGCAGTCCGTCGACCTCGTCCTCACCCCCGCCGACCTGGTCGGCGCTCCCGACCACCGGCACACCTTCGACATCCCCGGCAGCACCGACACCGAGCAGCTCTGCCCATCCGTCCGAGTCCACCGCGAACGCCACCCCCTCCACGGCGAACTGCGCCTGCACGCCCAACTACTTCCCGGCCCCTACGGCGTCCTCCGCCTGACCGCGACCGTCACCAACCACACCGAGGCAAGGAAGGGCATCGTCGGCTCGCGTCAGCCGGAGCGGGCGAGCGGGCTGGACCGGCCGGAGGCGCTGCGCCACTCGCTGATCGCGGCGCACAGCGTGTTCGCGTTGACCGCGGGCAACTTCGTGTCCCTGCTCGACCCGCCGGAGTGGGCGAAGACCGCGGTGCAGGAGTGCCGCAACGTGCGCACCTGGCCGGTCATGCTGGGCCCGGAGGGCAGCCGCGAGGTGATGCTGTCCGCGCCGGTGATCCTGTACGACCACCCGGTGGTCGCCCCCGAGAGCCCCGGCGACATGTTCGACGCCCTGGAGATCGACGAGCTGCTCGTGCTGCGCACGCTCACCCTCACCGACGAGGAGAAGCGCCAGGTGCGGGCCACCGATCCGCGCGGCGGCGCGCTGCTGGGCCGGGCCGAGACGCTGCCGCCGGAGGTGTTCGAGCGGCTGCACGGGGCGATCCGGCAGCTGCGCCCGGTGCCCGCGGCCGAGCCGGTCGATGTGTTCGGCACCGATCGACCGTGGTGGGACCCGGGCGCGGACTCCTCCGTCGACCCGTCGACCGACACCGTGGTCATCGACGGAATACCGGTCGGGCAGGGGAGCCGGGTGCGCCTGCACCCGGGCGGCCGCCGCAGCGACGCCCAGGACATGTTCCTCGTCGACCGGGTCGCCACCGTGCAGGCGGTGCTGCTCGACGTGGACGGCTCGACGCACCTGGCCGTGACGCTGGACGACGATCCGGCGGCAGATCTGCAGATCCTGCAGGGCCGGTTCCGCTACTTCGCCCCTGAGGAGGTCACGGTGGTGTCCGCGAACGAGCGGACGACTGCGGCCGGGGCCGCATCGGCGAGGAGCGAGGAGCGGGCATGACCGTACGGCGCAAGGTGCTGGTCGCCGGGCTGGGGAACATCTTCCTCGGCGACGACGGGTTCGGTGTCGAGGTGGCCTCGCGGCTGCTGGCCGGGCCGTGCCCGACCTGGCTGCGGGTGGCCGACTACGGCATCCGCGGCGTCCATCTGGCGTACGACCTGATGGCCGGTTACGACGCGACCATCCTGATCGACGTCGACTGCCGGGGTGACGCGCCGGGCACGGTGCGGCTGCTGGAGATCAGCGCGGCCGACCGGGCGGCCGGGCGGGCCGACGACGGCCCGGTGCTGCTCGACCCGCACGGCATGCAGCCGCAGCGCGTGCTGGACCTGCTCGACAGCTGCGGCAGCGCCCCCGGCCGGGTGCTGCTGGTCGGCTGCGAGCCGGCCGATCTGAGCGAGCGGATGGGGCTGAGCCCGCCGGTCGAGGCCGCCGTGGAGCCCGCGATGGCGCTGGTGCGGCAGTTGTGGGAGGCGGGGCAGGCGGCGCTGACCGGCGCGCTGCCGTTGCCGGCGGGGCTGCTCGCCGCGCCGCCGGTCGAAGAGGATCGAGAGACAGGGGTACGGGTATGACGGTCAAGAAGATGATGGCGGGGCTGGTGCTGGCCGGCGTAGCGGCGGTGCTGGTGCGGACGTTTCCGGACGTGAAGCGGTATCTCAAGATCCGCAGTATGTGATCCGGCGGTTTCAGGTGAGGAGGTGCCGTGTCACGGCATGATCGATGGGGTCGGATCGGCGTCTGGAGCTCGGCGTGGACCGAGGCGCTGCGCTCCGGCGGTGAGACGCTGACCGGCGAGTTCGCCGACGCGGCCGGCGAACTGGACGAGCTGGGCTACGGCACGCTCTGGCTCGGCGGCGGCCCGCCGGCCACGTACGCGCGGCCGCTGCTGCAGGCGACCTCCCGGATGACGGTGGCCACGGGCATCCTCAGCATCTGGGAGCACGGGCCCGCCGAGGTCGCCGCGCAACGGGCCGAACTGGAGCGCGACTTCCCCGGCCGCTTCGTGCTGGGACTCGGGGTGAGCCACAGCCGGCTCGCCGAGGACTACGCACACCCGTACACGGCGATGACGGAGTACCTGTCCGCGCTGGACTCCGCACCCGAACCGGTGCCGGTGCGGGACCGGGTGCTGGCCGCGCTCGGCCCGCGCATGCTGGCGCTGGCCCGCGACCGGGCCGCGGGCGCGCACCCCTATCTCGTCACGCCTGAGCACACCGCCCAGGCCCGGGAGATCCTCGGCGCGGACGCCGTGCTCGCGCCAGAGTTCAAGGCGGTGCTCGACACCGACCGGGCTCGCGCCCGCGCGGCGGCCCGCGGTCATCTCGCCCTCTACCTGCAGCTGCCCAACTACACCAGCAACCTGCTGCGGTTGGGCTTCACGGAGGACGACTTCGGTGCGGGCGGCAGCGACCGGTTGCTCGACGCGGTGTTCGCGATGGGCGATGAGACGGCCGTCGCCCGCCGCGCCGCCGCCTATCTGGACGCGGGCGCCGATCACCTGGCGGTGCAGGTGGTGACCGGCGAGCCCGGCCTGCCGCGGGAGCAGTGGCGGCGCCTGGCCGCCGCGCTTCCGCTGGAGGCCTGACCCGGCCTCGGGGGGGGGGCCCCCCCCCCCCGCGGGGGGGGGGCCCCCCCGCGCCGGCGCCCCCCGGGGGGGGGGGGGGGGGCCCCCCCCCCCCCCGGCGCCCCCCCCCCCCCCGCGCGGGGGGCCCACGCCGACGGGCAAGTCAGCCGCTGGGCAGGATCGTCGCGCCCGCCCGCGCCACGATCTCCTCCAGGGCCGCCACGTGCTGGGCGAACGCGACCCGTCCGGCCGGGGTCAGCGCGGCCGAGGTGCGCGGACGCTTGCCCACGAAGCCCTTGCGGATCTCCACGTAGCCGGCCTCTTCCAGTGTCGTGAGCTGCTTGGACAGCGCCGAATCGGACAGTCCGGCGCTGTCGCGGATGAACTTGAACTCGGCCCATTCCGACGCCGCGAGCAGCGCGACGATGGCCAGCCGGGTCGGGGCGTGGATCAGTTCGTCGAACCGGGCGACCGTCATCGCGACCCGCGTGCGCGCCGGTCGAGCATGCCGCGTCGTAGCGCCCGGGTGAGCAGCGGGCCGCCGGCGACCAGCAGGACGGCGCTGGCCAGGGTGCCCCACGTCGCCGGGTAGCCGACTCCGGCGGCCTGCAGACTGAAGGCCAGCCCGAGCGAGATCGCGACGGTCAGCGCGACGAAGCCGAGGATGAGCCCGATCCCGCGCGCGCCCAGCAGGGCGTTGCTCAGCTTGACGTGCAGCGATCCGCGGACTACCCACCCGGTCCCGGTGAGCAGGCCGACGACGAACACCGCCACGCCGGCGCCGAGCGCGACGGGGTCGGCGGACTCCACGGCGGCGGTCAGCGCGAGGGTGAGGCCGCCCAGCAGCCACCAGTACCAGTCGGGGATCGACAGCGCGTCGATGACCTGTTCCTGCTGCTCCCGTATCCGAGCCAGCGCCTGCGCCGCCTCGTCGGGACGGATCTGCTCCGCCATGGTGCCCTCCTTCGGAAAGTATTTTCCTACAAGGAAAGTACGCCCGTCTTTCCCATCTGGAAAGAACTTTCCTGATTGTTGGCACAGCGCTGTCCGAAGTAGCGCGACGCCCCGTCGTGAGCGGGCCGCCTCGGCCCGAGCGTGTGGGGCAAGCAGCTGCGCTCGCGTTCGTTTCCCCGGCGGGCCGACCGGCGTTGGGTATGCGGGACAAAGGAGATAAAATGCATGAAATCGGACTCTGCGAGAGCATCCTCGGCGCGGTGACGCAGCGCGCCGACGGCCGGCAGGTCAACCGGGTGAAGGTGCGCATCGGGGTGCGCCACGGCGTCGCCGAGCCCGCCCTCAAGCAGGGCTTCGCGCTGGTCGCGACGGGCACCACGGCCGACGGCGCGGAGATCGACATGGTCGCCGTGCCGGCGCACGTGTCGTGTTCGGCCTGCGGCCGGGCCGAGCAGTCCATGGACATGCTGCCCGTATGCGCCTTCTGCGGCAGCGCGGACGTGGTGGTCACCGGCGGCGACGACCTCATCCTCGAGGAACTCCACCTCGTCGATCTGCGGGCCTGAGCGTATGTGCCTGGGTATCCCCGGCGAGGTCGTCGAGATCATGACCGACCGGCCGGACCTGGCGCAGGTCGACGTCAGCGGCGTACGCCGCGCCATCAACATCGGGCTGTTCGAGCCCGGTGAGATCAGCGAGGGCGACTGGGTGCTGATCCACGTCGGCTTCGCCTTATCCAAGATCGACGAGGCCGAGGCGACGGCCGCGATGGACTTCCTGAAGAGCCTCGGGGACGCGTACGCCGACGAGCTGACCGCCCTGCGAAGCTCCACCATCGACTGAGCGAGGCGACAATGCGTTTTGTGGACGAGTTCCGCGACGCCGAACAGGCCCGAGCACTGGCGGCCCGGATCGCCGCCCGGTGCGAACCGGGCCGGGTGTACAAGTTCATGGAGGTGTGCGGCGGACACACGCACACCATCTACCAGCACGGCCTGGAGGACTACCTGCCCGAGCGGGTCGAGCTGGTGCACGGGCCGGGCTGCCCGGTCTGCGTCATCCCGATGGGGCGCGTCGACGACGCGATCGCCATCGCCAAGCGCCCCGAGGTCATCCTGACCTCGTTCGGCGACATGATGCGGGTGCCCGGCGGTGACGGGTCGTTCCTGGACGCCAAGGCTGCCGGGGCCGACATCCGCATGGTGTACTCACCGCTGGACGCACTGAAGATCGCCCGGCAGCACCCGGACCGCCAGGTCGTCTTCATGGCCATCGGCTTCGAGACGACCGCGCCGTCGACCGCGGTCACCGTGCTGCGGGCCAAGGCGGAGGGGCTGACCAACTTCTCCGTCTTCTGCAACCACGTCACCATCCTCCCGGCCATCAAGGCCATCCTGGACTCGCCCGACCAGCGCCTCGACGGCTTCCTCGGTCCCGGGCACGTGTCCACGGTGATCGGCTGCGAGCCCTACCGGTTCATCGCGGAGCAGTACGCCAAGCCGCTGGTCGTGGCCGGGTTCGAGCCGCTGGACATCCTGCACTCGATCGACATGCTGCTCGCCCAGCTCGCCGAGGGACGCTGCGAGATCGAGAACCAGTACAGCCGGGTCGTCCCCTGGGACGGCAACCCGACCGCGCTGAAGGTGCTCGGCGACGTGCTCGAACTGCGCCCGTTCTTCGAGTGGCGCGGCCTGGGCTTCATCTCCCACAGCGCGCTGCGGCTGACCGAGGCGTACGCCGACTTCGACGCCGAGCGGCGCTTCGACGTGCCCGGCGTGCGGGTCGCCGACCCGCAGTCCTGCCAGTGCGGCGAGGTGCTCAAGGGCGTGCTCAAGCCGTGGGAGTGCAAGGTGTTCGGCACCGCCTGCACGCCGGAGACCCCGATCGGCACCTGCATGGTGTCGCCCGAGGGCGCCTGCGCGGCGTACTACAACTTCGGCCGGTTCCGCCGCCAGCGGCTGCTCCAGGTGACGGCCCGGTGAGCGGCGACCTCACGCTGGACGGCCCGGTCACCGAGGCCGGCGCGGCGGCCGCGGCGGGCGTCAGCGAGCAGGCCGTCATGGACCGCGTCGCGCGGGCCCGCCGGGCCCGCGCCCGGGTCCGCGAGGAACGCCTCACCATGGCCCACGGAGCGGGCGGCAAGGCCACGCAGAGCCTGGTCGAGGCGGTGTTCCTGGAGGCGTTCCACAACCCGCAGCTGGCCGCGCTCGACGACGCGGCGGCGCTGACCGTGGCGGGCACCCGGCTGGCCTTCACCACCGACTCGTACGTGGTGTCGCCGCTGTTCTTCCCCGGCGGCGACATCGGCGAGCTGGCCGTCAACGGCACCGTCAACGACCTGGCGGTCTCCGGCGCGCGCCCACTGTTCCTGTCGGCCGGGTTCATCCTGGAGGAAGGCTTCCCGGTCGCCGACCTCACCCGCATCGCCACCTCGATGGCCGCCGCCGCGCGCGCCGCCGACGTGCGCATCGTCGCCGGGGACACCAAGGTCGTGCAGCGTGGCCAGGCCGACGGCTGCTACATCACCACCGCCGGGGTCGGCCTGCGCGAGCGCGACCACGAACTCGGTGTCAGCCGGGCCCGGCCGGGTGACCTGGTGCTGGTGTCCGGGCCGGTCGGCGATCACGGGATGACCGTCCTGATCGCCCGCGGCGACCTGGACCTGGAGGTCGACCTGCGCTCGGACACCGCGCCGCTGCACGGGGCGACCGCCGCGCTGCTCGACGCGTGCGGCGCGGGCGTGCGGGCGATGCGCGACGCGACCCGCGGCGGGGTCGCCACGGTCCTCAACGAGATCGCCCGCGCGGCGCAGGTGAGCATCGTCGTCGACGAGGCGGCGGTGCCGGTGCGTCCCGGCGTACGCGGGGCGGCGGAGCTGCTCGGCATCGACCCGCTCTACGTCGCCTGCGAGGGGCGGTTCGTGGCGGTGGTCGCCCCGGAGTCGGCCGACGCCGCGCTGGCCGCGCTGCGCAGGCACCCGCTCGGCGAGCAGGCCGCGATCATCGGCCAGGTCGACGACGACCCCGCCCACCTGGTCCTCCTGCGCACCCGCTTCGGCGGCACCCGCATCATGGACCTGCTCGTCGGGGATCCGCTGCCCCGCATCTGCTGACGCCGCCGGTGGGCCGCGGTCCGGGTCACCGGCCGCGGCACGGTCACCGGCCCCGATCCGGCTGCGGCTCCCGTAACGGGAAGATCGCCGTGTCCGGGAAGAACCCGGGGCCCCCTCCCAAGGTCGGACCCGGAACGGCGATCTCCTTCCGCAGCCGACCGCCGCGACGGGGAGGAGGGTCGCGGCGACCGGGAGGTTCAGGCGAGCATGATCTGCCACTGGCTCCAGAACGCCTGGGCGATCAGCACCACCGTGACCAGCAGCCACAGCGCCGGGCCGACCGCGTGCACGTCCACGGCCAGGTCCACCGCGCCGCGCAGACGCGCCGGCACGCGCAGGTGCCCGTGGTGCAGGTTGTACAGCGTCGTGTACCAGAACAGCAGCACCACCGCGACCCACACCACCATGCAGTACGGGCACAGCGCGCCGATCCGGTACAACGACTGGAACATCAGCCAGTGCACGAACACCAGCGCGAACGTCGCCCCGCCCTGCAGCCCCAGCCACACCCAGCGCGGCAGCCGCACCCCGGCCAGCAGCAGCACGCCCAGCGTCACGACGACCGGGAACGTGCCCAGGCCCAGCAGCGGGTTCGGGAAGCCGAACGCCGACGCCTGCTCGGTCACCATCACCGAGCCGCACGACAGCACCGGGTTGATGCTGCACGAGGGCGTGTACGACGGATCGGTCAGCAGGTGGATCTTCTCCACGGCCAGGGTGAACGCCGCCGCCGTGCCGAGCGCGCCGGTGACGGTCAGGATCCAGCCGATGGCGCGGTCGACGGTGGTCCGTCGCGGGGCCGGGTGCTCGTCGGCGCCGGTCTGCTCGGCGTGGCTCGCGCCGCGCTCCTCGATCGTGGTCATGCTCACCCCGCCAGCGCCGCGTCGACCACGGCCTTCAGGTTGTCGTAGGTGGGCGTCTGCTCGAACAGCTGGCCGTTGACGAAGAACGTCGGCGTGCCCCGCGCCCCGGCGGCCGCGCCGTCGGCCCGGTCGGTCTCGATCCGGTCGAGCACCGGCTGCGACGCGACGTCCGCGCGGTACTTCGTCATGTCCAGCCCCAGTTCCTGGGCGTAGCCGTCGAACGTCTTGGCGTGGTCGGTCTGCTGCCCGCCCCAGCTCTGCTGGGTGCTGAACAACTTGTTGTACATCGCCTCGAACTTGCCCTGCGTGGCGGCGGCCTCTGCGGCGGCGGCCGCGTTCATGGCGTTCGGGTGCATGTCGAGCGGGAATTCCCGCACCACGTAGGTGATCTTCCCGGCGTACTCCTTGCGCAGCTGCTCGACGGCCGGGTAGGCCCGCCCGCAGGACGGGCACTCGAAGTCGAGGAACTCGACGATGGTCACCTTGCCGTCGGCCGCGGTGGAGATCCGGTGCGAATCGGCGCGCACCAGGTTCGCGGCGGCGGCGTCCGGCTCGGCCGCGCCCTTCATGGCGAAGAACACGGCCCCGCCGACGATCAGCGCGACCGCCGCCAGCACGCCGATGGTGAACTTGAGGTTGGTGCTCATACCGCCGGTGGCCGGCGCCTTGAGATTCTTGCGTCCCTTGCCGCCGGTCTTGGCCGGCCGCCGCGAGGCAGGGCGGGTCGTCGCGGGCATCGCGTCACCTTTCCACAGGAATGATGTGGGGGATTCGTAGATCACCGCTGGTGGGGGCGGCCCAGCTGTCTGGGGACTCTATCCATGACGGCTGGGCGATTCCTGTGAGAACACCGCGAATCACCTGTGTCGTGTCGCGCCGCCGTTCCAGGCCTGTTCGCCGCGGGCGGGTCGGCACGGGCCCGCGACGGAGCCTAGGCCGCTGCGGTCACCTCTGCTCGGATCCGGTCCAGCGTCGCCGTCAAGGCGTCTCCGTTGACGCCGAACTGGGTGACCTTCGCGCTGGCGGCGCGTACGGCGTGGGTGAGGCAGTCCTGCCGGGGCAGGCCGTGCGCCCGCAGCGAGAGGTAGACCCCGGCCAGGATCTCGCCGGCATGCGTGGTGTCGACCGGCTGCTCCTGCGGTGCGTGGACGCGCAGCAGGCGCCCGTCCTTACGGTAGCCGGCACCCCCGGGACCGAACTTCACGACCGTCGGCACCTGCGGGTAGTCGTGTGAGCTGAAGAGCAGGCGCTGCTCCTCCTCGTTCATGAAGATCAGGTCTGCGCCGTGGCACACCTGGCGGCACAGCGCGCCGTCCTGCGCGGCGAAGTGCTCGAACATGTCCACGGAGATGGTGGCTCGCGGCAGGACGCGGCGCAGGTGCAGCAGCCAGGCGAGTTGCTGCTCGGGTGGCGCCGTCGCCAGGTGGACGTGTCGCGTGAGCTGGTAGGCCGGCGGGAAACTGTCCGGAACGGCCTCGGTGGCGATGCCGAAGTCCACACTGAACGTGCGTCGCCCGTCCGGGTACTGGTCGATGTAGAACCTCGGCGAACGACCGCGGGCGACCCGGACGCCGAGGAGGTTCACGCCGAGACTCCGGATCGGCGCCAGGCTCAGGTCGTCGCCGACCGTCGCCACCACGCCCACCTGCGTGGCGTCGAGCACGGCCGCACCGCGCGCGCAGGCGTACGCGGCTCCGCCGGGCGACACGGCGCTGCCGTGCGGAGTGCGGTCCTCATTCAAGCCGATGTGCCCAACGATGACCAGCTTCATGAGTCAGTCCCTGCAATGCGGCGGAATCGGCTTGCGAAACAGGTGACGCGTCGCCGGTTGCGACGTCGAATATACGCATGGCATGACATGCCGGTCGTAAGCCATGCCAGGCCCGGGTAAGGGTCCACCGTCGGTGACGGATACGCGGTCGTGTTCATGAGCGACTCTCGTGCGGTAGGCCGTCGGCCGGTCGCCCGAAAGTTGATAGACGTCACTCGACGCCGACGGTAACGTGTTCGGCACCCAGGGTGCGCATCGTGGCGGACTGAGTGGGCGCGAGGTGTCACCGGTGAGTCATCGAAATAGACGATCCCGCCCTTGCCGGTCCGTCGACCCGGCATTCCTTTATTGCTCGCACGTCCAGTGGAGACGGCATGGAAATCGCGGTTGCGGTGGCGGGCATCATCGGTGCAGTGGTGGCCCTGGTGACACTCGGGGTGAACGTGAGTCAATACCGCCTGCAGCGGACGTCGATAGCGGCGCCCGGCAGCAAGGTCGAGTCCCGTGAGGCACACAAGATTCTGGACGAGATCGACGAGGATCCGGTGCGCACGATCGCGGCGGATCACATCTTCATCCAGTCGGACAAGTCCGGTGTCGGATACATGGTCACGCAGCCGATTGCCGTATACCTCGACATGCACAGCGCCAGTTGTGTGCCGGCCAAGCGAGCCGTGCTCGCCAGGTCGCTGGCCGACTTCATCGAGGAGGGCCTCGGACCCGATCTCAAAGGCGTTCTGATCGCGACACCGCGGGAGGGCAACCTCCTGGTGGGATCGAGTGTCGCCGAGCTGCTCGGACTCGATTTCCTTATGATTCGTACCGGCCGCGCCCCGCGCTTCGGATATCCGATCGAGGGCACATTCCTCCCGGGCGCGACCGCCGTCATCGTCGACGATCTCTGCATGGAGGGGTCGTTCCTGGCGACGTGTGTCAACCATCTGCGGGCCTACGGGCTGAACGTGTCGGATGTCTTCTGCCTGTTCGAGCGGATGGACGGCGACGCCAGCGAGGGGTTGGCCGCGGTCGCCGTGGAACTGCATGCCAAGTACCAGATCGATGACGATGAGCTGAAGCAGCTCAAGGGCGTCGGCCGGCTGCGTCCGCCGGCTCCTGCGAGCCGCCTGCCGTCAGCTGCGGGCGGCGCGGACCCACGGGCCGCCCGCCCGGCCGCGGACGAATGACTGATCGACGTGTCTCCATCCAGAAAGGCTTGCACATGACGTCCAGGGACTTCGAGGTCGATCTCCGCTCGCTCGGTGAGAAGGGATTCCTGTCCGGGCTGCTGGGTGACCTGTTCGTCGATCCCCGGCTGATCGGCGGATTCGGGCACGACGCCTCCGTCATCGCGATGCCGGACTCTCCGTTCGACCTGATCCAGAAGATCGACCGCGCGTCGCGTCCGGTCGCCCTCTCCCTAGGGCTGGCCGGCTACGAGACCTGGGGGAGGATGGCTGTCACGGCCAACTGCAGCGACATCCTGGCCTCGGGCGGCCGTCCGCTGTCCGTCATGATCGCGATCATGGTGCCGGGCGAGGAGACCGCGGCCAACGTCAGGGACATCGTCTTCGGGGCCGCTGCGGAATGCCGTCGTCATGGTGTCGTGTTCGCGGGCGGCGACACGAAGGAAGCCGCCGACGCGCATGTCGTCGGCACGGCGATCGGGACCGTGGGCGCCGACCGCTTTCTGCCGCGCAACACGGCCCGACCGGGCGACCGGGTGTTCTGTGCCGGCCGGGTGGGTGGCTTCGCGGGCTCCTATTTCCTGATCCGTGACGTCCATCAGGGCGAGGCTCGGCCGGAGGCCGAGGGCTACATCGAGTACCTGAGCACTCCCACTGCGCAATGGCGCACCGCCGGCGTGGTGAACGCGGGCGGTTACGCCCGGTGCGGCATGGACGCCAGTGACGGCCTGCTGGACGTGCTGCAGACGTTCGCGGCGGCGGGTGTGCGCATCGAGATCGAGCTCGATGCGGTGCCGTACCACACCTATGCCGTCGAGTGCGCGAAAGCCACCTCCATCCCGCTGACCCAGCTGATGTTCGGTGGCGGTGACTGGAACATCCTCTACTGCGTGCCGGACTCGCGCGCCGACGAACTCGTCCGGGTGGCCGAGGCCGAAGGCCTGCCGCTGTTTCAGATCGGTCGGGTCACCGAGGGGGAAGGCGTCGTGGCGGTGGATCGCGACGGCGTCGAGTTCGCGCTCCGTGGCGTGGTGAACGAGCACTTCAAGAACCGCATCGAGGATGCGGGGAGCTTCATGGACCACATAGAGAAGGACAACTTCCTTGTATGAGTGAGTTCGTGGTCAATCTCCATGTCACCGAGCGGTGCAACTACGGATGCACGTTCTGCTTCGGCAAGTGGGGGCTGGATGCAGCGAAAACGGAGATCTTCGAGGATGCGGGCGCGGGTGAGGCCGTCATCCGGGACCTGTTCGCCCATTTCGGCGGCCGGCCGGACGGCATCCGCTTCAATTTCGTCGGCGGCGAACCGGCGCTGCTCAAGCGGCTGCCGGAACTGGTGGCGCTCTGCCGGGAGCTCGGCGCCCGGGTCTCCTACGTCAGCAACGGCCTGATGCTCCGGCGGTTCGACGTGGCCTGGACCGCGGCCAACGTCGACCTCGTGGGCATCAGCGTCGACTCGCTGGTGGACGAGACCAACCGGCGCATCGGCCGCCTGGACAAGCACCAGGGGATGCTGGACCGGGCGTCGCTCTACGGCTACGTGTCGCGCCTGCGTGAGATCGCCGCCGCCCGGATAAAGGTCAATACTGTGGTCTGCCTGGCGAACCACGACGAGGACCTCTCCCCGCTCATCGACGCGGTCCGGCCGGACCGGTGGAAGATATTCCAGGTCCTTCCGGTGTACGGCGAGCGGGAGGCCGTGACCCCCGCCCAGTTCAGCGATTTCCTGGATCGCCACCAGCGCTTCGGCAAGGTCATCGTCAGCGAGGACAACGACGAGATGACCGGCTCGTACGTGATGGTCGACCCCATGGGCCGGTTCTTCTGGCACGTCGAGGGCCGGCCGGGTTACCGCTACTCCCGGCCCATCTCCGAGGTCGGGGTCGCGGCGGCTTTCGCCGCGGCCGGCATCTCCTGGGAGAAGTACAGCCGCCGTTATCGTCAGCCGGAATGACGGCTGCCGGGTGTCGGGTATCGTGTGCGCCCATGCCTAGGACGGTCGGCGTACGCGCCACGGTGCGCGACATCGCCGCGGAGACGGGCCTGTCCATCGCGACGGTGTCCCGGGTGCTCAACGGCGCGGCCAACGTCGCGCCGCACACGCGCGACCTGGTGTTGCAGGCGGTGCACCGGCGGGGTGACAAGGCCCCGCTGCGCCGCGGCGAGCTGCCCCCGGCCGCCGGCGCGGTCTACGTGCGCTGCCCGTACGTGCTCACCGACTACTTCGGGCTGATCGTCAGCTCGATCGCGGAGACCATCGAGCTGCACGGCAGGCAGATGGTGCTCAACGCGGGCGAGGCGGCGCAGTCGGCGGCGGTGCTGCCGACACTGGCCGACCGGCCGGACGTCGCCGGGGCGATCCTGATCCTGCCGCCCGAGTCGCCCGACGACCTGGTGCGGTTGCGTGACCAGCAGTTCCCGTTCGTGGTGATCGACCCGCGGACGCCCGCCCCGAAGGACATCGTGACCGTGTCCGCGGCGCACTTCGCCGGGGCGCGGCGGCTGATGTCGCATCTGGTGGAGCTCGGCCACCGCCGGGTCGGCATCATCGGCGGCCCGCCGGAGTGGCTGGCCAACGATGCCCGCATGGCCGGGTATGTCGCACCCCTGGCGGACGCCGGGGTGCTGCCCACTGCCGAGCTGGTGCGGCATGTCAACGAGCCGAACACGGACAACGGCTACCGGGCGGCGGGCGAGCTGCTCGATCTGCCCGACCGGCCGACGGCGCTGGTCGCGTTCAACGACA
Organism: Catellatospora paridis; assembly: GCF_009720365.1. Taxonomy (GTDB): domain Bacteria; phylum Actinomycetota; class Actinomycetes; order Mycobacteriales; family Micromonosporaceae; genus Catellatospora; species Catellatospora paridis. Next base: position 6,482 of record NZ_WBZD01000044.1, on the reverse strand, counting down.
AGATGGCCGTCGGCGCGCTGGCCGCCGCGCACGAGCGCGGGCTGCGCGTGCCGCAGGACCTGTCGATCGCGGGCTTCGACGACATCGACGTGAGCCGGGCGACTACGCCGATGCTGACCACGGTGCGCCAGCCGCTGCAGGAGATGGGCCGGATGGCGGTGACGATGCTGATGCGCCTGCTGGACCGGCACACCCTGGAGGCCGTGCACGTCTCGCTCGGCACCGAGTTGGTCATCCGCGACTCCACCTCCGCCGCGCCGATCCGCTGACGCGCGCCGTCCGTCGAACGTTATAGGAAGTTGTCCTTCCTTTTCTCTGCAGGCAGCGGCAGTTTCATTTTGTTTCAACAGAAACGGGCCGGATCCTGCCGTCTTTCTCGGACATACCTAGCTCTTGACAGGCCTGAATGCCTTATGTTTCAGTGCTGCCAACAGGACGTCAATCATTCTGTTACATCGGTTACATCGACGGCCCTGTGTACCAGGAACAGCCCGGACCGGGTTGGCGGCAGCCCCACCGCCGCCCGGTCCTCCACAGCCCCCACGCGAGGCGTCACGACGCGCCACCTCTCACGCGGCGCGCCCGGCGGACCCCGCGTCCTGTCCTGTCATGGCCTCGCCATGGCTAGTCGAAAGGAGGGTCCCGCGTGTTCCGTCCCCGGTCAGGCTGGACCACCGCCATCGCGGTCACCGCCACTGCGGCGACCGCGTTCCTGGTGACCGGCTCGATGATCGCCCCCTCGGCCTACGCGGCCGGCGAGAGCGTCAGCGTCTGGCTCACCACCACGTCCGACTCCGGTGGCCGCACGGTCACCCGCGGCCTGCAGCAGCAGGCCAACATCGCCTTCGGCCCCGCCGGCGGCAGCGCCAACCACACGATCACCGTCAACGAGGGCACCACCTACCAGCAGTTCGAGGGCGGTGGCGCGTCCATCACGGACACCACGGCCTACCTGCTGCGCGGCGGCCCGATCAGCGCGGCCACCCGCGACCAGGTGATGAGCAAGCTGTTCTCGCCGACGGCGGGCATCGGCCTGTCGTTCGTGCGCAACCCGATCGGCGCGTCCGACCTGTCCCGGCCGGGCCACGTCTCGCTCGACGACACCTGCTGCAACCTCAACGACTTCGGCAGCAACGGCTACGACACCAACGTCCGGCTGCTGACCCAGCAGGCCAAGAACCTGAACCCGGCCCTGCGGGTCAAGGGCGTGCCGTGGAGCGCGCCGGGCTGGATGAAGGACAACGGCCGGATGGACCAGATGGGCTGGCTCAAGGCCGAGTACTACCCGATGTACGCCCAGTACCTGGTCAAGTACATCCAGAGCTACCAGGCCATCGGCGTGCCGGTGAACTACATCTCGGTGCAGAACGAGCCCAACTGCTGCCAGTCCGGCAACCCGACGGCGATGAACTACCCGGGCATGAGCTGGAACACCTCCGGGCTGACCGAGTTCACCAAGAACCACGTCTACCCGGCGTTCCGCGCCGCGGGCATCACCACCAAGGTGCTCATCCACGACTGGAACTACGGCGACTACGCCAGCATGAGCGCGGGCACGCTGGCCGACACGGGCATCCGCAACGACCCGCTGTTCGGCGGCATCGCCTGGCACGGCTACTTCGGCGACCCGTCGGTCGGCACCCAGGTGCACAACCAGTACCCGGCGGTGAAGCAGTTCAGCACCGAGCACTCCGGCGGCACCTGGATCGGCAACCAGCACAACGAGGACATGGCCGACATCGTCAACTACACCCGTAACTGGAGCGGCAGCCTGGTCAAGTGGAGCCTGGCGCTCAACCAGAACATGGGCCCGCACAACGGCGGCTGCGACGTCTGCACCGGCCTGATCACCGTGCAGGAGGGCGGCTCGCGGGCCGGGCAGGTCGACTACACCATCGAGTACTACACCACCGGTCACCTGACCAAGTTCGTCAAGCCGGGCGCGTTCCGCATCGACTCGACGGCCAACGGCACGGTCCAGAACGTCGCGTGGAAGAACCCGGACGGGTCCAAGGCCCTGATCGCGCACAACGGCGGCACCTCGGCGCAGTCGGTGCGGGTCAACTGGGGCAACCAGTCCTTCGTGTACACGCTTCCGGCGCGTACCACCGCGACCTTCACCTGGTCGGGCACCCCCGGCAGCAACCCCGGCGGCGGCACCAGCCCGATCACGGGTCTGGGCGGCAAGTGCATCGACGTGGCCGGCTCGGCCACCGCCAACGGCACCGCGATCCAACTCTACACCTGCAACGGCACCGGCGCGCAGTCCTGGACCCGCGACTCCAGCGGCCGGCTCAGCTCGCTGGGCAAGTGCCTGGACATCGCCGGACCCAGCGCGGCCAACGGCACGCTGACCCACCTGTGGGACTGCCACACCGGCACCTCCCAGAAGTGGACCTACAACAGCGGCACCCAGCAGTTCGTGAACCAGTTCTCCGGCACCTGCCTGGACGTGAAGGACAACAGCTCCGCCGACGGCGCGCGGCTGCAGATCTGGTCCTGCACCACCGGCGCGAACCAGAAGTGGACGTACTCATGAAGCGGCGGCTCATCGTCACGACGCTGACGGCGTCACTGCTCGCCGGAATCGGCGCGGTGGCCGTGGTCGTGCTCGGCAGCACCACGGCGCAGGCCGCGGTGGTCTCCGGGACCACGTACACGGTGGTCAACAAGGGCAACGGCAAGTGCGTCGACGCGCGGGCCGCGGCCAGCGCCAACGGCACCGCGGTGCAGCAGTACGCCTGCAACGGCACCGCCGCGCAGCAGTGGCGCTTCGACGCCACCAGCGGCGGCTACTTCCGGGTCGGCACCGCCCCGGCCGTGAACCAGGTCTGGGACGTCTCCAACGTGTCGACCGCCGACAACGCCGCGATCCACCTGTGGCTCTACGGCGGCGGCAACAACCAGCAGTGGCAGGCGGTGCAGGAGGCCGACGGGGCATACCACTTCGTCAGCCGGCTCAGCGGCAAGTGCCTGGACGTGCCGGCGGCCTCGACCGCCGACAGCGTGCAGCTGGTGCAGTACACCTGCAACGGATCGGGAGCGCAGTCATTCTTCCTCAACCCGGTCGGCGGGCCGCAGCCCTCGCCCAGCACCGTGCCGCCTAACCCCGGCAACCCCGACCTCGGCCCGAACGTGCGCATCTTCGACCCGTCGATGTCGGCCTCGACCATCCAGTCCCAGCTCAACAGCGTGTTCTCGGGGCAGGAGACGAACCAGTTCGGCACCCAGCGGTACGCGCTGATGTTCAAGCCGGGCAGCTACAACGTCAACGTCAACGTCGGCTTCTACACCCAGGTCCTGGGTCTGGGCTTCTCGCCGGACGCGGTGAACATCAACGGGTCGGTGCACGTGGAGGCCGACTGGTTCCCGCCGAACAACGCGACCCAGAACTTCTGGCGCGGGGCGGAGAACCTGTCGGTGACCCCGAACGGCGGCACCGACCGCTGGGCCGTGTCGCAGGCCGCGCCGTACCGCCGCATGCACGTGCGCGGCAACCTGCTGCTCGACGACGGCGGCTGGGCCAGCGGCGGCTGGTTCTCCGACGTGAAGATCGACGGGCAGGTCAACTCGGGCAGCCAGCAGCAGTGGATCTCGCGCAACTCGCAGTTCGGCAGCTGGGCCGGGTCCAACTGGAACATGGTCTTCGTCGGCACGCAGGGCGCCCCGGGCAACACGTTCCCGAGCCCGCCCTACACCAACGTCGGCGCGACGCCGGTGGTCCGGGAGAAGCCGTTCCTGTACGTCGACAGCGCGGGCGCGTACCAGGTGTTCGTGCCCGGCCTGCGCAGCAACAGCACCGGCACCACCTGGGCGACCGGCACCCCCGCCGGGACGTCCCTGCCGATCAGCCAGTTCCACATCGTGAAGGCCGGCGCGACTGCGGCCTCCATCAACGCGGCCCTGGCCGCGGGGCAGAACCTGCTGTTCACGCCCGGCGTCTACCACGTCAACGACACCATCCGGATCACCCGGCCCGACACCGTCGTGCTGGGCCTGGGCTTGGCCACCATCATCCCGGACAACGGGGTCATGGCGATGTCGGTCGCCGACGTGGACGGCGTCAAGCTCGCCGGCATCCTCATCGACGCCGGTACGACCAACTCGGCGACGCTCATGCAGGTCGGCCCGGCCGGCTCCAGCGCGAGCCACGCCGCCAACCCGACCTCGCTGCACGACGTGTTCTTCCGCATCGGCGGAGCGGGCGTCGGCAAGGCCACGACGAGCCTGGTCATCAACAGCCACAACGTGATCGGCGACCACACCTGGATCTGGCGCGCCGACCACGGCTCCGGCGTCGGGTGGAGCACCAACACCGCCGACACCGGGCTGGTCGTCAACGGCAACAACATCACGTTCTACGGCCTGTTCGTCGAGCACTACCAGAAGTACCAGGTGATCTGGAACGGCAACGGCGGCCGGACCTACTTCTTCCAGAACGAGCTGCCCTACGACCCGCCGAACCAGGCGGCCTGGATGAACGGGTCCACCCGCGGCTACGCGGCGTACAAGGTGGCCAACACGGTCACCAGCCACGAAGCCTGGGGCCTGGGCAGTTACGCCTTCTTCAACGTCAACCCGGCCGTGGTGGCCGAGCGGGCGTTCGAGGTGCCCACGACGGGCACGCGCTTCCACAACATGGTGACCGTCTCGCTCGGCGGCACCGGAACCATCAACCGCGTCATCAACAACACCGGCGGGACGGCGAACTCCGCCAACAACGTCGTCAACCTCGTCAGCGGCCCGTAAGGCCGACGGCGCGACCAAGCACCCCGGCCGTCCGGCGCAAGCACTGCCCGGACGGCCGGGATGACAGGCAAATCAGCACCACTCACATATCCCAAGCTCTGGAGGAAAGTCCATGAGTGCAGCAACATCCGGCGCCCGTCGCCGCCTGCTCACGATCGCGGGCCCGCTGCTCGCGACCGCGCTCGTGCTGGGCACCGCGGCCTGTGGTGGCAGTGATGACCCGGCGAAGCCGGGTGAGAAGGTCAAGCTCACGATCGCGACGTTCGGTGAGTTCGGGTACAAGGACTTGTACAAGGAGTACATGGCCGCGAATCCGAATGTGGAGATCGTGGAGCGGATCACGAAGGCTGAGGATCACCACAAGAACCTGGCCGCGCACCTGGCCACCAACACCGGCGCCGCGGACATCGAGGCGATCGAGGAGGGCTGGGCGGGTCAGTTCACGGCCAACCCGGGCAAGTTCTACAACTGGACCGACTACGGTGCCAACGACATCAAGTCGCAGTGGCCGGCGTGGAAGTGGCAGCAGGGTTCCTCGGCCAAGGGCGAGGTCGTCGGCCTCGGGACAGACGTCGGCGGCATGGCGATGTGCTACCGCCGCGACATCTTCGAGAAGGCGGGCCTGCCCACCGACCGTGAGGCCGTGTCGAAGCTTTGGCCGACGTGGGAGGAGTACATCGCCACGGGCGTGAAGTTCAAGAACGCCAACATCAAGGGCTCCTCCTGGATGGACGGCCCGACGATCATCTACCGTTCGATCCTGGGTCAGCAGCCGGTGGGTATCTACGACGCCGACAAGGTCGTCGTGGAGACCAACCCGGGTGTGAAGAAGGCCTGGGACCTGACGATCGATGCGATCAACAAGGGCCTGTCGGCGAAGATCGCGCCGTGGTCGGCGGACTGGAACGCCGGCATGGCCAAGGGCAGTTTCGTGACCCTGGCCTGCCCGTCGTGGATGATGGCCTACATCCAGTCGCAGGCGAAGGACTCTTCGGGTAAGTGGGACATTGCTGCGGTTCCTGGCGGTGGCGGTAACTGGGGTGGTTCGTTCCTGACGCTGCCCAAGCAGGGTAAGAACGTGCAGGAGGCCGCGAAGCTGGCCAAGTGGCTGGTGGCTCCGGAGCAGCAGGCGAAGGTGTTCCGCGCTCTCGGCAACTTCCCGTCGACCGTCTCCCTCTACGAGGACGCGGTGATCAAGGACTTCAAGAACCCGTTCTTCAACAACGCGCCTGTCGGTCAGATCTTCTCGAACTCGGTGAAGACGATGGTGCCGCAGTACATGGGTCCGAAGTCTGGTGATATCAACACGGCGATTCAGAATGGTCTGACCCGTGTGGAGCAGGGCAAGCAGAAGCCTGACGAGGCCTGGACGCAGTCCGTCAAGGACGTCAACGCACTCCTGTGACCCGCACCGGGTCCGGCCGCGGTGCGTTGACCGCCGCGGCCGGACCCGGTCCACTCCACTTGAAGGGATCGCTGGCCGGACATGAAAGCCCTGCTCTACCGCCTGGACGTGAAGGGCTCGCCCTACCTGTACATCGTCCCGTTCTTCCTCCTCTTCGCCGCGTTCGGGATCTTCCCGCTGGCGTACACCGCGTGGGTCTCCCTGCACGAGTGGAGCCTGTTGTCGGAGACGCACACGTTCCTGGGGTTGCAGAACTACCGGGATCTGTTCGCGGACGAGTATTTCTGGAACGCGTTGCGGAACACCGCCCAGATCTGGGTGCTGTCGA
>NZ_WBZD01000043.1 GCF_009720365.1 Catellatospora paridis | reverse complement strand
ATAGAGTTACGGCGGCCATGGCGGAGGGGAAACGCCCGGTAACATTCCGAACCCGGAAGCTAAGCCCTCCAGCGCCGATGGTACTGCAACGGGGACGTTGTGGGAGAGTAGGACGCCGCCGGACAAACGTTCCATACGAGGGCCTCCCCGCCAGGGGTAGGCCCTCGTATGCGTTGTGCCGCCGATTTCCGGCAGCATCAGGAAGGATGTACCCGTGAACTCGAGTTCCAACGACAAGCCCGGACAAGACTCGTCCGGCCAGGCCGGCCGCGGAGGCGGCGGGTCTCGCTCCGAGAGGGGCGGGTACGACCGTTCCCATGGCAAGCGTGAAGGTTTCCGGCGCGACGGCGACCGCGCCCGTGGTTTCGACGGCGGCTACGAGAAGCCGCGCGGCGCCGGTGCCGGTGAGCGCGGCGCGCCCCGTAGCGGCGGTGACGAGCGCGGCGGTTTCCGCAGTGCCGGCGACCGCACCGGTGGTGACCGCGGCGGATTCCGTGGCGGTGACCGGGATCGCGCCGGTGGCGACCGTGGTGGGTCCTCCCGCGGTGGCGACCGTCCGAGCTATGGCGACCGTGCCGGTGGCAGCCGTGAGGGTGGTTTCCGTTCTGGTGGTGCCGACCGTGGTGGGTTCTCCCGCGGTGGCGGCGACCGTCCGAGCTATGGCGACCGTTCCGGTGGCAGCCGCGAGGGTGGCTTCCGCAGTGCGGGCGACCGCACCGGCGGTGACCGTGGCGGCTTCCGCAGCGGTGGCGGTGCCGGTGGCAGCCGCGAGGGTGGCTTCCGCTCCGGTGGCGGGGACCGTGCCGGCGGCAGCCGTGAGGGTGGCTTCCGTTCCGGTGGCGACCGTCCGAGCTACGGCGACCGTTCCGGTGGCAGCCGCGAGGGTGGTTTCCGCAGTGGCGGCGGTGCCGGTGGCAGCCGCGAGGGTGGCTTCCGCTCCGGTGGCGGGGACCGTACCGGCGGCAGCCGTGAGGGTGGCTTCCGTTCCGGTGGCGACCGTCCGAGCTACGGCGACCGTTCCGGTGGCAGCCGTGAGGGCGGTTTCCGCAGCGGTGGCGATCGTGAGCGTTTCGGTGGCGGCGAGCGTCGTGAGGGTGGTTTCCGCAGTGGCGGCGACCGCACCGGTGGCGACCGTCCGAGCTACGGCGACCGTTCCGGTGGCAGCCGCGAAGGCGGCTTCCGCAGCGGTGGCGACCGTCGTGAGGGCGGCTTCCGCAGTGACCGTCCCAGTGGCGGCGACCGCGCCGGTGGCAGCCGTGAAGGTGGCTTCCGCAGTGGCGGCGACCGTGCCGGTGGCAGCCGTGAGGGTGGTTTCCGTTCCGGTGGCGACCGTCCGAGCTATGGCGACCGTTCCGGTGGCAGCCGTGAGGGCGGTTTCCGCAGCGGCGGTGACCGTGAGCGTTTCGGTGGCGGCGAGCGTCGTGAGGGTGGTTTCCGCAGTGGCGGCGACCGCACCGGTGGCGACCGTCCGAGCTACGGCGACCGTTCCGGTGGCACTCGCGAGGGCGGCTTCCGCTCCGGTGGTGGCGACCGCACCGGTGGCAGCCGTGAAGGTGGCTTCCGCAGTGGCGGCGACCGTGCCGGTGGCAGCCGTGAAGGCGGCTTCCGCCGCCCGTCCGACGACCGCGGCGGCTACCGCAGCGGCGGGTTCGGCGACCGCACTGGTGGCAGCCGTGAGGGTGGTTTCCGTGGCGGTGACCGGGACCGTTCCGGTGGCGACCGTGCCGGTGGCAGCCGTGAGGGCGGCTTCCGCAGTGACCGTCCCAGTGGCGGCGACCGTGCCGGTGGCAGCCGCGAGGGCGGCTTCCGTTCCGGTGGCGGCGACCGTGCCGGGTTCTCCGGCGGCGGCGACCGTCCCGCGTACGGCGACCGTCGTGAGGGCGGTTTCCGCAGCGGTGCCGGCGAGCGTGCCGGTGGCGACCGCGGCGGCTTCCGCCGTGACGGCGACGACCGCGGCGCCCCCCGTGAGGGTGGTTTCCGCGGCGGTGACCGGGACCGTGCCGGTGCCGACCGCCGTGAGGGCGGCGTCCGCGGTGGCGACCGTGAGCGGTCCACCGAGGGCCGTGAGGGCGACCAGGCCCGCGAATTCGAGGGTACGGGTCGCCCCGGCCCCGAGCTGCCGGAGAGCATCACGGCCGCGGACCTCGACAACGAGGTGCGCGCCGAGCTGCTGTCGCTGGCCAAGCCGGTCGCGGACACCGTCGCCCGGCACCTGGTCGCGACCGGTCAGCTGATCGACGACGACCCGGAGAAGGCGCTGGAGCACGCGCTGGCCGCCCGCCGGCTGGCGTCGCGCATCGCGGTGGTCCGCGAAGCGGTCGGTCTGGCCGCGTACCAGACGGGCGACTGGGCGAGCGCGATCGCGGAGATCCGCACGTACCACCGGATGACCGGGCGTCAGACGCACCTGGCCGTGCTGGCCGACTGCGAGCGCGCGCTGGGCCGTCCGGAGAAGGCGATCGACCTGTTCCGCGGTGTCGAGCGCGACAAGCTGAGCCAGGGCGAGGCGCTGGAGCTGCTGATCGTGGCGGCGGGTGCCCGTGGGGACATGGGTCAGCACGAGGCCGCCGCGGCGATGCTGCAGGTGCGCGAGCTGACCGTGGAGTCCGACGAGGACTGGTCGCCGCGGCTGCGGTACGCGTACGCCGACTCGCTGCTGGCGTCGGGGCGCACCGAGGAGGCGCGGGAGTGGTTCGCCAAGGCGGCCGCAGCCGACTCCGACGCGGTGACCGACGCGGCCGAGCGGCTGCTCGAGCTGGACGGCGTCGAGATCGAGGACGAGGACGAGGGGGACGAGGAGCACGCCGACCGTGCGCGTGCCGCCTCGGCTGAGGCCGACTCCGACTCCGACTCCGACTCCGACGACGACGACGAGGATGATGACGACGTCGACGGCGAGGACTACGACGAAGACGATGAGGACGACCTCGACGAAGACGATGAAGACGACGAGGACGACCTCGACGACGATGACGACGACGACGACGATGAAGACGAGGGCCGTGACGGCGGCGCCGACGAGGACGACGACGACCTCGAGGACTTCGACGAGAAGCCCACGGCCGCTGCCGACGAGGCCCCTGCCACGAAGGCGGAAGCAGACAAGTGACATCGCTCGTCGAGAACTATGACCTGGTCATATTCGATCTCGACGGCGTGCTTTACCTCATCGACCGCCCCATTCCCGGGGCGGTCGATGCGTTGGCACGCCTGAGGGATCAGGGATTGCCCGTGCGCTTCGCGACGAACAACGCCTCGCGGCGGGCGGCCGAGGTCGCGGCGCTGCTGCGGGGCATGGGCATCGCGGCGCAGCCGCAGGAGGTGCTGACCTCGGCCGGTGCGGCCGCGGCGCTGCTGGCGCAGCGGCTGGAGCCGGGCGCGCCGGTGCTGGTGCTGGGTGCGCCCGCGCTGCGCGGCGAGGTGACCGACGTCGGGCTGCGGCCGGTGGACAGCGCCGACGACAACCCTCGCGCGGTCGTCCAGGGCTTCGGCCCGGATCTCGGCTGGAAGCAGCTGGCGGAGGCGTGCGTGGCGATCCGGGCCGGAGCATGGTGGGTGGCCACCAACACCGACCGGACCCTGCCGACGCTGCGCGGGCCGTTGCCGGGCAACGGTTCCCTGGTCGCGCTGCTGGCCCACGCGCTGGAGCGGGAGCCCGACGTGGTGGTGGGCAAGCCCGAGCCGGGCCTGTTCGCGACGGCGGCGGCGCAGGCGTCCGCGCGCCGGGTGCTGGTCGTCGGCGACCGGCTGGACACCGACATCGCCGGTGCGCATCGGGCCGGAATGGACAGCCTGCTGGTGCTGACCGGTGTCTCCACGGCGGTCGAGGCGGCCGCGGCGAGCGGCGCGCTGCGGCCGACGTACGTGGCGGCGGATCTGGGGGGCCTCTTCACGGCACCCACAGTCCCGGCCCTGTAGCGTTGGTCCGCGGAACGGTACGGGACGCCTGTGGTGTCCCATACCGGGCATCAGACGAGAGGTGGTGACCGCTGTGGCGAGCAAGTCGGGCGAACCGATGCAGGACGTGGTTAAGGCGTACCTCGAGCTGGCCTTCGGGCTGACCGAGGCGTCGAAGAAGAAGGCGGAGAAGACCGTCAAGAAGGCGGCCAAGGAGCTGCTCGGCAAGAGCGGCGCGACGGCGGCGCAGCTGCAGACCATGGCGGAGGAACTGGTCACCACGGGGCTGCAGAACCGTGAGGCGATCACCCGCATCGTGCGCCTGGAGCTCGACCGCGCCCTCGGCCGGGTCGGTCTGGCCACCGCCGAGGAGGTCGCCACGCTGACCGCCCGCATCGAGGACCTCGAAGCCGAGCTGCGCGAGGCGAAGGCCGACCGGCCCGCGTCCACGACCAACGGCTCCTCCGCCGCCGCGAGCCCGGTGGTCGCGCCCGCGCCGGTGGCGAAGAAGGCGATCGCCAAGAAGGCGGTCGCTCCGGCGAAGGCGACTGCTCCGGCGAAGGCCGCCGAGCCCGCGGCCGCGCCCGTGGAGCCGGTCACGACCACGCCGGCTGCGGTCGCCAAGCGGGTCAAGAAGGCCGCGCCCGTGGTGAAGGCCGCGCCCGCGAAGAAGGCGCCCGCGGCGAAGGCCGAGCCGTCCCAGGAGACCCCGATCAAGGGTGCCGCGGCGGCCCGCAAGCCGGCCAAGGCCGTGGCGAAGAAGACCGCGAAGGCAGTGGCCGGCAAGGCCGCCGCCGGGGTGGACGCCGCCACCGCGATCGAGGCCGTCGCCAAGGCGACCTCGGGCGGCCCGGAGCCGGTGGCCCCGGTCGCGTTCAGCTCCGCCGCCGACGTCCCGGTGGCCGCGAAGAAGGCTCCCGCCAAGAAGACCACGGCCAAGAAGGCCCCCGCCCGTAAGGCGGCCACCGCGTGACCTCACCGCAGCTGCCGCTGTCGTTCTCGCCGTCGGTGCCGACGCCGCGTCCGATGCCGACACCGGCGACGCTCATGCCCGGACCGACCGGCCACCACGCGGTGGACGCCGCGGTCCGGGCGGTGGCCAACGCCGCCGACCTGCCGCTGGCCGAGCAGCTGGCGGCGTACGAGGCGGCGCACAAGACGTTGCGGGAAGTCCTGACCGCGATCGAGGCCTGACGCACATGGCACGTCGTACGCGCCTGGACGCGGAGCTGGTCCGTCGCGGGCTGGCCCGCTCGCGCGAGCAGGCCGGCGAGCTCATCGCCGCGGGCCGGGTCGAGGTCAAGGGCTCCGTGGCGCACAAGGCCGCGGCCATGGTCGACCCGGCCGACGCGGTGCGCGTCGTCGGTGAGTCCACCGGTGACGACTACGTCTCCCGGGGCGGTCACAAGCTGGCCGGGGCGCTGGCCGCGTTCACGCCGCACGGGCTGGTCGTGGCCGGCCGCCGCTGCCTGGACGCGGGCGCGTCGACCGGCGGCTTCACCGACGTGCTGCTGCGCAACGGCGCCGCCGAGGTCGTCGCCGTGGACGTGGGCTACGGCCAGCTGGCCTGGTCGCTGCGCACCGACGAGCGGGTGAAGGTGCACGAGCGCACCAACGTGCGCACGCTCGTCCCGGAGACGATCGGCGGCGTGGTCGGCCTGACGGTGGCCGACCTGTCGTTCATCTCGCTGCGCCTGGTGCTGCCCGCGCTGGCCGCGTGCACCGACGGCGACCTGGTGCTGATGGTGAAGCCGCAGTTCGAGGTCGGCAAGGAGCGCGTCGGCACCGGCGGCGTGGTGCGCGATCCGGCGCTGCGGGCCGAGGCGGTGCTGGACGTCGCCGCCGCCGCGGGCACGCTCGGGCTGGGCGTGGCCGGGGTGACCGCGAGCCCGCTGCCCGGGCCGTCGGGCAACGTGGAGTTCTTCGTATGGTTCCGGCGTGACGCGCCCGCCCCCGCGGTGGACGACATCCGCGCCGTGGTGGAGGCTGGGGTGCCGAACGTTTCCGACCCTGAGGACTGACTGAATGACGGAGCGCGTGGCGCTGCTGGTCACCCATACCGGCCGGAAGGACTCCACCGATCACGCCCGCACCGTGGCGCGGGACCTGATCGCGGCGGGGTTCAGCGTGCGGGTGGTGGCCGAGGAGGCCGAAGACCTGGACCTGTCGGGGGTGACCCCGATCTCGGGCGCGTGCGCCGCTCAGGGCGCGGAGATCGTGTTCGCGCTGGGCGGTGACGGCACCCTGCTGCGCGCGGCGGAGCTGGCGCGCCCGGAGGGGGCCCCGCTGCTGGGCATCAACCTGGGCAAGGTCGGGTTCCTGGCCGAGGCCGAGATCGCCGACCTGGACTCGGCCGTGCGCGACGTGGTCGCGCGCGAGTACAGCGTCGAGGAGCGGCTCACCATCGACGTCACCGCGGAGCTGGCCGGCGAGGTCATCGCCGAGTCCTGGGCGCTCAACGAGGTCAGCGTCGAGAAGGGCAGCCGCGAGCGCATGCTCGAACTGCTGGTCGATGTGGACGGTCGCCCGCTGTCGCGCTACGGCTGCGACGGTGTGGTGTGCGCCACCCCGACCGGTTCGACGGCGTACGCGTTCTCGGCGGGCGGGCCCGTGGTGTGGCCTCAGGTGGAGGCGCTGCTGCTGGTGCCGATCAGCGCGCACGCGCTGTTCAGCCGCCCGCTGGTCACCGCGCCGGACTCGACGATCCAGATCACCATCGACCCGTACACCGAGCACGCGCTGATGAGCTGCGACGGTCGCCGGGTGTTCGCGCTGCCGCCGGGCGCGCAGGTCACGGTGCGTCGCGGCGCGCTGCCGGTGCGGGTGGCGCGGCTGCGGCCGCGGCCGTTCACCGACCGGCTGGTGGCCAAGTTCGGCCTGCCCGTGGAGGGTTGGCGCACGCACGGCCAGCGGCACGCGACCGGCCACTGACGGGCGACCCGGCGTCGCCACCGGTCGGTTTGCCGCCGGCGGCGACCGGGTCGTTCACCGGGTGGACGCAGCGTGTTACCGCAGTCGTCGGCACAGGCCACGGCGGCCCGGCGTGACACTGTCGGAGGGGCGGGCTACTGTCATCTGCTGTGCTGGAAGAGTTGCGTATCACCGGTCTCGGCGTGATCGAGGACACCACCCTCCCGCTGACCCGTGGCATGAATGTCATCACCGGTGAGACCGGTGCCGGCAAGACCATGGTCGTCACCGGGCTGGGGCTGCTGTTCGGCGGGCGTGCCGACGCCGGCCGGGTGCGGGCCGAGCCCGGCCGCGCCACCGTCGAAGGCCGGCTGCGGCTGACGGGCAACGCGGCCAGTGCCGTGGCCGCCCGAGTGGCCGAGGCCGGAGCCGAGGGCGACGACGACGGGACGCTGCTGATGAGCCGCACCGTCACCGTCGAGGGCCGGTCCAAGGCCCACGTGGGCGGCCGGACCGTGCCGGTGTCGCTGCTCAGCGACGTCGGTGAGCAGGTCGTCGCGGTGCACGGGCAGTCCGACCAGCTGCGCCTGCTGCGGCCGTCGGAGCAGCGCGGCGCGCTGGACCGGTTCGCCGGTCCGGAGCACGAGAAGCTGCTGGTGGAGTTCAAGGAGCTGTTCGGCCGCTGGCGGGCCGTGGCCGAGGACCTCGCCGACCGTCGCGCCAACGCGCGCACCCGCGCCCAGGAGGCAGACCTGCTGCGCCTCGGCCTCGACGAGATCACGCGGGTGGACCCGCAGGCCGGTGAGGACGAGGAGCTGCGGGCCGAGGCCCAGCGCCTGGAGCACGCCGAGGGCCTGCGCACCGCCGCGCACATCGCGCACCAGGCCATCGCGGGCGGCGGCGAGACCGACAGCGAGGACGCGACCAGCCTGGTCGGCACCGCCCGGCGCACCCTGGAGTCGCAGTCCACGGTGGACGCGAAGCTGGGGGAGTACGCCGCCCGCCTGGAGGAGGCGGCGTCGCTGCTCGGCGACGTCTCCGTGGAGCTGTCGACGTATCTGGCCAGCCTGGACGCCGACCCGGCCCGGCTGCAGCAGATCTACGAGCGCCGCGCCGCGCTGCGCTCGCTGACCCGCAAGTACGCCGACGACGTCGACGGCGTCATCGCCTGGGCCGACAACGCCAAGGCCCGCCTGGCCGCGCTGGACACCTCCGACGAGCTGCTCGACGAGCTCGAGCGGGAGATGAACCGGCTCGCCGGTGAGGTCGCCGAGCTCGCCGCGAAGCTGCGCGCGGCGCGGATGGAGGCCGCCGGGCTCTTCGCCGACAAGGTGACCGTCGAACTGGCGGGCCTGGCCATGCCGCACTCCCGCATCTCGGTGCTGGTCGTGCCGCGCCCGGCCGGCGACATCAGCCTGGTCGTCGACGGGGTCGGGTCCGGGATCACCCCCGACGGCGCCGACGACATCGAGCTGCGCCTGCTGGCGCACCCCGGCGCGCCGGCGCTGCCGCTGCAGAAGGGCGCGTCCGGAGGTGAGCTGTCCCGGGTGATGCTCGCCATCGAGGTCGTCTTCGCCGGTGTCGGCGGCCCGCCGACGCTGGTCTTCGACGAGGTCGACTCGGGTGTCGGCGGCCGCGCCGCGGTGGAGATCGGACGCCGGCTGGCCCGGCTGGCCCGCAACCACCAGGTGCTGGTCGTCACGCACCTGCCGCAGGTCGCCGCGTTCGCCGACCGCCACCTGGTGGTGGCCAAGGATACCGGCGGGGCGATCACCACCAGCGGCGTGCGCGTCGTCGAGGAGACCGAGCGGGCCCGTGAACTGGCCCGCATGCTGGCCGGCCTGCCCGACTCCGATCTGGGCATCGCCCACGCCGAGGAGCTGCTGGCCGTCGCGGCCCGCGAACGCGCCGCCTGAGCCCGTACCACCGCCGAGGGCGGTGCGCCCCACACCCGTGGCGCGCACCGCCTTCGTCCGCGTCTGAGCGTCGGGGCGGGGGTCAGTGCTGCTGGCCGAGTTCGAGGGCGACCACGCCGGCCGCGACGAGGACCAGGCCGACGACCTGGAGCCAGCTGAAGCGGTCCTGGAAGAAGACCACCCCGGCCAGGGCGACCAGGGCCACGCCGATGCCCGCCCAGATGCCGTACGCCAGTCCCAGTGCCATGCCGCGCTTGAGGACCTGGCTCAGGAGCACGAAGGCCGTGACGTAGCCCACGACCACCACCACGGACGGCAGCGCCTTGGTGAAGCCGGCAGACGCCCGCAGGCACACCGTGGCGATGACTTCGGCGAGGATGGCTCCGGCGAGCATGAGGTAGATCACGCGCCTCACTGTAAAGGTCGATCATGGAGGTCGGCGCTTGCGGCGCGATGCGGTTACCGTTGAGTTCGCGCGAGGTTTCGGACATCACAATTCGGCCCGTTTGGGCCGATCAAGGGGTGTCGTACGCGCCAATACCGGACTGACATGCCAGGATGGCTGCGATGCGTCTTCCCACCTTGCGCCGGACCCGGCCCGCCGAACCGGGGATCCTGACCGGCACCGCACGGCTCGACCGCCGGACCAAACGTCTGGTCGGTCGCCTGCGCCCTGGCGAGATCGCCGTGATCGATCACGTCGACATCGACCGGGTCGCCGCCGACTCCCTGGTGGCCGTGGGGGTGGCGGCGGTGCTCAACGCCAAGCCCTCCATCTCGGGCCGCTACCCCAACCTAGGTCCCCAGGTGCTGGTCGAGGCCGGCATCACCCTGCTCGACGATCTCGGCGAGGGGGTGTTCCAGCAGATCCGCGAGGGCGACTCGGTCCGGGTCGAGGGCAACACCGTCTTCGTGCGCGGTGAGCCGGTGGCGCACGGAGTGCGCCAGGACGCCGACTCCATCTCCAAGGCCATGCTCGACGCCCGCGAGGGCCTGTCGGTGCAGCTGGAGGCGTTCGCCGCGAACACCATGGAGTACCTCAAGCAGGAGCGGGAGCTGCTGCTCGACGGTGTCGGCGTGCCCGAGATCAAGACCCAGATCTCCGGCCGGCACTGCCTGATCGTGGTGCGCGGCTACGACTACAAGGCCGACCTGGACGTGCTGCGGCCGTACATCCGCGAGTTCAAGCCGGTGCTGATCGGTGTGGACGGCGGCGCGGACGCGCTGGTCGAGGCGGGTTACACGCCCGACATGATCATCGGCGACATGGACTCGGTCACCGACGACGTGCTGCGTTGTGGCGCCGAGGTGGTCGTGCACGCCTATCCCGACGGCCGGGCCCCGGGCCTGGACCGGGTGCACCAGCTCGGTGTGTCCGGGATCACCTTTCCGGCGGCGGCGACGAGCGAGGACATCGCGATGCTGCTGGCCGACGAGAAGGGCGCGACCCTGATCGTGGCGGTCGGCACCCACGCGACGCTGGTCGAGTTTCTGGACAAGGGCCGCGGGGGTATGGCTTCGACGTTCCTCACCCGCCTGCGGGTGGGCGGCAAGCTGGTCGACGCCAAGGGTGTGAGCCGGCTCTACCGGCAGAGCATTTCAGGTTCCTCGTTGCTTTTGCTGGTATTGTCCGCCATTGCGGCGATGGCCGCGGCCGTCGCCGTGTCCACGGTCGGCAAGGCCTACCTGTCGCTGGCCGCGGAGTGGTGGGACGACGTGATGTTCCACCTGCAGCGGCTGTTCTAGGAACCCGGACGATCAAGAGGCTCTGACGTGATCAACTTTAGGTACCACGTGGTGTCCATGACGGCGGTGTTCCTGGCGCTGGCAATCGGGCTGGTGGTGGGGACCGCCGCGCTCAACGGCCCAGCGGCCGACGCCCTCGAGAAGAACGTCAATGCGCTGCGCGCGACCAACTCGCAGCTGCGTGACCAGGTCACGGGACTGCGTGACCAGGCCAACCGCGAGGAGCAGTTCGTCACCGAGGCCGCGCCGATCATGCTGAACGGCAAGCTCGGCAACCGCCGCGTGCTGCTGCTGGTGCTGCCCTCGGGCCGGGACCAGGTCGAGGGCGTCGAGAGCATCCTCAAGACCGCGGGCGCCAAGATCGCCGGCACGGTCGAGCTGACCGACAAGTTCTTCAACCCGGACAACAGCGTCGAGCTGCTCGACCTGGAGAACAAGGCCGAGCCGGCCAGCGTGCCGACCACCGCGATCCCGGCCAACAGCGACGGCGTCGAGTCCTCCAGCGCGCTGCTGGCCGCGGTGCTGCTCGACCGCAGTCCGGCCGTGCCCGCGCCGGACCGCGCCGCGGTGCTCGCCGCGTACAGCAAGCTCGGCTACCTGACCACCAGCGGCGCCGTGTCCGGCCCGGCCGAGGCGGTCGTGCTGGTCAGCGGCTCGCCGTACACCGACAGCCAGGCGGCGGGCAAGAACGCCTCCGTGGTCACCACCGCGGTGCAGTTCGACCACGCCGGTGTCGCGGTCGTCGGCGGTGTGCTCGGCGGCGAGGGCAACCTCATGATCGAGGTACGCGACGACGCCACCCTCGCCAAGACCATCTCGACCGTGGACAACGCGGAGACGGTGCAGGGGCAGGTCGCCGCCGCGCTGGCGCTGCACGAGCAGTTCTCCGACAGCAAGGCGGGCCACTACGGCGTCGGCCCCAACGCCAGCGCGTTGCTGCCGCAGCAGCAGAAGTGAGCTGACGTGGGTTTACTCGCCAGAGCGGCACTGATCGGCCTGGGCGCTTACGGCGCCCGGGCCGCACTGCGTGTGGTGCGCGACCAGCCCCGGGCCAAGGAGCTGGAACGGACGAACTTCCGCGGCCGCACGCTCACCCTGGCCGGCGGCCCCGCGCTGGCGGTCTCGGCGAGCGTCACCAGCGCGCTGGGCGCGGGCGACCCGCGCACCGCCGCCGCCGCGCTGACGGCCGGCCTGTCCAGCGGCGCGGTGGGGCTGTACGACGACGTCGTGGGCGCGCGCCCCGACCAGAAGGCCGACAAGGGCTTCCGGGGCCACCTGCGAGCGCTGCGCGAGGGCCGGGTCACCAGCGGCCTGGTGAAGATCGCGGGGGTGGGCGCGGGCGCGCTCGTCGCCGCGGCGCTGCTGCCGAACCGCCGCGAGCGGGGCAGGCTCGGCCGGGCCGCCGAGGTGGCGCTGGGCGCCGGCGTGATCGCCGGCAGCGCGAACCTGTTCAACCTGCTCGACCTGCGCCCCGGCCGGGCGCTGAAGGCCGGTGTGCTGGTCGGCGTGCCGTTGACCGCCACCCGCGCGGGCGGCCTGGCCGCCGGTCCGGTCGGCGCGAGCGCCGGCCTGCTGCCCGCCGACCTCGGCGAAGAGATCATGCTCGGCGACTCCGGCGCGAACGCGCTCGGCGCGCTGCTCGGGGTCAGCGCGACCGCCCGCACCGGCCTGTTCGGCCGCGCCGCCATGCTCGCCGGCATCGCCGCGCTGACCGCGGCCAGCGAGAAGGTCAGCTTCACCAAGGTCATCGAACGCACCCCGGTGCTGCGCGAGATCGACGCCTGGGGCCGTATCCCGGCGGCCAGGCCGAGCGGCGCCGCGACGCCCGGCAGCAGCCCGGTCGACGAGCCCGCCGGCGGTGCCGCGCCCGGCCAGGTCTCGGTGGCCGGTGCCGGTGGCAGGGCCACCACGAACGAGCCGATGACCCCCGCTGACGAGACCTCCGCCGACGAGGCCCCCGCCAAGCCGAGGACCGCGAAGAAGGCCGTGCGGCCCGTCGCGAAGCAGGCAGCCCCGGCGGACGGGACGGCGGCGGTGGGGGCCGAGCATGCCACGGACGCGGCTCCCGCCGTGGACAAGCCGAGGCCACGAGCACGGGCGCCGCGCCGTACCGCTTCATGACCGTGACCGCTGACGACAAGGCCGCGGCCCCCTCGGCCGCCGGCCCGGCAGCGGCCCGCATTGCCGGCGCCGCGACGCTGATCGCGGGGCTGACCGTGCTGAGCCGGCTGGCGGGGTTCGGCCGCACCCTGGTCTTCTCGCAGACTGTCGGCTTCGGCGACCTCAGCGGGATGTACCTGGCCGTCAACACCATTCCCAACATCATCTTCGAGATCGTGGCCGGCGGGGCGCTGGCCGGCCTCGTCGTCCCGCTGCTGGCCGGGCCGCTGGCGGCGGGGGACCGCGAGCAGGTGCGCCGCACCGTATCCGCGCTGCTCACCTGGGCACTGGTGGCGCTGATCCCGCTGGCGGCGCTGCTGTGGGTGGCGGCCGACCCGGTGGTCACCCTGCTCCAGTCGAAGGCCGGACCGGAGCTGCATGAGGCCGGTGTGTCGATGCTGCGCGTGTTCGCGCCCCAGGTGCCGCTCTACGGCATCGGCATCGTGCTCACCGGCGTGCTGCACGCACATCGCAAGTTCGCGTGGCCGGTGCTGGCGCCGCTGCTGTCGAGCCTCACCGTGATCGGCGCGTATCTGCTGTTCGCCGCCGCCGCCGGGGCCAAGCCGACGCAGGTCAGCGGATCCGAGCTGGCCATCCTGTCGGTGGGCACGACGCTCGGCGTGGTGGTCCTGACCCTGTGCCTGATCATCCCGGTCAGCCGGCTGGGCCTGCGGCTGCGGCCGGTGTTCCGGGTGGAGCCCGCGCAGCGGCGGCGGATGAGCGCACTCGGGCTGGCGGGTGCGGCCACGGTCGTCGCGCAGCAGGTGGCGCTGCTGGTGGCGATCATCCTGGCGGGGCGGGTCCTGTCCGGCCCCGACGGGGCGTCGGTCAACACGCTCTACAACTACGCGATGACCCTCTACCTGCTGCCGTGGGCGGTGCTGGCGGTGCCCGCCGCCACGGCCGCCTACCCCGCGATCGCCACGGCCTTCGCCACCGCCGATCACACCACGCTGCGGCTCACGGTGGCCCGTACCGGACGGGCGGTCCTGCTGCTCAGCGGCCTCGGCGCGGCGGGCCTAGCCGCGGTGGCCGTGCCCGCGGCGGGGTTCCTGACCGACGACGAGAGCATCCCCGCGCTGGCCACGGCGGTCCTCGCGTTCGCACCCGGCCTGCTCGGCTACGGGCTGGCCGCGCTGCACCAGCGCACCCTGTACGCGGTGGGCGCGAACCGGCTCGCGGCGCTCGGGGTCAGCGGCGGCTGGGCGGTCACGCTCGTCGCTGCGGTGATCCTGTCCTGGGCGCTGCCGGACGGGCAGCGGGCCGTGGCGCTGGGCGCGGCGAACTCGATCGGCATGCTGGTGATGGCGGTGCTGCTCGCGCTGGCGGTCCGTGCCCGGGTGGGTGGTAACGCCCTGACCGGCCTGTTCCGTGCCGCGCTGGCCGCTTCGGCGGCCGCTGCGGCAGGCGCCGCCGCCGGGGTGGAGGCGGGCCGGGCGGTCGTCTCCGGGACCCCAGGCATCATGGGTCTGGTCGGACAGGGCATGCTGTCCGGTGGCGTGTCGCTTGTAGTCTTCCTGATCGTGTGTGCCCTGCTCGACCTGCCGGACCTGCGTCCGCTGCTCGAGCGGGTGAGCCGAAGGCGGGGATGACCGGGCGGGCGCGGCGGGCGAGGGCAGGAGGACCGTTGACCACGGGGACGGAATGGACCGGCAGCGTCGCGCTGCTGCTCGCCTCCAGCACGGGCGGTATCGGGCAGCACGTGGCCGGGCTGGCCGAAGGGCTGACCCGGGCCGGCTGCGAGGTGACCGTGTGCGGTCCCGCGACGACCGAGGAGCACTTCCGCTTCACCGACCGCGGCGCGCGTTTCCACCCCGTCGAGATCCCCGCCGAGCTGCACCCCAGTGACATGCGGGCGGTACGCACGCTGCGCCAGTTCCTGGCGTCGTCGCGCCCCGACGTGGTGCACGCGCACGGGCTGCGGGCCGGCCTGGCCGCCGCGCTGTCGCGCCCGCCGTGCCCGCTCGTGACGACCTGGCACAACGCGCCCCTGCGCGCCGGCCTGCGCGGCCGGGTGCACACCCTGGTGGAGCGGATGGTGGCCCGTTCGTCCGCGGTCACCCTCGGCGCCTCCAGCGACCTGGTCGCGCGAGCCCACGCGGTCGGCGCGGCGGACGCGCGCATGGCCCCGGTCGCCGCCCCCCGGCTGCGGCGCACCCGGCGCAGCCGGTCCGCCGTGCGCGCCGGGCTGGGCCTGGCCGACGGGGTGCCGCTGGTGCTGTCCGTGGGCCGGCTGCACCCGCAGAAGGCGTACGACATGCTGGTCTCCGTCGCCGCGCGCTGGCGGGACATGTCCCCGGCGCCCCGCGTGCTGATCGCCGGCGAGGGCCCGGCCTACCTCGACCTCGCCGCCCAGATCTCGCAGCTGCGGGCCCCGGTCACCCTGCTCGGGCACCGCACGGACGTCGGCGACCTGATCGCCGCCGCCGACCTCGGCGTGGTCACCAGCGTCTGGGAGGCGCGCCAGCTGTTCGCGCAGGAGGCGCTGTCGGGTGGGCTGCCCCTGGTCGCCACCGCCGTCGGCGGCATCCCGGAACTGGTCGGCGACGGCGCGCACCTGATCGAGCCGAGCGACCCGGACGGCCTGGACAGCGCGGTGCGCAAGCTGCTCGGCGACGAGCAGGCGCGGGCGCGGCTGGCCGAGCGCGGGCTGGCCCAGGCCGCCACCTGGCCCGACGAGCAGGCCAGCATCGACGGCGTGCGCGCCGTGTACGCGGAGCTGACCGCCCAGAACCGTACGGAGCAGGTTTGATGCTCCGCCGGCCGGCATCCGCGTCCACGGCCCCCCTGCTGACCCTGCTGGCGCTGCTCGGCCTCGTCCTGCCGCTGGCCGGCACGCTGTTCGCGGCGCCCGCCGCGGCCGCCGGGCCCACCGAGGACGACGAGGCCGATTACGTGATCGTCGCGGGTGCCGCCGGGCTGCGCTGGGACGACATCGACGCCGACCGGACCCCGAACCTGTGGAAGCTGGCCGAGCGCGGCTCGATCGGCTCGCTGTCGACGCGGTCCGCGCACACGCCCACCTGCCCGGCCGACGGCTGGCTGACGCTGGGCGCGGGCAACTACGCCGAGCGGACCGGTGTGGGCGAGGAGCCCGCCGACGGTGTCGCCGAGCCGGACCCCGACGCGCCGCAGCTGTGCCAGAAGCTGGACGTGGCGATCGAGCGCCCGGACGCGGTCGGGGCGTACCTGCCCGACCAGGAGGCGGTCGTGGAGCGCCAGCGCGAGCTGCCGTTCGGGACCGTGCCCGGGGCGCTGGCCGAGTCGGTGCGCTGCACCGCGGCGGTCGGTCCGGGGGCCGCCGTGGCGGCGGCCCGCTCGTTCGGCCGGGTCGACCGGTATCACCCGACGCTGCCGGCCGCGCCGGAGGCGAAGAAGGCGTTCAGCGAGTGCCTGCTGACCATCGTCGACCTGGGCGCGATCGACGGCCGTTCCCCGGCGCAGCGGCTGCGCCAGACGGCCGCGGCGGACAAGCAGCTCGGGCAGCTGCTCGCGGCCCGCCCGACGAACTCCACGCTGCTGGTCGCCGGGGTCGCCGACACCGAGGCCAGCTCCCGGCTGCACGCGGTGATCGCCGACGGCAAGGGCTGGGAGGGCGGCTACCTGACCTCGGCCACCACCGGCCGCGCCGGCTACCTGCAGCTGGTCGACCTCGCACCGACCGCGCTGCACCTGCTCGGCCGGGACGTGCCCAAGCGGATCATGGTCGGTCACCCGGCGGTGCTGGCCGACGGGCGTCCGGCGGACCTGGACCAGGCGACCGCGGCGGGCACCGACGCCGACCGGCGCGCGGCGGCGGCGCGTACCGTGTCGGTCTCGTTCTTCTGGCTGCTGGCGCTGGTGCAGATCGGCCTGTTCACGGCCGTGGTGCCGCTGCTGCGCCGCAGTTACCGCCATGCCGGGCCCACGGGGCCCACCCCGCCCCCGCAGCGGCTGGTGAGCCTGCTGGAGGTGCTGCTGACCGGGGCCTCGCTGGCGCTACCGGCCGCACTGATCGCCGGGGTGGTGCCGTGGTGGCGCTTCGGCCGCCGCGGTCTGATCTTCGGCCTGGTCACGGCCGGTATCACCCTGCTGCTCACCTTCGTCACGGTCCGGCTGCCGGTGTACCGCAAACGCACCCTCGGCCCGGTCGGCGTGGTGGCCGCGATCGCCGCGGCCGTGGTCGGCATCGACCTGATCACCGGGGCGCGGCTGCAGCTCAACGGCGTGGCCGGCTACTCCGTGCTGGAGGGCACCCGGTACGCGGGCATCGGCATGGTCGGCATGGGCGTGTTCTTCGCCGGCGTGCTGCTCACCGCGGGCACGCTGGCCCAGCTCGTGCCGCACCGCAACCGCCCGCTGCTGGTCGGCGCGATCGGTGCCGCGGGCGTGCTGCTGGTGGGCATCCCGGCGCTGGGGGCCGACGCGGGCGGCGCCGTCGCGCTGACGGCCGGCGTGTGCCTGACCGCGGCCCTGTGCCCCGGCGGCTGGCTCACCTTCAAGCGGCTCGCCCTGGCCATGCTCGCGGGGCTGGCGGCGACCGTCGTGTTCGCGCTGGTCGACGTGCGCCAGCCGGTGGATCAGCAGGGCAGCCTCGGCCGGTTCCTCACCCAGCTGTCGGACGGGACCTCCGGGCCGACCCTGAGCCGGCTGGGCGGTGCCAACCGGATCGCCCTGTTCACCAGCCCGCTGACCGTGCTGGCGCTGGTGTCGGCGGTGTTCCTGTGGGTGGTGCTGATGCGCCCCTGGGGCGGCCTGAAGCGGCTGTACGGCATCTACCCGCCCATCCGCGCGGCGGTGGCCGGCCTCTGGCTCGCCTCGATCGTGGGCGGGCTGCTGGGCGGCGCGGCGCTCAACGTCATGGGCGCCGCAGCGGCCACCGCGATCCCGGTGCTCACGCTGGGCGCGATGCGGGTGCTCGGGCACGCCGCCGACCGCACCCGGATCGCGGAGGAGTCGCCGAACCCGCCGATGAGCGAGGGCAACCCGGTGGCGGAGCAGCCGCCGGCCCCCGCGCGGGTGAGCGACGACACCCCCGAGGCGGTTTCGGGGCCGTAGCCCGCGGATGAACGCCGGACCCGTGTTAGGGTGAAACCCCGTGGTAGCAGCGCGGACGACCAAGCATATTTTCGTTACGGGAGGCGTCGCCTCCTCACTCGGCAAGGGCCTGACGGCCTCAAGCCTGGGCACTCTTCTCACCGCTCGCGGTCTGCGAGTGGTCATGCAGAAGCTCGACCCCTATCTCAACGTCGACCCCGGCACGATGAACCCGTTCCAGCACGGCGAGGTGTTCGTCACCGAGGACGGCGCCGAGACGGATCTCGACGTGGGGCACTACGAGCGATTCCTCAACCGTGACCTGTCGGCCAAGGCCAACGTCACCACGGGCCAGATCTACTCGGCGGTGATCGCCAAGGAACGCCGCGGCGAGTATCTGGGCGACACCGTCCAGGTCATCCCGCACATCACGAACGAGATCAAGTCCCGGATCCGCGCCATGGCCGAGCCGGACGAGCACGGCCGCACCCCGGACGTGGTGATCACCGAGGTCGGCGGCACGGTCGGCGACATCGAGTCGCTGCCGTTCCTGGAGTCGATCCGGCAGATCCGCCACGACGTGGGCCGGGACAACTGCTTCTACCTGCACGTCTCGCTGGTGCCTTACCTGGCCCCGTCGGGCGAGCTGAAGACGAAGCCGACCCAGCACTCGGTGGCCGCCCTGCGCAACATCGGCATCCAGCCCGACGCGCTGGTCTGCCGCTCCGACCGGGAGATCCCGGCGGGCATGAAGAGCAAGCTGGCGCTGTACTGCGACGTCGACGCCGAGGCGGTGGTGTCCGCCCCGGACGCGCCGAGCATCTACGACATCCCGAAGGTGCTGCACCGCGAAGGCCTGGACGCCTACGTGGTGCGCCGACTCGGCCTGTCGTTCCGCGACGTGGACTGGTCCACCTGGGACGACCTGCTGGAGCGGGTGCACCACCCGGTGCACGAGGTCACCATCGCGCTGGTCGGCAAGTACATCGACCTGCCGGACGCGTACCTGTCGGTGTCCGAGGCGATCCGGGCGGCCGGTTTCGGCCACCGGGCCAAGGTGAAGCTCAAGTGGGTGCCCAGCGACGACTGCCAGACCGCCGAGGGCGCGGCCAAGGCGCTCGCGCACGTGGACGGCGTGGTCATCCCGGGCGGCTTCGGCGTGCGCGGCATCGAGGGCAAGATCGGCGCGGTGCGCTATGCCCGCGAGAACCGCATCCCGACCCTTGGGCTGTGTCTGGGCCTGCAGTGCATGGCCATCGAGGTGGCCCGGCACGTGGCCGGGGTGACCAAGGCCAGCTCGCTGGAGTTCGACGAGCAGACCTCCGACCCGATCATCTCGACGATGGCCGACCAGGAGGACATCGTCGCGGGCAAGGGCGATCTGGGCGGCACCATGCGGCTCGGGGCGTACCCGGCGAAGCTGACGCCCGGCTCGATCGTCGCGGAGTTGTACGGCGCGACCGAGGTCAGCGAGCGGCACCGGCACCGGTACGAGGTCAACAACGCCTACCGGCCCGCGCTGACCAAGGCCGGCCTGCAGATCTCCGGCACCTCGCCGGACGGCCGGCTGGTCGAGTTCGTCGAGCTGGACCGCGAGCTGCACCCGTACTTCGTGGCCACCCAGGCGCACCCGGAGCTCAAGAGCCGCCCGACACACCCGCACCCGCTGTTCTCGGGTCTGGTGGGAGCGGCGATCGCCTATGCTCAGGCCGACCAGCTGCCCGGCGTGGCCGACGCGGCCGAGCCGGTGGCCGCCAAGCGCTGACCGGGCCGGACAACCGAACAACCACGCTGGTCGCAGGCACGATTGCCTGCGACCAGCGTCGTCTGAAGGACAGGAGATCGTGTGTACGAGGTCGTCGGCAGCACCGAACGGTTCGCCGGGCACATCTTCCGGGTCGTCACCGATCAGGTGACGATGCCCGGGGGCGAGGTCGCCGGGCGGGACGTGGTGCGCCACGTCGGCGCGGTGGGCGTGGTCGCCCTCGACGACGCCGGTCGCGTGGTCCTGGTCCGCCAGTACCGGCACCCGGTCGGCCGCTACCTGTGGGAGCTGCCCGCGGGCCTGATCGACGTGCAGGGCGAGGGCCTGGCCGCCGCGGCGCTGCGCGAGCTGGCCGAGGAGGCCGATCTGACCGCCGGTCGCGTCGACCTGCTGGTGGACATGTTCACCACGCCCGGCTGCTCCGACGAGATGATCCGCGTCTTCCTGGCCCGCGAGCTGGTCGAGATCCCCGTGCACGAGCGCCACGCCCGCACCGACGAGGAGGCCGACATGCAGGTCGACCTCGTCCCGCTCGACGACGCGGTGGCCATGGTCTTCGACGGCCGCATCACCAACGGCCCCGCCGTCGGCGGCCTGCTCGCCGCCGCCCGCGCCCGCGACGAGGGCTTCAAGACCCTCCGCCCCGCCGACGCCCCCCTCCCACCCCGCTGAAGGCCGGGCGGTAAGAGGCAATTATCCGATTCAGCACTATCCTTGGAGCTACCGCAGGGCGGCAGCGTGCCGTGTTGACACCATGTCAGGCCGAGGAGTCATCAGCTTGCATCCTGTCAACCACTTTGGCCGGTTTTCCGGGCCTAGACTGCCGCCGCGGGGGGTAGACCAGCGGCAACGGCGCCGTTCGGCCCTCCCGCACAGCGCAGGTTCGAGGAAGGTGCAGTCGTGAAGGTCGGTATCCCCCGCGAGGTCAAGAACCACGAGTACCGGGTGGCGATCACCCCGGCGGGCGTACACGAGTTCGTCCGCAACGGACACGACGTCGTCATCGAGACCGGCGCCGGTCTGGGCTCCTCGATCACCGACGAGGAGTACGTCGCGGCCGGCGCGACCATCCTGTCCACCGCGGACGAGGTGTGGGCCGACGCGGAGCTGGTCCTCAAGGTCAAGGAGCCCATCGCCGAGGAGTACCACCGCATGCGCGAGGGGCAGGTGCTGTTCACCTACCTGCACCTGGCCGCGTCCAAGGAGTGCACCGACGCGCTGATGACGCAGAAGGTCACGGGCATCGCGTACGAGACGGTGGAGACCGCCGACCGCGCCCTGCCGCTGCTCGCCCCGATGAGCGAGGTGGCCGGCCGGCTCGCCCCGCAGGTCGGCGCGTACCACCTGATGCGTTTCGCGGGCGGCCGGGGCGTGCTGCCCGGCGGCGTGCCCGGCGTGCGCCCGGCGAAGGCAGTCGTGATCGGCGCGGGCGTGTCCGGCATGAACGCCGCGACCATCGCCCACGGCCTGGCCTTCGAGGTCACCGTGCTCGACAAGAACATCAAGAAGCTCCGCGAGGTCGACCAGCAGTTCCACGGCCAGGTCCGCACCGTCATGTCGAACGCGTTCGAGCTGGAGAAGGCGGTGCTGGAGGCCGACCTGGTCGTCGGCGCCGTGCTGGTGCCGGGCGCGAAGGCCCCGACGCTGGTCAGCAACGAGCTGGTGTCCCGCATGAAGCCCGGCAGCGTGCTCGTCGACATCTCGATCGACCAGGGCGGCTGCTTCGAGGACTCGCACCCGACCACCCACGCCAACCCGGTGTACAAGGTGCACGAGTCGGTCTTCTACTGCGTGGCGAACATGCCCGGCGCGGTCCCGCACACCAGCACCTACGCGCTGACCAACGTGACCCTGCCGTACGCCGTCGAGCTGGCCAACCACGGCTGGCAGGAGGCGCTGCGCCGCGACCCGGCACTGAAGCTGGGCCTGAACACCCACGCCGGCGAGATCACCTACGGCCCGGTGGCCGAGGCGCACGGCCTCACCGCCGTGGACGTCGACTCGCTGCTCTGAGCAGTGTTTTCCTGATGCCGGTGGCGCAACAGCGCCACCGGCATCATGCTGTTCACAGCCTGCGGTTGCCGGGTTCGGCCCGGATCGTGAAGACACGCCGAGCCGTGGCGGCGCACCGGCGTGGTCGGTGACGTACAGTCGGACGACGACGACACGCATGCGGCCGGTCGGGCAGCTGATGGCCCACTCACGACGGTGCCTCATCCGGCCGGACGGAGGTCGTCGGGAAGGGCGTAGCGGAGATGGCAGGCAACGGGCGCGCGGAGGCATGGACCTCGACGCTGCGGGCGGAACAGTCCCGTATGGACCTCGGTGCTGACCTGGGTCCGGCGGATCCGTCCGCCTACACCGCCCGCAAGGAGATCCCCGAGCCGATGCCGACCGATCGGCACGGTCCCTCCCGGATCATCGCGATGGCGAACCAGAAGGGCGGCGTGGGCAAGACCACGACGACCATCAACCTGGGCGCGGCCCTGGCCGAGTACGGCCGCAAGGTGCTGCTCGTCGACTTCGACCCGCAGGGCGCGCTCTCCGTCGGCCTCGGCGTCAACCCGCACAACCTCGACCTGTCCATCTACAACCTGCTCATGCAGGACGATGTGACCGCCGAGGACGTCATCATCAAGACCGACGTCGCCGGGCTGCACCTGCTGCCCGCCAACATCGACCTGTCGGCCGCCGAGATCCAGCTCGTCAACGAGGTCGCCCGCGAGATGGCGCTGGCCCGGGTGCTGAAGTCGGTGCGCAAGGAGTACGACTACATCCTCATCGACTGCCAGCCGTCGCTGGGCCTGCTGGCCATCAACGCGCTGACCGTCGCGCACGGCGTGCTCATCCCGCTGGAGTGCGAGTTCTTCAGCCTGCGCGGTGTGGCGCTGCTGCTGGACACCATCGACAAGGTCCGCGAGCGGCTCAACTTCGACCTGGAGCTCGAGGGCATCCTGGCCACGATGTACGACAGCCGCACCACGCACTGCCGCCAGGTGCTGCAGCGCGTCGTCGAGGCGTTCGGCGACAAGGTGTACCAGACCGTGATCACCAAGACGGTCAAGTTCCCCGAGTCGACCGTCGCCGGCGCGCCCATCACCTCGCTGGATCCCGCCTCGTCGGGCGCCCGCAACTACCGGCAGCTCGCGCGCGAGGTCATCGCCGCCGAGGCCGCCCGCAGGTGATCCGGGCCCACCGGCCTGCACCCGCGAACTGACCTGCTGGGATACTTGCGACGTGAGCGATCCCGTGGTGACGGCCGACCCGGCCGGAGAGCAGTCGCCTGAACCGTCCGGTTCAGGCCGCTTCACCGTGCGCCTCACCAACTTCGAAGGCCCGTTCGACCTGCTGCTGCAGCTCATCGGCAAGCACAAACTCGACGTCACCGAGGTTGCGCTGCACCGGGTGACCGACGACTTCATCGCCCACATCCGGGCCATGGGCTCGGCGTGGGATCTTGACGAGGCCAGCGAGTTCCTGGTCATCGCGGCCACCCTGCTCGATCTGAAGGCCGCCCGGCTGCTGCCCGCCGCCCAGGTCGAGAACGAGGAGGACCTCGCCCTGCTGGAGGCCCGCGACCTGCTCTTCGCCCGGCTCCTGCAGTACCGCGCGTTCAAGCAGGCCGCCGCGTTCATCGCCGATCTGGAGGCCACCGGCGGCCGCCGCTGGCCGCGCTCGGTCGCGCTGGAGGCGCAGTACGCCGAGGCGCTGCCGGACCTCATCCTGAACATCGGCGTGGACCGGCTGGCCAAACTCGCGCTCAAGGCGTTCACCCCCAAGGCGGCCCCGCCGCTGGTCTCCGTCGCGCACATCCACCAGGTCCGGGTCAGCGTCCGCGAGCACGCCGAACTGCTGCGCAACCGCCTGTTCGAGCTCCGCAGCGCCACGTTCAGCCAGCTCACCGCGGACTGCGAGAACACCCTGGAAGTGGTCGCCCGCTTCCTCGCCCTGCTGGAGCTGTACCGGGAGGGGCTGGTCGGCTTCGACCAGGAGCTGGCGCTGGGCGAGCTGACGGTCCACTGGACCGGCGGCGAGACGGCCGCCGGCGACCTCGCGGTCGACGACTACGACGGCGACGACGAGGCGAAACAGGCCCTCGCCGCCGAACCCCCGGTCCTGGCCGACGAACCCGGCGACGACGAACCGGGCGACGACGAACCGGACGACCACGAACCGGACGGCGAGGAACCGGACGACGACCAGGACGACTCGGAGCCGGAACCGATCGATCCGGGTACGCGGGAGGCGGCGCTCGACGCCGCGGCCGCGGTGGAACAGCCTGGCAAGCGTGGGGGAGCAGAAGACGATGACTGACAACGAGTCCCTCGAACAACAAGCCGCAGCCTGGGTCCCTCCGTGGGCCCGCACCCCCGCTCCCGAAGAAAGCAAGGGCACCTTTTTAACGGATTCCGTGGAGGAAGGGCACCTTCTTAACGTCGAGCCGCAGAGTTCGCAGGCCGAGGGGCCGGCGGGCGGGACAGCGCTGCCCGAGGACGCGCAGCCCGCGGACGACAGCCAGGTCGACTGCGGTCCCGACGACCTCGCCGGCCCGCTGGACACCGACGAGGAAGCGCCGGACGCTGCCACGCCGGACGCTGCCACGCCGGACGCTGACGTGCTGGACGCTGTCGAGTCCGTGGCGGCGGTGGAGGACGTGCGCGGTGCGGAGAACGAGCCTCTGAACGCTGCCGAGGCCTCGGCGGAAGCAGAGAACATGCTCACGGGCGTCGTCGAGGGCGGACCGGAAGCCGACGCCGAGCCGGTGGAGAGGCCTGAACCGGACGGCGAGTCGGTGGAGAGGCCCGAACCGGACGCCGAGGCGGTGGGCGCCGGGCCGGGCGCGCCGGTGGACGGGGACGACGAGGACATCGCCGAGATCGCCGTGGTCGAGGACCTCGCCGAGGCGCTCGGCCTGGACGGGCCGGTCGCCTCGAACTTCGACGTGGACGGGCCGGACGACAGCGGCGAGGCCGCCGTCGCGTACGCC
Source organism: Catellatospora paridis (assembly GCF_009720365.1). GTDB lineage: Bacteria > Actinomycetota > Actinomycetes > Mycobacteriales > Micromonosporaceae > Catellatospora > Catellatospora paridis. Next base: position 128,602 of record NZ_WBZD01000043.1, on the reverse strand, counting down.
GGATCCAAGCTCGCCACCCCGCCGCCCGGCCTCGCCGAGGGTGACCTCGTGCCGACCCTGGAGGCGATCCTGCTGGTCGTCGACGAGCCGGTCAGCGAGCTGACCCTCGCCGAGGTGCTGGAGGTGCCCGCCGAGCTGATCGCGGGCACGCTGATCGACCTGTCGGCGCAGTACACCCGGCAGAGCCGCGGTTTCGACCTGCGCCGCGCTGCCGGCGGCTGGCGGCTCTACACCCGCGCCGAGTACGCGCCCTACGTGGAGCGGTTCGTGCTGGACGGGCAGCAGCTGCGGCTCACGCAGGCGTCCCTGGAGACGCTGGCCGTGGTCGCGTACAAGCAGCCGGTGACCCGCTCGCGGATCTCCGCGATCCGCGGCGTCAACTGCGACGGCGTCATCCGTACCCTGGTCACCCGGGGCATGATCGAGGAGTGCGGCACCGAGCCCGAGTCGGGCGCCTACCTCTACCGCACCACGAGCCTGTTCCTGGAGAAGCTGGGCCTCGACTCGGTCGAGCAGCTTCCGCCACTGGCTCCCTTCCTACCTGACAACGTCGAGGAGATCGCTGATGAGCAGCGCTGAAGTACGAACTGAGGGCGCTGAGCGGCTGCAGAAGGTCCTCGCCCAGGCCGGTGTGGCTTCACGCCGGGCCAGTGAGGACCTGATCGCGGCGCGGCGGGTCACCGTCAACGGCAAGGTCGCCAAGCTCGGCGACAAGGCCGACCCGATCGCCGACATCATCCACGTCGACGGCCAGCGCATCGTCACCGACGCGAACCTGGTCTACCTGGCCATGAACAAGCCGCGCGGCGTGGTCTCGACGATGGCCGACGACAAGGGCCGCGAGGCGGTCGCCGACTACATCGGAAACATCTCGGCCCGGGTGTACCACGTGGGCCGGCTCGACGCCGACTCCGAGGGCCTGCTGCTGCTCACCAACGACGGCACGCTGGCGCACAAGCTGATGCACCCGTCGTTCGAGGTGCCCAAGACGTACCTGGTCGAGGTCGTCGGCCCGCTGCCGCGAGTGGTCGGCCGCGAGCTGATGGCCGGCGTGCAGCTGGAGGACGGGCCGGCGCGGCTGGACGACTACCGCCTCATCCAGGCCATCGACAAGCAGGCGCTGATCGAGATCGTGATTCACGAGGGCCGCAATCGCATCGTGCGTCGCATGTTCGAGGAGGTCGGCTTCCCGGTGCAGCGCCTGGTACGCACCGCGATCGGCCCTATCAAGCTCGGCGACCTGAAGGCGGGCCGCCACCGCCGGCTCAACGCGGGCGAGGTCGCCGCCCTGTTCAAGATCACAGACCGCAAGGGCCGCGGCGCCGCGCAGGAGGACACCATCCGCGAGGTGCCCGAGGTGTACGAGGACTGAGACCGGCCGCCGCCACGGGCCCGGCCGAGGTGAGGCGGGCCTACCGGTGGGTATGGTGAGCGGGACCGCTGACCGTACACCGCTGGGAGCCCGCCTGATGCAGCCGACGACCGTCACCGACCTGCCCGCCCTGCTCGGCGGGGACGCGCTGGCGGGTGCCGACCGGCCGCTGCTGACGTACTGCGACGACGCGACCGGCGAGCGCACCGAGCTCACCGCGGCCGAGCTGGGCGGCCTGGCCGCACGGACGGCGGCGCTGCTGCGCGAGGACTGCGGGCTCGACACCGGCTCGCGGGTCGCCGTGCTGCTGCCGCCGCACTGGCAGACCGCCGCGGTGCTGCTCGGAGCCTGGTCGATCGGGGCCGCCGTGTCGTTCCGCCCGTGGGCGACCGCGGGCCTCGCACCCGTCGGCGTGGGCGAGAACGACCCGCTGGACGTGCTGTTCGTCAGCCGCAAGCGGATGGACAGCTGGCTGGAGCAGGTGCCGCAGGCGCGGCACCGCTTCGTGCTCGGCCTCGCCCCCGGCGGCGCGCCGCTCGACGAGGTGCCGGACGGCTACCGGGACTTCGTCGCCGAGGCGGGCCGCCATCCCGCGAGCCTGCCCGCGTACGGCTCGATTGGCAGCACGGACGCGGCGAGCCCCGACGGCACCACCTACCGGCAGTGGGGCGGGCTGGCCCAGGGCGTCGCCGACCAGCTGGGCCTGCGAGCGGGCGACAAGCTGCTGGTGGACGTGGCCAAGCACGAGCAGCCGGTGATGTGGCTGCTGACACCGCTGGCGGCCGGCGCGACCGTGGTCCTGTGCGCCAACCTCGACCGCGACAACCTGGAGGCCAGGATCGCCGCCGAGGGCATCACCCGGGTCATCTGAGCAGTCAGGCGTCCTGCCGCAGGTAGGTGGCGTGGCCCGAGCGGACGAGGTCGCCGTCGAACACGAGGACCTCGTTGACCAGGCCGCCACGCTGGTTGCGGTAGGTGATCACGATGGCGTCGACGCCCACGTACACGGCCTCGACGGTGAAGTGCAGGTCCGGCACGCGCTTCAGGCCCTCGCCCCAGTAGTCCCGCAGCGCGTCCTTGCCCCGCACGACGCCGCCGGTCTCCGGGAACAGCTGCGCCGCCAGCGGCGAGGAGAACACGACGTCGTCGTGGAAGTGCGCCAGCACCGCCTCCACGTCGAGCGCGTTCCACGCCGCCACCCAGCGCCGGCTGAACTCCGTCGCGTCCGGCATGCTCGCCATCGTCGACCTCCCGTTCCCCAGACCGTGCCCGGACCGTCCGAACTCGACCTTGAAAATAGCGTCACGCCGGCAGGGCGTACAACCTGCCTGCCGCGCCGACGTAGACCGTGCCGTCCGCGCCGATGTTCGGATGCTGGGTGATCATGCCGGGGGCGTACCAGGTCCACCGGGTCGTGCCGTCGGAGTTCAGGCAGCGCACGTAGGTTTCGTGCCACAGCGGCCTGAGCCAGTGGTAGGTGTCCCAGCGCCGCCGGTCCGGCGATGCCGAAACGACCAGTGAGCCCGCTGCGCCCGCGGTGAGCGTGACCGGGGCGACGTTCATGTCGTGCGTCCAGACGGCCCGGTCGCCCTCGATCATCCAAACCGGGTAGGTGTAGATCATCTGCTCCTGCCGGGACGGTCCGCACACGGCCAGGCGCATGGGGCCGCCCTCGACCCCGGGGAGCACCGCGAGCGGCTCGCTGACCTGCCGCGTCGTGATGAACTCGGATGAGCCGCCGAAAGCGTCCACGAGGTAGTAGCCGCCCCCGTCGTACCAGTCGAAGCGGGCCAGCAGGCGGTTCGCGTCGTACTCCCACAGGCCCTTGATGCGGTGGTGCTCGTCCGCCGGCCGGTCGAGTCTGACCCCCGCCCAGGCCCAGGCTGCCCACTGCAGTTCCGCGTCACGGTCGTAGGCGTACAGCAGCTTGTTGACGTCGAACACCACGAGGTCGCCGAAGGTACGAAGGCGGTAGCCGTCCATGCGATCGGGTAACGGCACCGCCCAGTGCAGCTCGCCGTCCAGGCCGACCCGGCGCACCTCCCGCTGATCCTGCTCGACCAGGTGACGGAAGACGAACCCGCCCCACGGGTCGAACTTCAGCCGGTGTGCCCGGGGACCACCGTCGAACGAGGCCACGAGTTCGCCGGTTCCGAGATCCCGGGTCACGATGCGGTCGTCTTCGATCCGGTGCATTAGTCCGTCCCGGACGAGCGGATACCAGTCGCCGTGCTGGCCGAGCTCTTGTGACCAGCGGATCCGCCCGTCAGGGCTGATGAGCGTGGCCGCGGCCTCGGCGATGACGAGGCAGCCGTCCACGTCCTCGGTGCGTAGCGTCCCGTCGTGGGCGGGAAGCTCGACCGACCATAGCGGTGATGTGTCCGACACGGCGTTTACGGATTCCACCTCAATACCTCCCTGAGCAGGCCGAGTCGAGCTTCGATCAGGTCCGACAGGGAGGTGCGGCGGTAGCGTCGATCGTTTCTCATCCGATACGGCACCTCCTTGAGCACGTGGATCGCGCCGCGTACCCCGAACAGTGCCATGAGGCGGGGGTCCGGGTCCGGGCCGCCCGCGTCGCGGTACCCGTTGCGGAACGCCAGCCGCAGGTGGGCCAGCTCCTCAGGCTTGAGCCCGAGGCTCATGCCGAAGTCCGCCAGCTTGATCTCGAAGAACGCGAGGTCGCGTTCCGGTGCGCCGATCGGGTTCCCGGCGCCGTCCATGGCGTGGTGCAGCATCGGCAGGTCGATGACGGTCAGGCCGCGTTCGGGATGCCAGAAGAAGTTGCCGGGGTGGGCGTCGCCGTGTGCCAGCGCGGCCCAGCCGCGAACGTCGCGCGCCTCGGCGATGGTCTGCTCGACCCGCCTCGTCAGCTGGTCGAGGCCCCAGTCACGGTCCTGCAGCGTCCGCATCGTGTCCACCACCTGGCCGGTCCATTTGCGCACCACCGCGATGTGGCGGTCCAGGAACTCCCGCGCCACCGGCCTGCCTGAGCCCGCGGCGGCGGTATGCAGGTCGGCGAGCGCGGCGCCCACCCCGACGACGGACCATTCGAGCCGCCTGAAGGCGGGCGCCCACTCCGCACCCGTCGACCTGCCCACCTCCGTGATCAGGTCGTCGATCGCCTGGCCGGGGGCCAGTGCGGACACGACGACCCCGTGGCGTTGCGGCGACGCCGCGATGCCCAGCGCCGCAGGAGTGCCGAACCGGGTGAACTCGCGGCTGCGCAGCCGCTGCAGCGCCGACAGCTCGCGGGCGAACTCCTCGGCGTCGGGGAACGCCTTCACCACCCCGATGTTGCGGCCGTCGTCGTCCTGCACCAGCATGACCGGCGCACCGGACAGGCCCTTCGCGCCGGTCGACCCGGTGATCTCGGCGAGGTGCACCGGTCTGCCGAGCACTGCCGCGGCGAAGTCGGCCACCGCGGGCCGGCCGTCCGCACCGTTCGCCAGCATCTGCGCGCCATCGATCAGACCGGCCACCGCCTGCGGGATCACCGCTCCGCCGTCGGCGCGCACCGTCCTCGCGCGGTCGAGCACCGTCCGGGCCAGGCCGGGTGCGCTGTCCGGATCGGGCACCGTGTCCTCCTCCGGTCGGTCCGGCTCGTGTGGCAGCCCGTGGGCCGGAGCGGTCTCGCCGCGCTCCGTCCGCCTGATCTCGGCGCGCGCGGTCACGGCCTGCTCGATCGCTTTCCGCAGCGAACCGATCTCCTGCTCGTCGAGCTGGAGCAGGCGGAGTTCCTCGGCCGCCTGCCGCCGCGGCTCCGTCTCGGCCAGCACTCGGCGCACGTGCTCGGTGACGGCCCGCGGGCGGGTGTCCGGTTCGGCGGCGTACGCGAGCGACAGCCTGGCCGCGGTGGCAGTGCCTGCCGCCGTTTCGGTGTGCAGGCCGGCCTCCCGGTAGGCGGCAGCCGTCGCGGGCCGCAGCACGCCCGACAGGGCCCGCTGCACGGCGGTCCACTTGTGCGCCGCGGACTCGATGTCGCCCGGCACCGTACGCAGCCACCGGTCGGCCTGGTCGGCGCAGTAGCGGCTGTCGGCCCAGGCCGTCTCGTCCCACGGTGTCCAGCCGTCGGGCAGCGACCGGTCCCGGCCCAGCCGCTGCGGCCACCCGTCCAGTTCACGACCCGCCAGTTGCGCGATCCGATCCGACACCGCGGACACCGTCGCCGGGTGGTGCACGGCGACGGGCGGGGTGAGCCGGTCCTCGGGGTCGGGCAGGTCCGGGCCGAACTCGACCCGGTGGATGGTCGCCAGCGGCGCCCGCAACGGCCCGGTGTGCGCCTCGAACTCCGTCTTCACCCGCCCGGACGGGAACAGCTGCGGTTGCCCGTCCTCGTCGAGCAGGTCGCGGCGGTCGCCGTACTCCCAGGTGTCCCAGTAGAGCTGCCAGCGCACGCCCTTGTCGCCGACGTGCTCGCGGCCCTGGAAGTACACCGTGGGCACGCCGAGCGTGACGGCGATCTCCAGCGCGCCGCTCTCCATGCCGATCTGCACGATGTCGCGGGCGCTGTCCAGGTGGTGCAGGAACAGTGCCTGCTCGCCCTGGCCGAGTTCCTGCCCGCCGTGGCGGTCGGCGGACCAGAACTGGCGCAGCGTCTCGGTGTCGACGTTGTCGAGCACGCCTTCGGCATCGAATGCGGCCTTCAGCTCCGGTCGGCCGTCGAACAGGTCGTCGCCGATCAGCAGGATGCGCCGGTCCGGGTCCGTCTCGCGGAGCAGGGCGACGGTCTGGCGCAGCAGCTCGGGTTTGGTGTCCATGAACGCGCCCATCGGCACCCGGGACTGGCGCACCCACAGCAGTGCGTAGCTGCCGGGCTGCCCGTCGGGTTCATGCCGGGCGCACACAAGCTCTGCCAGGGCGCGCGCCCGGGCGTCACGCCGTGCCCCCCGCTCGCCGTGCCCGCGCATCGCGGCGACCATCGCGGCGCGGGCCTGCCGCCCGTCGCGGCGCACCTGCGGCAGCGCCACCAGGTGGGCGCGGCGGAACTTGCTGGTCGCGTAGTGGACGTGGCGCGGCTGGTCGTCGTGGCACAGGCGGACCCGGGCCGGGTCGACACCGAACTCGGTGATCAGCCGTTTGCGCATGGCCAGCGCGCCGCGCAGCGGCCGGACCTGCATGTCGATCGCGTCGGCGGCCAGCTCGGCCGGGTCGACGCCGTCGGTGGACCGGCCGGACAGCGCCCGCCACAGCACCGTCTTGTCCGCGAGGTCGCGGGTCATGCCCGCGGGCACCGGGCCGACGTGCGACAGGTACGGATCGGAGACGTCGTCGCGGTACTGGGTGAACAGCTGGTGGGGCTCGTACGCGATCTCGATGGTGGCCGTGTCGTCCAGCATCAGCGCTGCGGCGTGCACGAACAGCTCGCCGCTCTGCCATTCGTAGACCCGGAGGTTCTTGGTGTCCAGGTCACCGCCCACAGGTGAGGGCGGCGGCGCGACCTCGCGGAACAGCTCCTCGCGCAGGTGCCGCAACTTCTGGTCGAGGTTCAGGTCGTCGCGTGCCTTCAGCTCGCCGACCAGCAGGTCGAGCCCACCGCCGGACAGCGAGTCCCAGGTCGTGACCTGTTCAGGGGTGGCGAAGACGTCGGAGGGGCGCTGGTGTCCGGAGGCCTCGACGTGGCTGGTGCCGGGGTCCTCGACGGCGGTGCCCGGTGTCGTCCAGTGACCCGGCGGCAGGCCGAGGTCGACCGGCAGGGCGTCGGCGCTCAGCAGCAGCGCGTCCATCCGGACCGCGCCGCCCGGACGGTACGTCGCCACGGGGCGCTCGTTGTCCTGGGCGTCGACATACACCACCTGGCCGTGCTGGTTGTGCACGGTCACCGCGTGTGCCGCGCCGCTCGGGCGCTCCATGAGCAGCACCGCGACCGCGCCGTGGCCCTGCGCCAGCAGCGCCGACTCCAGGGTGCCGAACGCCTCCTCGCGCGGCTGCCACGCCTCGTCGTAGGAGCTGGCCCGGTGGTCGGTCATGAGCTGCTGGAAGCGGGCGCCGACGGCGTCCTCGATGCGGGCCGCGCCACCGGGCTCGCCGCCCAGCGGCAGCAGGTCGGGGCTGAAGCGGTCGACGGTGCGCGGGGCCGCGACCCGCGGTCTGCCGTGCAGCCACGTGTCGATGACGGACAGCACCACGTCGGGGCAGTTGATGGCGCGGGTGGGGTCGGCCTTGGGGCCGCCGTCGTTGGCGCGGCGCGGCCACTCGCCGAACAGGTCGCTGAACCGGCGCGGCCGCCCGTCGGCGTCGCGTTCCACGGCCAGCTCGACGTCCTGCTGGTGCAGGGCCAACGGGCGGCGGTGGCCGCCGGGCATGCCGTAGCGGCGGCTGGTCTCGACGGGCCGGGGATCGTCCAGGCCGGTCGCCCGGGAGCGGTCGTCCGGTTCGTTGACCGCGCCGTCGGCGACCCGGAACATCCCGCGCTCGTCCTCGCCGTATCGCAGGTGCTGGAACTCGGCGAACGACGCCGGGTCGATCTCGGACGGCAGCGGCCCGTCGATCGGGCCGTCCAGCAGTGTCCGCAGGCGTGCCTCCCACGGGGCCAGGCTCTGCTCGTACGCCTGCCGGCCGGGGTCGAACGTGGGCGGTCCCGCCGCGTACCCGTCCTGGAGCCACTGGCGTATCCGGTTCAGCAGCGTGGGGCTGCGCGGGTCGAATCGCAGCCGCATCGCGTGGGTGCGGCCGAACGCGGTGTGGCTCTCGTATGCCTCCCGCTCGGCACGGCTCTCCGAGACCGCGGCCCTGAACGCCGGACGGTCCCCGGTGCCCGGCGCTGCGGCAGGAGGCCGCACCGGGCCGGTGCCCGGACCGCCGAGCGAGGCGACCGCGGCAGCGGCCACCACGGCGATGTCATCGTCGGCCCGCTCCGGTGCGGTGATGGGGGACGGCCCGCCCGTCGGAGTAACACCGCCGGGCCGCGCCGGGCCGCTCGCCGTGCCCGGGTGGCCGTGGTGGGTCGAAGCCGGGACGACCGGCGAGACGAAACCGTGCGGGACATCCCCGGCGACGCCCCCGCCCGTGGGCAGAGCACCGGGCCCGGCCGGCGGGCTGGTGACGGCCGGGCCGGGCGACGACGGGATCGTGCCGGACGCCGGTTCGAGCACGGCCGCCGCACCCGTGGCCAGGCTCGCGGCGGGTGCGCCCGGATGACCGCCCACGGGAGCACCGGGATGTCCGGTCGGCCCCGTGGCCTCGGCGCCACGGTCCTCAGGTCCACGGTCCTCGGTCGGCCAGGCACCCCCGTCGAACAGGCCTGTCGGGTCGGCCGGTGCTCCGGGCAGGCGTGGACCGCCGCCGTCGGCCGTCGTGCCGGGGACTTCGGCTCCGAACGCGACGCCCGGTCCACCATGCTGGCCGCCGGACAGGTCCACGGTCGCGACGGTCCGGTCGAGGCCGATGATGGTGGAGTCGGGTACGGTCTCGCCCGCGGGCCCCGCGAACAGGGCGGCCGAGGCGGCGAGACCGGACTCGTCGAACGGGCCGGGCGGCAGAGCCGCGTCCGGCAGTCGCTGGGCGTCGGGCGCGGCGGACAGGCTCAGCTCCGCCCCGAGCAGCCGCCCGTCGACGGCGACCCGGGTGTCCCCGACGGCCGAGCCGAACGTGGCGGAGCTCGCGGCCATGCCGAGCGTCTGCAGGCTCACGCCCTGGCCGGTGACCACACCGACGGTGACCTCGCCGAGCATCGCGCCGCTCGCGCCACGCAGGGCGTGCTCGCCGAACCGGCCGAGGGCGGTAGTGGCGCGGGCCCGGCCGAGCCCGGTGACGCCGCCGACGCCGCCGGCCAGGGCGCCGAGCCCGGTGTCGAGCGCCAGCTCGCCCGCGTTCAGGCCGCCCCGGTTGCCCTCGCTCACCTGGTACGCCTGGACGCCCAGCGAGGTGAGCCCCTCCTGCATGCCCTCTTCCAGGGCCTGCTCGCCGAGGTGGCGCACCACTTTGGATTTGATCCGGTCCTTGACCGCGTCGCCGAGGCGGTCCTTCAGCCGGTCCTTGAGGCCCTTCTTCGCCGCGCGTTCCAGCAGCTCCTTGGCCGCGCGGCGGAGCAGCCGCTGGATCGCGAAGCGGGTGGCGTACATGGCGGGCGCGGCGCCGGCCATCGAGGCGCCGAAGGTGACGGTCGCGGCGGCGGCGAGCGCGATCAGCTCGATGAGCAGCAGACCGAGCTCCACGTAGAACTCGATCTTCACGCCCTCGATCTGGTTGGCACCGTCGTCGACCTGGCTGCCGAAGTCGTCCAGCAGCTCGACGACCATCGCCAGGGCGGCTTCCTCGCCGCCGGTGCCGTGCGCGCGGCCGAGCTGCGACCACAGCCGCAGGATGGCGCTCGCGACCTGGCCGTCCGGTCCGCCCGCGGCGGCCACCGCGGCGAGCGCGGCGTCGTCGGCCTCGTCGAGCAGCGGCCCCATCCGGGACGAGGCGGCCCGCCAGTCGTCGGCGAGCTCGCGCATGGCGGCTTCGTCGCCCTCGGGCCAGTCGACGCCCACGACCCATTCCAGGGCGGTGCACATCCAATCGTGAGCATCGAAATAGCTCAATGGATGTGGGATCGGTGAAGGTAGAAGTGGCATGGTGGCAGTCCCTCCCCAGGTGACTGGCGACACCCTAACGGGCACCGTCCATACGCACCAGACATCGGTCGCAACCGCTACCGTGGCGTGTCTGCACACCACCCTGGGGAGGGCATCGTGGCTACGATCGACGACGCGCTGCGGCTGGCGGAGCGGTTCGCCGTGGAGGCGACCCTGCGCGACGGGAAGCCCTATCGGGGCTTGGTCGACGAGTTCGCGCACGGCTGGTGCGTGTGGGTCGTGCCGACACAGCCGACGGCGGAGCCGCCGCCGCTGGGTTCGGGCGTGACGGTCGTGCTCGACCGGCACAGCGGCCTGTTGGCCTACTACCCCGCCTGGTGGACGGAGCAGGTGAAGGAGCGATACCAGCCTGGTTCGGCGACGCATCTGGCCAGTCCGCCCAAGCCGAGCCGGGCCGAGGCGGCGCAGGCGCAACCGGGCCCGGCGCGCATCGCGATGGCGCTCACCACGCAGAACGTCAGCGTCCTGGCCGGGTCCGCGCGGGGCGACGCCGCACCGGTGCACCATCCGGCGGTGGCGGGCTGGCTGGCCGCCCAGCCGGCCGGGCGGCTGGTGCGCGGCGCGGCCCGCCATGCCGAGCTGGTGCTGCTCTCGCGGCTGTTCACCGACTGGGCGCAGACCGGGTCGACGGACCCGGCGGCCATGTGGTCGGCGCTGGCCGAGCCGTGGCCGACCAGCTACCCGACGATGTCGGACCGGCCGCTCGGGCTGGGGCCGGACCTGCCGTGCTGCGTCACGTGCCAGCTCGCCTGGCAGGGACTCGGCGGCGGCGACCTGGCGGCGGTGGACTGGACCGAGCTGCGCGAGCCGGTGGCGGCCGGTGCGGCGCCCGACCCCTACCGGTTCCCGCCGGCGGTGGCGGCGGTGCTCGTCGAGGGCGGCTGGACCGGCGGCGGGCTGGACCCCGCGCAGGTGGGCCGGCTGCTCGACGAGGCGCGCGAAGCCCACGGCGCGTGGCACGACCCGGCGGCCGCGGCCGCCGCGCGCGAGGTCTTCGTGCGTTACCCGCAGCTGTCCACGCGGGCCACCGTCGCGGGCGTGGACTGCTTGGCGCAGCAGTTCACGCTGCGGTTGCCGGACGAGTTCTGCCCCGTGCCGGAGCTGGCCGCGTTCGAGCAGCGGCTGGGCGTGCCGGTGTGTCCGATCGGGTCCGAGACGGCCTTCAACATCCTGGTCGTGGACGCGCGGGGCCGCTTCTTCGTGCTCGACCAGGCCGGGGACTGGTTCCTCGGCGCGCACGTCGACGAGGCGCTGACGAACCTGGCCACCGGGCGCACGCCCGGCCGGCTGCGCGCCGACGGCGTGATCGCGGTGGCCCGGTGAGCCGCCGCGACCGGCGCGTCAGTTCAGCAGCGCGCTGACGATCAGGGTCGCGTTGTCCTCGTGCTTGGCGTACGCGTCGGGGAAGGCCGAGATCTGCACCGACTGGGCGGCCCGGGTCAGCGACATGTTCTCCCAGCCGTCGATCTTCACGAGGCGGCCGAAGAACGCGCCCGCCGCGTACTGCGGCTGCATGATCTCCTCGACGGAGCCCCAGCTGCCGCTGGCGCGTTGCTGGAACAGGCCGATCGAGTCGTGGTCCGAACCGGTGCCCTGGTGCGGGTAGTCCAGCGACTCGGGCACGACGTGGCTGGCCACGTTGTAGAGGCGGCTCTCCTGCATGGCGGTGGCCACGCCGACGATCATCGCCCACTTGGACAGGCCCATCGACTGGGCCTTCTTGACGATCGCGGCGGCGTTGTCCATCTGCTGGCGGTCCATCCCGGCGACCAGCTTCGCGACCCGGACCACCGGCTTGGGCTTGGGCTTCGGTTTCGGCTTGGGCTTCGGCTTGACCGCCGGCGGGCTCGCCTTGGGCGCCCGCAACTGCGGCATGCGGTGCAGCAGCGCGCCGCTGGTCACGTCGCTGGCGGCGACGAACATCGGCGAAGCGACGGCATTGCCGGGCAGCAGCCCGGCGGCGGTCGGCGGCTCGACGACGACCGGGCGGGCGTTGCCGGACAGGATGGCCACGGCTCCGACGCCGACGAGTGCGGCGGACGTGAGCAGTGGCGCGAGCAGGCGCTGCGCCCCGGACCGCCCGCGCCGGTGCCGGGCCTGCCAGCCGTCGTCGCGGCGGTGCCGACCGGTGGCGGGGGAGCCGGTGGTGCGGGCGAAACGAGGTTCTTGCTGATCACGGGGGGTATGCGGGGGCATTGGCCGATATTAAGAAGGCATTAGCCCAGGTAAAAGGGGGTGCTATCAGATTTCTCCCAGGGTGGTGCTGATTTAGCCCGAATTGCTCAGACTTGTTCTCAAGATTGTTTCTGACCTGGGGTTTTGTGCGCCGCTCTCGCGCTTCGAGTGCGGTGCTGGGAGCGGCTCGGTACAGTGCCGCGGGTGAGCAACACCCCCACGCCGCCGCTGCCCCCGCCCGCCGATCCGTGGGCGGGCCGCGACGGGCACACGCACACCCTCGGCATGGCGTCCATCCCGCAGCGCATCGCACCGGCCGCCCCAGCCGAGCCGCAGGTCGTCTACGTGGAGCGGCCCCGCCGGCGGCGCTGGCCGTGGGTGCTCGGCACGCTGACCGTGCTGAGCCTGGGCTGCTGCGGGGTGCTCGCCGCGGTCACCGCGCCGATCCGGGCGCAGTACCCGGTGCGCGCCGAGCTGGGCGCCACGATCGCGGGCCTGCGCCGCGACGACAGCCCCGACGTCCGCGCCGCGGCCAACGAGCTGATCGCGCAGATCCACCGGGAGCAGGACGTGACCGGCGCGGAGGTCGCCAAGCTCGACGAGCCCAAGCACAAGGACATGCCGGTGGTGCTGGTCGTGGCCACCCGGTTCATCCTCGACCCGGCCGGCGAACTGGACGGCGCGCTCGCCGGGGCGGGCAAGGACCGGCCCACGGGCGTGCGCAGCTTCCCCGCCGGAGCGCGCGGTGGGGAGCTGCGCTGCGGTAACGCCCGCGACAAGCAGAGCGACGCGCCCGTCGTGGTCTGCGCCTGGATCGACCACGGCAGCCTCGGCCTCGGCCTGTTCTACGGCGGCCGCGCCATGGACGACAGCGCCCGGCTGCTCCGCGAGATCCGCGACGACGTGCTGGTCAAAGCGTGATCGCCGAAGTTGTCCACAGGCCCGGGAACGCGAGCGCGTCCCGGGCACTAGCATCGGCCGGGTGACGCAGACCCTGCATGCCGACGCCCTACGCCTGCTGACCGACTGGCGCCCGCCCACCGACGCCGAGGCCGACTGGACGCAGACGATCGCCCTGCTGGCGCAGGGCCCGCAGGTGATGGGCAAGCCGCATCTCGACGGGCACGTCACGGCCAGCGCGATCATCGTCTCGCACGACCGCTCCCGCATCCTGCTGTGCCTGCACGGCCGGCACGACATCTGGTGCCAGCTCGGCGGCCACCTCGAACCCGAGGACGGTGACCTCGCCGCGGCCGCCCTGCGCGAGGCCACCGAGGAGAGCGGCATCGCGGGGCTGGTCGTCGACCCGGTGCCGGTCGACGTGGACGTGCACCACGTGAACTGCGCGGGCCGGCCCAACCGGCACTACGACGTGATCTTCCTGGTGCACGCGCCCGCGAACGCGGTGGCGCAGGTCAGCGAGGAGTCGCACGAGCTCGGCTGGTTCGCCCCCGACGCGCTGCCCAGCCCGCTCGGCACGGACACCGCGCGCGTGGTGCGCAACGCCATGGCCCGGCTCGGCTGAGCGACGGGCGGGTCCGGCGATGAGGGTGCCGCACGATCCGTGGCCTGCCGACCAGGCCGAGGCACTGCGCCAGCAGCTCGCGCTGCGGGCACGGGTCGAGCCGGGTGGGCCGCTTCCGGCCGCGCGGACCGCGGCCGGGCTGGACGTGTCGTACGACGAGGAGACCGGCCGGGCCGTGGCCGCCGCCGTCGTGCTGGACCTCGCCACGCTGACCGTCGTCGAGGCGGCCACCGCGACCGGCGAGGTGACCTTCCCGTACGTGCCGGGCCTGCTCGCGTTCCGGGAGCTGCCGCTGCTGGTCGACGCCCTGGAGCGGCTCACGGTCACGCCCGACGTGCTGGTGTGCGACGGCTACGGAGTCGCCCACCCGCGCCGGTTCGGGCTGGCCTGCCACGTCGGCGTGCTCACCGGGCTGCCCACGTTCGGGGTGGCCAAGACGCCGTTCACCACCGCGCACGCCGAGCCGGGTCCGGGCCGGGGCGACTGGTCGCCGCTGACCGAGGGCGACGAGGTGCTGGGCCGGGTGCTGCGTAGCCAGCCGAAGGTCAAGCCGGTGTTCGTCTCCGTCGGGCACCGCGTCGACCTCGACGCGGCCACCGCGCTGACGCTGACCCTGTCGCCGCGTTTCCGGCTGCCGGAGACGACCCGGCACGCCGACCAGCTCTCCCGCCGACTGCTCGGAGGATTGCATGCCGCCCGTTGACCCCGACGCCAACGCGGCGCTGCGGGCCCGCTTCGACGAGGTCCACGCGCAGTACACCCACCTGCGGGACAACGTGGGGGAGCTGCAGCGGGAGCTGGCGGGGCTGGAGGTCTCGGTCGCCTCCGCCGACGGGATGGTCACCGTCGTGGTGGGCGCGCGCGGGCAACTGCTGCGGCTGCGGCTGCACGAGCGGGCGTACGCGGCGCACCGGCCGGACCGGCTCGCCGAGCTGATCACCAAGACCACCCGCCGGGCCGAGCAGGCCGCCGTGGAGGCGACGGCCGAGCTGGTGGCGCGGGTGGTGCCGGCCGAGACCGGAGTGCCCGAGCTGCTGCGCGGCGGCGACCTGGGCGCGCTGCTGCGCCGCCACGACGACACCATGGGCTACGAGGAGCAGCGATGATCGGACAGCGGATCGACCTCGACCCGGCGGCCGCGCTGACGGTGGCCCGGCGGCTGAACCTGGCCGGGCAGTCCCTGGTCCGCGAGCGAGAGCTGTCCGGCGGCCGGATCGAGCAGGCCGGGCAGGACCGCCCCTGGGGCGACGACGAGCTGGGCAAGGCCTTCGCGGCGCGGTACGCCGACAGCGCGGTCATGCTGCTCCTGCTGTGGCGTGACGCGGCTCACCGCACGGTGGAGCTGAGTGAGTCCATCGTCACCGCGGTGGCCGCCACCGAGCACGTCGACGCTGCTGGGCAGGCCAGGTTCCGGCAGCTCACGGTGTGACGGGCGGGCCGGTTGTGGCCTGCGGGACGTGTTCTACGCCGCCTGGAGCCCCTCTGCCTGATCGGCGTCCGGACGGACCGGGCAGAATGGGAGCATCAAACCTAGAGGCGGAGGATGGGTCGTGGCTGAACTGCGCTGCGTGGTCGCGGTGGACGGGCCTTCGGGCTCGGGCAAGTCGACGGTGTCTCGCCGGCTGGCGCGTCGCCTGGACGCACGCTACCTCGACACCGGCGCCATGTACCGGGCGCTGACGTGGGCCGTGCTGCAGGCCGGGGTGGACCTCACCGACCCCGACGGCATCGCCAAGGTGGCCGTCGACTGCGAGCTGATCATCACGACCGACCCTGAGCGTCCCTCGATCAGCGTCAACGGCGAGAACGTGGACGGCCCGATCCGCGGCGGCGAGGTCACCGCGGCCGTGTCGGCCGTCTCCGCGGTGCCGTTCGTCCGGCAGGTGCTCACCGCCCGCCAGCGCGCGATCATCGAGGAGTCCGCCCGGATCGTCGTCGAGGGCCGCGACATCGGCACCGTCGTCGCCCCCGACGCCGACCTCAAGGTCTTCCTGACCGCCTCTTCCGCCGAGCGGGCGCGCCGTCGCAGCGCCGAGACCGCCGGCGACCACGCTGCGACCGAGGCCGACCTGGCCCGTCGTGATCACCTGGACTCCACCCGCAAGGTCAACCCGTTGCAGCAGGCCGCCGACGCGGTGGTGCTCGACTCGACCCAGCTGGGCATCGATGAGGTTGTCAGCGAGCTGCACCGCCTGCTGACAACAAGGAAGGCAGCATGAGCAACACTGAGTGGAGCGAGCTGGAGGTCGTCGAGCAGCCGTTGCCGGAGGCGCCTCCGGCGACGCACGTCGTCACCCCGCAGCCGGTCCTGGCGGTGGTGGGTCGCCCCAACGTGGGCAAGTCCACCCTCGTCAACCGCATCATCGGCCGCCGCCAGGCGGTCGTCGAGGACATCCCCGGCGTGACCCGGGACCGGGTGGCGTACGACGCCAACTGGTCGGGCCGCAAGTTCACCGTCGTGGACACCGGCGGGTGGGAGCCCGACGCCAAGGACCGCGCCGCGGCCATCGCCGCGCAGGCCGAGGCGGCCATCGCCGCCGCCGACGTGGTGCTGTTCGTGGTCGACTCGTCCATCGGCGCGACCGACGAGGACGCGGCCGCGGTGAAGATGCTGCGCCGCAGCTCCAAGCCGGTGCTGCTGGTGGCGAACAAGGCCGACAACCAGAACATGGAGTACGAGGTCCACGCCCTGTGGTCGCTCGGCCTGGGCCAGCCCTGGGCCGTGTCGGCGCTGCACGGCCGCGGTTCGGGCGATCTGCTCGACGCGGTGCTCGCCGCGTTCCCGAAGCAGGCCCCGCTGGAGGACCACCTGCCCGGCCCGCGCGGCCCGCGCCGCGTGGCCCTGGTCGGCCGCCCGAACGTCGGCAAGTCGAGCCTGCTCAACCGGCTCGCCCGGGAGGAGCGCTCGGTCGTCGACCCCGTCGCCGGCACCACCGTCGACCCGGTCGACTCGCTGGTCGTCATCGGCGGCGAGACGTGGCAGTTCGTCGACACCGCCGGCCTGCGCAAGCGCGTCGGCAAGGCCAGCGGCACCGAGTACTTCGCCTCGCTGCGCACCGCCGCCGCGATCGAGACCTCCGAGGTCACCGTCGTGCTGCTGGACTCCAGCGAGGTCATCAGCGAGCAGGACCAGCGCCTGCTGTCGATGGTGTCCGAGGCCGGCCGCGGCGTGGTGCTCGCCTTCAACAAGTGGGACCTGGTCGACGCCGACCGGCGGCACTACCTGGACAAGGAGATCGACCGGGAGCTCAAGCGCATCCCGTGGGCGCTGCGCGTCAACATCTCCGCGCTGACCGGGCGGGCCGTCGAGAAGCTCGCGCCGGCGCTGCGCCAGGCGCTGGCCAGCTGGGAGAAGCGCATCCCGACCGGCCAGCTCAACCAGTGGCTGACCGCGCTGGTGCAGGCGACCCCGCACCCGGTGCGCGGCGGCCGTGCCCCGCGCATCCTGTTCGCGACCCAGCCCAGCATCTCCCCGCCGAAGTTCGTGCTGTTCACGACACAGCCGCTGGACCCGGGCTACATCCGGTTCGTGGAGCGCAAGCTGCGCGAGGAGTTCGGCTTCGAGGGCAGCCCGATCGACATCTCGGTCAAGCCCCGCAAGGAGAAGGGCCCCGGCGGCCGCGGCAAGACCCACGGCTGACCGCTGATCCACTCACGAAGCTCCGCCCGCCCCACCGGGGGCCGGCGGAGCTTCGTCGTCGGCGCCCCGTCGCCATGATCGTTGTTCGGTGTCAGAACCTTCGAACTGACCACAGGTTCTGTCCCGAAACCGCGCTCACGGCCCGCAAGCGACGCGCGGTCCTTTGTGCCCGCTCGGCCCACGCGGCGTTCGTGGGCAAGCGGACCTGCGGACGGTACTGTCGGTACATGATTCACATCGATGAGTCGGCGCCGCAGGTGTCGGCGGTGCGGCTGGCCTTTCCGGCGCATCGCTACCGCCAGGAGGAGATCGTCGCCGAGTTCACCGCGATGTGCCTGCCCGGCGAGCATCCCGGGCGCGAGGTGTTCGCCCGGTTCGGACGGACCACCGGCGTGCAGACCCGTCACCTGGCGCTGCCGCTGGACCAGTACGCCGGGCTGACCGGGTTCACCCAGGCCAACGACGCGTTCATCGAGGTGGCCCAGGAACTGGGCGAGGTCGCGCTGCGCGAGGCGCTGGACGCGGCCGGGGTGCGCCCCGACGAGGTCGATCTCATCGCGACCACCAGCGTCACCGGCCTGGCCGTGCCCTCGCTGGACGCCCGGCTGGCCACACGGGTCGGCCTGCGGCCCGACGTGAAGCGGCTACCGCTGTTCGGCCTGGGCTGCGTGGCCGGCGCGGCCGGGGTGGCCCGGCTGCACGACTACCTGCGGGCCTATCCGGACCAGGTCGCGGTGCTGCTGGCGGTCGAGCTGTGCTCGCTGACCGTGCAGCAGCAGGACACCACGCCCGCCAACCTGGTCGCCTCCAGCCTGTTCGGCGACGGCGCGGCCGCGGTGGTGATGGTCGGCGGCCGGCGGGCCGCCGCGGTGCCGGGCCGCCCGCGGGTGCTGGCCACCCGCAGCCGCCTCTACCCGGACACCGAGCAGGTGATGGGCTGGCGCATCGGGTCCAGCGGCTTCCGGATCGTGCTGTCCAACGAGGTCGCCCCGATCGCCGAGCGTTTCCTCGGCGGCGACGTGCGCGGCTTCCTGGCCGATCACGACGTCGACGCGCTCGACGTCGCGACGTGGGTCTGCCACCCCGGCGGGCCGAAGGTCATCGACACCATCGAGAAGGTCCTCGACCTGCCGCCGGAGGCCCTGATGCCGACGCGCCGGTCGCTGGCCGGGCGGGGCAACCTGTCGTCGGTGTCGGTGCTGGACGTGCTGCACGAGGCGATGGCCGGCCCACCGCGCGAAGACCAGCCCGGACTCATGATCGCCATGGGGCCGGGGTTCTGCTCCGAACTCGTCCTGCTGAGGTGGTGAGCGTGCTCGCGTACACCCTGCTGATCCTGGCGGTGGCCGCCGAACGCCTGGTGGAGCTGGTGGTGTCGAAGCGCCACGCGGCGTGGGCCCTGGCCAACGGCGGCCGTGAGTACGGCCGGAGCCACTACCCGTACATGGTGGCCCTGCACACCGCGCTGCTGGCCGGGTGCCTGGCCGAGGTGTGGCTGCTGGACCGGCCGTTCCTGCCCGCGCTCGGCTGGACCATGCTGGCACTGGTCGCGGCGAGCCAGGCGCTGCGCTGGTGGTGCGTGACGACCCTGGGCCGGCGCTGGAACACCCTGGTCATCGTGGTGCCGGGACTGCCGCTGGTGGACCGCGGGCCGTACCGCTGGCTCAAGCACCCCAACTACCTGGCCGTCGTGGTGGAGGGCTTCGCCCTGCCGCTGGTGCACAGCGCCTGGCTCACCGCGCTGACCTTCACCCTGCTCAACTTCGCCCTGCTGGCCGTGCGCATCCGGGTGGAGGACGCGGCGCTGGCCGAGGCCACCGCGTGAGCTTCGACGCCGATCTGCTGGTCGCCGGTGGCGGGCCGGCGGGGCTGGCCACGGCGCTGCTGGCGCGGCGGGCGGGGATGTCGGTGGTGGTGGTCGAGCCGCGCGCCGACCCGATCGACAAGGCCTGCGGCGAGGGGCTGATGCCCGGTGGGCTGGCCCGGCTGCTGGCGCTCGGCGTCGACCCGGTCGGCGTGCCGTTCCACGGCATCGCCTACCGCGCTGGACAGCGCTCGGCCCACGCCCGCTTCGCGGCCGGGCCGGGCCGCGGGGTCCGCCGCACCACCCTGCAGACCGCGCTGCGCGAACGCGCGGCACAGGCCGGGATCGCCTGGGTGGCCGGGCGCGTCGCCGGGTTGCGGCAGGACGCGCACGGCGTCGAGGCGGCGGGGGTACGCGCGCGCTGGCTGGTCGGCGCCGACGGCCTGCACTCGCGGGTACGCCGGGAGGTGGGCATCGCCTCGGCGGCCGGCACTCCGGCGCGCTTCGGCCAGCGCCGGCACTACCCGGTCGCGCCCTGGTCGGACCTGGTCGAGGTGTGGTGGTCGGCGCACGCCGAGGCCTACGTCACCCCGGTCGCGCCCGACCTGGTCGGGGTCGCCATCCTGCACCGCCGGTCCGGGCTGGGCTACGAGACGCTGCTCGACGGGTTCCCCGAGCTGAAGGAACGGCTCGGCGGCGCGGCACCGGACGGCCCGGTGCGCGGCGCGGGTCCGCTGCGCCGCACGGTCGCCGCGCGGGTCCGCGGCCGAGTGCTGCTGGTCGGCGACGCCGCCGGCTACGAGGACGCGCTGACCGGCGAGGGGGTCAGCCTGGCCCTGAGCCAGGCCGAGGCCGCGGTGTCCGCGCTGCTCAACGGCGACCTCACCGGGTACGAGGCGCAGTGGCGGCGGCGTACCCGCACCTACCGCCTGCTCACCCGCGGGCTGGTCCTGCTGACCGCGGCCCGGCCGGTGCGCGGCGCGGTGGTGCCGATCTGCGTCGCGGTTCCGCCGCTGTTCCGCGGCGCGGTGAACGTGCTGGCGGGATAGGCGTTACATCACTGTGTCGGACGCGTGGGTCGGGCCACGCGCTCGGATACGGTGTGGGACATGTTGAGCGGCTTCAAGAATTTCATCATGCGTGGCAACGTCGTCGACCTGGCGGTCGGTGTGGTCATCGGCGCGGCGTTCACGACCCTGGTCACCCAGTTCACCAAGTCGTTCCTGGAACCGATGATCAAGCTGGTGGGCGCAGGCGACGGCAAGATCGGCGGCGAGACGGAGATCGGCACCGACAACGTCATCGCCTGGGGCGCGTTCATCAACGCGACGATCACCTTCCTGCTCACCGCCGCGGTGCTGTACTTCCTGGTCGTGCTGCCGATGAACAAGCTGGCCGAGCGGCGCAACAAGGGCAAGGAGCCCGAGCCCGCACCGATCACCGAGGACATCCGGCTGCTCACCGAGATCCGTGACGCGCTGGTCGCCGGCCGGGTGCCCGCGCAGGCCGTCCGCCACGAGAACGACCACCCCGCCGACCGCTGAGCTGTGCGGCGGGCGGCCGCGCGCCGTCCGCCGCCACCGCGGCCCGGAGCTATCGGGGCCCGGCGACGAGCGAGATCGCGAGCACGTCGGGTGTGTCGCCGTCCTTGAACGGCGGGGGCCGCAGCAGGATGTACCCGGTCGGATGCCGCACCACCAGGCCGCTGACGTTCTCCTCCCGCGCGTCGGCGGGCAGCGGTACGGACCAGTCGGCGTTGCCGGTCGCGGGGTCGATCGCGGCGATGCGCTGCTGGGCGACCGCATAGCAGAATTTGCCGTCCGGCGACGCGGCGACGCGGCCGCCGCGGGCGGGGATGTTCCAGCGTTCCACGCCGGTGTCGGTGCGGAAGCCGTAGATGCGGTCGGCGGCCATCACCACCGTGTCGCCGATCAGGTCGACCCCGGCGACCGGCTTGTCCCAGGGCTTCTCCCACCTGACCGCGCCGTCGGACAGCCGGATCACCCGCAGCACGCCGCCCTCGCGCAACAGCAGGTGGGTGGGGCCCAGCCGGGCCTCGACGGCCTCCCAGGCGTCCTCTGGCGGGCCGCCGCCGGGACCGCCCGGACCGCCGGGGCCACCCCGACCGGCATCCGGTGGCGGGGGCGTGAGCTTGTACGTCACCTGCCACTTCTGGTTGCCGGTAGCCGCCTCGCGCAGTGTGATCCACACCGTGCCGTTGCGCTCCTGCCGGGTGACCAGCCAGGACATGTCGGCCACCAGCGGTGACTCGGTCACGTCCTTGCGCCACACCGGCGCGCCGACCCGGTTGAACGCGCGCACGGAGGCGGGCAGCCCCACGAAGGCCCGGTCGGTGGCGAGGGCGACCTCGCCGACCGTCCCGCCCGCGTCGATGCCCTTGAAGTCCAGGTTGCCGGTCTCGTTCTCCACCCGCCACAGCCGGCTGTCCGCGATGACCAGCACGGCCGGCCCCCAGTCGCGCACGGCGACCGGCTCGGCGTCGATCCGTACGCTCCAGGCCTGGTTCTGGCCCGGGCCGGGCGGGTCGGTGGCGAACACCCGCGGCCCGTCCGTGCCGATCAGCCGCCCGCCGTCGGCCACCACCAGGTGGAACCTGCCCGGTGTGGTCCGCGAGTTGGTCTGCCAGCGCAGTGCCCCCGGCCGCAGCGGCCCGGTCGGGAGCGGCGAGCCGCTCGGCCCGCCGCTGGCCGGGCTCGACCCGTCCGGTGCGCCGGGGTCCGCGCCGCCGCGGGTGACCGCCCACGCGCCGCCCGCGGCCAGCCCGAGCGCGCCCAGCACGGCGCCCACCAGGACCGGCCGCCGCTGCCACAGCTTCGGGGTGCCCCAGGTCGGCGCGATCGGCTCGTCCACCTGCGGCTCGCCGCCGGGCAGCGCGATCAGCGGCTGGAACCAGCCGGGCGTGGGGGTCGACACGCCGGTGCCGATGAGGATCCGGGACAGCTCCTTGGCGGTGGGGCGGTCCTGCGGGCGCAGGCTGATGCAGCGCACCACGAACGGCCGCAGCTGGATCGGCACCGCGGCCAGGTCGAACCGGCCCTGGGTCACCTGGTTGATCTGCTCGAACATGCTCCCGCCGCTGATCAGGGTGCGGCCGGTGGCGGCGAAGTACAGGGTGGCGCCCAGGGAGAAGATGTCGCCGGGCGATCCGGCGTCCTCGCCCTGGATGCGCTCGGGGGCCATGTATGACGGGGTGCCGACGTTGACGCCGGTGGTCATGCGCTCCGCGTCGGTGGACAGCGCGATGCCGAAGTCGATGATGTGCGGGCCGTTGTCGTCGAGCAGGATGTTGGCCGGTTTGA
Source organism: Catellatospora paridis (assembly GCF_009720365.1). Lineage (GTDB taxonomy): Bacteria > Actinomycetota > Actinomycetes > Mycobacteriales > Micromonosporaceae > Catellatospora > Catellatospora paridis. The sequence continues at coordinate 106,190 of NZ_WBZD01000043.1, read as the reverse complement.
GGTCGCGGTGCACCAGCCCGGCGCGGTGGATGGAGGCCAGCGCCTCGGCCAGGCCGGTGGCGAGGGTGAGCACGGCGCTGACCGACAGCGGGCCGCTGGAGCGCACCCGCTGCTCCACGCTGGGACCCTCGATGTAGGTGGTGGCCAGCCACGGTGATTCGGCGTCGGTGTCGGCGTCGACGACCGCGGCGGTGAACAGCGGGTTCACCAGGCGCGCCGCGGCCACCTCGCGGCCGAACCGGCGGCGGAACATCGGGTCGGCGGCGAGCTCCGGGCGGATCACCTTGATCGCGACGTAGCGCCCGGCCGGAGACTGTCCCAGGTAGACGCGTCCCATGCCGCCGCCGCCGAGAACGCCGACCAGCCGGTACGTTGCTACGGAGTGCGGGTCGGTGGTTCCCAGCGGCCTCATACGACACCCTCAGTCGGCTTTCAGTTGCGCTCCCGCGCCGCATACTATCCCCGTCGATTCCCCGGCGGGCGGTTCGACACCACATACAACAGTCGTGATTGGATATGCCGACTGGGAGCGCTTCGGCAGTCATCATGCCCTGCCGTCCGGTTGGCCGCTTAATCAGGGTAGCGAGTCCCATGGATTGGTACCCCTGTTCGAAAGGGGTGTAGAATCCCTGCTCATGGCGCACGCACACCAGCCGTCGATGTTCGATCTTGATGAGCGGGCCACCCTGGGGCCGCTGGCCGGGGCGGTGAACCGGCATCCGCTCACCCGGGGGGCCTGGGTCGACCACCTGCCCGGCTGGGTGCACGGCTCCGAAGACGTGCTCGAGGTGCTGCTGGAGCAGGTCGACTGGCGGGCCGAGCGGCGGGAGATGTACGAGCGCGAGGTCGACGTGCCCCGCCTGCTGCGCTGGTACGGCCCTGACGAGGCGCTGCCGCACCCGGTGCTCGACCAGGCCCGCACCGCGCTGTCGGATTTCTACGCCACGGAGCTGGGCGAGCCGTTCGTGTCCGCGGGCATGTGCCTCTACCGCGACGGCCGCGACAGCGTGGCCTGGCACGGCGACACCATCGGCCGTGGCAGGCACACCGACACCATGGTCGCCATCGTGTCGTTCGGCGAGCCCCGGCCGCTACTGCTGCGCCCGCGCGGCGGCGGCGAGCCGAGCGTCCGGTTCCCGCTCGGCCACGGCGACTTGGTCGTGATGGGCGGCTCCTGCCAGCGCACCTGGGAGCACTGCATCCCGAAGACGGCCCGCCACGTCGGGCCGCGGGTGAGCGTCCAGTTCCGCCCGGTCAACGTGGCCTGAGCGACCTGCGGTGCCGCGGGGAGACTAGCCCTGCGCGCCCAGGCCGAGGCGTTCGCGGAGTTTGCCGCGGCGGTCCTCCAGCACCGCGACCAGCGCCTCCTGCTCCTCGGCGCTGCTGATCAGCAGGGTGGTGTCGCCGGGATCGCCGGGCCCGTCCTCGCGGTTGCCGACCTCGTGCCGGATCTGCTCGGCCTGGCTGCGCAACTCGGCGATCATCGCGTCGACCTGCTCCAGTTCGCGTTGCATCGCATGCTCGTCCGTCATGGGTACATTGTCGGCTTCGAGGCGGCCGGCTGGTGTGCGTTCCACCTATCGGGACCCTCAGCCGTGCGGCCGGCGCCATGTCGGACTTACGACCGGACCTCTATTCCTTGCTGGCGCCCTCGGCCGCGCCGCGGACGAAGTGGCGCTGGAACACCAGGAAGATGACGGCGACCGGGATGGTGGCCAGCAGGGCGGCGCCGAGCTTGAGCGGGTACTGGCTGCCCGCGCCCAGTGACCCGCTGACCAGGTCGGCGACGCCGCGCGGCAGCGTGAACAGCTCCGGGCTCTGCACCGCGACCAGGGTGTGCGGGAACTCGTTCCACGAGCCCTGGAACGACAGGATGGTCAGCGTGATCAGCGCCGGGCGGGCCATCGGCAGCACCACCGACCAGAACGTCCGGAACACGCCCGCCCCGTCGATGCGGGCCGCCTCCTCGACGCTGACCGGCACGGAGACGAAGAACTGCCGCATGATGAACACGCCCGCCGCGTCCACGATGACCGGCAGGATCAGCGCGGTGTAGCTGTTGTAGATGCCGAGCTGGTTGAGCACCAGGAACTTCGGGATCAGCAGCACGACGCCGGGCACCGCCATGACCGCGACGACCGCGCCGGTGACCGCGGCGCGGCCGCGGAAATGCAGCCGGGCCAGGGCGTACCCGGCGAGCGAGTCCAGGAACACCCGGCCGGCGGTGACGACGGTGGTGACGACGAGTGAGTTCGCCACCCACCGGGGGAAGCCGGTGCCCTCGAAGATCCGCGTGAACGCGGCGGTCGTCACCGGGTCCGGCAGCGGCGCCAGCGGGTTGGCCGCCGCGTCGGGCTCGGACTTGAACGCGTTGGCCAGCTGGATCACGAACGGGTAGAGGAACACCAGCGCGAAGAAGACCAGCACCGCGTACCCGACGAAATGGCTCGCCAGGGTGCGGCCGCCGTCGCGGCGGGCGGGGGAGCGGGGTCGGTCGGCCGCCACGGACATGATCAGGACCTCCGCGTACGGGTCGGGAGCAGGCGGGTGCGCGGCACGCGGTCGCGGTCACGCATGACCCAGCGCTGCCCCAGCGTCAGCACCACGATGAGCAGGAACAGCACGAACGAGATCGCCGCGCCGCTGCCGTACTCGAAGTCCTTGAACGCGGTGCGGTAGGACAGGTAGGCGGGGGTCAGCGTGGTCTTGGCGGGGTTGCCCTGGCTCATCACGTAGATCTGGTCGAACACCTGCCAGGTGCTGATGAGCCCGAGCGTGATGACGAGGAACATCGTCGGCTTGAGCAGCGGCAGGGTCACGTAGCGCAGCCGCTGCCAGGGTCCGGCCCCGTCGATCAGGCTGGCCTCCTCCAGCTGCACCGGCACGTCCTGCAGTGCGGCGAGGAACATCAGCATGAAGGTGCCGCTGGTCGTCCAGACGACGAGGATGATGATGGTGCTCATGGCGACGCTGGGCCCGGAAAGCCACTCCCACCAGGACAGGCCCAGCAGCCCGCTGTCGGTCAGCGCCGCGGGCGGGTGGGCCGGATCGACCAGGCCGAGTCCGGACAGGGTCAGGTGCAGCAGCCCGCGCGGGTCGGCGAACCACTGCGGGCCGTCGAGGCCGAACACGCTCAGCAGGGAGTTGACCGCGCCGGTGTTGGCGAACAGGAACAGGAACATGACGCTGATCGCCACGGAGCTGGTCACCGACGGGAAGTAGAACGCGGTGCGGAAGAACGACCTGCCGCGCAGCACCCGCCGGTTGACGACCAGCGCCAAGCCCAGCGCGAGGACCGTCTGTGCGGGCACGACCAGCAGCACGTAGTACGCGTTGTTGCGGATGCTGGTCATGAAGTTCTCGCGGGCGAGCCCGTCCTGCGTGAACAGGCGGGTGTAGTTGTCCGCGCCCACGAACGGCACGTCGTCGCGGAAGGGGCTGCCCTGGCCGTTCCAGCCGCTGAGGCTGACCCACAGCGCCATCAGGATGGGCAGCAGCAGGAACAGGCCGAGGATCACCACCACCGGGGCGACGAACAGCCAGCCCGCCACCGCCTCGTTGCCGCGGATGCCGCCGCGGCGCCTGCTGCCGAACACGAGTCACCTGCCTTCTGCGAAGTCGGGGGGCGCGGCCGCGGTCGCGGCCGCGCACCTTCCACCGGTCGGGATCAGCTGCCGAGCGCGGCGGCGACGTTCTTCTGCACCCGCTCCAGGACCGCCTTCGGGTCACCGGTGGCGAGCTTCTGCAGCTGGGTGTCGAAGTCGGACAGGACGCTGTCCATCTTCGGGGCGTTCACCGGGCCGTGGGCGTAGTCGGCACCGGTCACGAACGGGCCGTCGGCCGGGAACTGCTGGGAGTAGCCGTCCTTGGCGGTCTTCAGCGACGGCATGACACCGAACGCCTTGGCGTAGGCGAGCTGCTGGTCGACGCTGGTCATCGCCTCGACGAACTTGATCGCCTGGTCCTTGAACTTGCTCTTGGCGGAGATGCCCCAGCAGTTGGTGAACGACAGGGTGCCCTTGCCCTTGGGGCCGGCGGGCAGCTCGTGCACCGTGTACTTGACGTTCGGGAAGTCGTTGGCCATGGCGCCCTTGATCCAGTTGCCCTCGATCGTCATGACGGCCTTGCCCTTGCCGAACGCCTCGCCGCCCCAGCCGGCGTCGACCTGCTTGGGGAAGACGGCCAGGCCCTTCTTCTGCAGGCCCTGGAAGTACGTCAGCGCCTGCAGGTTCTCCGGGCTGTCCGCGGTGGCCTGCTTGCCGTCGGTGCTGACCAGCCAGCCGCCGGCCTGCACCAGGAAGGCGCCGATCCGGTCGCGGGTGTCGCCGACGACCAGCGGGGTGAGGCCCTTGGCCTTGATCTTCTCGGCGGTGGCCTGCAGCTGCTCCCAGGTGGTGGGCAGGTCCGCGTCGGTCAACCCGGCCTTGGTCCACAGGTCGGTGTTGACCTGCAGGGCGAGGGTCGAGAAGTCCTTCGGCGCGCAGTAGAACTTGCCGTCGTAGGTGAAGGTCTGCTTGAGGCTGTCGTAGAAGTCGCCCTTGTTGGCGAGCTTGTCGCCGTACGGCTCCAGCGCGCCGACGCTGGCGTAGTCGGCGAAGCGGGAGGCGTCGACGTAGAACACGTCCGGCGGGGAGTCGCCGGCGAAGGCCTGGCCGAGCTGCTGGCTCAGGTCCTGGGCCGGGGTGACGGTCGCCGTGTTGCCGGTGGCGGTGGCCCACTTGGCGGCGGCGTCGTTGACGGCCTTGGTCTCGGCCTCGCCGGAGGAGCCGATGAGCACCTGCAGGGCAGCCGGGCCGCTGCTCTGCTCGGTGGTGGCGCCGTCGTCGAAGCCGCTGCCGCAGGCGGAGGTGACCGCCAGCGCACCGGCCGCCGCGACCGCGATGGCGGTCCTGCGGAGTCTGCTGTGGAACATTTTCTGTTATCTCCTGTTCAGCGGGGTGGGGACGGGACAGGGTGCGTGGTGAGGTCAGGCGGTGCGGCGGGGCACCAGGGCCGGGGTGAGCAGGATCTGCCCGTCTCCCGGTGGGCGGCTGCCGGGCGCGTCGAGCTGCGCGGCCAGCAGCCGCAGGCAGTGCGTGGCCGCTTCGCCGAGCGGCTGGGCGATGCTGGTGAGCCCGACGGCCTGCGCGACGGGGGTGTCGTCGAAGCCGATGACGGCGATCCGCCCGGGCGCGGGCGGGCCCGGCACGGCGGGCTCGGCGCCGCCGGTGGCGTGCAGTGCGCCTAGGGCCAGCGAGTCGCTGCAGCACACGATCGCGGTGACCGGCTCGCCGCGGGTGAGCAGGTCGCGTGCGGCGGCCACGCCCTCGGCCACCCCATCGGCGGTGACGGCGTCGAGGCCGTGGATGTCGATTCCCGCCTCGGCCAGCGCGGCGGCCCAGCCGGAGCGGCGGTCGTCGCCGACGCCGGAGCCGGGTGGCCAGCCGATGAAGCCGATCCGGCGGTGCCCGGCGCGCAGCAGGTGCCGGGTCGCCTCGGCGGTGCCGGCGGCGCCGTCCACGTCGACCCACGGATGGCTGCCCAGGGCGTCCCAGGGGCGACCGAACGTCACGAACGGCACGCCGCGCTCGGCGAGCCAGCCGGTGCGGGTGTCGGCATGGTGCGTGCTGGTGAGCACGAACGCGTCGATGTCGTACGCGCTGAGCATGTCCTCGTAGGTGGTGATCTCCGCGGCGTCGTCGGCCGCGGTGTAGAGCAGCACGCGGTAGCGGGCGGGGGCGGCGGCCTCGGCGAGTCCGTGCAGGAAGCGGTCCAGGATCGAGCCGTTGATGCCGTCCTGTGCGGGCTCGATGCGGGCCGCGATCAGCCGGGAGCGGCCGGTGCGCATCTGGCGGGCGGCCTGGTTGGCGCGGTAGCCCAGGGCGTCGATGGCGTCCTGCACCCGCTGCCGGGTCTCCGGTCGCACGACATGAGGTGAATTGAGCACATTGGACACGGTCTGAACGGAAACCTGGGCATGACGAGCAACTGTGGTGATTGTCACCCTGTCAGCCATTCTCGCCGCCTTTGCCCCTCTTGATCGTTCTAAAAACGAGACCGCATAATTTGAACGTTCAACTGCCGGAATCATGATCACTTTGCATCCCAACGAACCGACTGTCAAGAGACGGTTCGGCATCAAGGAGTTACCCCTTGCTCAACCAGTCCAACCCATCCGAAGCCCGCCTCCTGCAACCCCTGCTGCACGACCTGGTCAGCACCGTCTTCGCTCCCGCGAGCGCGTTGAGTGGCACCGATGGGCAGATCCGGGAGGCTGGTGTGCAAGGCCTGTTCTACGCAGACAGCCGGGTGCTGTCCCGGGCGCACCTGCTGATCGACGGGCGCGAGCCGGAACACGTTGCGTTCGCCCCCGACGCGCCGGGCGCGACGCGGTTCACCGCTCTCGTGCGGTGGCTCGGCGATCCGGGCCCCGACCCGACCGTGCGCGTCGAGCGCCTGCGGACCGCCGGACCATCCGGTATGGACGAACACCTCACGGTCACCTCGACCGCTGCGGTCCCCGTCACGTTCACTCTCAGCATCGCTCTGGGCTGCGACTTCGCGCCGATCGAGGAGGTGAAGTCCGGCGGCGGACGCCTGGACCACGCCGCGAGCGAATACGACGGCGCGCTGCGGTGGCGGGACGGCGAGACCGAGGTCCGCGTCACCGCCCCCGGCGCCGAGCTGATCGACGGCATCGCCGCGGGCCTGCGCTGGCAGGTCGCCCTCGGCCCGCGGGAGCAGGTCAGCCACCGCTGGCACGCCGAGGTCCGCGACCCGCGCTCGATCGTGACCACGCCCCGGCACGCCGCGGACTGGGCCCGCCCGCAGGTCGCCGCCGCCGACCACCGGCTCACCCGGCTGCTCGACCAGTCACTGGACGACCTGCAGACCTTGCGCTTGGCCGAGACCGCGCAGCCGGGCGACACCTTCCTCGCGGCCGGGGTGCCGTGGTTCCTCACCCTGTTCGGGCGGGACAGCATCTGGGCGGCCCGGATGATGCTGCCGCTGGGCACCGGGCTGGCCGCGGGCACGCTGCGCGCGCTGGCCCGCCGCCAGGGCCGCGCGCTCGACGCCGCCACCTGCGAGGAGCCCGGCAAGATCATGCACGAGCTGCGCCGCCGCCCGTTCCACTTCGGCGGCGCCGTCGGCGAACTGGACCTGCCCGACGTCTACTACGGCACCGTCGACGCGACCCTGCTGTGGATCAGCCTGCTGCACGACGCGTGGCGCTGGGGCATGCCCGAAGACCAGGTCGCCGACCTGCTGCCGCACCTGGAAGCCGCGCTCGGCTGGCTGGACAAGCACGCCGACCCCGACGGCGACGGCTTCGTCGAGTACGTCGACACTCATGGCCACGGGCTGGCCAACCAGGGCTGGAAGGACTCCGGCGACGCCGTGCGCTTCCGGGACGGGCGCCAGGCCGACGCACCGATCGCGCTGGTCGAGGTCCAGGGCTACGCCTACCAGGCGGCCGTGCACGGAGCGGCCTTACTCGACGCGTACGGCCTGGCCGGCGCCGAGCGCTGGCGCGACCACGCGGGCCGGCTGGCCGAACGGTTCCGCGCGGCGTACTGGGTCGACGGGCCGAACGGCGCGCACCCCGCACTCGCGCTCGACCGGTACAAGCGGCCCGTCAACTCGCTGACCAGCAACATCGGTCACCTGCTGGGCACCGGCATCCTGTCCGAGGCGGAGTCCGCATCGGTGGCCGCGCTGCTGGCCGCGCCGGGCAACGCCGACGCGTTCGGGCTGCGCACCATGGCCGCCGACGAGCGCGGGTACAGCCCGCTGTCGTACCACTGCGGCACCGTGTGGGCGCACGACACGGCCATCGCGATCAGCGGCCTGGCCGCCGACGGCCACGCCGAGGTCGCGGCGCAGCTGGCTGAGGGCCTGTTGGCCGCCGCCGAGGCGTTCGACTACCGGCTGCCGGAACTGCACTCCGGCGACGCCCGCAGCACGTCACGCCGGCCCGTGCCGTACCCGGCGGCCTGCCGGCCGCAGGCGTGGTCGGCGACCGCGGTGGTCGCGGTGCTGCACGCGATGCTCGGCGTACGCCCGGACGTGCCCGGAGGCCGGGTCAGCGTACGGCCGCTGGCGGGCGCGCCCCTGGGCGCCGTCACCGCCCGCGGCCTGCGGATCGGCGGCAAGCCGGTCACCGTGGCGGTCGACGGCACGGGCCGGCCGACCGTCACCGGACTGCCGTCCGGCCTGACCCTGGACTGAGCACCGCCGACGGGGGCACCCCGCGAGCACCGCTCGCGGGATGCCCCCGGGTGACCCGTGCCGACCCTCAGTTCGGCTCGGGCTTCAGACCCGGGTTGTCCAGCGCGTCGGCTGCCAGTTCGCTTGGCTCTTGTCCCGCCAGGTCGGGCCGCGCGAGGTGACCGCGATCGGGGCACCGAGCACCTCGCCCACGTCGGTGAGTCCGGTGTAGACCGGGGTGGCGGTGGTCAGAGTCTGCGTGAGCTTCTCCTGGTACGCCAGGTCGCCGTGCTCGCCGGGCACGATCCGGTCGAGCTGCTCGTACGACAGGCACATCTTCAGGTCGTGGTGTGCGGCGACGTCCAGGTGGGTGACGGCGAGCGCGTCGACGCCGCCGCACACTTCGACGGCGTAGCGGTGGGCGACGGCGTCGAAGTGCCCGGCCCGCCACGCGCCCTGCCACGGGCCGTGCGTGTTGTGCCGTTCCGGCAGGGTCGCCGTGAGCCGCGGATCCTCGGTGACCAGCGGTCCGGCGCCGTGGCGGGTCGTGTAGGTGCGCACGACGCCCAGGCGCAGGGCCGCGCCGTCGCCGGATTCGGCCAGCAGGGTCTCGGCGTTGTCGAACGTGGTCGTCGACCAGGTCGTGTAGGGGTGAAAGCCGCGCCATTCGTCCAGCAGTACGCCCTGGGCGCCCTCGAACACGCACGGGCCGCGCAGCGCCTGCCGGGATGAGGAGACCAGCCGGATCGCGGTCCCGAACCACCGGAATGCCTCGGCCACGGCGGCGACGGGTGGCGCGTCGAGGGGGCCGAGCTGGGCGGTGAGCGCGTCCCGGACCGCGCGCAGCTTGCGGGCGAGCGTGGCCGGGGACTCGGTGTCGCCGGCGCGGACGGCCAGGTCGGGGTGGGCGAGCGCGAACGCGGCGGTCTCGCCGACGCCCATGCCGCAGGACCCGTGCCGGTCCTGCCCGCGGGCGGCTTCCCGGGCTCGGTTGGCGGCCCGGTGCCACGGTGTCGTCAGCAGCGCCTGGCGGTCGACGGTGAGCAGCTCGAACGGCGCCGCCACGCCCAGCTCGGCCAGGTGTCCGGCTTCGGCGGCGAGCGCCAGCGGGTCGACCATCATGAACCGGGACAGGTGGGTGCGGACCCCGTGCAGCGTGCCGGAGCCGAACTGGGCGAACGTGTGGTGACGCCCGTCGGGCGTCACCACGTTGTGGGCGGCCTGCGCGCCCCCGTTGAACCGGATCACGGTGGTGACCGGTCGGGTCGCGCAGAGCCAGTCCACGATCGTGCCCTTGCCGGCGTCGCCGTAGCCGAGGTCGACGACGATGACGTGGCGGGCGCTGGTCACAGCCGGGTCACCGGGTTGGCTCGTCCGTCGCCGAAACCGGCCGGCAGCGCCGAGCGCACCAGCGCGCCGCGGCTGGTGCCGAGCGGGGCGAGCGCCTTGCCGACGGTCGGGCCGGCCGCCGACCCGGCCTCGGCGAGGTCGACCAGTCCGGCGTCGAGGTCCGTGGCGTCCTCGCCGAGTCCGACGGTGAGGGCGATGGTCTCGCAGACGGCGTCGAGGTCGTCGAGTTCGATGACGTTCTGGCCGAGCAGCTTGCGCCAATATCCGAGGATCTCGGCGTCGCCGGTGTAGCTGGCCTGCGCGGGCATGATGAAGTACACGTCGTAGCTGAGCTGCAGCTCGGCGACGATCGCCTCGGTGCTGATCGGTTCGGCGATCGTGTCGCCGATGACGCGGCGCACCTCGTCGGGCTTGACCCGCCGGTACGCCATCTCGTCGCCGATGATGAACAGGTAGCCGCGCCCGCCGCGCGCGACGGTGTCGAGCTCGGTGTGGCGGGCCATGAAGTACATGGCGAGCTCGTAGGACTCGGTGCGCTGCCCGCCTCCGCCGCCTTCGAGCAGGATCCGGCCGAGGTCGTCGTCCATGCGGTTGTCGGACTCGAACTGCCCGAGCTGCAGAGGCGCGCGGTCGCAGGTGGCGTCACCGATCGCGCCGAAGAGGATCTGCGGGTCGGTGCAGTAGCCCTTGCGGATCAGCAGGCCGAACAGTTCCGGCAGCTTGGTCTGCAGCACGCGCGGCACCGTGCCCATCGACCCGGTGACGTCGAAGAGGATCGCGATCGGCGTCGACCGCGGGTGCTGGTCGCTGTCGCGGCTCTCCCGCACCGTGACGCCGTGCGGGTTCAGGGCGTCGTGCACGGTGCGCGCGCCGGAGTCGCTGTAGGCGAAGGCGCTGGCGCCGGTCGCCGCGCGGTAGCCCGCCGCGGCGGCGTAGACGTCGGTGGACCATCGTCCGCTTCCCATGATCTGCTCCTTAGAGGGTGAGGGGCCGGAAGGTGCGGGGCCCGTAGAGCGCGTCCAGCAGCTCATCGAGTTCGGCGAGCAGCCGCCACGCGTCGTGCGGGCGCGCGTTCGGATTGGGCAGGGTGCAGCCGTGCGCGAACCGGGCCAGCGCGGCCGGTGTCCGGTCGCCCATGAGCCAGGTCATGCACCGGGTGGCGAGGTGGATGTCGGTCGCCTCGCTCGCCGGGCGCTTGCCGGCAACCTCCGGCGGGTAGAGGTCGCGGTATCCGGTGACGAGCGCCGGGACGGTCTGACCGGGCTCGGTCACGCTGTAGCACCAGTCGACGAGCACGAGGCCGTGCTCGACCGGGTGGATCAGCACGTGATCGGGGACGACGGCCCCGTGGACGACCCCGGCGCGGTGGGCGTAGCCGACGGCGACGAGCAGGCGCCGCCACATCCAGGCCGCGTCCCGCGGGTCGACGCCGTCCGGGTAGGACTGCTTCACCCGGGCCAGGGTCACGAACCCGTCCTGGTGGGCGAGGATCGTGGCGGTGCGCTGAGCGCCGCTCGCGGGGTCGCGGTGCGTGAACGACTCGATCAACTCCGGGGCGTACGCGCCATGGCGTGCCTCGCCGTGTCTGCGCAGCCGGGTCAGGGCGCGTGCCTCCCGGCGCATCAGGTCGCTGTCGGCGGGATGCCGGGGCAGCTTCAGCAGCGCGGCGCCGCCGTCGACCGTGTGGAGGTCCGCGATGTCGCCGGCGTAGGCCGGCGACCCGACGCGGTAGGTGCCGCGACGCGTGGTCATGGTGGTGCCGCCGCGGTGGGCGGCCCACATGTCCGCGAGCCGGGCGAAGGCGCGCGTCGCGGTCGCGCCGGAGCCGGCCGGTGCGGCATCCGGGTGCAGGACCTTGGCAAGCGTGCGGTACGCGTGCCCGCTGTTGCCGCCGCCGAACAGGTCGCCGGGGGAGCGCGCCGCCAGCACGCGGGTGACCGCGTCGTCGAAGCCGCTCATGCCCGCTCCTCGCTGCGCTCGTCACGTGCCTGAGCCGACCCGTGCCACATGATTCGCTCGCTGCGCTCACTCATCGCCGCTCCTCCGGGGTGGGCCGCAGCAGCGCCGGGTGCAGGATGCGGGCGTCGCCGGCCCGGTAGAGCTTGGACCGGGGTCCGCCGCGCTCGCCGCCCCGCTCGGTGGTCGTGCCGGTGGCCTCGATGAAGCCCGGGACGGAGAGCACCTTGCGGTGGAAGTTGCCCGCGTGCGGCTCCTCACCCCAGACCGCTGTGTACACGCCGCGCAGCTGCGCGATCGTGAACTCCTCGCCGACGAACGCGGTCGCCAGCGGCGAGTATTCGAGCTTGGCGCGGGCGCGTTCGAGCCCGGCGGCGAGGACCGCGTCGTGGTCGAAGGCGAGGTCGGTCGCGTCGTCGACCGGGACCCAGCGGGCCGCCGCGGCGTCGCCGCCGACGGTGGGATCGGGCAGGCGCGGCGCGAAGGCGAGGTAGGCGACCGACACCACCCGCATGCGCGGGTCGCGGCCGGGGTCGCCGAAGGTGGCCAGCTGTTCCAGGTGGACGCGGGGAAGTAGGCCCGTCTCCTCGGCGAGCTCGCGCAGTGCGGCCTGGTCGAGCGTCTCCTCGCGGACGAAACCGCCCGGCAGCGCGAGGCGGCCGGCATAGGGCTGCTCGCCGCGCTCGACCAGCAGCACATGAAGCACGCCGTCGCGGATGGTGAGCGTGACGACGTCGACCGTGACCGCGAGCGCCGGGTAGGCCCGCGGGTCGTAGCCGTCGAGGAACTCGCGCTCGGTGACCATGCCACGTCCTTCTCAATTGGAGATAAACTCAATCTGAGAAGGACTCTAGAGCCGAGTCCGGCCACTGTCAACGGGACGGCGGTCAGCGTGGGTCAGGCCACCGGGCCGTGGGCTACGCGGCGGGCGCCTGGCCGTCCAGGTAGGCGCTGATCGCCGCCGCCGTCGCCGCAGGCTGGTCGAGGTGCACGTCATGGCCCGCGTCGAGCACGGTGACCAGGGTGGTGTCCGGGCGCTGCGTCATGCGGGCCACCTCGGCGTCGGTCATGATGCCGCGCTCGCCCCGCACCACCAGCACGGGGCCGACGAGACTGTCCCAGGCCGGCCACGAGGGCGCGCCGACGAGCGTGGCTATCGAGTCCACCATGGCGTCGCGGGCGAACCTCGGCCACAGCCCGCCGTCGCGTTCGACCAGGCCCGCGGCCCAGCCCGCGCCGACCGGCCCGCCGCCGAAGAACTCCGCGGCCTGCTCCCGGGAGGCGAACGGCACCGGCCACGAGTCCAGCCAGCCGCCGATCTCCGCGGGCAGCTCCGGCCCGTCGGCCTCCGGCCCCGCCTCGATCATCACGAGTCCGCGTACCAGGTCCGGCCGCGCGGCGGCGGCCAGCATGGCGGTGTGCCCGCCCAGGGACTGCCCGACGAGCACCGCCGGCGCGAGCCCCAGCTCCTGGAGCACGAACACGACGTCCTCGGCGTACGCCGCCCGGGACAGGTCCGCGGGCACCGGCTCGCCGGGCACGTGGGCGCGCTGGTCCACCGCCACGCACCGCAGCCCGGCCGGCAGCGAGCGCTGCAGCTCGGCGAACTCCCCGGAGTGGCCCGCGAGGCCGTGCAGCAACACGATCGCGGGGCCGTCGCCACCGGAGTCATGGCAGTCCAGCCGGACTCCGTCGCGTACCACCTGCATCTGCGTCTCCCCCCGTCCCACGGTCCGCAACGGGCCTTCTCTGCCGCGCCACGGTGATCCATACTGCCGCAGTGACCATGCCGCCCGACAACCTGCTCGAATTCCTCCGCAAGTGCGGGGTCGCCCTGTGCCTGGCCGGGGAGACGGCCAACCGCATCCCGGACGAGCTGGTCGCGATCGCGGACGCCTACGGCGTGGGCGAGGTGGAGTTCCTGGTCGTGCCGACCGGAGTCTTCGTCCGGGCCGGTGTCGAGGGCGGGGTCACCGTCGACTTCGCCAACGCCGACGGGCCGCCGCTGCGCCTGGACCAGGTAGACCGGCTGTACAAACTGTTCGAGCAGGTCAAGGCCGATCCGATCCCGCCCGCCGAGGGCATCGAGCGGGTCCAGGACATCCTCGACGCGCCACCGCGCTTCGGCGCGGTGATCACGGTGTTCGGCCACGGCGTGCTCACCGTCGGCATCGGCCTGCTGTTCGTCCGCGACGGCCGGGCGCTGATCAGCCTGGCCCTGCTCGGGCTCCTGGTCGGCGTGCTGCGCCTGCTCGCCGAGCGGGTGCAGGTGCTGTCGCTGGCGCTGCCGGTGGCGGCGGCGATGCTGGTCACCGTGCTGGCCTACCGGTACAGCCCGGAACTCGGCGCGGACCCGGCCAGCCTGCTGATCCCGCCGCTGGCCACGTTCCTGCCCGGGGCGGCGCTGACGCTGGGCGCGCAGGAGATGGTCACCCGGTCCATCATCAGCGGCGCGAGCCGCCTGGTCTCCAGCGTGTACGTGCTGCTCCTGCTCACCTTCGGCATCTACGCCGGGATGCAGATCGCCGGGCCCGCGCAGGCGATCGCGGCGAGCGAGCCGCCGCTGGGCGTGTGGGCGCCGTGGGTCGGCGTGCTCGTGTTCGGCGTCGGCATCTACCTCAACAGCTCAGCGCCGCCCCGCTCGCTGCCGTGGCTGCTGGTCACGCTCCTCCTGGCGTACGGGGGCCAGTACCTGGCCGGCCAGGTCGGCGGCGGTGTGTTCGCCGCGTTCGTCGGCGGGCTGCTGATCGTGCCGCTGGCCAACGCGGTGCAGCGACTGCACGGGCCGCCCGCGCAGGTCGTCTTCCTGCCGTCGTTCTGGCTGCTGGTGCCCGGCGCGCTCAGCCTGGTCGGAGTGACCGGCCTGACCGGCCTCGTCGAACTGTCCGGCACCGGCCGGTCCAACCTGGTCACCGCGTTCCTGACCGTCGTCGCGGTCTCCCTGGGCGTCCTCGTCGGCTCCAGCCTCCTGTCCAACGTGACCGCCACCTCCCGCCTCCTCACCTCCCGCTCGGCCTGACCCCCAACCCCACGCGGCGCAACTTTTAAAGAGTCGCGGCCACCGGCATCCGCCGAGGCCGCGACTCTTAACAAGTTGCGAAAGTGGGTGGGCTAGGCGCCGAGCTGGCCGACGTCGGTGATGGTGACGATCGCCTGGCCGTGCTCGTCCGAGGCGGCGAGGTCGATCTCGGCGCTGATGCCCCAGTCGTGGTGGCCGTCCGGGTCGTCCAGGATCTGGCGCACCTTCCAGACGTCCTTGCCCTGCTCGATGATGATCCGGGCGGGGCCGCGGGCGTCCGGGCCGATACCGATCTCGTCGTAGAGCTCGAAGTACGGCTCCAGCGCCTCGCGCCACGCCTGGCTGTCCCAGCCGTCGGCGGCGTCCAGCTCGCCGAGCGCTTCCCAGCGCCGGCGGGCGGCCAGCTCGACCCGGCGGAACAGGGCGTTGCGCACCTGCACCCGGAACGCGCGCACGTTGCGGGTGACCGCGGGCGGGGCGGCCTCGACCGGCGCGTCGCCGGGGTTGCTCAGCTGCTCCCACTCGTCGAGCAGGCTGGAGTCGACCTGGCGGACCAGCTCGCCGAGCCACTCGATGACGTCGTGCAGCTCCTCGGTCTTGCTGTCCTCGGGCACGGTCTGGCGCAGCGTGCGGTACGCGTCGGCGAGGTAGCGCAGCACCAGGCCCTCGGACCGGGTCAGGCCGTAGAAGCTGACGTACTCGGTGAAGGTCATGCCCTGCTCGAACATGTCCCGGACCACGGACTTCGGGGACAGCCGCTGGTCGTCGACCCACGGGTGGCCCTTGCGGTAGGACTCGAAGGCGACCTCGAGCAGCTCCTCCATGGGCTTGGGCCAGGTCACGTTCTCGAGCAGCGCCATGCGCTCCTCGTACTCGATGCCGTCGGCCTTCATCTGCGCGACGGCCTCGCCCTTGGCCCGGTCCTGCTGCGCGTAGAGGATCTGCCGCGGGTCCTCCAGCACCGCCTCGATGATCGACACCACGTCCATGGCGTAACCGGGGTCGTCCTTGCCGAGCAGCTCGATCGCGGCCACCGCGAACGGCGACAGCGGCTGGTTGAGCGCGAAGCCGAGCTGTAGCACGTCGGTGACCCGGATGCGGCCCTCCTCGGTCTGCTCCACGATGCCCGCGGTGCGCAGCGCCCGGTAGATCATGATCGCCCGGCGGATGTGCCTGCGGCGGGCGGTCGGCGTCTCGTGGTTGTCGGTGAGCAGGTGGCGCATGTTGGCGAAGGCGTTGCCGCCGCGCTCGATCACGTTGAGCACCATGGCGTGGCTGACGTTGAAGCTGGAGGTCAGCGGCTCGGGCTCGGCGGAGACCAGGCGCTCGAAGGTGGGCTGCGCCCAGCCGATGAAACCCTCCGGCGGCTTCTTGCGCACCAGCTTCTTCAGCTTCTTGGGGTCGCCCGCGGCCTTCGCGGCGGCCTTCTCGTTCTCGACCACGTGCTCGGGTGCCTGCACGATGACGGTGCCGAGGGTGTCGTATCCGGCCCGGCCCGCGCGCCCCGCGATCTGGTGGAACTCGCGCGCCTTGAGCAGCCGCATCCGCTGCCCGTCGAACTTGTTCAGGCCGGTGAACAACACCGTGCGGATGGGCAGGTTGATGCCGACGCCCAGGGTGTCCGTGCCGCAGATGACCTTCAGCAGCCCGGCCTGGGCCAGCTGCTCGACCAGGCGGCGGTACTTGGGCAGCATGCCCGCGTGGTGCACGCCGATGCCGTGGCGCACCAGGCGCGACAGCGTCTTGCCGAAGCCGGCGGTGAACCGGAACGTGCCGATCAGCTCGGCGATGGCGTCCTTCTCCGCGCGCGTGCACATGTTGATGCTCATCAGCGCGCTGGCCTGCTCCAGGGCCGCGGCCTGGGTGAAGTGCACGATGTACACCGGGGCCTGCTTGGTGGACAGCAGCTCCTCGATGGTCTCGTGCAGCGGCGTGGTGACGTACGAGTGGAACAGCGGCACGGGCCGCTCGCCGGAGCTGACCACGGCGGTGGGCCGACCGGTGCGCCGGGACAGGTCGTCGACGAACCGGGTGACGTCGCCCAGCGTCGCCGACATGAGCACGAACTGCACGTCGGGCAGCTCGATGATCGGCACCTGCCACGCCCAGCCCCGGTCTGGCTCGCTGTAGAAGTGGAACTCGTCCATGACGACCTGGCCGACGTCGGCGTCCGCGCCGTCGCGCAGGGCGAGGTTGGCCAGGATCTCCGCGGTGCAGCAGATGATCGGCGCGTCCGGGTTGACCGCCGCGTCGCCGGTCATCATGCCGACGTTCTCCGGGCCGAACGCGGCGCACAGCGCGAAGAACTTCTCCGAGACCAGTGCCTTGATGGGCGCGGTGTAGAAGGTGCGCCGGTTCTCGGCCAGGGCGGCGAAGTGCGCGCCGAGCGCGACCAGGCTCTTACCGGAGCCGGTCGGCGTGCTCAGGATCAGGTTCGCCCCGGAGACGATCTCGATCAGGGCTTCCTGCTGCGCCGGGTACAGCGAGATGCCCTGCTCGGCCACCCAGCCGGAGAAGGCGTCGAAGAGGGAGTCGGGATCGCTGTCGCGGGGGAGGTGATCAGTGAGCGTCATGGTCCGTAAATGGTCTCACGTCGCGAGCTCTGCCAGCGCCTCGCGTAGCCACGCCCGCTCGGCCCGGCTGGTGGCGCGCGCCACGGTGAGCATGCCCCGGCGGAACAGGTCGGCCTGCTCGTCGGCCCGCTGCGGCCGGTCTCCGGCGTAGAAGAAACTTGCCGGGGCCTCCAGGAAGTCCAGCCGCCGCCGCAGCACGCGGGCCTGCGTGGCGGGGTCGCCGAGCCGGCCGAGGAAGGCCAGCAGCACGTTGAACCGGGTGCTGTCGGTGATGTCCAACTCGCTGGGTTCGGCCAAGCGCCGCAGCAGTTCCGCCCGGCCGGCGCCGGTGAGTTCGAGGGTGTGTCGCTGGGCCGCGGCGGCGCCCGCCTCGCGGCGGCGGACCAGCAGCCCGGCCTTCTCCAGCCGGGTGATCGCGGGGTAGAGACTGCCGTCGCTGATCGGCCGGGCGTGTCCGGCGAGCTGGGCGATCCGGGTGCGCAGCTCGTATCCGTGCAGCGGCTGCTCGGCCAGGAAACCCAGGATGGCGAGTTCGATCACACCGCTCATTCTGCCTTGCCTCGTTTCGAGGTATACACTACCTTCGTGCCTCGAAACGAGGTACGCCGAGGAGGACGTCATGGAGATCGAGGGCGCATACGGGACCCGGCTGCAGGTGACCGCGTTCGGCGGGACCGGGCCGGGCATCCTGCTGCTGCACGGGCTGACCGACCACGCGGGCACCTGGGCGTCGACCGCGTCCTGGCTGACCGCATACGGCCGGGTCGTCGCCTACGACGCCCGCGGCCACGGGATGAGCGAGCGCCCCGCCGGGCCCTACACCCGCGACGCCTACGTGGGCGACGCCGCGGCCGTGATCGAGCGGCTCGGCCTCGCCCCGGCACTGGTGATCGGCCACTCGATGGGCGGGCTGACCGCCTGGCAGCTCGCCGGTCGGCGGCCCGAGCTGGTGCGCGGGATCGTTGTCGGCGACATGTCCCCGGTCACGCCGGTCGACGCCGTGCGCAGCTGGCGGGACTGGCTGGCGAGCTGGCCCGTGCCGTTCGCCTCGCTCGACGAGGTGCGCGCCTACTTCGGGGCCGACCGCCCGGCGCTGGGCGGGGTCTTCGCCGAGGTGATGCGGCACGGCCCGGACGGGTGGCGGCCACAGGCGCACGCCGAGCACGTCGTAGCGACGGTCGAGCACTGGGCGGCCCGGGACCACCGCCCGGAGCTGGCCCTGGTCAGGTGTCCGGCGCTGGTCGTCGCGGGCGGCCGCAGCGACAACCCCGTGCCCGGCCAGCGCGAGGCCGCCGACCTGCTGCCCGACGCCACCTTCGCGCTGCTGCCCGAGTCCGGGCACGTCCTGCACCGCGAGGACCCTGCCGGCTGGCGGGCGGCGGTCGAGCCCTTCGCCGCCGTGCTTTGCGGCCGCGCCCGTGGCGGGGCTCGGCTGACCTTGGGCGGCGGCTCCGCCTGACGGCCAGGATGCCCGCGAGCATGCCCGCCGCGACGGCCGTGAACAGCAGCCCGGCCTCGGCGGCGTACGGGACCAGCACGCCCTCCGCGCCGACCACCAGCGACGGCGGCAGCCACTGCGCCAGCAGCAGCGACCGGACCTCGGGCCGGGCCAGCAGGTTCCGGTTGACCCGCCAGGTGGCGGCCACGGCCGTCTGTGGTCAGGGCTGAGATGGGACTCACCTCCTTCCGCGGAGAAGCCTCCATTCAGACAGGAAGAAGTCGGACTTCAAGAGGTTGCATGGCGCGCATGCGGGCAGGACGTTGCTGGGCGCATGCCGCCCTCCTCTCGCCAGCGGGACGACATGGTCCATCTGGGGGCGAGAGGTCTTGCGGTGGCAGTAGGCACAGCGCCCATCGTGGCGACGCTTGATGCGTTCCCACTCGCCGGCCGAGATCACAACCAGGCCCGGGTTGCCGAGCATACGAGCCCGGCGGGCGTGCTTTCGGATCACGGCGCTTGGGCGCGCGTTGCGCCTTCGGTCAGCGGCCTTGAGCTTGCACGGCTTCGAGCAGGCCATCGCGTTGGATCGCCGGTGGCGGGTGCTCGCGCCGCAGGTGACGCATCGACGGGTGGTCGCCGGCTCCGGTTGCGCAGTAGCCAGCGGGTCGCCGTACTTCAACAGCCGCTGGTAGTGACGGGAACACAGCTCTTGAGCCTTCCACGGCTTTCCGCAGCCCTCGATTGTGCACGTTCCGCCCTGGCTGCGCGGTGGCACACCCTTGGCGGCGTGCCGTGCCTTTGCCTTGCAGGGCTTGTTGCAGAACCGTGCATCGCTCCGCTTGTGCGAGATGTCAACCTTGCAGTGCTCGCAAGCCCTCACAGATCCTCCCATCCAATGGGGAGTGGATCTTATGAGTGGCATGCGACAAGTTGACTCAGAACAATGGCTTGATGCTGCGAAGTTCGCGCAGCCAGCCGATCAGCCGGCGGTCATGGAAGGTCAGGCCGCAGGGATCGGGACGCCGTAGGCGCCGCGACTTGCGGAAGAATGCCACCACAGGCGCAGCAGCACGATGGGGTCGTTAACCACGCCCAGGAGCGCCCGCGGGGTCCCGGCCGACCACGGCCGCCACTGCCGGTGATCATGAAGTTGTGGCAGGGACACGCCGCCGAGCCGTGCCATAAGTTCATGATCGACGCGAGAGGGTAGGGCGCAGGGCGAGGGTGGCGGTGAGTGAGGCGGCGCCGCAGAGGGCGATGACGGCGGCGGGCGGGAGGGCCTCGCCGAGGGCTCCGCCGGCTGCCGCGGACAGGCCCTGCATGGTCATGGTGCCGGTCAGGGCCAGGCCGAACGCCTGGCCGCGGGCGGCCTCCGGGACCGCGTCGAGGAAACGGCGGGCCAATCCCAGCTGGTATGCGACGCCGAAGCCGGAGGCGGCCAGCAGGGCGGCGGCGGTCGGGGGGCCGGGGGACAGGGCGAAGCCGAGCAGCGGCGCGCCGAGCAGCAGGGCGAGCGGGGCGGCCAGCCGTTCCCGGCGGTCGGGGGTGAGCAGCCGCCCGACGACCAGGTTGCCCGCGAGCATGCCCGCGGCGACGGCGGTGAACAGCAGCCCGGCCGCGTCCGGCAGCCCGGCCTCGGCGGCGTACGGGACCAGCACGCCCTCCGCGCCGACCACCAGCGACGGCGGCAGCCACTGCGCCAGCAGCAGCGACCGGACCTCGGGCCGGGCCAGCAGGTTCCGGTTGACCCGCCAGGTGACGGCCACGGCCCCGCCGCCGGAGCCGCCGCGACGCGGGTGGTCGGCCAGCCGGAGCCGGATCAGCGCGGCCGACAGCAGGCAGGACGCCACGGTGATCCACATGGCGCCGGTGGCGTCGACGGCGGCGATCAGGAACCCGCCGACGGCGAAGCCGAGCACCTGGGTGCCGCCCGCGGACACGGCGAACGCGGCCCGGCCGAGCACGTAGCGGTCGCCGTCGAGCAGGTCGGGCAGCAGTGCGGTGCGGGCGGCGGAGGCGATGGCGCTGGGCACCCCGGTGACGAACACCAGAGCCAGCATGGCCGGGGCGGGCAGCACGCCGATCGCCAGCACCGCCCCGACGGCGGCGCGCAGCAGGTCGTAGCCGACCATCACCGCGCGGGGCGGCCAGCGGTCGGCGTACGCCAGCAGCAGCGTGCCGCCGAGCGCGTACGGCAGGAAGCCGGACACGTACGCCAGCGCGGACAGCAGCGCCGACCCCGTTGCGGCGTAGACGAGCACGGACAGCGCGAGCATGCGTACGGTCTCGCCGACCAGGAACAGCGTGTAGCCGGTGAACAGCACCCGGAACTGGCCTACGGCGAAGACCTCGCGGTAGGTGGCCCGCGGGGGTGCGGCGGTGACGGTCATGTCGGTCAGCATCGGGGCCCGTGCCTGGCCTGGCTAAGCTTTCGCGAGGAGGCGAAACATGCTGGCCATCGACGTGGGTCCGGTCGACGTGGCGCACACCCGCTACGCGATCTCGCCGCTGGGCGAGGCGATGCAGGCGCTGCGGGTGGCGGCCGGGGTGCAGGCGGCGGGGGCGCTGCGACCGTGGGCCGACCGCATCGCACCGCACTACCAGCGGCTGCGCCGCGAGGTGCCGGCGGTCGGGGCGCTGACCGCGCTGATGCGGCGCGGCGCCTACAACGCCGACTTCGTCCACCCGCCGCCCGCCGGTCCGGGCGTCGACTTCGCCGCCGAGCTGGCCGTGGTGCGTGCCACGCCGCTGCCCCGGGCCCGCCTGGAACTGGCCCGCAACCTGGTCGGCCTGCGCCCGCCCCCGCGCCACGTGCGGCAGGTGCTCGACGCTCCGGACGTGGTCGACCGGCTCGCCGACGCGATCGAGGCGGCCTGGCACACGCTGGTCGAGCCCGACTGGGCGCGGCTGCGGACGGTGCTGGAGCGTGACCTGGTCCGCCGCGCCGGGCACCTCGCGATGTACGGGTGGGCGGCGGCACTGTCGGATCTCGATCCGCGGGTGAGCTGGCGCTCGGACGGACCCGCCGGGACGATCGAGGTGCGGACCGGTTCGCGGACGGCGTGGGAGCGGCACCGCCTCGGCGGCCGGGGACTGCTGCTGATGCCCACCGTGTTCGGCTCGCTCATCACGTATGTGGAGCCGCCGTGGCCGTACGCGCTGGTGTATCCGGCCCGGGGGATCGCCGACCTGCTCGGGCCTCCGGCGGCCGAGCCGGGCGGGCTGGGTCTGGGCAGGCTGGTCGGCCCGCACCGGGCCGACGTGCTGCGGGCCCTGGCCGTGCCCGCGACGACCACACAGCTGGTGCGCCAGCTGGGCCTGAGCCTGGGCGCGGTGGGCGGGCACCTGGCCGTGCTGCGCGACACCGGCCTGGTCAGCCGCACCCGGACCGGCCGCGCGGTCCGCTACGAGCGCACCCCGCTCGGCGACGCCCTGGCCGGGACGTGAACAGGCAGGTGGCGGGCCGGATCACGGCCCGCCACCCGGCCGGGGCTACCGCTTGGGCTGGTTGTGCTTCGGCTGGTTGCCCTTCTTGGACTTCATCGAGGTAGGCGAGTTGCCCGCCTGCTCCTTCTTCTGCGGCATCGTCGCCGTGGCGGCCGCAGGTTGTTCATGTTCGGACTCGGTGTGGTTCATGGAGTGCGCGTTCACGCCACCGGCCGCCTGGTGCTGCGCGGTGCCCGCGTGCTGGGCGTCCTCGTGACGGGCTTCGCGCGGGTCGCGGTCGGGTCGGTTGTTCTTCGCCATGCTGCCGTGCCTCCTCGAACTGGGGCCTCAGCGCCCTGCTGACACCCACGGCCCACGCTAGAAGAGCGGCGGCGGTCCTTGGGGCAGAATGGACATACTAGGCATACCGGTCGGTAACCAAGGTCAGCCTGCGTCCCGCCCCAGATAGGCGGCCAGCCGGTCGGCCTCGGTCGCGCCCGCCGGGACCGGTCGTTCCGGCCCGAACGGGCCGCCGTCGCGGGGCACCCCGTCCAGAAAGGACCGCCAGCTCGCGAGCACGCGGACGGCCAGCTCAGGGGAGATGTCGGTGCTCGCGCCGAGGGCACGGGCCAGGTCCCAGCCGTGCGTGGTGAGCTCGTTGACGACGTGCTGCACGGTGACCGCGCCCGGCTGCGGCCCGATCGGCGTCGGCGCGACCTCGGTCAGGTAACCCGGCCGGCCGAACGCGGCACGGGCGCGCGCCGCGTGCTCGCCGAACGCGGCCACCGGGTCGGGGTAGCCGGGCTCGTCCTCGGGCGGCGGCGCGCCCTCGGCCAGGGTCGCGTAGCGGTCACCGATGAACGCCAGGTGGCACAGCAGCCGCTTGACCGTCCAGCCCGCACACGGCGTCGGGTCGTCCATGCGCCGTGGGGTGACCGTGCCCGCCAGCGCGCCGACCTCGGCCGTGATCATGTCGTACGCGGCCAGCGGGTCGGGAAGCGTCAGATAACCGTCCATGCCCGTTTCCTGCCCCGCCCGGTGACGTTCACACCTGCGCCGGGCGCAACGTGCTCGGGGCAGGCGCGCCCTGCCAGCGGGTGTCCGTCGCGGTGCCGTCGAGGGCGCACGTCCACAGCCGGCCGTCCGCGCCGACGGTCGCCGCCCAGGCCCGCCCGCGCGAGTCCACGGCGACCGAGGGCGCGCCGGTGAACAGCGCCCCGGACGGCGACCAGGCCGCCGTCTCACCGGGCCGGTGCGCGTCGGTGAGGCCGACCCGGCCCGCGTCGTCGCGACGCAGCAGTTGCAGGCGGCCGTCGCGGAGCAGCCCGGCCACCGCGCCCGTGCCGCCGCCGGCGGGCACCGTGGATCCGGCGCCATCCTGTAGCACGGTGAGCGTCGCCCCGTCGGCGTGCCCGACCAGCACCGGGCCCTCCCCGCCGGCGGCGGAGCGGGCGGCCGACAGCGCG
Organism: Catellatospora paridis; assembly: GCF_009720365.1. Classification (GTDB taxonomy): domain Bacteria; phylum Actinomycetota; class Actinomycetes; order Mycobacteriales; family Micromonosporaceae; genus Catellatospora; species Catellatospora paridis. The sequence goes on along the minus strand of NZ_WBZD01000043.1, from coordinate 82,772 downwards.
CCGTCCATCACCCCGCGCAGCAGCACCTCCTGCTGCCCGAAGCGGCCCGCGGGGTCGTCGCGCCGCCAGCACAGCAGCTCGTCGTCGGTCACCGCGTACAGCTCCGTGCGCGGCCCGGCCGACACCGTCACCAGCGCGTCGCGGATGCCCTTGCCACCCAACCGGATCCACGGCCCCCACCGCCCGTCGGCGCCGCGCCGGCGCATCGCGGCCCCGCGCTCGAAGTCGCGGGCGAACACGCTCAGGCCGCCGTCGGCGTCGGCGACCGCGACCGGCATGCCGACCTCCCGGGCCCGTGCCGGGTCGCCGCCCGCGTCCGGGTTGCCCAGCTCCGCCCAGGTGACCGGGCCGCCGGGCACGGCCTGCTCGCCGTGCACGACGGCCAGGCGCGGGCCGGCGACGGCCAGGTCCTGGCGTACCCCGAACAGGTGCGTGCGGCCGTCCGGGGCGGACACCGCGCACAGGTGAGGGAGCAGGTTCTCCCCGCCCACGGGCTCCGGCGCGGACCAGGAGCCCGGGTCAGCGCCGCGCCGCCACCTCAGCGCCGTCCCGCCGAACACCGCGAAGGCGGCCAGCCCGTCGCCGTACGGGACCAGCCACGTCGTGCCGCCCGGGTGCCGGTAGGTCTGGCTGCGCCCGTACCGCTTGGCCCGCGCGCGCGTGCCCACCTGCAGGTCGCCGCAGCCGTACGGCACCGCGCAGGGATGCTCGTCGGCCCAGCCGTAGATGTCCAGGTAGGAGAACTTGCGCTCGTACACGGCCGGGCTGAGGTTGCGCGGCCACTGCTTGTTGAAGTAGCCGCGGTAGCTCTGCACCTGCACCGCCTCGCCGGCCCGCCGGTGGCGGCGCACCGCCTCGAACGCGAACCACGCCGCATACAGGTGGTCGGTGTGGTCGGAGTACGCCACGTCGCCCTCGGCGTACTTCAGGTGCTCCGGGGCCGGGTCCAGGGTGCGCACCACGGTCGGCTCGGCCGTGTCCAGCACCGAGGCCAGGATGGCGAGGACCTCGTCGCGGGTCAGCTCCCCGGCCGCGGGCAGGGGGCTGTCGGCGGGCCGCAGGAAGGGCTGCGCGTCGCGGCGGCCGTCCCACAGCCACTGCAGCCGGTTGCCTCCGGGGCCGTCCACGGGCGCTCGCAGGTTGAGGAACGCCAGCGTGACGTGCGGGGCCGCGGCCAGCGTGGCGGTCTCGTACACGGCGTCGCCGACGTGGCGGACCTCGCGCCGCCACGCGCTGTCGCGGTCACCGGTCGCCATCGCCGCGTACGCCGACCGGATGCCGTACTGCCGCGCGGCCGCGTACCCCTCGAAGTCGGGTTTCGGCTCGCGGCCGGCGTCGAGCGGCGCGTTGATCCCGTTGGCCTCCCCGGCGGTGAGGTAGACGCTGGTCACCGCGTTCCCGCTGTCCAGCGCCTGCATCACGTCCGGGTTGAGGAAGTACAGGTCGTCGTCGGGGTGCGCGCAGATGTTGACGAACGCGGCCGGCCGCGGGGGCGCGCCCGCCGACCAGACCCGCTCCCAGGGCCGGGTCAGGCCCAGCCCGATCACCCCGCCGCCGGCCAGCAGCAGGGCGCTGAGCGCCGTGCGCCGGTGCAAGGTCAACCGTCCTGTCGCGCGGCGTCCGGACCCGGCAGCTCCCACGGCGCCGCCACCGGGTAGTAGGCCGTCAGGAAGTCGCGCAGCAGCCGGTCCCGATCGTGCCGCTGCCCGGTGGTGCCGTCCTCGTCGTTGACGCAGAAGACGTCCTTGGCCCGCTGGCTCAGCACCAGCGCCAGCTGCCGCTTCGCGTCCGCCGCGGCCAGGCTCACGTAGGTGCTGGTGATCCGGTCGATGGCGGCGCGGCCGGTGGCCAGCGCGTAGTAGTGGTACGCCGAGGACACCAGCGAGACGTCGGTCGGGTCCCGGAACCGGTTGCCCGCGGTGCGCTCCAGCTCCTGCGCGTACCGTTCGGACATCTCGGCGAGCACGTCGCGGCGCAGCGCGTGCGGCACGTGCTTCATCTTGTAGGTCAGGTGCCGGCCGAAGTCGCGGGCGATGAGGGCGCGGTTGTTCTTGCCCGCCACGGTGGGCGCCAGGTCGGCCGCGTCCGCGGGGCCCGGATCGACCTTCCCACGCGACGGGAACAGCTTCGACAGGCCGTTGGGCTGGAAGAACTTCAGAGAGTTGATCGGGCGGCCGACGAAGACGTCGTCGTTGAAGTAGACGAACTGCTCGCTGAGCCCGTCGATGTGGTGCAGCCGGCTCTCGATGGCGTGCGAGTTGAACGTCGGCAGCCGGCCGTGGTCGCCGAACAGCTCCTTGTGGCTGACCACCCGCACCCGGCCGTGGCAGGTGTCCAGCCAGGACGGCACCTGGTCGTCGGTGACCAGCCAGATCCGGCGCACCCACGGCGCGTACAGGTGCAGCGAGCGCATCGAGTAGCGCAGCTCGTCGTGGTTGGCGAAACGCGACTCCCCGGTGGCCTGGACCGTCAGCGGCCGGTCCTGCGCCGCCAGGGCGGCGTCCCGCCGGGCCTGCCAGGCCGGGTCGCTGTCGTCGACCCAGGTGTAGACCACGTCGACCGGGAAGGTGATGTCGTCGAGCAGGGTGCCCGCGAACTCCGGCCGGGTCGGACGCTGCGGCTGGCCGGGCACGTGCGCCGACGTCATCCGGGTGAAGGCGGCCTCGTCGAGGCTCAGCGACGAGCCGGTGGCCGGGACCCGGTCGGCGACCCGGTTGGGCCGGGGCGCGTGCAGCGGCCCCTGCGGGGTGCGCGACCACACCTCGACGTCGCAGCCGTGCGCCACGCCCAGCAGCAGTGACCCGGACGGGTCGCAGACGTACTGGATCAGCCGGATCACCCGGTGTCCGGCCAGGGTGCGCCAGGCGTGGTTGGAGGTGGCGGGCATCGGGGTCTGCACGCCCTGGTCGGTCACCGCGGCGACGAACAGCGGCCGCCGCAGCGCCTCGCGCCGCAGCGCGGCCCACGCCTCGCGCCGCCCGCCCGACCCGATGGCGACCGCGGACGCCTTGTCGTCGTATCCCCGCACGCAGAAGTGGTCGACGCCCGCGTCGCGCAGCACCGTCAGCACCGTCTCCAGGGCGAGCCGGCGCGCGGCCAGCGGGGTCGCCTCGACCATCGGCCGGGCCAGCGCCGGCCCGTGCGCGGTCGACACGAGCCGCAGCTCGGTGGTGTCGTAGCGGCTGGTCAGGTGCCAGCGCACCGCCGAGCGCGCCCACCTGTCGGCCGGGCCGCCGGCCCGTCGGGCGCGCGGCAGGAGCAGGTCCACCGACCTGCGGGAGAGCGCCGCCATCGCGGCCGACCGTCGGGGCACCTGGAAGATCACGTCGGAATAACGATCGTGACCTGCAAAACGAGACTCCTCCGGACGGCCGACCTGTACGTTCGCTGTGAGCGCAGCCAGGGCCTGCTGCCTGCCGAAACAGGGTGAGTATCGGTGACCCGCCACGCGGAGCCAAGGTGTCCGGTCGCCGACACCGCCGACTTGGCTCCGCGGCTCCGCCCGCGCCGACCGAACCCTCGCGGGCCGGGGCCGCGCTGCGGTGACATCCGCCGGGATGGCAGGCTGGGCCCGTGCTGGACGCGACAGAGGTGGCCGAGGTCGAGCGGGCGGTACGCCGCGTCGCCGAGGAACAGATCCTGCCCAGGTTCGGCCGCCTCACCGCAGCCGACATCGCGTTCAAGTCCTCGGAGACGGACTTCGTCACCGTCGCCGACCGCGCCGCCGAGGAGGAGCTGGCCAAGCACCTGACCGCCTTGGTCCCCGGCTCGATCATGGTCGGCGAGGAGGCCGTTGCGGGCGACCCCGCGCTGCTGAACGAGATCGACGGCGACGCCCCCGTGTGGATCGTGGACCCGATCGACGGCACGCACAACTTCGTCAGCGGCAGCCCCCGGTTCACCACGCTGGTCGCGCTCGCCCACCGCGGCCGCCTGCTCGCCTCGTGGACCTACGCGCCGGTCATGGACCTGATGGCGGTCGCCACCGCGGGCGGCGGCGCGTACGTCGACGGGCAGCGGGTTCAGGTGCGCCCGGTCGAGCCCACCCTGCGCCACCTCGACGTCAGCGTCTCCCCGCCGATCTGGTGGGCGCCCGACCACCGCGAAGGCTTCCACCGGCTCAGCCGGCACGGCGTGGCGCTGTCCTTCTTCGACACCTCAGGGCTGGAGTACATCCAGCTCGCCAGCGGGCGGCGGACCGCGATGGTGCTCACCTGGGAGCTGCCCTGGGACCACGCGGCCGGGCTGCTGCTGCACGCCGAGGCCGGCGGGGTGGCCATGGCCGCCGACGGCAGCCCGTTCCGCATCGGCGGCGGCAACCCCATGCCGTTCCTGGTCGCCCCGGACGCTGCGACGGCCCACCTGGTGCTCTCGGCGCTGAACCCAGCCGATGCGGCCTGACCTGCTGAACCCGGCCGCGCCCTGACTGCGGCCGGCCCGGTCCGGTCAGCGGTCTGACAGGGCTGCGGTGACCAGGCCGACCGTGGTCCAGTCGACGTCCGGGTCGGCGAGCAGCCGCCCGTAGGTGGTGAACTCCAGGGCCGTGTGCTCGCCGTCCGCGGTGACGCCGTGCTGCTGCGGTCCGGACTCCAACGCGGCCAGCTCCGTCTCGGTCAGCTCCAGGCTGAACAGGTGCACCCGGTGCGCGGACACCGTCGCCGCGGGCTGGCGTACGCCATGGGCGCGCAGCCGCGCCGCGTCCACCCGGAGGCCCGTCTCCTCGGCCAGCTCCGCCAACGCGACCTGACGCGGGTCAGCCGCGCCCGGCTGCGACCCGCCCGGCAGCTCGTGCACGTACCCGTCGGTGGTGACCGCGCTGGAGCGGAACTCGCGCACCAGCACGATCCGGGTCTGCGCCAGGGTGTCCCCGGGCAGGTAGGCGACGACCGCGCTGACGTCCGGCCGGCCGAGCACCACCTCGTTGTCCTTGACCCGGTCCTCCGCGGCGACCTCGACGCCGACGTGCGCCGCCCACCAGAACGGCCGCCCGTCCGCGCCCGGCCAGGTCCAGGCGACCCGGGCCGAGCGCAGCCGGTTGCCGGCCGCCTCCTGCGCGCCCAGCCAGGTCCGCACGCCCTGGTCGTGCCACAGGGCCAGGGGCAGCTCGCGGTGCGCGCCCGCGCGCCGGGATCCGCCGCCCAGCAGCGTCAGCGCCGCGGCCAGCGTGTCGGCGAGGGTGTCGGCGACGGGCGCGCCGTGCAGCTGCGCGTAGTGGGACAGGTAGCGCAGGCCGGGGGCGTCGGGCGGCGCGCCGAGCACCACCCGGCCGCTGGACTCCCAGCGGCCCCACTCGACGTTCGTGGTGAAGCCGGGCAGCGTGGCCAGGTCGCGGGGCACCCAGAACAGCACCGTGTCGGACAGGTGCAGGCAGGCGTCCTCCCATTGCACCTGGCGCAGCCAGCCGTGCGGCATACCGCCCTCGGGCCGCTCCGGCACGAACACCACCAGCCGCCCCGGGCCCTTCCACTGCTCTTCCAGCAGGTCCAGGGCCTCCGGACGCCAGGACGCCACGTCGGGCGAGCGCGGGGTCGGCCCGGCCAGGAACAGCGCCGCCGCCCAGGAGTCCGGGGGCGATTCTCCTGCGTACACGGGGGCGACCTCGCGCGCGATCTCCATGCCGGTGATCGTCCCATGCTCCACAGTGGCCGTCGGTAGGGTAGTCGGATGCGTGTGCGGTCGGTGACGCCAGAGGGCCTGGTGAGCGAGCTGGTCGAGCGGATCGCCAAGATCGCCGAGCCGGACGGGTGGACCCGGGTGGCGGTGGACGGCGCGCCCGCGGCCGGGCCGGACCGGCTGGCCGAGGCGCTGGTCGACCCGCTGCGCGCGCTCGGGCACGAGGTGCTGCACGTGCGCACCGTCGACTTCCTGCGCCCGAGGTCGGTGCGGTTCGAGTTCGGCCGCACCGATCCCTACGCCTACTACGAGGGCTGGTTCGACGAGGCCGGGCTGCGGCGGGAGGTGCTCGACCCGCTCGGGCCGGGCGGCACCGGCCGGGTGCTGCCGACGCTGTGGGATCCGGTGCGCGACCGGGCGACCCGGGCCGGTTACCTCACCCTGCCGCCGGGCGCGGTCCTGCTGGTCAGCGGGGACCTGCTGCTCGGCTCGGGGCTGCCGTTCGAGCTGGCCGCGCACCTGGTGATGTCGCCGGCGGCGCTGGCCCGGCACACCCCGCCCGAGCTGGCCTGGACCCTGCCCGCGTATGCCCGCTACGCCGCCGAGGTGGCTCCGCAGACCTTCGCCGACCTGGTGGCGAAGGTCGACGACGCCCGCCACCCGGCGATCATGTCCGTCGATTAAGCCGCGCCGCCGTAGGCTGGAAGCGCAGGATGACCCCAGGGGACTGGCTACAGGGGGGTAATCATGACCACGGCTAAGCAGATCATGCACCTGGGCGCGCAATGCGTGCCCGAGAACGAGACACTGGCCCGCGCCGCCCAGCTGATGCGTGACATGGGCGTCGGCTCGCTGCCGATCTGCGGCAGCGACGACAAGCTCCGGGGCATCATCACCGACCGTGACATCGTCATCAAGTGCATCGCGTCGGGCGGCGACCCCAACACGATGACCTGCATCGAGATGGCCAAGGGCACGCCGATCTGGGTCGATGCCAAGGCCGACGAGGACGAGATCCTCAAGACCATGGAGCAGCACAAGATCCGCCGGGTGCCGGTGATCGAGGACCACCAGATCATCGGCATGATCAGCGAGGCGGACCTGGCCCAGCACCTGTCGAACGAGAAGCTGGCGCACTTCGTCTCCACCATCACCGCGGCGCCGCCGACGCGCGGCTGAGCATACGAGAAAGGGGCGCCCCGACCGGGGCGCCCCTCGTGCTGTGCCGGGGGTCAGTGCGCGCCGACGCCGGTCAGCGAACGCACCTCGAGCTCGGCGTACTTCTGCGGGTCCGCGGGCTCGCGGGACAGGACGGTGCCCAGCCAGCCGCAGAGGAAGCCGACCGGGATCGAGATGATGCCCGGGTTCGACAGCGGGAACCACTGCCAGTCCGAGTTCGGGAACATCGCGGTCGGGCTGCCGGACACGACCGGCGAGAAGAACACCAGCACCACGGCGGTGATCAGACCGCCGTAGATGGCCGCGGTCGCGCCCGCGGTGGTGAACCGCTTCCAGAACAGGGAGTACAGGATCGCGGGCAGGTTGCCCGAGGCCGCCACCGCGAAGGCCAGCGCGACGAGGAACGCCACGTTGAGGCTCTGCGCGTAGATGGCCAGCACGATCGCGACCGCGCCGATGGCGAACGCCGAGATGCGGGCCACCCGCACCTCGCCGCCCTCGCTGACCTGTCCCTTGCGGATGACGCTGGCGTAGATGTCGTGCGCCAGCGAGCTGGACGAGGCCAGTGTCAGACCGGCGACGACGGCGAGGATGGTGGCGAACGCGACCGCCGCGATGATCGCCAGCATCGCCGCGCCGCCGGTGGTGCCGCCGAGGAAGCGTTCCCCGAGCACCTGGGCCAGCTGCGGGGCTGCGGTGTTGCCGCCCTTGTCCTGGGCGGTGATGGCCTCGCCGCCGACCAGTGCCGCCGCGCCGAAGCCGAGCGCGAGGGTCATCAGGTAGAAGGTGCCGATGATGCCGATCGCCCACAGCACGCTCTTACGCGCGGCCTTGGAGTTGGGCACCGTGTAGAAGCGGATCAGGATGTGCGGCAGGCCGGCCGTGCCGAGCACCAGTGCGATGCCGAGCGACAGCAGGTCCATCTTGTTGTAGAAGGTCTGCGCCGCGTCCCCGGCCACTTCCTTGCCGTAGCGCAGGCCGGGTTCCAGGAACGCCGCGCCCTTGCCGGACTTCGCCGCGGCCTCGCCGAGCAGCCCGGACAGGTCGAACTTGAACGCCGCCAGGACCAGCACCGTCATCAGGGCGGCGCCGACCATCAGCAGGAACGCCTTCACGATCTGGACGTACGTGGTGCCCTTCATGCCGCCGACGGTCACGTACACGATCATGAGAATGCCGATGAAGATGATCGTGGCGATCTTCGCGGTGTCGGCGTCCATGCCCAGGAAGTGCGCCCCGGGCTTGATGCCCAGCAGCAGCGCCACCAGCGCGCCCGCGCCGACCATCTGCGCCAGCAGGTAGAAGATCGACACCACGATGGTGGAGATCGAGGCGGCCACGCGCACCGGCGTCTGGCGCATCCGGAACGCCAGCACGTCGGCCATCGTGTACTTGCCCGAGTTGCGCAGCAGCTCCGCGACCAGCAGCAGGGCCACCAGCCAGGCGACCAGGAAGCCGATCGAGTAGAGGAAGCCGTCGTAGCCCGACAGCGCGATTATGCCGGCGATGCCGAGGAAGCTCGCCGCCGACATGTAGTCGCCGCCGATCGCCAGGCCGTTGGAGAACCCGGAGAACGACCGGCCGCCGGCGTAGAAGTCCGTCGCCGTCTTCGTCTGCCGGCTGGCCCAGATCGTGATGGCCAGCGTGATCAACACGAAGACCACGAACAGGACGATGGTCAGGGTACGGGCGCTCATGCCTTGACCTCCTCAGGCTGCGGGTCGGCGTCGAACTCGCCGGCCTGGATGCGGGCGTTGAGGTCCTCGGCCACGGGGTCGAGTTTGCGGTCGGCGTAGCGGGCGTACAGCCAGGCGATCAGGAACGTCGTCACGAACTGCAGCAGCCCGAAGACCAGCGCCACATTGATGTTGCCGAACAGGATCGTGCCCATGAAGTCGCGCGCGTACGCCGACAGGATCACGTACAGGGCGTACCAGCTGAAGAACGCGATCGTCATCGGGAACACGAAGCGCCGCAGCGAGCGGCGCAGCCCGGCGAACTCGGGGCTTTCCGCGATGCGCTCGTAGCGGTCCGGAGCGTCGGTGCTCATATATCACCAGCCTCGGTTGGGGAGAGGGTGCAACGTGGCACGTCGACGTGTGTGCAACGGGTCACAGTGCGGTTGCCCGCAGGCTAGGGACCGGCGCGTGGATCTGTGAACGGGCCGAAGCGGACATGCGCGGCGTGCGCGCCGAGCGGTCGACCACACGCGCCCAGCGGTGCCTGCCCGCGCGCCGAACGGCAGCGCTCCCACCCGCATAGCATTGCGGCGTGAGCCGAGAGGTCGAGGAACTGAACCGGCGTCTGCTCCGCGCCCGCGATGCGATGGACCGCGCCTACGCCCAGCCGCTCGACGTCCGTGCCGTCGCGGCGGTTGCCCACCTCTCTCCGGCGCACTTCAGCCGCCGCTTCCGCGGCGTGTTCGGCGAGACGCCGCATCGCTATCTCCAGCGGCGACGGGTGGAGCGCTCGATGTTCCTGCTGCGGGAGACCGGCCGCAGCGTCACCGACGTCTGCTTCGACGTCGGCTTTTCCAGCCTCGGGACCTTCAGTCGGACGTTCCGGGAGATCGTCGGGCAGACGCCGTCGGGATACCGCAGCGGACACCGACCCGTGGGCGTGCCCCACTGCGCCCTCATGGCCAACACCCGACCACGGGCGGCCGCGACCCGATCGAGCAGTTCTGGATAAGCCGAGGTCGAGAGGATTCGCCTAGCCTGGCGATACGTCGATCACCGTGCACCGAGGAGAACCAGAGATGATCACGAAGCTGAACGTCGCGTCGATCTACGTCCTCGATCAGGACGAGGCGCTGGACTTCTACGTGAACAAACTCGGGCTCGAGAAGGGCAACGACGTCAAGCAGGGCTCATACCGCTGGCTGACAGTCCGCGTCCCCGGCGCCGACGGCACCGAGATCGCCCTGGAGCGGCCAGGTGCGCCGCTGCACGACGAAGCGACGACCGAGCAGCTCCGCGAGCTGATCACCAAGGGCGCCCTGACCGGCCTCGTCCTGCTCGCCGACGACGTGCGGGGACTGTACGAGAACCTCAAAGCGGGCGGCTTCAACGACTTCACCCAGGAGCCCATCGACCACTTCTACGGCACCGACATGGGCATCCGCGACCCGTTCGGCAACCCGGTCCGGATCCTCCAGCAGGGGTGATCCATCCTGACCTGTTCGTGAAACGCGGTAGCCCGACGTGTCGACGCGCAACCCCGATCGCGTACGCGCACAGTCGCAGGTCAGTGGTTCTTCGCGCAGGCCTGTGCGGCGGCATCGGGAGGTCCCGAAGGCAGCGGGCTGCCCGGGGCGCCGGGGAGCGCGCCGGGCAGGACGGGACCGCCGAACTGGCTGTGGAATCGGCGTACGCCATTCCAGCCGCCGAACAGGCGCAGCGGTTTGTCGGGGGTGCCGACCCAGGTGGTGAGTTCGCGGTCGGCATCGAGATAGCTGATCCGGACGCCGAACTCGTAGAGTCCCTCGCAGGCGTAGACGTCGAGCTTGATGTCGGCGGCGTCCCCACGCGACACCGTGAACGTGCGTCCGAACGGGGCTGCTTTGGCCTGCGGGTTGTCCATGCCGCCGTCGACGACGCCGAGGTCGGTGACCGAGCCTCGGTCGAGCACCGCCTGCAGATTGCGGACCTGGGACGGTCCGCCGCAGCCGGGTTCCGCCTCCAGGCCCCAGGCAGGAACGACGTCACGACGGGTGAACACTTCGGGCTCAACGCCGAGAATCAGCAGCGGTTCGCTGTTGACGCCGGTAAGCGTCATGTTGAGCACGCCGTGATACCAGACGACGGCATCGAGCTGCCGAAGCGCCATGTTTCTGACGTCCTCGACCTCAGCTGGGGTGAGCGTGTCAGGCAGGTTCGGGCCGGCCCCGGCGACGGCGATCGTGTGATCGCACAGATAGGGATCCTCCGGCGGCCACTGGGCGATGGTCACCAGCTTGGCCTCGGTGGAGGGTGTGGGCGTGGGCGCCGGCCAGGTCGCTTCGACCAGGCGGTCTGCGATCGGGGCGACGATCGCCCCGATGACAAGCAGCATGATCGCCGAGGACGTGGAGACCACAGCTGTGCGGTGCCGGCGAAGCCAGGTCCTGATGGAACCTCGGCGACGGGCGCGGCGATCTCTTGAAGGCATCAGGTTCTCCCACTGGCGACTTCGGCAGTATTCACGATGCAATAGCCGCAGTCGGCCGAAACACCCGCGTATCACCCGATAGAGGAGACTCACAGCTCGGTTGGCCGCGACGCTCTGATCGACGTCACCGGCATTTCGCCACGGAACCGGGGCGCACCAGGGTCAGCCGGAATTCGTCTCGCGGAGCAGCCGCCGGTTGTGGTCCATAGCCGACGGCTGCTCCGGTGAGCGGGGTCGTACGCCTAGGCCGCGACGTAGCCGTTGAACACGTGGACCCCGTCGTGGGCACCGCTCGAGTTCGCCCGGTTCGTGTTGAAGTACAGCTTGCCGTCGCTGATCCCGACGCCCTCGATCTCGAACTTGGTCGAGTATGCCGAAGATGTGATGCGGAAGGACAGATCAGTGGCGGCGGGCGCGGTCCCTGTCGTCGTCGGCGACACGTTCCGGTAGACGAGCACGATGCTGCGGTTGTCCTTGGTCAGCGGGTAGTAGAGGACCTTCTTGGCCGCGTCGTAGAAGAATCCTTGGTTGGCGAACGTCCCCAGGTCCGGCACCGTGGCACCGTTGACCAGGGCACCGTCGACCTGCAGGTCGAACGCTCTGGTCAGGTCGATGGTGCCGGAGGAGGCGCGCAGCGGGAGGCTGCCGTTGTAGATCGTCCGCCCGCTCTTGAACATGAACGTGATCGCGGTGCTGGTCACCGAGACGCGATTTATCCCGGACGGCGCCGCTACGGCCCCGTTGAGGCGCAGCTGGTACGACCCGGAGTGGTAGTAGGTGGTGCCTTCGTAGCGGAGCCTCACGAGCTGCGCGCCGCTGCTGTTCATGGTGACGACGAAAAGATGGTGCTGACCGTCGATGTCGACGATCGTCATGTCGTTCCCGTGCCCGAGCCAGGTGTTGGTCGACCCGCCATTGGTGCCGTTGGTCATCAGCACCCGCTCGCCGGTGGTCTTGTGGACACGGTAGATGACGGAGACGTCGTCGTAGTCGGTGTGGTTCTTGACCGAGTAGAGGTAGGTGGCTCCGGCGGCGAACCCCTGTACCCCCGTGCAGCAGCTCGTATCGGGCGTGCTGGCGATGTCGGTGTACGTGTTGTAATAAGCGGCTTGAGCGGCTTGTCCAGATAGGAGCAACAGACTGAGCACCGAAGCGATCAGTATCGTCAGCCGTCCACCGAAACGCATGTGGTCCTCCCCGGACTCTTGACGACTCAGGCCCCACGTCTTGGAGATCGTCGAGTGCAGGCTATGGCGCGTCGGTAGGGCGGTCAACGCGACGACAGATTCACGCAGGTGGCTGCGTGACGCGGCCGCCCGTCAGCCCCAGTGCTGCTTGGCGGGGCGGATGAGGCGGTCCTTGAGTACGCGGGTGTGGCGGCGGGCGACCGGCAGCTGGCGGCCGCCGACGGACACCACATAGCCGGAGCCGGTCAGCCGCAGCTCGGTGACCAGGTCCAGGCGGACCAGGTAGGAGCGGTGGATGCGCAGGAAACCGGCGTCGGTCCAGCGCTCCTCCAGCTGCGTCAGCGACACGCGCACCAGGTGCGAGCCGTCGGTGGTGTGCAGGCGGGCGTAGTCGCCCTGCGCCTCCACCCAGCACACCGACGAGCGCGGCAGCAGCCGCACCACGCCGCCCAGCTCCACCGGGATCATCGGATCCCCGCCGGCCGGGCTCGCCTCGGGCGGGGCCGCGGGCCGGTCCTCGACGGCCGCGCGCTCGGACAGCACCCGGCGCAGCGACTCCGCGATGCGCTCGGCGCGCACCGGCTTGCGCACGTAGTCGACGACGCCCAGGTCGAAGGCGTCCGCGGCCCGGTCGTCGTACGCGGTGACGAACACGACGGCAGGGGAGCGGGCGAAGCGCTGCAGCACCCGGGCCAGGTCCATGCCGTCCAGGCCCGGCATGCGGATGTCGAGGAACGCCACGTCCACGTCGTTCTCGTGCAGCACCCGCAGCGCCTCGGCGGCGTCGGCGGCGCTGTGCACGTACTCCACGCGGGGGTCATTGCGCAGCAGGTAGAGCAGCTCGTCGAGGGCCGGGGGCTCGTCGTCGACGGCCAGCACCCGCAGCCGCGGCGGGGACGCGGGACGGCCGGTCACGCCCGCCTCCCGTCGCGCCCGGCGGCGGGCCGCCCGGCCGTGGTCGGCTCGCTCATGACCGCGCCACCCCGGAACTTCGGGATACGCAGGCTGACCCGGGTGCCGGCCTGCGGCGCCGTCTCCACGACCAGGCCGTACGCGTCGCCGAACACCGCCCGCAGCCGGTCGTCCACATTGCCCAGCCCCACATGCTGCCCGCCGTCGCCGTCCACCGTGCCGTCGCCGTTCAGCAGTACCGCCGGGTCCATGCCCACGCCGTCGTCCTCCACGATGATCTCGCAGTCCGCACCCGCGTCCGCGGCGATGATCCGGATCGTGCCCACACCCGGCTTCGGCGCGAGCCCGTGCCGCACCGCGTTCTCCACCAGCGGCTGCAGGCACAGGAACGGCACCTCCACCGGCAGCACCTCGGGCGCGACCCGCAGCCGCACCTGCAGCCGCTCGCCGAACCGGGCCCGTTCGATGGTCAGGTAGCGGTCGATCGAGCGCAGCTCCTCGGCGAGCGTGGTGAACTCCCCGTGCGCCCGGAACGAGTACCGGGTGAACTCGGCGAACTCCAGGATCAGCTCCCGGGCCTGCTCGGGATCGGTGCGCACGAAAGAGGCGATCGCGGTCAGCGCGTTGTAGACGAAATGCGGGCTGATCTGCGCCCGCAGCGCCCGCACCTCGGCCCGCGCCGAGCGGGCCCGCTCCTCCTGCAACTCGGCCAGCTCCAGCTGCAGCCCGACCCAGTGCGCGGTCTCCAGCACCACCCGGACCAGACCCGGCGTCGGCCGGGCTTCGGTCACCGCGACCAGCGCCCCGGCGGTGCCGCCGTCGGGTTTGGACACCGGTGCCGCGACAGCCCCGCGCACCGGGCAGTCCAGCCGTACACAGGTCAGCTCCTGGGGTCGCAGCAGCACCGGCCGGCCGCTGGACAGCGCCCGCTGCGCCGCGGCCAGCAGAGCCTCGCGGTGGTGGCCGCCCGCGCCGTCGTGCGCCAGGAAACCGGTGCCGTCGGCGAGCACCAGCCCGGCCGCGCCGACCAGGGTGCGCAGGTGCTTCAGCGCCGACGCTGCGGTCTCGTCGCGCAAGCCCTGCCGCAGCGGCTCGCTGGCCAGCGTCGCCAAATGCAGCACCTGGTACGTCGCCCGCTCCTCCGGCGTGACGACCCGGCGACGGCCGCGCATCATCACCACCGCGGTCGCGGCGATGACGGCCGCCACGGCGGCGGCGCCCAGCGCTGGGTACATGGCAGCGATCGTGCCACGCCCCGCCCCCACGCTCCACCCCCGCGACGCCGCACCGGCGACCACCCGGTCGACCACGAACGGGGGAAAACAGGCTGCACGGCAGGTCACGCCGGTGCGAGGATCTGCCGATGGCAGTGGCGAGCGGGGTACGCATCGGGTGGGCGGACGTGCCGGAACACGTCCAGGCAGAGGTGGAGACGATCCTGGGCGACCGGATCGTGGAGGCGGTGACGCAGCAGGGCGGCTTCTCGCCGGGCACCGCCGACCGGGTCCGCACCGCCGGTGGCCGGCGCGCCTTCGTCAAAGCCGTCAGCACCGCCCAGAACGAGCGCTCGGTGCAGCTGCACCGCCAGGAGGCGCTGGTCACCGCCGCCCTGCCGCCGAACGTGCCCGCGCCGCGGCTGCTCGGCTGCTTCGACGACGGCGGCTGGATCGCGCTGGTGCTGCAGGACGTGGAGGGCAGGCACCCGGTGACACCGTGGACGGCCCCCGAACTCGACGCCGTGCTCGATACGCTGGGCATGCTCGCCACGGGCCTTACCCCGTGCCCGATACCCGACCTGCCGACCGTGGCTGCCCTGCTCGGCAACGACCTGCGCGGCTGGGAGCGCCTCGCCACCGATCCGCCGGACGACCTCGACCCGTGGGCCGTCGCGCGCCTGCCCGAGCTGATCGAGCTGGGGGCCGCGGGTGTGGCGGCGCTGGACGGCGAGACCGTCGCGCACACCGACATCCGCGCCGACAACCTGCTCGTCGGCCCCGACGGCACGGTCACCGTCGTCGACTGGCCGTGGGCATGCGTCGGCCCGGCCTGGCTCGACAGCATGATGATCATGGTGAACGTGAACCTGTTCGGCGGCCACGACGTGGACGCCCTACTCGCCGCGCACACCGCCCCGCTGGGCGCGCGCCCGGCCGACGTGACCGGCGTGCTCGCCGGGATGACCGGCTACTTCCTCGACGCCGCCCGCCGGCCCGCGCCGCCCGGCATCCCGACGGTGCGCGCCTTCCAGCGCGCCCAGGGCGAAGCCTCCCTGCGCTGGCTGCGCACCCGCCTCGAAGCCGGACACTGACGCCCACCGCATCCTGCTGCTCCGCGTCGCCAGAGTTAAGAAGGTGCCCTTCCTCTACCCAGAGCGTTAAGAAGGTGCCCTTCCTTCGGCCAGAAGGTGGGCTTGCCTCGGGTACGATCCAGCGGCCGTGAATGCCTATGCCCTGCTCGCGATCGCGACCGTCACCGTGGCGACGGTCGCCATCGGCGCGTGGGGGATCCGGCTGGTGCGCGGCACGTCGGACCTGCTCGTCGCGTCGCGGATGGTCAGCCCGACGCAGAACGCCGCCGCCATCGGCGGGGAATACCTGTCGGCCGCCAGCTTCCTCGGCGTCGCCGGGCTGATCCTGGCGTACGGCGCGCAGATGCTCTGGTACCCCGTCGGATTCGCAGCGGGCTACCTGGCGCTACTGCTGTTCGTGGCCGCGCCGCTGCGGCGCTCCGGCGCGTTCACCCTGCCCGACTTCTGCGAAGCCCGCCTCGCCTCACCCCGGCTGCGCCGGCTCGCCACCGCGTTCGTGCTGTTCATCGGCTGGTTCTACCTGCTGCCACAGCTGCAGGGCGCGGGCCTGACGTTCCGCATCGTCACCGGCGCGCCGAGCTGGGTCGGCGTAGTGCTGGTCGGCGCGGTGGTCACCGGCAACGTCGCGTTCGGCGGCATGCGCTCGGCCACCTACGTGCAGGCGTTCCAGTACTGGCTCAAGCTGACCGCGATCGCGGTGCCCGCGTTCTTCCTGCTGGCCCGCTGGAACGACGACGGCCGGCCCGCCATCCCCGTCGACGACGCCTGGCTGGCCCCCGCCGGCGGCATGGTCGCCACGTACTCGCTGATCCTGGCGACATTCCTGGGCACCATGGGCCTGCCCCACGTGCTCGCCCGCTTCTACACCAACCCCGACGGCGGCTCCGCCCGGCGCACCACCACCATCGTGCTCGGCCTCGTCGGCCTGTTCTACCTGTTCCCTACGGTGTACGGGGTGCTCGGCCGCGTCTATACCCCCGAACTGGCCACCGGCCGCAACGACACCGTCGTGCTCCTGCTGCCCGCCGCCGCCCTCGGACCGGGCCTGGCCGCCGACGCGCTCGGCGCGCTCGTCGCCGCGGGCGCCTTCGCCGCCTTCCTGTCCACCTCGAACGGCCTGCTCACCAGCGTCGCCGGGGTGCTCGCCAACGACGTGCTCGGCCGGGGACGGCTCGCCGTATGGGGTCCGCTGCCGCTGTTCCGCGTGGCGGCGCTGTTCGCGGGCGCGGTGCCGATGGGCCTGGCCCTGGCCGTACACGGGCTCAACGTGTCGCAGGTGGTGGGGCTCGCGTTCGCCGTGGCCGCGTCGAGTTTCTGCCCGATGCTGGTGCTCGGCATCTGGTGGCGGGGACTGACCGCGGCAGGAGCCGCCGCTGGCATCCTGGCCGGGGGCGGGAGTGCCGTCGTCGCCGTACTCTGGACGATCTTCGTGCCGCCGCCTCCCGGCCTGGCCGCGGACCTCCTGGCCCAACCCGCCGCCTGGACGGTGCCGCTGGCGTTCGCGGTCATGGTGTCGGTGTCCCTGGCCACCCGGCGGCGCGTGCCCGGGGCGGTCGGCGCGATGCTGCTGCGCCTACACGCCCCCGAAACGCTGCACACCCCGGAAACGCAGCGCAAATCCGAAACATCGCGGCTGTAGCGTGGCCGATGTGAGTGATCGAGTACGCGTCGACCTCGCCGCACACCGCCGGGTCCGGCCGCGACCCGGGGCGCACGACGAGCTGGTCGACCAGACGGCGATGGGCGACGCGCTGGTGCGTGAACTGATGCGCGTGCAGCTCGGGCTCGCGCTGCGGCTGGCCGCGGTCGTCGCGGTGGCGCTCGGCGGGCTGCCGCTGCTGTTCAGCCTGTGGCCTGCGGGCACGCATGTGTCGGTGGCCGGGATGCCGCTGCCGTGGCTGCTGCTCGGCGTCCTGTCGTTCCCGTTCCTGGCCGGGGCCGGCCTGGTCTACACCCGGCTCGCCGAACGCAACGAGGCCGACTTCGCGGCGCTCGTCGGCCGCCCGGCCGAACGTGGCACGACCCCTGAGCTGTCATCCCGCTGACAACGAGAGGTATCGAGCGAGTATCCGACATGGATCGTCGCTGCCGTATGGTCTACCGGACTGGGCCGGTGTGAGTGTGGTTGCGCATACTCTTCCTTTGCGGCGGGTCGATACTCTAGCCAGCCATGGAAGGGTCCTCTTCGGCTGACACGGGCGGCGCCGCGCCCGACGAGCCTGCAGTGGCAAATGTGGCAGGTTCGCGACGTGGGAACTGAACTCTGCCGCGCAATCTCGACTGGCGACCCGTGTCACCAGATGGATCCGTGGTCCAATCGGTTCCTCAGCCGTGACGTCGATTATTTCTTCATTAGTCGGGGCGCTTGTCGGCGGGCTCTTGACGATTGCAGCCACTCAGGCAACCATCGAAGCGCAGCTAGCGGCTGTGAGCGCGCAAGCCGAAGCCGACCGTATGGCTCAGATCCGCGAGGCACGTGGGCGCATCTATTCCGACTTCCTCGATGGCCTGTCCGGTCTCAAGAGCTCACTCAGAACTCTGCAGCACTGCGTGACGGAAACGTTTGGCGAACCTCCTTCTCGAGTGTTCTTGTCTTCCGTTACGAACGCTGGGCGCGATGGGCAACCTGCGGAATGCGAACGGGCACCGCGTCAATATATGACCGATCGGATGAGAGTGCAGGGGATACGCGACCACCTCACCGTTTGGGGTTCTGCAGAACTCTATAATCGTGCCTCATTGATTCTTCCAGCCTTTCCGGAATTCGATGATTGCGTTGCGCGAGCCAACGCGGCACGCGACAAAGTGATGACAACGTGCAGCTTTATCTATGTAGACATGTCGCCATTGCTGCACCTTTGGTACGTGGGTGGGTTGGTTGGCAAAGATAGCAGTAATCCGCCGCCCGCAATCGAGCCAACAGATTCGACATCCTCTGATTTTGAGAAAGCTACCGAGGCGTTCGGGTCCGCTTTTGGGGAGTTCGACCGGGGAGACTTCCTCATGCATCTGGTCGATGTCGGCATCCGCGAAATTCGTCATCAGTTCTGCAAGGAGGTGGCGGCGCCAGGAGCGAGATGCGAGCAGCCTTCCGTTTAGGTGTATTCGATGTCAGCGGCAAGTGCAACCTTGGGCAGCTACGCGGAGCTGAATCGAATGCTCCAGGCGGCGGGGCTGGTCGAGCGCCGCCCTGGCCGTGGCGGCGGGGTGTTCGTCCGCGAACAGGTGATGATCGAGGCGTACGCGTGGCGCGACGACCAGCCGATGAGCACCACGTCAGAGGCCGACCTGTTCTTCCGCACCGTGCGAGAGCAGGCCACGAGCCCAGCCAGGAGTTCTCCACCCGTGTGGAGCCGATGCCGGCCGACTTCGCCGCTCTGCTGCACGTCGAGACGGGCAGCACGGCTGCGGTGCGACGCTGCCTGCGCTTCGTCGACGGCGTGCCGCACTCGATCCAGGACTCCCCGGAACTGTTCAGCCCGCACAACATCGCCCAGGGCACGACCGAACTCCTCAGGGAGCGCGGCTACCACCAGGTCGCCGCCCTGACCACCACCAGCGCCCGCATGCCCACGCCCATAGAAGCCGCCCTACTGCAGATCCCCGTCGCGGCAGGCACGCCAGTGCTGCACAACGTGCTGACCGGCTACACCGCCGACCGTCCGCTGCGCATCTCCGCCGCAGCGTTCGCCGCTGACAAGGTCCGGCTCGTCTCGGCCCACGGCGACATCGAGACCATCACTCGGCTCCGCCGATGATCATCCGCCGCGCACGGATGGGCGATATTGACACCATCCTTGACTGGCGCACGCAGCGCGCGGCCTGGCTGGCCGAGCGCGGGCAGGCCCAATGGCAGACCCCGTGGCCGCGCTGGGCCATCGCCGCAGCTATCCAAGCAGGGCAGACCTGGCTGGCGTACGAGGGCGACACAGCGGCGGCGTCGATAACCCTGACCGCATATGCCGACCTCGACGGGCTGTGGAAGTCCGATCGTGCACCGGACGCCGACACCCTCTGGCACCCCGCCGACGATCCGGGCAACGCCCTCTACGCCTCGAAGATGATGGTCCCCCTCGCGCACGCCGGTTCCGGACTGGGTTCCGAGCTGCTCGACTGGGCTGCCGGACGCGCCTACGACGCCGGAGTCCTCTGGCTGCGCCTCGATGCGTGGACCACCAACGCCGACCTGCACGCTTACTACGCCGCGCTCGGATTCGAGCACGTCCGCACCGTCGCCAGCCGTGCATCCGGCGCGTGTTTCCAGCGCCCGGCCCAGCCGTACCACGGAACGCGTCTCAAAGAAGATTCGTGACGCTGAATCGCCCCCGGCGGGAGTGACCGGAGGTCGCCTAGTCTCGGTATCCGCCCATGCCGACTACGACTTCAGCCTGCGAGACGACGTCGGCCGCCGTGCTCCTGCGGCACCGTCAATTGGTCCGCCGACGGCCCATGTCATCGTGCATCATCGGCAGGTGCTCGTCGAGGTCGAGAGTTTCGAGAACCGTTCACGAAGCCTGCTCCTGGCTCGGATCAAGACGCCGGTCGGTCGTGCTGTAGCCGTGTGGGTCGGTGATCGGGATGCCGCCTCCGGCGGTTACTACGTCGAGTGGACCGTGGATGCCGTGATCGGCTGGGGGCGCAACGCGAGGTCGTCAACTGTGTGCGAGCCGGGTGTGGGCGCCGAAGGACACTGTGTGGTGCTCCGCGGGAAGCTCCGTCACCTGGAGCACGGTGCCGCCGCGCTGGACCTGGCCGGTGGGCAGATCCTCCTCGACGTCGAAGGCTCCATGCCGGAGGACACCGATGGCACCTGGGTGGAACTGGTCATCGAGCAGGAGCGGGTCGCGATCTACCCGTACTCGCTCTGACCTCGATGTCAGGCGGCGACGCCGAGTCTTGGATCGGACGGACGAGGTCGCCGTGTACGCCCGGCGGCAGAGCCCGCTGAAGCAGCCGGTGTGCAATGCTCAGCGCCGGAGCCGTCACCCGCCGAGGATGCGTGCCTTCTGGACTTCGTACTCGGCATCGGTCAACGCGCCGGCTTCCTTGAGCCGGTGCAGCTTCTCCAACAGGACGACCGGGTCATTCTGAGACACCTGTCGAGGTGGGGTCTGCCCGCGCACCTCCTCGCCGATCTTCTTCGCGAACCAGCTGTCATGAGCTCGCCCCCAGAGAAACGAGACGACGGCGAGAACGATGATGACCGGGATGATGACCTCCATGGCGCGTCAGCCTAGTGAGCCCGGACAACACCCGGCAGGGTGCTTCGATCACGGGCGGCATGTGAGTGGCGCGTGGCGAGGTGCCACCGCTGTGGCCGGCCGTCGGCGGAGTGGTTTCGAGCCGGTCATCGGTGGTGCGGCCGGAGTGCGTTACCACGTGAAGGAGTGACGCCACAGGCGACTATCTGACGCTGTGTACGACGACCACAGCTGGCATGATCCCGAATGTGAAGCGATTGAAGATTGTTCAGGTATTCATGGTGGCCGCACTGTCCCTGGCCGCATGCTCTGAAACGGGCGAGCCCGCAGTGGCACCAGCGGGTGGTGCGTCTGCGTCTGCGCCGGCAGCGGGAGGCAAGTCTCTGTCGGCCGACGCCCTTTGCGCCTACCTGCGGGAACAGGTCCCGGTGCTCAAGGGGATCGGGTCCGAAGTCGGACGGAAGGTCAACCTGGCGGCGAACCTGGCGACGTTCTTCGACCAGCAGGGTGCCAAGCCCGAAAACGCCGGTCAACTCGATGAGCTGGTAAAAACCGGATGTGCGGACGTGCGGACCGAGATCCTCACGCTGACCGGAATGGACAGCTTCGCTCAGATGTAGCGGCTGCAGGTCGTGCGCAGGTCGGGCTCGTCCATGACGAGGAAGAGGTCGCTGGCTCCCCACCGGTAGCGCAGGCACCTACTTCGGGGCCGTCTCGGATCGGCGGACCGTGTGCGAAAAGCGGCGGTCTGAGGATCGCGCCCTGGACTAGCCTCCTCGGCTATGCGGGTTTACCTCCTCTGGCACGTAAGGCACGCCAGGAACCTCGACGGCACTGTCGAGCACACCGAAGACGGCGAGCTGACCTGGGATGAGCAGAGCGGCGACGACATCAAACTCCTCGGCGTCTACTCATCAGACCAGCGCGCGCAGGAGCGCATCGAGCAGACGCGGGACCAGCCTGGCTTCGTCGACGAGCCGGACTGTTTCCTGGTCACGTCGTACCAGCTGGACGAGGATCACTGGACCGAGGGGTTCGTGACCATTCCTCACCTGGGTGCCCGAGCGCTCGAACTCAACCATGACGCCGACGCGGACGCCGCCTATGTGTCGCTGTTTCCCGTGCCTGCCGGAGGCGTGCGAGAGAACGTCGTCGTGGAGAGGAAGGGCAGAGGCGACATCGTCCTGGACTTCGACGAAGACGGCTTCCTCGTCGGGATCGAGATCATCGGCGCAGGAGGTCTCATCCGGTCGCTGTCGACCTGAGGCGATGCGCTCGTGCCAAGGCCGTTTCACCCAGCGAGGTCCGAGCAGTTCGAAGGTGGAGATCTACCCTTGTTCGCTCCTGCATCGGGCGGCGCCTTCAGCCTGGACGGGCCAGGTCAGCGGCCCCGGGAAGTGGTGATCCTCCGGTGCTCAGGAGGCTGTGGGCTCCTGGCAGCCGGGCTGACGGCGGTCGGCCCGGCTGCCCACGGAAATCCCGGTGACCCGATAGCGGGACCGTCACCTCACCAAAGATACGTGCAGGTCGCAGTGCTGCCGCCATCCTGCGGCCACAGCATGTTGGTCCGCGTCTGCGGGCCGTATCGCCCGTCCACCGAGATGCCCTGGACGTACTGGGCGAACTCCAGTGCTTCACGGGTCTTCGTGCCGAAACCGCCGTCGACGATGAGGGGCACCTTGTGGTGGGGGAAAGCCTTCAGGTAGCACTCGTTGAGCGCGTACTGCAGCACCTTGACGGCGTCGCCGGTCCGGCCCTGCCACAGTTCGCAGTTCACGTTGTCGGTCTCGTTGCCGATCGTTGGAACGGACGCCATGTAGCCGCCGCGGTTCTGGGTGTGTGAGTACGAGGTGCACGGGCTGAGGGCTTGAGCCGGCGACGCGGCGGTGATCACCATGCCGAACACTGCTGTCAGCGTGACGACGACTGCGCTGAGCATTCGCTTCATGTTCGCTCCGAGCCGGGTGGCTTCGGGTCGGACCCGAATCCCGTTCGCACGCCGTGGGCGCGACGTGCACTGATCCGGCCGACGAGACATCAGCCGCCACCCGTCAAGCCGACATCCGCGCCGAGCGTAGGGTCACGGGACCCGATTGCATAGATAATTCGGAATGTACCGAAAGGCCGAGGTCACGAGGTTTCGTGGGCGGGTTCAGCGAGCCCGCGAAAGGGTGCGAGTCGCGCTGTCGTTCACGGTGGTCAACGGTCGCATCACAGCCGCCGCACGCTGTTGTTCACCGGCGGTGCGCGTCACCTGTCGGGCCGTTGAGCCGGGGCGGTGTCGGCCCGTGCCATCCTTGCCGGGTGGAAGAAGTCGTGGCCAGGGGCCTCTGGATGTATGACGGCATCGCACCCACGGCGGTATACGTGGTCATGCTGGACTACGACTTCTGGTACGAGATCGGTGCCGCAGACGACGACCTGGAACCCGGCGAGGTTCCGGAGCTGAACGAGAACGGTCACCTGTACTACGTCCGGCACCACGCGGGCAAGCCGTTCTGGCCGGATTCGCAGGGCTTCCACACGCTGGCCGAGGCGATTGCCGCCGCAGAGTCCGTCATCCCGGGCCCCGTGGAGTGGCGGTAGAAGGTCGCCTAGGCGGGCCACCTGCCCCCGCCTACACTGCACCGATGCCCAGCGACCTGCGCACCCTCCCGTGCCACTGCCACGTCTGCGACCCGCCCGCGCAGCCGAGCGAGCGCCAAGCCCGCATCACCGGCGACGTGAACTCCCACGGCTGGCACGTCGTCGGAGTCCGGGAGCAGGAGCACGTGCCGGCCTGGGGCTACTCGATCGGCCTATGGCACACCCACCGCAGCCTGGAGCTAGCCGTCTTCGGCCTGCGGATGGAAACCTGCATGCAGCTGATCAACGCGGCCGGTGACCTGGTCAAGGACGGCCGCGAGTTCCGCCCCGGCGACCTTGTCGACGACGTGATCAACAACTACCCGCTGGCCGTCAGATACATCCACAACACCTGGTACGGCGACCTGTTCGGGCAGGCGCTGAACTTCTACCAGCAGCCGCCGCTGGCGTTCCTGCAGCTGGTATGGCCGGACAAGCAGCACCGCTTCCCCTGGGACGACGGCGTCGACGAGCACTGCCGCGACGTCCAGCCGCAGCTCTGGCTGCCGCACGACGAGCACCCGGACGGGCCGTGGCGGCGGCTGCGCGACGAGGAGCCGTGGCTGTTCGCCGGCGGCTGCCCGGACGACATGGTCTACACGACGAAACGTGTCATGGCCGGTGAGACGACGGTGACGGGTGTCGTGCACGACGCGGACGACGACTGGCAGTTCCTCGACGGCGGCAGCACCGAGGAGGGGGACGCGGTCCTGGTCCACCTGCGGCACGTGGTCGAGCGCCAGCCGCACGTCGTCGCGCTCGGTGACCTGCCCGAGGGCACCCAGTCCTGGCAGCAGAACGACGGCCGGTGGGTGCGGTTCCCGCACGCGTTCGCCGACGAGTGACCTGACCGGCGGCGGGCGGCCGCCGACCCCGGTGATGTTATGACCAAACTGGAATGCCCGGCGGAGCAGGGCGTACGGGGTCCGGGAGAGTGAACTGTCGCGATGCGACAGCACGCCTCTTCTGCCCGCGCGCCACGACCCATAGCATTCTGGCCATGAGTGCTTTGAAGGTGACTTCGGCCGGCGGCAAGCGGCTTGCTGTGGCTCTGGCCGTCGCGGTCGCGGTGGCCACCGGTGTCGCCACCATGTCGGCTTCGGCGGCGGCCCCGCTGACGGTCGCCGCAGCACTGTCGGCTCAGGACGGACGCTCTGCGACGGTGGCGGGCTACATCGTCGGGCAGCCGACCGCGACGAACACCGTGATCAAGTCGGGGTTCACCGGCGACACCGCGATCGCGATCGCCGACGCGGCGGCCGAGTCGAGCACTTCACGCATGCTGTATGTCCAGGTCACGGCGGCTTACCGCAGCGCCTTCGGGCTGCAGGGCAATCCCGGGCTGATGGGGCGGCAGGTGACCGTCACCGGCACGCTGACGGCGTACTTCTCGCACGGCGGGCTCAAGGACCCGACCTCGATGAGCCTCGGCGTCGGTTCGTCACCGTCGCCCGCGCCGACCGGGTCGAGCGGACCGTACGACCCCACGTACTACGCGAGCGCGCTCGGCAAGACCGGGCCGGCGCTGCGCACCGCGCTGCACAACATCATCAAGACGCAGACGAAGGTCACGTACGCGCAGGTGTGGGAGGGGTTGAAGGCCACCGACCAGGATCCCAACAACGCCGCCAACGTCATCCTGATCTACAGCGGGCGCTCGCAGAGCAAGACGACCAACGGCGGCGGGGTCAACGACTGGAACCGCGAGCACGTCTGGGCGCAGTCGCACGGCGACTTCGGCACCGCGACCGGCCCCGGCACCGATCTGCACCACCTGCGCCCCGAGGACGTGACGGTCAATTCGACCCGCGGTAACAAGGACTTCGACCTGGGCGGTTCGGCGGTCGGCGAGGCGCCGGGCAACTACACCGACACCGACTCGTGGGAGCCGCGCAACGCGGTCAAGGGCGACGTCGCGCGGATGCTGATGTACATGGCCATCCGGTACGAGGGCGAGGACGGCTGGCCCAACCTGGAGCTGAACAACTCCACCAGCAACGGGTCGGTGCCGTACATCGGCAAGCTGTCGGTGCTGCTCCAGTGGAACCAGCAGGACCCGCCGGACGCCTTCGAGAAGCGCCGCAACCAGGTCATCTACGACAACTGGCAGCACAACCGCAACCCGTTCATCGACCACCCGGAGTGGGCCACGGCGATCTGGGGCTGACCGGCCCGGGTGCTGCTCGGCGGTGGGCCGTCCCATCAGATCGTGGGCAACTCCGCGCGAGGCGTGCGCGCTCGCCGATCCGAAGCGCGTCCGCATCGCCACGGGCACGCCGTTGTCGACCGCCCGATAGGGAGCGGGCGCAGGCGTGACGGGTGGGACGGCATCCTGGCCCCGGCCTGAGGACCGGGGCCTATGTGTGTCTGCCCCCATGCGGCGGGTGGGTGCGTCCGCCGCATGTGGTCCTCGCGGGGCAGCGCGTAGTGGAGAAGGCGGCGATAATGACCCGATCTAACTGATCATGGAGGAATGGTGCGCACCACCAACGGGGGAATGTCTAACCTGCTGCGCCGTGCAGGCGCGGCGATGGCAACGGTGTTGGTCGCCGTGGCCTGTGCCGTGACACTGGGCGCGCAGCCCGCATACGCGTACACACAGGACGACCTCGCCGTCGACACGACGGTGCCGCAGGTCGGCTACACGGAGTTGGCCGCCATCACCAAGGCGTGGACCGCCGGGGAGACCCGCACCCTGAAGGCAGGGCTGGCCGCGGCCAGTAGCACGACCGGCAACATGATGGTCGCGGCCCGCATCTCCTGCGGCGACGACTGGGGCGTCAACACCACGCAGAACAGCACGGGCCAACCGGAGATCACCAAACTGGTGGTGAACTGGCTCTGGACCGCGCCCGCCGACGGGGAGTACACCTGCCGCCTGTTCGGCAGAAGCAAGAAGGGCGCGGGCGGCGCGACCGACGCCGACTACCTCACCGCGCTGGCCGGCGGCCAGACGTACCTGTGGCTGTCCGGGTCGGTCTACCCGGGCTCGGCGATCTGGTCGACCGCGGAGGACTGCGTGCTGTATCCGGCGACCTGCCAGGCAGGCGACGAGGGTGTGTTCGTCGGCGCTGGCCTGCCCGCAGGCAGCGCCGAGTACGTGCTGCACTCGAACTCCTGGACCGCGGCGAGCAGCACGACGTCAGTGCGGCTGGTGCTCGATGCGGAGCTGACCGCGTGCTACTACTACACCGACAGCTGCCCGCAGAGCACTTGGGGACCGCTTAGCCTCAAGGGCCAGGGCTCCGCTGGGCACTACTACCCGGTCGTCACGGTCAGCAACGTGGTGACGGGCGAGGTGTGTCAGGTGGTGACGGGGAGCCCGACGGCTTATGCGATCTCGTGGGACCAGCACCACAAGAAGGTCCATTCGCTGACATACCTGCCGATCACGGCGGGGTCGGACTGCCGCCGGTTCAGTGCCAAGCTCTATCTGGCGGTCGACCCGGCATTGAACCCGCTTCGGGTGGAGCCGTCCAACTACTCGGTCGGCTACTTCGTCAACTACGCCTCTTCCTGACGGCCCCAGAGGCGCGGAGGTCTGCGGTTCTTGGTTGCTCACACAGCCGGCGTACCGCAGACCTCTTCGCATGCGTATGGTTCCGGTCGGCCCACAGGATCGTGAGCGTCGGCTTGGTCAGTTCACCAGTCCGGCGATGAGGTTGATGGCTCCGGCCACGATGACCACGCCGAACAGGTACGCCACCAGGGCGTGTACCAGCACCGTCCGCCGCATCCGCCGGCTGCGCAGCGTCGTGTCCGACACCTGGTAGGTCATGCCGATGGTGAACGCCAGGTACGCGAAGTCGCGGTAGTCGGGCTGCTCCTGCTGCGGCTCGCCGAACTGGACGGCCCCGCCCGGCGAGCGGAAGTACAGGTGCGCGTAGCGCAGCGTGAACACGGTGTTGACCACGACCCACGAGACGAGCACCGTCGACCCCGCGACGGCGACGAACAGCCCGCGGAGCGAGCCGCTGTTCAGCCCGGCCAGCCGGAGCGCGACGAAGACGCCGGTCAGGCTGGCCACGCTCGCCGCGAGCAGCAGCAGCGTGGCGGAGCCCCGGCTCTCGTCCTCCCGTACGGCGAGCTTGCGGGTGGTGGCGCCGTTCGCCCTGATGATCATCGGCCAGGTCGCGAACAGGAAGGTCAGCGCCATCACGTTCCAGCCGCCGATGGCGGCCAGTTCCCAGGTCGTGACCATGGCCAGCCCGGCCGCCGCGAGCAGTCCGAGGCAGGCCACCACGGCCGCGCGGCGCAGCGCGGGGGCGTGCCAGCCGAGCCATCGGTGGTACAGCGTGGGGGACGGGACGTCGGCCATGCACCCAGTCTCCACGGCATACCCGTGGACACCAGGTCATTCCGCGGACCACACCGAGTACTGCGTGTCCTGCTTGGCGGTGTACATCGCCTGGTCGGCACGGCGCAGGGTGCTCTGGGCGGGCTCGCCGGGCCGGCGCAGCGCCATGCCGACGCTGACCGCGCTGCCGCTGTCGCGCGCCGCGGCGACCAGCCGGTCGGCGACCCGGACGGCCTCCGCGACGTCGGGCACGTCGAGCACCGCGACGAACTCGTCGCCGCCGACCCGGAACAGCTCGTCTCCGTGGCGCAGGGATTCGCGCATCGCGGCGGACAGTTCCATGAGCACCCGGTCGCCTTCGGCGTGGCCGAGCCGGTCGTTGATCTGTTTGAAGTTGTCGACGTCGATGACGAGCAGGGCGGTGCGGCCGGCCCGGGTGGCGGCGAGCCGCTCGGTGAACGGGCCTAGGTGGCGCAGGCCGGTGAGCGGATCGGTCTCGGCGAGGGTCTGCATCTGCTGCAGCGTGCCCAGGCGCTCGTAGCATTCGGCGGCGTTGGCCATCAGCAGTTCGAGCACGGTGACGGTGCTCGGATCGACGCGTATCGCCAGCTCGTCCAGCACCAGCATCGCGACGTCGAGCCGGGGCTCGGGGGCCGCTGCGCGCACCGGGAAGGCGAGCAGCGTGCGCACCCCGGCTTCCACGAGCGGTTCGAAGCCGCGGACGTCCTCGCCGGCCGGGTCGCCCAGGGTGTGCGAGGCCCCGTGCCGGCATACGGCGTCCACCAGCGCGGCCAGGGTCTGCGACGGGAGGTCGGCGACGCGCACGGGCAGGTCGTGTGCGCCGGTGGCGGTGTGGGCGGCGGTCTGCCGGAGCGGATACCGCGGCTGGCCCGCCGGGACGACCCGCCGGGTGAGGACGGTCGCGCTGCCCAGGCCGGTGAGTTCGACGGCGGCCCGGCAGGCCATCTCGGCCAGCTGCACCCCGCTGTGCGCGGTGGCGAAGCCGAGGGTGTGGCGCAGCAGCAGCTCGGCCCGTGACTCGGGGGGCAGGCCGCCGAGTTCGTCGATGCGCCGCCGGAGCCGCCGGCCGACTTCGGCGAGTTCGTCCGCCCAGCGGGCTGGTTCGGCGACGACGTGGTCGAACTCGATGTTGAGCACGCCGATGGGCAGGTCGGCGGGTTCGCTGAGCGGGGCGCAGACCACGGAGCCGACGGGGCGTCCGGTGTGCAGGCCCGCGTACGCGATGGAGGCGTCGTCGATCGCCGTGGGCCGGCCGGTGGCCAGCACGTGCCCGACCACGCCGTAGTGGCTCGGCACCGCGGTGGGGGCCTGCCACGCGCCGCTGAACGCGACGACCGACAGCTGACCGGGGCTGAGCAGCAGCACGTCGACCGCGGCGTCGAGGTGGCCGTGCAGCACCGACACGGCGGCGTTGCAGGCGCGCACCACCGAGTCGCAGCCGGCGGCGACCTCGGCCACGTCGGCGATGACGTCTTCACTGAGGTGGCGAACCATCACATCCCGCCGTACCACGTCCATCCCGACATCGCGGACCAGATCCCAGCCTAGTGCCGCAGGAAAGATCGCCGTCTCGTATCGGAGAACGAGGTCAGTCCTCAGGTTCCGACACGAGACGGCGATCTCGGGTAAGGCGCCGGCCCGCGTGGGCGGGCCGGCGGGGGAGCGGTCAGATGCGGTAGATGGCCAGGCCCATGATGGCGGGCTTGCCGTAGGCGCCGGTGACGTTGATGTTGAGGACGCCGTCGGACACCGTGACGGTGTACGCGCCGTTCTCCCGCCAGTGGCTCAGGGCTAGGTCACCGAGGTTGCTGGCCTTGAGGATGCCCTCCAGGGTGACGTTGAACCGGCGGGTGTTGCCCTGCACCGACTCCATCTCCCAGACGTACACCTGGTAGGTGCCGTTGGCCACGGTCTGGCTCATGGTGATGGTGCCCAGGTCCGTGCCGAGCAGCCCGGTGTGGAGCATGTCCACCGTGGCGGCGTCGGGCAGCGGGCTGGGCGTGACGGTGTTGGTGTGGGCGGTGCCGCCGGAGACGGTGAACCCGGTGGACTGGGCCGTGGTCTGGCTGACCCACTGGTTGCCCTCGATGACGACCGCGGGCCCGTTGAGGTTGATGCCCTTGACGAAGCCGGTGGCCGGCGGGCTGGTCGACGGCTGCGGCGACGGCGAGGCCGGCGGCGCGGACGGCGACGGGGAGGTGGTGGACCCGCCGGTGACGACGGCCCGGTCGAGGGTGACGACCGTGCCCGAGGCGCTGGCGTTCTTGGTGCCGGTGTTGCGGATCCGCAGCGTGTGGTTGCCCGCGGACAGCACCGGGCTGGTCCAGACCGCCACGTCGCCGGTCTTGGTGGCGGCGTAGAGGTCGACGTTCACCTCGGTGCCGCCGTCGATCGACACCGCGGCGATGCCGTGGGTCGCGCCGGTGACGCCCCGGTAGACGACCCGGGTGCCGTTGAAGGCCAGGGTCGCGGTCTCACCGGCGTTGAGGCTCCAGCTCTGGCTGGCGTTGTAGAACACCGCCGGGGCGGTCTCGTTGCAGGCGGTGCAGTGGGTCCAGCCGCTGTAGTTCCACTGGTTCTGCCCGGTGCCCTGGACCGAGTCGTCGACGTTGACCGTGCCCGGCGGCTGCGGCGAGGCGCTGGCCGAAGGAGACGGCGACGGCGACGGCGAGGCCGGGGGAGACGGTGGCGGCGACGACGGCAGGACGCCGCCGTTCTTGGCGATCAGGCGTGCGGCCTGGGTCGCGAACATCTGGTACGCCGGGTCGTACTGCACCTTGGACGTGTCGGGTTCGCCGTAGATGGAGAAGCCCTCGCCGTTGTCGGGCGGCCAGATGAACGTGGCCGGGTTGACGTTGTCGTCCTGCGGGTGCGGTTTGGTCGCCGGGGGCACGACCTTGCCCTCGACCCGCCAGGACAGCCAGCCGGCGCAGTCGTTGTTGTTGTAGATGGTGTCGGCCCAGCCGCTGTAGATGTTCGACCGGGTGACCTTCTCCGCCGCGCTGCGTGCCGGGTAGGCGAACTCCTGCATGAGCACAGGTTTGCCGCTGGCCACCGCCGTCGCGCAGTGCTGGTTGATCAGGTTGTTGACCTGCTGCGGGGTGATGTTGTGGTACGTCGGGTAGGTGTGCCAGGTCTGGAAGTCGATCGCCGGCACGTTGGCGGCCTCGGTGTTCGGGTCGGAGCCCGCCTGCCCGCCGTAGAAGCCCTCGCTGCCGGTGGTGACCAGCTGCTGGGCGCCCTGCGCCTTGATGTAGGACGCCATCTCCTGGTACCAGCCCTGCGCCAGGGACACCGAGCTGACCTCGGGCTCGTTCATCAGGTCCCAGGCGAAGATGGTCGGGTCGTCCTTGTACTTCACACCGGTGATGCTGTTGGTGCGGTTCAGCACGAAGTTGACCCAGTCCTTGTACAGCTGCTTGGTGCGGGGGTCGCTGTAGAAGAACGTGTAGCGCTGCGCGTGGCTGGACCCGTTGTAGCCGGGGATGTACCACGAGTTGATCTGCTGGGTGCCGCCCGCCCACTGCCAGAAGTCCATCATCGCGATGTTGAGCTTCAGGCCGAGTTGCGCGGCCCTGGCGATGACGTAGTCCCAGCGGCCCAGCCCGTTGGTGGTGCTGGGGTTGAAGGCGTAGGTGTTGGTGGCGGTGTCCCAGTAGATCAGGTACGTCCCGTGCATACCCATGTTGGACGCGTCGCCGGTGCTGGCGGGGTTCCAGATGTGCGGCTTGGTGGTGCCGTCCAGCGACCCGGTGACCGAGTGCAGGATGCCGCGCACGACGTTGTAGTTGCTCGCGTCGGCGTAGCCGAGCACCGAGTCGACCTCGGCGCGGGTGCCCCAGCCGAGGTAGTGGCTGTTGGTGCCCGCCACGTAGAAGGGCTTGCCGTCGAGCATGAACTTGGTGCCCGACGTGGTGACGAAGCCGGGGGCGGCGTTCGCCTTGTTGCCGACCATCAGTGGTAACAGCACGGCGAGGACCATCGCAATCACGAGCGGGATGGTGAGCCGGTTGAGCCGAAGAGCTTTCATGCCAGGTCTCCTACCTGTGTCTCTCCTGGTGCTCTGGGGGGGAGCGCCGCGTCCGGGGCCGGGCGCCCCGAACGCGACGTGCTTCGATTAATGCGCATCTTTGAACCAATACGGACGCAGGCGTCCCCGGGTCCGCTCCTTGCTACGCCCGTCAGCCGGCTGCGGGCGGGTCCAGGGGTGGGATGGCGTTCGCGGCGATGACCTGCCGGAACCAGTGGCCGCTGTTCTTGATCGTGCGGTGCTGGGTGTCCCGGTCGACGTGGATGAGGCCGAAGCGCTGGCTGTAGCCGTACACCCACTCGAAGTTGTCGATCAGGGACCACATCACGTAGCCGCGCACGTCCACGCCGTCGGTGATGGCGTCGTGCAGTGCGGCCAGGTGGGCGTGCAGGTAGGCGACCCGGCCCGCGTCGTCGACGCGCCCGTCCGGGCCGACCGTGTCGGCCGAGGCCATTCCGTTCTCGGCGATGACGATCGGCACCGGACCGTAGTCGTGGCGGATGCGGTTGAGCAGCTCGCGCAGCGCACCCGCGTCGACGACGCCGTGGATGGTGGACGGGCCGTCGGCGGGGGCGATGTGGACCAGGCCGTCGCTGCCGACCCAGCGGTTGTACGGGTCGGCGGGGCCGGGACCGGCGGCGACGTAC
Source organism: Catellatospora paridis (assembly GCF_009720365.1). Lineage (GTDB taxonomy): Bacteria > Actinomycetota > Actinomycetes > Mycobacteriales > Micromonosporaceae > Catellatospora > Catellatospora paridis. The sequence goes on along the minus strand of NZ_WBZD01000043.1, from coordinate 50,603 downwards.
AGCGGCGTGTAGTAGTTCACGCCGAGCACGTCGATCGGGGCGGTGACCGTGGCCAGGTCCCCGTCGCGCACGAAGCCCCAGTCGGTGATGTGCGCGGTGTCGGCGATCAGGTCGGCCGGATACTCCCCGCGCAGCAGCGGGTCCAGGAAGATCCGGTTGCGCAGCGCGTCGGCCCGGCGCACCGCGTCCCGGTTCTCCGGGGTGTCCACGGGAGTGCGCACCGGGGCCGGGTTGAGCGCGACGGACACCTGCGCGGTGCGTGGCAGGGCCGCTCGCAGTGCCTGCACGCCCAGGCCGTGGGCCAGGTTGAGGTGGTGGGCCACGGTCAGGGTGGTGGCGTCGTCGGCGATGCCGGGGGCGTGGATGCCGGAGGCGTGGCCCAGGAACGCGGTGCACCACGGCTCGTTCAGGGTGACCCACAGCGGCACCCGGTCGCCGAGCCGTGCCGCGACCAGCGCGGTGTAGTCGGCGAAGCGTTCGGTCATGTCCCGGTCGGCCCAGCCGCCCGCGTCCTGCAGCACCTGCGGGTGGTCCCAGTGGTAGAGGGTCAGCATCGGCTCGATCCCGTTGGCCAGCAGTTCGTCCACCAGCCGGGAGTAGAAGTCCAGCCCCTTGCCGTTGGCCGCACCGCGCCCGTCGGGCTGCACCCGGGGCCACGACACCGAGAAGCGGTACGTGTTCAGGCCGAGCTGCGCCATCAGCGCCACGTCGTCGCGGTAGCGGCGGTAGTGGTCGACGGCCAGGTCGGCCCGGTCGCCGTTGTCCACCCGGCCGGGGACGGCGGTGAAGGTGTCCCAGACCGACGGCGTACGCCCGTCGACGTCCAGGGCGCCCTCGACCTGGAACGCCGCGGTCGCCGCGCCCCAGCGGAATCCCGCGGGGAACTCCGGGGGTGCGTGGCGGCGGTCGGGCGCGGTCTCCGTGGGGGCGGTCATCGGCGGCTCTCCTTGCGGGTGCGGGCCCTGTCGGGCGGATCAGCGCGTGCGGTAGACCCCGGTGCTGCCGCGCGGCAGCAGCCGGTAGGGCTCGGCGGGCTGGGAGTCGGCCCCCGGCCCGCTCTCGATGGCGGCGAAGAGCATGCGCGCCGCCTGCGCGCCCCGGCCCGGGATGTCGTGGGCCAGCGCGGTGAGCTTCGGGTTGACCAGGCGGCACAGCCGGGAGTCGTTGAAGGCGACCAGGGACAGCTCGTCCGGCACGGACAGGCCCATCTCCAGCGCCACTTCCAGGCCGGTCACCGCGGTCAGGTCGGTGTGGTAGATGATCGCGGTCGGCCGGTCCGGCGAGGCCAGCAGCCGCCGGGTGGCCTGCGCGCTGTCCTCGTCGGAGTAGTCGGCGCGCACCGTGGTCGGCTCGGGCAGGCCGCGCAGGCGGCACACCTCCCGCAACGCGTCGGCGCGGTCCACGATGTGGCGCATGTTCGGGTCGCCGGACACGTGGGCCAGCCGCCGGTGGCCCAGCGCCGCAAGGTATTCCACGACGTCGGTCATGCCGGCCGCGTCCTGTGACCAGATGCTCGGCAGCGTGCCGGTGCCGGCGGGCCCGCCGATGACGACCGCGGGCAGGTGCAGGTCTTCCAGTACGCCGACGCGCGGGTCGTCGTCGCGCAGGTTGAGCACGATGACGCCGTCGACCCGGTGCTCGGCCCACCACCGGCGGTAGGTGGCGATCTCGGCCTCGGTGTCCTCGACGACCTGCAGGTTGAGCCCGCAGGAGCGGGCCGACAACTCGGACTCCAGGCCGCTGATCAGCTCCATGGTGAACGGCTCGGCGCCGAGCAGCCGCGCGGGCCGTTGCAGGGCCAGCCCGATCGCGCCGGCCCGGCCGCCGCGCAGGGCGCGAGCCGCGCTGTGCGGCCGCCAGCCCAGTTCGGACGCCACGGCGAGGACCCGCTGCCGGGTCTCCTCGGACACGCCGGGCTGGTCGTTGAGCGCGAACGAGACCGCGGACCGGGACACCCCCGCGCGGCCGGCGATGTCGGCGATGGTCGGGCGCTTCACGGCCGTCCTCCGTTCCGCATGGGCAGCTCCCTGGTCGTTGCTACTAAACCGATTTCGTTACGGACCGGGACAGTAGCAGTGCGCTCCGTCGTGCGGAAGACCCCGGTCGATCCGAGGCGGAACCTGGCTGATCGCTGAAGCAGGAGGGGATGCGGTCTCATCTGCGGTGATACTCCTCTGGGGACATGGCGCAAAAGTTTCCGGCGTAACACGGTGTTGACGTACTTGCGAGGGCGGGCTATGGTCCCGGTCACTGTTTCGATTTAGTTCGCCATCGCGTCTAGATGGATCGCGACAGGACCGCCGGGGGATCGCTCCGGGGGCCCGCACGATGCCGGCCGGACGCAACGCTTCCGCACCTCTCCACGCGCATCGCACCTCACAGGAGTTCACTATGGAGCATGCTCGATCCAGGAAGTCCCGCCGGAGGCCCGGCGTCGTCCTGAGCGCGCTGCTGCTGGCCGCTTCGCTCGTCACGGCGGCCTGTGGCACTGCCGACGAACCCGAGGCCGAAAGCGGCCCGGTCACCATCAGCTGGGGCTGGTGGAGCAACACCCCCGAGAAGGACGCGCTCTACCGCAAGTGGCTCGACGGCTTCGAGGCCGCCAACCCCAACATCAAGATCAAGTCTGAGTTCCTGCCCTGGGACGCGTACTGGGACAAGGTGAAGACCACCACCGCCGGCGGCAACGCCTACGACGTGGTCGGCCTGTGCTCCTGCTTCGCGGCGTCGTACTTCGACAACGAGGTCTTCGCCGACCTCAAGAAGATGGACGGCTACTCCGGCGCGATCGCGGGGGCCCAGCCCGGCCCGGTCGGGGTGTTCGGCTGGAAGGACAAGCAGTACGCGATGCCCGTCGGCATCTCCGTGCCGCTGGTCGGCTACAACAAGGACCTGTTCAAGGCCGCCGGCGTGGCCACGCCCGACCCGGCCGTGCCGATGACCTTCGACGCCTTCAAGGAGATGGCCAAGAAGCTCACCAAGGTCAACGGTTCCGGCAAGGTCACCCAGTACGCCCTGCACCCGGGCAGCCTCAACTTCTGGGAGTCGCTGATCGCGATGCGCGGCGGCTCGCTGTACGACAGCTTCGTCAGCCCGACGAAGGTCACCGTGAACAGCCCGCAGGGCATCGCGGGCCTGGCCGACTACGCCAGCCTGTTCACCGACAAGATCGTGCCGCCGATCGACGAGCAGCGCGAGAACCAGTGGCTCAACGGCGACCTGGACAGCCTGCGTACCGGCAAGGTGGCCATGGCCCGGGTCGGTCCCTGGAACTTCGCCGACATCGCCGCCAAGTCCCCGAACATCGGCGTCTTCCCCCTGCCGAAGGTCGGCGACAGCCTGGCCCTCTACTCCGGTGCCAACGGGTACGCGATCTCCGCGGAGAGCGAGCACCCGAAGCAGGCCTGGGAGTTCCTCAAGTGGATGCTCAAGACCGAGAACCAGGTCGAGTTCGCGAAGTTCAGCGACGTGCCGGTCGACGTCGAGGCGCTGAAGAAGCTGCCGGACTTCATCACCCCGAAGGACTTCGCGCCGACCCTGCTGGCCTCGGTGCCCGCGTTCCGCCCCGGTCTGCTGACCGTCAAGGAGGAGCTGGGCAAGGACGTCGGTCTGATCATCGACGACCTGGGCCGTGGCAAGCTCACCCCCGAGCAGGCCGCCGGCGAGATCGAGAAGAAGGGCAACGCGCTGCTGTCGCAGTAGCGTGACCCGCCGGTGCGGCCCCGCGGATGCACGCGGGGTCGCACCGGCCCGACCGGCCGCCACGGGGACTGCCGGTCCGCGTTCCGCCCGTTCACTGCCGTTCCACAGGTTCCGACCGGAGGCGTACATCATGAGCATGGTTTCGGCCGAGCAGCGGCCGCGCTTGAAGCGGCGCTGGTGGCGGCGCGAGGGCGTGCAGGGCTACCTCTACATCAGCCCGTGGCTGCTGGGCTTCCTGATGTTCGGCGTCGCGCCGCTCATCGCCGCGTTCATGACCAGCCTGTCCAAGGCCAACGTGTTCCGCACGATCCGGTTCGTGGGCACCGACAACTACTCCAAGATCCTGACCGACGACCCGGTGTTCGCCACCATCGCCGGCAACATGCTGATCTACGTGATCGGCTCGACGATCATCTCGATCGGCCTGGGCCTGATCCTGGCGCTGCTGCTGTTCAAGGACTTCCGCGGCAACCACGTGTTCCGCACCCTGATCTACGTGCCCAGCCTGCTCGTCGGCATCGCCACCGCGTACCTGTTCAAGCAGGTGTTCCGCGGCGGCGAGGTCGGCCTGGCCAACATGTTCCTCAGCCTGTTCGGCACCGAGCCGGTCAACTGGCTCGGCAACTCGGAGAAGCCCTGGCTGGCGCTGGTCGCGCTGATCCTGGTCAACGTGTGGTTCGCCGGCGGCACCATGCTGATCTTCCTGGCGGGGTTGAAAGGCATCCCGGCCAGCTACTTCGAGGCCGCCCGGGTCGACGGGGCCGGGCCGTGGCAGATGTTCCGCAAGGTCACCCTGCCGCTGCTGTCGCCGGTCATCGTGTTCAACACCGTCATGGCGCTGATCGGGCACATCCAGGTCTTCGAGACCCCGCTCGCGTTCGCCAACAGCGGCGGCGTCGCCACCGGCAACCCGCTCGGCTACGAGAACAGCCTCGGCACGTTCGTGACCTACCTGTACGTCAAGGGCTTCGTCTACCAGGACATGGGCTACGCGTCGGCGCTGGCGTTCATCATGTTCGCCGCGACCCTGGTGCTGACCGGCCTGGTGCTCTGGCTGGCCCGGCGCTTCACCGCGTACGGCGACGCCGACCAGAACTGACCGCGGCCCACCCACCGGAGGATTGCCATGCAAGACGTGTTGGACAAGCCGCGCAGCGGCGACGTGCCGCCCGCCGCCCCGGCCGCGCGCACCGCCACCGTGCGCCGCCGCCGCAACAGCCGGGCGCGCTGGGAGCTGACCGCGCGGATCGCGGCACTGAGCCTGTTCTGCCTGCTGCTGCTGTTCCCGTTCGTATGGCTGGTGTCGCAGTCGCTCAAGGACACCAACCAGTACTTCGCCACCCCGTTCGAGTGGATCCCGAGCCCGTTCCGCTGGGAGAACTTCACCGACGTCATCTTCAAGTACGAGTTCCTGCACTACATCGGCAACAGCCTGTGGCTCGCCGTGTACGCCGTCGTGGTCAACATCCTGTCGTCGTCGTTCGTGGCATACGGCTTCTCCCGGTTCCGCTTCCCCGGCCGCAACGCGCTGTTCATGGTCGTGCTCGCCACGATGATGCTGCCCGGCCAGGTCATGACGATCTCGCTGTACCGCTTCTACCGCGAGATCGGCTGGATCGACACCTTCTACCCGCTGCTGATCCCGAAGCTGTTCGGGGCGGCGTTCGAGATCTTCCTGTTCCGGCAGTTCTTCCTCAGCCTGCCGCGCGAGGTCGACGAGGCCGCCCGCATCGACGGCTGCGGCACCCTGCGCACCTGGTGGCACATCATCCTGCCGCAGTCCAAGCCGGTCATCATCGTGGTCGCGGTGTTCACGTTCCTGGGCAGCTGGCGCGAGCTGTTCGGCCCGTTGATCTACCTCACCGGCGAGGAGAACCGGACCCTGCCGCTGGGCCTGCTCTACTTCACCTCGCCGTTCGGCTCATCGCTGCCCATGCTCATGGCGGCCATCGTCATCTCGCTCATCCCACCCGTCGTCCTGTACGCCCTCGGGCAGAAGTACATCGACAAGGGCGTCGCCATCGCGGAGATCAAATGAACCTGCCCCAGCCTGTCGCCGTCGGCCGCCCGCTGGACCGGTCCGCGCTGCCCTCGCCCGTCCTCGACGCAGAACCCGGGCTCGTCGAGCTGTACTGGGCCGCCTGGGAGCTGGCGTACCAGCACGTCGTGACGCGGGAGGGCGCGCCGCGTTCGCCGTACATGGACGAGGGTTTCGACCCGGACACCATCTGGATCTGGGACACGTGCTTCATGGCGCACTTCTGCAAGTACGCCCCCGACCTGTTCCCCGGGGTGGAGAGCTTCGACAACTTCTACCGCCCGATGTACGACGCCGAGCCGACGTCCCTGAAGATCCACCACCCGGACAACCCGCCGCTGTTCGCCTGGTCCGAAGAGGAGTACGTCCGCCACACCGGCGACCTCGACCGGGTGCGCTGGCTGCTGCGCGACAGGGCCTACCTGCAGCAGCACTTCGCGTTCATGGAGGGCACCCCGGCGGGCAGCCGCTTCCCGCACAGCAACATCGCGACCACGGTCGAGCGCGTGCCCCGCGGCTACCTGTGGGAGGGCGTGACCAGCGGCATGGACAACACGCCCCGCGCGCCGATCCAGGGCGAGCACGGCACCTCCGGCGGCATCCTGTGGTTCGACGTCGCGGCCCAGCAGGCCCTGTCCGCCCGGTCCATCGCGACGCTGGCCCGGCTCATCGGCTCCGACGAACTGGCCGAGGAGTACGACGCGCACCACGCCCGGCTCGTCGCGCTGGTGAACGACTTCTGGTCGGCTGAGCACGGTTCCTACTTCGACCGCTTCGCCGAGGAGCCGTACAACTTCCACCGGGTGCGCACACCCGCGGTGTACTGGCCGCTGCTGGCCGGCGCCTGCGACGCGACCCAGGCCGACGCGCTGGCCGCGGCTCTGGCCGACCCCAAGTGCTTCGGCGGGCCGGTGCCCTGGCCGTCGGTGGCCCGCGACGACCCGGAGTTCCGCCCCGACGGCATGTACTGGCGCGGCGGCGTGTGGATCCCCGTCGCCTACGCGAGCGCCCGCGCCCTGGCCGACTCGGGACACGCCGAGCTGGCCCACCGTGCCTCGCTCGACCTCATCCGCCACATGGCCGACACCTGGTCGTCGTACTCGCCCCCGACGATCTGGGAGGCCTACTCACCCACCCGCCCGGCGCCGTCCACCGCCAAGGACGACCGCACCCCGGTCCGCCCCGACTTCTGTGGCTGGTCGGCCCTCGCCCCGATCTCCATGCTCATCGAACACGTGCTCGGCTTCCGCGTCGACGCCCTCACCCGTACCGTCCACTACCGCCCCCACCTGCCTGGCCGCACCGGCATCCGCAACCTCCGCATCGCCGACACCCGGCTGACCCTCATCGCCGACGACACGACCTTCACCGTCGACACCGACGGCCCGATCACCCTCGCCCTCCCCGACCGCACCATCCCCCTGCCCCCCGGCCACCACACCCTCGAAAGGAAGGGCACCTTCACATCGCTATAGGTAGCGGAAGGGCACCTTCTCAACGTGGCGTTGGGGCGGAGCTGCGGTGTTGTGCGCGGCGGCCCGCGATGTGCGTGTCTGCCGGTATTCGCGATGGGCGTGCCGGCCGTGCAGATCGCCGCCGTTGGGCGTGACGCGACAAGATCTGTTTTTGTGGACGCCTGACGTCGTCATGACGACACCCAGCGTCCACAAAAACAGATCTTCACTTTGTCGCCCCGCCCCCCTGAGCGCTCCGGTGCAGCTCACCGTGGGCGTCGTGTTAAGAAGGTGCCCTTCCTATACGGAAACCGATGTGAAGGTGCCCTTCCTTTCCAGAGGGGGGAGGGCTTGCCAGGTGACGGGGAGGTGGCGCATGAGCAGGGCGCCGTCGAGTTCGATGGAGCCGGTGGGGAACAGGCGGCGGTCGTCGTAGAAGGAGGAGTGGGCGTGCAGGAGCTGGGCGGGCTCGACGTCCCAGCGCGAGGAGACCAGGCGCAGGCCTTCGTAGACGCCGGGGCGGCGGGACACCGAGTAGCCGTCCGCGCCGGTGCGGAAGAAGCGCGCGGCCTCGTCGAGGTCGGCGAAGAGCGCGCTGCCGGTCAGGCGGTCGGTGATGCGGGCGTGCACGTCGACGTACGCCTCGTCGTCGGTGGACCGGAAGGACACCCGCAGGTCGGTGTCGGTCTCGGCGACGGTGAAGACGGAGCGGTGGTGCCAGCCGGGGTAGAGCCGCCCGCCGAGCGCGACGGTCGCCCGGGAGTGGCTGTCGCGGCGGGGGATGAAGACGCCACTGCGGACCCCGTCGGGGGTGTCCCACTCGACGGCCAGGCGGTGCGCGCCGTTCTCGGTGGCCGGTAGCCCGGTGACGTGGGGCATGCCGGGCAGCCGGGTGCCGGCGAGCCGGATCAGGCAGATACCGACCACGGCCGCGCCGCGCACCAGCTGCGGCCGGAAGGGCTCGGGCAGCAGCCGGGCGACCAGGTCGGGGTCGGCTCGGTAGTTCACCAGCAGGCGGCGCTGGATCTCGCTCTGTACGCGCGGCAGCATCTCGGCAGCTCCTTCAGCATTTGAGCATCTGCTCAATTGAAAGGGTAGGCCAGTTTGAGCAAATGCTCAAGATGCCTATGGGGCAAATGACGACGGCGGCGGCCACCCTCAAAGGGGCGCCGCCGCCTGGCAGTGCTTATGGGTACCGGACCCCCGGCCGCGATTGGGGCGCAGGTCGGGGATCCGGCGGTTGTGGGGCCGGTCAGCCGGCGATGGTGGCGTGCATCTCCCAGACCATGACCTCGGCCGGCGCGCTCGCGGTGATGCGCTGGCCGCCGCTGCCGGTCAGTCGCACCGAGTCGCCCTGGGCCAGGCTGCCCGCCCGTTCCATCGACACCGAGCCGCGCGCCACGAACAGGTGCAGGTACGGCGCGTTCGGCAGCTCGACGCTGTCGCCCGCCTGCAGCCGCGCGACGTGCAGCGCCGCGTGCCGGTTCTTGATCCGGATCGCGGACGCGCCGACGTGCTGCTTCATGCCTGAGGCCACCGTCACCAGGCCGCCGCGCAGCAGCTCGTCGTCGATCTCGAGCTGCTCGTAGCCGGGCGTGATGCTGTCGGTGTCCGGCACCACCCACATCTGGATGAAGTGCACCGGGTCGGCGTGCTTGTCGCCCTGCAGCCGCCAGGAGTCGTTCTTCTCCGAGTGCATGATGCCGCTGCCCGCGCTCATCCGCTGGGCCAGCCCCGGGTAGATGACGCCGGAGTGGCCGGTGGAGTCCTGGTGCACCAGCGAGCCGCGCAGCACCCAGGTCACGATCTCCATGTCCCGGTGCGGGTGCGTCTCGAAGCCGAAGCCGGGCTTGACGATGTCGTCGTTGTTGACCAGCAGCAGCCCGTGGTGGGTGTTGCGCGGGTCGTAGTGCCGACCGAACGAGAACGAGTGCTTGGAGTCCAGCCAGCCGATGCGGGTCTTGGCCCGCTCGTCGGCGTACCGGACGTCGATGAGCTCGCGGCGGGGCTTGGCGGTGGAGGTCTTCACGGCCGTTGCCTTTCGATCGGGTCGTTGCGTTGTCAACGAGTTCAGCATACACGACATTGTTGCGCGGTCAACTATTCCCGGTAGACTGCAGGCATGGCAGAGACGCGGTGGCTGGACGACGACGAGCAGGCGACCTGGCGGGCATACCTGGAGGGCACCCGGCTGCTGATCCACGCGCTCGACCGGCAGCTCGAAACGGACTCCGGGGTCTCTTTCGCCGATTATGAGCTGCTCGTGCTGCTGTCCGAGGCGCCGGGCCACCGCCTGCGCATGCGCGACCTGGCCGACGCCAGCTTCACCTCCCGCAGCGGGGTGACCCGCGCGGTGACCCGGCTGGAGGACGCCGGCTGGGTGCGCCGGGTCGAGTGCGACGACGACCGGCGCGGCATGCACGCCGAACTCACCGAGGCCGGCGCGGCCAAGCTCGCCGAGGCCGCCCCCGGCCACGTCAGCGCCGTGCGCGAGCACATGTTCGACCACCTCAGCGAGGCCGACCGCGCGCACATCCGCGACGCGTACACCCGCATGCGGGCCCACCTGCTCGGCTGAGTCCGGCCGGGCGGACGCCACGCGGCCGCGGCCCGCCGACTATCGTGTACCGATGCCCGAGGGACACACCGTACGCCGGCTCGCCGACCGGCACCGTGAGCTGTTCGCGGGGGAGCCGGCCGCCGTCACCAGCCCGCAGGGCAGGTTCGCCGAGGGCGCGGCCCGGATCAGCGGCGCGGTCCTGCTCGACACCGAGGCGTACGGCAAGCACCTGCTGCACCACTACGGCGATCTCACCCTGCACGTGCACCTGGGGCTCTACGGCAAGTTCGCCGACGGCGACCTGCCGGTCCCGCCCCCGGTCGGGCAGATCCGGCTGCGGATGGCCAACACCCGGCACTGGCTCGACCTGCGCGGCCCGACCGCTTGCGAGCTGCTCGACCCGCCCGAGGTCGACGCGCTGCGCGCCCGGCTGGGCGCCGACCCGCTGCGGGCCGACGCCAAACCCGAGCAGGCGTACGAGCGCATCCGGCGCAGCAACAACGCGCTGGCCGCGCTGCTGCTCGACCAGTCGATCGTGGCCGGCACCGGCCTGATCTTCGTGCTGGAGGCGCTGTTCCGGGCCGGCCTCGCGCCGGCCGCGCCCGGCCGCGCGCTCACTCCCGACGGCTGGCGGGAGCTGTGGGCCGACCTGGTCGACCTGATGGGCAAGGCCGTGCTCAGCGGCCGGATCGACACGGTACGCCCCGAGCACGAGCCCGAGGCGATGGGCCGCCCGCCGCGGGTCGACCGGCACGGCGGCGAGGTCTACGTGTACCGCCGCCCCGACCAGCCCTGCCTCGTCTGCGGTACCTCGGTCAGCCGCGGCGCGCTGGCCGGGCGCAACTCGTACTGGTGCGCGACCTGTCAGAAGGGTGCCTCGTGAAGCGATACGCCGGGCTGCTGCGCGGGATCAACGTGGGCGGCAACAAGAAGATCTCCATGGCCGACCTGCGCAAGCTGGTCGAGGGCCTGGGCCACGAGGACGTGAAGACCCTGCTGCAGAGCGGCAACGTGGTGTTCGGCAGCGCGAAGTCCGACCAGGCGGCGCTGGCCGCGGAGCTGGAGCGGGCCATCGAGGCCGAGCTGGGCATGTCCGTCGGCTGCCTGGTCCGCGACGCGGCCGACCTGGCCCGGATCATCGCGCACGACCCGCTCGGCGACGTGGCCGACAATCCGTCCCGCCACTTCGTGGTGTTCCTGTCCGGCCCGGTCGACCCCGCGAAGCTGGCCGAGGTCGAAGCGCTGGCCAAACCGGGGGAGCGGATCGCGGCAGGCGAGCGCGAGGTGCACATGTGGCTGCCCGACGGCGCAGCCGAGACCAAACTGACCCACCTCGTCTTCCAGAAGCGCCTCGGCGTCACCGTCGCTACCGCCCGCAACTGGAACACGGTCACCAAACTGGGCACCCTGCTCACCTGACCCGATCCCGCCCCGAGCCCCGCGCCGCCTCGGAGCCCGCCCCGCCCCACCCCGTTTTGCATAGACGTTGGCCTATCTGGTTGAAAAAAGAGAGATCAAACTCAACCAGATAGGCCAATGTCTATGGCAAGAGCGGTGTCGAGCGCGAACGCGAACCCACCCAGGTCAGTGTTGGCGGTGGGTGGCTAGGCGGGCGAGGGCGTGGAGTTGGGAGGCGGGGGACAGGGCCAGGTCGGCGGCGTGGAGGCGGCGTAGGGCCTGGGCAAGGAGGGCGTCGGCGCGGGCTCGGGCCCAGGCGCGGGCGCCGGCGGCGTCGACCAGTTCGGCGGCGCGGGTCAGTTCCGGTCCGTCGAGCGGGCCCTGGCGCTGGTACAGCAGGGACAGCTCGTGGCCGGCGGGGGTGCCGGAGGTGAGCGCGGCGACGACCGGCAGCGACTTCTTGCGGCTGGCCAGGTCGGAGTGGATCGATTTGCCGGTGACCGCGGGGTCGCCCCAGATGCCGAGCAGGTCGTCGACGAACTGGAAGGCCAGCCCCATCCGGCGGCCGAACTCGGTCAGCGCCGCCACCTGCTCGGCCGTGCCGCCGCCGAGCAGGGCGCCGAGCGCGCACGCCCCGCCCAGCAGCGCGGCCGTCTTGGACTCGGCCATGGACAGGCACTCGGCGAGGCGTACGTCGTCGCGCTCCTCGAACTCGAGGTCCGCGCTCTGCCCGTCGAGCAGTTCCTGGACCGCGGTGTTGAGCAGCCGGCCCGCCTCGGGCACGGCCGGGTGGCCGCAGCCGGCCAGCACGTCGAAGCCCAGTGCGAGCAGGGCGTCACCGGCGAGGATGGCCGGGGCCTGGCCGAACACCGTCCACGCGGTGGGCCGGTGCCGCCGGGTGACGTCGCCGTCCATGATGTCGTCGTGCAGCAGCGAGAAGTTGTGGATCAACTCGACCGCGACCGCCGCGGGCACCGCCTGGGCCGCGTCGCCGCCCACCGCCTCGGCCGCCACCAGCGCCAGCGCGGGCCGGATCGCCTTGCCGGCGTCGCCGGTGGCGGGCGTGCCGTCGGCGTCCCACCAGCCGAAGTGATACCCCGAAATGCGGCGCATCGAGGGCCGCAGCGTGCCGACCGCGGTTCTTAACGCGGGGTCGACGAGGGTGCGGCTCCACGCCAGCACGTCCCGTGCGGACTGACCGCGTGCCATCTCCACAGTGCTCATGGTGGTACCACCTCTCCCGAAGGGCCTACGACAAAGACGCCGGGCACCCTGTCCAACGTGCGCACACGCCGGCAAGGTGCCCGGCGGCGGAATCAGTGGCCGAGTTCCACGTTCTCCAGCACCCCGAGCGCGTCGGGGACCAGCACCGCGGCCGAGTAGTACGCGCTGACCAGGTACGACAGGATGGCCTTGTCGTTGATGCCCATGAAGCGCACGGACAGGCTCGGCTGGTACTCGTCGGGCAGGCCGGTCTGGTGCAGGCCGATGACGCCCTGCTCGGCCTCGCCGAGGCGCATGACCAGGATCGAGGTGGTCCGGTTCGGGCTCACCGGGATCTTGTTGCAGGGCAGCAGCGGCACCCCGCGCCAGGCGGGCACGGTGCTGCCGTTGATCTCCACGCCCTGCGGGTAGATGCCCCGGCGCGTGCACTCGCGGCCGAAGGCGGCGATGGCCTGCGGGTGGGCGAGGAACAGGTGCGAGCTGCGCCGCCGGCTGAGCAGCTCGTCGAGGTCGTCGGGGGTCGGCGCCCCGGTGCGGGTGTGTATCCGCTGTTTGAGGTCGGCGTTGTGGAGCAGGCCGAACTCCCGGTGGTTGATCAGCTCGTGTTCCTGGCGCTCCTTGAGGGCCTCGATGGTGAGCCGCAGCTGCTGCTCGATCTGGTTCATCGGCTCGTTGTAGAGGTCGGCGACCCGGGTGTGCACCTGGAGCACGGTCTGCGCGACGCTGAGCTCGTACTCCCGCGGGGTGAGCTCGTAGTCGACGAAGGTGCCGGGCAGCTGCGCCTCGCCGATGTGGCCCGCGGAGATCTCGATCGCGGCCTCGCCGTGCTTGTTCTGCGGCGGCACCGGGTTGGCCTGGTGGCGCCGGACGTGATCGCGCAGCTGCTCGGACTGCCCGACGACGTCGTCGAACGCGGCCCGGCTCAGCGACATCACGATGCAGCTGGTCACCGCCTTGACGGTGACGTCCCAGGTGCTGCCGAGCTTGACCAGCGACTGGTCGCCGAAGTACTCCCCGTCGGCCAGTACGCCGAGCACGATCCGGTCGCCGTACTTGCCGGTGCCCAGCTTGTTGACCTTGCCGTGGGCGATCAGGTGCACCTTGTCGGCGGGGTGGCCGGCCTCCACGATCACGTCGCCGGGCGCGTACTCCGCCTGCGTGAACCGGTCGGCCAGCGCGCCGAGCACCCCGAGGTCCTCGAACTCGCGCAGCAGCGGCAGCTCGCACAGCTCCGGCGGCACGACCTTCACCTGCGCGCCGATCGTGGTGAAGCTGACCCGCCCGTCGCCGACCGCGTAGCTCAGCCGCCGGTTGACCCGGTACGTGCCGCCCTTGACCTGCACCCACGGCAGCATGCGCAGCAGCCACCGGGACGAGATCTCCTGCATCTGGGGCGCCGACTTCGTCGTCGTCGCCAGATTGCGGGCCGCCGCCGTGGCCAGACTCGACCGTGCCTGTCCACTCTCGACTTCCGCGGAGGAATCCACAGACACCACCATCACCCACCTCTGGTAGTACGAACCGGCGGGAGTCTTCCCACCGGTGTGTCCGGTTCGCACTAATTCTTAGTGTTCAAGTGGTATGAACGAAAGGTCTGGAAGTGGTGATCGTCCTCTGCTAGGGTGCGGTCGCCCCCGGACATGACCAAGGCTCCGTCCTCGCCGGGTGAGCGGCGTGAACGGAGCCTTGATCGGCGTACGGGACTACAGGCGCAACTCGGTCCAGGTCAGCCCGTCGGGGGAGTGCTGGACGGGCGGGTCGGACGCCTTCGGTCCGGCGGCCCGCAGGTAGCGGCCGCCGATCCGCTGCCAGATCGGTGCGTCGCCCACCCGGCCCAGCTTGTCCTCGGACGGCATCGCCCGGTAGACGGCGCCGGACGTCGGCTCATAGACCAGCAGGGTGCCGTCGAAGCAGACCACTGAGGCCAGTCCCGCGTCTCCACCGGGATCCGGTGGCAGGTCTTTGCCCAGGTCCGCCCAGTGCGCGCCGTCGTCGGTGCTACGCCACACCCGGCGCTTCGGGAACGTCTCCACGACGTACAGCATCCGGCCGTGTTCGAGCAGCGGCCCCCGACCGGCATGCGGCCCGGCCGCGTCACCCGGCAGCGGCACCTCCCGCCAGGTGCGGCCGCGGTCCCGGCTGAGCCACAGCCAGGTCCTGGTGTCGTCCCCGCCGTACACCCAGGCGCTGCCGTCGTCGCCGCGCACCACGTTCGTCCACATCGAGGTCAGCGGCCGGGTCTGCGGCGGCGTGGCGAGCAGCGCCGAGGTCCCGTCCGGCCGGAGCACCACGATGTCGATGGGCCGCCCGGTGTTCGACCGGACCTGGGCGAGGCCGCCGTCGGGGATCTCCGCCACTGTGCCCTGCGGATCCATCGGCTTCTCGGTCCACGTGCGGCCACCGTCGGTGGTGAACCTGCGCCGGTCACCGTCGAAGCCGTCGAGCGCGAGCGTGGTGGCGCTGAGCACGCGCAGGGTGACCCGTGGGCTGCGCTGCTCGGCGGGGAACGTCTCGCCCGGCACGGCGTGCCGCTGCCAGGAGGCGCCGCCGTCCGTGGTCTGCGCGACGTAGAGCTGGCACGGATCCGCCAGGCACGACTGGGCAAGTGCGAACCCGTGGTCGGCGTCGGCGAACCAGATCTCCGGCGGCTCGGTCAACGACACTGATCCGGCGTGCGCCGGCGGCGGGAACGCCGGTGGCAGGGAGCCCGCCGAGGGCCGCAGCGCGGTGATCGTCCCGGCCAATGTGACCAGCACCGCGACCGCGCCCAGCGCCGCCACCGCGGTGATCCGCCGTCGGCGGCGCAGGCCGTGCACGGCGGTGACGACCGCGGCCGCCGAGGGGGGCGGCAGCTGCGACCGCCGGCTGAGTTCTTCGCGCAGGAGTCGCTCAACGTCGTGCATACGGACCGCCCTCCACCTGGTCGCCGTCGAGTTGCCGGCGTAGCGCCGCCAGGCCGCGGTGGCGCAGCGAGCGCACCGTGGCCGGGCGGCGGTCCAGCATTCCGGCGATCTCCTCATCGGACAGATCGTCGAGAAAACCGAGCACCAGCACCGCCCGCTGGGCCCGCGGCAGCGCGTCCAGGGCGCGGCGCAACTGATCACGGACATCGACCGGGCCGTACTCATCAGGGCCGGGCCAGTCGACCTCCAGTGGCACGCTGGCCGGCCGCCTGCGGCGGATCCGCCACGCGCTCAGGTACGTGTTGAGCATCGTCGTGCGCGCGTACGCCAGGGGGCTGCCGTCGCGGTGCACCCGCCGCCACGCTCCGGCGACCTTGACCAGGGTGTCCTGGATCAGGTCCTCACCGGCCGCGCGTTCGCCGGTCAGGGCGTACGCGTACCGGCCGAGCGCGGGCAGGGCGGCATGGACGAAGTCGTCGAACGAATGATCCGGCACCAGTCGCCACCTCCACCCGGTATGTACGCCGGACGGAGGCGGTCTGTTGCACTGTCACACCATCGTTCTCAGCCGGTCTTGAGCCAATCGTGCACCGACTCCATCGAGTCGAAGTACGCGGTCGGGAACGTGGCCGGTCCCTCGGGCGCCGGCTCGGCCTCGGCGGCCTCGGCGGGCCGCATCAGGTACGCGAGCTTGGCCACCCCGGCGCGGTTGTAGCAGGGGATGACGTTCTGGTCGCACCAGTTGTCGAAGCCGGCGTCCGGCCGGTGGTGCAGGTTCCGGGCGTCGACCACGAGGTAGCGGGTCGGCAGTTGCTCGGCGGTCTGCGCGAAGCGCGCCATCAGCGCCTTGAAATCGTCGTCGCTGATGTGGTCGGTCGCCGGGGACCAGGTCAGCGCCAGCAGGCCGTGGTCGTCGTCGCGGCTGATCGTGCCGTATTCGTCATGGTAGATCGAGTTCGACATGTCGCTCCCTCCTCGGCCCGCGGGCGGCCACGGCCTCGCTGAGCCCGTGCTCCCCGCCGCTGACCTCGATCACCTGTCCGGTGACGCCGCCGGACGCGTCGGACGACAGCCAGGCCACGGCCGCGGCGACCTCGTCCACGGTCACCGGTCGGCCCAGGGCGTTCTCGTAGTACATCGGGCCGCTGGACAGCCGGGTGGCCCGGACGTGGTTGACCCGTACGCCGGACGGGCCGTACTCGGTTGCCATGCTGCGGGCCAGGGCTTCCAGCGCGCCCGCCACCGCGCCGAGCGCGCCCGTGTGCGGGCGGCCGCTGCCCCCGTTGGTCGACGCGACCGTGATGATCGAGCCGCGCCCGGCCGGGACCATCACCCGGGCCGCCTCCCGCGCGGTCAGGAAATGCGCGCCGATCACCTCGCCGAGGGCCTCGGTGAGCACGGTGGGGTCCAGGTCGCGGTAGGGCACGCCCACCCCGGCGGCGTGCGTGGGCAGCTCGAAGCCGTTGAAGCACACGTCGACCGGGCCCTTGGAGGCGACGGCGGTTACGTATTCGCGTACATGATGCGGATCGCTGGGGTCGACGGTGGCCGGATGGGCCTCGCCGCCGTCGGCGTTGATCTTCTCGGCGAGCGCCTCGACGGCCTCGGTGTCCAGGCCGCTGACCCACACCTGCGCGCCCTGCTTGCCCAGGTGGCGGGCCACGGTCTCGGCGAGCCGCTCGTCGGCGGCGAACACCAGGGCCCGTTTGCCGGAGAGCATCATCCTCATCCCCTCACGCGGGCGGTCCGGCGGGCGCGTCACCGCACGCCTCCTCACCGGAATCGTGCCACGTCAAGCGCCCTCGGCAGGCCCGAATGCGGGCAGTCCGGCGGTCATCCGGCGGTGAGTTCGACCCCGGCCTCGGTGGTCTGCACGAAGAAGGTCAGCGACTCCTGGAAGTAAAGCCGCACCGAGTCGGGGTCATGGGACAGGTAGCCGATCGACAGGTCCTGGCCCAGGTGTAGCTCGTAGTCGCCGCCGCGGGTCGACAGCAGCAGCCCCCCGGTCAGCGCGGGCGCCCAGATGATGTGGCTCTCCTTGCCCAGCACCCGGGACAGGTGCTCGCGGATCGGATAGCCGTGGTCGGTCGTCTCCGCGACGGCGGTGTACGCGTCGGCGCTGAGCAGCAGCGTGTACGGCCCCGCGACACCGGCCAGGCGCAGCTCGGTCATGGCCTGCGCGACCGCGTCGGGGTAGGCGGCGGCGTCGGCGGGCAGGGCGATCGGCGGGTTGGACGCCGCCTGCTTGATGCCGACCACGCCCGCCTCGGCGAAACCGTCGAAGACCATGCCGTCCTCGGCGAAGGCGATCTGTTTCGCGGCGTCCTTGACCGGCTGCCAGTCCGGGTCCTTGGCCCCCCGGGCGACGTCGTCGACCGCCTGCCTGCTCACCGTGAACGGCGCCCGGAACTCGACCAGCGGGCGGGCCTCCCGCACCCGCGCCTGGACCGCGCCGCCGGAGTCGCCGGCCGGGTGCAGGTGACCGGTGCCGACGGCGGCCTGGTCCAGGCCCGCGGGGCCGATCACGTCGACCGCGCGGCGGGCGGCCACGTGCCGGGTGAACGTGCGCCGTGCTTCGGCCTCCAGGTTCTCCCACGCCTCGTCCGAGATCGGGGCGAGTTCGCGATGCAGGTTGTTCATGCCCGGCTCCCCTTCAAGCTCCCGATGCCCAGCGAAGAGTCGCCGGGCCCGATCTCCGCCGACACCGGCGCCTCGCCCCGCGTGACGGCCAGGGCGCCCGGAATCCCCACCGGGCCCAGTTCCACCGGCGTGGCTGCCACCGGCTCTGCCTGCGCCGGTTCGGCCGCCGGCACGGCGGACCCCGCCGGCGGCGGCAGGTCGTCGAGCAGGTCGGCCGACGGCACGAAGAACAGGCTGCCCGACACCGCGGTGGAGAAGTCGAGGATGCGGTCGGTGGTGCCGGGCGGCTTGCCGATGAACATGTTCTGCAGCATCTGCTCGGTGATCTCGACCTGGCCGGCGTACCCGATGAAGTAGGTGCCGAACTCGCCCTCGCCGGCCGAGCCGAACGGCATGTTGTCGCGCACGATCTTGTGCTCGACGCCGTCGTCGTCGGTGATCGTGTTCAGCGTCAGGTGCGAGTCGGCGGGCTTGGCCTCGTCGGGGAACTCGATGTCGTCCAACTTGGTCCGGCCGATCACCCGTTCCTGCTCGGCCACCGAGATCGCGTTCCAGGCGGCCATGTCGTGCAGGTACTTCTGCACGATGACGTAGCTGCCGCCGAGGAAGCCGGGATCCTCGTCGCCGATCAGGGCCGACCTGGCGGCCGCGTTGCCGGTCGGGTTCTCGGTGCCGTCGACGAATCCGAGCAGGTCCCGCTCGTCGAAGTACTTGAAGCCGTGGGTCTCGTCGACGACGTCGACCCGGCCCGCCAACCGGGCCATGAACTGCTTGGCCAGCTCGAAGCAGAGGTCCATGCGCCGGGCCCGCAGGTGGAACAGCAGATCACCGGGAGTGGCGACGGCGACGTGCCGCGGGCCGGCGATCTCGCGGAACGGGTGCAGCCCGGCCGGGCGCGGGCCGCCGAACAGCCGGTCCCACAGCAGCGAGCCGATGCCGACCACACACTGGAGCTGGCCGTCCGGCACCCGGAACCCGACGGCCCGGGCCAGGCTGGAGACGTCGCCGAGCAGGTCCCGGACGTCTTCCTCGGCCCCGTCGCGCACGGTCACGATCAGGAAGACGGCGGCCTCGGTGATGCCCGTCAGCACCGGTTGCGACTCGACGCTGCCCACGATGAACCTCCCGGAAGCCTCCTCCCCGGATCGTGCCACGTCCCCCGCCCGCACAACTCTGGAATGAGGGAAGGGCACCTTCACATCGCCTTGTGTTGTAGAAGGTGCCCTTCCGCACGCTTCCTGGCGTGTGGCCAGGCAGGATGCGGCCTAGCTGGTCATCGGCTCGTAGACGTCGCCGAGGTCGCTGACCGGGAGGTAGCGCTCGTCGGCCGCGGCGGCGTGCAGCCCCGCGAGCAGGCCGGCGGCCTCGGGAAGGCCGAGAGCATCACGCAGCCGGGCCCGGTCGTCGTCCAGATCGGGCCAGTCCTCTCGGATCTCGTCGTCGGCGAAGGCCAGCCACTCGCGCAGCGCCGCTCCGTCGCCGAACGGCATCGAGGTGGCGTCGTGCAGGCTGGACAGGCCGACCACCAGCGCCAGCGCAGTACGCAGATCCGCCGCGATCAGCCCGCCCTCACCTTCGGAACCGGCGTAGACGACCGGACGGTTGTCGGCCGGTGGCCCGGCCAGCAGGAACGCGCCGCCGGAGGCGTCACCGGCGATCATCTCCAGCGCGCCGCCGTCAGGCAGCCGCACCGCCTCGACGGGTCCGTTCTCGGCGCGCTGAAGGTCGAAGTCGAAACGGACGAGCAACTCGGCGATCCACCGCTCGTCCTTTATCTGCCGCAGCAGGTCCTGATCACGCATGCGTGGCACCGTACCGGCGACCCCCGTCAGTCTGCATTCGCGCGGCACATGCCGGAAGCCCGGCCCGGCACCCGGTGGGTCCCCGCCTCACCCCGGCCGGTCTCCGGCGGCCCGGTGCGTACCCTGGGCCAGGGCCAGCGTGAGCATGCGGCGCAATCCGACGATCGCCGCCGCGGCCAGGATCGCCGTCCAGGTCGTGGCCAGTGACAGGGTCAGCAGTCCCGCCGCGAGCCAGAAATCCAGCGCCACCGACACGGCCATCCGGCCGGATCGGCACCGCGCGAACGCCAGTGCCCCGGCGGCGAAACCCGCCGCCACGCAGAGCTGGGCCGCGCCGCGTACCACCTCTTCCGGCAGCAGGGTCACGGCGTGCCCCGCGCCGTGCCGCCCGGGCCGGGCGTGATGACCTCGCCGACGCCGCGCAGCTCGGCCCGGGCCTCCTGGATCTCCTTGGTGAGGAAGTAGTTCAGCGCGGTGCGGATGGTGGCGATCGCGGCGAGCTCGGCGATCTCGCGCAGGGTGGGCGAGACCGCGGTGCGCAGGATGTCACCGGCGAGCTGGAACTCCAGGCCGAGGGTGAGGAAGCGGCCGAGTCCCAGCCGGATCGGTACGAAGTCGACGGTATGCCGCCCGCGGATCGCCGCACCGACGAACTGGACGAAGGCGACGCTGGCCCCGATGAAGATGACCACCGCGCCGGCGGCCTCGACCAGCATGACGAGCAGATCGACCAGGTTGGCCAGCGCGGCCTGCCCCCACGGGTGCTCCATGTCGGTGACCGCCCCCACCGGCGTCGCCGGTCCCTTGTGCTCTCACGCTACGCCGCATCCCAGGACGAGAACCCCGGAACCGGACATCCGCCCCGCCCCGGTCGCCCGTCCTGCCGGGGTGGGGGCGCGGTGGTCAGCGGGGCGGCAGGATCTGGAGGGTCTCGGTGCCCTCGCGCAGCGCGCGGCCGACCGTGCAGTGGTTCTCGTGGACCCGGTGGGCGACCGACTCGAACACCTCGGCGGCCTTGTCGTCGCCGGGCGGCAGTTCGATCTCGTACGTCGTCGTGATCGGCCCGAGCTTCGTCGGCGCGACCTTCTCGGCGTCGACACGTACCGCCAGCTTGACGAGGCGGTGGCCGCGCTTGGCGGTCAGCGGCTCGACGGTGACGATCTCACAGCCGCCCAGCGCCGCGAGCAGCAGCTCGACCGGCGAGAACACGCCGTCCTGATCGGAGCTGCCCACGGCGACCGAGGCCCCGCGCTCGTTGGTGGCGATGAAACCGTCGTCAGTGCGTTCGACCCTTACCGTTCCCATGATCGCCATGCTACCGGCGAGCCCGTGGGCCGGGTGCGCGTCGGCCTGCGGGATGTGCCGCTGCGGCAGGCCGGCTCAGGGATGGATCTTCTTGCCTTCGGCGAGCATGGCGACGTACTGGGCGATCCGCCTGGCCCGGGTCTCCGGGCGTTTCGCCTCCTGGATCCGGTGCAGGATCGCGTACCGGTTCTGCCGGTCGACGGTCTCGAAGAAGCGCTGCGCCTGCGGGTCGGCGGCGAGTGCCTGGGCGAGGTCGTCTGGCACCTCGGCCGTCTTCATGCCGTCGTAGGCCGCTTCCCAGCGCCCGTCGGCCTGCGCCCGCTCGATCTCGGCCAGCCCTCCGGGCCGCATCCGGCCCTGCTCGATCAGCGCCGCCACCCGGTTGCGATTGATCTTCGACCAGCGGCTGCGGGCCCGGCGCGGGGTGAATTTCTGCAGCCAGTACACCTCGTCGACGCCGGCTTTCGGCCCGTCGATCCAGCCGTGGCACAGGGCCACGTCGAGGGCCTGGGAGTAGTCGACCGACGGCACGCCGGAGGCCTTCTTCGCCAGCTTGAGCCACACACCCGCGCTGTCGGCGGGCTGGGCGGCGAGCCACTGCTCGAAGGCGACGGCGTCGGCGAAGGTCAGGGTGGGGGCGTCAGCGGCCATCGGGCCAGTCAAACACGCCCGTCCGACAGTTTGCGCCGGCTGGGCGGCGCCTGGTCAGGCAAGGCGGGGCGGTTCAGGGGAGGGCGTTGATGTCGCGGTTGGTGAGGGTGCGGGTGGGGGCGCCCGCGATGGCGACGTGGATCATGGCGCGGCCCAGTTGGTCGGTGGTGGTGGCCAGGCCGGGGATCCGGGCGAGGAGGGGGTAGAGGGGGCCGGTGATCTTGTACAGGGTGCGGTACCAGCCGGTCTTGGAGGTGATGCCGTGGCGGGGCTGGATGAAGCCGGGTCGGAACATGTACGCGTCGAGCGGCATCGCCAGCAGGGCGTTCTCGGTGCGGCCCTTCACCCGGGCCCACATCATCCGGCCGTGCTCGGTGCTGTCGGTGCCGCTGCCGGAGACGTAGACGAAGCGCATACCGGGGGAGACCTCGGCGAGGGTGCCGGCGACGGCCGTGGTGAGGTCGTAGGTGATGCGGGTGTAGTCGGCCTCGCTCATGCCCGCCGCGGACACGCCCAGGCAGAAGAAGCAGGCGTCGTAGCCGGCCAGGTCGGCGGCGACGGGAGACAGGTCGTACAGGTCGTCGCGGACGATCTCGGTCAGCTTGGGGTGGTGCTGCCCGATGGGGGTGCGGCCCACCACCCTCACCTGCGCCACCCGGTCGTCGCGCAGGCACTCGCGCAGCACGCCCTGGCCGACCATGCCGGTCGCCCCGAAAACGATCACCTTCATGCCGGTCCCGGCCTCTTCGGTCACGTCCGTGAGGTTAACGTGCCCGGCGATGTGTGAGACGAACACACGTCGGGTATAGCGACCCCATGCTCAGCGAGATCAGTGCAGAGCTCCTGGAGACGATGAAGCGTGCGGCCAGCGTGCTGCGCCGCGCGGAGGTGCCGTTCGCGCTGGCGGGCGGCTTCGCCGTCTACGCCCGCGGTGGCACCTCCAGCGAGCACGACGTGGACTTCGTGATCCGCGAGGAGGACGTCGAACGGACGCTGCAGGCGTACGCCGAGGAGGGTTTCCGCACCGAGCGCCCCCCTGAGGACTGGCTGGTGAAGGTGTACGACGAGGACCGGCTGGTGGATCTGATCTTCCGGCCGGTGCAGCGTCAGGTGACCGAGGAGGTGCTGGCGGAGAGCTCGATCGTGCCGGTCGGCGCGCTGCACATCCCCGTGCTGTCGGCGACCATGCTGATGGAGCACAAGTTGCTGACCTTCTCCCAGCACCACTGCGACTACTCCCGGGCGCTGCCGCTGGCCCGCTCGCTGCGCGAGCAGATCGACTGGGACCAGGTCCGGCGCGACACGGCCCACTCGGTGTACGCCGAGGCGTGCCTCTACCTGCTGAGCCTGCTGGAGATCATCCCTCCGGCGGGCGAGGGCGGGCCGCACGAGAAGCCGCGGCCGGAGCAACCCGAGAACGGGCAGGCGTCGGTGCCTGCCGGAGCCGACAGGACGGGGGCATGGTGAGCGAGCCCAGGGTGGTTGACGAGTACGCCGACGCCGAGGTGCACCGCATGCTGACCGAGGACGGCACGATCTGCGAACAGGGCATCGAGGTGATCCGCCGGGACGGGGCGGTGCTGCTGCGCGGCCAGGTCGAGACCGCGCACCGCCGGGACGCGATCGGCGAGCGGGTGGCGGCGATGTTCCCGGACAAGCACGTGTGCAACGACATCGTGGTTACGGCGGTGGCCGGTCCGTCCGAACCGGAGGTGATCACGTGATCCGGGTGGCGGCGGTCGGCGACGTGCACATGGACGTCGACGTGCTCGGCCGGTACCGCCCCTCCCTGGAACAGCTCGGCGAGCGCGCCGACGTGCTGCTGCTGGCCGGCGACCTGACCCGGCACGGCACCGTCAACGAGGCCGAGTGCGTGTCCCGCGAGTTCGGCGACCTGCCGGTGCCGGTGGTGGCCGTGCTGGGCAACCACGACTACCACAGCGACCAGCAGCACGAGGTCACCAAGGTGCTGGCCGCGGGCGGCATCACCGTGCTGGAGGGCGAGGGCATCACCATCAGCTGCCGCGACGTGAAGTTCGGCGTGGCCGGGATCAAGGGCTTCGGCGGCGGCTTCGCGGGGCGCTGCGCGTCCATGTTCGGCGAGCAGGAGATCAAAGACTTCGTGCGTACGACGGAGAAGGCCGCGACCCGCCTGCAGGCCGCCCTGCTGTCGCTGGACGCGGACGTGCTGGTGGCGCTGACGCACTACGCGCCGGTGCCGGACACGCTGCTGGGCGAGCCGCTGGAGATCTACCCGTTCCTGGGCTCCTACCTGCTGGGCCAGGCGATCGACTCGGCGCCGACCGCGCTGGCCGTGCACGGGCACGCGCACGCGGGCGTGGAGCGCGGCGTCACCCCGGGCGGGGTGCGCGTGCGCAACGTGGCGCACCCGGTGATCCGCCAGGCGTACAGCGTCTACCAGCTGGATGCGGCCTCACCGGGGCGAACGCCCGTTTCGCAGGGTGCCGGGCGGGGTATCGACTCGCTGTCGCACGACGTCTGACGTCAGGAGATCATGATGTTCCTCCGTACCCGGAACAACGACAGTGTCGCCTCGGCCACATGGAACGAGTTCCTGCACGGGTTGGGCAGCACCCGAGACGTGGCAGCCGAACGGGCGAGGGAGAAGGCGGGCAGCGTGCGCGGGGCGCTGTCCGACACCGGCTCCGAGGCGCGGCACCGGGCCTCGCTGGCCCTCGACGCGCTCGCGGGCCGGCCGGCCCCGGTCCGCTGGGGCTGGGTGGTGGCCGCGGCGGGGCTCGGTGCGCTGGCCGGCTTCGCGGTGGCGGAGCTGCTGCGCGGACACCCGGTGGACGAGGCGGTCTCCTCACTGCGCCGCCAGCTCGGCCACAGCAAGGAGCAGGCCGAGCACTTCGTCGGCTGACACGCCGAACCGCCGGAACCCGGGCGGGTGCGCAGGGCCGATGCTAGTTTGCAGACGCCCCCCGCACCCGCCTCACCGTTTCCGTCGACCGGGGGATCGCGATGAAGACCGAGTACCGGCTGTTTCTCGGGGTGGCCGCGTTCCTGTTCGTGACCGCCGCGGTGTACTGGTTCTGGAGCGGGGCGGCGCTGCCGCAGTACGACTGGATCGGCACCACCGCGCTGACGCTCAGCGGCCTGCTGTGCCTGATGTGCGGGGGCTACTTCTGGTTCGTCTCGCGCCGCATCGACCTGCGCCCGGAGGACCGCGGCGACGCCGACATCGCCGAGGGGGCGGGGGAGATCGGCTTCTTCAGCCCCGGCAGCTACTGGCCGTTCGGCATCGCGCTCGCGGCCCTGATCGCCTCGCTGGGGCTGGTGTTCTGGATGTGGTGGCTGATCGGTCTCGGGATCATCGCGACCATCGTGGCGGCGTCGGCGCTGCTGTTCGAGTACTACACGGGCACCCGGCGGACAGCCGAGCACTGACGCGCGGATCGCGCGACAATCGAGGTGTGACGCAGTCGCGCCCAGCGGAGCGGGGGCGGGGGGCCATGGGATTCGACGAGAAGATCCACAACATGTCGCAACGGGTGGTCGGCAAGGCCGAGGAGGTAGCCGGCAAGGTCACTCACAACCAGCGCTGGGAGCAGGAGGGGCGGGCCCGGGTGGCCGCGGTCGACGAGGACGAGGCCCGGCAGCGGGCCAAGGACGTCGCCAAGGCACAGGAAGCCACGGGACATATCACCCACGACGAGCGGCTGCGCCTGGAGCGCCGCGACGACGCCTAGCAATCCACCAGCGGTGATGCATTCCGGGGGTGTCCGGCGACACCTTCATACAGGCCTGTAACACCGTCGACAAACCGCAGCCTTAACGTGGTCTCAGACGTTGTATCAAGGTCAGGTCGCCTCGAAGCGGCAGAGCTGCCGCTCGGCGAACCGACCACGTCCCACGACGACGACGCGAGGGTGACCATGGAGGACGGGCGGCTCAGCGCTCTGGACATGTCTTTTCTGTGCCTGGAGAACACCGCCTCGCCCATGCACCTGGGCGCGGTCGCGGTGTTCCACCCGGCCGAATCCGTGCGCCCCGACGAACTCGTCGCGCTGCTGGTCGAGCGGGCGAGCCGGGTGCCCCGGATGCGCCGCAAGGTCGGCCCCACCGTGCTCGGCGGCGCGGCGTGGAGCGAGGACCCGGTCTTCAACGCGCGCAACCACATCCTGCACCACCGGCTGGAGGCCGGCGGCCGAGACGACCTGGCCGCGCTGGTCTCCGACCTGATGACCGCCCCGCTGGACCGCAACCGCCCGCTGTGGCAGCTGCACCTGGTCAGCGGGCTCGCCGGTGGCCGCTTCGCGCTGCTGGCCAAGATGCACCACGCGCTGTGCGACGGGCAGGGCGCGGTCGGGATCGGACTCGGCCTGCTCGACGGCGGGGACCTGCTCGCCGCCGAACCGCCGCGGCCCCGCGAGAGCGCGCCGTCGGCGCTGTCGTCGCTGGCGCGCCACGGCGCCGACCTGATCAGCCGTCCCGAGCACGTCGTCGGTGACGTCGTCGGGCGGGCCGGCACCATGTTCGACATCGCGTCGGCGATCGTCGGGCGGATGCGCGCGCCGGCCCCGAGCCCGCTGCTGGCGGCCCCGTCGGGCACCCGCCGGGCCGCGTTCGTCAGCCTGGAGACCCGCGAGCTGCAGCGGATCCGCCGCAAGCACGGCGGCACGCTCAACGACCTGCTGCTGGCGGTGGTCGCCGGGGCGCTGCGGCACTGGCTGATCGGGCACGACCGTCCGGTCGACGTGCTGCGCGCGCTGATCCCGGCCAGCCAGCGGGTGCGTTCGGGCGGCAGCGACGACGCCAACCAGCTCTCGGCGTACCTGCTGGATCTGCCGGTCGGCGAGCCCGACGCGGCCCGCCGGCTGACCCTGGTGCGCGAGGCCATGGACCGCAACAAGGCGGCCGGTCCGCGCCGGGGCGCGGGCGCGATCCCGGTGCTGGCGGGCATGCTGCCGTCGGCGCTGAACCGGCTCGCCGCCCCGTTCGCCGCGCACGCCGCGCCGCTGCTGTTCGACATCGTGGTGACCAGCGTGCCGCTGCCGCCGCTGCCGCTGCACCTGGGCGGCGCACGGCTGGAGGAGCTGTACCCGATCGCCCCGCTGGCCAGCGGCCACGCGCTCGCCATCGGCCTGTCGCGCTACCGCGACGGCGTCCACATCGGCCTCTACGCCGACGGCGCGGCCCTGCCCGACATGGAGAAGCTCACCGAAGCCCTCCCCATCGCCCTCGCCGAACTCGACGCCTGAAAAGCAAGCAAGGGCGCCCTCTTGACGCTCCGCGTTTTAGAAGGTGCCCTTGTTAGCAGCGCTGCGAGAGAAGCGCAGGATGGCGTTGTTCGAGCCGTCCGAACGGTGCGCGACCGTCACAGGTCCTTGGTGCGCTCCACCATCGCGTCGGGGGTGAGCAGCGCGGGGGGCGTGCCGCGCCCGCGGGCCGGCCAGGCGTAGTACTGCCCGTCGGAGAGGTAGAGGTCGAGCTGTCGCCCGATGTTGCGATCGCTGAGGTCGATGTTGACGGAGTAGACCACATGCGGCTGGTCGTCCATGACGATCGCGAGGCGCTTGCTGCCGTCGTAGTCGGCCACCGTGCAGTGGTGACCGTTGTACTCGAAGCGCCGGTTGATCAGACGATCGGACGACATCGGGTCCTCCGTTCTCCCCAGGTTGATGTTCATACAGCCACGTCAGGGTAAGCCGAAACGGCAGCGATGCCAACAGGCTCCGCGAACCGGGCGCGATCCTGACGACCCGTACGCACCACCGCATCTCACCATGCCCGCGAACGCGGCGGGCACCCGGGCGACTCATCCGTGGTCGACGCGCGTGTCGTTCGCCCTCGGCGATCGCCGATATCACCGTCAACACCGTCATAGGTATGAAAAAGTGATGTTCATGCCATACATCGCACGTGTTCGGCCGGAGGTGGCGTGATGTTCGTCTTTCCCGCGCAGATCCGCGACCTGGCGATCCTGATCGCCCGGCTCGGCATCGGCATCGTCTTCTTCGCCCACGGCTGGCAGAAGCTGTTCACCATCGGCCTCGGCCCCACCGCAGCCGGTTTCAAGGCGATGGGTGTGCCGCTGCCCACTCTGTCCGCCTGGTACGCGGGGATCGTCGAATTCTTCGGCGGGGCGCTGCTGATCGTCGGGCTGGCCGTGCCGATCGCGGGCGTGCTGCTCTTCCTCGACATGCTGGGCGCGTTCTTCACCGTGCACATCGGCCACGGCCTGTTCGTCAACTCCGGCGGCGCCGAACTCGTCATCGCCCTCGGCGTCGGCAGCCTCCTGCTCGCCGCCGTCGGCGCCGGCCTCTACAGCATCGACCACGCCATCGCCGCCAACCGCACCCCCGCCGCCCACGGCCCCAAAACCATCCCGTAACCCGGCCCCCCGGGCCCGCGCAAGATCGCGACGATCTTGCGTGAACTGTTGCCCATATGACTGGTACACGCGTGTCGTCCCCACCGTTCGTGCAAGATCGTCGGGGGTGGGGGCTGGTACGGTGCCGGGGTGGGCGAGGGTGACGGGCAGGTTGTGGTGGTTTATACCGACGGGGCGTGCTCGGGGAATCCGGGGCCCGGCGGGTGGGGGGCGATCCTGCGGTACGGCGGGCACGAGCGGGAGATGTGCGGCGGGGACCCGGGGCCGACGACGAACAACCGGATGGAGCTGACCGCGGCCATCTCGGCGCTGGAGGCGCTGACCCGGCCGGTCACCGTGCACCTGCACACCGACAGCACCTACGTGCGCGACGGCATCACCAAGTGGATGCACGGGTGGCGCCGCAACGGCTGGCTGACCTCGGATCGCAAGCCGGTCAAGAACGCCGACCTGTGGCAGCGCCTGGCCGAGGCGGTGGCCCGGCACACCGTCGAGTGGCGGTGGGTGCGCGGGCACGCCGGCGACCCCGGCAACGAGCGCGCCGACGCGCTGGCCAACAAGGGCATGACCGAGGCGCGCGCGACGGCCCGCTGACCGCCCCTCAGACCACCAGGCTGGCGTAACCCGGGTAGTTCACGACGAAGCCGTCCTTGTCGACGGTCAGGTCGGCGGTGAAACTGCCCGACGAGTAGCGGATGGTGTCCGCGTCGATCACCGTGTACGTCTGCTCCACCGGGATGACCTGCAACGACGGCACCCGGATCCAGGCCATCGGCACGGTGTGCGTGGTGCCCGGCTCGGCTCCCAGCAGCCCCAGCCGCCGGATCGGCAGCGTGTTGGTCAGCGCGGTCGCCTCCAGGTCCACGTCGAGCACCCCGGCCAGCCGGCCCGGGTCGACGATGCCGGGCAGCTGCACGGAACCGAACTTGCCCTGCTCGCTGGTGATGACCCGCCACGAGTTGCCGGAGCGCTCCAGCCGCACCTCGCGCTGCCAGCCGGCGCCCTCGGACTCGACGGTCATGGTGTCGGTGGCGAAACCGTCCACCGTGGTCAGCGTGTAGCGGCAGGCGTGCGGCACCGGTTCGGCGGCGACCACCTGGCCGTGGGCGAGGAGTTTTTCGGGGCGCAGATCGACGAGGGCGATGTCGGTGCCGACCTCGACCATCCGGTCCCACAGCAGGGCGCGCGGCAACGGGCTCATGCCCTGAGGTTAGTCACGCCGCGGCGCTCGTAGGGCGAATTCGCCCGTTCGCGTCCACAGTGCTCGGCCGGCGAAGATTTCCACCAAGGTATCTTCACGTTCCTGAATGTTTCTGACAGCATGTGCGCACCCACCCACACCCCCGTGATGGAGCCCACATGGTGTTCCCGCTCCGCGCCGCCGTACCCATGCTGGCAGCGCTCTCGTTCGTCCTGCTCGGCACGCCCGCCCACGCCGCCGCCCCGGCGTACACCGCCCTCGGCGACTCCTACGCCTCGGGCACCGGCACCCGCGATTACTTCGATGCGACCTGCCAGCGCTCGAACAGCGCCTACCCGGTGCTCGACGCCGCCCGGCTCGGCGCGACCCTCACCTTCGCCGCCTGCGCCGGGGCGAAGATCCCCGCCATCCTCAGCGGACAGCTGGGCAGCCTCAACGCCGCCACCCGCTACGTCACGGTGAGCGCGGGCGGCAACGACATCGGCTGGTCCGCGGTGATCGTCCAGTGCGCCAAGCCCTGGCCGTACACCTGCTGGGGCGACATCGACAAGGCCGAGACCTACATCCGCAACACCCTGCCCGGCCAGCTCGACCAGCTCTACACCCGCATCCGCGACCTCGCCCCGAACGCGACCGTGGTCGTGGTCGGCTACCCGCGGCTGTTCAACGGGGAGGAGTGCAATGCCATCGCTCGGATCTCACCCGGTGAGCAGGCCGAACTGAACGCCGCCGCCGACCTGCTGGCCACCACGATCAAGGCCCGCGCCGCGGCCCGCGGCTTCGGCTTCGTCGACGCCCGCGGCCCGTTCACCGGCCATGCGGTCTGCGACGACGTCGAGTGGATCAACGGCACGTCCTGGCCCACAGGGGAGTCCTACCACCCCAACAAGGCCGGGCACGTCGGGTACGCGGGCGTCGTGGAGACCGCGCTGCGCGCCTGACGTTCGTCGAAGTGTGTCCTCGCGCAGGCTGGTGCGGTCGTCGATGCCGCACTAACCTGCGCGGGTGGGTTCCAGGGTGAACTACGTCGTGATCCGCGACGGCTCGCACACGCTCTACTTCCACGGCGGCGGCGCCGGGGACAGCCTCGACTACCTGTTCGTGCCGGGCCCGGACGTGGTGCTGCGGTGGCTCGCGCAGCTGGGCGAGCACGTGACCGGCGAGTGGCTGACCGACCCGCTCTGCGCGGGCGGCGTGCTGATCGACACCGACCGCCGCGTGCTGCTGCTGTTCGCCGACCTGCTCGGCGACTACGCCTACCGCGCCGCAGTCCTCGACGCCTTCCGCCGCACCTGGTCCGGCTGGGAGATCCGCTGGGCCTATGACGGCCTCGCCGACCTGATCGCCTTCACCGGAGGCGACCCCACTGCGGTTCGGGTGCCGCACGACGCGCCACGGCTGCCGCACTACGCCGGCCACGACCCCGAGCTGCCGCTGGCGGCGCTGGTGACCGTCGCGGGCGAGCAGGGCTGCCGGGCGTATGGCCTGAGCCCCGACCTGGCCGGCGAGCAGCCGTTCCGGGCGGGTCCGGCACTGGTCGACTGGCTCGCCGCGGGGGAGCCGCTGGAGTGGTGCGACGAGATCCCCGGCGCCGGGCTGCACCTGGACCCGGCGAAGCGCACCGCCGGGCTGTGGAGCATCCGGCCGCTGCGCGGGCTGCGGGACGACTGGCCGGCGCTCTGGCCGGGGTGGACGCTCGACTTCTGGGGCGACGCGCACACCCGGCAGGTGGCGCTGTGCCCCGACGTGCTCGACGAGGTGCCGCCGGTGCTGGTCGAGCCCGGCCTGCGCGAGCTGGCCCGGCGGCTGGTCGACCTGTGGCCGGTGCGCTCCGCGCTGGCCGAGGCGGGCCTCGACGTGGACCAGCTGTACGTCCGCGACGTCGGCGGCATGCGGGCCATGCTGGACGTCGGGCTGACCGCCGACGAGCTGGCCCGGACCGTGGACGCCGTGATGGGACGGTGAAAAACCCCGGTGCGCGCCGCCGTGTGCCCGGTACGCTGCGTCAGCTGGAGATCATTCTGGCGGGCTCGGGAACCGGCCCGCGGCGGGCAGGGGAGTAGGACCATGGGGCAGGCGCTGGCCGCGGGCGGCCGGATCGAGGTGCTCCTGCTCAAGGAGGGCCGGGAGAAGATCCGCTACACCGCGGACGTGCTCGCCGACGACGGCGCGCACCTCGTGGTCCGGGCGCCGTGGGCGGGCACGCAGGCCCGCGACTTCGGCTTCGTACGCTTCGGGCAGGGTGACGTCTTCACCGAGCACTTCTGGCGCGACCGCTGGTACGCCGTCAAGGAGGTCCGTGACGCGTCCGGCGTCCGCAAAGGCTGGTACTGCGACGTGGCCCGCCCGGCGGTGCTCCGCGGCGGCGTGCTGGAGGTCGAGGACCTCGACCTCGACCTGTGGGTGCCCGCGGACGGCAGTGCGCCGCTGCGCCTGGACGAGGACGAGTTCCTCGCCAGCGGGCTGACCGAACGCGAACCCGATACCGCGGCGCGGGCCTGGCAGGCGCTGGACGAGCTGGCGGAACTGGCCGCCGGCGGCTTCGCCGACCTGGGCTGACGCCGCGCCGGCGGGTGTGGGCGAAAAGTTGCCCGAGGGTCGGGAACCGAACCGCGACCGGCGCGGTCACAGGGGCATGAAGGCTACGACTCTAGGACTGCGGGTGGCGCTCGCGTCGCTCGTGCTGCTGGCTGCCGGGTGTGGGCGTCCGACCGACGCCGCCGACGGCGAGGGCGGCGGCTTCTCGTTCCCCGGTGGCGACACGGTCGCGCTGCGCGTGGACCACGTCGGCGGCTTCGTGCCCGCGACGGTCAACCTGACCCGGCTCCCGGCGGTCAGTGTGTACGCGGACGGCCGTGTGATCACCCAGGGTCCCACCACCATGGAGTATCCGGGCCGCGCGCTGCCCAACATCCAGGTGCGCCGGATCTCCAGCGGCGACGTGCAGTCGCTGGTCGCCAAGGCGCTGCGGGCGGGCGTCGGCCAGCCGACCGACCTCGGCACCCCGGGCGTCACCGACCTGCCGAACACCCGGATCGTCGTCACCACCGCCGACGGCGTCAAGAAGACCGAGGCGTACGCGCTGCTCGACGACATGACCAACGCCGGGCTGACCCCCGCCCAGGAGCAGGCGCGGCGCAAGCTGCTGGACCTGATCAAGGAGCTGACCGACCTGGACACCTCGCTCGGCGCCGGCAAGGTCGGCCCGGTCGAGCAGTACACCCCGACCAAGGTCGCGGCCGTCGCCGCCGCGTGGCAGGACCCGGGCGCGGGCGTCGACGCCGGCCCCGCTGTGGCCTGGCCCGGCCCGGCGCTGCCCGGCGCCTCGCTGGGCGAGGGCCTGAGCCTGGGCTGTGTGGTGGCCGACAAGGAGGCACCCGCGGTGCTCGCGGCCGCGGCCAAGGCGACCGCGATCACCAAGTGGACCTCGGGCGGCAAGGACTGGACCGTCACCCTGCGCCCGCTGCTGCCCGACGAGACCGGCTGCGAGTCGCTCGGCAAGTGACCGAGCCGCCCGCGGCCCGATGACGAAGCTCCGTCCACGCTGCCTCCCCGGCGCGGACGGAGCTTCGCCCAGGTGGGCGGTCGGCCGTCAAGGCCGGGTGATGCGGTGGCGGTGGTAGAGGAGGGCACCGGCGGTCAGGACCAGGGGCCAGAGCAGATACCAGCCGGTGGTGGCCAGCAGGCCGACGACCGCGATCAACGCGACCATCGCGTGCTTGCGGGCGGCCGAGCCGCGCGGCAGCAGCCGCAGCGCCGACGCGGCACCCAGGGCGTACACCGCGACGAACGCCCCGGTGGACAGCAGAACCAGCGGCTCCGCTCCGGTGCCGGTCAGCGCGACCACGGCCATGGACACCGCGGACAGGCCCGAGATGACGGCGAGGCTGCGCCGGGGCACGTCACCGGCGGTCGCGCCGCGGGCCAGCCAGGCGGGCAGCGCACCGTCGCGGCCCAGCGCCGCACCGAGCTTGGCGGCACTGCCGTAGTAGGCGTTCATGGTGCCGAAGGTCAGCAGCAGCGCGGCCGCCGCGGCCAGTGCGCTCGCCGGCCCGCCGAGCCCGATCGCCAGCAGCCGGGCCAGCGGCGCGTCCGCGGTGGCGTCCGGGCCGAGCACCAGGATGCCCGCCCCGGCCACGGCCAGGTACAGCACGCCGACGACCGCGACCGCGATGGCGGCGGCGCGGGGGAGGTCGCGTTCAGGCCGCCGGAAGTCCGCGGCCAGATGCGTGATCGCCTCCCAGCCGGCGAAGCTCCACACCAGCAGCGCGGCCGCAGGCACGACGGCGAGCCAGCCGTGCGGCGCGAACGGCCGCAGGTTGGCGGTGTCGCCGTGCGGAGCGGCGCTGATCACGGCGGTCAGCAGCAGCGCGACCAGCAGCACCGCGAGCACCAGCTGGACGCGGCCGGAGACGGTGACCCCGAAGACGTTGGTGACGGTGACCGCGAGCATCAGCACGGCCGCGGTGAGCAGCACGGTGCGCTGCCCGCCGCCGAGCGCGGCCTCGACGTACGCCCCGGCGAACATGGCGGCGGCGGGGGCCCCGGCGGGCACCGCGAAGTAGAAGCACCAGCCGATCGCCCCGGCGGCCCGGGGTCCGAAGGCGAGCCGGACGTAGGTGGAGACGCCGCCCGCGTCGGGGTGGCGGGCGCCGAGCGCGGCGAAGGTCATGGCCAGCGGGATGGACAGCAGCACCAGGCCCAGCCAGGCGATCAGCGAGGCGGGTCCGGCGGTCTGGGCGGCCAGCGCGGGTAGCGCGATGACGCCGGTGCCGAGCACCGCGCCGACGTAGAGCGCCGCGCCCTGGGCCGTGGTGAGCCGTCCGGCGTGCGGGTGAGTGGCTGCAGTGGGTGCCTGCGGCCGGTGGAGGGTCTCGGTCATGGTTAGAGCGTGTCCTGTCCGGGGTGATCACAACAGTGGCAGGAATGCCGCAGTGCGATAGGATCCTGCCATGAAGCGGCACGTGGTCGCCCTGGCCCTGACCGACGACATCCCGGTGTTCGAGCTGGCGGTGCCGTGCGAGGTGTTCGGCATCGACCGCTCCGACCTGGTGGATCCCTGGTATGAGCTACGCCTGTGTGCCGCCGAGCCCGGCCTGCTGTCGGTGCGCGGCGGGCTGACCGTGCAGCCGAAGTACGGCCTGGAAGGGCTCGACGACGCCGACACGGTGATCATTCCCGCCTGCAACCGGATGGTGCAGTGCGGGCCCCCGCCGGCCGTCGTCGAGGCGGTGCGCCGGGCGCACGCCCGCGGCGCGCGCATCGCCTCCATCTGCAGCGGCGCATACGTGCTGGCCGCGGCCGGCCTGCTCGACGGGCGGCGGGCCACCACGCACTGGATGAACATCGTCGACTTCGCCAACCGCTTCCCCGAGGTGAAGGTCGACCAGGAGGTGCTCTACGTCGACGAGGGCGACGTGCTCACTTCGGCGGGCACCGGATCCGCCATCGACCTGTGCCTGCACCTGGTGCGCAACGACTTCGGCGCGGCGGTGGCCAACGAGGTGGCCCGGCGCATGGTGGTGCCGCCGCACCGCGAGGGCGGCCAGGCGCAGTTCGCCCACCCGCTGGCGCGCGGCGAGGCCAAGTCGGAGATCGCGCCCGTGCTCGACTGGGCCCGCGACCGCCTCGACCAGCCGCTGACCGTGGCCGACCTGGCGAGGCAGGCGCAGCTGAGCCCGCGGACGTTCGCCCGCCGGTTCCGCGACAACCTCGGGGTCAGCCCGCTGCAGTGGGTCCTCGAGCAGCGCATCCGCCGGGCACAGGAGCTGCTGGAGACCACCGACGAGCCGGTGGAGCGCATCGCCTGGCGCACCGGCTTCGGTTCGGCGGTCAACATGCGCCAGCACTTCCGCCGGTTCACCTCGATCTCCCCGCAGACCTACCGCCAGACGTTCCGCCGCCGGGCGTGCGCAGATAACAGTTAGGAAACTTTAGGAAAGGACCCCACGGGATCACGTACCCACCGGATCGAGGTGGGTATGAGGACAACGTGGAGAACGGCCGCGCTGGTGGCGCTGGCCGCGATGGTGATCGGCACTGGCGCCTGTGGCGGGGAGCAGCCCGCGTCGCCGCCCGACCCGGCCGCGGCCGCGCGCCAGCGGGTGATCGACGACGCCGATGCGCCCTGCGTCAGCGACCGCGGCCAGCTCGTCGCGATCGAGAACGCCAAGCACGACCTGACCGCCGCGTGGCAGACCGGGCAGGGCGAGACCGGCGTGGTGCTGCTGCACCAGGCCGACGCCGGGTTGTGCCAGTGGTCGAGCTTCGCCGCGCTGGTGACCGGCAAGGGCCACCGGGCGCTGGCGGTGGACGTCGACTCCCGCGACGCGGTCGAGTTCGCGCAGGCGGCGGTGGCACACCTGCGCGCCACCGGAGCCAAGCGGGTCTTCGTCGTCGGGGCGTCGCGCGGCGGCACCATCGCCCTGGCCGCGGCTGCGGGGGTGACCCCGCCGGTGAACGGCGTGGTCAGCCTGTCCGCGCCGACCGTGTACGACGCCGACGCCCGCACCGCCGTGGCCAAGCTGGCCGTGCCGGTCATCATCGCGGCCGGGGCCAACGAGGCCCGGTTCGCCGACGCCGCCCGGGAACTGCACGGGCTGTCGGTCTCGACGAACAAGAAGCTGCTGCTGCCGGCGTCCTCCTACCACGGCGTCGGACTGCTCGACGACGCCATGAACACGCTGCTGCTGGCCTTCCTGACCGACCCGGCAGCCGCCACCGCGTAGCACCGGCAGGCGGCCGGCCGGATCGGCGGACCGGCCGGCCGCCACCGGCCCTGCCGGCTCGGACCGGGCCGCCCGGGGGACGGGAGCCCGCGGCGGGCGGTGCTTCAGCGGGCGGCCCGGTCCTGCGCCCACTGCTCGTGGCGCAGTTCGTACTCCACGTCGCCGTGCTCGCCGCCCTCGATCTGGTCCGGCCAGTCGAGGAAGAACGTGCGCAGGAAGCGCAGGCCGGTCTTCTCCATCACCCGCCGCGAGCCGGTGTTGACCGTCATCGTGTTCGCGGTGACCCGGCGCATGCCCAGCTCGGTGAAGCCGTTGTCGACCAGCGCCCGCGACCCCTCGGTGGCGTATCCGCGGCCCCAGGCCTCCCGCCGGAGCCGGTAGCCCAGCTCGGCGGTGCCCGGCTCGTCCGGTTCGGCGGTCAGCGCGAACCAGCCCAGGAACGCCCCCGTCGCCTTCTCGATCGCCGCCCACCGGCCGAAACCGGGGACCTCGTCGTACTGGGCGAGGAACCGGGGGAGCAGCTCGTCGCGGATCTCCGCGCGGGGCGTGGGCCTGCCGCCGTTGATGAACCGGGTGACCGCCGGGTCGGCGTCGAGGTCGTACAGCGCGTCCACGTCATCGGCGGTGAACCGGCGCAGGATCAGCCGCGACGTCTCCAGGTAGCTCGCCACCGGCGCATCCTCGCATACGCGCGGCATGACGCGCCTCGAGAAATAGCGACGGCCGCGTCCCGGTGGCGGGACGCGGCCGTCCAGGCCGGGCAGGATGATCAGGAGAGCATCTTCTTGACCGCGGCGTCGATCGAGGCGCTGTCCGGCGACGCGTACGACTTCAGCGTCTCCTTGCTGTAGGTCAGGAAGGACGGGCAGCGGTTGGCCGGTGCGTTGACGGTGCCGCCGTCGCCGATCTTCTCGCCGGTCCTGGCGTTGTGGAAGGTCAGCGAGTAGCGCGAGGACAGGTAGTCCACGGTCAGCTTCGTGCCGTCGCTGGCCTTGATGGGGCACTTCTGCCCGGCGGCCTCGCTGCCCTCGACGTAGCTCAGGCAGCCGACGACGCTCACCTGCGCGTAGTCCGCGGACTTCGCGTAGTAGGACGCCCGCGAGTCGAGGGACTTGGAGCTCCAGCTGGTCAGCCGGGTCGGGCTGTTGCCGAAGACGTACGCCTTGGCCGAGGCCGGGGTGGTGTACTCGGCCGCGTTGAGGATCGCGCCGCCCTGGCACACGTCGCCGAAGTCGCTGGAGGAGTCCGCGGTGATCGCGTTGTTGTTGCCCGGCGGCGGGGCCGCCGCGGACGTCCCGGGTGCCGAGGAGCGCGTGGGCGTGGTCGGGGTGACCGGGTCGTCGTCGGCGTTGACGAGCAGTGCGACGCCGACCCCGCACAGGAGCAGCAGCAGCACCACGACACCGGCGACGATGCCGATGATGAGGCCCTTCTTGGACTTGGCCGGCGGCTGCTGCGCGTAGCCGGGCTGCCCGTAGGGCTGTTGGCCGTAGGCCGGCTGGCCGCCGTACGGCTGGTGCCCCGGCGCGCCGTACGGCTGCGCGGGCGGAGGAGAGACCGGCTGCGCGTACGGGTCGCTCGGGGGGCCGTACGGGTCGGGCTGGCCGGGAGGCTGGGCGTAGGGGTCGCTCACGTGTGGATCCATTCACCTGATCTGCGGGGTTCAAACCAACGACTGAGCACCGTAGGCCCCGCGCGCCATCGACGCGATGCGGTGGAGGTGTCGCCGCGGCGGGCGGTCGCGGGGGGAGGGCGGCGGCGACCGGCCCGGCATGCCACCGGAACGCCCTCCTCAGCGGCAGTGCATGCACAGGTCATCGGCTTGCCGCACACGCGGCTCGGTCGAGATGGGACATGCCCGCTCGACCCGTCGGCACTGTTCCTGACCGTGGTTCGCGGAGCTGGCGAAAAGTGTCAGAGATCACGTGATGCAGGTCGGTTTCTTCCACTCCGTGGGACGCCGGTCCCACGGCGGATCAAGCGGTCACCGTCCGGACCGGTCAGTTGCCCCAGGGCTTGAGCGAGCCGGTCGCCTCGCCGCACATGGCGCTCACCCAGCCGGCGGGCTGGCCGTAGTAGTTCGTGCTCTGACCGGCGTGGTTGCCCTCGTCGTCGATCAGCGCATCATAGGGCCCGAAGAACTCGGCACCCTCCGCGCTGGTGAAGGTGCACCGCACGACGCTGCCCGGCGCGAAGTTCTCCAGCCGCACGCTGACGAAGGCGCAGGACGATCCGGGGCAGTTGTCGTTGCGCGGGTGCGCGCCCTTCACCACGGCGACCGACGGGGACGGTGAGAACGGCGGCCACTTCACCGCGGCGGCAAGCGACAGGTACGCCAGGACGGTGCCCAGGACCGTGGCCACGATGGTGACGATCGTGCTGGTGCGCTTCAGCGGGGCCGGGGATTCCGCGGTCGACATCGGCTACTCCTGGTGACGAAGGGCTGCCGAGATGGTACGCAAGCGCCTGCGCCGACCGTTCGGCCAGGTGGTCCGTCCACCGGGGACGGGAGAGCGGCAGGCGCCCCGTGGGAAAGGCGCCTGCCGCTCCGATGTGGTGGGACGAAACGCGTCAGCCGAGGCCGTTGCGCATGGCGGTGATCAGTTCACCGTTGGTGGTGTCGCCGGACAGCTCCCAGAAGAAGCCGCCGCCGAGGCCCTGGCTGTTGGCGTACGACATCTTGCCGTTGATGGTCGACGGGGTGTCGTAGCTCCACCAGTTGCTGCCGCACTTGGCGTATGCCGTGCCCGCGACGGTGCCGGTGGTCGGGCAGCTGTTCTTGAGGACCTTGTAGTCCTCGATGCCCGCCTCATAGGTGCCCGGCGCCGCCCCGGTGGCCGTGCCGCCCGGCCCGGCCTGGGTGACGCCGGTCCAGCCGCGGCCGTAGAAGCCGATGCCGAGCAGCAGTTTCGCCGACGGCACCCCCTTGCTCTTGAGTTTCTGGATGGCCGCGTCCGAGTAGAACCCGGGCGTCGGGATGCCGGAGTACGAGGTCAGCGGCGAGTGCGGGGCGGTGGGGCCCTGCGCGGCGAACGCACCGAAGTAGTCGTACGTCATCACGTTGTACCAGTTCAGGTACTGCGCCGCGGCGTTGTAGTCGGTCGCGTCGATCTTGCCGCCGTTGGTGCCGTCCGCGGTGATCGCGGCGGTGACCAGGTAGCTGCTGCCGAACCTGTTGCGCAGGGCCTGCGACACGTTGCGGAAGGCCAGCGCCCCGCTGCTGTCACAGGACAGGCCACAGGCGTTCGGGTACTCCCAGTCGATGTCGATGCCGTCGAAGACATCCGCCCAGCGCGGGTCCTCGACCAGGTTGTAGCAGCTGTTCGCGAACGCGGTCGGGTTCTGCGCGGCCTGGGTGAAACCGCCGGACCAGGTCCAGCCGCCGAACGACCACAGGACCTTGATGTTCGGGTACTGCCGCTTGAGCTTGCGCAGCTGGTTGAAGCTGCCGCGCAGCGCGCCCGCGTCCCAGGTGTCGGCGACGCCGTCCACGCTCTCGGCCGCGGTGTAGGCGCGGTCGTAGTCGGCGTAGGAGTCACCGATCACGCACTGGCCGTTGGTCACGTTGCCGAACGCGTAGTTGATGTGCGTCAGTTTGCCGGCCGACGCGCTCGTGGCGATGTTCTTGACGTGGTAGTTGCGCTGGTAGACGCCCCAGTTCACGAAATAGCCGAGCAGCTTCTTGCCGCCGGGCGGGGCGGTCGGGCCGGACGGGGACGGCTGCGGCGGCGAGGACGAGGGGGAGGAGGAGGCGCTGGGCCGCGGCGAGCTGGGCGCGACGGTCGGGGTCGGCGGGTTGCTGGGCGGGGTGCCGGGGCCGTCCAGGGAGAAGTCGTCGGCCTGGTACGCGGACAGGCCGTACCAGCCGTGCACGTTGACGGTCAGCGACGTCTGCCCGGCGGCCGTGGTGAGGTTCAGGCTGAGCTTGGTCCAGGCGTTGGCCGCGGCGGGGTTCCAGGTCTCGGTGCCGCCGGTGTAGCCGAGGTAGACGTAGCCGCCACCGCCGCGCACCCAGGCGCTGAGCACGTATGCGGTGTTGGGCAGCACGGTGACGGTCTGGCTGCACTGGGCGTGGTTTCCGGCGCTCGGGGAGCCCTGCAGGGCTCGGGTGCCGGCGTGCACGGGGGTCGTGACGACGCTGCCGAGCCCGGCGCTGCAGCTCCACGGGGACAGGCTGCCGGTCTCCAGGCCCGGGTTGGCGATCAGGTTGGCCGCCGAGGCGGCAGAGGAGATGGCCAGTGATGCGCCCATCGCGACGACGGTGGCGGCCGCGGCCGCGAATATCCGGGTGCGAAGGCTCTGAACGGGGCGTTTCATGAGCTACCACCTACCTTGGGGGATGCAGGCTGACTTCATGTAATCGCCAACATAAATTAAACAAACCTAATAGTAAAGACGGTCATCAATGATCTATTGCGCCGCGCTGCGACCGTGACACCCGCCGCTGGTCGCGGGCCGGGCACCGAGGCAGCATGGCAGGGTGCATGCCACGAAAGAGCGCGTCGCGGAGCTCGCCGCGATGATGGCCGAGGGCGGCGTCGCCGTCCTCAGCGGTGCCGGATTGTCCACCGAGTCCGGCATTCCCGACTATCGCGGGCCGGATGGCGTGCAGCGCCGCCACGCCCCCATGACCTATCAGGCGTTCACCCGTGAACCGCAGTCCCGGGTGCGCTACTGGGCGCGCAGCCACCTCGGCTGGCGGACCATCGCGCGCGCCTCGCCCAACACCGGCCACCAGTCCGTCGCGGCGCTCCAGCGGCACGGGCTGCTGTCGGGCATCGTCACCCAGAACGTCGACGGCCTGCACCAGGCCGCGGGGGCCGAGGGCGTCATCGAGCTGCACGGCAGCCTGGATCGGGTGATCTGCCTCGGCTGCGGCGACGTCACCCCGCGCGCCGAGCTGGACCGGCGGCTGCACCGCGTCAACCCGGGCTTCTCGGCCCGGATCACCGCCGTGCACCCCGACGGCGACGTCGAGTTCGGTGACGACGAGCTGGCCGGCTTCGGCACCGTCGACTGCGCAGGCTGCGACGCCGGCATGCTCAAGCCCGACGTGGTCTTCTTCGGCGAAACCGTGCCGCCCACCCGCGTGCAGCAGTGCTTCGACCTGGTCGAACGCTCCCGCCTGCTGCTGGTCCTCGGCTCGTCGCTGACCGTCATGTCCGGCCGCCGCTTCGTCATCCGCGCGGTCAAGCTCGGCATCCCCGTCGCCATCGTCAACCGCGGCGCCACCCGCTCCGACGCCCAGGCCACCCTCACCCTCGACGCCCCCCTAGGTCAGGCCCTCCCCGCCCTCGTCCACCACCTCGCCGGCCACCGCCTCACCGAAACCCTCGCCTGACCCACCCCACCCGCGTCGATCATGAACTTATGGGCAGGTTCGACGGCGTGTCGCTGCCACAAGTTCATGATCAACGGGCGGGGGGAGCAGCTGGCGGCAGGTAGCGGTCGAGGAAGCGGTTGCGGAACTTGGCGGCCGGGTCGAGGCGGGTGGCCAGGGCGGCGAAGGCGGCCAGGCGGGGGTACTGGGCGCGGACCAGGTCGGGGTCGATGCCGAAGACCTTGCCCCAGTGCGGGCGCGCGCCCAGCGGGACCAGGCGGTCCTCGACCGCGGCGACCACCGGCGCGACCGCGGCCTCGTCGGCGATCCAGGTGAAGTGGAACGCGATGCTGTCCCGGCCTTGCGCCGGGCTCAGCCACAGCTCGTCCGCGGCGATGCTGCGGACCTCGGACACCTGCACGACCAGCGCGATCCGGTCGGCGATCTCGTCCAGCGCGGCAAACGCCTCCAACGCCCGCGAGCGCGGCACGAAGTACTCCGACTGCAGCTCGTCGCCCGCACTCGGGGTGAAGTCGAGCCGGAAGTGCGGCAACCGCTCGTGCCACGGGCCGGGCACGCCCTGCTGCGCCGTGCAGTGCAGCGGCGACATGGTGACGATCGGATGCCGCGCGCCGTCGGCGGGTCGCGCCCCGAACAGGTCCGCGCCGAGCGGCTCGGCGTCGGCGCGCTGCTTGAGCCACACCTGCTCGATGTCGGGCCCACGCCAGCGGGTGAACAGGCTGACGCTGTACGCCGCACCGAACACCTCGTCGAAGTGCTCCTCCAGGGCGGCGCGCGGCAGGTGCTCGTACACGTG
Organism: Catellatospora paridis; assembly: GCF_009720365.1. Classification (GTDB taxonomy): domain Bacteria; phylum Actinomycetota; class Actinomycetes; order Mycobacteriales; family Micromonosporaceae; genus Catellatospora; species Catellatospora paridis. The sequence goes on along the minus strand of NZ_WBZD01000043.1, from coordinate 8,502 downwards.
CTGGCGCACGTCGAAGGTCGGCACGACGTCGAGGTCCAGCGCGGTCACCACCCCGAGCGCGCCGAGCGACACCACGCTGCCCGGCAGCTCGGCCGGGTCGACGGTGACCAGGTCACCGTCTGCGGTGACCAGCTCGATGCCGCGGACCGCGGTGGCCAGGTTGCCGTTGCGGTCGCCGGAGCCGTGGGTGCCCGTGGCGACCGCGCCCGCGATGGAGATGTGCGGCAGCGAACCCAGGTTGTGCAGCGCGTAACCGTGCCGGTGCAGGTACGGCGCGAGCTCGCCGTAGCGGGTGCCCGCCGAGACCCGCACCGTCGAGCGCGCCCGGTCCAGCTCGGCCACCCGCGGCAGCCGAGCGACGGTGACCAGGTCGTACGGGGTGTCCGCGATGCGGTTGAACGAGTGCCCGGTGCCCAGCGCCCGCACGTGGCGCGCCCCCGCGATGGCCGCCCGCAGCTCGTCCACGCTGGACGGCCGATGCAGCCGTGCCGCGCTGAAGGTGACGTTGCCGGCCCAGTTGGTCCCGTCGGTCGCCATGACACGTGAGCCTAGATCACATCCTCCGCCCCGGAGACCACCACCCGGAATCCCGACCCCACCCCGGCGCAACTCTCAAGGAGTCGCGCCGTCAGGACGCCCCTGAAGGCGCGACTCCTTGAGAGTTGCGATGAGAAGGGGGCGGCGTCGCCTGAGAGGTGGCGACGCCGCCCGGTGCTGACACCGTCCCAGCCCCGGGAGGGTGTCAGGCCGCGATGCCGCCGGCGCTGATCACATCGCGGTACCAGTGCGCGCTGTCCTTCAGCAGCCGCTGCTGGGTGTCGTAGTCCACGCGGACGATGCCGAAGCGTTTGCCGTAGCCGAACGCCCATTCGAAGTTGTCCAGCAGCGACCACACGAAGTAGCCGCGCAGGTCGGCCCCGGCGGTCATCGCCTCGTGTGCGGCGGCCAGGTGGGCGCGCAGGTAGGCGATGCGCTCGCCGTCGCGGACCCGGCCGTCGGCGTCGACCTTGTCGTCGTACGCGGCCCCGTTCTCGGTGACGTAGAGCGGCAGGTCCGGGTACCGGCGGTGCACGGCGGTCAGCACGTCGCGCAGGCCGGTCGGGTCGACGGTCCAGCCCATCTCGGTGCGCGGGCCGGGAGTCTGGTGGAAGGTGATGTCCTGGCTGGCCGGATACACCGAGGGCTCCTCGTGCGGCGTTGTCGCGGCGCTGACCAGGTCGGGGGCGTAGTAGTTGACGCCCAGCGCGTCGATCGGCGCGGCGATCACGGCCAGGTCCCCGTCGCGCACGAACGACCAGTCGCTCACGGACGCGGTGTCGGCCACGACGTCGGCCGGGTATACCCCCGTCATGATCGGGTCGAGGTAGATCCGGTTGAGCAGGCCGTCGATGCGGCGGGCGGCGTCGCGGTCGGCGGCCGAATCGGTGAGCGAGCGCACCGCGCCCTGGTTGAGGGCGATGGACACCTGCGCCGACGGCACCGCCGCGCGCAACGCCTGCACGGCCAGGCCGTGTGCCAGCAGCAGATGGTGGGTGGCGAGCAGGCTGTCGGCGGGATTGCGCCGGCCGGGGGCGTGGAAGCCCGCGCCGTAGCCGAGGAAGGCCGAGCACCACGGCTCGTTGAGGGTGCACCACAGCTGCACCCGGTCGCCCAGGCGCGCGGCGACGACGGCGGCGTAGTCGGCGAAGCGCAGCGCGGTGTCGCGGGCGGTCCAGCCGCCGCGGTCCTCCAGCTCCTGCGGCAGGTCCCAGTGGTAGAGGGTGGCCGCGGGCTTGATCCCGGCGGCCAGCAGCTCGTCGACGAGCCGGTCGTAGAAGGCGATGCCGGCCGGGTTCTCCCCGGCGCGCCCGCCCGGCTGCACCCGCGGCCAGGACACCGAGAACCGGTACGCCGACAGCCCGATCTCGCGCATCAGCGCGACGTCGTCGCGGTAGCGGTGGTAGTGGTCCGCGGCGACCTCGCCGGTGTGGCCCTCGGCGACCAGGCCCGGGGTGGCGCAGAAGGTGTCCCAGATCGACGCGGTGCGGCCGTCCTCCGCCACGGCGCCTTCGATCTGGTACGCGGCGGTCGCCGCACCCCACCAGAAGTCGGGGGGAAACCGCAGCTCCTGCGCGGTAGCTGCGGCTGGTGCCTCGGTCTGGGTGGGCATGGGTTCCCTTTCGTGGAAACGGCGGGGGAGCGCGACGGGAAACGCGGTGGAGAGCGCTCTCCGAATGAGTCCCAGGCTCCCGGCAACGGCCCGTCGATGTCAAGAGCGAATGACCGCGAGGCGATGAGGGAATCGACGAGACGGCTTACAAACCAGTCTCATGCGGACAGTTCGGCATAGTCGAGGGTCGCTGTCTTGACAGCGGAGAAATATCGGCGTAACACTCGGAGAGCGCTCTCCACCTCACGGCCCTCCGGCCGGAGCTCTCCCCGTTGCAACAGGTAGGAGCCCCATGACCCCCGTCAGTCACCGCCCGGGTGCGCGGCACATCGCCCGCCGCTGGCGGATAGCCATACCCGTCGCGGTCACCACGGTCATCTCGTCCCTCGCGCTCGTCATCCCCTTCACCAGCGCCAGCGCCGCCGACTCGCTGATCTCGCAGGGCAAGCCCGTCACCGCGTCCTCGGTCCAGGGCGCCGACCTCGCCGCGGCCAACGCCGTGGACGGCAACTCCGGCACCCGCTGGGGCAGCCAGTGGGCCGACCCGCAGTGGATCCGCATCGACCTCGGCCAGACCGCGTCGATCAGCCAGGTGATCCTGGAGTGGGAGGGCGCGTTCGCGCGCTCGTTCCAGATCCAGACCTCGGCCGACGACGTCAACTGGACCCCGATCTACACGACCACCACCGGTCCGGGCGGCACGCAGACCCTCAACGTCACCGGCTCCGGCCGGTACGTGCGCATGTACGGCACGGTGCGCAACGCCGGCTACGGCTACTCGCTGTTCGAGTTCAAGGTGATCGGCTCGTTCGGCCCCGCGCCGAGCCCGAGCAGCAACCCCGGCGCCTGCGGCACCACGAACGTCGCCCAGGGCAAGACCGCCACGACCTCGTCGGTCGAGAACGCGGGCACCCCGGCCTCGGCGGCCGTCGACGGCAACGCCGGCACCCGCTGGTCCAGCCTGTACGCCGACCCGCAGTGGCTGCAGGTCGACCTCGGCAGCACGCAGAGCATCTGCCAGGTCGTGCTGCAGTGGGAGGGCGCGTACGCGACCGCCTTCCAGCTGCAGACCTCGGCCACCGGCACCGGCGGCTGGACGAACATCTACAGCACCACCACCGGCACCGGCGGCACGCAGACCCTCAACGTCGGCGGCTCCGGCCGGTACATCCGGATGTACGGCACCACCCGCGCCAACGGCTACGGCTACTCCCTGTGGGAGTTCAAGGTCTTCACCGGCGGTGTCGTGACGTCCCCGTCGCCCAGCCCGAGCACGCCGACCAGCCCGAGCCCCAGCCCGTCGGGCAACTGGACCACGGTCTGGGAGGAGAACTTCGACGGCGCGGCGAACACCTCGCCGAGCGGGGCGAACTGGCTCATGCGCACCGGCACGCAGTATCCGGGCGGCGCGGCGAACTGGGGGACCGGCGAGGTCGAGACCGCCAGCAACTCCACCGCCAACGTCTACCTCACCGGTGACGGCAAGCTGAACATCAAGGCGATCCGTGACGGCGCGGGCGCGTGGACCTCCGGCCGGCTGGAGACCCAGCGCACCGACTTCGCCCCGCAGCCGGGCGAGCTGCTGCGCTTCTCCGCCGTGATCCAGCAGCCCAACGTGGCCAACGGCCTGGGCTACTGGCCCGCGTTCCGGGCCACCGGCGCCGCCTACCGCGGCAACTTCAACAACTGGCCGGGCGTCGGCGAGACCGACATCATGAGCGGGGTCAACGGCCGCAGCCAGCTGTCGAACACCCTGCACTGCGGCACCGCCCCCGACGGTCCGTGCGGGGAGTACAACGGGCGCACCTCGGGCCTGGCGACCTGCCTCGGCTGCCAGACCGCGTTCCACGAGTACGCGCAGGTCATCGACCGCACCAAGACCGACGAGGAGATCCGCTTCTACCTCGACGGCCGGCAGACCTGGGTCGTGCGGGAGAGCCAGGTCGGCGTCGCTGCCTGGCAGGCCGCCGTGCACCACGGCTTCTACCTGCGGCTCGACCTGGCGATGGGCGGCCTCTACCCGAACGCCGTCGCGGGCGAGACCGTGCCGACCGCGGAGACCACCTCCGGCGGCGTGCTCGCCGTCGACAAGGTGACCGTGTCGAGGCAGACCGGCAGCACCGCGCCGGCGATGACCGACCCGGCGATCCCGGGCGGCCCGAGCGTCGTGCGCATCACCGGCACGCAGGGCAACTGGCAGCTCCAGGTCAACGGTGCGCCGTTCCTGGTCAAGGGCCTCACTTACGGCCCGCCGCAGGGCGCCGCCGACGGTTACATGCGGGACCTGAAGAACATGGGCGTCAACACGATCCGCACCTGGGGTGTGGACGACACGCAGACCCCGGTGCTGCTGAACACCGCGGCCCGGCAGGGCCTCAAGGTGATCGTCGGGCACTGGCTCAACCAGGGCGCGGACTACGTCAACGACACCGCGTACAAGAACAGCGTCAAGGCCGAGATCGTGGCCCGGGTCAACACGCTCAAGAACAACCAGGGCGTGCTGATGTGGGACGTCGGCAACGAGGTGCTGCTCACCATGCAGGACTTCGGGCTGCCGGCCGCGGAGGTCGAGGCGCGCCGCAACGCGTACGCCGCCTTCGTCAACGAGGTCGCCGTGGCGATCCACGCCGCGGACCCCAACCACCCGGTCACCTCGACCGACGCGTGGGTCGGCGCGTGGCCGTACTACAAGAACAACGCGCCCGCGCTGGACGTCTACGGCATCAACTCCTACGGTGCGGTCGGCGGCCTCAAGCAGGCCTGGATCGACGGCGGCTACACCAAGCCGTACGTGCTCACCGAGGGCGGCCCGGACGGTGAGTGGGAGGTGCCCAACGACATCAACGGGGTGCCCCTGGAGCCGACCGACCTGCAGAAGCGGGCGCAGTACACGGCGAGCTGGAACGCGCTGCTCAGCCACCCGGGTGTCGCGCTGGGTGGCACCGAGTTCCACTACGGCCTGGAGAACGACTTCGGCGGCGTATGGCTCAACACGCTGACCGGCGGCTGGCGCCGGCACGGGTGGCACGCGCTCAAGCAGGCCTACAGCGGCACGCCGTCGGCGAACACCCCGCCGGAGATCACCAGCCTGACCCTGTCGAACCAGACCTCGGTCCCCGCGGGCGGCCAGTTCACGCTGTACGTCGGCGCCAGCGACCCGCAGGGCGACCTGCTGCGCTACAACCTGATGTACAGCAACAAGCACATCAACGGCAACCGCGGCTTCGACAACGTGCGGTTTACCCAGCTGGGCGGCAGCAACGAGTTCTCGGTGACCGCGCCGCAGCAGATGGGCGTCTGGAAGATCTACGTGTACGTGTTCGACGGCCACGGCAACGTGGGCATCGAGCAGAAGTCGATCCGGGTCGTCGCGCCGACGGTGCCGGGCACGAACATCGCCCAGGGCCGCCCGGCGACCGCGTCGACGTACCAGCCGACCGGCACCAACGGGCCGCAGCTGCCCTCCTACGCCGTGGACAACAACTACGGCACCCGCTGGGCCAGCGAGTGGCTGACCACGGCGTGGCTCCAGGTGGACCTGGGCTCGGTCAGGACGTTCAACAACGTCCTGCTCGGCTGGGAGGCGGCGTACGCCAAGTCCTACCAGATCCAGGTCTCCAACGACGGGACCAACTGGAACACCGTCTACTCGACCACCGCCGGCAACGGCGGGTTCGACATCCTCCCGGTCACCGCGACCGGCCGCTATGTCCGTATGAACGGCGTGGAACGCGCCACCGCGTACGGCTTCTCACTGTGGGAGTTCGGCGTCTACCAGAGCTGACGCCGGACCGCTCACCGGGTGCGGCGGGTGGAGGCATCGACCCGCCCGCCGCACCATCACCGCTCGCCGTTTCGTGATCACTCGACTTGCCAGGCAGCTGGGCGTATCTTGAAGCGCCATTCGCCCAGCTGCCTGGCATGTCGAGTGATCATGCCCGGCGGCCGCGCCCGGCCCGGGAAACGGCTCAAGTCCACGCAGGTCGGGAGCGGAGAGCGCTCTCCCTTTGTGCTATAAAGACGTTCATGACCAGTGACCAGACGCCGGCACAGCGGCTGCCGACGCTCGAGGACGTCGCCCAGGTGGCGGGCGTGTCCAGGGCCACCGTCTCACGGGTGATCAACAACATCCGCAACGTCGACCCGCAGCTGCACAAGGTCGTCTGGGACGCGGTCACCGCCACCGGCTACGTGCCCAACCGGGCGGCGCGATCATTGGTCACCGGCCGTACGGGCGCGATCGCCCTGGTCGTCTCCGAGGCGGAGAACCGCGCCGCGGACGACCCGTTCCTCGGCCGCTTCTTCTCCGACCCGTTCTTCGGCCGGGTGGTCGGCGGGGTGCTCAGCGTGCTGCGGCCGTCCGGGGTGCACCTGGCACTGGTGCTGGCCGGTGACGAGGACGCCTGCGCCAAGGTCGTCTCGGACGTGCGCCAGGGGCAGGTCGACGGCGTCGTGGTGCTGTCGCTGCACCCGCACGACCCGCTGCCGCAGCTGCTCGCCGACGCGGGCGTGCCCGCGGTCCTGTACGGCCGCCCGGCCGCGCCGATGCCGATCAGCTACGTCGACGTCGCCACCTACCAGGGCGCGAAGCTGGCCGCCGACCATCTCGTCGCGCGCGGTTGCCAGCACGTGGCGACCATCTCCGGCTCGGTGGACATGCCGGCCGGCGTGGACCGCCTCAACGGTTTCCGCGAGGCGATGGCCAAGCAGGGCGTGGCGTACGTGCCGTCCTACGACGGCGGCTTCACCCAGGAGGGCGCCGAGCGCGCGATGGAGCGCCTGCTCACCGAGCACCCCGAGGTGGACGGCGTCTTCGTGGCCAGCGACGTGATGGCCCAGGGCGCGATGATGGTGCTGCGCGACCACGGCAAGTCGGTGCCGGACGACGTCGCCGTCATCGGCTTCGACGACAGCAGCGCGGCCCTGTCCAGCCGCCCTCCGCTGACCACCGTGCGCCAGCCGGTCGAGGACATGGCCGCCGAGATGGCGCGCCTCCTGCTCACCCGCATCGACTCGCGCGCCAACCGCACGACCAGCGTCATCTTCGACCCCGACCTGGTCCAGCGCGCCTCAGCCTGACCCACCCCGCCGCACCGGAAAGCCGTTTCCCGTCGATCATGAACTTATGGCACGGGTCGGCGGTGTGTCGCGCCCACAACTTCATGATCAACTTCTGTTGATCGTATTGATGGGACTGTTGCTACCTGCGCGGATGTCTGTTCCTGTAACAGCACGGCAACTGACTCTTGACAGGACCGGACCGCGGGGCGATGCTCTGGCGTGGGAGAGCGCTCTCCGATAGAGCGCTCTCACGAAGCTCCTCAGCACGTTACCCCAAAAGAACGCACCATCCCTTCCTGTGTTTGGAGGAAAAGCATGCGTCCAGCCCTCAACGGCGGAAGCCTGCGCCGCCGCGCCGTCATGGTCGCGGGCCCGCTGCTCGCGACCGCGCTCGTGCTCGGCACCGCGGCCTGCGGTGGCAGTGACGACCCGGCGAAGCCGGGTGAGAAGGTCAAGCTCACGATCGCGACGTTCGGTGAGTTCGGGTACAAGGACTTGTACAAGGAGTACATGGCCGCGAATCCGAATGTGGAGATCGTGGAGCGGATCACGAAGGCTGAGGATCACCACAAGAACCTGGCCGCGCACCTGGCCACCAACACCGGCGCCGCGGACATCGAGGCGATCGAGGAGGGTTGGGCGGGTCAGTTCACGGCCAACCCGGGCAAGTTCTACAACTGGACCGACTACGGTGCCAACGACATCAAGTCGCAGTGGCCGGCGTGGAAGTGGCAGCAGGGTTCCTCGGCCAAGGGCGAGGTCGTCGGCCTCGGGACTGACGTCGGTGGTATGGCGATGTGCTACCGCCGGGACATCTTCGAGAAGGCGGGCCTGCCGACCGACCGTGAGGCCGTGTCGAAGCTTTGGCCGACGTGGGAGGAGTACATCGCCACGGGCGTGAAGTTCAAGAACGCCAACATCAAGGGCTCCTCCTGGATGGACGGCCCGACGATCATCTACCGTTCGATCCTGGGTCAGCAGCCGGTGGGTATCTACGACGCGGACAAGGTCGTCGTGGAGACCAACCCCGGCGTCAAGAAGGCCTGGGATCTGACGATCGATGCGATCAACAAGGGTCTGTCGGCGAAGATCGCGCCGTGGTCGGCGGACTGGAACGCCGGTATGGCCAAGGGTTCGTTCGTGACGCTGGCGTGCCCGTCGTGGATGATGGCTTACATCCAGAGCCAGGCGAAGGACTCCTCGGGTAAGTGGGACATCGCTGCGGTTCCTGGTGGTGGCGGTAACTGGGGTGGTTCGTTCCTGACGCTGCCCAAGCAGGGTAAGAACGTGCA
>NZ_WBZD01000042.1 GCF_009720365.1 Catellatospora paridis | reverse complement strand
TTCGCCCGCTTCGCCTTCCGCGGCCGCGAACTCCTGTTCACCCTGTTCGCCATCGGCCTCATGTTCCCCTTCGCCGTGGCCATCCTCCCGCTGTTCATCCTCCTACGCAGCATGGAACTACTCGACAACCCCCTCGGCGTCATCCTCCCGCAAGCCGCATTCGGACTACCCACCACCATCATCATCCTGCGCCAGTTCTTCCGCACCATCCCCGCCGAAGTAGAAGAAGCCGCCACCCTCGACGGCTGCACCCCCTTCGGCTTCTTCTGGCGCGTCCTACTACCCATGGCCCGACCCGCCCTGGCCACCGTCTCCGTCCTGGCCATCGTCGCCAGCTGGAACAACTTCTTCCTACCCCTGGTCGTCTTCACCGACCAGACCTGGTGGACCCTGCCCGTAGGCGTCCAAGCCTTCCAAGGCCAATACGCCGACGACACCGCCCGCGTCCTCGCCTACGTCGTCCTGTCCATGATCCCCGCCCTCGGCTTCTACGCCATCGCCGAACGACAACTCATCGGCGGCCTCGCCGGCAGCGTCAAGGGCTGACCGCACCGGCGACCTTCCCGGGCCCGGACCTCCGGCGCGGCAACCCGATCGGGCTGCCGCGCCGGAGATCCACCCGCCGCACGCTCCAGCGAAGACGAAAGGGCGCACCCAGCCGTGGACGACAATCGGAAAGTGACCATCGCGGTCATCGCGCGCCTGGCCGGGGTGTCCGTGCCGACGGTCTCGCGCGTCATCAACGGCCGCTCCGACGTCTCCCCGCAGACCCGCGAACGCGTCGAGGAACTGCTCACCCGCCACGGCTACCGCCGCCGCCCGCCGAGCATGCGGGCCAGCTCCGGGCTGGTCGACCTCGTCTTCAACGACCTCGACAGCCCCTGGGCCGTCGAGATCATCCGCGGCGTCGAGGACGTCGCACACGCCGCGGGCATCGGCACCGTGGTGTCGGCGATCCACCGGCGCACCTCCGCGGCCAAGCAGTGGCTGGACAACATGCGCACCCGCTCGACCGAGGGCGTCATCTTCGTGACGTCCACGTTGGAGCCGCCGCTGCAGGCCGAACTGCGCCGCCTCAACATCCCCGTCGTCATCGTCGACGCCGCGGGCGTGCCGCCGCAGGAGGCGCCCACCATCGGCGCGACCAACTGGGCCGGCGCGCTGCGCGCCACCGAATACCTGATCGGCCTCGGCCACCGGCGCATCGGCTTCATCGCCGGGCCGCCGCAGCTGATGTGCAGCCGCGCCCGTATCGACGGCTACCGGGCCGCGCTGGAGGCCGCCGGCATCGCGATCGACGACAAGCTCGTCTATCCGGGAAACTTCTACCACGAGGCCGGCTTCTCCGGCGGCAGTCAGCTGCTGAAACTGCCCGACCCGCCGACCGCCATCTTCGCCTCCAGCGACCAGATGGCTCTCGGCGTGTACGAGGCGATCCGCCAGCGCGGGCTGCGCGTGGCCGACGACGTCAGCGTCGTCGGCTTCGACGACCTGCCCGAGGTGCGCTGGTCCTCCCCGCCGCTGACCACCGTGCGCCAGCCGCTGGCCGAGATGGGCCTGCTGGCCGCGCGCACCGTGCTGCGCCTGGCCCAGGGCGAGAAGATCGAGAGCCCGCGCGTGGAACTGGCCACCGAGCTGGTCGTACGCGACAGCGCCGCGCCCCCGCGCGGCTGACCGACGTCGTGTGGTGCGGCGTGCCGCCCGGAGCCGCCGCACCACACGTCCCGCCGTTTCGCGAGGCCCTCGACGTCCGCCCTCCGGCGGGCGCGCGGCTGCGGACGGCCCGTTCCCGGCAGCCGTTCGGTGACAAAATCTTGACCCGTAACAAGTATCGGTAGTCGTATGAAACTTTCATGACTACGCTGTGCCCAGGCTGCCGGAACCCTGACCGGCGGCCGTCTGCGGCGGTACACCGCTGCTGTCGCGCCGGTCCCGAGGAGCTGTCTGTGGCTGAGAACGATACGCGCAAGGTCACCATCGCCGCGATCGCCGATCTGGCCGGGGTTTCGGTGCCCACGGTCTCGCGCGTGCTCAACGGCCGCTCCGATGTGGCCTCGCAGACCCGCGAGCGCGTCGAGGAACTGCTCACCCGGCACGGCTACCGGCGCCGCCCGTCGGCCGCGCGCACCAGCTCCGGCCTGCTGGACCTGGTCTTCCCCGATCTCGACAGCCCCTGGGCCGTCGAGATCATCCGCGGGGTCGAGGACGTCGCGCACGCCGCCGGCATCGGCACCGTCGTGTCGGCCATCCACCGCCGCAACGCCTCGGCCAAGCAGTGGCTGGACAGCCTGCGCACCCGGGCCACCGAGGGCGTCATCTTCGTGACCTCGATGGTGGAGCCGCCGCTGCAGGCCGAGCTGCGCCGGCTCAACATCCCCGTCGTGCTCGTCGACGCCGATGGCATCCCCCAGCAGGACGCGCCCACCATCGGCGCGACCAACTGGGCCGGCGGCCTGGCCGCCACCGAGTACCTGATCCGGCTGGGCCACCGGCGCATCGGTTTCATCACCGGCCTGCCCCAGCTGATGTGCAGCCGGGCGCGCATGGACGGCTACCGCGCCGCGATGGAGTCGGCCGGGCTGCCGATCGACGACGACCTCATCTGCCAGGGCGACTTCTACCACGAGTCCGGCTTCTCCGGCGGCACCCGGCTGCTGCGGCTGCCCGACCCCCCGACGGCGATCTTCGCCTCCTGCGACCAGATGGCGCTCGGCGTGTACGAGGCGGTCCGCCAGCAGGGCCTGCGGGTCGGCGACGACGTCAGCGTGGTCGGCTTCGACGACCTGCCCGAAGTGCGCTGGTCGTCCCCGCCGATGACCACCGTCCGCCAGCCGCTCGCCGAGATGGGCATGGTCGCCGCCCGCACCGTGCTGCGGCTGGCCCGGGGCGAGCACGTGGAGAGCCCGCGCGTGGAGCTGGCCACCGAACTCGTTGTCCGGGACAGCGCGGCGCCGCCCCGCGTTCGATAGGCATACACCGATAGTTTCCGGAAGTTATTGACTCCTTCTCGGCTCGGCATCCAGGATGGTGATCGCCCCCATCGACGTATGCCCAGCTTTCGACATGACGGGTGGGCCGCCGAACGCCCGGACGGCGGCCCACCCGGCCCGTTCCGCTGAGCCGGATCCCCGGCCACCAGTGGGGTGGGGCCGGGAACGGGGGCGCGTGACCGAGCCCAGGTCACGCGCTCCCCGCCGCCCGGCGTGGCGGCGGCCCCGATCAGGCCGCCGCCGCGGCCGGTCGCACCACCTCATAGGACACGTGCGTGACCAGGTCCGTGTGCCGCACGCCGACCTGGACCAGGTCCGTGCGGTCGACGCCCTCGAACAGCCGCTCGCCGCGGCCCAGCAGGACCGGTGCGACATGCAGCCGCAGCTCGTCGATCAGCCCGGCGGCCAGGAACTGGTTCACCGTCGCCGCCCCGCCCGCGATCGCCACGTTCTGCTCGCCCGCGGCGGCGCGGGCGCGGTCGAGGGCCTCGGCGACACCACCGGTCACGAAGTGGAACACGGTGCCGCCCTTCATCTCCACCGACTCGCGCTCGTGGTGGGTGAGCACGAACACCGGCGCGTGGTACGGCGGTTCGTCGCCCCACCAGCCCGTCCAGTCCAGGTCCCAGCCGCCGCGGCCGGGGCTGAACATGTTGCGGCCCATGATGAACGCGCCCGCCTCGATCAGGGCCGCCAGCTCGTCGGCGTTGTTATCGGGCTCGTCGAACATCCAGCGGTGCAGGCTCTCCCCGACACCGTCGCCGAACGGCGCGTCGGCGCGCTGGTTCGGGCCTGCCGTGAAGCCGTCCACCGACATCGCCATGTCGCAGGTGACCTTGCTCATCGTGCTGCTCCTGTCAGGTCGCGGGGCGGGCGCCCCGGCTGACCATAGGTCGGAGCCGGGCGGCGTTTCTCTACACGCGGGTGCGGAGAATTCTCAGCGGGGCACGGTGCGCTGCTCGTCGCGGGCGGCGCGGACGGGCGTGGGCGGCGGTGCGGCGGGATGTTCGGGCAAGCGCGCCGGGTCGTCGAGCGCGCCGTCGTCGAGCAGGGCGACGAACGCGTCCAGGACCGTGGGCTCGAAGCGGGTGCCCCGCCCCCGGACCAGCTCGTCCCGGCAGGGCCGACGCGACACTCCCGGCAGTTGCGGGTCGGCCGCGCACAGTTCGGCCCAGGCGTCGCACACGGCGATGATCCGCGCCTCGACCGGGATGTCCGTCCCGGCCAGGCCGTACGGGTAACCCGTGCCGTCGTGGCGCTCGTGGTGGGCGGCGACCAGCGGCGCCAGGTCCGGTCGGGCCGCCAGTTCGACGAGCAGGCGGGCGCCCTGCGCGGGATGGTCGGGGTCGTAGGCCCGGACCTTGCCGCCCGGCTGGTCCGGCTGCCGCGTGGCCAGGCCGGTGATCCGGCCGATGTCGTGCACGCGGGCGGCGGCCGCGGTGCGGCGCTGGGCCTCCTCGTCCAGCCCCAGCCGCGACGCCGTACGAAACGCCCAGCGGGACACGGCCGCGGCGCACTCCCGGTCGCCCAGCGCCCGGTCGATCCGGTCGGCCATCCAGACCAGCGCCGGGGGCAGGTCGGTGACCGGGTCCGCCGCGGTCGGCGCGGGCTGCCCGGACCCGACGACGCGGTCGCGGCCGAGCGCCTTGGCGCGGTAGACCGCCTGGTCCGCCTCGTTGATGAGCGCGTCGGTGTCGACTCGGCCACGCTCGCCGACCTCGTCGGTGGCCACCCCCAGCGAGGCGGTGAGCAGGACGGGGTCGACCATCCCGGCGACGGTCACCGGTGTGCCGCGCAGCGTCTGCCGCAGCCGCTCGGCCAGCTCGTACGCGGCCGGGGCGGGGGTGCCGGGCAGCAGGCAGACGAACTCCTCGCCGCCGTACCGGCACAGCAGGTCGCTGCCGCGCACCTCCCGGCGCAACCGCTGGGCGACGTCGGTGAGCACGGCGTCGCCGACCGAGTGGCCGTAGGTGTCGTTGATGTCCTTGAAGTGGTCCAGGTCGAGGAGGACCAGGCTGAGCGGCAGGCGGTGGCGAACCGCGCGTTCGGCCTCGACGTCGACCATCTCCTTGAAGAAGCGGCGGTTGTACAGGCCGGTGAGCTGATCGGTGATCGCGGCGGTGCGCAGCCCTTGGGTGAGCCGGGCTCGGTCGCGGGTGGCGACGACCTGCCGCACCAGCAGACCCAGCAGCAACAGCATGGTGACCGCGAGCGTGACCAGGCTGAGCCGGCCGACCAGGACGAGGTCCGCCACGGCGAGCCCGCCGACCGCCAGCACGGCCACCACGGCCGGCAGGAACGCCAGGTCGGGGTCGAGGGCGCGCGGCTGGTCGGACTCCGCCCGGCGGGCGGCGACGACAGCCGCGACGCACAGCAGCACAGCCTCGATCTGCCAGCCGAGGTTCACCCAGCTGGAGCTCTGGTACCGGTCGATGGCGGTCAGGTACGCGTACGCCCCGTCGGTCACGGCGGACAGGCCGAACGCCGTGCCCACGATGATCATCGAGCGGGGCACGTGGCGCGATCCGCTCAGCAGGACCGCCACCAGGATGCTGACGATGCTCACCGAGAACACCGGGTAGAGGAAGGTGACCAGGGCGGGGGCGTTCCAGGCGCTGGGCACGAGCGGGCTGATGAGGGTCTGCCAGCCGATCGCCGCGGCGCCGGCGGCCACGAGCAGGGCGTCGAGCAGCCCCTGGGTCCGGCCGAGCACGCCCAGGCCCAGGCCGATCACAATGGCCGGCAGCGCCACGGCGTAGGACAGCAGGTAAGCCGCGTCGGCGAACGACGGCACGGGCGCGCCGTCGGGGGAGGTGTAGGAGAAGACGGCCCAGGTGGACTCGCCGATGAGCCACAGCGAGTTCGACACGATCAGCAGCCGCCAGGCCGTGCCGACGCGCTGGCGGGTGTGGCGGGCGGCGTACACGGCCAGCGCCGTCGCGACGATGATCGGGACCAGGTAGACGACCTCGCCGACGAAGCGGGACGCCTCGGGCGAGTTCCGGGTGGTCTGCAGCAGGATCGCGTACAGCGTCACCCAGGCCGCGCCGACCAGGGCGACGCCCACCACGGCCCGGTCGGGTCCGGCTGATGTCGTCCGGGTCTCGCGTGCACCATCGTCCGCCGCCGTGACGTGCCTCCCGGTGGTGAAAGAGATTTACTCTCTGTCACAAGTCTGGCACAGCGACCTGGTGGCGGGGCCGGTCGGCGACCTTCCCGCGACGCCGGCCGGGGCCGTCGGAGCAGTGCCCCGACGGCCCCGGCCGTCTCGATCAGGGTTGTGCGGTCAGCCGGAACGACTGCGCCCCGGTGCCGTTGCAGGTGTACTGCACCAGCTGGACGCTGTCGGCCGTCGACGCCGCGGGGACGTCGAGGCACTTGCCGCTGTGCCGGGACACGAAGTGGTAGTACCCGCCGCCTTCGGACACGGGCAGCCACTGCTGGTTGTTGCCGCCGCCGTAGGTCCACAGGTGGATCAGGGCGTTGTCGGCGGCCGAGACCCCGTTGACGTCGAGCACCTGCGCCGGGTTGTTGCGGTTGTTGATCCGCACGTACCCGCCGCTGGTCGGCTGGAACAGGTACTGCTGGGCGAAGCTGTTGTTGCAGGTGTACTGCTGGATTGCGGTGCCGTTGGCGGTGCCCGAGGAGCGGGCGTCGACGCACTTGTTGCTGGTCTTGTTGATGACGCTGTACCAGGTGGTCGACGAGATCGGGCCGCCGCCGGGCGGGTTGCCGCCGGCGCCGAACGGGCTCAGCACGATGCTCGCCGAGCGCGGGTCGCCGTCGTGGACCAGCGACTCGAACGCGCCGACGTCGTCGAACGCGAACGCGTACGCCTTGCCGTCGGCCATGTTCGAGTGGATGATCTTGGCGTACTGGTTGGTCGGGCTGTTCTGGTAGAACTGCCCCGCGTTGGTGCTGGGCTGGGTGTCGATCGTGCCCAGCGTGCCTCGGTTGAGCGCGGCGCACAGCGTGCGCGCGATCGGCCCGACGACCAGGTCGTTGGGCGCCTGCAGGTTGCCGTCGCAGCCCCACACGTGGGCGCTGGTGGGCTTGTTGAACGAGGCGACCTGCTGGCCCGCGGAGTTGGTGAAGTTCATGACGTTGCCGCTGGTGCGCCCGAAGTAGCGGGTGTTGGGCTGGTCGGTGAACGGCACCACGGTCAGCGTCTTGGAGGCGTAGGCATTCCACGCCGAGGTGATGTACCCGTCCAGGTAGGTGGCGCTGAACAGCCCGGCTCCCGCCGCCTTGCCCGGGGCGAGCACGCGCAGCACGGTGCCGTCGGAGGGGCGGGTGTAGACGGTGTTCGCCCAGCCGGACTGGGCCCGGATCTGGTTGATGACGTTGTTGCGGCCGTCGGAGACGACGTCGCCGGTGCGCTTGGTCGCCCCGGACGCGCCGGTCACGGTCACCGCGTGCGGCACCGAGAACATGTCGACCTGGGAACTGTTGATCCACAGCCCGGCGTCGTTGTAGGTGAACTCGCTCCAGTCGAACAGGATGTTGTAGTTGGCGTCGCCCGACGCCCAGGGTGCGGGCTGCACCAGGCCGTCGGGGGTGAGGAAGAACTTGAGCTTCTCGCCGAAGGAGAAGTAGGCGCGGCCGGAGAAGCCGCGCGGGAACCGGATGGTGCTGCTGCCGCCGTTGCCGGGGCCGGCGATCGACACGTCGGGGGCCGGTGACGGCGGGAGTTGCCCGCCGGTCCACGGCGTGAACGCGCCCGCGCCGTTGACGTAGCCGAGGCGGCCGGTGCTGAGCTGCACGCCGATGACGTACAGGTAGACCGCGTCGCCGCGGCCGGTGTTGTTGGTGACGGTGACGGGGAGCGGGTCGGGTCCGATCGCCTGGGCGGGCGAGGCGGTCGCGGCGACGGCCAGCGGGACGGCCAGCGCGGTCGCGGCGAGCACGCCGAGGACCTTTCGTCTGGTACGCATGTCGAGGAACCCCACATTCGAGATGAGGTGGACGGATCCCGCAGCGGGCGGCTGCGAGAGCGCTCTCCACACCCGGGTCGGGTCAGGGCTGTCACCAACGCGAACCTTGATGCAGGGCTACATCGAGGCGGCGCAGGCTCCCAGATGATTGAGAGAGCGCTCTCACGATACGATGCGCGCAAATACCTGGTCAATAGACGGTGAACGATGACGAGGAGAGCCGGGCCGCCTGCGTGGCGGTCCGGCTCGTACCTGGGCGGTCGCCCACCTGGGTCAGTGCGCGAACTCCGTGGTCACGTTCGCGTCGACGAGGTCGCCGAAGCCGTAGACCCAGGCCTGGCCGACCGGGTCGCCGAGCTCGGCGCGCAGCCAGTAGGCGCTCCACCGGGCCGCGGTCTCCACGCTCTGCGCCTGGGCGAGGGTCTGCGGGGACGGGTCGGGGCGCGCGCCGGCCGGGTTCTGCGCGTCGGTGATGCCGTAGTGGTTGGCGCCGAGCATGCTCGCGTACAGCTTCGGGGGCGAGGTGACCACCTGGTAGGTGGCGTATCCGTTGGCCGGGCTGCCGATGCCGTCGGCGCTGCCCTGGATGAGGGCGACCGGGACCGTGTTGGCCACCGGGGGCGTGGTGCCCGTGCCGGGCTGGGTGTTGTTGGTTCCGTACAAAGCGATCGCCTTGAGCTGCGGCGGAGCGGGCGCGGGCGCGGCGCAGAACGGCGGGGTGCACAGGCCGGTGGCCAGGTTGAGCGCCGCCGCGCCGCCGAAGGAGTGCCCGAGCAGCAGCAGCCGGTTCGGGTCGAGCGCGCCCAACAGCGGCGAGCCGGCGCGGACGTTCTCCGCCTGGGCCCAGGTCACGGTCCAGCCCGCCTGCGCGCCGGTGGCGTAGCGGCCGGGCTGGCCGAACAGCACCTGGAAGTGGTTGGGCACGACGACGGCGAAGCCGTACGAGGCGACCTTGGCGGCGTAGCCGGAGTACTGCGCCTTGTCCACGTTGGCGCCCTGCAACAGCAGCACCACCGGCCACGGGTCGTGCGGGGAGCCGGTGACCGGGTGGTAGATGTCGGCGGCGTCGCCGTTGACGGTGCTCGCGTACACGGCGACCGAGGAGTAGGCGGCGGAGGCGGGCGCGGGGACGGCCGGCACGGCGGTCACGGCCGCGAGGGTGGCGGTGAGGGCGGCGACGGCGGCGCGCCGTACCCGGTGGGTCGATGTCCTCAAGGCGATGCTCCCGTTTCTGTAGGAGAAACAGTGTTTCGTGTAGAGAGACATATTGAAGTCTGCGGCGACATACGTCAATGCGTCGCGGGCCGGCCCGCGACGGTCGATCGATGCGCAAAACGATGCAAAGCTGGAAGGGCGCTCGCCAAACGGCCCGCCGTACCCGCATGATCGAGGAGAGGATGCCGGCTGTTTCCGCAGGTCGCCAGCGCTGAGAGGAGCGCCGTCATGGGGATCGAGGAGAAGTTTGTCGACCTGTCGCGCCGATTCGTGGCGCGCGCCGTGCAGACCGCCGGGCGACTGGCCGGCTACCCGCGCTGGGAGATGGACGGCCGCTTGATGGCCGCCCAGGTCGACGACGACGCGGCCCGGGAGGCGGGCAAGGACCGGCTCAAGGCGCTGGAGGCGATGAGCCGCTTCGCCGCGGAATGGCCCGGCCTGCTCGACACGCAGCGCATCCCGCCGATCGCGGGCACCGGCCCGATGCCCCGTTCCGGCCCGTCGCCGTCCGCCTGAGACATAGCATGACCTGCGACAGCACCGCTGCGGCGCGCCGCGTGCGAGGTCGGGGGAGCTATGACGACGGCAGTTCTGAACACGCTCACCGAGGACGAGATGATGCTGGTCCGCGACACCGAGCGGGAACGGCTCACCGATCTCGACGAGGACGGTCTGCTCGACCTGCACGACCGCATCCGGCGGGCGCGCAACAAGTACGTCAAGCTCTACCGCCGCCAGTCCGGCATCCGAGTGACCGAGTCCGGCGGCCGGGGCAAGGCCAACCCCAAGGGCACCCGCGACCGGCAGAAGGCCGAGGTGTTCGAGGACGCGCTGGCCCGGGTGAGCCGGGCCGTCGCGGTCGCCGCGAAAGCCAGCGCGCAGCAGCTCAAGGCCGAACGGCTGCAGCTGGCCAAGGAGAGCCGCAACACCACCCCGCCGCGGCCCTCGCGCCCGCCGAAGGCTCGGCCGAGCAGCCAGGTGGCCGACCGCTCACCGGACTCGCCGGGGCTGCGCAAGCGGCAGGCCTCGTCGCGGGCCGCCGGCGCCCGCCGCCAGGCCGGTCGCGACAGCCGCTGAATCCGGCCCGCGCTAGGCGGCGTGGGCCGCGGTCGATCGGATCAGGTCGAGGCCGAGGTCGGCGAGGAAGCGGGTCAGCGCGGCACGCTGCCGCCACAGGGCGGCGAGCTGCTCGGTCTGCGGGCCGTTCAGCGTCTCGAGCGGCAGCGAGGTGAGGGCGGCGCGGGCGACCAGGCCGCCGACGTAGCCGTAGGTGACCGCATCAGGGTCGGCCTCCACACCGTATGCACGCATGCCGTCGAGATAGGCGGGCACGATGGCGTCGTGGATGGCGGGCAGGGCGCTCGCCTGGACGTGCCCGGCGTGGGCGAGGCCGACGAGCAGCTGGCCGAGGTCGAATCCGACCGCGAGCGGGCACTGGAACGCCACGTCGATCGCGACGAAGACGCCCGGCTCGCCACGGGGGACCAGCAGGTTCTGCGGGCTGGCGTCGCCGTGTGCCAGCGCCTGGGGCAGGGCGTCGAGCCTGTCCAGGATCGCGGGCAGGGTCGCGGCGATCCGGCGCAGGTCGTCGCGCAGCTCCGCGTCGACCGCGGTGGCGACCAGCGGGTGCGCCCAGAGCCGATCCTCGTCGAGGGCGGGCACCGCGCCGCGCAGGACGCGGCCGCTGACGAGCATGCGCAGCGCCCAGCCCCGGTCGCCCGCGCCGGCGAGGAGGTGCGGCGCGCTGCGCCGTGCGGCGAGCCCGCCGAGTGCCGTGGCGGCGCGCCGGTAGTGGTCGAGTGTCCAGTCGGCGTCGGCTATTGCGTCGACGTCCTCCATCCACAGCAGCAACCGGTCGTCGTCCAGCTCGGTGATCCGGTACAGGACGGGCACCCGCAGGCCCTCCGGCAGGTAGCCGGCGAACGGCTGCTCCCACATCGCCAGTTCCTGCCGCCACGGCAGGGTGCTGCACAACTCCTCGCGGAACAACTCGGGCACCAGGTGCAGCAGCGGCCAGTGCCGGGGATGGTGCACCAGTTTGACGAAGACGCTCCACGCGCGGCCGTCGCCGTCGCCGCGTACGCGGGCGAGGCCTCCGGTGGCGGGGGACCCGGACTGGTAGCCGATCGGCTCCACGTGCCAGGTGCCCGGCGACGCGCCGTCGCCCAGCACCAGCTCGGCGACCTCGGCCACTTCCGTTGCAGACAGTTCCATCACCGGCTCCGGGATAGTAAGGCTACCTGACGACCTGGGAAGATAGTAAGGTAGCCTGATGAGTTCGGTCAACGGCGATCCCCCGCACGTGTTCGACCTGTTGGGACAGGCGCTGACCGTGGCCCGGCGGGGCATGGAGGCCGAGGTCGCCGACGAGCCGCATCACCTGCGCGGCTCCCACCTGCGTCTGCTGTCGCTGACCCCGGCCGAGGGCATGCGCCCCACCGATCTCGCCGCCCGTGTCGGCATGACCAAGCAGTCCCTCGGCGAGTTCGTCGCCACCATGCAGCAGGCCGGCTTCCTGCGCGTCGACCCGGATCCCGCCGACCGGCGCGCCCGCATCGTGCGCCCCACCGCCAAGGGACTGCGCCTGCAGACCCGCATCCTGGACATCCTCGGCGAGACCGAGCACCGCTGGCGCGACGAGGTCGGCGCGGGGGACTGGGCGACCTTCCATCGGGTGCTGCGGCACATCGCGGCCGGCAAGGCGCCTGGCGACGAGTCGCGGTGACCGGATGAATGGGCGAAGAAGGAATGTCCGGAAATAGGCGGAGCAAGGCTATCGCCGTCTCCTGTCGCTGAACCAGCACATCGAAATACGCTGGTATAGATGCGGCGCTTGCCGCACCATCGTCCATGATGGACGCCACGACCCCGCAACCTGCGTCGACATCGCCAGGTGCGGGGTCGTCCCGTGTCGTTTAGGGTCCTGTTCGGACACTGTCGGATGCTGTCCTGGCCGTTGAGACTCTGGTGCCGGAATGCATTCTTGTGCAACGATCCCTTCGCATTCCCCTTAGCGGCGCTAACGTTTTTCGGACCGCGCTGTGGCTCCGTGCGCCGCCCTCTTCGCTCATGCCCTCAGAAAGGTGTCCGGATGAGACCACCCAGGTGGCTACGAGCTGCATTCGTGGGGGTTCTCGTCGTGCCGCTGGCCGGTGCGACGTGGACCACTCCCGGAATGGCGGCTCCGCAGCCCTCGCCCTTCAAGGCGAACAAGGTGACGGCGACCTCGCACATCACGGCGGACAAGACCCCCAGCAGCCGGCTCGCGCAGACCGACCCCGCGCTGCTCGGCCGCACCGACACCGCCCTGGTGCCGGTGCTGGTCAAGCTCGACGTCGACGCGGTCGCGACCTACGCCGGAGGCATCGACGGCTATGCCGCGACCAGCCCCCGCGTCACCGGCCGCAAGCTGTCGGGCGACGCCACGCAGAAGCGCTACGAGGGCTACCTCGCCGAGCGTGAGGACGCGTTCGTCAAGGCGCTCGGCAAGGTGTCGGGCGCCAAGGCCGGGCAGCGGCTGCGCACCGTCTACGGCGGCGTCGCGGCGGTCGTGCCCGCCAACAAGATCGCTGACGTGCTGAAGATCCCGGGCGTGTCCGCGGTGCAGAAGGACGAACTGCGCAAGCCGCTCACCGACGCCAGCGCCCCGTTCATCGGCGCGACCTCGCTCTACCCGGGCCTGGGCGGCACCGCCAACGCGGGCAAGGGCGTCATCATCGGTGTCATCGACACCGGCGCGTGGCCGGAGCACCCGTCGTTCGCCGACCAGGGCAACCTGGGCGCTGCGCCGGCCAAGGCCGACGGCACGCCGCGCGAGTGCGACTTCGGCGACAACCCGCTGACCCCCGCCGCGGACGTGTTCGTCTGCAACCACAAGCTCATCGGCGGCGGCAAGTTCCTCGACACCTACGACGCGCAGACCGGCGACGACGTCTACCACTCCGCGCGTGACAGCGGCGGCCACGGCACCCACACCGCGTCCACCTCTGCCGGCAACAAGCTCGCCTCCGCGACGGTGTTCGGCGTCGAGCGCGGTCCCCTGAACGGCGTCGCCCCGGGTGCGTGGGTGTCGGTGTACAAGGCGCTCGGCCCGCAGGGCGGTTACAGCTCCGACCTGGCCGCTGCCGCGCAGCAGGCGATCCTCGACGGCGTATCGGTGATCAACTACTCGATCTCGGGCGGTAGCAACCCGTTCACCGACCCGGTGGAGCTCACGTTCCTCGACGCGTACGCCGCGGGCGTGTTCGTGTCGGCCTCGGCCGGCAACTCCGGTCCCGGCTCGGCGACCACCGACCACGTGTCCCCGTGGGTCACCACCGTCGCGGCGTCGACCCAGACCCGCGAGTTCGTGTCCACGCTGACCCTCAAGTCGGGTGCGGACACGCTGGTGCTGACCGGCGCGTCGATCACCGCCGGGGTCGGCGAGCTGCCCGTGGTGATGGCGTCGTCGTACGGCGACGCGCTGTGCCAGGCTCCGGCTCCGGCCTCGGTCGCGGGCAAGATCGTGGCCTGCCAGCGGGGTGTCAACGCCCGCGTGGAGAAGGGTCACAACGTCAAGGCGGGCGGCGCGGCAGGCATGATCCTGTTCAACGCCTCGCTGGCCGACATCGAGACCGACAACCACTTCCTGCCGACGGTGCACCTGGCCGACGGCACGCAGTTCAACGCGTTCGTGACGGCGCACCCCGCCGGCCTGACCGCGTCCTTCACCGCCGGCCAGAAGCACAACGGCCAGGGCGACGTGATGGCGGCGTTCTCGTCGCGCGGCCCGGGCGGGCTGGGCATCAAGCCCGACATCACCGCCCCGGGTGTGCAGATCCTGGCCGGTAACACGCCCACCCCGGACGCCGTCGACGGCGGCCCGGCGGGCGAGTACTTCCAGGCGATCGCCGGCACGTCCATGTCCGCTCCGCATATCGCGGGCGCGGCCGTGCTGCTCAAGGCCGCGCACCCGACGTGGACGCCCGGCCAGATCAAGTCCGCCATGATGACCACCGCGAAGACGTCGGTCCTCAAGGAGGACACGGTCACCCCCGCCGACCCGTTCGACCAGGGTTCGGGCCGTCTCGACCTGACGAAGGCGTCCAACCCGGGCATCACCTTCGACGAGTCCGCCGAGCGGATGTACTCACTGGGCAACGACCCGATCGCGGCCGTGCACCTGAACCTGCCGTCGATCAACGTGCCGACCCTGCCGGGCCGGCTCACCACGTACCGCACCGCGGTCAACGTGAGCAGCAAGGCGCAGACCTACAAGGTGACCACGACTGCCCCCACGGGCAGCAAGATCACCGTCTCGCCGTCGACGTTCACCCTCAACCCGGGCAAGTCGGCCAAGCTGACGATCACGATCGCGTCCAGCGCGCCGACGGCGCAGTACTTCGGGGAGATCAGCCTCGACCCGACCCGCTCCGGCATGCCTACCCTGCACCTGCCGGTGGCGTTCGTGCCGCAGCAGGGCAGCGTCAGCCTGACCAGCACCTGCGCCGACAGCTCCATCTCCTGGCTGGGCACCACCAGCTGCACGGTGACCGCGACGAACAACTCGTTCGCCGAGGCCACCGCCGACCTCAAGACCAAGCTCGACCTCAACCTCGCGGCCACCGGCGCGACCGGCGCGACCGTGAACAACCCGTGGCTGGTCACCAAGAACGACGTCACGCTCGCCGGCGCGCAGCCGGGTGTGCCGTCGATCGCGCCCGGTGCCGGACCGGCCGGCTACATCCCCCTCGCGGCGTTCAACATCGAACCGGACCCGCTGGGCGATGAGTCGATCATCAACTACACCGTGCCGCCGTACGTCTACAACGGACTGACGTACACCTCCATCGGCATCCTGTCCAACGGCTACGCGGTCGTCGGCGGCGCCACCAGCGAGGACAACAACTGCTGCAACCTGACCCAGATCCCGGACACGGCCCGCCCGAACAACGTGCTGGCCCCGTTCTGGAGCGACCTCGACGGCACCAACGACGAGGGCGTGCGGGTGGCGACGCTGACCGACAACGTCGACACCTGGCTGGTCATCGAGTGGCAGGTGGACGTGTGGGGCACCAACTCCAACCGCCACTTCCAGATCTGGATCGGCGTCAACGGCACCCAGGACATCTCGTACGCGTACGACGCGGCCGCGCTGCCCGCCGCCCCGGGTGGTCAGGCGTTCATCGTGGGCGCGGAGAGCGCGGACGGCACCGGTGGCGAGCAGCTCCCCGTCGGCACCCTGCCGACCGAGGACCTGGTCGTCACCAGCACCGACCCGGCTCCGGGCGGTTCGGCGTCCTACACGGTCAACCTCCGCGGCATCCTGCCCGGTTCCGGCGTTCTCACCACTGAGATGACCGCCTCGACCGTGCCGGGTGTCACCGTGGTCAACTCCGCGGTGGTCGTGCGACGTATCGGCGCCTCCGGTCAGCAGCCCTGACCTGAGCTGAACTGAGGCCGGGGTGCGCGCAGCTGCGCACCCCGGCCTTTCTCGTGGATCAGGCCGGGGTCGCCGCCGGGATCCCGCGCTGCCAGGGGTGCGGCACCCGGACCCAGGCCATGCCCGCCGCGGTCGCCGCCTCGATGCCCAGGTCGGCGTCCTCGAACACCACGCAGTGCTCCGGCGCGACCCCGAGCCGCCGCGCGGCCAGCAGGAACGCCTCCGGATCCGGCTTGGCCCGCGTGTAGTCCTCCGCGCACACCATCAGGTCGAACCGGTCGAGCAGCCCGAGTGTCGTCAGCGACCTGGCGACGGAGTCACGGCCCCCGCCGGAGACGATTGCGAACGGGATCCGCCCATGGGCGTGCTCGATGTGCGCCAGCACCTCCGGCACCGCCGTCAGCTGCGGCAGCAGCTCCCGATAAAGGCTCTCCCGGCGCCGGTCGACCTCGGCGACCGGCATGGCCAGCCCGCGCGTGGTGTTCAGGTCGGCGATGACGTCGGCCACCGTCCGGCCGGCCCACGCGTAGAACAGGTCCTCGGGCAGGTCGCAGCCCCACTCGCCGACCGCCTGCGACCACGCGCGGTAGTGCAGCGGCATCGAGTCGGCGACGGTGCCGTCGCAGTCGAACAGGTAGGCCCGGAACTCCCCGGGCGGCAGCGGAAGCATCACCGCAGCAGGTTACCCGCGGGCGGAGGCGGGCCGCGGCCCCGCGCGACGGTCCCGGCGGCCGGACAAGGCCGGTCGCTCGGCGTCCTATCGCCCGGGTCAGGAACCGCCGCTCGCTGCCCGGGCGGCCCGCCCGGCCGTCTCGCGCAGGTAGGCGACCAGTTCCGGCGGCGAGTGCACCTCGAACTCGCAGCCGAGCATCAACAGGCGCCAGGCCAGCCACTCCAGCGGCTCGGTGTGGCTGGTCAACCGGCAACTGGCCGCGTCGATCGGCACCAGGTCGGCGGGGGAGTCGCCCACCCGTCCCGCCACCTGCTCCAGCGGCGCGTGCAGGGTCGCCACGGCCTGGTACACGGGCGCGAGCTCGCTGAGTTTGGCGGTCACGTACGCGGCGGCGTCGGCGGCCGGCAGGGTCCGCGGTGCGGTGCGCTGCCCGGTCGGGCGCAACGCGCTCATCCGGTCCACCCGGAACATGCGCCAGTCGGCGCGGTCGGCGTCGTAGGCGACGAGATACCACCGGCGGCCCGCGGACACCAGCTTGTGCGGTTCGACCAGCCGCTCGCTGTCCGCGCCGCCGCGCCGCCGGTAGCCGAACCGCAGCCGTTCCCGGTTGCCGACGGCGGCGGCCAGCGTGGTCAGGTGTTCCGGGTCGACCGTCGGGCCGTCCCAGCCCGTCATCGGCACGGTGGCCCGGCCGAGCACGCCGACCCGGTGGCGCAGCCGCGACGGCAGCACCTGTTCGAGTTTCGCCAGCGCCCGGACCGAGGCCTCGCCGATTCCGGTCACCGCGTGCACGGCCGCGGTGCGCAGGCCGACGGCGATCGCCACCGCCTCGTCGTCGTCGAGCAGCAGCGGCGGCATGGCCTTGCCGGCGACCAGGCGGTAGCCGCCCACCGCACCCATCGTCGCCTGCACGGGGTAGCCGAGGTCGCGCAGGCGGTCCACGTCGCGCCGGATGGTGCGCACGCTGACCTCCAGCCTGGTCGCGAGTTCGCTGCCGGGCCATTCCCGGGGAGTCTGCAACAACGACAGCAGGTTCAGCAGCCGGGCGGGGGTGTCGCTCATGTTTTCCAGCATGGCGGTCATGTGTGACAGAACCTGACCTACATGGGTTCTAGCGTGGCCCGCATGACGCCTTTTCGGATCGACATCCCCCAAGCCGACCTCGACGACCTGCGTGACCGGCTGGCCCGGACCCGCTGGCCCCGGCAGACGCCCGGCGACGGCTGGAGCCGCGGCGTGCCGGTGGACTACCTGCGGGAACTGGCCGAGTACTGGGCCACCGGCTACGACTGGCGCGGGCAGGAGGCGCGGTTGAACGAGTTCCCCCAGTTCACCACCGAGATCGATGGCCTGGACGTGCATTTCCTGCACGTGCGCTCGCCGGAACCGGACGCGCTCCCGCTGATCCTGACGCACGGCTGGCCCAACTCGATCGTCGAGTTCACCGAGCTCATCGGGCCGCTCACCGACCCGCGCGCCCACGGCGACGATGCCGGGCAGGCCTTCCACGTGGTGGTGCCGTCCGTGCCGGGGTTCGGGTTCTCGCAGGCGCCGCCGCAGACCGGTTTCACGGTCGGCAGGCTCGCCCGGATGTGGGCCGAACTCATGCGCCGCCTCGGCTACGACCGCTACGGCACGCAGGGCGGCGACCTGGGCGCGTACGTGGCCCCCGAGGTGGCGAAGGTCGCGCCGGAGCACGTCGTCGGCGTGCACATCGACGGCGGCTTCGGGTTCCCCACCGCGGCCGACGTGCCGGGCATGAGCGAGGCCGAACGCGCCGAGTGGGACCTCATGCAGCAGTGGATGAGCGGTGGCGTGGACCATCACGCGCTGCTGCGGGCCGCGCCGCAGACCTTCGCGTACGCCTGGCACGACTCACCGGTCGGGCTGCTGGCCTGGCTGACGCAGAAGTTCAAGGAGTTCGCCTTCATGGCCGACACTCCGGATCAGGTCATCGACCGGGACCAGCTGCTCACCAACGCGAGCCTCTACTGGTTCACCGGCACGTCGGGATCGTCCTCGTGGCCGATGTACGACCTGCTGACCCTGGCCGACGACGGCGGGTTCGCCTGGCCGAGGGGACAGCGCGAGGTGCCGTCGGGCGTGTACGGCGGCGGCTCCGCGTTGATGCGGCGGCTCGCGGAGCGCGACAACACCATCGTGCACTGGCCCGAGGGCAACCCCGGCAACCACTTCGTGGCGATGGAGCAGCCGTCGGCACACGCGGCCGACATCCGCGCCTTCTTCACCAAGGTGCGCGCCCGCTCGGACCGCTAGTTCCGTGATTGACGGATGTTCGTGGTCGCGGGGACGGCAGCGGGGTGCCGCCGTCCCCGTCGCGCGGCTTCGCGCCGGATCAGCTGTCCTGCAGCAGGCCCAGCACGTTGCCGTCGAGGTCGGTGACGGTGGCCACGAGGCGGCCGCCGCCGACGTCGTGCGTGGCCTGCTGCACGGTCGCGCCGGCGGCGGTCAGCTCGGCGAGCTTCGCCTCGATGTCCGGCACGTGCCAGTAGGTCACCGGCGAGGTCAGGCCCTGCGGGCCGCCGGCGGGCACCAGGCCGATCTGCTGGCCCGCGGCGTCGAAGCCGACGTAGTACGACGAGTCGGTCTGCGGCGGCACGCCGAGCAGCGCGGCGTACACGGCTTTCGCCGCCGCGAGGTCGGAGACGGGGTGCAGCACGGTCTTGCCGCCATGGGTGGAAGAGCCGGTCATGATCACTCCTGAGGTCGTGGGCCGTTGCGGCCCGGTCGGTGCGCTCCGCCGTGACCAGCGGGAACTGGATAGAGCTTGTCGTTCGCGAGGGTCGGCCCGCATCCGTGACGACCACGGAACCGACCACGGACCGGGGGTACGGGGACCGCCTACGGCAGGTGCCGCGAGGCCGGTGCCGCACCGGCGCCGACCAGCAGGTCTTCCTGCGCGGCCCTGCCGGGGGTCGGCGCGGCCGCCGGACCGGTGCCCGCCGTGCGCCGGCTGAGCCGCAGCACGGCCGCGACGGACAGGCCCAGCGCGATGGTGAGCAGCGCCGAGATCAGCAGGGTGTGCCGGCCGCCGACCGCTGTGACGAGCGGGCCGCCGACCAGCGTGCCCAGCCCGGTGGCGGGGGCGGTCAGCGCGGACCGGGCCGCGAGTACGCGGCTGAGCACGTGCGGCGGGGTGCCGCGCTGGAACAGGGCCGTCGAGATGGCGGTGAACGGGCCGTAGATCAGCCCACCGGCCGCGAACCCGGCCAGGCCCGGTGCGACGGCGTCGGTCAGCCCGAGGGGCAGCAGGGCGGCGCCCCAGCCGACGACGATGGCGACCACCACCCGCCACGGTGCGCGACGGCGCAGCAGCACCGCCCCGAGCGAGCCGACCGTCGCCCCGATCCCGAACGCGGTCCAGTACAGGCCCAGCAGACCGGGTGAGCCGTGCAGGCCATGGGCGACGTGCACCGGCAGAGCGACCTCGACCGGGCCGTACAGGAAGAAGAACGCGCAGGTGACGACCAGCAGCCCGAGCAGGCGCGGCCGGTCGAGGATGGCGCGCCAGCCGCCGCTCGCCGGTGCTTGCGGTGAGTCCGCGGCGGTGGCGGTAGCGGCATCGGTGGCCTGCCGCGCGGCAAGCGCCCACGCGGCGACCGCCAGCACGGCGAAGCTCGCCGCGTCGACGCCGATCACCCAGCCCGGCCCGGCCAGCGCGGTCAGCCCGCCGGCCAGGGCCGGCCCGACGACGAACGCCGACTGGGCGAACGTCGACAGCAGCGCGTTCCCGGTGACCTGGTCTTCCTCCGGCAGCACTTCCGCCACCAGCGTGTACACCCCCGCGTTGCCCCATGCGTGCAGCAGCGACGAGACCGCCAGCAGCGCGACGTAGGCGACCGGGTGCAGCAGCCCGGTCACTGCCAGGACCGCGACCGTGCCCAGCGTGAAGGCGCGCACCGAGGCGTCGGCCGCGATCAGTTGCGCGGCGCGCAGCCGGCGCATCAGCCGGGCGAGCAGGGCCGCGCCGAGCGGGGCCGGCAGTGTGTAAGCCGCGATCGCCAGCCCGGTCCAGACCCCGGCCTGCCCGGCCGGTGCGAGCTGCACCGCGAGCCACGCCACCGCGACCATGCTCATGCCGTCGCCGAGAGCGGAGACCAGCTGTGCGGGCAGGATCCAGCGAAGCGCCGGGTGCCTGCCCAGCCGGCCGACCGAGCCGAGCCAGGTCCATGCGCCGTCTCGTGGTCGCTTCATGTCGTGCTCCGTTTCCGATGTCCGATGTGCCTGCTCTGAGCGTGGCGGCGGGACGTGGCGAGGACATCGGTGCCGAGCACGGAAAGCACCTCGGATCGGCAGTACGGAGCGGTGCGCCAGAATGGGGCCATGACGGCGACGACGGTGGAGATCTCAGCCCGGGAGTCCGAGGTGCTGGCGCTGCTGGGCGAGCACCTCAGCAACGCCGAGATCGGGGCGCGGCTGTTCATCTCGGTCCGGACCGTGGAGAGCCACGTCTCCTCGCTGCTGCGCAAGGTCGAGGCTCCGGACCGGCGGGCCCTGGCCCAGCGTGCGTCCGAGCTGACCCGCGCCGACCGCGTCCACCCGGCGCCGGTCCTGCCGACACCGCTGACCTCGTTCGTCGGCCGGTCGCGGGAACGCGCCGAACTCGCCGAGATGATCAAGACGCAGCGGCAGGTGACCGCGGTCGGCCCCGGCGGAGTCGGCAAGACCCGGCTCGCGCTGGCCGTCGCCGCCGACGCGGCCGGCGAGTTCGCCGACGGCGTGTGGTTCGTCGACCTGGTCCCGGTCACCGACCCGGGCGCCTGCGTGGTCGCGGGCGCGATCGCCGCCGCGCTCGGCCTCGGCGAGCAGCCCGGTCGCGGCATGGACGAGTCGGTGTTCGCCGCGCTGGCCGACCGGCACGCCCTGCTGGTGCTCGACAACTGCGAGCACGTCCGGGACGGGGTGGCCCCGTTTCTGGAGCGGCTGCTCGCGACCTGCCCCCGGCTGACGGTCCTGACGACCAGCCGCGCCCGGCTGATGGTGCCGTTCGAGCGGGTGTACCAGGTCCCGCCGATGTCGCTGGCCGGCGACGGCGAATCGGACGCCGTCGCGCTGTTCCTGGACCGGGTCGCGGAGCTGCGCTGGCCGCCCGACGCGGTGATGCGCGAGCACATCGCGACGGTCTGCGAACGCCTGGACGGGGTGGCGCTGGCGATCGAGCTGGCCGCCGCCCGGTGGCCCATGCTCGGGCTGGACGGCCTCACCGCCGGGCTGTCCGACCAGCTGCGGATGCTGTCCGGCGGCCCCCGCGCCGACGACCGGCACCGCTCGGTGCGGGCCGCGCTGGACTGGAGCCACGCCCTGCTGGAGCCCGCCGATCAGGCGCTGCTGCGCCGGATGTCGGTGTTCGTGGCGCCGTTCAGCGTCGAGGCGGCTGCGGAAGTGGCCGGGGCCGAGCGGGGCGTCGTCGTCGACGGCTTGGCTCGGCTGGCCGAGCAGAGCCTGCTGGCGGTGACCGCGTCGGGGAGCACGACCGAGTACCGGGCGCTGGAGACCATCCGCCAGTACGGGGCCGAGCGGCTCGCCGAGGCCGGTGAGCTGGACGACGTCCGCCTCCGGCACCTGCGCTGGTGCCTGGCCAAAGCAGCCGAGTTGGCCGTGGCGCGCCCGGACTGGCGGGCCCGGTTCGACGCGACGGCCGACGACGTACGCGCCGCCCTCGCCTGGGCCGCCGACCGGCCGGAGCAGCGCACGGACGCGTACCGGCTCGCCCGGTCGCTCGCGGAGCTGAGCTTCACCCGCACCTACGCCGGCGAGTCCCAGCTGCGATACGAGCAGGCCGCCGCACTCGCCGACGACCCGGCCGACGCCGCCGCGACGCTCCGGCTCGCCGCGGCCGTGGCCGGCTGCCGCATACGCGGTGACGACATGTACCGGCTGCACCGCGCGGCCGCCGACGCGGCCCGGCGCGCCGGGGACCCCGCCGCGGCCGCCTGCGACCTGGCGACCGCCGCGACCAACGCGCACCGGTTCTGGAGCAAGTTCGAGCACCTCCCGACGTACGACGAGACGGTCGTGCTCGTCACACAGGCACGGGAACTGGCCGGCGACGATCCGGCCGCCCGGGCCGCGGTGGCGCTGGCCGAGGCCGGGGTCCTCGCCGACGCGTTCGGCGCGGCCCAGGGCCCGGCCGACAACGCCGTGGAGGACACGACCGCGCGCACCGAACGGGCGGTCGAACTCGCCGCCCGCACGGGTGACCCCCTCGCCGAGTCCGCCGCGCTCGACGCGCTCACCGGCGCGCAGAGCTGGGCCGGCGACGCGTTCGCCGCCGCGGCCACCGCCCGCCGCCGGGTCGCGCTGCTGTCGTCCCTGCCGGACACCCCGACGGCGACCCATGAGCTGCTCGACGCCCTCGGCATGGCGACCGAGGCCGCCCTCGGCGCGGGCGACCTGCCGGCAGCCCGGCGGTGGGCCCGGCGACTCGCCGAGCACCCGCTGCTGGCCGAGGTCGGACACCGCGCCACAAGCTGGCTGCTGGTCACCGACGCGCTGGCGGGCGACGTGGACGACGTGCTCGCCGTCAGCGACCGGTTCCTCGAGGCGTGGCAGCGGGCCGGCAGCCCGGCCAGGTCCGTGCTGGGCCCCGCGGTGGCGGCCGTCGCGATGATCCACGGACTGCGCGACGACCACGAAGCCAGGCGCGACTGGACCGCGGTCCTACAGCAGCTCGGCACCCCGCCGGAGCACGTCTACGGCTACGGCGCGGTCTTTGACGCGCTCGGCCTGCTCCACGAAGGCCAGCCCGACCTCGCGCTGCGGCGGACCGCACCCGAGCCCGCCGACGTGTGGAAGTGGGTCACCTGGATCTGGCACCACTGGTATGTGGCCCTGCGCGCCGAAGCCGCCGTGCTCGCCGGCCACCCCGACGCCGCCGGTCGCCTGGCGGTGGCCCGCACCGCCGTGGCGGGCAACCCCGTTGCCGCCGCCATCGTGGAGCGGGCCTCGGCCCTGCTCGACGACGACCGCGAGCGGCTGCTCGCCACGGCGGCCGAGTTCGACGCCGCCGGCTGCCGCTATCAGGCGGCGCGGACCTTGGTGCTCGCCGGAGGCGACCACGCCACCCGCGGTGCCGCCGCCGTCGCCGAACTCGGCCTTGCCCCGATGGTTCCCGCCATGCATCCGCCACGGCGGTGAGCGGTCGCGGTCAGCTCGGCCCGTAGACCCGCGCCGTCGGCCGTTGCCACGAGAGTCGCACTCGTCGTCGGGATGCCGGCATCACCTGTCGGCCTGGCGGAGCATCGGTTCGAGCTCAGGGTCGGGCATGAGGTGCCGGACCTCCTGCGCACAGCGGCAAGCAGCGGCGAGCTTGGCCGCCCATGCCAGCGCCTCTTCGCGCGAGGCCACGTCGACGACCACGAACCCGCCGATGACCTCCTTGGTCTCCGGGTAGGGGCCGTCGGTGACCACCCCGTCAGTGGCCACGATGCTCGCCTGCTGCCGCTGCAGTCCGGTGCCGAACACCCACACGCCGGCGTTCATGGCCTCCTGGCACACCGCGTGCGCGGCCTTGCCCACGTCGGGCAGTTCCTCGGCGGTGATGTGGTCCATCGCGCCATCGTTAAACGAGATCAAGTACTGCGTCATGCCAAAACCCTCTCGTCCCAGCGGCCCTCCGGCCGCGTCTCACCTGAGCTACGAACGACCCGCCCCGGATCCGACACTCTGCCAAAGAATTTCTCCCGGGACTTTCGCCGCACCGCATCACGACCTAGTCGGCGAACTCGACGGCGGTGAGCTCGACCCGGCGGAATGCGGCGAGCCGTTCGGCCTGCTCGGTGACCGCCTGCCGGACCCGGGCCGGCAGCACGCCCCACGGCTCGACGGCGACCGTGAACTTCCTGCCCGACTTGCGGGGACGCCAGACACCGACGAGTTCGCCACCGGACAGCACCGCACCCGGCCGGCCCAGCACGGGCCACAGCTGCTTGGCGCGGGCCTCGTCGGCGACCAGCGTGGACCGGTCCTTGGCCTGCAGGAACAGGTCGAACGGGCCGAGCAGCCGGGTCGTGTCGGCGCTCGCCGAGGCCAGGGCCGGCTCGTCGGCGGCCAGCAGTGAGCGCTTCTCGCCGCCCACCGTCACCTCGACCACGTCGTCGGGCCAGCGCGACCGCACGTCCTTGACCGGTGCGTCCAGGTAGTCGGCGACGTGCTTCGGGGTGGCCGGGCCGAGCAGCCGAAGGTAGGCCCGTACCACGTCGAAGCGCTCGCCCGGTGCGGCGGCCTTGCGGAAGCCGGCGGTGCGCCGCAGGACCGGGGGCGAGGTGCCGAGCTGCAGTTCCAGGCCGGCACGCAGCGCGGCCAGCCGGAACGGCATCTCGTAGAGGTGGATCGTGTCGCAGGGGCGGCAGAAGCGCAGGTACGGCTCTGGCATGAGTTTCGCCAGGGCTCCCGACACGTCGCCCTTGACCGTGGGCCCGGTGACGATCTCGTGCATCCGGGCGGCCACCTCGTCGAGGGCGGCCAGGTTGGCGACACCGGCGGCCTTGAGCGGCTTGGCCGCGTCGTAGATGCGCTTGCCGGCGTCGGCGTCGGAGAACGGCTCGACCGCGGCCGCGATCCGGCCCACGTCGCCCCGGCGGTAGAGGTGGGGCGCGCCGCGGACCGTCCACAGCAGGGCGGTGTCCTGAGCAGACAGCGCGGCCATGTCGACCCCGCGGACGGCCAGCGCCCATGCGGCTCCGTCAGGGCCGGTGTCCTGCACGCCGAGGTCGAGCACCGCGGTGTCGGCGAGGGTCCCCGACACCCGGTCGAGCTGCTGGGCCCGGACCCGGAAGTGCAGCACCTGCCGCCGATCGACCATGCCTCCAGCGTATCCGCGCGGCGCGACAGCCCTCCGGCACCGGCACGGTCCACCCGCCCGATCAGCGCAGCAGCGGAAACGGCCCCGGTGCTCGCGCGCCGGGGCCGTCGTGTGTCGCGTGGGCTGTCAGGAACGGTTCCAGCGCAGCGACAGCCCCACACCGGTGCCCGCCAGCAGCGCCCCCGCCAGGACGAACCAGACGGTCATCTCGACGTCCTCCTTCTGCGTGACGATCGTGCTGGGCAGGTCCGTCAGCACACCCACCAGCTGCTCGGCGTCCTGCGCCCGGAAGTACTCGCCACCGGTCAGCTCGGCGACCTCGCCGAGGGTCTCCTCGTCGATCAGCTGGGCGCGCCGGCCGCCGCCGCCCCGGCCCTGCCACTCCGGCCGCGCGCCGGAGCCCGCGGTCATCTGGTCGGCGCTGCAGATCAGCGGCGCGGGCTCGGTGGTGCCGAACCCGATGGTGTACACCCGCAGGCCGCGCGCCTTGGCCTCCTGCGCCGCGGTGACCGGGTCGACGCCCTGCGTGTTCGCGCCGTCGGTCAGCACCACGATCGTGTCGGCGACGTACTCCCCGGAGCCGGGGGAGCCGGGTGCGCCGAGTTCCACGCCGGTCGGCGGGACCGCCGGGTTGATCTCGGCGATGGCGTCGATGGAGGTCAGGATGGCCTGCCCGATGGCGGTGCCGCGGGACGTGCGCAGACCGTCGATCGCGGTGAGCAGCGCCTGCTTGTCGTCGGTCGGCTCGACCAGCAGGCCGGCGATGCCGGAGAAGGCGACCAGCCCGATGCGGGTCCCGTCCTCCTGCGCCAGCACGAACTCCCGGGCCGCCTCCCGCGCGGCCGTCAGCCGGTTCGGCGGGACGTCGGTGGAGCACATCGACTGCGAGACGTCCAACGCCAGCAGGATCGCCGTGGAGTCCTGCGGCACCGCCAGCGACGCCTGCGGCCGGGCGACGGCCAGCCCGAGCGCGAGCAGGCCCAGCGCGAACAGCGCCGCCGGGATGCGCCGCTGCCAGCGGGAACGGCCCGGCAGCGCGGCCCGGATCAGCGCGATGCTGGACACCCGTACGGCCACCTTGCGCCGCCGCCGGTTCAGCCACCAGCGCACCACCAGCAGCAGCGGGATCACGAGCAGGGCGGCCAGCGCCCACGGCCAGGCGAGCGACATCAGACGATCCTTCCGTACCAGCGGATCATCAGCAGTCCGCCGAGGGTCAGCAGCAGCAGCGCGGAGCCCGCGAACAGCGCGGTGAGCTCGATGTGCTCGGGCTCGGTGGTGATGCGCAGGTCGATGGACCGGTGGATGTCGTCGAGCGCGGCCGCGTCGCGGGCCGGGTGGTACGTGCCCCCGGTGACCGCGGCCAGGTCCGTGAGCAGCACCTCGTCGAGCGCCGTGGCGACCTGGAAGCCCTCGACCTCGACGGTCGTGCCCGCGGGCGTGCCGATGCCGACGGTCTCGATGCGCACCCCTGCCGCACCGGCCATCGCGGCGGCCGCCTGCGCCTGCTCGGGACTCTCGGTCTCCTGCCCGTCGGAGAACACGATGATGGTCGCCGAGCCCCAGTAGCCGAGGTCGGGCGGGGCGGCGTCCTCCTGCGCCGGCAGCTCGACCGGCTTGCCGACGATGGCCGACAGGGCGGTCAGGATCGCCTGCCGCAGCGAGGTGCTGCCGCTGGTGCTCAGCCGCGTGATGGCGTTCTTCACCGCGGCCCGGTCGGGGGTCGGGGTCTGCGTGAGCAGGCCGCCCTGGCCGAAGATGACCACGCCGATGTCCACGGTGGACGGCTGCTGGTCGACGAAGGACGCGGCGGCGGTCTGCGCGGCGGCGAGCCGGGACGGCTCCACGTCGGTGGCGGCCATGCTGTTGGACACGTCGAACACGAGCATCACCGTGCCCGACACCCGCGGCACGGGCAGCTCCGCGTGCGGGCGGGCCAGGCCCGTCAGCAGCATCGGCAGGGCGGCCAGGAACAGGATGTAGGGCAGGTGCCGGCGGACCGAGCCGCGACCGCCCGCCGCGGTCAGGCCGATCCCGGCGCCACGCAGCGCCTCGGCGCGGCGGCGCTGGACCCGCAGGTACGCCAGCACGGCAACGCCGGTGCCCACCACGGCCAGCGCGATCAGGAACGGATACTGCACGGTCATCGAGATCTCCGCCTCGTCCGGCGCACCATGTCGACCAGGGCGTCGACGAGGTCGGTGTCGGTGGTGACGCGATGGGCCGCGACCCCGGCCCGGCTCATCGTCTCGGCCAGCCCGCTCTCCCGGGCCTGCACCTCGGCCTCCAGCCGGCCGCGCAGCAGCGGGTCGCCGCTGTCGAGCAGCAGCTGCTCGCCGGTCTCGGCGTCCTCGACGACGATCATGCCCAGGTCGGGCAGTTCCAGCTCGGCCGGGTCGACGATGCGCACGGCGACCACCTCATGCCGGTGCGACAGCAGCGCCAGCGACCGCTCCCAGCCGGGGTCGCCGATGAAGTCCGACAGCACCAGCACCAGGCTGCGCCGCCGTGCCGTGGCCGCGGCCAGCCGCAGCATCGCCGACAGGTCCGTGGTGGACCCGGCGTCGGTGCGCGGCGCGGGCGCGTCGAGCTCATGGGTCAGCCGCAGCACCTGGTCGCGGCCGGTGCGCGGCGGGATCACCCGCTGGTGCCGGTTGTCGAACAGGATCGCGCCGACCCGGTTGCCGCGGTACGTCAGCAGCCGGGCCAGGCACACGGCCAGCTCGTTGAGGGTCGCGTCCTTGCCGTGGCCGCCGGAGCCGCGCATCGACGCGGACCGGTCCAGCACCAGCCACGCCGTGAGGTCGCGGTCCTCGGTGTACTGGCGCACGAACGGCTCGTCCATCCGCGCGGTGACGTTCCAGTCGATGTGCCGGACGTCGTCCTCGGGCGTGTAGACGCGCACGTCGCTGAAGTCGAGCCCGGCGCCGCGCCAAACCGTGCGGTGCCCGCCCTGCAGACGCCCGTCGAGGCGGCGCAGCACCTGCCACTCCAGACGCCGCAGCAACCGATCGGAGGCCGCCGTCATGCCCGCTCCTCGCTGCGCTCGTCGCCGGCATGAAGCCTGGGCCCGCTGATTCGCTCGCTGCGCTCGCTCATGCCCACTCCTCGCTGCGCTCGTCGCCGGCATGAAGCCTGGGCCGGCTGATTCGCTCGCTGCGCTCGCTCATGGCTCAGCGGCCCTGCATGGCGAGTTCCGGCACGGGCAGCGACGACATGATCCGGTCGAGCACCGCGTCCGCGCTCACCTCGTCGGCCAGCGCCTCGTACGACATCACCAGGCGGTGGCGCAGCACGTCCAG
The DNA here is from genome assembly GCF_009720365.1 of Catellatospora paridis. Classification (GTDB taxonomy): domain Bacteria; phylum Actinomycetota; class Actinomycetes; order Mycobacteriales; family Micromonosporaceae; genus Catellatospora; species Catellatospora paridis. The sequence goes on along the minus strand of NZ_WBZD01000042.1, from coordinate 148,846 downwards.
GGCCAGATCGGTCAGGTCCTGGGGCAGCGCGTAGTCACGCCCGCGCAGGAACGCCAGGGCGCGCCCGGCCAGCACCAGGTTGATCGACGCGCGGGGGCTGGCGCCGTAGGTGATGTAGCGCGCCAGCTGCTGCTGGCCGACCAGCGCCGGTTCGCGGGTCGCGGCGGTGAGCCGGACCGCGTACTCGATGAGCGACGGGTCGACGTAGACCCGGTCGGCCTGCTGTTGCAGCTCGATCAGCCGCGCGGGGTCGATGATGCGCTGGATCGCCGCGCCGGGGCTGACCGCGCGCTCGACGATCACGAACTCCTCGGTGCTGCTCGGGTAGCCCACCAGGACCTTCATCATGAACCGGTCGACCTGCGCCTCGGGCAGCGGATAGGTGCCGTCGGACTCGATCGGGTTCTGCGTGGCCAGCACCAGGAACGGCTCCGGGACGCGGTGCGTCTCGCGGCCGATGGTGACCTGGTGCTCCTGCATCACCTCCAGCAGCGCGCTCTGCACCTTCGCGGGCGCCCGGTTGATCTCGTCGGCGAGCAGCAGGTTCGTGAACACCGGTCCGAGCGACACCTGGAACTCGCCGCTGTGCTGGTGGTACGTGCGGGTGCCGGTGATGTCGGCCGGGACCAGGTCGGGGGTGAACTGCACCCGGTGGAACTGCCCGCCGACGGCCTCGGCCAGGGACTTGACGGCCAGCGTCTTGGCCAGGCCCGGCACACCCTCGACGAGGATGTGCCCGCGCGCCAGCAGCGCGACCATCAGCCGCTCCAGCAGCAGATCCTGCCCGACGATGACCTTCTTGACCTCGTAGAGCACCTGCTCCACGATGCTCTGGCCGCCCGCCGGACGGGGCGGCTGCCGGTGACCGTTGCCGGATACGGGTGTGTTCATGGGTCCGTCCTCATCGGATCGAGTGCCGTTGCACGTGCTGTCGGGGGAGGTCACAGGGGTGGCGGCGGGCCGCCGCCGGCCGCGGCGGTCACGATCGGCACGGCGAACCCGATGCCGATGAACGTGCCGGCTTCCGTCGGGTTGGCCAGCGCCACCACGATGCCGACCGTCTCGCCGCGCATGTTCACCAGCGGGCCGCCGGAACTGCCGGGGTTGACCGCGGCGTCGAACTGGATGAGCCCGCCGAGCTTGCCGACGTCGGCCACGGTGACCGAACGTTCCAGGCCGGACACCACGCCGGTGGTGGCCGAGCCGGTCAGGCCGAGCTGGTCGCCGATCGCGACGACCTGCTCGCCGATGCCCGGCACGCCGCCGAGCACGGCCGGGACCAGCACCTCGGGAAGTTTCTCCGGGGTCAGCGCGGCGATGTCGGTCGCCGGGTCGGCGGCCGCGATCTTCGCCGGGGTGCTGCTGCCGTCGGCGTAGGTGACCTCGATCTTGGCTGCGCCCTTGACCACGTGCAGCGCGGTCAGGATGGTGCCGTCGGCGTTGGCCAGCACGCCGGTGCCGGAGGCCGCCGACGGCTCGCGGCCCGCGCCGGTGGTCCGGATGGACACCACCGAGGGCAGGAGGACCTGGTAGACCTCGGCGACGGTGAGCGTGCCGTCGTCGGACGGCGACGGTGAGGGCGACACGACGGCAGGTGCGCCGGACTCGGCCGCGCCCCACTGGAACGCGACCACCGCGGTGACCGCCAGCGCCACCGCGACACCCGCCGCGACCAGCGCACGGGTGCCCACGCGCGACCGTGGGCGGGGTGCCGGGTCGGGCTCGGCGTCGGCCGGCCCGGCCGCGGGGGGCGGGTCCGGGAGGCGGTCGAGTTTTCCGGCGCGACTCAGCATCCTTTGAGACTAGGGCCGAAAGCTGAATGTTCAATCAGAGTGCCGTCGCGGATCGCGCCGACCCCCGGCTCTCGGGTGGCCTCCGCGCGGCTGGGGTGACCGCCGACACACCGGCAGGGGGCGGCCGCAGCCGGTGGAGTGACGGGTCGGCATCCCGACGTCGCCGTGCTTAGGATCGACCGGACCGTCCCATGACGACGAACGGGGAACCTCTGTGTCCACACCCCTCTCCCGCCGCGCCGCCCTCGGCGGCCTCGGGCTCGGCGCCGCCGCGGCCACGTTCGGAGCCGCCGTGCCGGCGTCCGCGGCCGACGACGAGCGCGGCACCGGCCCGGGCCACCTGCGCCGGGTGTACGAGCGGCAGAAGACCAAGGCCGGCGGTGTCTGGCACTCCCACGTCGCCGCGGTGAACGCGGCCGGCGTGCTGGAGACCGTCATCGCCGACGACGTCGACGCGATCGTCGACGGCTACAGCGTCCAGAAGGTCGCCGTGGCCGTCGCCGTGATGGACAAGGTCGACCGCGGCGAGCTGCAGCTCAACCAGAAGCTCGACCTGCAGGCCGACATCATCCTCGGCGGCAGCGGCATCTACCACCTGCACACCGTGTGGGGTGACGACATCACCGTCGCCAACTTCCTCACCGCGCTGCTGCTGGTCTCGGACAACACCGCGGTGCGCATGTGCGGCCGGGTGGTGCCCGCACTGGAGATCAACCAGATCCTGGCCGCCAAGGGCTTCGTCAACACCCGGGTCATCCCGGTGGCCAACCCCAACCGGTTCTTCCTCGGCAAGACCACGCCCGCCGAGATGCACGACCTGCTGTGGCGGCTGGCCAACAAGACCCTGCTGTCCGCGAAGTCCTGCGACTTCCTGCTGAGCATCATGCGCTGGGTCAACGGCTACCACGACGGCATCCGGCGCAACATGTCGTCCAACGAGCGCAGCCGGGTGGCGATCAAGTACGGCGCCGACTTCAACACCCTCGGTGCGGGTCGGCACGAGGTCGGCATCATGTTCGACAGCTCGGGCGCGCCCGCGCTGACGTTCGCCTTCTTCGCCGACTCCCTCGACGGGCTGGACAACTACGGCGCCACCCACCCGGCCGTCGAGGCGCACGCGGTGCTGGGCCGCAAACTGTTCGACTCGATCCCGGCCCCGGTGGCCCAGGCGGCCGCCCGCACGACCCGGCCGACCGTCGACCTGACGCCGTTCCGCCAGGTCAACGGCGGCTGACGGTCCTACTTGTCCGTCAGATCCAGCACGCCGCCACCGGGCAGGTGGCGGCGTGCTTCAGCGCCGTCGTAGGTCGCCAGGTAGGCCCCGCTCCGGCGGGCCAGGATCACCGCGTGACCCATGACGTGACCCAGCTGCGCGGCCTCGATCGCTTCGGCCCCGAGCAGCGGCAGCAGCACCACCACCGAATCGGCGCGGGTGAGCAGGTCGATCAGCCGGTCGCGCTCGTCGTCGTCGAGTTGCCGGTGCGCGGTCATGAAGTGCGCCGCCGGCACCCCGACCATGCTGGTGGCGGATTCCTCCTCGACCATGGCCAGCAGCTCGGGCACGACCATGCCGGTCAGCCGCGCGTACGCGGTCAGCGCGGTGACATCGAGGACCACGCGGATCTGCGGCTCCGCCAGGGGCTCGGTCACTGCTCGGCCGCCCGCTGGGCGTCCAGCGCGGCGACGCGCTCACTCATGCGCTTCACGCCCTCGGGGGTCACCAGGTAGCCGGCTCGGCGGATCGTCTCGTGCAGCTGCTTGCGGCGTTTGGCCATCCGCAGGGCCTCGGCGACCAGGGCGGAGGCGTTGTCGGCAGCCTCGACGTCGGCCAGGACATCGGCGGGGAAGTAGATGCTGATCTTTCGGCCGGGCGTCGTCATGCCTCTATGCTACATCGCGGCGTAATTTGTCGCCTAAGATCAACAACGGGGCCCATGACGGCCTCCGTGTCAACGGCGAACACGACACGCGCTGCACGATGTGAAGGTCAGCCGGCCTCGGCGGCGAGGTCGATGCGTACGGTCAGCGGTCGGGTGGCCATCAGTCGGCCGATGGCGGCATCCCACCGGTAGGGCAGCGACCGCGACCGGGTCGCCACGTCGTCGCCGGGCAGCACCACGGCCCGGCCCTCGCGCCAGCCCCCGCCGACCTTCACCCGCACCACCGGGTCCGCCAGCAGGTTGCGCACGTAGTCGGCCTGCCGCCCGTGCGCGGCGACGAGCCAGAAGACGTCGCCGACCAGCCCGTTGCCGACCGGGGTGTGCCGGGGCAGTCCGGACCGCCGGCCGGTCGTCTCCAGCAGCGCGAACGCGTTCGGCGCCAGCCCTCGGCGCAGCGCCCACCGCGTGATCCGGTTGTTGACCCGTTCCAGCCCGGTGATCATCCGGTATTTGCGCGAGCGCGACATGAGCACAGTGTGGCCAGTCGCGGCCGCCGTGCCAATCGCCGCTACCCGGGCTACTCCGCCCGCAGCCGGCGGCCGGACACCAGGTGGCGTCGGCGGCGTTCGCTGAGCGCGCCGTCGATGCAGGCCCAGTCGGGCTGGGACACGTGCAGCACCTGCTGCTCGCCGCCGGTGCAGACGCCGGTGTGGTAGACGTCGCCCGTCTCGTCGTTCTGGAAGACGGCGAGGTCGCCCGGGGCGAGGTCGGGCACCTCCACGTGCTCGCCGAGCAGGGCGAGGTCGCTGGCGTCGCGCGGGACGGTGTGCCCGAACCGGCGGTAGATGAGGTGGGGGAGCCCGGAGCAGTCGAGCATCAGCCCGTGGGTGCCGCCGGCCAGGTACATCAGCCCCAGGAACTGCCGTCCCGCGGCGACCAGCTGCGCGGCGGTCGGCAGCGGGCCGCGGGGGCGGTGGACGTCCAGGTGCTTGTCCGCAAGCCAGCCGGTATGCCCACCGGGCAGCAGGACCTCGGTGAACGCGTCCTGCCGCCGGCGCGCGGGCAGCACCGTGGCGTAGCTGACGTCGTCGGCGATGACTCGGCCGTCGGGGCCGTTCCTGAGCTCGGTGACCTGCTCGGTGACCACCACCCGCTCGCCGGTGGGCTCGGCCGGCGCGGCCAGCTGTGCCAGCGGCAGCCAGCCGGGGTAGCCGCGGGGGTCCTTGCGGGACGGTTGCGCCGGGGCGTTGACGCGGGCCCAGCCGTCGCGGACCTCCTGGACCAGCACGGTCTCACCGAGCAGCAGCTGGCTGTCGACGCGGCCCCACAGGTCGCGGCGCTCGTCCGGACCCTGCGCGGCGGCCCAGGCCCGCAGCCCGGCAGGCGTGCTCAGGGCCGGCGCGTCCAGCGGCCGGACGGCGTCGGGGGAGGTCCACAGCCCGGCGGCGGAGACCGCCACGGCCATGGTCTGCGCCGGCTCGTTCATACGCTCCCCCTGTAGGAAATGCATCGTTGCATGGGGAGCGTACAAAAGTTTTCTTCACCGGGGCACGACCGCCCACGCCGTGGGAGCGGCCGGCGGCAGCGCCAAGATTGGACCATACGGTCCAGGGTGCTTAAGATGGGCAGGTGACAGCGACCGCCAGACTCACCGCGAAGGGTGCCGCGACCCGGGCCCGGATCGTCGCCACCGCCGCGGACCTGGTGCTCGCCCGCGGGGTCGGCGGCACGAGCCTCGACGACGTCCGCGCCGGCACGCTGACCAGCAAGAGCCAGCTGTTCCACTACTTCCCCGGCGGCAAGAGCGAGCTCGTGCTGGCGATCGCGGAGCTGCAGATGCAGCGGGTGCTGCGGGCGCAGCAGCCGTATCTGGAGACCCTCGACACCTGGGCCGCGTGGGACGGCTGGCGCGACGCGCTGGTCGCGCACTACGGCTCGCAGCCGCACTGGGGCTGCCCGATCGGCACCCTGGTCAGCGAACTGGTCGGCACCGATCCGGCGGCTGCCGCCGAGGTGGTCGGACACCTGAACCGCTGGCGCGCGTACCTGCGCGACGGGCTTTCGCGCATGCGCGAGGGCGGCCTGCTGCGCCCGGACGCCGACCCCGACCGGCTGGCCCTGGCCGCATTCGCCTCGGTGCAGGGCGGCCTGCTGCTGGCCCAGGCGCTGCAGTCGATCGATCCCCTGTCGGCTGCGTTGGACGCGGCACTGGCAGCGCTGCACGCCGCCGCGCCGGACGACCACGCGGTTGCGGGCGGCGTCGCTGCGCGTGGCGGCCGAGGGTGACCACAGGCTCGTGAGCCGTCAGGCGAACGTCTGCTCGTGCTCCTTGCGGTAGTCCTCGATGCCGTTGAGGCGGCCCTCGGCGGCCAGCGTCACCCAGGCCGGGTTGCCGAGCAGGATCCGGCCGATCGCGACCAGGTCGAATTCTCCGGCGCTGACGCGTTCCACCAGGCCGGTGAGGGAGTCCGGTCGACCGGGTGCGAGGAACTCACGGGTGAGACCGACTCCACCCACCGTGATGGTCGGCAGGCCGGTGAGGTGCTTGGCCCAGCCCGCGACGTTGAGCGGCGAGCCGGCGAAGAGCGGCTGCCAGAACCTGCGCTGGGAGGCGTGCAGCACGGTGGCGCCCGCCGCCGCGAAGGCTTCGAGGATCACCGCCAGCTCGGCGGGGGACTCGGCGATGCGGGCGTCGAAGTCGCGCTCCTTGAACTGCGAGAACCGCACTATCACCGGCATGGAGGCGGGGACGGCCGAGCGGACGGCCGCGACGACCTCGGCCGGGAACCGGGCCCGGCCGGCCGTCGACCCGCCGTAGCGGTCCGTGCGTCGGTTCGTGCGCGGCCACAGGAACTCGTCGAGCAGGTAGCCGTGCGCGGCGTGAATCTCGATCGCGTCGAACCCGGCGCGTGCGGCGACCCGCGCCGCGTCGGCGTACGCCGCCAGGATCGTGTCGATGTCGGCGAGCGTCATCGGGTGGCTGAGTGGGCGTCCCGGTTCCGGCACCCCCGACGGCGACCATGCCGGCAGGCCGTCGACCGGCTCGCGCAGGCTGCCCAGGTGCCACAGCTGCGCGGCGATCCGACCGCCGGCCGCGTGCACCTCGTCCACGACGTGCCGCCAGCCGTTCTCGGCCGCACCCGCCGTCATCCGCGGCACGGCTTCCTCGTGCCCGGCACTGGCGTGTCCGACCAGCACGCCCTCGGTGATGATCAGCCCGACGCCGTGCTCGGCGCGACGGCGGTAGTACGCCGCGACCGCGGGCGTCGGGACCCCGCCCGGTGACTGGGCGCGGGTCATCGGGGCCATGACGAAGCGGGTGGCCAGCGGCAGACCGGCCATGGTCACCGGTTCGAGCAGCGGGCCGAATCGGATCGCGGGGGCGGCGACGGGGGCGATGTGGTCGGTCATGCGGCTAAGGTAAAACTTGACACTGACGTCAGGGTCAAGTCTTGTGAGGCAGGTCTCGATGCGTATCGGCGAACTGGCGGAGGCGACCGGAACGAGCCCGCGATCGCTGCGCTACTACGAGGAGCAGGGCCTGCTCGGCAGCGGCCGTAGCACCGGCGGCCAGCGACACTACCCGCCCACGGCGGTCGAACGCGTCTCGCTGATCCGCTCGCTGCTGGCCGCCGGGCTGTCCAGCAGCACCATCCATGACGTCCTGCCGTGCATCACCGAGCGCGCGATCCGCACGCCCGCCCTGGCCGCCCGGCTGCGCGACGAGCTGCACCGGGTGGACGAGCAGATCCGGGAGATGCGGCGAACCCGGGAGGTCCTCGCCGATCTGGTGAACCTCTATGCCGACGCCGAACAGGCCTCGTGACAGCGCAGCGTCACACGCCGGTCGACCCGTCGATCCGCTCGCGGATGAAGTCGGCGTGACCTGTGTGCTGGGCGTACTCCTCCAGGAGGTGGATGTAGACCCAGCGGAGACTGAGTTTGCCGGTCGGGGCCTTGGGGTCGTCGACGGGCTCGTCCAGGTCGCGCCCGGCCACGGCGGCGTCGCACGCGGCGGTCTCGGCCAGGAAACGGGCGTGGTCGGCCTCGGCGTCGGCGTCGGCCAGCAGGTCGAAGTCGCCGTCGGGGTGCTCGTCGGTGCAGTAGAGGTCCGGCACGTCCTCGTGCAGATACTTGGTCCGGAACCAGAACCGCTCGACCTCGGTCATGTGCCGCAGCAGGCCCAGCAGGGTCAGGTTCGACGGTTCGACGGACGCCGTCCTGAGTTGCTCCGCGGTGAGCCCGGAGCACTTGCGCAGCAGGTAGACCCGGCGCCGCTGCAACCAGTCCGCCAGCATCTCGCGCTCACCGCAGGCCATGTCCGTCCGGGGTCCCCGCGCGACGTCGGGTGCAATCCATGCCATGGCGCCATCATCGCCAGCGAGGCAAGCGAATTCCGGCTTCGCCGACATCTGATGGCTTCGTCGGCGAGAACGGGCAGCCGGATGCTCGTCGCGTCCGCCGATGGCCGAGCATGGAGGGGTCAGGCCGACACGGAGGCCAGCGGCTTGCGGTAGCGGGGCATCCGCCGCACGATGCGGTAACCGGCCCGCTGGTAGAGGTCCACGGTCCGGTGCGGATTCTCGGCGACGGTGCGGATCGTGGCGACGGTGACGCCGTGCTCGCGCATGGCCGCCAGGCTGCGGGCGAGCAGCGCCGAGGCGAGGCCCCTACGCCGGTACGCGGGCCGGACCGCGACCCACGGCGAGTCGGCGCGGCCGCCGTCCTCCCGTTCGCTGGTCACCAGCCCGGCGACCTCGTCGCCGTCCCAGGCCACCGCCCACAGGTCGGTGTCGCGCACCGCGGCCAGGTAGCTGTCGTAGTCCGGCGAGACGAAGCCGTCCCCGCTGCCGGTGAAGCACTCCGTGATCGCGGCATGGATCAGCGGCTGGTGCTCGGCGAGCACGGGCCGGGTCCGCAGGCCGGCGGGCAGGGCGGCAGGTGCGGCGGCGTCGGCGACGGGCCGGCTCAGGTCGACGAGGGTGAACGCGACCCGGTAGCCGTTGTCCAGCAGCAGTTGTCGTGCGCCCGGCCGGTCGTCGTCGGCGTTGCCGCCGAGGACCTGATGCGGCGCGCCGGAGCCGAGCGAGGCGGCGTACGCCTCCTGGCGGCGCAGCATGGCCGTGCCGTGGCCGCGGCCGCGGCGGTCCGGGTGGACACAGCCCGTGACCAGGAACATCTCCGTGCCGTCGTCCTCGGTCCAGCGGTCGAGGCGGCCGAACCCGACGACCTCACCGGCGTCCTCCGCGACCACGCAGGCCTCGGCCGGCACTTCGCCGCCGTCCGGGCCGGGCAGCCAGCCGTCGCCGTCCACCGCGAGCACAGCCTGCCGTACCCGCTCGATCTGCTCGTCGTCGTCCGGTCCGGCGTACGCCCGCAGTCCCATGCGCGCCGACGCTACCGGCGGCCCGGGGGACTGTCTCGCGAATTCCGGGTGCCGCCACGACCGGCGGCCGATCGTGGCCGACGCGCGTAAATCAGCCGTCGACGGCTCAGGGATCACCCGCACCTGCTCGCCCGGACCCATCGGGGTCCGGGCAGGGTGTTCACCGGAGGCCGGGCGGCGCGGCCGGGCATATCGTCGACGCATGATCGACAAACGGCTCCTCGCCGCGGTCGGCCTGGCCGGCAGCGTGCTGACCGCGCTGCTCGCCGGGATCGGCCAGGTGGACCCGGACCCGCAGCTGAGCCATGCCTCGCTGACCGTCAGCGACTTCGCCGTGCACGACCGCGGCGGGGTCACCGACACGGCGATGGTCGTCTTCGGACTGTCGGCCTGGTGTCTGCTGCCCGCGCTGCGCCCGGCCGCGCCCCGCTTCCTGCTGGCCCTGTTCGGGGCGGCCATGACGGTGGCGGCGCTGGCGCCCACCGATCTCGGCCCGCTGACCGCGACCGGCTACCTGCACCGCTACGCGTCGATGCTGGCGTTCGTGGCGTTGCCGCTGGCGGCGGTGACGCTGCGGCCGGTGAGCCGGGCGGTGCGGCTGACCGCCGGCACCGCGGCCGGATTCGCCGTACTGATGCTGGCCAGTGCCACCCTCGCGGACCGCTTCCTGATCGGGGCGGCCGAACGGTATCTGCTGCTCGCCGAGGTGCTGCTGCTCGGCCTGCTCGCCGTGCGTGCGCGCCGCGATTGCCCGGCACGGCCCGCTCGGTCTACCGTGAGTCACGCCTGACCACGGGGGAGGAGCGGCGTGACCGTCCACATCGCAGGGCACGATCCGGATGCACCGCCGGTCTACTGCCGGCGGTGGAACTTCCGCCGCCACGAGCCGGTCGAGCTGCTGACCGCCGACGAGGCCCAGGCGCGCGACACCGCCGGTGAGCCGTACACCGTGGTGCCGGCGGCCCCGCGCAGCGGCGTACCCGACGTGGTCATCGAGATCGCCTGGGAGAACGGGCACGCCGGCGTCTGGTTCTTCGACGCCTACGGCCGCCAGTGCCTGCACTACTCCTTCCGGCGCAGCGGCGAGCAGCTCTTCCTCGGCGGCATGACGCAGTGGGACTACCCGGACGCCGGGGCCGCGACCCTGTCCGGGGCGACGTGCGTCACCTGGTTCGAGTTCCGCGAGGACGGCGGCGCCCGCCGCGTCATCGGCGACGACACCACCCAGCAGCGCACGGTCGAGGACCGGACGGGCGTGGACGTCAGCACGCAGTGGGAGCCGGTGCCGGGCTTCGGCAAGTGGGACTCGCTGGCCCGGTGGAGCCGCAGCTAGGGTGCCACGGCCGGTCCCCTAGAGTCTGGAGAGCGCGATCCCGGCAGGTGGGGCACCGTCATACCGGGTTCCGTTGAGAGCGCTCTCGCGTCTATGGTGCCGACGGGGCGCGCGACGGGGCGCCGCCCGTGCCGAGATTGCGAGTGCCATGACGTACCGGAAGCTGACCATCGAGGACATCGCCCACCAGGCCGGGGTGTCGCGGGCCACCGCCTCGCGGGTGCTCAACAAGGCGCCGGGCGTCTCCGCCGAACTGCGGATGCGGGTCGACCGGGTCGTCGCCGATCTCGGCTACCGGCCGAACGCGGCCGCGCGGGCGCTCGCCTCGGGTCGCCGCGACGCGCTCGACCTGGTCGTCATCGCGTGCCATGGCGACATCAGCCTGTTCGGGGCCCAGCCCTACTACAGCCGGGTCATCGCGGGCGTGCTGGCGGCGCTGGCCGGCACCGACACGCAGCTGCGGGTCAACGTCGCCGGCTCGGCCGACGCGCCGGAGCTGATCGAACGCGTCGCGCAGTCGGTGACGGCCGGCGCGGTGCTGGTCAACGTGTCGCCCGAACTGGCGGCCCGCTTCCACGCGCGGTGCCGGCGGGTCGTGTCGCTGGGCGCTACCGCGGCACACGTCCCGGCGGTCGAACCCGAGAACAGCCGCGCGGCGTACGACGCGATCAACTTCCTGCACCGCATCGGCTGCCGCCGGATCGCCGCGATCCACGGCCCCGACTGCAACACCTGCGCGGCCGGCCGCCGCGCCGGGCACCTCGAAGCAGTCCGCGAGCTGGGCCTGCCCGACATCGCCGTCGACGGCGGATTCCGGCGTGAAGGCGGCTACGCGGCCGCGACGCGGCTGCTGGCCGAGCACCCCGACCTCGACGGGATCTTCGCGGCCTGCGACATGATGGCCGCCGGCGCGGTCCAGGCCATCACCGACGCGGGCCGGCGGGTCCCCGACGACATCGCCGTCGTCGGCTTCGACGACAGCGCCGTGGCCGCCTGCGTGAGCCCGCCGCTGACGACGATGCGCCTGCCGGTCGAGCAGATGGCCGCCGCCGCGACCAGGGCGCTGCTGGAGGGCGCCGCGGCGCCGCACTGGCGGCGCTTCTTCCCCGTCGAGATGGTCGTGCGCAACAGCACGGGGCCCGACGCCGCGCTCCTGCTCCCGCCCGCACACCCGGTGTCCGCGCTCGCCGGACGCCGGTAGCCGCCCCCGGCCGCCGGATGAACTCGCACCTTGCCACCAGGACACCGCCCGGTGTCCGCGAAAGGAACCCCGTGTCCTCGCTGCCTTACCTCGACCCCACGCTGCCGACCGCCCGGCGGGTCGCCGACCTCATCGGACGGATGACGCTGCCGGAGAAGGTCGGGCAGATGCTTCAGCTCACCGCCCGTGACGGCGTACGCCATCTGGTCGAGGAGTTCCATGTGGGCTCGATCCTGCACGCCTCGCCCGAGCGGGTGCGCGAGGCCGCGGAGCTGGCCCGCCACTCCCGCCTGGGCATCCCCCTGCTGGTGGCCGAGGACTGCATCCACGGCCACTCGTTCTGGGAGGGTGCGACGATCTTCCCGACGCAGCTCGGCATGGCCGCGGCCTGGGACGCCGAGCTCGTCGAGCGGGTCGCCCGGGTCACCGCCGTCGAGGTCGCCGCCACCGGTGTGCACTGGACCTTCTCGCCGGTGCTGTGCATCGCCCGGGACCTGCGCTGGGGGCGGGTGAGCGAGACGTTCGGGGAGGACCCGTTCCTCATCGGCGAGTTCGCCTCGGCGATGGTGCGCGGTTACCAGGGCGACGGTCTGGCCGACCCGACGGCGATCCTGGCCTGCGCGAAGCACTTCGCGGGCTACTCCGAGACGCAGGGCGGCCGCGACGCCAGCGAGGCCGACATCTCCCGGCGCAAGCTGCGCTCGTGGTTCCTGCCGCCGTTCGAGCGGGTCGCCCGGGAGGGCTGCCGCACCTTCATGCTCGGCTACCAGTCGATGGACGGGGTGCCCGTCACGGTGAACGACTGGCTGCTCAACGAGGTGCTGCGCGGCGAGTGGGGCTACCGCGGCACGCTGGTCACCGACTGGGACAACGTCGGTCGCATGGTCTGGGAGCAGCACATCTTCCCCGACTTCACCGCAGCGTCCGCGGCCGCGGTGAAGGCGGGCAACGACATGGTGATGACCACGCCCGACTTCTTCGAGGGCGCGCAAGACGCCGTCGCCAAGGGGCTGCTGGAGGAGTCGGAGCTGGACGCGGCGGTCACCCGCATCCTGACCCTGAAGTTCGAGCTGGGGCTGTTCGAGAACCCGCGGCACCCCGACCCGGCCCGCCAGGCCGAGGTCATCGGCGTCGCCGCGCACGCCGAGCTCAACCTCGAGGTCGCCCGGCGTTCGCTGGTGCTGCTGCGCAACGACGGCACGCTGCCGCTGGCGGGCGGCCTGACGGCCGGGCCGGACGGGCGCGCCGCCGCGCCGGACGCCCCGGCCCGCACCGTCGCGATCGTCGGGCCCAACGCCGACGACCCGCATACCCAGCTCGGCGACTGGGCCGGCGCGTCCGGGCAGGCCGAGTGGCTGCCCGACGGCCATCCGCGCGAGATGATCACGACCGTGCTGGACGGGTTCCGGGAGGTCGTCCCGGCCGGTTGGACGGTCACCCACGCCCGCGGCGCGGACATCGTCGTCACCGGGCCCGACCCTGAGGGGGAGTTCTTCCCCGACGGGCAGCCGCGCCCCGACGTCGCGCTGCCCGCCGCGCCCGACGAGGCGCTGATCGCCGCGGCGGTCGCCGACGCGAGCCGGGCCGACTACGTGGTCGCCGTGGTCGGCGACCGCATCGAGCTGGTCGGGGAGTACCGCTCGACCGCCACGCTGGAGCTGGTGGGCGGGCAGGCTGCCCTGCTGGACGCGCTGGCCGCGACGGGCAAGCCGCTGATCGTGGTGCTGCTGAGCTCCAAGCCGCTGGTGTTGCCCCCGTCGGTGAGCGAAGCCGCCGCGATCGTGTACGCCGCCAACCCGGGCATGCGTGGCGGGCGGGCCGTCGCCGAGCTGCTGCTCGGGCTGATCGAGCCCAGCGGCCGGCTGCCGATCTCGTTCGCCCGGCACGCCGGGCAGCAGCCGACGTACTACAACCAGGTGCGCGGACAGCACGGCCACCGTTACGCCGACCTGACGCAGGCTCCGGCGTTCGCGTTCGGGCAGGGCCTGAGCTACACCACGGTGGAGTACTCCGGTCTGCGGGTGCTGACGCCGACGGTGGGCGTCGGCGACACGGTGCGGGCGCAGGTGGAGCTGCGCAACACCGGGGCGCGGCCGGCGCTGGAGACGGTCCAGGCGTACGTCAGTGACACGGTCACCTCGGTGACCTGGGCGGAGCAGGAGCTGAAGGCGTACCGCCAGGTGTCGCTGGCGGCGGGGGAGTCGCGGCTGGTGGAGCTGGAGCTGCCGGTGTCGGCCTGCTCCATCGTGGACGCCCGGGGCGCGCGGGTGGTCGAGCCGGGCGAGTTCGAGCTGCGGGTGGGCCCGTCCTCGCGGGCCGAGGACCTGCAGCGCGCCGGGTTCACCGTGGTCGTCTGAGTCCGGGTCGGATCTGTTCGGCGGTTCCCCTGCGGGGGAGCCGCCGTTCGCCGTTTCGGGGGTCGTGTGCGGGACCTCTATGAGCACGCTGGGGCGGCCGGGTCTCTGCCCGGCCGCCCCAGGACCCGGCAAAACCAGATCAAAGCAGGTCGTACGGCAGTAAAGTGATCCTGGCCGCTGGCAGTATTCACCCCGGGCCGGGCTGTGCAGCCCGGAGGCGGCGGCGAAGCGCACGAGGGGAACGCTGCCATGGAAATTCTTCCGGCCTCAATGTTCGTGCCGGTGGCGCTGGGCTTCTTCGGACTCGCCACCGGCTACCTGATCTACGGCCCGCAGGAGCTGTTCGGCTACCCGGCCCGGGACCGCAACGTCGACCGCAGCAACGGGGTATGGGGCATCTGGATGCCCGGTTTCTGCCAGTTCCTGGTCGGCATCTACCTCTTCGTCGGGTTGACCTGGTTCGAGGTCTTCACCACCAACAAGACGCTGTACATGGCGGCCCTGGCGTTCAGCGCCTACGGCATCCACTGGTTCGCCATGGGCTGGATCAGGCTGCAGGGCTCCGACGCCAGACCCAATGGATACATGTCGATCCCCTTCGTCCTGCTGGGCATCCTCGGCATGCTCGTCTTCTTCAGGGCGGGGGACTGGCCCCTCGGGCTGCTCTTCACCGGCCTGACCCTGGTGTACGTCGCGGAGTTCTTCGCCAGCTTCAACATCGGCGGCAGGCCCGCGCACGACGGGCACGGGGCGCTCAACCCCGGCCAGAAGGTGCTGGGCCTGCTGCACATCCTGGTCGGCCTGTGGCTGCTGTACCTGACGTTCGCGGCCACGCTCAACCTGTCCTCAGGGACCCACCTCCCCGCCTGACCCCGTCGGAGCGACGCCGGCAGAAGCGGAAGGCCAGATCTTTACATAGGTAGATCATCGCCATATCTTATCCTCATGAGTATCACTCCGATGAGGATGCGGGAACCGACCTACTTCATCCTGGCGTCGCTTCAGGACGAACCCCTGCACGGCTGGGCCATCATCAAACGAGCCGACGAACTGTCACGCGGCCAGGTCAAACTCGCCACCGGCACGCTGTACTCGGCCCTCGACCGCCTGGCCGGCGAGCAGCTGGTGCGGGTCTCCGACGAGCAGATCGTCAACGGCAGGGCCCGCCGCTACTACACCCTCACCGACGCCGGCCTGGTCGCCCTGCGCGAGGAGGCGGCCCGGCTGGCCGACGCGGCCCGGATCGTCACCGAACGCGGCACGAGCACGGCGCGGCCCGTACGCCCCGGGGCGGTGCCGGCGTGAGCATCGAGATCGAACGCCGCTACGAGCGGCTGCTACGGCTGTACCCGAAGGCCTACCGGCACCACCGCGGCGCGGAGATGCTGGGCACGCTCATGGACGCCGCGGAGGCCGGGCAGGGGCGGCCGCCGCTGCGCGAGATCGGCGCGTTGATGCTCGGCGCGCTGCGGGCGCGGGTCGGCACCGCCGCAGGCCTGTCCGTCGGACAGGCCTGGCTGTCGGCGGCGCGGATGGCCGCGCTGCTGCTGCTCGCCTACGGCGCCGCGCTGTCCGCGGCCCGGGCCGGCCGGGTCGTCTTCTCCGACCTACTGGGCGACGGGCTGCGGCTGGAATCGGAGCTCGGGTTCGTCGGCGCGACCGTGGCCGTGGTGCCAGCCCTGTTTCTGGCCTCACGGGGCCGCTACGGGTGGGCCACCGTGATCGCTGGGGTGGGCTTCGTCTGCGAACAGTGGGCACAAATCGGCCCACATCTATATTGGTACATCAAATGGGACTCCCCGGAACCCCCGCCGCTGACCGAAGGTTGGGCGCAGCTCAGCTGGCATCTCCTAGAGGGCCGGTTGGTGGACTACAAGTTCTGGCCGCTGCCGCTGGCGGTCCTGCTGATGCTGCCGTTGCTGCGCCGGCGGCCTGCCGTGCCCGGCACACCCCTGTGGTGGCTGCTGGCCGTGCCGCTGTCGGTGTTCCTCCTGCCGACGGACTTCGACGCCTCGCTCGGCTGGCAGCCGTTTGCGCTGACGGCCGTCTGCCTGGGCGCGCTGGCATGGTCGTTCGTGGATGCGCGGGCGGGCCTGGCGGTGGCCGTGCTGCCGCTGCCGTTGTTCCTGCAGGGCCTGGGCCACCGCTACCTGCCCGGCAACCAGGGCAACGACTACAGCGTGTTCTGGATCATGGCTCCGGCCGTCGTCACGGCCGCCCTGATCGCCGCCGGTGCTGTGCTGGTGCGCCGGCAGGCGCGGCTGTGACAGTGGGGGAGTCGGCCCGCCAGGCGGTGTCGACTCCCCGGTACGGCAAACGAAGGCAACGCGTTGAGCACCGCTCTCAGTCGTCGAAGAGTGCGGCAAGTTTCGGCAGGCGTCGGCGGTCCTCGTCGGCGTCCTCGAAGTCCCAGCCCGGGCCGAGCTGCGGGTAACGGCCGGTGACCGCAAGCGCCTCATGGTCGCCGGTCACGGCCTCGTACGCGTCCCACACCACGCCGTACATGGACTCGCATTCGAGGTCGGCCTCGTCGCCGGCGGCGACACGCTGGACCGCCGGCAGGTCGGCGAGAGTATCGGGATCGGCCACCGCGCGCTCGAACACCGCGCGCCCCTGGGTGAGCAGCCAACCGCGGAAGTACTCGAAGCCGTCGTCCGAGCAACCGCCGTTGATCAGATACGCCGCATGCCACAGGTTCCACCGGTAGGACCGTGCCCGGAGGTCCCACAGCGGTTGTGCCAGGAGCGCGACCTTCTCCGCGGGCAGGGCGGTCAGCAGCGCCAGCGTCCGTTCGGCGACGTCCACGGCGTCCGACGGGTCGGCCGCGGATTCCCGGGCCTTGTCGACCACCTGCCAGAACTCCTCGATGCTCACGGTGCAGGAGTATGACAGCGCGCTGGGACAACACGGTCAGAGCCGGCCGGCCCCGGCCAGAGGGTTACGGCGACGGCCAGGAGCAAAGCGATGTCGAGCCCGATCAGGTTCGGACGCGGACGGTGCCGTCACGGCTGACGGCCCCGGGTGTCCGGCGGCCACGATAAGGTGCCCGGTGCCGCGATCGACGGGTCTTCGTCGTGGTGACCGATCGGGCGAGGGAGGAGAACAAGCGTGAGCATGGTGCTGATCGGACGCCGGTTGTCGGCCGATGAGCTGCAGGCGGTTCTCGACGACGCCGCGGTCGTGGACGAGCTGCTCTACGGCGACCTCGAAGACGACGACGGCGAGATGCCCGAGCCCGAACTGGACCTCGACAAATCGTGGCATGGCGTTCACTACCTGCTCACCGGCACCGCCTGGGACATCAGCCAGGGAGCCGGCGAAGCCGTGCTCGGTGGCGAGGAGATCGGCGAGGACGGCGGCTACGGCCCGGCCAGGCTGTTCACGCCGGAGGCGGTCCGTGCGGTCGCCGCCGCACTCGACGCGCTGGACCTGGACGCGCTGCGCGCCCGGTTCGATCCGCGGGCGATGGCGGCCCTCGACATCTACCCGAGCCCCGGGGCGGAGCTGGCAAAATTCGACGACCTGGCAGCATCCCTCACCGACCTGCACCGGTTCTATAAGGGCGCAGCAGCCGACGGCCAGGCGGTACTGCTGGTCATCACCTGATTCGTGGACGACGGCCAGGTGCGGGGTGAGCCGTGGCCAGCGGTCGACGGCCGCCCGAGATCGTCGTACTACGTCTGTCATACGGCGTTGACGGGCGTCACACGGTGGCGAGGGCGTCGCGCAGCTCGTCAGTCTGGGCGAGATCGGGCCACCGCCGGGCGAGCGTCCGGCTGAGTGTGCGCAGTTCGCCGGCGATGCGTGCCGACCCGGTCGTCCGCGCGGCCGGCACGCAGCTCAGGCCCAGGGCGGCGGCGCGTTCCGGGTCGGGTCGAGCCGACCGGAGCACCGCGTTGGCCAACTTGACCCACTGGTGGGCCTGGTCGCGGCGCAGATGAGCAGGGGTGTCAGCGATCCGGCGTTCGAGGATGGCGACGGCGGTGTCGGCGTGGCCGCAGTCGCGATAACCGGTGGCGGACTGCTCCTCCAACGCGGCGAGGTCATAACGGCGCAGGTAGACGGGTGAGTTCTCGTCGACGTCGTCGGGGTGGTCACGGAGCAGGTCGGCGGCGGCGTCGAGCCGGATGCGGAAGCTGTCGGCATCACCGTGCATGGCCCATCCACGTGCCTCCTGCTGGGCGGCGAGCGCGCGCAACTTCGGGCTGATCGGGCCGGGAACCCGCTGTGCGGCGGCGGCCAGCTCGACGACATCGACGGCGTCACCGTCGAGCATCGCGATGTTGCTCCTACGGACCAGGAGGTAGGCGACGAACTGTTGGTCGCCGATCGCCTGCGCCCATTGGGTGGCCCGGTCCGACCAGAACATCGCCGCCGCGACGTCGCCACAGTCCTGATGCAGCCAGCCCGCGAACTCCGCATACCGGGCAAGCAAGCGCAGCGTCGGCTCGCCCGTGCCGGGTCGGCCACCGCGACGTAGTCCGTCGAGGATCTCGATCTGCGCGTGGACCTGGCCCAGCAGGGCTCGCGGACCGAGCATCTTGTCGGCGACGAAGTGCTGTTCGAGCAGCGTACGGAAGTAGTCGAGCACCTGTGGGTCGGTGCGCTGCGGTGCTGCGACCGCCCTGGCGACGCGTTCGGTCAGATCGGTTTCGGCCAGGTCAGGGCGGAGCGTACCGACGAACGCGCCGGTGGCCAACAGACGGTGGAACTCGCGACGTGACAGGCTCACCCGCACCTCCCTTCGGTCCGGCAACCGAAACTCCACCGTCACGCTATCGCCGTCGGTGATGGGAAGCCCACTGATCAGGCCGAGCTGCGGCATCTGCGTGGGTGTCCCGTTCGCCGGCATCAGCGCGCGCAGTGAGACCAGCAATCCGCCGGCTCCGAGCGCGTGATCCAACGAAGGCACCAGTTCGGGGTCGATCAGATGTTCTCCGCGTTCCACTCGGGAGATGCGGCTGTAGTCGTAGAGGCTGCGTTCGCCGAGATCGCGGAGTGACATCCCGGCCTGCCGGCGCAGGTGGCGAAGGACCAGGCCGAAGATTCGGCGTACCGCATCGTTGTCCTGGGCGGTCACTGCGACCTCCTCTGTATCCGTCGTTGCCGATGTTGCCGCAACAGCGAACCGGTTCACAAGCTCGGTCGGGGACGCGACGCTGATCAGGCAGCGGTTTCTCCCGGCTCGCGCTGCCGGAGGTCCCGCGACGTTGCACGCACCGCACCGCGTGCCGTCGCGGGACCTCATGTTGCCTCAGGAGGGGTTCATGATGACAGCCGACCAGTTCGTCGCATATGCCCGCCGCCAGATCGCCGCAGCAGAGCAGATCCTGTCGGAACACGCCAGGCTCGGCCCTGGGATGTGCAGCTGCGGTCGCTCGTGGCCGTGTCCCGTGGCGGTTTCGTGCGCCCAGATGCGCGATCATTATGCGGCGAAGGCAGCGTTGGTCGAGGCGACCCAGGTACTGCCCGTAGTCCGGCGTGACCGGCCCTATTGCAACGGGCACTGGCGTCGGCTGGTCGGTCTACTCTCCCGCCTGACACGTCGCTGGGGCGCGGGTACGTGACCTCGTGAGTCCTACGGATGTTGGTAACAGAGGATGCTTCTCAGAGCCAACTCGTGGCCAGCCACGCGGCTGCGGCGGCGGCCACGAGCAGCGCGATGTTGAGGCCGATCAGGCGGGCCTCGCCGCGGGACAGGTGGACCGCGATGCCGCCGACCTGGATCAGTGCGAGGCCGATCGCCGCGGCGACGGCGAGCCAGGTCGCGATCCCGGTGAGGGGCGGCAGGATCAGCCCGACCGCGCCGAGGATCTCCAGCGCGCCGATTGCCCGGACCAGTGGCATCGGGACGCGGTCGACCCAGCCCATCATGGGCTGGAGCTGCTCCTGGCTCTGGGTTACCTTCTTGCCTCCGGCGTAGAGGTAGAACACCGCGAGCAGCGCCGCGACGATCCAGTAGGCGAGTTCCATGGGGGCTCCCTCGGTGACGGGACAGGGCGGTGAGCAGGCTGGTTACCATCCGGAAGTCGGTACATGATGCGTCACCGTCGAACCGCTTACAAAAGGCACATGTGTGTGCGTGAGGCACAGGGGGTTGTCATGTCCGACTACGAGCACACGTGCATGATCCGGGGAGACGGCGGCCAGACCCTCCGGGCGATCCTCGACCAGATCTGTAACAAGTGGACGCTGCTCATCGTGGCGACCCTCGACCAGGGCACGCTGCGCTTCACCGAGCTGCACCAGCAGATACCGGGGATCTCCCAGCGCATGCTGACGTTGACCCTGCGCAACCTGGAGCGCGACGGCCTGGTGGCGCGGGCGGTGTTCGCCGAGGTGCCGCCACGGGTGGAGTACGCGCTGACCGCCACCGGCAAGAGCCTCATCCCGCCTGCGCTGGCGCTGGCCGGGTGGGCCATCGAACACGTCCCGCACATCGAGGCCAGCCGAGCCGCCTACCAGACGCGGACCGCCTGACCCGGGCGAGCCTGCGCCGTGATCGCCGGTGTGACACCGCGTGGCAGGATGGCCCGATGCCCGTCGTGGAGGCCGTCGCGATCGTCCCCGTCCCGCCCGCGGTCGCGTTCGCGGTGTCGCAGACCACCGGTGAGACCCGCTACCGCTGGGACCCGTTCGTACGTGAGCAGCGCCTGCTCGACGGCGCGGCGCGGCCCGCCAAGGGGGTGCGCACGTTCACCCGGTCCCGGCACGGCCTGTCCATGATCAGCGAGTACGTCTCCTACGCCCCGCCCACCAACGTGGGCATGAAGATGGTCCGCGGGCCGTGGTTCTTCGAGATGATGGCCGGCGGCTGGCGCTTCGCCCCGGCCGACGAGCCGGGGCACACGGTCGCGACCTGGCGTTACCACTTCCGCACCCGGCCCGCGCTGATCCGCCCGATCGCCGACCGGGTCGGCGTCTGGCTGCTGGGACGGGACATCCGCCGCCGCATCGCGGGCTTCGCGGGCGGGTGCCAGGATCCGGCGGTGCTGGCGGAGATCCACGGCGGCTGAGACTGTCGCCGGGCCGCTGTACGATCCGCCGATGATCGGACAAAGCCTCCTGCTCCGCTTCTCGTATTTTGAGCATGACTGGGACGAAGACATCGAGGGCGTGGAGGCCATGGAGGAAGAACTGCTGCGCCGTGCGGCCGTGGGTGAGTGGCAGCAGGTGGACGACGAGGAGCCGGACGAGTTCAGCACGCTCGACGAGCTGGTCCAGCGGGCCGAGGAGGTCATCGTCGGTGAGTGGGAGATGCCCGCGGAGGCGGTCCGGCTGCCGCTGGACAAGCTTCGCGCGATCATCGCCGAGGGCGGCTGGACGTTCGCGACGGGCGAGTTCTCCGACTTCGAAGGTCACCACAACGACACTGAGCTGATGGTGAAACTGGTCCGTTGACGCGGGTGGCAGGGGCGACATGGTCTTGCGTGCCGCCCCCTGGCGGCGTCAGGTGAGCTGGCCGACGGCGTCCACCAGCAGCCATACGCCGAAAAGGACGAACAGCGCGGCCGCGCCGTAGCGCACGGCCCGTTCGGGCAGGCTGCGGCCCAGCCACCGGCCGACCAGGATGGCCAGCGCGTCCGCGGCGACCATGCCCACCGTCGAGCCGACCCAGGTGCCGAACCAGCCGTGCTGCGTGGCGAGGGTGATGGTCGCCAGCATCGTCTTGTCGCCGAGTTCGGCGAGGAAGAACGCGCCGCCCACGGCCCACAGCGCCGACTTTCCGCCGCGCTGGGCCTTGGTCTTCTCCTCCTCGGTGAGGCTGTCGCCGCGCAGGGTCCAGGCGGCGAACGCCAGGAACGCCAGGCCGGCCGCCAGCGCGATCCAGCCGGTCGGCAGCGCGCTGCCCAGCCCGACGCCGACCCCGACCGACACGAGGTGCACCACGGCGGTGGCGATGGTGATGCCGGCCAGCACGATGCCGGTGCGGTAGCGGGTGGCGAACGTCATCGCCATCAGCTGCGACTTGTCACCCAGCTCGGCTACGAAGATCACACCGAAACTGATCGCCAGAGCGGCGAGGAAACCTTCCACTGCGTCCTCCCGGGACATGTTCACCGGGTGGAAGACGCGCGCGACGACCTCGACCCGGCATGGACTGCCTGAGTCGAAGGTCTCGCTCACCTGGCCGAAGCCAGGTCCGATGGCCGGGACCGCCGGAGCGGGCCAGTATGTCGACCACCACGTTGCGAGCTACTCCCCTTCGCGCCGCCGACACTAGCGCAGCGAACCCCGGGCGCGACGGCCTGAGTGGCGGGGGACACACCCGTTGCGGCATCGGCGTTCTCGCCTTCGCCTGATTCGTACCCGCACGTCTCACGCTGAGTGATCATGGTTGGATGGGGCGATGCGCGGAGAACGTATCGGAGCGATGATCGGCTCCATCGGCGGCCTCATCTTTGTCCTCATCAACGCGGGGCAGCTGGCTGCGCCGGTGAACACGCTGGTGCGGGTCGTCGGAGTGCTGTCCTTCGTCGCCGTGGTGTGGTTCGCGGTGATCCGGCCGTCGGGTGCGCAGGGCCAGGCTGAACCGCCGTCGCGGCAGGCGATCCGCGTCTACGGCACGTCCGTGACGGCGATGGCGCTGGGCATCCCGGTGGGCGCGGGACTCGTCAACAACGTCCTGCACCAGCCGCTGCTGACGGTGCCGTGGGTGGTGTTCGTGGTGGGTGCGCACTTCCTGCCGTTCGCGGCGGCGTTCCGGGCACCGGTCTTCGCCCGCCTGGGCTGGACCATGATCGTCCTGGCGGTCGTCGGCGGCGTGCTCGCGCTGACCGTGACGGAGGCCGCTTCGCCGTGGACCGGTGTGCTCGGCGGCATCGCCCTGCTCGGGTTCAGCGCCGCCGGCTCGCAGCAGGCCCGGCCGGAGGCCGAGCCTGCTCGCTGACGGGGTCACGCCGCGGCGGTAGCCGGTCGGGTGTCGGCGGTCGGCCGGCGGGCGGGCGACGACAGCGCCGCGGCGAGCGCGACGCCGACGTAGAGCACCTGCTCGGGGATGCGCTGCCACAGGGGTGAGGCGGGCTCGCCGTGGAACGGCACGTCGGCGACCGCGGCGTACACGTTGGCGGGCAGGAGCAGCAGGAACAGCAGCACCAGGGACAGTCCGGCGGCCCGGCGGGTCCGGGTGACGACGAGGCCGATCGCGCCGAGCAGTTCCAGCACGCCGGTGGCGTACACCCAGGCGTCGGGGGCGGGCACGAACGGCGGCACCATGGCCACGAGGTCGGCGTGGGTGGGCATGACCGTCACGTCGGCCGGGACGAAGTGCGCGCTCGCGGTCATCACCAGCATCGCGGCGAGCGCGTGGGCGCCGCTCGTCGCCCAGGTGGCGAACCTGCGCACGCCGAGCGCGCCGAGGGCGCGCAGGATCAGCAGACCGATGATCAGTACGGCGAATGTCATGGCGTTTCTCCTGATCTAGTCATTGACAAGTTCAAGGCTGACGGTAGTCTGGACGCGACGAACTTGTCAATGGAAAGATGGAGTCGTCGGTCACTGCGGAAGGACGTGAGGACGATCGGATACCACCACGGAGACCTGCGGCGCACGGTGCTGGATGCGGCCGTCGACGCCATCGGGGAGTCCGGGCTCGACGGCTGGAGCCTGCGCGAGCTGGCCCGCCGCGCCGGAGTCTCGCACGCCGCCCCCGCACACCACTTCGGCGACAAGGCCGGCCTGCTGACGGCACTGGCCGCGGAGGGCTTCGACCTGCTCGCCGAGACACTGAAGCAGGCCGGTCCGGACTTCCTGGAGGCCGGACTCGCCTACGTCCGCTTCGCCACCGAGCATCCGGTCCACTTCGGGGTGATGTTCCAGCCGAAGCTCTACCGCGCCGACGACGACGCCGTACGGCACGCGAGGGAGCGGGCCGGGGCATTGCTGGCGCAGGGCGCCCGCGCGGTCGCGGCCTCCCCGGCGGGCAGCGCGAACACGGCCCGGGCGGGCTGGTCGATCGCCCACGGTTTCGCCAGCCTCTGGCTGGCCGGGGCACTGACCGAACCGGCCGGCACGGATCCGGTCGACGCGGCCCGTCCCGTGCTGCGCAGGCTGCTCGAAGGCTGAGCGGCGGCGGCGGGGCGGTGCCGCCGGACGGTGTCAGGTCGTGACGGCGGCCGGTGCTGCGGCGTCGCCGCGCGACAGCAGGGACGCGGCCAGACCCAGCACGAACGCGAGCACGGCCGGAGCCCACCATGGCCCGTCGGCGGTGCAGTCGCTCTGCACCGCGACGTAGAGGGTCACGGTGAGGACACCGAGGAGGGTGTGTGCCGGCCGATCAGTGCGCCGGGCGATGCCGTACCCGATGATCGCCCAGGCCAGGCAGCTCAGCACGGCGACCGCGACGGCCGTCACCACGACCGGCTGCCGCCACGGCACAGGGTCGAACGGGTGGCCGTGCCGGACCATCTCGATCGCCACGCTGTTGCCGTTCAGGAGGTCCACCGCCATCGGTACGGCCACCGCCAGCTGCGCCAGGGCCAGGCCCAGCCCGCCGTGCGCCGCGACCGGCAGGCTCGCACCGGCCCTGCGGCAATACCGTCCGAAAAGGAGCGAGCCGAGCTGTGCGGCCAGGGTGCCGGAGGTGGCCGCGAACGCGCCCGCGGTCTGCCAGGCCCACAACTCCTGGTCGAAGCCCTGCGGGTCGTAGTTGAACCACGACCAGACGTTGCGATTGACGTCTTGCAGGGCGTACGCGGCGAGCGCGGTGGCCGCGGCGAACCCGGCGAAGACCGCGATGCGGCGGGCGGGGGAACCCATGTCGACGAGTATGCCGCCTCAGGCGAACGCGCTGCCCAGCCATTCGCCCGTGCCGGGGGAGGCCAGACAGTGGAAGATCCAGCGGTCCCGGCCGAGCTGCACCGGCCAAGGCTCCAGCTCCCAGCCCACCGTCCGGGCCGGGTCGCGGCTGCACGCGGCCAGCACGCGGGCCGTGCACACCGCGGCTACCGCAGGGTGCCCGAGCAGCTCCTCCTGCCGCAGGTACACCGCTTCCTCGGGCAGTTCCGCCGCGGCGAACGTCTCCCAGTAGTGCTCCTCACCGGGCACGATGCGGCGCGGTGTGCGTCCCAGACCGCCGGGGATGACCAGCCCTCCCCAGCACATCGGCTCGACCGGCACGTAGTAGCCGTCACGGGGCCGGAACCCCGGCGGGACGGTCACACCGCCGGGTGCCAGCGGCTGGGCGGCGCCGGGCCGAGGCGTGAGGACGGTGGCAGCGGAGTGCGCCGCACCAGGGTGTGGCGTGGCGAACGCGGTCGACCCGGGGTGCGGCGTTGCGAGCAGGGTGGCGGCAGGCGCGGATTCCACGAGGGTCGGGGACAGCAGGGCGCGCCGCTGGACCACGGTCTGCTCGGCGGTCTCCGGGCTCGTCGCGGGCGGTGGTCCGCCGCGCAGGGCCGCGGCGACCTGGGCGATCGCGCTGCCGAACGCGGCGGCCGACGCCCAGCGGTCGCCCGGCTCGACGGCCAGGGCCCGTTCCACCAGGGCGGCCACGGGGGCGGGCACGTCGGGTCCGAGCGGCGGGGGAGCCTGGTTGAGGCGCATCATGGCGGCCGCGAACGGGTTCTCGGCGGTGAACGGCCGCCGCCCGGACAGGCATTCGTAGGCGACGACGCCGAGGGCGTACACGTCGCTGCGGGGTGTCGCCGGGTGGCCCAGCACCTGTTCGGGGGCCAGATAGGACAGCGTGCCGATGACCGCGCCGGTCGCGGTCAGCGCGGTCGCGCCGTCGCGGCGGGCGATGCCGAAGTCGGTGAGCAGCAGCGTGCCGTCGGGGCGTACCAGCATGTTGCCGGGCTTGACGTCGCGGTGCACGATGCCGCGGCCGTGCACCGCGTGCAGCGCGTCAGCGGCCTGGCCGACCAGGTGCAGCGCGGGCGGCGCGGCGAGCCGGCCGTAGCGGGTCAGCACCTGCGACAGGGGCTCGCCGTCGACGAACTCCATGACCAGGAACGCGCCCTCGGGGCCGTGGTAGAGATCGTGGATGGCGACCACGCCGCGGTGGTGCACCCCGGCCATCGCCCGCGCCTCGGCCAGGAAACGGCGGGCGAAGTCGGCGTCGTCGGCGAGCGCGGGCAGGACGGTCTTCACCGCGACGGTCCGGCCCAGCAGTTCGTCGGTGGCGCGCCAGACCTCGCCCATGCCGCCCGCGCCGATGCGCGCGTCCAGACGGTAGCGGCCGTTGAGCCGCACCGGCTCGGTCGTGGTCATGCCCGCCATTAAACCGAAGCGCTCGCCCGGCCCTGCGGCCCAGTCGGCGGCCCGCGTTAAGAAGGTGCCCTTCCTCTACGGAAAACGTTAAGAAGGTGCCCTTCCTTATTGCACTGTGGGGGTGCGTTTGGGGAACAGGGTGTAGTAGACCGGCCAGCCGACCAGCCAGATGCCCAGGACGACGCTCAGGCGGCCGATCCAGCCTTGCAGTTCGGCGGTGCGGGCGGCGTCGCCGACGAGCAGGATCGCGGCGCCGAGCAGGGCCACCGCGATCGCCCAGGCGATCAGGGCCTTGATCCATTCGCGCCACTCGTGGCGGGTGCGGGCCGCGCCGTAGCGGGGCGGGGGGACCGGCGCGGGGCCGCCCGCGAAGCGGTGTGCGAAGCGTACGTCGGCCCAGCGGACCATGGATGGGCCGAAGGCCACCGAGAAGCCGAGGTACGCCGCGGCGAGCCCGTGGGCCCAGGTGGCCGTCGCGCCGCGGGACAGGTCGAGCGCGGTCGCGCCGAGCAGGACGAGGTCGGTGACCGGCACCCCGACCAGCAGCACCGTCGACACCCGCTGCCAGCGCAGCAGGTAGCGGGCGGCGAGCCCGGCACCGAGGATGACCCAGAAACCGACCTCGCAGGCGGCGATGACGACCAGCAACATGATCCGATCATGTCCGGCTGCCGGGCGGTCCGCCTCGGCGCGCGGCACGAACCCGGCGTACACCGAAGGATGTAGGCGGTCTCGGTCACCGGCCGGTCGTGCCGGTCCGCGCCGTGTGCTGTGATCATCAGGTGACCGCACGCTGGCCCTCTTGGCGCACCGACCTGGCGATCAGCCTGGTCTCGTTCGTCGGCGGCCTGGTCCTGTACGCGGCCGGCGGCTGGCGCATGTTCTTCGGCGCGAGCCTGTGGTCCGACGCCCCGCACTGGGTCCTGCTGGTGCCGATGACGGTGATGGCGGGCTGCTGCCTGCTGCGCCGCCTGGCTCCCGGCACGGCCGAGGCGATCGGCCTGGTCGCGCTGGCCGCGGACACGCTGCTGGGCGGCTCGCTCGGCACCGCGCTGATCTTCACGCAGGTCGTCTACGACGCGTGTGTCTACGGCAGGCCGTGGCTGTGGCGCGCCAACCTCTACGGCTGGGTCGCCGCCTCCGTGCTGGCGGCGGCGGCCGGCGTGGTCGCTTCGGGCAGCTGGCGCGGGGTCGTGCTCGGCCTGGTGGTGGCACTGATCGCGGTGCTGCCGACGGTGACCGGCATCAGCGTGCGGCAGTATCGCGACCAGGCTCGCATCCAGCGGCAGCGGGCCGAGGAGACGGCCCGGCTGGCCGCCTGGGAACGCCGCCAGGCCGTCGCCGACGAGCGCGCCCGGATGGCCCGTGAGCTGCACGACGTGGTCGCCAACCAGCTCAGCGCCATCGCCATCCACGCCACGGCGGTGCTGTCCGCGCCCGACCCCAGCCCGCAGCTGGTGCGCCAGGCCGTCACGCAGATCCGGGAGAGCAGCGTCTCCGGGCTGGCCGAGATGCGCCGGATGATCGGCCTGCTGCGCGAGGACGGCGGCACCGGACCCGCCGATCCGGCCACCCGCCCCGGGCTGGCGTCGCTGCCGCAGCTCGTCGCGCAGGCGCGGTCCGACGGGCTCGCCGTCGAAGTGCACACCGGTGGTCTGGACCGGACCCTGCCGGTCAGCGTCGACTTCGCCGCGCACCGGATCGTGCGGGAGAGCCTCGCCAACGCGTGGAAGCACGGTGCGGGCGCGGCCGTGCTGCGGGTCGACGTCGACGCCGACCGGGTGCTGATCGAGACGGCCAACGCGCTGCGGCCGGACGGGTCCACTCCCGGCAGCGGGCACGGTCTGATCGGCATGCGGGAGCGGGCGGCGCTGCTGGGCGGCACGCTGACCGCCGGGCCCGAGGACGGCCGCTGGCGGCTGCGCGCGTCACTGCCCGTGCGCCACACCGAGGAGGCGGGGCTATGACGATCCGGGTGGTGGTCGCCGACGACCAGCCCGCCGTGCGATCGGGCATCGTGCTGATCCTGGCTACGCATCCCGACATCGAGGTCGTCGGTGAGGCGGCCGACGGCGCGCAGGCGGTCGAGCTGTGCCGCCGCGAGCGCCCCGACGTCGCCCTGCTCGACGTGCGGATGCCGGTGCTCGACGGCATCGCCGCGACCCGCGAGATCGTCGCGCAGCGGCTGGCCCAGGTGCTCATCCTGACCACGTTCGACCTCGACGAGTACGTGTTCGGCGGGCTGCGGGCCGGGGCGGCCGGTTTCCTGCTCAAGGACATCGAGGCCGCGGCGCTGGCCGACGCCGTGCGCACCGTCGCCCGCGGCGACGCGATCATCGCGCCCGCCGCGACCCGGCGGCTGCTGGACCGGTTCCTCGCCGCGCCGCAGTGGACCGACCCGGCCGCGGCACCGGACCTGGACACCCTGACCGGCCGGGAGCGGGAGGTGCTCGGCTGCCTCGGTGCGGGCATGTCCAACGGCGAGGTCGCCCTCGCGCTGACCATGGCCGAGGCGACCGTGAAGACGCACGTCAGCCGGATCCTGACCAAGCTCGGCCTGCGCAGCCGGGTGCAGGCCGCGATCCTGGCCCGCGAGCACGGCCTGCGCCCGCCGGACTGATGCCGCGCGCCGGGGACCGGCGCTGCTCCGCGGCGTCGCAGGCGGAGTGGCGAGGGATCATTTACGCATTTGTCGGCTAAAGTCGCCGCCCGTGTCCTATGACGTGATCGACCGGCTGCCGACGCTCGACGAATTCATCACGGTCACCAGCGCGGTGGGTTGGCAGCACGCGTACGACCTCGACGCTCTGCCGCTGTCGCTGGAACGCACCCGGCACGCCGTCGTCGCGGTGCACGAGGGTGAGGTCGTCGGCGTCGGCCGGGTCCTCGGCGACGGCGCGATCTACTTCTACCTGCACGACATCGCGGTGCTGCCCGCGCACCAGGGGCGCGGCGTGGGCCGGGCCATCGTCACGGCCCTGGAGCGGTGGATCGCCACGCAGGCGGGTCCGCGGTCGTTCGTCGGCCTGTTCGCGGCGGGCGACTCGATGCGCCTGTACGAGACGTTCGGCTACCGCGCGGACCCGGCGATGACCGGGGTGTACCGGGTGGGGCCGTACCGGGGCTGACGCGCCGGGCTCCGTCACCGCTGCGGTGAGGCGGTGACGGAGCCCGGGATCGTGCGGGGGTCAGCGGCCCTGGAGCGCCTTGACGTTGTCGCCGAAGGTCCAGTTCTTCGACCCGTCCCAGTTGATGGACCAGGTCATCAGGCCCTTGAGCTGGCCGTTGAAGCTGTTCCACGACTGCGACACCAGCGACGGCGTCATGTAGCCGCCGCCCGCGCCGACCTGCGCGGGCAGGCCGGGAACCTGCTTGTCGTACGGCACCCGGATGGTGGTGCCCTGGATGACCAGGCCGGTGTTGAGGCAGGTGGTCTGCGCGACGAAGCCCTGCACCGTGCCGGCCGAGTAGGAGTCGCCGGAGCAGCCGTACATGCTGCCGTTGTAGTACTGCATGTTCAGCCACCACAGGCGGCCGTTGTCGGCGTACTTCTTGATGATGGGCAGGTAGGAGCCCCAGATCGAGCCGTAGACGACGCTGCCGCCGGTGACGTACGCGGTCTCCGGGGCCATGGTGAGGCCGAAGTTCGACGGCATCTGCGCGAGCACGCCGTCGATGATGCGGATGAGGTTGGCCTGCGAGGTCGACAGCGTGTTGATGTTGCCGCTGCCGGTGAGGCCGGTCTCGATGTCGATGTCGATGCCGTCGAAGTTGTACTTCTTCAGCAGCGGCACCACGGTCGCGACGAACCGGTCGGCGACCGCGGACGAGCTGAGGTCGATGCCGGCGGTGGCCCCGCCGATCGACATCAGGATGGTCAGGCCGGCCGCCTTGGCCGCGCACATCTCAGCCGGGGTGGCGACCTTCACGCCCGCGTCCATGCCGTCCTCCCACAGCACCGTGCCGTCGGAGCGGATGACCGGGAACGCCGCGTTGATGACGTTGTAGCCGTGCTGGCGGATGCGCGCGTCGGTGATCGGCGTCCAGCCGAACGGCGGGTGCACGCCGTTGGACGAGCCGTCCCAGTTCTCCCAGTACCCGTGCAGGACCTTGCCGCTCGGGCGCGACTTCACGGCGCAGGTGGTGCCGCCGGGGGAGGTGGACGGGGACGGCGGGGGCGAGACCGACGGGGACGGCGACGGCGGCTTCGAGGGCGAGGCCGACGGGGACGGCGGCCGGGACGGCGAGGCCGAAGGAGACGGCGGTCGGGACGGCGAGGCCGACGGGGACGGCGGGGTGCCGTCGCAGGCGCCGAGGTCGGTCCAGAGCGACGGGGTCGCGGCCGGGTTCCAGCCGGCGCCGACGTGGGCGGTGTGCGTCACCAGGGCGCGGTAGAGCCGTCCGTTGTAGGTGACCTGGGTGCCGGCGGTGTAGGTGTTGCCCTCGGCCCAGGCCGGGGCGGTGCAGGCGACGAGGGCGGCGACCGGGGTCGGCGCGGCCTGGCCGCTCGGCATGGAGACGACCGCGACCGCGAGGGTGGCCGCCGCGCTGGTGGCGACGGCGATCGCCCAGCGCGCTGAGCGGCGCAGCGTTCGAGAGGAGTTCGGCATGGCGTCATTATTAGGAAGCTTTACTGTCAATGTCTATGGGTGGACGGATGCCAATATGCCCGTCCGTCGGATGTGGATCGTAGCGGCGGCCCGCGGCCGAGGTCAGGCACTGCCGGGCGGTCCGGGGGAAATCCGGACCGCCCGATGTGTGCGAGCCGCTACGCGGCGGACGCCCCCGGCAGGCGCGTGTGCTCGGCCCAGCGCACGATGCGGGGTGCGAGCAGTCCTACCGCTACGAATACCCCGCCCATCAGCAGCCAGCCGGGCGTGCCCCAGGTGATGCAGAGCAGGCCGAGCACGGAGGGCGCGACCACGTTCGCGAAGCCCGTGCCGAACCCGGACACGCCGGTGTACTGGCCCTGGGCGTGCGCCGGCGCGAGCCGGAACTGCAACTCGAGCGAGGCGGCCGCATGCCAGAGTTCGCCGACCGTGTGCGCGGCGACGCCGACGGTCAGCAGCACCGCGGCGATCCAACCCGGAATCCCGGCCGTCGCGGCCATCAGCGCCATGCCGATCAGGAAGGCCAGGCCCGACCGGCGCAGCGCCCGCCCGGCGGCGGGGCCGGTGTCGATGCCCCGGCTCGCCCTGACCTGCAGCGCCGCGACCAGGGCCGTGTTGACGGCCACCGCCACCCCGATGAACCAGCGCGGCGCGTCGGTCCGCAACGTGATCCACAGCGGCAGCGCGAAGACCAGGACTTGACCCTGGACCGACATGACCGCGTCGAGCGCGGTCACCACGAGGTAGGGCGCGTCCTTGAGGACGATCCAGCGACCGGCCGAATCGGAGGGCACCGGCACCGGCCGCAGGGACGGCAGCCGCGTGATGACGGCTGCGCACGCCACGAAACTCAGCGCGTTGCCCAGCACCAGGGCCAGGTACGCGGCCCGGGTGTCCAGCTGTACGGCGGTGCCCGCCGCCAGTGCCCCGCAGCACCCGGCCAGGTTGGCGACCGAGCGCAGATAGGAGCGGAACTCGGTCAGGTTCGTGCCGCCGAACCCGCGCACCAGCGGCCCGCGGGCCGCCCCACCGGCGGAGTTGGCGAGCTGGGTCAGGCACACCACCACGACGAACAGCCAGAACGTGTGGACGAACACGAGCGACGCCATCGAGACGGCCCGGACGATCAGGGTGACCAGGTAGATCTCGCGAGGCCCGCGCCGGTCGGCGAGATGCCCGACCGGCATCCCCGCCAGCATGCCGACCAGGGCGGCGATGCCCATGCCCAGCGCGACCTTGGCCAGCGGAAGGCCCACCGAGCGGGTGAAGAAGAGCGCTGCGCTGGTCATGAAGACACCGGTGCCGACCATGTTGACGAAGGTCGCCAGCGCGATCACGCGTTGCGGGCCTCGCGCGGGGATCAGCCCCCGGTCGACCAGCCAGGAGCGGTTCGGTGTCGGGGTGGTGGGTTGACTGGTGGTGGTCGTCAAGAGGTGCGGTTCCTTCCCCCGTGGAATGAAACTGATCGCAGGAAACCGGACGGTGCCCGGACCGGCTACTCCAGGCTTGCCAACTCCTCTGCCGACAGCCGGAGCGCCCCGGCGGCGATGTTCTCCACCAGGTGATCGGGGTTTCCGGTGCCGGGGATGGCCAGCATGTGCGGCCCGCGGCTGAGCGTCCACGCGATCCGCACCTGCGCGGCCGTCGCGCCGTGCGCCTGCGCCACGGCCAGGACCGCATCGTTGCGGGCGACCCCGCCGGACTCCTTGCCCTCACCGGCGACCGAGTAGAACGGCACGAACGCGACGCCCTGCTCGCCGCAGACGCGCAGGAACTCGTCGTGCCTCCGCCAGGTGTCGACGCCGTACAGGTTCTGCACGCTCACGACCGGGGCGATCGCCTGCGCCTGGGGCAGATGCTGCGGCCGGATGTTGGACAGGCCCAGGTGCCGGATCAAGCCGGCGTCGCGCAGCTCGGCCAGCACGCCGAAGTGCTCGGCGACCGAGTCCAGCCCGTGCTGGCGCAGGTAAACCACGTCCAGGTGGTCGCGGCCGAGCTGGCGCAGGTTCTCCTCGACCTGCCCGCGCAGCTGGTCGGGGCGGGCCAGCGGCAGCCACTCGCCGGACGGGTCACGGCCGGGCCCGACCTTCGCGGCGATGACGACGTCGTCGGAGTACGGGGCCAGGGCCCGGTTGATCAGCTCGTTGGCCGAGCGCAGCGGCGAGAAGTAGAACGCCGCCGTGTCGATGTGGTTCACGCCGAGCTCGACGGCGCGCCGCAGCACACCGATGACCCGGTCGCGGTCGCTCGAGGCGCCGTAGCCGTAGTTGGCGCCGCCCGGCAGCCGCATCGCGCCGAATCCGATCCGGTTGACGGTCAGGTCGCCGAGCGTCCAGGTGCCCGCCGCGCTTGCGTTGATCAGGGGAGTAGGCATCGGCTGACCATAGCCACGGTCACTGAGCTGCGCAGTCCCTCAAGTGCCCGATGGCGCAAAGCCAAGATCCTTGTTAGGTTATTAATGTCGGGAGAGCGCTGCGACCGAGTGTTCGGGATCGCCGTTCCGGCAACTCCGCACCCCCATTCCGCCCTAGCATGAGGCGAACAGGGGGCCTGCAGGGCGAGGTCCTTCCCGAATCCCGACCAGCACAGCGAGGAACGCCGCCATGTCCGCTGGCACCGCGGCGTCGGCGATCCGGCCGTTCCGGGTCTCGATTCCCGACGCCGACCTCGAGGACCTGCGAGCCCGGATCATGCACACCCGCTGGCCCGACCGGGAGACCGTCGACGACCAGTCGCAGGGCACCCAGCTGGCCACGATCCAGGAACTCGCCCGCTACTGGGCCGAGGAGTACGACTGGCGCCGGTGCGAGGCCCGGCTGAACTCCCTGCCGAACTTCCTCACGGAGATCGACGGGCTCGACATCCACTTCCTCCACGTCCGATCCCGGCATGAGAACGCCCTGCCGATCATCGTCTCGCACGGGTGGCCCTACTCGGTCGTCTCTCTACTGAAGATCATCGAGCCGCTGACCGACCCGACCGCGTACGGCGGCAGCGCCGACGACGCCTTTCACGTGGTCATCCCGTCGCTGCCCGGATACGGGTTCTCGGGCAAGCCGACCGCCGGCGGCTGGGGCCCCGACCGCATCGGCCGGGCCTGGGCGGCGCTGATGCAGCGCCTCGGCTACGACCGGTACGTCGCGCAGGGCGGCGACTGGGGCGCGATCGTCGTCGACCTGATGGCCGCGCAGGAGGTGGCGGGGCTGGTCGGAATGCACACCAACATGGCCTGTGCCGTGCCGGCAGAGCTCGACAGGCTGTTCCAGCAGAACATCGTCGGCGCGGCCGACGCGCTGGCGAACCTGCCGCCCGGACTGTCCGACGAGGAACGGGCCGCCTGCGAGCAGCTCGACTTCCTGTGGAAGCACGTCACGTACGCGCTGCAGATGGGGTCCCGGCCGCAGACGCTGACCGGGCTGGCCGACTCGCCCACCTTCCTCGCGTCGTGGATGCTCGACCTCGACCCGAGGACCCTCGCCCTGATCTCGCGGTCCTTCGCCGGCGTGCCCGAGGGCCTCACCCGCGACGACGTGCTCGACAACGTCACGCTGTACTGGCTGACGAACACCGGGGTCTCCTCGGCGCGCCTGTACGCGGAGAACAGGTTCTCGTTCTTCAGCGTCAAGGGCGTGCGGATCCCGGTCGCCGTGAGCGTCTTCCCCGACGAGATCTACCTGCCGCCCCGAAGCTGGGCGGAGCAGGCATACCCGAGGCTCGTCCACTACCGCCGGCTCCCCAAGGGCGGACATTTCCCGGCCTGGGAGCAGCCGGCGGCGTTCGTGGACGAGGTCCGCACCGGCCTGCGGTCGCTGCGCTAGGCCGGTGCCGCCGCCGTTCAGGGGCGGCGGCGCTCCTGCGGCACCACCACGGCGGCAGGCTGGCGGCGTACCACCGCGGGCTGCTTGTGTTCCGGGGCCGACGCCTCGGCGAAGTGCTCGTCCTCGTCATCCTCGGGGGTGGGGTGCTCGTCCAGGTCGAGGGCGTCGAGCTGGCTGTTCATGAACTTGCGCAGCCGGGCCCGGTAATCGCGGTCGAAGTTCTGCAGCGCCTCGATGCGCCGCTGCAGCACCGAGCGCTTGGCTTCCAGGCTGCCCACCACGTCCTCGTACTGCTGCAGGGCGTCGCGCTCCAGGTCGTCGGCCTTCGCCTGGGCGGCCTCGACGATCCTCGTCGCGGTGGCGCGCGCGTCGGCGACCATGTGCTCGGTCTCCCGGCGGGCGCTCTCGGCGTGGGACTGCGCCTCGCGGCTGATCTCCACGGACCTCGCCTGCGCGGCGGCCTGGATCTGCGCCGCCTCCTGCCGGGCGCTCTCCACGATGCCCCGGGCGTCGCGGGCCAGGTCGTCGGCCTTGGCCCGGGCGTCGTTCTTGATCCGGTCGGCTTCGGCCTGTGCGTTGCCGACGTGCTCGTCGGCGGTGCGCCGGGCCAGCACCAGCACCTGCAGCGCCTGCCGCTCCGCCTCCGGGTCGGCCAGCACGCCGGTGTTCTGCTCCTCCATGGGCTCGTTCTCCGCCGGGCCGCTGAACAGGCCCTTCACTCGACCCTTCAACCGGTTGTCGGTCATCGCAGGTTCTCCTCACCCCAGTGTTCGGACGCCGCGACTCCCGCCGGCCCGGGTCGACGTTCCCGCGCAGCCTGCACCGTCGAGAACAGCGCCGATGGTAGTCGTCCCGCCGCTGGCGGGGAAGGTGCGTCACCCGCTCCGCCGACCCGCGGGACGCGCGGCCTGCACCTGCGTCGATGTGCGCACATCCCGACAGGCGCAGGCCGTCACGTCCCGTCGAGCACCATGCGGATGCCGTGCCGGGCCCGCAGCGTGCTGCGTGCGCGTTCGCGTACCGGCCGCCGGTCCGCCCGGCGGGGCCGGAACTCCCGGCTGAGCAGCGATATCACCAGCTGCATCTCCAACAGCGCCAGCGGGCGTCCGATGCAGAGCCGCTGCCCGCCGCCGAACGGGAAGTAGGCGTGCCGGTGCGCGGGCGGCCCGTCTGCCCAACGGTCGGGGTCGAACGCCGCCGGGTCGGGCCAGAACTCCGGCAGGCGGTGGGTGAGCCACGGCACCAGCAGGATCGACGCGCCGCCGGGGACGACATGCCCGTCGAATTCGTCGGCTTCACGGCTACTGCGCAGAACCTCCCAGAACGGCGGGTACAGCCGCAGGACCTCGTCCACGACCTGCCGTGTGTACGGCAGGGCGGCGACGTCACCCGGGACGGCCGCCGCCGCCTCCGCGCGCACCCGGTCGCCGACCTGCGGATGGCGGTCCAGCAGATGCCAGGTCCAGGCCAGCGTGTGCGCCGTCGCCTCGTACCCGCCGAACAGCAGCGTCATCACCTCGTCGCGCAGCTGCCGGGGCGACATGGCACCGGCGTCCACGGCCTGCTGGAGCATGCCGAGCACGTCGGCGCGCGACGGGTCGTGCCGGTCGACGATCCGGGCCACGATCTCCTCCAGCGCGGCCAGCGCCCGCAGGGCCCGTGCCCGGCCGGGCAGCGGCGTCGAGGGCGGCAGCGTGAACGTGGCGAACCGCAGCCCGACGTGTTCGAGCACGACGCCGAACGCGCGGCCGGTCGTGGCCAGCTCGCCGGCGCTGAGCCGCACCCCGAACATCGCGGTGGCCATGAGGTCCAGCGTGAGCACGGTCATCTCCGACTCGAGCTCCAGGACCGTGCCGTCGCGCCGGGCGAGCCGCCACCGCCGGGCGTGGTCCTCGATCACCTCGAGCATCGCGTCGATCGCGGTACGCAGCAGGTCGGCGTGGAAGCCGGGCTGCATGACGCGCCGCTGGGCGTGCCAGCTCTCGCCGTCGTTGAGCACGAGGCCGTTGCCGAACAGGAAGTCCGCCCGGCCGAAGAGCCGGCCCTTCCAGTGGTTGGCGTTGCGGGTGACCAGCACGCGCTCGACGTGGTCGGGATGCGCCAGCAGGTAGACGGCGCCGCTGGGCACGGGCAGGCGCACCACGTCGCCGTACCGGTCACGGGCACGGGCGAGGGTGCCGAGCGGATCGCGGGCCAGCTGCGGCAGCATTCCGAGCAGCGGAACCCCGCGCGGCCCCGGCGGTCCTGGGCGATGTGCGGCACGCGGACTCATCGGCCGGCCACGATGGACATGGCGTCAGTGTGCGTCCGCGCGCCGCGCCGCGACATCACCGGAACAGGTCGATGTCCTGGTCGGGTGCCGGTCAGTGTTGGGAAGGGCACCTTCTGCAACGCATATCGATGTGAAGGTGCCCTTCCTTCGGTCTAGACGTCGCGGCGGCGGATGGTGAGGAGGGCGGGGATGAGGAGGAGGAGGGGCCAGGCGGCTAGGACCAGCCAGGACTCGGTGATGGTGGCGGGGAAGTAGTCGGGGCGTGGCGGGGGCATCCAGCCCGTGGTGAGGCGGTTCCAGGCGACGCCGGGCATCAGGTTGCTCAGCTCGGCCGACCAGCGCTTGTCCGAGGAGAACATCGTCGGGAGCATCAGCAGCAGGAAAATGCCGGTGACCATGGTGGTGGCGGCGTGCCGGATCAGCACGCCCAGGCACAGCCCGATGAGCGCGCACACCGGGGCGAGCAGGGCGGAGGCGGCCACGGCACGGATCGAGACCGGGTCCGAGAGGGACACCGCCGCGTCGCGGCCGGCGAGGATCGCCTGCGACACGGCGAACGAGCCGAAGGCGATGACGATGCCGGTCGCGGTCCAGACCCCGGCCGTCACCACCGCCTTGGCCAGCACCGTCGCGCCGCGCGCGGGCACGGCCGCCGTCGTGGTCCGGATCAGGCCGCTGCCGTACTCGGAGACCACGCTGAGCGCGCCGAGGCTGACCGCGACGATCATCAGGGTCAGGTAGCCCTCCTGCGGGAACGCGTCGCTGAGGGAGAACATGTGATCGCGCTGCGTCTCGGGCTCGTAGAACGGGAAGTTGTCGTAGTCGGCCTTGGCCGCCAGCGCGGCCGCTCCGAGGACGAACAGCGTGGCCAGGCCGAGCGTCCACGGGGTGGACCGCAGCGACCACAGTTTGATCCACTCGGCGGCGACCAGGTCCGTGAAGCGGGCCCGCGGTGCGGCGGCACGGGTGCGGGCGGGGACGGGCGGGGCCGGGTGCAGGGACGTGGTCATCGGGACCCGGCCAGGTGGTCGGCGTGGCCGGCGGTGATCTCCATGAAGGCTTCCTCCAGGCTGGTGGTGCGGGTGGTCAGTTCGTGCAGCTCGACGGCGTTGGCGAAGGCGAGCGCACCGACGCGTTCGGCGGACAGCCCGCGTACGGCGAGGTGGTCGGGTGCGGCGTCGACGGCGGCGCCCGCCGCGGTCAGCGCGGCGGTGAACGCGGCCGCCTGCGGGGTGCGCACGGTGACCTGCTGGCGGGTGCCGCGGTCGGCGAACGTGCGCAGCGGCTCGGCGGCGATGAGCCGGCCCTGGCCGATGACGACCAGGTGGTCGGCGGTGTGCTCCATCTCGGTCATCAGGTGGCTGGACAGGAACACGGTGCGGCCCTGCGCGGCCAGCCGCCGGAACAGGTGGCGCACCCAGCGCACGCCCTCCGGGTCCATGCCGTTGATCGGCTCGTCGAACATCAGCACCGGCGGGTCGCCCAGCAGCGCCGCCGCGATGCCCAGGCGCTGCTTCATGCCGAGGGAGAAGCCGCCGACGCGGCGGTGTGCCGCATCGGTCAGCCCCACCTCGGCCAGCACCTCGCCGACCCGCCGCCGGCCGATGCCGTTGCTGCGGGCCAGGGCGCTCAGGTGGGCCGCGGCGCTGCGCCCGCCGTGCACCTGCTGCGCGTCGAGCAGCGCACCGACGTGGTGCAGGCCCCGCGAGTGCGACCGGAACGGCACTCCGCCGACCGTGGCCGCGCCGCTGGTGGGCGCGTCCAGGCCCAGGATGACGCGCAGCGTGGTGGTCTTGCCCGCGCCGTTCGGGCCGAGGAAGCCGGTGACGTGTCCGGGCCGCACGGTGAAGGACAGGTCGTCGACGGCGGTCTTGCCGCCGTAGCGCTTGGTCAGGCCGATGACTTCGATCATGGGAACGATCCTGTCCGGCCGGGCGGCCGTGGGCATCGGGCCGTGGGCGGCAGTCGCAGGGCGGGTTGCGTCCCGCGGGCGTACGCCCACGGGCCGATGCCGCACCGCGCTGAGCTGGCTACTCTCGCCGGGTGGACCCCATCACCCCCGACCGGCGGCCGCGCCGGACCGCCCTGGCGCAGGTACGCGCCGTGCTGGCGTGGAGCGGCGCGCTGGCCTCGCCGTTGCTGCTGTACGTCGTGGTCGCCGACGGCGCGGGCGGCGGCAGCGTCGACCTGGTGCAGTGGCTGTCGGTGCGCCACCTGCTGCCCGCCCTGGCGCTGGCGCTGCCGTTCGCGCTGCTGCGCCGCCGGCCGCTCGTCGCGCTGGGCCTGCTGCTGCTCGGCTCCGCGGCGACCACCGTCGCGATCCACACCCAGGAGATCGCCTACCTCACCGACATGCGCTACCTGCAGATCATCGCCGTCGACCTGGCCGTGGCCGTCGTCGCGGCGAACCGGATGCGGCGGGTCTCCGCCGCCGTGGCCTTCGCCGCGCTGCTCGTCCAGGTCGTCATCGGCTACGGCAACGGCCTGAACACGCCCGTCTTCGAGTTCGAGATCCCCACCCTGGCCATGGCGCTGACCTGGACCGTCGGCAACTCGGTGCGGGCCCGGCGCGAGCACGCCGAGGCGATCCGGGTCCGGGCCGCGAGCCAGGCGACCACCGAGGAGCGCCTGCGCATCGCCCGGGAGCTGCACGACATGGTCGCGCACAGCATCGGCGTCATCGCCATCCAGGCGGGCATGGGCCGCCGCGTCATCGACACCCAGCCCGCCGAGGCCCGCAACGCGCTGCAGGCCGTCGAGGAGACCAGCCGCGAGACCCTGGCCGGGCTGCGGCGCATGCTGGTCGGACTGCGGCAGGACGCCCCCGCCGGGCTCGCCCCGGCCGCGCCCGCGCCGGTGCTCGCCGACCTGGACCGGCTGGCCGCCACCACCTCGGGTGCTGGGGTGCAGGTCACGCTCGACTGGCGCGGCGACCGGCGGCCGCTGCCCGCCGACATCGAACTGTCGGCGTACCGGGTGGTGCAGGAGGCCGTCACCAACGTGGTACGGCACGCGGCCACGCCCCGCTGTGCGGTGACCGTCGACTACCGTGACGCCGAGCTGTGCCTGGAGGTCACCGACGACGGCCGGGGCAGCGCCGCCCCCGGAGCCGGCTACGGCGTCACCGGGATGCGCGAGCGGGTGACCCTGCTCGGCGGCGAGTTCAGCGCCGGACCGCGCGCTGAGGGCGGCTGGCGGGTCACCGCACGGCTGCCGCTGCCCGAGCATGCCGCCGATGCATGGCGTTCGCCGGCGGAGCCAGGCACGGTCGTGCCGCCGCCCGTGGCGTCGCAGCGGGGCGCGACCGCCACGCACAGCGGGGCGGTCGTGCGATGACGGTCCGGGTGCTGCTCGCCGACGACCAGCCGCTGGTGCGGTCCGGGCTGCGGGTGCTGATCAACGAGACGCCCGACCTGGCCGTGGTCGCGGAGGCGGGCACCGGGGCCGACGCGGTCCGGCTGACCGCCGAGCTGCGCCCCGACGTGGTGGTGATGGACATCCGCATGCCGGGCATGGACGGCATCGAGGCCACCCGGCAGATCACCGCCGCGTCCGGACCCGCGCGGGTGCTCATGCTCACCACGTTCGACGAGGACGAGCACGTCTACGGCACGCTGCGGGCCGGGGCCAGCGGGTTCCTGGTCAAGGACATGGCGCTGGACGACATCCTGGCCGCGATCCGGGTCGTCGCCGCCGGGGACGCGCTGATCGCGCCGAGCGTCACCCGCCGGCTCATCGCCGACTTCGCCGCCGGTCCGGCCGCCCCGCGCGCGGCACGCCCCGACCCGGGCATCACCGACCGGGAACGCGAAGTGCTCACCCTGATCGGCCGCGGTCTGTCCAACGGCGAGATCGCCCAGGAGCTGTTCATCTCCCCGGCCACCGCGAAGTCGCACGTCGCGCGGCTGCTCGGCAAGCTGGCGGCCCGCGACCGCGTTCAGCTCGTCATCACCGCGTACGAGCTGGGCCTGGTCACCCCGCCGGGCTGACGCCCGTCACCGGGTGTCGGCGGCCGACCCGACCCGGCGGCCCGGGGCGAGCCGCCGCAGCCAGCGCCGCAGCCGCGTGGGCCGGGCCACGTCGGCGGCCGAGGCCGCGCGTGCGGCGGCGTCGGCGGCCGCGCCGAAGAAGTCGCCGCCCTTGCGCCGTACGTCGTCGGTGCCCCACTCGCGCTTGCGCGGCGCCTTCGCCATCCGCGGGATGTGCTTGGCGCAGTGGATGTACGCCTCCTGCACCTCGACCAGCACCCAGCGTTCGGCCCGCCGCCCGGGGACCGGGTCGATCGGCAGCTCAGGGTAGGCGGCGCGGGCGATCTCGTCCTCCACCACCGAGGCGCGGCCGTTGACGTGCAGCCCGATGACGTCGCTGACGAAGTCGACGAACAACAGTCCCACGTGGCCGTTCTCGGTGATGTTGCCCAGGCTCGCCATCACCCCGTTGCCGCGGTACTCGGGCCAGGTCAGGTGGGTGGCGTCGAGCACGTGCACGAAACCCGCGGGCCCGGCGCGGAACGTGTTGTCGCACTCCCCGTCGGCGTCGGAGGTCGCGACGAACATCATCTCCTGGCGGCTGACGAACGCGGTCATGCGCTCGTTGAGGTGGTCGAGCTGTTGCTGGTCGTAGAAGCGCTGGGCTCGTCCGGCGGTGCCGTGCGCCTGCTGGAGACGGCGCTCTCCGGCCGAACCCTGCACCTTCTCGACGATCCGGGTCATCTCGTCCCCCTCCGCCGCGCGCCCCCGCGGGTGCGCCTGCGAACGAGATTCACGGACGGCGGGCGGCCCGCGTCGCACAGCGGGTGCGACGCGGGCCCGAGGTCAGCGCGCGGTGCGCCGCCGGTGCACCAGCACGCCGCCGACGGCCAGCGCCGCCACCAGCCCGGCGAGCGCCCAGTAGGGCCAGGTCGGCGAGTCGGGCTCGGCAGGTGCGGTGGCGGACACGGTGATCGAGTTCCCGGACGCGGCGGGCGGCGGCGGCGCGGTCTGGCCGAGCAGCAGCGGGTCGGGCTGGTTGGTCGGCGGCTGCCAGCCGGCGGGCGCGGCGGTGATCTTGCCCTGGTAGTCGAAGCGGATCTCGCCGCTGACCCTGTCGCTGTCGGAGGCCACCGACAGGTAGGTGATGGTGTAGACGCCGGTCTGCGGCCAGTGCGACACGGGGATCACCGCCGGGAAGCCGGTCTTGTAGAGCTGCGGCTCCCAGTTGCCGTCGCGCAGCGTCAGCTCCTGCACCGGGCTGGGCAGCGGCTTTGGCTCACCACCGGACCAGCCGTGGTCCACGCGGGTGCCGTCGGGGGCCTTCACCGTGAAGTACGCGGCCGGGTTCGGCTTCTCGGTGAAGACCAGCCGCACGCTCTCGCGGGGCTCGGTCAGCGTGCTGCGGTCCACCGGGTCGGAGAAGGCCAGCTGGCCGTGCGCCTGCGCGGGGGAGGGCAGCAGCACGGCCACGGCCACCGCGGCGAGAACGGCGACGATCTTTCGAGACATGCGCATGAAGCTAAGCCATCGGCGTCGCGGGCACCATCCCCGCTTTGCGCCCGCCGGTCACCACCAGTCCAAGCGGCCCTTCCAGCCGTTGAGCGCGGCCCCCGGATCGGCCTGCAGGACCCGGTCCAGGGCGCTGGCGTACACGTCGCGGAAGTCGGTGGTGAACTTCAGGTCCCCGTCGTCGAGGTCGGTGAGGCTGGGCTGCTCGCCGTACAGTCCACCCGGGATCGACTCGCCGAGCACGAACACGTTGGACGCGGTGCCGTGGTCGGTGCCGTCGGAGGCGTTGGCCCGCACCCGGCGGCCGAACTCGGAGTAGACCAGCACCACCACGTCCCTGCCCGCCGGGTGGGCGGTGATGCGCTTGTAGAACGCGGTCAGGCCGCGGTCCAGGTAGGACAGCAGCGTCTCCTGCAGGTCGCGCTCGTCGGCGTGGGTGTCGAAGCCGCCCAGCGACACCGAGAACATCCGCGTCGACACTCCGGCCTCGATGCACTGCGCGACCAGGTCGAGCTGCGCCTGCAGCCCGGCCAGGCCGCCGGTGCCGGTCGCCGGGACCTTCTCCTCGTCACCGCCGTCGCTGTCGGGGTCGGTGTCCTTGACCTGCTGGGCCATCTCCCGCACCCGGGCCAGGTCGCCGAAGCAGGCCGCGGCCCGCGCCTGCAGCGGCGGCTCCCCGGCCGACGGCTTGGCGAACCCGGCCAGGGCCTGCGCGGTGACCGCCTTGGGCAGCTTCACGTCGGCCGCGCCGATCACCGCACCGGCGCTCCTCTCCCCGGCCAGCAGCGGCGGCAGCACCTTCTCGAACGACACGGCCAGCCGCGGGTCGCCGCCCGCGCCGTCGAGCCAGCGGCCGATCCAGCCGGTGTTGCCGGGCCGCTCCGGGTTGGCGGTCTGCCAGATGTCCATCGAGCGGAAGTGGCTGCGGTCGGGCTTGGGGTAGCCGACACCGCGTACGACGGCCAGCTTCTTGCTCCCGAACAGCTCGTGCAGCCCCTTCAGCGCCGGGTTCAGGCCGGTGGCGTCGTCGAGTCTGAGCACCTCACCGCCGTCGTAGGCCAGCTCGGGCCGGGCGTCCTGGTAGGCGCGGTCGGCGTACGGGATGACGGTGTTGAGGCCGTCGTTGCCGCCGTACAGCGTGATGACGACGAGCGTCTTCGCGCCCTCGGGGCGGTCGCCGGCAGTGTCGAGGATGTCGGACAGGGCCAGCGTGGTCGCGCCCGCGGCCAGCGCCGCGCCGCCGACGACGCCGCTGGCGATCAGGAACCTGCGCCGGGTCGTGGTGTCCATCGGGCGTCCTCCTCGAAGTCTCAGTGCACCGCGTACTCGGGGCTGATCAGCCCCAGCACGGTCAGCTTCCGGGCATCCTTGGCCGCGTCGGCCAGCACCGCCCGGGTCCGGTCGGTCCAGGCGTCCACGACCAGCAGCCGGGCCAGCGCCTCGGGCCGCCCGGCGACCGGGGCGGCGGACAGCCGCTCCAGGAACGCGGGGCTCGCCGCGGCGGACAGGGCCTGCGCCAGCTGCACCCGGGTCTGCGTGGCGAACGTGTTGAGCCAGGCCGTGCCCGACGGCCAGCCGCCGACGCTCGGCGGCTTGAACGGCACCTGGTCGAGCCGGTTCAAGCCCTGGTAGAGCTGCTTGCGCTGCTTGTCGTCAGCCGCGCCGCCGGCGCCGAGCTGGCGCACCGCGCCGACCAGCCACTCCACCGGCTGCTTGACCAGCTGCCCGCCGGTGGCGGTGAACTGCTCGTCCACCAGCAGCGCCCGGACCAGCGCGGTGACGTCGTGCCCGGCGAACGCGGCCGACAGCCGGTCGCGTACGGGGGCCGGCATGGGCTCGCCGGAGGCGAACCGGAACCACAGTCGCGCGGGCAGGAACGTGTCGGCGGCGGGCTGCGCCAGGATGGCCTCGGCCAGCGAGTCCGCGTCCAGCGGGCCGGTGCGGCCGAGCACGGTCTTCT
Source organism: Catellatospora paridis (assembly GCF_009720365.1). GTDB lineage: Bacteria > Actinomycetota > Actinomycetes > Mycobacteriales > Micromonosporaceae > Catellatospora > Catellatospora paridis. The sequence continues at coordinate 104,546 of NZ_WBZD01000042.1, read as the reverse complement.
CACCGGGGTCGTGGCGGGCCTGCTGGAAGGCGGCCGTGCCGTCGACCCGGTCCACGGTCCAGCCGGTCAGTGCGCGGGCCGCGGCCTTCACATCGGCCTCGGTGTACGCGCCGATGCCGAGCGTGAACAGCTCCATCAGCTCGCGGGCCAGGTTCTCGTTCGGAGCCTTGCGGGTGTTGCGCTGCCCGTCCAGCCAGTGGATCAGTGCGCCGTCGCGCAGCATCGCCCGCACCAGCACCCCGAAGTCGCCCCGGCCGTCGCGCCGGAAGGTCTGCTGCTGGGCCAGCATCAGCCCGGCCGACTTGACCTTCTGCACGCTGGTGGCCCAGTGGCCGTGCCAGAAGAAGACCAGCTTCTCGGCCAGCTGGTGGTCCGCGGCGACCATCCGGTCCACCCACCAGTGGGTGAGCTGCTGCACCTGCTCCTTGCGGGCCTGCTGGGCACGCTGGCGCTGCTCGCGGGTCGGCTTCTTGGGCAGGTCCGTGTAGGGGTCCGCGCCGAGTTTCGGGGCGGGTGTGCGCGCCGCGCCCCGGTCGGCGCCGGTCGGCGCGAGCAGCTGCTCGACGGTCGCCTGGTATCCGGCCCGCTCGGCCCGGTCGACCTCGTCGGCGGTGGGCCCGAACGTTGCCCTCCGCAGCAGGTGCGCGACCTTCTCCCGTTCCGCCATGCGCCGATCCTAGGCAGGTATCGATCCGGATCGCGCCCGCAGCGTGTTCGGGCAATGTAAGGCCACGGCGGGTGAAGGCGCGGTCACCGCTCAGCGGGACGGCTTGCGGTGCATACGGTAGTGCAGCACGAGGAACGGCAGGCCGAAGACCCGGAACGCGTGCTCGGCCCGCAACTGCCCGTCCTGCACGTACACGTCGAGGTCCTCGGCGAAGCCGTGCACCGCTGCCGTGGTCAGCCGCCCGTCCTGCGGGTCGACGAGGCTCAGGTAGTGCCCGGGCTGGTCCAGTGCGCTGCGGCTGGTCAGCGACAGGCCGCCGCCCGGCCGGGCCCGCGGCTCCAGGGTCGCCGTGAAGCCCGCCTGCGGCAGCGGGAAGCCGACGCTGACGTAACCGCGCCCGTCGTGCCGGTAGGTCGTGTAGACGCCGACGTAGATGGGCTCGTCGGTGTCGGCGAACGAGCGGATCCAGCCGCGGACCGTGATCGTGCCGTTCTGGCGGACGGTGTCGATGCGGCTGCGTACGCCCCGCTGCGTCTCGCGCTGGTTCATCGGCACGTTGGCCTGCCCCAGTGGCCGGGCCAGCAGGTTGCGGTAGAGCAGGTAGCCGGGCCGGACCCAGACCCGCCAGCGGGGCTCGATGTCCAGGGTGAACCGGGTGGTGTGCTCGTAGAACTCGCGCACCAGCGGGTCCACCCCGGCCGGGTCGAAGCCCGGTCCGGCCAGTTCGTCGAGCGAGGCGACGATGCCGACATCGGGGGTGTCGGGGAGGTAGTCGCCGCCGAGCTCCGCCGCGAGGTCGGCCACGTAGCCGGTGCCGACGTAGCGGGTGCGGGCCGCCAGCGGCACCACGAACGGCAGCCGCGCCGGGTCGACCCGCTCGGCCAGCAGGCTCACCTGCGGGTCGCGGAACAGCAGCGCGGACAGCACCCGGAACACCGCGACGGTCACCGCCGCCACGATCGCCGCGGGCACGCCCGCCATGGCCCAGCCGAGCGCCGCCCCGACCAGCGGGCCGAGCACGACCTTGTGCGGGCGGATGCCCAGCAGCCCCGCGACGCCGCCGGCGATGACGCCGACGAGCAGGGAGCTCGCGCCCAGGCCGCCCAGCGCCCAGCCGAACGGTGCGGCCAGGGCGGCGCTCATGACGATGCGGGACCACAGCGCCGGGATCTCACCGGGTCGCTGCCGCGCGCGGGCCAGCAGGTCGACTGCCCCGAGCAGCAGCGCGCCCGTGAGCGCGCCGGCCGCCATCGCCCGGGTTCCCCACGACGCGGACACCGCGCTGCCCGCGACCGCACCGATCAGGGCCGCGAGCACAACCGATCCACGGCGGTCGGGCGTTCGGGCTGCATCGCTCATCGGGGGAGGTTAGCGCGGTCCGGCTCAGCGCACGCCGTCGCGGTTGTAGCGGGCGCGGGCCCAGTAGAAGCAGCCCACGGTGATGGCCACCGACCAGGCCACGGCCAGCCAGGCGCTGTTGCCGATGCCGGTGCCCAGCAGCAGGCCGCGCACGGTCTCCATGACGGGGGTGAACGGCTGATACTCGGCGACCCAGCCGACGGCGTCGGGCATGGAGTCGGTGGGCACGAAGCCGCTGCCCAGGAACGGCAACAGGATCAGCGGCATGGGCAGGTTGCTGGCCGACTCGACGGTGCGCGCGGTCAGCCCGCACGCCACGCCGAACCACACGCAGGCGAACGAGACCAGGGTCAGCAGCCCGGCGGCGGCGACCCACTCGACCGGCGTCGCGTTCGGACGGAAGCCGACGGCCACCGCCACGCCGACCACCACGGCGAGGGCGACGACCAGCTGGACCAGGTTGCCCAGCACATGCCCGGTCAGCACCGAGGGCCGGAAGATGGCCATGGTGCGGAACCGGGCGATGATGCCCTCGGTCATGTCCTGCGCCACCCCGATCGCGGTGAGCTGCGGTGCGCTGGCGATGGCCAGCAGCAGGATGCCCGGGGTGACGTAGTTGGCGTAGGCCGCCCGGCCGCCGCCCGCGGCGATGCCGTCGCCCAGCGTGCCGCCGAAGACGTACACGAACAGCAGCAGCATGACGACGGGGATGCCGATGAGAAACATGATCATCGGGTAGCGGCGGGCGCGCAGCAGGTAGCGCCGCAGCATGGTGGTCGAGTCCCGCAGCGCGTAGGCGGTGGTGCTCATCGGTTGCTCGCTCCTTCGAGGGTGGCGGCGGTGTCGGGCCGGCCGGTCAGGGTGAGGAAGACGTCGTCGAGGTCGGGGGTGTGCACGGTCAGCTCGGCGATCTCGACGGCGGCGCCGTCGAGCCGGTCCAGCACCTCGCGCAGTGAGCGGACCCCACCGTCGCTGGGCACCTGCAGGGTCAGCGCGTCGTCGTCGCGCGTCGACGTGCCGAACACCCCAGCGGCGGACTCCAGCTCGGCCGGCCCGGCGAAGCGCAGCCGGATGTGGCCGCCGGGAATGAGCCGCTTGAGTTCCGCCGGGGTGCCCTCGGCGATGATCCGCCCGTGGTCGAGCAGGGCGACCCGGTCGGCGAGCTGGTCGGCCTCCTCCAGGTACTGCGTGGTCAGGAAGATGGTGACGCCGCTCGCGACGAGGCCGCGGATGCTGTCCCACATGGTCCGGCGGCTGCGCGGGTCCAGCCCGGTGGTCGGCTCGTCGAGGAAGACCACCCGCGGGTTGCCGACCAGGGTCATCGCCAGGTCGAGGCGGCGCTTCATGCCGCCGGAGTAGGTGGTGGCCGGCTTGGCGGCCGCCTCGGTCAGCTCGAAGCGCGCGAGCAGATCGGCGATGCGGCGGCGGCCCTCGCGGCGGTCCAGGTGGTTGAGGTCGGCCATCAGGGCCAGGTTCTCCGCGCCGGTGAGGTAGTTGTCCACGGCGGAGAACTGGCCGGTGAGGCCGATCGCGGCCCGGACCGCGTCGGGGTCGCTCGCCGGATCGTGGCCCGCGATGCGGATCTCGCCGGCGTCCGGGCGCAGCAGGGTGGACATGATGTTGACGGCGGTGGTCTTGCCGGCGCCGTTGGGGCCGAGCAGGGAGAAGATCGTGCCGGTGGGCACGCGCAGGTCGATGCCGGCCAGGACGGTCTTGTCGCCGTACGCCTTGCGCAGGCCGGTGACCTCGATGGCGTTCGCGGGGGTGGGCATGGCGCGTCCTTTCAGGATCGGTGGATGACGATGTCGCCCCAGTGGGTCCGGGCGCGCACCTCGACGCGCTCGTCGGACTCCTCCGGGCCGGGGACGTTGTCGAGGGAGTTGCGCACCGTGCCGGTGGACCTCAGGTCCAGCCACACGGCGGTGCCGGTCGGGATGCCGACGTCGATGCGGCCGGCGGAGGTCTCCAGCACGTGCGTGCCGCGCACCGCGGCGCCGACGCGGATGTCGCCGTACGCGGTCTTCGCGGTGAGCCCGGCCTCGGCCCGCTCGACCGTGACGTCGCCGTTGGCGGTCTTCGCGCTGAGCTCGGCCACGGCCCGCCCGACGGTGATGGGGCCGTCCGCGCCGTTGATCCGGCCGGTGCCGGTGATCGTGCCGACCTCGCAGCCGCCGGTCGAGCTCTTGATGACGGCGTTGCCGGCGACGAGCCCGACGCGGGTGCGCCCGGCGCCGGTGGTGAGTTCGGCGTCGCCGAGCACCCGGTCGGCGCTGACCTCGCCCGCGCCGGTGTTCGCCCGCAGGTGCCCGGTCTGCCCGAAGTACAGCCGGCCGTAGCCGGTGGAGAACCGGCAGTCGCCCAGCGGCCCGTCGGCGTGCAGGTCGCCCATGCCGGTGTCGCCGTCGAGCGAGGACCCGGCCGGCAGGTGGATCTCCACGTCGAGAGACCCGGGCCGGCCCAGCAGCGTGTTGAGGTGCTTCGGCGTCTTCACCAGCAGGCGGCCGTCGGCGTACTCCACGCGGGTCTGCTCGGCGATCCGGACGGACTTGGCGCTGTTGTTGGCGGGGCGCACCTCGACCACGGTGTCGGTGCGCTCGGTCGCCACGATCCGGATGTCAGCGGCGATGACGCTCAAGGACACGGTGATCGGCTCAGGTGTGTCGAATGTGGGCATGGTGGTTCCCTCGCATCGGTCTGGTCGGTGAATCCGCGGGAAGGCGTGGTGGGCGGCGAGCGGCCGCGGCGGTCAGCGGGCCCAGCCGGTGTAGCGCTGGCCCAGATCGGTGCCGCCGGGCCGGGCGGCCGGGCGCGGCGCGGCCGCGGCGTCCAGGGCCGCCGCGGCGGCCCGGACCAGCCAGGAGTTGGCGGACAGCCGCTCGCGGGCGGCCGCCTCGTCGATGCGCGCCTTCAGCTCGTCGGGCAGGCGCAGGTTGATCCGTGAGGTCGCGCCCTTCTCCCCGGCGGTGTCGTCCCAGGCCGGTGCGGCAACGGGGGCGGCCACGTGCTCGTCCGGCGGGCTCTGCCGGGTGTTGACCACGAAGGCGGGATTGAGCCCGCGCAGGCGCACCTCGACCGAGCCGGGAGCGAGTTCGCGGGTGATCTCGTCGGCCGCTGCCGAGAGCGCCTCGAGCAGCGTGAGCCGGATCGCCGACTCGAGCGGCACGGCGAGGCGCTCGGCGAGGGCGCGTGCCTCCTCGCCGGCGGTCTCAGCGGCGACGGCCAGCTCGGCTCGGAGCTTCTCCACATACGGCGTCAGTTCCATGGCACCACTATGGCACCACGCTGGTGCCATATGCAAGCTAGCTTGGCTCAATTGTGGTGCCAAGGTGTCCCGTGGGCCCCGATCCGACACAAACGTGAACGGTCGGTGGACTGGTGGCGGGGCGGGGTGACGGCGAACATAGGGACGCCGGTACCGTCTGCGGATGCGCAGGCGGGTATGCCGGCCGCACCGCATCCCCCGCGGCGCGGCTCCCGCCGGCCGACGCGTTCGTGATTTGTGGAAGGAAGACGTATGTCTCAGGGCGAGGACGTACTCGCACTACGCGACGACCTGGCGGCACGGCCCGACTTCGAGGTCACGCTGCGCGGCTACGACAAGCGGCAGGTCGAGCAGTACATCGCGCGCATCAACGCCGAGGTGTCGTCGCTGTCGGCCGAGCGCGAGCGCGCGCTCGGTCAGGTCCGCGACCTCACCGAGCGGCTGAAGCGCCAGCACACCGACCTGTCCGAGCTGGCCGAGCTGCGCCAGCGTCCGGCGCAGGTCGAGCGGGCCTCCTTCCGCCACCTGGGCCCGATGGTGGACCAGATCCTGGAGCTCGCCGAGAAGCAGGCCGAGGCGATCACCACCACGACGGCGCAGCAGATGGCGCACCACAAGGACGAGGCGGAGAAGATCCTCGTCGACGCCCGGGAGCAGGCCGACCGACTGCGCGCCGAGAGCGAGGGCGCCCTGGAGCGCGCCGAGCAGGAGCTCAAGCGGGTGCACGACCAGAACGCCCAGCAGGCCGAGCACGCCCGCGCCGAGGCCGACGCCCTGGTCGAGGCCGCCCGGGTGCGGGTGCAGCAGGAGGTCGAGGCCGCCCGTGCGCAGACCCAGCAGGAGGTCTCGCAGTGGAAGGCCAACGTCGAGCGCGAGCTCGTCGAGCTGCGTGCGGCCGCCGAGCGTGAGCTGGCGGGCCAGCGCACCGCGGTGAACCAGAAGAACGCCGCGCTGCACGCCGAGGCCCAGCAGCACGCGTCCGACCTGCGCCGTCGCGCCGACGACCAGAACGCCGCCCACCAGCAGCAGCTCACCGTCGTGCAGCAGGAGATCCGGGCCCGCCGCCAGGCGCTGGCCCAGCTGCAGGCCGAGCTGGACATCGCCCAGCAGCGCCTGGTGCAGTCGCGCCAGGACGGCGCCACCGCCGAGCGCGACGTGGCCCAGCTGCAACAGCGGCTGAGCGAGACCACCCAGGAGCTCAGCCACGAGCTGCACCGGCTGGAGGAGGCGCGCCGGTCGGCCGAGTCCGCCGAGCGCCACGCCGTTGCGGTGCGGGCCCGGGTGCAGCGCGAGGCCGAGCGGGTGGCCAACCTGGCCGCCGCGGCCGTCATGGCCGCCGCCGTGGGCGGAGTCGAGACCGGCGAGTACCCGCGGGTGCAGATGCGCCCGAACCCCCGGCACTCGGCCGCCGAGCCCGAGGAGGCCAGGGTGGTCGCCGACCAGCACGCCGGACCGGCCGAGGAGCCCCAGCAGGCCGAGGCGCGGGAGCCGGAGCAGCCGCAGGACGAGCAGGTCGCGGAGGAGCGGGTCACGGACGAGCGGGTCACGGACGAGCAGCCCGAGGACGAGCGGGAGCAGCAGCGTCACGAGGGCGACCCCGAGCTCGCCGAGTACGCCAACGGCCGCCGCGACGGCGAGATCGCGGTTCCGGCGCAGCGGATGCCGCTGCCGGAGCGCGTCGGCGCGGACGCCGAGTAGCACGTCTACGCAGCACGGGCCCGCTCACCTGAGGTGAGCGGGCTCGTGTCGTCTGTGCACCGTCTCAATTGGTGGGAATTAATAGTAAGGCTTATTGACTGTTAATTATCGACCCGCGACGATCCCAGGAGAACGGCTCCCCCGTGTCCTGAGATCGGAGCTTCCATGAACAGACTGCGAACAGCAGCGGCGGCCCTGGCTGCCGCGCTGGTCACCACTTTCGCGGTGGCGGCGCTGCCCGCTCCCGCCTCCGCCGCCGAAGTGCTCGTCAACGGCGGCTTCGAAAGCGGCGCCCTGTCGCCGTGGACCTGCACCGGCAACCTCGGCAGCGTCGTGTCCACCCCCGTACGCACCGGCACCAAGGCGCTGCAGGGCGCGGCCAGCGCCTCGGACAACAGCAAGTGCAGCCAGACCGTCTCGGTGGTCTCGGGCACCCAGTACACACTGACGGCCTGGGTCCGCGGCAGCTACGTCTACCTCGGCGTCAACGGCGGGGCGTCCACCTGGACCCCGAACGCCACCAACTGGACGCAGCTCACCCTGACCTTCACCGCCGCCAGCAGCTCCGTCCAGGTCTACCTGCACGGCTGGTACGGCACCGGCACCTACTTCGCCGACGACGTCTCCCTGCAGGGCCAGGGCGGCACCGGACCGACCGTGCCCGGCGCGCCCGGCAACCCGTCCGCGGGCTCGATCACCAACACCTCGGTCGCGCTGTCCTGGGGCGCGTCGTCGGGCACCGTCACCGGCTACCGGGTGTACGAGGGCAGCACCGTGCGCGCCACCGTCACCGGCACCAGCGCCACCGTCAGCGGCCTGGCCGCGTGCAGCACGCACACCTACTCCGTCGCGGCGTACAACAGCGCCGGCGAGTCACCGCGCTCGGGCAACGTCACCGTCACCACCACCGGCTGCGGCACCGGCGTGCCCGGCACCCCCGGCAACGTCGCCGTCGGCGGCGCGACCAACACCTCGCTGAACGTCAGCTGGAGCGCGTCGTCCGGCACGGTCACCGGCTACCGGGTGTACGAGGGCAGCACCGTGCGCGCCACCGTCACCGGCACCAGCACCACCATCTCCGGCCTGGCCACCTGTTCCAGCCACACCTACACCGTGCGCGCCTACAACGGCACCGGCGAGTCCCCGGCGTCGGCGCCCGCGTCCGGCACCACCACCGGCTGCACCACCGGCACCCTGCCCAAGCACCTGCTCACCGGGTACTGGCAGAACTTCGTCAACGGGGCCACGCCGCTGCGGCTGTCGTCGGTGCCGACGACGTACGACATCGTCGCGGTCGCCTTCGCCGACGCCGTGTCCGGCACCCCCGGCGCGGTCACCTTCAACGTCGACTCGGGGCTGTCCTCGGCTGTGGGCGGCTACACCAACGCCCAGTTCCGCACCGACGTCGCCACCCTGAAGGCACGTAACCAGAAGGTCATCCTGTCCGTCGGCGGCGAGCTGGGCTCGGTGTCGGTCAACAGCTCGACCGCGGCGACCAACTTCGCCAACAGCCTCTACACGCTGATCACCGACTTCGGCTTCAACGGCGTCGACATCGACCTGGAGAACGGCCTCAACGCCACCTACATGGAGCAGGCGCTGCGCAACCTGCGCTCCCGGGTCGGGTCGGGCCTGATCATCACGATGGCGCCGCAGACCATCGACATGCAGTCCACGGGCGCGGGCTACTTCTCGCTGGCGCTCAACATCCGCGACATCCTGACCATCGTGCACACCCAGTTCTACAACTCGGGCAGCATGCTCGGCTGCGACCAGCAGTTCGCCTACTCGCAGGCCACGGTCAACTTCCTCACCGCGCTGGCCTGCATCCAGCTGCAGTCCGCGCTGCGGCCCGACCAGATCGCGCTCGGCCTGCCCGCCACCACCCAGGCCGCGGGCGGCGGCTACGTCGCTCCGTCCGTGGTCAACAATGCGCTGAACTGCCTGGCCGCGGGCACGAACTGCGGCAGCTTCGTCCCGCCGGCGCGCTGGCCCACGATCCGCGGCGCGATGACGTGGTCGATCAACTGGGACGCGTCGAACGGCTACAACTTCGCCAACACGGTGCACAACCACCTGGTGTCGATGCCGTAGCCGACCGCGGCACGACGACCCGCCGGAGGTGGTCCGGCGCCGGACCACCTCCGGCGCCGGACCGCCTCGGCCGGGGGACCACCCGCGCGAGCTGAAACCGATTCGGCTATCGTGGCTGGCCAGGTACCCCGACCGAAGGACCAGCATGACGTCGGTGCAGTCCCCCCTCGCCACGTCCGGCGCGGCAGGCATACCCGCGCAGCGCGAGCCGGCTGAAGCCGCCCAGCCGCGGCCGCAGGAAGCGCCGCCGAAGGAGGCCGGGCACGCCGGTCACCCGTTCCGCGGCGACGTCGCCGGGCTGCGCGCCGTCGCCGTCGGGCTGGTCCTGCTCTACCACGCCGGCGTGCCGTTCCTGCCCGGCGGCTTCGTCGGCGTCGACGTCTTCTTCGTCATCTCCGGCTTCCTGATCACCGGGCAGCTGCTCAAGGAGGTCGAGCGCACCGGCCGGGTCTCGCTGGCGGGCTTCTACGCCCGCCGGGCCAAGCGGATCCTGCCGGCGGCCGCGATCGTCCTCGTGGCGACCGCGGGCCTGGTCTGGCGCTTCGTTCCCAAGACCAGCTGGGAGGAGACCGCAGGCGACATCGTCAGCGCGGCGCTGTACGTCGTGAACTGGCGGTTCTCGGACCGGGCCGTCGACTACCTGGCCCAGCACACGCAACCGTCGCCGGTGCAGCACTTCTGGTCGCTGGCGGTCGAGGAGCAGTTCTACCTCGTCTGGCCGCTGCTGATCATCTTCGCGGTGCTGGCGTCGCGCCTGCTGCGCAGCGGGGTCAAGCCGACGCTGTGGGTCGCCCTGCTGGTCGTGCTGGTGCCGTCGTTCGTCTGGTCCGTGCTCGAGACCACCGCCTCGCCGGCCGAGGCGTTCTTCGCGTCCACCACCCGGATGTGGGAGCTGGCCATCGGAGCCGGTGTCGCGCTCGCCGCCACGGCCTGCGCGCGGATCCCGCGGGCCGCCGCCGTCACGGTGGGCTGGCTCGGGCTGGCCGCCGTGGTGGCCGCCGGCGCGCTGGTCACCACCGACACGGCCTGGCCGGGCTACGCGGCCGCGCTGCCGACGCTCGGCACCGCCGCCGTGCTGGCCGCTGGGACTACGGCGGGCCGGTGGGGACCGGTCGCGCTGCTCGGCATCCGGCCCATGCGCTGGGTCGGCGACCTGTCCTACTCGCTCTACCTGTGGCACTGGCCGCTGCTGATGGTCGCGACCGCGTACTGGCAGGGCCTGTCCATGAGCCAGAGCCTGGCGATCACGGCTGCCTCGCTCATCCCCGCCTGGCTCACGTACCGGCTGGTGGAGAACCCGCTGCGGTACTCCAAGGCGATCTCCGGCTCGTCGCGGCTGGCACTGAGCCTAGGTGCGAACTTCACCCTCGTCGGGGTCAGCGCCGGGCTGGCGTTGCTGCTCGTCTTCGCGAACCTGGGCACCGGCCCGGCCGGCACGCCGGAGCAGTCCGCGACCGGCGGGGGAGAGGTCGTCGCGCTGCCGCCGGTCGACATCGCCCTGCTCCCGGACACCGACCCCGGCCGCGCGCCGCTGGGTGCGGCGGTGCTCGGGATCAACCCCCTCGGCGATCCGCGCGGGAAGGTGACCGACCAGGTCCCCGCCATGTTCCCCCAGCCGGTCATGGTGCGCCGCGACCTGCCCGACACGTTCCGCGACAGGTGCCACCAGAGCCAGCAAGGCACCGACCTGCTCACGTGCACCTACGGCGACCCCACGTCGAGCACGGAGCTGGTGCTGGCGGGCGACTCCAAGGCAGAGCAGTGGCTGCCGGCGTTGCAGGCGCTGGCCGCGCGCAACCGCTGGAAGATCGTCACCTACATCAAGTCGTCCTGCGGCTTCGCGACCGCCACGCACCTGCTCAACGACATCGCGAACAAGCCGTACCCGTCGTGCACGCAGTGGAACCGCGACCTGCTGGCGAAGCTGGTCGCCGACCGCCCCGACTATGTGATCACGTCGCAGTACTCCGGGACGGCCGCCGACGGCGGCGGGCAGCAGAGCGCCGACGCGATGGTCACCGCGATGCACGCGAACTGGACGGCGCTCGCCGAGGCCGGCACGAAGGTGATCGTGCTGGCGAACACCCCCGACCCCGGCATGACCGTCTACGAGTGCATCGACCGCAACCGCGACCGGCTGTCGGCGTGCGCGTTCGACCGCGCCCGCCGCGACGCGGACCGGGGCTACCAGACCCAGCGGGCGGCCGCGGTCGGCACCGACGTGCCGATGATCGACCTGTTCGACGTCGTCTGCCCGGTCGGGCCCTGCGCCCCGGTGATCGGCAACGTGATCGTGTACCGCGAGTCGTCGCACCTGACCGCGACCTACGTCAGAACCATGGCGCCGCGGCTCGCGGTCGCGCTCACCGCCGCCGGGCTGCCCACCGGCTGACCTCGCGTCCGCGCCGGCCGGTCCGGCGCGGACGCCCGGCCCGTCGCGAGCGGGACGGGCCCGTCGGTCGACATGGCAGCGGACTTCACCAGCCCTGCGCTGACGGTTTCCGGTCAGTCGGAGGAACGGAGTGGATCGAGTCGGCAATCATGTGCGCCATGAAGTCATCAGGCCCGCTCGCCGCACTCGTCCTTGCCGCCGTCTTCGCCACCGCCGCCTGCACCGCCGACACCCCCGCAACCACACCCGCGTCCAGTGGCGCGCCTGGCGTCGCCCCGTCGGCCAGCGGCGTCGCCCCGTCGGCGGCCACCGCCGCGGGCGACCGGGACGGCTGCCTGACCGGCAAGTGGACGGCCGACGTGGACGCCATGGCCAAGGCGGCCGCCAGGCTGGGCGGCGGCGAGGGCAAGGGCTCCGGCAGCATCACCATGGAGTTCGCCGACCAGATGACCATCGCGTACGACAACGCGATCATCTCGATCAAGTCGACCGTGTCCGGCTCCGCCGTCGAGGCCAAGATGACCATCAACGGCACGGCGACCAGCACCACGTACACGACCAAGGACGGGAAGATCGCCGGCGTGATGCCCGGCGGCAAGATCACCACAAAGTCCGTCATGACCATGAACGGCGTCGAGACGCCCATGCCCGCCGGGGCGTTCGACGGCAACATCGACCTGTCCAAGAACACGGTGTCCTACACCTGTTCCGGCAACCGGGCCGAGCTGAACAACGGCTACGTCAGCTGGCCGCTGACCAAGGTCTCCTGACCGAACCGCACCCGGGCAGCCGGCCGTAACGGACCGCCGGCTGCCCGAACACGTCACGGGTCAGCCGACCTCGGCGACGACCGCCCCGCTCTGGTCGCGGATCTGCGACCGGACGATCCGGACGGTCAGCCCCGGCGCGGCGGCCAGCCGGTGCACCCCGGCCACGGGCCGCAGCAGGCCGGTCAGTTCCGCCAGCACCTCGGGCGTGAGCTGCAGATCCAGCAGGCCGTCGGCCTCCTCGGACATCACCAGCCGCGTCCCGGGCCGGATGCGCACCCCGCCCTCCGGGCCGGCGAGGTACAGCTCGCGGTCAAACGGGAGCCGGGCCGCCAGCACCCGCCCGATCCGAGCGGCGGCGTTCGCCCCGACGGTCACCGTGGTGACGCCGTCCTGCTGCTGCCAGCTCGCCTCCGCCACGAACAGGGCGCCGGTCGAGGATCCGTCGTGGCGCACGCCGTGGGCGACGGCGGCGGCGACCTCGGCGTCGCCGGTGAGGTCGCCGCGGTCGAGGTCGGTGACCAGCAGCGGCAGCCGCGGTCGCAGCGCGTCGAGCAGGCGCTGCGCGTCCCACTGCTCGATGACCGCGTACTCCTCCAGGGTCAGGCCGACGACCTGCAGGAACCGCACCTGCCCGTGCGGGGTGTCGAGGACGCCGAGTTCGGGGTCGGTGGTGAAGGCGGCGGCGCGGATGGCGGTGTCCGGCCGCTCGGCGCAGACGGGCCCGTTGAGGTCGAGGTGGTGTCCGGGCCCGAAGCCGTTGCCCGAACCGAACACGTACCGGGCCAGGGCCTGCAGGAAGTTCGCGGCCCACAGCGGCGGCGCGTCCTCGCCCGCCGGGCGGGCCACCCGGAAGGTGAACTCGAAGCCCCAGCCCGACTGCTCCGGGTCGTCCCACTCCTTGCGGTACAGCTCGGACATGCCGTAGCTGACCAGGTGCCAGTGGTCGTCCCGGCGGAAGAAGCTGACGCCGTCGAGCGGGTCCGGCCCGCCCAGCGTCCATTTGATCAGCGTGCCGTAGTGCTGCGGCTCGACCCCCGGGTAGAGCCGGCCCAGCGCGGCGTCGACGGCGTCCCAGCCCGGGTACTCGTCGGTGTCCTCGGTCATGGCCGGTGACTTTACAAACGGGGTCCGTCTTTCGGGGTATGGGTTGCGGAGGAGTGCGCTGAGATGCATACTCAACTTGTCGGTTGATTAACCGGATGGTTGAATAGAGGGGCGGTCATGGACCGACTGAGCCTGGTCTTCGCGGCGCTGGCCGACCCGACCCGACGGTCGATCCTCGCCCGCCTGGCCGACGGCGAGGCCACCGTGAACCAGCTCGCCGAGCCGTTTCCGATCAGCCTCCAGGCGGTCTCCAAGCACCTGAAGGTGCTGGAGCAGGCGGGCCTGATCACCCGCGGCCGGGACGCGCAGTGGCGGCCCTGCCGGCTGGAGGCGGCCCCGCTGCGCGACATCTCGGCCTGGGCGGAGCAATACCGCCGCTTCTGGGACGAGCGCTACGACCGGCTGGACGACTACCTGCGGACCCTGCAGACGGGTCCCACAGCAGAGGAGAAGTGAGATGGGCGAGACCAAGACCCTGGACGTCAAGCTGCAGGGCGACCTCGAGATCGTGATGACGCGCAGCTTCGACGCGCCCCTGGCGCTCGTCTGGGAGGTGCACACCAAGGCCGAGCACCTGAAGAAGTGGTGGGCCCGCGGCCACGAAGCCGACGTCACCGAGTTCGACTTCCGGCCCGGCGGCAAGTGGCGCATCGTCGAGCACGGCGACGGCGGCGAGGAGTGGGCGTTCCGCGGCGAGGTCCGCGAGATCGTGCCGATGGAGCTGATCGTGCAGACGTTCGAGTGGGAGGGCCTGCCCGGCCACATCTCCGTCGAGCGCCTCGTCTTCGAGCACAAGGACGGCAAGACCACGCTGACCGGCACGTCGACGTTCGCCAACAAGGAGGACCGCGACGGCATGGTCGCCTCCGGCATGGAGGGCGGCGCCAACGAGTCCTACCAGGCCCTGGACGCGTACCTCAAGACGCTGGCCTGACCGGCGCGGCGGCCCCGCACCGACGGACCTCCGCCGGTGCGGGGCCGCGCCGCGTCAGTTGCGCGCACCGCCCAGGCCGAGCAGCGCCGCCAGACCCAGCGCGCTACGTGGGGCGTACGGCATCCGCCACAACCCGCCGTGCGCCGCCCCCTGCGCCTCCTCCTGCCACACGTGCTCGCGCACCGGCGGGGGATTGCGCAGGTCGTGCACCAGCAGCGCAGCCATCAGCGTGTTGGACGTAGCGGGCTCGAACACCTCCACCCCGAACGCCGGCGCACCCGCGTACGCCGCGGCCAGCACCCGGTTCTTCACCACCGAGCGGGTCCGGGTCGGCGGCGCGACCTTGAAGCTGACCGTCGCGCCCTCATGCCGGGCCACCGCTGCCCGCCACCGCTGCAGCCGCTTGGCCAGCGCGTAGTTCGGACCCTGCTGCGCCACGAGGCTGTCGCAGATGCCCGGGTCGGCCTCGGGCGGATAGTTGCGCCGCAGCAGCCGCCCCGCCGACAGCATCCGCAGCGGCCCGCGCAGCGTACGCAGCGTCGACGGCTGCCGGTACTTCTCGTCGGCCTGCGCGACCGCCTCGCCGGGCGCGGCGAACACGTCCGTCGGGGTGGCCAGGAACGCCAGCGCCGTGTCCGGGCGCTGCCCGCGCAGGTGCTCGGTCAGCGCGTCCACCGCCGCACAGACCCGCAGATTGGTCGCCCCGTCCGCATAGACGTAGTTGCCGACCACCAGGCGGCCGTCCACGCCGAGCAGCCAGTCAGCGACGGTGGGCAGCTGGTGCAGCAGGTCCGCGCCGGCGACCTCGGCCAGGTCCGCGTGGTCGCGGCGCGCGGCCGCGACCGGGATCCGCAGCCGGCCGCCGTACCGCCGGGCGGTCTCCAGCAGGCCCCGCCACAGCTGCGGCCGCGGCAGGTCGACCGCGACCACCTCGCCACCCCAGCGCAGCAGCGAATGCGTCGGACCCATCTCGGCACCCGCACCCAGCGCCACCACCCGCACGTCGGACAGGTCCAGCCAGTCCGGATTGGCCGCCACCGCCCGCACCGCCTCCGCGCAGCTCGGCTCCACGACCCCGGCGGCCACCCACGCGTCGAGCTGCCGCGCCAGCGCGTCGCCGCGCAGCCGCTCGCCCCGGTACGGCAGGGACAGCTCGCGGTCGGTGTCACCATCGCCGCCGACCGTCACCGTGCTCAGCTCGGTGGACGGGTCCGGCTTGCGTGCGAACGCCTCCCGTAGGCCGGCCTCGCCGTCCTCGGTCACCACCCGCATCCGCTCGTGCAGCGAGGCCAGGCCCGCCGCCGCACTGCCGCGCGCGGCGTCGCCGGAGGTCAGCCCCGCCTCCACCAGCCGCCGGAAGTGCACCAGGTAGTCGGCCCGCCAGTTGGTCTCGTGCTCGGCCGCCCGCGCCCCGACCGGGTCGACCGGACGCAGCGCGTCGGCGACCACGGCCCGTCCCAGCGCGGACGTGCTGCGCTCGGTGCCGCTGCTGACGGGGAAGACCACCCCGGACGATGCCATCGTGCCGCTCCTTCACCTGGCCGCGGCGGGTGCGGGCCGCGTCGAGCGCGGACACTATCGCCTGAGCGGGGCGGTGGGCAACGACTCCCGCCGCAAAGACCGCCGTGGCGTCAGCCCGTGAGCACGGGCGGGTGTTACCGGCCGGATGCCGGCCCGCCCGGCCCGCCACGCGCGTCCGCCGCCCGGTCGCCCGGCTTGCCGGGCGCGCCGGACGGCGGGAGACTGGCTGTCGGCAGTGGACGGACGGCCGGGGGAGGGGATCGCGCTGGTACGGCGGGAGCGCAAGGCCGTGGCGGGTTTGCCGATCTGGCTGCTGGACATCGACGGGGTGATCAACGCGGTCACCGATCTGCCGGATCACCGCGTCTGGCCCGATCACGAGTGGGTCCGGACCAGCGCGCCCAGCAAGCACGACCTCGAGTGGCCCATCCTCGCCGCGACGCCCGTCCTGGACTTCCTGCGCCGGGTGCACGAGCAGGGCCGTGCCGAGATCTGGTGGCACAGCACCTGGCAGCACCACTCCGTCAACGTCGGCACCGCCTTGGGCCTGCCGGCCTGGCCGGTGCGCGAGTGCCCCGAGTTCGGTTCGCAGGACACCGCCCTGGCGACGCCGCTGGCCAGGACGAAGCAGACCTGGTGGAAGCTGCCCGCGGCGCAGCGGGTGCTCGACGAGGGCCGCCCGCTGCTGTGGACCGACGACGACGTACGCCACCAGCTACGCGGCGCCGACACCAGGCCGTGGGGCGACCGGGCGCTGGTGGTGGCCCCACCGGTCGAGGCCGGGCTGACGCCGCGGCAGTTGCGCCGCATCGATCGCTGGCTCACCAAGTGGGCGGCCTGACCCGCCCTTACCTTCCGTATATCCCTGCGGTACCTTCCGTATGTCTTATGTGGAGGGTGATCGATGTGAGCGTCCAGGGCAGGGCTGCGTTCGCGGGGCTCGGCGCCCCCGTGCAGCGCTACGGCACCAGGCCGGTGGCGCAGCTGCTCATCGCCCCGATCGTGGCCGCGACCACGCTGGTGCTGGGCTTCGGCGCGGACATCACGCCGTACCAGATCGCCGGCATCGCGATCACCGTCGGCCTGCTCGTCCAGGCCCTGCTGATCCACCGCAACCGGGCGATCCACGTGTTCGAGCGGGGAATGGTCACGGTCGGCGCGCTCGGCCGGGTGCAGCACGTGGTGACCTGGCACGAGGTGGCCTTCGTCGAAGGCGTCACCGTCAACACCAGCAACGGCGCGTCCACCACCACCCGCCGCGACTTCACCGTGCACGTGCCGGGCGGCCGGGTCCGGTTCAACGACCTCCTGGTGGCCGACGGCGACCGGCTCGCCGCCCACATCGCCCTGCGCGCCGGGCAGCGCCGCCTGTTCTGACACTGCGGATGTGCGGGAGGCCACACCGGCCGAGTGGCCGCCGGGCCCGGACCCTGGCCGCCGCGGCGACTACGATTGCCTCGGCTGATCAGGGCATCGTTGCGGGGGAGTTGGTCTGTGATGAGCGGCCTGCACGCGATCGACACCGGCGTGCTCGACGATCCGGCCGGAGCGGCGCTGTCGGGACCGCATGCCGCGTTCGCCCGGCGGCACGGGCAGGCGGCCTGCTACGACCCGGCCGTGACGCCGTTCGCCGCACTGCCGGCGGGCGCCGACGCGCGGGCCTGGGACGACCTGGCGGCGCTGGTGGGCCCCGGCGGGCGGGCTGTCGTCATCGGCGACCACCCCGTGCCCCCGGGCTGGCAGATCACCTGGCAGGACGAGGTCGTCCAGCTGGTCGACGCCGCGATCGCGGTCGCGGACGAGCCCGCGGCGGTGCCGCTGGGCGCGGCCGACGTGCCGGAGATGCTCGACCTGGTCGAGCGCACCAAGCCGGGGCCGTTCCTCGCCCGCACCGTCGAGATGGGTTCCTACCTCGGTATCAGGCAGGACGGCAGGCTCGTGGCGATGGCCGGGGAGCGGATGCACCCACCGGGCTTCACCGAGCTCAGCGCCGTGTGCACCGACCCCGCATACCGCGGGCAGGGGCTGGCCACCCGCCTGATCCGCGCGGTCGCCGCGGGAGTACGCAGGCGCGGCGAGACGCCGTTCCTGCACGCCGCCAGCGACAACGCCGGCGCGATCCGGCTCTACGAGGCGATGGGCTTCGCCGTACGCCGGCAGCTCACCTTCACGGTCGTGGTCGCGCCGAACTGACCGGGCTCAGCTCCTCCAGCCAGCGGTCCAGCTCGCCCGGGGTGCGGAACAGCAGCACCTGAGGGCCGGGGGAGTCCGCTGCCCACCGGCGCATCCGGCGGCGCTTGCGCCCGAACGACGCGAAGTGCCACAGGATGATCGACTCGGACGACAGCACGCTGCCGAGCGTCTCGCGGTTGCCGTTGCAGATGACCTCACCGGTGGAGATCAGCCGCGCGGTGCGCCGCAGCAGCCGCCGCAGCGTCAGCCCGCGCGAGAAGTCCAGGCCGATGACCAGGTCGGCGGCGGCGAGCGGGACGTCCAGCCAGTCCTTGTACGCGCCGTCGAGGATCCAGGACTGCCGCCGGCAGACCGCCGCGATCCGGTCCCGCTGCAGTGGCATGGGAACCTCTTTCCAGCCGGGCTCCCAGGTCAGCTCGTCGACCGGCTGCCAGGGCAGGTCCAGCCGCCGGGACAGCTCCAGGGCGAGGGTGGACTTGCCCGCCCCGTACACCCCGTAGATCAGGATCTTCTGCGGGAAGGGGCGGCGCGCGGTCACCGGCTGAGCGTAGCGGGCGAATGCACGGAAACAACGTCTGTTGTTCTTTGAACAACCATCGTAGTATCGGTGTATGTCGAATCGACGTGAGCTGCTGATGGATACCGCGATCTCCCTGCTGGGCGAGCGTGGTGTGCACGGGCTCACCCATCGCGCCGTGGACACCGAGGCCGGGCTGCCGTCCGGCTCGGCCGCCAACTACTTCAGCACCCGGGACGCCCTGCTCGACGCGGTGGTCGAGCGTGTCGCCGACCGCGAACGCGACAACTGGGAGCAGCTGTGGGCGGCCCGCTGCCCGACCACCCCCGCGGAACTGGCCGAGGTGCTGGCCGCGTTCGCACACCAGGCGACCGGTCCCCATCGGACGCTGACGCTGGCCCGCTACGCCGTGCTCGTCGAAGCCGCCCACCGGCCGCAACTGCGGCCGCAGCTCGCCGCCGTGGGCGGCCGGGTGCGGGCGTACTTCCTGACCTGGATGCGCGTCGCCGGTTCCACCGACCTCGAACGGGACGCGCCGATCATCATGAACTGCTGGACCGGCCTGGTCCTGCACCAGTTGTCCTACCCCAACCCTGAGTTCGACCCGCTCGCGCAGCTCGGCCCGCTCGTGGCCGCCCTGCTCCCCGCGCCGCATGGAAAGCGAGGCAGTCACGGAACGTGACCAGGTGTGGCAGGCGATCGATGCGCAGCGGCAGGCCGTCGCCGACCTGCTGGCGCAGCTGTCCGTGGACGACTGGCGGCAGCCGTCGCTGTGCGCGGGCTGGACGGTGCGCGACGTCGCCGCGCACCTGACCCTGCAGCATATCGGTCTGCGCGACGTGCTGCGCGAGCTGCCGCACCTGCGCCTGGGCGGCATGAACCGGCTGATCCTCGACATGGCCCGCCGCCACGCGGAGCTGCCCACGGCGGAGCTCGTCGCGCGTATCCGCGCCATGATCGGATCGCGGCGGCACAACCTCGGCGTCACGCCGCTGGAGACCCTGATCGACATCCTGGTGCACAGCCAGGACATCGCCGTCCCGGTGGGCCGCCGGCTGGCCCTGGACCCGGCGGCCGCGGCCGCCGCGGCGACCCGGGTGTGGGGTTTGAACTGGCCGTTCCGGGCACGCCGACGGGTGGCTGGTTTCCGGCTGACCGCGACCGACACGGACTGGACCATGGGTGAGGGGGCCGAGGTCAGAGCACCGATGGAGGCGATCCTGCTGGTGCTGACCGGACGGCTGACCGCCCTGCCCGCCCTGTCGGGCGCCGGCTCCACGGCGCTCGCCGCACGCCTCTCGGCTGCGGTCTGAGCCGGCCGTCGGACGTGCGCGCGTTCAGCCGACGCCGAGGCGCAGGCGCTCGGTGAGGTCGTCGATGCCGAGGTAGAGGTACGCCGTCTGGTACTGGAGGTTGCCGAACAGCCGGGCCTCGCCGCGATAGATCGCCAGCAGGCTGTTCTTGCCCCGCCACCAGCCGTCGGCGACGCCGGCGACCTCGGGCACCGGGCGCAGCCCGTATCGCTCGGGCAGGCCGTCGATCCTGGCCCCGGTGGCCATGCGGACCTCGGCGGGCAGGCCGTCGGCGAGGTGTCGCAGCGCGGCGGCCTCCACCCAGCCCTCGACCGAGCCGTGCAGCGGCACCCAGTTGTCTTCCGCGACGATGCCGAAGCATCCCGCGCCGTCGACCATGAACCCGTAGGCCATGGAGCAGCGTGGACTTCCTGCCTCGAAGCACGGCCCGAGCCCGTCCTGGACGGAAGGGTCGCCGGCCTCGAGGACTTGCGGGCCGCCGTCGTACTCGGGGGTCGGCGGTAGTTCCAGCCCACCCCACCGGCCCTGGTAGGCGGCCAAATGTTCGATGGCGTCCGCGGGTCGGCCGGACCGGTGCCAGTGGCGCCGGTGCTGCTCGGGCGTCCAGACCTCGCGCCGGATCGCGTATCTGGCCAGGTAGGCCCGAGCGCGCCGGGTCAGGCCGCTCGGGAGTCTGAGCCCGCGTCCGCTCATGGCGTCAGGTTAACGAGGCGGGGCGACCTTTTCGACGGTCGCGATAGGGGACCGTCCATTGACTGTCGCAATTGGGTTGGTCATGATGATCGAGGTATCGGTTGAATCGTCAACTTCGATGTCGTCCTCGTTCCTCCCGCCCGGAAGGAGAAATTTCGTGCACCGTTCCCTGATCAAGCGCCGCGCCGGTGCGGCGGTCGGTGTGGTGGCTGCCGCGGCAGCTCTGCTGGTGGCCACCGTCGCGCCGGCGATGGCCGGCACTGCCAAGGAGTTCACCGGCGGAGGCCGCGGCCTGACGCCTGCTTCGGCGATCCAGGCCGCCGCCTGGGACGCCGAGGCTTCGGCGAGCGCCGAGCAGCTCTACACGTGCGTCCAGTCCGGAGAGCCGGGCGTCTGGGAGGTCTTCGACCACCCCTACTTCGGGCACGTCTTCTTCGCCGAGGTCACGGTGTCCTGCACTCAGTGATCCCCTTGACGTGCCTCGTCTCCCGGATTCGGCGCATCCGGGAGACGAGGCGTTCAGGGGGCGGCGGTCAGCCCTTGCGCCACTTCTGGGCGCCGGTGCCGTTGCAGGTGTAGAGCTGGAGCTTGGTGCCGTTGGCGGTGCCGTTGGCGGTGACGTCGACGCACTTGTTGGCCTGGGTGTTCACCAGGTCGCCGGCGCCGCTGAGCACGAACTTCTGCGCCCCGCTGCCGTTGCAGTCGTAGAGCTGGATGGCCGCGCCGTCGGCCGACGAGCCGGCCGCGACGTCCATGCACTTGCCCAGCGCCCGCAGGCTGCCGTCGGCTTCGAAGGACCAGCGCTGCGCGCCGCTGCCGTTGCAGTCCCAGATCTGCAGCCGGGTGGCGTTGGCGGTGTTGGAGTTCGGGATGTCGATGCAGCGGTTGCTGCTCTGGCCGATGAGCGGGGTGGCGCCGGTGGGCGGGGTGCCGCCGTCCTGGGCGAAGACCCGGACGTAGTCGACGACCATCGATTGCGGGAAGACGGTGCTGCCGTCGGGGTTGCCGGGCCAGTTGCCGCCGACCGCCACGTTCAGGATCATGAAGAACGGGTGGTCGAAGACCCAGCGGTTGCTGCCCGCGTCGGCGCGGGTCTTGCGGGAGTACTGGATGCCGTCGATGTACCAGGTCACCGAGTCGGGCGCCCAGTCCACGGTGTAGGTGTGGAAGG
This sequence comes from Catellatospora paridis, assembly GCF_009720365.1. GTDB lineage: Bacteria > Actinomycetota > Actinomycetes > Mycobacteriales > Micromonosporaceae > Catellatospora > Catellatospora paridis. The sequence goes on along the minus strand of NZ_WBZD01000042.1, from coordinate 82,858 downwards.
CGTCGGCGAGCCGGGCTCCGCCGGGCAGGGTGTACTGGCCGGTCAGTGAGCAGCATCCGGAGTAGCCGGGCCCGTGCAGGCTGCCGTGGACGGTGCCGGGCTCCTTGCCGATGTTCTCCATGATGTCGATCTCGCCGCTGTTAGGCCACGGGTTGGTGCCGATGTCGCTGCCCAGCATCCAGAACGCGGGCCAGATGCCCTGCCCGCGCGGGATCTTGATGCGGGCCTCGTACCGGCCGTAGGTCTGGGTGAACCGGTCGGCGGTGAGCAGGCGGGCGGAGGTGTACTGGCAGCTGCCGTACCAGCAGCCGTAGCCGGCGGGGTTCTCGCGGCGGGCGGTGATGACGAGGTTGCCCGCGCCGTCGTGCACGGCGTTGCTGGTGCTGTTGGTGTAGTACTGCAGCTCGTTGTTGCCCCAGCCGCCGCCGCCGATGTCGAACTTCCACTTGCTGCCGTTGACGGGCGTGCCGGCGGCCGCGTTGAACTCGTCGGACCAGGTCTGCGGGCCGACGGCGAGGGCGGGGGTGGCGGTGATGACGGTGGCGGGCACGGTGAGGCCGGCGGCGGCGAGCGCGGCCACGGTCAGCCGGGCCAGCAGTCGGGTCGGTCTGCGCATGGGACTACCTCCCAGGAGCGTGTGGGGCGTGCTACCAGGAGTTCCGGGCAGAACACTTTTGGTAAGCACTGTTAATAAATTGACAACCGTCACGTTAGGACGGACTACAGCTCCCGTCAAGAGAGCGCTCTCTATGAGATCGACACCGCTCCGATGTGGATCTGCGATAGCAAGCCGAGGCGGCGCTGTCGTCGCAGCTTCCGGCGGTGACCGCGAGCTGATCGGCCGTCCACGAGCCTGGCCCGGGTGCCCGACGGTCTGGACCTCACCACCGCCGGGGCGCTCGGCCTGGCGGGCGCGGCCGCCGCCACGGTCGTCGACTCCATCGCGCCGCAGCCGGGCGAAACCGTGCTGATCGCGGGCGCGACCGGCGGCGTGGGCAGCCTCGCGGTGCAACTGGCGGCCGCGCGTGGGGCCGTCGTGCTGGCGACCGCCGAGCCCGGCGAGGGCACCCAGCTGGTACGCCGCTTCGGCGCGCACTACGTCATCGACCGCACCGGCGACATCATCGGGCAGGTCGCCGCATCGCGCCGGGTGGTGTCAAGGCGGCGGTGCACCGGGCCGGCGACCCGTTCGCGCTGGCCGAGCTGATCGCGCCGGGCGGCCGGTTCACCACGCTGCTCGGCATCGGCCAGGACCAGATGAGCGTGCACGACGTGGTCGCGCTGCCGGTCAACGCCGACCTCGCCCCGGCCGGCCTGGAGCACCTGGCCGCTCAGGTGGCCGCGGGCCGGTTGGAGGTGCCGGTGCGGCGCATCTACCACCTGGACGAGGTGCCGCAGGCCTTCGCCGACTTCGCCGCCGGCAGCGTCGGCAAGCTGGCGGTACGCGTGGGGTCACCTACCCGGCCCTGAGGGCCAGGCTTGCAGGTCTCTTCCCCGCTGGGCGCGAGGTCAGGCCGCGTGCGGGCGGTTGACTGCGCCCCAGTCCTCGACACCGCGCTGGGCGATGTTGAGGGCTGCATTGTGATCGGCGTGGGCAACGACCCTGCACGATCGACAGGTGAAGGTTTCCTGGTCGGGCCGGTTGCGCTTGTCGCGGTGTCCGCACCGGTGGCAGGCCTGGGAGGTGTACCGGGGATCGACTTTGGCCAGCGGTATACCGGCTCGGCGGGCTTTGTAGGTCAGGAACGCGCCGAGTTGGTGGAAAGACCATGAGGACAGGGTGACCCGTTGGGGCTTGCGGAGCCGGACCCGGTCGCGGATGCCCGTCAGGTTCTCGACGGCTATCCCGCGGCCGGTGCGTACAGCCTCGGTCACGATGGTCTTGGCAATGCAGTGGTTGACGTCCGCGGCATGCCGGGCGTCCTTGCGGCGGCGTTTGGCGAGCAGTCTGCGGGCCGATTTGGTGCCTTTGGCCTGTAGTCGCTTGCGCAGCCGCAGTTGCCGTCGGCGGTAGCCGTTGAGCCGGGTTCCGGCGTAGCGGTTGCCGTCGCAGTCGTAGGCGATGTTGGCGATGCCCATGTCGACACCGAGGAACCCGGCCGGGTCGATCAGCTCCGGCTCGGGCACCTCGACTGTCGCGTAGAGGAACCACATGCCGTCACGGTGCACCAGGTCGCACTCCCCGACAGGCAGGGTCGCGACGGCTTTGAGCTGATCCGGCGACCCCGTGTACGCGACACACTTGAGCCGGCCGTCGACCGTCCAGATCGACACGGTTCGAGCGTCTGGCTGCCAGGACAGCATCCGCGCATCGTAGGGCTGCGCGGCGTCCCACCGGAACGAGATCGGTTTGGCCTCGGCGCTGCAGCGGCGTTTCGATCCCGGCTTGCCCAAGTTCCCGGCCCGGATGTTCGCCTTCAACGCCTGGTACGAGTCGCTGACCTTCTTGATGACGTGCTGGGCCGCTTGCGCGCCGAGCCGATGCTGGTCCTTGATGGCCTGGTAGACGTGTTTGCGCAGGTCGTAGTTGCGGTAGACGCCCTTCTGGCGGGCCACGGCAGCCACCGCGCAGGCCGCAGTGTTGCAGGCACGCAGGGTCGACTCCAGCGCCGACGCCTGCTCGGGCGTCGGCAGGAGCTTGACCTGCACGACCAGCTTCACCAGACCACTATATCTTTTGGACTGTCGCGTCTATGGGGCCCGCGTCGGGATTGCGGCGTGGCTGTAGCGTCTACAACCTGGATGCGCACTTGGTCTTCACCACTAGAAACCGTCGCGGAACACTCATCGACCCGATCCTCACCCGCGCAAAGAGACCATGCGATCGGTGTGCACCGAATTCTGCGCCGAGTTACGCGAGTGCAACGGCGACAGTGACCACCTGCACCTACTCATGCATTACCCCCGCCGTCGCTCTTTCGAAGCTGGCCAATCGGCCCGCTATCTGCGCCAGGAAGACGTCACGCACCTGCGCCGCTACCTGGGGGTGGCCGCCTGTGGTCGCCGTCGTACTTCGCCGGCATCGGTGGCGCATCGCCGCCCACGGTGGTCAAGGAAGACGTCGAAACCAGGTACGCCGCTGAGTGACGGCTTTCCTGCCGGCCTTGCTGGATCGGGGTTTCAGCGTTACGCACTGCTGAAGCGGGTATGCGGCTGCCATGAACACGCAGAAGGTGGTGTACAGGCCGATCGGGATGGTGAGCGGCGTCGTGGCCGGTGCCGTGGCCGGAGTGGCGTTCAAGCAGGTCTGGCGGATCGTGTCAGGCAAGCGCGAGGCGCCGCACGCCACCGACCCGACGAAAGGGTGGACCGAGATCCTGCTCGCCGCGGCGCTGCAGGGCGCGGTCTTCGGGCTGGTCAAGGCCGCGGTCGACCGCGGCGGCGCGCACGGCGTGAAGGCGCTCACCGGCAGCTGGCCGGACTGAGGCCCGGCCCGGCTCAGGGGCTCCGTTCCACTGGACGGGGCCCCTGACCATGCCCGACCAGGCCATACGTCCTCCAGAAAAAATCTTGAAAAATGTGCCGCGGGGATGTCGAAGGCGCGCGACCGGCGGTGTCTACCCGGTGAGAGGGTGGCGGGACAGGCCCGACGGGCGGCCGCCGCCACCACGGATCGCCAGGAGGAGTACGGACATGAAGTACATGATCATGATGCACACGGGCCAGGACGCCACCGAGGGCATCATGAACTGGTCGCAGCAGGACGTGAAGCGGCACATCGAGTTCCAGCACGACTTCGACCGCGAACTGCGCGAGGCCGGCGAGATGGTCTTCAACGAGGGGCTGACCTTCCCCGACCAGGCCCGCATCGTCCGCCACGACGGCAAGGGCGCGCCCGCGGTCACCGACGGTCCGTTCCCCGAGGCCAAGGAGTTCCTGATCGGCTTCTGGATCGTCGACTGCGCGAACCCCGAGCGGGCGTACGAGATTGCGGCCAAGGCGTCGTCCGCGCCCGGCAAGGACGGCGCGCCGCTCGGCATCCCGATCGAGGTGCGCCCGATCGTGGGCCCGCCGCAGGCCGACGCCTGACCCGCGATGGCCGACCGGTCGATCGAGGACCTGCTGCGCGAGCTCGCGCCGCGGGTCCTCGCCGTGGTCGCGCGCAAGTACCGCGACTTCGACACCGCCGAGGACGCCGTGCAGGAGGCGCTGCTCGCGGCACACCAGCACTGGCCGGCCGACGGGCTGCCGGACAGCCCCGAGGCCTGGCTGATCGCCACCGCCTCCCGGCGCCTGATCAACATGTGGCGCGGCGACGACGCCCGCCGCCGCCGCGAGGAGCAGGATTGGGCACCCGTGACGGCGACCGCGGCGGACGAGAGCGCCGCGGACCGTGACGACACGCTGCAGCTGCTGTTCATGTGCACCCACCGGGCGCTGACGCCCGCGTCGGCGATCGCGCTGACGCTGCGCGCGGTCGGCGGCCTCACCACCGCCGAGATCGCCGCCGCGTTCCTGGTGCCCGAAGCCACCATGGGCCAGCGGATCAGCCGCGCCAAGCAGCGCATCCATGCCTCCGGCGAGCCGTTCCGGCTGCCATCGGGCGCGGACTGGCGCCCGCGCCTGGACGCCGTGCTGCACGTGCTCTACCTGATCTTCAGTGAGGGGTACGCGAGCAGCGGCGGCCGCGAGCTGGTGCGCACCGACCTGTCCAAAGAGGCGATCCGGCTCGCCCGCGAGGTGCACCGGCTGCTGCCGGGCGAGCCCGAGGTCACCGGGCTGCTGGCGCTGATGCTGCTGAACGACGCCCGCCGCGACGCGCGCACCGGCCCGCACGAAGAGTTGATCCCGCTGCCCGAGCAGGACCGCGCCCGCTGGGACCGGGCGGCGATCGCCGAGGGTGTCGACCTGGTCAGCGCCGCGCTGCGGCAGCGCGCCGTGGGGCCGTACCAGCTGCAGGCGGCCGTGGCGGCCGTGCACGACGAGGCGGCCACGGCGGCCGAGACCGACTGGCCCCAGATCCTCGCCCTGTACGGCGTGCTGGAGCGCATCCAGCCCAACCCGATGGTCACCCTCAACCGCGCCGTGGCCCTGGCGATGGTGGACGGTCCGCAGGCGGGCCTGAAGGTGCTCGACACCCTCGACGGGCCGCTGGCCGGCCACCACCGCCTGGCCGCCGTGCGCGGCCACCTGCTGGAGATGGCCGGTGACCGGCCGGCCGCGATCGAGCAACTGCGCGCCGCCGCGGTCGCCACGTCCAGCGCCCCCGAGCTGCGCTACCTGATGACGGAGATCGGCCGCCTGCGCGACGGCGGCTGACGCGCCTCCGTCACCGGCCGGCTGTACCTGGCTCCGACCATCCGGCCAAGATCGCTGTCTGGTGTCGAAATGCGCGGCGATACCACACGTTTCGACACCAGACAACGATCTTGCGGCGCGGCGGCCCGGTCAGAGGATCGCGACGTCGAGGTCGGCGAGGCGGTCGCGGTCGGCGGTGAGGTCGATGGCGGCGATGCGGCCGTCTACGACGGTGAAGGCCAGCGCCACGCGCACCTTGCCGCCCGGTGCCCAGACCGCGTTGACGACGCCGTCGAGCAGCGCGGTGCGTGCCTCGGCGGCCATGCCGTTCCAGTAGCCGGCGACGGTGTCCGCGCCGCGCAGTTCGCCCTTGGAGCCGTACGCCACGGCGGTCGCGTCGGCGCGCATCACCACGTCGGGGTCGAGCACGGTGAGCAGGGCCTCGAAGCGGCCCTCGCGGGCGGCGGACAGGAACGCCTCGACGATCTCGCGCCGGCGGGCCTGGTCGACGTCGCCGGTCGGGGCCTGCCCCTGCACCCGGCGGCGGGCGCGGCTGGCCAGCTGCCGGGCCGCGTCGGGGGACTTGCCGATGACCGGGGCGAGCTCGTCGAACGGCACCGCGAACATGTCGTGCAGCACGAACGCCAGCCGCTCGGCGGGGGAGAGCGTGTCGAGCACGACCAGCAGCGCGAGCCCGACCGAGTCGGCCAGCACCGCCTCCTGCTCGGGGTCGGCCCCTGTCGCCGCGAGCGGCGGCAGGTCGGCGTCGGCGGTGTCGTCGAGCAGGTCCTCGCGCCGGGTGCTGCGCGAGCGGAGCATGTCCAGGCAGATACGGCCGACGACCGTGGTCAGCCAGCCGCTGAGGTTGCCGACCTCGTCGACGTCGGTGCGGCTCAGCCGCAGCCAGGCCTCCTGTACGGCGTCGTCGGCCTCGGCCGAGGAGCCGAGCATCCGCAGCGCCACCGCACGCAGCCGTCCACGGTCCTGCTCGAAACGCTCGGCCAGCCTGTCCTGCTCGTGCATGTCGTACATACCTCCTGAATCGTGATCCAGGCCACATCTGTCACATCTTCGGAAAGCGGCCCGTCATACCGATGACGAACGAGATCGGGCCGATGTGACAGGCCCGGCGAGCAAGATCCTAATGGAGGAGAAGCCATGCAGTCCCGGATGACCAACCCCGCCGCCCTGCTGCCGGACGCCGTGAAGGGCATCAACCTGATCTACAAGGCCGCCCACTCCGCGGGCCTGGCCAAGTCCACCTTGGACCTGGTGCACCTGCGGGCCAGCCAGATCAACGGCTGCAGCGCGTGCGTCGACTCCGGCGCGCGCGGCATGCGCCAGGCCGGCGAGACCGACGAGCGGCTGTTCTCGGTCGCGGCCTGGCGCGAGACCGACTACTTCACCGAGGCCGAACGCGCCGCGCTGGACCTCGCCGAGCACGCCACCCGGCTGGCCGACAAGGGCGACGCGGTGCCGGACCAGGTCTGGGAGGCGGCCGCCAAGCACTTCGGCGAGGCCGAACTCGCCTCGCTGGTGCTGTGGATCGCGACGACCAACTTCTTCAACCGGATCAACGCGGTCACCCGCCAGCCCGCCGGCCAGAACTGGGGCTGAGCTGCGGTGCGGGGCCGCCCTCGGGACGGCCCCGCCGCAGCCCGCCCGCCCGGCGGCCGGTCGCCAACCGGGCCAGCGCCGCGGCGGCGGCCTGGATGCGCAACCCCCGGGTGACGTCGGGGCGGGCCGCCATGGCCAGGCTGTGCTCCGGGTGGCGGGCCCCGCTGACCGCGCCGACGATCGTCGCCACGGTGCGGGCCTGCCCGCCCATCATCATCGCGTACCGGATGGCGGCGATCGGATCGTCCGGGTGGCGCAGGAACGCCGTCAGCGCGGCGGGCACGCAGCGCAGCGCGGTGCGTCCGGAACCGACCGTCGCGGCCGCGTCGGCCGGGGCGCTGCGATGGCGGACCAGCGTCTGCACCTCCCCGAGCGCGGCCCGGAACTCGCTGGTCCGCAGCTGCGCGGTGACCAGGTCGAGGAAGTGGTACTTGTCGGCGGGCGCCAGCGGCTGCCCGCGCGCGGCGAGCGCCACCGCGGTCGCCGTGGCGGCGGCCGCGTCGCGGGCCAGCGGATGCGCGTGCGTGATCCCGGCCGTACGGCGGGCCAGGGCGGCGACCGTGCCCATACCGGCGTCGGGCAGCAGGCCCACGGCGCCCGCCCGCACCGCGGCGACGCTGCCGAAGCTGCCCTGTCCGTCGTGGACCGTCGGGGCCACCTGCGACCAGCGGACGCCGCGGCGCACCGCGGACAGCACCCGCGCCGTGCCGGTGTCGGCCAGCTCGGGCCGGTCCGCCGGCCACTCCCGGGCCAGCTCCAGGGCGAGCGCGTCGTCATGCACCCGGCCCGCGTGCCGGCCCAGGTGCTCGGCGAGGATCAGCAGCTGGGTGGCGGCCGCGCTGGGCTGCGTCTGCCGGGCGCGCCGGCCGCGCAGCACGGCCTCCACCCGTGCCGGATCCGGCATGGTGGCGTCGTGCAGCGGCGCGGCCAGCAGGTCGGCCCGGGCTGCCATGAGCATGCAGCCGTGCGCCCGGCGGAGCAGTTGCGACTGGTCGAGCATCGGTGTCACGGCGGATCTGTCTTCCTTCCCGTTGCCGTCCGCCGTCCAGATCGCACCCGGACGGCGGACATCACGTCCGGCCCGGCCGGGACGCGGCGCGTCCGGGCGTGGCACCCGGCGTCGGGCCCAGGTGCTCGACACGGTCGGGGACGGTCGGGCGGGTGTGCGCGGGCGTGGCGGGCAGCCGCCGCGGCCGGCCGCCCGCCTGGGCGGGCACGACCGAGGCCCGGGCGCGCACCACGGCGAGCACGTGCCGGGCCCAGCTGTCCAGGCCCGGCTCTGCGGGCGCCGGACCGGCCTGGGGCGCGGGACCGCACAGGCCCACGGCCGTCGCGACGGCCTCGGCGTAGGCGGCCGTGTCGTGCGGGTTGACCACGATCGCCCCGGGCACGTCCGCGGCGTCGCTCGTCAGCTCGCTGAGCACGACGGTCGCGCCGCGCTCGCCGCGCGCCGCGACGAACTCGTGCGCCGGGTTCACCGCGCCGTGGTGCACGGGGGTGGCCAGCAGCCCGTCGCAGGCCAGGTACAGCGCGGCCAGCTCGCGGCGGTCGGGGTTGTCGCGTACGTAGTGCACGACGGCCTGGCCGACGCTGGCATGCGTACCGTTGATCTTCGCGATCAGGCGGTCCACCCGTTCGCGCTGGTCCAGCTCGTCCGGGGTGTGCGGGTCGCCGCACGCCACGTGCAGCAGCGCCACCGTGCCGGGCTCGGGCCGGTGCTCGGCCAGGAAACGATCGAAGGCGTGCAGGCGCTGCTCGACGGCGTCGGCGGGATCCCAGCCGGCGATCGACAGCAGCACCGGCCCGCCGACCCGCATCGCGTCGCGGATCTGTCCGGCGCGCTCGCGCACCTGCGGCCGCCGGGCCAGCCGCCGCATGCCGCCGGTGTCGGCGGGCAGCGCGCAGGCCAGCACCCGCACCCGGTGGTTGCCCACCGCGATCTGGTTGTCGCGCACCGGCAGCCCGTGCACGCGTCCGGCCAGGTCGAGCAGGTTGTCCACGGCGCGGTCGTGCGGCAGCGCGACGACGTCCGCGCCGAGCAGCCCGGCCAGCAGCTCGCGGTGCTCGGGCAGCCGCGCGAACGACTCCGCGGGCGGGAAGGCAGTGTGCAGGTGCACGGCGGTGGCGAGGTCGGGCCGCCGCCGGCGCAGCAGACGCGGCAGCAGCTGGAGCTGGTGGCCGTGCACCCAGACCGTGCCGCCGAGCGCCGCGGATCCGGCCACGGCGTCGGCGATGGCGGTGTTGGCCTGCTCGTACGGCTCGAACCAGCCAGGCGGGAAGTCGGCCTGCTGGTGCTGGTACAGCGCGCGCAGCAACCCCGCGCCCATCCGCGCGTCGTCGCCGTCGGCGTCGACGTGCAGCGCGTCGGCGTCCGGCGGGTTGGTGCCGTCGGGCACGGCCGCCCAGGCCCCGCCGTGCGCGGCCACGAACGGCCGCAGCGACGCCAGCGCGACGTCCACGTGGTCGCTGCTGTCGTCGGGGTCGGCGGCGGGCACCCGGTCGCCGGCCACGATCAGGTCGTAGCGCGCGGTCACAGGACCACCTGCCCGGCCGGGGTCAGCGCCACGTTCGGATACGGCAGCAGCTGCATGATCCGGTCGACCTTGGCCAGCCGCAGGGCGCGCCGGGCCTGCTCGGACGGCGAGCGCAGCGCGACGCTGCCGCCGTCGCGCACGGCACGCCGGTGGGCGTCCATCAGCAGCAGGATGCCCGCCGCGTCGATCGTGTCGCAGTCGGCCAGGTCGACGACGATCTGCTGGGGACGCAGTGCCAGCGCCTGTTCGAGAAGGCGGTTCACCTCCGGTGCGGCCTGCGCATCCAGATCGCCCTTGACCTGCACTTCCACCAGCGGCACTGCCTGTGCCGCGGTCGCCGGGACCATGTCTTCCACCTGGGTACCTCCTTGCCGGTGAGTGCAGCCATTCCCCACCCAGCGCGTAGATAACCCTGCGAACGATGACAGTTGTGTGACAAATCCCAAAGCGGGGCCGGGCCACCCGGTCTCACCGGGTGGCCTGACCCCCCCAAACTATGGGCTGACCAGGTCGAACTGTTCCCACGGGCCGATCGAGGTGCGGTTGGCGATCAATGCCGCCGCGCCGCCGTTCTCTGCGACGACGTACTTCCCGTTCGCCTGGGCCCGCAAACTCACCGAGCCGTTGGAGTTGCGGATCAGTGCGAAGGTCTCCCAGCCGCCGACCGCGGTGCGGTTGGCGATGAGCGGGTTGGCGCCGGCGTTGTCCGCGCAGACGTAACGTGCGTTGACCAGGGCGCGCAGTGCGATGTTGCCGCCGCCCCGGTCGACCATCTCGAACCGCTCGGCGGTGCCGGCTGCGGTGGCACTGGCGATCAGCGCGCCCGCCCCGCCGTTGGGGGCGGTGACGAACTTGTTGTTGGCCCGTGCGCGCAGGCTGATCCCGGGGGCCGGGGGCGTGCCGGGGGAGCAGTCGGCGGCGACCGCTCCGGCGGCGATCTGGATGCCGCCGAGCAGCATGCGGGTGAAGTTGCTGTCGGTGTAGCTGGCCTCGGTGTGGCCGAGGCCGGTGTACCAGGCCCGGCCGCCGCCGTAGTTGGCGCACCAGGTGATCGGGTGGTCGCCCATGTTGCCGCCGGTGTAGCTGCCCTCGTTGAGGTTCATCAGCACGCGGGCGGCCGAGCGCGGGTTGGTGCGGTAGTTGTACCACTCGTCGCTGCGCGTCCAGGCCGTCGGCAGGTGTGCCGTCGAGGCGTTGACCGGGGCTTCGACCCGCACCTGGGCGTTCTGGATGGCGGGGTGGGAGTGGAAGTACGCCCCGACCAGCCCGCCGTACCAGGGCCAGTCGTATTCGGTGTCGGCGGCGGCGTGCACGCCGACGTAGCCGCCGCCCGCCGCGATGTAGTTCTGGAACGCGGTCTGCTGGGTCGCGTTGAGTACGTCACCGGTGGTCGACAGCCAGATCACGGCCTGGAACTGGGGCAGGTTGGCCGCGGTGAACTGGTTCGCGTCCTCGGTGGCGGTCACCGTGAAGCCGTTGGCGCTGCCGAGCGCCTGGATCGCGGCGATGCCGTTGGGGATGGACGAGTGGCGGAAGCCGGCGGTCTTCGAGAAGACCAGCACCTTGGTCAGCGGGGCGGCCGACGCTGGGGTCGCCGGCGCGAACAGCGTCGTCGCCAGGACCGTGACCAGGCCGGCGACCAGGGACAGTACGCGTTTTCGCATGTGGCTCGCTCCTTCGATGAGGGTAGCGCGGTGGGCGGGGTCGGACCGGCGGACGCCGTGAGGCGCGCGGATCCGGACGGCCGTACACGCGGGCGAGGGCCACGCGGGGGTTCGGCGACCAGACATGACGCGTCCTCGGGTCGGGGGCGCGGGCACGCCCCTGCTGACGGCATTCCCGGGTTCTCACCCGCGAACCGGAGCCGGTCGCCGAAACTCGGATCCGATATCTATCGACGTCGAATCCTATAGGAATTCGTCCGGCGGGGGAAGGTCGCCGCGTCAACTTTCGGCCCGGCGACCCTCTGATTTGCTCATTCGCACGAAACTTTTGCTAGATCAGAAAAAAGTACAGATCGTCATCTAGAAACTTTTGCAGATCTAGATTTAATATGACCGCCACGATCGCGTTACAGGAGGTCCTGTGCGTACTGGTATCTGGCTCGTCGGCGCCCGCGGTTCGGTCGCGGTCACCAGCATCGTCGGCGCGCTGGCGGTGCGGGCCTCGCTCGCCGATCCCATCGGCTGTGTCACCGAACTGCCCCCGCTGCGCCACCCGGCGCTGCCGGCCCTGTCCGATCTGGTCTTCGGCGGCCACGACGTGTCCTGTGTGGCGCTGGTCAAGAAGGCGCACTCGCTCGTCGCGGCCGGCGTGCTGCCCGCGGCGGTGGTCGCCGCCGTCGCCGACGAGCTGGCCGCCGTCGAACCCGACGTGCGGCACGCGCCCGACGGCCCCACCCAGCACGACACCATCGCCCGCATCGCCGCCGACCTCGTGGACTTCCGCGAACGCCACGGGCTCGCCCGCGTCGTCGTGGTGAACGTGTCCTCGACCGAAGCCATCCCGCCCGACCACCCGGCGCACGCCGACGCCGCCGCGCTCGCCGCGGTGCTGCACCACGAGCAGGTGCTGCCGCCCAGCGCCCGCTACGCCTACGCCGCGTTCACCGCGGGCTGCTCCTACGTCGACTTCACCCCGTCCACCGGAGCCCGGCTGCCCGCGCTCGACCAGCTCGCGGCGCGGCACGGCGTGCCGTATGCGGGCAGCGACGGCAAGACCGGCGAGACCCTGCTCAAGTCGGTGCTCGCGCCGATGTTCGCCATGCGCAACCTGCAGGTGCGGTCCTGGTCGGGCACCAACCTGCTCGGCGGCGGCGACGGCGCGACGCTGGCCCGGCCGGAGGCCAACGCGGCCAAGGTCGCCAGCAAGCAGCGGGTGCTGCGGGAGACGCTGGGCTACGAGCCGGAGGGGCACACCCGCATCGACTACGTGCCCGACATCGGCGACCTGAAGACCGCCTGGGACCTCATCACCTTCAGCGGCTTCCTCGGCAGCCGCATGCGGCTCGAGTTCACCTGGCACGGCTGCGACTCGGCGCTGGCCGCGCCGCTGGTGCTGGACCTGGCCCGGCTCACCGCCGCGGCGCACGCCCAGGGCCTGTCCGGGCCGCTGCCGGAGCTGGCCTTCTTCTTCAAGGACCCGATCGGGCAGGTGCCGCACGGGCTGGCCGAGCAGTGGCGCGACCTGTGCGAATGGGTGCAGGCCTGGCCACAGCCCGTTGAGGGCCGCGATGAGACTGCGTGACCTGGCCCAGCTCGTCCGGGCGCCGGCCGCGCTGTCGGTGCCCGGTGACGCGGTCGCGGGCGCGACCGCGGCGGGCACGCTGGACGCGCGCACCGCGGGCATCGCCGCGGCGTCGGTCTGCCTGTACTGGGGTGGCATGGCCGCCAACGACTGGGCCGACCGGGAACTCGACGCCGTCGAGCGGCCCGAGCGGCCCATCCCGTCCGGGCGGATCAGCCCGGATACAGCACTGGCCATCGCGGGCGGCCTGACCGTGGCCGGGCTCGCCCTGGCCGCGGCCAGCGGCGGAAAGCGCACCCTGGCCACCGCGGGGCTGCTCGCCGGGGCGGTGTGGGCGTACGACATCAGGTGGAAGAACTCCCCGGCCGGGCCCGCCGGGATGGCGCTGTGCCGGGGACTGGACGTGCTGCTCGGCGCGAGCACCGGCGACCTGCGCAAGGCCGCCCGCCCGGCGCTGGCCGTCGCCGCGCACACCTACGCCGTCACCGCGCTGTCGCGGCGGGAGGTCAGCGGCACCGACCGGGTGCTGCCCGCGCTGACCATGACCGCGACCGCGGCGGTGGCCACGCATGCCGCGGGCCGCAGCGGCGGCTGGCTGCCCGCGGTACTGGCGGGCTGGTACGCCACCCGCTTCGGCAAGGCCCAGCGCGAGGTGCTGCGCCACCCCGACGCGGGCCGGGTGCGCGCCGCGGTCGGGGCAGGGATCACCTCCCTGCCCGCGCTGCAGGGCGCGCTCATCGCACGGGACGGGAAACCGCTGGTCGGAGCCGTGGTCGCGACCGCCGCCCCGGCCGCGGCCAAGCTCGCGAGGAAGGTGTCAGCGACATGAGCCTGCGCTTCGGCTACGGCACCAACGGATTCGCCAACCACCGGCTGGCCGACGCGCTCGACGTGATCGCCGAGCTGGGCTACGCGGGCGTCGCGCTGACGCTCGACCACGCGCACCTGGACCCGTACGCCCCCGATGTGAAAGACCAGGTCGCCCGGACCGCGCGGCTGCTCGCCGAGCGTGAGCTGGGCGTGGTCGTGGAGACCGGGGCGCGCTACCTGCTCGACCCGCGGCGCAAGCACGCGCCCACGTTCCTGCACGACGACGCCCACCGCCGCGTCGACTTCCTCAAACGCGCGATCGACATCGCCGCCGGGCTCCACGCCGAAGCCGTGTCGTTCTGGGCGGGGGTGCGACCGGCGCACGTGTCGGCCGAGGTCGCCTGGCAGCTGCTGGCCGAGGGCTGCGCCGAGGTCGTCGCGTACGCCGCCGAGCGCGGCGTGGCGGTGGGCTTCGAACCCGAGCCGGGCATGCTCGTCGAGACGCTGGCCGACTGGACGCGGCTGCGCGAGCTGGTCGGCGCGGGCCTCAAACTGACCCTCGACATCGGGCACTGCCGCGCCAACGAGCCCGCCGACGTCGCCGAATGCGTGCGCATCGCCGGGCCGTACCTGGTCAACGTGCAGATCGACGACATGCGCCGGGGCGTGCACGAGCACCTGGAATTCGGCGACGGCGAGATCGACTTCCCGCCGGTGCTGCGGGCGCTGGCCGAGACCGGCTACCGCGGCCTGGTCGCCGTGGAACTGCCCCGGCACTCGCACGCCGCCCCCGACGTCGCCGCCCGCTCGCTGAGCTTCCTGCGCGCCGTACAGTGGCTCGGCGACGCGCTCGACCAGCTCGCCCGCGACCCGGCCGCGATCGCGACGCTGCTGCCCGCGGCCCGCCGCCGGGTCGGCCGCGCCGCCGCCGAGGACGTCCGGGTGCGACTGCTCGGCGCCGTCACGCTCACCTCCGACGAGGCCGAGCAGCTCTACCGCTACGGCGACAACGACGAGAAGCGGGCGGTGCTGCTGGCCTACCCGCAGCCGGACCTGGTCCGCGACGCGTTGCGCAGCAACGACACCCGGCTGGTGGCCGCCGCGCTCGGCCCCGCCGCCCGGGACCTGCCCGACGCCGAGTGGCGTCAGGGCGTGCTCAAGAGCGTGTTCATGGGCCTGCCGCTGTCCGGCGTCGACGGACTGGCGCAGCGGGCCGACGCCGAGCTGGGCCGGATGCTGGCGGCATTGCGCCGCGAGCGCGAGGCGGCCGGCCGCACCATGCCCGACGACGCCGTCGACCTCCTGGAGAGGCTGCATTGATGCGCATCTTCGATCCGCACATCCACATGACCTCGCGCACCACCGACGACTATGAGCGGATGGCGGCGGCTGGGGTGCGAGCGCTGGTCGAGCCGGCTTTCTGGCTCGGCCAGCCCCGCACCAACACCGGCTCGTTCACCGACTACTTCGACGCGCTCATCGGGTGGGAGCCGTTCCGGGCGAGCCAGTACGGCATCCGGCACCACTGCACCATCGCGCTGAACCCGAAGGAGGCCAACGACCCGCGCTGCCGCGAGGTGCTGGCCCTGCTGCCGCGCTACCTGGAAAAGGACCGGGTCGTCGCGGTGGGCGAGACCGGGTACGACTCGATGACGCCGGAGGAGGACGAGGTGTTCGCGGCGCAGCTGGAGTTGGCCCGCGCGCACGAGCTGCCCGCGCTGGTGCACACCCCGCACCGGGACAAGGTCGTCGGCACCCGGCGCAGCCTCGACGTGGTCAAGGAGTCCGGCATCGACCCGGGCCTGGTCGTGCTCGACCACCTGAACGAGCCGACCGTCGGCGAGGTCGCCGGCAGCGGCTGCTGGATGGGCTTCTCCATCTACCCCGACACCAAGATGTCGCCGGACCGGATGGTCGCGATCCTGCGCGAGTACGGCCTGGAGCGGATGCTGGTCAACTCGGCCGCCGACTGGGGCAAGTCCGATCCGCTGCTCACCCTGCGTACGGGCGAGGCGATGCTGGCGGCCGGGTTCAGCGACGACGACGTCGACCGGGTGCTGTGGCGCAACCCGGTCGAGTTCTACGGCCAGTCCGGCCGACTCGACCTCGACGACGTGGCCACCGAGGGCACCTTCGCGGGCAACTCGATCCTGCGCGGGGGTTCGTGATGCGGCTGCGCGACGCCGACGGTGCGACGGTGCACCTGGCGTACTGCACGAACGTGCACGCCGCGGAGGACTTCGACGGGGTGCTCTCCCAGCTCGACCGGTTCGCCGTGCCGGTGCGCGAGCGCCTGGGCGTCGACCTGCTCGGGCTCGGCCTGTGGCTGGCCGCCCCGGTCGCCCGCGCTCTGGCCGAGCAGCCGCAGTTGCGGGCGCGGCTGCGCCGCGAGCTGACCGTGCGCGGGCTGGAGACGGTGACCCTCAACGGCTTCCCGTACCAGGCCTTCCAGGCGCCGGTGGTCAAGCACGACGTGTATCTGCCGGACTGGACCGACCCGCGGCGGCTGCGATACACCCTGGACCTGGCGCTCGTGCTGGCCGAGCTGCTGCCCGACGACGCCGCCCGCGGTTCCATCTCGACGCTGCCGCTGGCCTGGCGCGAGCCGTGGGACCGCCGCCGCTTCCGGGCCGCCAAGGCGCAGCTCGACGAGCTGGCCGCGGGCCTGGCCCGGGGCGAGCGCCCGATCCGGGTCGCGCTGGAGCCCGAGCCCGGCTGCGTGGTCGAGTCCACCGACCAGGCCGTCGCGGCGCTGTCCGCGGTCGCCAGCGAGCACCTGGGCGTCTGCGTCGACCTGGCGCACCTGGCCTGCGGCTGGGAGGACCCGGTCGACGCAGTCGCCAAGCTCAAGGCGGCCGGGGTCGCCGTGGTCAAGGTGCAGGTGTCGCAGGCTCTCGAAGTCGAGGACCCGCAGGCGGCCCGGCAGGTGCTGGCGGCGTACGCCGAACCGCGGTTCCTGCACCAGACCCGCAGCTCGGCCGGCGAGCGCTTCGACGACCTGCCGCAGGCCCTGGCCTCCGACGCGCCCGGACCGTGGCGCATCCACTTCCACGCGCCGCTGCACGCCGCCGCGCTCGACCCGCTGCGCACCAGCTCCACGGTGCTGCGCGAGGGCCTGGCGGCGCTGCTGACCAGCAGCGACTGCGACCACTTCGAGGTCGAGACGTACACCTGGGACGTGCTGCCGCCGTCGGCCCGTCCCGTCGACGACGCCGGGCTGGCCGAGGGCATCGCCGCCGAACTCGCCTTCGCCCGCGACCAGTTCGCCGCCCTGGGGGTCTGCTGATGAAGCCACTCGTCGTGCTGAACGTGGTCGGGCTGACGCCCCGGCTGCTGGCGCACATGCCGCGGCTGCGTGCCGCGTTCGCCGGCGGGTTCACCGCCCGGCTCGACCCGGTCGTGCCCGCGGTGACCTGCTCGGTGCAGGCCACCTTCCTCACCGGCGAGACCCCGGCGGGGCACGGCATCGTCGGCAACGGCTGGTACTTCCGCGACCTCGGCGAGGTGCTGCTGTGGCGGCAGAGCCACGCGCTCGTCGAGGGGGAGCGGGTCTGGGACGCGGTGCGCCGCGAGCGGCCCGGCTACACCGTGGCCAACATCTGCTGGTGGTATGCCATGGGCGCGGACGTCGACTGGACGATCACGCCCCGCCCGATCTACCGCGCCGACGGCCGCAAGGACCCCGACTGCTACACGATCCCGGCCGAGCTGCACGACGAGCTGCCGACGTTCCCGCTGTTCAGCTACTGGGGGCCGGGCGCGGGCATCGCCTCCTCGGCCTGGATCGCCGCGGCGGCCGTGCACGTGATGGCCACCCGCAACCCGGACCTGACCCTGGTGTACGTCCCGCACCTCGACTACGACCTGCAGCGCTTCGGTCCGTCCGCGCCGCAGGCCGCGGCTGCCGCCGCCGAACTGGACGCCACGCTGGGCCCGCTGCTGGACGCGGCCGCCGCACGCGGTGCGACCGTCGTCGCGCTGTCGGAGTACGGCATCACCGACGTCAGCCGCCCGGTGCACGTCAACCGGGCGCTGCGCGCCGCCGGGCTGCTGCACGTGCACACCCAGGACGGCATGGAGTACCTCGACCCGTGGACCTCGCGCGCCTTCGCGGTCGCCGACCACCAGGTCGCCCACGTCTACGTGCGCGACCCCGCCGACGTCGCCGCGGTGGCGAAGCTGTGCGCCGAGCTGCCCGGCGTCGGGCAGGTGCTCGACGAGTCCGGCAAGGCCGGGCAGGGTCTGGACCACGAGCGCAGCGGCGAGCTGGTGCTGCTGGCCGAGCCGGACTCCTGGTTCACCTACTACTACTGGCTCGACGACGCCCGCGCGCCGGACTTCGCCACCCACGTGGAGATCCACCGTAAGCCCGGCTACGACCCGGCGGAGCTGCTGTTCGACCCGGCCGGGCCGGGTGCGGCGAAGGGCCGCGCGGCCAAGGCGCTGGTGCGCAAGAAGCTCGGCATGCGATACCGCATGAACGTGGTAGGCCTGGACGCGGGCGCGGATGCGATCCGCGGCTCGCACGGCCTGCTGCCGCCCGGCGCCGACGACGCCCCGCTGCTGCTGTGCACCGACCCCGCTCCCGCCGTGGACCGCATCGCCGCCACCGACGTGAAGTCCCTGCTCCTCCGTTTGGCGGGAGGTGCGCCGTGACGCTCGCGCCTGCGCCTACGCCGTTGGCGGCCAGGATCGATGCGGTGCTGGCCGGGTTCGTGGACGGGCAGCGGCTGCTGTGGCCCGACGACGACCTGCGGCCGATGCTGGACACCGTGCGCCGGTTCATCCTCACCGGTGGCAAGCGGCTGCGGCCGGCGTTCTGCTACTGGGCCTGGCGCGGGGTGGCCGCGTCCGAGGAGCGGGGCGAGGACCAGGCGGCGGTGACCGCGGGCGCGGCGCTGGAGCTGTTCCACTGCTTCGCGCTGATCCACGACGACATCATCGACGCGGGCAGCCGCCGCCGGGGGCAGCCGTCGATGCACGAGGAGTTCGCGGCGGCGCATGCCCGGCACGGGTGGCGGGGTGACGCGCGCTCGTTCGGGCGCAACACCGCGCTGCTGTGCGGGGACCTGTGCGCGATGTGGGCCGAGGAACTGCTGGTGGGCTGCCCGGCGGCGCCGGCGCGGCTGGCACAGGCGCAGCGGCTGTTCGCGGTGATGCGGGCCGAGGCGGTGGCGGGGGAGTACCTGGAGGTCGTGGCGCAGGCCATGGGCGACTTCGGGCCCGGTGCGCGGGCGCGGGCGGCGCGGGTGGTGCAGCTGAAGACGGCGCGGTACTCGGTGGTGCGGCCGCTGCAGATCGGGGCCGCGCTGGCGGGGGCGAGCGACGCGGTGCTGGCCGGGCTGGCCGCCTTCGGGGAGCCGCTGGGCGAGGCGTTCCAGCTGCGTGACGATGTGCTGGGGGTGTTCGGCGACCCGGCGCGCACCGGCAAGTCGGTGCTGGACGACCTGCGCCAGGCCAAGCCGACGACCCTGCTGGCGGAGGCGTTCGCGCGCGGGGATGTGCGATCGCGTGCGGTGCTGTCGGCACACGTGGGAGAAGCAGGTCTGGACGAGGCGGGCGCGGCACGGGTGCGTGCGGTGATGGCGGAGTCGGGTGCGCTGGCGGCGGTGGAGGAGCGGATCGAGGCGGCCCGCGCCGAAGCGCTGCGGGCGCTGGAATTCCTGGATGTGGCGGAGGAGTCGCGGCAGGCGCTGGGGGCGCTGGCCGACTTCGTGGCGAGCAGATCGGTGTAAGGCAACAGGATCGCTCACATTTCCACTGAGGTCACCAATTTTCGATATAAGCAGAGACATGTCTTAACCTGATCTTCATCTATCCTATAGGATATTTCATACACGGTCTGGTAACAGGCCGGAAACTCTGCCCCCACATTTCGCGGAGGTTTTCCCCCATGAACCTCAGCAAGTCGTTACGCCTGGCCCTGGCGGCGGTACTCGCCGCGGGCCTGGGCGCGGCCGTCCCCGCCGCGCCCGCCCTGGCATCCCCGACCGATGCCGCCTTCAACTCCTCCACCGGCGCCCTCAACGTCAACTACGCCGGCTACCTGTCCAAGCACGACCTCGTCTACAACCGCCAGAACACCAACCCGCTGCACGGACTGACCGTCGGCAACGGCCGCACCGGAGCCATGGTCTGGTCCCAGAACGGGATCACCGCCCAGGTCTCCGGCGTGGACCTGTCGCAGCAGTCGGCGTTCGCGGCCGGCATGCTCAACTTCAACACCAGCCCGGCCATCGATGCCGGGTCGAGCACCTTCCAGCAGCGGCTGTCGCTCTACGACGGCACGCTGACCACGAAGTACGACAGCAACCGCACCGTCACGATCATGGGCTCGCCCAACTCCGAAGTGATGGGCATCCACGTCGACGACACCCGTGGCGGGGTGTCGGCCGCGACGCTGGAGCTGAGCCTGTGGGACCCGAACGGGGTCTCCAACAGCGCCGACGTGCCCAACCTGACCACCTGGCGCACGGTGTCCACCGGCAGCGACGCCTCCGCGGCGTGGTTCAGCCGGGGCCAGGCCGATCCGAACAACTTCGGCTACACCTTCGCCGCCACCGTCGAGGGCGCGTCCTACAGCGCCTCGGTGGTCAACGGCACCCGGGTGCGGCTGAGCATCACGCCCACGTCGAGCTACACCATCTGGTTCACCGCGGCCAGCCGGATCAACTCGCCGAACCTCGACTCCGTCGCGCAGGCGAAGAACCAGCTCGCCTCGGCCAAGTCGACCGGTTACAGCACCACGTTCACCAACTACAAGAACTGGTGGCACAACTTCTGGGGCAAGTCGTTCGTGCAGTACTCGAACTCCGCCGGCGACGCCGACTACCTGGAGAACGTGTACTACCTGTCCACGTACATGATCGCGGCGGGCGGGTACGGCAACTACCCGGTGCACTTCATCAACGGCGTGTTCCGGGCCACCGGCGACCAGACCAAGTGGAGCAACGGCTACTGGTACTGGAACCAGCGCGACGTCTACAACTCGTTCCTGGCCAGCAACCACGCCGACATGATGGCGGTGTTCAACCGGCTCTACAGCCGCAACTACACCGCGTTGAAGGCGTACACGCAGACCAGGTACGGCACCGACTCGCTGTGGGTGCCCGAGACGATGGGCTGGGACGGCAACGCCCGCGGCACCGTGGGCAGCGACTACGTCAACGACATCTACTCCACCGGCACCGAGGCCGCGTACAACATGTACCTGCAGTACCGGTACACCAACGACACCGCGTACCTGCAGAACACCGTGTACCCGTACATGAAGGACGCGCTGCGCTTCTACCAGAACCGGTTCCAGCTGATCAACGGCAAGTACCAGATGGTCAACAGCAACGCCCACGAGACCTACTGGGACGTGCGCAACGCGATCACCGACCTGGCCGCGGTCCGGCTGCTCGCCCCGCTGACCATCCAGGTCAGCACGCAGCTCGGCCTCGACAGCGGGCTGCGCGCGGGCTGGCAGAACCTGGTCGACAACCTCTGGCCGTACCAGCTGAGCAACAACGCCTACCTGCCGCACGACCCGCCGTCGTCGCAGGTGCGCAACGGTGAGAACGTGTCGGCCGAGCTGATCTGGCCGTACGACCGCACCGGCATCGGCTTCGCCGACTACAACACGGCGGTCAACACGTGGAACGTGCGGCCCAACCCGTACGCCAACGTGTGGGCCAACGACCACGCGCAGGCGGCCCGCCTCGGCCTGGGCGACCAGGCGTTCAACGGTATGCGCACCATGCTGCAGCGCTACCAGAACTACCCCAACGGCATGACCAACAACACCAACGGGGTGTTCGAGTACCTCGGCATCCACCTGGTCGCCATGAACGAGTCGCTGCTGCAGAGCTACAACGACAAGATCAGGGTGTTCCCGGCGCCGCCCACCGCCTCCTCCTTCGTCGGCAAGTTCACCCTGCTGGCCAAGGACGGCTTCCTGGTCAGCTCGGAGCGCGAGGCCGGTGAGATCAAGTACGTCGGGCTGCGCAGCCAGTTCGGCAAGAACGCCACCGTGGTCAACCCGTGGGGCACCCAGCAGGTCCGGGTGCGCCGCACCTCCGACAACGCGATCATCACCACCTCCTCGGCCGCCGAGGTCAGCTTCGCCACCGCCGCCAACACGGTGTACGTGGTCGAGCGCACCGCCAAGCCGCTGACGAACTACACGGCGACCACGCTGACCGGCACCGCCAACAACGGCCAGAAGTCGCTGCTCAACACGGCTTCGACGCTGGGTCTCGGCACGCCCGGCGGCGGCGGTGGCGGCGGGATGGTCAACGACACCGACCTGACCTACGACGCCGGCTGGTACCACACCACCGCCCGGGGTTACGGCGACTACAACGACGACACCCACCACACCAACACCGTCAACGCGGCGGCGTCGTACACCTTCACCGGCACCGGGGTGGAGTACCTGTCCGAGCGCAACGGCGACATGGGCAACGTGGACGTGTACCTGGACAACGTGTTCCAGGCCAACGTCAACCTGTACGTCTCCGGCGCCCGGCAGGCGCAGGCGGTGGTCTGGTCGAAGACCGGGCTGAGCAGCGGGCAGCACACCATCCGGATCGTCAACAAGGCCACGGCCGTGGCGATCGTGGACGCGCTGCGCATCACCACCGGCGGCACCTCACCGACCGGCTACGTCGCGCTGAAGGCGCAGGCCAACGGGCAGTACGTCACCGCCGCGAACGCCACCACGGCACTGATCGCCAACTCGACCACGGTCGGCACGGCGCAGCAGTTCCAGGTGAGCGACCTCGGCAACGGCAACATCGCGCTGCGCGCCCGGTCGAACAGCCAGTTCGTCTGCGCGGAGAACGCGGGCGCCAACCCGCTGCTGGCCAACCGGGCCTCGGCCGGCTCCTGGGAGACCTTCGCCCTGGTCAGCAACTCCGACAACACGGTGAGCCTGCGGGCCACCGTCAACAACCAGTACGTGACGGCCGAGAACGGCGGAGCGGGCTCGCTCATCGCCAACCGCGCGTCCATCGGCCCCTGGGAGAAGTTCGAAATGATCACACTCTGACCGTCGCGGGGGGCCGGACCAGGTCCGGCCCTCCGCCCACGCCACTTCGGAGCCGAGCATTCGGCGACCCGGCTCCGAGCCGACCGTCCGGGATCCCGCACCCCGTGGGAGCCCGGTGGCCCGGACGGCACCCGGCGTTCCGCCTCCACGGGCGGCACGTCGCGGACCGCCCGGACGCCCGACCCCGAGGGAACGCGTCATGGCACCCGTCGCCGAGATCCACCGTGCTCCGCGCCTGATCAGTGGCCGGTCGCCGGGACGGTCGTGCGCCCCTTCGGCTCCCCGTCCCGCACCAGCCGACACTGATCCGGAGCGACCCATGCCTCGAAGTACCCGCCCGCGCCTGGCCGCGGGCCTGGCCCTGATGATGCTCGCGAGCGTGGCGGCAGCAGCCGTCACCGTCGTCGCCGACCCCGCCCCGGCGGCCGCGGCGCCGCCGCCGACGTCCAGCTTCGAGAAGGTGAAGCTGGACGGCGGGCTGTCCATGGGCGAGCCGATCGAACTGTCCGTGCTGCCCGACGGCAAGGTCCTCTACATCAACCGGGGCACCAGCTCCGGCGGCGGGCAGGTCCGGCTCTACAACCCGGCCACCGGCTCCACCACGGTGGCGCTGACGCTGCAGCTCGACGCCCGGTTCGAGGACGGCCTGATCGGCATCACGCTGCACCCGCAGTTCGCGACCAACCGGTGGGTGTACCTGTTCTACTCCCCGGTGGCCACGCCGCTGGTCAACCGGATCTCCCGGTTCACCTTCAACACGTCCACCAACGTGCTGGACGCGGCCAGCGAGACCAAGCTCATCGAATGGCCCACCGAGCGGCGGCTGTGCTGCCACTCCGCGGGCTCGATGACCTGGGACAGCAACAACAACCTCTACTTCGCGGTGGGCGACAACACCAACTCCGGCGGCGACTCCGCGGGCATGGCCCCCATCGACGAGCGCACCTCGCGCGACGCGCAGTACGACGCGCAGCGCACCTCGGGCAACACCAACGACCTGCGCGGGAAGATCAACCGGATCCACCCGGAGAACAACGGGACCTACACCATCCCGGCGGGCAACCTGTTCGCGCAGGGCACGGCGAACACCCGGCCCGAGATCTACACCATGGGCAACCGCAACCCGTACCGCATCTGGGTCGACAAGCAGGCCAACAACACCCTGTACTGGGGCGAGGTCGGCCCGGACGCCGGTGCGACGATCGCCAACCGGGGCCCCGCCGCCTACGACGAGTACAACCGCGCCACCGGTCCCGGCAACTACGGCTGGCCCTACTGCGGCGGCCCGAACGTCGCCTACAACGACTGGGACTTCGCGGCCAACGCCCCGCGCGGCTGGTTCCCGTGCGGCGGCAGCACCGGCCCGGTCAACAACTCCCCGCGCAACACCGGCCTGCAGCAGCTCCCGCCGACCAAGGGCGCCCTCGTCTGGGAGCAGCACGGCGGCAGCGTCGACTGGCCCGCGCTGGACAACCCGGGCGGCTGCGGCTCGCCCAACCACGCCGAGGTCTACCACTACAACCCGAACCTGGTCTCGGACGTGAAGTGGCCGGCCTACTACGACAACAAGCTGATCATCACCGAGTACTGCCGTAACTGGATCAAGGAGGTCCAGTTCAACAACGGCAACCCGGTGACCGGCACCCCGACGATCATCGAGCCCGTGGTGTCCGGCATGCAGCTGGTGCACCCCATCGACATGGAGTTCGGCCCCGACGGCTCGCTCTACCTGCTCGAATACGGCAACGGCTACTTCTCCGGCGACGCCGCCGCGGGCCTGTACAAAATCAACTACGTGGCGGGCGGGCGCTCGCCGACCGCCGTGGCCACGGTCAACCGCGACAACGGCCTGGCCCCGCTCGCGGTGACGTTCTCCAGCGCGGGCAGCAACGACCCCGATGGCGACCCGCTGACCTACGCCTGGGACTTCGACAACAACGGCACCACCGACTCGACCGCGGCCAACCCGGGCTACACGTACACCACGGTCGGCGACAAGCGGGCCCGGCTGACCGTCAACGACGGCACCGGGCGCTCCGGCACCACGGTCATCCCGATCGTCGTCGGCAACAACCGGCCGGTGACCACGGTCGGGTCGATCCCTAACGGCGGCATCTACGGCTGGGGCGACAACGTCACTGCGACCGCGGCCTCCACCGACGCGCAGGACGGCACCATCGCCTGCGGCAACGTCGTCGTCCGGGTGGCGCTCGGGCACCAGGAGCACGCGCACGAGGAGGGCCAGGGCACCGGCTGCGGCTTCACCTTCAACACCGGACCGATCCACGCCGGGCTCGACGCGGTGCAGTTCTTCGTGGTCCGGGGCAGCTACACCGACCGCGGCGCGACCGGCACCGTGCCGCTGACCGGCGAGCAGCAGCTCACCCTGTGGCCCAAGCAGTGGCAGGCCGAGCACTACGTGACCCTCAACGGGCCCAAGGTGGTCGACCAGGCCGCGGCCGAGGGCGGCAAGCGCCTGGGCGACATCCAGAACGGCGAGAGCGTACGCCACCACGGCGTCAGCCTGAAGGGCATCACCAGCGTCAAGGCGCGGGTCTCCTCGGCCGGGGCGGGCGGCGTGCTGTCGTTCCGGTACGACTCCACGACCGGCCCCGAGGTCGCCCGGATCACCGTGCCGGGCACCGGCGGCTGGGACAACTACACCGAGGTCACCGCCCCGGTCACCAAGCCCGACGACGGCACGCACGACCTGTACCTGGTGTTCACCGGGACCGGCACCGGCGCGCTGTACGACGTGGACAGCTACACGTTCATCGGCAGCGGCGTCGGCTCCACCCCGCCCGGCGGTGGCCAGGACCTGGCGCAGGGCCGCCCGGTGACCGCCTCCAGCACCGAGGCCGGGGCCAACGTGGCCGCGAACGCGGTCGACGGCAACGCCGCCACCCGCTGGAGCAGCCTCTACGCCGACCCGCAGTGGATCGCCGTGGACCTGGGCGCCTCGTACAACGTCAACCGGGTCCGGATCAACTGGGAGGCCGCCTTCGGCCGGGCCTACCGGGTCGAGGTGTCGCCGGACAACAACACGTGGACGTCGGTCTTCTCGACGGCCACCGGCGACGGCGGGGTCGACGACCTCACCGTCACCGGCACCGGCCGCTACGTGCGCGTATACGGCACCCAGCGCGGCCTGACCCAGTACGGCTACTCGCTGTTCGACCTGAACGTCTACGGGTCCCCGGCCAGTGGCGCGGCCCTGCTGTCGCGCAACCGGCCGGTGACGGCGTCCAGCAGCGAGGCCGGGGCCAACGTCCCCGCCAACGTCGTCGACGGCAGCACCACGACCCGGTGGAGCAGCCTGTACGCCGACCCGCAGTGGATCACCGTGGACCTCGGCCAGACCCGCAACGTCAGCCGGGTGGTCCTGAACTGGGAGACCGCGTACGCCACCGCCTACCAGGTGCAGGTCTCCAACGACAACAGCAGCTGGACCACGGTCTCGTCCACCACCACCGGCAACGGCGGCGTGGACGACCTGGCCGTCACCGGCTCCGGCCGCTACGTGCGGATCAACGGCACGGCGCGCGCCACCCAGTGGGGCTACTCGCTGTGGGAGTTCGACGTCTACGGGTCCTGACCCTCTCGCGCCGGAGGCGACCGTCCGTCGCCTCCGGCGTCACTTCGAAGGAGCAACGATGCGCAGAAGGTTTCTGTCCCTGCTCACCGGCCTGGCCCTGGCGGTCGGGTCGGCGGCGCTGGCGCTGCCTGCCACGGCGCAGGCGGCGCCGCTGACCAAGGTGCTGGTCTTCTCCAAGACGGCCGGCTTCCGCCACTCCGCCATCCCCAACGGCATCGCCGCGATCCAGGCGCTGGGCACCGCCAACGGCTTCACGGTCACCGCGACCGAGGACGCCGCCCAGTTCACCACCGCCAACCTGGCCCAGTATCAGGCCGTCATCTGGCTGTCGACCACCGGCGACGTGCTCAACGCGACGCAGGAGGCCGCGTTCCAGAGCTACATCGCCTCCGGCGGCGGCTACGTCGGCGTGCACGCCGCGGCCGACACCGAGTACGACTGGGCCTGGTACGGGGGGCTCGTCGGGGCGTACTTCTCCTCGCACCCGGCGACCCAGCAGGCGACCATCCGGGTCGAGGACCGGTCCAACATCTCCACCTCGCACCTGCCGCCGACCTGGACCCGCACCGACGAGTGGTACAACTACCGCGCCAACCCGCGGGCCAACGTCAAGGTCCTCGCGAGCCTGGTCGAGTCGTCGTACACCGGCGGCACCATGGGCGACCACCCGATCACCTGGTGCCAGAACTACGGCGGCGGGCGCTCCTGGTACACCGGCCTCGGCCACACCGAGGAGACGTACACCGACGCGAACTTCCGCACCATGCTGCTCGGCGGCATCCAGATCGCGGCCGGGTCCAAGCCCGCCGACTGCCGCCCGGAGACCGGCTACACGGCGATCTTCGACGGCACGCAGAACAGCCTCAACCAGTGGCGGATGGCCGGACCCGGCGGGTTCACCCTGGCCAACGAGACGCTGACCTCGTTCGGCGGCATGGGCCTGCTGTGGTTCCCGGTGCGCACCTACAGCAACTACTCGCTGAAGGTCGACTGGATGATGCCGGGCGACGACAACGGCGGGGTGTTCATCGGCTTCCCGGACCCGCTCAACGACCCGTGGGGGCCGGTCAACGCCGGTCACGAGATCCAGATCGACGCCACCGACGCCGACCCGAGCCGCACCACCGGCAGCGTGTACAGCTTCCAGGCGCCCAACACCACCGCCCGCGCGGCCGCGCTCAACCCGCCGGGGCAGTGGAACACCTACGAGATCGGGCTGCACGGCCAGCGGGTCGAGATCTGGCTCAACGGCGTGAAGATCAACGATTACAACAGCACCCGGGCCATCGCCACCGGCTACATCGGCGTGCAGAACGACGGCACGGGCGCGGACATCAACTACCGCAACATCCGGATCAAGACCGACGGCAGCCAGCCGCCGGCCACCGACGTCGCACAGGGCAAGCCGGTCACCGTCTCCAGCACCGAGGCCGGCGGCAACGTCGCGGCCAACGCGGTCGACGGCAACGCCGCCACCCGCTGGGGCAGCCTGTACGCCGACCCGCAGTGGATCACCGTGGACCTCGGCCAGTCGCACAACCTCACCCGCGTACGGCTGAACTGGGAGACCGCCTACGGCCGGGCGTACCAGCTCCAGACCTCGCCCGACAACAGCACCTGGACCACCGTCTACTCCACGACCACCGGAGACGGCGGCGTGGACGACGTGACCCTCACCGGCGCCGGCCGCTACGTGCGCATGAACGGCACGGCGCGGGCCACCCAGTGGGGCTACTCGCTGTGGGACTTCAACGTCTACGGCACCCCCGCCGGGACCGGCCCGGTCCTGCTGTCGCGCAACCGCCCGGTGACGGTGTCCAGCGTGGAGCCCGGCAGCGCGCACAACGGCGCGAACGCCGTGGATGGCAACACCGGCACCCGCTGGGGCAGCGCCTACGCCGACCCGCAGTGGATCTCGGTCGACCTCGGCGCGAGCAAGACCATCAGCCGGGTCCGGATCAGCTGGGAGGCCGCCTACGGCCGGGCGTACCAGATCCAGACGTCCCCGGACAACGCCACCTGGACCACCGTCCACTCCACCACCACGAGCGACGGCGGCGTCGACGACGTGAACGTCACCGGCACCGGCCGCTACGTGCGCGTCAACGGCACCCAGCGCGCCCTCACCCAGTACGGCTACTCGATCTGGGAGCTCGACGTCTACGGCAACTGACCGAAGCTCCCCGCTCCACCCCCCCGGCGCGCAAGCCCCCGCGCGCCGGGGGCACCCCCACCCCGGAAGGAAGCTCATGAGGAAGATCCCACGGTGGCGGCTGTGGCTCACCGCCACCGCCACCCTCGCCGCGAGCGTCGCGGTGTCCGTCACGGCGGCCGCCCCCGCCGCCCAGGCCGCGCCGATCCCGGCCGCCGACTACCAGCAGGTGTCGCTGGCCACCGGCTCGGCCGAGCTGGGCGAGCCGATGTCGCTGGCAGTGCTGCCCAACCGCTCGGTGATCCACACGGCGCGTGACGGCACGATCCGGGTCACCGACGTCAACGGCAACACCAAGCAGGCCGCCAAGCTGTCCGTGTACACCCACGACGAGGAGGGTCTGCAGGGCATCGCGGTCGACCCGAACTTCGCCACCAACCGCTACATCTGGGTCTACTACTCGCCGCCGCTGACCACCCCCGGCGGCGACGCCCCGGTCACCGGCACCGCGGCGGACTTCGCGCCGTGGAAGGGCCACCTGCGGCTGTCCCGGTTCACGCTCAACACCGACGACACCGTCAACGTCGGCAGCGAGCGCATCACGCTGCAGGTCGACAACGACCGTGGCCAGTGCTGCCACGTGGGCGGCGACATCGACTTCGACAGCGCCGGCAACCTGTACCTGACCACCGGCGACGACACGAACCCGTTCGAGTCGGCCGGCTACAGCCCGATCGACGAGCGCACCAACCGCAACCCGCAGTTCGACGCGCAGCGGTCCTCGGGCAACACCAACGACCTGCGCGGCAAGCTGCTGCGCATCAAGCCGCAGGCCGACGGCAGCTACACCGTCCCGTCGGGCAACCTGTTCGCGCCGGGCACCGCCAACACCCGTCCCGAGATCTACGCGATGGGCTTCCGCAACCCGTTCCGGATGAGCGTCGACAAGGCCACCGGTGTCGTCTACCTCGGCGACTACGGCCCCGACGCGGGCACCACCGACGCCAACCGCGGCCCCAACGGGCAGGTCGAGTTCAACCGGATCACGTCGGCGGGCAACTACGGCTGGCCGTACTGCACCGGCACCAACACCACCAGCGAGACGTACAACGAGTGGAACTTCAGCACGAACGCCACCGGCCCGAAGTACAACTGCGCCGGCGGCCCGGCCAACAACTCGTTCCGCAACACCGGCCAGGCCACGCTGCCCGCGGCCCGCGCCAGCTGGATCCGCTACGGCGGCGACGCGGGCACCCCGCCGGAGTTCGGCGGCGGCTCCGAGTCGCCGATGGGCGGCCCGGTGTACCGGTTCAACGCGTCGTCGACCTCGACGGTGAAGTTCCCGCAGTCCATGGACGGGCGCTACTTCGCCGGTGAGTACGGCCGCCGCTGGATCAAGGCGATCGCGGTCAACGGCGACGGCACGCCCGGGGAGATCTCGGCGTTCCCGTGGACCGGCACCCAGGTCATGGACATGGCGTTCGGCCCCGACGGGGCGCTGTACGTGCTCGACTACGGCACCGGCTCCAACAACCAGGGGCTGTTCCGGGTCGAGTACATCGGCGGCGGCAACCGCAGCCCGGTCGCGGTGGCCTCGGCCAACAAGACCTCCGGCCCGAGCCCGCTGGCCATCAACTTCTCCTCGGCGGGCAGCTCCGACCCGGAGGGCGGGGCGCTGACCTACCTGTGGACGTTCGGCGACGGCACCACGTCGACGGCGGCCAACCCGACCAAGACGTACAACACCAACGGCACGTTCACGCCGACCCTGAAGGTCACCGACCCGGGCGGTCTGTCCGGCACGGCGAGCCTGGTCGTCACGGTCGGCAACGCCGCCCCGACGATCAACCTGACCACCCCGGGCAACGGCCAGCTGTTCAACTTCGGTGACACGGTGTCGTTCAACGTCAGCGTCAGCGACCCGGAGGACGGCGCGATCAACTGCGCCCGGGTGACGGTGACGTACTCGCTCGGCCACGACAGCCACGCCCACCAGATCACCTCGAAGACGGGCTGCTCGGGCACCATCACCATCCCGGTCGACGGCGAGCACGACGCCGCGGCGAACATCTTCGGCGTCATCGACGCCAGCTACACCGACAACGGCGGGCTGACCTCGCGCAGCACCCGCACCCTGCAGCCGAAGAAGCGCCAGGGCGAGCACTACGCCACGACCTCGGGCGTGCAGCCGGCCACCCACGCGGCGGCCGAGGGCGGGCGCACCGCCGGCTACATCGAGAACAACGACTGGATCGCCTACAACCCGTACATCGTGGGCAACGCGACCCAGATCAGCGTGCGGGCCTCCTCGGCGGGCGCGGGCGGCACCATCGAGGTGCGCACCGGCTCGGCGACCGGCACCCTGCTCGGCACGGTCACCGTGCCGGTGACCGGCAGCTGGGAGACGTTCACCAGCGTCACCGCCGCGCTGTCTGGCGCGCCGTCCGGCTCGACCACGCTGTACCTGGTGTTCAAGGGCGGCGCGGGCAACCTGTTCGACGTCGACTCGTTCACCTTCACCACCGGCGGCACGCCGCCGGCCAACCCGGTGGTCGCGTGGCGGGCCCGGGCCAACACCCGGTACGTCACCGCGGCCAACGCCACCACGGCGCTGATCGCCAACTCCACCACCATCGGGACCACGCAGCAGTACGACCTGGTCAGCCTGGGCGGCACCAACTACGCCCTGCGTTCCAAGGCCAACAACATGTTCGTCTGCGCGGAGAACGGCGGCGCGGCCGCGTTGCTCGCCAACCGGGCCTCAGCCGGGGCCTGGGAGACGTTCACGCTGGTCAACAACTCCGACGGCAGTGTCAGCCTGCGCGCGAACGTCAACGGCATGTACGTGGTCGCCGAGAACAACGGGGCCGAGCCGCTCATCGCCAACCGGGCCGCCATCGGCCCCTGGGAGAAGTTCGACCTCGTCACGCAGTGAACCTGATCGACCCGGAAGGGAAAAGATCATGAAACGCATCAGGCGGACCTGGTCCGTCCTGCTGCCGGCCGTCGGGCTGGCGCTGGCGCTCGCGGGGTCACCCGCGGCGTCGGCGCCCCCGCCGGTGGCGGCACCCGTCACCGCGGCTGCCCAGGCGGCCGCCGCGCCGCTGGCGTCCAACGTGCACATCTTCTACTACTCCTGGTACGGCAGCCCGGCCGTGAACGGCTCCTACCGGCACTGGCAGCAGGGCGGTTTCACCCCGCCCAACGCGATCGGGGCCAACCTGTACCCGAAGCTCGGCGCGTACGACTCCGGCGACTATGCCGGGGCCGTCAACCAGCACATGGCCTGGATCGCCCAGGCCGGGGTAGGCGTGATCGTCTACAGCTGGTGGGGTCAGAACTCCTACGAGGACCGCCTGGTCCCCGGGGTGCTCAACGCCGCCAACCAGCACGGCATCAAGGTCGCCTGGCACCTGGAGCCCTACGCCGGGCGCACCGCGGCGTCCACCGTCGCCGACGTCAACTACCTCAACAGCCGGTACGGCTCGCACGCGGCGTACTACCGCGACGCCGCGCACGGCAACCGGCCCGCGTTCTACGTGTTCGAGAGCCTGCGCATCACCGACTGGGCCCCGATCGCGCCGCTGCGGAGCAGCAACATCATCCTCGCGCAGACCACCGACACCTCGAAGGTGGCCAACTTCGGCGGGATGTACACCTACGACGCGATCGCCGGAGCGAGCGCGCCGGGGTGGGCCAACGCGAGTGCCTTCTGCAAGGCCAACGGGCTGGTCTGGGCCCCGTCCGTCGGACCCGGCTACATCGACGACCGGGCGGTGCCCGGCAACACCACCCCGACGCTCGGGCGCGACAACGGGGCGACGTACGACCGCGAGTGGGGCAA
Organism: Catellatospora paridis; assembly: GCF_009720365.1. Classification (GTDB taxonomy): domain Bacteria; phylum Actinomycetota; class Actinomycetes; order Mycobacteriales; family Micromonosporaceae; genus Catellatospora; species Catellatospora paridis. The sequence goes on along the minus strand of NZ_WBZD01000042.1, from coordinate 50,788 downwards.
CGCCCTGGCCGCGGCCAACGGCGGCCCGCCGGCCTGGGTGTCGATCACCTCGTTCAACGAGTGGCACGAGGGCTCGGTCATCGAACCGGCGAGCGCCGCTCCGCCGGGCGGTAACGGTTACCAGACCTTCTCGGGTGCGTACGGCCTCACCGGGGCCGCGGCCGAGACGGCCTACCTCACCCGCACGAAATACTGGGTGGACCGCTACAACCCGCCGGCGCCGTCGTCGGTGGTGGGCCTGCGCGCCCGGGTCAACAACCGGTACGTGGCGGCGGAGAACGCGGGCGCGGCCCCGCTCATCGCCAATCGCACCGCCGTCGGCCCGTGGGAGCAGTTCGACCGGGTGGACCTCGGCGGCGGCCTCATCGCGCTGCGCGCCCGGGTGAACAGCCGGTTCGTACACGCCGACAACACCGCACCGCTGATCGCGAACGCGACGGCGTCCGGCGCGTGGGAGACGTTCCGGGTGGTGGCCAACAGCGACGGCAGCGTCAGCCTGCTGGCCACGGCGAACAACCGGTACGTCTCAGCCGAGAACGCGGGCGCGGCGGCGCTGATCGCCAACCGCGCCGCCATCGGCGGATGGGAGAAGTTCGACATCATCCCCAGTTGACCCGGTGGACGGAGTGGAGGCCTCGACCCGCTCCGTCCACCACAGTGGACTTCGCCGTCGCCGCGGATGTTACGCGGCGGCGGCGAAGCCTTGCGTAGAAAGCGTTTTCATATTTCCATGTTCGGTCAGTGTCGTTACGGATCAGGGGTTGACTGCGGCAACGCGACCGAGTAAACATCTAGGAAATATCCTATAGGATTTCGATAGCTCGAAGTGCCTGACTAGGGAAGGAACTCGGCATGAGGCCGTTTGTTCGACTGGGCTCCATCGTCGGCGTGCTCGCTGTGGTGATCGCGGCGTCGGCCTGCACCAAGAAGGAAGACACCCCCGAGGGCGGCACGAGCGCCCTCACCGCCGCCCAGGTGAAGGTGGCGCTGGTCCCCGGCGGCGCGCACCCGTACTTCCAGCCGTGGAAGGACGCCGGCGGCAAGGCCAAGACCGACTTCGCCTTCGGCGACGTCACCTTCAACGAGACCGCCGGCTGGGACCAGACCAAGCAGAACGACGTGCTCACCTCGCTGGCCGCCCAGGGCTACAACGCCTTCGGCATCTTCGGCGTCGCGCCGGAGAGCATCAACTCCACCTTCGAGAACCTCAAGAAGCAGGGCTTCCACGTCGGCTCGCTGGCGTCCTGCCCCGCGGGCGACAAGAACCTGGCCGACTTCTGCCTGTCCACCGACGTGCAGGAGGCGGCGTACAAGGCGGCGAAGGCGGCCGTCGACGCCATGGGCGGCGCGGGCAACCTGGTCCACCTGACCGGCAACAAGGTCGACTCCAACACCCAGCGCCGCATCGCGGGCGTGCAGAAGGCCGTCGACGAGACCGGCGGCAAGGTCAAGCTGCTGGACACCATCACCGACATCGACAAGGACCTGCAGACCGCGCAGAAGGCCGTCGCCGACCTGCTGGCCGCCAAGGGCAGCCAGGTCAACGCGATCGTCACCACCGCCTACAACCCGGCCGTGGCCGCGGCGGGCGGCGTCAAGCAGGCCAAGCTGCCGATCAAGGTGATCGCCATCGACGACGACCCGACCATCATCGCGGGTATCAAGGCCGGCGAGGTCGCCGCGACCGTGCTGCAGAATCCGGTCGGGCAGGCCTACGTCGGTTCGTACGCACTGGTGAAGCTGTCCGAGGGCTGCACCATGGCCACCCCGGGTGTCATCATCGACTCCGGTTCGTTCGTGGTCACCACGGCCAACGTCGCCACCTACGACAACGACCGGGCGGCCAAGACCACCTCGCTCAAGTCCGACTTCGACAGCAAGTACCTCACCTGCGCCAAGTAACACGCTGACGGCCGGGGCGAGCCGCATCCGCCCCGGCCACCGCGGAACGCGCCCCGGCCTCACCCCACGCGGCCGGGGCGCGTTCGCGCCGATCGCGACGCGCCACACCCCCGGAGAGTGCAGTGAAGCAAGAGGACACCACCACCCCCGAGCAGCCGCGGCCGCCCGCGCGGCTGCCGCTGTGGGCCAACCCCCGGATCGGGCTCGTCGTGCTGCTGATCGCGCTCATCGCGCTGTTCACCACGCTGCGCCCCGCCTTCCTCAACACCCAGCTGACGCTGGTGCCCATGCAGGCCGACATCAGCGTGTACGCCGTGGTCGGGCTCTCCCAGCTCGCCGTGCTCTCCCTGGGCCACATGAACATGGCCGTGGGCCGTATGGCCGCGATGAGCGCCTTCGCCTCCGGCCTGCTGCACGACCGCCTCGACGCGCCGCTGATCCTGGCGCTCGCCGGGGGCCTGGCCATGGGCGCGCTGCTCGGCGCGCTGGCCGGGCTCATCATCTCGCGCACCGGCGTGAACTCGTTCGTGGTCACCCTGGCCCTGGACTTCGCCCTGATCGGCCTGGTCTCGCTGCTCTACGCCAGCTTCACCGACGGTGTGGCCTTCAACGGCCTGCCCGCGGGCATGTCCGCACTGCGCACCGACACCTTCGCCGACTACTGCGCCGGCGACGTGTGCGGGCCGGAGATCCCGCTGCTCGCCCCGATCGCGCTCGTCGCGGTCCTCGTGGTGGGACTGCTGTTCCGGTGGTCCCGGACCGGCCGCGAGGTGCTGATGGCCGGCTCCAACGCCAAGGCCGCCGAGCTGTCGGGCATCCCGGTGCGGCTGCGCACGATCCAGGCGCACGCGCTGTCCGGCCTGCTCGCCGGGCTGGCCGGGTTCCTGCTGTCGGCCAACAACGGCGCCTTCTCCGCGGGCGTCGGCGACGGCTTCCTGCTGCCGTCGTTCCTCGCCCCGGTGCTCGGCGGCACGCTGCTGGTCGGCGGCGCGGTGAGCGTGCTCGGCACGGTGCTCGGCACCGCCATCACCCAGGTCATCTACAAGGGCCTCAACCTGCTGCAGTTCCAGGTCGACGAGCTCAAGCTCTACATCGGGCTGGTGCTGCTGGCCGCGCTGTCGCTGGACCGGCTGCGCCACGTGCTCGCCGAGCGGCGGGGGGTGCCGGCATGACCAGCACCGTCGAATCCACCCCCACCCGGGCCGCCACCACGCCCGCCGCGGCCCCGAGCCGGCTGCGGCGCACCGTGCGCACCTCGGAGTTCACCCTGGTCGCGCTCGCGGTCATCGGCTTCGTCGCGCTGACGCTGACCACCGACGGCAACATGCTGTCCGCGGGCACCCTGGCGGCGTTCTTCCGCTTCCTCGCCGTACCGATGATCATCGGGTTGGCGCAGATGGTCGTGCTGGCCATCGGCCAGATGAACCTGTCGGTCGGCGTGCTCACCGGCTTCTGCGCCATGGTCGCCGCCTGGGCCATGCTGGAGGCCGGGCTGCCCGCACCGCTCGCGGTGGCCGGGGCGATGCTGCTCGGCGCGGCCGTCGGCCTGGGCAACGGGCTGCTGGTCGTGTTCACCAGGATCAACGCGTTCATCGTGACGCTGGCGACCATGACGATCATCGACGGGCTCCGGTACGGCGTCAACGGCCCCGGCACCTACCAGGACTACTCCGCCGGGCTCGAGGAACTCGGGCAGGCGTCGCTGTTCGGGCTGCCCGTGGTGTTCCTCATCGCCTGCGCGGTCGCCGCCATGGTCTGGTTCTTCTTCGCCCGTACCGTGCCCGGCCGGCACCTGCTGGCCAGCGGCGGCAGCCCGTTCGCCGCCCGGCTGTCCGGCGTGTCCAACGACCGCTCCATCGTGCTCGCGCACGCGCTGTCCGGGCTGCTGGCCGGGGTCGCCGCGGTGCTCACCCTGGCCCAGTCCGGCTCGGTGAACGCCACCATCGGCGACGACCTGCTGCTGCCCAGCTTCGCCGCGCCGATCATCGGCGGCGTCGCGCTGGCCGGCGGCGTGGTCAGCGTGCTGGGCACCAGCCTGGCCGCGTTCATCGTGCGGCTGGTCGACGTGGCCCAGGCCCAGTTCGCCATCAACCGGCGCTGGGTCGATCTCATCGTCGGCGCGGTGGTGCTCGGCGTGGTGCTGTCCGGCGCGATCCGGACCAAGCTCTCCCGGAGGTCGTCGTGATACTGCTGGCCGAAGGCCTCAGCAAGTCGTTTCCCGGCGTACGCGCGCTGGACGGCGTGACGCTGCAGCTCGCCGCGGGCAGCGTGCACGCGCTGCTCGGCGAGAACGGCGCGGGCAAGAGCACCCTGGTGAAGATCCTGACGGGGGTGTACCGCCCCGACGCCGGCCGGGTCGTGCTCGACGGGGACGACGTCCACTTCGGCAGCCCGCTCGAAGCGCTGCACGCCGGCATCGGGGTCGTGCACCAGGAACGCAACCTGGTGCCCGAGTTCTCCATCGCGGAGAACATCGCTCTGCAGCACCTGCCCAACCGCCTCGGCATGGTCGACCGGGCCCGGATGCGCGCCGAGGCGCGCCGCTGCCTGGGCCTGCTCGACCTCGACCTGGACCCGGACACCCGGGTCGCGGAGCTGTCGGTGGCCCAGGCACAGCTGGTCGAGATCGCCAAGGCGCTGTCCGTGGACACCCGGGTGCTGCTGCTCGACGAACCGACCGCGTCGCTCACCGGCGACGAGGCCGACCGGCTCTACGCCATCGTGCGCAAGCTGACCGCCACCGGGCACGCCGTGGTGCTGGTCAGCCACAAGCTCGAGGAGGTGTTCGCGGTCGCCGACACGGTGACCGTGCTGCGCGACGGGCGCAGCGTCGCGCAGGCGCAGCCGCTGTCGGGGTACACCCGCGACGAGATCGTGGACCTGATGGTCGGCCGGGCGTACGCCTCGGTCGAACTCACCGCCCGCACCGTGGACCGCGACGCGACCCCGGCGCTGGAACTGGCCGGGCTCGACACCCGCCACGGCCACCGCGACGTCTCGCTCACCGTCGCCCGTGGCGAGATCCTCGGCCTCTACGGCCTGGTCGGCGCCGGGCGCACCGAGCTGGCCAAGGCTTTGCTGGGCCTCGACGCGATCACCGGCGGCGAGGTCCGCGTGCATGGCACGCCGGTGCGCATCCGGGACGTGGGCGAGGCGCTGCGCCGCCACCGGATCGGCTACGTGCCCGAGGACCGCAAGGGCGAGGGCCTGTTCCTGGAGCAGCCGATCACCCGCAACGTCGGGGTGACGGTCTGGCGGCGGCTGGCCCGCTTCGGCCTCATCCCCGACAAGGCCGAACGCGACGTGGTCGCCGAGTACACCGAGCTGCTCGGCATCCGGGCCGCCTCGCCGAACCAGCTCGCCGGCCAGCTTTCCGGCGGCAACCAGCAGAAGGTCAGCCTCGCCAAGTGGCTCGCCGCGAGCTGCGACATCCTCATCGTGGACGAGCCGACGGTCGGCATCGACGTGCGCACCAAGGCCGCGTTCCACGAGCTGATCGCCCGGCTGGCCGGACAGGGCATGGCCATCCTGCTGATCTCGTCGGACCTGCCGGAGATCGTCACGCTGGCCGACCGGATCGCCGTGATGGGCGACGCGCAGGTGCGCGGCGAGCTGGTCAACGACCACGACTACGACGCGGTGAGCCAGCGCGTCATCCGCCTCATCCACGCCGCGCCCGCGCCGGTCTGACCGACGACGAAGGCCCGTCCCCGCGGGGACGGGCCTTCACGTCAGGGGACGGTCAGCGCCAGCGCTCGGCGGCCGCCTGGCACTTCACGCAGTGGGTCGACCAGGGCATGATCTCCATGCGCGCGGGCGGGATCTGCTGCCCGCAGCCGTCGCAGGTGCCCAGCGAGCCGCCCTCGAACCGGGCCAGCGCGTCGGACAGCTTGCGCATGTGGTCGTCGAGCGCCGCGGTCAGCAGGTCCTGCTGCTCGGTGTCGGAGACCATGGTGCCCGCGTCGGCGACGTCGCCGGGGCCCTGGTCGCCGGAGCGCCGCAGCTGCCGGACCGACTCGCTCTGCACCCGCAACTGCTCGGCGGCCTCTTCGTAGCGTGCCTTCAACAGCACGCCGAGCTGTGCCTGGTCGAGCGTGCCTTCCAGCGTTGTCATCATGCCTCCACTGTCTCGGTGCATCGTTGCTTCCCGATGCCACCGTCGGCCAAACCTCCGTTGCTAAGCGAGACAACGGATGCCGGGCTCTGCGGTTTCGGGTGAAGCGTGGCCATCGTGCGTCGCATGTCTGAGCTTTCGCTGAACGCCGAACCTGGAGACTGGCGCGGTCGCGTTATCCTGCCCGCCGCGCGCCCGGCGGCTGCGGCGGACGCGGGGCAGGGCGAGCCGAAATGCCCGATGGGTCCCGAGAAGTCGTGGCAGGTCGAGGGTGTGGCAGGCGTGCCGGCCACCTGTTCCGGTGAGGGCGGGCTGTCCGGTCCGGTGATACAGCCCACTGACCGGTTCTCGGCGGACCGCACCCGGAGCCGGGTGCCGCCCGCTCGCCCGAACCCGGTCACGTTCGACCGATCGGCGGGGAGTCTGTCCCGACCGTCTACATCGGGCGTACGGCACGCCGATGCCCACCGCCCGTCCCGCCCGCGGTCGGGTTCGCCGGGAGCGCGACGCCGCAGACGCGAAACATGAACGTGAGACGATTTGGGGATTTAGAGAGGTTTTTGGCATGTCTAGTGACTTGTGTCTAGTGCCCGATTTGGTTACGTTGTCCTGCAGTGCCATCCCTGGCGAGGGCGACTCGCCTGAAAAGGGGCTCCGGACGGTCCGGCGCCCGACGTGACCGAAGGGTGTGGTCGTGCGCTATCGGCCAGAGCTGGTCAGGGAGGCGGACCGCTACTGCGGGCGGCGCCGCGCGGGCACGCCATCGCGCAGCAGGTACGCCACGGTGCTGGCCACCGCCGCCGCGGGTGCGGGCATCGTGGCCTTCGGCGCCGCGGCCGTCGTGCCCGACGCCAAGGCCGACGCCCCCGGCGACCACATGGCGGCGTTCAGCGAGGCGGCCCGCGCTGACATCGCCGCCCGCCCCAACCGCGGCGACCGCCAGCTCAGCACGTCGATCAGCCAGGAGGCCCCCGACGCGTGGGTGCTGCCGCTGCACGACTACACGCTGAGCTCCCGCTACGGCATCCGCTGGGGGCGGCCGCACCGCGGACTCGACCTGGCCGGGCTGCCCGAGGGCACGCCGTACATGGCGGTGCGCGGCGGGGTGGTGGTTCAGGCCGGCTGGAACGGCGGCTACGGCAACTCGATCATCGTCGACCACGGCCACGGCCTGCAGACGCTGTACGGGCACTCCAGCCGCGTGCTGGTCAAGCCGGGCGACCGGGTCCAGGCCGGTGACGTCATCGGCATGACGGGCAACACCGGCTACTCGTACGGAACCCACCTGCACCTGGAGATCCACGTCGACGGCGTCGCGCACGACCCGATCACCTGGTTCAAGAAGCACGGCGTCGACTTCGAACTCGAACTCGAAGAGGTCTACGGCTCCTGACGACCGCGCCGGCCCTGGCGCGTGATCGTTACACTGCCGCGATGGCGGGGGAGTGGGCAGGCGTCGACCGGCTGATCGCCGAACGGGCGGCCACGCCCTACCCCGGGGCGCCCGAGCCCGGCGCCGACGACCTGGCGAACCTGCTGCTGGAACTCGACCCCGCGCAGTTCGACCGCTGGCTGCGGCACACCGTCGCCGAACTGCACCCGGCCGCCGAACGCGCCGACCGGCTCCGCCTGGGCACGGTGCTCGCCCCGGACCACCCGCTGCGGGTGGCCGCCGATGCGCTGCGTACCTGGTACACGGGCACCGACCCGGCCGAACCGGTCATCCTGCGGGCCGCCGGACCGCCCGGCCGGGAGACGATCGCCCTGCTGCGCCTGCGCGGCCACGCGCTGCGGCTGGCCGCGTCGGCGAGCAGGCTGCGCGAACACGCCGACACGGCGGGGTGGACCGTCCCGCAGCGGCGGCTCGCCCTGCAGCACCGGCTCGGCGCGGGCGCGAAAGGCCTGCAGGAGCAGGTCATCGACCGGTACACGACCGGCGTCGGCTGGCGGGAGGTCACCGCTGAGCTGTACGCGGCCGCCGGCTGCGACCCCGCCCTGCACCGGCGGCTCACCAACGCCCGGGCCTGGCCGCTGGCCGTGATCCGCGCGCTGCGCCGCGGCGGGCAGCCGCCCGTGCTCGACGTCGACCCCGGCCCGCCGCCGGCGGACATCCGGCCCGCCGGTCCCACGCCCGCGGCCGAGTCCGGCTGGGAGCAGGCGCTGGCCCAGGCGGTCGCGGCACTCACCCCGGTGCAGCGGTCCGGCCGCTGCGCCGCCCTCGTCGCGCGCGCGGACGCGCTCTGGGGGCGCATGCAGGAGCTGCGCGCCCTGGCCGACCCGGCCGCCCGGACCGTGGCGGAGGGAGCGGCCCCGCCCGTGCCGGAACCGCCGGTCACCCGGCGCAGCCGCCCCACCGACAGCCGGCCCGCGCTGGACTGGGCACATCTGGCGCTGGCGCGGTGCCGGGCCGTCACGGCCGCCGCGCACGCGGCCGACGCCGAGACCGATGCCGGGCTGCTCACGACCGCACGGCTGCTGGTCGACGCGCAGTGGGCGGGCGGGGTGGCCCTGGGCTACCTGTTCCCGGGCATCGACGACGACACCGTGCTGGCCGTGGCCGCCCGGCATCTCCAGCACGACCGCGCCGCGCTGCTGACCGACCTGGGCGGTCCACCGACGCCCCGCTCCGGCGGTCACCGCAGTCTCGGTGCGGCCGGTGTGCTCGCCCCGCGGCAACCGACCGCGCCGCCGTCCGACGACCTGCTCGGCCGCCTCTACCCGGCGTCGGCCGAGCAGTTGGCCCGCTACCTGTCGCGGGTGCTGACCACGGCCGCGGACAAGGCCGACCCCTACCGCACCCACCGCGGCAGGCTCGCCCGGGAGGTCGCGGCAGCCCTGCCGGAGCCGGTCGAGCCGGACCGGGTCGTGTCGGCGTGCCACGTGCATCCGCAGGAGGACGACGGCGACCTGCTGGCCTACGCGGCGGTGCTGTGCGGTCGCGCCGCGAGCCGGGCCGCCGCCGCGGTGCGCGAGGTCAACGGGCGGCTGCTGGGCAACCCCTGGGAGGGCGCGTTCGCGGCCGAGCCGGACCTGGCCGAAGGCCTGCGGGCGCTCGGGCTGCACGGGGCGCGGCACGGCCTGCCCGCCGACTGGCTCGCCGCCGCCTGGCAGGCCACGGCCGACAGCGGCTGCCGGTGGCCGATCGGCGCGACCGTACGCTGGCCGGCCGGCGACGCCGACCTCACGCCGATCAGCGGCGTGCCCGTGCTGCGCTGGCAGGTCGCGCACACCGAGCACGGCAACCCCGCCGACGCGCCGCCCGGCATCATCGTCAACGGGCACGGGCTGCTCGTCTGGCGCGACGGCCAGCGCGGCCACCAGCCGTACGACCCGGACAGCGGCCGCACCCGCCGCCGCGGCCACGGCCGTCTCCTCGGGTACGCCGACCGCACCGTGCACGCCGAGTCGTTCGACCTGCCGTACCAGGTCGACGTCATCACCGACGCCGAGGTCTCCGGCCGTCCGTCGCCCGGCCCGGTTCCCGCGCCGCCGCCGCTGCGCTCGCACGACGGTCTCGTCGTGCAGGCCGAGTGCCGGGCCGGTGCGCTGACCTACCACGCCGCCGGCACCGCCGTGCGAGCCGTGGCCGCCGACGGCATGCTGTGCTGGGAGGTGCGGCTGGAGGACCTGCTCGGCGACGGCGGCGCCCGCCCGGACCGCTACCCCGCGGACCTCGGCGACGAAGGATTCGGCATCCGGGCGATGACCGCCGCCGACCGCCGGCTCTACCTGCTGACCACCGGACGGCAGCTGCTCTGCCTGGAGCAGGCGGCCCCGGAGGAGCAGCCGCCCCCGCGCCGGCCCGCCGCGCCGCACCGGTCGCCGGGCACGCGGCTCAGCGAGCGGGTCGAGCAGCTCACCGGCTACCGGTACGTGGCGCGGGTGTCGTTCGGCGAGGAGATCGCGCTGGTGTTCGACACCGAGCCGTTCACCGCCGAGCGGGTCTACGCACAGCTCACCGAGCGCGGCTACCAGCTGGTCAGGGTGACCGCCAGCGGCCGGGGCTGGAGCGCGAAGGCGGCCCGGCTCGCACCCGAACGGATCCGGTTGTACGCCGCGGCCGATGACGATGCCAAGTGGTACACGATGGTCGACTGGCCCACCCGGTCGGCCCTCGACCACGCCCACCGGCGCTGGTTCCGCTGGTCCAAACCGGACAGCACCCACGACGACGACCGCTACCTGTACGTAAGCGAGGAGATCGCGCGGCGGGTCGCCCCGGCCATGGGCGCGGTGCTGCCCGACCCGGCCGACTTCGAGACCATCCGCCGGCACACCGGCGAGCGCCGCAGCCGCTTCGAACGGCGGCCGAAGGATCTGTACGAGACCCGGCGGCAGCAGTTCGCACCACGGTTGCGGGAGCTGCGCGCCCAGGCGGCGGAGCTGGCCGAACGGCTGCCCGCGCGCGAGGACGCGATCGGCTCCTACCGGCCCGAGGCCCGGCGCGCCGCCGGGCATCCCGTCACCGCTGCCGCGCTCGGCGAGCCTTCCCGCTGGTGCGCTTCCAGTACGGCTTCTTCGGCAAGGGCACCCGCTACCTGTCGCAGCGGGTCGCCGTGGCCACCGCCGAGGGGCCGGTGACCTTCGACGTGGAGATCGACGCCTTCACCCGGGTGCTGGAATACCTGGCGGTGACGCCGTTCTGCCCCGACGAGGGCTACGTGATCGACGCCCACGATCTCGACCCGATCGCCCGCTCCGCCAAGGTCGACCGATACCACCTGGGAATCTTCGGCACCGGGCAGTTCTTCCCGGTCTCGCCGTACCGGCTGCGGGTGCACCTCGCCCACGACGCGCCCGCCGGGTCCGCGGCGGCCCGGTTCGCCGAAGGGCTGTGGCTGGAGCTGTCCTTCCCGGACGGCAGCGCCTACCGGGCGGCCACCTACCGCAGCGAGAAGGCCGGCCGGGTGTACGAGCAGTGGGTGCCCGTCGCGCACGGGCTGCTGCCGGTCGTCGCCGGACTGGCCCCGGAATGGGTGTCGATCCAGGTGCCCGAGCAGCTCGAACTGCTCGCCGGGGTGACGGCCGTGCTGCGGCAGCTGCCGGACGCGCCGCGACCGTCGGCCGTGCACTACTTCGAGGAGTGAGGCAGGAGCGGCCACGGCGTGCGGCGGCGGGCGGTCGGCACCCCGCCGCCGGCGGGACCGCCGTTCACGCGGCGAGCAGAGTGCCGGTCAGCGCGGCGAGGGTGAGCGGCATGGCGAGGTGGTAGCCCTGCGCATAGGACACGCCCAACCGGGCCAGGGCGGCGAACTGGTCGCCGGTCTCGACGCCTTCGGCGGTGACGTGCAGGCCGAGGCTCCGGGCCAGTTCGGCGAGCATCCGGACGATGGCGTGATCACGCGGGTTGTGCAGCATGCCCGCCACGAACTCCTTGTCTATCTTGATGCCCTGGATGGCCAGGCGGGACAGGTAGCGCAGGTCGGTCGCGCCCGCGCCCATGTCGTCGAGCGCCACCCCGATGCCGCGCTCGATCAGTTTCTCCAGCCGCGGCCGGGCGTCGATGAGCGTCTTCAGGTCGGCGCCCTCGGACAGCTCCAGCCGCAGCCGCCGCGCGGCCAGCCCGGCGCGGCGCAGGGCGGCGGTGACCAGTTCGGTGAAGTCGGTCGCCAGGGTCGGCGCGGACAGGTTGACGTTGACGTGGGCGGGCACCGCCTCACCCAGCGCGGCGTCGAGTTCGACCATGTCGCGGCAGGCGCGATCCAGCACCCAGCGGTCGAGCAGCGGCAGGTGACCGCCGTGCTCGGCGGCGGGCAGGAACCGGTCGGGGCTGATCAGGCCCAGCGTCGGGTGCTGCCAGCGCACCAGGGCCTCGACCGCGACCACCGCGCGATCGGCGACCCGCACGATGGGCTGGTAGAGCAGCCGCAACTCGCCGTGGGCGACGGCCTGGGCGACGGTGCGGCCGGCCACGCGGGCCGGGTCGGCCGGTCCATCGCCGGCAGGCGGTCCCAGCGTGTAGGCATCGGCGGTGCTGGGGAAGGAGGTCATCGGGTCGTAGGTCATCACGTGCAGGCTCCTGTCGGGCAAGCTCGGCGGGTTCCGCCGGACGTCCTCCTCGGCGAGGACATGCCCAACTATCGCGTCCCGGGCAGTGCGGTCGAGCCGGTGCGCAACCCCGGTCGAGGGGCACTGGTCGGTTTCCCGGGTACCCGGGCCGGGACCGGGCCCCGTCCCGGATTCGGCCCGGGTGTCCGATTCCAGGGGCGCCCGGTGACCCTGTCAGCCGGGTGAACCGGCTTGCGAAGGCACCCACACCGTGTCGAGCCCGGCGTCGATCGTCGCGTCGCGCAGCTCCCGGCGCGAGTTGATGGCCAGCTTGGTGTACACCTTGCGCAGGTGCCACTCGACCGTACGGGGGCTGATGAACAGCTCGGCCCCGATCTCGGTGTTGGTGCGCCCGTCCCGGGCCAGTGACGCGATCAGCGCCTCCTGCGGCGTCAGATCGAGCGCCGAATCCGCGGTGCGCCTGCGGACCGTCTCACCGGTCGCCAGCAGTTCGTTGCGGGCGCGCTCGCCGAACGCCTCGGCGCCCATGAGCGTGAGCATGTCGTGGGCGCGGCGCAGGTGCTCGCGGGCGTCCGCCCGGCGGTTCTCGCGGCGCAGCCATTCCCCGTACACCAGATGCGCCCGGGCCAGGTGCGCGTTCATGTGGCAGGCCGTCAGCCGGTGGATCGCCTCCCGGTAGAGCTCCTCGGCCGCCGCGCCCTCGCTCAGCAGCGCTCGCGAACGGGCCTCGGTGCCCAGCGCCCACTGCGTGCCGCTGGCCTGCGTCCGCTCGGTGAGCTCCTCCAGCGCCTGCCCCGCGATGCCCGGCCGCTCCGCCCGGGCGGCGGCCTCGACCAGTTCCGGCAGCGTCCACGACCGGGCCACCAGATTGTCACCGGCGGTCGCCCGCTGTGCGGCGCCCAGCGCGGAGGAGTAGCGGGCCAGCCCGTTGTCCAGCACTGCGCCGGCGTACTCCGTCAGCACGAGAGCGCTGCCCTCCCCCCGGGGGAATGCGTCCTGGATGCCGTCCTGGGTCAGTTTCGCGGTGCGGGGCTGGTCGCCCTGCCAAGCGGCCAGGATGGTCGGCGTGTAGGGCGGGGGTGCCACCCGGACGGCGGCGTCGAATGCGGCGGCCTCCTCGATCAATGCCGCCGCGGCGGTGAAGTCTCCCGCCTGGACGTAGTAGCTGCCGAGATAGTCCAGCGCCAGCGGCAGCCGGTTCAGCGTCCCCGCCGTACGGGCCGCCTTGACCTGGGTGTCGAGCAGGTCCAGCCATGCCGCGTTATCCCACAACTCCGCCGCGACCAGCGATGCGGTCAGGCAGACCCAGGTGAGGCCCTCGGTGCTGGTCCAGTGGGCCTCCAGCGCCCGCCGCAGGGTGGGCGCCGCCGCGGCGTATCCCTCGGTGAACTGTGCCGACAGTCCGTCGAGCAGGAGGTCCACGGGATCCAGGGAGCCGGGTTCGGCGGGTGCCGAGCGAGCAGCCTCGGCCACCGCACGCGCCCCGAACTCGGGTTCCAGCCGCCCGGCACCGGCGAAGATCGCCGCCATCAGCGCCTCCAGATAGGTCTCCCGAGCCAGCGGGAGGCCGAGCGGGGTCAGCCGCTGGGCGGCGTGCAGCAGCAGGCCCGGCGCGTCACTGCCACGGCTGAGGGCGAACGCCAACTGCGCGCGCAGGCGTTCCAGCCGCGCCTGCTGGAGCCGGTCGAGTGGACTCATCTGTGCTGTGGAGAGCATCTCGTAGGCCATGTCGAACGCTCCGGCCGTGAACGCCGCCTGGGCGGCGGTCACGGCCCGCCCGCCCCGCAGGCTGAGGTCGGGCGTGAGTTCGGCGGCCCGCCGCAGGAACGCCGCGGCGGCCGCGGCGCCGCCGCGGGACTGCGCCCGCGCGGCTGAGCGCTCCAGGTCCTCGGCCACCGATTCGTCCGGACTCGCCGTCGCGGCCGCGAGGTGCCAGGCGTACCGGTCCGGGTCCACCTGGCGATCGGTCGCCTCGGCCAGCGCGAGGTGCACCCGTTGCCGCTCGTCCGGCGACGCGGACCGGTAGACGGTGGAGCGCACGAGCGGGTGGGCGAAACGCACCCGGGTGCCCACCGTGAGCAACCTGGCCGCCTCCGCCGGCGCCGCCGCATCGGTGGTAAGGCCCAGGCCGGCTGCGGCACGCCACAGCAGGGCCGGATCACCCACCGGGTCAGCGGCGGCCACCAGCAGCAACTGCCTGGTCTGCGGGGGCAGTGTGCCTAGGCGGCGCAGATAGCACCGCTCGATCCGGCTGGTCCGGCTGGTCGGCGACCGACTCGTGGGCAAGCCGAATCCGCCGGCCAGTTCCGGCAAAGTGAGGTCGGTCGGCAACTCCAGCAGGGCCAGTGGGTTGCCGCGGGACTCCTCCAGGATCCGCTCGCGGACGCGCTCGTCCAGCGGTCCGGGGATCGCCGACGCCAGCAGCGAGCGCGCGTCGCGATCATCGAGCCCCGTCAGGGTCAGTTCCGGCAGGCCGACCAGCTCACCGTCATCGGGCTCAGGTTCGCCGTCGGTGGTACGCACCACGAACACCAGGGCGATCGGGTCGGCCATCAGCCGTCGCGCGACGAAGGCCAGGGCCTGCGCGGAGGCCCGGTCCAGCCACTGGAAGTCGTCGACGAGGCAGACGAGTGTCCGGGTGTCCGCCACTTCGGACAGCAGGGTCAAGGCCGCCAGCCCCACCAGGAAACGATCCGGGGCAGACCCCTCGGCGAGCCCGAACGCGCTGCGCAGCGCGTCACGCTGCGGCACCGGCAGGCCGTCGATGTGGTCGAGCATCGACATGCAGAGCTGATGCAGGCCCGCGTAGGCCAATTCCATCTCCGGCTGCACGCCTGATATCCGGATGATTCGACTATTCGCTGCTTTATCGGCCACATAGTCCAGCAGTGCGGTCTTGCCCTCGCCGGGCTCACCGCGTACCACCAGGACCGCGTGCCTGCCCTCGTGGACATCCTCCAGCAGCCGGTCGAGCATGTCGCACTCGGCGCGCCGACCGTACAGCCCATGGACCGGATTCATACCGGACATCTCCACCGTAGAATTTCGTCCGATTTCAGGGTAATCCTCGGGAGATCGGGCTGGGCGGAAACCGGGGTGCCGCGCGTGGCCGCCGCGCCTAACATGGCCGCCGTGCATGCGCCGAACCTGCCCTTCCGCTGGGACGTGGTGACCCCGGACCAGATCGGGCGACTGCTCGACGGGGTCGAGCCGCCGCCGCTGTGGTATGCCGACGACCTGCTCGCCTGCACGGGCCGGGTCATCGCCCGCAGCGGCGACGCCGACCTGATCTTCGTCGGCCGGTCCCTGGACTCGATGTACGACCTGCTGGGCGGAGCGCTGGCGGGCACCTCCTGGCGGGACCGCACGCACCGGTTGCCGCTGTCCTTCAACGCCGGCGGCCGGTGGGACGGGCGCCGGTTCCGGCCGAGGCGGATCAGCGGACCGCAGCTGGCGCAGGCGCGCCTGATCCTCGACCAGCTGGGCCTCAGCCCGCACGCGCTCGCCCGGCGTGCCCGGCCGGTGGCCTTCGTCGACGTCGTCCACGGCGGGGACACCTTCGGTGAGCTCTACGCGCTGCTGCGGTCGTGGATCGAGCGCGAGCGGGAGCCGTGGGGGGTGATCCGGCAGAAGCTGCGGTTCGTCGGGGTCACCTCGCGCCGCGCCACCAGTCCGAAGACCTGGCGCTGGCAGCAGCACGCCGACTGGACCCGCGAGCTGCCCGCGCGATCGGTGCGCAACGTGTCGCTCGACGCGTGGGTGTGGTCCTACCTCGGCGACAGTCAGGTAAAGCTGACCCGGACGTTCCAGCCGCCGCACTGGCTCGCGCAGGCGCCCGGCCCGCAGCGGGACGAGTCGACCCGGCTCGCCCTGGCCGAGGCGTTCGCGCTGGTCGAACTAGGTCGTTCGGGGCGGGCGCGGCGGGCGCTGGTTCGCGCGATGACCGGTGAGCCCGCGATGGCTCAGCCGTGGTCGCGCGCGCTCATCGGACAGCTGTCCACCGGTTCGGGATAGGACGAACCGGCAGTCTTCACGGCCCGACAGCGTTGTCTCGGGCCGAATGTCGGGTTGCCGTCTACCCAGTGCAGCGACAGAATCACCAGGAGTCGCAGCTGGGAGATCTCTGGGCATGACACCACATTGGACGCATACGCCGGCAGGCCGGGTCACCCGCCTGCGGGGCGCGTCCACGGAGGTGATCGAGCTCGCGCTGACCCCGCTGCCCGCCGACGCACCCGCGGTGGTGACCTTCCGCCCCCCGCTGGCGGCGACCGCCGCCGAGGTCGTCGCCTGCGCCCTGGACGAGCTGGAGGCGGCCGCGCTGCGGCTGTTCCCGGCCTGGCTGCCCGCGGCCGAGCACCTCGAAGGGCCGGGTGGGGCGGGCGTGCCCGCGGTGCGCGCCCTGGCGCTGGAGCTGGCCGCCACCACCCGCCACTTCGGCCCGTTCCTCGCCGACCTCGCCGAGCAGGCACTGCGCGACCGGCAAGGGTCCCCGGTGCCGGGTTCCGAGTCCGCCGCCCAGCGGGAGGCGGCCCGGCCCGGTGTCGAGCGGCAGTCGGCGGATGGCGGAGCACGCCGAAGGCCGATCGCGGTCCGCTTCGCCCCCGAGGTGCGCGCGGCCGGGCTGGCCCGGGTCGTCGCCGAGAGCTACCGGCGGGCGGGCGCGGCGCTGCTGGTCGACGTGCCCCACGGGCTGGACCCGGGGCGGCAGCGGGCACTGGCCGCCGCGGGGGAGTGGCTGGCCGCGCACGGCGGCTTCACGGTGTGGCTGGCCGGAGCCGACCTGCCCGCGGCGGGACGCGTCACGGCGTACCCGGTGCGGCTGCCCGAGCATGTCGTGGAGCTGGTCGCCACGTCGGGCGGCGACACGGCAGGCGACGTCGCGGCAGGCGACGGTCCGGCCATCGGGCCCGCCCCGGCGACGCTGACGTATCCGCCGGTCGAGGGTCGCCCGCGGGCGGACAGCGCCGCCGAGACCGCGCTGGAGGCGGCGCTGGTGCAGGCGGCCTGGGCCGCGGGCCGGGTCTGGAACCGCCGGTACGCGGCCCGCCCGCACTACATCATCGACCTGGTCTGGCCCGGCGAGCGGTGCGCGGTCGAGATCGACGGCGACGACCACCGCGGACCCCACAAGTTCGCCCACGACCGACGGCGCGACGTGCTGCTGCAGCTCGACGGCTTCGCCGTGCTGCGGTTCACCAACCGCCAGGTCCTCACCGAACTCGGCCAGGTGCTGGCACACCTGGAGCAGTACCTCCGATCCCGACGCACCGACGCGCACAAGGAGAACAAATGACCAAGCTCAAGCCCTCGGAGAAGGCGTGCCTGCTGCTGCTCATGTCGGAGGCCCGTGAAGTCTCCAACACCGAGCTGCGCGAGCGCTATGACGGCTTCTCGATCCAGGGTGCGGACAGCCGAGCCCTGGTCGAGAACGGGTTCGCCACCAAGCGCAAGGGCGCCAAGGGCGCGCTGGTGCACGAGCTGACCGACGAGGGCTGGGCGCAGTGCAAGCGGGAGCTGGACGCGGAGTTCGTCAAGGGTGCGGGCCCGGCCTACCCGGCGCTGCACGCGCTGCTCGGCGCGGTCGACCGCTACCTGCGCCGGGCCGAGCTGAGCCTGCCCGACCTGTTCACCGCCAGCACCCCGCCGCCCGCCCCGCAGCCGGTGACCAAGATCAAGCCGGTGGTCAAGCGCGGGCTGGAGAAGCGGGTGCGGACCGCGTACGACAAGCTCGCTGATCAGCCGCAGGCCTGGGTCAGCCTCACCGACCTGCGCCGGGAGCTGTCCGGGGCGTCGGCGGCGGAGGTCGACGCGGCGCTGATGAAGATGGCGGTGGCGCGCACCATCGTGCTGGTGCCCGAGGACAACCAGAAGACCCTGACCGACGAGGACCGCGCCGCCGCGATCCACATCGGTGGTGAGGACAAGCACCTGCTGTCGATCGAGGCCGAGTGAATCCCGACGAGCGCCGGGCGCTGTCGAACCTGCGGTTCGACGTCGCCCCGGTGCCCGACGACGTCTGGCGCGGCTCGCCCTTCCACGTCGAAGCCCTGCACGACGACGTGGTGCGGCACATCCTGCACGGCCTCGACGATGCCCGGCGCAGCCCCGACGGCAGCCCCATCGGCATCGCCATGCAGGGGCAGCCGGGATCGGGCAAGACGCACCTGCTGGGCTGGGTCCGCGAGCAGACCCAGCGCGGCGGCGGCTACTTCTTCCTCGTCGGGTTGCTGGACGGGGCGGCGTTCTGGCACAGCGCCACCCTGGCCGTGGTCAACGGCCTGCAACGCGACCACCTCGGCCAGGGCAGCCAGCTGTCGGTGTTCCTGGACCGGCTGTGCACCGCGGCCGAGGTCCCCGAGGCGACCGCGTCGGCGGTCACCGGCCGTGCCCCGCTGACCCGGGCCCACCTCGACGAGTTCGCCGCCGCGCTGCGGCGCTTCGACGGCCCCGTCGGCATGGCCTGCCACCACACCGCGCGGGCGCTCGCGCTGCTCGGGGCGGCCGATGATCCGGCCGCGCAGGACGTCGGCTATACGTACCTGCAGTCGATGCAGGAGATGGAGCCGGGGGAGCGGCAGCAGTGGGGCATCCACCCGGTGCAGAAGCCGCCGCAGCTGGTCATGCAGGAGATGTCGCAGCTGCTGGCGCTGACCGGTCCGACGGTGGTGGCCATCGACCAGATCGACACGCTGGTCGCCCAGCTGTGGAACACGGCCGCGGGCAAGGAGCTGGGCCAGGAGAGCGCCGAGCAGACCCAGCTGATCAACCAGATCGCGGACGGGCTGATGGCGCTGCGCCAGACCACCCGGCGCACGCTGACCGTGCTGGCCTGCCTGCCGTCGACGTGGACGCTGATCCGTACCCGGGCCACCAAGTCGGTCGCCGACCGGTTCCGCGAGCCGGTCACGCTCAAGGGCATCGCCAGCGCCGACATCGCCCGCGACATCGTCGCCAAGCGTTTCGCGGTGCGCTTCGCCGAGCACGGCTTCATCCCGCCGTATGCCACGTGGCCGGTGCGGGAGTCGGCGTTCGCCGAGGCGACGGTGTTCACCCCGCGGCTGCTCATCAACCGGATCAACGACCACGTGCAGGCCTGCCTGCGCGAGGGCGCGGTGCGCGAGCTGGCGGGCTTCACCGAGCCCGAGAACCCGGTCGCGGTGCTGGTCGCCGACGAGGTGCTGGACGACAAGCTGGACCGGCGCTTCGCGGAGCTGCGCGAGTCCGTCGACGTCGCCGCGGCGCTGGCCGGTGCCACCGAGGACGGCGAGATGCCCGCGCTGCTCACCGCGGGGCTGTCCGCCTGGATCGAGGAGCTGGGCGAGGCCGGGCGGGCGTTTCGGGTCGATCCGCCGCAGGGTGGCAAGGTGCCGCTGCACGCCCGGCTGCGCCGCAGCCTGGATGAGGCCACCGAGGACGAGCAGCACTGGTCGTTCCGGGCGATCGCGCACACCAACGCGATCGCCGCGCTGTCGCGCCTGCAGGCGGCCCGTACCAGCGCGGGCCTGAGCCGGGGCATCGGCAAGCGCAAGCTGTTCCTGCTGCGCAACGCCGACTGGAACAAGGGCGCCAAGACGCAGGAGGCCCTGAAGGCGTTCGCGCTGGACGGCGGCACGCGCCTCAGCATCGGCGAGGACGACCTGCGCACCTTCGCCGCGCTGCGGCAGTTGCTGGCCGAGCGGGACTCCGGGCTGGCCGGCTGGCTGGCCGCGCGCCGCCCGGCGGGCCGCACGATGCTGCTGCGTACCGTGCTCGGCGAGATCGTGGCCGAGATAGCGGCGGCCGGGGAGACCGCTGAACGCCGCCGGGGGCGTGCGGTCCACCTGACGCCCGTGCGCGACGCGGACGACGTGGAGGTCGAGCGGGATGCCGCGGCGCAGCCGGGAGCTGCTGATTCGGTGCACACGATCACCCTGGGCAGCGGGTTCGACGACGGGGAGCCGGTCCGGCTGGATCTGGAGTCGTTGCGCAAGCACACGGCGATCTTCGCCGGTTCCGGGTCCGGCAAGACCGTGCTGATCCGGAGGCTGATCGAGGAGTGCGCGCTGGCCGGCGTGTCCACGATCGTGCTGGATCCCAACAACGACCTGGCCCGGCTCGGCGACGCCTGGCCCGAGCCGCCCGCGGGCTGGTCGGACGGCGACGCGGCGCGCTCGGCGGAGTACCTGGCGCACACCGACGTGGTGGTGTGGACGCCGCGGCGGGAGTCGGGGCGTCCGCTGAGCTTCCAGCCGCTGCCGGAGTTCGCGACCATCCGCGACGACGCCGACGAGTTCGGCGCGGCCATCGACGCCGCGGTGGCCAGCCTCGCGCCGCGGGCGAAGGTGGACGGCACCACCGCGAAGGCGCTGCGCGGGCAGGCGGTGCTCAACGAGGCGCTGCGGCACTTCGCCCGCAGCGGCGGCGAGGGCATCCGGGCATTCGTCGGGGTGCTCAGCTCCCTGCCGGACGGGGTGAGCCAGCTGGAGGACGCCGAGAAGATCGCGTTCGAGCTGTCGCAGAACCTGACCGCGGCGATGGTGACCGACGCCCTGTTCGGTGGCGGCGGCGCGCCGGCCGACCCGGGTCTGCTGCTGACACCCGCGCCCGGCAAGCGCGCCCGAGTGTCGGTGATCAGCCTGGTCGGGCTGCCGTCGGAGCAGCAGCGGCAGGGCTTCGTCAACCAGTTGCAACTGGCGCTGTTCGCCTGGATCAAGAAGAACCCGGCCGGCGACCGGCCGCTGGGCGGGCTGCTGGTGATGGACGAGGCGCAGACCCTGGCCCCGTCCGGGCCGATGACCGCGTGCACGCAGAGCACGCTGGCGCTGGCCTCGCAGGCGCGCAAGTACGGCCTGGGCCTGGTCTTCGCCACGCAGGCGCCCAAGGGCCTGCACAACCGGATCTCGGGCAACGCCGCGACGCAGTTCTTCGGGCTGCTCAACGCCCCGGCGCAGATCGAGGCGGCGCGGGAGATGGCGCGGGCCAAGGGCGCGGACGTGCCGGACATCTCGCGGCTGGGCACCGGCGAGTTCTATGCCTCGGGGGAGGGTTTCGCGTTCCGCAAGATGCGCGGATCGCTGTGCCTGAGCCACCACCCGAAGAGCCCGCTGACGACGGAGGAGGTCGTCGAGCGCGCCCAGCGATAGGCGATCTCCAGATGTGACGGGCCGCCCCGGCCGACTGGCGGGGCGGCCCTTCGCTGTGCCACTATGGCAACAGTTCTAGAACAGTTGGAGGAACTGTGGGTGCCATCACCGCCGCGGGCCTGCCCGCGCTGCTGCCCGCCGCAGGGCTGATGCACGACCCGGGCACCACCGGCCGGTTCGGCGACTTCGGGGGACGCTACGTGCCCGAAGCGCTCATCCCGGCCTGCGCCGAGGTCGAGGAGGCCTTCCGCGCCGCCTGGGCCGACGCGGGCTTCCGGCGCGACCTCGACCGCCTGCTGACCGTGTACGCCGGGCGGCCCACCGCGCTCACCCCGGCCTGGAACCTCTCCGCCGAACTCGGGATCACCGTGCTGCTCAAGCGTGAGGACCTGGCCCACACCGGCAGCCACAAAATCAACAACGTGCTCGGCCAGGCGCTGCTGGCCCGCCGGATGGGCCGCACCCGGCTGCTCGCCGAGACCGGCGCGGGCCAGCACGGCGTGGCCACCGCCACCGCCGCCGCGCTGCTCGGCCTGTCGGCGACCGTGTTCATGGGGCAGAAGGACATGGCCCGCCAGGCGCTCAACGTGCACCGGATGCGCCTGCTCGGCGCGGAGGTGGTCGAGGTCACCGGCGGCAGCCGCACCCTCAAGGACGCCACCAGCGAGGCGATGCGGCACTGGGTGACCTGCGTCGACGAGGCCTACTACTGCCTCGGCTCGGTGATGGGACCG
Source organism: Catellatospora paridis (assembly GCF_009720365.1). Lineage (GTDB taxonomy): Bacteria > Actinomycetota > Actinomycetes > Mycobacteriales > Micromonosporaceae > Catellatospora > Catellatospora paridis. The sequence continues at coordinate 28,904 of NZ_WBZD01000042.1, read as the reverse complement.
CACCCGTACCCGTGGATGGTGCGCGAGTTCCAGCGCGTCATCGGCGAGGAGGCCCGCGCCCAGTGCGCCGCCGAACTGCCCGCCGCGATCCCCGACTACGTCGTGGCCTGCGTCGGCGGCGGCTCCAACGCCGCGGGCACCTTCGCCGGGTTCGCCGGCACCGCCGCGAAGCTGGTCGGCGTCGAGGCCGCGGGCGGCGCGGCCATCTCGGGCGGCAAGGTCGCGGTCATGCACGGACACCGGTCGTACGCGATCCAGGACGAGCACGGCCAGATCCTGGAGGCCGAGTCGGTCGCCGCGGGCCTGGACTACCCGGGCATCGGCCCCGAGCACGCCCACCTGCACGACCTCGGCCGGGCCCGCTACGTCACCGTCACCGACGACGAGGTGATCGACGCGGTGCGGCGGCTGGCCCGCAGCGAGGGCATCCTGCCCGCGCTGGAGTCGGCGCACGCGATCGCGTGGGTGCTGCGCGCGGCCCGCGACGGCGAGCTGCCACCGGGCGCGACCGTGCTGGTCACCCTGTCCGGCCGCGGCGACAAGGACATGACGACCCTGATGGAGATCTCGTGACCACGACCACCGTCACCGGCACGGCCGTCGGCCCGCGCCTGCGCGAGCGCCGCGACGCCGGACGCAAACTGCTCGTGCCCTACGTGACCGGCGGCGTCAGCGCCGACTGGACCGACTACCTCCGGGCGTACGCCGATGCCGGAGCCGACGCCGTCGAGATCGGACTGCCGTTCTCCGACCCGATGATCGACGGGCCGACCGTGCAGGAAGCCTCCGAGCGGGCCCTGCACCGGGGCGCGACGGTGCGCGGCATCCTCGCCGACCTGCGGGCGGTGCGGGTCGACGTGCCGCTCATCGTGATGACCTACTACCACCTGGTGGCCCGCGAGGGCCATGCGGAGTTCTGCGCGGCGCTGGCCGAGGCCGGGGTGCGCGGCCTGATCGTGCCCGACCTGCCGCTGGACGAGCTGGCCGGGCTGGAGCAGGCCGCGGCCGTGGCGGACGTGGACCTGATCCTGGTCGCCGCGCCCAGCTGTGCGCCGTCGCGGCTGCGGGAGATCGCGACACGCAGCCGCGGCTTCGTCTACGCCATGACCGCCATGGTCACCACCGGGGAACGGGCCGAGCTGCCCGCCTCGGCCGGCGAGTTCGCGACCCGGCTGAGGGCGCACGGCGACCTGCCGGTGGTGCTCGGCTTCGGCATCTCCACGCCCGAGCACGCGGCGGCCGGTGCGCGCGCCGCCGACGGTGTCGTGGTCGGCGCGGCGCTGATGCGGCGACTGCTCGACGGGGCGACACCGGCCGAGGCCGGCGCCCAGGTCCGCGCCCTGCGCGCCGCAATGGACGAGGCCCACGGCTGATACGGCACCGGGGTTCGCCCCCCTTGCGCCGGGCTGCGGCGGCGGTGGCGGCACGCCGCGGGCCGCGCGGGGAACGGCCCACGGCTGACGGGCCGGTGGCGGGATCGCCGATACTGGAGCGATCCCGCCGCCGACCGACAGGAGCCACCGCATGGCCGGCCCCCGCTACCGGGTCATCGCCGCCGACCTCGCCGAGCGCATCCGCGCCGGGGAGTACCCGCCGGGCACCGCGCTGCCCGCGCAGCGTGAGCTGAGCGCGCGCTACGACGTGGCGCTGGCGACGGCCCGGCAGGCTTTGCAGGCCCTGATCGACGACGGGCTGATCGTGGTCGAGGCGGGCCGGGGCACCTTCGTCGCGCCCGCGCGGCCCGCGTACCGGCTGGACACGCTGCGCAGCTTCGTCGACGATCTGCGCGACCAGGGGCACCAGGTCACCACCGAGGTCGTCTCCTGCTCGCAACGCGCCATGCCGGCCTGGGTCGCGCAGCTGTGGGGCGAACGCGTCGACGGCACGGCAAAGGCGCTGCGGCTGGAACGGCTGCGGCTGCTCGACGGCGTGCCCGCGATCCACCAGGTGTCCTGGGTGGACCAGCCGTACGCGCAGCTGGTGCGCGGCGTCGACTTCACCGCCACGGCGCTGTACGCGGCGCTCGCCGACGCCGGCATGGAGATCGCCTCGGCCTCCGAGCGCATCGCCGCCGCCACGCTGGGCGAGGCGGGCGCGGCCCTGCTGCAGCAGAGCGCGGACAGCCCGGTGCTGGTCAGCGACCGGGTGACCCGCACCCGCGACGGCGCGGTCGGCGTCGTCGACCGGGCCGTGCTCGCGGGCGGGCTGATGCAGGTCCGCGCCGAGCGCACCGTGCACCAGGTGTCGGTGCAGTGGGGCGCGCCGCCTCGCTGACCGCGCAGGCCGGCGCCGCTGTCGGCCCGGCGCTCGCCGCCGTCTGCGGTGTCACGCCTGAGCGGCCAGCTCGCGCTCGTAGTAGCGGATCTTCTCGCGCAGGTGCCCGTACTGCCGCTCCAGCAGCGCCATCTGCTCCTCGACCGCCTCGGCGTGGGCGCGCAGCAGCTCGACGCGGTCGGCGACGGTCCGGTCCCCGGTGCGGGCCAGCTCCGCGAAGCGGCACATCTGGTTGATCGGCATGCCGGTGTCGCGCAGGCAGCGCAGCAGCCCGAGCCAGCCCAGGTCGTCATCGGAGAAGACCCGCTGCCCGCCGGGCGTGCGGTCGACCTCGCTGAGCAGGCCGATGCGCTCGTAGTAGCGCAGCGTGTCCAGGCTGAAGCCGCTGCGCCGGGACGTCTCGGAAGGGGTGTAGGCGCTCATTCGACCACGATAGCTTGACCTGGAGCGCGCTCCAGGTGTCAGGCTGGCCCGCATGACGACGACACGGACACTGGGCCGCAGCGGGATCGAGGTCAGCGCGCTCGGCATGGGCTGCTGGGCGATCGGCGGCCCGCTCTGGGGCGACGACGGACAGCCCTTCGGCTGGGGCGAGGTCGACGACGCGGAGTCGATCCGCACCGTGCACGCCGCCCTCGACCTGGGCATCACTCTGTTCGACACCTCCAGCAACTACGGCGCGGGCCACAGCGAGCGGGTGCTCGGCCAGGCCCTTCGCGGGCGGCGGGACAGCGCGGTCATCGCCAGTAAGTTCGGGTACACCGTCGAGGAGCAGACCCGGCTGTCCACCGGCGAGGACGCTTCCGCCGCGTACGCGGTCAGCTGCCTCGACGGCATCCTCGACCGGCTCGGCACCGACCACCTCGACCTCTACCAGCTGCACCTGGGCGGCCTGCCCACCGACCAGGCCCTCGACCTGGTGGAGACCCTTGAACACCTGGTCGCCCAGGGTCGCATCCGGGCATACGGCTGGAGCACCGACGACCCGGAGCGAGCCGCCGCCTTCGCCAAGGCCGGGGCGCACTGCACGGCCGTGCAGTACGACACCTCGGTGCTGAACGACAATGCCGCCATGGTCGACGTGCTGGCCACCTGGGACCTGGCCGGGCTCAACCGCGGTCCGCTCGCGATGGGCCTGCTCACCGGCAAGTACCACGGCGCCGCCGGAGCGCTCGGCGGCGACGACGTGCGGGGCAGGAACCCGGAGTGGCTGCGCTGGTTCACCGACGGTGTGCCGACCCCGGAGTGGGCGCAGCGGGTCGACCGGGTCCGCGCGGCGCTCACCGCCGACGGCCGCACCCTCACCCAGGGCGCGCTGGGCTGGCTGCTCGCCCGCAGCCCGCACAACCTGCCCATCCCCGGCTGCCGCACCGTCGCCCAGGCCGAGGAGAACTTCGCCCCGCTCGCCCGCACCCCGCTGCCCGCCGACGCCTTCGCCGAGGTCGAGTCCCTGCTGGCCGACCTGCGCGGCTGACACCCGTCCGGTGTGCCGCAGCGGGTGCCACCGCTGCGGCACACCGGTCTCACCGCCTTCCACCGGCAGCCTGGCGGGGCGGCAATACGGTTGCCGCGCCTGGCTGCGGCTGTCACCGTTGCCGTCGTGTCGAAGACGGACGGAGTGGGGATATGAGCGGGCGGCTGCGGGAGATCGCACGGCAGACGGTGGAGATCGCGGAGCGCGGCGACTTCCGCAACGCGACGGGCGTGCAGATCGTGATCGGAGCCGCGGTGCGGGCGGCGGTCGCGGGCACCCGCCACCACGAACCGGACGACCAGCTGACCCTGACCGGCGCGCGCAACCCGCAGCCGGTGATCGAGGTGACCCGCGAGTCGACGCTGGCCGCGGCCCGGCGTGCGGGTCCGGAGGCGGCCTGCCTGGTGTTCGCCTCGGCGAAGAACCCGGGCGGCGGCTTCCTCGGCGGCGCGAAGGCGCAGGAGGAGAGCATCGCCCGGGCGTCGGCCCTCTACCCGAGCCTGCTGGCCGCGCCGGACTTCTACGCGTACCACCGCGGGCAGCGCGACCTGCGCTACAGCGACCGGGTGATCTACTCACCGGGCGTGCCGGTCTTCCGGGACGACAAGGGCAACCTGCTCGACGAGGCGTACCGGACCTCGTTTCTGACCTCGGCCGCGCCCAATCTGGGCGCGATCGCCCGCAACCAGGCCGCCGACCTGCCGGACGTGCCCGCGGTCCTGCTGCGCAGGGCGACCCGGGTGCTCGAGGTGGCCGCCGCGCACGGGCATCGCACGCTCGTGCTCGGCGCATGGGGCTGCGGCGTGTTCCGCAACGACCCGGCCGTGGTCGCGCAGGCCTTCGCCGACGCGCTGCACACCGTGGACCGCTTCGACCGGGTCGTCTTCGCGATCTACGACAACCTGCCCGACACCCCGGTGCATGCGGCGTTCGCGCGAGTGTTCGCCGGCTGACCGGCGTTCAGTCCTGCTCCTGGGCCTGGATCTTCTCGCGGATCGAGGCGATCTCGAATCGGTCGGGCACCCGCACCGTGGGCATGCCCTCCATGCCCCAGGTGGAGAAGCACTCGCAGCCGGCCACCGGGCACAGCATGATGCCGCCGTCGGCCGGATCGTCGGCCGTCGTGACGAGCGCGTGCGGATCGAACGGGTGGCCGCACTGGGCACACGTCTCAGGCTGCTCGTGCGGCTGCGTCATGGGCTTCTCCTCCCGTGGCGTCGCCCGGCCGGACAGCGGGCGCACCTCCATTGTCGGCACGCCCCCGCAACCGGCCTAAGACACGCGGCCGGCGGCTGCGAAAGTTCAGAGCGCCGCGGCGGCGCGCAGGCCCAGGCGCGGTGAGGCCAGCACCGCGATGTCTGTCACGCCGCGCTCGGTGACGGGAGCCATCGAGGCCTGGGCGAGCACGACCACGTCGGCGTCGGTGACCCCGGCCAGCGCGGCGGCGACCCGGTCGAGGTAGCCGTCGAGGTCACCGGCCTCGAGGCGGTCCCAGGCGCCGCAGATCATCTGCGCGGACACGGTGACGGGGCGGCCCGCACGGGCGGCCTCCTCCTCGATCAGTGCCGTGGTGGGTGCGAGCGTGGTGGCGAGCGCGGCCAGCACCGTGATGCGCGGCCCGGCGGCCACGGCCGCGGCGGCCATCGGCCGGTCGACGCGCAGCACGGGGATGCCTGCCCGCGCGGCCGCCTGCTCGGCGAGCGCGCCGATGGTGGAGCAGGTGCACAACACGGCCCGCGCGCCGGCCTCCGCGGCGAGGCCGATCTGCTGGGCGACCTGGTCGGCGACGGCCGGCACACCGTGGCGGCGCGCCTCGTCGAGCAGGTGCTCGGCGACGATGTGGTACAGCGTCAGCGTCGGCGCCTCCTCGTTGCGGAGCCGGTCGAAGGTGAGCACGTGGGCCTGCGAGGTGTGCAGGAGAGCCAGCATCGTCGTTCATTTCCGTGCGAGTCGGACATTCGAGGGCGGGCCACCGTAGCACCGGGCGAGCCCCGCCCGTCGCCTCGCGAGACGGCCGTCACAGCATGATCGCGGCCGGTTCGCCGCGCCCGGTGCAGCGGTGGCCGCGCGGCGTGCCGACAGGGAGCCGGCCGCCCGGCCGAAGCCGGGGCGGCCGGTGCTCAGTCGCGGCCCTTGCCCCGGTAGAGGTCCAGTTCGCCGTCCAGCTCGACGGCGACCACCGTGGCGTGCGGGTCCAGATCCGCTGCGGCCGGGGCGTCGAGCCAGGTCACACCCGGCACCTCGCCCAGCCCGCCGGTCACCCGGTGACCGAGTTCGGCGCCGGAGCCCAACACGTACGCCCGCTTGATCGGGGTGCGCAGGCCCTTGAGCGCGATGGTCTCGCCGGGCGCGCCGAAGCAGACCAGGTAGAGGGTGCGCCGGTCGGCGGACAGCGTGCTCGGGCCGTAGTGGTGGCCCGCGGGCAGCCCGGCGACGGTGCCGAACACCGCGGGCTCGTGCCGCGCGATCCACGCGCCCAGGCCCTCCAGCCGCTCGACCTGCTCGGCCGGGATCGTGCCGTCGGCCCGCGGGCCGACGTCGAGCAGCAGGTTGCCGCCCATGCCGATGGTCTCGGTGAAGTAGCGCACCAGCTGGCCCACGGACTTCTGGTTGGTGTCGCTGTGGCGGTAGCCCCACGAGTCGTTGACGGTCAGGCACAGCTCCCACGGCCCGTCCGGCGACTGCATCGGGATGCCCTGCTCCGGGGTCGCATAGTCGCCGTAGGACATCATCCGCGCGTTCAGGACGGTCTCCGGGTTGGCGGCCAGGATCTGCTCGGACAGCTCCCGCATGCGCCACTGCTGCTCGCTGCGCTCCCACTCGCCGTCGAACCAGAGCAGGTCCGGGCGGTAGCGGTCGATCAGCTCGCCGACCTGCCCGTCGCGGTAGGACAGGTAGCGGGTCCAGGCCTGCGGGTCGTCGGGCCTGCCGTCCTGCGGGGCGACCCACTGGCTGTCGTTGACGTGCTGGGCCTCGCCCTGGCTGCGTACCGACGGGTAGTCGGGGTGGTTCCAGTCCGAGTGCGAGTAGTAGAGGCCGACCTTGAGGCCGCGCTCGCGCAGCGCCTGCGCGTACGGGCCGATCAGGTCGCGCCCGGCCGGGGTGTGCTCGACGACGTTGCGGCCGCCCTGCGCGGAGTCCCACAGCGCGATGCCGTCGTGGTGGCGGGCGGTCAGCACCGCGTAGCGCGCGCCGACCCGGGCGAACAGGTCGGCCCAGGCCTTCGGGTCGTAGTTCTCGCCCGCGAAGCCGTCCTGCTGGCGCATGTACTGCTCGTGCGGGACCTCGCCGGCGTAGAAGGCCCACGACTCCGCGGTGCCGTCGACGGCGTAGATCCCCCAGTGGACGAAGATGCCGAGTTTGGCCTCGGCGAACCAGGGCTGCATTGCCACGGTGGTGTGCTCCTTGACTGTCACTTCTGGTCAACGGTGGGTAAGGCTATGGCCCGATCGCCTGGCAGCGCGTGGGTCTTGCTCACCATTACTGGTAGGTTTTCACCATGTCGGCGCAGCTGGAGTCCGGCGGCCGGAGCGTGCGCCTGCACCTGGACACCCCGCCGCAGGTGGCCAACATCGGCGTCGGTGTGCACGGCACGACGGTGGCCCGCGAGTCGTTCCTGCTGCCCGAGCTGTGGCAGCTGCACCTGTACGGCTACCAGGGCGAACTCACCGCGGGCGGGGTCACTTACCCGATCCGTCCGGGACACGTCAGCCTGATCCCGCCCGGGGTCGAGGTGCGCTTCGACTACCGGGGCCGCTCCGAGCACCTCTACGCGCACCTGCGCATCCCGCGTTCGGGCACGCCGCTGTCCGTGCCGGTGATGCAGGACGCCGGACCGTCGGCCGCGGGGCTGTCGACGATGCTGCGCCAGGCGGTGGCGGCCTCGCCGCGCCCGACGAGTCAGTCCGCGGCGGAGGTGTGGGCGGTGCTGTGGCGGGTGGCCCAGCTGCCGCGCGCCGTGCCGGACGCCCGCTCCGGCGAGCCGCACCGGGCGGTCGCCGCGGCGATGGCATACCTGGAGTCGCGGCTGGCCGAGCCGGTGTCGGTGCCGGACATCGCCCGGCACGCGGGGGTCTCGCACAACCACCTGACCCGGCTGTTCCGCGCAGAGACCGGGGACACCGTGGTGGGTTATCTGCGCCGCCGCCGCCTGGCGCGGGCCGAGCACCTGCTGCGCCGCTCGACGCTGTCGATCCCGGCGGTCGCCGCCTCGGTCGGCATCGCCGACCTGCAGGCGTTCAACAAGGCCTGCCGGCGCGAGTTCGGCCTGTCCCCGCGCGCCCTGCGCGCCGCCCGCTGAGCCGGATTCCGCTGTCGTTTATTGCACTCGACAACGCATGCGGGCACATGCTAGTTTTTTCTTGCAGGTGAAAGTCGAAGCTAGGGGGCCTGATGGAGACGTCGCACAACGGCGACGAACTGGCACGGATCCTGGCGACACTGGCCAACCCGCACCGCATGCGTGTCATCGCGGCCCTGGCGCACGAACGCAACTACGTGAGCGCGCTGGCCCGCGAGTTGGGCATCAGCCGGCCGCTGCTGCAGCTGCACCTGGCCAAGCTTGAGGCGGCGGGGCTGGTCACCGCCGCGTTCGAGCTGTCCGCCGACGGCAAGGCCATGAAGTACTACGACACGGTGCCGTTCGCCGTGACGCTCACCCCGCAGAGCATCGCGCTGGCCGCGCGGACGCTCACCACTGAGGAAGGAGACAGCTGATGGGCAACTCGTCCTGGGCCATGAGCATGGGCACGATCTGGATCGTCGGCATGCTGGCCATCTCGATCACCGGCCTGCTGCTGTGGCACCGCAGGCAGGACCAGAAGGCCAAGGCGGCGCAGTCGCCCGCCGCCGACCAGCTCACAGCGATCGCCGCGCAGCTGACCGACCTCCAGGCCCGCGTCGGCAAAATCGAGAAGGTGCTGGCCTCGGTCGACTGACGCCGCAGGCGCCGCCGTGCCGCCTACCATGGGACGTGCGGGACCGGCTCCGGCCGGTCCCCGGCACCAGGGGAGGTGTCGCGGTGGCGCTGCGGCGATGGTCGGCGGTCCGCACCGGGCCGACCGGCGACGGCATCCTGGACCTCGTCGAGCGGTACTACCCCAAGCGCGCCGAGGTCTACGTGACCTCCGGCATGGACGGCGACCACGGCAAGGTCAGCCACCACTACGGGCTGCACCACCGCGGCTCGCCGACCGCCGCGATCGACTTCGGCGTCGGCGCGAACGCGCGGATGGGCCGCGACCTGGCCAGGTGGATCGAGGACGAGTTCGGCGACCTGTGCGTCGAGCTGATCCACACCACGCCGTTCGCCGACGACGACGGTTTCTACGTCAAGAACGGCAAGAAGCTCGCCTCGTACGGCGCGGCCACCGACGCCGCCCACGCCGACCACGTGCACCTGGCCATGTCCGCGGCCCAGGTGGCCAAGGCGCTGGCCCGGCTGGCCGACAAGACCGGCGGCGCGGCCCCAGCGCCCGCCCGCAAGCGCGCGCCGCGCAAGGCGGCCAAGAAGGCGGCCACGCCGAAGAAGTCCCTGCCCGCCGCCGCGTACCACAGGGTGCAGGCAGGGGACACCCTCACCGCGATCGCCGGGCGCTACAAGACGACCGTGCCCGCCCTGGTGAAGCTCAATCCGGTGATCACCGACCCGGACCTGATCCAGATCGATCAGCGGCTGCGGGTCAAATGAGCGCTCCCTTACGCTGTTGACCATGACGTTCCAGCTGCCTGACGCGATCGCCGCGCTGAGCCGTACGCCCGATGTGCTCGACGCCCTGCTCGGCGACCTCGGCGACGGATGGACCCGGCACCGGCCCGCCGACGGCGAGTGGAGCGCGCACGACGTGCTCGGCCACTTCATCCACGGTGAGCGCACCGACTGGATCCCGCGCGCCCGCATCATCCTCGACCACGGCACGTCGACGCCGTTCACGCCGTTCGACCGGGACGGCCACGTCGCGATCGCCGCCGACCGCAGCACCGCCGAGCTGCTCGACCTGTTCCGCACCCTGCGCGCGGAGAACGTCGCCGCGCTGCGCGGGTTCGAGCTGACCGACGACGACTTCGACCGGGAGGGCGCGCACCCGGCCTTCGGCCCGGTCACCCTGGGCCAGCTGCTGGCGACCTGGACCACCCACGACCACGTCCACCTGGGACAGATCACGCAGGCCCTGGCCACCCGCTACACCGCCGAGGTCGGCCCCTGGCACGCCTACCTGTGGGAGTGAACCGGCCCGCCGGCCGGCCGTCGTGCCGCCTGACCTGACAACGCTGGCCTATCTGATCGAGTTCGATCTCGATTCACTCGATCAGATAGGCCAGCGTCTATGAAAATCGTGGCGGGGACGGCGTGCTGTCGAGCCCGCGCCTGCGCGTCGGGTGGGTCAGGCGTGGGCGGCGTCGGGGTCGGTGCCGCGTTGGGTGGGCAGGTGGGCGGGTTCGGGGTGGGTGGCCGTGGCCGCGTCGGAGGTGCGGCGGCGACGGCGGCTGATCCGGTTGATCAGCGGTTCGACGCCGCGGGCGGTGAGCGGGCCGAGCACGGCCAGCATCAGCACGTACGCCGCCGCCAGCGGGCCGAGCTGCGGTTCGATGCCCGCCGCGACGGCCAGACCGGCGATGACGATGTTGAACTCACCGCGCGGCAGCAGCGCCACCCCGGCGCGCAGCCGGCCCGCGACGCTGATGTGCGCCCGTTTGGCGGCCCACCAGCCCGTCGCCATCTTCGTCGCGATGCCGGCCAGCGCCAGCAGGATGGCGATGCCGGCGACCGGCGGCAGCGCCGTCGGGTCGGTCTGCAACCCGAAGAAGACGAAGAACACCGCCGCGAACACGTCGCGCAGGGGCGTGAGCAGCTCCCGTGCGGTGTGCGCGAGCGGCCCGGACAGTGCGATGCCGACCAGGAACGCGCCGACCGCGGCGGAGACCTGCAGCTGCTGGGCGACGCCGGCGACCAGCACGGTCAGGCCGAGCACCTTGAGCAGCAGCACCTCGGAGCTGGGCGAGGCGACGAACTTCTCCACGTACCGGCCGAACTTCAGCGCGATGATGAGGATGACGGTGATGGTGAGGCCCGCGATGCCCAGCGTGGTCAGTCCGGTCGCGAAGCTCGCGCCGGCCAGCATCGCGGTCAGGATCGGCAGGTACATCGCCATGGTCAGGTCTTCGAAGACCAGCAGCGACAGCACGATGGGCACCTCGCGGTTGCCCAGCCAGTTCAGGTCCGCCAGCACCTTCGCCGTGATGCCGGACGAGGTGACGTAGGTGATGCCGCCGAGCGCGACCGCGGCGACCGGTCCCCAGCCCAGCAGGAACGCGACGATGACGCCGGGCGCGGAGTTCAGGACCAGGTCGACCAGGCCGGCCGGGGCGTTGTGGCGCAGCGTGCTGACCAGTTCGGGCGCGGTGTACTCCAGGCCCATGGTGAACAGCAGCAGGATGACGCCGATCTCGGCGCCGGTGGCGGCGAAGTCGCCCGCCTCGTCGATGGGCAGCAGCCCGCCCTTGCCGAAGGCGAGGCCGGCGAGCAGGTAGAGAGGGATGGGGGAGATGCCGACCCGCAGCGACACCGCGCCGAGCAGGCCCAGGGCGAGGATGACCGCGCCGATTTCGATCAGTACGAGGGCTCCGTGCATACGCGTCAGCCGTTGTTGAGGATGTCGGTGACCGCGTCGGTGCCCTCGGCCGTGCCCACCGCGACGGCGAGGTCGCCGGGGTGGAACACGAAGTCGGGGCGGGGGCTGGCGAGGATCTCGCCGCCGCGGATGACCGCGACGATGGACGCGCCCGTGCGCGTGCGGGCCTGGGTGTCGCCGAGGGTGCGCCCGTCGAACGGGGAGCCCGCGATGACGGGCACCTGCACGGTCAGCAGGCCGACGACCTGGCGGCGCAGATCGGCCAGGCGCTCCACGATCCGGGAGGTGCCCAGCAGTTCGGCGACGCCGTTGGCCTCGTCGGTGTTGAGCGACAACGTCGCCACGGCGGTATCGGGATCGTCAGGGTGGTAGATCACGATGTCCCGCCGGCCCGAGACGTGCGACACCACTGCCGCGTGCTGTCCCCGTTTGGTCTGGAACTCGTGCCGCAACCCGATGCCCGGTAACGCGGTGCGCTCGACGTCCAAGGCTCAACCTCCTGTGCGTGATCGACTGAGGTAACCCTACCCAACCGGTAGGTAACTGGTCTACGGCCATGCGGCCCGTTACCTAGCCTCGGGTCGGCAGAGGCCGGTGCGGGAGATCTGTCGCGCACGGCCGGGGTCCGATAGCGTGCGGCCATGTCGACCCTAGCCTCGCCCGCCACCACCACGGGCGCCGCCGACTCCACGCCCGCCGACTCCGGCTTCCGCGCCGCCGTGCGCGATCATGCCGACGACCTCATCGCGCTGCGCCGAGCCGTGCACCGCCGGCCGGAGATCGGGCTGCACCTGCCGCAGACCCAGGCCACCGTGCTGGCGGCGCTCGACGGCCTGCCGCTGGAGGTCACCACCGGACGCTCGCTCAGCTCGGTGGTCGCGGTGCTGCGCGGCGGACTGCCCGGGCCGGTGGTGCTGCTGCGCGGCGACATGGACGCGCTGCCGGTGACCGAGCTCACCGGGCTGGAGTACGCCTCAGAGGTGGCCGGAGTCATGCACGCCTGCGGGCACGACCTGCACGTGGCGATGCTGGTGGGCGCGGCCCGGCTGCTGAGCGGGGTGTGCGACCGGCTGCCCGGGAGCGTGATCTTCATGTTCCAGCCGGGCGAGGAGGGCCCCGGCGGGGCCGAGCCGATGATCGCCGAGGGCCTGCTGGCGGCCGCGGGCGAGCACCCGGTCGCGGCTTACTGCATCCACGTGCTGTCGGCGATCGAGCCTTTCGGGCGCTTCTCCACCCGGCGCGGGCCGATGCTGGCGGCCGCGGACACGCTGAAGGTGACCGTGCGCGGCGCGGGCGGCCACGGCAGCGCGCCGCAGTTCGCCAAGGACCCGATCCCGGCCGCGTGCGAGATGGTGACCGCCCTGCAGACGTTCGTCACCCGCAGCATCGACATCTTCGACCCTGCCGTCATCACGGTGGGCAGCTTCCACGCCGGCACGGCCGAGAACGTCATCCCGGCGCAGGCCGAGTTCGCCGCGACGCTGCGCTCCTTCTCGCCGGCCACCCGGGAACGGGTGCGCCAGGGCGTGCTGGACGTGGTGCACGGCATCGCCGCCGCGCACGGGCTCACCGCCGACGCCGACTACATGCCCGGCTACCCGGTGACGGTGAACGACGGCGGTGAGGCCGAGTTCGCCGCGAGCACCGCGACGGAGTTGTTCGGCGAGGACCGCTTCGCCTGGATGGCCAACCCGGAGGCGGGCGCCGAGGACATGTCGTATGTGCTGGAGCGGGTGCCGGGGGCGTTCGTCAACCTGGGCGCCTGCCCGCCGGGCCTGGACCCGATGACCGCGCCGCTCAACCACGCGGCGCAGGCGCACTACGACGACGCGGTGGTGCCCGACGGCGCGGTGCTGCTGGCCGAGCTGGCCTGGCGGCGTCTGTCGCGTTAGGACGTCTGTTTAGGAGGGTTCACCGCCGCTGATCTGACGAGTCGCACACGGGGTGCGACGACGTGGCGGCCGCGTCGTGTTGAGTGCTGGGTGTCAGTCACCTTGCGTGGCGGTCATAGCACCGACAGGCGCGGACCGTCGCGGTCGGCACCCTCTAGCGTCGGTGGGAAAGTGATGAGCTCCCGGACCTCGAACCTGCGGGCGAAGATCGCCTTCCTGCTCGCCTCGCTCGCCGCACTGTGGGCCTTCGCCGCTTTCGTGACCATGCGCGAAGGCCTCAACCTGTTCTGGATCAGCACCCTCGACCAGGAGGTCGGCCGGCCCACCGACTCGCTCGTCGCCGCGCTGCAGGCCGAGCGCCGCATCTCCGCCGTGGTGCTGGCCGCGGGCGACAGCGCCCACCGCGACGAACTCGCCACCGCCCGGGCCACCACCGACGCCGCCGCCGCCCGCTTCCGCGAGTCGGTCCGCGGCACCACCGCGGGCTGGGCCGCCACCCCGATCGCCGAGACCAACATCGCCGAGCTGGGCCGGATGCTCGACGGACTCGGTCCGGTGCGCGCCGACGTCGACCAGCGCACCGGCGAGCGGGCGGCTGCGGTCGCCTACTACACGCAGACCATCGGCGTCGGATACCGCATCTTCGCGACCATCGCCAGCTTCGATGATCAGGCCATCAACGACCAGCTCAGCCATCTGCTGATCATGTCCCGGGGGCGGGAGCTGCTGTCGCAGGAGGACGCGCTGATGTCGGGCGTGCTCGCCGCGGGCCGCTTCTCCGCGACCGACGCCGCCGAGTTCGCCCAGCTGGTCGGCGCGCAGCGCAACATCCGCGCCACCGGCCTGGAAGGGCTGCCCGACGACAAGGCCGTCTACCAGCCGGTCCTGGAGGGCCCCGCGCTGACCCGGCTGACGCAGACCGAGGACCTGGTCGTCGCCCGGGCGAGGCCCAACGAGGCGCCGCCGGTCAGCGCCGCCGACTGGCGGGCCGCGTTCGACCCCGCCCTGGCCGCGCTGGCGCAGCTCGACATCGACCTCGCCGAGGCGACCATCGCCCGCGCGAAGGGCCCGACCATCCTGGTCATCGTCCGGCTGATCCTGGCCGCCGGCCTGGGCCTCATCGCGGTCATCGCCTCGATCGTGCTGTCCATCACCACGGCCAGGGCCATCGTGACCCAGTTGCGGCTGTTGCGTGACGCCGCCGACGACCTGGCCACGGCGCGATTGCCCGGCGTCGTACGGCGGCTGCGGGCCGGGGAGGAGGTCGACGTCGTCGCCGAGGCGCCGCCGCTGGCGTTCGGCAACGACGAGATCGGCCAGGTCGGCCAGGCGTTCAACGCCGTACAGGAGACCGCGATCCGGGCCACCGTCGAGCAGGCCGAGCTGCGCCGCAGCGTGCGCGACCTGTTCCTGAGCCTGGCCCGGCGCAGCCAGACCCTGGTGCACCGCCAGCTCACCATGCTCGACGCCATGGAACGCCGGGCCACCGACGCCGCCGAGCTCGACGAGCTGTTCCGGGTCGACCACCTGGCCACCCGCATGCGCCGCAACGCCGAGAACCTGATCGTGCTGGCCGGCGCCGTGCCCGGCCGCGGCTGGCGGCGCACCATCCCGGTCGTCGACGTGATCCGCGCCGCGGTCGCCGAGGTGGAGGAGTACCCCCGGGTCAACGTGCTGCCCAGCGAGGCCGCCGGGCTGGCCGGGCACGCCGTCGGCGACGTGGTGCACCTGCTCGCCGAGCTGATGGAGAACGCGCTGGCCTTCTCGCCCCGGCACACCCTGGTCAACGTCGGGGGCTCCGCGGTCGGCGCCGGGTACGTGATCGAGGTCGAGGACCACGGCCTGGGGATGACCGCCGCCGACCTGGAACAGGCCAATGCCCAGCTGCACGAACCCGCCGAGTTCCTGCTCACCGGCACCCCGCGGCTCGGCCTGTACGTCGTCGGCCGGCTCGCCGAGCGCCACCACATCAAGGTGCGGCTGCAACCCTCCGCGGGCGGCGGCACCACCGCGATCGTGCTGCTCCCGTCGAGCCTGGTCTCCGACGCCTGGACGCCGGTGTCCGGCAGCGACAGCGGCGAGCACCGCGTCGTCGCCACGACCACGTCGCCGCAGCCGGCCGCGGCCCTGCCCGTTCGCGCCATCGACGACGAGCCCCGGGTCGGCACCGCGGCATCGCCCCGGCCGACATCGGACCTGCCCGTCCGGGTGCCCCGCCGGGTGCCCGCCGCCACCGCGGTGTCCCACGGCGAAGCGGCCGCCACCGAGCCGCCGCACCCCGAACTCGAGGCGGCCCGGACGCCGCAGCGCGAGATCCCGGCGGCAGAACTGCCTGACCGTGAGCCCCCGGTGGGCGAGGGGGCCGAACCCGAGCATCCGTCAGCCACCTCGCCTGGGGACGAACCAGCAGCCGAGACCGCGCCGTCCCCGGCCGGCCCGGCCGCCGTACCCGCGCCCGCCGTCGCCGCGACCCCAGCCGCCGCCGTCCCCGCCGCCACCGCGGCCCCCGCCAGGGTCAACGGCTCGACCTCGGACGCCGGTCTGACCGGAGGCTCCGTGGTGCCCGCACCGCGCGGGCCGGTCGAGGGCACCGTCTACACCCCGTCGGGCCTGCCGGTGCGGGCCCGACCGGCGGTGCCCGCGGTGCCCCTGGCGGACCATCGCGCCGAGGCGGTGCACGTCGAGGAGGAACCCCCGGATGTGGCGCCGGGCGTGGAGCTCCGGCTGACCACCGGCGCGGCGCACCAGCCCGCGCCCGTGATCGCGGAGCCCGGGGGCGTGCCCGGCGACGTCGCACCCGGACCCGCCGAGCGCCCTGCGTCGCAGGTGTACAGCCTGATCGCGGCATACCAGCAGGGGAGCCGGCGGGGCCGGATCGCCGCCGAACAGCTCGCCACCGAACCCCGCGGCCCGGGCGAGCCCGAGCCGGAGCCCGAGGACCGGCCAGCACTGCCGCGACGGCCGAGCCCGCGCACAGCGCCGCGGCACGAGGAAGGGCAAGGCGAAGGGGAATGACCGTGGAGCAGAAGACGAGAGCAGCCGCTGACCTGGCCTGGCTCGCCGACGATTTCGTCGAAAGGGTGGCGCAGGCTCAGAAGGCCATCGTGCTGTCCGCCGACGGCCTGCTCATGGCCGCGTCCGCGGAGCTCAGCCGGGAGGACGCCGAGCACCTCGCCGCCGTCGCCGCCAGCCTGTTCGGCCTGGCCCGCGGGGCGGGGCGGCGCTTCGGCAAGGGCAAGGCCCGGCAGGCGATCATCGAGATGGACGGCGGCTTCCTGTTCGTCACGGCCGCGGGCAACGGTGCCTGCCTGGCCGTGGTGGCGGGCAAGGACGCCGACGCGGGCCTGGTGGCATACGAGATGGCGATGCTCGTGGTGCGGGTGGGCCAGTATCTGACCGCACCGGCCCGCGGCAGCCACCCGTGAGCGTGGCACGACCGGCGCCGGACGACCCGCATGACGGGCTGCTGTGGGTCGACGACGAGGCCGGGCCGCTGATCCGCCCGTACGCGATGACCTCCGGCCGCACCAGGCCGCGCCACGGCGGCGACCTCGACCTGATCGCGGTCGTCATGGCCACCCGGCCCACGCTGCCCTCCGACGGCGGCCTGGGCTCGGTGTACGCCGAGATCATGGCGGTGTGCCAGCGGCCCGTGTCGGTGGCCGAGATCGCCTCCTACCTCCGGCTGCCCGCCGGCACGGTCCGGGTGCTGCTCAGCGACCTGCTCGAACGCCGGCTGCTCCGGCGGCGCGCCCCCGTCAACGTCAACCAGCTACCCAGCCCGGACATTCTCAAGGCGGTCATCGATGGCATCCGAGCCCTATGACGACGAAGGCGGCATCCCCTCCGCCTTCAAGATCCTGGTCGCGGGCGGGTTCGGCGTCGGCAAGACCACGCTCGTCGGCGCGGTCAGCGAGATCTCGCCGCTGCTGACCGAGGAGCTGCTCACCGACGAGAGCATCGGCGTCGACGACACCGTCGGGGTGGAGACCAAGTCGACGACCACGGTCGCGCTCGACTTCGGCCGCATCACCATCAACGACGACCTGGTGCTCTACCTGTTCGGCACGCCCGGGCAGGAGCGCTTCATGTTCGTCTGGGACGAGCTGGCTTACGGGGCCATCGGCGCGGTGGTGCTGGCCGACACCCGGCGGCTGGAGGACGCGTTCGGCTCCATCGACTACTTCGAGCAGCGCGGCACCCCGTTCGTGGTGGCGGTGAACTGCTTCGACGGCGCGCGGGTGTACCAGGCGCAGGAGGTCGAGCAGGCGCTCAACCTGGATCCGCACGTGCCGGTGCGGCTGTGCGACGCGCGCCGCCGCGAGTCGGTCAAGGACGTCCTGGTCACCCTGCTGGAGCAGGTGATGGCACAGGGGGTGCACGCGGGCTAGGCGGCGGTCGGCCGCCCGACGCGCCGCAGGAGGGGCGGCGCGCCGGGTCGGTCGTCTGCCGCGCCCGTGGTGACGGGACACGGCGGCGCCTGGGGGTGGCGCCGTGTCCTGTCGGGGGCGCCGCTGCCCCGGGCGGTGCGGGCCCGGGGCAGCGGAGTTCCTCAGCCGGCCGCGGTCACAGGGTCAGCGTCCAGCTGTTGACGTAGCCGACGTCGTTGGACGCGGCGTCCTGGACCCGCAGGTTCCAGGTGCCGTTGCGCACCTCGGTCGACAGGTTGACGGTGTACGTCTGGTCGATGTTGTCGGCACTGCCGCCGGCCCGGTTGTGCAGCACGTAGGTGCTGCCGTCCGGGGCGACGAGGGTGACCACGAGGTCGCCCTTGTACGTGTGCACGATGTGCACCTCGGCGGTGGACGTCGCCGACGCGTTGCCGGTGCAGCCGGACACGGTGATCGGGCTGTTGACGGTGCCCAGGTCCACGATGGTCACGTCGGTGGCGTTGGTGCCGCCGCAGCCCGGCGGGAGCGCCCCGCCCAGGTTCAGCGTCCAGCTGTTGATGTAGCCGACGTCCGACGGTCCGGCGTCCTGCACCCGCAGCTTCCAGGTGCCGTTGGCGACCTCGCTCGACAGGTTCACGGTGAACGTCTGGTCGATGTTGTCGGCGCTGCCGCCGGTCTTGTTGCGCAGTGTGTAGAGGGTGCCGTCGGGCGCGACGAGGCTGACGATCAGGTCACCGACGTACGTGTGCACGATGTGCACCTCGACCGTGCTGGCCGAGCCGGCGTTGCCGGTGCAGCCGGTGATCGCGATCGACGACTCGACGGTGCCCTGGTCGATGATGGTGACGTCGGTCGGGTTGGTCGCCGAGCAGCCGGGCGGCCCGGCGATGGTCAGCGCGAACGTGGTGGTCCGGGTCGCTGCGCTGCCGGTGCCGGTGACGGTCACCGTGTACGTGCCGACCGGCGTGCTCGCGCTGGTCGCGATGGTCAGCGTCGACGAGCCGCCCGAGGTGATCGTGGACGGGCTGAACGACGCGGTCGCCCCGCTGGGCAGGCCGGACGCGGACAGCGCGACCGACTGGGCGCTTCCGTTGGTGACGGTGGTGCCGATGGTGGAGGTCACCGAGCCGCCGGCCGTGGTGCTGCCGGAGGCGGGGCTGGCGGCCATCGAGAAGTCGTTGCCCGCGGGCGTGCCCACGGCCAGCGTCCACACCGCGTACGCGGCCGCATCGGCCGCCCGGTTCAGCACCGTGTCGCTGATGTTGCTCGGGAACGTGTCGCAGGAGGCGTGGTAGCAGGGGTCGTAGTCGCCGGTCGTGCCGCCCCACTTGGTCACCTGGGCCGAGGTCTTGTTGGCGCTCGCGCCGGCCGCGATGCCGCTGGTCTGGATGCCGGCGGCGTTGAACGAGGCGTCGTCGGAGCGCCCGGCACCCTCGACGTTCTCCTCCGGGTTCAGGCCGGGGAAGTTCGCGTCGTAGTAAGCCTTGATGGTCTGGCCGAGGCTGGAGGTGATCCGGTTGATGAAGTAGCCGCCGTTGGTGGAGGCGACCATGTCGAAGTTCAGATACCCGGTGATCTTCGCGCGGTCGGCCGACGACAGCGAGTTGACGTAGAACTCGGACCCGTTGAGGCCCTGCTCCTCGTCGGTCCACCAGCCGAAGCGCACGTGCTTGACCATCGTCGGGTTCTGCTCGGCCAGCGTCAGCGCCAGCTCCAGCAGCATCGAGGAGCCCGAGGCGTTGTCGTTGATGCCCGGTCCCGCGGCCACGCCGTCGAGGTGCGCGCCCAGCATGAGCACCTGGTTGGCGTCCCCGCCCGGCCAGTCCGCGATCACGTTCGGCCCCGCGCCGCTGGTGCAGCCGGAGGTGCAGTTCTGCTTGACGACGTTGTAACCGGCCGCGGTCAGCGCGTTGAAGACGTAGTTCACCGACGCGGTGTACCCGGCGGTGTTGGAGCGGCGGTTGCCGCCGTTGCTGCTCGCGATCGTCTGGAACTGCTGCAGGTGCGTGCGGATGTCGGTCAGCGAGATGTCGGGCGGGGCCAGGGCCACGGCCGGGGCGGCCGGGATGGCCACGGCTCCGACGAGCGCCATGGACAGGACGAGAATGCCGCGGATGATGGGGTTGCTTCTCACGCCGTACTCCTCGGGATCGAGTGCGCCGGGGTTGCCGGTCCTGAGGAGGATAGAACGTGAAGTAGATAGATTTGAATAGGTGGAACTCGACACGCTGGGTGCCGGGTCGACCGATGGCCGTAGGCTTCCGGGCGTGGATCACCTGGCAGCGACGCTCGGCGCCGCGGTGGCGCTGTTCGCGGGCACCAACGTCGACGACCTGATAGTGCTCACCGTGCTGTTCCTGAGCAGCCGCACCGCCGGCCGCCCGCGCCGGTGGGAGATCTGGGCCGGCCAGTACGCCGGCATCGCCGCCCTGGTCGCCGCGTCGGCGCTGGTCGCCGCAGGTCTGGCGGTGGTGCCCGAGCGGTGGGTCGGCCTGCTCGGCCTGGTCCCCCTCCTGCTGGGCGTACGCGCCCTGATCCAGACGCTGCGGTCCCGGGGCGACGGCGGCCCCCCGCCTGCCGTGGCGACCACGGCGCTGGCCGTGGCCGGGGTGACCGTCGCCAACGGCGCGGACAACATCGCCGTCTACACGCCCGTGTTCCGCACCATCGGCCTGACCGACAGCCTGCTCACCATCGCGGTCTTCGCCGTGCTCGTGGCCGTCTGGTGCGCCGCCGCCTCATGGCTGGGCTCCCACCCCAGGGTCGTCACCGCCATCGAGCGTTACGGCCACTGGCTGGTCCCCGCCGTCTTCATCCTCATCGGCCTGGCCATCCTCACCGGCCTCGCCTGACGAACGGCGCAGATCGCCATGCCAGGTTGCTGGTGAGGACATGCCGGTGCGGGCGTGCATCGGCCGCCGCGTTCATGGTCACGACGTCGGCTGACCGATCGTGCGGCGGTTGCCGTCTCGGCGGAAACGGCACGCAACTGTCGCCCACGGTAAGTTCTCGCCATGGTGCGATGCAGGGTCTGGCTCTTTGCCCGGTTCGACGTCGCCGTCGACGGGCAGGCCGTGCCGGCCGAGGCGTGGCGCGGCCGCCGCGCCGCGGACCTGGTGAAGATCCTCGCGCTGGAGCCGTCGCACGCTCTGCACCGTGAACAGGTGATGGAGCTGCTCTGGCCGGAGCTGGGCCCGGACGCCGCGGGCGCGAACCTGCGCAAGGCCATTCACCACGCGCGCCGGGCGATGGGCTCGGACGATGCGGTGCAGGGCAGGGCCGGAATGCTGTCGCTGTGGGGCGGTGAGGTCACGGTGGACGCCGCCCGCTTCACCGCGGCCGCGGCCGCCGCGGTGGCCGCCGGGGACGCGCAGCAGTGCAAACTCGCCGCGGACCTCTACGACGGGGACGCCCTGCCGGCCGACCGGTACGAGCCATGGGCGGCACAGCCGCGAGCCCGGCTGCGCGCGCAGCACCTTGCGGTGCTCAAGGGCGCGCGCCAGTTCGAGCGGGTCCTCGAACTCGATCCCACCGACGAGGAGTCCCATCGCGAGCTGCTGCGCGGGCACTTCGAGTCGGGCCGGCGGCGCGAGGCGATCCGCCAGTTCGAGCGCCTGCGCGACGCGCTGCGGGAGTTCGTCGGCGTGGGACCGGACCGGGAGACGATCGCGCTCTACGAGCAGGTCCTCGCCGCCGACGGTGCCCCGGTCGTCGGATCGGCGCACCGTGCCGCGGCGCTGATCGCCACCGGACTGGTGCACCTCAACCGCAACGAGCTCGCCGAGGCGGAGCAGCTCGCCCGGCAGGCCCGCGACCTGGCGATCGGTGCCGAACTCGCGCACGAACTAGGCGACGCGAGCACCTTGCTGGCGCTTGTCGCCTCGTTCACCGGCCGCTGGCATGAGGTCTTCCGACAGGAGTTCACCGAGTCGCTCCGGCTCAGCCCGGACAGCAGCGCCGCCACCATCGACGCGAATCTGTGCTTCGCCGAATACCACCTCGCCGGGGCTGCCCCGGCACCCGAGGCCCACGCATTCGCCGGCGAGCTCCTTGAGCTGGCTACCTCTGCGGGCTCGGTGCCGGGACGAGGTATGGCCGAGCTGATGGTCGGTGAGGCGCTCATGTCGTCGGGACAGTTCACCCTTGCCCGGGACCAGCTGCGCCGCGCCGTCGACACCAACACTGCCGCGCGGGCCACCTCGAGCAGGTGCGTGTCACTGGAACGGCTCGCGCAGACCGAATTGGCACTCGCCGACAACGACCGCGCAGACAGGCTGCTGGCCAGTGCGTTCCCGCTGGCCCGCGACGCACCGCTGCGGTCGCATCTGGTCGTGCGGCTGCTCGGGGTCGACGTCCAGGCAGCCCGTCATACGCCTCACGCGCTGGCCGCCGTGGGCAGGGCCGAACGGGAGCTGGCCGACGCCACGCGGGTCTGCGAGCCCTGCTCGCTGAACTTCCGAGTGCAGGCGAGCATCACCTGCGCGGGCGCTGGTGAGCTGGTCCGGGCGCGGCGGCACCTCGTCGACGCGGAACGGATCTCCGGCCTGTGGCAGGGCGGCCCGTCGGCGGCCGCGGTGTGGGAGGCGCGTGCCGCCCTGCGCCAAGCCGAGGGGCGGCCGGCCCAGGCCGCCGCCCTGCTGCGCGAGGCCGCCGATGAATACGCCAGGGCCCAGCGCGCGGCCGACGAAGCCCGCTGCCGCAGCGCCGCAGCGCGGGTCTGACTCCTGGCGCCCGGATCCGCCGGGCACGCGTCGCCGGCGCCGGCTGGGAACGGTTTGGGAACGGTGCGCTGCGTAGCGTCCCCCGCATAGCCGTGAGCAGCACGGCGTGGGGAGAGGAGAGCCGCCGTGCACGCCGTTCGGAGCATCCGGATCGACGCGCCCGCCGCCCAGGTGTTCGGCTACCTCACCGAGGTCGGCCGCCATCCGGAGTGGGCGGGCAACCCGCTGACCATTTGCCTCACGTCGAGCGAGCCGCTGCGGGTGGGTTCGACCTGGGAGTCCACGGGCCGCCGGCTCGGCACCCATCTGGATCGCGTCACCGTGGTCGAACTCGACCCGGAGCGCAGGTTCGCCTACGAGGCCGAAGGCGACGCAGGCCATTGGCGGTCGACGTTCACGCTGCGAGCCGACGGCGACGCGACCGTACTGCACCGGGAGATGCGCAGCCTGCGGCTGACCTGGTTCACCCGGGCGCTGGCCCCGATGATCCTGCTCACCAACGGTTTCGAGCTCGCCGGGAACCTCCGAAAGATCAAGTCGTGTGTCGAGAAGCGACCATGAGCGGTGAGACCGCCCGCCGGCGGGATCGGTGACCGTGCGAGACTCGATCATGGCTGTGACGAATCCCTGGCTGGCCGGACCCCCTCCCACCAAGCGACTGCCGCGCGAGCGGCTGGCCGAGCGCATCCTCAACCTGCTGTCCTCGCAGAACATGTGCGTGCTGGCGACCACCGGCCCGGACGGCCCGCTGGCCACCCCGGTGCGCTACTTCCACCTGGACTTCGCGCTGATGTTCACGGCCGTGGCGACCTCGCCGAAGATGCGCAACCTCGCCGCCGACCCGCGGGTCTCGGTCGGCGTGTTCGCGCCACTGGTCGGGCAGGCCAGCAGCCGGGGTGCGCAGGTGTTCGGGCAGGCCCGTTCGCTGGAGCGCGGCGATGCGGAGTTCGACCACTACTGGGAGGCTTTCCGCTGGCAGAACGACCACGTCGAGCGGTCCCGCCCGCTCGACGAGCCGCCCGCCGGGCCGCTGGTGGTCGTCGAGGCCGACCGCATCGTGTACACCGAGCACTGGCTGCGCCGTGACGGCTACGCCCCGCGCCAGTTCTGGCGGCGCGATCCCGCCGGCGGTCAGGCGGTCCAGTAGCCGCGCACGTCGTTGGTGATGTCGGGTCGCAGCTGCACGCGTACCCCATCGGCGGCGTCCTTCGGCAGGTCGAACACGACCAACCCGCCCGCCTTCTCACCGGCGTTGAGGGTGACCGACTGCATGCCGGCGTCGAACCCGAACGGCAGCACCGGCTCGAACAGCGTGCCGTCCGTGGCGACCAGCGCGAAGTCGCAGAAGCAGGCGTACGTCTTGCCCGCGGTGACCTTCACCTCGACCGTGATCGCGACGAAGACGCCCTTCTTCGGGCGCACCAGCGCGCTGTCGGGCGCGACGGTGTGCCGGGTCAGCTTGCCGACGGTGTACGCGACACGGTTGTCGCCGAGGCCGCCGCTGGTCTCGATGCTCTGGCCGAGCTTCGCGGTCGGTGCCGACTCGGGCGAGGCGGCCGGCGCGGATGCGGCCGGGGTGCCGCCGGTGACGTTCGACTCCTGCGGCTTGACGCCGCAGGCCAGGCCGACTGCGGCAGCGAGCACCAGGGTGACGGTCAGCACGGGGCGGCGCGGGCCAGGTCGACGGGACGACATCGTCGCATCGTAGACGGCGTGCCCGCCCCGGTCGACGGCCTGCGACCGGTGCAAAGGCCCCCGGCGACCGGTGGAAATACGTTGCCGAGCCGCCCGGCGGGCTCCTAGCCTGGGCTGTCACCAGCAGGAACGCGGCCGTTTCCGCCCGTCCTCGAAAGCTGAGAAGAGGGTTGTCATGGGGTCGCTGATTCCGGCCGTGCTGCGCGAGGAACGCCAGTTCGCCCGCTACTTCTACGGCCAGGCGCTGTCCATGGTCGGCGACCGGATCAGCTTCGTCGTGGTCCCGTTCGCCGTGCTGTCCATCGACGGCGCGGGCCCAGCCGAGGTGGGCCTGGTGAGCGCGGCGACGCTGGTGCCGTTCCTGGTGTTCGCGCTCGCCGGTGGCGTATGGGCCGACCGGCTGCCCCGGCAGCGGGTCATGCTCGCCTCCGACCTGGTCCGGTTCGTGACCCAGGCGCTGGTCGCGGCACTGCTGTTGGGCGGGGTCGCGCAGGTCTGGCACCTGGTCGTGCTGATGGCGGTGTTCGGCACCGCCGACGCGTTCTTCGCGCCCGCGGCCGCCGGGCTGATGCCGCTGATCGTCGGACCCGAGCGGCTGCAGGAGGCCAACGCGCTGCGCGGTCTGGTGATGTCGAGCGGCCTGGTGGCCGGACCGGCCCTGGCCGGCGGCCTGATCTTCCTGGTCGGGCCGGGTGGCGCGATCGCCCTCGACGCGCTGAGCTTCGCGGTCAGCGCGGCCTTCCTGGCCCGGCTCGCACCGCGCGCCGCGGACCCGGCGGACGCGCCTCAGGGCGGCTTCTTCGCACAGCTGCGTGAGGGCTTCGCCGAGGTCGTGTCCCGGACCTGGGTGTGGTCGACGCTCGGCGCGCTGTCGGTCTACCACGTGGTGGTGCTGCCGTCGGTGTTCGTGCTCGGGCCGGTGCTGTCCGCGCAGGAGTTCGGCGGGGCGGCGGCCTGGTCGGTGGTGGTGGCGGCGTTCGGCGTCGGCTCCATCGTCGGTGACGTGGTGGCGCTGCGGGTACGCATCAGCCGACCGCTGGTGATCGCCGCGGCCGCGCTGGCCGTGGCGTCCTGCCAGGCGCTGATCATCGGGGCGGGTCCGACCATCCCGGTGATCGCCGCGCTGGAGGCGGTCACCGGCGTCGCGGTGTCGCTGGCGTTCACGCTGTGGGAGACGTCGCTGCAGGCACACGTGCCGCAGGCCGCGCTGTCGCGGGTCAGCTCCTACGACTACCTGCTGACCGCGGGCCTGATGCCGCTGGGCCTCGCCGTGGCCGGGCCGGTCGCGCAGACGTTCGGCCTGCGCCCGACGCTGTACGCGATGACGCTGCTCGCTGTGCCCGTCGCGCTGGCCCTGCTCGCCGTCCCGTCGATCCGTCACCTGCGCGCGCCCGCCCCGGTCGCGCCGCCCGTCGCGGCAGCCGCTCCCGCCCCGGCGTGACATCCCATGCCGCCGTCGATCTCGGCGGCGGCACGGCCGCCGCAGGGCGGACGGTTAGGGTGACCGGGTGGCTGAGGTGACAGAGGACGCGAGCTTCTCCGGCGAGGACTGGTACGGCGACGAGCTGGAGGATCGGCACTTCCTGCGGTGCACGTTCCGCGACGTCGACATGACCGAGCTGTCCAGCCGGAACGCCGTGTTCGAGGAGTGCGTGTTCGGCAACGTCAAGTTCAACGCCTCCCGGCACGCCGACAGCGCCTTCCTGCGTTGCTCGTTCCTGCGCTGCAACCTGTTCGAGGCCGAGTTCACCGGCTGCAAGCTGACCGGCAGCGTGTTCGAGCAGTGCACACTGCGGCCGCTGCGGGTGATCGGCGGCGACTGGTCGTTCGTCAACCTGTCCGATGCCGACCTGCGCGGCGTCACCTTCTCCGGCGTACGCATGCGCGAGGCCGACCTGACCTCCGCGCTCTGCGACGGCGCGACGATCAGCGCGGTGGACCTGTCCGGCGCGCACCTGACCCGGGCCAAGCTCAATCGCTGCGACCTGCGCGGCAGCGACCTGACCGCGCTGCACCCGAACGAGGTCGAACTCCGCGACGCCGTCATCGACCCCGCGCAGGCCGTCGTCATCGCCCAATCCCTCGGCCTGCGCATCGGCTGACGGAAGACGCGCGAGCGGTCAGTGCTCGCGGTAGGTGGCGTGGTCGAAGTCGGCGTACGCGCCGTCGGCGCCCAGGTCCTGCACCCACAGGCCGAGGAACGCGCCGGTGAAGCCCCAGGCGGCGGGCTCGCCGTCGACCTCCCGGGCGGCGTGCTCGTCGGACAGGATCGTCGCGTCGAACGTCGCCGGCAACTCCTGCCAGCCGACCCCCGTGTGGTACGCGAAACGCAGCGCGGGTCCGTCGAACACCACCCGTAGGCCGACCCGGTCCACCCCGGTCACGTCGACGGCCAGCTCCGGGTGGGCCGTGCGCTTGCCGCTGTTCGAGCTGAGCACTTCCAGCGTGCGCCGGCCGTCGTCGGCGCGGGTGAGGTAGGCGTAGTACCAGTTCTGGGTGTTGTAGTAGCCGGTGATCCCGGCGAGCTGCCGGTGGTCGGCGGGGTCGAACTCGATGACGGTCTCCAGCGAGCAGTGGGTCGCGCCGACGCGGCGGGCGACCAGGCTGGGGGTCTGCTTGCCGACCGGCGACTGCCCGCCGTAGATCCGCAGGTGCGAAGGCCGCGACCGCAGGTCGACCCAGTCCGGCGTCGCGGGGCGGCGCAGCGTCGACCAGGCCGTGCCGAGCTCCGGCGCGTCGAAGTGGTCGGTGGCGGGTTCGGCGGGCCAGGCGTGCACGGGCAGGCCGGGGGCGGCGATCTCGTCGGCGGGGATGCCGCCGGGGATGCTGGGCCAGCCGCCGGGGGTCCAGTCGACTTTCTGGATGGCGGTTTCGCGGCCGAGGACGCAGTTGCCCAGGGGTGTGTAGGGGCGGCCGACGAGGTGGGCGAGGTACCAGTCGCCGTGCTGGGTCTGCACGAGGCTGCCGTGCCCGGCTTTCTGCAGTGTCAGGTCGGGACGCCCGACCGAGGTCAGCAGCGGCCCGGCCGGATCGACCTCATACGGCCCGAACAGGTCCCGGGAGCGCGCCACGGTCACCTGATGGTCCCAGCTCGTCCCGCCCTCGGCGGTGACCAGCCAGTACCAGCCGTCGTGCCGGTACAGGTGCGGGCCCTCGGTCAGGCCCGCGGGCGTGCCGGTGAAGATGATGCGCCGCTCGCCGACCAGGCGGCGCGACGTGCGGTCGTACTGCTGGATCTCGATGCCGCCGAAGCGGTTGCGGCCGGGCCGCCAGTCGGCGCTCATGTTGAGCAGCCAGGTCGTGCCGTCCTCGTCGTGGAACAGCGACGCGTCGAAGCCGTGGGCGTGCAGCCGCACCGGGTCGGACCAGGGGCCGGTGATGTCGAGGGCGGTGATCAGGTAGTTCTGGGGGTCCCAGTAGCCGCTGGCGAAGCTGGCGACGTCGCTGTAGACGAGGTGGAACTGGCCGTCGTGCCAGGTGAGGTCGGGTGCCCAGATGCCGTTGGAGTCGCCGCAGCCGCGTAGGTCGAGCAGGCGGCGTTCGGTGACGATGCCGCCCAGCGGGCGCCAGTGGATCAGGTCGCGGGAGTGGTGCACGCGCACGCCGGGGTACCACTCGAAGGTCGAGGTGGCCAGGTAGTAGTCGTCTTCGACGCGCAGGATCGAGGGGTCCGGGTGGAACCCGGGCAGGACGGGGTTGCGGATCGACCGGGCCGCGGAGTCCGGGGCGGCGTCGCTCGTCCCGTCGAACAGCCGCTGCCGCGGCGCGCCAAGGGATTGCCCACGTTCCGCGTCTGCGGTCTCGGTCGACATGTGTTCTCCTCTGCTGCGCCTGGTCACTCCCGGCAATCCCGCCGACCTTCCGGAAACAGCCCGATATATGAGGTCGACGGGCGGCGAGATTCTCGCTCACGGTATCTGTTCGTGTAGAGATGCGACAGGCCTTGACCTACCGCGTTCACACGTCGTAACGTGCGCGCCATCAAGCGAAAATACCGGCCCCCGGGCAGAAACTTTCGGGCCGGCTCCGGGCACCTCCCGCCGACTCGTTCGGCACACCCGAGCACCTGATTCGTATCGCGAAGGGACGCCTCATGACAGCGCACCTCTCCCGCAGAACGCTGCTGGGCATCGCCGGTGCGGGCGCCGGCGCCTACCTGCTCAGCGCCTGCGGCGGCGACGAGCCCACCAATCCCGACGGTCCGCAGACGATCAACTGGTGGCACATTCAGAACACCGAGCCGATGCTGCCGGTCTGGGCGGCGATCGCCAAGGAGTACGAGACCGCGCACAGCAACGTGAAGGTCGTGATCCAGCCGCTGGAGAACGAGGCGTTCAAGGCCAAGCTGACCACTGCGACCCAGGCCGGCTCCCCACCCGATCTGTTCCAGTCGTGGGGCGGCGGCGTGCTTCAGCAGCAGGTCGACGCGGGCCTGGTCAAGGACATCACCGAGCAGGTGCAGCCGTGGATCGGCACGCTGCTGCCCGCCTCCGTGCAGCCGTTCACGATCGACGGGAAGATCTACGGCATCCCGTTCGACGTGGGCATGGTCGGTTTCTGGTACAACAAGGATCTTTTCGCCAAGGCGGGCATCACGGCGACGCCGACCAGCTGGGCCGAGCTGCTGACCACGGTGTCGACCATCAAGAGCAAGGGCATCGTGCCGATCGCTCTGGCCGGTAAGGAGAAGTGGCCGGGGCACTTCTACTGGGCGTACCTGGCTATGCGCATCGGTGGTCTGGGAGCGCTTCAGCAGGCGGCGAAGGACAACAACTTCGACACCCCGGACTTCATCGCCGCCGGCACGCGGTTGAAGGAGCTGGTGG
>NZ_ML769324.1:172879-179136 GCF_009720365.1 Catellatospora paridis | reverse complement strand
GCCGACCCGGCCCCGGACGTCCCCGCCGAGCCCGTGCCGGCAGCCGTTCGCGTGGGTGGCCGCGCCCTGCGCCGCCGCCTGGCCCGCCGCGCCCCGGCAACCCCCGCCGCGAGCACCCGCCCAGCCGCCGACCCGGTCCCCAACCGCCGCGACCAGCGCGCCCCCCACCACCCCGCCCAGCGGTAAGGAAGGGCGCCTTCCCCCCCCGGACGCGCAGCGGCCCCGTTCACCTGCAGGTGAACGGGGCCGCTGCGTCAAGAAGGGCACCTTCTACCAACGCATGGCGTGAAGAAGGTGCCCTTCCTTCTAGACCAGGAAGTTTTCGAAGGCCCAGGGTTCGGTGTCGTCGCCGGTCTTCGGACGGAAGTTGGCGAACGGCTCGTAGTAGGAGCTGCGGGGGGTCCAGTCGGTGTGCACCGAGGGGACCGGGCCCAGGTACGGGTTGGCCACGTCGAGGACGGCCTCGGCGTCGAGGTCGTCGGGGACGCACAGGCCCCGGTTCGGGTTGTTGACCATCCAGTACACCGCGCCCAGCACCGACGCGGCGACCTGCAGCGTGGTGGCGTTCTGGTGCGGGACCAGGGCGCGCGACTCGTCGATGCCGAGCTGCGAGCCGACCCACCAGCCGTTGAGCTCGTGGCCGAGCAGGAGCACACCCAGCTCGTCGATGCCGCTGATGATCTCGTCGTTCATGATGCGCTGGTTGGTCTGCAGCTCGTAGCCGTTCATGTGGCACTCGTGCAGGCTGTTCAGCGCGGCGTCGGACGGCTGGTACGCGTAGTGCACGGTCGGGCGGTAGACCGCCTTGCCGTCCTCCCACACGGTCAGGTGATCGCTGATGGTGAACGCCTCGCCGTGGCGCACGACCATGCCGATGATGGGGCCGCCGAGCGGCACCCAGGAGCGGACCTTGGTGGTGATGCCGGTCTGGGCGAGGCAGATCTGGTTCTGCGGACCCGACTCGTGGGTGTACGCGTTGGCGGGCAGCTTGGGCTCGTGGGTGCCCCAGCCCATCTCGGCGGGCGCGATGCCCTCCTCGAAGAAGCCCTCCACGGACCAGGTGTTGACGAACTCGCCGACCTGCTTGGGCTTGTCGCTGACCTGGGTGTCGCGCTCGGAGATGTGGATCACCTTGGTGCCGGTGAGCATGCCCAGGGCCGCGAAGTCGCGGTTGGCCAGGGCCTCTTCGAGCTTGACCTTGCGGTCGGCGTCCAGCGGCTTGGGCAGGCGCTCGGGCTCCTTGAGCATCGCGGTGGCGATGTCCAGCAGCGCGATCTTGGCCCAGTGGCTGACCAGGCCGGGGTTCGCGCCGTGCTCGACGATCGCCGTCGGGCCGTCCTTCTGCCAGCTCTTGGCCCGCTCGCGCAGCTTCATGTGCCGGGCGTACAGCGTGCGCGACTGCGGGGTCGCGTTGAGCTGGTCGGCGTACGGGTCCCACTCCTCGACCGAGGTGTCGACGTAGAGGGTGCCGTGGCGCTGGCACCAGTCGATGATCACGCCGGTGTCGATGTTCCACGCCAGGTTGATCAGTACGTCGCCCTCGCCGACGTACTCGGCGAGCTTGGTCTCGATGTTCTCCGGGGTGATGCGCTCACGCACGTAGGTCGCGCCGGCGGCGGTGATCTCCGCGGCGGTGTGGGCGAGGTCCTCGAAGTCCATCACGGTCAGACGCGTGAAGTCCATGTCGACGTGGCGCAGCAGCAGGGGCTGCAGGCACTGCGACACCGAGCCGCTGCCGAGCAGGAGGATGCGGCCGCCGAAGGCGAGCTTGGGGATCGTGGTCACGCGTTGTCTCCGATACAAAACGTTGCTAATGGTGCAAAACCGTTGAATCCAACGGAAGAATACGTGGTGGTGTAGGCGCCGGTGCCGAGGATGTCGACGTAGTCGCCGGGTTCGAGGTCCAGGGGCAGCCGGTAGGGCGCCTTCTCGTAGAGGATGTCGACGCTGTCGCAGGTCGGCCCGGCGAGCACGACCGGACCGGTCGGCTCCCCGTCGCGTGCGGTGACCAGGCGGTACTGGATCGCCTCGCCCTCCGTCTCGGCCAGCCCTCCGAAGCGCCCGATGTCCAGGTAGACCCATCGGTGGTCATCGTCGTAGGACTTCTGCGACACGAGCACCACCTGCGCCCGCAGCACGCCCGAGTCGGCCGCGACGAAGCGGCCGGGCTCGATCGCCAGCGAGGGCCGGAACGGGCCGAAATGTCGCTCGACCGCGCTGTTGATCGCATCGGCGTACGCCTGGATCGGTGCGACCGGCTCCTGGTAGCCGGTGGCGAAGCCGCCACCGCAGTTGAGCAGGGTCAGCCGGACGCCGCGCTCGCCCAGTTCGCGGAACACCCGCGCCGCCTGGGCGATGCTCGGATCCCACCGGGACGGGTCCAGCTGTTGCGACCCGACGTGGAACGACACCCCGATCGGTTTCAGCCCGAGCGTGCGGGCTTGGTCAAGCAGCTCCACCGCCATGTCCGGGGAGCACCCGAACTTGCGGCTCAGCGGCCACTGCGCGCCGGCGCTTCCGGCCAGCAGGCGGCAGAAGACGGCGGAACCGGGGGCGTGCTCGGCCAGCTTGCGCAGCTCGGCCTCGCTGTCGAAGACGAACATGCGTACGCCGCGATCGTAGGCGTAGCGGATGTCCGCGGCCTTCTTGATCGTGTTGCCGTACGACAGCCTGCTCGGATCGGCGCCTTCGGAGAGGCACAGGTCGATCTCGGCAGGGCTCGCCACGTCGAAAGAGGATCCCAGCCGGGCCAGAAGCCTGATCAGTATCGGCTGGGGGTTCGCCTTGACCGCGTAGAAGACCTGGGTCTCGCGGAAGGCGTCGGTCAGGCGGCGGTACTGCTGCGCCGCGACCTTGGGATCAATGACCAGGTAGGGAGTCTCGCGCTGGTCGGAGTCGAGGAAGTCCTGGATCTCGCGGTTTCCTGCCGCGATCATGGTGACCAGGGTCTTGCCGTTGGTCATCGCCATCGTCTCGCTAATCCTCCAGTGAAAATGGTGAATGCGGCCCTTTGATTGCCGACGCTGGAGTCTAGGGCCAAATGGTGAACAGACCGCCTTCGGGATGCCGCGACGCACTGTGTCGATACTCATACTCCGAGTGGGTGACGCTCGGCCGCAGGCGTGAGCGGAGCCCCACCCGCGCCGCCGAGCAGCGCAGGTGGGGCTCCGGTGATCGACGCAGGTCAGGAGACCGTGATCTTGGCGTCGTCCACGCCCGCCTCGACGAGGCTCGCCGTGGACGCGTCGGCGGCGGTGATCAGGATCCGCACCGACTGGCCCGCGTACGCCGAGATGTTCCAGGTGCCCAGCGCCCACGAGCCGTTGCGGTTGCTGGCCGCGCCCGCCTGGGTGAACAGGATCGCCGTGCCCGTGTTGTGCACGATGGACACCCGGAAGTAGTCGGCGCTGGACGAGTTCGAGCCGTGCGCCAGGTACCAGTTCAGGCTCAGGTTGATCGTCCCGCTCGCGGGCAGGGTCACCGCCGGCGAGCGCACGCTGGTCACGCCGCCGTCGAGGTCGTAGTCGCCCGCGGCCGTGCCCGCCAGCCGCCCGGTGACCAGGTCGTTGGTCCCGGAGACGGTGGTGCCCAGCTGCTTGGCGCCGCTGGAGTTGGTGTCGCCCGGGTCGCCGCGCTCCCAGGCGCCGGTGGTGGCGGTGTCGGTCGCGCTCGGGTTGGTGGTCCAGCCGGTCGCCGTCTCGAAGGTGTCGGTCCACACCGCGGTGGCCGGGGTGCCGGTGGCCAGCGTCCAGAGGGCGTACGCGGCGGCGTCGCCGGCCCGGTTCAGCACCGTGTCGTTGATGTTGGCCGGGTAGGTGTCGCACGACGAGTGGTAGCAGGGGTCGTAGTCCCCGGTGGTGCCGCCCCACTTGGTGACCTGCGCCGAGGTCTTGTTGGCGCTCGCGCCGGCGGCCACGCCCGAGGTCTGGATGCCGACCGCGTTGAACGACGCGTCGTCGGAGCGCCCCGCGCCCTCGACGTTCTCCTCCGGGTTCAGGCCCGGGAAGTTCGCGTCGTAGTACGCCTTCAGGACCTGGCCGATACTGGAGGTGATCCGGTTGATGAAGTAGCCGCCGTTGGTCGAGCCGACCATGTCGAAGTTGAAGTAGCCCTTGATCTTGGTGCGCTCCGCCGCGGGCAGGCTGTTGGCGTAGAACTCCGAGCCGTTGAGGCCCTGCTCCTCGTCGGTCCAGAAGCCGAACCGCACGTGGTTGAGCATCGACGGGTTGGTCGCCGCGAGGGTGAGCGCGATCTCCAGCACGGTCGACGAGCCCGAGGCGTTGTCGTTGATGCCGGGACCGGCCGCGACGCCGTCGAGGTGCGCGCCGAACATGTAGACCGTGTTGGCGTCGCCGCCCGGCCAGTCCGCGATCACGTTCGGGCCCGCGCCGCTGGTGCAGCCCGAGGTGCAGTTCTGCTTGACCACGGAGAAGCCTGCCGCGACCAGCTTGTTGTAGACGTAGTTCACCGACGCGGTGTAGCCGGCGGTGTTGGACCGGCGGTTGCCGCCGTTGCTGGTGGCGATGGTCTGGAACTGCTGCAGGTGCGCCTTCACGTTGGTCAGTGAGATGTCCGGCGCGGCCAGGGCGAGTGCCGCGGCTCGCGCGGCGACGGGCGCCGGGGCGGCATCGGCGGCGGTCGCGGGGGCGGCCAGCGCGGTGCCCGCCAGGGCGAGCGCGAGCAGGGCGCGTTTTGCTGCGTAGAGTCGCAAGGCCTGACTCCTCAGGGGATCACAGGGTGTGCCGGGGGTTACCGGCAGGCGCAGACTAGCCATCGAAATGATTAATGCGAATAGATGGAAGTAGTGGTTGACCGTACCGTGACCTGTGCCCCGCACTGGCCTTAGCGATCGTTCAGTTACGCTGGACCGCGCATGATCGTCAGGGCGGAGGAGCGGACGATGGCCGAGCCGGTGCTCACCTACCGGGGCACGGTGTACCCGTGGCACTGCGACCACATGGGGCACATGAACGTCATGTGGTACGTCGGCAAGTTCGACGAGGCGACGTGGAACCTGTTCAGCACGCTGGGCCTGACGCCGGACTACCTCAGGTCGGCCTCGCGCGGCATGGCAGCGGTGGAGCAGCACATCGTGTACCAACGCGAAGTCTTCGCCGGCGACACGGTCTCCGTGCGCTCTGAGCTGCTGGAAGTTCGCGAGAAGGTGATCCGGTTCCGGCACGCGATGACCAACGCGTCCGGCGAGACGACCGCGGTCACCACACTGACCGCGGTGCACCTGGACACCGCGCACCGCCGCTCGTGCCCCATGCCCGCCGAGATCCTCGCCGCGGCGCGCGAACTGCTCACCTCAGCCGACGACTGACCGCCGCCGGGCCGGGCGGGCCAGGCCGGTCACGCGGGCCAGCGGGTGCGGGCGTGGGTGACGACGTCGATGACGAGCTGGAGCGAGGCCAGGCCGTCGGCGGCGGTGAAGGGCTCGTCCTCGCCGGCGCGCGAGCGGACAGCCCGCTCGCACAGGTCGGCCCACTGCGGCAGCACCTGCGCGGTGTGGTGCGCACCGCCGGTCTTCGTGGTCACCTCACCGGTCGCCAGCGTGTAATGCAGCCGGCCCGGCCCGGTCACCGCCCACAGCACCGGATCCGGCGGTATCGGCATGTCCGGCGGCAGCGCGGCGAACTGCGGCATGGCCCGCTCGGCGAAGCCCGCCCAGTATCCGGACAGGTTGTCCAGCAGCCACCGGCGCAGCACGCCCTCGTCGAGCGCCACCGCCGGCCGCTCGCCGAGGATCGGCAGTCCGTGGCGGGCCAGTTCGAGCCAGGTCACCGGGTTGAGCTGCCCGCCCGCCTTCGCGGGCTGGAAGTCGCCCGCCAGGATCTGCGGCGCGGTGTCACCGTCGACCGGCGGCGCGGCCAACTGCGCACGGGTCAGGTAGATGCCGTCGTAGACCGGGCCGTCCTCGGGCAGCGACAGGTGCGCCTTGGCCAGCCTGCCCAGTTCCTCGGCGGTCGGGACCCGATCCATGACCGCGACGAAGTCGATGTCGCTGCGGCCCGGCCAGTAGTCGCCCAGCGGCACCGACCCGGTCACGAACAGCCCCGTCACCAGCCCCCGCACCCGCTCGTCGAGCGCCCTGACATGCGCGGCGGTCACCCAGAGTTCCTCGAACACCCGCCGATTATGCCCGCGCCCGCGCCGCGTCGCCGTCCGCCGGCGGTCACCGCTCGCTGCAGTTTCGGGGAAAGTGCGGCAATGGCCGCGGGTATTGCCGCACTTTCCCCGAAACTGCACACGGC
>NZ_ML769324.1:32194-172869 GCF_009720365.1 Catellatospora paridis | reverse complement strand
GCCGCGCTGCTTTGGGGGTCCTGGTGGCGCCGGGCCGGGGCTTTCGCCCCCCCCCCCCCCGAAACTGCACACGGCGGCACGGCGGCACGGCGGCACGGCGGGAGGAGTGGGTGGTGTGGGGGTGACGGGAGGGGCGGAGCGGCCTACGCTGTCGCGAATGGCAGACGACGAGCGTCGATCGGTGCGCCGGTTCTCCCGGCTGCTCAGCCCGGCCGGGCTGGTGCTGGCGGGCCTGCTGTTCGCGGCCCCGTTCCTGACCGTGTCCTGCGACGCGCCCGGCGGCTACGGCCGGGCCGCGCCGGGCGGCACGACGACCTACACCGGCTGGGACCTGGCCACCGGCGGCACGCCCGACGTGACCGCGGACAAGCTGCTGCCGCCCGAGCAGCGGCGCAGCGACGTGCTCGCCCCGCAGCCGCTGGCGGGTGGGGTGCTGGTGCTGCTCGTGGTCGGGGTGCTCATCGCGATCGGGGTCGGCCGGGCCCGCACCCGCCGCGGCGTGGTGGCCGCGCTCGCCGCGATCGCGGCACTGTTCCTGCTGGTCAACCAGGCCACCGTGCGGGTGCTGGTGGAGGAGCGGCTGCGCGAGCAGCTCACCGGGCCGCTGCCGGCCGGCAAGGACGTCGGGGACTTCGTGCAGGACCAGGGCGGGTTCGGGTTCGCGCTGCTGGCGCTCGTGCTGGTGGCGCTGGGAAACCTGGCCGGCTGGGTGCGGCTGGTGCGCGGCCCGGGCCGGGCGGCGGCCGCGGCGGGCGGCGAGGCCGTGACGACGGCACCCGAGCAGAGTGGACCAGCCGCCACGGCGGCGCTCCCGGAGGGCTAACGCTCGTTCAGCCGGTAGGGCAGGATGTGGGGATGGCCGCCACCCACGAGGTCTTCAACCAGGTGCCGCCGCTGACCGGGCACGACGTCGCCGCCGACCCGGCGCTGCTGGCCGCGGTGGCCCGCGAGGGCGCGCCCTGGCACCTCGACGACCTGCACCGGCTCGGCCGGCTCGCGGGCACCGAGCAGGCCCAGCGCTGGGGCGACGAGGCCAACCGGCACACCCCCGTGCTGCGCACCCACGACCGGTACGGCAACCGCGTGGACGAGGTCGACTTCCACCCGTCGTGGCATGAGCTGATGCGGGTCGCCGTCACCGAAGGGTTGGCCGGTGGGCCGTGGGCCGATCCGCGGCCGGGCGCGCACGTGGCCCGCGCCGCCGGGCTGCTCGTCTGGAGCGTCGTCGAGCAGGGCCACACCTGCCCGATCTCGATGACGTATGCCGCCGTGCCCGCGCTGCGCGCCCAGCCCGACCTGGCCGCGCGCTTCGAGCCGCTGCTGACCGGCCGGGTGTACGACCCGGGCCTGCGCGCCCCGCAGACCAAGGGCGGCCTGCTCGCGGGGATGGGCATGACCGAGAAGCAGGGCGGCTCGGACGTGCGGACCAACACCACCACGGCCACCCCCGCGGGGGACGGCAGCTGGCTGCTGCGCGGGCACAAATGGTTCACCAGCGCGCCCATGAACGACCTGTTCCTCGTGCTGGCCCAGGCGCCCGGCGGCCTGTCCTGCTTCCTGGTGCCGCGGGTGCTGCCCGACGGCGTCCGCAACACCTTCCGCATCCAGCGGCTCAAGGACAAGCTCGGCAACCGCAGCAACGCCAGCAGCGAACCCGAGTTCGACGACACCGTGGCCTGGCTCGTCGGCGAGCAGGGCAGGGGAGTGGCCGTCATCCTCGAGATGGTGTCGCTGACCCGGCTCGACTCCAGCCTCGGTTCCGCGGCGGGCATGCGGGCCGCGCTCATGCAGGCCGTGCACCACGCCCGGCACCGCCACGCCTTCGGCGGCCCGCTGCTGGACAAGCCGCTGATGCGCAACGTGCTGGCCGACCTGGCGATCGAGTCGGAGGCCGCGACGACGCTGGTGATGCGGGTGGCGGGCGCGGTCGACCGGGCCGCGCGCGGCGACCGCGGCGAGCGGGAGTTCGCCCGGCTGGGCACCGCGCTGGCGAAGTACTGGGTGTGCAAGCGGCAGCCGGCGATGGTCGCCGAGGCCCTGGAATGCCTGGGCGGCAACGGCTACACCGAGGACTCCGGGATGCCGCGCCTGTACCGGGAGGCGCCGCTCAACGGCATCTGGGAGGGCTCCGGCAATGTCAACGCCCTCGACGTGCTGCGCGCGCTGACCCGCGAACCGCAGAGCCTCGCCGCGTACGAGCAGGAGGTCGCGGCGGGTCTGGGCGGCGACACCCGGCTCGATCAGGCCTGGCAGGAGCTGCGCAAGGAGCTGGCCGACACCGCCGACGCCGAGCTGCGCGCCCGGCGCATCGTCGAGCGGATGGCGCTGGTGCTGCAGGGTTCGCTGCTGGTCCGGCACGTGCCGGCCGCGGTGGCCGACGCGTTCTGCGCCTCGCGGCTGGCCGGCGACCGCGGCCTGGCCTTCGGCACCCTGCCGCCGGGCCTCGACCTGGCCGCGATCCTGGACCGGGTGCCCCCGGCCTGACCACTCGGTGTCGAGGGAGCCGGCGCGCGGCCGCTGCGGGCCGCCCGTCAGGACGTGGCGCCGACCGTGGCGACGCTGAACAGGCCGAAGGTGCCGAACATCGTGGCGGCCAGGACGCACCACAGCACGAAGAAGGCCGCCAGCAGGCCGGTCAGCACCCAGCCGACGACGAAGCCGGCGTTGGCCAGCTCGATGCCGCGCTCGCCGGTGGCGGCGATCTGCTGCTTGGCCTTGCTGCCGAAGTAGATGCCCAGCGGTGGGAAGACCAGGATGCCCAGCGCCAGCGACAGGATCGCGTAGACGTTGTACGGCGGCTGCGGCGGGTAGTGGCCGTACGGGTACGGGTACGGCGGCTGC
Source organism: Catellatospora paridis (assembly GCF_009720365.1). Taxonomy (GTDB): domain Bacteria; phylum Actinomycetota; class Actinomycetes; order Mycobacteriales; family Micromonosporaceae; genus Catellatospora; species Catellatospora paridis. The sequence goes on along the minus strand of NZ_ML769324.1, from coordinate 170,028 downwards.
TGCGGTGGCGGGGTCTGCGGCTGCTCGTCGGTCATGGTGGCCCTCCTCGAACCTTCTGCCGTGCAGGCTAAGCCACCCACGCCACCGGCCGTCCCAGCAGCACGACGGCCGATCGGCGTTAACAAGGCGCCCTTCTTCCACGCAGAGCGTCAAGAAGGTGCCCTTCCTTTTTTAGGTCGGGTTTGGACGGTGGTGGAGCGGGGTGCTGGCGTGAGCGGGAGGTTGCACGGTCGGCGCGTCCCGCGGGGTGTGACATGATCAGTTGATGGGTCGTCCGCCGCAGATCTTCGCCGCGTCCGGGCTGCTGCGCCCGCTGCCGGGTGCCGCGCCGCGCAAGCGGAGCCTGCTGATGGAGCACGCGGTCTCGCTGACCGGGGTGCGCCGGGCCAGGATCTGCTACGTGCCGACGGCCGTGGGCGACGACCCGGCCGCGATCGCCGCGTTCGGCCAGGCCTTCGGCGACACCGAGCACACGGTCACCCACCTGCGGCTGTTCCCGCAGCCCAACCACGCCGACGTGCGGGCGCACCTGCTGGCGCAGGACCTGATCTGGGTCGGCGGCGGCAGCGTGGTGAACCTGCTGGCCGTGTGGCGGGCGCACCGGCTCGACGCGGTCATGCGCGAGGCGTGGGAGGCTGGCGTGGTGCTCGGCGGCGGCAGCGCGGGCAGCATCTGCTGGCACGTGGGCGGCAGCACCGACTCGTTCTCCGACGACCTGGACCCGGTCACCGACGCGCTGGCGTTCCTGCCGTACAGCAACGGGGTGCACCACGACTTCCCCGACCAGCCCCGCCGTGCCCGGTTCCACGAGTACGTCGGCAGCGGCCTGCTGCCCGCGGGATTCGCCACCGACGACGGCACCGGTCTGCACTACGTCGGCACGGCGCTGGCCGAAGCCGTCACCAGCGCCGAAGGCGCGGACGCGTACCGGGTCGAGGTCGACGCCGCGGGCGTGGTGAGCGAGCGCCCGCTGGGAGCGCGACTGCTGTCCTGACCGCGGTCCGGGGAAGCGGTCTGCGCGCGAGCGCGCGGTGCGGCGTACCCGCCGGGTGTTGAAAGGAATTTCAGGCCGCCTCTGGAGCAGGGGCGGCGGGTCAGGCGCATGCCATAGATGAGTGCGGGTCTTTACATGCCCGAAATCTGTTGCTAGCTTTCAGAAACTTTCAATCGCCTTGCGCAAGAACGGGATCCGCATCCATTCTGGATGAACCGGCCTCCGTCGATGCCGCACGGCCCCGTGTGAGGAGCTGTCGTGAGCGCTCGACGTCGTGCTCGCGCCCGGTGGGGAGCAATGCTGCTCGCCCTGACCGGTCTCGTCGCGAGCCTGGTACCCGTGCTGACGCTGCCCGCGTCGGCCGCCAACACCGTCACCGTGTTCTACCGGCCGAACGCTGCCTGGACGACCGTCAACATCCACTACGCGCCGACCGGCGGGGCGTGGACGACCGTGCCGGGCGTGGCGATGGACGCCGCGTGCACCGGGTGGCGCAAGAAGACCATCGACCTGGGCACGGCGACCGGGTTGCAGGTGGTGTTCAACAACGGCTCCGGCACCTGGGACAACAACAACGGGGCCAACTACAGCCTGGGCACCGGCAACGTGACCGTGTCCGGCGGAGTGAAGGGCACCGGCGACCCGTGCGCCACCGCCTCGCCGTCACCCACACCCTCGTCGGCGGGCAACACCGTGACCGTGTTCTACCAACCGAATGCGGCCTGGACCACGGTGAACATCCACTACGCGCCCAACGGCGGGTCGTGGACGGCGGTGCCGGGGGCGGCGATGGACGCCGCGTGCACCGGGTGGCGCAAGAAGACCATCAGCCTGGGCACGGCGACCGGGTTGCAGGTGGTGTTCAACAACGGCTCCGGCACCTGGGACAACAACAACGGGGCCAACTACAGCCTGGGCACCGGCAACGTGACCGTGTCCGGCGGCGTGAAGGGCGCCGGCGATCCCTGCGCCACCACCTCGCCGTCACCGTCGCCGTCCAACTCGCCGCCGGCCTCACCGACGCCGTCGCCCTCACCGAGCACCCCGCCGCCCACCACGACCGGGACCATGCTCGGCGGCGACCCGCGCAAGGACGCCATTTACTTCGTGATGACCGCCCGCTTCTTCGACGGCGACAACGCCAACAACCGCGGCGGCAGCCAGCACACCAAGTCCGGCAACGCCGCCAACGGCGACCCGATGTTCCGCGGCGACTTCTCCGGGCTGATCCAGAAGCTCGACTACATCAAGGGCCTGGGCTTCTCCGCCGTCTGGATCACGCCGGTGGTGCTCAACCGGTCCGACTACGACTACCACGGCTACCACGGCTACGACTTCTTCCGCATCGACGCGCGGCTGGAGTCGCCCGGCGCGAGCTACCAGAACCTCGTCGACACCGCGCACGCCAAGGGCCTGAAGATCTACCAGGACGTGGTCTACAACCACAGCTCCCGCTGGGGCGCCGAGGGCCTGTTCACGCCGACCGTGTACGGCGTGCGCGACAGCCAGTGGAGCTGGTACTACGACGTGCCCAACCCGTCGTTCACCTATGACGGACTGTCGGTGGAGCCGGGTTCGGGCAAGAGCTACTACACCGGCGACCTGTGGTCGACGCCCGAGCCGGCCGGCAACACCTGCCGCAACTGGGGCACCTTCAGTGGCTTCTACAGCGCAGAGGGCTACAAGGTCTACAACTGCCAGTGGCCGAGCCCGACCAGCGGCATGTTCCCGAGCAACCTGTACCACCAGTGCTGGATCGGCAACTGGGAGGGCGAGGACGCGCGCAGTTGCTGGCTGCACGAGGACCTGGCCGACTTCAACACCGAGAACCCGGCGGTGCAGCAGTACCTGATCGACGCGTACAACCGGTTCATCGACATGGGGGTGGACGGGTTCCGCATCGACACCGCGGTGCACATCCCGCGCGTCACCTGGAACCGCCGCTTCCTGCCCGCCCTGGAGTCCAAGCTGATCAGCAAGTACGGCGCGGCCAAGGCCAAGGAGTTCTACGTCTTCGGCGAGGTCGCCGCATTCGTCAACGACAAGTGGAACCGCGGCTCGGTCAACCACTCCGCCCAGTTCTTCACCTGGAAGGAGCGGGCCACCTACAGCGCGAACGACGTCACAGCCGCGATCGAGCAGTTCGACTACGAGAACAACCTCGGCACCGGCAACCAGCCCACCAGCACCAACGCGTTCCTGCAGGGCAACGTCTACCACGCGCCCGACCACACGCAGTTCTCCGGCATGAACATCATCGACATGCGCATGCACATGAACTTCGGGGACGCGCCCAACGCCTTCAACAACGGCAAGGACAGCGACGACAGCGTCAACGACGCCACCTACAACGTGGTGTACGTCGACTCGCACGACTACGGCCCGAACAAGTCCAGCACCCGCTACGCCGGGGGCACCGACGCGTGGGCCGAGAACATGTCGCTGATGTGGACGTTCCGCGGCGTGCCCACGCTGTACTACGGCTCGGAGATCGAGTTCCAGGCCGGCAAGCAGATCGACTGCGGGCCCAGCTGCCCGCTGGCGAACACCGGCCGGGCCTACTACGGCGCCAATGTCGAGGGCAGCGTCACCGCCCCCGACTTCGGCGTGGTCTCCTCGGCCTCCGGCGCGGTCGCCACGACCCTGAACAAGCCGCTGGTCAAGCACCTGCAGCGGCTCAACCAGATCCGCCGGGCCGTGCCCGCGCTGCAGATGGGCCAGTACTCGACCGAGGGCGTGACCGGCCAGCTGGCCTACAAGCGCCGCTACACCAGCGGCTCGGTGGACAGCTTCGCGCTGGTCGCCGTCTCCGGCAGCGCCACCTTCACCGGCATCCCCAACGGCGTCTACACCGACGCCGTCACCGGCGCCTCGACCACCGTCGCCAACGGCACCCTGACCGCCACCGCCTCCGGCAAGGCCAACCTGCGCGTCTACGTCCTCTCCCTGCCCAACAACCCCGCCCCCGGCAAGATCGGCACCGACACCACGTACCTGCACTAGTCCGAAGGAAGGGCGTCTTCACCTCGCCGCGCGAGGTGAAGGCGCCCTTCTTCACGTACCCGCCCCGCCTGCCGGCGTCCCGGCACCGCCGCAGCGCGCGGTACGCGGGCGTCCGGGACCCGGCGCGGCTCGGGCGCGCAAACTGTACGGTCGGATTGCCGACCGCGGCAGACCCACGCTGACCAGGACGAACGTCGGCCGGCGAGCGCCGGACCCGGACGACTGCGCGCAAGGCACTAGCTCACAGTGGCGTCGGCGTCGCACAATGCGGATCATGCGTTGGTTCGGTCCCCGGTGTCCCGTCAGTCCCGAGGAGGACGCCTGGGTGGCGTCGTCCCTGACGTGGCTCGTGGGCGAGTTCGGCCGCGGGCCGCTGGAACTGCCGCCGGTGCGCCCGGCGGACCTGGTGCCCGCCGGATACTCCGGTGGCGTGCAGGACGCGCGCACCCTGCTCGACGCGATCTGCCTGCGGATGGGCGTCGACCCCGTGCGAGTCGAACTGGAGCTGCACTCGCGGGAGGTGCCGGACGGGCACCTGCGGCTGCGCGAGGGCCACCCGGTGATCGCGGTGGCGTTCGGCCACGCCGCCGACCCGGTGCCGCTGGTGGCGACGATCGCGCACGAGCTCGGACACGTGCTGCTCGTCGGCGACGGGCGGATCAAGCCGGACCAGCCCGACGCTGAGCGCCTCGCCGACCTGGTCACCGTCTACTTCGGGCTCGGCGTGTTCGGCTCCCGGGTGGCGGTGCGGTGCTCGCGCCGCCGGTCCGGCATGACCCTGCCGCTGTACGCGTACGCACTGGCGAACTACGCCTGGCAGCGCGGCGAGAGCACGCCGGACTGGCTCGCCGACCTGCGCTTCGGCTCGCGGGTGCAGGTGCGGCGCGGGCTGCGGCACCTGGCCTACCGGGCGGCCGACCCGGCCTCGGCCCACTCGCTGTAGGACGTGCCGTCCCGCAGCCGGGCCAGCGCCGCGCCCGCGTAGCCGACCAGCGGCGTGGGCAGCTTGCGCAGCGAGAACCAGTGCAGGTCGGCGCACCTGTCCGGCTCGGTGTTGACCGGGCTGCCGGACCACTGGCGGACCTGGAAGAACAGGTTCAGCCGCGGCGGCGACTCGTGGTAGTGCAGCAGGTGCACCAGCTCGGCGTGCGCCGGGTCGACGGTGAGGCCGAGCTCTTCGGCCGACTCGCGCACCAGCGCGTCCAGCGGGGACTCGCCCGCCTCGAGATGCCCGGCCGGCAGGTGCCAGCACCCGTCGGACCAGCCCGTGTTGAGCCGCAGACCCAGCAGCACGTCGTCGCCGCGCCGGAGGATCAGGTGTACCGCGACGATCGCCTGCGCCCTGTGCTTCACCTGCGCATTCTCGAACGCCTGTACGATCGCCGTCAAGCGGCGCGCCGATCATGTGCGGCTCGGGATCCGAGCCCGCGACGCCGCTTCCGGCCGCCCGCACGGCCGGGTGGATCTTTTGTCCGGTGCGGACGGCGCGTCTAGGATGCCGCCATGACCACCCCCGTCACCACCTCGGCCGACCAGAGCCTCAAGCCGCTGCGGCTGCTGTTCACGCTCGCGCTGCTCGGTTACGTCGCGCTCTACCTCGGCTTCCAGTTCCTGCGCTGGATCCTGCCGGCGGAGAACACGACCCTGATCTCCCGCTCGCAGTCGGCTGGCTTCCTCGACCTGTTGCTCATGGCGTTCCCGCTGGTGGCCGTCCTGATCGCCACGCATGTGGCCCCGCAGCTGGCCGGTTCGAAGATCTTCGCGCTGGTCGCGCTGATCGAGTACGCCGCGGCGATCGTCTTCGGCGGCGTCACCTTCCTGATCGGACTGGGCGGCCTCGGCTGGGTCGACACGTTCCCGGAGACGATCGACGCGCTCGGGCACGTGGTGCTCACCATCGCCCGCCTCGGCCTGGTGGCGCTGGCCGGATACGGCGTGCTGCGGGTGTTCCTGGCCCTGGGCGGCCGCGTCACGCTGCCGGCGGCGCTGCACCCGCCGGCCTGAGGACGGAGAGTTCAGATGGGCAGCCGGGTCCTGCTGCTGGCCACCAAGGACACCATCGCGTACCGGCGGCGCGCCGGGCGCGAGTCCGTCGCGTCGGGCGCGGAACTGCTCGCCGTGGCAGGCCCGGTCGGCGCGCGGGTCACCGTCGTGGACGTGACCTCCGAGCCGGGTTGGGACATCTCGCCGACCACCATGCTGGCGCTGGGCCGCCGCGTGCGGCAGGCGGCGGGGGACTACGACGGCGTGGTGCTCACGCACGGGGTCGACACGGTCGAGGAGACCGCCTACCTGGTGGACCTGATGGCGGGCCCGGCCGCCGAGCGGGCCGCGATCGTGCTGACCGGCGCGGCGCGGGCGCTGGACGACCAGGACAGTGACGGCCCGGCCAACCTCGCCGCGGCGCTCACCGCCGCGGCCGACCCGGCGGTGCGGGGCCTGGGCGCGGTCGTCTGCGCGGGCGGCGAGCTGCACGCCGCACGCTGGGTCGCCCTGACGGACGCGTCCGGCCCGGCCGGGTTCAGCTCGGCGCCGTACGGTCCGCTCGCCCGCGTCGTGCACGGCCGGGTGGAGCGGCTGGCCGCGCCGCCGCCGCGCCCGCCGTTCGGCGGCGGTGAGCCGGAGTGGGACGTCGCGCTGTTCAAGACCCATCCCGGCATGGATCCCGAGCTGCTCGGCGGGCTGGCCGACCGCGGCGTGCAGGGGGTCGTGCTGGAGGGCACCGGCCAGGGCAACGTCCCGGCGAGCCTGTTCGCCGCGATCAGCGACCTGATCGACGGCGACGTCCCCGTGGTGGTCGCCTCCCGCACCCACCACCCGGCCACGCCGGGCGAGCTGCCGCGCGACGTGGGCATGGCCGAGCGGCTCGGCGCGATCCCGGCTCGCGGCCTGCGGGCGGAGAAGGCCCGCGTCGCGCTGATGGCCGCGCTCGGCGACGGATACGGCGTGGACGCCGTGCGGGACTGGTTCGCCCGCCTCTGAACGGTGGCCGCGGTGGGGTGTCCGCGCGGAGCGTGCCCCCGACGGTGTCACCCACTCGGGTGACTCTGCCGCCGGGCCGGGTCGTCGCCCGGCTGGGCGATGCCCTCACCTGCACGAACGACGTCTCTCACCCGGCCGGACGACCGTGTCGCACATCCAGTCCGTCCAGGTGTAAGACAGTTGACTGTCAATGGCGGGGATTTGCCCTAGTGTGCGGCTTGAATGCCGTTACCGCGCCGTGCGCGCGAGAGCTGGGGAGCGCCATGGACGTCAGGACCGTCGGCGGGACGACGCGTCTGCAGCCGGACTTCACCAGAGTCAACGAGCTGGCGGTGCGGACAGAACGGCTGCCGCGGCGGGAACGCGACGGCGTGCTGCCGTTCCCCGGCGCGATGTGGCTGTGGGTCGGGCTGTCGATGCTGCTCCGCCTGGTGGTGTGGGCAGCCGGGGCGGTGCTGGCCGTGGCCGTCGTCGCGGCGTCGGCGGTGCTGCCGGGCGTGCCGGGACCGGTGCTGTTCGTCGCGGCGGCCGCGTTCCTGGTCGCGCTGCTGGTGCGGGTCGCCCGCGGGCTGCGCCGGCGCAGCGAGGCGAGCCGGCAGGCGGCGGTGGCCCGGGAGTACTGGTCCTGGCGGCGGCCGCCGGTCCGTTTCGAGCACGAACCCGCCGCGCTGGACCTGCCGTCGTGGCTGGGCGATCCGATGCACCGGCGGCTGCTGCGCCTGGTGCGCCCGCGCCGCATCGCCCCGCACGCCGACCGGGTGCGCTGGGCCCACCGCTGGGCGCGCAGCCGTGAGCTGCGCGCGGTGGTGCCCCGGCTGACCGGGGTGAGCGCGCTGGCCGCGGTGCTCACCGTCGGCGCGTGGCGGGCCGGCTGGCTGAGCGTGTACGCCCCGGCGGCGGTGCCCACGAACGTGGAGCTGGGCGGCCGGGTGCCCAACCCCGACGTGCTGCCCGCGCTGGACGTCGTGGTCGCCGCCGTGGCCGACTACATCTGGCAGCTGGTGGACATGGTGCCGCTGCTCGGGCTCGCCGACGTCCTCGGCTGGGCCCGCCCGGCGGCGCTGGCCTCCGGCGGCCTGCAGGACGTCCTGGCCGTGGTGTTCCGGCTCGCGGTGCTGCTGATCCTCGCGGCGACCGTGGCCGCCATGCTGGGCCGCCGGGTCGACGTCGACGCCAAGCCGCCGCTGCTGGCCGGGCAGGTTGAGCGGGCCCTGGTGGAGGAGCTGGTGAAGGCGCGGCGGCTGCTCGAAGGCGTTGCCGGGCGGGGCGATCAGCGGCTGTTCGACGCCGCCTGCCGCCGGTTGCGCACCGACGCCGTCTCCGTGCCCGCGCCGTACGAGCAGTGGACCGCCGAGTCGCTGTGCCACGCGCTCGCGCTGGAGCAGTCCTGGATGAGCGACTGGCGGGTGCCGGAGCAGCGCTCCGTGCCGTCCTGAGACGCCCCGCCGCCCCACCCGTGCGGCGGGTGGGGCGGCGGACCGGGCGGGCCTAGTTGAGGATGTCGCTGGAGGGCGGGTTGAAGTCGCGCACCGGCTTGTCCTTCAGGGCGAACTTCAGCGAGTTCGTCACCGCGTCCAGCGGCATGTTGTAGTTGCCGTCGCCGGCCACGTTCTTGACGTAGTCGGGGTCGGCGATGAAGCTCGCCGCGGCCAGTTCGGGTGTGAACCCGACGAACCAGGCGGCCCGGGTGTCGTCGGTGGTGCCCGTCTTGCCCGCGATCGGGCGCTCCATCATGGGGTACACGCGGGAACCGGTGGACCAGTCGCCGCAGCTGCCGCGAGCGGCCTTGTACCCGGTGACGCAGCGCGCAGCGTCGGTGGCGGCACGGGCGACGTCCTGGCTGAACGCGCGGTTGCACTGCGGGGCGGCGGCCTCGACCTGCTTGCCGTCGACGGTCGTGGTGAAGTCGGCGCCCTGCGGCGTCTTGATGGACAGCACCGGGCTGGGCTTGCAGTACATGCCCTCGGCGGCGACGGTCGCGTACGCGTTGGCCATCTCCAGCGGGGTCGTGTCGGCGACGCCGAGCGTGAACGCGCCCCACTTGTCGGCGTGCTTGGGCGAGGCGTGCAGCCGGTCCACGTCGGTGTGCCAGACCAGGCCCATCTTCTCGGCCATGCGGACCGCCTTGTCCGAGCCCACGGCCTGCTCCAGTTGCACGAAGTAGGTGTTCACGGACTTGCCGAAGCCGGTGTAGATGTTGTGCTTGCCGGTCATGCTGCCGCTGGCATTCGACGGGCACCAGCGGTTGCCGCAGGCGGCCGGCCCGCCGGGCTCCACCACGTAAATCGAGGTGTAGCGGTGCGGCGCGTAGAACGACTTGGACATCTTCATGCCCGAGTCCAGCGCGGCGACCATGGTGAACATCTTGAACGTCGAACCGGCCTGGTAACCCGGGATGTCACCGCCGCCCAGCAGCGGCGCGACCGTGTTCGGGTAGCTGCCCTTGACGTTGAACGACCGCTTGATCGGGTCGGAGTTCGGGCCGTTCTTGCTCTGGTCCATCGAGTAGACCCGGTTGACCGACATGACCAGGACGCGGCCGGTGCCGGGCTGGACCACCACGTTGCCGTACGCCAGCCGCATGTCGGTCTTGGAACGGCTCAGCAGGTCCTTCATCGAGTATTCCTGCAGCTTCGGGTCGAGGCTGGTCACCACCTTGTAGCCGCCGGTGCGCAGCTTGTCGAGCCGGGCCACCGGGTTGGGCCCGAATGCGGGCTGCTGCATCCACCAGTTCTTGAAGAAGTCGCAGAAGAAGCCCCAGTCGCGGTTGGCCGCGGGCACCGACCCGCAGTCGCGGGGCGGGCTGCTGAGCTTCAGCTTGATCGGCTCGGCGGTCGCCTTGTTGGCCTGGTCCGCGGTGATGAAGTTGAGTTCGGCCATCCGGCGGATCACGTAGTTGCGCCGGTCCAGGGCCGGGCCGGTCTGGTTCGCCGGGTCGAACGACGATGGCGCCTTGACCAGGCCGGCCAGCGTCGCGGCCTGGACCAGGGTCAGGTCCTTGGGCTCCTTGGAGAAGAAGATCTGGGAGGCGGCGTAGATCCCGTACGCCCGATGGCCGAAGTAGGCCATGTTGAGGTAGCCCTCCATGATCTGATCCTTGGTCCACTGGCCTTCCAGCTTGATCGCGAGCCGGATCTCGGTCAGCTTGCGCTGCGGGGTCTGCTCGGTGGCCGCGACGGCCTCCTGCGCGGTCTCGGCGCTGTCGCGCAGCGCCATCCGGACGTACTGCATGGTCAGCGTCGAGGCGCCCTGGGAGACCTCGCCCTGCTGGCGGTTGGCCACGAAGGCGCGGGCGATGGACTGGAAGTCGACGCCCATGTGGGAGTAGAACCGGGCGTCCTCGGCGGCGATCACCGCGTTGACGATGTTCGGGTTCAGCGACCCCAGCGGCACGAACTTGCGATGCTCGTCGTAGAACATCGTGATCAACGACTTGCCGTCGTTGGCGTAGACGTACGTCGTCTGGCCGACCTGATGATCCTTGAGCTCGGTCGGCATGTTCTGCAAGATGGCCGCGCCCTTCATGGCTCCGATGCCCGCAGGTACGGCCAGCGGTAGCGAGGCGAGGGCAAGCACGACCCCACCCAGGACACCGGCGCGGAGCATCCCGCTGTACCGGCCGAAAGCGCTGATTAACCGCTGCACCATAGCCACGAATATAGGCAGCTCAGCATACCGAAGTGAGGAAGATTCACTAATGCTTATGCGGATCGGTCCCGTGTGGAGAAAGCTCAGCCGCGAAAGCAGTCCGTGGGCCGCCCCACCACGTCCACCGGCTGATGGGCGTAGACCAGACCGGCGTGCGGATCGTCGGGCCGGCCCACCGCCGCCGTCGTGATCACCAGCGTGTCCAGCCGCGGTCCGGCGAACACACAGCTGGTCACCAGCGGGGTCGGCAGGGCGACCACCCGGTCCAGCCGCCCGTCCGGGGTGTAGCGGCGCACCGCGCCCCCGGCCCACAGCGCCACCCACACCCCACCCTCGGCGTCGACGCACATGCCGTCGGGATGGCCCTCGTCGACCCGGGTGAGCGTGCGCCGCGCCCCCGGCTGCCCGGTGTCCAGGTCGTAGTCGTAGGCGTCGATCCGGCCGGTCGGGGTGTCGATGTGGTACATCGTCGCGCCGTCGGGCGACCAGCCCAGCCCGTTGCTGATGGTCAGCCCGGTGAACACGGTCGTCAGCGCCGCCGCGCCCGGGTCGAGGCGGTAGAGCGCGCCCGCGCCGGGCCGCTCGTCGTAGGCCATGGTGCCCAGCCACAGCCGCCCGGCCGGGTCGGCCTTGGCGTCGTTGGAGCGCAGCCCGTCGGTGTCACCGGGATAGCCGGGCAGCCGCTGCTCGCCGCCGCCGGGCAGCAGGCGCACCGGGCCCTGCGGCAGGCAGGCCACGAAGCCGCCGTCGCACACCGGCACCGCCGCGCCGACGTGCGCCGAGGTGCTCAGCTCGCCGGACTCCGCGCCGTCCGCGGAGCGCCACAGCACCCGGCTGCCGAGGATGTCGACCCACCAGACCCGGCCGTCGCGGTGCGCGTACAGCGGTCCCTCACCCAGCTCACAGCGCCGGGAGTCGAAGACCTCCACGTCCGACATCGGGTCACCTCTCGGCCTGCTTCACAGGCTCACCCGCCGCCCACGCCGCCCACCCGCTTCACCATAAACCGGGCGGGCCGGCTCAGAAGGCGCTCTGCCACAACGAGATGTTACGGAATCGCACCCGCCACGGCGCGACGCCCACCTTGCCCTCGGTGGACACGCCCAGGATGACGCGGCCCTCCCCGAACTGCGCGTTCTCCACCGGCACGCGGGTGAGCTCCTTGGTGCCCACGTACACGCGGAACTGCGACCCGGCGCCGGCGATCGTCACCTTGGTGAACTTGCCCAGCACCAGGGGCTTCTCCAGCGGCGGGAAGTCCATCAGCGTCCGGCCGGTGTCCGGGTCGCCGTCGCCGTGGCGCACCATGCGGACCTTTTCCCGACACACCCGCAGCTCATAGCCGCGCAGGGCGCGGTAGCGGAACCAGATCCCGGCGCAGGCCCCCTCGTCCACCAGGGCCACCTCCACCTCGACCCGGAAGTCGTCCCGGTTGTCGTCCGGACCGCTGCACTGGTAGCTCCAGTCCTTCTGCGTGGTCACCAGGAACGACTGATTGTCGTAACGGCAGGTGGCGCCGTCGGCGTCGTCCGCGCGCTCCGGCCAGCTGACCGCCTTGTTCAGCTTCTCGACCCGGTAGGGCGTGGGGCGCGACGGTTGAGGTGAGGCGGAGGGAGACAGCGAGACGGACGGGGTCGGCGACGGGGGCGCGCTCGCGCTCGGGCTCGGCGACGGCGTGGGGGAGATGCTGGGCGAGGCGGTCGGCGACGGGGCCGCCGCGAACCCGGCCGGCAGCGCGCCGGTGAGCAGGGCCACCGTGAGGCCACCCAGCAGCAGCGTGGTCGCGCCGAGCCCGGCGGCGGCCGGCTTGGCCCAGCGGGAGTCGCGCAGCCGCGGCGTGGCGGACTCCGGCCGCAGGCTGGTCGGATCGGCGTCGACCACGGCGAACTTACTGCCGGCCTCGGCCGCCGCCGCGGCCTGCCGGGGCAGCTCGCCGGAGCTCAGCGCCCGGTCCGGCCCGCGGGTGAGCAGTCGGTCCAGCAGGTCGCGGGCGGTCGGCCGGTCGGCGGGGTCCTTGGCCAGGGCCGCCTCGACCAGCTCGCGCAGCGGCCCGGTCAGGCCGTCGAGGTCGGGTTCGGCGGTCATGATGCGCACCGCGACCGCGGGCATCGAGTCGGCGGCGAAGGTGATCCTGCCCGTGCCCGCGAACGCGACCACCGCGCCCCAGGCGAACACGTCCGCCGCCGGGGTCAGCGCCTTGCGCGCCTTGGTGTCCAGGCGCTCCGGGGCCATGTACGCCACCGTGCCGATGAGCTGGTCGGTGCGGGTGTTGCCGGGCTGCCCCTCGACCGCGCGGGCGATGCCGAAGTCGATGACCTTCGGCGTGCCCGGCGCCAGCAGCACGTTGCTGGGCTTGAGGTCGCGGTGGATGACGCCCGCGCCGTGGATCGCGGTCAGCGCGGTCGCCACGCCGATGGCCAGGCCGTGCAGGTTGGCCGGGGTCAGCGGGCCGCGCTGCTGCACCACGTGGGACAGGCTGGGGCCGTCCACGTACTCGACCACCAGGTAGGGGGAGTCGTGGTCGGGGTCGGCGTCGAGCACCTCCGCGGTGCAGAACGGCGGCACCTGCTTGGCCCGCTCCACCTCGCTGCGGAAACGCTGCCGGAACTCGGGCTCCCCGGCCAGGTCGGCCCGGATCACCTTGACCGCGACGAGGCTGTCCTTCGGATCGCGGGCCAGATAGACACTGCCCATGCCGCCCTCGCCCAGGCGTCCAAGCAGCGTGTAGCCGCCCAGCTCACGTGGGTCTGTGGGCCGCAGCGGCCGCGAAGCGTCGGCGCCGACCATGATGGACTCGATCTCCCGTTCTCGATGCCCGTCGAGGCCGCGGCATGCTGCGCCGCGGCCTTACGGACGGTCCCCGCTGAGTCACGCGACATCCTGCCATTTACCGGCCGTCGCCGTAACCCTGCCGCGTCACCTGACGCGCGACGGGGGCCGGGAGGTTGCTCAGCTCGTGATGCGGTGCAGGATCAGATCGTGGACATGGTGTGACTTCTCGTCACCGCGGAACTCCATCTCGTACACGTGCGTGCCGACGTTGATGGCGATGGCGCCGGTGGAGAAGAACTGCCCGGCCCAGGACTTGTTGCTGACCACGCTCACGCTGGTGATCTTCGTATAGGGGATGCTGGTGATGGCCGTCTTCTTGCCCACAAAGGACTTGTCCTGAATGATCACGCGGCGGTCGGTGAGCCCGATGAAACCCGTGCCGGCCCCGATGGCGTCGTACACGGCGATCACCTGCTCGCCGGGCAGCAGGCCGCTCTGGATCTGCTGGAGCTGCTCCTTGCGGTCGTACACGATGTTCGTCGTCATGCCCCGACGCTAACCGCGCACCGCAAGCTCACTCCTGCCCGCACCAGTCGGCAAGGACCTCTGCGGTGTGCTCGCCCGGCTGCGCCGGGGGCCGGTCCAGCTCGGCCGGGGTGCCGGAGAAGCGGGGCGCGGGCGCGGGCTGGGTGACCCCGTCGCGCACCAGGTAGGTGCCCCGCGCGGCCAGCTGCGGATCGGTCGGGGCCTGCGCCATCGACAGCACCGGGGCCACGCACCCGTCGGTGTCGGCGAACAGCTGTGCCCAGTGCGACTGCGGCTGTGCCGCGAACCGCTGCGCCAGCAGTTCGCGCAGCTCGGGCCAGCCCGCCCGGTCGTACTGCGGGGTGTCGGCGGGCAGGTCCAGCCGGGCCAGCAGCACGGCGAAGAACTGCGGCTCCAGCGCGGCCACCGCGACGTGGCGGCCGTCGGCGGTGGCGTACACGTCGTAGAAGGGCGTGCCGCCGTCGAACAGGTTCACGCCGCGCTCGTCGAGCCAGGTGCCGCCCGTGTACATGCCCCACTGCATCGCCATCAGGTGCGCCGCGCCGTCCACGATGGCCGCGTCGACGACCTGGCCCGGCCCGCCGCCGCGCACCCGCCACAGCGCGGCGAGCACGCCCGACACCAGGTACATCGCGCCGCCCGCGAAGTCGCCGAGCAGGTTGAGCGGGATCTGCGGCGGCCCGCCGGCCCGGCCGATCGCGTGCAGCGCGCCGGTGACCGCGACATAGGTGAGGTCGTGCCCGGCGGTGCGGGCCCGCGGCCCGTCCTGGCCCCAGCCGGTGATTCGGCCGTACACCAGTTGCGGGCGGCGGTGCAGGCACACGTCGGGCCCGAAGCCCAGGCGCTCGGCGACGCCCGGCCGGAAGCCCTCGATCAGCACGTCGGCCCGGTCGACCAGGCGCAGCAGCAGGGCGACGCCGTCCGGGTCCTTCAGGTCGACGGCGACCGCGCGCTTGCCGCGCTGCAGCAGGTCGAACCGCGGGTCCACGGCGGTGACGCCGCCGCCCGGCCGGTCCACCCGCACCACGTCCGCGCCCAGGTCGGCCAGGTACATGCCGCAGAACGGACCTGGGCCGATGCCGCCGACCTCGAGCACCTTCAAGCCGTCCAGCGGACCCATGGCGGTGATGGTACGCAGTCACTCGCGGCTGAAGGTCCACACCCCGTTGGTGTCGATCACGACCACGACCGTGCCGCGGGGCAGCATGGTCTCCCCGGTGAAGTCGCCCTCCTGGTTGATGAGCGTGGCGCTGTCCGAACCGATCGCCTGCACGGTGAACTTGCCGGTGCCGCGGTGGTCGAACGCGACCTTGACCGACTCGGCCGCGGTGCGCGGGATCAGCAGCACGTCCGCGCCCACCCCGGACGCGGTGCCGCTGAACGTCTGCGCGGACGCCAGCGGCCGCACCACCATGCGCCAGCCGCCGTCGGCCTGGATGCTCACCGCGTCGGGCCGGATCTCGCCGAGGTCCAGCGGGCGTACGCCCTCATAGCTCTCCGCGGCGCTGACCAGGGTCTGGATCTCCTGGCCGTCGGCCTTGACGGTGCGCACCACGAACGGGCCCGTGCCGGCGTAGGTGAGCGCGACGGTGTGGAAGGTGCTGCCCAGCTCCACTGGCACCACCTGCGGCCCGACACCCTCGAACACCTGGTCCTGGGGCAGGGCCTCGGTGGCCCGCCGGCTCGGGGTCGGGATCGGCCGGCCCTGCGCCTCGCGCGTCGGCTCCGCACCGGGCGGGGCGCCGACCGCGGTCGCGCTCGGGTCGGCGACCGCGGCCGGCGAGCCGTCTCCCCAGCGCACGGCGAGGAATCCGCCCACGCCCACCACGGCGCACAGCATCAGCCCGGCCGCGCCGGCCAGCCCCCAGACCCACCACGGCCGGCGTGCCGGCGGTGCGGCGTGCGCGGGCACGTGGGCCGCCGCATGGGCGGGCACGTGCGCGGCGTCGGGCGACAGCCCGGCCGGATCGGGAGACACCAAGGCCGGGTCGGCCGACGGCATGGCCGGGTCTGCCGACGGCTCGGCGGCGAACGCCATGACCGGCACCCCTGCGGTCGGCATACCCGCGGGCGGCATACCTGCGCTCGGCATGCCGACAGCCGGTGCGGGATCCTCCGGAGCTGCCGTCTCGATCGGCGACGGCCACGCGATGCCCGAGGTCAGCGGCGCGGTGACGACGGGTTCGGGCGCGGGCGGGCCGGGGTCGCCGGCCGAGGCGGTCGCCGGTTGCAGCTCGAGTCCTGCGATCGGGGCCGCCGCCGCGGGTTCGGGCGCAGGTCGCGCCCACGTCGTCACCGGTTCGGGCTCGGGTCGTGCCCACGTCTCCGTCGGTTCGGGCTCGGGTCGCGCCCACGCCGCCACCGGCGCCGGCTCGGCCGGCGCCGACCCTGCCACCGGTTCGGGCACCAGGTTCGTGGAGACGTCGGCGAACTCGGGTTCCGCGGGCGTTTCGACGACCGCCGGTGCTGCGGCCTCGGCCGTCGCGGCGGCGAGCGCCGCTGCCACGAGCGGATCGCCGGCCGGGCTCGCGCCGTCGCCCTCGGCCGGCTGCGCCCAGGCCGGCTCGGCCGACATCGCGGGTTCGGCGGCCCAGGCCGGTGCGGCCCGCTCGTCGGTCCAGGCCGGCGGCGGCTCGTCGGACAGGGCAGGTTCGGGCGCAGGCTCGGTGATCCAGGCGGGCTCCGCCGACATCGCGGGATCGACCGGCCAGGCGGGCCGCGGCCGCTCGTCGGACCACACCGCGTCCGGGGCCGCGGCCGCGTCCATCGCCATGGCGGTCTGTGCGGCCAGGGCCGGTGCGGGGTCCGGTGCGGTGGCCGCCGGCGCGGCGGCCACCGGCGGCGGCTGCGCGGCCGTCGCCGGATCGGTCGCCTCCATCGCGGTGACCAGGGCAGGCTCCGGCTGCGATGCCGGGTCCACGTCGGTCGCGGCGGGTTCGGCGACCGCGTCCCCGGCCGACCAGGCCGGCACCGCGTCGGGCACCGGGTCGGACAGCGGCGCCCCGGCCAGGGGCCGGTCGCGGTCCGGCGTCGGATTGCCGATGAGTTCGTCGAGGCTGGTGAACGGCCCGTCGTCGGGCAACTCGAACATCAGCGTGGGGTCGTCGGCCCCGTCGCTGACCCAGAACTGCCAGTCGTCGGGCGCAGGCGGCCAGGCGGGGTCGGGCCGCCAGCCCGCAGGAGGAGTCCAGTCCTCCGGAGGCTCCGGCCATCCCGGTGGTGAGTGGTACTTCCAGCCCATCGCCCTACCCCCGTCGTACTTGCCGCAGCACACTGACGTGCACTGCCGTCACCGGGGGTGACCTGATAATACGTGCCGGGCGCGGTCCGCGTGCGTGATCCACAGACGACGCCGTACCCGTGCCGTGCTTGTCGCGCGCCGCTGCCTCTGATGTCATACGGGGGTATCGATCGCTCGGTGGCGGAGGCAGCGGTGGCGCGTACGAGGGAACCGGGCCGGGCACACCGGGAGCGGCTGCTCCACATCCTGAGCCGTGGCCCGGAGCGGCCGTCGGAGCTGGGTTTCCGGGCCTGGCTGGGGGTGACCCGGCGCACCGTCGTGGAGTTGCTCAACGACGAGCTGGCGGACCGGGCCGCGGCGCTGACCTACTACAGCGTCACGTCGATCCTGCCGGGCATGCTGGTGCTGGTCGCCGGGGTGGGCCTGTTCGGGCGCCCGACCAGCGACGCGGTCGCGGAGAACCTCAGCGAGCTGACGCCGCCGCCGGCCCGGCACGCGGTGCTGGAGATCATCGACAACCTGCGTTACGACCAGCGGGCGGCGGGAGTGGCCCTGGCGGTCGGTCTGGCCATCGCGTTCTGGTCGGCCACCAGCTACATCGGCGGGTTCATGCGCGCCGCGAACGTGATCTACGACGTGCCGGAGGGCCGTCCGCTGTGGAAGACGGTCCCGGTGCAGCTGTTCGTCACCGCGGTGACCGGTGTGTCGCTGGCCGCGAGCGCCCTGGCGGTGGTGCTCAGCGGCCGGGTGGCCACCAGCGTGGGGCGCGCGTTCGGCGTCGAGGACACCACCGTGAAGGTGCTCGACGTGGTGAAGTGGCCGATCCTGGTGGTGGTGATAAACCTGCTGCTGGCGCTGCTCTACTGGGCCGCGCCGAACGCCCGGCTGGGCGGGTTCCGATGGATCACACCGGGCACCATGGTGGCGATGGGCACCTGGATCACGGTGTCGGGCGGCTTCGCCTACTACATCGCGACCTTCGACTCGTACAACCGGACCTACGGCGCGCTCGGCGGCGTCATCGTGTTCCTGGTGTGGCTCTGGCTGACCAACGTCGCGGTGCTGCTCGGCGCGAAGTTCGACGCCGAGCTGGGCCGGGCGCGGGCCATCGCGGCGGGCATGCCGCCCGACGCCGAGCCGTACCTTCCCCTGCGCGACGTGCCCAGGCAGGAGCCCCGCAACGGGCTGCCCGCGCCGGAAGCGGCGCCGCCGACCGAGGTGGAGACGCCGCCGGCGGACGAGGAGGTACGGCCCGACGAGGGCCGGTCGTGATCAGGCCAGGGCGCGCTCGACGGTCCCGACCAGTTCGGGCGACTCCGGGGTGACCTGCGGGCGCAGCCGGGCGACGACCGCGCCGGACCGGTCGACCACGAACTTCTCGAAGTTCCACTTGACGTCGCCCGCCTCGCCGTCGGCGTCGGCGGTCTGCGTGAGCAGGTCGTACAGCGGGTGCCGGGCGGGGCCGTTGACGTCGATCTTCTCCGTCAGCGGGAAGGTGACGCCGTAGTTGACGTCACAGAACTCGGCGATCTCCTCGGCGCTGCCCGGCTCCTGCCCGGCGAACTGGTTGCACGGCACGCCGAGCACGATCAGCCCCTGGTCGCCGTAGGCCTCGGCGAGCTTCTGCAGCCCGGTGTACTGCGGGGTCAGCCCGCAGCGGGAGGCGACGTTGACGACGAGCACGGCCTTGCCGCGGTACTGGGAGAGGTCGGCGTCGGCGCCCTGCAGGGTCTTGATCGGTACGTCGTAAAGGCTCATGGGGGCCAACCATAGCGCTGGTGCCCGCGGGCACTCCGGTCTGCCACGATGTCGGTCATGACGAGCATCGAGCCCGCCACCGGCGTGAGTCCGGCGGCCCGCGCCGCCCGCGCCGCGGGGTGCGCCTTCGTGTCCCTGGCAGTCTGGATGGGCCTGGCCTACGCGGTGATCCAGCTGCAGGGCTGCGTCGGCGGCATGGAGTGCCTGGGCGACGCGCTCGGCATCATCTTCGGCTGCCTGCTGGGTGCGGCGCTGTCGCTGTGGGGGCTGCTGCGGCTGGCCCGGGTGCGCCCGGCGTGGCAGGTCGCGCTGGCCGGGCCGGGGGTGTTCCTGCTGCTGGTGTTCGGCCTGGTGGGACGGTTCTTCCTGGGCGTGCCGCAGCTGTGGGTGATCGCCATCATGGTCGCGTACGCGCTCGGCGCGGTGCTGGTCGATCCGCGGGTGTCCGCGCGGGCGCGGTGGATCACGCTCGGCGTGCTGGTCGCGCTGCTCGTGGCGGGGCTGGCCCGGTTCTGAGCACGGAGCGCCCCGGACCTGAGTGACCGTTCAGGTTACTTCGCAGTAGGCTGCTGTCATGCGTGATGCGGTGATCATCGGAGCGGTCCGTACCCCCGTCGGCCGGCGCAACGGCGGCCTGTCCGGCGTGCACCCCGTCGACCTGGCCGGGCAGATCCTGCAGGACCTCGGCGACCGCACCGGGTTCGACCCGGCCGACGTCGACGACGTCATCCTCGGCTGCGTCTCGCAGACCGGCGAGCAGTCGTGGAACATCGGCCGCAACGCGGTGCTCGCCGCCGGCTGGCCGGAGACCGTGCCCGGCACCACCCTGGACCGCCAGTGCGGCTCCAGCCAGCAGGCCGTGCACTTCGCCGCCGCGACCGTGCTGTCCGGCCAGGCCGACTTCGTGGTCGCGGCGGGCGTGGAGTCGATGAGCCGGGTGCCGATGGGCTCGTCGGTCGGCGAACTCGGCTTCCCGTACGGACCCGAGGTGCGCACCCGCTACGCGGGGGTCGAGGGCTTCGCCGGGGACGCCCCGGTGCCGTTCAACCAGGGCGTCGGCGCGGAGATGATCGCCGCACGCTGGGGCTTCGGCCGGGCGCAGCTCGACGAGTACGCGCTGGCCAGCCACCACAAGGCCGCGGCCGCCTCGGACGGCGGCCTGTTCGCCGCGGAGATCGCCCCGGTCGGCGACGTGCACGCCGACGAGGGCATCCGGCGCGAGACGTCGCTGGACAAGCTGGGCCAGCTGGCGACCCCGTTCAAGGCCGACGGCGTGGTGACCGCGGGCACCGCCTCGCAGATCTCCGACGGCGCGGCCGCGATCGCGGTCACCACGTCGGCGTGGGCAGCCGAGCACGGGTTCACCCCGCTCGCCTGCATCCACACCGCGGTGGTGGCCGCCGACGATCCCGTGATCATGCTCACCGCGCCCATCCCCGCCACCGCCAAGGCGCTCAAGCGGGCCGGGCTGTCCATCGCCGACCTCGGCGCGTACGAGGTCAACGAGGCGTTCGCGCCGGTGCCGCTGGCCTGGCTGGCCGAGACCGGCGCCGACCCGGCCCGGCTCAACCCGCGCGGTGGCGCGATCGCGCTCGGGCACCCGCTGGGCGCCAGCGGCGCGCGGCTGATGACCACGCTGCTGCACCACATGCGCGACAACGGCATCCGCTACGGGCTGCAGACGATGTGCGAGGGCGGCGGCATGGCCAACGCCACCATCATCGAGCTGCTGTAGGCGACGCCAGCTTCGCGCGGACGCGCTCGGCCTCCGGATTGCCGAGCGCGTCGAGGATGTCGACCGCCTGCTGCCAGGCCTGCCATGCCTGTTCCGGATCCCCGGCGGCCAGCCGGCTGTCGCCGATGTGGTCCAGCACGCCGGCCTCGTTGAACCGGTCGCCGGACTGGCGGACCAGCTCCAGCGCCTGCCGGAAGCACCGGTCTGCCTCGTCGTGCGCGCCGAGGCGGTCGTGTGCCTTGCCCAGGCTGTCCCAGCTGGCCGCTTGGCCGTTGCGGTCGCCGAGTTCCTCCAGGATGGCCAGCGCCTCCCCGCACCGGGTGAGCGCGTGCCGGTACTCGCCCAGCTGCGCGTGATCCCAGCCTGCCGCGTTGAGCGCCCGCGCCTCGCCGTAGCGGTGGCCCGCCGCGCGGAACAGTTCCAGGGCCTGCTCGGCGTGGCCGAGCGCCTCGCGCCAGCGGCCCTCCCGCTCCAGCGCCCAGCCGATGCCGCGGTGGACGTGCGCCTGCCCGTGCTGGTCGCCGACGGCGCCGTACAGCCGCAGGGCGTGCTCGTAGTGTGCGTGTGCCTCGTCGAGCCGGCTCTGCCGAGTCAACGCCAGCGCGAGCCCGCGGCGGGCCACGGCCTGCGCGACGTGATCGCCGGCCTGCCGAGCGTCGGCCAGCCCGTACCGGTGGATCTCGGTCAGGTCGTGCCACCGGCCCTGATAGTCCAGAAAGGTCTCGACCGTCCACGCGATCCGGCCGACATACCCGCCGACCCCGCCCGCGCCGGCCTGGCGGATACAGGCCAGCAGCACCGGATGCTCGGCGGTGAACCAGGCGAGCGCGGCCGCGTGGTCGGCGACCGGTTCGACCAGGGCGCCCGGCGCGATCGGGGCCAGCGTGATCGTGTCGCGGTGCGGGGAGAGCAGCCGCGCCGCGGCGAACGTCGTGTGCAGGTAGTGGTCCAGCAGCCGGCGCCGGGCGGCGTCCCGGTCGGTGCGTGACTCCTCGGCCGCGGCGAGTTCCGCGGCGTAGGTCTTCAGCAGGTCGTGCAAGCCGAACCGGCCGGTCGGGACCTCGGTGACCAGGTGTGCCTGGGCCAGCGTGTCGAGCGCCGCGCGGGCCTGCCCCACCGGGATCGCGGCGAGACTGGCCGCGGCGGCCGGCGTGAGATCGGGGCCGGTGTGCAGCCCCAGCAGCCGGAACAACCGCGCGGCGGGATCCGGCAAAGCCCGGTAGGAGCAGGCGAAGACGGCCCGCACGTTCGTCGCGGCGTCCCAGCCGGTGAGGGCGTCGAGGCCCTCCTGCCCGGCGTGCAGCTGCGCGGCCAGGTCACCCAGCGCGACGTCGGGGGTGGTCGCGGCCTTGGCCGCCACCACGGCCAGCGCGAGCGCGAGCCCGCCGCAGACCCGCACGATCTCGTCGACCGCGTCCGGCTCCGCGTCCAGCCGGTGCGCGCCGATCCGGCGGCCCAGGAGCTCGCGCGCCTCCGCGGCGTCGAGCAGTCCCAGCGTCAGCGGCCGGGCGCCCTCGGTGACGACGAGCGCGGGCAGCTGCTGCCGGCTGGTCACCAGCACCAGGCAGCCGGGCGAACCGGGCAGCAGCGGGCGCACGTGCTCGGCGTCGCGGACGTTGTCCAGCACCACCAGCATCCGCTTGCCGGCGAGCAGGCTGCGGTACAGCCCGAGCTGGCCGTCCAGGGTCGTCGGCATCCGCTGCGGCGGCACCGCGAGCGCGTCCAGGAACCCGCGCACCGCCTCGGCGGTCCCCATGGCCGTGTCGACGGAGTCGTAACCACGCAGGTTGAGGTAGAGCTGCCCGTCCGGGAACCGGTCGGCGATCTGATGTGCCCAGCGCACCGCCAGCGTCGTCTTGCCGACCCCGGCGGTGCCCGAGATGGCGGAGATGACCACGGTGGTCAGGCCGGTCGTCTGGGCGTCGGGCAGCAGCTCGGCGAGCCGGCGCAGTTCGGCGGCCCGGCCGCTGAACACGGGTGTGTCGGCGGGCAGCTGCGCCGGCACCGTGCGTGGCGGCGCCCCGGCGGCCTCGCCGCCGGGGTCGGTGAGCGTGTACATCTCGGACACCCGCACCCCTTCCAGGCGGGCGTCGTCGCGCAGCACCGCGGCGTGCAGCCGGCGCAGCGCCGCTCCGGCGTCGATGCCCAGCTCGTCGGTGAGCCGGGCACGCGCGGCGCGGAACACCTCCAGCGCGTCGGCCCGCCGGCCGGCCCGGTAGAGGGCCAGCATCAGCAGCGCGAGCAGGCTCTCCCGGTACGGGTGGGCGGCGGCCAGCGCGGCGAGTTCGGCACCCGCCTCGGCGTGGCCGCCGAGGTCCAGTCGCAGGCCGAGGCTCTCCTCCCGGCCCCGCAGGTGTTCCTCCGACAGCCGCTGCACCTCCTCGGCCAGCAGCGCGTCGGCGGGCAGGTCGGCGTAGGGCTCGGCGCGCCACAGCCGCAGCGCCCGCGCGAACAGGTCCGCGGCGGCGGGGTCGTCCCCGGCGCGGCGCGCGGCCCGGGCCTGCCCGAGCAGCTCGGCGAGGGCGAGGCTGTCCAGCTCGGCGGCGGTGGCGGTGATCCGGTAACCGCCCGGGCCGTGGGCGACCCGGGCCGGGTCGCCCAGCGCCGTGCGCAGGCGGTGCACGTACACCTGCAGGGTCTTGCGGGCGGTCGCGGGCGGGCTGCCGTCCCACAGCGTGTCGGCCAGCCGGTCCGCGGAGATCGGCTGGTTGGCCCGGCTGAGCAGCACGGCGAGCAGGCGGCGCAGCATCGCGGCCGGCAGCTCCACCGGCTGCCCGTCGCGATGCACCGCCAGCGGTCCCAGCACGCCGAATGTGATCACGCTTGTTCCCATGTCCCGCACAGGGTCGCCGACCGCCGTGTCGACGGTCAAGTCAGCGCGCAACCGCCGCGCAACCGGCCGCGCGGAGGATGGCGGCACACACGGTGGGGCGCGGCGATGCGGCCTGGCGGTCTGTCAACGGGGGCGGGCCGCCGGGCCGCGCTTCACCATGCCGTAAAGACGGTGGCGCGAACGGGGTCCGGCGCGCTACAACACCGGGTATGACTGTGACGCCGTTCGATCCGCGGCTCGGCCTGCGCGAGCAGCTGGCCTGCTGGCACGAGGTGGCGGCGGCCGCAGGCGGCCATGACGACCCGGCGCACGGACCACTGCCGCCGGCGGCGCGCGCCGCGGCCCTGCTCGCACCCCGCCCGGATGGCCGGGTGCAACGCTGGCTGGGCTGCGCCGAGGGCCAGGTGGTGGGACTGGGCGAGCTGTTCCTGTCCGACCGGGAGAACCTCGGCTGGGGCTTCGCCGAGGTGACCGTGCATCCGCGGCACCGCCGGTCGGGGCACGGAACCGCGTTGCTGGCCGCGATGCGTTCCGCTGCCGCCGACGCGGGCCGCGACACGCTGGTGCTGAGCGCGGTCCAGGGCACCCCCGGGCCGGACTGGGCGGCGGCGCAGGGCGCGCGCAAGGCGCAGGAGCTGTGGGAGTCCGAGGTGGACCTCGGCGCGCTCGACCCGGCGGCGCTCGGCGACCGGACCGCGCCGGGATACCGGCTGGTGTGCTGGTCCGACGAGGTCCCCGACGAGCTGCTGGCGTCGTATGCCGCGGCCGTGGACGCGATGGCCGACTCGCCCGACGGCGGGCTCGGTTACCGGTCCGCGCCGAACTCGCCGGAGCTGGTGCGGGCCAGGGAGCGCTGTGCGCGGGCGGCCGGGCTGCAGCGGCGCGTGGTCGTCGCGGTGCACGTGGCGAGCGGGACGGTGGCCGGGCTGACCGTGCTGGAGATCCCGCTGCTCGCGCCCGAGCTCGCCCACCAGGACGACACCGTGGTGGTCCCGGCGCACCGGGGACGCGGGATCGGGCTGTGGCTGAAAGCGGAGATGGTGCGCCGGCTGGCCGCCGACGGCGGGGTGGTGCGCCGCGTGCGCACCACCACCGACCCGTCGAACGGCCACATGCTGGCGATCAACGACCGGCTGGGGTTCCGCCGGGTCGGCGTGCGCGAGCAGTGGACGCTGCCCGTCTGATCACTGCACGCAGAACTCGTTGCCCTCGGGGTCGGCCAGCACCACGTGGTGGGTGCCCGGCTCCTGCACCTCGCGCAGGATCGTGGCGCCGAGGCCTTCGAGGCGCTTGACCTCGCCGTCGCGGCGCTCCGGCCCGGCGTGCAGGTCCAGGTGCAGCCGGTTCTTGCCCTGCTTGCGCTCGGGCACCCGCTGGAACAGCAGGCGGCGGCCGAGGCCGGTGCCGCTGACCGGCTGCACCGGGTCGTCGGGGTGACGCACCGCGGCCAGGTCACGGAAGGCCTTGCGGCCGTCGACCTCCAGGTAGAGGTCCTCGCTGAGCACACCTTGACCGACCAGCTGCTCGATCAGCGCGGAGTTGTCCTCGACCTGGTAACCCAGGGCCTGCGCCCAGAACGCGGTCTGCGCGTGCGGGTCGGCGCAGTCGATGACGACCTTCCAGTCCAGTGCCATGACGCTCTCCTCTCGTCCGGTCTGTACCACCGCCATGTAACCACATATAGTGGTTACATGGAACCGGGCTTCGTGTTGCGTCCACCGTCGGGTGGCGTGTTCCGGTTCGATCCCGGCACGCTCTGGCTGGACCTGCTGGTCTCCGGCGGCCCGGGTGACCTCGCGGTGTTCGAGACGCTGCACGCGCCCGCCGACCTCGCCACCTGGGCGGGGCAGAGCCGGTTGCGCCTGGACCCGGGCCGGGTGCACGTCACCGCGGGCGAGCTGGCGGACCTGGTGCGGCTGCGCGACGGGTTGTGGGAGCTGGCCTGGGCGCTGATACGGGGCCGCCCGGTCCCGCCGGGGATCGCGACACTGGTCGACGACGCCGCGGCGCAACCGCCGCTGGCCCCCCGGCTGCAGGTCACAGGGTCCGGCTTCGGTCGGGAGTGGACGCTGCCCGCCACCGGCACGCAGCTGCTGTCGGCCGTCGCGCGCGACGTCGTCGATGTGCTGACCGGCCCGCACGCCGACCGGGTGCGCGAGTGCGGCGGGAACCGGTGCGGGCTGGTCTTCCTGGACACCTCGCGGCCCGGCAGCCGCCGCTGGTGCTCGATGGAACGCTGCGGCAACCGCAGCAAGGTGCGCGCCCTGCGGGAGCGGCGCGCACCTGAGCCGGGTTAGCTCAGCTCTTGCCGCCCTTGTCCTGCTTCCAGGACCACGGGCCGGGCAGGTCGACGCGGTGGGCACGGGTGCGGGAGTTCCACGACCAGCGACCGATGCGCAGACTCCAGGAGGACATGCCGCCCTTGGTGAAGTTGAACCGCAGGGGGCCGAATTTGAAGGACTTGCGGAACAGCAGGCTCATGCACCCCATGTAACCGCACGCGCACCACTCAAAACGTCGTGGCGCGTGCCAGAAGCGCGGACCGGTCCAGCGGGTCCACTTCGGTCGCCGCGACCGTGCACGCGTGCGCCCCGGCAATCGCACCGTACGTCGCGCACCGCTCCGGCGGCAAACCGGTGAGCAGTCCATACAGGAACCCGGCAGCGAACGCGTCACCCGCGCCGTTGGAGTCCACGACCGGCCGCGGCGGGGTCACCGCGGCGAACCGGCGCACCGTGCCGTCGTCGCGGGTGAGCAGGTGACCGCCCCGGTCGCCGTCGGTGGCGACCGCGATCCGCGCCCGGCCCAGCGCCAGCACCCGGCGCAGCGCCGCCTCGGGGTCGGCCAGCGCCGTCGCCGAGACGAAGACCACGTCGGCGGCCGCGGCGAACTGCTCGTGGTACGGGTTTGCGCCGTCCCAGTTGTGCAGGTCCGTGGAGACGGTCACGTCCAGGTCCGCGAGCTGCGCCAGGGCGTACGCCCCCGGATGGGTGATGCACACGTGCACGTGCCGGCAGCCCGCGGCCAGCTCGGCCAGCAGCGGCTCCGGGAAGCGGTCGTGCTCGCCGCCGCGGCTGATGTCGTACAGCGACAGCCGCCGCCCGGCCGGGTCCACCAGGTTGACCGCACGTTTGGTGCCGGTGCTGCTCGGCAGCGCGGTGAACACGATGCCCGACTTCTCGTGCAGGGCCCGCACCAGCGCGCCCTCCGGGTCGTCGCCGAGCACGTCGACGTGGTGGACCGGCAGGCCCAGCGCGTGCAGCCCGAGCGCCAGGAAGTCCCCGGTCTGCCCGGCCCGCGTGGTGATCGCCGGGACCAGGTGGCTGTCCGCGTAGGGCAGCGGCAGCTGCGGTACCTGCACGATGGTGTCCACGCCCGCGCCGCCGAGCACCAGCACGCCGAGTTCAGGGTGATGAGGAACACGCATGGTGTGTCGCCTTTCGTCGATGGGTAGTCGACGTTTCAGCCCGTACGGTCCGCAGCCGAGGTCATGCGGTGTCCGCCGAGGTCGCGACAGGTGCAGTCGATCATCACGGAGACCGGGTGCCCCGTCAAGGCTGTGTCGTCCCGAGAGGCGACCATGGCGGAGCCTGACTAGGCTCCTGGAGCTGTGCCCCGGGACCGTATCCGGGCACCGATGGGGAGGGAACCACGTGAAGACACGACGTTTCGGTGTGGCGGCAGTAGGCCTGATCGCGCTCGCCACCCTGGCGACCGGCTGTAGCAAGGCGGCCGACAAGCCGGGCGCGACCGCGTCCGCGAGCACGTCGGCGGCGGCGTCCGCGCCGGCGGCGGCGCAGGGCTCGGCGTCCGACGCGCTCGCCGCGGCGGCGGCCAAGTTCAAGGACACCACCGCCAAGATGACGATGAGCATGGCCGGCGGGGGCGCGGCCGTGAAGATCACGGGCCAGCTCGACGGCCCGGGTAGGAAGTCCGCCTCGGTGATGGACGTGCTGACCCTCAAGATGGAGGTCCTCCAGCTCGCCGACCAGGTGTACATGAAGGCCGACGGCGTGCCCGGCATGCCGAAGGGCTGGATGCACATCGACGTCTCGAAGCTCGGCGCGCAGAGCTCGCTGCGCAAGTCGATCGAGGACCCGTCGTACAGCGCCAAGATGCTGACCACGGCCGCGCAGGTGCAGTGGGACGGGACCGGCAAGGTCAAGGGTGTGCTGGACCTGTCCCAGTCGCCGTCGATGAACCCGGCCCTGGTCGGCACGCTCGGTGACAAGATCAAGGCCGTGCCGTTCACGGCGACCATCGACGGCCAGGGCCGGCTGACCACGATGACGGTCGCCCTCGGCGGGCTGGCCCCGACCGCGGGCGTGGGCGACATGACGATCGCCTACAGCGACTTCGGGGCTCCGGTGACCATCGAGAAGCCGACCGGCGAGATCGTCGAGGCCCCGGCCGCGCTGCTGGCCACGCTCTGACACCGCCACGGCGCTGACGCCGCCCGCACCCGTGACCGGGTGCGGGCGGCGTTTTGCATACGGCCGCCCGGGTAGGGGTGGCGACGTGATCATTGAAACGGTGAACGGTGACGACGTGCCGACCTGTCCCGGAGTCCGCTGATGGACGCCGAGCGGCTGCTGCGTGCCGTGGTGGTGGTGACCGCGGCGCTGCTGGCGGCCATGGTCGCCGGATGGCTGTCCGCGCTGATCGTGCGCCGGGTCGGCCGCCGCCGGTACCGCCGCTTCATGGAGCAGCTCAGCCAGGCCTGCCGCCGCCCGTGGCGGGCCATGCTCGTGGTGGTGGCCCTGCTGGTGGCTCTGCCGTTCACCGACCTCGCCGGGTCGGCCCGGGAGATGGTGCACCACGCCCTGGTCATCGCTCTGATCGGGGCGTCGGCCTGGCTGGCGGTGCGGGTGCTGTTCGTGCTGGAGGACGCGGCGTTCCGGCGGCTTCCCGTGGACGTGGCCGACAACCGGCGCTACCGGCGGGCCCGCACCCGCATCGGCATGCTGCGCCGGCTCACCGCGGTCACCGTCACCGTGCTGGCCGTCGCGTCGATCCTGATGACCTTCGCGCCGCTGCGCACGCTCGGCGCGTCCCTGCTGGCGTCGGCCGGACTGGCCGGTGTGGTCGCGGCGCTGGCCGCGCACGCGACGCTGGCGCACATCTTCGCCGGCCTGCAACTGGCCTTCACCGACGAGCTGCGCCTCGACGACGTGGTGGTGGTCGAGGGGGAGTGGGGCCGCATCGAGGAGCTGCGGCTGACCTACGTCGTCGTGCGGCTGTGGGACGAGCGGCGGCTGGTGCTGCCCACCACCTACTTCACCACCACCCCGTTCCAGCACTGGACCCGCAACGACTCCCGGGTGCTGGGCGCGGCGATCCTCTACCTGGACCACCGCATGCCGGTCGACGCGCTGCGCGCCGAGGCGCAGCGCGTCGTGGAGGCGTCGCCGCTGTGGGACCGCCGGGACTGGGTGCTGCAGGTCGTCGACACCACCGAGACCACCATGGCGGTACGCGTGCTGGCCTCGGCCGACGACGCCGCGAAGGCATACGACCTGCGCTGCGAGATCCGCGAGAAGCTCATCGCGTACGTGCGCGAGCACCACCCGGAGGGCCTGCCGCAGACCCGGGTCGCCGTCATCGCGCCACCCGAGCAGCCGTGACCGCTCAGTAGCGCACGCTGATCCGCCGCTGCACGCCGTCGACCCGCACGTCCCCGCCGATCGGCAGGATCAGCTGCGGGTCGGTGTGACCGAGGTCGAGGTCGAACACGAGCACCGCGTCAGGCGCATACGCCGCCACGGCCCGGCGGACCGCGTCGCGCTGCTCGTCCCGGTACACCGCCTTCTGCTCTGCCGTGCAGCGCCGCTCGAAGCTCCACGCCTTGGGCCGTCCGACCAGCACGGCGGCGAAGCGCCGCAGCATGTCGCGCTCGCCCATGTTGCGCAGTGTCCGGAAGACCTCCTCGGCGGCGGGCATCTCCTCCGAGGTCTCGATGACGAGCAGGTGCCCGTCGAAGCGCTGGGGCGGCGCGACGAAGCCCGCCTGCAGCAGCCAGGACAGGATCTCCAGGCAGCCACCCCACAGCGGTCCCTCGACGAGCCGCTGGGGTCCTTCCCAGCTCCAGCCGTCGACGGGCCACATCCGCGGCGGCACGTGGCGCAGCGAGGCGTCGGCCCAGTCGTTCGGCTCGTCGCAGAAGTCGGCCGACGCGGTCAGCTCGTGCCAGCCCGGCGTGAAGAGGGCCGCGCGCAGGCTGCTCGCCGACAGCGGGTGCATCGCGCCGCCCCGGGCCAGCGAGGTCATCACCGCGCCGCCGTGGAAGGCGACCACACCGAGCCCGAACAGGTGGTTGAGCAGGTTGGTGTTGTCGGAGAAGCCGAAGAACGGCTTGGGGTTGGCCCGGATCACGTCGTCGTCGAGGTGGCGCAGCACGGTGATCTGGTCGTCGCCGCCGATGCTGGCCATGACCGCGCTGATCGACGGGTCGGCGAAGGCCGCGGTGATGTCATGGGCGCGCTCACGCGCGGAGGCGGCGGGCGCGCGGGTGGTCGGGAACTCCACCGGGATCAGCCCGAACTCGTCGCGCAGCCGGGACAGGCCCAGCTCGTACACGTCCGGGAAGACCGCGGGCAGCCCCGCACTGGGCGACAGGATCGCGATGCGGTCACCGGGGCGGGGCTTGGGCGGATAGCTCACGGCCATGCGCGGAACCTAATCGATTCACCCGGCCGGGGCACCCGAATTCAGTCGAGCAGGCCCTGTTCCTCGGCGCGGGTGATGGCGTCGGCCAGCACGTCGAGGTCGACGACCGCGTCGCGGATGGTCGCGGCCACCTCGAGCAGCGGCTCGGTCTCGGCGGCGCGCACCGAGAACAGGTCGGCCTCGGAGTCGAACTCGACCAGGTCGAGCACCTCCGGCGTGCGTTCGGCCAGCAGCACCTGCACCACGCCCTCCCAGGCGTAGCCGTTGCCGAGCCAGCCCTGCTCGTCGAAGATGTCCACATAGTCGTCGAAGTCGTCGAAGGTCAGGCTGAACTCACCGGAGTCGTGCTCGACCAGCTTGCAGGGGTCGAAGTCGGGGTCACGTGCCATGACCGCGAGCATAGGCCGTGACGCATGTCATTGCCGTTTCGTCGAAAGGCCGACTTCGCCTCCTCCGAACCGGTGAAATCTGCGCGGTCAACCCGCTGTTCGCAGCACGTCCACCCGCAGGGCACGCGAAGCGGGGAGTCCGGGCCGAGGTGAATTCCGGCCGGTGTGAGCAGGAAGAAGTGCTCTGAGTGGCGAATCAGCGGTTCGACCATCTGTGCGACCGCGCGAGAACATGGCAGGCTTTCTCATCGTGACGATGGTCAGGCAGTGGCAGCGGGTCTCGGCGTACGGATTGGCGCGCGAGGGCGACACCGTGCTGCTCGTGCAGATCGGCCGCAGCGCCCACGGGGACCTGGGCAAGTGGATGCCGCCCGGCGGCACCATCGAGCACGGCGAGCACCCGGCCGAGACGGTGGTGCGCGAGTTCGCCGAGACCACCGGCCTGGAGGTCCGGGTCGACGGGCTGCTGGAGGTCGGTTCCGACCACCGGCAGCTGACCGGCGGCATCGACTTCCACGGCGTGTTCATGCTCTACGGCGTGACCGTGCTCGGCGGCGACCTGCGTCCCCAGCCCGACGGCATCATGGTGGAGCCCAGCTGGCACAGCGCCTCCGAACTGGACTCCATCCCCATGCTCGACGCGGTGCGCGACGTGCTGCGCACCGCCGTCAAGAAGTAGGCTCGACGCCCACCGCCTCGCGCCGGGCCTGGCGCAGCGTCTCGGTGATGCGCGGGCCGCGGCGGGTGAAGCCCAGCTGCGTGGTGGCCTCGGCGACGACCTCGTCCTCGGTACGGTTGAGGCCGTCGCTCTCGATCCAGCGGATCAGCTCGACCAGCGTCTGCCGCGGCACCTCGGTGATCTGCGTGGCCGGCGGCAGTTCGGGCTTCGGGGCGCGGCGCGCGGTCGCCGACGGCAGCCGCAGGGTGACGCCCTCGGCGACGGTGTCGATCGGCAGCCCGGCCGACTCCGACACCGCGAGGTCGTACACGGCCCGCGCCTTGGCGATCTCCACCTCGCGCTGGCGCATCCAGTCGGTGGACCAGATCCGGTGGAAGCGCCAGCCCAGCCGCTCCAGGTGCTGCTGGCGCAGGCGGTCGCGGTCGCGCACGGTCGGCGAGGCGTGGTACGACGCCCCGTCGGCCTCGATCGCCAGCACCAGCCGCTCCGGGTCGTCCGGGTGCGTTGCGGCGAAGTCGATCCGGTGCCCGCCGACTCCGTGCTGCACCACCAGCGGGATGCCCGCCGCGGTGAGCTTGGCCAGCACGTCGGCCTCGAACGGGTTCAGCGCCGGCGCGGTGACCGTGGCCAGGGTCTCGCGACGGCCGCCGGAGGAGGCGTACGCCAGGAAGTCGCGCAGCATCACCGCGCCCTCGGCCCGCAGCCGCTGCGGGTCCATGTCCAGGTGGGTGAACGAGCTGACCACGGTCATCCGGCGGCGGGCCCGCGTGATCGCCACGTTGAGCCGCCGGTGGCCGCCCTTGGTGTTCAGCGGCCCGAAGCGGTAGAGCATCCGCCCGTCCAGGCCCTTCGGGTAGCCGACGGTCAGGATCACCGCGTCGCGCTCGTCGCCCTGCACCCGCTCGATGTTCTTGACGAAGAACGGCTCGTGCCCGTGCTCGGAGAAGTACGGCTCCAGCTCCGGGCGGGTGGCCAGCGCGCGGCGCAGCGCGGCGTCGACGCGCTCGGCGTGGGTGATGCCCATCGTGATGACGCCGAGCGACTCGGCGGGCCGCTGCGCGGCGTGGGCGAGGATCAGCTCCACCACCCGGCGCACCTCGGCACTGCCGCTCTCCGCCGACGCGTCCGGGTCGGCTTCGCCGGTGACCAGCACGTGGCTGATGCAGTCCCCGGCGTCCGCGCCCGGGAACGTGGTCAGCGCGTTGCCGTTCGGGGCGTACACGTGCCGGTCGGAGAACGCGATGAGCCGCTCGTCGCGGCTGCGGTAGTGCCAGGCCAGGTGCCGCACCTGCGGCAGCGGCAGGGTGTGCGCGAACGCCTGCAGCAGCGACTCGACGTCGTCGCCGAGCGCGGTGCCGTCGTCGGGGGTGTCGGCGTCGCCGTCGGCGCGCTGGAAGAAGTTGGTCGGCGGCAGCTGGTGCTCGTCACCGGCCACCACCACCTGGCGGCCGCGCATGATGGCGGGCACGCCGTCGACCGGTTCGACCTGGCTGGCCTCGTCGAAGATGACCACGTCGAACAGCACCCGGGCCGGCAGCACCTGGCTGACCAGCAGCGGGCTCATCGCCCAGCACGGCTTGAGCGCGGTCAGCGCGTCCGGGGCCTGCTCGAACAGCCGCCGCACCGGCAGGTGCCGGGCCTTCTTCGCGGCCTCGCGGCGCACCAGCTGCTGCTGCTCGGGGAACTCGTCCAGCACCGCCATCAGGTTGCGGGCGGCCAGGTGCCGCACCCGCTGCGCGGCCGCGGTGATGTGCGCGGCGTCGGCGGTGTGGAACTCGGTCACCGCGGCGTGCAGGGCCGCGCCGTGGAACGTCGACAGGTGCTCGTCGGTGAAGCGCACGTGCTCCAGCACCGAGCTGAGCCACGCGTGGTCGAACGCGGCCCCGGCCCGCTTGGTGTCGCCCCCGACGCCGCGGACCGCCAGCTCGTCCAGCAACCGCCGGGCCCGCCACTCCACCAGGGACGCGGCCAGCTCGTTGCGGCGCGCGGTGCGCAGCAGGTCGGCCTGGTCGCCGGCGAGCCGGTCCAGCTCCGGCTGCAGCAGTCCCAGGTCGTCGTTGTCGATCGGCACGTAGCCGCGCAGCGACTCCAGCGCCCCGGTGAACCCGGCGAACACCGCCAGCGAGGCGGCGGCCGACGGGCTGGTCCGCGGCGGCTGCCCGTCGCGGCTCACCACGCGCCAGCGGGCCAGCTGGTCGGCCGCGGCGACGGCGGCCTCGTGCAGCTCGGCGGTGCTCGGCCGGCCGGGCGCGAGCCAGTGCGCCCGGATCTGCTTGAGCACCTTGCGGCGCGGCCAGAAACCCATGCCGTCGCGCTCGGGGCCGGTGGCCGAGGCGGTGACCCAGGCGGAAAGGTCCGCGGTGTACGCCTCCGGGCGCAGCCGCCGCAGCGTGGCGTCCACCTCGGACAGCAGCGCGGCCATCTTCTGCGCCGAACTCAGCGTGCCCGGCACGGACAGGCCCAGCTGCGCGGCCAGCGCGGTGAGCTGCTGGCGGGCCGGGGCCAGCGTGGTCGCGGCCTGCCCGGCCAGCGCGTACGCCGACTGCGCGGCCGCGCGATCGGGGATCGTCGAGCGGACCCACGGCCCCGGGCCGGGCTCGGCGTCGAACGCGCCGAGCTGCGCCAGCTCCGTCACCGCGGCGCGCAGCCGGGCCGCGGTCGGCGCGTCGAGGCGGGCCAGGTCGTCGCCGGACCAGCGCTGCGGGGTCATGTCCGCGGGACTGATGCCCAGCAGCCGAGACTGCAGCTCGAACATGGACAGGCCCCACGGGTCGTGCTTGGTGTGCAGCGCGGCGTGGTGGGCCGACAGCGCGGTGCGCGCGTCGACCAGGCTGCGGTCGGTGTCCTCGGTGGTCGGCCGGGTCTCGTGGCGCGCCCGCTGCAGCCGCGAGTCCAGCGCGCGCGCCAGCTCGCGGCGGCTGCTCTGGTCGCCGTGCAGGTTCTGCACCAGGTCGTCGAGGCCGACCTGGTTCAGCCGGTCCAGCACCGCGTCGATGGCGGCGCGTTTCTCCGCGACGAACAGCGCCGTGCGTCCCCGCGCGGCCAGCGCCATGATCATGTTGGCGATGGTCTGGCTCTTGCCCGTCCCCGGCGGACCCTTGACCACCAGGTGGTGCCCGGCGACCGCGGCGTTGACCGCGTAGCTCTGCGACGAGTCGGCGTCCAGCACCAGGAACTCGTCGGCCGGGGGCAGCCGGTCGGGCGCGTCGGCTTCGACCGGCGCGGTGGCGTACAGCTCGCTCAGCGCCCGGGGGTCGCCCGCCAGCGCGGCGATGACCTCGCTGCTCTCCAGCAGCTCGCTGTGCTCGGTGATGTCGGCGACCATCGGCAGCTTCTCGTACAGGAACGTGCCCACCAGCAGTTCGGGGCTGACCGTGAAGCCGCGCACGTCCTGCGCCGCCTTGGCCAGCTGCTCGAACAGCGGCGCGGGATCGTAGGGCCCCTCCGGCAGCGCGTCGAGCAGCGTCTCCGGGTCGATGTCGAGCCGGTGCTCCTTGAACAGCTTGAACAGCAGCACCGGGTTGACCGTCGGCTCCGGATCGAGCGTCAGCGCGAAGTCCGTCTCCGCCGCCGACGTGGTGCGCACGGTCAGCCGGTGCAGCAGCACCGGCGAGCGCGGCGTGCGGTCGGCCTCCCACCAGCTCGCGATCCCGCTGGCCAGGTAACCGACGTCGACCCCGCGCTCCTCGGCCAGCGTGCGCATCCGGGTCCGGATGGTCCGCGCGCGCCGCATGGCATCGGCGTGCGCGACGTCGTCCGGAAACAACTGACGCAGCGTGACGGTGCGCCCGGCGGTCAGCACGGTCACCGCCTCCGGCCGCGCGCCGTCGAGCCGCAGCGTTCCGGCCCGCAGATCGCGGTAGTACGCCAGCTGGTTACGCCCGGAGTCGTCCACCAGCGCATCTGCCCACCGCCTGGTGGCGAGCGCGACATGGGACGGCTGCGGCAACTGCGGGGCACTGTCGGACACGGTCACGGCCCAACGATGGCAGACGCCCGCACCACCGCCAAGCGCCCCACCGAAAGGAAGGGCGCCGTCGGCTCGCGTCAGCGAGACGAGCAGCAACTCTGCACATCGCCATGTGTGGCGGAGGGGCGCCTTCCTGACGCCGGAGCGGCGTTGACCCGGCAGGACGGATCGCTGTGGTGGGGTCGGCGTGTCAGCGGGACGCCGAGCCGCGTTTCGCCAGGTCGCGCGCGGTGGGGTCGGTGGGGACGTGGTTGGTGATGACGTGCATCAGGTCGTCCAGGCCGGCGCCGAACTCGGCGTCCCAGTCGGGCGGCTGTGCCAGTACCCCCGAGAGTTCTTGATGTGCGGGCGCCTGACTGCCCGCGGCCTCGGCGCGCGCGTGGCGTCGCGGATCGACCGGCGCGAAGCGACCGGTGATCTCGCCGACCGCGTAGCCGAGCACGTAGGTCGAGACCAGCCGCTCCAGCCGTGGCACCTGCGCCGCCGGCACGCCCGCGTCCAGCAGCGCCGTGTAGAGGGCGTCGACCAGGCGCACCGCGTCGGGCGTGACCGCCGGGCGCGACAGCAGCAGGGGATAGGCGGTCGGGTGCCGGTGGGCGAGGGCGCGGCCCGCGTGGGCGATGGCGCGCAGCCGCTCGTGCCATGCGCCGGCGGTGCCCGCCGCGGGCAGCAGTTCGGCGAGCAGCAGGTCGACCAGGCCGTCGAGCAGGGCGTCCTTGTTGCCGACGTACGGGTACAGCGCCATCGGCGTCACTCCGACCCGCGTCGCGACCGCGCGCATGGACAGCACATCGAGGCCGCGCTCGTCGGCCAGCGCCAGTGCGGCGGTCAGGATCTCCCGCCGCCGGGTCTCGACACCCTGCTCCGCCATACTCTACAGTGTAGATCTATACAGCGTAGATCACAAAGGAGCGCGCCGTGCTGTACGCGTCCGGCCTGCGCAAGGCGTACGGCCCGGTCACCGCCCTCGACGGCTTCGACCTCTCCGTCGCGCCCGGCGAGATCTGCGGCCTGATCGGCCACAACGGCGCGGGCAAGAGCACCTTCGTCGAGATCGTCACCGGCCTGACCCGCCCGGACGACGGCGTCGTCACCATCGGCGGCCTGCCGCCGGCACAGGCCCGCCACCTGATCGGCCTCGCCCCGCAGGAGATCGCGCTCTACCTGTCCGTGACCGTCGCGCACAACCTGCGCCTGTTCGGTGCGCTCGCCGGGCTGCGCGGGCGCGGCCTGCGCCGAGCGATCGACGACACCGCGCAGGCGCTCGGCCTCACCGACGTGCTCCGCCGGCCCGTCGGCCTGCTCTCCGGCGGGCAGCGCCGCCGCGCCCAGGCGGCGACCGCGATGCTGCACCGGCCCGCGCTGCTGCTGCTCGACGAGCCGACCACCGGCGCCGACCCCGGCACCCGCGCCGCGCTGCTGCACCTGGTGCGGTCGCACGCCGCGGACGGGGCTGCGGTGCTCTACACCACCCACTACCTGCCCGAACTGGTCGACCTCGGGGCCACGCTGGCGGTCTGCCGGGCGGGGCGGGTCATCGCCCGAGGCAGCCAGGACGAACTGCGGGCCGGGCACGACACCCTCGACGACCTCTACCACGCCCTGGCGGCCGACCATGCGTAGCCTCGCCCTCGTCCGGATCAACGTGGCCTTGCTGGCGGCCGAGCCCGGGGCGGTGATCAGCCGCATCGGCATGCCGCTCGTGATGATCACCGTGCTGCGGCCGCTCTACCGCGCCGCTATCGGCGACCAGGGCACCACCCACGCGGTCACCGGCATGCTGGTGCTGTTCTCACTGCTGGGCCTGTCCATCGTCGGCGGCTCGCTGCTCACCGAACGCTCCTGGCACACCCTGGACCGGCTGCGGGCCACGCCCGCGTCGCCGGGGCAGATCCTGACCGGCAAGGCGGTCGCGCTCGGCGGGGTGCTGCTGGCGCAGCAGGCGGTCGTGCTCGGGTACGGCGTCGTCGCGCTCGGGCTGCGGGTGGCCCGCCCGGACCTGCTCGCCCTGGCCGCCCTGGCCTGGGCGGTCACGCTGCTGCTGCTCGGCGCTGCCGCGGCGATGACGGTACGCAGTCACAGCGAACTCGGCGCGGTCAACGACCTCGGCGCGCTGCTGCTGTCCACGCTCGGCGGCGCGATGGTGCCACTGTCTCTGCTACCCGGCTGGGCGCAGGCCGTCGCGCCCGCGTCGCCCGGCTACTGGGCGCTGCAAGCGCTGGGCGGCGCGGCGACCGGCGACGTGGCGGCGGCGCTGCGCGGCGTCGGCGTCCTGCTCCTGGTCGCGCTCGCCGCAGGCCTGTACGCCGCCTGGCGCATGAACCGCGGCTGGGGCCGCAGTCGCCTGCTCTGAACCCGGCCTCGCGAGCCGCCGGCCCCGTTTGTGATAGACGTTGGCCTATCTGGATGAAAAATCGGCGATCGTACTCATCTGGATAGGCCGACGTCAATGCAAGGCGCGGCTCGTGACGCCCCTCGGTTCACAGGTAGCAGCCGGTGGAGGGTTCGGGTGTGAGCTGGACCAGGTCGCGGTCGCCGCGCTGGATGGCGAACAGCTCCGCCAGCGTGGCACCGGACGAACTGAGGCCTACCGTGCTGCCCAGCCAGGCGCTCGCCTGGGCGAAGGGCAGCGGGCCGACCTCGATCTGAGCCAGGCAGCGGCCGGGCCGGACCACGGCGGGGTGCAGCTTGTTGAGCGGTTCGTTGGTGGTCAGGCCCACGAGCACGTCGCGGCCCTGCGCGAGCAGGCCGTCGGTCAGGTTCAGCAGGCGCGACAGCGCCTGGCCGCTGGACGCCTTCGCGGCCGAGGAGATCAGCTCGTCGCAGTCCTCGACCAGCAGCAGCCGCCAGCGCCGCTCCTCCTGCTCGTCGTCGCCGATGGCGACCTCCATCAGGTAGCTGGAGTCGTGGAACAGGTGCTCCGGGTCGAGCACGCAGTCGACCTGGCACCACGACGACCACGCCCGCGCGAGCGCGCGCAGCGCGGTGGTCTTGCCGGTGCCGGGCACGCCGTGCAGCAGCAGCAGGCGGCCGGAGATCGAGTCAGGGGTGAGCGTCATCAGGCGTTCCAGCGAGCCCGCG
This sequence comes from Catellatospora paridis, assembly GCF_009720365.1. GTDB lineage: Bacteria > Actinomycetota > Actinomycetes > Mycobacteriales > Micromonosporaceae > Catellatospora > Catellatospora paridis. The sequence goes on along the minus strand of NZ_ML769324.1, from coordinate 131,731 downwards.
ACGTCGGCGGAGTAGTTGTCCCGAATCGCGTCCCACGACGGTGTGGTGATCGGCCGGGTGCTGCGCTGCGCGCCGCGCTTGGCGGAGTGGTGCCAGAAGCCCATCGGCACCGTGTCGGCGCGCTCGACGTGGTCCTCGCGCGCGTTGCGCGTGGCGTCGTCGAGGATGCGCAGCGCCAGCTCCTCGGTGGTCGCGGTGACGGTGACCTCGGCGACGCCGCCGCGCCAGCGCGCGGCGCGCAGCGTCCAGCCGTCGCCCGCGGCGAGGTGGCTGCGCAGGCCGTCGTCGGTGGCCACGCGCAGCACCCGCCCCTCCTCCGGCAGCAGGTTGGCGTCCTTGCGGACGCGGGGCAGGCGGGCGGTGTGGGCGTACGGCTGCTCGCCCGTGCTGAACGGGGCGAGGATCATCGCGTCGACGACGTCCCGAGGAGTGTCGGAGTCATCAAGGGTGAGGTTGGTCGACAGCTGTGGCAGAGTGCCCATACGTCGATGATCTCGCAATTGGACCTGCGCACATAGCAGTTTTCCGGCCCCGTCGCCCGGGCTGAGCGTGCGCCGCGCTCAGATTCCGAGTTTCGCCCATGGCCCCCAGATCGCGAACGTCATCCCGTGTATGGCCAGGACGTTCACGAACAGCGTGTGCCCGTCCGGGCTGAACGCGCAGCCGGCGAACTCGTCGGCCTCGCGGGACACCCCGGCGCGGTTGGTGAGTCGGTTGAGCGCGATGTCGAGCACCTGCCCGTGCCGGGTCAGCCCGCGCACGTAGTTGTTGTTCGCGCCGTCCTCGCACAGGATGAGCGTGCCGTTGGGGCTGGTGGTGATGTTGTCCGGGAAGTCCAGTCCGTCGACGGCGGGGGCCTGGTAGACCAGCCGGAGCACCTCCTCCGCGCAGTGGTAGGCCCAGATCTGCCCGTGGCCGTTGCCGTAGCCGCTGTCGAAGGGCCCGTCGTCCTTCTCCGGCCGGCCGCCGCCCTGCGTGGAGGTGAAGAAGACGACGCCCTGCCGGATGGTCGAGCCCTCCAGGCGCGAGAACAGCGCCGCGCCGCCGTCGCGGCCCTGGTCGCCCACGTGCCGCAGCGCTTTGTGCTCGCTCGTCGGCGCGGGCACGCCCGCGGTGTACGGGAAGCTCGGCGCCGGGTCGTCGATGTCGACCCAGGTGACGGGGAAGACCGCACCGGGCTCCTGCGCGGCGGCGAGGTCCAGGCGGGGGCGGCCCTTCACGGCCAGCGCCTGGAGCCGGCCCCCGTCGGCGATGCCGCGCCCGTCGGTGCGCAGCGGATCCGGCGCACGCGGCGGCAGGTACCGGTAGAAGCAGCTGGCGAAGGCGAAGTTGTCCTCGGTCAGGTAGAGCGCGCCGCCGGCGGGGTCGTAGGCCACGGACTCGTGCGCGAAGCGGCCCGCCGCCGTGATCGGCCGCGGCTCGACGGCGCCCTGTGCGGGCACCTCGAAGATGAAGCCGTGCCGCTCCCGCAGCTGGTAGTTGCCCACCCCGGCCACGTCCGGGCCGTGCACGGTCTCCTCGCAGCTGATCCACGTGCCCCACGGCATCCGCCCGCCGCAGCAGTTGGTGTGCGTGCCGCTCAGGCTGGTGTGCGAGCGCACCACCTCGCCGTACCGGGTCACCTCGATCGTGGTCGTGCCGCCGCCGGCCGCCGGGTCGTAGGTGACGTGGCCGGGCCCGAACGCCGACCCGGTGACCTTGACCTCGTGGTTGCGCACCAGGATCGTGTTGCCGCCCGGCGCCTGGAACGCGCCCATGCCGTCGTGGCTGCCCGGCAGCCGGGAGCCGTCGTCGAGCACCACCGGCCACTCCGTGTCGTGAAAGGAGCGGTACGCGAAGCCCTCGGGCACCCACAGCCGCGGCACGCCGTCGCGCAGGTCGGCGGTCGGCGCGAGTTTGATCCGTGACGGCGGCTGCGGCGGCGTGCTCTGGCGGGCCAGGAAGCCGCTGAAGGGACCGGCGGCGAACAGCCCGCCCGCCACGGCCGCACCGCCGAGCAGCGAACGCCGTTTGATCACCATCATCGCGCTCACTTCCGTGCGTCGAGGGAGCTACGGAGGTGCAACGAGCGAACCACCCGCATGATCACGCATCGACGCCGGCGGAGGTCCCTCCGTGTGCGGCCATCCGGTCGAGCACCTTCGCGGCCTTGGCCGACAGCACCTCCGCCGGGTCGAAGCCCAGGCTCCGGATCGCCACGAACGACGCCAGCGCCACGTCGGCCAGCTCGTCGGCGACCTCCCGGGGCGTGTGCGTGACGCCCTTGCGCGGGTTCTGGCCCTGCACGCCGATCCAGGCGCTGGCCGCCTCACCCGCCTCCTCGGTCACCTTGAGGATGCGCATGGTCTGCTGCTGCGGTCCGCTGCCGTGGTGCGTGTCCAGCCACCGCACCGCCGCGTCCACCGCCCGCCGGCTCGTCTCGTCCACCCGGCGCACCCTACCGGGCCGGCGCTGCGGCGCGGGCTGTCGTACCGGGTGGTTAGCGTGCGGGCCATGTCGTTGGATGTGACGGTCGGGACGGGTCAGGTGGCCGAGGCGGCGGCGCAGTTGCTGCGGTTGCTGCCGGTGCGGGCGCACCAGCCGGCGCTGGCCGGGGTGCTGCTGCGGGGCGACGCCGACGGGCTGGAGCTGGCCGCGTCCGACGGCGAGGCCTGGGCGCGGGTGCGGGTGAGCGCCACCGCGCACACCGACGGCGAGGCGGTGGTGTCGCGGCGCGCGCTGGCCGACACCCTGGCCACGCTCGACGCCCCGCAGCTGCGGCTGTGCACCGAGGGCGCGCGGCTGGCGGTGCGCACCGACCGGGCCCGCTTCGCGCTGCCCCGGCTCGACCTGGACACCTTCCCCCGCCCGCCGCAGGCACCCGCCGCGGTGGGTGTGCTCGCGGGCGCGGACTGGCGGGCCGCCGCCGCGGTGGCCGGCGCCGCCTCCCGCGAGGACGCGCTGCCGCTGTTCACCGCGGTGCGGATGCGCTCGGCGGGCGCGGTCGTCTCGATGCTGGCCACGGACCGCTTCCGGCTCGCCGCGGCGCGCCCGGCCTGGTCGGCGGAGCCCGGCGCGGAGCTGGACGTGCTGGTCCCGGCGGTGCTGGTGGCCGAGCTGGGCCGCCAGGCGGGCCGCTCGGCCGAGGTGCGACTGCACGCCGAGGACGGCCGGTTCGCGCTGTCCTGGCCCGGCTGGACGGTCGGCACGGCCTCGCTGGCGGTGGCCTTCCCCGACCGGCAGCTCGACCGGCTGCTGGCCGCGCAGCCCGAGGCGACCGTGCGGGTGGACGCGGACGAGCTGGCCGCCGCGGTCGGCCGCGCGGCGCACTACGCCGGCCCGCGCGGCGCGGTCACCCTCGAACTCGGCGACGGCGAGCTGTGCGTGCGCGGCAGTGACCCGCTGGCCGGCGAGTCGTCCGAGACGCTCAAGGCCGACCTGCTGGGCGACCGGCTGACCCGGCAGTACCAGGCCCGGTACCTGCTCGACGCGCTACGCCCGTTCGCCGGCCGCCAGGCGCGCCTGGAGATCCAGTCGGCGCTGCGGCCCACCGCGTTCACGGCCGTGTCGCCCGAGCCGGGCATCGACCTGCGCTACCTGGTCGTGCCCCTGCGCCCCGCGGACACCACCCACCACGCCTGACCCTCGGTCAACCACGAGGACCGCCGACCCCCCAGGGTCGCCGACGCCGGGCGGCCTGCAGTTTCGGGGAAACTGCAGGAATCGACGTCCCCTTACGCGCACTTTCCCCGAAACTGCGAGACGGGCACGGTCAGAGGGGCGTCGCGGTGCCGGCGGCGCGTTGCTCGGCGGCGAGGGTGACCAGCTCGGGGTACCAGGGGCCGTCGGTGAGGAGCAGGCGGCGGGCGTCGTCGAGGGCGTGTGCGCGTACCTCGAGGACGGTCTCGCCGTCGTCGGGGTTGTCCGGCGCGCCCTCGACGCTCACCTCGGCGAAGCACCACAGCCAGGCCATCTCCGGGTGCGGCTGGTGCGGCCGGTAGGGCGCGGGCTGGTCGGACACCGCGTGGTGCGCGCCGATGACGTGCAGCGGGCCGCGCAGCACCGCCCCGGCCTCCTCGCGCAGCTCGCGGGCGGCGCACTCGGCGACGGTCTCGTCGGGCTCGCGGGTGCCGCCGGGCAGGAACCACACGTCCCGCTCGTCCCGGCAGAGCACGACCCGATCCCCGGCGAAGCCGACGACGTGCACGTTGGTGACGAGCCGGTCCGGCGGCGCGGTCGTGGAGAACCGGCAGTCGACGCCGGCCCACTCCCATCGCTGTGGGGCGAACAGCAACGGAAAACGGTCATGAGGGGATGCCACGGCCGGATCGTACCGGCGGGCGGCTCAGGACAGGGGGTTCGCGGCGGGGACGGCGAGCAGGTCGAGGAAGGCGTGCTGGGTGTTGCCGGTGTCGCGCAGCAGCTCGCGGGCCTTGGCGAGGGGGATGAAGCGGCAGGTGACGACCAGGCCGGTGTCCCAGACGCCGGGATCGCCGATGACGGTGTGCCGCCACTGGCCGCGGTCGTCGTCGGTGCGCAGGTGGAAGTAGACGTTCAGGTACGGGCGGCGGGTGTCGGCGAACCGGCCGCTCTGCACGCCCACGACGCTGAGCACGGCCAGCGCGCCGGACACGCCGGTCTCCTCGTACGTCTCCCGGACCATCGCGTCGTTGAGCAGCTCACCCCGCTCGACGCCCCCGCCGGGCAGATGCGTGCCGGGGGTGCTCGGATACTCAAAGATCAGCACTTCCAGCGCGTCGTTCGCGCCGCGTGTCACGTAGCCGGTGACCCGCACCCGGGTGGGCCGGTGCGCGCCGATGCCGCTGACCGAGACGAACAGCCCGACCTGCACCAGCGTGACGAGCAGCGCGCCGACCGCCCACCACAGTGCGAAGTCGCCGAGCACCGACGCGAGGACCAGGCCGAGTCCGAGGCCGCCCGCGATGGGCGCGGTGATCTGCCACCACAGCGGTGCGGCGGCCAGCCGGCGGCGGTCCCGCCAGATCCACCACCAGGCCAGTGCGGATCCGGCCAGGGCCAGCACCGCGCCGACCGTGTCGAGCAGGCCGGGGCCGTGCGCGTCGCTGAACGAGATCAGGCGGGGCCCGTCGTCGGGCAGGGCCAGCAGCGCGCCGCCCAGCAGGGTGCAGACCGCCCAGGCGGTGATGACGTGAGCACGGCGCACCTTGGGCTGCTCCTCCACTGACGACGGTGGTTGCACCATATCGGCCCGCCTCACCGCTGTGGGGGAGCGTCGTGGTGTCCGGCCAGCAGCTCCTGGAACCAGATCTTCGCTTTGATCGCGGGGCGCCGCAGCTGCACCTCCCGCCAGGTCGACTTGGCCAGCTTCGCGGCGGCTTTCGGGGTCGGCCGCTGGTAGCGCCAGCGGGCCCAGGGGGAGTGCGGGCGGGCCAGCCGGATGGCGCCGACGATCAGCAGCACCGGGATGAACAGGCCGATCAGCCCGGTCCAGATCTTGCCCTTGACCAGGGTGAGCAGGACCAGCCCCAGGTGCGTGGACGCGATGGCCCCGGCGATCACCCAGCCGATGCCGCCCGCCGCGGCAGCGGCCAGCATCAGGGAGTCGATCCCCGCCGGGCGTATGCCGAGCACCAGCAGCCCGGTCACGGAGACCGCCACGAACACCGCGTCGATCGAGGTGCGGCCCTTCTCCGACCAGTACACGTCCTCCAGGTGCAGGATCAGCGCGAACTCGTCGAGGACCAGTGCCGAGCCGATGCCGAACAGCGCGGCGAGGACCGACCGCCAGAACACGTAATCGTCCGGCACGACCAGCGCGGCCACGCCTGCCACCAGCATGAACACCACGCCGAAGACGACATGGTGGATGTGCAGGCCGCCGCCGGGGGTGACGTTGCCGGGCCACCACTTCACCTGCGCCCGGATCATGCGCACCGAGAACCGGATGAAGACGAACCCGAAGATCACTCCGGCGAAGAAGCAGAACAGGGGCAGCCGGCCGGTCTCGACGACCGTGCGGTGGAACCAGTCGGACACCGTCCCACCCCCGCCCCCATACCTGAGCTTTCATCATATTTGCTGCGTTAAGTGTAGTGAGTGCCATATGTTCGTGTTGACGGCCCGGATACATCGCCGACGAGACGAGGTGGCACGTGGTTCCACCTGCTGCAGACGCGGCGACCCGCGCGAACGGACGGAACTGGCGGGAGAAGGTCCCCCGCGTCTTCGCCATCCTGATCGCCTGCATCGCCGCGATCAGCGCGCTGGCCGCGGTCGGCGGCGCGCTCGGGCACAGCACCCAGCCGGTACGCCGCATCCTCGACGACGTCCTGATCCCGGTCCCGGCGAACCTCGCGTACGCGGCGTTCATGGCGGTGCTCGCCGCGGCCACCGCCCGGCGTAAGAAGATCGCCTGGTGGACCATGATCGTCTACCTGATCATCGACGTGGGATCGAGCGTGCTCGCGCTCGGCGTGATCACGCTGGTGCCCGAGGGCGAGCTGGTCGACGACGCCGGAGTGCCGCTGTTCAGTGGCTGGGGCCGGGTGGCCACCAGCATCGCGGTGCTCGTCGGCGTCGCGGCGCTGGTCATCCTGTTCCTGGCCCGCAAGCAGTTCTACGCCCGGATCCGCAAGGGCGCCGTGTGGAAGGCCCTCGCCGTCTTCGCGGGCGTCGCCGCCGTCGGCATCGGCCTGGGCTACAGCCTGGTCGCCGCGTTCCCCGGCACGCTCGGCTCGGACGCCGGGGAGCAGCTCGCGTACGCGGCGGAGAAGGTCCTCGGCGGCGCGTTCGAGTTCGACGTGACCCGCGACGGCGCCGCGCCCGGCTGGGTCAACTTCGTGCTCGGCCTGTTCGGTGCGATCGCGGTGTTCGCGGCGCTGTTCACGCTGCTGCGCTCGCAGCAGGTCAACTCCGTGCTCGAACCCGCCGACGAGGTGAAGGTGCGCGGCCTGCTGGACCACTACGGCGAGCGCGACTCGCTGGGCTACTTCGCCACCCGCCGGGACAAGCTGGTGACCTTCTCACCGAGCGGCAAGGCCGCCGTCACCTACCGCCCGGTCAACGGGGTGAGCCTGGCCAGCGGCGATCCCGTCGGCGACCCGGAGGCCTGGGGCCAGGCCATCGACGCGTGGCTGGAGGAGGCCCGCAGCTACGCCTGGACCCCGGCGGCCATGGGCGCCAGCGAGGAGGGCGCCACGGCGTACCACAAGGCCGGGTTGAAGGTGCTGGAGCTGGGCGACGAGGCGATCCTGCTGACCGACCGGTACTCCCTGGACGGGCGGGAGATGCGCCAGGTGCGCCAGGCCGTCAACCGGGTCGAGCGGGCCGGCTACACCTCGACGGTGCGCCGCCACGCAGAGATCCCGCCCGACGAGATGAAGGAGATCGCGGAACTGGCCACCCGGTGGCGCGACACCGACAGCGAGCGCGGCTTCTCCATGGCGCTGGGCCGCCTCGGCGACCCCAACGACGGGCAGTGCGTGCTGGTCGAGGCCCGCGACCGCGACGGCATCGTGCGCTCGATGCTGTCGTTCAGCCCGTGGGGCCGCCGCGGCCTGTCGCTGGACCTGATGCGCCGCGACCACGAGGCCGAGAACGGCGTCATGGAGTTCATGGTCACCGCGCTCATGAACGCCGCGCCCAAGCTGGGCGTGGAGCGGGTGTCGCTGAACTTCGCGGTGTTCCGGGCGGTGTTCGAGGAGGGCGGCCGCATCGGCGCCGGGCCGGTGCTGCGGCTGTGGCGGCGGGTGCTGATGTTCTTCTCCAAGTGGTGGCAGCTGGAGCAGCTGTACCGGTCGAACATCAAGTACCAGCCGGAGTGGGTGCCGCGCTACCTGTGCTTCGGCGAGCGGCGCGACCTGGCCAAGGTCGGTCTGGCCTCGGCGATCGCGGAGGGCTTCCTGACCGTGCCGGGCACGCCGGTGGCCGCGCTGGACGCCACCGCGGCGCCCGTGCTGGCGGGCCTGCCCGCGCCCGCGGAGCCGGCCGAGCCGGCCGGTGCGGCGCACGACGAGAGCGCCAACGAGCAGATGGCGGTACGCCTGGCCAAGCTGGAACGGCTGCGCGCCGACGGCGTCGACCCGTACCCGGTGGGCTTCCACCCGACCGCGACCTGCGGGCAGATCCGCGACCGGCACCCGGAGACGCCCGCCGACACGCGCACCGGCGACCGGGTGTCGACGGCCGGCCGGGTGATGCTGCTGCGCGACCACGGCCACATCGCCTTCGCGACCATCCGCGACTGGGACGGCGACCTGCAGCTGATGATCGACCGCGACGTCGCGGGGTGGACCGAGGCGATCGACATCGGCGACCACGTCGGCGTCACCGGCGAGGTGGTCACCACCAAGCGCGGCGAGCTGTCCGTGCACGTGGACACCTGGGAGATCACCGGAAAGTGCCTGCGCCCGCTGCCGGACAAGCACAGCGGCCTGACCGACCCGGAGGCCAAGGTCCGCCAGCGCTACCTCGACCTCATCACCAGCAATACGGCGCGCGACCTGCTGCGGGCACGCAGCGCGGCGGTGCACAGCCTGCGCCAGTCTTTCAACGACCGCGGCTTCATCGAGGTGGAGACGCCGATCCTGCAGCGCATCCACGGCGGCGCCAACGCCCGCCCGTTCACCACCCACATCAACGCCTACGACCTGCGCCTCTACCTGCGCATCGCGCCCGAGCTGTATCTGAAGCGGCTGGCCGTGGGCGGCGTGGAGAAGGTGTTCGAGCTGGGTCGCACCTTCCGCAACGAGGGCGTGGACTACAAGCACAACCCCGAGTTCTCCATGCTGGAGGCGTACCAGGCCTACGCCGACTACGACTCGATGCTGACGCTGACCCGCGAGGTGGTGCAGTCCGCGGCGCGGGCCGCCAACGGCGAATGCGTGATCATGCACGACGGCCAGCCGCACGACGTGTCGGGGGACTGGACCGTGCGCACCGTCGACGAGGCGATCTCGTCCGCGCTCGGCGAGGAGATCACCGCCGACACCGATGTGGAGAAGCTGCGCAAACTCTGCGACGACGCGAAGATCCCGTACGACCCGAAGTGGGGCCGCGGCGCGGTGGTGCTGGAGATGTACGAGCGGCTGGTCGAGGAGAAGACCATCATGCCGACGTTCTACAAGGACTTCCCGACCGACGTGTCCCCGCTGACCCGGCAGAGCCGCGTCGACGCGCGGCTGGCCGAACGCTGGGACCTGGTCGCCTTCGGCACCGAGCTGGGCACGGCGTACTCCGAGCTCACCGACCCGATCGAGCAGCGCCGCCGGCTCACCGAGCAGTCGCTGCTGGCCGCGGGCGGCGACCCGGAGGCGATGGAGCTGGACGAGGACTTCCTGCAGGCGCTCGAATACGCCATGCCGCCCACCGGCGGGCTCGGCATCGGCGTCGACCGGCTGGTCATGCTGCTCACCGGCCGGTCCATCCGGGAAACACTGCCGTTCCCCCTCGTTCGCGGTGCGCGCTGAACACATACGACCTATTTGGTCATTTTGGTATGGTGCTGGTACGTAGGCCGCAGGAGGAGTCATGCGCGCCGGATCGGCACCCGGGAACCGCCGGCGCGCTATCGTCACCGCGCTGGTGCTGGTCGTCGTCATCCTCGTCGGCGGATTCCTGCTCGGACACCTCGCCGGCAGCCGTTCCCGGACCGGGCTCGGCGACCGGTCGGACACCCCGAAGACCTCCCGTGACCGGGTCGGCCCGAACGCCCGGCTCGCACTGCCGCCGCTGCCGCCCCGGCCCCAGCCGATCACCGGGCCGGACCGGCCCCCGCTGCCCGTCGAGAAAGGCGGCCCGTTCGGCAGCCGGCTGACCACCGGCACCCCCGAGGTCGCGCTGACCTTCGACGACGGCCCGGACGAGGTGTGGACGCCGCAGGTCCTGGCGCTGCTGCGCGACTACGGCGTACGGGCCACCTTCTGCATGATCGGCGCGAAGGCCGCGAAGTATCCGCAGCTGGTACGCGATGTCGTCGCGGACGGGCACACGCTGTGCAACCACAGCTGGAGCCACGACGTGTGGCTGGGCCTGCGGGACGAGCCGACGGTGCTCGCCGATCTGCAGCGCACCAACGCGGCCCTGGTCGCGGCGGCGCCGACGGCGCGGATCTCGTACTACCGCCAGCCGGGCGGCAACTGGACGGCCACCCTGGTGGCGGCCGCGCGGCGGCTGGGCATGACGTCGCTGCACTGGCGGGTCGACCCGCGCGACTGGCAGAACGGGCCGTCGTACCGCATAGCGGCGGACGTCACCGGGCAGGCCGCCCCGGGCGCGATCGTGCTGCTGCACGACGGCGGCGGCGACCGCGCCCGCACGCTGTCCGCGCTGCGCACCATCCTGGCGAACCTGATCACGCGGTTCCATCTGGCCCCGCTGCCGCCGGGCATGGAAGAGCCCCGGCCGTCCGGAACCGGTCGGTTCCGACGGCCGGGGCAGTGACTCACCGCCGCGGTGGCGTGCGGTTATCGGGTCAGTGCGTCCACGACCTGCTGGGCACGGGTCTCGTGCTTGGCGTAGTGGTACGGGAAGGCCGACACCTGGACCTCCTGGATGGCCAGGGTCAGCGGCATGTCCTGCCAGCCCGCGACGTTGTCGAGGGCCTTGTAGAACTGGGTCGCCGCGTACTTGGGCTGCATCAGGTCGCGCACGGTGCCCCAGCCGGAGGTCGGGCGCTGCTGGAACAGGCCGACCGAGTCGTGGTCGGAGCCCTCACCCTGGTTGGTGTAGTCGTACGACTCCGCGTACACGGTGCTGGCCAGGTTGTACAGCTGGCTCTCCTGCATCGCGCAGGCGACCGCCGCCACGTAGGCGCGCTTGGGCAGGCCCAGCTCCTTGCCGGCCTGCACGATCGCCTGGGCGTTGCGCATCTGGGTCATGTCCAGCCCGGCGACGGGGCGCAGGACCGGCTTGGGGGCGGCCTTCGGCTTCACGGCCACCTTGGGCTTTGCGGCGATCTTGGGCGCTGCCTTCGGGGCGGCCTTGGGCGCTGCCTTGGGGGCTGCGGCCTTCGGCTGGGCCTTGGGCGCTGCCTTGGGGGCCGCGGCCTCGACCGGCTTGCTCGCGGTGGTCGCGGCGCGGTCCATCGACCGCGTCGCGGCCTGGTCGGCCACGGCCCGGTTGGCGCTCGCGGTCTGCAGGGTCACCTGGTGTTCGGGTGCGCCGGCGCCGGCCGCCACTCCGCCGACCGTGGCGGCGCCCAGGGCGCCGACGAGGCCGGTCACTGCCATCAGCTTGCGCGAGTCGGCCGACTTGAGCCGGCTGATCGCCTCCGCGAGGGACTTGAGGGGACTGGTCAGGGGATTCTGGCGGGTTGCCGCTCGGTGACGGCCGACTCCGCGCTGCTCGTGTGCTCCGTTGCCACGCATTCGCCGATCCTAGAAAGGCGATCGACCGCTGCCCACCTGCGAATAGTGGTCGGGACCACTGTTGAGCGCTACGAAGGCGCAGGTCGTAGGTCTAGTCCATGCATTCAGGCTGTGTTGATGTAGTACTTTCGGACGAGGGTGATACGGACATTTCGCGCTGCCCGGGTCCATGACCAATCGGTCTGAAACGGTTCGAAACCGGATAACCTGAGAGTCGGACTCAGGCAGGAGCGCTATGGACTGGAACCTGCTGGCCTGCGCCCGGCACCACCTCACCTACGCACCGGACGAGCCCGAACTTCGCGATCACCTGCGGGTGGACACCGTCGACGGGGCAGCCTGGCGCTGCCTGCGCTGCGGGGACTACGTGCCCGGCCCGCCGCGTGCCGCCGGCCCCGCCGACGAGGCACCCGTGCCGCTGCGCGGGCAACTGCTGCGCGACGCCGTGGTGCTGCGGGCCCTGGCGGTCGAGCGCGCGATCCGTGGCGGGCTCCTGCTGCTGGGGGCGTACGCCGTGTGGCGCTTCCGCGGTGCCCAGCCCGCCGTGCGGATCGCGTTCGACCAGGATCTGCCCCTGCTGCAGCCGCTGGCCGACCGGCTGCACTGGAACCTCGCCGAGTCGCCGCTGGTGCACCTGGTGCGCACCGCGCTGGCCACCCGGCCGCAGACGCTCACCTGGATCGCCGCCGCGCTGGCCTGCTACGGCCTGCTCCAACTGGTCGAGGGCACCGGGCTGTGGCTGCTGCGCCGCTGGGGCGAGTACCTGGCCGCGATCGCCACCGCGGCGTTCATCCCGCTGGAGGTGTACGAGCTGATCGAGCGCGTCACCTGGGTCCGCGTCACCGCCCTGCTGATCAACATCGGCGCCGTGGCCTTCCTCGTCTACCGCAAGCGCCTGTTCGGCGCACGCGGCGGACGCGCCGCATACGACGCCGAACGCCACCACGCCAGCCTGATCCAGGTGGCCCGCGCCGCCACGGGCGCCTGAACGCCCACGGTCCCCGCCCGCCGGGGTGCGCAACTCTTGACGAGTCGCGGCTTCCCGGACCTTCTGATGCCGCAACTCCTTAAGAGTTGCGACCGGGGGCGGGGGTGGGGGCGGGCGGCAAAGCGCCCGCCCGGCGGGGCCGGGCGGGCGCTGGTGCAGGCGGTCGCTGGTGGGTCACTGGCCGAACAGCTTGCCCATCATCTGCTGGAGCTGCTGCGGGTCGGGCATCTGGCCCTGCGGCGTCGCCTGGTTGACGATCTCCGGCAGCACCTTGGCGAGGTCGTCGGCGGCCTGGCGCGGCGTGGTGCCGGCCTCCTGGGCCACGTGCTCGAGCGTGCCGCCGCCCAGTGCCTGCTGCAGCTGCGCGCCGGTGACGTTCTCGTTCTTGCCGGTGCCGATCCAGGACTGCACCTGGGGGCCTAGGCCCGACTTGCTCAGCTGATCCACCAGACCGCTGAGGTTCGCCTGACCGCCACCGCCGCCACCGCCGCCGCCGCTCATCTGGCTGAACAGGCCCTTGAGCAGGTTCTGGATCTGCGGGTCGCTCATCAGCTTCATGATCTGGTTGAGGTCGACTGCCATTTCCCGTTACCCCCGTACTCGGTGCTGGACACTCTTCCTCGAACCCTAGAAGGTCAGCCGAACGGCTGAGGCAAAAGCGGTGAAATGCCCTCAGGCATGGGCTTGCTTCGCCCAGAATGTGCCGCATGACGGAATACACCGATCAAGAGCGCCAGACCCTGCGTACCGCGGCCTTCGGCGCAGTCTTCCTCGTGTCCCATGCGGACCCCGGCTTCTTCGCGAGCTTCAAGGAGAGCATCGCGGGCGCCAAGGCGCTCGCCGGCGCGTCACCCGAGCTGCAGAGCGTGTTCAAGTCCGGCGGCCTGCCCGAGATCCCCAAGGGCTCGCCCGCCGAGCTGGAGTCCGGTGTGCTCACCGCGCTGCAGCAGTCGGCGGGCATCCTGCAGGCGAAGTCCCCACAGGACCTGACCGAGTTCCGCACGGTCATCACCGGCGCCTGCGACAAGGTCGCCAACGCCTCCGGCGGCGTCAAGGACACCGAGACGGCCGCCATCGCCAAGGTCAAGTCCGCCATCGGCGCCTGACCGCCCTCGATCGTCCGACTTGCCTGGCACCTGGGCGTATCCCTGACCAAGATACGCACGGGTGCCGGGCAAGTCTGTTGATCGTGGAGCGAGATCAGGGGAGCAGGTGGGCGGCGGCGCGGAGCTGGGTGGCGTGGCGGTGGAGGTCGGTGACGATCTCGGCGACGGTGGTGTCGCGCAGGCGGGCCAGGGGCACCGAGACGCTGATGGCGTCGACGGCGGGGGTGCGCAGCGGCACGGCGACGGCCAGGCACATGATGCCCTCGGTGTTCTCCTCGCGGTCCTCGGCGTGGCCGGACTCGCGCACCCGCGCCAGCTCGGCGTGCAGCGCGTCGGGGGTGGTGAGCGTGTGCGGGGTGAGCGCGGCCAGCGGCCAGTCGAGCAGGCGGTCGACCTCGGCGTCGGCACGGGTGGCCAGCAGCGCCTTGCCCAGCGCGGTCGCGTGGGCGGGCAGGCGGCGGCCGATCGCGCTGAACAGCCTTAGCGGGTGTGCCGATTCGCGTTTAGCTATGTAAACGACGTTCGGCCCGTCGAGCCGTCCCAGGTGCACGGTCTCGCCGAAGCGGGCCGACAGCGCGTCCAGGGTGGCGTTGACCAGCCCGATCGCGTCGTCACTGTCCAGATAGGCCGCCCCGACCTGCAGTGCGCGCACGCCCAGGCCGAAGCGCGTGCCCGTGGCGTCGGTCTCCACCCAGCCGCGCTGGCTCATCGTACGCAGCAGGCCGTGCAGGCTGCTCTTGGGAATGTCCAGCTCCCGGGACAGTTCGACGAGCCCGCGCGGACCGCCGGCGGCGAGCGCCTCGAGCAGTTCGAGGGTGCGGTCGGCGGACTTCACCGGCGGGCGGTCGGCCCCCTGCTGGTTCATTGCCAATCCCTTCGTCTGCCACTAGGGTCACATACGTGACTGTAGTTCACCAACATGAACGCTCATCCGACATCGTCCGGCTGCTGGCCGGTGACCGGCTGCTGCCGGTCGTCATCCTCCCCGACGCCTCCGCGGCTGAGCCGCTGGCCGCCGCGCTCACCGCGGGCGGCCTCCACTCCATAGAGGTCACCCTGCGTACGCCTGCCGCGCTCGACGCGATCAAGCGGCTCGCGGCCTCCTCGGACCTGCTGGTCGGCGCGGGCACCGTGCTCAGCCCGGAGCAGGCCGAGCGGGCCGTCGACGCTGGCGCCCGCTACGTGGTCTGCCCCGGCTTCAGCGCCGCGGTGGTGCGCCGCTGCCAGGAACTCGGCGTGCCGGTGTTCCCCGGCGTGGCCACGCCCACCGAGATCCAGATGGCCCTGGAAGCGGGCCTGGAGGCGGTGAAGTTCTTCCCGGCCGAGCAGCTCGGCGGAGCCCCGATGGTCAAGGCGCTGTCGGCCCCGTTCCCCGGGGTGCGTTTCGTGCCCACGGGCGGGGTGACCACCGCGAACCTCGCGGCCTACCTGGCCGTGCCGGCTGTGCTCGCGGTCGGCGGCACCTGGATGGTCGCCGCCGACCTGCTGGCCGCCGGGGACTACGCCGAGATCACCCGCCGCACCGCCGCTGCCGTCGCGGCCACCCGCCCGGCCGAGACCGACCCGAGGGGAGAGTCCGATGCCCGTTGAGGTCCGTCCCGCCGAGGCCTGCCGCTACGACCTGGTCTCCCTCGGTGAGGTGATGCTGCGCCTGGATCCAGGCGAGGGCCGGGTGCGCACCGCGCGCTCGTTCCGCGCCTGGGAGGGCGGCGGCGAGTACAACGTCGCGCGCGGGCTGCGCCGGTGCTTCGGCATGCGTACCGCGCTGGTCAGCGCGTTCGCCGACAACGAGGTGGGCCGCCTGCTGGAGGACATGATCCTCACCGGCGGCGTGGACACCTCGCTGGTCAAGTGGCTGCCGTACGACGGCATCGGCCGCACCGTGCGCAACGGCCTCAACTTCACCGAACGCGGCTTCGGCGTGCGCGGTGCGGTCGGCGTCTCCGACCGCGGGCACACCGCCGCCGGCCAGCTGCGCCCGGAGGACGTCGACTGGGAGCACCTGTTCGGCACGCTGGGCGTGCGCTGGTTCCACACCGGCGGCATCTACGCGGCGCTGTCCGACACCACGCCCGACGTGATCGAGGCGGCGATGGCGGCCGCCCGCCGGCACGGCACGATCATCTCGTACGACCTCAACTACCGCCCCAGCCTGTGGAAGGCCATCGGCGGCAAGGCGCGGGCGCAGGAGGTCAACCGGCGGCTGGCCCGCTACGTCGACGTGATGATCGGCAACGAGGAGGACTTCACCGCCAGCCTCGGCTTCGAGGTGCCCGGCACGTCCGATGACCTGTCCGACTTGGAGGCCGAGAACTTCGAGAAGATGATCGGCCAGGTCGTGCAGGAGTACGACAACTTCAAGGTGGTCGCCACGACGCTGCGCACCGTGCGCAGCGCGACGGTCAACGACTGGGGCGCGGTGGCCTGGAGCCGCGACGGCTTCGCGCACGCCACGCACCGCCCCGGCCTGGAGATCATGGACCGGGTCGGCGGCGGGGACAGCTTCGCCAGCGGCCTGATCTACGGCCTGATCAGCACCGGCGACCTGGGCCGCGCGGTCGAGTACGGCGCGGCCCACGGCGCGCTGGCGATGACCACCCCCGGCGACACCTCGATGGCGACCCGCGCCGAGGTCGAGTCCCTGATGGCAGGCGGCGGCGCCCGCGTCCAGCGCTGACCACCGGTTCCGCCCAGGCCGTCATGACGGCCTGGGCGGAACCTCGCCGGCTCGGCGCGCAGCGGAGCGTCACGGACTGCGGGGCAGGGCTTCTACGGCCCGTCGGCGCCCTACGCAGCGACAGCCGCGTGCCATATTCTTGCGTGAGAAGGGCGGGTGCGGTCGTGGAGCATCGAGCAGACGGAAAGAAGCGCACGGTGACCAAGGAGGCCGTCAAGCGCTTCGCGGCCAGGTCCGCGAAGGCCTCGGCACAGTTGGAGCGTCGTGACGTTCCGGCAGGGTACGTACGCTCCGCGAATGTCGAGGCGATCCTGGCGGCACGCCGGGCGCAGGGCTGATGCCGCTCACCCCGGGATACGGCGAGACCCCGATTCCTGATGACGAACTGGTGGGCCTGCTCCCGGGCATCCGGGATGCGCTCGGGGAGCCGGTCGGCAAAGCCGCCATTTACGACCTTGAGCAGGCGGTGTATGCCGCTGTGGTGGAACGACTAGTGCCGGAGATCATCGACGGTGACCTCACCCTCAGCATGCTCCTGAGCGACAGCTTCGTCCGCGACCTGCACCGACAGCTCTAGGCGACATCTGGACCTGGGCGGGCATGTACCGCAAGCACGAGGTGACCATCGGCGTCGCGCCGGAGCAGGTGGCCGTCGAACTTCGGAATTCGCTGCAGACGATCCTCTACCGCTGGGAACACACCGACGACTGGACACCACGTGAGCTCGGTGTGGCGGTTCACGCTGAGACGGTCAGAATTCATCCGTTCACGGACGGCAATGGCCGCACCACCCGGCTGCTTGCGGATCTGGTGTTCCTCGCCTCGCAAGACGGCGAGACGCTCGAGACCTACGACTGGAACCTCGACAAGCCGACGTACATCGAGCTTCTACGCCGGTACGACGGGAATCGTGACCCGCGCGATCTTGCCTCCTTCGTCGCAGTGCAGCCGCTCGAGTAGGTGCTGCCGCCAAGGCCGCGCCTGTCCGCCCGCTCAGGCGGCGGGCAGTGGGTGGTAGAGGTCGCGGGCGTGGTCGGCGACGGCTGCGCCGACGATGGTCGCCTCCAAGGGCAGCATGTCCAGGCACAGGCGGATCGCACCGGTCATGCGCACCAGCGGCACCCGCATGGACAGCGTGCAGTGCGGCACCCAGGCCCCGGGCTGGTAGAACGAACCGGTCTCGATGCCCGCCGCGGTCAGCCGCCCGTGCACGGCTGCGTGGTGGGCCAGCAGTTCGGCGGTCGGCACCGGCCCGAGCCAGAGCACCCGACCCAGGAACTGCCCGATGTGGTCGAACGTCAGCTTGATCGGCGGTGCGATCGCCAGCCCCTGCAGCGCCGCCTCCACGGCCGGCCCGTCGAGCACGTCCGCGCTGGTGATGGAGAGGTGCGGCCGGTGCTTGCGGTGGGTGAGGTCGCGCAGGGTGGGCACGCCCTCGGCCTCCAGGGCATTCCAGAGGGTACGCAGGCGCGCGGTGGCGACGGGGTCGAGATAGAGCTCCAGGGCGGCGGCCATGGTGGCAGAGACTACCGCCATGATCGTTCCCGGACCACGCAGTATTGACGGCTTAAAAGGGGCATTTCGCCGTACGATCGAACACCGTGGACCTGGACCCGTTCTACGCCGCGGTGGCCGCGATCAACTTCACCCTGCTCGGCCTATGGCTGGTGGTGGTGACCGACCGCAAGGAGCTCAGCCGCCACGACGCCGCGTCACGCCGCATGGCGTACCTGGTCTCGCTGCAGTTCGCCATCCCCGGCACGCTGTCCCTGCTGGCCCAGGTCGCCCCGACCGTGGTCCTGCTCTGGCGCACCGCCTTCACCCTGGCCGGCATCGCGGGCGGCATCGGCGCGATCCTGCTCACCCGCCAGATCCACCGCCAGACCGGCAGCCAAGGCATCGCCAACCTGCTCCGCTACATAGCCGTCCCCGCCTACGCCCTGGTCACCCTCATCGCCGTACTCCCCCCGAGCGCCGTGAAGTCCCTAGGCATCGGCCTAACCCCACTCCAACTCGAAGCCGTACTCCTGTCCATCCTGGTCTTCCTCGGCGTCCAGGAAGCCTGGGCCGTAGCCATGGCCCCTCGCCCCACCGACACCCCACCCGCCGCCCCCGTCCCCTGATCACGACGATCTTGCGCGGCCTGTGGGTACGACACGCCCGTAACGGGCATATCCTCAACAGTTCGCGCAAGATCGTCGTGATCTTCAGGACGGGTGGGCGGCGATGAGGGCGGCGACCATGCGGGGCAGGGCCTCGCCGATGGGGTCGCGGACTACCTCGTCGGCCACGACGTCGTAGGGGGTCGGCTGGGCGTTGACGATGGTGGTCTTCGCTCCCTCTGTCATGGCGATGGCGCACAATGAGGCGGCCGGCTGGACCTGCAGGGAGGTGCCGACGGCCCAGAAGATCTGGCACGCCTTCGCGATCGAGCCGGCCTGGTTCAGGGTGTCGGAGTCCAGGTTCTCGCCGAACATGATGGTGCCGGCCTTGAGGATGCCGCCGCAGGACAGGCAGGCCGGGTCCGGGTCGCCGGCCTCGACGCGGTCCAGCGCGTCGCGCATGGTGCCGCGCTCGCCGCAGCCCATGCAGCGCACCGTGAACATGGTGCCGTGCAGCTCCAGCACCTTGCGCGGGGCCGAACCCGCCTTCTGGTGCAGGCCGTCGATGTTCTGCGTGATGATCCGCACCGGGAAGCCGGCCCGCTCGAGCTCGACGAGCGCGAGGTGGGCCGGGTTGGGCTGGGCTGTCCACGCCGCGTTGTCGGCACGGGCCCGCCACGAGGCGCGGCGCACGGCCGGGTCGGCCATGTAGTACTCGTACGTGAACATCTTCTCCGCGGCCGGATCCCGGGTCCAGACACCCTGGGGACCTCGGAAGTCGGGGATTCCGGAGTCGGTGGAGATCCCTGCCCCGGTGAGCACGGCGATCATCGGCTTGCGCTCGGTCATGGCAGCACGATAGTGAACAGCAGTGGACTCAGCAGCTCGATATACCTGGGGCAGTGGTTGTGAGTCCGTGCCGGATACCGTGACCGGACGCGAGAGTCGGGGGACGAGACATGGACAGGCTTCCGGTCCGAAACGTAGGCGACCGTGTGGTCTGCCTCTTCATCGAGCCGCTCGGCATGGACTACTGGATGCTCCCCGGAGACGAGTTCGTCGTCATGGGCGACCCGGAGGCGCCCGACTCCGGACTGTCGATCGACACCATGCCCGACCACGTGATCATCCTCGTCAACGAGGGCGACTGCTACAACGTCACCGTGCACGACCGCCGGACGGGCGCCGAACTCGAATGCGGCCACCAGCGTCCCGCGGCCGGCTGATCACTGCGCTGGCTCAGCCCTGACTCGGCGGCAGCACGCCTTCGCGTGGGCGGCGGTGGTAGCCGGGGCCGCCCGGCTTGTTCATCTCACCGCGGTAGACGCCGTGCCGGATCTCGGACTCGTATTCCGCGTACTCGGGCATGCCCATCGCCCGGGCCACCGCGAGCTCGGCGTCCACGTCGTACGGCACCCGCACGAACTGGATCGAGAACGGGGCCTCCGCCGCGGAGCCGAAGACGCCCTCCATGATCACGTAGACCGGGGTCGGGTCGTCCATGGAGTTGCCGACGCTGCCGGTGTTGAACAGCGTGCGCCGAGCGCGGTCCACCTCGTAGTACGGGTCGTGGGTGTCGCCGTACCCGACGACGGTGGGTTCCGGCCCGTCGCCGGTCGCCGGAGTGTTGGCGAACATCGACAGGAACTCCGCCTCGTCGTGGTCGAACCGCACCCGGTGGTGCACCGAGTCCGACGACGCGTGGAAGAGCCGCACCCGCCGCCCGCTCATCAGGAAGTCGTGGCTGAACGGCAGCGCCCGCAGCCATGCGCCCTGCCCGTCGGACAGCTGCGCCAGCCACCATGCGATCGCCCCGCTCGGGGTGTCGAAGGTCCGATCCGGATCGGGCAGGGAGTCGTCCCAGTTGCCGAGGATGTTGACCTCGCACTGCTCGCGGCACAGGTCGATGACCTCGCGCCCGCGCGGTCCCTTGCCGACGTAGTCGCCGAGGTTGAAGATCCGGGTGATTCCGCGGGCGTCGATGTCGTCGAGCACCGCTTCCAGGGCGGTCAGGTTTCCGTGTACGTCGGAGATCAGGGCGATGCGGTCGAGGGGCTGGCGCATTTCATGATCCTATTGCCGGCGCCGGCAGGCCGCTGTCCCGTCCGCGGCGTCCGGTCAGCGGGCGGTCAACGGTTTGACCCAGCGGGACCACTGCGGCTGCGGCCGGTATCCGGCTGCGGTCCAGGCCGTGGCGGCGAGGTCGTTGTCGTCGAGCACCATCGCGTCGGCCCGCCGGCCGCCCAGCGCTGCGAATCGCTGCTCGGCGGCGTCCAGCAGGGCACGCCCGATGCCCTGGCGGCGGCGATCCGGGTGCACCGCGTACCGGTAGAGGTGGCAACGCCACCCGTCCCATCCGGCGATCAGCGAACCTACGATCTCGTCGCCGTCCACGGCCAGCAGCAGCGCCTCGGGGTCGCGGGCCAGCAGCGCGGCCACCGCCTCGACGGCGTCGTCGCGGTCGGTGTTCTCGGCGGCGGTCTTCCAGAAGGCGAGCAACTGCTCGATGTCGGCGGCGTCGGCGGTGCGCAGGGAGAAGGGCATGGCGGGATTCTGCCTGCCGTGGTGGAGCGGGGTGTGGTCGGCTATTCCGATCGGGTGAGCGACATCGGCGACTGACGCCGACCGGCTGCCGTGCCCGACGTCGGGTGAGCGGTCGGGTCGCCCCCGTCGACGCTGTGCCTGACTGCCTGAACGGGTCGACCCGAGGGTCCGCGCGGCCGTGCGGCGGCCCGCACCTGTACCGCTGCGGCGCCCGCGAAGAGCGCCAGTGCGGCGAACAGGATCACTCGCACGGCTTGGTCGCCGATCAGCCGCACCGGGTGCAGGGGCAGCGATGCCAGGCCGAGAGCGAACACCAGGGTCACCACGGACCAGAACGGGACGGGCCGTGGCGTGGCCGTCGACGGTCCCGGACCGTACCAGCGCCGCAGCAGGCGGGTTCGGCCGACATGGACCAGCAGCGCGATGGCGGCGGCGAAGCCGACGAGGTTGGAGGCGGCGGACAGGAACTCCCACCACGGCATGCCCGGCCATGCCTGGCGATGCAGGACCGGGAAGAGGACGCGGCCGCCGTCGACGGTGGGATGGGTGAACGCGTCCCAGCCGATGTGGCTGAGCGCGCCGATGAGCGCCGAGGTGGCGGTGACCTGCCATCGGTGACGGGCCAGGCCCAGCGCGCCGTAATCGCGCAAGGCCAGCGGGCCGCCCGCGGGCAGGTGCGCGGCGACCGTCGGCGCTGCCCAGCGGACCAACCGGGTGCCGACGACGGTCAGCGGCAGCGCCCACCACAGGAGCGCGTGCCACGCATGGCTGTGGATCGTCACGCCGTAACCGTCGGCGGCGAAGGCGAGGTCGGGCGCGACCGCGCCGACCGTCAACGCGACACCGTCGAACCAGCGGGGACGCCACAGCTTGAGCGGGACGACGGCGACAGGGTGGGTCGGCAGCGTCAGTGGCATGATCCGACTCTAGAGAGGGCTCGGCCGCGACGATCACCCCGCATCGGCCATGCGAGGCGGGCGGCGTCAGCCCTGACGGGTGTACGCGGTCAGGAACGCCAGCTCGTCCGCGTACAGGTCCAGGGTCCGTGACACGGACCGGCTGCCGTGCCCCACGTCGCCCTCCCGGCGTAGCAACACCGGTCGCGTGCTCGACGTGGCGTGCTGCAGCGCGGCCGCGAGCTTGCGGGCGTGCAGCGGATCCACCCGGCTGTCGCCGTCGAACACCGTGAACAGCACGGCCGGGTAGTCCGTGCCCTCGTGCACGTGGTGGTACGGCGAGTAGGACAGCAGCCAGCCGAGCTGCTCGGCGTCGACCGCGGTGCCGTACTCCCCGGCCCAGGTCGAGCCGAGGCCGAACAGCTCGTAGCGGACCATGTCCAGCAGCGGCGCGGAGCAGACCACGGCGGCGTACGCGTGCGGCCGCTGGGTGAGTGCCGCGCCCACGAGCAGGCCGCCGTTCGAGCCGCCCATGATCGCCAGCTGGCCCGGTGTGGTCGTGCCCGAGGCGACGAGCCAGTCCGCGGCGGCGTGGAAGTCGTCGAAGACGTTCTGTTTGCGGGCGAGCATGCCGTCGCGGTGCCACTGCTCGCCTTCCTCGCCGCCGCCGCGCAGGTTCGCCACCGCCCACACCCCGCCGGCCTCCGCCCAGGCGATGGCCATCGGCGAGTACCAGGGGGTCAGCGAGATGTTGAAGCCGCCGTACCCGTACAGCAGCGTGGGCCGGGGCCCGGTGGCGGCCGCGGCGGGCGCGACCACGAACATGCGCACGTCGGTGCCGTCGGCCGAGGTGTAGGTGACCTGCTCGGTCACCACGTCGCCGACCACGACCGCGCCGGGTGGCCGGGCCCACAGGCCGACGGTGTTGTCGCGGGCGTCGAGGCGGTGCACCGTGCCGGGCGTGGTGTGGTCGCCATAGCTGAACCAGGCCTCGTGGCCGCCGTCGCGGCGCGACGTCAGCGGGCCGAGACTGCCGACGCCGGGCAGCGCCACCTTGGCGATCTCCTCGCCGGTGGCCAGGCCGTGCACGGTCAGCTCGCTGAGCGCGTGCCGGGTGGTGGCCACCAGCAGCACCGGCGACTCCAGCGCCGGGCCGTCGAGGATCTCGTAGTCGTCGAGCACCGCCCCGGCGTCCTCGGCGATCAGCTCGCGCCAGTTCGCGTACGCCGGATGGGCCGGGTCGGCCACGCACAGCCGCCACCGGGGTGCGTCGCGGTTGGTCTGCAGGTAGACCAGCCCACCGTGGAAGTGCGGGTAGGTCATCGCGTCGACGCCCTGCTGCACGGCCCGCAGCGCGGGCGCGTCGGGCGGGCTCGCCGACAGGTCGGCCAGCCACAGGTCGTTGCGCGGGTCGGTGCCCTGGGTCTCGCTGATGGTGAGCCAGCGGCCGTCGCGGGACACCCGCGGCATGAAGTAGCGGCCGCGGGGCGAGCCGTCGCCGAGGATCAGCGGGTCGGTCTCCGGGTCGGTGCCGAGCCGGTGCAGGTACACCCGGCGGTGCAGCTTCGGGTCGTCGCCTTCGACCGCGCCCGGCGCGAGGAACCGCGAGTAGTAGAAGGCCTCGCCGCCGGGCAGCCAGGCGATCGCGGTGTGCCGCAGCCGGTCGATCGGCCCGTCCACGATCACGCCGGTGGCCACGTTCAGTACTCGCAGCAGAGGCTCCTCGGTGCCGCCCACCGACAGCGCGTACGCCAGCAGCGTGCCCTCCGGCGACGGGTAGTACCAGTCCAGCGTCGTCGCGCCGGTCGGGTCGACGGCGTTCGGGTCGAGCAGGACCCGCTCGGTCCCGTCGGGTTCGATCACCAGCAGCACCGCGTGGTCCTGCTCGGCCGCCCGCCGCTGGAAGAAGCCGTGCTCGCCGTACCAGACTGGCGCCGTGACCGCGCCGACGGCGAGCAGCTGCGCCAGCCGGTCGCGCAGCGCGGCGCGGTCGGACCAGCCCGCCCGGTGCCCGGCCAGCAGCTCGTCCTGCGCGCGGGACCAGGCCGCGGTGTCCGGGTCGGCGGGGTCCTCCAGCCAGCGGTAGGGGTCGGCGATCCGGTGCCCGTGGATCTGCTCCACGAGGTTCAGCCGAGCGGCGGGCGGGTAGGCGGAGGGGACGCGGTCCGTGGACATGCCGTAAAGGATGCACTACACGCGGTGTTGTCGCACGTGCGAGCAGTGGCGTCTGACGCTGGCCGATAGACCCGGCAAGCCGGGCATCATGGACACGGCCGGGCCGGCGGGCGAATGCCTGTCGGATGACGACCGACGAGCCTAGGGTGACGGCTATGCGAGGTTTGATCGTCGAGGCGGGACGCCCGAACTCGGCCCAGTACGTCGACGACCTGCCCGAACCGGACGAATCCGAGGGGCAGGTGCTGGTCGCCGCGCTCGCCGTCGGCGTGTGCGGCACCGACCGCGAGATCGTCGCGGGGGAGTACGGCACCGCGCCCGGCCCGGGCGACCGCCTGGTGATCGGGCACGAGTCGCTGGGCCGGGTCATCTCCGACGACTCCGGTCGCTGGCAGCCGGGCGACCTGGTGGCCGGCATCGTCCGCCGGCCCGACCCGGTGCCCTGCCTGAACTGCCTGGTCGGCGAGTGGGACATGTGCCGCAACGGCCGGTACGTGGAGTGCGGCATCAAGGAGCGGCACGGCTTCGCCCGCGAGCGCTGGCGTGTCGAGCCCGACTTCGCGGTCGGCCTGGACGCCTCCCTGCTCGAGGTGGGCATGCTGCTGGAGCCCACCAGCGTGGTCGCCAAGGCCTGGGAGCACATCGAACGCATCGGCCTGCGCGCCCGATACGACCCGAGGACCGTGCTGGTCACCGGCGCCGGCCCGATCGGCCTGCTGGCCGCGCTGCTGGGCCGCCAGCGCGACCTGGAGGTGCACGTGCTCGACCGGTCCACCGACGGGCCCAAACCCGAACTGGTCGCCGGCCTCGGCGCGACCTACCACACCGGCCAGGTCTGCGACCTCGGCTTCGAACCGGACCTGGTGCTGGAGTGCACCGGCGCGCCGCCGGTCATCGCGCAGGTCATCGACCAGGTCGGCCCCAACGGCACGGTCTGCCTGACCGGCGTCTCCAGCGGCGGCCGCAAGCTGGCGCTCGACCTCGGCGGACTCAACCGCGACATGGTGCTGGAGAACAACGTGGTCTTCGGTTCGGTCAACGCCAACCTGCGCCACTGGCAGGAGGCCGCCCACGCCCTCCGATCCGCCGACCCCGCCTGGCTCTCCGCCCTGATCACCCGCCGCGTTCCCGCCGCCGACTACGCAACCGCCCTCGAAAACCAATCCGACGACATCAAAGTCGTCCTCGACTTCGCCTGAAACGAAGGAAGGGCACCTTCTTAACGGACGTCCGTGTAGAAGGTGCCCTTCCTAACTCGTCACGGGCGCTGATCAGGTGCGGCGGGTGGTGGCGAGGATGACCTCGGCGAGCAGGGCCGGGTCGTCGCTCATCGGCACGTGGCCGCACCCGGGCAGGGTCACGTGGCGGGCCTGCGGCAACCGCTCGCGGGCGATCCCGGCCTGGCGCGGCAGCAAGACCCGGTCACGGTCGCCCCAGGCCACTGTCACCGGCACGGACGGCTCGCCGCGGAACTCGTAGCCCCGCGCGGCGATCCGCGCGACCGGCCCGAACCCGGCGCCGGTCCGCAGTGCGAGGGCGTCGGCGACCGCACGCTCGGCGTCGATGCGGCCGGGACGGCTCATCAGCATCGCGAAGGCCAGCGCCCGGGTCCGTGAGGGCCGCATGTTGGCGCGCACCACCGGCTGCGGCAGCAGCGTGCCCCAGCGCAGCGCGGTCAGCACGGTCAGCGCGTACCGCACCTGCCAGCGCTTCCAGAAGCCGGCCGGGGCGATCGCGGTCGCGGAGGCGACGAGCCCGGCCGCGGCCAGCTCCAGCGCGATCGCGCCGCCGAGGCTGTTGCCCGCCACGTGCGGCCGGTGCAGGCCCTGCTCGTCGAACCACTGGGCGACGGCGGCGACGGTCTGGGCCATGTCGCCCGGCATGCCGTCGGCCGGGACCGGCGATCGGCCGAAGCCGGGCAGGTCGATCGCGATCACGTCGTGGGCCTCGGCCAGCAGGTCGAGCACCGGTTCCCAGGCCCGCCAGTGATGGCCGATGCCGTGGATCAGCACCAGCGGCTCGCCCGCGCCGCGGCGCTCGTACGCCACCTCGATCGTCATGCCCGCACCCGCTCCCGTCACCTGCTCATCGGATCTGTCCGCGGCCCGACTCGGCGCTGTGCACGCCGAACGACCGGCCCAGCGCCGCCACCTCCTGCTCCAGCTGCGGCACCAGCGACCGTGACCGCCGCCCCACCAGCCGGTCGGCGAACGCGCTGTTCACCGCGGTGCGCAGCAACTGCACGCCGCCGATGGCGCGTGGCACGTACACCCGCCTGCGCCGCCGCTCCAGCCCCCGCACGAACGCCTGGGCGCACCGCTCGACGGAGCTGGTCGCGCCGACCGGCCAGGGCAGGCTGCCGAACGCGGCGCGGAACGACGGCAGGTCGTCCTTGGCGTCGCGGACCAGGTCGGTGTCGACCCACCCGGGGTGGGCGGTGCCGACGGCGACGCCGTGGTGGGCCAGCTCCAGCCGCAGCGCGTTGCCGAAGTGTTCGACCCCGGCCTTCGCCGCGCAGTACGCGGACATGCCGGGCAGCGCGGTGAACGCCGCCGTCGACGACACCAGCAGGTAGTAGCCGCGGGCGGCGATGACCGGCGCGGCAGTGGCGGCGGCCGTGCGCATCACCCCGATCAGGTTCACCTCGACGGTGCGGGCCAGCGCCTCGACGTCGCCGGTCGCGACCGTGCCGAGACCGGCGATCCCGGCGTTGGCGAGCACGCAGTCGATGCGCCCGAAGGCCTGCAGCGTCCCGGCGACGGCCTGTTCGAGCGCGGCCGAATCGGTGACGTCGGCCTCGAACCAGGCCGCGTTGCCCGCGCCGGCGGTGTTCAGCTCCTCGGCCAGCAGGCGCAGCCGGTCCGGTTCGAGCCCGACCAGGGACAGCCGGGCACCGTGCGCGGCGGCCAGGCGGGCGGTGTGCGCGCCGATGCCCCGGGCCGCGCCCGTGATCAGTACGACCTGGTCACGCAGCGGCTGCTTCATGCCCGCTCCTCGCTGCGCTCGTCACCGGCATGGGGACCTGGCGACATGATTCGCTCGCGATGCTCGCTCATCGGTGCTCCTCGGCGACGGAGGTGCGGGCCGGCACGGCCCGGTAGGCGGCGGCGTCGAAGCGGCGCGTGCGCAGCCAGTACGACCAGGTGTAGCCGGGCCACAGGGTGGAGTTGCGGCCGCTGGGGTCGAGGTACCAGCTGCGGCAGCCGCCGCTGGTCCACACCGTGCCGTCCATCGCGCGGTCCAGCGCGGCGTTGTACGCCCGCTGCGCGTCCGGCAGTGGCTCGATCGCGTCGGCGCCGGTGGTGTCGAGGTGGCGCAGCGCGCCGAGCAGGTAGCCGAGCTGGCATTCGATCATGAACACGACGGAGTTGTGGCCGAGCCCGGTGTTGGGGCCGAGCAGCAGGAACAGGTTCGGGAAGCCGGTGACCGCGGTGCCGCGGTACGCGTACATGCTGCCCGCCCAGTGCTCGGCCAGGGTGCGCCCGTCGGCGCCCCGGATCGCCCGCGCCATCGGCAGGTCGGTGACGTGGAAGCCGGTGCCGAACACGAGGGTGTCGACGGGGTGCGCCCGACCGTCGGCGGTGACCACGCCGTCGGCGGTGACCCGGGTGATCGGCTCGGTGACCACGTCGACGTTGGCCCGGCCGAGTGCCGGGTAGAAGTCGTCGGACAGCAACACCCGCTTGCAGCCCATCGTGTACGAGGGTGTGAGTCGCTCGCGCAGCCCCGGGTCGGCGACCGACCGGCGCAGATGCCGGCGGGCCATGCCCTGCCCGAGCCGCATCAGTGCCGGGCGCAGGAATGCGGTGGCCTGGAACTCCCGTCCCCAGTACACCCCGGCCCGCATCAGCCAGTGGAGCAACGGCGCGGAGCGGAACAGCCGCCGCTCGACGGCCCTGATGCGCCGGTCGCGGCGCGGCAGCACCCAGGCGGGGGTGCGCTGGAACAGCGTCAGCGCGGCCACCTGCGGCGCGATCTGGGGTACGAACTGGATCGCCGACGCCCCGGTGCCGATCACGGCGACCCGCCGCCCGGTCAGGTCGAGGTCGTGCCGCCAGCGCGCGGAGTGGAACGTCTCGCCGCGGAAGTCGGCGAGGCCGGGCAGCTCGGGGATCGACGGTTCGGTGAGCGGCCCGCCCGCCGCGACCAGGATCTGCGCCGTGTAGGCCCCCTGCGAGGTGTCGAGCCGCCACAGCCGGGCCTGCGCGTCCCAGGTGGCCGCGTGCACCTCGTGCCCGAGCCGCAGGTGCGGGCGCACGCCGTGCTCGTCGGCACAGCGGCGCAGGTAGGCCCAGATCTCCGGCTGCGGCGAGAAGCTGCGGCTCCAGCCCGGATTGCGGACGAAGGAGAAGGAGTAAAGGTGCGAGGGCACGTCGCAGGCGCAGCCGGGGTAGGAGTTGTCGCGCCAGGTCCCGCCGACCTCGTCGCCGCGGTCGAAGACCAGGAAATCGCGGTAACCCGCGCCGCGCAGTCGGATGGCGGTGCCGATCCCGCCGAAACCGGCGCCGATGACCGCGATGCGGGTGTGGCGCTCCGCATTGCCGCTGCTCACGAGCGACCTCCTATGTGGTACCACTGCGTACCAGTCCTTGCCCGAGAAATTACCATCGGGTAACAGGGCAGGGAAGGCCCGAAATCGTCACGAGCCACCGGTACAGTCTCCACCCATTCGACCCCTGACGCGCCCGACCAGCGGAGGAGCCTTGGCCGCCCCCACCCGGACGCCCGAGTCGGTCCGCCGTGACCTGACCACGGCGCTCGCCACCTGCGTGGCCGAGAAGGGCTACGCATCGACGACCATCGCCGACATCGTGGCGCTGGCCAGGGTCTCCAAGCGCACCTTCTACGAGCACTTCACGGCCAAGGAAGAGTGCCTGATGGCGCTCTACGAGCACGTCTGCGACCGGCTGATGCTGATGATCCGCGCGGCGGCCTCCGGCGACCAGCCCTGGCCGCAGCGCATCAGCGACGGCGCGGCGGCCTACCTCGGCGCGCTGGAGACGATGCCGGCGTTCACCCGGACCATGCTGATCGAGGTGCAGGCGGCCGGGCACCGCGCGTTCATGCTGCGCCAGCTGACCCTGCAGCGCTTCGCGGGCACCCTGGTCGACCTGGTGGAGGTGGGCCGGCTCAGCGACCGGGACCTGCGGCCGCTGTCGCAGGCGCAGGCGCTTGCCATCGTCGGCGGCATCAACGAGCTGCTGCTGCACGCCATCGACCCGTACACCGGGTCGGCCGGCGCGGACGTCGAGGGCCGGTTCGCGGCGCTGCACGAAGACGTGGTCCGGCTGATCTCGGCGGTGCTCAACCACCGCGGCTGAAACTTTCACCGGCAGGTCAACGCATAGATGGCCGGTATTGTGTCGCGCTTGTTTCGTGTGCGACGATGACCGCATTCGCGTTGGGAGCACACGCGATTTTCATCGCCGAGGGCACCCGGTGTCTCACCGGGACGGCGTTGTCACGGACCGCGTTCCGGTCGTCTGCGTTCACCTCAGTTCCGCCCGCCGGGCCGGGCAATCCGCACCACCTTCGTGGCGCCTCGGCGCGGCCCTCCTCCCGGCCGTGCCCGGTCCACACCGGACCCCTGCCCGGGGCTCCGGACACGGCCCAAGGAGAAGGCAATGAGATTCCCGATCAGGCTGTCCGGAAGGCGCAAGGTGATCGCGCTGACCGGTGCGAGCGCCCTTGTGGTCGCCGGCCTTGTCACGCTCCCCGCGGCGATCGCGCACGCCGCGCCCGGTTGTGACATCACGTACACCACCAACGACTGGACCGAAGCCCCCGGCAGCGGCGGCTTCACCGCGTCCATCACCGTCAAGAACACCGGTGACCCGATCACGAGCTGGTCGCTGAAGTTCGCGTTCCCGTCCGGCCAGACGTTCACCCAGGGCTGGTCGGCGAACTGGACCGCCTCCGGCGCCAACGTGACCGGCACCAGCCTGTCCCACAACGGCAGCCTCGGTACCGGCGCATCGACCAGCATCGGCTTCAACGGCCGCTGGACCGGCAGCAACCCCAAGCCGACGTCGTTCACGCTGAACAACAACACCTGCACCACGGGTGGGGTGACGCCGACGCCGACCGGCGGCCCGAGCAGCAGCCCGAGCACCCAGCCGAGCCCGAGCACCAGCCCGAGCCCGCAGGCCCGTTCGATCATCATCACCCCGTCGTCGGTGAGCGTCGCCGAGGGTGGCAGCTCGTCGGTCAACGTCAAGCTCAGCGCCGCCCCGACGGCCAACGTGACGGTTGCCCTGGCCCGCAGCGGCGACACCAGCATCAGCGCCCCGACGTCGGTCACGCTGACCCCGTCGAACGCGGTCGCCGGCGTCAGCGTCTCCATCACCGCCGCCGAGGACAGCGACCAGACCAACGGCACTGCGACGGTGGCGGCGTCCGCCTCGGGCTACACCGGCGCCTCGCTGGCCGTGACCGAGATCGACAACGACATCACGCAGAGCGGCAAGGTCGACAACCCGTACGCGGGGGCGCGCGGCTACGTCAACCCGGAGTGGAGCGCGAAGGCGGCCTCCGTCTCGGGTGGCAACCGCGTGTCGAACGTGTCCACCGCCGTCTGGCTGGACCGGATCGCGGCGATCGCGGGCACGTCGGGCAGCAGCTCGAACGGCTCGATGGGCCTGGCCGCCCACCTCGACGAGGCGCTGCGGCAGTACAACGCGGGCACCGGCCCGCTGGTGGCCCAGTTCGTGATCTACAACCTGCCCGGCCGTGACTGCTCCGCGCTCGCTTCCAACGGCGAGCTGGGCGTGGACGAGCTGCCGCGGTACAAGTCGGAGTACATCGACCCGATCGCGGCGATCATGGGTCAGAGCAAGTACGCGCCGCTGCGCATCGTGGCGGTCATCGAGATCGACTCGCTGCCGAACCTGGTGACGAACCTGAGCGTCGCCAAGTGCGCGACGATGAACTCCAACGGCGGTTACGTCAAGGGCGTCGGGTACGCGCTGAACAAGCTGGGCGCGATCTCGAACGTCTACAACTACATCGACTCGGCTCACCACGGCTGGATCGGCTGGGACACCAACTTCGGCCCGACCGCGCTCAAGCTGAAGGAGGCGGCCGTCGCCGAGGGCAGCACGGTCAACAACGTGCACGGTTTCATCACCAACACCGCGAACTACTCGGCACTGGTGGAGCCCTACTTCACCATCAACACCTCGGTGAACGGCACCTCGGTGCGCCAGAGCAAGTGGGTGGACTGGAACTACTACGTCGACGAGCAGTCGTTCGCGCAGGCGTTCCGGTCCCGGCTGGTGACCGAGGGCTTCAACTCCAACATCGGCATGCTGATCGACACGTCTCGCAACGGCTGGGGCGGCGCCAACCGGCCCACCGCGGCGAGCACGTCGACCAGCGTGGACACGTTCGTCAACCAATCGCGCATCGACCGCCGCATCCACGCCGGCAACTGGTGCAACCAGTCCGGCGCGGGCATGGGCGAGCGTCCGCGCTCGGCCCCGGCGACCGGCATCGACGCGTACGTGTGGGTCAAGCCGCCGGGCGAGTCCGACGGCTCCTCCTCCCTCATCCCGAACAACGAGGGCAAGGGCTTCGACCGGATGTGCGACCCGACCTACACCGGTAACGGCCTCAACGGCAACAACCTCACCGGCGCCCTGCCCAACGCCCCGATCTCGGGCGCGTGGTTCTCGGCCCAGTTCGCCGAACTGATGGCGAACGCCTACCCGCCGCTCTCGTAGCCGGCTAGCACGAAGGAAGGGCACCTTCACAACGCCATGCGTTGTAGAAGGTGCCCTTCTTAACCCTCTGTGGCAGTTGGCCTGCGCCTGTGCGACAGCGCCGGCGTCAGCGGCCCGATCCGGGCAGCTGACCGCCGCCCGCCTGGCCGCCCCCACGGCCCGGTCGGCCGTGACCGCCGGAACCGCTGCCGCTGTTCCCGTCGCCGTCCGAGCCGTTGTCGCCGCCGGAGCCGTTGTCGCTCCCGCTGTCGCCGTTGCCGTTGCTGTTGTCGTCGCCACGGCCGGGTCGGTCGTCGCCGTTGTCGTGGGAATTGTTCCCGTCGTGGGACTCGTCCCGGGGCTCGTCGGAGGGTTCCGGGTCGGGCTGGGACGAGAACGCCGATTCGCGCAGCGGGGCCGGGAAGTCCTTGACCTCGAGCCCCTGCGAACCGGTCGCCAGCGTGGCCCCGACGGCCCGGTACACCTTCGACAGCACCGCCGCGCCGACCGCGTCGGTGGGCGTGTCCGGGTTCGCCGCGATGGCGGCCGCGGCCAGCTGCGGCGTGTACGCCACGAACGACTCGGTCATGTTGTCCGTCGAGCTGCCGGTCTTGCCGGCCACCGCGCGCCCGCCGAGCAGCCCCGACACCGCTGTGGCGGTGCCGCCGTCGCAGCGGCCGAACGCCCCGGACTGCCCGACCGGGCAGCGGGCCGCGTCGGTGGCCGCCCGCGCGATCTCCGGGCTGATCGCCGGCGCGCACGACGTGTTCGCCACGTCCAACTGCCGGCCGGCGCCGTCGGTGACCGCGGTGACCGGCAGCGGCGAGCAGTACACGCCGTCGGCGGCCAGCGTCGCGTACGCGTTGGCAAGGTCCAGCGGGGTGGTCAGCGAGACGCCCAGCACGAACGAGCCCCAGCCGGCCGCGTCCGTGGCCGCGTGCGAGGCGTTGTCGGGGTGCCGGAACCTGACGCCCAGCCGCTGCGCCATCTCGATCGTCTTGTCCGCGCCGACCTGCTGCTCCAGCCAGACGAAGTAGGTGTTCACCGATCGGCCGAAGCCGGTCCACATGTCGCGCTCGCCGTCCATGAACTCCGGGTTGGCGTTGCGGGGGCACCAGAACCCGTCGCAGCTGGCCGGGCCGGGCGCCTCGGGCCAGGCGGTGGTGAGCTTGGTCGGCGCGTCGAACCGGGTGTCCAGGGTCTTGCCGGCCTCCAGCGCGGCCAGCATGGTGAACATCTTGAACGTCGAACCGGCCTGGTAACCGTGGATGCCGGTGCCGCCGGCGACGAGCTGGTTCATCGTGTTGCCCGCGCCGGGCGCGGCGCTGTAGTAGCGGTTCACCGCGAGCGCGAGCACCTTGCCGGTGCCGGGCTCGACGACCGCCATCGGCAGGGCGCGCTTGTCGGTGTTCCCGTACACCTTGGTCACCTGGGCCTGCGCCGCGTTCTGGAGCTTCGGGTCGAGCGTGGTGACGATGCGGTAGCCGCCCTGGCGCAGCGCCTGCTCGCGGTCCTCCGCGGTGTCGCCGAACGTGTCCTGGTCGCGCCACCAGCTGCGGAAGTAGTCGCAGAAGAAGCCCCAGCCGGCCCGTGACGCGGTGCAGTCGTTGGGGCTCGAACCCTTCTTGACCACCGGCGTGCTCGCCTTGGCAGTCGCGGACTGCGCGGCGGTGATCGCGCCGGTGCCGGTCATCGCGGTGAGCACGTAGTCCCGGCGGGCCAGGGCACGCTCGATGCCGCCGTTGAGCGGGCTGTCCGCCTCGGGCGACTGGAGCAGCCCGGCCAGCAGCGACGCCTCGCTCAAGCTCAGCTGCGCGGGGTCCTTGGAGAAGTACGTGTGCGAGGCGGCGTAGATGCCGTACGCGCCGGAGCCGAAGTACGCGATGTTCAGGTAGCGCTCAAGGATCTGCGCCTTGCTCAGCTCCTTCTCGACCGCCAGCGCGTACCGGGCTTCGCGGATCTTGCGCGTGGGGGTCTGCTCGGTGGCCGTGGCCCGCTCCTCGGCCGACAGCGAGGGGTCGCTCTTGAGCACGTTGCGCACGTACTGCATGGTCAGCGTGGACGCGCCCTGGGAGACGCCGCCGCTGGCCCCGTTGGCCACCACGGCGCGCAGCACGCCCTTGAGATCCACGCCGTGGTGGGAGTAGAAGCGGGCGTCCTCGGCGGCCACCACGGCCTGCGGCACGACCGGGTTCACCTCGGCCAGCGTCACGTCGCGGCGGTTCTCGTCGTAGAAGGTGGTGACGACGGTCTTGCCGTCGTTGGCGTAAAGGTAGCTGGCCTGCGCCGTGGTGGGGTGCTTGAGCACCTCGGGGAGCGTGTCGTAGGCGGGCGCGGACTTCTCCACCGCCCAGTTGGCCAGTGCGGCGGCGGGCATCGCTCCGGCGGCGACCACGGCTCCCGCGACCACGGCGAGCAGCGTGAGTCGAGTCATCCGGTTGAGCGGCATCGCGGCACCTTCGGGGGAGAGGAGCGGGATGCTCAAGACTGCACGGAGTTCCCCGTTGTGCCAGGATTTGTGGCGTGCATCTCATCTGAAATGGGCATATGTCGACCGGCTACGCGGTCTACCTGTTAATGCACCTGTGGTGGTGACCCGGAAAACAGCGTGGCGTTGGGGGAAATATCGTTGCGATGCGTATAGTTGAACCGTCACGTAAACAGCTTCGACCAACCGGAAGGCACTGACATGACCACGCTGAGCGCTCGCACCTGGAACGGCCTGACCATCCCCACGGCGGGCACCTACGCCATCGACCCCGCGCACACGCGCGTCGGCTTCGTGATCAAGCACATGGTGGTCAGCAAGGTGCGCGGTTCGTTCAAGGATGTAGCCGGCGAGATCGTGATCGCCGAGGACCCGCTGGCCTCGTCGGTGAACGCCGTCGTCCAGACCGCGAGCATCGACACCGGTGTCGCCGACCGCGACAACCACCTGCGCACCGGTGACTTCCTCGAGGTCGAGAAGTTCCCGGAGCTGAGCTTCCGCAGCACCGGCCTGCGGGCCGTGTCGGGGGAGGACTTCACCCTCGTCGGCGAGCTCACCATCAAGGACGTCACCAAGACGGTCGAGCTCTCGCTCGAGTTCGGCGGCGTGAACAAGAACCCGTGGGGCCAGGAGATCATCGGCTTCACCGCCACCACCGAGATCGACCGCGAGGACTACAACGTGACCTGGAACCAGGCGCTGGAGACCGGCGGCGTGCTGGTCGGCAAGACCCTCAAGATCGAGATCGAGGGCGAAGCCACCCGCCAGGCCTGAGCCCACTCGGGCTCCGCGCGGCCGCGACCAGAGGTCCGCTGACGCCCCGCCCCGTGGTGCTTGGGGGAGCACCTCGGGACCTGCGGGAGGCGTCCGGCCGGTCACGGCCGCAACCCGCCGGGCGCACACGTGGCCGCGTGTGGCGCCCGGCGATCGGGGAACCCGCCGCCTTCCTTCTCCTCGAGGCGGCGGGTTCCCCGACACATGTCCGGCGGCGGCCCCGCTGCGGCCGAGCTGCCCGACTTACCGGAGGGCCGGACCGCGCAGCTGTCGCAGATGCCAGGGGTAGATTCGCGGCATGACCGCATTTCGGATCGGTGAAGCCGCGGAGCTGCTCGGCGTCAGTGCGGACACGGTGCGGCGGCTGGTCGACTCGGGCCGGCTGCGGGCGCACCGCGACGAGCACGACCACCGGATGGTGGCCGGGGCCGACCTGGCGGCGTACGCGCGCAGCCAGGCCGACGATCCCGACGGCCGCGCCGACCGCTCCTCGGCCCGCAACCGGATGCGCGGCATCGTCACCGCCATCGTCAAGGACACCGTGATGGCCCAGGTCGACATCCAGGCGGGCCCCTTCCGGGTGGTGTCGCTGATGAGCCGCGAGGCCGTCGAGGAACTCGGCCTCGACGTGGGCAGCGTCGCCGTCGCCGTCATCAAGTCCACCAACGTGGTGGTCGAACGTGACTGACCCGCGGACCGCCGTCGGCACGGGGTCGACGGTCGGGGGCTGGCCCGCGGAGCGGGCGCTGGTGTCCGCGCACCTGGTCGTCGAGCGGCCGGGGTTCCGGCTCGACCTGGCGTTGTCCCTCGACGCCGGCGAGGTCGTGGCGCTGCTGGGGCCCAACGGCGCGGGCAAGACCACGGCCCTGCGCGCGCTGGCCGGGCTGCTGCCGCTGAACGCCGGGCGGCTCCGGCTGGGCGAGGAGGTCCTCGACGACCCGGCCGCCGGGATCTTCATCCCGCCGGAGCGCCGCCGCGTCGGCGTGGTGTTCCAGGACTATCTGCTGTTTCCGCACCTGTCCGCGCTCGACAACGTCGCCTTCGGCCCGCAGGCGCGGGGCGCGTCGCGCCGTGTCGCGCGCGCTGAGGCGGCCCGCTGGCTGGCCCGCGTCGACCTGACCGCGCTGGCCGGGCAGCGGCCCCGGCAGCTCTCGGGCGGGCAGGCCCAGCGGGTGGCGCTGGCGCGGGCCATGGCGGTGAGCCCGGACCTGCTGCTGCTCGACGAGCCGCTGGCCGCCCTGGACGCCCGCACCCGGATGGAGACCCGGGCGCGGCTGCACCACGATCTGCGTACCCATGAGGGCGCGACCTTGCTGGTCACCCACGATCCGCTGGACGCGCTGGTGCTGGCCGACCGGCTCGTGATCGTCGAGGACGGCCGGATCGTGCAGGAGGGCGACGCCGCGAGCGTCACCGCGCGGCCGCGCACCGAGTACGTGGCGCGGCTGGTCGGCCTGAACCTGTATCGCGGCCGGGCCGCCGGGCACACCGTCACCCTGCCCGGCGGGTTCGCCATGGTCGCCGACGACGAGGTGCACGGTGACGCGTTCCTGGCCTTCCCGCCGTCCGCGGTCGCGCTGCATCCGCAGCAGCCAGCGGGCAGCCCGCGCAACACCTGGGCGGCCACCGTCGTCGGCGTGCTGCCGCACGGCGATCACCTGCGGGTGGAGCTGGGCGGCCCGATCCGCGCCGCCGCCGAGATCACGCCCGCGGCCGCCGCCCAGCTCGGGCTGCTGCCCGGCACCGAGGTATGGGCCGCCGTGAAGGCCACCGAGACCCGCGCGTACCCGTACTGACCCGGCACCCGTCCCGGCAGGCGTTTGAAGGGCACCTTCCGCTACGCATGGCGATGCGAAGGTGCCCTTCCTTTCACACGTGGGCTAGGTAGGTGGGGGAGGGGTGGCGGGTGACGGCGGTGATCACGCCGGCGTCGCGGACGTCGCGTTCGATGAGGGAGAAGGCGTCGTCGTCGGGGGCGGTCAGGGTGCGCAAGGGGGTGCGCATCGAGACCTTGGCCTCGGACTTCGCGCGGCGCACCGCCTCGATCGCGGCCGTCGCGGCGGCCAGCGGCGCCGGATCGCCCGCCATGGCGTCCAGCTCGGCCGGGGTGGGCCAGGCGGCGCGGTGGATCGAGCCGGGCTGCCACCACGACCAGGCCTCCTCGGTCACGAACGGCAGCACCGGCGCGAGCAGCCGCAGCAGCACCGACAGCGCGGTGCGCAGCGCGAGCCGGGCCGAGTCGCCGGCGGCCGGGCCGTGCTGGCCGTAGGCGCGCAGCTTCACCAGCTCCAGGTAGTCGTCGCAGAACAGCCAGAAGAAGCGCTCGGCGGCGTCCAGGGCCCGGCTCTGGTCGTACTGCTCCAGCGCCGCGGTCGCCTCGGCGATCACCGGCTGCAGCGCGGCCAGCAGCGCGCGGTCCAACGGCTCGGTCACCTGGGCGTCCGGCGCTGGTTCGCCGAGGCCCAGCACGAAGCGCGTCGCGTTGAGGATCTTCATGGCGAGCCGCCGGCCCACCCGCATCTGGCCGGTGTCGAAGGCGGTGTCGGCGCCCGGCCGGGCCGCCGCGGCCCAGTAGCGCACCGCGTCGGAGCCGTGCTCCTCCAGCAGGCCCAGCGGCGTCACCACGTTGCCCACCGATTTCGACATCTTCTTGCGGTCCGGGTCGAGAATCCAGCCCGCGATGGCCGCGGTGCGCCAGGGCAGCGCGTCGTGCTCGGTGTGCCCGCGCAGCACCGTCGCGAACAGCCAGGTACGGATGATCTCGTGCGACTGTGGGCGCAGGTCCATCGGGAACACCCGGGCGAACAGGTCGTCGTCGAACCCCCAGCCGCCCGCGATCTGCGGCGTCAGCGACGAGGTGGCCCAGGTGTCCATCACGTCGGGGTCGGCCGTGAACCCGCCCGGTCGGCCGCGCTGGTCCTCGGCGTACCCGGGCGGGGTGTCCGAGCTGGGGTCGATCGGCAGCGCGTGCTCGGCGGGGGTGATGGGCCGGTCGTGGTCGGGCACGCCGTCGGCGTCGAGCGGGTACCACACCGGGATCGGCACGCCGAAGAAGCGCTGGCGGCTGATCAGCCAGTCCCCGGCCAGCCCGTTCACCCAGTGCTCGTAGCGGGTGCGCATGTGTGCGGGCTGCCAGTTCAGCTCCTGCCCGCGTGCGCGCAGCCGCTCGCGCAGCGCCTCGTCGCGCCCGCCGTTGCGGATGTACCACTGCCGGGTGGACACGATCTCCAGCGGCTTGTCGCCGCGCTCGTAGAACTTCACCGGATGGTTGATCGGCTCCGGCTCGCCGAGCAGCTCTCCACGCTCGCGCAGCAGCGCGATGATGCGCTCACGGCCGGTGTGCACGGTCGCCCCGGACAGCGACGCGTAGGCCGCCCGGCCGTCCTCGGACAGGCCGTCCGGGGCGTCGGGCAGGAAGCGGCCGTCGAAGCCGAGCACGGGCCGGGTGGGCAGGTCCAGTTCACGCCACCAGATCACGTCGGTGGTGTCGCCGAACGTGCACACCATCGCGATGCCGGTGCCCTTGGCCGGGTCGGCCAGCCGGTGCGCCAGCACCGGCACCCGCGCGCCGAACAGTGGCACGCGCACCGTGCCGCCGAACAGCGGCCGGTATCGCTCGTCGTCCGGGTGCGCCACCAGCGCCACGCAGGCGGGCAGCAGCTCCGGGCGCGTGGTCGCCACGACCACCGGCTGGCTCTGCGTGGCCGCGGTGATCGGTGCGGCGCCGGCCGCGTCGGGGTGGAAGATCAGCTGGTGGTACGCCCCCGGGCGGTCCCGGTCCTCCAGCTCCGCCTGCGCCACCGCGGTGCGGAACGTGGTGTCCCACAGCGTCGGCGCCTGTGCCGGGTAGGCGTCCCCGCGGGCCAGCGCCCGCAGGAAGGCGCGCTGGGACACGGCGCGGGCCCGCGCACCGATGGTGGTGTAGAGCAGCGACCAGTCCACGGACAGGCCCACCAGCCGCCACACCCGCTCGAACGCCTCCTCGTCGCGGGCGGTCAGCCGCTCGCACAGCTCGATGAAGTTGCGCCGCGACACCGGCACCTGGTTCTTGCCCGGTTTGTCCGGCGGGGTGAAGCCCGGGTCGTACGGCAGCGACGGGTCGCAGCGCACCCCGTAGAACTGCTGCACCCGGCGCTCGGTGGGCAGCCCGTTGTCGTCCCAGCCCATCGGGTAGAACACCGCCCGGCCGCGCATGCGCTGGTACCGGGCGATCATGTCGGTCTGGCTGTACGAGAACACGTGCCCCACGTGCAGCTCACCGCTGGCGGTCGGGGGCGGGGTGTCGATGGCGAACACGCGCTCGCGCGGCGCGTCTCGGTCGAAGCGGTACACGCGCTCGGATTCCCAGCGCTGCGCCCACTTGTCGGGCAGACCGTCGATGGTCGGCTTGTCCGGAAGGCTCATGACCTCACCTCGGTGGGGAAAGGCGCCCGAACGCGAGAGAGGTGGGGTGACCGCCACGCGCCCTGGGGCGCGGCGATCGAAGAGACTACGCGCGGCCCGAGTCGGCTACGCGTACGACGAACGACGTGAAGAGCGTGTGGGTCATGGCTCCTCCTCCGACGTCGTCCGTTGCGTCGATGATAACCGGTCGCCCGGTTCCGCGCCGTCCCGTGTCGCGCCCGTTCGGCGCCGGGGGCCGCCGCTGTATCCTGATTCTCTTGTGACCACCTCTGAGCTGGCCGACGCCCTCGACGGCGACCGCCACATGACGCGCATCACCACGTTCTACCCCCGTCGCGGACGGGTGAGCGGGCGGCACGAGGACGCGTTGACCAGGCTGTGGCCCGTCTACGGGGTGACCATCGCCGACCCGGCCGAGCCGCCCACGCACCTGCCGCTGGACACCGCGGCCCTGTTCGGCCGCCGGGCCCCGCTGGTGCTGGAGATCGGTTCCGGGATGGGTGACGCCACGGTCGCCATGGCCGCCGCCGACCCCGGCCGCGACTACCTGGCCGTCGAGGTGTTCCCGCCCGGCCTGGGCAACCTGCTGGCCGTCGTCGAGGAGCGCGGCCTGGCCAACGTCCGGGTCGCCCAGGGCGACGCGCTGCACCTGCTGCGGCACATGCTGGCGCCGGACAGCCTGGACGCGGTGCACGTCTACTTCCCCGACCCGTGGCCCAAGGTGCGCCACCACAAGCGGCGGCTGATCCAGCCGGACAACGTGGCGCTGCTGCGCTCGCGGCTGGCCGTGGGCGGCGTGCTGCACTGCGCCACCGACTGGGCCGACTACGCCGAGCAGATGGCCGAGGTGCTCGACGCCGCGGACGGCCTGGCCAACCTGCACGACGGCTTCGCCCCGCGCCCGGCGCACCGCCCCGTCACCAAGTTCGAGCAGCGCGGCATCGCCGCCGGTCGCCGGATCTTCGACCTGCTCTACCGCCGCACCGCCTGACCGCCCCCGCCTCAGCGACCTTCCCGGGGGTTCGCGTGCGCGTGTTCTGGAGTTAAGTTTCGTCGTCGAGTTGTTACTCGTAGGTTATCGACGACATCGATGTATTCTCATTAATGTGTGGCCACCAGATCCTCTTACCCCGGGAGGCCTCGAATGGTGGCTACCGCCACACCCCTGCTGCGCCGTGCCGCGGCGTTCGCGGGCGGCGTCGCGCTGACCCTCGGCGCGCTGCTGTCCGTGCCCACCGCCGCGCAGGCGAGCACCGACTACGGCCCGGCGGCCTGGGTGCCCGCCAGCACCAGCAACTACACCAACGCCAGCCGTGAGTCCGACTACAACATCAACTACGTGGTCATCCACACCGTCCAGGGTTCGTACACCAGCGCCATCAACTGGTTCCAGAACCCGGCCGCGCAGGTCAGCGCCCACTACGTGGTGTCCAAGGGCGGCGCGGTCACCCAGATGGTGCGCGAGGCCGACGTGGCCTGGCACGCCGGCAACTGGACCTACAACACGCAGTCCATCGGCATCGAGCACGAGGGCTTCGTGGAGCAGGA
This sequence comes from Catellatospora paridis, assembly GCF_009720365.1. Lineage (GTDB taxonomy): Bacteria > Actinomycetota > Actinomycetes > Mycobacteriales > Micromonosporaceae > Catellatospora > Catellatospora paridis. The sequence continues at coordinate 91,002 of NZ_ML769324.1, read as the reverse complement.
CGGCTGGTACACCGAGGCCATGTACCAGGCCTCGGCGGCCATCGTGCGCAGCGTGACCAGCAAGTACGGCATCCCGCGGGACCGCGCCCACATCATCGGCCACAACGAGGTCCCCGGCGCGACCCACACCGACCCGGGTGCCCGCTGGAACTGGTCTTACTTCATGCAGCTGGTCAACGGCACGACGCCGCCGCCGTCGTGGACGTCGACCGTGGACAACACCACCGCGGGCCGGTTCACCGCCTCGGCCAACTGGGGCACCTCGACGTACTCGGCGCAGCGCTTCGGCGCGGACTACCGGTTCGCCAACCCGGAGGCCGTCTCGGACGCCGCCTGGTACAAGTTCAACATCCCGGCGACGGCCAGCTACCGGGTCGAGGTCTGGTATCCGGCCAACACGGGCTACAACGCGACCACGCCGTACGTCGTCGCCACCACCGGCGGCAATCAGACGGTGCACGTCAACCAGCAGGGCAGCGGGGGAGTCTGGGTGAACCTGGGCACCTTCAGCCTCGCCGCCGGCGACTACAACGCCGTCGGGGTGAGCCGCTGGAGCGGCGGAGCCGGCTATGTCATCGCCGACGCCGTGAAGCTCACCCGGGTCTGACCCGCACTGCCAGACCGCAGCCGTGCCCGTGCCGCCCCGGCGGCGCGGGCACGGCTGCGTGCGCAGGCCCCGTTGCGCGGATGCGGATCATCGTGCGGCCTGCTAGGCTCCTGCGCATGTACATCTGAGCGTGATCCCCACGCCCGCGCCGTGTCACCTGCGCGGCGAGCGTGCCGCGCCGGCCCACGGGCCCGCGCCGTCTGATCCGTCTTTAACCACGCCCCTGCCCGTACCGGCAAGCGTCGGCGTGCCCGCATCCGTAGGAGACATTCATGCGTGAAGATCACAGCTCGGAGACCCCCGCCGCGGACGAGACCGCGGAAGAGGTCGAGCAGCAGCCCATGAACCGCGCCGAGCGCCGGGCCAAGGGCAAGAAGACCCAGCAGCAGGCGTACGGCAAGCAGGCGGTCACGCCCAAGTCGAGCCAGGGCCACGGCCCGCGGCTGTGGGCCAATCGCCGCGCCGGCTGAACCGCGGTTCGCCGTCCACCGTCACCGTCCGCCGATCCCGGCCGCACCCGCGGTCCGGGGTCGGCGGATCTTCTTTGTCGGTGCCCCTGCCTACACTCCCGCGGCATGACGATGCAGACCATTGTGGACCGTCTCGCCTGGGCGGGTGGCGGATGTCCGGCCTGGTGACCTACACCGAACTGCTCGACCGGGTGGAGCGCCTGGCCGGCGGCGGAGAGTTCGACGCGGCCGCGTCGGCGCTGGTGGCGCTGCGGCGCTCGGGCGGCGCGGCGGGAGTGGACGGGATGCGGCCGCTGCTGGAGCTGGCGGCGGCGATGCCGCCGGCACGGCTCACGGCACTGCTGCGGGCGCTGCTGCGGCACCGGAGCGCCGACCGCGGCTGGCACGTCGACAGCGTGATCGGGGCGCTGTGCCCGCTGCTGCCCGACGAGCTGCCCCCGGACCTGGTCGCCGAGCTGCTGACGTTCGCCGAGGACAGCTCGTACGACATACCGGTGATGACGCTGGCCAAGCTGGTCGCGCTGCACCTGCGGCACGCCCCGCTGCCGGCCGCGGTGCTGGCGACCATGGAGCGGCGCAAGCGGGAGAGCCTGTGGCTGCGGGAGCTGGCCGCCACGGCGGCGGCGCGGTCGTCCCGGTGACCGCGCCGGTGGCTCGTCGCAGCGATCCGCCTGGACGGCGCACGGCTCCAGCGGCGATCAGGGGCGGGCCGCGGGGGACCGCCGCCGGTCGGTGCACACCGGGGCCGCCATCACCGTCTGGTCGGCGCTGTACGCCAGCGTGACCGTGACGCAGTAGTCCCGGCGCGGGTCGAAGCCGGGCAGGGTGACCGTCTCCGTCCCGGCGGGCAGCGACTGCAGTGCGCGCATCGGCTGCCCGGCGGGGGCGGCCGACAGCACCACCGCCGCGGCCGCGCCGTCGGGGTAGGACCAGCTGATCCGCAGCCGCGTGCCCAGGTCGGCCACGGCCAGCCCGGTCACCGGCGGCGGCGCCGACGGGGCCGGGCCGCTCGGGGTGGCGGCGGGCGACGGCGTCGCCTCACCCGAGCCGCGGTCCGTGGCCAGGATGAACGTGCCCACCAGTGCCACGATCGCGACCACGGCCGCGACCACGGCCAGCGCCGCCGCCCCGCCTCCGCGCCGCCGTCGTGGGGGCGGTGTCGTTCTCGGCGCCACGAGCAGCCCGGCCGGGGGTGTCGTGGCGATCGGGTAGGCCGGGTCGGCGGGCACGTAAGGCCGGCCGGGCGCGAGGTACAGCGCGGGAATCACCTGCGCCGCGCGCACCGGGTCGGTCTCCCGCGTCGGGCCGCGGTAGTCGGGCAGGTCATCGAATTCGCTGTCGGCGTCGTCCCCGCGGTGCGGCGGCGCGCCCGCCCGGCCGGATCGCCCGGCGCGGGCCTGGCGGGCCGGATCGTCGAAGCGTTCGAAGATCTCGTCGTCGGGCCACTCGTCGGGCTCGGCGGTGCGCGGTGCGGGCTGGTGCGGGCCGGAGATGAGGTCCTCCGCGTGCGGGATCAGCACCGGCAGCACGCCCGGCCCGGGGTCCTGCGCGCGCCCGGCCTCCTCCGCGGAGGGCGCGGTGCCGCACCGGTGGTCGGTCTGGGCGCGGGCCCGCACCGCCGCCTGCAGCAGCCGGTGCACGTCGTCGTCCGCGGGCAGCGTGGCGGCCTGTTCCCGGGCCGTGGCCAGCAGGGCGTGCGCCTGGTCGAAGTCGCCGCAGTCGCGCCACATGCCCGCCAGCCGGATGGTCATGCGCAGGTTGACCGGGTGCCCGGGGCCGTGCCGGGACAGGTGCGCCGCGAGCACCTCCGACAGCTGCCGGCGGCCGTCGGCGCAGCTGCCGCGCGCGTGCTCCACCCCCGCCGCGTCGGCGCGGGCGGACAGGGTGCGGTCGGCGTCGGGCCCGTCGGCCGTGGACAGGTCGCGGACCAGGTCGCGGTAGAGGTCCGCCGCGTGGTCGAGCGCGCCGGTGCGGTGCAGGCAGACGGCCAGCACGCCGAGGGCGTGCAGGGTGCGCCGGTCCAGGTCGCCGTGCAGGGCCTGGGCGGCGGTGTGGGCGTACGCCGCCCAGCTGCGGGCCGCGTGCGGCTCACCCAGGTGCAGCAGCACTCCGGCGTACAGCGCGGCGGTGTCCGCCTCGGTCGCGTCGGCGTGCCGCGGATCCTGGTGGGCGAGTGCGAGCTGTTCGCGCAGCTGTTGCTGGGCAGCCGGGAAGTCGAGCCGGCTCACCAGCTCGCGGGCACGCGCCAGCCGTCCCCCCTCAGGCATGGGACCCATCGTGCCCGCACCCGCACGATCTGTAAAACCCCGGACTCCCGTCACTCCCACCCGGACGGTCACCCCGCGGCCGCCGTACCCAAGCGGGGAGGCGTGGGGGACGCGGGCGGCGTTAGGGTGTGCCACCCGCGCGTGCGGGAGTGGGCGAAGGGGTGCGGGGCATGGGGCGGGACGTCGTGGGGCTGACGGTGGCGGTGACCGGCGCGGCCCGGGGGATCGGCCTGGCGATCGGCGCGCGGCTGGCCGTGGCCGGCGCCAACGTCGTGCTCGGCGACCGTGACCTGCCCGCGTTGACCCAGGCCGCCGCGGCGCTGCCCGGCACCCTGGCGGTCGGGCTGGACGTCACCGACCAGGCGAGCATGGACGCGTTCCTGGACCGTGCCGAGGAGGCGTTCGGGCCGGTCGACGTGCTGGTGAACAACGCGGGCGTGATGTGGGTCGGGCCGTTCGCGCAGGAACCGGCGCAGGCCGCGCGGCGGCAGTTCGACGTGAACGTGCACGGGGTGCGGCACGGGTTCCTGGCCGCCGCGCCGCGGATGCGCGCCCGCGGCCGGGGGCAGATCGTCACCATCGCCTCGGCGGCGAGCCGGATCAGCCCGCCCGGCGAGGCGACCTACGCCGCGACCAAACACGCGGTGTACGGCTATGCCGCCGCCGTCCGCCACGAGCTGCGCGGCACGGGTGTGCAGGTCAGCCTGGTCATGCCGGCGGTGGTGGAGACCGAGCTGGCCGCCGGGACCAGTCACGGCGGGGTGCCGAGGCTGCGCCCGGAGACCGTCGCCGCGGCGGTGGAGCGGGTGATCAGGCGTCCCCGGTTCGAGGTGTTCGTGCCGGGCCGGCTGGACCCGCTGACCCGGTTGCTGGCGCTGCTGCCGCAGTCCGGCCGGGACCTGGCCTACCGGCTGCTGGTGCCGGACCAGGTGGCGCTCGGCGACGGCGCGGCACGGGCGGCGTACCAGCGGGACGCGGGACTGTCCGAAGCGGACGACCAATAGGGATTCCGGGTCTTGTGACCTAGGCCACACGGACATTACCCTTCGGTAACCGCGTGCCCGCGCGGTGGTTCGTACCCCCTTATCCGCGTTTTCCGTACCCCCGGAAGGCAGGCTCCCATGCGTCTCGCGCGTCCGTCCCTCGCGCTCGCCGCTGCCCTGGCCGCGGTCGTCCTGTCGGCGAACCCGGCAGCAGCCGCAGGTCCCATCCCCAACTCGATGGCCAGCATGGGTGACTCGATCACCCGAGGCTTCAACGCCTGCGGCTGGTACGTCGACTGCACCGCCCGCTCGTTCAGTACCGGCAGCTACGCCTCGGTCAACAGCCACTACCGCCGCGTCCTGGCCAAGAACGCCGCGATCAACGGCCGCAACTACAACGACGCCAAGAGCGGCGCGAAGGCCGCCGACATGCCCGGCCAGGCGAACACCGTGGCCGGCCGCAACGTCGACTACGTGACCATGCTGATCGGCGCGAACGACGCGTGCACCGGCTCCGAGTCGAGCATGACCTCGGTGGCCGCGTTCCGGGCGTCCATCGACACCGCGCTGAGCACGATCAAGACGCGCCTGCCCACCGCGCGGGTGGCCGTGATCTCCATTCCCGACGTGAAGCGGCTGTGGGAGGTCGGCAAGGGCTCGTCGTCGGCCCGCAACACCTGGTCGCTGTTCGGCATCTGCCAGTCCCTGCTGGCTAACCCGACCTCGACGGCGCAGGCCGATGTGGACCGCCGCGACCGGGTGCGCCAGCGGGTCGTCGACTTCAACGCCCAGCTCGCGCAGGCGTGCGCGGCCTACGGGGCCAACTGCGACTTCGACGACAACGCGGTGTTCAACTACCCGTTCGCGCTGTCGCAGGTGAGCACGTGGGACTACTTCCACCCGAACACGGCCGGGCAGACGGTGCTGGCCCAGATCTCGTACGCCGCCGGCCACAACTGGTGAGCTGACGGGACCGGGGGCGCTCCGCGGGGTTGGGGCGCCCCTTCGCGCATGCCAGAATCGACAACACTCTTTACTGTTAACCGTCTTTAAATTAGTGTGGCATTCAAGCTCATGAGCGTATGACCGTCCCACAGCTCGCCGTCGGGCGACGTGCTCCCCGCAGCCGTCGCCCGCCGCGCGCTACCTCGAAAGGACCACCGCCTCATGAGAAGGTCCCTGCGGGCCGGGCTCGCCACGCTCGGCGTGGCGCTGCTGGCCGGCGCACTGTCCCTCGTCGCGTCGTCGCCGGCCCACGCCGCGACCGCGACGTTCACCAAGGTCTCCAGCTGGGGTACCGGCTACGAGGGCAAGTTCACCGTCACCAACAACACTTCGTCCACCATCACCAGCTGGAACGTGCAGTTCGACCTGCCCGCCGGCACCACCATGGGCGTGTTCTGGGACGCCGCGGTGACCACCTCGGGCCAGCACGTCACCGCGACGAACGTGGGCTGGAACGGCACCCTCGCCGCCGGCGCGTCGACCAGCTTCGGCTTCAACGCCGCAGGTTCGGGCAACCCGACCAACTGCACCGTCAACGGTGCGAGCTGCGGCGGCGGCACGCCGCCGAGTTCCTCGCCGCCGCCGGCGGGCGTGCCAGGCAAGCCCGGCAACCCGTCCGTCACCTCGGTCACCAACAGCTCGATCTCGCTGAGCTGGGGCGCGTCGACCGGCACGGTCACCGGCTACCGGGTGTACGAGGGCAGCACCGTGCGCGCCACCGTCACCGGCACCTCCGCCACGCACAGCGGCCTGGGCACCTGCACCGCGCACACGTACACCGTGAAGGCGTACAACAACAGCGGTGAGTCGCTGGCCAGCAACGCCGTCAGCGGCACCACGACCGGCTGCCCCACCTCGAACTTCAAGGGCGCCGCGCCGTACTACTACGTCGGCTGGGGCAACCCGCCCGCGCCCGCCACGGTCATGAGCGCCACCGGCATCAAGTGGTTCACCATGGCGTTCATCCTGTCCGGCGGCGGCTGCACGCCGGCCTGGGACGGCAGCCGCCCGCTGACCGGCGGGGCCGACCAGTCCACCATCAACGCGATCCGGGCCGCGGGCGGCGAGATCGTGCCGTCGATCGGCGGCTGGAGCGGCAACAAGCTCGGCCCGAACTGCTCCTCGGCGGCCGCGCTGGCGGGGGCGTACCAGCAGGTCATCAACGCGTACAACCTCAAGGCGATCGACGTCGACATCGAGAACACCGACGAGTTCGAGAGCGAGGTCGTGCAGGACCGCATCCTGGGCGCGCTGAAGATCGTCAAGCAGAACAACCCCGGCATCAAGACGATCCTCACGTTCGGCACCACGACCACCGGCCCGAGCTACTGGGGCACCCGCCTGATCAACCAGGCGGCGGCGACGGGCGCGAACATCGACATCTTCACGATCATGCCGTTCGACTTCGGCGGCGGCGCCAACATGTACCAGAGCACGGTCAACGCGGCGGTCGGCCTGCGCAACGCGCTGAAGACGGCGTTCGGCTGGAACGACGCCACGGCGAACGCCCACCTGGGCATCTCCGGCATGAACGGCCTGTCCGACCAGCAGGAGCTGACCAGCACCGCGACCTGGACCCAGATCAAGGACTGGGCCAACGCCAACGCGATCGCGCGCCTGGCGTTCTGGTCGGTCAACCGTGACCGCGGCTGCGCCGGCGGCGGAGTCCAGGCCGCCTGCAGCGGCATCGCCCAGCCCGACTGGGAGTTCACCCGGATCACCGCGGGCTTCACCCGCTGACCCGAACCCCCGGCCCGCGGCCATCCCCCGATGCGCGGGCCGGGTCCCCTCCCGGCGGGGTAGGCCGGCCGCGGCGACGCGACGATCCACCGATTTGCCTGGCAACCGGGCGTATCCGCGGTCAAGATACGCACAGGTGCCCGGCAAGTCGGTGGATCACGGGTGAACCCGGAACATGAGGCGGATACGCCATTATCGTGATCACATGGACCGCAGTGGCGAGCTGAGCTCGGTGCGGCGTAACGCCGTATTCGGGACGGTGGCGCTCGGGCTGCTGCTGGCGGCGCTGGACCAGACGATCGTGGGAACGGCGCTGCCGACCATCGTGGGGGACCTGGGCGGGGCGTCGCACCTGTCCTGGGTGGTGACGGCGTACCTGCTGGCCGAGACGATCGCCACCGCGCTGGCCGGCAAGCTGGGCGACCTGTTCGGGCGCAAGCTGCTGTTCCAGATCAGCATCGCGGTCTTCATCGTGGCCTCGTTCTTCTGCGGGTTCGCGCACAACATGGCCTGGCTGGTGGCCTGGCGCGGCGTGCAGGGTGCCGGCGCGGGCGGCATCCTGGTCACCGCGATGGCCCTGATCGCCGACTACATCCCGCTGCGCGAGCGCGGCAAGTACCAGGGCGCGCTGGGCGGGGTCTTCGGCGTGGTGACCGTGCTCGGACCCCTGCTGGGCGGCTTGTTCACCGACCACCTGTCCTGGCGGTGGGCGTTCTACATCAACATCCCGCTCGGCCTGCTGGTCATGCTCATCTGCGGCTCGACCATGCCGAAGCTGCCCACCTCCCGCCGCCCGATCATCGACTACCTCGGCATCGCCATGATCGCGGTCGCCTCCACCTGCCTGATCCTGATGACCAGCTGGGGCGGCACGGAGTTCCCATGGCTGTCCCCGGAGATCATCGGGCTGGGCGTCGGCGGTCTGGTCGCACTGCTGCTGTTCGTGGTCGTGGAGCTGCGGGCACGGGAGCCGATGCTGCCGATGCGGCTGTTCCGCAATCCGGTGTTCACCGTCTGCGGGCTGCTCAGCTTCATCGTCGGCTTCTCCATGTTCGGGGCGCTGACCTTCCTGCCGACCTTCATGCAGTACGTCCAGGGCGCCTCGGCGACCGCGTCGGGCCTGCGCATGCTGCCGCTGGTGTTCGGCCTGCTGATCACCTCGATCGCCAGCGGCACGATCGTCGGTCGCACCGGCAACTACAAGTGGTTCCCGGTCGCGGGCGGGCTGATCACGGCGCTCGGCATGTGGCTGCTGGCGCAGATGACCGCGCTGACCACGCTGTGGGTCGAGTCGGCGTTCCTGTTCGTGCTGGGCCTCGGGCTGGGCATGAGCATGCAGACCCTCACCATCGTCGTGCAGAACACCGTCAACTACCACGACCTCGGCGTGGCCACCTCCGGCGTGACGTTCCTGCGCACGCTCGGCAGCGCGTTCGGGGTGGCGCTGTTCGGCACGGTGTACACACACTCGCTGCAGACGCAGCTGGAGCGGTTCGGACCGCTGCTCGGGGCGCTCGACCCGCGCCGGTTGGAGAGCCCCGCCGGCGTGCACAGCCTGCCCGCCCCGATCCGGCTGCTGGTGGTCGGCGGCTACACCGAGGCGTTGCAGATGGTGTTCATGTCGGCCGTGCCGGTGGGTCTGCTGGCCGCGTTCATCGCACTGTTCCTCAAGCAGGTGCCGCTGCGCGACACGGCTCGCGCCGCGGCCACGGATCTCGGCGAGGGCTTCGGCATGCCGGAGTCGCCGGACCGCACCGAGCAGCTGGAGCGGGCCGTCGCCACGGTCTGGCGGCAGAAGGGCAACGCCGTCGCACCGCAGGTGCTGGCCTCGGCCGGGGTCGACGGCGGGGTCGGGCTGGCCTGGTGCCTGTCGCGGGTGGTGCTGTTCGCCGAGCACTACGGGCAGGCCCGGGTGGCCGACATCGCCGAGCACTACCACCTGCCGCCGCAGGTGCTCTGGCCCGCGTTCCAGCGCTACGTCGTCGACGGCTACCTGGGCGCGGTCGACGGGACGGTGGCCCTGACCCCGCGCGGCACCGCCGAGTACGACCGCATCGCGACCGCCTGGCGGCAGTGGCTGTCGGGCGAGCTGTCCGACTGGGACGACACCTCCGACGAGGAGTTCGAGCAGGCGGTGCGCCAGGCCGGCCGCGAGCTCGTGTTCGAGGACGAGACCCCGCCCGCGCCGGTCTCGGCGGTCCCGGCACTCCCGGCGGCTCCCGTACGGGCAGGTCCCGGCCGGCACCGGGCGTAGGCGCCCGGTGCCCGTGTCCTGCGCCGGATGCGAGCCGACGGCCGGGCGGGTTCGCGCCGCGGTGCGTGAAAACGGCGTTGCCGGAGTGTGAACCGCGTCCGATCCTCGGGATGATCATCGCCAGACCGGGTGATCACGTGTCACGCTGGCAACCATGGACCTGACCGGGCTGATCGTCGGAGGCGTGGCGTTGCTCGCCGCCTCCGCGTACGGCGTGGTCCACCGCCGCCGGGCGGGTAGGGTTCGCGCCGTGCCCGCCACCGCCGACCCCGTGCCGCCCCTGCAGGCCGACCTGCTGGCCGAGCTGGGCGTGCCATCGGGTCAGGTCACCCTGCTCCAGTTCTCGTCGGCGTTCTGCGCCCCGTGCCGGGCCACCCGTGTCGTCTGCGCCGAGGCCGCTCGCACCACGCCCGGTGTGGCCCACGTCGAGGTCGACGCGGAGAGCCGCCTGGACGCGGTCCGCGCCCTGGACATCTGGAAGACCCCGACCGTGCTGATCGTCGACGCGCACGGCCGCATCGCGGGCCGGGCCCAGGGCGCGCCGACCCGCGCCCAGGTGCTGGCCGCCGTCGCGCCGCTGCTGCCCGCCGCGGCCGAGCTGACCGAGGAGAAGGCATGACCGACCCCCGTGGCCCCCGGTTCGCGGCGGCCGTCACCACCGTGGTGATGGTGGCCGTGCTGCTCACCGGCTCCGGCTGGCTGGCCCTGGCGCAGGCGGCCGTGTTCGCGCTGACCGCGGCGTCACCCCGCCTCGGCCCGTACGGGCTGGTCTACCGCACCCTGGTCGCCCCGCGCCTCGGCAAGCCGGCCGAACTGGAGCCGCTGGCCCCGGTGCGCTTCGCGCAGGCGGTCGGTTTCGTCTTCGCCGCCGTCGCGACCCTGGGCTACCTGCTCGGCTCGCCGCTGGCCGGGGCGATCGCCGCCTCCTTCGCGCTGGCCGCGGCCTTCCTCAACGCCGTCTTCGGCCTGTGCCTGGGCTGCGAACTGTTCCTGGCGTACCGCCGCCTGACCGGCCGCCCCCTGGCCGCTCGCGTCCCGGCATCCTGACCCCGGCTCCTGTCGGACCCTCCTGTTAGAACGGCGGGATTGACCGGGCAAGGCGAAGGAGTGGACTGATGGCGACACGGATCCAGGTGACGATCGACTGCGCGGACCCGGGACGGCTGGTGGAGTTCTGGGCGCTCGCGCTGCACTACCAGCCCCAGCAGCCGCCGGACGGGCACCCCACCTGGCGCTCGTACTGGCTCAGCAAGGGCATCCCGGAGGAGGAGCTGGAGGGCGCCGACGAGCTCGACTCGATCGAGGACCCGGACGGCGTCGGGCCGCGCTTCTGGTTCCAGCAGGTGCCGGAGTCGAAGGCGGGCAAGAACCGCCTGCACCTGGACCTCGCGGTCAGCGGCGGCCGCAGCGTCCCGCTGGAGATCCGCCGCGAGCGCGTCGCGGCAGAGGCCGAGCGCCTCATCGCGGCCGGTGCCACCCGCCTGCGGGTGCTGCATACCGAGGGCGCCGACCACTACGGCGAGGTCATGCAGGACCCCGAGGGCAACGAGTTCTGCCTGCACTGATCGATCGCGCGGCGGGCTCGCTCCAGCGGGGACAGCGCGGTCGCCTGAGCCGCACTATGCTCCCGCGATGATTCTCTCCGAGCAGGAGTCACCCCGTGCCGTGAGCCTGTGGCGCGACGGCGACTTCGTCCGGCTGTGGGCGGCACGGGTGGTCTCGGTGGCCGGCTCCGCGGTCACCGCGGTGGCGCTGCCCGCGCTGGTGTACGCCCAGACGCAGTCCCCGGTCCTGACCTCCTTGCTGGCCGCGGCCTCGGCGGCGCCGTACCTCGTGTTCGGACTGCTCGCCGGGGCCATGGCCGACCGGACCGACCGCCGGCGGCTCATGGTGTGGACGGATCTGGCCAGGGGCGCGCTGCTGGCCACCGTGCCGCTCGTCGCGCTGGTCGCCGAACCCGCCTGGTGGCACCTGCTGGCGGTGGCCTGGCTGGTGGCCAGCGTCGGCGTGTGGTTCGACGCGGCGAGCTTCGGCGCGCTGCCCACCCTCGTGCGGGCCGAACAGCTGGTGGAGGCCAACAGCCGGGTGTGGTCGGCGAGCACGGCCGCCCAGATCGCCATGCCTGCGCTGGCGGGCCTGATGATCGCGTCGATCGGGGCCGGTGCCTCCATCGCCGTGGACGCGGTCAGCTTCGCCGTCGCGGCGGCGCTGGTGTACGCCATCGGCCGACCGCTCAACCTGCCCCGCGACGCGGCCGAGCGGTCCGGCCGCAGCCTGCTGGCCGACGTGCGGGAGGGGCTGCGGTTCCTGTTCACGGAACCGACCATCAGGCTGTTCACCGCACTCGGGGTGAGCAGCGCGTTCAGCGGCGGTGCGCTGATCGGCCTGCTGGTCGTGTACGCGGACCGGCGGTTCGGCATCGGCCAGAGTGACAGCAGGCTCGGCCTGATGTTCGCGGCCGGCGGCGTCGGCGCGCTTTTGGCCACCCTGCTGCTGCCGCGGCTGTCGCGGCGGTTCGCCCCGCAGCCGCTGACCCTGGTCGGCATGGCCGCGGGCGCCGTCGTGCTGGTCGGGCTGGCGTTCGCGCCGAGCTGGCCGGTGGGCGTGGCGCTGCTGGCCGCGTGGGGTGTCGCGTCGATGTTCGTCATCGTCAACGGCATCAGCGTCCGGCAGGCGCTGACGCCCGAGCACCTGCAGGGCCGGGTGAACATCGTCGGCCGCATGCTGACCTTCGGCGTCGGCCAGCCGCTGGGCGCGGTCGCGGCCGGCCTGCTGGCCGAGCGGCTGTCCGTGACGACGACGCTGCTGCTGTGCGCGATTCCCCTGGTAGTCGCCGTGGCACCCGGCATCGCCGCCGCGCGCCGCGAAACATCTGACGACGTCCGATGAGCCGCGGCCCGGCCTGATCGTCGCCGGCCGTACATGATCTGTTCTTGTGGACGCTGGACGTCGCCCTGGCAACGTCCAGCGTCCACAAACAGATCTTCGTGCTGGGTGGGGGCCGGAGATGGACGGAGCCCCGTCCCCGCCGGTGTGGTGGCGGGGCCGGGGCTCCGTGGTCGGACCGGTCAGGAGCGGCCGGGCTCGTGGCGGCGCAGCGCCAGGCGGGTGAGGAAGATCAGCACGATCATCTGCACGCCGAGTAGGACCATGCACTTGATCCAGTTCTCGGCGGTGTGCGTGAACAGCGGATCCTGGAAGGTCTTGGGCAGCATCGCGCCGACGTCGACCGTGGCCGCCGCCGCGCCGAAGCCCCAGCGGGTCGGGAAGATCCAGGAGATGATCTCCATGACCTGCTGCCCGGCCAGCACGAACAGGCCGCCGGAGAACACCAGCTGCGCCATGACCAGGACCACCATGATCGGGGTGGTCTGCTCCGTGGTGCGGGCCAGCGCGCTGACGAGCAGGCCGAACACCGTCGACACCAGGGAGATGCCGACCATGGCGACGATGATCTCCGCGGTCTGGCTCGGGATGACCAGCGACTCCGTCGGCGGGCCCTCGAACAGCGTCAGGTAGACGAACAGTGCCACCTGCGCGGTGTTGATGATGAAGAAGACCGTGATCTTCGAACTCAGGTATGCCGCGGCCGACACACCCACGGCCCGTTCCCGGGCGTAGATCGGCGCTTCGGCGACGATCTCCCGGACCGAGGCGGCGGTGCCCAGGAAGGCCGCACCGGTCACCAGCACCACCAGGAGCTGTTGTGCCTGCAGGCTGAAACCGGGCAGCTTGACCAGGCCGTCCGAGCCCGGGACCGTATAGGCGAGCACCGCCAGGATCAGCGGCATGGCCAGCAGGAACGCGCTGAAGCCCCGGTCCGACAGGATGACGTTGATCATCCGGAGGCAGAGCGTGAAGTACTGCCGGATGGGCGCGCTGGGGTTCCGCGCGAACAGTGAGAACTTCCGCCGGTCGATGTTGGCCCGGCCGGGTTTCGTGGCGGCCACGTTGGGCCTGACCCGGGCCAGGGCGTCGTCGACGCTGACCGAGGCGGGCTCGGCGTCGTCGACCGGTGCGTCGGGCACGGGCAGCACCGCGACGGGCTCCGTGAGGTCGGGCTCGTCGGTGCGCTGCGTCGGCACCAGCGGCTGCTGGGTCGCCGTCGGGTCGAACACCACGTCGGCCGGCGCGGGCGGCACCGGCAGCACGGCGGGCTCGGCCCGGTTGGACGGGGTGACCGCGCTGACGTAGCGGGCGTACAGCGGGGAGTTGCGGAAGGCTCGGGTCCACCGCTCCGGCTCTTCGGTGATCTTCGTGAAGACGTCGGCGTAGTCCTCGGCGCCGAAGAAGGCGAGCAGCTGGTCCGGCGGGCCGAAGTAGCCCATCGTGCCGCCCAGGCACATCACCAGCACCCGGTCGCAGATGTCCAGGTGCAGCACGCTGTGCGTGACGACGACGACGGTCTTGCCCTTGTCGGCCAGCTCCCGCAGCTCGCCCATCACCTCCTTGTCCAGCGCCGGGTCCAGGCCCGAGGTGGGCTCGTCCAGGCACAGCAGCGACGGCTCGGTGAGCAGCTCCATCGCCACCGAGGCGCGCTTGCGCTGGCCGCCGGAGAGCACGTCGATGCGGGCCTTGGCGCGCGGGGTGAGCCGCATGGTGTCCATGACCTCGTCGACCTTGGCCCAGCGCACCTTGCGCGGCACGTCGTCGGCGAAGCGCAGCGCGGCCGCGAAGCGCAGCGCGGTGCGCACCTTGAGCTGCTTGTGCAGCACGTCGTCCTGGGGCACCATGCCGATGCGGTAGCGCAACTGGGCGTAGTCGGCGTAGAGGTCGCGCCCGCCGTACCAGAGCCGGCCCTGGGTGGCCGGGCGCAGCCCGGTCAGTGCCTTGAGCAGCGTGGACTTGCCGCAGCCGCTGGGGCCGATCAGGGCGAGCAGGCTGCCCTCGGGCAGGGCGAAGCTGACGTCGTCGATGAGCACCTTGTTGCCCAGGCGCACCGTGAGGTCGTCGGCGATGATCGACGCGGGGCCGGTGTCGACGTGGTCGTGCAGCTGCACGCCGTCGAAGAGCAGCTCGTGCCGCCCGATCGAGACGATGTCGCCGGCGTGCATCAGGGTTGCCTTCTGCACCTGCCGTCCATTGAGGAAGGTGCCGTTGCGGCTGCCCAGGTCGACGATGTGGAAGGCGTCGCCGAGGCGGCGCATCTCGGCGTGGTGGCGTGAGGCCTGCAGGTCGGCCAGCACGATGTCGTTGTCGGCGTCGCGCCCGAGCCGGGTGCGGATCGAGCCGTCGGCGGCGGTCGTCTGTCCGGAGGCGACCGCTGAGGCGGCGCTCTTGCGGCGTCGAGGCGTGCGGGAGATGGAGGGGTCTGTTGACACTCGCACATCCTTGCGGCAAGACCAGTGCAGATCAAGCGCCATCCGGTCGGATCCGGCCGCCGTCGGGAACCCGATCGAGCAGGGGGCAGGCCCGCGCGTCCGGGTGATATTCCCGCACCATCGTGAAGATCGTCACGGCGGCGGTGTTCGGCGCGCGCGGATTTCGGAGCTAAGGTGGTCGAGGTCGGTGCGTGGACAGTGTCCCCGGGCCTCACTTACAAAAGCCTTCACGGAATACCGTTCGGCTGGAGCCGTGTCGCGCCACTCGCCGCGAGGCGACCGCACGCACCGACCATAAATCTCGCAGTTGCCCGCCCGCTCCGGTGCCCGATCATCACCGGAGCGGGCGGTGCTCTCTGCCCGCGGCAGGGTGGCTGCCGTCGTTACTTCGGCGAGACTACCAACAAACTCGCACGAAATCCATGGCCGTCTCTTGATCGTGTCGTGCCGCTGTTAACGCCAGGTCATGACGTGCAATGGGCGGTATGGACCAACGCACCGTCATCCTCGTGCTGCTGGTGCTCGGTCTGCTCTGCGTGCCGGTCGGCGCACGGTTGCGACTGCCGGCGCCCGTGGTGGCCACCGTGTTCGGCGCCGCGCTCGGCCTGCTGCCCGGCCGCTCGCTGTCCCTGCATCCCGAAGTCATCCTGCCCGTGCTGCTGCCGCCGCTGCTGTTCGCCGCGGTCCAGCGCAGCTCCTGGCGGCGCTTCGCGCGCGGCTGGAAGCCCATCCTGCTGCTCGCGGTCGCCCTGGTCTTCGTGACCACGGCCGCGGTCGCCGCCGTCGCGGCCACCGTCCACCCCGCGCTGGCGCTGGGCGCGGCCGTGGTGCTCGGCGCGATCACCTCCCCGCCCGACCCGGCCGCCGTCTCCGCGATGGCCGGCCGGCTGGGCCTGCCCCGCCGCACCGTCACCCTGCTCGAAGGGGAAGGGCTGTTCAACGACGTCACCGCGCTGACCATCTACCAGGTCGCGGTGGCCGGAGTGCTCACCGGAACGCTGTCGGTCTGGAGCGCGGTCGCCTCGTTCGGCTACACGGCCACGGCCGGCGCCGGCGTCGGCCTGGCCGCCGGGATCGTCTTCGGCTGGCTGTTCGACCGGCTGCCGACCGCCGAGCTGCGGGCCGGGCTGAGCCTGCTCACCCCGTACGCCGCGTATCTCACCGCCGACTCCGTGCACGCCAGCGGGGTGCTGGCGGTGCTCGCGGCCGGGTTCTGGCTGGGCGCGACCCGGGCCGACCCCGACGACGTCGCCGGGCGGCTGTCCGGACGCAACTTCTGGGACGTGGTGGAGGAGCTGGTCACCGGCTTCACCTTCGGGCTGATCGGGCTGGAGTTCATCGAGGCGCTCGACGACCTGGACGCGGGCGTGTGGCCGTACACCCGCTTCGCGATTTTGATCTGCCTCACCCTGGTGGCGGTGCGCTTCGCGTGGATGTTCGGCGTCGGCGGGCTGGCCAAGCGGATGGGCTCGCGCGATCCCGCGGACGTGCCGGTGGGGTGGGGCGAGACCCTGATCGTGGCGTGGGCGGGCATGCGCGGGGTGGTCACCATCGCGACCGCGCTGGCACTGCCCAGGGACTTCCCGGCCCGCTCGCAGATCGTGTTCGTGGCGGCGGTGGTCGCCGTGGTCACCCTGCTGCTGCCCGGCGTGACGCTGCCCTGGCTCGTGAAGCGGCTCGGGCTGAGCACCGGCGCGAAACGCCGCCGCCAGGCCGAACAGGAGGTCATCGCGATGGCCCAGGAGGCCGGGCAACGCCGCCTGGAGCAGTTGCGGGCCGACGGCACGGTGAGCGCGGAGACCGCGCACCGGCTGGCGCAGTGGCAGCGCGCCATTCTCGTCGACGAGGAGGCGGAGGACGACGACTGGGTACGCCAGCGCCAGCGCCTCGGTGACGTGCGGGCGGAGCTGCTGGCGGCCTCGCGGGCCGCGGTGCTCGACCACCGGACACGCGAGCCCGAGGCGGTGGACGACGTGCTGCGCCGGCTGGACCTGCACAGCGCCGTCTACTAGGCCGAGCGGCCCGGACACGCCTCCGGCCACGGTCATCCGCGCCGCCCGCCTCTCCCGACAGGCGCGAGCCCTCACCCGCACGTCGCCCGACGGCGTGTCCCGCCGTTTGCCGGGCCGCCTGAGGCGATGCTGTCTTGGCCGCGTGACCTGCGGTTATGCACCTATCCCGACATGGAAGGCGGTCTCGATGAGACCTTGGCGAATGTTCGCCGCACTCGCCGGCCTCGCGCTGGCGACGGCCCTGACCGGCGGCGCCGCGCAGGCCGCTCCGCCGGCCGAGCACGACTGCATCACGCCCTCGGGCGCGAACCTCAACCAGATCTACGGCATCAAAGAGCGCATCGTCAGCCCGCCGATCTGCCTGGAGGTGCTCGCCGGCGAGCGGTGGGTCGTGTTGGCGA
Source organism: Catellatospora paridis (assembly GCF_009720365.1). Taxonomy (GTDB): domain Bacteria; phylum Actinomycetota; class Actinomycetes; order Mycobacteriales; family Micromonosporaceae; genus Catellatospora; species Catellatospora paridis. The sequence continues at coordinate 73,942 of NZ_ML769324.1, read as the reverse complement.
ACTCGTGGACCACGGCGGCCGGCCCCGACGGGGCCGTCTACCCGGCCGGGTACACCCCCGAACTGCCCGCCCCGATCGACGACCTCAGCGCGAAGTTCCGCAGCGCGAAGTACGTGATCGACGGCGGCACCGACCGGGAGCGGGTCGTCACCGCAGGCCCCGAGGTGCTGCGAACGTTCGTGGGCGAGGACGGCCTGCCGTTCGCGACCTTCCCGTCGCCTGCGCTCAAGCCGCTGCGTCCGGGCACGCACACGTTCGCCGTGTACCTCGTCCTGTCCGCGCAGCACTGCGACGGCCTCGGCGTCAACGTCGCGCTGAACTGCCTGCCCGCAGGGGAAACCGAGTGGTTCGCGCAGACGCCGTTCGAGGTGGTCGAGAAGTACGGGACGCCGGGGCGGCCCTGAGCCGTGCCGACGGGTGGCGCCCCCGCGGACGGGGGCGCCACCGTTCATCGGTGCGTCACGGACTCGTGCAGGTCAACGTCGGCGGGTTGTTGGTCCCGCTGTGGTTGCCCAGGAACCCGAACGTGGTGCTGGCACCCGAGCCGAGGCTGCCGTTCCAGGCCACGTTCTTGAACGTGGTGGACCCGGTGGCGTTGGTGTAGGTGCTGCTCCAGCTCTGGTTCACGGTCTGGCCGTTGGCCCAGGTGGCCTTCACCGTCCAGGCGGTGATCGCGGTGCCGCCCGCGGTCACCTTGACCTCTCCCTGGAACCCGTTGTTCCAGTTGCCGATCTGGGTGTACGTCGCCGAGCAGGCGCCCGGCGGGACGGACGGCGTCGCGGGTCCAGGCGTCGACGGCGCCGGGCTGCTCGGCCGCGGTGAGGCGGCACTGGGCGACGGCGACGCCGACGGCGGCCGCGACGGCGAGGCCGACGCGGACGGGATCGGCGACGGGGTGGTCGGCGGGTTGTTGATGCCGGTCACCTGGCCGTTGCCGCCGTCGAAGATGACGTCCGAGCAGCCGTAGAAGGTCTCCTGGCTGTCCGAGCGCTTCCAGACGGAGTAGATGACGTGCCGGCCGGACTTGCCCGAGGGCAGATTGCCGTTCCAGTAGTAGTAGCCGTCCGGGGCCGGGGCCGACATCGGCGGGTGGTCGATGCTCAGGAACGGCTGCTCTTCCATGTTCGCCCAGGTGAGCGCCTGGTTGGGGTTGTAGCCGTCCTTGGTGATGTAGAGGTAGAACCAGCCCGGGTGGGCGGCCCAGTTGCTGTAGCGCCAGCTGTGGTTGGCGCCGGAGGTGAGGTGGGTCAGCGGCCAGTCGCTGCGCGGCGCGTCGAAGCCCGCGAACTTGGTGAAGCCGCCGCTGCACAGCGCGCCGTCGGGGATGAAGCCGCGGGTGCGGCCCTGCCCGTCGGAGCGCAGCACGCCGAACCAGTCGTAGAACGGCTGGGTGCCGCCGACGGCGGCCGCGTTCTGGCAGGCGCCGTTGGTCGGCTTGATCTCACCGGTGCTGGACTTGCCGTCCAGATAGCACAGGTAGGTGCGGCTGCCCGGGGTGAGCAGCGCGCCGTGCGCCGCCGCGGTGCCGGGATTGATCATCGTGATGGCGAGGCCGGCGGCGAGCGTGGCGGCCGCCGCCAGAGCGGCGGCCTTCAGCTTGTTCATGTGCTGTCCTTTCCAGCACGGGCGCGCGCCACGTCCGGCGGAGGATCCCGGCGGCGCCGCCGTAGGGGCGGACCGCGGGGAAGACCGGAGTGGACGGGACGAGCCGTGCTGCGGATGCGGGATCACCCCTGCCGCGGCCACGGTGGACCGGGGACAGGGGTAAGGGACGATCCGTCGCGTCGGCGCGGCTCACGCACAGGCCGCGGCGCGCTCCACGTCTGCCCTCGCAGCACCACGGCATCGACATTCCACCATGTGATCAACCACGTCGGCAATGGTTGCGCCGTGCCATCGCGGGTGCGAGCATGTGCGGCGTGTCGATGTCCGCGGTACGCCGCAACGCCTGGTGGCTCCTGCCCGAGCTGCTGGCGCTGGCGTTGGTGGCCGGGCTGTTCGCCGTGGCGGCGCCCGCGGATCTGAAGGACGTGCTCGCCGACCGCGTCGCGGTGATCCTGGCGCAGTCGTCGCCGTCCGAGCACCATGAGCACGGCCACGACGTCGCCGCCGAGGACACCGTGCTGTGCACGGCGGAGACCATGGGCATGGAGCCAGCGGACGCGACCCGGGCAGCCGACGTGCGCGTGGTGTACGCGTACTTCTTCTGCGCCGCCGGGGAGCCGGGACAGCCGTGGGACTTCGCCGCCCGCATCTCCGGGCCGGTCGTCGTCGAGCTGACCGACCCGCCGCGGGTGCGCATCGCCGAGGCGGGACTGGGCTACCCCGACCGGGTCAAGGCCATGCTGCCCGACCAGTACGAGCCGTGGGCCTTCGGCGGTTTCCACGACCCGAGCCTGCCGACCGCGCTGCAGCAGCGCTATCTCGACGAGGTCGCCAAGGCCTGAACGGCACCGCGTCGCCGCCGTGGCGGCCGAGGCCGGGCGCGCACAGGCCGCCGCCGCGCCGGACCGGTGGGCGACTAGGCTGATCTTCATGCGATTCGGATTGTTCGGCACGGGCTACTGGGCGGAGCAGACCCAGGGCGCGGCACTGGTGGCCCACCCCGAGGCCGAGCTCGTCGGCGTATGGGGCCGCGATCCGGCCAAGGCCGCCGCGCTCGCGTCGCGGCTGGGCACCCGCCCCTATGCCGACATCGACGCGCTGATCGCCGACGTGGACGCCGTCGCGGTGGCGCTGCCGCCGGACGTGCAGGCGCCGATCGCGGAGCGCGCCGCCCGCGCGGGCCGCCACCTGCTGCTGGACAAGCCGCTGGCGCTCACGACCGCCGACGCCGACCGCGTGGTCGACGCCGTCGCCGAGACCGGCGTGGCCAGCGTGGTCTTCTTCACCGCCCGCTTCGACCCCGACGTCACGCAGTCGCTGGAGCAGGCGGCCGCCGCGGGCGGCTGGAGCTCGGCCCGGGTCACCATGTACGCCTCGATCTTCGCGCAGGGCGGCCCGTACAGCGAGTCGGCCTGGCGCAAGGTGCACGGCGGCCTGTGGGACATCGGCCCGCACGCGCTGTCGCGGCTGCTGCCCGTGCTGGGCCCGGTGACCGAGGTGACCTCGCTGGCCGGCGCGCACGCCACCAGCCACGTGCTGGCCCGCCATGAGAGCGGCGCGGTCAGCGTGCTGATGCTCACGCTGGACGCCCCACCGACGGCGTTGCTGTTCGAGTACCAGCTGCACGGCGAGGCCGGCGTGCTGGACCTGCCCGGCGGCTCCGGCGACCCGGTGGCCGCCTTCGGCCGGGCGATCGACGAGCTGCTCGTGCAGGCACGCCATCCGGGCGAGGGCGGCCCGGCGCACCCGTGCGACGTGCGTTTCGCCCGCGAGGTCGTGTCGGTGCTGGAGGCGGCGCAGCTGTCCCAACAGGAGGGACGTGCGGTCGCCGTCCGGTGACCGGGGTCGCGAGGACCCGGACCGGTGGGGAGCTGGATCGTTCAAGCGATCCGGAATCGTGTCCGGGCAACCGTTGACACCACAGCGGATCATGCAGCAACGTGCCGTTCATGACCGAGTACGCCTACCCGCTGCGCGCCGGCGACCTGATGGTCGAGCGGTATCGACTGATCGACAGGATCGGTGTCGGCGGCATGGCGGTCATCTGGCGGGCCCGCGACGAGACGCTGGACCGCCTGGTGGCGCTGAAGGTGCTCGACCCGCGGCTGTCCGGCGACGAGCGGCTGCGCGAGCTGGCTCGGCGTGAGGCGTGGGCGGTGGCCCGCCTGAACCACCCGGACGTGGCCGGGGTGCACGACTTCGTGCGCACCAGCACTCCGGACGGGCAGGAGATCGCGGTCATCGTGCTCCAGCTGGTGGCCGGAGAGCCGCTGGCCGACCGGATCGCGCTGGGTGCGCTGCCCTGGCGGGAGGCGGTGCGCATCGGCGTACGCATCGCCGCCGTGCTGGAGGTGGCGCACCGTCGGGGCGTGGTGCACCGCGACATCACCCCGGACAACGTGATGGTGCACGGGGAGCAGGTCACCGTCCTCGACTTCGGCATCGCGGCCCGCGTCGGCGAACCCGACGACGACAGCACCGGCGCCAGCTTCGGCACCCCGGCGTACGTCGCCCCCGAGCGCCTCGACGGCATGCCCGCCGAACCCGCCACCGACGTGTACGCCCTCGGTGTGGTGCTCTACGAGATGCTCACCGGCCGCCCGCCGTTCCGGGTGCGCGGCTGGGACGACGTCGCGGCAGACCACGGCCCCGTGGCGCCGCCGGATGTGCTCGGGCTGCCCCGCTCGGTGGCCTCGGTGGTGACCGCCGCGCTGCGCCGCGATCCCGCGACGCGCCCGACGGCCGCCGAGGTCGCCCGCGTCCTGCGTGCGGTGCCCGCCCGCTCGCCGCGGCGGCTGCTGCCGATGGCGGCCGCGGCGGCCGGGGTCGCGGTGCTCGGCGTGCTGGTGTGGACGCTGCCCACCCGGGAGTCGCCGCGGGACCCGGGCCAGGCGGTGGGCACGCCCCCGGCGAGCACGCCCGGCTTCGGCGCGCAGTCCGCGTCGGCGGCCCCGTCCGGCACGACCTCCCCGACCCCCGCCCTCTCAGCCACCGCGAACGGTTCGCGGCCCGCTGCGAGCACGCCGCCCCCGGCGGGGCAGAGCCCCGGCCCGTCGCCGGCGCCGGTGCTCACCGTCAAGCAGGCGCAGGACGCCGCGCTGAAGACGATCGACGACGCGGCCCGCGACGGCAGGGTGCGCACCGACGTTGCGACCGACCTGCGCAACACCGTGAACAACCTGGTCCAGGCCAGGCCGACCGGAGCGTTGCTGGCAACCCAGGTGCAGGCGGCCCACGAGAAGATCGACCAGCGGGTGGGCGAGGGGGACACGCTGGCCTGGGAGGTCGGCGAGCGGTTGCACGGCGACCTCGCGGCGCTGGCGCGGTCGCTTGCGGCCTGACGGCTGGAAACGCTACGGGCCGGGCGACCGTTGAGGTCACCCGGCCCAGTCACCCGGCAGCGTGGACGCGAGGGTCACCCACCGCCGAGGAGGCTCTACAGGCCGTTGTCGCGGATCACTCCGCTGTACCAGCGCGCACTGGCCTTGGGGGTGCGCTGCTGGGAGGCGTAGTCGACGTAGACCAGGCCCCACCGCTCGTCGTAGCCTTCCTGCCACTCGAAGTTGTCCATCAGCGACCACACGTGGTAGCTCTCCAGGTTCACCCCGTCGGTGATGGCCCGGTGCGTGGCGGCGAAGTGGTCGCGCAGGAAGGCGATGCGGCCGGTGTCCTGCACGGTGCCGTCGGGGCCCATCACGTCGGGGCAGGGCAGCCCGTTCTCGGTGATGGTCAGCGCGATGTCGCCGTAGTCCTTCTTGATGCGGGTCAGGATGTCGTACATGCCCTCGGGGTAGATCTGCTGCCAGAACGCCTCGCTGGTGGGGTGCTTGCGCACCGTCTCACCGGCGCCGGTGACGTAGATCGGGCAGTAGTACTGCACGGCCAGCAGTTCCACCGGCGACGAGATGACCTCGAGGTCGCCGTCCTTGATGTGCTGCTGCATCGGCGAGAACCGGGCCACGTCGTCCAGCACGTCCTGCGGGTAGTGGCCCTTCAGGATGGGGTCGAGGTAGAGGCGGTTCTCGTAGCCGTCGTACAGCACGGTGGCCTGCTGCGCCTCGGCGCTCTCGTCGGCGGGGTAGCACGGGTGCAGGTTCAGCGCGGGGCCGATCCGGGTCTGCGGGCCCAGGTGCGGGCGCATCGCCTGCACGGCGAGGCCGTGCGCGAGCAGCTGGTGGTGTGCGACCACGTAGGCGGCGGCCTCGTCGCGCTTGCCGGGGGCGTGCGAGCCGTACAGGTAGCCGTTCTGCACGACGGTCTTGGGCTCGTTGAGGGTGAGCCAGTTGGGCACGACGTCGCCGAGCGCCTCGGCCAGCACTGCGGCGTACTCGGCGAAGCGGAAGGCGGTGTCGCGGTTCTCCCAGCCGCCGATGTCCTGCAGCTCCTGCGGGGTGTCCCAGTGGTAGAGGGTCACCATCGGGGTGATGTCGCGCTCGCGCAGGCCGTCCACCAGCCGGCGGTAGAAGTCCAGGCCCTTGCGGTTGACGGGGCCGCTGCCGCCGGGCACCACCCGGGGCCAGGAGACGGAGAAGCGGTAGGACCGCAGCCCCAGCTCCTTGATGAGGTCGAGGTCCGTGGACCAGCGGCGGTAGTGGTCGGTGGCGACGTCGCCGGTCTCACCGTTGCGCACACGGCCGGGAGTCTTGGCGAAGGTGTCCCATACCGACGGTCCGCGGCCGTCGACGGCGGCGGCGCCCTCGATCTGGTAGGCCGACGTCGCGGCGCCCCAGACGAATCCGTCGGGGAACTGCAGCCCCGTGGCGGTGGGCGACGGATCCGGCGTCGGATCCGTCGCGTCGCTGCTCGTCAGCGTGGCGGCCACGATCGGGGTGGCCACGCCGGTGGCGGCGCGGGCTGCGGTGGAGGCGTAGGCCGCGGTCCAGCCGGCACGGCGTGGCACCGCGCGGCGGGTGAGAGATCGGCCGACAGGACCTGGCATGTGGTGCTCCTCAAATACTGGGATAAGGACTGATCATGGATGGGAACGCTCCCATGATCAGGTACAGTTGTCCTCATCCCTGTGACGGGTGGAGATTGGTGTTAAGACTTTCGCACATGTGGCGTAAGTCTGGTGCTGCTGGGCGCTGAGGCGGAGAATGCCGTTTGGTATGGGGACGGGGAAGGGCAGTCCCCGCCCCCATCGGGTGCTCACGCCCTGTGTCTGCCGAGCGGCAGGGTCACGAGGCAGCGTGACGCGCGGGAGCCGTTGGCACGCGACGTAGTCGCGAGCTTCACCTCCTCTCCGGCACCCGGAGGGAGGTCGGTCGCCGGTCGTAGGGAGATCGGCGACCGACCGCCTCTGGGAGCGGCCGGCGATGGCGTCCGGGCGGGCCATCGACGGGACGAATTCTTACATTGATGAACATCCGTGGAAGCGTTCCCATGGACGTTTGTTGGAACGATAGCGACAACTTCGCCGGAGGGGAAGACCCTTCATCGCCCCAGAATCTGTAGGCAACCACCAGGAAATCCTTGGCTGGTAACCGAATCGGCCCCTACCTGCGGAAGCGCTCCCACGGGCCAGGCGTCGATGTGTCGGGCATGTTTCCACATTGACACGAACCGACGCCCGGACCGCCCTGGACGGACCCCGGCCGGGGCGCTTCGGCCGGGTGCCCGGGCTCGGCGGAAGCTAGGGACGGTGGCCCCGGCGACCATCAGGCCGCGGCGGGATCGCGCCACAGCGTCCACTGTGGCGGGCCGGAGCGCATCGGCGGCTGTCCGGTGACCGAGAAGCCGTGGCGGCGGTAGAAGCTCAGGTTGCGCTCGTTGGACGACTCCAGGTAGACCGGCAGCCCGGCGGCGTCGAAGCGGGCCAGCGCGTCGGTCAGCAGCAGCGAGCCCAGTCCGGTGCCCCGAGCGGCCACCGTGGTGCCGATGAACTCCAGGTACCAGTGGTCGGCCGGCTGGCGCTCGTGCAGGCGGTCTATCTCGCCCATCCGGCCCAGCAGCCGGGGCAGCCGCGTGCCGGTGGCCCGCAGCAGCGGCACGGCCGCCCGGACGACCGCGGGGGTGGGCAGCTTCCACTCGTGCGGCGGGGCCCACATCGTGACCGCCTGCCGGTCTGCCGTGGTGTAGACGTGGCCGCGCGGGATCGCATACCGCAGTAGGGCGCCGAAGATGCGCTCCAGCCGGGCGGGGCGGCCGTGCGGGGGAACCATCCAGGTCCATACCGGGTCGTCGCCGAACGCCTCGGCCAGGGTGGTGGCCAGGGCCGGCAGGTCGGCGGGTGCGGCGACGCGAACACTATTCACGTCTGGCATCCTGCCCCACTTCCCGCCGCCGCACGAGCCCCTTCCTGGCGACCTTCGCCCCGTCGCGGGTCACCCCTACCTGTGGTCGGCGCTCGTGCGTCCGCGCGTGATCATCTGCAGTTTCGGGGAAACTGCACGAATCAATGGTGCGATCCGTGCAGTTTCCCCGAAACTGACGTCCGGCTCGCTCGCGTCGGGGCGTCGGGCGCGTCCGTGTGTCGAGGCGGGGGGTGTCGGTGGGCCGGGTGCGAGGGCGTGTCGACGGTAGGGTCGCCGCATGAACGATCATGGGGAGAACAGGCCGCTGGCGGTGATCAGTGGTGCGGGCACCGGCATCGGCTCGGCCACCGCGCTGGCACTGGCCGCACGCGGACACGACATCGTCGCGATCGGACGCCGGGCGGACGTGCTCGAACAGTCCGCCGCAGGCATCCGTGCGGCGACCGGGGCGGCGGTGACGACGATCACCGCCGACCTGAGCGTGCCCGCGGGGGCCGAGCGCGTCGCTGTGGCGCTGGCCGGGCGGGTGGTGGACGTACTGGTGAACAACGCGGGCGGATACGTCGGCCGCGACGGCGCAGGGCTGACCGCTGTGGCCGACCAGTGGCGGGCCACCTTCGAGACCAACGTGCTCACCGCGGTGCTGCTCACCGAGGCGGTGCTGCCGCTGTTGCGACGTCCGGGCGGACGGGTGGTGCTGCTGAGTTCGATCGCCGCGCAGCGAGGCGGTGGCGGCCCCTATTCCGCAGCCAAAGCGGCGCTGCACGGCTGGGTGATGGACCTGGCGGCACAGCTCGGCCCGGACGGCGCGACGGCCAACGTCGTCGCACCCGGCTATGTCGCCGAGACGGAGTTCTTCGACGGCCGGATGACGCCGCAGGGCCACGCCTCGCGGGTGGCGCAGACGCTGGTCGGGCGGGCGGGACGGCCGCAGGACATCGCGGACGCGGTGTGCTGGCTGGCGGGGGAGTCCGGCGGGTACGTCACCGGCCAGATCGTCAACGTCAACGGCGGTTCCGTGCTCGGCCGCTGACCGTCCGGTCCCGGATGCCGGGCGCGCGCACCCACCACAGCGCACGGCATCGGTCCTGCACGGCCATGGGAAGACGTCAGGAAGGGCACCTTCTGCAACGCACAGCGTTAAGAAGGTGCCCTTCCTTCGGGCGGGTCAGCCCTTGACGCTGCCGGCCAGGAGGCCGCGGACGAAGTAGCGCTGCAGGGACAGGAACACCGCCAGCGGGACGATGATCGAGACGAAGGCGGCGGCGGTGAGGCGCTGCCACTCGTTGCCGCGGTTTCCGGCCAGCTCGGCGAGGCGCACCGTCAGCGGGGCGTTCTTGGGGCCGCCCGCGAAGATCAGGGCCACCAGCAGGTCGTTCCAGACCCAGAGGAACTGGAAGATGGCGAAGGACGCCAGCGCCGGCACGATCAGCGGCAGCACCACCGAGCGGAAGATCTTGGCGTGGCTGGCGCCGTCCACCCGCGCCGCCTCGACCAGGTCGCCGGGCAGCTGTGCCATGAAGTTGTGCAGCAGGAAGATGCCCAGCGGCAGGGCGAAGCAGGTGTGCGCGAACCAGACCGTGATGAACTTGGCCGGGCCGTCGAGATCCCAGGCGGGCAGCAGCTGCACCCCGCCCAGCGAGACGCCGTAGTTGAAGAACGACAGCAGCGGGATCAGGGCCATCTGCAGCGGGACGATCTGCAGGGCGAAGATGGCGATGTAGATCCAGTCACGGCCGCGGAACCGGGTCCACGCCAGCGCGTACGCGGCGAGCGCGCAGAAGGCCAGCGGGAACAGCACCGACGGGATCGTGATGACCAGCGAGTTGATGAAGTAGCCGGCCAGCCCGCCGGAGGCGGACCGGGAGCCGAACAGCACCTGCTCGTAGTTCTCCAGGGTGAACTGCGGGTTGGCGAAGAAGTTCCACCAGCCGTTGGACTTGATCTCGTCCTCCGGCCGGATCGACGAGACCAGCACTCCGATCGTGGGCACGGTCCACAGCAGCGCGATCACCAGCGACACGGCGCTGGCGGTGCGGCTGGTCAGCTTCTTGCGCACCCGGCCCGCCACGGTGGGCGGGACCTCCGCATCGGGCGCGGCGAGAACGGTCTCGGTGCCGGTGCTCATCGTTCCTCCTCGCTGCGCTCGTCGTCTCGATGAGCTTCCCTGAGCTGCTGGATTCGCTCGCAAAGCTCGCTCATCGGGCGCCCTCCAGCCGGCGGCGGCGCATGAGCCTGACCTGGTAGATCACGATGGGTATGACGAAGAGGAACAGCAGCACCGCCAGTGCGGCGCCCTTGCCCTTCTCGTCGGCCCGGAACGAGTACGTGTACATCTCGTTGGCCACCACGCTGGTGCCGAACTGGCCGCCGGTCATGGTGCGCACGATGTCGAACACCTTCAGGGTGCCGATGGAGATGGTGACCAGCACGACGACCAGGGCCGGACGGATGCTCGGGATGGTGACGCGCCAGAACATCTGCCAGGGTGTCACGCCGTCGATGTGGGCGGCCTCGACGATGTCGGCGGGGATCGCCTTGATCGCCGCGGAGAGCACCACCATGGAGAAGCCCGCCTGGATCCAGACCAGCACCACGATCAGGAACAGCGTGTTCCACGGCCCGTCCAGCAGCCACTGCTGCGGAGTCCCGCCCAGCGCGACCACGAACTGGTTGAGCAGGCCGATCTGCTCGGACCCCTCCTGGCGGTACTCGTAGACGAACTTCCAGATGATGCCGGCGCCGACGAACGAGATGGCCATCGGCATGAAGATCAGCGACTTGGCGAACGACTCGAATCTGGCGCGGTCCACCATGACCGCGTAGACCAGGCCGACCGCGGTCGACACGGTGGGCACCAGCAGCACCCAGAGCAGGGTGCTCAGCAGCACGCCGTACTGCACCGGGTCGGTGCTGAAGTCGGGGAGCATGCCGGAGTTCTTGTCGGTGAACATCCAGCGGAAGTTCTCCAGGCCCACGAACTCGCTGGAGTCGGCGTTCATGAAGGCCAGGACCATGGTGCGGATCGCCGGCACGATCAGGCCCACGAGCAGCAGCAGGCCGGCCGGCGCGAGCAGCCCCAGCGCGATCCACCGGTCCTTGCGCGCGGGCAGCACGTCCAGCACCAGCAGCAACAGGCCCACCACAGCGGCGAAGGCGATGACGCCGTACAGCAGCATCATCAACTTCGGGGCTTCGGCGGTGAAGTCGAAGTTCAACGCGTTCTCCTCGGGGACCCGGTCGGGAGGAAGACTACGCCGTGTGGGCCCCGGACCGGGACCCACACGGCGTAGAAAGATCAACTACCGGCTCACTTGGGCCAGGTGCCCTCGATGTAGTCGAGGGTGGCCTTGGTGTCGGTGCCGTTGATCCAGTTGGTCATGCCCTTCCAGAAGGAGTTCGCGCCGACGGCGGCGGGCATCAGGTCGGAACCGTCGAAGCGGAACACCGCGCCGCTCTCCTGCAGGATGCCGACCGCCACCTTGTCGATCGGGTTGGACACGTTCGCCACGTCCAGGCCCTTGTTGGCGGAGATCCAGTTGTTCAGCTTGGCGCGGCTGTTGGCCCAGTCGGCGCTGGCCAGGTAGGTCTGCACCGCCTGCACGGCCGGGGTGTCGGTGAACGCGCCGACGAACTCGCCGCCGCCCAGCACCGGCTTGCCCTTGGCCGGGTCGATCGCCGGCAGGTAGAAGGCGAACGCGTCGCCGTCCTCGGCCACCTTGGTGCCCTGCGGCCACTGGTTGGCGTAGAACGAGGCCTGGCGGTGCATGCCGCACTTCTTCTGCACGACGGGCAGGCCGCCGTCCTGGAAGGTGGTGGTGGCGATGGACTTCACGCCGCCGATGCCGCCGTTGACGTACTTCTCGTTCTTGAGGATCGAGCCCACCCGGTCGGTCGCCGAGACGATCCGCGGGTCGTTGAACGGGATGGTGTGGGCGACCCACTGGTCGTACACCTCGGGACCCTGGTCGCGCAGCAGCACGTCCTCGATCCAGTCGGTGGCCGGCCAGCCGGTGGCGTCACCGGAGCCGATGCCCGCGCACCACGGCTTGATGCCGCCGGCGGCCATGGTGTCGCTCAGCTTGATCATCTCGTCCCACGTCTTCGGGACGGTCCAGCCCTTCTCCTTGAACAGGGAGGGGGAGTACCACACGAACGACTTCACGTTGGCGCCCAGCGGGGCGCCGTACAGCGTGCCGTTGACGGTGCCGTACTTCAGCCAGTCGGGGGAGAAGTTCTGCGTGGCCATGGCCTTGGTCTTCTCGCCGGCCGCCTTGAGCTTGCCGCCCTTGGCGAAGAACTCCAGCAGACCCGGCTGCGGGATGAAAGCGAGGTCAGGCGCGTCGCCACCTTCGACACGAACCTTCAGCTGCGCCTCGAACTCGCCGCTGCCCTCGTACTCGATCTTCACGCCGGTGCAGTCGGCGAACTTCTCCCACGACTTCTCGAGGAGGGTGGCCTCGGTGTCGCGGATCGAGGCGTAAATGCTGACCGATTCGCCGGAGATGCCCGTGTAGTCCTTGTATGCAGCGCACTCGGGGGTGTCGAGCTTGCCCTCCGAGGTGTTGCCGGAGTCGCCGCCGCCGCACGCGGCGACGGTGAGCGCGAGCATTGCCGCACCGGAAAGGGCGAGCAGACGCCGCTGTCTGTTGGATGCCATGGAGTTTCCTCCTCGTGAGCTTGTCGGAGCGCAGTCCCCTGGTACCGGACTACCGCAAGGTGACGCAAGCCATGCAAGCGCTTTCGGTCTCGAACTGTCCAGCGCTGACAACAGTAAGGTTCGTAACGATTCGGAAACCACCCCGGAACCTGTAATGACGATCATCCCGGCCTCCCACAGCCGCGCGATGTGGGCTACACTCGTGCTTGGTTTTTGATGTACGTGGTCTGCTCGCGTTGCCCTCCCTGAGAATGAGAGGACCGCCGGTTGCCGCTACTCAGTGGCCAGCCCCCGCACGAGGTGTGCGGCGCGGTTCAGTTTGTGCAAGGAAATGGTGAAAATGGCTCAGGGAACCGTCAAGTGGTTCAACGCCGACAAGGGCTTCGGCTTCATCTCCGTCGACGGTGGTGGCGCTGACGTCTTCGTGCACTTCTCTGCGATCCAGGCCAGCGGCTTCCGCAGCCTCGAGGAGAACCAGCGCGTCGAGTTCGAGATCGTCCAGGGCGCCAAGGGCCCGCAGGCCGACGCGGTCCGCCCGCTCTGATCTTCCTAAGGTGACGCCACCGGGGCCTGGTGCTCCGGCGGCGCTCGTCTGACCCTAACGGGCCGGTTCACGCCGGCCCGTTTGTCGTTCCGCGTGGCCTGTGGGCCCGCCGGAGCGTGTCGAGCCCCGCATCATGCCCTGTATGCGGGGCTCGATGCTGTTCCCGGACCAGGTTGCGGAAACTTCCGGCGGCAGGCTATCTTCAAACCAAGACGTACGTACGGTTTGTTGAGCTGGAGGCCCGCCATGTGGAACCCCGACACCTACCTGCGCTTCGCGGACGACCGCGGCCGCCCGTTCCACGACCTGGTGGCCCGGGTGGGCGCCGAACGGCCGTACCAGGTCGTCGACCTGGGCTGCGGGCCCGGCAACCTCACGGCCACCCTGGCCGCGCGCTGGCCCGGGGCGCAGGTGAGCGGCATCGACTCATCGGTCGAGATGATCGACAAGGCGCTGGCCGACCAGGGCGGCCCGGGGCCGGTGGCCTACCGCGTCGGCGACGTGCTCGACTACCTGCCGGGGCCCGAGGTCGACGTGATCGTCACCAACGCGGTCCTGCAGTGGGTGCCCGGCCAGGAGGACCTGGTCGGCCGGTGGGCGCGGGCGCTGCGCCCGGGCGCGTGGCTGGCGCTGCAGGTTCCCGGCAATCACGACAATCCAGCCCACCGGGCGCTGCGCGAACTGTGTCTCACCTCACGCTGGTCCCCGCTGCTCGGTGAGATCGGCGAGCGGCCGCGGTCGGTGCCCGGGCCGCAGGAGTACGCCCGGCTGCTGCGCGAGGCCGGCTGCACAGCCGACACCTGGGAGACCACGTACGTGCACCAGCTGCCCGTCGGCGAGGGCCCGCACCCGGTGCTCACCTGGCTCACCGGCACCGCCCTGCGGCCTGTCCGCGCCGCGCTGGCCGGCGAGCCCGGCGCGTGGGAGGCGTACTGCGCGGAGCTGGAGCCGGCGCTGCGCGAGGCCTACCCGGCCGACGGGGGCGTGGTCGACTTCCCGTTCCGGCGCGTGTTCGCGGTCGGCCACCGGACCTCCGCAGCCTCGTGACCGGGGTCCGGACGGTAAAGTGCCGGCATGGCTAAGGACGATCTTGCGAGTTTCGTGGCGGGACTGCCCAAGGCCGAGCTGCACGTGCACCACGTGGGTTCGGCGTCCCCTCGCATCGTGGCCGAGCTGGCCGCCCGGCACGAGGGCCGTAGCCCGGTGCCGGCCGACCCCGCACTGCTCGCCGAGTACTTCACGTTCACCGACTTCGCGCACTTCATCGAGGTCTACCTGAGCGTCGTGGACCTGATCCGCGACGCCGAGGACGTGCGCACGCTGACCTACGGCGTCGCCCAGGATCTGGCCGCGCAGCAGGTGCGCTACGCCGAGCTGACCGTCACGCCGTACTCCAGCGTCAACCGGGGCATCCCGGCCGAGGCGTTCTGCGAGGCCATCGAGGACGCGCGGCGCGAGGCGGAGAAGGAACTGGGCCTGGTGCTGCGGTGGGTGTTCGACATCCCGGGCGAGGCCGGTCTGGCGTCGGCCGAGCAGACCCTGCGCATCGCGCTGGACCAGCGCCCGGACGGGCTGATCAGCTTCGGCCTCGGCGGTCCGGAGATCGGCGTGCCCCGGCCGCAGTTCAAGCCGTACTTCGACCAGGCCCGCGCGGCCGGGCTGCACAGCGTCCCGCACGCGGGGGAGACCACCGGCGCGCAGACCGTCTGGGACGCGATCCGCGAGCTCGGCGCCGAGCGCATCGGCCACGGCATCTTCGCGGCGCAGGACCCGCAGCTGCTGGCGTACCTGGCCGAGCACGCGATCCCGCTGGAGGTGTGCCCCACCTCGAACCTGCGCACCCGGGCCGTGGCGGACCTGGCCGAGCACCCGCTCGCGGCGATCGTGGCCGCGGGCGTGCCGGTCAGCATCAACTCCGACGACCCCCCGATGTTCGGCACGACCCTGAACAACGAGTACGAGGTGGCCGCCCGGCTGCTCGACCTGGACACGGCGGGCGTGGCCGAGCTGGCCCGCCAGGGCGTACGCCACTCCTTCGCCACCGACCAGGTCAAAACCACCCTGCTCGCCGAGATCGACACCTACACCACGACGGCCACCGCCTGACCCCGATTTGCATAGACGTTGGCCTATCTGGATGACAAAAACGCGATCGAAGTCATCCGGATAGGCCAACGTCTATAAAAAAGGGGGGCGGGCCGGGGGCGGGCTGCGGTGGGTCAGGCGTGGTGGAGGGCCTTGACCTTGCGCCAGGTGGGGGTGTCCAGGGCGCCGGCGCGGTTGGAGAAGGCGGCCGTGGTGATGGTGATCGGGTCGCTGAGGTCCAGGTAGCTGTTGTGGTCGGCGTCGGCGTCCCACGACCTCGTCGCGATCTCGATGTGGTCGCTCCGGTGGCTCTGGTCCTGGCTGGTGATCTTCAGGATCTCGTACGCCCCGCCCTTGGCCCGCAGCACCACGCACGGGCGCACCTTCGACCCCGGACCGTCCTCGTAGGGCACGTCGGCCCACCAGATCTCGCCGGGCTGCGGTCCGCCCGCGGGCGCGGGAGCCTTTTTCGTGGCGGTGGGACGGCCGGGCGGGCGTTTGCCGGCGGGCCGCCTGGCCGCGGGGCGGGCGGCCGGGCGCGACGTCTTGCGCCACCGCCACCAGATGGCGGCCGTGAGCACGGCGACCGAGAACAGGGTCAGGAACAGCCACATGATCGGCAGTCTAGGCGGGCTCGCCGAACAGGGTGCAGGCCACGTCGGCGGGCACCGGCCGGGAGAACAGGAAGCCCTGGCCGTACCCGCAGCCCAGACGGATCAGGAAGTCCCGCTGCTCGGGCGTCTCGATGCCCTCGGCGATCAGGTCGAGCGACAGGTTGCGTCCCATCAGGACGATGGTGCGCACCAGCTCGCCGCTGCGCCGGTCGGTGTCGATCTGCCAGACGAAGGAGCGGTCGATCTTCAGTGCGTCGATGGGCAGCCGGTGCAGGGCCTCCAATGAGGAGTAACCGGTGCCGAAGTCGTCGATGTGCAGCTGGCAGCCGAGGTCGTGCAGGGTGTGCAGGATGTCGCGGGCCGGGGCGACGTTCTCCATCACCACGCCCTCGGTGATCTCCACGGCGAGGCTGCCCGCCGGCGGCTGGTGCCGGTCCAGCGCCTCGGTGATGTCGTCGATGACGTTGCCGCTCCAGAACTGGCGGTTGGACACGTTGACCGCGACGGACAGGCCGGGGGTGGCGATGCCGGCCGCGTACCAGGCGGCCAGCTGGCGGCAGCACTCGTCGACGACCCAGCTGCCGATCGGGATGATCAGACCGGTCTCCTCGGCGACCGGCATGAACGCGGCCGGTGACAGCAGCCCGCGCAGCGGGTGCCGCCAGCGGATCAGCGCCTCGAAGCCCTTGGTCCGGCCCGAGCGCAGCGCCACGATCGGCTGGTAGTGCACCTCGAACTCGCCGTTGTCGAGCGCCTGGCGCAGCTCGGTCTCGATCTGCAGCCGGGTCACCGCCTTGGCATGCATCGCCACGTCGAAGACGGCGTGGCGGCCCTTGTGCCGGGACTTCGCCGAGTACATCGCGATGTCGGCGTCGCGCAGCAGGTCCTCGGCGTTGCTGTAGCGGCGGCTGCTCATGGTGATGCCGATGCTGGCGGTCACCACCACGTCCTGGCCGTGCAGCTGGAACGGCTGCGCGAGCACCCCGTGCAGGCGCTCGGCGACCTGGGCGGGGGTGTGCGGCGCGGTCACGTCGTCGAGCAGCACCAGGAACTCGTCGCCGCCGAAGCGGGCCACCGTGTCCGACTCGCGCAGGGTCGACTTGATCCGCTTGGCGACCTGTTTGAGCAGCCGGTCCCCGGCGGAGTGGCCGAGGCTGTCGTTGACCACCTTGAACCCGTCCAGGTCCAGGAACAGCACCCCGAACGGCCGCCCGCTGCGCCGCCGCGACTGCCGGATCGCCTGGCGCAGCCGGTCCAGGAACAGCGACCGGTTGGGCAGGCCGGTCAGCTCGTCGTAGAGGGCCGCGATGCGCAGCTGCTCCTTCTGCCGCAGCGACTCCTT
Source organism: Catellatospora paridis (assembly GCF_009720365.1). Classification (GTDB taxonomy): domain Bacteria; phylum Actinomycetota; class Actinomycetes; order Mycobacteriales; family Micromonosporaceae; genus Catellatospora; species Catellatospora paridis. The sequence goes on along the minus strand of NZ_ML769324.1, from coordinate 56,838 downwards.
CAACAGCGCCTGCCGGTCCAGCGCCACCGCCAGCAGCGCGGCCCACTGGTTGAACGGCTCCCGGCCGGTCGCGCCGCCGGTCGACACGGAGTCCACCACGGCGAGGAAGCCCCAGTCGCTGGCCCCGCCCTTGACCGGCACCACGAAGACGATGAGGTTGGCCGCGGGGTCGGCCAGCTCCCGCACCCGCAGCGGCGGGAACGCGCTGACCGGCACCGACGGCTCCGCCGACGGCGGCGCGCCCGGCACGAACAGGCCCGCGATCTCCAGCGCCGCGTCGGCGAGCGAGGGCGGCAGGCCGCCGGCCCACAACCCGAGACAGCCGCCGCGGACCCAGGTGCGCCGCATCCACTCCAGCCGGGCCGGTTCCCGGTGCCCGCGCAGCAGCTCCATGCCGACCTCGTACTGCGCGGTCAGCGTCTCGCGCAGCAGGGAGCTGTCCCGGAACAGGGTCCGGCCGCGCATCTCCATGAGGATGAGCAGCACCCCGTTGGCAGGCTGGCCGTAGTCGCGGATCAGCTGCGCGATCTCGTACAGCGCCTCCGGCCGCCCGCCGGACATCCGGAGCAGCAGCTCCAGCGCCAGCCGCACCTCCTCGCAGGCGGGCCGTCCCGCGGCCGCGCCGGCGGAGGCGTCCTCCACGGCGCGCGCCACCGTCTCGGCGGCGTGCACGAGGTCGGCCGCGTCGGCCGTGGACAGCGATCCGTGCACCGGCGCGACGGTGGTGGCGATGAGATCGGCCAGGCGGCGGTGCGGCGGCGGCGGGTCGACGTCGGCGTGGAACGCCACATCGCCGACGCACCCGCAGGACTCGCGCACGATGAGCGAGGTGGGCACGAGGATGCGCGACGGCGGTTCGGGCACCGCGCGGATCAGATCGAGCAGCGTCGTCACGGCCGCCCGTCCGATCATCTCCGTCGGCTGGCGCACCGTGGTCAGCCGGGGGACCAGGTACGCGCTCGAGCGCAGGTCGTCGAAGCCGATCACCGCCTGGTCCCCGGGCAGCCGCAGCCCGGCGGCGGCCAGGGTGCGCATGATGCCGGTCGCGTTCTCGTCGGTGCCCGCGATCACCGCGGTCGAGGGCAGCCCGGCGGCCAGCATGAGCTCGGCGGCGAACTCGCCGCCGTCGACCTGGTTGGTCGGTGCGGCGAACAGCAGCCCCGGGTCGGGTTCGATGCCGTGTACGGCCAGCGCCTTGCGGTACGCCTCGTACCGCTCCCGGATGTCCTCGGTTTCCAGCCGGCCGGCGAAGGCGATCCGGCGGTGCCCGTGGGCGACCAGGTGGTCGACCGCCTCGGTCACGCCGGTCCGGTTGTCCGGCATGATCACGGGGTAGTCCAGGTCGTGCAGCTCGTGGCTGACGGACACGAACGGCCGCCCGGTATCGGCGAACAGGTGCAGGTAGCGGTGCGTCACCGCCTGCAGCACCACCACGAAACCGGACACGTGCTGCCAGGCGACCGGGTAGGACAGGTCCGGGGCCTCGGTGACCTCGATGTGCTCGGTGCCCGCGTCGAGGGTCTGGATCGCGATGATCCCCGCACCCGCCTCCGCCGCGGCGCGCGCGATCCCCGCCAGCACGCCGCCGTAGTACCAGCCCCCGAGGAACGGGGACAGGACCCCGAGCGTGAGGTCTGGTGACACCTTCAGACGGTACCGCGCAGAGCAGTCCTCACCGGGCGAAACGGTCGCTCAGGGCCGCCGCAGCACCCAGCGGTACGCCTGCACCAGCCCGGTGTCGAAGCTGGCCGCCGAACCCCACAGGAACAGCCGGAACCGGCGGTACAGCGGGTCTCCCCAGCGCCGGACGACCTCCTCGCGGGCCGCGTCCAGTCGCCGGGCCCACTCGGCGCAGGTCAGGTGGTAGTTGTGCCGGTCGTCGTCGACGCTGACCAGCTCGAACGGCGATCGCGCCACGTGACGTAGGTAGGAGTGCAGCACCAGCGGCGACGACTTGCCCGGGTAGATGTAGCGGCTCATGAACGTGGACACCTGGTGCTTGGCCCGCATCGCCAGCGCGTCCAGGTACACGTGCCCGCCCGGTTTGACCAGTTCGGCGTACTTGCGCAGGCTCGCGCCGTAGTTGGGCAGGTGCTCGGTGACGCCCATGTTGACGATCGCGTCGTAGCGGCGCGGCGACTCGTAGCGCAGCAGGTGCCGGCGCACCACGGTGGCGGGCAGCTGCTCGCGGGCGAACAGGTCGGACAGGTAACGCTCGGACTCCTGCGCCAGGGTCAGCGTGGTGACGTGCACCCCGCGCCGGGCGGCGAACTCGGCGAACGCGCCCCAGCCGCCGCCGACCTCCAGGATGTGGTCGCCGGGGGAGACCTTCAGCGCGTCGAGCGCCAGCTCCATCTTGCGGGTCATCGCGTCCTCGAGCGGCTCGTCGTCGCGTGCGAAGACGCCCTGCGTGTAGCAGCGGTGCCGGGAGTCCATGAAGGTCAGGAAGAACTCGGACTCGTTGTCGTAGTGCGACGAGATCGCGCGGCGGTCGTGCTCTGCGCCGCCGAGCCGCAGCGCCGGGGCGAACCGGGCCAGCCACGCGATCGGGTGCCGGTCGTGGAACATGCCGCGCATCTTGAGCGCGGCCATCAGGTCGCCCTCGATGTCGAGCCAGCCGCGCAGGTAGGCCACGCCGATCTGGAACTGGTCGAGCCCGGCCAGGGCCTTGGCCCCGCGCGGGTCGCTGATCACGATGGTGAAGGCCGGCTCGCCCGCACCCAGGACGCTGGGTGGCGCGCCGTCGCCGTTGCGGACCGCGAACGGCACTGCCGCGCGGTCGGCGAAATAGGTCTGATAGCGACGATCGAGGGTCCTTGCCAGGTCAGCGCTCGCCATGGCGCCAATCTAACGCCGTCGAAGCCGGTGTGAAAGAGCATCCGGATGAACCGCGGGCGGCCGGAACCGGTAACCGGCATGATCAGCGCGCCCGATAGCATGGCCGGAGCCGGACAAACCGCAGCAGAGGACTTGAGGAGATCACCGTGAGCGTTTCGATCAGCCCGCCGCAGGCCGACCCCGTCGTCGTCCGGGCCGGGACGACGGGCGCGGAGGCGATCGCCGAGGCCGGCCTGCCGGTGCACGGCCCCAAGGCGATCGTGGTGGTCCGCGACCCCGAGGGCCGTCTGCGCGACCTGGACTGGTCGCCCGCCGTCGACACCGCGGTCGAGCCGGTCGCCATCGACAGCAAGGACGGCCTCGACGTGCTGCGCCACTCCACGGCGCACGTGCTGGCCCAGGCGGTGCAGGACATCTTCCCCGAGGCGAAGCTCGGCATCGGCCCGCCCATCGAGAACGGCTTCTACTACGACTTCTCGGTGCCCAAGCCGTTCCACCCGGACGACCTGGACAAGATCGAGAAGCGGATGCAGGAGATCGTCAAGTCGGGCCAGCGCTTCTCCCGCCGCCGCTTCGAGACGCTCGACGAGGCCAAGGCCGAGCTGAAGGACGAGCCGTTCAAGCTCGAACTGGTCGACATCAAGGGTGACGCGGGCGACGACGTCATGGAGGTGGGCGGCGGCGAGCTGACCATCTACGACAACCTCGACGCCAAGACGGGCGAGCGCTGCTGGGGTGACCTGTGCCGGGGCCCGCACCTGCCGTCGACCCGCCTGATCGGCGCGTTCAAGCTGATGCGCTCCGCGGCGGCATACTGGCGCGGTTCGGAGAAGAACCCCCAGCTGCAGCGGGTGTACGGCACCGCGTGGCCGACCCGCGACCAGCTCAAGGACTACCTGAAGCTGCTGGAGGAGGCGGCCCGCCGCGACCACCGCAAGCTGGGCACCGACCTCGACCTGTTCAGCTTCCCCGACGAGATCGGCTCGGGCCTGGCCGTCTTCCACCCCAAGGGCGGTGTGATCAAGCGCGAGATGGAGGACTACGTCCGCGCCCGCCACATCGAGGAGGGCTTCCAGTACGTCGGGACCCCGCACATCACCAAGGAAGGCCTCTTCCACACCTCGGGTCACCTGCCGTACTACAAGGAGACCATGTTCCCGCCGATGGACATGGAGGGCAGCGACTACTACCTCAAGGCCATGAACTGCCCGATGCACAACCTGATCTACCGCTCGCGCGGGCGTTCCTACCGTGAGCTGCCGATCCGGCTGTTCGAGTTCGGCTCGGTGTACCGGTTCGAGAAGTCGGGCGTCATCCACGGCCTGACCCGGGTGCGCGGCTTCACCCAGGACGACTCGCACTCCTACGTCACCAAGGAGCAGGCGGCCGCCGAGATCAAGCACCTGCTCGACTTCGTGCTCGGCCTGCTCAAGGACTTCGGCATCACCGACTTCTACCTGGAGCTGTCGACCCGTGACGACAGCAAGCCGGAGAAGTTCGTCGGCTCGGAGGAGGACTGGGTGACCGCGACCGCGGTGCTGGAGCAGTGCGCCCTGGAGACGGGGCTGACCCTGGTGCCGGACCCGGGCGGCGCGGCCTTCTACGGCCCGAAGATCTCCGTGCAGGCCAAGGACGCCATCGGTCGCACCTGGCAGATGTCGACCATCCAGTACGACTTCAACCAGCCGAAGGGCTTCGAGCTGGAGTACCAGGCGGCGGACGGGACGCGGCAGCAGCCCGTCATGATCCACTGTGCCAAGTTCGGCTCGATCGAGCGCTTCATCGGCGTGCTCACCGAGCACTACGCGGGCGCGTTCCCGGCCTGGCTGGCCCCGATCCAGGTGGTCGGCATCCCGATCCGCTCCGACGACGAGGCCGGGCACACCGCCTACCTGTACGAGTTCGTGGCGAAGCTGCGCAAGGCCGGCATCCGGGCCGAAGTCGACAGCTCCGACGAGCGCATGCAGAAGAAGATCCGCACCGCGCAGCAGCAGAAGATCCCGTTCATGGCGATCGTCGGCGACCAGGACCTGGCCGACGGCACGGTGTCCTTCCGCTACCGCGACGGCTCGCAGCGCAACGGCGTGAGCCTGGACGAGGCCGTCGCCCACGTGACCGAGATCGTGCGCTCCCGCGTCAACACCGGCCCGTCCGCCGCCGTGGCGGAGGCGGTCGAAGCCGCGTGAGCGAGCGCAGCGAGCGAACCATGTTGTCCGGTTCTCGCGCTGACGACGAGCGCAGCGAGGAGGAAGCGTGAGCGAGCGCAGGAACGAGGCCGGGTTCGTGCTGGACACGGACCCGGCCCGGCTCGACCTCGACGTCGTCGAGCGCTGGCTGGCCCAGGAGAGCTACTGGGCCACCGGGCGCGAGCGCGCGGTCATCGAGCGCTCGCTGGCCGGCTCCACCGTGTACGGGGTCTACGCCCCGGACGGGACCCAGGTCGGCCTGCTGCGCGTGGTCACCGACGGGGCCACCTTCGCCTGGCTGTGCGACGTGTTCGTCGACAGCGCGTACCGCGGGCAGGGCCTGGCCCAGTGGGCGGTGGCGGCGGTCCGCGACGACCTGCACGCGCTCGGCGTGTACCGGATCCTGCTGGCCACCGCCGACGCGCACGGCGTCTACGCCAAGGTCGGGTTCGTCCCGCTGCCCGAGCCGGACCGCTGGATGCAGTTGACCACCCGGGTCATCGGCCTGCCCGACGTGCCCCACACCGCGCGGGCGCAGGCATGAGCTCGCCCGACCCGGACGGCCTCGAACGGCTGTGGACGCCGTGGCGCATGGCGTACGTCAGCGGCGGCGCGAAGCCGACCGAGTGCCCGTTCTGCGTCGCGCCGGTCTCCGACCCGGACGGGCTGGTCGTCGCGCGCGGTGAGGCCGTGTACGCGGTGCTCAACCGGTTCCCGTACAACCCGGGCCACCTGCTGATCTGCCCGTACCGGCACATCGACGACTACCCGGAGCTCGACGCCACCGAGACCGCGGAGCTGGCCGAGTTCACCAAGACGGCGATGCGGGTGGTCCGCAAGGTCTCCAACGCGCACGGGTTCAACATCGGGCTCAACCAGGGCCACGCCGCGGGCGCGGGCATCGCCGCGCACCTGCACCAGCACGTGGTGCCGCGGTGGGGCGGGGACAACAACTTCCTACCCGTGGTCGCGCGCACCAAGGCGCTGCCGCAGCTGCTCACCGACACCCGCGACCTGCTCCGCGAGGCCTGGCCGGCCTGATTTCCGCATGACGGCGCGCCGCGCGGGTATCCGGCTGCTGTCACACCCTCGCGGAAGGATGGCTGCCATGATTGGCACCCTGCGCACCGTCGTGCTCGACGCACCCGACATCAAGAGCCTGGCCGCTTTCTATGCGGACCTGGCCGGGCTGGACGAGCACTACGCCGACGACGAATGGATCACACTCAAGGTCGCCGACGGCACCCGCCTCGGCTTCCAGCGCGCGCCCGACCACGTGCCGCCGCGCTGGCCCGACCCGGCATACCCGCAGCAGCTGCACCTCGACCTGCGCGTGCCGGACATGGCCGCGGCGGTCGAGCACGCCGTCAAGCTCGGCGCGACCCGCCTGCCCGGCGGCGGCGAGACCTTCACGGTGCTGGCCGACCCGGCCGGCCACCCGTTCTGCCTCTGCCAGGGCGAGGTGGACAGCACCGCCCTCGCCGACGTGGCGATCGACTGCGCGTCCGCCGGGCCGCTGGCCCGCTTCTACAGCGAGCTACTCGGCCTGCCGGTCACCTGGGAGGGCGAGGGCGGCGCCATGATCTCCACCGAGGGCCGGCTGCCGGTGATCTTCCAGGAGATCGCCGACCACCAGGCCCCGCGCTGGCCCGACCCGGCCCACCCGCAGCAGCTGCACCTCGACGTGGAGGTCGCCGACGTCGAGGCGGCCGAGACCGCGGTGCTCGCGCTGGGTGGCACCCGGCTGACCGGCGGGGGCGACAACTGGCGGGTGTACGCCGACCCGGTCGGCCACCCGTTCTGCCTGGTCTGGTGACCGGCGGGTGCCCTCGCACCGGTGGCGCGGGCACCCCGCACCGTCACGTTGTGTGACGTGATCGCGCAAAGGGAACCGAGGAGGGGCCCTCGCACGTCACCATCGGCGTAGACGGCCCGCTGCCGCCGCCCGGCCACCGGGCGGCGGGGGAGCGGGGGACGGGGGTCCATCATGGTTTCTCGGCGCGAGTTGGTGCGCCTGCTGGCCGTGGGCGGCGCGGGCGCGGCCGCCGCCGTGGCGGCGCCGAAGGTGCGCTCCTGGTTCGGGCCGGACCGGCTGCCGCTGGACGGCGGATACGCCCCCGCCGGCAACGAGCTGGGCTGGCACAACGGCGCGGTGCGGGTGCTGTGGCACGTCACCACCGACCGTCCGCTGATCGCGCTGACCTTCGACGACGGTCCGGAGCCCGACTGGACGCCCCGGGTGCTCGACGCCCTCGACGAACTCGACGCCAAGGCCACGTTCTTCGTCGTCGGCGAACGGCTGGTGCGCAATGCCGCCCTGGTCAAGGGCCGGTACGCCCGCCACGAGGTCGGCAACCACACCTGGGCGCACAAGGACCTGGCCCAGCGTGACGAGAAGGGCGTACGCGACCAGCTGCGCCGCTGCCACGACGCCGTCGCCGAGCACGTCGGACGCGCGCCGACGCTGCTGCGCCCGCCGTGGGGCCACCTCGCCGGCACCACGCTGACCGTCGCCGAGGAGTTCGGCTACGACGTGGTCATGTGGTCGCAGCGGATGCGCGAGAACCTGTTCCTGGACCACCCCGGCGGCATCGTCGCCGACACGGCCGAGCAGGCCCGCCGCGGCGCGGTGATCCTGGCGCACGACACGGGCCCGGCCGACCGCCTGGTCTGCATCGCCAACCTCAAGGGCATCGTCACCGCGCTCCGGATCCGCGGCTTCGAGCTGGTCACCGTCTCCGAACTCCTCGCCGCCGGCCGCCCCGCCACCACCTGACCCGCCCACCACCTGCGGCCCGTTCGTCATAGACGTTGGCCTATCTGGTTGAAAATCCGTAGATCGGACTCATCCAGATAGGCCAATGTCTATGTAAAGCGGGATCGGGTCAGCGGGTGGGGGTGTGTTCCTTGCGGGCCTGGTCGGCGAGGTGGCCGGGCATCGGCTCGTAGCGGGCGAACTCGCGGGTGAAAGTGCCCGCCCCGGCGGTCATCGAGCGCAGGTCCACCAGGTATCGCAGCAGCTCCACGGCGGGCACCTCGGCGCGGACCTGGGTGCGGTCGGCGCCGCCCGGGTCGGACTCGGAGCCCAGCACCCGGCCGCGCCGGCCGGACAGGTCGCTCATCACCGCGCCGACCGCCGAGTCGGGCACCGTGATGACCACCTCGTCGACCGGCTCCAGCAGGGTGATCTGCGCCTTCTCGGCGGCGTCCTTGAGGGCCATGCTGCCCGCGGTCTGGAACGCCGCGTCGGAGGAGTCGACGCTGTGCGCCTTGCCGTCGACCAGCGTCACCCGGAAGTCGACCACGGGGTAGCCGGCCACGATGCCCTTCTCGGCCTGCGCGCGTACCCCCTTCTCGACGCTGGGGATGTAGTTGTGCGGGATCGCGCCACCGACGATCTTGTCGACGAACTCGATGCCTGTGCCGCGCGGCAGCGGCTCGAGCTGGATCGAGCAGACGGCGTACTGGCCGTGCCCGCCGGACTGCTTGACGTGGCGGCCCTGACCGGCGGCGGGAGCGGCGAACGCCTCACGCAGGGCCACCTTCGCGGGTTCGGTGGACAGCTCGACGCCGCCCGCCCGCAGCCGGTCCAGCACCACGTCGGCGTGCGCCTCGCCCATGCACCACAGCACCAGCTGGTGGGTCTCGGGGTTGCGCTCCAGGCGCAGCGTCGGGTCGCCCGCGACCAGCTTGGCCAGGTTCTTGGCCAGCGCGTCCTCGTCGGAACGGGTCTTGGGCACCACGGCGACCGGCAGCAGCGGCTCGGGCATCTGCCACGGGGCCATCAGCAGCGGCCTGTCCCTGCCGGAGATGGTGTCGCCGGTCTCCGCGGCGGTCGACTTGGTGACCGCGCAGATGTCGCCGGCCACGCACATGCTCACCTCGCGCAGGTTCGCGCCGAGCGGGGAGTAGACGTGCAGGACGCGCTCGTCGGCGTCGTGGTCGGGGTGCCCGCGCTCGGCCAGGCCGTGGCCGCTGATGTGCACCGGGGTGTCCGCGCGCAGTGTGCCGGAGAACACCCGGACCAGGCTGACCCGGCCCACGTACGGGTCGATGGTGGTCTTGACGACCTCGGCCACCAGCGGCCCGTTCGGGTCGCACTCCAGCGCGTCGCGGGGCGAGCCGTCGATGGCGGTGACCGCGGGCAGCGGGTGCTCCAGCGGGGTCGGGAAGGCCCGGGTCAGCAGCTCCAGCAGCGCGTCCAGGCCGACGCCGGTCTCCGCGCACACCGGCACCGCCGGGTGGAAGTGGCCGCGGGCGACGGCCTTCTCCAGGTCGTCGATGAGCACCTGGGAGTCGATGACCTCGCCCGCGAGGTACCGGTCCATGAGGGTCTCGTCCTCGCTCTCGGCGATGATGCCCTCGATCAGCTCGCCGCGGGACTCCTCGATCGCGGGCAGGTGCTCGGCGTCGGGCTGTCGTACCTGGGGCGGGTAGCCGCCGGAGTAGTCGTAGACCTGCTGCGAGATCAGGCCGATCAGGCCCTCCACGGACTGGCCGTCGTCGCCGTGCATGGGCAGGTACAGCGGCTGCACCTCCTCGCCGAAGACCCGCTGGCACAGGGCGAGGGCCTCGTCGAAGTCGGCCCTCGGGTGGTCCAGCCGGGTGATCGCCACGGCGCGTGGCATGCCGACGGCGGCGCACTCCTCCCAGAGAGTGGCCGTGGCGGCGTCCATGCCGTCCCAGGCGCTGACCACGAACAGGGCCGCGTCGGCGGCGCGCAGGCCCGCGCGCAGCTCGCCCACGAAGTCGGCGTAGCCGGGGGTGTCCAGCAGGTTGACCTTCACGCCCTGGTGGGTGAGGGGGGCGCAGGCCAGCGCGACCGAGCGCTGCTGCTTGACCGCGGCCGGGTCGTGGTCGGTCACCGTGGTCCCCTCGGTGACCGTGCCCGCCCGGCTGATCGTCTGCGTGGCCGTGAGCAGCGCCTCGACCAGCGTCGTCTTACCGCTGCCGGCGTGCCCCACCACCACCACGTTGCGCACGTCTGACGGCTGCTCGGCGACCTGCGCCGGAGCCTGTGAGACCTTCTCCTTGTCGCCGCGCGCCATCTGTCCGCCTCCTGTTGCCGTGTCGGTTACTGCATTGTTTCCGATCCCACACCCATCGGGCGTACGGACACAACCCCGGCGTCAGCGTGTCGCCGCTGTCGGACACGCTGACGCCCACCGCTATCGTTAGCGCCATCATGGCGAAGATCCTCAGCGTGGTCGGCAAGGCCGGCACGGCCCGCCTGCTCGATCCCCTCAGCCGGGCGCTCCTGCGAGCGGGTGTGAGCCCGAATGCGGTGACCATAGTCGGCACCCTGGGCGTGCTGGTCGGCGCCTTCGGCTTCGCGGCGCGCGGCCACTGGATCGCCGCTGTCGTGATCATCACGGTGTGCGGGCTCACCGACATCATGGACGGGGCGATGGCCCGCGCCCGCGGCAGCGCCAACCGCTACGGCGCCCTGCTGGACTCGACGATGGACCGGATCGCCGACGGCGCGATCTTCGCGGCCATCGCCTGGTGGTACGCCGGCACCGGCGACCGCCTCTCCCTCGCCGCCGCGCTGATCTGCCTGGTCACCGGGCAGGTCGTCTCCTACGTCAAGGCACGTGCCGAGGGGCTGGGCATGTCCTGCCACGTCGGCCTCGTCGAGCGGGCCGAACGCCTGATCACCGTCGGCGTCGGCGCGCTGCTGACCGGATTCGGCCTGGCCTGGGGCCTGCCCGCGTCGCTGTGGCTGCTCGCGGCGGGCTCGGTGTTCACCATCTGGCAGCGCATGTGGCACGTGCACAAGCAGGAGTCGGCCGGGGAGTCGGTGTGAGCGGCCGGGAACGGTTGGTCGAGTTCGGCTACGCGGCCGGGTGGCGGCTGGTCCGGGCACTGCCCGAGTCCGCCGCGTCGGCGCTGTTCCGGGCCGGCGCGGACCGGGCCGCCGCGAAGCGGGGACCGGGCGTGCAGCGGCTGGCCCGCAACCTGGGCCACGTGCTCGGCGGGACCGCCTCCGACGAGCTGGTCCGCGACGCCGTGCGCTCCTACGCCCGCTACTGGCTGGAGGCGTTCCGGCTGCCGTCGAAGTCGAAGGCCCAGCTGCGCGACGGCTTCCGGCTGCACGGCGTGGAGAAGCTGATCGCCGCCCACGAGGCCGGCACCGGCGCGATCGTCGCGCTGCCGCACGCCGGCAACTGGGACGCAGCCGGGGCCGTGGTCACCGCGCACGGGGTGCCGCTGACCACGGTCGCCGAGCGGCTCAAGCCGGAGGGGCTGTACCGCCGCTTCCTGGAGTACCGCGAGAACCTCGGCATGACCATCATCCCGACCGTGGGCGGCAAGGGTTCGCCGATCGACGCGCTGGTCCAGGCTCTCGGGCAGGCGCACATCGTGCCGCTGCTGGCCGACCGGGACCTGTCCGCGCGCGGCGTCGAGGTGGAGTTCTTCGGCGGGCGCACGCGTATGCCCGCCGGTCCGGCGATGCTGGCGCTGCGCACCGGCGCGCCGCTGTTCGTGGTGGACATGTGGTACGAGCCGGACTCCGGCTGCGGCCGGGTGGTCGGGCCGCTGCCGGTGCCCGACGCGGCCGCCGGGCCGCTGGACGTCCGGGTCAAGCTGCTCACCCAGCAGGTCGCCGACGGTCTGGCCCGCGGCATCGCCGCGCACCCGGCCGACTGGCACATGCTGCAGAAGCTGTGGCTGACCGAGCCGCCCGCGGGCGACCCGGCGGCCGCCCGCGCCACCTCGGCCGCGGGCGCCACCGACCCCGAGGAGTGACGTGCGGATCGGAATCGTCTGCCCGTACTCGATGGACGTGCCGGGCGGGGTGCAGTTCCACGTGCGCGACCTCGCCGAGACGCTGATCGCGATGGGGCACGAGGTCAGCGTGCTCGCGCCGGCCGACGACGACCAGCCCCTGCCGCCGTACGTGGTGGCCGCCGGTCGGGCCGTGCCGGTGCCCTACAACGGGTCGGTGGCCCGGCTCAACTTCGGCCCGATCTCGGCCGCCCGCACCCGCCGCTGGCTGCACCAGGGCGACTTCGACGTGCTGCACGTGCACGAGCCGCTGACGCCGAGCCTGTCGCTGCTGGCGGTGATGTCGGCGCGGGGCCCGGTGGTGGCGACCTTCCACACGGCGATGACCCGCTCGCGCGCGCTGGCCGCCGGTGCGCCCGTGGCCCGGGTGGTTTTGGAGCGCATCACCGGCCGTATCGCGGTCAGCGAGCTGGCCCGCCGGGTGCAGGTGGAGCACCTGGACGGCGGCGCGGTGGAGATCCCGAACGGCGTCTCGGTGGCGCACTTCGCCGACGCCGAACCCCTGCCGGGCTGGCCGGGGGAGTGCCGTCCCGGGTACGGCGGCACGGTGGGCTTCCTGGGCCGCTTCACCGAGCCCCGCAAGGGCTTCGACATCCTCGCCCGCGCGCTGGCCGAGGTGATGCCGCGGCGTCCCGGCTTGCGGCTGCTGCTGGCCGGTCCCGGCGACCTCGACGAGGTGGACCTGCCGCCGGTGGTGGCCGAGCGCACCACGTTCCTGGGCAAGGTGTCGGAGGAGGACAAGGCGCGCATGCTGCGCAGCGTCGACCTCTACATTGCCCCGAACACCGGCGGCGAGTCGTTCGGCATGATCCTCACCGAGGCGATGGCGGCGGGCGCGCCCGTGGTCGCCACCGACCTGGACGCGTTCCGGCGGGTGCTCGACGGCGGCCGGGCCGGCGCGCTGTTCCCCAACGGCGACGCCGCCTCGCTGGGGGAGGCCGTCACGGCGCTGCTCGACGACGGCGAACGCCGCCGTGAGCTGGCCGAGCACGCCGAGCGGGTGGTCGCCGCGTACGACTGGCCGGTGGTCGCCGCGCGGGTGCTGGAGGTCTACAACAGCGCCATCGAGGCGCTCGGCGAGACGGTGAGCGGAGCCGATCCCCCCGCGCAGTGGTGAGGCCGTAACAGCGCACCACTACGATGCCCGGCATGGGTTGGGTGATCGGCGTCGTGGCCGTGGTGGTCGTGATCGCGTCGTACGTCACCTGGACCGCGGGGCGGGTGGACCGCCTGCACCTGCGGGCCGCCTCGGCGGGCCGGGCGCTGGACTCCCAGCTGGTGCGCCGCGCGGCGGCCGCCGCGGTGTTGGCCGAGACCGAGCTGGCCGGCGACCCCGCGGGCGCGGACCTGTACGCCGCGGCCCGCGCCGCGCTGGACGCCCGCGAGGACGACCGTGAGGCCTCGGAGAACGACCTGACCCGGATGCTGCGCAAGCAGGCCCTCGATCCGCAGGAGCCGAACGGGGCGGCCGTGATCGCGGCCAGCCGCCGGGTGGCGCTGGCCCGCCAGATGCACACCGACCTGGTCCGCGCCGCGCTGGGCGCGCGCGAGCGGCCGCTGGTGCGGCTGCTGCGGCTCAACCGCAAGCACACCCGCCCGGCGTACTTCGACATCGACGACCCGACCTTGAGCGTGGGCTGACGGCTCGGGTACATTTGCGGCCTCCGCTGAGTTGTCCCAGGTCACACCTGTGACCCGTGTCACAGGCCGGGCCACAGGGTGCTGATTGGCCGTCGGGTGGCCCGCTCGCCCCCGCGTAGAATTCAGGCCAGCGGAGCCTGCCGCCCGCCCTGCGGTGATCGCAAGACGCCGGGCGGCCTCCTCCGCGGTCCTCGAGATCCCGTGTGTCAGGAGAAGCGCGACATCATGTCTGCAACCGAGTCTGTGAACGTACCGGTGACCGGCACCGCCCGCGTGAAGCGCGGTATGGCCGAGATGCTCAAGGGCGGCGTGATCATGGACGTCGTCAACGCGGAGCAGGCGAAGATCGCCGAGGACGCCGGCGCCGTCGCCGTCATGGCGCTGGAGCGCGTGCCCGCCGACATCCGCGCCCAGGGCGGCGTGTCCCGCATGAGCGACCCCGACATGATCGACGGCATCATCAACGCCGTCTCCATCCCGGTCATGGCCAAGGCCCGCATCGGCCACTTCGTCGAGGCCCAGGTGCTCCAGGCGCTCGGCGTCGACTACGTCGACGAGTCCGAGGTGCTGACCCCGGCCGACTACGCCAACCACATCGACAAGTGGCAGTTCACCGTGCCCTTCGTCTGCGGCGCGACCAACCTGGGCGAGGCGCTGCGCCGGATCACCGAGGGCGCGGCCATGATCCGCTCCAAGGGCGAGGCCGGCACCGGTGACGTCTCCAACGCCACCACCCACATGCGCAAGATCCGTGGCGAGATCAAGAAGCTGGCCTCGCTGCCCGCCGACGAGCTCTACGTCGCGGCCAAGGAGCTGCAGGCGCCGTACGAGCTGGTCAAGGAGATCGCCGAGACCGGCAAGCTGCCCGTCGTGCTGTTCACCGCGGGCGGCATCGCCACCCCGGCCGACGCCGCGATGATGATGCAGCTCGGCGCCGAGGGCGTGTTCGTCGGCTCCGGCATCTTCAAGTCGGGCAACCCGGCCCAGCGCGCCGAGGCGATCGTGAAGGCCACCACCTTCTACGACGACCCGGACGTTCTCGCCAAGGTCTCCCGCGGCCTGGGCGAGGCCATGGTCGGCATCAACGTCGACGAGATCCCGCAGCCGCACCGCCTGGCCGAGCGCGGCTGGTGAACCCGGGACCGGCCGCGTGGCTGGTCACTGTGGAACTTCAGGATCGCCGTCTCGTGTCCGAACCTCGGGTCATACCTGAGGCTTCGACATGAGACGGCGATCTTCGTTTCCACGCCGAGTCACATCGGGCCGATGTCCCACTTCCGGATGTGGGAGAAGATGAGCTGGGTTTCCAGGTGGGCCACCTCGCGGCGGGAGGTGAAGCCGTCGAGGAGCAGGCGCTGCAGGTGGGCGGCGTCGCGGACGGCGACGTGCACCAGGAAGTCGTCGGCGCCGGCGATGTGGCTCAGTGCGATCGTCTCGGGCAGGTCCAGCACGAAGCGGATGAACGGCTCCACCACGTCGCGGTTGTGCGGGCGTACCCGTACCGCGATGTAGGCCTGCAGCGGGCGGCCCAGCGCGGCCGGATCGGCGTCGGCGTGGAAGCCTGCCAGGACCCCGCGGCGCTGCAGCGCGCGTACCCGCTCCAGGCAGGTCGAGGCCGCGACATTGACGCGCGCCGCCAGATCCTTGTTCGAGATCCGCGCATCGTTCTGCAACTCGCGCAGGATCGCCGCGTCGATCGCATCAAGCACGGTGTTCTCCGCCATACCCCGAAGAGTATTCGGAACCGGTTTACCGGGGCCGAAGAAGGCCCGAAGATCACGCCCATGACCTACGCCGTCGACACCCGTGCCGTGCACGCGGGCCGCGCTGACCTGGCCGAGCTCGGTGTGCACGCGCTCCCGCTGGACTTCTCCACCACGTACCCGATGCACGACCAGGTCGCCGCGGGCGCGGCCCTCGGTGCGTTCGCCGACGGCGCGGCCACCGCCGCGACCCCGGTCTACCAGCGGCTCTACAACCCGACCACGGCCCGCTTCGAGCAGGCGCTCGCCGAGCTGGAGGGCACCGAGGCCGCCGTCTCGTTCGCCTCCGGCATGGCCGCGATCACCGCGGTGCTGCAGGCGGCCTGCCTGATGAGCGACCGGCGGCACGTGGTGGCCGTACGCCCGCTCTACGGCGGCACCGACCACCTGCTCTCGATCGGCCTGCTCGGCCTGTCCGTGACCTGGGTCGACCAGGACGAGGTCGCGGGCGCGATCCGCCCCGACACCGGCCTCGTCGTGGTCGAGACCCCGGGCAACCCGACCCTGGGCCTGGTCGACATCGCCACCGTGTGCATCCAGGCCGGTGACGTCCCGGTGCTGGTCGACAACACCTTCGCCACGCCGGTGCTGCAGAACCCGGCCAAGCTGGGCGCGTCCTACGTGGTGCACTCCGGCACGAAGTACCTCGGCGGGCACGGCGACGTGCTCGGCGGCGTGGTCGCCTGCGCCGAGCAGCGGGCCGGCGCACTGCGCCAGGTGCGCATCCTCACCGGCGCGGTGCTGCACCCGCTGGCCGGCTATCTGCTGCACCGCGGGCTGGCCACCCTGCCGCTGCGGGTGCGCGCCGCCCAGGCGACCGCCGCGACGCTGGCCGTACGCCTGGCCGTGCACCGCGGCATCGGCAAGGTGCACTACCCGGGCCTGCCCGGCAACGACCCGCGCGGGCTGATCGGCCGCCAGATGCGCGGCCCCGGCGCGATGATCGCGTTCGAGACGACCGGTGACGCCGCGGCCGTGGTCGCCGCGCTGCGCCTGATCACCCCGGCCGTCAGCCTCGGCTCGGTCGACTCGCTGATCGAGCACCCGGCACTGCTGACCCACCGGCTGGTCGACGCCGCGGGCAAGCAGACCGGCGGCATCACCCCGAACCTGCTGCGCATGTCCGTCGGCCTGGAAGACGTCGACGACCTGTGGGCAGACCTCGACCAGGCCCTGACCGCCGCGACCCGCGCCACGGTCACCGTGGCCGCCGCTCCTGCGGCCTCGCCCGCACCGGCCACGGCCTCCGCAGCCGACCAGGGCACGGTTCCGGCCGCATCGGGCTCCGCCCCGACCGCGCCTGGCACGGCTCCGGTCGCTCCGGCCGAGCAGGCGTTCGCCGAGGAGTTCGCCGCGCTGGCGGACGCCGAGGCGGTGTCCGCCACATCGGCGCAGGCCGTGAACGGGAGCGCGCCCGTCCCGGCATAGACTCGACCTACAGTGGATGATCTTCTTGGGAGGACCCGTGCCAGACCTCGTCATCGGCGTACTCGCACTGCAGGGTGACGTGCGTGAGCACCTGGCCGCACTGGCCGAGTGCGACGTGATCGGCCGGCCGGTGCGCCGCCCCGAGGAGGTCGCCGAGATCGACGCCCTGGTCATCCCGGGCGGCGAGTCCACCACCATGAGCAAGCTGGCGCTCGCGTTCGAGGTGTACGAGCCCGTGCGCAAGCGACTCGCCGAAGGCATGCCGGCGTACGGTTCGTGCGCCGGCATGATCATGCTCGCCGACGAGGTGCTCGACGGGCGGCCCGACCAGAAGACGTTCGGCGGCATCGGCATGACGGTGCGCCGCAACGCCTTCGGCCGGCAGGTCGACTCCTTCGAGGCCCCGGTCGACATCGCGGGCGTCGAGGGCGAGCCGGTGCACGCGATCTTCATCCGCGCGCCGTGGGTCGAGTCGGTCACCGGCGATGTCGAGGTGCTGGGCCGGGTCACCGCAGGCCCCGCCACCGGTAGGATGGTCGCGGTCCGGCAGGGCAACCTGCTGGCCACCTCGTTCCACCCGGAGCTCACCGGGGATCTGCGGGTGCACCGTCTCTTCGTCGACATGGTGCGTGACCAGGCCTCCTGACCCGGGGGAGTCTTCACCAGCGCGCTGACGGAGGATCTGATGTCCGGCCACTCAAAGTGGGCGACGACCAAGCACAAGAAGGCGGCGATCGACGCCAAGCGGGGCAAGCTGTTCGCCCGCCTCATCAAGAACATCGAGGTGGCGGCGCGCACCGGTGGGGCCGATCCGGCGGGTAACCCGACGCTCTACGACGCGGTCCAGAAGGCCAAGAAGAACTCGGTCCCCAACGACAACATCGACCGGGCGCTCAAGCGGGGCTCCGGCCTGGAGGCCGGCGGCGCCGACTGGCAGACCATCATGTACGAGGGCTACGGCCCCAACGGCGTGGCGATCCTGATCGAGTGCCTCACCGACAACCGCAACCGCGCCGCGACCGAGGTGCGCACCGCACTGACCCGCAACGGCGGCAACCTGGCCGACGCCGGCTCGGTGTCGTACATGTTCTCCCGCAAGGGCCAGGTCATCGTGCCGAAGAACGGCCTGACCGAGGACGACGTGCTCGGCGCGGTGCTCGACGCCGGCGCGGAGGAGTGCAACGACCTCGGCGAGTCGTTCGAGGTCATCAGCGAGGCGGGCGACCTGCTCTCGGTCCGCAACGCCCTGCAGGCGGCCGGCATCGAGTACGAGTCGGCCGAGTCGACCTTCGTGCCCAGCGTGCAGGTGGCGCTGGACGAGGACGGCGCCCGCAAGGTGCTCAAGCTGATCGACGTGCTCGACGACTGTGACGACGTCCAGGACGTCTTCGCGAACTTCGACATCTCCGACGACATCATCGAGAAGATCGAAGCCTGACCGCCGCGGGTCCGCCCCGCAGCTTGATCGCCCGACCCGCCGGGCACCTGTGCGTATCTTGAAGTCGGATACGCCCGGTTGCCTGGCAGGCCGGGCGATCTTTGCGTCCGGGGCGGTCTTGTTTCCGCTATTCGGGTGACGGCGGGCGAATTCTGGGCATCATGGTCTCTATGGTCGAAGTCCTCAACCCCGGTGAGCTGGAGCAGGGCCTGGCCGCTCTGCGCGGCTGGACCGGCGACGTGCACGGCATCACCCGCACCGTGAAGCTGCCCAGCTTCCCCGCCGCACTGGCCGTGGTGGCCCGGGTAGGGGAGGCGGCGGAGCGCATGGACCACCATCCGGACATGGACATCCGCTACCGCCATCTCACCTTCACGTGCTGCACCCACGCCGCGGGCGGCCTCACCGACCTGGACCTGCGCCTGGCCCGCCTGATCGACGAGATCGTCGCCGACGCCACGGCCGACCAGCCCGCCAACCACTGACCTCCCCCGGCACCGGCCCGCGTCTTCCCAGGTCACGACGGGTGGGACGTCAGGAAGGGCACCTTCTTCAACGCGGAGCGTTAAGAAGGTGCCCTTCCTTCGTCGACGGCCTCAGTCGGTGAGGCGGTCGGGGATGACTTTGATGACGGAGAAGAAGGCGCCCTGGGGGTCGGCCAGGACGGCGAAGCGGCCGGGTGGGATGTCGGTGGGCGGGACGGAGACGGTGCCGCCGAGTTCCTGGGCGCGGGCGACGGCGGCGTCGCAGTCGGCGACGTGGAAGTACACCATCCAGTGTGGCGGCAGGTCCTCCGGCCACTCGTCGCCCTCCATCGGCATCATGCCGCCGATGCGGGCCCCGTCGAGCTGGAACTCGGTGTAGATGACCGGGCCGAGCGGCATGTCCTGCGGCTTCCAGCCGAACACGCCGCCGTAGAAGATCTTCGAGCCCTCCGGGTCGCGGGTGGTGAGCTCGTTCCAGGCCAGCGTGCCGGGCCTGCGGAAGATCTCGCCGCCGCCGTGGGTGCCGGGCTGCCACACCGCGAACATCGCCCCGGCCTGGTCCAGGAAGACCGCCATCTGGCCGTATCCGAGCACGTCGAACGGTTCCAGCAGGACACTGCCGCCGAACTCGACGACCTTGGCGGCGGTGGCCGCCGCGTCCGAGGTCTCGACGTACGTCGTCCACATCGGTGGCTGGCTCTCGCCCTGGATCGGGCCCGCGCCGGCGACCTGCTTGCCGTCGATCAGGTATGTCGTGTAGCCGCCTGCCTCGGGTTCTGGGGTGACCTCGGCGTCCCAGTCGAACAGCTGGGTGTAGAACTCCGTGGCGCTCTTCAGATCGGTGGTGCTCAGGTCGACCCAGGTGGGAACGCCGGGTGCGTTGGCCATGCCGATACCCCTCTGTTTCGTGACACGGACCGGTTTGTCCGCTTCATCCGATGGTGGCAGACGAGGGGAGCGGAACCGCGCGAATCGCACATCGTCGACGTGTCGATTGTGTGGACGCGTTACATGGCTGTTGCCGCCTGATGAGTCATACGTTTCCCGGGCATTCGCAGTGACCCGGGTCACGTAGTACGAAGCATCCCAAGGAGCAACACATGGGCTCAGAAGGTTCCGCAGGTCAGCACCCTGCCTTACGGGCTCGCGGGCTGACCAAGGAGTTCCGCGGCTTCCGCGCGGTCGACGGCGTCGACCTCGCCGTGGCGGCGGGCAGCGTGCATGCGCTGGTCGGGCCCAACGGAGCCGGCAAGACCACGCTGTTCAACCTGCTCACCGGCTTTGCGCCGCCGACCGCCGGTCGCATCGAATTGGCGGGTGTGGACCTCACCGGCCTGGCCCCGGAGGGCTTCGCCCGCCGCGGCGTGGCCCGTTCCTTCCAGATCACCAGCCTGTTCGGCCAGCTCACCGCCTTGGAACACGTCGAGCTGGCGTTACAGAGCGGATCGTCGCTGGGCTGGAAGTTCTGGCGGTCGGCGAAGCTGATGCGCCGCTACACCCCGCGGGCGATGGAGCTGCTGGACATGGTCGGGCTGGCCGACCTGGCGCACACGACCGCCGACGCCCTCGCGTACGGCCGCAAGAGGGCCTTGGAGCTGGCGCTGGCGCTGGCCCTGGAGCCGTCGGTGCTGCTGCTGGACGAGCCGACGGCGGGCATGGGCCTGGAGGACGTGGACCGCACCGTCGCCCTGATCGCTGCCATCCGTGCAGGTCGGACCGTGGTCATGGTGGAGCACAACATGTCCGTGGTCGGCGCGCTGGCCGACCGGGTCACCGTGCTGCAGTCCGGCCGGGTGCTGGTGGAGGGCCCGTACGACGAGGTGCGCGCGGACGAACGCGTGATCACCGCCTACCTGGGTGAGGGAGCCGTCCGTGCTGCGCATTCATGAACTGTCGGCCTGGTACGGCGAGGCGCAGGTGCTGCGCGGGGTGAGCCTGGAGATCGCCGCGGGCGAGGTGGTCACCCTGTGCGGGCGCAACGGCGCGGGCAAGACCACGCTGCTGCGCTGCGTGATGGGCCTGCACCAGGGCCAGCGCGGCACCGTCGAGCTGGACGGCACGCCGCTGACCGGGCAGCCCGCGCACCGGCGCGCGCGGGCCGGGCTGGGTTGGGTGCCCGACGACCGCGGTTGCTACGCCACGCTGACCGTCGCCGAGACGCTGTCGCTGCCGCCCGTGGTCGGCCCGGCCCCGTGGTCGCTGGAGCAGGTGTACGACGCGTTCCCGCACCTGCACGCCCGCCGCGGCGCCCCGTCGACGACGCTGTCCGGCGGTGAGCAGCAGATGCTCGCGCTGGCCCGGGTGCTGCGGATGGGCGCGCGGCTGCTGCTCTGCGACGAGCCCACCGAGGGCCTGAGCCCGCTGCTGGTCGCGCAGGTCGGCGACATCCTGCGGCAGGCCAAGCAGCACGGGGTGGCCGTGCTGCTGGTGGAGCAGAACCTGCACTTCGCCACCACCGTCGCCGACCGCCATCACCTGCTGGCGGAGGGCCGCGTCGTGGAGTCGCTGGAGAACTCCGAGGTCGCCGCGCGCGAGAAGGACCTGCTGGCCTACCTCGGCATCTGAAAACGCACCACCCCCACACCCCCAGGGAGATGTCTTGCGTACCAAAGCGCTTTTGGTGATGTTGTGTTCCACTGCGCTGCTGGCCTCGGCCTGCGGTGGCGGCGGCCCGCAGTCGGCTGCCGCCGGTGGCGGGCTGTCCGACGGCAAGGTCGTGTTCGGCGTGCTCAACGACCAGTCCGGCGCGTACTCGCAGCTGTCCGGCAAGAACTCGATCAAGGCCGTGGAGCTGGCCATCGCCGATTACCAGGAGAAGTACGGCGACAAGGCCGTGGTCAAGGAGTTCGGCGTGGAGACCGCCGACCACCAGAACAAGCCGGACGTGGCGAATGCCAAGGCCGCCGAGCTGTACGACCGCAAGGCCGTCGACGTGATCCTGGACGTGCCGACCTCGTCGGCCGCGCTGAAGGTCGCCGACGTGGCCAAGGAGAAGAAGAAGCTCTACTTCAACATCTCCGCCGCGACCACCGACCTGACCGGCAAGTCCTGCAACAAGTACACGTTCCACTACGCCTACGACACGTACATGCTGGCCAACGGCACCGGCCGCAACACGACGGAGGAAGGCAAGAAGAACTGGTACATCGTGTACCCGGACTACGCGTTCGGCCAGGACATGGAGAAGAGCTTCTCCGCGGCGGTCGAAGCGGCGGGCGGCAAGATCGTGGGCCGGGACGCCGCCCCGTTCCCGAACACCAGCGGTGACTTCTCGACGTACCTGCTCAAGGCCCCGACGCTGACCCCGAAGCCGGACGTGCTGGGCACCATGCAGGCCGGCGCGGAGCTGGTCGCGCTGGTCAAGCAGTACAACGAGTTCAAGCTGCGGGACAAGGGCGTCGGGCTGGCCGTCGGCCTGATGTTCCTCACCGACATCCACTCGCTGACCCCGGCGGCGCTGGCCGGCACGACCTACACCGACGCCTGGTACTGGAACTACGACCTCACCAACCGCACCTTCGCGGACCGCTTCAAGACGGCCGCGGGAGTCCGCCCGACCTTCGCCCACGCCGCCAACTACTCCGCGGCGCTGCAGTACCTGGAGGCCGTGCAGGCCGCCGGCACCGACGGCTCCGACGCCGTGGTCAAGCAGCTCGAGGGCAAGACCGTGTCGGACCTGTTCCTGCGCAACGGCAAGATCCGCGCCGAGGACCACCGCGTCGTGCACGACGCCTACCTCGCCCAGGTCAAGGCCCCCGCCGAGGTCACCGAGGAGTGGGACTACGTGAAGATCCTCCGCACCATCCCCGCCGCCGAGGCCTTCCGCACCCCCAGCCCCGACTGCAAGCTCTGACGAAGGAAGGGCATCGTCGGCTCGCGTCAGCGAGACGAGCAGCAGCTCGGCACCTCGCTATGCGTTGTAGAGGGTGCCCTTCTTAACCCGGAAGGCCCACGCCTCATGGTGAATTTCCTGCAACACACGTTCAACGGGCTGGTCGGCGGTGCTTTCCTGGCACTGCTGGCGCTCGGTCTCGCGGTCATCTTCGGCATGCTCCGCGTCGTCAACTTCGCCCACGGCGCGATCTACATGCTCGGCGCGTTCGGGGCGTACGTCCTGCTCACCGAGGTCGGCCTGTCGTTCTGGTGGGCACTGATCGTCATGCCGCTGATGCTGGCCCTGTTCGGCATGGCGCTGGAACGGCTGGTGGTCGCCCGGCTGGCCCGCCTCGACCCGCTCTACAACTTCCTGCTCACCTTCGGCCTGACGCTGATCCTGCAGGACGCGGTGAAGTCCCGCTACGGCGTGCAGTCCAGCCCGTACGACGCCCCGGAGGTCCTGTCCGGCACCCTCGACCTCGGCGCGTTCGACTTCCCTGCGTACCGCGTGTTCGTGCTGGTCATGGCGGTGGCGGTGTGCGTCGGCGTGTGGTGGCTGCTCAGCCGGACCCGGGTCGGCATGGTGGTGCGGGCGGCCACCGAGCGCCCCGAGCTGAGCACCGCGCTCGGCATCGACGTGGGCCGCTGGGTGACGCCGGTGTTCGGGTTCGGCATCGGCCTGGCAGGGCTGGCCGGCGTGCTGGCCGCGCCGATCCGGGCGGTGAACCCGCTGATGGGCGCGGACCTGATCATCGTGGTCTTCGCGGTGGTGGTGATCGGCGGGCTGGGCTCGATCTTCGGCTCGGTGGCCGCCGGGTTCGCGATCGGGCTGGTGCAGGCCTGGGTGCAGGCCCTGGGCGAGCACTGGGCGCTGCTGTCGCAGGTGCTGGTCTTCCTGGTGATGGCCGGCGTGCTGCTGTGGCGCCCGGCCGGCCTGTTCGGACGAGAGGAGGCCCCGGCATGAGCGAGCAGAGCGCGCCGGAGCAGGAGACGGCCGCCGCCGGGTCCGTCGCGGTCGAGGACCAGGCCGTCGGGGTACGGGCCGAAGCCCGCGCCACGGCCACCGGCACACCCGTCCCGGCCGGGGGCACGATCGTGCCGCGTTGGCTGCGCTGGGCGCTGGTCGGGTCGGCGCTCGTGGTCGCGCTGTGGCTGCCCAACGGGCTGTACCCGACGGTCGCCGTCGACATCGCCTGCTGGGCGCTGTTCGCGGTGGCGGTGGACCTGCTGCTCGGATACACCGGGCTGATGTCCTTCGGGCACGCTGCCTTCTGGGGCACCTCGGCCTATGCCACCGGCCTGGCCGCGATCAACTGGGGCCTGCCGTTCCCGGTCGCGGTGCTGCTCGGCGCGCTGGCCGCCGTCGTGTTGGCGATCCCGGTCGGTTATCTGGCAGTCAAGCGGGTCGGCATCTACTTCGCGATGGTCACCCTCGCGTTCGCGCAGATGGTGTACTACATCGCCAACCAGTGGCGCTCGGTCACCCAGGGCGAGAACGGCCTGCAGCGGGTGCCGCGCGAGCTGTTCGGGCTGGACCTGACCGACGAGTACTACTTCTACTACGCGGCGCTGCCGATCGTGGCGGGCGGGCTGTTCCTGGTCTGGCGCGCGGTGCACTCGCCGTTCGGCCGGGTGCTGGTGGCGATCCGGGACAACCCGGCGCGGGCGCGGGCGCTCGGCTACCCGGTGCACCGGTACAAGCTGGCCGCGTTCCTGCTGTCGGCGTTCACCGCCGGGCTGGGCGGCGGCCTGTTCGCGATCGGCCACCGGTTCGTGTCGCTGGACGTGCTGCACTGGACCACCTCGGGCAAGGCCGTGATCATCGTGGTGCTCGGCGGCATCGGCACGCTGTGGGGCCCGGTCGTCGGCGCGGCGGGCGTGACCCGCCTGGAGGACTGGCTCTCCTTCGCCGGCTTCGAACAGATCGGCCTGGTCACCGGCGCCATCTTCGTGCTGACCGTCCTCATCTTCCGCCGCGGCCTCTGGGGCACCCTCGCCCACTGGCTCCGCCGCCGCTGACCGTCGGGCCCGGTCCGGCCAAGATCGCCCGACTTGCCGGGCACCTGGGCGAATGGCGGCTCAGGATACGCACGTTGCCCGGCAAGTCGGATGATCGAGGGGCGCGCCCCGGCATGGATGCCGGGGCGCGCGGGGGTGTGGCGGGGGGGGGGGGGGGGGCCGGTAGGAGAGGGGCGGGGTG
>NZ_ML769324.1:0-32184 GCF_009720365.1 Catellatospora paridis | reverse complement strand
GCCCCCCCCCGGGGCCGGCACCGTGGTCCGCGCGGGGGGGGCCCCCCGGACTGGCGGCGGGGGCCCGCGGCGTTATTCCGGGGAGTGGGGTGGGTCACTTTCGATACGGGACGGTTTCGTATTTGTGGGGGCGGGCGTAGCGTCACTTCCGATACGGAACGGAACCGTATCGGAATCCTGGGGGATGGAAACACGTGGACTCTGCTAACACCGGGCACCCGAGGCGCTGGGCGATTCTCGGCGTGCTGGTGATCAGCCTGCTCGTGGTCGTGCTCGACAACACCGTGCTCAACGTGGCGATGCGTACGCTCGCCGACCCCGTCCACGGCCTGGGCGCGACCCAGAGCCAGCTGGAGTGGGCCATCAACTCGTACACCCTGGTCTTCGCCGGGCTGCTGTTCAGCTTCGGCGTGCTCGGCGACCGCTGGGGGCGCAAGCGCTTCCTGCTCATCGGCCTGGTGCTGTTCGGCATCGCGTCGGTGCTGTCGGCCTACGCGCAGGACCCCGGCCAGCTCATCGCGGCCCGTGCCTTCATGGGCGTCGGCGGTGCGGCGATCATGCCGGTGACGCTCTCGATCATCTCCAACGTCTTCGACCCGCGCGAGCGCGGCAAGGCGATCGGCATCTGGGCCGGCTCGGTCGGCCTCGCGGTCGCCATCGGCCCGCTGCTCGGCGGCTTCCTGCTGGAGAACTTCTGGTGGGGCTCCGTCTTCATCATCAACGTGCCGATCATCCTGTTCGGCCTGGTCGCAGTGGGGTTCCTGGTCCCCGAGTCGCGTGACCCGCAGCCGGGCCGCATCGACCTGGTCGGCGTGGTGCTGTCCGTGGTCGGCCTGGTGGCGCTGGTGTACGGCATCGTCGACGGCGGCGAGCACGGCTTCGGCAGGCCCGAGGTCTGGGCCTCGCTGATCGGCGGCGCGGCGGTGCTCGCGGCGTTCGTCTGGTGGGAGGGGCGCACCACGCACCCCTCGCTGGACGTGAAGCTGTTCCGTGACGCCCGGTTCTCGGCCTCGGTGGCCAGCATCGGCCTGCTGTTCTTCGCCTCCATGGGCTCGTTCTTCTTCGTCGGCTTCTACCTGCAGCTGGTGCGGGACTACTCGCCGATGCAGAGCGGGGCGCTGCTGGTGCCGTTCGCGGTCGGCCAGATGGTGTTCGCGCCGCTGAGCACGAACCTGGTCAAGCGGTTCGGTGTGCGCACCGTGGCGGCGACCGGCATCCTGGTGGCCGGGGTCACCTTCGCGGTGCTGGCCACCCTGCAGGTGGACACCCCGATCTGGATCGTGGTGGTGAACTTCTTCTTCATGGGCGCCGGCATGGCCAACGTGATGCCGCCCGCCACCAACACCATCATGTCGGTGCTGCCGCGGGAGAAGGCCGGCGTCGGCTCGGCCGTGTCGAACACGGTCCGGCAGGTCGCCGTGGCCATGGGCGTGGCCGTGCTCGGCTCGGTCGTGGCCGGGGTCTACCGGGGCGAGATCGAGCCCGCGACGGCTGCGCTGCCCGAGCCGATCCGCGACATCGCCAACGAGTCCGTCGCCGGGGCGTACGGCGTGGCCGGCAACCTCGGCCCGGCGGGCGCACCGCTGGTGACCGCGGCCAACGACGCCTTCGTGCACGCCATGCACTGGGCGGCGCTCGGCTCCACGCTGGTGGCGTTGATCGCGGTCGCGGTGGTGCTGCGCTGGATGCCCAAGAAGCTGGCCCAGGGTGCGGGCGGTCCCGGTGGGGCGCCCGGCGCCGGTGGTCCCGCGGTTCCGGCCGGGGTTCCGGTGAACCGCTCGGTTCCCGCCGCGGACGGTGATGAGGGCGACGTCCAGCGGCCGTCCCGGTTGTCCACGGTCGGGTAAGGTTCCGTTCACCATGACTGAGCTCGCTGATTTGCCGGCGACGACGGGAGCTGCGCGGACGCAGGGGCGTCCGCGCAGCTCCCGCGCGCATGAGGCGATCCTGGAGGCCGTCCTCGACCTGATCGAGGAGGGCACCACCGTCGAGGCGTTGAGCATGGAGGCGATCGCGGCCCGTGCCGGTGTGGGCAAGGCGACCATCTACCGGCGCTGGGCGGGCAAGGACGAGCTGCTGCTCGAGACGCTGGTCAAGCTCAAGGGCCCGCCGACGCAGCCGCTGGGCGACTCGGTGCGCGCCGACCTGATCCGCCTGCTCAGCGTGGTGGGACAGAAGGACCAGCGGGCGGTCCGGGTGATGCCGTGCCTGATGCCGGAGGTGTCGCGCAGCCCGGAGGCCTACCGGATCTGGCAGGAGGCGATCACCGAGCCGCGCCGCGAGGTGATGCGCGAGGTGCTGCGCCGCGGTGTCACCGACGGCGAGCTGCGCGCCGATCTCGACATCGAGGTCGTGGTGTCGATGCTGATCAGCCCGCTGTTACTGCACCGCATGGTGCGCTGGAACCCCCGCCTCGACGACGTCGACGACCTCACCGAGCAGATCGTGGACGTGGTCCTGCAGGGCGTCGCCGCCTGAGACCCGGCCCGGCGAGCCCCAGCCGGCGACGCGTTTCTGCGAAGGACGGGCACCTTCACATCGCTAGGTGTCGCAGAAGGTGCCCGTCCTGACCGCGGAGCGGTTGCGGCGCAGCTGAGGCGTCCCCTCGGCGGCGTTGCGGCACCCTGATCCGCAACGACGCCGAACCCCCGTCCGCCGTGGCCGCGCCGCCGTCAGACCGGCGCGTGGGACTTGAGGAACTCGGCGAGCTTCGCCCGCACGGTGTCCGTCGCGGCCGGGCCGCCGAGCGCCACGAGGAACACCCCGTGCCAGTCGGTCGGCACGATCAGCAGCTCCTTGACGGTCGTCTTCGGGGTCAGCCCGTACAGCTCACGGGCGCTGTCGGCGAAGCTGCTCTCGAACTCGCCCGCGGCGTAGAGCACCGGCATGGTCAGCTTCGGCGCGGCGTCGAGGGCGTTCGCGCCGAACATCGCCGGCGCGGACAGCGCGACCACGGCCAGCGGGGCGGGCGTCACGGTGGGCGCGGCGGCCAGCACCGCGGTGCCGCCCATCGACGCGCCGACCAGCACGATGCCGGTCGCGCCGTCGGCGCGCAGGGTGGCCGCCGCGGCCGCGACCTGCTGCGGGGTGCTCGCGTCGCCGGACGTGGAGACCCCGAACCCGCCGAAGTCGAACGCGAGCACCCGGTAACCCTGGCCGGCCAGCTCGATCGCGTACGGCAGCCACTGGCAGACGTCGCCGCCGTTCTGGTGGGCCAGCACGATCCCCGTCTGCCCGCTGCCGAGGATGACCCCGCCCAGGTCGGCCCCGTGCTCGCCGAACCGCGTCTGCCGCGCGCCGGCGGGCAGCTCGCAGGCCGCGCCCGCGTTCAGGCCGGTCGGGCTCGGGGTGGGCGCCGGGTCGCCGCCCGAGCACCCGGCCAGGGCGACGGCGATGGCGGCAGCGGCCAGCAGACCCGGTCTGCGCATGTGCACTCCTCAGTGGACGGACGGACCCTGTCGTCTGTCAGTACCGCCGAGGAGCGGACGGGGGTGGGGTGTCAGTCGGAAAGTTGTTCGGCGTTCGTGCCGAGCCGGTGCAGGCGCAGCGCGAGCTGCACCTCCAGGGCCCGGTCGGGACGCTGCCAGTCGGCGCCGAGCAGCTGGGCCACCCGGTCCAGCCGCTGGGTGACCGTGTTGACGTGCACGTGCAGCTGCTCGGCGGCGCGGGCCAGGCTGCCGCCCGTGCCGAAGTAGCACTCCAGCGTCTTGACCAGCGTGGTGCCGCGGCGGGTGTCGTAGTCGACGACCGAGCCGATGGTGTCGCGCAGGAACCGGGTCACGTCCGGGTCGCCGCCCTCGCGGACCGCGCCCAGCAGCAGCCCGACGAAACCCAGCTCGGCCGTGGAGGCCCCGTCGCCGACGCGGCCCAGCGCGGCCAGCGCGGTGGCGCAGTGGTCGGCCTCCTTGAACGCCGTGGCGAGCCCGGCGGGGTCGGCGGCGGGTCCGGCCGCGCCCGCGGTGACCGGGCGGCCCAGCACCCGGCCCAGTTCCCGGGCGACCGAGCGGGCCAGCGCGCCCGCGTCGGTGCCGGGCACCATCAGCACCACCCGGCCGTCGCGGGTGGCGGCCAGCCCGGCATGCGTGCCGGCGAAGGTGTGCGCCCACGACACCGCCCGCTGCCGGGCCGGACCGGAGACGGCAGCGGCGTCGTCGACGCAGACCAGCACGTGCGGGCGGGACAGGTCCACGTTCAGCCGCCGGGCCCGGGCCCGCAGCGACTCGGGGTCGCGTACCGGCCGGGCGATGAGGTCGTCGAGCAGTTCGCCGCGCACCCGGCCCTCCGCCTCGGCGACGGTGCGGCGGAACAGCAGCAGCAGCGCGGTGACCAGCGCGGCGCGCTCCAGGATCTGCTGGTCGGCGTGGCCGGTGTCGTCCCGCGGCCGCCAGACCAGCGCGCCGAGGTTCTCCGCCCCGGCGACGACGGCGGCGAACCACAAACCGCCCCGGCGTACGGCACGCCCGTCCGCCCGGGACACCGCCAGCGCCTCGGCCACCACCGCGGCGTCGGGCAGCAGCACGGCGCCGTCCGGCGCGAGCGCGCTCGCGACCGCCTCGGCAGGCGCCACCCGCGCGAAAGCGCCGTCGGTGATCGTGGCACTGGTCGGGAACCCACCCGCGTGCGCCAGGCCGCCGGACGGCAGGTCCCCGCCGACGGCGGCCAGCGTGCGACCGTCGGAGTCCAGCACGACCAGGCGTCCGCCGAGCACGTCGGTGACGGCGGCGGCAACCTCCTCGACGCCGCCGCCGCGCAGCACCAGCGCGGTCATCCGGTCGTGCGCGGCCGCGGCGCGCTCCACCGACGCGCTGTGCGCCGAGATCTTGGTGTGCGCGGCGGACAGTTCGGTCAGCGCGGTCTGGGTCTCGCCGAGCAGCCGGGCGGTGTCGATGGCGACCGCGGCGTGCGCTGCGAGGGACACCAGCAGCGACACCTCCTCGCGGGCGAACGGGCGCTCGGAGCGGTTCGCCGCGTACAGCACGCCGATGACGCGGGAGCCCAACCGCAGCGGCACGCCGAGGATGGCGACCAGGCCCTCCTCACCCACGCCCGCGTCGATCTCGCCGGTGTGGTGGAAGCGGCGGTCCTCGGGGTAGTTCGCCGTGGCGTAGGGCGTGCCGGTCTGCGCGACCAGGCCGCCCAGGCCCGCGCCCAGCGGCAGCCGCAGCCGCTGGAACTTGGCCGAGACGGAACCGTCGGTGACCCGCATGTACACGTCGCCGGCGGCGTCGTCGCTCATGGTCAGGTAGGCGATGTCGGTGCCGAGCAGGTTGCGCGCCCGGTGCACGATCGCGTGCAGTACCGCGTCGAGGTCGCGCAGGCCGGCCAGGTCGCCCGCGGTGTCGTACAGGCCGGACAGCTCCGCCTCGCGGCGGCGGCGGCGCTCGAGCAGCGCCCGCACCCGCAGCGCGGCGAGTTTCGCCTCCTCCAGCTCGGCGATCTCGTCCGGGCCGGCGCCCCGCGAGCGCGCCTGGACCAGCGGCCCCTCGAATTCGACCGGGGCCGCCTCGCGCTCGAGCAGTTCGAGGAACCGGATGGTCGAGGAGGGCATGGCTCGCATTCCTACCCCGCCGATCACTGGGCTGTCCAGCCGCCGTCCATGGCGATGGACGTGCCGGTGATGAACGAGGCGGCGTCGGTGCACAGGTAGGCGGCCAGCTCGGCGACCTCGGCCGGCTCGATCAGGCGCTTGATCGCCGCCTTGGCCAGCATGATCCGCTCGATGACCTCGGTCTCGTCGATGCCGTGCGAGCGCGCCTGGTCGGCGATCTGGCCCTCGACCAGCGGGGTGCGCACGTAGGCGGGGTTGATGCAGTTCGAGGTGACGCCGTACGGTGCGGCCTCCACGGCGATGACCTTCGACAGGCCCTCGAGGCCGTGCTTGGCCGACACGTACGCCGACTTGAAGGCCGACGCGCGCAGTCCGTGCACCGAGGAGATGTTCACGATCCGGCCCCAGCCCTGGGCGTACATGTGCGGCAGCGCCCGGCGCACCAGCCGGAACGGCGCGACGAGCATGACCTGGTGCAGGTAGTTGAAGCGCTCGGGGTCGAAGTCCTGCAGCGGCGCGACGTGCTGCAGGCCCGCGTTGTTGACGATCACGTCGACGGCCGGGTCGAGCTCGTCGAGGGCGTCCGGTTCGGCCAGGTCGGCGACCACCGCGGTGCCGCCGATCTCGCCGGCGACCAGCCGGGCCGAGGCCGCGTCCCGGTCGACCACGAGCACCTTGGCCCCGGCCTGCGCCATCCGGGCCGCGCAGGCCCGGCCGATGCCGCTGCCGGCGCCGGTCACCAGTGCGGTGCGGCCGGTGAGGTCGAGTCGAACGAGTGGCGGCGTCGCGGTCGTCATGGTGCGTGAACCTACGAGCCGCGCGGGAGCGCGCACATGGGTCGCGCCCACACAGTGTGCCGGGAACGGATGTGGCGGGACGTGGCTCGGCCGCGCTGACGGTGGTGTCCGCTAGGGTGTCGTACACACGTACGGCGAAGTGGACGGAGCAGCGGGTGCAGGTGCGGCAGCGGCGGGTGCTCGGCGTCGATCCCGGTCTCACCCGGTGCGGCGTGGGGGTCGTCGAGGGTGTGCCCGGCCGGCCCTGCGTGATGATCGACTACACCGTCATCGGTTCCGATCCCGACGCCGACCTGGCCGACCGGCTGCTGCACCTCGACCGCAACCTGGCCGAGCTGATCGCGCGCCACCAGCCCGAGAGCGTCGCCGTGGAGCGGGTCTTCAGCCAGCACAACGTGCGCACGGTGATGGGCACCGCGCAGGCGGCCGCGGTCGCCGTGCTGGCGGCCGCGCGCGCCGGGCTGCCGGTGCGCACCTACACTCCCAGCGAGGTCAAGGCCGCCGTGACCGGCTCCGGTCAGGCCGACAAGAAACAGGTCACCACGATGGTCACCCGGCTGCTGCGGCTGGACGCGCCGCCCCGCCCGGCGGACGCGGCCGACGCGCTGGCGCTGGCCATCTGCCACATCTGGCGCGGTGGCACGCGCGACCGGCTGAGCGAGGCCATCCGTACCGCGAAGGGCAGGCAGTGATGATCGCGAGTGTGGCGGGGACCGTCGCCTCGATCGGCGCGGACGCGACCGTGGTCGAGGTGGGCGGGGTGGGCCTGCGCCTGCTCTGCGCGCCGGGCACGCTGGCGTCGTTGCGGGTCGGCCAGCAGGCCCGGCTGTCGGCCACCCTGATCGTGCGCGAGGACTCGCTGACCCTGTTCGGCTTCGCCGACGACGACGAGAAGCAGCTGTTCGAGCTGCTGCTGACGGCGTCCGGAGTGGGCCCGAAGCTGGCCCAGGCCGCGCTGTCCGTGCACACCCCCGACGTGCTGCGCGCCGCGCTGTCGCACGGGGACGTCTCGACGCTGACCCAGGTGCCGGGCATCGGCAAGAAGGGCGCCGAGCGGATGGTCCTGGAGCTGCGCGACAAGGTCGGCCCGGTGGCCGCGGTGCCGGCCCAGGGCGGCCGCCCGCAGGCGTGGACCGAGCAGGTGCGCCAGGGCCTGGTCGGGCTCGGCTGGAGCCAGGCGCAGGCCGACCAGGCGGTCACCGCGGTGGCCGAGACGATCGACGGCCCGACCCCGCCCGTGCCCGTGCTGCTCAAGCAGGCGATCCGGCTGCTGGGTAAGACGCGATGACCGACTCACTGGTCAGCGCGCTGGCCTCGCCGGAGGAGCGCGACGCCGAGGCGTCGGTGCGCCCGAAGCGGCTGTCGGAGTTCGTCGCCCAGGAGCGGGTGCGCGAGCAGCTGGAGGTGCTGCTGCACAGCGCGCTGCGGCGCGGCTCGCCGCCGGACCACATCCTGTTCTCCGGCTCGCCGGGGCTGGGCAAGACCACCCTGGCCATGATCGTCGCGGCGGAGCTGGGCGGGGCGCTGCGGATGACGTCGGGCCCCGCCATCGAGCGCTCGGGCGACCTGGCCGCGGTGCTGACCAGCCTGCAACAGGGCGACGTGCTGTTCATCGACGAGATCCACCGCATCGCGAAACCGGCCGAGGAACTGCTCTACAGCGCGATGGAGGACTTCCGGGTCGACGTGATGGTCGGCAAGGGCCCCGGCGCGACCGCGATCCCGCTCGACGTGGAGCCGTTCACGCTGGTCGGCGCGACGACCCGGGCCGGCCTGCTGACGGGCCCGATGCGGGACCGGTTCGGTTTCGTCGGGCACCTGGAGTTCTACAGCGCGCCGGAACTGGCCTCGCTGCTGCAGCGCTCGGCGCGCATCCTCGGGGTGGCGGCGACGCAGGAGGGCATCGCGGAGATCGCCGGGCGGTCCCGGGGCACACCGCGTATCGCCAACCGCCTGCTGCGCCGCGTACGCGACTACGCCGAGCTGCGCGCGGACGGGGTGGTCAACGTGACCTCGGCGCGCGCCGCGCTGAAGGTGTACGACGTCGACGACATCGGGCTGGACCGCCTCGACAAGGCGGTGCTGGTGTCGCTGGTCGAGCTGTTCGGCGGGGGCCCGGTGGGGGTGTCCACGCTGGCCGTGGCCGTGGGGGAGCAGCCGGACACGGTCGAGGAGGTCGTCGAGCCGTTCCTGGTGCGGGCGGGCCTGCTGGCGCGTACGCCCCGGGGCAGGGTGGCGACGGCGGCCGCGTGGCGTCATCTCGGTAAAAAACCACCAAATGGTACTTTTGGTGCTGGTGCTATCACGGCACCCGACTTGTTCACCGTCGACGGACAGCCGGACACGTAAGCGGACCTCGCGTTCGTGATCTTAACGTGACCTACACCGCAAGTGTGCGATCGCTCGCGTACCGACTAGACTTCGCGCGGTCCGAACGGACGACAGATGCCACCGCCGGCGTGCACAGCCGCGCGGCGGGGCCGTGTGGAAAGGTCACAAAGTGGGCGGTAATTCCGGCAGCGCGTTGCCGACGATCATCATGTTCGCCCTGCTCTTCGGCTTGATGTACTTCATGTTCATCCGGCCCCAGGCGAAGCGTCGCAAGGAGGCCGAGTCGATGCAGAAGTCGCTGGGCGCCGGCGACAAGGTGATCACCATCGGCGGTCTGTACGGCACGGTGGTCTCCACGGACGACGAGAGCATCACCCTCGAGATCTCGCCCGGCGTGACCGCCCGCTACGCGCGCGCGGCCGTGGGCCGGGTGACCGAGCAGGTCACCGTGCCGACCGAGCACGTGGTGGACAACCCCATCAAGGAAGAAAAGTAACTCGCTGACCCCACGCCACGGCTGAGGCGCATCTCTTCCGCGCCGGCCGTGGCGCATCCCCATCCGTCATTCATTCCAGGGAGACTCGACAGCCGTGGCACCACCTCAGGGACAGATGCGCCCCGGGAGGCAACTTGCCCTTCTCGGCGCCATCTTCGTCATCCTCGCCAGCGCGGTCTGGTTCGGCGGCAAGGGCGGCTGGGAAGATCGCCTCGCCCCCAACCTCGGCCTTGACCTCGTCGGCGGCTCGCGGGTCACCCTCCTGGCGCAGACCGGCGCTGACGGCCAGGCGCCGACCGCGCAGGACCTCGAGCAGGCCCGTCGCATCATCGCCGAGCGGGTCGACGCCCGTGGCGTGGCCGAGGCGCAGGTCGTCATCGAGGGCGACCGGAACATCGTGATCTCGGTGGCCAAGAAGGGCGACGACGCGATCAACGACGTCGGCCAGGCCTCCCAGCTGTTCTTCCGCAAGCTGCTGAGCCAGACCGACGGCAGCGGCCTGGCCGCCGCGCCGCAGGCGTCGCCGAGCCCGAGCGCGTCCGCGTCTCCGAAGCCGAGCACCGCGGCCAGCCCGGCGGCGACGCCGAAGCCGTCGGTGAGCGCGTCGTCCGGTGGCACCGGCGGCGGTGCCGCGATGGCGCCGACCCCGACGCCGACCCCGGCCGCCAGCAAGAGCCCCACCGCCTCGGCCAGCCCGGCCGCCGCGCCCAAGCCGTCCGCCCCCGCGAACCGCAAGGTGACCGTGGAGCAGGTGCAGGCGAAGGTCGGCAAGGCCGCCTGGGACGCCGCCGGCAAGCTGACCGCGGTCGCGGCCGAGCCGGCCCAGCTCGAGGTGCTCCAGCCGTTCGCTCAGCTGAACGAGTACGAAGCCGCGCTGCTGGCGCCGAAGGTGCAGTTCTACGTGCCGCAGGTGAGCTGCGAGCAGCTCGACAAGCGCCCCCCGGGCTCGATCAACAACCCGGACGCCGAGGCCGTCGCGTGCGAGAACGGCATGAAGTACCTGCTCGACGTGTCGAAGGTCAAGGGCACCGACGTCGACAAGGCGTCGCCGCAGATCGAGCAGAACACCAACCGCCGGGTGGTCTCGCTGGACTTCTCCAGCGCGGGTCTGGACAAGTGGACCTCGCTGACCAAGGAGTCGTTCAACAACGAGGGCCAGAAGTGCGACCAGTCCGCGCTGGGCGCGGACAGCCACTGCCGCGTCGCCGTGGTGCTCGACAACAAGGTCATCTCCTCGCCGGAGATCCAGGGCGTGCTCGGTGACGACTCCGTCATCACCGGCGACTTCGACCAGAAGTCGGCCACCGACCTGGCGAACAACCTGAACTACGGTTCGCTGTCGATGACGTTCCTCCAGCAGGAGGCCCAGTCCATCACCCCGACGCTGGGCGGTGAGCACCTGCAGGCGGGTCTGCTCGCGGCCGGCATCGGCATGCTGCTGGTGGTCATCTACTCGTTCTTCTACTACCGCCTGCTGGGCACGGTCATCGTGCTGTCGCTGATCCTGTCGGCGGCGCTGACCTTCCTGGCCCTGGTGTTCCTGGGCCGCGAGATGGGCTTCACGCTGACGCTGGCCGGTATCGCCGGATTCATCGTCTCGCTCGGTGTCGCCGCGGACTCCTTCGTCATCTACTTCGAACGTCTGAAGGACGAGATCCGCGAGGGCCGCAGCCCGCGCAGCGCGGTGCCCCGCGCCTGGGTGCGTGCCCGCAAGACGATCCTGACCGCCAACGCGATCTCGCTGATGGCCGCGCTGGTGCTCTACCTCGTCTCCTCCGGCGCGGTGGCGGGCTTCGCCTTCGCGCTGGGTCTGGCGACGCTGATCGACCTGGTCGTGGTGTTCCTCTTCCGTCACCCGATCATGACGATGTTCGCGCGTACCGACGCGTTCCTCTCCCCGCGCGTCAGCGGCCTGGGCCGCGTGCTGCACGAAGCCAAGGAGGCTAAGTGATGAGTGGTCTCGCATCCCGGCTCTACAGCGGTGACGCCGGATTCCAGATCGTCGGCAAGCGCAAGCTGTGGTTCGGTGTCGCCGGCGGCATGCTGCTGGTCGCGATCCTGGCGATGTCCCTGATCGGCTTCAAGCCGGGCATCGAGTTCAAGGGCGGCAACGAGTTCACGGTGCCGGTCTCGGCGGGCTCGTCCGTCGAGGTCGAGAAGGCGATCGACGACGCGATCAAGTCGGTCGACGCCGAGGCGTCGTTGGTCCCCGTGCAGAAGGTCGGCGACGCCGCGTACACGGTGCGTAGCTCGTCGCTGACCAACGAGCAGACCGAGGCGGTCAAGGAGAAGATCGTCACGACGCTGAAGCTCAACGCCGACGACGTCAGCGGCAACCGGGTCAGCCAGGCCTGGGGCGCGCAGGTCACCGAGCAGGCGCTGATCGGTCTGGCGCTGTTCGTCCTGGTCGTCAGCATCTACCTGGTGATCCGCTTCGAGTGGCAGATGGCCGCGGCCGCGGTCGCCTCCCTCGTGTTCGACCTGGTCGCCACGGCCGCGGTGTATTCGCTGGTCGGCTTCGAGGTCACCCCGTCGACCGTGATCGGCTTCCTGACGATTCTGGGCTTCGCGCTCTACGACGTCGTGGTCGTGTTCGACAAGGTGCAGGAGAACACCCGCGGCATCACGGGCAGCAGCACCCAGACGTACGCCGAGGCGGCCAACCTGGCGCTGAACCAGACCTTCATGCGGTCCATCAACACCGCGCTGGTGGCGCTGCTGCCGGTCGGCGGCCTGCTGTTCATCGGCGCGGGCCTGCTCGGCGCGGGCACGCTGAAGGACCTGGGCCTGGTGCTGTTCATCGGTATGGGCACCGCGGTCTACTCGTCCCTGTTCTTCGCCACGCCGGTGCTGGTGTGGCTGAAGGAGAAGGACCCGAAGATCGCCAACCACACCGCGCGGGTGCTGGCACGCCGCGCCGCTCCGGCCAAGTCCCCGGCGGGCGACCTGCCGGCGCAGGTCGGCGCGGGTGCGGGCAGTGCGGCACCGAAGGCGGGCGCCAAGCCCACCGTCGGCGCCAAGGCGGGGCGTCCCGCGGGCCGTCCCGCAGGCAAGCGCCGCTGACGTAACACGTTCCGAGGCCCGGTCTCCCGTCAGGGGGCCGGGCCTCGGCCGTTCGCCGGGCCTCCCGGACGGCTCTGCCCGGACCGGGGCGGAGCGGCAGGGGAGTGCCGGGCGACACAGCCGGCGGGTGGGACAGGCGGTGAACGTGTGGCGGTGGGGCTGGGCGTACTAGGGTGTGCCCGTGACCAACGATCTGATCCAGGGTGACAGCGGGCCCGCCACCGCGGCGCTCGTCGCCGACATGGTCGTCGACGTGGCGGACTTCCCGAAGACGGGTGTCCTGTTCAAGGACCTGACCCCGCTGTTCGCCGACGGCAAGGCGTTCCGCGGCGTCATCGACGCGATCGTGACGCGGTACGCCGGCGAGTTCGACGTGGTCGTGGGGGTGGAGGCGCGCGGCTTCGTGCTGGCCGCCGCGGTCGCGTACGCCGCCGGCACGGGTGTGGTGGCCGTACGCAAGGCCGGCAAGCTGCCCCGGGTGGCCCACGCCGCCACGTACGCCCTGGAGTACGGCACGGCGACCCTGGAGATCAGCGAGGCCGCGTTCACGCCCGGCCAGCGGGCGCTGGTCGTCGACGACGTGCTGGCCACCGGCGGCACCGCCGACGCCACGCTGGACCTGGTCGAGCGCGCGGGCGGGCAGCTGGCCGGCTTCGTGGTGCTGATCGAGCTGGGCTTCCTCGGCGGCCGCGAGCGCCTCGGCGAGCGCCCGGTGCACTCCCTCCTGCGCATCTAGCGCCCCACGCACACCACCGCCGGGGCGCGCACAGCGTCCTGATCCATCACGTCCGCCACCCGCCCGGGTGACGGACGCCACGAGTGCCCTCCCCGGCTGCTGCCGGCAGCGGTACGCACCTGTCGGCAAAACGGCCGACGAGCCCGAACACAGGTAGCATGGGCTATCCGAACCTCACTCGAAGGAGCGGCCGTTGTCTCAGGAAGTCGCCCCCAGCGTGGCCGTGGCGGAGACGTCACCGGCCGGGAACGGGCCCGACAAGGCCCAGGCGGCGAAGGGCGCGAAGGCGGCCGAGCCCGCCAAGCGCGAGGCAGCAGCCGTGCTGCCCTTCCCGGACACGAACGAGCAGTCCCCGGCCGAGGCCGACCGGGGTCCGGAGGAGCGCGCCACCGCACCTGAGGTGCGGGCCGCCCCCGGCACCAACCAGCTCGGCATGTTCGCCGCCGGTGTGCCCTCGGGCCGCCGCGTGCGCGCCCGGCTGTCCCGCTTCAACGCGCCCTGGCAGTCCGCCAGCGTCAGCGAGGAGCTGGAGCCGCTCATCGCCGCCCACCGGGCCGCGCACCCCAAGGCCGACATCCGCGTCCTGCAGAAGGCGTACGAGACGGCCCGGCAGTGGCACGAGGGCCAGTTCCGCAAGTCCGGCGACCCGTACATCACGCACCCGCTGGCCGTCGCGAGCATCCTGGCCGACCTCGGCATGGACACCACCACCCTGGTGGCCGCGCTGCTGCACGACACCATCGAGGACACGCCCTACACCCTGGAGGCGGCCCGCGCCGACTTCGGCGACGAGGTGGCGCTGCTCGTGGACGGCGTCACCAAGCTCGACAAGGTCAAGCTGGGCGACTCGGCCAAGGCGGAGACGATCCGCAAGATGGTCGTGTCCACCGCCAAGGACCCGCGGGTGCTGGTCGTGAAGCTCGCCGACCGGCTGCACAACATGCGTACGCTCACGTTCCTGCCGGTGGCCAAGCGGGAGCAGAAGGCGCGCGAGACGCTGGAGATCCTGGCCCCGCTGGCGCACCGGCTCGGTATGAACACGGTGAAGTGGGAGCTGGAGGACCTGTCCTTCGCGACGCTGTTCCCCAAGCGCTTCAAGGAGATCCAGCGCCTGGTCAGCGACCACACCCCGCAGCGGGACAACCTGCTCAAGCAGGTCACCGACCGGGTGCAGGCCGACCTGCGCGGCTCGAAGATCAACGCCAAGGTCACCGGCCGGCCCAAGCACCTGTACTCGATCTACCAGAAGATGATCGTGCGCGGCCGCGACTTCAACGAGATCTACGACCTCGTCGGCGTGCGCATCCTGGTGGACACCGTGCGCGACTGCTACGCGGCGCTCGGCGTGATCCACGCGGCCTGGCAACCGGTCCCCGGCCGGTTCAAGGACTACATCGCCATGCCGAAGATGAACTTCTACCAGTCGCTGCACACGACCGTGATCGGCCCCAACGGCAAGCCGGTCGAGATGCAGATCCGCACCCACGCGATGCACGGCACCGCGGAGTACGGCATCGCCGCGCACTGGAAGTACAAGGAGGGCCCGAAGGCCAACTCCACGGTGGTCGGCCCGTCCAGCCACATCGACGGCATGACCTGGCTGCGCCAGCTGCTGGACTGGCAGCGCGAGACGTCCGACCCGGGCGAGTTCCTCGACGCGCTGCGCCACGACCTGTCCAGCCAGGAAGTGTTCGTCTTCACGCCCAAGGGCGAGGTCATCGCGCTGCCCAACGGCTCCACGCCGGTCGACTTCGCGTACGCGGTGCACACCGAGGTCGGCCACCGCTGCATCGGCGCGCGGGTCAACAGCAAACTGGTGCCGCTGGAGTCGGTGCTGTCCAACGGCGACGTGATCGAGATCTTCACGTCCAAGTCGGAGAGCGCGGGCCCCACCCAGGACTGGCTCGGCTTCGTCAAGTCCTCGCGGGCGCGCACGAAGATCCGGCAGTACTTCAACAAGGAGCGCCGCGACGAGGCCATCGACGCGGGCAAGGACTCCCTGGCCCGGGCCATGCGCCGGCAGGGTCTGCCGCTGCAGCGCCTGCTGACCGCGGGCGGCCTGCTGGCCATCGCCCGTGAGCTGCACCTGAGCGACATCACCTCGCTCTACGCGGCGGTCGGCGAGGGCCAGGTCTCGGCGCAGTCGGTGGTGCAGCGCCTGGTCGCCGGATACGGCGGCGAGGAGGGCGCGGTCGAGGACATCGCCGAGTCCACCATCCCGACCCGGCCCAGCCGGACGCGGGCTCCCGGCCACGACCCGGGTGTCGCGGTCAAGGGCGTGTCCAACGTCTGGATCAAGCTGGCCCGCTGCTGCACCCCGGTGCCCGGCGACCAGGTGTACGGCTTCATGACCCGCTCGGGTGGGATCAGCGTGCACCGCGAGGACTGCGTGAACACCGGCGACCTCAAGGCGCAGCCGGAGCGGCTGGTCGAGGTCACCTGGAAGCCGACCGCGGGCTCGATGTTCCTGGTCGCCATCCAGGTCGAGGCGCTCGACCGGCACAAGCTGCTGGCCGACATCACCCGGGCGCTGTCCGAGGAGCGGGTGAACATCCTGTCCGCGACGGTCACCACTACCCGTGACCGGATCGCGGTCAGCCGGTTCAGCTTCGAGATGGCCGACCCGAAGCACCTGGGCCACCTGCTCAACGCCGTACGCGGCGTGGAGGGCGTCATGGACGCCTACCGCGTCACCTCCGGCGCCTGACCGCCGCAACCCTTAACGACTCGCGCCCTCGTCATGTCGACGAGGGCGCGAGTCGTTATGAGTTGTCCCCAGGGCCCCGAGGCCCGGGTCGCGGGGCCTGGTCAGGCCGCGGGGGTGACGGTGAGGCTGGTGATGGTGACGGGCGACTTGGGCGTCCCGTCGGTCGCGGCCTGGCCCGCGGGGTCGACCGCGCCCTGCCTGCCGATCTCCTGCACCCCGTCCAGACCCGAGGTCACGGTGCCGAGCACGGTGTATTCGGGGGCGATCGGGGTCGGGCCCCAGACGATGAAGAACTGGCTGCCGGTGGTGGCGGGGTCCTGTGTCTTGGCCATGGCGAGCGTGCCGACGGGGTAGGGGTCGGCGCCCGTGGGCAGGTTCTCCTCGGCGAACCGGTACGACGGTCCGCCCATGCCGGTGCTGGACGGGTCACCGCACTGCAGCACGCTGATGCCCTCGGTGGTCAGGCGGTGGCACCTCGTGCCGTCGAAGAACTTTCGACCCGCCAGGTAGGTGATGCTGGCCGCCGCGCACGGCGCCTTGGCGGTCTCGACTCGCACCTTGACCACACCGCGGTTGGTGGTCATGGTGAGCTGCTGGACGCCGGTCGTCGGCACGGTCGTCGGCGGGGTGCCGACGTTCTTGATGTTCGGGTTGGACGCCTCGTCGGTCGGCAGCCAGCGGCAGGCGCCGCCCGTCGGGGCGCTCGCGGCGGCGGTCGGCTCGGTCCCGGGCGCGGCGCCGGGTACGGCCTCGTCGCGCAGCCGCTGCACCAGCACGACGGCGGCGACGACCGCGCAGATCAGCACCACCACGATGGCGGTGACGACGCCCGCGATCAGGCAGCCGCTGGTGCCGCGGCGCTGCGCGTCGGGGGCTTGGTGCGAGCTGGCGTCGGGCGTCCAGGGGGGAGTGGCCACGGGTCTCCTGTCACAGGTGGAACCGCAGCGTAGCGCCTTCCGGCATCCCGTGCATCGGCGGTGAGACCGGCCGTGTCCACAGCCGAGGGACCGGGGACGCGAAGAGGGGCGGGGCCGTCAGGCCCCGCCCCTCTTCGACTGCTGCCGTACCGTCGATCAGCTCTCGGCCGGGGTCATCTTCACCGAGGTGACGGTGACCGGCGTCTTCGGTGCGCCGTCGCCGATGGCCTTGCCGTCCTTGTCGACCGCGCCGGCGGCGCCGATCTTCTCGACGATGTCCAGGCCCTTGGTGATGGTGCCCAGCACGGTGTACTTCGACTCCAGCGGCGAGGGGCCGTAGACGAGGAAGAACTGGCTGCCGCTGCTGCCGGGCTGGCCGGTGTTGGCGATGGCGACCGTGCCGGCCGGGTACGCGGTGGCCTGGTCGGTCACGTTGGGCAGGTTCTCCTCGGCGAACTTGTACGACGGGCCGCCCATGCCGGTGCCCGACGGGTCGCCGCACTGCAGCACCTTGATGCCCTCGGTGGTGAGCCGGTGGCACTTGGTGTTGTCGAAGAAGTTCTTGCCCGCCAGGTAGGTGAAGCTGGCCGCCGTGCACGGCGCCTTGGCCGTGTTCACGGCGATCTCGACCACGCCGGCGCTGGTGGTGATCGTCATGGTCTGCTTGCCCTTGGCGCTCACCTCGGTCGGCGGCGTGCCGACGTCCTTGAGGTTGGGGTTGCCCGCGGCGTCGGGCGCCCAGGTGCACACCTGGCCGTCCGGCAGCGCGTTGGGGGTGGCCGCCGGCGTCTGGTCGTCGCCGCCGACGACCTTCATCAGCCAGATCGTGCCGCCGATGACGAGCAGCAGGGCCACCGCCGCACCGATCACGGCGTTGCGCTGCTTGCGCTTGCGGGCCTCTTCCAGCCGCTCGCCCATCTGGCGCTCAAGCCGCGCGCGGGCCGCCGCGCGCTGGCGCTGGATCGTGGAACTCACGGGTCTGTCCTCCTGCTAACTACTGATCAACTGGCGGTCGAGGCCGACGGCTTCGGGGTGGTGGCCGCACCGGACGGGGCCGGTGCGGTCGGGCTGGCCGGGGTGGACGGCGAAGCCGGGGCGGTGGTGTCGACCACCGTCAGCGTCTTGACCACGACGTCCTGCTTGGGCTTGGTGTCCTCGCCCGCCTCGTTCGCGGTGGTGCCGGCCTGGGCGATCTTCTTGATGACGTCGAGGCCGGAGGTCAGCTTGCCCACGATCGAGTACGCGGTCTCGGTCGTCGAGTCCTGGTAGAAGATCACGAACTGGCTGCCGTTGACGTTCGGCGTCATGGCGACCGTGCCGGCCGGGTAACGGGCCGCCGCCTTCGCACTCGGGCTCGGGGTCGCCGCGGCGGCCGCGCTCGTGCTGGTCGACGGCGCCGCGCTCGGGTCCTCGGCCGTGGCCGGCGGGTTCTCCATCCACCAGGAGTACGCCGCGCCGCCGTTGCCGGTGCCGGACGGGTCGCCGCAGGCCAGCGCGAAGTCGCCCTCGCCGTGGGTCAGCTCGTGGCACTTGGTGCCGTTGTAGAACCCGCTGTCGGCGAGGTACTTCAGGCTGGCCGCGCCGCACGGGGCGGCGGTGCGGTCGAGTTCGGCGACGATGTTGCCGCCGTCGAAGGCGACCGTCATCGCGGACGTGCCCGAGGTCGGCATGCCGCTGGTCGCCGGCTTGCCCGCGTCCTTCAGGGACGGGTTGCCCGCCACATCCAGCGGGTTCCAGGCGCAGGTCTCGGCGACCGTGTCCGTCGGCTTCGCGTCGAAGGCGCCGAGGCTCCACGCCCCGAGCACGCCGACGAGCACGATCGCGAACAGTCCGCCGAACACCGCCTTGAGCTGGCGCGAGCGGCGCTCCGTATCGGCCCGGCGAGCCATCTGCCGGTCGACCTTGGCGCGGGCCAGCTTGCGCTGTCGGGTATTGCTGGAAGCCACCCGAGCTCCTCCTGTCACCATTTGACCGCAGCGAAGCATGTCCGCTGTGTCACCTTTATCACGTTAGGGGGTTGGTGTCGCATCACGCGCCGCGCCGGCCTCCGCCGGGCGTGGGCCGCGCCACACGTCCGAGCGAGTGTACGGGTAAACGCTGAGAAACACGTATGCCTGTCCTCGTTCTGTGACGGATGATCGCTTTCTGTGGCGTCCGTGCCGTCGGCGGTCGATGCCCCCACTGGCACTAGGCTGGGCGCTGAAGTCTGCGGAGAGGGGTTTTGTCGTGCTTGTGGTGGGCTTTCCGGCACAGGCGTTCGGGACCAACTGTTATGTGGTCGCCAGCGCTCCCGGCGAGCAGTGCGTGGTGATCGACCCGGGCATCGGGATCATGGACCACCTCGACGCGGTCCTCGCCGAGCACCGGCTGCGGCCGGCCGCCGTCGTGCTCACCCACGGGCACCTGGACCACACCTTCTCCGTCACGCCGGTGTGCGGGGCCCGGGGCATCACCGCCTGGATCCACCCGGCCGACCGCGAGCTGCTGGCCGATCCGGCCAAGGCGCTGTCGGTCGACCTGAGCGCCATGTTCGGCGGGCGGCTGCCCTACGCCGAGCCCGACGACGTCGCCGAGCTGACCGACGGAGCCGTGCTGAGCCTCGCCGGGCTGGAGATCACCGTGGACCATGCGCCGGGCCATACCGGCGGGTCGGTGATGTTCCGGATGCCGGGCCAGGAGGGCGAGCCGCTCTGCTTCTCCGGCGACGTGCTCTTCCGGGACGGCATCGGCCGCACCGACCTGCCGGGCGGCAGCAT
Organism: Catellatospora paridis; assembly: GCF_009720365.1. Taxonomy (GTDB): domain Bacteria; phylum Actinomycetota; class Actinomycetes; order Mycobacteriales; family Micromonosporaceae; genus Catellatospora; species Catellatospora paridis. The sequence continues at coordinate 12,833 of NZ_ML769324.1, read as the reverse complement.
GGCGCGCATGGCCGAGAGCCTGCGCGACAAGGTGCTGACCCTGGCCGACGAGACCGTGGTGCTCCCCGGTCACGGGCCGTCGACGACCATCGGCCGCGAGCGCGCGCGCAACCCGTTCCTGCGCGACCTGCTGACCGTCGGCGACGCGCCCCGCCGGGGCTTCTGACTCAAGACTTTCCCTTGGAGTGACCTTTTCATGAGCAAGCCCACGCCGCTGTCCGGCTTCCCCGAGTGGCTGCCCGCGCAGCGCATCATCGAGCAGCGCTTTCTCGACCACATCCGCCGCACCTTCGAGCTGTACGGTTTCGCGTCACTGGAGACCCGCGCCGTCGAGCCGCTCGACCAGTTGCTGCGCAAGGGCGAGACCTCCAAGGAGGTGTACGTGCTGCGCCGGCTGCAGGCCGAAAGCGAGGACACCTCCGACGCGAGCCTCGGCCTGCACTTCGACCTGACCGTGCCGTTCGCGCGCTTCGTGCTGGAGAACGCCGGCAAGCTGCACTTCCCGTTCCGCCGCTACCAGATCCAGAAGGCGTGGCGGGGCGAGCGGCCGCAGGTGGGCCGCTACCGCGAGTTCGTGCAGGCCGACATCGACATCGTCGACCGGGACACGCTGCCCGCGCACTACGAGGCCGAGCTGCCGCTGGTGATCGGCGACGCGCTGGCCGGGCTGCCCATCCCCAAGCCGACCGTCATGGTGAACAACCGCAAGGTGCTGCAGGGCTTCTACCAGGGGCTGGACCTGGTGGACCCGGAGGCGGTGATGCGGGTGGTGGACAAGCTCGACAAGATCGGCCCGGCCGGGGTGACCGCGGAGCTGGCTCCGCTGGGGGTCACCGAGTCGCAGGCCAAACTGGTGCTGGCACTGGCGGAGATCTCCGCCGCCGACACCTCGTTCGTCGACGACGTGCACAAGCTCGGCGTCACCGACCCGCTGCTGGACGAGGGCCTGGCCGAGCTGGCCGCCGTCGTGGAGGCGGCCGGGGCGCACGCGCCGGGCCTGTGCCGGGCCGAGCTGAAGATCGCGCGCGGACTGGACTACTACACCGGCACGGTCTACGAGACGCAGCTGGCCGGGCTGGAGCGCTACGGCTCGGTCTGCTCCGGCGGGCGCTACGACAACCTGGCCAGCTCCGGCAACGACCGGTTCCCCGGCGTGGGCCTGTCCATCGGCGTGAGCCGCCTGCTCGGCGTGCTGTTCGGCGAGAACGCGCTGTCGGCCAGCCGGTCGGTGCCGACCGCGGTGCTGGTCGCGGTGTCGGCCGAGGAGGATCGCCGCGCGTGTGACCGGATCGCGGCGCAGCTGCGGGCACGGGGCATCGCGACCGAGGTGTCGCCGAGTGCGGCCAAGTTCGGCAAGCAGATCAAGTTCGCCGACCGGCGCGGTATCCCGTACGTCTGGTTCCCCGGCGCCGAGGACGCGGCGGACACCGTGAAGGACATCCGATCAGGCGAACAGGTCGAGGCGTCGGCCGGAAACTGGACACCTCCGGCGGTGGATCTCATCCCGGTGGTGGAGGGGACTTTTAATTAGGAAACTTAAGTAATAGTGTGTGGTCCTCGACTCTGAAACGGGGGCCGTACGCGCATGACCACGACAGACCACCGCACGTCCCCGGCGCTGGGCACCACGACAGCGCCGGGACAGCGGCCCCACCTGCACGATCGTGGTCTGCTCCGGCTGGCCGACGCGGTGCTGCAGCCCGGCTTCGTCGGCACGACCCCGCCGGACTGGCTGCGCCGCCGCCTCAACGACGGGCTGGGCGGCGTCGTGCTGTTCGCCCGCAACATCGTCGACCTGGACCAGGTCGCGGCGCTGAGCGCGGCGCTGGTGGCGGAGAACCCCGATGTGATCATCGCGGTCGACGAGGAGTCCGGCGACGTCACCCGCCTCGACGTGGAGCACGGCAGCCGCCGGCCCGGCAACCACGCCCTGGGCGCGGTGGACGACCCCGCGCTGACCGAGGCCGTCGCCGCCGACATCGGCGCGCAGCTGGCCGCGGCCGGGATCACCCTGGACTACGCGCCCGCCGCGGACGTCAACAACAACCCGGCGAACCCGGTCATCGGCGTACGCTCCTTCGGCGGCACCCCCGACCTGGTGGCCCGGCACACCGCGGCCTGGATCCGAGGCCTGCAGTCCACCGGCGTGGCCGCCTGCGCCAAGCACTTCCCCGGCCACGGCGACACCGGCGTCGACTCCCACCACGGGCTGCCGGTCATCGAGGTCGACGCCGCCCGGCTCGGCCAGGTCGAGCTGCCGCCGTTCACCGCCGCGATCGACGCCGGCGTCCGCTCGATCATGACCGCGCACCTGCTGGTGCCCGCGCTGGACCCGGAGCGACCGGCGACCATGAGCCGGTCCGTGCTCATCGACCTGCTGCGCGAGCAGCTCGGCTTCAAGGGCCTGGTGGTCACCGACGGCATCGAGATGGCCTCGGTCTCGCAGCGCTACGGCCTGGGCGGCGCGGCCGCGCTGGCCATCGCCGGGGGCGCGGACGCCATCTGCGTCGGCGGCGAGAGCTCCGACGAGGCCGTCGTCGAGCTGCTGCGCACCAGCATCGTCGACGCCGTGGTCAACGGCGAGCTGCCGGAGAGCCGGCTGGCCGAGGCGGCCTCGCGGGTCGCCGCGTTCGCCGCCGACAGCGCCGCTCAGCGGAGCGAGCGCGCCGCCGCCGCGGCCCGCTGGCACGCCGCGGACCGTCCCGAGATCGGCCTGGCCGCGGCCCGCCGCGCGTTGCGCGTCACCGGGGACGGGACACTGCCGCTGGCCGCGCCCGCGCACGTGGTCGAGTTCGGCGTCGCCATGAACCTCGCCATCGAGGCGCGTACGCCGTGGGGCGTCGGCGCGCCGCTGCGGGAGCTGCGGCCCGACACCACCGTGGTACGCCTGGACGAGCGGGCGACCATCGCCGACGTGCTGGCCGGAGCCGACGGGCGCGTGCCGGTGCTGGTGTGCCGCGATCCGCACCGGCACCCGTGGCTGGCGCACCTGATCGACGCCGTCGTCGCGGCCCGCCCGGAGACGGTCGTGGTCGAGATGGGCGTCGCCGCGGGCGCACCCGTCGGCGCGGTACACCTGGCCACGTACGGCGCAGCCGCCGTCTGCGGCCAGGCCGCCGCCGAGGCCCTCGCCGGCTCCGCGCACTGAGCCACCCTGCGCCGCCGGCCGCTCGGGCCGGCCGCCCGCACGCAATAGACGTTGGCCTATCTGGATGAGTTCGATCGCGAATTTCTCATCCAGATAGGCCAACGTCTATTGAAGGAGGGGTGGTCCGGCCGGCGGTGGGTGTTTTTGCTTGCGGGGCGTCAGGCTTGTTGGCCGCGGCGGAAGCGGACGGCGGCGGCGTGGGCGGGGGCAGCCGGGGCCAGCGGGGTCAGGGTGATGGTGACGCGGGCGCCGCCCAGGTCGCCGTGGTCGACGGCGACGCTGCCGCCTGCCTGGCGGGCCAGCTGGCAGACGATGTCCAGGCCGAGGCCGGTGGAGCCGCCGCCGCTCACGCCGCGCTGCAGGGCCGCGTCGGCGTCGGCGATGCCGGGGCCGCCGTCCTCGACCACCAGGGCGTCGGGGGTGACGGTGACGCGGAATCCGGTGCCGTGCGGGGTGTGCCGGAAGATGTTGCCGATCAGCGCGTCGACCGCGCCGATCGCGTCGGTGCGCGGCACCGGCAGCCAGACCGGCTCGTCCGCGCCGACGACCTGCCAGGGGCGGCCGTGGTCCTCGGCGAGCACGGCCCAGAACGCCAGCCGGTCGGCGACCACGTCGACCAGGTCGGTCTCCTCGGCGGCGCGCTCGGCGGCGGTGCGGCGGGCGCCCGCGATGATCGCGTCGATCTCGGCGTCGAGGGCTTCGACGGCCTGGCGCATGCGATCGCTCTCCGGGCCCGGCGGCAGCGCGTCGGTGTCCAGGCGCAGCGCGGTCAGCGGGGTGCGCAGCCGGTGCGACAGGTCGGCGGCGCGTTCGCGTTCGGCGTCGATGACCGCGTTGAGCCGGTCCGCCATGGCGTTGAACGCCTCGCCGACCTCCACCAGGTCGGGCGGCCCGGCGGGGTCGACGCGTACGGTCAGGTCGCCGGAGCCGACCGCCCGCGAGGCGCGGGCGAGCTGCCGGGTCGCGCCCACCACCCGCCAGCCGAGCCGGTCGGCCAGCGCCACCGACACCGCGACCAGCAGCGCCGCCAGCGCGCCCATGGACCACCAGGCGGTGGCGACGCCGCGGGACAGGTCCGCCTCGGGCACGAACACCTCGACGACCGCGTTGCGGGCGCCGTCGAGCGCGGCCGGCTGCAGGTACACCAGCCCGTCCTCGACCGGCGCGGTGAGCGAGCCGCCGCGGTCGGCGGCCAGCTTGATGTCGGCCATCTCGGCCCGGCTCGCGCCGAGCGATACCCCGGTGGGCAGGTGCACGGCCAGGCGCTGGCGCGGGCCGTCGGCGGTGGCCGCCATGGCCCGGCTCAGCACCGCCGGGTCGGTCGACACGGCCAGCGCGGTGACCACCGCGGCGGCCTGCTGGCGGGCGTCGAGCAGCGCCCGGTCCTCCGCGATCTGCTTGGTGACCAGGGCGAGCGGCACGAGGAAGGCCAGCGCCACCATCGACGTCACGGCGAGCGCGCCGCGGGCCAGCGTCGCCCTCATGACGGCGGCACCAGCATCACGCCGACCCCGCGGATGGTACGCAGCATGCGCGGCTGCGCCGCGGTCTCGCCGAGCTTGCGCCGCAGCCAGGACAGGTGCACGTCCAGGGTCTGGTCGGCCCCGACGAAGGGCTGCTGCCACACCTCGGTGAACAGCTCGCGGCGGGTCACCACCCGGCCCACCCGGGCCGCGAGGTAGGCCAGCACGTCGTACTCCTTGCGGGTCAGGGTCAGCGGGGTGCCGTCCAGGGTGACCATCCGCGTGCTCTCGTCCATGCGCAGCGGGCCGATCTCGACCACGGTGTCGGCGGACTCGCTGCGGGGCTGGCTGCGGCGCAGCACCGCGGCGACCCGGGCGGTCACGTGCGCGGCGGAGAACGGCTTGGTCATGTAGTCGTCGGCGCCGGAGTTGAGCAGGCGGATGGCGTCGTGCTCGCCGCGGCGGGCGGTCGCGATGATCACCGGCACGTCACTGACGGCTCGCATCATGCGCAGGGCGTCGGCACCGTCCAGATCGGGCAGTCCGAGGTCGAGGATGACCAGGTCGGGTCGCTCGCTGCGTTCGCTGGTCAGCGATTTCAGACCTTGCAACGCGGTGCCGACCGTCTGCACGGCGTATCCGGCGACGGTCAGGGCGTTGCCGAGCGCGTCGCGAATGGCGGGGTCGTCCTCCACGACGAGTACGAGGGGCATGGCTCGCACCGTATCGGAAGCTGTTAGATAGCGGGATGGGTTCGGGGTGGCCGTTTGCGTTGAGGTCGGCGACGTACGTCGGCGGCTGGGCCGCGGTGACCGCCTCGGCCGCGGCCGTGGTCTGGGTGGGACTGGGCCCGGTGCTGGCCACGGCGGTGCCCGAGCCGGTGCCGCTGCGACTGGAGGCGCTGCCGCCGCAGGCGCCCGCGCCGCTGGTCACGCCGTCGCGTCCGGTCCCGACCGTCACTCTCGTGCCGATGCCGTCGCCGTCCACGCCGCCTGCGGCGACGCTCGCTTCCCCCGCCCCGGCGCGCATGTCGCCGTCCGCGGCGGGCAAACCCGGGCAGCCCCAGCCGTCACCGGCCATGACGGTCGACGGCTGGCAGGTGTTCACCGAGTCCGACGGCTCGCGGTCGTATCTGCGCAGCTTCCCGACCGAGGGCGGCACCGCGGTGATCCGGATGGCACACGAACGGGTGTATCTCGTATCGGCCACTCCGCGCGGCGACTACCAGGTGGCCACCTCGCAGCCGGATCCGGAGCGGGTGGTGGTGCAGTTCCACCGCGCCTCCGACCAGATCGTCGTCGACGCGATCTGGTGGGAGGGGCGTCCCTACTCGGAGGTGTCCACCGTCGGCTGACGGCGGAAACGCGCGGCGGCTCCGGGGGCGTGCCGGGTGAGAGACGGCGCGCCCGGACGGGGCGCGGAGCGCGGACATCATGCGAATGAGCCTCGGATCCGCCGGGCCGGGGACAAAGCTCGCTAAGCCCTTCTTGGGCCGTGTTTGAGGCGGATTTCAGGTAGGCCGCGCTCGCGGCAGGGCGAACCCGGGCACATGCGAGAATGACCTCTGGCGCCGCACCGCGTTCCGCGGCGTGTTTCCGCAGTCCGAGGAGAGCATCGTGATCCGTACCCACACCGCTGGCAGTCTGCGTGCCGAGCACGCCGGCCAGAGCGTCACCCTCGCCGGCTGGGTGGCCCGGCGACGTGATCACGGCGGAGTGACCTTCATCGACCTGCGCGACGCCTCCGGCATCGTGCAGATCGTGTTCCGCGACGAGGCCCAGGCCCACGCGCTGCGCAACGAGTACTGCGTCAAGGTCACCGGCACCGTCGGCACGCGTCCCGAGGGCAACGAGAACCCCGAGCTGCCGACCGGCGCGATCGAGGTCACCGTCACCGACCTGACCGTGCTGTCGGAGGCCGCGCCGCTGCCGTTCCCGATCGACGAGCACGTGACCGTCGGCGAGGAGGCGCGCCTGCGCCACCGCTACCTGGATCTGCGCCGGGCCAACCAGGCCAAGGCCATCCGGCTGCGCTCGCGGGCCAACGCCATCGCCCGCGAGGTGCTGGGCGCCCGCGACTTCCTGGAGATCGAGACGCCGACGCTGACCCGGTCCACGCCCGAGGGCGCGCGTGACTTCCTGGTGCCGGTCCGCCTGCAGCCCGGCGCGTGGTACGCGCTGCCGCAGTCGCCGCAGCTGTTCAAGCAGCTGCTGATGGTGGCCGGCATGGAGCGTTACTACCAGATCGCGCGCTGCTACCGCGACGAGGACTTCCGCGCCGACCGGCAGCCCGAGTTCACCCAGCTCGACATCGAGATGTCGTTCGTCACCCAGGACGACGTCATCGAACTCGGCGAGGAGATCGTCGGCGCGCTGTGGCGCGAGCTGGCGAACCACGAGATCGCCACGCCGATCCCGCGCATCACCTACCACGACGCGATGAACCGCTACGGCTCCGACAAGCCCGACCTGCGCTACCAGGTCGAGCTGACCGAGCTGACGAAGTACTTCGAGGGCACCGAGTTCCGGGTGTTCCAGGCCGAGTACGTCGGCGCGGTCGTCATGCCCGGCGGCGCGGCGCAGACCCGCAAGGAGCTCGACGGCTGGCAGGACTGGGCCAAGGCGCGCGGCGCCCGCGGCCTGGCCTACGTGGTGCTCGACGCGGAGACCGGCGAGGCCCGCGGCCCCGTCGCCAAGAACCTGTCCGAGGCGCACCTGGCCGGCCTGGCCGACGCCGTCGGCGCGAAGCCGGGCGACGCGGTGTTCTTCGCCGCGGGCACCCGCCGCCACGCGCAGGAGTTGCTCGGCGCGGCCCGCATCGAGATCGCCAAGCGGGCGAACCTGATCGACGAGTCGGCCTGGGCGTTCTGCTGGGTCGTCGACGCGCCGATGTTCGAGCCGGTCGAGGTGCCCGGCGAGGGCGTCGTCGAGGGCGCGTGGACCGCGGTGCACCACCCGTTCACCTCGCCGAACGAGGACTGGATCGACAACTTCGAGACCGCCCCGGACAAGGCGCTGGCGTACGCGTACGACATCGTCTGCAACGGCAACGAGATCGGCGGCGGCTCGATCCGTATCCACCGCGGCGACGTGCAGAAGCGGGTGTTCACCCTGCTCGGCATCACCGACGAGGAGGCCAAGGACAAGTTCGGCTTCCTGCTCGACGCGTTCGCGTACGGCCCGCCGCCGCACGGCGGCATCGCGCTGGGCTGGGACCGGGTCTGCATGCTGCTGGCCGGCGTGGACTCGATCCGCGACGTCATCGCGTTCCCGAAGTCGGGCGGCGGCTTCGACCCGCTGACCGGAGCGCCCACCCCGATCACCGGGCAGCAGCGCCTGGAGGCCGGCGTGGACGCCAAGCCGAAGGCCCCGGGCGAGGACCCCGCCAAGGCCAAGGCCGCCGCGAAGTAATGCGGATCCTGGTCACCGGAGGTTCGGGCTACACCGGTGGCCGCCTGGTCGCCCTCGCCCGCAAGGCGGGGCACGACGTGACCGGCACCAGCCACTCCACCTCGGTGGAAGGGCTGGTGCCGCTCGACGTCCGGGACCGGGCGGCCGTCGACCTGCTGCTGGACGAGCTGCGGCCCGACGCCGTGGTGCACACCAGCTACGTCCAGTCGGACTGGGCGGTCACCGCGCTGGGCGCGGCCTACGTGGCGGCGGCCGCGGCGCGCACCGGCGCGCGGCTGGTGCACGTGTCCTCGGACGCGATCTTCAAGGGCCGCCCGGCCCCGTACACCGAGGCCGACCTGCCGGAGCCGGTGTATCCGTACGGTGCGGCCAAGGCCGCGGCGGAGACCGCGGTGCTCGCCGTGCATCCGGACGCCGCCATCGCGCGCACCTCGCTGATCATCGGGGACGACGACTCGAAGCAGCACCAGCTGGCACTCGACATGGCGGCCGGACGGGTGGGCGGGGTGCTGTTCACCGACCACATCCGGCACCCGATCGCGGTGGACGACCTGGCCGCGGCGCTGCTGGAGCTGGCCGACGGCGACTTCCGCGGCATCCTCAACGTGGCCGGTCCCGAGCCGATCAGCCGCCACGAGCTGGGCGTACGCGTCGCCGCCAAGCACGGCGTCGCCGCCGACCGGGTCCCGGGCGGCTCCGCCCTCGAACGCGGCTTCATCTCCCCGGCCGAGGTCCGCCTCGACACCACCCTCGCCCAGTCCCTCCTGCGCACCCGCCTCCGCGGCGTCACCGAAGTCCTCGCCTGACCCGCCCGGTCGTCCCGAAACCGCAGCCGGACTGGGCGGGGGATCGTGCGGGTGGTGGGGCGCGGGTAAGGTGCGCTGATGTCGATCCCCCTCGCTGACATCCTCGGCGCGCAGGCGTTGCCCCCGTTCGGCGTCGTGGCCGGTGCGGGACTGATCGCGCTGGCACTGGTCGGCGTGAACACGACCTGGCGCGTGGTGCGCAACGCCATCACCATCGCGCACGAGGGCGGGCACGCGGCCGCCGCGGTGCTCACCGGGCGGCGGCTGCGCGGCATCCGGCTGCACTCGGACACGTCCGGGCTGACCATCATGAAAGGCAAGCCGACCGGCATCGGCATGGCCGTCACCCTGCTCGCCGGGTACGCGACCCCGTCGCTGCTCGGCATCGGCGGCGCGGCCCTGCTCGACCGGGGGCACATCCGGCTGCTGCTGTGGCTGACGATCCTGCTGCTGGTCCCGATCCTCATCATGATCCGCAACTTCTACGGGCTGCTGCTGATCCTGGCCACCGGGGCGGCCGTGTTCGCCGTGTCCTGGTACGCCACCGGGCCGTGGCAGGCGCTGTTCGCGTACACCGGAGTGTGGTTCCTGCTCATCGGCGGGGTGCGGCCCGTGGTGGAGGTGCAGCTGCACCGGCGCCGGGGCAGCGGCATGCGTTCCGACCCCGACCAGCTCGCCGGGATCACCCGGCTGCCCGGCGGCTTTTGGGTGTTCGTCTTCCTGCTCTGGACCGTCGGCTCCGTGCTCGCCGGGGCCTACCTGCTCGACCTGCTGCCGGAGGCGGCACTGCCCTGGTGACGCGCGGCGCGCACGGGGCGGGTCAGACGAGGCGCACGGAGGTACGGGGGATCGACTCGGTGTAGCCGAGGCGGCGGTAGAGGGTCAGCGCGCGGGTGTTGTCGGACATCACACCCAGCGAGCTGACACCGAACTCGGCGGCCAGGCGCCGGGTCAGCGCGGTGGTGATGGCGGCACCGTGTCCGCGGCCCTGCGCGGCCGAGGCGACGGCGATGCCGGCCAGGAAGCCGACGCCGTTGAGGCTGCGGTCGCCCGCGACGGCCACCAGCCGGCCGCCCTCCCGGATGCCGTACCACTGCCGGATACGCGGGTCCTCGGGGCGGCTGGTGCTGTCGGGCAGCGCGTCGTCGAGCACCGCGGCGACGTCGCCGTGCTCCGCGGCGTCCAGGGCGACCACGCCGGCCTCGCCCGGGTGCGGCGCGGGCGCGTCGGCGGTCCACAGGTAATCCCAGTCGTCGTGCGTGTCGGCGGGCAGCGCCGCCGCCTCGGTGCGGGTGATCCGGGGGAGGTGCAGCCAGGTGCCCGGGGTCAGCGCGCCGTCGGCGGCGAGGCCGGCGAACAGCGCGGCGACCGGGGCGGCGGCGCCGAGCGACGCCGCGACCGGGCCCCACGGGCCGAGCGAGGTCCAGGCCAGCGCGCCGTCCAGCAGATAGCCCCGGACGTCGTCACCGCCTGCGGTGAGGCGCGCGTACGGGTGGTCGTCCACCTTCGCGAGCAGGTCGTCACGTCCGATGAAGTCAGGGGTGATCGCCACACCGCCACCTTACCGGTCGGCTCGGCGAAGATCGGCTGAGGCGGCCTGTCGCGGTGCCGGGTATCGTCTGCGTGATGCAGACCGACGGCCTCTTCTCCCTGGAGCCCACGCCGGCTGATCGGTCGATCAGCTCGCCGGGGTTCGAGGCGCCGTCGGCCGACGCCCCGCTGGCAGTCCGGCTGCGCCCGTCCGGCATAGACGAACTCGTCGGCCAGGACCACCTGCTGGCCCCGGGCGCGCCGCTGCGCCGCCTGGTCGCGGGGGGCGCGCCGATGTCGGTGATCCTGTGGGGGCCGCCCGGCTGCGGCAAGACCACGATCGCGCACCTGGTCGCCGAAGCCGACGACCGGCACTTCGTGGCGATGTCCGCGCTGACCGCCGGGGTCAAGGAGGTGCGCGAGGTCATCGACACCGCGCGCCGGCGCCGCCGGGCGGGCGGCGCGCCCACCGTGCTGTTCATCGACGAGGTGCACCGGTTCACCAAGACCCAGCAGGACTCGCTGCTGGCCGCGGTCGAGGACCGCACGGTGACGCTGCTCGCCGCGACCACGGAGAACCCGTACTTCTCGATCATCTCGCCGCTGCTGTCGCGCTGCGTGCTGCTGACCCTCAAGCCGCTGGACGACGACGCCGTGCGGGGGCTGGTGCGCCGCGCGCTGACGGACCCGCGGGGCCTGGGCGGCACGGTCACCATCGCCCCCGAGGCCGAGGACCACCTGGTCCGGCTGGCCGGCGGCGACGTGCGCAAGGCGCTCACCGCGCTGGAGGCCGCGGCCGGCTCCGCGCTCGCGATCCACGACGGCGCCGGCGTGCCCGAGATCGACGTGGCCACCGCCGAACGCGCGGTCGACGTCGCCGCGCTGCGCTACGACCGCGCGGGCGACGCCCACTACGACGTGATCAGCGCGTTCATCAAGAGCATGCGCGGTTCGGACGTGGACGCGGCGCTGCACTACCTGGCGCGGATGCTGACCGCGGGGGAGGACCCGCGCTTCATCGCCCGCCGCCTGATCATCTTCGCGAGCGAGGACGTCGGCCTGGCCGATCCGACGGCGCTGACCGCGGCGGTGAACGCCTCGTACGCGGTGCAGCACGTCGGCCTGCCCGAGGCGCAACTCAACCTGGCGCAGGCGGTGGCGCACCTGGCGACCGCGCCCAAGTCCAACGCGGTCACCACCGCCATCTTCGCGGCGATCGCCGACGTGCGGGCCGGCAAGGCCGGCTCGGTGCCCCCGCACCTGCGCGACGCGCACTACGCGGGCTCCAAGGGCCTGGGCCACGGCATCGGCTACCGCTACCCGCACGACGACGCCCGGGGTGTGTTGGGTCAGCAGTACCCACCCGACGATCTGGTGGGCGTGGACTACTACCGTCCCACCGGACACGGTGGCGAACGGCACATCGCCGAACGCCTGCCGAAACTCCGCGCCGTGGTCCGGGGGACCGGCAACACCGGACGCAGCGAGGAGAAGCCGTGAGCGAACGCAGTGAGCGAACCATAGGGCTCAGTGCGGCTCAGCGGGCCGACGAGCGAAGCGAGGAGAACTCGGTGAGTGAGCGCAGCGATCGAGCCTGGAGGCTCAGTGCAGCTCAGCGCGCCGACGAGCGCAGCGAGGAGAATTCGGTGAGTGAGCGCAGCGATCGAGCCTGGAGGCTCAGTGCAGCTCAGCGCGCCGACGAGCGCAGCGAGGAGAAGCGATGAGCAGGGCCGACGCGACCGACGGACGGGGCCGGAAGAAGGGCCGCGGCGGTGAGGGCGAGGAGGTCCCGCAGGAGGAGACCGGCTGGCTCGACGACCTGCGCGGCGCCAAGCAGGCCAAGGACCAGTTCGACGACAGCGACTTCACCGACGGCGGCAGCAGCCGCTGGGACAAGCTGAGCGCGCTGAGCGACGACGCGCCGGCGGGCCGTGCCCCTGGTGCCCCCGCTGCTCCGGCGGACGCCGCGCGCCGCCCACGCGGCGGCGAGGCCCCGGCGCGCCGCCGTGACGAGGACACCGCGGGTGGCACCCGCCGTGCCGGTGAGGACACCCAGGGCGGCCGTCGGCGCACCCCGGAGGAGCCGCCTGCGGGCCGCCGGCGGCCCGATGCCGAGCCCGCCGGTCGCCGGCGTGCCGGTGAGGACCCGGGCGGGCAGCGTCCCGCCGGCGAGGACACGCTGACCGGTCGCCGCCGCGCCGAGGAGGAGCCTGCGGGCCGCCGCCGCGCCGGTGAGGACACGTCCGCCGGGCGTCGCCGCGTCGACGACGAGCCCACCGGCGGTCACCGTCGTGCCGCTGAGGAGCCCGTCGGCCGGCGTGCCGCCGAGGAGCCGACCGGTCGCCGTGCCGCCGCCGACGACACCGGCAGCCGCCGCCACGTCGCGGACGAGCCTGCGGGCCGGCGCGCCGGGCGGCCGGAGGCCGAGGAGCCGCGCCGGGGCCGCCCGGAGCCCGCGCCCATGGAGCCGCCGCCG
>NZ_WBZD01000038.1 GCF_009720365.1 Catellatospora paridis | reverse complement strand
TGGGCGGGGCGCCACCGGGCTGCCCACCGGCGCCCGGCTGCCCGCCGCCGCCCGAGGACAGCGACTCCGCGCCGGAGTACAGGCCCGCCGCGTCGCAGTGCCAGATCTCCACGACCGCGTTGGACAGCGGCTTGCACTGCTCGCTGTCCTGGACTCTCAGCACCACCCGCAGCCGGCTCCCGGCCCGGTCCTCCCGGATGTCACTGCGGATCTTGTCCGCGTCGAAGTAGTACGGCCCCTGCGTGGTGGACGGCGACAGCCGGCACGTGTTGGCGTCGGCGAACAGGCCGGTCAGGTCCGCCGAGGTGGTCGCGTCCGGCGACACCGCCTCGCCGCTGGTCGTCGTGGCGGGCGTGCCGTCGCCGCATGCGGCGAGCAGGCTGCCCAGCCCGATCGAGCTGATCCCCGCGAAGATCGACCGGCGGCTCACCCGCTGGCCCTCGTGGTCGTGTCCCATCGCCTCGTCCCCCTGCCCCTGGTGGCCCTGTGCGGGCGTACCCCTTCGTGACCTGTCCCGGCGACGTTAGGCAGGCGACGTCGGCGCGACCTCGGCCCTTGCTGGAAGAACGCTGGGCGTCTCCGGCGCGGTACCCTCCCCCGGTGAAGACGATCTCCGCGTGGGGGCGCGGGTGAGCCGGGAGCTGATCGTGCTCGGCACGGCGAGCCAGGTGCCCACCCGCCAGCGCGCGCACAACGGCTACCTGCTGCGCTGGGACGACCAGGGCATCCTGTTCGACCCGGGCGAGGGCGCCCAGCGGCAGCTGCTGCTGGCGGGCGCCGCGGCGAGCGACATCACCCGGATCTGCGTCACGCACTTCCACGGCGACCACTGCCTCGGCCTGCCGGGCATCGTGCAGCGGCTGTCACTGGACCGGGTGCCGCACGAGGTGCCGATCCACTTCCCCGGCTCCGGCGCGGAGTTCCTGCAACGGCTGCGCCACGCCAGCCACTTCCACGACCAGGCCCGCCTCGCGGAGTGTCCGGTCGAGGCGGACGGCGTGCTGGCCACCGGCCCGTTCGGCACGCTCAGCGCGCGCCGGCTGCGGCATCCGGTCGAGTCGTTCGGCTACCGCCTGGCCGAGCCTGACGGCCGGCGGATGCTGCCGGAGCGGCTGGCCGCGCTCGGCGTACGCGGGCCGGACGTCGGCGTGCTGCAGCGGGTGGGCACGGTGGTGGCCGACGGCCGCCTGGTGACCCTCGACGAGGTCAGCGAGCCGCGCCTGGGGCAGGTGGCCGCATTCGTGATGGACACCGGCTGGTGCGACGCCGCGATCCAGCTGGCCGCGGATGCCGACCTGCTCGTCATCGAGTCGACGTTCCTGGAGTCGGAGGCGGCGCTGGCGGCGGAGGCCGGTCACCTCACGGCGGCGCAGGCCGCCCGGATCGCCACCGAGGCGGGCGTACGCAAGCTCGTGCTCACCCACTTCTCCCAGCGGCACCCGGACGCGGCCGTGTTCGGCCACGAGGCCGCGGCGCATTTCGACGGGGAGATCGTGGTGGCCGAGGAGCTGGCCCGGATCGCGGTGCCACCGCGCCGGTGACCGGAACGGCCTGCCCTTGCCCGGAAACGGTTCGGGGCGAGGGTACGTGACCGGACTGCGGGGAACCGGAGACCACGTACCCTCGCCCACTGACGCATCCGTACGACTGGGGAGAACGCCTGGCCGGAGGCGCTTGGAGTCGACGGAGGCATGTCGACTCCCGATCAGCCGTACAGATGCACGCGGCACGCCTACGCTGGCGGAGCGCAACGGCGTCGCCGCTGGGACGGGGCCCGATGACCACGTGCCGGGGGACGGCGGGGCATCGGAACACCCTGTGGTTGGTTAGTCGAAGAGGCCCCTGCGGGTGCCGTTTCGCATGATGGAGCCGCCACGCTCGCCAAGGTCGGCACGCCAGGCGGGCAGGGAACGCATCCCGTTGATGTCGTGCCGCACGGTCCAGGCCTCCCGCCAGTGCCTGCTGGCCGCGGCTTCCGCGCGCTCGGCCAGCTTTCGTGGCGGGCACGGCCAATGCTGACCGCACCAGTTGCAGAGATGATCGTCGTCAGGTCTGTTGTGCCGCCCCAGCATCTGCTGCGCGTCGCGCCACAGCAGGTGGTCGGTTATGTCGGAGGGTTCGATGTGGCTGGTCTCGGTGGGTGGTGCATGGTCGACGGTGACCACGATCCACTCTCCCCTCGGTAGCACTGCCGCTTCCGTACGCTTAGTCAACACTCGCCACAAGCAGACCAGTCGCACAGGCTGTGCGACTGCCGCCGAAACGGGCTAACGGAACCTGCGACGTGCCCGACTACCAGCGACAACTGCGATAAGCAGGGCCAGCCCCAGCAACAACCCGGCGACCCCGAACCACGTAACAGGGCGTGACGCCAGTGCCGTCAGCCGCTCACTCACCGGCTTGGCCGACGCCACCGCCGAAACGGTTGCGCCCGGCTCGGGAACGCCCGACCCCGGCGCGGGGCTGGGGTCCGCGGTGGCCGACGGGCTCGGCGAGGCCGACGGCGGCGGAGCGCAGTCCAGCCCGGCGGGCAGCACGACGGGGGCGGCGCGCACCGCCGGCGGGACGGCCCGCATGGCCACCGGCCGGGCGGCCGCCAGGAGCAGTCCCGGCTCGGCGGGCGGCCCCCCGACCGGGCCCGCGGGCGCCCGGGATCCGGAGGGTGACGGCGGGGCGGCCGGCGACAGGCTGGGCACGGGCGACGGGCTGGGCGAAGGGCTCGGCGAGGGCGGTGGGCTCGGTGCGACGAGCACCTCGGCCCGCGGGGCGAAGATCACGCCGGGGGCCTGCGGACCGGTCACCAGGATGCGCACCGCACTGGGGAAGTGCCAGACCACGCTGTCGACCGGGCCGCCGCCGATGTCGGTCACCCGGGGCACGACCCAGGCCACGCGGTCGTCGACCAGCCGGGTGTCCACGTTCACCAGCAGCGGCGCGGACTCGGTGGGCGGCGTGGCGAGGATCAGTTCGGCGATCCGGTTGAGCTCGCCCGAGCGCAGGGTGAGCACGTTCGTCTGGTCCTGGCGCAGGTACAGCAGCGCCCGGACGCCGCGTGCCAGCGGGCGGGGCAGCGGCTGGCCGTCGGGGCCGCGCAGGTCGACGTTGGGGGCACAGGTGGCCAGCGACATCGACCGTTCGAGGTCCACCGGATCCGGGGCCGGCGCGCCCGCACGGGCGGGCGCGGTGGCGAGCACCAGCGCCAGCGGCAGCGTGAGCAGCACCCCGCGCACGGCTCGTCCAGGCGCGCCGGCACTCCGGCGCACCCAGCGGCTCAGCGCGTTCGGCCTCCGCATGTCCGGAGGGTAGCCCGCCGCCGCACGTCGATCGTGAAAGTGGCGTTTCCGACACACCGGCATGACTGTCCGACCCGGTGCCGCGTGGTGCGGAGCCCGCCACGAGAGCTCCGCACCACCGTCGGCTCAGCCCAGCTGGGCCAGCAGGTCCTGGCGGGTGAGCACACCATGGGGCTTGCCGTCGATCAGGACCATCGCCGCGTCGGCCTTCTCCAGCAGCGCCACGATCTCGGCCACCGGCTGGCCGCCGCCGATCATCGGCAGCGCCGGGCCGACGTGCCGGTCCAGCGGGTCGTGCAGCGCGGCCGCGCCGGTGAACAGCGCGTCCAGCAGGTCCTTCTCGGCCACCGCCCCGGCCACCTCACCGGTGACGACGGGCGGTTCTGCCTTCAGCACCGGCAGCTGGGAGACGCCGTACTCGCGCATGATGTCGATGGCGTCGCGCACGGTCTCGGTCGGGTGCACGTGGATCAGCTCCGGCAGCGCGCCCTTGGTGTGCGACTTGGCGGTGAGGATGTCGGCGACGGTCGCGCCGTGCTCGTCCGTGCGCAGGAAGCCGTAGCGGGCCATCCAATCGTCGTTGAACAGCTTCGACAGGTAGCCGCGGCCGCCGTCGGGCAGCAGCACCACGACCACGTCGTCCGGCCCGGCCTGGGCAGCGACCTTCAGCGCGGCGACCGCGGCCATCCCGCAGGAGCCGCCGACCAGCAGGCCCTCCTCGCGGGCCAGCCGCCGGGTCATCGCGAACGACTCCTTGTCGGTGACCTCGACGATCTCGTCGCATACGGTCCGGTCGTAGGTCTCCGGCCAGAAGTCCTCGCCGACGCCCTCGACCAGGTACGGCCGCCCGGTGCCGCCGGAGTAGACCGAGCCCTCCGGGTCCGCGCCGATGATCTTCACGCGGCCCTGGGAGACCTCCTTGAGGTAGCGGCCGATGCCGCTGATGGTGCCACCGGTGCCGACGCCTGCCACGAAGTGCGTGATCCGGCCGTCGGTCTGCTCCCACAGCTCCGGGCCGGTCTGCTCGTAGTGCGAGAGCGGGTTGTTCGGGTTCGAGTACTGGTTCGGCTTCCACGCGCCCGGGATCTCACGGGCCAGCCGGTCCGAGACGTTGTAGTAGGACCGCGGGTCCTCGGGCGCGACCGCGGTCGGGCAGACCACGACCTCGGCGCCGTACGCCCGCAGCACGTTCTGCTTGTCCTCGCTGACCTTGTCGGGGCAGACGAAGACGCACTTGTACCCCTTGAGCTGGGCGACCAGCGCCAGCCCGACCCCGGTGTTGCCACTGGTCGGCTCGACGATGGTGCCGCCGGGCTTGAGCAGGCCGTCCCGCTCGGCCGCCTCGACCATCCGCACGGCGATGCGGTCCTTGACCGACCCGCCCGGGTTCATATATTCGACCTTGGCGAGCACGGTGGGGCCGCCGGGATCGGTGACATTCCGGAGCTTGACCAGCGGGGTGTTACCGATCAGCTCGACGACGTTCTCGTAGTAGCGCACGCGTCAAGCGTAGACCGGCGGTTAATCCCCGTTAAGCGACGTCGCCGTCGATGACCGGACCGCCGACGGGCGCCTTGACGCCGTTCTCCCACATGAGGAAGCGATCGGTCTCGCTGATCAGTGCCCCGGCGATCCAGCTGACGATGATCACGTCGTCGGCCAGGCCGAGCACCAGGAGGAACGCCTCGGGAACCATGTCGATCGGGGAGACCACGTACACCGTGGCCGCGGTGATCGCCATGATCCTGCCCAAGCCGTCGTACCGGCCGCGCAGCGTGGCCAGCACCATGCGCGGCATCGCGCCCAACCGGTCCGCCAAGCTGGCGTTGCTGCCGTTTCCCGTGATGAGTGCCTTCCACAGCGCAGTGAACGCTGCGGTACGACGCAATGTGCGTCCCATCTCGCCTCCATCCGAGCGCAACCGAAGAGCGCTACCTTTCTCGCATGAGCGAGCGTTACCAGCTGACGATCCGCTGGGTACGTAGGAGCCTCAGAGAGGATTCCCCGACGGGTCTCCCGAGTGAGGCGGGTTCACTATGAGCGAGCGTACTGCGCTGAGCGCCACCGCGGCACAGCGTCGCGGCAGGGATCTGGCCCGGCTGGCCGTCTACGGCGGAGGGGCGCTGACCGCGCTCGGCCTGGCCACCGTCGGGGTGCTGCTCGGCCAGGTCGAGGCCGCCCGGCGCACCATCCCCATCGCGCAGGCCCCGCCGCCGCGCTCGGACGGCCTCTACGGCGGCCGGTTCGGCGGCGAGCCGGTGCACATGGCCATGCTCGGCGACTCCTCGGCGGCCGGGTTCGGCGCGCTGCGGGCCCGGCAGACCCCTGCCGCGCTGATCGCCACCGGGCTGTCCCGGCGTCTGGAAAGGCCGGTGCGGCTGCACAGCCTGGCCGTGGTCGGCGCGACCTCGGGAATGCTGGTGCACCAGGTGGAAGAGGCTCTCGAACTGCGTCCCGACCTGGCCGTGATCCTGATCGGAGCCAACGACATCACCCACCGGGCCGGGCAGGCCGCGTCCGTACGCCACCTCGCCGACTCGGTGCGGCGGCTGCGCGAGGCCGGTGCCACCGTCGTCGTGGGCACCTGCCCCGACCTCGGCGCGGTGCAGCCCATCCGGCCCCCGCTGCGCTGGCTGGCCCGCAGCTGGAGCCGCCAGCTCGCCGCGGCGCAGACCGTCGCCGTGGTGGAGGCCGGGGGCCGCACCGTGTCCCTGGGCGAGCTGCTCGGGCCGACGTTCTCCGCGCAGCCGCACCGGCTGTTCGCCCGGGACCGCTTCCACCCGTCCGCGGAGGGCTACGCGCTGGCCGCGTCGGTGCTGCTGCCGACGGTGGTGGCCGCCCTGCGCAGCCCCGCCGGACCACAGCGCGTGGAAGCGGGCGCACGAACCGCCGTGGACGGGGTACGGTCGCTGCCACAGGCCGCGGTCGAGGCGGCGCGCCACGCCGGCACCGAGGTGAGCGGCGTACGCGTCGACGGCCGTGATCGCGGCCCGGCCGGCCGGTGGGCGCAGCTGCGCCGCCGCATGTGGGAGGTCGTCCGCCAGGGCGAGGCTCCAGCCGGCCTGGCAGACCGGGCGAACGTAGTGGAGCAGGCATGAGTTCGGTGGCACGGAGGATCGGGAAGGCCGCCGCGATCACGCTCATCGCGGGCACGGTGGGCGGCGCGGCGCTGCTGGCGGCCGAGGCGGTGGTGGCGCGCAGCCGCCGGTACGCCAAGCCGGGGCTGGGCCTCGCGCTGCGCACCACCGTGGGCGCGGACAACGCCACCCCGCTGCGGCTGGTCATGCTCGGCGACTCCGCCGCCCTGGGCGTCGGCGTGGACCGGGTCGCCGACACCGTCGGCGGCCAGCTGGCCGCGCTGCTGTCCGGAGGCGAGTCCGGCAAGGGCGGCCCGGTGCAGGCCGTGGCGCTGTCCAGCGTCGGCGTCGCCGGGTCCCGCTCGTCGGACCTGGCCACCCAGGTGGCCCGGTGCCTGCTGGGCGACCGCCCGGACGTCGCGGTGATCCTGGTCGGCGGCAACGACGCGATCACGCTGCGCCGCCCGGCGGACGCGGCGGCCTACCTGGGGGCGGCGGTGCGCCGGCTGCGTGAGGCCGGGGTCGAGGTCGTCGTGGGCACCTGCCCCGATCTGGGCGCGGCCCGCGCCATCGCGCCGCCGCTGCGCCAGGTCGTCGGCTTCCTGGGGCGCCGGGTGGCACGGGCGCAGGTGCGCGCCGTGCACGCCGCCGGCGGGGCCGTGGTGGACCTGGCCGCCGAGACCGGCCCGGTGTTCCGCGCCGACCCGAACACGCTGTCCGTCGACCGCTACCACCCTTCCGCGGACGGCTACCGGGTGTGGGCGTACGCCCTGCTCCCGGCCGTCGCCCACGCCGCCGGAGTAATCCCCCGCCTGCCCTGACCCGCGGTCGCGCTCCGCGGCAGGCTGATGACTTTCTCACCCGGTCTGGTGGGGCAAGTTACCGGCGAGTTAACGTTCGTTCATGTCAGATGCTGTCATCGTCGCCACCGCCCGGTCCCCCATCGGCCGGGCCGGCAAGGGCTCCCTGAAGGACCTGCGCGCGGACGACCTCACCGCCACCATCATCCAGGCCGCCCTGGACAAGATCCCGGCCCTGGACCCGGCCGAGATCGACGACCTCTACCTGGGCTGCGGCCTGCCCGGCGGCGAGCAGGGCTTCAACATGGGCAAGGTGGTCTCCACCCTGCTCGGCCTGGACTCGCTGCCCGCCGCCACGGTCACCCGTTACTGCGCGTCCTCGCTGCAGACCAGCCGGATGGCGTTCCACGCGATCAAGGCGGGCGAGGGCGACGTCTTCATCTCGGCGGGCGTCGAGATGGTGTCCCGGTATGCCCGGGGCAACTCCGACTGGCTGCCCCCGGACGCCGCGGCCGCCGTCGGCGGGAGCTGGAACAACCCGCGCTTCGACGCGGCCCAGGCCCGCTCCGTGCAGCGCGCCGGAGCCGGCACCCAGGACTGGACCGACCCCCGCGAGGCCGGCGAGCTGCCCGACATCTACCTGACCATGGGCCAGACCGCCGAGAACCTGGCCCAACTGCACGGGGTGACCCGGGCGGACATGGACTCCTTCGGCGTACGGTCGCAGAACCTCGCCGAGCAGGCGATCAAGAACGGCTTCTGGGCCCGCGAGATCACCCCGGTGACGCTGCCCGACGGCACCGTGGTCAGCCAGGACGACGGCCCCCGGGCGGGAGTGACGCTCGAGGGCACCGCCGGGCTGAAGCCGGTGTTCCGCCCCGACGGCCGGATCACCGCAGGCAACTGCTGCCCGCTCAACGACGGCGCGGCCGCGGTCGTGATCATGAGTGACAGCCGGGCCCGCGAGCTCGGGCTCACCCCGCTGGCGCGGATCGTGTCCACCGGCGTCACCGCGATGAGCCCCGAGATCATGGGCATCGGCCCGGTCGAGGCGACCCGCCAGGCGCTCAAGCGGGCCGGCATGACCATCGACGACGTCGACCTCGCCGAGATCAACGAGGCCTTCGCGGCCCAGGTCATCCCGT
This sequence comes from Catellatospora paridis, assembly GCF_009720365.1. Taxonomy (GTDB): domain Bacteria; phylum Actinomycetota; class Actinomycetes; order Mycobacteriales; family Micromonosporaceae; genus Catellatospora; species Catellatospora paridis. The sequence continues at coordinate 171,105 of NZ_WBZD01000038.1, read as the reverse complement.
CGTATCGCGAGCTGGGCCTGCCGCTGGAGAAGGTGAACGTGATGGGCGGGGCGATCGCCGTCGGTCACCCGTTCGGCATGACCGGCGCCCGCATCACCGGCACGCTGATCAACAACCTGCAGTGGCACGACAAGAGCATCGGCCTGGAGACCATGTGTGTCGGCGGCGGCCAGGGCATGGCGATGGTCATCGAGCGCCTCTCCTGACCCACCCCCGCACCCCACGCCCGGTGGGCTGTCAAGAAGGGCACCTTCCTCCACGGATTCCGTTAAGAAGGTGCCCTTCCTTCGTCAGGTGAGGGTGTGGCGGAGGGCGGCGATCTCGTCGGCGGCGGCTGAGGTGATCTCGTCGGGTGGGGCCGCGGCGGCGAGGTCGGCGACGACGACCTTGAGCTGGTCGGGCAGGGCCAGATCGGACAGCCGGGGCACGTCGCGGCGCGGGGCGCCGGAGAGGTCCGCGGCCTGGTCGGCGAGGCGCTGGATCAGCTTGTGCAACGGTTCGCCCTGGTCGCGCCAGCGCGCCGGGGTCCAGTGTCCGACCTGGTTGTCCAGGAGGTCGACGGCGCGCGCCAGCTGCTCGATGCTCACGCCACCGATTGTCCCGGCCGGGAAAACGGACCGCCGCCCCGGGGCAGTCCCCGGGGCGGCGGTGGTCGGGTGCGCCCCGCTCGGGGCGCACCGGTCAGTCTTCCGAGAAGTAGGAGATCAGGCGCAGGATCTCCAGGTAGAGCCAGATGAGCTCGACGAGGATGCCGAACGCGCCGAGCCAGCCGTACTTGCGGGGCAGCCCGGCGGCGATGCCGTCCTCGATCTGCTTGAAGTTGACCACGAACATCAGCGCGGCGATGACGATGCAGACCAGCGAGAAGATGATCGCGATGCCGCCGCCGTCACGCAGCGGGCCCGCCACGCCGGTGATCATGCTGATCACGAAGTTGGCGACGATGACGATGGCCAGACCGGCCGCGGCCCCGATGACCACCTTCATGAACTTCGGGGTGGCCCGCACGATCTTGAGCTTGTACAGCGCAGCCATGATCAGGAACACCCCGAGCGTGGCGATGACCGCCTGCGTGACGATGCCCTCGAAGACGTGGTTGTAGAGCTTGCTCACCACGCCGAGGAAAACGCCCTCGATGACGGCGTATGCGCAGATCACGATCGGGTTGGTCACCTGGGCGAACGAGATGACCAGGCCGATCGCGACCCCGACGAACATCGAGGTGTACCAGACCGGCGAGAGCGCCTCCCACGGCACGACGGCCGCCGAGATCGCCGCGGAGATCGCGGTCAGCGCGATCAGCGTCACGGTCTTGACGACCACGTCATCGAGGGTCATCCGGTCGACGTGTCCGGACTGGACGACCTCCGGGTAACCGCCGTCCGCCGGGTAACCCGCCGGGGCGCCCTGGCCCGGCACGGTATACCGGGGCTGCTGCGCCGCCGCACTGATGCGGCTGAGCACCGGGTTGGAACTCTTCACAGCGGGTCTCGCCTCCTCCACAGGGAATGTGCCGACAGAGTAGCGGATCAGCGCACGCGCGGAGATCACAGTTTTCGGACCGTTTTGCAGGCGGCGGCCGCCGCCGTGGTGTCGGAGATCACCTTGGGCGGAGCGGGGGTCGCCCGGCTCCACCGAGCGACCCGGCTTCTTCCGCCGGCTGCGTGCCGGTACCGCATCGACACGCTCGCGACAGGACCGATGCCGGGGCGGGACAATCGCCGCGCCCGATCCTTAATGAAACCTAATAGAAGGCCTGCGAATTCGCGTCACCACAGTGCGGCCATCGACCGATACCACGCCGCGGGAAAATCGGCGCGAAAAGCAGGCAACCAAGGGGTGACAGACCGCCGGACGCTCGCTATAGTCGTCCACAACGCGCTCCAATCGCCCGCTTCCCCCGTGGCAGGCGATCGGAGCGCGTCACTATTTCTGAAGCTTTTCGCCACGCCATTCGCGCGCTCGGCGACCGGCCCGCGCCGATGCCATTCGTACACGCCGGCGCGCATCACCGAGGTCCTGCTGGTGCCCGGGGCGGGGGTCGAACCCGCACGCCTTTCGGCAGTCGCTTTTAAGGCAACCGTGTCTGCCGTTCCACCACCCGGGCGCGTGTACGCGTAGCTGTGCCCTGCCACGGTAGCGGTTCCCCCCGGCTCGAAGCACGCCCGTTGTCGCTATCCGGAGAACGTGAGCACAGCGGCCGACAGGCCGCGGGCGTACCCGAAGCGCTAGGGTCAAGCGCGTGACGAGCACCGCGCCCGCCCTCACCACCGCCCCGGAAGACGCCGTACTGCCTGGCCAACGGGGTGGTACGGACGTGTCCGCGGCAGGGCGGCCCATCCGGCGGCACGAGTGGACCCGCGACGTCCTCGCCTGCCTGGCCTTCCTGGCCCTCGCCGGCTGGCTCACCCTCGGACTCTGGCCGGACCCGGACACCCGCACGCTCGCCCTCAACCCGCCCGACCAGATCCTCTACGAGTGGTTCCTGGCCCACGACACGATGCTGTGGAGCGGCGACTTCTCCCTCGTCACCGACCGCCTCAACGCGCCGTACGGGGTCAACCTGCTCGCCAACACCACGGTCATCCTGCTCGGCGGCCTGCTCGCCCCGGTCACCGCCGCATACGGCGCGGCCACCACGTTCGCGCTGCTGGTCGCGCTCAACCTGGCCGGCACCGCGATCGCCTGGTATCTGCTGCTGCACCGCACGCTCGGCGCGAGCCGGATCGCGGCCGCCGTGGGCGCGGCGTTCTGCGGTTTCGCCCCGGGCATGGTCTCGCAGTCCAACAGCCACCTGCACATGACCGCGCAGTGGCTGATCCCGCCGATGCTGTGGTGCGTCGTCGAGCTGGCCCGGGCGGCCCGCTCCGGCACCGCCCGGCCGCGCCGGTTCATCGCGTGCGGCGTGCTGTTCGGCGTGCTGGTCAGTCTGCAGGTGTTCATCGGCGAGGAGACCCTGTTCCTCACCGCGCTCGCGCTGGCCATCGTGACCGTGACCTACGTGGCGATCGTCCGGCCGCCCCGGGCGGTGCTGGCCCGCTTCGCCGCCGGGCTGTCCCTCGCCGTCGCGGTGGCCGTCGCGCTGCTGGCGTATCCGCTGTGGGTCCAGTTCAAGGGCCCGCAGTCGGTCTCCGACGGGGTGTTCAGCCCCCACTACTTCTCCGCCGACCTGGCCGGGTTCACCGCGTTCTCGCCGCTCACGCTGGCCGGCGACGACACGGCGGCGAAGCTGACCACCGGCCCGGCCGAATACAACACGTTCCTGGGCTGGCCGCTGGTGCTGCTGTCGCTCGGGCTGCTGGTCTGGCTGCGCCGTGACGCGCTCGCGGCGGCCTGCGGCGCGGGCGCGCTGGCGATGAGCGCGCTGGCGCTGGGCCCGCAGGTCACGCTGCAGCACGAGCGCACCCCGCTGCCGGGCCCGTACCGGCTGCTCATGCACCTGCCGGTGGTTGACGGCGCGCTGCCGATGCGCTTCGCCCTGGCCGCGATCCCGCTGCTGGCCGTGCTGCTGGTGCTGGCACTGCGGCAGGCCGCGCGGTCGGACCTGCGCGGCGTGCGGGTCGGCGTCCCGGCGCTGGTCGCCGCGGCGCTGCTGCCGCTGTTCCCGACCCCGCTGCCGACCAAGGACCGGCCCGCGGTGCCGGTGTTCTTCGCCGACGGCCTGTGGCGGCAGTGCGCCACGGACGGCGACGTCATCGTCCCGGTGCCGCTGCCGACCCCGGAGCAGCCCCTGCCGATGCGCTACGCGACCTCGGCGCTGACCGCGTTCGCCCTGCCCGAGGGCTTCTTCATCGGCCCGCACGGGCCGGATGGCAAGGCGACCATGGGCATCCAGAAGCGGACGACGTCCTGGGTGCTGTCCGAGGTGGCGCGCACCGGGGTGGTGCCCGCGATCAACGACGACCACCGCCTGGACGCCCGCAAGGACCTCACCATGTGGAACGCCGCGTGCGTGGTGCTCACCCCCGGACACCCCCGCCACGCCGAACTCCAGCGCACCCTGGAAGCCCTCCTCGGCCCCGGCACCCCGTCCGCCGACGTCCTCTACTGGCCCCGCACCTGGTGACGATGCCTTAGGCGCGGCCACCAACCGGCATCCGGCCGCCGGGCGCGCTCGCCAGGAGCGGAAGTCCGCGCAGCGGACGAGCGACCGGCGAGCACAGCCCGGCTTCAAGGCCGGATGCCCGCGCCCGCGGAGGCGGGCGCCATGTTACGGCTGTTGGGTGGGTTGGGTGACCTGGGCGAAGGGGTCCATGGGCTGGTGCAGGGCGCCCAGGGAGACGACTTCGCGCTTCAGGAACAGGGCCAGGGTCCAGTCGGCGATCACACGGACCTTGCGGTTCAGCGACGGAATGCGGCTCATGTGGTACGTGCGGTGCATGAACCAGGCGGGCCAGCCCTTGGCCTTGAAGCCGTACACGTGCGCCACGCCCTTGTGCAGGCCGAGGCTGGCCACCGAACCGACGTGCTTGTGCCGGTACTCCCGGATGCCCCTGCCGCGCACGGTGGCGATCAGGTTGTCGGCCAGCAGGCGCGCCTGGCGCACCGCGTGCTGCGCGCTCGGCGAGCACATCTCGCCCGCGGCGGCGGTCAGGTCGGGCACCGCCGCGCAGTCGCCGGAGCTCCACGCGCCCTCGACGACCTGGTCGCCGTCGACGACCCGCAGCGTCGGGTCACAGGTGAGCTTGCCCTGGGCGTTGCGAGGCAGGTCCGTCGCGGCGATCATCGGGTGCGCCTTGACGCCCGCGGTCCACACGATGGTGTCCGCGGCGAACTCGCCGCCGTCCGACAGCTTCACCACGCCGTCGACGCAGGACTCCAGCCGGGTGCCCAGGCGCAGGTCCATGTTGCGCTTGAGCAGCGCCTCGACCGTGTACGCGCCCATCTGCGGCCCGACCTCGGGCAGCACCCGCTGCGTCGCCTCGACCAGCACCCAGTGCATGTCGTCGGCCTTCAGCTCCGGGTAGTAGCGCAGCGCGTCGCGTGCCATGTCCTCCATCTCGCCCAGCGCCTCGACCCCGGCGAAGCCGGCGCCGACGACCACGAAGGTCAGCGCGCGCTGCCGCGTCTGCGGGTCGGTCGTGGCGGCCGCGATGTCGAGGCACTCCAGCACGTGGTTGCGCAGCCAGATGGCCTCACCGATGGTCTTGAAGCCGACCGCGTGCTCGCGCAGGCCCGGGATCGGCAGCGTGCGGGAGACGCTGCCGGGCGCGACGATGATGTGGTCGTACGGGATCTCCCGGGACGGACCCACCACCGGCTGCACCGTGGCGACCTTGCGGGAGTGCTCGACCTTCGTCACCGCCCCGTGCACGATCTTGCAGTCGCGCAGCTCCCGGCGCAGCGGCACGACAGTGTGCCGGGGGGAGATGTTGCCTGCCGCTGCCTCGGGGAGGAACGGCTGGTAGGTCATGTGCGGCTGCGGGTCGACGACCGTGACCTCAGCCTCGGTCGAGCGCAACTTGCTGGACAGGCGTAGGGCGGCATAGAGGCCGACGTGGCCGGCACCCACCACCAGGATCCGTACAGGCTTCACACATTCACGCTACCGCCGTGGCATCGCCCTGATCAGCGCCGATGCCTGTGATCCCGGACAGCGACGGCCGTCACGCCCCCTGATCAGGGCCGCTTGCCCAGCCGAGTGAGCAGCGCCACGGCGGCCGCCACCACGGCCAGGCCGACCACCAGCGCCACCGTCGGTGTGGTGATGTACATGCCCGGCAGCACCGTCACCAGCACGATGGTGAGCCCCCCGGCCGCCCCGAGCACCAGCGCCGAGCGCACCGCCCAGCGCAGCAGCACCTGGTTGTCCACGATCGCGTCGTAGGGCAGCACGGCCGCCAGGGCCGCCGCGTTGTGCAGCAGGTAGAGCGCCGCCGCGGTGCCCAGCAGCCGCCCCATCGACGGCTCGGCCAGGAACAGCATCGTGTCGGCCAGCCACATCGCGACCGTCGCCAGCATCACCAGGGTCACCGCCACCCCGCCCGGCGCGATCGCGGGCACGGCGGCCAGGACGAGGAAGCCGAGCATCATCCGCGCGGGCAGCCCGCCCGGCGCGGCCAGCAGCAGGCCGGTGACGGCCGCCACGAAGACGATCCCGCGCACCAGCAGCGGGCCGCCGGTGATCCGCCCCAGGTCGCGAACCTGCGTCAGCAGCTGTTTCACCGCAGCACCGCCTTCGGCGCGGCGGCCAGCCGCGACACGTCCCGCAGCACGGCGTCCAGGCTGCCCGCGCCCGCCCAGGCGACCACCGGCACGCCGTGCTCGCCCAGCTGCCCCATGGTGTTCTCCCGTTCGGCCTTCCACAGCCGGTATGACACGTCGCTCCAGGTGTTCACCGGCGGCGAGGTCAGGTCGGAGGGCAGCGTGTCCACGGCCACCACGAAGCGCCCGGAGCGGGCCAGGCCCGCCAGCATCGATGCCGACCGGGCGTCCAGCAGCGGGGTGAGCACGACGACCAGCGCCGCCGCGGAGATGCCCGCGGCGAGCTGCGCACCGCCCCGCTCCTGCGCGGTCGGGCTCGGGTGGGCGTCCAGCAGCCACTCCAGCACGGTCAGGTATTGCCTGCGGCCACTGGCCGGGCGCAGCCGGCGGGCCTGCGCGCCGTACTCCAGGACCGAGACCCGGTCGCCGCGGTGCAGGTAGTGCTCGGCGATCGCGGCCGCCGCGCGCACGGAACGGTCCAGCACCGAGGAGGCGCCGCCGATGCCGCCGGACCGGCCCGCGTCGGCCAGCAGGTCGAGCAGGACCACCACCTCGGCGTCACGGTCGGACAGCGTCGCCGCCACGTGCAGGCGCTCGGTGCGCAGGGACACCCGCCAGTCGACGCGGCGCAGCCGGTCGCCGGGGCCGAACTGGCGTACGCCCGCCAGCTCGCCGCCCTCGCCGGGCCGCCGCGAGCGGTGCTGGCCGACCAGGCCGGCCGCCCGGGGCATCGCCTCGTCGGCCTTGAACGGGTCGGTCAGGGGGTACACCTTCACACCCAGCGCGCCGGTCACCACGGCCCGGCTGACCAGCAGCCCGTCCCCGGCGACCGCGTGTGCCGACGCCGGGCCCAGCCAGTGCCGTCCCCAGCGCACGGCTGGTCCGGCCAGCTCGACGGCGGTCGCCACACCGCGTGGCACCAGGGTCACGTACGGACGGTTGCCGCCGCGCCGGGACGGACCCGCGTCGGCGGCCCCGCCCTCCAGCCGCAGCCAGGGCGAGTGCTGCAGTTGCACCACGGTCAGGTCGTACCCTGTGACGTCGCGGTTCTCGACCTCGACGGTCGCGCCGAGGTCACCGCCCTCGACCGGGAACGACTCGACCGTGGACAGCCGCAGCCCCGGTAGCGTTCGCGGCCGTTTGGCCAGCGCGAACGCCACGCTCAGCGCCAGCGGCGCGGCGAGGATCACCAGGTCCGTACGGCCCAGCAGCACGGCGGCGACCAGCAGCAGGCCCGCCACCAGCACCGCCCGGCCCAGCGCCCGGGTAGGCGCCCAGTTGTCGCCGGTGTCGGTGGACGCGACGGGCTCCAGGTCGCCCTCGGGGGAGGCTCCCTGGGACACGTCAGCCTCGCAGCCCGGTCGACCGGTACGGCGGCTCCAGCAGCTCGTCCTCTAACTCCGCGAGCCGGCGACCAGGGGTCGGCTGCCGGCCCGGGGCCGCGGCGTGGCTCGGCAGCGCGCCGCTGACCGGGGCCGGCGTCGCGGACAGCACCTCGGCCACCACCGAGACCGGATCGATGCGCTTGAGCCACATCTCCGGCCGCAGCGTGATCCGGTGCGCCAGCGCGGGCAGCGCGACCCCCTTCACGTCCTCGGGGATGACGTAGTCCCGCCCGGCGAGCGCCGCCCGTGCCCGCGACAGCAGCAGCAGGGCCAGCGAGCCGCGCGGCGAGGAGCCGACCAGCACCGCGGGGTGCTCGCGGGTGGCCGCGGCCAGCGACACCAGGTAGCGGCAGATGGAGTCCTCGACCTCGATCTGCTCCAGGCCGGCCTGCATGCGCAGCAGCGTGGGCGCGTCGACGACCGGCTCGACCTCGGACTCCTCCTGGCGGCGGACCATACGCCGACGCAGCACGTTGAGCTCCTCGTCGGCCTCCGGGTAGCCGAACGAGACGCGCAGCATGAAGCGGTCCAGCTGCGCCTCGGGCAGCGGGTAGGTGCCCTCGTACTCGATCGGGTTGGCGGTGGCGAGCACGTGGAACGGCGCCTCCAGGCGGTAGGTCACGCCCTCGACGGAGACCTGCTTCTCCTGCATCGCCTCCAGCAGCGCCGCCTGCGTCTTCGGCGGCGTGCGGTTGATCTCGTCGGCGAGCAGCAGGTTCGTGAAGACCGGGCCGGCCCGGAAGGTGAAGTCGTGGGTGCGCTGGTCGTACAGGAACGAGCCGGTCACGTCCGCGGGCAGCAGGTCGGGCGTGAACTGCAGGCGGCGGAAGTCCAGGCCCAGCACTTGGGCGAAGGTGCGCGCGGTCAGCGTCTTGCCCAGCCCGGGCAGGTCCTCCAGCAGCACGTGGCCGCCGGCGAGAATGCCCGCCAGCACCAGCTCCAGCGAGTCGCGCTTGCCGACCATCACGGTGCCGACCCGGTCGAGCACCTGCTGGGCGAGACGGCCCACCTCAGCGGCGGGGATCGGTTGCATGCTCACAGTTTCTCCAAGGCATTGACGATCACATCGAGTTCGCGAGGGCTGGGTGGGCGCTTGGCCGGCACCGTGAGGAGCGTCCAGAGCGGATCACCGAGCAGCCTACGCGCGCGTTCCGGCTCGGTCGCGCGGTTCACGCCGTGGCGCTGGCGCAGCCGCTCGTCGACGACCTCCGCCAGGCGCGGCTGCACGCGGCGCTGGAAGCGGGCGGCGTCGGTGTGGCTCCACTCCAGGATGGTCTCCCAGCGGGCCACCGCCAGCCGCAGACCGTCGGTGACCTCGGACTGGTCGTCCGCGACGGCCCGGCCCGCGCGGCGGGGCGGCAGCGGGGCCTTGAGCGAGCGAGCCATCCGCCACACCCCCACCACGGTCAGCGCCACCGCGAAGACCAGCGGCAGCGGCATGCTCAGGCTGAACACCTGGAGCGTGAGCCAGCCCGCGGCGGTCCAGGCGATGGTGAACCCGAGCAGGCTCAGCCAGCGCGTCGCCTTCGGGCGGGGCGGGCGGGCCGCGACCGGCTGCTCCGGCCGGCTGAACCCGCCGAGCAGGTCGTGCAGGGTCGCGCCGTCGTCGACGTCGCCGTCGACGAAGTCGTCGTGCTCCCGATGCTGGCTCATGTCCCCTCCTCGCTGCGCTCGTCGAGGACATGCCCGAAGCGAATGACCCGCTCGCTCATGCCCCGGCCTCGCTTCGGGTGCCGGCGGTCAGCTCGTCGCGCAGCCGGTGCAGGGATGCCCTGGCCTGCAGGCGCATGTCGTCGTCGACGCGGTGGGTGGCGTAGCGGGCGCGGCGGTACACGTCGGCGAAGCCGTTGAGCACCCCGGCGTCCAACCGGCGGCGGTGGAGCATGCGTACGACCAGGTCGGTGGCGGTGTCGTCGGGCAGGCGCGGCACGCCCGCGGCCGCGGCGGCCTGCTCCAGGCGCACCCAGCAGGCGATGACGGCGGTACGCGGATCGGCGGCGTCGTCGTCGAGGTCGAGCAGGCCCGCGTCCAGCGCCGCGACGACCTCCTCCTCGTCGGTGAGCTGCGCGATGCGCACCGGCGGCTTCTCCCGGATGGCCCGGCGGCGGAACTTCGTGGTGGACTTCGCGGCCGCCTTGAGCAGCACCATCAGCACGGCCGCGCCGATGACCAGCAGCACGCCGAGCCCGACCGCGCCCAGCCAGCCGGAGTCGGCGGTGTCCTCGGGCGCCGCCGACGGCGACGGGGACGGCGACCGCGGGGACGGCGAGGGCGAGGCGGTCGGGGTGGGGTTCGCAGACGCTGACTGCTCCGGCGCGGCCCGGCCGATCGGCAGCACCGAGACCGAGGCCGTCGCGGCCGCGAGTATCAGCAGCGCGGCCACGGCCAGCAACGGCCACCAGCGACGCAACGCTCCCATTGTTCCCCGCTCCGAATATCGCTGTCACCACCGGCGCCAGGTCGGCGGCCCGACGCGGTCGAGGTCGACTCAGTCGAGGCCGGCGAGGTGCCGGGCCTGGCTCAGCACGTCGTCCAGCATGGCGGGTGTGAGCCGCCCGGTAAAGGTGTTCTGCTGGCTGACGTGGTACGAGCCGAGCAGCGCCGGTCCCCGCTCCGGGCTGCCGGCGCCGCCCTCCGGGAGGAAGACGGCCCCGTGCCCGAACCTGGGACGCGGCACCGGCGGCTTGACGCCGTACACCGTGGACAGCGTAGGCCACCACGCCGCCCACGCGAACGCGCCGAGCGCGATCACCACTCGCAGAGTGGGTCGCAGCAGCGTGACCTCGCGATGCAGCCACGGGGCGCAGGTGTCGCGCTCGACCGGAGTCGGCTTGTTGTCCGGGGGCGCGCAGCGCACCGCCGCGGCGATCCGCACGTCGGCCAGGTGCAGCCCGTCGTCGCGGGACACGCTGGTGGGCTGGTTGGCCAGGCCCGCCCGGTGCAGCGCGGCGAACAGCACGTCGCCGCTGCGGTCGCCGGTGAAGATACGGCCGGTGCGGTTGCCGCCGTGCGCGGCCGGGGCCAGCCCGAGGATGAGGATGCGGGCGTCGGCCGCGCCGAACCCGGGGACCGGGCGGCCCCAGTACTCCTCGTCGCGGAACGCGGCCCGCTTGGTCGCGGCGACCTCCTCCCGCCACGCCACCAGCCGGGGGCAGCGGCGGCAGCGGGAGATCTCCGCATCGAGCGCGGCCAGCTCGGCCGCCCTCGCGGACAGCCCGCGGGCCGTCCCGGCAGGCCGCCGGGACGAGCCGTCGGCCGAGGTCACAGCGTGGTGCGTAGCAGCTCCACCGTGCGCGCCCAGGCGCTGGCCGCCGCCGAGGCGTTGTACACCTCGGGCCGGTCGTCGTTGACGAACGCGTGGTGGGTGCCGGGGTAGTCGTGCACGATGCAGGTGCCGCCGGCCTCCTCGATGGCGGCCCGGGCGGTCTTGATGCCGGGAGCGGCGGAGGTGCCGTCCTCCTCGCTGCAGTGGATCATCGCGGTCTTGCCCTGGTAGTTCGACCACTGCGGGGCCATGCGCTCCCACGGCAGGGCCGGGTAGAAGCCGACCGCGGCCGTGATCTCGTCGCTGACCGTGGCGGACCACAGCGCCAGGCTGCCGCCCATGCAGAAGCCCACCGCGCCCACGCCGCCGGTGGTCTCCGGCCGTCCGGCCAGGTATGACGCGGCGCCCGCGATGTCCTTCGCGGCCTGGTCCATGGCCAGGCCCATCATCAGCTTGCCGGCCTCGTCGGGCTCGGTGGCGTGCGCGCCGTGGTACAGGTCGGGCGCGAGCGCCACGAATCCGGCCTCGGCGAACCGGTCGGCCAGCGAGATGATGTGCGGGACGAGCCCCCACCACTCCTGGATCACGATGACCGCAGGTCCACTGCCGCTCTTGGGCAGCGCGAGGTAGCCCTCACTGGTCCCCCCGTTGCTGGGGTAATCCACCATTTCACCCATCGGTCGTCCTCCTGACGGTCAGTCGTCATTGGCTGGTCGCACAGTCGTGGCGTTCCGGGTAGCCAACCACACCGGACGGTACCGGGGAAGACAGCGGCGGCGTGGCGAAAGTTACGACTTATGGTCGTAACTCACCACGCCGCCGCGCAGGTGGTATACCGGCCGCGAGTTCACCTCACGTCACGGCGCACCGGCTTACTTCTTGATGGGCTCCAGGCACCAGCTGTCGCCGTTGCCGCCCTTCTTGCCGATCCACACGATCTGCTCCCACGTGGGGTACGCCTCGCACAGCGTCTGCTGCTTGGCGTCGAAGTCCGACTCCGAAACGCCGTCGATGACACCGACGACCTTGTTGGCGGCGTCGGCGGAGGCGCAGTCCACGACCTTGGCGTCGTCGACGACAGTGAAGTTGTTCACGCAGTCGCCGACCTTGGCGATGGCCAGGTCGCCGGACAGGTACTGCCAGGCCAGACCGCCACCGGCGACGACCGCGAGGCCGACGCCGTAGCCGAGGATCTTCTTGCCGACGCCGGCCGCGGCGGACTTCGCCTTCGCGGGCTCCGCAGTCTCCTGCACCGCCGGGGTTACCTGCTCGCTCATGTGGTTCTTTCCTTCCGAGGGGTGCCCTCGTCCGGAACGAGTCGCGGCGGGGGCGTTTCTTCTCACGTAACGTCACGGAGACCGCGTCACCTTAGCGTTAGCTGAGAGTCTTCGCGACCCCGCAGATGAGCCCCGTTCGCATGCCATCCGGACGGGCGCGCAGGACCGCCGAATCAGCACCGCGACCTCAGCCGTACAGCGACCGGCGCACCGCCACGGGCTCAGCTTTTCAGGGGCGCCAGGCACCAGACGTCGCCGTTGCCGCCCTTCCGGCCGATCCACACGATCTGCTCCCACGTGGGAAATGCCTCGCACAGCGTCTGCTGCTTGGCGTCGAACTCGGACTCCCGCACGTCGTCGACGACACCGACGACCTTGTTGGCCGCGTCCGTCGACGCGCAGTCGACGACGCGCGCGTCCTCCACCTTCGCGAAGTCGTTGACGCAGTCGCCCAGCTCCGCATTGGCCACATCGCTGTTCACGGCATCCACGATGTCCTTGGCGAAGCCGCCCAGGGCGTCGGGCTTGAGGGCCGCGAAGAGCCCGCCACCGCAGCAGCACAACAGCAGCAGCACCGCCACGACGATCGCGATCGTCCGGCCGGTCCTGCGCGGCGGGGGTCCCGGTACCGCGTAGTAGGCGGCGGGCACCTGCGGGCCTGGCTGCTCGTACATGGGAAGCCTTCACGATCGAGGGGTGGGCGGTGCGGACATTGTGTCGCAGCCGCTCACCCCTCGCTGTCCCTCAATTCAGCGCGTGGGGGTCGGCGCCGCCGACGCGCTCGGGGACGGTGTCACCGACGGGGACGGCATCGCCGAGCCGGACGGCGACGGCGTGGCGGACGGCGACGGCGTGCCCCAGGGCAGCGGTGCCGGCGACACCGCCACCCACGGCAGCTGCGGTGCACTGAGGTCGGGACAGGACGGGTACACGACCCGCCACTCCCAGCCCCGGCCGCCCCCGCCCGGACCCTCCCAGCCGAAGCGCTGCGCGCAGTAGCCGAGCACCACCGGGCTGCCGTCCTGGTCGACCAGCCGCGCCCCCTGGATGATCTGCCCGTCCGGACCCAGCACGAAGATGTCGTTGACCTGGCTGTACGGGTCGTTCACCCAGGACGCGGGCGACGACTCGTGCCAGTACGACCCCATCAGCCGATCGTCCGCCGCGGCCCACAGGCCCAGGCCGAACACCGCCACCACCGCCGTCGCCGCGCGCAGCGCCAGCCGGATCCGGCGGCGGGCCGGCGGGGCGGCCGCGGTGCGCCGGCCGAGCCAGATCGAGCCGACCACGAACGCGATCAGCACCAGCAGGCCGAGCAGGGTGCTGCCCTCGAAGCGCGGCAGCAGGCCCAGCCCGTCGCCGTCCCGCCACAGCTGCGCCACCAGCATCGCGACCAGCCAGCCGCGCATCACCCACCAGGCCGGACGTAGCAACGCCAGGAACTCGCCCAGGCGCTCGTAGCCGATCACCGGACCGAGCCGGCGGTCCAGGGCGTCCCAGCGCGCCCGCACGCGCGCCACGGCCCGCCCCGCCCAGGCCGGCGTCCGGCTGTGGCCCCCCGGGTGGCCCAGCGTGGCGCGCAGCTCGGCGGCGTACGCGCTGGGCGGCCCGAGCCGCTCGGCCAGCGTCGCGCCGCCGCCCTCGGCCTCGATCTCGGCCGCCACCTCGGCCAGGTGCGCCGGCAGGTCCTCGAGCAGGTCGTTGCGCGCGTGCTCCGGCAGGTCGGACAGGGCCGCGCCGACCTGCGCCGCATACTGTGCGATCTCGACGTTCATGCCCTCTCCTCGCTGCGCTCGTCGACGGCATCTCCCAAGCTCATGATTCGCTCACGGTGCTCGCTCATGCCCTCTCCTCGCGGTGCTCGCTCATGCCGGCTCCCTCAGCAGGGTGTTCATCGTGGAGGCGAACTCGCGCCAGACCTCGCCACCCTGCTTGAGCTGGGTCCGCCCGGCCGGGTTGAGCGCGTAGTACTTGCGGTGCGGGCCCTCCTCGGAGGGCACCACGTAGGTGGTGAGATAGCCGGCCGCGAACAGCCGGCGCAGGGTGCCGTACACCGAGGCGTCGCCGATCTCGGTCAGCCCGGCGGTGCGCAGCCGGCGGAGGATGTCGTACCCGTAGCCGTCGTCGTCGCGCAGCACGGCGAGCACGGCCAGGTCGAGCACCCCCTTGAGCAGTTGGGTGGTATCCACGCTCAGCACAGTAGTGTGCGATGCGCAGTACCACAAGCAGCGTGCTAGCTTGCGATGTGGAATGTCCTGCTCAGTGGCGGATGGAGGCGGCGATGCCGTCGAGGATGTCGTGTTCGGAGACGACGATCTCGCCGAAGCCGGACTGCCGCATGATCTCCCGCAGTATCAGCCCGCCCGCGATGATCACGTCGACGCGGCCGGGATGCATCACCGGGATCGCCGCCCGCGCGTCGTGGTCCATCGCGGACAGCTGCGCGGCGAGCCGCTCGACCGTCACGGCGGGCAGCACCGAGTGGTGGATCCGGGCGGAGTCGTAGTGGTCCAGGCCCAGCGCGATGCCGGCCAGCGTGGTGACCGTGCCCGCCACCCCGACCAGCGTGGCCGGGGCGGTGCCGACGTGCGCCAGGGCCTGCGCCACGGCGGCGTCGATGTCGCGCGTCGCCGCATCGAGCTGCGCGGGAGTCGGCGGGTCGGCGGGCAGGTGGCGCTCGGTCATGCGTACGCACCCGATGTCCATGCTGATCGAGCTGTCCACCGTCCGGCGGCCCCGGACGAACTCCGTCGACCCGCCGCCGATGTCCACCACCAGGTAGGGCCCACTGCCGTCCAGCCCGGTCACGGCGCCGGCGAAGGACAGTGCGGCCTCCTCGTCGCCGCTGATGATCTCGGCGGGCTGCCCCAGCGTGGCGCGCACCATGTCGTGGAAGTCCGCCGCGTTCGCCGCGTCGCGGGTGGCGCTGGTGGCGACCATGCGGATGCGGGTCACCCCGTGCGACTCGATGAGCCCCCGGTATTCGGCCAGCGCGACGCGGGTGCGCTCGATCGCGGCCGGGTCGAGGCGGCCGGTGCGGTCCACGCCCGCGCCCAGGCGCACGATGCGCATCAGGCGTTCGACGTCGCGGCCGTTCTCGGTGATCAGCAGGCGGATCGAGTTGGTGCCACAGTCGATCGCGGCGACGGCATCTCCCACGTCACCACCCTACAGGCGTTGATAAGGGCACCTTCCGCTACACAGAGCGATGTGCAGAGCTGCTGCTCGTCTCGCTGACGCGAGCCGACGATGCCCTTCCTTTTACAGGTGGAGGAGCATGCGGGTGTTGCCGAGGGTGTTGGGTTTGACGCGTTCCAGGCCAAGGAATTCGGCTACGCCCTCGTCGTAGGAGCGGAGGAGCTGCTCGTAGACGGGTGGGGGGACGGGGGCGCCGTCGATTTCGGTGAAGCCGAAGGAGGCGAAGAAGCGGGTTTCGAAGGTGAGCACGAAGACGCGGCGTACGCCCAGCTCGCGGGCGTCGTCGAGGAGGGCTTCGACGATCTGGTGGCCGACGCGGCGGCCGCGCCAGGTCGCGTCCACGGCGACGGTGCGGATCTCGGCGAGGTCCTCCCACAGCACGTGCAGCGCGCCGCAGCCGACGACCACGCCGTCGTCGTCGACGGCCACCCGGAACTCGGGCACGTCCTCGTATATCGCGACGGTGGCCTTGCTGAGCAGCCGGCGCTCGCCGCTGTACGTGTCGATCAGGCGGCGGATGCCGCGCACGTCGGCGGTGCGGGCCTTGCGTACGGTCAGCTCACTCAACGCACGGCCCCGCCGTCCACCACGGCTCGACCAGCGCGATGACCTCGTCGCCGAACGGGTTGACCCCGGGACCGGCGGCCAGCGCGTGGCCCAGGTGCACGTGCAGGCACTTCACCCGGTCGGGCATGCCGCCCGCGGAGACGTTCTCGATCTCCGGCACGTGCCCGATCGCCTCGCGGCGGGTCAGGTAGTCCTCGTGCGCCTTCAGATAGGCCGCGCGGAGCTCCGGGTCGGTGCGCAGCTGCTCGTTCATCTCCTTCATCAGCCCGGCCGACTCCAGCCGGCTGCACTCCGCGGTCGCCCGAGGGCAGGTGAGGTAGAACAGCGTCGGGAAGGGGGTGCCGTCGGGCAGCCGGGGCACCGTCTCCACCACGTCGGGCTTGCCGCACGGACAGCGGTGCGCCACCGCCCGGGTGCCGCGCGTGGGCCGGCCGAGCTGGGCCCGGACCGCGGCGAGATCGGACTCGGTCGCCTCCTGCCGCGTCGGCGCGGGCACGAGGTCGCGATCCATCTGTGCTCCTAGTTCTTCTGCTCCTGCTCCGGGTCCAGACGGGTCCAGAGCTTGCCGTACCAGCTGTCGGGCTCGGCGGGCGGCGGCGGTTTCGGGGTCTGGTCCTGGTCGGTCTTGCCGTCCGGGTCCCAGATCGGCATCAGCGGGGTCTGCCCCGGGTAGACCCAGAAGAAGCGGCGGCGGACCTGAGCCTTGATGTACTCGTCGTCCTTCCACTTCTCGGCCTGCCGCTCCAGCCCCGCGATGCGCTCCTGCTGTTCCAGCTGTGACTGCCGCATCGCGTCGATCTCGGCGAGCTGGGTGAGGTAGACGCGCACCGGGTAGGCGTAGCCCAGCGCCAGCGCCGCGAGGATCACCAGCAGCGCGGTGGCCCGGCCGGTCAGGCCGTGCGGGTTCGGGGCGCTGGTGCGCTTGGCCGCTCCGGCGGCGGCGGCGCGGCGGGCGGCGGCGGGGCGGCTCAGCGAGCGGTCGCCCTCACGGGTGCGGACGGCGGCGGTGCCGCGAGCGCCGCGGGCGCCGCCCTGGGAGCGACGCACCGGCCCCTGTCCTCCAGGTTGTCGCCGCTGCATCACCCCTCCCCCCTGCGCGATGATCGAAGCCCCTTCCACGCCGTACGTGTCGGATGAAAGGAGCTTCGATCACATGCTAGGCCCTGTGACGGGACACCGTCACGGACCCGCGCAGTCGCTTGAAATCCGGCTGTTGCTTACTTTCCGGCGGTGAACCGCGGGAATGCTGCCGCACCGGCGTAGCGGGCCGCGTCGGCCAGCTCCTCCTCGATACGCAGCAGCTGGTTGTACTTGGCGACGCGGTCCGAACGGGCCGGCGCGCCGGTCTTGATCTGGCCGCAGCCCATCGCGACCGCGAGGTCGGCGATGGTGGTGTCCTCGGTCTCGCCCGAGCGGTGGCTCATCATGGTGCGGAAACCGCTGCGGTGGGCCAGCTCGACGGCGTCGAACGTCTCCGTCAGCGAACCGATCTGGTTCACCTTGACCAGCACCGCGTTGGCCGCGCTCTCGGCGATGCCGCGGGCGATGCGGGTCGGGTTGGTGACGAACAGGTCGTCGCCGACGATCTGGATCTTGCCGCCGAGCTGGGCGGTCATCGCGCTCCAGCCCGCCCAGTCATCCTCGGCCAGCGGGTCCTCGATCGACACGATCGGGTACGACTCGGCCAGCTTGGCGTAGTACGCGATCATCTCCTCGCGCGACTTCGCGACACCCTCGAAGGTGTACACGTCGTTGTCGAAGAACTCGGTCGCGGCCACGTCCAGCGCCAGCACGATGTCGCTGCCCAGGGTGTAGCCGGCAGCCTGCACGGCCTCCGCGATCAGGTCCAGCGCCGCGGCGTTGGTCGGCAGGTTCGGCGCGAAGCCGCCCTCGTCGCCCAGGCCGGTGGACAGGCCCTTCTTCTTCAGCACGCTCTTGAGCGCGTGGTAGACCTCCGCGCCGGAGCGCAGCGCCTCACGGAAGCTCGGCGCACCGATCGGCGCGATCATGAACTCCTGGATGTCCACGTTGGAGTCGGCGTGCGCTCCGCCGTTCATGATGTTCATCATCGGCACCGGCAGCAGGTGCGCGTTCGGGCCGCCGAGGTAGCGGAACAGGCTCAGCTCCGCGCTCTTGGCGGCAGCCTTCGCGATCGCGAGCGAGACGCCCAGGATCGCGTTGGCGCCCAGCACGGACTTGTCCGGGGTGCCGTCCAGCTCCAGCATCTTCTGGTCGATGAGGCGCTGCTCGCTGGCCTCGTACCCGATGAGCTGGTCGATGATCTGGTCTTCGATGTTGGCGACGGCCTTCTCGACGCCCTTGCCCAGGTAGCGGCTCTTGTCGCCGTCGCGCAGCTCCAGCGCCTCGTAGGCGCCGGTGGAGGCGCCGGAGGGCACCGCAGCGCGGGCGATGGTGCCGTCGTCGAGACCGACCTCGACCTCGACGGTCGGATTACCGCGGGAGTCGAGGATCTCCCGGGCTACGAAGCCTTCAATGGTGGCCACGTGTGCTCCCTCGTTCGTGTGCGCTCACTGGCATGGTCGTCGGCAATGACATCCCCTGGCCGGAGCGGCCGGTGCGTACAAAGGCAGCCTATCGACCCGTCACGGCGCCGGGGTCTTCGGCCGGTGGTCCACCACCCGCGCCCCCTCGGGCAGCTCGAAGACCGCCGCCGGGGGCGACCCGGAAACCCGGGTCAGCGCCTGGTCGATGACCACCCCGCCGACGACGCCCGCGAAGCTGGCCAGCACGCCCGCGGCGGTGACGCAGACGCTGAACCCGCCCGCCTCGGCATCGGACAGGCCCGACACCTCCAGGCAGGTGGCCTGCTGGCCGGCCAGGGTGACGTCGTGCGCCTCCACCTCGGCCTGCGACTGCAGCTGTGCCGCCTGCAGCAGGTCGGTGACGATCGGCGCGGTGACCAGGCCGTGCCGGGTCACCTCGCTGTAGCCGGTGAGCGCGGCCGGGCCTGGGCCGGGCAGCGGCCGGATCTGGCAGCGCGCCGGGCGCACCGCGGTCACGCAGGAGGTGTGCCCGTTCGGGTCGACCATGAGCCGCCCGCCGGGATAGGCGTACACCGCCCGCGCCGGGCCGGTCCGCTGCGAGATCTCGCCCCGGGTCCCCTCGGCCAGCAGATACTCCGCGTGATACGGCCGCTGCGAGGCGCGCTGCAGCTGCGCCGCCATGTCGCTGATCAGCCGGGTGCGACCGGGCGCGACCCCGTCGTCGGTGATGGCCTGGCAGCCGGTGAGCACGAGCAGCGCGCCCAGCAGCGGGGCGAGCACGGCGCGCCTGAACACGGGAGGCCGCTTGGCACGCGGCGTGCCGGGACGAGCCGTGTTTCGCATGGGCGACAGCCTCCCCCATCGCCCCGGTGTGGCGCAAACCCTCACAGGCCGAGCAGTGTGCGCAGGTGGCGGGGTGCGGGCGAGCCGTACGAGAGCATGCGGTCGTGCCACTCCCGCGGGGTGACCCCGGCCGGCCGCAGCCGCGCGATCTCGGCCACCTCCGCCCAGCCCACGAAGTACGTCGACAGCTGTGCCGAGGACAGCAGCGCGCGCCGCCACTTGCCGGCCGCCTCGCCCTCCTCCTGGAAGCCGCGGTCCAGCATGAGCGCCATGCCGTCGGCCTCGCTCAGGTCCTCGCAGTGCACGAGCTGGTCGAGGATGGCGTTGATGCTCGAGCGCAGCTGCATCTTCAACTGCGTCGCGCGCACCGGCAGGCCGCCGTACCCCCGCTCGACCATCGCCTGCTCGGCGTAGACGGCCCAGCCCTCGGTGAAGGTGCCCGAGCGGCCCAGCGCCCGCACCCGGGTGCTGCCCCGGTAGCGGCGGGCGTGCGCCAGCTGCAGGAAGTGCCCGGGCATGGCCTCGTGCACGGTGAGATTGCGGATGGCGTGGTCGTTGTACTCGCGGTAGAACGACTCGACCCGCGGCGCGGGCCAGCCCGCCGGGGTCGGCGCGATGCAGTAGAACGTGGGCACCACCGCCGTCTCCAGCGCGCCCGGCGGATCGCAGTAGGCCACCGCCACGCCCCGCGAGAACTCCGGCATCTCCTCGATGACCAGCGGGTCGTCGATGAGGGTGAGCAGGTCGTGCTCGCGTACGAACGCGGTGGTCTCCTCCACGGCGTGGTAGGCCAGCCCGACGATCGAGGTGTTGTCCGGGTGCTCGGCGGCGATCAGGTCCAGCGCCCGGCGCACCGTCTCGTCGTCGGCCTTGCCGCCGACCAGCTCGACGACGACCTCGCGCAGCTCCGCGGTGACCCGCTCGACGTTTTCCTGCGCCCGCTTGAGCACCTCCGCCGCGCCCAGCTCGGTGTCCAGGGTGTGCCACAGCTTGGCCTCCCAGAGCCGGCGGCCCAGCCGCGGGTCGCGGCCCTCGCCCCGCTCGGCCTGGGTGGCGCACCAGGCGGCGAAGTCGTCCAGCGCCAGCACCGCCTCCGCGGCGACCAGCTGCATCTGCTCGGCCAGCCCCGGCTCCTGCAGCAGCAGGCGCGGCAGCTCCTCGCGTACCAGCGCGGCGGTGCCGGCGAACTGGCCGGCCGCGGTCTCCAGGTGGATGCGCGGTGCGTCGCGCAGCACCGTGCGTGCCGTGGCCAGCGCGTCGGGCACCTGGAGCAGCCGGCCCGCCAGCGCGTGCAGGCGCTGCTCCACCGGCGCGAACGGCCGTGCCATCAGCGCGTGCAGCAGCGCGCCCGGGTTGTGCCGCAGCGGGTTCCACTGGTGCGAGCGCACCTCGGTCAGCTCGAACAGCTGCCGGTCGACCAGCGAGCTGAGGATGGCGTGGTCGACCCGCTCCTCGTCGTCCAGCAGGGCCGCGTCCACCTGGGACAGCGCATCGGCCGCGTCGCGCAGCATGCCGACGTCGGCGGTGGTGCCGTCGGGTGACAGGTCCGGCAGGCGGTCGTCGAAGCGGTGGTCCCCGGCCGAGGCGGCCAGCTCGGGCGACGACTCCAGCAGGGCGTCGGCGATGTGCTCCGCCAGCGGGGCGAACTCCAGCATCATCGGCTCAACGTACCCGGCGCCCTCATGATCGCTCGACTTGCCGGGCAGGTGTGCGTATCTCGACCGGCCTTTCGCCCACTTGCCGGGCAAGTCGAACGATCAAGGCGCGCGGCGGGCAGCACGTGAGCGCGGCGGGGCCGCTCAGGATTTGTCGGCGACGGAGTCGGCGTAGCGGTGCAGTTCCTCACGGAGCGCGGCCTCGGCGTCGGCGTCCTCGCCCGCCGCGGAGACCAGCGCCAGCAGGCGGCCGCCGAGGGTGTCGGACGGCACCGGCTCGGGCAGGCCGTGGCGGCGGGCCCGGACGAGCAGCTTGGCGGCCAGCGTCAGCGAGGGCAGCGACCAGGTCACCCCGTCCAGCGGGGCACGCGAGCCGCCCTTCTCCTCGGCCTTGACGCGCTCCCAGGTGGCGATGATCTCCTCGATGTCCTCGGCCGGTGTGTCCGCGAACACGTGCGGGTTGCGGCGCACCATCTTCGCCACGAAGTCCCCGGCCACGTCGTCGACGTTCCAGCGCTCGTCCTCGGGCAGCTCCTGCGCCAGCTGGGCGTGGAACAGCACCTGCAGCAGCACGTCGCCCATCTCGTCGCGCACCGCCGCGTGGTCTCCGGCGACGATCGCGTCGTAGGCCTCGTACGCCTCTTCGAGCAGGTATTTCGCCAGGGTGCGGTGGGTCTGCTCGCGCCGCCACGGGTCGCTGCTCTGCAGCCGGTCGGTGACCGCCACCGCGTCGAGCAGACGCGCGCCGGGCGGGTCCCAGGAGCCGTACATCAGCTCCAGCTCGGCCAGACCGGGTTCGCGGGCCAGCCGCAGGCCGAGCTCGCGGGCGAGGAACTCGTCCCCGCCCGGCCCGGCCAGCCACACGGCCACCGGCTGCGCGGCGTCGAGCAGGGTCGCCGCCGTCGCCGCCGGAACGACGGTGACCGCCGCGCCCGCGGCACGTAGCGCGGTGGTCTGCTCGCTCTCCGCGGGGGCCAGCACGGGATGTGCCCGCACCACGTCCCACGCGGCTGCCGTGAGCAGCCCCGCGGGCATCCGGGGCGAGGTGACGAGCAGAACGATCCGGCGGGTGGCCGTCACTGCTGGGGCTGGGGCGCGTCCGGCGTCTGAGCCGGGAACTCAGCCTCGGAGACGCCGGACTCGTACTGGCCGAACGGCGCGCTGAGCACGGCCCCGCGCTCCCCGGCGGTCAACACCGGCAGGTCCAGCGGGCGGTAGCGCGGGTTCACCGTCACGTCGGCGGCCTTGGCGGCGTCGGTCAGCACCCGGTACACCGCGATCGCGCCGGCGACCTGCGGGTCGCCCGCCAGCTGCGGCTTGACCTCCTCGAACGGCTGCTTCGGGTCGAGCACGCCGATCTCCACGCCGTTGTCGTAGACCTTGCGGAGGTCCTCGTCCGACGGCTTCATCTGGTCGAGCGGCAGCGCCTGGACGCAGGCCTGCGTCTCCTGGTTGAGCGTCGCGTACTCGCTCGGGCCGGCCGCGGCGGCGGGCAGCTTGATGCCCTTCTCCGTCGCGATCCGCTTGCACAGCGCGTTGTAGACGAGCAGCTGGACCACGTGCGTGCGGACGGCTGCCTCGTCGCCCGGCTGGGCCGTCTGCTGGGTCTCCGCCGCCTGCTTGACGAGCTGGTCGACCTTGGCCTCGGTGAACGACTGGTCGCCGACGTATGCGGCGACGCTCGGACTCGACCGGCAGGCGGTCAGGGCCAGCAGGGCGACGGCGATGCCGGCCGCGGCGGTCAGACGGCGCACGGAATCCTCCAGTGACAGGCGCTTACGCCGCCACTCTCTCATGAACGGCGACTCCGGGAGATCTCAGGGTGGATTCAGGTGTTCGAAGGACGCGTAGACCCCCTTCGACACGGCAGAATTCCGCCCGTGACGACGCAGACGCTTCCTCGTACCACCTCGGGCTGGGTGGGCCTGGCCCGCAGCGGGCCCGACGCAGCCCAGGGCCCCACGGTGGTCGCCGCCGTCTACCGGCTCTGGCTGGTCGCCTTCGCACTGAAGATGCTGGGCTCGACCTGGGACATGTCGTGGCACTTCAAGTGGCTGCGAGACGACCTGGCCCCGCCACACCTGCTGAACACCGCGGGCACGGTCATCGTGGTGGCCCTGGTGCTGTTCCAGGCATACCACAACGTGGGTGTCGACAAACTCGCGAAGCGTCTGATGGTGGGCGGCACGGCGACGTTCCTGGTCGCCATCCCGATCGACATCCTGAACCACAAGATCAACGGGCTGGACATCACCGCCTGGAGCGCCAGCCACGCCCTGCTGTACATCGGCACCGCGTTCATGCTGCTCGGCGTCGCCCGCGGCTACTGGATCTCCACCCCGCCCGGCCGCACCCGCACCGTGATCAGCGCCTTCATCTGGGGCTTCTTCCTGGAGAACGTCCTGTTCCCCAGCCAGCACCAGGAGTACGGCGTGCTCTCGCTGGAGTCGTGGCGGGCCGGCGCGCCGACCGCCGAGCCGATCCTGCTCAAGTTCGCCGCGGACCAGATCGGCCGCCCGGTCGACGACATCGCGGTGCAGGGCTTCGCGCTGCCGGTCGACGCCTGGGTCTACCCGGCCTGGATCACCGGCGCGGCCCTGCTGACCCTGGTCGCGGCTCGTGCCTTCGTCGGCGCACGCTTCACGGCCACCGCCATCGCCGCCAGCTACCTGGCATACCGCGTGGTCGTCTGGGGCCTGCTGGCCGGGACGGGCTTCCCGAAGTCCATCCCGCCGCTGCTGCTGCTGGGCGGTGCGGTCGCGATCGACCTGGTCTTCCTCGCCTTCGCGGTGTCCCGCGGTGCGAAGAACCCGATCCCGAAGCAGACCGGCCCCGAGCGCGTCCGCGCCGCGAGGGTTTCGTCCGGACTAGCCCTCGCCCTGGTCGCCGCCGTATTCGGCGCCGCGGTCGCCACCGCCGCCACCGTCGGCGCGACCTGGGCGCAGGACTTCTTCATCGGCGCCCCGCCGATCGACTACCCGGCCTTCGGCTACGGCTTCGCCGTCCTCGCCGCCGGCTGGGCCGCCATCGCCGTCGTCACCAACCGCAACCGGGCCTGACCCGCATCGCACGCCCGAAGGGGCGGCCCGGACACCGTCCGCGCCGCCCCTTCGCCGTTCCACGCCCCGCAACGCGGGTCAGGCGAGCCAGTCGTGTTCCATGCGGACGCGGGCTTCGAGTTCGAGGAGTTGGCGTTTGCGCGAGAGGCCGCCGCCGAAGCCGACGAGTTTGCCGTTCGCGCCGACCACGCGGTGGCACGGGACCACGACGGCGACCGGGTTGCGGTTGCAGGCCACGCCGACCGCACGGGCCGCGTCCGGCTCGCCGACAGCCCGCGCCACCTCGCCGTACGTGTGCGTCTCCCCGTACGGGATGCGGGACAGCTCGGCCCAGACCGCCCGCTCGAAGTCGCTGCCCCGGCGCACCGAAACGGGCATGGTGAACTCCACCAGCTCCCCCGCGAAGTAGGCGCGCAACTGCCCGGCGACGTCGTCGAGCAGCGGGTCGACGTCCTGCACGACCTCGAGCGCGCCGAACTGCAGCGCGCACAGCCCGATGTCGTCGATCGCGCAGCTCAGCGGCCCGATCGGCGTGTCCACGACGGTCCACCGCACGCTCACGCCGTCTCCTCGCTCCGCTCGTCCCTGGTTCGCTCGTCCCCGCTTCGCTCGCCGACGTCGTGAGACAACCTGAGCCCCGCGATTCGCTCACCGCGCCCGCTCATCAGCCCAGCACGCCCTTCAGCAGCTGGGCGCACCAGTCGAGCAGCGCCTGGTCGCGCAGCGGCTCGCCGCCGACCCGGCGGGTCATCGGCGTCGGCACGCTGACCTGCGAGTTCGCCGTCTTGTAGACCGAGTCGGGGTGGTAGCGCTTGAGCCGCAGCTGCTTGGAGTCGGCCAGCTCCAGCGGGCCGAACCGCACGTGCTTGCCCTGCAGCGAGATCTCGGTCAGGCCGTACGACCGGGCGGTCATCCGCAGCTTGGCGACCGCGACCAGGTTGGCCACCGGGGCTGGCGGCTCGCCGTAGCGGTCGGTCAGCTCGGCGACGACCTCCTGCAGCGCGACCTCGTCGCGGGCCGAGGCGAGCTTGCGGTAGATCTCCAGGCGCAGCCGCTCGGAGTCGATGTAGTCGTGCGGCAGGTGCGCGTCGATCGGCAGATCGATCTTGACCTCGGGCGCCTCCTCCTGCGCCGCGCCGCCGCCCTTGAACTGCGCCACCGCCTCGCCGACCATGCGTACGTACAGGTCGAAGCCGACGCCCTCGATGTGGCCGGACTGCTCGCCGCCGAGCAGGTTGCCCGCGCCACGGATCTCCAGGTCCTTCATCGCCACGTACATGCCCGCGCCCAGCTCGGTGTGCTGGGCGATGGTGGCCAGCCGCTCGTGGGCGTGCTCGGTGAGCGGCTTCTCCGGCGGGTAGAGGAAGTACGCGTACGCGCGCTCGCGGCCGCGGCCCACCCGGCCCCGGATCTGGTGCAGCTGGGCCAGGCCGAGCAGGTCGGCCCGCTCCAGGATGAGCGTGTTCGCGTTCGGGATGTCGATGCCGGACTCGATGATGGTGGTGGCGACCAGGACGTCGTACTCCTTCTCCCAGAAGCCGATCATCACCTTCTCCAGCGCGTCCTCGCCCATCTGCCCGTGCGCGGCCACGACCCGCGCCTCGGGCACCAGCTCGCGGATGCGGCGCACCGCCTTGTCGATCGTCTCGACTCGGTTGTGCAGGTAGAACACCTGCCCGTCGCGCAGCAGCTCGCGGTGGATCGCGGCGGCGACCTGCTTGTCGTCGTACGCCCCGACGTAGGTGAGCACCGGGTGGCGCTCCTCCGGCGGCGTGGTGATCTGGGACATCTCCCGGATGCCGGTGATCGACATCTCCAGGGTGCGCGGGATCGGCGTCGCGGACATGGACAGCATGTCGACGTTGGTGCGCATCTCCTTGAGGCGCTCCTTGTGCTCGACGCCGAAGCGCTGCTCCTCGTCGACGATGACCAGGCCGAGCTTGTTGAACCGGGTGCTCTTCTGGATCAGCCGGTGGGTGCCGATGATGATGTCGGCGCGGCCCTCGGCGGCCATGTTCAGCGTCTCCTCGGCCTCCTTCGCCGTCGCGAACCGCGACAGCTGCCGCAGCACCACCGGGAACTGCGCCATCCGCTCGGAGAACGTGTTGAAGTGCTGCTGGGCCAGCAGCGTGGTCGGCACCAGCACGGCGACCTGCTTGCCGTCCTGCACCGCCTTGAATGCCGCCCGCACCGCGATCTCGGTCTTGCCGTAGCCGACGTCGCCCGCGATCAGCCGGTCCATCGGGACCGGCTTCTCCATGTCGTACTTGACCTCCTCGATCGCGGACAGCTGGTCGGGCGTCTCCTGGTAGGGGAAGGCGTCCTCCAGCTCGCGCTGCCAGGGGGTGTCCGGGCCGAAGGCGTGGCCGGGCGCGGCCTGCCGGGCGGCGTAGAGCTGGATCAGCTGCGCGGCGATCTCGCGGACCGCCTTGCGGGCGCGCGCCTTGGCCTTCTGCCAGTCCGCGCCGCCCATCTTGTGCAGGGTGGGCTGCTCGCCGCCGACGTAGCGGGACAGCTGGTCGAGGGCGTCGGTGGGCACGAACAGGCGGTCGCCGGGCTGGCCGCGCTTGGTGGCGGCGTACTCGATGACCAGGTACTCCCGATCCGCGCCGTTGACCTTGCGCTGGACCAGTTCGACGTACTTGCCGATGCCGTGCGCCTCGTGCACCACGAAGTCGCCCGCGCGCAGCTCCAGCGGGTCGATGGTGTTGCGCCGCCGCGAAGGCATGCGGCCCAGCTCGCGGTTGGCCGTGCCGCGCCCGCCGGAGATCTCCGCCCCGGTCAACACGGCGAACTTCGCGGCCTCGTCGACCAGGCCCAGCCGCAGCTGTCCGCAGCTCACCACGACCTGCCCCGGCTCGGGCAGCTCCGCGATCTGCTCGGCCAGGACCGCGCCGACGCCCGCGTCGCGCAGCACCTCGACCGAGCGCTGGGCGGGGCCGTGGCCCTCGAAGATCAGCGCCACCCGCCAGCCCTCGGCCAGCCAGCCCTTCACGTCGGCGATCACCTTCGCGGTGTCCCCGTGGTACGCCGGCGGCTGGATCGCCGACCAGGTCAGCACGGCTCCGGTGTCCGGCGCGACCTGCACCTCGGGGGTGTCCAGCCACGGCTCGTCGACCGGCTTCTCGGTGGCCACCAGGCCGAACGGGGACACCGTCCACCACGGCATGTCCAGCGACGCGGCGTGCCCGCGTACCTCGGCCAGGGTCTTGAAGGTCGCGGCCCCCAGGTCGATCGGGGCCTTGACCCCGGCCACCTCGGCCGCGGCGGCCCAGCTCGCCTCCAGGAACTCCTCCGACGTGCGGAACAGGTCGTGGGCGCGGGTGCGGATGCGCTCGGGGTCGGCCAGCAGCACCAGCGAGTCGCCCGGCACGCAGTCCAGCAGCAGCTGCATCGAGTCCCGGCCCTCGTGCAGGGCCGGGGACAGCGACTCCATGCCCTCGACCGGGATGCCCTCGGCCAGCTTGGTCAGCATCTCCTCCAGGCCCGGGTGCTCGGCGGCGAGCTGGGCGGCCCGCTCCCGCACGTCCGGGGTGAGCAGCAGCTCGCGGCAGGGCGGGGCCCACAGCCGGTCGACCTTGGCGATGGTGCGCTGGTCGGCGACGGCGAAGGTGCGGATGTCCTCCACCTCGTCGCCCCAGAACTCCACCCGCGACGGGTGTTCGTCGGTCGGCGGGAAGATGTCGAGGATGCCGCCGCGCACCGCGAACTCGCCGCGCTTGGTGACGAGATCCACCCGGGCGTACGCGAGATCGTGCAGCGTGTGCGTCAGCTCGTCCAGCGGCGCGACCGTGCCCTGGCGCAGGTCGATCGGTTCCAGGTCGCCGAGGCCCTTGAGCTGGGGCTGCAACATGCTGCGCACCGGCGCGACGACCACCCGCAGCGGGCGGCCCTCGGGGTGCGCGAGCTGGCGCAGCACGGCCAGCCGCCGCCCGACGGTGTCCGAGCGCGGCGACAACCGCTCGTGCGGCAGCGTCTCCCATGCCGGGTACACCGCCACCGTGGCCGGGTCGAGGAACTCGCCGAGCGCCTCGGTCAGATCCTCGGCCTCGCGGCTGGTCGCGGTCACCACCAGCACGGGCCGCTGCCGGGCCGCGCTGGCCACCAGGAACGGGCGCGCGGAGGCGGGGGCGGTCAGATCGAGTTGGGGTTCGGTGCGGGCCAGCTCGGTGACCCGGGCCAGCGCGGGATCGGCCGACGCCGCTTGGAGGAGTCCGGTGAGGTTCACGGGTAAGCGCCTTCCCGCCCGGTAGGCACGGACCATGGCAAGCCACGGCGAAAGCCCCGCAACCAGGCAGGTACGGGGTTTCGTCGTCGAGCCTACTCCTGCCCGCCGACCGGTTTACGCCCCTGACGCGCGGCGTCCGCCGGGAACGGTCTTGCCCCGGCGGACGCGAAACCGCGCCCGTCCACGTGCGGACGGGCGCGGTTCACGGCGGCGCCGCCCGGCGCGGGCCTGGCGTGGCCGTCAGGCGCAGTACTTGTCGAGCTTCTCGCCGGCGGCGGTGACGGTCGCGGCGTCCATGACCTTGTCGGCGTCGTCCAGCTTCGCGATCTTGGCGACCTCGGCCTTGAGCGCGTCGGCGAAGCCCTTGACGTCGGCCTTGAGCTGCGGGTCCTCAGCCTTGGCCCCTTCGGCCTCGATGCCGGCCGCCCAGTCGGTGAAGATGCCCTGCATGACCTCGATCGAGGCCTTCTCGATCTCGGCCTCGGTCTTCTTGTCCTTGAGCGCCGCCGCCAGCGCGTCGGAGGTCTGCTTCTCCAGGGTCTTGCCGGAGAGCACCTCCTCCAGCGCGGTGCAGACGGTCTTGGTGTTGGCCGAGTAGTCCGGGGCCGCGGCCTCCGGCTCGGCCTCGGCGCCGCAGGCGGCGGTGGCGAGCAGCGCACCGCTCAGGAAGACGGCCGCGAGCACACGACGCATAGGGTTCCTCTTTCTCGCACGGAAAGTTCGCCCTCGAACCGTCCGCGCAGGCGGCAACCGGTCGGGGCGGGTTACGACGACGATCTTGCGGCATCGCGCTGCCGAACCGCCGCGCACCTGCTGCCGTACGCTGCCGAAACACTGCCGTACACTCCCCCACCTGTGGAAACACTCACCACCGCGAATTGTCACTTGCACCGGTTTCCGCGGTCTCATTATCGTCTGGCCGATGAGTAATGATCTTGTATATCGGCCTGTCGCTCTCGTCACCGGAGTCGGGCGGACCGCCAACATCGGTGCGGCGGTGGCCCGGCGACTGGTCGCCGACGGCTACCGCGTCATGATCACCGGTCATCCGGCGTACGACGCCGAGCAGGGTCTGTCGGGCGGCGACCCGGCCGGGCTGGCCGACGAACTGGGGCCGGACGTGCACTGGCAGCCGTTCGACCTGGCCGCGCCGGGCGGGCCGGAGGCGCTGGTCACGGCCGCCGTCGAGCGTTTCGGCGGGGTCGACACGCTGGTGTCCTGCCACACCTACTCCACGCACACGCCGCTGGGCGAGCTGGCCGCCGCCGAGATCGACCGGCACCTGACCGTGAACGTGCGCGCCAACATGCTGCTGGTGCAGGCGTACGCCGCGGCGCACGACGACGCCCGGCCGGGCCGGATCGTGCTGTTCACCTCGGGGCAGCGGCTCGGGCCGATGACCGGCGAGCTGGCGTACGCCGCCAGCAAGGCCGCGATCGAGTATCTGACCCGGGACTTCTCCGTGCTGCTGGCCGGGCGCGGCGTCACCGTGAACGCGGTCAACCCGGGCCCCAACGACACCGGCTGGGCGGACCCCGAGACCCACGCCTGGGTCCGCGACCGCTTCCCCACCAAACGCTGGGGCACCCCCGCCGACACCGCGAAACTCGTCGGCTGGCTCTGCTCCCCCGACGCCGAGTGGATCACCGGCCAGATCGTCGACTCCGCCGGCGGCTGGGGCACCCACGTCGCCTGACTCCGCCCCGCCCCGTCGGTGATCGCTCGACTTGCCAGGCACCTGGGCGAATGCGCGTTCAAGATACGCACAGGTGCCGGGCAAGTCGGGCGATCGAGAGGGTGGGGCGGAGATGATCGCGAATAATGGGATGGCCCGCGTCACACCGCCGCATAGGTCATCAGGGCAGTAGCATCCAGCGCAGGACAGCGCCGTCCTTCGTACCCACGGAAGGAACAGCGCGGTGAGCGAGCTGACCTATCACCCCGACGTCGACGGTGCCTCCGGCGACGCGGACGGGGCCGACGCCGCGCTGCGGGCGGACATCCGCCGCCTCGGCGGCCTGCTCGGCCAGACCCTGGCCCGCCAGGAGGGCCGCGGCCTGCTCGACCTGGTCGAAGAGGTGCGTGCGCTGGTACGCAGCGACGCCGACACGGCCGCCGTGAAGCTCGGCAGCCTCGACGTGTCGACCGCGACGCTGCTGGCGCGGGCCTTCTCCACCTACTTCCACCTGGCCAACATCACCGAGCAGGTGCACCGGGCCCGCGAACTGCGCCGCCGCCGCGCCGTGCACGGCGGCTGGCTGGACTCCACCGCCAAGCTGATCGCCGAGCGCAACGTGCCGGCCAGCGAGATCGCGGCGGCCGCCCGGCGGCTGGCGATCCGGCCGGTGTTCACCGCGCACCCCACCGAGGCGGCCCGCCGCTCCATCCTGACCAAGCTGCGCGGCGTCGCCGACCAGCTCGACGGCGAGTTCGCCGCGTCCGCGCTGTACGGCGAGACCGCGCTCAACGACCGCCGCCTGTCGGAGCTGCTGGACCTGCTGTGGCAGACCGACGAGCTGCGCCTGGACCGGCCGGACCCGACCGACGAGGCCCGCAACGCCGTCTACTACCTGCGCGACCTCTACGACGACGCGGCCCCGCAGGTGCTCGACGACCTCGCCGAGACGCTCAAGAGGCTGGGCGTGGACACCGCGCCGACCACCCGCCCGCTGACGTTCGGCACCTGGATCGGCGGCGACCGCGACGGCAACCCGTACGTCACCCCGACGGTCACCCGAGACGTGCTGCTGCTGCAGCACGAGCACGGCATCCGGGCGGTGGAGAACGCGCTGGAGCACCTGATCAACGAGGTGTCGGTGTCGCGCCGGCTGCGCGGGGTCTCCCTGGACCTGTCCGCCAGCCTGGCCAAGGACCTCGACGCGCTGGGCGAGGTGAACGAGCGCTTCCGCCGCGTCAACGCCGAGGAGCCGTACCGGCTCAAGGCCCGCTGCATCCGGGCGAAGCTCGCCAACACCCGCACCCGGCTGGCGCAGGGCACCG
The DNA here is from genome assembly GCF_009720365.1 of Catellatospora paridis. Classification (GTDB taxonomy): domain Bacteria; phylum Actinomycetota; class Actinomycetes; order Mycobacteriales; family Micromonosporaceae; genus Catellatospora; species Catellatospora paridis. The sequence goes on along the minus strand of NZ_WBZD01000038.1, from coordinate 139,920 downwards.
AGCACGTGCCCGGCCGCGACTACCGCGGCACCCGCGACCTGGTCGCCGACCTGGAGCTGATGCGGGCCTCGCTGGCCCGCAACGCCGGTCAGCTCACCGCGGTGGGCCGGCTCGCCTCGGTGATCCGCACGGTCAGCGCGTTCGGCCTGCACCTGGCGACGATGGACGTGCGCGAGCACGCCGACGCGCACCACGCGGTGCTGGCGCAGCTCTACACCCAGGTCGGCGAGGTCACCAACTACGCCTCGCTGAGCCGGGCGGAGCGCATCGCGCTGCTGGCCAAGGAGCTGACCGGGCGGCGGCCGCTGTCGAGCGCGGACAGCCCGCTGACCGACTCGGCCCGCAAGACCTACGACGTGTTCGGCACCATCCGCGCCGCGCAGGAGCGCTTCGGCGAGGACGTCGTCGAGTCGTACATCGTCTCGATGACGCGCGGGGTGGACGACGTGCTGGCCGCGGCCGTGCTCGCGCGCGAGGCCGGGCTGGTCGACCCGCACGCGCCCCGTGCCTCGATCGGCTTCGTGCCGCTGCTGGAGACGGTCGCCGAGCTGCGGGCCGGCGGGCAGATCCTGGACGAGCTGCTGAGCCTGGCGCCGTACCGGGCGCTGGTGCGGGCGCGGGGCGACGTGCAGGAGGTGATGCTGGGCTACTCCGACTCCAACAAGGAGGCGGGCATCACCACCAGCCAGTGGGCCATCCACAAGGCGCAGCGCTCGCTGCGCGACGTCGCCGCCAAGCACGGTGTGCGGCTGCGGCTGTTCCACGGCCGGGGCGGCACGGTCGGCCGCGGCGGCGGCCCCACCCACGAGGCGATCCTGGCCCAGCCGTACGGCACGCTCGACGGCGCTATCAAGGTCACCGAGCAGGGTGAGGTCATCTCCGACAAGTACACGCTGCCCGCGCTGGCCCGGGAGAACCTGGAGCTGACGGTGGCCGCGGTGCTGCAGGCGACGCTGCTGCACACCACCCCGCGCCAGCCCGACGAGGCGCTCGCCAAGTGGGACAGCTCGATGACGGTCGTCTCCGACGCGGCCTTCGTGAAGTACCGCGAGCTGGTGGAGAACCCGCAGCTGCCGGAGTACTTCTGGGCGGCGACGCCGACCGAGCTGCTGGGCGCGCTGAACATCGGCTCCCGCCCGGCCAAGCGGCCCGACTCCGGCGCGGGCCTGGGCGGCCTGCGCGCCATCCCCTGGGTGTTCGGCTGGACCCAGTCCCGCCAGATCGTGCCGGGCTGGTTCGGCGTCGGCACCGGCCTGCGTGCCGCCCGCGAGGCGGGCCTGGGCGACGACCTGCGGGAGATGTTCGAGCGCTGGCACTTCTTCGGGACGTTCCTGTCCAACGTGGAGATGATGCTGGCCAAGACCGATCTCACCATCGCCCGCGGCTACGTGCAGTCGCTGGTGCCCGAGCCGCTGCTGCCCATCTTCGACAGCATCGAGGACGAGTACGAGCGCAGCGTGGCCGAGGTGCTCGCGATCACGGGCGAGTCCGCGCTGCTGGAGTCGCAGCCGGTGCTGCACCGTACGCTCGGGGTGCGCGACTCCTACCTGGAGCCGCTGCACCACCTGCAGGTGGCACTGCTGCGGCAGTACCGCGACGCCGGGCTGGCCGGCCGGGCGGGGGTCACCGCGCCGGGCAGCCGCCGCGCGCCCACCACCGACCCGACTCTCGAGCGGGCATTGCTCACGACCGTCAACGGCATCGCGGCCGGGATGCGCAACACGGGCTGACCGGACCGAATGTTTCGGCGAAGTTGCGCCTACCGGACATATTGGTGGGCGTTACTTCGCCGAAACCGCGGCACGATCTCATCATGGGCATGATGCACTCGACCGCGGTGCGCGCTGCTGCCACACTTGTCACCTGTCGGTCATGGGCGACAGCGGAGCGTCGCGATTGCGGTGCCGGCTCGGGGGAGGCAGGAGCAGACGTGAGCGAGCGGAGCGAACGGGTGATCGGCGACGAGGCGCTGCGTGGTGCCCCCACGTGGACCCCCAACCCGACCGAGCTGTCCGACCTCGAATTGCTGCTGGCCGGGGCATACGCGCCGCTCGGCGGTTTCCTGGGCCGGGACGACCTCCGGTCGGTGGCCGCGACCTCCCGGCTCGTCGACGGTCGCCCCTGGCCGCTGCAGGTGAAGCTGGAGGTGCCGGCCGGGATGCTGGACGGCATCGACGTCGCCGAGGCGCCGCCGCTGGTGCTGACCGACGCCGAAGGTGCGCCCGTCGCGCGGCTCGACGTCGCCGAGGTGTGGCCGACGCGTGAGGGCTGGTGCGGCGTCGCCGGCCCGGTCACCGCGTACGGCGACGGCGGGCGGGCCCCGTTCGACCGGCTGCGGGTGCCCACCCAGCACGTCCGGGAACAGCTCACCGCGCAGCGGGTGCTCGGCTACTTCGCCGACCGGCCGCTGCACCGCCCGCAGCTCGCCCAGCTCAACCACGCCGCCCGCCAGCTCAACGCGCAGCTCGTGGTGCTGGTGCCGGTCGGCCACCCCGGCCCCGATGGCCTGACCTCGGAGTCGCTGGTCCGCTGCGTGCTCGCCGCGCGCGACCGGATGAACGAGCCCGTGATCGTGGCCATCCCGCTGACCAGCCGCGGCGACGAGGTCACCGACACCCTGGTCCGGGCCCGGGTCGCCGCCGCGTACGGCGTCACCCACCTGCTCGGGACCGCGGCCACGATGTCCGGCGGCGGGCCGCGCGTGCTGATCCCGCGCGAGCTCGTCTACGACAGCCGCGACGGCCAGTGGCGCGACCGCGACGAGGTCCCCGAGCGGTTCGAGCGCATCGCGCTCACCGACGAGGAGATCGCCGGGCTGCTCGACGACGGCCTGCCGCTGCCCGAGTGGCACACCCCGCCCGCGGTGGCCCGCGAGCTGTCCAAGGCTCGCCCGCCCCGCCGCCAGCGCGGCGTGGTGCTGTTCTTCACCGGGTTCAGCGGCTCCGGCAAGTCCACGGTGGCCAGCGGCGTGGCCGACGCGCTGCTGGAGACCGGCGAGCGCAGCCTGACCGTGCTCGACGGCGACGTGGTGCGCCGCGAGCTGAGCGCCGGGCTCGGGTTCAGCAAGGCCGACCGCGACCTCAACATCCGCCGCATCGGCTGGGTCGCCGCGGAGACGGCCCGCCACGGCGGCATGGCCATCTGCTGCCCGATCGCGCCGTACGCCAGCGCCCGCGCCAACGCCCGCGCCATGGCCACCGCCGCCGGCGCCGACTTCGTGCTGGTGCACGTGGCCACCCCGATCGAGGTCTGCGAGCAGCGCGACCGCAAGGGCCTCTACGCCCGCGCCCGCGCCGGCCAGATCACCGGGATGACCGGCGTCGACGACCCGTACGAGGTGCCCACCGACGCCGAGCTGGTGCTCGACACCTCGGAGGGCTCCATCGACGACGCCGTCGACACCGTGCTGGTGTTCCTGGGCGAAGAGGGCTGGATCAACCCCCGCAGCTGACAGCGCGACGGCCCGCCAGCGGGGCGGGCCGTCGCGATCCGTGCTCTGCTCAGTAGGCCGGGCCGGTCACGATGTCGAAGGCCGGGTGCCGGCTGAACTGCTGGAACGAGGACAGCCCGGTCGTGGTCATGTCGATCATCGAGCTGCGGCCCTCCTCGGCGGCCGGTGACTCGAAGTAGACCAGCGCCTTCAACCGCGGGAACAGCTCCAGCTGCAGCCGGGCCGAGTCGAAGAACCTCGCCTGGTGCTGCGGGTTGGACCGGGAGTGCCACACCCCCCACTCGCCGAGCATCAGCGGCTTGTCCGGGAAGGACGTCGCGGCCCAGTTGTAGAAGCCCGGCCAGTCCTTGCGGCTGCCCGACTTGCGGTTCATCATCTCCGCGAAGTCGCCGTAGCCGTAGCCCGGGTCGCTGTAGGCGTAGGTGTCCCAGGCCACCCAGTCCACCACGTCGTCGCCGGGGTACAGGTCCTCGAACCAGTTCTTGACGTTCCACGGCACGAAGGCCATGTAACACATCACCGAGACCAGGTTGCTCACCCCGCGGGCGCGCAGCCCCGTGACGACGTGCCGGAAGGCCGCGGCGTAGTCCTGCGCGGTCATCCCGGAGCCCGGCCGCGGGTTGACGTCGTTCTCCGGCTCGTGGTTCATCGTGAAGAAGAACTGGTCCTGCAGCGAGCCGCGGATGTGCAACGCCAGCCGGTCCAGGTAGGCCTCGGTGCGACCGTCGCCGCGGGCGATGCCGGCCCAGCTGACGCCCTGCGGCTTCCAGTTGAGGAACAGCACCCGCTTGTGCAGCGGGTCCCTGACGAGGGACAGCTCGTCCGCCGTGGGGAACAGCGAGGTGCCGCGGTGGTACGCGTGGTAGACGACCTGCTGGCGGTTGGTGCGCCGCTCGAACTCGTGCAGCGCCTGAATGCGGTTCTGCGAGGTGTGCGCCCCCGGCGCGACGCCCCAGAGCGCCCCGCAGGTCGGCACCAGCGCCTGCCCGATGACGCAGTCCACCGGCAGGTTCGGGTCGGTCGACGGCGAGGGCGAGGTCGGCGGCACGGTCGGACCCGCGCTCGGGTCGGTCGACGGCGGCGCGCTCGGGTCGGTCGCGGGCGGCGCGCTCGGGTCCGTGGTCGGCGGCAGGCTCGGGTCCGTGACGGGCGGCGCGCTCGGGTCCGTGGTCGGCGGCAGGCTCGGGTCCGTGACGGGCGGCTGGCCCGGGTCGGTCGTGGGCGGCGTGCTCGGGTCGGTGACCGGCGGCAGGCTCGGGTCGATCACCGGCGGCAGGCCCGGGTCGGTCGCCGGCGGCTCGGTCGGCTCGCTGACCGGCGGGACGCCGGGACTCGGCTCGGGGCCCGGCTGGGTGCCGGGATCGGGCTGGCCGGGACCGGGGTCGGGGCCGGGAGCAGGACCGGGCTCGGTGCCGGGGTCAGGGCTCGGCGGGCTGCCGGGACCGGGGTCCGCGCTCGGCTCGGAGCCCGGTTCGGGACCGGTGCCCGGCTCGGTGCCGGGCCCGGGTTCCGGGCTCGGCTCGCCGGGCGGCGTGCCCGGGTCGGGGCTGGGCTCGGTGGCCGGGTCCGGGTCGGGACTCGGCTCGGTGGCCGGGTCCGGGCTGGGCTGCTGGCCGGGTTCGGTGCTCGGGCCCGGTTCGGCACCGGGCTCGGGGCCGGGTTCGGTCGACGGGCTCGGGTCACCGGGCAGGCCGGGGTCCACCGGCGCGTCGCTCGGGTCCGGCAGGCTCGGCTCGGGGTCGGGTTCGTAGACCGGGTCGGTCGCGTAGGTTCCCGTCGGCACGGGGCTCGGGTCGGTCACCGGGTCGGCCGCAGTCGACGGCGCGGGCGCGGTGGACGGCATGGGCGTCGCGCTCGGGTCGAACGTCGTGCCTGGCCACGGGGTGACGGTGGGCTCCGGCTCAGGCGTCCCGGACGGGCTCGGCGCGATCGTGGGCCGGTCGACCGGCGGCGGCAGGGTCGGCGAGGCCGGCTCGTTCCATTCGAAGGTGATGGTCGGCGGGCCGGTGGTGGTGCTCTCGAGGCCCGCTTCGCCGGCCACGAACTGGGCGGCTTCGGTGCCACTCGGCGCCGTGATCGCGAAGGCGTACCGGCCGGAGCGGCGGACGACGCGGGTGACGTCGAAGGCGACCGCGCGGTCGAAGCGGCCCGGCGCGACGCTGGACACCACGTTGCCCAGCCGGGGCGCGGTGGCGGCGGTGAGGGTGCCCTCCCGCCAGCGGGTGTCCGGGACGCTGGTCAGCTCGACCAGCCGCGGCAGCGGACCGCTGTGCCGGCCGAGCCACAGCCAGACCTTCTTCGGCTGGCGGCCGGTCGGCAGCTTGACGTCGAACTTGAGGTAGCTGACCGCGGCGCCGCCGCCCACCCCGCCCGCGGTGAGGGTGAGCCGGCTTCCCGCGGTGACGCCGGGTTCGGTGCTCATCGTGTACGAGTCCTCGGACACGGTGACCCGCGTCGGTGGCGCGGACAGCCGCCCAGCCACCAGACCCAGCAGCACGGCCGAGGCCAGCGTGGACATGGTGACGGTGACCGCGATGCCGAAACGCGTCCTGTTCATCAGGTCGCCCCTTCCCCCGAAAGTAGGCACTCAGATTTCTGTCCGATTCTGCGTACCCTCAAGGGCATCATAACCGTTGTGTCTTGTTTGCGAGCTTTTCGCCAAAGAACGCGCTTACTGACGCTTACTTCCTTCCAGGGCCTCTCACCTGCATCAACAGTAGTTCGTGGTGTATCGGCCGATATGCCTAGTTACGTCGTTACCGCCGGACCGTTGACCTCACCGGACGCAACAACGCCGGAGAAGGGCCACACGCCGTGGACGCGACATACGCCGGGCCACCCCCCTCGTCGTACGACATGAGCGACTACCTGGGTTTGATCGCCCGTCACTGGTGGATCGCCGTCCTGCTGACACTGGCAGGCACCGCCGCGGGCGCGGCGTACAACGAATCGCTGCCGCGCGAGTACGTCTCCACGGCGTCGGTGCTGGTACGGCCGGCGGGCCTCGACGCCAACGTCTCAGGCGGCCGCACCCGCGACGAGATCAACCTGGACACCGAGGCGCAGCTCATGCGCTCCACCGCCGTCGTCGCCGGGGCCGCCAAGGTGCTCCAGCGCGAGGACGTCGACGTGCTCGCGGGGGCGGTCTCGGTCGAGGTGCCGCCGAACACCGCCGTGCTCCAGATCAACTACGCGGCGTCGGAGCCAGCGCAGGCGCAGGCCGGGGCCAAGGCGTTCGCGCAGTCCTACCTGGCCAACCGCGAGGGCAACGCCAAAGCGGAGCTGGAGCGGCAGGCAGCCGCGCTGCGGGACAAGATCAAGGACCTCACCGAGGACCTCACGAAGATCAACGGCAAGCTCTCCGGCGCGAACCCGAAGAGCTCGAACTACGCCACCCTGGACAGCCAGCGCGACACCACGGTGACCCAGATCAACCAGCTCAACAACAAGGTGAACCAGCTGGCCACCGAGACCGTCAGCGCCGGCACCGTGATCCGCGAGGCCCGCGTGCCGAGCCGACCGGTGAAGCCGACGGCGGCGGTCAACTACGCCGCGGGCGCGCTGCTCGGCCTGCTGGCCGGGCTCGGCGTGGCGGCCCTGCGCGAGCGCCTGGACCGCCGCGTGCGGGCCGGCCGAGACCTGGTCCGCAGCGGCGTGGCGGTGCTCGGCGCGGTGCCCGGCAAGGGCGCCGGCTGCACCGAGATCTTCACCCCGTTCAGCCCCGGCGGGCGCGCCTTCAACCGGCTGCGCAACGAGGTCGTCGCGGCGTTCCGCCCCGGCGAGCAGGTCGTCGTGGTCACCGGCGCGAGCCGCGGCCCGGCGGCGACCCTGGTCGCCGCCAACCTCGCCGCGGCGCTGTCGCGCACCGGCGCGGAGGTCGTGCTCATCGGCGCGCAGCTGCCCGACTCGCTGACCGAAGCAGCGCCGCTGGCCCGGCTCGTCGGCGTCGCGCCGACCCCGGGACTGTCCGAGGTGCTGGCCGGCCGGGTCAGCCTCGCCGAATCGACGCAGCGCGCCGCGCGTACGCCCTCGCTGCACGTCATCACCACCGGCGGCACCGCCACCGCGGCAGGCATGCTGCAGTCGCACGCGCTTCGCGACATCATCACCACGCTGCGCGCCCACGCCGACTACCTGGTGGTCGAGGCCCCCTCCACCTCCGCCAGCGCCGACGCGCAGAGCCTGGCCAGCCTCGCCGATGCCGCGATCCTCGCGGTGGAGACCCGGCGCACCAGCCGCCCCGAGGTCGCCGACGCCGCCGAGCAGCTGCGCCGGGTCGGCACTCCCCTGCTGGGCGGCGTGATGATGCCGCGCCTGCCGCACCGGGCCCGCCGCACCACGTCCAGCACCGACGGCGAGACCGCGCCCGTCGAGCCGGCCGGCCGGCCGCTGCTCGGCGACGACGCGGAGCCGGTCGACGCGGTCGCGAACGGACACAAGCCGCACGCCGACGAGCAGACCATCATGCTGGCCCCGCTGGACGCCTCGGCCCTGACCGAGCTGGACGAGGCCCACCGGCAATGAGCCTCGCCTTACGGGCCGGCGTTTCGGGCGGCGTCGCCGCGCCGGCCACCGCGACGGCCCGCCCCCGGCTGCTGTTCGGGCCCGCCTGGCCGCTGACCTCGCTGCTGGCGCTCTACCCGCTGTGGTGGGCGCTCGGCCTCGGGGTGCTGATCTTCCCGCTGATGGCGGTGCCGATGGCGTGGCAGCTCTACCGCCGGCACGCGCAGGGCCTGCCGGTCCGGCTGCCGCCCGCGTTCTGGATCTGGCTGGCCTTCTGCACGGTCACCGTGGTCGGCTTCGGCGTGCTCGACGTCGACCCGGCGGGCACGATCACCGCGACCTTCGCGGAGCGGATCACCGCGCCCGTCTACAAGCTGGTCCAGCATCTGGCGCTGACGGTGCTGCTGGTGTACGCGGGCAACCTGTCCGTGACGGCGCTGCCGCAGCGGCGGCTGGTGAACCTGCTCGCGTGGATGTTCGCGGTCACCGTGGCCGGTGGCCTGCTGGGGACGTTCGCCGGGCACTTCGAGTTCACCTCGCCGGTGGAGCTGCTGCTGCCTGACGGGGTCCGCGGCAAGGGCTTCGTGAAGTCGCTGGTCCACCCGTACGCCGCGCAGATCATGGATCTGGTCGGCGACCCGCTGCCCCGCCCGGCCGCGCCGTGGGGCTACACCAACACCTGGGGAAACAACTTCTGCCTGCTCGTGGTGTGGTTCGTGGCGGCCGTCTTCGCCTACCCGAGCCGGCCGCGCACCCGGGTGCTGGCCGTCGGACTGCTCGCCGTCTCGGTCGTGCCGGTGGTGCACTCGCTGAACCGGGGGCTGTGGATCGGCCTGGGCGCGACGGCGGTCTTCATCGCGGTGCGCCAGGCCCTCGCGGGGCGGCTGCGGGCGCTGGTCGCCCTGGGCGTGGTGCTGGCCGGGCTGGCCGTCGCGCTGGCCACCACCCCGCTCGGCGGGGTGATCGAGCGCCGCCTGGACAACGGCAAGTCCAACGGGGTGCGCATGTTCCTCACCGAGCGGGCCGTGTCGGGCGTCGTCGAGTCGCCGGTGCTCGGCTTCGGCTCGACCCGCAGCACCCAGGGCGGGCGGCAGTCGATCGCGGTCGGCGAGTCGGCGGCCTGCGAGCGCTGCGGCAACTTCACCGTCGGCGGCAACGGCCAGCTGTGGCAGCTGCTGTACGCGCACGGCCTGGCCGGCACGCTGACCTACTTCGCCTTCTTCGGGTACGCACTGTGGCGCTTCCGCCGCGACCGCTCCGCGATCGGACTGGCCGCGTCAGCCGCGATCGCGGGCTCGTTCATCGCCGCGCTCTGGTACAACTCGCTCGTCACGCCCCTGGCCTTCACCTTCCTCGGATATGTGGTGCTGTGGCGCAACTCCCGCTTCCAGATCGCGTCCAGCTCCGTTGAGTCCGTGGGACATAACGGACACCAGCGGAGGAACTGACGTGCGAAGCAGCGAGCGCGAAGACGGGCACACCCCGTGACGGCGATCGACACGGCCGCGGGGCAGGTCGCCACCGGCGACGCGCAGCTGCGCGGACAGTACCTGCGCGAGGTGCTGGAACTGCTCTACCCGGGCTGCTCCACCGCCGCCGAGGGCCGCCGCGTGGTCGAGTACCTCGCGATCCCGGACGCCCGCCGGTGCAAGCTGCTGGTGCCCGCCGGCTCACGCCGGGTCGCCGCCGCCGCGGTGCGCCGTTTCAGCGAGCCGCAGGGGCGGCTGGGCCGGCTCAAGCGCGACGCCGTCGCCATGGCTCTGCACTCCGGCGCGTGGTCGGCCCTGGTCCGCGACCGGGTCCGGTTGACCTCGCCGGACGGCGCGACGGACACCGTCGACCACTTCCTGTCCACGGCGCTGGGCACTCCGTTGCAGGTCAGCATCCATATCGGACCCGCACGCGCCAACCGCAAGCCGGTCCTGCAGCTGCTCGACCCCCGGGGCCGCACCATCGGCTTCGCCAAGTTCGGGGTCGGGCCGCTCACCCGGCGGCTGGTGCGCGCCGAGACCGCGGCTCTGTCCGCGCTGTCCCACGTGCGGCTGCCCGACATCGTGGTGCCGAGCATCCTGCACGCCGGCCAGTGGCGGGGCATGCAGGTGCTGGTGCAGTCCGCGCTGCCGGTGTGGGAGCCCCGGGTGCCGCTGTCCGGCGTCCGGCTGCAGCGCGCCATGGCCGAGGTCGCGGGCGCCTGCGGGCTCACCCAGGGCTGGCTGGCCACCAGCCCGTACTGGGCGGACCTGCGCAACCGGCTGTGCCAGCTCGTCGCCGACACGCCCGAGGGCTCGGGCCGGGCCGCGACCGAGGTCTCGCAGCTGTTCGAGGCCGCGCGCACGCTGGTCGAGCACGCCGCCGAGCTGAACCTGCGCTACGGCGCGTGGCACGGCGACTGGGCCCCCTGGAACATGGCCAACGTCGCCGGGGCGCTGCTGATCTGGGACTGGGAACGTTTCACCCCCGGCGTCCCGCTCGGCTTCGACGCCGTCCACTTCGAGCTGCAGCGGCAGATCCAGGACGGGGTCGACGCGCAGACCGCGGTCGAGTCCACGGTGCGGCAGGCCCCGGCGCTGCTCGCCCCGTTCGACGTGGCGCCCGGCAGCGCCGAGATCGTCGCCCTGCTGTACCTGGTGGACCTCGCCACCCGATACCTCAGCGACCGCCAGGCCGAAGCCGGGGCCCGCCTCGGCGTCACCGGCACCTGGCTGCTGCCGGTCCTGATCCGCAAGGTCCGGTCCCTCTAGATGATCCCCGTTCCGGATCCCGTGCGGTCGACGTCGCCCCGGCGGCGCCCGCCGCACCAGATCCGGAGCAGGCCCCGCGCCAACCCGCCCATGGAGAGCCAGTGAAGACGTCGAACGTGCCCGAGTCGGTCAAGCGGGTGGTCCACATCGGCTCCCGCTCGGTCGGCTGGATGACCTCGGGCGCGCGCATGCTGCCGTCGTTCCTGATCTGCGGCGGCCAGCGGTGCGGCACCACCTCGCTGTACCGGGCGCTCGCCGCGCACCCCGCCGTGCTCAAGGCGGTGCTGCACAAAGGTGTGCACTACTTCGACACCAGCTACCACCGCGGCCGGGCCTGGTATCAGGGCCACTTCCCGCTGCGCCGCACCGCCGCCCGCGTCGAGCGGGAACTGGGCGTGCCGCCGCAGACCTTCGAGTCCAGCCCGTACTACCTCTACCACCCGCACGCGGGCGCGCGCATCGCCCGCGACCTGCCCGACGTCAAGCTGATCGTGCTGGTCCGCGACCCCGTGGAGCGGGCCTACTCCCAGCACGCGCACGAGGTCGCGCGGGGCTTCGAGACCGTCACCGACTTCTCGCAGGCGCTCGACCTGGAACCGGCCCGGCTGCGCGGGCAGCGCGAGCGGCTGCTCGCCGACCACCACGCCTACTCCTTCTCGCACCAGCACCACGGCTACCGCTCCCGCGGCGAGTACGCCGTCTACCTGCGACGGCTGGCCGAGCAGGTGGGGCGCGACCGGATCCTGGTGGTCGAGAGCGAGCGCTTCTTCGCCGACCCCCGACCGACCTACGACGAGGTGCTCGCGTTCCTCGGTCTGCCGCAGCTGAGCTACCCCGAGTTCGAGCAGCACAACGCCCGGCCCCGCAGCGCACCCATGCCGGCCCGGCTGCGCGCCGAACTGACCGCCCACTACGCGCCACACGATGCCGAACTGGCCACCTGGCTGGGACGTACGCCGAGCTGGCGCGCATGAAGGCGCACTGGGCGCGGGTCGGGCCGCCGCACCGCGTCAGCGGGCACGGCGCACCCGCCGCCTCTCCCGCTGCCCGCCCGCGTCGCGAGGGCAGGCCGTGACCGGCCGGCTGACCGCGCCGCCCGGCGCGAACGCACCCCACCAGACGGTCCCGCCCCAGGCGACGGCCGGGCCGGCGACGGACCGTGCCGCCACCGAGATGTCCGGGTTCGCCCGGGGCGGGGTCGCCAACCTCGCGGGCGCGGCGCTGGCCGCGGTGGCCGGGGTCGGGGTCACCTGGCTGGTCGCGCGCGGGCTGGGTCCGGCCGCGGCGGGCTCCTTCTTCGCCGCCACCTCGGCGTTCGTGCTGGTCGGCGGCGTTGCCCGGCTGGGCACGACGACGGCGCTGGTCTACTGGCCGGCCCGGCTGCGGGCCCAGGGGCGGCCCGAGCTGATCGGGCCGTGCCTGCGCAGCGGGCTGGTTCCGGTCGCGGTGCTCGGCCTCGTGCTGGGCGTCGCGGTATGGCTCACCGCCGCGCGCTTCGTGCCCGAGTACGCCGGCCCGCTCACCATGCTCGCCCTGTTCCTGCCGGTGGCGGCGCTGTCGGAGGCGCTGCTCGCGGCGACCCGCGGCTACCGCATGATGCGGCCCACCGTGCTGCTCGAAAAGATCATGCGGCCCGCCACCCAGCTGCTGTGCGTGGGCTCGCTGGCCGTGCTGGCCCTGTCCGACATCATCTCCCCGCCGTCCACCTGGGCGCTGGCCTGGGTGCTGCCGTACGTGCCGGGGGCCGCGATCGCCGGCTTCCTGGTGTGGCGGCGCTGGCACTCCGAGCCGACGCTGACCCGCCGCGACCGCGCCGCCGCCCGGATCGAGGGGCGCACCGTGGGGCGCGCGTTCTGGCGCTACACCGCCCCCCGCGCGCTGGCCAACGCCGCGCAGACCGCGCTGCAGCGGATCGACGTGCTCATGGTCGCCGGGCTGGCCGGGCTCGCCCCGGCTGCCGCGTACGCCGTCGCGGGCCGTTTCGTCGTGCTCGGCCAGCTCGCCAACGGCTCCATCGCGCAGGTGGTGCAGCCCCGCCTCGCCGAGACGCTGTCGGTCGGCGACCAGGAGGGCGCGCTGCGGCTCTACCAGACGGCCACCGCCTGGCTCGTGATGATCAGCTGGCCGCTGCACCTCGTCGTGGCCTGCTACGCCGACCTGTACCTGGGGCTGTTCGGCCCGTCCTACACCGCCGCCGCCCCCGCGGTGCGGGTGCTGGCCGCGGCGATGCTGATCAGCACCGGCTGCGGGATGGTCGACATGGTGCTGTCCATGGCCGGGCGCACCACCTGGAACCTGATGAACGTGCTGCTGGCCCTGGTCACCATGGTCGCCATCGACCTGGTCGCGATCCCCCGGCTCGGCGTGGTGGGCGCCGCGATCGGCCTGGCCGCCGCGGTCGCGGTGAACAACCTGCTGCCGCTGGCCCAGCTCGCCACCTCGCTGCGGCTGCACCCGTTCGGTTCCGGCACGCGCACCGCGATGGCGCTGGCCGCCGGCAGTTTCGGCGTGCTGCCCTGGCTGGTGCGCCTGGTGGTGCCGAGCCAGCCGATCGGCGCGGGCGCCGCCCTGGTGCTGGCCGCCGGGGTCTACCTCGGCGGGCTGCGCCGCTTCCAGGACCGGCTGGGCATCCCGGCCCTGCTCGCCGCGGCCCGTCCCGGCCGCCGCAACAACGTCAAGGCCGCTGGTGAGTAGTACTCCGAGAGCCCTCGGCGGGCCGCCGAGACGACTCACCAGCGGAGCTCCGCAGAGGTAGCGGAGCGGGAGCACCGACAGCACCACTCAGAGAAGAAAAGGAACACGAACCGCATGCGCGCCGACTACACCGAGATCTTCCAGGACGAGGCGACGGTCGAGAAGTACGAGCACGTCGTATACGCCCCGGACAGCTACGCCTCGGCGATAAATCGGCGCCAACGCGCCTACCTGCGCCGACTCGCCAAACGGGCCTTCCCCTACCGCCGCCCGGTGCAGCACGACTTCGCCTGCGGCACCGGCCGGGCCATCCGGATCCTGCACGGACTGGTCCGTGGCGCGCACGGCTACGACACGTCGGCGGCAATGCTGGCCAAGGCCGAGGAGGTCGGCGCGTACGCCGAGCTGCACCACGTGGCCGCCGAGGGGGAGGTGCCCGACCCCGTGCCGACCGAGGTCCCGGCCCTGGTCACCATCTTCCGGCTGCTGCTCAACGTGGACAACGACGTCCGCGAGCGGGCCATCGCGTTCTCCGCGAAGGTGCTGCCCAACTACGATGCGGGCCTGCTCGTGGTGGAGAACCACGGCAACCGGCACTCGCTGCGCCACCTGCGCCACGCCCGGCACACCGGCTCGCCCTGGTTCGCCGAACTCGACCACACCGAGGTCGCCGAACTGCTCGACCGGCACGGCTTCACCATCGTCGAGCAGCGCGGCTTCGCCCTGTTCACGCAGGGCTGGTACGGCCGGCGCGGACTGCGCACGCTGGCCAAGCTCGTCGACGACTTCGTCGCCCGCACCGGCTGGGGCGGCACCTGGGCCGTGAACGTGCTGTACGTGGCGCGCCGCACCCGGCCAGTCGACTGACATGCCGGCCGGCCGGCCCAGCGCCGCAGCCCGCCTGCTGCGCATCCTGACCGGGGTGGCGGCCGTCGCCACGCTCGCCACGTGCGGCTCCCCGCCCCCGGCCGACCGCGGCATCGCGGTGTCCCCGCCGCCCGGCTCCCCCGTCGCGCCCGTCGCGGCGGGCGGGCCGGTCGCCGCCCCCGCGACCGGCGCGCTGCTGGGCGCCTGGGTCCGCCCGGACAGCCTCACCCAGGCCGGCCGGGTCGCCGGTGTCGCCGAGTTCGAGCAGGAGCTGGGCCGCCGGCTCGACGTCGTCAACACGTACCGCCGCCTGCGCGAGGAGTTCGGCACCAGCTCGGACCGGACCTTCCTGGACTCCGGGACGACGCTGATGTTCAGCTGGACCGGCGGGCCCAGTGCCGAGGTGGTCCTCGGCGACCACGACGACGAGATCCGCGAGCACGCCCGCCAGGCCCGGGACCTGGACGTGCCGGTGCTGCTGCGGCTGCGCTGGGAGATGGACCGGCCCAACCTGGTCGCCGAGGTCGGCTCACCCGAGGAGTACGTGGCCGCTTGGCGGCACACCCGCGCCCTGTTCACGGCCGAGGGCGCCGACAACGTGTCCTGGGTGTGGTGCCCGACCGAGGAGGGCTTCGCGGCGGGCCGCGCCCAGGACTTCTACCCCGGCGACGACCAGGTCGACTGGACCTGCGTCGACGTGTACGCCGGTTCCGAGCTGGTCCCCCTGGGCACGCTGCTGGAACCGTTCCTGCGCTGGGCCGCCGCCCGCCCGCACCCCATCATGATCGGCGAGTACGGCGTCTCCCGGGCCTGGACCGCCGCCCAGCGCGCCGACTGGCTCCGCGACGCCACCACCGTCTTCCGCCGCAACACCCAGATCAAAGCGGTCCTCTACTTCGAGTCCAACCCCGACAACCGCACCCCCGCCGGCGAGTTCGCCCTCCGCCCCGACCGGGCCCCCCTCACCGCCTTCCGCGAAACCGCCCACGACCCCCACTTCCGCCGCTGACGAGCCGGCCGCCGAGTTCGGCGTTGATCATGAACTTATGGCACGGCTCGACGGCGCGTCGCGGCCACAACTTCATGATCACCTGGGTGCGATGGGAAGGCGCCCTTCCTTACCTACGGCGGAGGGCGGCGGTGGCCAGGAGGCGGGCGGCGTACGGGAGGTCGCGGACGAGGTAGCGGCCCGCGAGGCGGCCGGGTTCCTGGGCCAGGCGGTGGGCCCATTCGAGGCCGCTGCGCTGCATCCAGATCGGGGCGCGGTGCAGTTCGCCGGCGACGAAGCCGATGGCCGCGCCGCAGCCGATGAACCAGCTGAAGGGCAGCTCGGCGCGCAGGTCGGAGATGACGCGCTCCTGCTTGGGGAAGCCGAGGCCGACGAAGACGAAGTCGGGTTTGGCCTCGATGACGTCGGTGTACACCTCCGCGCACCGGTCCGGGTCCAGGTCGAAGCCGAACGGCGGGGCGACCTGGCCGGCGATGCGCAGCCCGGGGCAGCCGGCGGCGAGCACCGACGCGGCCTTGACCGCGCCGTCGGTGCCGGTCTCGTCGGGCGGTGTGCCGCCGAGCAGGTACACCGAGCGGCCGGCGCGGCCGAGAGCGGCGGACAGGCTCCAGATGAGACCGGAGCCGGTCACCCGTTCGGGTAGCGGGGTACGAGACAGTTTGCTGGCCCAGACCAGTGGCATGCCGTCGGCGACGACCATGGTCGCGTCCTCGAGGAAGCCGCGGATCTCGGCGGCGCGCACGCCCCGGCCGGAGGCCAGCCGCATGATGTCGACGTTCGGGGTGAGGATGCGTCCGCCGTCGCCGCGATCGAGGGCGGCGATCACTCTTTCGGCCACGGCCTCCTCGGTGACGGCGTCGAACCAGGTGCCGGCGAGGTGGACCTTTCGCCCATAAACTGTCCCCGTAAAAGCCATGAATTCAGACAATACAGACCAATAACTCTGTTCGGTCGTTATACCGCACGAGGCGAGTCGCGGACCGGCACGCCGCAGTGGGGGATGTATGACGACCAGGGTTCTATTCGTCGGTGGGCTCGGCCGCAGCGGCACGACCCTGATCGAGCGCGTGCTCGGCGAGCTGCCCGGTGTGTGCGCTCTCGGCGAGATCGTCCACCTCTGGCAGCGGGACCTGCGCGACGACGAGCGCTGCGGCTGCGGGGAGCGGTTCAGCGGCTGCGACTTCTGGCAGCGGGTCGGCATCGCCGCCTTCGGCGGCTGGCACCGGGTGGACGTGCACCGCATTCTGGCGCTGCGCGACCTGGTCGAGCGCACCCGGCACATCCCCCGGCTGGCCGGGTCGAGCCGACTGGCCAAGGACTTCACCGCGCTGGTCACCGAGTACGCCGACTACTACGCGCGCATCTACGCCGCGGCCGCCGAGGTGTCCGGGGCGCGCGTGGTGATCGACTCCTCCAAGCACAGCGCGCTGGCGCACTGCCTGCGCTGGTCGGACGCGGTGGATCTGCGGGTGCTGCACGTGGTGCGCGACGCCCGCGGGGTGGCCTACTCGTGGACCAAGACGGTGGCGCGCCCGGAGACCGACGGCGCCGAGGAGATGACGCGCTACGCCCCCACCCGCAGCGCGCTGCTGTGGAACGCGCACAACGCCGCCTTCGGGCTGCTGCGCCGGCGCGGCGTCGCCGTGCGCCGGGTGCGCTATGAGGAGTTCCTGGCCCGGCCCCGCAACAGCGTGCAGCGCATCGCCGCGTTCATGGGGCTGGACCCGTCCGTGATGGACCTGGGCTTCGTCTCCGGCGACGCCGTCGAGCTGTCCCTCGGCCACAGCGCCGCGGGCAACCCGATGCGGTTCACGGTCGGGCGCATCGAGTTGCGCCGCGACGACGCCTGGCGCCGGCAGCTGCCGCCGCGCCAGCGCGCCCTGGTCGGGGCCGTGTGCGCGCCGCTGCTGCGGGCGTACGGCTACCCGCTGAGCAGCACCGCTGAGATCGTGGGAGCGCACCGATGAAGTACAAGCTCAACACCGGCCGGTTCGACGGCACCCGCGGCGCACGACCCGTCGCCGCAGGCAGCACCACGGCCGTCAACACGCGGGCCGGCCGGCCGGCGGCAGCCGGCGCGCAGGCAGGCAGGCCGACGGCAGGCGGCGCGGCCGCGGACGCCACGTCGGCGGAGCGCCGCGACTGGCCCGCGGTCGGCGTGGTCATCCCCACCCGCAACCGCCCGGAACTGCTGCGCAAGGCCCTCGACGCGGTACGCGCGCAGGACTACCCCGGCCCGCTGCGGGTCATCGTGGTCTTCGACCAGGCCGAGCCCGACCTGCAGCTGGCCACCGCCGACCACCGGCCGGTGCTGGTGCTGGCCAACTGGCGGCAGCTGGGCCTGGCCGGGGCCCGCAACACGGGCATCGCGGCGCTGGACACCGAGCTGGTGGCGTTCTGCGACGACGACGACCTCTGGCACCCGAGCAAGCTGCGCCGCCAGGTCGACGCCCTGGTGCGTACGCCGGACGCGGAGTTCGCGACATGTGCGATCGAGGTGGAGTTCGAGGGGGTTCCCCACCCCCGGCTGGCCGGCACCGACGCGGTGACCGTCGAGCACCTGGCCCGCTCCCGGATGTCGATGCTGCACTCGTCGGGTTTCCTGGCCCGGCGCGAGGCGCTGCTGGAGTCCGGCGTCATCGGCCCGGTCTCCGAGGACGCCCCGGGCAGCCAGAACGAGGACTGGGACCTGCTGCTGCGGGCCGCCCGCCGGCACCCGATCGTGCACGTCGACGAGCCGCTGGTGCGGGTGCTCTGGGGCCGCAGCAGCTTCTACGCGTACGAGTACTCCACCAAGATCTCTTCGCTGCGCTGGATGATGGCCCGCCACCCGGAGATCTCCGGCTGCCGACCGGGCGCGGCCCGGGTCTACGGCCAGCTGGCCTGCTGGTCGGCGGCGGCCGGGGACAAGCGGCAGGCCTGGCGCTGGACCCGCGAGACGGTACGCAACAACTGGCGCGAGCCGCGCGCCGCGATCGCGCTGGCCGCCCTCACCGGGGCGGTCAAGGTCGAGACGGTGCTGACCGCGCTGCACCGGCGCGGGCACGGCATCTGAACGCGTTCGCACAGTCACACCTGCACCGATCACCACGTTCCACCGTTGCCCGTGCGCGTCCGCGTACGATACGGTGTTGAACCTTGTTGGATTTCGGTGACTTAGGCTCCTCCGGGGGCCGACAGGTGAGGAGACGGGATGCTCGCCCCGCAACGCCAGCAGGCGATCCTCGCCCAGGTACGCCGCTCCGGCGGGGTGCGCGTGGCCGACCTCGTCGCCGAGCTCGGCGTCTCCGACATGACCATCCGTCGCGACCTCGAGGTGCTCGCCGAGCGCGGCCTCGTCGTCAAGGTGCACGGTGGGGCGACCTCACCCCCGTCCGGCGTCGCCGACGAACCCGGCTTCGCCGCCAAGGCCGAACGCCAGCGTACGGAGAAGGCGAAGCTCGCCGAGGCCGCCGCCGCCCACGTCGCCCCCGGCAGCGCGATCGCGCTCTCCGCGGGCACCACCACGGTGCGGCTGGCCCAGCGCCTGGTCGAGATCCCCGGGCTGACCGTGGTGACCAACTCCATCCCGGTCGCCGACGTCTTCTACCGCTCGGGCCGCCCCGACCAGACCGTCGTGCTCACCGGCGGCACCCGCACCCCCTCCGACGCGCTGGTCGGCCCGATCGCCGTCGCCTCGCTGCGCGACCTGCACGTCGACCAGCTGTTCCTCGGCGTGCACGGGCTCAGCGTGGAGGCCGGGCTGACCACGCCGAACCTGCTCGAAGCCGAGACCAACCGGGCCCTGATCGCGGCCACCCGCCGCCTGGTCGTGCTCGCCGACCACACCAAGTGGGAGACGCTCGGCATCGCGTCGATCGTCCCGCTCAGTGCCGTCGACCTGCTCATCACCGACGCGGAGCCGCCGGTGGACGTCAGCGAGCTCACCGTTGTGGAGATGACCCCATGAAACGCACCAGCACCACGATGGCCGACGGCCGCGAACTGATCTACTTCGACGAGCACGACGACGCCGTACGCGCCATGGTCGACGACCGCGAGCTGCCCCCGCCGCCCCCGCCCGCGCAGCTGCGCTTCGACCCGCTCACCGAGGAGTGGGTGGCGGTCGCCGCGCACCGGCAGACCCGCATCTTCCTGCCGCCGACCGAGGAGTGCCCGCTCTGCCCGACGCGGGGCGCGTTCCGCAGCGAGGTGCCCGCCGACGACTACGACGTGGTCGTGTTCGAGAACCGCTTCCCCTCGTTCTCCGGCGACGCCGGGCGCTGCGAGGTGGTCGTCTTCTCCCCGCAGCACGACGCGTCGTTCAAGGACCTGCCCGTGTCGCGGGTGCGCACCGTGCTGCGCGCGATGGCCGACCGCACCGCCGAGCTGTCCGCCCAGCCGGGCGTCGAGCAGGTGTTCTGCTTCGAGAACCGGGGCGTCGAGATCGGCGTGACGCTGCACCACCCGCACGGGCAGATCTACGCGTACCCGTACGTCACCCCGGTCACCCGCCGCTACCTGGAGGCGGCGCGCAAGTTCCGGGACGAACAGGGCGGCAACCTCTACGGCGACCTGCTGGCCCGCGAGCGCGAGGACGGCTCGCGGGTCGTCGCGTCCAACGAGCTGTGGACCGCGTTCGTGCCGTACGCGGCCCGCTGGCCGTACGAGATCCACCTCGCCCCGCACCGGCAGGTCCCCGACCTGGCCGCGCTCACCGAGGCGGAGCTGGACGCCTGCGCGCCGCTCTGGTCGGAGATCACCCAACGGCTCGACGGGCTGTTCGGCCTGGCCATGCCCTACATCGCGGGCTGGCACCAGGCCCCCGTGCACGCCGACCGCGACCTCGGCTACCTGCACCTGCGCCTGATCAGCTCCCGGCGCGCGCCGGGCAAGCTGAAGTACCTGGCGGGGTCGGAGTCGGCGATGGGCGCGTGGGTCAACGACATCGCGCCGGAGCAGGCGGCTGCTGCGCTCAGGGCGGTTTCCCTCTAAGTTCGTACATGTGAACGACACCGAGGTCCGCCAAGTCGAGGTCGAGGTCGAACCCAGCGTCCGGCTCAGCCTGCGCCACCGTGCCACGACCAGGCCCAGCACGACGGACACGGCCTCGGCCGGTCGAGGCCGGAGCAGGCCCGGCACGGTTTCCGCCGGTCAGGACGTGAGCAGGCCCGGCACGACCGGCGCGATCCTGAGCGGTCACGGCACGGCCGGACCCGGCACGCGGGCATCCGGGCCGACACCCTTCCTGCTGGTCCATGGGCTGTCGTCGAACGCCCGGCTGTGGGACGAGGTGGCGGCCGCACTCGCCGCCGCCGGGCATCCGAGCTGGGCGGTCGACCTGCGCGGGCACGGCGAGTCCGACGCGCCGGAGTCCGGATACGACACGGGCACCGCCGCCGCAGACCTGGCCGCCGTGATCACCGCACTGGGCCTGGCCCGGCCGGTGGTGGTGGGGCAGTCGTGGGGCGGCAACGTGGTGGTCCGGCTCGCCGCCAAGCACCCGGAGCTGCCCGGCGCGATCGGCCTGGTCGACGGCGGCTGGATCGACCTGCACGCCACCTTCCCCGACTGGCAGTCCTGCGAGCAGGCACTGCGTCCGCACGACATCGACGGCAGGCCCGCCGCCGCCATGCGGCAGTGGCTGGCGTCGGGCCATCCCGACTGGTCGGACACGGCCCGGGAGGCGACGCTGGCGAACATGCGGCTCAGGCCCGACGGCACCGTGGAGCGGCGGCTGACCATCCCGAACCACCTGGAGATCCTGCGCTCGATGTGGGACGGCCCGCCCGGCCCCGACCTGCCGCTGGTCGCCGTGCCCGCCCTCCTGCTGCCCGCGCTCGGCCCGCAGGACGACCGCGCCGAGCAGGTGCGCCGGGCCGCGGCGGCGCTGCCCGACGCGACCGTGCGCTGGTATCCCGGCGGCGACCACGACCTGCACGCCCAGCACCCGGACATGATCGCCGCCGACCTGCTCAGCCTGGTCGCCTGATGACCCGCCGTGGTCACGGCAGACCTGCTCGGCCTGGTCGCCCGATGACCCGCCGCGGTCACGGCAGACCTGCTCACCGCTCGCGTGGGCACCACCCCACCCGGGCGGCGACCTCGCGATCGACGCGATTCCCGGCCCACCCCCGCGGCCGGCGGAAGGAGACGGCGTGACGAAGCTGCTCGTGGTCATGGGGTCCGGCGAGACCACCCCCACCATGATCAAGCCGCACCGGCAGTTCTTCGACGCGCTGCGCGGCGAAGCGCGGGCGGCCCTGCTGGACACGCCGTACGGATTCCAGCTCAACGCGGACGAGATCAGCGCGCGGGCGGTGGGCTACTTCGCGCAGAGCGTCGGCCGCGCCGTGGACGTGGTCTCCTGGCGCCGCACCCCCGCGCCCGGCCTCGACCGCGAACGCGCGCTGGCCGCCCTGCGCGGCGCGAACTGGATCTTCGCGGGTCCGGGCTCGCCGACGTACGCCCTGCGCCAGTGGCGCGACACCGAGCTGCCGTCCCTGCTCGTCCAGGCCGAGGTGCTCGTCTTCGCCAGCGCCGCCGCACTCACCCTCGGCTCGCACACCATCCCCGTGTACGAGATCTACAAGGCCGGCGCCGACCCGCGCTGGGAACCCGGCTTGAACCTGTTCGAACAGCTCACCGGCGTGCCGGCGGTGGTCATCCCGCACTACGACAACGCGGAGGGCGGCCACCACGACACCCGCTTCTGCTACCTCGGCGAACCCCGCCTGGCCCACCTCGAACGCGAGCTCCCCGACGACACGGTGATCATCGGCGTCGACGAGCACACCGCCCTGGTCTGCGACCTCGACGCCCGCACCGCCACCGTCCTCGGCAACGGCACCGTCACCCTGCGCCGCCGCGGCCGCAGCACCGTCTACCCCACCGGCACCGTCCTCCCCCTCCCCACCGAGGAAAGGAAGGGCACCTTCTTAACGGAATACGTAGAGGAAGGGCACCTTCTTAACGCCGGCGGCACCTTGAGCGGCGGCGGCGTTCCCCGCGCTAGGGGCCCGATCGGCGCTGGCGGCAAAGCGCCGGCCGGCGTCGCGGCGGGCGGCAGCGGATCCGTCGGCACGGCGGCCACGCTGCGGGAGGCGGCCGACGAGGCCGAGGCCCGCTTCTCCACGGCACTGGCCGAGCGGGACGTCGACGGTTGCGTCGCGGCGGTGCTGGAACTGGAGCAGGCGATCACCGACTGGGGTGCGGACACGCTCACCTCCGACTCCGGCGAGCACGCGCACGGCCTGCTCCGGGGCATGATCGTGCGGCTCGGTGCGCTGGCGGACGGCGGCGACCCGACCCCACTGCTCACCCCGCTGGTGGAGGCGCTGATAGGACTTCGCGAGAAGGCCCGCGAGCAGCGCGACTGGGCCACCGCCGACCGCGTCCGCGACGCCCTGACCGCCGCCTCCATCGAACTGCGCGACACCCCCGACGGCCCCGTCTGGCTCCACACCCCCAAACTCGACCTGCGCCGACTCCCTTGGCAGCAGCACAGCCTCGGCGATGCGAAGCCCGCGGCTTGACCGATGTCCCGTGTCAAAAAATACGGTCCGACCCCACCTTCTGGGCGTAAAAACAGTGCCGACCCGCGGACTGCGGGCCGGCACTGTTTGGGAAGGGACATTCAGGCGGGACTCTTCTGCTGTTTCACCTGGTCAAACGATCGCAGGCGAGGCAGGAGACGGCTCCGGCGGAAATCAGGCGCCGAGGCGGCGGGCCAGGTTGGTGTCGAGGGTGTTCATGAACTCCTCGGTGGTCTGCCACGGCGCGTCGCGCGAGATCAGCAGCGCGAGGTCCTTGGTCATCGCGCCGCCCTCGACGGTCTCGATGATGACCTGCTCCAGCGTGTCGGCGAAGTTGGTGACCGCCGGGGTGCCGTCCAGCTTGCCGCGGTGCGCGAGGCCACGGGTCCAGGCGAAGATCGACGCGATCGGGTTGGTCGACGTCTTCTCGCCCTTCTGCCACTGGCGGTAGTGCCGGGTGACGGTGCCGTGCGCGGCCTCGGCCTCGACGGTCTTGCCGTCGGGCGTCATCAGCACGGAGGTCATCAGGCCGAGCGAGCCGAAGCCCTGCGCCACGGTGTCGGACTGCACGTCACCGTCGTAGTTCTTGCAGGCCCAGACGAACCCGCCCTCCCACTTCATGGCCGCGGCGACCATGTCGTCGATGAGGCGGTGCTCGTAGGAGATGCCGGCGGCCTCGAAGTCGGCCTTGAACTCGGCCTCGAAGACCTCGGCGAAGATGTCCTTGAACCGGCCGTCGTACGCCTTGAGGATGGTGTTCTTGGTCGACAGGTAGACCGGGTAGTTGCGGGCCAGGCCGTACCGCAGCGAGGCGCGCGCGAAGTCGCGGATCGACTCGTCGAAGTTGTACATGCCCATGGCGACGCCGCCGTCGGCGAAGTCGGCGACGGTCAGCTCCATCGGCTCCGAGCCGTCGGCCGGCTGGTACGTGATGGTGACCTTGCCCGGGCCGGGGACCACGAAGTCGGTGGCCTTGTACTGGTCGCCGTGGGCGTGACGGCCGATGACGATCGGCTTGGTCCAGCCCGGCACCAGGCGCGGCACGTTGCTCATGATGATCGGCTCGCGGAACACGACGCCGCCGAGGATGTTGCGGATGGTGCCGTTCGGCGACTTCCACATCTTCTTCAGGCCGAATTCGGCGACGCGGGCCTCGTCCGGGGTGATGGTGGCGCACTTGACGCCCACGCCGTGCCGCTTGATGGCGTTCGCGGAGTCGATCGTCACCTGGTCGTCGGTGGCGTCGCGGTGCTCCATGCCCAGGTCGTAGTACTCCAGCTCCACGTCGAGGTAGGGCAGGATCAGCTGCTCCCGGATCTGCTTCCAGATGATCCGGGTCATCTCGTCGCCGTCGAGCTCGACGACCGGGTTGTTTACCTTGATCTTCGCCATCGCGAGGGCGCTCCTTAAAACCTTCGGCGTCCGGCGCGGAAGGCCGGGCGGCGGTCTCGTCTAGCAGTACGAGCGTACTGCAGGATCGACCTGCCGCAACTGCCAGGGTCGGTGCCCCACCTCACGGGACCGCGCGAGTTGAGCCGCACCGTTACGCTGCCCGCCGTGACGACCGACGAACGCACTTCGGCACCCACTCCGGCGATGTGGCTGACCGGCGTCGCCGTGCTGGCGACCCTGGGCCTGTTCTACCTGCTGCGCGACCTGCTGCTGCCCGCGCAGACGTGGGCCCTGGCCGACGTGCCGACCACCATCACACTGGTGCTCGCCTGGACGGTCGTCGCGTTCCCGGCCCTGTGCCTGGCGATCAGCACGTTCGCGGTGACCGCGCGCCCGCTGCGCCGACCGTGGGGCCACCTGGCCTCCGCCGGGATCCTGCTCGCCGTCGCGCAGCTGGCCGTCCTGACCAGCCGCCACCGCCCGCTGGACCGGGGACGATACCGGCCCGAGTCACCGGAGCACCGGGCGGCGAGCCACACCCCCGCGGGTGAGGCGCTGTCGGAAGGGGCCATGGGCGCGCTCGCCGGGATCGCGGTGTGGGCGCTGCTGTTCATCGTCGCCCACTGGGCCTGGCGGCGGTCGCGCGGTCAGCGCGGACCGATCGTGCCCAGCCTGTTCGACGTGACCCCGCAGTATCGCCGGATGCTGGCCGTGGGGTCGGCGGCCGGTGCCGTCGCCGGGCTCGCGGTGGCGCTGCTCCGGCACTGACCTGCCGCGCCGCGGCGTCCGGAAACCGGCTTCGCCGCGGCGCGGGATGCCTCAGCCCCAGGTGATCTCACCGCGGCCGGCGTCCTGCAGCGCGGCCTTGATCTGCGAGAACGGCTTGCTCCCAAGGAACCCCTTCTGGTTCATCGGGCTCGGGTGCCCGGCCTGCAGCACGACGTGCTGCGGGTTGCGCACCAGCACGGCCTTCTTGCGGGCGTAGGACCCCCACAGCACGAAGACCACCCGGTAGGGCGAGTCGTTCACGGCCTTGATCGCGGCGTCGGTGAACGCCTCCCAGCCCTGGTTGGCGTGGCTGTTCGGGGTGCCCGAGCGCACGGTGAGCACCGCGTTGAGCATCAGCACGCCCTGGGCGGCCCAGCCGGTCAGGTCGCCGTTGCGCGGCGGCTCGACGCCCAGGTCGTCCTTGAGCTCCTTGTACACGTTGCGCAGGCTCGGCGGCACGGTCACGCCGGGGCGCACGCTGAAGCTGAGGCCGTGGGCCTGGCCGGGCTTGAAGTAGGGGTCCTGCCCCAGGATGAGCACCCGGGTGTGCGCGGGTGAGGTCAGCCGGAACGCCGTGAACAGGTCCTCCTGCGGCGGGAAGACCGGACCGGCGGCGTATTCGGCCTCCACGAAGGAGGACAGCTTCGCCGTGGCGTCGAGGTCCAGGTGCGGCTTCATCACGTCGCGCCACTCAGCGGGCAGCAGTTCGAGCAGGTCCAATGCCATGCCGGACACCTTAACGCCCACATCCGACACCCGCGCGCGCAAGCCCGCGGGTCCCACGGACCGCCGCGCGGCCCCAAACCACGCCCGCGAACCCGCCGCCCGCGAAGCCACAGCTCGCCCCGGCGGCAGATGTCAGGAAGGGCACCTTCCATAACGCGGAGCGTTAAGAAGGTGCCCTTCCTTTGACTTGGTCAGAGGCCGGCTACGTCGGCCTGCTTGGCGCGGACGGCCTCGGCGGCCTCGTTGAGGCCCGCGAGCTCCGACTCGGTGAGGTCGGTGATGACGACCTTGCGCGCGCCGGTGGCGCCGATCTCGGCCTCGACGCCCAGGTAGACGCCGGCGATGCCGTACTCGCCGTCGACCCACGCGCAGACCGGCATGACCTCGCCGGAGTCCTCCGCCACGGCCTTGGCCATGCGGGCGGCGGCGGCCGACGGGGCGTAGTACGCCGAACCGGTCTTCAGCAGCGCCACGACCTCGGCGCCGCCGTTGCGGGTACGGGTGACCAGCTCCTCGATCTTGTCAGCGGGCAGCAGCTCGGACAGCGGCTTGCCGTTGACGGTGCAGCGTGAGGGCACCGGCACCATGGTGTCGCCGTGCGAGCCCAGGGTCAGCGTCTTCACCGAGCCGACCGGGACCTTCAGCTCCTCGGCGACGAAGTGCGTGAAGCGGGCGGTGTCCAGCATGCCGGCCTGGCCGATGACCCGGTTCTTCGGGAACTGGGTGGCGATCTGGGCCAGCGCGGTCATCTCGTCGAGCGGGTTGGACACCACGATGACGACGGCGTTGGGCGCGTGCTTGGCGACCTGCTCGGCCACCCCACGGACGATCTTGGCGTTGACGCCGAGCAGGTCCATGCGGCTCATGCCGGGCTTGCGCGGCAGGCCGGCGGTGATCACGACGATGTCGGAGCCGGCGATGGCCTCGTAGCCCGAGCCGTCGACACCCGTGGTGGCCCCGACGACCTTGGTCTCGAAGCCCTCGATGGAGCGGGACTGGTTGAGGTCCAGGGCGAGGCCCTCGGGCTTGCCCTCGATGATGTCGGTCAGCACGACGGTCTCGAAGACGTCGTACTCGGCGAGGCGCTGCGCGGTGGTCGAGCCGTAGAAACCGGCGCCGACGACGGTGACCTTCTTGCCCATTGGCACATACTCCCTGCTGGCGGATGTCTGGTGGTAACCAGCACAGCCCTGTGACGAAGGTGTAACGATCCGCACCATAGTCCGCACCGTCTATCGACGGCCTGTCGGGTGCGGCCGATGTGGGCTAGAGCGCGGACTCGGCCTTCTCGACCACGTTGGTCAGCAGCATGGCGCGGGTCATCGGCCCTACCCCGCCCGGGTTCGGCGATACGAACCCGGCCACGTCGAAGACGTCCGCATGCACGTCCCCGACGATGTGCTTCTTTCCGTCCGGGCCCTCCACCCGCGACACGCCGACGTCGAGCACGGCCGCGCCGGGACGGACCAGGTCCGCGGTGATGATGCCGGGCACCCCCGCCGCGGCCACCACGATGTCGGCCCGGCGGGTGTGCGCGGCGAGGTCCTTGGTGCCGGTATGGCAGAGGGTCACCGTGGCGTTCTCGGTACGCCGGGTGAGCAGCAGGCCCAGCGGGCGGCCCACGGTGACGCCGCGGCCGACGACGCAGACCTCGGCGCCCGAGATCGGCACGTGGTGCCGGCGCAGCAGCTCGACGATGCCGCGCGGGGTGCAGGGCAGCGGCGCGTGCACGCCCAGCACCAGCCGGCCGAGGTTGATCGGGTGCAGCCCGTCGGCGTCCTTGTCCGGATCGATCAGTTCCAGCACCCGCTGCTCGTTCAGGCCCTTCGGCAGCGGCAACTGGACGATGTAGCCGGTGCACGCGGGGTCGGCGTTGAGCTCGGCGACCGCACGCTCCACATCGGCCTGACTCGCGTCGGCGGGCAGGTCGCGGCGCAGCGAGGCGATGCCGACCTCGGCGCAGTCGCGATGCTTGCCGTTGACGTACCACCGCGAGCCGGGGTCGTCGCCGACCAGCACCGTGCCCAGACCCGGGGTGATGCCGCGGGCGTGCAGCGCGGCCACCCGCGTCCGCAGATCCGCCTTGATCGCCGCCGCGGTCTCGGTGCCGTTGAGGATCGTCGCCGTCATGCCGTCGATCCTGCCATCACCGCTTCGATCACCTGAAACCAGGACATCCCGTCCGGACGGGCCGAGCCGCTGCCCGCGAGCGCCTCGCATGATCGACCGACTTGCCGGGCAATGGGGCGTATGTGCCGCGGCGATACGCCCGTTTGCCAGGCAAATTCGAGGATCATGGCGCACTGGGGGCTAGCGGCTGCGATGACCGCGGTCGATCATTTGGCCCCTTAGCTGCGCAACTAACTCTGGGTAACAGTGGGATAGATCACCGCGTGGCCTTGGTTGCAGGATCTTCCAGCATCCGGGACGCCATAACGGGCTAAATCGGGCTGCCGACAGTCCCACTATGTGACCGACGACTATTGCCCTGGTCACGTGCCGAATCGGGCATACTGACTTAGTTCCGCCCATATGGCAGGCTGCTCTCTAATACCAGAGTCGGGACAGGATCCGCAAGTACTCCACCCGTAGACTGTTGCGAATCTGCAACTCGTGGGTTTGGTGCCGGGCCCGGCTTCGTCCTACCTTTGCCGGACGTTGCACTGCGTGACAACGGCTGGTCAGCCTGCCGTCGTGAGGTGTGACGTAGGAGATGAGGAGGCTCAATGCAGGTCCGTAGGCTCGCAGCCTGGGCTGCTCTCCCGCTGGTTGTCACTCTCGGCCTGTCGGCCTGTGGCAAGAGCGGTGGCAGCGACTCGGGTGGCGCCAACCCCAATGGTGTGGTTTCCATCGGCATCGCCGAACCGAAGCACCTGATCCCGTCCAACACCTCGGAGACCAGTGGCTCCCAGGTGCTGGCGGCGCTGTTCGCCCCC
This sequence comes from Catellatospora paridis, assembly GCF_009720365.1. Lineage (GTDB taxonomy): Bacteria > Actinomycetota > Actinomycetes > Mycobacteriales > Micromonosporaceae > Catellatospora > Catellatospora paridis. Next base: position 111,319 of record NZ_WBZD01000038.1, on the reverse strand, counting down.
CTGGTGGACTTCGACGAGGCCAACAAGCCCTTCGAGGTGGCCGCGCAGGAGATCAGCACCACCGACAACAAGACCTGGACGATCAAGCTGAAGGACGGCTGGACGTTCCACAACGGCGAGCCGGTCACCGCCGACAGCTACATCAACGCCTGGAACTACGCGGCCTACGGCCCGAACGCCCAGGACAACAACTACTTCTTCGACAAGGTCGAGGGTTACAAGGACCTCAACCCGGCCGACGCGAAGACCACCCCCACGGCGACCACCCTCACCGGTCTCAAGAAGGTCGACGACAAGACCTTCACCGTGACCCTGAGCGCGCCGTTCAGCGAGTTCAAGTCGCAGCTGGGCTACACCGCGTACTACCCCCTGCCGAACTCCGCGTTCGAGAGCATCACCGCCTCGCCGCTGGTGATCGCCAAGGCTTACGAGGACGCCCCCGTCGGCAACGGCCCCTTCAAGATCAAGGGCACCTGGCAGCACGACGCCCAGGTCGAGGTCGAGAAGTACGACGGCTTCGCCGGCACCAAGCCGACCGTCGGCGGCGCGCTGTTCAAGATCTACCAGAACAGCGACGCCGAGTACGCCGACCTCCAGGCCAACAACCTGGACGTGGTGAAGCAGATCCCGACCGCCGCGCTGTCGACCGCCCAGGGCGACCTGGGTGACCGCTACATGACCAGCCCGGCGTCGACCCTGCAGGTGCTGGCCTTCCCGACCTTCGACAAGCGTTTCGCGAAGGCGGAGGTCCGCAAGGCGATCTCCATGGCGATCGACCGCGAGGAGATCGCGAACAAGGTCTTCCAGGGTTCGCAGAAGGCCGCCTACTCCTTCGTCTCCCCGGTCGTCGCGGGTTACCGCGACAAGACCTGTGGCGCGGCGTGCGAGTTCAACGCGACCGAGGCCAAGAAGCTCTACACGGAGAACGACGGCCCGAAGTCGATCAACATCACGTACAACGCCGACGGTGGCCACCAGGAGTGGGTCGACGCGACCTGCAACCAGCTCAAGGCCAACCTGGGCGTCGAGTGCGTGGGCACCCCCGAGGCCAAGTTCGCCGACCTGCTGACCAAGGCCAAGGCGAAGAAGGAAATCGGCATGTTCCGCATGGGCTGGGTCATGGACTACCCGTCCATGGAGAACTACCTCGGCCCGCTGTACTCCACCGGTGGTTCCTCGAACTACTACGGCTACAGCAACCCCACCTTCGACAACCTGCTGAAGGAGGGCTCGGCCGCGCCGACCCAGGAAGAGGCGATCAAGAAGTACCAGCAGGCCGAGGACATCCTCGCCCAGGAAATGCCGGTCCTTCCGCTGCGCTTCGGCCAGAACGTCTTCGGTCACTCGACCAACGTCAAGGACGTTCACATCGACCTGTTCAACCGGGTCGACCTCAACAAGATCCAGATTGTCAGCTGAACCCTGACGGTCGACTGACGGTGGTGGGGGGGGGGCCCGGGGGGGGGCGCCCCCCCCCCCCCCCCCCCCCCCCCCCCCCACCGCGCCCAGACCCCTCGCCCCCGGCGCCCCTGACCGGACCAGGCGCACCACCACCACGTCGACCGCGGCCCCATGGTACGAAGAACACGGATATTTCGTGCCAATAGGGCTGCCTGGTGAGAGAAGAAATCGACGATGTTCCGCTACCTTGTGCGGCGCTTCCTCCAGATGATCATGGTATTCATCGCGACCACGTTCATCGTGTACTCGCTGATGTACCTGACCGGAGGCGACCCCATCCAGGCCCTGGCCGGCGAAAAGCCGGTCACCGACCTGCAGCGCGCCCAGCTGACCGTGAAGTACGGACTGGACCAGCCATTCCTGGTCCGGTACTGGAACTACCTGACCGACCTGCTGCACCTTGACTTCGGCACCACCCTGACCGGGCGCTCGATCAAGGACATCCTGCTGGACGCCTGGCCGGTCACCATGCAGCTGGCGCTCATCGCCATCCTCGTCACGATCATCTTCGGCGTCACCGCCGGCGTCATCGCGGGCATCCGCCGCGGCAGCATCTTCGACAACGCCACCCTGGTCCTGACGCTGATCGTGATCGGCATCCCCTCGGTCGTGCTCGCGCCGCTGTCGCAGTACCTCTTCACCATCCAGTGGAAGCTCTTCCCCACCACGGCCAGCGGCAACCCGACGTGGTACGAGCTGCTGCTGCCCGGCATCGTGCTGGGTTCGCTGTCCGTCGCCACCGCGATGCGGCTTACCCGCGCCTCGGTCAGCGAGAACCTGCGCGCCGACTTCGTGCGCACCGCCCGCTCCAAGGGCATGCCCGGCCGCCGGGTGATCGGCATCCACGTGCTGCGCAACTCGCTGATCCCGATCGTGACCTTCCTCGGCGTCGAGCTCGGCAGCCTGATGGCCGGTGCGATCGTCACCGAGAGCGTCTTCAACGTCCCGGGCGTCGGCTTCCAGCTCGCCCGCGCCCTGAAGACCGAGGACACCCCGCTGGTCATCGGCATCGTCAGCGTGCTGGTGATCGTCTTCCTGGTGGCCAACCTGATCGTCGACCTGCTCTACGCGGTGCTCGACCCGCGCATCCGGTACGAGTAAGAGGTTCCTGACATGACCGACTTCGAGTCCGTGGCCGCAACCGAGCTGCACACGGCCACCCCCGGACCGGCCGGCGATCCGAACGCGCCCGGCCAGCCGCACACCCTTGAGGTGTCCAAGCCCCGCAGCGCCAGCGCGGACGCCTGGCGCGAGCTGCGCCGCCGGCCGCTGTTCTGGATCGCGCTCGTGATCGTCGCGCTGATCCTGCTGATCGCCGCCTTCCCGTCGCTGTTCACCTCGGCCGACCCGACCACGTGCGCGTTGCGCAACCGCATGGGCGCCCCGTCCGGCGCGGCCATCTTCGGGTACGACGTGCAGGGCTGCGACGTGTTCGCCAAGGCCATCTACGGCACCAAGAACTCGCTGCTGGTCGGCACGGGTGCCGCCCTGCTGGCGGGAATCCTCGGCATGGTGCTGGGCATCACCTCCGGCTACTTCGGCGGCTGGTGGGACGGCGTCGTCTCCCGGATCATCGACATCGTGCTGGGCCTGCCGCTGCTGCTGGCCGGCATCGTGTTCATGAAGCGGGTCACCAACGCCGGTGGCGGCCAGACCGCCATCCTGCTCGCGCTGATCGCCATCCTCGGCCTGCTCGGCTGGACCACCGCGGCCCGCGTCATCCGCTCCTCGGTGATCACCGCCAAGCAGCAGGACTACGTGCATGCCGCGAAGATGCTGGGCGCGGGCAGCGGCCGCATCATGTGGCGGCACATCCTGCCGAACTCGCTGGCGCCGTTCATCGTGATCATCACCATGGCGCTGGGCTCGTTCGTCGCCGCCGAGGCCACGCTGTCCTTCCTGGGCATCGGCCTGCGGCCCCCGGCCCAGTCCTGGGGCATCGAGATCTCGACCGCGCGGCTCTACATGCGGGAGAACGCCGTCCCGCTGATCGTGCCGTCGACGTTCCTGGCGCTGACCGTGCTCGCCTTCATCATCCTGGGCGACGCGATCCGCGAAGCCTTCGACCCGAAGCTGCGGTGACACCATGACCGACATCCACGTCAGCTCCTCCCCCACCGGCAGCGGCGGTCGCCACCTGCTTGAGGTGAAGGACCTCTACGTCGAGTTCCACACCCGCGACGGCGTCGCCCGCGTGATCAACGGCGTCTCGTACCATCTCGACCCGGGTGAGACCCTGGCCGTGCTGGGTGAGTCGGGCTCCGGCAAGTCGGTGACCGCGCAGGCGATCATGGGCATCCTGGACATGCCGCCGGCGAAGATCCCCGGTGGGCAGATCCTCTACAAGGGCGAGAACCTGCTCGCCATGTCGGAGGAGAAGCGCCGGCAGGTGCGCGGCAAGGAGATCTCCATGATCTTCCAGGACGCGCTCTCCGCCCTGAACCCGGTCTTCCCGGTGGGCTGGCAGATCTCCGAGTCGCTGCGCACCCGCGCCGGCATGTCCCGCAAGGACGGGCTGAAGCGGGCCGTAGAGCTGATGGACCTGGTCAAGATCCCGGCGGCCAAGGCCCGGATCAAGGATTACCCCCACCAGTTCTCCGGCGGTATGCGCCAGCGCGTCATGATCGCGATGTCGCTGGCCATGGACCCCAAGGTCCTCATCGCGGACGAGCCGACCACCGCGCTCGACGTGACCGTGCAGGCCCAGATCATGGACCTGCTGGGCGACCTGCGCCGGGACCTCAACATGGGCCTGATCCTGATCACGCACGACCTGGGCGTGGTCGCCGACGTCGCGGACCGCATCGCGGTCATGTACGCGGGCCGCATCGTCGAGCACGCGGACGTGCGCAGCGTCTACAAGCACCCGGCGCACCCCTACACCGAGGGCCTGCTCGACTCGATCCCGCGGCTCGACTCCAAGGGCACCGAGCTGGCCACCATCAAGGGCCTGCCGCCGAACCTGATGCGCCCGCCGACGGGCTGCGCGTTCCACCCGCGCTGCAAGTACGCCAAGGCGGTCTGCACCACCGAGACACCCCGCTCGCTGGACCTCGGCCACGGCCGGACCAGCGCGTGCCACTTCGCTAAGGAGATGCTCGATGGCACACTCCGCTGAGAACGTCACGGCCTCCCGGCCCGCCGGTGAGCCGCTGCTGCGGGTCGAGAACCTGGTCAAGCACTTCCCGATCACCCAGGGCATCCTCTTCAAGAAGAAGGTCGGCGCGGTCAAGGCGGTCGACGGGGTCAGCTTCGAGCTGCACCGCGGCGAGACGCTGGGCATCGTGGGCGAGTCGGGCTGCGGCAAGTCGACGCTGGCCAAGCTGCTGATGCGGCTGGAGACGCCGACCGCGGGCCGGGCCATGCTCAAGGGCAAGGACATCTTCAAGGTGTCCGGCTCCGAGCTGCGCCGCATGCGCCGAAACATCCAGATGGTGATGCAGGACCCGTACACCTCGCTGAACCCGCGGATGACCGTCGGCGACATCATCGGCGAGCCGTACGAGATCCACACCGAGGTGGCACCGAAGGGCGACCGCCAGCGCCGGGTGCAGGAGCTACTGGAGCTCGTGGGCCTCAACCCCGAGCACATCAACCGCTACCCGCACCAGTTCTCCGGCGGACAGCGCCAGCGCATCGGCATCGCCCGCGCACTGGCCCTCAAGCCCGAGATCATCGTCTGCGACGAGCCGGTGTCCGCGCTGGACGTGTCGATCCAGGCCCAGGTCATCAACCTGCTGGAGAAGCTGCAGGGCGAGCTGGACCTGTCCTACATCTTCATCGCGCACGACCTGTCCGTGGTGCGGCACATCTCCGACCGGGTCGGCGTCATGTACCTCGGCAAGATGGTCGAGGTCGGCACCGACGCGGAGATCTACGAGCGGCCGACCCACCCGTACACCCAGGCGCTGCTGTCGGCGGTGCCGGTGCCGGACCCGGACGCCCGCGCCCACCGCGACGTGATCCGGCTCGTCGGCGACGTGCCGTCGCCGGCCAACCCGCCGTCGGGCTGCCGGTTCCGCACCCGCTGCTGGAAGGCGCAGGAGCGCTGCTCGGTGGAGGAGCCGCTGCTCATCCGCCGCGGCGTGGAACCGCACCCGAGCGCGTGCCACTTCGCGGAGCTGCGGCAGGTCGTCGGCTGACGCCTCCGCCCCGCATGGGCTAAAGCGAAGGAAGGGCACCTTCTCAACGGAAGTTGAGAAGGTGCCCTTCCTTCGTCTTGTCAGTGGGCGAAGTGGCGGGAGCCGGTCAGGTAGAGGGTGATGCCGGCGGCCTTGGCCGCGGCGATGACCTCTTCGTCGCGGATCGAGCCGCCGGGCTGGACGACGGCGGTCACGCCGGCGTCGAGCAGGATCTGCAGGCCGTCGGCGAACGGGAAGAACGCGTCCGAGGCGGCGACCGAACCGCGGGCCCGGTCACCGGCCCGGGAGACCGCCAGGCGGCACGAGTCGACCCGGTTGACCTGGCCCATGCCCACGCCCACGCTGGCCCCGTCCTTGGCCAGCAGGATGGCGTTGGACTTGACGGCCCGGATCGCACCCCAGGCGAACTCCAGGTCGTCGAGCTGCTCGGCCGTGGCGGGCTCGCCCGTGGCCAGCCGCCAGTTGGCCGCGTCGTCGCCGGGCGCGCCGAAGTCGTCGCGGGTCTGCACGAGCATGCCGCCGGACACCTGCCGCAGCTCGACCTTGTTCGGCCGGAACGGCGGGGCGAGCAGCACGCGCAGGTTCTTCTTCGCCGTCAGGATCTCCACCGCCTCCGGCGCGTACGCGGGGGCCACCACGACCTCGGTGAAGATCTCGGCGATCTGCTTGGCCAGCTCCGCGGTCACCTCGGAGTTGACCGCGATGATGCCGCCGTACGCCGAGACCGGGTCGCACGCGTGCGCCTTGGCATGCGCGTCGGCGGCCGAGACCGCGGACACCGCGATGCCGCACGGGTTGGCGTGCTTGATCACCGCGACGGCGTGCACGCCCTCGAAGTCGTGCACGGTGCGCCAGGCGGCGTCGGCGTCGATGTAGTTGTTGTAGGACATCTCCTTGCCGCCGAGCTGCTGCGCGCGGGCCAGGCCGGGCGCGGCGGACGGGTCGATGTACAGCGCCGCCGCCTGGTGCGGGTTCTCCCCGTAACGCAGCACGTTGCTGCGCCACAGGCCGAGCCCGGCGTACTCCGGCCAGGCGAAGCCCTCGGCCGGGGCCGGGGCCAGCTCCTGGGCGCACCAGTTCGCCACCGCGATGTCGTAGTCGGCGATGTCGGCGAAGGCGCGGGCCGCCAGCGCACGGCGCTCGCCCAGCGAGAAGCCGCCGGACTCCAGGGCCGCGGCGATCAGGTGGTAGTCGGCGGGCGAGGTGACCACCGCGACATTGGCGTGGTTCTTGGCCGCCGCGCGCACCATGGCCGGGCCGCCGATGTCGATCTTCTCGATGCACTCGTCCGCGGACGCGCCCGAGGCCACCGTCTCGGTGAACGGGTACAGGTTGGACACCAGCAGGTCGAACGGCTCGATGTCGAGCTCGGTCAGCTGCGCGCGGTGCGTGTCGAGGCGCACGTCGGCCAGCAGGCCCGCGTGCACCCGCGGGTGCAGCGTCTTGACCCGCCCGTCCAGGGTCTCCGGGAAGCCGGTGAGCTCCTCGACCCGGGTGACCGGCGAGCCGGTGGTCTCGATCTGCTGGGCCGTGCTGCCGGTGGAGACGATCTCGACACCGTGCCGCCGCAGCGTCGCGGCGAGGGCCTCCAGCCCGGTCTTGTCCCACACGCTGATCAGCGCGCGTCGAATGGGCTTGCGCTCACCCGTGGTCATGCCTTCTCCTCGCTCCGCTCGTCGAAGGCATGAGCCACCAGCCTGATGATTCGCTCGCCAGGCTCGCTCATGCCTTCTCCTCGCTACGTTCGGGACCGGCCTGAGCCGCCGGCCCCGTGGTCGGCTCGTCGTACGCGGTCCCGCCGTCCCGGCCGGTGACGGCGCGGGATGCGGCCGTTCAGCCGACGATCACTTTCCTGCCGTTGACGGTCCAGCCGTGGCGGGCCATGCGGCCGACGTACTCCACCAGCTGTCCGCGCTCGGCGTCCTTGATGCGCTCGGAGAGGGTGTCCTCGGTGTCGTCGTCGAGCACCGGTACCGCGACCTGCGCGATGATCGGCCCGGTGTCCACACCGCCGTCCACGAAGTGCAGCGTCGCGCCGGCCAGTTTCACCCCGTACTCGACGGCGTCGCGCGGGCCGTGCATGCCGGGGAAGGCCGGCAGCAGCGCGTTGTGGGTGTTGACATAACGTCCGCCGAACCGGTCCAGGAACACCTTGCCCACCAGCTTGAGGAAGCCCGCGCCGATGACGAGGTCGGGCTGGTGCGCCGCGGTCAGGTCGGTGAAGGTTTCGTCCCACTCCTGGCGGGTGGCGAAGTCCGGGACCCGGGCGACGAAGGTGGGCACTCCCGCGGCCTCGGCACGGGCCAGGCCCGCGATGCCGTGGCGGTCCGCGCCGACGCCGACGACGGCCGCCCCGTATGCGGGGTCGGCGCAGGCATCGAGCAGGGCTTGGAGATTGGTACCGGAACCGGAGACCAGGACGACGAGGCGAGCGGTCACCTCTGCACCCTATCGGGCAGCCGCGGCGCTGCTCGCGCCGGGTGCGGCGCGCACTTACGGCGTTTTGCCCGACAAACCCGCAAATAAAGTAGATATTGGGCGAAGAACTGCATTCCAGAACGTGCCGACCCCGCCCGGCCAGCCGGGCGCCGTCGCCCCGCACGCTCTGCCGAACGCGAGGAGCCGATCTTGACGCAACCGCCGAAGCCACCGGAGACGCCGGAGGAGCCGCCGTCCTGGCCGCCGCAGCCGCCGTCGCAGCCGCCGTCGCGCGAGGACCAGCCGCCCGCTCCGCCCTCGCCCGATGTGCCGTCGCCGCCGAGCGAACCGGTTCCCGCGCCCCCCGAAGGCGCCACCTGGCGGCCCGAGCCCGAACCGGTCTCCCCGGCCGCCGGCCCGGCGTACGAGCCGGAACCGCCGTCCGCGCCCGAACCCGCCGCGCCGTCGACCGGCGCACCGGGCACCGCGGGCGGGGTCTGGCCGGAGCCCCCGGCCAGCCCGGAGCCGCCGACCAGCGTGGACAACCCGTTCAACCCGCCGCCCGCGCCGGAGTTCGCGCCACCGGCCGCCATGAGCGACCCGACCGCGCCCACCCCGCCGACGCCGCCGATCCCGCCGTCGCCGCCCACGCCGCCCGGCCCGCCGCCACCGATGCCGCCGGTGCCCCCTCCGCCGTCGATCGGAGCGAGCACGCCCACGCCGCCGGGCTGGCCCGAGCCCGCGGAGCAGCCGTACCCGGCGCCTGTGCCGCCTCCCCCGCCGGTGCCCGATCCCTACGGCTCGGGCGGCGGGACGGTGTACGGCTCGTCCGGCACCCCGCTGCCGCCACCACCACCGCCGCCGCCCTCGATCGGGGGACCGCCGCCGCCACCGCCGCTGGGTCCCGCCCAGGGCACCGTCTACCAGAAGGCGGGCGGGCAGAACAACCTGTTCGGCTGGATCGCGCTGGCCTGCGGCATCATCGGCACCGGTTGCTGCTGCTGTCCCTGGATCAACGGCGCCCCGTTCCTCGGCGGCATCCCGGCGGTCATCCTCGGCGCCATGCACCTCAACAAGGTGAAGAAGGGCGCGGCATCGATGTCGTGGCTCGGCTGGGTCGCCATCGCGCTGGGCGTCATCGCCATGATCGCCGCGATCTGCGGCATCGCGACCGGCTGGCAGGACCGGATCTACGACCAGTACCAGCAGTTCAACTGATCCACTCGTATCGACCGGTGGGACAGCTGTTATCAGCTGTCCCACCAGTCACATCCGTCACAGCTTGCTATTAGACTCCGCACGTTTGGCAACGGCTCACTCCGAGCCACCACCCCGACACCCCTGGAGTCTCCATGACCTACGGTTCCCAGCAGCCGCAGATCGACAACAACCTGACGATGTCGATCGTCTCGATCTTCCTGTTCTGGCCGCTGGCCATCCCGGCCATCATCAACGCCAACAAGGTCAACCCGCTGCTGCAGGCGGGCGACTACGCGGGCGCCCAGGCCGCAGCGGCCGAGTCCAAGAAGTGGTCGAAGCTCGCCCTCATCATCGGCGGCATCGGCTGGGCCCTCGGCTGCGTCTGCTGCGCCCTGCAGGTCTTCGTGCTCGGCGCCAACGGCGCCGCGGGCATGTGACCAGCCGTCACTGCACCAGCTGACGGGCGGTCCGCACGGCGGGCCGCCCGTCGGTCTCTTTCCGCAGACCGTGCACCGCCCAGGACCCGGCGACCCCGAGCAGACCACCGAGCGCCACCACCAGCGCCCCCATCGCCGCGACCTGCCACACCACCGGTCCGGTGCGCACCGGACCGGTCACCGGCAGCACCCCGCCGGACGCGTACGCCGCGGCGGCCAGCAGCGCCCCGGCCACCACTGCGGCGGTCAGCGTCGAGCCGCACAGGCGCAGCCATCGAGGCTGCGGCGTGAGCACGTCGCCGAGCCGGGACCGGCGCGGGCGCAGCCGCCGCCGTGCCATGAGCACCGCCGCGGCCACGCCGCCGAGCAGCGGCAGCACGGTGAGCAGCCATCCCAGCCCCTGGAGCGGGCCGGTCGGCACCCCGGCGAACACCGGCAGGTGGGTCAGCGGCAGGGTGCCCGCGGCGAACCCCGGACCCAGCAGGTAGGAAGCCGCCCAGACGGCGAAGTTCGGCCCGTACACCAGGCTCAGCAGGGTCAGCCCGGCCTGGCCGAACACGCCGGTGGAGAACCCGGCGAGGTCGTGGGTGGCCTGTGTCCCGTTCATCGCCACCGCGAGGCCCACCGCGCCCGCGCCGACCGCCAGCACCAGCAGTGCGGCGACCACGCCGGCCCGTACGCCGTCGCGCAGCACGACCGGCGTGCGCCGGGCCAGCCGGCGCAGCACCCCGCCGCTGCGCAGCACCCCGACCGCGCCCCCCACCGCGCCCAGCACCACGAAGTGCAGCCCGGCGCGCCACGGCGTCACGAACAGTCCCGGCCCGTCGGCCAGCGCGGCGGCGAGCACCCCGAAGCAGCCGTACACCGCCGCGACGGCCAGCGTGCCCAGCACCGCGTGCCGGATCGACCCGCTGCCCTGGGCTCCCATCGCCCGGGTCGTGTGCACCCCGGCCCGGTTGACCCGCCACAGCGCGAACGCGGTGAGCGCCAGCGGCGCCAGCTCCATCGTGCCCAGCTGACCGTTGACCGGCACGGTGATCGGAACACCGTGCCCGAGCAGCCAGGCGGACAGCACCAGGCGCAGCGACAGCCCCCAGTCCACGGCTCCCTCGGCGGCCCGCGCGGCCACCGTCAGCAGCATCAGCGGCCCGAGCACCAGCAAGGTCGCCCAGCCGGTGTTGACCAGCGCCGCCACCGGCAGCGGCGCCCCCCGCGGGCGCAGCATGCCGGCCGGGCGGCCGCGCGGCAGCAGCACGGTCTCCATGGTGGCGATCTCGTCGTCCAGCGGCTCCCGCGGCACGGGGCGGCTCACGTCGATCTTGACCGTCTCCCGCGCCGCCAGCTGCGCCAGATCGATCTTGACGGTGTCCCGAGTGCCCAGCGCCGGATCGTCAGCGAACCCGCCGGAGCCCGGATCCGCGTCGGCGGCATCGCGGTGGCTCGCGTCCTCGGCCGCAGCGGGGGCGACGGGGTGGCGGGGGGTGTCCGTTTCGGCGGCGTGGGCGCCGGGGCTCGCGTCGGTGTCCGTTTCGGCCGCGCCGCCGGGCGTGTCGCGGGGGGCGCGCTCCGGTGCGGCGGCATCGTGTTCGGACGGAGCCGGGCCGGACGCGCGGGTCTGCGGCGCGGCGGGACGCGAGCCGTCCCCAGACGACCGCGAATATGCGTCCAAACCCTCGCCGGGCGCAGCGGGCCGCAGCTCAGGCTGCACGCCGAGGGACTCACCTTGCTCCGTCATCAGGCGCTACCTAACCACAAACGAGCCGGGTTGACGATGAACCCTACCCCGTGGCCATTTCGACCCGATATGCGAGTTAGGAGGGATACGCTGCGAACAAGGTCGTTCATCGAGGAGGCTTGTCGTGACCTACACACCGCCACCGCCGTCAGTGCCGCCGCCACCTCCACCGCCGCCGGTGCCGCCACCGCCACCGGGCCCGCCGCCCTACGGGACGCCGTCGGGCATGCCGGGCAAGGGCGGCGACCGCGTGACGCTGTACGGCGTGCTCGGCATCGTCCTGGGCCTCTGCTGCTGCGGCCTCATCGGCCTGGTCCTGGGCTGGCTGTCGGTGAAGGAGGCGCAGAAGGTCGGCAAGAAGCCGACGCTGGGTTACATCGCGATGGCCGTCGGTGTCATCGGCATCATCTGGAACATCATCTACGGCATCCGCTACTCCAGCGGCGGGATGAAGTTCAACTGAACTAGTCGGGATAGGGGAAACCCATGACGAACGACCCGCTGCCGCCCTATGAGCCGCCGCCGGTGACCCCTCCACCGGCGCCACCGCCGCTCAACCCGCCGCCACCGCCACCGCCGCCTCCGCCTCCGCCTCCGCCGTACGGCGTGACGCCGGGACCGAGCGGCGGCAAGGACCTGGCGATGATCTACGGAATCATCGGCATCGTCGTCGCCGTGTTCTGCTGCGCGCCGCTGGGCATCCTGTTCGGCTGGCTGTCCATGAAGGAGGCCCGGGAACGGGGCGCGGACCAGACGCTGGGCAAGGTCGCCTTCTGGCTCGGCATCGCGTTCACCGCGCTGGCGGTGATCGGCGTGATCCTGGCCTGCGTCGCCGGCGCGTTCAGCGGCAACATGTACAACCACCGCGGCTACTGACCCAAACGAACGGTGGGCGTCCTCCCGACCTGGGAGGACGCCCACCGTTTCACGTGCGTACGGCCTCAGCGGCCGGACATGACCTCGCGCATCAGGCGAGCGGTCTCCGACGGCGTCTTGCCGACCTTGACCCCGGCCGCCTCCAGCGCCGCCTTCTTGGCGTCGGCGGTGCCGGACGAGCCCGAGATGATCGCACCCGCGTGGCCCATGGTCTTGCCGGGCGGGGCGGTGAAGCCGGCGATGTAGCCGACCACCGGCTTGGTCACGTGCGCCTTGATGAACTCGGCCGCCCGCTCCTCGGCGTCGCCGCCGATCTCACCGATCATGACGATGGCCTCGGTCTCCGGGTCGTCCTGGAAGGCCGCGAGCGCGTCGATGTGCGTGGTGCCGATGATCGGGTCGCCGCCGATGCCCACGGCGGTCGAGAAGCCGATGTCCCGCAGCTCGTACATGAGCTGGTAGGTCAGCGTGCCGGACTTCGACACCAGGCCGATGCGGCCGGAGCCGGCGATGTCGGCCGGGATGATGCCCGCGTTGCTGGCGCCCGGGGACGCGACGCCGGGGCAGTTCGGACCGATGATCCGGGTCTTGTTGCCGGTCTCCACCGCGTGCGCCCAGAAGGCGGCGGTGTCGTGCACCGGCACACCCTCGGTGATCACGACGGCCAGGCCGATGCCCGCGTCGATCGCCTCGACGACGGCGTCCTTGGTGAACGCCGGCGGCACGAAGATGACGGTGACGTCCGCGCCGGTCTCCTTCATCGCGTCGGCCACCGAGCCGAACACGGGCACCGCGGTGCCGTCGAAGTCGACCGAGGTGCCCGCCTTGCGCGGGTTGACGCCGCCCACGATCTGGGTGCCCGCGGCCAGCATGCGGCGGGTGTGCTTGGAGCCCTCGGAGCCGGTCATGCCCTGGACGATGACCTTGGAGTCCTTGGTGAGCCAGATAGCCATGTCAGATCACTTCCCAGCCGCAGCGAGCTCGGCGGCGCGCTTGGCGGCGCCGTCCATGGTGTCCACCCGCTGCACGAGCGGGTTGTTCGCGCTGTCGAGGATCGCTCGACCGGCCTCGGCGTTGTTGCCGTCGAGGCGTACGACCAGCGGCTTGGTCACGGACTCGCCGCGACCCTCCAGCATGGCCAGCGCCTGCACGATGCCGTTGGCGACCGCGTCGCACGCGGTGATGCCGCCGAAGACGTTGACGAACACGCTCTTCACGGCCGGGTCGGACAGCACGATCTCCAGACCGTTCGCCATGACCTCCGCGGACGCGCCGCCGCCGATGTCGAGGAAGTTCGCGGGCTTGACCCCACCGAACTGCTCACCGGCGTACGCGACCACGTCCAGGGTGGACATGACCAGGCCCGCGCCGTTGCCGATGATGCCGACCTCGCCGTCGAGCTTGACGTAGTTGAGGTCCTTGGCCTTGGCGGCCTGCTCCAGCGGGTCGACCGCGGCCTTGTCCTCCAGCGCCTCGTGGTCGGCGTGGCGGAAGCCGGCGTTCTCGTCCAGCGTCACCTTCGCGTCCAGACACAGCACCTTGCCGGAGCTGATCTTCGCGAGCGGGTTGACCTCGACCAGCGTCGCGTCCTCGGCCCGGAAGGTCTGCCACAGCTTGATCGCGATGTCCACGACCTGGTCGGCGACCTCGGCCGGGAAGTGGCCGGCGGTGACGATCTCACGCGCCAGCGCCTCGTCGACGCCGCGATTGGCGTCGATCGCGATCTTCGCGACCTTGTCCGGCTGCTCCTCGGCGACGGTCTCGATCTCCATGCCGCCGGCGACGCTGGCGATGCACAGGAAGGTGCGGTTCGCCCGGTCCAGCAGGTAGGAGAAGTAGTACTCCTCGACGATGTCGGCCGTCTCGGCCAGCATCACCTTGTGGACCGTGTGGCCCTTGATGTCCATGCCAAGGATGTCGTTCGCGCGGTCGTACGCCTCGGTCGCATCGGCGGCGAGCTTGACGCCGCCGGCCTTGCCGCGGCCGCCGACCTTCACCTGCGCCTTGACGACGACCCGGCCGCCCAGGCGCTCGGCGATGGCGCGGGCCTCCTCCGGGGTCTCGGCGACGCCACCGGCGAGCACGGGCAGACCGTGCTTCTCGAAGACATCGCGCCCCTGGTACTCGTACAGGTCCACCGATACCTCTTCGTGTCCAGCCCATGGCGTCGCGGGCTGGACGCCCGCTGCGACGCGTAGGGACCATTGCCCATCCTCCGCTGGCTGGGCCTTCCGCGCAGCCTAACGGTCGGTCAGCGCAACGTATCGGCACGACCGCCCGGTGTGCCCAACTGCACACCGGGCGCCGTCCGCCGCCGGCCCGGCCCGGCCCGAATGCCGCCGTGCGGCGCCGGACGGCGCGTCGGCGGGGGCTCAGCCGAGCATCTCGACCGGCACCCGGCCCGCGGCCTGGTAGCGCAGCGCGGCCAGGAGTTCGGCCGGGGTGCCCGGGGCCGCGGCGACCGGCACGTGGATGTTGGTGCCCAGCTTCTTCATCCGCCGCCGCTGTGCGACGGCGGTACCGGCCCGGTTCTCCACGTTGCCCTGCTTCGCGAGGTTGAACTGGGGTTCGATGCGGGCGTCGCGGGGCTTCACGCACAGCTGCGGGCCGTGCCAGTTGCGCACGTACACCGACTCGACGTCCGCCCAGGGCAGGTGCAGCACCCGGGCCTTGTCGAGGAAGGGCCTGACGTACACCCCGTCGGCGTCGGCGGCGAGCTGCACCGGGCGCAGCTGGCGCCCGGCCGAGATCGGCAGCCACGCCAGCAGGCCCAGCACGAGCACGAGCGCGCCGAGCCCGAGCATGCCGCTGTTCACGTCGCCGTACTTGGCGCTGTGCACCGTCTCCTGGGCGTGCAGCAGCAGGTACGTCCCGGTGGGGAGCATGAAGAGGGCGAGCAGGATCATCAACACGAGTTCGCCGCGGCGGTGCGCGAGCAGATGCCGCCAGGTGCCGGCGAGCTGCACCGTCACCGGCAGGCCCGCCGGGATGAGCTGCCGCAACGTCGGGACGGCTGCGGGGGCGGGGGTGCCCGCCGTGGGGTCAGGGCTGGTCATGGCGCGTGAACCTAGCAGCCCGTCACTCTTTTCGGTGACCCTGTGCATGCCCGTAACCCCGGCCACCGGCCGTCGTTGAGTCTGATGTCAGAGAGCTGAGGCCGGAACGGCCGAGGCAGGATGACACAAACGGCCGATGCCCTGTCGGTCGAGGGGTGGCGGCGGGGCATCGTGCATAGAGGAGCCGGACGTGTGAGGGGTGCGTCCGGCTCCTCCCTTTCTGCGTATCCGTGTGAGGTCGTCCGGAGCACGCACGCACCCCCGAGCCGGTCCGGCGCGGGGGTGCGGATTTATCAGGGGTATGAGGTCAGGCAGGCTGCGCGGTCGCCACGTTGGCCCGCACCCAGTCCACGATGGCGTGGGTCGTCGCCCCGGGCGTGAACACCTTGGCCACGCCGAGCCGTTCCAGCTCGGGGATGTCCGCGTCGGGGATGATGCCGCCGCCGAACACCACCATGTCGCCGGCGCCGCGCTCGCGCAGCAGCTCGACGACCCGCGGGAAGAGGGTCATGTGCGCGCCGGACAGCACGGACAGGCCGACCGCGTCGGCGTCCTCCTGGATCGCGGTCTCCACGATCTGCTCCGCGGTCTGGTGCAGGCCGGTGTAGATGACCTCCATACCCGCGTCGCGCAGGGCTCTGGCCACCACCTTCGCGCCCCGGTCGTGCCCGTCGAGCCCGGGCTTGGCGACGACCACGCGAATACGAGTGCCCATCAGTGCTCACCTCTCCGCCGTACTGACCTTAACGAACGGTAACCCACCCACCGGCGTTCACTGCCAGCGGTCCAGCGGTCTCTGTCCGCGACACCTATATATACGCGCTGCCCCGCGCATCACTACTCTCCGTAGGTCTCGCATTCCCGACAAATAGTGTTGCTATCGGGTAAGTCGGGCCGGACAGTCGCACACATAGCGAAGAGATGCCGGACAGGAGCTTGTGCCTACCCCTACGGGTTGGTTAAGTTGTGCCGCAGCGCAAGGACAAAACCCGAAGATGTGCCATCCAAAAATGGGTGACAGAGCGTCGCGGCAACCAGCGGCGCCACCGATGACGGAGGCTGTACGTGCAATACAGGCCAACACTGTTACGGGAGGGTGACCGCTACCGCGGCCGCCGACGGGCTCCCGCCCCGCCCCGCAGCAGATACCTTGCTGTAGTCACGACCGCTTTCGTCGGTGCAGGGGTTGTCGCCTTCGGTGCCGGAGCCGGCATCAAGGACGCGAAGACCGACGCTCTCGTCGGCGACACCGCCGCCTCCGAACTCAGCGGGGCCCGCCTCGAAGCCGCCGAACGCGCAGGCCGTGGCGAGGACCGTTCGCTCAGCACCTCGATCGCCCAGTCCCCGAACGCCTGGGTCCTGCCGAACCACGACTACCGCCTGACCTCCCTGTTCGGTCAGCGCTGGGGCAAAGCGCACAAGGGCGTCGACATCGCCGTGCCCGAGGGCACGCCCGTCGCCGCGATGCACGAGGGCATCATCGTGCTGGCCCGCTACAACGGCGGCTACGGCAACCACGTGATCATCGACCACGGCAACGGCCTGAAGACCACGTACGGGCACAACAGCCGCGTCATGGTCAAGGAAGGCCAGCGGGTCAAGGCGGGCGACATCATCGCCATCTCCGGCAGCACAGGCCACTCCACCGGTCCGCACGTCCACCTCGAGATCCACGTGAACGACGTGGCGGTGAACCCCATCCCGTGGTTCAAGTCGCACGGCGTCGACCTCGAATTGGAGATCGAACAGGCCTACGACGGCTCGGTGAGCTGATTTCCTCCGCAAAGCCGCCCGGTATCGCGAGATCCGGGCGGCTTTGTCGTGTTCTGCTGCGCCCGGCGGTGGCCCCGGTCACCGGAATCCGGTGGCGCACGTCACTCGACCCTGACGGGACTCAGGGTGGGCCCGGGTACGTAAAGGGGACATAACTCCCGAGTGGTACCCGCCCGCATGTCCGATCCGGCTTTTGGCGGGGCTGGCCATACCTGCTTTGACCAGGCAACATAGCTCGAGCCCGTGTCAACGTAGACCCGGAGGTTCCCACCTCATGCAAGGCAGCAGTACCGAACTCCTCAAGGCAGCCCGCGCCCAGTACGACATCGTCAGTGACAAGATCCGAAGCGGCCTCCGCGGCCGCTCGCGTCATGTCGTGGCCGTCGCGGCACTGGCCGGCATCGCGTCTGTAGGCCTGGTCGCAGCCAACATCGACAACGGACCCACCGAGGTCACCCCCGTGGCGGCGACGTCCACGGTCAGCCGCGAGGCGGCGGCGGAACGCGCCGACCGCTCCGCGCGCACCACGGCGAAGACCCAGCTCGCCGCTCCCAAGGCGGCGCCGAAGGCCGCGCCCAAGGCGGTCACGCCCAAGGCGGCCCAGCCCGCGGAGAGCAAGGCGAAGGCCGGCACCTCGGTGCCCAAGGCCAAGGCCGCCGCTCCGGTCCAGGTCCGCCCCACCTGGGGCAGCCCCATGCCGGGCGCTCCGGTCACCTCCTGCTTCGGTCAGCGCTGGGGCGTCCTGCACGCCGGCGTCGACCTCGCCGAGCCCGCCGGCACCCCGATCCGCGCGGTCGGCCCCGGCACCGTGTTCAGCAACGGCTGGGCCTACAGCGGCTACGGCATCTCCGTGGTCGTCGACCACGGCGACGGCTACTTCACCCACTACGCCCACATGAGCCGCGACGCGGTGCAGATCGGCCAGAAGGTGAAGGCCGGCGACCTGCTCGGCTACGAGGGCTCCACCGGTGACTCCACCGGCCCCCACCTGCACTTCGAGGTGCACAAGGGCATGTGGAACCAGATCGAGCCGAGCGCGTGGCTGAAGGCCCGCGGCGTGCCGATCAACTGCTGACCCGCACTCCCGGACGTCGGTGCGCCACCGCGCACCGGCGTCCCCCAGCGGAAACCCCACCCCCCGACACGTGTGGGCCCGGATCACCAGATCCGGGCCCACACGTGTATCCACCCACCGCCGCCACGCCGATGATCGGCGTGGGCTCAGATCTTCTCCAGGGGGGCGTGGCGGAGGACCAGCCAGAGGACCTGGTCGCCGAAGTCGACCTGCACCTGGGCCCGCGCCCCCGCGCCCTGCACGGCGAGCACCCGGCCCAGGCCGTAGCGCTGATGGTTGACCCGGTCGCCGGCCGACAGCGACGGCGCCCCGGCGAGATCGCTCGCGGTGGCCAGCTTGCTCGGGTCAATGCCGATCTTGCTCGCGAGCGCCGCGGCCCGCGCGGTGCCGCCCACGAAGGTGCCGCTCCCCCGCTCCTGCGCCCGCTCCCGGCCGCCGATGCCGCCGCCGCGCGAACCCCAGGAGGTGTACGCCCCCTCGGTGCGCTTCCAGTCGAGCAGCTCCGGCGGCAGCTCCTCGAGGAAGCGCGACGCCGGGTTGTACTGCGGCTGCCCCCAGGCCGAGCGGGTCACCGCCCGGGACAGGTAGAGCCGGCGGCGGGCGCGGGTGATGCCGACATAGGCCAGCCGCCGCTCCTCCTCCAGCTCCTTGACCTCACCCAGCGACCGCAGGTGCGGGAAGACCCCGTCCTCCAGGCCGGTGAGGAAGACCACGGGGAACTCCAGGCCCTTGGCGGTGTGCAGGGTCATCAGCGTGACCACGCCCTGATAGCTCGGCTCGTCCACGCCGGCGCCCTCGGGCGCCGTGCCAGGCGACGCAGGCACCTGGTCGGCGTCGGCCACCAGCGCGACCTGCTCCAGGAAGCCGGCCAGGGTGGGCGTCTCGTCGGCCGCGGCGGTGCGCTCGGCGTACTCCCGGGCCACGCTGACGAGTTCCTGCAGGTTCTCGACCCGGCCCTCGTCCTGCGGGTCGAGGCTCTCCTCCAGCTCCGAGAGCAGGCCGGACTGGGTCAGCAGCAGCTCCAGCACCTGCTCCGGCGGCGCGGTGCGGGCCAGCTCGCGCGCGGAGTCCATCATGGCCAGGAAGTCGCCGATCGAGTTGACCGCGCGGGTCGAGATGCCCGGCGCTTCCGCGGCCCGGCGCAGCGCGGCCCCGAAGGAGACCCGGTCACGCGCGGCCAGCGCCTCCACGACAGCCTCGGCGCGGTCGCCGAGACCCCGCTTGGGGGTGTTGATGATGCGGCGCATGCTGACCGTGTCGTCCTCGTTGGACACCGCCCGCAGGTAGGCCAGCGCGTCGCGGACCTCCTTGCGCTCGTAGAAGCGCACCCCGCCGACGACCTTGTAGGGCAGGCCGAGCCGGATGAAGATGTCCTCGAAGACCCGGGACTGGGCGTTGGTGCGGTAGAACACCGCCACGTCGCCGGGCCGGGCCGACTCGGCGTCGGTGAGCCGGTCGATCTCTCGGGCCACCCAGTCGGCCTCGGCGTGCTCGTTGTCGGCGACGTATCCGACGATCTGCTCGCCCGCGCCCTGGTCGCTCCACAGCCGCTTGGGCTTGCGGTCGCTGTTGCGGTCGATGACCGCGTTGGCGGCCGACAGGATGGTCTGCGTGGAGCGGTAGTTCTGCTCCAGCAGGATGGTGCGCGCCTGCGGGTAGTCCCGCTCGAACTCCAGGATGTTGCGGATGGTCGCGCCGCGGAACGCGTAGATCGACTGGTCCGCGTCACCCACCACGCACAGCTCGCCGGTGTCGCCGACCAGCTCCTTGACCAGCGTGTACTGGGCGTGGTTCGTGTCCTGGTACTCGTCGACGAGCACGTGGCGGAAGCGCCGCCGGTATTTCTCCGTCACCTCGGGTTTGGCCTGCAGCAGGTGCACGGTGCGCATGATGATGTCGTCGAAGTCGAGCGCCTGGGCCTGCTGCAACCGCTGCTGGTAGAGCGTGTAGGCCTCGGCGAGCACTCGCTCGGCGGGCCCGTGCGGGGTGAACGCCTCCGGGTCGACCAGCTCGTTCTTGAGGTTGGACACCTGCGCGGCCAGGCTGCGCGGCGGGTAGCGCTTGGGGTCGAGGTCCAGCTCGCGCGAGACCAGCTGCATCAGCCGGCGCGAGTCGTCCGCGTCGTAGATCGAGAAGGTCGACTTGAGGCCGGCGTGCTCGTGCTCGGCGCGCAGGATGCGCAGGCAGGCCGAGTGGAACGTGGAGACCCACATCATCCGGGCCCGGTTGCCGACCTGGTGCGCCACCCGTTCCCGCAGCTCACCGGCGGCCTTGTTGGTGAACGTGATGGCCAGGATCTCGCCGGGGTGCACGCCGCGGGCAGCCAGCAGGTAGGCGATGCGCTGGGTCAGCACGCGGGTCTTGCCGGAGCCCGCGCCCGCGACGATCAGCAGCGGCGTGCCCTCGTGGGTCACCGCCGCCCGCTGGGGCTCGTTGAGGCCCTCCAGGAGCGCCGCTATACGCGGACCGGAGTCGGTGGGGGCCCGGTCACCCTGGGACGGCCAGGAGCCGCCGGAGGCCTTCTCGGCGGGCGGTTTCACGGTGGCGGGCGTCCCCCCGGGCGCCGTCTCGGACGGTGTCATCTCGGGGAGATCGAAGAGCGCATGCATCGTCTGGAGAGTCTATGCGCCCCCACCGACATCGACCCAGCCCGCCACCGGTGAGCGCGAAACCGGCCCGTAGCGCGACGGTCGCGCAGGTGTCACCGATGCACGGTGGCGCGACAGAAACGCATACGCAAGGATGCCTTCATAAATCATCGCGCACCCCCGCGCGATGCCTACTCTGGAGGCCCCCCATGAATCACCCCCGTTCTCGGGGCTGGGCAGGCACGATGCGGCACCTGGCGCTACCGGCGCTGGCGTTGGCCGTCGTCGCCACGATCCCGCTGAGCAGCGGATCGAGCGCTTCCTCGACCCCCGCGTGGACCCCTCTCACGCCCGTGTCGGTGAACATGGCCGCGGCGGCTCCGGCCGACCACGCGGCGTACGGCAACCTGCTCGCGTTCAACGACTTCCACGGCGCGATCGACGCGCCGACCGGCAGCGGTGCGGCGGTGCTGGGCACCCCCGCGGGCGGTGTCGAATACCTGGCCCACTGGGTCAAGCAGCTGCGCGCCGAGGGCGAGGCGGCGGGCCAGGAGGTCGTGACCGTCGGCGCGGGCGACATGATCGGCGCCACCCCGCTGGTCAGCGCGGCGTTCCACGACGAGCC
The DNA here is from genome assembly GCF_009720365.1 of Catellatospora paridis. Classification (GTDB taxonomy): domain Bacteria; phylum Actinomycetota; class Actinomycetes; order Mycobacteriales; family Micromonosporaceae; genus Catellatospora; species Catellatospora paridis. Next base: position 89,933 of record NZ_WBZD01000038.1, on the reverse strand, counting down.
CACCATCGAGCTGCTCAGCGAGCTCGGCCTGGACGTCAGCTCGGTCGGCAACCACGAGTTCGACGAGGGCGTCACCGAGCTCCAGCGTATGCAGCACGGCGGCTGCCACCCGGTCGACGGCTGCTTCGCCGGTGACGGCTTCGCGGGCGCGGAGTTCCAGTACCTCGCCGCCAACGTCACCGACAAGCGCACCAAGCTGCCCATCCTGCCGCCGGTCGACGTGAAGATCATCGACGGCGTGCCGGTCGGCTTCATCGGCATGACGCTGGAGGGCACCCCGGGCATCGTGAACCCGGCCGGCATCACCAAGGTCGACTTCCGGGACGAGGTCGAGACCGCGAACCTGTGGAGCGGCCTGCTGCGCCTGCTCGGCATCAAGGCGCAGGTGCTGCTGCTGCACGAGGGCGGCCAGCAGGGCGCCACCGGCAACATCTCCACCTGCGACGGGTTCACCGGCGTGATCTCCCCGATCGTGGCCGGGCTGCGCGACGAGATCGGTGTCGTGGTCTCCGGCCACACGCACCGCTTCTACTCGTGCTCGCTGCCCAACAAGTCGGGCAAGCCGGTCGTGGTCACCAGCGCCGGCACCAACGGCCAGCTGGTCACCGACATCACGCTGAACATGGACCGCCGCAGCCGCACCTTCACCTCGATCGAGGCGCACAACGTCGTCGTCGAGAACGGCGTACGCAACGCCGACGGCACCTGGCAGACCACCGCGCCCGGCGTGTTCGTGCGCAACCCCGCCCTGGCCGACCCGGCCGCCAAGACGATCGCGGACAAGTACCGCACCGCCGTGGCGCCGCTGGCCAACCGGATCGTCGGCAGCATCTCCGCCGACATCGTGCGCGACGTCGTGCCCAGCGGCGAGAGCCCGCTCGGCGACGTCATCGCCGACGCCCAGCTGGCCTGGACCGCCTCGGCCGGAGCACAGCTCGCGCTGATGAACCCGGGCGGCATCCGGGCGGCGATCACGTACGCGAACTCGCCCGGTGGCGAGGCCGCGGGCCAGGTGACCTACGGCGAGGCGTTCACCGTTCAGCCGTTCAACAACCTGGTGGTGACCCAGTCGCTGACCGGGGCGCAGCTCGACGCGGTGCTGGAGCAGCAGTTCGCCGGCCACGCCGGGCAGAACACCACCAAGATCCTCCAGATCTCGGCGGGCTTCTCCTACTCCTACGACAGCACCCTGCCGCTGGGCAGCCGGGTCTCCGGCCTGACGCTCAACGGCACGCCGATCGACCCGGCGGCTTCCTACCAGGTGACGACGAACGACTTCCTGGCCAACGGCGGCGACAACTTCACGGCGCTGACCGCGGGCACGGGACGGGTCTACGCGCCCGGGTTCGACGTCGACGCGCTGGTGGCGCACCTGGCCACGGGACCGGTCACCCCCGGTCCGGCCAACCGCATCACCAAGCTCGGCTGACCCGCCACTCGGATAGATCGAGGTCTCACATGATGGTCGACGTGCTTGCGCGGCGAGGTATCCATGGCATACTTGGCAACGTGATCAACCAGGCGTTCTACTTTACCTATGGCTCCGGGAACCCGGCAGTCGTAGGTCGCGCCTGAGCACACAGACCTCACGAAAGCCCCGGGCTCCCAGAGCCCGGGGCTTTCGCCTTTGTCCCGGCCACTGGTGAGCGACAATCCCACTGAGGAGTCCCACATGAGCGCCATCGCCCACGAGACCGGCACCACCGCGCCGGAGGCCGCAACGGAGATCAGCTCGATGCGTGAGCGCATCGACCAGATCGACGCCGCCCTCATCGCGCTGTGGAAGGAGCGTGCCGCGATCTCGCAGCAGGTCGGCAAGACCCGCGTCGCCTCCGGCGGCACCCGCCTGGTGCTCAGCCGCGAGCGCGAGATCATGGACCGCTTCCGCGCCGAACTCGGCCCCGACGGCACCCAGCTCGCCCTGCTCATCCTCCGCGCCGGCCGCGGTCCGCTGTGACATGCTCGCCGGCTACCGCGGCCTTAATCGACGTCATCTTCCGCTGCGCTCCAGCTGACGCCGAGCGGCCGCTACCGCGGGCGACGACGACCTCCTCACCAGGCTGACGCAATCCAGCCCACATGCACAGGGCACCGCCCGCTACGCGGACGGTGCCCTGCTCTATGTTGACCCGGTGGCGGGCGGTCCGGCCGGAGGCTCAACCCCACCTGACCGTTCGCCACCGGGAGACACTCCTACCCCGCGTGCACCACGTCCCGCTCCTGCGCGAAGTGGCATGCGCTCGGGTGCCCCGAGGTGGGGCGGATCTGCAGCAGCGGCGGCTCCGTCGCGCAGATCTCCTGTGCCTTCCAGCACCGGGTACGGAAACGGCAGCCCGACGGCGGGTTGGCCGGCGACGGGACGTCGCCCTCCAACCGGATGACCGCCTTGCGCTGACGCGCCGTGGGGTCCGGCACCGGCACCGCGGACAGCAGAGCCTGCGTGTACGGGTGCGTGGGCCGGATGTAGATGTCGTCGTCGGTGCCGACCTCGACCATCTTGCCGAGGTACATCACGCCCACCCGGTCGGCGATGTGGCGCACCACCGACAGGTCGTGGGCAATGAAGATGTACGACAGGTTGAACTCGTTCTGCAGCTGGTCCAGCAGGTTCATCACCTGCGCCTGGATCGACACGTCGAGTGCCGACACGGGCTCGTCGCAGACGATGACCTCGGGCTTGAGGGCCAGCGCACGGGCGATGCCGATGCGCTGGCGCTGTCCGCCGGAGAACTGGTGCGGGTAGCGGTTGATGTGCTCGGGGTTGAGGCCGACCACGTCCAGCAGTTCCTGCACCTTGCGCCGCCGCTCGCCCTTGGGCGCGACCTCGGGGTGGATCTCGAAAGGCTCCCCGACGATGTCGCCCACGGTCATCCGCGGGTTGAGCGAGGTGTACGGGTCCTGCATGACCAGCTGGATGTTGCGGCGCAGCCGGCGCTGGTCGGCCGGGTTGAGCCGCAGCACGTCCCGCCCCTGGTAGCGCACCTCGCCGGAGGTCGGCTTCTCCAGGTTCATCAGCAGCTTGGCCAGCGTCGACTTGCCACAGCCCGACTCTCCGACGATGCCCAGGGTCTCGCCCTTGTGCAGGTCGAGCGAGACGCCGTCGACGGCCTTGATCTGCCCGATGGTCCGCTTGAAGACGATGCCCTGGCGGATCGGGAAGTGCTTGACCAGGTCGCGTACTTCGAGGATCACTTCACTCACGGCCGTACAGCTCCTCTGCGAAGTGACAGGCGCTGGACCGGACGCCACCCAGCTCGATCAGCGCGGGGCGCTGGGTCGAGCAGATGTCACGCGCCATCTGGCACCGCGGGTGGAACGCGCAGCCCGAGGGGACGCGCAGCAGGTTGGGCGGAAGACCCTTGATGGTGTTGAGCTCCTGGCCCTTGAGGTCCAGGCGCGGCAGCGAGTCCAGCAGGGCCAGCGTGTACGGGTGGCAGGGCTTGCCATACAGGTTGTGCACGTCGGCCTGCTCCACGATCCGGCCCGCGTACATGACCGCGATCCGGTCCGCGACGTCGGCGACCACGCCGAGGTCGTGGGTGATCAGGATCATGCCCATGTTCCGGTCGCGGCGGATCTCCGCCAGCAGGTCCATGATCTGGGCCTGCACCGTCACGTCGAGTGCCGTGGTGGGCTCGTCCGCGATCAGCACCTCGGGGTCGAGAGCCAGCGCCATGGCGATCATGACGCGCTGGCGCATGCCGCCGGAGAACTGGTGCGGGAAGTCCCTCAGGCGCGCCTTCGCCGCCGGGATCTTGACCAGGTCCAGCAGCTCCGTCGCGCGCTTGTAGCCGTCGGCGCGGCTCATGCCCCGCCGCTTGCGGAAGAGCTCGGCGATCTGGAACCCGACCGTGAAGACCGGGTTGAGCGCCGAGAGCGCGTCCTGGAACACCATCGCGATGCCCTCGCCGCGGACCAGCCGTCGCTCATCCTTGCCCATGGTGAGCAGATCCTTGCCGCGGAAGCGGATGGAACCGCCCGTCACGAAGCCCGGCGGGGTGTCGAGGATGCCCATGATGGTCTGCGCCGTCACGCTCTTGCCGGAGCCCGACTCGCCGAGCACCGCCAACGTCTCACCGGCGTCCACGTGGTACGACACACCGTTGATCACCTTGGCCACGCCGTCCCGGGTGCGGAACTCGACGTGCAGGTTCTCGATCTCGAGCAGGTGGCTCGCGGAGCCGCCGTTGACGCCCTGCACCGGCGCCGTTTTCACCTTGATGTCACTCACGACGCCTCCTAGCGCAGCTTCGGGTCGAGTGCGTCGCGCACGGCGTCGCCGAGCATGACGAAGCTGAGCACCGCGATGGCGAGGAACGCGGCGGGGAACGCCATGATGTAGGGCGCGGTCTCCATGTAGTTGCGGCCGTCGCCGATCATGATGCCCCAGGAGACGACCGGCTCCCGCAGGCCGACGCCGAGGAAGGACAGCGTCGCCTCCGCGCCGATGTACCCGCCGAGCGTGATCGTGCCGACGACCACCATCGGAGCGATGGCGTTGGGCAGGACGTGCCGGAAGATGACCCGGCCCGGCCGGGCGCCCAGCGCCTGCGCGGCATGCACGTAGTCGAGCTGCTTGGTGGACAGCACCGCCGCCCGCATGATGCGGGCGAACGACGGCCAGCCCAGCGCGATGAACGTCATGATCACCAGGCTGGTGATGCGGAGCGCGCTCGGGCTGTCCTGCACCGGGGCGAAGGTCGACAGGATGACCAGCGCGCCGAGCACGAACGGCAGGCCGAGGAAGATGTCGCCGAACCGCGCCAGCAGCGTGTCCGTCCAGCCGCCCAGGTAGCCGCTCAGGATGCCGAAGGTCCCGCCCAGCAGCATGTTACCGAGGACCGCCGACAGGCCCACCACGATCGAGGCGCGGGCGCCGTAGATCGTCCGGGCGTAGATGTCCTTGCCCTGCAGGTCGAACCCGAACTGGCCCTGCTTGCCGAACTGGAACCAGCTGCCGAAGTCGGGCGGGGTCAGGCTCCTGTTGAGGTCGGCCGCCTGCGGATCGACGGAGCTGAACAGCGACGGGAACGCGGCCATCAGCACGAAGATCGTGATCATGATCGCGGAGATCACGAACAGCGGCTTGCGCCGCAGCTCGTACCAGGCGTCCGTCCACAGGCTGCGCGGCTTGTCCTTTTTGGGGGCCGACTCCACGACCGCCGGGGTCACCGGCATCGGGGCGGCCTCGGCCGTGGGCGTGGCCACTTCCGGGCTACTCATAGCGGATCCTCGGGTCCAAGACCCCGTACAGAAGGTCGACGATCAGGTTGACGATGAGGTAGACGAGCACCAGGATCGCCACGATCGACACCACGACGCCGGACTGCCTGCGGTTGATGGAGTCGAACAGCAGCCCGCCGATGCCGCGGATGTTGAAGATGCCCTCGGTGACGATGGCGCCGCCCATGAGCGAGCCGAGGTCGAGGCCGAGCCAGGTGACGACCGGGATCATCGAGTTGCGCAGCAGGTGCACACCCGTGACACGGCTGGGGGCCAGGCCCTTGGCAACCGCGGTCCGCACGTAGTCGGCACGCCGGTTCTCCACCAGGTTCACCCGGGTCAACCGAGTGATGTACGCCAGCGAGCCGCTGCCCAGGATGAGACCCGGGATGATCAGCTCCACCAGGGGCGCCTCCGGCGACACCGACGCCAGCCCCAGGGAGTAGCGGGCCACGAGGCCGATCACGAAGATCGGCGTTGCGATCAGGACCAGGGTCGACACCAGCACCAGGTTGTCGATGAAGCTGCCCCGGCGCAGGCCGGTGAGCACGCCGGCGGTGATGCCGATCAGCGCCTCGGCGGCGACGGCCACCAGCGCGAGCTTGATCGAGACGGGGAAGGCCTGCGCCAGCAGGTCGCCGATCTCGGTGCCGTTGAAGGTCTGGCCGAACTCGCCGCGTAGCAGGTTGGTCAGGTAGTTCAGGTACTGCACAGGCAGCGGGTCGTCCAGGCCGAACTTGTCGGTCATGAACTGGACGTACGCGGGCGGGCACTGCCGTTCGCCACAGCGTCCCGCAAAAGGATCACCTGGTAGTCCCCACACCAGGAACCAGATGAGAAAGGTGGTGCCGATGAAGACAGGGATCGCCTGCAGCAAACGGCGGAGGGCATATCGCCCCATGACTACTCCTCACTGAGCCTCGCCGAGATAGGGCCGACCCCACATGCCACGGCGGTCACCCGCCGCGTCACCTGGGGTCGGACCCGCCGGCGTGTCGGGCCCTCGCGGGCACGGCACGCCGGTTCATATCCGGTGCCTAGCTCACTTGACCGTGACGGTGGCCAGGTCCAGCTCGCCAAAGGTGTTGATGGTGACGGTCGCGAGCTTCGCGGACCACACGGTCTGCTGCGACGAGTGCCACAGCGGGATGGTCGGCATGAGAGCCGGCAGCATCGCCTCGGCGTCCTGGTACAGCTTCTCGGCGGCCGCAAGGTCGGCAGTGCCGTCGGCCTCCTTCAGCTTGGCGTCGAACGCCGCGTCCGAGAACTTGCCGTCGTTGGACGAGGCACCCGTCTTGAGCAGCGGGTTCAGCCAGTTCTCGATGTGCGGGTAGTCAGCCTGCCAGCCGGCGCGGGACATGCCCGTCATCTTCTGGGTGGTGACCAGGGTCCGGAACTCGCCGAAGGTCGGGAACGGCTTGCCGGTGCAGGTCACCGACAGGGCGGTCGCGATGCTGTTACAGACGGCGTCGACCCACGGCTTGTGCGAGGCGTCACCGTTGTAGGCGATCGAGATCTCCTTCGGCTTGGTGGTCGCCGAGTCGTACAGCGCCTTGGCCTTGGCGGCGTCGAAGGTGCAGAACTCGCCACACGAGCCGTCCTTGTAACCGGCCATGTTCGGGTTGACCCAGCCGTTCATCGGGATGCGCGTGTTGTTGAAGATCTTCTCGACGATCAGCTTGCGGTCGATCGCCATCGAGATCGCCTGGCGCACCTTCGGGTCGTTGTAACCCGGCAGCCAGGTCGGCAGCGCGATGAAGGCCGACGACGAGACCGGCTTGTTGCTCGAGCGGTCCGCGCCGAAGTCCGTCTTGTACAGGTCGCCGACCAGCTTGGCCGACGGAACCTGCTGCTGGAAGTCGATGGTGCCGTTCTTGACGTCCTCGTAGGCGGCGGCGTCGTCGGTGTAGACGCGGAAGACGACGTCCTTCACCTTCGGCTTGTCGGTGCCCTGGTAGTCGTCGTTACGGGTGACCTTCAGCTCGACGTTCTTGGTCCACGAGTCGAGCTTGAAGGGGCCGTTGCCGATCGGCTTCTGGCCGAAGGCAGCCGGGTCCTTGAAGAACACGTCCGGCAGCGGCATGAACGCCGAGTAACCGACCTTGATCGGCCACAGGTTCGACGGGCCGCCCAGGGTCACCTCGAACGTGTTGTCGTCGACGACCTTCAGACCGTCGAGCTTGTCCTTGGCCGGCTTCGGGGCCACCTGAGGCTTGTCCGGACCGTCCGGGTCCTCGCTGACAACGTCGCTGTAGCCCTTGATGTCACCGAAGAACGTGCCGTTGATCAGACCGTTCGGCGAGTACGCCGCGTAGTTCCACGCGTCCACGTAGTTCTTCGCGGTGACCGGCGTGCCGTCGTGCCACTTCCAGCCCGACTTGAGCTTGACGGTCCAGGTCGTGCCGCCGTCAGCGGAGGTGATCGACTCGGCGTTCGCCATCTCGGTCTTGGCGTCGGCAGCCGCGTAGTTCGTCAGACCGGTGAAGAGCGCGTCGATGACCACGCCGCCCTGGGTCTCCGAGGTACCGGCCGGCACCAGCGGGTTCTGGGGCTCGCTCCAGCTGATGATGAACGAGCCGTCGTTCTTGGGTGCTTCCGGCTCAGGCGTGCTGGTGCAACCAGCTGCGGCCAGGGCGACAGCGGTCAGACCGACTGTCACCTTCCATGGGGTAATCCCACGCATGCGTGTGCCTCCTCAGGCGCTCACGAGGGGGTGTGAGGTGGCCACACTTTCGCACCCCGTGTGCACGCGCCGGAAGGGCCTGATACCAACCCGTTACCGAGACGGGACGACGCCGATATCCCGTCAAGAAATCCTTCACATCTCGACGTAGCTTTTTGACCAGCGGATATAGCACCGTTTGATCATGAAGTTGATCGAGGAACGAAACACGATGGTAACTGGCATCCCAGCCTGTGGGCGATACCGAGAGTCACACGAGGCGTCGATCTGCGGCCCAACGCGACAATTCATATCTGTTGGACATCTGCAGCTTGCGGAGCACATTGGAGACGTGGGTCTCCACCGTCTTGATGGAGATGAACAGCTCCTTGGCGATCTCCTTGTACGCGTACCCCCGCGCCAGCAGCCGCAGCACCTCGCGTTCCCGGTTGGTCAGCTGGTCCAGCTCCGGGTCGGCCACCGGCGCGTCCGGCCGCGCGGCGAAGGCGTCCAGCACGAATCCGGCCAGCCGGGGTGAGAAGACCGCGTCCCCGTCGGCCACTCGCCGGATCGCGTCCACCAGGTCGTCCGGGGAGATCGTCTTGGTGACGTAGCCGCGCGCGCCCGCCCGGATCAGGCCGATCACGTCCTCGGCCGCGTCGGAGACCGACAGCGCCAGGAAGCGCACCTGCGGCTGGGTCTTGCGCACCGCGTCGAGCACCGCGCGGCCGCCGCCGTCCGGCATGTGCACGTCCAGCAGCACCACGTCCGGGACCACCGAGCCGATCATCGACACGGCCTGGGCCACCGTCGCCGCCTCGCCGACCACGTCGACGTGGCCCCCCAGCTCGGCCCGCACGCCCGCCCGGAACATCCCGTGGTCGTCGACCAGGAACACCCGCAACCGCTGCCCGCCCACGTCCTCGCTCATGCCCGCTCCTCGCTGCGCTCGTCACGTGCCTGAGCCGAACCGTGCAACATGATTTTCCCGGTCCGTCCACTCATGCCCGATGTCTGCCGTGTGTGCCGTCGCCCGCTCATGCCGGTGTCTCCTTCGGCTCCTTCGGCGAGGTGACCGTCATGGTCAGCCTGACCTCGGTGCCCTCGCCGACCTCGCTGCGAATCTCCGCGTGGCCGCCGTGCCGCGACATGCGCCCGATGATCGAACCACGGACGCCGTGCCGCCGCTCCTCGACACCGTTGAGGTCGAAACCGGTGCCGCGGTCGCGGACGAACACGCTCAGCATGGTCGGCTCCGCCTCGGCGTACAACGACACGGTCTTGACCTTGGCATGGCGGGCCGCGTTGACCAGCGCCTCGCGCGCCGCGGCGACGATCGCGGACACCTTGTCGTCCACCAGGCGGTCACCGACCACCACCGCCTCCACGGCGATGCCGTAGGTGTCCTCCACCTCCGCGGCGGCCTGCTGGAGCGCCGCGGCGAAATGCTCGGTCGGTGAGCCGGTGGGCTGGTAGAGCCAGTTGCGCAGGCTGCGCTCCTGGCCCCGGGCGATGCGCTGCACGGCCGCCGGATCGGCCGCGTTGCGCTGGATCAGCGCCAGCGTGTGCAGCACCTGGTCGTGCACCATCGCGGCGAGCTCGGCGCGTTCCTGCTCGCGGATACGGCCCTCGCGCTCGGCGCGCAGCGCGGTCAGCGTGCGCCACAGCACCGGCGCCGCCACGAGGCCGACGCCGGCGAGTGCGACCAGCGCGAACGCGATCGCCCGCCACATGTCGGCCCAGGAGACGTTGGCGACCGGGGAGTAGAGGAAGACCAGGCCGAGGATGCCCACCGCGACCAGCACCCCGCCGGCCAGGAAGCGCAGCAGGTAGATCCGGCGGTCCCCGTCGGAGAGGGCGGCCAGCCAGGGGGCCGACGGCGACTCGTCGGACCAGCGCTGGCGGCGGTCCGGGTCGCTCTGGTGCCAGATGATGCCCGCGCCGACGGCGACCAGAGCCACCAGCCAGCCGACGGTCATCCCGATCCCGCCGTTGTGGTTGATCAGCGTGCTGACCGTCATCAGCGCCAGCCCGGCCAGCACGAAGGGGGCCAGCCGCCACAGCGAGCGGGGACGGGTCTCCCCCGGCCCGGCCGGCAGCACGGCCCAGAAGGCGGCATAGAGGAGCGCGCCGAGGCCGTTGATGGGCAGCAGCAGGACGAAGGCGATCCGGATCAGCGTCGGTGACAGCCGTACGTTCGCGGCGATGCCCCCGGCCACCCCGGCGACCAGGCGGTCGGAGCGGGAGCGGGTCAGGCGGGGGGACTCGGGCACGGAGGGCTGCACAGGGTCGATGGTTTCACGAGGTGGACGCCATCGCCCACGGGTGAGGCCCCGGAGATGGGCCGCCGCACATTCTCAGGGTCCGCTCAGGGTCGCCGCCTGAGGCAGGTCAGGCCTGCTCAGCGGGACTATCGACAGCATGAGCGATGAGACCCCGACGCCCCCCGGCGCGGCGCCCTCCGCGGAGGCCCCGCCCGCGGCACAGGCTCCACCCCCTCCCCCGGGCGAGTCGTCCCCCTACGTCTCCTGGGCGGCGCCGTACGGCCTGATCCGGCCGCGCCACGGCCGCTACCTGGCCGGCGTGTGCGGCGCGCTGGGCCGCGCCACCAAGACCGACCCGCTGCTGTGGCGGGTGCTGATCGGCGTGCTCTCCGTCTTCGGCGTGGGCATCGTCATCTACCTGGCGGCCTGGCTGCTCACCCCGGCCGAGGGCGACAGCTCCTCGCCGGTCGAGGCGCTGTTCGGCCGCGGCTACTCGGGCACTTCGTCCACGCTGACGCTGGTGATCGGCGTACTCACGGTGATCATGATCGGTGCGGTGACCAACAGTTTCGAGGTCGCCGTCATCGCCGCGATCGGGCTGGTCATCGCCGCGCTCGTGGTGAGCCGCAACACGGCCGGCGGCCAGCCGCCACGCAGCCGGCCCGGCGCGACCTACCTGCCCCCGGACTACGCGGCAGCACCGGTCACCGTGCCGGCCGCCGCGCCGATGCCCACCGCGGTGACCGTGCCCGTGCCGCCGGTGGAGCCCACCGGCTACCGGCCGCCGTTCGCCCCGCACGGCCCGTACGCCCCCGCGGGCCCGCCGCCCCCGCCGCCTCCGCTTAAGGCGCCCAAGGTGAAGCGGGAGCCGTCCCGGCTCGGTCGGCTGATCTTCGGGCTGGCCATGGTCGTGCTCGGCGGCCTGGCCATGGCCGACATGGCGGGCATCTCGATGCCGGGCAGCACCTACGTCGCCGCCGCGCTGGGCGTGGTCGGCCTCGGACTGGTCATCGGCGCCTGGTTCGGCCGGGCCCGCGGCTACATCCTGATCGGCATCGTGCTCGCCCTGGTGCTGCCGATGGTCGCCGCGACCGGTGACTGGAGCCGGGAGCGCACCCAGGCCGGCAGCGTGACCTGGATGCCGACCTCCATGGAGGAGCTGCACGACCGGTACGAGCACCGCTTCGGCGAGGCCACCCTCGACCTGACCGGGCTCGACCTGACCGGCCAGGAGGTCCAGGTGACCGCGCAGATCACCGGCGGCGGCCTCAAGGTCATCGTGCCGCCGGACGTCGACGTCACCGTCGTCACCCGGGTCAACCTCGCCGACGCCGACGTCTTCGGCCGCAGCATCAGCGGGGCCGGGCAGCGCGACACCCAGACCAGCCTCGGCGACGACGGCAAGCCGGGCCCCGGCAAGCTGCACCTCGAACTCGACGTCAATCTCGGTCACGCGGAGGTGATCCGGTGAAGAACCACCGCACCGATTCGGTCTCGCTGTTCTTCGGTCTCGTCTTCCTGCTCGTGGCGGGCGCCTTCCTGGTCGGCGAGGTGACCGACGTGGAGCTGCCCTCGCTGGGCTGGTTCATCGCCGGTGGCCTGATCATCCTGGGGGTGCTGGCCGTGCTCGGGGCGCTGTCACCCCGGCGGGGCGGCGACCCGGCCGCGGTCGAGCCCGCCCCGGAGGCGGCCGCGGCCGCCGCCGAGCCGGAGCCCGAGCGCGCCGACTGAGCACCGACCTCACCAAGCGCCCCTCACCGCGCGAGCCCGCGGTGGGGGGCGCTCTATGCTGACCGGTGAACCACCGGTCGACGACGACGAGGAGCAACCTCAGATGAGCGAGCGCAGCGAGCGAATCGTGGAGCACAGGTCAGCTCGGGCACGCGACGAGCGCAGCGAGGAGCGGGCATGAGCCAACACCCGACCGATCGTCCCGGCACACCGGCGCTGGGCCCGCTCGGCCAGATCCGCATCGGCGACCGCGCCGCCCGCACCCTGACCACCGAACTGGCCCGCCACGCCGGCCCCAAGACGGCCCTGCTGGTCGGCGCGTCCGCGGACTCGCTGGTGCTGGCCGAGGCGCTGGACGCGCTGCTGCCCGGCGACAAGCTCACCGTGGTCGCGGCCGACGCGAGCGTCGCGGGCCACCTGGCCACCCTGGGCAGCTTCCTGGCCGAGCGGGTCAAGGTCGTCGACGACCTCGCCGCCGCCGAGGCCGCCGAGCTGGTCATCGTCGCCGAGCCCGTGGTCGGCTCCGGTGAGGAGGCGCGCAACACCGTCGAGCAGCTGAGCAAGTACGTCGCCGAGGGCGGTCTGCTGATCATCGCCGCGGTGGCGCTGCCCGGCCTGTCCGGTGGCGCGACCGACGAGCTCGACCGCATCGCGGCCCGTCAGGGCGTCGGCTCCGACCTGGTGCTGCGCAACACCCCGCCGGTACGCGTGCACCGCCTGCGCTTCACCGACGTCGACCCGGCCGTGGCTGCCAAGCTGGGCCCGGCCTTCCGCCCGTCCAGCGTGCCGCTCTACGGCACCATGAACATCGACTCCAACGGCGTCGCGGCGGCCGGCATCGCGCTGGGCGCGGCCGCGTTCCTCAAGGCCACCCGGCCGAAGTCGAAGGCGTGGGTGCTCCCGGCGCTGCTGGCCGCCCCCGTGGCCGCCTTCTTCCGCGACCCCGAGCGCGAGGTGCCCGCCGACCCGAGCGCGGTCGTCGCCTCGGCCGACGGCCGGGTCCTCAGCGTGGAGCACATCTACGACGAGCGCTTCGCCGACGAGGAGTTCCTGCGCATCGCGGTGTTCCTGTCCGTGTTCGACGTGCACGTCAACCGGGCCCCGGTGGCCGGCAAGGTCGTCGACTACTTCGTCGAGGACGGCGGGTACGCCAACGCCATGAAGCCGGAGGCGGAGCACAACGTGGCCGCGTACACCGTGCTGGAGACGCCCGACCGCAACCGGGTCGTGGTCGCCCAGCGGACCGGCCTGATCGCCCGGCGCATCGTGCAGCGGGCCCCGATCGGCGCGCTGCTGGCCAAGGGCGAGCGGTTCGGCCTGATCCGCTTCGGCTCGCGCACCGACGTCTACCTGCCCGCCGACAAGGCCGAGGCCCTGGTCGCCCCCGGCGACCGCGTCTCGGGCGGCTCCACGGTCATCGCCCGCCTGCGCTGACCCGTCCACCCTCCCGGACCGGGGCCCCTGCCGTTCGCGGCGCGGGCCCCGGTCCGTTTTTTAATAGACGTTGGCCTATCTGGATGAGAAAAAAGAGATCAAACTCAACCAGATAGGCCAAGGTCTATTAAAGGCGGAGCGCCCCCGCCGAGCGCCCTGCGGGGCGCGCAAGGCGCGAAGCGGCCGGGGTGGAGGCACAAGAAGCGCCACCCCAGTGGACCGGGGTGGCGCTCTGTGGATCCTATGGTCAGGCGATGCGGGCGGCTGTCCGGCGCTGCCGGGCCCAGATGACCGGGCCGCTGAGCAGGTAGACCAGCACCAGCAGGCCGAAGGTGACCTGCGTGTTCCAGACCAGGCCGACCAGCGGCAGCAGGAACAGCGTCGGCGGCAGCTTGACCACCTTCGCGAGCTTGGCGTACGGGAAGCTGGAGACCATCGCGATGGCCAGCAGCACCACCCCGAACACCATCGCCCCGGCCGGCAGCGCGCTGCCCATCGTGGTCTTCAGCAGCACGGTCACCGCCAGCACGGTCGCCGCCATGGTGGTCGGCACGCCGCAGAAGAAGCGGCCGTCCTTCGGCGAGACGTTGAACCGGGCCAGCCGGACCGCCGCGCAGCAGGCGACCATGGCGCAGGCCGCGATCAGCACCGGCGTGGGCACGGAGCCCCGCAGCGTGGCGAACACGACCACGGGCGCGGCGATGCCGAACGACGTCATGTCGCCCAGCGAGTCCATCTGCACGCCGAACGGGCTGGCCACGCCGAACTTGCGGGCCAGGGCGCCGTCGAGGCCGTCGAAGGTGATGCAGGCCAGCAGGCACAGCGCGCCGTACATGGGCGCGCGGCCGTCGGGCCGGCCGAGGATCGCGAGGAAGATCGCGGTCATGCCGAGCAGCAGGCTGCTCAGCGTGCAGGCCTGTACCAGGGCGAACTTGATGCGGCGGTCGAGCGTGCGCTCGCCCGGCAGCAGCGGGATCGTCGTCGGGGTCGGCTGCTCCACCGGCTCGGCCGTGGCGGCCTGCTCGATGGCGCGCAGTTCGACCGGGTCAAGGCCAGGCAGCGCGGTGCTCGTCGCAACGGAGTGATCAGCCTTGCGCAGGCGGCCCACCGGCACCAGCAGCATCTGCCGGGCGAAGGAGCCACCGGCACGCAAGCGGCCGGTCCACTGGCGGCCCGCAGGGCGCGGGCTGTCCGTCAAGCGACGCCGACGCCATAAGGCTCTCGGCACGTGTCGTCCCTCCATACCGGTTTCGGTTCCTTTCCGCCGCCTCAGCGGACCGACCGGCTTTTGCGGCCTACACCATCGCACACGTCCGTGTGCCTTGGCGATACCCGGCGCGATCTTCACGCGCCGTCCCTGCTGACGGGGGCAATCGGCCCGCCGGAGGGCAGCAGCGCTCCGGGGGCTGTTCGTCTTGTCAGCGTCCGAGTCTACCCGACAGCGGCAATCAGGAAATATGTCGCAATTCTCGGTGTGCCGACTCGGTCAGCGGAATATCGACCAGCTCAGCGGTGGTGAACCAGCGGGCCTGCGCGGTGGACCCGCCGACCGCCTCGGTGACGGACGGCACTGTGGGCTCCGGCACCACCACCCGGTACACGGCGCGCACGACGTACCAGTCGTAGGGCTCGCCCTCGGGGCCCATCGCGGCGGGGTTGTGCGTCGAGTTCACCCGGATCAGCTCGGTCACCTCGCCGACCTGCCCCGACTCCTCGAAGACCTCGCGGACCAGGCCGATGGCCGGGGTCTCGCCGAAGTCGGTGCCGCCGCCGGGCAGGTGCCACTTGCCCGCGCCCGGGTAGTTCTCCGCGATCAGCGACAGCAGCACCCGGCCGGCCGGGTCGGTGACCACGCCGTACGCCCCGAAGCGGGCGACCTTGCGTGCGCCGCCGAGGTCGCGGCCGTCCGGCCCCATCTCCCCCGCCTCATCGGGGGACGCGGGGCGCTGCCCGCTGGCCGGGCCGGTGGCTTCCAGCCCCAGCGTGCGGGCGGCGAACGGGATCAGGTCCAGCGCGCCCAGCCGTGCGGGCTCGATCCAGGCGGGCAGGTCGGAGGTGCCGTCGGTCTCCACGGTCAGCTCACCGCCGGTGACGGTCATGTCGTAGATGATCCGGTCGTGGTGCAGCAGCACCCCGCGCCACGGGAACTCGACCAGGTCAGAGGTCACCTCGCGCAGGCCCGCGATCCGGGCGGTCAGCCCTGTCTCCTCACGGAACTCGCGGACCACGGCCGCCGCCGGGTCCTCGCCGTGCTCCAGGCCGCCACCGGGCAGGAACCACACGCCCGGAAAGTTGGACCTGGCCGACGAGCGGACCAGCAGCAGCCGGCCCTGCTCGTCGTGCGCTATGCCGTAGGCCCCGATGCGCCGCCGCTTCTGCATGCCTTCTCCTCGCCGGCGCTCGTCGGCGGCATGACCAAGCATCATGATTCGCTCGCTGCGCTCGCTCACCACGACAGGCTATCGGGCGCCCACGGCACGGTCGGTCAGCCCGCCCGGTGATCCAGCAGGGCTGCCTTCAGCGCCTCGGCGGTGACCTCGGTGACGTCCTCCGGGCCGAGTTCGCCCAGCTCGTCCTTGGTGACCCAGCGGGCCTCGGCGGTCGAGCCGCCGATGTCGTACACCTTGGGCTTGGTGGCCCGGTCGACGCGGACCCGGTAGAAGGCCCGCACGCCGTGCCAGTCGATGGGGTAGCCCTCCGGACCCAGCGAGGCCGGGTCGCGGTGGCTGGCCACCCCGAGCAGCTCGCCGAGCCGGCCGCGCTGGCCCGTCTCCTCGATCAGCTCGCGGATCAGGGCGACGCCGGGCTGCTCGCCGTAGTCGGTGCCGCCGCCGGGCAGGTGCCACTTGCCCGCGCCGGGATAGTTGGCCGCGATCCGGGTCAGCAGCACCCGCTGCAGGCGGTCGGTGACCACGGCGTACGCCGCGAAGCGCTGCGCGCGGTGCAGCCCGTCCGGGCCCGGTGCGGCGAAGAAGGACGGGAAGTCGGGCACCTCGTCGGGCAGCAGGTCGATCGCCGCCTCGGTGATGCCCAGCGCGCCCGCTGTGAAGGGCCGCAGCGGCAGTTTCGCCGCCTCGTCGGGGCTGAGCCAGCGCACCAGGTCGGTGGGCTGGTCGACGCGCTCCCGCAGCGCGCCGCCGCGGACCCGGGCCGCGTAGATCACTCGGTCGGTGTGGATGGTGACGCCACGGTGCGGCAGCGCCCGGATGTCGGCAAGGACGTCGCGCAGCCCGGTCACGGCCACGCTCAACCCGGTCTCTGCGGCGGTCTCCCTGACGACGGTGTCATTGGGATGCTCGCCGTGGTCCACTGCCCCGCCAGGCAGGGACCACACGCCCGGCGTACCGGACTGCATGGAGGCCCGGACCAGAAGGACCTGGTCGGCCTCGTTGGTGATGACGGCGTAGGCGGCGATCCGCCGCAACGGCTCCAGCGCGGTGGTCACGAGAAACCATTCTCCCCCGGCGAGAAGATCACGACAAGATGTCCGATTTTACGATCATGTTTCCACCACTATGCGATGGTTTGCACCGGCCGTTCGGCCTACCCCAGAAGTGATCAAAGGCCCCACCCGGTAGGGGCGAGGCCTCGATCAGCAGATAGCGGGATTCACTCCCATTCGATGGTGCCCGGCGGCTTGCTCGTCACGTCCAGGGTGACCCGGTTGACCTCCCGCACCTCGTTGGTGATCCGGGTCGAGATCCGGGCGATGAGGTCGTACGGCAGGCGCGACCAGTCGGCGGTCATCGCGTCCTCGCTGGAGACCGGGCGCAGCACCACCGGGTGGCCGTAGGTGCGGCCGTCGCCCTGCACACCGACCGAGCGCACGTCGGCCAGCAGCACCACCGGGAACTGCCACACGTCGCGGTCCAGCCCCGACGCGGTGAGTTCCTGGCGGGCGATCAGGTCGGCGGCGCGCAGGATGTCGAGGTTGTGCTGGTTGACCTCGCCGATGATGCGGATGGCCAGGCCCGGACCCGGGAACGGGTGCCGCCAGACCATCTCCTCGGGCAGGCCCAGGCTCGCGCCCAGTGCCCGCACCTCGTCCTTGAACAGCATGCGCAGCGGCTCGACCAGGTCGAACTTGAGGTCGTCGGGCAGGCCGCCCACGTTGTGGTGGCTCTTGATGTTGGCGGTGCCGGTGCCGCCGCCGGACTCCACCACGTCGGGGTAGAGCGTGCCCTGGACCAGGAAGCGCACGTCGCCCGCGGTGGCGATCTCGCGGGCCGCCGCCTCGAAGACCCGGATGAACTCCCGGCCGATGATCTTGCGCTTGGCCTCCGGGTCGGTGACCCCGGCCAGCGCGGTCAGGAAGCGCTCGGTCGCGTCGACGACCTTGAGCTTGATGCCGGTCGCGGCGACGTAGTCCCGCTCGACCTGCTCGGCCTCGCCCGCGCGCAGCAGGCCGTGGTCGACGAAGACACAGGTCAGCTGGTCGCCGACGGCCTTGTGCACGAGCGCCGCGGCCACCGCCGAGTCGACGCCGCCGGACAGGCCGCAGATCACCTCGGCATCGCCGACCTGGGCGCGGATCGCGGCCACCTGGTCGTCGATGACGTTGCCCATGGTCCACGTCGGCTCGATGCCGGCGACCTCGTGCAGGAACTTCTCCAGCAGGCGCTGGCCGTACGGGGTGTGCGCGACCTCCGGGTGGAACTGCACCCCGGCGAAACCGCGGCTGACGTCCTCGAACGCGGCCACCGGCGCGCCCGCCGAGGCGGCGGTGACGGTGAAGCCGGCCGGGGCGGCGCTGACGCAGTCGCCGTGGCTCATCCACACGTCCTGCCGCGCGGGCAGCCCGGCGAACAGCACGCCCGCCTCGGGCTGCGCGTCGACCACGGTGCCGCCGAACTCGCGCAGGCCGGTGTGGCTGACCGTGCCGCCCAGCGCCGCGGCCATCGCCTGGAAGCCGTAGCAGATGCCGAACACCGGCACGCCCTGCTCGAACAGACCGGCGTCGACCTGCGGCGCGCCCTGCTCGTACACGCTGGACGGGCCGCCGGACAGGATGATCGCGGCCGGGTTCTTGCGCATCATCTCCTCGACCGGCATGGAGTGCGGCACGATCTCGGAGTAGACCCGCGCCTCCCGCACCCGACGGGCGATCAGCTGGGCGTACTGGGCACCGTAGTCAACCACCAGGACGGGGCGAGGCGTCGTCATGACGTCAATCTTAGGGTGCGACGCAGGTCACCCCACGTAGTGGACCCCGTCCGGGTACGGGTACGGGTTGGGCTTGCAGCCCTGCAGCTCCTTGGTCTGCTGCTGCATCACCGGCGCGAGCCTGCCCCGGCCGGGGCAGTTGACGTGCCCGTGCCCGAGAAAGTGACCGACCTCATGGTTGATGACCATGTTGCGGTACACCTCCATGTCGGTGAACCCGTCCGCGCCGTTGGTCCAGCGCCGCAGGTTGATCACGACGTTGTCGCCGTACCGGCAGGAGAAGATGCCGTTGGTCTGCAGCCCGGCCTTGGCGCAGAGCCGGTCCGTGGTGCCCGGCGTGGACAGCATGATCTTGAAGTTGGCCGACGCGCCCGGGGCGACCCGCTGGAAGCGCCACTTCTTCGAGGCGATCCAGCTGTGCTCGTCGGACAGCACCTGCTCCACCACGGACGCGAACCCGTCCGGGTCGAACGCGGTGATGCCCTCCTCCACCTGCACCTGATACCGCCGCAGGCTGCCGGAGTCGCCGACCACCGGCGAGCTGCCCGCGGCGGTGGTGAAGGTGCCCTCGCCACGCTCCAGCACGGTGGCGTTCCTGGTCGGCCTCGGTGACGGCACCGTCGAGGGGGACGGCGACGGCTCCGCCGACGGCATCGGCTGCGGTGACGCCGCCTGCTGGAACTCGGGCTGCTCGGCCGTGCCACACCCGGCCAGCACCAGCGCCAGTACGGCGACCGTCGTCATACGAGCGGCGAAGATCCTCCCCATGGTGATCACCTTATGTGGGCAGACCGCTCCTGTGGAGGTAGTCCCGCGCCCAAACCTGATCGACGCCCTCGGCGAACGCCCCACCGGGCGGATCCGACGTCCAGACGTGCATCATCTCGGGCACGGTGACCGCGACGGACAGGGCCGGGCAACCGCCGTACGGGGAGACGACGCCGATGCCCGGCGGGGCCGCGGACAGGCACAGGTTGTGCGCGTGCCAGCGGGTGACCGGGCCGCCCGGCTCCGGGCCCGGCGCGCCCGCGCGCTCCATCACGAACACCACGCCGAGCAGGCTCGCCTTGCCCTCCTCGATGGCGAAGACCAGCATCTCCGGGCGAGTCGGGTCGAGCACCGCTCCGTCTGCCTTGAACCCCGGGTGCTCCAGGTGCACGTCGGTGCCGCTGCGGCCGGTGATCGGCAGCCGGTATCCGGCGGCCAGCGCGTCGGCCAGGCGGGCGAACCTGCGCATCGACTCCTTCGTCGCCGACGCCAGCCGGGCGGCGGCCGCCGACTGGGCGGCGGTCGGGTGATGGTCGCCGCCGAGCGGCCGCATGATGACCCCGGCCTGCGCGCGGGCCAGGTGTTCGTGGCCACCCGCGTGGCTGTGCCCGACCGCGGGCGCCTGCTCGGTGCTCGCCGCCGACCCGGCCGACTGGTGCGCCTGGAGCGTCGACAGCCAGATCACCAGGCCGGTCAGCAGCACCCCGGCGACCGTTGACGTCGAGCCCAGCGCCCGCAGCAGACGGCGTGGTCGCGCCGGAGCCCGCGACGGCACCACGGCCAGCCCGAACGCGACCAGCTCGACCAGCGCCGCGGCGATGCCAACCTGGTCGGCCTCCTCGCCGCCGCGCAGCAGCACGATCACGTAGCCGAGCAGGTTCAGCGGCACCAGCAGCACGGTTCCAGTGCGCCAGCCCCGGCGGCCGGTGAAGGCCAGCCAGGCCAGCAGCCCGTAGACCAGGCCACTGCCGAGAAAACCCACGGTCAGCAGAGCGCTGTCCCGGTGGCCCAGCGGCAGCGCCAGGTGCACCGCGCCCGCCGCCCCCAGCAGCACGAACGCCCAGCGCGACACCGGCGAGATCGGACCACCCCGCAGGAACGGCAGGAACAGGCAGGCCACGAGCCCGGCGGCCAGCGCCGCGGTGTGCTCGGGCGCGATCCCGGTGAGCAGCGACTCCACCGCGTTCATCGGACCACCCCCGGTGCTGTGGCCGGTCCGGCGATGGCCGGTGGTCCGGCGAGGGGAAGCACCGCCGCCCCGGCCGGGCCCACCGGCACGGCCGGTTCGGGCTCCGGTTCGATCAGGAGGCGCACACAGGTCATCGTCACCGCGACCGGCAGCACCAGCCCGGTGATCAGGCCCGTCAGCGTCGGTGTGAAGTCCAGCTGCGGCAGGGCCCCGGCCAGCGCACTCAGCGCGAAACCGGTCAGCGTCAGCAGTTGCAGCGCCGCCACGGCGACCAGCGCGCCGCGCCGCCCGCGCACCAGCAGCGCCGCGAACACCAGCGTCACCGCCGCCTTCGTCACCGGCGCGAGTGCGTACAGCGGGTTGCCGCCCATGAACAGCAGCTCGCCAAGCATCGCCAGCAGCCCCGCGCCGACCTGCACCAGCAGCAGCACATACACCACGTCGGCGCGCCCGCCCCGGGCCGCGCGCACGGTCTCGTCCACCCGATCAGGCTGCGGCGCGCGCATCGCGTTCAGGTCACGCTGCGGTGATTTTCCGGTACGGCTCGCCCAGCGTCGGCCGCCGATCCGGCTCCCCCTTCACCGGCCACGCCGCGAAGGCCCGCTCGGCCTGCGCGGTGATGGTCAGCGACGGGTTCACGCCCAGGTTGGCCGCGACCGCGGCGCCGTCGGCGACGTGCAGCCCCGGATGCCCGAACACCCGCTGGTACGGGTCCACGACCCCGTGTTCCGCATCCGCCCCGATCACGGCCCCGCCGAGGATGTGCGCGGTCAGCGGGATGTCGAGCACCTCCGGCAGCGCTCCGCCCGGCAGCCCGCCGATCTCCTCCGCCAGCAGCCGCACCGCCTCGTTGCCCGCCGGGATCCAGGTCGGGTTCGGCGCGCCGTGGCCCTGGGTCGAGCGCAGCCCGCCGCGCCGCAGCCGCACCGTCAGCGAGTTGTCCGCCGACTGCATGACCAGCGCGATGATGGTGCGATTGGACCAGTCACGGACCGACATGGCCCGCAGGTAGGCGAACGGCCACCGGAACATCGCCTTCGCCCAGCGCCGCCCGCGCCCCGGCCCGCCGTCGGTCAGCGCCGACTGCAGCAGCCCCATCGAGTTGGAGCCCTTGCCGTAGCGCACCGGCTCGATGTGGGTCCGCTCGTCCGGATGGAACGAACTCGTGATCGCCACGCCCTCGGTGTACTTCAGCCCCCGCTTGCGGGCCTGCCCGGGCAGCACCGTCGCGCCGACCAGCGACTCGGAGTTGGTGCGGGTCAGCGCGCCGACCCGGTCCGACAGCCGGGGCAGATCGCCGGAGGCCTTCATGGTGTGCAGCAGCCGCTGGGTGCCGAGCGCGCCGGCCGCGAACACCACCTGACCGGCCTCGATCACCCCGCCGCCGGCCGCCCGACGCCGACGCCCGAACCGCGCCCCGGTCCTGACCAGCTCGACCCGGTAGCCGGGCCCGTCGACCGGCTTGACGGCGGTGACCGTCGACATCGGGAAGATCTGCGCACCGGCCTGCTCGGCCAGCCACAGGTAGTTCTTGACCAGGGTGTTCTTCGCGTTGTGGCGGCAGCCCGTCATGCACTCGCCGCAGTGCAGGCAGCCCGCCCGCTCGGGCCCCATGCCGTCGAAGTACGGGTCCGGCACGGACTGGCCGGGCATACCGAGGAAGACCCCGACCGGGGTGGGGTGGAACGTGTCGCCGACCCCCATGCGCTCGGCGACCTTGCGCATCGCCTCGTCGGCGGGGGTGGTGCGGTCGTAGACGGTCACCCCGAGCATGCGCTCCGCGGTGTCGTAGTGCGGGGCCAGCTCGGCCTTCCAGTCGGTGATGTCGCGCCACTGCGGGTCGGTGTAGAACGGGTCCAGCGGGCGGTACAGCGTGTTGGCGTACACCAGCGAGCCGCCGCCGACGCCCGCGCCGGACAGCACCAGCACGCCCGCGCCCTGGTGCCCCTTGTCCGGGCGCAGCAGGGTGATCCGCTGGATGCCGTAGCAGCCCAGCGCCGGGGCCCACAGGAACCGCCGCAGCCGCCAGCTGGTCTTGGGGAAGTCCTGGTCGGCGAAGCGCCGCCCCGCCTCCAGCACGGCCACCGAGTAGCCCTTCTCGGCCAGCCGCAGCGCCGCCACGCTCCCGCCGAACCCGGAGCCGATCACCACCACGTCGTACCGCATGCCGAGATTATTACCGGCCAGTTAACTTCCCGGAAGCCCTCACCCGCACGCCGCGCGCCCATGATCGCTGTTTACGGTCGAAAGCTGCGGTCAGACCCGAGGTTCTGACCGCGAACAGCGATCTCCACGGCAAGGCTCGGCGAGCGGAGGTGGTCAGGCGGCTGGGGGGCGGTTGTGGCGGTCCATGGCGGCCTTGTTGGTTGAGGCCTCCTGGAAGACCAGTTCCCATGGGCCGGTGTTGACGTCCATCTCCTTGCCGAAGCCGACCCACTTGCCGGCCATCCGCCGCCCGGTCGGCTCGACCAGCAGCTGGATCGCGCCGTGGTAGCGGGCCCCCCGGTAGTAGCCGTCGGTCGCCGTCTGCTCCACCCAGGTGCCGGTGACGACGTTGCCATCCACGGTGAGGTCCATGGTCAGTGGGGAGTCCGAAGAACCCGGCAGGCTGCGCACCGTGAGCCGGTCGCCGTGCTGGAGCAAGACCACGTGGTGCAGGCCGGTGAAGGTGCCCTCGCGGCCGCTGGAGTGGTACTCGTACCGGCTGAGCCAGATGCCGGAGTGGTTCACCCCGGACGCCGCCGAGGCGCGCGGCAGGTTCGGCAGTGCCTGCGTCGGCACCGTGGGCTCCGCGTCCGCGTCCACGCCATCGGTCGCGGCGGGTGGGTGGGGCATCGAGAGGGAGAAGCCCAGGGCACTGATCGGCAGCCCGGTGACCACCTCCAAAGCACGGGCGTACGTCGGCCGGGGCGTGATGATGACCCCCGCCTCCCAGCGCTGGACCAGCCGCTTGTTGGCGTCATTCGGCACACCGGCGCGCTGCCCGGCGTCGCGGATGGCACGGGCGAAGTCGTCCTGACTCATGAGCATGCCCATGCGCACGGCACGCAGTGTCGCGTTAGGAGCAGTCATGCCGACACGATACGCCCATGACGCCGAAATGACGCCCTGCATGTCACCGGACGGACGCCCCGGCGGACGCCGCGTGACGTGCCCGGCCCGCCATACCGTGCCCGCATGGACACGCCGATGGCCGAACCGGAGTTCCTCAGGTACGCCGAAGCCCAGGCCGCCTACGGACACCACCTGCTCGGGGTGCACCGGCGCGACGGAACAGGCTGCTGCACCTCGTGCGGCCGCCCCCATCCCTGTGACCGGCGCGTGCACGGCGGCCGACTGATCGTCCACTACCAGGACTGGGGAGGCCACGAGCCCGGCCCGAGGCAGGCCCGTCGGCGTACACCCGAATGAGACGCGGGCGCGGGTGGCGCCCATGGCTCGCACCCCGCAGCCCACCCGCGCCCGTCCCACCTGCCCGCAGACTCCCTCACCTACCGAAAGATCGCTGTTTCGTGTCGGGACCTGGGGTCAGACCCGAGGTTTCGACACGAAACAGCGATCTCCGCGAAAGAGGGCCGGGGTCAGCGCGGCGGGCGGCCGGTTTCGAAGAGCCACTTCTGGAAGAAGTCACCCAGGTTCTGGCCGCTGATGCGCTCGGCGAGGGTGATGAACTCGGCGGTGTTGGCGTTGCCGTCGCGCTGCTCCGCGGCCCAGGTCTTCAGGATCTCGAAGAACTTGTCGTCGCCGACGAGCTTGCGCAGCGCGTGCAGGGTCATCCCGCCGCGGTCGTAGACGCTGCCGGAGAAGATGTTGTCCGCGCCGGGCGAGCCGGGGGCGATGTCCCAGATCCGGCTGCCGGGGTCGCGGTAGCGGGAGTCGAACTCCTCCTGGATCGTGGACACGCCGATCTTCTCGCCCCACATCCACTGGGCGTACGTCGCGAAGCCCTCGTTGAGCCAGATGTGCTCCCAGCGGTCCACCGACACGCTGTCGCCGAACCACTGGTGGGCCAGCTCGTGCGCCACCACGATGGTGTTCTGGCCGCGGCTCCAGAAGGCGTCGGAGTAGACCGGACGGGTCTGCGTCTCCAGCGCGTAGCGCACCCGCTCGTCGTCGATGACGATGCCGCCGTAGGCGTCGAACGGGTAGGGCCCGAAGTACTGCTCCAGGAAGTCGGTGATCTCCGTGGTCTGCGCCATGGCCTCGTCGATGTTGCCCTTGGGCAGCGACTCGGCGACCGCGGTCAGCACCGGCTTGCCCTTGTGCGTGCCCTCGACCGTGCGGTAGTCGCCGATCACGAAGGTGGCCAGGTAGGGCGCCATGGGCGAGGTGACCTTCCAGCGCCAGCTGGTCCAGCCGTCCTGGGTGGACTTGCCTTCGAGCAGGCCGTTGCTGATGGCGTCGAGGTCGCCGGGCACGGTCAGCTCGATGGCGTACAGCGCCTTGTCCTTGGGGTGGTCGTTGACCGGGAACCAGGTGGTCGCCGATTCGGGCTCGCCGATGGTGAACGCGCCGTCGGGAGTGGTCAGGAAGCCGGTGACGCCGAGGTCGGCCGCGGTGATCGCCTTGGGCACGCCCCCGTAGGTGACCACGGTGACGAACTGCTTGCCGGTGCCGACCGGGGCGGCCGGGGTGATGATCAGCTCGTCGCCCTGCCGGGTCGAGGTCGCCGCCGCGCCGTCCACAGTGATCTTGTCGACGACCAGGCCGTGCAGGTCGAGGTGGAACTTCGACAGGTCGGTGGTGGCGGTGGCGGTCACCGTCGCGACGCCCGCGAGCTTGTCGGTCGCCGGGTCATACTTGATCTTCAGGTCGTACGCGGAGACGTCGTAGCCGCCGTTGCCGTAGCCGGGGAAGTACGGGTCACCGGCGCCCGACAGGTTGACCGGCACGGACACCGGTTCGGGGAACCGGTCCTGCGCACCGGTGAACAGGGGCCGGGCCGGGCCCGAGCATCCGGCCAGCAGTGCGGCCGTCACCGCCGCCGCCGCGACCCACGTACGCCTGACCATGCGACCTCCCGCCGTAGAGCCTCCACCCTAACCGCCGTCGCCGACGCCCGATGCCGACTCGGCGCTCATCTCGCACGAAGCCCCGCCGAGCTGCGAGAACAGCAGCGGCGGGGCTTCGACGGGAGACTTCTGTGCTCAGTTGTCGAGCAGCAGGCCGACCTTCTGGAACTCCTTCAGGTCGCGGTAGCCGCACTTGGCCATCGCCCGCTTGAGGCCGCCGAACAGGTTCAGCAGGCCGTCGGGATCGGTGGCCGGGCCGTAGAGCAGCTGCTCCAGCGAGCCGAGCGGCTCGGGGGTCAGCCCGATCGAACCGCGCGGCAGCTTCGGGTGGCTGGCCGACGGGTGCCACCACAGGCCGTTGCCGGGCATGCCCTCGGCCAGCGACAGCGGCGCGCCGAGCATGACCGCGTCCGCGCCGCAGCCCAGCGCCTTGGCGATGTCGCCGGAGGTGTGCACGTCGCCGTCGGCGATCAGGTGCACGTACCGGCCGCCGGTCTCGTCCAGGTAGTCGCGGCGGGCCGCGGCCGCGTCGGCGATCGCGCTGGCCATCGGCACCCGGATGCCGAGCACGGCCTCGCTGGTGGTCAGGTGGTCCGCGCCGATGCCGACGATGACGCCCGCCGCGCCGGTGCGCATCAGGTGCAGCGCCGTCTGGTAGTTGGTGCAGCCGCCGACGATGACCGGCAGGTCCAGGTCGGCGATGAACTCCTTGAGGTTCAGCGGCTCGTCCACCGTGGAGACGTGCTCCGCCGACACGATGGTGCCCTGGATGACCAGCAGGTCCACCCCGGAGTCGAGGATGACCGGGGCCAGCGCCAGGGTGTGCTGCGGGGACACCCGCACCGCCACGGTGACGTTGCCGTCGCCCGCGAGCGCGCGCATCTCGCGCACCCGCTCCGCGATCAGCTCCGGCTTGATCGGCTCGGCGGCGTAGAGCTGCTGCAGCCGGGCGGTCAGGTTCTCCTCTTCGCCGGCCTCGGCCAGCGCTTCGAGCTGCTTGCGCGGGTCCTCGTACCGGGTCCACAGGCCCTCGACGTTGAGCACGCCCAGCCCGCCGAGCCGGCCCAGCGCGACCGCGCTGGCCGGACTCATGATCGCGTCGGACGGGTGCGCCACGCACGGGATGCCGAACTTGTACGCGTCGAGCTGCCAGTTCGTCGAGACGTCGTCCACGTCGCGGGTACGCCGGCTCGGCACGATCGCGATGTCATCCAGGTGGTAGCCGCGCTGGGCGGTCTTCCCCATGCCGATCTCGACGATGTCACGCACAGTGGATCCTCTCCGCGGTTCTCTTCAGCTTCGCAGACGCTACCGCGAGTGGTAGTTCGGCGCTTCCACGGTCATCTGGATGTCGTGCGGGTGGGACTCCTTGAGCCCCGCCGCGGTGATGCGCACCAGCTGGCCGCGCTCGCGCAGCTGCACGATGTCGGCCGCGCCGCAGTAGAACTGGGCCTGGCGCAGGCCGCCGACGAGCTGGTGGGCGACCGTGGCCAGGGTGCCGCGGTAGGGCACCTGGCCCTCGACGCCCTCGGGGATGAGCTTGTCCGCCTGGGTGACGTCGGCCTGGAAGTAGCGGTCCTTGGAGTAGGACTGCGCGGCCGGGCCGCGGGCCATCATCGCGCCGAGCGAGCCCATGCCGCGATACGCCTTGAACTGCTTGCCGTTCATGAAGACCAGGTCGCCGGGGCTCTCCTCGCAGCCGGCCAGCGCCTGTCCGAGCATGACGGTCTCCGCGCCGGCCACGATCGCCTTGGCGATGTCGCCGGAGTACTGGATGCCGCCGTCGCCGATCACCGGCACGCCCGCGGGGCCGCAGGCCCGGGCGGCCTCCATGATGGCCGTGATCTGCGGCACGCCCACGCCCGCCACGATCCGGGTGGTGCAGATGGCGCCCGGCCCGACACCCACCTTGACCGCGTCCGCGCCCGCCTCGACGAGCGCCTTGGCGCCGGCGTAGGTGGCCACGTTGCCGCCGACGATGTCGACCTCGCCGGCCTCCTTCTTGAGCAGCGCGACCAGCTCCGGCACCGCCCGGTTGTGGCCGTGCGCGGTGTCCACCATGATCACGTCCACTCCCGCGTCGATCAGCGCCCGGGCCCGCTTGTAGCCGTCCTCGCCGACGCCCACCGCGGCGGCGACCCGCAGCCGTCCCGCGCCGTCCTTGGTGGCCAGCGGGAACTGCTCGGTCTTGACGAAGTCCTTGACGGTGATGAGCCCGCGCAGCCGGCCGGTCTCGTCGACCAGCGGCAGCTTCTCCACCTTGTGCTCGCGCAGCAGCGCCAGCGCCTGCTCCTTGGACGCCCCCACCGGCGCGGTGATCAGCGGCATGGGGGTCATCACCTCGCGCGCCTTCACCGACATGTCGGTGACGAAGCGCATGTCACGGTTGGTGACGATGCCGACCAGGGTGCCGTCGGCGTTGGTGACCGGCAGGCCGGAGATGCGGTAACGCGCGCACATGGCGTCCACGTCGCGCAGCGTGTCGTCGGGCGAGCAGGTCACCGGGTTGGTGATCATGCCGGACTCGGACCGCTTCACCAGGTCGACCTGAGCCGCCTGGTCTTCCACGGAGAGGTTGCGGTGCAGCACGCCGATGCCGCCCTGGCGGGCCATCGCGATCGCCATCCGGGCCTCGGTGACGGTGTCCATGGCGCTCGACACCAGCGGGATCTGCAGCGTGACGTTCCTGGTCAGCCGGGTCTGAGTGGTCACCTGGCTGGGGATCAGGTCCGATTCGCCGGGCACCAGCAGGACGTCGTCGAAGGTGAGGCCGAGTGGAATCTCGCGGGCGGCATCCATCTTTTTGTCCCCCTGGGTCCGGAGCGCGGCATGTGGGTGTGATCGGGCTCCAATGAATGGTACCCAGCGCTCCACCTGGCCCGAATTCGCCCATGCGTGGGGTGGCCCACCTCATGGAGATCTGTCGCTGACGCGCGGGGGACTCATGCCCCCGCTCCCGCGCTCAGGGGTCTAACGTGAAGGGGTGCAGCACGACGAGCCCATTGACCCCTTCCACGGGGACCCGACCGACCCCACGGCCGGCCTGGACGACCCCGAGGGCGACGCGTACGGCGAGCTCTCGACCCAGGAGCGCGCCGATCTGCTCGCCGACCTCGCCGAGCTCGAGGTCTACCAGGTGCTGCTGTCCCCGAAGGGCATCCGCGGCCTCGTGGTCGACTGCGAGGACTGCCGGGAGCCGCACTACTTCGACTGGGACCTGCTCCGGGGCAACCTGCGCCACCTGCTCGACTCCGGCCGGCCGCGGGTGCACGAGCCCGCCTAC
This sequence comes from Catellatospora paridis, assembly GCF_009720365.1. Classification (GTDB taxonomy): domain Bacteria; phylum Actinomycetota; class Actinomycetes; order Mycobacteriales; family Micromonosporaceae; genus Catellatospora; species Catellatospora paridis. The sequence continues at coordinate 61,204 of NZ_WBZD01000038.1, read as the reverse complement.
GACCCCGACCCGGACCACTACGTGACCTGGGAGTACGCCCGCGGCTACGCCGATGCCGTGGACGACATGGTCGAGGAGTAACCGAACGACGCCGATCAGGCCGTGCCGCATCCGCGGCACGGCCTGATTCGTGTGATGGGCCGCCGAAGCGCGGCCTGGCGTGACTCGGCGGTTGTTGCGTGGTGCCCGAGGGGCGGCGGCACCCGGCGCGGGAGGGGTTCGCGCCGGGCGCCGCCGCTACTCAGAAGACCAGTCCGGCACGGAAACCGGCCGCCACCGCGTGCGCGCGGTCGCGCGCGCCGAGCTTGCGGAACAGCCGCCGGGCGTGGGTCTTCACGGTGTCCTCGGAGACGAACAGGTCGCGGCCGATCTCGGCGTTGCTCTGGCCGTCGGCCATCCCGCGGAGCACCTGGAGTTCGCGCTCGGTCAGGGTGACCGAGCGGGCCGGGCGCACCGCGCCACCGGGCGGAGCCTCGCCCGGCAGGTCGCCACGCTGGGCGGGCACCACCGCGGAGGACACCGTGCCCGAACCGCGGTTGGAGTACGGCACCGACATGCCCGGACCGGCGGGCGGCATGGCCCGGCCGGGTCCGGCAGGCGCACGGGAGGCGCCGGCCATCACCCCGCTGACCGCGGGCCGGATGGCGTCGGCGGTGCGCGTGGCAGGCCTGCTGACCAGCAGCAGCGCCTTGGCGGCGGTGCTCACCGGATCAGGGTCGGTCCCGCCGATCAGCCCTCTGGCCCCGGCGCGGATGGCGGCCTGCGCGGCGGCAGGCTCCTCCGGGCCGAACAGCACCAGCTGGGCGTGCGGCACCGCGGTCATCACCTTTCGGGTGAATCCCACGGTATCGGGCCGGGTGAGCGCGGTGTCGGCCAGCACGATCCCGGCCGGGAACGCGGCGAGCTGCGCGATCGCCTCGGCGGCGCTGGTCACGGTACGCACTCCCGCGGCCACCCCCAGGCGCTCGGCACACGAGGCGATGGTCGCGGCCGCCGCGGCGGTGCGGACGCATACGAGAACGGTCTGCACGGTGATCCCCCTCTCTCCTGCGAAGAAGACCACGAGACACCCAGATCATTACGCACTTTCCGGGGATTCCGTCGAAATCTCGGTCCAGCACTACCTGATCATCCACTGGATGGCGACAAGTGGACGTACGCGGAGTAACGTGCTGACGTTGCCTAAATCTCTTCGCTTGAACTCAAGCCTCCCATCCCCTAGGAGGTCAGATGGCTCACTTCCGCAGACTTCCCGGTCCGATAGCCGACGTTTGGGACTGGCAGCATCACGGCGCGTGCAAAGGCCGTGACAGCCTGCAGTTCTTCCACCCCGATGGTGAAAGAGGCTCATCTCGGGGACGCCGCGAAAGCGCGGCGAAACAGGTATGCAATCGCTGCCCGGTCCGCTCTGAATGCGCCGCGCATGCGTTGACCACCCGCGAGCCATACGGCGTATGGGGCGGGTTCACCGAGCACGAGCGAAGCCAGCTGTTGCAACTGGGCTGGCGCGAATGCGCCGACCGACGCGGCGACCGCGTCGACGTGCAGCGGCTCGAAGCCCGTCTGTCCGAGGACGTCAGCGCACCTGCACGCTGATCGTGTGCCAGCCTGTCGCCCCGTCCGGGGCCGGATCGGCACGGGCCTCCGTCTGCACCTGACCGCTGGTGTCCGCCGCGCGCACGGCGAGCGTGTGCTCGCCCGGCGCGGCGTCCCAGCGGAGACTCCACTGCCGCCAGGTGTCCGGTGACACCGTGCCGGCCAGGTCGGCGGGCTGCCACGGGCCGTCGTCGACGCGTACCTCCACGGCGGTGACCCCGCGGTGCTGGGCCCAGGCGACCCCGGCGACCGTGACCGTGCCCGCGGTGACCGTGCCGCCCTCGCGCGGCGTGTCGATCCGCGACTCGGTCTTGATCGGGCCCTCCGCCGACCAGCCCCGCCGCACCCAGTACGCGTCGAAGTCGGCGAAGGAGCTCAGTTCCAGCTCGGTGACCCACTTGGTGGCGCTGACGTAGCCGTAGAGGCCCGGCACCACCATGCGCACCGGGAAGCCGTGCTCCACCGGCAGCGGCTCGCCGTTCATCGCCACGGCCAGCATCGCGTCCCGGCCGTCGCGCAGCGCCGCGGTGGGCGTGCCACAGTTCCAGCCGTCCACCGAACGGCTGACGACCTGGTCGGCGCCGTCCAGCGGGCCCGCCTCGTCCAGCAGGTCCTTCAGCGGCACGCCGAGCCAGCGGGCGTTGCCGATGAGGTCGCCGCCCACCTCGTTGGAGACGCAGGCCAGCGTGACGTAACGCTCGATCATGGGGCGGGCCAGCAACTGCTCGTAGGTCAGCGTCATGGGCCGGGCCACCCGGCCGTGGATGCGCAGCTGCCAGCTCGCCGGATCGACCTGCGGCACGATCAGCGCCGTGTCGATGCGGTAGAAGTCCCCGTCGGGAGTCACGTACTCGGACAGGCCCGCCACCGGCGGGTCGACCGTGCCGGGCAGCGCGGGCGCGGGGCTCGCGGGCTTCGGCAGCGTGATCGCCTCGCGGGCCTGCTGCACGTCCTTGCGGGAGGCCAGCGCGCGCCCGACATAACCGGACACCAGCGCCACGCCGAACCCGGCCACACTCAGCCGCAGGAAGCGCCGCCGCCCCGCCACGCGCGACGCCTCGGTCGCCGGGCTGTCGGGCAACCGGTCCACACGGGCGGCGACCTCCAGCAGCAGGTGCAGCACGCCCACCGCGGCCGCCGCGCCGAGCACGGCGGGCAGGAACGCGGCGGCCCCGGCGTTCGGGCGGGTCAGCGCCGCAGCGGCCCCGATCAGGCCGAACAGCATGACGCCTGCCACGCCCCAGCGGAAGTCGCGCCGCGCGGCCAGGCCCACCAGCGCCGCGAAGACCGTGAGCAGCAGCGCCGTGCCGACCAGCAGGGCCACCTTGTCGTACACCCCGAAGACGCTGATCGCCGCGGCCTTGACCGGCTCGGGCACCAGGTCGATCACCGCGCCGCCGACCGCGATCAGCGGCGCGCTGCGCGGCCCCGTCCACACCGCGACCAGCTCGCCCAGCCCCACGGCCACCGCAGCCGAGGCCACTCCCGCGATCATCGCCCTGCTCCGACTCACCACGCTCGCCAGTCTGCTCCGATCGGACCCCGAGCAACATCACCCGATGCCTTACCGATGCCTTACCGATGCGCGCCCCGCTCGCCCGCGACGCGCGCTGCCTGTGCCGGGGCGGGGTCACTGAAGGGGAATGTCCACGGCGATGTTGGGTGGGGCGTCGAAGCTGCCGTGGATGATGCTGAAGGACAGGCGTACCGAGTCGGTGTCCGGGCCGAGCACGCCGTCGAACACGATGACGCCCGTCGCCTCGCCGCCGGCGGGCACGGTCTCCGGCCAGGTGCTCGCGCCCGGGTCCGGCAGCAGTGTCTCCCCGGCGGCGGTGAGCTGGGCCCGGCCGAACGTGGGCAGCGTCAGGGCGTCCCCGCCCGTGTTCTCGCCGCGGATCTTGACCTTGGTGGCCTGGCTGGTGACCTCGACGCTCAGCACGGTGATGGTCAGCGGCCCGCCGGTCTCGGACACCTCCGACGCGAGCCGTTCCTGACCAGTCTCGTCGCGCTTGGCGATCCACGGCGGGGTGGCCAACTCGCTCAGCTTCTGCACCCCGGCCTGCACGGCCGTGGTCGCCAGGTAGCCGCCGCCCGCGCAGAGGGCGAGCAGCACGATCGCGCTGAGCACCAGCCCCGGGCCGCTGCGCCGCCGCGCCGGCGCACCGGCGGGGATGGGGTGGGGGTAGCCGACGTTGCCGGGATAGCCCGCACCGGGGCCGTCGACCGGGTAGCGGCCGGCCGGGGCCGGGATGGTGTAGCCGCCGGGCGGCGGGACCCGGCCCGTCGCGACGCCTCCCGGCGCCGGGGCCACGCTCCCGGACTTGCCGCTCTTGGCCAGGTCGATCAGGCCCAGCAGCAGTGCCACGACCAGACCGACGCTGCCGGAGATGACCAGTGCCTTGGTCCGGCTCACCTCGGCCGCGGTCAGGTAGTCGGTCAGGCCGGTGCCCAGCGTCGCGACCAGGTAGGCCAGGCCCACCAGGCCGAAGTACCGCAGCATGCCGCGCCCTGTCATGCCAGGCACCCTATCGACCGACATGCATGCCACAAAGGACGGAAAGGCGACAGCGGGCCCCGGCCGAGGCCGGGACCCGCTGTCACTGTCGACTGCTCAGGCTCAGAAGCCCGGGCCGTGCGAGTGGCCGTGGCCGTGGCCGCCGTGGCCGTTGCCCGCGGGCTCGGACTTGGCCGGCTTCTCGACGATCAGCGACTCGGTGGTGAGCAGCAGGCCGGCGATCGACGCGGCGTTGATGGCCGCGTTGCGGGTCACCTTCACCGGGTCGACGATGCCGGACTTGACCAGGTCGACGAACTCGCCCTTGGCCGCGTCGAGGCCGGTGCCCCACTCGCTGGCCTGGACCTTCTGCACGATGACGTAGCCGTCGTGACCGGCGTTCTGCGCGATCCAGCGCAGCGGCTCGACCAGTGCCTTGCGCACGATCGAGACGCCGACCTTCTCCTCGCCGGTGAAGCCCAGGTCGTCGTCGAGCACGCTGACGATCTGGGCCAGCGCGGCGCCGCCACCGGGGACGATGCCCTCTTCGACCGCCGCGCGGGTGGCCGCGATGGCGTCCTCGATGCGGTGCTTGCGCTCCTTCATCTCGACCTCGGTCGCGGCGCCGACCTTGATGACGGCGATGCCGCCGGACAGCTTGGCCAGGCGCTCGCCCAGCTTCTCCTTGTCCCAGTCGGAGTCCGAGGCCTCGATCTCCTTGCGGATCTGCGAGACCCGCGAGTTGACCTCGTCCTGCGACCCGCCACCGTCCACGATCGTGGTGGTGTCCTTGGTGATGACGGCGCGGCGCGCCGAGCCGAGCTGCTCCAGGGTGACGCCGTCGAGCTTGTAGCCCAGCTCGGGTGCGATCAGCTCACCGCCGGTGAGCACGGCGAGGTCCTGCAGCATCGCCTTGCGGCGGTCGCCGAAGCCGGGGGCCTTCACCGCGGCGACCTTGACGGTCTTGCGGATCGAGTTCACCACCAGCGTGCTCAGCGCCTGGCCGTCGACGTCCTCGGCCACGATCAGCAGCGGCTTGCTGGTCTGGAGCACCTTCTCCAGCAGCGGCAGCAGCTCCTCGATCGAGGAGATCTTGCTGGTGGTGATGAGGATGTACGGGTCGTCCAGCACGGCCTCGCCCGACTCGGGGTCGGTGACGAAGTGCGGCGAGATGAAGCCCTTGTCGAACTGCATACCCTCGGTGATGTCGAGCTCGGTGGTCATGGTCGAGCCCTCTTCGACGGTGATGACACCGTCCCGGCCGACCTTGTCCATCGCCTCGGCGATCAGCTCACCGATGGTGGAGTCCTGCGCCGAGATCGTCGCGACCTGCGCGATGTCCGACTTGTCGGCGACCGGGGTCGCCTTGGCCAGCAGCGCGTCGCTGATCTTGGTGACGGCCGCGTCGATGCCGCGCTTGATGCCCGCCGGGTTGGTGCCCGCGGTCACGTTGCGCAGGCCCTCGCGGACCATCGCCTGGGCCAGCACGGTGGCCGTGGTGGTGCCGTCACCGGCGACGTCGTTGGTCTTGGTCGCCACCTCCTTGACCAGCTGCGCGCCCAGGTTCTCGTACGGGCTCGACAGCTCGATCTCCTTGGCGATGGTGACGCCGTCGTTGGTGATCGTGGGCGCGCCGAACTTCTTGTCGAGGACCACGTTGCGGCCCTTGGGGCCGAGCGTGACCTTGACGGTGTCGGCCAGCGCGTTGACACCGTGCTCCAGCAGGTGCCGCGCTTCGTCGGAGAAGGCAAGGATCTTAGGCATCAATCGTCTCCCTTAAACGTCACGATGCCCCGGCCCGCCCGCGAGGGCGTGCCGGGGCATCGCACGGATCACTTCTCGACGACCGCGAGGACGTCGCGGGCGGAGAGCAGCAGGTACTCCTCGCCGGCGTACTTGACCTCGGTGCCGCCGTACTTCGAGTAGATGACCTTGTCACCCACCTTGACGTCCACCGGGATGCGGGTGCCCTTGTCGTCGACGCGGCCGGGGCCGACGGCGAGGACGGTGCCCTCCTGCGGCTTCTCCTTGGCGGTGTCGGGGATCACGAGGCCTGACGCGGTGGTGGTCTCAGCCTCGTTCGCCTGGACCAGGATCCGGTCCTCGAGCGGCTTGATCGCAACCTTCGTCGCGGTAGTCACGAGCATACCCTCCTGGGGTATAGCCCCGGGTTCTCGCGGCACGAGACCCGGGTGTTGTCTTCTGGTCAAGTCTTCGCCCGAACGCAGCCGTCGTCGCGGGTGTCGGCGTCGCCGGGCGGGTCATGCGTTAGCACTCTGCATGGCAGGGTGCTAACTCCGAACATTATGCCGCGTCTAGCACTCAGTCAAGGAGAGTGCCAGCCGCCACTCGGTGAATTATCCGATTCACCTGGTGTCCAGCGCTCAGCGGGGGCATGTCGAACCCGACTGTGACGTCCTCGATCCGCCCTCCACCGCGCCGGTGCACGCTCGGAGCCGCTGCCAGAATGAGGGCGTGGATCTCGATCAGCTCGCGCAGCTGCGTACCCCCGACGGTGTGGCGGCGCTGGACCTGGCCGCGGAGCTGGCCGGGACCGACGAGCTGGCCGCCGCCTCGGCGCTGCGGGCCCGCGGCGTGCCGCCCGGCCTCGCCGCCGCCGCCCTCACCCAGGTCTCGCTGCGCCGCCGCGCGTCGGCCAAGTTCGGCGCGGACGCCGGACGGGTCTTCCTCACCCGTGCCGGGCTGGAGCAGGCCACCCGCGAGATCGTCGCGAAACGCCGCGCGGCCCGGCTGCACGCCGCCGGCACGACAGCCCTCGCCGACCTGGGCTGCGGCCTCGGCGCCGACCTGCGCGCCGTCGCCGCCACCGGCATCCGGGCGTACGGCGTCGACGCCGACCCGCTGACCGCCGCCTGCGCCGCGCTCAACGTCCCCGACGCGACCGTGACCTGCGGCGACGCTCAGGACTTCGACCTGAGCCAGGTCGACGCGGTGTTCTGCGACCCGGCCCGGCGCAGCGGCGGCCGCCGCGTGTTCCGCCCCGAGGACTACTCGCCGCCGTGGGACTGGGTGCTGTCCCTGCCGCAGCGCGTACCTCGCACCGTGCTCAAGCTCGCCCCTGGCATCGACCAGGCACTGCTGCCCCCGGGCTGCGAGCTGGAACTGGTCTCCGTCGACGGCGACGTGGTCGAGGCCGCGGCCTGGTGCGGCCCCCTGGCGTCGTCACCGCGCCGTGCCACGGTGTTCCGCGACGGCGTCCCGCACGAGCTCACCGGCAGCGGGGAGCAGACCGCACCGGTCGCCCCGCCCGGCCGCTACGTGACCGACCCCGACGGCGCGGTGGTCCGCGCCCACCTGGTCGCCGAGTTCGCCGCGGCGCACGGCGGCTGGCTCGCCGACCCCCACATCGCCTACATCTGGTCCGACACCCCCATCGCCTCCCCGTTCGGCCGCTGCTTCGCCGTCGACGAGGTCCTCCCGTTCTCCCTCAAGCGCCTGCGCGCCGTCCTCCGCGACCGCCAGGTCGGCCGCCTCGAGATCCTCAAACGCGGCAGCGCCCTCGACGTCGAACAACTCCGCCGCGACCTCCGCCTCGCCGGCCCCAACCCCGCCTCCCTCCTCCTCACCCGCACCGCCACCACCCCCCTCGCCATCCTCGCCACCCCCCTCCCCCCACCGGGTTGATCATGAACTTATGGCACGGCTCGACGGCGTTTCGTGTCCACAAGTCCCTGATCGACTCCCCGGCCCGCGGCGGCGGTAGCATCGCGGCGTGGCCAGCCAGGGGACTCCCGCGACAGCACTGCTCACGAAGCAGAAGGTGAAGCACACGCTGCACCCGTACGAGGTCTCGCCCGACTCCCCCAACTACGGCGCACTGGTCGCCGACGCGATCGGGGCCGACCCGGCGCGCGTGTTCAAGACGCTGGTCACCGAGGTCGACGGCGCGCTCACCGTGGCCGTGGTGCCGGTGACCGGCGAGATCGACCTGAAGGCGCTGGCCGCGGCGGCCGGCGGCAAGAAGGCGGCCATGGCCGACCGCGACCTCGCCGAGAAGACCACCGGGTACGTCCGCGGCGGCATCAGCCCGCTCGGCCAGCGCAAGCGCCTGCCCACGGTGATCGACCAGTCGGCCCTCGACGGCGACCTGATCTACGTCTCCGCCGGCAAGCGCGGCCTCCAGCTCCGCCTGGCCCCCGCCGACCTGGTCCGCCTCACCTCGGCCACCCTCGCCCCCATCGCCCGCGCCTGACCCCCGCGCCCGGTCGCACGAAGATTGCCATTTCGGGTCAAAACCTGCGGTAGCACCCAGGGTTCTGACGCGAACCCGCGATCTTGGAACCAGCCGCCCGCCGGCCGCCCCGGCGTTGTCCGATTGCCGGGATTGAGCGTGTCGTGCCCACAAATCGCGCAAGATCGGCGCGGCGGGAAAGGGCAGCGAGCGGGCGGGTTACGGGGACGTTGCTGAATTGTTATTGCCAACAACAAACCTTGGGCTTGCGCGTTTGCATTTGTTGCGCATACGTTGTCGCACACAACAAAACCCCGTGTGACCGGCCTCACGCACTGATGAACGCTGTTGGACTCGCCTGGAACCGGAACCCGGCGGGGCCGCCCGCACCACCTGAATACACACCCCTGAATCCGAGAGGATTTGAGCAACGATGCGCAAAGGGATCCTGGCTGTAGCCATGACCGGCCTGATGGCCGTCAGCGGCTTGGCCGCCTGTGCGGAAGACGCCCAGCCCGCCGACTCGAAGACGCCCTACATCGGCGTCATCCTGCCGGACAGCAAGTCCTCGGCCCGCTGGGAGACCGCGGACCGCAAGTACCTGGAGGAGGCCTTCAAGGCCGCCAACGTCAAGTACGACATCCAGAACGCCCAGGGTGACAAGACCCAGTTCCAGAGCCTCGCGGACCAGATGATCACCAAGGGCGTCACCGTCCTGGTCATCGTCAACCTCGACTCCGGCACCGGCAAGGCCGTGCTGGACAAGGCCGCGGCCCAGGGCATCCCCACGATCGACTACGACCGGCTCACGCTGGGCGGCAACGCGAAGTACTACGTGTCCTTCGACAACGTCGCGGTCGGTCGCCTGCAGGGTGAGGGCCTGGTCAAGTGCCTCACCGAGAAGAACGTGAAGAACCCGGCCATCGCGCAGCTGAACGGCTCGCCGACGGACAACAACGCGACCCTCTTCAAGGAGGGCGGCGTGTCGGTGCTGAAGCCGAAGTACGACGCCAAGGACTACACCCTCGCTGCTGACCAGGCCGTGCCGGACTGGGATAACGCGCAGGGCGGCGTGCTCTTCGAGCAGATGCTGACGAAGGCCAACGGCAAGATCGACGGCGTGCTCGCGGCGAACGACGGCCTGGGCAACGCGGCGATCTCCATCCTGAAGAAGAACAAGCTCAACGGCAAGGTCCCGGTCACCGGCCAGGACGCGACCGTGCAGGGCCTGCAGAACATCCTCCTCGGCGACCAGTGCATGACCGTGTACAAGGCCGTCAAGAAGGAGGCCACCGCGACCGCCGAGCTGGCGATCGCCCTGGCCAAGGGTGAGACCAAGTCCGTCTCGCAGACCACCAAGGACTCCGAGACTGGCAAGGACGTTCCCTCGGTCCTGCTGGAGCCGCAGGCGATCTACTTCGCCAACGTGAAGGACGTCGTCACCGACGGCTACGTCACCAAGGCAGAGCTGTGCACCGCCGACTTCGCGGCCAAGTGCACCGAGGCCGGCATCAGCTGACCTCGCCGTACGTCCGGAATGTGGTCCTCGGGGTCGCAAGGCACCCGGGGACCACATCTGTGGAACAGGCAGTAACCCCTCGAACGGAGCGCCCAGATGGGAACCCCTCTACTCGAACTGCGTGGGATCAACAAGAGCTTCGGCCCGGTGCAGGTGCTGCGGGACGTCGCCTTCACGGTCCACCCAGGCGAGGTAACCGCACTCGTCGGCGATAACGGCGCCGGCAAGTCAACGCTGGTCAAGTGCATCGGCGGGATCTACCCCATCGACTCAGGCGAATACCTGATGGAGGGTAAGCAGGTCCACGTGCACAACCCCCGCGACGCCGCGAGCCACGGCGTCGAGATCGTCTACCAGGATCTCGCCCTCTGCGACAACCTCGACATCGTCCAGAACATGTTCCTGGGCCGTGAGAAGAAGAGCGGCATGATCCTCGACGAGCCGACCATGGAGCAGCTCGCCCAGCAGACCCTGGCCGGTCTGTCCGTACGCACCGTCAAGTCCGTACGCCAGCAGGTGGCCAGCCTCTCCGGCGGCCAGCGGCAGACCGTGGCCATCGCCAAGGCCGTGCTCTGGAACAGCAAGCTGGTCATCCTCGACGAGCCGACCGCCGCCCTCGGCGTGGCGCAGACCCAGCAGGTGCTGGAGCTGGTCCGCCGCCTGGCCGACAACGGTCTGGCCGTTGTACTGATCTCCCACAACATGAACGACGTGTTCGCTGTCTCCGACCGGATCGCCGCGCTCTACCTGGGACGGATGGCGGCCCAGGTGAAGACGTCGGACGTCACCCACTCGCAGGTGGTCGAGCTGATCACCTCCGGCCGCAGCGGCACGCTGGGCCTCGTCGAGGAAGGAGCCGCAGCGTGAGCGCGACCACCACGAACCCCTACGAGACCGGGGAGAAGGCCGCGGTCCCGGCGAAGGACGACGGCGGCCTCTGGGGCTACCTGCGCGGCTACGGGCAGCGGGTCCGCGGCGGTGACATGGGCGCGCTGCCGGCGGTGCTCGGCATGCTCGTGCTGACGGTCGTCTTCTCGGCCGCCCGGCCGTCCTTCCTCACCCCGCTCAACTTCGCCAACCTGCTGACGCAGGCCGGCCCGATCGTCGTGCTCGGCATGGGCCTGGTCTTCGTGCTGCTGCTCGGTGAGATCGACCTCAGCGCCGGCTTCGCGTCGGGCGTGTGTGCCGCGGTGCTCGCGATCATGCTGACCACGCACGGCTTCCCCTGGTACGTCGGGGTGGCCGCGGCGATCGCCACCGGTGTCGTGATCGGCCTGCTACTGGGCTTCCTGGTGGCGAAGGTCGGTATCCCCTCCTTCGTGGTCACCCTCGCCGGCTTCCTGGCCTTCCAGGGCACGGTGCTGTGGCTGCTGGACGAGGGCACCAACATCTCGGTCCGCAACGAGGTCATCATCTCGCTGGAGAACGAGTTCATGCCGCCGGCGGTCGGCTGGGGCCTGGGCGCGCTGACCGTGCTCGGCTTCGCCGCCACGCAGCTGATCCAGCAGCGCAACCGCCGCCGCCGCGGCCTGCCCGCGCTGCTGTGGCAGGTCGTGACCTTCCGCGTGGTGGGCCTGGCCGTGCTCGTCGGCGTCGCGGTCGCGGTGCTGAACGAGGAGCGCAGCCGCAACGCGCTGTTCTCCCTCAAGGGCGTGCCGATCGTGGTGCCCGTGATCGGTGTGCTCCTGCTGGTGTGGACGTTCGTGCTACGCCGCACCGCCTTCGGTCGCCACATCTACGCCGTCGGCGGCAACCGCGAGGCGGCCCGCCGAGCCGGTATCGCCGTGGACCGCATCCGCATCTCCGCGTTCGTCATCTGCTCCGCGATGGCGGCGGTCAGCGGCATCCTGGCCGCCAGCATGGCGCGCTCCGTCGACCCGAACACCGGCGGCTCGAACGTGCTGCTGTACGGCGTCGCGGCGGCCGTCATCGGCGGCACCAGCCTCTTCGGCGGCAAGGGCCGCGTGCTCGACGCCGTCCTGGGCGGCCTGGTGATCACGATGATCATCAACGGCATGGGGCTGGTCGGCTGGAGTTCGGCGTACAAGTACGTTGCCACCGGCATCGTGCTGCTGCTGGCGGCGAGCGTGGACGCTTTCTCGCGCAGGCGTTCCGCCGCGAGCAGCTGAACCGACGTACGCCTGTAAACGGGAGAATCATGCGAGCGGGACCGAGCCAGGAGGAGATCCGTCGGCAGAACCTCGGCGCGTTGCTGCGGTTCGTACACGTGCGCGGCTCCATCTCCCGTGCCGAGCTCACCTCCGAACTCGGTCTCAACCGCTCCACCATCGGCGCCCTCACCGCTGACCTGGCCGCTGTCGGCCTGGTCAGCGAGGAGGCGCCGCGGGAGACCGGCCGCGCCGGCCGCCCGTCACTGGTGGTGCGCCCGTCCTCCGAACTGGTCTACGCCTACGCCGCGAGCGTGGAGGTGGACCGGGTCCGGGTGGCCCGCGTCGGGCTGGGCGGCGTCATCCTGGACCAGCGCGAGTCGCCGCGCCCGCGCGGCGAGGCCATCGAGGCGGTACGCCCCGTCGCCGAGTTCGTCGCGCAGATGGCCGAGACCGTCAAGCCGCAGGCCCGGTGCATCGGGGCCGGCATCGCCGTGTGCGGGCTGGTCCGCCGCGAGGACGGCCTGGTCCGGCTCGGGCCGCACCTGGGCTGGCTGGACGAGCCGCTCGGGCACGCCCTGCAGGACCGGCTGCCCGACCTGCTGCCGCAGGTCGCCGTCGGCAACGTGGCGGACCTCTGCGCGCTGGCCGAGCACACCCGCGGCGTCGCCGTGGGCTGCGACAACATCATCTACATGTACGGCGACGTCGGCGTCGGCGCGGGCATCATCGCCGGCGGTCGCCGGGTCACCGGGCACGGCGGATACGGCGGCGAGGTCGGCCACATGGTGGTCAACCCGCACGGCCGCCCCTGCGGCTGCGGCTCCCGCGGCTGCTGGGAGACCGAGATCGGCGAGCACGCGCTGCTGCGCGCGGCCGGCCGGGACACCATCCAGGGCAGCGAAGCGGTGCTGGCCGTGGTCGAGGCCGCCGCAAGGGGCGATGCCACCGCGCAGGTCGCGGTACGCCAGGTCGGCGACTGGCTGGGGTTCGGCGTGGCCAACCTGGTCAACATCTTCAACCCGGAACTGGTCATCTTCGGCGGCACGCTGCGCGACGTGTACCTGGCCGCGGCGGCGCAGGTGCGCAGCCGCCTGAACAGCATCGGCCTGCCCGCCACCCGTGAGCACGTCCGGCTGCGCACGCCCAAACTGGGCGGGGACGCGGCCCTGCTGGGCGCGGCGGAACTCGCCTTCGAGCAGTTGCTCGCCGACCCGCTGGGGTGAATACCGGCCGGTAGCCCGAACCATCCAGCACAATGGATGGTTGTGCTCGCCCCTTTCCCGCCCCGTCGCCTGGCCGGCCTCGCCGACGCGCCCCACGCGATCCCGTACCAGGGCAGCAAGCGGCAGCTCGCGCACGCCATCGTGCCCCTGCTCCCGCCGGACACCGTCCGGCTGCTGGAGCCGTTCGCCGGGTCGGCCGCCGTCGCCATCGCCGCCCGGCACCTGCACATCGGCGAAACCGCGGAGATCAGCGACGTGAACGAGCCGCTGATGCGGCTGTGGCAGCGGGTGCTGGCCGAGCCGCTGGCGCTGGCCGCCGACTACGAGCGGCTGTGGCACGAGCAGCTGAGCGACCCGAAGGCGTACTACGACGCGGTGCGCACCCGCTTCAACGAGACCCACGAGCCGCACTGCCTGCTCTACCTGCTCGCCCGCTGCGTCAAGGCGGCGGTGCGCTACAACCGCGAGGGCGGCTTCAACCAGGGCCCGGACCGGCGGCGGCTAGGCGCTCGCCCCGACGCGATGCGCGCCCGGCTGGCCGCCACCGCCCGGGTGCTGGCCGGCTGCCGGGCGCACACCGCCGACTACGCCGACGTGCTGAGCCGGGCGCTACCCGGGGACGTGGTCTACCTCGACCCGCCCTACCAGGGCGTGAGCCAGGCCCGGGACCACCGGTACATGGCCGGGCTGCCGCGCGACGCGTTCGTGGCCCGCTTACGCGAGGCGGTCGGCCGGGGCACGTCGTTCCTGCTGTCGTACGACGGCCTGTCCCGCGACGGCAGCACCGGCGAGCGCAGCTACGGCGATCCGCTACCCGCTGACCTGGGCCTGCTCCACCTCCACCTGGACGCGGGCACGTCCTCCCAGGCCACCCTCAACGGCAGGCACACCCGCACCGTTGAATCCCTCTACCTCTCGCCCGCCCTGGCCGCTCGCCTCGGCGGCCCCGACGCGGTCCACGCGGCCCTGATCGGACCGGCCTCGGCCGGCTCGCCCGCCCCCTGATAGACGTTGGCCTATCCAGATGAAGTTTCGGCGATCGAACTCATCCAGATAGGCCACCGTCCATGAAAGACGGGCTGCGGAACGTGGTCAGGACTGCCAGGAGCGCCAGAGGGCGGCGTAGGAGCCGTCGGCGGCGACGAGTTCGTCGTGGGAACCCAGCTCGGCGATGCGCCCGTCCTCCACCACGGCGACCCGGTCGGCGTCGTGCGCCGAGAACAGCCGGTGCGCGATGGCGATCACCGTACGCCCGTCCAGCACCGCCGCCAGCGAACGCTCCAGGTGCCGGGCCGCGCGCGGGTCGATCAGCGAGGTGGCCTCGTCCAGCACCAGCGTGTGCGGATCGGCCAGGACGAGGCGGGCCAGCGCGAGCTGCTGCGCCTGCGCGGGCGAGATCTCGTGCCGTCCACCGCCGACCTCGGTGTCGAGGCCCTCGGGCAGCTCATCGACCCAGTCCAGGGCGTCGACGGCGGCCAGCGCCTCGCGCAGCCGGGCCTCGGACGCGTCCGGCCGGGCCAGCGCCAGGTTGTCGCGCAGCGTGCCGACGAAGACGTGGTGCTCCTGGGTGACCAGTGCGACGTGGCCGCGCAGCTCCTCCAGCGGCAGCTCGACCAGCGGCGCGCCGCCGACGGCGACGGTGCCGGTGCGCGGGCCGTCGATGCCGGCCAGCAGCCGGCCCAGGGTCGACTTGCCCGCACCTGACGGTCCCACCATGGCCAGCCGCTCGCCGGGCGCGATGGACAGGTCGACGCCGTGCAGCACGTCGCGGCCCGCGGTGTACGCGTAGCGCACGTCGGTCGCGGTGAGCCGCTCCGAGTCGGGGCGCACTCCGGTGACCTCGCGGTCGTCGGCGATCTCGGCCACGCCCAGCAGGCGGGCCAGTGACGTCGCGCCGACCTGCAGCTCGTCGGCCCAGCCGAGCAGCCGGTCGATCGGCTCGATCAGCTGCTGCACGTAGAACACGGCCGTGACGACCAGTGCCAGCGGCACCCAGCCCTGGATGTAGAACCAGCCGCCCAGGAACAGCGTCGCCGCCACCGGCAGCGTGAAGCCCAGGTCGACGATCGGCCAGAAAAAGGTGCGCAGCCGCAGCGTGCCCCGCTCGGCCCGGTACTGCTCGCGCAGGTCGTGGTCGGTGCGCGCGATCCGGCGCGCGCCGGTGCGCAGCGCCTCGGTGGTGCGCGCGCCGTCGAAGGTCTCCGTCAGCCCGTCGATGACCTCGGAGGAGGCGGCGTTCTCACGCAGGTAGGCCTTGGGCGCGCGGCGCAGGTACCAGCGGGCGCCGCCGACGATGATCGGCGCGCCGACCAGGCAGGGCAGCGCCAGCAGTGGGGACAGCCAGACCAGCGCGGCCGCCGTCAGCACGAGCGTGATCAGGGCGATCAGCGTCTCCGGCACGCCGCGGCGCATGCTGTGCGACAGCTGCGCGACATCCCGGCTGGTACGCGTGACGAGGTCGCCGGTGCCCGCCCGTTCCACGGTGGACAGCGGGATCGCCAGCACCCGGTCGACGAACTCCTCGCGCAGCTCGGCCAGCACCCGCTCGCCCAGCGTCGCCGAGGCGAACGCGGCGAACCGCGTCAGCACGGCCTGCACCAGCACGAACGTCACCAGCGCGAGGGCGATGCCGTCGACGCCGGACAGCGTCATGCCAGTGCCGATGCCGCCGATCAGCCGCCCGAGCAGGTAGGGGGTGACCAGGCCCGCCAGCGCGGCGAGGCCGTGCAGCACGACCACGCGGGCGAGCGCGCCGGGGTGCCGGCCGAGCAGTTGCCGGGCATACCGGCGCACCGTGGCCGCGTCCGCGACCGGCAGCTGAACCCTGCTCATGCCGTCTCCTCGCTGCGCTCGTCGGCGGCCTGAGTCTGCTGCGTCCTGGTTCGCTCGCTCACGCGTCCACGCTCCTTGTCACGACGGCGCGGTAGCGGGGCTCGGCCGCCAGCAGCTCGCGGTGGGCGCCCTCGGCGATGACCTTGCCGTCGTCGACGAAGACGACGTGATCGGCCTGGTCCAGCAGCAGCGGGCTGGTGCTGGCGAGCAGTGTGGTGCGGCCCCGGCGGGCAGGGCCGATGCGGCGCGCGATGCGGGCCTCGGTGTGCGCGTCGACGGCGCTGGTCGGCTCGACCATGATCAGGATCGGCGCGTCGGCCAGCAGCGCGCGGGCCAGCCGCAAGCGCTGCTGCTGCCCGCCGGAGAACTCCCGCCCCCGCTCGGCGACGAACGCGGCGAGCCCGTCCGGCAGCGCGTCGAGGACCTCCTCGGCGCTGGCCGCGCGCAGCGCCGCCAGGATCTGCTCGTCACCGGCCGCCCCGGTCGGGTCCAGCTCCTCGCGCAGCAGGCCGCTGAACAGCCGGGCGTTGTTGTCGGCGACCAGGATGCGCGCCCGCACCTCGTCCCGGGTCGCGGCCGACAGCGGCACTCCCCCGAGAGTCACCTCGCCCTCGGCGTAGCGGCCGAGCCGGTCGGCGATCTCGATGGCGTCCTCGGGCCGGTCCGCGGCCAGCACGGTCAGCACGCCCGGCCGCAGGGACAGGCCGGACTTCACGTCCACCAGCGCGCCGTGCTCGGGCAGCGGCCGCGGTGACGCCGGGGCGGTGATCTCCGGTTCCAGCCGCAGCACCTTGAGCACCCGGCCCGCCGAGACGTGGCCGCGCGTCATCTTCTCCAGCATCTCCGCCAGCGTGCGCATCGGCATGACCAGGAACGCGGCATATCCGTAGAAGGCCGCCAGGTCACCCGGTCCGATCTCGCCGGCGACCGCGAGCCGCGCGCCGAGCCAGGTGACCAGGGCCAGGAACAGTCCGGGCATCAGCACCTGGATCGACTCCAGCAGGGAGTCGATGCGCGCCGCCCGCACCCCGGCCTCGCGCAGCTGCTGCGACTGGGTCCGGTAGCGGTCGGCGAAGACCTGCTCGCCACCGATGCCGCGCAGCACGCGCAGGCCGGCGACGATGTCCACGGCTCGACCGGTGAGCGCGCCCTGCTGGTCGCGATACGCCTGCTGACGGCGGTGCAGCGGTTTGATGAGCAGGCTCACCACCGCCATCTGCACGGGCACGCCGAGCAGGACCACCAGGCCGAGCTTGACCGACGCGGTGAGCAGGATGACGGTGACGGTGATCAGGCTGACGATCGCGGCCGCGCCGCGCGCGGTGATGTCGAGCGCGTTGCCGATGTGGCTGGTGTCGGCGGCGCCGATGGCGACGACCTCGCCGGTGGCCATGCGCTTGGGCAGCGTCGCGCCGAGCTGGTTGGTGTGCCGCACCACTGCCTGCACGGTGCGGAAGTTCGCCGACATCCAGTTGAACACCGCGTTGCGGTGGCGCATGATGCCGCTGCCCGCCTGCACCAGCCCCAGCAGCAGGAACGCCCCAGCCCAGCGGGCCAGGGCGGAGGTGTCCTTGGTGGTGATGCCGGCGTCGATCGCCTTGCCGATGACCATGGGTATCAGCGCGCCCACCAGCATCCAGGTGATGCCGAAGAACATGCCGAAGCCGATGGTCCGGAACTGGTGCGAGGCCAGCCACCACAGATATCGGAAGGCTGACCTGCTGTCGGGGGTGCCGGGATCGGCCAGAGGTAAGGAACGCATAGCGGGGGTGACCTTACTAGGCCGCCCTGCCGAACGCCAGCGGTTTTCCCGGCATTCAGGCAGCCAGCAGCCCTGGCAGGTCACCCAGACGGTGGATGGTCTCCCCGGTCCAGTGCGGATCGCTGTCCGCGTGCTCGACCGTGCGCACCACCCGCATGCCCAGCGCCGCGGCGGCCGCCAGCTCGCCCCCGTGCCCGTCGCCGACGAAGACGCACTCCTGCGGCGTGACCCCCAGATCGCCGCAGACCTTGAGGAACAGCACCGGGTCGGGCTTGGTCACCCCGAGCAGGCAGGAGAAGCCCGCGACGTCGAAGCGCGGTGCCAGCGGCTGCTCCCGCCACAGCGTCACGGTCTCCGTCGAGCAGTTGGTGACCAGCCCCAGGGGGTGCCCCGCCGCGCGCAGCCCGTCCAGCACCGACAGCACGGCGGCCGAGGGCCAGAGCAGCTCGCGGGTGAACCGCAGCCGGGCCACCTCCGCGAAACGCACGCCCGTGTCCGTCGGCTCGCCGCCCAGCCGGTAGGCCAGCGTGCGGATGGTCTCGCCCAGCGTGCCGAACTCGCCGCGCATGCGGGCGTGCATCGTGCCCCGAAACAGGGTGGCGAACCGGTCCGGATCCACGCCCAGCGCCCCGGCCATCCGTCGGCTGACCTCGTCGCGCTGCGCCGACGTCCGATCCGGGATCAGGGTCTGGTAGAGGTCGAACAGGATCGCGCCCCGCCGACGCGTCCTCCGGATGTCCAGCACGCGCAGAGGTTACCGGAGTACCGGACGCTCACGGCACCTCCGCACGGCCCGTAAATCGTCACGGGCGCTCGGTTTCCGCCCACACCGTCCGGTCCGCCTGCTCCTGCGGCGACAGCCCCTGCGGCCCGTTGAACGGACGCAGGTAACGCCGCTGGAGGCCGGGCACCCCGTCCGCGATCACGAAGCCTGCCTTGCGCTGGGCGGGTGCTCCGGCGCGGTGCACGTACGGCAGGGTCATGAAGTCCGCGGTCAGCTCGGCGGGCCGTACGGTGGCCCGCACGTAGCCGCGCTGACCGTTGTACAGGTGCAGGTGCTTGTTGTGGGCCAGGAACGGGTGCGTCGCCGGGTCCGAGTCGAGCCCGTCGCCGCCCGTGGTCAGCGAGGTGCAGATCAGCTCCGAGCCCACCACCGGCGCGTGCGGGTCGGCGAAGTCCAGCTTCACGTCGGCCGCCCAGTGCGCGTGCACGTCCCCGGTGAGCACGACCGCGTTGCGCACCTTCGCGTCGAGCCAGCCCTGCACCACCCGCTGCCGCGAGGCCGCGTACCCGTCCCAGGCGTCCTGGCTCGTGCTCAGGACCGGCCCCGGATCCCGGTCGCGCTGCGCGAAGAAGACCTGCTGGGCCAGGACGTCCCAGGTGGCGCCGCTGCGCCGGAACCCGTCAAGCAGCCACTTCTCCTGCGCCGCGCCGAGGATGGAGCGGGCCGGGTCGGACGCCGCCGGGCAGTCCCGGTAGCCGTCGCCGCAGCCCTGGTCGTCGCGGTACTGCCGAGTGTCGAGCAGGTGGAAGGTGGCCAGGCTGCCCCAGCGCACCCGGCGGTGCAGCGGCAGCGCCGTGCCGCGCGGCTGCCGGGCGTTACGCAGCGGCATGTTCTCCCAGTACGCCCGCATCGCCGCGGTGCGGCGCGCGTCGAAGCGCGGGTTCGGCCGCTCGGGCACCGGGCCCGCCCAGTTGTTGTCGACCTCGTGGTCGTCGAAAACCACCGCCCATGGCGCGACCGCGTGCGCCGCCTGCAGATCCGGGTCCAGCTTGTACTGCGCGAACCGCTGCCGGTAGTGCGCCAGCGTCTGGGTCTCCGGGCCCGCGTGGTCGCGCACGTTGCCGCTCGGCGCGTTGTAGACGCGGGCCGCGTACTCGTACACGTAGTCGCCCAGGTGCACGATCAGCTCCGGTTCGGACTCCGCGATCCGGCGGTAGCCGGTGAAGAAACCGTGCTCGTACTGCGCGCAGGACAGGAACGCCAGCCCGAGGGCCGTCGGCAGCGAGGCACGGGCCGGCGCGGTGCGGGTGCGTCCGACGGGTGAGGTCCAGCGGTCCACGCCGAAGCGGTAGAAGTACTCCCGGCCGGGCTCCAGGCCCCTCGGCTCGACGTGCACGCTGTGCGCCCAGGACGGCTCCGCCCAGCTCATGCCGGACGCGGCGAGCCGGGTGAAGCGGTCGTCGTGGGCGACCTGCCACCAGACCTCGTACGCCTGGTCGGCCATGCCCCCGCGGCCGTCCTCGGCCATCGGCGCCACCGCCAGCCTGGTCCAGATCACGAAGCCGTCCGGGGACGGATCCCCCGAGGCCACCCCCAGCGTGAACGGATCGGCCGCGGGACCCGTCGCGCTCGCCGGCCGCCCGAACAGTCCGGCAACGACCACGGCGCCGCCACCCACCAGCACACCCCGCCGAGAGACCATGCGCACTCCCACGTGACCAGGGGGTGACCCTCATCGTCACCGCCCGCGCCACCACCGGCCGCGCGCCACGCCGCCGCCTTTTCAAGATCGGCGTTTGGTGTCGCTTCCTGCGGTGACACCGCAGTTCTTGACACCAAACAGCGATCTCCGCGGGGAGCGGTGCGGGGATCGGGTCAGCGGTCGACGGGGGTGAAGTCCCAGATGTGGGGGGAGCGGGCGGCGAGGCCGTCCGGGGGGTCGGCGAGGGGGCGGGGGTCGCCGCGCCAGCGGGAGATCACCACGACGCGCAGGTCGGTGGAGGAGAACACCTCGCTCGCGATGTGCAGCGGCTCGACCTCCAGCCGCGGCACCGCCTCGTCGCAGACCCAGGTCAGCAGATCCGTGAAGGTACGCGGATACGCGCGCACCTCCCACATACGCACGATCACGTCGTCGCCCTCAGCACCGGGCAAAGTTACACCCCGACAAGCGTGAGCGGCATCGCGGAGTCGGCCGCGAAGTCCAGCTTGGACGGTGCGTTTCCGGCGGCGACCAGATGCGCGCCGAGCGCCGCCACCATGGCCCCGTTGTCGGTGCACAGCTTGGGCCGCGGCACCCGCACGGTGATGCCGTACTGGGCCGCGCGCTCGGCCGCCATCGCCTTCAGCCGCGAGTTGGCCGCCACGCCGCCACCGATGACCAGGGTCTCGATGCCCTGGGTCCGGCAGGCGTCGATGGCCTTGCGGGTCAGCACGTCGCAGACCGCGTTCTGGAAGCTTGCCGCCACGTCGTTGACCGGCACCGGCTCGCCCGAACGCTCCCGCGCCTCGACCCAGCGCGCCACGGCCGTCTTCAGCCCCGAGAAGGAGAAGTCGAACCGGTGCTCGACCAGGTCTTTCGGCCCGGTCAGGCCGCGCGGGAAGGTGATCGCCAGCGGGTCGCCGTCGCGGGCCGCCCGGTCGATCGGCGGGCCGCCCGGGAACGGCATGCCCAGCAGCCGGGCCACCTTGTCGAAGGCCTCACCGGCCGCGTCGTCGATGGTCGCGCCCAGCGGGGTCACCCCGCGGGCCAGGTCGTCGACCCGCAGCAGCGACGAGTGCCCGCCCGAGACCAGCAGCGCGATCGCCGGCTCCGGCAGCGGGCCGTGCTCCAGGGTGTCCACCGCGACGTGGGCCGCGAGGTGGTTCACGCCGTAGATCGGCTTCTCGGTGGCCAGCGCCAGGCCCTTGGCCCCGGCTACGCCGACCAGCAGCGCCCCGGCCAGGCCTGGCCCGGCGGTGACGGCGATGGCGTCGATGTCGGCCAGGGTCACCCCGGCCTCGTCCAGCGCCCGGTGCAGCGTCGGCACCAGCGCCTGCAGGTGCGCGCGGCTGGCCACCTCCGGCACCACCCCGCCGAAGCGGGCGTGCTCGTCCACGCTCGACGCCAGCGCGTCGGCCAGCAGGGTGTGCCCCCGCACGATGCCCACGCCGGTCTCGTCGCAGCTGCTCTCGATCCCCAGAACCAGGGGTTCGCTGGTGCTCACGCCTTCTCCTCGCTCATGCCTTCTCCTCGCTGCGCTCGTCGGCGGCATGAGGCTGCCGGAGCCATCCGGTTCGCTCGCTGCGCTCGCTCACGGCTCCTCCCGCCGCATCACCAGTGCGTCGGTGTTGCTCGGCTGGTAGTAGCCCTTGCGGATGCCGATCACCTCGAAGCCGTAGCCGGCATACAGCCGCTGCGCGGGCGCGTTGTCCGCGGCGACCTCCAGCAGCACCTGCTTGACCTGGTGTCGGCGGCCCTCGGCCAGCAGCGCCTCCAGCAGCGCCCGGCCGATGCCGCGCCGCTGCGCGTCCCGGCGCACCGCGATGTTGTTGACCCAGCCCTCGCCCTGGCCCACGGCCAGACCGGCGTAACCGAGCACGGTGCCGTCGTCCTCGGTGGCGATCAGGTAGTGGTGGCCGTTGGCCAGCTCGTTCCAGAACATCGCCGCGGTCCACGCCTCCGCGCCGAACAGGTCGGCCTCGACCGGCAGCAGATCCTCGATCTGCCACCAGCGCAGCCGCTCGATCTTCATCGCTCGCTCGCGGACAGCGCGGGCTTGCGGGCGGACGGCTCGACCGCGTCCGGCCGGCGCAGGTAGAGCGGCGTCAGCGGCTCACTCGGGGCGCCGTCGCGCACGCGCTGCGCGGCGAGTTCCACGATCGCCGACGGCTCCGGGTAGAGCGCCGCACCGGCGGGCAGGCCGAGCACGTCGGCGTACTTCGCCGCGCCCTCGCCGACCGCGGCGGTCACCGCGAACTCCGCCAGCCGCGGCGCGACGTCGGCGGGCTTGTCCACGGCGGGGCCGGTCAGCGGGCTGCCGTCGGCGTACACCGCCCAGTAGACCTCGCGCCGCCGCGCGTCGGTCGCCACCAGCGCCCGGCCCGCGGTGCGCAGGCCGAGCGCGTCCAGCGCGCAGACGCCGTACGCGGGGATGTTCAGCGCCATGGTCAGCGAGGCCGCGGTGACCAGCCCGACGCGCAGCCCGGTGAACGGGCCCGGCCCGACTCCGGCGACCACCGCGGCGAGGTCGCGGGGTTTGACCCCGGCCTCGGCCAGCAGCGCGTCGATCTGCGGAGCGAGCAGCTCCCCGTGCGCACGACCGTCCACCGTCGCCCGCTGCGCCAACACGGCGTGCCCGGACGACTGGACCTCGGCCAACGCCGCCGTCACCGCAGGCGTAGCGGTATCCAACACCAGCACCAACACGCCCCCCACCCTACTGTGCCGCCCTCGGCACCCTGATGATCATGAACCTGTGCCCGGCCCGTGGCGTGTCCCCCGGTGCGGCGCGACAGCGCCGGGGCGCGCGTGTCGGCGGCACGGGTTCTCGATCGGCTTTCCGGAACGCGCCGCGCGCCTTCGCCGCGGCACCACGTGGGACCGGAGCACGACCCTCGGGGGTCCGCGGCGTACTGCTGGGTAGGCTGGGACTCATGTGGCAGGCCGACGCTCAGTCCCAGGTCGTGGTGGACCTCGACGCGATCCGTGCCAACGTGCGCACGCTGCGGTCGAACACGCCTGCCGAGGTCATGGCAGTGGTCAAGGCCGACGGCTACGGGCACGGCATGGTCGCCTCGGCGCGGGCCGCGCTGTCCGGCGGCGCGACCTGGCTCGGCGTCTGCACCCTGGACGAGGCGTTCGGGCTGCGCGACGCGGGCCTGGCCACTCCGGTGCTGGCCTGGCTGTGGCTGCCCGGCCAGCCGGTCGGCCGGGCGATCGGGTGTGACGTGGACCTCAGCGTCGCCAGCCTGTCGCAGCTCGCGGCGGTGACCGCCGGAGCACGCGAGGCCGGACGGGCCGCGCGGATCCACCTCAAAATCGACACCGGGCTGTCCCGCAGCGGCGCGGCCGCGCCCGAGTGGCCGCAGCTCGTCGAGGCCGCGGGCAAGGCCCAGGCCGACGGCTACGCCGAAGTCATCGGCGTGTGGAGCCACTTCGCCTGCGCCGACGCCCCCGGTCACGAGACCGTCGACCGCCAGCTGGCCGGCTTCGCCGACGCCCTCGACGTCGCCAAGCGCCTCGGCGTCGAGCCGCAACTGCGTCACATGGCCAACTCCGCGGCGACGCTCACCCGGCCCGACACCCACTTCGACCTGGTCCGCCCCGGCATCGCCGTGTACGGCCTGTCGCCGCTGGACGATCCCGCGGTGCGCGCCGCGCTGCGCCCGGCGATGACCGCCCGCGCCCGGGTGCTGCTGGCCAAACGCGTGCCCGCCGGCCAGGGCGTCTCCTACGGGCACACCTACGTCACGCAGCGGGCGTCCACCGTCGCGCTGGTGCCGCTCGGCTACGCCGACGGTGTGCCGCGGCACGCCTCCAACCTGGGCCCGGTGCAGCTCAACGGCGGCCGGTACACCGTCGCCGGGCGGGTCTGCATGGACCAGTTCGTGGTCGACGTCGGCGACGCCGAGGTCGCCGAGGGCGACGAGGTGGTGCTGTTCGGGCCCGGCGACGACGGCGAGCCCACCGCCGACGACTGGGCCGAGGCCGTCGGCACCATCAACTACGAGATCGTGACGCGCTTCGGCAGCACCCGGGTACCGCGGATCTACCGCGGTGATGCCGCGTGAGCGAGCGTCACCTGCGGCCGCACCCGGCCGGGCACGGCAGGCACATCGACGGGGTGATCTCGTGAGCGACGCGGTGGCCGAGGACAAGGCCGTGGCCAAGGACAAACCGGTGGCGGGCACGCGCCGCAAGGCCGGGCTGATCGGCGCGGTCATCGGCGTCGCGGCGGCCGGTGTCGCCGCGGGCGTCGCCGTCGAGCGCCTGGTCGTCAAGCGCACCCGCCGCCAGGACACCGACCCGTTCGCCGACGAGCCCTTCGGCCGCCTGCCCTACGACGAGACGATGACCGTCACCACCGACGACGGCGTACAGCTGCACGTGGAGATCGTCGAGCCGGTGGACGGGATCGCGGTCGAGTTCGGCAAGCCCGGCCCGCCCGAGCCGACCATCATCTTCGTCCACGGCTTCTGCCTCGACCAGGGCACCTTCCACTTCCAGCGCAAGGCCCTGGATGCCCTCGGCGAGCACCGGATGGTCTTCTACGACCAGCCGGGCCACGGCCTGTCCAGCGCACTGCACGAGGGCGAGTACGAGCTGCCCGCGCTCGGCGACGCCCTCTACGACGTCATCAAGGCCACCACCCCGGTCGGCCCGATCGTCCTGGTCGGCCACTCGATGGGCGGCATGGCCATCATGGCCTGCGCCGAGCAGCACCCCGAGCTGTTCGCCGACCGCGTCGCCGGGGCTGTGCTCATCTCCACCTCCGGCGGCCAGCTCGACGGCGTCAGCTACGGCAACCTGCCCGACATCCTCAACCGCACCAGCGGCCCGCTGCTCGCCCTGCTCACCGGCGCGGCCCGGTTCACCGGCCCGATGATCGACAAGGCCCGGCAGGCCAGCACCGACCTCGCCTGGCTGCTGACCCGGCGGTACGGCTTCGGCGGCGACAAGCCCAGCGCCGCGCTCGTGTCGTACGTGGAGCAGATGAACTCGCGCACCACCACCGAGACCGTCGCCCGCTACCTGCGCACCATCAACAGCCACGCCCGCTACCCGGCCCTGCGCGCCCTGAACCAGGTGCCCGTCATGGTCGTCGTCGGCGACGCCGACCTGATCACGCCGGTGTCCCACTCCGAGGAGATCTGCCGGCTGCTGCCGCACGC
Source organism: Catellatospora paridis (assembly GCF_009720365.1). Classification (GTDB taxonomy): domain Bacteria; phylum Actinomycetota; class Actinomycetes; order Mycobacteriales; family Micromonosporaceae; genus Catellatospora; species Catellatospora paridis. Next base: position 35,878 of record NZ_WBZD01000038.1, on the reverse strand, counting down.
GAAGCTGGTGCTGATCCCCGACAGCGGCCACGTGGTGATGCTGGAGCACGCCGACGAGGTCAACCAGGCCCTCATCACGTTCCTGGACGAGCTGGAGCTGCTGTGATCCTCAAGACCGTCGACGACACCCGCGACTTCGGCGTACGGCTGGCCGCCGTGCTGCGCCCCGGTGACCTCCTCGTGCTGAGCGGCCCGCTCGGCGCCGGCAAGACCGCGCTGGCCCAGGGCATCGGGCGCGGGCTGCGGGTGCTGGGCGACGTCACCTCGCCGACGTTCGTCATCGCCCGGGTGCACCGCCCGGACCCGGCCGCGGGCGGCACGGTGCCGATGGTGCACGTGGACGCGTACCGGCTGGGCAACGTCACCGACCCCCGCGCCCAGGTCGACGACCTCGACCTGGACGCGTCGGTCGAGGACTCGGTGACCCTGGTCGAGTGGGGCGAGGGCATGGTCGAACAACTCGCCGACGCCTACCTCGAGGTCCGCATCGACCGCCGCGACGACGACGCCCGCACCATCGACCTCATCCCCCACCACGGCGACTGGCCCACCCGCATCACCACCCTCGACGAGGCCACCGCCACCCACGCCTGACCCGCGCGCCCCGCCGTGACGGCTCTGCAGTTTCGGGGAAACTGCACGAATCCAGCGGCTCGTAGCTGCACTTTCCCTGAAAGTGCAAGGGACACCGAGGTACGGGGTCAGCGGGCGCGCCAGCCGCGGGAGCGGAGGGCGGCACGGACCTCGACGGTGAAGCCGTCGAGGTCGTCGCGTAGGCGTTGAGCGGTGAGGCGCAGGACGATCCCGTCCTGCCCGACCAGGCGGTTGAGTCGCTGCCGGTCGCGGTGGAACTGCCCCGCCTCCGCATGCCACACACCGTCGTACTCGACCGCGACGCGATACTGCGGCCAGGCCAGGTCGACGCGTGCGACGAAGCGGCCGCGGTCTTCGACGACGTGTTGGGTGACCGGTCGTGGCATCCCGGCCAGCACCAGAGCGATCCGTGTCCGGGACTCCGGTGGCGACTCGGCACCCGGGTCGGCGAAGCCGACCGCGCGGGCAAACCGCTTCCCACCCCGCCGACCGGCGCGAGCCAGCGCATACCGTTCCAGCTCCGCCGGTTTGACCACGCCCTTGCCGAGCAGCGAGTCGATGTGCGCGACGGCTTCGGCGAGTTCGCACCACTGCGCCAGATCCCAGCAGGTACGCAGCGGAGAAGTGACCCGCAGCCCGCCATGGGTCAGCAGCTCGGCGGATTCGATATCAGTCGTGTGGACGCTCAAGGGCCTCCTGCGCCAAGAAGATCCTGTTGACAAGCTCACGCGGCCGCCGCGGACTCCGAGTCACCCGCACACCCTGCCCCAAAACCCCAACCCCCGCTCCACCCCCTGTGGATAACTCGCGTCGGGCTCGCAGTTTCGGGGAAACTGCACGAACTCGCGTCTGGATAGGTGCAGTTTCCCCGAAACTGCAGAACCGGCTGGTGGGCTCACCCGGTCAGGTGGGGCGGACGGGGGCGGTGCCGGTGGGGGTGCGGGTGAGGGAGGCGACGGCGGCGCGGAGGGAGGCGGCCACGTCGACGGCGGTCACCGGGCCGGACTCGGCGGCGATGCGACCGGCCAGGCCGTGCACGTAGGCCGCCGCGACCGCCGCGCGGACCGCGGGCAGCCCGGCTGCGAGCAGGGAGCCGAGCAGGCCGGACAGCACGTCGCCGGTGCCCCCGGTGGCCAGCACCGGCGTGCCGGTCGGGTTGACCCAGGCTTCGCCGGACGGTCCGGCCACGACGGTGCGGTCGCCCTTGAGCAGCACCACCGAGCGGGTCCACGAGGCGAGTTTCTGGGCGGCGGCGACCCGGTCGTCGCCGGGGTCCGCACCGGCGAGCCGGGCGTACTCCCGGTCGTGCGGGGTGAGCACGGTCGGCGCGTCGCGACGGCGCAGCTCGCCGGCCATCGAGCCGTCGACCAGCAGGGTGATCGCGTCGGCGTCGAGCAGCGCGGGCACCGGCGCGGCCAGCACGGCGCGCACCTCGCCCGCGGCCCGCTCGTCGGTGCCCAGCCCGCTGCCGCAGACCCAGGCCTGCACCCGGCCCGCCTCGGCCACGCGCGGCGCGGCGATGACGCTGGGGTGCGCGGGCACCACCAGCTCGTGCGCCGACCCGGCATACCGGACCAGCCCGGCCGGCCCGGCCAGCGCGCCGGACAGGGAGAGCAGGGCGGCACCGGGATAGCCCGCCGAACCGGTCGCCACGCCGACGACGCCACGGGTGTACTTGTCCGAGATCGGCCCGGGGTGCGGCCACCAGGCGGCGATGTCGGCGGTGTCGGCGACGCGCAGCGCCGGGTCGCCGACCAGGTGCGGGACCAGCCCGATGTCGACGAGTTCCACCTGCCCGGCCTGCACCGCGGCCGGCCCGACCACGTGCGCGGGTTTGAGGCAGCCGAAGGCGACGGTGACGTCGGCGCGGATCGCGACACCGGGCACGTCGCCGGTGTCCACGGCGACCCCGGACGGCACGTCCACCGCGATCACGGGCGGGCGCGGGGCCAGCTCGGCGAGCTGCTCGGCGAGGGTCAGCGCGGTGCCGCGCAGCGCGCCGGTCGCGCCGATGCCGAGCAGCCCGTCGACGACCAGGTCGATTCGCTTCGGCCAGTCGGTCAGCACCCGGCCACCCGCGCCGCGCAGCGCGGCCAGGCCCTCGGCGTGCGCGCGGGCCGGATCGCTGAGCAGCGCGCCGACCTGGACACCCTGCCGCGCGAGCAGCGCCCCGGCGAACAGCGCGTCACCGCCGTTGTCACCGGGGCCGACCAGGAGCACGACCCGGGAGGCGTACACCCCGCCGTGCCCGCGCAGGGTGACCGCGCAGCGGCGGGCGAGCCCCGCGGCCGCGCGGTGCATCAGCGTGCCCGCGGGCAGCGTCGCCATCAGCGCGGACTCGGCGGCCCGCACCTGCGCGACGCGATAGACCGACCTCATGCGATGACCCCGTTCCGCTCGTCTGAGTGTCGCCCGCCGCACCCGCCGCCCGTGGCCGAACCCGGTGCGGCCGGTTCGCCGAACCCGGCCTGGACACGACCCGCCGCGGTGGCGGGCCGGGCACCTGCCGCAGCGGCCGACCTAGCCGGGCGGGGCGCGCTCACCGGCCCGCCTCGGCGATGACCATGGCGGCGGCGATGCCGCCGTCGTGCGACAGGGACAGGTGCCAGCGCTCGATGCCGCGCTCGGCGGCGACCGCGGCGACGGTGCCGGAGACGGTCAGCCAGGGGCGGCCGTCGGCGTCGACGACGATCTCGCAGTCGTGCCACTGCATGCCCGCCGGCGCGCCCAGCGCCTTGGCGACGGCCTCCTTGGCCGCGAACCGGGCCGCCAGCGATTCGGGCGAGCGCGGGTTGCCGCTGCGCGTGGTGCGCTCGGCCTCGGTGAACAGGCGCTCGGTCAGTTGCGGGGTGCGCCGCAGCGCCTGTGCGAAGCGGTCGACCAGGACGACGTCGTTGCCCACCGAGACAATCACGTGTTGACCTTAAGGTCTCAGGTGTGGATCTGGTACTTCGCTCCGGGAACGTGTACGGGTCGCCGGGCGCGACCGCCGTGGCGGTGGACCACGGCGTGATCGTCGCCGTCGGCCCCGACGACGCGGTGGGAGAGCTCGCCACGGCGCGTACCGAGGTGGTCGACCTGGCCGGCCGGCTGCTGCTGCCGGGCTTCCAGGACGCACACGTGCACCCGGTCTTCGCCGGGTTGAACCTGCTGCGCTGCGAGCTGACCGAGCAGCATGACGCGACCGCCTACCTGGGCGAGGTCGCGCGGTATGCCGGGGCGCATCCCGACCAGACGTGGGTGATGGGCGCGGGCTGGTCCTACGACGCCTTCGGCGGCGGCCAGCCGGACCGGGCCATGCTCGACCGGGTGGTCCCGGACCGCCCGGTCTATCTCGCGGTACGCGACGCGCACAGCGCCTGGTGCAACTCCCGCGCGCTGGCGCTGGCCGGGATCGACCGGGACACCGCCGACCCCGAGGGCGGTCGGATCGAGCGCGACGCCGACGGCGAGCCCACCGGGGTGCTGCACGAGAGCGCGATGGAACTGGTCGGGGAGGTCGCGCCGCGGCCGGACGCGGCCGAGATCCGGCGGGCCCTGCTGCTGGCCCAGGCACGGCTGCACGCGTTGGGCGTGACCGCCTGGCAGGACGCGATCCTCGGCGACTACGGCGGCTGGCCGGACCCGTTCGAGGCGTACCTGGCCGCCGACGCGGCGGGGCTGCTCACCGCGCGGGTGCGCGGCGCGCTGTGGTGGGAGCCGTCGCGCGGCCTGGAGCAGCTCGACGAGCTGCGGGCACACCGGGAGCGGGCGCGGACCGCGGGCGGGCCGAACTTCCGCGCCGAGACCGTGAAGATCATGCAGGACGGGGTGGCGGAGAACTTCACCGCCGCGATGATCGAGCCGTACCTGGACGGCTGCGGCTGCGCCACCGACCGCCGCGGCTTCTCCCGGGTCGACCCGGCGCACCTGACCGAGGTGGTGTCGGCACTGGACGCGGCCGGTTTCCAGGTCCACTTCCACGCCATCGGCGATCGCGCCACCCGCGAGGTGCTGGACGCGGTGCGGCCGGTCGCGGGCTCGCCGCTGCGCCACCACGTGGCCCACGTGCAGGTCGTGCACCCTGCCGACGTGCCGCGCTTCGGCCGGCTCGGGCTGACCGTCACCATGCAGGCGCTGTGGGCCGCGCACGAACCGGCGATGGACGAGCTGACCATCCCGTTCCTCGGACCGGAGCGCACCACCTGGCAGTACCCGTTCGGAGCGGTGCAGACCGCCGGGGGCCGGCTGGCCGCTGGCAGCGACTGGCCGGTGTCCGACCCCGACCCGATGCGCGCGATCCACGTGGCGGTGAACCGGGTCGGCTACCGGTTCGACGAGCCGCCGCTGGGCCCCGAGCAGGCGATCGATCTGGACTCGGCGCTGGCGGCGTACACCACCGGCTCGGCGTACGTGAACCACTTCGACGACGCCGGACGCATCGCGCCGGGCCTGCGCGCGGACCTGACCGTGCTCGACCGGGATCCGTTCGCGGGGCCGCCCTCGGAGATCGGGGCCGCGCGCGCCGAGCTGACCTGGGTGGCCGGCCGGCTGGTCCACGGCGGCTGACCCGCCCGGGAGTTGTCCACAGGCCCTCTACCAGCACCGTCAGCTGTGGACAAGGGCTGTGGACAACCTGTGGGCAACCGGGCTCCGAGTTATCCACAGGGCTGGCCGCGGCGGCCGCGGGGCGGGAAGCATCGCCGGTATGGATGCCGAGAACCCTTCCGGAACCGTGCCCGAGCCGGTGCACGTCGAGCCGGACGAGCTGATCAGACTGGGTGGCGTGCTGGCCCGGCTGGCCGAGGCGGTCGCGGGCGAGGTGCCCCACGCCGCCGGTCTCACCAGCGGGTCGTCGGGGTGGGCCGTGAGCGGCGTGCAGGTCCGGCTGGCCCACGAGCTGGGGGCCCACCTGGCTGCCTTCTCCGGCGACCTGACCGCCTTCGGCGAGCGGCTCTGCGTGGCCGGGCTGAGCTACGCCGAACGCGACTCGGGGCTGGCCCGCAAGATCGCCGCAGCGGGTGAGCGCCGATGACCGTCTCGTACGCGCTGCTGCTGGCCGCTGACCCGGCGCGCTGGGCCGAAGGGGCCGCCGCCTGGCGACGGCTGAGCCGGGGTCTCGACGATCACCACGACGACCTGGCGGGACAGCTCGCCCGGCAGGACCAGGCCTGGCACGGTGGCACCGCCGCCGTCGCGGCCCGCGAGTCCGGGTCGGCCCTGGTCCGCCGGCTGGCCACCGCTCCCCCGGCGCTGCTCGAGGTCGATCAGCTGCTGTGGCGGCACGCCGAGCGGGTCCGGGCGCTGCAGCGTCGGCTGGCCGAGGCGCTGTCCGCGGTGCGCGGCACCGCCGTGCAGGTGTCCGCGGACGGGCAGGTGAGCATCGTCGTGCCGGACGTGCCGCGGGGCGGTCCGGCGGGGACGCCCGGCGGGCAGGGCGCGGTGCCGGAGAGCCCGGGACAGGTCCCCGGCGGCCGGGGACACGTTCCGGCGGAGTTCGCCGGGCGTGCTGCCGCTTCGCCGCGCGGCGGAGCAGGCCCGGTTTCGCTGTCGGGCCGGACTCCCGGAGCATCGGAGGTCGCGCTGGCGATGCAGGTCTCCGCCGAGATCGAAGCGGTCGTGCGGGAGGCGCGGGCGAGCGACGAGGAGACCGCCCGCCGTCTCATCGCACTGGCCAAGGCGGCCGGGCAGGGGTGGACCGGCACTGCCGTGTCGCTGCCCGCGCGCGGCACGCCGGCGGACGTGGCCCGGTGGTGGGCCGGGCTGACCGAGGCCGAGCGGGCCTGGCTGGTGGGCGCCAAGCCCGAGGAGCTGGGCCGGCTCGACGGGGTGCCCGCGGCGGTGCGCGACCGCGCCAACCGGGAACTGCTCGACCGGGAGCTGGACCGGCTGCGCGACGCCGTCGCGGCCCACCCGCCGGAGCCGGGCGCGCGGCAGCGGCTGACCGCACTGACCGGCCTGGCCGAGCGGCTCGATCAGGGCCCGACCCGGGCCTACCTGCTGCGGCTGGACCCGAGCGGGGACGGCCGGCTGGTGGTGGCCTTGGGGGACCCCGACGGCAGCGACAACGTGGCCACCTACGTGCCGGGCGTGGGCGCGTCACTCGACCGCTTCGCGGGTGAGGTGGACCGGGCCGCGGCGGTGCAGGCTCGCGCATCGGCGCTGGCCCCGGACGCCACCACGGCGACGGTGATGTGGCTGGGCTACGACCCGCCGGACGGCGTCGACGCGATGAGCGAGCGCGCCGCGCTGGCCGCCCGCGACGACCTCGGCTCGTTCCAGACCGGGCTGGCCGCCGCGCACGAGGACGGTCCCGCGCGGCTGAGCCTGATCGGGCACTCGTACGGCAGTCTCGCGATCGGGGTGGCCGAGCGGGAAGGCACCGTGCTCGCCGACGAGATCGTCGCCCTGGGCAGCCCCGGGATGGGCGTGGACAGCGCCGCCGACCTCGGGCACGCGGGCCACGTGTGGGCGTCCACGACCAGCAACGACATCGTGCTGTTCGCGTCCTCGAAGGGCGAGCTGGCGCTGAATGCGCTCGGCGGTCCCGGGTTCGTCCTGGCGGGTTCCGCGGCGGACGCGGTGGTGCGCGGCAACGCCGATCTGTGGCACGGCGTCGACCCGTCGTCCGAACAGTTCGGCGCACGGGTGTTCGCGGCGGCCCCCGGCACCGACCCGTTCGACGCGCACGCCGCCTACTTCCACGAGGACAATCCAGCCCTGCAGAGCCTGGCCGAGATCGTCACCGGCGAGCACGAAGCCGCCGCCGACCCGCGCCGTGACCGGCGACCGGTGACCGGTGACCGGTGACCGCCGAGTCGACTCGATGCGCTGCCGCCACCGGCGGACCGGTCTGCGTGCCGACATGACCGGTGGGCGCGCGGCAACCTGGGCGCGCCGGCATGACGGTGGGCACGCGGCAACCCGGACGCGGCGGCGTGACGGTGCGCGAAACGGCCCCGGTGGCTGCCGTGACAGGCAGGCCACCGGGGCCGGGCGGCTCGCGCCGGCTACTCGACCGTGACGGACTTGGCCAGGTTGCGCGGCTGGTCGACGTCGTGCCCGCGCGCATCGGCGATCGCCGCGGCGAGCACCTGCAACGGCACGGTGGTCACGAACGGCGCCAGCAGCGTGGGCGTGCGGGGCACCCGAATCAGCACGTCGGCGTACGGGATGACCGCGTCGTCGCCCTCCTCGGCGATGACGATGGTGTGCGCGCCACGGGCCCGCACCTCCTGGATGTTGCTCACGATCTTGTCGTGCAGCAGGCCGCGCCCGGCCGGGGACGGCACGATGCAGATCACGGGCGTGCCGTGGCCGACGGGGTTGCCCGCCTCGTCGTCGGCCGGGCCGCCGATCAACGCGATCGGGCCGTGCTTGAGCTCACCCGCGGCGAAGCCCTCGGCGTGCATGTACGCCAGCTCCTTGAGCTTGAGCGCGCCCTCCAGCGCCACCGGGTAGCCGACGTGGCGGCCGATGAACAGCACCGTGGACGCCTTGTTGTCGGCCAGCTCGCGGCCCAGCTCGCGGACCGGGTCCATGCCCGCCAGCACCTTCTCGATCTTCGCGGGCATCTCCTGCAGCTGCGCGACGACAGCGGCCACCTCGTCGGCGTACTTCACGCCGCGCACCTGGGCCAGGTGCAGGCCGACCAGGAAGCAGGCGGCGAGCTGGGTCAGGAACGCCTTGGTGGAGGCGACGGCGATCTCGGGGCCGCCGTGGGTGTAGAGCACGGCGTCGGACTCGCGCGGGATGGTCGAGCCGTTGGTGTTGCAGATGGCCAGCACCCGGGCCTTCTGCTCCTTGGCGTGCCGCAGCGCCATCAGGGTGTCCATGGTCTCGCCCGACTGGGAGATGACCACGACCAGCGTGGACCGGTCGAGCACCGGGTCGCGGTAGCGGAACTCGCTGGCCAGCTCGACCTCGCACGGGATCCGGGTCCAGTGCTCGATGGCGTACTTGGCGACCAGACCCGCGTGGTAGGAGGTGCCGCAGGAGACGATGAAGACCTTGTCGACGTCGCGCAGGTCCTGGTCGGTCAGCCGGACCTCGTCGAGCATGATCTCGCCGGTCTCGCCGATGCGGCCGCGCAGCGTGTCGGCCACGGCCTGGGGCTGCTCGGCGATCTCCTTGAGCATGAACCAGGCGTGGCCGTCCTTCTCGGCGGCGCGGGCGTCCCAGTCCACGTGGTAGTCGAGGCCCTGCGCGGGGTTGCCCGCGAAGTCGGTGATCTCGATGGTGTCCGCGGTGATCAGCACGATCTGGTCCTGGCCGAGCTCGACCGCCTCGCGGGTGTGCTCGATGAACGCGCTCACGTCGCTGGCCAGGAAGTTCTCGCCGTTACCGCGGCCCACCACGAGCGGGGAGTTGCGGCGCGCGCCGACCACGGCGCCGGGCGCCTGGGCGTCGACCGCCAGCAGGGTGAACGCGCCCTCCAGGCGGCCGCAGACCCGGCGCATCGCGTCGGCGAGCGCCTGCGGGCTGCCCGCGATCCCGGCCAGCTCGGCGGCCAGCAGGTGCGCGACGCACTCGGTGTCGGTGTCGCTGGCGAACTCGATGCCTTCGGCCTGCAATTCGGCCCGCAGCTTCGCGAAGTTCTCGATAATGCCGTTGTGGATCACCGCGATGCGGCCGTCGGCCGACAGGTGCGGGTGCGCGTTGCGATCTGTGGGACCGCCGTGGGTGGCCCAGCGGGTGTGACCGATGCCCGTGGTCCCCGCGCGCAGGTCGGCCTCGGCAGTCTCGGCCAGCATCTTCTCCAGATTCGAAAGCTTGCCGGCCTTCTTGGCCAGAAGCAGCCTGCTGTTCGCCAGCACGGCGACGCCGGCGGAGTCGTAACCCCGGTATTCCAGCCGCCGCAGCCCGTCCAACACCACACCGAGCGCCTGCTGGCCGCCCACGTATCCCACGATCCCGCACATGCCCGTTACCTTAGCGGAGTTTCACTCACATTGCATGTTCAGAACCCGGTCAATCACGCACCGGATTTGATTGCAACCTGGACGGACCTCGGCCTGCCCGATTAGTGACGGATTGCTGCCACCGCGTGTCGCGGGAGAGCGCGGGGGGCCTACCATCCGCGGGTGAGCGAGCGGAGCGGGTCCCCGGCCCGACGCGCCGCCTCCCCCGCCGACGAGCGCAGCCAGGAGAAGAAGGCATGAGCTACCCCCCTCCGTACGACCCGAACCAGGCGCAGCCGCCCGCGTACGACCCGAACCAGCCGGCACCGCCCCCGTGGCAGCCCAACCAGCCGCCCGCCTACGGCACGCCCGCCTACGGCACCCCGGCCTACGGCTCGCCGGTCCAGCCGCCGAAGAAGAGCAAGACCGGCCTGATCGTGGGCATCATCCTGGGTGTCGTGCTGCTGCTGTGCGCTGTCTGCGGCGTCGGCGGCTACTACCTCTTCTACAAGGCGAACGAGGCGATCGAGGACCTGCCGAACATGATCCCCAGCGTCGGCGTGGCGACCGGGGACGCCACCGGCTCGCACTCGGTGCGCTACGCCGTCGAGGGCACCGGCCAGGCGCTGATCACGTACTCGGAGGGGCCGGGCAAGACGCCGAGCGAGACGGTGACCCTGCCGTGGACCAAGAACTTCACGCTGAACACCGACTCGTTCGGCCTGTCGGTGATCGCCTTCGGCGCGCCGGGCGGCGACGCGAACGTGACCGGCTGCTCCATCTCCGTCGACGGCACCGAGCGGCAGAAGCGCGCCGGCACGGGCTCGTCGGCGACCTGCGTGAGTGTGTTCGTGGGCGGCTGACACCGTAGAACTGATCAGGGGGCGTCTCCGCGGTCGCGGAGACGCCCCCTGATTCACGTGACGCTGACGTTCACACCGCCGGGCTGGCCGCCCGCACGTCGGCGGCGATGTCCTCGGCGATCTTCTGCGCGATGTCCTCGCCGGAGGCCTCGACCATCACCCGGACCAGCTGCTCGGTGCCCGACGGGCGCAGCAGCACCCGGCCGGTCCCGCTGAGCTGGGCCTCGGCCGCGGCGACCGCGGCGAGGATCTCCGGAGCGCGGGCAACGGCCTTGTCGGCGACCCGTACGTTGATCAGCACCTGCGGCAGCCGGTTCACCACGGCGGCCAGCTCGGCCAGGGACTTGCCGGTCTGCGCCACGCGGGCCAGCAGCCGCAGGCCGGTGAGCACACCGTCGCCGGTGGTCGCGTGCTCGGTGAAGACGACGTGGCCGCTCTGCTCGCCACCCAGGCTGAAGCCGCCGGCCCGCAGCTCCTCCAGCACGTACCGGTCGCCGACCTTCGTCTCGACCAGGGTGATGCCGGCCTCACGCATGGCGATGCGCAGCCCGAGGTTGCTCATGACCGTCGCGACCAGGGTGTCGTTGACCAGCGTGCCGGCGTCGCGCATGGCCAGCGCGAGGATCGCCATGATCTGGTCGCCGTCCACCTCGGCACCGGACGCGTCGACCGCCAGGCACCGGTCGGCGTCACCGTCGACCGCGATACCCAGGTGCGCGCCGTGCTCGACCACGGCCGCCTTCAGCGGGCCGAGGTGAGTCGCGCCGCACTCGTCGTTGATGTTGAGCCCGTCGGGCTCGGCGTTGATGGCGACCACCTCGGCCCCGGCCCCGCGGAACGCGTCGGGCGCCACGTCGCTGGCCGCGCCGTGCGCGCAGTCGACCACGACCTTGAGCCCGGCGAGCGGGTGGCCGGTGGCCTCCACCAGGTGCGTCGTGTAGTGCTCGGCACCGTCGAGCAGGTCGTGCGCCCGGCCGACCGCCGCGCCGGTGGGGCGCGTCCAGGTCGCGCCGAGCGCGGCCTCGATGGCGTCCTCCTGCTCGTCGGTCAGCTTGTGCCCACCGGCGGCGAAGAACTTGATGCCGTTGTCCGGCATCGGGTTGTGGCTGGCGGAGATCATCACGCCGAAGTCGGCCCGCACCTCGGCGGTCAGGTACGCCACGCCGGGCGTCGGCAGCACGCCGACCCGCACCACGTTCGCACCGGCGCTGGCCAGGCCCGCGACCACGGCCGCCTCGAGCATCTCCCCGCTGGCGCGGGGGTCGCGGCCGACCACCACCAGCGGCGGCTGCTCACGATCGGGGTCGGGCAGGGTGTGCGCCGCGGCGACAGCCAGCGAGAGGGCGAGTTCGGGGCTGAGGTCCGCGTTGGCCAGACCGCGTACGCCGTCGGTGCCGAAAAGGCGTGCCATTCGGTGGCCCTTTCTGTGGGGTGCGAAAGGAGGGGTTCAAGCCGACCCGGACCCCGGATGAGGGCCCAAAGTCGAAAGGCCGGGCACGCCACCCCGCCGTGAAGCAGGAGCGTGCCCGGCCGATCAGTAGACAGCGATCAACGCTTGGAGTACTGCGGGGCCTTACGGGCCTTCTTGAGACCGTACTTCTTGCTCTCCGTGACGCGGGCGTCGCGGGTGAGGAAGCCGGCCTTCTTCAGCGCCGGGCGGTCGTCGATGTCGAGCTCGATCAGCGCCCGCGCGATGGCCAGGCGCAGCGCGCCGGCCTGGCCGCTGATGCCGCCGCCACGCAGGTTGGCGACGATGTCGAGGCCCTCGGTCTTCTCCACGGTCACCAGCGGCTCACGGACCGACTGCTGCGCGACCTTGCTGGGGAAGTACTTCTCCAGGTCCTGGCCGTTGCAGGTGATCTTGCCGGAGCCGGGGATCAGGCGCACCCGGACGATGGCCTGCTTGCGGCGGCCAACGGTCTGGATCGGCCGGTCGCCCTTGAACTTCGGGGTGGCCGGCTTGACAGCGACGGCAGTGGCGACGACCGAGGCCTCAGCCTCAGCCTCGACCACGGCCTGGGTCGGCACGGAAGTGTCGGTCATGGTGATTCCTTCGTCCGCGCTCACTGCGCGATCTGCTTGATCTCGAACGGCACCGGCTGCTGAGCCGCGTGCGGGTGCTCCGCGCCAGCGTAGACCTTCAGCTTCGACATGATCTGACGACCCAGCCGGTTGTGGGGGATCATGCCCTTGACGGCCAGCTCGATCGCCTTCTCGGGGCGCTTGGTGAGCAGCTCCTCGTAGCCGATCTGCTTCAGACCACCCGGGTAACCGGAGTGCCGGTAAGCGATCTTGGTCGCGCGCTTGTTGCCCGTCAGGGCAACCTTGCCGGCGTTGATGATGACCACAAAGTCGCCGGTGTCGACGTGCGGCGCGAAAGTCGGCTTGTGCTTACCGCGCAGAAGGTTGGCGGTGTGGGTGGCGAGCCGGCCCAGCACGACGTCAGAAGCGTCGATAACGTGCCACTGACGCTCGATCTCACCCGGCTTCGGGCTGTACGTACGCACAGGTCTACCTTGTCTCGTCGTAGGTCTGTGTGACCGCGGGCGAACCTGCCCACGATCAACGGATTCTGCGATGCCGGCCGGTCGCAAACGGACCGGCGCGCGAACGACAAGCCTACCTGAGCATCAGGACTACCGGCTCGACGCCACCTCTCGCACAACAGCCGCTAACGATACCCGGTGCCCCGCGGCGAGGTCAAAACGGCCTGCTTGCCTAGTGGTATGCCGTTCGATGTCCGATTTCGCGGCCCCCGCTCACAGCGATCGAGGCCGCACGGTGCGGCAGGGTTCACACCACGGGTACGCGCATCGGAACAACGTGGCAATCACACGTTCGTAACCTGCTGGCCATGACCGCCATCGCGCCTGCGCCGCCGGCATCGAAGCCCGCCGCGATCAGCAACTGGGACCCCGAGGACCCGCAGTTCTGGGCCTCCACCGGCCGCCGAGTCGCCCGGCGGAACCTGGTCTTCTCCATCTTCGCCGAGCACCTGGGGTTCTCGGTGTGGACGCTCTGGAGCGTCGTGGTGGTGGCGATGCCGGCCACCGCCTTCCCGTTCACCGTCGACCAGAAGTTCTGGCTCGTCGCCCTGCCGAACCTGATCGGGGCGCTGATGCGCATCCCGTACACCTTCGCGGTGACCCGGTTCGGCGGGCGCACCTGGACCATGATCAGCGCGCTGCTGCTGCTGATCCCGATCGCGGGCATGGTGTTCGCGGTCACCGCCAAGCCGCCGTACTGGGCGGTGCTGCTCGTCGCCGCGACCGCCGGCCTGGGCGGCGGCAACTTCGCCTCCTCCATGACGAACATCTCCTTCTTCTACCCGGAGAAGGAGAAGGGCGTCGCGCTCGGCCTGAACGCGGCCGGCGGCAACCTCGGCATCAGCGTGATGCAGCTGGTGGTGCCGATCGCGCTGTCGTTCGGGCTGGTGTACGGCGGCCTGATGTGGCTGCCGCTGGTGCTGGCCGCCGCGCTCTGCGCACGCCTGTTCATGAACAACCTCGAGGTGGCGAAGTCGCCGCTGAAGGCGCAGTTCGCCACGGTCAAGCGGGCGCACACGTGGATCATGTCCTTCCTCTACATCGGCACCTTCGGCTCGTTCCTGGGCTACTCCGCCGCCTTCCCGCTCGTGCTCAAGCTCCAGTTCCCGCAGGCTCCCACCGCCCACCTGGGCGCGGCGACGATCACTCTGGCGTTCACCGGCCCGCTGGTCGGCTCGCTGACCCGCCCGTTCGGCGGCTGGCTGTCGGACAAGGTCGGCGGGGCCCGGGTCACGGCGGCCTGCTTCGTGGTGATGGGCCTCGGCTCGTACGGCGTCATCACCGCGGTCCAGGCCAAGAGCATGGCCGGTTTCCTGTGCGCGTTCCTGCTGCTGTTCGCGGCGGCCGGCGCGGGCAACGGGTCGACCTACCGCATGATCCCGGCGATCTTCGCGGCCACCTCGGCCGATCTGGCCACCGCGAAGCGGGAGTCGGCGGCCACGCTGGGCATCGCCGGCGCGGTCGGCGCGCTGGGCGGCTTCTACCTGCCCCGGGCCATCAGCGACTCGATCAACGCGACCGGCGGCATCGGCACCGCCTTCGGCTGGTTCGCAGTGATGTACGGCACCTGCCTGGCCGTCACCTGGTGGTGCTACCTGCGCCGGCGCGTCCTGGTGGCGCAGGCCCCCAGCCTCGCCCACGCGGGCGTCTGACCCTCCATCCCTCCCCCACCCCCGACCCCGGCCGCCTCCGGGGTCGGGGCCTTTCGCCCTCGATCATCCGAGTTGCCAGGCAGGTGGGCGTATCTTGAGCACGGATACGCCCACCTGCCTGGCAAATCTGCTGATCAAGGCGGGTGCGGTGTCGGGTACGCCACAGCGTGGTCTCTTGCGAAATAGTTGAAGGTTCACCAAAGTTGGTGACAGGTGGCTGACATGGCCAGACCGACTTCGGAGGAAACACAATGTCGCTCGTTCTCGACAACCACGCGCAGGAGCTGCTGTTCCGTAGTGCGCGCACCGCCAACACCTTCACCGACGAGCCGGTGACCGACGAGCAGGTGCGGGCGATCTACGACCTGGTCAAGTACGCGCCGACCTCGCTCAACATGCAGCCGCTGCGGGTGGTGCTGGTGCGCTCCGAGCAGGCCCGCGAGCGCCTGGTCGAGCAGATGGCCGACGGCAACAAGGCGAAGACCGGCAAGGCTCCGCTGGTGGCGATCCTCGCCGCCGACACGAACTTCCACGACCGGCTGCCCGACCTGTTCCCGCACGCCCCCGGCATCCGCGACTGGTTCACCGGCGACGACGCGGCCCGCGCCAACACGGCGCAGTTCAACGCCGCGCTCCAGGTGGGCTACTTCATCCTGGGCGTGCGCGCGGCCGGACTGGCCGCCGGCCCGATGACCGGCTTCGACGCGACCGGCATCGAGAAGGAGTTCTTCGCCGACGGCGAGCACAAGGTGCTGGCCGTGGTGAACATCGGCAAGCCGGGCGAGGGCGCCTGGTTCGACCGCAACCCCCGGCTCGACTACGACGATGTCGTAAAGACGGCCTGATAGAGACGATGAGGGGTGGGGACCTCTGTCCCCACCCCTCTAGGGTGTGATTCATGGCGACCACCGCAACCCAGACGACGGCCGTCCCCTGGCTGACCGAGCCGGAGCAGGCGGCATGGCGCAGTTTCATCACCACGGCGAAGCTGGTGATGGCAGAGCTTGAGCGCGGGATGACGCAGCACGACCTCTCGGGCACCGACTACGGCGTGCTGGTGAGCCTCTCCGAGGCGCCCGACCGGCGCCTGCGCATGTCGGAGCTGGCACAGGCGATGCTGCTGGAGAAGAGCCGGCTGTCACACCAGATCACCCGGATGGAGCGGGCCGGGCTGGTGCGCCGGCAGAGCTGCCCGTCCGACCGGCGGGGACAGTTCGCCGTGCTCACCGACGAGGGGTGGGAGACGATCCAGCGAGTCGCGCCGTATCACGTCGAGCTGGTCCGTGCGATCTTCATCGACCGGTTGACACCGCAGCAACTGGCACAGCTGACGGAGCTGTTCACTCCGCTGCACACCTCGATGCGGGCGCAGTGCCCCAAGGAAGAAGCCGACTGTTCAGGCGACGACCTGACCGCAGGCGACTAGAGGTCCTGGATGATGCGCAAGGCCCGGCCGACCCTGCGCATCGTGTCGGTGTCGACGACGTCCACCATGTCGGTGAACCACTTCTTCATGGGTGACGACACCCGGTCGGGCATGATGATCAGCTCGCCCATCGGCACCGCCAGCGGCGAGTCGCGGAGCTCGTCCTCCTCGACGACCTCCGCGACGATGACGATCGGCACATCGGTGCTGTTGTACACATCCGAGCTGATGATCAGGCCGAGCCTTTCCCGGGCTCCGTCGATACGCCAGATCTCGCCTCTACGCAGCACGCCGCCCCCGTCCTGACAGTTCCAGGCGTACCAATTCGACTTCGCGCTCATCGTCCAGCGCGTTCTTCTCCAGCCGGTCGATGCCCGCCCGGCGCACCACGTCCGCGTGCGCGGTGAACAACTCCCGCAGGGCCTTCTCCCGCGCGGCTTGGTCCATCCAAGCCGACAGCGACAGCCCGTCGCGCTCGGCGTACCGGCGCGCTTCCTCAATCGTCTCGTCCGTGAAGGACAGCGTTACTTTGGCAGTCATGCCGATTAGATTACGCCCGGTGTGACCACGAGTCATCCTGTTCTTCATGCCAGATCCGTGAGTGAAAATAGCCCATTCTGAGCACTTTCACGCACTGTGACGTCATCGTAACCGTAAGCGCCCGGATGGGGTAATCAACCATTCGGACGATCATCATCGTCACTGGACGGCCGACCCCGTAAAACGCCTTCTCCGGCGGGCCCTTCGGCGTGGCCACCGTCACCAACAGCGCTTTCGCGGGCGACGTGCGCCGCTCTTAGCAGGTTGGAAACACGGGGGACGCCGCAGCGAAACTCCCGGACCGCAGGATTTCGCACATGACGCCCTCGGCCCCACCCGCCACTCGAGTAACGGCATTGCCGTTGCTCGAATCCGCGCGTGAGGTCGCCACCCACTGCCCGTACTGCGCATTGCAGTGCGGGATGACGCTGCGCGAGACCCCGCAGGGGCGGGTCGAGGTCGCCGCCCGCGACTTCCCCACCAACCGCGGCGGGCTCTGCCAGAAGGGCTGGACCTCGGCCGAGCTGCTGGACCACCCCGAGCGGCTGACCACCCCGCTGATCAAGGGACAGCCGGCGACCTGGGACGAGGCATACGACTTCATCGTCGACGGCGTCCGCCGGGTGCAGGACGCGCACGGGCGCGACGCGGTCGCCGTGTTCGGCGGCGGCGGGCTCACCAACGAGAAGGCGTACACGCTGGGCAAGTTCGCCCGGGTCGCGCTGCGCACCGCCAACATCGACTACAACGGCCGCTTCTGCATGAGCTCGGCGGCGGCCGCCGCCAACCGGTCCTTCGGCATCGACCGCGGGCTGCCGTTCCCGATGGCCGACATCGCCGGCGCCGACACCCTGCTGCTGATCGGCGCGAACGTCGCCGAGACCATGCCGCCCTTCGCGCGTTACCTCACCGAGCAGCGCCAGGGCGGCGGCACCCAGATCGTGGTGGATCCGCGGGCCACCCCGACCGCACGCGCGGCCACCCTGCACCTGCAGCCCACCCCCGGCACCGACCTGGCGCTGGCCCTGGGCCTGCTGCACATCGTGGTCGCCGAGGGCCTGACCGACCCGGCCTACCTGGCCGAGCGCACCACCGGCTGGGACGCGGTCCGCAAGACCGTCGCCGGCTACTGGCCCGCCCGGGTGGAGCTGCTCACCGGAGTGCCCGTCGCCGACCTGGAGGCCACCGCGCGGGCGCTGGCCGCCGCCGGCCGCGCGATCATCCTGACCGCGCGCGGCGCCGAGCAGCACGCCAAGGGCGTCGACACGGTCACCGCCTTCATCAACCTGGCGCTGGCCCTCGGCCTGCCGGGGCGGCCCGGCTCCGGCTACGGCTGCCTCACCGGGCAGGGCAACGGCCAGGGCGGCCGCGAGCACGGGCAGAAGGCCGACCAGCTGCCGGGCTACCGGAAGATCGACGACCCGGCCGCGCGGGCGCACGTCGCCGGCGTGTGGGGCGTCGACCCCGACAGCCTGCCCGGTCCCGGCCTGTCTGCGTACGAGCTGCTCGACGCGCTCGGGCAACCCGGCGGGCCGAAGGCGATGCTGGTGTTCGGCTCCAACCCGGTGGTCTCCGCGCCCCGCGCGGCCCGGATCACCGAGCGGCTGAAGTCGCTGGACCTGCTGGTCGTCTGCGATTTCGTGCTCAGTGAGACCGCCGCGATCGCCGATGTGGTGCTTCCCGTGGCACAGTGGGCCGAGGAAGACGGAACCATGACCAATCTGGAGGGCCGGGTGCTGCGGCGCCGGGCTCTTCGCAAGCCACCGCCAGGGACAGGGACGGATCTGGCGGTGATGGCCGAGCTGGCCTTCCGGCTCGGCCGAACCGGGGACGGTCGCTCCGTCACCGGTGGCGAGCGGTCCGGCGGGTTCTCCGCCGAGCCGTACGCCGTCTTCGAAGAGCTGCGGCGGGCCACCGCCGGCGGGGTGGCCGATTACGCAGGCGTCACGTGGGAGCGGGTGGACGCCGAGAACGGCGTTTTCTGGCCCTGCCCCGCGGCGGACCGGGCAGGCACGCCGCGGCTCTTCGAAGAAGGCTTCCCGACCCCGGACGGTCGCGCCCGCATGATCGCGGTGGAGCACCGGCCGGTGGCCGAGGAGATCGACGCCGAGTACCCGCTCTACCTCACCACGGGGCGGGTCCTGGCGCAGTACCAGTCCGGCGCGCAGACCCGCCGCATCGCGGCGCTGCCCGGCGGGCCGTTCGTCGAGCTGCACCCGGATCTGGCCGAGCGGCTCGGCATCGACGACGGCGACACGGTGCGGGTGCTCAGCCGCCGCGGCGAGATGATCGCGCCCGCCCGCGTCGTCACCACGATCCGACCCGACACCCTCTTCGCGCCCTTCCACTACTCCGGCACGGGCCGGGCCAACTCGCTCACCGGTGACGCGTTGGATCCGATCTCACGGATGCCGGAGTTCAAGGTCTGTGCCGTACGAATCGAGCCGGTGACACCATGAACCCTGGCAACACCGCGCGGCATGGCTCGGCCCTGCCGCCCGCCGACCGACCCCGCACCTCCCCCCACCACGTGATCGTCATCGGGTACGGCATGGCCGGGGCCCGGCTGGCGACGGAGCTGTCGGCCGCGTCCGGCGTCGAGGTCACCGTGCTCGGCGCCGAGCCGCACCGGGCCTACAACCGCATCCTGCTGTCCAGCGTGCTGGCCGGCAAGCACGGCGAAACCGACATCACGCTGACCGAGGCCGCCGGGCACGGGGTGAAGACCCGCACCGGGGTGACCGTCACCGGCATCGACCGCGCCGCCCGCACCGTCACCCTCGACGACGGCGAGGAACTGACCTACGACCACCTGGTGCTGGCCACCGGATCGCAGGCGATCGTGCCGCCGATCCCGGGACTGGAGCAGCCGCACCCGCGCGTCGCCACCTTCCGGACGCTGGAGGACTGCCGCCGCATCCTCGACGCCGCGCAGGGCGCGCGCACCGCGCTCGTGCTCGGCGGCGGACTGCTCGGCCTGGAGGCCGCCCGCGGCCTGGCCGGGCGCGGGCTGGCCGTCGAGGTCGTGCACGGCGTCGGCCACCTGATGGAGCGTCAGCTCGACCAGGGCGCCAGCGCCGTGCTGGTGCGCACCCTCGCCGAGCTGGGCGTGGCCGTGCACCTGGCGTCGTCCGCGACCGGGGTGAGCGCCGACGCCGACGGGGTGACACTGCGCCTGGACGACCGCAACCTGCGGGCCGACCTGCTGGTGCTGGCCTGCGGGGTGCGCGCCGAGACCGGTCTGGCCCGCGCGGCGGGGCTGCGGGTGGAGCGCGGGATCGTCATCGACGAGCGGCTCGCCACCTCGGACCGGCGCGTATCGGCCATCGGCGACTGCGCGCAGTTCGGCGAGGTCGTCGGCGGGCTGGTCGCCCCGGCCTGGGAGCAGGCCAGGGTGCTGGCCGCCCGGCTCACCGGGGCCGACCCCGACGCAATGTACGTGCCGAGTTCGCCGGTCACCCGGCTCAAGGCCTCCGGCATCGACCTGGCCGCGATGGGCAGCCTGCAACCCGACCCCGCCTGCGAGGACGTCAGCTTCGCCGACCCGGCCCGGGGCACCTACGCCCGCCTGGTCATCCGCGACGACCGGCTGACCGGCGCGGTGATGCTGGGCGACAACCCCAGCGTCGGCCAGGTCATCCAGCTTTTCGACCGCAGGGGCCTGGTGCCGCGCGACCGGCGCGCGCTGCTGCTCGGGCGGTCCCTGGGCGGCGTGGAGGCGCCGGTCGCCACGACCACGCCCGCGCTCATGCCCGACAACGCCACCGTGTGCCAGTGCAACACGGTCACCAAGGGCGCGCTGGTGCGCTGCTGGCGCTCCGGCGCCCGCTCGCTCGACGACGTCGTCGCCCGTACGCGCGCCACCACCGGCTGCGGCAGCTGCAAGGACGCGGTTGACGGCATCGTCGGGTGGCTGTCCACCTCAGACAGTGTGGGGGTGTCCTGAATGAGCGAACGCAGTGAGCTCATCATGCGGCTCGAAGAACATGTCGGAGCCGAGCGCAGCGAGGTGACGGCATGAAGAGACTTGTGGTCGCCGGGTACGGCATGGTGGCGCAGCGCTTCCTGGAGGCGTTCGCGGAGCGGGCCGCGGACGGCTGGTCGGTGACCGTGCTCGCCGAGGAGGACCGTCCGGCGTACGACCGGGTGCGGCTGTCGGCCTGGTTCGACGACTACGACGCCGGGGCGTTGCACCTGGGCGGCGCGCCCCACGGGGTCGCGGTGCGGCTGAACGAGGCCGTCACCGGGATCGACCGTGCCCGCAGGGTCGTGCACAGCGCCTCCGGCGAGACGCCGTACGACGCGCTGGTGCTGGCCACCGGCTCGCGGGCGTTCGTGCCGCCGATCGCCGGGGCCGACCTGCCCGGCGTCTTCGTCTACCGCACCCTGGACGACCTCGCGGCGCTGAAGGACTGGGCGACCGCGGGCGGCCGCCGGATCGGCGCGGTGCTCGGCGGCGGCCTGCTCGGCCTGGAGGCCGCGAACGCTTTGAAGCTGCTCGGCATCACCACGCACGTCGTCGAGTTCGCGCCCCGGCTCATGCCGCTGCAGGTGGACGAGGGCGGCGGCGCGGTGCTCAAGCGGCACATCGAGGCGCTGGGCGTCGCCGTGCACACCGGGCGCGGCTGCGCGGGCCTGGAAGGCGACGCCGGCGGCGTACGCCGGATGCTGTTCAACGACGGCGGCTCGCTGGACGTGGACGTGGTCGTGGTCGCCGCGGGCATCCGGCCCCGCGACGAGCTGGCCGAGCCGTCCGGTCTGGTCCGCGGCCCGCGTGGTGGTTTCACGGTCGACGCCGCGTGCGCGACCGCCGACCCGGCGGTGTGGGCGATCGGCGAGTGCGCGGCGCTGTCCCTCGACGAGACCGACGGGGTCTGCTACGGCCTGGTCGCGCCCGGTTACGCGATGGCCGAGGTGGTCGCCGACCGGCTGACCGGCGGCGAGGCGACGATGGCCCGCCCCGACACCTCCACCAAACTCAAGCTGCTCGGCGTGGACGTGGCCAGCTTCGGCGCCCCGTTCGCCGACGGGCTCGACGTGGTCGTCACCGACCAGGTCACCGGCGTGTACGCCAAGCTGCTGCTCACCGACGACGCGAAGACCCTGCTCGGCGGCATCCTGGTCGGCGACGCCAGCGCGTACCCCACGCTGCGGGCCTCGCTCGGCGGGCCGCTGCCCGCACCGCCGCTGGCGCTGCTCGCCCCGGCCGGGGACGGGTCGGCGAAAGCCGAACTGCCCGGCACCGCGCAGGTGTGCTCCTGCCACGCGGTGACCAAGGACCACGTCACCGACGCCATCGCCGGCGGCTGCACCGACGTGCCGGGCCTGAAGGCGTGCACCAAGGCGGGCACCGGCTGCGGCTCGTGCATCCCGCTGCTCAAGCAACTGCTGGCCGCGGGCGGGGTGGTGCAGTCCAAGGCGCTGTGCGAGCACTTCACGTACTCGCGCCAGGAGCTGTTCGACATCATCCGGGTGCGCAACATCCGCTCGTTCACGGAGCTGGTGACCGCGCACGGCACCGGCCGCGGCTGCGACATCTGCAAGCCCGCGATCGCGTCGATCCTGGCCGCCGTCAACAACGGCTACATCCTCGACGGCGAGGAAGCCGCGCTGCAGGACACCAACGACCACTTCCTGGCCAACATCCAGCGCGACGGCACGTACTCGGTGGTGCCGCGCATTCCCGGCGGCGAGATCACCCCAGAGAAGCTGATCGTGATCGGCGAGGTGGCCCGCGACTTCGGGCTCTACACGAAGATCACCGGCGGCCAGCGCATCGACCTGTTCGGCGCGCGGGTGGAGCAGCTGCCGCAGATCTGGCACCGGCTGGTGGACGCGGGCTTCGAGTCCGGGCACGCCTACGGCAAGGCGCTGCGCACGGTGAAGAGCTGCGTCGGCGAGACCTGGTGCCGGTACGGCGTGCAGGACTCCGTCGGCCTCGCCATCGAGCTGGAACTGCGCTACCGGGGCCTGCGCGCCCCGCACAAGCTCAAGTCCGCGGTCAGCGGCTGCGCCCGCGAGTGCGCCGAGGCCCGCAGCAAGGACTTCGGCATCATCGCCACCGAGAAGGGCTGGAACCTGTACGTCGCCGGCAACGGCGGGTTCCGGCCCCGGCACGCGGACCTGTTCCTCACCGACGTCACCACCGAGGAGCTGATCCGCACCATCGACCGGTTCCTCATGTACTACGTCCGCACCGCCGACCGGCTGCAGCGCACCGCTGCCTGGCTGGAGGCGATGGAGGGCGGTCTCGACCACCTGCGCGCCGTCATCGTCGACGACGCGCTGGGACTGTGCGAGGAACTCGACGCGCAGATGGCCCGGCACGTCGGGTCGTACGCCGACGAGTGGCAGGCCACCCTGCAGGACCCGCAGCGCCTCGCACGCTTCGTCTCGTTCGTCAACGCGCCGGGCACGCCCGACCCCGACATCAGCTTCGAGGTCGAGCGCGGGCAGAAGATCCCTGCCCGGGGTCCGGTGCCGGTAACCCTGGGAGGTGCCCGATGACCACGGCGACCATGACCGTCACCTGGACGGCGATCTGCTCGTACGCCCGGCTGGAGGCCGAGCGCGGGGTCGCCGCACTCGTCGACGGCGTCCAGATCGCGATCTTCCGTACCTTCTCCGGCGAGCTCCACGCCATCAGCAACCGCGACCCCATCGCGGGCGCGCAGGTGATGTCGCGCGGCATCGTCGGCACCCGCGGCGACGCCCCCACCGTCGCGTCCCCGCTGCACAAGCAGGTGTACGACCTGCGTACCGGCGAGTGCCTGGACGTGAGCGGGGTGGCCGTGCCGACGTATCCCATCCGCCGCAACGGCGACGTGGTCGAAGTGGCTGTGGAAAGGCCATGACCGCACCCGGCGAGACCCGATCATGAGCGAACTCGCGGGATTCACCGTCGGGGTCACCGCCGACCGGCGGCGCGACGAGCTCGCCGCGCTGCTCGAACGGCGCGGCGCGCGGGTCGTCATCGCCCCCGCGCTGCGCATCGTGCCGCTGCACGACGACTCCCAGCTGCGCGAGGCCACGCGGCGCTGCCTGGACACGCCGCCCGACGTGGTGGTCGCCAACACCGGCATCGGCATGCGCGGCTGGCTGGAGGCCGCCGAGGGCTGGGGTCTGGCCGACCCGCTGCGGGCGGTGCTGGCCGAGGCGTACATCGTGGCCCGCGGCCCGAAGGCGCGCGGTGCGGTGCGGGCGGCGGGCCTGCACGACCAGTGGTCGCCGGACTCGGAGAGCTGCGACGAGTGCCTGGCCCACCTGCTCAAGCGCGGCGTGGGCGGGCAGACGGTGGCCGTGCAGCTGCACGGCGACCAGCAGCCGGAGTTCTGCGCGTCGCTGCGCGCCGCCGGCGCCGAGGTCATCGAGGTGCCGGTCTACCGCTGGGCGCCGCCGCTGGACTCGGCCCCGCTGCACCGGCTGGTCGACCTCGTGTCGAACCGCCTGGTCGACGCCATCACGTTCACCTCGGCCCCGGCCGTCGGCGCGCTGCTGGCGGCCGCTGGGCCGGGCGGGGACGCGGTCCTGGAGGCGCTGCGGGCCGACGTGATCGCCGCATGCGTCGGGCCGGTGACGGCCGCGCCGCTGATCCGGCACGGCATCCCGGTCATCGCCCCGGCGCGGGCCCGGCTCGGCGCGCTGGTCCGCGCGATCGCCGACGAGCTGCCCCGGCGGGCGGTCACGCTGCAGGTCGCCGAGCACCAGCTGACCCTGCGCGGCCACGCGGCGATGGTGGACGGCGAGTTGCGCCCGCTGGCCCCGGCCCCGATGGCGGTGCTGCGGGCACTGGCCTCGATGCCGGGCAAGGTGCGCTCGCGGGCCTCGCTGCTGCCCGCGCTGCCGCGCGGCGCCGACGAGCACGCCGTCGAGATGGCCGTGGCCCGGCTGCGGGCCGGTCTCGGCGATCCCGCGTTCGTCCAGACGGTGGTCAAAAGGGGCTACCGGCTGCCGGTGGACTGAAACCGCCAACGGACGTATGGTCCCCGCGTGATGCGTTTCTGGGGCAGGCTGCTGGCGGCGGCGTTCGGCATGGCGGCGCTGGTCGCGGCCGCTCAGTTCGGCGTCGTTTATGGACTCGACGTGCTACGGCTGGACCGCGAGTTCACCGCGGGCACCGACAACGACTGGAACCTCCAGCTGACCTGGGTGGTGTGGTTCATCATCGTCGCCGTGGCCGGCGGGGCCACCTTCGCGGCCGGGTTGGCCCTGCGGGACCGCCGCCGCATCGGCGCCGCGGTGCGCATCGCGACCGCCCTGGCCGCGGCGCTGGGCGCGGCCGCGGCCGCCTTCCCGCTGACGCTGCAACCGGTGCAGTACGCCAAACTCAGCGCGACCTTCGACCCGGAGCTGACCGCCGCCATCGCGGTGGCCGCCGGAGTCGTCGCGGGCCTGTTCGTCGCCCTGCTGGCGGTGGGCCGCATCCCGCTGGCCGCCAACCTGTGGACCTGCACCGGCCTGGTGTGGCTGCTGGCGATCGTGTCCTACCTGGACACCACCGGGTTCGGCCGCAACCGCGACGCGCTGGGCGAGTACTACGACCCGATGCGGCTGGGCGTGCTCGACATCAGCGGCCTGCAGCCGATCCCCCGGGCCTCGTTCTCGATGCCCGTGATCGCCCTGCTGGTGGCGCTGGCCTGTGCGCTGATCGCCCGGCACGGCGGGAGGTCGCGGCTGCTGATCGCGCTGTCCGGGGCGGTCGGCCCGCTGCCGGTCGCCATGGCGTACGTCATCGGCGGCCCCGGCATCTCCCGCGCGCTCACCGACCAGGCCGACGCCTACCTGGGCGCGATGATCGCCGTGGTGGTCGGCCTGATCGCCTCGTCCATCGTCGCCCTGGCCCCCCGCCGCCCCGGCGTCCTCTGACCCGTGCGGCGACCGCCGCACGGGTCGGCCAGGTTCAGCAGGTCGGCGTCGCGTCGCAGATCCGCTGTACGGCCAGGTCCGCGAGCGCCTCGGCGCGCGCCGCGTCGAAGCTGCGAGCGAGGTCCACCGAGGCGTACGCCGCGCCCGCACGCACGAACAGCAGCAGGTGCCGCTCACCGTGCCGGACCAGCATGGACTCGTCCCCGGCGAAGCCCGACTTCAGGATCGTGAAGGTGTCGGTCGCCCCGTTCAGCTTCACCACGGCGCAGTGCTCGAACCCGGCACGCGCGTGGGCCATCGCCTGACGCGCCTGGTCGACGGAGGGCAGCGCCCAGATCCACTGCAGCGACAGGAAACTGTCCGGGCCCGCGAACACCACCTGCCGCGCGGTCTTCGCCGACATCGACGATCCGCTCGGCCCCTCCGGCGTGCCGTCCCACTGCCCGTTGCGTCGGCAGTAGTCGAGGCTGTATTCGAAGCCGTCGCCCATCGGCTCGTCGGTCAGCACCCGGAATCCGGTGCCAAGGTCGGCGGGGACGAGGAACGCTGCATCAGGCAGCTCGGTGAGCCCGACCGGTGGCGCCGACGGCGAGGCGGCCACGGTGCCGCCCGCCCCGGCCCCCGTCGGCGATGCCTGCGCCGACGATGCCTGCGGCGGTGAGGTCTGCGGCGGCGCGGCCGGGTCGCAGCCGAGCAGCCCGGCACTCACCAGCGCGCCGAGCAGGCAGGCGACCGAGGCACGGCGGATCCCCCGGCCCGGCGTGCCACGCACGATGTCGGGAGTGGACGTGTGGTTCGTGATCGTTCGCATGGGCTCTCCCCGTGTTGGATTCCACCGATGGAACCAGACACGCCCGAACACCCCATCAGGTTGCGTCGGACCCCTGCAGATCATTCGACTTGCCTGGCACCTGGTCGTATCCGGCCTCAAGATACGCACGGGTGCCAGGCAAGTCGGATGATCAAGCGGCGGTGGTCAGGCGAGGGGGAGGTAGACCTGGCCGCCGGAGGCGACGAACTCGGCGGACTTGTCGGCCATGCCCTTCGCGGCGTACTCCTTCAGCTCCTGGCTGATGCGCATGGAGCAGAACTTCGGGCCGCACATGGAGCAGAAGTGCGCGGTCTTCGCGGCGGGTGCGGGCAGGGTCGCGTCGTGATAGGAGCGCGCGGTCTCCGGGTCCAGGGACAGGTTGAACTGGTCCTCCCAGCGGAACTCGAAGCGGGCCTTGGACAGCGCGTCGTCCCAGTCCTGCGCGCCGGGGTGCCCCTTGGCCAGGTCCGCGGCGTGCGCCGCGATCTTGTACGCGATCACGCCCGCCTTGACGTCATCGCGGTCCGGCAGCCCCAGGTGCTCCTTGGGCGTGACGTAGCAGAGCATCGCGGTGCCGTACATGCCGATCATCGCGGCGCCGATGGCGCTGGTGATGTGGTCGTAGGCCGGGGCGATGTCGGTGGTCAGCGGGCCGAGCGTGTAGAAGGGCGCCTCGTGGCACACCTCCTGCTGCAGGTCCACGTTCTCCTTGATCTTGTGCATGGGCACGTGTCCCGGTCCCTCGACCATGACCTGCACGTCGTGCCGCCACGCGAGCTCGGTCAGCTCGCCGAGCGTACGCAGCTCGCCGAACTGCGCCTCGTCGTTGGCGTCGGCGATCGAGCCGGGACGCAGCCCGTCACCCAGGGAGAAGGTGATGTCGTACTTCGCGAAGATCTCGCAGAGCTCCTCGAAGTTGGTGTAGAGGAAGTTCTCCCGGTGCTTGGCCAGGCACCAGGCCGCCATGATGGAGCCGCCGCGCGACACGATGCCGGTGACCCGGTCCGCCGCCAGCGGCACGTAGCGCAGCAGCACGCCCGCGTGCACGGTCATGTAGTCGACGCCCTGCTCGGCCTGCTCGATGATGGTCTCGCGGTAGATCTCCCAGGTCAGCTTGAGCGGGTCGCCCTTGACCTTCTCCAGCGCCTGGTAGATCGGCACGGTGCCGATCGGCACGGCCGAGTTGCGCATGATCGATTCGCGGGTCTCGTGGATGCGCGGGCCGGTGGACAGGTCCATCACCGTGTCCGCGCCCCAGCGGGTGGCCCAGGTCAGCTTCTCCACCTCCTCCGCGACGTCGGAGGTGACCGCGGAGGTGCCGATGTTGGCGTTGACCTTCACCAGGAACGCCTTACCGATGATCATCGGCTCGACCTCGGGGTGGTTCACGTTCACGGGCAGCACCGCCCGGCCGGCCGCGATCTCGTCCCGCACCAGCTCGGGCGTGACGCCCTCGCGCACGGCCACGTACTCCATCTCCGGCGTGACGATCCCGGCCCGGGCGCAGCCGAGCTGGGTGACCGGCGCGCCGTGGAGCCTGCGGTCGGCCACCCAGTTCGTCCGCGGCAGGTGGTCGAAGACCCCCGGACCGGACGTGTCGTAGAGCCGGACCGGGGTGCTGCCGTCGGTCAGGTCGACCTCGGCGAACGGCACCTGGATGTCGGGGCGGGACCCCGATACGTAGACCTTGCGCCTCATGTTGCTGCCTCCTTGAGCTACAGGCGGGGAAAATGGTTCAGCGGACCGGCTCCGCTGCCGAGCCGCCACTCCGCCGCCGCCAGCAGCGCCGAGCGGACGTAGCGGTTCGCGTAGGCGATCGAGTCGTCGACCGGGTAGCCGTGCGCCAGCCGGGCCGCGATCGCCGCCGAGAAGGTGCAGCCCGTGCCGTGGTCGTTCGGTGTCTCCACGCGCGGCGAGCGCAGGAAACGCGCCCCGTTGGCGGTCCACACCGCGTCCACGACCTCCGGACCGCCCAGGTCGCCACCGGTCACCACGACGCAGGCCGGGCCGTGCGAGGCCATCTGCGCCGCCGCGCCGGCCATGTCCGCGGGGGTGCTGACCTGCCAGCCGAGCAGCGCCGACGCCTCGTCGATGTTGGGCGTGACGACGGTCGCGTACGGCAGCAGCCGCTCGATCGCGCTGACCACGCCCAGCCGCCGCCCCGTCGACGCGGTCAGCACCGGGTCGAGCACCATCTTCGGCAGCTCGCCGTTGCGGGCGCGGGCCCGGATGGTCGCCGCGATCTCCCCGCTGGCGACCATGCCGACCTTCACCGCGGCCACCGGCATGTCGTCGAGGATCGCGCCGAGCTGCGCGGCGACCACGGTGGGCGGCATCGGGTGCACGTCCGTGATGACTTTGGTGTTCTGCGAGGTCACCGCGGTGATGACGCTCGCGCCGTAGCAGTCCAGTGCCGCGAAGGTCTTCAGGTCGGCCTGGATGCCCGCGCCGCCGCTGCTGTCCGAGCCGGCGATGGTGAGGACCAAGTAGGGAGTGGTCATGCCATCTCCTCGCTGCGCTCGTCAACGGCAACGCCGAACCTGCTGACTCGCTCACTGCGTTCACTCATGCCATCTCCTCGCTGCGCTCGTCAACGGCATCGCCGAACCTGCTGACTCGCTCACTGCGTTCGCTCATGCCAGCACTCTCCCGCCGTCGCGCGATGATCCGTCGCACACGCCGTCCCATGCGGCACGCAGCCGCGCGTACGCCTGCGCGGGATCGGCGGCCCGCATCACCGCGCCCATCACGGCCACCCCGGCGACCCCGGCGTCACGGCAGGCCGCGGCCAGCTCGGGTGTCTCGACCCCGCCCAGCGCCAGTACCGGACGGCCCGCGCGGGCGGCCAGGCGGCACAGCCCGGCAGGTTCGAGCGGCGGGCCGTGACCGGGCTTGCTGCGGCTGGGGAAGACCGGCGACAGCGTCACGTAGTCCTCGGTGGACAGCCGGTCGAGTTCCGCCTCGTCGTGGCACGAGCGGCCCAGCAGCCGGGGCCGCCCCAGCGGGCCGACCGCGCCCGCGCGCAGGTGCAGCGCCTCCCCGTCGAGGGTGTCCTGACCGGCCACGATGAGCAGCCCACCGACGGGGCGGAGCAGCTCGCGCAGGGCCGCCGCGAGCCGCAGGCGCTGCGTGCGCGGCAGGTCCTTCTCCCGCAGCAGCACGATCCGCGCGCCCCCGGTCACGGCCCCGGCGACCACGTCGACCAGCGGCCGGGCCGCCTGGCGGCGGTCGGTCACCACGACCACGCCGCGCACCGCGCCGGAACGCGGCCCGGTCACCATGTCGGGAGCCCGTCCGCGGCCGTGGAGGCGAGCGCGTGGCGGCGCACCGGGATGCGCCCGGCCTGCGACGCGAGGCGTCCCGCGAGCACCGCGTGGCGCATCGCGGTGGCCATCGCCACCGGGTCGGCGGCCCGGGTCACCGCGCTGGCCAGCAGGACCGCGTCGCAGCCCAGCTCCATCGCGCGGGCCGCGTCGCTGGCGGTGCCGATCCCGGCGTCGAGGATGACCGGGCAGCGTACGGCCTCCCGGATCAGCTCGATGTGGTGCGGGTTCGAGATGCCCAGCCCCGACCCGATCGGCGCGCCCGCGGGCATCACCGCGGCGCAGCCCAGGTCGGCCAGCCGCCGGGCCAGGACAGGATCGTCGGTGGTGTACGGCAGCACGGTGAACCCGTCGTCGACCAGCCGCTCGGCCGCCCGCAGCAGCTCGACGGCGTCGGGCAGCAGCGTGCGGTCGTCCCCGATCACCTCCAGCTTGATCCAGTCGGTGTCGAAGGCGTCCCGCGCCAGGTGCGCCGTGCGCACCGCGTCGGCGGCGGTGTAGCAGCCCGCGGTGTTGGGCAGCAGCCGCACCCCGCAGCGCTCCAGCACGTCGAGCAGTCCGGCCGGCAGGCCGGGGTCGATGCGCCGCAGCGCCAGGGTGACCAGCTCCGTGCCGCCCGCCAGCAGCGCCTGCTCCAGCGAGTGCAGGCTGCTCGCGCCGCCGGTGCCGAGGATGAGCCGGGAGCCGAACTCGACTCCGCCCAGTACGAACCGGTCGTCCATGCCGGTCAGCCGCCCTGCGCCGCGGTGAGGACCTCGACCCGGTCCCCGTCGAGCAGCCGGTGCGCGGGCCAGTCGGCGCGTCGCACGACCTCGCCGTTGACCGCGACGGCGACGCCGCGCGACGGCACGTCGAGGATGGCCATCAGGTCGGCGACGGTCTCGCCGCGCTTGGTGGGGCGGGGTGTGTCGTTCACGACCACGGTGATCATTCGATACCTCCGGCGGTCAGGCGCTGCGGGGTGAAGGGTTCCCACAGCAGGGGCAGCGTCGCGCCGTCGACCAGGTCGGCGACGGCTGACGCGGTGTACGGGGCGGCCAGCACGCCGTGCCGGTAGTGCCCCGTGGCGACCAGCACACCGGGTGCCAGCTCGCCCACGATCGGTCCGTTGTCGGCGGTGCCGGGCCGCTGTCCCACCGACACCTCGACCAGTGCGTGCTCGGCCAGCTCCGGCACCAGGTCGGTGGCCGCGCGGAGCAGGTCGCGTACGCCGCCCGCGGTGGCGTGGCCGTCGGCCCGTTCCTCGACCGTCGCCCCCACCAGCACTTCCCCGTCGCGGCGGGGCACCACGTAGACGGCGTGGCCGTCGGCGTACCCCCGGATGACGTGGCGCGGCGCGGCCTGGCCGCGCAGCCGCAGGACCGCGCCCTGCACCGGCCGCACCGGCAGCCCGCCCAGCGCGGCACTGGCGCAGCCCGCGGCGAGCACCACCACGTCGGCGTCGAGATCGGACAGCCTGCGTACGGCTTCCCGGCGCACCGGGACCAGCTCGCACAGCGCGGCCACCACCCGGCGCGGATCGACCTGGTGATCCGACTCGACCAGCACGCCCCGTGCCCGCGGGTGCAGCAGCGGCTCCCGCTCGCGCAGCCCGTCGCCGTCGAGCGCGACCACCTCCGCGCCCAGTTCCCGCTGGTACGTCCACAGCCGGCGCAGCTGCGCGAGGTCGTCGGCGGTCAGCCCGACCTGCAACGTGCCCTCGGTCCGGTGCCCCAGCTCGTGCCCGGTCGCCGCGGCCAGCTCCGCCGCGTACCCCGGCCAGCGCCGGGCGCACTCCAGCAGCAGCGCGGTCAGCTCCCGCTCGCCGAAGTAGGACTCCCCGACCGGGGCCAGCATGCCCGCGGCGACATGGGACGCGCCGCGGCCGGGATCGGGGTCGTGCACGGTGACGGCGTGCCCGCGGCGGGCGCACTCCCAGGCGATGCTGAGCCCGATGATGCCGCCGCCGACGACGGATACGGAAAGGGGTGCCACCGCGGCCTCCTCCCTGCGCCGGCATTACCCGGATCAGGTTCTACGGTCGGGAGCGAGGATCAGCTCCCCTCTCAGCCCGGTTCACCGGGCTCCCGTGGGGTTCTTGGTTCAATGTGGTTCACGCGTTACAGGTGTGTTGCCGTCTGTGACGACTGTCGGGAGCGTAACCCCGTCCGCACCTCGAGGCAACCCGTGCCCGGCCCGCCGCGACCCTCGCCACACCCGGCCCGCGTCGCGACGGCGCGCCCGGCACGTGTCCTGGGCACGCCGGACACCCTCCGGCGTCGCTTCAGGACGCGACGGCGGCGAGCAGCTCCGCGACGGCATAGGACGGGTCGGCGGCGTCGGAGACCGCGCCGATGACGGCGACCCCATGGGCTCCGGCTGCCCGCAACTCGGGCACGCGGGCGGCGGTGATGCCGCCGATGGCGATGATCGGGGTGCCCGCGCACTGCCGGGCCACCGCACGCAGGCCCTCGGGGCCGATCGACACCGGCAGACCGTCCTTCGAGGACGTCGCATAGCAGGGGCCGACTCCCAGGTAGTCGGCCCCGTCGCCGACCGCGCGCAGGGCGGTCGCGGGCAGCCGGGAGGTCGCGCCGAGCACTGCGGCCGGGCCGAGCAGCCGCCGGGCCGCCGACACCGGCAGATCGTCCGCGCCCACGTGGCCGCCGGCGGCCCCGGTCGCGAGCGCGACGTGCAGCCGGTCGTTGACCAGCACCGGGACCCCGGCCGGGCGGCACAGCGCGACGATCTGGTTGGCCAGCTCGTACGCGAGCCGGTCGGTCCAGTCGTCCGCCGGCCGGAACTGGATGACCAGGTCGGGCGTGGCCACGCGCAACGCGGCCCGCACCAGGGCGACCGGATCCCTGCCGGGCCTGCCGTCGGTGATCAGATGGAGTCTCCCCAGCGCCATGCCCATACCCTATCGATTCTCATCGGTGAATGGGATGCGCCCTCCCGTGACAGCCGCCGTCCACCGGGCTAGCGGGGAGTGGTGCCGTCCGGCGTGAACGGCGCACCGTGGCCGGGCACCACGAGGTCGGCCACGGCCAGCACGCGCTCCCGGCTGGCCCGCAGCTGGTCGCGGTCCGGCGCGACCGGGTCGTCGGCCGGCCCGTCCGCCCGCCACCACAGGTCGCCCGCGAGCGCCACGACGCCCTCCGGCGTGCCGACGAGCAGGGTGATGTCCTCGTGGCTGTGGCCCGGCGTGCTGATCAGCCGTACGGAGTCGGAGAACACGTAGCCCTCGGCGTCCCGGTCGGTCCACTCGTGACCCCGGTAGATCGCCTTGTGGTCGTGCATGCGCGCCGC
Organism: Catellatospora paridis; assembly: GCF_009720365.1. GTDB lineage: Bacteria > Actinomycetota > Actinomycetes > Mycobacteriales > Micromonosporaceae > Catellatospora > Catellatospora paridis. The sequence goes on along the minus strand of NZ_WBZD01000038.1, from coordinate 3,091 downwards.
GGTGAACAGCCCGGCATTGATGACGTTGTCCGGGTGGTGGTGGCTGAGCACGACGTCGGTGACGTCGGACGGCTCCAGCCCGAGCGCGGCGAGCGCATCGGGGATGACCGAGGCATGCGCGACCATGCCCGGGTCGAACACGATGCGCAGGTCGCCGTCGAGGACCAGGGAGACGGTCGCGGCCACGCCGGGGCCGGTCGACGTGGTGTATCCGGTAGCCAGGATGTGGAGGGCGGCGGCACGGCCGAGGGGTGCGTCGTTCATGTGATCATCATCGTGGGCCATGCCGATCTTGACGAGTGGCACGGATGCCACCGATCGCCGGAAACGTGCCAACATCGCACGGGGCAGCGGTCAGCGGACGTCCCAGACGGGCTCGGGGGTCTCCACCACCTCGTTGTCGGCCTGGAACAGCAGGAAGCGGTCGAAGCCGCGGGTGAACCAGCGGTCGTGGGTGACCGCCACGACGGTGCCCTCGAAGCCGAGCAGGCCCTGTTCCAGAGCCTCGGCACTGGCCAGGTCGAGGTTGTCGGTGGGTTCGTCGAGCAGCAGCAGGGTGATGCCGCTCAGTTCCAGCAGCAGCACCAGGAAGCGGGCCTGCTGGCCGCCGGACAGCGTGCCGAAGCGCTGCTCCGCCTGTTTGGCCAGCTCGTAGCGGTCGAGCACCTTGTAGGCCGCCTCGCGGGCCAGCGACGGCCGGTGTGTGTCACCGCGCCACAGGATGTCGATCAGTTCCTTGCCGGCCAGGTCGGGCCGGTCGTGAGTCTGCGAGAAGTGGCCGGGCACGACCCGCGCGCCGAGGCGCACGACGCCGGTGTGCTTGACCTTCGCGTGTGTCGCGCCGTCGGCCGAGCGCCCGGAGTCCTCGCCGCCGTGCGCCTGCTGCGCCAGCAGGCGCAGGAAGTGGGACTTGCCGGTGCCGTTCGCGCCGAGCACCGCCAGGCGGTCGCCGTACCAGAGCTCCAGGTCGAACGGGAAGGTCAGGTTCTCCAGCTCCAGCTGCTCGCAGATGACGGCGCGCTTGCCGGTGCGGGAGCCCTTGAGCCGCATCTGGATCTGCTGGTCCTTGGGCGGCAGCGGCGGCGGGCCGTCCTCCTCGAACTTGCGCAGCCGGGTCTGCGCAGCCTGGTAACGCGAGGCCAGGCCGTCGTTGTACGCCGCCTTCTGCTTGTACATCAGCATCAGCGTGCGCAGCTTCTCGTGCTCCTCGTCCCAGCGGCGGCGGCGCTCCTCCATGCTGTCGTGCCGGGCGACCCGCGCCTCGTGCCACGACGCGAACGAGCCGACGTGCGTCCAGGCGCTGCCGCCCTCCACCGCGACCACCCGGTCGGCGGTCTGGTTGAGCAGTTCCCGGTCGTGCGAGACGTAGAGGACGGACTTCTTCGACTCGCGCAGCCGCTGCTCCAGCCAGCGCTTGGCGGGCACGTCGAGGAAGTTGTCCGGCTCGTCGAGCAGCAGCACCTCGTCGGTGCCGCGCAGCAGCAGCTCCAGCGCGAAACGCTTCTGCTGGCCGCCGGACAGGGTGCGCACCGGCCGGTCCCGGCACTCGTCCCAGGACAGGTTCAGGATGAGCGTGGCGACGGTGTCGAAGAGCACCTCGGCCTCGTACCCGCCGGCCTCGCCGAACGCCGACAGCGCCTCCGCATAGCGCAGCTGCGCCTGCTGGGCGCTGCTGGTCAGCTTGCCCCGCGAATCCGCCACCCGCATGGCCTGCTCCGCCTTGACCAGGCGCGCGCCCGCGGCCTGCAGCCGCGGCTCGACCAGCCCGAGCGCCATCTCGGCCAGCGTCATCTCGGCCCCGCCGGGCACCCCGGTCGCGGCCGAGGAGCCCAGCATGCCGATGAACTGGCGCATCACGCCGAGGCCGCCCGAGCGCGCGATGCCGCCGGTGGGCACCGGCAGGTCGCCGGAGACCATCCGCAGCAGCGTCGTCTTGCCGGCCCCGTTCGGGCCGACCAGCGCCACCTTGGCCCCCTCGCCGACGCGGAACGACACGTCGGAGAAGAGTTCGCGCCCGTCCGGCAGCGTGTACGCCACGCCGGCCACATCCACGTATCCCACGCGGGAATACTGCCTGATCAGACCGGCCGGGGGCGAGTCACTTTCAGCACCCGGAAACCCGACCCGCTGGCGTGCCGGTCGGCCTGCCAGCCCTGGGCGGCCAGCCACTGCTGCAGCGAGTCGGCGCCCTTGTGCTTGGCGACGACCAGCCAGGCCGTGCCGTCCGGGGCGAGTCGCGGCAGCCAGCGCAGCAGCAGCTGGTGCAGTTCCTCCTTGCCGACCCGGATCGGCGGGTTGGACCAGATCTGCGCGAACTCGACGTCGGCCGGCACCCCGTCCGGCTCGGCGACGTGCACCCGGTCGGCCACCTTCAGCCGCTGCGCGTTCTCCTCGGTGAGGTCGCGGGCGCGCGAGTTGACGTCGACCGCCCAGATCTCGGCCAGCGGAGCCCGGGTGGCCAGCACCATGGTGATCGGGCCGTACCCGCAGCCCAGGTCCAGAAAATTTCCGGCGGTGCCCGGCGCGGGCAGTTCGCCCTTCTTCAGCAGCACCGTCGTGCCCGGGTCGAGGCGGGTGGCGGAGAACACACCACCCGCTGCTACCAGGTCGTACTCCTGTCCCTCGATGGTGAAAAAGACCTCGCGCGGGCGCGCCGACGCGCCCGGATCTGCAGTGAAGTAATGCTCGCCCACCCGCACATTCTCCCCCGAACGGACGGACTCGACGGCCGCAGGGTTATTGGCGACTGTGTCGTCCATTACGCTGTGCGACATGGCTCACGGCTACGGCACCGGTTCGGGGGACTGGCCGCCATCTTCCCGTCGTGACCCGCGCGACCGAGACACGCCCGGTCCCCGCTTACCCGGGGACACGGGCGCCGGTCGGCACGGGTCACTACGCGACAGTGCCCATAACTCTGAGTCACCAAGTCGGACGGGAGCCGCCGACGGGACAGGCCGGCGCCGCGCACCCGAACCCCCGCAGAACCCCGACCGCTTCGACGGGTTCTCGGAGCGCAAGCCCCCGCGCGAGCATCCCGGTGCGGTCCCCGGCCGTCCCGGTGCCGCGGCGCCCGGCCGGACCGGCGGGC
>NZ_WBZD01000037.1 GCF_009720365.1 Catellatospora paridis | reverse complement strand
ACAAATTAATGTCCGAATCCGAATCCATCACCAAAGCAACCACCCCGGAACAAAGCCCGGAGCGGCCAATAATTGGCACTTGGCTTAAATAGCACCCTGTTGAGTTCTCAAAGAACAAGCACACACCTTGCTGGTGTCCCACATTGTGGGATCCCGCTCGGGGCAACTCATCCAACTTACCCGGTCTGTCGCTCCGTGTCAAGCGAATCTTTCCCGATTTTTCAGGATCGATTTGCATCCATGTCGCGGCTTCCCAGCCCGAACACACCACAGCTACGTCAGCAGCTAGATCAGTTCGGAAGAACCTGCAACCCGGCCGGCGGTCACTTCCGAGATTTTCTCTCGGCGGACTCATCCGCCCGGCTCGTTGCCGGCTCGAAGAACATTACCCGGTCGGTTTCGCGAGCGCAAGTCCCGCACCACCCAGATGTCCCGCGTTTCCCGGACTTCGACTTGAGCTCTTCGCTCGCCGCTTTTGTCCGTTCCGCGCTGGCAGAGAGAACATTACGCAAACGCTGGGCGACCATGCAAATCGGGGTGGTGCGGCCCCCGTCACATTAGACCTGAGCTGGGAAAACAGTCCCTGCAACGGCACCGAGTTCGATGTCTGCCACCCGGGCGCGCAAAACGACGGTGTCGCCGTCGGCCAGAAACGCGCGTTCCTCGCCCTTGACCAGGACCGGCTCCCGGCCGCCCCACGTCAGTTCCAGGAACGAGCCCACCTGGGCACGCTCCGGTCCCGACACCGTGCCGGAGGCGAACAGGTCGCCGGTACGCAGGCTCGCGCCGTTGACGGTCAGGTGCGCCAGCTGCTGCGCCGGCGTCCAGTACATGGTCCGGAACGGCGGGCTCGCCACCGTGGTCTCGTTCCACTCGACGGTGATGGCGAGGTCGAGCGCCCGGCGGTCGTCGTCGAGATACGGCAGCACCGGCGGGTCCTGCACCGGAGCCGCGGTCCAGGCCTGCTCGCCGAAGGCGGCCAGCGGCGTGATCCACGCCGACACCGAGGTCGCGAAGGACTTGCCCAGGAACGGGCCGAGCGGTTGGTACTCCCACGCCTGGATGTCGCGGGCCGACCAGTCGTTGACCAGCACCACGCCGAACACGTGGTCGGCGAAGCGCTGCCACGGCACCGGCTCGCCGAGGGTGGACCCGACCCCGACCACGAAACCGACTTCAGCCTCGATGTCCAGGCGCCGGCACGGGCCGAAATCACCGGCGGCGCGCTGACCGCTGGGGCGTACCACCGGCGTGCCGCTGACCACGACGGTGCCCGCGCGGCCGTGATAGCCGATGGGCAGGTGTTTCCAGTTGGGCAGCAGGGCCGCCTGGCCGGGCCGGAAGATCTGGCCGACGTTCGAGGCGTGGTTCTCGGAGGAGTAGAAGTCGACGTAGTCGGCAACGGTCCAGGCCAGCACGTTGGTGACGGTCGCGAGCGGGAGCAGCAACGGCTCGACCGCGCCCTGGTGGGCCGGGTCGCCGAGCAGCTCCGTCAACCGGGCCCGGACCGCCGACCAGTGCGCCGGACCCAGCGCCAGGAACGCGTCCAGGTTCGGCGCTCGCAGGCTGTCCCCGGCGAGAATCAATCCGGCGGCCTCCGCGGCGCCCAAATCAAAAGCAAAATCACCGATGCGTACGGCACACCGGGCCTGCCCCTCGGACGCCACGACGACGCCGTACGGAAGGTGGTTCAGGTCGTAGCCGCTGCCGACGGCGCCGGGCACCCAGGTCATGCCTTCTCCTTGCTTGCGATCGACGTGCGCGCTCAAGCGCGTCCGTCCAGAAGTCCGAGTTTTTGCAGGTCCGCCAGTGGTTCCGGAATGCTGCAGGTGCCGAAGCCGACCCACAGCGGCCGCTGGCGGGTGCGGCGCGAGCGCACCGCTTCGATGAGAGTCAGCGGCTGGGTGGTGGCCAGCAGCCCGGCGACCTCGGTCACCTCCACCCCCTCCGCGGCGGCGCACGCGGCGGCCAGCACGTTGAGGAAGCCGTGGTGGGTGAAGCCGGTCTCGGGGTCGGTGTGCCGGATCGCGTGGTGCAGCCCGGCGGTGAGCTTGAACGGCAGCTCGCGCTCGTGGCACGCGATGATCACCGCGGCCAGCTCCATCGGCGTGGGGAACAGCTCGGCCGCCAGGCCGCCGGTGCGGAACTTCGCGGACACCGCCAGCCCGGTCGCGCGGGCCTGCGCGAGCACGTCGAGCGCGGCCAGCAGTCCCCAGGCGAGCGGGATCTCCGCGTATCCGCGCACCCCGCTGTCGCGTACCCGGTGCAGGAAGCCGTGCAGGGCGGGTGACGGGTCCTCGCCGCGGCGCGCCATGGCGGCCTCGACCTGGACGGTCCGGACGCCGGCGGGCGGCGTCGCGAAGCAGTCGGCCGTCGGCCCGTCGGCGATGACGCCGACCGCCAACTCCTCGCCCTCCGCCACGAGCGGGCCGAGGTCGGCCAGTTGGGAGGCGGGCACCAGGAGCGGGCCGACGAGCTGCGCGTACCAGGCACGGCGGTGTTCGCGGTGGGCTGCCACGGCGTCGGACAGCGTGGCGTTGCCGGGCGGGAAGACCGCGGCGTCGTCGAGCAGCTGGGCCAGCAGCGGTGGCGTTGACATGATCAGTCAATCTAGTGGACGCTACATAGAGCGGACAAGACTGTCCGATTATCGGACGGATCTCTTCGTAAAGTGGACACCGCTCCTAAAAGCGACACTGGAGGTTGGCCATGCCGTACTACCGCAGCGTCGGTGAGGTCCCGCGGAAACGGCACACGCAGTTCCGCAAGCCCGACGGCGGCCTCTACGCCGAGGAACTGATGGGGCAGGAGGGCTTCTCCTCCGACTCCTCGCTGCTCTACCACCGGCACGCGCCGACCGCGATCGTGGCGGCCGAGGAGTTCGACCCGCCCGCCTGGACCAGGCTGCCGAACCGCCCTCTCAAGCCCCGCCATCTGCAGACCCACAAGCTGGACCAGTCCGGCGCCGACGCCGTGCTCGGCCGGCAGCACCTGCTCGCCAACGACGACTGCCGCATCTCGTACGTGCTCGCCGACACCCCGTCGCCGCTGTACCGCAACGCGATCGGCGACGAGTGCCTCTACGTCGAGGCCGGCCGGCTGCGCGTGGAGTCGGTGTTCGGCGTGCTGGAGGTCACCGCCGGCGACTACGTCGTCGTGCCCACCTCGGTGGTGCACCGCCTGGTCCCGCTGGAGCCGACCCGGCTGCTGGTCATCGAGGCCACCGGGCACATCGGGCCGCCGAAGCGCTACCTGTCCGTACGCGGTCAGTTCCTGGAGCACTCCCCCTACTGCGAGCGCGACCTGCGGGGCCCCGACGAGCCGCTGCTCGTCGACGGCAGCGACGTCGAGGTGCTGGTGCAGCACCGTCGCGGTTGGACCCGGCATGTGTACGCCCAGCACCCGTTCGACGTCGTGGGCTGGGACGGGTGCCTCTACCCGTGGGCGTTCTCGATCCACGACTTCGAGCCGATCACCGGCCGGCTGCACCAGCCGCCGCCGGTGCACCAGACCTTCCAGGGTCCGAACTTCGTGATCTGTTCCTTCGTGCCGCGCAAGGTGGACTACCACCCGCTCGCCATCCCCGTGCCGTACAACCACCACAACGTCGACTCCGACGAGATGCTCTTCTACACCGGTGGCGACTACGAGGCGCGGCGCGGCTCCGGCATCGGCCAGGGTTCGATCTCGCTGCACCCGTCCGGGTTCACCCACGGGCCGCAGCCGGGTGCGGCCGAGCGTTCGATCGGGGCGGAGCGCTTCGACGAGCTGGCCGTCATGGTGGACACCTTCCGCCCGTTGGACCTGTGCGAACCTGCACTCGCCTGCGAAGACCCCGGGTACGCCTGGACGTGGTCGGGTCGCGCCCCGGGGTGACCCGCAGGCTCGGCCTTTACGACCTCGCCGAGAGGGACGGTGCGGGAAATCGGGCGGCAGTCCGCCGTCGTTCCCGCATCGTCTCATCCGGTCTACGGCTGAGCGGATCGAGGACCCTGGGGATCGGGGTGCACCAGCGCCACCGCGATCGCGGCGAGGCCCTCGCCGCGGCCGGTGAGACCGAGCCCGTCGGTGGTGGTGCCGGACACGGTCACGGGGGCGCCCGCGGCAGCCGAGAGCACCTGCTGCGCCTCGTCCCGTCGCTTACCGATCTTGGGAGCCACCCCGATGACCTGGATCGAGATGTTGCCGACCGCGTAACCGGCGGCGCGTACGCGGCGGGCGGCCTCGGCCAGCAGCACGACGCCGGCCGCACCGGACCACTCCGGGCGGTCGGTGCCGAAGTTCGCGCCGAGATCGCCCAGTCCGGCCGCGCTGAACAGGGCGTCGCAGGCGGCATGCGCGGCGACGTCGGCGTCGGAGTGCCCGGCCAGGCCCGGCGCGTCGGGCCAGTGCAGGCCCGCGACCCAACACGGTCGGGTCTCGTCGAACGCGTGCACATCCGTGCCGATACCGACTCTCACCGGCTCGCCTCCTCGATCATCACGGCGCCAGGGCAGCGGCACACCGCCGCACCCTGCCATAAGGTCATGATCGACTCACGGGGAGGGGGTGGGCGGCCAGGAGCGATTCGGCGATGAGGAGGTCCAGGGGGCGGGTGATCTTCAGGGCCAGGTCGCTGCCGGGGACGCAATGGACCTTGTGGCCGAGGCGCTCGACCATGCCCGCGTCGTCGGTGTGCTCGTCGACGGCCTCGGCGTGGGCGCGAACCAGCGTTGCCCGGGGGAAGCCCTGCGGGGTCTGGATCACGCGCAGCGGGGCGCGGTCGACGGTCTCCAGGACGTGCTCGCCGGCGTCCACCCGCTTGATCGTGTCGACCACGGGCAGGGCGGGCACCACGGCGGCCGCGCCGGACCGGACCGCGGCGGCGACGGCCTCGACCAGCTCAGGCGGGGTCAGCGCGCGGGCGGCGTCGTGCACCAGCACGACCTCGATGGACTCGGGCACGACGGCCAGGGCCGCGGCCACCGACTGCTGCCGGGTGGCCCCGCCGGGCACCACGACGGCCCCGGGCACCAGCGCGCGGACCGCGTCCACGTCGCCGGGCGGCGCGGCGATGACGATCATCGCCACCGAAGGCGCCATGGCGAGCCGGCGGCACGCGTGCACCAGCAGCGGCTCGCCGGCCAGCTCGCGCAGGGCCTTGGGGGTTCCGCCGCCGAGGCGCACGCCCATGCCCGCCGCGGGAACGAGAACCGCGACGTCCTTGCGCCGAACAGGCGCAGGAACGTCGCGGCTATCGATATCAGATGACACTGCCGTTGTGCGGGTCACGCCTCGGCGAGCACCTTGTCCAGGAGAACCTCGGCTCCGTCCTTGGTGCTCTTCTCGGCGAGCGCGACCTCACCGACGAGGATGTCCCGAGCCTTGGCGAGCATCCGCTTCTCCCCCGCCGACAGACCACGCTCACGCTCACGGCGCCAGAGGTCACGCACGACCTCCGCCACCTTGAGCGGGTTACCCGAGGCGAGCTTCTCGAGATTCGCCTTGTAGCGCCGCGACCAGTTGGTCGGCTCCTCGGTGTGCGGGGCGCGGAGGACGTCGAAAACCTTGGACAGGCCCTCTTCGCCAACCACCTCACGCACGCCGACGATCTCGGCGTTCTCGGCGGGCACCCGCACCGTCAGGTCGCCTTGAGCGACCCGAAGGACGAGGTAAAGCTTCTCCTCGCCCTTGATGGTGCGGGTCTCGATAGCCTCGATGAGTGCGGCCCCGTGGTGGGGGTAGACAACGGTCTCGCCGACACTGAAATCCATAGGTACGAAACCCCTTTCGCTGTGTCTAGGGTAACACGGGCGTGCCGTGCAGTCCCAGCCCGTCTTGCACAGTTAGCGCAGCTCACCCCCGTTGTGAGCCGTATTTCTTCTGCTTGACACAGCTCAGCAACGCTTCTTCCGCTACTCTGAGTGACCTTTTCTGCACTCATTGGCGTCTGTGGCACCGGATGTCCGCATCGCGAACAGTCCTCAATCTCCTCCGACACGCCACTAGCGTGAGTCTGTAGGACGCGGGACAGTAGAGAGACGCGGTGCTGAACGCGCGAGGAGCCGGCGATGGGCACGCTGGGGAACGGCCTTCCGGACCTCCCGCCCGAGTGGGGAGAGGTCGTCATTCCCGATGACCCCGCTGAGCTGGCCGAAGAGGCGGAGCGGGTCCGGGACGAACTGCGGGCCGAAGCCCGGGCCGCGCGACGGGCGGCCTGGCGCGCGCGCTGGCGCAGACGCCTGCACCTGCCCGAGCGCATCGACGATCCTGATCAGCCGTCGCTCGTGCTGCCGCTGATCGTGCTCGCCATCGCCGTGGTGATCACCTTGCTGAGCCTGCTGCTCATCGCCTGGCCCGGCCTGACCGGGGGAACCCCAGAGACGCCGCAGCCCGGCCCGCCTGTGCGGCCGGCCGTCTCCGCGCCGGCGGCCACGTCCCCGCCCTCGTCGCCGAGCGTCTCGCTGCCACCGACCCCGCACCCGCCCGGCACCTAGGACGGCGTCGCGCCCGGCGGCAGCCGCACCGCCTGTACGCGCACCCATGCCGCGCCCGCGGGCCCCAGCCCGGTCAGCGTCACGCGCACGGTTCCTGCGGTGCCGAGGGGATTCACGTACGGGTAGCGCGAGTTGCAGGTGTGCTCCACCTGGTACCAGTTCCCCTCCTCGGCGACCTCCACCCGGAGCATGATCTCCCCGGCGCAGACGACCCGCAGCTCGGTGAGCCCGGACAGGGACACGTCGGCCGTCGACTTGTCGCCGCCCGCCAGCCAGCTGTCGAACAGCGTCCGCGCCGCGCGGTCGGCGGGCAGCCCGGTCTGGGCCTGGAGGCGCCACTGGTCCGGCCCACCGGGCGCGCGCTTGTCCAGCACCCGCCACGCGCCGACCGCACCACCGGCTCCCTCGACCGACATCGTGATCTGCAGCTGTCCGGCGTCCTTCGGCAGCAGCAGCGGCTCCGGCGGGTACGCGACCTCCAGCGAGCACTTCGCGTCGACCGCCGAGACGGTGCGGCCGTCGGCGGCGGCCACCGTGACCCGCATCGTGCCCGCGTCGCCGACGCAGACCGCGTGCAGCTCGAAGGCGCCGTGCGGGAGTTTCACCGGGTGCGCCGCCGGCTGCCCCGAGGACAGCTCCAGCGGCGGCTGGACAGCCACCACGCTGCTGTTCAGGCGGTCCGCCCACAAGCCCGCCAGCTCGTCGACCGCGGCCTGCCACGACGGCGAGGGCGACGGCTGCGGCTGCGGCTGCGGGACCGGCCGGGGCGGCTCCGCGCCCGCGGACCGCCACCACCAACCGCCCGCGATCAGCAGCGCCACCACGGCCAGCGAGGCGACGGCAGCGCCACGACCACGTCTGTTGTCCACGGTCGGCGACGATAACGGTGACGCGCGACACTGACCAGATGTCACCACTGGGTCTGCTGCGCGCCTGCCACCCCCTGCCAGCCCTCGCCGTCACCGTCTTCGGCGGCCTGCTGGCGGTCGGCATGGGCCACACTCCGGCCGGCGTCGCGGCGGTCATGGCGACGGTGGCGCTGAGCCAGCTGTCGGTCGGCTGGGCCAACGACGCGATCGACGCCGCGCGCGACGCGGCCGTGGGGCGGGCCGACAAGCCGCTGGCCGGGGACCCGGCGGGCCGCCGTACCGTCGCCGTCGCGGCCGTGGTGGCAGCCGCCGCGACCATCGCCGCCTGCCTGTGGTGGGGCTGGCCCGCCGGGGCGTGGTTCGCGGTCGCCGTGCTCTCCGCCCACCTGTACAACTGGCCGCTCAAGGCCACGGCCTGGTCGGTCGTGCCCTACCTGGTGTCCTTCGCCTGCCTGGTGATCTTCATCAGCACCGCGCTGCCCGGCGCGCCCTTCCCGCCCGGCTGGCTGGTCGCCGCGGCGGCGCTGCTGGCGGGCGCGGCACACCTGCTCAACGCGGTGCCCGACCTCGCCGACGACGCGGCCACCGGGATCCGCGGCCTGCCCCAGCGGCTGGGCGCCCGGCGCAGCCTCGTCGCGGCGTCCGGGCTGCTGCTGGCGGCGACGCTCACCCTGCTGGCCGGGGCCCGGCCGCCGCTGTGGGCCGGGGCCGGTGCGCTGCTCACGGCCGTCGTCCTGATCGTCGTCGGCTGGTACGCGGCACCGCGCGCCGCCTTCCGCGCCCTGCTCGCCGTCGCGGCCGTGGACCTCGCCCTGCTGGTGCTCGGCGGCGCACTGTGATCGGCGGCGGGTCGGCTGCGGAGCCTCGATCGGCGGACACTACGCTGAGCCCGTGACTCGCTCGATCACCAAGCTCCTGGCCGGCGGTGCCGCCGCCGCTGCCCTGGCCCTGACCGGCTGCAGCGCCGGCATGAACTCGCAGACCGCCGACCAGGTGGCGGCCGTGCCCGGCTTCAGCCTGACCGTGCCGGGCCCGAACGGCGGCAGCGTCGCACTCCGCGACGCGATGATCGCCTACGCCGGCCTGACCGGCTACGCACAGGGCGCGACCGCGCCGCTGCAGCTGCGCATCTTCAACGACACCGAGCAGCCGATCACGCTCGACAAGTTCGAGTCCAACGACGCGGCCGCCGTGAAGCTGGCCTCGGCCGCCGACCTGAAGCCGAGCCCGAGCCCGGCCGCGGAGTCGCCGAGCCCCGCGGCGAGCAAGTCGCCGAAGGCGGCCGGCAGCCCGTCTCCCGGCGCGGAGACCAGCCCGGCACCGGCGACCAGCCCCAGCCCGGCCGCCGCGCCCCCGGCGAAGCTGACCATCCCGCCGGCCGGCTACCTGGAGCTGACCCCGGGCAGCGGCCAGTTCCTCGCCCTGACCGGGCTCAAGAAGCCGGTGGCCAACGGCGAGGGCGTGCACCTGAAGCTGACGTTCTCCAACGGCGTGGTCCTGGAGACCCTGCCCGGCACCGTGGTGCCGCTCGCGCCGCCGCTGAGCCCGCAGCCGCGCCTGCCCATCACGGCGCCGCCGACCCGCCCCGGCACCGAGGGCGACGGCCACTGACCCGGTAGTCGCCGTCCCGGCGGCCCGCCTGTCCGGCGGACCCCGGCGGCCTCCCTACCACCGTCACACCCACGGGGTAGGTTGCGCACGTGACAGTGCGCAGCACCTCGAAGACGGCGAAGCCCGCACGCCCCGGATACGTCTGTGACGCGTGCGGGCATCAGCCTCCCAAGTGGTTCGGCCGCTGCCCCGAATGCGGCGAGTGGGGCTCGGTCATCGAGGCCTCGGCCGGCCCGGCCCTCGGCGCGATGCGCAACGTGGCCCCCCGCGCCCCCGGCGAACCCGCCCGGCCCATCGCCACCATCTCCGCCGTGCCAGCCCGTGCCGTGGCCACCGGCGTCAGCGAACTCGACCGTGTGCTCGGCGGCGGCCTCGTGCCCGGCTCGGTCGTGCTGCTGGCCGGCGAGCCCGGCGTCGGCAAGTCGACGCTGCTGCTCGACGTGGCCCAGCAGTGGGCGGCCGGGGCCGGCAGCCCTTCCCTCATCGTCAGCGGCGAGGAGTCCGTCAGCCAGGTCCGGCTGCGCGCCGAGCGCATGAACACCCTGCACGAGCAGCTCTACCTGGCCGCCGAGACCGACCTGGCCGCGGTGCTCGGCCACCTCGACGCGGTCAAGCCCGGCCTGCTCGTGCTCGACTCCGTGCAGACCATCGCCGCCCCCGGCAACGACGGCGTGCCCGGCGGCGTCACCCAGGTCCGGGCGGTCACCGCCGCGCTGGTCGCCGTCGCCAAGGAGCGCAACATCGCGACCGTGCTGGTCGGCCACGTCACCAAGGACGGCAGCGTGGCGGGTCCCCGCGTGCTGGAGCACCTGGTCGACGTGGTGCTGCACTTCGAGGGCGACAAGCACTCCTCGCTGCGCCTGGTCCGCGGGCTGAAGAACCGCTTCGGGGCCGCCGACGAGGTCGGCTGCTTCGAGATGAACGAGAGCGGCATCACCTCGCTGCCCGACCCGTCGGGGCTGTTCCTCACCCGGTATGCCGAGCCGGTGCCGGGCACCTGCGTCACCGTCGCCATGGAAGGCCGCCGTGCCCTGGTCACCGAGGTGCAGGCGCTGATCGGGGCAACCGTCGCCGGCTCGCCGCGGCGCACCGTGTCCGGCCTCGACTCGGCCCGGCTCGCCATGGTGCTGGCCGTGCTGCAGCGGCGCACCGAGCGGATGGCGCTGCACGACAAGGAGGTGTTCGCCGCCACGGTCGGCGGCATCCGGGTCGTCGAGCCCGCCGCGGACCTGGCCGTCGCGCTGGCGGTCGCCTCCGCCGGGCTCAACCTGTCCATGTCGCCCCGGCTCGCGGCCATCGGTGAGGTAGGTCTCACGGGTGAGGTGCGGCGCGTCGGCGCGGTCCCCCGGCGCCTGGCCGAGGCGGTTCGGCTCGGCTTCAAATACGCTCTGGTACCGACTGGTTGCGGTCCGTCGTCAACGGGCACCCCGGCCGGGGAGCTACGGGTCGAAGAGGTGTCCGATCTGCGTACGGCACTGCACTGGGCTGCACGGTTGTCCGCTGAGTGACGCTTCCACCACGGGCCGCCGTGTGCTCTTCGGCGGCCCCCGTAGAATGTGCCCGTGCCGATCGATCGCGACACCACCTGGAACACCGCCGCAGTCGGCGGTGATCCGTTGCGCGCCACCCTGGCACGGGTAGCTCCGGGCACGCCACTGCGCGACAGCCTCGAGCGCATCCTGCGCGGCCGGACCGGCGCCCTCATCGTCCTCGGGTACGACAAACTCATCGAGACCCTGGCCACCGGCGGATTCCCGCTCGACGTCGAGTTCTCCGCCACGCGCCTGCGCGAGCTGTGCAAGATGGACGGCGCCGTCGTGCTCTCCGCCGACGGCACCCGCATCCTGCGCGCCGCCGTGCACCTGATGCCCGACGCCTCCATCCCCACCGAGGAGTCCGGCACCCGGCACCGCACCGCCGAGCGCGTCTCCAAGCAGAGCGGCTACCCGGTCATCTCGGTCAGCCAGTCGATGCACATCATCGGCGTCTACGTGGCCGGCCAGCGACACACCCTGGACGATTCCGGACAGATACTGTCCCGGGCAAACCAGGCCCTGGCCACCCTCGAGCGCTACAAGCTGCGCCTCGACGAGGTCAGCGGCACCCTCTCCGCCCTGGAGATCGAGGACCTGGTCACCGTCCGCGACGCCCTGGCCGTAGTGCAGCGCCTCGAGATGGTCCGCCGCATCTCCGACGAGATCGCCGGCTACGTCGTAGAACTCGGCACCGACGGCCGCCTCCTCTCCCTCCAGCTCGACGAGATGATGGCCGGCGTAGACGCCGACCGCACCCTCGTCATCCGCGACTACCTCCCCATGAACCGCAAGACCAGGACCGTCGACGAGGCCCTCGTCGAACTGGACCTGCTCACGGCCAGCGAGCTCATCGACCTCGTCTCGGTCGCCAAGGCCATGGGCTACCCCGCCTCCACCGAGGCCCTCGACGCGGCCGTAAGCCCCCGCGGCTTCCGCCTCCTGGCCCGCGTACCCCGACTGCCCGGCGCCATAGTCGACCGCCTCGTCGACCACTTCGGCAGCCTCCAGCGCCTCCTGGGCGCCACCGTCGAGGACCTCCAGGCCGTCGACGGTGTCGGCGACGCTCGGGCTCGTGGCGTCCGTGAAGGTCTCTCCCGTCTCGCCGAGACGTCGATTCTTGAGCGTTACGTCTAGGCCGTGACTGCGTAGCGTTCCGCGGGGGTTGGGGTCGAGCGCTGGGGCCGCAAAGAGCGCGGCCTTTTACGCGCTCGACCCCAACCCCCGCTCCACGCACCCTCACAAAGTAACCAGGTAAAAAGGCACCCTTTTCCCACAAAGCGACAGCCTCCCCACCCCACCCAAGTAACCGGCTCAGGGCGCAACAGAGGACGGCTCACCCCCCGGCGAAGCGCACCACGGCGAACAGGGTGTTCGGGTGTCCGGGTGTTCGGGGACGTGGGTTCGCGGCTTCACGGGTGGTGGCTACGCGTTGCTCCGGGAACGGCCTGTGTGCCGGTAAGGCTGTCGCTCTATCCCTAGGCAGCCCACCCCACCTAGCCCACCGCCGGGCGTGCAACTACGGCGAGGAGCGGAGCCGGGGGAATGCTCGCAGGCGCGTAAAAGGCCGCGCTCTTTGCGGCCCCAGCGCCAAGAGCATTCCCCCGGCGCAGCGACCCCCGACCGCAACCACCTACGTAAGCTTCAAAGTCACAGAAGCCGAGATCGCCGTCCCGACCCGCGCATACAGCCGATACTCCCCCACAGCAGGAACCGGCCCATCCGGCACCCGCTTAATCGACTTCTCACAAGCCGAACTCGAATGCCCGTTCCACACCACCGTGTACGACCGCTCATGCGCCGGCGGGAACGACCGCACCTCATGCCCCCGCGGCCCCCCGCAGTCATCACTCGACCACACCTTCTCCGTGCTCTTCAGAATCCGCAGCTCCTGAAGATCGGCACCGACGTCCCGCGTGCACGTCCGGTTCGAGGTGTTCTTGATGAGCAGCGTGATGAGCAGGTCGTTGCCGCGCTTGAGCGTCGCCTGCGCCGGCTTCGCGGTCACCTTGATCTCAGCGTCCGTGCAGGCGTTCGGGTCGTTCTCACCGTCGCCCTCGCCTTGCCCTTCGCCCTCGGCGTCCGGGCTGGGGGACGGCGGCAGTTCGGACACCGGCGTGATGACGCTGTCGCTCGGCGACGCCGACGGGCTCGGGCCGGGTTGCCCCGCGGCCGACGCCGGTGACACTCCCGCGCTGGCGGCCGTGCCGTTGGCGGACGGTTGCTGGGCGCCGCCGCTGCCGGTGCCCCGCACCATCAGGGTGATCATGAGAACGGCAACCAGCAGCGCGCCGAGCACCATGGCGCGGCGTCGCCAGTAGACGGCTGCGGGCAGCGGACCCACTATCAGTCTCATGATGTGCTCACGCTAGCGCCCACGATCACGACACGCACGACGCGACACGCTCAGTGCGCGAACTCCGTGTCACAGATAGACTTTCCGCTGATAGATCGCGTGCGCTCCGCTCACCTTGTCCAAAAAGAGCAGTCCGTTGCAGTGGTCGATCTCGTGCTGGAGCGCGCGGGCCTCGAAGGCATCGGTGGTGATCGTCACCTTCCGGCCGCTGCCAGGCAGTTCGCCGGTGACCACGATGCGCCCGGCTCGTTTGACGTCGCCGGTGAGGTCGGGCACGGACATGCAGCCCTCCCGGCCCGGGCGCCACCGGCTGGCCTCCACGATCACGGCGTTGGCCAGTACGAACGCACCGTGCACGGTGGCCGCCTTGGGGTGGTCGGTGACGTCGACGGCGAACAGCTGCACGCCGACGCCGACCTGCGGGGCGGCGAGCCCGACGCAGCCCGGCGACACGGCCATGGTCGCGACGAGGTCGGCAGCCAGCGCCACCACCTGCGGGTCGGTCGGGTCCACAGCCTCACCGACGCGGCTCAGCACCGGTTCCGGCGCGGTGACGACGGGCAGCACCCGGCCCGCGCCGAGCGCCGTGATGTCCCAGCCTTCGATGCTCACGCCGCCTCCTCGCCACCCGTTGTGCGGGTGTTCCGCCCGCTCATAAGACGTCCGCCCCGGCCGGGCGCAGGTTGACCTCGATGCCGAGTTCCCCGGCGACGTGTGCGAGGCGCTCGGTCAGCTTCCCCGGCACGCCTTCGGGCAGGTCGACCTCGGCGACGAGCAGGTACAGCGGTCCGACCAGGCGGGTGGACAGGTCGGTGATGTTGCCGCCGGCGTCGGCGACGACGCGGGTCACCGCCGCGACGATGCCGAGCCGGTCGGCGCCGTGCACGCTCAGCAGGTACGGCAGGCCGCCGTTGTGGCCGGACTCGTCCGGGCCGACGTTGCGCACCGTCACCAGCAGCTGGCCGTCCGCGGACAGCGGCAGCAGGGCCGCCTCGACCTCGGTCGCGCTGGCCTGCGCGGTGCAGATCAGGGTCATCGCGAAGTGGCCGCGCAGCCGCGTCATCGTGGAGTCGGTGAGGTTCGCGCCGAGCCTGGCCAGCGCCTCGGCGACATCGGCGACGATCCCGGTGCGGTCCGGTCCGATCACGGTGACGGCCAGCTCGGCCCCGTGCACGTCAGTCATGCCTTCTCCTCGCTGCGCTCGCCGATGGGCAACCGACGCCGTGACTCGCTCGCTTCTGCGGGCATTGTGCACCAGTAGGGTGGAGCGCATGTCCGAACTCGCCTCACTGACCACTGCGTGGTACGACGCCAACGCGCGTGACCTGCCGTGGCGGGAGCCGGACATCGGCGCCTGGCCGGTGTTGATCAGCGAGTTCATGCTGCAGCAGACGCCCGTCGTGCGGGTGCTGCCGGTGTGGCGGGAGTGGGTGGCCCGCTGGCCCGGGCCCGCGGATCTCGCCGCGGAGGTTTCCGGTGAGGCGATCCGGGCCTGGGGGCGGCTGGGCTACCCCCGGCGGGCGATGCGGCTGCACGCGTGCGCCACGGCCCTCGTGGACCGGCACGGCGGCGAGGTCCCGCGGCGGCTGGACCAGATGCTGGCGCTGCCGGGCGTCGGGGACTACACGGCCCGGGCGGTGCTGGCGTTCGCGTACGGGCAGCGCCATCCGGTGGTGGACACGAACGTGCGCCGGGTGGCGGCGCGGGCGGTGCGCGGCCTGCCCGACGCCGGCGCGGCCACCACCCCGGCGGACCTCGCCCTGGTCGAATCGCTGCTGCCGCAGGCCGAGCCGGCGGCGGCGCGGGCCAGTGCGGCGCTGATGGAACTGGGCGCGGTGCTGTGCACGGCGCGTACGCCCCGGTGTGAGGCCTGCCCGCTGCGGGAGCAGTGCGCGTGGCGGCGCTCGGGTGCGGCCCTGCCGGCGGGTCCGTCCCGCAAGCCGCAGCGCTACGCGGGCACCGACCGGCAGGTGCGCGGGCTGCTGCTGGCCGTGCTGCGGCACGCGTCGGGACCGGTGGCGAAGCCGGCGCTGGACGTGGTGTGGCCGGATGCGGTGCAGCGGGAGCGGGCCCTGGACAGCCTGCTGGCCGACGGGCTCGTGGTGCCCCGCGGGGAACGTTTCAGCCTGCCCGGGCGTGTTCCCGCCGATTTCTGACTCCGTCTCGAGCTTTCCGTGGTATTGCGGATTCACTCAGCCTGGATAGAGTCCGGGCGTGGCCCCCACCCCCCTCCGCCGCGCCGTCGCCGTGATCCTGCTGACCGCCTTCCTCGCGCCTGCCGCGTGCAAGAGCGCCGGCCCGGACCCGATTTTCGCCGGTCCCGAGAGCAGCTCCACGCCGACGGCGTCGCCGAGCCCCAGCCCCAGCGCCTCACCCAGCCCGTCGGTGCAGCCGTCGCCCGCGGGGTTCAAGACGCTGCAGTGGTACCTGGACCGGGTGCCCGAGTTCCCGGCGGCGCCGGCCCCGCAGCGGGTGAAGCTGACCGAGAGCGCCTCGGCGATGTGGCTGTCGCGGGTGCCGACCACGAACAAGGTCGCCTTCATCACCATCGACGACGGCGCGCTGTCGCGTAAGCCCGAGGTCATCGAGTTCATCCGGCAGGCGAAGATCCCGGTGACGATGTTCCTCAACTCCCCGGCGGCCACCAAGTACACGCCGTACTTCAAGGCGATCCAGGAGGCGGGCGGCATGGTGGAGAACCACACCATCACGCACACCTCGCTGAAGGGGAAGTCGTACGAGTTCCAGAAGAAGGAGATCTGCGGGTCGGCGGACAAGCTGGCGCAGCTGTTCGGCCGCCGGCCGACGCTGTTCCGGCCGCCGTTCGGCAACAAGGACGCCACCACGTTGAAGGCCGCGCACGACTGCGGGGCGCAGGCGGCGTTCTTCTGGACGCAGACGGTCGACAAGGGCATCGTGCGTTACCAGACGGCGCAGAAGGTGGTGAAGCCCGGCGACGTGCTGCTCATGCACTTCCGGCCGGCGCTGATGGACGACCTGCTGGGCGCCCTGAACGCGATCCACAAGTCCGGGCTGACCCCGGCCCTGCTCGAGGACTACGTCGGCTGATCCGGCCTGGGACAAACGAAAGGGGCACCGCTCGCGCGGTGCCCCTTTCGTTTGTGCGTCCTCGTTATGCGGCGGCGTCGCTGCCGACCGGCTCGGCGGGGGCCTCGGGGGCCTCCGGGGCGGGCGCCGCCTTCTGCGACGCCGTGAAGGTCAGCTTGGCCGTCTCGATCTGCTCCGGGTCGCCCTCGCAGTCGACCAGCACGTGCTGGCCCGGCTTGAGCTCCTGGAACAGGATCCGCTCGCTGAGCGTGTCCTCCAGCTCGCGCTGGATGGTCCGGCGCAGCGGCCGGGCGCCCAGGACCGGGTCGTAGCCCTTCTTCGCCAGGTACTTCTTGGCGCTGTCGGTCAGCTCCAGGCCCATGTCCTTGTTGCGCAGCTGGGACTCGATCCGCTTGATCATGATGTCCACGATCGAGAGGATCTCCACCTCGCCGAGCTGGTGGAAGACGATGGTGTCGTCGATGCGGTTCAGGAACTCCGGGCGGAAGTGCTGCTTCAGCTCGTCGTTGACCTTCTGCTTCATCCGCTCGTAGTTCGACTCGGCGTCCTCCGACTTCTGGAAGCCCAGCGACACGGCCTTCGCCACGTCACGGGTGCCCAGGTTGGTGGTCAGGATGATCACCGTGTTCTTGAAGTCCACGATGCGGCCCTGACCGTCGGTGAGCCGACCGTCTTCCAGGATCTGCAGCAGGGTGTTGAAGACGTCCGGGTGAGCCTTCTCGATCTCGTCGAAGAGGACCACCGAGAACGGCCGGCGGCGCACCTTCTCGGTCAGCTGGCCGCCCTCGTCGTAACCGACGTATCCGGGCGGCGCGCCGACCAGGCGGGACACCGTGTACCGGTCGTGGAACTCGGACATGTCGAGCTGGATCAGCGCGTCCTCGCTGCCGAACAGGAACTCGGCGAGCGTCTTGGACAGCTCGGTCTTACCGACACCCGAAGGGCCGGCGAAGATGAACGAGCCGGACGGGCGCTTCGGGTCCTTGAGACCGGCCCGGGTGCGCCGGATCGCCTTGGAGACGGCCTTGACCGCGTCCGACTGGCCGACGACGCGCTTGTGCAGCTCGTCCTCCATGCGCAGCAGGCGCGAGGTCTCCTCCTCGGTCAGCTTGTACACCGGGATGCCGGTCCAGTTCGCCAGGACCTCGGCGATCTGCTCGTCGTCCACCTCGCTGACGACGTCCAGGTCACCGGCCTTCCACTGCTTCTCCCGCTCGCCCTTCTGGCCGAGGAGCTGCTTCTCCTTGTCGCGCAGCTGCGCGGCCCGCTCGAAGTCCTGCGCATCGATCGCGGACTCCTTGTCGCGGCGCACCTGGGCGATCTTCTCGTCGAAGTCGCGCAGGTCCGGCGGCGCGGTCATGCGGCGGATACGCATCCGGGCGCCGGCCTCGTCGATCAGGTCGATCGCCTTGTCCGGCAGGAAGCGGTCGGAGATGTACCGGTCGGCCAGGTTCGCCGCCGCGACCAGGGCCGCGTCGGTGATGGTCACCCGGTGGTGCGCCTCGTAGCGGTCACGCAGGCCCTTGAGCATCTCGATGGTGTGCGCCACCGAGGGCTCGCCGACCTGGATCGGCTGGAAGCGCCGCTCCAGCGCGGCGTCCTTCTCCAGGTGCTTGCGGTACTCGTCGAGCGTGGTCGCGCCGATGGTCTGCAGCTCGCCGCGGGCCAGCATCGGCTTGAGGATGCTGGCGGCGTCGATCGCGCCCTCGGCGGCGCCCGCGCCGACCAGGGTGTGGATCTCGTCGATGAACAGGATGATGTCGCCGCGGGTGCGGATCTCCTTGAGCACCTTCTTCAGGCGCTCCTCGAAGTCACCGCGGTAGCGCGAACCGGCCACCAGCGCGCCGAGGTCAAGCGTGTAGAGCTGCTTGTCCTTCAGCGTCTCGGGCACCTCGCCCTTGACGATCTTCTGGGCCAGGCCCTCGACCACGGTGGTCTTGCCGACGCCAGGCTCACCGATCAGCACCGGGTTGTTCTTGGTGCGGCGGGACAGCACCTGCATGACCCGCTCGATCTCCTTCTCCCGGCCGATCACGGGGTCGAGCTTGCCCTCCCGTGCCGACTGGGTCAGGTTGCGCCCGAACTGGTCCAGCACGAGGCTGGTGGACGGCGCGGCCTCACCGGTGGCGGCGCCGGCCGCGGCCGGCTCCTTGCCCCCCTGGTAGCCCGAGAGAAGCTGGATGACCTGCTGGCGCACCCGGTTGAGGTCGGCGCCGAGCTTCACCAGCACCTGGGCCGCGACGCCTTCGCCCTCGCGGATCAGACCGAGCAGGATGTGCTCGGTGCCGATGTAGTTGTGGCCGAGCTGCAGCGCTTCGCGCAGGGACAGCTCAAGCACCTTCTTGGCCCGCGGCGTGAACGGGATGTGCCCGCTCGGCGCCTGCTGGCCCTGGCCGATGATCTCCTCTACCTGCTGGCGCACGCCCTCCAGCGAGATGCCGAGACTTTCCAGCGCCTTCGCCGCGACGCCCTCACCCTCGTGGATGAGGCCGAGCAGGATGTGCTCCGTGCCGATGTAGTTGTGGTTGAGCATCCTGGCCTCTTCTTGGGCCAGGACGACCACCCGACGCGCCCGGTCGGTGAACCGCTCGAACATTCCCGCTCCTCACCTACGCCTCAGTTCCTCGAGAACTCCTGCCGGAGATCCGCGGCGGCGAAGCTGTTTCACTCACTCTAACGCCAGACCCCGACCATGTCGGCCCGCCGGAAACGCTCGTCCGGTCACCGTTGGGTAACCATCAGGTCGCTTACCGTCGACTTGAAAGCGGAGGAAACAGGGCATCTGCCCCAGCAAACCGCCGACGTGGCTGGCATCAGAGCCAACCTTGCCTCGCTCGCGGCTGTTCCGCATCCAGGACCGCTACGCGCACAGCGAAATATCGGTGTCCACATCCTGGTGCGTCCGCCCGATGCGGTGCTCCGGACATGAAAAACGGTACGACGCGAAGGAAGTACACAACCTACGCGTCGTACCGTAAATCCGGCGCAAGCCGCACATCTCACAACAGAAGCTAGCGGAGGCCGGCGGCGTAGTACGCCTCGATCACCTTTGCCGGCACCCGACCCCGGTCGTTGACGTCCTTGCCCTGATCCTTGGCCCACTCGCGCACCCGCTGGTTGAAGGCACGCTGCTCGGCCGCGGTCGGCGCCTTCGCCTTGGGGGCGGCGGCGGGTCCACGACGGCCGCTCTCCTTGCGCGCGGCAGCCAGGAACGGTGCCAGCGCCAGAGCCAACTTGTCATGGTTCGCCGGTCCGAGATCGATCTCGTAATTGGCGCCTTCGAATCCGAATCTCACACTGCGGACGTCGCCCTCGGAACCATCGAGGTCGTCCGCCAGCACCACAATCTCGCGCCTGGCCATACGGTCATCCTTTCTCGCCGCCCAGGATCCTCCCCGTCAGTCGAGGGCGTGCCATGAATTCATAGGGAAGCGCTCGCCAGGATAGCCACTCATTGACAGCGGATCAATTCCGGCGTGACCCCATTATTCGGCATAGCATCACCGGGCGCGGCGCAAAGTCGGACAGCCAGCGGGTCGATTATCCTCTGACAAGGGAAAACGGATTCGCAGCGCCATTGCAGAAAACGCCGAGGCGCGGTGGATACCGGTTCCAGCGACCCGGACGCACGGCATACGCCGCGACGGTCTCCTCGCGCAGCGCAGTCGTGCGGGCACCAGCCGTCGCGCGGGGCCGGCCATTCGCGCTCAGCGACGACGCGATGACCCTGCGCGCCGGCCATGCCTATCCGGGCGGCGAATGCCACCGCCGCCGAGCGGGCCGCGGCGGCGCGATCGAGCCCCGCGCTGCGTCGATTCATGCCCCCGGCGGCGGCGTATCCGTCCGGCCCGGACTGGCCTTGTCGGCGGATCCCCCGGGCGGTGGCCGAATTCACCCGCCGCGGACTGCACTAGGGTGGGCCCGGCGTTATGGCGACATACACGGGAGGCGCACGCATGGACCCCATCGAAGAACACCGGCTCTCTTTCGGCACGGCCGCGCAGGTTTACCAGCAGTCGCGACCGACCTATCCGACCGAGGCGCTGACCTGGGCAATCGGCACCGCCCCCGGCCGCGTGGTCGATCTGGGCGCGGGCACCGGCCAGCTGACCCGGGTGGCGCTGGCCGCGGGCTTCGAGGTCGTGCCGGTCGAGCCCGACCCCGGCATGCGCGCCGAACTCGACGCGGCCACCCCGGGGACGGTCGCGCGGAAGGGCTCCGCGGAGTCGATCCCGCTGCCCGACGGATATGCCGACGCTGTCATCGTGGGCACCGCGTACCACTGGTTCGACAAGGAGCGCGCCCACCCGGAGATCATCCGGGTGCTGCGGTCCGGCGGGGTGTTCGCGCCGATGCGCAACGACCGCGACGTGAGCGTCGACTGGGTCCGGCAGCTCGACGAGATCATCCGGTCGGCCCTCTTCCACCGGCCCGAGAACGCCGAGTTCGGCGAGCTGTTCGCCCCGTTCGAGCACGCCGAGTTCCGGCACAGCGTCACGCAGACCCCGCAGGGCCTGCTGGACCTCATCGCCACCCGCTCCTGGTATCTCGTCGCGCCCGAGGACGAGCGGCGGCGGCTGCGCGACGCGGTCCGCGAACTGTGCGCCACGCACCCCGACCTGGCCGGGCGGGACAGCTTCGCGCTGCCCTACGTCACCAAAGTGCTGCGGACGGTCAGGCGCTGACGTTGCGCTCGTACACCATGCGCAGGCCGATCAGGGTGATCATCGGTTCGTGATGGGTGATGGTGCGGCACTCGGCCATCACCACCGGCGCGAGGCCGCCCGTGGCGATGACCGCGGTCACCCCGCCCAGCTCCTCGATCATCCGCTCGACGATGCGGTCGACCTGGCCGGCGAAGCCGAAGTACATACCGGCCTGCAGGCACTCGACGGTGTTCTTCCCGATCACCGAGCGGGGCTGGGCGGGCTCGACCTTGCGCAGCTGGGCGGCGCGGGCCGCCAGCGCGTCGAAGGAGATCTCGATGCCCGGGGCGAACGCGCCGCCCAGGAATTCGCCCCGGGCGCTGATCACGTCGAAGTTGGTGGTGGTGCCGAAGTCGACCACGATGGCCGGCCCGCCGTAGAGGGTGTGCGCCGCCAGCGTGTTGACCACGCGGTCGGCGCCCACCTCCTTCGGGTTGTCGATGGCGAGCTGCACGCCCGTCTTCACGCCCGGCTCCACCACCACCGCGGGCAGCCCCGCGTAGTAGCGGCCCAGCATGGTGCGCAGCGAGCGCAGCGCGGCGGGCACCGTCGAGCAGGCCGCGACTCCGGTGATCTCGACGTTGTCCCCGGCCAGCAGACCGCGGAACATCAGGCCGAGCTCGTCGGCGGTGTTGCGGGCATCCGTCTTCACCCGCCACGAGTGCACGATCTTGTCGCCCTCGAAGGTGGCGAGCACCGTGTTGGTGTTACCGATGTCGATACAGAGCAGCACCCGACGTCTACTTCCGCGCTCGGAGGTCCAAGGCGATGTCCACGATAGGCGACGAGTGGGTAAGCGCCCCCACCGAGAGGTAGTCGACGCCGGTGGCCGCGTACTCGGCGGCGACCTGCAGCGTCAGCCCACCGGTGGCCTCCAGCTCCGCCCGGTCGCCGACGGCCGCCACGACCTCGCGCAGCAGCTGCGGAGACATGTTGTCGCAGAGCAGGAACGTCGCCCCGGCCGCCACGGCCTCCTGCGCCTCGGCCAGCGTGGTCACCTCGACCTGCACCACGACCTCCGGGAAGTTCGCCCGGACCAGGTCGTACGCCGCGGTGATGGAGCCCGCCGCGAGCTTGTGATTGTCCTTGATCATGGCGACGTCGTAGAGCCCCATGCGCTTGTTCGTGCCACCCGCCGCGCGCACCGCGTACTTCTCCAGCGGCCGCAGGCCGGGGGTGGTCTTGCGGGTGTCCAGCACCAGCGCCTTGGTGCCGGCGAGCTGCTCCACCCAGCGGCGGGTGTGCGTGGCCACCCCGGACATGCGGCAGAGCAGGTTGAGCGCGGTGCGCTCGGCCGACAGCAGGGTGCGGGTCGGCCCGGTGACCGTGGCCAGCACGTCGCCGCGCGCCACCGGGTCACCGTCGTGCGCGTGCACGGTCACCTCCGCGCCGGGCCCGGCCAGCTCGAACACCAGCTCCGCCACGGCCAGCCCGGCGACCACGCCCGCCTCCCGGGCGATCAGGTCCGCGGTGTCGACCTGGGTCTCCGGGATGGTCGCCACGCTGGTCACGTCGAGCCGGTCCGGCCCGAGGTCCTCGCGCAGCGCGTTGGCCACGATGCGCTGCACCTCGTCCGGGTCGAGCCCCGCCTTGAGCAGCTGCGCCTGCGTCGTGTCCCTCACGCCATCGCCTCCCACGTCCCGGTCGTCGTGCCGTCCGCGGCCAGGCCGGGGAACAGGTGCCCCCGCCAGCCGTCGTCCGCCTCTGCATGATCCTCGCGCCAGTGGCACCCGCGCGTCTCGGCGCGCAGGGAAGCCGACGCGACCAGCGCGCTCGCCACGGTGAGCAGGTTCGCGAACTCCCAGCCCGCGGTGCGCCCCGGCAGCGGCGGGGTGCCGACCTCGCGCAGCACCCGCGCAGTCTCGGCCAGCGTCTCGGCGCTGCGCAGCACGCCCGCGCCACGGGTCATCGCCCGCTGCAGCTCCCGCCGCCGCGCGGCCAGGTCCACCGGCGGCTCGGCCGCGGCGACCAGGCCCTGCGGCGTCCAGGCCAGGCCGCCCTCGGGCAGGTCCGCCGGGTCGGCGTCGGCGAGCACCGGGTCGGTCTGCGGGGGCAGGTCACGGGTGATGTCGGCGGCGATGCGGCGGGCGAAGACCAGCCCTTCCAGCAGCGAGTTCGAGGCCAGGCGGTTGGCGCCGTGCACGCCGGTGCAGGCGACCTCGCCGCAGGCGTACAGGCCGGGGATGCTGGTGCGGCCGTCCAGGTCGGTGCGGACCCCGCCGGACGCGTAGTGCGCGGCCGGGGCCACCGGGATCAGGTCCACCGTGGGGTCCACGCCGGCGGCCAGGCAGTACGCCGTGATCGTCGGGAAGCGGTGGGCCAGGTCGGGCACGTGCCGGGCGTCCAGGAAGACGTGATCGGTGCCCGAGGCCAGCATCTGCCGGTGGATGCCCTTGGCGACCACGTCGCGGGGGGCGAGCTCGGCCAGCTCGTGCTGCCCGACCATGAACCGCTTGCCGTCCCCGTCGACCAGGTAGGCGCCCTCACCCCGCAGCGCCTCGCTGACCAGCGGCTGCTGCGCGGTGCGGTTGTTCGGCAGGTAGAGCGAGGTCGGGTGGAACTGCACGAACTCGAGGTCGGTGACGTCCGCGCCGGCCCGCAGCGCCAGCGCGACGCCGTCGCCGGTGGACACGATCGGGTTGGTGGTGGCCGCGAAGATCTGTCCGAGGCCGCCGGTGGCCAGCACCACGGCGCGGGCAAGCACGGCCCCGACCCCGTCCTCGGTGCCCTCGCCGAGCACGTGCAGGGTGACCCCGCAGGCCCGGCCGTCGGCGTCGCGCAGCAGGTCCAGCACCAGCGCGTGCTCCACGAGGCGGATCCACGGGTCGCGGTTCACCGCGGCGTGCAGCGCCCGCTGCACCTCGGCGCCGGTCGCGTCGCCGCCCGCGTGCACGATGCGGTTGGCGTGGTGCCCGCCCTCGCGGGTGAGCATCAGCGAGCCGTCCGGGTGGCGATCGAACTCCGCGCCCATCTTGATCAGCTCGCGGACCCGGGTAGGCCCCTCGCTGACCAGCACGTCCACCGCCGCCGGGTCGCACAGGCCGACGCCGGCGACCAGCGTGTCGCGGGCATGGGCGGCGGGAGTGTCCAGCGGGTCCAGCACGGCCGCGATGCCGCCCTGCGCCCACCGGGTGGAGCCGTCATCGATATTGACCTTGGTGACCACGGTGACGTGCAGGCCTGCCTCACGCAGGTGCAGTGCCGCGGTCAGGCCGGCGATGCCGGACCCGATCACGACCACGTCGGTCGGTTCGAACCAGCTCGCGGGCCGCGCGGGCAACGCCCGGGGCAAAACCGGTAGCTCGACCGGGACTGTCAACGCCTTGCGCACCAGCACAGTCAACCGCGCCGAGGCCCGGCGTTCACCCCCGGGACCACGTGACACCCCTCACCGTCCCCCGGCGCGGCCGGGGGACGGTGAGGGAGCGTCAGGCGTAGTTGATCGGCAGGCCCTTGGTGCCGGCGCCGCGCAGGGACTTGGTGACCTTCTTCTTGCTCAGCCACAGGTGGCAGCGCACCCCGTGGTCGCCGGCCTCCCAGTCCGCCTGCGACGGCCAGTTCCACACCACACCGGTGCGGTAGTTGATGTTGCCGTCGTTCGGCACCTTCGCGAAGCCGGCGATGACGCCGCGGCATGCCTTGGCGATCTTGGTGTTCATGTCCTTGAGGCTGCTGAAGGCGGTGCTGCCCGCGTTCCACACGCCCACGAACTCCGCGTTGTGGCTCTTGTTACAGGCGATCGCCACCAGCTCCGAGCCGTACTGGTAGCAGCCGAGCTTCAGTGGCGACGCCGCGTTGGCGAACTCGCCCTTGAGCGAAGCGGTGCGCGACACCGGGTCGCCGTACTGTCCGTCCAGCGCGGTCAGCTCGCAGCGGTACCAGCGCGCGCCACCGTCCCAGCCGGCCGGCGACGGCAGCGAGACGCCGAACCACACCGAGCCGGCACGCCAGTCCCCGCCGAGGTGGGCGGTGACCTTCTTGTCGCAGTCCGCCCATGCGGCGCGCAGGTCGGGCGAGCCCTCCGACGGCGGCGTGGTGCGCGACGCGGCCTCGCCGGCGAAGTCGGCCACGGCGACCGTCTCGTAGGTGTGGTTCTGGTCACACGACACCGGCTTGTACGACGAGCGATAGCTGACGTCGCGGAAGCTGTCGGCGCATATCGCCTCGTCGGGACGCCAGCTCGTGGGCTCGGCCATGGCCGTCCACTGATTGGTGAGGTCGCCGTCCGCCCCCGGCGGCAGCTGTCCCCCGCAGGCCGACGTGGCCAGCAGGGCTGCCGCGACCAGCACGACCCCCGCGACCCTACGGCCGATCACCTCACGCATCAGTTGCCCTCCCCAAGCCTCGCCGAACATGAATGGGGAGCATATTTCATGCCCGCCAACATGCGGCGACGCCTGGTCGGGTCAGCGGATCAGCTCGGGATGCCCTTGCCGGCGGTGCCCTTGGCCGAGCCGGTCATCTTCTTCGTCTCCAGCCACAGGTAGCAGCGCACGCCGCGGTCGCCGCCGGCCCAGGTGGCCTTGCTGTACGGCCACGAGATAACGCCGTACTTGCTGGTGGCGCTCACGCTGACCCCGATGAACGCGGCCATCGCCTTGCGGCAGTTGTCGTGGAAGTAGTCCCAGTCCGCCTCGCTCACCGGGTACTTGCGGGTGGCCACGGCGGTGAACGTGCCCACGTACTCGGCGTTGTGCGACTTGGCGCAGTCGGTCTCCGGCATGGTGTCCACCGAGCCGTTCTTGCCGCTCTCGGCGAAGCAGGTGAGCAGCAGCCCCGGTGCGAGCGAGCCGCGCAGGCTGCCGCTGCGGCGCACCCAGTCGGCCTTGTCGGTGACCGTGGTCAGCTCGTTCAGCTCGCAGCGGTACCACCGGGCGCCGCCCTGCCAGGCCGCGGCCGAGGGCAGCGTCAGGTCGAGGGTCAGCCGGCCGTCGCGCCACTGCCGGCCGACGAACGCGGTGGCCCGCTCGTCGCACTCGGCGAACGCGCCCGCGAGCAGCGCGTCGTCCGCCTCCGGCGGGGTGCCCGCCGTGGCGACGGCGCCGGCGAGCGTGCCGACGTAGACCGTCTCGCCGTAGTGCTCCGACTCGCAGTCGACCGGCCGGTACGCGGTGGCGCGGCCGGTCTGCTCGTACGCCTTCTCATGGCAGACCTCGGCGCCGGGGACGAACACCTGCGCCGCGGGCAGGGCCGCCCAGTCGTCGGCGAGCTTGCCGTCCACACCGGGCACCGCTGAGGTGCAGCCGGCCAGCGCCAACGGCGCTGCCAGTGCGCAGACGGCCGCACTGGCGGCGATCAACCGCCTCCATGCCATGTGTCGCCCCTCCCAGACCCCGGCCCGCCCGGGAGCCTAACCGACAGGAGGCGACCGCGACAGCGGTGCTGTCGGCCTTCTACCAGCCCGGAACGCCCTGGCCTGTGGTCCCCTCGGCCGGCTTCTTCATGGTCTTGCCGCCGGAGACCCCGGCGAACGGGGCCGGCCGGTCCGCGTACGCCTAGAAGTAGGGGATGCCCTTGCCCTTGAGCTGACGCCGACGAACTTCGCCGCCACCGCGTGGCACCGCGATCTTGTTGCGCCGAGGATCGGCCTA
Source organism: Catellatospora paridis (assembly GCF_009720365.1). Classification (GTDB taxonomy): domain Bacteria; phylum Actinomycetota; class Actinomycetes; order Mycobacteriales; family Micromonosporaceae; genus Catellatospora; species Catellatospora paridis. Next base: position 154,610 of record NZ_WBZD01000037.1, on the reverse strand, counting down.
ACGGCTCAGCGTCAGGTCGCCACGGACGACGTCGCCGACCATGCCCGGGACGGCTTCGGCCGGGTCGGCGCCGAGCGAGATGATCCGGTTGTCGGCGTCCACATGCACCACCCGCGGGGTGTACGAGCGGGCGGTGGCCTCGTCGGCCTGCGCGTACGAGATCAGGATGACCAGGTCGCCGGGCTTGACCAGGTGCGCCGCCGCGCCGTTGATGCCGATCACGCCGGTGCCGCGCTCGCCCGGGATGACGTAGGTCTCCAGCCGGGCCCCGTTGGTGATGTCCACGATCGCGACCTGCTCGCCGGCCAGCAGGTCGGCGGCGTCCATGAGGTCCTCGTCGATGGTGACCGAGCCGACGTAGTGCAGGTCGGCCTGGGTCACCGTAGCCCGGTGGATCTTGGACTTGAACATGGTGCGCAGGAACATCAGGCCGATTCTCCCTCGGTCTTCGTGGCGGCCCCGTCGGTGTCCAGGTGGACGGGCAGGTTGTCGATCAGCCGGGTGGCTCCGACGCGGGCCGCGACCAGCAGCCGCGCCTCGCCCGGTCCCGGGTCCTCGCTCAGGTCGGTCCCCCGCAGGGCCAGGTAGTCCACGTCCACGCCGGCCAGCTCGGCCCGCGCGGCGGCCAGCACCGCCGCGGCCTCCCGCCGGGCGGCTCCGGCCCGCAGTCCTCGGGACAGCGCGAGCGCCGTCTCCCGTTCGGTTTCGCTCAGGTAGCGGTTGCGGCTGGACAGCGCCAGGCCGTCCGGCCCGCGGACCGTCGGCACGCCGACGATCTCCACCCCGAGTTCGAGGTCGCGCACCATCAACGTGATCAGCGTCAGCTGCTGGTAGTCCTTCTCGCCGAAGAACGCCAGGTCCGGGCGGGTGAGCCGAAGCAGCTTGCCGACCACGGTCAGCACCCCCGCGAAGTGGCCGGGACGGACCGCCCCCTCCAGCGCCTCGCCCAGCGGGCCCGGGTGCACGGTGACCTGCGGCTGCCCGTGCGGATACATCACCTCGGGGGTCGGCGCGAAGACCAGGTCGACGCCCTCGGCCGCACACACCGCCAGATCGGCGTCGAAGGTGCGCGGGTAGCGGGCCAGGTCCTCGTTCGGGCCGAACTGCAGCGGGTTCACGAAGATCGTGGCGAGCACGAAGTCGGCGTGCTTGCGGGCCTCCCGGAGCAGGGTGGCGTGCCCCTCGTGCAGCGCGCCCATGGTCATCACCACGGCGACGGAGCCCTGCGCGGCGGCGCGCGCCCGCGCCAGCTCCTCTCGGGTGCGTACGACGGCGGTCACTTCGCCGCCTCACCGAGCTGACCGGCGTCGGCGGCGGCCGGCTCGGCCAGCACGCCCAGCAGCGGCTCGGCGTCGACCGCGCGCAGCCGCCCGTTGGCGATCGCCCGGTCCGCGGTGCGGCGGGCCAGCGCGACGTACGCCGGCAGCGAGTCGGGGGCGGTGCGGGCCAGCTCCTGCACGTGCCGGGCGACCGTGCCCGCGTCACCGCGCGACACCGGCCCGGTGATCGCGGAATCGCCCATCCGCAGCGCGTTCTCCAGCGCGGCGGTCAGCAGCGGGCCGAGCACCTTCTCCGGGCTCAGCACACCCGCGTCGCGCAGCCGGTCGGCCGCCTCGTTCACGAGGGTGACCAGGTGGTTCGCGCCGTGCGCGAGGCCGGCGTGGTAGAGCGCGCGGTGGTCCTCGGCGATCCACTCCGGGCTGCCGGCCAGGTCGGCGACGAGCGACCGGGCCAGCGCACGCACGGTGTCGTCGGCGGCGGTGATCCCGTACGAGATGCCGGGCAGCCGGTCCAGGTCGGCGGCGGTGCCCGTGAAGGTCATCGCGGGGTGCAGGGCCAGCGGGCGGGCGCCGACCGCCGCGGCGGGGGCCAGCACGGCCAGCCCGTGCGCGCCGGACGTGTGCGCCACCACCTGGCCGGGCCGCAGCGCGCCGGTGGCGGCCAGGCCGGTCACGACACCGGCCAGGGCGTCGTCGGGCACCGCGATGATCAGCAGATCGGTCGCGGCGCGGGCCACCTCGTCGGCGGGAAGATTGTGCGCACCCGGCAGCAGGGTGCGGATGCGATGCTTGGCCGCGGCGGAAACGCCGGAAGCGGCGACTACCCGGTGTCCCGCGCCACGCAGGGCGGCGGCGAGGACCGCGCCGACCCGGCCGGCGCCGATCACACCGATGGTGAGCTCAGCACTCATGATCTGATCCAGTCCTCTTCTTCGGGGTACCGGTCGGGGAAAGTATGACCCCGTGTCCTGATCACTGGACAGAGACTGTGCGAAACCGCACTGCCGCGGAAAGTTCACATGCCTACAACGAAAGGCGCCCCCGGAACCACGTCCCGGGAGCGCCCTTCGTGACCGCCGTCTCGCTGCTCAGCGCCTGTTGAGGCGGTGCTGATCCAAGAAGCCTGCGTCCAGGAACTTGACGTTGGTCGCGGTGCGGTCGCCGTCCGGGGTCTCGTGGCCGTCGTGCACCACCAGCAGGCCGCCGGGGAAACCGGGCAGCGGGGTGTTCACCACGGCCGCGCCGTCGCACTCCTGCGAGCCGTCGACCCGGCCGTCGACCACCGCGAAGCGCCCCAGCGGCCGCAGCGTCAGCCGGTCGTACGTGTAGAAGGTGTCGTCGCCCTGCGAGGAGACCACCAGCGTGCCGGCGAGCCGGCCGGTCTTGAAGATCGTCACGCCCTCGACGTCGGCGTCGATGCGCCCGCCCTCGCCCGGGTCGGCCGCCCAGTCGAACGTGCACTCCTCGGTCTCCGGGTCGTAGACGGCGGGCACGCCGTACTCCCGGGTGCGCTCGACCATCCGCGGCGTGTAGCCGAACCGCCCGCCGGCGACGGAGACCCGCCACAGCGCGACGTCCTCCTGCGCGGCGTAGAGCACGCCCAGCTCCGGGTCCACGGTCATGCCCTCGACCTGCGGCAGCTCGCCCGGCTCCAGGCACGGCGTCCAGCTGCCGCCGCTCTTGAGCCGGAACGTGTCCGGCAGCACCAGCTTGTCGACCCGCTGGTAACTCACCTTCGCACCCTTGGCCACCAGGCGGAACATGCCCAGCTCCGGGGTGTGCCGGCGGCTCGCCACGGCCAGGAAGTCCCGGCCCTGCCGGAACGTCGCCAGCCCGTACGCGGTGGCCTGCTCGTTGACCTCCTGCTGGGTCGTGTTGAAGGCGAACGGCGCGTCAGCCGCGGTCACGTCGGTCAGCACGCCGTCGTCGATGCGGTAGAAGCGCAGCTTGTCGCGGCCGCGGTCGGTGACCACGGCGAGGTCGACCAGCCGCCCGTGCAGCGGGAAGCCGGTCACCAGGTCGACGTTGTTGAAGCGGCCCGGCTCGTCGTCCGGGCCCGGCGCCGCCGGCGTGGCGAACGACTGCGTCTCGCGGCCACGCAGGTCGTAGACGTGCAGGCCGCCGTTCTTCGCGGTGACGATGACCCGGCTGCGGGACCTGTCCCGCTCGTTCACCCAGATCGCCGGGTCGTCCGCGTTCGCGTCGCCGCCCGCCTCGTCGTCGTACAGCGCGGGGGTCTCGAACTTCGCGGTGACGGTACGCAGCGCGGGCGTGCCGTCCGTGGTCGTCGGTCCGGACTCGGCCGAAGCCACGCCGGGTAGCGCGGTCGCCGCCAGGGCGGTCGCCGCCAGGCAGGTGAGAATACGTCGCATGGCCCGGACCGTAGATTCGGCGGGGCAACCGGCGACGAACGGAGAGTGAACAGCACCGATGCGTTGGCGGGATGCGATGCGAACTGCGCTGTACGGGCCGGACGGGTTCTTCGTCCGCGAGCGGCCCGCCGACCACTTCCGGACCAGCGCCCAGTCGCCCCACTTCGCCCGGGCGATCGCGGTGCTCGTCGCCGACGTCGACCGGGCGCTCGGCAGTCCCGAGGTGTTCGACCTGGTGGACGTGGGTGCTGGTCGAGGCGAGCTGTTGCACGCAGTGCTCGCCGCGCTGGACGCGCCGCTGCGGGCGCGAGTCCGGGCGGTGGCCGTGGAGGTCAGCGCCCGCGCCGACGATGCGGCAGCCGAGCGCGGCGCCACGACCGGCACCGGTGACACGCCAGGCGCCGACGTCGGGCCGGGAACCGCCGTCTCGTGGCGCACCGAGCTGCCGCGCGGGCTGACCGGACTGCTGCTGGCCACCGAGTGGCTCGACAACGTGCCTCTCGACCTCGCGCGCGACGGGTCTTACCTGGACACCGACCTGAACCCGTGCGGGCCGCTCGACCCGGCCGACGCCGCCTGGATCGAGCGCTGGTGGCCAGCCGGCCCGGACGACGTCGTGGAGATCGGACGCAGCCGGGACGAGGCCTGGGCCGAGGCGGTCGGCGCGCTGGACGCGGGGCTGGCACTCGCCGTCGACTACGGGCACCGGCGCGAAAGGCGGCCGATCCTGCCGACGGTGACCGGCTTCTGGAACGGGCGCGAGGTGCCGCCCGCCTTCGACGGCAGCACCGACATCACCTGCCACGTCGCCGTCGACTCGATCGCGGCGGACAGGGCGGACCGGCTGCTGCTGGACCAGCGCAGCGCCCTGCACCGCCTCGGCGTCACCGCGCAGCGGCCACCGCTGGCCCTGGCCTCGACCGATCCCGTCGGCTACGTACGGGCACTCGCCGCGACGAGCGAGATCGGGGAGCTGACCGCCACGGGCGGCCTCGGCGCGCACTGGTGGCTGGCGCAGTGGATGAACCTCGACGCCAAGAAGGTGCCCTTCCTCCACGAATAGCGAGCAGAATTTCCGCTCGTCTCGCTGGCGAGCCGACGAAGGTGCCCTGCCTTTCTTGGCGCTGGCTTACGATGGCGCGCATGGTGGAGACGGGTGGGACCCGGGAGTTGACGGTCGGCGCTGGGGCGGGGGCGCAGCAGCTGGGCACCGACATGGTGCTGAACATCGGCCCCCAGCACCCGTCCACGCACGGCGTGCTGCGACTCAAGCTGGTCCTCGACGGCGAGAAGGTGCTCTCCGCCGAGCCGATCATCGGGTACATGCACCGTGGCGCGGAGAAGCTGTTCGAGGTGCGCGACTACCGGCAGATCCTGGTGCTGGCCAACCGGCACGACTGGCTGAGCGCGTTCAGCAACGAGCTGGGCGCGGCGATGGCCGTGGAGCGGCTGATGGGGCTGGAGGTGCCGGAGCGGGCGGTCTGGCTGCGGACGGCGATGGCCGAGCTGAACCGGGTGCTCAACCACTTGATGTTCCTCGGCTCGTACCCGCTGGAGATCGGCGCGATCACGCCGGTGTTCTACGCGTTCCGCGAGCGCGAGGTGCTGCAGGCCGTCATGGAGGAGGCCACCGGCGGCCGCATGCACTACATGTTCAACCGCATCGGCGGGCTCAAGGAGGAGGTCCCGGCAGGCTGGACCGGGCGCGCCCGGGAGGCCGTCGACCTGGTCGCCTCACGCATGCCGATGCTGGACGACCTGATCCGGCGCAACGACATCTTCCTGGCCCGCACCGTCGGCGTCGGCGTGCTCACCGCCGCGCAGGCGGCCGCGTACGGCGCCTCGGGGCCCGTCGCGCGGGCCAGCGGGCTGGACTTCGACCTGCGCCGCGACGAGCCGTACCTGGCCTACGGCGAGCTGGACGTCCCGGTGGTCACCCGCACCACGGGCGACTGCCACGCCCGCTTCGAGGTGCTGCTCGACCAGGTGTACGTGTCGCTGGACCTGGTCCGGCAGTGCCTGGACCGGGTCGACCGGATCGGCGGGCCGGTCAACGTACGCCTGCCCAAGGTGGTCAAGGCGCCGGAGGGCCACACCTACGCGTGGACCGAGAACCCGCTCGGCGTCAACGGTTACTACCTGGTGTCGAAGGGCGACAAGACGCCGTGGCGGATGAAGCTGCGCACCGCGTCGTACGCCAACGTGCAGGCGCTGTCCACGGTGCTGCCGGGCACCCTCGTGCCGGACCTGATCGCCATCCTCGGCTCGATGTTCTTCGTCGTCGGCGACATCGACAAGTAGCGCACGCCGCCTATACGCGAAAACGCGCCCTCCGGTGATCCGGAAGGGCGCGTTCTCGCTGTCGTGGTCAGCGGTACCGGCGGTCGTAGTCCCGATCGCGGTCCCGGTCGCGGTCCCGGTCGCGGTCGCGCACGTCCTCGTAGTCGGACCAGCGGTCCTCGCGGTCGGAGCCGGTCAGCGCGCGGGGCTCGCGGCGCTCCTGGTCGCGGTACGGGAAGCCGCCCCGCCCCTCGTCGGCCCGGTCCTCGTCGAAGCCGCGGTCCTCACGCCGCACCGCGGCCCAGCGGTCCTCGATCCGCAGCTCGGTGCCCGAGCTGTCGCTGTGCAGCGCGGCCCGGCGCTCGCCCATCCGCACCTCGCGGCCGCGGTCGTCGTCGCGCACGGTCGTCCAGCGGTCCCCGGCGGCACGCACGGCCGGCCGGTCCTCGTCGTCGCGGTCGGACCAGCGGCCCTCGATCGCGTCGGCGGGGCGGTCGGACCACCGGTCGTCGCCGCGGTCACGGCGCGACGGCCGGCTCTCCCCACCGGAGACCGGCTCGCTGGCGTCGCGGCGGCGCTCCAGCTGCTCGCGCAGCCGCTGCTCGGTCCACGACTCCTCGTGCCGGTCCCGCTCGCGGGACCGTTCGGCGCGCGGGCGCTGCACCTCGATGCGCGGGCTCTCGGCCCGGTGGCCGTACTCCGCGGCGTCGCGGCCGCGGTCGAAGCCGCCGCTCGCCGCGCCGCTGACCGGGCTGCCGTAGATCGCCGCGCCGCGCTGGGCGTCCTCGCCGTGCGGGTCGACGATGGTGTGCCGCGTCGTCACCTGCACGGTCTCCGTGTGCCGCACCACGCCGCCGGGCGGCATGCCCGCGCGGCCCGAGCTCGGGCCCGGCTGGTGCGGGGTGGGTGCGGGGGCGCCGGCCCGGGCGGCGGCGGGCGCGGGCGCGGCCTGGGCCGCGGCCCGCACGGCCTCGGCGCGGACGTGCTCGAGCTGCGCACGGGTGGCGTCGAGCTCGTGCCGGGTGGCCTCGAGCTGGTCGACCAGGTACTGGAACTTCTCCGCGAAGGCACGGTGCGTGGCGTGGGCCGCGGTCGAGATGTCGTCGCGGACGTCGGCCCGGACGGTGTCGATCTCATCGAGGATCATGTCCTCGAGTTCGAGCCGAACCGTCTCGGTGTCGCGACGGAGAGTGATCGATAGCCCTATCAGGATGACCGACAGGATGACCACGCCCACGGCGGCCCGCAGCGCGGTGCCCCCGTCGGCCGCGAACAGGAAAATCGCAGCCAGGGGGGCCAGCCCGACGCCTCCCCAGAACAACACCGGGAGCAGGCGCGCGTGCCGCTGATCATCGCGAGTGTCCGAGTCCGGCATGGTGCTAGAGGCTACCGACAGTTGCTTGCGAGGGGAATGCTCCACGGCCTTGAAATGCGAGAACATTCCGCGCGTGGATCGTCTCCGGCCCGTCCTGAACAGCTGCGCCACCCAGCGCGGCTTGTGCGGACCCCGTCGCGGCGCGCGACGCGCCGGTAATCGCCGAACCTTCGTCACGAACGGTTCAACGAGCGCCCGCCCGTTTCGCCCGACTCTAAAACAAGATGGCACATATGACCGGAGCCCCGGTCGCGCCGCGGGTGCGGCACGGCCGGGGCTCCGGTCGTCGTGTCAGCTCAGCGCAGGGAGGACCAGCGGTCCTCGTCGCCCCACTGGTCGGCGCGGGCGGGAGCGGGCTGCGCGGGCAGGTTCGACCACGTGTCGCCGCTGCCGGTGGACCACGAGCTACCCGGCACGCCCACGTCGGACCAGTCGTCCGGGGTTTCGTCGTCCAGCGGCAGCGGCCGTCCGAACGTCTCCACCAGCCTGGTGACCACCAGGCCCAGCGCGATGGCGCCGGCGGCCAGCGCGTACAGCGAGATGTGCCACTGGGCCGCGTCGGCGTACCAGACGACCAGGGCGAGCAGCGAGACGCCGAGCAGCGTGCCGAACACGCCGCCGCGGCGGCCGTACGCGCTCACCCCGCCGATCAGGGCCGCGCCCAGGGCGAGGCCGGTCAGCTCGAAGCCCTCGGTTGGTGCGACGACCTGTTCGGTGGCCCCGTTGAGCGCGGCCATCACCACACCCGCCACGGCCGCCAGTGCCATCGAGCCGATCAGCGCAAGCACGGCGACGACGCCGCCGAGGCCGCCACGCCGCCGGGCCGGGTCGGTCACCGGCCGGAACCGGCCGACCCCGCGCCGGATGGACCGGATCGCGCCGAGCAGGCCGGCCACGATGGTCAACGCTGCGAAGCCGCCGTACAGGTAGACCGCCTGCCCGGTGGGGTCGTACTCGCCGCTCACGGTCAGCGGGGACGGGTGTTTCTGGATCCAGACGATCGCCACCAGCGCCGCCGCCAGGCTGCCCGCCCATCCGGGCACATGGAAGCCGACCACGAGGACGGCCACCACCAGGCCCAGCCCGGCCGCGAAGGCGACGGCCATGCCTGCGGTGGGCACCACGCCCGCCGAACCGTGCTCGGCGTAGTACAGCGCGGCCGCCGCGGCGACCGGGCCGAGGGCCAGGTTCACCGCCCCGGCGCGCAGCGTCGTCGAGGCGCCGAGGCCGAGCAGGCCCAGCACCGAGGCGAAGACCAGCAGCTCCTTGAAGTTCGCGCCGGTGATGGTGTCCCGGTGACTGTTGTTCAGCAGGAAGCCGACCGTGACCACGCCGAGCAGCAGCACGCCCTCCCACGCGAAGTGCACGCCGAGCCGGTCGCGGCCGACCTCGCCGTGCGCGGGGTCGTCGAAGACGTCGTCCAGGTTGGCCGCGGGCGTCGCCCGTGGCCGGTACTGCATCCCGGCGACGACGCTGTGTGCGCCGCCGTCGGATCTGAGATCGGACTCCTCACGGAAGCCCTCGCCGCGGTACCGTCGCTGCCCTGTCGCGTCGGTCGCTTCGCTGTCGTAGGCCATGACTCGCGCCTCCCGAGTCGGCTGCCGGTCGCGGGGTACGACACGGCATACCCGAGGCACCGTACCGGCTGAAACGTGAATGCAACAGGGTCTACCGGCGACAACATCCCGCCGTCGACAGGTACCCGATAGTGGTCGCCACCGGTCCGTTCGCCTGTTACTGGATGTCCGGCTTGTCGTCGTCCTCGGGGCGCTTCGGCACCCGGCAGGCGCGTTCCAGCCAGAGCCCGGCCCCGACCAGCGCCAGCGAGCAGACCAGCGAGCTGATCGCCGCGGGCAGGTCGCGGGTGGCCGCGGTGAGCCGCTGCCCGTCGACGAGCAGCCACAGGGTCAGCCCGGCGGAGAAGCCGGCGAAGATCGCCCCGGCCAGCGAGGACGCCTTGGCGAGCACGGCGTACCGGGCCACGGCCAGCGGCTCCACGCCCGGACGGCCGGGCTTGCGCTCGATCCGCGCCCGGGTCTGCTGCGCCAGCGCGAACTCCACGAGCGCGAGCGCGAGCAGGGTGAACGCGGGCAGCCAGGGCAGCGTCGGCATGCTGCCGTACCAGGTGCTGATGATGAGCCAGGCGACGGCGGCCGAACCGAGCGCCGCGACGATCAGGGTGGCCGGGTTGGTGGGTTGCAGCCGTGGCTCCGGCGTCGGCGGCTGGCTCAATGCGGTCCACACCCCTCACTCGTCTGAATGAGGGTCACTCTACTTCGAGCCGCACCTGGGGCAGCGCCGTCATCGCGGCCACCTCCGTCGCCATCGGCTCGGCCAGCACGAGGTCGTTCACCCAGCCGTGCCCGGGCAGCTGGGCATAGGGCTGCACCTCCAGCCACGGCCGCAGCACGAAGGCGCGCTGGTGGGCGTGCGGGTGCGGCAGGGTCAGCTCAGGGGTGTCGCGCAGGATCGGCTCGCCGTCGTCGGCGAACGCGGCGACCAGGTCGACGTCGAGCGTGCGCGGGCTGTACCGGCGGGCCTGGTGGCGCACCCGGCCCGCCTCGTGCTCGATGCCCTGCGCGGTGAGCAGCCACTGCTCCACCGCCTGCGGGCCGCGCACGAGCAGGGCGGCGTTGTAGTACGCCGGCTGCTCCGTGTCGCCCCACGGCGGCGTCTCGTAGACGCCGCTCACCGCCAGCAGCTCGCCTTCCTCGGCGAGCCGGCGCACCGCGAAGCGCAGATGGTCGGCGCGGTCGCCGAGGTTGCTGCCTATCGAGAAGACCACCGAAGTCACGACCGATATTCTCGCAGCGTGGCAGCCGACCTGATGCACGCGACGCCGCCGGTGGTGATGGGGGTTCTCAACGTGACCCCGGATTCCTTCTCCGACGGCGGCCTCTACGACGACCTCGACGCCGCCGTGCGGCACGGGGTGCAGCTGCACGGCCAGGGCGCGCACCTGGTGGACGTGGGCGGCGAGTCGACCCGGCCGGGCGCGTCACGCGTGGACGCGGACACGGAGATCAAGCGGGTGGTCCCGGTCATCGCGGCGCTGGCCGACGCCGGCGTGCCGACCAGTGTGGACACCACCCGCGCCGCGGTCGCCGCGGCCGCCGTACAGGCCGGGGCGGTCGCCGTCAACGACGTCTCCGGCGGGCTGGCCGACCCGGACATGCGCCGCGTCGTCGCCGACGCCGGCTGCCCGTACGTGGTGATGCACTGGCGCGGGCACTCCGCCGACATGCAGGCGCTGGCCACCTACCGCGACGTCGTCACCGAGGTGCGCGACGAGCTGTCGCGCCGCGTCGACGAGGCGCTGCGCCTGGGCATCGCGGCCGACCGGCTGATCGTCGACCCGGGGCTGGGCTTCGCCAAGACCGCCGAGCACAACTGGGCGCTCACCCGGCACCTGGACCGGATCATCGGGCTGGGCTTCCCGGTGCTCTTCGCGGCCAGCCGCAAGTCCTACCTGGGCCTGCTGCTCGACGGCCGGCCCGCCGCGGACCGCGACGCCGCCACCACCGCGACCAGCCTGCTGGCCGCCGCGGCCGGCGCCTGGGGGGTACGCGTGCACGACGTGCGCTCGACCGTCGACGCCCTCGCGGTGTGGCGGGCCACCGGCAGCCCCCGGCTGCGCTACGAAGGCTGACCATGGACCTCATCACGCTCACCGGCCTGCGGGTACGCGGCAACCACGGCGTCTTCGACTTCGAGCGGCGCGACGGGCAGGACTTCGTGGTCGACGTGGTGCTCGGGCTGGACCTGCGCCCGGCCGCGGACAGCGACGACGTCGCCGACACCGTGCACTACGGCGAGCTGGCCTCACGACTGGCCGAGGTCGTGGCCGGGCCGCCGGTCAACCTCATCGAGACGCTGGCCCAACGGCTCGTCGATGCCTGCCTGGCCGACCCCCGCGTCGCCCGGGCCACGGTGACCGTCCACAAGCCACAGGCGCCGATCCCGCTGACGTTCACCGACGTCAGTGTGACGATGACCGGCACCAGGTGACGGCCGGACATCCGACACCCGCCACCACCTGCACGGCTTGTCGCACCGGTGGGTGCACCGTACGCTCTGCTATGGATCGAACACCGGTCCTACATAAGGGCAAAACCCCGGCGCTCCACTACGAACTGTGATCGACACGAAGCAGGGTGTCATCGGCTGCATCCCACCGCTGAGGACCCCCATCGGTAAGGCTTAAGCAATTGCAGCGCCGGTCGCGCACCGGGGAGGTACCGAATGATCGCCATGGAACTGGTCCAGGCGGCGTGGAACCATGCCACGCCGGCCCTCGGCATGCTCGCCGACGAGATCCTGGCGGCGCCTGGGGATCCCGCGGGCGGCGGCATCGCGACCAACGACATCCTCACCTTCTTCGCCACGAAGATCTCTCCGATCCTGCTGGCCATCCTCGGCGTCATCTTCATCGGCCGCGCCAGCAAGGGCGAGGTGTCGAAGGTGCTGACCAGCTCCGCGATCGCCATCATCGGCGTGGCCTTCATCGTCGGCGCGGGCGCGCTGCTGCTCGTCGGCGAGAACCTCATCGACATCATGTTCGAGTAGGCGGAAGCGATGCGGCTGCGTACGGACGACGACATCTACCGGGCTCGCCTGGTCTATCTCGGGCCGCCCGGATACACGCTCCCCGTGCAGTTGCCGTACGCGCAGTACGGCCTGTTCGTGCTGCTGGTCCCGCTCTACATGGGCATCCACTGGCTGTTCACACAGGAGTTCGAGATCTTCCCGACCTGGGAGATCGCGCTCGCCATCGTGACCACGTCGTACATCTTCCGCCACGTCGACCCCGACCGGCCCGCGCGCATGGTCATCCGCACCGCGCTCACCGACTGGAAGCGCACCCGCGAACCGGTCGTCGAGCGCCGCGACCCGCGCCTGGTCGCCCGCCGCGTCGTCGTGCGGCAGGCGATCACATGACCAGCAACGATACCGAGTACGACCTGGACGACGCGGTATCCGACGTCGTCCCGTCCGTCGAAGGGACCGCCGCGACGGGCCCCGTCGCCGTGTTCCAGCCGCCGCGCCGCCGCGAACCTGCCGAGCCGGAGGGTCCCGCCGAGGACGCCGGCGGGCGTCCCGAGGCGCGCACCGCCGACCTGCGCAGCGACCTGCAGACGGCAGCCGACCGGCGCGCCGCCGAGATGCGCGCGGCCGCCGACGCCGCCACCCAGGCACAGCGTGAACGCGCCGCGTCCTCGCGCCGCGACCCCGAGCCGTCCTCCGCACCACCGGCGCCGTCCGGCCCCGACATCGAATCGCCGTTCCTGGAACTGTTCGACTCCGAGGCGGCCGACCCCGGCTCGGTCGGCCTGGCCGGCACCCCGCTGCGCCAGCCGCCGCCGCACGGCACGCCCGGCCAGGCGGCCCACCAGCCCGGCGCACGCGCCGAAGCGCCGCAGACCGGCCGCACCACGGGCACCCGCCCGGACGGCCGCCAAGCCGCGCCGCCGCGATCCGGGCCCGCCCGGGCGGATTCGCCGCCGACCACTCCCGCTCCGCCCGGCCCGCCGGCGGCACCGACCGGACGCACCACGGCCGACTCTCGCACCGACCAGGCCGGCCGCTCCGGCACCCAGCCGGGCCGCCCGCGCAACGCCCCGGTCAGCGGAGTGCCGCGCAACGCGCCCGTCAGCGGCGTGCCGGTCAGCGGGGTGCCCATGCGCCCCCAGCCGGACCTGCGCAACCGCCCGGTCAGCGCGATTCCGGTCAGCTCCGTGCCGGTCAGCACCGTGCCACTGAGCAGCCGTCCGCTGCCCCCGCGGGGCACCCCGCAGGCCGCGCCCCGCAGCGCCCCGCCCGCCGGGCAGCGACAGCCGGCCAAGAGCCGAGGCAAGCAGGTCAAGCCGCCCGCGCAGCCGAAGGCCGCCCGCGACCGCGACGCCGCCCAGGAACTCGCGATCACCGAGATCGCCGGTCATCTCACGTTCACTCCGCACGCCGTCACCGCGTGGTACATGCTGCCCGAGGTGCGCTGGGCGTTCCGGCCCGACGCCGACCGCGAGTCGCTGCTGTCCGCCATCAGCGAGCAGTACGCCGGCCTCGCCGGGTTCCGCCTGCACCTGCGCCGCACCACCCGGCCCTTCCCGGCCGACCAGTGGGCCGCGCAGCTCGACCAGCTCACCCACCGCCCGCTGCCGCCCGTGCCCGGCGCGCCCGGCTGGGGCGACCACCTCGTCGCCGCCCAGCGGCACCTGCGCGAGATCAACCACAGCGAGGGCCAGACCTACCTCGGCGTGACCTTCGCCCGGCGGGCGCTCGGCGACTCGTTCAGCGAGAAACTGCTACGCGCCTTCGGCAAGGGCACCGCCGACTCCGAACGCCGCAAGCTCGGCAAGCAGGTCGAACAGTTCGACGAGGTGCTCGCCGCATTCGGCATGCGCGGCCAGCGCGCCGCCGCCGCCGAACTCGAATGGCTGCTCTACCGCTCCGTCGCGCTCGGCATGAGCCCCCCGAACATGGTCGGCTCCGTCGCGCACGGCCGCTGGGACTCCGGCGACCTGCTCGCCCTCACCGAGCACATCGAGCGCTACCGCACGCCATACGGCAGCACGGTCAAGCTCGTCAACCGGATGACCGGCGAGGAACGGCACGTCGCCGTGCTCACCGTCGGCCGCATGGAACCCCTCGACATCCCCGAGCGGCACGAGCCCTGGCTGCACTTCCACGAGCGCCTGCCCTGGCCCATGGAACTGTCGTCGCGGGTCGACATCCTCGGACCCGGCGACAGCTTCCGCAACCTCGAACACCGGCTGCGCATGATCCGCTCGCAGCAGCTGGACTACCTCGAGCACGGCATGGACGCCCCGCCCGAACTCGAACGCCTCGCCAGCCGGGCGCTGGTCATGGGCGACGAGATGACCACCGGCCTGCCCGTCGACTCCGCCCGCGCGCACGGCTGGCACCGCATCGCCGTCAGCGGCGCCGACCGCGAGGAATGCCTCGAACGCGCCCGCTCCGTCGTCGCCACCTACAGCCGCGAACTGCGCGTCTCGCTCCAGCACCCCAAGCAGCAAGACCAGCTCGCCCGCGAGTTCATCCCCGGCGAGCCCGTCGCCAACACCGGCTACCTACGCCGCATGCCGGTACGCCTGCTCGCCGCCGCGCTGCCCCAGGCCGCGTCCGTCGTCGGCGACCGCCGCGGCGACCTGCTCGGCCGCACCGCCGGCACCTGCCGCCGCCCCGTCTTCCTCGACCCGCACTTCCCCATGGAGGTCCGCGAGCGCTCCGGCCTGTCGGTCATGGTCGCCGAACCCGGCGGTGGCAAGTCCACCCTGCTCGGCGCCATGGGCTACCTCAACGCCCGGCGCGGCGTCCAGGTCACCCTCCTCGACCCGAGCGGCCCGCTGGCCCGCCTCGCGTCCATGCCCGAACTCAAGCCGTACTCCCGCGTGCTCAACCTGACCGGCGGCGAGCAGGGCACCCTCGCCCCGTACTCGCTGATCCCGACCCCGCAGCGCACCGAATTCGGCCCCGGCGCCGATGGCGACCGCGAATACGAGATCTCCGTCAGCAACGCCCGCGCCGAACGCCGCATGCTGGTCCAGGACATCTGCTCCATGCTCATGCCGCCGCAGGTCGCCCGCGAAGCATCCACCGCCACGCTGCTCCGGCACGCCGTGCGCACCGTGCCCGCGGAGGAGACCGCGACCCTCGACGACGTCGTCCGCTGCCTCGCCGGCATCGACGACACCGGCCGCGAGCTCGCCAACCTGCTGCTCGACACCGCGGAGATGCCGCTCGCCCTGCTGTTCTTCGGCAGCCCGCCCGGCGACCTGCTCAGCACCGACTCCGCGCTCACCGTCATCACCATGTCCGGGCTGCGCCTGCCCGACCTGAAGATCGAGCGAGAGTACTGGTCCGCGGAAGAGGCGCTCGCGCTGCCGATGCTGCACACCGCGCACCGGCTCGCCGTCCGCCGCTGCTACTCGGGTGACATGCACCAGCGCAAGCTCGTCGGGCTCGACGAGGCCCACTTCATGGAGGGCTGGCGGTCCGGGCGATCGTTCCTGGTCCGGCTCGCCCGCGACAGCCGCAAGTGGAACCTCGCCGCGCTCGTCGCGTCGCAGAACCCGAAGGACATCCTCGGGCTCGACGTGCAGAACCTCGTGTCCACCGTGTTCGTCGGGCGTATCGCGCAGGACCCGGAGATCGCGTCCGAGGCGCTGCGGCTGCTCCGGGTGCCTACCGACGTCGGATACGAGGCCGTGCTGGCCTCGCTGTCCGCGCCCGACGCGAACAGCGCGGGACGGCTCGGATACCGCGAGTTCGTGCTGCGCGACGTCGACAGCCGGGTGCAGCGGGTGCGGGTGGACGTGTCGTACGTCGCCGGGCTGCTGGAAACCCTCGACACCACCCCGACCGGGCAGGCGGCCGGCCAGGGAGGCAAGCGGTGAAGCGGCTCGCCTCCGCGGTCCTCGCCACGATGGTGCTGGCGCTGGGGACCCTGTTCGGCGCGCCCGTCCAGGCTGCAGCGCCTGCCGCTGCGGCGGTCGCGGCGCCTGGGGACAAGCTGTGCTCGCTGGAGGAGTGGACGGCCCGCGGGCTGGACGAGTGCATCACGCGGTTGCAGGAGGTCAGCGCGGCACGCGTGCAATGCGTGAGCGCCCCAAACCCCGCAGCCCCGGACTCCGGTCTCGGCGGCTGGTTCGTGAGCAGGCCCACTTGGAACGTGAACGGGCCCGCCGGTAAGTACTCGCGCTACGGGTATGCGGGCTACGACTACACGACCTACGACATCAACTGTGTTCAGACCGTCATGCACCCCGACTACAAGCTCGAGAACACCATCGCCAACGGCGAGTTCATGCTCGCCGCCGGCATCGTGGGCGTCTCCAACGCGCTGCGAGAGCGCGCCTGGGCGCCGGACGAGATGTGGGGCTGGGCCGACCCGCTCGTGGAGAACGCCACTACGGCTCTCTACAGGCAGGTCTTCAGCGTGTTCGGTGTGATCACGCTCGCGGTGATCGGCGTCTACCTGCTGTGGCGCTCCCGTCAAGCCCAGATGTCGATGGCACTGACGACTGTCGGCTGGGCCATTCTGGTGATGGTCGGCGTTACCGCGATCGCCAGTTGGCCCGTTCAGTCTGCGAAGGCTGCTGACGGAACGCTGGTCAGCGTTTTAAGTGTGGTGCACGACGCAGTCGGACCTCGCACTGCTACCACTACCACCTGCAGCGACCCCGAACCGGGTGCCTGCGACGACCACCGTCCTCCTGCTGTGCGCGCTGGCGACACAGCTGTGGAGGCATTGCTCTACCGCAACTGGATCCGTGGAGCACTCGGTTCTGCAGACAGCGAGACCGCCAGAAAGTATGGGCCAGCGCTGTACCGTGCGAAGTCGCTCAGCTGGGATGACGTCGCAAAGATCCAGTCAGCACCTACCGATGAGGCACGCCAGCAACTACGTGACAACACCATCCGCCGGAAGCAGGGCGAGTGGATGAAGGTGGCTGAGCAGGTCCGTGCGGAAGATCCAGACGCTTACGAATACCTTCGCGGCACTAAAGGTATGGAGCGGATCGGAGCGGGATTCGTTGCGATTCTGTCAGCGCTCGCTTATGCCGCCTTCGACGTCGTAGCCTCGTTGCTGGTGCTCCTCGGATTCTTGATCATTCGTTGGGCTGTCATCGCCGCCCCGGCTCTTGGCACCGTCGGTTTGCTGCGTCCGGCAAGTGCGGGCCTTCGCCGCCTGGTCAACTCCGTGCTGGCGGCGCTGTTCAACGTTCTCATCTTCGGTACCGGCGCTGCGGTCTATCTGTTCGCCGTCGATCTGATCATGAGCACTTCGTCTCTCGCTGGATGGCTTCAGGTCACTCTGGTGCTGCTGTGTGGGGTAGTGGGCTGGATCCTGCTGCGCCCATACCGTCGGATTACGCAGCTTGGCGGCGGCAGCAGTGGCACGTCGCTGCTCACTGCTCGGCCTTCAGCACCCATTGCCTCCTCCACCGGCGAGCGGACGCCAGCCACCGCAGTCGCGCCCGGGAGCACCACAAGTACGACTGTGCCAGAGGCCCGTCCGGAGCTTACGGTCAGCGCGGAGGACCCAGCCTCGGTCGTCCGCGCCGAGGCACGCGGCGGAGCCGACCCAGTTCGCGCGGAGACGTGGCGCTCGCCGGACGTGCCCGAATCCTCGCCCGCCTATGCCGTGTACCGGCCCGCCGCGGTGCCCCACCAGGCAGCCACCCGCGCGGAAGCGCGGACAGAACCCGCTGCCGAGCCGTCGGCGCGGACGGAGCGCCGCTCCGAGACTTGGGCGGAACGGAGCTAGCCATGCTGTCCCGGATTCCCCTACGGCCCCGCACCGTGGTGGCTCTCGGGCTGGCTGGTGCCGTCGCGGTGATCGTCATCCTCGGCAAGCTGCTTGGTGGACCGACTCCACCGGTGACTTCCTCTGTTCAACCACCGATTGCAGCTCCCAGCGCTGTCGACCCCCATGAAGGAGACGACGGTCTGGTACAGCTGGATCCGACACCAAGCCCGATGAGGGCGAGTAACGGCCCACAAGCAATCTCCGTGGCCACCAAATTCGCCGAACAGTGGATCAAGCACGATCGCAGCGGTACCGACTGGCTCGACTCATTGCGTCCGCACAGCACGGATGCCCTCGTCGCAGAACTGAATGGCGTCGACCCAGCCGGTGTGCCCGCAGACAGGATTACAGGGGCGGCCCGCATGGAAGCCCTCGCTACCTCCTTTGTGGAGGTGGTGATCCCTATTGATGCCGGCCTGCTACGTCTAAGGCTCGTAGCATCCGACGGACGATGGCTGGTGGACGGCATCGATTGGGAACGGGTATGAGCCGCCTGCCGCCTCTTACCGCACCCCTACGCGACAAGGGGCGTCGTTTTCTGCGTCCTGGCCTCATCGTCGCCGTTACGGCCGCCCTCGGGCTGCTGTGCTGCGGCGGAGCCGTGAGTGCGGTGATCTTCGGTGACCTCGCGACCAACAACTCAACACTGACCAACGCTCTGGGCTGCGGTAGCACCAAGACAATCAGCGTTACCGGGCAGTTTCCGCGGATCGGACCTTATGGCGAAGACAAGATCCGCAATGCGGCAATCGTCATCAAGACCGGTCAGCAGCTCAAGGTGCCACCCCGAGGATGGGTGATCGCGGTTGCGACGGCAATGCAGGAAAGCAGCCTCACCAATCACGGCCACCTCGGTAATCACAATGACCATGATTCGCTTGGGCTGTTCCAGCAACGGCCAAGTCAGGGCTGGGGCTCCCCCGAGCAGATCATGGATCCCGTCTACTCGTCGACGAAGTTCTACAACAAGCTAACCAAGATCAAAAACTGGGAGGCACTTCCCCTTACTGTTGCCGCACAGCGAGTGCAGATCAGCGCATACCCAAACGCTTACGCCAAGCATGAGCCGACCGCGACACGCATCGTCAACGAGCTGACCGACGGAGCGGCTCGTGCTGTCGTGGTCGGCAGCCAACTGAAGTGCGCCGGATTCGGCCAGATCGCCGCCTCTGGGTGGACAGCACCGGTCGGTGCGAACGTCTGGTCCGGCTTCCGCACCGCCGAGCGGCCCACCCACAACGGCGTCGACCTCGGCGCATCCCGTCACACGCCGATCCGGGCCGCCTCGGCTGGCGTCGTCATCGTCAGCAAGTGCGATGTCGGCAACTGCAACCGGGACGGGTCGCCGTCAACGCCGGGATGCGGTTGGTTCGTGGACATCCTGCACGCCGGCCAAGTGATCACGCGTTACTGCCACATGGTGAGCAAGCCTCTAGTTGGCGTGGGTGACCGCGTAGGCGCTGGCCAGGTCATCGGCTACGTCGGGACCAGCGGTCACTCCAGCGGTCCGCACCTACACTTCCAGGTCCATCTCGATGGCGACCGATCCAACCGCGGCGCGATCGATCCGGTGCCATTCATGGCCAGCAAGGGTGCTGCCCTAGGAAAGGAGAGCGACTCGGCATGACCGAGGCAGACTTCGCGGCGTGGGCAGCCGAATGGCGCACGCCGCCCGCCCCTATTGTGCCGGTACCCGCCCTAACTGTCATCAGCAGTGGAGGTGTGCTGCGCGGGGCGCGAGTGATGATTGGCCTGCCGGGCCACGGCTGGCGCACGGGAATGCGCGGCGACGCGATGGTTCGGCAGGGTGCTCGCAGCCTTATCCCCGTCCTAGCGGAGGCGGAGTGGTACCGCGCCGAGCGTGAACGGGTCGAGGTGTTCGCCGCCTTGGTGCCAGTAGAACGTGTGTGGGTGGAGACCATCAGCACCTCTGCTGAGCACACAACGACTGTTGATGGGTTGATACTGGTATCACTGGATGCACCGCCGACCCGCGTTGCGGTCTCTGCCGAGACTCTCGCCGCCCAAACGACTGGACAACTGATGGGCCGTCGCCTGGTGCACACCAGCGCTGACGGCGAGCAACGAGGCCTTCGTGCAGTGACCGAGGCGCATGCTGGCCCAGAGGGCAACGCTCAAGTCAGGGTAGCCCAAGAGCACGAGTGGTACCGGTGGGCCGCGACAGGACAAGCCCCGGCAACGCGCGCTGTGCCACTAACGGAGCTGTGGCTCGAGTGACTTACCCGGCGCTGGGTGACGGAGATGCCGCTGTGGTCCGCTCCGCGGCACAAACACGCCAGCCGTCCTGATTCACGAGTGTGAACCGCCAGGCTTGGCTACTACGGCTTTGCTCAGAGCCGTCCTCAAGCGCGATGACGGTGAGTTCGGTCGTGGCCGAAATCGAGCTACCTTGTCCCGCCTGAGACATGGCGCCCCAAGTAACCAATACTTCGACGCCGAACGAGCGCTCGCGCTCATTCAGTTGACCGCGAAGGTTCGCCAGAGCCGTCAGGTTACTGCTGCCGGAGCATTCGTAAAGCTCCGCTCCCACTCGATCCTTTCGAACAAGGACAGCATCCAGATACTCATCGAGCACGACCAGTGGCTCGGTACGGTCGATCTTGGTCACCTCGTGGTAGGTCAAGACCACGGCTACCACGCCGCCAATTCCAGCAGCCGCAACGACAATCGCCAAGATCAATATGATCTTTCGCCACTTCACTGACCGCACCATGCCCCTCATTCTCGCGCCGTCACCGCCTTTTGCCGAACGTCCCTGATTGTCTGAACACAGACGTCACCCAGGCAGGGATCTATGCCGCTACCGTTGCTGACGCCTCAACCACCAAACGCGACCAGAGATCGCTGCAAGCACGAGCACCATGCCGCCCACGAGCACGACCATGAGGCGTGACGACCGAGGCGGAGTTGTCCCGTCGGATGTTGGCCCGGCCTGAGGCGTTGCCGACTTCGCTGAGGGCGTCAACGACGGCACCGAGGCACTGAGGGCAGCGGAGACGTCCACCAGTCCGTAGCCGTACTCTCCGTCAGGCCCCGGCTGGCCCTTGTCCACCGCTGTTGCGGTGAGCCGGTGGATGACCTCCGTGGCCGGCATGTCTGGAAAGCGCGCGCGGACCAGTGCGGCCGCGCCCGCCACGAGGGCCGCCGAGTTCGACGTCCCCGTGCCCATTCCCCATCCCCCGTCGAGGGAGGTGCTGGAGACGCCGTCACATGGTGCTGCGATGTCGACCGGTGCCCCGCTTACCGAGGCAGAAGAGTGCAAGCCCTTCTGGTCGACTCCCGACACGGCGAGGACGCCCGGATAGGTCGCCGGATATCCCACCTTGGTGACATGCGTGCGATTACCTACCGCAGCGACAACCACGATGTCGGCCGCGAGAGCTTCTTCGACCGCCTGTTGGAGCACGATGTCATCGGACTCAGCGCCCAAAGAGAGCGAGATGACGTCGACGCTCTGACCGACCGCCCAGCGGATGCCCTTACTGAGTCCACCGGTGCCTAGAGATCTGGCGGAGGAACGCACAGGAAGAATTTTTGCTGCCGGCGCGACTCCACCGACCCGGCCGTGAGCAGCGATGAGGCCCGCCATAGCAGTCCCGTGCCCGTCGCGGTCCGTCCGCCCGTCGCCCGGACCTTCGCTGCTGAAGTCTGCTCCTGACAACACGGAGCCTGCAAGATCCGGATGATTGGCGTCCACGCCGGTGTCGACGACTGCGACGACGACACCTTCGCCCTTCGTGATCTTGTGGGCTATGCCCGTATTCATCTGCGCGTGGAACCACTGACCGACGCTGATCTGATCGGCTGCGAGCGCGGTCGGCGCGGCGGTCGCCAGCGTGCCGACGATCACCGACATGGAGGCGGCCATTCTCATGACGCGCCGAGCTGCGCTCACTGTGCTCCTCGGCGGATAGTGACGGTCGGCATCGGCTCTCCGTGCTCACCGGCGAGCCGCCACGGCATCGCGACCTCGGTGTACCACTGGCGGAACTCTTCTGCCTCCGAAGAGGCCGCTGCACGTTCCTGAGCAGGCTGGGTGATAGGGCCGATCACCGCCGGTCCCCCTTGCCGCACGTCCCATCGCGTGTTACTGCCCTGGCGATAGAGTGACCCGGCGTCTCCGCTGCGGTTGGACGATGGCGCGCCCATCGGCGTAGGCATGGGCAGCATTCCTGGCATGTTCGCGCCCACGCGGGAACCCGGTCCTGACGCGACTCCAGCCACCATGGGTACGACATAACCTGCCGCACCGCTGCTGCCGGTCGGCATCACGTATGCCCCACCGGCTGGTGCGTATGGGCTGCCGGGAAGGATCGGCAACACCGATGCTCCCCCAGGGGGGATGCCTGGAACGGGCATACCACCGAGTACCGGGCCGCCGACCGGCGACTGATCGTCATCTTCGGCGATCAGATCCGAGTCACGCCGCGGTGCCGGCGTCGAGGAAGACGGCAATGGCGTGCCGGGCGGCCTCCAGTGGCTGCGCGGGTCGGGCTGTTCGACATCCTTTTTCTCACCGGGCTTGAGTGTCTCTCGGTAAGTCCAGAAAGCCTCTGTGGGCTCAGGCAGGACGATGCTCTTGCGGTGGTCGCGGATGGCCTGTTCAGCCGAGATCATCACCTCCCGCGCTTGCTGGTTGAGCCTGCCGGCCACGGGTCGCCATGCGTACACGTGGTGCTCGCTGGTTATCCCGAAGTATTCGTTGACGATCGGCTCGAGCTGCTGCCTCGCCGACGTCATGGCTTCGACCACGCCATTGACCCCTCGCGCCGTGACGGCCGCGGCATAAGCGTTCGCACGCAGCGCGCCGATCAGTGCATCGATCTGGCCCACGGCCGCAGCCGCAGCCGCACTCTGCCCGGCCGACCAGGCAGCCGCGAGTCTTACGCGAAGCCGCTCCAACTGGTCGGCTTGGGCGTTGAGCTGGTCGGCGGACCGGGCAATGTTCTGGGTCTGCTCCCTCGTCTCCGGCTGGCTGACGCAGCTGAGGCTGTCCCAAATTCGCGGCACGTCGTACTGGTCCCAGTTGGTGAAGACGACCTTCCATACCGGCTGTTCCGGTAGAGCAGACGCGGCACTGGTCACCGCGATCTCGGCAGGCTTCGGCTCATCCATCAGATGTATGCCCCTCGCCCCTGCTCATGGCGTAGTTCGGCGAGAGCAAGTCGCTTGGTCACCGCGGTGACCTCCTGCTCCAGCACAGCGAGCTTCACCGCGGCCAGATCGTCGGCCTTCGTGTAGTTCTCCAACGCCTTCTCCAGCGCGCTGGCGAGCGTGTACCCGATTTCGAGCTGCACTCTGGCGTTGTCATGGTGCCGCTGCAGCGCGGCCCAGAACGCGTTCCTCGCGGCCTGGGTCTCGCCGCTGGGTGAGAACGTGCCGAACAACACGCCCCGCTCGATCTCCCGCGCGAACTGCCCCACTCCCGGAGCCAGCCCGTCATTGGTACGCGCACGCAGGTCCTCGGTGACCTTCCGCACCTCGACCAGGTCCACCGCCAGCTGCGGCATCGGCTTGTCCGCCATGCTCACCTCCCCATGAGCAGAGACGTGCATCAGCACGCCCTGCGGGCAGCGTAGCCGAGCAGACACGCCGCGCACAGGGCCGACGATTCCTCTGTGGATAACCCGCGGCGTCAGACCGACCCGGTGTTGAGGTTGCCGAACAACCACAGCCCGCAGCAGCAGAAGATGACGAGCAGGAGCGCCACCGCGGCTCCGGCGATGGCGAGCATCATCGGCTTCTTCAGCAGGCCGAGGATGGGCGACGGCCGCTTCGGCGGCGGGGTCTCGTACACGCGATGACGATAGCCTGCCTCCCGACGCGGCACGAGGTCGCGACAGGCGGACGGATCACCGCCGGGAGGCCGCTCCGGGAATCACCCCGTACGCTGGTCGGGTGACCGATTTCACCGAACTGGATGCCCTGCCCACCGAGGAGTTGCGCGAGCGAGCCTTCACCAAGGCGCGCGAGAAGCTGGACCTCGGCTTCTTCTGGGACCTGTTCAAGCACCTGCCCACGTCGCCGGAGACCGAGGAGCGGGAACTCGCCGACATCGGCTCGGCGGTCGACGACTCGGTGTCGCTGTGGCGGGAGTTCACCGGCCACGATTACGGCGATCAGGAGCCTCTGATCAGGGCGCGGTTCATCGACTACCTGCAGAAGGACGAATAGCCCGTCGTCGACGGATGATCTGTCGGGTTTACTCGGCAGTTGCTTCCGCGTAGTTGCGACAGGTATCGGGCGCTCTGCGCTACCCTCCCCCGGGGAGGACGCAGCGGAGGTGTCGGCGTGCCCGGATTGAACGCGCGGATCGACCAGGCGGCGAGCCTGCACCGGCATGCTTCGGCGGTGACACAGGCTGCGGCGTCCGCGTTGGACACTTATCTTCCGCCGCCGCGGACCGACCTGGCCGAGCAGCAGGCGCTGGCGCAGCGGCTGCGGGACGCCGCCGCTCGGCTGACGCCGGGCTGGCTGGGTGCGGCGCTGGACGAGGTGCCGGCGGGCACGCCGCTGGGCGAGCAGCGCCGGCCGGAGTTCGTGCGGGTCGGCACGGCGGCGCCGCAGGAGGACGCCTGGTTCCCGGCGGTGTTGCCGCTGCTGGGCACGGGCCATCTGACGTTCAGCGCCGATTCGCGGGATCCTCGGGTGGCGGGGGTGCTGCGGGCGATCCTGTTGCGGCTGCTGGCGACCGCGCCGTCGGGAACCCTGGTGGTGCGGGCGGTGGACGCGGTGGGCGGGGCGCTGTTCGCGCCGTTCGGGGCGCTGGCCGATGCGGGCCTGATGCCGCCGCCGGTCACGGACCGGGCCGGGTTGCAGGCGGTGCTGGCGGAGGCCGAGCATTGGGTACGTCCGAGCCGGCCGGAGGCGCAGCGGCGACCGACGGCCCGGCCACGGCGTCGGGACTGCACCATGTTGTTGCTGGTCGCCGCGCTGCCGTCGGATGTCCAGGGGGCCGAGTTGAATCGGATCACCGCGCTGGCGCAGGCGGGTCCGGCGACGGGGCTGCATCTGATCGTCGCGGGCTGGCCGCCGCCGCCGCTGACTCCGGACACGTCGCTGCCGTCGGCGCAGGCCCCGCTGCCGATGAGCACGCTGATCGCGTTGCGTAATCCGTACGCGCTGCTGGGGGGCATGCCTTTCGCGCAGCCGGCGGCGGGCGACGGCCCGAGCCCGACCGCGACGTGGCCCGGTCTGTCGGTGCCGGTGCGGCTCGATCCGGATCCGCCCGCGGAGCTGGTGGCGCGGGTGTGCCGCGAGCTGGCGGAACGTTATGCCCTGTCGGGGCAGGTGCATCTGATGGACCTGCTGCCGGATCCGGATCACTGGTGGGCGGAGTCGTCGGCGGCGGGGCTGTCGACGACGGCGGGGCTGGCCGGTGATACGCCGATTTCGCTGGTGTTCGCGGATCTGACGCCGCACTGGCTGGTCGGCGGGCGTTCGGGCGGCGGCAAGTCGGCGTTCCTGGTGAACGTGCTGTATGGGCTGTGTACCCGCTACGACCCTGACGAGCTGGTGCTGTACCTGCTGGACTGCAAGCCGGGTGGGGCGTTCGGGCGGTTCGCGCAGGGCGCGGGGCCGGAACCTGATCCGGCGTGGTTGCCGCACGCCCGGGTGGTCGGCATGGACTGCGACCGCGAGCAGGGGCTGGCGGTGCTGCGCGAGTTGGACGAGGAGCTGGGCCGCCGCGAGGAGCTGTGGCAGGAGCTCGGCGTGAAACGGTTCGCGCAGGCCCGCGAGCAGCGCTCGCTGCCCCGCCTGGTCTGCGTGATCGACGAGTTCCCGGTGCTGCTGGCGGGTTCGGATCCGGTCTCGGCCGAGGCGCTGGGGTTGCTGGAGTCGATCGGGCGGCGGGGGCGTACGTACGGCGTGCATCTGATCCTCTGCTCGCACACGGTGCGCGGCATCGAGGCGCTGCATGTGCGCCGGGATTCGCTGTTCGGGCAGGTGCCGGTGCGCATCGCGCTGCCGGGCGGCGGGGACGTGCTGGAGGCGACCAACGACGCGGCGGCGACCCTGCCGATGGGCTGCGCGGTCGTCAACACGGCCGGCGGCCTGGGCGGCCCGCGCGGTGCGACCCGCGGCCATGAGAAGACGGTGCGTTTCCCCGACCCGGACGCCGACGCCCAGGTCATGGCGGCCCTGCGCCAGCGGCTCTGGCAGGCCCGCGATCCCTCCTCCGACCCGCCCGTAGTCCTCACCGCGCTGACCCAGGAGCCCGCATGACCACGCTGCCAGCCCTGCCCACGACAGCCGAGCAAGCGGGTGCGCGGTGAGTGAGCGGAGTACGGCCTGGGCGGAGTATCTGGGGGCGGCGCAGCGGTTGGACACGGTGCGGCGGGAGGCGGCGGACTCGGCCGCGGGTGAGGCGTCGGCTTTGGCGGCGGCCCGCGATGAGCTGCCGACGGTGCAGGCTCGGCTCGGGATGCAGGCCACGCGGCTGCTCGACTCGGCGAGCCGGGCGGGGGCGCCGCCGCCGGTGCTCCAGCCGGGCCCGGCGGAGCTGCTCACCGCGGCGGAGGCGGTCACCGGAGGGCCTGCGGTGGCGCTGGCCGCGCTGCGCCAGGCGGGCGCGAACGTCGAGGTCGCGGACGGGGCGCTGGCCCGGTTCGACGACGAGGGCAGTGGCTCCCAGACGCTGCGCAACCTGCTGGTGTACGGGCCGCTGAGCCTCGCCGCGCTGCTGGTGCAGTTGGCGGTCGCGGGTCTGGCCGGCGACGGCGCGCAGGTGTTCTTCGCCGCGGTGTGCGGCCTGATCCTCGCGCCGCTGGCGTTCGGCGGCGGCTGGCTGCTGGTCGGCATCGTCTACCCGGAGCGTCCCCGGACCGCCGCCGTCGGTGCGTTCGCGTGCATCGCGCCGGCGCTGCTGGCGGTCCTGCTGCTCGCCGTGCTGTGAACGAAAGCGCCCGTCCGGCCGTGGTCGCGGCGGGACGGGCGCTGGCGGTACGGGGTCAGCGGGAGTTGATCAGGGACATCGCTTCGGCGCGGGTCTTCGGGTCCGTCTTGAGGATGCCGCGTACGGCGCTGGTGACGGTGCGGGCGCCGGCCTTGCGGATGCCGCGCATCTCCATGCACATGTGCTCGCACTCCAGCACCACGATGACGCCCCGCGCCTGGAGCTGCTCCTGGAGCAGGTCGGCGACCTGGGAGGTGAGCCGTTCCTGCACCTGTGGCCGCCGGGCGAAGACCTCGACCAGCCGGGCCAGCTTCGACAGGCCGGTGATGCGGCCGTCCTCGCCGGGCAGGTAGCCGACGTGCGCCACGCCCCGGAACGGCAGCAGGTGGTGCTCGCACAGGCTGAAGATCGAGATGTCACGGACCAGCACGAACTCGTCGTGGTCGGCCTCGAACGTCGTCTTGAGGACCTGTGAGGGGTCGACCCGCAGCCCGGCGAACAGCTCCGCGTAGGCCCGCGCGACCCGGGACGGGGTCTTCTGGAGCCCGTCCCGGTCCGGGTCCTCGCCGAGCGCGATGAGGATCTCGCGGACCGCCTTCTCTATACGCGCGAGGTCGACGGTCTCCTCCACCGGAACACCGGTGAGGGAGCCGTCGACCAGGCGGGCGGCGAGGTGGTCCAGCTCCTGGCCGCCGTTCAGTTCGTGGCCTCCGCCGTCGTCGAGACCGTGATCTCGCCGCTGTCGATGGCCTGGCCGTTGCTGGCCGACTGCTTCTCCACCTCGGCCGGGGTGAGCACCGGCGGCTGGGTGGACGGTGTGCGCTTGCCGAACCCGTTGAACGGGGCCATCGGCGGCCGCTTGACGACACGGGCGGCGACGCGCGCCATGTCGTCGGTGGAGATGGTCTCCTTCTCGATCAGCTCCAGCACGATCGCGTCGAGCACGTCGCGGTACTCGACGAGGATCTCGTACGCCTCGTCGTGGGCCAGCTCGATGAGCGAGCGCACCTCGGAGTCGATCTCGGCGGCGATCGAGTCGGAGTAGTCCCGCTCGTGCCCGTAGGACCGGCCCAGGAACGGCTCGTCACCGGCGGTGCCGTACTTGACCGCGCCCAGCTTCGAGCTCATGCCGTACTGGGTGACCATGGCCCGGGCCAGCGCCGACGCCTTCTCGATGTCGTTGCCGGCGCCCGTGGTCGGCTCGTGGAAGACGAGCTCCTCGGCCGCCCGGCCGCCCAGCGCGTACGCCAGCGTGTCGATCATCTCGGCGCGGGTCTGCGTGTACTTGTCCTCGGTCGGCAGCACCAGCGTGTGACCGAGCGAGCGGCTGCGCGACAGGATCGTCACCTTGTGCACCGGCGCGCTGTGCGGCAGTGCCCAGGCCACCAGGGCGTGGCCGCCCTCGTGGTACGCGGTGATCTTCTTCTCGTGGTCCGACATCACCCGACTGCGCCGCTGCGGGCCGGCGACCACCCGGTCGATCGACTCCTCCAGCGACTCGTTGCTGATGGCGCGCTTGTCCTGACGCGCGGTCAGCAGCGCCGCCTCGTTGATCACGTTGGCCAGGTCGGCGCCGGTGAAGCCCGGCGTACGCCGTGCCACCGCGTCCAGGTCCACGTCCGGCGTGAACGGCTTGCCCTTGCCGTGGACCCGCAGGATCGCCTTGCGGCCGACCATGTCGGGGGTGTCCACCGCGATCTGGCGGTCGAACCGGCCCGGGCGCAGCAGCGCCGGGTCGAGGATGTCGGGACGGTTGGTCGCGGCGATCATGATGACGCCGCCCTTCGCGTCGAAGCCGTCCATCTCGACCAGCAGCTGGTTGAGGGTCTGCTCGCGCTCGTCGTGACCGCCGCCCATGCCGGCGCCGCGGTGGCGGCCGACGGCGTCGATCTCGTCGACGAACACGATCGCCGGGGCGTTCGCCTTCGCCTGCTCGAACAGGTCACGGACACGCGAGGCGCCGACACCCACGAACATCTCGACGAAGTCGGAACCCGAGATCGAGTAGAACGGCACCCCGGCCTCGCCGGCGACGGCGCGGGCCAGCAGCGTCTTACCCGTTCCGGGCGGGCCGAACAGCAGCACGCCCTTCGGGATCTTGGCACCGAGCGCCTGGTACTTCGCCGGGTTCTGCAGGAAGTCCTTGATCTCGTGCAGCTCCTCGACGGCCTCGTCGGAGCCGGCCACGTCCGCGAAGGTGGTCTTCGGGGTGTCCTTGCTGACGAGCTTGGCCTTCGACTTGCCGAAGTTCAGGACCCGCGAGCCGCCGCCCTGCATCTGCGACATGAACAGCAGCAGCAGGATCACCAGCACGGCGATCGGCAGCAGGCTCACCAGCAGCGACAGGAAGACGCTCTCCTCGGTCACCTCGGCGTCGAAGTTGCCGGAGATCTTGCCGGCCTTCTTGGCCGCGTCGACCTCGTTGAAAATCTGCAGGCCGGCAGCTGCCGGGTACTGGGCCTCGATCTTGTCGGTCTCGACATCGTCGAACTTGCTCTTATTGGCCAGGTCGATCCGGAGCGTCTGCTCCTTGTCCCGGATCTGCACTTCCTTGATCGCGTTCGGCCCAGCCTGGTTGAGCTGGGCGAGCGCCACCGAGGTGTCCACGGGCTGGTAGCTCGGGCCGCTGGTGAAGAGCTGGCTGAGCAGGATCGCGCCGATGGCCACGATGAAGATCCAGAAGATCGGCCGGCGGAAGAAACGCGTACGCTCCATGCTGTTACCGGACGCTTTTGTTCGCGCCCGTGTCCTCCTGATCGATAGAGGCGGTCAGCTCACCCGGGCGCGGCCCGGTTAGTCGACGGTACACCGTAGAAACCTTCGGTTGGCTGATGCGTGCTCCCCATCGCACAACGTTCAGCGTTTTCTCAGCTCAGGTGCCCCGCATTCGGGACAAATCACACCTCTGTTCGCTTACGGCTGAGTGAGGGGTGAGTGAGGGGTAGAGGTTACCTCCGGGGGGCGCTCCGCGGGGTGCGGGTCGGGGGCGCTGGGCCGCCAAAACCGGGCGGCCCCTCACGCCCCCCCGACCCCCACCCCGCTCCACGCAAACTACAGAACGCTCCACAAATTACGGAAAAGCGACAGCGGTAACCACACCACCCAAGTAACAACCTGACGGCTCCCGTGGAGACCACGGCGACTTGCTTGCGCCCTACGAGTAACGCCCCACATGACGGTCCTTGAGGACACGTGTGGCGACTGTGGGGCTAGGTAGTAGCCAAGTGTGGGGCGTAACTGACTTGGCAGACCCCAAAAAACCCCGCACGAACCCACCCACCGCAACCACTCCTACCGGAGCGGAGCAGGGGGTGCCGCCGGAGTGAGCGTAAAGGGCCGCCCGTTCTTGGCGGCCCCCAGCGAACCCGGCGGCACCCCCTGCGCAGCGAAACCACGCACGAATCAGCGCTGATAAACCTCAGGCTTCAAAATCCCGACATACGGCACCTCGCGATACCGCTCCGAGTAATCCAGCCCGTACCCCACGACAAACTCCGTAGGAATGTCGAAACCCACGTACTTCACCGGCACCGGCACCTTGATCGCCTCAGGCTTCCGGAACAGAGCCACCACGTCGACAGACTTCGCCGACCGCGACTCCAGGTACTTGAGCAGCCAGGAGAGCGTCAGACCCGAGTCCACGATGTCCTCGACGACGATCACGTGCTTGCCCGCGATGTCCCGGTCGAGATCCTTGAGGATGCGTACGACGCCGGAGGACGTGGTGCCCTGGCCGTACGAGGAGACGGCCATGAACTCGAGTTCGACGGGCGGGCCGCCGACCTTGCCGAGTTCGCGGGAGAAGTCGGCCATGAACATGACCGCGCCCTTCAGGACGCAGACGAGAAGCAGGCCGTCGACCGACGCGTAGTCGGCGGCGACCTGCTTGGCGAGCTCGGCGGTCTTACCGCGGAGTTCCTCTTCAGTGATGATCACACGGTCTATGTCCGCGTCGTACCAGCCCATGTGGTCAAGACTGCCGGATGAAGGGGCTCTGCCGCACGTCGGGGTCGGAATTGGTGACGATCATCCCGAGCTGGCCCGCGACACCGGTGACCAGCAGGAACACGAGTAGGAAGACGAACTGCTCCATGACGGCCTCACCGTTTCGAAGTGGTTTGGGCCGGTGCGCACCGGAGTGAATTAAGTGTCTCCTGTCCGGTTCGCGGGTGACAGTGGCAGGAATGACAGGGTCCCTCGATTTCCTGCCATTCATCGAGTAGCGTGAGTCACATGTCGCTGTATCGGGTGGCCGTGCTCGGCCTGGAGGACGTCGCCCCGTTCGAGCTCGGGGTGCTGTGCGAGGTTTTCGGGACCGATCGGAGCGCGGACGGGTTCCCGTCGTACGAGTTCGCGGTGTGCAGTCCGGACGGTGGGCCGATCCGCACCCGGTCGGGGTTCAGCATCGTGCCGCACGCCGATCTGGCGCCGCTGGCGAGCGCCGATCTGGTTGCCGTGCCGGCGCATCCGCTCACCTCGGCGGTGCCCCCGGCGGCGGTGGACGCGCTGGTCGCGGCGGCCGAGCGGGGCGCGTGGATCCTGTCGGTGTGCTCGGGGGCGTTCCTGCTGGGGCAGGCGGGGCTGCTCGACGGGCGGCGCTGCACGACGCACTGGAAACACGCGGCGCTGCTGGCGCAGCGGCATCCGACGGCCCTGGTGTCGCCGGACGAGCTGTACGTGCAGGACGGGCGGGTGATCACGAGCGCGGGCACCGCGGCCGGGATCGACGCGTGCCTGCACCTGGTGCGCCAGGAGCAGGGCGCGGCGGTGGCGACGAAGCTGGCCCGGCGGATGGTGGTGCCGCCGCACCGGGCGGGCGGGCAGTCGCAGTTCATCGAGGCGCCGATCGCGGCCGAGGTCGACTGCGACACCCTGCAGCCGCTGCTGGAGTGGCTGCTCACCCACCTGGACGAGCAGCTGACCGTGGAGGATCTGGCGGCGCGCACGCACATGGCCCCGCGTACGTTCGCGCGCCGGTTCCGGGCGGAGACGGGCGCGACGCCGCACGACTGGCTCACGCATCAGCGCCTGCTGCTGGCCCGGCGGCTGCTGGAGGAGACGCAGCTGAGCGTCGAGTCGGTGGCGACCCGGGCCGGCTTCGGCGACTCGGCCACCCTGCGCCACCACTTCCACCGCCGCGTGGGCACCACCCCCGCCACCTACCGCCAGACCTTCCGCAGCCGCTGACACGAAGAAGGGCACCTTCACAACGCCATGCGTTGCAGAAGGTGCCCTTCTCAACCTCGCGACCCAGGGAGCAGGCTTTTTACGGGGCGACTACCGGGATGCGGGTGCGCACGACGGTGGTGCCGGGGACCTCCGGGCTGGTCATGCTCGTGGTCACCCGCGCGTCGGAGGGCATGACGCCGCGCAGCTTCACGGTGTACGACGCCACCCCGCCCGGGTGCCCGCCGGTGCTCTGCACCCGCAGGTCCGGGCCGGGCTGCTCGCTGCGAAGGAGGCCCTTGCCGAGGGCGTTCTCCGCGCCGACCGCGAACACCTTCGTGCCGCCGGGCAGGTCCTTCGCGTCGTACGCGAACCGGATGTCCTCGTCCTCGCCGATGGCCAGCCAGACCTGGAAACGCTGGGTGTCCTCGGTGCCGAAACGGTTCACCCGCCACTCGACGACGATCCACTCCACGCCGCCGCCCTCGACGGCGGCCACCCGCACTCCGTCGGCCGTCGAGCCGTCGAGGTCTGCCCAGTACGGGGCCAGCACGTTGTTGGGCCGGGCCGGGTCGGGGGCCTGCTCGCCCTCGGTGCCCGGCGGGGCGATCCGCACGTCCTGGGCGGTGCCGCCGCCGACCACGAGGTAGCCGTTGGAGACCACGCCGATGCGCTGGTAGGTCTGACCGGCGAAGCCGAACCCGGGCACGTCGTAAAGGATCATCTCCTCGTCGCCGATCGCGTCGGGTGCGACGTCCAGCGGCTTCCACACCCGGTCGTCCAGCTCCGCGACGTCCGGCGTACCCGGTTCGATGCCGCGCAGCGTGGTGTCATGGCTGACCTCGCGCGGGCCGTCGAGCTTGGCCCCGCCGTCGACCCCGGCGACGGCGAGCGCCGGGTCCAGGCGGGTGGTGAGGTCGACCGGCGCGTCGTCGTAGCCGGTGTTGGCGGCCGTCACCGTGCACTGCGCGGTGCCGGCCAGCGTCACCTTCTTCGCGGTGCAGGTGCTGGCCAGCGTCACCTGCCCCTGGGACGGCCGGAAGGCGACCGGCAGGTGCAGCGCCGGGCTGCCGTCGGCCGCGGTCAGCCGGATCTCGCCGGACAGGTAGCCGTCCACGACCGCGCGGGAGTAGATCGTCACGGGCAGCGGCGCGGTGCCCCGGGCCGGCACGGTGACCGTCGCCGGGACGCTGATCGAGCTGTCCTTCGGCGCGGTGCTCGCCACGGCGTACGTCATGGTCCGGTCGGTCATGTTGCGCAGGGTGCGGACCGTGGAGAGCCGGCCCGGCATGATCGGCGCGTTGATCGACGGCAGGTTGAGGTCGACGGCGCGCACCTCGTCGTCGGCCAGCGTCATCATGCGGGAGGACGAGTCCGACACGGTCAGCGTGACCTGGTCGGCGCGGTCCACCGCGATCCGCCCGGCGCCCATCTCGTGCGGCCCGGCCGGGGTCTTGCCGTCCTCGGTGGTGACCTCGGTGACGGCGCTGGTCATCAGGGCCGACTTGAGCTCGCCCGGGGTCCAGTCCGGATGCCGGGACGCCAGCAGCGCCGCCGCTCCGGCCACGTGCGGCGACGACATGGAGGTGCCCGCGATGGCCTGGAACAGCTCGCCGGCCGGGCCACCCGCGGTGGCGCCCGGGGTCGGCGTGTGTCCGGCCAGGATCTGCACGCCCGGCGCGGTCACGTCGGGCTTGAGCGCGAGGCCGCCCGGGCCGCGGGAGGAGAACGCGGCCATCACGTCGCCGGTGCCCGCGCTGGCCTGCCCGGCGGTGATCGTCGCGGTGATGCCGGTGTTCGCGTCGAGGAACTCCAGCACCGCCGGATCGGCCAGGTGCACCGTGGGCAGCCAGTGGTTGTCGGTCTCCACGTCCTGCAGCTTCGGGTTGTAGAGGACCATGCCGACGGCGCCGCCCTCGCGTACGTTCCAGCCCTTCTCGACGCGGGGGTTGCCGCCGCGCTCGCAGACGACGATCTGCCCGGTGAACTGGCCCTTCTTCGCGGGCTTGGCGCAGGTCGCGCCGCCCTTGTAGCCGGTGACGTCGCCGGCCCGCACCAGCGGGGCCGGTCCGGCGCCCGCGGTCAGCGAGGCCCCGCTCAGCTGCGCGGTCGCGGTGCCGGACTGCAGCGTCAGGCCCGCGCTGAACTCACGGCGCTGGGTGGAGGCGGCCACCGTGGTCACCCACGGGGAGAGGTGGTTGACCGTGCCGGCGTCCGGACCCGAGTTGCCCGCCGAGGCGGCCACGAAGACCCCTGCGGCGTACGCATCCAGGAAGGCCATCTCGACCGGGTCGCTGAACGGGTCGGTGCCGCCGGAGATGGAGAAGTTGACGACGTCGACGCCGTCGCGCACCGCCTGCGCCACCGCGGCCGCCGAGTCCGACGACATGCAGCCGTTCGCCCCGCACACCTTGTAGACGCTGAGCCAGGAGCCGGGCGCGACCCCGTGCACGGGTCCGCGCTCGACGCCGAACACCTTCGCCGAGGCCAGCACGTCGCCCGCGGTCGTCGAGGCGGTGTGCGTGCCGTGCCCGTCGCTGTCGCGCGCCGACTTGTAGGTCTCGTCCGGGAACGCCTCCAGGTAGCCCTTCAGGAACGCGGCTCCGCCGATCAGCTTGTTGTTGCAGCGGAACACGTCCCTGGCGGGCGTCAGCGGGTTGTCGCCGAAGTCGCAGCGGCGTGCCGAGCCGTCCGTCTTGGCCGGGGGCGCGGCCAGCACGCCCTGGTCGGTGAAGGACGGGTGCTCCGGCCACGCGCCGGTGTCCAGCACGCCGACCACGACCCCCTTGCCCGCCTGGCTGGTCGGCGCGCCGTTCGCGCCCGCGCCGCTCTGCAGCACGTCCGCGCCGATGAAGGAGCTGGACGAGTCGGTCAGCGGCTCGCGCAGCTCGTCACGCTGCACGGCCACCACGCCCTCGACGGCGAGCAGCTTCTTGACCTCGTTGGCGGGCAGCGTCAGCGCCACCCCGCCGTACACGGTGCGCAGCCGCTGGCCGACCGTCGCCGACGGCAGTTTCGCCGCGAGCGCCGAGGTGAACTGCTGCTCACGCTCTGCCAGGTACTGCTCGTAGGCCTGCTCCGCGTCGCCGCCGCGCAGCCGGGTGCCGGTGGCCGCCGGGCTCGTCGCGGCCAGGCCGGGCACCCCGCCGGCGTAGCTGGCGACCGCGTCGTGGTCAAGCTTGACCAGCACCGGGATGCGCTCGCCGTCGGTGCGGTCGAGCAGGCTGCGGTCGGTCTTCGCGAGCCGGCTGGTGGGCGCGCGCCCGGCCGTGATCCGCGAGGCCGGTTGGAGTTTCTGCGGGCCGTCCGGCGCGGCCGCACCGCCGCCCGCCGGTATCACTGCCGCGCCCGCCACCAGGGCGAACCCGCAGCTAATCCGGACAAAAGTCGCCATCTTCACAGTGGCGTCAACGACTACGCGTAGGGCCTGGACTTGGCGCAGCCCCGCCGGACCTGCTCTCAGTAGGCGGCGGCCTGGCCGTCGGCGCGGGGTTCGGAGCCGGCGACGTAGCCGCCGGGGATGCGCCAGATCGCCTGGCCCATGCCGAACGTGGACCGGTCGGTGGCGACGGTGACGTCGTGGCCTCGCGACCGCAGCTGCTCGACCAGCACCGGGTCGAACTCCGGCTCGACCTCGACCTGCCGCTCGGAGTGCCAGTACCAGCGCGGCCGGGTCAGCGCCTCCTGCGGGCCCAGCCCGTCGTCCACGGTCGCCAGCACCAGCTGCAGGTGGCCCTGCGGCTGCATGTGCCCGCCCATCACGCCGAACGGCCCCAGCGGCGCGCCGTCGCGGAACAGGAACCCGGGAATGATCGTGTGGAACGGGCGCTTGCCGGGCGCGGCCACGTTCGGGTGGGCCGGGTCGAGGCTGAACCCGGCCCCGCGGTTCTGCAGCCCGAAGCCGTACTCCGGCAGCACCACGAACGAGCCGAAGCCCTGGTACGTCGACTGGATCAGGCTGACCATCATGCCGTCGGCGTCGGCCGCGGCCAGGTAGACGGTGCCGCCCTTCATCGGGTCGCCGGGCGGCGGGTCACCGGCCCGGTCCCCGATGAGCGCCCGCCGCGTGGCCAGGTAGGCGGGGTCGAGCAGGTCCGGCATCGGGTACGCGGCCGGGTCGGCGACGTACGCGTGCGCGTCGGCGAAGCCGAGCTTCATCGCCTCGATCTGCTCGTGCAGCCCGTGCCCCGGCAACCCGTCGAGCAGCGCGAGCGCCTGCAGGGCCGCCACCCCCTGGCCGTTGGGCGGGATCTCGTACACGGTGTGCCCGCGGTAGTCCGTGCTGACCGGCTCGACCCAGGTGCTGGTGTGCTCGGCGAGGTCGGCGGCGGTGAGCAGGCCGCCGGTGTCCGCCGCGTACGCGGACAGCGCCTGCGCGATCTCGCCGCGGTAGAAGGAGTCGGCGTGGCTGCCGCCGATCAACCGCAGCGCCCGGCCCGCGCCCGGGTTGCGGAACAGCTCGCCGGCCCGCGGCGCGCGCCCGTCCGGCGCGTACACGTCGGCCCAGGCCCGGCACTCGGGGTGGTCCAGCGCGCGGTGTGCCTCCACCGACTCGGCCCAGCGCCGGGCGACCGTCGGCGACACCGTCCAGCCCTGCTCGGCGTAGTGCACCGCGTCGGCGAACAGCCGCTCGAACGGCAGCCGCCCGAACCGCGCGTGCAGGTCCTGCCAGCCCGCCGGGGCGCCCGGCACGGTCACCGGCAGCCAGCCGCGGGCCGGTGGGGCGAGCTGGGCCCGTGCCTGCGCCCCGCCGAGGGCGCCGTTGGGCGGCTTGGCGGCCTCGGTCAGCGCGGCCAGGCTCAGCGCCGCCGGCGCGCGCCCGGAGGCGTTCAGCCCGTGCAGCTCTTTCCCGTCCCAGACCAGGGCGAACAGGTCGCCGCCGAGGTCGTTGGAGCCGGGCTGCACCTGGGTCAGGGTCACCGCTGCGGCCACCGCGGCGTCGACCGCCGAACCGCCCTCACGCAGCATGGCCAGACCCGCCTGGGCGGCCAGTGGCTGGCTGGTGGCCACCACTCCCTGGGGCGCGTACACCGCTTGTCGCATCCCTAGATCCAAACACGTGGCGCGGGGCGATGCGGCTACGGGAGAGTAGGTTCTTAGTCATGGCTCTCGTGGACTGGGATCTCGCCTCGACCACCGCCGCGCGGTTCGGCCCGATCGGACCATCGGTGACCTTGGAAGAGGCCACCGCGGTCGTCGCCGATCTACGCCGGCTGGCCGACGAGGCGATCGGCCACGTCGCGCAGTACACGAAGATGACGCCACAGGTGCCGGACGCGCCGGTGCGCGTGGTCGATCGGCGCACCTGGGCCGACGTCAACGTGCAGGGGCTCCGTACGGTGATCACGCCGCTGACCGACAAGCTCGAGGAGAAGGTCGGCTTCCTCGGCAACCTGGTCGGCGCGAAGGTGACCGGCGTGGAGGCCGGGGCGGTGCTCGGTTACCTGTCCGGCAAGGTCCTCGGCCAGTACGACATCTTCGCCGCGCCGCCCGCCGAGCCCGGCCGTCCGGTGCAGGCGGGGCAGCTGCTGCTGGTCGCGCCGAACATCGTCGCCATGGAGCGCCGGATCAAGGCCGACCCCCGCGACTTCCGGCTCTGGGTGTGCCTGCACGAGGTCACCCACCGGACCCAGTTCACCGCCGTGCCGTGGCTGCGCGCGCACTTCCTCAGCGAGGTGCGGGCCTTCATCGAGGCCACCGAGCCGCCGACGGCCAACCTGCTCAGCCAGGCCTACCAGCAGTTCGGCGCGGCGATCAAGGCGGCCCGCGCGCCCGAGGGCACCCGCGGCGCGTCGCTGCTGGAGGCCGTGCAGACGCCCGAGCAGCGGGCCGTGCTCGACCGGCTCACCGCGGTGCTGACCCTGCTGGAGGGGCACGCCGAGGTGGTCATGGACGGCGTCGGCCCGCAGGTCATCCCGAGCGTCGCGACGATCCGCGCGGCGTTCGACCGCAAGCGCAACCCGGGCAACCCGGTCGAGCAGTATCTGCGCCGCCTGCTGGGCATCGACATCAAGATGCGGCAGTACGCCGAGGGCCGGGTCTTCGTGCAGTCGGTGCTGGACCGGGTCGGCATGGACGGCCTGAACCGGATCTGGGAGTCCCCGCAGACCCTGCCGACCCTGGACGAGATCGCCGACCCCGACGCGTGGGTGGCCCGCGTGGTCACCGCCGACACCCGGGGATGAGGCTCGACCCCTCGGTCGCCGCGATCCGCACCGCGATCCGCCACACCCTGACCACCCTGCCGCCGGTCCCTGCCGCAATTCTTGAAGAGTCACGGCCTCAGGACGGTCCGGATGGCGCAAGTCTCAAAGAGTTGCGCCAGGGGGATGGGCGGCCGTCGGGCGAGGTCGCCGGGGATGGGCGGCCGCTGGTGGTGGTGGCTTGTTCGGGTGGGGCGGACTCGCTGGCGCTGGCGGCGGGCGCGGTGTTCGTGGCGCCGCGGCTGGGGTGGCGCGTCGGGTTGGTGACGGTCGACCATCAGTTGCAGGACGGGTCGGCGGCGCGGGCTGAGCAGGTCGCGCAATGGGCTCGGGAGCAGGGATTCGACCTGGTGGAGGTCGCGACGGTCGAGGTCGGCGGGCCGGGCGGGCCGGAGGCGGCAGCGCGGGAGGCGCGGTACGCGGCGCTGGCCGAGGCGGCCCGGCGGCTCGGCGCGACGACGGTCCTGCTCGGACACACCCGGGACGACCAGG
This sequence comes from Catellatospora paridis, assembly GCF_009720365.1. Lineage (GTDB taxonomy): Bacteria > Actinomycetota > Actinomycetes > Mycobacteriales > Micromonosporaceae > Catellatospora > Catellatospora paridis. Next base: position 116,195 of record NZ_WBZD01000037.1, on the reverse strand, counting down.
CCGAGACGGTGCTGCTGGCGCTGGCGCGCGGGGCCGGGCCGCGCGGTCTCGCGGGGATGCCCGTACATCGCCTGCACGCGGGTGCCCGGTTCAGCCGGCCGCTGCTGGGCGTGCCGCGTGCGGCCTGCCGGGCCGCGTGCGCGGCGCGGGAACTGGCGCCCTGGGAGGACCCGCACAACACCGATCCGTCGTACGCCCGGTCGCGGGTGCGGGCCGACGCGCTGCCCGCCCTGGTCGCCGCGCTCGGCGAGGGCGTCGTGGCCAACCTGGCCCGGTCCGCGGCCCTGCTGGGCGCGGACGCCGACCTGCTCGACGAGCTGGCCGCCGACGCGCTGAGCCGCTGCCGCACCCCCGCCGGGCTGTCCGCCGACGCGCTGGGCGGACTGCCTGCCGCGCTGCGTACCCGCGTGCTGCACGCCTGGGCCGCGGAGCTGGGCGCGCCCCGCGCGGCGCTGACCCACCGGCACGTCGCGGCCCTGGACGCGCTGGTCACGGCCTGGCACGGGCAGGGCGCGACGCTGCTGCCCGGCGGGATCGCGGTGCGCCGCCGGTCGGGTGAGCTGACCGGCGGCTGAGGCTCAGCGGCAGCCGCACACCGCGATCGCCGCGGCGATCTTGTCGAGCGCGTTCTGGGCGGGATCCCGGTCTACCGGGACATCGTCGGCCAGCACCGCGAAGGCCAGCAGTCGCCCGTCGGCGGTCTGCACGACACCGGCCAGCGCGTTGACGCCGTTGAGGGTGCCGCTCTTGGCCCGCACCACACCGAATCCCGCCTTCGACTTGGCGAAGCGCGCGCCCATCGTGCCCGACCAGCCGGCCACCGGCAGGCCGTTGAAGAAGTCGGACAGGTGCGAGTCGGTGCCGCCCGCGGACTTGACCAGCAGGTCGGTCAGCACCTTCGGCGAGATCTTGTTCTTGGGCGACATGCCGGACCCGTCCAGCAGGTCGCTCTGCGTCGCGTCGAGCCCGAGCTCGGTCACCACCTGCTCCATCGCGGTGACAGCCCCAGCGAACGAGGCGGGCTGGCCCTTGGCCAGCGCCACCTGGCGCGCCAGCGCCTCGGCCAGCGTGTTGTCGCTCTCGGTCAGCATCTGCTCGACCTGGCGCAGCAGCGGCGCCGAACGCACCGAGCCCAATTCCGTGCCGGGCGCCGGAGGTCCGGCCGCGGCCGCGCTGCCCTGTGGAGACGGGGCTGCCGAGCCGGTGGACGCCGTCGCGGGCGCCTGGCCCTTGGCGCTGACGGTCAGCCCGAGCAGCTTGGCGAAGGCGTCGCCGGCGGCGCGCTCGGGATCGCTGTACCACGTGAACGGCATCACCTGCTGCTTGAGGTTGGAACGCGTACCGTTGATCATCAACGCGGTGATCCGGGAGACGGTGCCCTCGCTCAGGGTGTCCGCCGGCCAGTCGGGCGACGTGACAGGCCCGGTGAACAGGCTTCCGTCGGTGCTCACCTTGGTGATCGGGGTGGTCCCCATCGCCTTCTTGACCTGCGCCGCCAGGTCGTCGAGCTGGGCCGCGCCCTCGTAGAACTTCTTCGCGGTCACGCCGAGCGTGGCGTCGCCCGCGCCGATCAGGACGACCTCGCCCGGGTTCGGCCCGGCCACCACGCGGGTGGTGATCCGGTAGTCGGGACCCCGGGTGGTGAGCACGGCCGCCGCCGTCACCAGCTTGGTGTTCGACGCCGGAGTGATCATCGCGGTGGGGGTGCGCTCGTAGAGGACCTCGCCCGTACCGACGTCGACCACCGAGGCGCTGACTTTGCTGCCCAGCGGCGAACCGGCGATCAGCGGGTCGAGCACCTGCTTGAGCAGCGCGGCGTCCGGCACCGGGGCACCGGTCAGCGCGGCCAGCACCGGCGCGGCCGCGGGCTCCGCGGGTGGAGCCGCGCTGGGCGACTGCCAGTCGGGCGCGGCCAGCAGGCTCGACATCAGGTCCGGCTTGAACACGGCGACCCCGCCGAGGCCCGCGCCGAGCGCGACCACCAGCGCCAGCACGGTGACGAGCACGCCCTTGCGGCGCTTGCGGGGCTTGCCGGCCTTGGCACCGGCGGGCGAGGGCTCGGCCGGGCGGCCGTACTCAGCGGGGCGGGGCTGCGCACTCTGGCCAGCGGGCGGCGCGCCGAACCCGGACGCGGCCCCGGGTCCTTGCTGGACCTGGGCCGAGCCGTACTGGCCCTGGGGCGCCTGGGGCGCGCCGTAGCCGGGCGACGCCTGGCCCTGCGGGACCTGGGCGGAGCCGTACTGGCCCTGCGGGGCCTGGGCCGAGCCGTAGCCGGGTGAGGCGTGACCCTGCGGGGTGCCGTAGACCTGTGGATTGCCGCCGTGGGGCTGGCGATCCTGGGGAGAGCTGTGCACATCCTGTGGATAAACACCCGGTCGCGGGGCCGTGTCCTGTGGATAAGCCGGTGGATACCCACTGCGCCCCTGGTCCGGGGCCTGTGGATAACCGCTGTGGAGCTGCCAGACCCACTCCTGGCCGTTCCACACCCACTCGCCCGGCGGGCCGGACGGCGAACCCGCGGCATCTCCGGGTTCGGCCCCGTAGTGTGAACCTTGCCTCCCCAACGCGGCCCTCCTCCAATGCCCGAAACCAGCCAGGCGAGACTAGCTAAAATTCGCCAACGTCGGCGAACTAACAGGCCAATGGGAGTGTGAAATGGATTTCGACGTCACGGTTGAGATCCCTAAGGGGCAGCGCAACAAGTACGAGGTCGACCACAAGACCGGGCGGATCCGGCTGGATCGCACCCTTTTCACCTCCACCCAGTACCCCGCGGACTACGGGTTCATCGAGAACACCCTGGGCGAGGACGGCGACCCGCTCGACGCGCTGGTGCTGGTCCAGGAGCCGACGTTCCCCGGTTGCCTGATCAAGTGCCGTGCCATCGGCATGTTCCGCATGCGTGACGAGAAGGGCGGCGACGACAAGGTCCTCTGCGTGCCGGCCGACGACCCGCGCCTGGAGCACCTGCGTGACATCCATCACGTCGCCGAGTTCGACCGGCTGGAGATCCAGCACTTCTTCGAGGTCTACAAGGACCTCGAACCCGGCAAGAGCGTCGAGGGCGCGACCTGGGTCGGCCGCACCGAGGCCGAGGCGGAGATCGTGCGCTCCTACGCGCGCGCCAAGGAGGACGGCGGCCACTGAGGCCGGACATGTCGAAGGGGCGCGGCCGGAGGGTTTCTCCGCGCCGCGCCCCTTCGTCGTGCTGCCGGGTGGCTCAGAACGCGGGCAGCTCGGCGAGCTGCACCAGGCGCGAGCCGCGGCGGGTGATGAGGCGGCCCCGGCCGGGCGGCATCCGGTCGTACTTCATCCGGCTGCCGAACGGCGCGGTCACGATGTTCTCGGCGGAAAGCATCAGGTACGGCGCGTTGGCGGCGGCGAGCCGCGACAGCGCCGTGTCGTAGCTCGACCGGTTGCCGCCCCAGTTGGCGCCGGCGGCCGCGATCAGGTGCAGGCCGACGTCGCGCGCCTGGAAGAGGAAGTCCGCCAGCGGCTCGATCGGGTGGCTGCCGCCGGAGACGACCACGTCGTAGTCGTCGACGATGAGGAAGAACTCGCCGCGCCCGGCCAGCCAGGGCCGCAGCGGCATGTCCTGCGGGCGGGTGCCGTCGGGCGGCCGCCGCTCCTCCATCCGGACCCGGATCGCCTCGACGTAGTCGCGGATCTGGGACAGGTTGCTGATGTAGGCGAGCTGGTGTTCGGTGGTCACCGCCCCGAGCAGGCTGCGCCGCGGGTCGATGATGATCATCTTGGCCTGGTCGGGGGTGTACCGCTGGGTGATCGTCCGGGCGATCTGGCGCAGCAGCGTCGACTTGCCGCTCTCGCTCTCCCCGAACGCGGTCAGGTGCACGTCGGCGTAGAAGTCGACGGTCGCCGGGGTGAGGTCGTCGGCGAGGCCGATCGGCAGCGTCCACTCGCCGCCGGTCTCCAGGGGCATTCGCTCGTACGCGTACACGTTGGGCAGCATGCGCACCCGCGGCGCGGGCATGCCGTCCCAGTGCTTGGCGATGTGCTGGATCAGGTCGTCGCGGTGGCCGACGGCGTCCACGTCCGGCCGCAGCGCGAGCGAGAACAGCCCGTCGGGGGTGAGGCCGAAACCGGGGCGCGACGGCACCTGCGGCGCGATCTTGCGGACCCGGCAGATGGTGTCGCTCGGGTCGCCCAGGCGCAGTTCGAGCTTGCTGCCGAACTGGTCCTGGATGTTGGCCCGGAAGTCGCGCCAGCGCAGCGAGGTCGCCACGACGTGCACGCCGTAGGCCAGACCGCGGGTCGCGAAGTCAGTGATGACCGGGTCCAGGTCCTCGTAGCTCTCCTTCAGCGTGCTCCAGCCGTCCACGACCAGGAACACGTCGCCGTACGGGTCGTCGGTGAACCGCCCCGCCGCGCGCAGCCGCCGGTACGCCGCCATGGACTCGATGCCCTGCTCGGCGAAGCGGGTCTCACGCATGTTGAGCAGCTGCGCGACCTCGCTGACGGTGCGCCGGACCATCAGCGCGTCCTGCCGTCCGGCCACGCCGCCGACGTGCGGCAGTTCGCGCAGCGCGCCGAGCGAGCCGCCGCCGAAGTCGAGGCAGTAGATCTGCGCCTCCTGCGGCGTGTGCGTCAGCGCCAGGCCGGTGATCAGCGTGCGCAGCAGGGTGGACTTGCCGCTCTGACCACCGCCGACGATCGCGACGTGGCCCGCCGCGCCGTCGGCCAGCCGCAGCCACTGCAGGTCGCGCAGCTGCTGCGCGGGCTTGTCGACGACGGCGACCGGCACCCGCAGCGCGCCGCGCAGATCCGGGTTGGCCACCGTCAGGCCCCGCCCCTCGACCAGGCCGAGCTGCCCGAAGGCGAGGTCGAGCGGCTCGGAGACGTCCAGCGGCGGCAGCCACACCTGGTGCGCGGGCGGGCCCTGGCCCACCATGCGCTCGATCATGACGTCCATCAGGCTCTCGCCCGGCTTGACGTCCCAGTTGACCTCGGGCTCGGCGTTGGCCGGGCGCTGCGGCACCGGCACGAAGTGGTTGCCGAAGTCGTAGACCAGGTCACGGCCGTCGACCCGGCGGGCGGCGGCGGTCTCGCCGGCCTTCTTGAACGAGCCGGACACGTACGCGCCCTTGAACCGCTGCAGCGGCTCCGAGCCGAACTTCAGGTAGCCGTGGCCGGGTGCCTTGGGCAGGTCGTACGCGTCGCCGACGCCGAGCACCGCGCGCGACTCCATCGCGGAGAAGGTGCGCAGGCCGATCCGGTACGACAGGTGGGTGTCCAGCCCGCGCAGGCGGCCCTCCTCCAGGCGCTGGCTGGCCAGCAGCAGGTGGATGCCGATGGACCGGCCGACCCGGCCGATCTGGACGAAGATGTCGATGAAGTCGGGGTTGGCGGTCAGCAGCTCGGAGAACTCGTCGCAGACGATGAACAGCGAGGCCAGCGGGGCCAGCGCCGCGCCGCCGGTACGCGCCTTCTCGTAGTCCTTGAGGTTGGCGAAGTTGCCCGCGGCCCGCAGCAGCTCCTGGCGGCGCAGCACCTCGCCGGTGATCGCGTCGCCCATGCGGTTGACCAGGTGGCTCTCGCCCTCCAGGTTGGTGATGACCGCGGAGGTGTGCGGCAGCCGGTCCAGCGAGGCGAACGTCGCGCCGCCCTTGAAGTCGACCAGCACGAAGTTGAGCTGCTCGGAGGAGTGCGTGGCGGCCAGGCCGAGCACCAGCGTGCGCAGCAGCTCCGACTTGCCGGAGCCGGTCGCGCCGACGAGCAGGCCGTGCGGGCCCATGCCGTCCTGCGCCGACTCCTTGATGTCCAGCTCGACCGGTGAGCCGTCCGGCCCGACGCCCAGCGGCACCCGCAGCATGTTGCGGTTCGCGCGCGGGGACCAGCCGTACGCCACGTCGAAGCGCTCCGGGTCGGGGATGCCGAGCAGGTCGGCCAGTCCCTTCTCGGACGTCATCGCGTTGCTGCTGGTGATGGTCGTGGCGGACAGCCGCAACGGGGCGAGCCGGCGGGCCAGCGCCTCGGCCTCCACCACGCTGAGCCGGTCGGCGACGCCGACCTCGGCGACCGAGGCGGAGGTGACGGTGTGCAGCGCCCGCTCCCGGCCGCGCACCTCCAGGGTCAGCATGCCGCGCTCCAGCAGCCGCGGCGGTGGGGAGTCCAGGTCCAGGATCGTCATGCCGGACAGGCCCTCGGGCACGGCCAGCGGCCCAGCCCCGGCCATGTCCGCGCCGTCGAGCACGATTACCACGTGCGGCGCGCCCTCGCCGGCGCCGAAGCGCGGCCGGCCCGCGAGCACCTCGGCGAGCAGGCCCTCCATCTCCTGGGCGGAGGTGGCGAACAGCCGGGCCGGGCCCAGCGCGTCGACCTTGCTCGGGTGCTGGTGGTGGGGCAGCCACTTGGCCCAGTCCCACGCCTCGCGGCGGTAGGACGAGCCGCAGATCGCGATGATCAGGTCGTCGGGCGCGTGGAACACCGCCAGCTGCGCGAGCATCGCGCGGGCCAGGCCGTGCACGTCGCCGCCGTCGCGGTGGTCGGCGGCGAAACCGGTGGTGTACATGCCGTCGTGGCGCGGGGCGGCGCTGTCGCCGCGCAGGAACACCCGGCCGAAGCCGCGCAGGGACAGCGCCACGGGCAGGTCGGGGACGACGGAGTAGGCGTCGAGGAAGCGCCGCAGCGCCCCCGCCGTCATCGGCTCCAGCTCCTCGAGCGGGCGGGTCTCCGGCGGCAGCAGCGGGGTGGCCAGCGACTGCGGGCCGAGGCCCACGCGCACGATGCCGAAGTCGGGGTCGTGCGGGCGGCGCTCCCAGAGCCGGAAACTGTCCACCGTGGACCACAGCCGCTGCGGGTCGGGGTGGCGGTAGAACAGGCCCGTACGTTGCTGCTGGACGGCTTGGCGAGCCCGGCGGCGCAGGCCCGCCAGGTGGCGCAGGTATTCCCGGCGCGCCGCCATCATCTCGGCCTTCTTCGGCTGGCCGGCGCCGTTCATCAGGCTCGCGGCGATCATGCCGAGGCTGGACACGCCCATCATGCCGCCGGCCACATAGGACATCTTGTCGCCGTTGCCGCGGCCGACCATCATCGCCATGCCCAGGCCGCTGCCCAGCATCGGCAGGATCATCATGGCCTGCTGCCACCGCCCGCCCGCGGCCTGCGGAATCTCCGGCGGCGCGTCGATGACGAGCTCCCCGGCCGGGATCTCCGGCGCGGGCCGCCGGGGCGCCCGCTTGACGATCACCGTTCCCATTGCGACGCCCTCCCCAAGACGGTCGGCCGCCCGTCATGCTAGGCCATCTCACGTTCGGCCGCCCGTGCGCGGGCTGCGCGGGATGACGCGCTGCGGCACGACGTGGTAGACGTACCGGGTGAGCTACCCCGCCGCCACGACCGCGTCCCCCACCGGCCTTGCCCGCATCACGCTGCACACGCCGCAGCGCCGCGTCGACGTGGCGCTGCCCGAGCAGGTGACCGTCGTGGATCTGCTGCCGGATCTGCTGCGCCACGCCGGGGTCGGCCTTGCCGACGACGGCGAGCAGCACGGCGGCTGGGTGCTGCGCCGGGCCGATGGCAGCCCGCTGACCGAGAGCATGTCGCTGCAGCAGCAGTCGGTGCGCGACGGTGAGATCCTGCACCTGGTCCCGGCCCAGGAACAGTGGCCGGAGCTGGAGTACGACGACGTCGTCGAGGCGATCGCCGAGGGCGCGCGCCGCCGCGGCACGGTGTGGACGCCTGCGGCCACCCGGATGGCCACCCTGGTCGGCGCGGGCGTGCTGCTGGTGGCGGGGGTGCTGGCACTGGTGCACGGCGGTCCGGAGTGGACGCCGGGCGGCTACCTCGGCCTGACCGTGGCGGTGCTGCTGCTGGTCGGCGGCGTGCTCGCGTCCCGGGCGTACGGGGACGGCGTCACCGGCAGCGCCCTGGCGGGCTTCGCCCTGCCGTACGCGTTCGCGGGTGGCGCACTGGTGCTCGGCGGTGCGGACGGCGCGGGCGCGCCGGGGCTGCCGTCCTGGCTCGGCGCGTCGCAGCTGCTGGTCGGCTGCGTGGCGGTGCTGCTGTTCGCGATGCTCGGCGCCGCGGGGGTGGGCCACGGCCTGCGGGTGTTCACCGCGGGCGGCACCGCCGGACTGCTCGGCGCGCTGACCGCGCTGCTGGCCGGGCTGGGCGCGGCCGGTGCGGCCGCCGTCCTGGTCAGCGCCCTGGTCTGCGGCATCGGCCTGGTGCCGGTGCTGGCCATCCGGTTCGGCAAGGTGCCGGTGCCCTCGGTCACCCCGCCGCGCCCGGCCGACGGCGAGAACGCGTTCGCGATGGTGCCGGCGAGCCGCGGGGCCGCCACGGACCTGCCCGACCGCTCCCGCGTGTTCGCCGCCGTGGCACGCTCGGAGGAGTTGCTCACGGGCATGCTGATCGGATACGCCGTGCTGATGGCGGCGGCCGGCCTGATCCTGGTCACCTCGGGCGGCACCGCCGGCCGGGTGCTGGTCGCGGTGTGCGCGACCGCGCTGCTGCTGCGCTCGCGCCTGTTCGTCACGGTGCGCCAGCGGGTGCCGCTGGTCGCCGCGGGCCTGTTCGGCCACCTGCTCCTGCTGGGCGCGGCGGTGTGGCTGTCCGAGGGCAGCACCCGGGCGTTCTTCGCGGTCGGCACCGTGGTGCTGGCCATGGTGATCGTGCTGGCCGGGCAGACCTGGTCCCGCAAGGCCCCCTCGCCGTACGTCGGCCGCGCCGCGGACCTGTTCGACCTGCTGGTGGTCGTCTCGGTGGTGCCGGTGGCGGCCTGGGTGCTGGGCATCTACGGACTGATCCAGGGCTGGGCGGCATAGTCGGCTCGTCGGCCCGTCTCAGTGAGACGGGCGGCGATTCTTCCTCCGCGCGGAAAGCCGTGTGAGAATGGCGGCACTGTGTCCAGACTCCGGACTCCCCGCCTGGTCAGCGCCGTGCCGCGAAAAGATGCGACGGCGCTGCTACGCGTCGTGGGGGCGCTGATACTGGCCGCGTTGGGCAGCCTGGCCGCGACCACGCCGCAGGACGCCGCCACGCCCGAGGTCGCAGAGCTGCGGGCAGGCGCCGCGGAGCAGCGCGCGTCCCGTGCCGGCACCGCCGACGACCAGTGGCAGCTGGCCACGCTGCACGCCACGCGGGCGTGGCAGCTGGCCGACGGCGCGGGCGTCACCGTCGCGGTGGTCGACTCCGGCGTCGGCGACCATGCCGATCTGAACGGCCAGGTGCTGAACGGCCTGGACCTGGTGGACAACTCCGGCGACGGCCGCGACGACCCGGTCGGCCACGGCACGACGGTCGCCGCGCTGATCGCCGGCCGCGCCGACGACGGCCGCGGGGTCGTCGGGCTCGCGCCGAAGGCGAAGATCCTGCCGGTACGGGTGCTCGACGAGGGCAACAAGTACGACGACGCGCGGGTGGTCGCCGAAGGGGTCCGCTGGGCGGTGGACCACGGCGCGCACGTGGTGAACCTGTCCCTGGGCGGCGGCATCGCCAGCGACGCGCTGGCCGAGGCCATCGACTACGCGTTCGCCAAGGACGTCGTCGTGGTCGCCTGCGTCGGCAACGTGAGCACCGGAGGCCCCACCGAGATCTGGTATCCGGCCCGCGAGCCGGGCGTGCTCGCGGTCACCGCGATCGCTCCTGGCACCCAACACCAGCTCTGGCAGGGCTCGCTCACCGGCGAGCAGGCCGTGCTGGCCGCGCCCGGCACCGACCTGGTCGGCGCCCGGCCCGGCGGCTACTGGAAGGTGCAGGGCACCAGCTTCGCCGCCCCGCTGGTGTCGGCGACCGCAGCCCTGGTCCGCTCCCGCTGGCCGGACATGCCCGCCGCCGAGGTGGTGCAGCGCCTGATCACGACCGCGCAGGATCTCGGGCCGGCGGGACGCGACGACGAGTACGGCTACGGCCTGGTCGATCCGGTCGCCGCGCTGACCGCCGAGGTGACACCGGTCCGGACGAACACGCTGGACACCGCGCCGCCGCCGGGCAAGGCGGGCTTCGGCACGGCACCGGCCCAGACGAGGAGCCCCTCGCCGGCCACATCGCCGTCCGCCACGGCCGAGGCCACCGCCGAGGCGCTGCCGCGCCGCGAGCGCGGTGGGCTGAACCTGGCCCTGGTCGGGGTCGTCGCGCTGGCGGGCGGCGCGATCACCGCGCTGCGCCGCGCGGACCTCAAATCGAGCAGGCTGCCCGACGGCCGGTGACACCGAGCCGGGCTGCCCGAAGCCGCTGAGTCCTCAGCAGGCGCCCGACGGCCGGTGACGGCTCAGGCGCACTTGCCGGTGCCCACCCCGCTGGTGCGGGTGCGGCCCATCAGCGCGACCGTGGAGGCCTCGTCCGCGGTGACCGCGTAGCCGACGTTGGGGTCGTCGGCGGCCGCCGCGAAGATCACACCGAGCACGCTGCCGTCCGCGGCGACCAGCGGGCCGCCCGAGTTGCCGCTGCGCACCAGGCCGCGGATGGTGTAGACCTCGCGGGTGACGGTGCCGTCCTCGTAGATGTCCGGGCCGGTGATGTCGCCGACGTCGCGCACCCGCGCCGACTGCGCGTCGTACGGCCCGTCCAGCGGGAAGCCCAGCACGATCGCGTCGGCGCCGGTCTTGGCGGGCGAGTTCGCGAAGCGCATCACCGGCGCGTTCAGCGACGGCACGTGGATCACGGCGAGGTCGCGCTCGGGGTCGTACACCACGACCTTGCCCGTAAGCCGGGCCCCGTTGAGCTCGATCCGGATCGTCTTCGTGCCGGCCACCACGTGCGCGTTGGTCATCACGTGCTCGTCGGCGAAGACGAAGCCGGAGCCCTCGATGCGGCGGCTGCAGCTCGGCGCGCTGCCGAGCACCTTCACCACGGACTTCTTGGCGTTCAGCACGACCTGCGACCCCTTCAGCTTCGGATCCGGCGCAGGCACCTCCTTGACCTGGGTCGGCACCAGGTCGCCGAACACCTCGGGGAAGCCGTTCGTGTCGACGGTGTCGCGCAGCGCCTCGGTCAGCGCCTTCGCCTCGCCCGGCATCACCGAGTCGATCGCCGCGAGCAGGCTGCTGCTGCGCACCGCCTTGGCCAGCCCGGGCTGCGCGGCGTCGCTCAGCGGCACCGCGACCAGCCAGGCCACCAGCGACACGGCGAGCACCGAGACCACCGCGCCGCCCAGGTCGTCGACGGTCTGCCCGGCCCGGTTGGTGATCGCCCGCCGCAGCTTGCCGCCCCACCAGCCGGCCAGCGACTGGCCGAGCACGGCCAGGCCGAACACGGCGATGAGCGACACCACGAGCTTGAGCACCGAGTCGTCGAGCAGCCCGGCGAGCAGCGGCCCGAGCTGGAGGCCGATCAGGGCGCCCCCGAAGAATCCGATGAACGAGAGCACGCCCACCACGAAACCCTGCCGGTAGCCGCTCACACCGAACAGCAACAGCAGGATGATCAGGACACCGTCGACGACCGACATCGGCTCAGCCTACGGAAGGGACATCGGCGGTGCCACTAAGCGTGGCGGGCGGGGTGGGCAGGGCCTCGATCCGGTCGGTGGGCCAGGGCCGCGCCCAGCCGCCGAGTTCGAGCAGCGTGGACAGCACGCCGGCGGTGAAACCCCAGACGAGCATGCCGCGCGACTGGAACGCCGGGCCGATCCACCCGCTGGAGTGGCGCACCCGCAGCCGGTGGTCCGGATCCGCGAGCTCGGCCAGCGGCAGCCGGGCCACGTGCGCCACCTCGCGCGGGTCGTGCGCGCCGACCGGGTGCGGCGCATGCCACCAGGCCAGCACGGGGGTGACCAGGAAGTCGGTGACCGGGATCCACAGCGTGGGCAGCTGCGCCAGCACGGTGACGCTGGTCGGGTCCAGCCCGACCTCCTCGTTCGCCTCGCGCAGCGCGGTCGCGGTCAGGTCGGCGTCCTCCGGCTCCACCGCGCCGCCGGGGAACGCGGGCTGGCCCGCGTGGTTGCGCAGGGTCGCGGAGCGCTGCATGATCAGCACGTCAGGGCCCTGCTCGCCCTCGGCCAGCAGGATGAGCACGGCGGCGGGCCGGCCGCCCTCGTCGGGGGTCGGGATGCGGGTGAAGTCGACGGCACGCGCGGCGCGCACCCGGGTCAGCAGCGGTTCGAACCATGCCGGCGGCTGCCTGGTGGCCACTTCGCTCATGACTTCCCCTCGTTGCGCCCGTTCATGCACGGCCGAAGTGCTGCTCGACCCGTTGCGCCAGGGTCTGGTCGGTCAGCGCGACGTCGCGGTAGACGGTCGCCCGGCCGTCCGCCCCGACGAACAGCGTCAGCGGCAGCAGGTTCTCGCCGACGGCGGTCTTAAGCCCGCCGGACCGGTCGTACACGGTCGGCAGGCTCACCTTCAGCTCGTCGGCGAGCCAGGCCGCCGCGTCGCGGCCGTCCTCGGTGACCACACCGAGCACCGGCACCCGGCCGCTCTCGGCCAGCCGCTGGAAGGCGGGCAACTCCTGGCGGCACGGCGGGCACCAGGACGCCCACAGGTTGATCACCAGCGGCCCGCGCAACTCGGCCAGGCGCACCGGAGCGCCCCCGGCCATGCAGTCGAGGGACAGGTCCGGCAGCCGGATCACGCGGGTCTTGCCGCCGCCCGAACCGGCCCCGCCGGACGCGGTGGCGGCCGTGCCGCCGGGTGCCGCGGTGTCGCTCGACGGGAGGGTCGCGTTCGGGGCGGCCGGGCCGCCGATGAGCGGAGCGCAGGCCGCGAACGGCTGCGGCACCGGCTCATCGGGCTGCGCCGCGCCCGAAGCCGTGCACCCGGCCAGCAGGGTCGCGGCGGTCACGGCCGCAGCCAGGGCGCCCGTCACGGAAAGACGCCGCTTCACGGCGGCGGGTGGCGACATTTTCCCGGAAAGCGCGGCCTGGTGCAGGCCCTGACGGCGGGCCCGCTGGGTGGGCAGGCTCATGCGCCGACCCCGGCGAGGGCGGCGATCTCCGCGGCACGCGGACCCTTGAGCAGCTTGACCGCCTCGGCGGGATCGGTCGGGCCGGTGCCGTACGACGGGCACATGCTCGCCAGCGGGCAGGCGCCGCAGGCGGGCTTGCGGGCGTGGCAGACCCGGCGACCGTGGAAGATCACCCGGTGCGACAGCATCGTCCAGTCGCGCTTGTCGACCAGCGCCCCGACCGCGTGCTCGATCTTCACCGGGTCGGTCTCCGCCGTCCACGCCCAGCGGTTGACCAGCCGCTGGAAGTGGGTGTCCACGGTGATGCCGGGGACGCCGAAGGCGTTGCCGAGGATCACGTTGGCGGTCTTGCGGCCGATGCCGGGCAGCGTCACCAGCTGCGGCAGGGTGCGCGGCAGCTCGCCGCCGAACCGGTCGACGAGCTGCTGGCCCAGGCCCATCAGGGAGGCCGCCTTGTTCCGGAAGAAGCCGGTCGGGCGGAGCATCTCCTCCAGCTCGACCCGGTCCGCCCCGGCGTAGTCGGCGGCGGTGCGGTACTTCGCGAACAGGGCCGGGGTGGTCAGGTTGACCCGCACGTCGGTGGTCTGCGCCGACAGGATGGTGGCGACCGCCAGTTCGAGGGGGTCAGTGAAGTCCAGCTCGCAGTGCGCGTCTGGATGGATGACGGCGAGTTCGCGCGCCATCCGCCGGACCCGGCGCTTGCGCGCCAGGTCGGTCTCGCCCGTCACCGATACCACGGCAGAGAGCCTACGTCGCGGGTGCGCTGATCGCCCCGTCCGCGCTCAGCACCGCGCCGCTCGCGCCGAAGTCCTCCTTGGTCATCTGGGTGATCAGCCCGAGCGCCCGCTCCTTGGTGTCGGGCTGCGGGACGCCGTGCGTGCCGCTGAAGATCGTGGAGTGGAACTGCCCGGAGACGAAGCCGCCGTCCGGGTTCAGGGTCACCTTCAGCACGCCGCCCCAGCCCAGCCGGCCCTCGCTGCGCAGCTGGCCGCCGCCGGCGAAGTTGCCCAGGCTGTACGCGATGAGCCGGCCCTTGTAGAACTCCATGCCGCGCACCACGTGCGGGCCGTGCCCGATGATCAGATCGGCGCCGGCGTCGATCACGGCACGGGCGAAGGCGTGCGGATTGCCCCGGTTCTCGCCCAGGAAGTTCTCGGTGCCCGGCCGGACGTGGCTCTTGTCCGCACCCTCGGCGCCCATGTGCACCTGCACCACGACCAGGTCCGCCTGCTCCGCGGCCTTCGCCACGATCGTCTTGGCCGCAGTCAGGTTGAGCAGGGGGTTGTTGCCGGCGTACGAGGAGAAGCCCAGCACCGCGACCTTCACGCCCTTGACGTCGGCGACGGTGATCTGGTTGGTGGCCCCGGTGTGCTTGAGCCCGGCGGAGTCCAGCGCCCGCTGGGTGTTGGTGAACCCGGCGTTGCCGAAGTCACGGCTGTGGTTGTTGGCCGTATTGAGCAGGTCGAACCCGGCGTCCACCAGGTGCTGGGCGTAGGACGGCGGCACCCGGAACTGGTGGCAGTTGACCGGCTCGCCCGGTTTGGGCTGCGGGCACTTGCCGGTGCCCGTCTCGTCCGTGATCGGCTGCTCCAGGTTGCCCATCACCAGATCCGCGGGCAGCAACGGCTTGATCTTGTCGAAGTAGCCCTTGCCGCCGTTCGGCGGAAGATCCTGCGGCGCGTCGCCCATGATGATGTCGCCGGTCGCGGACATACTGATGGCGTTGGCCGCCGGGTCCGCGGTGGGCTCGGCGGGGGCGGTCGTCGGCGTGACGGCGGCACCCTCCGGGGTGTGCCACTGCGCCGTGACGGCGTCGGCCGGCGAGGTCAGGGCCGAGAAGCCCAGGCCGACGACTGTGACAAGGAGCACGATCGCGCCCGCGGCAGAGACCCCCGGACGCGCGCGAAGCGACCCGAACACCCGGTCCATGGTGGAGCGGGGCGGCGTTTGCGCGGACGATGCGGGGGTATCGGGGCGGCTCAGGGGGTGTGTGGACATCGCCGGGCACTCTACCCGCCCGGTGCCACGACCGGCACCGGCCGAGGTCGCAGGATTACGGGGGTTGGCGTCCGGTTGCCACCTGCGTGCGCCTAGACTGACCTCGCGCGGCGTACGTGTAGCGACGAGTTAATCCACGGTATGCCCACGATCCGCGTCGATGGAGGTAGGCGATGGACGAGGTGCTGGCTCGTAGCGGGATCTTCCAGGGTGTCGACCCGGAGGCCGCCGAGGCACTTGCTCGTGAGATGGAAACGATCGAGATCCGCAAGGGCGAGATCGTGTTCAACGAGGGTGAGCCTGGAGACAGCCTCTATATCGTACTCTCCGGCAAGATCAAGTTGGGCCGACGCGCCGCCGACGGCCGGCAGAACCTCGTCTCCGTGATGGGGCCTTCCGACATGCTCGGCGAGCTCTCCCTGTTCGACCCCGGCCCGCGCACCGCCACGGCCACCGCGGTGACCGACGTGCGCCTGGCCCGGCTGCGCAAGCAGGCCCTGCGCCCCTGGCTGAACAACCGGCCCGAGATCGCCGAGCAGCTGCTGCGCGTGCTGGCCCGCCGCCTGCGCCGCACCAACGACGCGCTGGCCGACCTCATCTTCACCGACGTGCCCGGCCGGGTCGCCAAGAACCTGTTGCAGATGGCGGGCCGATTCGGCACCCGCGACGGCGGCGTGCTCCGGGTGACCCACGACCTCACCCAGGAGGAGCTGGCGCAGCTCGTCGGCGCCTCGCGCGAGACGGTGAACAAGGCCCTGGCCGACTTCGCCTCGCGCGGCTGGCTGCGCCTCGACGGCAAGAGCGTCATCATCCTGGACCCGGAGCGCCTGGCCCGACGCGCCCGCGTCTGACCTTCCGCACCACCCCGCGCCCACCTCCCGTGCCCACCGGCACGCGACGGTGGGCGCGACCATGTCCACACCCAATGCCCCACGACCACCCACGACCGCGCACCGCGCCGGACCGCGCCGGGCCGGGCATGATCGCTCGGCTTGCCCGGCACATGGGCGAATGCGCGCTCAAGATACGCACACCTGCCGGGCAAGTCGGATGATCTTGCGCGGCACGGCGTGGGCGCATCCGGGGCCGCGCAGGGGTGAGCGTCGGCGGGTGGCGACTGGTGAGGTCATACGTTCGGACGATGTGGGGCAGCCGAGCGACGGATGAGGGGCCGCGTCGTTAGGTGTTGCGGCGGGTGGTCCGTGGAACCTTCTGGATCGTGGTCAAATCCGGACAAACCTGTACATATTGGCTGGTCAAAGTGTCGGGAACTTGTCGCTGACATGTCAGCCCCAGTGGGACTTCGTTGGTCCGAGTGGTCGCGAACCTCGCAAATTGAGCGCGGCTAGACGTGTCCACATTGACCGATCGTGCGGTGACCTTTCGCCTGTGCCTGGGCGAACTGGACACCTCTTGCACCGCCTCGATCGGTCGGTCGGATGTCTCCGACGATCGAAAGAGGTCCCTACCACTATGAACACGTGGGTTCGACGCTCACTGAAGGCCGGCGCTCTCACTGCCGGCGCGGTCATGGCCACCGGCACCGCCGCGTACGCCGAGGCCACCGTCATCAGTGCGGGCAACACCGGGGTGCTCAACGGCACCCAGGTCTTCGCTCCGATCCAGGCTCCGATCAACCTCTGCGGCGTCGCCGCGAGCGTGGGCGGTGACGCGGTCGCCGGCTGCACCGGCGGCAGCGCCGCCGAGCTCGACGGTGTCTTCGACGCCCGTCTGATCAGCACCAACAACCACGGCATCCTGAACGGCACGCAGGTCTTCGCGCCGATCCAGGCTCCGATCAACGTGTGCGGCGTGGCCGCGGGCGTGCTCGGCAGCGCCTCGGCGTGGTGCGACGGCGGCGCGAGCGCCGACATCGACGGCGACCACCACAAGAAGAAGCACCAGTGCGACAGCCGCTGCGACCACGACGACGACCACGACGGGTACGGTCGCGAGTCGGCCGAGTCCGGCGACCTGCTGGGTGGCCTGCCGCTGGTGGGCGGCCTGGCCAACGGCGGCCTGCCGCTGGTGGGCGACCTGACCAAGGGCGGCCTCCCGCTGGTCGGCAACCTCGGCAACGGCGGTCTCCCGCTCGTCGGCAGCCTCGGCAACGGCGGCCTGCCGCTGGTCGGCGACCTGACCAAGGGCGGACTGCCGGTGGTCGGCGGCCTGCTGGGCAACCAGGGTGTGGCGCGCGGCGCCGACGCGATCGACATCGGCGCGCTGGACGCGGTCGGCACCATGGGCCGCTTCGACACCGAGAGCGACGCCACCGAGGGCAACAACAGCACCGGCGGCAACGGCGGCGGCAACGGCACGACCTGCAACAGCGGCTGCGGCGGTCACGGTGGCGGCAACAACCACCACCCGAAGCCCAAGCCGCGCCCGCGGCCGCAGCCCTGCCCGGACCACGGTCACGACCACAGCCACAACCACCAGGGTCGCCACCACCAGCACGACGGTGACGTCAAGATGATCAGCGCCGGCAACCACGGCATCCTGAACGGCACCCAGGTGTACGCGCCGATCCAGATCCCGATCAACGTCAGCGGCGTCGCCGTGGGCGTGCTGGGTGACGCGGCCGCCTGGAGCGTCGGCGGCGCGTCCGCCAACCAGTAACCGTCCGGCCTGCCGGCGGGCACGGCCCACGATGACTTGAGAAGTCACCCGCGGACCGGAACCGGCGAAACACTGCACCCGCCTCACCTCGCCGGCAGGCCGGCAACCAGCGCGACTCCCTTTCGCTGACCGAAGACCCGCGCTGACCAACGCACCACCGAAGGACGTCCCCCGGACCGGACACCATCCAGTCCACCGGGGGGCGTCCTTTCTCGTCCCCCGTCAGGCGCTCCCCCAACAACCGCCCCAGTCCCGATCCCTCGGCCACCCGGCCACCCGACAAGTCTTAAAGATTCGCGCCCACAGGAAGCTCCTGTGGGCGCGAGTCTTTAAGAGTTACGGCAGGTGGGGCCAGGTAGGACCGGATCAGGCCGGGGTGAGGACGGCGAGGAGGGCGCCGGTGTCGACGAGTACGCCGGGGCGGACCGTGACCACGGCGACCACGCCGTCCGCGGGGGCGTGCACCGGGTGCTCCAGTTTCATCGCCTCGAGGGTCAGCAGCAGGTCGCCGGCACCGACGCGCTGGCCGGGCGCGACCAGCACCCGGCCCACCGCACCGGGCAGCGGCGCGGTCAGCGAGCCCTCCTCCAGCTCCTGCACCGGCTCCGGGAAGCGGGGCAGCCGGCGCAGGGCGAGCGAGCCCTCGGCGCTGTCGACGTACGCGGTCTCGCCGACCTCGTGCACGTGCAGGGCGAGCCGGATGCCGGCCACGTCGAGCACGACCTCGTCCGGGGCGGCCGAGACGACTGCGACGGGCGGGTGGTCGTCGACCGGGCCGACCTGGCCCAGCCCGGCGAGGTCGAGCTCCTCGGGGTCGACCGCGCGGACCCACCACTGCGCGAGCGCGCCGGTGCCGTCGAGGCGGTAGCCGACCTCGACCGGGCCGGCGGGTCCGTCGTACACCACGGTCTGTGCACCGGTCGGCACGTTGCGCCAGCCGGACGGGATGCCGCGCTGCACCGGGGCCGCCGCCCGCCGCCCGGCGGCGGCGGCCAGGGCCGCGGCCAGGCAGCTGAGCCGGACCGCCTCCACCGAGGACAGCAGCGGCGCGAACACCTCGGGCTGCCGGTCCAGCAGGCCGGTGTCGATCTGGCCGGTGAGGAACGCCGGGTGCCGCAGCACCCGGACCAGCAGGTCGCGGTTGGTGACCAGGCCGTGGATGCGGGTCCGCGCCAGCGTGCCGGCCAGCATGCGGGCGGCCTCGTAGCGGGTGGGCGCCCAGGCCACGAGCTTGGCCAGCAGCGAGTCGTAGTGCACGCCGACGACGGTGCCGGGCTCGACGCCGGAGTCGACCCGGATGCCGGGCTGGAGCATGGGCCGGAACTGGGCCGAGACCTCGGGCACCTCGAACCGGTGCACTTGCCCGGTGGCGGGCAGCCAGTTGCTGGCCGGGTCCTCGGCGCACAGCCGCACCTCGATCGAGTGCCCGCGCATGGGCGGCGCGGACGCGAACGGCAGCTGCCCGCCCTCGGCCAGGTACATCTGCAGCCGGACCAGGTCGAATCCGGTGACGCACTCGGTGACCGGGTGCTCGACCTGCAGCCGGGTGTTCATCTCCAGGAAGTAGAACTCCCCGTCCGGGCTGAGCAGGAACTCCACCGTGCCGATGCCGACGTAGCCGATGGCCTCGGCGACCAGCACGGCCGCGGCGCACAGGTTCTCGCGCAGTTCCGGGGAGACGGCCGGCGACGGCGCCTCCTCGATGATCTTCTGGTGCCGGCGCTGGATGGAGCACTCGCGCTCGCCCAGCGTCACGATGTTGCCGTGCTGGTCGGCGACGATCTGCACCTCGATGTGGCGGGCCTGCTCGACGTAGCGCTCGCAGAACACCGTGGAGTCGCCGAAGGCGCCGAACGCCTCCCGCCGGGCCGAGGAGACCGCCTCGCCCAGTGATTCGGCGTCACGCACGATGCGCATGCCGCGGCCGCCGCCGCCGATGGCCGCCTTGACCAGCACCGGATACTCGTCCACCGCGGACGGATCGGTCCAGCTGGGCAGGACCGGCACCTCGGCCTCGGCCAGCAGCGCCTTCGCGTCGATCTTCGAGGCCATCACCGAGATGATTTTGGCGGGCGGGCCGACCCAGGTCAGCCCGGCGTCGGCCACCATCGCGGCGAAGTCGGCGTTCTCGGCGAGGAAGCCGTAGCCGGGGTGGATCGCGTCCGCACCGGTCTTGCGGGCGGCCGCGAGGATCAGGTCCCCGCGCAGGTAGGTCGCGCTCGGGGCGGAACCCGGCAGCTGTACGGCGTAGTCGGCCTCGGCGACGTACGGGGAGTCGGTGTCGGCGATCGAGTAGACCGCGACGGTCTCCACCCCGACCGCGCGGCAGGTCGCGAAGATGCGACGGGCGATCTCGCCCCGGTTGGCCACCAGCAGTCTGCGGATCATGACGCCACCTCACGCTCTGGCGCGTTGCCCGGTGCCTTGCGGGCCGGCGACGCGCTCACCGATAGGCAGATGCCCAGCACGGTCCTGGTGTCGCGCGGGTCGATCACGCCGTCGTACGGCTCAGTGGACCCCTCGCCCACCGGCCAGCTGAACCGGAAGCCCGGCCCGGCCAGTGCCCAGGAGCCGGGCGAGGTGCCCAGCACCAGGGTGATCCGGTCGGCCTGCGCCAGCGCCCGCAGCAGCAGCGCGGAGCTGTCCGGCAGGGTGTGCCCGGCCGGGTTGGCCAGCACCAGCACCGGCACGCCCGCCTTGCCGGCCAGCCGGACCAGCTCCACGCCCTTGTCGGCGCTGTCGGGGTCGATCGCCGGACCGGTCGCCGCCAGCACCGCCACCGGGTGGCCGTGCACCGCGCCGAACCCGGCCAGCAGCGCACCGCCCCGCTGCGGACGGAACTCGTCCAGGTCGGAGCCGTCGAGCACCCGGGCCAGCACCTCGCGCGGCTCGGTCACCGCGGCCGGGTCCGCGCTGGCGACGGCCAGCAGCTCCTCCACCTCGTACCGCGGCGGCTCGACCGCACTCGGCTGCGCCCCGTGCTGGTAGGTGACCAGCCGGCGCACCGTCTGACGCACCATGCGCAGCGCGTCGCGCTCGTCCTCGGCGACCATGTCCATCCGGGCCGCATCCCCGCGCCCGCGCACCGTGATGGTGTGGTCGGCCAGGTCGGGCAGCGGGCCGAGCCAGGCGTCCAGCGGGCCGAACACGGCACAGAGCACCGGTGCGGCCATCCGCCCCAGCCGCGCGAAGCAGGGATCGGGCACGCCGAAGCGGCCCGGCTCCTCCGGCGTCGACTCCAGCAGCAGCACCAGCGGCAGCAGGTGCCGGTCGGCCAGCTCGACGGCGCGGGCGAACTTCGCCCGTCCCGCCTGGGCCGGTCCGCCGACGTACACGGTCGGGTCGTTGGCGATGAGCATGCATTCGATGCCGTCGACCACGCCCAGCGCGGTCACCAGCCCGGCGCCGACCGGCTCGCCGGCCTCGCGGCCCGCCGTCGCGGCGAGTTCCAGCAGCGCCGTGTCGGAGTCCACGAGCAGCTCGATGCGCTCGCGGGGCAGCAGTTTGCCACGGGCGTGGTGCCGGGTGACCTCTTTCTCGCCGCCGCCGTCACGGGCCTGCCCGTGCGCCTGTTCCAGCGCACGCAGGGCCGCCTGGGCGGTGCTTCGGTTGTCCAGGAACGAGGGCGCGCGGGGGTCCAGCGCGGTGTCGAGAGTCGCCATGGTGAACCTGCTCCTCGGTGCTCCACCGCTTGTTGACACCAGAGCAACGAGTGGTTCAAGGAGGGCGACACGCGCCCGACGGCGCGTCGTGACTTACACCCGGGGGTGATCGAGGCCCCGGACGGGCCGCCGGGACGGCCCGGAACCCGGTTCGATCACTGGAACAGTTTGTCGATGAGGTTGCCGAAGAAGCCCTGGCGCTGGGCCGGGATCTCGGGCCCGGCGACGTTCGACACGTCCACCGTCGACTGGTTCTCCTGCGCCGGGCCGTCCAGGTCGACGTCGGCCAGCAGTTCCTCCAGCGCCCGCGCGGTGGGCCGGGCGGCGGGATCGTTGTCCATGCCCTGGCGCAGGATCGCGCACAGCGCGGCGGGCACCTCGGGCAGGTCCGGCACCGGTTGGGCGAACATCTCGATCAGCGTGAGCAGGCCGGGCGGGTGGTCGCGTTCCCAGCGCGGCGGGGCGCCGCGCAGCAGGGCGTACAGGGTGGCGCAGAGCGCGTACACGTCGCCGGGCGGCGCGGGCTCGGCGCGGCGGAACGCCTCGGGCGGCGCGTACGCCGGGGTCATCACGTCGAGGGTGATGTCGGGGTCGCGGATCTCGGCGAGGATGGCCAGCCCGAAGTCGGCCAGCGCCGGCTCGCCGAAGTGGCTGATCAGGATGTTCGCCGGCTTCACGTCGCGGTGCACCACGCCCCGCTCGTGCGCGTCGGCGAGCGCGTCGGCGATCTTCACGCCGAGGTCGCGCACCTCGTGCGGGCGCAGCGGCATGCGGTCCTGGTACGAGCCCGCGTACAACTCCATGATCAGGTAGGGGTGGTTGTCCGCGGTCACCCCCGCGTCGAACAGGTCGGCCACGTGCGGGTGGCCGGACATCTTGCCCGCGGCCCGCGCCTCGCGCAGAAAACGCGACCGGTCCCGGTCGCTGTCGATGGTGCGGTTCTCCACCTTGACCGCGACCTCACGCCCGACCGACCCCTGCACGGCACGGAAGATCGTCGCGTAGCCGCCGATGGCGAGCAGCGACAGATCCGTGAGTCCGGGGATCTCCGGGAAGGCGGGCGTGTGCTTCACGGGCTAGACGGTAGCGCCTCGCCCCGACGTGACGGCACCCCATGTCGCCAATGCAACGGCGCGCTCACTCGTCTGCTGGGTCCCGTCCGCCAGCGCCCGGGCCCGCTCGGCTGCGACCAGCGCCTGCTCGTCCCGCCCGGCCGCGGCGAGCACCCGGGCGTACACCGCGGCGGAGCGCACCAGGCTGCGCACGTCCACCGCGGGCAGCAACTCGGCCAGCTCGGCGGCGGCCAGCGCCTCCTCGATCTGCCCTGCGGCGAGCAGTGCTTCGGCGTACAGGGCGACGCCCTGGCGGCGGGAGTAGAGCATGGACGGCGCGTGCGGCGCGGCCGCCACCGGCGTCAGCAGGCGGATCGCCATCGCGGTGTCGCCCGCGGCCAGCCGGGCCGCGCCCAGCAGCGCCCGCGGGCCGACCCGCGCCGGGTCGAGCACGCCGTACGGCGACACCATGGTCAGCACGGACCGGGCGTCGAGTTCGGCGGCCTCGAAATCGCCGCGGTCCAGCGCCACGAAGCCGCGGACCGTGCCGGCCATGCCCACCAGCAGCGGGTGGCCGACCTTCTCGCCCTCCTCCAGCGCCTCGCCGAGCAGGTCCTCGGCGTGGCCGTACTCGCCCAGCCCGCGCGCCACGACGCCCCGGGCGACCAGCGCGAAGCCGCGCCCCCAGACGTCCTTGGCGGCGGCGAAGTCGCGGTAGGCGCGGCGTGCCTCCCGGTCGGCCTCGCCCAGCTCGCCCAGCTCGGCGGCGGCGAACGCGGCGACCGCGCGCAGAGTGCCGACCGCCCAGGCCTCGCCGACCCGCTCCCCGAACGGCAGGAACACGTGCGCCAGGCGCAGCGCCTCGTTGAGCCGGCCCGACAGCAGCCGGGCGAACGCGGTGGTGCCGCGCAGCCAGGCCCGGCCCACCGGGTCCTTGGCCTCGGCGAACAGCCTGGCCGCGCGGGCCAGCGCCGCGTCCGCGCCGGCGAAGTCGCCGCGGGTGGTGGTCACCCAGGCCAGATTCTGCAGCGACCAGGCCTGCGACTTGCGGTCGCCCGCGGTGACCGCGATCTGGTACGCCCCGGCGAACCGGCTGGACGCGTCGCCCAGCCGCCCGCCGAGGAAGTCGGCCATGCCCAGCCGGCGCATCGCCTCGGCGCGCTCGCCGGGCAGCTCGGCGTCGGTGGCCGTGGTCAGCGCCTCCGACCAGAGCCGGTAGGCGTGGTGCGGGTCACCCTGCGCCACCTGTGCCCGGCCCGCCAGCAGTAGCGCCCCGGCGCGGGTGCGCGGCTCCTCGGTGGCGTCGGCGACCAGCTTCTCGGCGTCGTGCAGCGCCTCGGCGATCCGGCCGTACTGCAGCAGCGAGCGGGCGTGCACGAGCCGGTCGGGCAGCGGCAGCGCGCCGGGGGCCAGCCGCGCGGCGCGCTCGCCGTAGCCGACGGCCTCGGCGGGTTCGCCGGACTGTCCCGCGCGGCGCGCGGCCCGGCCCAGCGCGGCCACGCCGAGCGGCGCGACCTGGCGGGCGGGCACGTCCGGGCGCAGCCGTACGGCGTCGGCCAGGCGGGTGGCGCGTTCGGCGTGCTCGGCCACGAAGGCGTCGCGCATCGCCTCGTCCACCCCGGTGAGGCCCGGCACGGTGCGGCCCGAGGAGACCTGCACCGGCGGCTCGCCGGGCGCCGCCCAGCGGGCCAGGAAGGCGTGCCGGTCGGCGAGGTCGGCCTTGCCGACGCCGCCGTACGCGGCCTCGCGCAGCAGCGGGGTGGCGAAGGCGAACCCGCCCCGCACCCGGCGCAGCATGCGGCGCTGCAGCAGCTCGTCGACGGCCCGTTCCAGCTCGACGGCGACCACGGCGGCGGGCCGCCCGTCCCGGCCGGAACGGCGTTCGCGCAGCGCCTCCAGCGCGCCGGTCGGCACGGTGTCGCCGACCACGGCCGCGTCGCGCAGCACCGCCCGCGCCTCGGTGGGCAGCGCGTCGATGCGGGCCGCGAGCACCGCGGCCAGGTCCCGGGAGAGCAGCTGGTTGCCCAGCGAGCCGGGGGTGAGCCGCCACTGCGCGCCGGCCTTGGTCAGGGCGCCGCGCTCCATCAGCAGCGTGGTCAGCTCCGCCAGGTAGAACGGGTTGCCCTGGGCGGTGGTCAGCAGCCGGTCCTCGTCGGCCTGCGGCAGCCGTCCGCCCTTGAGGTATGCGGTGAGCAGCCGTGCGGCGTCCGCACCGCGGAGCGGCGGCAGCGTGTTGGCCTCGGCGTCGGCGACCCGGGTCAGCTGCCCGGCCCGGCGCACCAGTTCGGGGCGGCCCAGCAGGATCACCAGCACCGGCCCGGTCAGTTCCTCCAGCGCGAAGCCGAGCGCGTCGAGGGTCTCCGGGGTGCCGTCGTGCAGGTCGTCCACGATCACGACCAGCGGCGACTCGGTGGCCAGCGCGTCCAGCAGCCGCGCCACGGCGACCGCGAGCGTGGCGGTCTCCCGGCCGGGCTGCTCGGGGTCGTCCCCGGACAGTCCGTGCCACTGCGCCAGCTCGTTCGGGTCGGCGTAGCCGAGCAGCGACAGCAGCGCGTCGACGTCCACGCTGACCGGCTTGCCTGGCTCGCTGCGCTGGGTCAGCCGGGTGGTCAACCGCCGCAGCCGCTCCTCGGCGACCTGCCGGGTGACCGCCGTGGCGGAGTCGGCGGGCAGGCCGATGGCAAGTTTGACCAGGTCGGACAGCGGCGCGAGGCGGCGGCGCTCGCCGTACGCGGCGCACCGCACCGGCAGCACCCGCGCCTGGGTACGCGCCGCGAAGCGGCCCGCGCTGACCTCATACCCGTTGGCGAAGCGCTCCACCTCGGTGGCGAACCGGGTCTTGCCGATGCCCGCCTCGGCGGTGAACACCAGCACCCGCGGCTCGTCGCGGTCCACGACCTCGGCCAGCCGGCCGGCGACCCGACCGAGTTCGGGCTCGCGGCCAACGAACGGGCCCTCCTCGCCCAGCCCGGCCCGGCTGCCCCGGGCATCGTGCAGGCCCAGCAGCTCGTACGTCTCGACCGGCTCGCGCTTGCCCTTCAGCCGCAGCGGCCGCAGGTTGCGCCAGCCGGCCACGGAACCGGTCGCCGCGACCGTGCGCGCCCCCGCGTAGACCGCGCCCACGGCAGCCGCGTCGGCCAACCGGGCGGCGGTGTTCACGGTGTCGCCGATGACCGTGTACTCCAGCCCGGCCTGCACGCCCGCGACCACCGGCCCGGTGTTCAGCCCCAGCCGCAGGCCGGTCGGCGCGCCGCCGCCGCGCTCGTCGTCGAGCACCCGGCGCACCGCGCGCTGCATCGACAGCGCGGCCCGCACCGCCCGCTCGGCGTCGTCCTCGTGCGCCACCGGGGCCCCGAACACGGCCATGATGCCGTCGCCGGTCAGCTTGTCCACGTGCCCGCCGAACGTCTTCACCGCGCCGGCCAGCGCGGACAGCACCCGGTCGGTGACCGCGCCGACCCGCTCCGGGTCCAGCTCCTCCGACCACGAGGTGAAGTCGGAGAGGTCGCCAAAGAGCACGGTGACGACGCGCCGCTCGGTGGCGGGCAGCGTCGCCGCCGCGGGCAGGGCCGCGCCGCAGTGGTGGCAGAAGCGGGCGGCGGGCACCGGCACGGTGCCGCAGACAGGACACGTCATGACGGCTTCACAGCTCGCTCAACGTCGCGAGGTACGCCAGTTGTGCCCGCACGGTCCACTCGGCCGCGAACCGGATCCCCGGCTCGACGTCGGCGTAGACGATGTTCACCACGTCCTCGGGGGTGCGGGCGCCCTGCTTCAGCGCCGCGCGCACCTGGTCGAGGCGTTCCAGCCGGTGGGCGCGCAGCCAGGCCGCGGCCACCGCACAGTTCGGCAGCACCGGCCCGTGTCCGGGCAGACCCGGCACGGGGTAGCCGGTCAACGTGTCCAGGCTGGCCAGGTATGCCCCGACGTCGCCGTCGGGCCAGGCGACCACACTGCTGCCGCGGCCGAGGACGGTGTCGCCGGTGAACACGACGCGTGTTCCGTCGCGCTCCGCGAGGAAACATACCGAATCGGCGGTATGTCCCGGACTGTCCAGGACGGTCAGCCAGTCCGGCGCTTCGCCGACGCTCGCGCCGGTCATCGCGGCCAGGCTGGCCACGCCCTCGACGTGGTCGTGGTGGCCGTGGGTGACCAGGATGCGGCGCACCGGCCCGGCCGCGACGATCGCGTCGAGGTGGGCGGGGTCGTCGGGGCCCGGGTCGATGACGGTGCCGTCGTCGAGCAGCCAGGTGTTCGTGCCGTCGAGGGTCATCGGGCCGGGGTTGGGTGCCCGTAGCCAGGTCACCCACGCCGGGAGGAGCTCCGAGGTCAGCCGCGCCGTCATGCCGAGAACTCTACTGAGCCCGGGGCGCGTCGCCCGCTCCCGCGGCGGTCAGCTTTCATCCCACTGGCCGCCCGCCCCGGCTTGACATAAACGTTGGCCTATCTGGATGAGAAATTCGCGATCGAACTCATCCAGATAGGCCGACGCCTATTGAAGTGCGGGGCGGTGAACCCGGGTCAGTCGCGGACCTCGGCGATCAGCTCCACCTCGACCGGGGAGCCCAGCGGCAGTTCGCCGACGCCGACGGCGCTGCGGGCGTGCTTGCCCGCCTCACCGAAGACCGCACCGAACAGCTCCGACGCGCCGTTGATGACGCCGGGCTGACCGGTGAAGCCGGGGGCGGAGGCCACGAAACCCACCACCTTGACGATTCGGACGACCTTGTCCAGGCCGACCAGCCATTCGAGTGCGGCCAGGCCGTTGAGCGCACACCGAGCGGCCAGCTCCTTCGCCTGCTCGGCGCTGATCTCGGCGCCCACCTTGCCGGTGGCCAGCAGCTTGCCGTCGGCCATGGGCAGCTGGCCGGAGACGTACACGTGGTTGCCGGAGCGCACCGCGGGCACGTACGCCGCCACGGGCGGGACCACCTCGGGCAGCTTCAGGCCCAGCTCAGCAAGCTTTTCGTACGGGTCAGACATCTTTGTCTCCTTCACCGCGGGATCCGCGGGGTTGTGCTCAGGCGGACTTCGGCCGCTTCAGGTAGGCCACCAGCTGCTCGGGGTTGGGGCCGGGCACGACCTGGACCAGCTCCCAGCCGTCGGCACCCCAGTTGTCGAGGATCTGCTTGGTCGCGTGGACCAGCAGAGGCACGGTGACGTACTCCCACTTCGTCATGGGCATAACCTAACGTGCCGGGAAGATCCGCCCGGTCGATCCCTGCTGCGACAGGGTGCGAGGTGCGGTTAAGCTGAGCCGCCGCGGGGGCAGCTGAGTGTCGCGGCCTCGTTAGAGAAGACCAGGGGAGATCGCATGACCCAGCCGCACGACGAGCAGCAGCCGACCGCGCCGCAACCGACGCAGCCCGCGTACCCGCCGCCGGCCGACCCGTTCGCGTCGGCGACGGTGACGCCGCCGACCGCGCCGCAGCCCGCGGTGCCGCTGCCGCCCGAGGCGGAGCCGACCCCGGCCCAGCCGGCCACGCAGCCGACCCCGGCCACGCCGACTCCGGCCACGCTGCCGATCGCGGAGGACCCGCCGGCCTCGCCGGCGTCCGGCGCCCCCGCCCCGGTCTCGGGCACTCCCGCACCGGCCTTCCCCACCCCGCCGCCGACCGCGGCGTACCCGACCGTGCCGCAGTCCGGCTACCCGGTCTCCGGCCAGCCCGCGTACCCCGCGCAGCCCGGCTACCCGGTCTCGGGCCAGCCCGCATACCCGACCTCGGGCCAGCCCGCATATCCGGTCTCGGGCCAGCCTGCGTATCCGGTCTCGGGCCAGCCCGCGTACCCCGTGTCCGGCCAGCCCGCCTACCCGGGCATGACCTACCCGGGCACGCCCGGGGTGCCCGGCGCGCCGGCCAAGAAGAGCAAGGCTCCGCTGATCATCGGCATCGTGCTCGGCCTGCTCCTGCTGCTGTGCGGTGGCGGCATCGGCGCGTACGTGCTGCTGACCCGCAACACCGAGGGCACCGGCGCGACGTCGGCCAAGGACGCCACGCAGAGCTTCCTCACGGCCGTCTACAAGAGCGGCGGCAACGCCGCGGCCGCCGAGAAGCTGGTCTGCGGTGACGCCCGCGACCGCAAGGAGATCGAGGCGAAGATCGCCGAGATCAAGTCCCAGACGGCGCAGCTCAAGGGCCCGAACTTCACCTGGGAGAGCCCGAAGATCTCCGGCGAGACGGCGACCCAGGCGACCGCCGAGGTCACCGTCAAGCTGGTCACCAGCGACGAGAAGATGTCCGAGCAGAAGCTCACATTGACCCTCGTCAAGCATGAGGGCTGGTTCGTCTGCGAGGTGAAGTAGCCACCTGGCACCATCGAGGGGTGCTGAACGACGGTAGTGACGGGCCGGCCCGGCGCAGTGCACATGACACTGCCTGGCCGGCCCGTCTGCATGTGGTGACCGGCAAGGGCGGGGTCGGCAAGACCACCGTCGCCGCCTCGCTGGCGTTCGCGCTGGCCGCGGGCGGGCAGCGCACGCTGCTGGTGGAGGTCGAGGGGCGGCAGGGCCTGGCCCAGCTGTTCGAACTGGAACCGCTGCCGTACGCCGAGCGCCGGCTCGGCGAGGTCGGCGTGGACGTGCGGCTGCTTGCCGTCGACCCCGAGGAGGCGCTGCTGGAATACCTGGAGCTGTTCTACCGGATGGGCGCGGCCGGGCGGGCGCTGCGCAAGCTGGGCGCGATCGACTTCGCCACCACCGTCGCCCCCGGCCTGCGCGACATCCTGCTCACCGGCAAGGTGAAGGAGGCGACCACCCGCACCGACGACAGCGGCCGGCGGGTGTACCGGTCGGTGGTGCTCGACGCGCCGCCCACCGGCCGGATCGGGCGCTTCCTGAACGTCACCGCGGAGGCCGCGAAGCTGGCCAAGCTCGGCCCGATCAAGTCGCAGAGCGAGGGCGTCGCCGCGCTGCTGCGCTCGCCGATGACTGCGGTGCACCTGGTCACCCTGCTGGAGGAGATGCCGGTGCAGGAGACCGCCGACGCGCTGCGCGAGCTGACCGCGCTCAACATCAGTGTCGGGAGGATCATCGTGAACTGCGCCCGCCCACCGCTGCTCGACGAGGGCAGGGTCACTCAGGCCGAGCTCAAGCGCGGGCTGGCCGCAGCAGGTCTGCCGACCGACCGGCGTACGGTGACGGCTCTGCTCGACGAGTCGCGCGACCACCAGGCGCGGCGCGCGTTGGAGGAGGAACTGCGCGGCGAGCTGGAGACGCTGGGCCGGCCCGTGGTCGAGCTGCCGCTGCTGCCGGACGGGGTGGATCTGGCCGGTGTGCAGCACCTTGCCGGACTGTTGCGCTCCGCCCCTTAGGCTGAGCACATGCTCGACGTGGACGCCCTGCTGGCTGATCCCGGCGTACGCATCGTGGTCTGCTGCGGTTCGGGCGGGGTCGGCAAGACGACCACCGCCGCGGCGCTGGCAGTGCGAGCCGCCGAGGAGCACGGCCGTCGCACCGTCGTGCTGACCATCGACCCGGCCCGGCGGCTGGCCCAGTCGCTCGGCCTCACCGAGCTGGACAACACCCCGCGCCCGGTGGAAGGGCTGTCCGGCGACGGCGACCTGCACGCGATGATGCTGGACATGAAGCGCACCTTCGACGAGGTGGTGCTGAGCCACACCGCGCCCGAGCGGGCGAAGGAGATCTTCGCGAACCCCTTCTACCAGGCCATGAGCTCGACGTTCTCCGGCACGCAGGAGTACATGGCGATGGAGAAGCTGAGCCAGCTGCGGGCGACCGACCGGTGGGACCTCATCGTGGTGGACACCCCGCCGTCCCGGTCGGCGCTGGACTTCCTGGACGCGCCCGCCCGGCTGGGCCGCTTCCTGGACGGCAGGATGCTGCGCCTGCTGATGGTTCCCGCGCGGGCCGGCGGCAGGAGCATGTTCAACCTGGTCACCGCCTCGTTCGGGGTGTTCTCCAAGGCGGTGCAGAAGATCCTCGGCGCGCAGCTGCTGACCGACCTGTCCGGCTTCGTATCGGCGCTGGACTCGACCTTCGGCGGATTCCGGGAGCGGGCCGACCGCACCTACCGGGTGCTGCAGGATCCGCAGACCGCTTTCCTGGTGGTGGCCGCGCCGGAGCCGGACGCCGTGCGGGAGGCCACGTACTTCGCCGAGCGGCTCGGCGCGGAACGCATGCCGCTGGCCGGGCTGGTGCTCAACCGGGTGCACCGGTCCGAGCTGCCGGAGCTGTCGGCGGCCGACAGCGCGGAGGCGGCCGAGAAGCTGTCCGCCGAGCACGCCGAGCACGCGCTGACAGCTCAGGCGCTGCAGGTGCACGCCCTGCTGATGCGGCAGGTGGCCCGGGAGACCGACGTGTCGACGGGCTTCACCGACGAGTTCCCGCAGGTGCCGGTCGCCTACGTGCCGGCCCAGCCGACCGATGTGCACGACCTGGTCGGCCTGCGGGCCATCGGCGCGGCCCTGGCCGCACGTCCCGAATGACCGCCATCGGGTGACCGAAGGGCCGTTCCCACCAATTCGGCAGAAACGGCCCTTCGATAACAAGATGGGTGGTATCAGTCAGACACGGACCAGCTCACGGCGGTCCTGCTCCTGCATGGCGACCTCGAAGGCGCGCTTCCAGCTGGCCACGTGCGGGTGCCGGCGCAGCAGTGCGCGGCGCTCCCGCTCGGTCATGCCGCCCCAGACGCCGAACTCGATGCGATTGTCGAGTGCGTCCGCCAGGCACTCGTACCGCACCGGGCACCCGCGACAGACTCTCTTGGCGACGTTCTGCTCCGCGCCCTGAACGAACAGCGCGTCCGGATCTCCGTTCCGGCACGCCGCGAGACTGGGCCAATCGTTGACCATGCCCATGTGTCCACGTCCCCCCTGACGTTCCCCTCACCGCTCGCGACCTGCCCGGCCCGCCCGACCCGAGGGTCGTTTGAGCAGGACACATCCCCCCGATGGTTCCCCCGAACCGACGCGAACGGTGTGCGTTACTCGCCCGCCCATCATGCTCCGTAGTCAGACGATTACGCAACGTTGTCAGCCAAAATGGCGGAAAAAGGTCTTTAACTGCGCTGAGCCAGTACCTGAGCAGCGAGTACGCGCGCCGGGGGTGACGTCCGCCCGCGGGCCGGGACGGGGGTCCGGCGGCCCGCGGCGGAGCGTCGTTTTGCGAGTAACGGGGCGGCCACGATGTCCGGGGGGACATCTCGTGACCGTGGCAACGCAACCACACGCCAGGGGTCGTGCGTCTTGGACAACGAACACATGCCCGGAACGGTTGCGGGCGACGGGGGCGTCACTGCGACGCACCGTGCCCACGCAGCCTGGCCCGGTATGGTGCGGCACTCGACACCGAAAATCGCTCACGTAACCTGAGGCGGTGACCCTGATGCGCAAACGCGACCACAACATACTGGCCAACGCCGCATCTCTGTTGATTTGCGGCTTGCTCGCCGGCGTGGTGGTGGCTGCGGCCGCGTTCCCGGCGGTGGCACTGTCCGGACTGGCCGCCAAGGCGGGCGGTGAAGCCTTCGGCCAGCTCCCCGACGAGCTGGTCGTCAAGCGCTCCCCCCAGATCAGCTACGTCTACGCCAACGACGGCAAGACGCTCATCGCGACGATGTACGACGAGAACCGGCGCGACCTGCCGCTGGATGAGATGCCCAAGATCGTCCAGCAGGCCATCCTCGCCGCCGAGGACCAGAAGTTCTACGAGCACAACGGCGTCGACGTGATGGGCATCG
Organism: Catellatospora paridis; assembly: GCF_009720365.1. Classification (GTDB taxonomy): domain Bacteria; phylum Actinomycetota; class Actinomycetes; order Mycobacteriales; family Micromonosporaceae; genus Catellatospora; species Catellatospora paridis. Next base: position 84,299 of record NZ_WBZD01000037.1, on the reverse strand, counting down.
CCCGCGCGTTCGTGGCCAACAAGCAGGCCGGTGACGTGGAGCAGGGCGCCTCGACGCTGACCATGCAGTTCGTCCGACTGTCCATCTCCTACTCGGCCGACACCGCGCAGGAGGTCGTCGACGCGACCGAGGACACCAGCAAGCGCAAGGTCCGCGAGATGCGCTACGCGATGGCCATCGAGCAGCGGATGACCAAGGACCAGATCCTCGAGGGCTACCTCAACACCGCATACTTCGGCAACCGGGCATACGGCATCTACGCCGCGTCGCAGGTCTACTTCGCCAAGGAGCCGAAGACGCTGACCGCCGCCGAGGCCGCGTTCCTGGCCGCGCTGGTGAAGTTCCCCGGCACTTACAGCGTCGAGACCGGCTCCGGCGAGAAGACCGCCGTGGACCGGCGCAACTACGTGCTGGGCGAGATGGTGCAGACCGGCGCGCTCACCGAGCAGCAGGCCACGCTGGCCAAGGCCGAGCCGCTGAAGATCGTCGGCAAGATCACCCCGAACGGCTGCGTGCAGGCCACCAAGAACACCTGGGGCTTCTTCTGCGACTACTTCCAGCGTTGGTGGAACGACCAGGAGGTGTTCGGCGCCACCGCGTACGACCGCGAGCGCTCACTGAAGTCGGGCGGCTTCCGCATCGTCACCTCGCTCGACCCGGTCGCCCAGGACGCGGCGGACAAGAACATCCGGGGCCAGATCTCGGTCAACAACGACAAGGCGCTGATGCTGGCCGCCGTCGAGCCCGGCAGCGGCAAGGTCCGGGCGCTGGCCGTCAACCGCAACTTCAAACTCGACGACAAGAACAACCCGAAGAACAAGCTCAACTCCGACCCGGCCAAGAAGCGCAGGGGCCTGCTCGGCACCTACCCGAACACCACCAACCCGCTGATGACCGGCGGCGACGGGTTCACCGGCTACCAGGCGGGTTCGGCGTTCAAGCTCTTCAGCCTGGTCGCCGCGTTGGAGAAGGGCTATCCGCTCGACTTCACGATGGCGACCAAGAAGGTGTTCGTCACCAAGTTCCCGATCAGCGGCCCCAACGCCAACTGCGGCGGCTACTACTGCGCCAGCGGTCAGGGCGGCGGCGTGCACAACATGTGGACCGCCTTCGGCAGCTCGGTCAACACCTACTTCGTGCCGCTGGCGATCCTGGCCGGCGTCCAGAACACGGTGAACGTCGCCAAGAAGATGGGCATCACGTTCCACGACGAGCCCGGCACCACCCAGGACGACCTGGGCTACTCCAACAACGCCAGCCAGTGGGGCGCCTTCACGCTGGGCGTCTCCGCGACCACTCCGCTGGAGCTGGCCAACGCGTACGCCACGGTCGTCGCCGACGGGGTGTACTGCGAGCCCACCCCGGTGCAGTCGATCACCGACATCAAGGGCAACGAGCTCTCCGTCGCCGAGAAGCGCTGCAAGCAGGTCATGACGGCGGACGTGGCACGCGCGGCCGTCGACGCCGGCCGCTGCCCGGGCGGCGACAGATCCCCCTACGGCGAGTGCCGCGGCACGACCAACGGCGACTCCCGCCGTATCGTCGGCAAACCGATCACCGGCAAGTCGGGAACCACCGACAACAGCGCATCGGCGACGCTGACCCTGTCCACCAAGCAGCTCACCATCTCCGGCTTCCTCACCAACCCCGACTGGGCCCATGACTCACACATGGAGCACGGCGTGGTCAACCCGGCGGTGCAGAAGACGCTGAGCGATTACATGAAGAACAAGCCGGCGATCCAGTTCACCAAGCCCAGCTCCAAGATCGCATATGGCGACCAGATCTCCATTCCGAACGTCGAATGCAAGACGATCGACGAGGCCAGGGCGATCCTGCGGGGCAAGGGCTTCGACGTCGAGGTGGCACCGGAGCAGACCGACTCCAAGTGCCCCAAGGGCACCGCGGCCGGCACCAGCCCGAACGGCAAAACCATCCGCAAGGGCATGGTCCAGATCGAGGTCAGCAACGGCAAGAGCGCGCCGAATCCGGGCACCGGTCCCGGCAACGGCCCGGGCCAGCCCCCGCCGCCACGGGCCTGACAGACACAGCGAGGCCCCGTCCGCACACCGCGGACGGGGCCTCGCCCGTCTGTGCGCCCGCTCCGGCGGGCCGCAGACCGCGCTAGGCGCGCTAGGCGGCCAGCTGGCGGCGTACCTCCGCGGAGACCTTGCCGCCCTCGGCGCGACCGGCCACCGCGGCCTGCACGGCCTTCATGGCCGGGCCCATCGCGCCCATACCGCTGAAACCACCCGCGGCCAGCGTCTGCGACACCAGCTGGGCGATCTCGTCATCGGTGAGCTGCTTCGGCAGATACCGGGCCAGCACCTCCTCCTCGGCCCGCTCCTTCGCGGCCTGCTCGGCGCGGCCCGCGTCGGCGAACGCCGTCTCGGCCTCCCGGCGCTTCTTCGCCTCCTTGGCGAGCACCGCGAGCACCTCCTCGTCGTTCAGCTCACGCTTGGCCTTCCCGGCGACCTCGGCGACGCCGACAGCCGCCAGCGCCATGCGCAGCGTGCCCGTCACCACCTCGTCACGCGCCTTCATGGCCGAGCGCATGTCCTCGGTCAGGCGCTCCTTCAGGGTGCCCATACCCACCTCTCCGTGCTCCGCACATCCGACGGCACTGTGTTGCCCTCGGGCGATGAAACTACTCTTAGCCTCATGGGTCCGCTCGGAAAAATCGTGTTGGGCGCCGCCGTCGTCGGCGCGGGCGCGCTGGCATACGGCACGCTGATCGAACGCAACTGGTTCACGCTGCGCCGCTACGACGTGCCGCTGCTCGCGCCGGAGGCCGAGCCGCTGCGCGTGCTGCACCTGTCCGACCTCCACCTCACCCCGAAGCAGCTGCGCAAGCAGCGCTGGGTGCGCGAGCTGGCCGGCCTCGACCCCGACCTGGTCGTGGTGACCGGCGACAACATGGGCCACCCGGACGCGGTGCCCGGCGTGCTCGCCGCGTACGAGCCGCTGCTGGAGCTGCCCGGCGCCTTCGTCTTCGGCTCGAACGACTACAGCGGCCCGGTGCTCAAGAACCCCTTCGGCTACTTCCGCGAGGACCGCGAGTACGAGCACGGCGTGGAGCTGCCCACAGAGGACCTGCGCGCGGCCTTCCTCGACGCCGGCTGGGTCGACCTCAACAACAACCGTGCCACGCTCAAGGCCGGCGGCCGCGTCGTCGACCTGGCCGGGGTCGACGACCCCCACATCGACCTCGACGCCTACCCCGCCGGCCCGGCCGACCCGGCAGCCGCGGTGCGCATCGCCCTCAGCCACGCCCCGGAGCCCCGGATCCTCGACGCGTTCGCCGCCGACGGCTTCGAGCTGCTGCTGGCCGGCCACACCCACGGCGGCCAGGTGCGGGTGCCGGGCGTCGGGGCGCTGGTCACCAACTGCGGGCTGGACCGCAAGCTGGCCCGCGGGCTGCACCGTTGGGACCGCGCCTGGCTGCATGTCTCCGCGGGTCTGGGCACGCATCCGACCGCTCCCGTGCGCTTCGCATGCCGCCCGGAGGCGACCCTGCTGACGCTCATCCCACGCTGAGGGGGATACCCGTTTTGGCGACGGGAACCGGGTCAGCTAGTATTTCGGAGCACCGCTTCGGGGTATAGCGCAGCTTGGTAGCGCGCTTCGTTCGGGACGAAGAGGCCGTCGGTTCAAATCCGGCTACCCCGACCCGAGAAGGCCCAGGTCAGAGAAATCTGATCTGGGCCTTCGGTGCGTTCTGGGCCAGATTCTCCGGCCGGAGGCAGCGGTTAGGCAGCGAAGGACCGCAGGACCCTGCTGTCCCGCTCTCGCGATGGGTGCACGTATCGGTCGAGAGTCGTGGATGTCTGCTCGTGTCCGAGTACCGCCGCCACGTCGTTGATCGGCACACCATCGGAGACGAGCCACGTCGCGTATGAGTGACGCAGGTCATGGAAGCGGAGCGCCTCGGGCAGTCCGGCCCGCCGTAACGACGGCTTCCACACGCGGGCGCGGAACGTGCCCCGCTTGAGCGGCTCGCCTGTCCTGGCCACGAAGACCAGGCCGTCACTCCCGACCGGGTAGTCCCGCAGGTGCAAGGTCAGCAGCTCTCGCACGAACGGCGGCAGCGGGACCGAGCGCCGACCGGCCCGCGACTTCGGGTAGGGCTTGAGGCTGACATGCCCGGAGATCTCCTCCGCGACCCGGATCACGCGCACCATCCCCGCAGCGAGGTCGAGGGCATCGGTCCGCAGCCCGGCGCACTCACCCCAGCGCAGCCCGGTTCCGCCGGCAAGGGCCACGATCGCGCGGTAACGATCAGGCGTTGCCGGAAGAAGCTTCGCCGTGAGTTCGTCCAGGCTGAGGGTCAGATCATCGGTGTCCTTCCGTCGTCGTGCAGGTAGCCGGACACCCTCGCAGGGGTTGAACCCGATCAGGCGGTCGCGGACCGCCGAGCGCAGCACGCCCGAGGTGAGCCGCAAGCACTCGGCGATGCTGGCGGGGGCCAACCTCTCCCCCAGCTCCGTGACCCACGCCTGCACGTCGGAGTGCTCAACGCGGGCCAGCGGCAGCGCGCCCCAGCGCGGGACCACGTGGTTTCGCATGATCGAGGCGTCACGGGCTGCGGTCGCCCGCTCGTCGTTCCGGGCGCTCAGCCACTTGACGGCGTAGTCGGCGAAGCGCAGCTTTCCCGCTGACGGCGAGACGTAGGTGCCGCGGTTCACGGCCGCCTCCACCTCGGAGAGGAAGGCCGACGCCTCCTTCTTCGTCCGGAACGTCTTGGAGCGCTGGCTACCGGCGGGGTCTCGCCAGAACGCCTTGTGCTTGCCGCTGGGCGTCTTGCGGATGAAGCTCACCGGCGACCTCCGGTCCGGTCGCGATCACGGGTTGCCGAAACAGCGTCGGGCTCGTCGCCCTGGTCCTCGCTGTCGAGCCAGGCGTGGAAGCGGTTCTTCGGGATGACCCAGCGCCCGCCGAGCTTGCGCGCGGGGATCGTGCCGTCCCGGACGAGTTCGTACGCACCGCCGAGGGCGAGGCCGAGCAGGTCGGCGACCTCGGCGACGGTGTAGACCTCGGGGGCGAGCCGTCTTCTGTACTGCGACGGGACGGCTGTGGGACGACCGGGGACGATCATGGGGACGGCGCGGACGGACGGGACGGCGGCGGTTTTCACGCTTCCTCCACGAGATCGAGCACCTTGGCGGTGACCAGGTAGACCCGTCCGCCGAGGCGACGGGAGGGCAGTTCGCCGCTGTTCGCGGCCCGGTAGGCGGCGGAGCGAGAGATGCCCAGCAGCCTTGCGGCAGCGGTGACCTCCAGGAGCAGGGGCAAGGTTGCGCGGTCGGTGTGGTTCACGATGCGGTCCTCCGATCAGGCGGCCAGGGCAAGGGCTGTGGGCGGTAGTGCGGTGTTGCGGGCATGTTCAAGTTCGGTGTGCCAGCGGCGGCGTTCGGAGACGGCGCGCATGAGCCGGACGGCGAGGCTGCTCACGTCGGGGTCTTCCGGCCGGGCCAGCTCGAACGAGTAGCGCCGGGCATCCTCGGCCGGGGCCGTCTCGTCGTCGGCGAGTGCGCCGGCAAGGACGGTGCGGACCCAGGCGCGGTTGTCAGCGCGGTGGTCGGCCAGGGTCTTACCCGACCACTGCCGCGATACGAGGACCCGGCGACCGGTGAACCCGAGCGTGGTCCGTTGGTGGACCTTGCCCGAGCAGCGGCCCGGCACCAGGCCCGGCTTGGCTGCGTCCGGCTGGACGCCGTAGAGCAGCCAGTTGGCGCATGTCGGAGAGCAGGGCAGCACAGCGAGTTCGGCGTGGAGGCGGTCGAAGTGGGCCTGCTGCGGGTCGGTGCGCGGGTGGGTGGTGTCGACCAGGTCTTTGGTCAGGTACTTGGTCACGTACCGGATGGCCCGCTCGGCGTCCTTGGTGCCGTGCTCGATTCCGCGTGCGTCAACCCTGCCGAGGCGGATCACGTCGCCGGGGGTGGCGTGCTCGTCGTCCAGGGCGTCCAGGGCGGCTTGCCAGCTCGTGAGCGGCTGGCCGGTGGCCGGGTCGCAGTACTCGCCGACCTCCGGACTCCAGACAGGGACCTTGCCGCCAACGTCGTAGACCGGGGCGTCGAAGTGGGGCCACCAGACCTGGTGGTAGGTCGCGGCGGCTACCTGGCGCATCAGTGCACGCGGCACAGTGCCGCGTACGGCGAAGTGGGCGTGTGGGGCGAAGCGCTTCTGTAGCTCGACTGCTCCGGCGTACTGGACGTTCCAGCCGGCGGCCCGGCGCAGGTTCTGCCAGAACCGGTCCAGGACCTTCGCGAAGTGGATCGCGTCCAGGGCAGCGCGCCGGTAGTCGTAGGTGTCGGGGTCGACGGGGGTGCCGATCAGCGGGTCGAACTCGGCGTGCAGCCGACCGCACTCACACGGCGCGACCCAGCTGCCGCGACGGCGGGCCGAGTGCACCGGACCATGCGACCCGAGCGTCAGGGTGAGCAGCGTCGACGGGCGGTGTGTCTTGCCGTCTTTACCGCGGTAGACCCTGCCGACCGTCTTGGCCTGCACCGGCAGCTTCGGCAGGTCGATCGCGTCAGCGCGGCGGCGGGTCGAGCGGACGCGCTTCGGGGTGGCGTCGGCGGCGGGGACCAGGGCTCCACGGATGCGGCACTCCGCTAGCTGGGCGTCGATGTCGGCCACGGCGGAGTCGATGTCGGCCAGCTGCGCGGCCCGCTCGACCGGGGGCAGCTGCTCGTAGGCCAGGGCGGCGCGGTCGAACTCCAGATGCGCCCGCGTGGTCACCAGCGCCACCACGTCATCAGCCGGAGCCTCCACCGGCACCGTGGGTTCGTCTTCGAGGTGCCAGCCCTCGCGGATCTGCTGACGGCGCAGCTTGCGCGCACGCTCGGCACAGGGCTTGCACTTGGAAGCCAGCCGCGCCCCGCACGGCACGTCGATGACCTCGGTCCGGCCCGTCTCCAGGTCGGTGCGCCGGATCGCGAGGGGTCGGACGCAGACGCCGTTGTGCTCGGCGAGGGTGACCAGGACCTCACGCGCGATCGGCATAGCCAACCGGTCGGCGCGCGACCCCGGCCGCACAGGCTCAGGGTCACGTGCGACTGGTTCGGTGGGTGTGGTCACCGCAGTTCCCACACGTACAGCAGGTCATCGGCGTCGCTGCCGTAGCAGACCAGCTCCGGACGGCCCACCGGCTTCGGGGCGGGCTGGGTGTTCTGGGCCTCGGCCAGCAGCTGCGCGACCCGCGACGACGGAGCCGGGACCTCCATCAGGCCGCCCGCGCACGGGCACCCGCCGACCTGGGAACCGTCGCACTCCGAGCAGAGCTGCCACACCGACTGGTCGTGCAGGTCCACGCACTTGGGCGACTGGCACCAGCGGTCGCCGCACCAGAGGCAGAACTGGGCGAAGTTCAGCCGAACGGGCTTGAGGACAACCCCCGCAGGGGCGGTAGTCTGGGTGTGCATCGTGATCCTCTCCGAAAGGACTCGTTGCGTCGGCCTCGGCGAGTTCCAGCTCACCGGGGCCTTTATTTGTCTTCGCGAACCTCTCTAGAGAAGCTCACCTGTCCCAACCGTACCACCACTTCTCTAGAGATCTCGCGGAAATCTGTGCCAACCCGTGGGGTTGGTTCCCGTTCAGGCCGGGCATCCGTAGCCTGTGCTCTAGAGAGGTTGCTCCCGAGGAAGAGAGCCATGGCCGAAACACCTGACCGTGCCCAACACCGGTACGAGGAGATCGCGAACGACCTGCGGGCAGCGATCATGCGGGGGGAGTACCGGGAAGGCGACAGGCTTCCGGGCGAGAACACGATCATGCAGCGATACGCGGTCGCGCGGATGACCGCCCGCGACGCGCTTGCCGTGCTCCGGCACGAGGGAATCGCCATCGCGCGACAGGGAGCCGGGGTGTTCGTCACCTCCCGGAAGCGCCTGGTTCGCGACAGCATGGGCCGGTACTCCCGAAAGGCGGTCAGTACCTCACAGTTCAAGGCCGACACCACGAACTCCGGCCAACAGGCGAACTGGGACCACGAGAGCGCGGAGAAGCCAGCCACCGGCCGTGTTGCCCAGATGTTGGGGGTTGCGCTGGGCGAACCTGTGATGGAGACCGTCTACCGGTTCTTCTCCGATCATCGGCCGGTTCAGCTGTCCTGGTCGTGGGAACCCCTCGCGATAACGCGCGGCACGCCAATCGTGCTGCCCGAAGATGGGCCTACAACCGGTGTGATCGCCAGAATGGACAGCATTGGCATCCACGTTGATCGAGTGGTTGAGAAGGTGACCGCCAGAGCGGCTACGGCAGCCGAGTCGGAACGCCTTGCTCTATCCGGACGTGGTGCCTACGTGATGGTCATCGAGCGCACGCACTATGCCGGTGATCTCGCCGTTGAGGCTTGCGACATCGTGTTTCCCGGTGACCGCTACGAGCTGACGTACACGATCCCGGTTCCGGCTCTAGCCGAGTGATTGCCGAATTAGTCTCTATGGGATCAAGGCGGCGCTGAAGCGCCGCACCGTGGGCGCTCGCCCTTCCCCCCGCGCTCTGCCTCCGGCCCGCGCGGGGGAGGGCGGCGCCCCGCACCGACGCACTTCCCTCAGATCTCTAGCGACACTCGGAACCCTCGCCAGAGCCTCCCAGGGCTATTTACGGCCGCTCCAGCGTGACACCGTAAACCGCTAGATCGCAGCCTGCACATCAGATCAGGGCTAGCACGAGTGCTAGACCTAGGCAGTCCCGGCTGCTAGAGCTAGCGCCTCCGGCGGGGGCCGCCCCGGCCCCGGGATGGATGAGGAGTCTTCTGCGTCTTGCGGTCCGAAGATTGGTGGGGTGGGGCCATCCCGCCCACCGCCGACCCAGGCGATGCCTACGCGGAACCTGGCTCCCTGGTCAAGGTCGTTCCTCCGGTTGGGGGCTCCACCTTGACCAGGGAGCCAGAACCCGCGTCCACTGCGTGTGGGTCGACGGCGGACGGGATGGCAAGGTTGCGTGGCCGGCGGTAGCCACGTGACGAACCAGTTCCCACCCCGCTGCCAGCACATTGGGTTCGTACGGCTTCCCTACACCAGCGGAACGCGGCTACCTTCCTGGCGTGAGCGTTGACGATCGTCCTCTGTCGCTTGACTCCTGCTGGAACTACTGGCTCTGCGTCGCGGGTGGTGACCAGGCAGGCATCATGGCGATGCTCGGATTGACCGACCCACAACCGACGACCTACGCGCTCGCCAGGGAAGTGGTGGACGACGCCAGTCACGGCAAGGACGCGGGATTGGTGTGCGTGACGGGCGAGATCAACGGATGGACTGCCGTAGTTGGTCCCTGGTGCGATCCCGCCAGCCCGAGCCGCCGGGAAGAAGTGCGGCTACTTGTCGAGGCGCTGAGTGGGACCTACGGCGAAGCTCATGCCTTCTACTGGGATGCGCAGGGCGGCGCGTCTGCCTGGCTCGTCGCTCGTGACGGCCGCACCGTGCGCCGTTACAACAGCCTTGCCACTTGGACATCGTTGGGCGACCCGCTCCCGATCGAGCAGCACTACCTTGATCAGTTCAACATCCCAGGTCGGCCAGAAGACCACGGCGATGACGACGACATGAGCGACGACATCGGCGAGTTCGAGTTCGCGTGCTCGGCTCAGAAGGTGGCGGAGACGATCAGCCTTGACGTGGTGTGGGGCATGCCTACCGATGCCATCGTGCGTGGCCAACTCGTCTTGGCACGAGTGCCGGACTGAACTCCTGGTGCACAGCAGAGGCACACCGAGATCTGAAGCGCCGACGATGACTCGCAGACTGTCGAGAGCTCGCAACCCCAGGTAGGAGCTGGCCGGAGAGGCATAGCGGCAAGCTCTGAACGGTCCGCAAACCGCCTCAACCTCTGATCAACTCACCCCGGAGGAACGTCCCCTACTGCGTACTCCGACTCGTCGACGAGCCCACGCACGAAGGACTCGAAGTCGGTGGCGATGGCCGTGATCTGGTAGTCCCAGTCCTGGTCGACGTGGACCACGGTTGGCTCGCCTGGTGAGCGATAGTCGAGAGCGATCATGTCGTGCCCAGCCGAGGGGCACTGCGCGATGTAGACGCCGATGTCGGGATACCCCCACTCGGCCACCCAGAAGGCGTTACCGCGCGTCCCGCACAGGCTATAGCTCGCGGTTCGGCCGATTGCGGCTAGCGAAACCACCCCGACGTGGTCCTCAGCCCAGCTCGTCCGAGAGGGCGCAGGATGGGCGTCGCGAGCAAGCCAGCCTCCGTTGTGACGACGAGCCAGGTCGACGTAGGCACGTGGCAGCCGTAGCCCGAGCTGTGCCTCCACAGCTTGCAAGACCTCGTCTGTGAGCGGGTCCTCAAAGGGGTCGGAGTTGTCGAAGATGGTCGAGGGATCGAGCACGGACACACGGTACTTCCTGGCGCGCCGCGCAGGCAGCATGGAGGCAGCAACAGCTGAGCGAAGTGGCCATCAGCGGACGACAGCAGACACCGTCGGCGGCGAGTTGCCGGGGCGAACGACGGCACTGGACCATCGCAGTCGAGCACGATGGTCGCGTTCGGGACGAAGAGGCCGTCGGTTCAAATCCGGCTACCCCGACCAGAGTAAGTGCAAGTGAGGGCCGGTCTTCCGCCAAGGGAGACCGGCCCTCACTGGTTTCAAGATCAGTTCTGGGAGAATTCTGGGAAAGATCTTGAAATCGGGCGGTCGGCGAGTGCCGCTCCGCTCCCCAGAAGGCGGTCAAGTACGCGCTGGTCCACAGCAAGTCGGAGGTTGCGAGCGGCGAGGCCGTCGGAACGCCCCCGCCGGACGGTCACGATTTGTCCAGCAGCGTGGCGAGTGCGGCGTTGCCCTGCGCAAAGACCGTGCCGCCGCTGTAGGTGAGCACGCGGTGGCAGTTGTCGAGTTCGACGTAGATGTCGAGGCCGCCCCCGACCGGCTGCAGCATCGCGAAGCGGCTGGCCCGGGTGTTGCAGGGCTTCGCGGCCCCGGCTGCCCGCAACGCCCGCTCGATCGCGGTACGGCGGTTCGCCGGCAGCACCGTACCGTGCACGAACTCGCCGGTCCCCCAGTCACTGTTCGACGTGGCGTAGACGCAGAGCCGGATCTCGCGCCCGGCGGGGAACGGCTCGCGGAGGACGCTCCGGCGGCCGACCGTGTTCGCCGGTCCCTCCAGCGCGATCACGTGCTTGATCTTCTGGCCGCAGCGGGCCGCGGCCGCCTCGGCCGATTCGAGCTGTTCGATCGTCCAGGTCGACACCGTCGTGAACGGCGTGGCTTGGACAGCTTGGGAGAATTCCTGCCGTGGCTTATGGCACGAGTCGACGGGTACCGCAGGCTGCATCCACCGGCCGTCGGCGTCGATGACAGCGAGCCAGGGCGGCACGACCTCCATGAGGAAACACCCGCCTGTCGTCCTCGGCTCGTCCGGGAGGCGAAGTGCGGCGACGAGGGCAGCCACGTCGTCGGTACGGCGTTCCCTGCCCACCCGGTCCGTGCCGCCGTCGCTGCGCTGCTGTGTCAGTTCGTCGCAAATGACCACCGAGACCGGGGCGATGTCGTCGCCGAGCCGCAGCGGCGGCGCCGGTGGGGATGCCGTGGGGCGGTTGCGTGCCTCGGCCCACTGCGCATCCTTCACCGCGCACGAGGTCCAGCGATCCGGTCCGGCAGCAGGGGGTGGCGGGGTCTGGTCGTCGCCGGTGAGCAGCCGGCCCCCGCCGATGCCCAGCCCCACAGCCAGCGCGATGGCGAGCGTGCTGTTCGCCAGCACGCGCCGCCGGCGCCGGCGGACCCGCGCGGCCACCGCGCCGAGCCGGTCCTCCGGCGGGGGCAGGGGAGGTACGGCGTCGGTCAGCAGGCGTCTGATGTCCTCGTCCTCGTGCGTCATCTCATGACCTCCAGGCGGCGAACAGCTCAAGGTTCGGATCGGCACGAAGAACCCGCAGGGCACGGGAGGCCTGCACCTTGACCGTGTTGTCCGAGCAGCCGAGCACTTCCGCGGTCCGCTGCACCGACAGGTCCTCGACGTAGCGGAGCACCACGACCGCCCGCTGCTGCCGGCTGAGCCGGGCCAGGGCGCGGCGTACCGCGTCCCGGTCCGCGTACTCCGCGGCCAGGTCGCCGTTTCCGGACCTGTCCGGCGGCTCGCTGGGAATCTCGCCGCGCCAGCGCCGCCGCCACCAGGAGACATACGTGGTGAACAGGGCCTTGCGTGCGTACGCCTCGGGATGCCCGCCGGCAGTGATGGTGGCCCAGCGCCGCCAGACCTCGACCAGGACCGTCTGTAACAGGTCCTCAGCCCGGCCGACGTCACCGGTGAGCAGCCAGGCCGAACGCAGCAGCGCTTCGGAGCGCGCCGCGACGAACGGGGCGAAGCCCTCCGGCGGCGTCAGTTCCCAGGGTCGTTGCATGTGTGATTGAACCTCCCCACCACCTGAACGCGCCGACGGGCCGGTGAGGTTAACGCAGCAGCCGATCAGATCCGTCCTGGCCGCTGGAGGAGGCGTTCGCGGAAATGGCCGAGGGTCGACTGCGACCGCAAGCCGTAAATGCCCGATGGCACGGGCTCAGGCCTCCCCTAGGATCGCCTGATGCCCCAGCCGACGTATCCGATCCGCACGCCCCGCCTCACGCTGCGCCCGGTCACGCTGAACGACCTCGACGACGTGTACGCGTACCAGAGCCGGCCCGACGTCGTCCGCTGGATGCTCGGCACCGGCCCCCGCACCCGGGAGCAGTCGCGGTCGTCGGTGACCGCCATGGCAGGCGAGGACGCGCTGCGTGCGGTGGGCGACTGCCTGACCCTGGCCGCGACGACCGACGCCGGGGTGATCGGAACCGTGGAGCTGGTCTGGCGCAGCGAAGAAGACCGGACGGCCGAACTCGGCTACGTCTTCCACCCCGACCACGGAGGTCGCGGGCTGGCCACGGAGGCCGCCACGGCGCTGCTGGACTGGGGCTTCGGCGAGTTCGGGCTGCACCGCGTCTTCGCTCGGTGCCACGGCCGCAACGAGGCCTCCGCCCGCCTGATGAGCCGGCTCGGCATGCGCCAGGAGGCGCACAACGTCGAGAGCTACCTGTTCGGCGGCGAGTGGGCCGACCAACTCGTCTTCGCGGTGCTGGCCCGCGAGTGGCGGGCACGAGCCACGGCGGCGGCCGGCTGACGCCCCCTACGACTGGCCGTGCTGTCGTACGCTGCGCGCAGTTTCCGCCTTGAGGAGGCGACGTGCGCCATCCGGCACAGACCGGCCGATTCTTTTATGTCGCGGTCGTTTTCACCTTGTTCGGCCTGATCTGCGTCGTCGCGGCGTTGTCCGGGCAGGACACCGATCTTGTCCCCGCGGGCTTGATGCTCGGCGGCGTGCTGCTCGGCATCGGGCTGATCAACTTCGCCGTCCACGCGCTCGCGCTGCTGCTGCGCGATCACGAGATGTGGCGCAACACCCACTTCACCGAGATCATCGAAACCGAGGATTGAACTTCCCGGGCGGTCTCGATGTTGTCACCCAAACGAGTGAACCCCGCGCTGTCGATCACGGCCGGTGACAGACCGTCGAACATCGCGCCCTGTCGATGATCAGCCCATATGGTCGCCGATGTCCCGGTGTATGGGACGAAGAGGCGTGGATCACGTCAGGCGTGACCGGTGAGCAGCACAGGGTACCCACTCATCCGATGGTCACGCCCGGCGAACGATTTTCATAATGGCCGCTGTACCCGCCTACGGTGAGTAAGCTTGGCCGCCGTAAGCCCCTCACCCCGGACAAAGAGCGAAAATCCTGCCCCGTGCCCCTTCCTCGCATCATTGATGATGTTTCCGCAGCACTGCGAACCTCCCGCAGCGCGGTAGAAGCCTGCAATGCCACGGTCTCCGTGCTCAGCCGGCATACTCCCGCCCTGATCGAGGCGCTGCTGCATGTGAAGGACCAGCTCCGGTGCGTCTCGGCGAGCGGCGCCTGGCAGGTGTTCTCCGCCGTCCCGCTGGGCCACGGCGTGGTCGGCCGGGTCTACGCCAGCGGCAAGCCCGTCACGATCCTGGATGTCGCCAACGACCCGGACTACATCCGGCTCGGGCCCCCGATCACCTCCGAGATCTGCACGCCCATCATCGACCGCACCGGGCACCCGGTCGGCGTGATCAACGCCGAGTGGGCCGAGGCGCAGCCGCTGGACGGCTGGGAGGAGACCCTCACCGAGGCCGGGCGGCTGCTCGGGGCACGCCTGAGCGAGCTCGGCGGCCCGCCGGCCGAGACCCGCAGCGAGCAGCTGCTGCGCCACGCGCTCGCGCTCACCAACGCCGAGACCGACGCCGACGTGCTGGTCCGGGCCTGTCGCGCGGCGCGCGAGGTGACCGGCCTGGCCGCCGCCGTGCTGCTGCGCCCGGCCCCGGACCTGCTGCCCGACGAGCAGGAGCTGCGGGTGGTCGTCGCGGCCAGCTCGCCGGAGCCCCGCGACCGGCCACTGGTCGCCCGGCTGGCGCAGATCGACCCCGACCGGCTCGCCGCGCTGCTCGACGAGGCCTGCCGGTACGGAGCCTCGTACACCCTGGGCGATCCCGCGGTGCTCGACGCCCGCGGTTTCGAAGCGCTCACCGACGCGGGGGTGCGCACCATGATCGCCGTACCGCTCGGGGCCGGCACGCCCGTGGTGTCCTCCTCGGTCGGCGCGCTGGTGGTGCTGGACGAGACCGCGATCGTGCCGGACAGCGCGCTGGTGAACCTGCTGGAGCTACTGGCCGCGCAGGCCAGCACCTGCCTGGAGAAGCTGGCCACGCTGCGCCGCCTGCACCTGCAGGCCAGCTCCGACCCGTTGACGGGGCTGCGCCACGGCGGGCCGTTCGGCGACCGCCTCGCCAACGCCACGCCCGGCCGGACCGCGCTGCTCGCGATCGACATCGACCAGTTCAAGGCGGTCAACGACACCCTCGGCCACGCCGCGGGCGACCGCGTGCTGGTGCAGATGTCCAGCGCGCTGCAGCAGGCGCTACGGCTCGGGGACGAGCTGTTCCGGGTCGGCGGGGACGAGTTCGTCGCGGTGATCGACGTGCCCAGCGCCGCGGAGGCGCTGCTGGTCGCCGAGCGCCTGGTCGCGGCGGCCCGGGCGACCGGGCGCACGATCAGCGTCGGGGTGGCGGTGCAGGGCGAGCTGGAGCCGCCGGAGGCCGCGATGTACCGCGCCGACCAGGCCCTCTACGCCGTCAAGCGCAACGGCCGCAACGGCGTGCGCCTCGCCGCCCCCTAGCAGCCGCCCGCACCTTCCGCCTTCCCGCCGACCCGACGCAGGTTGGACGTAAAGAGGGGCACCTTCCATAACGCTCCGCGTTACGAAAGGTGCCCCTCTTTCGTGCTGGTCAGTGGCGGAGTTCGGCGGCCAGGAGTTCGGCGATCTGGGCGGTGTTGAGGGCAGCGCCCTTGCGGAGGTTGTCGCCGGTGACGAAGAAGTCGAGGGCGCGGGGGTCGTCGACGGCGCGGCGGATGCGGCCGACCCAGGACGGGTCGGTGCCGACGGCGTCGATGGGCATGGGGAACTCCCCGGCGGCGGGGTCGTCGACGACGATCACGCCGGGGGCGCCCTGGAGGACCTCGCGGGCGCCGGGGGCGTCGACCTCGGAGCCGAAGACCGCGTGCACGGCGACCGAGTGGCCGGTGACCACGGGGACGCGTACGCACGTCGCGCTGACCTTCAGGTCGGGCAGGCCCAGGATCTTGCGGGACTCGTTGCGCATCTTCAGCTCTTCGCTGGACCAGCCGCCGTCCTTGAGGGAGCCGGCGAACGGGACCACGTTCAGCGCGACGGGCGCGGCGAACGGGCCGAGGTCGTCGCCGACCGCGTTGCGGACGTTGCCGGGCCGGGTGCCGAGCACGCGGTCCCCGGCGACCTTCGCGATCTGGTCGTGCAGCGTGTCCACGCCGACCTGGCCGGCCCCGGAGACGGCCTGGTACGAGGCCAGCACCAGCTCCTTGAGGCCGTACGCGTTGTGCAGCGGGGCGATCGCCACGATCATCGCCAGCGTGGTGCAGTTGGCGTTGGCGATGATGCCCTTGGGCCGGTTGCGGATCTGCGCCGGGTTGATCTCCGGGACGACCAGGGGGACGTCCGGGTCCATCCGGAACGCGCCGGAGTTGTCGACCGCGATCACGCCACGGGCCGCCGCGATCGGCGCCCAGTAGGCGGAGACCTCGTCGGGCACGTCGAACATGGCGACGTCGACGCCGTCGAACGCCTCCTCGGTGAGCGCGACGACCTCGATCTCCTCGCCGCGCACCAGCAGGCGGCGGCCCGCCGAGCGCGCGGAGGCGATGAGCCGGATGTCGCCCCACACGTTGCGGCGGTTGCTGAGGATGTCGAGCATCACCGTGCCGACCGCGCCGGTGGCACCGACGACGGCGAGGGTGGGCAGCTTATGGCTCATGCCGTCGGCTCGTTTCGGTCGTCGGGGTGAGCCGGGCGTGGCCGCCCGATCAGATCGTTCATGGTCACCGGCCGGTCCCGGCGTACACCACGGCCTCTTCGGTGCCGCCCAGCTCGAACGCGTCGTGCACGGCGCGCACGGCGGCGTCGAGGTCGGTGTCGCGGCAGACCACCGAGATGCGGATCTCGGAGGTGGAGATGATCTCGATGTTCACACCGGCGCGGGCCAGCGCCTCGCAGAAGGTGGCGGTGACGCCCGGGTTGGAGCGCATGCCCGCGCCGACCAGGGAGATCTTGCCGATGTGGTCGTCGTAGAGCAGGCCCTTGAAGCCGACCCGCTCCTGGATCTTCTGCAGGGCGGCCATCGCCGTGGGGCCGTCGTCCTTGGGCAGCGTGAAGGAGATGTCGGTGCGCCCGGAGGCCTCGGTGGATACGTTCTGCACGATCATGTCGATGTTGATCTCGGAGTCCGCGAGCGCCCGGAAGATCGACGCGGCCTCGCCCGGCTCGTCCGGCACCGAGACGATGGTGATCTTCGCTTCGTTGCGGTCGTGCGCGACGCCGGTGATGAGTGCTTGCTCCACGGAAAGGTCCTCCATTGATCCCGTCACGAGGGTGCCGGTGTTGTTCGAGTACGACGAGCGGACGTGGATCGGCAGCCCGAACCGGCGGGCGTACTCCACGCTGCGCAGATGCAGGATCTTGGCCCCGGAGGCGGCCAGCTCCAGCATCTCCTCATAGGTGATCTGGTCGACCTTCTGCGCGTTGGGCACGATGCGCGGGTCGGCGGTGTACACGCCGTCGACGTCGGTGTAGATCTCGCAGACGTCGGCCTTCAGCGCGGCGGCCAGCGCCACCGCGGTCGTGTCCGAGCCGCCCCGGCCGAGCGTGGTGATGTCCTTGGTGTCCTGGGCGACGCCCTGGAAGCCGGCCACGATCACGATCGCGCCCTCGTCGAGCGCGCCGCGCAGGCGGCCCGGGGTGACGTCGATGATGCGGGCCCGGCCGTGCACCGAGGTGGTGATCACACCCGCCTGCGACCCGGTGTACGAGCGCGCCTCGTAGCCCAGGTTGTGGATGGCCATGGCCAGCAGCGCCATCGAGATGCGCTCACCGGCGGTCAGCAGCATGTCGAACTCGCGCCCCGGCGGCAGCGGGCTGACCTGGTGCGCCAGGTCGATCAGCTCGTCGGTCGTGTCACCCATCGCGGAGACGACCACACACACGTCGTTGCCGGCCTTCCGCGTCGCGACGATGCGCTCGGCGACCCGCTTGATCCGCTCAGCGTTGGCGACTGACGAGCCGCCGTACTTCTGCACCACGAGGGCCACGGTTGCACGGCTCCTCTCCACCTCAGGGACTAAGGACGCTTCAGCTTAGCGGCGGCTTCCGCCGCCCCGGTCGGGTCGATCCCAGCTGTCGGGCAGCGTGGCCCGAGAAGTCCGAGATCCTCTTTCGTACGGCCGCCCGCGCCGTGCAGTCACCCGCCCCCTCCGCATCGCCGCCGCAGGATTTAACGGCTGTGACGCGCACCACAGACCGGCGGTTGCCTCGACAAGCACCGATCATGCGCGACGCAAGGCGCGTCATGGGCGAAGATGACGCATGCAGGGGTCAGAATGGGCGCGTGCGCCGGGCTGTCCTCTCCCTCTGTCTCATCGCCGCCTGCTGGTCGGTGTCCGCCTGCGGTGGCGGCACGCCGGAGACGGCGGCGTCGTCGGCTGCCCCGCTGTCCACCGTCGCGGCCGGGCCGACCGAACCCCGCGCGCAGCTCGCCGCCCGCGCGGCCGCCGCCAAGGACCTGCGCCAGGTGGCCGCCTACACGTTCAAGAGCCCGAAGCGGCCGGACCGCCGGGTGGTGGTCACCCGGGCCGTCGACGGCACCTGGCGCATCGACGTGCCCGGCGGGGCACACAGCGGCGCGGTCGACATCGCGCTGGTCTTCGCCGCCAACTCGCTGCACCAGTGCGCGCTGGCCGCGGGCAACCACCCGTACTCGGGCTGCGTGCGGATCGCCGGGGCGCTGCCCGCCAAGGCCGACCTGAAGATCCAGCACCTGATCACGGACTGGCAGAACCTGCTCACCGACCGGCGGCTCGCGCTCGCCGTGGCCGAGGTCGCCCCGCTGCCCGGGGCGCGCGGCAAGTGCTACTCGGTGGAGTCGTCCGCAGCCAGCCTGACGCTGCCGCTGGACGCGGGCATCTACTGCTACGAGATCGACGGCACGCTCACCGCGGTCAAGGTCGCCTTCGGCACCCTGCTGCTGGAGGGCACCCCGGGGCTCGCCCCGCCGTCGGTGCAGCTGCCCGGCCCGGTCGTGCCCGGCCAGCCGCTGCCGCTGACCGCGCCGCCGTCGCCGAAGCCCTCCGCCAGCTCGTCCGCGTCGCCGTCGCCGAAGGCCTGACGCGCCCTAGCAGAGGCGGACGAGGCCCGCTGTCCCGTGCCTGGCGTTGTGTGAATCATGTGAAGGAAAGCGCCGGATCGTGGATATCGACTGGAGAGATCCGGCCGACTCCGGCTGGAATCGGGGCATGGCCCTACGCGACAACCTCATCCCGCCGCCCGGACTCCCCCGCCGCCTCGCCACGCAGAACCTCCTCTTCGGAGTCGGTGCGGGCACCTTCCTCACGGGCAGCGCGGTGTTCTTCACCCGCGTGGTCGGCCTGCGGCCGCACGAGATCGGTATCGGCTTGTCGCTGGCCGCCGCGATCGCGCTGGTCACCGCGGTGCCGCTGAGCGCGCTGACCGACCGGTTCGGCGCGCACCGGATGTGGACGGGCGGCGTCGTCGCCCAGGGCCTGCTGTTCGCCGCGTGGCCGTTCGCCCGGGGCTTCTGGAGCTTCCTGCTCGTCATCGCCTGCCTGGAACTGGTCGCCACGGTGGGGCAGGCCGGGCGCAACGTGTACCTGATCGAAGCGCTCGATCCGGAGACGCGGGTTCGCACCCAGGCGTTCTCCCGCTCCTGGCTGAACGTCGGCTGGTCGCTGGGCGCCGGGCTGGCCGCGCTGGCGCTGGCCGTCGACACCGTTCCCGCGTACTACACGCTGGTGCTGCTCAACAGCGCACTGCTGCTCGCCAACGCGTACTTCATCAGCCGCCTGCCGGAGGTGCCCCGGGCCGCGGCCGGGACGGCCCGGCGGCGGGTGGGCGCGGTCTTCGCGGACCGGCCGTTCCTCGCGGTGACCGCGGTCTGCGCCGTGCTGACCTGCTACATGACCGTGCTGATGGAGGTGGCCCCGCTGTGGCTGCTGCACCGCACGGACGCCCCGAAATGGTGGCTGGGCGTGATGACGGTGACCAACACGCTCATGGCCACGACGCTGCAGGTCGCGGTGACGCGGGGCGCGCACACCGTCGGCGGCGCCGCGGCGGCCTCCCGCCGGGCAGGCCTGGTCGCCGCACTGGGCTGCCCGGTCTACCTGCTCACCGGGGCCACCAGCGGGGTCCTCACGATGGTGCTGCTGGTGGTGGCGACGATCCTGCTGACCATGGCCGAGCTGTGGCACTCGGCAGGCTCGTGGACGTTCATGGCGGAACTGCCGCCGGCCGACCGGCGCGGTGAGTACATCGGCGCGTTCCGGATGGGCGGCTCCGCCCAGTCCATGATCGCCCCGGCGTCGCTGATCGCGCTCGCGGTGACGTCCGGCGGCTGGGGCTGGTTCGCCATCGCCGGGCTTTTCCTGGGGGCGGCACTGCTCATCGGGCCCGCGGCCCGGCACGCGGCCCGCTCCCGGGAGCAAATGCCCAGCGTGCCGGCCCCGGTGCCTGCCTGACGGGACACGGTGTCCCATTTCGTGGACATCGGGCCCAGACGCAGGTCTATGGGCGTACAGTGGCCGACATCATGTGCTGCGTGAGCCTCCTGCTTCGCCGCCGCGACGAGGTCTGACCGACCGGCACCTCGTCGCGGAGTAGCGACGTGCGCTCGCCCGCTGGTCCCTCACATTCTCGGTTTTCGGCAGAAGTTGCCGATTCAACGAATCTTGATAGCGGCCGATGTTCTCTTGGGCACAATCCGCCGCTGGATTACGCGCGAAACACATGATGTCTAGGAGCATGGAAGCCATGTCTGCTGCTGCTCAGCGCCCCAGCAAGATGCCGTACCAGCGTTACCGCGGCTACCACGAACAGTTCCAGGTCGAGGTGCCGGACCGCGCCTGGCCGACCCGCCGCGTGACGACCGCCCCGCAGTGGTGCGCGGTGGACCTGCGCGACGGCAACCAGGCCCTGATCGACCCGATGTCCCCCGACCGCAAGCGCCGCATGTTCGAGCTGCTGGTGCGGATGGGATACAAGGAGATCGAGGTCGGTTTCCCGGCCGCCAGCGAGACCGACTTCTCGTTCGTACGGCAGCTCATCGAGGAGCAGCTGATCCCGGACGACGTGACCATCCAGGTGCTGGTCCAGTGCCGCGAGCACCTGATCGAGCGCACCTTCGCGAGCCTGCGCGGCGCGAAGCGGGCCATCGTCCACTTCTACAACTCGACCTCCACGCTGCAGCGTGAGGTGGTGTTCGGCCTGGACAAGGACGGCATCACCGCGATCGCGACGGACGGCGCGCGGCTGTGCCAGAAGTACGCCGAGATCATCACCCCGGACACCGAGATCCGGTACGAGTACTCCCCCGAGTCCTACACCGGCACCGAGCTGGAGTACGCGCTGGAGGTGTGCTCGGCGGTCATCGACGTCATCGACCCGACGCCGGAACGCCCGCTGATCATCAACCTGCCCGCCACCGTCGAGATGGCCTCGCCGAACGTGTACGCCGACTCGATCGAGTGGATGGACCGCCGCCTGCCGCGGCGCGACTCGGTCATCCTGAGCCTGCACCCGCACAACGACCGGGGCACCGGCGTCGCCGCCGCCGAGCTGGGCCTGCTGGCCGGCGCGGACCGGATCGAGGGCTGCCTGTTCGGCAACGGCGAGCGCACCGGCAACGTCGACCTGGTCACGCTGGGCCTGAACCTGTTCAGCCAGGGCATCGACCCGCAGGTCGACTTCTCCGGCATCGACGAGGTCAAGCGCGCCGTGGAGTACTGCAACCAGCTGCCGGTGCACGAGCGCCACCCGTACGCCGGGGACCTGGTCTACACGGCGTTCTCCGGCTCGCACCAGGACGCGATCAAGAAGGGCCTGGACGCGCACGCCCGCAAGGCGGACAAGGCCGGGGTGCCGGTCGAGCAGTTCGAGTGGGCGGTGCCGTACCTGCCGATCGACCCGAAGGACCTGGGCCGCTCGTACGAGGCCGTGATCCGGGTCAACTCGCAGTCCGGCAAGGGCGGCGTCGCGTACATCATGAAGTCCGAGCACCAGCTGGACCTGCCGCGCCGCCTGCAGATCGAGTTCTCGGGCGTCGTCCAGCGCCGCACCGACGACGCCGGTGGCGAGGTCACCCCGGCCGAGATGTACGCCGCGTTCGCCGACGAGTACCTCACCGATCGCCGCCTGGCGGTGCGCTCCTACTCGGTGTCCACCGTCGACGGCAAGGTGGAGCTGGTCGCCGAGGCCGATCTGGACGGCACCGCCTGTCGCCTGACCGGCGTGGGCAACGGCCCGATCGACGCGTTCATCCATGCGCTGAGCGACCACGCGGTCGGCGTGCGGGTGCTGGACTACGCCGAGCACGCGCTGACCTCCGGCGGCGACGCGCAGGCCGCCGCGTACGTCGAGTGCGACGTGGACGGCGAGACCCGCTGGGGCGTCGGCATCGACGCGAACATCGTGACCGCCTCCCTGAAGGCCGTCGCCAGCGCCGTCAACCGCCACTGACCAAGACGAAGGAAGGGCGCCTTCCACACGGACGTCCGTGTGGAAGGTGCTCTTCCTTCGTTCCGCCGGGTGCGCGGGGGTCAGGGGCAGCGGCCGCGCTGGAGGACCTGCGGGAGGTGGCCTTCGCGCTGTTCGGGGGCGACTTTGCGGTCCGGGCGGTCCAGGCGGACCTTGCCGCACACGAACAGGGCCAGCGCGGCGGCGACGACCATCGCCCCGGCGCACCACATCCCGGCGTCGTAGAACGCCGTGCCCAGGGCCGCGCCGTTCTCGTACTCCTCGCCCGACAGGCCCACCACCAGCGGCAGCGCCGCCACGGCGAGCAGTGAACCGGCACGTGCCGCGGTGTTGTTGACGCCGCTGGCGACCCCGGCGAAACGCACCTCGACGGCGGACAGCACGGACGCGGTCAGCGGCGCGACAATCAGCGTCAGCCCGATGCCGTAGGCGAGGACGCCGGGCAGGATCCCGGTCCAGTAGCTCACCCCGGGAGTGATCTCGCGGATCAGCATGATGCCGACCGCGCAGCACAGCGGGCCGAGCGTCAGCTGCACCTTCGGGCCGAACTTCGTGGCCGCCGCGCCGGACAGTTCCGAGCCGATCAGCATCACCAGAGTCATCGGCAGCGTGGCCAGACCCGCCTCCAGGGCGTCGTAGCCGAGGCCCGTCTGCAGGTAGATGACGAGCAGGAAGAAGAAGCCGCCGAACGCGCCGTAGGTCAGCACCGTGTACAGGTTGAGCACGGAGAACACCCGTGAGCTGAACAGCCGCAGCGGCATCATCGCGGCCATCGCGCGAGCCCGTTCCACCAGCAGGAAGCCGACTGCCGCGGCCAGGCCGACCGCGAAGCCGCCCAGCACCGGGAGCGAAACGAAGCCGCGTTCCGGCCAGGCGATCAGGGCGTAGGTGACCCCGCCCAGCGCGGCCGCGCCCAGCAGCGCCCCGGCCACGTCGAAGTGGTGGGCCGTCGCGTTGTTCCGGCTCTCCGGGACGTACACCTTGCTCAGCCAGACGACGACCACCGCCAGCGGCAGGTTGATCAGGAAGATCCAGCGCCAGGACACCTGGTCGATGAGCACGCCGCCGACGAACGGGCCGAGCGCCGTGGTGGTGCCGGCCAGGCCGGACCAAGCGCCGATGGCACGGGCCCGATCGGACTCCCGGAACGACGACTGCAGCAGCGCCAGCGAGCCGGGTGCCAGCAGCGCCCCGCCCACGCCCTGCACCACGCGGGCGGCGATCAGCGTCTCGACGTTCGGGGCGATGCCGCACACCAGCGAGGCCAGGGTGAACCAGACGACGCCGGTGACGAATACCCGACGCCGTCCGAGGTGGTCGCCCAGCGCGCCGCCGAGCAGCACGAACGCGGCCAGGGTCAGGGTGTATCCGTTGATCACCCACTGCAGCTGGGCCAGGCTCGCGCCGAGCTCGCGCCCGAGCGTCGGCAACGCGACGTTGACCACGGTGGAGTCGAGGAACGCCATGCCGGAGGCCAGCACGGCCGCGGCGAGCGTGCCCCGCCCTGCGGCGCTGCTCAGGCGCAGTCCGGTCGTCTCCATTCGCTCCATTCTCGTCGCCCGCCCGCCCGCCGCGCCGGGGAACGCGAAGGTGAGGGATACGAGGTGATGGTGAGGACTGCTCGTATGGTGAGCGGGTGCGATCCCTCAAACCCCCCAGACGTACCAGAATTCTCCTGCTCCTGGTGGCGGCCGTCGCGGCCGCCGCGACCACCGCGTGCGACCCGGTCGACAGCGGTCCCGGCAACCCGGCGGGGCCCGGCGGCGTCAACGTCGACCCCAACGCCGGCGGCAACGCGCTCGCGTCGCTGTCCACCCTGAAGGTCGCCACCGCACGCGCGATGACCGGCTACACGCGGGAGAAGTTCCCGCACTGGAACAAGGCCGGGTCCAACTGCGACGTGCGCGACACCGTGCTGGCCCGCGACGGCAAGAACATCAAGCTGAACGGCTGCAACGTCACCGGCGGCGAGTGGTCCAGCGTGTACGACGGCCTGAAGACCACCGACCCGCTGAAGATCGACATCGACCACATGGTGCCGCTGGCCAACGCCTGGCGCTCCGGTGCGGACGAGTGGACCAACGAGAAGCGCTCGCAGTTCGCCAACGACCTGGAGCGGCCGCAGCTGTTCGCGGTGTCGGCCACCAGCAACCGGTCCAAGGGCGACCAGGACCCGTCGACGTGGAAGCCGCCAACCAGGGAATATTGGTGCACCTATGCGCAACAATGGGTCACGGTGAAGACCTACTGGAAACTCACCGTGACCACGGCCGAGAAGGCCGCCCTGACCGACATGCTGGGACTCTGTGTATGACCGAGCACGCCCGCACTCCTGTGGTGGACACGCGTAGCGGGTACGCGGCATGAGTGACTTGACCACGAACATCGTCGCCGGGCCTGGAGGAGTCATGACCGACGAGGTGGGCGTGGTCACCGGTGAGCTGACGCTCGCCACGGAGCCGGTCGGCGACGGCACCGTCCGGCTCCGCGTGCAGTACCTGGGCGCCGAGGAGTGGTACACGGTGACCGGCGCGACCGTGCCGGTCACCGACCCCGCCCAGGCCGCGTCCCTGCATGCGCTGGCCGTGGGCCTGCTGAACCGCCCGGAGGGCTGACGCCGGGCGTCAGCCCCGGTCGGCGGCGCGCTTGCGCAGGGCGAGGGCGATGCTGGTGCCGACGATGAGCAGCGCCAGCAGGGAGTACATCAGGATCCCGGTCACCTCGTCGAGGAAGCTGTACGGCTCCTCCTCGGCCAGGTCCTCCTGCACCGCGACCGGCAGGTGCTCGGGCTGGGTCAGGGCGACCGCCTGGTTCTCCGCGTCCGGCCCGTCCACGACCGGCGCCGGGTCGGCCGGCACGGCCCGCGGCGCGGGCGGCGCGAACACGTCGCTCCGGGTGCCGGGCAGGTGCCTGGTGCAGCGGCCGGTGTCGTACACGCACACCATGTAGACGGCCAGGTTGTCGGTGACGATCCGGTCGTACGCGCCCTCGACCGTCATCGCCACGTGCGGCTCCGCCGGCGCCGGCCCGGTCAGGCGCATGGTGAAGGCGAGCCGGCGGGACTCGCCCGCCGGCAGCTGGACAAGGCAGGCGTCGCCGTCGTCCTCGGGGCAGTCGAGCCAGGTCACGTCGTCGAACCCGGCCGCGACGGGGTCGGCGACGCGCAGCCGGGCGGGCACGGCGGCGGTGTTGCGGTAGAGCACGCCGAACGTCGCGGTGTCCCCGGTGTGCAGGTCCACCCGCGCCTGCTCGACGGTCGCCGCCACATCGGTGTACGGCGGCGACGAGACCGCCACGCCGAACGTGCCCACCGCGGCGGGCGTGCCGACGGCACGGGCGCTGACCGACACCGTGCCGGCCGCGCCCAGCGGGGCCTTCTCGCGGGCCCGCAGGTCCAGCCGGATGGTGAAGCCCTGGCCGGGGCTGATCCGGTCGACCTTGCAGGTGGCGGTGGTCTTCGTGTGGTCGCACCAGTCCGCCGACGCCAGTTCCACCCGCTGGGCGAGGCCCCCGGTCAGCCGCACCTGCAGCACGACCTTGCTCAGGTCGTGGCCCGTGGTGTTGGTCAGGCCGACGACGTTGTCGCCGCCGCCGAGCGCGGTGGCTCCGGCCGCGGCAGGCAGGTCGAGTTTGAACCCGTCCCCGGTCGGTGCGGCGGCCGCGGGCAGGCCGGCGGCGAGTCCGAGCGCGGCTCCGACGGCGACGGTCATCCAACCACGAACCACGATTCCCCCATCGAGCGCGGCACGGCGCCCGTGCGCGCAGCGCCGGCCCGCGCGACGCGGGTCGATTTGCTCTGGCAAGGTGGCAGGCTACCGCTTATCACTACAGAAGCTGACATTCCACCCGATGCGACACGCGGCGTTACCGCGCCGGAGTCGGCCCGGCGCAGGTCAGGTGAACAGCGCCGCGGCGAAGTCCTCGTCGGTGAGCGGGCTGGGCGTGATCCCGGTCAGGTTCTTGTCCAGCACCAGCGCGTCCGGCCCGTGCACCAGCGGCACCGCGGGCAGCAGTTCCAGCAGCCGCGCGTTCAGCTGCTCGTACAGCGGGCGGCGCTGGACCGGGTCGCCGATCCCGTCGACCGCCTTGAGCCGCGCGAACAGGTCGGCGTCGGTGACGCCGAACTCGGCGTTGGGGGCGGCGAACAGCTGGCCCATGAAGTCGTAGGCCTCGCCGTAGTTGCCGGTCACCCCGTACAGGTGCAGGTCGTGGGCCGTGCCCTTGGCGACCGCGTTGAGGTAGTCCGGCGTCCACCGCAGCTCGACCCCCTCGACCTCGATCCCGGCCGCACGCAGGTCGGCGGCCAGCAGCTCGAAGATCTTCTTCGGGTCGGGCAGGTAGGGCCGGGTGACGTTGCGGGGGTAGTGGAAGCGCAGCTTCAGCCCGCTGCCGTAGCCCGCCGCGGCCAGCAGTTCCTTCGCCTTCGCCGGGTCGTGCGGGTAGGCCGCGACGTCGGGGTTCCAGCCGGGGAGCAGCTCGGGGTGGAAGTTCAGCGCGAGCTTCGCGCCGTCCGGGAAGGCCTCGGCGACCAGCCGCTGCCGGTCGATGGCGTACGCGATCGCCTGGCGCACCTCGGGTTTGGCCAGGGCCGGGTTGCCGCGCTGGTTGATCCCCAGGTACAGGGTGTTGAACGCGGGCCGGGTGAGCACGTGGAAGCCCTGCTCGGCCAGCGGCTTGCGGTCCTCGACCGCGACCAGGTCGTACCCGTCGATCTTCCCGTCGAGCAGCGCCTGCTTGCGCAGCCCCGCCTCGACGGTCTGGAAGACCAGGTGCCGCACCTTGGCGGCCGTGCCGTGGTAACCGTCGAACGCCTCCAGCTCCACCTTGCGGGCCGCCTTGTCCCACGACACGAAGCGGTAGGGGCCGGTGCCCACGGGCTTGTTCCCGTACGCCGGGTAGCGGCTGCCCCCGACGGGCTTGTCGGCCGCCTGCTCACGCAGCGCCTTGGGGCTGGAGATCGCGAACGACGGCAGCGTGAAGGCCGCCGGGAAGCGGCTGCTGGCCCGGGTCAGCGCGATCTCCGCGGTGGCCGGGTCGCGGGCCGTGCAGGACTTGAACAGGCTCGCCCCGAGCCGGCTGGACGCGTTCTTGGCGAACCCGCCGAAGACCACCTGCCAGGCCGCGCTGATGTCGCCGGCCTGCAGCGCGGCGGGCAGGCGATACCACCGGTCGAAGTTGGCGCAGACCGCCGCGGCGTCCAGCGCGGTGCCGTCGTGGAACGTCACCCCCGGCTTGAGGCGGAAGGTCCAGACCGTGCCCGTGCCGTCCACGGAGAAGGTCTCGGCCAGGCCCGGAGCCGCCACCGCGCCGCCCGGCTCCGCCTGCACCAGGGTCTCCAGCACCTGCCGGGTGACGCGCAGCGATTCGGCGTCCGGGGACAGGGCCGGGTCCAGGATGCGGACCTGCCCCATGGCGAAGACCAGGGTGTCCTCGGTGCTCACGGCCGGCGGCGGGCTGGACGCGGTGACCGGCGGGCCGCCCTTGTCGCCGGTGCAGCCCGCGGCGAGCAGCAGTGCCCCCGCCGAGACCGCCGCCGACCAGATCCGCCATCGTCGCGTGCGCATCGCGGCCACCTCTGTCCTATATGCGTGATTACTCGACGACACAGGGTCACCCGAGGCCGACCCTAACGGCGGTCGATGTGTCGTGGCACGCATGAGCGGGCAGTTGATACCGAACCGTTGTCCGCCCGCGGGTGGGACAGCACACGACATATCGCCCGACCGCACCGCAGCGCGCGCCGGTCCAGCAGGCCGGCGGTCATACCTGCGCGGTACGGTAGCGGGCGACGTTCGTAGGAGGTGTACGCCCCGTGGCACTGGCGCTGTATCGCAGGTACCGGCCTCGCACCTTCGCCGAGGTGATCGGCCAGGACCATGTCACCGAGCCGCTCATCCAGGCGCTCAAGAGTGGCCGGCTCAATCACGCATACCTCTTCTCCGGCCCTCGCGGCTGCGGCAAGACCACCAGCGCGCGCATCCTGGCCCGCTCGCTGAACTGCGCCAAGGGGCCGACCCCCGAGCCATGCGGCGAGTGCGAGTCCTGCAAGGCGCTCGCCCTCGACGGCCCCGGCTCGATCGACGTGATCGAGATCGACGCGGCCAGCCACGGCGGTGTCGACGACGCCCGCGAGCTGCGCGAGCGCGCGTTCTTCGCGCCCGCCATCAGCCGCTACAAGATCTACATCATCGACGAGGCGCACATGGTCTCGTCGGCCGGTTTCAACGCGCTGCTGAAGCTCGTCGAGGAACCGCCGGACTACGTCAAGTTCATCTTCGCCACCACCGAGCCGGAGAAGGTGCTCGGCACCATCCGCTCGCGCACCCACCACTACCCGTTCCGCCTCATCCCGCCCAGCGCGCTCCGGCCATACCTGGAGCTGCTCTGCAAGCTCGAAGAAGTCGTGGTGGAGCCGCTGGTGCTGCCGCTGGTGGTGCGGGCGGGCGGCGGCTCGGCCCGAGACAGCCTCTCCGTGCTCGACCAGCTCATCGCGGGCTCCGGACCGGGCGGGGTGACCTACGCCCGCGCGGTGGCGCTGCTCGGGGTCACCGACAACGCGCTGATCGACGAGATGGTCGACGCGCTGGCCGCGGGCGACGGCGCCGCCGCGTTCGGCGCCATCGACCGCGTCGCCGAGGCCGGGCACGACTCCCGCCGATACGCCAACGACCTGCTGGAGCGGCTGCGCGACCTGATCATCCTGCGGCAGGTGCCGGACGCCGCCGGCAAGGGCCTGGTCGACGTGCCGGAGGAGCAGCTGGCGCGGATGCAGGCGCAGGCCGCCCAGCTCGGCCCGGCCACCCTGTCCCGCTGCGCGGACATCGTGGCCAACGGGCTGGTGGAGATGCGCGGCGCGACGTCGCCGCGGCTGCTGCTGGAGCTGATCGCGGCCCGCATGATGCTGCCCGCCGCGGACGAGTCCGGCACCGCCCTGCTCCAGCGCCTGGAGCGGCTGGAGACCGGCTTCGTGCCCGGCGCGGCCGCCGAAGCCCCGGTCCGGCCCCAGGCCGAGGCGGGTCACGCCCAGCGTGACACCGGCCCGGCCCAGCGGGCCGCCCACGATGCTCCGAGCGCCGCCCCGGCCGCCACCGGCCGGGAGGCCGCACGGGCAGCCGCGGCCAGCGCCGCTGCGCACGACAAGGCCGGCTCCGGTCGCGAGGCCGCGCGGGCGGCCGCGGCCGAGAACACCGGCCCGGCCCAGCCGGACGATGGCCCGGCCCCCCAGGCCGCCGACCCTTGGACCTCGGCCGAACCGGCCCGCACGCCCGAGACTGCCCGTGCCGCACAACCCGCCCGTGCCGCCGAACCGACCCGGATGCCCGCGCCCGCCACGGCGAGCGCACCGGCGGCCGCCACGGAGGACGCGGCGGCGGTGCGCCGGTCCTGGGACGAGATCGTGCGGCTGGTCGGCCGCAGCAGCAAGAAGGCGGCGGCGTTCGCCCGCGAGGCGGTGGTGCGCGACATCGACGGCAACACGCTGGTGCTGCTGTTCAAGCACAAGATCCACGCGAACGGGGTGGAGAACGACCCCGCGCCGCTGATGGAGGCGGTGCACCAGGTGCTCGGCGGCAAGTGGCAGCTGCGCTGCGAGGTCGGCGGGGACCCCCGCGCCGCGTCGCGGGCCGCCGCCGCGGCCCCGGCCTCCGCGCCGCCGCGCAGCACCGCACCCAAGGCCGCCCCTGCGACCCGCGCGCCCGCGCCCACCGGCGACGACTGGCCGACCCCGGCCCGGGTCGGCGGCGCCGCACCGGCCGCTGCTCCCACGCAGGCCACGGGTCGGCGCGCACCGGCCGTCGACGACGGCCCTCCGCTGGAGGAACCGCCGTACGATCCCGAGTACGACGGCCCGCCGCCGCGCACCATCGAAGGGTTCGACCCCGGCGACGAGCCCACCGACGAGATCGTCGACGCCGCCGTCGCCCGGCAGACCACCGAGCAGGCTGCCGTCGAGTCCCTGCGCCGCAGTTTCAACCTCGAAAAACTCGACTGATCGGAACGCACACGAGCAGGGCCCCGAGAGGCGGACTCTCGGGGCCCTGCTCGTTCGTGCGGGACGGTCAGCGCTGCTCGCCGAGTGCCATCGGGAAGTGGCAGGCGGCCAGGTGACCGGCGTTGTCGTCGCCGTGGCGGACCAGCGGCGGCGGCGTGGTGGCGCAGATGTCCTGCGCCTTCCAGCACCGGGTGCGGAACCGGCAGCCCGACGGCGGGTTGATCGGGCTGGGCACGTCACCGGTGAGCAGGATGCGCTCGCGCTGGCCGCTCTCGCGCCGGCGCGGATCGGGCACGGGCACCGCCGACAGCAGCGCGGCCGTGTACGGGTGGCGCGGCGCGCGGTACAGCGACTCCCGGTCGGCGACCTCGACGATCTTGCCTAGGTACATCACCGCGACCCGGTCGGAGATGTGGCGCACCACCGACAGGTCGTGCGCGATCACCACGTAGGTCAGCCCGAGTTCGGTCTGCAGGTCCTCCAGCAGGTTGACCACCTGCGCCTGGATGGACACGTCCAGCGCCGAGACCGGCTCGTCCGCGATGATCATCTTCGGCTTCAGGGCCAGCGTACGGGCGATGCCGATGCGCTGGCGCTGGCCGCCGGAGAACTCGTGCGGGTAGCGGTTGTAGTGCTCGGGGTTGAGGCCCACGAGCTCCAGCAGCTTCTGCACCTCGCGCTTGACGCCGTGCTCGGTCTTCACGCCCTGGATCCGGAACGGCGCGCCGACGATGGCGCCGACCGTGTGCCGGGGGTTCAGCGACGAGTACGGGTCCTGGAAGATCATCTGCAGGTCGCGCCGGAACGGGCGGAGCCGTCCCTGCGACATGTGCGAGATGTCGCGGCCCTCGAAGTGGATGCTGCCGCCGGTCGGCTCGATGAGCCGGGTCAGCAGCCGGCCGGTGGTCGTCTTGCCACAGCCGGACTCACCGACCAGGCCGAGCGTCTCCCCCGGCAGCACGTCGAAGTCGAGGCCGTCGACGGCCTGCACCGCGCCCACCTTGCGGCGCAGCACGCCCTTGGTGATCGGGAAGTGCTTCTGCAGGCCGCGCACCGACAGCAGAGCGTTGTTGTTGTCGCTCATGCCTTCTCCTCGCTGCGCTCGTCGGCGGCATCGGCAGACGACATGATTCGCTCGCTCATGCCACCTCCTCGCTTTGCTCGTCGGAGGCGGAAGGCAGCTCTGACATGCTCGCCACGCTGTGCCCGCCGGTGCCCTCCAGGGTCGGCTTGATCTCGTTGTGCCAGATCTGCTGACGCACGTGTGCGGGCATGTGGCAGCGCACCCGGTGACCGCTGGTGCCGGTGAGCTCCAGCTCGGGCACGACCGTGTCGCTGGCTCCGCCGGTGCGCCCGTCGAAGGCGCAGCGCGGGTGGAAGGAGCAGCCGGACGGCACGTTGATCAGCGACGGCGGGGTGCCCTTGATGGGCAGCAGCCGCTCGGTGACCGGCTGGTCCAGCCGGGGCATCGAGCCGAGCAGGCCCCAGGTGTACGGGTGCTCGGGGTTGTCGAAGATCTCCGTGGCCGCGCCGTACTCGATGCACTTGCCGCCGTACATGACCAGCACGTCGTCGGCGAGTTCGGCGGTGACGCCCAGGTCGTGGGTGATGATGATCAGCGCGGAGTTGAACTCCTGCTGCAGATCGCGCATCAGGTCCAGGATCTGCGCCTGCACCGTCACGTCGAGCGCGGTGGTCGGCTCGTCGGCGATCAGCAACTCCGGGTCGCAGGACAGCGCCATCGCGATCATCGCGCGCTGCCGCATACCGCCGGAGAACTGGTGCGGGTAGTCGTCGACGCGCTTGTCCGGCTGCGGGATGCCGACCCGGGCCAGCAGGTCGATCGCGTGCTTGCGGGCGACCTTCTTGGACACCTTGTGGTGCACCCGGTACGCCTCGATGATCTGGTCACCGATGGTGTAGTAGGGGTGCATCGCCGACAGCGGGTCCTGGAAGATCATCGCCATCCGCTTGCCGCGCAGGCCGCGCACGGTCTCCGGCGACGCACCGACCAGTTCCTGGCCGTCCAGCCAGATCTCGCCCGACACGTTCGCGTTGCGGCGGTGGTAGATGCCGAGGATGCCCAGGCTGGACACCGACTTGCCGGAGCCCGACTCGCCCACGATGCCGAGCGTCTTGCCCCGCTCCAGCGAGAAGGACAGCCCGTCCACGGACTTGACCAGGCCGTCGTCGGTCGGGAAGTGGATCTTCAGGTCGCGCAGCTCGAGGAACGGCCGGGCGGTGGGATCCTGCCGAGGAGAGATCACGTTGTTCATGACAGCCTCACCCGCGGGTCGACCACCGCGTAGAGCATATCGACGATCAGGTTGGCGACGACGACGAAGAACGCCGCGAACATCGTCACGCCCATGATCTGTGGGAAGTCCTGCTTGTTGATGGCGTCGATGGCGAGGTAGCCGAGGCCCTTGAGCCCGAAGGTGCTCTCCGTGAGGATCGCGCCGCCGAGCAGCAGACCGACGTCCAGGCCGAAGATCGTGATGATGGGGGTCAGCGCGGCGCGCAGGCCGTGCTTGGTGACCACCACCCGTTCGTGCAGGCCCTTGGCCCGCGCGGTGCGGATGAAGTCCTCGCCCATCGTGTCGAGCATGCCCGCTCGGGTGAACCGCGCATAGGCCGCGGCGTTCAGCATCGCCAGCGTGATCCACGGCAGGATCAGGCTGTACGCCCACTCACCTGGATTGTCGGTGAAGTCGACGTAGGTGCCGCCGGGCGCGGTCAGGTCGAACTGGTAGCTGAAGAAGTAGAGGAACATCAGGCCGGTGAAGTACGGCGGCAGCGACACACCCGCCAGCGCGCCCGTCATCGCCGCCCGGTCGAAGAAGCTGCCCTTGCGCAGGGCGCTCAGCACGCCGACCGCGACACCCGTGACCAGCCAGAGGATCGACGCGCCCACGGTCAGCGAGACGGTGACCGGAAGCCGGTCCAGCAGGTCGTCCCAGACCGCGTGGTTGGTGCGGAAGGAGTAGCCGAAGCAGGGTGCGGCGCAGTGTTCGATGCCGGTGCCGTAGTCGTAGTCGGTGCCGACGAAGATCGCCTTGATCCAGTTCCAGTACTGCAGCCAGAGCGGGTCGTAGAAGCCCAGTTTCTCGGCGAACAGCTGCTGAGTGTGCTCGTCGGCGGTGCGGCCGAGGTATCGCGCGGCGAAGGTCTCGGGCGTGGCGCCGGCGAGGCGGGGCAACCCGAAGAAGATCAAGAAAGTCGCGATGCTGACGACGAGGAGCATCAGCGCCGCGCCGATGGTCCGGCGGATGAAGAAAGTGACCACGATTTCGGCTTGGGCAGCCGGTCCGGCCGGGCAAACGAGCCCGGCCGGACCGGCCACCCTGCGCCTTCACCTACCTTTGATGATTGCCAGGTGGGTTGGAGCAGGTGTGCTGGTTACTGCGCCACACCCATGGAGAGGTAGTCGTACTGACCGAACGCCTCGTTGACGAAGACGTTGGTCACGTTCTTGCCACGCAGCGTCAGGGCCTTCGCCCAGACACCGGGCAGGATGACCGCCTCTTCCATGACGCGCTTGTCGATCTGCGCCCAGAGCGCTTCGCGCTTCTTGACGTCGGTCTCGGCCAGCGCCTGGTCGATCATGGTGTCGACCTCGGGGATCATGACGGACAGGTTGGACGAGCCACCCGAGTCACGGATGACCCGGCTGTCCACGATCTGCGACAGGAAGCCGTAGCCGTCCGGCCAGTCCGCACCCCAGCCGTTGACCATCAGGCCCAGGCCGGTGGACGGGCTGTTGCGGTAGGACGGCTTGCCCGCGTACAGCGAGAAGTAGTCACCGGTCGGGAAGCCCTTCAGGGTGACCTTGATGCCCACGCGGGCCAGCGACTGCTGGAACGCCTCGGCGGTCGCCTTCTCCTTGGGACGCTCGGCCCGGAAGCCCATCGTCACCTCGAAGCCGTCGGCCTTGCCGCAAGCCTGCAGCGCCGCCTTGGCCTTGTCGAGGTCACCCTTGTTGTCCGCACCCGCCGGGTAGACGTTGGTCGGCGCGTAGCCCGGGATCTGCGGCGGCATGATGCTCGTGGCGATCTGGCCACCGGCGAACTCGCCACCGAAGGCGGCCTGGTACGAGGTGCGGTCCACCGCGTACATGACGGCCTCGCGGCACTCCTTCTTGTCGAAGGGAGCGACCTTGGGGTTGATCGAGGTGTACCACAGGCGGGCGACCGCCGGGTTGTCGGCGTACGCCTTGAGGGCGTTGTCCTGCAGCACCTTCGGCAGCGCGGCCGGCTGCACACCGGTGCCCGCGATGTCGACGTGCAGGTCACCCGAGATCAGCTGGTTGTCGATGTCGTCGGCGTTCAGGCCGATCTTGACGTCGTACGCGTCCGGCAGCGCCTTGCGGTTCGGGTCGGTCGCCTTGTCCCAGTTCGGGTTGCGCTTGAGCGTGAAGCCCTTGCCCGCCTCGTACTTGTCGAACATGTACGGGCCGGAGGAGACGACGTGCTCCTTGTACTTCACACCGGTGTCCTTCGCGGCCGGCACCGGCACGGTGGCCGGCAGCATCGCGAAGTAGTCGAAGCCGCCGAAGGCCTGCTTCAGGTGGAAGACGATGGTCTGGTCGTCCGGGGTCGTGATCGCCTTGGTGTCGGCGGCCTTGTCCTTGAACGGGCCCTTGTAGCCGGCCTCGAGGTCCAGGAAGTCGTTGAAGTAGGTGTAGCCGTTGACCAGCACCTCCTTGTCCATCGACCGCATGACCCCGTACTTCACGTCCTTGGACGTGATCGGGGTGCCGTCCTCGAACTTGACGCCGGCCCGCAGCTTGTAGGTCCAGGTCTTGCCGCCGTCGCTGGGCACGCCCAGGCTCTCGGCGAGGTCCGGAATGAGCTCGGCACTGGCAGCGCCCGGAGCCGCCTTGAACATGACCAGCGACCGGCCGTACAGGCGGAGCAGGTTCCAGGAGAGGCCGTAGTAGGTGTCGCCGGGGTCGACAGAGTCCCAGTCGGACGAGATGGCCATCTTGAGCGTGCCACCCGGCTTGTCAGACGGGTTGAACACCGAGGTGAGCGCCGCGTTGAACTCCGGCTTCACCTCCGGGGTCTTCGTGGTGTCATCACCGGAGCCGCAGGCTGCGGTCACCGCGAGTGCGAAGACGGCCGAGGCCGCCGCCAGCACCCTTCCCTTGTTTCTCACTAACTTCCTCCCTGGGGGGAGCGGTTCGTGTCTCGAACCGCGCTGTGGGTGGTGTTGCGTGGCTCGGGTCAGCGCTTGCTCTTGGGATCGAGCGCGTCGCGGAGTCCGTCGCCGAAGAGGTTGAAGGCCAGCACGGTGATGAAGATCGCCATGCCGGGGAAGAACATGAAGTGGACCACCGAGTTGCGTGCCGCGTCCGAGAGCAGCCCGCCCCAGGTGACTCCGGGCTCGCCGACGACCTGCCGCTGCACGCCGACGCCGAGGAAGGACAGCGCCGCCTCGAACAGGATGTTCGTCGGGATGAGCAGGGTGGCGTAGACCAGGATGGGCGCCACCAGGTTCGGCAGCATCTCCTTGACGATGATGTACGGCCCCCGGGCACCCAGGCTGCGGGCGGCGTCGACGAACTCGCGCTCACGCAGCGACAGCGTCTGGCCGCGCACGATGCGGGCGATGTACGGCCAGTTGAAGAAGCCGATGATGAAGATCAGCAGGGCGATGCGCAGCGAGTTGCCGGACAGCCCGAACGCCGTGTCGGGCAGCACGCCGACCAGCGCGATCGCGAACAGCAGCAGCGGGAACGCCAGGAAGACGTTCATCAGGAAGCTGATCACGGTGTCCGCGAGGCCGCCGAAGAAGCCGGCGATGACGCCGAGGGCGGACCCGATGACCACCGACACCAGGGTGGCCAGGAAGGCGATCAGCAGCGAGACCCGGGCGCCGTAGACGATCTCGCTGAACAGGTCGCGGCCGTTCTGCGGCTCCAGGCCGAAGAGGAAGTCGCCGCTGATGCCGCTGCTCTCGAAGAACAGGAAGTCGCCGCGGGGCAGGCCGCCCAGCTCCGCCGCCAGCAGGCTGTTGTCCTGGTGGAACTCGTTCGGCGGGTGGCCGAGCCAGCCCACGATCAGCGGGGCGAAGACCGCCATGAGGATCAGCAGGATCACCGTTATGCCGCCGGCCATGGCCGCCTTGTCGCGCTTGAGGCGCGTCCAGGCGATGCGGCCGAGGGAACGCCCCTCGATCGCCTTCGCGGGCGCCTTGATCCCCTCGGGGGCCGAGGTGTCGGTTCGCGTGGCCATATACCGGCTGCCTCCCTGCGGAGGCGACGACGTCGCACCGGTACGCCCGGACGGGCGGGTGGCGGTGCGCCGCGCGCGACATCCGCTCGGTTGTTACCTGCGTGATTCGCGCCGCCCGACCCTCTCTCCACCGTGGGGGCGGTCGGATGACAGGGCGACAGCGGTGGAGTGTGGTGCACGCCACCGCATGATCAGAGCATTCTTCGCAAGTTCGCCCGGCGTCAAGCTCACAGGGTGCCTGTAACCAAGTTCAGGCCGGTCCGTGATGAGGGCGTTATAAAAATAGGACGCCAGGTACGAAGAAAATCGCAGGTAAAAGCCAAGAAGGCATCGAGTTATGCGAATCTTTGTCGGACAGGGAGGCCGCTCAGAGGGTCCGTCGGCCCTCGAAAGCACGACCGAGAGTGATCTCATCGGCGTACTCGAGGTCGCCGCCGACGGGCAGGCCGCTCGCCAGCCGGGACACCGTGATGCCCATCGGCTTGACCAGCAGTGCGAGATACGTCGCCGTCGCCTCGCCCTCGGTGTTCGGGTCCGTCGCGAGGATCAGCTCGGTCACCTGACCCGAGCTGAGCCGGGCCATCAGCTCACGGATGCGCAGGTGATCGGGGCCGATGCCCTCCAGCGGATTGATCGCCCCGCCGAGCACGTGGTAGCGGCCGCGGAACTCGTTGGTCCGCTCGATCGCGACGACGTCCTTGGGCTCCTCGACCACGCAGAGCGCGTCGTCACGCCGCCGCGGGTCGCGGCAGATGCGGCACTTCTCCTCCTCGGCGACGTTGAAGCAGAGCACACA
The DNA here is from genome assembly GCF_009720365.1 of Catellatospora paridis. Taxonomy (GTDB): domain Bacteria; phylum Actinomycetota; class Actinomycetes; order Mycobacteriales; family Micromonosporaceae; genus Catellatospora; species Catellatospora paridis. Next base: position 47,131 of record NZ_WBZD01000037.1, on the reverse strand, counting down.
GAAGCGCACCTGCTCCTTGACCCGGGTAAGGGCGGCGGCCAGCCGCTTGATATCGGTCGGATCGGCCGCCAGCACGTGGAACGCGATGCGCTGGGCGCTCTTGGGCCCCACTCCGGGAAGCCGGCCGAGCTCGTCGATGAGGTCCTGGATCGCGCCTTCGTACACGGTCGGCCGGGCCTAGAAGGGGAGGCCCATGCCGCCGAGACCGGCGGACAGGGGACCCATCTTCTGCTCGGTGAGCTTGCGCACCTCGTCGGCGGCGTTGGTGAACGCGGCGGACACCAGGTCCTCCAGGGTCTCCACGTCCTCCGGGTCGACCGCCTTGGGGTCGATGGAGATGCCGCGGAACTCGCCGGAGCCGGTCATCGTCACGGTGACCAGGCCGCCCCCGGCCTTGCCGGTGACCTCGGCCTCCGCCAGCGCCGCCTGCGCCGAGGCGAGCTGCGCCTGCATCTTCTGCGCCTGCTTCATCAGCTGCTGCATGTTCGGCTGTCCACCCGGCCGCATCGCCGCACTCCCCTACCAGTCACCCGTCGGATTCGCCCTCAGCGTAGTCCCCGCCACCGTCACCGTCATTGATCATGAAGATGCGCGGCGTCGGGCGGGCGCGGGCATGAAAGGGCCCCCGTGCACCCGGTATTGCCTGCTTATCCTTGCTGCCTTCCGGCCCTGGGGAGGTTCACAGGGTGCCGCCGCACGGGGGCTACGCAACTGTACCCGGCGGGGGTGCACGTGCCGACCCCGACCCCGGTATGTATCCTTCTCGACGGAGGATTCGCCTAGAGGCCTAGGGCGCACGCTTGGAAAGCGTGTTGGGATAAAACCCTCACGAGTTCGAATCTCGTATCCTCCGCCACCAGCGCACCATACGCGCTACGCGAAGCCCCGGTCCCCTGTGGATCCGGGGCTTCCGCCGTTTCGGGGCTCCATCGTCACCGGCAGCCCGAGGCCGCAGTTCTGTTCCATGCGGGCCTTCTCCGGTGGACGGCCCTGCCGCAGTTTTCCGAGTGCGGACTTTCATCCCCCTCTGGGGACTTTCACCCGTTTAGCAGTGCATAAAACATCGCGAGACTGGATATAAACGGGCAAGGTGCAATGTGAATCGACCTCAGCGTGAGGTGGCAGTCACGGAATGTAGTCGTATAGTCGAGGACACGACCTCACCCCCGGTGGGAGTCGCCTCACAGGCCGGTGTCTTTAGGGGGACAGCCATGCGCGGAGCTTTCGCCCTCGCGACCGTCATGATGCTGGGTGCCGCGTGCGCCCAGGCGACACAGGCCCCGGCCACCCCCGAGCAGGGGGCGGTCGTCAGCGCCACGCCGGTCGTGCAGGGCCCGGACATCGTCCACCTGCAGGGTGTGCGGGACGTGCGCTTCGGGACCAAGCGCGCCGACCTCGAGCCCCGCCTGGACAGGTCGCGCTCCGGCTGCAGCACGCAGGTCACCGGCATGCCCCAGGGCAACCTGGTCTTCGCCGCCGACGACCGCCTGGTGATGATGTGGTTCGACGCGCCGCTGCGCACCCCGGAGGGCGTGCACACCGGCAGCTCGCTGGGGGACGTGCGGGCCGCGTACCCGGACGCCACGGTGCTGACGGCCCCCGCGGACAGCCACCGCTTCGACGGACTGCTGGTCACCCGGGGCGACCGGGGCTACCTGTTCCTGCACGACGGAACCGCCGTGCAGAAGGCCGTGGCCGGTTACGGCGAGTATCTGAGCCGGCTCTTCAATACCGGTTTCGGGGCCTGCTGAATCCTCGTGTAGAGTCTTCGGCGGTGGCGTGTCCGAGCGGCCTAAGGAGCACGCCTCGAAAGCGTGTGAGGGGGTAACTCCTCCGAGGGTTCAAATCCCTCCGCCACCGCCAACGGTGCAACGCCCGGCAGTCCTCCACGGACAGCCGGGCGTTCTCCTTTTCCCGCAGGACTTTCGGGCTCCCGGGCACGGTGCGCCGCGCCTATGATGCGCCTCACCCTCCGACGAAGGAGCGTTGTGCTGGCACAGGCCGCCCCGCCGCACCACCCGTCCCCGCCGCCCCGGTGACCCGCCGGCTGCACGGATACCAACTGCTCCTCGACTGGGACACCGACGAGCTCAACTACCTCTTCTACGAGACGGCGCGCGCCGAGTTCATCGCCCTGCGCGGCGAGGTGGAGGTCGTGAAGCCCGTCTCCGAGTGGTGATCTGCCGCCTGGGCCTCACCGCAGCGTGGGAAGATCGCCCTTATGAGTACGCATATCGGCGCCAAGCCTGGTGAGATCGCGGACCGGGTCCTCATGCCGGGCGACCCACTACGGGCCAAATGGATCGCGGAGAACTACCTCGAGGACGCCAAGTGCTACTCGACGGTCCGCAACATGTTCGGTTTCACCGGCACCTACCAGGGCACCCGGGTGTCGGTGCAGGGTTCGGGGATGGGGATGCCCTCGGCCTCCATCTACGCCCACGAGCTGATCAACGAGTACGGCGTGAAGACGCTGATCCGGGTCGGGTCCTGTGGAGCCCTGGCGGAGTCGCTGAACCTGCGTGACGTGGTCGCCGCGATCGGATCGAGCACCGACTCGAACATGAACCGGATGCGCTTCGACGGCCTGATCGACTACGCGCCGGTGGCGGACTTCGGGCTGCTGCGCAAGGCCGTCGAGGTGGCCGAGCAGCGCGGCGTCACCATGCGCGTCGGCCCTATCCTGGCCGCGGACGCCTTCTACACCGACCGTCCCGACCTGTACGACACCCTCGCCGACTACGGCGTGCTCGCGGTGGAGATGGAGTCGGCGGCCCTGTACACGATCGCGGCGCGCTACAACGCCCGCGCGCTGACCATCCTCACCGTCAGCGACCACATCAAGCGCGGCGAGGCCACCACGGCGCAGGAGCGCGAGCAGACGTTCTCGCAGATGGTCGAGATCGCGCTCGACACCGTCGTCGCCGCCTGACCCCACCCCGCACATACGACAAGGCCCCCGGCCGCGGAACGCTCCGCGGCCGGGGGCCTTCGATCTGCTCAGATCCTGTGCTCGAGGATCTTCATGTCGGGTGCCCGCAGCTTGGGCGAGTCGACGTACACCAGGTCGATCACCGGGTCGGTGAAGAAGACCAGCGGCGGCGTCAGCAGCGGAGGCTCGTCGGGCGTGTAGTCGACGTCCAGCACGCCGAGGGCCTTGCCCCGGAACCGGCTGGTGTAGAAGTACACCCGGTCGCCCTCCACCGTGAGCTTGGGCGTGGTGATGTCGGTGACCGCACCGTCCTTGCCGTACACCCGCAGCCGGAAGTCGTCGGTGTCCGACCTGTCCATGGAGAAGCGGAGGGTCCGCACGGTCCCGCCGTCCTTCGTGGGCAGTTCGACGATCCCGTCGAAGGTGAGCCCGACCATCGTCACCCGGCTGCCGGTCATCAGCCCCGGCCGCTCCGCGACCGCCTGCTGGCCGCGGGCGGCCTTGAGGGTCGGCGCGGGCGACGGGGTCGGGCTGCCGGACGGTTCGGCCGAGGCCGACCCGCTCGGCGACGGGCTGCCGGACGGCTGCGGGCTGCTGGACGGTTCCGGCTTCGGGGAGGCCGACGGCTTCGGCCCCCCGGTCGGCGACGGGTCCGGCTCCTCCGGGGAGGGGCACGGCTCCGGCGAGGCCGACGGGCTCGGCGACGCCTGGTCGGCGCCGAGCAGGCCGCCGACCGCGTCGAGGAGCCCGCCGACGACCTCGCGCACCGGCCCGGTCCGGGCCGCGGACTGCGGACCGCAGTCCGCGGCCCGCGCGGGCTGCTGCGCCACGACCAGGCTGAGCGCGCTGGCCGTCAGTGTCGCCACGGCGATCACCATGGCGGCGTGGCGCGGGCCGCCGCGGCGCTCGTCGACGACGGTCTCGTCGACGACGGTCTCGTCGACGGCGGGCTGCCGCGGGCCGGGCACACCGTCGCGCAGCGGGTTCACCGCGGGCGGCAGGGTGTCCGTCATCGGCCCGTCGAGCAGGCCGTCCATGTCCGCATGCTGGTCACCGTCGTCACCGGAATCCGGCTCGCCGTCAGTTGCCGGGTCGCCGTCGGCCGGGTTCCACGCGAAGATCAGGCCGCCGCCGGCGATGCCGAGCAGCGTCCCCAGGAACCAGCCGCCCAGGTTGACGGCCAGCAGCGAGTAGATCGCGACGAACACGGCGATCAGGCCGTAGAACATCCGCTGTGCGGGCGTGAACCAGGCCAGCAGGCCTGCCAGCACCAGCATCAGCGGGATGAGCAGCGCCTGGAAGCCGTTGATGCCGACACTGAGAGTGGCCCCGTCGAGGGTCATCTTCGTGGTGGCGATGATCTCCACACCGGCCAGTGCGGCCAGCAGCCCACCCCAGAACGGCCGGCTGCGCCGCCAGGCGCTGAACCGCTGAGATTGCCACAACCACAGGGTCACGGGTGCCTCCAAGAATCCCGGTGACCGGGAACGTGCCTAGCCAACACGTCCCCGGTCGAGAACAGCTCAGTCAGCGAAGCAGCCAGTGCTGTCCATGGAAACCGTCAGCGACAGCCCGTTCAGCGCGAAGGTGCCGGCCTGGGTCAGTCGCGCGACCTGCTTGACGCCCGCGATGTCGGCGCGGTCGGCCTCCTGGCCGAACAGGCCGGCCTGGCCGTGGTGCGGACCGCCGGCGGTCAGCTCGGAGGCGTCCGCACCAATGTTGATATTGGTGAAGACGGCGTCGCCCTCCAGCTTGTCCATGCCGATGAGCAGGTTCTTCGCCGTCACTGGCGCGTCCTTCTCGCGGCCGGCCCGGATGAACAGCGTGACGTCGCCCAGGCCCGGGATCGGCGTGGTCACCGACTGGCACAGGTTGGTCAGCGTCGCGTCCTTGATCGCCGACATCGCCACCGGGTGCGGCGTGCCGTTCTTCTCTTGGACCACGCTGCCGTACTGGCTGAAGCCCTTGGCCACCAGGACGTCCGCCGAGATCTTGGCGGTCTGCCCGGAGACGTGGAAGGTGACCGGGACGGCGCCGTTGGCCACGCCGGCCATCAGGCCGGAGACCGCGATGGTCGCCGGGATCACCACGGCGGCGAAGCGCCGCCATCTGGTACGCCCCAGTACCAGATTGCCTTGCGAGTCCTTCACAGGGACCTCCTCGCGATGGGGTTTGCCCCGCGGCGCACCGCCTGCGGGGTCTGTCTTCGCCGTGCGCAGGGTGAGACCGCGCTCGGGGTGCCGACGATGTTTCCGCCTTATGACGCGGACCACAAGGGCCAAGCTACTGACCAGTAACTGCGGGTGGCCGCCACGATCATTTGCAGTGACGCACCGTCGTGGAGCTCCCCGTTTTTCGCCCACGCTGTCCGCCTTGCCAGCCTCTGGCGTCACGCAGCGTCGACATTTACTGATCAGTAACGTTTTGATAACGCCGATCCGCGCAAACGGCCCCCATCGGCCGAACGGCCGGGTCCGGTCGCCGACCGGATCGAATATAGACAGCCGACCATGCGCGCGTCGCGGCCGACCCGATGACCTCGGCGTCATGGAGGGCGCGGCGGCTCACGGGCACACGCTGATGCGGCCGCCGCGCCCGGCGTACCGCCTACGCGTCCCTCGCAGCAGTCGGCACACCATCGGTCTCGACCCGTGGGGTGCGAGCCATGGGAGAGACCGTCATCACCATAAACGAGCTAGTTGACTATGTCTAGATATCCAGCTGAAGAGTTGATTCGGGGTGAGTGACGGTGATCTACTACTGAAGCGAGCCATGGGAGATGGTATGACCGCGAAGTACGAGCGGCTGGCTAACGCCATCCGCGAGAAAATCCGCTCGGGGGAGCTGAAGCCGGGCGACAAACTGCCGTCCATCAGCCAGATCCGAGAGGAGTACCAGATCAGCTACGGTTCGGTCCGCGGCGCGATGCTGGTGCTCAAGGCTGAGGGCCTGATCGAGGGACGCCAAGGGGACGGAGTCTTCGTCAAGGACCCCAACCGCAAGGACTGACCCCCTCCGCCGCCTGCACGCCCGCGCCGCCACCGGTGGTGCGGGCGCGGTGGCGTGTGCGCCGGATCAGCCGTGCCGGCGTCCTGGGCCCGGAAACGCAAACGCCCCCCTGAACATTTCTGCTCAGGGGGGCTTCTGTGCGCCCGAAGGGACTCGAACCCCTAACCTTCTGATCCGTAGTCAGATGCTCTATCCGTTGAGCTACGGGCGCTTGGTGCGGGATCAGCATACACGGCCGGATTCCCGGCCGTTCAGGTGGTCCTGCGCGGAGGCTCCGGGATTCGAACCCGGGAGGGGCTTTAAGACCCCAACCGCATTAGCAGTGCGGCGCCATAGACCGAACTAGGCGAAGCCTCCATGGCGGTCCCCAGGTTGCCCTGTTGACCACCGACGCAGAAGAATACCGTGCCCCCACGGCCTTGAGCAAAACGGATACCGTGTCGCGCGCGGGGACTTCCCCGAAGCGTGCTCAGCCATCCCTCTCACCCCACCGAGGACACATGCGCAGGACACCACTGCGCCGGCTCGGGCTCGTGTTTGCCACCGTGACGATCACCACCTTGGGATTGTCAACGCCTGCGCAGGCCGAACCCGACACCGGCACCATCAAGGGACACCTCACCGCGAACGGCCAGCCCGTCGCGGGCGTCCAGGTCGGCACGTACGGCCCTTCCTGGAGCAGCGCGGTCACCGACGCCGACGGCGCCTACGAGCTCACCGATCTCGACCCCGGCCCGTACGGGGTGCACTTCCGGGCTCCCGGGCGGCCCGAGCAGTTCGCCTACGGCGCGACCGACTGGGGCTCCGCCGCGGAGATCTGGGTGACCGCGGGCGGCGTCACCACCGTCGACGACGTACTGCTCCCGTACGCCACCTTCACGGGACGGTTCACCGACGCCAACGGCGAGGGCCTCTCGGTCAACGTCACCGCGACCAGCGACACCGGGCAGACCTCGGCGGTCTGGGCCGGTGACGGCAACTACACGCTCGGCGTCTTCCCCGGCCGGTACCGGATCCAGTTCCAGCGCGACTTCGGCGACCCGCAGTGGGCGTACGGCGCCCGCACCGCCGAGGCCGCCACGGTCTTCGACGTCACCGCCGGCCAGTCCGTGACCGTGAACGAGACGCGGCTGCCGATCGGCAGCGTCAGCGGCCGGATCACCACCGCGGACGGCGGGCCCGCCCCAGGCGTGCGCGTCGATCTGGTCGGCCGGGACGGCGTCGGCGGTCCGCTCGCGATCACCGACCAGGACGGCCAGTACCGCATCGACGACTTCGGCGGCGACTGGCGGCTGCGGTCGACCCGGGAGAACGGTCTGGTGCAGTGGTACCCGAACGCCTGGGACGAGAGTGACGCCGCCACCATCACCGTCACCCCCGGCACGGTGCTGCCGATCGACCAGCAGCTGCTGGCCACCGGCTCGCTGAGCGGCCGCTTCACCGACGCCGCCGGCACCGGGCTCGCCGGCGTCCAGGTCCAGCCCTCGTTCTCCGACGGCAGCTCCACCGTGCTGTGGACCTACACCGGTGAGGACGGCGGGTATTCCTTCCCCGAGCTGCGGCCCGCCGACTACGTCGTGCGTTTCGACGGCGCGCACGGCGTCGACCAGTACGCCCGTGGCAAGGTCACCGCGGCCGCCGCAGACCGGATCACCGTGGCCGCGGGGCAGAACGCGGTCGTCGACGACGTACGGCTGCCGACCGGCAGCCTGACGCTGCGCGCCCGCGACGCCGCCACCGGTCAGCCGATCGAGGATTTCTACGCCTCCTTCGGCGCCCAATCGCCGAACGCGGAGAACGGCGTCATCTCGGTGCCGGCGGTCCGGGCCGACACGTACCAGGCGCAGATCTTCGCCAACGGTTACCTCTCCGCCTCCGCCACCATCACCATCACGGCCGACGCCGAGACCTCGCTGACGGTCGACCTGACCCCGATGGCCCGGCTGCACACCAAGGTGGTGGACCGGGCGACCGGGAAGCCGCTGGCCGGCGTGTGCGTGCTGGCGCTCGACCTGGTGGCTCCGGCCATCGGCGACGGCTGCGAGCCGACCGACGCCTCCGGCGTGGTGAACCTCCCGGTCGACGCCGGCAAGCGGCAGCTGTTCGCGTTCCCGGCCGATGCCGCGGGCTTCGGCGCGCAGTGGGTCGGCCGGGACGGCGGCACCGGCGTGCAGCCGCGCGCCCAGGTGTTCACGTTCACGGCGGGCACCGTGACGACGGCGCCGACGATCCGGATGGACCGTGCGGGCGTCATCTCCGGCACGGTGACCAGCGAGACCGGGCAGCTGCCCGGGGGCACCGTCTGGGTGGTCGACCAGGAGTACAACACCGGTGGCGGCTTCGGCTACGCGAACTTCGAGGCGGACGGCCGGTACACGATCGACTTCCTCGGGCCGTACGAGTGGCCGCTGCTTTTCAAGGTGGACGGGCATGCACCGCAGTGGAGCGGCACCACCGGCAACCGGCTGCTCGCCGACAAGGTGAAGGTCAAGGCCGGCAAGAACACCCGGTACGACCACCGCATGGTGCGGGGCACCGAGGTCACCGTGAAGCTGCCCGGCGTGCAGGGCAACGGCTACATGGCGATGGAGAACACGGTGACCGGCGACTTCTCCGGGGGCACCTGGTCGGAGGCGCCGTTCGCGCAGGGCGTGACGTTCCGGGTGCTCGGCCCGCAGTTCGTGCGGGTGCGCTGGAACCAGGGCCCGCAGTGGCACTGGTACGGCGGGGCCGACCGCGAGCACGCGAAGACCGTGTTCGTCCCGGCGACCGGCAGCAAGGAGTTCGTGCTCAGCTAGGCGGGAGCGCGACAGTCGAGGGCCGGGGCCGAAGGGTCGCCGGCCCTCGTTCGTGCCGGGCGGCGCATCGACGGACCCGTTCGCTAGTGTGCGAGCCACATTCACGGGACCCTTCATCACCCGTGTGTGCACATCCCCTCTCACACCTTTGAGGACGTATGCGCAGACACACGCTGCGCCGGATCGGGTTGACGCTGCTCACCGTCGCGGTCGCCACCATGGGACTGACCGCGCCGGCACATGCCGAACCCGATACGGGCACCATCTCCGGCCGCCTCACCGACAACGGCGCACCCGTCCCGAACGCCTCGGTCGGCGCGTCCGGGCCGGGCTGGGGCGGCGCCGTCACGGACGCGGACGGCTACTACCGGATCACCGACCTGCCGCCGGGCGACGACTACCGGGTCGGCTTCTCCGTCGGTGTCCGCGAGACGCAGTTCGCCCACCAGACCCTCAGCTACGAGGCCGCCACCCTGTTCACGGTCACCGCGGGCGGCGAGACCGTGGTGAACGAGACCCTGCTGCCCGTCGGCACGATCACCGGCCGGATCAGCTACCCCGACGGCACCCCGCTGGCATACGGCCACCTGACCTTCCAGCGGACTGACGGATTCGGGCAGTGGCAGAGCGCGCAGGCGGACGAGGACGGCCGCTACAGCATCGAGCTGCTGGTGGCGGCCTACCGAATCTGGTTCTCCCCAGCGTTCGGCGGCGTGCGGACGCAGTACGTGCCGGGCACGCTCAACCCCGACCGGGCTGCCGCCTACCAGGTGGTCGCCCGCGAGACGGTGACCGTCGACGACACGGTGCTGGCGCTGGGCACGATCACCGGCCGGATCACCCGTCCCTACTACTTCGACACGGCGGGATACGACACGATCGTGGTGGAGGGCGTCGACGGCGAGGGCACCTTCACGGTCCACCCCGACGCCCGGGACGGGTACAGCGTCCCCGTGGCCGCCGGCTCCTACCGGGTGCGCATCGACCACAACGACCAGTTCATGCAGTACGTGCCGCGCAGCCGCACCCAAGCCGGCGCCCAGGTCTTCACCGTGGCCGCGAACGAGGTGGTCACGGTCGGCGACGAGGAGTTGCTGGGCATCGGTTCGCTGGCGGGCCGGTTCGCCGAACCCGACGGCACCGGCCTGACCGGTGTCCTCGTCACGGTCACCGACGAGTACGGCACGTCCGCGACCACCACCACCGGCGACGGCGGCACCTGGCGCGTCGACAGCCTGGTGGCCGGCGAGTACCGGGTCCACTTCACCGCCGCGGAACCGCGCGTCGACCAGTGGGCCCGCGGCAAGACGACCGCCGACGCGGCAGATCCGATCACGGTCCTGTCCGGACGCACGGTCGAGGTCGACGACACGAGGCTGACCTCGGGCAGTGTCCGGATCACCGCCCGGGACGCGGTCACCGGCGCACCGGTGCAGCACTTCGGGGTGCAGGTCGGGGAGTCGATCGGCACGACCGAGCAGGGCGCGGTGGTGCTCTCCGGCCTGCCGGCGGGCACCTGGCCGGTGACCGCGTGGGCGGACGGTTACCGGTACGCCGAGAACGCGGGCGAGGTGACGGTCTCGGCCGGGCAGGAGTCCTCGATCGAGCTGGCGCTCCAGCCGTACGCGAAGATCAAGGCGAAGGTGGTCGACGCGGCGACCGGCGCTCCGATCGCCGGTGTGTGCCTGTTCACCGCGACCGGTGACCGCTTCCGGTTGTTCCAGGGCTGCGCCGGAGAGAGCGACGGCAACGGCGACGTCCTGCTCAACGCCGTCGAGCCCGGCCGCTACCAGATCTTCGCGCTGCCCGACAACGGTTCGCCCTACGGCGCGCAGTGGGTCGGCCAGGACGGCGGCACCGGCGACCAGCGGGAGGCCAAGTCCTGGACGGTCACCGCAGGGCAGACCCGCGACATCCACCGGATCCGGATGGACCGGGCGGGCACCGTCACGGGTGTCGTCACGGGAGCCGACGGCGCCGCGGTCGGCGGGGGGCTGGTCTCGGTCACCACGCCGGTGATCGACAATGGAAGCCGCGGCGATGCCGCCATCGACGCCCAGGGCCGCTACACGATCGGTTTCCTCGGCCCGTACGAGTGGCCGCTGAGCTTCCAGACCGACTCCCATGCCTGGCAGTGGAGCGGAGGGCAGGCCAAGCGCCACGACGCGGTCACGGTGCGGGTGAGGTCCGGCCGGACGACCACGTTCGACCAGCGGCTCAAGCTCGGGACGGTGGTTCGGGTCACCGCCGCCGGCTCGCCCGCGGGCGGATTCTCGGTCGCCTACACCGTCGGCACCGGTGACGTGGCCGGCTATGCCCCCGTCCCGCAGGACGGCGGCGAGGCCGTGTATCGGGTGCTCGGCTCGCAGCACGTCAAACTCCAGTACAACGCGGGCTACGGCTACGAGCGGGGCTGGTACGGCGGCACGGACCTCGCCTCGGCGACATCGGTGCGCGTCCACGCCAACGGAACCCCGACGGTCCTGGCGTACCAGTACCACTGACAATCGGTCACGCAGGAGGGGCGGCGGCTGCCGCCCCTCCTGCGTCATCTCGCCGACAGGCGCCCGGCCAGCGCGCCGAGCACGACCGCTCCCGCCATCAGCCCGGTGAAGCACACCCAGGCAATCGGCCACGGGTTCGCGTCCGGCGCACGGTGCGTCAGGTACGACACGAGCAGCAGCGCCGACGGCACTCCCGCGCCGAGCGGCATCGCCTGCCAGGGCGGCACGCCCGAGCGGCCCAGCCACAGTCCCAGCACGAGCAGCACCAGCGCGAACACGACCACCGGCCAGGTGCGCACCGGCGTCGTCTCGATCAGCTCACCGGGGTGTTCGGGCCGGTTGCGCAGGTCCCACGGGATCAGCAGCAGGTAGGCCACGCCGGACAGCAGCGGGGCGAGCACGGTGGCGAGAGTCCGCATACCACCATGCTTACCCCGGGCCGGTGAAGATCGCTCAGATCCAGTCCAACTGGTCGGCGAGCAGGGCGTATCCGACGAAGGCGACGATGTCGAGCAGCGAGTGCGCGACGATCAGCGGACCGGTGCGCCGGTAGCGCAGGAAGAACAGCGCGAACACCACACCCATCACCGCGTTGCCGACGAACCCGCCGAAGCCCTGGTAGAGGTGGTACGCGCCGCGCAGCAGCGCGCTGGTCGCGATCACGGCGGGCACGCCCCAGGACAGCTGGCGCAGCCTGGTGATCAGGTAGCCGACGACGACCACTTCCTCCAGGATCGCGTTCTGCACCGCGGCCAGCAGCAGCACCGGCAGCGCCCACCACACCTCGCCGAGGCCTTCGGCGACGACCGTGGTGTTCAGGCCCAGCTCCCGGGCGGCCACGTAGAGGGCCAGCCCGGGGATGCCGATCGCGGCGGCGAGCAGCGCCCCGGACCCGGCGTCGAAGCCCCGGCGGGTCCCGTCGAGCCCGAGCAGGCCGCGAGCGCCGAATCGGCCGTCCCAGCCGGGCCCGCGGTTCAGCAGGTGGGCCGCGAACAGCGCCGGGACCAGCGCGAAGAAGATGCCGGCGAGCTGGAATGCCAGATCCAGCCAGGGCCGGTCCGGGGTGCGGGCGACGTTGAGTTCGGAGGCCTGCTGGTTCAGCGGGGCCGGGCGGGTCAGTTTGTCGACCAGCGACAGCGCCGACCAGACCGCGGAGTGCCCGAGCGAGACGCCGAGCAGCAACCAGACCTCGTTGCGCAGGACCGGGCGGGTGGGGGTGGAGATCCCCCGGACGAGCTCTTCAGCAGCCATGACACAAGAGGGTCGCACAGTCTGTGCGACGGGCGAACGCGCAGCGTTGACATCGTTACGAACGTGAGCGACCTTCAGCGGCTGTTGAAAGAAAGCTGGACACTTGTCGAGGAGCAACAGGACAAAGTGGCCGGCTACTTCTACGCGCGGATCTTCCTCAACAATCCGGGCGTGCGGGACATGTTCCCGGTGACCATGGACGTGCAGCGGGCGCGGTTGCTGGGGGCGATCGTGACCGCGGTGCAGTCCGTCGACGACCCGGACCGGTTCGACGAGTATCTGCGCTCGCTCGGCCGGGACCACCGCAAGTTCCAGGTGGTGCCCGAGCACTACGAGGTGGTCGGCGCAGCGCTGCTGGAGGCCATGCGCACGTTCGCCGGCCCCGAGTGGTCCTACGAGTACGACCAGGCCTGGCGCGACGCGTACGACGTCATCGCCCGCAAGATGCTCGCCGGCGCCTCGGCCGACAGCAACCCGGCCTGGTGGCACGCGGAGGTCATCGCGCACGAGCGCCGTTCGAGCGACATCGCGATGCTGACCGTGCGCCCGTTCCAGCAGCTGGAGTACCGCGCCGGGCAGTACCTGTCGGTCGAGGTGCCCAAGTTCCACCCGCGGGTGTGGCGCACCTACTCGGTGGCGAACGCGCCGCGCACCGACAACACGATGGACTTCCACGTGCGGGCGCTGGGCGCGGGCTGGGTCTCCGGTGCGCTGGTGCGCCGGGTGCAGGCGGGCGACCTGCTACGGCTGGCCGCCCCGATGGGCACCATGGTGCTGGACCGGCGGTCCACCCGCGACATCGTCTTCGTGGCCGGCGGCACCGGGCTGTCGCCCATCAAGGCGCTGCTGGAGGACCTGACCACGTTCAACCGGACCCGCTGGGTGCACGTCTTCTTCGGCGCACGCAACCGCGACGACCTGTACGACCTGGCGTCGCTGCAGGAGATGGCGGCGGCGTACCCGTGGCTGTCGATCGTGCCGGTGTGCAGCGAAGACCCGGGCTGGGGCGGCGAGGAGGGCTCGGTCACCGACACGCTGTCGCGGTTCGGCCCGTGGATGGAGCACGACTTCTTCGTGTCCGGGTCGCCGATGATGGTCCGCACCACGCTGCGCACCCTGTCGCAGCTGAAGGTGCCGCAGACCCGCGTCCGCTACGACGCCTTCAGCGAGCACTGAGCCGTTCCCGAACACACGAAGAGGCCCGCCGGTCCGGCGGGCCTCTTCGTGTCTCTCAGCGGGCCGCGACGGCCGGTGGCGCGGAGGTGAGGGCGCGGAAACGCCACTGCAGTTGGAACCGGGCGTTCAGCGACGGGTCCTCGGTGCGCCAGGTGAACACCGCGCGGTCGCCCTCCAGCTCGCGCACGATCGGCGTGCGCAGCGGGGCCTCCTCGGCCGCCATCGACGTCTCGACTCCCCACACCTGCGGGTCGAGCATGGCCGGGAACCGCATCTGCACCACCAGCCGCCGCGTGGGCAGCCGGACGGCCCGCTCGAACCAGGTGCCCCACTTCAGCTCGTCGACGCGGTAGCGGTACTCCACGGTGGTCCGTTCGCCCGGGTAGAGCGGGAAGCGGCCGTCGGCGTTCTCGAACAGCAGCCAGATCTCCTTGAACGCGTCACGGTCCTGCTTGGCCCGCCACACCATCGGCTCGGCGGCGCCGGGCTCGCCGCAGAACGCGACCAGGTTCAGCTCGTCGAGCCCGAGCGGGTAGGCCCGGTGGTGGGCGTTGGAGCGCTGTGGCTGGCCGGGATACCGGTCCACCGCGACCCGGATGAGGTAGCGCGTCACCGGCTCGTTGCCGGCGTTGTAGAGCGCGCGGCGCACGATGACGTGGTAGTCGCCGTCCACGTAGGTCAGCTGGGCTTCCTCCAGCTCGACGACGAGACCCGTGCCGGGTGGCAGCCACTGCGTGGGCACGGCGGGTTCCCTGGTGAGCAGGGTGGCCGGACCACGGGCCTGCCTGGCCTCCTCGTACTCCTGGAAGCGGCGCCAGATCGCGCCGCCGGCGTTGAGCACGGCCTCCGCCCGGCGGGCGAAGTCCTCGGTCGGCCGATGTCTTCGGCCCTCGATGTGGCTGATGTACGAGGGGTCGAACCCCATCCTGCTGGCGAGCTGCTTCTTGGTCATGCCGCGATCGATCCGCCACCGGCCGAGCTCGGCGGCGAACGCCTCGACGGCGCGTTCCACCGGCGAAACGCTCATGACCCTGCCCCGCTCCGCTCGGTCATGCCACACCTCGCCCCCTCCTCCGCTCGTCGTGACTCCTCATTCTTCGCGGCCGCTGGACCAGTTAATGAGAACTGCTGATTACCTGACAAAAACCTTGACAGGCGATCAAGAGACCAGCCGGTGCGTGAGGCCCCATAACCCCCGCAGAAAGTGACACACGGTGAGCGAAGTGGCGTAAACTGGCACCGGTCTGGTTAGCCTAGCCTTATCGGGGTACAGTGAGGTCAACCCCGTATGGGCTGGTGCATGTGCAGGAGAGGATCGGTGAGGAACGAGTGCGTACGCTGACGCCTCTGGTCCTGACCGACGCCCTGCGCCCCCTGACCGTCACCCTCAGTGCGGTGCGCCGTCGCCGAGGGTTCACGGCGGTGCACGGCCTGGCCGACCCGCTGCTGGTGACCGACGACGAAGGCTGGACCCCGGCGTCGCGGTTGCTCGACGGTTCCGCACTGCCCGCCCTGTTCGACACCGCCGTCCAGCGCTGGGGCGCGGCCCCGCACGCCGCCGCGACGCTCGCCTGGAAGTCGTACACCTACTGGGTCGCCATGCCCGCCGTGCTGAGCTGGGCCGCGGCCCGCCGGGTGCCGCTCGTCGACACCGACAGCACCCTGCTGCGCTTCGGCGGCGACGAGCCGGGCGCCGCCCTGGTGCAGGTCGGCCTGCGCGCGCCACAGGTCGCGGTGCTGCCCGACGACCCGCTGGCACATGCCGGCGTCCCCGGCATCACCGTCGTCTCCGACGAGACCCTGCTGCTCAAGACGCTGCGCAGCAGCCTGCTCGACCAGCACCTCGACCCGCTGTCCGAGCGCATCCGCGCCGAGGTCAAGGTCGGCCGGCGCACCCTGCTCGGCTCCGTCGCCTCCGGCATCGCGTACGCGGTGCTGCGCAGCGCGCCCGCCCTGCCGGGCTCGACCGCCGCCGACACCGCGCGGCAGCTGCTCGACGCGCTGGACCTGCGCGACCTGGTCGACATCGGCATCGGCGACAACGGCGAGCCCGAGGTCCACCGGCGCACCTGCTGCCTGGCCTTCACCCTGCCGCAGCCGAAGGTCTGCTCCGGCTGCTGCCTGCGCTGACCTTCGCCGTCTCCCGGCAAGGAACGCCCGTCTCACGAATCGGCTTCGTCGGGTCCGTCGACCACACCGCCGGGCAGCCCCGGCGGAATCCCCACCTGCTGATCCGCCTCGGTGCCGATCCCGGGCTTGTATCGTGGATTACCTGGTGGCACGCCCTCAGTGGGCCTCGCGGAACGGGCAACGCCATGGCTGACAGCAGCGCGCGGCAGTCCACCGCCATCAGGACACCGGACCAGCGCCTGCGGGTGTTCGTATCCTCGACCCTGGAGGAACTCGCCGCTGAGCGCGGTGCCGCCCGCGCGGCGATCGAGCAGTTGCGGCTGGCCCCGGTGATGTTCGAATCCGGTGCCCGGCCGTACCCGGCACAAGAGGTCTACCAGGCCTATCTTGCGCAGTCCGACGTCTTCATCGGTATCTACGGCGACAGCTACGGCTGGGTCGGGCCGGGCATGACGGTGTCCGGCCTCGAGGACGAGTTGCAGCGCTCGGCGGGCAAGCCGCGCCTGCTGTACGTCAGATCCCCGGCGCCGAGCCGGCAACCGGAGCTGGCCGGGATGCTCGACCGGATAAGGGCCGGCGGACAGGACGCGTACAAGAAGTTCACCGATGCCGCGCAGCTGCAGGAGCTGATCCTGACCGATCTGGCGACATTGCTCGCGGATCGATTCACCGAGCCGCGGCACGACGAGCCGCCCGGCGAAGCCCACGCCATGGCCATCCCGTCACCGGTCACGGCGCTGGTCGGCCGAGGCGACGACATCGACCGCATCGTCGGCCTGCTGGAGTCCGCCGAACGCCGCCTGGTGGTGCTCACGGGCACCGGCGGCATCGGCAAGACCCGGTTGGCGCTGGCCGCCATGGAACGCAGTGCGGGGCGGTGGCGCGACGGCGCGGCCTTCGTCGACCTGTCCACGACCACCGACCCCGAGCTGGTGCCCGACGCGATCGCGACGGCACTCGAACTGGTCGCACAGGGTCGGGAGCGGCCACTGGACACGCTGCGGCGACGGCTTTCCGACCGGGACATGCTGCTCGTGCTCGACAACTTCGAGCAGGTGCTGGACGCCGCGCCGGTGGTGTCCGAGCTGCTGCTGCAGTCACCGCGGCTGCACGTGCTGGTCACCAGCCGGGTGGTGCTGCGGGTACGCGGCGAACAGGACTGGCGGGTGGACCCGCTGCCGGTCCCGCCGGTGGACGGGTCGGTGGCGGAGCTGGCCCAGGCCCCGGCGCTGCGGCTGTTCGTCGACCGCGTACGCGACGTCCAGCCGGGATTCGAACTGACCGCCGAGAACGCATCGGCCCTGGCCGAGCTGTGCCGCCGGTTGGGCGGTCTGCCACTGGCGCTGGAACTCGCGGCCGCCTGGATGCGCCTGCTCACGGCCGAACAGATGCTCACCCAACTGTACGGGCGCCTGGAACAGCGGGGCGCTCTCGTCGACCTGCCCGACCGGCAGCAGACCCTCACCGACACGATCTCGTGGAGCTATGACCTGCTGCCCTCCTCCGCGCAGGAGCTGCTGGCACGGCTGTCGGTGTTCGCGGCGCCGTTCACGGTCGACGGGGTCGTGACCGTCTGCGGGACCGACCACGGTGACGTCGTCGCCGACCTGTCCGCGCTGCTGGACAGCAGCATGGTCGGCCCGGCGGAGCGCCCCGACGGGGAGCGCGGGTTCCAGCTGCTCGAGCCGATCCGCCGGTTCGCCGGCGCGCGGCTGGACGACCCGGACCACACCCTCGACCGTCTCCACCGGTATGTCCTCGACGTCCTCCAGGCGGCAACCGCCCGACTCGGCTCGCAGGACCTGCTCATGCGCCGGCTGGACAGCGAGCAGCCCAACCTCCAGGTCGTCATCGAGTGGGTCGGCCGCACCGGGCAGGCGTCCGGACCACTGCTGCGCGCCCTCGGCGACGTCTGGGTGTGGATGGTCGCGTGCGGCCTGCTCCGGCAGCACTCCGACCTGTGGCAGCGCATCCTGGCACTGCCGCGCAGCGGGCAGCGGACCGACGGCGACCGGCTGGCCATGCAGTGGCTGACCGCCCACCGGATGCTCAACGACGGAGCCTTCGCCGAGGCGGGCACACTGCTCGACCGGATGGTGCCGGACGCACGCCGGAGCGAGGCCCCGGCACAGGTCGCCCTCCTGCTCACGATGAGGGCGATCACCCTGCCGTACGCCGCGCGCAGGCAGGCCCGGGCACACCTGGAGGAGGCGCTGGCCCTGGCGCGCGGCGCCGACGACCCGCTCGTGTCGGGCTACGTCCTGTCCCACTACGGCCTCCTGCTGTGCGTCGGCGGCGCGACGGCACAGGCGCAGGAGCACCACCAGGAGACGCTGGACATCGCACGCTCGCTCAACGACCGGAACCTTCGCGCCGAAGCCCACTACGAACTGGCGCTGGACGTCATGCCCCGGGACGACTCGGGGCCTGCGCGTGCACACCTGGCCGTCGCGGTGGCCCACTACCGCGACCTCGATCACCTGGAAGGGCTGACCCGGTGTGTGGCCGCACTCGGCGCGCTCGCCCTCCGGCACGGAGACTGCCGGCTCGCCGCCCGCCTCCTCGGCGCGGCCGCCGCCACGCGTGACCACATCGGGCTGGCGCCCTGGCCGACCGTGCGTGAATGGGAACGCAGAACCGACGACCGGCTCAGGGCGGTCATGCCCGGTGACGCCTACCGCGGCCTGCTCGAGTCGGGCCGAAGCCTCACCATCACCGACGCACTCGCCGAGGCCGATGCACGGTGACCCCGGACGGCCGGGCGCAGGCACGCAGCCGCGTCGCATCCGCCGGCCGGCAGATTCCCTGAACTTCTGCCGCCTCGTCGGGCAATGACAGGTGTACGCAGTTCCCCGACCCACGAGGTGATCAGTGAAACTGCTCGCGTCCGCAGGGCCCGCAGTCGCGGACAACGCGGTCATCGAACGCTCCCACGCGAGTCCGGAGGAGTTCGCCGCGATCTACGACCGCCACGCCGAGGCCGTTCATCGATACCTGGCCCGCCGTGTCGGTCAAAGCGCCGCAGACGACCTCATGGCAGAGACGTTCCTCGAAGCGTTCCGTATCCGGGCACGGTACGACGCCGGTCGCGCCGACGCCCGGCCCTGGCTCTACGGCATCGCCACCAACCTCCTGCACCGCCACCACCGCGCCGAGACACGCCAGTACCGGGCGCTGGCCCGCACCGGCGTCGACCCCACCCACGACGACACCGACACGGTCGCCGCCCGGCTGGCTGCGTCGACTTCCACCCGCCGGATCGCCGCCGTGCTCGCCAAGCTCCCCATCGGCGAACGCGACGTCCTGCTCCTGGTCGCATGGGAGGACCTCGGCTACGCCGAAGTCGCCCACGCGCTGGACATCCCCATCGGCACCGTCCGCTCCCGCCTGCACAACGCACGTCGACGCCTGCGCAAGGCACTGGCCGACCTCAACCCCCTCGACCACAGCGACAAGGACTGACCGTGACTGAACTCGAACTGCTGCGCGGGCTCCGCGACGACGTCGCACCTGCGCGGCGAAGCGCCCTCGACCAGGGCCGCGCCCAGCTCCTCAACGCGATGACCGCACCCGCCCAGGCGGTCCCCCGCACGCCCGCGCCGCGATTCCGGCTGCGCTGGCGGATTGCCACCGCGGCCGCGCTAGCGCTGGTCGCCACCGCGATCGCCGCCCCCGCCGTCATCGGTGGTCGGGGCGCTGACAACCCCGACATCACCCGCACCGACGCCGTCTTCGTGCTCACCGCCGCCGCCACCGCCGCCGACGCCCAGCAGCCGGTCCCCGAACGACCGGACCAGTACGTCTACGTCGCCTCCACCGGCACCGTCCACGGCGAGACCTTCGCCTGCGAGCCTGCAGCGCGCACCGCGTGCACCACCGTCCCCGATCCCGACATGCGCATCGAGCGCCAGATCTGGGGCTCCGTCGACGGTACCCGCGACGGGCTGCTGCGTACGCGGGCCGACGGCGCACAGGGTTGGGACGAGTTCGCGCTCGAGAGCCCGGGCCCCCGCGCGTACCTCGACAACCTGCCCACCGACCCGCAGGCCATGCTCGCCCACCTGCGCGGCACCGTGTCAGGCAAGGATCGTAAGTACTCGGCCGCCGGCATGCAGGAGTTCAGCAGAGCACGCGACCTGCTCGGCGAGAACTACCTCCCGCCGGCCAGCCTGGCGGCCCTGTACCAGGCCCTCGCCACGGTCCCCGGCATCACCGTCACCCAGGACGTCACCGACGCCGCGGACCGCCTCGGCGTGGCCGTCGGCATCGACGTCCCCACCGCCCGCATCGAGCTCATCTTCGAACCCGACAGCTACACCTACCTCGGCTCGCGGGTCCTGAACCCGGACGGCACCATCGACCAGGAGACCGCCCAGCTGCGTATCGCCATCGTCGACCGGGTCGGACAGCAGCCGTAGAACACCGGTCACACCCGACCACGGTCGCACCCCGGCACGAAGTCAGGGCTGGTAGGAAGTGATCTTCCTACCAGCCCTGAGCTGAGTTTCTCGGCGGAGGGTAAGGGATTCGAACCCTTGAAGACATCGCTGCCTTAGTGGTTTTCAAGACCACCGCCATCGGCCACTAGGCGAACCCTCCAGGCGTATCGCCGACGACCAGTGTGCCAGACGAGTCGTCGGCCCGTCCGGACCGGTCTCGGGGCAAGATGGTCTGGTGCATGCCATGACGATCCCCGCCAAGGGTGAACTTTCCTGGTCAGAGGTCCCCGATCCGGTCCCGGCCGAAGGCGCGGTGCTGATCCGGACCGCCGCCACCGCGGTCAACCGGGCTGATCTGCTCCAGGTCGCCGGTGTCTACCCGCCGCCGCCGGGCGCGCCGCCCTATCCGGGGCTGGAGTGCTCAGGCGTCATCGAGCAGGGGGCCGGGCCGTGGCGGCCGGGCGACGAGGTGTGCGCGCTGCTCGGCGGGGGCGGATACGCGGAGTTGGTGGCGGTCGACGCGGCGCACGTGCTGCCGGTCCCGGACGGGGTGGACCTGGTCACCGCGGGCGGGCTGCCGGAGGTGGCCTGCACGGTGTGGTCGAACCTGACCATGGTGGCGGGGCTGCGGGCCGGGGAGACGGTGCTGATCCACGGCGGCGGCAGCGGGGTGGGCACGTTCGCGATCCAGTACGCCAAGGCACTGGGGGCGCGGGTGGTGGCCACGGCGCGGGCGGCCAAGCACGCCCAGCTTCGCGAGCTGGGCGCGGACGAGTGCCTGGACTACACCAGCGACGACTTCACCGGTGTGGGCGCGGACGTGATCCTCGACATCATCGGCGCGGCCTATCTGGAGCGCAACGTGCAGGCGCTGGCGACCGGCGGGCGGCTGGTGGTGATCGGGCTGCAGGGCGGCGCCAGGGCGGAGCTCAACCTGGGGATGCTGCTGGCCAAGCGGGCGTCCGTCGCCGCGACCGCGCTGCGCTCCCGGCCCGCGGCGGAGAAGGCCGCGATCGTGGCCGGGGTGCGGGAGGACGTGTGGCCGCTGCTGGCCTCGGGGGCGATCCGCCCGGTGGTGGATCGCGCGCTGCCGTTGACGGAGGCCGCCGCCGCACAGCGGATCGTCTCGGCCAACGAGCACGTCGGCAAGGTGCTGCTGGTGGCTAGCCCTGCTTCGGCAGCGGGCGCAGGCGCTCCCGCATGAGGATCAGCAGGGCCTCGATCCCGTCCATCGCGGTGATCTTCTTGCCCTCTTCGCGGGTGCGGGCGGTGTAGCTGATCGGCACCTCGTACGGCCGGTTCTTGCGGCGCAGGAGCTTGCCGGTGACCTCCGCCTCCATGCCGAAGCCCTTGGACTTGACGTCCAGCGAGCGGTAGAGCTCCAGCGGCATCAGCTTGAAGCAGGTCTCCAGGTCGCCGATGTACGAGTTGAACAGCACGTTGGCGAACAGCGTGACGCCCTTGTTGCCCATCACGTACCAGAACGAGAAGGCAGCGTGGCCGCCGAAGCTGCGGTTGCCGTAGACGACCTTGGCGCGGCCGTCGAGCACGGGTTCGAGCAGCTTCGGGATGTCCTTGGGGTCGTATTCGAGGTCGGCGTCCAGGATGACCATGTAGTCACCGGTCGCGGACTCGACAGCGGTCCGGATGGCCGCGCCCTTGCCGGCGTTCTTCGCGTGGTGGAAGGCCTGCAGCCGCGGGTCGTCGCAGGTGTCGAGGATCTCGGCGGTGCGGTCCTGGCTGCCGTCGTTGACCACGACCAGCTCGATCTCGCACGGATAGTCGACGGCGAGTGCCTGCTTGAGCGCCTCGCCAAGCCGGGCCTCTTCGTTGTAGACCGGCATGAGGATCGATAGCTTCACGGGGCTCTCCGCTGCTGACACTGGCTGGACCGGCCGAGTCTAGCCCTTGTGACGGGTCCCCGCACATCTGGCGAGGTCAGTACGGTGTGACAAAAAGGAAGAGCACCTTCTTAACGGCATACGCACATGAAGGTGCCCTTCCTCACTCGCGGGGTTCAGCGGGCGAGCGGGATCACGATCAGCCGGGCGGTCGGGACGTCGCCCTCCTTCGGCCCGGCCAGCGCCACCTGGGCGCCGGCCTTCAGCTCGGTGGCCTGGATCGTCGCCCGCTTCTCGACCACCCGCAGCTTCTCGCCGAAGTGCCAGGTCTGGGTGTATCCATCGGCGGACTTCACGGTGATCGAACCGGCGTCGACGGCGGTGACGACGCCGCGCTGGACGAGCACGGTGACGGGGCCCTTCTTCGTCTCCACGACGGCCTCGCCGTGCTGCACGTCGCGGCGCAGGGCGACCCGTAGCGCGTGCCGCTTGCGCCAGTTCTGCAGCCGGTTGTCGAGCTTGTCCTTGGCCGTGGGCGCGGGCGAGGCGGTGGCGTCCAGGTCGCTCTCGGCGGCGACGAGGTCGACGGGTTCGACGCCCATCGCGGCGAGCGCCTCGGCCTCGACCGAGGCGACCAGTCCGGTGGCGGCCGCCGGGATGTCCGACGGGCCGCAGGCGGTCAGGCCCAGCAGCGCGGTCAGACCCAAAGCGACGGTGAGGCTGAGTTTTCTCATGACCGCAGCCTGCCCGGCCGTCACGCGGGCGCGGTCAGGCCGACGTTCGGGGCAGGTAAACCGTGAACCGGGCCCCGCCCTCGGCCGCGTGACCTGCCTCGATGGTGCCGCCGAGGCGGCGGGCCAGCCCTGCTGCCAGGGCCAGGCCCAGGCCGCTGCCGGTCTGGCGTACGCCCTGGTAGCGCTGGTGCAGCGCGCCGCGCTGGAAGGCCACGGCCAGGTCGTCGTCGGTGAGTCCGGGGCCCCCGTCGCGGACCTCGATCGCGGTGCGGTCGGGCAGCGGGCGCACGGCGACCACGATCGGGCGGCCCGGTGGCACCACCCGCAGCGCGTTCTCGACCAGGCCGTCGACGATCTGGCGCAGGCGCAGCGGATCGGTGTGCGCCCACACCTCCCCCGGCGGGACCTCCGCGCGCACCGGCACGCCCGCCTGCGCGGCTCGCGGCCCGAACGCCCGCTCGGCGGAGGTGGCCAGGGAGACCAGTTCGACGTCGGCGAGCTGGATGGCGAAGTCGGCGGCGTCGAGCCGGGCGAGCGAGAGCAGGTCGGCGACGAGCCGGTCCAGCCGTTCGGCTTCGGCGAGCACGGTCTGCCCGACCTCCTGCGCGCTGTCGGGGCCGACGACCCCGTCGGACAGCGCCTCGGCGTACCCCTTGATGGTGGTCAGCGGGGTGCGCAGCTCGTGCGATATGGACAGCAGGAACTCGCGCTGGCGTCCCTCGCTGGTGGCCAGCGCCTCGGCCAGTTCGTTGATCGAGTGGGCGAGCCGTTCCACCTCCTGTGGCGCCTCGGCGGCCAGGCGCACCGTGCGGTCGCCGGAGCTGAGGCGGGCCGCGGCGGTGGCCGCGTTGCGGATCGGGCGGGCCAGCCGGCGGCCGAGCAGCACCCCGGCCAGCACGCCGGCCCCGAGCCCGGCCAGCAGCGGCAGCCAGAGGTTGCGCAGCACCTGGCGGCTGATGCCGGTCGCGGCGGGCCGGGCCAGCACGACGCCGTCACCGCCGCCGAGCGGGCGGCCTTCCACCATGGACAGCCGCCCGCCGACCACCGCCGGCCGCTCGCTGACCGGCTTGCCGTCCGCGATCTGCTGCACCACCCGGGCGGGCAGCCCGGGCCGGTCGGCCGCGCCTGACGTGATCAGGTATGCGCTGACGTCGCCGTCGAGCTTGCGCAGCTGCTCGATCAGCTTGGCGTCCGCGGTGGGGGCCCGGCGGGAACGCAGCACCTGGGCCACCACGTCGGTCTGCGAGGCCAGCCCTTCCTGGGCGGCCCGCTCGGTGGCACGGGCGGCCAGCGGCACCGCGATCAGCGCGGTGACCACGAGCGTGATCAGCGCGACGATCACCCCGGCGAGCACCGCCCGGGTGGTCAGCGTGCTGGTGCTGGCGGTGGGCCGCGGCGGGGCGGCGAGCACCCGGATCGGCACGGTGAGATCGGCGCGGCGGTCAGGCATCGGCGGTGTACCCCACGCCCCGGACCGTGCGCACGATGTGCGCGGCCTCGCCGAGCTTCGCGCGGACCTGCGCCACGTGCACGTCGACGGTGCGGGTGCCGCCGTGCGCGGCGTACCCCCAGACGGCGGACAGCAGTTCGTCGCGGGTGTAGACCCGGCCGGGCCGGCTCATCAGGTGCGCCAGCAGGTCGAATTCGGTGCTGGTCAGGTGCACGGTGACGCCGTCGACGGTGACCTCGCGCCGGGCGGGGTCGAGCCGCACCGGGCCGACGGCGCGGCTGCGGTCGGGCTCGGGCGTCCCACCGGAGCGGCGCAGCACCGCCTTGAGCCGGGCGACCAGCTCTCGCGGGCTGAACGGCTTGGTCAGGTAGTCGTCGGCCCCCAACTCCAACCCGACGATGCGGTCGACCTCGTCGTCCCGGGCGGTGAGAAAGATGATCGGCACCCAGATGTCCTCGGCGCGCAGCCGCCGGCAGATCTCCGTCCCGTCCATCGACGGCAGCGCGATGTCCAGCACACACGCGGTCGGCCGCAGCCGCCGCGCCGCGGCCAGCCCCGCGGCCCCATCGGACTCGACCTGCACGCCATACCCGTCACGCTGCAGGTACAGCCGGATCAGATCCGCGATGGGCCGCTCATCCTCGACAACGAGCACCAGCCCCTTCTCACTCACGCCGCCATCATGTCCGACCCGTGTACGAACCACGTAAGCCCACCGCAAACCTTGCGCCCCACCTGAAAAGACGATCTTGCGCGAGCTGTGGGTGTGACACGCCTATATCGGGCGTATCGCCAACAGTTCGCGCAAGATCGTCGGGATCTTGACGGGGTTCGGGGGGTCAGGCGCCGACGAGGTGGTCGGCGAAGGAGGCGTAGGAGGTGGCGTTCAGGCCGGCGGTGCGCTGGGCGATCAGCTTCGGCTTGAAGACGTGGGAGAACAGGGCGTCCAGGTGCCAGACCTGCTTGGGGTGCCCCGCGTGGATCCAGAAGCGCTCCCGGATGCCGTCGACGGCGGTGGCCGCGAACTCGATCGCCGACAGGCGCGGGTCCGGGTGCCAGGTGACGTTGGCGAGGTGGCGCAGGTCGGTGTTCAGGTGCAGGCGGAGCCGGCGCAGGATGCGGCTCTCCTGAGTGATCACCAGCCGGCGGTACGTCAGCAGCATCAGGAACTCGCGACCGAGCGGGCGCTCGGGGCGTAGTGCGCGGGCGACGAGCACCGTGGCGTCACCGGCCTCGACACAGCGCCGGAAGATCGGCATGTGTCGGCTGACCGTGGCCATGGGAATGCCGGCTTCGCCGGTGGCGGGAAGGAACGTACGCGAGAAGACGTCCATGTAAGGAGCAACGAGCGCGCGTGACACACGTCACGCGAGTCACTCATGCGATCGATCGCGACCCCTGTCGATGGATGCATTTTCCCTGGTCAACGCATCAACGATAGAGCCACTGTCACACCCATGAGGCCGAGGAACGTCAGCACCAGCACGGCCGTCTGCACCAGGGTGCGGTGCTCCTTCGGCGCGTACGCCAGGCCGGCGCCCACGATCGCGCCGGTGACGAGCCCTCCTAGGTGACCGGCGATGCCGATACCCGGGATGGCGAAGGAGATCGCCACGTTCACCACGATCACCGGGATGATCGCCGAGGCGTCCCGGCCCAGCCGCTTCAGCACGAAGAAGTAGATGGCGAACAGGCCGTAGATCGCGGTCGAGGCGCCCGCGCCGACCCCGTTGGCGCTGAAGATGTAGCCGGCGACGTTGCCGCCGATGCCGCAGAGCAGGTAGGCCGCCGCGAACCGGACCGGGCCCAGCGCCGCCTCCAGCGGTCGGCCGAGCACCCACAGCGCCCACATGTTCATCGCGAAATGGATGATGCCGTAGTGGATGAACATCGCGGTGAACAGCCGGTAGTAGCCGCCGTCGTCCAGTCCCGGCCAGACCGAGCCGTATTCCGGCAGGGCCCCCGCGTACACCGCGTGCTGCGGGCCGACGGTGATCGTCTCGCCGAGGACGCCGCCGATGAACTGCCACTCGGTCAGCGGCGAGAACAGGCCGCCGCCGAAGATCGCGGGCATGCCCACCAGCAGCGCGCCGGCGATGAGCGCCAGCGCGTTGAGCCCGATCAGCGTCTTGGTCACGTAGCCGTGCATGCCGACCTGTGAGCCGCCGAAGTGGGTCAGCGCCGGGCGCTGGGTGCGCCGGCCCTCGGCGACGCAGTCGGGGCAGTGGTGGCCCACCGATGCCGGGATCATGCAGTCCGGGCAGATGGGCTTCTCACATCTGCTGCATTTCAGGTGCGTCTCCCGCCCCGGGTGGCGGTAGCAGCTCGGTACGGGCGGCAGGCCACCCTGGGGTGCGGGAGACGTCATGGATGCGAGATTAGCGCTCGATGTCGATTCGTTCGATGATGATCGCTTCCCGCGGCCGGTCACCGGCGTCGGTCGGCGAGCTGGAGATCGCGTCCACGACCTTCTGCGAGTCCGCGTCGGCGACCTTGCCGAAGATCGTGTGCTTGAAGTTCAGCCAGTTCGTGGCACCGGTGGTGATGAAGAACTGCGAGCCGTTGGTCTTCGGGCCGGCGTTCGCCATCGCCAGCAGGTACGGCGCGCTGAAGCTGAGTTCCGGGTGGAACTCGTCGTCGAAGGTGTATCCCGGGCCGCCACGACCGGTGCCGGTCGGGTCGCCAGTCTGGATCATGAAACCGTCGATCACACGGTGGAACGGCGTGCCGTCGTAGTACGGACCGGTGATCGGCTGACCGGTCCGCGGGTCGGTCGCCCCCTCCTTGGTGCCCTCGGCCAGCTCCACGAAGTTCTTCACGGTCTTCGGGGCGTGGTTCGGGTAGAGCTCCAGGCGGATGGGACCGGCGCTGGTGTGCAGGACGGCGAAACGGGCGTCAGCCACGTCTAACTCCTGATATTCGAGTGGTTGGTTACCGACAGATTCTCCCATGTGCCCGTTCCGGGTGTGCGATGGCGTCCGGCGAGGCAGGATGGCAGGCAGGGACATGAACGGGGCGCGCTTTCGTCGTGACGGCGCGCCCTGCGATACCACCGCACGGGCGCGGGGGCGCCTGGAGCGATCGTCTGTCTCGCGCGGGGGTGCGGGGCAGGAAGGCGGGGGAAGATGCTCGGATTTCACAAGAAGACGCGCGCGGAGCTGATGCGCGAGGAAATGGGCCAGAGCTGGGACCATTTCCTGCAGGCGGCGACACACGCCGCCGGCGGGGTCGGGGCGTCGTTCGGCCCGACCACCGGTCGCATGCGCCGTGTCACCTCGCGCGGCATGGATTCGACGATGTCCGCCCTCACGCCGCTGGCTGCGGCATACCGGGAGGGCGCCACCGACGCCATGAACGCCGGCAAGAAGGCGCACGCCAAGGCGCGCAAGCACAAGAAGGGGGGCCACGTGTCTCGCAGTGGCAACACGGGGATGCTGATCGGGCTGCTCGCCGCGGGCGCGGCCGTCGGCATCGCCGGTGCGCTGGTCATGAAGCGCCGCCGCCAGCAGCAGTGGTCGGAGTACGACCCGAGCCAGGCGCTGGAGTCGATGCGCTCGGAGACCAAGTCGATGACGGACAAGACGGCCGGCAAGGCCGACTCGGTGATCGACAAGGCCACGCACCACACCAGCAAGGCCATGGACAAGACCGCCGAAAAGCTGCACGAGGCGGCGTCCTCGCTCAAGGGCGGCGGCCGCGACACCATGAAGTCGAAGGTCAACGACGCGGCGGAGGCGGCCAACGACGCCACCGACAGCTTCGCGTCGAAGTACTCGTCCAGCGGGTCGAAGAACAGCCGGATGTGATCGGCTGCTCGCGCTCGACTGTCAAGAAGGGCACCTTCTGCAACGCATAGCGTGCTGCGCTACTGCTCGGATCGCTGCCGCGAGCCGACGAAGGTGCCCTTCCCGTTGTCAGAGCCAGCCGGAGCGGCGGAGCATGCGGTAGACGGCGAAGGACGCCGCCAGCATCACCGACAGCGCCATCGGGTAGCCGTACTTCCAGTGGGTCTCCGGCATGAAGTCGAAGTTCATGCCGTAGATGCCCGCGATCGCGGTGATGACCGCCGCGATACTCGCCCAGGCGGCGACCTTGCGCATGTCGTTGTTCTGGTCGACGGTCACCTGCGCCAGCCGCGCCTGCATGATCGAGATCAGCAGGTCGTCGAAGGAGCTGACCTGGTCGACCACCCGGGCCAGGTGGTCCTGCACGTCCCGGAAGTACTTGCGAAGTTCCTTGGTGACCTCAGGGGTGTCGCCGATCAGCAGTTGCAGCGGCCGCTGCAGCGGCAGCACCGCCCGCTTGAACTCGACCAGTTCCCGCTTGAGCTGGTAGATGCGCTGCATCCGGCCGCTGGAGTCGCGCGCGAAGACGCTCTCCTCGATCAGGTCGACGTCCTGGCTGATCCCGTCGGCGGCCTCGACGTAGAGGTCGACCACGTGGTCGAGCACCCCGTAGGCCACCGCCCAGGGCCCCTGCTTGAGCAGTTCGGGCCGCGCCTCCAGGTGCTCGCGCACCGGCTTGAGCCGGCAGGCCTCGCCATGGCGTACGGAGATCACGAAGTCCGGCCCGATGAACAGCATGATCTGACCGGTCTCCACCACCTCGGAGTGCTCGGTCAGCTCCTTGTGCTCGACGTAGCGCGCCGCCCGCAGGGCCAGGAAGTGCACCTCGCCGAACTGCTCCAGCTTGGGCCGCTGCCCCGCGCTGACCACGTCCTCCACGGCCAGCTCGTGCAGGCCGAACGCGTCGGCGATGCCCGCCATCTGCAGCTCGTCGGGGGCGTGCAGGCCCAGCCACACGAACGCGCCCCGCTGCCGGCGCGCCTGCACCAGCGCCTCCCGGTAATCGGCGGCCGCCGGCTGGCGGATGCCGTCGAGGTAGATGGCGCAGTCCACGATCGCGTCGCGGCGCTCGCCCGCCTGCGCGGGCACCGGGTGGGCGTCGGCGTCGCCGCTCAGCCCGACCAGGCGCCCCATCACGCGGGCGGGGGCGGTGAAGGCGCGGGTCAGGCGATCGCCGTTGGAGGATCGCCGGCCGTTGTCGTCTCGCATGTCGTCAACCACGACCGCCCCCTTCACCAGGTCGCCGACTGCCGGAGACTCCGTCAGACAGGCTACTTGGCGCGAATACCGCCGGCGGTCCGACCGTGATCGTGAGTGGACCCGGCGCGGCGGAGGAAAGAGGCGCCGGGTGGACCACGTGCCGCTATCGGGGGGAATGCGGCTCGGTCCACCCGGCGCCGGAACGCCACCCGGGGTGGGGGGTGGGTGACGCTCCTTTTCATTGGGGGCGGGGGCAATGCGGGCGGGGGCCCCGCGCCACGAGGTCCGGATCACCACGGCGTGCCGTGTGCTCTTCACTCGGTCGGCGACGGGCGCCCGACGCATTGTGATCCTCGTAACCTCGCGAGGGGAACCCCACCCGCCCCCGATCTGACTGTCAGAAATGCGACAGAAGGGTGGTCGGATATCCGAACCGTCGGATCAACCGCGAACGGCGTCGATGGCCTCGGCGAGCCGGCGTACACCCTCGTCGATCTGGTCGGCGGTGACCGCGCTGAACGCGAGCCGCAGCGAGTTCTCGCCACCCTCCAGCAGGAAGTCCGAACCCTTCACCACGGCCACGCCGCGCTCGGCCGCCGCCGGCAGCACCTTGTCGACGTGCACGTCGGACGGCAGGTCGATCCAGAGGAAGTAACCGCCGTCGGGCTCGGTGAACGACACCCCGTCGATCCGCTTGCGCAGCGACTCCGCCAGCACCGTGGCGCGCTCGGCCAGCGCGGCGCTGACCGTGGCCACGGAACGGTCGATGTCGCCGGAGGCGCAGAACTCGTACACGATGCCCTGCGCGACCTGGCCCGCGGAGATGTAGAGGTTGGTCGCCTTGCCCGCGATGGCGTCGATCAGCGGCTTGTCGCCGACCAGGTAACCGACCCGGACCCCCGGGCACACCGTCTTGGTGAAGGAGCTGGCGTGCACGACGACGCCCGCGGTGTCCAGCGACAGCATCGTCGGCAGCGCGTCGCCCCGGAACCGGATGTCGACGTACGGGTCGTCCTCGAAGATCGTGAAGCCGAACTCCTGCGCCAGCGCGAGCAGCTCGTGCCGCTTGGCCTCGGACAGCGTCACGCCCGCGGGGTTCTGGTAGTTCGGGATGATGTGCGCGAGCTTCGGGCGCACCCCCGACTCCAGCAGGGCGCGCAGCTCGGCGGTGTCGATGCCGTCCGGGTGCAGCGTCACCTGGTGCACGACCGCGCCGAGGTTCTGCAGGTTCAGCAGGGTCCGGTCGTAGGTCGGCTTCTCCACGACGACGTGGTCACCGGGCTTGACGAGGTGGTTGAAGAGGAACGCGTCGGCCTGCAGGGAGCCGTTGGTGATCAGCACCTGGTCGACGGCCACCCCGTGCTTGGCGGCGATCCACTTGCGGAGCGGGCCGTAGCCGTACGAGTTGCCGTACGCGGTGAGGCCGGCCGGGTCGGTGGCGAAGGCGCGGACAGCCGCGGCGCTGAGCCCTTCGACATCGACGATGTCGAGGCTCGGAGCGCCCCGGGCGAACGAGATGAGCTGCTCGGCGGTCATGTTGACAGGTTAATGCGACCGAAATGCGAGACCGCTCCACCCGCCCCTTCGTGTCATCCGGCATGATCACGACGATCCTTGCCGGAACCGGGGTCGATCGCCGGAAGAAGGCGCGCGAAGACCCCGGTCCCCGCAAGATCGTCGTATGCGGTCAGACGGAGGCGGCGGCCTCGGCGCGGCGCAGCGCCCAGACCCGCATCAGGTCGCGGACCGAGATGATGCCGAGCACCTCGTCACCGTCGAGGACGACCAGGTGGCGGAACCCGCCGCGGGCCATCGCCATGGCGGCCTCCTCGAGGCTCCAGTGCGGCGCGGCGTAGACGACGTCCCAGGTGATGTGGTTGGCGCACTGCTCCACATCCGGGTCGAGGCCGGAGCCGATGGCGTTGAGGACGTCGCGCTCGGTCATGATGCCGAGACCCTCGCCGTCCGGATCTATCACGATCGCCGAACCCACCCGGCGCATCGCCATGAGCTGAGCCGCCTGGCGCAACGTGTGCTGTGGGCCGACCATCAGGACCGGCTTGCTCATCGCCTCACGAACGTGCATCGCGTGCGCCTGTGCAGCGTTAGCCATATGCAATCACCCCTTCGGAACGCAACCCCATTGAAACGCACCGTACGGACATCTTGGGCCGGGTTGTGGGCAACTCACAAGACTTGTTATAGGTCGCGGCTTGTGCTGGCTCAGCCGCCACGCTCGGGTGCAGTAGCCTTCACCAGCGACGAGACACCTCCACGACCCCCCTCGAAGGAGCCACCATGATCGGTATGGTGCTGGCCGCCGGCGCTGGACGCAGGCTGCGCCCCTACACCGACACGCTGCCCAAGGCCCTGGTGCCGGTGGACGGCGAAACGACGATCTTCGACATCGCCCTGCGCAACCTGGCCAAGGTCGGGCTGACCGAGGTCGTGGTCGTGGTGGGTTACCGCGCGGAGGCCGTCGAGGCCCGCCAGGCGGCGCTGGAGAGCAAGTACGGCGTCACCCTCACCCTCGTGCACAACGACAAGGCCGAGGAGTGGAACAACGCGTACTCCCTCTGGCTGGCACGCGAGCACTTCGCCCGGGGTGTGCTGCTGGTCAACGGCGACACCGTGCACCCGGTCTCGGTCGAGCAGACCCTGCTGACCGCCATGGCCAGCGACGAGCACGCCGACGCGGGCATCGTGCTGGCGCTCGACGACCACAAGACGCTCGCCGACGAGGAGATGAAGGCGATCTTCACGGCGGACGGCCGCTTGGAGAAGATCACCAAGCTGATGGACCCCGCCACCGCGCACGGCGAGTACATCGGCGCGACCCTGATCCGCCCTGAGGCCGCCGAGGCGCTGGCCGACGCGCTGCAGGCCACGTTCGAGCGGGACCCGAACCTCTACTACGAGGACGGCTACCAGGAGCTGGCGAACCGGGGCGGGGTCATCCGCGGCGCGTCCATCGGGCAGATCCCCTGGGTAGAAGTCGACAACCACGCCGACCTGGCCCGCGCGCGGGAGATCGCATGCCACTACTGACCCGCTCGGTGCAGACCCCGCTGAGCATCGACGTCCGGCGGGGCGCCGTCGCGGGGCTGGCCGCGCTGCTGGCCGACCGGCGCATCTCCGCCGGCGGCGACGTGGCGGTCGTGGTCGGCCCGGGTCAGGGACAGCGGATCGTCGACCTGATCGGGCCCTCGCTGGACCGCGCCGAGTTCATCAACATCGAGGGCGGCACCCTCGAATCCGCGCTCGACCTCGGCCAGCGGCTGCGCGGGCGCAACTACGACGCGGTCGTCGGCATCGGCGGCGGCCGGACCATCGACACCACCAAGTACGCGGCCTCCCGGTACGGCATACCGATGGTCAGCGTGGCGACCAGCCTCGCCAACGACGGCATCGCCTCCCCCATCGCCACGCTCGACCACGACGGCGGTCGGCCGTCCTACGGCGTGCACATCCCGCTGGCCGTGGTGGTGGACCTCGACTTCGTCGAGTCCGGGCCGGACCGGCAGACCCGCTCCGGCATCGGCGAGACGCTGAGCAACGTCAGCGCCATCGCCGACTGGGAACTGGCCCACCGGGTACGCGGCGAGCCCGTCGACGGCCTCGCGGTGGCGATGGCCCGCTCCGGAGCCGAAGCGGTGATCAACCACCCGGGCGACGCCACCGACGACGTGTTCGTGACGCTGCTCGCCGAAGCCCTGATCACCACGGGCCTGGCCATGGCCATCTGCGGCACGTCCCGCCCGTCCAGCGGCGGCTGCCATGAGATCTCGCACGCGCTGGACATCCTCCGGCCGGGCACCGCGGCACACGGCGAGCAGTGCGGCGTCGGCGCCCTGTTCTGCACCTACCTGCGGGCGTCCGTCGACAAGGTGCACGAGGCTCGGTTCGCCCAGCTCAGCGCCTGCCTGAAGCGTCACGGGCTGCCGCGTACGCCGGCCGACCTCGGCATCAGCGACGAGCAGTTCGTCGACGCGGTCGAGTTCGCCCCGCGTACCCGGCCCGACCGGTACACCATCCTCGAACACCTCGACCTCAGCCGCGACGAGCTGGGCGAGCGGGTGGCAGACTACGCGGATGCCGTCCACTGACACGCTGACCACGCCCCGTCCCCGGGTCGCCGACTTCTACGCGGTGAACCGGGGCGGCGGGCTGTTCTCCGAGGCGTTCAGCCAGCGCCTCGGCGCGGTGTTCGCGCTCGTCGCGGCCCGCACCGGGCTCAAGCCGACGCATCTGACCCTGATCAACCTGGTGCTCGGCATCACCGTGTCGGTGGTCCTGGTGCTGCGCGCGCAGGACGGCACGTCCGCGATCACCC
The DNA here is from genome assembly GCF_009720365.1 of Catellatospora paridis. GTDB lineage: Bacteria > Actinomycetota > Actinomycetes > Mycobacteriales > Micromonosporaceae > Catellatospora > Catellatospora paridis. The sequence continues at coordinate 13,489 of NZ_WBZD01000037.1, read as the reverse complement.
CGCTGTACGGCCTGCTCGCGCTGCTCGGCTGGCAGGTGGCGTACTCGCTGGACTGCGCCGACGGGCAGCTCGCCCGGGTGACCGGCCAGCGCAGCCCGGCGGGCGCCCGCATCGACATCCTGTGCGACGTTGCCACGCAGATCCTGCTGGTCACCGCGCTGGTGTCGGTGGCCCGGCCGCCGCTGTGGCTGGGCGCGCTGTTCGCCGGTTCCTGGATGGTCAATCTCGTCACCAGCGTGCTCGCCAGCGCGGGCGACGCGAACTCGATGGTCACCTCGACCTCGCTGCCGGTGCGCATCGTGAAGCTGGTGCGCGACTACGGTGCGGTCATCTTCGTCGCCGGGCTGGTGCTGACCCTGGCCCCGGCGTCGACGATCTGGTTCGTCGCCGCGTTCACCGTGGTCAACTTCGGCTTCCTGCTGGCCAGCATCACCTTCACGGCCCGTACGGCGCTCCGCGGCTGACCGCCCGCCTGCAGCAACTCTTCGAGACTTGCGCTCTCAGACGGGTTCTGAGGGCGCAAGTCTTTAAGAGTTGCACCTGGTGTGGGCGGGGTCAGGGGCGGCGGAGGGCGGTGTAGACGTCGATGAGCTGGGATGTGACCACGTCGGGGTGGAAGGTGTCGAGGTAGCGGCGGCGGGCCACGTCGGTGAGGGTGGGGGCGGCCTTGAGGGCGTCGGGCAGGGCGGCGGCCCAGTCGTCGACGGTGGGCGGGACCGCGAACCCGGCGTTGTCGATCAGGTACGGGATGCCGCCGAGGTTCGTGCCGATCACCGGGCGGCCGTTCGCCAGCGCCTCGAGGATCGCGGTCGGCAGCACGTCGTGCCAGGTCGACGGTACGGCGACCATGGCGGAGGTGCGCAGCGCCGCCCGGACCCCCATCCGGTCCATCGGGCCGAGGTACTCCACGTCGGCGCGCTCGGCGGCCACCTGCTCGGCCAGCGGGCGCAGCTCGCCCTCGCCGGCGATGCGCAGCCGGCCCAGCGCGCCGTCGGGGTGCCGTCGCCACGCGTCCAGCAGCAGGCCCAGCCCCTTCTCCGGGGACAGCCGGGCCGCGAAGAGCAGGCCGTCCCCGGCCGCCGGGGGCGGACCCGGGTCCTCGACCGCGTTCGGCTTGACCGTGATCTGGCCGTCGGTGATGCCGTAGTCGCGCAGGTGGTCGGCGATGGCCTCGGTCAGCGCGATGTACCGGTCGACCGAGCGCCAGGTGGAGCGGTGCACCGCCAGCGTGGTCGCCATGATCGCGCTCTGCGCGGTGGACCCGCGGTAGCACTTGTGCTTGATCGCGGGCAGCGCGAACGCCTTGCCCCGGCACTCGTGGCAGGCGTGGCCGTCGCGGAAGTACAGGCCGGGCGCGCACACCTGGCGGTAGTTGTGCACCGTCTGCACCACCGGCACGCCGTGCGCGTGCGCGGTGCGCACCACCCAGGGCGACAGCAGGGGGTATGGGTTGTGCAGGTGCAGCACGTCCGGGCGCTCCTCGCGGAGCAGCCGGGCCAGGTCCTTCTGCGCGGACGGCGCCCAGATCGGGGAGATCGGCAGCAGCACCTTCTGCGCGGCCGACAGCGACGGGATGTCGTCCGAGCTGCGCAGGAACGGCAGCACGGTGATCCCGGCCGCCTCCAGCTGCGCCATCTCGAGGTCGACGATGACGTTCTCCCCCGAGGGCAGCTCGGAGCGGTACCGATTGTGGGCGACCACGACCTTCAACGGTTTCCCTGCTCTCTGCTCGGCTGACCATAGAACGGTAGCGTTAGCGCCGTGCCCGAGTTGCCCGAGGTGGAGGCGCTCGCCGCGTATCTGCGCGAGCGAGCGGTAGGCCAGCGCGTCGAGCGGGTCGACGTGTCGGCGATCAGCGCCCTCAAGACGTTCGACCCGCCCCTGTCCGCGACCCACGGACTGACGATCACCGGTGCCGGCCGGCACGGCAAGTTCCTCGACATCGAGCTCGGCGATCTGCACCTGGTGATCCACCTGGCGCGCGCCGGCTGGCTGCACTACCGGGACGCGCTGCCGGACACCCTGCTCAAACCGGGCAGCGGGCCGATCGCGCTGCGGGTGCGGCTGAGCGACGGGTCGGGCTTCGACCTGACCGAGGCCGGCACCCGCAAGAAGCTCTCCGCGTATCTGGTGACCGACGTCGACCAGGTGCCCGGCATCGCCCGGCTCGGTCCGGACGCGCTGGGCCTGGACCTGGCGGGCCTGACCGAGGTGCTGCGGACTCGTAACTCCCAGATCAAGGGGGTGCTGCGCGACCAGCAGGCGCTCTCCGGGATCGGCAACGCGTACTCCGACGAGATCCTGCACGTGGCGCGGCTGTCGCCGTACGCGCGGGCGGACCGGCTGACCCCTGCACAGCTGGCGGACCTCCACCAGGCGATCCAGCAGGTGCTGACGGAGGCGCTGGCGCGCTCGGTGGGGCAGAAGGCGGCCACGCTGAAGGCGGAGAAGCGGGCCGGCCTGCGGGTACACGGGAGGACTGGGCAGCCCTGTCCGGTCTGCGGCGATACGGTGCGTGAGGTGTCGTTCGCCGATTCCAGCCTGCAGTACTGCCCCACCTGTCAAACCGGTGGAAAACCGCTCGCAGACCGCCGACTTTCCAAACTCCTGCGCTAGTGTCACGCACAGCCCAGTTCGTATAGTGTCCCGGTCCTGGAGTCTTCGGACGCATCGGCAATACGGTGTCTCCGCCGACCCCGGACAAACCATGCGAGACTGAACGTTGTGGGCGACACCCGTCCTGCCGCACGTTCCGACCGCAGGGCTACAGCACCTGCCGGCGCCACCGGGCAGGAACGTGACGCACGGGAGGACCCAGGTGAGGTGACGACGAGCCTGAAGCACCCGACCACCGTGCCCAAGCGGTCGAATGTCCCGGATTACGTAGCCGACCGATACGAGTTGCCCCCCGTGCCGAAGACCGACGGCGTCGCCCGCAACGCGTTCGCCCGGTCCACCGCGCGCCGCGCCCGCTGGCACCGGCCCTACATCCTCTGCCTGGTCATCGGCGACTTGCTCTGCGCCGCGGCGGCCAGCTGGACCGCCATCACGCAGTTCGAGAGCAACCGGGTCACGTCCGGTTTCGACCGCGAAATCCAGTTCCAGCTGGTCGCGTACGCCTTCATGCCGCTGATCTGGCTCCTGCTGCTGTGGGCCAACGGCGCCTACGACCGTCGCGTCATCGGGCTGGGCACCGACGAGTTCAAGCGGGTGTTCCGGTCCACCATCGCCGTCGCGGCGACCGTCTCCTTCTTCGCCTTCGGTTTCCAGAAGGGCGGCCCCGGCGAGGGCCTGTCCCGCGGCATCGTCGCGTTCGTGATCATCGCCGCGATGGCCTACATCTTCGGCATGCGATTAATGGCCCGCCGCGCGCTGTACGTGGTGCGCCGCCGCGGCAGGCTGGCCACGTACCGGATGCTGCTGGTCGGTTCGCTGCCCGAGACGCTCTTCGTCTACAAGGTCGTCTCCCGCAATCCGAAGGCCGGCCTGGTGCCCGTCGCCATCCACCTCTCCGAGCACCTGCCTGCGTCCCGGCGCGCCCAGGCCCCGGTGCCGGTGCACTACGGCCGCAACCTCGTCGACCTCGTGCACGAGCTGCGCGCCGACACCATCGCGGTGTGCGGCTCGGCCGGCGCGGAGCCCGACGAGCTGCGCCGCCTCGCCTGGCAGCTGGAGGGCACCGGCATCGACCTGGTGGTCGCGCCGCAGCTCACCGACATCGCCGGGCCCCGGGTGCACATCCGCCCGATCGAGGGCCTGCCGCTGCTGCACGTCGAGGAGCCCAAGCTCTCCGGCATGGCCTGGCTGGCCAAGAACCTGCTGGACCGGATCGCCGCCTTCTTCGGCCTGCTGCTGCTGACCCCGCTGCTGCTGGTGATCTCACTGGCCATCTCGATCACCGACCGCGGCCCGGCGTTCTTCCGGCAGCTGCGGGTCGGCCACGAGGGCCGGGTGTTCAAGGTGTGGAAGTTCCGCACCATGTACACCGACGCCGAGGAGCGCAAGAGCAAGCTCGAAGCCCAGAACGAGGGCGACGGCATGCTCTTCAAGATCCGCGACGATCCGCGGGTCACCCCGGTCGGGCGCTTCCTGCGGGCCAGTTCGATCGACGAGCTGCCGCAATTGATCAACGTGCTCAAGGGCGAGATGTCGCTGGTCGGGCCGCGCCCGCTGCCCGCCGACGACGGCGACTACCTCGGCGACGTACGCCGCCGGCTGCTGGTGCGCCCCGGCATGACCGGCCTGTGGCAGGTCTCCGGCCGCTCCGACCTGAGCTGGGACGAAGCGGTCCGGCTGGACCTCTACTACGTCGACAACTGGTCGCTCGCGTACGACCTGAGCATCCTGTGGCGCACCGTCGGTGTCGTGCTCCGCCGCAAGGGCGCGTACTGACCCAACACGAATAAGGCCGGACAGCTCAGTGAGCTGTCCGGCCGTTCGCTGTCACGAGAAGAGCTCGGCCACATCCAGCTGGTACACGAACGGGATGGAGCCACTCATCGCTCCGGTGCGTTTCTCCTCCACCAGGTAGCCCGTCGGCCGAGGCTCAGTGAGCACCAGGATCTCGCGGGCCCTCGGATCCACGATCCAGTACTCGGCCACTCCGACCATGGCGTAGCCAGCGCGCTTGACCACCACGTCGTTGCTTGAGTTACTCGGAGAGACGATCTCGATCACCAACTTGGCCGCGGCCGGTGACAAGGCCGGCAGTGAGGTGCCCAGCAGGTCGGCATCGAAGACCACCAGGTCCGGGATGAAGTAGGAGGTGCCGTCGCCACGCAGCACGCCGACGTTCTCGCAGACTGCGAGTGTGTCCGGCGCCTGCCGCTCCAGGCTGCGGCGCAGTCGGTAGACGAGGTTGGCGTGCGGAAGCGGCGGCGGTGGGGTCACGAGCAGGGTCCCGTCGAAGATCTCGTACCGGTAGCCGTCGTCGGGCGAGTCGAGCAGGTCCTCGAACTGCCAGGCGCGCAGCGGCTGAGGCCGGAGCAGCGGATGGGTCATCGTTGTCACCCGTCCTCTCTATCGGTGCCCGTGTGACATCTCCAGAGTGCAGCACGAATCTGCGGTTGAGGAAGCTTCCCCAGGTCAAATGAAGGACTCCGGGTGCGCACGGCGACGCCTTCAAATCAGACCCGCGCACAAGTCCTTCACAACTGGGCCTGAGGATATGCACAGGTGACCGCTACAGTCCCTGGTCATGAGTGAACGTCGCGTCCTGGTGGTGGAGGACGATCCCACCATCGCCGGGTCGGTGATCGCCCGGCTGCGGGCCGAGGGTTTCGCGGTCGCGCACGCCGGGACGGGTCCGGCCGCCGTGGAGGCCGCGGGGCGGCTCAAGCCCGACCTGATCGTGCTGGATCTGATGCTGCCGGGCTTCGACGGGCTGGAGGTCTGCCGCCGGGTCCAGGCGCAGCGGCCGGTGCCGGTGCTCATGCTCACCGCCCGCGACGACGAGAACGACCTGCTGGTCGGGCTCGCCGTGGGCGCGGACGACTACCTCACCAAGCCGTTCTCGATGCGGGTGCTCGCCGCCCGGGTGCACGCGCTGCTGCGCCGGGCCGACCGGTCCACCGCCCCGGACGCGCCGCTCAAGCTGGGCCCGCTGGAGATCATCCGGTCGGAGCGGCGGGTACGCCGGGACGGGGCCGAGGCCCACCTCACCCCGACCGAGTACGACCTGCTCGTCTATCTCGCCGAGCGGCACCGAGCGGTGCTGCCGCGGGAGCGGCTGCTGGCCGAGATCTGGGGCTGGGCCGAGGGCTACGGCACCCGCACGGTCGATTCCCACATCAAGGCGCTGCGCCGCAAGCTGGGGGCCGACCTCATCCGCACGGTGCACGGAGTCGGATACGCCCTGGAAGCCGAAACCACGTGATCGAACGCGTCCTCGACTGGCTCACCCACCCCATGTACCGCGTGCTGGGGCCGCTGATCGTGCTGTCCAACCGGGCGCTTGACCGGGTGCCCCGGCCACTCGACCCGTTCCGGTCGATCAAGCTGAAGCTGGCCATCCTGCTTGCCATCTCCGGCGCGACCGGCCTGGTGGTGTTCTGGGGCCGGCTCGGGTTCGTCAACTGGCCGGTCGCCTTCTCCGCGGCCCTGGTCGGGCTGATCACGCTGCAGGTGCTGGCGCACGGTATGACCAAGCCGCTGCGCGAGATGACCGCGGCGGCGCGGGCGATGGCCCGCGGCGACTACAGCCGCCGGGTGCGCGCCACCAGCCGGGACGAGGTGGGCGAGCTGGCCCGCGCGTTCAACCTGATGGCGGCCGACCTCGCCGCCAGCGACCAGCAGCGGCGCGAGCTGATCGCGAATGTGTCGCACGAGCTGCGTACGCCGATCACCGCCCTGCACGGGGTGCTGGAGAACATCGTCGACGGCGTGAGCAGCGCCGACCCGGCCACGCTGCGCACCGCGCTGGCGCAGACCGAGCGGCTGTCCCGCCTGGTGACCGAGCTGCTGGATCTGTCGAAGGTCGACGCGGGCGCCTCGGCGCTGCGCCGGGTGCCGATGCCGGTCGCCGAGTTCCTGGCCCGGGTCGTCGAGGAGGCGAGCCTGAACGCGCCGGCGACCCGGTTCCGGCTGCACGACGTCGTCCCGCACACCGTCAACGCCGACCCGGCGCGCCTGCACCAGGTCTTCGCGAACCTGCTGGAGAACGCCGCCCGGCACAGCCCGGCCGGCGGGCTGGTCACCGTCAGCGCCCACCCCACCGGCGCCCATACCGTCTTCGAGGTGCTCGACCAGGGGATGGGCATCGCGCCCGCCCTCCGGGAGCGGGTCTTCGAGCGTTTCACCAGAGGCAAGAGCGCCGAGTCGTCAGACGGCGGCACCGGTCTCGGCCTCGCCATCGCCCGCTGGGCGGTGGAACTGCACCACGGCACGATCGCGATCGTCGACCCGCCCGGCGGGATCGGCTGCCGCGTCCGCATCACCCTGCCCCAGAAGCCCGTACCTCATCAGTCGCCCGCAGAAGTCGGAGCCAACGATGTCAGACACCTCTCCGGACAACCCACCGCAGCCTGACGAGCCGTCGCCACCTGCCGCGGAGGCGGCCGTGCCGGCGAAGAAGGCACCGGCCCGCAAGCGCACCCCCGCCAAGGCGGCGGCCAAGGCCCCGGCCACAGCCGACGCCGCCGAGGCGGAGCCGACCGGCCCGGCCGCGGCCGCCACCGACGACGCGTCCAGCGAGGACCCCGCGGCAGGCGTACCGCAGACCGTGGACGCGGCGGATGCGGGCACGTGGGCCGCGCCCGACGCGGTGGCCGAACCCGCTGCGGCTGCCGAACCGGCTGCGGCCACGTCGGCTCCGGCGACCGCACCCGCGGCGACCGGGGCCGCGCCCGTGGCGACCGCCGCGGTGCCGCCGCAGACCTACCCGGCCGACATGGCCCGGTTCTCACCGCTGCCGCCGCCTCCGCCTGGCTTCCTGCAGACGCGCTGGCAGGGGCCCGACTACGCGGGCGGGCCGGCAGCCTGGATCGCCGCGCTGATCGGCGGCCTGGCCACCGCGATCGCGCTGCCGCTGAGCCGTCCCGGCATCGGCTGGCTGCTGGTCGGCCTCGTCATGACGGGCGCGGTCTGGCACGCGGCGCGGTTCGGCCCGAAGCCGGACACCCGGATCGAGCGCTGGGTCCGCGTCGGCTGGGCGGTGCTCGCCGTGGCGCTGCTGGCCGTCGGCACCTTCCGCGACGCGGGCTGGCTGTACGTTTTCTGCGTCCTAGGCGCGCTGGCCTGCGGTTCGCTGGCGGTGGCCGGCGGCCACTCGGTCCGGGCCGTCGTGGTGGGCGCGCTGGCGCTGCCGCTGGCCTTCTTCCGGTCCATCCCGTGGCTGTCCAGGGGCGCACGCGCCTGGCAGCAGACGCGGGAGAAGAGCGGCACCGCGGGCCGGATCGTGCTGTCCCTCGTGGTGACGTTCGTGCTGCTGGTCGTCTTCGGCGCACTGTTCGCATCGGCGGACGCCGCGTTCGCGACCATGCTCGGCGACATCCTGCCGGAGATCAACGCCCGCGCGATCTTCCGTGGGGTGCTGTACACCGTGATCGGCGGCCTGATCACCGCCGGTGCGATCTTCACCGTGCTGGCCCCGCCGGACCTGTCCGGGCTGGAGCGGCCCGCCACGCGGCGCATCGGCCGCATCGAGGTCGCGCTGCCGCTCGGCGGCCTGGTGCTGCTGTTCGGCGCGTTCGTGGTGGTGCAGCTGCGCTTCATCTTCGGCGACAAGGCCTACATCCAGAAGACCAGCGGGCTGACCTTCTCCGAGTACGCCGTGCAGGGCTTCGGCCAGCTGCTCGTGGTGACCGTGCTCACCCTGGTCGTCATCGGCCTGGTGTCGCGCTGGGCGTCGAAGGAGACCCCGCAGGACCGGGTGCTGCTGCGCACCCTGCTCGGCGCGCTGGTGCTGCTGAGCATGGTGATCGTCGGCTCGGCGGTCTGGCGCATGTGGCTCTACCAGAACACCTACGGCTGGACCCGCGAGCGCCTGTTCTTCGGCTCGGTCGAGCTCTACCTGGGCGGCGTCTTCATCCTGATCGCGATCGCCGGGTGGAAGCTGCGGGCCTCGTGGTTCCCCCGCGCGGCGGTGGCCGGCTTCGCCGGGCTGCTGCTGTTCCTGGGCGCGGCGAACCCGGAGCACTTCATCGCCGAGCAGAACGTCGAGCGCTTCCAGAAGATCGACTTCTGGTACCTGCGGGCGCTGGGCCCCGACGCGGCACCGGCCCTGGCCCAGCTGCCGGAACCGTACCGCAGCTGCGCCCTGAGCTGGATGATCCGCGATCTGAACGGCAACCCGGACCAGTGGTACTCCTGGAACCTCAGCCGCGCGCACGCCCGAGAGCTGCTGGACGACATCCAGACCATGCCCGCCGGCCGGGCCTGCACCGAGTCCGAGAACCTCAACTCGCGCAGGTAGTCCACGGCCTGCCCGTCGCCTCTCGCACGGGGCGACGGGCGGGCGCCGCGCGTCTACAGTCGGACGCGTGATCCCCGACAGCGCATTCGCCCTTCAGGGCCTGGTCAAGAGGTTCGACACCAAGGTCGCCGTCGACGGCGTGGAGCTGGCCGTGCCGGCGGGCTCGTTCTTCGGCCTGCTCGGGCCGAACGGGGCGGGCAAGACCACCACCCTGTCCATGGCGGTCGGCCTGCTGCGGCCGGACGCCGGCCGGGCCCTGGTGCTCGGCCACGACGTGTGGCGCGACCCGGTCCGGGCCAAGTCGCTGATCGGCGTGATGCCCGACGGCGTACGCCTCTTCGACCGCCTCGACGGCACCGAACTGCTCACCTACCAGGGGCTGCTGCGCGGCATGGCGCCTGACGTCATCGACGCCCGGGTCACCGAGCTGCTCGACGTGCTCGCGCTGACCGACGCCGGGCGCACCCTCGTCATCGACTACTCGGCCGGCATGAAGAAGAAGATCGCGCTGGCCTGCGCGCTGCTGCACGCGCCCCGGCTGCTGGTGCTCGACGAGCCGTTCGAGGCCGTCGACCCGGTAAGCGGCGCGGCCATCCGCGACATCCTCACCCGCTACGTCGCCGGCGGCGGCACCGTCATCTTCTCCAGCCACGTGCTGGAGGTGGTGGAGCGGCTGTGCAGCCACGTCGCGATCATGGCGAACGGCCGGATCAGCGCGGTCGGCACCCTTGACGAGGTGCGCGACGGGCGGACCCTGGAGGACGCGTTCGTCGCGGTGGTCGGCGGGCGCGTGTCGACCGGCTCGGAGCTGTCATGGCTCTGACCTTCGCCCGCCTCAAGCTGCGCGTGCTGCGCAACGGTTTCCGTGGCCGCCCCGGCAAGGTGATCCTGTTCGTGATCGGCCTGCTCTCGGCCCTGTTCTACGGCGTGCTGGCGGCGCTGTTCTTCCTGATCCCGTTCGTGTCCAACGCGCCTGACTGGGGCGCCGTGATCCCTGCGTTCGCCGGGACCGTGCTGGTGCTCGGCTGGATCCTGATGCCCCTGGTCTGGTTCGGCGTCGACGAGACCCTGGAGCCCGGCCGGTTCGCCCTGCTCCCGCTGCCCCGGCCGACGCTGCTGCGCGGCCTGCTGATCGCGGCGCTGCTGGGCGTGCCCGCGTTCGGCACGCTGCTGGCGACCTCCGGACTGGCGATCGGCGCGGGCGTGGCCGGTGGGCCGCTGCCCGCCCTGGTCGCGGCCGTCGGAGTGGTGCTCGGCCTGCTGCTGTGCGTGGTGGTGAGCCGGGCCGTGACCAGCGGCTTCTCCCGCGCGCTGCGGGCCCGGCGGACCCGCGACCTGGCCGCCGTGGTGCTCGCGGTGCTCGCCGCGTCGCTGGGTCCGATCCAGTTCCTGCTCACCTCGGGCGCGCAGCAGGTCGGCACCGAGCGGCTGACCGCGTTCGCCGACGTGCTCGGCTGGACCCCGCTGGCCGCGCCGTACGTGGTGGGCCTCGATGCGGTGCACGGGGACTGGGCGGCGGTCGCGGGGCGGCTGGCCATCACGGTCGGGACGGTGCTGCTGCTCATGTGGTGGTGGTCGAGTTCGCTGGAGTCGGCGATGGTCGGCACGTCCGCGGGTGGCGCGGTGCGGGTGCGGGCGGCCACCGGCGCGCCGGTCGCCCGGTTCTTCGGCCGGGCCCGCCTGCCACGCACCCCGTACGGCGCGATGGTGCAGCGCGAGCTGCGCTACTGGGTGCGCGACGTGCGGCGGCGGGCCAGCCTGATCACGTTCGCGGTGATCGGGGTGTTCCTGCCGGTGGTCACGAACCTGGGGCCGAGCGCCGACGGCAACATCGCCGCGCAGAGCGTGCACGGCGGCTCGATGGTGCTGGTCGGCGCGCTGGCCGGGCTCGGCATCGCGAACCAGTTCGGCTACGACGGCACCGCGTACGCGATGCACGTGGTGGTCGGCGTGCCGGGCCGGGTGGAACTGCGGGCCAGGGCGGTGGCGTACTCCTGGTACATCGTGCCGCTGCTGCTGGCGCTCGCCGTGCTGAACGCGGCGCTGCGCGGGGACCTGCTGCTGCTCCCGGCCATGGTCGGGACCCTGTTCGCCGCGTACGGGACCGGCCTGGCCTGCGCCACGCACGCGTCGGTGTGGGCGGCGTACGCCCTGCCGGAGAACCAGAACCCGTTCGCGATCAACACGGGCACCGGCGTCGCGAAGAGTCTCCTGGCGATGGCCGCCTGGTTCGCCGGCATGGTGCTGGCCGTGCCGGTGCTGCTGCTGGTGCTGCTCGGCGGCTCGGTCGGCGCGGCGCTGGCGCTGCCGGTCGGCCTCGCCTACGCGGCGGGTGCGATCTGGCTCGGCGTGCTCACCGCGGGTGACATCCTCGACCACCGGCAACCCGAGTTGCTGGCTGCGATCACCCCGCGGACATGAGGCGTTCACCTACGAATCGTCGGCCCGTGGTGCAGCTCACCGAATAATCGTTGGTGCTAGTGGGGCTCCATGCGCTGTAATAGTTGGTATGAGCATCATGAAGAAGATGCGGACGCGGAGCCGCAGCGCCGAGCAGATCCACCTCGAGCGCACCCACGCCGAGCGCGCGCAGCGTCGCCGCGCCGCGGAACTCGGTGACCCCATGGCAGCCGTGTTCGTACGCCTGCACTGAGACGTTTCTCCTCCTCCAAGAGCGTTGCGGCCCCTGTCGCGCCATCCGGCGACAGGGGCCGCAATGCGTCCACGGTCCTGGCAGGCAGCCAACGTGAACCCGCCTCCCCGTATTCCGGTCGCGCGGGAGTACCGGTACGGTGGGCACGGCCGCCACCCCTCGGCTCATGACCCCTGCGTTCCTTCCGCTCGGCGTCTCCCAGGGCTGGCGAAACAGAGGGAGGCGTGCGCGTATGACGTCCGAGGCACCGCAGCAGTCCGGCTGGCCGCCGGCTGACTCAGCCGAGCGCAAGAGCGGGTTCGGCCTGTTCGAAGCGCCGCCGGCGCCCGACGAGTTCCCGGTCTTCACTCCATACGGCAGCACGCCGGAGGAGTCGTTCCCGCCGGACTCGGTCGCCGACCAGGCACCGCCCGCGTTCAGCGGATTCCCGGCCGAACCGGCCGCCGCGGCCCCCACGGGCGACGAGGCGCCGTACGTGCCGGCCCCGGCCGTCGTGCCGATCCCCGGCGTGCGCCACGAGATGTCGTCGTCGTTCGCCGCGCACGAACCCTTCGTCACCTCGGCTCCCCCCGCGGAGCCCGACTGGTCGACGCCGCCGGCGCAGCCGGACTGGGCCACGTCGCAGGACTGGTCCACCCCCGCGGAGCAGCCGTGGCAGCCCGAGCCCGCCGCCGAGCAGCCGTGGCAGCCGGCGGCAGCCGCGCCCGCCGCGGATCAGGCCTGGCCGGACTACTCCGACTTCGGCAAGCCGCAGGAGCAGCCGCCCGCGGCGCCCACCTTCGAGCAGCCGCCGGCCGAGCCGGCCAACGCCTCGGGCTCCTGGGCCGCCTTCGCCGCCGGTGAGTCGCCCAAGCCCAGCGCCCCGTCCGGCCCGTGGACGCCTCCGCCCGCGGTCGCCGCGCTGATGGACCCCGAGCCGGAGACCCCGGCTGCGCCGGCCTACGAGCCGCCGCCCGCCTACGAGCCCGCCCCGGCGCCGTACGAGTCCTCGACGTACTCGTCGACCTCGCCGTACGAGCCCGCCGCGCCCGCTTACGAGCCGACGCCCGCGCCGTCCTACGAGTCCTCCTCGTCGTACGAGCCCGCTCCTTCTTACGAGCCGACGCCCGCGTCGTCGTACGAGCCCACACCGTACGAGCCGACTCCCTCTTACGATCCCGCGCCGTCCTACGAGCCGACGCCCGCCTCGTCGTACGAGCCCGCTCCTTCTTACGAGCCGACGCCCGCGTCGTCGTACGAGCCCACACCGTACGAGCCGACTCCCTCTTACGATCCCGCGCCGTCCTACGAGCCGACGCCCGCCTCGTCGTACGAGCCCGCTCCTTCTTACGAGCCGACGCCCGCGTCGTCGTACGAGCCCGCGTCGTCGTACGAGCCGACGCCCACGCCGTCCTACGAGCCCGCCTCGTCCTACGAGTCGGCTGCCGCCGCGGCTCCCGTGAGCCCGCCGCCGACCGCAGGTCCGGTCAGCTCGCCGCCCGCGTCGACGACGCCGGTGAGCACTCCGCCGGCCATCCCGGTCACCCCGCCGCCCGCCGTCGCACGCGCCGCCGCCGGAGTCGCCTCCGCCGCGGTGCCGACCGCCAGCCGGGTGAGCCCCGCCGAGGACGTGCCCGCCGCGCCGCCCAAGGCCCAGGGCCGGGTGTACGGCTCCGCCGCGGTCTCCGCGCCTGCCGAGCCGGAGGTTGCGGCGTCCGCTCCGATGTCGCCGCCTCCCCCGCCGGCGCAGCCCGCGGTCGGCGCCGCGCGGGCCACCGCACGGGTGACCGTACCCAGCGCCCAGCCGGTTCCGGCGGAGCAGCCCGCCGCGCCGCCGATCGCCCGCTCGTCCACCGTGTACGGCGCGCCCGCCCGCTCGGCCGAGCATCCCGCCCCGGCCGCGGCCCCGGCCGCGCCCGAGCACGCCGGCCCGCAGGGCGGTGCCC
>NZ_ML769323.1:170251-220389 GCF_009720365.1 Catellatospora paridis | reverse complement strand
ACCGGTTTCGCGGCCCCCTAACCGGGGTCCACACCACTCCGAGCGGCCAAGCGATCCGGCCTCCACCCGAGCTCTTCAGCCCCGGTGTTTTTGTCCGTTCCTCGCTGGCAGAGAGAACATTACGCGGACCCCCGACCAGGATGCAAATCGGGGTCGGTTGTCCCCGGTCACATCATCACCGCCCGCCTATCTTAGCTGTTCACCCCGGATCGATGTCGGGAAAGGAGTGTTCCGGCGTGCACCGTGGAGGCAGAATCTGACCCGTGAGGGTGACCGCGGACACAGCGCTGGACGAGTACGCCCCCGCGGTGATGCCCTGGCTGCGGCGCGCACCGGTCCGCAACAACCAGCTGCTGACGCTGCTGCAGTCCCGGATGGACGGCATCGTCGTGCCCGAATCGGACCTGCTCATGCTGCGGGTGCTCACCGACGCAGGCACCCTGGCGGGCGTCGCGGTGTGCCCGCCGCCCTTCGCCATGCTGCTGAGCGAGCTGGTCGAGGGAGCCGAGCCGGCGCTGGCCGATCATCTCGTCGCGCACGCGCCTCAGGTGCGGCGGTTCACCGGCCTGCCGGACCAGGCGCAGCGGCTCGCGGCCGAGGTCGCCGAGCGCACCGGCGGCACACCCGCGCTGCTGGCGTCGTACCGCATGTTCGACGTCGTGCGGGTGGTTCCGCCGTCCCGGGTGGCCGGACGGCCCCGCGAGGCCGCGGCCTCGGACCGCGATCTGCTGGTGGCCTGGTCCGCGGCGTTCCAGCGGGAGGCGCTGGCGGATCACCCGCACTCGAACCCGGCCGGCCCGATCGACGGTCGGCTCGCCCTGGGCGGGCTGCTCTGGGTATGGGAGGCCGGGGGCGAGCCGGTCAGCATGGCCGCGATGACCGCGCCCGCCGCGGGCGTCGTACGCCTCAATCTGGTCTACACCCCGCCGCGCCGGCGCCGGAACGGCTATGCCGGCGCCCTCGTCGCCGCGGTCAGCGGGGCCGTGTTGACCGCGGGACTGCGCCCGACCCTGTTCACCGACCTCGCCAACCCGACCAGCAACAAGATCTACCAAGCGATCGGGTACCGGCCGGTGCAGGACACCGCGATGTGGGAGGCCGGCTAGGCCGACGCGCCGGCCGGGACCGGCTCGCGGTGGGCGATCTCGGCCGCTCGCAGCCGGCCCGCGGCCAGCGCGACGATCGCGATGAGGCCCGTCACCAGGCCGAACGAGAACGGCAGTGAGGTGGCGTGGGCGATCCCGCCCATCAGCCCCGGCGCGGCCAGCCCTGCGCCATAGGAGACCGTCGCCACTCCGGCGATGGCGTGCGCGGGATGGTCGCCGGTGTGCCCGGCGGCGCTGAACGCCAGCGGCACCACCACCGCGCAGCCCAGACCGATCATGCCGAAACCGAGCACGCCGACCAGCGGCGTCCACGCGGTGACGACCAGCAGACCCCCGAAGATGCCCACCACCCCGGCCACCCGCACCGTGCCGACCACCCCGAAGCGGCGGACCACCGCGTCGCCCACGAGCCGGCCGCCGGCCATGGCGAGCGCGAAGCAGCTGTACGCCACCGCGGCCTGCCCCTCGCTGGCCTCCAGGATCTGACGCAGGTAGACGGCGCACCAGTCGGCGGTGGCCCCCTCGGCGAAGACGGCGCAGAAGCCGACCAGCCCGATGATCAGCACGGGCCCTCGCGGCAGCGAGAACCGCGGCCCGTCCTCGGCTGCCGGCATCGGCGCGTTCGGCAGCAGCCAGTGCCCGGCGGTGACGCCCACCACGGCGAGCACCACGCCCATCACCCCGAGGTTCACCGGAGCGCTGATGTGCAGATATGCCGCCCCGGCCCCGATGCCGGAGCCGATCAGGCCGCCGACCGACCACATGCCGTGCAGGCTGGACATGATCGAGCGGCCGAGCCGCTGCTCGACCTCGACGCCTTCGGCGTTCATGGCGATGTCGGAGGTGCCGGCGGTCATCCCGGCGAGCAGCAGCATGCCCATCAGCGCCCACTGGCTGGGCGCGAGCGCGAGCACGCCGATGGCGAGGCTCCAGGCCGCGATGAGGACCCTGGTGGCGGTGCGCCCGCCCCAGCGCTGTACCAGGCGCCCGGTGAACGGCATGGTGCTCAGCGAACCAACCGCGGGCATGATCAGCGCCAGGCCGAGCGAGCCCTCGTTGAGGTGCAGGTGCTCGGCGATCCACGGGATGCGGGCGGCGAAGCTGCCGCTGGCCGCACCGTGCACCGCGAATACCGTCGCCACCGCCCAGCGCGCCCGCGTCACCACCGAAGTCACAGCTGGACCTTACGTGTCGCGCTCGCGCGGAACCATGAGTGATTCCACTGGCTTCGGCATCTGTCCCGCATGTCGGACTGTCCCGGCGAAGACGCCACGGTGCGGGGGCTCACGGCGCGGGGGCTCACGGCGCGGGGCACGGCGCGGACGCTGCGGAGGGGCGCTGCCAGGCTCAGGACGTAGCCGGCGCGGGCCCCCCGGCATCGGTTCAGAGCGCCGCGAGGACCAGCGCGGTCGCGGCCATGCCTAGACCCGCGAACTGCACGGGCCTGAGCCGCTCCTTGTTCACGGCGAGCGCCAGCAGCACGGTGCTCGCCGGGTAGAGCGAGGCGATCGGCGCGACGATGCTCAGCTGCCCCTGGTGGGCGGCCAGCAGGTAGAGGCCGTTGGCCGCGATGTCGAGGGCGCCCGCCACCGCGGTGAGCGCCAGCACCGTTCCGCGCAGCCGCAGGGTGCCGCCCATCGGACGCAGCAGGAGCAGGCCCACCGGGATGGATGCGAACCGGGCGGCGGCCAGCGGCCACATGCCGGCGCTCTCCCCCGCCTGCGCCAGCAGCAGGAAGAAGATCCCGAACATGGCCCCGGCGGACAGGGCGAGCCCGATCACCCGGGGCCCGGTCGCGTTCGCTCCTGCGGTGGGGCCGAGGCTGACCAGCGCGATCGCCCCGATGGCGCAGACCGCCCCGATCAGCGAGGCGGCGGCCGGCCGCTCGCCGAGCAGGAGCCCGCCGGTCATCGGCACGAGGGCGGAGGTGACGGCCGTGACGGGGGCCACGACGGCCATCGCGCCGCTCGCCAGCCCTTGGTACAGCAGGACAATCCCGAAAAGTCCGGCAATCCCGGCAGCCGCTCCCCATCCCAGCGCCGACACGCCGAGCCGACCCGGGACCAACAGGAGGAAAGCTGCGATCATCGGTATCGCGCACAACTGCGATACCACGGTCACCGAGTACGAATGGCCACGCACGCTCGCGGCACCCTGTACGGCCTTGCCACCGCAGAAGTCGGCGGTGCCCCAGACCAGGGCGGACGTGCCCGCAAGCAGGATAGAGATCACGACGAGTTCGTATCACAGTATTGACCGCAAAGGACAGCGTGTTGACCGATACGACGATCGAACGGGCCCGATCCACCGAGCGCGGCGACGGTTCGCACGCTCCCCGGCCCCGGCATCTGCCCCTCGAGGAGATCAACGCCGCGGTCGCGCTGCACGTGCGCGCGCTGCGGGCCGGCCGCGGCTGGTCCCTGGACGAACTGTCCGGCCGGTCCGGGGTCAGCAAGGGCATGCTGGTCCAGATCGAGGGCAGCCGCACCAATCCCAGCGTCGGCACCCTGGCCCGCATCGCGGACGCCTTCGGTGTCACCGTGGCCCGCCTGCTCCAGCCCGCCGCCGACCGGACCGTGCATCTCAGCGAGATGGACGACGCTCCCGTGCTCTGGCGCGGCGGACGCGGCGGCACGGGACGGCTGCTGCGCGGCCTGAGCGATCCGGACTTCGTGGAGCTGTGGGACTGGCGCTTCGCCCCGCAGGAACGCTACGAGGCCGAGGAACTGCTGCCCGGCACCCGGTGCATGGTGCACGTGCTGGTCGGGCAGATCGTGGTCACCGTCGACGGCGTCGAGCACCTGGTGCACGTCGGGCAGACCCTGGACTTCCGCGCCGACCGGGCGCACACGGTCCGCAACGCGCTGGACTCGCCCGCCCGGCTCGTCATGATCGTGGCGATGCCGCCCGGCGACTTCGACCGCCGCCGCGGTTCGCTCATCGCCCAGCGCTGACCGGCTACGACGAAAGCGCCGCCCCGAGCTGCGGGACGGCGCTTCTTCGCGTGGTCAGGCGGTCTTCTCCTCGCGGTGGTGACGCGCCCGGCGGCCGGTGCTGAGGTCGCGCCGCGGCACGATGGTCGGGTAGACCTTCTCCAGCACGGTGTCGCGGGTGATCAGCACGCGCTCGGCGTTCGGGTCGCTGGGCACCTCGTACATCACGGAGAGCAGGACCTCTTCCATGATCGCCCGCAGGCCGCGGGCGCCGGTGTTGCGCAGCATGGCCTGGTCGGCGATCGCCCCCAGGGCCTCCTCGTCGAAGTCCAGCACCACGTTGTCGAGCTCGAACAGGCGCTGATACTGCTTCACCAGGGCGTTGCGGGGCTCGGTCAGGATCTTGACAAGCGCCTCGCGGTCGAGGCTGCGCACCGTGGTGATGACGGGCAGGCGGCCGATGAACTCCGGGATGATGCCGAACTTCAGCATGTCCTCCGGCATGACCTTGGCCAGCACCTCGTCGTTGGTGCGGTCGGAGACCGCCCGCAGGTGCGCGCCGAAGCCCAGGCCCGAGCGCGCGGTGCGCTGCTCGATGATCTGCTCCAGGCCGGCGAACGCGCCACCGCAGATGAACAGGATGTTCGTGGTGTCGATCTCGACGAAGTCCTGTTGCGGGTGCTTGCGGCCGCCCTGCGGCGGCACGTTGGCCCGGGTGCCTTCCAGGATCTTCAGCAGCGCCTGCTGCACGCCCTCACCGGAGACGTCACGGGTGATCGAGGGGCTGTCGGACTTGCGGGCGATCTTGTCGATCTCGTCGATGTAGACGATGCCGGTCTCGGCGCGCTTGATGTCCCAGTCGGCGGCCTGAATGAGCTTGAGGAGGATGTTCTCGACATCCTCACCCACGTAGCCGGCCTCGGTCAGCGCGGTCGCGTCGGCTATCGCGAACGGGACGTTGAGCATGCGGGCCAGGGTCTGCGCGAGGTGCGTCTTGCCGGTGCCGGTCGGGCCGATGAGCAGGATGTTGCTCTTCGCCAACTCGACAGCCTCACCGCCACGGGTCTGCGCCGCGTCGGCCTGCAGCCGCTTGTAGTGGTTGTAGACCGCGACCGCGATGGCCTTCTTGGCGCCGTCCTGGCCCACCACGTATGAGTCGAGGAACTGGCAGATCTCCATCGGCTTGGGCAGCTCTTCCCAGCGGACCTGCTCCTCGCCGGCGAGCTCCTCTTCGATGATCTCGTTGCAGAGATCGATGCACTCATCGCAGATGTAGACGCCGGGTCCGGCGATGAGTTTCTTCACCTGTCGCTGCGACTTGCCACAGAAGGAGCATTTCAGCAGGTCGCCGCCGTCGATCCGTGCCACCTACGACTCCCCCTGCCCCTGAAGCGGACGAACGTCGTGCCGCACGAGACGGCCCGACATCGGTTCTGCCTTGACGTTACCTGTTGTGAGGCGGTTTGCGGCGTCCCCACCCCGCCAACCGATGAACCAGATTCTGACACGCGACTCCGACACCGCGGTGGTGCCGTCCACCTGTTGGGGTGAACGGCACCGAGCGATGCTCAGCGAGCGCCCGCCATGAGGCTCTTCTTGCGGCTCGTCATCACGGAGTCGACCAGGCCGTAGTCCAGCGCCTCGGCGGCCGTGAGGATCTTGTCACGGTCGATGTCCTTCTTGACCTGCGCCAGGTCCTTGCCGGAGTGACGCGACAGCATCTCCTCCAGCTGGGTGCGCATCCGCATGATCTCCCGAGCCTGGATCTCGATGTCCGAGCCCTGCCCGTAGCCGCCCTCGGTGGCCGGCTGGTGGATGATGATGCGCGAGTTCGGCAGCGCCAGGCGCTTGCCCGGCGTGCCCGCCGCCAGCAGCACTGCCGCCGCACTGGCCGCCTGGCCCAGGCACACCGTCTGGATGTCGGGACGCACGAACTGCATGGTGTCGTAGATCGCGGTCATCGCCGTGAACGAGCCACCGGGCGAGTTGATGTACATGGTGATGTCACGGTCCGGGTCGGCTGCCTCCAGCACCAGCAGCTGCGCCATCACGTCGTTGGCGGACGCGTCGTCGACCTGCACACCCAGGAAGATGATGCGGTCCTCGAACATCTTGTTGTACGGGTTGGTCTCCTTCGTCCCGTACGACGTGCGCTCGATGAACGACGGGATGATGTAACGGTTGCTGACCTCGGCGAAGCTCGGCTTCAGGTTTGGAAACATCGTTTAGCTCCTTCAGTTCCCGACCGGCACGGCCTGCGCCGAGGTGATGACGTGGTCGATGAAGCCGTACTCCTTGGCCGCCTCCGCGTTGAACCAGCGGTCGCGGTCGCTGTCCGCCTCGATCTGCGCCACCGGCTGGCCGGTGTGCTGGGCGATCAAGTCGATCATCAGCTTCTTGGTGTAGATCATCTGCTCGGCCTGGATGGCGATGTCGGCCGCGGTGCCGCCGATGCCACCGGAGGCCTGGTGCATCATGATCCGCGCGTGCGGCAGCGCGGACCGCTTGCCCTTGGCGCCCGCGCACAGCAGCATCTGCCCCATCGAGGCCGCCATGCCCAGCGCGATCGTCGCCACGTCGTTCTTGATGTACTGCATGGTGTCGTAGATCGCCATGCCGTCGTACACCGAGCCGCCGGGCGAGTTGATGTACAGGTAGATGTCGCGGTCCGGGTCCTCGGCGGACAGCAGCAGCAGCTGCGCGCAGATCCGGTTGGCGACCTGGGTGTTCACGTCACTGCCCAGGAAGACGATGCGCTCCTTGAGCAGGCGGTTGTACACAGAATCGTCGAGGCCGCCGGCGATCGGATCGGAACCCCGCGCAGATGGAACGTGCAGCTCGCTCATATCGGCAGCCTTTCTCGTTGTCCTACAGCGACCCTAACCGCTGCCACTGACCGCAGCTTCCCCGAGATCGGCGTGTTCGCTGTCAGCGCACCCCGCCCCGGCATGAACGGCGAAGGACCCGCCCACGGTGGTGAACGGGTCCTTCGCGATCAACATGTCAGTGGTTGTGACCCTCGTGGTCACCGTGGTCGTGGCCCTCGTGGCCGTTGTCCTCGCGCAGCGAGTCCAGGCTCAGCACCTCGCCGTCGGTGTCGGTCATAACGACCCGCTCCATGACCAGCGCCAGCGCCTTGCCCCGGCGCACGTCGCCGTAGACGGCGGCCGCGGCGCCCTGCTGGACCAGGCGGTCGTAGTACACCTGCGGCGCGACACCGGCACGCTGGGCGCGGTGCACGATCTCGTGACCGTACTCGTCGTCGGAGACCTCGACGTTCTCCGACTCGGCGATGGTGTCCAGCACCAGCTGGATCTTCACGCCCTCGGCGGCCGCCTCGGCGAGCTCGGTGTCGATCTGCTCCTCGGTCTTCTCCTCGGCGGCGAGGTACTCCTCGAGGCTCGCGCCCATCCGCTCGAGCTGCTCGACCATGGCCGCCTTGCGCTGCTCGACCTCGTCGGAGACGACACCCTCCGGCGCCGGCACGTTGGCCTGCTTCACCAGCTCGGAGAGCGCCTTGTCACGGGCGGCGTACAGCTGCTCGACCTTCTTCACCCGGGTGATCCGCTCGCGCAGGTCGCCGCGCAGCTCCTCCAGGGTGTCGAACTCGCTGGCCAGGCCGGCGAAGTCGTCGTCGAGCTCGGGGAGCTCCTTCTCCTTGACCGTGCGCACGGTCACCTTCACGTCGGCGTCGCGGCCGGCGAACTCGCCGCCCACGAGCTGGCTGGTGAAGGTCGCCTCCTCGCCGGCGGACAGGCCGACGATGGCCTCGTCGAGGCCCTTGAGGAGCTGGCCGGAGCCGAGCTCGTGGGAGATGTTGCTGGCGGTGCCGCCCTCGACCTCCGCGCCGTCGACCGTGGCGATCAGGTCGAGCTGCACGTAGTCACCGGTGGCGGCGGCGCGCTCGACCGTCTTCAGGGTCGCGAAGCGCTGGCGCAGGCCGTCGACCTGCTCGTCGATCTCGGCGTCGGCGATGGCCAGCGGCTCGACCTCGACCTTGATGGCGCTCAGCTCGGGCATGGTCAGCTCGGGGCGCACGTCGACCTCGGCGGTGAACTTCAGCGGCTGGCCGTCGGAGAACTCGAGGTTGTCCACGGCCGGACGGCCCAGCAGCTTGACCTCGTGCTCGCGCACGGCGGCGAAGATCTGCTGCGGGATGGCCTCCTCGATCGCCTCCTGCAGCACCGCGCCGCGGCCCACTCGCGCGTCGATGACCTGGGCCGGGATCTTGCCCTTGCGGAAGCCGGGGATGTTCACCTGCGCCGCGATCTCCCGGTACGCCTTCTTCAGGCTCGGCTCGAGCTCTGCGAACGGCACCTCGATGGCGAGCCGCACTCGCGTCGGGCTCAGAGTCTCGACGGTGCTCTTCACTGGCGTACTCCTTGGGATCTTTCGGTCGTTTTGACGGGCCTTCGCACTGTACTGCTCGGCCACGCCGCGTCATGAGGCCGGTCCGACACGCGGACAGCGAAGCCCGGTCGAGTGTAGGCGAATACCTGGCTACCCCCTGGCATCGGGCCGTGGTTCTCGGCGGATGTCACACATCCCGGGCGCGGCACCACCATAATATCCAGCAAAGCAGACAAACTGGGCGGGTTGTCCGGGGAGGAGACCGCCGTGCCACCGTTCGATGCGTCAGCCCTGCTGGCCACCTTGCTCGCCGACGTCGGCGGGCCGCTGATGGGCTTGGCCTCCGCCGCGTACGCGACTCCGCTCGCCGGGCCGCTGCCGGTCTGGGCCGCGCCGGCCGCCGGCAAGGAACTGGCGCTCGCGGGCGCGGCGTTCTTCGCGGTGCTCACCGTGGCGCTGACGGTATGGCTGCACAAGAAGATCAGGCCGGAACGGCTCACCCCCGCCAACGCGCATCTGATCCACACCGACGGGCCCTCGCAGCCCGGTGGAGCCCCATCCGCCTGATCGAACAAAGCCCCACCGGGGGTCCCGGGCCACCGCCGGCGCCTCCCCCGCCTCACCGTGGGCGCCGATCCAGGAGCGTCACACCGGCTCGGACGAACGAACCCCGGCGCACTCCTGGACCGGCGAGCGAGGGGGCGAATCGTCTCCCCGTCCCTGGCTCCACCATAGATGGCAGAGGGGTCGCCAGGGGGCAAATGCCGAAAATCATTCATAACGGGACACGGTTATATGGGTGTGCGACCAGGTGCGAAGACCGCATACACTTCCGGGGGCGCCGGTCACCGGCGCAACGGGGTGTAGCGCAGCTTGGTAGCGCACTCGCTTTGGGAGCGAGGGGCCGTCGGTTCGAATCCGGCCACCCCGACCAGCCACGGTCCGGCACGTCGACCTCGCCGACGGGCCGCGCTGACGGGCCGCTAAACTAGGGGCCGCGCGGGCGTAGCTCAATGGTAGAGCTTCAGTCTTCCAAACTGACTACGCGAGTTCGATTCTCGTCGCCCGCTCCACTGATGACGGCCCAGGTAATCGGCACCCTTGCCGAACCTGGGCCGTCGTCGTCGTGCCGGACAGCCGCGCATCGCGTATCGTCCCTGGCCGTGACCACCACCCCCACCCGGACCGAACCCGCGGCCGAGCACCCCGCGCCCGGTCCGACCACCGCCGACCGCGCCGGCCGCGACCACGGACTCGATGTTCTTCGGATCCTGGCGATCTGTTCCGTCGTCGCCATCCACGTGTTCGGCTCGTCGATCCGCAACGAGCCGAAGCGCTCGACCGAGTGGTGGCTCGCCGTGGCCATCGATCTGGGCTCGAGCTGGGCGGTTCCGGTGTTCGTCATGATCAGCGGCGCGCTGCTGCTGAACCCCAAGGTCCACGCGGCCGGTCCGGCGGCCTTCTACCGCCGCCGGTTCCTGCGCATCGTCCCGGCGATCGTGGCCTGGCACGTGATCTACCTCGTCGTGGTCCTGGGCCTGCTGCAGAACGGCGTGAACCTCACCGGCCCCAAGCTGGGCCAGCTGGTCATCGACGCCAACATCGTGGTGGCGTTCTACTTCCTGTGGCTGATCGCCGGCCTGTACCTGATCGCGCCGGTGCTGGCGGCGTTCCTGGGGGACGACGAGCGGCGCGCCAAGATCTTCGCGGCAGTGGCGCTCGCCTGGACCATGGCGGTCTACACCATGCCGAGGATGTCGGCGCTGCTCGGCAACTCACGGCCGATCTCGCTGGGCATGCTGACCTACTGGTGGCCCTTCGTCGGCTACTTCGCGGCGGGCTGGGCGCTGCGCAACACCGTGCTGAGCCGGCGGGCCACGGTGCTGGCCGCCGTCGGCGCGCTGGCGCTGCTGGCGGAGATCGCCTGGCAGTTCGGCCACACGCAGTACCGCCTGCTGCACGTGCTCCTGCCGGCGCACAACCTCGGCACGGTCTGCGCGGTCGCCTCGATCCTGGTCTTCCTGGTCGGCATCGCGGTGTTCCGCCGCATCACGCTGCCGGAGCGGGTCCGGCGCTGGATCGTCCGGCTGTCCGACGCCTCCTTCGGCGTGTTCCTGGTCCACCTGCTGGTGCTGGCCTTCACCGTGCGGCTCGTCCCGAACGCGACGGCCTCGCTGTCGACGGTGGCCCTCACCTTCGCGATCGTCCTGCCGGCCTCGTTCGGCATCTCGCTGGTGCTGGCCCGGATCCCCTACCTGCGCGCCATCGTCTGAGCGCGGACCTCGTCAGGCGTTGCAGAGGCGCCGGTGGGAGTACTCGTCGGCAGTCGTGTTGCAGCGGTAGGGCGAGCCGAGGATCTGGCGCAGGTGCTCGGTGAGCGGGATCAGTTCGAGGACGCCGGGGGCGAAGACCCGCACCCGGTAGCCGTCGCCGACGCGGGGCAGGCCTTCGAGGCTGTCCGGCACGACCGTGGCGCCGTCGTCATCGGTGTAGCGGAACCCGGTGTAGAGCAGGTGCGGCGCGCCCGGGCTCAGGTCCACCTTGAAGGTCGCTTCGGCCGTGCATCGGACCGGGACGGAGATGCCGCGGCACGGGCCGAGCTGGATGCGTTCGGTGGCCGTGCCGTCCGGCTTGATGGTCAGCTCGGCGCCGTGCACCCGCCAGGTGCCGACGAACGGCGCGAGGCCGGGGATGGCCGCGGGCGTGGAGGCGGGCGTGCCACTGGGCGTCACCGGGGCGGCCACCTGCGGCGGAGTGGCGGCCGTGCCCGCGGTCGCGGTGGCGACAGGGTCGGCGAGCAGACCGTGGCCGAGCGCGATGCCACCGCCCACCAGGACGACCCCCAGCGCGGCGGCCAACGGATACCGGAGCCTCACGCCACCCTCCCCCGCGTTCGGTCGAGCTGGTTCACCCTAGTTCATCCCGATTCGCGACATCCCACAAACGCGAAGATCGCCGTTTCCGGTCGGAATCTGCGGTCGGGCCACAGATCTTGACCGGAAACGGCGATCTTCAAACAGCGCGGAGCGGAGTGGAACGGGGTCGGGTCAGCGGACGCCGCGCAGGAAGTTCCAGGCGTCCACGACCCAGCCGATCGAGCTCAGGTAGGAGCCGCCGGCGACGACCAGGTAGAGGCCGATCACGGCGTGGGACAGCCAGGCGCTGCGCCGGGTCCGGCCCATGACCTTCTCCAGCACGACTCCGCCGACGAGGCGGCACAGCGCGAACAGGCCGACCCCGACCAGGATGATGAGGAACAGCGCCAGGGTGAGCCCGGCGCGATCGCTGTCCGCGCCCGCCGAGGCGGCCCACAGCCCCCAGGACACCAGCAGGAAGATCGCGCCGGCCACGCTCCAGCGGCCGCCCGCCTTCAGCTGCCGCATCCGCACGCCGAACGGCACGTCGGGGCGCTTGAGGTGGCCCGACGTGACGATCTGCCCCGGGGCGAGCGTCGGCTCGAAGGAGACCGTGTGCTCCACCTGGCGCTGGGCGGGCACCGCTGCCACACCCGTCTTGAAGTCCTTCTGGCCCGGCGTGGGCTGCTGGGTCTGCAACGCCTCGGTCGGGATCTCCTGCGTACGGTCGAAGCGCAGTTCCTGCGTCGGATCGGTCCCCTCAGTCACGCCGCACATGCTAGCCGCCGCGCACGACACCGCCAGTCGAGTATCGCGGCCGCCCGGGCCGACCGACTAGCCTGGCGGGATGCAGGAATACGAGCGTCGTAGGCATCGTGGCCGCTCCGACGACGATGACGACCACGACCTCGAGCGTGGCCTGCGGGGCCTGATCGGGCCCGGGGCGTCGCAGATCAGCCTGTCCGCGGCGCTGCGGGCGCGCGACGCCGCCCGGCCCACGGCCGAAGACCTGGCCCGCGCCGAGGCCGAGCTGGAGATCGTCCGCCGTGGTTGGGTGCCGCGGGATCCGCTGCGCTGACGCCGCCGGAATCAGCCGAGAACAGTCGGAGATCCGTCAGTTCGGCAGGGGCGGCAGCTCGCCGGTCTTCTCGTAGACGGCGACCTCATCGATGCGCCGCGCGTGCCGCTCGGCCTGCGAGAACGGGGTGCTGAGGAACGCCTCCACGATCGCGGTCGCCTCCTCCAGCGAGTGCTGGCGGGCGCCGATGCCGACGACGTTGGCGTCGTTGTGCTGCCGGGACAGGGTGGCCGTGTCGATGTTCCAGGCCAGCGCGGCGCGTACGCCCGCGATCTTGTTGGCGGCGATCTGCTCGCCGTTGCCGGAACCGCCGATCACCACGCCCAGGCTGCCCGGATCCGCGACCACCCGGTGCCCGGCGTGCAGGCAGAACGTGGGGTAGTCGTCCTCGGCGTCATAGGCGTGCGCGCCGACGTCGACCACGTCGTATCCCTTGGCCTGCAGCTCGCTGACCAGGTGGGCCTTCAGTTCGAAACCGGCGTGGTCCGCCGCAAGATAAACGCGCATGGTCAAAGTCTGCCAGCCGGGCGCCCGGACGCTTGCGCGACCCGGGCACCCGGCCGGGTGTGTCACGGAAGCTGGGCGACGACCAGGCCGGCGCGGGCCTTGGGGGTGAACCAGGTGCTCTTGCGCGGCATCTTCTGGCGGGCGAGGTTCACCTTGACGAAGTCGTCCACGGTCACCGGCGCGATGAGCACCGCGAGCGCGGCCCGGCCGGCGTCGACCTCACCGGCCAGCCAGGAGGCCGGGTAGTCGCCGCCGACGTAGGTGATCCGCTTGTCGCCGGGCTCGGTGTCCAGCGCCTCACCGAACAGCACCCGCTCCACCAGGGCGTGGTCGAGGTTGTCCACCACGGTGCCGGCGGCGTCGCGCGGCAGGGTCACCGCGTAGGACCGGCCGGCCGCGTACAGGTGCACGACACCGCCGGCGGCCGGCACCGTCGGGGTGCCCTCGCCGACCTGCGCGCCGGCCTTCTCCAGCCGGGTCAGCAGCTCCTCGACGGTGATGTCGAGCTTGTGCACCAGGCGGTTGTAGGGCTGGATCGCCACCGAGTCCGGCGTGGTCACCACGGCCAGGAAGCGCGCGAAGCCGCCGGTCTGGGCGGCCAGGCTGCGGTGGTTTCCGTCGGCGACGACCAGGTCGCCGCCGCCGGCCAGGGCGCGCAGCGCGTCCGCCTGCGGGCCCGGGGGCAGCGGCCAGATCGCGTGGGTACGCCCCGACGGGTCCACGTCGGTCGCGGCCGGCTCGCCCGCGTGGGCGACCGCCTCGGCCAGCGCCGCGTGCAGCTCCGCGCCGCGGCCGGTCTGCAGCAGCAGCACCGGCGACAGCAGGTGGCCCAGCGCCTGGGCGAGCGCCACCCGCTCGCGCACCTTCTCCAGGAAGACGTCCTCGTTGCGGATGACCAGGCCCGGCTCGTCGGCGCTGGTCGAGATCTGGTCGGTGTCGACCATGCACCAGAGCCCGTACGCGGCCGAGCCGTCCGGGGCGGTGATCGCGTAGAGCACGACCACGTCCTGCGCGGCGGCATAGGCCCCGGCGTCCTTGGCCTGCGCCAGCCGCGCCACCGCGTCGGGCAGCGCGTCCGCGAAGGACTTGCCCAGGCTGTCCGGCGCCCGGTGCGGCATCTCGACGGCGAGCGCGCTACGCGGGTTGGCGGTGATGATCTCGGTGATCTCGGCGTCGTCGGCGAACTCGTCGTAGTTCTGCGCGCCGGTGGCTCCCGTGGTGAGCCAGGCCGTGTGGATCGGGTGTACGACTGTCACGGCTGCTCACGCTACCGCCGTCCACCGGCTGGGACGGTGTGGCCCCGCGCGGCGGCGGGCGGCGTGGCGTGGCCGGCACCGGGAGTCCGGACAGCGCGACGCCCGCACGGCGCCGGGCCGTGCGGGCGGTCGTCAAAGGGTCGCGCTCAGCGGCGCGGGCTGACCAGGAAGCCGGCGGGCGACGCACCGACCAGGACCGGCTCGGCGAGGAACGCGGCGATCTCGGCGGGCAGATTCGGCTGCCAGGTCGCCCACCTGCTCTCCTCGACGCTGAGGTACGAGGCGCCCAGGCTGTCCGCGACGGCCTGGGCCGGTGCGTCCAGGCGCCAGGGGTCCGCGGCGACGTCCGCCATGTCTGTTCTCCCGACTCGTCGGTGAAACGGTGAAGTGGTCCATCTCACCAACGAGCGGGCGGGCGGAAAGGACAGCCCTGCGTGGTCGGCCGGTCGGCCGGGTTCAGTCGAAGATCGGACCGAGGTCGCGGCTGCGCTTGAGCTCGTAGAAGCCGGGGGTCCCGGCCACCAGCAGCACGCCGTCCCAGAGCCGTCCGGCGGCCTCGCCCTTGGGCGCGGGCGTCACCACGGGGCCGAAGAACGCGATGCGCTCCCCGTCCGGGCCGGGCGCGTGGATCACCGGGGTGCCCACGTCGGTGCCAACCGGCTTCATGCCCGCGTTGTGGCTCTCCACCAGCAGGTCGTCGTGCACGGTCTCGGCGGCGGCCGCGGCCAGCGCGGGGTCGAGCCCGGCGTCGGTGAGGGCGGCCGCGTACAGCTCCGGGCCAAGCTCCTGCTTGCCCAGGTGGATGCGGGTGCCCAGCGCGGTGTAGAGGTCGCGCAGCACGTGGTCGCCGTACTTGCGGGCGGCGGCGATGCACACCCGCACCGGGCCCCAGCCCTTCGCCATCAGTTCCTGGTACTGCTCGGGCAGGTCGCGGCCCTGGTTGAGCACGGACAGGCTCATCACATGGAAGTCCACCGTCACCGGGCGGACCTTCTCGACCTCCAGCAGCCAGCGCGAGGTCATCCAGGCCCAGGGGCAGAGCGGGTCGAACCACATGCCAACCGAGGAGGGAGTTTCACTAACAGGGGTCATGTGGTGAATCATGACGCGGCGGTTTCACTCCGGCGCGTGACCTTAGCCACGCCCCTGGGACACAATGTGAAACAGTTACTTCGCGCCCTCACCCGGGACGTGATGAAAGACTGCTCTGGGCAGCGACACTGCCCTACATGCTGCTCACGACCGCAGCCGACAGGAGTTAACACGCCGTGACCGGTACGCGCAATCTCTCCCAGGCCGAGGCCGCCGACAGGGCCCGGCTGCTGGACGTCAACTCGTACGACGTCTCGCTGGACCTCACCGACGGGGCCGGCAACCCCGGCGACGGCACCTTCCGCAGCGTGACGACGGTGAAGTTCACCGCCGCGACGCCCGGCGCGGGCACCTTCATCGAGGTCGCCGCCAGCAAGATCGGTCGGGCCGAGCTGAACGGCGTGGCGCTGGACACCAGCGCCTGGACGGCCGAGACCGGACTGGTGCTGCCGCAGCTGGCCGAGCAGAACACGCTCGTGGTCGAGGCGGACTTCCCGTTCTCGCAGCAGGGTCAGGGCCTGCACCGCGCGGTCGACCCCGCGGACAAAGAGGTCTACCTCTACAGCCAGTTCGAGACCGCGGACGCCCAGAAGGTCTTCGCCTGCTTCGACCAGCCCGACCTGAAGTCGGTCTACACCTGGCACGCCGTGGTGCCCAAGCACTGGAAGGTCGTCTCCAACGCGCCGGTCGCGTCGGTCACCACCGAGGGCTTCGGCAAGACCGTCCACTTCGAGCAGTCGGCCCGGATGTCGACCTACATCACCGCGCTGTGCGCCGGGCCGTACCACGAGGTGCGGACCACGCACGACGGCGTCGACCTGGGCGTGTTCTGCCGCGCGTCGATGGCCGAGCACCTCGAGGCCGACGAGCTGTTCGAGATCACCAAGCAGGGCTTCGACTTCTTCCAGGCCAAGTTCGGCGTGCGCTACCCGCTGCCCAAGTACGACCAGCTGTGGGTGCCCGAGTTCAACGCGGGCGCGATGGAGAACTTCGGCTGCGTCACCCACGCCGACGCCTCCTACGTCTTCCGCAGCGAGGTCACCGACTACGAGCGCGAGCAGCGCGCCAACACGATCCTGCACGAGCTGGCCCACATGTGGTTCGGCGACCTGGTCACCATGCGCTGGTGGGACGACCTGTGGCTGAACGAGTCGTTCGCCGAGTGGGCCTCGCACTGGTGCAACGCCGAGGCGACCCGCTTCTCCGACGCCTGGACCACGTTCCTGTCGGTGCGCAAGAACTGGGGCTACGGCCAGGACCAGCTGTCCAGCACGCACCCGGTCTACTGCGAGATGCCCGACGTGGACGCGGTCGAGGTCAACTTCGACGGCATCACGTACGCCAAGGGCGCCAGCGTGATCAAGCAGCTCGTGGCGTACGTCGGCATCGACGCGTTCGTCACCGGCCTGCGCTCCTACTTCAAGCAGCACGCCTGGGGCAACGCCACCTTCGGCGACCTGCTCGCGGCGCTGGAGGCGGCCTCCGGCCGCGAGCTGCGCGGGTTCGCCAAGGCCTGGCTGGAGACCGCTCAGGTCAACACGCTGCGCCCGCTCGTGGAGATCGCCAAGGACGGCACCTACCGGCAGGTGACGGTGCTGCAGACCGCGCCGGAGAGCCACCCGACGCTGCGCCCGCACCACCTCGCCGTCGGCCTGTACGACCTCGTCGACGGCAGCCTGGTGCGCCGCGAGCGCATCGAGACCGACGTCGCGGGCGCGGAGACGGTGCTCGCGGAGCTGGCCGGCAAGAAGGCCGCCGACGTGCTGCTGCTCAATGACGACGACCTCACCTACACCAAGCTGCGCCTGGACGAGCGCTCGCTGGCGACCGTGGTCGCCAACCTGAGCGGCTTCGACTCCTCGCTGGCCCGCGCGCTGTGCTGGGCCGCCGCGTGGGACATGGTCCGCGACGCGGAGCTGCCCGCCCGCGACTACGTCGCCCTGGTCACCAACGCGCTGCCCGGTGAGCGCGACATCAACCTGGTCACCCCCACGCTGCGCCAGGTCCAGCTGGTGCTCACCCAGTACGCCGACCCGGCCTGGGCGCCGGCGGGCTGGGCGAAGCTGGCCGACACCGCCAAGGCCGCGCTGGCCGTCGCCGAGCCCGGCAGCGGCTTCCAGCTCGCCTGGACGCGTGCCTTCATCAGCGCCGCCCGCGGCAGCGCCGACCTGGCCACGCTGCAGGGCTGGCTGACCGGCACCGGGGTGCCGCAGGGCATCACCATCGCCGGTGAGCTGCGCTGGCAGCTGGTGCAGTGCCTGGTCGCCAACGGCGGCGTCGACCCGGCGGTCATCCAGGCCGAGCACGACGCCGACCGCACCGCGTCCGGCGACATCGGCGCCGCTCTCGCGTACGCGCTGATCCCGACGCCGGACAACAAGGCCGCGGTGTGGGCCGAGCTGACCGGCCCGACGGCGCTGCCCAACTGGCGCAACCGGGCGCTGATCCAGGGCTTCCAGCACCCCGCCCAGGCGGAGCTGACCGCGCCGTACACGCCGCGCTTCTTCGCCGACGTGGCGGGCGTGTGGGCGGCCCGCGACAGCGAGCCGGCCCAGGAGTTCGTGGTGCTGGCCTACCCGGTGCTCGACGTGTCGCCGCAGACCGTGTCGGCGGCCGAGGCCTGGCTGGCGGAGGAGGGCCACCCGGCCCCGCTGCGCCGCCTCATGGCCGAGGGCAACGACCGGGTGGTGCGCGCCCTCAAGGCCCGCGCCAAGGACGCCGCCTAGTCCTGAGCAGGTATGCGCAAGGGCCGGACGCGATGCGTCCGGCCCTTCGCGTATCCGGCCGTCAGGTCACAGGGAGTGCTTGCCGGCCAGGCCGGTGAGCTGGGCGAGGCCGCTGACGAGGCCGCCGGCCAGGTCGCCCCCGCCGAACGAGGCCGCCATGGACAGCGCGGCCAGCTTGCAGTCGCGGTCCGACAGGCGCTTGCGGGCCTGTGACCCGGTCACGATCTCCAGCTGGCGCTGGCCCGGGGCGACGGCGATGAGCACCGACTGCGCCGGGTTGGCCAGCCGGGCGTGCAGCAGCTCGGCGCCCTCGCGCACCGGCTCGCCGACCTCGCCGACGTAGACGCTGAAGGTCAGGCCGCTGTTCTCGTCGGCCTTGCGCAGCGCGTCGTCGAGCCGCAGCAGCTGACGGGTCGTGAACGGCCCGTCGAGCACCGCCGTGCTGGACACGGCGTAGTGGTCACCAGCGGTCACTTGCGCCCCCTGTCACGTCCACGACCGGCGTGATGTCGCCGGCCGCGGTCAGCTCCGCGCGCGCGGCCGCATCGAGCGCCGCGTGCTGCGCCTCCGGGCCGTCCGATTCGGGCCGGGCGAGGAACCACACCGGCGCGAAATCGTACGGCCGACCGGGCCGGTACCGCTTGGCGTTGCGGCCACCGGCCGCATAGACCAGTGCAAAGATGATCCCGATCACCGCGAGCGGGATGCCTGCGTAGATCAGTAGATCAGATAGATCTGGCGTGGACACCGTGAAGCCCCCCGGCTCGAGTCCTGATTAACGTCTCAACGCTAGCGGAGAGGACGCGGCCACCTGCTCAGGGGTGGTCGCGTGCCGTCTCAGTCACCCAGCCGCGACAGCTCGGCGAGCACCGTGCGCCAGGCCGCCGACAGCGGGTCGATGACCGCGTAGTGGGCCGCGCCGGGCACCGCGACGAGCCGGCTGCCCGGCTGCGCTACGGCGTACGCCTCGGCCAGCGTGATCGGCACGATCGCGTCCTGCACGCCGTGGACCAGCACCGTCGGGCTGGTCGGGGCTGGCAGCCGGACCGGGTCGAGATCCCCGCGGGTCGATGCGTCCGCGCCCAGGAAATCGACGACCGCCCCGCCGTCGAGGCCGAGTCGCTGGGCCAGCCGGAGGTCCGCCACCGGCCCCAGGGCCAGCGTGCCGACCTGCTGGGGGGCCGGCGCGGCGATCGCCGCCCACAGCACCAGGTGCCCGCCGGCCGAGTGCCCGACCGTGATCACCCGTCCGTCGTGTCCGCCCAGCTCACCCGGCATGACGGCGAGCGCCTCGGCGACGTCGCGCACGGTGGCGTCCGGATCGCCGGGCACGCGGCGGTACTCGATCGACGCCACCGTCCAGCCCGCGTCGCGGATGGCGGCGGCCATCGGACGGGTGTGGGCACGGTCATACTCCGGCCGCCAGAATCCGCCGTGCACGATCACGACCAGCGGCCGGACCGCGGCGCGGGCGTCGCCACGCCAGGCGTCGGCGACCTGCTCGGGCCGCGGACCGTAGCGCAGGGCGAGATCCGGCGCGGTCGCCTGCCGGGTGAGCACCGAACGGTCCTCGGTCATGCCTGCTCCTTGCCGCGCTCGGTCATGCCGCCCTGCCCAGGAACGTCAGGGCGTTGCCGCCGAGCAGCTTGGCGCGCTGGCCGTCGGTGAGGAAGTCGGACTTGCGCACCACCGCGCCGACCGGGCGCTCGCCCAGCGGGTACGGGTAGTCGCTGCCGAGCAGCACCCGGTCCTCCCCCATCGTGTCCACCAGCAGCCGCAGCGCGGCCGGGTCGAACACCACGGTGTCCACCGAGAAGCGGTGCGTGTACTCGCTCGGCGGCAGCGCGGACTGCCCGCGTACCACGTCGCCGCGCCGGTGCCAGGCGTTGTCGGCCCGGCCCAGCCAGAACGGGAAGCTGCCGCCGCCGTGCGCGAAGCACAGCCGCAGCGTCTCCGGGACCTGGTCGAACACCCCGCCGAGGATCATCGACAGCACCGAAAGGTGGGTCTCGGCGGGCATGCCGGTGAGCCAGCGGGCCATCCACCGGTCGAGGCGCGGCCCGGTCGGCATGTCCCACGGGTGTACGAACACCGGCGCCCCGACCTGCGCGCAGTGCTGCAGGAACTGGACGATGCCGGCGTCGTCGAGGTCGCGGTCGCCGACGTGGTTGCCGATCTCGACGCCGACGTGCCCGTTGGCCAGGCTGCGGTCGAGTTCGGCACAGGCCAGGTCCGGGTCCTGCAGCGGCACCTGGCAGAACGGCACCAGCCGGTCTCCCCCGTCCGCGCAGACCTGCAGGGCCAGGTCGTTGAAGATCCGGGCCACTTTCATGGCCTGCTCGGCCGGGCGTTCGTACGAGAAGAACACCGGGGTGGGCGAGACGACCTGGATGTCCACCCCGTCGTCGGCCATGTCCCCGAGCCGGGTCGGCGCGTCCCAGCACTGCGCGCCGATCGGCCGGAACTCGGTGTCCCCGATCATGATCATCGCGGCGCGCTCGGAGTCCACCCGCAGCCAGGGCCAGCCGTCGCCGCCGCACTCGCCCGACAGCTCCGGCCAGCCCATCGGCACGACGTGGGTGTGCACGTCGACTACGGGCGACATCAGCCCTTGCCCGGGTGCAGGGTGCCGCACTTGCCGCAGGTCCGGGCCTGCTCGCTGTCGTAGAACGCGGTGAACACGGGCGGCAGGTCGGCGACGATGTCGCGCACCCGCAGCTCCACCTCGTGCACGATGTTCGCGCAGTTCGGGCAGTACCACCGGAACTTCTCCAGCGTGCCCTCCTCGCGGACCCGCTCCATGACCAGGCCGATCGAGCCGGCCTCGCGCTGCGGCGAGTGCGGGGTGAGCCGGGGCAGCATCCACATGTGCCCCTCGGGCACGGTGATGGTCTGCGGGCCGTCCGGCGTCATCAGGTTGATCCGCAGGGTGCCCTTGATCTGGTAGAAGAACTCCTCGTAGGGGTCCACGTGGAAGTCCGTGCGCTGGTTCGGGCCGCCGACGACCATCACGATGAAATCGTCGCCCGTGGGGAACATCTGCTTGTTGCCGACCGGCGGCTTGAGCAGGTGCTGGTTGTCCTCGATCCAGCCGGGGAAGCTCACCGGCTCGGAAATCTCCGTCACTTCGGTCCTCCTTCAGGCAGCAGTGCGACGGCCTGGATCTCGATCAGCAGGTGCGGGTGCGGCAACTGGTGCACCGCGACCGTGGTGCGGGTGGGTCCGGTGGCGTCGAAGAACTCGCCGTACACCTCGTTGTACCCGCCGAAGTCGTTCATGTTGACCAGATACGTGGTGACCTGCACCAGGTCGGTCAGGTCGGCACCGACCGAGCGCAGGATGTCGCCGATGTTCTCGATCACCGCGCGAGTCTGCTCGCGGATGTCGAGGCTGGTCGTGCCCATTTCATCCACCGACGCACCCGCGATGGTGTTGTCCGGACGCCGGCTCGACGTGCCACTGACGAACGCGAACCCGCCCGCGACCTTCACATGCGGAAACCGCCCGCGCGGCGTCGCCTTGCCCGCCACCACCTTCGCCCCGCTCATGCCCGCCCCTCGCTACCCTCACGCGGCAGTTTCGGGGAAACCGCACGAATCACGGGCTCGATTCCGCCACTTTCCCCGAAACTGCACCGGCCCCCGGCGGAGCTCATCGCGACACCCGCAGGGAGGCGGCGCCGATGCCCTCGACGACGGCGCGCACGTGCCCGCCGGGCGTCAGCGGCACGGCGGCGGTGGCCGCGCCGGCCAGGAAGACCCAGCCGGGTTCCAGGGTGAGGCCGTAGCGGGCGGTCAGGGTGCGGCCCTCGGTCAGCGCACGGCGCGGGTCGCCGAGAATGGCCGCGGTCGAGCCCGCCTGGACCACCTTGCCGTCGACCTCCAGCAGCACGCCGAGGTTGTCCACACCCGCCGGGACGGGCTGCCACGCGCCGACCACGAACGCCGCGCCGGAGGTGTTGTCGGCGACGACGTCGGCGTGCGTGAACTGGAAGTCGGCGTAGCGGGAGTCGATGATCTCCAGGGCCGGGGCGACCGCGGCGATGCCGTGCTCGCCGAGCAGGAACGCGATCTCCGGCTCGATCCGCGGATGGATGAAGCCGTCGAGGCTCAACTGCCCGCCGTCGGGCACGGCCATCGCGTCGGTGAGCCGTCCCCAGATCACCTCGTGTACGCCGACCTGCGCCATCTTGGCCCGGCTGGTCAGCCCCATCTTGATGCCCACCAGCCGCTCGCCCCGGTCGAGGCGGCGCGCGATCAGCGCCTCCTGGACCGCGTACGCCCCGTCGACGTCCAGCTCGTGGCCCAGCGTGAGCTGCGGGATCGCGGTGGCGTCGACCGCCGCGTCGTCCAGCAGCACGGCCATCTCGGAGATGCTCACTGTCCGCTCCTCGCTTCGCTCGTCGCCGACAGGACTGCGGCGCCCGTGATTCCCTCCGCCGCCTGGACCAGGTCCAGGGCCACGTCGACGATCATGTCCTCCTGGCCGCCGACCATGCGGCGGCGTCCCAGCTCGACCAGGATCGAGCGCACGTCCACGCCGTACTTCGCCGAGGCGCGCTCGGCGTGGCGCAGGAAGCTGGAGTAGACGCCCGCGTAGCCCAGCGACAGGGTCTCCCGGTCGACCTGCACCGGCCGGTCCTGCAGCGGCCGCACGATGTCGTCGGCGGCGTCCATCAGCGCGAACACGTCGCAGCCGTGCTGCCAGCCCATCAGTTCCGCGGTGGCCACGAAGACCTCCAGCGGCGCGTTGCCCGCGCCCGCGCCCATGCCGGCCAGGCTCGCGTCGACGCGCACCGGCACGCCGGGACGGTCACCGTGCTCGACGGCGATCACGCTGTTGGCGACGCCGAGCGACAGATTGTGGTGGGCGTGGATGCCGACCTGGGTGGTCTCGTCCAGCACCTGCCGGTAGGCGTCGACCCGCTCGGCGACGTCGCGCATGAGCAGGCGGCCGCCGGAGTCGGTGACGTAGACGCAGTGCGCGCCGTACGACTCCATGAGTTTGGCCTGCTCGGCCAGGCCCGCCGGGTCGTTCATGTGGGACATCATCAGGAAGCCGGCGACGTCCATGCCGTTGTCCCGCGCCCAGCCGATGTGCTGGGCGGAGATGTCGGCCTCGGTGCAGTGCGTGGCGATGCGCACGCTGGTCACCCCGAGGTCGCGGGCGGCCTTCAGGTCGGCGATGGTGCCGATGCCGGGCAGCAGCAGCGTGGTCAGCTTCGACCGGGTCATCACCTCGGCCGCCGCGGCGATCCACTCGGCGTCGGTGGCCGCGCCGTGGCCGTAGTTGACGCTGGAACCGGCCAGGCCGTCGCCGTGCGCCACCTCGATCGCGGCCACCCCGGCCGCGTCCAGGGCCGCCGCGATCTGCCGCACCTGGTCGACGGTGTACCGGTGCCCGATGGCGTGCATGCCGTCGCGCAGGGTCACGTCCTGTACGTAGATCTCCGTCATGCCGCCACCTCCGTCTTGCGCATCTCGACCAGGCGCTCGGCCGTACGCAGCGCCGCCGAGGTCATGATGTCCAGGTTCCCGGCGTACTCGGGCAGGTAGTGCCCCGCCCCGGAGACCTCCAGGAACACCGACACCTGCAGCGCCGGTTCGGCCAGCATCGGCACGCTCACCCGGTCGAACTGCACCTTCTGCTTGAGCCGGTAGCCGGGCACGTAGCCCTGCACCTGCTTGACCATGTCCTCGATCGACGCCTCGATCGCGGCGCGGTCGGCGTCGGCGTCCGCGCACAGGCAGTACACGGTGTCGCGCATGAGCAGCGGCGGCTCGGCCGGGTTCAGCACGATGATCGCCTTGCCACGCGCCGCACCGCCGACGACCTCGATGGCGCGGGCCGTGGTC
The DNA here is from genome assembly GCF_009720365.1 of Catellatospora paridis. Taxonomy (GTDB): domain Bacteria; phylum Actinomycetota; class Actinomycetes; order Mycobacteriales; family Micromonosporaceae; genus Catellatospora; species Catellatospora paridis. Next base: position 196,631 of record NZ_ML769323.1, on the reverse strand, counting down.
TCGGTGAACTCGTCGATGTTGGCCCGGGTGCCGGGACCCGCCGAGCGCGACGCGATGGACGCGACGATCTCGCCGTACGCCACCGGCGTCACCGCGTGCACGGCCGCGACGATCGGCACCGTCGCCTGCCCGCCGCAGGTCACCATGTTGACGTTGGACTGGTCCAGGTGCTCGTCCAGGTTGACCGTCGGCACGACGTACGGCCCGATCGCGGCCGGGGTCAGATCGATCACGATCTTGCCGTGCTTACGCAGCACCTCGTCGTTGCGCCGGTGCGCCCCCGCCGACGTGGCGTCGAACACGACCTCCACCTCGGCGAACTCCGCCATCGCCACCAGCCCGTCCACACCTTCGGCGGTGGTCGCCACCCCGAGCCGCGCTGCCCGCGCCAGCCCGTCCGACTCCGGATCGATCCCCACCATCGCCACCATCCGCAGCGACTCCGACAACCGCAACACCTTGATCATCAGGTCGGTCCCGATGTTCCCCGACCCGATCACCGCCACTCCGGCCTTCACCGCACCCACCGCTCTTCCTGGTTGATCATGAACTTATGGCACGGGTCGGCGGCGTGTCGTGACCACAACTTCATGATCGACTGGTCTGCCACGCCGAGCCGCGCCGCGTGCGCCGCCCGGAGGGGAGCTGAAGGAGCCATGTCGGTCAGCCTGCCGTGCCGGAGAAACGGGTGCGCACCGAGCCGAGGCCCGAGATGCGCGCCTCGTAGGCGGCGCCCGGTGTCACCGGGACCATGGGCCCGAGGGCGCCCGAGAGGATCACGTCGCCGGCGCGCAGCGGGGTGCCGGCGGCGGCCATGGTCTGGGCGAGCCAGGCGACGGCGTGCAGGGGGTTGCCGAGGCAGGCCGCGCCCGCGCCGACGGAGACCGGCTCGCCCTCGTGCTCCAGGACCATGCCGCACAGGCGCAGGTCCACGTCCTGCAGCGGCACTGGGCGGTTGCCGAGGACGAACATGGCGCTGGAGGCGTTGTCGGCGACCGTGTCCACGATGGAGATGTCCCAGTTCGCGATGCGCGAGCCGACGATCTCGATGGCGGGCAGCAGGTGGTCGGTCGCGCGGACCACATCGGCCACGGTGACCTGGTCGTACGGCAGGTCCCGGCCCAGCACGAAGGCGACCTCCGCCTCGACCTTGGGCTGCAGGATGCGGGTCACGTCGACCTCGGCCCCGTCGAAGGCGGCCATGTCGGCGAACAGCACCCCGAAGTCGGGCTGGTCGACGCCGAGCTGCCGCTGCACCGCCGGGTTGGTCAGGCCGATCTTCGCGCCGACGATGCGCCGCCCGGCCGCGACGGCCTGCTCGGTCATCGCCCGCTGCACCGCGTACGCCGAGGCCACGTCCCCGACCGGCAGCAGCCGCTCGCGCAGCGGCGCGATCGGGGTGCGGGTCTCCTGCGCCTCGCGCAGCAGCCGCACGGCCTCGTCGACGATCTCCTTGGTCATGCTCACCTCTCGTGTCGTGGCGACGTCGCTCACGACAGGTCCACGCAGACGTTGGTCAGTTCCGAGTAGAAGGCCAGCGAGTGCACGCCGCCCTCGCGGCCCACCCCGGAGGCCTTCACCCCGCCGAACGGGGTGCGCAGGTCGCGCAGGAACCAGGTGTTCACCCAGACCAGCCCGGCGTCCAGGCGCGACCCGGCCCGGTGCGCCCGGCCCACGTCCCGCGTCCACACCGTGCTCGCCAGGCCGTAGACGCTGTCGTTGGCCAGCGCGTACGCCTCGTCCTCGTCGTCGAACGGCAGGAGGCTGCACACCGGTCCGAAGATCTCCTCGCGGTTGACCCGCGCGTCCTGGGCCAGCCCGGTCAGCACGGTCGGCTGCACGTACGCGCCGCCGTCGCGGGCGTCGCCGAAGCTCGGCACGCCGCCGCCGGCCAGCACGGTCGCGCCCTCGGCGCGGGCCAGGTCGTAGTAGCCGAGCACTTTGTCCCGGTGCTGCCGGGAGATCAGCGGCATGTTCACCGTCGCGGCCTCGTGCGGCCAGCCGAAGGCCAGCTCGGAGGCCTGCTTGGCGAGCCGGTCGGCGAACTCGTCGAAGATCGAGCGGTGCACGTACAGCCGCTCGGTGCACAGGCAGACCTGGCCGCCGTTGGTGAAGCTGGACCGCACCGAGCCGGCCACCGCCGCGTCGAGGTCGGCGTCCGGGAAGACCAGCCCGGCGTTCTTGCCGCCCAGCTCGAACGAGACCGCCTTCACCCCGTCGGCCGCCGCGCGCATGATCGCGCTGCCGGTCGCCGACTCGCCGGTGAACGTGATCGCGTCGACGCCGGGGTGCTTCGTCAGGAACTCCCCCGCCGAGTCCGGGCCGAAGCCGTGGACCAGGTTGAACACGCCCTCGGGCACACCGGCGGCGGCCATCACCTCGGCCAGCAGCGTCGCCGAGGACGGGGTCTCCTCCGACGGCTTCACGATCACCGCGTTGCCGCAGGCCAGAGCCGGGGCGAGCTTCCAGGTGAGCAGCAGCAGCGGCAGGTTCCAGGGCACGATGATCGCGACCACGCCGACCGGCTTGCGCACCGCGTAGTTCAGCGCGCGGCCGCCGGCCGCCGTCGTGGTCATGAACGACTCGGTGGGCGCGGTCGCCACGATGTCGGCGAAGGCCCGGAAGTTGGCCGCGCCGCGCGGGATGTCGAGGGTACGCGCCTGCGAGATGCTCTTGCCGGTGTCTGCGACCTCGGCCGTGACCAGGTCGTCGAAGCGTCGCTCCAGCTCGTCGGCGACCCGGCGCAGCACCGCCGCGCGCTCGCCCTCGCTCATCCGCCCCCACGGCCCGTGCAGGGCCTTGCGGGCGGCACTGACCGCCGCGTCCACGGTCGACGCGTCCGCCTCGGCCACGTCGAAGACCTTCTCGCCGGTCACCGGGGACACCTTCGCGAACGTCTTGCCCGTCGCGACGAACTCCCCGCCGACGAAGTTGCGCAGCAGTCCCGGCTCACCCGCCGGGCGGCCGGTCATCAGGATGGGGTCCCAGTTCATGCTCCCGTGCCCTTCCGGAAGGCGAACGCGGCCAGCGCGCCCACGGCCAGCACCGCCGCGCCCGCCGCCGCGGCGAGCAGCCGCTGCTGGCGGCGCACCCGCTGCTGCACCTGGGCGTACGGCGTGGTCGAGAACGACACCAGCTCGTAGCGTGACACGTACCGGCCGGGCAGCGCCCGCTCCAGCGCGTGCTCGACCTTCTTCTGCGCCTGGAACACCGGGGAGGCGACCTTGTCCCGCATCTCCACGAAGTTCTCCAGGGCCATCTGCGCGATCGCCTCGGTGTTCTCCCGGCGGCGCGCCTCGAACTCGGGCAGCGCCCGGTCCCAGTCGTCGCCGGTCTCGTCGAGGATGCGGTCGAGCTCGACCACGTCCTCGAAGGCGCAGTTCGCGCCCTGGCCGTAGAACGGCACGATGGCGTGCGCGGCGTCGCCGAGCAGGCCCACCCGGCCGTACGCGTGCCACGGGCTGCACCGCACCGTGCCCAGCACGCCCACCGGGTTGTGCAGGTAGTCGTCGACCAGGTTCGGGGCCAGCTCGATGACGTCCGGGTACACCTGCGCGAAGTGCTGCTCGATCGCGGCCGGGCTGCTCAGCGACGCGAACGCGTTGGTGCCCCCGGTCGGCCAGAACAGGGTGCAGGTGAAGGAGCGGTCCGGGTTCGGCAGCGCGATCATCATCGACGCGCCGCGCGGCCAGATGTGCAGCGCGCCCGGGTCCATCGCGAACTCGCCGTCGCGGGCCGGGATGGTCAGCTCCTTGTAGCCGTGCTCCAGGAAGTCCAGGCTCTCGGTCAGACCGGTGTGCGCGAGCAGCTGGCCGCGCACCGCCGAGCTGAAGCCGTCGGTGCCGATGACCACGTCGGCCTGCGCCTCGACCACGCCGTGCGGGGTGTCGAAGCGCATCTCGCCGGTCTTCGGGTCCAGCCCGACCAGGCGGTGGTCGAAGTGCGCGGCCACGTTCGGCCGCACGGTGGCCGCCTCCAGCAGGGCGTTGTTCAGCGCGCCGCGGCTGATCGAGTTGATCGCTCGCTCGCCGTCGCTGCTGTAGGGCTGGAAGCCCGGCTCGCCCTCGACGGGGTGGATCATCCGGCCGCGCATCGGCAGCGCGTCGGCCATGACCGAGCGGTCCAGGTCGATGCGGCGCAGCGCGTCCAGGCCGCGCTCGGACAGCGCCAGGTTGATCGAACGGCCGCGCTCGACCTTGCCGGTACGCGGGTCGGGGCGGCGCTCGTACATCGTGACGGTGTAGCCCCGGCGGGCCAGGTAGCAGGCCAGCAGGCTGCCCGCCAGGCCCGCGCCGACCACGGCGACGTTCTTCGCGGCGGTCCCGGACTCGCCGGTCCTCGGCTCGGTGGTCATCGCCCCTCCTCCGGCGTCGCCGCCGCGCGCTGCGCGCCGGTCGGGAAGATCGCGGCGAGCGCCTGAGCGACCCGCCAGCAGTCGTGATAGGTCGAGTACAGCGGCACCGGCGCGAAGCGCACGATGTCGGGCTGGCGCGCGTCGGCGATCACGCCGTACTCGTGGCGCAGCCGCCGGGCCAGCTCGTTCGCGCCCATGCCGGTGGTACGCACGGACAGCTGGCAGCCACGCCGCTCCGGGTCACGCGGCGTGACCTGCTGCAACGGCCGTCCCGGCAGCACCTCGTCGAGCAGGCCCTCCAGGTATCCGGTCAGCCGCAGGCTGCGCTCGCGCAGCGTGTCCATGCCGACCTTGTCGAACAGGTCGAGCGAGGTGCGCACCGGACCCATCGCGAAGATCGGCGGGTTGGAGATCTGCCACGCCTCGACCGTGGCCGGCGGCCGCGAGGTCGGCGTCATCTCGAACCGGGTCGACGCCTCGGTGCTCCACCAGCCCTCGAAGCGGGGCAGGTCCGGGTCGCCGAGGTGGCGCTCGTGCACGAATACGCCACCGAGCGCGCCGGGGCCGGAGTTGAGGTACTTGTAGGAGCACCAGGCCGCGAAGTCGACGTCCCACTCGTGCAGGCGCAGCGGCACGTTGCCCGCCGCGTGCGCGAGGTCCCAGCCGACGACCGCGCCCGCGGCCCGGCCCGCCGCGGTGATCGCCGGGAGGTCCATCAGCTCACCGGTGAGGAAGTTGACCCCGCCGAGCATGACGAGGGCGACCGTGTCGCCCTCGTCGCGCAGGAACGCCAGCACGTCCTCGGTGCGCAGGGTGTCCTCCCCGGCGCGCGGGCGCAGGCGTACCACGGTGGTGTCGGGGTCCAGGCCGTGGAAGCGGGCCTGGCTGCGCACCGCGTAGCTGTCGGACGGGAACGCCGCGTCCTCGATCACGATGCGGGTGCGGGCGCCCGCCGGGCGGTAGAACGACACCATCAGCAGGTGCAGGTTGACCGTCAGCGAGTTCATCACGACGGTCTCCGCGGGCAGCGCCCCGACCAGGCGCGCGGCCTGCTCGGTCAGCAGCTCGTGGTAGGGCAGCCACGGCCGGGCGGCCTCCAGGTGGCCCTCCACCCCGAGCTGCGCCCAGGCGTCGAGATCGCCCAGCAGCTCGTCCCGGGTGGCCCGGGGCTGCAACCCGAGCGAGTTCCCCGCCATGTAGGCGGTCTCCTCGTACCCCCCGCCTTCGGCCGGCGGAACCCGGAACAGGTCACGGTGGCCGGGATCGGCCAGATCCCGACGCCGGGCGTCTTCCTCAGTGAACGTCATACCGCTCTCGCTGTGTCTCGATAGATGTCCTGATCATGAGGTTATGGCACGAACACGCCGTCGACCCGTGCCATAAGTTCATGATCAGCGCTTACATGGCGGTGCGGGCGGTCCAGAGTTCGGGGAAGACGGTGCGGGACATGCTGCGCTGGAGCCAGGCATAGCCGTTGGAGCCGCCGCTGCCGACCTTCGCGCCCATGGTGCGGGCCACGGCCTTGAGGTGCTTGTAGCGCCAGTCGTCGAAGCGCTCGGCGACGTCGGTCAGCGCCTCGCCGAGCAGGCGCAGGTGGTTGTCGGGACTCTCGTCACCGTAGATCCGGACCCAGGCCGCCTCGACGGCCGGGTGGGCCTCGTGCTCGGTCGCGAAGTCGCGGGTAAGCAGATCGGCGGGCAGGTCGAAGCCCTGGCGGGCGAGCAGCGCGATCACGTCGTCCCACACGCTCGTGCCGTGCAGCGTGGCGAGCAGGTCGTGGTAGACCTCGTCCTGGCGCTGGAACGGGCGGACCAGCGACGCGGTCTTCAGCCCGAGCAGGAACTCCAGGTGACGGTACATCGCCGACTGGAAGCCCGAGCCCTCGCCGAGCAGGTTGCGGAAGCGGTTGAAGTCGGCGGGCGTCATCCAGTGCAGCGCGTTCCAGGCGGCGTTGAGCCCGTCCAGGTGCAGCGCGGTACGCCGCAGCGGGGCGAGCGCGCCGTACACGTCGTCCTCGGCCAGCAGGCGCTGGGTCTCGCGCAGCTCGAAGCGGACCAGCCCGAAGTACAGCTCCATCACCTGGCTGATCATGAGGAAGGACATCTCGCCCGGGTCCTTGCTCAGCGTCTGCTGCAGCGTGTGCAGAGTGCTCGCGTGCACGTACGCGTCGTACGGCGTGCGCTGGGCGAACTCCAGGGTCGGCTCACCGCCGTTGGCTTCGGCGCGCTCGGCGCGCTCGGCCGCGGTCGCGGGGCGTACGGCGGCGGTCGTCGTCGATGGAGCGGTCACGCGTTCCTCCGGGTGCTCTGGTCAACGTCATGATGTCTCCGTGAGGCCTCCCGACGGAATGCCGAATCAACGGCGCTCGGGGCGATTCGCTTAACGTTCATACTGGGGTCGGGGCGTTTCGTTTACGAAGGGAAAGCGGGTCGTGGACGACATGGATTGGGCGCTGCTGCGCGAGCTGCAGGAGGACGCCCGGCTGTCTTTCAGCGAGCTGTCCCGGCGGGTGCACCTGTCCCCGCCGGCGGTCGCCGAGCGGGTGCGGCGGCTGGAGGAATCCGGCGTGATCGTCGGTTACCGGGCCCACGTGGACCTGACCGCGGCCGGTCGGCCGGTCGTCGCGCTGATCCAGATGTCCTGCTACGGCGCGGGTTGTGTGCTGCGTGATCCGGCCGTGCCGGAGTGGCCGGAGATCCTGGAGATCCACCGCATCACCGGCGACGCGTGCAGCGTCCTCAAGGTCGCCGCGACCTCCATGGACGCCTTCGAGGCCCTCATCGACCGCCTCGCGCCCCACGGCCGCCCGTCCAGCACCCTCATCCTCTCCACCCCCCTCGCCTGGCGCCCCCTCACCCCACCCCCGACCCCCTGACCCCACCCCACCTGCCGCAACTCTTAAGAGACGCGCTATCGGAAGGCCCTGGAGGCAGCGAGTCTTTAAGAGTTGCACCGGAGGTGACGTCCGGTTCGGGCCTTTTTTCATGTTTCTCGGCGTGGTGGGTTATCACGAGGTGAGAGGATTTGCTATAGCCCGGGGCGATCCGGTGGTGATGAGTGATTTGGGGGAAACATGCGGTCTGCTCTCCGGGTGGCGGCCGGTGCCGTGGCGCTGGTCGTCGCGGCGCTCACCGCGCCGGCGCCCGCGCACGCCGAGGGTGTCTTCGTCGAGGTCAACCCGAGCACCATCCAGGCCGGCTTCCAGGTGGCCATCCGCGCCAGCTGCGGCGACGCGCTGAACAACGCGAAGGTGCACTCCGAGGCGTTCGGCACGGTCACCGTGGAGCCGGTCAACGTGTATCTGATCGCTGCGGCCACGGTGCCCGAGCACAAGAAGGCCGGCGGCTACAACGTGAAGCTGACCTGTCCGAGCCGGCAGACCGCCACCACCACACTGTGGGTGGTCAACCACGACAGCCCGCAGCACGGCCCGAACACGGGCGGCGGCGGCCTGGCCGGGGACGGCGGCGCGACACTGATCGGCGCGGGCGCCACGGCGATGGGTCTGGGCCTGGGCGTGCTGCTGCTGTCGCGACGGCGCGGGCGCAGCCCGCTGACCCCCGCCTGACGCCGTGCTGCGCCGTCTGCGCGGCCCGCTGGCCGCGGTGCTGCTCCTGTTCGGGATGTTCAGTGTCGGCATCGGGCTGGGCAAGGCCAACGGCTACTCGTTCGCCGAGCTGTTCCGCGGGCCGGGTAAGGCTCCGCCAGGCGAGTTCCCGGTGCTCGGTCCGAGCCGCCCGCTGCGGATCCAGATCCCCACGATCAAGGTCAAGGCGTACATCCACGGCGTGGGCCTGGACGAGCGCGGCGCGATCGACACACCGTCGCTGCTGCTGCGCAACGAGGCCGGCTGGTTCGACGACGGGCCCTCCCCCGGCCAGTACGGACCGGCCATCATCGTCGGGCACGTGGACACCAAGGACAAGCCGGGCGTCTTCCACCGCCTCGACGAGCTGAAGCCCGGCGCGAAGATCGAGATCACGCGCCGGGACAACAAGGTCACCGTGTTCGAGGTCAACACGGTCGAGCGGTTCAGCAAGCAGAGCCTGCCCGTTGACCGGATCTACCACGACTACACCCGGCCCGGGCTACGGCTGATCACCTGCGGGGGGCGCTGGGTGGGCGGCGAGCTGGGCTACGCCGACAACATCGTGGTGTTCGCGAGCCTGGTCAGCGCGCACAAGGCGTGAGCCTCAGGCCGCCGTCTCCAGCCACTGCGCCCAGCGCGGGTCCGGAGTGCGGTGGCCGAGCACCCGCCAGATCGCGCCGTGCGGCACCGTCGGCTTCATGGGAAGACGCCAGCCGAGATCGGCCAGCGTCTTGTCGCCCTTGTGGTGGTTGCAGCGCGCGCAGGCGGCGACCACGTTGTCCCAGGCGTGCTGCCCGCCCTTGGATCGCGGGTGCACGTGGTCGATCGTCTCGGCCGGCCCCTGGCAGTAGACGCAGCGCCCGCCGTCGCGCGCGAATATCGCGCGTCGGGACAGGCCGACCTGGGAGCGGTACGGCACCCGCACGTATCGGGTGAGCTTGGCGACCAGCGGGACGGGCACCCGGTGGCGGGAACTGTGCAGCACCCCGTCGCCGTCGGCGACGCAGACGGCCTTGCCCGAGAGAATGAGAATGGCGGCCCGGCGCACGGACACGACACACAGCGGTTCATAGGTCGCGTTGAGGAGCAACGCGGCGGAAGCGGCTGTACGTCGTATGTCAGGCATCGGTCTCACCCTCCGGCGGCCAGTCACGTCATCGCGTCATTGTGACCATCGTCCCCGATTGATCTGGTGAATGCACCTACAATTTGCGGCGGTCTCATGAATTCTCAGCCGCGCTATGCCCTGCTCATTGGCATATGCGAGGAAAATCCCCTGCAGGCCGCCCGCACGCCGGACCGACCGATGAGGTAACCAGTAAGCCATGCCGTTGAGCCTTCTCGCCCCCAGCCCCTCGGAGACGCCCTCCACCGCGTGCCTGGCGGATCCCATCTGCAAGGGCGTCTACAACTTCTCCGACTCGCAGTGGCTGGCCGACGGCGGCTACTACATCCTCATCAAGCCGCTGCGCATCGTCGTCATCATTCTCGTGGCGATGATCGCCCGCGCGCTGCTGAACCACACGATCAACAAAATCGTGGCCCGCACCGCGCAGGGCAAGGTGCCGACGATGCTGCGGCCGATCCGGGAAAAGGTGCCCGTCTCGGTGCTCAATGCCGGGACGGCCTTCCCCGAGCGCCGCCGCCAGCGCGCCGAGGCCATCGGCTCGGTGCTCAAGAGCATGGTCACCGTGGCGGTGTTCTCGGTCGCCTTCCTGATCGTGCTCAGCGAGTTCTCCATCGACGTCGCGCCGCTCATCGCGAGCCTCGGCATCGCCGGCGTGGCCCTGGGCTTCGGCGCGCAGTCGCTGGTCAAGGACCTGATAGCGGGCCTGTTCATGCTGCTGGAGGATCAGTACGGGGTGGGCGACGTGATCGACACCGGCGAGGCGGTCGGCGTGGTCGAGTCGGTCGGTCTGCGCACCGTCACCATCCGCGACGCCCGTGGCGTCATCTGGTACGTGCGCAACGGTGAGATCATCCGCATCGGCAACAAGAGCCAGGGCTGGGCCACCGTCATGATCGACGTGCCGATCGGCTTCGTCGGCGTGGAGGAGGCGACCTCGGTGCTGCGCGAGGCGGTCGACGCCTTCGCGCACGATCCCGAGTGGTCCGCCGATTTCGTGGATCCGCCGCAGGTGCTGGGTGTCGAGAACATCAGCGTGGACGGCGCGGTGATCCGCACCGTATGCAAGACCTCCGCCGACCGGCAGTGGGACCTGCAGCGGGAGATGCGCCGCCGGCTCACCGAGGCGCTCGAGGCCTCGGGGATCGCGGCGCAGATGCAGGCGTCCCGCGCGCTGCGGGCGTCGGTGCCCCCCGAGGGGTCGCCCGCCGTCTGACCGGACGGCGTGGCATCAGCCGTAGAGGCTAGCGCTTTATCCACCGATCGGGCAGAATCAACCGACGACATCCCTTCTGGGACGGTCATTCGACGTGACTCTGCGACAGGATGGCGGTCCTCGACACCAATGTCGTGATCGATGGAGGACCATCCGGTGGTGCACCACCCCGCTCGCACCAACACACCCCCACCGAACGAACCGCCCGGCTCGCAACCCGAGCACCGCGCGACCTTCGGTGAGGTGCTCGCCATCCGCGAGTACCGGGGCATGCTCGGTGCCAGCGTGCTGTCCTGGATCGGCGACTACCTGGCCAAGGCCGCGGTCACCACGCTGGTCTACGAGCAGACGCAGTCGGCCGGCATGGCCGCGGCCACCTTCGCGATCAGCTTCGCGCCGTGGGTGCTGCTCGGGCCGATGCTGGCCGCGGTCGCCGAGCGGTACCCGTACCGCTCGGTCATGATCGTCAGTGATCTGGCCCGGATGGTGCTCATCGCGCTGGTCGCGGTGCCCGGGCTGCCGGTCCCGGTCCTGATCGGCCTGCTCTTCCTCACCGCCCTGGGCAACCCGCCCTACGAGGCCGCCCGCTCGGCGCTGTATCCGGCCATCCTCACCGGCGACCGCCTCGTGGTGGGGATATCACTGAACATCAGCGCCGGCCAGGCCGCCCAGATCGGCGGCTACCTCGCCGGCGGCGTGCTGGCCGCCCTGAACCCGCGCATGTCCCTGCTGCTCGACGCCGGCACCTTCGCCGTCTCGGCGCTGCTGCTCACCCTGGTGGTGCGGCACCGGCCTGCGGTGGCGAGCTCGAGCGCACGGCGCAACCTGGTCCGGGAGACCGCCGAGGGCTTCCGGGTGGTCTTCGGGATCCCCGCGCTGCGTGCCATCGCCGTGCTCGTGTTCAGCGTGACCCTGTTCGCGATCGTGCCGGAGGGCCTCGCCGCCGTCTGGGCACACCACCTGGCGCCGGGCGAAGACCCCGGGCGCGGCTTCGCGCAGGGCATGATCATGCTCGCCAACCCGGCCGGTTACGTGCTGGGCGGCATCGTGGTCGGCCGGTTCATGGCGCCGCACGTGCGCCGGTCGCTGATCCGGCCGCTGGCCCTGCTCACCCCGATCATGCTGGTGCCGGCGCTGCTCAACCCGTCGCTGGCCGCGGTATGCCTGATGGCGGCGGCCTGCGGCTTCTGCCTGGCGGGCATGCTGCCCACCATCAACGCGCTGTTCGTGCAGGCACTGCCGAACGTCTACCGGGCCCGCGCCTTCGGCGTGATGCAGGGCGGCGTGCAGATCATGCAGGGCGGCGCGGTGCTGATCACCGGCTTGCTGGCCAACCACTGGCCGCTGCACCAGGTCATCGGCCTGTGGAGCGTGGCCGGTGTGGTGCTGGTGCTGGTGGCGCTCAGCGCGTGGCCGCCGCACGAGCGGTTCACCGCGGCCATCGAGCGCGCCCGGCGGCTCAATGAGGCTCCGGTCGCCGGGTAGCCTAGGGCTGGTGAGTGACCAGCCCGCCGCCCCCGCGTCGACCGCCCTGCCGACTCCGAACTACTTCGAGCTGCTCGGCGGTGAGGACGCCTTCCGACTGCTCGTGGACGAGTTCTACGCCGGGGTCGCCACCGACCCGGTGATGCGCCCGATGTATCCGGAGGAAGACCTCGGTCCGGCCAACGAGCGGCTGCGCCTCTTCCTGATCCAGTACTGGGGCGGCCCGAACACCTACTCGCAGGAGCGCGGGCACCCACGGCTGCGGATGCGCCACGCCCCCTTCGTCATCGGCACCGTGGAGCGCGACGCCTGGCTGCGCCACATGCGCCACGCCGTCGACACCCTCGAACTGAGCCCCGAGCTGGACAAGATGCTGTGGGACTACCTGGAGCGGGCGGCCTTCTTCATGGTTAATGCGGAGCATTAGGCCATGAAGCAATAGCTCAGCATGGTCAACGCCGGCCACTGAGCAGTCCCCGAGTGACCTTGGGCACCCTTCTCGACTGAGCGGTCGAGACGGGTGCCCTTCCTTTCGGTCGCCTCGTTAACCAGGGGAGTAATGCCCTGATTTACGAGGAGACGTCCTGATGCGCCATCGCGTGGTATCGCTCGCCGCCCTGGCCGCGATGGCCCTGCCCGCCGCCGTGTGGGCTGCTCAACCGCAGGCCCCGGCCGAGAACCTGGAACCGCGCGCCGTACGCACCGTGGCCGAGGATCCCGCCGACTGGACGCCGCACATCCTCGACGGTGAGGTGCACGCGCTGGCGGTGGTCGGCGAGGTCGTGGTGGTCGGCGGGGACTTCACCATGGTGAGCGACAACCTCGGCACGCAGGAGTACGAGCGCGAGCACCTGTTCGCCTTCGACCTGCACACCGGCGCCGTGCTCGACTTCGCGCCGGCCGTGGACGGCATGGTCTACTCGCTGAGCCCCGGCCCGGACAACTCGGTGTTCGTCGGCGGTTCGTTCGAGGAGATCGACGAGCAGGACCAGCGCGGGCTCGCCCGGCTCGACCTGGCCACCGGCGAGCTGGTCGAGGGCTTCGATGCCTCGATCAACTGGGGCGACGTGCGCGGCCTGTCCGTCTCCGGCCGGTGGCTCTATCTCGGCGGCTCGTTCACCGAGGTCAACGACGTGCAGCGGCGCGGCCTGGCCCGGCTCGACACGCTCACCGGCGAGGTGGACCCGGCGTTCGACGCACGGCTGGACGCCCCGGAGATCGGCCGGGTGAAGGTCGAGGACATCGCGATCTCGCCGTCCGGCGACCGGCTGCTGGCGATCGGCGCGTTCACCCGGGTCGGCTCGGCCCGCCGGGTGCAGGCGGCGATGTTCGACCTCACCGGCAACCCGTCGAAGGCCGCCAACTGGTCGACCGACGCGTACGTCCCGCTGTGCCGGGAGGGCTTCGACACCTACATGCGCGCGGCCGACTTCTCCCCCGACGGCGAGTACTTCGTCATCGTGACGACCGGCCGGCTCAGCGGCTACGAGATCAACTGTGACACCGCCGCCCGGTTCGAGACCTACGCCACCGGCAGGGTCCGTCCCACCTGGGTCAACCACACCGGGGGCGACTCGCTGTACGCCGTCGAGATCGTCGGCGGCGCCGTCTACGTCGGCGGGCACCAGCGCTGGCTGGACAACCCCTACGGCATGGAGTCGGCCGGACCGGGTGCGGTGGAGCGCCCCGGCGTCGCCGCGATCAACCCGGTCACCGGAATGGCCCTTGCCTGGAACCCGACCCGGACCCGCGGCGTCGGCGTGCGCGCGTTCGCCACCACGCCGCTGGGCCTGCTGGTGGGCTCGGACACCGACGAGCTCGGCCGGGAGTACCACGGCCGGATAGGCCTGTTCCCCCGCACGGACTGACGCGGCTCCGACCGGAGCCCGTCTGTGTCATGCGGAGAGGGCTCCGCATGACACAGACAGATCAGCCGCCTGCCCGGGTGTACGAGACCCGGACAGGCGGCTGTCGCCGTCAGAATGCCCTGCGGCGGCGGAGAGACGTCTTCAGAGCAGCAGGCCGCCGTCGCTGTGCATCCAGTCCACGAAGGTGGTGGAGACCGAGGCGGCGCAGTCGAGCAGCTCCATCAGCAGCGCGTCGTGCACGCCGGAGCGCAGGGGCACCTGCCACTCGGCGTAGATCGGCAGCTGGCCGCGCTCGGTGGGGTCTCCCACGTATGCCTTGGCGAAGCGGCGGGTGTGGTTCCACTCGTTGACCGCGCGGTAGGCGAGGTCGGCCAGCTCCGGCGGCACGGTGGCGTGCGGGCGGGCCCGGATCACCAGGATCTCGTCGTCGGGCCCCTCGACCGCGAACAGCAGCGCGTGCCGCTCCCAGAGGGCCAGCAGGCTCTCCTCGCCGTCGGAGAGGTAGCGGATGTCGAGCAGGTCGAGGGTGGCGGCGATGCGGCGCAGGTTGACCTGTGGTGTCTCGGCCGGCGCCAGGGTCGTCGGCGCCGGTGGCAGGCTGTCCATCATGGACAGGTCGTCCGGCACCTCGAAGAGGCTGCGCTGTTGCGGGACCGTGCGCGAGCGCGCCGTCCCCGCCGTCGACTGACCCACCCGCAAGCGTTGCCACGAAAACCACGCCATGCCCATGCTCCTGTCCGACCGTAGCCTGAAGCCGACAGATCAATGCTGAGGGAGATTGCTTGCCTACCCTCAGTTCCATCCCCGGCGAGGAGGCTACCCGGACAGCCGTCTTTCGTCATCCCCTTACCGGCGGTCCCGGGCTGAACAGACGATGTCCGATCAGCCGATCGACCGACTGGCAATCGGCCGTACGGACAGCACGGGCGTCCGGAACCAAGCAGTGCCAAAGGAACCGGCGAGTCCGGTCCACGTGCCCGCGGTGACCACGGTCACGTCCTCGGCCCCGAGGAAGCCCATCCGCACCAAGCCTTGCACGAGTCGCTGCGGCACGGCGAACGCCACGCCGTCCACATCGGACGTTCCGCTCACCACGACGTGGTCCAGGAGCGCGTCGCGCAGCACCCGCTGCCCGACCGCACGGCCCTTCAGGCCGGTGGTCCCGACGTCGCGCAGCGCCTGCGCGGCGGCCGCGGCCACGTCGCCGACCACCGCCGCGGGCAGCCGCTCGACCGCCCGGGCGGTCGCCGGGGGCAGTGCGCCGCGCCACCGGTCGTCCAGCACCGGCGGGTCCGCGGCGCCTTCCAGCAGTGCCGACGCCGCGGCCACCCGGTCGCGGTCGACGCTGCCGGCGACGGTGCGGGTGACCAGCACGCCCCAGGGCAGCGACGCCCACAGCGCCACCCGGCCCGGCCCCGCCGGGCACAGCCGCACCAGGGTCGCCGGGTCCAGCCGCAGCAGCCGGCGCAGGAACACCGCCGCGTCGGCGCGCTCGGTCAGGTCGACAGCCATGGCTTCAGGAAACTCTGCTCGGCCTCGCTCATCCGGCGCGGCCGCTGCCTGTCCAGGTCGTACGGCACCAGCACGGAACGGGCCCGGCTGGCCAGCAGGTCGCCGTCGAACAGCTCGTAGCAGACGGTGAACCGGGACGGTTTGAGGTCTTCGATCCACAGTTCGATGCGCACCGGGTCGCCGTAGTCGACCGGGCGCAGGTAGTCCACCTCGTGCCGGGACACCACGATGCCCTCCTCGAAGGAGGTCACCCCGGCCTCCCGCGCGCCGACGAACATCATCGCGACCCGGGCCTCCTCGTACAGGGTGAGGAAGCGCGCGTTGTTGACGTGGCCGTACGCGTCAAGATCGGACCACCGCAGCGCGCAGTGGTAGGTGAATCTCATGGTTCTCCCACTCGCCTTGATCGTTCGGCCTGCCGGTCGCTCGCACGACCGGCAGGCCGGTGGATCGTCAGATCCGGATCAGTCGCGCGTCAGCCTGCGGTGGGTGACCCGGTGCGGGCGGGCGGCCTCGACACCCAGGCGCTCGATCTTGTTCTTCTCGTACGACTCGAAGTTGCCCTCGAACCAGAACCACTTCGACTCGTTCTCGTCGGTGCCCTCCCACGCCAGGATGTGGGTGGACACGCGGTCGAGGAACATCCGGTCGTGGGAGATGACCACGGCGCAGCCGGGGAACTCCAGCAGCGCGTTCTCCAGGCTGGAGAGCGTCTCCACGTCCAGGTCGTTGGTGGGCTCGTCGAGCAGCAGCACGTTGCCGCCGATCTTGAGCGTCAGCGCCAGGTTGAGGCGGTTGCGCTCACCGCCGGACAGCACGTTGACCGGCTTCTGCTGGTCCGGGCCCTTGAAGCCGAACGCGGCCACGTACGCCCGGGACGGCATCTCGACCTTGCCGACCATCAGGTAGTCCAGGCCGTCGGAGACGACCTCCCACACGGTCTGCGAGCTGTCCAGGCCGGCCCGGTTCTGGTCGACGTAGGACAGGGTCACCGTCTCGCCGACCTTGACCGCGCCGTCGTCCGGCTTCTCCAGCCCCACGATGGTCTTGAACAGCGTGGTCTTGCCGACGCCGTTCGGGCCGATGATGCCGACGATGCCGTTGCGCGGCAGCGAGAACGACAGGTTCTCGATGAGCACCCGCTCGCCGAAGCCCTTGACCAGGTCCTTGGCCTCGATCACCGTGCTGCCCAGGCGCGGGCCCGGCGGGATCTGGATCTCCTCGAAGTCCAGCTTGCGGGTCTTCTCGGCCTCGGACGCCATCTCCTCGTACCGGTCCAGACGGGCCCGGGACTTGGTCTGGCGCGCCTTGGCGTTGGAGCGCACCCACTCCAGCTCCTCGGACAGCCGCTTGCGCATCTTGGCGTCCTTGCGGCCCTCGATCGACAGACGCGCGGCCTTCTTCTCCAGGTAGGTGGAGTAGTTGCCCTCGTAGGGGTAGGCGCGCCCGCGGTCGAGCTCCAGGATCCACTGGGCCACGTTGTCCAGGAAGTACCGGTCGTGGGTGATCGCGATCACCGTGCCGGGGTACTTCGCCAGGTGCTGCTCCAGCCAGAGCACGCTCTCGGCGTCCAGGTGGTTGGTGGGCTCGTCGAGCAGCAGCAGGTCGGGCTGCTCCAGCAGCACCTTGCACAGCGCCACGCGGCGCTTCTCGCCACCGGACAGCGGGCCGACCGGCAGGTCGGGCTCCGGGCAGCGCAGCGCGTCCATGGCCTGCTCGAGCTTGGAGTCGAGGTCCCACGCGTCACTGTGGTCAAGCACCTCCTGGAGGCGCCCCATCTCGTCCATGAGCTCGTCGGAGTAGTCGGTCGCCATCAGCTCGGCGATCTCGTTGAAGCGCGCGAGCTTGGCCTTGGTGTCGGCGACGGCGAGCTCGATGTTCTGCAGCACGGTCAGCGACTCGTCCAGCCGGGGCTCCTGAGCCACCATGCCGACGGTGTAGCCGGGCATGAGCCGGGCCTCGCCGTTGCTGGGGATGTCCTGGCCGGACATGATCCGCAGAAGGCTCGACTTACCCGCGCCGTTCGGGCCGACCACGCCGATCTTGGCACCCGGCAGGAAGTTGAGCGTGACGTTGTCGAGCACAACCTTGTCGCCGTGCGCCTTGCGTGCCTTCTCGAGCGTGTATATGAACTGGGCCACGGTCGGGCCAACCCCCTTCAGACAGTCTTCGTGTCAATACTCCCAGGTGGCCCCGCGGCCTGGGACATGGGGCCGTGTGAGGTGGCTCGCCCGCCCGGGAGGTGCGCCGATCGGACGGCATCGGACATGGGGTTTGGCCGGGCACGGCGCGGGCATCACGCATCGGGTTGTGATCAAAGCGCCCCGCTGGGATGATCTACACGTATCGCCTACGCGTGCCGCGCCGTTGATCCACCTTTCCGGGGACTTCAGTAGTCTCAGAGGATGGCCCACGATCCACCGATCGGAGGAGAGGCAGCGATGGTCGATCGCAGCCCGTTCGTCGTCGTCGCCAACCGGCTGCCCGTGGACGAAGTGACCACGGACACCCCGGGCGGCCGCGTGACCGGCTCCGGCGATTCGCGCCGCCGATGGCGGCGCAGCCCCGGCGGTCTGGTGACCGCCCTGCACCCGGTGCTCGTCGAGCGCCACGGCACGTGGATCGGCTGGTCGGGCTCACCCGGCGACGCCCCGGACCCGTTCGAGCTGGACGGCATCAACCTGCGGCCGGTGCCGCTCTCCGAAGAAGATCTTGAGCGGTACTACGAGGGCCAGTCCAACGCCACCATCTGGCCGCTCTACCACGACAACGTCGAGCCGCCCGTGTTCCGCCGCCGCTGGCGGGAGGCCTACCGGGTGGTCAACCGGCGCTACGCGGAGGCGGCCGCGGAGGTCGCCGCCCAGGGGGCCACCGTCTGGGTGCAGGACTACCAGCTCCAGCTGGTGCCAGCGATGCTCCGGGAGCTGCGCCCCGACCTCAAGATCGGCTTCTTCCTGCACATCCCTTTTCCGCCGATCGAGCTGTTCATGCAGCTGCCGCAGCGCGCCGAGGTGCTGCGCGGGCTGCTCGGGGCCGACCTGGTCGGCTTCCAGCAGCGGCTGGCCGCGCAGAACTTCATCCGCCTGGCCCGGCACCTGCTCGGCACGCCGTACCACGGCAACGTGATCGAATATGAGGGCCGACAGGTCAAGGCGGACGCCTTCCCGATCTCGATCGACGTGGGCGAGATGCAGCGTCTCGCGGACAACCCACTTGTCCGGGAGCGGGCGGTGCAGATCCGGGCCGAGCTGGGTGACCCCAAAACGGTTATTCTGGGCGTGGACCGGCTCGACTACACCAAGGGCATCGAGCACCGCCTGAAGGCATATCGCGAGCTCCTGGCCGCGGGACGGCTGTCCGTGCCGGAATCGGTGATGGTGCAGGTCGCGACGCCGAGCCGGGAACGGGTCGAGCACTACCAGGCACTTCGCATCAAGGTCGAGCGCGAGGTGGGCCGGATCAACGGGGATTTCGGCCGCGTCGGCGTGCCTGCGGTGCATTACCTGCACCAGTCGTACAGTCGCAGTGAGTTGGCCGCGCTCTACTGCGCGGCCGACGTCATGATGGTGACCCCGTTGCGGGACGGTATGAACCTGGTGGCCAAGGAGTACGTGGCGGCACGCTTGGAGCATGGTGGCGCACTCGTGTTGAGCGAGTTCGCGGGCGCGGCCGGAGAGCTGCGGCAGGCGTTCCTGTGCAACCCCCACGATCTGGACGCGGTCAAGGACGCACTCATGCGCGCGGTCACCGTCGACGAGCACGAGGCCCGGCGCCGGATGAGCGTGATGCAGCGGCACCTGCGCCGCCACGACGTGGCGCGCTGGGCGTCAGACTTCCTGACCGAACTGGGAGCAATACCATGACCCTGGGCATGACCGTCGATCTCGACCGCGACGGCTTCGACCCCGAACTGCGCTCCGCACTGGCGCAGCTGGCCCGCGTGCCGCACCTGCTCGTCGCGTGCGACTACGACGGCACCCTGGCCCCGATCGTGGAGGACCCGTCCGCGGCCGCCCCGATCCCGGAGGCGGTCGCAGCGTTGCGATCGCTGGCCACGCTCCCGCAGACCACCGTCGCGGTGGTCTCCGGACGGGCGCTGCGTGATCTGGCGGCCCTGTCCCGGCTGCCCAGCGAGGTGCACCTCGTCGGCAGCCACGGCTCCGAGTTCGACATCGGCTTCGTCCAGCGGCTCGCCTCCGACCTGGTCGAGCTGCGCAGCCGGCTGCAGACCGAGCTGGAGCGCATCGCCGCCGAGCACCCGGGCGTACGCCTGGAGAACAAGCCCGCCAGCGTCGCCGTGCACCTGCGCACCGCCTCCCGGGCGGTGGCCAGCGCGGTGACCGACGCCGTCCGGTGCGGCCCGGCCTCCTGGCCCGGCGTGCACACCACCGAGGGCAAGGAGGTCGTCGAGCTGTCGGTGCTGGCCTCGCACAAGGGCACCGCGATCGACGAGCTGCGCCGGCAGGTGTCCGCGGGCGCGGTGCTGTTCATGGGCGACGACGTCACCGACGAGAACGCCTTCCGGCAGCTGTCGGGCAAGGACATCGGCGTCAAGGTGGGCCCGGGCGAGACCGCCGCGTCCTTCCGGGTGCACGACCCGCTGCAGGCGGTGCGCATCCTGGCGCTGCTGCTGGACACCCGGCGGCACTGGCTGTTCGGCGAGCGGGCGGTGCCGATCGAGCGCCACTCGATGCTGGCCGACGGCCGCACCGTCGCGCTGATCAGCCCGGACGCCCGGGTGAGCTGGCTGTGCCACCCGCGCCCGGACAGCGCGGCGATCTTCGCCGACCTGCTCGGCGGCGCACCCGCCGGCCACTTCACGGTCGCCCCGCAGCGCGGCGGACACCCGCTCGGCCAGCGCTACCGCCCCGGCACGATGACCGTGGAGACCCGCTGGTCCGGGCTGACCGTGACGGACTGGCTCGAAGGCGACAGCCTGATGCGCCGCCTCACCGGCAACACCGTGGTCCGCGTCGAGTACGCCCCCCGGCCCGAGTTCGGGCAGGTGCCGGTGCAGCTGCAGCCGCTCACCGACGGGCTGCTCGTGCTGGGCACCAGCGAGCACCTGTGCCTGTACTCCCCCGGCGTGGAGTGGGACGTGGTCGACGACGGCGGGCACGACACCGCCCGCGCGGTCATCGACCTGTCGAAGATGAACGGCGAGGCGCTGCTCGAGATGCGCATGCGCAGCCACAACCTGACCGCGCACCCGCTGAGCGCGGGCGAGCGGCTGGAGCTGGTCGAGCAGCCGTGGCGGGAGTGGGCCAACTCCCTGGAACTGCCCTCGGTCGAGAAGGAGGTGGTCATGCGCAGCGCGCTCACGCTGCGCGGCCTGTGCCACTTCGAGGGCGGCGGCGTCATCGCCGCGGCGACCACCTCGCTGCCGGAGACGCTGGGCGGCATCCGCAACTGGGACTACCGCTTCGTCTGGCTGCGCGACGGCGCGATGACCGTCAAAGCACTGGTCGAACTCGGCTCGCTGACCGAGGCCGAGGCGTTCCTGCGCTGGGTCGACGGGGTCGTCGACCGCACCGGCGGGCACCCGGAGCGGCTGCACCCGCTCTACACCGTGGACGGCTACGAGCTCGGCCCGGAGGCCGTGATCGAGAGCCTGCCCGGCTACGCCGGCTCCCGGCCGGTGCGCGTCGGCAACGCCGCCAACAAGCAGCTGCAGCTGGACGTGTTCGGCCCGGTCGCGGACGTGCTGATGGCGGTCGCGGACCGGCGCGGCAAGATCCGCCACGAGGAGTGGCGGGTCATGGAGGCCATGGTGCAGGCCTGCGCGCAGCGCTGGCACGAGCCCGACCACGGCATCTGGGAGGCCCGGCTGCCTCCACGCCACCACGTGTACTCCAAGGTCATGTCCTGGATGACGGTGGACCGGGCGCTGCAGGTGCTGGAGCGGCACACCACCGAGGAGCGGCCCGAGTGGGTCGAGCTGCGGGACCGGATCGCCGAGAACGTCCTGCACCAGGGCTGGCACGAGGGCACCAAGGCGTACACGGTGGCCTACGGCTTCCCCGAGATGGACGCCTCCAGCCTGTGGATCGGCCTGTCCGGCCTGCTGGCCGACGACGACCCGCGCTTCCTGGACACGGTGCTCGCGGTCGAGGCCGAGCTGCGCTCGGGGCCGGTGGTCTACCGGTACAAGTGGGACGACGGCATGCCCGGCAAGGAGGGCGGCTTCCACATCTGCACGGCGTGGCTGATCGAGGCCTACCTGCGCACGGGCCGCCGGGCCGACGCCGAGGAACTCTTCGACCAGATGCTGGCCACGGCCGGCCCGACCGGCCTGCTCCCCGAGCAGTACGACCCGGACCTGGAGCGCGGCCTCGGCAACCACCCGCAGGCCTACAGCCACCTCGGCCTGATCAGGTGCGCGCAACTGCTCGGCAGGTGACGTAGTAGACGGAGGGCTCCACCGTTCCGGTGGAGCCCTTTGTCGTTCGCCGTCGCTCGCTCACGGCGAAGATCGCCGTTTCGTGTCAAGTTCTGGGGTTTGACCAGAGCTTTCGACACGAAACAGCGATCAAGCCGCCGCGCCGCGGGGCAGGACGGCGGCGACGTGGCCGATCACGACGATGGCGGGCGGGTTCAGCTGCCCGGCCAGGTCGGGGAGGTCGGCGAGGGTGCCGTGGAGGGATTTCTGCTGGTCGGTGGTGCCCTCCTGGATCACGGCGGCGGGGGTCGCGGGGTCGCGGCCGTGGGCCAGCAGGGTCGCCACGATGGCGGGCAGGTTCTTCAGGCCCATCAGGATGACCAGGGTGCCGCGCAGCCGGGCCAGCGCCTGCCAGTCCACCAGCGAGTCCGGGTGGTCCGGGCCGAGGTGGCCGCTGACCACGGTGAACTCGTGCGCGACCCGGCGGTGCGTCACCGGGATCCCGGCCGCCGCGGGCACCGAGATCGCGCTCGTCACGCCGGGCACGACGGTCACCGGCACGCCCGCTTCGGCGCAGGCCAGCACCTCTTCGCCGCCGCGGCCGAAGACGTACGGGTCGCCGCCCTTGAGGCGTACCACGAACAGCCCGGCCCTGGCCCGTTCCACCAGGATGCGGTTGATCTCCTCCTGGTGCGCGGCGGGCCCGTACGGCAGCTTCGCCACGTCGACCAGTTCCACGTCGGCGCGCAGCTCGTCCAGCAGCAGGCCGGGCCCCAGCCGGTCGGCGACCACCACGTCCGCGGCGGCCAGCAGACGGCGGCCCTTGACCGTGATCAGCTCGGGGTCGCCCGGGCCGCCGCCGACCAGCGCCACGGTGCCCTTGACCGTCTCCGGCACGGTCGCCTCGTCGGTGGCCAGCAGGTTCGCGATGCGGTCGCGCACCGCCACCGCCCGCCGCGGCGAGCCACCCGCGAGCACGGCCACGGTCACCGCGCCGTGCCGCGCCACGGCCGGGGTCCAGGCGCTCGCGGCGTGCCGGTCGTCGGCGCGTACGCAGAAGATGCGGCGCTGCTCCGCAGCGGCCGAGACCGACGCCGCGGCGTCGTGGTCGTCGACCGCGACCTGCACCAGCCACACGCCGTCCAGGTCCTGCTCGGCGAACGGCCGTTCCAGCCAGGTGAGCCGGCCCGCGTCGGCCAGCCCGCGCAACGCGGGGGTCAGCTCCGGCGCGACCAGGCGCACGTCGGCCCCGGCCGCCAGCAGCGCCGGAACCCGCCGGGTCGCCACCGCGCCGCCGCCGACGACCAGCACCGGCCGCCCGTCCAGCCGCAGCGCCAAGGGGTACAGATCACTCACTGTTGGTGTTCGTCCTTAGAAGCGACGCCGGCGCTGTCGAATGTCGCCATCTCGTGCAGGACCCGCACCGAGCCGGCGACGATCGGGTAGGCCAGCACCGCGCCGGTGCCCTCGCCCAGCCTGAGGCCGAGGTCGAGCAGCGGGTTCAGCTCGAGCTGCGACAGTGCCACGCTAGCGCCCGGCTCCACCGACCGGTGTCCCGCGATCATGGCGTCCCGGCTGCTGGGCGCGATGGCGAACGCGGTCAGTGCGGCGGCCGTGGCGATCACGCCGTCGAGGATGACCGGCACCCGGCGCGACGCCGCGCCGAGGATGAAGCCGACCAGCCCGGCGTGCTCCAGGCCGCCGAGCGCGGCCAGCACCGCGACCGGGTCGGTGGCCGCCTCGCCGCCCCAGGACGGGCCGTGCAGGGCCAGCGCCTGCCGGATCACCTCGACCTTGCGCAGGTGGGTGGGCGCGTCGATGCCGGTGCCGTAGCCGGTCACCACGCCGGGGTCGCGGCCGGTGAACGCGGAGATCAGCGCCGCCGACGCGGTGGTGTTGCCGATGCCCATGTCGCCGGTGAGCAGCACGCGAGCCCCGCCGTCGATCATGGCGTTCGCGGTCTGGATGCCGACTTCCAGTGCGGCCTGCGCCTCGGCGCGGGTCATCGCGGGCTCGACGGTCATGTCCCGCGTGCCGGCCCGCACCTTGGCCGAGATCAGTCCGTCGGCCGGGGGCAGGTCCGCGGCCACGCCGACGTCGACCACGGTCACCGTGACGCCGGTCTGCCGGGCCAGCGCGTTCACGGCGGCGCCGCCGGCCAGGAAGTTGCCGACCATCTGCGCGGTGACCTCCTGCGGCCACGGGGTCACGCCCTGCGCGTGCACGCCGTGGTCTCCGGCGAAGACGGCGAGCTGGGCGGGCTCCAGCAGCGGGGGCGGGCAGGCCGCGGCCAGCCCGGCCAGCCGCACCGACAGCTCCTCCAGCTCGCCCAGCGAGCCGGCGGGCTTGGTCAGCCGGGCCTGCAGTTCTCGGGCCAGGTTCATCGCGTCGGCGTCGAGCGGACGGACCGCCTCGATCGTTAAGCCCAACAGCTCACTCGTCACGACCTCAGCTCACCACGTCGGCTGTCGCGATGCCGACTCGGGGGTAGAAAACGTCGCGTCTTTTACTGCTTTGAATCCATCTCCTGAGTAGTTTGTCCTACCTTTGTAGGGTGAAGCCGCTTAGCCGCCTAAAAGGTGCAATTTCCGCCACCGGACGTCTCGCGCCGATCCTGCGCTCGGGCCTGATCGCGGGCGTCGTCGTCGCCGCGGTCACCTACCCCCTCGCCGCGGTGGGCGGCCTGGGGCTCAAGGCCGGCGCCGATTTCTACGACTCGCTGCCGGCCGAGCTCAAGAGCCTGCCGCCGGCGCAGACCAGTTACGTGTACGCGTCGGACGGCAAGACGCTGCTCACGAACTTCTACGAGGAACACCGAAAGTACTCGCCGATCGCCGACGTCTCGGAGAACATCCGCAAGGCGATCGTGGCCAGCGAGGACGGGCGCTTCTACGAGCACAACGGCGTCGACGCCAAGGGCATCGCGCGCGCCTTCGTGGCCAACCACACCGCGGGTGAGGTGTCCCAGGGCGCGTCGACGCTGACCATGCAGTACGTGCGCATGGCGCTGCGCGACGGCGCGCAGACCCCCAGCGAGGTCATGGCGGCGACCGAGCAGACCCCACTGCGCAAGATCCGTGAGGCCCGGCTGGCCATCAAGGTGGAGAAGGAGATGTCGAAGACCGACATCCTCGAGCGCTACCTGAACGTGGCCTACTTCGGGCACCGCGCGTACGGCGTCTTCGCCGCGGCGCAGATCTTCTTCTCCAAGCTGCCGAAGGACCTGACGCTGGCCGAGTCGGCCACCCTGGCCGGCCTCGTCAAGGCGCCCACCGCGTACGACCCGGCAGGCAGCGACCAGACGGCGGCCACCCAGCGGCGCAACTACGTCATCGACCGGATGGCCGAACTCGGCTACATCACGCCCGAGGTCGCGGCGACGACGAAGAAGGAACCCATCAAGCTGAAGATCACCGAGCCGCCGAACGACTGCATCGCGGTCGCCAAGCAGAACAACAGCTGGGGCTTCTTCTGCGACATGTTCAAGAACTGGTGGCTGTCGCAGCCGGCGTTCGGGGCCAACCCGGGCGAGCGCGAGGACAACCTGCGCCGCGGCGGCTACAAGATCACCACTTCGCTGGACCCGAAGGTCCAGGACATCGCGATGGACCACGTCACCAAGCGCCAGCCCATCGGCAGCGCGTACGCCCTGGGCGAGGTCGTCGTGCAGCCCGGCACCGGGCTGGTCAAGGCGATGGCGGTGAACCGGACCTACTCGCTCGACCAGGCCGGCAACGGGGCGCACACCGACCCCAAGCGCTACGGCAAGGTCAAGGGCAACTACCCGAACACGGTGAACCCGCTGCTCGGCGGCGGCAACCTGCCCGGCTACCAGGCCGGCTCGACGTTCAAGATCTTCACGATGGTCGCCGCGCTCGACGCCGGCATGAAGATGAACACCTGGTTCTACGCGCCGCACCGGTACAAGTCGCAGTACTTCGCCGGCTGGGGCGAGCGCGGCTCCTGCGGCGGCGGGCACTGGTGCCCGTCCAACGCCAGCGGCTCGATGACCGGCAACCACGCCATGTGGTCGGGCTTCGGCAAGTCGGTCAACACGTACTTCGTGCAGCTGGAGCAGAAGGTCGGCGCGGACAAGGCGGTCCGCATGGCCGAGCGGCTCGGCCTGAAGTGGCGCACCGACATCGACCAGCTGCAGGCCTCGGCGGGCAAGTCCAAGACCTGGGGTTCGTTCACCCTCGGCGTCGCGGACACCACGCCGCTGGAGATGGCCAACGCGTACGCCACCATGGCGGCCGACGGCAAGTTCTGCGAGGCGCTGCCGGTCACCGGGATCATCAAGCCCGACGGCACCCCGGCGATGATGGACGTCAAGGGCAAGCAGGTGCCGGTCGCCACGCCCCGCTGCCGGCAGGAGGTCAGCAAGGACGTGGCCCGCGCCGCCACCGACGCGATGCGCTGCGTCACCGGGTACGGCGCGGCCAAGGGCGGCTGCGGCGGCTGGTCCACCGCCCCCGGCGTCTACGGCATGGTCGACCGCCCGGTCGCGGGCAAGACCGGCACCACCGACGACACCCGGGCCGCCTGGTTCGTCGGGTTCACCAAGGAGCTGGCCGCGGCGGCGTTCATGGCCGACCCGGACAACCCGTTCCACGCCACCGGCGACTACAACGCCTGGAAGCCGATCGAGACCGTGGCGTACACCCTGAAGGATTCACTGAAGGGCAAGAACGTCCAGCAGTTCACGCCGCCGTCCGACAACATCCTCGGCAAGAAGCCGGCGAACCTGCCGAAGATGAAGAAAAAGAAGAAGAACTGAACGGCTCACACAGCGAGGGGGGCCCCCCCCACCGCGCGGCCCCCACCACATGAACAACAAAAAAAAAAAAGAGT
>NZ_ML769323.1:31540-170241 GCF_009720365.1 Catellatospora paridis | reverse complement strand
CGGCCACCCTCCCTACCTTCAACAAAAACAACCCCCCCTGACCGCACCACACAGCGAGGGGGCCCCGCCGATCGGCGGGGCCCCCTCGTCTTTGCAACGTCAGCGTCTTCTGCGTGTCAGCGCAGATCGGCCGCGACGATGGACCAGACCTCCAGGTCCACCCGGCCGCTGTGCACGTATCCGGCGTTGCGCAGCAGGCCCTCGTAGGTGAAACCGGCCTTCTCGGCCACCCGGCGCGACGCGGTGTTGCCCGGGGCCACCCGCAGCTCGATGCGCTGGAAGCCGTGCTCCAGCACCAGCGCCAGGGTCAGCGCGTCCACCGCCTCCGGCGCCATGCCCAGCCCGCGGGTGTCCGCGGAGACGGCGTACGAGATCTCGGTGACCCGGCCGACCCAGTCCGTGCGCTTGGTCCACAGGCAGCCGACCAGCCGCTGGTCCTCGCGCCGCACGATGCCGTAGTGGTCGCCCGCCCCGCTGTCGCGGCGCTCCCCCGCCATCTCCGTGCACCACGAGCGCCCGTCGATCTGCCCGAACTCCTTCGGGAACGGCAGCCAGCGCTGCGTCTGCTTGTCCGCGAAGATCTCCGTCACCGGGTCGGCGTCGGCGGCCACCAGCGGGCGCACGTCCAGCCGCGGCGTCTGCACGGTCATCGTCGGAAAGCGGCGCACCGCGACGTTGCCCAGCCCGGCCACGCCGGAATCGGGATTGGCAGACATACGACAAACTCCAGACGTAAGGGCGGCCGCCTCGGCGGAGCACAGAACTGATCCTCGACAGAGCTGATCCTCGGACGAGCGGCCGCTGTCCGAAGCTGCACCATACCCGCTGTGCCATCCGGTCGCCCGAGTGACCGCTCCACCGATCGGCCGTGACAGAACTCACAGCTCAGGGCGTGGGTAAACTGCCCGGGTGCACGCCCTCCTCACCCGCCGCTGGCTGACCGTCTTCGCCGTCGCCCTGCTCGCCTCCTTCGTGATGGTGCTGCTCGGCCGCTGGCAGTGGAGCCGGTACGAGCTGCGCAGCGCGATCAACGACCGGATCGACGCCAGCACGGTGGTCACGCCCGTGCCGGTCACCGACGTGCTGGCCGCCGCCGGCGGCGGCAAGGGCGCGGCCCCGGGTCCAGGGGAGGACCGGGCCTGGACGCGGGTCATCGCCACCGGGCGGTACGACGCCACCCAGGAGATCCTGGTGCGCAACCGCACCGTCGACGGGCAGGTCGGCTACGAGATCCTCACGCCGCTGCTGCTGGCCGACGGCTCGGCCCTGCTGGTCGACCGCGGCTGGGTGCCGCCGCACCCCGACGGCATCACCGCCGCACCGACGTTCCCCGCCGCACCGGGCGGCACCGTCACCGTCGTCGGGCGGGTGCACCTGACCGAGTCCGGCGCGGGCGCCGTCGACCAGCGCAACGGCCACTGGGAGACGCGCCGGGTCAGCGTGCCCGCCATCGCCGACAAGCTGCCCTACCCGGTGCTCGGCGCGTACGTGCTCGCCGACGCCGACACCCCCGGCGCGCAGGGGCTGACCGCGATCGAGGTCGGCCACGAGAACGACTGGCTCAACCTCGGGTACGCGATCCAGTGGTGGATCTTCGCGGCGGGGGCGCTGGTCGGCGTGGCCTACCTGTACCGCAAGGACCAGCGCGAACAGCGCGCCGCAGCCGAGCCCGGCGCGGGCCCGGATCCGGAGTCCCCGCCCGAGCCCGCCGACGCCGCCACCTCCGCCTGACCCCCGACCGTCCGGTGCGGACAGCCGCACCGAAGCGCGTGGCGTCGCCGCGGACACCTGCGGGCGCACCCGCGCGCGTCCGAGGCAGCCGATGCCGTGGACGGGCAACGGCTATCGTGCCGGTGTGACCGACGAGCAGCCCGACCAGCCGCGCCCCGACCTGCCGCCGACCCTGCCGCTGCCGACCGAGCCGATGAAGGCCTTCGGCGCGCGCGCCCGCGCCGAGATGCCCGACGCAGCCCAGGTCCCCGTCGCCGCACCGCCGAGCGAGCCGCCGGCCCCGCCGACCATGCCCGTGGTCTACCTCGCCACCCCGCCGGCCGACCCGACGCAGCCGATCCCGTCCGCACCCGCCGTGGGCTCGGCATCCGTCCCCACCCCGCCGACGGCCCCGATCTCCGCCGCACCCGCTGTGGGATCCGCGCAGGTGTCCACACCACCGCTCGCGCCCACCGCCCCGATCTCCGCCGCACCCGCCGTCGGATCCGCGCAGGTGTCCACACCACCGCTCGCGCCCACCGCCCCGATCTCCGCCGCACCCGCCGTCGGGTCCGCGCAGGTGTCCACTCCCCCGGTCGCGTCGTCGCCGTGGACGCCGCCGGTCGTCGCCGCGCCACCGGCTCCGGTCGCACCCGTGGCACCGCCGGTCACGCCGCCGCCTGTCGCCCCACCGCCCGCGGCGCGTACGACGCAGCCGACGCAGCCCGCGCCGCCGCGGTTGCAGTTGCCGCACACCCCAGCTCCGGCGACCCGGCCCCCGGCCACACCCCCCGGCCGGCCCGCTGCCGGTCCCGGGCCGGTGCTCGTGCAGCTCGGCGAGGTGTCGGTCAGCTCGACCACGATCCACACGCCGTCGGGCGAGATCCCGCTGCGCGGTTCGCAGTGGGCGGTCAGCGATCAGTGGCACTCCCAGCAGCGCATCCCCGCGTGGGCGGTCGTCTGCGCCGTCGTGGGCTTCTTCCTGCTCTGCTTCCTGAGCCTGCTCTTCCTGCTCGCCAAGGAGACCCGGTACACCGGCACGGTCCAGGTCATCATCACCAACGGCCCGCGCCAGTATGTGGTCCGCATCCCGGTCACCGACCAGCGCGTCGTCGCCCACATCCACGCCCAGGTCAACTACGCCCGCTCCCTGGCCGCCCTGTAACGGCGGTTCCGCACCGCCCACGCGGGCACCACGCCGCCAGCACTCCACTGATAGACGCTGGCCTATCTGGATGAGAATTTCGCGATCCAACTCATCCAGATAGGCCAGCGTCTATAAAAAAGAGGTCCCCGCCCGGCGCACGCGGCGCGGGGCGGGGACAGGCGGGACAGGTCAGGCCTTGGCGGCCTCGGCGACGTTGTGCAGGAGCAGGGCCTCGGCGAGGCAGACCCGGGCGAACTCGCCCAGGTGCAGGCTCTCGTTGGGGCCGTGTGCCTTGGCGTGCGGGTCCTCCACACCGGTGACCAGGATGGACGCGCCGGGGAACATCTCCTGGAAGGTGGCGATGAACGGGATCGAGCCGCCGACGCCGATCTCGACCGGCTCGGTGCCGTCCCAGGCCGTCTCGAACGCCGAGCGGGCCGCGTCGAAGTACTTGCCCGTGGCGTCGATCACGCACGGGTTGCCGTCGTGCTCGAACTCGAAGCTGATCTTCGCGCCCCACGGCACGTGCTTCTCCAGGTGTGCCATCAGCGCCTGGTACGCCGACTTCGGGTCGTCGCCGGGGGCGAGCCGCATGCTCAGCTTGGCGCGGGCCGCCGGCACCAGCGCGTTGGGCGCCTCGGCGGTACGCGGGGCGTCGATGCCGAGCACGGCCAGCGCGGGCTTGGTCCACATCCGGTCGACGATGCGGCCGGTGCCGATCAGCTCGACGCCGTCGAGGATGCCCGCCTCGGCGCGGTAGCGGTCCACCGGGTAGTCCAGCGGCGCGGCCTCGCCGCTGACCAGGCCGGGCACCGCGACGTCGCCGTTCTCGTCGTGCAGGGTGGCCAGCAACCGGCACAGCACGGTCAGCGCGTCGGGCACGGCGCCGCCGAACATGCCGCTGTGCACCGCGGACTCCAGCACCTGCACGTCGACGAAGCTGTTCACGATGCCGCGCAGCGAGGTCGTCAGCGCGGGCACGCCGATGTCCCAGTTGCCGGAGTCGGCGATGACGATGACGTCGGCGGCCAGCTCGGCCTTGTGCTTCTCCAGCAGGGCGGGCAGCGAGTCGGAGCCGAACTCCTCCTCGCCCTCGACGAACACGACCACGCCCAGCGGCAGCCGGTCGTCGTCGGTGCCGCAGCCGAACGCGCGCAGCGCCGCGATGTGCGCCATGACGCCGGCCTTGTCGTCGGCGGCGCCGCGGCCGTAGAGGCGGCCGTCGCGCTCGGTCGGCTCGAACGGCTCCGACTCCCACTTGCTCAGGTCGCCGACCGGCTGGACGTCGTGGTGGGCGTAGAGCAGGACGGTCGGCGCGCCGCCCGGGGCGGGGCGGCGGCCGATGACCGCGGGGTGCCCGTCGCCGATCCGGCTGACCTGCACGTCGAGCCCGACGCCGCGCATGAGTTCGGCGACCGCCTGGGCGGAGCGCTCCAGCGGGGCGAAGTCGAAGCCGTCGAAGGCGATACCGGGGATGCGTACGAGCGCCTCGAGGTCGGCCCGTACCCCCGGGAGCTCGCGCTCGATCGCAGCGCGCAGCTCGTCAACAGTGAGGGTCGTCATGAGGATGATCCTGTCACGGCCCCCGGACGACCTGCACGGCGATCGGCCGGTTGGGGCTGGTGCCTCCCGTGTCCGCGCCGGTTCAGCCGACCCCGTCGATGCGCAGGTCGGCCAACGCGGCGGTGCCGTCGGCGGCGAAGTGGATCGACTCGCGCCGCCGCCACTCGCGCAGCGCCGGCTGCATCGCCGGTCCGTCGCGCAGCACGCTGCGGGCGCGGCGCACCGCGGGCGGGGCGTCCACGTACACGGTGAGGCTGGCCCAGGCCCGGCCCTGCTCGCGGGCGCTGCCCACCCCTTCGACGATCACCACCTCGGCGGGCCACACGGTCACCCACTCGGTGCCGAAGCGTTGCAGGTGCCAGTCGTACGGGTGGTAGCCGCCCGGCGCGCCGAGCCTGATCGGTGCGAGCACCTGCCGCTCCAGGCGCGGCCAGTAGGTGAACTGGTCCCGCCAGCCGTCGAGCAGGTCGTCGGTGTGCACCACCGCGACCTGCCGCTCGCCCAGCGCCTGCGCCAGCCGCGCCGCGTGGAAGGTCTTGCCGGCTCCGCTCGGCCCGTCGATCAGCACCAGCCGGCTGCGCCCGAGCCGGGGCGGCGCCGCCAGCAGCCGCGCGACCTCGTCGCGGGCCACCTCGTCACCGGCCACCTCGTCGCGGGCCACCTCGGCGGTCATCCGAGCGACGGCGCGCCGGGCGGCAGGAACGGCAGGCCCACCGGCGCTCCCTTCTCGATCAGCTGCCACAGGCGCTCGGTGTCCAGGTGCTCCTCCACCAGGTCGCCGAGCCGGTCGACGGTCGCCTCGCGTTTCGCGGCGAAGCTCGTCTCCGGCGCGACCTCGAACCCGTGCCGCCCGGCCAGGCCCGCGGCCAGGGTGAGGAAGCGGCGGCGGAACTCGTCGGACTCGAACGCGCCGTGCCAGTGCGTGCCGAACACGTTGCCGGCGGCCGCGCCCTCGGTGTCGCCGTCGGGCAGGGTGATCAGCGACGCCAGCGCTGGATCCCGGTACGCCACCCGCCCGTGATGGATCTCGTAGCCGCGCACGTCGGCGCCGAGCGCCTGCCCGGCCGGCCGGGACAGTATCTTGTCCGGCGCGAACACGATCCGCACCGGCAGCAGCCCGAGTCCGGCCACCTCGCCGCGGCGGCTCTCCACCTCGTCGGCGATCTGCTCGGACAGCATCTGGAAGCCGCCGCAGATGCCCAGCAGCGGCCGCCCGGCGCGGGCGTGCGCGACGACCGCCCGGTCCAGCCCGGTGTCGCGCAGCCAGCGCAGGTCGTCCACGGTCGCCTTGGTGCCGGGCAGCACCACCAGGTCGGCGTCGGCGATCTCGCCCGGCTCGACGGTCAGCCGCACGCTCACCCCGGGCTCGCAGGCCAAAGCCTCGGCGTCGGTGGCGTTGGAGATGTGCGGCAGCCGCACCACGGCGACCCGCAGCCACTCCTGCCCGCGGGCCGGGCCGGGCCGGCCGAGCACCCGCCCGTACGCGAGCGCGTCCTCCGCGTCGAGCCACAGGTCCACATCGAACGGCAGCACGCCGTACACGGTCCGGCCGGTGGCCGCCTCGATCATGTCCACGCCGGGCTGGAGCAGCTCCCGCGAGCCGCGGAACTTGTTGACCACGAACCCGGCGACCAGCGCCTGGTCCTCGGCGTCGAGCAGGGCGACGGTGCCGAACATGGCCGCGAAGACGCCGCCGCGGTCGATGTCGCCGACCACGATCGTGGGCATCCGCCCGTGCCGGGCCAGCCCCATGTTGACGTAGTCGTGGTCCCGGAGGTTGATCTCCGCCGGGCTGCCCGCGCCCTCGCACACCACCACGTCGTACTCGGCGCGAAGCTCGTCGTAGGCGGCGAACGCGGCGCCGGACATGGCCGGCTTCAGCCGCCGGAAGTTCGCCGCGTCGATGGTGTCCACCGCCTGCCCCAGCAGCACGACCTGGCTGGTGTGGTCGCTGCCGGGCTTGAGCAGCACCGGGTTGAACCGCACCTGCGGCTCCTGCCCGCTGGCGACCGCCTGCAGCGCCTGCGCCCGCCCGATCTCGCCGCCGCGGCCCTGCGCGTCGACGACGACCGCCGAGTTGTTCGACATGTTCTGCGCCTTGAACGGGGCCACCCGCACACCGCGGCGGTGCAGCCAGCGGCACACCCCGGCGGTCAGCACGCTCTTGCCGGCGTCGGACGTCGTGCCGGCGATCAAGATCCCGCTCATGCTCCCAGCCTAGGGGAACGCGGTGGACCGCCCGTCATGCCGGAGCGGGGCGACCGGCCTCCCCAGCAAGCCCACCGGTCGCCCCTCCCCTGCACGACATCACCCGCCCGGTGCCGCGCCCGCCGCTACCGCGGGCCGCCGACGCGCGTCCCTACCGCGGACGGCGGGACGGGCGATGCCCCCTCCCAGGGGTCTATGCCGCGACCGGCACCCGCGAGCGGGCTGCCGCCTCGTCCTCGTCGAGGTCGTCGTCATCGTCCTCGTCGTCGGCGTCCTGCTCGCCGGTGACGAGCTCGGCCTGCAGGCCGCCGCCACGCAGCGACGCGATCGCGTCGAGGTCGAACGCCCCGCCGAACGACGCGTCGTCGTCGGCGAAGAGCGGGTCGTTCGGGTCCGGGCCGATCCGCATGTCCGGCGCGGCCTCGGTCTCCTCGCCGGCCACCCGGCTCTCGCCCGTGCCGTCCTCGACCGCACTCGTCGAGGTGCCCGGCTTGGTCCGGGCGAACCGGCCCCGGCCCCGGGACAGGTCATGGCCGACCGCCGCCGCCTCCAGCTCGTACATCACGCGGCGCTGGCCGTCCTCGTCGATCCAGTCCCGGGTGTAGAGGCGGCCGACGACCACCACGGGATCGCCCACCATCACCGAGCTGGCGACGCCCTCGGCGAGCCGTCGCCAGCAGTTGACCCGCACGCGCAGGCTGTTCCCGTCGACCCAGCGGTTGTTGGCCCGGTCCAGCCGCCGGGCCGTGGAGGCCACCTTGAAGTTGGCCACGAGCTGCCCGGACTGGCTGGTGCGCCGCCACTCCGGCGCGGTCAGGACATTACCCACGATCGTGGGTTGCTCTAAACACCCTGACCCGCTTCGGTCAAGATCCCTAGGTACCCGGTCGTGGTCGAGCACCTGGACAACGCCGATTGCGCGGAGCTGAGGCCGGCCGACAACGAAACAAAGGGCGAGCGGATTACCGACCAACCGTGAACGGCCTACTTCGCCGCCGAACTGAAAGCGGTCGTGATCTGATCGCGATGGGTCTGTTCCAGCGGCGGCAGCAGGCTCAGTGCCGCAGCCGCCACGAGGCCGAGCTGCACACCCACGAGCGCATTGCCACTATCGGGGACGCCGGGTAAGTACGGCAGGCTGACAGCGGTGCCGGTGAGTAGAACCGCGGGTAGCAGGCGTCTGGTAAGTCGGAGGAGCCGGGAAGGCTCATCGGCTGCACTGCCGACGGCCTCGATGGGAGTCCAATTGCCGGCGGCCAGCGCGGTGACGGCCTCGGCCAGTTCCACGGTCACCGCGTCGTATTCCGACAGGCCGCTGTCGTGCAGGAGCCGTCGTTGTTGCCGACGGAGGTAGGTGGCGAGGCAGGCGGCCTTGTCCGCGATGTCGCCGCGCAGGTGCCGAGAGAACCCCAGACTGGCCATGGTGGTGACCTCCCATCGAATGAAGTCAGTCATCCAGTCCAACCAGTCCAGAAAGTGAACGCGGCGGCCAGGAGGGCGATTGGAGGCCCGCGCCCGCTCGAAGGTGAGTAGTACGGTGAGCAGCAGAACCGCGGCGTGCTGCGGTGGCAGTAGCCACCCCGCACGCCGTATCGCTCGTGGCCGCAGCAGTCGCGCCCGTGTCGCCAGCAGTGCGGCGAGCCGTGCCACGGTCAGGACGAGGAGCGCCCCGGTCGCCAGCACGCCAGTGCCGAGTGCACGCCACAGCGCCGTGCGGCTGTTTGGCGACCCGGCAAGCCAGACGGACACTAATCCAGCCGAGATGACGGAGGCAGCCAGCGCGAGATGCCAAGCCCGGGTCGTGTGCTGCTGTAGCCCGTACGCGAAGGCGAAGATGGTGCCCACGCACACGTAGCAGGTCAGTGATGCCCAGAACAGCGAATCCGGCGCCCAGAGAACGAGCCCTACCACCGGCGTAGCAACCGCGATGATCGCCGTTACCAGACGCATCGCGGCGTAGAGCCACCAACCGGGCCAGCACGCGAAGGCGGCCCACTGCACCACATGGGTACGCAGGATCGGTCTGAATCGCTGGATAGCCGCGTCGTCGAGGATCGCCGTGTCCTGAAGGTCCGCCTCCCATTGTTCATGCCTGCGTCTGGTTTCGTGCAGCACCCCGATGAAGTAGCGCCGGTTCCATGCATGTCGAAGCTTTACGAACCCGGATTGCGGAACCAACGTGATAGACATCCATCATCTGTCTCAGACGTACCGTTTGATGTCAAGGACCCGCCGACCGCTCACGGGTCGCCCTGCGGCACAACGGATCCGACTGCTGGCGAGGTGCGGCCGGGGCCCGGCCGGGGAGGCCGCCGTATCCGAGCCGGTGCTGGCCGACCGTCTCCAGATGCTCAGCCCCGATGACACCCGACGAAGTCGACCCTCGATGGCCGGTTGATCGCCGAGGGACACTCAGCCAGGGCCATACCGTGTGGCCTAGTGCCAGAACTTTGTCCTGCCGGGGTACTGGCGATGGTTGATCCGCAAGCTTGATCCCAGCGCCATGGTGCCCAGCGCGGCCCCTTGCGGCCGCGTTGACGCCCATAGGGAAAGTTTCGACGGCAAGGCAACTGCTACCTGCGGGTTTGCTCGTCGTCAGCACCGTGCGGGAGATCGTGGGGCGAGCTAAAACACCCCCCGACCTTCTCGGTACGCGCGGGTCAGGGCAGGCCGTGTGGGCCTGCCCTCCCGCGCTGCAGGTCAGGGCCGGTTTAGCCGACAGGTGATTTTAGCGATTGATGCCGTGATCGAAAGCTCATGAATCGCTGTCATTGAAGCGTTGAAATGCTCTGGTATGTTCTTGGGATGACTTCACGAACGCGCATCGCTTACATAACGGTTCTAGTAGCTCTTGTTGGCTTAGGATTGTGGCTTGACCTTCCCGCGTGGGGGGCGGCCTTATTGGGGATAGTTGCGGTTGGGCCTGTTGTAGTCGCCGACCTGGTTAGCTCCCGAAAGGCGCGTGGGCCGAATTGAACGCGTACAGAACCGTGGCCAAGCTGGGTATGCCAGCTTGGCCACGGTTCTAAGCTACGTTGCTAGCTGCAGTTGCTGTAACCAACTGAATTCCAGCCACCGCTAGTCGGGATGATCTTCATCTGATAGCAGGAGCTATTGTTGATGCCGTTGCTGTTGTAGATTGCAGCAGCTGTCTGGAAGACCTTAGGCAGATTAACCGCACCAGCGCTGCATGCCAAGGTGGCGATCGTTCGCAGAATTGGGTGGGGCAGGTAGCTGATCAGCGTGCAGCTAACCGCAATTCCGGTACCAAGAACGTAGACGGCCGAAATTGCGAACGACCGCAGCTCTGAACCCCACATATTGAGGTATACCCCAAGACCGTAGGTGAGCTTTGGGTCCGCCACGACCGGGAACGTCGCACCAGTGAAGTCGGTACGCTGGACCAGTGTGTTCCCTTCTAGGGTATAGGCCGTCCGAAGGACTTTTCCGTTCGCGTCGATCGCCCATGGCGCGGCGATGGTGCCGCCAGCTTTGCCATCGGCGCTTACGATCACGAATCCCCCATTGCTCGGGTGCACAGTTGCACCTGCGGGCAATTCGAGGGCGTAGCGTTGTTCGTTGGCCGCCCTGTTTGTGCGCATGACGGCTAGAACCTGTACCGCGCCCTTGCTGACCCGTACGGCTGAATCAGTGTCGGGTGCCACGCTGCCGAACGTGTGCGTGCCAGCCTTGACCGCGCGGTCGCCCGAATTGCCGGTCGCTTGGAGACGCAGGCTGACCGTCTGACCGCCAGCCGTAACCGACCCGCCTGGCCGATCGCCAAACACGGTTGCCGTTCCGGGCGCACTGACGCTGGCAGACGAGGCTGCCGCCAGGGTGGCGGCGCGAGACACGGCGCGATCGACAACCTGTTCGGTGGCCTGCACTTGCCCAGCGATAGCCGGTGCCTGCGCTAGCGCAACAAACACCGCTACTGCGATTCCCAGCCCTGCGGCTTGGGCCATTCTTGGATACTTCACTGGATCCCCCGATCCAATTTGTTGTGGACCGAATGTCCACGACGGAGCGAAGGTATAAGCCATTTCGACAGACGTCAATAACGCGTAAATATAGAAATTTATCAAGGTCCTGCTGAAGACTTGAGCAAACCTTGAGCGTTGAACGTCGCTACCGGAGAGTAAGGATCTTGCTGATCGTCTCGCGGATCAGATCTTCAGACCGTCAGGCGGATCTGTTGTTGGCGACCGTCTAGTAGAGCCTTTCGGCTAGGACGCCAGGTTGGGCCGTTGTCTTCGCCAGCATCTGGCCCGGCGCTGCATGGCGCGCCAGGTGCATGCGCCCGCTCATTCCCAGCGTTGGAGATGGCGCGTGCCAAAGACTGAGTCTCCTGGCACGCAGTCTGCCCGGACCGGAACGGCACATGGCGGGTTCTTGCCTTATAGCCCCCTCCGCCACGGCCTACAAACCTTATGGAACGGATCACGCCTGTGGCCTCATGATGGTTCGATGCAGACCCTTGGAACGATCTGCCCGAGCTGCCAGCAGCCGTCAGCATCGCGAGTGTTCGGCGCTGTCCAGCCGAGCGGGCATGGCCTGTTCACCGAACCGGTGCTGTACTCCCTCGCCCTGTGTGAGCACTGCTCCCAGCCGTTCCTGACCATGCAGGCGCAAGAGGCCTTCACCGAAGATTGGCTGCCCCCGGTCACTTTGTGGCCGGCTGGCCCAAGGTCATTGAGCGCTGCGATCCCGGCACCAGTCAGGAGAGAACTCGAAGAGGCGCGTACCTGCTTCAACTCGAAGGCCTACATCGCAACGGCAGTCATGGTTGGCCGCGCCCTGGAGGGCTTCTGCATCGATAAGGGTGTGAGCACTAGGCCGCTGAACGCTGCGTTGGAGAAGTTGGCCACCGACGGCATCATCGATCAGAGGCTCGTGGAGTGGGCGCATGGACTTCGGGCGCTTCGGAATGACGGAGCCCACTTCACAGGCGAGCCGATCAGCCTCAACGACGCTCGCGATGCTCTCGAACTAGCCGAGGCTCTGCTCGACTACGTGTACGTCTTCGCTGCGAAGTACGAGGCGTTCAAGGAACGACGTGCTCGGAAGAACGGTGGAACGACTGCCACCTCGTCGTCGCCGGCCACCGCCGAGCGGCCCACTGCCATCCCAGCCGCCGCGGCGACCCACACACAGTAGAGGGCGACCGGCCGTTGCTATCTGCGGGTTCGCCCGTCGTCAGCACCATGCACACGATCGTCGGTCGTTCTAAACAATCCACCCGTACTCGCAGCTAATGCCCTCACTGCGCCTGTTCGTCGGCCAGCTTCCGCTCGATGTTGCCGAGGTTGCCCAGGGTGCGGGCGACCTCGGGGTGGTCAGGGCCGTAAGCGGCCTCGAAGATGGCCAGGGCGCGCTGCTGGGTGGCCCGGGCCGCGGCGAGCTCACCCAGCGCCCGCTCGACGATGCCGAGGTTGCCCAGGATGGTGGCGACCTGAGGATGGTCGGGGCCGTAAGCGGCCTCGAAGATGGCCAGGGCGCGCTGCTGGGTGGCGCGGGCCGCGGCGAGCTCACCCAGCGCCCGCTCGACGATGCCGAGGTTGCCCAGGGTGGTGGCGACCTGGGGATGGTCGGGGCCGTACGCGGCCTCGAAGATGGCCCAGACACGCTGCATAGTGGCGCGGGCCGCGGCGAGCTCACCCAGCGCCCGCTCGATGTTGCCGAGGTTGCCCAGGGTGATGGCGACCTCGGGATGGTCGGGGCCGTAGACCGCCTCCTTGATGGCCAGAGCGCGCTGCTGGGTGGCGCGAGCCGCGGCGAGCTCACCCAGCTCCCACTCGATGTTGCCGAGGTTGCCCAGGGTGGTGGCGACCTGGGGATGGTCGGGGCCGTACGCGGCCTCGAAGATGGCCCAGACACGCTGCATAGTGGCGCGGGCCGCGGCGAGCTCACCCAGCTCGCGCTCGATGTTGCCGAGGTTGCCGAGGATGGTGGCGACCTCGGGGTGGTTAGGGCCGTACGCAGCCTCGGAGATTCCCAGGGCGCGCTGCTGGGTGGCGCGGGCCGTAGCAAGCTCACCCAACTGCTGCTCGACGATGCCGAGGTTGCCCAGGGTGCGGGCGACCTCGGGGTGGTTAGGGCCGTACGCAGCCTCGGAGATTCCCAGGGCGCGCTGCTGGGTGGCGCGGGCCGTAGCAAGCTCACCCAACTGCTGCTCGACGACGCCGAGGTTGCCCAGAGTGGTGGCGACCTGGGGATGGTCGGGGCCGTAGACCGCCTCCTTGATGGCCAGGGCGCGCTGCAGGGTGGTGCGGGCCGACGCGTACTCGGCCCGGCCATACAAATACGAGCCGAGAGTCCCTAGCGCATTCGCGGTGGCCGGATTTTCTGCTGCCGTGGCTGCGGCTGTGGTCACGTGCGCGGCTAGGTCTGCCATCACCGGCCACATAGCGGGCTCCCACGACCGTTCAGGTGCCAGCTCGTTCAACAGTTCGATTGCCTGACTGGCCCAGCGGTCGTGCTGGTCGGTGTCTAGGGCGGTGAGCTGGTGGCGGGTGACCTCGCCCACCAGCCGGTGCACCCGCACCCTGTCGTCGTCGACCCGAATCGCCAGCGCGGTACCGATCAGAGCACCGATAACCTGCTCCCGCCCGAACTGCGACCCGCACGCCTGCCGAAGGTCTCCGGCGACGTCTTCAGCCAGCGATTCGGGTCGCGACAGCAGCAGGCTGAGGTTGATGTCGTCGGGGTCGAGGAACGCGCACAGCCGTAGCAGCTGCAGCGCCGCAGGCGACCGCTCCGCCAGCCACCCGTAGTGGATCAGCCAGGTCGTGGCGACACTGGCCGGGTAGCCACCCAGGCCGTGCGCCAGTAGTGCGCCGGCCGCCTGCCGGTCGCGGAACAACTCCAGATATCGGCTGACTGACAAGCCGCCGTGTTGGGCCATGTACGCGGCAGCCTGCGCCAAAGCGAGGGGCAGATGTCCCAGCAGTTTCGCCAGCTCTGCCACCTGCGGGCCGGTTTCCCCGGTCTGCTGCGTCAGGTACACCCCCGACTCCTGTGGGGTGAACTGCTCCACCGACAGCGACACCGCGGCCAAGCCCCGCCAGTCCAAC
Source organism: Catellatospora paridis (assembly GCF_009720365.1). Classification (GTDB taxonomy): domain Bacteria; phylum Actinomycetota; class Actinomycetes; order Mycobacteriales; family Micromonosporaceae; genus Catellatospora; species Catellatospora paridis. The sequence continues at coordinate 156,540 of NZ_ML769323.1, read as the reverse complement.
CACCGGCTCGTGACCAACACGTGCCCGGGACCGGTCGGCAGCCAAGCCCTGACGCTGTCGGCATCCACGGCGTTGTCGAACACCACCAGCCAGCGGCCCCGCTCAGCCAGCTCGGCCCGTACCCCGGCAACTACCTGCTCCTGATCGGCCACCACCGGCACATCCAACCCCGGCCCGAGAGCGGCCAAGTCCTCGGCGATCGTCAACGCCGACTCCGCCCGCACCCACCACGCCACCTCATACCTGCCCATGGCCCAGCCGCGGTGGGCGACTTCCAGGGCGATCTGGGTCTTGCCGATCCCGCCCATGCCCTTGACCGCGACCACCGCCACCGGCCCTGCCGCCAGACCCTGCTCGACCTGACGCAGCAGATCTTCACGGCCGCTGAAGTCCGGATTGCGGGCAGGCAGGTTGAACACCGGAGACGGGACAGAGGGGGGCTCCGGCGGCTGGTGGATCGTCTGGTTAATGGTGACCGAGCCGCCCGAGATCTGACCGGCCGCGACCCCGACGCTGCCGCCCGACACGGCCACCCGCGGCCCGTCCTCACGCACAGCGGCGGGCTCGTTGGCGTCGTCGTCCTCCTCTGTGCGCAGCTCCCACCAGAACACCGCGAACGTGCCCAGCGCCGCCGCCACGGTCGCGCCGACAACCCACCACCACGGCTCAGCCTGCACCCATGCCAACGGCCCCGGCCAAGCGCCCTTCGTCTCGGTCCCCGCGTTCACCGCCACCGCGACGATCGTCGCCACCGGAGCCGACCACAACGCCAACACCGCCGGCACCAACAATCGCCGCGCTCTAGCGCCCGAACGCCCAGACCGAGAACCCACCACACCAACATCTCAACCCAGCACAACATCAACGGGCATCAACGCAACGGGCCGGACCTCCAACCCGACCGTGCCGTTATCAAGCACGGCCAGCCGACCCCTTGTCAGATACGTGCGCAAGATCGTTGGATGACCTGAATGACCCACCATCTGTCGCAGGTATTGCCTGGCTAGTCCTGTTCGCTGGCCAGCTGCCGTTCGACGACGCCGAGGTTGGTCAGGGTACCGGCGACATGGGGGTGGTCGGGCCCGTGAAAAGCCTCGAAGATGGCCAGGGCGCGCTGCAGATGGGCGCGGGCAGCCGTCAGATCACCAAGCTGGTATTCGACGATGCCGAGATTGCTTAGGGTGATGGCGACCTGGGGGTGGTCGGGCCCGTATGCGGCCTCTTTGATGGTCAGGGCGCGCTGCTGATGGGCACGGGCAGCCGCTAGATCACCTAGCTGCCGTTCGACGATGCCGAGGTTAGTCAGGGTCTGGGCGATGTCAGGGTGGTCGGGCCCGTACGCGGCCTCTTCGATGGTCAGGGCGCGCTGCTGATGGGCACGGGCAGCCGCTAGATCACCTAGCTGCTCTTCGACGATGCCGAGGTTGGTCAGGGTCTGGGCGATGTCAGGGTGGTCGGGCCCGTACGCGGCCTCTTCGATGGTCAGGGCGCGCTGCTGATGGGCACGGGCAGCCGCTAGATTACCCAGATTTTGTTCGACGTTGCCGAGATTGCCCAGGGTGCGGGCGACCTCGGGGTGGTCGGCCCCGTGCACGGCCTCTTCGATGGCCAGGGCGCGCTGCTGATGGGCACGAGCCGCCGCGTACTCGGCCCGGATTTCGAGGTACTGCCCGAGCCTGCCTAACACTGTCGCGGTGTTGGCAGCGGCGGGCGCCAGGTCTGTGGCCGCGGCCACGTGCGAGGCCAGATCGACCATTACCGGCCATGCTGATGGCTCCCACGGCCGCTCAGGCGTCAGCTGGACTAGGAGGTCGACGGCGAGCCCTGCCCAGCGTTCCGGCAAATCGCTGCCATGCTCGGCGAGTTGGTGACGGGTTACCTCGCCCACCAGCCGGTGCACCCGCACCCGGTCATCACCGACCCTCGTTGCCAACGCCGTACCTAGTAGAGCCCCGGCAGCCTGCTCCCAATCGAACTGAGACCCGCAAGCGCGCTTCAGGTCACCGGCGAGGTCACCGGCCAGAACCTCAGGCTGCGACAGCAGCAGGGCCAGGTTGATGTCGTCGGGGTCCAGGAACGAGCACAACCGCAGCAGTTGCAAGGCAGCTGGCGCATGTTGCTCCAGCCACTCGAAATGGATCAACCATGTCGTCGCGACGCTCGCCGGGTAGCCGCCCAGACCTTCCGCCAACAGATCACCAGCGCCTCGCCGATCGCGGTATAGCGCCAGGTATCGCTGTACCGACAGTCGGCCGTGGCGCTCCATGTAAGCGGCGGCCTGCGCCAGCGCCAACGGTAGGTGCCCTAGCGCTTGTGCCAGCTCCGCCACCGTGGGGCCCGTCTCGCCGGTTCGCTGTCTCAGATACGTGCTCGACTCCTCTGGGGTGAACAGGTCCACCCGCAGTGATACCGCCAAGCCACTCCAGTCCAGCGATCGGCTCGTGATCAGCACGTGCCCTGGACCCGCCGGCAGCCAATCCCGCACACCAGCCGCGTCTGGGGCGTTGTCGAACACCAGCAGCCAGTCATTGCGCTTCGTCAGCGCAGCACGGACTCCGGTGACCACCCGCTCCTGGTCGGCGACCACCGGCACACCCAGACCCGGTGCCAGTGCGGCCAGGTCCTCGGCGATCGTCAGCGCTGACTCGGCTCGCACCCACCACGCCACCTCGTACCGGCCGACCGCCCAGCCACGGTGCGCCAGTTCCAAGGCCAGCTGCGTCTTGCCTATGCCACCCATGCCCTGCACCGCGACGACCGCCACGGGCCCAGCACCCAGGATCCGTTCGACCTCGCATCGCAGATCCTCGCGGCCGGAGAAGTCAGGGTTACGGCCCGGCAGGTTGACCGTCATCCCCAGCAGCCCAGGGGCAAATTGAGTCGGAGGTGACGGATGAATGTGCTGGACGACATGCTGCTGGGCGACGTTCTGCTGGTTGACCGTGACTGTGCCGCCCGACACCAGTCCGGCCACTCCCGCGGTACCGCCCGACACGACGAGGGCGGGCGCACCACCGTCGGCCCCAGCTGGTTCGTTGGCGTTGTTGGTGTGCTCCATCCGCAACTGCCATAGGTACGTCAGGAACGTCGTCAGCGCGGCTACTGCAGTCAGTCCGGCCGTCCACCGCCACGGATGCGCCTGCACCCACCCCAGAGGCCCCGGCCAACCTGACTCCACATCGGTGGCCGCATTCACAGCCACCGCGGCCAGCGTCGCTACCGGAGCCGACCACAACGCCAGCAATAACGGCACCCACCAACGCCTCACAGCACCTGAACGCCCCGACCCGCCAGAACCCACCACCACAACATCTCAACCGACCACAACATCAACCAACATCAACGCAACGGATCGGATCGGCCGCCCAAAGGGACCGCTTCCACTTGCAGGTCACGGCAATGTCAGTCACCGATCCATGATCGTTGGATGGCGTAAACACACCGAGGTCCCAGGCGGGGAGGGGTACCCGTACCAGTCGTACCAGTCGTACCGGAGCAGGTCAGATGCGGTACGGGATCTTGGCTGGTACGGCTTGAGTCGTACCATTGCTGCGGTGGGTTCGCAGAGGTGCTGTCGACGGGTCTGCCGTTGCAGCAGGTGGCATTGCGGCGGATCGCGTTGACGGATAAGCCGCCACACCGGACCACCGTTGAGGTCCACAGCTCGGGACACGGCATCCCGGCCTCACAAGCCATGGTCATCGACAGGCTGTGGACAACCCCACGCCTCAGGCCATCAAGACCTCGTACCGGGACTCGAACGACTGAAGGTCGCGACGGATTTACAGCCCAGGCACAAACCGGCCACGAACAGGCATAACGCCTGGCGTGGAGGGTTTTTCCCCGGGCATTCCCCGTACGCATCGAACAGCCCAGTTAGGCAGGAGCGGCGGCCCGATCATGCGTCGAGCGGAGGCCACGAAGCGGCGTTCCCCCAGTACGCCCCGAGCGCTCAACGCCGGCTGCACATCGTCCGCCTGCTGGCCCATCAACCCTTACTTGTCGTCCACCCCAAACGTGCGGTAGCCCGCCTTGAGCCGGCGCGTTACCGGGGAATGCACTCGTGCTGGCCTGGGAATCTCGAACGGCCGCGAGACCATCCAGTCACCATGATCGTTCTCGCAGATGCAGTCGAGCACGAGGCTTGCCCCCTCATGCTTGCCCGTCACCTTAAGAGCCAGTTCATGTACCTGTTGAAGCTTTGTGAGGCCAAGGTCAAGTTCGAACTCTCCATTCTCGAACGTGACTGGAATCGGACCCCCGGTTGTCGCCGCCCGCAACCTCACTCTCAGCGTGGTGAGACTCAGCGGGCCGTCTAGGCGGAGCTCCAGTTTCGGTGCGCTACTCCAGACTCGCTTGAGATCAAGTTCGGGAGTCAGGGCACGCTTGTCTCGCTCCTCTTCGCGGAGATCTTCAAGCTGAAGCAGCTCCACCTGCCGCCTTGCCGACTCGGCCTGCTCCCTTGCCGACCGAGCCGCGTCACCACTCAGTCTCGCCTGCCGCAAGGCGACAGCGGCTGCGACTACCGCCACCACCGCAGCTGCCCTGTCTACGTTCCACCACGAGATGAACTCATTGATCATGAAAGGCCCTTGTATCGAAGAGATGCTCACAGTAACCGTGACGGGATCGGGCACTCTTACGATCTAGCGGCCACAGCGACAGTGGCGTTTTCGCCCGGCGGCTCGACGATCGCACGGCAGCGCGCTTGGCACGTGGGCTTGATGTTGTGCCGGTCGGCCGTGCGGTGGATACCAGACGTGGATCTCCCTGTCGACGATGTACCGATGAGCGCCCGCATGATCTCCGTACACCAGGTACTTCGCTACGCGCAGGGCGCCAGCCAGACCGACATTCAGATCGACGGCTACCCCAACTACCACTTCCTCACCACTCGGCCAGGCGACACCGAGTCCTCGAAGCTCATGCTGGAAAAAGGCATAAACCCCGCCGCCGCGATCAACGCCGGTGGCAATGCGCGCCGACCGGTGATCGGCATCAGGTCGAGCCCCTGGAAGGCCGGCCATGAAAGCAACCCTTGGCACGATGAGTTCGACCTCGATCACGGACATGTCAGGTACTACGGCGATCACAAGGTCACGACGGTAGGGCTACCCGGTGCCACCGCCGGTAATCAAGCACTGTTGGAAGCCTGGCCGTTACACGCGGCCACGACCGCCGACGAGCGACGGCAGGCACCGCCCCTGCTCGTATACCGAGCAGTCACCGTCAACCGTGGCGGTAAAACTATCTTCAAGGGGTACGTGGAGTTCTGTGGCGTCGCGGTGATCGAGAGGATCGAGCACGTCGTCCAGCGCGACACCAAGACCGGGCGCAGCTTCCCAAACCTGGTCCTCGATCTCGCAGTTCTCGACCTCGCCAAGAGTGGGGACGCCCTCGACATGCGGTGGATCGACGACCGCCGCGACCCGACACTCGACCTCCACCAGACCGAACGGCACGCTCCGGACACCTGGAAGGTGTGGGTCAAGAACGGCCACAGCGCGATTCCGCGCGTACGCCGACGGGTGGTCTCTTCCCGCGTCAAGACGACCGAGGCCCAGACCCCCGCTGCCGGATCCGCTGAAGAACTGACCCTCAAACAGCTGTACGAGTTCTTCGACGGCCGTAAACACGCCTTCGAACTCCTCGCAGCGCGAGTGAGCGCACAGATACTGGGGAGCTCGGGGGCGCGATATCACGATGGCTGGCTGACACGACCCGGCGGCGACGGTGGTATGGACTTCGTCGGTCGCCTGGATGTGGGCACGCCGGGGAGCAACACGCCGCTCGTGGTACTTGGCCAGGCCAAATGCGTCACACCGAGCACGTCGATAAGCCCTGACCAGGTCGCCCGCGTGGTAGCGCGTCTACGACGCGGCTGGATCGGCGTCTTCGTCACTACCGGCACCTTTTCACGACAGGCTCAGATCGAGGTCCACGAGGATCAGTACCCCCTCGTGCTGGTCGACGGGAAGACCCTTGCCGAACAGGTGCTCCGCATGGCGGCCGCCGATCACGGCGGGGATGTCGGCGCAGTCCTTGATTCTGTTGCCAGCGAGTACAAGGACGCCATCACATCCCGGCGGCCCGAGGAGATCCTTCACAGCGCGTAGGCAGCGCAGGCGGCCTCCTAAACGCGACGACGCCGCCAATCACACACACACACACACCAGAGGCGGAGTGCCAGCCCAGGCGTGAGACTCGCTCCGACCAGCCTAGATGCGTTGCGGAACGCTTTCTTCCCCGCGTATTCCCCGGATCATGGTCCGGCCACCCCACACCTTCCCGCTACATCGTTCGGAGAACCCTCTTGCCGTCCCACCTCGCGACGTCATCGCGAGCATGGCGAACTGACGCGACTCTGAACAGCAGGGCATCCCGCAGGCCGTCGATGGCTGCCGCCAAGCTTGCTTCCGGCTCGGGCGACTTCGGCCAGAACTCTCCCAGCAGGGGTGAGCCGATCCGGACCAGTTCCTCAACGGTGATGCCGGCACCCTTCGCCGTGACCGCATCCCGAGCGTCCTGGATCATCTCTGCGCGCTTCCGGTCGTACTTGCTGGCTGTTGCTCGCCGCTCTGGCCACCACGCATCGAACCACCACCACACCGCAACCATCGCTACGCGGATACCGTCCGCGAGGCTCGCGTCAGGGATCTGGGCGCGCGCCCTGGTGTAGTCGTCAGGTCCCTGGTAGTCCGCCATACGATCCACCGGTCAAACATACGTTCGACAAGATACGGCCGGTTAGACCCCACGCCCCTGCGCTAGCCGAGTGTCGCTGAGCTGCCGTGTTGTACGACTCGAAGCAGATCGCACGGAATTTTGGCGCGCATTTGGCGCGAATTCCTGTCTGGCGGGGCGTCGAGCAAGCCTCGGTTCATCGAAAAGCCTGACACCCTAGTCTGTTCCCGCAAGCCCGGGCAACTGGCATGTTGGGTGACGCGGTTCACGGCTCAAAACGACTACGATCGGCTCATGTCCCGGACAGTCCGCATCCCCATCACGGGGCCGGTGCTGGAGTGGGCGCGCAAGGAGTCGGGTCTGTCTCGGGCCGAACTAGCCTTCAAGCTGAATGTCGCACCAATCGACGTGGAGAGCTGGGAGACAGAGACTACGCAGCCGACCAAAACGCAGTTCAAGAAGTTGACTGCGACTCTGCGGCGACCGTCGGCAATCTTCTTCCTGGACACCCCCCCGCCTGCTGGGGCGTTCAAAGCGAGCTTTCGGCGTGCCTCTGAAGCGACTGGTCTGATTAACCCTGACGAGCTGAAGCCGCTGCGGGACGCACGTCGGTACCAAGCCGTGGCTGAGTGGATACTGGCGGAACTCGATGAAAGCCAGCAGTCTCCGCTACCTGTCGTCTTTGATCCGCGAAGTGCCTCTCCTCAACTCGTAGCGGACAAGGTTCGGACGACCCTCGCTGTTTCGTTCAACGAGCAGCTCGCATTTCCGGACGCTGCCAAGTCTTTGAAGGCGTGGCGTGCAGCGGCGGAGGAACGCCTCGGGATGTTTGTGTTCCAGATGCAGTTCCCGAATGAGGCCAAATACACACGCGGGTTCTGCCTCCCGAGCGACACGGCTCCGATCGTAGTACTGAACTCGGCGTTCACTGAGCCAGCCCGAATTTTCACCCTCTTTCATGAGTGTGCGCATCTAATTCTTAGAGACGCAATCCTTTGCGACGTTTGGAGCACTCGCAACACGAAGTCAGAACATGAACGGTGGGCGGAATCCTTCGCTGCGAACGTGCTCCTTCCGCAGGTTCCATTCCGGCAACTCCTCCGCCAGATTGTGCGCAACGAGGAACTGAACACCGAACACGTCCGTATTGCAGCGCGCCGAACGAAATGCAGCGTTCGTGCAGTGGCTCTCCGTTGTATAGAAATCGGAGCCGCTAACTGGGACCTGTACGAGCAGGTAGTTAAAGAGACAAAAGACGTCGATTTCAAGCCACCGGCGAAGCCCGGTGGAGGTGAGCGAGCAGCACAGCGCAAGCTCAGGGAAATAGGTCCGCGTCTCCCTGTCGCACTCTTCAGAGCGCGTGACGAGGACATCATCGGCCACTACGACGTCCTTCGGCACCTCGACATGAGTAATGAGCAGACCAAGGAGCTAGAGTCCTCAATAGCTTCGGGCGTGGTTTAACGTGGCCCGACCCCTCGTTTATGTTGCCGATGCTTCAGCACTAGTCGAGATTGAGCGCATGGTTCCAGCTGATGCTCAATCCGGCGTATTTATTGATCTCGCAGACCTCATGCCCGAGGAGCGTTTCGTTATCTGCGAGCAGGTTGTGACGGAACTCGAACGGACTAGCAACAAGAATACTGCTCACCTTTTTGCCAAGCAGGGCAAGAGCGACTGCTTCCATCAGGGAGCAGACTACAAAATCGTGAAGCGGATTCTAAGGCGCTATACGTTCGTAGACGTTAATGAGCGCCGCGAGATATGTGCTCCCTATGTGTTGGCGCAGGCACAAGAACTCATGGAGAGCGGTCGGAGCGTGGCGCTAATCACCGAGGACTACCGTCGAAAGATGCCACCCCTCATATCGCTGGCCGCAGCAGCAGATGAACTTGAAATTCCTCGCTTTGGCATGATGGAAGTGCTGGGCACGCTCGGAATCTGGCCTAGGGGTTGATCGGCTGAATTTCGTCGACCGGCGATTTCAGATACATATCAAGCGTGCTCGCCTTGGGCGGCAATCGCTTGTCTAGTGAGCCACTAAGAGCCTGTAGGTATAAAAGTAGAGCCCGAGCCGCTTCGACTCGATAGCTGACGCTTCCGACATCGAACCCGTCATCACCAGATTGGGCCACCTCGTACTGTCCTTGCATCCGTCCGGCCTTGTCATATCTGTGCTCTAAGCAGACGCCACCGAAGAACGAGTCAAGTTGGGACCCCACCAGCTCTCCGTTTCGACAGGCGACAAGTGCGTTGCTAATAACACATACCAGGTCCGGTTGCTCCACCCGCGGCGCGGCTGCAAACCTTTCAATGATTGTCTCTTCCGATACTCTTGATTCGTACGCCAGTACCGCGAAGTAGGGAAGCCCTCCTTCGTAACGATCGAGTGGATCTGAAGAGCCATCGGCGGGCTTCAGCTCTCGTAACCTGCGCGCTTTTCGGCGAATGTCTGTGAGGTCGTCGGTGCTCAATCTGCTCTTCACTTCTACAACTCCGGTGACGCATTCGACCGGATAAAGAAGCTCTGTGGACTGCGCGAATAGGCTAACCGAGTCGGTTGGGTTGTAAACCACAATATCAATCTGATTGCTGTATTGGTCATCACTGTCTATGACCATCCCAGTACCAATGCTGTACTTCCTGGGCAGGAGCCGTTCGAGCAAGCGGGCGAAGACTGCCTCATTCTCTTCGCCACGTTGAAGATTGTGCTGTATAAGCCGAGTGAATGTTTGCACCTCCGCATTAACGCGAGTCAGGGCGCCTGCCCAATATTGTTCTACAATTGGCACGAGATTTCCTCTTCGACGTATCGTGGCCCTAGGTACTGTGACACAGCTTCGATTGTGGTTTGCTGGCGCAAACGGGACCTCGGGAGAACAGCTACAGCCGACTGCCGTCATATCCAGCTTTGGTGGTTAGCTCTCCGTGGCTGTCACTTGGGTCGTGCCCCATGCCGTCCTATCGGCGCTCTGGCTCGTCGTTAGCAGTGACGCAGCGTCACTAAACAACATATTGGCGGTATTACGCGCTGCTCAGGAGCAGTGGAGCGCTAATTCTGTCCCGAAGGGAGGGGGTAACCCGTCCCACCCGTCCCACCCGTCCCAGAGCAGCTCAACCCTGGGACGGGATCTTGAGTGGGACGGGTTGAGCCGTCCCACAAGATCGCTTAGGGCATGATCCCGCGATCGGTGATTACTATCGGTTCACGTACTTCGATCATGGCGACTTTCCAGCCACCGAACGTCACCCGCTCTACGGTGATCACCCACGTCTCGGCGGTCTTGTCGATCTGGAAACGCCGATCACCTGGCATGAACCGACCCTCCGACGCGAACTCCACCGAGTAGGTGAGCACCACCCGGTCCCCGTCGTCGCGCCGATCCTTCGGCAAGAGCTGCAAGGTGATCAGGTACGCGTACGTGTTCTGTACGTCCCACCAGCGCGCGAACGCTCCCCGCGGCTGCGGGTCGGTGATCAGGGTGTCGAACTCTTCGTCATGTACGCCCTGGTAGCGCAGGCTGTAGCTCTGACCCTCCGGGCAGTCAGCCTCCACCAGCTCCCCCGCCTTGTGGTACCACCGGCCCGTGTCCGACAGGCACGAGGTGGCTTCGAGCGCGCGTACGGCCGCCTCCGGGGTCTGCTCACCGACCAGCCCGAAGCCGCGCGTGCGCGTCCACACGTGCCAGCCCAGCGCCGCGCCGTTGCCGCCGAGCAGCACCGCCACGGCGACCAGGTAGACCAGCGACCGGCGGCCCCTCCCGCGAGAGCCGCCGAGCCACCATGCGGTGATGACGCCCAGGGCGACGAGCGCACACCACGCCCAACCGAGGTAGCCCAGCGGCCACCACGGATCGGGCCACCACACCGCGAACGTCGCGTACGTCAGCAGGTATGGCACCTGTGTGGCGACCACTCGTGCATGCGCCGGCCGCGCCGCGAACGCCCACCAGCACACCACCGCGTGCGTACCGACGATCAGCGCACTGCACAGCGCGAACACCCCGACCGCGCCGAGCTTCGTCTCACCGAACAGCCGCAGCAACCCCACGGCCCCGCCGCCCAGGCCGCCGCCGCAGGCGGCCAGCGTGAACGCGAGGAGGCCGCCAGCGGCGGCCCCCACTCGTGCCCTCCTTGAAGTTGTGTTGATCTCCATGGAGGCGAGCGTAGATCGATCGATCAAGGCTGTGCGCACGATGGAGACGCCTGTCGGCCCACCCAGAGGGCGTTGGGGGACGTTTCCAAGACATCGCGTCTAAGGCACTGGAACCCCAACGTCCCCTGCGTGCGGTGTTCTGCTGTTCGTGCGACGCCTACCGTCTACCTCATGACTGACATCGCTGCCCCTGTGCCGCTGCTGGTTCTCTGGGATGTTGACGACACTCTGATCTACAACGGCGGCGTGAGTAAGGAGGCCTACGCACTGGGCTTCAAGCTCCTCACAGGCAAAAGCCCCGTGGAGAAGGTGATCACAGACGGCATGACCGATACGGGCATCATGCGGTCACTGTTCGAACGCCACGGCCTGGTGCTCACACCCGAATTGGCTGCCCAAGCACACAAGGTCATGCCCACAGCTTTGGAATCACTCGTGCCGCAGCTGCGCGAGCGCGGCCATGCCATGCCAGGAGCCCGTGCTGCGATTGACGCCCTGGGTAAGGAAGTGGGCATCACGCAGTCTGTGCTGACCGGGAACATCGCGCCGAATGCGTTCACCAAGGTTGCGACCTTTGGCCTGCATGGTGGCCTCGACTTCGAGGTGGGCGGGTACGGTTCGGATCACGAGGTGCGGGCGGAGTTGGTGCCCGCCGCCCGCGCAAAGGCAGCCAGGAAGTACGGGGTCGAGTTCACGCCAGCTACAACCGTGCTCATCGGCGACACCCCGCGTGACGTGGAGGCTGGCCGAGTCGGCGGCGCATATGTGGTTGCGGTAGCGACCGGGAAGTTCGACTCGGACACCCTGGCCGGTCTCGGGGCTGACGTGGTCCTGTCTGACCTATGCGACACGGCCCGTGTTGTGGAGGCGGTCCTATCGGCCCGCGGCCTCCTGGACGCTCGCTGACGGCGACCTGACGGCCTCATGAGGGTAGGCGGTTTCCCACACGCGCTCGAACGACTCGGCGTACATGTCGAAGAGATCGCCTCCCTCGCACCGTCGAAGATGCAGGATCGGCGCGCGATAGCCGTACACCCCGTAGGCGTGCTGGTTGACCAGCATTTCCTCGTCGTACATGAAGACGGAGTTGTAGAGCGTCGTCCGGTGTAGGCGGAAGTCGATGTTCGGCACGCCAAGCAGCGGGCGGTAGTAGGCGATCGCCATACGTACCCGTCCAACTAAGCCGTCATACAGCTGTTCTTCGACCCCCCGGAGAGCAATCTCCGGGGTCTCTGGGTCCCCCAGCGCGATACGAATGCGTACTCCCGCTGCGGCCTTCTCACGCAGCAATCGGATGGACTCCGGGTTGTCCTCGGGCAGGAACAGGCTGGCATACGCCATGAGCACGATCTCTCGCTGAGCACCACGCAGAAGGTCCAACCACATGGACTTCGGCACCAGGTGCCGGTGCGGGTAGAACCCGACTACCTCGGCCTCCGAGGCCGCAGTGCGGCTGTCCTCCAGCGCCGGCCAAAGGTAGGCGGCCTGACTTCCGAGCAAGCGGGCGGCGCTCAGGGCCGTTGTCCGATGCGGAACGGTGTCCCGGGTGATCCAGCGTTCGACCGTTTTGGGATCGACGCCTAGCTCGCCGGCCAACTTCTGGGTGGTCAGCCCGGCAGTCTGCATGACTCCACGTAGACGCTCATTCGCCATTGGACACAACCATCCTCGTGAGGGCATTCGGGGACATGAACATGATCCGTCAAATGCACCAGGATGGGAAACCCGTGCGGTGGGAACGCCCGCGATGTCTGGCGTTTGATCGATGCATGACCGACAGCATGAGTACTTGGACACCCGATCAGGCTGAGCGCTTCGGCCCCGGGGCCGCCGGCGGAATTCCCTCCTCCCGAGCGAGCCTGCGGAGGTAGGCCCCGGTGAACGGCGAAAGTCGTTCGACCTCGGATGGCCCCACCCCTGCGCGTAAGGCCGCGAGCGCGGCGGAAATGGCACCGCGACGGGCCTCCTCGTGGTCCGCCTCAGTCTTGAGGTAGCGCCTTGTAGCTGCAGCAAGTTCGGCTCTCACATCAGTCACCGCATGAGGGTAGCGGAACCCACTTGCGCAACCCACCTTCGTATCGCTACTCTGTTGCGCAACAGAGAATCGCAACACGGATTCTCTTCGGTACCTCTGGTGCCGAGGTCCCGGCGGGCCAGGGAAGGCCGTTAGCGCGGCGTCGCCCACCTGCTGGTGCTCGCTTGTTCGTTGGTGAATTTCATAGCGACAGGAAAAGGCGCTGGCTACGGCCGTTCCGGCCAACACCCTGCGATGAGCCACACGGTGGCCGACCCCGGTAGATCCCGGGCGAGCGGGGCGAACGAGCGGAGTAGCGGGCGCTGATTGCACAGATCACCTGGCCGCTTATCGGCCGAGCGTTTCTGCTGCCCGGGGCGCGGTCCATGTGGCCGCGCCCCGGCGGCATCTAGCCCACACCGCGTCTGAGCTGGAAGGGGTGTCGTGATGACGCTCGCCGCATCTGTTCGTGTCTCGATCCGTTCGTCGGCCTGCTGGCGTGAGTGCCAGTGCGGTCGCTTGACCTCGCAGCCTGCCGACGACGGGCGCTGCAACGACTGCCGCAAGCCCTCCCGGTCTCGCCGGTATCGCTCGCGCTGACGGCTTCCGTGCGGCCCCGGGCACCTGCCCGGCCCGCGCGGTGGCCGCCAGACGGCGGACCAGCCGTCAGCCCCGCCCCGACATCGATCGGGCGGGGCTTCCTACTGACCAGGGAGAAGCGCGCGTGACCCAGATCTATCAGGCCAGGTCACTGCACCTGGCGAACCTCGTCGACGCAACCGTGGAAATCGACGACAGCCTGAGCCCGGACACGATCCGGGTGAGCATCACCGGCCCGGCCGACAGCATCGAGGTCCACACCGCGCGGGGCGAACTGGTCATCACGACCCGGCCCGCTGCGCGGGCCGCAGGCCCCGGGACGGGGATCAACGTGGCGTCCGGCAATGCCCGCGTTGGCGTGCAACTCGGATCGATCCACGGTGGCGTCATCAACTTCGGCTCCGGCCGCGTGAGCGTCGATGGCGTGTCCATCGGCGACCCGGTTGCGGCCGGCCAGTCGTCGGCCGATGAGCCCGCCGCGGTGACCGTGGCGGTCTCCGCCGGTACTCCGGTCAGCGTCCAGGGCGGCGCGGCCGGCCGCTACCGCATCGGCGACACCGGCACCGAGGTGGACGTCTACGGCCGGTCGGGGAGCTTCACCGTCACCGGCAGCTGTGATCTGACTGTCGACGGCGCTGGCCGCATCAACGTCAACAGCCGCGCTGGTCTGCGCTGACCGTCGAGCAAGTGACCCCGGCGGGGGGCCATCCCCGCCGGGGTCTTTCGCACCACAACCCACCTGCTAGGAGAGGAATCACGATGCCTGCCCAGGCTATCGCTTCGGCCCCGGCCGACGAGCCGGCACACGCCCGGCTGACCATCGCCCACCCACTGGCCGCTGTCGCGGCCCGCAACTGCGCCGACCACACCCACGACCTGGCCGACCACACCCCCGACCTGGCCGACCTGGTCGGCGGGGTCGCCTGCGGCGCCGCATGGGCCAAGGCCCTGCACGACGATTTCATGTTCGCGCTGGAGTGCGGCTTGCCGCTCGACGTCGAACCCGACCCGTTCTACATCGACGAGGTCGCCGTGCGGCGCGCGATGCGCGATGAGCCGGTGGAGCTGACCGAGCTGGAGCGCGCCGAGGTGCGCCGCCGCCTGTCCGCGATCCGCGACCGCCGTAACCGGCCCTACTGGTTCGTATGCTCCCGCGCCGCCGCCGTGCGGCGGGAGGCAGCGCGGTGAACGGCCAGATCGACCTGTTCACCGGCGCGGTCGCCGAGGTGGAGCCCGTGCCGGTGGTGAGCGTGCGGCGGGCGGTCCGCCCGCCGCTGGAGCCCCGCCAGGTGCGCTACCTCAGCTTCGGCGGCACGCGTGACTGTGACGACTGCTGGCAGGCCCAGGCCGACGCGAACGACGCGGGCACCGCGGTGCCGCTGCGCCGCAAGGCGAGCAGCAGCCGCGAGACCGCGGCGGGCAAGGCGTACCTGTGTGAGCCGCACAAGTTGGACCGCCAGTCCTCCGACACGGAGGTGGAGGTCTGATGCCTCGCACTCGTGCCGGCCGCGCGCTGGGCGACATCGCCCGCAGCGTCGCCCGCGGTGAGCTGACCCCCGGCCAGGCCGCTGCCATGTCGGCGCGGCTGCGGGCTGGGCAGCGCCAGGCGCTCTACCGCGCCGCGCTGGACACCCTCGGCGAGCAGCACGAGCCCGTCAAGGTGCGGCTCACCGGCTGCACACCTGACGTGGCCGACCTGCTGAACGTCTTGGACGAGGTCACGACGCTGACCGACGTCTCCGACCCCTACCCGACTTCCCGGCCCGGCGTGGTGCGCGTGTACGCGACCGCCGAGCGCCGACACCCGCTCACAGGAGGCTCGAAATGACCGCACCCACCAGCGCGTACCCCCTGGCCGTCGCCGACCTGGTCGACGACTTCCACAAGTGGGCCGCCGAACTCGGCACCGCCCCGTCCCAGAACGCCACCAAGGCCAAGTTCCGCGTTGGCAGCGACAAGGCCCGAGCGCTGCTGGCGACCCTGACCGCGCCCGCCCCGACCGAGCACATGACCACCCCGGCCCCCATCGCGGCCTCGGCCGCAGAGTCGGTGCCGGTGGCCGAGACCACCGCGCCGGACACCGTGCTGAACGTGTCCACCGCGCCGATCATGGTTGAGGCGTCGCCGCTGACGGCGGTTGACGTAGACCCAGAGCCGAAGATCAACCCCGCACCACCCGCCGCGTCGGTGATGCCGGTCGCCGCCGAGCCTGCCCACCCCGGGCACGTCGACAGCGGCCCGGTGGATGAGATCGCGGCGAAGCTGGACAGCGAGCGCAACCGGCTGAGCGTGCAGCGTGAAGACACCCTGGCCCGGCGGGCGATGGAGGCCGAGCACCGCATCGCGATGGACGACGTACGCGAGCAGGCGCGCGCCGCCCAGCGCGCACGCGGCGAGCGAGCCCGTGACGCAGCAGACGCGGCGGCGCTGTCGGCGCTGTACCGGCGCGCACAGCGGTCCGGCACCCGGGCGCGGCTCCGAGCCCAGATCCAGGGATCGGCCGAGATGCGGGCGCTGCGCATCGCCCGCGTGCGGTCGGTGACCCTCATGGCCGGTGTCCCGGTCCTGGCCGCGTTCGCGGCCTGGTCGACGACCGGCGTGCAGGCCGGTGTGGCGCGGCTGCTCGGCCTGACCGGCGGGTCGCCGGGCTGGTGGTCGGCATGGGCGATGGAGCCCGCGCTCATCGCGATCGTCGGCCTGATCATCATCGGGCGGGCGGTGCTGCGCTCGGCCGGTGGTGACACCGACTGGCGCGCCGACGCCATCGAGTGGACCGCCCTGGCCACGTCCCTCGCCCTGAACATCGTGGGCGGCTGGGCGACCGGCGTGCACTGGTCCGAGCAGATCGGGCCGATGCTGGCGCACTCGGTCGGCCCGATCGGCGCGGCCGGCACGGCGTTCCTCATCGGGCTGTTCGACGGCTACGTCAGCGCCGCCCGGCCCTGGCACGGCGCGCCCCGGCTGGCCGACATGGACCTCGACTTCGCCGCTGTTGGCGGTCGCCCGGACGCTGCCAGCCACACCGATCCGCACGCCCCGAAGCCGCTGTCGCTGCTCCGGCGCTGACCGCCTCCGTGCGGGCCAGGGCTCATCACCCCTGGCCCGCAGCGGTGGCCGCCAGACCGGCGGACAGTCCCGAAGGGAGCCTGCTCGTGGCTAACGAGACCACCCTGACCTTGGTCGGCAACCTCACCGCTGACCCTGAGCTGCGCTTCACCCCGGCCGGGGCGGCGCTGTGCAAGTTCACCGTTGCGTCCACCCCGCGCGCCTACGACAAGGGCACGGGTGAGTGGAAGGACGGCGAGGCTCTGTTCATGAACTGCTCGGCCTGGCGCGAGATGGCCGAGAACATCGCTGAGTCCCTGGTCAAGGGCTCGCGCGTCGTGGTCACCGGCCGCCTGAAGCTCAACCGGTGGAAGACGCCGGAGGGCGAGAACCGCCAGGCGTTCCAGCTGGACGTGGAGGAGGTCGGCCCGTCGCTGCGCTACGCGACGGCGCAGGTCAACAAGCTGACCCGCACGGGCGGCGGCGCGCCGGCCGCGCCGTCCGGTGAGGCGAACCCGTGGGAGACCAACGGCGGCGACGAGCCGCCGTTCTGATCCGACCGGCTACCACCGTGCGCGGCGAGCCTCCGTCTGGGGTCATGCGCCGCGCACGAACCACGAGGTTCCACGCAGCTCGGTCAGTACGGCGTCCGCCAGCACTACAAACTCGACGGCCTGTGACGGTGTCACGTCTATTTCGCCATGGGCGGCGATGTTACGCATTCGGGAAAGCCCGACGATTGAGCTGAAGAGGCCCATGGTGATGAGGCCGGTCCTCGCAGCTATGTCGGCTAGGCCCCGCATGGTGCTTGGAAATCGGAACTCGACTTGGGCTGACTTCAACTTCTCCGTCAGCTCTCGTTCGATCTCCACGGATTTCTCCATGATCGCGCCAAGTGGACTGCTGTGCGCCAGCTCGATGACCTCTGCTGGCCGAGCCTCGGGACGCAGTTCGGCGCGCGAGGTCGGCGTCTCGTTCTCCAGGTCAATACCCTCGCCGACCTTTACGGCCTGACGGTCCCACTCGGCGGTGACGGGACCTGCCTGGAAACGGGTGGGGCGTTCTGCCAGCAAGTTCTTGATCGTTCCGCGAAATACGAGCACGAGCGCCAAGACAATCACCGGCCAAATGAGCGCCGAGGTCATGGCAGCGACGAATTCCAGTCCGGACATTCGCCGATAGTCCCACAACCCCGCATCACCCGCGTCAACCAAGTGATCAGGCGGGACACGGCCCGGCTTCTCTACGGACAGGCCGTATCCCGCTACCCCTCACAGAAGGAGCGCACCCAGTATGTCCAGCACCTTCACCCCGAACATCGGGGGTTGCGCGTGAGCGACCAGCAGCCGTGCGGGCAGTGTCCGGCGCTGCACGCCGAGATCGCCCACCAGCGCGCCCTGATCGATCAGCTTCAGCAGATGTGCACGTGGCTGTCCAACCGCCTCGCCGAGCTGCGCGGCGCGGTCGCCGCCGCCGAACTGCTCATGCGCGAGCAGGCCGAGCAGCCCATGATGCCGCGCGGCCGGCTGCTGACCCAGCTTCACGAACGCCTGATCACTGCCCTTATCGACGCTGACCGGAGGTAGCGCCATGGCACTGACCCCTGTTGTCTTCAACGACGACGACGAGCCCACCCAGCGCACGGTGCCCGGCCAGGCCGCGCCCGTCGACGCCGAGTCCTACACCGTCTATCGGCCCGACCAGGGCGCGCCTGTCGACGAGCCCGACAGCGTCGCCGCGTCGGTGACGTGGGCTGACGTGACCAGCCGGACGCGCCGCGTGCCGCTCGTGCCAGCGTGGATGCTGTCGGCCGACACCCGCCGCGCCACCATCCGCGCCCTGTCCAACGATCTCGGCTACTACGCGGCGTTTCACGCCCTGCGCGGCCCGAAATACGGGCTCAAGATGGCCTTCTACGCCCCGCGCGGGGCGTGGCGAATCGCCCGCCGGGCGCTGGTGTGGGCGCAGGCGGAAGAGGGCAACTGGAAGCTTCGCCAGCACGCCGCCGACCACAACGACGCCTACACCTGGCAGTCGCTGAACCGCACCCGCGCCAAGGAGTCCAAGCCCCGCTGGATGCTGCTCGGCGCGGCCGGCACGGCGGCATGTATGGGTGGTGTGGTGCTGGAGCTGTCCGGCGCGGTCCCGCCGATCGGCTGGTACGCCGCAGCCGCGGGCGCGGTCGCCATCGCGGCGCAGGCTGGTAAGCCCGCCGACCGGCCGATCACCGACCGGGTGTCGAACACGCCGAAGTTCACCAAGCTCACCGCCGAGCAGGTCCGCGCGGCGCTGGTCGCGGTCAAGCTCCAAGGCCTGACCGACCCCGGCCAGCTCGACTTCCCGTCTCCGATCCACCGCGACGGTCCGGGCTGGCTGGCCAGGGTGAACCTGCCGCTGGGCGTGGAGGCGGTCAAGGCCATCGAGAAGCGCGCCGCGCTGTCGTCGGCGCTGCGCCTGCCGATCGACCAGGTCTGGCCCGCGCCCGGCCCTGAGCACGCCGGACAGCTCGACCTGTGGGTCGGCTACCAGCCCGCGTCCAAGATGGGCAAGCCCCGCTGGTCGCTGCTGGCCGACAACGCCGTCACCAGCGTGTTCAACATCGAGGAGTTCGGCTCCGACGAGCGTCAGCGGCCGGTCAAGACCAGCGGTTTCGCCCGCTCGTTCCTGATCGGTGGCCAGCCCGGATCGGGCAAGAGCTACGCCGCCCGCGCCCTGGCGCTCATGTTCGCCCTCGACCCCACCGTGGAATTCAAGATCGCAGAGTTCAAGGGCACGGGTGACTTCCTCGACTTCGAGCCGCTGTGCTCCACGTACATCGTCGGTGTCGATGACGAGGCGCTGCGCCAGGGCGGGGCGATCCTGGCGTGGGCGCTGGCTGAGGCCGAGCGGCGCGGTAAGCGCATCCTGGCCGCCAAGCAGCGCGGGGAGGCTCCGGAGGGCAAGGTCACGCCGGAGCTCGCGCGCAAGCGCGGGTCGGGGCTGCACCCGATCGTCATCATCATCGACGAGGCGCACGAGCTGTTCGCCGCCGACAAGGACGCCGCTGACGCGGCGGAACGGCTGATCAAGCGGGCGCGCGCGCTGGGCATCATCGTGGTCCTGGCCACGCAGATCCCGGACAAGAACAGCCTGCCGCCCAACATCACCCGGTGCGTGACGAACCGGTGGTGCCTGTCGGTGCAGGGCCAGGTCGAGAACGACATGATCCTCGGTACTGGCATGTACAAGCGCGGGATCACCGGCACGGTCTACAAGCCCGTGGACGATGCGGGCTGGGGTGTCATGACCGGCGGACCTGCCCCGGTGTCGGTGCTGTCGCAGTACCCGACCACCGAACAGGCCGCATCGATCATCGCCCGCGCCATCGCCCTGCGCGGCGGCGCGCGCCCGGTCGGCAACGACCTGCCCAAGGCCCGTGACCTGCTGGCCGACCTGCTCGAAGTGTCGGCCGAGCACGGGCAGCACTGGTCGGTGGCCGCGCCGGCACTGACCGAGCGTTGGCCCGCCGCGTACCCGTCGATCACGGCTGAGGCGCTGTCGGACATGGCACGCGCCCTCGCAGTTCCGTCACAGGGAGTGAAGATCTCCGGCAAGGTCCTCAAGGGCTACCGGCGGGCCGACGTGGCCGAGATCCTCGCCCGCCGGGCGCAGCCGGAAACCAGGTAACGCCGCCGGTAACGGCACGGGTGAAGGTAACGCCTCCGTTACCCGTGCCGTTACCCCTCCAACCGCCCCGCTGCCTGCCACAACGCTGACCAGGTAACGGGTAACGCCATGCCGAATATAGGCCCGAAAACCGCCCGTGGAGGCCCCCCGTGACACCCGAAGTGATCGTTACCCTCACCCTCATAGCCGCAACGTTCGTCTATGTCCTCCTGTGCTGGATCTTGCCGTTCGCCCGCTGCCGCGCCTGCCACGGAACGGGCATCCGACGCACCATCCTTCTACGCAGAGTAACCATCTGCCGTCGCTGCAAGGGTGCCCGGATGCGGCTGCGGATCGGCCGGCGCGTCTACAACGCCTTCCACAACGCCAACACCGAGGCGGCCCGCGCCGCACGAGCCAAGGGCGGCGCGCGATGAACCGGCCCCGGCTGCTCGACCTGTACTGCTGCGCCGGCGGAGCCACCCGCGGCTACCAGCGGGCCGGATGGCACGTCACCGGCGTCGACCAGGTGCCGCGCCCCGACTACTGCGGCGACGACTTCCACCAGGGCGACGCGGTCGCGTTCGCCCTGGCCCACGGCGCGAAGTTCGACGCCATCCATGCCAGCCCGCCATGCCAGGACCACAGCCTGTTGACCCGCTCCAACCGCACCCGGGACGGCTGGACGGACCAGCACGTCGACCTCATCCCGCCCACCCGGGCGGCGCTGACCGCGTCGGGCCGGCCGTGGGTCATGGAGAACGTCGTCGGCGCGACGCTGCGCCCCGACCTGGTCCTGTGCGGGCTGATGTTCGGGCTGCGCGTGTTCCGTCACCGCCTGTTCGAGACCCACGGCTTCGCCACGCTGGTCCCGCCGCACCCGGCCCACCGGGGACACCGCGTCGCCGGATGGCGGGCCGGTGTCCGGCACGAGGGCGACATGTTCGCCGTGTACGGCGACGGAGGCGGCAAGGGCACCACCGAGCAGTGGCAGCAGGCCATGGGCATCGGCTGGACCACCGACCGCGAAGCCATCACCCAGGCCATCCCACCCGCGTTCACGCACTTCATCGGAGAACACCTGCTCACCGCCCTGGAGGTGACCACATGACACACGCACTCACCACCGGCCGGCGCACCGTGCGGCCCGACAGCGAGAAGCGCTGCCCCGGCTGGTGCGCCCGCGCCCACCACTGCACCGCCCGACGCCTGCCCGGCGGAGAGCACGCCTCCATCCCGGAGGTGTGGGTCACCGACGTGGGCCGGTTCGTCGCCACCCGTTACCGCGACCAGCGCGGAGTCGACCGGGTAGAGCTACGCGTTGTGCTCGACCTGGCCGACGACGAGGACATTGCCCGGGCTCAAGCCCGCCATCTGCTGGCCGTGACGCGCGTCGTCGTCGACCGCGTCTTCGGCCCGGCCGACGAGCCGAAGGAGCGCCCGCGGTGAGCGCGCCGACCCGAAGTACAGAAAGGCCGCCTGCGGCGGCTCACTCCTTGTTGGCGGCTGCGCTGCGCTACGCCGCCAACGGCTGGCCGGTGTTCCTGCTCGGCCGGTCCAAACGGCCCGTTGCGAACTGCGCTGCCTGCGAAGCGGCCAAGCTCGACGGCGTCCCGCACGACCGGCAGGCGTGCCGGTGCCTGACCTGTCACGGGTTCTACGCGGCCACCACCGACCCGCAACGCATCCGGGCGATGGTGGCCGGTATCCCGCGCGGCCTGCTGGCCATCCGCACCGGCGCACCCTCCGGCCTGGTCGTCATCGACATCGACCCCGACGCGGGCGGCATGGCATCGCTACGCGCCCTGGTCGCCCAGGGCGTATCGCGGCCCACTAGATGGGTGCGCACCGGTTCCGGTGGGCTGCACCTGTACTACCGCCACCCCGGCCGCCCGGTGCCGTGCGACCAGGGCAAGCGCCTCGGACCGGGCATCGACGTACGCGCTGACGGCGGGTACGTCGTAGCGCCGCCATCGGCGCATCCGGTCACCGGTCGTCCGTACCGCTGGGACGACCCGAGCGAGCCGGTCAGGGATATGGCCCCCGCGCTGGTGGACGCCTGTGTCGCCGAGGTCCGGCGGCGCGCGCCCGTACGTCCTGCTGTCCAACCGATGGCCCCGCGCAGCGGGGGGGCCATATCCCATCCCGACCGACTCATGGCCGCGCTGGTCGCCCGCATCAGCGCGGCCCCGGACGGCCGCCGCCGCGTGACGCTGTACGGCTGCGCACGCGGCGCCGCCCTCATCGTCGCCGCAGGCCACCTCACCAGCACCGACGCCTACGACGCTCTCGTGTCGGCCTGCGACGCCGCAGGCTGGCCGTGGGCCAAGTCCACGCCCAACGCGATCCGAGACGGGTTCGCCGCAGAAGGAGTGACAGTGTGACCCGACCAGCCAAGACACGCCCCAACATCGACGGCTGTGACCTGCTCGACCGGGTTCACGCGATGATCGTGCGCTACGTGATCCTGCCTTGCCCGGAGGCCGCCGACGCGGTCACGCTCTGGATCGCCGCGACACACGCGCAGGACGCATGGGCGTACGCGCCCCGCCTGGTCATCCGCGCCCCAGAGAAGCGCTGCGGAAAGTCCCGACTGCTGGACGTGGTTGAGGGCGCAAGCCACAACCCGCTCATGACCGTCAACGCGAGCCCCGCCGCTGTCTACCGCTCCATCGGCGCGGGCGACGCGCTCACACTTCTGGTCGATGAGGCGGACACCATCTTCGGCCCGAAAGCGGGTGAGAACGAAGACCTGCGCGGCCTGCTCAACGCAGGCCACCAGCGCGGACGACCCGCCATCCGCTACGACGCCAACACCCAACGCGTGGAGACCATCGAAACGTTCTGCATGGCCGCCCTCGCGGGCATCGGGCAGATGCCCGACACGATCGAAGACCGGGCCGTGGTCGTCAAGATGCGCCGCCGCGCCCCCGACGAGACCGTCAAGCCCTGGCGGATCAAGCGCGACCGACCCCAGATGCTCAAGCTGTCCGCCGAGCTGTCGGCCTGGCTCAAGCCGCTGTTGACCGAGCTGGAGAGCGCCGAGCCGGTCATGCCTTTGGAGGACCGCGCCGCCGACACCTGGGAACCGCTGATCGTCATCGCCGACTCGGCCGGCGGCACCTGGCCCGCCCGCGCCCGCGCCGCCGCCCTGGTCCTCACCGGCGAGGCCGAGAAGAACGCCGTCAAGTCCGACCGCGTACGCCTGCTCACCGATTGCCGGACCGCGTTCGGCACCGACGAGGCGCTGCCGACCGCGGCCCTGATCGAACGGCTCAAGGCCGACCAGGAAGCGCCGTGGGCGCGCTACGAGAACAACGGACTCACTCCGATGAAGCTCGCAGGGCTGCTGCGCGATTACGAGATCGCATCCGACACCATCCGGTTCGGAGGTGCCTTCCACGTTGGCGGCAAGCCCATCGAGCAGGCCAAGGGATACCGCGCCGCCGACTTTACAGACGCATGGGTGCGCTACTGCCAGCCGACCAGCGAGAACCCCGGCAACGACCCCGAAACCGACGGTCCCGGCGATGGCCCGTGGTACGGCCCAAGCCGTACCAGTCAAGATCCCGTACCACCCTTCACCAGCGGTGGTACGGCTGGTACGGCTGGTACGGGTACCCCCCGCCACCTCCGTCTCATCAACCCCAACTGATCACCAGCGCGCCCGTGCCCACAGCACGGGCGCGCTCCACATCCGAATCCGGAGGCATGCGTGACCAGCCCTCACGTAACCGACCTATACCCCCCCACCACCCGAGTAGGCGAGATCATGGCCCAGAGTGGCACTCAGGCGGCTAAGCGCGTCCCGCCGATGCGTAGGACCCCCCGCAGCGCGATCCAGTGCGCGGGCAACGCTGGTCGCGGCCTCGACCCACACACCATCCGGCGCGAAGCTCTCGCACCTCCGGCCAAGGCTGAATGCTGGGCTGAGTTCTGGACCGTCGTGGCTAAGGCGCACGCGGCGGCTCACCGGCGCGAACGCCTGGCGCGGGCAGGAGGACGACGGACGTGAGCGGCAACAAGAAGGCGGTTGCCTACATCCGCGTCTCAGCGGTGATGGGCCGGGAAGAAATGATCTCCCCAGAGCTGCAAATGTTCGAGATCGAAACGTTCGCCAAGCGCAACGGCCTGGACATCGTGCACCGGGTCGAGGACATCGACCGATCCGGGCGTAGCTTCACCAAGCGCCGCATCGACGAACTGATCGCAGGCATTGAATCCTCCCAGTGGAAGTACGTGATTCTCTGGAAGTGGTCGCGATGGGGGCGAAATCTCCAGCAATCGCTCCTATATCTTGCAATCACCGAGCAGGCAGGCGGCGTCGTCCGCGCGGCGACGGAAGACTTTGATCCAACGACAAGCGTCGGCCGCTTCACGCGCGATCAGATGTTGCTCATCGCTGAGCTGCAAAGCAACCAGATGGGCGATAGCTGGAAAGAAGCACACAGCAAGCGCCGTCGTGATGGATTGCCGCACACGACACAAAAGAGGCTGGGCTACACATACAATCGCGAGACCGGGTACATAGTTCAAGAGGACGAGGCTGAACTAGTGCGCGACGCGTATAAGCAGTACGTCTCCGGTAAGTCGCTAGTTTCACTGGCAGCCAAGTGGAACGCCAGGGGACTACGAACGACGCAAAACAAGCTATGGACCGACACATCAATTCGGCTCATGCTTGACAACGGTTTCGCAGCCGGCCTGATACGCGAGCGGAGCGACACGCAGGCGGGACGACGCCCGGAACACTTCGACAGATGGCGCAGGGGCGCTCATCGGCCGATCATTTCCGAGGGTGTATGGAAGGCGTACCAGCGACGGCGCGCCGAGACTGCCCGCCTACCTGTGCGCCATCGACGTGCGACGCACGCATTTAGCGCCCTCCTCGTCTGCGGTCATGAAGCTTGCGGCAGACCGATGATTGCCGTTAAATCTGGTCGCAAGAATTATCTCAACTGGAGTTGCAAGTACGCAAAAGACACCAAGGTGCATCCTTCCAACACAATCTCCAACGCTCGCCTTGAGTCGGCAGTCATGGAATGGATCGAGCGTGAATCGACAAACAACGGAGACGTTGATGAAGAGGCTGGACGATTCGCGCGGGCCGATGCAACGGCAATAGAGGTGGGTCGCCTCCGGGGAGAGCTATCGCGGCTAGTCATGAAGCGAAAGCGGCTACTTGCGGCATACACCGATGGGGCGGTAGACGAGGAGGACTACAAAGAGCAGCGCGAAGAGATCAAGCTTGCGATCTCCGCGACGTCGGCCGAACTAGACGCAGAAGAGGAGCGGCTCACCACGGAGGGAGCAGACCCTCTACCCGCCTTCCGGACCATCCGCGATGAGTGGGGACGGTTTACCACGGAGGAACGGCACCACGCCCTCAAAGCGGTCCTACACCGCATCGTGATCCAACCTGGGCCTTTCGGTCCCGAGAAGGTTCAGCCAGTTACTCGGTGGTAAGCAGGATCTTCGCCCCGAGTGAGGAGCATAGATCGCCATGCTCCCCACTCGCGGCGAAACCCTGCGATGAGGAATGGATATTCAGCCGCCTCACGATCACTCACCTAACCCTCGTTTCAGGCGTGGTCAACTATTCAGGTTAGTTCAGACCAGGAAGGAAGTCCGAATGCACGTGGCGTCATCCGCCAGCAGGTCCCGCGTCCGCCCGCTCACGATAGAGTTACAGATCGCACGATTATGGAACCCGAAGGTTGAAAGGGACGGCAGTAGTCTAGTCGCCTAAAATTTGCGTACGAATCAACTTGAATCTGACACCAATACGAACGAGGACCGACATGACTTCCCTGGACCGTATCGTCCTATTCGTTTTCGGCTCGCCAGGATCCGGGAAAACAACAGTAGTCAGGAGAATCTCGGCCGAAATCGGTGCCGAGACCGTACATAGCAGTAGAATTTTGCGAGAGGCGCAAACCAATCCTGCGATCGACATAGGGATTCGCAGCCAGATCAAGCAAAACATGCTCACGAGCACGCCAATGCCAGCCGAGATTTACGTCACAGTAGCTGCCAAAGCACTTAAGCAAAGGCCAACAACTAATTTACTGGCGTTTGACGGATTTCCGAGAACACTTGCACAGACCAAAGCAATTCCGGGCCTACTTCAGGAAGCCGGATACGGGCAACATACGGTTGTCGGGATTCAGTTGGTGGTTGACGAGGCAACTGCAATATCCCGCGTTAAATCTAGGGTTTTCTGCAGTACATGCGGAAGCGAGGGCAATGCGGCATGCTGCACCATGCCAACGAAGACACCTCGCCCCGACGACGCATCTGCCGAATTCATTAGGCGCTACAGGTCCGAAGACCAAGAAGCAAGTAAAATTGCCACGTACTTTAATTCGCTATGGCGTTTCACGAAGGTTCATGATGCAGAAGCCGCGATCAGGTTCCTCTGTGACATGTAGACAACGAAGATCATTTTTCCCCACGACGATCCGAGAAGTGCTGATCGCCACCAGCGGTATAGGCATCTCGCGCAGCGAAGGTCTGCTGTATCAAGCCACCGCGGCTAGGTGCTTCAGCTAGCTTCTCAAGCGACGCAGCAAACTGCGGGAGGTACTCGGGGCGATCGTTGCGCCTTGCAAGTTCGGAGAACGTTGCCGCCCACGCCAACTCCAGGCGGTGTAGGACTGACAAGGACCCGCCGTTCTCCTCCAGTTCCTTGCGAGATCGGTCGAGCAGTTGTTCGATTTCGTCGGCTTGCCCGGTCTGCGCGAACAAAGCAAGCGTGGCATTCCGGGTACGTGGCCACGCGTCCGAATTCAATGTACGGACCAAAGCTCGAGCAGCCGATTGGCTCGGATCGCCTGACATAGGTTGCTCCTCGTTGAAGGTCACGGTTGATCGCTAGGCGGAAGCTCACTCGGATCACGGAGATACTCCGCCATACCGGCAAATGCATCCGACTCTTTCGATACGACCGAGAAGCTACGCGGCCGGCTAGCTATTGCGAGGGATTCGTGGCCCCTGAGTCCCCATATTTCCGCTTCGACCCACGACAAGGCTCTGTATTTATCGGGAGCCATGTACTGTGAGCCAAAGTCCCAACCGACTGCAGACACCGGCTTAGAATTAAATTGCTCTGCAGCCCTCTGTCGATAGGCGTCTTTTGTCAGCGTGTCTGGATGTAGGAACGAAAGGTCGAAACCATTCTTAGCTAACCCGAACGCTGCCAATCCGTAGAGCAACTTAGCCTGGATAGCGTGACGTCTGCAATAATCCAGGATCACGCGCGCGCCTCCTACCGCACCCGCAAAGGAGAGCAGGTGTAGCCTGCGCACCTCATGAACCTTCCGATACTCGTTGAGTGCCGTTACGACAGTAGCGCCGGAAGCGACAGTATCTCCGATAATTATGCTGTCACCAGCAGCATCGAGGGATCGGTAAGAAACCACGACTGATGCGGAGTCGCCCTCCACGTCTTTGCGACTTGTAGCTAGAAGGTTCGTCGGCAAGTTCAACCCGTACGAATCGAACGCCGATGCAAGTTGATAAGCAAGTCCTTTGCCTAGGATCACGAGTTCCGTGACGTCGGGATCGAGTTCGTCGAGGAGATGGCCGACCATTAGCCGGCTGCTCTCTGCACACGCTCTCCGAAATTCGATCCCCATCAAATTTCGGTCGAAAAGGAGATGTTCAAGTGCAGGGTTTTCTACGATGTAGAGACCTGCTATTTCATCAACTTCCTTTGCCGTACTCGTGCCATTATCGGAAATCACCCGGGGGCTCCTACTTCGTCGACATCAGCAGTTTCATCGCTTGCAGCATGGGCTCATCGCCGGGCAACACATTCTCCCGATACTCTTCGATGGCGCGATCAAGCCACTCAGGAGTATTAACAGGCGGCTCTTTGTGTACCGGTACTTGTGTGAGGAACCGTCCAGCCTCCTCGAAATCATCGGCGAGAAAAGAAGCCAGCGAGGCAACGTGCGGATGCACATAGTTCGAGACGGTTGTTCCTCGATACTCAAGGACATCCGAGCGGTATAGTGTGTTCCGTGGTGCCACAACAATGACTGGCGTGCCGAATGTTGCGGCCGCCGCCATCTCCACTCCAATGCCAATGCCGCGGCGCTCACGCGCATCGACGATAATCGCCGTCGCCGTCATGACTTGGAACATGTCCCTTCCGAACTGCCCGAGAGAGTTGTTGGGGTCGGTGATGGGATCGTCAGGGTTGAGGAAAACGACCTCACTCGGTGCAGCGCCGTTCCTGACCTCGTCCTTCTCGGTGTCCGTCCAACAAAGCTTCTTGGCGTCGCTCTTGCCTTTCATGATCGATCCAGAGCAGTAAACTGACAGCAGCATAGATCTGATCTCCTTTGTAGAGGTTCGTCGGGATTGTAGCGCCGCCTACTTAACGACGCCAGTCCTCTTTAGAAACGAGCTAGCTCGGTTGCGACGCCTTCTACCGACGCCAAAACATCCTGGAACGTCGTTGCGCGTTCCTGCCGTCGTCTTTGGTTGGCGCGAACCGCGGCTATGCGCAGTTCCGAACTAGCCCCAAACGCCTTAGTCATAACAAGCGCGAACTCAGGTGTGTCGCGTAGCAAGAGTAGCTCTGGCCAAGATGCCACCTTGTGAATATATTCGTATATTCTTAGCCACTTTAGCGTCAGGTCGATAAGATGCGCCGAGAGGACACGACCAGCGAACTCTTCGGTCGTACGTTCGACGCCGCACGTTAGTTGCCCAAAGCTGAATTCGGATAACAGATTCGCGTCAAGGTCAGAAAGATAGCTACAGAGATAGGCGCGAGACAAAAAGTGATCGATCTTTGTTCGCTCATGCGGATTGATTCTGAACGGAAGACTGTCTCGAACAAACCGGCCGATGAATGCTTGGCCGGCTAATCTATTTGGCACCTCTCTTAGGCTCCGCTCTGACTGAAGAGCGCGGGATGGTTCGCGGGCGGTAATGCTAGTTAGCAACGGCGTTAGGAGTCCCTGAGTGAGGGCGCTATCCCACTCCCGTGCTATGTCGGAGGCGGTGTCGGCTGCGTATCTCGGCTGCCAGGCAATTCGAGCCAATGACCCTTTAGCGAACCGGCCGGTGTATGGGTTGATGCTATCGGCCCGATACTCGCTCGCTTTATGTTGCACATATTCATTAAGGTCCGAGAGGTGCGAAGAGTATCTGAGCACTCTCGCTTCAATCAACGCAGATACGTTGCTTAGAAACCTCGGCATGCAAGGCACCTCGAATAGATACGATGCAGGCAGGATCAGGTGCCCTTCTGTTGCGAGAACCGCCAGGCGAGTTGCATGCAACGCCCTAGGCAGGACGGAAGGTTCCGCGCGACCAATGCCATAGCAGGCCAGGACTTCGGGATTGAGATATTGAATGAAAATCGGCCGCACGCGAAGGTTCGAGGCGTGCTGCGGTAGTATGCCCGGACTTCCAAAAGTCAGGTGAAGATCTCGGCCCGCCGTAAAGGCATCTCGACTCGCTTCGGCGATCTGAAACATCACGGCTTTTGGAGACTAGTCGCGCGCATCGCCCCTGATGTACTGATCCCTGCCAGCGGTATACGCATCTCGTCCTGCCAATACGTCTTGGTGCACTACAGGGAATTGGCCGGGAATCAGCTCGGCGAGCGCTTCGCTCAAGTGTTTCGATATCTCGGGCTCAGTTGCGAAGATTGCTTCTAAGCGTCCGGCCCACCTTGCGACCTCGATCTTTCGGACGTCAGCGTCTGTGTCGCTACTGGCCAGGGCTCGTAGCGTGTGCTCCAGTTGCGCCTCAGCCTGTGGTTCTGTGGCATACCCGCGACCGAGTATCTTCGCGATGCGCGACTTGATGCCGAGCCATGCATCGTTGGTCATTGCTTGAATTAGCCCGTTTGCCGCGGTCCAAGCGATCTCCGCTACGGTAAGATCCACAATGTCTCCTGACGTCTGGGTGCCACCCGACGGTCGCTTAGACTCGTGAATTTTCCACTAGCGACACCATGATCGCGATTTTGTGTCCTCGATTCGACAGCGCTTCGTTCGTCAGATCACTCATTAGCATGGTGCTCGGTACGAGGTCACCGCGGTCCGTCGCACGATTGCCGTTGCTCGGCTCGACGTTGCTCCTACTGCTCCGACTCTTCGCGGGCCGAGTTCGCGCTGTTTCGGTTTATGATCATCTGTTCGGCCGTGTAAGCATCCCGCCCAGCCGAGACGTGGAACTTGGCACGAGGCTCCGTGACGGAACTCGATGGCTGCACCGCAGGTTCGGCGCGGGCTCGCCGAACGATCCACACCAGCAGAGGGATCACGGCGACCAGTACAGCCAATGGCAGCCCGATCGCACTCGCCCACTGATCGGAGCGTGCCAAGCCCTCGCCTGTAAGAAACCACACCAGCCCGGACAGGCCGAGGACAGTTAGGGCCACTACGGCAGCGAACAAACCCCACCACCCACGATTACCCTTCGAGTGCATCCAGTCATTCTGCATCAACGCCAGCCACTCGCTCAATCGCGGCTGGGAGTCGGAAGATCCGCTTGCCGCAAAAGCTTCACGTTGATTCGCCAGCGGGTCTGTCCGCTCCTTGACCAACAGTGGCCATACATTTGCTGTCGTCGAACAACACGTGGTCGACGAAAAGGGCTAGATATCGTCCCACCTGCGACAACGGGTGGGCGATATACAGCGTCCGACAATCGTGATGTTCGTGTCGAACACTGTCATTTCTCCTCTCGGCGTCCGATGCCTCAGAGGGTGCGCCGGGAGCGCGGTGGCGAGCCATCGCCGCGCGCCGCGAGCTGTGGACGACGCCCGCCTTGGGGATAACCGCCTGATCATGGAGTTGATCTGTTAAGGCTGGCCCTACTTCGCGGTAACATAGCGGCGTGCAGACCGACATCCTGGGCGAGCCGTACCTGCAGCGGGTCATCGAACTCCCCGACGACGACCAGGGCCGGGTCGTCGCGACCCTGGTCAGTCGGCGCGCGCCCGAAAGCACCCGCCGCGCGGTGCTTTACCTGCACGGATTCACCGATTACTTCTTTCAGAAACACCTGGCCGACTTCTTCGTCGAGCGCGGCTACGACTTCTACGCCCTCGATCTGCGCAAGTACGGGCGCAGCCTGCTGCCGCACCAGACGCCCAACTTCACCCGCAGCATGGACGAGTACTTCCCCGAGCTGGACGAGGCGGCGCGGATCATCCGCGAGGAGGACGGCCATGACACGATGGTGGTCGCCGCGCACTCCACCGGGGGCCTCATCTCGTCGCTGTGGGCGCACGCCCGCGCCGGCGCCCGGCTCGTCGACGGGCTGCTGCTCAACAGCCCGTTCTTCGACATCAACGCGCCGTGGATCATGCGCCGCCCGGCGGTGTCGGCGGTCGGCTCGCTGGCCCAGCGCGCGCCGTACCGGGTGGTGCCGCTGAAGCTGCCCGGCCTGTACGGCCGCAGCCTGCACCGCGACCACGACGGCGAGTGGGACTACCGGGTCGACTGGAAGCCCGTGAGCGGCTTCCCGGTCCGGGTGGCCTGGCTCAAGGCGATCCGCAGCGGCCAGCGCCGGCTGCACGCCGGGCTGGGGCTGCAGGTGCCGGTGTTCGTCGGCTGCTCGACGGCCTCATACCGGCAGCGGCAGTGGTCGGAGCTGGCACACGACACCGACGCCGTGCTCAACGTCGACCACATCGTGCGCTGGGCGCCGGCGCTGGGCCGCGACGTCACCCTGGTGCGCATCGAGGGCGGCAAGCACGACCTGACCCTGTCCCGCCAGCCCGCCCGCGACCGCTTCTTCACCGAGTCCGCCCACTGGCTCCAGACCCAGCTCCGCTGACCCCCGGCCACCCGGGTCGATCATGAACATAAGTCGCTGTTCGGCGGCGTGTCGCTGCCCTAGGATCGTGGTCAACTTCCGCCGGGTAGCCGATCACGCCGGTCGTCCCGCACGGTAGCCTTCAATCGCGCGCCCGTAGCTCAGCTGGATAGAGCAGGGGCCTTCTAATCCTCAGGTCGCAGGTTCGAGTCCTGCCGGGCGCACCACCTCCACACGGCCACCGGGCGGGCCGGGTAATACCTGCTCACCCGTCCAGCCACGCGAGAACGTACGCGCGTGGCGTCGGTCCGCGGTGATAACTTCCGTCGGTGAACTACCCCTCTCCTGAACCGACTCCGCCGCCATCCGGGCAGCCGCCATATCCGCAGGTTCCGGTGCCGCCGCCGGCCGCGCCACAGTCCGGCCCGCCCGCCGACCCCTTCGCGCCGTACGGCACGAACCCGCAGTACGGCACGGATCCGCAGTACGGCACGAACCCCCAGTACGGCACGGGTCCGCAGTACGGCACCGGCCAGCAGTACGGCGGGAACCAGCCCTTCAGCGCCCCGCCGCAGCAGACGCCGCCCGCCGGCTACGGCGTCCCCTACCAGCAGGTGCCCCCGGCGCCGTCGGGGACCAACGGCTTCGCCATCGCCTCGCTGGTCTTCGGCGTCATGGGCGGTGTCCTGCTCGGCTTCATCTTCGGCTTCGTGGCGCTGTCGCAGATCAAGAAGCGCAACCAGAACGGCAAGGGCATGGCCGTGGCCGGCCTGGTCCTCAGCACGATCTGGTCGCTGGTCATCTGCGGCGTGATCGGCGTGGCGATCGTGGCCGCCAACACCGACACCACCGGTACGACCGGCACCACCGGCACGACCGGCGACGACACGTCCGTGCACTCGCTACGCATCGGCGACTGCCTCAACGATCTCAGCACCGAGGACGAGATCGAGGAGCTGCCGGTCGTGCCGTGCACCGAGCCGCACGACGGTGAGGTCTACGCCGAGTTCAAGCTGACCGAGACCAGCTTCCCCGGCATCGAGGCGATCGAGAAGAAGGCCGACCCGCGCTGCGCGGACCTGCTGAAGTCGTACGCCCCGGCCGCCGTGGACGACCCGGCCGTGGACACGTACTACCTCTACCCGACGGCGGAGAGCTGGGCGGGCGGCGACCGCGCGGTGACCTGCATCGCCAGCTTCGACCCGGCACGCACGGGCAAGCTCAAGGGCTGAGCCCGCGACACCGCCCAGGACCTCGTTTCCTGGGCGGTGTCCCCCCGCGGTGTCGGCCGGCGCGCGGTGCGTCTCAGGTCCGGTGCCGCGGTGTCATCGGCGGCGGCGCAGCAGCAGCACCACCGGCGTCGCGAACAGGGCGGCGCCCACCGCAGCGCCGCCGAGCAGCGACAGGTCGAGCGGCCTGCCGCCGGTGGTGGCGGCGATGACGGCCTGCAGCACGCCGAACACGCCCAGTGCGACGGCGACCAGCAGGAGCAGCACGATCGCGATGATCTCGCCCGGGTTGTCGCGGCCACCGGCGCCGGCTCGGGCGGCAGCGGCCCGCCCGGCACCGGGCCTGGGGATCGCGGCCGGATCGCGCGGTGGCATCGGGAGGTGCCGGGACGGTTCGACGACGGCGTCCAGCACGGCCAGCTCGACGGGCGACGCCGTCCACATGGCGGGTTCCAGGTGCAGCACGATGCCGTCGTCGCCGATCAGCCGCCGAGCCCCGTCGGGCCAGGTCAGCATGGCCGCGCACGCGTCGTAGCGGACCGTGGCGCACGAGCCGGGGCGGACGATGCTCGTCGCGTCCGGCCCGATGACCAGCTCCACCTCCCCGTCCTCCCGGTGCGGGTGGCGGTTGCCGTCGGCCTCGTGCGCGGACGACGTCGGGGCGGCGGCGAACCCGGCCCAGTCGGCCGTGGTGCGGTGGGGCGTCTGCAGCAGCCCGGCGGCGACGGCTTCGGCGGCGACCGCGTGCACCTGCTCGACGGTGACGGCCGAAAGCTCCGCCCGCAGCTCGTCCACGGTCAGGTTGCGCTGGCCGGTGAGCAGGCTCAGGGCGTGTGCGGGCAGGCGGGCCGCCTCGATCTCGGGGTGGTTCAGCTTCTCCAGGGACTTCGTGCGTACGGCGGCGACGCCGCTCGGGTCGATGGCACCGTGCCGCAGCCGGGCCAGCACGTCGACGAAGCCGCCGAGCGCGGCCCCCTGCTTCTCCGGCAGCGCGTCCGCGTACGCGGTGACCGTGGCGAAGCCGTCGCCGCGGGGTTCGTACGTGGCGGTGGCGGTGTACGAGTAGCCGCCCTCCTGCCGCAGGTCGCGGAACAGCTCCCGTTCGAGCACTCCGGAGTAGACACTGGCGGCCGTGCTGCGGCGGACCACGGCGCTGAAGACCACGCTGGTGTCGTCACCGGCGAACCAGGCGGGCGTCGCCGGCAGCGCCGACGTGGGCGCGGGCGCGGGACGGCGTACCCCGGGCCGCAGTGGCAGCCGCAGGCCGGCCGGGACCCCGCTGCCGGCGATCCACAGCACGGCGTTGTCGCGGGTGAAGTAGGTCTCCACCCACTCGCGCAGGTCCTCGGGGCGCAGCCGGGCCAGGCCCCACTCGGGGTAGCTGGGCAGGCCGTAGCCCCGCGCGCCGTACCGCCGCAGGGGCAGTGTGGTGGTGCCGCCGCGGCTGCGGCTCTCGGTGCGCAGGATCTCCTTCTCGATCTCGAGCCGGTGCATCGGCAGGTCGGCCAGCCCGGCACAGACCTTGCCGAGGTATCCCACCACATCGGACTCGGAACCGCGCAGGTGGAAGTGGGTGTAGACGGATGTCGTCTCGCCGTTGTAGTGGTAGTCGGACAACCCGCTGTCGTGCAGTGCCAGGTGCTCCACCAGGTGGGTGACGCCGTGCAGCGGCAGCGTCTCGTCGGCCTGGCCGACCCGGAAGATCAGACCTGCCGCCGCCTGCCCGGAGGACGGCGCGACCAGGGTGGGCACCCCGTCGACCTCGGTCAGTTCGAGCACGGGTCAGCCCTTCCCCGCCGCGAGGGCACGGTGCTCGGCGAACTGCGCGGTCGGATCGCCGAGGTAGGCCCAGGGGAAGCGGTCGGTCAGGTCGCCGAGCGCGTCGAAGTGCGCGCGCGCCCGCCGGTGGTCACCGGCCAGGCTGAAGGCCGCCGCGAAGTGGTGGTGGGCGGTCACCCAGCCGTAGACCGGCCGGTACGACGGGTGCAGCACCGACCGGGCGGCGGCCGTCGCGAGTTCCTGCCCGACGTCGGGGCGGCGGAAGTAGGCCGACCGCTCGCTGCCGTCCAGCTCCCGCCAGTACTCGATGTGCGCCTGGGCGATCAGCGCCGCGTTGAGGCCGCCCTCGGGCGCATCGGCGGCACATGCCCGTGCGAATGCGAACGCCGACTCCCACGATCCGCTCCATTTCGGACACAATTGCTGGAGCAGTTGCGCCTGCGCGCCGTGCATGTGCGGATGGTGCTTGGCGAGGCGGTCGTAGCGCCGCCTGGCCTCGGCCTGGCCGAGTTCCAATCCGCGCGCGTTGGTGATGCGCAGCGCCCAGGCGGCGCCGTCGGCGGGGTCACGGGCGGTGACCTCGATCAGCAGTTGCTCGCCACGGCGCAGGTGCTCGTGCATCTGGTCGAGCTGCGACCGGCTGACATGCTGCGCCCGCGCGCCGGTGCGGGCCTGCCAGGCCAGCCCGATGGCACGCGCGGCGAGCAGCACCTTGGGCAGCGGCGCCGACGGCTGCGCCGACGCGACGTCCGAGAGAAAGGCGTCCGCCTCCGGCAGGTCTCCCACGATCCGGGCCATGAAGTAGACGTCGTCGACCGTCCGCAACCGCGCGAACATGGCGGACAGCGCGTTCCAGTCACCCTCACGGCACCACGCCCGCGCGTCCTCGACCTCGGGAAAGGCCACGGCGTGAGCCGCCGGGGACGGCGCGGGCAGGCCGATGATCGTCACCGGGGCATCCTAGTGACCGGTCACGCTGTGCGATGCCCCGTGACGACCGCCGGACGGCTAGAGCTTGACCACCATCTTGCCGGTGTTCGCTCCGCGCAGCAGGCCGGCGAACGCCTCCGGCGCGTTCTCCAGTCCTTCGACCACGGTTTCCTCGGCCTTGATCTCGCCGGCCGCGTACCAGGCGCCGACCTCGCGGATCAGGTCGGGCATGCGGTCGTTGTGGTCGGAGACGATGAAGCCGCGCATGGTGAGCCGCTTGCCGATGAGCAGCGCCATGTTGTCCGGCCCCGGCACCGGCTCGTTGTACGCCGAGATCGCGCCGCACAGCGCGAACCGGGCGAACGGCTTCGCCCGGGCGATGGCCGCGGTGAGGTGGTCGCCGCCGACGTTGTCGAAGTAGACGTCGATCCCGTCCGGCGCGGCCTGCTTGAGCAGTTTGGACACGTCGCCGTCGCGGTAGTTGAACGCGGCGTCGAAGCCGAGGTCGCCGGTGAGGTGGGCGACCTTCGCCGCGCTGCCGGCGCTGCCGATCACGCGGGCGGCGCCCTTGAGCCGGGCGAGCTGGCCCACGAGGCTGCCGACCGCGCCCGCCGCGCCGGACACGAACACCGTGTCGCCGGGCTTCATCGCGGCGATGTCGAGCAGGCCGACGTACGCGGTGAGGCCGGGCATGCCGAGCACGCCGAGGAAGGCGCTCGGCGGGGCCACGGGGTCCAGCCTGCGGAAGCGCCGGGCGTCGTCGACGGCCCACTCCCGCCAGCCGTAGCCGTGCAGCACCAGGTCACCGGGCTTCAGGTCGGGCGAGCGCGACTCGACGACCTCGCCGACGGCCCCGCCGTCGAGCACCGCGTCCACCGCGAACGGCGGCACGTACGACTTCACGTCGTTCATCCGCCCGCGCATGTACGGGTCCACCGACATCACCAGGTTGCGCACCTTCACCTGGCCCTCGGCGGGCTCCGGCACCGCCACCTCCATCAGGCGGAAGTTGTCGGGGGTGGGCATGCCCACGGGGCGCGAAGCCAGGTGGATCTCACGTCCGACGGTCACGTCGTCTCCTTGTCCGGGGCGGCCGTGGCCGCCTCAGTGATCTTGCGCAGCGTGTCACGCAGCGAAGCGAGTTCGGAAGCGGGCACGCCGGTGGCCTCGGCGATGGCCCGCGGGATGCCGGTGGCCTGCGCACGCAGGCCGTCGCCGGCCGGGGTGAGGCTGACCACCACGGAGCGCTCGTCGCGCGGGTCGCGGGCCCGGTCCACCAGACCGGCCGCCTCCAGTCGCTTGAGCAGCGGGGACAGCGTGCCCGAGTCGAGCTGCAGGGACTCGCCCAGCGCCTTGACCGAGGTCTGCCCGCGTTCCCAGAGCACCAGCATCACCAGGTACTGCGGATAGGTCAGGCCGAGCCGTTCCAGCACGGGGCGGTAGACCGCGGTCAGCGCGCGGCTGGCCGCGTACAGCGCGAAGCAGACCTGTTTCTGCAGGTCCAGGTCACCGGGTTCCGGGCGGTCGGCGCGGGTCATGGTCTCAGCGAAGCACGAGTTGCACGTCGATGTTGCCGCGGGTGGCGTTCGAGTAGGGGCAGACCTGGTGCGCGGTGTCCACCAGTTGGCGTGCCGTGTCGGCGGGCACGCCCGGCAGGGCGACCTCCAGCGTGACGGACAGGCCGAACCCGGCGCCGTCGCGGCCGAGCCCCACGTGCGCGGTCACCTCCGAGCCGTCGACGTCGGCCTTGGCCCGCCGCGCGACCAGCCGCAGCGCGGAGTGGAAGCAGGCGGCGTATCCGGCGGCGAACAGCTGCTCCGGGTTGGTGGCCCCGCCCGCACCGCCGAGCTCGACCGGCGTCGCCACGGCCGCCTCCAGCAGCCCGTCCGAGCTGCGCACCTTGCCGTCACGTCCGTCACCGGTAGCCGTCGCAACAGCCGTGTAAAGAGAAGTCATGCCCCGAACCTAACGATGATTTTGGTTGTGCACAACCAAACCTTGCGCGACCAAAGTCACTCCACGCTCCTGCCGCGCCTGCAGTTTCGGGGAAACTGCAGGTATCGGGCCGGCGGAGGCTGCAGTTTCCCCGAAACTGCAGCCCGCCCGTGCACGGGCGACGAAGCCCGCGGCACCGGACGGCAGTGCGACGATGGGCCGGTGGTGCGAACACGACAAACCGGGCGACGCCGTGAGTGGCGGGCGACGCTGTTCTGGCTGGTGGTGCTCGTGCTCGCCGCGGGTGGCTGGCTGTGGTACGCCCACAGCCGGCCCGATGCCCCGCCGCCGTCCGGGACGGTCTCGCCGAGCCCGTCCGCCCGCCCCACCGGGCCGCCCGCCGGGGCGCAGCCGGTGCGGGTGGAGTTCGCACTCGACGGCGATTCGCTGCAGGTCAGCGCGGATCAGCCGGGTCCGGTGATCGACGTCACCGAGCCGGTCCAGCTGCGGCTGCTCGGCATCGACGCGCCCGAGCTGCACGGCGCCGACGGCAGCCCGCAGTGCTGGGCCGAGACGGCGCGGACCGAGCTGCACCGGCTGGCCCCGAACGGGGCGCGGCTGTGGCTGCTGCCCGACACCGAGCGCTTCGACCCGTACGGCCGCCGCCTGGTCTACGCGTGGACCGCCGACGGCCGTTTCGTCAACGGGGAACTGGCCGCCCTCGGGGCCGTACGCGAGCTGGCGATCCGGCCCAACCTGGCGCACCAGCGGGACCTGCACGACGCCGTCGAGCAGGCGCGGGCGCAGCGGCGTGGCCTGTGGGGAAGCTGCGTCGGCGGATAATCATTTAGCGAAGATTTCAAGTACGTCTGATGGCTTTGTGCGGTTGATTGCGGAAGAATCCCGCCCGTGGAGGTCCCGATCGGTACGGCGCTGGCAGGGCGATACGTGCTGACCAGGCCTCTGGCGCGCGGCGGAGTATCCACTGTGTACCAGGCCGTGGATGCCACGGCCGGCCGCCGGCTCGCGGTGAAGGTGGTCGACGACCGCTATTCCGGGCTGATCCGGCACGAGGCCGCGATGACCGACCGGCTGCGCCACCCGCACGTGCCCAAGGTGCTCGACGTCGGCGTGGAGACCGGGCCGGACGGGCGCGACATCGGCTACCTGGCCCTGGAACTGCTCAAGGGCGAGGCGCTGACCAGCGTCCTGCTGGACGGGCCGCTGCCGTGGGCCGGCGCGGTGCGGGTCGCCGCCACCGCCGCCGACGTGCTCGCCGTGGCGCACCGGCGCGGCGTAGTGCACCGCGACCTCACACCCGGCAACGTCATGATCACCACCACCGGGCCGAAGGTCGTCGACTTCGGACTGGCCGAGCTCATCGTCAGCACCGGCATGCCGCAGTACGCGAACCCCTCCGACGACGTGTACGCCCTCGGCGCGCTGCTCTACCAGGTGCTCACCGGCAAGTCGCCGTATGCCGGGCACAACCGCAGCCCGCAGGGCACCACGGCGCTGCGCCGGCTGGCGCCCACCCCCGTGCTGGCCGTGCCCGGCCTGCCGCAGGCCGTCTCCGACCTGTGCCGCGCCTGCATGGACAAGAACTCGCTGGCGCGGCCCAGCGCCCGGGAGGCGTCGCTGCGACTGTGGACCATCGTCGGCAACGCCCTGCACTAGTGCTCAGCCGCGCAGCTCTCCGTCGGCGAGTCCGGCGGTGAAAGCCCGCCACTCGTCGGCGTCGAAGGTCAGCCACGGGCCGTCCGGCTCTCGCGAGCTGCGCACGAGGATCAGCTCGCCGTCGAAACACACTTCCACACAATGCCCGGATTCGCACCGGGACGACCGCCGCCAGTGGCGGTCCTGGTTCTCGGACATGGCCTACCGCCTTACGCCTCGTTCCGGTTCCCCGTTCATCACTGTGACATATCCGCGAATGCACGAACATGCCATGAGTCGTGAACGACGGCCACTCGCGCGAGGACATTCACGTTCGCGTCCGGGACAAGCAAAAGGCCGGCACGTCGTCGACGCGTGCCGGCCGGAGCCTGTTCATCCCAGCGAGGTCAGCGCAGGTCGAACTCTCCGGTTTTCACGCCGGCCACGAAGGCGCGGAAGGCCTCCGTCGACACGACCAGATGCTGCGCCGGACTCACCGAGTCTCGAAGACCGACTCCCGTGGTGCCCAGGTCTGCGATTTCCACGCAGTGGGCCGATTCGCAGCGGTCGCTCTTGCGCCATGCTGCGCCCAGCACAGACGTCATAGGTTCACTCCAGGTCAGAATGTATAAAGAGTTTCAGCCCTGGCGCCTTAGGTGGCACACCTGTCGTTGGCGCGCAGGGCTGCGCCCACAGTAAACTCGTCCGAAAGAATGGTCGCAAGTAGCCATACGGCGTTTCGCCAGCGGTTCCATCCGTGGCGCGGGGACGGAAGGCGGAGATCGACGTGAGCGCGCAGAGCCCGGCGGTCGCCCGTCTCAGGCTACGACACGCACTCCGCTCCGCCCGGGAGAGTTCCGACTACACCCAGGAGCAGGTCGCCTCCGAACTCGAGTGGTCCCTCTCGAAGGTGATCAGGATCGAGAACGGGACCGTCCGGATGACCGTCACCGACGTGCGGGCGCTGATGCAGCTCTACGGCATCGACGACGCCTCGGAGATGTCCGAGATGGAGAGCCTGGTCCGGGCCTCCCGCCAGCGCTCGTGGTGGACGCAGTACGGCAGCGAGGTCATGTCGGGCCGGTTCGCCACCTACATCGGCCTCGAGGACGGCGCCTCGGCGCTGTCCATGTACCAGTCGCTGGTCGTGCCCGGGCTGCTGCAGACCGAGGCGTACGCGCGGGCCGTGATCGCCGGGCTGCGCATGCCCGAGCAGGACAGCCTCAACCACGACACCTACCTCGACATCCGGCTGCGCCGGCAGGAGAACGTGCTCCAGCGCAAGGACCCGCCGCAGATCCACGCGGTGCTCGACGAGGCCGTGCTGCGCCGCATCAACGGCGGCGTCGGCGTGCAGCGCGAACAGCTGCTGCACCTGGTCGCCCTGGGCGCCGCCCCGCACATCCACCTGCGGGTGCTGCCGCTGGCCACCGGCATCCACACCATGGAGTCGACGTTCGTGCTGCTGTCCTTCCCGTTCGGGGAGGACGTCGTCTACCTGGAGCTCAACAGCGCGCTGGCGGGCGATCCCGACCGGGGCCAGTTCCTCGACCGCGGCGAGGTGGCCGCGCCGTACCGGGACACCTTCCGCAAACTCAACGGCATCGCGCTGAACGAGGCCGACTCGTTGGCGTTCATCGCCGAGGTCGCCGGGGACATCCGCTGATCACCGCCTGGCGGCCCGCCGCAGCGTGCGGCATATGCTCGGCGGCATGAGCTTCCCTGTCTCCGCCACACCCTGCGACGACGTGCAGCGCGTGCTGTGCGTCTTCGCCCACCCCGACGACGTCGACTTCGGCGCGGCAGGCACGGTGGCCCGCTGGGTGGACGAGGGCATCGAGGTGTCGTATCTGCTGGTCACCAGGGGTGACGCGGGCGGTTTCGACGAGACGCCGCGGCACGAGATGCCGGGTCTGCGCGAGGCCGAGCAGCGGGCCGCCGCGGCCGCCGTCGGGGTCAAGCAGGTCGACTTCCTGGAGGGGTACGCCGACGGCTCGGTCACGCCCAGCCTGGGCCTGCGCAAGGACCTCGTCGCCGCGATCCGGCGGGCCCGGCCCGACCGCATCCTGACCAGCGCCCCGCTGCGCCGCTGGGACCGCATCGCCGGGCCGAGCCACCCCGACCACCTGGCCGTGGGCGAGGCGGTGACCTGCGCCGTCTACCCCGACGCCCGCAACCCGTTCGCGCACCCCGACCTGGGCGCGGCCGGCCTGGAAGCCTGGACCGTGCGGGAGATCTGGTATTCGGGCGGCCCGGACCCCGATCACGCGGTCGACGTGACCGACACCTTCGACCGCAAGCTCGCCGCGCTGCGAGCACACGTCTCGCAGACGTCCCACCTGCACGAACTCGACGTGATGCTGCGCGAGCGGCTGGGTGGCCTGGCGGAGTCGCTCGGCCT
The DNA here is from genome assembly GCF_009720365.1 of Catellatospora paridis. Lineage (GTDB taxonomy): Bacteria > Actinomycetota > Actinomycetes > Mycobacteriales > Micromonosporaceae > Catellatospora > Catellatospora paridis. The sequence continues at coordinate 114,679 of NZ_ML769323.1, read as the reverse complement.
GCCCGGCCGCGTCGCCGAGGCGTTCACCGTCATCAGAACCGAGTGAGCGGCAGCAGTTGCCCCGCACGGGGGACGGGACGTCACCGCGGTGTGCGGCGACGTCCCGTCTGCTGAGGCAAAGAGGTCAGGCGGCGCGTTCCCAGCCGGCCCGGCTCCCACCGGGGGTCAGCCGGGAGGGGTGCATGTTCGAGGGGTGCGGCACGCCGCGGCTCGGCCGGGGCCGCGGCAGGGTCAGGTGGCCCAGCCGTGCCTCGACGAGACTGCGGCGCAGGTAGCGCTCCACCGCGTGGAACAGCCACCAGTCGTCGCTGACGAACAGCTGGGTGGGATGCCCGTGGTAGTCGGCCCACAGCTCCAGCCGCCGCGGCCGCCGCCGCGCGCTGATCAGCGTGAGCACGGCCAGGCCGCTGAGCACGGCGACCGCGGCGACGATGCCGGTCGGCTGCAGCAGCGGCGCGAACGCCCCGAGCAGGACCATGCCGACCACGGCCATCGCTCCGGCGCGACGCGTCAGCGGGTCGTGCCCGGCCTGTCGGGTGTGGACGTTCTCGATGGCGCTGAGGGTGAAGTGACGCCCGCCGACCTGGAAGCAGGTCGACGAGATGTGCAGCCCGGGGCGGATGGTCACGATCGCTTGTTCTGGTGGCCGTTCCGGCGCCCGTGTAGGCTCCATGGAAGTCTCCCAACTGCTCGATGCGCGGGCCCGGCTGGTGGTGGTGCCCGCGGAGGTGGCGACACCTGGCGTGTGGTGGAGCTGTGGACCGACATCCGGTGGCCGCCGGGTGTCGGTCTTTCGCGTTCGCGAGCCGCCGCTTTAGCCGTCCGTCGGTGGACTCCCGGCTGCCTCGTGACCTCAGTGTGACCGAGACAGGCATCGTTGTGAAGTCTGCCAATCAGCCACCTGTCAGATTGGCACGTTCCTTGAACCTAATGTGCGTTCAGGAATCACCTAATGTGACGGAACTTTTCCCGCAATCCATTACCAGCTCGGGCACTTCGCCCATTACGCACTTGGGCCTGCCCGATCCCGGGGTTACCGTGGCGGGCACTGGAACGGTTGTCCGCCGCCCACCCCCGGGTGGCACCGGACCAGCGCCGCCGAGTCGCCAAGCGATCGTGAAGATCGATACCCGTGTGGGTGGGGCGAGCCGGGGACCCAGGTTATCGGGGTGAATCAGCGGTCACTTTCCGTGATCGCAGTAGGGCGCCCTTCGCCCGAACCCGTCAGCTAACTCGGTAGGCGGCTACGGAGAAGGGCCACACCTTGTCATCCCCCCATGGCAGGGGCTGGCGCGCTGCCGCGCGCCTGCTCGCCCCCGCCGGTGCACTGATCATCGGACTGCTCGCGACCGGCGCGCCCGCGCACGCCGCGCCCAGCGCCGCCGACCTCCGCAAGCAGATCTCGGAGAAGTCCGACCAGCTGGAGAAGGTCGTCGAGCAGTACAACAAGCTCAACACGCAACTCAAGCAGACCCGTACCGAGGCGGCCGCGCTCGAACGTGAACTCGGCCCGCTGGAGGTCAAGGCCGACCAGGCGGAGGGCAACGTCGCGCAGATCGCGGTGACCGCGTACCGCACCGGATCGTTCAGCGGCTTGAACGCGCTGCTGGACTCGGCCGGCGACGGCAAGCTGCTGGCCCGGCTGAGCGCCCTGGACCAGCTCGCGACGAGTCAGCGGGCCCAGATCGACGAGGCGCACCAGGCGGCCGGCGACCGGTTCGAGGTCAAGGCGGCGCTGGACGCGCGGCTGCAGGAGCAGACCACCCGGTTCACCGCGGTCGAGACCCAGCGCAAGGGCATCGAGCGGGACCTGGCCAAACTCAAGGAACTGCGCCGCAAGGCGGGCCTGGTCGACGAGAAGTCGTCCACCTACACCGGCTCCATTCCCCAGTACACGGGCAAGGCCGGCATCGCCGTCGCGTTCGCGTACAAGCAGCTGGGCAAGCCGTACGTGTGGGCCGCCGACGGGCCGAGCGGGTACGACTGCTCGGGTCTGACGCTGGCCGCGTGGCGTGCCGCGGGCGTGAGCCTCTACCACCAGGCCGCGACGCAGTGGCGCGAGGTCACCCACGTCAGCCGCTCTCAGCTGTTGCCAGGCGACCTGGTCTTCTACTCGGGCCTGGGGCACGTGGCGATCTACGTCGGCAGCGGCAAGGTGATCCACGCGCCCACCAGCGGCGAGGTGGTCAAGGTCGCGAGCGTCGACATGATGAGCCCCTACGGCTACGGCCGGGTGCGCCTGTAACCCGGATCAGCACGGCAAGAAGCCCTCTCCCGGCCTCGGGAGAGGGCTTCTTCGTCAGTAGGGAGAGGGTCAGGTCAGACGGACTGCAGGCCCTCCGCGCGGGCCAGCTCGCGCAGCCGGCCCAGTGCTTGGATCTCCAGCTGGCGGATGCGCTCACGGGACAGCGAGAACCGCGACGCCACCTCGGTCAGCGAGTGCTCGCGACCGTCCTCCAGGCCGTACCGCGCGCGCATGATGCCGGCGGAACGGTCGTCGAGGTGGTTGAGCAGGCCCTCGATCCGCTGACGCTCCAGCGCCGAGAGGACGATCTCCTCCGGGCTGGGCGTGTCGCGGTCGGCGACCAGGTCACCCAGGTTGGTGTCGCCGTCGTCGCCGACCGGGGTGTCGAGCGAGACGGTGTCCTGCGACCAGCGGATCAGCTCCGTCACCCGCTCGACGGTCACGCCGAGCGCGGCCGCGATCTGGTCCGGCTCCGGGTCGCTGCCCAGCTCACGGGTGAGCTGCCGGGTCACGTTGCGCATGCGGTTGACGTCCTCCACCAGGTGGACGGGCAGCCGCACGGTGCGCTCCTGCTGGGCGATGGCACGGCTGATCGCCTGCCGGATCCACCAGGTCGCGTAAGTGGAGAACTTGTAGCCCTTCACGTAGTCGAACTTCTCGACGGCACGCACCAGGCCGGTGTTGCCCTCCTGGATCAGATCCAGCATCGGCATGCCGGAGCGGACGTAACGTCGGGCGATGGACACCACCAGGCGCAGGTTCGCGCGGATGAAGAGGTCCTTCGCGTGGCTGCCCTCGGCAACCAGCTTCTCGAGCTCGTCGCGCTTCAGCCCGCGCTTGAGCTTGTCGGCCTCCAGCAGATGCTCAGCATATAGTCCTGCCTCGATCGCCTTAGAGAGGTCGACCTCCTGCGCCGCGTCGAGCAGCGGAGTACGCGAGATCTCGTGCAGATATACACCGACGAGGTCTCGCTCCTCAGCCACCTGGTCGGTGCGCAGCATGGTCATGTTCTCCACGTTCGGGTCCCTCCCACGTAATCGCCGCAGGGCCTTGCGGTACTGACACCTTCACAACAGATGACGCCCGGAGATGATTCCGCGTTGCCCATCGAAACTGTCACGAAAAGCTGTGAACTCGCTGATACCGACATAGCGGCTCGCTGGAAGCGAGCCAACCGGTCCGCAATGCCCTATTTATGACACCACGGAGCGTCACAGCATACAGCGATCCACCTCACTACAACGCTGTGACCTGCGTCGCCATTTCTTGTGACGCTCGAGCCCGCGCGCTATTGCACGGTTCCACATCTCGCCCACTCGAACGCAGGACGCACATACCCCATCGAGTGAGAAGCACACCCATTCGGCCACGAAGAACCCGCGAAAGGGGATCACCCGCCTGCCGCCCGACGGCACTCGAACGGGGATCGACCCTCTTTCGGCGCCGCCCAGGGGGCCTTTCAGCCGGGATCGGCCGCTCTTCGGCCGGTGATCGTCGGCCTTTCGGGGGTGATCGCTGTTTCGTGCCGAAAACTGCGGTCAGCGCACAGATTCCGACACAAAACATCGATCATGCATTCCGCAGCCACCAAGAGGTGGGGCGGGCCGGGGGGCTTATTCGGTGAGGGCGGCTACGGCGTCGCGGACGCGGTTGCCGTGTCCGGCCAGGGCGCCGCGGGCCGCCGCCACCTCACGGCCGGCCAGCAGGGCGACCAGTGCGGCGCGCAGGTCGCCGCCGGCCGCGTCGAGCGTGCGGCGGCAGTCCTCCTCGTCGTGGCCGGTCGCCTCGACGAGCATGCTCAGCATGCGGCCGCGCAGCTTGGCGTTCGTCGGCACCACGTCGATCATGAAGTTGGAGAACACCCGCCCCAGGCGCACCATCACCGCCGTGGAGAACGCGTTGAGCAGGAGCTTCTGCGCGGTGGCGGCCTTCATCCGGGTCGACCCGGTGACCACCTCGGGGCCGGTGTCGACGCCGATGAAGACGTCCACCCAGGCCGACGCGGTCGCGTGCGGGTCGGCCGCGATCAGCGCGGTCCGGCAGCCCAACTCGCCCGCCGCCCGCAGCGCGCCGAGCACGTACGGCGTGCGGCCGCTGGCGGCGATGCCGACGACGACGTCCCCGGTGCGGGCGCAGCGGGAGAGCTCGTCCGCGCCGCCCACGGCGTCGTCCTCCGCGTCCTCGACCGCGGCCAGCAGCGCGCCGGGGCCGCCGGCGATGTGGGCGCAGAACCAGGTCGGCGGGGCATTGTAGGTCGGCGGCAGTTCGGCGGCGTCGAGCACGCCGAGCCGGCCGGAGGTCCCCGCGCCCACGTAGTGCACGCGGTTGCCGCGCTGCAACGCCGCGACGGCGTCCTCGACCACCACGGACAGCGGGTCCAGCACCGCGCCGACCGCCTCGGCGACGGTGCGGTCAGCCTCGTTGATCACGCGCAGGATCTGGCGGGTGTCCAGCAGGTCCAGATCGGCGCTGGGGGCGTAGCGCCGCTCCGTCGGGGCGTCGACACGCACCGGGAGCGAGCCGGTGGGCAGCTCAGGCATCGCCGGACCGGCGGCGCGTGGTGCCCAGGCGTCGTCCGCGCACCGCCTCGGCGGTCACCTCGAGCGCCTTGCGGGCCTTGGTGCGGGTGCGCGCGGCCACCCCGACGAACAGGCAGTCCACGACCGTGAGCTGGGCGAGCCGGCTGGCCATCGCGCCGGACCGGTAGGTGGTCTCGCGCGCCGCGGTGGTCAGCACGAAGTCGGCGACGTCGCAGATCGGCGAGCGGGGGAAGTTGGTCAGCGCCACGGTCACCGCGCCCGCCGCCTTGGCCCGCTCCAGCACGTCGATGGTGTCGGCGGTGGTGCCGGTGTGCGAGATGCCCAGCGCCACGTCACCGGGGCCGAGCAGGGCCGCCGAGGTGAGTGAGGTGTGCAGGTCCGGCCAGTAGTACGCGATGCGGCCTATGCGGTGCAGCTTGGCCTGGAAGTCGGCGGCGACGAAGCCGCTCGCGCCGGCGCCGAAGACCTCGACCCGGGACGCCTTCACCAGCAGGTCCACGATCTTGTCGCAGACCTCGGGGTCGAGCTGCTCGGCGGTCTCCTCGACCGCCCGGGCGTCGTTGAAGGCGATGGTGGCGATGATCTGCGCCATGTCGGCGCCGGGCGGGATGTCGCCGCCGACCACCCGGGAGTCGGTCGGCTCGACCCGGCGCGCGGCCTCGGCGGCGAGCCGGATGCGCAGCTGCGGGTAGCCCGACATGCCGATGGAGCGGCAGAAGCGGATGACCGTCGCCTCGGAGGTCTCCGCGGCGGCGGACAGGTCGGTGATGGTGCGGCGGGCCGAGGCGGCCGGATCGGCGAGCACGAGCCGTGCCACGCGCTGTTCGGCCGGGGAGAGCGCGGGCAGCAGACCGTTGATCTGAACGATCAGCCCGGCCGGTTCCTGACCGGCGCGAGCGCCGTCATTCTCCTCGGAAACTTTCGACTTCTTCGCCACGGTTGAAACTTACTTTCATGACAGCCCCGCGTCAACTGCCAAACCGCGTTTCACCACCGGCCAAACGACCGCCCAGACGGCCTGAGCGACCGCGTCCGGATCACCGCTGCCGTCGACGTGTACCGCATCCGACAGTACGTCTTTGTAGGCCGCGTAGCTCGCGTTGAGGTATTCGATGTCTTCGTGGTCCTCGCCACGCTGCTCCACCCGGTGGTATGCCACCTCGGGCGGGACGTCGAGAAAGATGATGACAGCCGCCCGGGGGAACGGGGCATACGCCGCGCGTACCGTCCTGGCCAGCCACTTGCCGCCGTCATGTGCCCGAATGCTGACCAGTTGGCAGGGGGTGTAGCGGTCCATCACCGCCGTCGCACCGGTCAGCCGCGCCGTCACCAGTGACCGGGCGATGGCCAGCCAGCGCAGCACCGCCTCGACAGTGAGCAGGCCGCGACGACCCAACAGGGAGACCGCATCCTCGCGGCCGAACCTGCGGGCGACCCGCCCGAGGAAGCGCCGGCCGCCGGCGTTGCGGCCGTACCGGGCGGTGACCCCGGCCGCGCAGAGCGCCGCGGCCAGCCGTATCGCCTGGGTGGTCTTACCCGAGCCGTCGATGCCGACCAGGGCGACCACCGACGCACTCGTGCCTGCCATGCCGCTGACGCTACCCGGCGTGCGCCAGCGGTGATCGACAGTGCGGACACGGACACGCTGTGCGATTGCGTGAGCAACATTCGTGGCGCAATGGCATCCTCCTCAACGCTCGGAGGCGCTCCTATGGCAGAAGTGCACCACTTCGCGTACGGCTGGTTCAACCCGGTGACCGCGTACCTGATGGCCTTCATCGGTTCACTGCTCGGCCTGGTCTGCACAGCCCGCGCCCGCCGCGCGCCCACCACCGGCCGCCGGGCCCGCTGGCTGGTCATCGCCTCGCTCTCCATCGGCGGCACCGGCATCTGGCTCATGCACTTCATGGCGATGATCGGCTTCGACGTGCCGGACAGCCCGGTCCGTTACGACCCGGTCGTCACGTTCATCAGCCTCGCGCTGGCGGTCGTCACCGTGGGCATCGGCCTGTTCATCGCGGGCCAGGGCCGCCGCTCGGCGACCCGGATCGTGGCCGGCGGTGGTTTCACCGGGCTCGGCGTGGTCGCGATGCACTACAGCGGCATGGCCGCGATGCGCGTCGCCGGGCATGTCAGCTACGACTTCGGGCTGGTCGGCGCGTCCGTGGTGATCGCCGTGGTGGCCGCGACCGTGGCGCTGTGGTTCACCGTGACCGTCTCCACCATGCGCGCCATCATCGCCGCCGCGGCGGTGATGGGCCTGGCCGTCTGCGGCATGCACTACACCGGGATGGCCGCCATCCGGATCACCCTGGACGCCGGCGGCACCGGGCAGGTCTCCGGGCTCAGCCCGTTCGTGCTCATCGTGCCGATCGTGCTGCTGTCGGCGCTGTGCCTGATCGGTGTGACGTTCAACGCGTTGCAGGCCATGACGCAGGAGGAGTTCGACGGCGTGGAGGCGAACCGGGTGCGCCACCGCGCGCAGGTCCCCGGGACCGTCATCCCCGGTCCGCGGGCGAACGCGGACCAGCCCGCGCCGGTGAACCCGCCGTTCAGCCTGGCCCGGTCACTGGCCGACCGCAACCGCACGAAGATCCCCCGCTGACCGCCGAACGCCCCGCTGACCGCCGGGTCCCGTGTCGCAACACCGACACGGGACCCGGCGGTCACCTCGGTCCAGATCGGAGGGAGCGCGCGAGCGGCGTTGATCCGATATAAACGGCGGCATGGACGCCCCGGCATACCTCATGACCATGCCCCTGCACGCCATCACGGAGGTGCTCGGCGAGCAGGGACTGCGTGACCGGTTCGCCCTGGAGATCCAGCGGCTGCCCGCCGCCGACCAGGCCGTGCTCGCCGAGGCGCTGGAGCTGGCCGCCGGGCTGCACGCCGAGCAGCGGCGGGTACGCGAGCCGTATCTCAACCACCTGCTGCGCGTCACCATCCGGATCATCACGTACTACCGGATCACCGATCGGGACGTGCTGGTCGCCGCCCTGCTGCACGACTCGGTCGAGGACCAGCCGTGGGGCATCGTCGGCCGGGCGCACCGCGGCGGCCCGCCGCCCCGGGAGCAGGCCCTGGCCGTGCTCGCCGAACGCTTCGGCCCGCGGGTCGCGCAGCTGGTCAACGCCGTCACCAACCCGGAGTACGACCTCGACCGGGACAAGGACGAGCAGTATCGCGAACACGTCGTGGAGTCGCTGGACGTGGACCCGTGGGCGCGGATCATCAAGGTCTCCGACTTCACCGACAACGGCGTCGGCGTCATCCACACCATCGGCCCGAAGGTGCTGCGGGCCGCCACCAAGTACCAGCCCCTGGTCCCACTGCTGCGGGAGCTGGTGGCCCGGCCGGACACGCCGCTTCTCGGCGAGGTCAAGGCGCACATCTTCGCCCAGTTCGACCTCGCCGAGAAGCGCTTCTCCGCCATTCTGGCCGGAAGCTGAGGCTCAGAAGTCCTCGTCGAGACTGACCGTGCCGGTGACCGCCACCTGGTAGGCGGTGACCCGGCGTTCGAAGAAGTTCGCCAGCTCCTGCACGTCCTGCAGGGCCATGAACGGGAACGGGTTGCGCGAGCCGAACCGGGCCGGCAGGCCCAGCCGGGCCAACCGCTGGTCGGCGACGTACTGCAGGTACTCCCGCATGTCGGCCAGCGTCATGCCGGGCAGGCCCGCGCCGCACAGGTCCTCGGCGAAGGCCAGCTCGGCGTCGACCGCGTCCTCCAGCATCCGGGTCACGGCCTTGCCCAGCTCGTCGTCGAACAGCTCGGGCTCCTCGGCGCGGACCGTGTCGACGACCGCGAAGGCGAAGTCCATGTGCATGGACTCGTCGCGGAACACCCAGTTGGTGCCCGCGGCCAGCCCGTCGAGCAGGCCGCGCGAGCGCAGCCAGTAGACGTACGCGAAGGCGCCGTAGAAGAACAGGCCTTCGATGCAGGCCGCGAAGCAGATCAGGTTCAGCAGGAAGCGCCGCCGGTCGTCGGCCGTGGTCAGCTCGGGCACGTCGAAGACCGAGTCGATCCACTCGAAGCAGAACTGCGCCTTGCGGGCGATCGACGGGATGTTCTCCACCGCGTCGAACGCCTGGGCCCGCTCCTCGTCGTCGGGCAGGTACGTGTCCAGCAGGGTCAGGTAGAACTGGACGTGCACCGCCTCCTCGAACAGCTGGCGGCTCAGGTAGAGCCGCGCCTCGGGGGCGTTGATGTGCCGGTAGAGGTTGAGCACCAGGTTGTTGGCGACGATGGTGTCGCCGGTCGCGAAGAACGCGACGAGGCGGTTCACCAGGTGCCGTTCCCCGGCGCTGAGCCCGGCCAGGTCGGGCAGGTCGTTGCCGAGGTCGACCTCCTCCACCGTCCACGTGTTGCGGATGGCGGCGCGGTAGCGCTCGTAGAAGTCCGGGTAGCGCATCGGCCGCAGGGTCAGGTCGAGGCCCGGGTCGAGCAGCATCTTCTTGGTGTCGGTCGTCACTGGCAGGCCTCGCAGATCTCGGGGTTTTCCAGGTTCAGGTTGATCGGACTCGCCGCGGTCAGCAGCGGCTGTCCAGACGCGCCGCCTGCCACGGCGACATCCGCCGAACTCGCGGCGGATGCGGCGTTAACAAGGTGCCCTTCCTCCACAGAAACAGATGGGAAGGTGCCCTTCCTTACTGTTGTCTGCGCGATGGCGGTGGCGGGGCGGGAGCGGAGGTAGTAGGTGGTTTTGAGGCCCTTTCGCCAGGCGTAGGCGTACATCGAGGAGAGTTTGCCGATGTCGGGGGAGGCCATGAAGAGGTTCAGGGACTGGGACTGGTCGATGAAGGGGGTGCGGGCGGCAGCCAGGTCGATGAGGGCTCGTTGCGGGAGTTCCCAGGCGGTGCGGAAGCGCTTGCGCAGTTCGGCGGGGATTTCGGGGATGGCGGCGACGGAGCCTTCGGCGGCGAGAATGCGTTCGCGCAGGGCCGGGGTCCACAGGCCGTGGGCCTTGAGTTCCTCGACCAGGTAGCGGTTGACCTGGAGGAACTCGCCGGACAGGGTCTCGCGCTTGAAGACGTTGGCGACCGGCGGCTCGATGCACTCGGCGCAGCCGGCGATCGAGGCGATGGTGGCCGTGGGCGCGATGGCGATCAGCAGCGAGTTGCGCAGGCCGGTGCGGGCGACCTTCGCGGCCAGCTCGTCCCACGCCCACGGGCGGGTGCGGGTCGCGTCCGGGTAGTGGTCGGGGTGCAGCACGCCGCGGGCGGCGCGGGTGTCCGCGTACGACGGGTGCACGCCCAGTTCGGCAGCCAGGTCGGCGCTGGTGTCGTAGGCCGCGAGTGCGATCTCCTCGGCGAGGCGGGTGGACAGCGCCAGCGCCTCGGGTGAGTCGAAGTCCAGGCGCAGCCTGGCGAACACGTCGGCCAGGCCCATCACGCCCAGGCCGATCGGCCGCCACCGGTTGTTGGCCCCGGCCGCCTCGCCGGTCGGGTAGTAGGACAGGTCGATGGTGCGGTCGAGCACGCGTACCGCGACGCGCACCGTGTCGCGCAGGGCGTCCCAGTCGACGCCGTCCGGGCCGAGGTGGGCGGCCAGGTTGATCGAGCCGAGGTTGCACACCGCGGTCTCGCCGTCGCTGGTCACCTCCAGGATCTCGGTGCACAGGTTGGACAGGTGCACGGTGTTGCCGGCGACCGCGGTCTGGTTGCAGGCGCGGTTGGCGGCGTCCTTGAAGGTCATCCAGCCGTTGCCGGTCTGCGCCAGGGTGCGCATCATCCGGCCGTACAGCTCCCGGGCCTGGACCGTGCGCACCGCGCGCCCGGCGGCCTCCGCGGCCCGGTAGGCGGCGTCGAACTCGTCGCCCCACAGGTCGACCAGCTCGGGCACGTCCTTCGGGTCGAACAGCGACCAGCTCGCGTCGGCCTCGACCCGGCGCATGAACTCGTCCGGCACCCAGTTGGCCAGGTGCAGGTTGTGGGTGCGCCGGCTCTCCTCGCCGGTCGAGTCGCGCAGCTGCAGGAACTCGTCCAGGTCGGCGTGCCAGGTCTCCAGGTAGACGCAGGCCGCGCCCTTGCGCCGGCCGCCCTGGTTGACCGCGGCGACGCTGGCGTCGAGGGTGCGCAGCCACGGCACGATGCCGTTGGACAGCCCGTTCGTGCCGCGGATCAGCGATCCCCGGGACCGGATCCGGCTCCAGGCCACCCCGATGCCCCCCGCGTACTTCGACAGCCGCGCGATCTGCCCGTAGCGCTCGTAGATCGATTCCAGCTCGTCGCGCGGCGAGTCCAGCAGGAAGCAGCTGCTCAGCTGCGGACGCCGGGCGCCGGCGTTGAACAGGGTCGGCGAGCTGGGCAGGTAGGCCAGCCGGCTGAGGATGGCGTACAGCCGGGCCACCTCGGCGGTGCTGCCGGCCAGCCGCCGACCGGCCGTGCCCGCGTCGCCGACCTCGCCCATCAGGCCGCAGGCCACCCGGAGCAGGAAGTGCTGGGGCGTCTCCAGCACCTTGCGGGTCACCGGGTGCCGCAGCAGGTAGCGGTCGTAGACGGTGCGCAGCCCGAAGTATTCGAAGCGCTCGTCGGCGGCCGGGTCGACGAGCTCCCCCAGCTCGTCGGCGTGCCTCGCGACGAACGCGGCCAGGTCGTCGGCGAGCAGCCCGGCGGCGTGTGCGGCACGCACGGAGCTCGGGAAGTCGGTCACGCCCTGGGTGGCCGCCTCCGCGGCGATGTGCACCGTGAGCAGCCGCGCCGCGAGGCGGCTGTACGACGGCTCCTGCGCGACCAGGGCGGCGGCCGTCTCGATGGCGCGCAGCCGCAGGTCGGCCTCGGTCGCCCCGGGCCAGACGCCGGCCGCCACGGGGTTCAGCACGGTGGTGTGGTCCACGTCGGGCAGCCCCTGCGCCGCTGCGGCGAGCAGGCCCGCCAGCGACTCCGTGGGCATCGCCTGCTGCGACCTGGTTGCGGTCTCCGAGCCGGAGCCGGCTTCGCCGGTCTCGGCCGTGTTGCGGAAGGTGGTGCTGGTCAAAGCGTGCGCTCCCCCTCGTCGAAGCGCGGGAGAGCACGCGGACAGCACCACCCCGATGATCCAGGGTGCGTGCCGTCCACCGTGGACCATCCCGCGCGGCCCGGTGTCCCGTCCCTGCCCACGCCGACGGATCCCCGGTTCCCGGCGGTCGCGAGGGCGACGCTGCGGGACGGGTCCGGCCCTGTACGCCGCGTCGCGGCGTGCCGGGCTTGGGCGCGGATGGGTCGGGGCGCGTCGCGGAATGGTCCGCGGCGCGCACGCCGGCAGGTCTTCGGGCTCATGGGCACGGCCGGGCCGCACAGCTGGACGCCGTGCTGCCGTAGACCCCCTACGCCGTCGCTTCCCAGGCCGGACCGGCCCAGTGCTGTCCACATCCCTCTTCGCGGGAGGGGCGCGGGACGGCTTCGTTCCCATTCACCGCTGCGGGGCAGCTCCGGAATCGCACCGGATTCCCTCTGCGCGGGCCGCCCTGCGGCAGCTCGCGCGCACCCCGAGACCCGGTCCCGAGGGGGACCGGAGGGGTGGACCAGCGATGTCCTCACACTACATCTAGTGGCACCCCGGTGAAAGCGCCCCCATATAGGCTCGGCGTGTCGTCAATGGCCCACCCTCACCGATGTCGATGCGTTGGTTCAGCAGGCGCAGGCAGCACCGCTCGCGGGAGCCGTCAGCGGGTCCACATCGTGCTTGCGGAGCCCGAGGAACGTCTGCGCGTCGAAGCCCTCGCGCACCCAGTACTCGTACCCGCCGAGCATCTCCTTGACCTGGTAGCCCAGCCGGGCGAAGGCCAGCGCGGCCCGGGTCGCGCCGTTGCAGCCCGGCCCCCAGCAGTAGGTGACCACGACGCTGCCGGCCGGCACGACCTCGGCGGCGCGCGCCGCGATCTGGGCGGTGGGCAGATGCACCGCGCCGGGCAGGTGGCCCTGCTCCCACGCCGCCAGTGAGCGGGAGTCGACGAGCACGAATCCCGGCGTTCCCGAGGCCAGGTCGGCGTGCACGTCGGACACGTCGGCCTCGAACGACAGGCGGGCGGCGAAGTGGGCGGCGGCCACGTCGGTGGCGGCGGGGGGCGTGCTGAGCACTGCGGAGGTGGTGACTGCGGTGGACATGCGCAACTCCTTCTGGTCGATCGCTGACTCCATCCTGTCGAGCAGGCGGAACGCTCAGAAGTGGCGAGAACGCCGCTGTCCGCTAAGATCTCGCCATGCGTACGCCGGTGGCACTGGAGACCCGCACCCGGCACCGGATCGCGGTGCTGGCCTTCGCCGGGATGGCGCCCTTCGAGCTGGGCTGCGTCGTGGAGGTGTTCGGCCTGCCCCGCCCCGAACTCGACCTCGCCTGGTACGACCTCGACGTCTGCGCCGAGTCCCCGGAGCCGCTGCCCGCCGTCGGCGGCTTCTCGATCACCGCCCGGCACGGCCTCGACGTGCTGGCCGCCGCCGACACCGTGATCGTGCCCGGGGTCGCGGACGTGCGCGCCCAGGTCTCCCCCGCGCTGGTCGAGGCGCTGCGCGCGGCGGCCGCCCGGGGCGCGCGGATGGTCTCCATCTGCTCCGGGGCGTTCGCGCTGGCCGCGGCGGGCCTGCTGGACGGCCGCGCGGCCACCACGCACTGGAAGTACGCCCCGCTGCTGCGCGAACGGCATCCGCTGGTCGAGGTCACCCCCGACGTGCTCTACGTCGACACCGGCCAGGTGATCACCAGCGCGGGCAGCGCGGCCGGCCTCGACCTGTGCCTGCACCTGGTGCGCCGCGACCACGGGGCGCAGATCGCCAACACGGTCGCCCGGCGGCTGGTGCTGCCGCCGCACCGCGACGGCGGGCAGGCGCAGTTCATCGAGCTGCCGGTGCGCGACGTGATCGACGACGACGGGGTGGCCCGCGCCATGGCGTGGGCGCTGGACCACCTGACCGAGCCGCTCACGGTGAACCTGCTGGCCGCGCACGCGCGCATGTCGCCGCGCAGCTTCCTGCGCCACTTCGCCCGGCACACCGGGACCAGCCCGATCCGCTGGCTCATCGACCAACGGGTGGCGGCAAGCCTGGCCCTGCTGGAGACCTCGGACTCCCCCGTGGAGCAGGTCGCCGCCGCGGTCGGGTTCGACTCACCGGCCACCTTCCGGCACCACTTCAGCCGGTGCATGCGCACCTCGCCGTCGTCGTACCGGCGCACGTTCCGCGGCCGCTGACATTCCCGCAGCCAGGCGTGGCCCGGAGGTTAAGAAGGTGCCCTTCCTCCACCCATGGCGATGTGCGGAATCGCAGCTCGTCTCGCTGACGCGAGACGACGGTGCCCTTCCTTACAGCGGGGTGCGGGACATCTCGACGGTGGATTGGAGGCGGCGGGCTTCGGCCAGGTAGGCGTCGGACAGGCCGAAGCGCTCGTCGCCGCGGTGCAGTTCGCCGAGGCGGCGCGCGGTCTGCGCCTGGGCGCGGCGGTCGCCGATACGCTCGAAGATCTCCAAGGCCTGGGTGAGCCGCTGCACCGCCACCTCGGGTGCCTCCAGCCCGGCCAGGTCGGTCAGGCAGTAGGCCTCGCAGTGCGCGTCGCCGAGCACCGCGAACCGGTCCAGCGCCGCGATCAGGTCCGCCCGCGCGTGGGCGGGATCGCCGCTGCGGAGCCGGACCAGGCCCAGCTGGCGGGTCAGCAGCGCGGCCCGGTGCCCGTCGCCGATCTCCTCGGCGATGGCCAGCCCCGCGGTGAAGTCGCGGTACGCCTCGGCGAGGTCGCCCTTGGCCAGCCACACCATCCCCAGAGCGCCGCGTGAGTACGCCTCCCCGTGCCGGTGCCCGAGCAGCCGGTAGGCCTCCAGCGCCTGCCGGTAGCAGTCCAGCGCCTCGCCGTGCTCGGACCGGATGCGGTGCCCGGTGCCCAGCCCGGCCAGCGCCGCGGCCTGCCCGCACAGGTTGCCCAGCCGGGCGAACAGCAGCCGGGACCGGCTGAACGCCTCCGACGCCTCCTCGTAGTGGTCCCGGTAGAGGTGCAGCTGCCCCAGCCCGCGCAGGGTCACCGCCTCGCCGAGCAGGTTGCCCTGCGCCCGGCAGGCCGACAGCGCGGTGCGGTGCGTCTGCTCCCACTCGGCGGTGTGCCCGCCCATGTCGCACCAGGCCACCATGGCGTGGGCCAGCTCCCAGGCCAGATCGGACAGCCCGTTGGCGGCGGCCGCCTCGACCGCGCCGAGCAGCGCCTCCCGCTCGGCCGCGAACCAGCGCACCGGATCGTGGCACAGCTCCGCCGCGCCGGGCACCGGCCAGCGCGCGGCGACGGTGACCCCAGGGCCGAACACCTGGGGCGGCAGCCCCGCGGCGGCACGTTCGGCCAGGGCCAGGTATCCGCCGAGCGCGCGGGTCAGGGCCGCGCCGATCGCCTCCCCCGGCAGGTCCGGGGCCAGCAGGCCGACCAGCACCGGCAGCCCGTATCGCGGCTGGTCCAGCTCGTCGGTGCCGGTGGGCCGCAGCAGCCGGGCCCGGTCGAGCGCGGCGAGCACCCCCGTCGCATCGGGACGGTCCAGCAGCGCGGCGGGCACCCAGGCCGGGGTGGCGGCGATGCCCAGTTGGGCCAGGCCCCGCAGCACCAGCGCGGCCGCGCCGTCCAGCCGGGCGCCCAGCACCGCCGGGCCCTCCTGCTCGACCAGCAGCGTGCGGTGCAGGCGGCGCAGCGGCTCGCCCGGCTCCACGCCCAGCTCCTCGGTGAGCGTGCGGCGCGCGGTGGCGTACGCCGACAGCGCCTCGGCCCGGTGCCCCGCGTCGCGCAGCGCGGTCACCAGCAGCAACCACGCCTCCTCCCGCAGCGGCTCCTCGGCGACCAGCCGGCGCAGCTCGTCGACGGCCCCCGCCGGCTGCCCGGCCTCGATGCGCAGCCGGGCCCGGGTCTGCCGGACCGCCCGCCGGCGCTCCACCAGCCGATCGATCTCCGCGCGCCACAGCGGTGAGGCGGGCAGGTTCTCCACCGGCTCGCCGCGCCACAGGTCCAGGGCCGCGTCGAGGCTGTCCGGGTCACCGCCCCGGGCGTACTCCTCGAAGCGCAGCAGGTCGAGCTCGGCGCAGTCCAGCTCCAGCCGGTATCCGGGCGCCTGCCGGCGCAGCCGGTCCTCGCCCAGCCGGGTGCGCAGCGCGCTGACGTAGGTCTGCACGTTGGCCAGCGCGGACCGGGGCGGGTCCTCGCCCCACAGCACCTCGATCAGCTGGTCCACCGACACGGTGCGGCCATGGTTGAGCGCCAGGGTGGCCAGCAGCTGACGCGGCTTCACGCCGCCCACGGGTGCGTCGGCGCCGCCCAGGGTCAACTCGAAGGAGCCCAGGATGCGCAGTTCCAGCCGGTCCGACATCGTCCAACCACCCACACGATCCGTGATCGATCGCCTGAGCCTACGCGTGCTCGACTGATCGGACCAGAGCACTGAGCTGAACGGCTGTAGTGGTTCTGGAGAAACGTTGGAGGGCTTGTCGCGACGCTGTGGTCACCCCGCGCAGTATCGGGCTTCCTGTTCCACCACCCCACGGAAGGGAACCGTCCATATGCGACCGAAGAAGCTGCTCTCCGGCATCGCCGCGCTGATCCTCGGCGTGGCGGGCTCGGTGCTGCTCGGCAGTCCGGCCCACGCCGCGCCCGCCTTCCAGCTGCCCTTCCCCTGCGGCCAGACGTGGAACGGCAACAGCAGCAACAGCAGCGCCCACGTCTCCTGGGAGATCGACTTCAACCGCGGCTCCACCGCCACCGCCGACCTCGGTGACACCGTGGTCGCCGCCGCCGCGGGCACCGTCGAGGTCTCCGCCCACCAGGGCTCCGTCAACGGCTACGGCAACCTGATCGTCATCGACCACGGCGGCGGCTACTTCACCTACTACGCCCACCTCGACACCCGTGCCGTCACCGCGGGCCAGGCGGTGCTGCGCGGCCAGGCCATCGGCTCGGTCGGCAACACCAGCAAGCCGGGCAACGGCATCTCGCCGCACCTGCACTACGAGGTGCGCTATCCGGACCGGTCGCAGTCGCACATCATCAAGGCCGTCTTCAACGGCAGCACCTTCGGCTACGGCTCGGCCAACGTGACCAGCAACAACTGCGCCACCTCATACGACCCGGCGGCCGAGTGCGGCAGCGGGTTCCAGATCATCGACTCGGTGAAGCTGGGCACGGCGGGCACCACCAACCTGCTGTGGAAGGGCTCCACCGGCCAGAACTGCGTCATCACCCTCAAGATGGCCAGCGTCGGCACCCCGACGACCACGAGCGCGTTCCTGGAACCGCAGGGGTCGAACAGAACCACCGACTCCGGCAGCTTCTCCTACTACGCCGGGCCGGTCATCCGCACCGCGCCGAGCTGCGTGAAGTGGGGCGGCAGCGCCGGCGGCACCAGCTACACCTCCGGTTTCGAACACTGCGCCTGACCCTGCGCCCCCGCACGCACCGCACCCGATTGGAGAACCCATGCACATCAAGCGTGTCCTGGGCCTGGCCCTGGCCGCCGTGACAGTAGGCGCGGCCGTCCTGGTCGAAGCCTCCCCGGCGCTGGCCGCCCCGACCTTCAAGGTCCCCTTCCCCTGCAACCAGGTGTGGTCGGGGCAGACCCGCACCAACCACAGCCCCGCCAACGCCGTCGACTTCAACCGCACCGACGACACGGGCGACCCCGTCGTCGCCAGCGCGCCCGGCACGGTCGACGTGGTCACCAACCTCGGTGACACCAGCTACGGCAAGTACGTGCGGATCAACCACGGCAGCGGGTACACGACGTACTACGCGCACCTGAACTCCTTCGCCGTGTCCGTCGGCCAGACCGTGAAGTACGGCACCGTGATCGGATACGTCGGCACCACCGGCGGTTCGACCGGCCCGCACCTGCACTACGAGCAGCGCTCCGGCGGCTCCGCCATCCAGGTCAAGTTCAACGGCGTGACCGCGCTCTACTGGGGCACCAAGAACTACACCAGCGACAACGGCTGCGGCGGCGGCGCGGCGCAGGGCACCGTCAACACCGCGGGCTCCCCGCTGACCGTGCGCTCCGGCCCCGGCACCGGCTACGCCTCGGTCGGCACCGTGAACGACGGCGCGACGGTCTCCATCCAGTGCCAGACCACCGGGACCTCGGTCACCGGAACGTACGGCACCAGCACCATCTGGGACCGGATCGGCTCGGGCCGCTTCATCTCCGACGCCTACGTCTACACGGGATACGACGGCTTCATCCCCGGCGTCCCCCGCTGCTAGTGCAAAGGAAGGGCACCTTCTTAACGCGCCGCGTTATGGAAGGTGCCCTTCCTCACGTCTGACCGGCTTTGCGCTGCGGCGGAAGACCGCCGTGGGGAAGGCGCACCGCCTCAGCCCCGCAGAGCCCGGGCGAGGAGGCGGGCGCGGCGGTGGACCGGGACGACGGCGCGGCGCGTGAACACATCGTGGTCGGCGCGCTCGATCTCGTCGAGGATCGCGCCGTAGAGCAGGTAGGCCGCGCGGACGCAGGTGCGGGACGGGCCGGGCAGCAGGTCGAGGCCGGGCAGGGCGGCGGCGTAGTGGCTGCGGGCGCGGCTGATCTCGTAGGCGACCAGGCTCTTGAGCTGCGGGGTGGCCCGGCGCTCGGTAGCGGCGGTGTGCAGGTCGGCGATGGTGACGCCGAACCGGGCCAGGTCGTCCTCGGGCAGGTAGACGCGGTCGCGGGCGAGGTCCTCGGCGACATCGCGAAGGAAGTTGGTCAGCTGGAACGCCAGGCCGAGCTGGCGGGCGGGTTCGCGCGCCGCGACGGCGTCGGCGGGGCCCAGGACCGGCAGCATCAGGGTGCCGATGACCGCCGCCGAACCCTCCATGTACGACAGCAGCGCCGGGTAGTCGGCGTACCGGCGTACGGTCAGGTCCATCGCCATGCTGTCCAGGAACGCCGCGAAGTCGGCCGGGGCCAGGTCGAAGACCTCGACGGTGTGCAGCACGGCGGGCAGCAGCGAATCGTCCACGGGCTCGCCGCGCAGCCCGGCCAGGAAGCGGCCGGACCAGTCGCGCAGCCGCCGGGCGCGGTCCCGCGGGGTGCCCGTGTCGGTGCGGTCGACGATCTCGTCGGCATACCGGGCGAAGCCGTACAGCGCGTGCACGTGGGGGCGCTTCCAGGCGGGCAGCAGGCGGGTGGCGAGGTAGTAGCTGCGGCCGTGCCGGCGGTGCAGGTCCTGGCAGCGGCGATACGCCTGCGCCAGCTCCGCGGGGATCGGCGCGGCCTCCTTTCGGCCGACCGCGGCGGAACGCACCCTCGCCTCGCGGTCCGGGTCCATGGGCGCGGTGCGGCCGTCCGCGACGGAGCGCCTCATCGCTTCGCGGTCCAGGTCGGCGTCGGCACGACCGCCCGCCACACCCGCCTGCCGCACCGCCGCTACTCCCCACACCCTTGCCGCCCGCACAACCGCCCAGGCCACCGCCGATCCTAGGCCCGTCGAGCCCGCACCCCGCCACCGGGCAGCCGGGAAGATCGCTGTTTCAGGTCGCGAGGTGGCGTTCAACCGCGGGTTTCGACCGGAAACGGCGATCATGTCCTCAGCGGCGTTAGGAAGGGGACCTTCTTAACGCGGAGCGTTAAGAAGGTCCCCTTCCTTCAACTGGCTAGGAGGGGTAGACCTCCAGTTCCCAGAGGGAGTAGCCCCAGGCGGTGGCCCGGGTGGTGCCGTTGATGCGGAGGTAGCGGCCGCTGCCGGTCAGGCCGGTGAGGTCGTCGACGCCGCCGTCGCCACCGGTCACGGACCGGATGGTGGTCCAGGTGGTGCCGTCGGCCGAGGTCTGCACCTGGTACGCCGACCCGTACGCGCCCTCCCAGGTCAGCTTCACCCGGGAGATGCTGTACGTCTGGCCGAGGTCCACCCGGATCCACTGCGGGTCCGCGAACGCGCTCGACCAGCGGGTGGCGGTCGCGTTGCCGTCCACCGCCGCCGAGCCGGGATAGGCCGCCGACTCGGTGCTGGAGGTCAGCGTCGGCTTGTTCAGTGCGACGTTGACCGGCTGCGGCGGCGTGGTGCCGCCGCCGTAGACCTCGAACGCGAACAGCGAGTAGCCCCAGGCCGTGGCGCGCGTCGTGCCGTTGATGCGCACGTAGCGGCCGGTGCCGGTCAGGCCGGTGAGGTCGTCGACCCCGCCGTCCCCGCCGGTCACGCTGCGGACGGTGGTCCAGTTCGTCGCGTCGTTCGAGGTCTGCACCTGGTACGCCGACCCGTAGGCGGCCTCCCAGGTCAGCTTCACCCGGTTGATCGTCTTCGACGAGCCGAGGTCCACGTAGATCCACTGCGGGTCACTGAACGCGCTGGCCCAGCGGGTGGCCGCCTGGCCGTCGACCGCGGCCGAGGCCGGGTAGGTCGCGTTCTCGGTGCTGGACGCCACCGCCGGACGGTTCAGCGCCAGGTCACCGCCCGGGTCGGGCGGCTGGGTGCCGCCGCCGCCGAAGGTGAACTCGTCGATGTCGAACAGCGAGCCCGCCGCGCCCTTGAACACCACGTAGAGCGTGTTCGACCCGGCCGGCGGGGTGATCGTGCCGGTGACGGTGACCCAGTTGGCCCAGCCGCCGGTCGGCGCGACCGTCAACGTGCCCGCGAGCGGCCCGGTGACGGAACCGGCCCGGAACTCGATCGTGCCGCCCGCCCCGGCCGAGGCGACCCGCGCCGAGACGGTGTTGACCCCCGTCAGGTGGTACGGCGTGAATGACAGCCAGTCCCCGTTGTCGATGTAGCCGACCGCGGAGCCGCCGTTGGCCCCGGCGTTCGCGCTGGGCTGGATGCCCTGGCTCGCGCCGAAGTGCTCGGCCTGGCGCACCCGGGGCTGCGCCACGTTGGTGGCGTGGGTGGTCAGACCCGGCTGGCCGTTCGCGCCGTTGTCGGTGTACTCCGCGTCGAACACCCCGAAGATGTTCGCCGCGGTGTCGTGTTCGCCGTCCTGCGTGGTCTGGATCGTGCCCGAGCAGCCGTTCTTGCTGGTGACCGGGTGACCGTGGGTGTCGTGGCCGAGGATGTAGCTGACCTTGACCCGGCTGCAGTCGATGGTGGCGTCCTCGGCGTCGGTGACCGTCACCGAGTAGCTGACCAGGTCGCCGAAGCTGAACACCTGACCGTTGGCCGGCGTCGTCAGCGTCACGACCGGGGCCGAGTTGCCCACGGTGATGAC
Organism: Catellatospora paridis; assembly: GCF_009720365.1. Lineage (GTDB taxonomy): Bacteria > Actinomycetota > Actinomycetes > Mycobacteriales > Micromonosporaceae > Catellatospora > Catellatospora paridis. Next base: position 93,798 of record NZ_ML769323.1, on the reverse strand, counting down.
GACGCTGGCGTTGCCCGACTTGCCCGTGCTGTCGGTCACGGTCAGGGTCGCGGTGCGCTGGCCGACCGTGGTGTACGTGAAGCTCGGGTTCGCCGCGGTCGAGTCGACCGTGCCGTTGGTGTCGAAGTCCCAGGCGTAGGTGAACGGGTTGCCGTCCGGGTCGTAGGTGCCCGCCGAGGAGAACGTCACCGCGAGCGGGGCCCCGCCCGAGGTGCGGTTGGCCGCGGCCAGCGCGATCGGCGGGCGGCCGGCGCGGGCGTACTCGATGCGGTAGAGCGCCGAGTTCGCGTCGCCGCCGAACCACGAGGTGCCGTAGTCCAGCACGTAGAGCGCGCCGTCCGGGCCGAACTCCATGTCCATGACCTGCGTGCCGGTCCACGGGAACGGGTTGATCTTCAGGTAGTTGCCGGCGCTGTCGATCACGAAGTTCTTGATCCAGCGGCTGCCGAACTCCCCGTGGAAGTACGTGCCGTTGTAGTACGCCGGGAATGCCACCGGGCTGGTGTTGTTCGGGTCGTACCGGTAGACCGGCCCGCCCATCGGCGCCATGCCGCCGCCGCCCATGTCGGCCGGGGTCCCGCCGTTGTACGGCACCCACGCGGGCTTCAGTGGGGGCAGCTGGGTGATGCCGGTGTTGTTCGGCGAGTTGTTGACCGGCCCGCCCGCGCAGTTGTACTTCGGCAGCGACGGACCCGACGGGAACGTGTACTCGTTGTACGCGTCGCCGAAGCTGGAGCAGTACGGCCAGCCGAAGAAGCCCGGCGAGGTGATCCGGGCGATCTCGACCTGTCCCGCGGGGCCGCGGTTCGGGTCGGCGGTGCCCGCGTCGGGGCCGTAGTCGCCGAGGTAGACGACGCCGTTGGCCTTGTCCACGCTCATCCGGAACGGGTTGCGGAAGCCCATGGCGTACACCTCGGGCCGGGTGTTGGCCGTGCCCGGCGCGAACATGTTGCCCGCTGGGATGGTGTAGCCGCCCGCCGCGGACGGCTTGATGCGCAGCACCTTGCCCCGCAGGTCATTGCTGTTGGCGGCCGTGCGCTGCGCGTCGTAGGCCGGGTTGCGGTCGGTGCGCTCGTCCAGCGGCGAGAAGCCCGCCGAGTCGAACGGGTTCGAGTCGTCACCCGTGGACAGGAAGAGGTTGCCCTGGGCGTCGAAGTCGATGTCACCGCCGACGTGGCAGCACATGCCGCGGCTGGTCGGCACGTCCAGCACGGTCACCTGGGTGGCCGGGTCGATGGTGTTGTCGGCCCGCACCGTGAACCGGGCCAGCCGGTTCACCCCGTTGAACGGCGCGAACTGCGCCGCCGTGCCGGTGGACGGGGCGTCCCCGGCGGGCGTGGACAGCGGGGGCGCGTAATACAGGTACACCCACCTGTTCGTGGCGAAGTTCGGGTCCGCCTTGACGCTCTGCAGGCCCTCCTCGTCGTGGGAGTACACGGCCAGCGTCAGCGCGACCTTGGTGTTGCCGTTGACGTCGGTGTGCCGGACCACGCCGTCGCGCGAGGTGTGCAGCACCCCGCGGTCGGGCAGCACGGTCAGGCCCATCGGCTCGCCCGTCTCGGCGACGCCCTTGGCCAGCGTGACCTGCGAGAAGTTGCTGCTCACGGTCGCCGTGCAGTCGGCCGCCACGGCGCCGGCCGCGGTGCGGATGCCGCCGAGCAGGTGTGCCCGGAAGTTGGCCTCCGCGTAGCTCTCCTGGGTGTGGCCGCCGCCGGTGTACCAGGCCCGGCCGCCGTCGTAGTTCTGGCACCACGCGATCGGGTGGTCGACGCCCATCGTGCCGCCGCTGTACGACGTCTCGTCGAGCGTCGCCAGCACGTGCGCCTTGCCGCGCACGTTGGACTGGTAGGCGTACCACTCGTCGAACCGGTTCCAGCGCTCCGGCAGCGAGACCGTCGACGGGTGGACGTGGTCGGCCACCTTCACGGTCGCGTTGGCGGGCGCGGGGTGGTTGGCGAAGTACGCACCGACCAGGTTGCCGTACCAGGGCCAGGTGTACTCGGTGTCGGAGGCGGCATGGATGCCGACGTAGCCGCCACCGGCGCGGATGTAGCGCTCGAACGCCGACTGCTGCGTCGGGTCGAGCACGTCGCCGGTGGTGGACAGCCAGATCACGGCCTTGAAGCGGGCCAGGTTGGCGTCGTTGAACTGGGCCGCGTCCTCGGTCGCCTCGACCGCGAAGTTGTTCGCGGTGCCGAGAGCCTGGATCGCGGCGATGCCGGCCGGGATCGCGTCGTGCCGGAAGCCTGCGGTCTTGGAGAAGACCAGCACGGTGAAGTCCGGTGCGGCACTGGCGGTGCCGGGCCAGGCGGCGGCTGCGGTGACGGCGAGCGCTGTGGACAGCAGCACGCCGAGCAGCCTTCGCCGCCTGGAGGGGCGGACGGAGGGCATGGCTTTCCTTCCTGTGCAGACGGAAGGGGCCGTGCGCCGATCACGTCCCCCGGGGACGAACACGGGGGTGCGTGTTCGGAGGAGCTCACCCGCTGCGAGGCGGGCGGTGGTGCGCTTGCTGGCTGTGCAGTTGTCCGGGCGCCGGGCTGGGCGCCTTCACACGGGTGGTGCGGGCCCGCCGGCCGTCACGTGGGAGCAGCGGCCGGCGGGTGACGAGACTCAGTCCGAGCTGAAAGCCGCGTCGAACGAGGCGGTGGGCGGGTCGAAGAGGAGGCCACGCACGAACTGCAGCGCCTGGGGAGCCCCGACGAGGCGGTCCATGCCGGCGTCCTCCCACTCGATCGAGATAGGACCGTCGTAGCCGATCGAGTTGAGCGCCCGGAAGCAGTCCTCCCACGGCACGTCGCCGTGGCCGGTGGACACGAAGTCCCAGCCCCGGCGCAGGTCCGCCCACGGCAGGTGGGAGGACAGGATGCCGCGGCGGCCGTCGCCCATGCGCACCTTCGTGTCCTTGCAGTCCACGTGGTAGATCCGCTCGGCGAAGTCGAGGATGAAGTTCACCGGGTCGCAGCCCTGCCACACCATGTGCGACGGGTCCCAGTTCAGGCCGAACGCGGGCCGGTTGCCCAGCGCGTCCAGGGTGCGGCGGGTGGTGTGGTAGTCGTACGCGATCTCGCTGGGGTGCACCTCGTGCGCGAAGCGCACGCCGACCTCGTCGTAGACGTCGAGGATCGGGTGCCAGCGCCGGGCGAACTCCTCGTACCCGGCGTCGATCATCGACTGCGGGACCGGCGGGAACATGGCCACGAAGTGCCAGATCGGCGAGCCGGTGAAGCCGACGACGGTGTTCACGCCGAGCTTGGCCGCGGCGCGGGCGGTGTCGGCCATCTCGGCGGCGGCGCGCTGCCGTACGCCTTCCGGCTCACCGTCGCCCCAGATGCGGGCGGGCAGGATGCCCTTGTGCCGCTCGTCGATCGGGTTGTCGCAGACCGCCTGGCCGACCAGGTGGTTGGAGATCGCGTGCACGCTCAGCCCGTACTTGTCGAGCTGGGCGCGCTTGCGCTGGATGTAGGTCTCGTCCGACAGCGCCTTGTCGACCTCGAAGTGGTCGCCCCAGCAGGCGATCTCGAGGCCGTCGTAGCCCCACTCGGACGCCAGCCGGCAGACCTCCTCGAACGGGAGGTCCGCCCACTGGCCGGTGAACAGGGTGATGGGTCGAGGCATGTGTTCGCTCTCCGATCATGTGCGGGAGTGCAGGTGCGTCGAACGGAAGTCGTTGGGCGAGAGGGCCGGTCGGTCGGCGTCCGACCGGCCCTCCCACGTTCGGTGCCGGTGCGGTCAGGCCGCGACCGGAACGGCGGGGTGCGCCACCTGCGTCCAGGCGGACCCGGACGCGGCGGAACTCTGCACCGCCTCGAGCACCAGCTGCACCCCGAGGGCGTCCTCGAAGGACGGGTGAGGGTCGGAGCCCTCCGCCACGGCCTGCACGAAGTCGCGCATCTGATGGGTGAAGGAATGCTCGTAGCCGATGATGTGGCCGGGCGGCCACCAGGCGGACAGGTACGGGTGCTCGGGCTCGGTCACCAGGATCCGGTTGAAGCCCTGCTCCACGGCCGGCCTGGTCGCGTCGTAGAACTCCAGCTCGTTGAGGCGTTCCAGGTCGAACACCAGCGAGCCGAGCGAGCCGTTGATCTCGACCCGCAGGCCGTTCTTGCGGCCCATGGCGAAGCGGCTGGCCTCGTACGTGGCGATCGCGCCGCCGGACAGCCGCGCCGTGAACAGCGCGGCGTCGTCGACGGTCACCTGACCGAAGGCCTGGCCGTTGCCGGCCGAGGTGGCGGCCAGGCCGCTCGTCTCGCTCGGGATCGGCCGCTCCTTGATGAACGTCTCGGTGAGCGCGCTCACCCCGGTGATCTGCTGGCCCGTGACGTACTGGGTCAGGTCGATGATGTGCGCGCCGATGTCGCCGAGCGCCCCGGACCCCGCGCGCTCCTGCTGAAGCCGCCAGACCAGGGGGAACTGCGGATCGGTGATCCAGTCCTGGAGATACACGGCACGCACGTGGCGGATCACCCCGAGCCTGCCGGCGGCGACCATCTGACGCATCAGCGCCGCCGCCGGCACGCGCCGGTAGTTGAACCCGCACAGCGTACGAATACCCGACTCCCGCGCCGCGGTTGCGGCATCGACCATCGCCCGGGCTTCCGCCACGGAGTTCGCCAGCGGTTTCTCGCACATGACGTGCTTGCCCGCAGCGAGCGCGGCGATGGTGATCTCCGCGTGGCTGTCGCCGGGCGTGCAGACGTCGATCACGTCGATGTCATCCCGGGCGATCAGTTCCCGCCAGTCCGTGACGTAGCCGTCCCAGCCGAGCTTGTCAGCCGCCTCGGACACCTTGGCCTCGTCACGGCCGCAGACCGCCGCCATCCGGACCCGCAGGGGCAGGTCGAACGCGCGGTTCACGGTGCGCCACGCCTGTGAGTGCGCAGCGCCCATGAACGCGTAGCCGACCATGCCGACCCGCAGTTCCTTGTTGTCGTTTGTGGACACGGGGTGGGCTCCTCCGTTACCGAGCCCGCTGGTGCGGGCGAACCATGTCGGGCTTAGAAACCGAGCTTCAGGTACGTGCTCGCGTTCTCTTTCGTGATCGTCTCAGAGGCCAGGATGACCTCCTTGGGCACCTGCAGCTCGACCAGGTCGGACATGCCCCGGCCCTGGGCGATCAGGCGGGCCAGCGAGATCGCCGACGACGCCATGGACGGGCTGTAGGTGACCGTGGCCTTGAGCACGGTCTTGTCGGCGGCGATGTCCTCGATCGCCTTCTTCGAGCCGGCACCGCCGACCATGAAGAACTCGCTGCGGTTGGCCGCCGTGATCGCGGCCAGCACGCCGATGCCCTGGTCGTCGTCGTGGTTCCACACGGCGTCGATCTTCGGCAGCGCCTGCAGCAGGTTCTGGGCCTCCTTCTGGCCGGAGTCGGCGGTGAATCGCGCCGCACGACGGTTGGCCACGGTGAAGCCGTAGGTGGCCAGCGCGGCCTTGAAGCCCGCGCTGCGCTCCTGGGTCAGCTCCAGCTCGTCCATGCCGGCGATCTCGCCGATGATCGGGCTGGCCACGTTCTTGGCCTTGAGCGCCTTGCCGATGTAGTGACCGGCGGCCACGCCCATGCCGTAGTTGTCGCCCTTGATCTGCAGGCGGTACGCCAGCGCGTCGGGGAAGGCACGGTCCAGGTTCACGACCGGGATGCCCGCCTCCATCGCCTTGAGGCCGAACGCGTTGAGCTCCTTGCCGTCGTGCGGCAGCAGCACGATCACGTCGGGCTTCTCGGCGATCAGGGTGTCCAGCGCCGCGCGCTGGGCCGCGGCGTCCTTGCCCGCCTCGACCTGCTTGAAGGTGACGTCCTTGTACGCCCCGGCCTGCGCCTTGGCGTTGTTGGTGATCGCCGCGATCCAGCCGTGGTCGGCGGCCGGAGCGGAGAAACCGATCGTGACCGCCTTGCCGGCGGCGGCGTTCGGGTTGGTGTCGTCGGCGCCCTTGGTCTGCGCCGGGGTCGGCGTCTGCTCGTTGCTGGTGCATGCGGTGAGCAGAGCGCCGGCGGCGATCGCCGTGCCGCCGAAGAGAAGCCGGCGGCGGGACGTGTCCGGAATCGGGTTGGTCATCACGACCTCCTGGTCGTCGCGAGGGTGCATTCGGTCCGGCGACCGTCGCGTTCGACGGTCACCCCAGATGGAGCGGGCTGTGCGGTGATGGAACCTGTTACACAGGGGGCGGTCAGGTCTGCGGTTTGGCCCGAGTGAGACCGTGCCTTCGGGCGAACTGCGTGACGGACGAGAACCGCACCTGCTGGAGAAGGACCGCGACCACGATGATCGCGCCCTTGACCATGTTCTGGACCTCGGTGGGCAGGTTGGCGATGGCGAACAGGTTGGTGATCGCGGAGAACACGATCACGCCGAACAGCGAGCCGACGATGGTGCCGCGGCCGCCGGAGAGCAGCGTGCCGCCGATGATCGCCGCGGCGATCGCGTCGAGTTCGTAGAGTTCGGCCGCCGCCGCCTGGGACGAGGTGGCGAGCGAGGTGAGCATGATCGCGGCGATGCCGCAGCACAGGCCCGAGAGCGCGTACAGCAGCATGGTGTGGCCGCGGACGTTGATGCCGGCCAGGCGGGCCGCCTCGGCGTTGCCGCCGATGGCGACGGTGCGCCGGCCGAAGGTGGTGCGGTTGAGCAGCACCCACCCGAGCCCGGCGACCACCAGCAGGATGATGACCAGCAGCGGGATGCCGCCGATCCGAGTGGTGGCGATGCCGTTGATGATCTGGTCGGTGGAGATCTGGGTCTGCTTGCCGGAGATCTGGGCGGCCAGACCGCGGGCCGCGACCAGCATGGCCAGGGTGGCGATGAAGGGCACCAGCTTGCCGTACGCCACGAGCGCGCCGTTGACCAGGCCCGCGCCGATGCCGACCGCCACCGCCGTGAAGATCATGCCGACCGGGCCGAAGCTCTGCGTGGCCAGCGTCGTGGCCCACACTCCCGACAGCGCGATCAGCGCGCCGACGGACAGGTCGATGCCACCACCGATGATCACGAAGGTCATGCCGACCGTGATCACGCCGATCGCGGCCGCCTGGGTCAGGATGACCATGATGTTGTTGATGACCCAGTCGGCGTCGCTGTAGAGGTCGGGGCGGATGTACGCGCCGATCGCGAACAGCGCCAGCAGCACCCCGACCAGGCCCAGGTTACGCCGCAACGGCTCCTGCGCCTCGTCCTTCCACCAGCTCGTCCCACCGGCGGCCGGGGCGGCGTGGGGCGCGTGGCCCGGCACCGCCTGCTCCACCTTCTGTTCGCTGGACACGCTCATGCCCTCTCCTCGCTTCGCTCGTTGACGGCATGACTGCCGAGCCTGTTGATTCGCTCGCGATGCTCGCTCATGCCCTCTCCTCGCTTCGCTCGTCGACGGCATGGCTGCCGAGCCCGCTAGTTCGCCCGCGTCGCTCGCTCACGCGGCCACCTCTTCAGTCGTCGCGGCGGTCAGCGATCCCGCCATCACCAGATCGAGTACGTCCTCTTCACTGAGCTCGGTCGCGGGCGCGGTGCGCACCACCCGGCCCTCGCGCATGACCAGCACCCGGTCGGACAGTCCGAGCACCTCCGGCACCTCGCTGGAGACCAGCAGCACCCCGACGCCGCTCGCGGCGAGGTCGCGGATCACCTGGTAGAGCTCCGCCCGCGCGCCCACGTCGACGCCCCGGGTCGGCTCGTCGAGCAGCAGCAGCCGGGTGCCGCCCAGCAGCCACCGGCCGACGACCACCTTCTGCTGGTTGCCGCCCGACAGCGTGCGCACGGCCCGGCGCACGTCGCGCGGGCGCAGTTCGAGCTGGTCCGCGACCCGCATGGCCTCGGCCTGCTCCTTGCCGGTGTCGGTGAACCCGGCTGTCGCGTACGAGCTGAAGTTGGTCAGCGTCATGTTGCGGTAGATCGGCTGGCCGAGCAGCAGCGCCTGGCTCTTGCGCTCCTCCGGGGCCATGCCCAGGCCCGCCCGCACCGCCGCGGCGACATTGCCCGGCGGCAGCCCGCGCCCGTCCATGACCACCGTGCCGGCCTCGGCCTGGCGCGCGCCGAACACCGTCTCCAGCAGCTCCGAACGGCCCGAGCCGACCAGGCCCGCGATGCCGACGATCTCGCCCGAGCACACGTCGAGGTCGACGCCGGTGAACTCGCCGGAGCGGCCCAGCCCGCGCACCTCCAGCAGCTTCTCGCCCGGCTCGGTGTCCGGCCGCGGCGGGAAGACGTACTCGATGGAGCGGCCGGTCATCCGGCTCACCAGGTCGCGGGTCGGCGTGGTGCGGGCCGGCAGGTTGACCGCCGAGGTGCGCCCGTCCTTGAGCACGGTGACCCGGTCGCCGATCTCGCGGATCTCCTCGAGCCGGTGCGAGATGTAGACCACCGCGATGCCCTGCGCGGTCAGCTCCCGGATGATCCGGAACAGGTTGCCGACCTCGTCGTGTGCCAGCACCGCGCTGGGCTCGTCCATGATGATCAGCTTGGCCGAGTGCGAGAGCGCGCGGGCCATGCTGACGATCTGCTTGCCCGCGGCGGGCAGCGACTTCACCAGCCGGTGCGGCGGGATCTCGCCGTGGCCGAGCCGGCCCAGCAGCTCCCGGGACTGGCGCGCGGCCTGTCCCTTGTGCACGAAGCCCAGGCTGCGCGGCTCGTGCCCGAGGTAGATGTTCTCCGCCACCGACAGGTAGTCGACGAGGTCGAGCTCCTGGTAGATGGTGGCGATGCCGGCCTTCATGGCGGCCTGCGGGCCGCTGAACGCGACCTGCTCGCCCAGCCACTGCACGTCACCCTCATCGGGGCGGTGCACCCCGGCCAGCACCTTGATCAGCGTGGACTTGCCGGCGCCGTTCTGCCCCAGCAGGCAGTGCACCTCGCCCGCGCGGACCTCCAGCTCGACGCCGTCGAGGGCGCGCACGCCGGGGAAGGTCTTGACCACACCGGACAGCCGCAGGACCACCTCGTCGGTGCCCGCCGCCTCGACCGGCTGCTCGCTCATGCTCGACTCCCCGCTCATGCCTGCTCCTCGCTGCGCTCGTCGACGGCATGAGCCGCCCTGGGCCCCGGGATTCGCTCGCTGCGCTCGCTCATGCTTGCTCGAAGGCGATCTCGCTGGCCAGCACCGCGGCGCCGGCCACACCGGCGCGGGGACCCAGCTCGGACAGCACCAGTGGCAGGTTCCCGGTGGCCAGCGGCAGCGACCGCCGGTAGACCACACTGCGGATCTCGGCGAGCATGATGTGACCCAGCTGGGCCAGGCCGCCGCCGATGACGATCATCGAAGGGTTCACGAAGCTGACCAGCCCGGCCAGCACGGTGCCGATGCGGCGGCCGCCGTCGCGGATCAGCTGCACGCAGACCACGTCGCCCTCGACCGCGGCGATCGCGACGTCCATCGCGGTGACCACGCCGTTGGTGGCGAGCCGCTCGGCCAGCGCGGGCGAGGTGCCCGAGCGGGCCGCGGCGGTGGCCTCGCGGGCCAGCGCGGCGCCGCTGAACACGGCCTCCAGGCAGCCGATGTTGCCGCACGAGCAGACCGGCCCGTGGCTGTCGACCTGGATGTGGCCGATGTCGCCGGCGCAGCCGTCGGTGCCCCGGTAGACCTCACCGCCGAGGAAGACGCCACAGCCGATGCCGGTGCCGATCTTCACGAAGAGGAAGTTGTCGACGGAGTGCGCCACGCCGGCGTTGCGCTCGCCCACCGCCATGATGTTCACGTCGTTGTCCACCACGGCCGGGCAGCCGTGTTCCCGCGTGAGCAGCTCGCGCACGGGGAAGCGGTCCCAGCCGGGCATTATCGGCGGGGAGACGGGCACGCCGTCGCGGAAGCTGACCGGGCCGGGCACGCCGATGCCGATGCCGTCGAGGTGCGCGAACGCGCCCTCCACCTTGGCCTTGGCGAGCAGCTCGTTGACCCGCTGCAGGGTGACCTTCGGGCCGCTGCGGATGTCGGCCGTCTCGCTGTAGTGCGCGACCGGCTCCAGCCGGCCGTTGGTCACCTCGACGTCGATGGACGTCGCGCCCAGGTCGACACCCGCGAAGCGCATGCCGGGGTTCAGCTCCACCAGCGTCGAGCGGCGACCGCCGCGCGACTCCGCCGGACCCGCCTCGGCGACGTGGCCCCCGGCGACGAGCCGGTCGAGCTCGCCGAGCAGCCGCGGACGCGGGATATCCAGCCGGTCGGCGAGTTCCGCGCGCGACAGCGCACCCTCGTCCCGCAGCAGCCGCAGCACTCTGACGTGCAGCGGGTCCCAGAGCGTCCGCGCGAGGCTCATCCGCTCGTTCCTCCACCTGATAGGACTCCACCGATGTGGTGTGTCGCACAGGTTACGAGCTTTCGACAATCGTGTCCATAGCTTCTCGCTAAATCTGCATAACTTTTGTTTGATCTAGCAGAAGTTAGCCATGACCATCCAGAACACCCCCTCCTCTACTGCGCAAGTCTTAAAAAGTCGCGGTCTTATAACGGTCTCGACACCGCGACTCCGCCAGAGTTGCGGGCGGCATCGGCATCACCGCGGTACGGCGGGGCATCGGGGCAGGTCAAGGCTTGTCTGATCACGACCGTGGGGGTGGTGGGCGGGCGGACGCGCGCTGGATCGTTTCGATCCGACCGGCCCCCGGATCGCCCGCGCCGGGAACGAGGCGGCCGGCAGGCGTCGCCGCGCGTCGGCCCAGACCTCGCCGGAACGGCCGGACAGATCGGGCCGCGAGGGTCTCTCCGGCACCCCGGAAGACGCCCGGACGCGCGGGTGAACGCACCCGATTCATGCCCGGCGCGGCGAAAAGTTCGCCCCTTGCCGGCGAAACCCCTCCGCGGGGCGCGCTGATCACCATGATCATCGGACTTGCCTGGCACCTGCGCGTATCTTGGACGCGCTTTCGCCCATATGCCCGGCAAGCCGAATGATCGTGGACCGGTGCGCCGTCGGCGGTCGCCGGGGCGGGGGTCAGGTGCGGGGTGGGCGCTGCTCCTGCCAGCGCTGCAGCGCGGTGCCGACCTGCTCCTCCACGAAGCGGAAGAAGTCGCGCATGTCAGTCATGCGCTCGCCGGCCAGCGTCCGCGCACCGCCCGCGGCGTCGATCACGACGTCCGCCTCGTCGGAGAACTGCCCGTAGAAGCCGCGCTTGGCGGTGGTCACCCCGTACCAGGGCTGGTCGGGCAGGCGGTAGTGGTCGCGACGGGAACCGGGTGCGGGCTCGCGGACGAGGAAGCCCATCTGCATCAGGTAGCGGACCGCACCGGAGATCGCGGCGGCGCTCACGCCCAGCCGCTCCGCGAGGTCACCGGCGGTGAGCGAGGTGTCCTCGGCGCTCATCATGGTCATCAGCACCCGGGACGGCATCCGAGGGAAGCCCATGTCGGCCAGCATCATGGCCATGTGCTCCACGGACCGGCGCACACCGTCCTCATCACGCGGTGTCACCGCGTCAACCTTGTCGCTCATCAAGGACGATCATAACAAGCTTATGAGTATTCACAATTTTGTGAACGACGTGCACGTACGCCGGCCAGGTCGCACCTCGCGGTGCCCGCCTCGGCCGCGGGCACCGCGAGGTGTGCGCTAGGAGCCGGCGCCCTTGGCGGTGCCGGTCAGCGCCCCGACGACCCAGCCGACGAACAGCCCGTAGGCCGAACCGGCGGCGGCGGCCTGGAGCGCCCCGACGAAGGTCGGGTCGCTGATGATGAAGGAGGTAATGAAGGCCGCCAGCGCCGATCCGAAGATCAGTGCCGACCAGCCGAGCAGGAAGCCGCCGGCGCCACCGGTGACCGCCTTGCTGACCACGCCGAGGATGAGGGCCACGAAGAGGATCAGCAGCAGCGCGCGCAGGTCGTCGGCGAGCAGCCGGCGCATCGCGCCGCTGGATCCGTCGACGGGACCGAAGGCCCACCGGGGCCAGGTCAGCACACGCAGGAACCAGCCCCACGCATTGTCGGAGCTGGTGTGCCTCGACACCCACTCCACGAAGGGCTGATTACCGAACAGAAGGACGAGCGCCACGGTTGCGATGATCCCGGCACCTGTCACCGTACGAGTCCGCGCCATGACGAAATGATAGGTTCCCAAGCACGCATATGTCGATGGGTCATACCGTCGGTAACACCTGCCCGCTCAGCCCGTCGACCGGTCGCCGACGGCTGTCGCACCTAGACTGACGCCCATGCGCACCGCCCACGTACGCTGCGGCGACGACCTCCGGGAGACCCTCGGGCCGGCCGGTTTCCGCGGAGACTTCGTGCCGTTCACGGACCCGGTGTGCCAGGGCCCGGTCCCCCGCACGGCTGACCCCGCCGAGTTCGACGCCGTACGCGCGCAGTGGCTCGCGCCGGCGTACGACCTCGACGTCGCGCATGTCCGCGAGCGCCTGTCGCAGGAGCGCGCCGCGCTCGACACCCTCGACACCTACGACCGCGTACTGCTGTGGTTCGAGCACGACTGGTTCGACCAGGCGATCCTCATCCGGCTGCTGGCCTTGCTGGCGCACCGGCCCGCGCTGCACGAACGGCTGCGGCTGCTGTCGATCGATGCGTTCCCCGGCGAGGAGCCGTTCATCGGGTTCGGGCAGCTGTCCGCACCTCAGCTGGCGACGCTCGCCGGACGGGAGCGGCCGGTCAGTCCGGACCAGTTCGCCGCCGCGGAACGGGCCTGGGCCGCGCTGTCCGCGCCGGATCCGGTCGCGCTGGCCGGGGTCGGCGGCGACGCGCTGCCCTTCCTGTCCCGGGCGGTGCGCCGGCACCTGGCGGAGCTGCCGTGGACCACCGACGGGCTGTCCCTGTCGGAGCGGCTGTGCCTGCGCGCGGTCAGCGCCGGGCCGCTGCCGTTCCCCGCTGTCTACCAGGCGCACCAGGAGGGCGATCCGCTGCCCTATCTCGGGGACGTCATGCTGCTGCCGGTGCTGCGGCGGCTGCACGACGCCGAGCGCCCGGCGCTGGCGCTGCGCGACGGCGGTTACCAGCTCACCGCGTACGGCCAGCGGATCCTGCACGGCGACGCGACCTGGCAGACCTTCCCCCGCTGGGTCGGCGGGGTGCTGCTGCCCGGCTGGTGCTGGGACCCCGACGCGGCCCGCTCCGTCCCGGCCTGAGCCGCGGACAGCCCGGTCACGCCGCCAGCGGCGCGGCGGCGAAGGAGACCTTGAAGCGGGCGCACCAGATGGTCACGCTGCGCAGCTCGGTCGGGTCGGCCGTCGCGGGCACGGCGTAGACCTGGGTGCCGTGCGTGCCCTTGAGGCGGCCCAGCTCGACGTGCCTGCCGTCGTCGAAGACGTGCCAGCCGTCGCGGCCGGGCAGCACGGGCTGATCGGTGAGCCAGACCCGCAGGTCGGGCCCGTCCGATGTGGCCAGATCGCGAAGGATCACCTGGTAGGCGCCGTCGGGCAGCCGCACGAGCTGCGCGGTTCCGGAGGTGTCGTGCTCGTGGGTGACGAGCCTTCCCTCGGCGACCAGCACGGCGACGGCCGGCGGCGAGGGCGCGCCCGCGGCCGGCGAGGAGTCCGGCGACGGCGTCGCGCTCGTGGCCACCACCACCGGGGCGGCGTCGTTGACGGTCTTCGAGGTGAGCAGCTTCCAGGGCTGGAACCAGTACAGGCCGAACGCCAGGCCCACGGCCGCCACCGCGGCCACCGCCCAGAAGGCGGGCTTGCGGAACAACCTCGTCATGCCCTGACGCTAAGGCCCACGCCGACGCGGTGGGGTCCCACGTTCGCGGATCGTAAGGATCCGATGCGCCGGCACGCGGTCGCCGCCGATGATCACGACGTACGCTCGCGATATGGCCACCAGCGTGCTCGTCGTCGACGACGACCCGACCGTCAGCGACGTGGTACGCCGCTACCTGGAGCACGCCGGGCACCGGGTGGTGCTGGCCGCCGACGGGCCGTCCGCGCTGGACGCGTACGCCCGGGAACGCCCGGATCTGATCATCCTGGACCTGATGCTGCCCGGCATCGACGGGCTGGAGGTGGCCAGGCGGCTGCGCGCCAAGCCCGGCCCCGGCGTGCCGATCATCATGCTGACCGCGCTCGGCGAGGAGGTCGACCGCATCGTCGGCCTGCAGGTCGGCGCGGACGACTACGTGACCAAGCCGTTTTCCCCGCGCGAGCTGGTGCTGCGTGCCCAGTCCGTGCTGCGCCGCACCGCGCCGCAGGCCGTGCCGTCCGCCGTGCTGACCGACGGCGGGCTCGTCGTCGACCCGGTGCGCCGCACCGCCCACCTCGACGGCCGCGAGCTGGCGCTGACCGTGCGCGAGTTCGACCTGCTGGGGTACCTGATGGCGCACCCGAACGAGGCGCTGCGCCGGGCTCAGCTACTGGAGTCGGTGTGGGGCTGGACCTTCGGCGACCAGTCCACGGTCACCGTCCACGTGCGACGGCTGCGGGAGAAGATCGAACCCGACCCCGCCATGCCGCAGCGCATCCACACCGTCTGGGGCGTCGGCTACCGGTACGAACCGGTGCGGGCGGCCGACGGTGCGTGACGTGCTGCTGATCCTGCTCGCCGCACTGGCCGGCGCGGCCGTCGTCTGGCTGCCCGCGGCGCTGCTGCTGCGCCTGCTGCACCGCCGCTCGCTCACGCTGAACGTGTGCGTGCTGCTGGTGGCCACGGTGCTGGCGCTGCTGGCCGGGGTGCTGGCGGTCGCCGAGGGCATGTTCATCTCGCCGCACGACCTGCACGTGCTGCTCGTCGTGGTGCCGCTGTCGGGGCTGGTGAGCCTGCTGATCGGCGGCTGGGTGGCGTGGCGGCTGGCCCGCTCGGCGATGTGGGCGGCCGACGCCCGCGAGCGCGAGCGGCAGGTCGAGGCGAGCCGCCGCGACCTGGTCGCCTGGGTGTCGCACGATCTGCGCACCCCGCTGGCCGGGATGCGGGCCATGGCCGAGGCGCTGGAGGACGGCGTGGTCAGCGACCCGGCCGCCGTCGCCGAGTACCACCGCCGCATCCGCACCGGCACCGACCGGATGGCCGCGCTGGTCGACGACCTGTTCGAGCTGTCCCGGATCAACGCCGGGGCGCTGCAGCTGTCCCCCGTCGACGTGCCGCTGGGCGAGGTGGTCTCCGACGCCGTCGCCGCGGCCGCGCCGGTCGCCGCCACGCGGGGCGTGCGCCTGGTCGCCGACGGCGACTGGCCGGTGGTGCGGGCGGGTGAGCGCGAGCTGTCCCGGATCGTGGCGAACCTGCTGCTCAACGCGGTGCGCTACACCCCCGCCGACGGCACGGTGACAGTGACCGGCGGACGTGACGCCGAGGGCGGCTGGCTGGCCGTCGCGGACACCTGCGGCGGCATCGCCGAGTCGGACCTGCCACACGTCTTCGACGTCGCGTTCCGCGGCGCCAAGGCGCGCACCCCGGACGCCGACGGCGGCGGCGGGCTGGGGCTGGCCATCGTGGCCGGGCTGGTCGAGGCGCACGGCGGCCGGGTCGGCGTGGCCAACACCGCCGCCGGTTGCCGGTTCGAGGTGCACCTGCCGGCCGCGCCCGCCTGAGGACGGCCGTCCACCGGCGCGGGGGGCCTGCGGTTCGGGTGCGCGCGGCGCGGGTGCGGTTCCGGTCGGCGGGACCGACCCGGCTGCCGCCGCCCGCCGCGCACTAAGCTGCCTGTCATGCCTTCGGTTCCCGCTGACCTGGTCCACATCGGCTCCTACACGGCGAAGGCCGGCCCCGAGCTGGCGATCACCGCCTGGCGGCAGGACCCGCAGACCGGTCGGCTGGCACCGGCACACTCCCCCGTCGCGGCGGTCGACCCGTCGTGGCTCGCCTGGCACCCCGACGGCACCCACCTGTACGCGGCCTCCGAGTCCGCCGCGCAGGTGCTGTCGTACGCGGTGACCGGCGACGGGCTCCAGCTGCTCGGCGCGCAGCCCAGTGGCGGCGCCGACCCCTGCCACCTGGCCGTCGACCCGCTTGGCCGGTTCGTGGTGGCGGCCAACTACAGCGGCGGCTCGGTGAGCGTGTTCGCGATCGGCGACGACGGGGCGCTGCTGCCGTACCACCAGCTGGTGGCGCACGAGGGCAGCGGCCCGGACGCCGAGCGCCAGGAGTCCCCGCACGCGCACATGGCACTGCTCGCCCCCGACGGGCTGCTGTACGTCACCGACCTGGGCACCGACGAGGTGCGCAGCTACGCCGCCGGGCCCGACGGCCTGCGGCACGTGGCGACCTCCCCGCTGATCGCCGGGATGGGTCCGCGCCACCTGGCGTTCCACCCGTCCGGCGTGGTCTTCGTCGCCGGGGAGCTGGACTCCACCGTGGTCGTCTGCGAGGCCGCCGACGGCCGGCTGCGGCCGGTGTCGTCGGTCGCGGCGACCGTCGGCGAGCCGGGCGAGCGCAACTATCCGAGCCACCTGGAGTGCTCCGGCGACGGGCGGTTCCTCTACCTCGCCAACCGGGGCGCGGACTGCCTCACCGTGTTCGCGGTGCAGGGCGGCACGCTGCGCCCGGTCGCGGACGTGCCGACCGGCCGCTGGCCGCGGCACTTCGCGCTGGTCGGCGACTTCCTCTATGTGGCCGATCAGGACGGCGACACGGTGACCGTGTTCCGCCGGGATCCGGTCACCGGACTGCCCGAGCCGACCGGCGAGACCGTCGCCGTGCCGAACCCGTCCTGCATCGTGGCCGCCCCGAGCGGCGCCTGAGCGCGCAGCATCCTCCTGCCGGGCCCGAGGCCGACGAATATCCCCAAACAACTCCATACCCTCCCGGGACCGGCCGATACTGGCCACGTAGCAGTCATGATCACGGGAGGCGTACATGATCGGGGCGATCCTCTGGGGCATCATCGGCGGCGCGATCGTCGGATACCTGGGCCGGCTGCTGCTGCCGGGCCGGCAGAACATCTCCGCGCTGATGACGGTGATCGCGGGGATCCTGGCCGCGACGCTGGGCGGCATCATCGCCACCTGGCTCGGCGTCGGCGAGACCCGAGGCATCGACTGGATCAGGCACATCATCCAGCTGGCACTGGCCATGTTCTTCGTCTGGCTGGCCGCCCGGATGTCGGCCAAACGCCACCCGCAGGCGGTTCAGCCGCGGCGGGCCCCGTGATCCCCTGAGAGCCGGGCGCACGTCCGCTGTGCGCCCGGGTACGAAGGATTAATCAGTACACACTGGACACGGATGTTTACTGACCGTGGCGCTCGGCAATCGGGGCGCCATGGTACTGACCGCATCGCGATACCGCACCGCGACCGGTGCGGGCGTCATCGCCGCACTCATCCTCGTGCTGGTGTTCGGCAGCCCCGTCTACGTCGACTGGGCCAACGACAACGCCGACACCAACACCGCCGGCGGCTGGTTTCTCAAGCTGCTGACGTGGCCTGCCTGGAGCTTCGACGCAGACAGCTCGGTGCAGGACGTGCTCGCCGCCGACCTCAAGGCGATCCTTCTCATCATCTTGACGGCCGTGTTCCTGGCCCTGTCGACCAACGCCCAGCTGGGACGCGCCCGCGGCAGCTTCAGCCAGCTGCTGGCCGGCTGGTCGGGGTACATCTTCGCGGGTGCGGTGGCCGGTCTGCTCACCGCCTTCATCCGCTCGGACGCCTCGCTGCTGGGCGCCTTCCAGGCGGCCGGTTCCGGCGCCATCTACGGCCTGTTCGTGGGCTGGATCGTCGGAATCGCCACGCTGGGCCACTACCGCGGGTCCACCCCCTGATCCGCGGCTGTGCCGCCCGGCCTGTTTCTGGGGAATCCGCCCCCTCCGCTCCCCCGGAGGCCGCGGGTTCCCCGGAACCGTCTCCGGGCCCCTGCCCGCCGGGTTGACCGGCGGGTAACGTGCGGCGGGTGGAGATGACTTACGACACGACCATGCAGGGCGCGCTGGCCGAGCGCATGGGCATCAAGCTGCTGGAGGCGACCCCGGAGCGGCTCGTCGCGACGATGCCGGTGGAGGGCAACACCCAGCCCTTCGGGCTGCTGCACGGCGGCGCGTCCTGCGTGCTGGCAGAGACCCTCGGCTCGATCGGGGCCACCCTGCACGGCTCGACCATCGGGCGGCCGTACGCGGTCGGCGTGGACATCAGCGCCACCCACCACCGAGCCGCCCGCTCTGGCCTGGTCACCGGTGTGGCGACCCCTTTACACCGCGGCGGCAGCATCGTCACCTACGAAATCGTCATCACCGACGAAGACGACCAGCGCGTCTGCACCGCCCGCCTCACCTGCCTCCTCCGCAAGTAACCGCGCCGCCGCGGTGGCATGATCGCCGTTTCGTGTCAGAAGGTCTGGTAGACCACGGTTTCTGACACGAAACGGCGATCACTTCACCGCTACCACGACGGACGCTGGAGGAGACTGACGAACTCGACCAGGAGGCGTTCGCGCAGCCGCGGCGGGGCGGCGGCGAGGACGGCGTTGACGACGGCCATCCGGGGGGCCGCGCCGGGTTCGCCGCCGGTGAGGCCGAAGGTGTCGGCCAGGCCGGCGACCATCTCGGCCGTGAGCTGGTCCGGCGGCAGGTGGGCGGCCATGGCCAGGAGTTCGGTGGGCAGCTCGACCGGGCCGTGGGCTCGGGCGGCGGCGGCCGACTCGGCCAGCGCGGGGCCGAACTGCGGCACCTGCGGCAGCACCGACGCGGTCACGGTGAGGTGGATGCTGGCCGGGATGCCCGCGTACGGCAGCTGCGGCTGGGTGTGCCAGCCCCGCGCGGCCAGCTCGTCGGCCAGCACGAACAGGTCCAGCCCCGGGTCGTCCGAGGTCAGGCACACGACCGTGAAGTCGGCCGGGGCGAGCAGCCGCAGCCCGTCCACCTCGGACACCGCCTTGGCCAGCCCGGCGACGGCGTCGCGGGTCTGCCGGGCCAGCTCCAGGTAACCCTCGTCGCCGACGTGGCGCAGCGTGGCGAACGCCGCCGCGATCGGGCCGCCGGACCGCGTCGACGAGATCACCGGGTTGACCATGGTGTAGCCGGGCCAGTCGGCGAAGGCGAAGTACTGCGGGCGGCGCAGGCCCGCGTCGCGGTGCAGCAGCACCGACACCCCCTTGGGCGTGTACGCGTACTTGTGCAGGTCCACCGACATGCTCGTCACGCCCGGCAGACTGAAGTCGAACGCGGGCACCGCGACCCCGACCCGGCGCAGGAACGGCAGCGCCCAGCCGCCGAAGCACGCGTCCACGTGGCAGCGCACGCCCCGCTCCGCGGCGATCGCCGCGATCTGCTCGACCGGATCCACGACCCCCTGCGCGTACGACGGCGCGGAGCACGCCACCAGCACCGTGTCCGCGGTGATCGCGGCGGCGACCGCGGCCGGGTCCGGCGTGAACGTCTCCGGGTCGACGGGCACCAGGTCCAGCGCCACACCCAGGTAGTGCGCGGCCTTGGCGAACGCCGCGTGCGCCGTCGACGGGGCGACCAGGCGCGGCGAGGTGATCTCCGGGTGCGCGTCGCGGGCCGTCTTCACGGCCAGGATCAGCGACTCGGTGCCGCCGCTGGTGACCGAGCCGACCACATCCGGCGCGTCCGTGCCGGGACCCGCCCCGAGCACCCGGGCCGCGGCGGCGACCAGCGCGTTCTCGGTCGCGAGCAGGGACGGGAACGCCGTCGGGTCCAGGCCGTTCACGTGGGCGGACAGGGCGTACGCGGACATCGCCAGCTCGTCGAGGCCCGCCTTGGCCGGGTCGTAGACATAGGCGAACAGCCGCCCGCCGTGCGTGGGCAGGTCCGCGGCGCGCATCCCGCGCAGCTCGGCGAGCACCTGGTCGGCGGGGACGCCCTGGGGCGGGAGTGCGTCGATCATCGGGCCACACTATCTTTTGCGGCACTGCCGTTCTCCACCTGCACGGATGCCAGGCGCTCCGGGGTCAGGTCGTAGCGGCGCAGCAGCAGCGTCACCGGGCCGACCAGCAGCGCGGGCACGAGGCTGAAGCCGAGCAGCACGCCGAGCTTCGCGCCGTCGGACTGCGCCACCGCGCCACCGGCCGAGGAGGTGTAACCGGACAGCTGCAGCACCAGCGCGTAGAGGCCGGGGCCGAGTGCGAGGCCGAACGTCTCCCCCGCCGTCCACAGGCCGGTGAACACGCCCGCCTGGCGGCGGCCGGTGCGGGCCGCGTCGTACGCGACACAGTCGGGCAGCATCGCCATCGCGAACACCTGCTGGCCCGCGTAGCCGACGCCGATCACGCCCGTGATGACGTACGCCACCACCGGCGGCACGGACCCCGCCACGATCAGCGCCAGCGCACCGCCGGACAGCAGCACCGAGGCCAGCACCAGCGCCTTCGTCTTGCCGACCCGCGCGCCGACCCGGCTCCACAGCGGCATGACCAGCAGCGCCGGGCCGACGAAGCAGGCGAACAGCAGCGTCGGGCCGTCCTCGGGGCGCTGGAGCACGTGGTCGGCGACGTACTTGACCCCGGCCAGCATCGTCGCGACGCCGATCGACTGCACCACGAACACGGTCAGCAGCACGGTGAACGGCTTGTTCCGGCGTACCACTGCGAGCTGCGCGCGCAGCGTCGGCTCACTCTCGGTGACCCGGCCGACCGGAGCGCGACGGGTGCCGAAGAACGAACCGAGCGCGCCGACCACGATGAGCGCGGCGACGAACACGCCCATCCAGCGGTGTCCGGGCACGCCGCCGCCCCCGGCCTGCACCACGATCGGGGCGACCGCGCCGGAGACCAGGATCGCCACCGCGAGCACGGCGACCCGCCAGGTCATCAGGCGGGTGCGTTCGCTGTAGTCGTCGGTCATCTCGGCGGGCATCGCCACGTACGGCACCTGGAAGAAGGCGTACGCGGTGGCGGTGAGCAGGAACGCGACCGCGACGTAGAGCGCCGCCCCCGAGCCGGCCCCGAACGGCCCGGCGAACATCGCCGCGAACAGCACCGCCACGGCGAGCCCGCCGAACAGCAGGTAGGGCCGCCGGGCGCCCCAGCGGGACACGGTGCGGTCGGAGATACGGCCCGCGACCGGGTTGATCAGCACGTCCCAGGCCTTCGGCACGAGCACCAGCAGGCCGGCCAGCCCCGCGGCGACGCCCAGGTTGTCGGTCAGGTACGGCAGCAGCAGCAGGCCGGGCACGGTGCCGAAGGCTCCGGTGGCCAGCGAGCCCAGCGCGTACCCGGCGCGTACCCCGCCGGTGAGCGGTTGGTCCTGGTCGGGGGCGGTGACCTCGGAGGATGTGGGGGGCGACACGGTCATGGCTGCGGATGCTACGCGGCGTGTGGCGTAGCGCACAGAGGGAGGTGAGGGAATTTCACACAGTTCTTGATGCTTCAACAATCAAGTAGCAACGTGCGCGTTACCTGAATGGGCACGTTCCGACGACGAGACTGGTGAGCGATGACCGAGCAGCTGGGTGTACGCACGAGGGTGACCGTTCCGCTGCGCTTTCCCGACGGGTACGCCACCACCGCCGAGGTCTTCACCTTCACCGGCCTGTCCGACGGCTTGGAGCACCTCGCGCTCGGCCTCGGCGACTTCGCGAACGCGGCCACCCCGCTGGTCCGCGCCCACTCGGAGTGCATGACCGGCGACGTCTTCGGCTCGGCTCGCTGTGACTGCGGCCCGCAGCTGCGCGAGGCCGTGCAGCGCATCACCGAGCGCGGCGGCTACCTGCTCTACCTGCGCCAGGAGGGCCGGGGCATCGGCCTGTACGCCAAGCTCGACGCGTACGCCCTGCAGGACGCGGGACTGGACACCTACGCCGCGAACCGGGCGCTCGGGTTCGGCGACGACGAGCGCGACTACACCGCCGCCGCGCAGATGCTGGCCGCCCTCGGCGTGCCCCGCATCGACCTGCTCACCAACAACCCGGACAAGCCCAGCCAGCTGCGCGACCACGGCGTCGAGGTGGCCCACGTCGTCCCCACCGCCGTGCACGCCAAGCCGGACAACCTCCGCTACCTGCGCGCCAAGGTCACCCACACGAACCACACGATCGCCCTGCCCGCGGCCGCCTGACCGCCGCGACACCCGCGAGGGGCTGCGACAGCCCCGTCTTCCCAGCCCATTCGGCCTCAGGCGTTGGGAAGGGCACCTTCTACATCGCATAGCGATGTGAAGGTGCCCTTCCTTTCGCTCGTTTGCTCGGGCTACTCGGCGCGGAGGTTGTCCAGGTCGAAGGAGCCGGGGCTGAGCCAGAGGTAGACGGCGTGGACCTCGTTGAGGGAGGACGGGTCGCAGGACAGGCCGGTGTTGAGATCCACCTCGACGGTGGCCAGGGCGGTGTCCTGGTTGACCCAGTTGAAGGGGCCCTGGCACCAGGTCCAGGAGGGGCCGGTCTGCAGCACGATGCTGGTGGAGGTGCCGGCCGTGGCGGTGCGCAGATCGAACTTGACATACGACTTGCCCGACAGGTCCACCGGCGCGGGGAGGCTGACCCCGAACCAGCCGCCGTCGGCGGCGTCGGCGTGCAGGCCGGACGTGCCGTCGGTGGCGAACGTCGTCTGCGCGCTGAGGGTGCCCGCGTTGGTCTGCCAGTTGCCGGGGGCCCAGCCTTCGACGCCGGTCTCCCAGGAGGCGAGCGGGATGGCGGCGGTCGGGTCGGGCAGCACGGTCACGGTCACGGTGGCCACGTTGGACAGCCTGGCCGCCGTGTCGCGGATCGTGTAGTCCACCGCCGCCTTGCCGGTGAAGCCCTCGTTCGGGGTGAACGTGAGCTGCCCTGAGGCGGCCAGGGTGAACGCACCGCCGGGCACGGCCGCGCTGGTCTGCCGCCCGTCCGCGGCCGGATCCAGATCGATCTTGTCGACCCGGACGTGCGTCTGGTACGCGATGTCGTTGGCCGCCGGGCTGAGCGTGGCCGTCGTGCCGAACGGCACCACCGCGTTGTCGTGGTCGGCGACCGGCGGGAAGGTGCGCCGGCCACTGCTGATGATGGTCCCGGCGTTGGTGATGGTCTGGCAGACCGTGCCGGGGCAGGCCACGGTGAAGCCGTCGTAGTCGGGGTACATGGTGCCGTCGTCCTGGACGCCGTTGAGCATCCAGTAGAGGAAGCCGTCCCCGCCGTCGCTCGCGGCGGCTTCGGTCCACTGCTGGTAGACGGGGTTGCGGGTGGCCTTGTCGCGCCAGCCGAACTCGCCGAGCATGGACGGCTTGGTCGCCTTCTTGGCGTCGCGGTTGTGCCGCTTGATCCAGTCGGCGCCCCACTGGGCGGTCTTGTTGCCCCAGCCGTCCGGGTAGAGGTGGAACGAGACCACGTCCACCGCGGGCAGCCTGCCGAGCGCGACCGAGTCGACGCCCTCGCCGCAGTTGGTGGTCCAGTCCGCCGAGGCCGGGTCGTCGCAGTAGAAGCCCTCGTCACCGACGCCGACCAGGTGCCTGCTGTCGACGTTCTTGACGTGGCGGGTCATCTCGTCGGCCCAGGCGGTGAGCGTGGCCGGGGTGCACGAGGCCGACGGCGGATACAGGCCGGAACCCTTGCAGCGCGGCTCGTTGCCCAGCTCCCACATCATCACCGCCGGGTCGTCCTTGTACGCCAGGCCGGTCAGCGGGTTCACCCGGTTGAGCAGGTGACTGATCCAGTCCTTGTACCAGCCCTTGATGACCGGGTCGGTGAAGAAGTCGTCGTGGTTGTCGGCCCCGGCCCAGCGCACGTACTGGTCGATGCCGCCGAAGTCGGACCAGTTGTTGGTGAACGGGATGACCAGCTTGATCCCGGTCTGCCCAGCCTTCCACAGCACGTAGTCCAGCCGCTGCAGACCGTCCGGCCCGTCGTTGTACGCGGGCCGCGTGCCGTCCCAGTACTGCAGGTAGACGCCGTTCTTCTTGCCCGACACCGAACCGGAGTCGTCCTGGTTGCCGATGTCGAGCCAGCCCCAGCTGCGCAGCACGGTCAGGTCCGCCGCCTCGGCGCGGGCGAACACGTCGTCGACCATCACCTGCGACGAGTAGATCAGGTAGTAGTTGTTCGTCCCGGCGAACCGGAACGGCTTGCCGTTCAGTTTCAGGTCACTGCCGTGGCGGGTCACGAACCCCGCGTCGTGGTGGCCACCGGCCGCGGCGGCGGTGCCGCTGCCGGTGCCGAGCAGCAGGATCAGCGCCCCGGCGGCGACCGCCAGGATCCGTCTGTTCATGTGCGTGCTCCTTTCGCCGCCGGTCGGTGCGGCCCGCCCGCACGCCGCCGGTGGTGCGGCGGGACGGCGTCGAGCGGGTCGCGGTGGCCGGTCGGCATCCGTGGAAGAGGGGCCTTACCGATCAGAAGGTCTCGGCGGTCCGTGGTCGCCGGAACGGCCACGGCCCGCCGAGATCGTGCTCGCCGCGGTCAGGCGCTCCGCGGGTCGATGTCGTTGACGCAGCGCAGCACCGGCTGGGCGGCCAGTGCTGCGGTGTCGAGATCCGGGGCGCTCCGGACCGTGAAGGTGACCGACTCGCCCGGCAGCAGCGTGACCAGGGCTTGGTCGACGGTGGCGGCCGGGTCGAGGCGGTCGGGGAACAGGGACAGGTCGCGCAGGATGGTTCCGGCGGTGACGGTGACGTCGTAGCCGACGGCGGTGCGCTCGACGTGCGCCTCGTACCGGGCGACCGGGTAGTCGATCTCGCGGTCCTCGGCGTGGAACCACCAGGCCTGCTGCTCCCCGGCGACGGCCCGCAGCAGCTCGGACCGGGGTTCCTCGGGCAGCGCCACACTGTCCGGGATAGGCGTCACCGTCACCGAACGCGGCGCGACGTCGACGTCGACCGTGGTCATGGCCAGGGCCTTGCCGCTGAGATCGTGACTGGTCACGGTCGCCTCGGCCTGCCACGGCTGGTCGGTGTCGTTGGACGCGACCAGGGCCAGGCCGCCGTCGCGCGGCTGGATCGTGAGAAGGCGGTCGGCGTACGCGGCGCGCAGCGCGTGCCACAGCGGCTTGCGCCGCCCGTCGCCGTCGATCGCCGCCCAGGACGTCACCGGCCAGCAGTCGTTGAGCTGCCAGACGATCGCGCCCATGCAGACGGGCTGGTGGGAGCGGAAGTGCTCGACGGCCAGCTGGATCGCGCGGGCCTGGTTGACCTGCGTGAGGTAGTGCCAGTCGTCGAAGCCGTGCGGCTCGGGCAGGTGGGCGTCCAGCCCGCGCCGCAGTTTGAGGTCGCCGTCGGCGGCCTTCTGGTGGTGGCGCATGCCGGGTGAGTCGCTGGCCAGCGGCTCGTCGTGCAGCGCCCGGCGCAGCGTCGCGTACGCCGGCGGGGCCTGGAACCCGAACTCGGCGCAGAACCGGGGGATGTAGTCCCGGTAGTGCGTGTAGTCGATCTGGTTCCACACGTCCCAGATGTGCATGGTGCCGTGCGCCGGGTCGTTCGGGTGGATGTCCGGCGTGCCCGACCAGGGGCTGCCCGGCCAGTACGGCCGGGTCGGATCCAGTTCGGCCACGATCGAGGGCAGCAGCTCGTGGTAGAAGCCCGCGCCCCAGCTGCGCCCGTGCAGCTGCTCCGGCCAGCCCCAGTCGGCGAAGCCCCAGATGTTCTCGTTGTTCCCGGTCCACGTCACCAGGCTGGGGTGGGAGGCCAGGCGCACCACGTGCTCACGGGCCTCGGCCGCGACCTCGGCCGCGAACGGCTCCTCCTCCGGGTATGCCGCGCAGGCGAACAGGAAGTCCTGCCCCACCATCAGGCCCATTTCGTCGGCGAGCTCGTAGAAGTCCTCCGACTCGTAGCGCCCGCCGCCCCATACCCGCAGGTAGTTGATGTTCGCGTCGCACGCCTGGCGGAAGCGCTCGGCCAGCCGCTCCCGGGTGATCCGGGTGACGAAGGCGTCGTCGGGGATCCAGTTGACCCCCTTCACGAACACCGGCTTGTCGTTGACCACCACCGTGTACGGCGTGCCGTGCTCGTCCGGGGTGGTGTCGACGCGCACCGTGCGGAAGCCGACGCGCCGCTCCCAGCGGTCCAGCTCCCGGCCGCCCTCGGTGGCCAGCACCACGCGCAGCGGGTAGAGCGGCTGCTCGCCGTAGCCGCGCGGCCACCAGCGCGCCACGTCCGGCACGCTCAGCCGCAGCGTGGCGCCGATGCTGCCCGCGCCGATCGAGGCCACCCCGACCACGCCGCCGACCTCGACGGTGACGTGCAGCGACTCGGTGGACGCCCGCTCGACGTCGACGTGCACGTCCACCACACCGGTCGTGCCGTCCACGGTGATCTGCGGGCGCACCTGCGCCAGCCGCGCCGTCGACCAGCTGTGCAGGCCGATCGGCTGCCAGATGCCGGCGGTCACCACGGTCGGGCCCCAGTCCCAGCCGAAGTTGCAGGCCATCTTGCGGATCAGGTTGTACGGCTCGTCGTAGGCCCCCGGCCGGGAGCCGACCTGCCGCGCCATCGCCGCCGTGTACTCGTACGGCGAGTCGAAGGTGATGCGCAGGTCGTTGCGGCCGGGGGTGAGCGCCGAGCGCAGGTCGAAGCGGTAGCCGCGGTGCATGTTCGCGGTGCGCCCTACCTCGGTGCCGTTGAGCGAGATGGCGGCGACGGTGTCCAGCCCCGCGCACACCAGGTCGATCCGGTCGTCGACCGGGCCGGACCATTGGAAACTGGTCTCGTACGTCCACTGGGTGCGCCCGATCCAGTTCAGCTCGGTCTCGTTCGCGTCCAGGAACGGATCGGGAATGAGACCGGCCGCCAGCAGGTCGGTGTGCACGCACCCGGGCACGGTCGCCGGCACCCGGCTGACCGGCACCGGCGTGTTGCGCGCCGACACCTGCCAGCCGTGGTGGAGCTGGACCATGCTTCGGGACCGAGACGCCATCATCACGATTTGACCGCACCCTCCATGATGCCGCGGACGATCTGCCTGCCCCCGACGAACAACAAGATGATCAGTGGCACGGTAGCCACGAACGCGCCGGCGAGCACCCGCCGGTACAGCACATAATTACCGCTGGCCAGGTCGAACAGCGCGACCATCGAGGTCGGGTAGTCCGTGCCGCCCAGCGTGATCAGCGGCCACTGGAAGTCGTTCCAGCTGCCGACGAAGGTGAGCAGGCCCAGCACGGCCAGCGCGGGCCGGACCGCGGGCAGCACGATGCTCCAGTAGATGCGCATGGTCGTCGCGCCGTCGACGCGCCCCGACTCGATCAGCTCGTCGGGCACCGCGCCCAGGATGAACTGCCGCATGTAGAACACGCCGAACGCGCTGACCAGGCCGGGCACGATGACCGCGAGCAGGCTGCCGTTCCAGCCGCCCTCGCCGGGCAGGTAGCCCATCAGGATGTAGAGCGCGACGATGCCGAGCTGGTTGGGCACGGTGAGGGTCAGCACGACCATCACCATCAGGATCCGGCTGCCCCGGAACCGCAGCTTGGCGAACGCGAAGCCGGCCACCGAGCAGAAGAACAGCACCGACACGGTGACCACGGTGGACACGATGAGGCTGTTGACCAGCGACTCGGCGAAGTACACGTCCTGCAGCGAGAAGACCTCGTCGAGGTTCTTCATGAACTCGCCGCCCGGCAGGAACTTCGGCGGGATCTCGGCCAGCGCCGCGTCGGTGCTCGTCGCGATGACGAACATCCAGTAGATCGGGTAGATCGACAGCAGGAAGGTGAGGCCGAGCAGGAGGTACGTCCACTTGCCGGCCGGGGTGTCCTGGGGCGCGCGCCCCGACATGGACGGCTTGACCTTGCGGCGCGGCGCGGCCTCGCCGGGGTCTGCGCCGGGCGGGTTCGCGACGCGGGTGTCGGTGGTGGTGCTCACCGCTTTCCTCCTCCGAGCCGGTTGGTCAGCACGGTGTTGACGACCGCGACGACCACGATGATCAGGAACAGGGCCCAGGACATCGCCGCGGCGTAGCCCAGGTTGAGGTTCTTCCAGCCGACCTTGTAGATGAGCTGGGCGATGGTCTGCCACTCGCCGTTGGAGCCGCCGCTGGCCGACGCCGGGTTCGAGTCGAGCAGCATCGGTTCGGTGAACAGCTGCAGGCCGCCGATGGTGGACAGCACCACGGTGAAGATCACGACGGGCAGGATCATCGGCACGGTGATCCGCCACAGCTGCTTCCAGGCGGTCGCGCCGTCCAGCGCGGACGCCTCGTAGATGTCGCGCGGGATGGTCTGCATCGCCGACAGGTAGAGCAGCGCGTTGTAGCCGATCCACTTCCAGTTGACCATCGTGGCGATGGCCACCCAGGACTGCAGCTTGCCCGCGCGCCAGTCGATCGCGTCCACGCCGACGACGGACAGCACCCAGTTGGCCACGCCGGTGTCGCGCCCGAACACCACCAGGAAGACCAGCGTGGACGCGGTCAGCGGGGTGATGTACGGCAGCAGCATGCTGACCCGGAACCAGGTCTGCCCGCGCAGCCTGCGGTTGAGCAGGAACGCCACGCACAGGGCGAGCAGCAGCTGCGGCACCGTGGACAGCACGAAGATGCCGAAGGTGTTGTAGAGCGCGTTCCCGAAGTCCTCGTCGGTCAGCAGGCGCTCGAAGTTGGCCAGGCCCGCCCACCCGTCCTGGGCCGGATCGTCCAGCCGCCAGGTGCGCAGGGCCACCACGCCGTTGAAGATCAACGGGAACAACCCGAAGATCGCGAAGAGGATGAAGAACGGTGCGATCAGGACGTAAGGCATGTGCTTCACGTCGAATCGGTGCAGCCGGTGCGACAGCCCGCGCACGATTACCTCCATTAACCGAGGATGGTCGATATGATGCGGAACGTGGCGAGCGCCATGGCGGGCCACGTCCCGTCGCGGCGGGCGAAGGGGTGGACGCCGTAGGGAGACGCCCACCCCTTCTGATCCCCACTGCAACGCGCCGTGTGACGCAGGGTCAGGCCTTCGAAGCCTTGTCGGCTTCCTTGAGCGCTTGCGCCCAGGCGTCGGCGGCCTTGGTGGTGCCGGCCTGGACGGAGTTGATGACGTTCTCGACCGCGACCCGGGTCGGGCCGTTCTTCTTGCCCAGGTACTGCGGGGTCAGGCCCTCAGCGGTCTTGCTGAAGATCTGGCCGACCGGGGCGTTGCTGAAGAACGGGTTCTTGAAGTCGGCGATGGCGGGATCCTTGTAGAGGGCGGGCTGCGAGGGCAGGTTGCCGACCTTCTTGAAGATCTCGATCTGCTGCTCCGGCTGGATCAGCCACTCCAGCAGCTTGTACGCCTCGTCGGCATTCTTGCTCTGCTTCGGCACCGTCAGGAACGAGCCGCCCCAGTTGCCGCCGCCACCGGGGATGGCCGCGACGTCCCACTTGCCGGCGGTGTCCGGCGCGGTGTTCTTGATGTGGCCCTGCATCCACGCCGGGCAGGCCAGCACCGCGAAGTCACCCTTGACGAAGCCCGCGTTCCACTCCGGCGAGAAGGCCGGCAGGTTGGCCGACAGGCCGGCGCCGACGGCCTTGAGCGTCATGTCGAACGCGGCCTTCGGGCCGCCGTCCATCTTCAGCGTCTCGGACTCGTCGTAGAAGCCGACCGGCTGCTGGCCCAGGATCGGGTTGAACAGGTTGGTGCCGTTGTCGACGAACTTCTTCTTCGACTTGGCGGTGTAGTCCTGGCCGGTCTTGATGAAGTCGTCCCAGGTCGGCCACAGGGCGGACACCTTGTCCCGCTCGACCGGCAGGCCGGCGGCCTTGAACAGGTCGGTGCGGTAGCACATGGCCAGGCCGCCGACGTCGGTGCCGAGGCCGATCTGCGTCTTGCCGTCGGCCGACAGCGACTGCTTCCACTTCCAGCCCAGGTACTTGTCCTGGTACTTGCTCGCGCCCTTGTCCAGCAGGTTCACGAACTTGTCGGCCTGGCTGCGGAAGCTGACGATGAAGCCCTCGTCGATCGCGGCGATGTCGGGAGCGCCGGAGCCGGCGATGAGCTTCTTCTGCAGGTCCTCGTGCTGGGCGTTGTACTCACCCGAGTTGAGGACGATCTTGACGTTCGGGTTGGCGGCCTCGTACTTGGCCTTGAGTTCGTCGAGGCCGAAGTCGCCCCAGAAAGCGATCTTCAGCTCGACCGCGCCGCCGGGCTTCGACGGCTCGTCACTGCCGCCGCCCTTGCAGCCGGCAAGCGCGAGGGCGCCGACCGCGACGAGCGCGGTCGCCACGACCCAGCCGGACCTGTGCAGTCGCATATGTCCTCCGAAACAACTTGGAGCGCTCCCAGATATAGCGGAGCGTCTACTGAACCGGATAAGTGCACACACGGTATGGGTGCGCTCCCAACGTGTCAATAGGACGTCATCCTCGTGACGATCCTGTGACGTGGACCATGAAAACCGCTTAAGCAACTTCGTCGTACATCGATGACTACACTGATCTGGAGGGAAAACCGTGCGGTGAACGCGCTCTCCGTACGGCATGATCAGCGGGCCGCACGAGGACGCCGAAGGGGGTGCGCAGCGCCGTGGCCGAGGACTTGACGATCACCGATCAGCTCGTGATACCCGACAGCGAGCTGCGCGAACGCTTCTCGCGCAGCTCCGGTCCGGGCGGGCAGGGCGTCAACACCACCGACAGCCGGGTGGAGCTGTCCTTCGACGTGGAGCGCTCCCACACGCTCTCCGACGAGCTCCGTTCACGCATCCTCGAACGGCTGGGCGGACGGCTCGTCGCCGGCGTGCTGACCGTGGCCGCCAGCGAGCACCGCGCCCAGCTGTCCAACCGCGAGGCCGCCCGCGAACGCCTCGCCGGCCTGCTGCGCGAGGCGCTGGCACCCCCTCCGCCACCCCGCCGTCCCACCAAGATGAGCAAGGGCGCCAAGCAGCGCCGGCTACAGGCGAAAAAGCACCGTTCCGCCATCAAGCAACTGCGCCGCGGCGCCCACGACTGACCCGGCCCCGCTGAAGGCGGGTCAGTTGCGGGTCTGGCGGACGTCGGTGTTGACCGGGGCCTCGACGGCCAGGCGGAGGAACAGGTCGCAGGCCGTCTGGGCCTGCACCCGGCGCTGATAGGCGCGGCTGGCCACGGCGACCGCACCCGGACCGGTCTCCAGCCGCCACGCCCAGGCCAGCCGGCTCACCCGATGGATCACCGGCTCGGCCTCGGTGGCCGCGGCGCGCACCTCGTCCACCGCGCGCAGGCAGGCGTCGACGTCGGGGAAGCCCACACCCGACCGTCCCAGGTCACGGTTGTTGCTGGACAGCAGCCGCCAGGTGACGCCGGCGCACGCCCGCTCGTAGAACTCGAACCGAGCGGTCAACGTCATCTCCAGCGGTCGGTGAGCCGATCAGTCGACCCTTTCCCGCCGAGATGGACGGCTGTTGTCCTGGTGGTGAACAGAATGTCCCCCGTTGGGCGAAGAGACGGTCACAGGACCTCGCCACGCAGCTCGGGAAACACCTTGCCGACCTTGCCGAGCAGGTAGTCGCCGTAGGTCCCGGTGAACACCCGCAGGTCCTGGCCGTCCCAGCGGGGACGGCCGTCGGCGCCCTCGCGCGCCCGGCCGGGCAGCGGCGGGACCTCGGCCGAGAAGTCCGGGTCGAAGAAGAACGGAAACGACAGCCGCTCGTTGCCGCTGACGTTGCGCACCCGGTGCGGCGTCGAGCGGTAGTACCCGCCGGTCAGCCGGTCCAGCATGTCGCCGATGTTGCAGACGAACGTGCCGGGCACCGGCGGCGCGTCGAGCCAGCCGGACGGCGTACGCACCTGCAGGCCGCCGTTGCCGTCCTGGGCGAGCAGGGTGAGCAGTCCGTAGTCGGTGTGCTCGCCGACGCCCCAGCCGTCGTCCCCGGCCGGCGACGGCGGGTAGTGGAAGATCCGGAACAGGACCGTCGGGTCGGCCGTGTACCCGTCGGCGAAGTAGCCCTCGGGCAGGTCCAGGCTCACCGCGACACCGCGCATCACCTCCTGCGCCACCCCGGTCAGCGCCGCCAGGTACGCCGGGACGACCGCGGCCAGCTCGGGCACCTGCCGCGGGTACAGGTTGGACCCGTGCAGCGGCAGCCCGGCCAGCACCCGCGCGTCGTCGGCGGGCAGCTCCGCGCCGAAGTACAGGCCCTCCTTGAGGTCCGGGCGCCCGGAGGTCAGCTCGCCGCCGACCGGGAAGAACCCGCGCCAGGCCCGCCCGCCGCGGACCATCGCGATCTCCAGCTTCTCGTCCTCGGGCAGCGCGAAGAACTCCCGCGACGCCGCGTCGAGCCGCCCGAGCAGCTCGTCCGGGACACCGTGCCCGGCCAGGTAGAAGAACCCGCTGTCGCGGCAGGCCGCGCGGATCCCGACGGCCACGGCGGCGCGGTCGGCGGACAGGTCGACGATCGGCAGAGCACCCATCCGATCATTCTGACAGCCTGCCGCGGACCGCGCCGCCGCTGCTCAGCCGCCCGCCACCAGGCGGGCGACCCGGGTGCACCCGGGCGGCGAGTAGCCGTACACCGGATCGAGCGGCAGGCGGTAGGCGTCTGCTCCGGTGCCGATGACCCGCGTTCCGTCGGTCCACAGCAGATCCGCGTCGCGGAAGCACAGGGGCTGCGCGAACCCCTCGGACGACAGGTCGATCCGGTGCAGCACGCGGCCGTCGCCGAGCGCGAACCTGACCACGGCGGTCACCGTATCGGCGCCGCCCGGCCGGGATCGCATGATCTCCACGCCCGCGGTGCCGTCGACGGCGGGCAGGACGAAGGCGATCCGGCTGCGTTCACCGTCCGCGTCGAAGATCTTGACGGCGATGGCGGACTCCCCGACGCGCAGCAGGCCCCGCAGGTCCACGGTGATCCTGCGGGCGGCCCCCGTCAGCGGGTCGAGCCGGTCGAGCGTGACGGTGTCGTCGGTGATCTGGCCGCCGAGCCGCAGCAGCTCGCCGCTGTCCAGCACGGCGGCGACGGGCCTGGCCGCGTCGGCCGGGACGAACTCGTGCACCGACCAGTCGCCGGTCCTGACCAGCACCTCCCCGACCTCCGGGTAGCGCTGCGCGAACAGCCAGGTCCCGGCGGGCGACCAGCGGGCCTGCGTGAGCTCGTACGGCAGCCGGTGCACGCTCGACGTGGTCAGCTCGCGCGCCACGGTCCCCTGCGGCGACGACCAGAGCAGCCACCGGCCGTCCGGCGACAGGACCGGCTCCACGGTGAACCCGCCGGTCGGCGCGGACGGCAACCGGTACCGGCGGCCGTCGCCGCCCAGCAACTCGAAGACGGGGCCGTCCGAGGTCTGCTTCGTCAGCAGCAGCGCACCGCCGCGCACGCCCCGGTCCGCGGGCAGGTCCAGGACGTCACCGGGTGGCACGGCGGCGGGCAGCGGCGGCAGCGTCACCGGCGAGATCGACGGGGCGGGCGTGGACGGGCTCGGCGAGCTGGTCACCGGCGGCGGCGGGGTGGCACCGGCCAGCGCGTACCAGACCGCGCCCAGCAGCAGTGGCAGCACCGCGAGCACCGCCGCCGCACCTGCCAGCCGGGTCCGCCGCCGGTGCGCCGTCGCCAGCGCGGCCTGCGCGTCGGCGTACTGCCCGGCGTGCTCGGCGACCAGCGGCAGCGAGCGCCGGAGGTTGGTCAGCGCCAGGTTGGTCTGGCTCTTGACGGTGCCCACCGAGCAGCCCATGGCGGCCGCGGTGTCCGCCTCGGACAGGTCCTCGTAGTAGCGCAGCACCAGCACGGCCCGCTGGCGCGGGGCGAGGGTGGCCAGCGCGCGGGTGAGCAGGACCCGTTCCACCACCCGGCCGGGCTCGTCGGGACCGGCGCGATCGGGCAGTTCGGCCATCGGCCGCGCCGGACGCCGCCGCCACCAGGAGATCTGCTCGTTGACCATGATGCGCCGGACGTACGCCTCCGGCTGGCCGTACTCCATGACCTGCCGCCATCGGGTCGCGGCCTTGGCCAGCGCGGTCTGCACCAGGTCCTCGGCCGCGTGGTGCTCGCCGGTGAGCAGGAACGCCGTGCGCGACAGCGCCCCGCCCCGCGCGACGACGAACTCGTGGAAGCCGTCGTATCGGCTCATCCGTCACCTCCACTCCCCCTACGCGGCAGCGTGCCCGGAGGTTGGGATCATCCGGCACGGCCGTTGTGGCGGAAGCACGGCCCACGTGCCGCGGCATCAGTCCGCCTCCCGCACGGTCACGGGAGGCGGACCGGTCACCGTCAGGGGACCATCGAGCCGAGCTGCGTGGAACGCCCGCAGCCCGCGGGCTCCACGACGTGCATGGGGTCGTCGAGTTCCATCAGCAGTGCCATGCCCTCGGGCACCGCTGCCCGGCGGACGGTTCTGAGGTCCGTCCACAGCAGCTCCCCACCCCGGAAGCACAGTGGGAACGCCAGGCCGTCCGGCGGCACCGTGATCCGGCGAAGCACCCGGCCGTCGGCCGTGGAGAACTGGAGCACCCCCACCACCTGGGCGGACCCGTGCGAGCTCAGGCCGACCACCTCCACCGCGGCCGAACTGCCGGGGGCCGGGAGGATCGACCACTTGTAGATCGACTCACCTTGGCCGAGCCGGCCGGCCACGTCGACGGTGATCGCCCGCCCGGCCCCGGTCACCGGATCCACGACCTCCATCGGCACGGCCGTCGCGGTGGGGCTGCCGGCGGAGCGCAGCAGCTCGCCACTGTCCAGCACGACCTTGGTCGACCTGTCCCAGGACACCACGGGCGCGAGCTCACGGGCCGTCCAGTCGGGCAGGTGGAAGAGGGTCTCGCCCTTGCCCGCGTATGCGGGCAGCAGGAACCAGTCGCCGCTGGGCGACCAGAGCGGGGCGTTCGACGTGGCGGGCAACTCGCGCACCTCGGTCCCGGTAAGGTCGCGCACCAGCGTCGCGGCGGACGTCGCCCAGGTGAGCCAGCGGCCGTCCGGGGAGAGCGTCGGGGCGGTCACGAAACCCGCCTCGGGCGGCACGACCTCGTAGTAGTGGCCGTCGAGCGTGACCAGGAGGGTTCTCGGACCTGGGAACGCCCGACCGTCGTGCACCTGCAGCACCGCTGGTCCGATGCCCCGGTCGCCGGGCAGCTCCTCGATAGCGGCATTCACATCCAGCCGGGACGGCAGAGCCGGCAACGGCTTGACCGGAGCCGGGACGCCGGACGGTGTGGTGGCCACCGGCGGCGGGACGGTGTCGGGGTCGCGCACGACACACCACAGCAGGCCTGCCAGCATCGGCACGGTCAGCAGCGCGGCGGCCACCGTGCGGCCGGTCCGGCGGCGGCGCGCCAGGGCCAGCGCGGCCCCGCCGTCCGCGTAGTCCTCCGCCTGCTCGGCATAGCGCGGCAGCGCGCGCCGCAGGTGGCCCAGCGCCAGGTGGGTCTGACTCTTCACGGTGCCGACGGAACAGCCCATCAGCGCGGCGGTGTCCGCCTCGGACAGGTCCTCGTAGTAGCGCAGCACCACCACGGCGCGCTGGCGCGGGGTGAGCGTGCCCAGCGCCTGTCCGAGCGCGATGCGCTCCACGACCTGCCCCGGCTCGTCGGGACCGGCCCGCTCGGGCACCTGCGCCACGGGCCGGGCGGGCCGCCTGCGCCACCACGAGATCTGCTCGTTGATCATGATGCGCCGGATGTACGCCTCCGGCTGAGTGTGCTCCACCAGCCAACGCCACCGCGACGCCGCCTTGGCCAGCGCCGACTGCACCAGATCCTCCGCCGCGTGGTGCTCCCCCGTCAGCAGGAACGCCGTGCGCGACAGCGCCCCGCCCCGCGCCACGACGAACTCGTGGAACCCGTCGTACCTGTCCATCCGCCACCTCCGCCCCCATGACGCGACGGAACCCTTCCGGGTTGGAGGTCATCCTCCGGCAATCCGCGGCTGCGGCGATCGGAGGTCGATCACCGCAGCCCTCGGTGGCCGTTCTGAACCCGTGCCCCTATCGCCAGTAGGCCGTCCGCAGACAACCAGGCAGCTGGTACGCGTCGTGGCGGTGGTCGATCGTGAACACCGCGCGGTGGATCGGCTCGTCCCCCGCGACCCGGACGGCGACACCGTCGTGCCAGAGCATCTCCCCACCCCGGAAGCACATCGGCCACACGACGTCCGTGCCCAGCGCGCCGTGCCCGACGAGGTCGAGCCGCTCCTGCACCCGCCCGTCGGCGAGCGAGAACTCGAGCAGCGCCACCTCTCTGCGCTGCTGCACCACCGACACCGTGCCCACGTCGCCGGTGCCGACCATGACGACGACGACCTGCTCCTGCTCGGGCGTGGTGACGGCGATCGTGGTCTCGCCCGCGCGCAGCCACGGCGCGGCGTCGACGGCGAAGCGGGTGCGCACCGCGCCGGTCATCGGATCGAACACCTTCAGCGGCGTACGCGCAGCGGTGCGTGGCCCGTCGTACGCCAGCGCGTGGCCGTCGTCCAGCACCGCGACGGGGTACGTCGGGGGCGTGGTCGCCGGCGCCTCGTGGACGGTCCACCCGGCCAGCTCCACGTAGCTGTCACGGCCGCCTGGGACCTGCGAGTAGAGCCACCTGGTGCCCGGCGACCACAGCACCTGCCGGGAACCGGGCAGCCGGTGCTCGGCGGTGCCGGTCAGGTCCCGGACGATCGTCGCCTCCCGGATGGTCCAGGCCAGCCAGCGGCCGTCCGGCGACAGCAGGAAGCTGACGCCGAAGTCGTCGTCCGGCACGGACAGGCGGTAGCGCCGTCCGTCGGCGGCGATCAGCTCGGCCGTCTGGACCTCGGGCGTCGCCGCTTCGACGACCAGCAGCGAGACCGGGCCGACGGCGCGGTCCTTCGGCAGGTCCTGGATGTCGTCGCTGATCCCCGCCAGCGACGGCGGCAGCGGCGCGAGTGCCGACGTGGCCGACGGGCCCGGCGAGGGGGTGGACAGCACCGGCGGCGGCACGGGCGAACCGCCGCGCAGGGCGTACAGCACCGTCGCGAGCGCGAGCGGGACCAGCGCGAGCGCGGCCACCGCGGCGACCCGCCGCGTGCGCCGCTGCCGGGCCTTGGCCATGGCTTGCGCGGCGTCAGCGTACTGGCCGGATTCCTCCGCGAACAGCGGCAGCGCACGCCGTAGGTGGCTCAGCGCGAGGTGGGTCTGGCTCTTCACGGTGCCGATCGAGCAGCCCATCGTCGCGGCGGTGTCCGCCTCGGACAGGTCCTCGTAGAAGCGCAGCACCAGCACCGCCCGCTGGCGCGGGGTGAGCGTGCCCAGCGCCTGCCCCAGGGCCACCCGGTCCACGATCCGGTGCGGCTCGTCGGGGCCGGGCAGGTCGGGCAGGTCGGCCACCGGCCACGCCGGTCTGCGCCGCCACCACGAGATCTGCTCGTTGATCATCGTGCGCCGGACGTACGCCTCCGGCTGGCCGTACTCCATGATCTGCCGCCACCGGGTCGCGGCCTTGGCCAGCGCCGACTGCACCAGGTCCTCGGCCGCGTGGTGCTCCCCGGTCAGCAGGAACGCCGTACGCGACAGCGCCCCGCCCCGGGCCACCACGAACTCGTGGAACCCGTCATACCTGTTCATCTGCCACCTCCGCCACCAATACGCGGCGGCCCTTCTCGAGGTTGGAGGTCGTCACCGTGGTTCCGCAAACGATTCCTGCGGTGCCGAGCGAAGCGAAAGAGTTTCGCGTTCGCTATGCTGCCGATCACATCGCCGTGCATCAGGAGAGTGGCAGCGTGGACGCAGACGTCATCGTGGTCGGAGCCGGGCTGGCCGGCCTCGTCGCCACCGCCGAGCTGGCCGACGCGGGCAAGCGCGTCATCCTGCTCGACCAGGAGCCCGAGGCGTCGCTCGGCGGGCAGGCCTTCTGGTCGTTCGGCGGCCTGTTCCTGGTCGACACGCCCGAGCAGCGCCGGATGGGCATCAAGGACTCCCCCGAGCTGGCCCTGCAGGACTGGCTGGGCAGCGCCGGGTTCGACCGTGAGTGCGACGCGTGGCCGCGCCGGTGGGCGCAGGCCTACGTGGACTTCGCCGCGGGCGAGAAGCGGTCCTGGCTGCACGCGCAGGGTGTGCGCTTCTTCCCCGTGGTCGGCTGGGCCGAGCGTGGCGGCTACCTCGCCGACGGGCACGGCAACTCGGTGCCGCGCTTCCACATCACCTGGGGCACCGGTCCGGGCGTGCTGGCCCCGTTCGTCCGCCGGGTCCGCGCCGCAGTGGACAAGGGCCTGGTCACGCTCGCATTCCGGCACCGCGTGGATGAACTGACGCAGACCGCCGGCATCGTCGACGGCGTACGCGGCGCCGTGCTGGAGCCGAGCGCGGCCGCGCGGGGCGAGGCGAGTTCGCGTACCGAGGTGGGTGATTTCTCCTTCCGCGCGCAGGCGGTGATCGTCACCTCCGGCGGCATCGGCGGCAACCACGACCTGGTCCGGCGCAACTGGCCGCAGCGGCTGGGCACCCCGCCGCAGCGGCTGCTGTCCGGCGTGCCCGCGCACGTGGACGGCCGCATGCTCGGCATCACCGAGGACGCGGGCGGCAACCAGATCAACCGCGACCGGATGTGGCACTACACCGAGGGCATCGAGAACTGGGCCCCGATCTGGGCGAAGCACGGCATCCGGATCCTGCCCGGCCCGTCCTCGCTGTGGCTGGACGCGACCGGCAAGCGGCTGCCGGTGCCGCTGTTCCCGGGCTTCGACACGCTCGGCACGCTGGAGCACATCATGGGCACCGGGCACGAGTACACCTGGTTCGTGCTCAC
This sequence comes from Catellatospora paridis, assembly GCF_009720365.1. Taxonomy (GTDB): domain Bacteria; phylum Actinomycetota; class Actinomycetes; order Mycobacteriales; family Micromonosporaceae; genus Catellatospora; species Catellatospora paridis. The sequence continues at coordinate 55,476 of NZ_ML769323.1, read as the reverse complement.
CCAGAAGATCATCGAGAAGGAGTTCGCGCTGTCGGGCTCCGAGCAGAACCCCGACCTGACCGGCAAGAGCGTGCGGCAGGTGCTCAAGCGGGCGCTGCCCGGCGCGCCGGGGCCGGTGGAGGCGTTCAAGCGCAACGGGGCGGACTTCGTCGTCGCGGACACCCTGGCCGAGCTGGTCGCGGGCATGAACAAGCTGACCGGCGAGGGCCTGTTGGACCTCGCCGACGTGCAGCGGCAGGTCGAGGCACGCGACCGCGAGATGACCAACACGTTCACCAAGGATCTGCAGGTCACCGCGATCCGCGGGGCTCGCAACTACCGCGGGGACAAGCTGATCCGGGTCGCGACGCCGCACCGGCTGCTGGACCCGAAGGCGGGTCCGCTGATCGCGGTCCGGCTCAACATCCTCACCCGCAAGAGCCTGGGCGGGCTGGAGACCGACCTGGCGGGCCGGGTGCTGCGGGCGGACGGCACACCACTGCCCGGGGTGTACGCGGCCGGCGAGGTCTCCGGGTTCGGCGGCGGTGGCGTGCACGGCTACCGGTCGCTGGAGGGCACGTTCCTCGGCGGCTGCATCTTCTCCGGCCGCCAGGCGGGCCGCGCCGCCGCCGCGGCCGTGTGACCGGGCCGTGGCCGACCACACCCGGCCACGGCCCTTCCCACCCGCCCGGACGGGGTCCCGGCCGCTAGCGCGGCATGACCGCCCGCCGCAGGCAGGCGCACAGATCGAGTTAAGAAGGGCACCTTCTTCTGCGCAAAGCGTTAAGAAGGTGCCCTTCCTTTCTCTTGGGGCGGGAGAATGCGGGGATGACGGAGACGGCTGTGGAGGTCGTGGTCGGGACCCGGGACGGACGGATACGGGGGCGGGTCGACAACGGGGTCGCGGTGTTCCTGGGCATCCCCTACGCGGCCGCACCGTTCGGGGAGCACCGGTTCGCCGCGCCCGCGCCGGTGAAGCCGTGGACGGGCGTGCGCGACGCGCTGGTCTACGGGGCCACCGCGCCCAAGGCGCCGTTCCCGCCGCCGATGGACCGGCTGCTGTCGGATCCGTCGATCCCCGGTGACGAGTGCCTGAACCTGAACGTATGGGCACCCGCGGGCGCGTCCGGGCGGCCGGTGATGGTGTGGATCCACGGCGGCTCGCTGCGCAACGGGTCGAACTGCCTGCCCGCGTACGACGGGCGCAACTTCGCCCGCGACGGCGTCGTCCTCGTGTCGATCAACTACCGGCTGGGCATCGAGGGCTTCGGCGTCTTCCCCGACGCCCCGGCCAACCTCGGCCTGCGCGACCAGATCGCGGCGCTGAGCTGGGTGCGCGACAACATCGCGGCGTTCGGCGGCGACCCGGCCAACGTGACCCTGTTCGGCGAGTCGGCCGGCTCCATCTCGATCGGCGCGCTGCTGACCAGCCCGTACGCGCGAGGGCTGTGCCACCGGGCGGTGCTGCAGAGCGGGGCGCCGACCGCGCAGCCGCCCGAGGCCGCGGGCCGCTCCACCCGGCTCATCGCGAAGCGGCTGAAGGTACCGGCGACCGCCGCGGCGTTCGCGCAGGTGGACCGGGCCCGGCTGCTGGCCGCGCAGGTGTCGATCACCCGGGGCGGGCCGCCGATCGGCAACGGCAACGGGTTCACCCTGGCCGTCGACGGCGACGTGCTGCCCCGCGACCCGATGGTGGCGCTGCACGACGGCGCGGCCGCGGACATTCCCGTGCTGTTGGGCTACAACGCCGAGGAGTACCGGCTGTGGTTCGTACCGACCGGCCTGGTCGACCGGATCAACCGGTTCACGCTGCGGCTGGCCCTGGCCAAGTTCCGGGTGCGGGCACGCACCGCGCGCACCTACCGGGCCGCGCGGCCGGAGGCGTCACCGGGTGAGCTGCTGGGCGTCATCGCCACCGACCGGCTGCTCCGGCGGCCGCTCAACCTGCTGGCCGACGCCCGGACGCCGGGCGACACCTGGCTGTACGAGTTCGCCTGGCCGTCCCCGATGGAGCGACTCGGCGCGTGCCACGCCCTGGAGATCGGTTTCGTCTTCGACACCCTGGGCACGCCCGACGGGCTACCGCTGTCCGGCCCGAACCCGCCGCAGGAACTCGCCGACGCCATGCACCGGGCCTGGGTCGACTTCGCCACCACCGGCGACCCGGGCTGGACCCGCTGGAACGACACCCGCCCCGTGATGCGCTTCGACGTCCCCGCCCCGCTGCTCGTCCACGCCCCGAACGACCAGGAGCTGCGCTCCTGGACCTGACCCCGCCCGGAGCCGGCCTGCAGTTTCGGGGAAAGTGCCGGTATGTGCGGGCCCATTCGCGCAGTTTCCCCGAAACTGCAGGCGATCAGGCGTGGTGTGCCTGGGCGAGTTGGGCCGACAGCAGCGTCGGGGCCTCGGCGAGGGAGGGTCCGTACCAGGTGAGGTGGCGGCCGGAGACGAGGGCGCAGGTTCGGCCGGGGAAGGCTTCGGGGCCGTCGTCGCGGGCGAAGGGGTAGGGCTCGTCGGGGAGCACGACGAGGTCGACGTCTCGCGCCAGCAGCTCGTCGACGGCCGGGCGGGGGTAGCGCTCGGGGTCGTCGCCGTACACGTTGGTCACGCCCAGGCGGCGCAGCACGTCGCCGGCGAAGGTGCCACCGCCGAGCACGATCCAGGGCCGCCGCCACACGGGGACGATCGCGCGCCGCGAAGACGTCGTGGCCGGCAGGTCAGCCCACGCGGTACGGGCCGCGGCCAGCCAGGCGGGCTCGGCGGGCGCGCCCAGCGCGGTCAGCATCCGGCCCAGCTCGTCGAGGGCCTCGTCGACGGTGCGCGGGTAGGTGACGTACAGCTCGACGCCCGCGGCCCGCAGCGCCTCGGCGTCGGACTCCCGGTTCTCCTCGACGTTGACCAGGACGACGTCCGGCCGCAGCGCCAGCACCCGGTCGAGGTCCGGATACTTGCTGCCGCCCACGCGTGTCGCGGCCAGCCCGACCGGGTGGGTGCACCAGTCGGTGACGCCCACCAGCGCCTCGGGCAGCGTCGCCGCGACGGCCTCGGTCAGCGACGGCACCAGGGAGACGATCCGCATCCGAGCGACCCTAGTGCGCCGTCGGGTCGTCGATGTCGTCGACCAGCCAGCCGAAGGTCTCCGTGCCGGGCAGCGGCTTGCTGAACAGGTAGCCCTGTCCGTAGGGGCAGCCGATGTCGGCGAGGATGTCGCGCTGCTCCTGCGTCTCGATGCCCTCCGCGATGACCTCCAGCCCGAGCGTGTTGGCCAGCCGCACGATGCCCTCCACCAGCGCCCGCTGCTGGGCGGAGAGGGCGATCTCGCCGACGAAGGACTTGTCCAGTTTCACCACGTCCAGCGACATCTGCCGCAGGTAGCTCAGCGACGAGTAGCCGGTGCCGAAGTCGTCGATCGCGACGCGTACCCCCGCCTCGCGCAGCTCGGCCAGGTCGGCCCAGACCTCCTCGTCCTCGTGCAGCAGCAGCGTCTCGACGATCTCGAGCATCATCCGGTGCGCGGGCAGGCCCGCCTCGTCCAGCTCGCGCAGCAGGTCGGCGACCACGCCGGGGGTGCGGAACTGGCGGGCGGAGATGTTGATGCTGATGTACGGGCTCAGCCCGGCCCGGGTCGGCCACTGGGCCGCCGTGGCCAGCGCCTGGCGCACCACCTGGGTGCCGATCGGGACGATCAGGCCGGACTCCTCGGCCAGGCCGATGAACTCGCCGGGCGCCAGCGTGCCGCGGCTGGGGTGCTCCCAGCGCACCAGCGCCTCGAAGCCCACCGTGCCGCCGCCGGTCAGCCCGACGACCGGCTGGAAGCGCAGGCTGAACTCCTCCTCGGCGACGGCCCGGTCCAGGTCGGCCTTCAGCTGGAGCCGCTCGACCAGGGCCTCGTGCAGCGCCGGCTGGTAGCGCCGCCACTGCCCCTTGCCCTCCCCCTTGGCCGAGTACAGCGCCAGGTCGGCGTGGCGCAGCAGCTCGTCGCCGTCGTGGGCGTGCCGGGTGGTGGCGACCCCGACGCTGGCCCCGGCGGGCACCCGCTGGTCGCCCACGGGCACGGGCGCCGACAGCACCCGCACCACCCGCTCGGCGACCGCCTCGATCGCACCGGTGCCGGCGGAGTCCTCGATCAGCGCCGCGAACTCGTCGCCGCCCAGCCGGGCGGCGGTGTCGTGCGGGCGCAGCACGCCCTTGAGCCGCTCGGCGACCGAGGTCAGCAGCTCGTCGCCGACCGGGTGGCCCATCGTGTCGTTGACGTCCTTGAAGTCGTCGAGGTCGATGAAGAGCACCCCGGCGATGGTGCCGTTGCGGCGGGCCCGGTCCACGGCGAGGGTCACCCGGTCGATGAACAGGGCACGGTTGGCCAGCCCGGTCAGCGAGTCGTGGAAGGCCCGGTGGGTCAGCTCCCGCTCCAGCCGGCGGCGCTGCGTCACGTCGCGCAGTGTGATCACCAGGCCGCCGACCGCCGGGTCCTCCCGCAGGTCGCGGCTGGAGACCTCCACCTGCAGCCGCCGGTCCCCGAAGCCCCACACGGTCCAGTCGGTGGTCTCGCCGCGCCGCTCCTGGCGCGCCCGCAGCAGGTAGCCCGCGCTGCGCTCGCGCTCCTCCGGCACGACGAGGTCGAGCAGGTGGTTGCCCTCCAGCGCCTCGCGGCCGAACATCGCCGCCGCGGACGGGCTGCAGTAGCGGATCTCGTCCTCGCCCGCCACGATCATGATCACGTCGGCCGTGTTGTGCACCAGCGCGCGGAAGTAGGCCTCGCTGTCGCGGCGGTTGACCTCGTCGTTCAGCATGATCCGGGACAGCGCCAGGGCCGCCTGCAGGGCGAGCACCTCCATCGCGCCGCGCAACGTCTGCAGCACGTCCTCCTCGGCCGCGACCAGCAGCGTGCCGATGCTGTGCCCGCCCGAGGTGCCGTCCGCCGGCGCGAGCGGGCAGCTCAGCACGGTGTCGAACCCGGTCAGCTGGTCGGCGTGCTCCGGGGGCAGTTCGCCGGTGCGGCACAGCACCGCCGGCCGGGGCCCGCCGGACTGCTCCCGCTCGGCCCCGGCCCGCTCCGGCTCCTCGAGCGCCAGGATCACCCGGTGCTCGGCGTGGCTGGGCATAAGCCCGGTCGCTGTGTCGCGTACGACGTCGCTGACCTGGGCTATGTCGGTGGCGGCGACCAGGCCGACGCCCGCCTCGCGCAGCATGCGCTCGCGGGCCAGCGCCTGCCGGTGGATGCGCATGGCGTCCAGCAGCCGGATCAGCACCAGCACGAACATGGCGATGCACAGCAGCGCGATGCCCTCGGCGTTGCGCACCGGCCCGCGCAGCGCCTGGAAGAGCAGCACCATCGGCGGGATGAACGACGACAGCCCCAGCACCACCACCCGGCTGCCGCTGAGCTCCGCGGACGGGGCGGGTCGCGGCTCGGTCAGCCAGACCATCGAGGGCAGCAGCGCGGCCAGCCCCCAGCCCCAGTAGAGCAGCATCCAGCCGATGTCGAGCGACCCGCCGATGTGCCAGAACCCGTCCATCCGTGCGAACAGGTGCAGGTTGTCGCTGACGAACATGCCGACGCCGCCCACGGCCAGCAGCGCCACCGGTGCGCTCCAGCGCGCGACCAGCACGATCCGCACCACCATCGCCAGCAGCAGCAGGTCGGCCAGGGGATAGGCGACCGCGGCGATCTGGTCCAGCGCCGTCAATCCGGGCGTACGGAAGCGCGGCTCGATGATGAACATCCAGGCCAGCAGGCCCAGGCCCAGGATCAGCGTGACCGCGTCGAGTACGCCGGCCCGGTCACGCATCACCCAGCCGGAGCGGGCCAGACCCATCAGGCCCATGCTCATGACGACGAACATGGCCAGGTAGACCATGTCGACCAGGAACGGGACGTCGTAGGGCGCCAGGTAGTCGCTGTTGAGCACGGCGGAGCAGAGGTCCCCGAGCACGAACAGCAGGAGCGCCCCGGCCAGCAGGTACCAGGGACGGGGCCGGCGCGGCCGGTTGCGGCGCACGCCGTAGACGATCGCGGCCGCGCCGCTCAGCCCGAGCGCGGCCCACAATCCCACCTGCCACGGCCTGATGACGTAATAGAGCACGCCAAGCAGCACCATCCAGGCCGTGAAGAGCACTGAAACGGCGCGAGACGACACAATCCCCTCCGGATAACACTATTACGGGTCCGGTTCCCTGACGGGGCAACGCGAAAACCAACGATTCGGGCAAAGCGGTGCACGTTCGTCGATCGTTTTGAGCGCTCCCGTGGATACCGGGTACTCTGACCGCCTGCCCCTACGGCACCGAGGCTGTCTCACATAAAGATCTGCCGAAGCCACCGTCGCGCATCCCCGACGACGGCACGGCCGCCCGGCCCGCTGCTCCCCCAGCAGCGCCGCCGACGCGCCGATCCGTCCGCGCGGCGAACGACGGAAGGAAGCACCTCCGTGACCCCCACCGTCCCCCGGACCCGACGACGACGCGCCGCCCACCTCGCGCTGCTGCTCGCTGCCGTGTTCCTGGTCGTGAGCGGGCTGGCACCGGCGGCGCCCGCGTTCGCGGAGCCCAACGAGGGCAGCTCCAAGACGCTCGCACAGTTGCGCGAGAACCTTGAGGTGGCGGCCAAGGGCTACCTGGAGGCGGAGGCGGCGCTGGAAACCGCCAAGGCCTCGCAGAAGGCGCTTGCCGCCGAGCTGATCAAAGCCGAGTCGGAGCTGGAGCGGCTGCGCGTGTTCGTCGGCCAGTACGCGGCGGAGGCCTACAAGACCGGCAAGCTCGGCGTGGTCAGCCTGATGATCAACGGCACCAACCCGGGCTCGCTGCTGTCCAAGGCCAGCGCCATGGACCGGATGACCCAGCGCGACGAGGCCCGGATGAACGACTTCCGGACCCGAAAGCAGGAGGTCACCGCGAAGAAGGCCGCGATCGACATCCAGCTGAAGCTGCAGCAGGACGCGCTCAAAGAGATCGAGAAGCGCAAGAAGGCGGCCGACCAGGCCCTGCGCGCCGTCGACGGGCGCAGTTCGAGCGGCTACATCAACCCGAACTCCCCGCTGGCCAAGCCCGCCCCGCGCAACGCCAACGGGTCCTGGCCCAGCGAGGGCTGCTCGATCAAGGACCCGACCACCAGCGGCTGCATCACCCCGCGCACCCTGTGGGCGATGAACCAGGCCAAGGCCAACGGCTTCGCGCGCTACGTCTCGTGTCACCGCTCCAGCGGCGGCGGCGAGCACCCCAAGGGTCGAGCCTGCGACTTCGCCTCGGCCACCGGCGGGTTCACCAACTCCTCCGCCAGCGGCGGCGACCGCACCTACGGCAACAACCTGGCCTCGTTCTTCATCAAGAACGCCAGCCGCCTAGGCGTCATGTACGTGATCTGGTACTGCAAGATCTGGATCAACGGCGGGTGGAAGAACTACAGTTCCGCGGGCTCCAGCTGCGGCGACAACCCGGCCGGCGACCACACCAACCACGTGCACGTGTCCATCCTCTGACCCAGGGCACGACAGCACCGCAGGGGCGCTCTCCCACGGGGGGCGCCCCTGTCGTATACCCCCGACGGCTTGTCGCGGATCGGTGGCGTAGCGGGCCGGTGAACGGGCACAGTGATGGCATGACGAACGTCGGAGATCCGCCGCAGTACTTCTGGTGCATCAGGCACAACAGGGTCGAGCACGGCGACGACAGATGCCCGTCGAAGTACCTCCTCGGCCCGTACCCCTCCCCCGCCGACGCCGAGCAGGCGCTGGCCAAGGTCAAGGAGCGCAACGAGGAGTGGGAGGACGAGGACGCCCGCTGGCAGGGCGACCCCTCCTGAACCGCTGATCAGCGCGGGACGGTCGCCGCCTCGCGGAGCAGGATGGTCAGGTCGGCGGTGGCCGCGCGCTGCCGCCGTCCGTCGTGCTCCAGCTCGAAGGTCAGCCGCACCACGACCTCGGCGAAGCCCTTCGGGCGGGTGCGCGTGGAGAGCAGGTCCGCGCCCATCCGCACCAGCGCGCCCACCGGCACCGGGGCGCGCAGCCGCAGGTTGTCCAGGCCCTGGTTGACGGTCATGTCCACGCCCTCGACCCGCCAGATCTCGGCCAGCAGGGTCGGCGTCAGCGACATGGTGAGGAAGCCGTGCGCGATGGTGCCGCCGTAGGGCCCGCTCGCGGCGCGCTCGGGGTCGGTGTGGATCCACTGGTCGTCCCAGGTCGCCTCGGCGAACAGGTCCACCTGGCGCTGCGTGATCTCATGCCACGCGCTGTGGCCCAGGAAGCTGCCGACGACGTCGGCGAGGTCGCGCACATGCGTCACGGTCTGCGGCACAGCCGCGATCCTATGCGGACATCCCGCCTTTTGTGACCGGTGCAGGTGCCACAACCGGCCGATGCGCTGAGTCGGATCTCCACCGGGTGTGCGAAGCTGCCTCGAGCTCGTCGGCTCGCGTCAGCGAGACGAGCAGCAATCCTTCCGACAGCGCGTTTCCCTCGCGCGTTCACTTTGGAGGTCTTCGTGGCCTGGTTCATCGGCCAGTCGCTCCTCATGATCCTGACAGCGTTCCTGCTCGGCCTGCTGGTGGGCTGGCTGCTGTTCAGCAGGCGCGGCAAGTCCACCCCGGCGGAGCAGCCGGCCGCGGCCGCCGCGCCGTCCGCCCCGGTCGTGGCGCAAGCCGCGCCGGTCGCCGCGGTCACCGTGGCCGACGAGCCCAAGGCCGAGCAGCCGAAGGCTGCCAAGAAGCCGTCCAAGAAGGCCGTGCCCGCCCCCGCCGCACCCGCCGACGACGAGATCGAGGTGCAGCAGCGGCCGGTGTCGCTGGTCGCCCCGATCGCCAAGCCCGAGCCGGTCACCGAGACCAAGCCGGTCGCCGAGACCAAGCCGGTCGCCGCGGTGACCGAGCCGGTCGCCGTCGCCGACGAGCCCGACGACGCGGTGGAGGCCGCGGTCGAGGCCGCCCAGGACAAGGCGTTCAAGGTCGAGGCGTCGACGCTCACCCCGATCGAGAACATGCTGGTCGCCGCGGGCGACAACCTGCAGCGCATCGAGGGCATCGGACCCAAGATGGAGGCCGCGCTGACGGCCGCCGGGATGGGCACGTACGCCGCGGTCGCCGCAGCCGACAACGACGCCCTGCGCAACGCCATCGAGGCGGGCGGGCTCAACTTCGCGCCCGCGCTGCTCAGCTGGTCGCGCCAGGCCCAGCTGCTCGTCGACGGGGACGAGGAGGGGCTGGCCGACCTGCAGCGCCGCCTCGTCGCCGGCCGCGACACGGGACGGGAATGAGCATGGCGGACAACGCTCGCAGGTTCCACCCGGTGGTCGGGGTGGCGGTCGCGGTGCTCGGCCTGGCCGGCATCGTCACCGCGCAGCACCTGCCCTTCCGGGAGAACATCCAGGACGATCTCACGACCCGTTCCGAGCAGGCGCTGCAGGCCGCGGGGCTGTCCTCGGTGCAGGTCGACTTCATCGGGCGGGACGGCACACTGAAGGCCGCTTCGACCGCCGAGGCCGACCGGGCGCTGGAGATCGTGCGCGGGCTGGAGGGCGTACGCGTCGCCGTCGCCGATGTGCCTGAGGTCGCCGCACCGGCTCCGTCGCCGTCGGCGACCGCCGCGGCCACCCCGCCGACGGTCGTGGTCACCCTGTCCGGCGGGCGTGCCACGCTCACCGGCACGGTGCCCGGCGAGGACGCCCGCAAGCGGCTCGTCGAGGCGGCCACCTTCCTGGCCGGCACCGGCCCGGTGGACGACCAGCTCAAGGTCGACCCGAGCGTCACCGACGCCGGGCTGGACGCCGTCGCCAACGCGGTCTCCGCGTACGGCCAGGGCGCCAAGGACGTGTCGGTGGAGCTGCGCGGCGGCATCCTGTCGCTGGCGGGCACCGTCGCCTCGCAGGCCGCCAAGGACGCCGTGGCGGCCGCCGCGACCGAGGCCGGCGCGACCGTGGTCGACCGCATCGAGGTGGCGAAGGTCCAGCAGGAGCTGGTCAAGCTGCCGGCGGTGACCTTCCTGGACAACAGCACGACGCTGACCGCGGCGGGTCGGGCCGCGCTCGCCCAGGCGGCCCGCATCCTCACCGCCAACCCGCAGGTCAAGGTGCGGATCGAGGGCCACACGGACAGCAACGGCTCGACCGCGGACAACCTGGCGCTGAGCCGGGCCCGGTCCAAGACGGTGCTGGACTTCCTGGTGAAGCAGGGTGTCGCCACCGACCGGCTGAGCGCCGAGGGTTACGGCGAGAGCCGTCCCGCCCGCCCGAACACCAGCGAGGCCAACCAGGCCGTCAACCGCCGCGTGGAGTTCGTCGTCCTGCCCTGAGCTGCACGTTTCGTGAACGCACGTCAGGAAGGGCACCTTCTACAACGCAAAGCGTTGTGAAGGTGCCCTTCCTTTGCTTTCTACTCGGCGCCGGTGTAGCGGACTCGGTAGATCTTGGCGTTCGGGTCGTCGGGGGCGGCGGTGTCGGCGTCGGGGTAGAGGGCGGTGAAGTAGAGGCCGTCGGGGCCCGCGGCGAGGCCGACCACGGTGGCCTTGCCGGTGCCGTTGTACTCCAGCAGCGTCTTCGGCTTGCCGACCTTGCCGCCGTCGAAGGTGAACTCGACGATCCGCTTGCCGTTGTCCTGCGGGCCGCTGGCGAACGTCGGGCCGCTCTCCGCCACGAACATGTGCCCGTGCTTGCTCTTCGGGAAGCCTGAGCCGTGGTGCACGTCCGGGTCGACGAAGGCGATCGAGGTGGGCGCGGTCGACGGCGACCAGATGTGCAGCTTCGGCTTGAGCATGCTGTCGCGGGTGCCGTCCCAGCCGTAGTCGACGCCCTTGTCCACCCGCGACAGCCGGTCGATCGCGGTGCCGTTCTCGACCTGGTAGTAGCTGCCGTCGGTGCGCCACGCCCCGCCGAACGGGTTGCGAAAGCCCGAGGCGTAGACGTAGTCGCGGGCGGTGATGCCGTCCGCGGCGTCGTAGAACGGGTTGTCGGCCGGCGCGCTGCCGTCCAGGTTCACCCGCAGGATCTTCCCGCGGAACGAGTTCAGGTCCTTGGCCGTGTACGCCAGCATGGCGTCGCCCATGTGCACGTAGAGCTTGCCGTCCGGGCCGATGGTGAGCTGGGAGATCTGGTGCGCGGCCGACTGGGCCTCGGCGGGCATGTCCAGCAGGGTCGTCTGCTTCGACGCGGTCAGCCCGCCGTCCTTGCTGGAGAAGCGCACCACCTTGGGGTAGTGCACGCCGCCGCGCTCGTAGAGCACCGAGGCGAGCACGTCGCCGTTGTTCGGGTCGACGACGATGCCGGTGACGCCCTTCTCGCCGGTGCCCGGGAAGGTGCCCCGCGGGTTGAAGTTCAGCAGGTTCTTCGCGTAGACGCGGGTGCTCAGGTCACCCTTGACCACCTTGATCTGGCCGTACAGCTCGGTCACGTAGAACATCGGCTGCGCCGGGTCGCCGGTGTGCCCCGGCGCCATGGCCAGGTGCACGGGCAGCTGGAAGCCGCCGGCCACCTCCTCGACCCGGTAACCGTCCTGGCGGACGTGCCAGGTGCCGGCCCCGGCGAGCGGGGCACGCTGCGGGAGGGTGCGGAACGCGCGGTAGCCCCAGGGGCTCCACTGCTTCGCCTTTACCTTGCTGTCGTCGCGGTAGCGCAGCCGCAGGTCGTACTCGCGGTCGGCGGCCAGGTCGCGGCGGGCCGCGAAGGAGTTCTCGAACTCGCCGTCGCCGAGGTGGGCGTGGACCAGCTGCGGGCCGTCGACGCAGGGCGAGTGCCAGACCCGCTCGGCGGGCTCGACCGACCAGATCTCCCACTCGGTGCAGACGTGCTTGACCTTCTTGCCGTCCTTGCGGGTCGGCATCGGGGCGCTCTCCATGTGCACGTCGGCACCGCTGACCAGGTGCCCGTCGGCCCGCGGTTCGGTGACGGCGGGCGCGCCGGGCAGCGGCGTGCCGAGTGTGCGCACCGGCCGGGGCGGCGGCTGCGGCGCTCCGCTGCTGTAGGCCTGCCGGAAGGAGAGGTAGCCGATGCCGGCCAGCACGACGGCCACCACGGTCGCGGTGACCAGAAAGCGTCTGTTCTTCATATCTTCCCCACATCGCAGACAAGTCGGCGAATTCGGGCAAGGTTACCGGCACGGCGCCGGGCGGCGCGTGTTACACGCCCGGCGTCGCGCAGGTTGGCAGCGATCTCACAGGGTCGGGTCGGCGGTCACCACTGGTACATCTCGCCGTTCTCGTCGAGCATGAACCAGGTGCCGTCCATGCCCTGCCCGTGGGCGTCGCCCGGCTTGTCGTTCTGGAACCGGTAGAGCGGCAGGTTGCGGTAGGTGGTCTGCACGGTCCCGTCGGGCCGGGTGTGCGTGGACAGCAGGAAGCCGTCCACCCCGTCCCCGTTGACCGCGTCCCCGACCATCGGCGGCCAGGTCACCGCGCACTTGTCCAGGCAGGCGCTCTTGCCCTTGGCATCCTTGAGGAAGACGTAGAGCGTGCGGCCCTGCTGGTCGACCAGCGCCTTGCGACCGCCCACATTGGCGATCCGCACCGCGGCCCGGACGGGTGACGGCGAGGCGGCCGCCGGGGCGGCGGACACACCCGCGGCCCCCACGTCCGCCCCGGCGGGCGGGGTGGTGCTCTCGGCGCAGGCCCCGAGGGCCCCTGCGGTGATCACGGCGGCGAGCAGAGCGAATCGGCGTACGAACATTGGTGCCACCCCGTTGGCGGATCCGACAAGTTGGCACAAAGCGTAGTGATCGCGGGACATTCCACAGGTGAAACGCGCCAGAACACGCCCATCCGGAGGATATGAATCCAATTCGGATATAACTAAGTTGAGGCTGCAACCACGGCCGACAACGCTGTCGAGGGCTGAACGTGTCGTTATGTGACACCTATGTGTCCATCCGGTGGACGTTTCGGGGGTTGTGGTGAAGGTTGTTGCCCGTAACTCTCATGGGAGTCCCACCGATCAGTCGAGAGGCACAGCCGATGGCAGTCACCGGCGGCGCACCGCCGTGGGCACCCCAGTACGTCCAGGAAGCCGATGTTCCGATGGTCACGGCACGACGCCGCCGCCGTCGCTCCATCGGCTTCCGCCTGCTGCTGCCCATCGCCGTGGCCACGATCGGCGTCGGCGTGCTGGGCGGCGTGCAGACGTCGTCCGCCATGGACGAGGCACGCGAGGCTGAGTCGTCCGGTGCGGTGGCACAGGCGCTGACCGCCACCGTCAAGCTGAACCACCAGCTCGAACAGGAGCTGTCGGAGACCGAGGCGCTGCTGCAGCGCGGTGGCAAGGCGGGCGAGCTGCTGCTCACCGCGCAGCGGCGGCGCACCGATGAGGCGCTGGCCCGCTACCGGGCCACGGTGCCCGTCGCGGTGCAGGCCGCGCCGGAGATCCGCGGGCTGGTCGACGACGCCGACGCCGCGCTCGCCGAACTGCCCCGGATGCGGGAGTCGGCGCAGTTCCCGCCGGAGGGCCAGCCTGCCGCCAAGACCTCCCCGGAGACCGTCTACGACCCGCTGACCCATGCCATGTTCGCCGTCGGCGAGGCGCTGGCCGCCGCCCCCACCGATGCCCGGCTCAACGCGCTGACCGAGACGGTGGCCGCGCTGAACGCGGTCGAGCACCACGCCGCGGAGCAGCGCGGGCTGCTGCGCACCGTCTTCGCCCGGGGCCGCTTCGAGCACGGCGAGCTGGCCGAGCTCGGCGAGCTGCACGGCGCCGAGGCCGAACGGGTGGCGCAGTTCGAGCGGGTGTCCGGTCCCCAGCTGACCGCGCGCTACCGCGAGGTCGTCCGCGGCGCCGACGTGGACCGGGCCCGCACCCTGCTCGAAGGAGCGCTCACCGCCGACAGCACCCCGGCCGGCCTGCGCGTCGACCCGGACGCCTGGTTCATCGCCAAGTCCAACGCGCTGCGCCGGCTGTACCTGTTCGAGTTGGAGGTCATCGGCTCGCTGGAGGCCGAGGCCACCCGGCAGCACGCTGCCGCCGAACGTGACGCGCTGACCAGCGGTGGCGCATCCGTCCTGGTCATCGTCGTCTCCCTCGGCATCGCGGTGCTGCTGTCCGTGCGCACCAGCCGCGGCCTGCGCCGGCTGAGCCGGTCCGCGATGGACATCGCCAGCGGCGAGCTGCCCACCGCGATCGCCGAGGTCTCCTCCGCGCCAGGGGTCGAGACCGTGCGCCGCCTGGTGCGCGCCTCCAACGAGCAGGCGGAGAAGGCGCTGGCCGGGCCCAACGACGAGATCGGCGAGGTCGGCGCGGCGCTGGCCAACCTGCACCAGCAGGCGCTGCGCCTGGCCGCGGACCAGGCCATGCTGCGCCACGACATCTCTCAGATGTTCGTGAACCTGTCCCGCCGTGGCCAGACGCTGGTGCAGCGCCAGCTGCACCTGATCGACGAGTTCGAGCGCGGCGAGACCGACCCGCAGTCGCTGGCCAAGCTGTTCGCCCTGGACCACCTCGCCGCCCGCATGCGGCGCAACGAGGAGAACCTGCTGGTGCTCGCCGGCGGTGAGCCGGGCCGCCGCTTCGTCAACGCCGAGCTGCTGGTCGACGTCGTGCACGCGGCCGCCGCGGAGATCGACCAGTACCCCCGGGTGGAGACCAACTCCATCGCGGACCTGTGCGTCGTCGCGCACGCCGTGGGCGACGTCGTGCACCTGCTGGCCGAGCTGCTGGAGAACGCCACCGACTTCTCCCCGCCGAACAGCCGCGTGCTGGTCACCACCAGGCGCGGGGTGGACGGTCTCACCATCAACATCTTCGACGCCGGCATCGGCATGCCGCCCGGACAGCTGCAGGAGATCAACGAGCGGCTGATCCGGCCGTCCATGCTGACCAGTGAGCTGGCCCGCACCATGGGCCTGCTGGTGGTCGCCCGGATCGCCGCCCGCCGCGGGATAACGGTGCAGCTGCGCAGCAGCCCCGGCGGAGGTACCGTGGCGCTGGTGCTGCTGCCGACGGCGCTGCTCGCCCCGCCGCACAGCGCGGTGAGCAGGCTGACCGTCACGTCCGGCAATGGAGACCTGCCCGACGGCGAGACGCTGCGCACCCGACGGCCTGGCGCCCGCCCGGTCGCCGGCGCATCGGCCATGACCGCACGACCCCCCGTTCCCGCACCACCGTCCGGCCCTACCCCCACCGACCCACCACCCGCCGTCCTCTCCCCCGTCCCGTCCACGCCCGTGCCCGCCGCCACCTTCGCGGCGGCCGCCGACGCGCCGACCCAGGCGATCCCTGCGGTCCGGCAGGCACCCCCCGACCGTCCGCCGCTCCTGCCCTCCGGCCTGCCCCAGCGACGCCCCGGCGACCTCGCGTCGCCCGGCCGCGCGGCCACGACCTCCTCCCGGACCGACAGCTCCGGACTGCTGGACCCCGAAGCGGTCCGGGCCCGGCTGTCCGGTCTGGCCGGCGGTATCGCGGCCGCTCACCGCGAACTGGCTCGTGAGCAGCGCCTGTCAGCCCCGCCAGCAACGAAGGAAAGCACTCGATGACTCAGAACCCCGCGCAGCTCGCCGGCGCCGACGAGATCGGCGGCCTCGACTGGCTGCTGACCTCCTTCGCCCAACGGATCGCCGACGTCACCTACGTGCTGGCCGTCTCTGTGGACGGCCTGACGATCGCCCACTCGGACGGGCTGCGTCAGGATCTGTCCGACCAGCTCTCTGCCATCACGAGCGGGATGGCCAGCCTCACCATCGGCGCGGCGCGCTGCCTGAGCAGCGGCCAGGTGCGCCAGACGGTGGTGGACATGGACGAGGGCGTACTCCTGATCATGGCGGTCCGCGACCGGGCGTTCCTCGCCGTGGTGGCCGCGCCCGGCTGCGACCTCGGCCAGATCGGCTACGAGACGGCGCTGCTGGCGCACCGCGTGGCGTACGCGCTGGAACCGGAGGCGCGGGTGGACGGCCAGTGGTGAGGCGCCGCCGGCTGGCCCTGCTGCTCTGCGTGCTGCTCGCCCCGGCGCTCGCCGCCTGCACAGCGGAGGCCGAAGCGGCGGCACCCGCCTGGCACGGCGGCACCCTGACCATCGGCACCGGCCCCACCAACGGAGTGTTCAACCAGGTGGGCGGCGGTTACGCCGATCTGATCAACCGTCACCTGCCCGGCTACGAGGCGCTCGCCCCGCCGACCAACGGCGCGGGCGAGAACCTGCAGCGGCTGGCCATCGACGACGTGCAGATCGCGTTCACGTTCGCCGACGTGGCCGCGGACGCCGCCGCCGGCAAGGGCCTGTTCGAGGGCAAGCCGGTGCAGTTCCGGGCGCTGGCCCGGGTCTTCAACGGCCAGACCCACCTGGCGGTGCGTCGCAATTCGGGCATCAAGTCCATCAAGGACCTGAAGGGCAAGCGGGTCGGCACCGGCCCGCAGAACTCCGGCAGCGAGGAGGTGGCCGTCCGGCTGCTGACCGTCGCCGGCCTGGACCTCAAGCGCGACATCACCCAGGTGTCGGCGTCGCTGTCGCAGATGACGTCCTCGATGCGCACCGGCGACCTGGACGCGATGTTCTATTCGGCCGGCCTGCCGACCACCGGCATCCAGGGGCTGTTCGACCAGTCCCCGGGGGTGTTCATGCTGGTCCCGCTCGACGAGCTGGGCCAAGCCGTCAGCAAGGCGCACCCCGACATCTACGCCCCCGGCACCATCCCGAAAGGCATGTACGGCCTGACCGCCGACGTGGACACCATCGCGGTGCCCAACCTCGTCGTGGTGTCGGTGGACATGCCCGACGAGGTCGCGTACCGGCTCACCCAGCTGCTCTTCGACCACCAGGAAGAACTGGCCGCAGTGCACCCCGAGGGCGGCAACTTCAGCCGCGACATCGCGCCGCTGGTGTCGCCGTTGGAGCTGCACCCCGGCGCGCGGCGATTCTACGGAGTGTCCTGACCGGGCGCGGTGAAATCGTAGGACAAGACCTCTTCCGGACGGCCCCGGCGTAGCGTCGGAGCCGTCCGGAGGTGTGTGATGCCGTTCTTCGCTGCCATCTGGTTCACCGTCGTCGTCGGCTGGCTGATCCACGTCGCCGTGGACAAGCACCCGGGTCGGCGTACCAAGCACCGCGTCGTCGAGCTGGCCCTGCTGTGGATCATGGTGGTCGGGGCGGGCATCTGGGGCCTGCTCGGCGGGTTCAGCCACATCGGCCCGACGTCCGACCAGACCGCCGAGCAGATCGGCTACACCCAGTCGATGTTCCAGTGGGAGGTCGGCTGGGGCGACATCGCGGTGGCCGTGCTGGCGATCGGCTGCGCCTGGCGGCGGCTGCGCGGCACCTGGCTGACCGCCGCGGTGACCGCGCTGGCCATCTCGTTCTGGGGCGACGCCTGGGGCCACTTCAACCAGTGGGTGTTCCACGACAACCACGCGCCGGCCAACGTCTGGGCGCTGCCGTCGGACATCCTGATGCCCCTGTTCGCCATCATCCTGCTGGTCATGTACCGCCGCGGCGCCCCCGCCCAGTCCTTCGAACAGGCCTCCACCGCCCTGCCCACCCGCCCCTGACCGCCAGGCCCACGCGCCCACCCGCCCCGACGCCGCGCCCATCTGCCCGACGCGCCCATCCGGGCGCGGCGCGCACCAAGGTCACTCGACTTGCCAGGCACATGGGCGAATGCGGGCTCAAGATACGCACAGGTGCCTGGCAAGTCGGACGATCAACGTGCGGCGTGGAGCGTGGAGCATGCCCCCGTCAGGTCTGGCCGGGGGCTTCGATGACGTAAGGGATCAGGGCGACCGGGAGGTCGGCGGCGCCCGGACCGCCCGCCGCGGCCCAGGCGGCGACGTACTCCACCGTCGACTCGTCGAGGACGCCGCCGAGCCACACCGGGCGGCCGCCCTCGCGGCGACCGGTCGGGCGCGGGTGCACCACCATCACGTTGGAGTGCTCGCAGACGTCCAGGCACTGCGCGATGCGCACCCGTACCCCCGCCTTCTCCAGCTGCCGCAGCTGGCCTTCATGATCGGTGTCCGGGTGTTTGGCGGTGCCGCAACAGCAGTCGCGGCACACCGTCACCCTCGCCTTCACGCGGCCGCCCGCACGGCGGCGGTGTCCGCGACCGCACCGGCCCGCAGCCCGGCCAGTCCGAATCCGACCCCGATCCCGGCCCACAGCACCACCGAGGCCAGCAGCGACAGCAACCGGAACGACCACAGCAGATCGGCCGGCGTGCTGATCTCGTCGCCCGACGACGGCAGCGTGAACAGCAGGGCGAGCCCGATCAGCACCACCCCGACCGGGGCCAGCTGGCGCAGTGGCAGCGCCGCCCCGCGCTCGGCGAGACGGCCCGCCAGCAGGCCCGCCGCGGACACCGTGGCCAGCCCGATCGCGATCGCGGCCAGCCAGGTCGCGGTCCGCGCCTGCTGCGTCGCCTCGCTGCCCACGCCCGGCGGGTTCGTCGGGTAGCGCAGGAACGGCAGCAGCGCCACGCCCAGGAAGCCGCCCCCGGCCAGGCGCAGCGCCCGGCCCCACGGATCGGCCCCGGGATCACGGCGGTGCAGCACCGCGTACACCAGGCCGAACAGCAGCCCGATCGCCATCCCGGCCAGGATCACCGAGACCAGCATGCCGACGTGCTGCGTGTCGCGGCTGAACAGCTCCGCGCCGTGGCCTTCACCGGCGTTGGCGTGTTCGAGGGCGATCGCCCGGTCGATGACCGGCTCGGCGAGCACCAGGGACACCACGGCGGAGAGGGCCCCGGCGCACGCGCCGGCCAGCCCACCCCGCCCCATCAGCGAGAGCAGGGACATGTCCGCCCCGCTCAGTGGCAGTTGGCGGCGAACAGGTGCCGCCCGTCGTGGGACAGCTCGTGCAGGTAGTTGGCGCTACGGGAGAGTTCCCCGTATACCGGGGACAGCAGCGCGCCCTGGTCCAGGAACACCGCGTAGAGGATGAACAGTGCCAGTGCGACGAGCACACCGGCGATGACCTGATCCCGCAGCCGCCCCGCGATTGAGGCCGTCTCCTGCGACGGCACCGCGGGCGTCGACAACGCACCCATGACAGACCTCCTCCTCGGGGTTCACCGCCCCGAACTGGACAACGACGGGTCAGTGTCCTGACTCCCGGGTGGATGGAACTTCGTCGCGCTTGCCGCGCCTTCCAGCCGCTGCGGCGGCCGTGGCTCGTGCGGGGCGCTCCCCGGTCACAGTGGCGGGACCGTCCCAGATTCTCACTGGGTTCCTGCGCACCGTCGTCTGATGTGAACTTGTTGCCCTCACCATGCCAGCTACGCTCGCCGGCCGTCAAACCTTCTCAGGGGTGACGATGGTGAATATCCGCGTGAAGTACGCCGTGGTCGTGGCTGTGGCCGTGCTCATGGCTGTGGTCGTGGCTGTGCCCGGCATCACCCGGGTGGTGGTGCGGGGTCTGCGGGGCGCCGACCCGGTCCTCGAAGCCCGGCAGGCTGACCCGGTACACACACGAGTCGCAGTTCATCCGGATGTCCCCGGCCAGCGCCTCGCCGTAGCGCTCGATCACCAGGTCGGCCAGGGCGTCGGTGTCGCCGAGCACGTCGGCGCAGCGCACGTCCACGTCGGGGCGGCCCGCCGCCCAGGCCGCGGCCTGCTCGGCCACCCGGCGCGGCAGCACCCCGGTGAAGAGGAAGTACGGCAGCACCACGATCCGCCGCGCGCCCAGCGCCGCGCAGCGGTCCAGCCCCGCGGGCACGCCGGGGGACGCGAGGGAGACGAAGGCGTACTCCACGCCGCCCACTCGGGCCGTCTCGGCCAGCAGCCGGGCGGCCCGCGCCACGTCGGCGTTCGCGTCGGGGTCCGTGGAGCCGCGGCCGACCAGCAGCACCGTCACGCTCTGATCGGAATCCGGCGGAGCGGCCTCCGCCTGGGCCAGCCGCTCCCGCAGCAGCGCCAGCACGGTCGGGTGCGCGCCGAGCGGGCGGCCGTACGACACCGCCAGGCCGGGGTGCCGCAACTGCTCGCGGGCCAGCGCCGCGGGGATGTCGCCCTTGGCGTGCCCCGCCGCGACCAGCATCAGCGGCACGGCCGCCAGCCGGCGGTGCCCGCCCGCGACGAGTTCCGCCACCGCTTCGCCCAGCGGGGGTGGGGACAGCTCGATGAAGCCGCCGCCGACGGTCACGCCGCGCGGGGCGAGGCGCTTGCCGACCCGTTCGGTGAACGCGCGGAACTGCTCGGCACCGTCCGTGTCGGACGTGCCGTGCCCGGCGATGAGCAGCGCGGGCGGGGTGGTGGTCACGGTATTTCCCTCCAGGGGTCGTCGAAGTGGCGTCGGAGCCGGCCGGGCCGCCTAGGGTTCCTGGGCTTCCAGGTCGAGCGAGGGTTCCGCAAGTGCCAGAGGGTCGCCGTAGAGCAGGGCGTTCACGGCCGCCGCAGCGACGGCCGAGCCGCCGCGGGCGCTCACGTTGGACAGTTGCGGCAGTCCTGACGCCCGTAGCGCCGCCTTCGACTCCGCCGCGCCGACGTAGCCCACCGGCAGGCCGACCACCAGCGCCGGGACGAGCCGCCCGGCCGCGGCCAGCCGCAGCAGCTCGTACAGGGCGGTCGGGGCGTTGCCGACGGCCCACACCGCTCCCGTGGGGTGTTCGGCCGCGGCCAGCCGCACCGCCGCCGCCGACCGGGTGACGCCCTCGGCCGCGGCCAGTTCCGCCGCGCGTGACGAGGCGACCAGGCAGCGCGTGGGGTAGCGGGTGATCCCCGCGCCGACCATGGTCACGTCGACGACCAGCGGCGCGCCCGCGGCCAGCGCCGCGGCCCCGGCGGCCAGCGCCGCCTCGTCCAGCACCAGGTCGGCGGCCCAGTCCGGATCGGCGGTGGTGTGCACGATGCGCTCGGCCACGTCCCGGCTGTGCCGCGGCAGGCCCGAGGTGTCCACCGCGGACCGCAGGATGCGGTAGGACTCCGCCTCGATCGGGTGCACCGATCTGCGCACCACCGTCATCGCGCCTCCCGTTCGACCAGGACGACCGCGTCGACCGGGCACACCTCGACGCACTCGCCGCACCCCGTGCACAGGTCCGGCCGGGCGTACAGCCGGGCCGGGCCCGTCCCGCCGATCGGCCGGATCGCGTGCGTCGGGCAGGTCAGCAGGCATGCGCCGCAGCCCTGGCAGCCGTCGAAGCGGACCGGGCTCACCGCGCCATCCACGCGTACCCCCGCGGGGTGACCATGCGCCCGGCGACCGTGCGGGTGGTGCTGGCGCCCACGATCACCACCGTGTTCATGTCCACGTCGGCCGGGTCGACCGCCTCCAGCGTGGTCAGCGCGATCCGCTCGCCGGCCCGGGACGCGTCGCGGACCAGCCCGATCGGCGTGCCCGGCGGCCGGTGGGCGCCCAGGATCGCCAGCGCCGCCGGCAGCTGCCGGGTACGCCGCGCGCTGCGCGGGTTGTACAGGCACACCACGAGATCCGCCTGCGCCGCCGCCTCCAGCCGCCGCTCGATCACCTCCCAGGGCGTGTGCAGGTCCGACAGCGACAGGTACATGTGGTCGTGCCCCAGCGGCGCGCCCAGCAGCGACGACGCGGCCAGCGCCGCGGTCACCCCGGGCACCGCGGTCACCTCGATGTCGTCCCCGGCGAACTCCAGCGCCGGGGAGGCCATCGCGTACACGCCCGCGTCGCCGGAGCCGATCAGCGCCACCGCGTGGCCCTGCCGCGCCAGCTCCACGGCCGACCGCGCCCGCTCCTCCTCCGCGCCCAGTCCGGAGTCGACGATCCGGGTGCCGGGGCGCAGCAGGTGCCGGACCTGGTCCACGTACTGGTCGAGGCCGACGACGATCGAGGACGCGCGCAGCTGTGCCGTCGCCCGGGGCGTGCGCAGATCCGCCGCACCCGGCCCGAGGCCGATCACCA
Source organism: Catellatospora paridis (assembly GCF_009720365.1). Classification (GTDB taxonomy): domain Bacteria; phylum Actinomycetota; class Actinomycetes; order Mycobacteriales; family Micromonosporaceae; genus Catellatospora; species Catellatospora paridis. The sequence continues at coordinate 33,737 of NZ_ML769323.1, read as the reverse complement.
CGAGCCGGCCCGCCGGCACCAGCCGGGCCACCGCGACGGTCGCCATCGCCGACGCGGTCTTGCCCGCCACCAGCGCCGCGTCACGTCCCCGGGCCCGCGCGGCCAGCAGTGCCGCCGCCTCGGCCACGCTCGGCGTGCCCACGGCGGCCCGGACCACCTCGGACGGGTTCGGCACCGCCACTGCCGCGAGTTCCGCCGCGGGGAACGTCACCAGCGGCAGGCCACGCGACGCGGCGTACGCGACCAGCCCGGCCTCGTCGGCCTTCACATCGGCGGTCGCCACCGCGCACACCGACTCCGCCGCCAGCCCCGCCTCGGCCAGCACCCGCGCGACCAGCTCGGCGATCTCGCCGGCGGACACGCCCCGGCTCGCACCGATGCCGAGCACCAGCGACGGCGGACGCAGCACCAGCACCGACCGGACCGCAGCCGCGACACCGGCGACCGCCGCGGGGCCCTGTGGCGCACAGCCATCGGCCGAGCCGGTGTCCCAGGCCGTGTCGCGGTCGGTGATCAGCACCCGGTGGGCGGCATCGGGGTGGTCGCCGAGGTCGGCGGGCAGCGCGGGCAGCGGCCACACCTGATCAGACCGCAAGTGCACCGGTTCGCCGTCGAGCAGCGCCCGCGACACCGGCGCGACCGCCTCCGGGTTCGCGACGGCGAATCCGAGCGTGTCCAGCCCCGGCAGCCCGGTCGCGTCGGTGCCCGTGGTCACCACGGGCGACGCCCCCAGCACGTCCGACACCCTCGCCGCCAGCGCGTTGGCCCCACCGGCGTGCCCGCCGAGCAGCGCGACGGCCCACCGCCCCGCCTCGTCGACACACACCACGCCGGGCTGCGCGTGCTTGCCACGGGCCACGTCCGAGCCACGCCCCGTCGCGGGGACCGCCCCGCCGGGAGTTGCTGCACTTTCGGGGAAAGTGCACGAATCAGGGTGTCCTGAACTGCAGTTTCCGTGAAACTGCGGGCCGGGATCGCCTGGCCCGGCGGCGTCGGCGGTGAGGAGGGGGGCCAGGAGGCGGACGGTGGCGCCGGTCGCGAGGAAGGCGACGACGGTTTCGGAGTCGGACCAGGCGCGGGTGAGCTGGTCGCGGACGCGTCCCTCGTGGATGGTGCACTCGCCGGGCCACGCGGCGGCCAGCCGCTGCGCGGCGGCTCGGCCGGCGGCGGTGGCCCAGATCAGGCCGATGGTCATGGCAGCTCCCCGGAGACGACGAAGACAGGATTGGTGGCGGCGAGCCGATGGCTTCCATCGGGCAGCGGGCTCAGGCGCGAGGCCTGCAGCTGTACGCCCTCCGTCCGGTACCCGGCCGCGCTGAGCACGGCCAGCGCCGGGCTGACGCGTTCGAGCCCGGCCACCGCGGTGACCAGGCGGGACGGCCGCCGCGCGGCGCAGGCGGCCAGCACGGGCGGGCCCCCGCCGCCGACGAACACGGCATCCGGCTCGGGCAGCCCGGCCAGGCATCCGGGCGCGTCGCCCGCGACCAGCCACACCCCGAGGCCGGCCGCGTTCGCGCTGATCAGCGGCAGGGCCGCGGGGTCGCGTTCGACGGCGATCACCGCCGCGCCGAACCGGGCGCACTCCACGGCGACCGAGCCGGATCCGGCACCCACGTCCCAGACCAGGTCGCCGAGGCGCGGGCCGAGCCGGGCCAGCACGTACGCGCGTACCTCCGCCTTGGTGATCATCGAGTCGCGGTGGGCGTAGGCGGCCTCCGGCAGCGCCCACCCGGCAGGCCCGGGGCCTGCGCCGGCGATCCACCCGGGACCTGGCCGCACGTCCGGGCGGGCCGGGTCCAGCACCAGCACCACGTTCGGGTCGGCCCAGTCGGCCGCGTGCGCCTGCGCCGCCTCGACGGTCACCAGGCGCTCCTGCGGCGTGCCCAACCGCTCCGCGACCACCAGCGTGCGCGGCCACCCGGCCAGCGCCGCGCCCAGCTCCGCCGGGCCGCTGCCGGGCGCGGTCAACACCGCCACCTTCGGGTACGCCCGGCAGACGTTGACCGCGCGCCGCAGCCCACCGCCGGGCGCGCCCCCACCGGGCGGCCTGCGGTCCTGCTCTCCATGGCGAACCGGCCCGTCGCCGTGGTCGCCGTCGGTCGGGCCGGATGATCCGTTTTTGTGGACGCCCGGTGCCCCTGGAGGGGCGCCCGGCGGGCCCCAACACGGGGCCTGGGCCCCCGCCGGGGTGGCGAGG
>NZ_ML769323.1:0-31530 GCF_009720365.1 Catellatospora paridis | reverse complement strand
TTCGGCGGGCCGTTTTCTCCGGGGCGTCCCCCCCCCCGGCGGCGGGCCCCGGCACCGGGCGTCCACAAAAACGGATCATGGCCCCGCGCCGAGGTGTCGAGGCGGTCGCGGCCGTGGGCGGACACGACGAGCGCGTCGTCCCAGGGCAAGCCCGCGCGGGCGAAGGCGGCCGCGACGCTGGACACGGCCGGGATCACCACCGGTTCGACCCCGGCCCGGCGCAGCGCGGCGACGATGCCGAAGAAGCCCGGGTCGCCGCTGGCCAGCACCACCGCCTCGCCGTCGTGCGCGGCCACCCGCGCGACCACCGGCGCTACCGGCCCCATGACCAGGCGTTCCGCGCTCACGTCCAGTCCGGACAGGTGCCGCTCGCCCCCGGCCACCAGCGTCGCGCGGGCCAGCGCCGCACCCGCGGCGGCACCGAAGCCGCCGCCGTCGTGGCCGACCACCGTCACCCGTGGCATGCCGGCCGCCCCGGTCCGCTCGCCGCCACCGTCGCCCGGCTCACGTAACCCACCGGTCCGCCCGCCGCCGCCGTCGCCTGGCTCATGCCACCCACTCCGGCCTGGTCGCGGCCACGACCGTCTTCCCGGTGAAGTCCACCATCGCCACGTCCGCCCGCAGCGCGCCCTTGCCGAAGCGGACCAGGACGTCGCGCACCCGCCCGCACAGCACGTCGCCCGCGTCGCGCAGCAGCCCCGCCGCCTCCCACAGCTCGTACGCATGCCGCGCGGTGTTCGCCCCGTCGACCTGTGCGGCCAGCTCGGCCGAGCCGCCCACCGCTGTGGTGACCTGGCCCAACAGCACGGTGTCCACGGCGGAGCGGGTGTAGTGCGTCATCAGCACCCCGGCGGCGAGCTTGGTCAGCTTGCCGGCCATGCCGACGAACACCACCTCGGTCATGCCGCGCTCGGCCGCGGTCCGCAGCGCCGCCCCGGTGAAGTCGCCGACCTCGACGAAGCACACCTCGGGCAGGTCCGGCAGCAGCGCCATCGCGCCCGCCTCGGTGCGCCCGCCGGTGCACAGCACGATCGTCTGCTCGCCCTGCGCCGCGGCTACCTGCACGGCCTGCATCACACTCGCCCGCCACGAGGCGGTGGAGAACGGCCGCACGATGCCGGTGGTGCCCAGGATCGAGATGCCGCCGAGGATGCCCAGCCGCCGGTTGGTCGTCTTGCGGGCCATCCGCTCGCCGTCCGGCACCGAGATCACGACCTCGACGCCGCGCCCACCGGCCGCCTCGGCCACCGCCTGCGTGATCATCTGGCGCGGCACCGGGTTGATCGCCGGGCCGCCCACGTCGAGACCGAGCCCCGGCCTGGTCACGGTGCCGACGCCGGAGCCACCGCGCAGCGCGACGTCCGCGCCGTCCTGCCAGCGCACGGTCGCGGTCAGCCGGGCCCCGTGCGTCACGTCCGGGTCGTCGCCGGCGTCCTTGACCACGACCGCGCGGGCCGCGTCACCGTCCAGCACCGACTCCGCGACGGCGAAGGTGACCCGCCGTCCCGACGGCAGCGCCACCTCGACCCAGCGCGGCGGCACCCCGCCGACCAGCAGTTCCGTGGCCGCCTTGGCCGCCGCCGACGCGCACGTGCCCGTCGTCCACCCGGTCCGCAGCGCCTTCGGCCGGTCCTTCGCAGTCCGGGGCAGGTCGGGTTCGCGCAGCTCCGGCAGATCCGGTCCGGCCGGGGTGGGCAGGTCGGTCACCGACGGGACGCCGGGCTCGGCGGGGGTGGGCGGGTCAGTCACGGCTCGCTCGCAGGGCGGCGCGGGCGGCCGGATCGGCGCGGCGGAAGCCGTGGAAGTGGCCGGGGTGGTAGAGGTGGCTGCGGGTGCCGGCGGCCTCGCCGAGCGCCGCCCCGACCAGGAACAGCGTGTGCTTCCAGAGCTTGTGCTCCTTGACCGCCGCCTCCAGGGTGCCGACGGTGCAGCGCACGATCAGCTCCTCCGGCCAGGTCACCCGGTAGGCCACCACCACCGGCGTGTCCGCGGCGTACCCGCCTGCCAGCAGCTCGGCCGCGAGCTGCCCGGACCGGGCCGCGGACAGGAACACCGCCATCGTCGCGCCGTGCGCGGCGAACGCGCGCACGGACTCGCGCTCCGGCATCGGCGTCTTGCCGCCCTCCAGCCGGGTCAGCACCACCGACTGCGCCACCTCGGGCACGGTCAGCTCGCGCTGCACCGCCGCGGCGACCGCGGTGAACGAGGACACCCCGGGGATCACCTCGGTGGGCAGGCCCAGCTCGTGGCACGCGTCGAGCTGCTCGCCGAGCGCGCCCCACAGCGCCGGGTCCCCGGAGTGGATGCGCGCCACCACCAGGTCGTGCTCGGCGGCCTCGCGGTAGAGGTCGAGGGTCTGCTCCAGGGTCAGCGCGGCCGAGTCCACGATGCGCGCGTCCGGCCGGGCATGCCCGAGCACGTCCGGGTGGACCAGGCTGGCCGCCCAGACCACCACGTCGGCGGCGGCGATCGCGGCCGCGCCGCGCAGCGTGAGCAGGTCGGCCGCGCCCGGCCCGGCTCCGACGAAGACGACCTTCACAGCTTTCCCCCTCTGGCGTCGCGGCGGCCGGGCACCAGCACCGCCGACAGGTACGGCGCCTCGACCGCTTCGGCCAGCGGCGTCACGCTCTCCCCCGGCAGTCCCAGCCGGGTGCCCAGCACGGCGTCGTCGAGCCGCCCGGCCTCCTTCACCGCGGTGGCCACGTCCGCCAGGTGGCGGCCGCCCTTGTACGCCACCACCGTGCCGTCCTGCGCGTACGCCAGCGCGGCCGACAGCGCCGTCGCGCCCCGGGCCAGCGGCACCAGCACCAGCGGCTCGACGCCCTCGGCGAGCGGCACCCCGGCCGCGGCGGCCAGCGCCTGCATCGCGGTGATCCCGGGCGCGGTCCGCACCTCCACCTCGGGCAGCAGGGCGCGGACCGTCGCGGCGAGGTAGCCGAAGGTCGAGTACACGTTGGGGTCGCCGATGGTGGCGAACGCGGCGGTGCCGCCGGTCTCGCGCAGCCAGTCGGCGACGCGCTCACCCGCGGCGTCCCAGTGGGACTCGCGGCGGCGCGCGTCGTCGCGCTCGTTGAGGGCGAACACCAGCCGCTCGACGCGGTCGTGGCCGGCGTGCGCGCGTACCGTCGCCTCGGCCCGGCCCTGCTCGGCCGGGTCCATCACGGGCACGAAGACCCGGTCGGCCTCGCGGAGCAGGCGCACCGCCTGCAGCGTCACCAGTTCCGGGTCGCCGGGCCCGACCCCCACCCCGATCAGGCGCATGCGGCACGCACCATCCGGCGCGCGAAGCCCGGCTGCCCGGCCCAGTGCAGGTGCAGGTAGGACGCGTGCACGCCGCCCTGGACGAAGCCCTCGGCGGGCTGCCCGCGCCAGGCCCAGGCGGGCGACGGACCGGCCGCCGGGGTCACCGCGGTGCGGTGGAACTCGTGCCCGGTGACCCGGGTGCCCGGGTCGGCCAGCACGCTGCCGGACACCGCGACCGCGTCGCGGTAGCCGAGGGTGAGCCGCTCGGTCATGACCGCCTCGGCGTCGAGCACCCCGCACATCTCGCGCCCGTCCAGGGACCGGGCCAGCCACAGCAGCCCCGCGCACTCGGCGGCGACCGGCGCGCCCGCGGCGGCGAGGTCGCGTACCGCGTCGCGCAGCGGCTTGTTGGCGGCCAGCTCGTCGCCGTACACCTCGGGAAAGCCGCCGCCCACCACCAGCCCGGCGGTGCCCCGCGGCAGCGCCTCGGCGCGCAGCGGGTCGACGTGCACGACCTCGGCCCCGGCGGCGCGCAGCAGCTCGGCCTGCTCGGCGTAGCCGAACGTGAACGCGGGCCCGCCCGCGACCGCGATCACCGGGCGGTCGCCGGCGGCCTCGTCGCGTGCCGCGGCCTGCCCCGATCCGGTCTCCTCCGCGCCGGCCCGCACGGCGTCGGCCGCCGACCACGGCGTCACCGCCAGCGGCGGTGCACTGTGCGCCACGGCCAGCACCTCCCCCAGGTCGACGCCGTCTTCGACCAGCGCGCCCATGGCCGCCACGGCGTCCACCGCCGCGCCGCTGCGCTCGGCCGCGGGCACCAGCCCGAGATGCCGGGACGGCACCGCCACCGCGCCGGCACGCCGCAGCACGCCCAGCACCGGCGTGCCGACCTCCTCGCATGCCTCGCGCAGGATCTCCTCATGCCGGTCGGAGCCGACCCGGTTGAGCACCACCCCGGCCAGCCGGACCGCACCGAACGAGCGGAAGCCGTGCAGCAGTGCGGCGACCGACCGGCCCTGGCCGGTCGCGTCCACCACGAACACCACCGGCGCGTCCAGCAGCCGCGCCACGTGCGCGGTCGAGCCGAACTCACCCTCGCGCGACCGGCCGTCGTAGAGGCCCATCACGCCCTCCACGACCGCCACCTGCGCGCCGGCCGCCCCGTGCGCGAACAGCGGCGCGACCAGGTCCTCGCCGACCAGCGACGGGTCCAGGTTGCGACCGGGCCGCCCGCAGGCCAGCGAGTGGTACGTCGGGTCGATGTAGTCCGGCCCGACCTTGAACCCGGCCGCGGTCATGCCCCGCGCCGTCAGCGCCGCCAGCAGCCCCGTCGCCACGGTCGTCTTCCCGTGCCCCGAAGCCGCCGCGGCGATCACGACCCTGGGCACCCGCACCACTTCCGTGGACGACCCGTTCACCATGATCTGCCTGTTCGCGACTGCGGGGCTCGCTTCGCTCGCTCCTCGCGCTTCACCATTCGATCCCCGCCTGGCCCTTGCGTCCCGCGTCCATCGGATGCTTCACCTTGCCCATCTCGGTGACCAGGTCGGCCAGCTCCAGCAGCGGCGGCGCGGCGTACCGCCCGGTGATCACGACATGCTGGGAGCCGGGCCGCGTGCGCAGCGTCTCGACGACGTCGGCGGTGTCCACCCAGCCCCAGTGCAGGGGGTAGGTGAACTCGTCCAGCACGTAGAAGCCGTAGCGCTGCGCCACCAGGTCGCGTTTGACCTGGGCCCAGCCCTCGGCCGCCTCGGCGGCGTGGTCGCGCTCGTCACCGGGCCGGGCCAGCCAGGACCAGCCCTCGCCCATCTTGTGCCAGGTCACCGGCGCACCGCTGCCGGATTCGTCGTGCACCCGGCCCAGTGCCCGAAATGCCGCCTCCTCGCCGACCCGCCACTTGGGACTCTTCACGAACTGGAAAACGGCGATCGGCCAGCCCACGTTCCAGGCCCGCAGCGCCATCCCGAACGCCGCGGTGGACTTGCCCTTGCCGATCCCGGTGTGCACGGCCAGCACCGGGGATCTCCGGCGCTGCCGCGTGGTCATCCCGTCGTCGGGGACGGTCTCCGGCTTGCCCTGCGGCATCATCGGCCTCCGGTCGGTTGCGTGACGTCGGCGAACATCGAAGAACGGCGTCGGGGAACGCCCGGAATCCGCGCCGGCCGGTTGCGCAGGCAGGCCTGTCGCGGCCGGTGCGTCATGCCGCCCGCCGCCGGTCACGCCTGGCGACCCCGGCCAGCCCCTGCGCGGTGACCTCGGTCAGCGGCACATGCTCCGCGCCGAGCCGGGCGGCCAGCCGGGCGGCCAGCCCGAGCCGGACCACCCCGGACTCGCAGTCCACGACCACGGCGGACACGCCGCCCGCGGCCAGCCCGTCGGCGATGCGCATGGCCTCGCCGACCGGGTCGGTCCCGGCGGTGGCCCTGCCGTCGGTCACCACGACCAGCAGGGCGCGGCGGTGCGGGTCGCGCAGCCGCTCGACCCGCAGCGTGTGCGCGGCGCGGCGCAGCCCGGCGGCCAGCGGGGTACGCCCGCCGGTGGGCAGTTCGCGCAGCCGTGCCGCGCCCGCCTCCACGCTGGACGTCGGCGGCAGCGCCAGCTGCGCCTCGCTGCCCCGGAAGGTGATCAGGCCGACCTTGTCGCGTCGCTGGTACGCGTCGAGCAGCAGGGACAGCACCGCGCCCTTCACCGCGCCCATGCGCCGCCGGGCCGCCATCGAGCCGGAGGCGTCCACGCAGAACAGCACCAGGTTGGACTCTCGCCCCTGCCGCACCGGCTCACGCAGGTCGGCCGCGGCCAGCCGCAGCGGGCCGCCGGGGGCGCGGCCGCGGGCCTGCTGCTGCCGGGCCGCGGCCCGCACGGTCGCCGCCAGGTGCAGCGCGGTCAGCGTGCCGCCGGGCACCCGCGCGCCGACGGTCCGGCCCATCCGGGTGTACGCGGGCGAGCGCCGCCCCGCCGCGCCCTCCCCCGTCCCCTTCACCGCGAACAGCCGCGCCCGCCGCGGCGCGGCCGCCTCGGCGTGCTGCTGCCCCGCGGACGCGTAACGCCCCTCGTCGGCCCCGTCCCGCTGCCGGGTCTCCCCCTGCGGCACCGGCCGCAGCGGCGTGCCGTCCTCATCGGGGACCGCACCGCCGGGCCCGCCCGGTCCCGGACCGCCGTCCGGCCCGTCATCGTCGGGCCCGTCATCCTGGCCGGAGCCGTCGCCGTCCAGGTCGCCGTCACCGTCCCGCTCGGTCGCGCTGTCTGAGCCGCTGCCGGGGCCACCGTCCGGGCCGTCACCGCGCCGGTCGCTGTCGTCGGCGGCGTCGGGCGCGCCAGGGTCGCCGCCGTCGCGGGCGCCGTCGTCGTCAGCGGGCGGGGGTGCGCTGTCGAGCGCGTCTTCCAGCGCCTGCTCGTCCAGGTCGGGGGCGTCGAACGGGTCGCGCCGGCGGCGGTGCGGCAGGGCCAGCCGGGCCGCGTCGCGCACGTCCTGCGGGGTGACCCGGTCCCGGCCGTGCCAGGCGGCCAGGGCCAGCGCGGCGCGGGCCACCACCAGGTCGGCGCGCAGCCCGTCGACCTCGAACGTGGCGCACACGTGGGCGATCCGGGTCAGCTCCGCGTCGGGCAGCGTCACCGCGGGCAGCCGCCGCCGGGCGGTGTCGATGCGTTCGGCCAGCTCGGCGTCGGCGTCGGCCCAGCGCGCGGCGAACGCGGCCGGGTCGGCCTCGTATGCCAGCCGCCGCCGCACCACCTCCACCCGCTCGCGCGGCTCGCGCGGGGCGCGCACCTGCACCGCCAGCCCGAACCGGTCGAGCAGCTGCGGACGCAGCTCGCCCTCCTCCGGGTTCATGGTGCCGACCAGCAGGAACCGGGCGGCGTGGCGCACCGAGACGCCGTCGCGCTCCACGTACGCCTCGCCCATGGCGGCGGCGTCGAGCAGCAGGTCCACCAGGTGGTCGTGGAGCAGGTTCACCTCGTCGACGTAGAGCACGCCGCGGTGCGCCCCGGCCAGCAGGCCCGGCGAGTACGCGGCCTGCCCCGCGGTGAGCGCGCGTTCCAGGTCGAGCGCACCGACCAGCCGATCCTCGGTGGCCCCGACGGGCAGTTCGACCAGCCGGGCGCGCCGCACGACGGCGTCCTGCCCGGCCTCGTGCGGCCCGTCCGGGCACGCGCCGTAGGGCGCGGCCGGGTCGCAGCCGAACCGGCACCCGGCGATGACGTCCACACTGGGCAGCAGCCCGGCCAGCGCGCGTACGACGGTGGACTTGGCGGTGCCCTTCTCGCCGCGCACCAGCACCCCGCCGATGGCGGGCGAGACGGCGTTGAGCAGCAGGGCGAGCCGCAGGTCGGCCAGGCCGACGACGGCGGAGAACGGGTACAGCGGGGTCATGTCCCGCTCAGGCACGAGCCCATGCGCGAGTCCTCTCCGCGGGTTTCCTCGCCCGCGAACTCCGCCGGTGGCCAGTCCCCGCGGCACGCCGGAACGGCGCACCACCGAGAGCCGCCCTCCGGCGTCGGTGACGTGCGACGCCGTGCGGCGTCGCGAGCGGCCGGAGTGTCCTGGCTCCCGGATCGACGCTTCCCCTCGGCCTTCCAACCGTGTCAACGGCCGTGGCCTGGTGCCGAAACGGCACGCGTCATGCAGACGGCGCCGATCGGGAGGGTTCGCTCCCCGGTGACAGTGGCGGGACCGCCCCGGATTCGCACCGGGTTCCTCCACTGCCGCTCACCGGTCATCGTGACGGACGCGGTGCGCCGCGTCAAAGCGGGTCGCCCGTCCGGAGGCGAGTGTCACGGCCGCGGCTCGCCGCGACATCAGCACGTAACAATCAACTTCGATATTGCTATGTATCGTTGTCTTCCGCTAGCTTCCAGGGAAACTCTCCGGCGATCCGGCGCCAGAAGCGCTCGGCGCCGGGTAGACCTTGGGAGGATCCTGTGCGGAATTCACTACGAACGGCACTGCGTGCCGGCGCGATAGCGCTGGCCGGTGCCATGCTCGCCCTGGGCTCGGCCGCCGTCCCGGCGCAGGCTGCCCCGGCCGGCCCCGACCCGGTCGAGGGCCCGAACCCCGTCGTCGGCGGCACCCCCGCCGCGCAGGGCGAGTTCCCGTGGATCGTGCGCCTGTCCATGGGCTGCGGCGGTGCGATGTACACCCCGAGCCTGGTGCTGACCGCCGCGCACTGCGTCGGCGCGACCGGCAACAACACCTCGATCACCGCCACCTGGGGTGTCGTCGACCTGCAGGACCCGAGCCGGACCACCCGCACCTCGAACTACGTCTACCGCGCGCCGGGCTACAACGGCAACGGCAAGGACTGGGCGCTGATCCGCCTGTCCAGCCCGATCACCGCCGCCCCGCTGCTGAAGATCGCCACGGACACGTCGCTGCACAGCGGCAACTTCCAGGTGATGGGCTGGGGTGCCGCGACCGAGGGCGGCGGCCAGCAGCGCTACCTGCTCAAGGCGCAGGTGCCGTTCATCACCGACGCCCAGTGCCAGGGCGCGGGCGGCAGCTACTCGGGCCTGATCTTCAACGAGGAGATCTGCGCGGGCAACTACACCTCCGGTGGCGTGGACACCTGCCAGGGTGACTCCGGCGGCCCGATGGTCAAGCGCAACGCCAGCAACGAGTGGATCCAGATCGGCATCGTGAGCTGGGGCATCGGCTGTGCCCGGCCGCAGAACCCGGGTGTGTACAGCGAGGTCCGCTACTTCTCCACCGACATCTACAACGCGGCGGTCTCCCTGGGCGGGGCACCGGGCGGCGTGTCCGTCACCGGCCCCGGCAACCAGTCCACCGTCGTCGGCACCGCGGTCACCCTGAACAGCACCGCGTCGGGCGGCACGTCGCCGTACAGCTGGTCGGCCAGCGGCCTGCCGGCGGGCACGTCCATCAACTCGTCGACCGGTCAGATCACCGGCACGCCGAGCGCCGCGGGCACCTACACGGTGACCGTGACCGCGACCGACAGCGCCAGCAAGACCGGCACCGCCTCGTTCACCTGGACGGTCAACCCGGTCGGCAGCTGCGGGGCGGTCACCAACGGCGCCGACGTGAGCATCCCCGACAACAACACCACCGGCGTGTACAGCAACATCACCATCGGCGGCTGCACCGGCAACGGTGGCATCGGGTCCAAGGTCGAGGTGCACATCGTGCACACCTACAAGGGTGACCTGATCGTCGACCTCGTCGCGCCGGACGGCTCGGTGTACAACCTGCACAACCGGTCGGGCGGCAGCACGGACAACATCGACACCGTCTACACGGTGAACCTGTCCACCGAGGTCAAGAACGGCACCTGGCGCCTGCGGGCCCGCGACGCCGCCTCGGTCGACACCGGCTACATCAACTCCTGGACCCTCACCCTCTGAGTCCGTCGCACCACCCTGGGCCCGGCTCCGCGACCAGCGGGGCCGGGCCTTCCGCCAGAACTCGCGCCTCCACCTACCCCCTCGGAGGTAATCCCGTGCGCAGACTCGCGCTAGTCCTCACCGCGCTGGCCACCGGCGTGGCCCTGATCGTGCCCGGCCCCGCCGGCGGCGCGCCCGCCGACGACTTCACCCTCGCCGGATCCCAGCAGTACAAGGTCACCGGCCCGAAGACCTTCGATGACCGCAACGCGGTCGCCCGCACCGGTGCGGCGATCGACCTCATCGAGCACGGCACCATCTACATCACCGCGAACGCGGCCGAGGCCGACCGCATCCGCCGCCTCGGCTTCGGCCTGGAACTGCTGCCCCCGCCGTCGTCGCGGGTCACCGGGCCGAACGCGGTCCCGCTCGACTTCCCGTCGGCCGACGGCGGCTACCACAACTATGCCGAGATGAACGCCGAGCTCAACCAGATCGTCGCCGACCATCCGACGCTGGTCCGCAAGAGCGTCATCGGCACCTCGTACGAGGGCCGCCAGATCGTCGCGCTGAAGATCTCCGACAACGTCGCCACCGACGAGAACGAGCCCGAGATCCTGTTCAACGCGCACCTGCACGCCCGCGAGCACCTCACCGTCGAGATGGCGCTCTACCTGGCCAACCTGTTCACCGACGCGTACACCACGGACAGCCGGGTGCGCGCGGTGGTCGACTCGCGCGAGATCTGGATCGTGCCGGACCTCAACCCCGACGGCGGTGAGTACGACATCGCCACCGGCTCCTACCGCTCCTGGCGCAAGAACCGCCAGCCCAACTCGGGCTCCTCGGCGATCGGCACCGACATCAACCGCAACTTCGGCTACAAGTGGGGCTGCTGCGGCGGCTCCTCGGGCAGCGCGTCGAGTGAGACCTACCGCGGCCCGTCGGCGTTCTCCACCCCGGAGGCGGCCGTGCTGCGCGACTTCGTGCTGTCCCGGCGGGTCGGCGGCGTGCAGCAGATCAAGGCGAACATCGACTTCCACACCTACGGCGAGCTCATCCTGTGGCCGTTCGGGTACACCACCGCGGACACCGTGAACCCGGGCATGACCAGCGACGAGCGCAACACGTTCGCCAACATCGGCCAGCAGATGTCGGCGACCAACTCCTACACCGCCGAGCAGGGCAGCGACCTGTACGTCACCGACGGCGACATCACCGACTGGCTGTGGGGCGACCAGCGGGTGTGGACGTACACCTTCGAGATGTATCCGAAGTCGTCCAGCCCCGGCTTCTACCCGCCGGACGAGGTCATCGCGGCGCAGACCTCGCGCAACAAGACCGCCGTGCTGATCCTGTCGGAGTATGCCGACTGCCCGTTCCGGGCCATCGGCAAGCAGGCCCAGTACTGCGCCGCGGCCAACGACTTCTCCATCACCGCCGCCCCGGCCGCCGGTTCGGTCAACCCGGGCAGCTCGCTGACCTCGACCATCAGCACCGCCGTCACCGCGGGCAGTTCGCAGACGGTGAACCTGTCCGCGAGCGGCCTGCCCTCGGGCGCGACCGCCACCTTCAGCCCGGCGTCGGTCACCACCGGCGGATCCTCGACGCTGACGATCGCCACCAGCGCGTCGACCCCGGCGGGCAGCTACCCGGTCACGGTGACCGGCACGGGCACCGGGGCCACCCGGACCGCCACCTACACGCTGACCGTCAACGGCGCACCGGGTTGCACCGGCAGCAACCCGACCGACGTGACCATCGTGGACGTGGCCACGGTCTACAGCGACATCACCATCGCGGGCTGCAACCGCAACGCGTCGTCGACGTCGACGGCCGAGGTGCACATCGTGCACACCTACAAGGGTGACCTGGTGGTGTCGCTGCTGGCGCCGGACGGCACCGCGTACACGCTGCACAACCGGTCGGGCGGCAGCACCGACAACATCGACACCACCTACACCGTGAACCTGTCGAGCGAGGCCGCCAACGGCACCTGGCGGCTGCGGGTGCAGGACGCGGCCTCCGGTGACGTCGGCTACGTCAACAGCTGGACCTTGACCCTCTAGAAGGCCCCCGGTGGCGCCCGCAACGGCGCGGGCGCCACCGGTAAATCGCTTGCGGCCGCTGTTAGACAGGCAGGGTGACGAGCGAACTGCAGATCCGCGAGATGGCCATCGAGGACGTGCCGGAACAGGCACGCATCCGCTATGCCTCGTTCGGCTGGTTCATCTCCAGCGTGGCGCAGCAGGAGGTGTGGTGGCGCACCACCCTCCCGAAGGCCCGCGTGCTGCGGCTGCTGGCGCTGCGCGACGGCCGCGCCGTGGGCTGCGCCGTCGGCGGGTTCAACGTCTCCACCTCGGAGCCGGGCGCGAGCTACGTGCAGGTCGAGGTGCATCCCGAGCATCGCGGCCAGGGCGTCGGCAGTGCCCTCAACCAGCGGATCGAGGAGCACCTGCGGGCCATCGGCGCACGCCGGGTGCGCGCCTTCGCCACGGAGGACCCGGCTGATCAGCGCTGGGCCGAGGCCCGGGGCTACACCCAGGGCGCGCACGACCGGTACGCCCGGCTGGACACCGCCGAGCTGCCGCCCGTGCCGCCGCTGCCGTCCGGCGTGACGACGGCCAGCCTCCGCGAGGCCGGCCCGCAGACGGTGTACGACCTGGACCAGGCCGCCTCGGTCGACGAGCCCGGCGACATGTCCTTCGACGGCATCCCTTACGACGTCTGGCTGGCCCGCTACTGGAACAGCCCCGACCAGCAGCTCGACATCGGCACCGTGGTGCTGGTCGACGGCGTGGCCGCCTGCGCCACGTTCCTTGAGGCCAACCTCGACCTCGGCAAGGGCATGTCGACCGGCACCTGCACGCTGCGGGAGTACCGCGGCCGCGGCCTGGCGAAGATCGCCAAGTCGGTCGCCCTGCGCAAGGCGGCACAGGCCGGCATCCACACCGCGATCACCTGCAACGACTACACCAACGCGCCGATGATCGCGGTCAACGACTGGCTCGGCTACCAGCCCTTCGCCAGCGAGTACGCCTACCTCAAGCAGCTCGCCGACTAGGCTCCCGGGTCAGCCCTCCAGACTGCCCTCCGCCTCCAGGTAGGCCTGGCGCAGCGCGTCCAGCGTCGCCGGGTCCGGCTCGGCCCACAGGCCGCGGTCGGCGGCCTCGATCAGGCGCTCGGTGATGCCGCGCAGCGCCCACGGGTTGGACCGCTCCATGAACTCGCGGACCTCCGGATCGAAGACGTACGCCGCGGCCAGCTTCTCGTACATCCAGTCGTCCACGACACCCGCCGTGGCGTCGTAGCCGAACAGGTAGTCCACGGTCGCGGCCAGCTCGAACGCGCCCTTGTAGCCGTGGCGCATCATCGCGGCGATCCAGCGCGGGTTGACCACCCTGGCCCGGAACACGCGTTTGGTCTCCTCGCCCAGGGTGCGCGTCTTCACGCTGTCGGGCAGGTGCGAGTCGCCGATCACCGCGGTCGGGGACGCGCCGGTCAGCGTGCGCACCATCGCGATCATGCCGCCGTGGTACTGGAAGTAGTCGTCGGAGTCGACGATGTCGTGCTCGCGGGTGTCCACGTTCTTCGCCGCGACGCTGACCCGGCGGTAGACCCGTTCCAGGTCCTCGCGGGCCGCCCGGCCGTCCAGGTCGCGGCCGTAGGCGTAGCCGCCCCAGACGGCGTACACCTCGGCGAGGTCCCTGTCGTCGCGCCAGTTCCGGGCGTCGATGAGCGGGAGCAGCCCGGCCCCGTACGCCCCCGGCTTGGACCCGAAGATGCGGGTCGTGGCCCGCCGCCGGTCGCCGTGCTCGGCCTCGTCGGCGCGGGCGTGCGCGCGCACGTAGTTGTCCTCGTCGGCCTCGTCGAGGTCGGCCACCGCCCGCACCGCGTCGTCGATCAGCGCCACCGCGTGCGGGAAGGCGTCGCGGAAGAACCCCGAGATGCGCACTGTCACGTCCACCCGCGGCCGGCCCAGCTCCGACAGCGGCACCACCGCGAACCCGGTCACCCGTCGCGACGCGTCGTCCCAGGTCGGGCGGCAGCCCAGCAGGGCCAGCACCTCGGCGATGTCGTCGCCCTGGGTGCGCATCGCCGAGGTGCCCCACACGGTCAGCCCGACCGTGCGCGGCCACTCGCCGGTCTCCTGGCGGTGCCGGGCCAGCAGCGAGTCGGCCAGCGCCACGCCGACGTCCCAGGCGTTGCGCGACGGGATCGCCTTCGGGTCGACGGAGTAGAAGTTGCGGCCGGTCGGCAGCACGTTGACCAGGCCGCGGGTCGGCGAGCCGGACGGACCGGCGGGCACGTAGCGACCGTCCAGTGCCTTCAGCACCGCGGTCACCTCGTCCACGGTCGCGTCCAGCCGGGGCACCACTTCGGTCGCGGCGAAGCGCAGCACCGCCTCGACGCCGTCGTCGGGGCCGCCCAGCACCTCGGCGACCACCGCCGGGACCTTCGACGGCTCCCAGCCCAGCGTCTCGTTGCCGATCACGAGCCGCCGGGCCACGCCCTCGATCAGGTCGACGGCGTCCGCGCCGGTGCGGGCCGGGCCGTCGGCCACCTCGGTCAGGTCCGCGGGCACGGCCACCGCCGCTCCGGGCTCGGCCAGCAGCGCGCGCTCGTCCAGCCCGTACCGGCGGCACAGCGCCGCCCGCAGGCCCGGCAGCGCCCCGCGCACGCCGCCCCACACCTGGTTCGCGCGCAGCACCGCGAGCACCAGGTTGATCCGCGCCTCGCCCTCCGGCGCGCCGCCGAGGATGTGCAGGCCGTCGCGGATCTGCGAGTCCTTGACCTCGCACAGGTAGCCGTCCACGTGCAGGATGAAGTCGTCGAAGTCGTCCACCCCGGGCATGTCGGCCTGGTGCAGGTCGTGGTGCAACTGGGCGGCCTGGATCAGGGTCCAGATCTGGGCGCGCACCGCGGGCAGCTTCGTCGGGTCGAGGGCCTGCACGGTGGCGTACTCGTCGAGCAGCTGCTCCAGCTTCGCCATCTCGCCGTAGGTCTCCGCGCGGGCCATCGGCGGCACCAGATGGTCCACGATCACCGCGTGCCCGCGCCGCTTGGCCTGGGTGCCCTCGCCCGGGTCGTTGACGATGAACGGGTACACCAGCGGCATGTCCCCCAGCACCGCGTCCGGCGCGCACTCGCGGGACAGGCCCAGCCCCTTGCCGGGCAGCCATTCCAGGGTGCCGTGCTTGCCCAGGTGCACCACCGCGTCCGCACCGAACGACTCATCCAGCCACCGGTACGCGGCCAGGTAGTGATGGCTCGGCGCGAGGTCCGGGTCGTGGTAGATGGCGACCGGGTTCTCCCCGAAGCCGCGCGGCGGCTGGATCATCAGCAGCACGTTGCCGAAGCGCAGCGCGGCCAGCACGATCTCGCCGCCGTCCACGTAGAGCTCGCCCGGCGGCTCGCCCCACGCCCGCACGATGCCGTCGCGCAGGCTCGCGGGCAGCGCGTCCAGCCAGCGGGTGTGCTCGCGCAGCGGCACCCGGGCCGGGGCCGCGGCCAGCTGTTCCTCGGTCAGCCACTCCACGTCGTGCCCACCGGCTGCGATCAGCGTGTGGATCAGCGCGTCACCGTCCTCGGGGAAGCCCTCACCCAGGTCGTACCCTGCCTCGCGCAGCGCCCGCAGCAGCACCACCGCGCTGGCCGGGGTGTCCAGGCCGACGGCGTTGCCGACCCGCGAGTGCCGGGTCGGGTAGCTGGACAGCACGATCGCGAGCCGCTTGCGCTCGTTGGGCACGTGCCTCAGCCGGGCCTGCCGCACCGCGATGCCCGCCACCCGGGCCGCCCGCTCCGGGTCGGCGGCGTAGACCGGGATGCCGTCCGGGCCCGGCTCCTTGAACGAGAACGGCACCGTGATCAGGCGGCCGTCGAACTCCGGGATCGCTACCTGCATCGCCGCGTCCATCGGACTCAGCGCCGCGTCCGAGTCCTGCCAGACCGCCCGCGACGAGGTCAGGCACAGCGCCTGCAGCACCGGCACGTCCAGCTCGGCCAGCGCCGCCACCGACCAGGCCTCGTCGTCCCCGCCGCCGCTCGCGTCCGCCGCGACGGTGCCGCCCGCGGCCAGCACCGTGACGATCAGCGCGTCGCAGCCGCGCAGCAGGTCGCGCAGCCCGTCCGGCACCCCGCGCAGCGAGCCGCAGTACACCGGGAGCGCGTTCGCGCCCGCGTCGTGCAGCGCCCCGGCCAGGATGTCCACGAAAGCGGTGTTCCCCGCCAGCTCGTGTGCGCGGTAGTAGACGATCCCGACGGTCGGGCGGTCGGGATCGTGCGCCGGGCCGGGGCGTACGCCGTACTCGGGCGCGGTGCGCGGCGCGTCGAAGCCCTCGCCGGTCATCAGCAGCGTGTCCGACAGGAACCGGTGCAGCTCGCGCAGGTTGTCCGCGCCGCCCTCGACCAGGTAGGCCAGCGCCTCCCCGGCCACCCCGGCGGGCACCGTCGACTCGGCCTGCAGCGCGGCGTCGGGCACCGCCTCCCCGCCCAGCACCACCACCGGCAGGCCCGCGGCGAGCACCGCGTCGAGCCCTTCCGGCCAGGTGCGCCGGCCGCCGAGCAGGCGCAGCACCACGAAGCCGACGCCCGCCAGCGACCCGGGGACGTCCGCGGCGTCGAGTCGGGCGGGATTGGCGATGCGCCAGGGCGCGCCCGACGCCCGGGCGGCGAGCAGCTCGGTGTCCGCAGTGGACAGCAGCAGACCTTGCACAGCCGTCATGGCCGCGTACCTCCTGTCGGGGTCCGCGCCCCGGTAGCAGAGTCGATGCGGCGGCCGGAGTCTCCTGACTCCCGGATCTACGCCCGGCCCCGGGCCTTCCCTTGCGGTGGCCTCGACGGTCTGTCGATGGGGTGGGGACGGGCTCCCCGGTCACAGTGGCGGGACCGTCTCGGCTCTTCCCCGAGTTCCTCCCTGCCGCCGAGTGCGATCCTAGCGGCAGATAATGGAGCATGGCCTATCAGTGGCTCGCCGCCGCCACCATGGTGGTGCACTTCCTGTTCCTCGCGTACGTCGTCGCGGGCGGTTTCCTCGCCTGGTGGCGGCCGTGGCTGATCTGGCCGCACCTGGTCGCCGTCGGCTGGGGCTTCGCCACGGTGGTCTTCGGCATCGACTGCCCCCTGACATACGTCGAGGACTGGGCCCGCCGCAAGGCCGGCGAGCAGGGCCTGAGCCGCGGCTTCATCGACACCTACCTGACCGGCGTGGTCTACCCCGAGCGCTACACCGTGCTGCTGCAGGTCCTGGCGGGTCTGGTCGTGCTGGTCTCCTGGGCGGGCTTCCTGCTCCGCCGCCGGAGCGCCCGCGACGGTGCCTGAGGTCACCGCCCGCGGCCCCGGCGCGGCGGGCACGGGGCGACCGGTCGGGGTGGCGGTCACGGTCGGCGGTCACGGGCGGCGGTCCCGGTCGGCGGTCACGAGGTGGCAACGGCGGCGACATCGAGGGGAAATGATTCGCCGATGTAATCCACGGTGACTCACCGAAGGTGAGGCGCGCCTAGGGTTCCGCCGCTCCGGCCCTGTCGTCACGGGTCACCGGACGGGCCTGGTCCGAGAGGCGCAGGCGGCCCGCGTTGCGGCGTGGCCGTTCCACGGCGGGACAAAAGCCCGGGAGACAGCCGAACACCTGGCTGTTTCACGGCCAGGCTCCTCGTTTCGGAGGTGCCCCATGGGCTTCGCCCACCACCATCACCGCCACGGCTCACCCGAGGACAACGCGCGGCGCGAGCAGCACGGCCTGCACGAGCACTACGGCCCCGAGGCGGCGTACGCCGTCGCGCGCGAGGCCGAGCTGCCCACCACGAAGTGGGAGGAGGAGATCGCCCGCGGGCTGGAGTACGGCCTGCCCGGCGCGGACTCCATCGTCGACAAGCGCATCCCCACCTTCTCCCGCGGCGAGCTGCCGCACTTCGCCGGAATCAACACCTTCCTCAAGGCCCCGTACCTGGAGGACGTGCGCCGGTGCGGCGAGTACGACGTCGCCGTGCTGGGCGCGCCGTTCGACGGCGGCACGACCTACCGCCCCGGCACCCGGTTCGGCCCGCAGGGCATCCGGCGCATCTCCGCGCTGTACGGCCCGTACAGCTTCGAGCTGGGCGTGGACCTGCGGGAGTCGATCACGATCGCGGACCTGGGTGACGTGTTCACCATCCCCGCCAACATCGAGAAGACGTTCGACCAGATCTCCAAGGCCGTCGGCCACGTGTACGCCTCGGGCGCGTTCCCCGTGGTGCTCGGCGGCGACCACTCCATCGGCTACCCCACTGTGCGCGGCGTCGCCGAGCACCTCCAGGGCAATCTCGGCATCATCCACTTCGACCGCCACGTCGACACCCAGGAGACCGACCTCGACGAGCGGATGCACACCACCCCGTGGTTCCACGCCACGGACATCCCCAACGTGCCCCCGAAGAACCTGGTGCAGATCGGCATCGGCGGCTGGCAGGCCCCGCGGCCCGGCGTCCAGGTCGGGCGGGAGCGCGGCACCACGATCATGACGGTCACCGACTGTGTCGAGATGGGCATCGAGGCCGCCGCCGAACGCGCCCTGGAGGTCGCCTGGGACGGGGCCGAGGCGGTGTGGCTGTCCTTCGACGTGGACTGCCTGGACGCCGCGTTCGTGCCCGGCACCGGCTGGCCCGAGCCGGGCGGCTTCCTGCCCCGCGAGGTGCTCAAGTTCATCCAGCTCATCGCCGAGCGGCCGCTGGCGGGCATCGAGATCGTGGAGTGCTCGCCGCCGTACGACAACGCCGACATCACGTCGCTCATCGCGACCCGCGTCATCTGCGACACGCTCGGCTGCCTCGTGCGCGCCGGCCACCTGCCTCGCCGCACCTCCTGACCTTCTCGAACCCTCCAGGAGACATACATGAACCGTCGTTTCCTCCACCGCCTCGCGGCCGTCACCGCCGTCGCCGCGCTGGTCCTGCCCGCCACCGCCTGCGGCGAGGACGAGCCCGCCCCGGGCGCGCCCGCCACCGTCGTGCTCGGCTTCAGCGCCTGGCCCGGCTGGTTCCCCTGGCAGGTCGCGCAGGAGCAGGGCCTGTTCGCCAAGAACGGCGTCACCGTCGAGCTGAAGTACTTCGACAGCTACACCGACAGCCTCACCGCGCTGGCCACCGGCAACCTCAGCGCCAACAGCCAGACGCTGGGCGACACGCTGACCTCGGTCAGCGGCGGCGCGCAGCAGACGATCGTGCTGGTCAACGACAACTCCACCGGCAACGACCAGATCATCGCCAAGCCCGGCATCAACACCGTCGCCGATCTCAAGGGCAAGCGGATCGCCGTCGAGCAGGGCACCGTCGACCACTACCTGCTGCTGCTGGCGCTGAAGACGGCCGGGCTGACCGAGGCCGACATCGCGCTCAAGCCGATGTTGACCGACGCCGGCGCGGCCGCGTTCACCACCGGCGAGGTCGACGCGGTGGGCGCGTTCGCCCCGTTCACCACCACCGCGCTCGGGCTGGCCGGCAGCAAGGCCGTCGCCACCAGCGCCGACTTCCCCGGCGCGATCCCCGACCACCTGGTCTTCACGGCCGCGTTCGTCAAGGACCACCCGACCGAGGTGCAGGCCGTGGTCAAGACCTGGTTCGACACCCTGGCCTGGATCAAGGCGAACCCGGACGCCGCGGTCGACATCATGGCGAAGAAGGCCGGGGTCAGCGCCGCCGACTACAAGTCGTACGACGCCGGCACGACCATCTTCACCCGGGAGCAGAACCTGGCCGCGTTCACGCCCGGCTCCACCCCCGCCAACCTCGACTTCCAGGCGAAGTCGATCGCCGAGTTCATGGTCTCGGCCAAGCTCGTCGACACCGCGCCGCCGCTGGACGGCCTGCTCGAACCGAAGTTCGTCCAGGCGGTCTCCCCATGAGCCTGCTCACCGAAGGCGGCCCGGAGCCAGCCGGCAACCCGGGGCCGACGACGGCTGCCGACCCGCCGGTCGCCGGCCGTCCCGGCGCGAGCGCGGCGGCCCCGCCCACGTCCGCGGACCGCTCCACCGCGGCCGATCCGGACCCGACCGCCGGCGACAGCGCGGCGGACATGGACCTGACCGGTGGCACCGCCACGGCCGACGGCGCGGCCGTCGCGGTGGACGCCGGTCCGGGAGCCGGGGCGGCGGCGTTCGCGCCGCTGCCCCGGCGGCAGCCGCCACGCCGGGTGCCCCGGGTGTTCGCGGTGCGCGCCCCGATCCCGCGCCCTTCCCGGCTGGTGCTGACCGTACTGTCGGTGCTGGTGCCGCTCGCGCTCTGGCAGCTGCTCAGCGCCGCCATCGACGGTCGACCCGACTACCTGCCGTCCCCCGCGCAGGCGTGGGCGGCCGGACTGGACATGGCCCGTGACGGGCTGCTGCTCGGCGACACCCTGGCCAGCATCCGACGGGTGCTGCTCGGCTTCGGCCTGGCCGTGGCGGTCTCCGTGCCGCTCGGCATCGCGATGGGCGCGTTCCAGGCCGGGCGGGCCGCGTTCGAGCCGGTCATCGGCCTGCTGCGCTACCTGCCCGCGAGCGCGTTCATCCCGCTGCTGGCACTGTGGCTGGGCATCGACGAGATGTCGAAGGTGGCGCTGCTCTTCCTCGGCACCGTCTTCTTCAACACCCTGATGACCGCCGACGCGGTACGCCGGGTGCCCGGTGCGCTCGTCGACGTGTCGTACACCCTCGGCGCCCGGCGCGGGGAGGTGCTGCGCAAGGTCGTCATCCCGTTCTCGCTGCCCGGCATCCTCGACGCGATCCGGGTCAACGCGGCCGCGGCCTGGAACTTCGTGGTCGTCGCCGAGCTGTTCGCGGCCGAGGAGGGCCTCGGCTACCGCATCGTGCGGTCGCAGCGCTTCAACCAGATCGACCGCATCTTCGCGGTGCTCGTGGTCATCGCGCTGATCGGCCTCACCATCGACGTCGCGCTCCGGCTGCTGCGCGACCGGGTCGGAAGGTGGACCTCATGACCGGAACACGACGACAGCCGCCGGGCGGGCCGGCGGCGGGCTTCCCGACCGGAATGCCATGGCAGCTGCCCGATCGCGCGGGAAGTCGGGCCTCGTGACGGGAACGCTGCGGCTGCGGACCGTCGGGAAGGACTTCACGCGCGGCCGGGAGCAGGTGCGCGCGCTGGAGGACATCGACCTGGAGGTCGCCCGGGGCTCGTTCACATGCGTGGTCGGCGCGTCCGGCTCCGGCAAGTCGACCCTGCTCGCCCTGATCGCGGGCCTGTCCCGGCCCACCACCGGCGAGGTGCTGCTCGACGGAATACCCGTCACCGGGCCCGGACCCGACCGGGGCCTGGTCTTCCAGACCGGCGCCGTCTACCCCTGGCGCACCGTCGAACGCAATGTCGCGTTCGGACTCGAACTGCTCCCCCTCAGCCGCGGCGAGCGCGCCGCCCGCGTCGACCACTACCTCGCCGCGACCGGCCTGACCAGGCTGCGCCACGCGCTGCCCCGGCAGCTGTCCGGCGGCCAGCGCCAGCGCGTCGCCATCGCCCGCGCGCTGGCCTGCGAACCCGAGGTGCTGCTGCTCGACGAGCCGTTCGGCGCGCTCGACGTACAGACCAAGGAGGACATGCAGCTGTTCATCCGCCGCCTGTGGCACGAGTGCGGCACCACCGTCATCATGGTCACCCACGATGTGGAGGAGGCCGTCTTCCTCGGCGAACGCGTCATCACCCTGGCCAGCAACCCCGGTCGCGTCGCCGCCGACGTGACCGTGCCGCTGCCCGGCGAACGCGACCTCACCACCAAGCGCGACGCCGCGTTCCTGGGCGTACGTGCCGAGATCGAGGACCTGGTCCGGCTCTACCACCACGACCAGGCCGGTTGACCGGTCAGTCGGTCTCCGGTCGCAGCGGCATGCCGCTGTTCACGTGGAAGTGCAGGTGTTTGGAGTCCTGGTACCGCCCGAGGTTGGTGAGCACCCGGCAGGCGCCGTGCTCGCGGGTGACGTCGGCGGCGACCTGCCGCACCACCGCCAGCACCGCGTGCAGCACCGGCTCGGCGGCAGCGCCGAGATCGACGAGGGAGGGCACGTGCCGCTTCGGCACGACCACGATGTGCACCGGCCAGAACGGGCGGGTGTGGTGGAACGCCAGCACCTCGTCGGTCTCGGCGACCACCCGCACCGGCGTACGCCCGCTGAGCGCCTCGTCGCAGTAGAAGTCGTCCGTCATCGGCCCACCCCGTCATCAAGGCTCCCCGGCCCTGTCGTCCGGCCCGCGCCCCGGGGAACATGAGCAGCCACGCTAGCAGCGCCGCCGCCGCTCGGGGTGCACGAGCGCCGAACGCTACCCGGCGGGCCCGTGACATCGGCCGGACCGCCATAGAGTGCGTGGATGATCGAACAGCTCACTCCGGGCGGGCGTCCCGCGTTCGTCGTCAACGTCGAGGTCCACCTGCATCGCGACGGTCGCTGGCTGCTCATCAGGCGCAGCGAGCGGGAGGCGCGCGCCGCGGGCCTGCTGTCCGGCGTGGGCGGAAAGGTGGACCTGCCGGTCGGGCCCGTCATTCCCGACATCCTCGAGCAGACCGCGCGGCGCGAGGTGGCCGAGGAGATCAACGTCGACCTCACCGGCGTCCCACTGACGTACGTCGAAAGCAGCCTGTTCACCGCCGACGGCGGCGACCTGGTGGTCAACGTCGTCTTCGCCGCCGCACTCCCCGCCGACGCCGAGCCCGTCCCCGCGTCACCGGACGAGGTCGCCGACATCGTCCACCTGACCTTCGCCGAAGCGGACGCCGATCCGAACCTGCCGCCATGGATCCGCCGCAGCCTGCGCCTCGCCGTCACGGCCGCTTACGGCAGTGGCGCCTGACCCCACCACCGCTGGCGATCATCACCGAAAACCCCGATTTTGATCGATCATCTTCACTCGAATCTGTCGTACGTATGTTCTAAAATGGAGGAATGAGAACGGCGTTGACGCAGGCGGAGCTGGCGGTCGCCGCTTGCACCGATGCGCCCGTGTGGCCCTTGGCCGACGCCGAGCTCATCACCGCACTCGACGCGACGCGAGGGCTGCGGGAACGGTTGATGGCCGTGGAGCTGTCCCTGGTCCGCGAACTCGACGCACGCGCCCTTCCGGCCGCGCACGGCGCCTCCAGCACGGCGGTCTGGCTGCGCGAGCACTGGCGCATCGGCATACGCGGCGCCAAGCAGACCGTCCACCTCGCCCGGGCGCTGGACCGCCTCCCCGCCACCGCCGACGCTCTCGCCGCCGGAACCGTCAACACCGAGCAGGCCGCCGTCATCGCCGAGGCGCTCGCCGAACTTCCCGCGGTGGCAGGACTGGAGATCGCGGAGAAGGCCGAGGCCGCCCTGATCGGGTTCGCGGCCCAGTTCGAGCCGTCCGTCCTGCGCCGCTTCGGGGAGCGCATCCTCACCCACGTCGCCCCTGACCTGGCCGAGGAGCACGAGCGGGAAGCACTGGCCGAGCACGAGGAACGCGCCCACGCCGCGCGCACGCTCACCCTGACGCCCGACCGCAGCGGGCGCGTGCGGCTGACCGGCTGGCTCGACACCGAGGCCGCCGCCATCGTCACCGCCGCCCTCGACCCGCTCACCCGCCCCGGCGCCTTGGACCCCACGCGTGCTGTCCTTCCCACCAGCGCCGCCATCACGGGCGATCTGAGTGTCGATGGCAGCGTCCATGCCGGTGCACGTTCCCCCGGGCACGTCCGTGACCTGCGCACCGCCGGACAGCGCCGCGCCGACGCGCTCACCGAGATCTGCCGCCGTGTACTGGCCTCGGGCGAGCTGCCCGACAACGGCGGCGACCGACCACAGCTCGTCGTCACCGTCGACTACGACGACCTCGCCCGGCGCACCGGCGCGGGGCTGCTCGACAACGGCGCGACACTCACTCCCGACACCGCCCGCCGCATCGCCTGCGACGCCCAGGTCATCCCGGCCGTGCTTGGCGGCGACGGGCAGTTGCTCGACCTCGGCCGGACCCGCCGTCTCTTCACCGGAGCCCTGCGCCGGGCGCTCGTCCTCCGCGACCGAGGCTGCGCGTTCCCTGGCTGCGACCGCCCACCGCGCTGGTGCCAGGGGCACCACATCCGCCACTGGGCGGACGGCGGCCCCACCGACCTCGACAATGCCGTCCTGCTCTGCGGACACCACCATCGCGTCATCCACCATGAAGACTGGCGCGTCCGCCTCGGCCACGACCGGCGACCGGAGTTCATCCCGCCGAGCTATGTGGACGCCGCTCGGCATCCCTGCCGCAACACCTTCCATCTACGGCCCTAGGCCGCGCCCGATCGGTGATCACACCGGGCCGAGCCGGCTTCCACTCGGAGAAAGCAGCACGCCCTACGGCGCTCCGCCAGGCCGACCGGCCCGGTCCGCAACGACCACCTCGGTGAAGGACCGCTCGCGTCGTGCCTCCTCCCAGCGCGGATGCCAGCCGGTCACCAACCGCGCCGCCACCGGCTGTCACCCGAGAAGCCGCAATCACACCACCAGCGTCGCGGCCCGTGCGGCGAGGCCGAGGCCGACGAGCAGCACCATCGCACTCGCGGCATACGGCCCGGCCAGGCGCAGCCGCCGGAACCGGTCGAACCGTCCTGCCCAGCGGTCACGGACCTTGAGCAGGAGCAGCCCTGCCACGGTGAGCGTGCCCGCCATGCCCAGGCCGTACGCGAGCACGAGCAGGATGCCGAAGCCGGTCCGGCCCAGCGCGATCGCGCCCAGCAGCACGACCAGCGCGGACGGGCTCGGCACCAGGCCCGCCGCCACCCCGATCGCACCCAGCCCGAACCGCCCGCGCCCCGTGTCCTCCCGGGCATGGCCGCCGCCGTGGGAGTGCGCCCGACCGAACAGACCATGACGATGCACATGCCCATGCGAGCCGGCACCGGCCGAGCCATGTGCCAGCAAGCCTCGGATGTGCGAGGCGGGGTGATGCGCGCCCTGTCCGTGCGAACCGTGGCTGTGCGAACCATGGTCATGCGCGTCGTGGCCATGCGAACCGTGGCCATGCGAACCGTGCTCATGCGCGTGGTGGCCATGCGAACCGTGCTCATGCGCGTGGTGGCCATGAGGACCGTGGTCGTGGTCGGACGTGTCGCGGGGGTGACCGCGTGTGGGCCTGCGGCGCAGGTTGGTCAGCAGCATGGCGAAGCCCACGGTGATCACGATGGTACCGCTGGCCAGGCCGAGCCAGCCGAGCACGGTCTGGCCGGTCAGGCCCGAAACCGCGGTGAGCAGGAGGCCGAGCGCGATGACGCCGCCGGTGTGGGTGGCGGTGACGGTCGCGCCGACGGTGAGCGCGTCGCGGGGGCGGCCCGCCCGGCCGGCCAGGTATACCGCCATCACGGTCTTGCCGTGGCCGGGAAGCAGCGCGTGGCCTGCGCCTAGAACCAGGGCGAGCAGCACCGCGAGCAGGCCGACGAGCGGGGTGAGCCGCTCGGCCCCGACGGTGTCAAGGACCTGCTGTTGTGCCCAGGCGGCCCAGCGCAGTGGCGCGAGGTCGTCGGGCCGGGCGGATCCGCCCAGGTCCGGCGTCGCTGCGGAACCGAGGCCGGTCGCCGGAGAGCCGACCGGTGCCGCCGCGGGGCGGGCCGACACCCGGGCGTCGCGCACGTCGAGCGGCGAGCCGAGCAGGTCCACGGGGTAGTCGCGGAGCTCGTTCGTGGTGCTGCGCGATGGGACGGGTGAGCCGGGCAGGTCGACGCCGATGCCGACGGCGGTGATCTCGCGCCAGCCGACGCGGTCGGCCAGGTGGCCGTTGTGGACGGTGAGCACGGCGGCCTGATCCAGCCGCGCGGGGGCGCTCAGGGTGCAGGTGATGCGGCTGGTGGGCAGGCCCGCGGAGCCCGGTTCGAGGGTCATCGCGGCCGAGAGGGCGGCCCAGCGCAGGGTGCGGTCGTCAACGCGTACCGCCAGATCCCGGGCGACGGCGTCGCAGGCGGCCGTGGCGTGCGCACGCAGTTCGGGTGCGTCGGCGACGCCGTCGCCGGAGGTGTCGACGGCGCCGCGTTGCTGCAGGGTGGGCAGCTCGGCGACGTCGAGGACGGCGGTCGCGTCGACGGCCGCGGGACGCAGGGTCAGCGCGATCAGCTGGTTGATGGAGAAGTTGCCCAGCGGGTGCGCCGACGCGGGGGCGGGCAGCAGCGCCAGCGCGAGTCCTGCCAGCGCCGCGATCGGCAGCGTGCGGCGGAGCATGGTCGAGGGATTCATCGGGCACCTGCCGAGGCCAGGGCGCTCGCCGCGGCGGGCGCGTCGACCGGGGAGAAGTGGGGGTTGAGGTCCATGGCTCGCGCAAGATCGCGCCGGGCCGCGGCCCGGTCGCCTAGGGCCAGTTCGATCATTCCCAGGTGGTACGCGTGGAGCGCGCTGCGCGCGCCGAGCGCCGCCGCGGCCCGCGCGAGGGGCAGCGCCTCGGCCGAACGCCCGGCCTGGTGCAGCGCCCAGGCGAGGGTGTCCGCGACGTCGGTGTGCTTGCGCCGCCGCCACTCGTCCGTGGCCAGGCGCACCGCGGTGGCGTGGTCGCCGCGGGCTAGGGCCAGTTCGGCGGCGGCGAGGTTGTCCCCGCCTCCCCCGGCGGTCAGGAGGTCGAGCGCGGCCTGTGCCAGCGCCAGCTGTGCGTCGGCGTCAGCGGCGCGGCCGAGTGAGCGCAGCAGCAGCGCGTACTCGACCAGCAGCGACGGTGTCGGTGAGGCGGCGGTCAGTGCCGCGTACCCGGCCAGCGCCTCGGCGGTGCGGCCGCTCGCCGCGTCGACGCGGGCGACACCGTGGCGCAGCGGCAGGTAGCCGGCGTCCGCGGCCAGCCCGGCCTGGTACGCGGCGCGGGCCGCGGCGAGGTCGCCGCCGTGCCAGGCCAGGTCGCCGAGCTGGTGGTGCACGAAGGCGAGGTCGGCGGGTGCGATCGCGGTGGCGAGCGCCTGTGTCCACAGCGTGCGGGCCTCGTCGACCCGGCCGTGCTGTTCGAGGTCGTAGGCCGCCCGGGACAGCGCGGGCAGGCCCGGCCGCAGGTCGAGCATGCGCTGCGCCGCCTCGGTCGCCGCGGCGGGGCGGCCGAGCTGGGTCAGCGCGTCGGTCAGCACCCCGTACGCGTCGGCGCTGAACGGGTTGATCGCGATCGCCTGCCGGGCCAGCCGTTCGGCCTGCGCGAAGTCGTGCCGCGCGTTGGCCAGTGCGCCCAGCCCGGTCAGCGCGCCGTGGTTGCCCGAGCCGGTGTCGGCACCGGTCGCGGTGCCGTCGGCGGGCGGGCCTGCCGGGTGCAGGCGCAGTGACTCGCGCAGCGCGCCCTCGGCCCGGGTGTAGTAGCCGGGGTCACCGGTGATCCGGGCCCGCTCGACGTACGCGCCGCCCAGCGCCGCCCAGGTGGTCCAGTCGCCGGGCACGTCCCGCAGCCGCGTCTGGGCCTGCTCGATCGACCTGACCAGCGGATCGCCCTGCGCGTACGCAGGTTCGGCGACCCACGCCCCGGGTGCGGCGCCGAACGCGCCCCCGAGGCCGAACAGCGCCGCGGCGGTGACGCCCACCGCGATGCTGCGTCGCCACATGCTCCGTCGCCACATGGTTCCTCTCCTTTCCCGAGTCAGCGGCGGGAAGGGCACCGTCTGCAACGCTTGGCGAGGTGCCGAGCTGCTGCTCGTCTCGCTACGCGAGCCGACGGTGCCCTTCCTTCTTCAGTGGGTGTGTGCGGGTTCGTCGGGGCCGTGGGTGCGGTTGCGGCGGCGCATCCACCAGCCGGCGAAGAGCAGCAGGCCCAGGCCGCCGGCTACGGACGAGCCGACCACCGTCATGGTTTCGCCGGTGGACATGCCGTCCTCGACGGCCGACGACGCGGACGCCGGGGACGGGTCGGCCGAGGCCGGGGCGGCCGGGCCCGCACCGGCCGCGTTGACCGCGGTCGCGTTGGGCAGGGCCACGTACGGGAAGGTGTCGCCGAAGGCGTTCTCGTTGGCGTCGACCGCGTCCCCGGCGGCCAGCGCGTCCACGATCTTGCCGGTCTGCGCCGCCCCGACCAGGGCCTGCAGCTCGATGTCGACGACGTCGTCGGCCAGCCTGCGCCCGTTCGGGAAGCCCTGCAGGTCGCCGCCGATGACGCCGAGCCGGTTCGGGTCGGCGGTGACCGGCACGGACAGGTTCAGCCGCAGCATCTCCGACGGGCGGAACTTCGCCGGGTTCACGTCGGCGTTGTTGAGCTGCGAGTTGAGGTCCGCCTTGATCGGGCCGTCGGCCTTGGTGGTGATCCCGGTCAGGAAGATCTCGACCAGGTCGTTGCGCGGGGTGGCCGGCGCGGGGATGTTGTAGATCGCCTCGATCAGCTGGGGCACCTCGGGTTCGGTGACCCGCTTGACCAGCTGCGGGATCTTCGCGTCGCCGTCGGGCCGGGAGGCGTTGAAGGCGTCCTTGAGCCCGGCGGGCACGACGACCTCGTTGACCAGCGGGTTGCCCAGCCGCGAGACCTGCACCCGGTCACCGCCGACCGGGTCGCCGGTGCGTCCGGTGATGCGCACCCGGGGCCGCTCGGTGGTGGTCCAGACGCCGATCACGGGGTTGCGCGCGCCGTCGCCGCGCAGAGCGACGTCCTTGAACGGCACCTCCAGCGCGATGGTGTTGACGTTGTATCCGGCGAGCGTGTCCTGCCCGGTCTCACTGAGGTCGCCGCCGTAGAGCAGGTCGAACACCCGCAGGTCCAGGAAGAACGGGTCGTCGGCCTGCCCGGCGAAGATGCGCCAGCCGCCGGGCAGCTTGACGGTGGCCTGCTCGCGCAGCGCGTTGTAGTCCGGCATGGACGCCGGGCCCACCCGCGAGGGTGCGACCGCCACGTTGGTGGCGCGGGTGCGGAAGGCCTCGCCGTTGAACGAGGACTCCAGCGTGTACGTCTGCTTGAACAGCAGGTTCTCGTCGTCGAGCGAGGTCACCGGCCCGTTGTTGAGCAGGAAGGTGGAGTTGCCGCGCTTGTCGACGTTCTTGAACGTCCATCGGAAGCGGGCGTCGGGCCGCGCATCGCCGTCGCTGTCCACATTGATCATGTACTGCGCGTCGGTGGCGAACGGGTGGAAGTTGGGGCCGCCGTTGGGCTCCTGGAACGGCACCCAGTTCGCCACGAACGTGACGTAGCCGGGGCGGTCCGGGCTGACGAAGGCGTACAGGTCCGTCGCGTCCACGGCGGGGTCTTGCGCGATCAGGGGGGCCTCGCGGTGGCTGGACGCGCCGGCCACCGCGGGCCCGAGCGCGTACAGCCCGCCGGAGACGGCGATGCAGGCCGCCAGGGCGACCGCGACCGGGATGCCGCGGCGGCCCCGGGGGCGCAGGGTGAGTTTCATGATCCGTCCTCCCCAGTTCTTACTGAGTCGAGGGGCGGGACGCGCCTGCCGCGTCCGTCATGGCTACTTCGGACCGGCAGGTGGGCATAGATGGGCGCCTGTCCGGTTGCCGTCAGCGGGCCATCCGCGGGGGCCCCGGCACCGAAGCACCTCTTCGGCATCGGCGAACCCGAGACGTGACACGGCCGTTTGCGAATGACCATAGACACGTACGTATCAGTACAAGCTGTGATATTAGGAGCCATAGGACGACCGCCGTGACACGTACCTTCACCCCGCGCCATGCGGCCATCGGGCTCGCGGGCGGGACACGGTCACCCTGCCGCAGGCCGAGCTGGCACGGAAGGGCACCTTCACATCGCTATGCGTTGTAGAAGGTGCCCTTCCCATCGCCCACCGGGCGTTGACCGGGGCCGCAGCAGGTTGAGGTTGCAGGCAGGGCGGTGAGCAGGGCCGGTCAGCCCTGGGCGAGCTTGACGGTCGGGGTGACCTTCACGATCACGCGTACCTCGTCGGCCTTGCGCCACGGGTAGGTGTCCTTGCCCAGGTACTTGTACGCGAGCTTGTCGATGTGGGCATCCGCGCCCTCCTCGACGAACTCGACGGTCCCCTTGACCCACAGCGTGCGGTAGTCGTTGGCCTTGTCCACGACGGAGATGCCGACGCGCGGGTCGCGGACCATGCTGTTGTACTTCACCCGGCCCTTGGCGGTGTTGAAGAGGATGTGCTCGCCGTCGGTGTCGACCCAGACCGGGGTCACGTGCGGCGAGCCGTCGAAATCGATCACGCCGACATGAGCCAGCACGGGCTCGTTGAGCAGCGCGATGTCATCGTCGGTCAAAATAGTCATAGCACGCAATCTACCCGTTATCTCCGGGTGGAAACGGCTACTCCGCGGGCATCGGGATGCGCAGCGACATCGTGCCGCGCAGGTCGAGCCAGGCGCTGCTCGGACCGCGGACCAGCCGCATCACCACCTCCTGGCAGGAGGGGCAGCGCGCGACCAGGCCGGGCGCGTGGGCGTACACCTTCATGCCCGCCACCGGCCCCTCGTCGCCGCAGCTGACGCAGCGCCCGGTGGCGCCGGTCATGTCCACCGCGAAGATCTCGCGCAGCGGCCCCGCCATCGCGTTGCCGTCGGTGAAGTCGTCGGAGAAGATCTCCATTACGGTATGCCTCCCGTCAGGTGCCGCCCTCAGGTGCCACTCGGTCCGAAGCGCTCGGTCTTCACCCGGCGGGCATCGTGGCCCAGAGCGATCAGGATGTCGGCGACCGCCTCGACGAAGCCGGTCGGCCCGCACACGAAGCAGGCCGGCTGGAAGTCCGGCGGCCAGCCGCCGTTGTTCACGTCGGCCACGCCCAGCCGCCGCGGCGGCAGTGGCCAGCCCTCGGGCGTCTTGCGGGTGTACACGTAGCTGACGTCCAGCCCGAAGTCGTCGCGGGCCCGCGTGCGCAGCTCGTCGGCGTAGTAGCGGTCCTCCGGCGTGCGCGCCGAGTAGATCAGGCGGAACAGGGCCTTGCTGCCCGCCTCGCGCCGGGCGCGGACCATCGCCATCAGCGGCACGATGCCCGAGCCGCCGCCGATCAGCAGCACCGGCGCCAGGTCCGCGGGCCGCCAGACGAACCAGCCGCCCACCGGCCCGCGCAGCTCGATCACGTCGCCGACGGACAGCGTCTCGATGAGATACGGCGACACCTCCCCGTCCTCGACCAGCTGCACGGTCAGCGCGACGCGCGTGCCGTCGGCGGGCGTGGCGATGGAGTAGCTGCGCTCCGTGCTGTACCCGTCCTCGGCGGTCAGCCGCACGTCGACGTGCTGCCCCGGCAGGTGCCCCGGCCAGTCGGGCACGTCGAACACCAGGGTGCGTGCGCTGGGCGTCTCGTCCCGGAACTCGACCAGCCTGGCCGCCCGCCAGACCAGCCGCGGGCTCAGTCCCCCTGATACCGCTGCTCGCGCCATGGGTCACCGTAGTCGTGGTAGCCGGCGCTCTCCCAGAAGCCCGGGGTGTCCTCGTCGGTCAGCGTGATGCCGCGCACCCACTTCGCCGACTTCCACAGGTAGAGATGCGGCACCAGCAGCCGCGCCGGTCCACCGTGCTCGGGCGTCAGGTCCTCGCCGTCGAACTTGTACGCGATCCAGGCCTGCCCGTTCCGCAGATCCTCGTACGGCAGGTTCGTGGTGTAGCCGCCGTACGAGTGGACCATGGCGTAGTCCGCGGCCGTGTCCACGCCCTCGAACAGCACGTCCAGGCTGACGCCCTGCCAGTCCGTGTGCAGCTTCGACCACTTGGTCACGCAGTGCAGGTCGACCGTCGGCCGCTCGCTGGGCAGCGCCATCAGCTGCTTCCAGTCCCACCGGTGCTTCTGCCCGGCCTCCGTGATGATCACGAACTCCCAGGTGTCCGTGGGCACCCGCAACGTCGGCCCCGCCGTCAGCACCGGGAAGTCCTCGGTCAGGTACTGCCCCGGCGGCAGCCTGACCTCGCCACCCTCAGTCCCCCGCCGCCCCCGGAATCCCGGCGACACAATCCCACCCATCCCCCACAACTACCACCCACCCCGCAACCCCCCACCCCCTTTCCCGCGTTGATCATGAACCTATGGCACGGGTCGACGGCGTGTCGCCGCCACAACTTCATGATCACCGGGAACGGCGGAAGGCGGGCCCCCGGG
>NZ_ML769322.1:61628-259767 GCF_009720365.1 Catellatospora paridis | reverse complement strand
CTGTATGAGGTGGCGTTCAGCAGGTTCGACTTCGGTTACGCCTCGACTGCGGCGTGGGCGATGTTCGGCATCATCGTGATCGTCGCGGCGATCAACTACTTCCTGACCAGCCGCCTGCGGAGGTCCTCATGACCGCGACGACACCCCTCACCACCACCACGCCCGCACGCAAAGCCGCCGCCGTGGCGGTCGAGCCACAGGTACAGCGGCGGCGTCGGAAGTCGTTCATGGCCGACCGGCGTCCCGGCAAGCTCGCCTACCTCGCGCTGGCGGCTCTCGCGCTGTTCTCCGGCTTCCCGCTCTACTGGTCGCTGGTCGTCGCGTCGCACGACAACGGCATCCTGGGTCAGGTCCCGCCGCCGTTCGGGCTCGGCCCGAACCTGTTCGCGAACCTGGAACGCGCCTTCGGGACCGTCGACTTCGCCAAGGCGCTGACCAACTCGTTCCTCGTCTCGATCTCGATCACGATCAGCGTCGTGCTGTTCTCGACCCTGGCAGGGTTCGCGTTCGCGAAGCTGAGCTTCAAGGGCCGCAACGCCATGCTGGTCATGGTCATCGCGACGATGATGGTGCCCACGCAACTGGGCATCATCCCGCTGTATCTGCTGATGGCGAAGATCGAGTGGACCGGCACCATGTACGCCGTCGTCGCACCCGGCCTGGTCACCGCGTTCGGCGTGTTCTTCATGACCCAGTTCCTGCGCGAAGCCGTGCCCAGCGAGCTGATCGAGGCAGCGCGCGTCGACGGCTGCCACACCTTCCGGATCTTCTGGCACGTGGTGCTGCCCGCGTCGAAACCGGCCGCGGCGGTGCTGGGCATGCTGACGTTCATGACGGCCTGGAACGACTTCTTCTGGCCGCTTGTCGTGCTCACCCCGGAGGACCCGACGGTGCAGACCGCGCTGTCCACGCTGGCCAGTGGCTACATCCAGGACTACTCGCTGTCGCTGACCGGCACCGCGATCGCCACCATCCCGCTGCTGGTCGTGTTCGCCCTGCTCGGCAAGTACATCATCGGAGGAATCATGCAGGGAGCGGTGAAGTCGTGACCGCCATAGCACCCGACCGGCGGCTGGACGAGTTGTCCGGGCTCCGGTTCCCCGAGGGGTTCCGCTGGGGCGCGGCCACCGCCTCGTACCAGATCGAGGGGGCCGCGACCGAGGACGGCCGGACGCCCTCGATCTGGGACACCTATGCCCGCACCCCGGGCCGGGTCTTCCACGGGCACTCCGGTGACGTCGCCTGCGACCACTACCACCGCTACCGCGACGACGTCGCGCTGATGAAGCAGCTCGGCCTGGGCACCTACCGGTTCTCGGTCGCCTGGCCGCGCATCAAGCCCGACGGCTCCGGCCCGGTCAACGCCCGCGGCCTGGACTTCTACGACCGGCTCGTCGACGAGCTGCTCGACAAGGGCATCGACCCGATGGTCACGCTGTATCACTGGGACCTGCCGCAGGTGCTGGAGGACCGGGGCGGCTGGACCAACCGCGACACCGCGTACTACCTCGCCGACCTGGCCGCCGCGACGATCGGCCGGCTGGGGGACCGGGTGCGCACCTGGACCACGCTCAACGAGCCGTGGTGCTCGGCGTTCCTCGGCTACGGCAGCGGGGATCACGCCCCGGGTCGGCAGGACCCGGCGGCCGCGTTGTCGGCGGTGCACCACCTGCTGCTCGGGCACGGCCTGTCGGTGCAGGCGCTGCGGGCGGGCGGGGCCCGGGAGGTGTCGCTGACGCTGAACCTGGCCTGCGTACGCCCGGTCGACCCGGACGATCCGCACGACCTCGCCGCGGTGCGGCACATCGACGGCCTGCACAACCGGATCTTCCTGGACCCGACCCTGCGCGGCGGCTACCCGCAGGACATGCGGGCGCTGTTCGCCCGGTTCGGGGTCGACGAGCAGATCCTGGCCGGCGACGAGGACGTCATCGCGTCGCCGATCGACCTGCTCGGGGTGAACTTCTACCAGCCGTCGCGGGTGCGGGCCGGGGTCGGCGTCGACTGCGGCCCCGCCAACCCCGGCAGCGAGGGCTGCGAGTACGTGCAGCAGGACCTGCCGGTCACCGCGATGGGCTGGCCGGTGGACGCGACCGCGCTCTACGAGCTGCTGATGCGGCTGGCCACGGACTATCCGGGCACCCCGCTGATGATCACCGAGAACGGCGCGGCGTACGACGACGTGCTCGACGGGGGCCGGGTGGCCGACCACGACCGCATCGGGTACCTCGACGGGCACCTGCGGGCCGTGCACGCGGCCCTGTCCGAGGGAGCGGACATGCGTGGATATCTTGCATGGTCGCTGTTGGACAATTACGAGTGGGCATACGGTTACGGCAAACGGTTCGGCATCGTGCATGTCGACTACGACACCCAGCGGCGCACTCCGAAGGACAGTGCCCGCTGGTTTGCCGGCGTCATCGGGCGCAACGGGCTCGGTTGATGTCGGTGGGGGCCGGGCGCGTCGCACGTGGAAAGGCGGCGCGCCCGGGTTATCCCACGCCATGACTCACGCCGGGGAGCCGAGCGGGGCTCCCCGGCGTGTCACGTCCGGGCCGGTCAGCGGTGGACGGGCTCCGTGGCGGGCACGGGGTTCAGCGGCTGCGCGGCGTACATCTCGTCGAGGACCTCCTCGGCGTCGGGCTCCCCGGCGGCGCGGCCCGGCCAGCGAGGCGGCGGCGCCGAGCAGGCCCATCACGATGGCCAGCCAGAACACGATGACCAAACCGTCGTGGAACGGGCCGGAGATCAGGTCGGGGAAGAACTGGCGGTCGGTCAGCGCGGCGGCGTTCGCCGCGGGCAGTTCGCCGAGCACCTGCGGGCCGAGCAGCTCCTGGATCGGGTTGTAGCCCAGGAACGCGGCGAACAGGGTGCCGACCGGCGGCAGCTGCGACACGGCGTGCGCCGCCCCGGCGGGCACGCCCTGCGCGGTGAGCCCGGCGTCCAGCGCCGTCGGCAGCGAGCGGGCCAGCCCGGCCACCATCAGCGAGAAGAAGACGCCGATGGACAGCACCATGCCGGCGTTCTGGAACGTGGCGCGCATGCCGGAGGCGACGCCGCGCAGGTGCGCGGGCACACTCGACATGATCAGTGAGGTGTTCGGGGCGGAGAACAGGCCGCCGCCGAAGCCGTTGAGGAACACCAGCGCCGCGAACACGCCGTAGTGGAAGTCGGTCGGCACCAGCAGCAGCGCGGCGAACGAGGCCGACATCAGCACCAGCCCGCCCGCTGCGAACCACCTCGCCCCGAAACGGTCCGACAGCGCACCGGACAGCGGCCCCGCGGCCAGGAAGCCGACGGTCAGCGGGAGCAGGTAGATGCCCGCCCACAGCGGCGTCGCCGCGTAGTCGTAGCCGTGCAGCGGCAGCCAGATGCCCTGCAGCCAGATGATCAGCATGAACTGCAGGCCGCCGCGGGCGATCGAGCCGAGCAGGCTGGCGATGTTGCCGCCGGTGAACGCCGCGATCCGGAACAGGTGCAGCGGGAACATCGGCTCGGCGACCCGGGTCTCGATGAGGCCGAACAGGGCCAGCAGCACGATGCCGCCGGTCAGCCCGCCGATGATCCACGGATTGGTCCAGCCCATGGGATGGCCGCCGTAGGGCTGGATGCCGTACGTGATCGCGGCCAGCAGCATGGTCAGGCCCGCGGCGAAGGTGACGTTGCCCCACCAGTCGATGCGGCCGGGGCGGCGCTCGCCGTTGTCGCGCAGCGACCGGTACGCCCAGACGGTGCCGACCGCGGCGATGGGCACGTTGACCCAGAAGATCGAGCGCCAGCTCCACTCGGCCAGCAGGCCGCCCAGCACCAGGCCGATGAACGAGCCGGCGATGGCGGCCACCACGTTGATGCCCAGCGCCGTGCCGCGCTGGCGGGCCGGGAACGCGTCGGTGATGATCGCGGCGGAGTTGGCCATCAGCATCGCGCCGCCGACGGCCTGCACCACCCGCCAGCCGATCAGCCACAGCGCGCCCGCGCCGCCGGTGAACGGGTCCAGGGCGAGGATCACCGAGGTCACCGCGAAGATCGCGAAGCCGAGGTTGTAGATGCGTACCCGGCCGTAGATGTCGCCCAGCCGCCCGAGGGTGACCACCAGCACCGCGGTGGCCAGCATGTAGCCCATCAGCATCCAGAGCAGGTAGCCGACGTTGCCGGGCTGCAGCGGGTTGAGGCCCACGCCGTTGAAGATCGCCGGGAGCGAGATCAGCACGATCGACGAGTTGATCGTCGCGATCAGCATGCCGAGCGTCGTGTTGGACAGGGCGACCCACTTGTAGCGGGCGTCGTGGCTGTTCAGGTCTTGGCTGGTCATGAGGCGTGCCTTCGGCTGTCGGAGCAGGGTGCCGGCGGGCCGGGCGGTGGCAGTCCGGCCCGGCGGTGCAGGGTCGGATCAGGCGGTGGCGGCGTGGTCGGCCAGGCGGCCCAGGGCGGGCAGGGCCGCCTCGACGGCGGCGCGGTCGGCGGGGTCGAGCTGGGCCAGCAGGGCGGCGACGCGTTCGGCGCGCACGTCGCGACGGTGGCGCAGCAGGTCGCGCCCGGCCTGGGTGATCTCCACGAGGACCACCCGACGGTCGGCCGGGTCGGCCGTCCGGGCGGCCAGCGCGTCGCGTTCCAGCCGGGTGACGATCTGGGTCATCGCGGGCTGGGTGACGCCCTCGCGCACCGCGAGCTCGGTGAGCCGCTGCGGCCCCTCGCGCTCCAGGGTGGCCAGGGTGGCCGCGGCGCTGAGGCTGATGCCGGGCGGGCTGAGCCGCCGCAGCGCGCCGAACAGCCGCTGCACGGTCAGCGCGAGGTCTTGCTGGGCGGTGTCCGCAATGAGAGGTGTCGTCGCCACACCGGCAACATATCA
This sequence comes from Catellatospora paridis, assembly GCF_009720365.1. Lineage (GTDB taxonomy): Bacteria > Actinomycetota > Actinomycetes > Mycobacteriales > Micromonosporaceae > Catellatospora > Catellatospora paridis. The sequence goes on along the minus strand of NZ_ML769322.1, from coordinate 254,918 downwards.
CGAACTTATAGAAGTTACTTATGCACCGCTCCCCCCGCTCATAGACGTTGGCCTATCTAGATGAAGATGATCGCGAAATTGTCATCCAGATAGGCCAACGTCTATTGGCGACGCGGTGCGGCGCGCAGCGCGGGGCGGCGTTTCGTTCGGCGGTGGGACCACTGCGCACCGAGGCCGGCGGCGGCCACCGCCGCCAGTGCGCCGATCAGCCAGCTGGGCAACCCCCGAGCAGGAGGGACAGCCGGGGCTGCCGTGGCCGCCGCGGCCGGTGTGGCGCAGGGGATCGACTGGGGTATCCCGGCGGCCGCAACGTGCACCCGGACGGAGCAGTAGCCGACCCCCGGGGCGGCGACGTCCACGGTGACGGTCCAGTCGCCCGCGGCGAGCGCGCCGGGCAGCGGCAGCGTCGCCGGGTCGTGGGGCAGTGGTCGCAGCGCGGTGACCGGCACGCTCGCGCCCGCGTCACTGCCGGCCGACAGCATCGCCAGACCGGGCTCGGTCACCGGATGACCGTCGTCCCAGGCCAGCGTGAGCCATACCGTGCCCCGTCCGTCGTGGTGCAGGGTCGGTAGCACGCCCCGGTGCGCGCCCGCCGGGGTCGCAGCCCCGAACACGAGCCCGGCCGCGACCATTACCACCGCACCACCGCGCCGCCAGCTCACTTTTACCCGTACCCTCCCTGCTCAGAACCACTGAGTGGTAAGGAGGAGCACCCTCCGCACCAATATGGTGGGGAAGGTGCCCTTCCTTTGTTCAGCTGGTGACTTTGACTTCGAGGAGGCCGACGGAGCCTGCGCCGCTGTTGAGGACGGCGCGTAGGCGGGTGGTGCTGACCGTGGTGAAGGTGACGCGGTTGTACTGGTTGGCCGCCAAGGGGAAGCCGCTCGCGCCGGGCACGGCGACGTACGCGGTGCCGTTCCAGTACTGCAGGCTCCACGAGGCGGGCAGGCGTACGCCGCCGTTGTCGTCGAAGAAGTAGACGTCGGCGACCCGGACCGACTGCGCGGCCGACCAGGTCAGCTGGGCCCACTGCTGGCCGGTGTTGGGCCAGGTGCCCCAGCGGCGGTTGACGGTGTCGTTCGAGGACGGCGGGTCGATGCCGTCGTTGATCGCCAGGACGCTCTCCCAGGCCGAGGTGTAGGACGCGCTCGCCGTCGCGCTGAGCGCGAGGTTGGTGACCGGTGGCGGGTTGGTGGGGCCGCCCTTGATCAGGAACAGGTTGTCGGCGACGTTGTAGTAGGTCGCCAGGTAGCTGCCCGCGGGCGGGTCGGTGTGGTAGTAGTCGTCGTGGTTGCAGTCCAGCCGCTGGTCCAGAGCCTGGCTGGGGCACGAGTAGCGCAGCACCACGTTGGGGCCGTCCTTGTAGCACATGACGTCGTACTCGTCGACGCAGTGCGCGGCGCCGGAGGCGTTGGGGGCGTTGTTGTTCACCGCGCCGAGCGTGTGCCCGAGCTCGTGTGCGGCGACCCCGGCCGTCCAGCAGCCGTTGTCGGCGCGGGCGTACTCCGGCCCGGTGTTGGACCGGTTGGCGTCGGATTTGCGGGTGTCCCCGGCGAAGCCGCCGATGCCGCAGTAGATGTTGGCGTCGACGAACTGCAGGTACTTGCGGTCGGTGCGGGCGTAACCGGCGGCCTTGACCGCGTTGAGCAGCGGCGCCCAGTCGTTGGCGTTGAGCGCCGCGTCCGGGATCTGCACGTCGCGCACGACCGGGCGGCACGCGCCGCCGACGGTCTCGGTGACGTACCGGACGTGCCGCTCGCCGCCGGTGGCCTTGGCGCTCTCGTTGAAGATGACGTCGACCTGCTCGGCGAGCTGCCGGAACGTCTCCAGGTACTGGCTGTAGCGGCTGGTGCTGCCGCGTACGTACAGCACCTCGACGCGGCGGCCGGAGGTGCCGTCGCCCTCGCACACCGGCAGCGCGAGCGGAGCCGCCGCGGTGGCGGTCCGCGCGGGCAGGGGCGCAACGGAACGGGTGACGGACAGCCCGGCGGGGGCCGGGTCGGGGCCGTGCGTGCACATCGTCGAGCTGAGGCCGATGACGCGGAACATGCCGGCGCACGCGCCGGTGCGCTCGGCGGACAGTCCGGAGTAGACCAGGCCGGGGCCGGCCTGGACGGTCGGGGCGGCGCCGTCCTGGGCGCCGGCCGGCACGGCCGAGGCGGGTGCGCCGGTGCTGAGGGCCAGCAGGGTCACCACGATGACCGGCCATCGGCGGCGGGGGAGGGAGAGGGGCATGTGCCGTCCTTTCGGCGAGCGCGCCGGGATACGCGCATCGGCGGGAAACGGGGAGCGGGCACGGTGAAACCGTCACCGTGCGTGTTGTGCGCGGCAGGCGGTGAGCTGCCACCGAGTGATCGACCGAAGACGATCTAAAACGCTTTCGGTCCATTCAGGCAGAGGGTCTGATCGATGTCAATGGCATGCATACAGGCAATTTCGGTTATGCCGTATCACCTGCGACCGCAATGCTTTCGGAATGTGCCGAAATCATTTCGAGCGCGGTCGATGGCTCCGGGCACCCTGTGTGGATACGGAGAGTGAAGTCAGTTCGCGGGTTCGCCCGCGAAGCGGCGGCCGCGCTCGCGCATCGCGTCCATCACCCGGTCCACGCCGGGGCTCGGCGGGGCGGGGGTGTGGCCGGTCGTGCGCAGGCCGTCGAGGGTGTACGCGAGCTGCCGCCGCCACGCCGTCGGCGCGGTGTCGGCGGTGCGCTCGATCAGCCCGGCGTTCGCCATCAGGATCAGCGCCACGTCCTCGTGCCGGAAGTCCGCGCGCAGCTCGCCGGCCGCCTGCGCGCGCTCGATGAGCCGCTGCAGCCCGTGGTACGCCCGCTCGTGCAGCGCGTCGAGCCCCGGCACCCCGGACACCGCCGCGGTGAGCAGGTCGGACGTCGCCCGGCACCGCGACTGCACCCCGCACAGGTAGACGAGGTGGTCGTGGAACCCGGTCCAGGCGTCCGGGTGGGCGACCGCGCGCTCGGCGGCCGTGACGATCTCGGCGAGCGTCTCCGCGTACACCGCTGCGATCAGGTCGCGCCGGGCGGGGAAGTGTCGGTAGAGCGTGGCGTTGCCGAGCGCGGCGCGGCGGGCGATCTCGTCCAGCGGCGCGTCCAGCCCGCGCTCGCTGAACACGACCAGCGCCGCGTCGATCAGGCGGCGGCGGTTGCGCTCGGCATCGGCGCGCAGCGCGGTGGTGGCCATGCCGTCCAGCATAGCGAAGTGGGGGGACCTCCCCGGTTGTGCTACGGTCGGCAGCGAACCGGGGACTCCTCCCCGTTTTGTGGAGAGCCTTCGCGGCCTGGGCGACCGTGCCCCGGACCGCCCGGACGTGTGGGAGAAAGAAGTCATGTCGATAGTGATCAGCGGGGCCACCGGGCAACTGGGGCGGCTCGTCGTCGCCGCGCTGCTGGACCGGGGCGTCCCGCCGCAGCAGATCGTGGCCGGGGCACGCGACGAGAGCAGGCTCGCCGAACTCGCCGCACGCGGCGTACGGGTCGTCCGCTTCGACTACGACGACCCGGCCAGCCTGGCCGCGGCGCTGACCGAGGGGGACACCCTGTTGCTGGTCTCCGGCAGCGAGGTCGGCCGCCGGGTCGCCCAGCACCAGGCCGTCATCGCGGCCGCGCAGGTCGCCGGGGTGGCCCGCCTGGCCTACACCAGCGTGCTGGACGCGGCCGAGTCCGCGCTGCCGGTCGCACCTGACCACGTCGCCACCGAGCAGGCGATCCGCGCCTCCGGCATCCCGTTCACCCTGCTGCGCAACGGCTGGTACACCGAGAACTACGCCCCCGCGCTCGTCCAGGCCCGCGCTGCCGGGGTGGTGCTGTCCAGCGCCGGTGACGGCCGGGTCGCCAGCGCCACCCGCGCCGACTACGCCGCCGCCACCGCCGCCGCGCTGGCCGGCGACGGCCACGAAGGCGCGGTGTACGAGCTGTCCGGCGACCACGCCTGGGACTTCGACGAGCTGGCCGCGGTGTTCGCGACCGTGCTCGGCCGCGACGTCGTCTACCGGCGCGTCACGCCGGAGGAGCACCTGAAGCTGCTCACCGAGGCGGGCCTGGACGCGGGCACGGCGGGCTTCCTGGTCGCCGTCGACGGCGACATCCGCGACGGCGCGCTCGCCCTGACCACCGGCGACCTGTCGCGCCTGGCGGGCCGCCCCACCACCCCGCTCGTCGACGCCCTGCGCCCCCTGGCCTGACCCCCGCCCGGCCCCGCGGGAAGCGGGCGCACCGCGGGAGCGTTGTTCCCCGCGGAGGCGTCCGCACCGCGGGACGGCGCCCACGATCATCGGACTTGCCTGGCAGATGGGCGAAAGGTGCCTCAAGGTACGCACAGCTGCCGGGCAAGTCGGATGATCGAGGCGGAGCCGGGCGACCTGTCCCGATCTGCGGGACGAGCGGGTGCCGTGGTCGCGAGCGGGGGCGGGTCTGACGGTAAACTTCGTGTTCAGGTCGAGAGGCGCTGCAACGGGCACAGCCCGCCACGCTCGGCTGGACACACCGTTGCAAGGGCGCCTCCGAGAGTTCTTTCGGAGGTGTTCGCGTTGAGCCGGTCTTCTTCCCCCGCCACCCGCGTGCAGGAACTGCGTACGCTGCTCGACCAGCGGATCGTGGTGCTCGACGGCGCGTGGGGCACCATGCTGCAGAACGCCAGGCTGAGCCCCGAGGACTACCGCGGCGACCGCTTCGGCGACCACTCGCACGACGTCACCGGCAACCCGGACGTGCTCAACCTGACCCGGCCCGACCTGGTGCTCGACGTGCACCGCCGCTACCTGGCCGCGGGCGCGGACATCACCTCCACGAACACGTTCACCGCGACCGGCATCGCCCAGGCTGACTACGGCCTGCAGCCGTACGCGCGGGAGATGAACCTGCGCGGCGCGCAGCTGGCCCGGCAGGCGGCCGACGAGTTCAGCGGGCGCTTCGTCGCCGGCTCGGTCGGCCCGCTCAACGTCACCCTGTCGCTGTCCCCGCGCGTCGATGACCCGTCCTACCGCACGGTCTCCTTCGACCAGGTCTTCGACACGTATGCCGAGCAGATCGCGGCGCTCGCCGAGGGCGGTGTCGACATCCTGCTCGTCGAGACCATCTTCGACACCCTCAACGCCAAGGCCGCCATCGCCGCGGCCCGCGCGGTCGCGCCCGAGCTGCCGCTGTGGATCTCGGTGACCATCGTCGACCTGTCGGGGCGCACCCTGTCCGGGCAGACCGTCGAGGCGTTCTGGCGCTCCATCGAACGCGCCGAGCCGCTGGTCGTCGGCGTGAACTGCTCGCTGGGCGCGACCGAGATGCGCCCGCACGTGGAGGAGCTGTCCCGGCTCGCCGGGGTCTACACCGCCAGCCACCCCAACGCCGGGCTGCCCAACGCGTTCGGCGGCTACGACCAGACGCCGGAGGAGACCGGCGCGCTGCTGGGCGAGTTCGCTTCGTCGGGCCTGGTCAACATCGCGGGCGGCTGCTGCGGCACCACGCCCGAGCACATCGCGCAGGTCGCCGCGGCGGTCAAGGGGCTGCCGCCGCGCGAGGTGCCGCAGGTGCCGAAGGCCACCCGGTTCAGCGGCCTCGAGCCGTTCGCGATCGGCCCCGACACCGGCTTCGTCATGATCGGCGAGCGCACCAACGTGACCGGCTCGGCGAAGTTCCGCCGCCTCATCGAGGCCGACGACCACCAGGGCGCGGTCGCCGTGGCGCTGGACCAGGTGCGCGGCGGGGCCAACCTGCTCGACGTGAACATGGACGCCGACCTGCTCGACAGCGAGCTGGCGATGACCACGTTCCTCAACCTGATCGCGACCGAGCCCGAGGTGGCCCGCATCCCGATCATGGTGGACAGCTCCAAGTGGAGCGTGCTCGAAGCCGGCCTCAAGTGCGTGCAGGGCAAGGGCGTGGTCAACTCGATCAGCCTCAAGGAGGGCGAGGAGGTCTTCCTCGACCAGGCCCGCCGCATCCAGGGCTACGGCGCGGGCGTGGTGGTGATGGCCTTCGACGAGCAGGGCCAGGCCGACACCGTCGAGCGCAAGGTCGGCATCTGCGGGCGGGCGTACGACCTGCTCACCCAGCAGGCCGGGTTCGCCGCCGAGGACATCGTGTTCGACCCGAACGTGCTGGCCGTGGCCACCGGCATCGCCGAGCACAACGGCTACGCCAAGGCGTTCATCGACGCGCTGCCGCTGATCAAGGCGCGCTGCCCGGGGGCGCGCACCAGCGGCGGCATCTCCAACCTCTCGTTCTCGTTCCGCGGCAACGACATCGTGCGCGAGGCCATGCACTCGGCCTTCCTGCTGCACGCGGTGCGGGCCGGGCTCGACATGGGCATCGTCAACGCCGGTCAGCTCGCCGTGTACGAGGACATCCCCACCGAGCTGCGCGAACTCGTCGAGGACGTGCTGTTCGACCGCCGTCCCGACGCCACCGACCGCCTCGTGACGTACGCGGGCACGGTCAGCGGCGAGGGGACCAAGCGGGTCGCCGACCTGTCGTGGCGCGAGGCCCCGGTGGCGCAGCGGCTGTCGCACGCGCTGGTGCACGGCATCGTGGACTTCATCGAGGAGGACACCGAGGAGGCCCGGCAGCTGACCGCGCGGCCGCTCGAGGTCATCGAGGGTCCGCTGATGGACGGCATGAAGGTCGTCGGCGACCTGTTCGGCGCGGGCAAGATGTTCCTGCCGCAGGTGGTCAAGAGCGCCCGGGTGATGAAGCGCGCGGTGGCCTACCTGGAGCCGTACATGGAGGCCGAGAAGGAGCAGGCCCGCCGCGAGGGCAGGGCCGCGTCCACGCGCGGGCAGGGCAAGGTCGTGCTCGCCACGGTCAAGGGCGACGTGCACGACATCGGCAAGAACATCGTCGGCGTCGTGCTGGGCTGCAACAACTACGAGGTCATCGACCTCGGCGTGATGGTGCCCGCGGCGAAGATCCTCGACACCGCGCTCGCCGAGGGCGCGGACGTGATCGGCCTGTCCGGGCTGATCACCCCGTCGCTGGACGAGATGGTCTCGGTCGCGCAGGAGATGCAGCGCCGCGGCCTGAAGCTGCCGCTGCTGATCGGCGGGGCCACCACGTCCCGTCAGCACACGGCGGTGCGCATCGCCCCGGCGTACGAGTCGGCGACCGTGCACGTGCTCGACGCCTCCCGCGTCGTCGGCGTCGTGTCGCAGCTGCTCGACCCCGCGCGGGCAGAGCAGCTGGCCGAGAACAACCGCACCGAGCAGGCGCGGCTGCGCGACGAGCACGCCAACAAGACCCGCCAGCCGCTGCTGACCCTGGAGCAGGCGCGGGCCAACGCCGAGCGGCCCGACTTCACCGACCTGCCCGTGCCCGCGTTCACCGGCCTGCGCGAGGTCACGCCGGACCTGGCCGAGCTGCGCAAGATGATCGACTGGCAGTTCCTTTTCCTGGCCTGGGAGCTCAAGGGCAAGTACCCGGCGATCCTGGAGCGGCCGCAGGCGCGCGAGCTGTTCGACGACGCGAACACCATGCTCGACCAGATCATCGCGGACGGCTCGCTGCAGGCCCACGGGGTGTACGGGTTCTGGCCCGCGCACGCCGAAGGCGACGACATCGTCATCGAGGGCGAGTGCCGGATGCCGATGCTGCGCCAGCAGACCGTCAAGCCCGCCGGGCGGCCCAACCGCTGCCTGTCGGACTATCTCGCCCCGGCCGGGGACCACGTCGGCGGGTTCGCCGTGGCCATCCACGGCGCGGACGAGCTGGCCGCGCACTACGAGGCCGAGCACGACGACTACAAGGCCATCATGGTCAAGGCGCTCGCCGACCGGCTCGCCGAGGCGTTCGCCGAGCACCTGCACCTGCAGGCGCGGCGCGACTGGTTCGAGCCCGACGCCGACCCGGCGATCGAGGACCTGCACGCCGAGCGCTTCCGCGGCATCCGCCCCGCGTTCGGCTACCCGGCCACGCCCGACCACACCCTCAAGCGGGAGCTGTTCGACCTGCTCGGCGCCGAGAAGATCGGCATGGGACTGACCGAGTCGTTCGCGATGACCCCGGCCGCCGCCGTCAGCGGCCTGCTGCTGGCGCACCCGGACTCGCGCTACTTCACCGTCGGCCGCATCGGCCGCGACCAGCTCGAGGACTACGCCACCCGCCGCGGCGCCGACCTCGCCGACGTCGAACGCTGGCTCCGCCCCAACCTGGGCTGACCGCAAGGCAGCGGGCCGGGCGACGGAGGTAAGGACTCGCCGCGCCACGAGCATAATCAGGCATGTATGTCGATCGCGCTATCGGTAGTGCGGTCGACATTGCCGACTGTGCAGCCATTCTGAACCCGGATGTGTCGCCGCCATACTCCTTACAGGAGCACCGACAGCCACCGCGTTGGTCGGTGACACCACCGTAGGTGTCGTCGCCCGCACGCGGAGCAGTGACCGATCAGGACAGCCCGACAGCGGTGGGGGCGCGTCATGAAGGACAGGCGGCAGGCAGCGGGAACACGGGCGGCGCTGGTCGCCCTCCTCACGACGGCGGCGCTCGTGCTGGGCGGGTGCGGGGCGCCGGAGTTCGACTACGTCAAGAACGCCGACGACGGCGTCTACTTCAAGGTCCCGCACGGCTGGCAGCGCATCGAGCACGAGGCGATGGACTGGATGCTGTCCGGGGAGGACCCCGCGTCGATGGCCGCGGCGGCCAGGCGGGAGCGCGTCTGGTCGGTGGGCTACGACGCGTCCGCCGCCGCGCAGCCGCTGCACCTGTTCCTCGGCACCGGTGACGAGCCGTTCGTGTACGCCATGGTGCGCCGGCTGTCCGAGGGCGAGATCAACGCGGTGTCGCTGAACGGGGCCCGGGACCTGCTGCTGCCGGTCACCGACTCGGCCCGCGAGGACAATGCGGCCAACCCCGTGTTCCAGGGCTTCGAACTGGTCTCCGACGAGATCCTGCCGAGCGACGGCACGGTCCGCGGGGTGCGCTCGGTCTTCAACTACAGCCCCGGCGGGGGCTCGCTGCAGACGTTCGACCAGACCGTCTACGTCGACGACGCCGGTGCGCGGCTGTACCAGTTCATCCTGCGCTGCTCGGCCTCGTGCTACCGCGAGCGGGCGGCCGAACTCGGCGTGGTCGTGCAGTCCTTCACGGTGAGGAGTGTGGCATGAGCGAGCGGGCCATGAGCGATGTGTCAGCCGAGCCGGTCGAGGGCCTGCGTCCCCCCGGTGAGCCCGCGCGGGTGGATGAGCGGCCCAAGCGCAAGAAGCTGCCGTTCTGGGACCGGATCAAGTTCCTGTTCCTGTTCGCCGTCGCCTGGCTGGTGCTGGTGTGGGCGGAGATGGCCGACTTCCCGGGCGGCATGCCGTTCGTGGAGGCGGCACGCATCCACCTGGTGGAGTCGCGCTGGCTGCTGATCCTGGCCGGGCTGGAACTGCTGCGGCAGCTGCATTTCCTGGTCAGCGAGCACTGGGCCGGATACCACCGGTTCTGGAGCCACCGGGTGTTCGGCGGCTTCGAGCGTTTCTCCCGCCGGCGGCTGTCCGACTGGACCAGGTTCCGGCTCGCCCGGATCCTCAAGTGGGTGTTCTGGATCGTGGTGTTCGCCTTCGTGGCGGGCGCCGTGCTGGACACCTCGCCGGTGCTGGCGCTGTTCCAGGCCCCGGCGATCCTGTGGGCGCTCATGCCGTTCGTGCTGCAGATGGTGTTCCTGCTGTTCGTCGTCGTGATGCAGTTCGTGGCGATCTTCTGGTTCCTGTCCCGGGGCGGCGTCGAGGTCTACTACCCCGACGACATCAAGACCAGGTTCACCGACGTGTGGGGACAGGACCACGTGCTGGCCCGGGTACGGGAGAACATCGTCTTCCTGGAGCGGCCCGACGCGATCGAGGCCAAGGGCGGCTACGTGCCCTCCGGCCTGCTGCTGTGGGGCCCGCCGGGCACCGGCAAGACGCTGATGGCCGAGGCGGTGGCCGGGGAGACCGGCAAGCCGTACGTGTTCGTCGACCCCGGCGCGTTCACCAACATGTTCATGGGTGTCGGCATCCTCAAGGTGAAGTCGCTGTTCCGCAAGCTGCGCAAGCTGGCGCTGCGCTACGGCGGCGTGATCGTGTTCTTCGACGAGGCGGACTCGCTCGGCAGTCGCGGCCAGCTCGCCCAGGGCGGCCCCGGCTTCCCACGGGGCATGACCCCGGTGTTCACCACCGGTCCCGGCTGCCACGGCTTCGGCTACCTGTCGCCGGACACGCAGTGGCGGCTGGCCAGGCATTCGGCGACCGAGCACGCCGCCGAGGAGGCCCCGGCGCCCGTGCGGCGCAACCGGTTCGTGATGGGCGGGGGCATGAACAACGGCGGGGGTATGGGCACCCTGCAGGCCCTGCTCACCGAGCTGTCCGGGCTGAAGAAGCCGCGCGGCTTCGTCAACCGGTTCGTGCGCCGCGCGCTGGGCATGCGCCCGAAGCCGCCGCCGCGCTACCGCATCCTGGTGATGATGGCGACCAACCTGCCGGAGGCGCTCGACGAGGCGCTGCTGCGACCGGGCCGCATCGACCGGATCTACAAGGTCGGCTACCCGAGCAAGGCGGGCCGGGTCCGCACCTACGAGGGTTACCTGGGCAAGGTGCGCCACGAGCTGACTCCCGCCGAGATCGACAAGCTGGCGACGATCACGCCGTACGCCACCGGAGCCACCATCAAAGACCTGATCAACGAGGCGCTGATCACCGCGATCCGGGACGGCCGCGAGGTCATCGCGTGGCGCGACGTGATGCGGGCCAAGCAGCTCAAGGAACTCGGGCCGCCGGAGGACGTCGAGTACATCGAGCGGGAGCGGCACGCCGTCGCGGTGCACGAGGCCTGCCACGCCGTCATCGCGTACCGCACCCGGCACCACATGGAGATCGACATCGCGACCATCGAGAAGGGCAGCGACTACCTCGGCATGGTGGCCAGCATCCCGCCGGAGGACCAGTTCACCCGGTGGCGCACCGAGTACGAGGCCGACATCTGCGTGTCGCTGGCCTCGCTGGCGGGGGAACGGATGTTCTTCGGCGGGGACAGCTCGTCCGGTGTCTCCGGCGACCTGGAGTCGGCCACCACGGTCGCGTCCTTCATGGAGGGCTTCTGGGGCATGGGCGGCACCGTGTCGTCGTACTCGACCGCCAAGCGCCTGGAGGTCGGCGCGCCCGGCGGCGGTCAGGGCGGCCGCCGCAAGAAGGGTCAGGACACCGAGGCCGAGGTGCGCCACGCGCTGGCCGACCGGATCGAGGACATGCTCGGCGACCTGCTCACCCGCACGGCGGAACTGCTCGCCCAGCACCGCCGCGACGTGCTGGCCCTGGCCCATGCGCTGGAGACGCACAAGACGCTGACCGGCGACGACGTCGTCGCGGTCCTCGAAGGCCGGTCAGGCCCGGTCGTCGACGGCACCCTCTACCGCTCCGAGGAGTTCCTCGCCGAGCTGGACAGATACCACGAAGCCGCGGCGGCGGCCCACCTCGGCCACAGCCGGCTGACCATGGCCCTGCCCGCGGCTCCCGTCCCGGCGGAGCCCGTTCCCGTGGCAGTCGCGGTGGCGGAGCCGTTCGGCGATCCCGCGTCCGAGCCGGCCCCGCCCCCGTCCGAGCCCGCCCCGCAGTAGCGCGCGCCGCTGCTGTCCGGCGGCTCGGCGCGGCCGACTCAGCGGTGGAATGCCCTGGTCCAGGCCTGGTGCATGCGGCCGCGGGCGAGCAGCCGGCGGAGGTCCCACGGGCGCGGTTCGTGGTAGAGGATGAAGTCGTCGAACCGGCGCACGCCGCGGCGGCCGGTCATCGCGGCGGCCGCGTCGCGGACGGCGGTCAGTTGCCGCGATGTCATGGCCAGGCCGCGCTCGTCCGGCTGGCGGGTGGCGCCGATCGGGAAGTCGCGCCCGGGCCGGCGGGTCATCTCGACGTGGCAGCCGAGCACGTGGGTGACCGGGCGTCGTGCCGCGAAGGCGACCAGCCGGTCCATCGTGGACCGGAATGCGGCGGCGTCGAACACCAGCAGCCGTCCCGGCAGGACGGTGTCGCCGGTGAGCAGGATCCCCGTCGACGGGTCGTAGACGGTGATCGCGGCGGGATGGTGGCCCGGCGACGGGATGATCTCCAGCGCCCGGCCGCCGAGGTCAAAGGCGGCGGTTTGCTCCGGCCAGCCGTCGGTGAGCCCGAAGAACGAGCGCACCGCGTCGGCTTCGCGGGCGATCACCGTGGTCGCCGGGCGGTCGGCGAACTGCCCGTCGGCGGCCACATGGTCGCCGTGCCCGTGGCTGTGTGCGACGACGAGTTCGTAGCCGTCGCGCGGACGGGCGGCGAGCCACTGCTCGATGAGCCAGTCGACGGTGGCGCGCAACGGGAACGCGGCCGGGTCGGCGGTGGCGCCGGTGTCGAGCAGCAGAGCCCGGTCCTGGCCGAAAAGCAGATACAGGAACGGCGCCTCGAAACTGGTCGCCTTGCTCTGCCGCAGGATGATCGTGTTTTCGGCGTACGCGTGCACCTGGATCGCGGGCTCGTCGCGGGACGTGCCGGAGTTCCACACCACGTCCAGGGATCCGGCGATCGGGGGGTCAGCCGTCGGCGCCATGGTCGTTCTCCTCGGGGTCGATGCCGGTCATGGGGGTCGTTGCGGCGAAGAGCCGCAGGTAGTGCTGTCCTTCGGTGAGTCCGCGGGCGGCGGTCCGCGTGATGTGCGGCTCCAGCAGCGCCTGCCACTGCCGCCACAACTCGTCGGCCTCCGCGGCGGTCAGCGCGACGATCGCGTTGGTCAGGCGCTGGGTCGGCCGGTCGGCGCCGGTTTCGCCGTCGCGGGCCTTGCGGTCGACGTGCGCGAGGATCGCCCGGGTCTCCCGCTCGACGACCACGCGTTCGAGTTCGCGGCGCACGACCTTGTCGGCGTTGGCGGGGATGCGCAGCCGGGACGGTCCCTCGGGCACCCGCCAGCGCCGTTCCCGCTGGTCGCGTCCGGGGCCGGCGTCCTCGACGAAGCCGTACCTGGCGAGCTGTCGCAGGTGGAATGAGCAGTTCGCCTGCGGCACGCCGAGGATGCGGCCGCAGTGCGCGGCGGTGGCGGGGCCGCTCGCGGTGAGCAGTTCGAGCAGGTCCAGCCGGAGCGGGTGGGCCAGGGCGCGGATCGCCGTGGGGTCGCTGACGTCCATATGTCAAAGGATACTTTGGCAATGGAGTATGTCAAACACTTCTTTGGTTGTTTGGCTGTCTCCGCGGGTCCTGGTGGAGGGGGTCCTGGGGTGAAACCCGCCCCTCCACCAGGCGTTCGTCAGTGGCCGAGGTGCGCGCGCAGGTGCACCGCGGTCAGTGAGCGTTGGTCGGCCAGCAGGTCGTGCGGGGTGCCGGCGAAGACCACCCGGCCGCCGTCGTGGCCCGCGCCGGGGCCCATGTCGATGATCCAGTCGGCGCGGGAGATGACGTCGAGGTTGTGCTCGATGACGATCACCGTGCTGCCGCCGTCGACGAGCCGGTCCAGCAGGCCGATGAGGTTGTCGACGTCGTTCATGTGCAGGCCGGTGGTGGGCTCGTCGAGCACGTAGATGCGCGACGAGTTGCCCAGCTCGGTGGCGAGTTTGAGGCGCTGGCGCTCGCCGCCGGAAAGGGTGTCCAGGGACTGGCCCAGGGTCAGGTAGCCCAGGCCGACGTCGACCAGGGCGGTGACCATCGGCTTGATCGCCTTCTCGGTGAAGAAGGTCGCCGCCTCGGTGATCTGCATGCGCAGGATGTCGCTGATGTTCTGCCCGCGCAGGGTGTGTTCGAGGACCTCGGGCAGGAAGCGCCGGCCGTCGCAGGCCTCGCAGGTGCTCACCACCGGGTCCATGAAGGCCAGGTCGGTGTAGAGCAGGCCGATGCCCTGGCACTGCGGGCAGGCGCCCTTGGAGTTGGCGCTGAACAGGGCCGCGTTGACGCCGTTGGCCTTGGCGAACGCCTTGCGGATCGGGTCGAGCACGCCGGTGTAGGTGGCCGGGGTGGAGCGCTTCGAGCCGCGGATCGGCCGCTGGTCGATGAAGATCGCGTCGGGGTGGTGCCGGGGCAGGCAGCCCTGGATGAGCGAGCTCTTGCCGGAGCCGGCCACGCCGGTGACCACGGTCAGCACGCCCTGCGGGATGGCCGCGGTGACGCCCTTGAGGTTGTGCAGCGCCGCGTCCTTGATGACCAGCTCGCCGGTGGCGTGCCGCACCTGCGGCTTCAGCGCCTGGTGGCGGCTGAGGTGCTCGCCGGTGAGCGTGCCGGAGGCGGCCAGCCCGGCCAGGTCGCCGGAGTAGACGACCTGGCCGCCGTCGCGGCCGGCGCGCGGGCCCATGTCGACGACGTGGTCGGCGATGGCGATGACCGAGGGCCGGTGCTCGACGACGAGCACGGTGTTGCCCTTGTCGCGCAGGCGTACCAGCAGCTCGTTGAGGCGGTGCACGTCGTGCGGGTGCAGCCCGACGCTGGGCTCGTCGAAGACGTACGTCATGTCGGTGAGGCTGGAGCCGAGGTGGCGGACCATCTTCACCCGCTGCGACTCGCCGCCGGACAACGTGGCGCTGGGCCGGTTGAGGCTGAGGTAGCCGAGCCCGATGTGGGTGAGGTTGTCGAGCCTGGCGGCCAGCGAGTTCAGCATCGGGGCCAGGGTGGGCGCGTCGACGCCGCGGATGAACGTGGCGAGGTCGGCGACCTCCATCGCGGCGCACTCGGCGATGTTGCGGCCGTCGATCCGGCAGGCCAGGGCGGCGGCGTTGAGCCGGGCGCCGCCGCACGCGGTGCAGGCGGAGCGGGTGGCGATCCGGTCGATCGCGGCGCGGATGTGCGCGGCGGTGGTCTCGGTCTGCTTGGTCAGGTAGAGCCGTTTGAACTTGGGCACCAGGCCCTCGTACGTGGAGTTCATGCTGCCCGCGGGGGTGGCCAGCTTGACCTTCGCCTCGGGCAGGTACATGAGCTGGTGCCACTCGTCGGGGGTGTAGTCGCGCAGCTTCTTGTCGTTGTCGAAGAAGCCGGACTGGGTGATGATCGCCCAGAACCAGCTGTCCACGTTGAAGCCGGACAGGCGGATCGCGCCCTCGTTGAGCGACTTGTCGCGGTCGACGATCGCATCCTCGTCGATGGCGGCGACGTCGCCGAGGCCCTCGCAGTCCGGGCACATGCCGTTGGGGTCGTTGAACGACAGCACGCCTGGGTTGGCGACGGCGGGGGAGCCGAGCCGGGCGAAGATCAGCCGGAGCATGGAGTACGCGTCGGTGACCGTGCCGACCGTGGACCGGGAGTTCCCGCCCAGGCGCTTCTGGTCGACGATGATCGCGGCGGACAGGTTCTCCAGCGAGTCGACGTCCGGCTGGCCGTAGCCGGGCAGCAGCGACTGCAGGAAGGCCGTGTACGTCTCGTTGATCAGGCGCTGCGACTCCGCGGCGATGGTGTCGAAGACGAGCGAGGACTTGCCCGAACCGGACACGCCCGTGAAGAGTGTGATCTTACGCTTCGGGATGTCGAGACTGATGTCCTTGAGGTTGTTCTCGCGGGCTCCGCGTACCTGGATGAAGCCGTAGTCAGCAGTCGTCACGGGCGGACCTCCGGGGATCGGGTCGTTGGGGGCGGCTCGCCAGCGTAGCCTGTACCGTACGGTGTACGCCAACGGATAAGACGAGGTGGAGTGTTCCCGTGAGCGCCAAGAGTGACCCAGGTCGCAGCCTCGCGCTGCTGTGGGGCTCGCACACCCGGCCCGGCCGCTCCGGCCTGACGATCCGCGCGATCGTCGACGCCGCGATCGAGCTGGCCGACGCAGAGGGCCTGGACGCGGCCACCATGCGCCGGGTCGCCGACAAGATCGGCGTGGGCACCATGTCGCTCTACACCCACGTGCCCGGCAAGACAGAACTCAACGACCTCATGGTCGACACGGTCATCGGCGAGCTCTACACCGGCGTCGACGATCCGGCCGGCCACGGCGGCTGGCGCGAGGGCCTGCGGTATGTCGCCGAGCGCAACTGGGACCTCAGCCTGCGCCACCCCTGGCTGCTCGACGCCACCGGCGGCCGTCCCACGCTCGGCCCCCACGCCGTGCTCAAGTACGAGGCCGAGCTGCGGGTGCTCGACGGCATCGGCCTGACCGACCTGCAGATGGACTCGGTGCTCACCCTGGTGCTCACCCACGTCGAGGGCGTCGCCCGCAGCCACGCCGGCCTGGCCCGCGCGCAGCGGGACTCCGGGCTGACCGAGACGGAGTGGTGGCGCGCCACCGCCCCCGTCCTGGAACGCGTCATGACCGGGCACGACTTCCCGGTCGCCGGTCGCGTCGGCGAGGCTAGCAGCCAGGTCTACCAGGCCTCCGCCGACCCCGCCCACGCCTTCGCCTTCGGCCTGGACGTCATCCTCGACGGCGTCCAGCGTCTCATCGACGCCCCGCGCTGACGGCCGACCGGGTCAGCGGCGGCGCAGCCGCTTGTCGGCCAGCGACGGGTGCGTGTAGTAGATGTCGCCCGGGTTGACGTCCAGGCCCGGCGGCACGATCTCGTCGATGCGGTCGAGCACGTCCTGGGTCAGCTCGACGTCGGCGGCCGCGAGCAGGTCGTCCAGCTGCTGCGGCGTACGCGGACCGATGATGACCGAGGTCACCGCCGGATGGGCGCGGACGAACGCGGTCGCCAGATGGGTCAGAGGCAGGCCCGCCGCGGCTGCCAGCTCGGTCAGCCGCTCGACCGCCGCCGCCTTGTCCTGGTTGCGCGGCTCCGCCAGGTCGAACACGTGCCGCTGCGCCTGCCTGCGGTGCGAGTCGGCGCTGACCGGCCGCCCGGACAGCCAGCCGGAGTGCAGCGGCCCGAAGGTCAGCACGCCCATGCCGTACTTCTGCGCGGTCGGCAGCATCCTGGCCTCGATCCCGCGCAGCAGGATCGAGTACGGCGGCTGCTCGGTGCGGAACCGCTCGTGCCCGCGCCGCTCGGCCGCCCACTGCGCCTCGACGATCTGGTCCGGCGGGAACAGCGACGAGCCGATCGCCCGCACCTTGCCCGAGCGGACCAGATCCGACAGCGCGGACAGCGTCTCGTCGACGTCGGTGTCCGGGTCGGTCCGGTGCATCTGGTAGAGGTCGAGGTGGTCGGTGTCCAGCCGGCGCAGGCTGTCCTCGACGGCGCGGACGATCCAGCGCCGGGACCCGCCGCGCTGGTTGGGGTCGTCGCCCATGGGCAGGGAGAACTTCGTGGTCAGCACCACCTCGTCGCGCCGCCCCCGCAGCGCCTTGCCGACGATCTCCTCCGACTCGCCCTGTGAGTACACGTCGGCGGTGTCGACGAAGTTGATCCCGGCATCGAGCGCCGTATGGATCATTCTGACCGCTTCGTCGTGGTCCGTGTTGCCCATGGCGCCGAGCATCATGGTCCCGAGCGTGAGCTCGCTGACCGACATGCCCGTGCCGCCGAGGATCCTGCGCTTCATCGATGATTCCGTTCGCTTGGCGATCGGTCACGTTCGGTGACCTACGACCAGACAAGCACGGGCAAAGCCCGCCGACAGCACCTACGACAGGCCTGGCTCCACCCAGGGTCTGGCAGAACCCCTCACGGACGGTGACGCTCCCGGCTTCCCGGCCTACTGTGGGGGCATGGCCGACCGAACCCTCGCGGGCAGCCGCGACCTGCGCGAATTCCTGCGCACCCGTCGGGCCCGGCTCACCCCGGGGGAGGCGGGCCTGCCCGACAAGCCGGGGATACGCCGAGTGCCGGGGCTGCGGCGCGAGGAGGTCGCCCAGCTCGCCGGGGTGAGCGTGGACTACTACGTGCGGCTGGAGCGCGGGCGGGGCGACAACGTGTCCGCCTCGGTGCTGGACGCGGTCGCCCGGGCGCTGCGCCTCGACGCCGTCGAGCGCGACCACCTGTTCGCCGTGGCCAAGCCGGCCCGGCGGGCGGTGCTGCGGCCGCAGCAGCTGCGCCCGGCGATGCTGCGGGTGCTGGACTCGTTCGCCGGCACCCCCGCCCTGATCGTCGGCCGCCGCCTGGACGTCCTGGCGACCAACCGCCTGGCCCGCGCCCTGTTGACCGACTTCGACGCCCGGCCGCCGGGCGAACGCAACATGGCCCGCTACATCTTCCTCGACGAGGCGGTGCGCGAGCTTTACGCCGACTGGTCGACCGCCGCCCGCGACACGGTCGCCGCCCTGCACCTCTACGCCGGGCGCCACCCGCACGATCCCGAGCTGGCCGCACTGGTCGGCGACCTGTCCGCGCGGGACCGGGACTTCCGTCGCTGGTGGGCTAACCATGACGTGCTCCGCTGCGGCGACGGCACGAAGCGGTTCCGCCATCCCCTGGTCGGCGAACTGACGCTGTCGTACGAGGCTTTCACCCCCACCGCGGACCCCGACCTGACGCTGGGGGTCAGCATCGCCGCACCCGGCTCCCCGGCCGAGCGGGCGCTGCGCCTGCTGGCCGAGCGGACCGCGGCCGAGGCGGACCCGGCCTGCGCTGAAGCGCCCGAAGGCTCGTCGAGTTCAGCGACGGTCGCGGGCTCCGGCCACGGCGACCTGGCCCAGGCTGATGCCGCCGTCGTTGCACGGCACCTGCCGGTGTGTCAGCACCCGGAACCCCGACAGGGCCAGCCCGTCCAGGGTCCTGCCCAGTAGCAGCGTGTTCTGGAAGACCCCGCCCGACAGCGCCACGGTGTGCAGGCCGTGCCGCTCGCGTACCAGCAGGCAGGCGTTCACGATCAGGTCGGCGACACCGGCGTGGAACCGGGCCGCGATCTCCGGTACCGCCACCCCGTCCAGCCGGTCCGCCAGCACCGCCTGAACCAGGTCGGCCCCGCTGAGCGTCAGCACCGCGTCCTCGGTGATCTCCGCCGAGTAGCCCGTGACCGCGCCGCGCCGCGCCACCTGCTCCAGCTCGACGGCGGCCTGGCCCTCGTAGGTGACCTCGTCGCGCAGGTCCAGCAGCGCCGCCACCGCGTCGAACAGCCGTCCCGCGCTGGAGGTCAGCGGTGCGTTGACCCCTGCCCGTGCCGCGTCGCGCACCGGCTTCCACGCCGCCGCGTGCCGCTGTGCCACCGGCGGGTCGGGCAGCTCGCCGCCGAGGGCGTCCAGGTAGGACAGCGCCATCCGCCAGGGTTCGCGCACCGCCGCCGCGCCGCCGGGCATCGGCACCGCGGCCAGATGACCCGCCCGGGTGTACGCCGCCAGATCCGCCACCAGGATCTCGCCGCCCCACAGCGTGCCGTCGTCGCCGTAGCCCAGCCCGTCGAACGCGACCCCGATCACCGCCTCCTGCTCCCCGTGCTCGACCAGGCAGGACGCGATGTGCGCGTGGTGGTGCTGCACCCCGACCAGCTCCACCCCGTCCCGCTCGTGCGCGTACGCCGTCGACGGGTAGTCCGGGTGCAGGTCGTGCGCGAGCAGCTCGGGCGTGATCCCCAGCAGCCGCTCCAGGTGCGAGACCCCCTCGGTGTACGAGCGGAACGTGGCCGCGTTCGCCAGGTCGCCGATATGGTGCGACAGCGTCGCGAACTCGCCCCGCGCCAGGCAGAACGTGTTCTTCAGCGCGGCCCCGCAGCCGAGCACCGGCCGGCGCAGCTTGAGCGGCAGCCGCACCGGCCGCGGCACGTACCCGCGCGACCGGCGCAGCAGCATCGGCGACCCGCGCACCACCCGCGCCACCGAGTCGTCGGTGCGCAGGTGGATGGGACGGTCATGGGTCAGCGTCACGTCGGCGATGCCGGTCAGCCGGGCCAGCGCGTCGTCGTCGCGGTAGGCGATCGGCTCGTCGGAGACGTTACCGCTGGTCATCACCAGCGGTCGGACGATCGTGGCGAGCAGCAGGTGGTGCAGCGGCGTGTACGGCAGCAGCACGCCCAGCTCGTGGCAGCCCGGCGCGACCGCCTCGGTGATCCGGTGCGCCGGATGGCGGGTGCGGCGGGGCAGCAGCACGATCGGCCGGGCCGGGTGGCGCAGCAGCCGCGCCGCGGCGGGTTCCACCTCGGCGATCGCCGCCGCTTCGACGAGGTCGGCCACCATCAGCGCGAACGGCTTGTCCTCGCGCTGCTTGGCAGCCCGCAGCCGGGCGGCCGCCTCGGGGTGCGTCGCATCGACGGCCAGGTGGAAGCCGCCCAGTCCCTTGATCGCGACGATCGCGCCGCCGCGCAGCAGCCGCGCCGTCGCGGCGACAGGGTCGGCTCCCGCGGTGAGCAGCGAGCTGCCGTCCATGCTCAGCAGGCTGAGCCGGGGTCCGCACGCCGGGCAGCAGATCGGCTGGGCGTGGAAGCGGCGGTCGGCCGGGTCGCCGTACTCCTTGGCGCAGTCGTCGCACATGGCGAACCCGGCCATGGTCGTGTTCGGCCGGTCGTAGGGCACGTCGCGCACGATGGTGAACCGGGGACCGCAGTGGGTGCAGTTCGTGAACGGGTACCCCTGCCGGCGGCCACCCCCGCCGGTGGTCTCGTCCAGGCAGGCCTCGCAGGTCGCGGCGTCGGGGGTGACCTGCGTGGCGGGCGGGCCGGACGCGTCGCTGGGCACGATCGTGAAGCCCGGTGAGCCGGTGACCGGCAGGGGTGCGGCCGTCATCGAGTCGATCACGGCCAGCGGCGGGCGTTCCAGGTCCAGCGCGCAGAGGAACGCGTCCAGCGCCGTCCGCGGCCCCTCCGCCTCGATGAACACGCCCTCGGTGTCGTTGCCGACGTGTCCGTGCAGGTGCAGCCGCTGCGCGAGGGTGTAGACGAACGGCCGGAACCCCACACCCTGGACGATCCCGGCGACCCGCACTGCCAGCCGCTCATGGGAGGTTTCGGCGGAAATCATCCCGTATGCCATGACATGATTCTGCGGCCCGGCACCCGGAAAACCGGCGGACCCGCCCGACCCGGCTTCGCCGATGACCGACTGCGGTACTTCTTCCGGCCGCCGGCCCGCAACGGAGAATGTGGTCCATGCGGCCCGATGCGAGAATGGGTCCATGTCTGCGCCGATCGTGGTGGCCGTCAGCCGGGACGCCGAACACCGTTTCAGCAAGCCGAACACGGATGAGATCGAACTGGTCGCGGGGCTCGGGGTGGCCGGGGACGCGCACGCGGGCGTGACCGTGCAGCACCTGTCGCGGGTCGCCGCCGACCCGACCCAGCCCAACCTGCGCCAGGTCCACCTGATCCACGCCGAACTGCACGACGAGGTACGCGAGCAGGGCTTCGAGGTCGCGCCGGGCCAGCTCGGCGAGAACATCACCACCCGCGGCCTGGACCTGCTGTCGCTGCCGCGGGGCACCGTGCTGCGGATCGGCTCGCAGGCCGTCGTCGAGGTGACGGGCCTGCGCAACCCGTGCGCGCAGATCGACGGCTTCGAGGACGGGCTGCTCAAGCAGGTCGTCTACCGCGACGACGAGGGCACCCTGGTGCGCCGGGCGGGCATCATGAGCATCGTGCTGGCGGGCGGCCCGGTGCGTCCCGGGGACACGGTCACGGTCGAGCTGCCCGCCCAACCGCACCTGCCGCTCGAACGCGTCTGATCACCGCCCTGCTGCCGATACCCGCAGGGCTCAGCCGAGGCGGTCGACGGCCACCGGGATCAGGCCGTGGGCGCGGGCCAGTTGCCGCAGGTCGCGCAGCAGCGCGGGCACCGCGCCGGCCGGCCCGTCGCGCAGGCACGCGGTCAGGTCGACGGCCCAGCCGAGGCCCGGCCCGACCCGGCGCAGTTCCCAGCTCAGCTCGTGCCCGTCCACCTCGCGGCGGGCGCGCCCGACGAGGCGGCCGGACGGGTCCGCGGCGGGTTCGACCGGCTCCAGGCGCCACCACAGCCGCAGGCACTGCAGGCCGTGCCGGTCCAGGTCGCCCGCGAACAGGATCCGGTAGACGTGCCGGTCCCGGAAGCCGGGCGGCGCCTGTGCCGGTCCGAGGCGCAGGAGCGGGGCCGAGGGCAGCGGCAGGAAGTCGGCGAACCGGGCCCGCAGCCACGCCTCGTCCGGCAGGTCGCCGCCACCGAGCGAGCGCAACGCGGTCTCGGCGGTGCCGGCGTCGACCGCGCGTATCCGCGCGCGCAGCTGCTCGTCCGCGCGCAGGTCGCGGCTGAGCGCGGGGGTGCACTGCCACGAGCCGCCGGTCGCCGTCCAGGTCGTGTTGTCGATGCCGATGGCGGTGCCGTCGTCCCGCAGCACCAGGTCCTCGACGACGACCGCCTCAGGGCGAGCGGACCCGTCGGCGGCGAGCAGGTAGTAGTCCAGCTTCCTGAGGCTGGGGGACGGCAGGGGCATGTCCAGATGATGCACCCTGCCGGGCCGGTCCGGGTATCACGACCCGCTCCGCCTCCTGAGTCCCCGCTCCCAGTCCTTGGTGAAGCCGAGGCGGGCGTACCAGGCCGCGGCCGCCTCGGCGTCCTCGGTGCGGATGACGGGCGTGATGAGTTCGTCCACGGCGGTCATCGTCGCAGGCGGGTGTGTCAGTGCCGGGCGACGCGCTCCAGTCGCACCTCGGCCAGCGCCCGGGCGTCGTAGGTGTTCTCGCGGTTCTCGGCGAAGTCGGCCAGTCGGCTCAGCGCCTCCTTGTTACGGCCGTGCAGCAGCAGGTCGTTCAGCTTGTTCCGGAACGCGAGCAGCGGGCCGCGGGTGAAGTCCTCGACGAGGGTGACCAGTGTCGACGCGGCGTCCAGGCGGACCAGCCGGAAGTCGACGACGGCCTCGCCGAGCGGCCACATGCGGGCCCGCATCACCAGCCGGTACGGTGCCTCGCACCGCACCACGTGGGTGACGTCGGCCGTCGACAGCGGCCACGGCCCGACCTTGTGGTGCAGCCGGCTGCCGAGGGCGGGCCAGGAGGAGTCGACGTCCCTGATGTGCGCGGTGCCGACGACCCAGTCCGCGTACGTCCAGCCGTCGGCGAGGACGGCGAAGACGCGCTCGGGTGAGGCCGCGACGACGCGCTCGGTTCGTGCCATGCCGGAGTCGTACCCCCGCCTCGCCCGAATTATGCATTTCGCCCAAATGCCTCTCGGCGTCGGCCGTGATCGACCGACTTGGCGCGCAGATGTGGGTATCTTGCGGGCCCATTCGCCCAGGTGCCTGGCAAGTCGGTCGATCTTGGGCGGGGGCGGCGGGTTAGGCGGGTGGCGCAGCGGGTAGGCGGTCGTCGTCAGCACCAGTCCAACGAGGAGGAGGAAAACTCATGACTGCCATGAACCCGATCCCCTGGGACCCGTGGAGCTACAGCGCGGACCTCGACTACAAGACGACGGACGAAGGCGGGGACCGCTCGATCGTCGGTTTCCACGTCGAGGCCGTCGACGGCGGTATCGGCAAGATCGATGAAGCGACCGGGGCCGTCGGCTCCAGCTACATCGTGGTCGACACCGGTCCATGGATCTTCGGCAGCAAGCGGATGCTCCCCGCGGGAGTCGTGAACAACATCGACTTCCTCGAGGAGAAGGTCTACGTCAACCGCTCGAAGGCCGAGATCAAGGACGCTCCGGAGTACGACCCGGACGTCCGCGACGAAGCGTTGTACCGCGATCAGGTCGGCACGTACTACGCCGACCGCGAACGTCGGTGACGAGGTGAAAGGACGGGCCCCCGCGTTCGCGCCGGGGCCCGTCCTTTCTGTGCGGGGCAGGAGAGCGGGCCACGTCGGGTCGGGAATGGATGCCGGATGGGTTTGCGGTCGTCGTGGGGCGGGCATTTCCCAAGCAACGACAGGGAAAGGAAGGACACCGTGGAAATCACCGGTATCTTCACCGCCATCATCATCGGTCTGGTCATCGGTGTGCTCGGTCGGCTGGTCCTGCCGGGCCGGCAGGCCATCGCACTGTGGCTGACCATCCTCATCGGCGTCGCCGCGGCGCTGCTGGGCACGTTCGTCGCCGGGGCCTTCGACGTGGCGAACACGGGCGGCGTCGACTGGCTGGAACTCCTCTTCCAGATCGGATTCGCGGCGCTGGGCGTCGCGCTGGTCGCGCCGATCGCCTCGCGGTCGAGCAGCGACTGACACCGCAGCCAAGATGCGGGCCGGGCAGATGCCCCGGCCCGCATCACGCTGTCCGGGCAGAGACGTGGCAGGCCGCTCGCCAACCCGCCGGGTCAGGAACTCGTCGCGGGTGCGGTGTCCGGCCGGGGCGTCCGGGCCGCCACGAAATCGCCGACGAGCCGGTGCCAGAATCGGGCGCGGCGCACCATGCCGTGGCCGTCGCCGGTGACGTCGAGGAAGGTGACGAATGCGCCGGCCTGCTCGGCCGCGGCGGCGTACCGGCGGGAGGCGGCCGGGTCGGTGATCCGGTCGGCGACGCCGTGGGCGATGAGGACGGTGCGCCCGGCGAGCTGCTCGACCGGGTCGCCGGGCTCGATCCACGGGGCGAGCGCGCAGACGGCGGTGACCTGCGGATCGCCCGCGCCCCACAGGGCGGCGCGTCCGCCCATCGAATGTCCGACCAGGATGACGGGCAGCAGCGGGTGGCGCGTGCGGGCCTGGTCCAGGGCCCATGCCAGGTCGCGGACCGGATCGGCGGCCGCGCCGTTCCAGCCGCGGTAGCGGTAGCGCAGCCGCCACACCGTGACGTCGTCGGGCATGGCCCGTCGGAACGGGAGCATGCGCAGGTACGCGGCCCGGCCGCGATGGGCCCGCCCGTGCCCGTCGACCACCCCGCCGTGCAGGAGGATCACCAGCGCGCGCGGGCCGCCTGCCGCCTCACGAACCTCCAGCGCCGGTGTGCGCATGTCTGCTCCCTCGATCGCCGTCTGCCGTGTCGCGGCCCCTGTTTCGGCGCGATGCGCCGCCGCGGGGCGGGACACCAAGTCTGCCTCGGCACCCGGCGCGGTCGCGTCCCGAATCATGATCAAGGCTGCTTTGATCATGAACGGTTCCTCCTTCGTCGGCGGACAGCAGCAGGTCAGGGCCTTGAACCGGGGCCGCTCGGGCATCGCCGCGGATGGTGAAGTCCGCTGACGCAACGATCAGGTCAGCTGTTCATGGGCGCGAAAGGGCAGGTCAGCGCATGAAAGGTTGCCCTCCGGCGAGACGGAACCGGTACCGCGATGGAGTGGGCCGCCGCGCCGGCGCAGCGCGGGTACGCTCCCCGCCGTGACCGACTTCCCCCCGGCCGTCCGCGCCGACTTCTCCCTGGGCGTCCGCGACGACGAGCCGCCCACCACTGCGGCGTTGCGGCAGGTGCTGGACGGCGCCGCGCAGGTGGTCGTCGTCGAGGCGTCCCCGGACGAGGTCGACGCACCGGACGCGGCCCGGATCGAGTTGTCCGGCGAGGGCATCGCCGAGCTGGCCCGGCTGCTGGCCGTCGTGGACGGCGGCACGGGCGACCGCTGCCGCTGCCCGGGCTGGCCGACGATCCTCGTGCGTGACGCGTCCGGCCGTGACATCGCCCAGTGGACCCTGCACCACCAGACCGGCCTGCGGGGCGTGGGCGACGGCGACGCCGACCTGCGGGACGGCCCCGCACTCTCGGACTGGCTCGCCGCCCGCGGCCTGACCGGCTCCCGCGAGACGCAGCAGTTGCTGGCCGAGTACGAGGCCCAGGAGGAGCACCGCCGGGTCGCCTGGGTGCGGGCCGCGCCGCCGGGCCTCACCGAGGTCGCCGAGGCCGCGTCGCGGCGGGAGGACGACGGGGAGGAGCGGCTCGCCGAGCTTGCCGTCCGGCGGTATCCGGACCCCGCGGAGCGGATCGCGCTGCTGCTGGCCTGGGCGGGCTTTCCGGCGCACGCGCCGCCGGTGCCCGGGGGCGGCACGCCCGCGTACGAGCTCGCGCCGGAGCAGATGCTGCTGTCCGAGCCCGCCGAGTCGATCTTCGAGGTGCTGGCCGCAGCACCCACCGCGGCTCAGCTCGACGGGGCCGCGGACCTGTTCACGGCCCTCTCCTGGAAGAAGAAGCGTCCGGACCCGCCCGAGCCGCTGCGGGCCGTGCTGATCGCGCACGTTTCGGCGACCGGGACCGATGAGATGCGATCCCGGATGCGCCACGGGTACGGCCGGCCGGGCTGACGGCATCAGGTCCAGCGGCGGACGTACTCACCGTCGGGGTCAAAGCGTGCGGCCTGCCGGTCGGGGTTGAAGCGGCGGTACGGCTTGGTGTCGGTGCCGGTCCCGGCCACCCACTGCCAGTTGCCGTAGTTGTTGGCCACGTCGGCGTCGATGAGCAGCCGGTTGAACCAGGCCGCGCCGTCGCGCCAGTCCAGCCCGAGGGTCTTGGTCAGGTAGGACGCGGTGACCAGCCGGGCCCGGTTGTGCATCCAGCCCTCGGCGGCCAGCTGCTTCATGCCCGCGTCCACGATGGGCACCCCGGTCTCACCGGCCTGCCACGCCTGCAGCGCCACCGGGTCGTCCTGCCACTGCTCCTGCGCCCCCGCCCGGAAGGCCTGCGTGCCGAGCTTCGGGAACGCGGCCAGCAGCTGGTGGTAGAAGTCGCGCCAGCACAGCTGCCGCAGGTACGCCTCGGGCATGCCGTCGGTGGTGGCCAGGGCGAGCGGGGACAGGCAGCCGAAGTGCAGGTAGGGGCTCAGTCGGGAGGTGGCGTCGCCGGGCAGGTCGTCGTGCCGGTCGGCGTACGCGGCGGCTTTGGTCTGCCAGGTCTTGACGCGGCGCAGGGCCTCGCTCTCGCCGCCGGTCATCGGGCTGGGCGACTCGCTCTTCGCGTCGCCGAGCACCGTGCGCGGGTCGTCGCCGGTCACGCCGTCGGGCAGGTTGATCTTCCGCGGGGTGGCGACGGTGCCGCGCCAGCGCCGTGCCTGCCAGGCCCGCCAGTACGGGGTGAACACCCGGTAGTGGTCGCCGCCGGTCGACGGGGTGACCTCGCCCGCGGGGACGATCGTGACACCGGGGAACAGTTTGAGCGCGAGCCGCTCGCGCGCGCAGGCTCGGGCGAGCCGCTCCTGGCGGCGTGCGGCGTATCCGGAGACGTCGGCGGTCAGCGCGATGCCCTCGGCCGCGACCTCCCGGGCCGTGCGCACCGCCTCGGCGACCGGGTCGCCCGAGCGCACCAGCAGGTCGCCGCCGCGCCGGCGCAGGCCGTCGCGGAGATCCTGCAGGCTCTCCAGCAGGAAGCGGCGGCGGTTGTCCGGCACGCCCAGCGCCGGGTCGGCGACGAACAGCGGGACCACCCGTTCTGCGTTGGCGCAGGAGGCGGCCAGCGCGGGATGATCGTGCACGCGCAGATCACGGGTCAGCAGTACGACGACGGTTTTCATGATCATCCCCAGGCGTCGGCGGGAGATAACGATGCAGCAATCAACGCAACTGTACGCCGCGATAGGCTCCTGACGTGGCAGGCGAGGACGAAGGGCTGAGCGCGGGCGCCGTCGCCCGGCGGCTCGGCATCGCCGTCACCACGCTGCGCACCTGGCACCAGCGCTACGGCCTCGGCCCCAGCGGCCACGACCCCGGCCACCACCGCCGCTACGACGCCGACGCGCTGGCCCGCCTGGAGACCATGCGCCGGCTCACCGCCCAGGGCGTGCCGGCCGCCGAAGCCGCCCGCGTCGCCCGCTCCGCCGGAGCCGACGGGATCGCCCAGCTGACCGAGCAGCGCCCGCACACCCGCGACGGCGGCGGCCACACCATCGCCGTCGGCCGGGCCGGCGCGCAGGCCCGCGGCCTGGCCCGAGCCGCCATGCGGCTGGACGCGCTGACGGTGCGCCACCTGGTGGAGGAGTCCGTCGCCGAGCACGGCGTCGTCGACGCCTGGCAGGACCTGCTCGTGCCCGTGCTCGTCGGCATCGGCACCCGCCATGCCGCCACCGCGCGCCTCATCGACGTCGAACACCTCGTCTCGCGCTGCGTCAGCGAAGTCCTCGGCGGCGTGCGCCGCCCCGCCCCCGGGTCGCCGGTGCCGGTGCTGCTGGCCTGCGCCGACGAGGAGCAGCACAGCCTGCCCCTGGAGGCCATGGCCGCCGCGCTGGCCGAACGCGGCATCGCCGCCCGCCTGCTCGGCGCCCGCGTCCCGCCACGCGCCCTGCTCGACGCCGTACGCCGCACCGGCCCGGCCATCGTGGTCGTGTGGTCGCACCTGCCCGAGACCGCCGACCTCGCCACGCTGCGAGCCTTGCTGGAGCTGCCGCGCCGCCCCGCCGTGATCGCGGCGGCGGGCCCCGGCTGGCCCGACGAGCTGCCCGCCGGTGTGCTGCGGCCGCGCACGCTCGACGAGGCGCTCACGCTCGTCGCCACGGTCAGCCCGGTGCGCTGACCGCCGGCCTGCCGCCATGTGCGCGGGCACCACCGGCGGGGGCCCCTTTCGTCGGCCGCCACCATCACCCGGACCTCGCCCGGCCATACGCTCGGGGACATGACGAGCCGGAACATCCTGGGCTGCATTCGTACCGACGCCTCCGCCGGGCAGGCCCATCGCGGGACGGCATGATCGTGCCTACGGTGGAGAAGGCGGCGCGCTCACGGCACGCCCGGCTGGGAGAGTGGGGCGACGTGACGCAGCAGATCACCGTGGACACGGTGGTGCAGGCCGAGGAGCTGGCGCGGGCCGCGGCCGACCGGCTGGGCGTACGCATGCGCGAACTGTCCACCGTGGCCGAACAGAACCGGGCGGCGGACCTGCTGTGCCGGGTCTGGCGGGCCGACTCACCCGACCAGCTCATCAACGGCGGCATGCTGCGCGCGCTGGAGCACTCCGGAAACTACGTCGTCGGGGCATACCGCGGCGACGACCTGATCGGCGCGGCGGTCGCCTTCTTCGGCGCGGGCCACCTGCACTCGCACATCGCCGGCGTGGACCCGGCCCGGCAGAGCGGCGGCGTCGGGTTCGCCCTCAAGCAGCACCAGCGGGCCTGGGCCCTGGCGCGGGGGATCGGTGAGGTGTGCTGGACCTTCGATCCGCTGGTGCGCCGCAACGCGTATGTGAACCTGCACAAACTCGGCGCGACGGCGGCGGACTACCTGCCGGACTTCTACGGCGAGATGAACGACGGCATCAACACCGGCGAGGCGACCGACCGCATCTACGTCCGCTGGGAGCTGCTGTCCCCGGCCGCAGTGGCCGCCGCCCGAGGCGAGGTGCACGAGGTCGACCTGCCCGCGCTGCGCGCCGCGGGGGCGGCCGAGCTGCTGGGCCGCACCGAGCGCGATGCGCCGGTCCTGCCCGCGGCCCCGCCGCCCGCGGACGGCAGGGTGCTGCTGGTCGCGGTGCCGGGTGACATCGAGCGGCTGCGGGTGGAGAACCCCGTGGGGGCGAAGGTGTGGCGGCCCGCGGTGCGGGACGCGGTCTGCGGAGCGCTGGAGGCCGGCTACCGGATCACCGGGATGAGCCGTGACGGATGGTACGTGTTGGAGGAAAAGTCGTGAAGGTGACCGGGTTCGAGCTGCGTCGGATCGCGATGCCGCTGGTCAGTCCGTTCCGGACCTCGTTCGGGGTGGAGCACGACCGCGACGTGCTGCTGGTGCGCGCGGTCACCGAGGACGGGGCCGAGGGCTGGGGCGAGTGCGTGGCCATGTCCGAGCCGCTGTACTCCAGCGAGTACGTCGACGGGG
Source organism: Catellatospora paridis (assembly GCF_009720365.1). Lineage (GTDB taxonomy): Bacteria > Actinomycetota > Actinomycetes > Mycobacteriales > Micromonosporaceae > Catellatospora > Catellatospora paridis. The sequence continues at coordinate 225,548 of NZ_ML769322.1, read as the reverse complement.
CCGCCGAGGTGATCCGGCGTTTCCTGATCCCGGCCGTGCTGAGCCTGCCGGACGCGGATCCGTACCTGGCCGAGGTGCCGTTCGCGAAGATCAAGGGTCATCCGATGGCGAAGGCGGCGGTGCAGACGGCGCTGCTGGACGCGAAGCTGCGCACGGCCGGGCTGCCGCTGGCGGCGCACCTGGGCGCGGTGCGCGACCGGGTGCCCGCGGGCGTCTCGGTCGGCATCATGGACTCGATCCCGGAGCTGCTGGAGGCGGTCGAGGGCTACCTGGCCGAGGGCTACCTTCGGATCAAGTTGAAGATCCAGCCCGGCTGGGACGTCGCGCCGGTGCGCGCGGTGCGCGAGCGCTTCGGCGACATCCTGCTCCAGGTCGACGCGAACACCGCGTACACCCTGGCCGACGCCCGTCACCTGGCCAAGCTGGACCCGTTCGACCTGCTGCTGATGGAGCAGCCGCTGCCTGAGGACGACATCCGCGGTCACGCCGAGCTGGCCAGGCAGGTGCGCACACCGATCTGCCTCGACGAGTCGATCACCAGCGCGCGGGCCGCGGCCGACGCGATCGCGCTCGGTGCGACGTCGGTCGTCAACATCAAACCCGGCCGGGTCGGCGGCTACCTGGAGGCCCGCCGCGTGCACGACGTGTGCGCGGCCAACGGGGTGCCGGTCTGGGTCGGCGGCATGCTGGAGACCGGCATCGGCCGCGCCGCGAACGTGGCCCTGGCCGCGCTGCCCGGCTGCGTGCTGCCCGGCGACACGTCCGCCTCCGACCGCTACTTCCGCCGCGACGTCACCGCCCCGTTCGTGCTGGCCGAAGGCCACCTGGCGGTGCCCACCGGCCCGGGCATCGGGGTCGACCCCGATCCCGACGCCCTCGCCGAGGTCACGACCGCCACGGAGTGGATCGCCCGATGACGCGGCAGGCCGGTATGCCCTGGTCGGGCTGTTGGTCGTGCCGGTGGGGCCGTCGTCGGCGACAATGACGGGGTGGCAACGCGTACCCGACCAGGTGTCGACTGGCTGGCACTCGTCGTCGCCCTGCTGTGCCTGGGGTCGGCGGTCGGTTATGTCGTGCTCGCCATGGGGCAGGGCGACGTGCCGGTGCTCTGGTTCGTGGGCGGCCTGCTGGTCGCGGCGGCGCTGACGCTGCACGGGTCGGTCCGCTCGCGGCGGTTCCGGGCTCCCGCGCTGCTGGCGTCCGGGGTGCTGCTCTGCGCACTCGGCGCGCTGGCCCTGTTCTCCATCGGCCTGCCGATCGTGGCGGCCGGACTCATCGCCTTCACCGCCGCGGCCCGCGCCCGCGTCGCCTGACCTTCCCGCCGCGGATCCACCCCCTCGACCGGCGCACGCTGTGCGAGCCGGTCGGCCCCACCCTGTGGAGGAATGACACCATGCACGACCTGGTGCTGCGCGGCGGCACGGTGTACGACGGCCTCGGCGGCCCCGGTGCCGCCGCCGACGTGGCGGTCACGGGCGACCGCGTGGTCGCCGTCGGCGCGGACCTGGGCCCGGCCCGGCGGGAGATCGACGTGACCGGCCTGGCCGTCGCGCCCGGCTTCATCGACGCGCACAGCCACTCCGACCCCGTGCCGCTGATGCCCGAGCCGCAGCCGTTCAAGCTGTTCCAGGGCGTCACCACGGAGATCGTCGGCAACTGCGGGTTCTCGTTCGCGCCCCTGGACGACGCCACGATCGAGGCCACCGGGCCGCTCTTCGCCGAGCTGGCCGGGGGCGTGCCGGTCGTGCCGCGCGACTTCGCGGGCTACCTGGCCGACATCGCGGCCGCCGGGCCGACGAACCACATCGCGGCCCTGGTCGGGCACAACACGCTGCGGGCGTACGCCAACGGCATGGACGAGCGGTTGCGCCCCGGCGCGCTGGAGCAGATGTGCCGGCTGGCCGACGACGCGTTCGCGGCCGGGGCGGTCGGCCTGTCCAGCGGCCTGATCTACCCGCCGGGCAGCTACGGCGACACCGCGGAGCTGGTCGCCCTGGCCCGGGTCGCGCACCGCTGGAACCGCCCCTACACCACCCATATGCGTAATGAGGACGACCGGCTCGGCGAGGCGCTGGACGAGGCGATCGCCATCGCCACGCAGGCCCGGGTGCGCCTGCAGGTGTCGCACTGCAAGGTCGCCGGGCAGGCCAACCACGGCAACGCCAAGCTGTTGCTGGCGAAGCTGCACGAGGCCCGCCTCGCGGGGGTCGACGTGCGCGGCGACCAGTACCCGTACCGCGCGGGCGGCACATTCCTCAACGCGCTGCTGCCCGGCGCGGCCCTGGTCGGCGGCACCGACGCGATGCTGGCCCGGCTCGGCGACCCGGCCGACCGGGCCCGGCTGCGCGCCCTGGCCGAGGACCTGACGCAGCCCAACGGCTTCTGGGCCCGGGTCACCCCGGCCGACGTCCTCATCACCACCCACGCGACCCGGCCCGAGGTCACCGGGCGCACCCTGGCCGAGCTGGCGGGCGCCGGCGACGCCTTCGACACGCTGTGCGAGGTGCTTTTCGCCGACCCGGGCGCGGGCATGGTGATCACCCTGATGGCCGAGGACGACGTCGAGACGATCATGGTCGATCCGCTGGTCGGCATCGGCTCGGACAACGGCCCGCCGGTCGGCCTGCAGCACCCGCGCACCTGGGGCTGCTTCCCCCGGGTGCTGGGCGAGTACGTGCGCGAGCGCGGCCTGCTCACCCTGCCCGAGGCGGTCCGCAAGATGACCTCGGCGATCGCCGACCAGTTCGGACTCACCGGGCGCGGATACGTCGGCGCGGGCGCGGTGGCGGACCTGGTCGTGTTCGACCCGGCGACGATCGGCCACGACGGAACCTACGCGGTGCCCGACGTGCGGCCGACCGGCGTCGAGCACGTCGTGCTGGCAGGTCACGTGGTCGTAGAGGCGGGGCGGTTCACCGGAGAGCGGCGCGGCCACGTGGTGCGCGGCTGACGGCGCCGACGGCGGGTCCGGCCCGAGGCGGAGCCCGCCGGGTGCCCGCGAGCTGCTGTGCGTTCGCTGAGAACGTTGAGAGGGCGCTGAGAACTGCTGCGTGATCGACCCTTGTGATCAGCAGGGGTCGATGCGACGATGCATCTACTCGTGTGGAGCCACACGCGGAACGGGCGGCCGAGGGCAACCGGTGGGACCGGACGGCGCCTGGTTGGCCGCTGCGCGGCCGCCGCGTGTCCGTCCCGTCCACGGCCCGATCCGGGACAAGCGGCCGGCACCCGCTCCACGAGGAGAGCTCATGAGTTTCCGCACGTTGAGGCGTCGCGTCGCGCTGGTCGCGGTCGGCGCCATGGTCGTGGTCACGGGGGCGACGATCGCGTCCCCGGCCCACGCCGCCGTGTCCTGCCAGGTGACCTATACGAAAGCCTGGGACAACGGCAGCGGCTTCGGCGCCAACATCAACATCACCAACACCGGCGACCCGCTGACCAGCTGGTCGCTGACCTGGACCTGGCCCGGCAACCAGGGCGGCATCCAGGGCTGGTCGGCCAACTACAGCCAGTCCGGGCAGAACGTCACCGCGACGAGCCTGTCCTACAACGGCAACCTGGCCACCGGCGCGTCGACCGGCATCGGGTTCAACGCCTCGTACAGCGGCACGAACACGAACCCGTCCAACTTCGCGATCAACGGCACCTCCTGCGGCGGGACCACGCCGACGGTGAGCCTGGTCGTGTCGCCGACGTCGGTGAGCGTGCCCGAGGGCGGCACCGCGACCTACGCGGTACGCCTGTCGGCCCAGCCGTCCGGCAACGTCACGGTCGCCACGACCGCGGGTTCCGGTGACGCCAACCTCACCGTGTCGTCGGGTGCGAGCCTGACGTTCACGACGAGCAACTGGAACACCAACCAGATCGTCACCCTGGCCGCGGCCGAGGACTCCGACACGAGCAACGGCACCAGGCCGTTCACGGTCGCGTCCAGCGGCCTGACGACGGTGACGGTCAACGCGACCGAGGCCGACAACGACACGGTCACGCCGCAGTCGCTGGTGGTCTCGTCGACCAGCGTGAGCGTGCCCGAGGGGTCCACGGCGACCTACACGGTGCGCCTGGCCGCGCAGCCGTCCGGCAACGTGACGGTCACCAACACGGCCGGCTCCGGCGACACCAACCTGACGGTGTCGTCCGGCGGCAGCCTGACGTTCACCACGAGCAATTGGAGCACCCCCCAGACGGTGACCCTGGCCGCGGCCGAGGACTCCGACACCGCCAACGGCACGAGGCCGATCACGGTCGCGTCCAGCGGCCTGACCTCGGTCACGGTGACCGCGACCGAGGCCGACAACGACACGGTCACCCCGCAGTCCCTCGTCGTCACGCCGACCAGCGTGAACGTGCCCGAGGGCAGCACCGCCGTGTACGCGGTGCGCCTGGCCGCGCAGCCGTCCGGCAACGTGACGGTCACCAACACCGCGGGTTCCGGCGACACCAGCATCACCGTGTCGTCCGGCGCGAGCCTGACGTTCACGACCGGCAACTGGAACACCACGCAGAACGTCACCCTGGCCGCGGCGCAGGACAGCGACAGCACCAACGGCACCCGGCCGATCGCGGTCGCGTCCAGCGGGCTGAGCTCGGTGACCGTCACCGCGACCGAGGTCGACGACGAGAACACCGCCAACTCCTACATCACCGAGTTCACCACGCAGTACAACAAGCTCAAGGACCCGGCCAACGGCTACTTCTCGCCGGAGGGCATTCCGTACCACACCATCGAGACCCTGCTCGTCGAGGCGCCCGACCACGGCCACGAGACGACGTCCGAGGCGTTCAGCTTCTGGATCTGGATGGAGGCCCAGTACGGCCGGGTCACCGGCAACTGGACCCCGTTCAACAACGCCTGGAACATCACCGAGCAGTACATCATCCCGTCCGCGGCCGCCCAGCCGGGACAGAGCACGTACAACCCGAGCGACCCGGCCGACTACGCGCCCGAGTCGTTGCAGCCCAACGGCTACCCGGTGGCGCTGAGCACCAGCGTGGTCGCCGGCCAGGACCCGCTGGCCAACGAGCTGCAGAGCACGTACGGCAACCGCAACATCTACGGCATGCACTGGCTGCTCGACGTGGACGACGTGTACAAGTACGGCACCGGGCGCACCGGCGCCGAGTGCGGCGACAGCACGCAGCGCGTCACCTACATCAACACGTTCCAGCGCGGGCCGCAGGAGTCCACCTGGGAGACGGTCGCGCACCCGTCCTGTGACACGGGCCGGTTCGCGAACTTCCCGTCGCTGTTCATCGCGGGTTCGGGCACCAACCAGTGGCGGTACACCAACGCCCCGGACGCCGACGCGCGTGCCGTCGAGGCGGCGTACTGGGCGCTGCAGTGGGCCACGGCCCAGGGCAACCAGTCGCAGATCTCGGCGACCATCGCCAAGGCCGCGAAGATGGGTGACTACCTGCGGTACGCGATGTACGACAAGTACTTCAAGACCCCGGGCTGCACCTCCACCTCCTGCGCGCCGGGCAGTGGCAAGAGCAGCTCCAACTACCTGATGTCCTGGTACTACGCCTGGGGTGGCGACATCGGCGGGGCGTGGTCGTGGCGCATCGGCTCCAGCCACAACCACCAGGGCTACCAGAACCCCCTCGCGGCGTACGTGCTCGGCTCGTCCGGCCCGTCGGCGCTGCGCCCGCAGTCGCCCACGGCGGCGACCGACTGGGACACCAGCCTCACCCGGCAGCTGGACTTCTACCTCTGGCTGCAGTCGGCCGAGGGCGCCATCGCCGGTGGCGCGACGAACAGCTGGAACGGCAACTACTCGGCGCCGCCGTCCGGCACACCGACGTTCTACGGCATGGCGTACGACGTCAAGCCGGTCTACCACGACCCGCCCAGCAACCAGTGGTTCGGTTTCCAGGCATGGTCGCTGCACCGGGTGGCGGAGTACTACTACGTCACCGGCAACGCCAAGGCCAAGCAGATCCTCGACAAGTGGGTCGCCTGGGCGGTCGCCAACACCACGCTCGGCTCGGGCTCGGCGTTCACCATCCCCGGTGACATGACCTGGTCCGGCCAGCCGTCCGGCAACTTCAGCGGCGGCGGCACCCCGGCGGCCAACCCCGGCCTGCACGTCACGGTGTCCAAGACCAGCAACGACGTCGGTGTCGCGGCGGCCTACGCCCGTACGCTGACCTACTACGCGGCCAAGGAGAACGGCTCGACCCTGGGCAACTCCGCCAAGGCGACCGCCAAGGGCCTGCTGGACCGGATGATCCTGCTCAAGGCGAACGACACCAAGGGCATCGTGGTGCCCGAGGTCCGCGAGGACTACAACCGGTTCGACGACGTGTGGAACTCCACCACGCAGACCGGCATGTACGTCCCGTCGGGCTTCAGCGGCACCATGGGCACCGGCGTGCCGATCAACTCCAGCTCGACCTTCATGTCCGTCCGCCCGTTCTACGCCACCGACCCGGCCTGGCCCGCGGTCCAGGCGTACATGAACGGCACCGGCCCGGCCCCCACCTTCACCTACCACCGCTTCTGGGCACAGTCGGACATCGCCATGGCGTTCGCCGACTACGGCAGCCTGTTCCCCGCAGGCTGACCACCCACCCCGGGCGGGCCACCCGGCCCGCCCGGCCCCTCCCTATCCCGCTGATCATGAACTTATGGGCAGGTTCGACGGCGTGTCGCCGCCCTGGCACCGTGATCGACATCGGTGCCGGGGCGGGACCGTCGGACGGATGTGGGAGAGTGCCTGCCGTGGATGTGGGGGAGTTCTGGGGGCTCATCGAGCGTGCGGTGCGGGAGGATCCCGGCCGGGCGCGCCGTGCCGGCTGGATCCAGGCGCAGCTCGCGGCACGTGAGGTCGACGAGATCCTGGAGTTCGAGGCGCACCTTGACGACGCGTCCGACCGCGCCATGACCTGGCTGATGTGGGGCGCGGCGTACCGGATCTTCGGCGGCTGCTCGGACGACGGCTTCTGCTACTTCCGCACCTGGCTGATGAGCCTGGGCCGGGACGCCTTCGAGCGCCTGGTCGACGACCCGGACGCGCTGGCGCACCTGCCGCAGGTCCGCAGCCTGGCCGGGCGCGTGCGCGGCGACTGGCGCGCCGAGGAGTGGCCCGAGTGGGAAGAGCTCAACTACGCCGCCTCCGAGGCCTTCGAAGGGGTGCGCGGCCACGGCGCGAACATCTACCGCGCGGTCGAGGAGCACCGACGCAAGCCCCGGCTGCAGACGCTGCAGGACGAGCACTGGAACTTCGACGACCCGGCCGAGACGGTCCGCCGCCTGCCCGAACTCGCCCGGCTGTTCCCGGACCCGCCGGCCGGGCCGCTGCCGCCCGTGCCCGCAGTGCCCGGTGGGCCACCCGCCCCGTCCGACGAACCGGACGACGCCCGGGGCAGCGGTCCGGTTCCGGAGATTCCCGGGCAGCTGACGATCCCCGGCCTGCCTGAGTGACCGGCCCGCGACGATTCCCGGCCCACCGGAACGACCGGGCCGTGACGATCCCCGGCCCACCGGAGTGACCGGGCCGTGACGATCCCTGCCCACCGGAGTGACCGGGCCGTGACGATCCCTGCCCCACCGGAGTGACCGGGCCGCACGCCTGAGCCCGCCACCGGCGGGTTGACGGCGTATGGCATGGTTCGAGCCGGCCCGGGTATCGGGTTGCCCGACAGTGGGGAGGCCATCGTGACGGACGACAGGGACACCGACCGGCCCGTCGAGGACCCGGGTGGGGACGGTGCCGAGGCGGCGGGCGAGGACTCGGGCAGCGCGCTGGCGCTGGGCATCGCGCTGGGCGTCGCGCTCGGCGCGGCCTTCGGCATGGCGCTGGGCAACCTCGCCATGGGCGCCGGCATCGGCATGGCCATGGGTGTCGCGCTCGGCGTCGCCATCCAGGCGCAACGCCGCAACTCCAAGCCCTGATCCCGCCCCGTCCTGCCGCACCTCCAGGTGATCATGAAGTTGTGCACATGACACGCCGTCGAGCCGTGCCATAAGTTCATGATCAACCCGGAGGGGGTGGTCAGGGCTGGTGGTGCAGTTCCAGGACGAAGGCCTCCGCGGGGCGCAGCGGGGGAGCGAGCAGGCCGTGGCCGGCGAGCGCTGCGCCGGTCAGCACCAGGTCCGGCTGCCACGGGCGGCCGTGCAGTTGCGGGCCGGGCAGCTCGGGCAGCAGGGACACCCGGTAGGACGCCGCCGGGTCCAGGCCGGGCAGCCGCAGCCGGGTGGCGCCGTCGCGGGCGCTGGAACCGAGCTGGGCGTACGCGTACAGCGCGTGCCCGCCGTCCGTGGCCACCACGCCGTGCAGGAACGCCGTCGGGTCGGGATGGTCGGCGCGCACCGTGCGTCCGGTGTGGAGCAGCCCGCGCAGCCGCCGGTATGCCGCGATCCAGGAACGCAGGGCCGTCCGCTCGTCGTCGGTGCAGCCGGTGATGTCCCATTCGATGCCCGCGTGGCCGAACAGCGCGGTCGCGCAGCGGAACGCGAGCGAGGTGGCGCGGCCGTTGGTGTGCGAGACGGGCGGGCCGACGTGGCTGCCGACCAGCTCCGGCGGCAGCAGCAGGCCGGTCCAGCGCTGGATGTGCTGGCGCTCCAGCGGGTCGTTGTTGTCCGAACCCCACACCCGGTCGGTGCGGGCCAGCACGCCCAGGTCGACGCGGCTGCCGCCGGACGAGCACGACTCGATCTCCAGGCCGGGGTGCCGCGCGCGCAGCGCGTCGAGCAGCCGGTACACGGCCTCGGTCTGCGCGTGCACCCCGGCCGCGCCGTCGTGCACCGCCTCGACCAGGTCGCGGTTGTGGTCCCACTTCAGGTACGCCGGGCGGTACTCGGTGACCAGCGCGTCGAGCCGTTCCAGCAGATGCTCGAAGACCTCGGGGCGGGCCACGTCGAGCACGTGCTGCCAGCGCTGCTCCTCGGGCAGCCGGCCGGGCGCGGCCAGCACCCAGTCCGGGTGCAGCTCGGCCAGCCGGGAGCGCGGGTTGACCATCTCCGGCTCGACCCACAGCCCGAACTGCATGCCGAGGCGGGTCACCTCGTCGACCAGCGGGTGCAGCCCGTCCGGCCACACGTCGGCGTCAACGTGCCAGTCGCCGAGGCCCGCCTTGTCGTCGCGGCGGCCCAGGAACCAGCCGTCGTCCAGCACGAAGCGCTCCACGCCCAGCTCGGCGGCGGTGCGCGCGAGCGCGGTCAGCTTGCCCAGGTCGTGGTCGAAGTAGACCGCCTCCCAGGTGTTCAGGGTCAGCGGCCGGGGCGAGACCGGGTGCGACGGGCGGGCGCGCAGCCAGCCGTGCACGGCCGCGGACAGCCCGTCCAACCCGGACGCCGAGTAGGCGAAGTGCGTCCACGGGCCGGTGTAGGTCTCGCCCTCGGCCAGCCGCACCTCCCCGGGTGCCAGCAGTTCGCCGCCGCCGAGCACGCCGTCGCGGTCGGGCAGGCGCTGGGCGAGGTGCTGGTGGTCGCCGGACCAGCCGACGTGCACGCCCCACACCTCGCCGGTGCGGAAGCCGAAACCGGGGGTGCCCGCGGTGAACAGCGACGGCGCGCCGAAGCCGGTGCGCCCGCGGCGGCTCTCGTGGGCGATGGTCTGGTCGCCGAACGCGCTGCGCTGCGGCGCCCGCTCGCGGGACCAGCGGCCGGTGAAGTCGAGCACCTCGGCAGCCTGGGCGGGCACCGGCAGCAGGCAGAGCAGGCTGTCGACGTGCCACCGGCCCGGAGCGGCGTTGGTGACGGCGTGGCGCTGGCGGATCAGGCCCTGCGGGGTGAGCTCCAGGTCGGTGCGCACCGCGATGCCCGCGACCTCGTCGTGGGACGTGGCGGTCACCGTACCCCCGCCGGTCGGATCGATGGCGACCGTGACCGGCTCGGTCAGGCTGAGTCGCAGGTGGCCGGGCCCGCCGTCGCGGTGGCCGGACAGGCCGGGGCGACCGGCCCAGCGGTCGTGCTGGGTGGGCAGCAGCGGTGCGGTGGGCGGCAGCGCGTTGCCGCCCGCGTCCTGCGCGGCGGCCAGCTGCTCGAGCAGGTCGGGCCGGGTCTCGCCGAGATCGGCACCCCAGTGCAGCACCTGCGGCACGCCGGGACCGGCCACGTCGAGCACCAGCGACACCCCGGCGGCGCGCAGCGCCACCAGCTCCGAACCGCCCACTGAATTCCACCTGTTCCAACGAAATCCAACATCACCGGACGGCGTCGAGCGTAGGAGCCGGGGCGTCGTCCGTCAACGAGCAGTGAAGGTGAACTCGCCGTACTCGGCCGCCGGGGTGAAGCCGAGGCCGGTGTACAGCGCCCGCGCCGCCGCGTTGTCGGCCTTGACGTTCAAGGTCACGTGGTCGACGGTGTCCCGCAGCAGCCGGCACAGCGCGGACACCGCGCCCCGGGCCAGGCCCTCGCCGCGCGCCTGCGGATACGTGGTGACGTTGCCCAGCGCCGCCACCCGGTACTTCGGCGACCACACGTGCACGCCCGCCACCGCCAGCAGCTCGCCGTCGCGGCGCACCCCGACGTACTGCCCGGTCTCCAGCATCCGCGGGTCGAACCAGTTGCCGGGGTACGCGACCTCGTACAACGCCAGCAGTTCCGGCAGATCGGTGGGGGTCAGCACAGCGCCGAGCGGGGCGGCGAGCGCGGCCGGGTCGGTCAGCGCCATCTTCAGGTGCGGGCCGCCCGGCGCGGCGTCGAAGTCCGCGCCCAGCACTTGCTCTGCGCCGGGGGACAGGTGCGCGTAGAAGCGCCGCGGCAGCAGCGGCACGAGCCCCGCCAGCAGTCCGTGCGACGCCCCCGGGCGGTGGTCGAAGGCCAGCAGCGTGGGCATGCCGCCGCCGTGGTAGACCAGTGCGACCGCGTCGCCGTCGCGATACCAGGCGGTGTACGGCCAGAAGAAGTCGTCGAGATCGCCGAGCTGGTACGCGTGCAGTGCGGGATCGCCGCCCAGCAGCCGCGCCAGCTCGTCCCGGTCGTGCACACTCGTCACCGCCACCGCTCGATGATCACACGAGGGTTTGGTCGGGCCGGTGCCGGGTGACACTGGAACGGTGATCGTCGTCGGCACGTCCGGCTGGCAGTACGCCGACTGGCGCGGCCCGTTCTACCCCGCAGGGCTGCCACAGCGCCTCTGGCTGCGGCACTACGCCGAGCACTTCCCGACCGTCGAGGTCAACAGCGTCTTCTACCGCCTGCCGCCGCGCGAGACCTTCGCACAGTGGCGCGAGCAGCTGCCCGACGGTTTCGTGATGGCGGTCAAGATGAGCCGCTACCTCACCCACATCAAACGCCTGCGCGATCCGCAAGAGCCGGTCGACCGCTTCCTCGGCGTGGCAGGCGCGCTCGGCGACCACCTCGGCCCGGTGCTCCTGCAGCTCCCGCCGACCCTGCGCGCCGACCCCGCAGCCCTGTCCGCGGTGCTGGCCTGCTTCCCGCCGCACGTCCGCGTCGCCGTGGAACCCCGCCACCGCTCCTGGTGGACCGACGACGTCCGCGCCGTCCTGGCACACCACCACGCGGCCCTGTGCTGGGCCGACCGCCTCGGCCGCCCGATCACCCCGCTCTGGCGCACCACCGACTTCGGCTACCTGCGTTTCCACGAGGGCCGCGCCAACCCCCGCCCCCGCTACGGCCGCGCCGCCCTCGACACCTGGCTGGCCCGCCTCGCCGACACGTTCCCCACCAGCACCCCCGTCTACGCCTACTTCAACAACGACTCCCACGCCGCCGCCATCACCGACGCCCAAGCCCTCACCGCCCGTACGAAAGGAAGGGCATCGTCGGCTCGCGTCAGCGAGACGAGCGGCAGCTCTGCACATCGCCCTGCGTAGAGGAAGGGCACCTTCTTAACGCCAACCTGGGGGCGAGCCGGCTTGTCGGGGCACGAACACAGTGCCGCCGCCCCGGGCCGCAGGTGCGGTCCGGGGCGGCGGTCGGTGGGATCAGGCCTTGGCGCTGCGCAGCTTCAGCGGATCGGACGGGGCCTTGCTCTTGGCCGCCTCCATCTTCGCGCCCAGCTCCTTGAGGTCACCGCGGCTCATCGCCTTGCGGACCTCCGGGAACCACTCCTGCTCCTCCTCCTTGACGTGGTGGCGGACGTTCTCCATCAGCACCGTCATCTTGGCGTCGAAGCGCTCGTCATGCGGGTCGGTGCCCGCCAGCTCGGACAGCATCCAGGCCACCACGTGGTGCTCCTCGACGCTTTCCAGCACGTGCTCGCCGGTCTTCGGAGCCGCCTTGCGCGCCGTCGGGTAGAACAGGGTCTCCTCGATGTACGCGTGCGTGGTCAGCTCGCTGATCACCTGGTCGACGATCTTGCGCTTCTTGGCGTACGCGGAATCGCCGGCCTTCTCGAACTCCTTGAACAGCTTCTCGACGACCTTGTGGTCGTCCTTCAGCAGCGCGATCGCGTCCTGGCCCACGGCGGCCGCCGGCATGGACTTCTTGCCCTGCGAGGTCTTGGCCGCGGACTTGGGGGCGGTCTTGGCGGTCGTCTTGGCCATGGTCTTGGTGGCCTTGGCTGCCTTCTTCGCCGGGGTCGTGGCCTTGCGCTGGCGGGTGGTGCTCGCCGTCTGGCTCATGGTTCCTCCCGAAGGTCCGATTAGTCGTCCTTTCGTTGTCTACCCGAATTGGGGTGCTGGTAGTCCTGGATCCGCAGATTCGCGGCGGCCGGTAGGGTGGCCGCGTCGGCGGGCGGGCCGCGGACGTGCCGAACGGGGAGAGACGCCGTGACCGTGGGCTCGGGGCCGGCCTGGCTGAACGACAGCGTGCTGTACCAGATCTATCCGCAGACCTTCGCCGACTCCGACGGCGACGGCATCGGCGACTTCGCGGGCGTCGAGCAGCGCCTGGAATACCTCCAGTGGCTGGGCGTGAACACGGTGTGGTTCAGCCCCTGCTTCACCTCGCCGTTCGGTGACGCGGGCTACGACGTGGCCGACTACCTCGCCGTCGCGCCGCGCTACGGGACCAACGACGATCTGGTGCGCCTCGTTGACGCCGCTCGCGCCCGCGGCATCCGGATCATGCTGGACCTCGTCGCCGGACACACCTCCGACCAGCACCCCTGGTTCCTGCACTCGCGCGACGACGCCGCCGACCACCGATACGTCTGGGCCGGCGACGAGGTCGCGGGCCAGCCGGGCTGGGTTCCGTCGCAGGGCCGGCGCTCCGGCCACTACCTGCAGAACTTCTTCGACATCCAGCCCGCCCTGAACTTCGGTTACGCCCGCCTCGACGCCGCCGAGCCGTGGCGGCAGCCGGTCGACGCCGCAGGCCCGCAGGCCAACCGGGCGGCGCTGCGCGAGATCATGGCGTACTGGCTGGATCGCGGCGTCGCCGGCTTCCGGGTCGACATGGCGTCCTCGCTGGTCAAGGACGATCCAGGGTTCGTGGAGACGTCGCGGCTGTGGCGCGAGATGCGGGCCTGGCTCGAGCGCGCCTATCCCGACGCCGCGCTGCTGTCGGAGTGGAGCGACCCGGCCACCGCCGTCGCCGCGGGCTTCCACGCCGACTTCTTTCTGCACTTCCGCGGACGGGCGTTCGGCTCGCTGTGGAACAACCTGACGGGCACCCATGACCCGGCCTGGGGCGACGGCCCGTGCTACTTCGACGCCGAGGGCGCGGGGTCGGTCGCGGAGTTCCTGGCCGAGTGGCGGCAGGCGGCCGACGCCGTCGGCGGAGCCGGGCACATCGCGCTGCCCAGCTCCAATCACGACTTCTCGCGCCTGGCCTGTGGGCCGCGCACCCGCGACCAGCTGGCGCCCGCGTTCGCGCTGCTGTTCACCTGGCCGACGATGCCGACGGTCTACTACGGCGACGAGATCGGCATGCGGTACGTGCCCGGCCTGCCCGACCAGGAGGGCAGCGTGCTCGGCGAGACGTACAACCGGGCCGGGTCGCGCACGCCGATGCAGTGGGACGGTGGCGACGGCGCCGGGTTCTCCACCGCGCCCGCCGAGCGGTTCTACCTGCCGCTCGACCCGTCGCCGGACCGGCCGGACGTCGCCGCGCAGCGCGCCGACAGCGGGTCGCTGCTGCACACCGTGCGCCGCCTGGTCGCGTTGCGGCGGGACACGCCCGCGCTGCGTACCGGTGGCGAGGTGGAGGTGCTGCACGCCGGGTACCCGTTCGTCTACGTGCGCGGCGGCACCCACCTGGTGGTGGTGCACCCGCGCCGCGAGCCCGCCGCCGTGCCCGTGCCCAACCTGGCCGGAGCCCGGCCGGTCGACGTGCGTGGGGTCGAGGCCGACGGGGCGGGCGTCACCGCGGGCCCGTTCTCCTACGGGATCTTCCTGCTGGACCCGGCTTCCTGAACCGCCGGGAGCTGTCACCGGAGCCGACGCCTGGTCGGGTGGCGGTCAGACCGGGACCGCGGCCAGCGCGCCGGCGGGCACCGGGACGAGCTTGCGCAGTGGTTCCCACAGCTGCGGCAGCAGCCGGGTGGTGGCCGCCACGGTGGCGTCGGTGTCGGCGAGCATCGCGAGGTGGCGGCAGGCGTGCGCGGCGACGGCGTCGAGGTCCACGGTCGCGGGGCTGGGCGCCAGCGGATGCGGGCCGGAGGTCGTCGCGTCGACGCGCACCGGCCGGGTGTGCCGCGGGTCCAGGTCGGGCAGGGCGGCGTAGGTCAGCACGACGGCCCCGTCCTCGACCCGCCAAGAGGTCGAGTGCAGCAGCCCGCCTTCGGTGCACGGGGACAGGCCCGCGAGCTGCCGGGCGACGTCGTCGGGGTGCGCGCCGCCGGTGACCGCTGCGCGACGCTGGCGGAAGCACAGGCCGCCGTCCCGCGCGGAGAGCAGGATGGCCTCGACGACGACACCCGGTGACGACACGTTTCGCAAGGTATCCGCTGTTGCCATGAATGTGCAACAAGCCGCTCCGGTGCCGACCTGCGAGATCCGGCCGCTGCCGCGTACCCGACCCGCAGGCGAGGCGTAGTCCCAGGTCAGATCGGGTGAGCTGTCAAGAAGGTGCCCTTCCTCCACGAAAACCGTTAAGAAGGTGCCCTTCCTTCGTACAGGGTGTGGAGGTCGATGGTGCGGTTCAGGTCGGCGGGGGAGAGGAGGCCGATGAGGGTGCCTTGGTCGATGACGAGGGAAGGGAGTCGGCTGGAGAGGATGCGGCGGGCGGCTTCCTCGAGGGGTTCGTCAGGGGACAGGACGGTCAGGCGGTCCAGGGGGAAGCGGACGTCGCGGAGGGTCTTGTCGGTGCGCTGGGCGGGGCTGAGGCGGGCCAGGGAGAAGAGGGTGACCAGGCCGGCGGGGCGGCCGTCGGGGTCGAGCACGGGGTAGGCGTCGGCGGGGCGGTGCGCGGCGGCGACGGCGATGAAGTCGTCGAGGCGCTGGGTGACGTAGCCGGCCACGGATGGCGGGACCATCGCGTCGCGGACCAGGACGCCGGACAGGGCGGTGCGCAGCCGGGCGTCGGCCTGCTCGGCCTGGCCGGCGAACAGCAGGAACCAGCCGAGCAGCACCAGCCACAGGCCGCCGATGTCGGCCAGCAACAGGACCTGCAGCGTGCCGCCCGTGATCATCAGGATGCTGACCACCATCCCGGCCCGTGCCGCCGTGCGGGCGGCGAAGGCCCGGTCGCCGCGCCACCACCACAGGGCCGCGCGCAGCACCCGTCCGCCGTCCAGGGGCGCGCCGGGCAGCAGGTTGAACACCGCGAGCACCGCGTTGACCAGGGCGAGCCAGGCCAGCGCGACCCAGGCCAGCGGGGCGATCCCGGTCAGGTAGAGGCCGCCGGCGGCCGCGCCGAACAGGGCGGCCGCGGCGAGACTGGCCAGCGGCCCGGCGAGCGCGACGAACAGGTCGGCGCGGGCGTGCGGCGGCTCGGACTCCAGCTCGGCCATGCCGCCGAGCAGCCACAGGGTGATCCGGCGGACGCTCACGCCGTAGTGGCGGGCCACGATCGCGTGGCTCAGCTCGTGCGCCAGCAGCGAGCCGAGGAACAGCACGGTGACCGCGAGGGCGACGATCCAGTACGCCCCGGCGGAGCCGCCCGGCGCGCCTGCGGGCAGCACGGCGGTCGCCAGCCCCTGGCCCAGCAGCAGCATGATCAGAAGCACCGACCAGTGCACGCCGACCGGGATGCCGGCGATGGTGCCCAACCGCAGAGTGGGTCGCATGGCCGTCCTCCTGTGCCCCCATCATCCCTCGCCGCGCCCACTGTCAGGAATCTTGTCCGAACAGCCGGATTTCGAGGAGTATGCGAGCCCACAAGATCGCGAGAGGAGCACAATGAGGGCGTGAAGCTCGTGCTGGCGGGGGACACGATGCTCGGCCGGTCCGTAGGGGACCGGCTCACCCTCGGCCACGCGGCGTACGAGGAGATCTTCGCCGAACAGGTGCAGCAGCTCACCGCCGCCGCGGACCTGTGCGTGGTCAACCTGGAGTGCTGCATCTCCGAGCGCGGCGAGCCGTGGCCCGCGCCCGGCAAGCCGTTCTTCTTCCGCGCCCCGCCCCGCGCCGCGGGCCTGCTGGCGTGGCTGGGCGTGGACTGCGTGACCCTGGCCAACAACCACGCCCTGGACTTCGGACCGGTCGCGCTCGCCGACACCCTGGACCACCTGGAGCGGGTCGGGGTCGCCGTGGTGGGCGCGGGTCCCGACCAGGCTCGGGCGCGGGCGTGGCGGCTGCTGGAGGCGGACGGCGTACGCGTCGGCGTGCTCGGGGTCACCGACCACCCGCAGGACTACGCGGCGACCGAGGACTGCCCCGGGGTGGCCTTCGCCGACCTGCGGCACGGCGTGCCGGACTGGCTGACCGCGCTGGTCGGCGAGATGGCGGCGCAGGTCGACGTGGCGCTGGTGACCCCGCACTGGGGGCCGAACATGACCAGCGGCCCGGTCGGGCACGTACGCGAGGCCGCGACGCAGTTGCTGGCGGCCGGGGCGACGCTGGTGGCCGGGCACTCGGCGCACGTGTTCCACGGCGTGCACGGGCCGGTGCTGTACGACCTCGGCGACTTCGTCGACGACTACGCCGTCGATCCCGGCCTGCGCAACGACCTCGGGCTGCTGTTCGAGGTCACCATCGACGAGCAGGGGCCGGTGTCGGTCGAGGCGGTGCCGCTGGCGCTGGACTTCACCCGCACCCGGCCCGCCGCGCCGCACGAGGCGGAGTGGATCGGGTGGCGGTTCGGCAAGGCCTGCGCGGAGCTGGGCACCCAGGTGACCGTCACCGACCAGGGCCGACTGCTGGTGGCGCTGCGCTGAGGTTTGCGCTCATGCGCATGTGGACATCCCAGTGTCAGGCAACCCCTCTGACATAACTGGAGTTTCGATGTTCGCCATCATCGCCGCGATCTGCTTCGGGCTCGCCCTGCTGCTCGACCTGCTCGGCGAGGGCGTCGAGCCGCTGTTCACCGTCGGCACGCTGACCCTGCTGGGCTTCCTGTTCGTCGCGCTGCACCTGGCCGGCTTCGCCGCCGCCGTGCGCGGCCGCAACTGGCGCCGCCGGTAACACCCGGCCCGCCTCATGCGGGCCCATGAACGCCCGCCTGCGCCGGTCAGGGGCGCAGGCGGGCCCTTTTCTGCCTTCGGTCAGCGGCCGAGACGGGCGCGCACGATCAGGTCGTGCAGCGCGTCCTGGGCGGTCGGCGACGCGGGCAGCCCGGTCGCCGCCTTCGCCTCACGGAGCTGCTCGCGCAGCCGGTACGTGTCAGCGAGGATGTGCTCCGGGCCGGGCAGGCCGGGGTCGACGCCGAGCCGCCGGTGCTCACCCTGCCGCTTGGCCGCGATCAGCTCGGGCACGTACGGCAGCTTCGCGTCCTCGTGCAGCAGGGTCAGGTCGGCCACGACCTCGCCGGTGCGCATCAGGTGCAGGCCGGTCGCCAGCACCCGCAGCAGGTACAGCGCGGGCTTGAGCTTGCCGGTGCTCGCGAACAGCTTCTCCGACGAGATCGAGAAGCCCAGGTAGTGATCGGCGTACCCGGCGTTGAGGCAGCCCGGCACCAGCGACAGCAGCTCGGCGTGCAGCGGCGTGCTGCGCACCACCAGCGGCGAGGTGACCTGCTCCAGCACGTCGCCGCTGCGGCCGAGCAGCAGCTTGGCGCACTTGGCCAGGTCGTGGGTGACCAGGTCGAGCTCCACGCCGTGCCGGTCGCCGATGTGGTTGATCGTCGCCGGGCCGTGCCGCAGCCCGACCAGCTCCGCGGCGGGCAGCAGGTGCGCCCCGCGCAGGTCCACGTCGGAGTCGACCGAGGCGAAGCCGTACAGGTGCGCGCCGCTGACGGTCGCGAAGACCAGCGGGTACGGCTGCTCGTCGGCGACCTGGCCGGTCCAGTCCGGGATGGTGACCGTCATCGCAGCGCGAGGGCGTGCAGCTGCCCGGCCCGGGTGCCGACGTAGATCACGCCGTTCCAGACCGCGGGCGTCGACTCGATGCAGGCGCCCGGCTTGACCTTCCACAGCAGCTTCGGCGCGACCGAGGTGTCGGCGACGTCGTAGGCGTACAGCCAACCGGCGTTGCAGTCGCCGATGACCAGCACGTCGTCGACGATGACCGGCGAGCCGTGGCCCATCCCCGGCACGTGCTGCCGCCAGCGCTCCTTG
Source organism: Catellatospora paridis (assembly GCF_009720365.1). Lineage (GTDB taxonomy): Bacteria > Actinomycetota > Actinomycetes > Mycobacteriales > Micromonosporaceae > Catellatospora > Catellatospora paridis. The sequence continues at coordinate 207,039 of NZ_ML769322.1, read as the reverse complement.
CCCGTCTCGCGGTCCACGCCGACCAGGTCCATCGCGTGCGTGCCGAAGATGACGACGTCCTTGTGCAGCGCCGCGGTGCTGTACGTGCCGCCGTTGCGCTCGTCGATCTTCCAGACCAGCGGGTCGTCGGGCTTGCTCGGGTCGAGCTTCATCAGCTGCCCGACCGTCTTGGACCGGGCGTTCTTCTTCTCGTACTCCGAGCCGACGTACAGCATGCCCTGCTCGTCGGAGACGATCGAGCCGTCGGTGTCGTCGCCGGTCCAGAAGCGCAGCACCCGCTTGGGCTTCTGGCCGCTCTTGAGCCCGCTGATGTCCCAGCCCTGCACGAGGCCCGCCGAGTTCGCGAAGTAGATGGTGTTGCCGGAGACGTTGACCGAGTTCTCCACCGAGAACGTCTTGTGCCCGGCCTCCTTGATCAGCTTCTCGTCCCAGCTCGGGGTGTTCCAGATCAGCTTCGGGTTGACGGTGACCTTGCCGTTGGCGTCGTAGCCCCGGTTGAGCTTCACGATGTGGAACTGGCTGTTCTCGCCGCCCTCGAACAGGTAGTCGTCGATGATGATCGCCGAGCTGTCCCAGTCGTTGTTCCACAGCGTCGGCTTCACCGCGTACGCCGAGAGCTTCCACAGCTCCTTGGGCTTGTCGCCGTCGATCGCGATGATGCGGAAGTAGTCGTCGCGCGAACCGGTGTAGACCAGCGGGAAGCCGTCCGGGTCGATGGTCACCGAGCCCTTGATGATGTCGTTGGTGGTGAAGTCGGGCAGGATCCGCTCGCCGTTGGTGGCGTCGAGGAAGTGCACCTTGCCGTCGTACGCCCCGAACACGATCCAGGTCTTGCCGTCGCGCTCGAACACCGCGGGCTGGCCGGTCCAGCCCATGCCGCACCAGATCCGCTCGCCGTGCTCGTCGACCGACGGCCGGCACATGTTGCCCGTCTTCGGGAAGCGCCACAGCTCCTCGGGCTTGGTCTTCGGGAGCGGCCCGGAGCCGTGGAACGTGCGCGTCGGGTTGCCCCGGAACGTCAGCAGGCCCTTGACCTTGTCACCCCACGGCTTGCCGGTCTGCGCGGGGTCGTGCCAGCCGGCGAACGCGGCCGGGGCCGGTTCGGGCGCCGTCGAGGCCGACGCGGCGGCACTCGGCGGCACGAACGCCGGGTCGTCGGGCGCGGAGTCGCAGGCGGCGGCGGTCGTGGCGATGAGCGCGGCGCAGAGCAGCGCGAGGCGGCGGCCGAGGGGTCTGGTCACCGGGCAAGTATCCACAACGCTGATACGCCGCCGTAAGGCCACCCGATCGGCCGCCGTCGTCACCGAACGGCCGAGTCCAGCCCGTCCTCGCGTACCCCCAGCAGGAACTTCTCCACCGCGGCCCGGTCCGGCCCGGCCGGCAGCACGGTGTCGGCCGCCGCCTTGGCCAGGTCCGCGGAGCGGGCCTCGGCCAGCGCCGAGACCTCGGTGAACGGCACCTCGCCGCGCTTGACCGACAGCAGCAGGTCGCGCTCGTCGGACACGTCGACCAGCACCTCGCCGGTCCGCAGCACATGCGCCCCGGCCCGCAGCAGCCGCAGCATGTGCATGGCCTGCTTCCAGCGCACGTCGCCGGTGCGCTCGCGATGCGCGCGCAGCTTGGCGAACTGGTCGGCGGCATACCGGCCGTAGGTCTCCGCCGCGCGGCTCGACAGGAACGCCCCGCGGACCGCGAGCAGCCGCTCGCCGGTCGGCGTGCGCAGCTCGACCAGCGGCGACCACAGGCACTCCAGCACCGTCGGATTCGCCGTCAGGGCGAGCGTGCACAGCCGCTCGACCTCCCACGAGAACTGCTCCTCGGCCGGGCCGTCCACGTGCGTGGGCGGTTTGTCCAGGCCCCAGAACAGTCTCGTGGGCGCGACGAACACGCCGCGGCGGTCGGTGTCGGAGGCGGGGCCCGCGAGGCCGTACGCCCGCGAGCCCACCACCACCGACAGGATGCTGTGCTCGGTGACGAGCCGGTGATCGTCGAGCACTAGACGACGATCTCCGCCTCGGTGGCGAACTGGTCGATCTCGGTCAGCTCCTCGGCGGCGAAGTCGAGGTTGCCCAGCGCGGCGATGTTGTTCTCCAGCTGGGCCACGCTGGACGCGCCGATGACCAGGCTGGTCATCCGCTCGTCGCGCAGCGCCCAGGCCAGCGCCAGCTGGGCGAGGGACTGCCCGCGCCGCTTGGCGATCGCGTTGAGGCCCTCGACCTTCACCCGGTTGCTCGGGGTCAGCGCGTCCTCGTTGAGGAAGCGGCTGGTGCGGATGCGCGAGTCCGCGGGCACGCCCTGCAGGTAGCGGTCGGTCAGCAGGCCCTGGGCCAGCGGCGAGAACGAGATGCAGCCCGCGCCGACCTCTTCGAGGGTGTCGAGCAACTGGTCGCGCTCGGTCCAGCGGTTGATCATCGAGTACGACGGCTGGTGGATCAGCAGCGGCGTGCCGAGCGACTTCAGGATCGCCGCGGCCTCACGCGTCTGCGCCGAGGTGTACGACGAGATGCCGACGTACAACGCCTTGCCCGCGCGCACGGCCGCGTCCAGCGCGCCCATAGTCTCTTCCAGCGGGGTGTCCGGGTCGAAGCGGTGCGAGTAGAAGACGTCGACGTAGTCCAGGCCCATGCGCTGCAGCGACTGGTCCAGCGAGGCGGTCAGGTACTTGCGCGAACCCCACTCGCCGTACGGGCCCGGCCACATGTCGTAGCCGGCCTTCGTCGCGATGACCAGCTCGTCGCGGTAGGGCTTCAGGTCGGTCGCCAGCATCCGGCCGAAGTTCTCCTCGGCCGCGCCCGGCGGCGGGCCGTAGTTGTTGGCCAGGTCGAAGTGGGTCACGCCGAGGTCGAAGGCGCGGCGCACGATGTCGCGCTGGCGGTCCCACGGACGCTCATGGCCGAAGTTGTGCCACAGCCCCAGCGAGATCGCGGGCAGTTTCAGCCCGCTGCGGCCGCTGCGCCGGTAGATCATGGAGTCGTATCGCTTCGGGTCTGCCACGTACGTCATACGGACCACCCTAGTAGCCACCAAGATCCCGCCTCCGGCGTGCCCACGGTCTCGTGGCCCGGCAGTTTCGGGGAAACTGCACCCACCGCGGCGGCGATTGCTGCAGTTTCCCCGAAACTGCGAGGTAGCTCGGGGCGGCCGTGCCGCCTGTCCCTGCTGCTTGAGCTGTCAGGCCACGTCGTAGCCGAGCATGAGTACGCCGGTGCTGGTCGGGGTGGAGTCGACGAGGCGCAGCCGCTGCGGGCGGGGCAGCTCGCGGAACAGCCGCTTGCCGGTGCCCAGCAGCAGGGGGTGCAGGAACAGCCGGTAGCCCTCGACGAGGTCGGCGGCGATCAGCTCCTGCACCAGGACCCCGCTGCCCAGCACGGCGATCACACCGTCGCCTTCGGCCTTCAGGCGCTGCACGGCCGGAACCAGTTCACCGTCGAGCACTCGCGCGTTCGGCCAGTCGAGGCTGGTCAGGGTACGTGTCGCCACGTACTTCGGGGTCGCGTTGAGGTGTGCGGCCATCGGGTTCGAGTCCGGCTGGGTGGGCCAGAACGCGGCCATCTTCTCGTAGGTCCGCCGCCCGAACAGGTACGCCGTGGTGTCCTTGCGCCCTTCGCCCGCGGCCGACGCCTGGGTCTCGTCGAAGTACGGCGCGGACCAGCCGCCGTGTTCGAAACCGCCGTCGCGGTCCTCGTCGGGCGATCCGAGGCCCTGCATGACCCCGTCCAGCGTCACGAACTCGATGACCATCAGCTTGCGCATGCATCTCTCCTGCCCGGCGGCGGCCGGTTCCATGCCGGCCCGTCACCCCCTATACGAACGAGCGGCCGCAGGATCGACAGCCGGCCGGAGTCCAGGCGACTGGGTCGGCCCGCCACCGGATCCCGACGGCACGAGCAGCTTCAGCGCCTCGGTGCTCTCGACCGATGTGGATGGACCGCCCTATGCTCCCCGGGTATGAGGTCCAGAACCGCGGTGGCCGCCTTCATCGCGGCCGTGGGGATCGTGATCGCCGTCGGGGTCTTCCTGGCCACGCGCGACACCCCCGGCCAGGCGACACCGGAGGCGGCAGTCACCGAGTACGTGGCCGCGCTCCACGCCGAGGACCGAGCCCGGTTGCGCCTGCTCGCCCATCCGCGCAGCGACGCCGCGGCCGAGATCGACAGCAGGCTGGCACAACTCGGCGGACCTGCGCTGACCGTCACCCAGTCGAAGATCGCCGACACGGAGTCCGACGCGACCAAGGCCGCGGAGCTGTCGGGGACTCTCGACGGCGCGCCGTACCGCACGACGATCTGGCTCCAGGACTGCGACGGCCGCTGGTGCGTGACCATGGGCCCGTCCAAGGACGGCAAGCCCAAGCCGTGATCGCCTGGCGGATTCAGGCGAGATGATCCGCCGGCCACTGGGTGCCGACGACGCCGAGCAGCTTCAGCGCCTCGGCGGTCGGGCTGCCGGGCGCGGCCGTGTAGACGATCAGGCGCTGCCCGTGCCCGGCGACGTCCAGCACCTCGCACTCCAGGGTCAGCTCGCCGACCACGGCATGGCGGACCTGCTTGGTGGTCGAGCCGCGCCGCACGTACACCCGCAGCTGCTCCCACCGCCGGACGAACTCCGGGCTGGCCGCGCGCAGCCGGGCGATCAGGCCGTGGATGCCGGGGTCCCGGGGGTACTGGGCGGCGGCCGCGCGCAGCTCGGCGACGCACTCGTCGGCGAACGCGGACGACTGCGGGTCGGCCAGCGCGATGGCGCTCAGCTCGCTGCCGAACATGTTCCACACCATGTTGCGGCGGCCGGGCGGCCACGTCGTCGGGTCGCCGAGCAGGGCGGCGGCCATCGGGTTCCAGGCCAGGATCTCGTACTTGACGTCGATGACGTAGGCGGGCGTGTCGTCGAGCCGGTCCAGCAGGTGCAGGATGCCCGCGGGCACGTCGGGGCTCGGGCCGGTCGGCGGCGCGGGCAGCTCGCCGACCAGGTGGTACAGGTGGGCGCGCTCGTCGTCGGACAGTCGCAGCGCGCGGGCCAGCGCGGACAGCACCTGGCGGGACGGGCGCGGCCCGCGTGCCTGCTCCAGCCGGGTGTAGTAGTCGACGGAGATGCCGGCGAGCCGGGCTGCCTCCTCGCGCCGCAGGCCGGGGGTGCGGCGCCGGGTCCCGGCGGGCAGCCCCACGTCGCCGGGCTGCACGCGGGCGCGTCGGCTCTGCAGGAACTCGGCGAGCTGGCGGCGATCCATGCCGCCATCATGCGCCGGGCTTACGCCGCCCATCCAGGGACCGCCGATCCCTGGATGCGCCGTGCTCTCCTCACGGCGGCGGAAACGCCGCAGGCTCGGCGGCATGAGCGAACCGAAGATCGCCCTCGTGACGGGGGCCAACAAGGGAATCGGGTACGAGATCGCGCGGGGGCTCGGCCTGGCCGGGGTGACGGTGCTGGTCGGGTCGCGGGACGCGGCGCGGGGCGCGGCCGCGGCGGAGAAGCTGGCCGCGGAGGGGATCACCGCGACGGCGCTGGAGCTGGACGTGACCGACCCGGTGTCGGTGTCGGCCGCCGCGGCACGGATCGAGCTGGTGCACGGACGGCTCGACGCCCTGGTCAACAACGCGGGCATCCTGCTCGAGCGCGGTCAGCGGCCGAGCACGATGCCGGTGGAGGTGCTGGAGCGGACCTTCGCCACCAACGTGTACGCCGTGGTGCGGGTGACCAACGCGCTGCTGCCGCTGCTGCGGCGGGCTCCGGCGGGGCGGATCGTCAACCTGTCCAGCGGGCTGGGCTCACTGACGCTGACCAGTGATCCGGACGGCCCGTACGCGCCGTTCCCGCTGCTGGCGTACAACGCGTCGAAGAGCGCGCTGAACGCGGTCACCGTGGCCTTCGCCAACGAGCTGCGGGGTACGGCGGTCAAGGTGAACGCGGCCGATCCGGGCTACTGCGCCACGGACCTCAACGGGCACGCCGGACCGCGTACCCCGGCGCAGGGTGCGGCCGTCGCGGTGCGGCTGGCGACGCTGCCCGAGGACGGCCCGACGGCGGGCTTCTTCAGCGAGGACGGCGCCGAACCCTGGTGACGACCGGTCAGCCGGCGATCGAGTACTGGACCGGGCCGACGCGCAGGATGCCGTCGTCGAGTGGGGTGCAGCGGATGCCGCCGCGGCCGCGCAGGGCCCGCCACGCGCCGGGGGCGATCATCACGTCCATCCAGGCGCAGGGGTTCGCGGGCCGGTTGACGCGCAGCCGCACCGGCCCGTCCCCGGAGTCCAGCACCAGCACCGAGCCGACCAGGTCGTCGACGGCGATGCCGCTGGTCAGGATGTTGCGCCGAACGTGGGTCAGGTCCGCGCCGGGCGGCAGCGACTCCTGCGCGATCACGGTGATGCTGGCATCCCGGTGGGCCTGCCGGCCGAAGTACCGGTCGCCGACGATACCGAGCTGCGCCCGGACCCGCACGTGCTCGACCAGCTCGTCCGGCGGCGCGGGCGACGGCCCGTCGGTCGGCCGCCCCTGAAACCGCCGCACCGGCGAGGCCAGCAACTGCACGATCTCCGCCACGCCCCCATCCTACGAACCACCCGGCAGACCTCCCCGCCGTCGACGTGGCGGAGCTGCTGCTTCGGGGAAAGTGCAGCAATCGGGTCGCCGGTTCCTGCGCTTTCCCCGAAAGTGCAGCACCCCGACCGGCCGTTTGGATCATGACGGGGGCGGGCGGGGCGGTTAGGGTGGCCGGCATGGCGTTCGACATCGCGCGGGCTCGCGCTGCATACCCGGCGTTGGGTGAGGGTTTCCGGCACTTCGACGCGGCCGCGGGTTCGCTGGTCGCGGAGCCGGTCGCGGTGGCGGTCGACGCCGTCTACCGCGGCGCGGTGGCCAACCGCAGCGACGCGTTCGCGCCCGGCCGCCGCGCGATCGGCATCGTCGCCGACGCCCGCCGCGCGGTCGCCGACCTGCTCGGGGCGGACCCGGCCGGGGTGGTGTTCGGCAACAGCGCGACGTCGCTGGTCTACCTGGTCGCGCGCACGCTGGCGCAGTCGTGGGGCCCGGGCGACGAGGTCGTCGTGTCGCGGCTGGACCACGACTCGAATGTGCGCCCGTGGGTGCAGGTGGCCGAGGAGCAGGGCGCGACGGTGGTCTGGGCCGAGTTCGACCCGGCGACCGGGGAGCTGCCGACCGACCAGTACCGGGACCTGATCAACGAGGCGACCCGGCTGGTCGCGGTGACCGCGGGCAGCAACGCGATCGGCACCCGGCCCGATGTCGCCGCCATCGCCGCGCTGGCGCACGCCGCGGGCGCGCTGGTGTTCGTCGACGGGGTCCACGCGACGCCGCACCAGCCGACCGACGTCGTCGCGCTCGGCGCGGACTTCTACGTGACCAGCGCGTACAAGTGGTCCGGGCCGCACCTGGCTGCCTGCGTCGCCGACCCGGCGCTGTGGGCCGGGATGTTCCCGGCGAAGCTGCGCCCGTCCAGCGACGCGGTGCCGGAGCGGTTCGAGTTCGGCACGCCGAGCTTCGCGTCCCTGGCCGGAGTCACCGCCGCCGTCGACCACCTCGCGAGCCTGGACCCGGCCGCGACCGGCACCCGGCGCGAGCGCCTGCTGGCGTCGCTGGCCGCGGTACGCGACTACGAGGCGGACCTGTTCGCCCGGCTCGTCGACGGGCTCGCCGCGATCGACGGTGTGTCCCTGTGCGCGGCCCCGGCCGATCGGTGCCCGACGGTGTCGTTCCGGATCGGCGGCCAGCACCCGGCCGAGACGTCCCGGCTGCTCGGCGACGCCGGGATCTGCGCTTTCGCCGGGGACTACTACGCGTGGGAGTACTTCCACACGATGGGCCTGCGCGAGTCCGGCGGCGCGGTGCGGGCGGGCATCTACCACTACACGACCGCCGAGGACGTGGACGTGCTCCTCGACGCGGTCCGCGCGCTGGCGAAACAGGCCGCCGGAGCTTGACTTCGAGTGTGCTTGAGCTTCTAGCGTCGTCGGCATCCGACGCACACCAGGAGCGATCATGCACGCCATCCGGCAGTACGAGTTCGGCCCGGCCGAGAACCTGCGCTACGAGCAGGTCCCCGACCCGATTCCCGGCGAGGGGCAGGTGCTGATCGAGGTCGAGGCGGCCGGGGTGCACCTCATCGACACCACGATCCGCTCCGGCACCCCCGGGCCGTTCCCGCCGCCGCGGCTGCCGATGACCCCGGGCCGGGAGGTCGCCGGCCGGGTGGGCGGCACCGGGCCGGGCGTCGACCCGGCCTGGCAGGGTCGGCGGGTGGTCGCGCACCTGGGCATGATCAGCGGCGGGTACGCCTCGCGAGCGGTCGCCGCCGTCGCCTCCCTGCACGAGATCCCCGAGCCGCTGACCGCCCCGGCCGCCGTGGCGATGATCGGAACGGGCCGGACCGCGGTGGGCGTGCTGCGCCTGGCGCAGCTGCGCGAGAGTGACGCGGTGCTCGTCACCGGCGCGGCCGGGGGCCTGGGCACGCTGCTGGTGCAGGCGGCGCAGCGGGCCGGGGCGCTGACCGTCGGCGCGGCGGGCGGGCCCGACAAGGTGGCCCTGGTGCAGCGCAACGGGGCCGATATCGCCGCCGACTACCGCGAGCCCGGCTGGGCCGAGAAGGTGCGCGCCGAGCTCGGCGACCGGGACCTGACCGTGGTGCTCGACGGCGTCGGCGGCACGGAGGGCCGTGCGGCCCTGGAACTGCTCGCCCCGCTGGGCCGCTTCCTGATCTTCGGCGGTTCGGCGGGGACGCCGACCCAGCTCACTACGCAGGACCTGTACGCCCGCGGCATCGTCGCCTCCTCGGCGATCGGCCCGGCCATGATGAAGGTCACCGGCGGCCTGCGCCCGCTGGAGGAGCAGGCCCTGCGCGACGCCGCCGAGGGCTGGTTCACCCCGGCGATCACCACGTTCCCGCTCGCCGAGGCTGCCCGCGCCCACACCGCCCTGGAAACCCGCGCCACCACCGGCAAGGTCGTCCTCCTGCCCTGACGCAGGGGAGGGGCGGCGGTGGGAATCGACATGGGGGTGTGAGTGGCCTGGGTTACGGTGCCGGAACACACGTGCTGGTAGCGTGGGCAGTGCCGGCACACCCGTGTGGGAGAGTCCGCGTAAAGCGGCGCCGAAGGGGCAATTCCTCCCCGGAACCTCTCAGGCACCCGGACCACACGGGCATGGCGACTCTGGAGCGGCGCGACCGCCGTGGCGAGGCTCACGAGCGTCGTCCGTGACAGAGGGGGAGGACTTCCATAGTCCTCGACCCCGGAGTCTCACATGAGCGCCTTCGTAGACCGTCACATCGGTCCCGGTTCTGAGCAGACCGAGCGCATGCTCGACGCCGTCGGCTACTCCTCGATCGAGGAGCTGATGGACGCCGCCATCCCCGAGGTGATCCGCTGGCACGGCGCGCTGGACCTGCCCGCCGCCGCCACCGAGGCGGAGACCATCGCCGAGCTGCGCGCCTTCGCCGCCCGCAACACCGTGGCCACCTCCATGATCGGCCTGGGCTACTACGGCACCCACGTGCCCGGCGTGATCAAGCGCAACGTGCTGGAGAGCCCGGCCTGGTACACGGCCTACACGCCGTACCAGCCGGAGATCAGCCAGGGCCGGCTGGAGGCCCTGCTCAACTTCCAGACCGTGGTCACCGACCTGACCGGCCTGGCCACCGCGAACGCCTCGATGCTCGACGAGGGCACCGCCGCCGCCGAGGCGATGACGCTGGCCCGCCGGTCGTCGAAGAGCAAGAGCGACGTGTTCGTCGTCGACGCGGACACGCTGCCGCAGACCATCGACGTGATCACGACCCGGGCCGAGCCGCTCGGCATCGAGGTGCGGATCGTCGACCTGGACACCGAGGAGCTGCCCGAGCAGTTCTTCGGCCTGCAGCTGCAGTACCCGGGCGCGTCCGGCGCGCTGCGCGACCACGCCGCCCTGATCGAGGCGGCGCACGCCCGCCAGGCCCTGGTCTCCGTGGCCGCCGACCTGCTGGCGCTGACCCTGGTCCGCGCTCCGGGCAGCATCGGCGCCGACATCGCCTGCGGCAGCGCCCAGCGCTTCGGCGTGCCGATGGGCTTCGGCGGCCCGCACGCCGGTTACCTCGCGGTGCGCACCGGCCTGGAGCGCTCGCTGCCCGGCCGCCTGGTGGGCGTCTCCAAGGACGCCGATGGCACCCGCGCCTACCGGCTCGCCCTGCAGACCCGCGAGCAGCACATCCGGCGCGAGAAGGCGACCAGCAACATCTGCACCGCGCAGGTGCTGCTCGCCGTCATGGCCAGCATGTACGCCGTCTACCACGGCCCGGACGGCCTGCGGAAGATCGCGCGCCACGCCCACGAGAGCGCGAGCCGCCTGGCGGTCAGCCTGCTCACCGGCGGCGTCGAGGTCGCGCACACCGCCTTCTTCGACACCGTAACCGCGGTCGTGCCGGGACGCGCGCAGACCGTGGTCGCCGCGGCCGAGCGCGACGGGATCAACCTGCGCCTGGTCGACGCCGACCGGGTGAGCGTCTCCTGCGACGAGACCACCACGGTCGCGCACCTCAAGGCGGTCTGCGCCGCGTTCGGCGTGGCGCTGGCCGAGCCGCGCCAGGCCACCGCGATCCCGGCGGCGCTGGCCCGCGACACCGAGTTCCTGACCCACGAGGTGTTCTCCAGCCACCACAGCGAGACGGCCATGCTGCGCTACCTGCGCCGCCTGTCCGACCTGGACTACGCGCTGGACCGGGGCATGATCCCGCTGGGCTCGTGCACCATGAAGCTCAACGCCACCACCGAGATGGAGGCCGTCACCTGGCCCGAGTTCGGGCAGCTGCACCCCTTCGCGCCGGAGCACCAGACGGCCGGCTACCGCGACCTGATCGGGCAGCTGGAGACCTGGCTGGCCGAGCTCACCGGGTACGACGCGGTCAGCGTGCAGCCGAACGCCGGGTCCCAGGGCGAGCTGGCCGGCCTGCTGGCGATCCGGGCCTACCACCGCGCCAACGGCGAGGTCCACCGTGACGTCTGCCTGATCCCGTCCAGCGCGCACGGCACCAACGCGGCCAGCGCGGTGATGGCCGGCATGCGCGTGGTCGTGGTGGCCTGCGACGACTCGGGCAACGTGGACCTGGTCGACCTGGACCGGGCGATCGAGAAGCACCGCGACGACCTCGCCGCGATCATGGTCACCTACCCGTCGACGCACGGCGTGTACGAGACCGGCATCGCCTCGCTGTGCGCCAAGGTGCACGAGGCCGGCGGCCAGGTGTACGTCGACGGCGCGAACCTCAACGCGCTGGTCGGCTTCGCCAAGCCGGGCAAGTTCGGCGCGGACGTGTCGCACCTGAACCTGCACAAGACGTTCTGCATCCCGCACGGCGGCGGCGGCCCCGGCGTCGGCCCGGTGGCCGTGCGCGCGCACCTGGCCCCGTTCCTGCCGGGCAGCTCGGACGTGTCGGCGATCAGCGCGGCCCCGCACGGCAGCGCCGGCATCCTGCCCATCCCGTGGGCGTACCTGCGCATGATGGGCCCCGATGGGCTGGCGGCCGCGACCGGCACCGCGGTGCTGGCGGCCAACTACGTGGCGGCCCGCCTGCGCGACCACTACCCGGTGCTCTACAGCGGCAACAAGGGCCTGGTGGCCCACGAGTGCATCCTCGACCTGCGGCCGATCACCAAGGCCACCGGCGTGACGGTGGACGACGTGGCCAAGCGCCTGATCGACTACGGCTTCCACGCGCCGACGATGTCGTTCCCGGTCGCCGGCACCCTGATGGTGGAGCCGACCGAGAGCGAGGACCTGGGCGAGCTGGACCGCTTCGTGAGCGCGATGATCTCGATCCGTCGCGAGATCGACAAGGTGGGCGCGGGGGAGTGGCCGGCCGGGGACAACCCGCTGGTCAATGCGCCGCACACGGCGTCGATGGTGACCGGTGACTCCTGGGAGCACGCCTACCCGCGAACGGTCGCGGCCTACCCGGGTCTGGTGAGCGCGTCGGAGCGCGCTGGAAAGTACTGGCCGCCGGTCCGGCGCATCGACGGCGCGTTCGGGGACCGGAACCTGGTCTGCTCGTGCCCGCCGCCGGAGGCGTTCGCCTGAGGTCTGCTGCCGCCGGCCCGGGGAGGCGTCCTACGACGCGGGCTTCGGGCCGGCTCGGCGGGTGTGACAATGAGATGATCTTCGGGGCGCTTCGTCGCGCCCCCTGGTCCTCGCCGTTAGGGTCAGGCCATGGCGTGCACCGCGGGACCGCGGTGCGGGGCGATGCTCGACCCGTCGGGGAGCAGCTCGCCGGTGTCCTCGAAGACGATGACGCCGTTGCAGAGCAGGCTCCAGCCCTGCTCAGGGAAGGACGCGACGACCTTTGCGGCGTCGTGGTCGATCGCGTCGGCTGAGGGGCAGACCGGTTGGTGCTGGCACAACATCGGGGTTCTCCGCGATTCGGTTAGGGGTGGTGGCGGTGGAAGCTCGATCTGAGACCGTCCGTCGCCGGTGTGCTGTCGATCACAACAGTGACGCACGCTACCAAGCCGAACGAGCCTTTTACGAGCAGGTAACGCAGGGCCTTTCTAGATATCAACCTTTCGGACGAGCGGAATGAAGCCAGTCGGTCTAGCCCCCACCCACGGGATGGCCAGGGATATTCCCGGCATACCGGTGACCTGCCGTGACCAGGCGTGGGAACGCTCCCGGCTGGAGTGGCGTGTGGGCGACCCGGGCGATCCGGCCACGCTGGTGGAGAACTTCCTGGCCCGGCATGGTCTGCCGGTCGGCGACCTGTCCGGGCCGTCGCTGGCGGGGCTGGCCCATGAGGTCTGCGGCGCCGCGCTGTTCGTGTCCGCGGCGGGCGGAGCCGCCATGATCGGCGGCTGCCTCGGGGCGCCCAGCCCCGCGCCGGCCGTGCCGGACGTCGTCGTCGTGGTCTACGAACACAGGGCAAACCTACGCCTCCAGGAGCCCTCGGGTGGCGACCTCGGCCGAACGGTGGGGGCGTGGCGGCTCGGCCCGTGGCGGCCCTCCTGGAGCCCTTCGCGCCATGCCGAGGCCGTGCAGGCGGTCCGCGAGGCGATCGCCCGAGGGGACGTTTACCAGGTCAACATGGTCGGCCATGCCGCCGCGGAGTACCACGGCGACCCGCTGCCCGCGCTGCGCCGGGTGACCCGGCTGCCCGGTGCCCGGTACGCCGGGATCCTCCAAGGCGACGGCTGGACGATCGGCTGCGCCTCCCCGGAGACCCTGCTCGAGGTGCGCGGCGGGCACGCCGTCACCCGGCCCATCAAGGGCACCGCGCCCGCGACCGAGGCGGGCCGGGCGGACCTGCTCGGCTCGCCCAAGGAGCGCGCCGAGCACATCATGATCGTCGACCTCCAGCGCAACGACCTGTCCCACGTCGCGGTGACCGGGACGGTGCGGGTGCCGGAGCTGTTCGCCGTACGCCGCTGGGCCGACCTGTGGCAGGCCGAGTCGGAGGTGAGTGCGCGGCTGCGCCCCGGCACCGGCCTCGCGGAACTGCTGCGGGCGATCTGCCCCGGCGGCTCGGTCACCGGCGCGCCCAAGTTCGCCGCGCTGCGCGAGATCGCCGCCCTGGAACCCGTCGGCCGCGGGGCGAGCATGGGCGCGCTGGGCTGGATCGGCCCGGACGGCATCGACCTCGGCCTGACCATCCGCACGGTCGTCGCCGACGGCCGTCGGCTGCACGTCTGGGCCGGCGGCGGCATCACCATCGACTCCGACCCCGCCGCCGAGGTCGCCGAGGCCGCCGCCAAGGCCGCCCCCGTCCGCGCCGCCCTGCACGGCCTCATCTGACCCAGACCCGCCCGGCCATGGTCCGCAACTTCCAAAGACTCGCGGCCTCAGGACAGTCCTGAGGCCGCGAGTCTTCAAAAGTTGCGCGAGGGGGAGCGGCGGGCCGCCCGGCTGGTTACTGGTAGTCGAAGATGGCGGCGCGCAGGACGCTGCCGATGTCGTACGAGCGCTCGGAGCTGTAGGTGCTGACACCCGTGGCGGCCGAGATCTTGGCCAGTGCATCGCTGTTGGACGGCTTGCCCAGGGCGATGGTGACCACCTTGACCGGGCGCTCCTTGTCCGCGCCCTTCATCTTCTCGATGAGCTGGTCGAGCTTGAGGCCCTGCAGCTGGTCGTCGTCCGCGCCGTCGGAGAGCAGCACGATCATGTTCGTCGCACCCGGCACGAAGTTCTTCTGCATGGTCTGGTACGCCGCCCACACCGTGTCGTACATGCCGGTCGCGCCGCCCGGCTCCAGGCTCTTGAGCTTGGCGGTGAGCTGGTCGCGGCGAGCCTTGCCGGCGACCTCGTCGGTCAGCTTGCCGAGCGGGACCAGCTCCTTGTACGCCTTGTTGCCGGCCTGCTTGGACGAGAAGCTCCACAGGCCGACCTGGGCGTCGTCGCCGAACATGTCGACGGCTTCCTGTGCGCCCGACTTGGTCAGGTCGAGCTTGGTCTGGCCGTCGGTGCCCCGCACCACGCCGCCCATGGAGCCCGACACGTCGAGCACCAGCAGCATGTTGGTGGGGCGGGTGAGCGCCGTCCACGTCTCCGTGGTCTTGGTGATCGACTCGGTGAGCAGCACGCCGCCGGGGAGCGCGGTGAGCTTGCTGATCACGCCGTTGGCGGGGGACAGCTGCGGGCCGGGCTGGCGGTTGGAATCGCGGTAGCCCAGCTTCTGCACCTCGCTGCGGGCGGCGTCGCCGCGCAGGTAACCCAGGAACGCCTCGGCCGCGCCGACGCGCTGCGGGTTGGTCCAGCCGGCGTTCCTGAGCACCAGGTACGGGTTGTCGGCCTCGGTGGTGGCGTTCTGCGGGTAGACGGCCACCAGTGGCAGATCGGGGTGCTCGGTGTTGTGCCGCACCACGTCCTGCTCCAGGGCCGGGAACGCGTTGACCGACTTGCCGCCGCTGCTGACGTACTCGGCGAACAGCTCCTCGGTGCTGGTCTTGTAGAGCGCCATGCGCTGCTCCAGCGCGAAGACGCGGCCCAGCTCGGTGGGGTCGACCTCGGTGTTGTCGTCGGCGTCGATGATCGCCGACAGGGCCAGCAGACCGGCGGTCGAGGCTCCCGGGTCGCTCATGCCGACCTTGACCGAGCCGTCCTGCGCGAGCTTGTCGAGCAGGTCCTTCCAGTCCAGCTTGGCGTCGGGCCAGCCGAGCTTCTCGGCCGCGGCCTTCGGCATGGCGATGACGACGGGTGTACGCGCCACGCTCGGCAGCAGGTCCGGCAGTACCTTGTCGGCTGCCTCGCTGGTCGCGGCGGCTGCCTTGACCCAGGCGCTGGACGGCGGGACCCACACGTCGGGAGCCGGGCCGGAGACGGCCGTGTCCCACTCGCGGGTCAGCGCCCGCACGGTCGCCGCGGTGTCCTGCTCGCCGATCGTCACCGAGGCGCAGACGCCGTCGACGGACGGGTTGGTCTCGGCCCACTTGCCGGCCAGGGAGCGCAGCAGGGTGGCCGTGCCCGGGGCGGCCACGACGGTGGCCTCGGTGCTGCCACTGCACGAGTCCTTGATGACGTACACATAGCCGATGGTCACACCGGAACCGATCAGCACGAGCGCCGTCGGGATGACGATCCACGGCGCGATGCTGCGGCGACGGCCACCACCGCGCCGGTGCGATCGGACCGTGGAGTTACGGCCGTTCGGCATCGGGGCCTCCGCTTTCGAGGGGTGTCGAGGGGGGGTGAAAGGGGGGTGTTACGCACCACAACTCGTGGTGGACCGGCACAGTCTAGGGCGTTGTCAAGCCAGGTCGAACAGGGCGGACCATCTCGTGATCATCCGATTCGCTGGGTAGACGTGAGATCACGCTGCGCGTTCAGAGGACGAGGAAATCCGGTTCCGGGTGACGCAGGAACGCATGATGCGAGATGTCCCAGCCATATGCCCCGGTACGCCCGAAAACCAGCAGATCGCCGACCCGCAGCCGGTCCACGCGCTGCCCGCGGCAGAGCACGTCACGCGGCGTGCACAGCTCGCCGACGGCGTCCACCGCCACACCTGCGACCTCGGGCCGGGGCCACGGCCAGTCCCACCGCTGCATCGGCAGCACGGTGAACGGGTGGTCGTATCCCCACGCCGCGGGCAGGCGGAAGTGGTGGGTGCCGCCGCGCAGCACCGCGAACCAGCGCCCGTGCGTGCGCTTGAGGTCGAGCACCTCCGCGGCGTACCAGCCGGTGTCGGCGGCGAGCCACCGGCCCGGCTCCACCACCAGCTCGACCCCGTCCGGCACGCGCACCCGCAGCTCGTCCAGCGCGAACACCGCGTTCCCGGCGTAGTCCACGCCGAAGCCGCCGCCCGCGTTGACCGTGCGCAGCGGCACGCCGAGCCGCCGGGACGTCTCCGCCGACCAGCGCAGCGCCTCGGCGAGGAAGGCCGAGTGCGCGGCCGCGTCCAGGTTGTTGGAGACCGCGTGCAGGTGCCAGCCGGACAGGTCGAGGCCGGGCAGTGACCTCGCCAGCGCCACCGCCTCGGGCAGCTGCGCCTCGTCGACGCCGAACGGGGTCGGCGCGCCCGTCATCGCATGCGTGCCGGGCAGCCCCGCGTCGGCGCGGTTCACCCGCAGCGTGATGGCCGCGGTCGTGCCCGCCCGTTGCGCCAGCAGGCTGAGCCGCCGCAGTTCCAGGGTGCTCTCCACGTTGACCGTCGCGCCCAGGCGCAGCGCGTGGGCCAGCTCCGCCTCGGTCTTGGCCGGGCCGCCGAACACGATCCGCGCCGCCCCGGCCGCTTCGGCCAGCGCCAGCTCGCCGCCCGAGGCGACCTCCAGGCCGTCGCAGGCCTCGGCCGCCGCGGCCACGATCGCCGGGTGCCCGTTGGCCTTCACCGCGTAGCAGACGGTCACACCCGGCAGCGCCCGCCGCAGCTCGGCGACCCGAGCCCGCAGCACACCCGGGTCGTAGACGTAGGCGCAGACGGGCCCGTCGAGTCCGCGCAGCGCCACCGTGACCCGCTCCGGGATCACGTGCCGGGCCGCCGCCGCAGCCTCGGCCGAGGTCGCCGGTCCCGCTGTCGCGGAGTCCGGGGCGGTTCGGCGCGCGTCGCGGTGCGGGGGGTGCTGATCAGAGGCCATGCAGCGGATTCTGCACCGGTACGTAGAGGTCGCCCGCGCCGGCCAGCCGCATGCGGGTCAGCGCCTTGTGCGGCACCGTCGCGGCCGTGTAGAAGGCGTGGTCGGGGTGCCCGCGCAGGCTCTCGTCCACCACCTCGCGCACGATCGGCCAGGCTTCGTCGGCGGCCAGGCCGTGCGACTGCCCCAGCCGCAGCACCAGCTCGCCCAGGTGCGCCTGGAACGCGGTGTAGGCCACCTTGGACAGCAGCACCGTGTCGTCCTCGGTGCCGATCACCGAGCCGGGCCACAGCTGCAGCCTCGCCCCGGAGGCGGCCAGCCGCGGGTGGTGCACGCGCAGGCCCGCCAGATCCCGCAGGCCGAGCCGGTGGGGGACGCCGTCCAGGAAGGTCGGGACGCAGTTCTGCAGGTGCGCCTCCAGGCCGATGCCGTGCCGGGCGGCCAGCGCCAGCACCGGCGGCAGCAGCAGCCCGGCGTACTCGCGCAGGAAACCCGCCGCGGCGGTGCGCGGGCCGGCCAGGGCGCGGGCGACCGCATACCGGTCGACCAGGCCGGACAGCAGCGTCCGCCCGCTGACCGGGTCGAGCGCGGCCAGCGAGCTCGCCGGGACCGGCTGCTCGCCCGCGGCCAGCCGGCCGCCCAGCCCGTCGCGCACGATGGTGCTGAGCTGGCGGCCGTCCTCCAGCAGCCCGGCGACGCCCGCGGGCTCGGTCATCAGCAGCACCCGCCCGCCACCGGGCACCAGCTCCAGCAGCTGCCCGAGCACCGTGCTGAGCGCCGGGCCGTTGCGGGTGGAGGCGATGGAGATGCTGCGCCGGGTCGAGGTGACCTGGATGTCCAGCGACAGCTTCAGGTAGGTCGAGCCCGGCGGCAGCACGGTGCGCAGCGCCGCGGTGGGCCGGGCCGGCAGCACCTCGTCGAGCACCCGCAGCGTGCCGTCGGCGAACAGGTCCGGGTGCCGGCCGGTCAGGTGCCGCAGCTGCCAGATGTGCACCGGCAGCAGCCGCCGCCCGCCGGGGGCCGCGACGCCGAGCCGCTCGGACAGGTCGTCGCCCAGCGCCAGCTCCGGCGGCACGGCCAGGAAGCCGATCGCGGTCGACTCGCTCTCCAGGTCGTGCGCGATCAGGTCGCCGGTGCTCCAGCCCAGCCGGGTGCGCCCGCACGGGTGCAGGTTGTGCCCCTCGACCGCGAGCTGCTCCAGCCGGGCGGTGCGCTCGTCCGGCGCGCTGCCGTCGAGCAGCGCGAGCATGTCGGGCGCGCCCGCGACCGCGGCGGCGGCGCGGTGCCCGGGGTCCATGGACGCGCGCCGGGCGTACGCCAGCGCCAGCCCGTGCACCGCGCTGTCCAGCTCCGCCCGCAGGCCCTCGTGGGTCACCAGGGTGACCGGGTCCACGTCGACCGGGTCCAGCAGCACCCGGTCGAAGCCGTGCCGTTCGCCGCGGAAGCGGACGCGCGCGTCGCCGATGTCTTCGCGCCACAGCGCCTCGGCCAGCCGGGTGGCCACGGTGACCCGGGCCCGCGGCAGCGCGTCGAAGTAGCCGTGCAGCAGCTGCGGGGCCAGGTCCGCCAGCTCGGCGGCGATGGGATCGGTGAGCGGGCGCATCACGCGGCCAGGGGATTGGGCAGCTGCGCCCAGACGTCGTCGAGCGGGTCGTCGGCCAGCCGCATCGCGGTCGTCGCCTTCAGCGGCAGCGGATCGCCGAGCACGGACCGCGCGTCCGCGGCGGCCGACGGCGGCAGGCTGTCATACGCCTGCTCGACCCGGTCGCGGACCAGCCGCCACAGCTGCTGCGGCTCGATGCCGTACTCCCGCGACAGCACCGCGATCGGCTCGCCGAGCGCCACCGCGATGCCCGAGCCCAGCGCCTTGGCCCGCAACTGCACCGGGTCGTCACTGGCCAGGTCGCCGTGCAGGGCGGGGACGTCCACGCCGTGGCGGCGCAGCCGGGCGGGGCTCAGGCGCACCCCGCCGACGTCGCGGTAGGACAGCCCGGTCGGCCGCCCATGGGTGAGCGTGACCAGCAAGTTCTGCCCGTGCGCCTCGAGTGCGACGCCGCGGTGCAGCAGCGTCAGCAGCACCGGCACGATCAGGGCGGCCAGGTCGGCGAGGAAGCCGGCCGGGTGGCCGCCGTAGCCGAGCAGGACCGCCTCGCGGATCAGCGGGCGGCCGTCGGCCGGTGACGGCGCGGCCAGCGCCGCGACCGGCAGGATCACCTCGTTCGGGCCGGGTCTGGGGGCTCGCCGGACCACCACGGCCAGGCTGCGCAGCGGCGTGCCGTCGGTGTCCAGCACCGCACCTCCGGCGAGCTCGGGCCACACCTGCAGGCCGAGGTCGGCGGCGACGACGGCCAGCAGCTTCGACACCACCGGGCCGTTGCGCACCGCGGCCGGGGACACGATCCGCACCGCGCTGGTCATCTGCACGTCGACCGCGGTCTTGTAGTGCCGCGTCGGGTCGGCGACCGCGGCCAGGGTGCGCAGCGACATCAGCGGCATGGCCGCGATCCGGGCGCCGTCGGGTTTGAGGAAGGGGTACGCCGACAGCACGTGCTCGCGCTGCCACGGGTGCACGGGCAGCCGCGGCGCGAGCCCCGCGCCGGTGGTCAGCCAGCGCTTGGCCGGCACGGTGAACACCTCCAGCTCCACCGTGGGCCGGTGCTCGGGCGCGAACCGCAGCACGTCGGCCTGCGACATGCCGATCCGGGTGCGGCAGCACGGGTGCAGCGGGTGACCGTCCACCACGGACTGCTCCAGCAGCGCCAGGCCGTCCGGGCGGCCCGCGAGCACGGTCAGCGTCGGCTCGCCGCCGGGCCGGTACGGCTGACCGGCCCGTGCCAGGGCGAGCCCGACCACGCTGTCGGCGACCTCGGTGGTCAACCGCGCGACGTCACCCGGCAGGCGCAGCGCGCGCAGCAGCTCGACCGGGTCGTCGAACGCCCCGGCGTCGGTGACGACGCGCATGCCCTCGGGCGGGACCGCGAACGGCTGGGCCAGCGCCGCCGACCCGATCAGCCGCTGGCCGCTCGTCAGGGTGATCCGGGTGTCGCCGCCGTACGCCTGCCGTTCGACGACGCCCGGCAGCGGCTCGCGGACCAGCGCGCCCCACAGCCTGGCGAGGATCGCGGCGCGGGCCCCGGGGAGTGTCTCGCTCACACTCGGCACGCTGTTGATGGTCCACTCCCTCGTCCGACGGGCTCGGCAGAGATCCAGTGTGGACCACCGGGGCCGCCGCCTGCCACTGCCCGTCTCAGCCTAGCGTCCTAGGATCCGTTAGGGGCAGTGCCTGCCACCACAGCCAACGGCATCCGGGCCGGGGATGGGGCGCAGCGTTGCCCGGGGCTGCTGAAATGGCACTCATGGCACACGGGGACTTGGAGGCGCGGCTGGCGGCGGCCGCCGAGGCGAAGCGCGAGCGGCAGGCCGTGCAGGCGCGGCAGGGCGAACTGCGAAGGCTGATCGAGGAGGCCGAGGCGCGGGTCGGCGAGTTGTCGAGCGTCCGCGACCGGGAGGCACGCGACGTCGTCCGGCTGGAGACGATGACGCTCACCCGCGTGCTCGCCGCGCTGCGGGGGACCCGCGACGACGCACTCGCCCGGGAACGGGCCGAGGCCGACGCGGCGGCGTACCGGCTGACGCGAGCCGGCAACGAGGCGGACACGCTACGGCGGGAACTCGAAGGTGTCGACGCCCGCCTCACCTCGCTCCGGCACGCCCCGGCCGAGTATGCCGCGGTGCTCGACGAGAAGGAGCGTGCCCTCGCGGCGACCGAGGACTCCCGGGCGCGGCGGCTGCTCGAACTGGCCGAGGCCCGCGGTGTGGCCGAGGCGGAGGTCAAGGAGATCACGGAGGCGCAGCGGGCGGCCGCTGCCGCGTCGGCGGCGCTGCGCACGCTCACCGGGCTGCTCGACAGTGCGGGCAACTGGTCCACGTATGACACATTCTTCGGCGGGGGTGCCATCGCCAGCGCGTTGAAACACGATCGCCTCGACGAGGCGGCCGCTGCGGCGGCGATCGCGGACCACCTGATCGGCAAGCTGAACACCGAGCTCGCCGACGTGCCCGGCGGTGCCGGTACGGCGTCCACCGTCGCGGTCGACGGCCTGACCCGGTTCCTGGACGTGTGGTTCGACAACATCTTCACGGATCTCGCCGTACGGGACCGGATTCAGCAGGCGCAGGCTCGCGCCCAGCAGTGCGACCAGCAGGTGGCCCGGATCGGACGGCAACTCGACCGGCGGCTCGCGCAGACGCAGGCCCGGCTCGCCGAGATCGCCGCCGAGCGAGAGCAGACCCTGACCGCTTCGTGACCAGGTCCGATGGCCGCGAGGCCCCGGTGACGTTTCAGCGGTGGCCGGAGCGTTGGGCGCCGATGCCGGCGGCGACGACGAAGGCGACTCCGGCGACCTGGAGTGGGTGCGGGGTCTGGTGGAGCAGGGTGGCGCCGACGGCGAGGGCGAAGGCGGGTTCCAGGCACATCAGGGTGCCGAAGGCGGCGACGGTGAGGCGGCGCAGGGCGAGCAGTTCCATGGCGAACGGCAGTACCGGCAGCAGCATGGCCAGCCAGGCGGCCTGGGCGATGATGCCCCAGGTCAGGTTGGGCAGGGCCTGGGGTGCGCCGATGACGGCGGCGGCGACGGCGGAGACGGGCATCGCGATGGCCAGGCCCTTGACGCCGCTGAAGCTGTCGCCGACCCGCTGGGTGAGGACGATGTAGCCGGCCCAGCCCGCGGCCGCGACCAGGGCGAGCGCGACGCCCACCAGGTTGATGTCGCCGCGCCAGGGCCTGGTCAGGGCGAGCACGCCGGCCAACGCGAGGGCGGGCCAGAGCAGTCCCCAGCGGCCGCTGCGGCGCAGTACGGCCAGGGACAGCGGGCCGAGGAACTCCAGGGCGACGGCGGTGGCCAGCGGGATGCGGGCGATGGATTCGAAGAAGGCGACGCTCATCGCGGCGCTGACCACGCCGAGGCCGACCGCGCCGAGCAGGTCGTGGCGGGACTGGGCGCGCAGCCAGCGGGGCGAGGGGCGGGCGATGAGCACGAAGGCGAGCGCGGCCCAGCAGCCGCGCAGCCAGGCGGTGCCGGCCGGGCCGATGTCGTCGAACAGGCGGGTGGAGGCGGCCGCGCCGACCTGCACGGAGAGCATCGAACCCATGATCAGCCCGATGGCCGGGGCGGTGCTCTGTGGGCGGGAGGTGCTGGTGGCGATGTCGACGGCGGTCACCACTCCATGTCACCGGACAAAGATCACGCCGTCCACCACGGGTCTGCGGACGGACCGTCCGCGATTCGCGGATGATGGGGGGCGTGGACACCAGGCTGCTGCGCGTGCTCGTCGAGTTGTCGGATCGGGGCACGCTGCGGGCGGTCGCCGAGGCCACCGGGTATGGCACGTCGGCGGTGTCGCAGCAGTTGGCCACGCTGACCCGGGAGGTCGGTGCGCCGCTGGTCGAGCGCACGGGGCGGACGGTCCGGCTGACTCCGGCGGGGCGGCGGCTGGTGACGCACGCGCGGCCGATCCTGGCGGCGGTGGACGCGGCTCGTGCGGCGCTGGCGCGGGGTGGGGAGCCGGGCGGGGCGGTGCACGTGGCGGCGTACGCGTCGGTGCTGTCGGGGGATCTGATCCCGGTGGTGCGGGAGCTGGCGGTGTCGCATCCGGGGTTGCAGCTGCTGCTGCAGGAGCAGGAGCCGCCGGAGGTGGTGCGGCTGCTGGAGGAGGACCGGGTGGACCTCGGGTTCGTGTACGACTACGACCTGGTCCCGCGCGGTTATGACGGGTACACGGTGCGGCAGCTGTGCGAGACGCCGATGGTGCTGGCCGTGCCCGCGGGGCGGGCGCTGCCCGACGTGATCGACGAACCGGGGCGGCTGTGCGCGCTGGCGGGGCAGTCGTGGGTGGTGAACTCGCGCGGCCCGGCCGACGACGAGTTGGCGGTGCGGGTGTGCGCGCTGGCGGCGTACCAGCCGATGATCGAACATCGGGCGGACAGCATGGATCTGGTGCTGGACCTGGTGTCGGCGGACCTGGGGGTGGCGTTGGTGCCCGGTCACCTGCCCGAGCATCCGGGCGTGCGGTACGTGCCGATGCCGGGGGTGCCGGTGCGGCGGCGCATGTTCTCGATCACCAGGCCGGGCCGGGAGCACTGGCCGGCGGTCAGCCTGGTGATCGAGCGGGTCGCCGCGCACGCGCTGGCGGAGCGGTGGCGGTCAGGCCAGCCACTGGTCGTAGGAGAGCCGGGCGATCAGGGCCAGCACGACCACGAGTAGCACGATGCGGACGAACCCGGACCCGCGTTTGATGGCCATCCGGGCGCCGATCTGGGCGCCGATGATGTTGCAGACGGCCATGGCCGCGCCGAGCTGCCACCACACGTGCCCGCCCGCGGCGAACACGATGAGCGCGCCGAGGTTGGTGCCCGCGTTGACGATCTTGGCCATGGCCGAGCCGTGCAGGAAGTCCGCGCCGATGACGGTGGTGAAGGTGAGCACCAGGAACGTGCCGGTGCCGGGTCCGATCATGCCGTCGTACAGGGCGATGAGGCCGCCGGCCAGCGCGACGGCGAGGGCGGCGCGCTGACGGGTGCGGCGTTCGGGGTGGGCGTAGATGCCGTTGTTCGGGCGGAACGTGACGAACAATGCGACGGCGACCAGGATGCCCAGCACGACGGGGCGGTACACGTCCTTGTTGGGGGTCAGCGCGATGGCCAGCCAGGCGCCGATGCCGGAGACGACCACGGCGATCGCCCCGGCGGGCCCGGCGACGCGCCAGTCGATGCGGGTACGCCGCGCGTAGGTGATCGCGGCGCTGGTGGTCCCGGCGATCGCGGTCATCTTGTTGGTGCCCAGGGCGGTCGCCAGCGGCACCTGGGGCAGGCCGATGAGCAGGGCTGGGAGCAGGAGCAGGCCACCTCCGCCGACCACGGCGTCCACCCACCCGGCGGCGGTGGCGGCGGTCAGCAGCAGGCTGAGGCTACCGGCGTCCACGAGCCGGCACGGGGGTGCTGTGGATCATGATTGGCGGCGCTTGGTGGCGAGCCACATCCCGATCGCCCCGATGGCGATGAAGAGCAGCATGAAGCAGACGAGGGCCTTGAACACCCGGCAACCATAGCGACTGCGCCGCCGGTGATCGAGGGCGGCGGTGAGACGGTCTCGGCGAACCTCGCATCGCACGGCGCGGGGCCGGCGTAGGTTGGGTCGTGGTCGACCCCCGGGCCTTAACCGGAATGGGAGGAGTCGACCATGTCGGGTCGCAGCAGGTTCCTGGGCGTCCTCGCCCTGTCCGCCGCCACGGCGCTCGCGGTCGTGGCCACACCGGCGTCAGCAGCGCAGAAACAGACAAAACCGACGATCGTACTGGTGCACGGCGCGTTCGCGGACTCGTCGAGCTGGAACGGCGTCATTCCGATGCTGCAGGCGCAGGGGTATCCCGTGGTGGCGGTGCCGAACGAGCTGCGCAGCGTCAAGGGCGACGCCGCCGAGGTCGCCGCCGTGCTCAAGAGCATCACCGGGCCGATCGTGCTGGTCGGCCACTCCTACGGCGGCAGTGTGATCTCGAACGCGGCCGAGGGCAACCCGAACGTCAAGGCGCTGGTGTACGTGGCGGCGTTCGCGCCCGAGGTGGGCGAGTCGGCGGCGGCGCTGTCGGCGAAGTTCCCGGGCAGCACGCTGGGGCCGGCGCTGGCCAAGCCGGTGGCGCTGCCGGGCGGCGGCAACGACCTGTTCATCGACCAGGCGAAGTTCCACGATCAGTTCGCCGCGGACGTGCCCGCGGCGGAGGCCGCGCTGATGGCGGCGGGCCAGCGGCCGATCACCGAGGCGGCGCTGAACGAGGCGTCGGCGAACGCGGCGTGGAAGAACATCCCGTCGTGGTTCGTGTACGGGTCGGCGGACAAGAACATCCCCGCGCAGGCGCAGGCGTTCATGGCGCAGCGGGCCGGGTCCAAGGAGACGGTCGTCGTCGACGGCGCATCCCACGTCGTGATGGTCTCCCACCCGGACCAGGTGGCGAAGATCATTCAGAACGCCGCCGCCACCGCGACGGAGTAGCCGGTCACGCACGCGGCCGCCGCCCGGGTTCGGACGGCGGCCGCGGGTGCTGCGGCTACTCGTCGCCGAAGCCGAAGTCCATGTCCATGTCGAAGACCTCCTCGGCGACCTCGCCGGCGACCATGCCGCCGAGGAAGCCGGCGGCCGCACCGGCGGCGACGCCGCCCATGCCGTGGCCGCGGTGGCTCTGGTGACCACCGTGCCCGCCGTGGAAGCCGTGCCCGCCGCCATGGCCGTAGCCACCGCCGTGGCCGGAGCCGTGGCGGTCCAGCGCCCCGCGGATCCAGCCGTCGACGACGGCGGGCCAGTCGGTGCGGCCGGCGTCGGCGTGGCCGACGTGGTGGCGGCTGAACGTGTCGTGCGAGCCGAGGAAGCCGCGCTTGTCGAACTCCAGGATCACGTCCATGCCCTGCGGGCTGGTCACGAAGGTCAGCTCCAGCTGGCGCATGCGGCCCGCGTACGCCTGGGACGGGTGGAACTCGATCTCCTGGTAGAACGGCAGCGTCTGGTGCACCCCATGGATGCGGCCGCGCTCCAGGTCGGCGCGGGTGAAGTGGAAGCCGAGCCGGGAGAACGCCTCCATCACCGCGGCCTGCAGCGGCAGCGGCTCGACGCCGACCGGGTCGATGTCGGTCTTGTCCACGGACTTGGCCACCGACAGCTCGGTGCGCACGCCCATGGTCATGCCGTGCAGCGGCGTGCCGTAGAACCGGGTGACCGGGGTCTCCCAGGGCACCTCGATCGAGAACGGCAGGGCCTGCTGCGCACCCGCGGCCAGGCTGAACGAGCCGGTCAGGTGCACCCGGTGGAACTCCACGGTGGTGTCGTACTCGCTGTCGTGGCCTTCGACCTCGACCCGGGTGACCAGGCCGATGGAGACGTATTCGATCAAGGTGTCGTGGTCACCGCCGCGGATGTGCACGGTGCCGCTGAGCGTGCCGCCTGGCTGCACGACGGGGGTCGCGAGCACGGTGTCCACCGACGGGCCGCCGACGCCGAAGGCGGCGAGCATCTTCTTGAAAACCACGGAACTGATCTCCTCTGGGGTGCGGGTCCACTCGACCTGCGCTCATACCTTCCTAGCAGACGAGGTCCAGCGTCGCGCCGCACCAGTGGCGGCGCAGCCAGCGGTCGTGGCTGGCGACCACGATCGCGCCCGGCGCGCGGCCGAGCGCGTCCTCGAGTTCGTCGGCCAGCGCGGGGGACAGGTGGTTGGTGGGTTCGTCGAGCAGCAGCAGGTGCGGCGGGTCGGCGATGAGCAGGGCGAGGGCGACGCGGCGGCGCTGCCCGACGCTGAGCGCGCCGACGGGCCGGTCCAGGTCGCGCGGGGCGACCAGGCCGAGGTCCGCCAGCGGTACGGCGGCGTGGCAGCGCTCGTACAGCGCCCGGGGTGTAGCGGCCGGGTCGTCGAACCGGTCGTCCTGGGCCAGCAGGCCGATCCGCAGTCCGCGGCGGCGGGTGACGCTGCCCTGGGCCGGGCGCAGCTGCCCGGCCAGCACCGACAGCAGCGTGGACTTGCCCGCGCCGTTGGGTCCGGTGATCAGCAGGCGCCCGTCGGCGGGCAGGTCGAGGCGGTCCAGCCGCAGCCGGCCGGGCACGTGCACGTCGCGCAGCGCCAGCGCGGTGTCCTCGGCTGCGGCGGAGGTCAGTGCCGGCGCCTGGAAGTGCAGCAGTGCGGGCGGCTTGCGGATCGGGTCGCGTTCGAGCACGGCCAGGCGCTGGTCGGCGTTGCGAACCCGCCGGGACACCTGGGACTGCACCCGTGCCCCGTGGAAGTTGTAGCCCATCTTGTCGCCGTCGCGCGGGGCCCGGCCCGGGGCGACCTGGCGGGCCGTCGTCGCCGCGGCGGCCCGCAGCGCCTCGACCTCGGCCTGCCGGTCGGCGTACGCGCGCTCCCAGCGGGCTCGCTGCGCCCGTTTGGCCTGCACGTACTGCGTGTAGGCGCCGCCGTAGCGGACCAGGCCGCCGGGGGCGTCGGCGGCGGGGTCCAGGTCGACGATGTCGGTGCAGACCTCGTCGAGGAACACCCGGTCGTGGCTGGCGACCACGACCGCGCCGGGCAGCTGCCGCAGCTGCTGCTCCACGAACGCCACGGCCTCGTCGTCGAGGTGGTTGGTGGGCTCGTCGAGCAGCAGCGCGGCCGGTCGGCGTACCAGCAGCGCGGCCAGGGCGACGCGGGAGCGCTGGCCGCCGGACAGCGTGCCCAGGGTGCGTTCGCGGCTCAGTTCGGCCAGGCCGAGGCCGTGCATGACCAGCTCCGCGCGGCGTTCGGCGTCCCAGGCGTCGAGCTGCTCGGCCCTGGCCAGGGCTTCGCCGTACGCGGCGAGCCGGTCCTCGCCGGTCAGGTCGCGGGCCAGCTCGTCGAGCCGGGCGAGCAGCTCGCGGCTTTCCCGCAGCGCCTCGGCGAGCACGTCGCCGACGGTGTGGCCGGGGGTGTACGGCAGCTCCTGGTGCAGCAGGCCGGTGTCGTCGGGGCGGGTGACCGTCCCGCCGTCGGGGGTGTCGGCGCCGGCGAGCAGGCGCAGCAGCGTGGACTTGCCGGCCCCGTTCTCGCCGACCAGGCCGACGCGGCGGCCCGGGGAGACGGTCAGGCTGACGCCGTCGAGCACGCGTCGGTCACCGAAGAACCTGACAAGATCGACAGCAATGAGGGTTTGCGCAGGCATGAACACCACCGAGAGGTTTTCGGGAGAAGCCTGCCGGGCGTGTGCGACGGCCCCGCGGACGCGGTCGGGCGGGTCGCAGCCTCAGGTCACAGGCCGGTCGGTGATGTCACAGCTCCATAGTGGGGCCAGCTTAACGGCCGGCCCCACTGCGCGGCCAGTGATTTACGCCCGCTCGATCAGCGGCAGGTACTGCGGGTTGTCCTGCACCCAGCGGCGTACGAACGAGCACTGCGGCACCACCTGCACGTCGTCGGCGGCGGCCCCGGCCAGCGCCGCCGCGCACAGCAGCGCGCCGATGCCGCGCCCGCGCGCCTCCGGCTCGACCCCGGTGTGGTCGAACACGATCGACCCCGGCTTGCGGTGGTACGTCAGCACGCCCAGCAGGCGGCCGCCTTCACGCGCCTCGTACCGGCTGCTCTCGGGCACCTCGATGACCTCGACCTGGGTCACGACCGTCTCCTTCGCACCTGATGTCACAGCGTGGGCAGCGGCGCGAGCTTGTCCAGCTCGGCCAGCTCCGCCGCGGTCGGCTCCCAGTCGGCCGCGGCCGCGTTCGCGGCGATCTGCGCGGGGCTGGTCGCCCCGGCGATGACCGACCCGCAGCCCGGCTGCGCCGCCAGCCAGCCGATCGCGACCTTGCCCAGCTCGTGGCCGTTGGCCTCGGCCCAGCCCGCGAGCGCCTCGACGGTGTCCATGCGCTCGGCGGTGATGAACCCGGCCTGGTCCTTGGCCAGCCGGCTGTCCGACGGCGCGTCCTGACCCCGGCGGACCTTGCCCGTCAGCAGGCCGTTCGCGAGGGGGAAGAACGGCAGCACCCCCAGCCCGAAGTGCCGCGCCGCGGGCACGACCTCGAGCTCGCTGCCGCGCTCCAGCATCGACCAGTGGTTCTGCGCGCTGACGAACGGCGTCACGCCCATCGCCTCGGCCAGCCGCGCCGCGTCGGCGATCTGCCAGCCCGCGAACTGCGAGCTGCCGATGTATCGCACCTTGCCCTCGACGACCAGCTCGTGCAGCGCCGCCAGGGTCTCCGCCAGCGGCGTCTGCGGGTCCGGCGTGTGCAGCTGGTACAGGTCGATGTGGTCGGTGTTCAGCCGCCGCAGCGACTCCTCGACCGCCCGGCGGATGTACTTGCGCCCGCCCTTGGCGCCCGCGGCCGGCCCGTAGCCCATGTCCGCGCCCTGGTGGCCGAACTTGGTGGCCAGCACCACCTGGTCACGGCGTCCCTTGAGGACGTCGCCGAGCATCGACTCCGACGCCCCGATCGCGGTCGCCCGGCCGTAGATGTCCGCGGTGTCGAAGAACGTGATCCCCGCGTCGATCGCGGCGTCGACCACGGCACGCGTGCCGTCCAGGTCGAGCCGCCATCCGAAGTTGTTGCACCCCAGCCCGACCGCCGAAACGACCAGCCCCGACTTTCCCAGTGCCCGATAACGCATGATCGCCACACTATCTCGCTCGGCCGGGGTCCCCACCTGGGCGTCCGGGCGTGCCACGGCGTCAGGGGGTGAAGCGGGACAGCAGGTCCTGGGCGGCGCGGTCGACGGCGTCGCCGTTGCCGGGGTCGGGGACCTTGATCTGCGCGCCGGTGACGGTGTACCACTCCTCGGCGCCCTTGTACTGCGCCCGCAGCCGCACCGTGCCGTCGGACCCGATCTTCGGTTCCAGCGTCAGCTCACCGGTGATCGTCCCGACCTCGTCGGTCATCACCCCGCCGGGGGGCGCCACCACATCCTTCGTCATGCCGTTGCCCATACCCGGCCGTCCTCGGCCGAACCCGCCCGGCGTGAGGGCGGGGCGTCGGCGCGGGACGGGAGCGTGGCTCACCTCTCGTTATGCTCCCGCGGTGCCGTTGACCTTTCCCTCGCATCTGGCACCGGTGCTGCCGCTGAAACTGTGGCGGCCGCGCTGGTTCGACGGCGTGGCACTGGCCGCGGGCGCGGTCGCGCCCGACGTCGCCTACCTGGCGCTGGACGCCGACGGCCGACTGTTCGCCGACACCCACACGTGGCAGGCGCTGCTGTGGTGGTGCCTGCCGGTGGCGCTGGCATACACGTGGGCGGTCCGGCGCACGATCGCCACAGTCGCCGTGCACCTGCCCGACAGCCGACGTTTCACCTGGCGGGCGTACGCGGAACTGGCCCACCACCGCCACCGGTGGCCGATCACCGCCGGTTCGTGCCTGCTCGGCGCGGCGAGCCACGTCGCGTGGGACCACCTCACCCACACCGACGGCTGGATTCACGTCGTGTTCGGCGTGCGCTGGGCGGACGTCAGCCCGATCCCCTGGTGGACGGTGTCCGACCTGACGAGCACGGTTATCGGCGCGGCCGTCGTGGTCGCCGTCGCGGCCCGTGCGGCCCGGCGCGACCGGACCGCCGCGACCGTGGCGGCCGGCCCGGACGTCAGCGCCGGAGGCGGCATGACCAGCGGTTCCGCGCTGCCCGAGGCCAGGCCACGGATCTTCTGGACGGCGGCGGCCGTGGCAGCGGCAGCGGGCCTGGCCGCGGTGCCGTCGCTGCCGGGCGCGGGGGTTCCGGCAGCCACGGGGGTACGGCTGCTGCACGTCGCCGCCGCAGCCCTGCTGCTCGGGGCACTGGCCGTGCGGGTCTCGACCCGGCGGCGCAGCGCGCCACCACGGCCCGGGTCGGCGCACCTTGACCCGGCAGGCCCGCCGCGCAGCTGACGGAGCGGCTGCTCGATGGACGCCGCGATGCGGAACAGGTCAGACGATCTTGCAGATCCCGGTGGCGGTCGCGATCACGATCTTGACGGTGGACCCGGCCGAAACGACGGTGCCACCAGCGGGCGTCTGCTCAAGCACGTGGCACTTGTCGGGTGTCGACCGGTACGTGATGTCCGCCGCCAGGCCGAGGCGCCGCATCGCCTCCGTCACCTCCACCTCCCGCCAGCCGAACATGCCCGGCACGGTCCGGGTCGTGGACTGCGGTTGCGGCGAGGCGGCGGGGCTCGCGGGGACGGCGGGGTCCGGTGCGGGCGAGTTCGCGGGGGCGTCCGAGGGTTCGGTCGCGCCCGCGCTGGTCGGTCGCGCCTGGTGCGTCGGCGTCGGCCCCGCCGAGGGGCCCGCCGCCTGCGTCGTACCAGCGACGGCAGAGCCGGACGCGGCCACCGGCGGGGAGCCTTCGGGACTGCGCGCCTGCGGGTCCTCGGCACCGCCCCGGGTCAGCGCGAAGGCGACCAGGGCCACCAGTGGCAGCGCGGCCGCGGCGGCGACCGTCACCTGCCTGCTGCGGCGGGCGCGGGTGACCACGGCAGGAGTGCCCTCGGTCGCGACCTGGGGGAGCGCCGGACCCTGCGTCCCGGCTGCGGCCTGGCCGCCCACCTCGCTGATCGCCGCCGAGGCGGCCTGGGACAGTGCGGCCGCGCTGGGCCACCGCTGCGCCGGGTCCTTGGCCAGCGCCCGCATCACCACGGCCTGGACCGGCTCGGGAACACTTGGCGGCAGCTCCGGCGGCAGCTCGTGCACCTGCTGGATCGCCACCGCGAACGGCGTCTCCCCGGTGAACGGCCGGCGCTGCGTCAGCATCTCGTAGGCGACCACACCCAGGGCGTACACATCGGTCGCCGGGCCGATGTCCGCGCCGGTCACCTGCTCCGGGGCCAGATAGGACGCGGTGCCGAAGATCTCCCCGGCGGCGGTGAGCTGGTCGGCCGCGACGATCCGGGCGATGCCGAAGTCGGTCAGCGCCAGCCGCCCGTCCGGGCGCAGCAGCAGGTTCGCCGGTTTCACGTCACGGTGGACGATTCCCTGCAGGTGCGCGGCGTGAATGGCGTCGGCCGCCTGGGCAAGCAGCCGCATCGCCTGCGCGGGCTCCAGCGGGCCGGCCCGGCGCACCAGCGACAGCAGCGATTCGCCCTCGACGAACTGCATCACCAGGTAGGCGATGCCGTCGGCCTGGCCGTAGTCGTAGATCTCGACGATGCCCGGATCGCTGAGCGCCGCCATCGCCTGCGCCTCGGCCCGGAACCGGGCGGCGAAGCCGGGATCGGCGGCCAGGTTCGGCAGCAGCACCTTCACCGCCACCCGGCGGGCCAGCACCGTGTCCTCGGCGCTCCACACCTCACCCATGCCGCCGCGGGCGATCAGCGTCTTGAGGGTGTACCGGCCGCCGAGCGTCGTCCCCGGATCAAGCATGAGGGGAAGCCTTCGGTATCGGCCACCGTCAGTCAAACCTCCTGGTCATTCGGCGAGAGCCGCCAGGGCGTCGTCGGTGACCCGGTACACGGTCCAGTCGTCCATCGGCTTGGCGCCGATCGAGCGGTAGAAGTCGATCGCGGGAGTGTTCCAGTTCAGCACCCACCACTGCAGGCGGGTGTAGCCGCGCTCGTTGCAGATGCGGGCCAGTTCGCGCAGCAGGGCCTTGCCGTGGCCCCGGCCGCGGGCCGCCGGGCGCACGTACAGGTCCTCCAGGTAGATGCCGTGCACGCCGTGCCAGGTGGAGAAGTTCAGGAACCACATCGCCATGCCGACCGGCTCGCCGGTCTCGTCGTCGACGGCCAGGTGCGCGAACGCCGCCGGGTGCGGGCCGAACAGCGCCTCGTGCAGCTGCGCGGGTGTCGCCTTGGCCTCCTGCGGGGCCTTCTCGTACTCGGCCAGCTCGCGGATCAGGTCGATGAGCACCGGGACGTCGGCCGGCACAGCGGGGCGGATCATGGCGGGGACGATACTCGGTGGCCGTCCGGGCGAGGCCCACTAGGCTGGCCGGATGGGCACCGTACTCTCCGTGAACCTGGGCAAGGCCCGGCACTGCGACGCCGCCGACGTCGGCGTCACCGCGATCGACAAGCACCCGGTCGCCGGGTCGGTCGAACTGCGCGCGCCGGGGCCGAAGGAGGGCGGGCTGGGCAGCGGCGTGGTCGGTGACGAGATCTGCGACCAGCGCCACCACGGCGGCGACGACCAGGCCGTGTACGCGTACGCCCGGGAGGATCTCGACGGCTGGGCGGCGGAACTGGGGCGGGACATCCCCGGCGGCATGTTCGGGGAGAACCTGACCACGTCCGGCATCGACGTGAACGGGGCGCGCATCGGCGAGCGGTGGCAGGTCGGCGATGAGGCGGTGCTGGAGGTGGCGCTGCCGCGTATCCCGTGCCGCACGTTCGCCGACCAGATGCGCGAGCAGGGCTGGATCAAGACGTTCACGCAGCGCGCCCTGCCGGGGGCATACCTGCGCGTGGTCGTGCCCGGCCGGGTGCGGCAGGGCGACCCGGTCACCGTGCTGCACCGCCCCGACCACGACGTGACCGTGGCGCTGACCTTCCGCGCGCTGACCCTGGAGTCCGAGTTGCTGCCGCAACTGCTGGCCGCCGACGCCCTGCCCGAGAAGGTCCGCGAGAAGGCCCGCCTGCGTACAGCTCGGTGACGGCGGCGTCGAACCGGCATAGGCTCCCCGGGTGACCGCCGAGTTCGCCGCCAATCAGGCCGATGACTCTGCAGATGGGTCGCGGGCTTGCGACGAGGGCACCGCAAGCCAGGTCCGCGAGGCGACCCGACGCGCACTGGCGGCGGTCGGTGTCGAACAGGTGCCACTTGACGAGTACGAACGCATAGCGCGTTCGGTCTTCGAAGCAGACGTACGGCGCTCCGACCCAGACCGGCGGCGTCGGCTCGACGAACGTCTGGCCGAGTACACGCGGCGGTGAACTAGAACTGATCAGGCGTGCAGGGTGCCGTCGAGCACGGTGACGGCGCGGCCGGTCAGTTCGACGCGGTCGCCGCGCAGTGCCGTGCGGACCAGCCCGGACCGGGCCGAGGCCTGCAGGCCGACCAGCTCGTCGCGGCCGAGCCGTGACGCCCACAGCGGCGCGAGCGCGGTGTGGGCGCTGCCGGTCACCGGGTCCTCCGGGACGCCGACGGCCGGGCCGAAGAACCGTGACACGAAGTCGTATCCCGACGCCGGGTCGGCGGCGGCCGCCGTCACGATCACCCCACGGGTGGCCAGCGCCGCGACCCGGCTCAGGTCCGGCCGCAGGCCGCGGACCGTCTGCTCGTCGGCGACCTCGACGAGCAGGTCGCCCAGCGCTGGGCCGGTCTCGTACGCGGCGAGCACCGGTGCGCCCAGCGCCTCGGCGACCCCGACCGGCTCGACGGGGGTCAGCGGCGATACCGGGAAGTCCAGGGTGATGTCCCCGTCCTCGGCGACGGCGGTGGTCAGGATCCCGCTGCGGCTGTCGAACGCGACCACGTCGCCGATCAGCTTGTCCTCGACCAGGGCGTGGGCCATGGCCAGGGTGGCGTGGCCGCACAGGTTCACCTCGCACAGCGGCGTGAACCAGCGCAGCGCCCAGTCCTGCCCGCCGCGCGGGTGCGCGAACGCGGTCTCGGCTAGGTTCATCTCGGCCGCTACGCGCTGCATCCACGTCTCGTCCGGGAACGTGTCCGCGTCGAGCACGACGACGCCGGCCGGGTTGCCGCCGAACGGCCGGTCGGTGAACGCGTCGATGATCCTTATCCGCATACCGGCACCTTAACCTGGTCGTCGTCGGCCGCGGCACGGCCAATCGCGTGTCGGTGGACCGGTCCGTGTCGCCGCGCCGGGCCGGGTCAGCCGTCCTGCTGCCACAGCTCGATGTCGTCGTGCCCGGCCCGCGACTGCGACAGGTCGGGCGCGGGGCGCCCGGATCGGCGGGCGAACTCGGCCACGGCCGCGGCGAACCCCTCGTCGCTGTCGAGGACGGTCAGGTAGTGGCCGTACACGAGGTCGACGGTCAGTTCGAGGTGGTCGATGTCGGCGATCTCGACCACGAACCGGGAGACCGAGGCGCGGTGGACGTCGCGCCATTCGACCTCGAAGATCGAGCCGTCGTGCTCGACGCGTACGCCCCGGTCGTCGACGGCCACCGCGCGGCGCGGCGGCGGCGCCGGGTCGGGCCGGGTGCCGGTGCGCAGCGGGCGGTAGTAGGAGTCGACGGCGGGCTGGCCGGTGTAGTTCGGGCCGGCCTGGTCGTCGGCTCCGGCGTACTCCAGCGGCAGGTCCAGCACGGCCGGGCCGGTGCGGGTGACGATGCGGCGGCGGGCGTCGTAGGCGACCCCGGCCTCGCGCAGCAGCCGCCGGACCAGCTGCGTCGCCGGTGTCCCGTCGACCAGCCGGATGCTCGCCAGGTCCAGGTGCGCGGCGAACACGCCACCCGGCGCCAGCCAGGTCAGCGCACGGGCCAGCACGCCGAGCTTGTCGCCCACGTAGTGCAGCCCGTGCACGCAGGTGATCAGGTCGAACGTCCGGTCCGGCTGCCACTGCGAGAGCGAGGCGGTGACCAGAGTCAGGCCGTCCACCCCGGTCGCCTGCGGGTCGAAGTGGTCGACCAGGTCCACGCCGACCAACTCCAGGCCGTCCGGCGCCTGCCGGGCGGCCTGGGCCAACGCCCGGCCCTGGCCGCAGCACAGGTCCAGCCACGCCGCCGCACCGTGCTCCGCGAGGCGCGACCGGAGCCGGTCCAGCGGATGCAAGCCCAGGTCACGGGCGTAGCTGTTGACGCCGTCGAGCCCGCGTTCGCGGTTCATCGCGTTGTTCGCCACCACCGAGGACCGCTGCAGGGCCTCGTCGTCGAGAAGACGCATGGCCGCAGATCATGCCACGGTCGTCCGGCGGCCGCGCCCCGCGCGGGGCGACGGTCAGCGCCAGCGGCGCAGCAGCCACCGGCGCAGCAGCGGCGGCACGACCCACGAGTAGACGCACAGCGCGAACCACGCCAGGCCGGCCACCGTCGCCAGCGGGTACAGCCCGAGCGCACGCAGGCCGTAGATGACGACGATCGCGGCGATCCACGTCTTGACCGCCCCGAACCGGGCGAAGGGGCGCACCGGCAGCATCAACGGGTGCAGCGCGATCCGCGCCTCGTATGCGGCCTTCGCGTAGTCGCGGTCGGCCGGGTCGTTCGCGACCGCCTGGCGCAGCCCCGAGTAGGCCGAGCGCACCTGCCCGCGGGCCGCGCTGGTGCCGCCGAGCAGGGCGTGCGCCTGCGCGTTCTCGGGATGCGCGGCGACGAACTCGCGACTGATCCGCTGCGCGAGCGCGTCGTCGCCGCTCGCGTGGGCGAGCTGCACCCGGGTCGCGTACACCGTCGGGGCGTCGGGTTGCTGCGCCGCGGCCAGGTCGACGAGGCGGCGGGCCTTGTCGAGCTGCCCGTGCTCCAGGCACAGCCGGGCGTACACGCACAGCAGGCTGACGTCCTCCGGCGCGATCGCGAGCCCGTCGAGCAGCGCCCGCTCGGCGGTCTCGTGCCGGCCCAGCCGGTACTCGGCGAAGCCGAGTTGGCAGAGCAGATCCGGGTCGGGGCCGCCGGCGGCGAGCCCGGCCCGGGCCGCGTCGCCCGCCTCGGTCCAGCGTTCGAGCTGGAGCAGCGCGGCCGCGCGCAGCTCGAACACGATCGCCGACACGGCGTCGGACTCGGGCAGCACCGCGAGCTCGCGCAGCGCCTCCTCGGGCCGGTCGGCCGCCAGCAGTGCGTGCGCGCGCATCAGCGCCGGGGCGTAGGCGTGCTCGGTCATCAGTCCACCACCACTGCGATCAGGATGTTCTCGAGGATGCCGCAGCCGATGACGGCGGCCAGACCGGGGCCGAAGAGGCTCGCGGGTTCGCGGTCGCCGTACTCGTACGCCCGGAATGCCTTCTTCTGGGTCGCGGCCACGACGCCCCAGACGGCGAGCCCGAAGAGGGTGCCCAACGTCCGGGCCCCCGCCTGCCCGCCGAACAGGCCGGCCACGACCAGCCGGGCGACGACGGCGGCCAGCCCTGCCGCGGCCACGGCCAGCTGCTGGTTGCGGCCCAGCGCCAGGCGGCGCGCGTTGAGCACCCCGAGCACCGTCACGGCCAGCGGGCCGCCGAAGAACGCCGGGTAGACGATCGAGGAGGGCCGCCACGGCGGCACGGCGAGCACCTGGCGGGAGCCGATGGTCGGCTGGAACAGGTCGTCGTTCATGAGGGGTCCTAGGGCAGGGGCGTTGCCGGTTCGAGTCGGCAC
The DNA here is from genome assembly GCF_009720365.1 of Catellatospora paridis. GTDB lineage: Bacteria > Actinomycetota > Actinomycetes > Mycobacteriales > Micromonosporaceae > Catellatospora > Catellatospora paridis. Next base: position 170,316 of record NZ_ML769322.1, on the reverse strand, counting down.
AGCATAATGGCACGCCATGAGCTCCTCGCTGATCGAAAGTCTGCTCGCGGCCGTCGCCGCCCGCCCCGACGACGTGCCGCTGCGGCTGCACGTCGCCGAGCTGCTGGTCGCCGCGGACCGGTCGGGGGAGGCGATCGCGCAGCTCGCGGCGGTGCTGGCGCAGCAGCCGCAGCACGAGCAGGCGCAGGCGCTGATGGCTCGCGCCCTCGGCGGCCCCGGACCCGCTGCCGTGCAGACGCCTGCCGACGTGCAGCCCGGTCCGTCGGAGCCGGACACCGATCGTGCCGAGGGCGGGCGGCCCGCCGCATCGCGCGGCGACCTGGACTGGAAGGCGTACGAGGAGCAGTTCGCCGACTCGGTGCCGCCGCGTTTCGCGGCCGCCGACGACGAGCCCGAGGCTGTGCAGGGCGACGGCGACCGGGTCATCGACGTCGAGACCAGCGACGTGCGGCTCGCCGACGTCGGCGGCATGGTCGACGTCAAGAAGCGCCTGGAGCTGGCATTCCTCGCGCCGATGAAGAACCCGAAACTGCGCGAGCTGTACGGCAAGAGCCTGCGCGGCGGCCTGCTGCTCTACGGCCCGCCCGGCTGCGGCAAGACGTTCCTGGCCCGCGCGGTCGCCGGGGAGATGGGCGCGAAGTTCACCACGATCTCGCTGGTCGACGTGCTGAACATGTGGATCGGGGAGTCCGAGCGCAACCTGCACGAGATCTTCGAGACGGCCCGGCGCAACGCCCCGTGCGTGATCTTCCTCGACGAGGTCGACGCGCTCGGCCACAAGCGCAGCCAGATGAAGTCCTCGGCGATGCGCACCCTCGGCAACCAGCTGCTGGCCGAGCTGGACGGCATGGAGGGCGCCAACGAGGGCGTGTTCGTGCTGGCCGCGACCAACGCTCCGTGGGACGTCGACCCGGCCCTGCGCCGCCCCGGCCGGCTGGACCGCACCGTGCTGGTCGCCCCGCCCGATGCCACCGCCCGCCGGTCGATCATCGAGTACCACCTGCGGCAGCGGCCCATCGCGGGCATCGACCTGAAGAAGCTGGCCGCGTCGACGGAGCAGTTCTCCGGCGCGGACCTGGCGCACCTGTGCGAGACCGCCACCGAGTACGCCATGCACGCGTCCATCACCAGCGGCGACCTGCGGATGATCGAGCAGCGCGACTTCGAGGCGGCGCTGCGCGAGGTGCGCCCGTCCACGGGGCCGTGGTTCACCACCGCCCGCAACGTGGCGATGTTCGCCAACGAGGGCGGCGCGTACGACGAGCTGGTCACCTACCTGAAGAAGCAGAAACTGCTGTAGGCGCACTGGCGCCGGGCGGCTACGGTCGGCGTCTACACCGGCTGGACGCATCGGGGGCTCGACGGCGTGCATCACTTCGGGACGACTTTGCGCCATGCGTTCCTTGAACAGCCCGGCGTGCCGCGGAGCGGTCGAGCATGAGTCGGTGGTGGACGCCGATTCGTGAGTGGAGCTTCGTGGGCACGGCTTCCGGGTTCTGCTTCCTTTGCTATGTCTGCCTTCACCTGTTCGTGCCGGACGGGTTCGTGCGGTCCCACCTGTTTCTGCCGCTGATCGCGGCCATGCTCGGCCTGGGATCCGTGCAGCGACATCTGTCGGACCGTGAGCCGATCGAACCTTCGCCCCGTCCGGGGTCGACGCCGCTCCGCAGGTACGGAATGTGGGCGGTTCCGGTGCTGTACACGCTGGGAATCGTGCTGATCGACCGGCTCGTGCCCCTCGCCGAGGGCGGGGTGTGGCGCGAAACGCTGGCGCTGGTGCTCGCGGTGATCGCGCTCGGCGCGGTGGCGCTCGCGGCCTACCGGGCGATGGCGGCCACGCGCCCGCGCCCGGCCAAGCCGCTGGAGCCGGCGGCCCCCGTCGCGGAGCGGGCGAAGATCGTGCGAGAGCCGCTGGCGAAACCGCATGTCGTCCGGGTCGTGTCATGGCGGGCGACGCCGGTGAACCAGGACGGCGGCGGGGTTCTGACGTGGGACGACGGCACGCGATGTCGTAAGGTGCGGACTTCTGCGCAGCTGCAGGCAGAGTTGTTGCGGCTGCACCTGAGCACGGTCACCCTGCCGAGGTTCGCCGAGTTCACACCCGACGAAGGCGTGACGGTGCGGATCAGCCTCGGCGTAGAGCGGAGTGTGCTGGTGACCGAGCCGGGCGACCTACGGCGGCAGCAGGTGGTGACGATGGACGGGTTGAGCACGTTCTGGGTGGCCTTCGCCGACACGCGGGTGCATGTCTATCCGCCGGAGGCGTACCTGCCCATGGAACTCGCGATGGAAGTCCTGCGCAGGTACTGCGCGACCGGCGAACTGCCGGGCGTCACGATGGAGCCGGCGGTCGGCGAGCGGGCCGAGTAAGTCGGCGGATCCGCCTGTCAGTCCGTGGCGAGGGCGGCCGCGATGGCGAGGGTGTGCTGGTATTCCCGCCACCGGGCGATGCGGCCGTCGCGGACGCGCAGCACGCCGATGAACGGCGCGGACGCCCGTGCGCCGGTGGTGGTGATCGTGCCGCCCAGCTCGTACTCCACGACGATGACGTCCGGGTCGGCGGTCCCGTGCGCCGCGGTGATCAGGCACTGGTCGAACCGCACCGGCAGCGCGGCCCGTCCGGCCTCGGCGAACGCCACGAACGCGGCCCGGCCCTCGACGCGGTCGGGGTGGCCGGGCGCCGCGAACGGCATCTGCACGACGACGTCCTCGGTGAACAGGTCCGGGTCGAGGGTGGGCTGGTCGGACAGGAACCACTGCTGCCGCAGTCGGGCGAACGCTTCGTGGGGCGTGGACATCGGACACCTCCGGCTAAGATGAGCGGCGACTCGACTTCGTACGATAATGAGTGGCGACTCACTTTTTCAAGGGGGAGGGCCGTGCCGTCCGACGACAAGCCGCTGCGCGCCGACGCGCTGCGCAACCGCGTCCGCATCCTGGAGGCCGCCGAGCAGGTGTTCTCCGAGCGCGGACCGGCCGCGTCCACCGAGGAGGTCGCCAACCGGGCCGGGGTCGCCATCGGCACCGTCTTCCGGCACTTCCCGACCAAGGGCGACCTGCTCCGCGAGATCATGAAAAGCCTGCTGGCACGGCTGGTCTCCGATGTGGAGACGCTGCAGCGGGACAGCCCGCCGGGCGCGGCCCTGTTCGCCTTCTTCACCGCCCTGGTCGCCCAGGCGGCACGCCAGAAGACCGTGCTCGACCTGCTCGCCCAGGCGGGCACCGAGTTGAGCATCCCCGATGCGGTCGGCATGCTCGAACGCTCCGTCGACGGGCTGCTGCACTCGGCGCAGGACGCGGGCACGGTCCGCCGCGACGTCCGCCTGCCCGAGGTGATGGCGCTGCTCAGCGCAGTGTGCCAGGGCGCGGTCACGGGCGGCTGGGACGAGCGGCTGCAGACCCGTACGCTCGCCGTGGTCTTCGCCGGGCTGGCTCCGTGACGGAGCTGCCTGGTACGAAGGCGGCATGAGCATCCGCCGGGACCATTACCACGACCCTGACGCGCCGACGGCCGCCCGCATCGTGCCCGGCGGGGTCGCCGTCATCGTCGACGAGCAGGCACGGGTGCTGCTGCAGCGGCGCGCCGACTCTGGCAACTGGTCGCTGCCCGGCGGCACCATGGAGATCGGCGAGACCCTGGAGCAGTGCGTGGTGCGCGAGGTGCGCGAGGAGACCGGCCTCGACATCGAGATCACCGGCCTGGTCGGCGTCTACACCGACCCCGGGCACGTCATCGCGTACGGCGACGGCGAGGTGCGCCAGCAGTTCAGCCTCGTGTTCCGCGCCCGGGTCGTCGGCGGCGTCCTGGCGCTCAGCGACGAGTCCACCGACCTGCGCTACGTCGACCCGGCCGAGTTCGACGCGATGCCGATTCACGAGTCGACCCGTCTGCGGCTGCGTCACCACCTGGACCGCCGCCCGACCCCCTACCTGGGGTGAGGCCATGCCACGCGATGACACGCTCGTCGGCGAGGTGACGGCGCTGGCCGGCTGCGTCGGCGTGCCGGTGCCGGCCGACCTGCGCGACGAACACCAGCGCTGGCCGCTATACCAGCAGGCGATGTGCCGCCCCGAGTGCCACGGGCAGCTGATGGCCACGACCGCGGCCGACCCTGTCCTGGTGATGTCGGTCGTGGTGCAGATGCTCGCGATCGATCGCGAGCGCCGGGACCGCTGGGTGGCGCTGGCGCGCGACGACAAGGACCGCGCGTACGCCTCCCGCCGCGCGGCGGAGCACGCGATCCTCGAAGTGCGCGGCGACGTGCCCGGCCTCGGCCCCGAACTGCTGGCGACCTGGAGCGACTGGTTGCAGCGCGGTCTGTCCGAAGGCTCGACGATGCCCGCGGTGCTGGACCTGCTGGCGCGGCACGGCCGCACGAGGCGGATCCGGAACACGGCGTCGAGCAGGAGCGGCGCGGCACCGGTGCGGGTGAGCAGGTTCCGGCAGACGGTGGTCACCAGGTGCGTGGAACACCTCGGGACGGCGTACCGCAGTCCGGTGGCGCCGAATCGTTCGTTCGTGACCGCGGCGGTGGACCGCCTGCCCTATCGCGATCTGTGTCACGAGCTCGCGGCGCTCGGCCGGGTCGCCGACGACACCGACGTCAACTGCGACGTGTCGTTCACGCTGGTGCTGCACGGTCCCGAGCCGCTGATGGTCAGGCTGTCCATGGTCGGCCCGTACGCCGTGGTGCTGCACGTCGGGGATGCGCTCGCGTCGGGGCGGCTGCTGCTGCCGCGGCGACGCGGGAACAGCGAGACCGCCCAGCACGTGCTGCACCTGCTCTCCCGGCACGGGCTGATCCTGCTCGACGAGGGCGAGTTGGCCACCCGGGTGCCGCTGGCGCTGACCGGACCCGGCACCGACGCCACGCTGTACGCGGCCCTCTTCGAACCCGAGGCCGACCTGCCTTGGCTCCGTTAGTGCCGCAGGCCGTCCCGGGTCGGGCCGCGTTGCGGCACCCGGGTGCCGCGGGGATCAGGCGAACGTGACGCCGTCGATGTCGATCGTGACGAGTTCGATGTCGCGCGCCACTGCGCCGTCCTTGCCCAGCGGGTGCACGCGCCGCCTGGTGGGGACCATGATCCCGTCGAACTCGCGGTGGTCGGAGCAGTAGTGTGCGGCCGGCCCGGCGTTGATGACCTCGGCCGTGTAGTCGTGTCGGCGGAGCAGCCCGTCCTGGTCGTAGTAGAACGTCTGCTCGCGGCAGTGGGTGGCGATGTGCTCGGGGAAGGTGACCTTGAGGCGGTGCCAGGTATGCCCGTCCTCGGTCACCGGGGTCAGTTCCTCGGTCTGGAAGTCCGGCGTGACGAACGAGAACGGGGCCGTCAGGTACGTCCACATGGCATAGCCGGCGAAGTAGGCGACGTGCAGGTCGTCCCAGGGGGTGTGCAGGGTGTGCCCGGCGAAGGCGGCGCGGGGGTGGAGGCGTTCGGCCTTCACATCGCCGGTGTCGCTCTCCACGGCCACGCGCTGCGCCGTGAACGAGGTGTGCAGGTCGGGCGCGGTGAAGGGGCGGTGGCCGGCGTGCTGCCGGTGCAGGTCGACCCGCACGTCGGCCTCGTTGAAGATCCCCTCCTGGCCCTTGATCGCCCACAGTGCTCCGCCCGAGCGGAAGTGGGCCGTGGCCGAGCGGAACTGCCGGTAGCGGTCCAGGCCGCCGTGGGCGTTGATGGCGAATTCCGTCAGGTCGTGCACGGTGCTGCCTCCGTTGTCAGGTGAGCCGGCCCGGCTGTCAGGGTCGACAGCGCAAATATGACCGGTCGTCTTAGCGGGGGCAACGAGGGCTGGATCACGGTGGGCAAGCCTTGACGCTGGCGAGACGACCGGTCATATTGAGCACGGAGGTGCTGCTCATGGGCAGGAAGAGCATGCGCGAGGAGATCGTCACGGCTGCGCTCGATCAGTTCCATCGTCGCGGCTACCACGCCGCGGCGGTCAAGGACATCACCGATGCCGCCGGGGTGCCGAAGGGGTCTTTCTACAACCACTTCGACAGCAAAGAGGATCTTGCCGTCGTGGCGCTCGAGCGGTACGGCGCGGGCCGCCGGCTCGAAGACCTGGCCGACCCCGGCACGCCGCCGCTCGACCGGCTCCGGGCGCACTTCGAGTTCCTGCGCGATGACGTCGTCCGGCACGGCTACCGGCGCGGCTGCCTCTACGGCAACTTCGGCGCCGAGATAGTCGACCACATGGACACTGTCCGCGACGCCGTACGCGGCAGTTTCGAGACATGGGCGGCCCTCATCGAGGCGACCCTGAGCGAGGCCCAGCGGACCGGGACGATCCGCGCCGGCCTCGATCCCGCCATGACCGCCGGCTTTCTCCTCAACGCGTGGGAGGGCACCCTTATCCGGGCGCGCACCGACCGTTCACCCGCCGCGTTCGAGGCCTTCCTCACCACTGTGTTCGACACCCTGCTCGCCCCGGCCTGAACCCGGACCGGTGTCACCCGGTACGCGGCTTCGGCGGGCACAGAGCGTCGCCGGCCGGGCCGCCGCAGGGGCGCAGCCGGATCTCGGTGATCGCGTGCCGGTCCACCGACGTCACCTGTGCGGTCCAGCCGTCCAGGTGCACGATCTCACCCGGCCGGGTCGGCACGTGCCCGAGCATCGCTATGACCAGCCCCGCGATGGTGATGTAGTCGCCGCCGGGCCGCTCGTCCAGGTTCACCCCGATGTCGGACAGGTCGTGGATCGGGAACGTGCCGGGCAGCAGCATGTCGCCGTCGTCGCCCTGCTGCACCGCCTTCACGTCGCGGTCGGTCTCGTCGTAGATCTCGCCGACGACCTCCTCCAGCAGGTCCTCCAGCGTCACGATGCCGTCGACCGCGCCGTGCTCGTCGACGACCAGCGCGAACTGCTGGTGCTCGACCTTGAACCGGCGCAGCGCGTCCGCGGCGTGCAGGGAGTCGGGCAGCAGCAGGGCCGGGCGGGCGAGGTCGGCCAGGCCGGCCGCGTCGTCGGCCAGCAGGTCGCGCAGGTGCACGACGCCGAGGGTGTCGTCCAGGTTGCGGCGGCGCACCACGGGCGCGCGCGAGAATCCGGAGCCCGCGAGTTCCTTGCGGGCCACCTCCACCGGCAGGTCGGCGTCGAGGGTGAACACGTTGCGGCGGGGGATCAGCACCTCACGCAGGACCCGTTCGGTGATCTCCACGGCGCCGGCGATGATCAGGCGCTGCTCGGCGGTGAAGCCGCGGTGCACGCTGACCATGTCGCGCACCTCGGCGGGGGTGATCTCGTCGCCGCGGTGCCGGTGCGGGTCGCCGCCCATGAGGCGTACGCCCAGGTCGGTGGCTTTGCTCAGCACCCAGACGAACGGCCGCGAGATGCTCGCGAGCACGGTCAGCGGGCGGCCCGCGACGCGGGCCCACCGCTCGGCGTGCTGCATCGCGACGCGTTTGGGCGCCAGTTCGCCGAAGACCAGGGTGAGGAACGTCAGCAGCAGGGTCACCACGATGACGGCGACCGGCCGCGCGGCGCGGCCGAGGAAGCCCAGCGCGGGTTGGAGCACCTCGGCCAGTGCGATGGCGGCGGTCGCCGAGGCCAGGAACCCGGCCAGGGTGATGCCGATCTGGATGGTGGCCAGGAACCGGTTCGGGTCCCGGGCGAGCGCCGCGGCGGCCGCGGCGCCGCCGCCCTGCTGCTCCATCCGGCGCAGCTGGCCCTCACGCAGCGAGACCAGCGCCATCTCGCTGCCGGCGAACAGCGCGTTCAACACGATCAGTACGGCTACCAGAACGAGTTGGATCCAGTGGTCGCCCACCATCGATCACCTGAGGCCCGCCTGGAGTGCCGGCCGGTACGCGCAGGCCGGGCATCGGCCCGGCCCGGTATCACAGCCTTCCATTCGGTCAACGGTAGCAGCAGGTCACGGCCCTGGGGCCGGGTCTGCGGGACCGGGTCAGCGGCCGCCGCGGGGCTGGTTGCCCTTCTTCAGGCGCATCACGCCGGACTGGCCCACCGACAGCTGGGTCCGGGTGGCCTTCTCTCGCGCCGCCATGGCGCGCTGGCGGGACTGCTCCTGTGCGTGCTCGGAAGCCCAGGCGGCGTGCTCGCCGGGCGCGTGGTCGTGCTCGGCGTGCGGCGTTCCGGGCTGGTCCTGCTCGACACGCGGCTTGTCCTGGTGCGGGTGCCGGCGGGACTGGTTGTTCTTGGGCATCGCTCCTCCTCGACGGATCACTTCCACGCTAGGAGCGCGGGCGGCGGGCCGCAGGCGGTTGGCGAATCAGCACTCGATCAGGCGGGACGCAGCAGGTCGGGAAGGGCGTCGAGGCTGTCGACGATGGTGGCGTGGCGGGCCGCCTCGGGCTTCTCGGAGCCGAGGTAGCCCCACGGGCCGCGGCGGACCAGCACGGGTTTCATGCCGGCGCGGGTGGACGGCAGCACGTCGTTGTCGACCCGGTCGCCGACGTAGCAGATCGCCGCCGGGGCGAGGTCGGCGACTTCGGCGACCTTGGTGAAGAAGCTCGGGTGGGGCTTCTCGATGCCCCACTCGGCCGAGGTGTAGATCGCGTCCACGGGCAGGTCCATGCGCTCCAGGGCGGACTTGGCCTGCGGCGGCTGGTTGCCCGCGATGATCACGGTGAGGCCGCGGCGGCGCAGCTCGGCGAAGGCCGGGCGCACGTCGGGGTAGAGGTCGACCTCGTCGAAGTTCTCGCGCAGCCCGTCGGGCTCGTCGGTGGCCCAGGCGGCCATCTCGGCGTCGACGTCGAGGCCGGGGCGCAGCAGCGCGAACGCGTCGCCGTGCGGGCGGTCCATCGCGGCCATGCCGCCGAGCAGCCCGAGCATCGCGAAGCGGGGCACGCCGAGGCGGTCGGCCCAGCGGCTCCAGATGCGGGTCTCGTCGATCAGCGTCTCGCCCACGTCGAACACCACGGCCTTGATCATTTGACCAGGATATCGGGCGCGAGGGCGCATACCCCGCACGGGTGCGGCGCGGGTGCCGCCGGTCACCGGCCGCCAACGGCTGGTGCGCCGACCCGGGGACGCCGAGCCGTCTAAGCCGCCAGGTTCGGGCGGCCGGCGTCCCCGGGTCGGCGCGAGGTGTCCGTGGAGCCGGCCCCTCCCCCGAGTGGCCCGGCTCCACGGCGTCTCAGCGCCGCCCGGCCAGGGCGGTCAGGGAGCGGGCCGCCGTGGCGGCCGCGGTGTTCACGAGCGTGTCGAGCAGCTCCCGGTATGACATGCCGGCGGCCTGCCAGATACGCGGGTACTGCGATGCGGCGGTGAACCCCGGGAACGTGTTGACCTCGTTCAGGACCGGCTCGCCGCCGTCGGCCGGCAGGAAGAAGTCGACGCGCAGCAGGCCGCGGCATTCGAGGGCGGCGAACGCCTGCAGGGCCCGGCACTGCAGCAGCGCGGTGACCCACGGGTCGAGCCGCGCCGGGATGTCGAAGATCACTTCACCGGCGGTGTACTTGGCGTCGTAGTCGAAGAAGCCGTGCCCGTCCGCGACCCGGATCTCCAGCGGCGGCCCGGCCTGCAGCGAGCCGTCCGGGTGCTCCAGCACCGCCACGTCGACCTCGCGCCCGACGACCCCGGCCTCGACGAGGACCTTGCCGTCGCACTCACGGGCGGCGGCCAGCGCCGCGGGCAGCTGTGCCCAGTCGTCGACACGGGTGACGCCGATGCTGGACCCGGCGCGTGCGGGCTTGACGAAGACGGGCAGGCCGAGGCGTTCGCGGTCGGCCGGGCTGACGTCGTCCTGGCCGGGGCGCAGCACGACGCCGTCGGCCACCCGCAGCCCGTCGGCGGCCAGGATCTTCTTGGTGAACTCCTTGTCCATGCCGGTGGCGCTGGCCAGCACGCCGCTGCCGACGTACGGCACACCGGCCAGCTCCAGCAGCGACTGCACCGTGCCGTCCTCGCCGTAGGGGCCGTGCAGCGCGGGGAAGACCACGTCGGCGCGGCCCAGCGTGCGCAGCGCGTCGCCCATGCTCACCGGGATGCCGTCGACGTGCCAGGCGCCGTCGCGGCCGATGACGACCTCGGTGATGTCGTACCGGGCGCGGTCCAGGTGGGCCAGGATGCTGCGGGCGCTCTTGCACGAGACGTCGTGCTCCCCGCTGCGCCCCCCATAAATGACGGCCAGCTTCATCGACGCTTCCTTCCATGGTGCAGGAAAGGAAGGGCGCCTTCTACACGGACGTCCGCTGTGAAGGCGCCCTTCCCATCGTGGCGGCGGGGCACGCGGGTGCCGATGCCGGTGAGGATCTCGTGGGGGTTGGTGCCAGCCCAGGCCGCCCAGTCGGCGGCGGTGGGTTCGCCGGAGTCGCCGGGGCCGAGGACGGTGACGGGGTCGCCGATGCGTACGTCCAGCTCGCCGGCGTCGACGACGCACTGGTCCATGGCGACGCGGCCGATGATCGACAGTCGCCGCCCCCCGAGCAGGACCTGTGCGTGGCCGTCGACCCCGCGCGGGATGCCGTCGGCGAAGCCGAGCGGGATCAGGGCGAGGGTGGTGGGGCGGGTCGTGACGTGGGTGTGTTGGTAGGAGACCCCGGTTCCGGCGGGCACCCGCTTGGCCATGATCACCTGGGTACGCAGGGTGAGCGCCGGACGCAGCCCGAAGGCGCGACCGGGCACGGGCTCGACGCCGTACACCGCGATGCCGGCGCGGACCAGGTCGAAGTGGGTGTGCGGGGCGGTGAAGGCGGCGGCCGAGTTCGCCAGGTGCAGCAGCTCCGGGTCCAGCCCGGCGTCTCGGGCGTACGCCACCGCTTCGGTGAACGCGGCCGTCTGCGCGGTCACGCCGTAGGGCGAGGAGTCGGCGGTGGCCAGGTGCGACCACACGCCCCGCACGGCGAGCACGCCCTCGCGCTCGTACTTGCGGGCCCAGGCGACCAGCTCCGGCCAGTCCTCGGCGGTGGCGCCGTGCCGCGACATGCCAGTGTCGATCTTGAGGTGGACCTGGGCCGTGCGCCCGGCGCCGCGGGCCGCGGCGGCGACCGCGTCGAGCAGCTCCGGGGCGGCCACGGAGACGTCCACCTCGGCGGCGGCCAGTGCGGCGAAGTCGGTGCCGGGGCCGTGCAGCCAGCTCAGCACCGGCGCGGTGAGCCCGGCGGAGCGCAACTGCAGCGCCTCGGCGGCGCTGGTGACCCCGAGCCAGGTCGCGCCGCCGGCCAGCGCGGCCCGGGCCACCGGCACCGCGCCGTGGCCGAACCCGTCCGCCTTCACCACGGCCATCACCGCGGCGGTCGTGGCCCCGGCGATCCGCTCGACGTTGCCCGCGATCGCCGCGAGGTCGACTACCGCCTCCGCCAGCTCTCCAGTCACGTTCGGTAGCCAACAACAGGGCATGTGAGGGTGCCGAGAGGGATTTCACTAACGCTGCGCTAACAACGCCCGTGCATACTTGCGATCGGTCGGTCGAGGAGGTGGCGGGGTGCGGGTCCTGGTCGTGGAGGACGAGGAGCTGATGGCCGAGGCCATCGCCGAGGGGCTGCGGCAGGAGGCGATCGCCGTCGACGTCGCCTACGACGGGGCTGCGGCGCTGGAGAAGCTCGCCGTCAACGCGTACGACGTCATGGTCTTGGATCGGGACCTGCCGCGGGTGCACGGGGACGAGGTGTGCCGGCAGGTCGTGGCGCAGGGCCTGGACGTGCGGGTGTTGATGCTCACGGTGTCGGTGACGGTGGCCGAGCGGGTCGCCGGGCTCAGCCTCGGCGCCGACGACTACCTGCCCAAGCCGTTCGCGTTCGCCGAGCTGGTGGCCCGGGTGCGGGCGCTGGGCCGCCGGGCCCGCCCGGCCACGCCGCCGGTGCTGGAGCGGGCCGGGATCCGGCTCGACCCGCACCACCGCGAGACGTACCGCGACGGGCGATATGTCAGCCTGTCCCGCCGCGAGTTCGCGGTGCTGGAGGAGCTGCTGCGGGCCGAGGGCGCGGTGGTGTCGGCGGAGACGCTGCTGGAGAAGGTCTGGGACGAGCACATGGACCCGTTCACCACCATCGTCCGGGTCACCATCAGCGGCCTGCGCCGCAAGCTGGGCGACCCGCAGCCGATCGAGACGGTCACCGCCGTCGGCTACCGGATCCGCTGATGGGCGAGTGGCGCGGCAACCTGCGGGTACGCCTGACCGTGGTGTTCAGCCTCGTGTTCGCCCTGGCGGGCGGGTCGGTGCTGGCCGGCATGCTGATCATGGTCAACAACGCCATGGAGTACAGCATGAGGATCGTGTTCGCCGACCAGTACTCGCGTTTCAAACCCGGCGATTACCAGAGCACCGAGCAGGCCTTGACCTCGCTGGAGGCGTCCAAACAGACGATCATGGACTCGATGCAGGCCAACCTGCTGTTCAAGGGCGGCCTGACGCTGCTGGCGATGTGGGTGGTGGCCACCGCGGCGGGCTGGTTCGTGGCCGGGCGGCTGCTGCGCCCGCTCAGCATGATCACCGCGACCGCGCACCGGATCGCCGGACGCACCCTGCACAAGCGCATCGACCTGGACGCCCCGCCCGGCGAGGTGAAGAGCCTCGCGGACTCGTTCGACAGCATGCTCGACCGCCTCGACGAGGCCTTCGCCGGCCAGGGCCGGTTCATCGCCAACGCGGCCCACGAGCTGAAGACCCCGATCGCGCTGAACCGCACCCTGGTCGAGGTCGCGATGAGCCGCGCCGACAGCCCGCCGCAGGTGCACCAGCTCGGGCAGAACCTGCTCGCGGTCAACCAGCGCCACGAGCGGCTCATCGACGCCCTGCTCACGCTCGCCCGCGCCGAGGACGCGGTGACCGAGCGCCGCCTGGTCGACGTCGCGGAGCTGGCGAACATCGCCGCCGACACCACCGAGGGCCTGGCCCGGCGGCTGGGCGTGCAGATCGGCCGCGAGCTGACGCCCGCGCCGGTGACGGGTGACCCGATCCTGCTGGAGCAGATGATCCGCAACCTGATCGACAATGCGACCCGGTACAACGTCGAGGGCGGCTGGGTGCGCGTGCAGACCGTCGCCCGGCCCCGCCACGCCGAGATCGTGGTGAGCAACACGGGGGCGGTGATCTCGTCGTACGAGGTGCCGACGCTGTTCGAGCCGTTCCGGCGGCTCACCGACCGGGTCGGCTCGTCGCGCGGCAGCGGCCTCGGGCTGTCCATCGTGCGCGCGGTCGCCCAGGCCCATCGCGGCGACGCCGTCGCCGTGCCCCGCCCCGGCGGCGGCCTGGTCGTGCGCGTGATCCTGCCCCGCTCCGCCCACCCCTTGGCCGAGCCAGTGATCATCGCCCCGGCCCACCCCGAAAACCACGAGCCCGCCCACCCCTGAGGCTGCGCTGACCGGCCGGGCTGGGCCCGGGGGCGGTGGGCAGGGTTAGAGCAGGCCGAGGCCGAGGGTGAGGGTGCCGGCGGCAAGGGATGCGCCGCCGAGAGGGACGAGCCAGATGAGTTTGTTGGGCTTGGTGTCGGCGGGGCGGACGACGGACAGGAAGAAGCCCAGCGACATGACGATCGGCGGGGCCACCAGCAATGCCCGGACCAGGGTTTGCGTGCTCGCGCTGTAGCCGGTCTCGTCGAGGTAGGGCAGCGCGACCAGCGCGAAGATCACCAGGACGCCGGCGTGTGCGTGCCCGGCGGTCCAGAGTGCCCGGCGGACCGGGTTGTCGAGGTAGCCGGGGATGCGCTTGACGATGCTCATCAGCAGCGACAGCCCGCCGAAGACGATGGTCGACACGGTGACGAGCAGGATCCCCGCGGTGAAAAGGGTGGCGTTGGACATGGCGACCTTCCTGGATAGCGGATAGTTTCACTATCCAGGAAGCCCGCACGCCCGTCAATCGACTACCGGTCCTGCTCGGTTGCCCACCCGGCTAGATCGTCCGACTTGCCGGGCACCTGTGCGTATCTTGAGGCGACATTCGCCCAGGTGCCTGGCAAGTCGGTGGATCATGGGCCGCGCCGCGCTGCGCCCCGTCTCGGCGGGGGCGGGGCGCGGGGGAGAGGTCAGCGGCCGCCGGAGACTTTGAGGGTCGCGCCGGTGGTGTACGACGCCTCGTCGCTCAGCAGCCAGACGATGGCGTTTGCGACCTCCTCGGGCTGCCCCGAGCGGCCCAGCGGGGCGGCCGGACCGAGCCGGTCCGCGCGGCCGGGCTCGCCGCTGCCGGCGTGGAATCCGGTGTGGATGACGCCGGGGGAGACCGTGTTGACCCGGATCCCGGCGGGGCCGAGCTCCTTGGACAGGCCCACGGTCAGCGTCTCGACGGCCGCCTTCGACGCGGCGTAGTGCACGTACTCGCCGGGGCTGCCCAGGGTCGCGGCGGCCGAGGAGACGTTGACGATCGCGCCGCCGGGGCCCATCCGGCGGGCCGCCTGCTGGGCGCAGAGGAACGCGCCGACGACGTTGACCTCGACCACGCGGCGCAGGTCGGCTTCGGACAGCTCGGTGAACGGCCCGATGGCGCTGCTCACCGCGGCGTTGTTGACCAGTCCGGTGGGCGTGCCGAGCTCGGCCTGCGTACGGTCGAACAGCTCGCGCACCTGCGTGCCGTCGGACACGTCGACCCGCACCGCGACCGCCTTCCGTCCGGCCGCCACGACCTTTGTGACGACCTCCGCCGCCGCGTCGGCGTCGCCGCGGTAGCCGACGACGACGTCATGTCCCGCCGCGGCGAGCTTTACGCAGGTGGCGGCGCCTATGCCGCGGCTCCCGCCGGTCACGATGATGATCCCCATCGCTCCATTAGAGCAACCGCGGTGCGGCCGTGACAGACCGCGACAATGTCACCGCCGACACACCCGGTGCGCGGATCGGGTGGGTGCTGCGAAGATGTCCCCACTTTCTGCATGGTGTCAGTGCCGGTGTTGTCGGTGGGCTCTGATAGAACATGCGTATCAAACATGTGTTCGGCGAGGGTGTGGGAGCGCGGTTATGGCACTGTCGACTCAGGAGTTGACGCAGATCCAGGAGACGCTTGCGACCGGCAAGCGGCCCAGGGTCATGTTCACCGAGGCGGCCGGCCAGATCGCGGGCCAGCTGGGACAGGTCGTGCAGCTCGACGACCCGGCCACCCACGATGAGTGGATCATGGTGAAGTTCGGCAGCGACGTGCTGCCGTTCGCGCCCGGCGATCTCATCATCGCGCCCAAGGGCGCCACGGGCCGCAAGCCCGCGCCCGAGCCGGTTCCGGAGCCTGTCGCCCCGCCCGAGCCCGAGTTCATGATCATCCGTGAGAAGCCTGTCCGTCAGGAGCGACCCGTGTCCGTAAATCCCGAGGTGTCCGAACAGGAGACGCCCGCCGTGGCGCCCGCCCCGCGCAGGCCCGCCGCCGGCAAGGGCCCCAAGGTCAAGCCGCCGGCCGGGTTGACCGTGACGCTGGCGTACACCGAGGGCGAGTGGACGGTCGGCGCGGTCCAGGGCACCAAGGCGCTCGCCAAGCCGTACATCATCAAGGCGCAGGAGGCGCTGAAGATGGTGTCGATGCTGGACGTGCCGGGTGTGCAGGAGGCCGTGGAGCACATCCTGGCCGCCGAGCGGGCCGAGGCCGAGGCGCACGCGCTGAAGCTGCGTGCCGAGCTGGCCGAGCTCGAGGCCAAGCTCGCCGAGCTGGGCGCGGCAGGCGCCTGAGGTTTCCCGGAAGCGGGGTGGCCGTCACGGCCACCCCGCTTCTTCGTGCGCGTGATCAGCGCACGTCGCGCCCGGCGGGTAGGCCGCCGTGCGGCGGGTGCATCCTGGTGTATGCACCCGTCCCGAGCTGCATACGGATCACAGTGCCGTGCAGGTCACCGTGGTGCCGGCCGGCACGCCGTTGGCCTGGAAACCGAACTCCGTGTAACCGCCCGCGGCCAGCTTGCCGTTGTAGCTCAGGTTGCTCACCTGGACCGTGCCGGTCGTCCCCGTGAACTGCCCGTTCCAGCCGTTGACCAAGGTCGCCCCGGACGGCAGCGCCAGCGCGACGCGCCAGCCGTTGATCCCGCCGCTACCCGCGGTGACCCGCACCGCGGCGACGAACCCGCCGGTCCAGGCGTTGCTCACGGTGAACGCCGCCGTGCAGCCGCCGGTCGCCGGCGGCGAGCCGCTGGGTGAAGGCGACGGTGACGGCGACGCGCTGGGCGACGGCGGCCGGGACGGCGAGGGCGACACCGACGGCGACGCGCTGGGCGACGGCGGTGTCGACGGGCTCGCCGACGGGCTGGTTGTGGTGTTCAGGCCGAAGAAGGCGACCGCCGCGCCGTACTGCACCGGCAGGTTGTGCGGGGTGTTGGCCATGCTGACGGCCTCGACCAGCACCTGCCCGGAGCCGTTGGCGTAGCGGGTGCGGGTCCAGCCCGACTGCGGGGTGTCGGTCGAGGTCGGCGTCTGGCTCAGGCCGTGCACGTTGGTCCACTGCTCGATCGCCTCGCCGAAGTTGACGTACGACAGGACCTCGTCGTTGACGCCGTGCCACAGCTGCATCCGCGGTCGTGCCCCGGTGTAGCCCGGGTAGGCGTTGCGGACCAGGTCGCCCCACTGCTGCGGGGTCTTGACGACCTGCCCCTGGGCGCAGGCGCTGTTCCAGCTCTCCGTCCCGGCGAAGCAGCCGAACGGCACCCCGGCGAAGGCCGAGCCGGCCCGGTAAACGTCCGGGTACGCGCCGAGCAGGACGTTGGTCATCATGCCGCCGGACGAGACGCCGGTGACGTAGGTGCGGGCCGGGTCGGCTTGGTGGGTCTGCTGCACGTACTTCGTCATCGAGACGATGCTCAGTGAGTCGCCGCCGCCGTTGTGCGTGAGCGTGGCGGCCGAAGCGACGTCGAAGCAGCCGTCGCCGCGGGTCACCGACGGGTAGACCACGATGAAGCCGTACTGGTCGGCGAGCCGGGCGTAGTCGGAGCCGTTGTACATCGCGGGGCCGTCGCCGTGGCACCAGTGCACCGCGACCAGCAGGGCCGGCCGGGGCGCGACGGTGTTCGGGACGTACAGGAACATGCGCAGGCTGCCGGGGTTCGCGCCGAAGCCGGTGACCTCGGTCAGGGTCGCGGCGGCGGCGGGGGAGGCCACGGTGAGGACCACCGCGGCGATGAGGGGTACGACGGCGAGCCACAGGGCGTGCAGGGCTCTGCGTGGGGTCATCGAGCTTGCTCCTTGCCGAGGAGACGCGCACGTCCCGGCCGGATCTGCCGTGGGCCGGGACACGCAGGGGGTCGCTGCCGCCACGCGGGCTCGGCCCGGTGCGCCCTCGGCAGGCGGATGATGCCGTCCACCCGGGTGGACGGTCGTTGCTCCCGATCCGCGAGTGTAGTGGCGGCGATGAATGTCCGTCAGCGCCGCATCGGCGAGCGGCGGCCCCCCTGCGCCGAGCGGTCCGAAGGAAGGGCACCTTCACATCGCCATGCGTTGTAGCAGGTGCCCTTCCTGGCGCTGCACGTCCGTGAGCTGCGCCGCGTCGGCCGTGTTCAGGTTGCGCGGCCGCCGGCGGCGGGCACCGGGGCCGGTTCCTCGGGGATCTGGCTGGTGCCGATCCGCTTGCGGAACACCCAGTAGGTCCAGCCCTGGTAGAGCAGCACGATCGGGGTGAAGACCAGGGCCACCCAAGTCATGATCTTGAGGGTGTACGGCGTGGACGACGCGTTGGTCACGGTCAGGCTGTTGGTGAGCGGGTCCACCGTCGACGGCAGCACGAACGGGTAGAGGTCGGCGAACAGCGACGCCACGGCCAGCGCGATCGCCGCGGCGGTGCCCGCGAACGCCCAGCCCTCGCGGCGGCCCTGCGGGTCGGTGCGGGACGGCATCCGGTTCGCGATCAGGCCGCCGACCAGGCACAGGGCGGCGAGCACGGCCAGCACGACGGCGGCCGGGGTGGCGCGCCGCAGCAGGGTCACGCCGAGGAACAGCACCGCGGCGATCGCGGCGCACACGCCCAGGCGTTCGGCCAGCAGGTTGGCCCGGTGCCGGATGTCGCCGGTGGTCTTCAGCGCCACGAAGATCGCGCCGTGGGTCAGGAACAGCGCGACCATGGTCAGGCCACCGAGCAGGGCGTACAGGTTGAGCAGGGTGAACAGGCTGCCGGTGTAGTCGTGGCCGGCGTCCAGCGGCACGCCGCGCACGATGTTGGCGAAGGCGACGCCCCACAGGAACGCCGGCACCACGGAGCCGAACACGATGCACCAGTCCCAGCGGCGCTTCCACGACGCCGCGGGACGCTTGCCGCGATACTCGAACGCGACCCCGCGCAGGATCAGCGCCAGCAGGATCAGCAGCAGCGGCAGGTAGAAGCCGGAGAACAGGGACGCGTACCACTCGGGGAAGGCGGCGAACATCGCCCCGCCCGCGGTGATCAGCCAGACCTCGTTGCCGTCCCAGACCGGGCCGATGGTGTTGATCAGCACGCGGCGTTCGCGGTCGTCGCGGCCGAGCACGGGCAGCAGCATCCCGACGCCGAAGTCGAAGCCCTCCAGCACGAAGTAGCCGATGAACAGCAGCGCGATGAGCAGGAACCACAGCGTCGACAGCTCCACGGCGATCTCCTAGTACGCGAACGCCAGCGGCCGGTCCTCGTCGGACTCGGTGGCCGGTGGCGGGGTGACGTCGGGCAGCCCGGCGCGGGCGAAGTGCAGCAGCAGGCCCACCTCGACGACGGCCAGCGCGCCGTAGAGCAGGGTGTACACGATCATCGAGGTGATCACGTCGCCGGAGGAGGCGGCGGGTGACGCCGCGATCGCGGTCTTCATCTGGCTGAACACGATCCAGGGCTGCCGGCCCATCTCGGTGAAGATCCAGCCGAAGGAGTTCGCGGCCAGCGGCAGCAGCGGCAGCGCGATCATGCCCCACATGAGCAGCCGGGTGCTGGGCTTGTGCGGCGCGGGGGAGCGGCCCTTGCGGATGGACCACAGCGCCCACAGGGCCAGGAGCGCGGCGAGGACGCCCAGTCCGATCATGAGGCGGAACGACCAGTAGGTCACCGGGATGTTGGGTTTGTAGTCGCCGGGGCCGAACCTGGCCGTGTACTCGGCCTGCAGGTCGTTGATCCCCTGCACCCGGCCGTCGAAGGTGCCGGTCGCCAGGAACGACAGCACCCGGGGCACGTCCAGCGACCAGACGGGCCGGCTGCCGTCGAGCGTGCCGATGGTGAACAGGGAGAACGGGGCGGGCTGCTCGGTGCTGTAGAGGGCCTCGGCGGCGGCCATCTTCATCGGCTGCACCTCGGTCATGATCTTGCCTTGGATGTCCCCGGTGATGAACAGCAGCGCCATCGCCACCAGCGACGTCCACGAGCCGAGCTTCACCGCGCTGCGGAACGCCTCCGTGTCGCGCCCGGGACGGCGCACCAGGTGCCACATGGCGACCGCGGCCATCAGGGCGCCCGCGGTCAGGAACGCGCCCGTGACCGTATGCGGGAGGGTGATCACGGCGACCTTGTTGGTCAGCACCGCCCCGAAGTCGGTCAGCTCGGCCCGGCCGCGTTCCGGATTGATCCGGAAGCCGACCGGGTTCTGCATCCAGGAGTTCGCGGCCAGGATGAAGTACGCACTGAGCACCGTGCCGACCGCGACGATCCAGATGCAGGCCAGGTGGATCTTCTTGGGCAGCTTGTCCCAGCCGAAGATCCACAGGCCGAGGAACGTCGACTCCAGGAAGAACGCGAGCAGCGCCTCCAGGGCCAGTGGCGCGCCGAAGATGTCGCCGACGAAGCGCGAGTACTCGCTCCAGTTCATGCCGAACTGGAACTCCTGCACTAGGCCCGTCACCACGCCCATCGCGAAGTTGATCAGCAGCAGCTTGCCGTAGAACTTCGTCAGTTTGAGCCACTTCTCGTTCCCGGTGCGCGACCAGGCCGTCTGCAGCCCCGCGACGAGGAACGACAGGCCGATCGTGATCGGGACGAACAGGAAGTGGTACACGGTGGTGATGCCGAACTGCCAGCGGGCCAGTTCCGTCGCGTCCATGCCGTGGACCCCCCACTTGCCGGATCGATCCCTTTTTGCCGACCATACGCACAGCTCGGCGGCCCGGTGGGCGACTTCGGGGACCCTGCGTCGAACAAGTGCCCGGGCCCGTGACGGCGCATGGCAGGATCGTGCACCGTGAGCCCCTCGACGAGCTGGTCCCCGCCCCCGCTGCTGCGTTTCGCGATGCTGCTCGCCGAGGGCGTGGTGCGGCTGCTGACCCGCCTGGAGGTCACCGGGGACATCCCCGCGGGGCTGCGCGGCCGCCCGCTGATCCTCGCGGCCAACCACATCAGCCCCTTCGACCCGATCGCGGTCGCGGCGGCGTTCCGCAGGCTGGGCGTGTACCCGCGGATCATGGCGAACGCGGGCCTCTTCCGCACCCCGGTGATCGGGCCGCTGATGCGCTGGCAGGGCCACATCCAGGTGGACCGCGGCGAACCGACCGCCGGCAACGCCGTCACCGACAGCGTCACCGCGCTGAACGGCGGCGCGCCGCTGATGATCTACCCGGAGGGCCGGATCGGTCTCGACCCGGCCATGTGGCCCGAGCGTGGCCGCACCGGCGTCGGCCGTCTCGTGCTGGCCACCGGCGCGCCCGTCGTGCCGATCGCGATCTGGGGCAGCCACGAGGTCATCCCGTACGCCGCGCCCACCGGGATGTGGCCGATGATCTGGCGCTCGGTGCGGCGCCGCCCGCGGGTGCGCGTGCACGTCGGCCCACCGGTCGACCTGTCCGGCATCGACGCAGCGCGGCCGGGCGCGGCGCAGCGCATCGCCGACCGCATCATCGACGCGATCACCGTCGAGTTGGCCCCGCTGCGCGCCGACGAACCCGACACCCCGCGCTTCACCGACCCTTCCCGGCCCACCGAGACCCGGCGCGCCCGGCCGCGCAGCGCGCGCTGACCGAGGTCAGGCCGGTGACGGCCGTCGCGGGCTACCCCCGGCGCGAGCGGTAGGCGGCCACCAGTTCACGGGTGGTGGCCAGGCCCAGCTCCTGGCGTAGGTCGGCGATGCGCCGGTTGGCCGTACGCAGCGACAGGTACTCCGCGGCGGCCGCCGCGGCTATCGTCGCGCCGTCAGCCAGCCGGTCCAGCAGTGCACGCTGGACCGGGGACAGCTGTCGCAGCCAGTCCACAGGGTCGTCGTCGGCCACCTGAGCACCCCTTCAAAGCATCAACTCCGCTAGTGGCTCGTCCCTGCGATCCGTCTGGACGGCGGATCGCCGAGGACTTCCCACCAGCGGCCCCGGAGAGATCGATTTGTTTCGACGCGGTGGTGCGGACATTCTCACCGATGTCGCCCGTTGTTGGCGAGCGGTCAGTACGCGGGCCATCCATCCGCACCCGGCAGTGGCAAGCTTTCCCAGATGGAGACGCCGCAGGGTCACCCCCATCCGTATCTCGCCGCGCCGCCGCTCGCCTTCGCCCATCGGGGTGGCGCGGCGGAAGGCGACGAGAACACCGCCGACGCCTTCGACCGGGCGGTGAAGGCCGGCTACCGGTACGTCGAGACCGATGTGCACGCCACCCGCGACGGGATCGCGGTGGTGCTGCACGACGCGAACCTGCGCCGGGTCGCCGGTGACCCGCAGGCGGTCGCCACCATGACCTGGGCGGACCTGAAGACGGTGCGCGTCGGCGGGGCCGCCGCCGTGCCGCGGCTGGACGAGGTGCTCGACGCCTGGCCGGAGATCCGGTTCAACATCGACATCAAGGCCGACGCGGCCGTCGCGCCGACCGTGACCGCGGTGCACGAGCGGGCCACCCCGGATCAGGTGCTGCTGGCGTCCTTCTCCGACGCGCGGCTGCAGCGGGCGCGGGAGCTCGCCGGTCCGGCGTACGCCACCTCGCTGGCGCAGCGGGAGACGGCGCGGCTGTGGCTGGCCTCGCGGCTGCGGCGGCGCATCGTGCTGCCCCCGTCGGCGGTCGCGGCGCAGGTGCCGATCCGGTTCGGCGCGGTGCGGCTGGTGGATCGCCGGTTCGTGGACCACGCGCACGCGCTCGGGCTCCAGGTGCATGTGTGGACGGTCGACGATCCTGCCGTGATGGAGGGGTTACTTGATCTCGGTGTGGATGGCATCATGACCGATCGCATCGACGTGTTACGGGAAGTTTTCACGCACCGGGGCCTCTGGAAGGACCATGCATGAGCGAGCGCAGCGAGCGAATCGACGGGCTTAGCCATGCCGCCGACGAGCGAAGCGAGGAGAAGGCATGACCGCTGATGTCAGCGCACCCCCCGCGCCTGCCGAAGGGTATGGCGAGAGCACCAAACGTGAGCGGGTCGGCTGGTACTTCTACGACTGGGCCAACTCGGCGTTCTCCACCACGGTCGTCACCGCGTTCCTCGGCCCCTACCTGACCGCCATCGCCGAGAACGGGGCCGACGCCGCGGGCGACGTGCACCTGCTGGGCATGTCGTTCAAGGCGGGCTCGCTGTTCGCGTACACGACGTCCTTGTCGGTGCTGCTGCAGGTGCTGCTGCTGCCGGTGGTCGGCGCGATCGCCGACCGGGCCGCCAGCAAGAAGATCTGGCTCGCGATCTTCGCGTACGCCGGTGCGGCGGCCACCTGCGGCCTGGTGTTCCTCACCGGCGACCGCTACCAGCTCGGCGCGGGGCTGTTCCTCGTGGCGAACCTGGCGTTCGGTGCCAGCATCGTGGTCTACAACTCGTTCCTGCCGCAGATCGCCGACGAGAACGAGCGCGACGGGGTGTCCAGCCGCGGCTGGGCCTTCGGCTACCTCGGCGGCGGCCTGCTGCTGCTGCTCAACGTGATCGTGGTGCTGATCGGCGGCGACGAGAACCAGGGCGAGATCGCCCGCTGGTCGCTGGTGTCGGCAGGTCTGTGGTGGGCGGGCTTCACCACGCTGCCGCTGCTGTGGCTGCGCGACCGCCCGTCGCCGGCGGGCACCGCGCGCGGCTCGGTGCTGATCGACGGGTTCAAGCAGCTCGGGCACACCCTCAAGGAGATGCGGGCGTTCCCGCTGACGCTGTTCTTCCTGGGCGCGTTCCTCATCTACAACGACGGCATCCAGACGGTCATCGCGATGGCGGGCACGTACGGGTCCAAGCAGCTCGGCTTCGACAACACCGTGCTCATGCCGACCATTCTCATGGTGCAGTTCCTGGCGTTCGCGGGCGCGATGCTGCTGGGCCGGCTGGCCAAGACGTTCGGCGCGTGGAAGACCGTGCTCGGCAGCCTCGTCGGCTGGACGGGCATCCTGATCGCGGCGTTCTTCCTGCCGTACGGCCAGGCGGTGCCGTTCGTGATCCTCGGCGGCGCGATCGGCATCGTGCTCGGCGGCAGCCAGGCGCTGAGCCGCTCGCTGTTCAGTCAGCTGATCCCGCGCGGCAAGGAGGGCGAGTACTTCGGCCTCTACGAGATCTCCGACAAGGGCACCAGCTGGCTCGGGCCGCTGCTGTTCGGTCTCGCGTACGACCTGACGGGTTCCTACCGGGTCGCGATCATCTCGCTGATCGTGTTCTTCGTCGCCGGGTTCATCATGCTGATGATGGTGCCGATGGCACGGGCCATCGCCGCCGTCGGCAACACCCCGCCCGAGAAGCTCTGACACGCCCGGCGGCCTGCGAATCGCCGTCATGGATTCCCGATAACGGAGGGGTAGCCACTAGGCTGCCCCTCCGTGACCGCTGCTGACGAACCCACCATCGCCCCGGCGCACTGCCAGTCCGCGGGGGACGGCCGACTGCGCCACGGGGCCGCGCTGAAGTTCTTCTGGGGCCCGATGGACTGCGGCAAGTCGACCCTGGCCCTGCAGATGGATCACAACCACGGCCGCCAGGGCCGCCGCGGGCTCGTGCTGACCCGCAACGACCGGTCGATGGGTCCGCAGGTCACCACCCGGATCGGGCTGGCCCACGCGGCCGTCGAGGTCACCGACGACATGGACCTCATCGCACTGGTGCGCAAGGAGTGGGGCGACGGGGCCCGGATCGACTACCTGATCTGCGACGAGGCGTGCTTCTACACCGTCGAGCAGATCGAGCAGCTGGCCGACCTGGTCGACTCCTACGACGTCGACGTGTACGCCTTCGGCCTGGCCTCCGACTTCCGCTCGTTCCTGTTCCCGGCCGCACAGCGGCTGTTCGAGCTGGCCGACGAGGTGAACCGGCTGCAGGTCGAGGTGCTGTGCTGGTGCGGCCGCGAGGGCCTGCTCAACGCGCGCATCGTCGGTGGCGCAGTGGCCCGTGAGGGCGAGCAGGTCGTCATCGGCGACACCGCTGCCGCCGACCAGTCAGAGGTCCGGTACCAGGTGCTCTGCCGCCGTCACTACCGCTCCGGGGACCTCGGCCGGTAGCCGCCCCACCCGGGGTCTGCGGTGACCCGTGCGGCGGCCATGGCGCCGTTTCGGCCCGCGGCATCCATGGTTCGGTCACTATGGTGACGAAACGGACTTTGTGAGGTGACGCGGGATGGCCCAGCGCGAGCCGGCGGACGACGAGACGACCGGCGACGCCCAGGCGGAGCAGCGTGGCCGCACCGAGCGCGACGCGTACCGGATGAAGGTGCAGGAACTGCGCGCGCTGCTGCGGGAGAAGGGCGTGCCGGGGACCTCGCAGATGCACAAGGACGAGCTGGTCCGCGAACTGGTCAAGACCATGCACTCCGACCAGCGGGCGCGCCCCATCGCGAAGGTCGCCACCGGCAAGAAGAGCGTGGTGCCGCCCGACGACCAGGCGCCCAGCTCGCGGGTGCCGAAGCCGCCGCGCCCGGCCAAGCGCGTGCCCGCCGCGGCCCACCCGTCGCCGCCGCCCTTCGACCCCGGCGACGTGATCGACGTGCTGCTGGTCCAGCACCAGCAGCTCGGCGACCTGTTCGACGAGCTGGAGGCCGCGCGCGGCGCGCGCCGCCGGGACCTGTTCGCCGAGCTGGTACGCCTGCTGGCCGTGCACGAGAGCATCGAGCAGCTGCTGGTGCATCCGCTGGCGCGGGCGCGGCTGTCCGACGGCGACGCCGTGGTGGACGCCCGCACCGAGGAGGAGGACCAGGCCGAGCAGGACCTGCTGGAGCTGTACGAGCTGGGGTTGGCGCACGACGACTTCGCGGACAAGCTGGCCAACCTGCGGGACGCCGTGATCGAGCACGGCGAGCTGGAGGAGGAAGAGGAGTTCGACGCCCTGCGCGGGCAGGTGCCCGCCGAGGAGCTGCGCCGCCTGGCCGCGATCGCGATGGCCGCCACCGAGGCGGTCACCTCCGCCGACGACACCGCCGCGCCGGACGAGATCTTCGCCCTCGCCCGCGAGTCCTTCCCCGAGCCCTGACCCTCGACGCGGGCGATCACTGTGCGCGGTGTGCTGGTCGCGCACGCAGAGTAATACATCGGTATCTATTGACTTCGGATCCGTCCACAGTAAAGTCTGTTTCTTGAGAGCGCTCTCACGCCCTGATCCGTCCTACCCCTGAAGGACTCGACGTGAGACTCACTGCGCTGACCAGCGCGGCGGTGCTCGCCGTGGCGCTGATCGCCCCCGCACCCGCCTACGCCGCCCCCACCCCCGACCCCGCCCTCGGCATGCAGCAGGCGCTGCAACGTGACCTGGGCCTGACCGCCGACCAGGCCCGCGTCCGACAGGCACACGAGGCCGCCGCGCCCGTCGTCGAGCGCGACGTGCGCGCCCGCCTCGGCAGCCGGTTCGCCGGAGCCTGGTACTCGCCCGACGACGGCCGCCTCAAGGTCGGCGTCCTCGACGAGGTCGCCGCCGCCCAGGCCCGTGCCGCGGGCGCGCTGCCCGTCCGGGTCGACCGCAGCGAGCGGCAGCTCGACGCCGTCAAGGCCAGGCTCGACGGCAAAGCCGCCGCGGCCCCGCGACGTGCACGGCTGGTATGTCGACGTCGCCGCCAACACCGTCACCGTGAGCGCGGCGACCCCGGCCGCCGCGGGCCGGTTCATCCGGGATGAGAGGACGGTGCGCTGCCGTGTACCCGAGCTGTGGATCTGCGGCGCGGGTCAGTGCGTCGCCGCGGGGACTCCCGCCCCGTCCAGCAGTTCGTGCAGCGTGGCCGCGTCGAGTGCGGGATTCGCCGCGGCGTGGCGCGCCAGGCCGGTCCCGAGCAGCTTGCGCAGGCGGTCGGCGGGCAGGCGGGGATGAGCGGCCGCGGCCGAGCGAACCCGGCCGTCCGGATCGGAGACGAACCGGTCGACCAGGTCCGGTGGCACCTCGGGGTCGAGCAACGCCAGCAGCCGTAGTGCCGGGTCCGGGTCGCGAGCGAAGCGGACCAGGTCGGTGACCGGGAAGCCGGGGCGGGTCGTCAGGTGCAGCCGGTCCGGCCCGTCGTAATCCAGGTAGCTGCGCAGGAGCAGCGCGGGCGGTGGGGCCGGGTGGCGGAGCGCGAGCCGGACGCGTACGCCCTGATCCGGGTCCTCGGCCAGCCGGACGGCGACGGCCTGCGGTAGCCGGGTGTCGCTCGCGGCGCGGCGGCGCAGCAGCAGATTCACTGAGTAGGCGTGGGCGATGCTGACCGCGAGTTCCGGTATCAGCCCCGGCTTGATCCGGTTGAACGAATCCTGCGGCCAGCGGTCGACCGCGATCGCCGCCCGCTGGGTCTCGCTGAGCCCGGGATGCGTCGACACCGAGATCCGCACCGACTTGTCCTCATCGACGGTGAGGCGTTTCAGCTGATCGGCGGTCAGATCGTCACGGTCGGCGGCGGTGCAGCGGACGCCTGTGTCCGGATGGGACATCAGCGTCTCCACCACGTCCGGTGGCAGGTGGGGGTTGTACGCCAGGAATTGGAGATCGCGCTCGTCGCCGTGGGCGATCAGATGGTCCAGCAGCGCCCGCGAAAGGCGCCGGCTCTGCAGCAGTTGCCAGTGATAGTGGCCGCGATACGGCGGCAGGTCGGCGGGTTCCATCACCTGTGCGTAATAGGCGATCGTGTCGGCGGTGGCCGCGCGTACCTGCGGGTCAGGATCGCGCTGGAGGGCGAGCCACCGCTCGTCTGACAAGGCACGCCGGTATCCGCACGCCGCAGCACGGATCACGGGCAGCGGATGGGTCGCCGCGACCTCGCAGGCCTGCCGTCCGAAGAGCGTGAATGTCAGCTCGTCCAGCAGCTCCCCGGGGGACAGCAGCGGGTGAGGGGTGCCGAGCAGCCGCCGGATGACGTCGTCTGGCAGGGGCCGCGGGCTGGTCCCGGCGGGCCACTGCCGTGGATCGCGGATGATGGCGACGGCGGTCATCGGATCCGGGTGGTCGATGAGACGCGCTCGCTGCCCCGGGCCGAGGTGGGGGTTGTGGGCGATGCGCTTGCGCACGTGGCGGTCCGGGTGGGCCAGGACGGCGTCGAGGAGCTCTTCAGGCAGGTCGCGTTCTGTGCACAGGATGTCCCAGCATGCCTGTGCCTCGGCGGCCAGCAGGCGCAACAGCACGTCGACAGGCGCCCCGGGGTTGGCCGCCACCCCGCACAGGATCTCGTCGTGCACCCGGCTCCCTCCCCGCTGATCTCAGCGGGCAAGTGTCGCACCCAGGTCCTGTCTCCGCTGTCCCCATGACGTGGCGGACCCCGCGCGGGGCGGGTAAAGGCCGGACGGGGTGTCGCGCGTAGTCCATGCGAGAGTTCCCTTCCCCGGCCACAGGTGGTGTCGATGGACGATTTCGGCGAGTTCTACGCGGCGCGCAAGGACGCCGTCTACCGGGCGCTCCTGGTCGCCACTCGCGGGCAACCCGGTGCCGAAGACGCCGTCGCGGAGGCGTTCACCAGGGCGTACGCCCGCTGGGAGACGGTGGGAGCGCATCCCAACCCGACGGCGTGGGTGCTACGCACCGCGCTGAACGAGCAGCGGACCTGGTGGCGACGGCTGCGCCGGGAACTGCTCGGCGACCCACCCGACGTCGGCGGCGTCGCCGACCGCGACCCGGGCGGGCTCGACGCACGGCTGCGCGTGCTGGTCATGGCGCTGCCCACCCGGCAGCGCCAGGTGGTAGCGCTGCGACTGCTGGCGGACCTGTCGGCGGAGGAGACGGGGCGGACGTTGCGCATCGGCGCGGCCACCGTGCACGTCCACCTGCACCGCGCGCTCGCGACCCTGCGCGCCCAACTCGCCGTCGCGGTCGGCGACGGTTCGCTCGTCGGGGAGGAGCTGTGATGACGGAGTTGGACGACGAGCGTCTCGCGGACCTGGTCCGCGCGGCGCACCGGGACACGCACCTTGCCGTGCCGCTGGCGCGGATCATCGGGGCCCGTCCGCGGCTGCGGCCGGCCGCGGTGTTGGCGCTGGCCGTGGGGGTGCTGGTCGGGGTGGTCATGCTCGGCGCGGCCTTCCTGCTGCTGGCCGCGCCACGGTCGCACGAGGAACCCGCGGTGCCGCCGCCCTCGGCGTCGGTGCAGGGCAAACCGCCCCGGCCCACCAGCAGCGCGACGACGGCGCAGGGGCGTTGCACGGACTACGCCGCCGGCGAGCTGTCCCAGGCGGGGCTGACGGAGCTGCCGCCGCTGCGCTTCGAGGTGGAGCCGGTGCCGGGGCGGCTGCGGCTGCTGATGTACGCCGACGACAGCGGCAGCACCGCGTGCTGGCTGGGTTCGGAGCAGCACGCGGTGCAGATCGGCCTCTCCGATCTGACCACCACGATGCGGCCGTCGCACCCGCCGGGCCGGTTGAGCAACGCCTCGTCGGCGTTCGGGTCCGAGCCCGCGGCGGCGTACACCTTCGGGCGCGCGCCGGCGGGCGTCACCCGGGTGGAGGTCCACTTTCCCGGCGGCGTGGTGCGCGAGGCGCAGGTCGACGGCGAGTGGTATCTGCTGACGGGCGCGGCCCAGGAGTCCTACGACTTCTCCGAGATCACGAAGATCGTCGCGAGCACGCCGGACGGCCCGAAGGAGCTG
Organism: Catellatospora paridis; assembly: GCF_009720365.1. GTDB lineage: Bacteria > Actinomycetota > Actinomycetes > Mycobacteriales > Micromonosporaceae > Catellatospora > Catellatospora paridis. The sequence continues at coordinate 141,621 of NZ_ML769322.1, read as the reverse complement.
CCGATACAGCACGGCTGACGGCGCAACGTGACAGGTGGGGCGTGGCCACGGCCGCGCCCCACCGGTCTGTCGAGGTGAGCGCGCGTCCGGCCTGGTGCCGCCGTGACACACTGTCGCCCCGCGGACAGTTCATGTTTCGCGTTCACCCCCGGAAGAAGGACACCCCCTCGTGGATCTGGCCACCCTGCAGGCTCAGCAGACGCTGTTCATCAAGCAGCGCTTCACCATGATGATCAACCGGTACGAGGTCACGTCGGTGCAGCCCGACGGCACCCCCGGCACGCAGCTGGCGTTCGTCGAGCAGAAGCGCATGGCCTTCAAGGAGCAGGTCACGCTGTACCGCGACGACAGCAAGACCGGCGTGTTCGCCGCATTCAAGGCCCGCAGCGTGATCGACCTCGGCGCGACCTACGACGTCACCGACGAGAACGGCGCGCCGATCGGTCTGTTCAAGAAGGACTTCGCGAAGTCGCTGCTGCGCTCGACCTGGCACGTGGAGCCCGCCGGTGGCGCACGCATCACCGGCCAGGAGCGCAGCCTGCCCATCGCGCTGCTGCGCCGCTTCGCCGACCTGACCTTCTGGCCGTACCACTTCGACTTCGTGCGCGACGGTGTGCCGGTGTTCTCCGTGGTGAAGAAGTTCGCGCTGGTGCGCGACAAGTACACCGTCGAGATCCACGACCCGGCCATCGACCGCCGCCTGGTCGTGGCGATGGCGGTGGCGCTGGACGCGCTCCAGGCGCGCTGACCTCGTGCCGCCCTGCGTGGGGACGTCGGCTGCGGCCGGCGTCCCCACGTCCGTATGCAGCATGTTTCGGCGGTGGCCGAATAGCCTCGACCGCAGGGGCTGGGTCGAGCATCATCGCCTGCGGGGAACCGGCGCATGGTCGGGCGCCGCCGGGTCCCGCCGCGGCGCTCGACCCTCGCGGGCTTGGCCGCTACGGGGGAGGCCAATCCCGCGCGCCGGGTCACGCCGACGGCAGCGGTGACCTCGGCATGGCGGTGTGCGCCCGCCCGAGCGCCGGGAGGGCACGACCATGCTGCGGATCCATGTCACCGCGCAGGACCTCTCCCGGGTCCGGGTGGTCCGGCTGGGGCCGCTGGCACTGGCGCAGCTGGCCGCGCCCGCGATGGCGGCCCGCGACGACGACCACCTGTACGGGCGGTGGCGCGCCGAGGCGAGGGCACGGCTGACCCCGCGGGCGGTGGACACCGCGACCTGGCTGTTCCCGTACCGGGAGATGCAGGTCGACCTGATCACCCTCGCCGGCGCGGAGGCGACCGCCGAGGAGGCGGCCGAGAACCTGCTCGCCCTGTCGCAGCCGCAGCTGAACGCCGAGCTGGGGCTCGCCCGGTTGCGCGGGCGACGGCCGCCGTCGTGGCTGCGGCACCTGGTCGCGGGTGACCACGAGGCGCGTCGCGACCTCGTCCTGGCGCTGCAGGAGCTGCGGCACGCGGCGCTGGCGGGCGCCGACGGCCGGGTCGGCGGGCTCGTCGACGTCGAGCAGGCCGAGTTCGGGCGAGTCCTGCTGGCCGAGGGCGTGGGGGCGGCACTGGGCCGGCTGCACCCGCTGGTGCGCTGGGACCCGCCGGTGCTGGAGATCCCGTCGCATGGCGACGGCGACGTCACGTTGGCGGGCGGCGACCTGCTGCTGGCGCCGTCGGCCTTCTGCTGGCCCGCGCCGCACCTGTACGTGTCGCTGGATCAGCGGACCAGGGTGCTGGTCTACCCCGCGGTGCGCGATCTGCGGCAGGCGGCGCAGCTCTGGGGCGACCCGTCGGGCCCGCCGCACGCGGCGCTGGCGGCGCTGTTGGGCCGGACCCGGGCCGCGGTGCTCGAAGCGGTCGCGGCGGGGCCGGTTAGCACCACCGTGCTGGCCCGGCGGGCGAACGTGTCCGCGCCGAGCGCGAGCCAGCACGCCACGGCGCTGCGCGCCGCGAACCTGATCGTGTCGCGGCGGTCCGGGACGTCGATGCTGCACTCGGTCACTCCGCTCGGCAGGTCGATGCTCGACGGCGTCACCGTCGGTCACGAGCTGCCGCTACTGCGGTGAAGACCCGGCATCGGGTCAAGGTTCGGTAACGCGGTCGGACGTATCGGACATCTCGGGCGGGGACCTGTTGAGTTGCCGCGCCCGGCGACCTACTTTTGATCGCCAACGACCCGTTGAGCTGCGCCCCGAGCGGCTCGTCATGCGGCGTTGTCGATACGAGGGGTCCGCATGCTCAACGATGAGGCGCTCGTCGAGCGCTGGCTCGTGTCCGGCGGGCCGGAGTTGCAGTCCGAGGTCATCCGCCGGCTGCGGGCGGGGGAGCGCCTCGACGGCCTGGCCCTGGACCGCATCGACGGCCGCTGGGACCTGCGCGGGCTGGGCGCACCCGAGCCCCGCGCCGCCGAACCGGACAGCGCGACCCGGCAGGCCGGCGGGATGACCTTCACCTTCGAGTTCTCCGACGTCGCGGCGACGCTGGAGTTCCAGCGCGCCCGCCTGGTCGACCTCGACCTGCGCGGCGCGCACCTGCCGCGGCTGCGGCTGTTCGGCTGCGTCGTCGACAACAGCCTGTTCGACGGCGCGCACTGCGTCGGCCTGCGGATGTGGGCCACCGACGTCAGCGACACCTCGTTCCTCGCCGCGGACCTCGCCCGCTCGTCGGTCGGCGGCTGGTACGCCGGGCGCGCCAACCGGCTGCGCGACGTCGACTTCCGGCACGCCGACCTGTCCCGGCTGGGCTGCGGCGTCGCCTCGTTCACCGACGTGGACTTCGCCCACGCCCAGCTCGAATGCACCAACTTCTGGCAGGCCAGCCTGGTCCGCTGCCGCTTCGCCGGGGTGCTGCGCGAGGTCGTGTTCGACGGCCGGGTGCTCGAGCCCGAGCGCGACCTGGCGCCCAACCCCATGCAGGACGTCGACATGCGCGGCGTGACCGTCTTCGACGACGTCGACTTCCGCGGCGTGAACTTCGACCGCGTCAACCTGCCCGACCACCCGGCCCTGGTCGTGGTCAGGGGCGTGGCGCGCGTCGAGGCGGGCCTGCAACGGCTGGCCGACCGTGACGACCACGCCGCCCAGGAGGCCCGCGGCCGCCTGCAGCACCTGCGCAAGTTCATGGGCGTCGCCGGCGGCGCCGACCAGGCCCTCATCGACATGCGCACCCTCATCGACCCCGAAGCCGCCCTCCTCCTCCGCGTCCTGCTCACCTGACCGGCCCCTGCCGCAACTCTCAGAGACTCGCGGCCTCCGGGGAGCCCGGAGACCGCGACGGTTTAAGAGTTGCGGCAGGGAACAGGTCAGCCGTCGAGGCGGCGGATCATGTTCATGATGGTTTCCAGTTGGAGGCCGCCTTTGATCGGGTAGTTGGTGTAGCCGAGGTAGCCCCACCAGTCCCAGCAGCCGTAGGGGTTCACGGCGGAGGCGGTGGCCTGGGGGTACAGCACGACGGTCTTGTTGGTGTCGGCGTACTGGTTGAGGTTGGCGCGGTCTACGAACGCCGTGCCTACCGCGTCGTAGCCCTGGGAGCAGCCGTGCAGGGTGACCAGCAGGCGGCAGCTCTGGCCCGCCGCGCAGCTGCTCGGCACGTACGCGAAGCCGCTGCTGCCCATGCTCAGCCCGCCCGCGAAGCCGTTGACCGCGAACGTGTTCTGGTCGAAGCGGATCAGCGAGCCGGTGAGCGGGCCGGTGTTGCGGGCGCTCACCGAGCCGTAGAGCTTGGCGAACATGGCGTTCTGCGGGTCGGTGCCGCAGTCGTTGAGATACGGCGACGCGGTGGCCGTGCAGCCGCCCGTGCCGTACGGCGTGACCCAGGCGTGCCCGGCGGAACTGCCCGAGTTGTAGGACACGCTCGCGCCGAAGTGCTGGTAGTAGCTCACCAGGTCGTCGGTTACGGACTTCTTCACGGTGCTGTCGTTGTTGCCGTGGAAGACGTACACCGGATCGCCGGACAGCTGCGACGGCGGGTCGATCCAGCCGTAACTCGACCACAGCGAGGTGTACGACTCCAGGCTGCTCAGCTGCGTCGACCAGAGGTTGTCGCCGCACGCGTAGAGCGCCCGGCTCGCGTTGTACTGCGCGCAGTAGTAGGGCCCGGCGGCGAACACGGCCGCGCCCTTGATCCGGCCCGAGTAGGCCACGTGCAGCTGGGTCGCCATGTAGCCGCCGGAGGAGACGCCGGCGACGTACACGCTGGAGATGTTGTAGGTCTTCAGGGTGCCGGCGACGGGTGGCACCGTGTAGGGCGTCGCGGCGGCGGCAGGTGCGGCGGATCCGAGGACGACCAGCAGCGCGGCGGCGACCGCGGCGGCAGCGCGGGCACGTGGTGACATGACCGACTCCTTCCGGTAACAGGGGTGGCGTCACCGTAGGCGCGGGTCACGCCCGCCTCCAGCCGCGCCGCGCACACACTTCGATGGATCCGCATGGCGCGCACCACTACCCGGCGGCGGCCGTGAAGTGAATTCGGTGGCCCGCGCCCTGTGCGCCCGTGCATCCTGTGGGCCATGGGAGTGCTCGACAGCGTCGCGACGCGGGTCGTCGCCGGGGCGACGGTGCGGTTCCGGCCCACCGGTAACTCGATGGTGCCGCTGATCCGGAGCCGGGACCTGGTGACCGTCGCGCCGGTGGACCCGGCGGCGGTCCAGGTCGGCGACATCGTGTTGGCGCGCGTCGCGGGCTCGGTCTATCTGCACCTGGTGTCTGCGGTGGACGCCGCGGGTGGTCGGGTGCAGATCAGCAACAACCGAGGCCGCGTCAACGGCTGGACCGGCCATGCCCGCGTGTTCGGCATCTGCACCGAGGTGGACGGAACGGCGCGGCCGCGGCTCGACGGCAAACTCAGGTAGCCGCTGTGCTCACCGAGCCGTTTCGGACCTGCGACGGCGTCGACTTACATCGAGAGATGCAAATCTGGCATTGACCGCGCGGTTCGGCAGGCCCAGTATTAGGAAAGTTTCCTAATAACAGGAGGGCACATGCGCAAGATCCGCTCCCTTGCCGCGATCCTCGTCTTAGCCGTCAGCGGCGCGACCCTGGCGCTGCCCGGCGTCGCGTCGGCCGCGCCGGCCGGGCTCACCGCCACGTTCTCCAGCGCGAACAACGGATCCTGGTTCATGGACAAGTTCGTGGTCACGAACCCCACCTCCGCCGCGATCACCGGCTGGACCCTGGAGTTCGACCTGCCGGCGGGCGTGACCATGAGCAACTTCTACAACGGCACGGCCAGCCAGAACGGCAGCCACGTCACCGTCGTCAACGCCCACTACAACGGCACGGTCGCGGCCGGCGCCAGCACCGAGCCCTACAGCCCCTGGTTCATCGCGTACGGCTCCGGCGCGGCCCCGCTGAACTGCCGGATCAACGGCAACAAGTGCGACGGCAGCGCCGACCGGGCCCCGGGCACGCCCACCGGCGTGACCGTCACCAGCCGCACCACCCGCACCGTCTCGCTGGCCTGGACCGCCGCCGCGGTGACGGACTTCCCGATCGCGGGATACGACGTCCTGTCCGGCAGCACGGTCGTGGCCACGAGCACGACCACCGGCGCGACGGTCACCGGCCTGACCCCGAACACCGGTTACACGTTCACCGTGCGGGCCCGCGACACCCGCGGCAACCTGTCCGCGCTCAGCGCGCCGGTCAGCGCCACCACACTGAACCCGGCCAACGACACCACCCCGCCGACCGTGCCCGGCAACCTGCGCTCGACCGCGAAGACCGCCACCTTGGTCACCCTCGCCTGGAACGCCGCGACCGACGCCAACGGGATCGCCGGCTACGACGTCTACACCGGCACGACCCTGCGTGCCAGCGTCACCGGCACGACGGCGGTGGTCTCCGGGCTGTCGCCGATGACCGCGTACACGTTCACGGTCAAGGCCCGCGACACCTACGACAACGCCTCCGCCGCCTCCAACGCCGTCACTGTCACCACCGACGACGTCGTCGGCGCCGGCAGCTACGCGAAGGTCGGCTACTTCGTGCAGTGGGGCATCTACGGCCGGCAGTACTTCGTCCGCAACCTCGACACCAGCGGCTCGGCGGCCAAGCTGACCCATCTCAACTACGCCTTCGCCAACATCGACCCGGTCAACCTGACCTGCCTGCAGGGTGTCACCCGCGGCACGACCGCCAACCCGCAGGACCCGGACCAGGGCACCGGCGCCGGTGACGCCGACGCCGACTACGGCCGCCCGATGGCCGCGTCGCAGTCCGTCGACGGCGTCGCCGACACCGGCTGGGAGCCGCTGCGCGGCAACTTCAACCAGCTGCGCAAGCTCAAGGCCAAGCACCCGCACCTCAAGGTGCTCATCTCGATCGGCGGGTGGACCTACTCCAAGTACTTCTCCGACGTCGCGGCCACGCCCGCGGCCCGGGAGAAGTTCGTCCGGTCCTGCATCGACATCTACCTCAAGGGCAACCTGCCGGTGTACAACGGTGCGGGCGGCCCGGGCAGCGCGGCGAACATCTTCGACGGCATCGACCTCGACTGGGAGTGGCCGGGCGCGGAGGGCCACCCGGGCAACCACGTCAGCCCGGCGGACAAGGCCAACAACACGGCGCTGACCGCCGAGTTCCGCCGCCAGCTCGACGCGCTGACCGCGACCACCGGCAAGCGGTACCTGATCACCGCGTTCACCCCGGCGGACCCGGCGAAGATCGCGGCGGGCTGGGACATCGGCCCGAACGGGGTGTTCAACTACATGGACTTCGCCAACGTGCAGGGCTACGACTTCCACGGCTCCGGCTCGGACAACTCGTGGGAGCCGAACCGCACCGGCCACCAGGCCAACCTGTACCGCGACACGCAGGACCCGTACGCGTTCGAGTTCAGCGTGAACAAGGCGATCCAGACCTATCTGGACGCCGGGGTCAGCCCGCGGCGGCTCACCATCGGGGTGGCCTTCTACGGCCGCGGCTGGCAGGGGGTCGCCGCGGGCGGCGTCAACGGCGAGTGGCAGACCGCGACCGGCGCCGCCCCGGGCCAGTTCGCCGAGGAGGCGGGCACCCGCGGCTACGCCAACCTGCTGTCGAGCGTGCCGGGCTGCACGGTGTACCACGACGTGCAGTCGGTCTCCAGTTACTGCTACACCGGCGCGGGCGGGCAGTGGTGGAGCTTCGACGACACCTGGTCGATCGGCCAGAAGACCGCCTGGATCAAGCAGAAGGGACTGCTCGGCGGCATGATCTGGGAGATGTCGGGTGACACCGGGTCCGGCACCCTGATGTCCGCGGTGCACTCAGGTCTGTGACGGACCGCCGCGCGGCGTGCCTCTGCCCGGACGCACGCCGCGCGGCCCTCCCGACCGGGGTGCTTCGACGCCGGGTCAGCGCCCGGCGCGACGCCGCATGCCCGCGGCCAGCGGGGCCTGGTCCAGGTCGCCCGCCGCGAGGCGCTTGGCGATGGTGCGGCGCACGATCGCGCCGGTCACCGACGGCAGATGCCGGGCCAGCAGCAGTTCGAACCGGCCGCGTCCGGTGGTGGCCACGTCGCGGGGGGCTTTGCGGGCGGTCGCCGCTCGCAGGATCGCGGCCACGACACCCTCCACCGGCTCGTACCGGGACACGCCCTGCAGGGACAGGCCGGCCTGCGCGGAGGCGTCGTGAATGGGGGACGCGACCATGCTCGGGTAGACGACGCTGACGCCGATGTGGGTGCCGACCTCCAGTCGCAGCGCGTCGGCGTACGCGACCAGGGCGCGCTTGCTGACGCCATACGCGGCGGCCAGGGGCAGCGGGAGCAGCGCCATGCGGCTGGACACGAACACCACCCGGCCCCGGCTGCGCTCCAGCGCGGGCACGGCCGCGGCGGTGGTGTGCCACGCCGCCATCAGGTTGACGTCGAGCTGTCGCCGGGCGGCGTCGCCGGGCGGCAGCTCCGCGGGGGCAGGGCCGCCGACGCCCGCGTTGTTGATCAGCAGGTCGAGGCCGCCGAGCGTTTCGACCGCCTGGGCGACCGCACCGGGCACGGTGGCGCCGTCGGTCAGATCGCAGGCGATGACGGGCGACGTACCGACCGTGTCGGCGCGCAGGTCGAGGCCGACGACCCGGGCCCCGGCCAGTTCCAGCCGCGCGACCAGCAGCCGGCCGAAGGTGCCGTTCGCGCCGGTGACGATGACGCGCCGGCCGTTGAGGGTCCTCATCGGGTGTGCTCCTCACTGTTCCAGGTGACGCCCTGGCCGCGGCGGGCCCGGGCCGCGCCGTCGGTCAGCTCCTTCGCGGCGAGGGCGAGGTAGGCGTCGAAGTCGATGCGCATGGCGGGGCGGCGCTCGCCCCAGCGGTCGCGGGCGGCGCGATGCTCGGCGGCGATGTCGGCGGCCTGCCCGGCGGCGTCGGGCAGGGCGTACTGCCCGGCCAGGTGGGCGGCGGCGAGTCGGGCCTGGGCCTCGACCACGGGCAGCGCGGAGCCGGTGGACTGCATCAGGCCGACGAACATCAGCCCGGGGGCCTGCTGGTGGAACACGTGCCGGTAGAGCGGCAACCGGTCCGCGCCGTCGCCGAGCAGGGCCGGGTCGAGGAACGGCAGGTCGATGTCGTAGCCGGTGCACCAGACGACCAGGTCGAGCTCGTCGGCCGCGCCGTCGGTGAAGTGGACGCGGTGGCCGTCGAAGCGGTCGATCGCGGGCCGGACGGCGATCTCGCCGTGGGTGATGCGTGACAGCAGCGAGTCCGACAGGGTCGGGTGGTCCTGCAGGAAACCGTGCTCCGGGGCGGGCAGGCCGTAGGCGGCGGGCCGGCCGACGGCGAAGCGCAGCATGGTCTGGCTGATGCGCTGGCGCAGCCGCCAGGGCAGGCGCTTGGCCAGTGCTCCGTTGAGAGTGTCCGAGGGCTTGCCGAGCAGGTGCTTGGGCACGATCCAGACGCCGCGGCGCAGCGACAGCAGGGTGCGCGGTGCGACGTGGGAGGCGTCGACGGCGATGTCCATGGCCGAGTTGCCGCCGCCGACGACCAGCACCCGCCGCCCGGCGAGCTGCTCGGGGCCGCGGTAGTCGTGGCTGTGCAGCTGCTCGACGCCGATCTCGCCGGGGTAGGCGGGGGAGGGCAGCTTGGGGCGGCTGTTGTGGCCGTTGGCAACCACGACGGCTTCGACGTGCACGGTCGTGGTGCCGTCCGGGCCGAGCGCGGTGACGCGCCAGCCAGCGGCGTCGCGGACCACCTCGGTGACCGTGTGCCGCAGGCGCACCGCGTCGAGCAGTCCGTGCCGCGACGCGTAGTCGTGCAGGTAGCCGGCGATGCGACCGTGGTCGGGGTAGTCGGGCCAGTCCGCGGGCATGGGCAGGTCGGCGAACTCGGTGCGGGTGCGCGAGGTGTTCAGGTGCAGCGTGCGGTATGCCGAGGAGTGCGGTGCGCCGTACACCCACAGGCCGCCGACCTGCGCCGCGGCGTCGAAGGCGACGGCGGGCACGCCCCGGTCGGCCAGTGCCTTGAGCGTGGCCAGCCCGGCCGGCCCGGCGCCGATCACGGCGACACGTGGCGTCATGCGTACCCTCCCCAAAAATCCAACGTTCGTTGGATATTGCGTCGGGAGGGGTCCCCGCGTCAAGCGCCCGCCGCCATGATCGCTCGACTTGCCTGGCAAACGGGCGAAAGGTCGCCCATGATTCGCACGCCTGCCGGGCAAGTCGGACGATCAAGCAGGGGCCGGGGGCGGGTACATGCGGTCCAGCCAGCGGTGGGCGAAGGCGCGGAACTCGCGGCGCTGGCGGGCTCCGTTCGCGCCGGACAGCAGGCCGACGACGTGTGCGTGCACGGACCAGACCAGGCTGCGTACGGCCAGGTGCGGCTGCGGCTCGCTGAGCACCCCGGCCGCGTCGGCCTCGGCCAGCACCTGCTCGACCGCGTGGTAGAGCGGTTCGCTGTAGCGGGCGTCCAGTTCGGCGTGCCGGTCGGGCTCCAGCCAGCGGCGCAGCCACAGCCCGGTGACTTCGGGGCGGTCCTCCAGGAAGTCGATGAACACGTCGACCAGCTCGTGCAGCCCGGCCAGCGCCGGGCCGGGTCCCGCGGACAGGCCTTCCCGGGCGGTGGCGACGGCCCTGGTCAACGCCTCGCTCTCGGCCGCGAACACCCGCGCGAAGCAGCACTCGTACAGTGCGGCCTTGGTGCCGACGTGGTGGTGCACGGTGGCGACGTCCACGCCGCAGGCGGCCGCGACCTCGCGCATGCCGACCGCGTCGAAGCCGCGCCGCGCGAACAGCCCGGCCGCCGCCTCGATGATCACCTCAGGTGTCGCGCGCTGGTCGGCACGCCGGGGTCGGCCCGGTCCCCGTCGGGGTGTAGTCATGCGCTCCATCGTGCCCTACTATCCAGCAAACGTTGGATTACACCCGCGGACGGGCGAGGAGAAGGTATGGACGAGGCGGCGCGGCTCCCCCGCGGCGGCATGCTGGCCTTCGCGAGCGGGTCACTGGGCATGGGCACCTGGGTCACCGTACCCGGCCTGCTGCTGCTCTACTTCCTCACCGATGTGCTCGCCGTCGCGCCCCTGATCGCCGGGTTCGTGCTGCTGCTGCCCAAGATCGCCGATGTGCTGCTGCACCCGTGGGTCGGCCACCTCTCCGACGCCGACCTCTCCCGCCGCGGCCACCGCCGCCGCCTGATGATGCTCGGCTGCGGCCTGCCGCTGGCCTTCGCCGCCCTGTTCCTGGTGCCCGGCGGCCTGATCGGCAACTCCGCCGCCGCCTGGGTGGCCGTCGCGTTCATCGCGGGCAACCTGCTGTTCGCCGCCTACCAGGTGCCCTACCTGTCCACGCCCGCGGATCTCGCCATCGGCTATCACGAGCGCACCCGGCTGATGGGCTTCCGGATGGTCGTGCTCACCGTCGGCATCCTGCTCAGCGGAGTGCTCGCACCGATGATCGCGGGCAAGGAGGACCCGACCCGGTCCGGATACGCCCTCATGGGTCTGGTGCTCGGCGGGTCGATGCTGGTCACCATGCTGATCGGGATCGGCGGCGTACGGCGGCTGACCGCGCTCGCGCCGAGCCCGGCGACCGCCGCACACGGCAAGGCGGGGCTGCGCACCCTGCTGGTCGCCCTGCGCGACCCGCAGTTCCGCTGGCTCGTCGGCTCCTACCTGGCCATGTCCACCACCAGCCACCTGGTGCTGGCCGCCGTGCCCTACTACGCCGAGTACGAGCTCGGCCGTCCCGGCCTGACCACGGTGCTGGTCGCGGCGTTCGTCGCCCCCGCGCTGATCGCCACCCCGGTCTGGGTCGTCGTCGCCCGCCGCATCGGCAAGCAGCCCGGCCTGCTCATCGCCCAGGGCGCGTTCGTCGCGGGCTCGGTCGTGCTCGCCTTCGGCAGCGCTGCGGGCCTGCCCGTGCTGATCGCCGCGGTCGCGGTGCTCGGCGTCGCGTTCGCCGCGATGCAGCTGCTGCCGTTCTCGATGATGCCGGACGTGATCCGGGCGAGCGGCGCCGACGGCACCACCCGCGCCGGCACCTACACCGGCGTGTGGACCGCCGCCGAGGCCACCGGCGGCGCGCTCGGGCCCTACGTGTACGCGGCTTGCCTGGCCATCGGCGGCTTCGCCGCCAGCAGCGCGGGCACCGAGGTCGTGCAGTCCGAGTCCGCGCACACGATGATCCGGCTCGGCTTCGGCGTCGTCCCGGCGGTGCTGATGGTCGTCGCGATGCTCCTGCAGCGCCGCTACACCCTGGACCGCACCCTGCGCTGAACCCGCTAGCCTGTGCGTATGCGAACGGTAGGGCACACCGGTGGCTGACGCGCACGACGTGCGCCGTCTGGCGCTCGCCCTGCCCGAGGTGACCGAGATCGACAGCGAGGGCTTCGACTTCCGGGTCACGAACAAGGGCTTCGTCTGGTCCTACCCCGAGCGCCTGCCCGGAAAGCCGCGCGTCATCCGCACCGACGTGGCCGTGCTGTACGTCGGCGACGAGGCGGAGAAGCAGGCGCTGCTGCTCGGCGAGCCCGACCTGTTCTTCACCACGCCGGGCTACGACGGGTTCCCGCTGGTGATGCTGCGACTGCCCCGGGTGGACGTCGCCCGGCTCACCGAACTCGTCACCGACGCGTGGCGTATGCGCGCCCCGGACGAGCTCGCGGCCCTGCTCGACGAGGCCGATCAGTCGCGCCCGGCCGCGGGCTGAGCGCCGCAGGCGGTGGCGGCCGACGTGGCGGCGGGGCTACCGTGGCAGGGACGCGTCGACCGCCGCGGCTCCCGCGACACGGTGCACCGCGACCACGGCGCTGCGCGGCAGCGGCCCGTAGACGTGCGGGAACACGCCCCGGTCGCGCGACTCCTCCCAGCGCAGCGACTCGGCGACCACCTCGGTGTCGACGGCGACCACGACCAGTTCCGGCTCGTTCCCGAACACCCGCAGTGCGGTGGCGGCCACCTGCTCGCGGGACGACAGGTGGATGAATCCGGACTCGTGGTCGAACGGCGCGCCGTCGAACCGCCCGGCCTGCTCGAACGCGGCCCACTCCGACGGCAGCAGGATCTTGTAGATCAGCACCGCACCACCATGCCAGACGAGCAGGCGGACGCGCCGCTCGTCCATCCCCTGAGACGAATCCGGGTGCCCGCTCCGGGGCCCGCCGCCCTGGTCGGCGCCGCCGTAGCATGAACAGCGGCCTTCGTCGGGGAGTGGTCGGCATGGGATCAGCGGTGGAGCTGCGGACGGCTTCGGCCGTCGACGCGGAGGTCGTCGCGACACTGCACGCGGACAGCTGGCGCCGTTACTATCGGGGTGCGTTCGCCGACGCGTTCCTGGACGGCGATGTCGTGGCCGACCGGCTGACGGTCTGGTCGCAACGCCTGCGGTCGCCGAAGCCGGATCAGGTCACGATCGTGGCCGACGTCGACGGCGAGCCCGTCGGGTTCGTGCACCTGATCCTCGACGACGACGCCGACTGGGGTTCGTTCATCGACAACCTGCACGTCACGAACACGCTGCGGCGCGGCGGGATCGGCTCCTCCCTCATCACGCGAGCGGCGCAGGTCGTGGCCGAGCGAGGCACGACCGGCGGGCTGTACCTGTGGGTCCTGGAGCAGAACACCGCCGCGCAGGCGTTCTACGTCGCGCACGGCGGCAGCCCGGTCGATCGGGCCTACGCCGGCGAACCGGGTGGTGTGCCCGGTCGGCTGAACGGCCGCCCCGCAAAACTGCGCATGGCCTGGCCCCACGCTCGCGACCTGCGCCGGCGCTGACCGAAGTGGACCTGCCTGGTCCCGGTACACCTCTACCGCGCTGACCCCGCCGGGCACGGCCGTGACACCGCCGGCCCGTGCCAGTTCCGGCGCGTTTGTCCCAGCAGGGAACGCCCGCTCCATCGCGGGTGGAACCCGCCCGGTGTTCCGTCGGAGGGCACCGGCATGATCCACGCGGTGGGCGCGGCCGGCGTGTTCACGGCTCAGGGAGGCACGACATGACCGGATCCGCCGCAATGGCACCCGAGACCGCGTTCGAGGAGCTGAAGGAGTTCCTGCTGCTGCCGGAGGAGGACGCCCATCCGGTGCACGAGGTGCGCGGGTGCGTGTGCCGGCAGTGCGGCGGCCGGTCGTTCGAGGTCGCCGTCATGGCCGAGGACGAGGGCTCGGTGCGCCGCACCTGCGTGTCCTGCGGGACGCACGGCTTCATCGCCGACAGCGCCGAGTTCTGGGACGACGACGAGGAGATCGAGGTCTGCGCCTGCAACTGCGGGCACGAGGAGTTCGCCGCGGCGGCGGGCTTCTCCCTGTACGAGGACGGCGAGTCCGACGACGTCCGCTGGGTGTACGTCGCGCTGCGCTGCGAGGCCTGCCAGGAGATCGGCGTCTACGAGGACTGGAAGATCGGCTACGGCCCGAGCGGCCTGCTGCTCGACCAGGTCTGAGCATGCGCCGGACGACGTCGGGGCCTGCCGCGGCAATCGAACCGCGGCAGGCCCTGACGTTCGATCCTGGTCAGACCCGGCCGAAGAACCAGTTGCCGGGGGCGGTCTCGTCGGCTCCGATGTAGAACTGGCGTACGCCGAGCATGAGTTCCTCGATGGTGAGGTAGCCGTCCTCGTCGGCGTCGAGCTTGTCGAAGGCGAGGTTGATCTCACCGACCGGCGTGCCGAAGGCGCGCTGCATGGTGGCGAACTCGTCCCGGCTGACCCGCCCGTCGTCGTCGGTGTCGGCCAGGTGCAGCACCGCCAGCGCGCCGGGGCGGAAGCTGCGGTCGAAGGCGTCGCCGTGCACGAACGCCTCGGTGAACCCCTGACGCCACTCCTGCGGGCTGAGCTTCTGGTCGTGGTCGACGTCGAGCGCTTTGGCCAGCTCCTGCCAGAACGTGGAGAAGTCCTCGGCGATCCGCTGCGCTTTCGGGGCGTCGTGTGCGGTGCCGAACTCCGCCAGCAGGCGTAGGCCGAGGTTGTTGAGATCCTGCTGCTCGACGAAGCCGCTGCGGTCGTTGTCGAGGTGGCCGAAGGCCTTGTCCAATTTGCGGAGCTGCATCTCAGTAGCCATGCCGGAAATCTATTCCGAGTAAGTACATAAAGTCGATATAGGGCAAACCTACTTCATCCGGAAGTGTGGCACGGCCGCCGAACACTTGACCCGCCTGCGGTGTTCGGCGCATGAGCCGCGTCGACGGGTCCGGCCGCGGGACGGAAAGTCGATTGCCGCAGGCCGCGTGCGCCCCGGATGATCCTGCTGGACGTGATGACCTGACGGAGGGGCGAGCAGTGGTGCAGGCGTGGTGACACCCCTGGCGGAGCGTGAGTGGCGGACGCTGGTCAGTGCGGTCCGGCTCGGTGACCGCCGCTACCGGGTCGTCCGGGCCGCCCAGCCGCCGGGCTTCGCCGGCCTCTACGAAGCCCGGCTCGGCGCCCAGTTCTGCGTCGACACGCAGTCGGCGGCGATGTTCGCCATGGCCTGGGGGCTGGCCGCCCGATCGCCGCACACCATCGTCTACCTGCCGTTGCGGGCGTCGGCCGCGGCCGATCCGTGCGACTGGGGCCGACCGCTGGACCTGGTCCTGCTGCACCACAGCCTGGCGTTTCCGCCCTCGCGGTGGAAGGAGGTCCGGGCTCGCCTGGGTCCGGGCAGGCCGCACACCGTCACGCTGCCCGCCGGGGCGTGGCCGAGCCGCCCGGTCGCCGACCACCGCCGGACCTGGCACCGGGAATACCGTGACCATCTGATGTGGTCGGTCGCCGCCGACACGCTGGTGCTCACCGGCAGCCGGGAGGCGTACGAGCTGCAAGCCGGGCAGGTCCGTGAGCTGGTGGAGGGCTGTCCGGCGCACCTCGTCCAGGCACCGGGCTCGCACTGCTGCGCCGAGATCTCGATGGGTCCCTCGTACCGTCACCCGCGCCGTCGCCGCCCCCACGCCGAACTGCACGCCCAGTACTGCCGGTGAGCCTGGTGGCCTGAGGTCGGCGGCGTCCCAGGGCTCAGAGGCCTGTCATTCGCTCCATGTGCTCGGGGTAGCGCGCCCCGGCCACCTCGATCTGTGCGGTGGCCTGCTCGATCTCGGCGAGGTCGGCGGAGGTCAGCCGGATGTCGGCCGCGCCCAGGTTCTCGGTGAGCCGCTCGACCCGGCGGGTGCCGGGGATCGGCACGATCCAGGGCTGCCGGGCCAGCAGCCAGGCCAGCGCGATCTGCGCGGCCGTCGCGCCCTTGCTCGCGGCGATCGTCGCGAGCAGATCGACCAGGGCCTGGTTGGCCTTGCGGTTCTCCTCCGTGAAACGTGGGATGCCGGCGCGGATGTCCGCGCTGGTGAACTCCGTGCTCTGGTCGATCTTGCCGGTGAGGAAGCCCTTGCCGAGCGGGCTGAACGGCACGAACCCGATGCCCAGTTCGGCCAGCGTGGGCAGGATCTCGGCCTCCGGTCCGCGGGTCCACAGCGAGTACTCGCTCTGCAGTGCGGTGACCGGCTGGACGGCGTGCGCGCGGCGGATCGTCTGCGCGCCCGCCTCGGACAGGCCGAAGTGCTTGACCTTGCCCGCTCCGATCAGCTCCGCGACCGCCCCGGCGACATCCTCGATCGGCACGTCCGGGTTGACTCGGTGCTGGTAGAACAGGTCGATTGCGTCGACCCGCAGCCGCCGCAGCGACGCGTCGGCGACCTGCTTGATGTGCTCGGGCCGGCTGGACAGGCCGGTCTGGTGGCCGTCGGCGTCGAACGCGAAGCCGAACTTGGTGGCGATGACGACCTCGCCGCGGAACGGGGCCAGAGCCTCGCCGACCAGCTCCTCGTTGACGAACGGGCCGTACACCTCGGCGGTGTCGAAGAAGGTGACCCCGCGCTCGACCGCGGTCCGGAGCAGCGAGATCATCTCCTGCCGGTCGCCGGGGTTCGGCCCGTAGCTCTGGCTCATCCCCATGCAGCCGAGGCCGATGGCCGAGACCTCCAGGCCGCCGGCGCCGAGCGTGCGCTTGTCCATAGCGATGGCGATTACCCCTGTTCCGAGTGGAGGGGTCCCATCCTAGGGCCCTACTTCTCCGACATTTGTTGGCGAAGTGCCGTTGACCTGGTTACGCTGGCCTGGTGGGAACGGAGATCAGGGCCGCGCAGGGGGACACGCACAGTCGTGACCCGCGGGCCGTACGCACCCGGGCCAGGCTCGCCGAGGCGTTCACCGCCGTCGCGGGCCGCCACCCGGGAGCTCCGGTGTCGGTCAGCTCGATCGTGGCGGAGGCGGGCCTGAACCGGTCCTCCTTCTACGCCCACTTCGACACCACCGGCAGCCTGGCCGTGTACGTCCTGGAGCAGGCCCTGCGGGCCATCTCCGAGCAGGACGTCCAGGTCCGGCTGGTCGGCGCGGCCACCGGCCGGGACGCCTCCCGGATCGTCCTCGGTCACATCCTCGACCAGGTCGAAGGCCAGCGCAGTGAGCTGCTGGCCGTCTTCGGCTCGGCCGAGGGCGGGGCCGCGACGGCACGGTTCGGGCGGCAGCTCGCCGACAACATCGCGTACTACTTCCGGCGCCTGCGTTTCGCGCCGACGCGGCCCGGCGGCGAGCTGGCCACGACCGCCGTGTTCCTCGGCCACGGCCTGGCGGCCGCGATCGTGGACTGGCTCACCGCCGCCGACCCGTGCCCGCGCGACGACCTGGTCGGCATCCTCGTCGGCCTGGTCCCGGCCTGGGTCGACGACCCACGCTGACCACCCGCCCAGATGGGATCGACAGGGGGACTCTCATGGCGAACAACTGGCTCATCACCGGAACATCCAGCGGTTTCGGCTACGAACTCACCCGGGCCGTGCTGGAGCACGGCGACAACGTCGTGGCCACCGCCCGCAAACCCGAAACCCTCGACGACCTGGTACGCAAGTACGGCGACCAGATCCGTGCGATGGCGCTCGACGTCACCGACCCCGCCGCGGCCTGCGCCGCCGTGCAGACCGCGGTCGACGCGTTCGGCCGGCTCGACATCGTCGTGAACAACGCCGGCTACGCCGTGTCCGGGTCGCTGGAGGAGACGCCCGACGAGAACTTCCGGGCCCAGCTCGAGACCAACCTGTTCGGCGTCGTGAACGTCACCAAGGCCGCGCTGCCGGTGCTGCGTGCGCAGCGGCACGGGCACGTCATCCAGTTCTCGTCCATCGGCGGGCGGGTCGGCGGCACGCCGGGGCTCGGGGCCTACCAGACCGCGAAGTTCGCCGTCGAGGGCTACTCCGAGGTGCTGGCCAACGAGGTCAAGCCGTTCGGGGTGAAGGTCACCATCGTGGAGCCCGGCGGGTTCCGCACCAAGTGGAGCGGCGGGGCGGCGCAGCTGGCGGCCCCGGTCGGACCGGACTACGAGCCGACCGTCGGCGCGATGCTGAAGTTCCGCGAGCAGTACGTCGAACCCGGCGACCCGGTCCGCGCCGCGAAGGTGCTCATCGACATCGCCGGGTCCGACGATCCGCCGCTGCGTCTGCTGCTCGGCTCCGACGCGCTGCGCCGGGCCCGCGAGTCCGCAGCCGCCCGCGCCGCCGAGACGGATAAGTGGGCCGACGTGACCGTCTCCACGGACTACCCGGCACAGTCCTGACCGACCGGGCGCCGCCCGGTTCGCGTCGTCAGGCCGTCTCGCACCGTCGACGCCCGCTCATGCGGCGGTGCCGGCCCGTGCCACCGCCGCGGCGAGCTGCTCAGCGGTGATCAGCTCCTCGTGGGTGCCCGCCGCGCCGCACGCGAACGCACCCGACACCGACCCCGCCAGCACGCACTCCTCGATCGGCCGGCCGGTCAGCCAGCGGCTCATGAACGCGGTGCTGAACCCGTCGCCCGCGCCGTTGCTGTCGATCACGGGCCGCTCGGGGGTGACCGCCGGGAACCGGCGGACCGCGAGCGTGTCCCGGGTGGCGACGCGGCAGCCGGCCGCGCCCTCGGTCGCCACGACCACCTGCGCACGGCCGCTGCCCAGCACGGCGCGCAGGATGTCGTCGATGCGGTCGGGCGCCGCCTCGGCGCTGAGGAACACCAGGTCGGCGGCGCGGGCCAGCGGCCACACCCAGTCGAGCTCGCCGTCCCACGCGTGCAGGTCGGTGGAGGTGGTGACGCCGAGCCGGTGGGCGTCGGCGAACACGCCCGCGGCCCGCGGCGCGGCGATGTGGGCGTGCCGGGCGCGTTGCAGGTGGGGCAGGTAGAAGTCTGGCGGCAGCACCAGGTCGTGGGGGTGGCGGCCGTCGAAGAACGAGAACCGGCGGCCCGCCTTGTCGACCAGGTTCACGGCTCGCGGGGTGCCGTTCGGGGCGGTGCGGTGGCTGAAGTCCAGACCCAGCTCGGCGTATCGGGCCAGCACCATCGCGCCGAGCATGTCGTCGCCGAGGAAGTCGACCAGTTTGGTGCGCAGACCCAGCGCGTGGAAGCCCAGCGCGACACCGTTGCCCGAGTGCGCGACGTAGTCGCGGATCGGCGGCACCGGGAAGAAGTCACCCGGCGGCACCGCCAGTTCGGGCACCTGCACGATGGTGTCCACGCCGACACCGCCGAGCACCAGGACGTCGTACTCGGACATGACAGACCGCCTCCCCGATGTGTGTGGCCGTGTGCACCCGGAGCGGCGGGCACGCCCACCCTAACCGCACCTGGATCTTCCCGCAGCCCCCGAGCACGAGGTGCGTGTATCGCGGCCGTCGGCGGTGCGGTGACGCTATTGCGAACGTCGTTCGCGGTTAAAGTGGTGGGGTGAAGGTTGGTCAGCAGGGGCGCGGTCCGTCGATCTGGGCCAGGCCGCAGCGGGGCGCGCGCGGCCCCTCGCCCGAGTACCGCCTGGCGGACATCGCCGCGGCGGCGATCCGGCTGGCGTCCGCGGGCGGGCTCGCCGCCGTCTCCATGCGTGCCGTCGCGGGCGAGCTGGAGACGACCGCCAGCACGTTGTATCGCTACGTCGCCTCCCGCGACGAGCTGCTCGACCTCATGGTCGACACGGCCATGGCCGGGTTCTCCCACACCCCTGAGTCCGGTGCGGACTGGCTCGGCGAACTGGTCGGGATCGCCGAGGCCACCCGCTCGCTCTACGTGGCGCAGCCGTGGCTGCTCGACGCGGTGCCCACCAGCTCCGCGCCTGGTCCGCACACGTTGGCCTGGTTCGAGCACTGCCTGCAGGCGGTGGCCGCGCTCGACCGGACGACGCTGCAGAAGATGGAAGCCGTCGGCGTGCTCAACGGCGTGATCATGCTGTTCGCCCGCAGCGCCGCCGCACCCACGGCCATCGACTTCGGCGCGGTGGATCCGGTCCGCCACCCGCGCCTGACCGCGGCGCTCACCGGCGCCGCCCCCGGCCGGCCCACCGCCGACCTGTTCGAACGCACCATCCGCGCTCTGCTGGGCGGCCTGCTCGACGACCGCGCGGGTTAGCCGCGACCGAGCCGATCGGGCACCTGTCCACCGACGGTGCAATGTGGATTCCGTGCGCTCGGCATCCGGGCAACCATCGGTGCGGCAGGTCGCGTCCTGATGTGCATGGCAGCCTCGACCGTGACCCACCTGGCCGGAGAGTTCGACTCCTTCGTCCGGGCCCGTACGGCCGCGCTGCTGCGGGCGGCGTACTTCCTCACCGGTGACCAGCATCTCGCCGAAGACCTGGTCCAGTCGGCGCTGGCCCGCACCCACCGGGCGTGGTCGAACCTGCACGCGACGGGCGCGGCCGACGCGTACACCCGCAAGACCATGTATCACCTGCAGGTGTCCTGGTGGCGTAGACGGCGAGTGGCGGAGACCCTCACCGAGGACGTCCCGACGCGAGCCACCACCGGGACGGACCTGGCGGATTCGACCGCGCTGCAGGTCACCCTCCGGTCGGTGCTGCTGCGGCTGCCGCCCCGCCAGCGCGCCGTGCTGGTGTTGCGTTTCTTCGACGACCTCACCGAGGCGCAGACCGCCGAAGTCCTGGGCATCAACATCGGCACCGTCAAGAGCCAGACCGCCAAGGCGCTCGCCAAATTGCGGGTGCTCGCTCCGGAGTTGAAGGAGTTCTACGGCGGCGCGGTCGGCGAGGTCAGGCAGGTGGACCTGCGCGATCGGGCGCTCGCCTCGTCGCGACGGCTGGCGAATCGTCGGTCTGCCGCGGTGTCTGCGGCCACCGCGGTGGCGGCCGCGGTGGCGGTGGTCCTGTCGTTGTTCGGCCCCTGGCGCGGTCGGTCCACCCCGCCGGCCGAGCCGACTCCTTCGCCGAGCCGGTCCGCCGTGTCGGCGCCGGGACCGTCGGCGACGCCGGTGCGCAAGTACCTGGACGACAGCCTTCCCGACCTGGGACCCTTCCGCAGCGTAACCATCGAGGTGCCGCCCTGGGCAGGCGCCAGGGGAGCCCTGTGCCCGTCGGGGCAGGTGCGGCTCGACGCCGACGGCACCGCGGCCGGCGGCAGCCTGCCGGTGTGGGTCGACAGCTACACCGAAGCCGATGTGGACGGTGACGGGGACGGCGACCTCGTCGCGATCCTGCGCTGCGGCGAAGGGCCGGAGTCGCCGGGCACCGAAGTGATCGCCTTCCGGCGGGTGAACGGGCGGCCGGTCACCATGGGTCGCATCGTCGGCACCCGCGACGGGTTCGGCGGCATCCACCAGGTCGCGTGGACCGACGTCGGCGTCGAGGTCGAGCTGAGCGAGCACTACGCCGACGGCGGCAAGCAGACCGTGCCGTTCCAGACCCGGACCTACCGGTTCGACGGGACGAAGGTGCGCCAGGTGGCGGGGCCGACGACGTTCGAGACGAAGCCGCGGTACGCCAACCTGCGGGTCGACGCCACCGACCTGACGCTGCGCCGTACGGCGGACGGCAGCTACTCCGGTCATTTGACCGTGACGGTGGCCAACCGCGGCGACGCGGACGTGCGTGACCTGGAACTGCACCTGCGCCTGCGCGGCGACTGGCTCAAACTCGCCGGTCCGGGCTGGGCGATGTGCACCCGCGAGGACTTCGCGGCCCCGACGTCGGTGCACGTGCGGTGCCTCGGGCCCGGGGTGCCGGCGGGTGCGAAGGAGGTCTTCGAGTTCGACTTCGTCGCCGACGTGCTGCCGTCCGACCTCAACCCGACGCCGGACCCCGCGTGGCAGGTGCCGTACTCGGTCGAGGCCGAGCAGTGGCTGCCGAACACGTTCGAGCAGTCGGAACAGCCGACGGTCCCGTTCGCTGTCGTCGTTGCGTAGGCCCGTCAGCTCAGGCATCGCGGTCACCGGAACGGCGACGAATTTCTCACCCGGCATAGGATCGTCGCGGTAACGCGGGCACCGAGGGGGACGATGTGGACACCGTACGGATGGTCTTGCTGGTCGCGGCCACGGTGACGATGGGAATCATGGCGGGCGTGTTCGGCCTGTACTCCCACACCGTCATGCCCGGCCTGCGCCGCACCGACGACCGGACCTTCGTCGCCGCGTTCCAGGCGCTCGACCGGGCCATCATCAACCCGTGGTTCATGCTCGGCGGCTTCCTCGGCGCGCTCGGGTTCACGGCCGCGTCCGTGGCGCTGCTGTTCGGACCCGGCAGTCCGGCGCTGAGCTGGACCATCGCCGCGCTCGTGCTGTACCTGGTGGTCTTCGTCATCACGGTCGCCGTCAACGTGCCGATGAACAACGCGATCAAGGCCGCCGGCGACCCGGACGAGATCGCGGACCTGGCAGGCGTGCGGGCCCGGTTCGACGAGGCCAAGTGGTCGCGGTGGAACCACGTCCGCACCGTGGCGACCACCGTCGCGCTGATCTGCCTTGCCGTCGCGCTCCTGCACTACGGCCGGTGAGTCGGTCGAGCAGCGCCGAGGCGGCAGTGCACAGAAGATCAAATAGGCGGCTGGTGGGTGTCCGGTGGGAGGCCGGGACGGTGATGGGCCACCATGGTGACCATGGCACGTGCACGCAGGAAGCCTGACCCGCAGCCCGCCGTCTGCCCCTGCGGAACCGGGCAGCCCTATGACGAGTGCTGCGGG
Source organism: Catellatospora paridis (assembly GCF_009720365.1). Taxonomy (GTDB): domain Bacteria; phylum Actinomycetota; class Actinomycetes; order Mycobacteriales; family Micromonosporaceae; genus Catellatospora; species Catellatospora paridis. The sequence continues at coordinate 119,285 of NZ_ML769322.1, read as the reverse complement.
CGCTGGCACCGGGGCGGCGAGGCGCCGACCGCCGAGCAGCTGATGCGGTCGCGGTTCAGCGCGTTCGCGCTCAGCGATGCGGCATACCTGCTGCGCACCTGGCATTCCAGCACCCGGCCGCGGGACCTGGACCTGACCGGCGGCCCGCGTTACACCGGCCTGGAGGTGCTCGCCACCGACCGCGGGAGCATGTTCGACACGGAGGGGACCGTGCTGTTCCGGGCCCACTACCGCGACGGGGGCCGGCCGGGCGTGCTGGAGGAGCACAGCCGGTTCCTGCGCGAGGGCGGTCACTGGCGGTACGTGAACCCCATCTGAGCGGTGGTTTCGACAATCCGCAGCCTTGCCGGCCGATCTCCAATAAAATCAAGCACGCTTGACTTTTTTGTGGTCCGGAGGAAGGGTGGAGCCGACTGGAGGGAGCACCCCTGATGGCCGAACTCGAGGCGCTGCTGGCTGATCTCGACGCCGAGAGCGCCGACGCCGACCGGCTCGTCGCCGACCTGCCTCCGGATCGATGGACGACACCCACCCCGGCCGCTGGGTGGACGGTCGCGCACCAGATCGCCCATCTGCTGTGGACCGACGAGCGCTCGCTGCTCGCCGCCACCGATCCCGACCGCTTCGGCGAGGCGCTGCAGGAGATCGCGACTTCACCCGATCCGCTGCGCTTCGTTGACGCCGGGGCCGAACAGCTCGCCGTGCTGCCGCCCGAGCTACTGCTCAGCCGCTGGCGGGAGACCCGGGCCAAGCTGCGGGCAGCGCTCGCGGCCGTGCCGCCCGGCACCCGGCTGCCGTGGTACGGCCCACCGATGAGCGCCGCGTCCATGGCCACCGCCCGCATCATGGAGACCTGGGCCCACGGCCAGGACCTGGCCGACACCTTCGGGGTCACCCGGCCGCCGACCGGGCGGCTGCGCCACGTCGCCCACATCGGCGTACGCGCCCGCGACTTCGCCTACGCCGCCCACGGCCTCGACGCGCCGTCGGAGCCGTTCCACGTCAGGCTCAGCGGCCCCGCCGGAGACGTGTGGACCTGGGGACCCGACGACGCCGCGCAACGCGTCACCGGCCCCGCGCTCGACTTCTGCCTCCTGGTCACCCAGCGGCGGCACCGCGCTGATCTCGCCGTCCGCGCCGAGGGGCCTGACGCCGACCGCTGGCTCGACGTGGCCCAGGCCTTCGCCGGCCCGCCCGGGGTCGGCCGTGCCCCCGGCCAGTTCGCGGCGGGGGGCGTCGGATGAGCGAGCGGACCACGGCGTCGCAGGCTGCGCCCGGAGAGCGCGCGGGTGCGCCGCTGCGGATCGCGAACGTCTCCGGGTTCTACGGCGACCGGGCGTCGGCGATGCGGGAGATGCTCGAAGGCGGCCCGATCGACGTGCTCACCGGCGACTACCTCGCCGAGCTGACCATGCTCATCCTCGCCCGCGACCGGATGAAGGACCCGGCCACCGGATACGCCAAGACGTTCCTGCGGCAGCTGGAGCAGTGCCTCGGCACCGTCCTCGACCGGGGCGTCACCGTCGTCACGAACGCCGGCGGGCTCAACCCGGCCGGGCTCGCCCAGGCGCTCGGCGCGCTCGCCGGGCGGCTCGGGCTGAGCCCGCGCATCGCCCACGTGACCGGCGACGACCTAGTCGCCCGTGCCGACGAGCTGGGGCTCGGCGCGCCGTTGGCCGCGAACGCCTACCTCGGCGCGTGGGGTATCGCGCACGCCCTACGGCAGGGGGCGGACATCGTGGTCACCGGCCGGGTCACCGATGCGTCGCTGGTCGTCGGCCCGGCTGCGGCGCACTTCGGGTGGGCCCGCGACGACTTCGACGCACTCGCCGGGGCGGTCGCCGCCGGGCACGTGATCGAGTGCGGCGCGCAGGCCACCGGCGGCAACTACGCGTTCTTCGCCGAGCACGACATCGGCCTGCCCGGCTTCCCGATCGCCGAGGTGCACGCCGACGGCAGCAGCGTCATCACCAAACACCCCGGCAGCGGCGGCGTCGTCACCACCGGCACGGTCACCGCGCAGCTGCTGTACGAAGTGGACGGCCCGCGCTACCTCGGCCCCGACGTCACCACCCGCCTCGACACGGTCGTGCTGACCGACGACGGTCCCGACCGGGTGCGGATCGCCGGTGTGCGCGGCGAGCCCCCGCCGCCGACGCTGAAGGTCGGCCTGAACTCGCTCGGCGGGTTCCGCAACGACGTGACGTTCCTGATCACCGGACTCGACGTCGCGGCGAAAGCCGCGCTGGCCCGTACGCAACTCGAAGCGTCGCTGCAGCGCCGACCGCCCGCGGAGCTGGTGTGGCGGCTCGCCCGCACCGACCACCCCGACGCGGAGGGGCAGGAGGAGGCCAGCGCGCTGCTGCACGCCACCGTCAAGGACACCGACCCGGCCGTGGCCGGTCGCGCCTTCAGTGGGGCGGCCGTCGAGCTGGCGCTGTCCAGCTATCCCGGCTTCACGCTGCTCGCCCCGCCCGGCGACGCCACCCCGTTCGGCGTGTTCACCTCCGCGGCCGTCCCGGCCGGACTGGTCCCGCACCTGGTCGTGCTGCCTGACGGCACCGAGCACCCGATCGAGCCGCTGAGCGCGGACCTCGGGCCTGCCGCGCGCGACACCGAGCAGACCAGCGAGGCGCTCGGCTCGACCGATCCCCGTGCTGCGGCAATCCCGTCGTGGACCGGGTGCGGGCCGACGCGGCGTGCTCCGCTGGGGCTGGTCGCCGGGGCGCGCAGTGGGGACAAGGGCGGCAGCGCCAACATCGGGGTCTGGGCGCGCAGCGATGCGGCGTACGCGTGGCTGGCGGCGACGCTCACCGTCGACGCGCTGGTGAAGCTGCTGCCTGAGGCCGCGGGGCTGCCCGTCGCCCGGTATGCGCTGCCCAACCTGCGGGCGCTGAACTTCGTCGTGGACGGACTGCTCGGCGACGGCGTCTCCGCGGGCACCCGGTTCGACCCACAGGGCAAGGGCCTGGGCGAGTGGCTGCGCTCGCGGTTCGTCGACATCCCGGAGGAGCTGCTGTGATCCTGCGATCCACCCTGGACACCGGTGCGGCCGCCTACGCGGGCAACCGCGGCGCGCTGCTGGAGAAGCTGACCGCGCTCGACGCCGAGCACAGCAAGGCGCTGGGCGGGGGCGGGCCGAAGTACGTCAAGCGGCATCACGACCGGGGCAAGCTGCTGCCGCGCGAGCGCATCGAGCTGCTGGTGGACCGGGACTCGCCGCTGCTGGAGCTGTCGGCGCTGGCCGCGTACGGCACCGACTATCCGGTCGGGGCGAGCGTGGTCACCGCGATCGGGGTCGTCGAGAACACCGAATGCATGATCATCGCGAATGATCCGACGGTGCGCGGGGGAGCGTCCAATCCGTACACCCTGCGCAAGACCCTGCGCGCGATGGACATCGCGCGGGAGAACCGCCTGCCGCTGGTGAACCTGGTCGAGTCCGGCGGCGCGGACCTGCAGAGCCAGAAGGACATCTTCATCCCCGGCGGGCGGCTGTTCCGCGACCTGACCCGGCTGTCCGCGGCGGGCATCCCGACGGTGACGCTGGTCTTCGGCAACTCCACCGCGGGCGGGGCATACGTGCCGGGCATGAGCGACCACGTCGTGATGATCAAGGAGCGGTCGCAGGTGTTCCTGGCCGGACCGCCACTGGTCAAGATGGCCACCGGTGAGGACGCCGACGAGGAGTCCCTGGGCGGCGCGGCCATGCACGCCCGCGTCTCCGGCCTGGCCGACTACCTGGCCGACGACGAGGTGCAGGCCATCGGCATGGGCCGGCGCATCGTCGCGTCCCTGCGCTGGCGCAAGCTCGGCGCGGCCCCGTCGCCGCACGCCGACGAGCCGCTGTTCGACACGGAGGAGCTGCTCGGCATCGTGCCGCCGGACCTGCGTACCCCGTTCGACCCGCGGGAGGTCATCGCCCGGGTCGTCGACGGCTCCCGCTTCGAGGAGTTCAAGCCGGAGTACGGCGCGAGCCTGGCCACCGGCTGGGCCAGCGTGCACGGCTTCCCCGTGGGCATCCTGGCCAACGCGCGTGGCGTGCTGTTCAGCGCGGAGTCGCAGAAGGCGGCGCAGTTCATCCAGCTCGCCAACCAGACCCGCACCCCGCTGCTGTTCCTGCACAACACGACCGGCTACATGGTCGGCAAGGACTACGAGCAGGGCGGCATCATCAAACACGGCGCGATGATGATCAACGCGGTGTCCAACAGCACGGTCCCGCACATCTCCGTGCTCATCGGCGCGTCCTACGGCGCCGGGCACTACGGCATGTGCGGGCGGGCCTACGACCCGCGCTTCCTGTTCGCGTGGCCGAGCGCGAAGTCGGCCGTGATGGGCGGCGCGCAGCTCGCGGGCGTGCTGTCGATCGTCGCGCGGCAGTCCGCCGCGGCGGCCGGGCGGCCCTACGACGAGGACGCCGACCAGGTCGTACGCACCATGGTCGAGAACCAGATCGAAGCCGAGTCGCTGCCGATGGTCCTGTCCGGGCTCGGCTACGACGACGGCGTCATCGACCCCCGCGACACCCGCACCGTGCTCGGCATGTGCCTGTCCGCAGTCCAGTCGGCACCCGACCCCGGCCCGGGTCCCTACGGCGTCTTCCGGATGTGACGAGATGATCTCCCGACTGCTGGTCGCCAACCGGGGCGAGATCGCCCGCCGCGTGTTCCGCACCTGCCGCGAACGCGGCATCACCACCGTCGCCGTGCACTCCGACGCCGACGCCCGAGCCCTGCACACCCGAGAAGCCGACATCGCGGTACGCCTGCCCGGCGCCACCGCCGCCGACACCTACCTGCGCGCCGACCTCATCGTCGAGGCCGCGCTCGCCGCGGGCGCGGACGCGGTGCACCCCGGCTACGGCTTCCTGTCCGAGAACGCCGCGTTCGCGCAGGCGGTCATCGACGCCGGGCTGACCTGGGTCGGGCCGTCCCCGGACGCCATCGACGCGATGGGCTCGAAGATCGCGTCGAAGAAGCTGATGGCCGCCGCGGGCGTGCCCGTGCTGCCCGAACTCGACCCGGCCACGGTCACCGAGGCCGACCTGCCGGTGCTGGTCAAGGCGTCGGCGGGCGGCGGCGGTCGCGGTATGCGCGTCGTGCACACCCTGGCAGACCTGCCCGAGCAGGTCGAGGCCGCCCGCGCCGAGGCCGCCGCCGCGTTCGGCGACCCGACCGTCTTCTGCGAGCCGTACCTGGCCACCGGGCGGCACATCGAGGTCCAGGTCATGGCCGACACCCACGGCACCATCTGGGCGCTGGGCGAGCGCGAGTGCTCCATCCAGCGCCGCCACCAGAAGGTCGTCGAGGAGGCCCCGTCGCCGATGGTCGACCCGGCGATGCGCGAACGCCTGCACGCCGCGGCCACGGCGGCCGCTGCCGCCATCGCCTACCGCGGCGCGGGCACCGTCGAGTTCCTGGCCGCCGACGACGGCTCCTTCCACTTCCTGGAGATGAACACCCGCCTCCAGGTCGAACACCCCGTCACCGAGCTCGTCACCGGCCTCGACCTGGTCGCCCTCCAACTCGACATCGCCGAAGGCGCACCACTTCCACCGACCCCGCCCGCCACCTACGGCCACGCCATCGAGGTCCGCCTCTACGCCGAAGACCCCGCCCACACCTGGCGCCCCCAAACCGGCCCCCTACACACCTTCACCCTCCCCACCACCACCGAGTTCGGCGCGCCCGCGCCGACACCGGTCGGCAGTTTCGGGGAAAGTGCAGCAATCACCGGCACAGTTCCTGCAGTTTCCCCGAAACTGCAAGGCCACGGCGCGGTGGTGGTGCGGGTGGACAGCGGGTTTGCGGGGGGCGACACGGTCACGCCGCATTACGACGCGATGCTCGCCAAGGTGATCACCTGGGCGCCTACGCGGGCGCAGGCGGCGCGGGCGCTGGCGGCGGCACTGGCACAGGCGCGGATCCACGGGCTGGTGACCAACCGGGACCTGCTCGTCAACGTGCTGCGGCATCCGGCGTTTTTGGCCGGGCGGATCAACACGGCGTTCTTCGAGCAGCACGGGCTCGACATGCTCGCTCGGCCGCTGGCCGACGACGACGCGCAGCGGCTGTCGGCGTACGCCGCCGCGCTGGCCGCGTCGGCCGCCGAGCGCGCGAACGCGACCGTCGTGACCGGACTGCCGGGCGGTTGGCGCAATGTCGCCTCCGCGCCGCAGACCCGCGCTTACCAGGCCCCGGCCGGGCGGATCGACGTCGGCTACCGGCGCACCCGCGACGGCGTGCAGATCGAGGGGGAGCCCGAGCTCGTCGTCGGTGAGGTCACGGCTACCCGGGTGGAGCTGGGGCGCGGCAACGTGCGGCACGCGTTCGCGGTCGCGGCGTACCCCGATGTGGTCTGTGTCGACTCGGTGCTCGGGGCGGTGAGCCTGCGGCCGGTCGAGCGGTTCCCGGCCGCGGAGGTCCAGGTCCCGAGCGGGTCGCTGCTCGCGCCGCTGCCCGGAGCCGTCATCCGCGTCGCCGTCGCCGAAGGCGACCAGGTCAGCGCCGGCCAGCCCCTGCTGTGGCTGGAGGCCATGAAGATGCAGCACCAGATCACCGCCCCGACCGGCGGCACCGTGACCCACCTGCCCGTGGCCGTCGGCCGGCAGGTCGAGGTCGGCGCGGTGCTGGCGGTCGTCACCCCCGCCGACCCGGAGGCCCACCCGTGATCCTTGAGAGCGACGAGCGCCAGGCCCTGCGCCGCGCCGTGTCCGACCTGGCCGGCAAGTACGGCCACGACTACTACCTGCGCTGCACCCGCGCCGGGGAGAAGACCACCGAGCTGTGGCAGGAGGCCGGACGGCTCGGCTACCTGGGCGTGCACGTGCCCGAGGAGTACGGCGGGGGCGGCGGCGGCATCGGCGACCTCGCCGCGGTCTGCGAGGAACTCGGCGCGGCCGGCTGCCCGCTGCTGATGATGGTCGTCTCCCCGGCGATCTGCGCGACGGTGATCTCCCGCTTCGGCACCCCCGAGCAGAAGCAGCGCTGGCTGCCGGGTCTGGCCGACGGGACGAAGATCTTCGCGTTCGCGATCACCGAGCCGGACGCCGGATCGAACTCGCACAAGCTCACCACCACCGCGACCCGCGACGGCGACGGCTGGCTGCTGTCCGGTCGCAAGACGTACATCTCCGGCATCGACGAGGCCGAGGCGGTGCTGGTCGTGGGCCGCACCGCCGACGAGCGGACCGGGCGGCTCAAGCCCGTGCTGTTCGTCGTGCCGACCGACGCGCCCGGCTTCACCGCCACGCACATCCCGACGGAGCTGGTCGCGCCGGAGAAGCAGTACAACCTGTTCCTCGACGAGGTGCGGCTGCCGGACGACGCCCTGGTCGGCAGCGCCGACGCGGGCCTGCTGCAGCTGTTCGCCGGGCTGAACCCGGAACGCATCATGGCCTCGGCGTTCGCGCTCGGCATGGCCCGGTACGCGCTGTCGCGGGCCGTCGAGTACGCCAAGACCCGCGCCGTGTGGGGGCCGCCGATCGGCGCGCACCAGGCCATCAGCCACCCGCTCGCCGCCTGCCACATCGAGGTCGAACTGGCCCGGCTGATGACCCGTGAGGCGGCGTACCTCTACGACAGCGGCGACGACCAGGCCGCGGGCGAGGCGGCGAACATGGCCAAGTACGCGGCCGGGGAGGCGACCGTGAAGACGGTCGACCAGGCCATCCAGACCCACGGCGGCAACGGGCTGGCCACCGAGTACGGCCTGGCCACGCTGCTGGTCGCGTCCCGGCTCGGGCGGATCGCCCCGGTCAGCCGGGAGATGATCCTCAACTTCGTCGCCCAGCACAGCCTGGGCCTGCCCAGGTCCTACTGAGCCCCGGGTAGCGTGATCGCCGTGCCGACCACCCCCGTACGCGAGCCGCAGCAGGACCGCAGCCGTGCCACCCGCCGGCGGCTGCTGGAGGCCTCGGTGCAGTGCATGGCGGAACTGGGGTGGTCCGGCACGACGGTCGCCGTCGTCGCCGAGCGCGCCGGGGTCTCGCGCGGCGCGGCCCAGCACCACTTCCCGACGCGGGAAGACCTGGTCACGGGCCTGATCGAGCACATGACCGAGGTGCGCGCCGCCGAGATCGAGACGGCCGCCGCGGGACTGCGCAGCGGCCCCCGGCGCACCGAGCAGGTGCTCGCGGTGCTGGTGGGGCTGTATCGCGGACCGCTGTTCCGGGCCGCGCTGCACGTGTGGACCGCGGCCGCGGTCGACGAGTCGCTGCGCGCACAGGTGCGCCCGCTGGAAGCGGCGCTCGGGCGCACCGCGCACGGCATGGCGGTCGAGCTGCTGCGCGTCGACGAGCAGACCCCGGGTGCGCGCGAGACCGTGCAGGCGACCCTCGACCTGGCCCGCGGTCTCGGCCTCGGCGAGCTGCTGCACGACGACACGGCCCGCCGGGCCCGGGTGCTGCGCCAGTGGGCCGCCACCCTCGACACGGTCCTGCCGCCGACCTCCTGAGCAGGCGTGTCAGCGGCTCCTCGAACAGTTAGCTGCGGTGTCGGCCGGGTCACGTCGCCGTTGACCTCAACTCTGCTTGAGGTTGCAGGCTTTCCGCATGAGCATCACGACCGACACCGCATCCGAGATCGCCGCCATTGAGCAGGTGGTCGCCACCATCGAGCACGCCCAGCGCCACGAACTCGTCGACGACTTCGTCGCGCTGTTCCGCGAGGACGCCATCTGGACCACCGGGGGCGGCCGGCTGCTGATCGGCCGGGACGCGGTCGCCGCGTTCACCCGGCAGGTGCTGCCTGGGGCGATGACCGGGCTCGTGCCCTCGTACGAGGTGGTGCATGTGCTGTTCATCAGGCCGGATGTCGCCGCGGTCAAGGTTCGCCAGCGGTACTTCTCCCCGGACGGAGTGCTGCTCACCGACCAGGGGGAGGGCACGCCGATGTACGTGATGTCCAAGGAGGACGAGCGTTGGCTGCTGGTCGCCAATCAGAACACGGTCGTGGCGGACGCACACGGCTGACGGCCATGGACCGGTGCAGTGGCAACACGGGACACCAGCAGGGTGTGGTCAGCAACGTCGGCAGGCCGCCCCCGCCCGTTGTCCGGACCAGAATCTGGTGATCAGCCAGAAGGCGGTGCCGGTGCCCAAGCCGTAGACCAGATGCCCGCTCAGGTCGTTGGCGAGTGTCTTCGCGTCGTATTCCCAGATCGGCTTGTACAGTCCGGCCAGCGGCAGGACGACGTAGTCGCTGCTCCAGACGGCTGCTCCGAACGGCAGTCCGTAGGCCGGGTGAGGTCGGCGCAGCGATCCGGCCAGGATGCCGTAGAGAGCGCCCCAGCCGGATCCGTAGCCCCAGTGTGCGGCGGTGCTGGCGGGCCAGGCCCAGCGGTCCGGCAGCTCGCGCTGCGTGAACCCCTCCACCACCCGCTTGGCGACCTGCCCCGGGTCGGGCGCCTGCGCCCAGCTTTCGACGGGCGCGAACTCCCAGCCCAGCGGGCTTTCCTTGCCGCCGGACCGGCGGTAGCCCAGGTATCGGAACGTGTCCATGCAGATGGTGCCGACGACCCCGGCGAGCAGCCCCGACACCAGCGCGGCGAGGGGCGTGAGCGAGCGTTCTCGGATCCGCATACCCGGCTCCTGTCGACCCTGGGCGGCGCACCGGTGCCGTGGCGGGCCGCCGACGGCGACCCTGGCGACGGCGTCCCGGGCACATCTGCGCGCCCGACCTCCCCTTACGTCGAGTATCCCGCCTGGCGGCGACGGCCAGCGTCGGAACTGCCAGATCATCGGGCCCCGCGGTCAGACGCCGACCTGTGCGCCGGTCGGCGACTCCGCCACGGTCGCCGGGTCGGCTGCAGGGGTGCGGCGCGATCCGACCCGGCGGGCGATCCACAGCCCGATCGCGAAGATCGCGGCGAGGATGAACACGCCGACGTACTCCGCGGCGGGCACCCGGGGCAGCGTCACCAGCTTCGCCGGGCCGAGTATCGAGACGACCAGGCCGACCGAGCCGACGTAGGCCAGGCCGATCAGCCACCTGACCCGGCGGGACAGGCCCAGCCCGTGCATCTGGGTGACGACGAAGATCGTGGCGAAGCCCCAGCCGAACTGGAACCACAGCTGTTTGGGGCTGTTCAGAGCGACGATCGCGCCGTGGAACAGCACCATGACCTCCAGCGTCACCGTCCACCAGCGGTTCACGTGCGCGCGGGTGAGGAACAGGCTGCCCTGCACCAGGATCAGGAACATGTAGAGGAACCCGATCAGGTGCCCGGTCGTGGTCTCCATCGGGTGGTACCAGAACGTGTAGACCGCGGCCCAGGCGAAGTAGTAGCCGTGGTACTTGCGCGCCCATGCGCGTATGCCGACGCCGCCGGGGGTGGGGACCTTCTTGCCGAAGAGCAGGCCGCGGCGGTCGTTCTCCATGAGGAGCACCCAGACCAGCAGGATGATGACGGAGAACTGCGACGACCAGATCGACACGTCCTGGGCGAGGCCGTCGTACCAGAGCTGGGTCTGTGCGAAGTGGAGCAGCACGAAGGCGGCGTTGAACGCCAGCGCGGCCACGTTGACCAGGTGCAGCCGGCCGGTGTACTTGCCCACGCGCTGCTGGCCGTACCAGATCAGGGCCCAGAAACCGACCTGGTGCAGGGCGTACAGCGCCCAGACGCCCGCCATGATCAGCGTGGAGCGTTCGGGGCGCTGCCAGACATACCAGGAGGAGCCGGCGTCGGGCAGCAGGTCCGGGCGGGCCAGCCACGTGGTGCTCAGCGCGATGAGCCCCGTCATGAGCAGCCCGGCGCCGACCGCGCCGAGCAGCGCCCGGCTCGCCCGCAGGTCGGTAACCTTCATCGCTGACGTCCTCCGTGCCCGAACCCCAGCGCGGATCGACGGGGTTCAGACAGCTTCTTATCCCGAAGCCCCGTGCGCAACCGTTTCGGTGGGGGAAACTCCGTTTGCCGTCCACATCGGGCACGGACCGCCGGGCGCCTGCCGCCCGTGTCCGTTCAGAACGTCACGGCGATGCCGACGACCGGCTTCTTCGGCAGGTGCAGGACGCGTGCCGCCCAGTTGCCCACCCGCGACATCAGGTACTTGCGGGCGATCAGCCGGCGGACGTGCTGGGTGCCGGCGTCGTCGAGGACCCGGGCGGTGCCGTCCACGCGTACGGCGTCGGGCGCGACCCGGCCCCGGACGTCGCACGCGGCCAACGACACCCGGCTCGTCTTCCGGATGCGCTTGACCTTCCACGCGTCGGAGTCCGAGACGATGAACAGCTCGCCGCCGTCGACCGCCAGCCACACCGGCGTGGCCACGGGCGTGCCGTCCTTGCGGTAGGTCGTCAGGCTGACGTACTTGGCGCGGGCGAACTGCTCGGCGGTGGTCACGCCGATCAGCTTAGACACCGCCCACATCCGGGCGCGGCGCGGAACCTGCCCGGCGAACAGGCCGTTGCCACGGAACGGGGGCCGAACGCGTCCCGGCGTTCGGCCCCCGTCCATCCGGCTGCCGTCAGCAGGCGCCCTGGTCGGACCAGACCGCCCAGGAACCCGGTGCGCCGGGCTCCGCGCCGGTCGACCACCAGGTCGACTTCCAGCGGCGGCTGTTGTGCGACACGACGGCGTCAGGTGCGTACGCCGTAATGGAACTCCAGGCCGGCAGGCCGCCGCAGCCGCCACCGCCGCCGGTCACCGTCAGCGTGAACACGGCCGTGTGCGTCGCCGACGTGCCCGCCGCGGTCACCGTCAGCGGGTACGTGCCCGCCGTGGTGCCCGCCGCGACCGCGACCGCCAGCGTCGCGCCGCCGCCCGAGGTCACCGACGCCGGGCTGACCGAAGCCGTGACCCCGGTCGGCGCACCGGACACCGACAGGCTCACCGTCTGCGCGCTGCCCGACGTGGTCGCCGTCGCGACTGCCGCGCTGGTGCTGCCACCGGCCGCGACCGTGGCCGAGGCGGGCGACAGCGAGACGCTGAAGTCGTTGCCGCTCGGCACGCTGGTGACCGTCACCGTGTACGTCGCGCTGTGGGTGACGCCGCCGGTGCCGGTCACCGCGACCGCCGCTGAGCCGGTCGCCGCGTTCGCGCTCGCGGTCAGGGTGAGGGTGCTGGAGCCGCCGGAGGTGACCGACGCCGGGCTGAAGCTCGCCGTCACGCCCGAGGGCAGGCCGCTCGCGGTGAGGTTCACCGTCTGCGCGCTGCCCGAGGTGGTGGCCGTGGTGACGGTGGTGGTGACGGCCGAGCCGCGCTGCACGGTGCCGCTGCCGGGGGTGACCGACAGCGAGAAGTCGTTGCCGGGTGCCGTGCTGCACTGCGCCTCGCCGGACTGCGCGGGCACGCTGACGGCGTCCCAGGCCGCCTTGACGGTGCGGCACTCGGCCGACGAAGCGCCGAACAGGTTGACCGCCGCGCGCAGCGTCGCCGTACGCACGTTGACGTAGCGCCAGGCCGAGGTCTTCAGGTTCAGCGCGGCCATGTAGATCTGGCCCGCCTTCTGCAGGCCGATGCCGGTGACGGTGGAGCCGTTGCAGGTCGGGCTGGCCGGGTTGCCGCCACCGCCGGCCGAGCCGACGGCGGTCAGGTAGAACCAGTGGTTGTTCGGCCCGGCCGCGGCGTGCACCTCGGTGCTCGGGATCGCCGACGAGTAGCAGTTCGGGTCGCCCAGCGCCTGCGGGTTGTACATGTTGCGGATCGGGCCCGACCCGGTGAGGTTGACCTCCTCGCCGACGAGGTAGTCCGGCGGGTCGTTGGGGTTGTTGGCGTACGCCTCGGTGAGGGCCCCGAAGATGTCGCCGGTGGACTCGTTGAGGCCGCCGTTCTCGTTGCCGGACCCGGCCCCGCCCGGCGTGGTCTGGAAGATGGCGTGGCCGTACTCGTGCGCCACCACGTCGATCGGGGTGGCCTGGCCGGTGCCCGCCTGGTTGCGGCCGAAGTTGGTGTAGCTGCCGTTCCAGTAGGCGTTGACCTCGGCCAGGCCGACCCGCGCGGGGAAGCCGCCACCGCTGCCGTTGATGCCGTTGCGGCCCAGCCACGCGCCGAGCATGTCCCACTCGCGCTGCACCGCGTAGAGGGCGTCGACGCACGCGGTCTCCAGGTTGGTGCCGGAGCCGTTGCCCCAGGCGTCGTCGGTGCCGGTGTACGCGGTGCCGCCCTGGCCGCCGCAGCGGATGCCGGGACGGCTGGTGTCGGTCATGGACCAGGAGCTGCCGGAGCCGCTGGTGGTGATGGCGACCTGGCCGTTGTAGTAGCCGCTGCCGGTGCCCATGCGCACGTCATCGCGCACGTCGAGGACCGCGGCGGTGACCGCGTCGACGACGACGTGCAGGCGGCTCGGCGCGCTCGCGCGCACGCCTTCGAGCACGACCTCGTACGCGAGCCGGTCGCGGGCCGGGGTGGCGTGGACGGCCAGCCGCGGCGGGGTGGCCTGGCCGACCTGGTCGAGCTGCCGCCGGGCGACGGTCGCCGCCTGCGCGGCGGACACCTTCGGCGTGGTCGAGGCCAGGCGCACGCCCCGGCCGAGGGCGGACGCGGTGCCGCGCACGTTTCCTGCGGCGTCGGTCACGACGACGGCATCGCCGCCGAGGACGGGCAGCCCGCGGTGGCTGCGCTCGTAGGAGACGTACTGGAACCCGCCGGACCCGGCGACGACGTCGCGGCGTACGAACGATTCGTCGGGGCCCTTGGCCAGCGCGTCGTAGCCGCTGTCGGCGGCCCGGTCGGCGGCTGCGGCAGCGAGCGCGGCCGGGTTGGCGGCGCGCGCCGGTTCGGCGGCCGGTCTGGCGTCGGACACCCCTGGGATCACCAGGGCGAGACCCACGGCCGCGGCGGTGGCCGCGAACGTGATCCGTTTGCCGATGGACTTCACGGGAGGAACTCCTTCTGCTGCTGCGCAGCGGGGGTGGAGGGGTGGTGGCCTGGGCGTCGTGAACGGACACCCAGGCCACCTGAGGGGGAGGTTCAGCAGGAGCCGCGGTCGGCCCAGACGGCCCAGGAGCCGGGGGCGTCGGGCACCGCGCCGGTCGACCACCAGGTCGACTCGTAGCGTCGGGCGTTGTAGGCGACGTTCGCGCCGGGGGCGTACGCCGTGGTGGCGCTCCAGCCGGGCAGCCCGCCGCATCCCGGCGGCGGACCGGTGGGCCCGGCGGTCGGGCTCGGCGGGTTCGTGGGCGGGGTGCCGCCGCTGACGGTCAGGGTCAGGCCGTAGGTCTGCAGGATCTCGTTGACCGGCTGGAAGTACGTGGTGCCGCCGGAGCTGCAGTTGCCCGAGCCGCCGGAGGTCACGCCCTGCGCCTGGTCACCGGCGATCAGCGAGCCGCCCGAGTCGCCGGGCTCGGCGCAGACGTTGGTGCGGATGAGGCCGGTGACGGTGCCCTGCGGGTAGGTCACCGAGCTGTTGAGGGCGTTGACGGTGCCGCAGTGCCAGCCGGTGGTGGAACCCGACCGGCACACCGACGCGCCGACCCCGGCGGCCTGCGAACCGGCGACCGGCACGGTGCCCGGGTAGCGGTTGACCTGCGCTCGGGGCGTGTTCCCGGCGGCCGCCCGCACCCAGGCGTAGTCGTTGCCCGGGAAGCTCGACCCGGCGAACGTGCCGCTGGGCTGCGTGGTGGACGCACCGGCGCTGCCGCAGTGCCCGGCGGTGACGAAACCGCCGGTCACTGCGAACCCGACCGAGCAGCGCGTGCCGCTGCCGATGTAGTAGGCGTTGCCGCCGACGATGTCGATCAGCGGGCGCGGCTGCTCCGTGCTGGCCTCGAACCGGACCACGGCGGTGTCCAGGCCGCCGGCCGCCACCCAGGCGCGGGCCGGGTCGAGCGCGCCGTCGCGGTAGAGCACGACGATGCGGTTGGTGCGCACGTCCGCGTACCAGCCGGGCACCTGCTTCGGTGCGGTGGCGGCGCGGCGGTCGAGCCGGGCCGTGCCGTCGACGAGCCGGGCCTCGCTGTGCGCGACGGTGACCGGGACGGCCCCGGCCGCCCGCACCCGTGCGCTGTCGGCGGCGCTGGTCAGCGCGACCGTCAGCGCCGAGGCGTCGTCGTTGAGGTAGGCCCCGCCGAAGCCGTTGCCGAGGGTGCGGCGCAGGCTCTGCTCGGTACGGGCGAAGGCCGCCTCCCGGCCCAGCCGGGCCAGTGCCTGATCAGGACTGATGCGCAGGGTACGGGCGAGTTCGTGGACCATGCCACGGTCCGCGGCGACGGGCAGCGGCGCGGGGACGGGGGAAGCCGAGCCGGCGGTGGCGGCCGACGTGATCACCATGGCGGAGGAGAGCGCCGCCACGGCGATCAGTGCAGTGAGGATCTTGGATTTGGTGACCACAGGGGGAATCTAGGAAGACCACTGGAAACCTTGTAGTTCCAAACAAGTCATATTCTTTACGATAGGTAAACCCGCCATCAGGGCGTGATAGGACCGGGATGACATCTGCCGGGCCGGAGGTCCAGGCAGCAGGCTCGGGGGATGTCCCTGCCACTGCACCGGCTCACGGTGCCGCAGCCGCTGTCGGTGCCGTTCGCGATCGACACGTGCGCCGCGCTCGGCCCGATGTCGCACGCCCCGTTCCCACACCGGCACACCTTCTACGAGGTGGTGCTGGTCCGCGCGGGCACCGGCGCGCACGTGGTCGACCTCGCCGCGTACCCATTGGAGCCGCCGCAACTGGCGGTGGTGCTGCCGGGTCGGGCCCACCACTGGCAGGACCTGGCGGACCTGGACGGCTGGCTGATCCTATTCGGCGAGGAGTTCCTCGCGGGCTGCCCTCGGGTCCGTGAACTGCTGCACCTGCTCGCGCACCAGCCATGTCGCAGACTCGCGCCCGACGTCGCCGAGGAGGCGTTCACGCTGGTCAGGCACATGCGGCGGGAGTACGGCGAGCCTGCCGCGGACTCGCTCGGGGTGGTGCAGGCATACCTGCGCATCCTGCTGACCAAGGCCGCCCGCGCCGCCGGCACGCCCGCCCCGCCGGTCGCGACCGGGCAGCGGGCCGACCTCGCGGCCCGGTTCCTCGACCTGCTGATGGGGCCTGGCGGCGGGCGGCACTCGGTCCGCGAGAGCGCGTCGACGCTGGGCGTGTCGCAGGGCTACCTCGGGGAGGCGGTCCGTGACGTGACCGGGCGAACGCCCGGCGAGCTGATCCGCCACGCGCGCACTGTGGAGGCGATGCGGCTGCTCGCGGGCACCCGGCTGAGCATCGCGCAGATCGCCCGCGAGCTGGGTTTCGCCGACCAGGCGTACTTCTGCCGGTTCTTCCGCCGGGAGACCGGGTCGAGTGCGGGGGAGTTCCGGCGGGCGGCCTCGTGGACGTGGGGCGTCCCCGAAAACACCACGAACAGCCGATCGCGTCCGTCGAACGGCGGCTATGCGCCGCTCTAGGGTTCCCGTCGACGCCTCACGAAGGAGACCCCATGAACGACGGCGAGGCCCGCATCCCGGGCATCTCGCGCAAGACCCTGCTCCGTACGGCGCTGGTCGTGCCGGCCGTGCCGTTGCTGCTGGCAGGCGTGCCCGCGCTGGCGAGCACGCCCTCCGGGCAGCCACTCACGGTCACGCCCGAGTCCTGCGACGACGACGAGCTCACTCCGCCACAGATGGAGGGACCGTGCTTCAAGCCCGGCTCGCCGCTGCGCACCACCATGGTCGACGGCGCGGGTACCCGGCTCACGCTGACCGGTTACGTGGCCGGCCTGGCGTGCCAGCCCATCGCCGGTGCGCTGCTGGACGCCCGGCGGTGGCGGCACCTGGCAGCCCTACCAGCCGTATACCGTCGGTGCGCAGGTCACCTCCAGTGGCCTGACCTACGCCTGCCAGATCGCCCACACCTCGCTGCCCGGCTGGGAACCGCCGAACACCCCCGCCCTTTGGCGCCGCCTCTGACGGGTCCTGCTGTTTCGGGGGAACCGCACGAAAGAACCACCCGATTGCTGCAGTTTCCCCGAAACAGCAGACCTCCGCCGGGGCCCGTGGGCGAGGGGCGCGGCGGGTCGTGGCCTAGGCTTCGGTCATGATCGTTAGTGGTGAGGTCGTGCGGGACCTGGCTTCGACCGGGGTGTTGCGGGCGTCCATCAATCTCGGCAACCCGGTGCTGGCGCAGGGCACACCGGACGCGCCGAGCGGGGTGACCGTGGACATCGCGCGCGAGGTCGGGGCGCGGCTGGGCGTGGCCGTCGAGTTCGTGTGCTTCGACGCCGCCCGTAAGTCATTCGAGGCGCTGACCTCCGGCCAGGCCGACATCTGCTTCCTGGCCGTCGAACCGGTCCGCGAGTCCGAGGTGGCGTTCACCGCGCCGTACGCCGTCATCGAGGCGGTGTACGTCGTACCGGTGGACTCGCCGATCGGCTCGCCTGACGACGTCGACCGGCCCGGCGTGCGTGTCGGGGTGAAGCGGGGGTCGGCGTACGACCTGTTTCTGTCGCGCACCCTGGAGCAGGCCGAGGTCGTCCGCGGTGAGGAGGGTGTCCAGGTGTTCCGTGCCGACGGTCTGGAGGTGGGGGCGGGCATCCGGCAACCGATGGCCGATTACGCGGCCGCCGATCCCGGCGTACGAGTGGTCGATGAAGCCTTCATGCAGATCAAGCAGGCCGTGGGCACGAGGCGGGACCGGGACCCGCAGACCGTCCGGTTCCTGCACGACCTCGTCGAGGAGCTGAAGGCGTCGGGGTTCGTGGCCGAGTCGCTGCGCCGCTCGGGCCGGCTCGACGCGACGGTCGCCCCGGCGGGCTGAGCGCGGCGGTGGTGACGGCGCGGGAACCGCCGTCACCACCGGGTTCGCTACTGCTTCAGGAACTGCTGGGCGGGACTGCCGTTGCAGTCCCACAGCCGCAGGCGGGTGCCGTTGGCGGTGGAGCCGTTGGGCGAGTCGAGGCAGCGGCCGGACTGCGGGTTGCGCAGCGAGCCGTTGGCCTGCGGTATCCACTGCTGGGACCCGGCGGCACTGCAGTCCCACAGCTGGATCAGGGTGCCGTTGGCGGTGCCGTTGCCGGTGGCGTCCATGCAGCGGCCCAGGGTGCGCAGGGTGGTGGTGTCCCAGGCCCACTTCTGGTCCACGGCGAAGGACTGACAGTCCCACAGCTGGACGGCCGCCCCGTTGACCCCGGTGTCGTCGGCGGCGACGTCGACGCACTTGCCGCCGGGGCCGATGATGTTGCTGGCCGCGGTGGATCCGCCGCCGACCCGGAACACCTGCGCCGCGCTGCTGTTGCAGTCGTACAGCTGCAGCCGCGCGCCGTTGGCGGTGGAGCCGCTGGGCGAGTCGAGGCAGCGGTTCGACTGCGGGTTGCGCAGCGAGCCGTTGGCCTGCTGCACCCACTGCTGCGCGCCGCCGCCGTTGCAGTCCCACAGCTGGATCAGGGTGCCGTTGGCGGTGCCGTTGCCGGTGGCGTCCATGCAGCGGCCCAGGGTGCGCAGCGCGCTGCCGTCCCAGGTCCAGCGCTGGTCGCCGGAGGTCGCCTGGCAGTCCCACAGCTGGACGGCCGCGCCGTTGCCGCCGGTGTCGTCGGCCGCGACGTCGACGCACTTGCCGCCGGGGCCGATGATGCGCTGGCCGGGGGGCGGGCTGGTGTTGAGCGCCTTGGACGCGGCGATGATGCCCTGGTTGGCGGCCCGGACCCGGGCCGCGTCGAACTTGAGCACCTGCCGGTCGTACGTCCAGAAGCCGTTGACCTCGCCCTCGACGTCGAACGGCTGCGTGTAGACCAGGCCGGACAGGCCACGGGTGTACATCAGGTTGGTGGACGAGTTGATCAGGCCCACGAAGCGGTCGGTGATGGACTGGGTGCTGGTGTGCATCTCGTACGCCCCGAAGCTGCCGTTCGGGCTGTACTCGTGGCCGGGTGAGCGCAGGCCCATGCCGCCGTACTCGCCGAGCATCGCGACGCGGGTGGCCGTCGGGGTGGGCGAGTCCGGGCCGACGTACATGTGCCAGTCCATGATGTCGCCGTTGCCGGGATCGCCCTTGGACGCGCAGCAGTTGTAGCCGCTGTGCGGGTTGACGAGCCGGGTCGGGTCCTGGTTCTTGACGTTCTGCGCGACCCGCGACGTGTCGGCGAGGTTCCACTCGCCCCAGCCCTCGTTGAACGGCACGTACACGACCACGGCGGGGGAGGAGCGGTGCTCGTCGACGACCTCGCGCAACTCGGTCTCCCACTGCGCCTGCTGCGCCGCGTTGCCCGGGTCGCCCTTGCTCGGCATGTCCTGCCAGACCAGCAGGCCGAGGCGGTCGGCGTGGTAGAACCAGCGCTGCGGCTCGACCTTGATGTGCTTGCGGACCATGTTGAAGCCGAGGTCCTTGATCTTCTGGAGGTCGCCGGCCAGCGCCGCGTCGGTCGGCGCGGTGTACAGGCCGTCGGGCCAGAAGCCCTGGTCGAGGGTGCCGTTGTGCATGACGAACTGGCCGTTGAGGGTCGGCATCAGCTTGCCGTTGATGACGGCCTTGCCGACCTCGCGCATGCCGAAGTAGTGCATGGTCTGGTCGACCGTCGTGCCGCCGCTGTTACGCAGCGACAGCCGCAGGTTGTAGAGGAACGGGTCGTCGGGCGACCAGCGCCGCGCGCTGGGCACCGGCACGGTGAACTCGGTGAAGCCGCCGGTGGCGGTGCCGACCACGGTCGTGCCGTTGAGCGCCTCGGCGTACACCGAGTGCCCGGTGACGTCGCCGCGGGTGAACACCCGGATCCGCAGGGTGTTGTTGGCCAGGTTGGCATAGAGGTCGGCGCTGTAGATGGACGAGGTCGGGGTCGGCTCCATCCAGACCGTCTGCCAGATGCCCGAGGTGGGGATGTAGAAGATGCCGCCGGGGTTGCGGACCTGCTTGCCGCGAGCCGGGTTGCTGCCCTCGGCGCCGGAGTCGGTCGGGTCGAAGACCCGCACGATCAGCTCGTTGGTGCCCCCGTTGAGCTGCGCCGTGACGTCGAACTCGAACCGGTCGTAGCCGCCGGTGTGGGTGCCGACCTGGACACCGTTGACCCATACCGTGGTGCGCCAGTCGACCGCGCCGAAGTGCAGCTGCACGCGGCGTCCGGCCCAGCCGGCCGGCACGGTGAAGGTGCGGCGGTAGGTCAGGTAGTAGCGGTTGTCGTTGGCGGCGCGCTTGATGCCCGACAGCGCGGACTCGACCGGGAACGGCACGTTGACCCGCTCGGGCAGGGTCTGGCCGAAAACGGGTGCGCCGTTGGTGGTGGACTGGCTCAGCTGCCACTCGCCGTTGAGGTTCAGCCAGTCGGGGCGGGTCATCTGCGGGCGCGGATACTCCGGCAGCGGGGTGCCGTTGAGCGCCTGGCTGGTCCACGGCGTGGTCAGCGGGGACGGCTGCGCGGGCGCGGCCGCGGCCGGAGCCGTGGCGGCGGTGAGGCCGCCGATGACGGTGAGGATGCCGAGGGCGCCGTGGAGGACGGCGGTCCGCAGGCGACGTCGATGACGTGCTGGGTGCATGGGGTCTCCCAGGGTCGTTACCGGGCCTGACGAGGCGTCGCCGAAAGCCTCATCGCGGTCGGGAAGGCAGACGTCGACGCTCCGTAGTGGATCGTCGCCGTCGCTGAGCACATCGGCTCTATAACGTTATTTGCAGCTAATTGATACTCGTAGAGATACACGACTGTCAAGGTCTGGACATCGCCCGGACACATGCCGGCGGGCGGCTCGCGGCTGCGATCAGGCGCGGCGCGAGGACAGCACGCAGAACTCGTCACCCTGGCCGCGCCCGGTCAGCCGATGAAAGACTCGGGGCCGAAGCGACCCCACGCCACGAAGCCGGCCAGGACGAGATAGACCAGGTCCACGATCATGAGGGTGTACTCGCGACGCCGGATGCGGGTGATCGCCGCCCCGGTCATGATCATCATCAGGCCGACGGCGGCCAGCGGCACCAGAATCGGCGCGATGTCGAGCACGGCGGGCAGGATCAGGCCGACCGCGGCCAGCACCTCGAGTGCTCCGATGGTCTTCACGGCACCCGCGCTGAAGTCCTCGACCCATTTCGCGCTGGGCCCGAAGGCGGCGATCCGCTCCTTTGGCAGGATCAGCTTGCCGGCGCCGCTGAACAGGTAGGCGGTGGCGAGCAGTCCGGCGACGATCCACAGCGCGAGGTTCATGAGGTCTCTCCTCGAAGTCGAGCCTCTCCGGCCGCACGGCGGGAGTGGCGACGGGGTCCCGGCCGCTTCGGGCCGAGCTGTTTCGGACATGGGATGCCGATGGCGTGGCATACGTGACAGCGCGCCCGCGTGACGCGCGTCACGAATCGGGGCTGTCGCAGATCGGCCGCGTCCGGCGTCTCGTGTTTGCCGACAAGTCAGACAGGAGACCGCAGATGAACGAGGACGGCGGGCCGGGCCCGGCCACCGAGGTGTTCGTCGCGCACCGCAACCTGCTCTTCACCGTCGCCTACGAGATGCTCGGCTCGGCGGCGGACGCGGAGGATGTCCTCCAGGAGACGTGGCTGCGCTGGGTGGGCGTCGAGTTCGAACAGGTACGGGATCCGCGGGCGTACCTGGTCAGGATCACCACCCGGCAGGCGCTCAGCCGGCTGCGTGTCCTCGGCCGGCGCAAGGAGTCCTACATCGGTTCCTGGCTGCCCGAGCCGCTGCTGACCACGCCCGACGTGGCCGAGGACGTCGAACTCGCCGACAGCGTGTCGATGGCGATGCTGCTGGTGCTGGAGACGCTCGGGCCAACCGAGCGGGCGGTGTTCGTGCTGCGCGAGGTGTTCGATCTCGGATACGACGAGATCGCGGAGGCGGTGGGCAAGAGCCCGGCCACGGTCCGCCAGATCGCCCACCGGGCTCGGGCGCACGTCGCCGCACGCCGACCGCGTGACATCGTCTCCCCGGCCGAGACCCGGGCCGTGCTCGACGCCTTCCAGCGGGCGGTCCAGACGGGTGACATGCAGTCCCTGCTGGACCTCCTCGCCCCGGACGTCGTCGTGCTGAGCGACGGCGGCGGACTCAGGCAGGCTGTGCTGCGGCCCGTGGTAGGGGCCGACAAGGTGGCTCGCCTGCTGGCCGCCGGCTGGAAGAAGGTCGGCGCCCAGCTCTCGTTCGAGCCGGTTCAGGTCAACGGCTGCCCGGGTCTGCTCATGCGGCTCGACGGGGAGCTCGACACCGTCGTGGCGGCGCGAGTGGAGGGCGGGGCCGTCACCGGGCTCTACTTCGTGCGCAACCCCGAGAAGCTGTCGCGGGTGCAACGGGAGACGAGCCTGAGCCGCTGAGTGCCGAAAGGGCTCGCCGACCTCGGGCCGGGCCACCGGTTGCGCGGGTCTGCTCGCGGTCGGCGTGGTTTTCAGCGTCTGCCCAGCGTGGCTGGCTACCGTGGGTGCATGGACGAGAACCGTGCTCGGCGAGTGGTCGACCGCCTGCGTGACCGTGGAGTCCCCGCGCACCTGTCCCTCGGGGGAGGGCACCGCAAGGTCGGTGTTCGGATCGCCCTGCCCGACGGCCGCGAGGCGCTCTGGGACACCGACGGCACCGCGGGCCTCGAGGCGCAGGTGCTACGCGACGGGATGCTCGTCGGGTTCGTCCCACACATCCCCGGCTCCGAGGACTTCACCGAGGAGCAGGTCATCGACGCGATCGCGCGCACCGACTACGACCAGCCGATCGCCCGCCAGCGCGCCGTGGCCCCGCCGCCCGCAGCCTCGCTGCCCATGGAGGGCGGCTTCTTCCGGCGGCTCCGCGACGGCTTCCGCTGACGTCCGACGGCGGATCAGACACGCATGGGCCTGTCGGACGCCGCTCCTAAGCTCACCGCCATGGCGAACGCGTACACGGTCCTGTGGACCCACGACACCTGCCGCGAGCTGCGCAGGGCGGGCCGGATCGGGCAGCGCCCGCCGGTCGCGTTCAGCGGGGTCCACAATTCGCTTCCCCGGTGGAGCAGGCCCGGTGTCGGGGACGACGTCTTCGCGCTGCACGTGAACCGGCGGGTGCTGTACGTGGTGAGTCGGCTGCGGGTACGCGACAAGCAGCGCGGCGAATGCTGCGGCGCGGATCCGCTGAGCTGGCGTGACCCGGCGTTTCCTGGGCACGCGGACTGGGCGATGCTGGGCGCCGACGGCTGCGGAGCCTCGGCCGTGCATGTGGACGCCACGCCGGTGCGGTTCGACCTGGCCGTTCCCGGCGAGCTGCTGGCGGAGCTGACGTGGCGCAACGCCCGCGGGGTGATCCGTGGGCTCAAAGGCGTCGCAGACGGGATGCTCGAGAAGTCCAACAGCCTGCAGGGTGGCGTCTACTGGCTCACCAGCGAGTCGGCGGACGCGCTCACGGCGCTCGTCGCGGGTGCCGTGAGCCCGGCGGACCGTGCCGAGCCGGCGGTCGCGGGTGGGCTCCGGGCCTAGTCGGGAGTGTGAGGGACCTTCACGGATCGCGGCGTACAGTTGTCCGGGATCGCCGTTGTCGGCTCCCTCCCCCGATGGACCGGCACACACCCCCGTGACCTGGTGAGGAATGCATGCCCTCCTTCCCCCGCCCCGACCTCGGCCCGCTGACGCGCCGGTCTGCCCTCGCCGCCCTGGGCCTGACGGGCGCCGCGATCGGCCTGGCCGCCTGCACGGGCAGCAAGTCGCCGTCCGGGACGGGCTCGCCCGGCCAGAGTCCGGAAGGTCCGCCGCCCAAGGCCCACGTCACGATCACCGAACCGGCGGCCGCCGCGACGGAGGTCCCCGCATCGGCCGAGATCGTGTTCGCCGCGACCGACGCGGTCTCCACGCAGGTCATGCTCAAGGACGCGGCCGGCGCCGAGGTGACGGGGGAGCTGCACCCCGACGGCAAGGGCTGGCTGCCGGCCAAGTCCCTGGCGTACGGGACGGCCTACACCGTCACGGTCACCGCGACCGGCGACGACGGCAGGCCCGCCACGGCGACGTCGACGTTCACGACCATGGCGCAGCCGGACAAGGTCGTCAGCATCGTCAGCTTCCTGCCCGACGACGCCGTGATGGGTGTCGGCATGCCGCTGATCTTCCGGCTCAGCCGCAAGATCCCCGAGGCGCAGCGGGCGGTGCTGCAGCGACGGCTGCTGGTGCAGACGACGCCGGCGCAGGAGGGCATCTGGACGTGGTACACCCCCGATGAGCTGCACTGGCGGCCGCGGGAGTTCTGGCAGACCGGCACCAAGGTCTTCGTCGACGTGCGCGCGGGCGGCCTGCCGCTGGGCGACGGCTACTTCGGCAAGCGCAACTCGACGCTGACCTGCGCCGTCGGCCGGTCGCTGGTCATGACGATCGACGACAAGGCCAAGCCGAAGGTGATGAAGGTCGTCAAGGACGGCGTCACCGTGCGCACCATCCGGGTCAGCCTCGGCCGGGCGAGCATGCCCTCGTCGAGCGGCACCACCGTCATCATCGAGCGCCTGGCCAAGACGGTGTTCGACACGACGAACGACCCGAATCCAGCAAACCGGTACCGGACCAACATCGAGTACGCGCAGCGGCTGACCTGGGGCGGCGAGTTCATCCACGCGGCCCCGTGGTCGGTAAAGGACCAGGGTGTGCGCAACGTTTCGCACGGCTGCGTCAACATGTCCCTGGCGGATGCCAAGTGGCTGTTCGAGCAGACGATGATCGGCGACCCGGTCGTCACCAAGGGCACGCCGCGCAAGCTGCAGTACGGCAACGGCTGGACCGACTGGGACAAGCCCTGGGACGAGTACGTCAAGGGCAGCGCGATCCCGTACACGCCCGCGGAGGCCGCACCCTCGTCCTCGCCCTCGCCGGTCGCCTGACCGGCGTGTTGTCCCTCCTTCCGTAGGCCCGGCTCGGGGCCTGCGGATGTGAGCGTGCTCGCGCGGACCGTCCTGTTCGGACAGACCGCGTGGAGCGGGCGGGGGTGCCGCTCTCACCGCATGAAGTGCCACCCCCGCCCGCCGTCGAGCTGCCGACGCCGGCCGGGCGCACGGCATGTCCGCGGACTCGATCCGGTCGAACGCCGGACTCGGTTGCAGCGATAGTGTTAACGCACACATCGGTCCGCGTCAAGGGATGCCCGATGACGGGCCGCACATCCGCCATGCCGCCTGCGTGAAGTGTCGCGCGAATTCTCGGGCCGTTCGGTACCGGCCGCCGTTACGTATCTGTTGCGTTGGCGTGTCTTGACGCACCTTCATGTGAGCGCTAACACTGTGTGCCAGCAACCGAGCGGAGGAAGACATGAGCGACCGGTACGTCGTCGGCGTCGACTACGGCACGCTGTCCGGCCGGGCCCTGGTGGTCCGTGTCAGCGACGGCGCCGAGGTCGGCACGGCGGTGCACGAGTACCGCCACGGCGTCATGGACGGCGTGCTCGCCGCCTCCGGCTCGCCGCTGCCGCCGGACTGGGCGCTGCAGGACCCCGACGACTACCGCGACGTGCTGCGCAACGCGGTCCCGGCGGCGCTGGCCGCGGCGGGCGTGGACCCGGCCGACGTGATCGGCATCGGCACCGACTTCACCGCGTGCACGGTGCTGCCGGCGCTGGCCGACGGCACGCCGCTGTGCGAGGTGCCGGAGCTGCGCCACCGTCCGCACGCGTGGGTGAAGCTGTGGAAGCACCACGCCGCGCAGCCGCACGCCGACCGCATCAACGCCCTGGCCCACGAGCGCGGCGAGCCGTGGATCGGCCGCTACGGCGGCAAGATCTCCGCGGAGTGGCAGTATGCCAAGGGTCTGCAGCTGCTGGAGGAGGATCCGGAGGTCTACGACCGGGCCGAGCGCTGGATCGAGGCCGCGGACTGGATCATCTGGCAGCTCTGCGGGGTCGAGACCCGCAACGTCTGCACCGCCGGCTACAAGGGCATCTTCCAGGACGGCAGCTACCCGTCCAAGGACTACCTGGCCGCGCTGAACCCCGGCTTCGCCGGCTTCGTGTCGAAGCTGGACGGGCCGCTGCTGCCGCTGGGCGGCCGGGCGGGTTCGCTGACCGCCGAGGCCGCCGCATGGACCGGGCTGCCGGCGGGCATCGCGGTCGCGGTCGGCAACGTCGACGCGCACGTCACCGCCGCCGCCGCGCAGGCCCTCGACCCGGGCCGGCTCGTCGCCATCATGGGCACCTCGACCTGCCACGTCGTCAACGGCACGGTCCCGGCCGAGGTGGCCGGCATGTGCGGCGTCGTGGACGGCGGCATCAGCCCGGGCGCCTGGGGATACGAGGCCGGGCAGAGCGGCGTCGGCGACATCTTCGGCTGGTTCGTGGAGCACGCCGCCCCGGCGGGCTTCGACTCGCACGAGCGGCTGTCCGAGCTGGCCGCCGCGCAGCCGGTCGGCGGCCACGGCCTGATCGCGCTGGACTGGTGGAACGGCAACCGCTCGCTGCTGGTCAACCACGACCTGTCCGGCCTGATCGTCGGGCTGACCCTGGCCACCCGCCCGGCGGACGTCTACCGGGCACTGCTGGAGTCGACCGCGTACGGCACCCGCATGATCATGGAGGCGTTCGCGGTGGCGGGGGTGCCGGTCACCGAGTTGGTGGTCGCGGGCGGCCTGACCTCGAACCGGCTGCTGATGCAGATCTACGCCGACGTGACCGACCGGCCGCTGAGCATCATCGGCTCGGCGCAGGGCCCGGCGCTCGGCTCGGCGATCCACGCCGCGGTCGCCGCCGGGGCCTACCTGGACGTGCACGAGGCATCGGAGGCGATGGGCCGCGTCGAGCGGGGCGTCTATCAGCCCGATCCGGACCGGGCCCGCGCCTACGATGCGCTCTACGCCGAGTACCGCACGCTGCACGACCACTTCGGACGCGGGGCGAACGACGTGATGTCGCGGCTGCGCGCCATCCGCAACGCCGCCCAGCTGGGCTCGGCCGACGAGCCGACCGTGGCGCTGGAGGTGGCGGCATGACCGAGGTCCTCGCCGCGCTGCGGCAGACCGTCTCGTCGCTGCACGGGGAGCTGACGCGATACGGCCTGGTGGCCTGGACCGCCGGCAACGTGTCGGCTCGGGTGCCGGGGCAGGACCTGCTGGTCATCAAGCCCAGCGGGGTGTCCTACGACGACCTCAGCCCGGCGAACATGATCGTCTGCGATCTGGACGGCGTGGTCGTCGAGGGCGACCTGTCGCCGTCGAGCGACACCGCCGCGCACGCCTACGTCTACCGGGCCATGCCCGAGGTGGGCGGGGTCGTGCACACGCACAGCACGTACGCCACGGCGTGGGCGGCGCGGGGCGAGGCCATCCCGTGCCACCTGACGGCGCAGGCCGACGAGTTCGGCGGGGAGATCCCAGTCGGGCCCTTCGCACTGATCGGCGGCGACGACATCGGCAAGGGCATCGTGGCCACCCTGTCCGGGCACCGCTCGCCGGCGGTGCTGATGCGCAACCACGGGGTGTTCACCATCGGCAAGGACGCCCGCGCCGCGGTCAAGGCCGCGGTGATGTGCGAGGACGTCGCCCGTACCGCACACCTGGCCCGGGCACTCGGGCAGCCGCTGCCGATGGCGCAGGCGGATGTGGACTCCCTCTACGACCGCTACCAGAACGTATACGGCCAGGCCGCGACAGGCCAGACCGGACGCTAGACCCCCGCCGGTTCGGCGCCGGCGGTCGCACCACCCGGATCCTCTCACCGCAGTATCACCGCTCCACCAGCACCACAGCGCAGGCCGCGCGCCGACGTCCCACACGGCGCGCGGGGGTAGGCCCATCCTCATTCCAAGGAGATCGCATGCTCACCATGGGCAAGGCCATCACGCGACGCCGCGCCGTCGCGGTGTTGACCGCAACTCTGCTCGCGACCGGTTTGGCCGCGTGCGGCAACAGCGACACCGGCGGGACGCCGGCCGACGACGGCAAGCTGACGCTCGGCTTCTCGCAGGTCGGCGCCGAGAGCGGCTGGCGCACCGCGAACACCAACTCGATCAAGGAGTCCGCCACGGCGGCCGGCATCGAGCTGAAGTTCGACGACGCGCAGGGCAAGCAGGAGAACCAGATCACGGCCATCCGCAACTACATCCAGCAGAAGGTCGACGTCATCGCCTTCTCGCCGGTGGTGGAGTCGGGTTGGGACACCGTGCTCAAGGAGGCCAAGGACGCCGGCATCCCGGTGATCCTGACCGACCGCTCGGTGGACTCGGCGGACAAGTCGCTGTACAAGACGTTCATCGGCTCGGACTTCGTCAAGGAGGGCAAGCTCTCCGGTGAGTGGCTGGTCAACGAGATGAAGTCGGCCACGGGCGCGGTGAACATCGTGGAGCTGCAGGGCACCACGGGTTCGGCCCCGGCCAACGACCGCAAGAAGGGCTTCGCGGACGCCATCGCGGCCAACCCGAACCTGAAGGTCATCGCGTCACAGACCGGTGACTTCACCCGCGCCGGCGGCAAGGCCGTCATGGAGCAGTTCCTGAAGGCGAACCCGAAGATCGACGTGCTGTTCGCGCACAACGACGACATGGGTCTGGGTGCGCTCGAGGCGATCACCGCCGCGGGCAAGGT
Source organism: Catellatospora paridis (assembly GCF_009720365.1). Classification (GTDB taxonomy): domain Bacteria; phylum Actinomycetota; class Actinomycetes; order Mycobacteriales; family Micromonosporaceae; genus Catellatospora; species Catellatospora paridis. The sequence continues at coordinate 90,946 of NZ_ML769322.1, read as the reverse complement.
GCCGGGCAAGGACATCAAGATCATCACGATCGACGCGGTCAAGGACGGCATGCAGGCCCTGGCCGACGGCAAGTTCAACTTCATCGCCGAGTGCAGCCCGCTGCTCGGGCCCCAGCTGATGGACCTGGTCAAGAAGGTCTCGAAGGGGGAGACGATCCCCCAGCGCATCGAGACCGAAGAGGGCACCTTCACGCCGGAGCAGGCCAAGGCGGCTCTGCCGAACCGCAAGTACTGATTTCACCCCGGGGCCGCCGCACGTGCTGTGCGGCGGCCCCGTCCTCCAGTCCTCACCGCAGACGGAGCCGGACCCGCGGGCACGTCCCGCCCCTTCGGCCGACGTCCTCGCCGCCGTGCCGACCCTGGTCCGCTGCCGGACGGCCGCGGCGGTCCATGCCCAAGAACTCAGCGAAAGGTCGGATGGGATGTCGGGTAGGCAACCGGTCCTGACGATGACCGCCATCAGCAAGTCCTTCCCGGGGGTGCGCGCGCTCGACGGCGTGGACTTCCGGCTTTTCCCCGGCGAGGTGCACGCCCTGATGGGCGAGAACGGCGCCGGCAAGTCCACCCTGATCAAGGTGCTCACCGGCGTGTACGGCAACGACGCGGGCGTCATCAGTCTGGCCGGCCAGCAGGTGTCGTTCAGTGGCCCCATGCAGGCGGCCGCCGCCGGGGTCAGCACCGTGTACCAGGAGGTCAACCTCTGCGCCAACCTGTCGGTGGCGGAGAACATCTTCATCGGGCGCGAGCCGCGCACCCTGGGCGCGATCCGCTGGGGCGAGATGCGCCGCCGGGCCCGTGACCTGCTGGTCAAGCTCGACCTGCACATCGACGTGACGCAGCTGCTGGGCACGTACTCCCTCGCCGTGCAGCAGATGGTCGCCATCGCCCGCGCCATCGACATCCAGGCCCGGGTGCTCATCCTCGACGAGCCCACCTCCAGTCTCGACGCGACCGAGGTGGAGCAGCTGTTCCGCATCATGCGCCAGCTGCGCGACGAAGGTATCGCGATCATCTTCGTGACCCACTTCCTCGATCAGGTCTACGGCATCGCCGACCGGATCACCGTGCTGCGCAACGGCCGCCTGGTGGGGGAGTACCCGACCGCCGAGCTGCCCCAGCTCGCCCTGGTGGAGAAGATGATCGGCAAAGAGCTCGACGTGCTGGAGAGCCTGGACGAGCACGCCAAGCGCGACCTGGCCGCGATCGAGGCGAACACGCCGTTCCTGCAGGCCGAGGAGCTGGGCCGCAAGGGTTCGGTGGTGCCGTTCAGCCTCACCATCCACGCCGGTGAGGTCGTCGGCCTGGCCGGGCTGCTCGGCTCCGGCCGCACCGAGGTGGCCCGGCTGCTGTTCGGTGCGGACCGTGCCGACCACGGCAAGGTCGCCGTCGACGGCAAGCCCACGTCGCTGCGCAATCCGATCGCCGCCATCGGCCACGACATCGCGTTCTGCTCCGAGAACCGGCGCACCGAGGGCCTGGTCGGCGAGCTGAGCGTGCGCGAGAACATCATCCTCGCCATGCAGGCGGCCCGCGGCTGGCTGCGACCGATCCCGCGCCGCCGCCAGGACGAGCTGGTCGACAAGTACGTCAAGGCGCTGAGCATCCGCCCGGCCGACCCCGAGATCCCGGTGCGCAACCTGTCCGGCGGCAACCAGCAGAAGGTCCTGCTGGCCCGGTGGCTGATCACCGAGCCGCGGCTGCTGATCCTCGACGAGCCCACCCGCGGCATCGACGTCGGTGCCAAGGCCGAGATCCAGAAGCTGGTCGTGCAGCTGTCCGACGGCGGTATGGCGGTGCTGTTCATCTCCGCCGAGCTGGAGGAGGTGCTGCGGCTCAGCCACAAGATCGCCGTCATGCGCGACCGGCAGCTGGTCACCGAGCTGGCCAACGACCACACGGTGGACGCCGACCGCGTCATGCAGACCATCGCCAGCGGCACGCACCACGAAGGGCCCGAAGCATGAGCACCTCGAAGGCACGGTGGGCCGCCGTCACCGGTCACTCGCTCTTCTGGCCCGTCGTCGCGCTGATCGCGCTGCTGGTGGCCAACACCATCTACCGGCCCGGGTTCCTGTCGGTCGAGATGAAGGACGGCCACCTCTACGGCAGCCTCATCGACATCCTGCGGCTGGCCGCTCCGCTGATCCTGGTCGGGCTCGGCATGACGCTGGTCATCGCGACCGGCGGCATCGACCTGTCGGTCGGCTCGGTGTGCGCGATCAGCGGCGCGATCGCCTGCCTGCACATCAGCCAGCAGCCCGACCAGAACGCACTCGGCGGCGTGCTGGTGGCGCTGGCCCTGGGCGTCGGGCTCTCGCTCGTGCTCGGCGTGTGGAACGGGGCACTGGTCTCGATCATCGGCATCCAGCCGATCATCGCCACGCTGATCCTGATGGTGGCCGGTCGCGGACTCGCGCAGCTGATCACCGAGGGCCAGATCATCACCATCAACTCCGAGCCGTACAAGGCCGTCGGCGTCGGCTACCTGCTCACCCTGCCACTGGCGATCTTCATCGCGGCAGGCGTGGCGCTGGTGGTCGCCGCGGTCACCCGGCGCACCGCACTCGGCATGATCATCGAGTCGGTGGGCGGCAACGCCGAGGCCAGCCGCCTGGCGGGCATCCGCTCCGGCCGCATCACCTTCCTGGTGTACGTCATCAGCGCCGTGTGCGCGGGCATCGCCGGCTTCATGATCACGGCGAACGTGTCCAGCGCCGACGGCAACGCGGCCGGCCTGTGGATCGAGCTCGACGCGATCCTCGCGGTCGTGATCGGCGGCACCTCGCTGGCCGGCGGGCGGTTCTCGCTCGGCGGCACCATCCTCGGCGCGCTGCTCATCCAGACCCTGACCACGACCGTGTACGCCATGAACATCTCGCCGCAGACCTCGCTGCTGTTCAAGGCCGTCGTGGTGATCGCGGTCTGCCTCATCCAGGCCCCCGCGTTCCGGGCCCGGTTCGCGCGACGCCGACCAGCCGCCCCCGCCGCGCCGACGGCGGCCGACCAGCCGAAGGAGCAGGTGCCGGCATGACCACGACCTCACTCACCCCCACCCGCGACTGGTGGCGCATCCCGCAGCGGTACGTGCCGGTGCTGGCCACGCTCACCCTGCTGCTGGTCATGTACGGCGTCGGCGTCTCGCAGTACCGCGCCTTCTCCAACGTCCAGGTCATCTTCAACGTCTTCATCGACAACGGCTTCCTGCTCGTCGTCGCGGTCGGCATGACCTTCGTGATCCTCACCGGCGGCATCGACCTGTCCGTCGGCTCGGTCGTCGCGATGACCGCCATGATGTCGGCGTCGCTGCTGCAGGGCGGCGTGCACCCCGCGCCGGTGCTGGTGATCGCACTGCTCGTCGGACCGATGCTGGGCTTCCTGATGGGCTGCGTCATCCACTTCTTCGAGATCCAGCCGTTCATCGTGACGCTGGCCGGGATGTTCTTCGCCCGCGGCATGTGCACGTTCATCAGCAAGTCGTCGATCCCGATCACCGACCCGTTCTGGACCTCCATGGCCCAGGAGCGGATCGGCGACCCGAAGGGCAACTTCGTGTCGATCAGCGTGCTGGTCGCCTTCGTGGTCGTCATCGTCGGCGCGTTCGTGCTCGCGTACACCCGGCTGGGCCGCAACGTCTACGCCCTCGGCGGCAACCAGCAGTCGGCGCTGCTCATGGGCCTGCCAGTCGGCCAGACGAAGATCGCGGTGTACGCCATCAGCGGGCTGTGCTCGGCGATCGGCGGCATCCTGCTGTCGTTCTACACGCTGTCCGGCGCCCCGCTGATCGCCGTCGGCATGGAACTCGACGTCATCGCCGCCGTCGTGATCGGCGGAACGGTGCTCACCGGCGGCTCCGGCTATGTCTTCGGCACCGTGCTGGGCGTGCTCGTCCTCGGCGTGATCCGGACCCTCATCACCTTCGACGGCAGCCTCAACTCGTGGTGGACCAAGATCGTGATCGGTGGGTTGCTGTTCGCGTTCATCCTGCTCCAACGCCTCATCGGCATCCGCAAGAAGTAACCCCGACCCGTTTCGCGGAAGGCACGAACATGACAACGCATCCCCAGCCCGAGGTCTGGTTCCTCACCGGCAGCCAGGGCATGTACGGCGAAGACACCCTGCGTCAGGTCGCCGGCCAGTCCCGGGAGATCGCCCGCATCCTCGACGAGTCGCCGGGCATCCCGGCGCGGGTGGTCTGGAAGCCCGTCCTCACCTCCAGCAGCGAGATCCTGCAGGTGTGCCGCGAGGCCGCCGCGCAGGGCGCCGTCGGGGTGATCGCCTGGATGCACACCTTCTCCCCGGCGAAGATGTGGATCTCCGGGCTGGATGCGTTGACGACACCGCTGCTGCACCTGCACACCCAGGCCAACGTGCTGCTGCCCTGGGACGAGATCGACATGGACTTCATGAATCTCAACCAGGCCGCGCACGGCGACCGCGAGTTCGGGTATATCCAGACCCGGCTCGGCGTCGCCCGCAAGACCGTCGCCGGCCACGTGTCCGACCCGCGGGTGGTCGCCCGGGTCGGCGCGTGGACCCGCGCGGCGATCGGCTGGTCGGCGATGCGCTCGCTGCGGCTGGCGCGCTTCGGCGACAACATGCGCGACGTCGCGGTGACCGAGGGCGACAAGGTCGAGGCCGAGCTGCGCTTCGGCGTCTCGGTCAACACCTATGGCGTCAACGACCTGGTCGACGCGGTCGAGGCGGTGCCCGCCACCCAGATCGACGAGCTGGTCAAGGTGTACGAGGACAGCTACCGCATGGCCGCCGAGCTGCGGGCCGGCGGCGAGCGCCACGAGTCGCTGCGCTACGCCGCCCGCATCGAGGCCGGCCTGCGCAACTTCCTCGAGGCGGGCGGCTTCCGCGCGTTCACCACCAACTTCGAGGACCTGGGCGGCCTGCGGCAGCTGCCCGGCATCGCGGTGCAGCGGCTGATGGCCGACGGCTACGGCTTCGGCGGCGAGGGCGACTGGAAGACCTCGGTGCTGGTGCGCACGCTGAAGGCGATGTCGGTCGGCACCACCGGCGGCACCTCGTTCATGGAGGACTACACCTACGACCTCACCCCGGGCCAGGAGCTGGTGCTCGGGGCGCACATGCTGGAGGTCTGCCCGACCATCGCCGCGGACACGCCCAACGTGGAGATCCACCCGCTGAGCATCGGCGGCCGGGAGGACCCGGTCCGGCTGGTGTTCGACGCCCAGCCCGGTCCCGCCGTGGTGATGGGCCTGGCCGACATGGGCGAGCGGTTCCGGCTGGTGGCCAACGAGATCGACGTCGTCGCCCCGCCGCAGCCGCTGCCGAAGCTGCCCGTCGCCCGCGCGGTGTGGCGTCCCCGGCCGTCGCTGGCCGGCTCCGCCGAGGCGTGGATCACCGCCGGGGCCCCGCACCACACCGTGCTGTCGCAGGCCGTGGGCGTCGAGGAGCTGCACGACCTGGCCGAGATGGCGCGCACCGAACTGGTCGTGATCGACGCCGACACCACCACCCGCCGGTTCGCCGACGAGATCCGCTGGAACCAGGCGTACTACCGGCTGGCCCGCGGATTCTGACCCCCGCCCCACCGATGACGACGGATGCGTGTGCCCGAGCGGGCCGGGGCGCGCGCATCCGTCGAGCTGTCGGCCGTCCGCGACGAAAGATGATCAACATGCGATACGATGTGCCGTCAGGGGAGTCGCCATGAGTCAGCAGCCGGCCGCCCGCGCGGCGGTGATGAACGATGTAGCCCGCCTCGCCGGGGTGTCGCACCAGACGGTGTCCCGGGTGCTCAACAACCACCCGAGCGTGCGCGACGAGACCCGTGAGCGGGTGCTGGTGGCGGTCAAGCAGCTCAACTACCGGCCCAACGCGCTGGCCCGCGGCCTGGCCGGGCGGCGCTCACGCGTCATCGGCGTGGTCAGCTTCGACACCATCCTCTACGGCCCCGCAGCCACCCTGCTCGGCGTCGAACGGGCCGCCCGCCACGCCGGATACGGCATCAGCATCGTCGCCCTGGAGAAACTCGACCGCGCCGGTGTCACCGAGGCAGTCAACCGGCTCACCGAGCAGTCCGTGGCCGGTGTCGTCATCATCGCGCCGCTGCTGACGGCCGCCGCCGCCGCGCACAGCCTGCCGACCGGCGTGCCCGCCGTGGTGGTCGAGTCCGACATCGCCGGGGATCTGCCGACCATCTCCGTGGACCAGGTCGCCGGTGCCCGGCTCGCGGTCGAACACCTGCTCGGCCTGGGACATGAGACCGTGTGGCACCTGACCGGCCCGCGTGACTGGCTGGAGGCCCGCGACCGGGTCGACGGCTGGCGGCAGGCCCTCGAAGCCGCGGGACGCCGGGTTCCGGCGGCGATCGTGGGTGACTGGAGCCCGCGCTCGGGCTACGAGGCCGGGCACCGGATCGGCTCCGACGTCACGGCCGTGTTCTGCGCCAACGACCAGCAGGCCCTGGGCATGCTGCGGGCGCTGCACGAACGCGGCATCCGGGTGCCGGAGGACGTCAGCATCGTCGGCTTCGACGACATCCCCGAGGCGGAATACCTGTCCCCGCCGCTGACCACCGTCCGCCAGGACTTCGACGAGGTCGGCCGCCGCTGCCTCGCCGCCCTCCTGGACCTCCTCGACGCCCAGGACGCCCCCGACGCGCCACCCCACCCCCGCGTCGCGCCGGCCCTCATGGTCCGCGCCAGCAGCGGCCCGCCCGCCTGACCCGCCCGCCCCAGTTAGGCCACCGGCCCGCCCGCGGCCGACCTGCGCAAGATCGCTGTTTCGGGTCAAGATCTGCGGTGCTCCCCGAGGTCTTGACCTGAAATAGCGATCTTGCGGCGGGATCGGCTCAGAGGAACCGCCAGAGGCGGTCGGCGGCGGTGCCGTCGTCGGCGGTGACGATCTGGGCGCCTTGGGCCGTCGAGGCGCCGGTGACGGCCAGGACCTTGCCGCCGCCGGCGCATTGGATGCGGAAGCAGCCGTTCGAGGCGTGGCGCAGGCGCCAGCGGTGGTCGGCGGTGCCGTTGTCGGCCCACTGCATGACCCGGGCTCCGCTTGCGGTGGACATGTTCTCCACGCCGAGCACCTTGGCGCTGTTGCCGTTGCGCAACCGCAGGTAGCCGCCGGTGTCGACGACCGCGGTCCAGAGGTGGTCGGCGGTGCCGGTGTCGCCCCACTGCAGCACCAGGCCGCCGTCGGCGGTGGACATGTTCTGCACGCCGAGGACCAGGCCGGAGGCGAGGTTCTGGATGCGGCGCGCGCCCTCGGGCACGAAGCGCCAGAGATTGTCGGCGCTGCCGTTGTCGGGGTCCTGCACGGCCTGCGCGCCGTTGGCGGTGGAGCCGCTGAGGATCGCCAGCAGCTTGCCGGTGTGCACGTTGCGCAGCTTGTGGGAGCCGTCGCCGTTGTCGACGACCGTCCAGCGGTGGTCGGCGGTGCCGTTGTCGGCCCACTGCATCGCGCGGGCGTTGTCGGCGGTGGACATGTTCTCCACGCCGAGCACCTTGCCGCTGTTGGCGTTGCGCAGCCGCAGCGCCGAGCCGTCGACGATCAGCTCCCAGTTGTGGTCGGCGGTGCCGCTGTCGGTCCACTGCACGGCGAGCCCGCCGTCGGCGGTGGACATGTTCTGCACGCCGAGGACCAGCGCGCTGGCCGCGTTGGCCAGCCGGAACACGGCGCCGGCGGTGGTGCCGCCCTGCCCGGAGGCGTTCCAGTAGACCGTGTAGTTGTAGCCGTGCGCGTCGTAGAACGGGGCGAGGTTGACCGTCGCGCCGTTGGCGGTGGCGGTGAACGCCAGCGAGCTGGTGTTGCTGCGGGTCACCGTGCTCGTCGTGAGGCTGGGCAGCGCGGACAGCGAGGTGCTGCCGTAGTTGCCGGCGAGCACGACCGGGCCGTAGGTGACCGCGGAGACGTTGGCGTTGTCGTTGGCCGCTTTCATGACCACCCGCATGGGCAGCTTGACGGTCACGACGTCGCCAGAGGCCCAGGACCGGCTCAGGGTGGCGTACGTGCCCGGCGTCGTGGTGATGCTCTGGACGGCGCCGTTGACGCTGACGGTGGCCCCGGTGGTCCAGGAGGGGATGCGCAGCCGCATCGACCACGATCCGCTCACGCTGCCGGTCACCGTGAGGGTCGTGGTGTCGCTTACCGGGTACGTGGTGGTCTGGGTGACCGTGATCCCGCGGGAGGTCCAGGTCAGCACCGACGGCGTGTACAGGTTCACGGTGAGCGTGGTGCCGTTGTAGAAGTAGATCGAGTCGGCCAGCTTCGTGTTGGTCTCGATGCCCGTGCCCTGGCAGCACCAGAAGGTGGTGTAGTCGGTGCTCCAGGTGCCGCCGCCCCAGGCCGGGCCGACGCCGCGGCGGCCGCCGGGGTTGAGCGGGGTGAAGTACGTGAAGTGCCCGTGGCCGTCGGCCGGGTTCTGCTGGCCGATGAGGTGGTTGAGCAGCGCGCGCTCGTAGAAGTCGAAGTACGCGGCGTTGTCGGGGTTGAGCAGCCACAGCTCGCGGGTCAGCTTGAGCATGTTGTACGTGTTGCAGGCCTCGGCCGTGTCGGTGTTGAGGTACGCGGCGATGGCGTTGGGGGCGCGGAAGTGCTCGGCCTGGCTGTTGCCGCCGATGGCGTACGTGTGCGCGTTGACGCAGATGTTCCACGCGTTGCCCGCGATGTCGCGGTAGCGGGTGGTGCCGGTCGCCTTGTACTCGCGGGCCGCGCCGATCCACTTGGGCACCTGGGTGTTGGCGTGCAGGCCGCTGAGCTGGTCCTGGTTCGAAGCCAGGGGGTTGAAAACCGTGGCGTGGTCGAAGCGCTGTGCAGCGGTCAGCCAGCGGGTGTCGCCGGTCTGCTGGTAGAGGTCGGTCAGCACGGCGTTCATGCCGCCGAACTCGGTGCCCAGCATGGCCTGCATCTGTGAGCTGCTGAGCCGGCCGGTGCGCCAGTCGACCCAGCCGGCCAGGCTCAGCAGCACGTCGCGGGCCTGGGTGCTGCCGATCAGCCGCCACACGTCCAGCAACCCGGCCAGGGTCTTGTGCACGGCGTAGTAGGGCACGTTGCCGTTGCTCAGGGTGCGGGCTTCCAGGGCGGTGAAGTCGGACTCGGGGAAGCCGGACAGGTAGCCGGCGGTGAACCCGGCCGTGGCGTTGTTGGCCTGGCACGCGGCCAGCGCGGTGACCAGCTGGTTGGCCTTGTCGCGGCACGTGGTGTCGCCGAGCACGGCCCAGGCCTGCGCCCACGCGGTGAGGAAGTGGCCCTGGCTGTGGCTGCGGAACGGGAACGTGGGGGCCTCCCAGCCACCGGTGGCCGCGGCCCCGTTGGTGGACAGGCGGTGGTTGGCGCGGAACACGTAGAGCAGCCGGTCGACGTTGACGTCACGCAGGTAACTCAGGGTGCGGTTCTGGTTGTCCAGCCAGCGGCCGGTGGTGAGGCGCACCTGCGAGAGGTCGAAGGCGTACGCCGACACCCCGATGTCGGCGCGGGCCGGGGGGAGCGCCGCGGCGGCGGCTGCGGTGGCGGCGAGGGCGGGTGCGGCCGTGGCCGCGGTGGCGACGCCGGCGGCCTGCAACAGGCGACGGCGGCTGAGGGACGGTGACCACATAGGAGCTCCTTGAAGGGTGGGGTGGGATCAAGGTGGCGTTACCGATCACACGACGTCTCTGCGACGCGTTGGCGGGACAGCAGAACTGCCCACTACGGCGCAGGTTGACGTGTTTACATCGTGCGCCCTCGATCCCGCCCCATGAATGTGACCGATAACAATCGGGGCGTCAAGACGTTCCGAAAATGTTTCCGTCGGGTTGCTGGTGGGCGCGGGGTTCGAGGCTGAAATCCGAAGATCGTGGGTGGGGTACGATGCGCCGACAGGGGGTCACCATGAGTCAGCAGCCGGCCGCCCGGGCAGCGGTGATCAAGGATGTCGCGCGTCTTGCCGGCGTGTCCCACCAGACCGTGTCCCGGGTGCTGAACGATCACCCGAGCGTGCGCGACGAGACCCGCGAGCGGGTGCTGCGCGCGGTGCAGCAGCTCAACTACCGCCCGAACGCGCTGGCCCGCGGGCTGGCCGGGCGGCGCTCGCGGGTCATCGGCGTGGTCAGCTTCGACACCATCCTGCACGGCCCCGCCGCCACCCTGCTCGGGATCGAGCGGGCGGCCCGGCATGCCGGATACGGCATCAGCATCGTGGCCCTGGAGCGGCTCGACCGCAGCGGCGTGGTCGAGGCGGTGAACCGGCTGGCCGAGCAGTCCGTGGCCGGCGTGGTGATCATCGCGCCGCTGCTGACGGCCGCCGCGGCGGCGGGCAGCCTGCCGGCCGGTGTGCCGGCGGTCGTGGTCGAGTCGGACATGGCCGGCGACCTGCCGACCATCTCCGTCGACCAGGTCGCGGGCGCGCGACTGGCCGTCGAGCACCTGCTGGAGCTGGGGCACGAGACGGTGTGGCACCTGGCCGGGCCCAAGGACTGGCTGGAGGCCCGGGACCGGGTCGATGGCTGGCGGGCGAGCCTGGAGGCGGCGGGTCGGCGCGTTCCGCCGGTGCTCGCCGGTGACTGGAGCCCGCGGTCGGGTTACGAGGCAGGCCGTGAACTGGCCGAGCGCGGCGACGTGACCGCGGTGTTCTGCGCCAACGACCAGCAGGCGCTGGGCATGCTGCGGGCGCTGCACGAGCGCGGCGTGCGGGTGCCGGAGGACGTGAGCGTCGTCGGGTTCGACGACATCCCCGAGGCCGCCTACCTGTCGCCGCCGCTGACCACGGTGCGGCAGGACTTCGACGAGGTCGGCCGGCGCTGCCTGGCGGCGCTGCTGGAACTGCTCGGCGTCGACCGGCCGCTGGGCGTGCCGCGCCACCCGCGGGTGCCGCCGTCGCTGGTCGTGCGGGCCAGCAGCGGTCCACCGCCCGCGCGCTGAAGGCGCTCAGCGTCCGTCGACCAGCCGCAGCTCGACCACCCCGATCGCGTCGTCCAGGCGGGTAACGCCGTCGAGGGCGAAGCCGGCGCGCTGGTAGAAGCGGATCGCGCCGACGTTCGGCTGATACGCGTACACGCAGACGGGCCGGTGGCCCCGGGCCCGCAGATCGGCTACGGCATGGCTGAACAGCTGCCTGCCGAACCCCGCGCCCAGGTGGTCGGGTTCGACGTACAGCCCGTACACCTCACCGGCGTGCGGGCCGAGGTCCGGATCGTCGACGGCCGGGCCCGTGCGGCAGAAGCCGACGACGGAACCGTCCACATCGGCCACCCACAACCGGTGTCCGTCCGGCACGGCGGTCACGTATGCGGCCCAGTCCGCGGCTTCCCGGCCCGGGTCGAGCGCGCCGAGCAGCGATGCGGGCATGAACTCCGCATACGCCGAGTTCCAGGAGCGGACCTTGATCCGGCCGATGGGGGCGGCATCCTCGACACCTGCAGAACGGATCACCAGCACAGATTAAGGATGATCCGGTGCGGTGGTCGAGTTGCTTTCGCCATATTCATGCACCGAGGGTGCAGAAATCGCGACGGATCGGTTACCGTGACGCCGTGACGGAATCGTGGACCCACGCCATCGCACGTGACGACCTGTCCCGCACGAACCTGGTGCGGCACCCGGCGCCGGAGCCCGCCGACGGCGAAGCCCTGCTGCGGGTGGACCGGGTCGGCATGACCGCGAACAACGTGACCTACGCCGTACTCGGCGACGCGTACCGCTACTGGGACTTCTTCCCGGCCGCCGCCGCGGGTCTCGACGAGCGGTGGGGCCTGGGGCCGCTGTGGGGGTTCAGCGAGGTCGTGGCGTCGCGCGCGGACGGGGTCCCCGTCGGGCAGCGGGTCTACGGCTACCTGCCGCCCGCCGGTCACCTCGTCGTGCGACCCGGCCGGGTCGACGAGCGCGGCTTCCGCGACACCAGCCCGCACCGGGCACAGTTGCCGTCGCCCTACAACGCGTACGCGGCGACCACCGGCGACCCGGCGTACGACGCGGACCAGGAGGACCTGCTGATCCTGTTCCGGCCGCTGTTCGTGACCTCGGCGATGCTCGCCGACCGGTTGCAGGACAACGGCTTCCACGGGGCCGGCACACTGGTGCTGTCGTCGGCGTCGAGCAAGACGGCGTACGCCGCCGCGTTCGAGCTGCAGGGCAAGGGCCCGCGCCTGATCGGCCTCACCTCGCCGGGCAACGTGGCGTTCACCCGTGAGCTGGGCTGCTACGACGCCGTGCTGCCGTACGACGGGATCGGCGAACTCGACCCGACCGCCCCGACGGCATACCTCGACCTGTCGGCGAACCCGGCCACCCGCGCCGCGCTGCGCGCCCACCTCGGCGACCGCCTCGTCCACGACGTCGCCGTGGGCCTGACCCACCAGGAGCGGGCGACCGACGCGCCCGCGGTGTTCTTCGCCCCGGACCAGCTCCGCAAACGCACGGTCGACTGGGGCCGCCCGGAGCTGGACCGACGGCTCGCCGAGTCCTGGCACCGCTTCGCCGCCGTGGCCGAACGCTGGGTCGACATCACGGTCAGCCACGGCCCGGACGGGCTGCGCGAAGCCTGGCTCGGCATGCTCGCCGGCACGACCCCGCCGCGCGTCGGCCACATCATCGCGGTCTGATACGGGGCATGTGCTCAGGGACGCGGGCGCCTGCCGGCGGCGAGGTCTGCGATCGCCTTGCCGAGGCGGGCCGTGCGGGTCTCGGGATTCGCGGCCTTGAGCAGCGGGAGCATCACCAGGTATTGGTCGGTCTTGCCGAGCTGGGCGAAGAAGTCCCCGGCCGCCCGATCCGCCGCCAGCGCCGCGGCCAGGTCCGCAGGGACGGTCGCGTCGCTCTGCTTGACGTATGCGGCGTCCCAGCGCCCGTCTGCCTTGGCGGCCTCGACCTCGGCCAACCCCGGCGCGCGCACCCGCCCCTGTGCCATGAGCGCCTCCACGCGCTCCACGTTGACCTTCGACCACGAGCCCTTGGGCCGGCGGCGGGAGTATCGCTGCAGGAAGTGGTCGGCGTCGAGGGCCTTGCGGACGCTGTCGATCCAGCCGTAGCAGTGGGCCACGTCGGCGGCCTCGGTCACGCTGATCGCGGGCTGCCGTGAGTTCTTCTTGCGGACCTTCAGCCACGCGCCGTCGGGGCTGGCGTGGTGCTCGGCCAGCCAGGCCTCCCACTGGTCCGGGTGCTCGAAACTCAGGATCTCCACACCGGCGACTGTAGGCGCTGCCGCCGACACGCGATCGAGACGCCGGCCTCCGGCCGGTCCAGGTCGGACCGGCCGGAGGCTCGGATCAGCGCGTCGTGCAGAGGTTGCCGTTGAGCTTGAACAGCGGCGGGAGGACGTTCGGTCCCTGGTAGTTGCCGACGTAGCCGACGTTCACGGTGGCGCCCGGCGCGATGACCTTGTTGAAGTCGGCGTTGGACACGGTGACCGCCGAACCGGTCTGCGTCCAGGTGCCGTTCCAGCCGCTGCCGAGCTGCTGCCAGGCGGTCGGCCAGCTGAACGCCAGGGTCCACGTGTCCACCGGGTTGGTGCCGGTGTTCGTGATGTCGATGCTGCCGACGTACCCGTTGCCCCAGTTGCTGGCGTCGGTCAGGGTGACCGCGCACGGTGCGGCGGTGGGCGTGCCGGTCTGGAAGGTCACCGGCGGTGACGCCCAGGACACCCGGCCGGAGCCGTCCCGCGCGATGACGTTGGCCGTGTAGCGGGTGCCGGGCGCAAGGTTGTGCACGGTGAACGTGGTTCCCGTGGTCTCGCCCCACTGCTCGCTGATCGTGCCGAGCTGCCGGTGGATCTCGTACTTGAGCCCGGCGGCCCCGGCGGGCCAGGTGAGCGTGACGTCGCCGGCCGTGACGGCGGAGGCGACCGGTCGGCCGGGCGTCGCAGGACGGGCTGTCGAGCCCGCCGGACGCAGGACCAGCGTCGTCAGCGAGTTCGGGGCGAGCGTCACCGAGGTGGCACTGCCGGAACCCGTCGTGATCGCGGTGTCGCCGTTGCCGAAGGTGTGCACCTGGGCGGTCGCGGCGGGGGAGTATCCGGCGTAGCTCAGGCTGACCTGCTTGCTCGCGGCTTCGTCGGTGTTGGCGAGCAGCACCGCGAGATCGCCGTTGGCGCGCCGGGCGGCGTGCGCACGGATCGCCGGGTCAGTGGTGCCCGCACGGATGAGCTGGTCACCGGTCTTGACGAAGCGCGAGGTCATGGCCAGCCCGAAATACGGCGCGAACGGGGTGTTCATCGGGGGTTCGCAGACGGTGCCGTCGGCGTTGCAGGAGGCGCTGGAGAGCAGGCCGAAGTCGCCGTAGTCGGTGTGCCCGGCGACCGTGGACACGGTGCCGATGCCGTTGTGCACGTTCCACCAGTCGATGTTGAACACGCCCGCGGCGAGCAGGCTCGCGTAGGCATCGGCGGCGAACAGCGCGCCGGGCTGGGTGTTCTGGCCGTAACCGGTGTTGATCTCGGTGAGCGCGATGCCGAGGTTCTTCCCCGCGTACCGGTCGATCTGCCGGCGGGCCAGCCAGACCGCGTCGGTCACCTGCGCGGTCTTGGACAGCGCCTCGGCCGACGAGGAGCCGCCCGGATACCAGTGCAGGATGGCGAAGTCGACGGACGGGCCCGCGATGGACAGCACGACCTGGTTCCACGTTCCGGCGTCGCCGCCGCCGACGATGCCGTCGGGCCAGTTGCCCGGCGTGGTGAGCACGATGCCGATCTTGACGGTGGGGTCGACGGCCTTCATCGCCTCGGCGTACCGCTTGGCGACGGTGGCGTAGCCGGCCGGGCTCTTGTCGGCGTGGTCGTCGGCCTCCCAGTTCGCGCCGTAGTGGCCGTTGCCGTAGAGCTCGTTGCCGATCTCCCAGTACTTCACGCCGTAGTTCTTCTCGACGTTGGCGTAGCGCACCCAGTCGGCCGCCTCCTGCGGCGTGCCGGTGCCGTAGTTGGCGATCACCATGGCCTGCGCCCCGGCCCGCTGCACGCCGGACATGAAGTGGTCGAAGTCGGTGTCGGGGGCGACGTAGCCGCCGGGCGCGGTGTTGTCCTTCCAGTGGTAGATGTCCGAGTAGGACCCGCCGGGGTAGCGCATGGTCTGCACCCCGGCGTTCTTGAGCAGGTCGGCGACCGCGTTGGTGCCCAGTTGCGAGTCCCAGACGGCGTGGTTGACGCCGATCGCGGCGTCGCCGACCGTCTCCAGCCCGGCGCGGGCGTTGACGGTCACGGAGACGGCGGGGTCGGCGGTGGCCGGGGTCGGGACGGTGAGGGTTGCCGCTGCCAGCGTGAACGCCAGCAGGGCGATGCGGCTCTTTCTCATCGTCGGACCTCCTTTCGGGAGTGGTGATTGGAAGCGCTCCCAAGAGTCGTACGCCCATCGATCGATGTCAACCGTGCGGCCCGGACGGTTCCGCTGGCAGATCAACGTCGCTGCATCGAACGATGGCGATGGGTGCCCTAGATTGACGGGACCCTGTCTCACCTAGTCGGAGGTACCCCCGTGAAACTCCGTCGCGCCCTCGTGGCGCTGCTGGCCGCCGTCACGGCGGCCGGTGCCGCAGGCGTCGTGCAAGCCCCGGCCGCGCACGCTGCCACACCCGACCGCTGGGCGTTCGCCTTCATGGACAACCCCGTCCCACCGGCCGCCTACCTGATGGACCCGACCCGGCAGTGGAAGAGCGACAACATCCCCAACAGCACGGTCAGCCCGCTGGTGGTCGGCCGCTACCGGGTGAAGTTCCCGAGCATCGCCTCGGCCAACGGCGTCGCCCACGTCACCGCCGTCGCCGGTGACCCGCGCTGGTGCCAGGTCTGGAACTACTACGCCGCCGGGGCCGACCAGATCGTCGAGGTGCAGTGCTACAAGTACACCGGCGCGGTGATCACCCCGGACTGGTCGGCGTTCACGGTCATGTACTCGACCAGCTCCGGCCTGCTCGCGGGACCCGGCACGTACGCCTATGTGCAGGGCAAGTCCACCGGCGGCACCAACACGTCGTACAACCCGGTCGGGGGAGTCAACACGGTCACCCACGGCGGGATCGGCACCGGTGTCTACAAGGTCTACCTGCCCGGCGTCAGCACCGGACTGTACGACGGCAACCTGCAGGTGACCGCCCAGCACCCGAACAGCCCGCGCCGCTGCAAGATTGACAACTGGATCCCCGGCGGGGCCGGGCTGGACATCGTCGTGCGCTGCTACGACCACGTCGGAGCGCCCGCCGACAGCTGGTTCGACCTGACCTACCACCGCGCCCGCTCGGTCTACGGGTCGTTCAACCCGCCGAAGTACTTCGGCTACCTGTGGACACCCGGGTTCCCCGGCCCGTCCAGCTACAACTCGGTCGGCTCGGTCAATACCTCGACCCCGGTCGGTCCGGGTCTGCAGTACGTCGAGTTCCACAAGGTCGGGTTCCGCGAGGGGCACGTGCAGGTCAGCGGACACCGCAGCGGCGCGAGCTACTGCAACCTGCAGAACGTCTGGCTGCTCTCCGGCGGCGTCGTGATCGTCCGCAACGTGATCTGCTGGAGCGCCACGGGCGCGCCGGTGACCCCGGAGTTCTTCATCAGCTACAGCTCGCGGGTCTGAACTCCGCGGGCCGTCCGGTGGCGGGCCGCCCCGCCACCGGACGGATTGCCTACTCCTGATTCGACCCTGAGCCCAGCACTGCTCGCAGCGCCCAGAGCACGCCGATGGTGATACCGCCGATGGCGGCGAACTTGCCCACGTGGTCGGAGCCGGTGATCGCCAGGATGGCGATGGTGGCGCCGTAGACGATCGACAGCGCGACGAGCGCCCGGGAGGTGAAGGTCTGCATGTCCGGCACTGTCTCATATGGAGGCCGGCCGTGCAGCCCCCGGACTCAGGTTCTGGACGGCGACGGCGTCGGCACGGCCGGCGGCGCGGGCGTCACCGCAGGCGGCCTGGGCGGCACTGCGGGCGGCACCGGGGCCGGTGGCGCCGGCGGGAAATGCCGGTCGCGGTCGTACCACTCGGGACGCTCGTGCCACCGGTCGCGGTCACGGTGCCAGCCGTCCTCCATGCGCTCGTGGCGCACGGCGTGGGCCGCCGCGACGAGGGCCGCGCCGACGCATCCGGTCAGGCAGGAACCGGCCAGGAAGGCCCCGACCAGTGCGAGAGCGAACCTGCCGGACGGGTCGCGCCTGGCAGGGCTTGCCGCGACAGGCTCGTCGGCAGTTCTCGCAGGGCGTGCCGCGACAGGCTCGTCGGCGGTCGTGCCGGGCTCATCGGTCATGCCTCCATCGTGGGGCAGATCGGTCGCCGGGTCAGGCGGCGTCGTCAGATGGCCCGGGATTTAGCGGCTGGTGTGGCGTGATGAGACCAGCGTGACGGGGCTGCGCGCCGCCGTGACCGCTCGCGAGGGCGGAGGCGCCGCCGCGCCGCCGGGAGTCGTCCGGCGGCGCGGCGGGTGGGCGGGCGGCGCGCTGGCCGCTGCCGTCGCCGGGGGCGGTCGGCGGCGTGGGCCAGGTCGCGCTCGCGACGGCCGGTCCGCCTTCCGTTGCTCGTTCCACGGTCTGGGCCGTCAGTGGGCGTGTTCCTCCTCGCGGGCCTGGCGGGGGAGCAGGAATGCGGCCAGGAACGTGACGGCCAGCAGCGCGACCTCGACCCAGAGCACCAGGCGCATCGCGTCGCCGAAGGAGGCGGGGTCGGGGCCGAGCGGGCCGAAGCTGACCGTGTTGAAGAACAGCGTGCCGAGCAGGGCGATGCCGACCGCGCCGCCGAGCTGCTGCACCGCGGTGAAGGTGCCCGAGGCCGAACCGGTCTCGTGCGGCTGCACCCCGGCCAGGATGATGTCGAAGAACGGCGCCATCACCAGGCCCATGCCGACGCCGAACACGCCGAGCGCGGGAGCCAGCTGCCACGGGGTGACGCCGACCCCGGCCTGGTCGAGGGTGATCACGAAGCCGATCGTGGCGGCCGCCATCACGGCCAGGCCCAGGTGCAGCAGACGGCGGCCGAGCTTGCGGGTCAGGCCCGCGCCGCCGGCGATGCCGAACCCGACGACGATGCCGAGCGACTGCGGCACGCTGGCCAGACCGGCCTTGAGCGGGCTGTATCCCAGGCCCAGCTGGACGTACAGGCTGAAGGCCAGGCCGAAGCCGATCATGCCGGCGAAGAAGGCGAGCCCGGCGACCAGGCCGCCGGTGAAGGCGCGGCGTCGGAACAGGGACGGCTCGACGAGCGGGTCGCCACCGCCGCGACGACGGGCGGCCTGCTGGCGGCCGAACAGGAGGAAAACCGGCAGGCTGGCGGCCATCATGACGAAGGTCCAGGCGGGCCAGCCCAGCTCACGGCCCTGGACCAGGGGGTATAGCAGCAGCAGCGCGCCCGCGCTGACCAGCGCGACCCCGCCCAGGTCGAGCCGGGAGGCGTGCGCGGAGCGCGACTCGGGCAGGAACTTGGCCGCGCCGAACAGGGCGAGCAGGCCCAGCGGCAGGTTGATCAGGAAGATCATGCGCCAGCCGGTGCCGAGCAGGTCGGCGTCGACCAGCCAGCCCGCCAGGATCGGGCCGCCGACCGCGGACAGGCCCATGACCGGCCCGAATGCGCCGAAGGCGGCACCTGCCTCCTTGGGCGGGAACATCTCCTTGATCATGCCGAGGCCCTGCGGGAGCAGCACGGCGCCGAGCAGGCCCTGCAGCACGCGAGCGCCGATGAGCAGCTCGGGTGTGGTGGCCGCGGCGCACAGCGCCGACGCGACGACGAAGCCGGCCGCGCCGATCATGAACATGCGCTTGCGGCCGTAGAGGTCGCCGAGGCGGCCGCCGGTGATCAGCCCGACCGCCATGGCCAGGGTGTAGCCGGCGCCGAGCCATTGGATCAGGCTCTCGGAGCCGCCCAGCTCGGCCTGGATCGAGGGGCCCGCGATGGTGGTGACCAGCGCGTCGAGCAGGTCCATCACCTCGGCGGCGAGGATGACGAACAGGGCTGCCCAGCGCCAGCGGTACGCCGCGGGCTGGGTATCGGGTGGGGCGGTGTCGGGCAGGACGGTGGTCACGGGGAGCCTCCGAGATCGGGCGAACGGTGTTCGTTTAACGAACAACGTTCTACAGACCGAACGGCGTTCGCGTCAAGTACGATGGGCGCCATGTCCGAGATCCCGGCCCCGCCCTGGCGTGCTCAGCGCCGCAGCACCCCGGCCCGCAAGCCGCTCAGCCGGGACGCGATCGTGGACGCAGCGCTGGCCCTGCTGGACCGCGAGGGCCTGGACGCGGTGAGCATGCGCCGCGTCGCCGAGGAGCTGAACACCGGAGCCGCATCGCTGTACGCGCACGTGGCGAACAAGGATGAGCTGCTGGAACTGGCATATGACCGGGTGCTGGGCGAGATCGAGCTACCCGAGCCGGACCCGGCCCGCTGGCGTGAGCAGATCCTGGAGATCGCCCGGGAGTCCTACCGGGTGCTCGGCGCGCACAGCGACATCGCCCGGGTCAGCCTCGCCAACGTGCCGACCGGCCCGAACTCGGTGAAGGTGGCCGAAGCCATGCTCGGCGTGCTGATCAGCGGCGGCGTGCCGCCACAGCAGGCGGCCTGGGCGGTGGACCGGATCGCGCTGTACATCAGCGCCGACGCCTACGAGGGCTCGCTCTACCAGAGTCGGCAGCGGGCCAGCGGCAAGCCGGTCGACGAGTTCGTCGCCGACTTCTTCGGCCAGGTGCACGACTACTACCGCACGCTGCCCCCGGACCGCTTCCCCTACCTGAACCGGTACGCCGACGTGCTGGTGCAGGGGGACGGCGAGGTGCGGTTCGAGTTCGGGCTGGAGCTGCTGATCAGGGGCCTCGACCGCTACCTGCCCGCGGCCGACTGAGCCGAGCGGCGGCGCTTCGGCGGGCGGCTGCTCGGCTGCGGTGCCGCGGGGGGCAGCCCCAGCGCCTCGCGTTCGGCGGGCGTCAGCATGCGTTTGCCGGTCACGGCGACCGGCACCGGCTCAGGCGCGGGCGGCGGCGCCGTCTCGGCCTCGGGCGTGCCCTTCGCCTTCCTGGGCTTGGCGGCCGCGGCGGCGGCCTTCACCCGCTCGGTCTCCCCGGCCAGGCTGATCAGCTTGCGCACCCGCGGCACGGTTGCGAGGTTGGTCTTCGCGGCCACCTGGTCCACCGGCATGCCGGAGACCACGAGGTCGGCCACGGCCCGGCCGCGCGCCCGCTGGATCGCCGCGACGATGCCGTCGAACAGGACCTGCTGGTGGGTGAGGTCGGCGTAGCGCTGCAGCGGGTCGGGCTCGCTCAACGCGTACGCGCAGAGGTTGCGCACCATACCCTCGATCTCGGCGGCGGTGACCGTGTATCCCTCGGTCGTCGGGTCGGACATCGTCGGCTCCTTTCACCGCGCGACGGTGAGTCCTCGTCCGGCGGCGAAGGGACTGTATCGGCAACCGCCGACCTTGTCAGCGGCCGATCATCCCGAGGGCAGGTCGACGTCCGCGCGGTCGCGCCCGCCCTCCCGGTTTCGGCGGTCCGGGAGGTCGGGTGTCACGGGCGCGATACATCAATCATTTTCGAAACATCGACACGCCTCACGGCCTGTCATGGGCGAGCAGCTGGAACAGGATGTGGTCCTGCCAGACCCCGGCGATCTGCAGGTACTTCTCCGCCAGGCCGAACTGGACGAAACCATGGCGTGCCAGCACCTTCTGCGAGGCGATGTTGTGCCGCAGCGTGCCCGCCTGGATGCGGTGCAGGCCCTGCTCCTCGAACGCCACCTGGATCATGCGCGTCACCGCCGCGGAGGCGACGCCCCTGCCGTTGACGTCCTGGCTCACCCAGTAGCCGAGGTGGCTGTTCAGGAACGGGCCGCGCACGATGTCGTTGAGGTTGATCCGGCCGACGATGCGGTCGTCGAGCAGGATCACGTGCGGCACGCACTCGCCGCGCGCGTGCCGTTCCAGCGCGGTGCCGATCACCTCGCGCTGGCCCGAGGGTTCGAAGTACCCTGAAGCCCGCACCGGCTCGAACGGGCGCAGGAACTCAAGGTTCGCCAGGTAGAGGGCGCTGACAGCGGGTACGTCGTCGAGGGTCACGAGCCTGGTGCTGACGGTCATCCGCCCATGATCGCAAATGGGAGCGGGCCGTGGCCGCGCGGTCCCGCTGGGATGATCGCCGCTGACCTCGGTGCCTTCGGTCGCACAAATTGGCCGATTGATGTCGCAGAAAGTGGGCATCATCGAAGGATGCTGGAAAAGCTCGACACCGTCGGCTGGGGCGGGCTCACGCACGCCTTCGGCACGGCCGAGGAGATCCCCGCTTTCATCGCCGCGCTGCGCGCCGACGACCCGCAGGTGCGCGGCGACGCCCGCGACGAACTCTGGAGCAGCCTGCTGCACGAGGGCAGGCGCTACGAAGCGGACGTCTACACGGTGCCGTTCCTCACCGACCTGGCCGTCGACCCGGCGACGTTCGACCGGGCCGCGATCGTCGACCTGCTGACCGCCCAGGCGATCGGCTCGGACCACCCCTACCTGGTGACGGGCTTCCCGATCGAGCGGCTGCGGCCCTCGCCGGACGCGGTGGACGAGTCCTGGCACCTGCTCTACAGCGAGTGGAGCGGCCGTGCGGCCGACGAACCGCCGATCCCGGGCGAGGCCGACGAGCTGCGGGCGTACGACGCGGTCCGGGCCGAGCTGCCGCGGATCGTGACCCTGCTCGACGACACCGACGGCGATCTCATCGAGGCGGCGGCATACCTGCTGGCCTGGTTCCCGGAAGCGGCGCGGGACACCGTCGTGCCGCTGCTCGCCGTGGCCGGGCGCCACGGTTGGCGGCGCGACGTGCGGGTGACCGCGCTGCTCGCGGCCGGCCTGGCCGCTCGCGGGCCCGTGCCCGAGTCGGCAGTGATCGCGAGCATGGTGCACGACGCCGACGAGGAGGTGTGCTGGGCGGCCGCGGTGGCGTGGACGCTGACCGCGGGCGCGACCGTGCCCGAGGAGCCGCGTGCCGTGCTGCGCGCGCGGGCGAGCGGCGGCCTCGGCCCGGACGAGCCCGTGCTCGCGCCTTGGGGGCTGACCCGGGCCGAGTGGTCGGTGCGGCTGCTGGAGCACCTCGGCGATCTGGGTGCCGCCGACGCGCGCGCGGCGCTGGTCCGGTCCGAGGTGACCGGACGGCTCCACGGCCCGTGGGCCGAGCGCCTGGGCGAGGCCTTCTACCTGGCGTTCGGGGACGACGCGCGGACCAGCCCGCTGGGGTACGCCGATCTCACGCCCGCGCAGCGCTGGCTCGTCGACCACCTGGTCCGCCACCCGGACGCGCTGATCGCCGAGCCCGACGAGGTGACCGAGCTGCTGCGCTGGTACGGGCTGCCCGACAGCCATCCGGCGCTGAGCGCGTACTCCGCCTGAGGCGACCTCGCCGCGCTAGGCGCCGGTGGTCAGGAAGTCGTACACGGCGACGATCTCGAGGACCTCTCTGACCGTGCCGGAGGCACTGGTGAGCCGGAACGTCCCGCCGTGCCGCACCGCCATGGCATGTGCCTGGAGCAGCACCCGGATGCCGCTGGAGTCGATGAAGGTGACGTCGTGCATGCCGACCTCCACGGCACGTCCTGGACCGGCCTGGATCGCGTCGGCGAGCCAGCGGGTCAGCTCCTGCTCGTTCGCCAGATCGAACTCTCCGGCCAGGGTGACCCGGACACGGTCGGCCAGGACCTCCAAGTCATGTGTGGCCTGCGGCGGATTGCTGGCTCGATCCATGGAGGAAGCCAATCACAGACGTCTGACGGCCACAACGGCGACGTCGTCGGCGTGGGGTGGGTTGGTCAGCTGCTGGAGCAGCCGGTCGCAGTAGCGGTCGAGGTCGGCGTCCACGGTCCCGGCGACGCGGCTGAGGTCGGCTATGCCGTCACGGATCGTGATGTCGCGGCGCTCGATGAGCCCGTCGGTGTAGAGCAGCAGGGTGCCGCCGTCGGGGATGACGAACTCCAGGTCGTCTGACCGGGGGTGGTTGATCCCGAGCAGTGGCGCGCGGTGCCAGATCTCGCTGACCTCTCCGTCGACGATGAGCAGTGGCGGCAGGTGGCCGGCGTTGGCCAGGCGGGCACGGCCGGTCCGTGGATCGAGGAGCAGCAGGCAGAGAGTCGCCATCTCCCCGGGCAGCAGCCGGACCATCAGCTCGTCGACGAGGGTGACGATGCGGCCGGGGGAGTGGCCCTCGATGGCATACGCGCGCAACGCATGGCGGATCTCGGCCATCACGGTCGCGGCGTGCAGGGAGTGCCCGACGACGTCGCCGATGGCGATGAGCAGCTGGTCGTCGAGTATGGACAGCTCGTAGAAGTCGCCGCCGATCTCGGCCTGCGTGCTGGCGGGCTCGTAGCGCACGGCGAGGTCGATTCCGGGCACGGCGGGCAGGTGCCGCGGCAGCAGGCTGCGCTGCAGCGTGACCGCGATCCGGTGGTCCTGGTCCTGCGCCCGCTGGGCCTCGGCCGCCGCGCCGAGCGCCTGGGTCAGCTGCGTCAGCAGCCGGGCCTGGTCCTCGTCGGCGGGGGCGGACGTGAACAGGTAGAGCGGCGGCCGGTCGGCGCGCAGCCGTGCGGTGGTGACGGTGATGTCGCCGGAATCGGGCCAGCCCGCGGGCAGCCGCCAGTGCGCGGCCTGAGCGCCGAGCATGCGGGATCCGATCGGTACGTCGTCGTCGGGCGGCTCCCAGCCGGTGACCGTGATGTTGTCGGAGGCGGTCGCCAGGGCCACGGACCAGCCCGTGTCGAGCGTTTCGGTGGCGACGGCGGCGGCCGCGCCGAAGAGGCGGACCGCGCCCACGGCGGCTTGGCCGAGCAGTTCGGTGAAGTCGCGTGCCATGGTGACCGCGAGCGTCGTCTCGGCGAGCCGGGCCAGGCCGTCGGCGAGCTGTTCGGCCTTGCGGCGGGCCTGGTAGTAGCGCAGCACGGCCTGCACCGTGGCCACCAGCTCGTGCGGGTCGATCGGTTCGACGAGGTAGGCGTCGGCGCCCCCGACCAGCCCCAGGGTGCGGTCGGCGGCGTCGACGGCGTGCGCGGAGACGTGGATGACGGGGGTGCTGGCGGTGCCGGGGTCGGCCTTGATCTGCCGGCACACGTCCAGCCCGCTCATGTCGGGCAGTTTGACGTCCAGCACGACCATGTCGAAGGGGCGCTGCTGGACCTTCTCGAGGGCCTCGTGGCCGTCCTCGGCTTCGGTGACCACGAATCCGGCGCGGGTGAGCCAGTTCTTGAGCAGGTAGCGCTTGGGAGCGCGGTCGTCGACCACGAGGATGGTCGTTTCGGCGGGGGCGGTCATGAAACTCTCGCGACCGGCAGGGTGACGGTGAACGTACTCCCCCTGCCCGGCTCGCTGACCATGGTCATGTCGCCGCCGAGGATGCCGACGAGGCGGCGGGCGTACGGCAGCCCGAGCCCCGTGCCGTGGACCTTCTGGCGGCCGGGGAGCTGGACGAACTCCTCGAAGATGCGTTCGTGCTGGGCGGCGTGGATGCCGATGCCGGTGTCGGCGACGGTGATCGTCCAACGGCGGCCGTCGCAGCGGGCGTGCATGGTCACCTGACCCTGCTCGGTGAACTTGACCGCGTTGTGCAGCAGGTTGCGCAGCACCTGGGTCAGCAGCGCCTCGTCCGACTCGATCCATGCGCCGTCGTCGGGGGTGTTCACGATCAGCTCGACGTCGGGATTGGTCAATACCGCTCTGAGGGTGCCGCGCAACTGTTTGAACAACTGGCTGAGATCGACCAGCGCCCACCCGGGCTCGAGGTGGCCCGACTCCGCCTTGGCCAGGTCGAGCAGATCGTTGACCAGCGACAGCAGGTCGGAAGCCGAGCCGCGCATCAGCGCGATCTGCTCGGCCTGGGCGGCGGTGAGCGGGTCGGAGGCCGGGTCGGACAGCAGCCTGATCAGCCCGATGACCGCGGTCACCGGAGCGCGCAGCTCGTGGCTGACGTTGGCCAGGAAGCGTGTCTTGGCTTCGCTGGCGGCGCGCAGTTGCCCGGACTTCTCGTCCAGTTCCGCGTACAGGGCCACCACGCCGCGGTTGGTCTCCTCGAGTTCGGAGCTGAGCTGGAGGTAGAGGGCCATCACGCCGCGGTTGGTCTCCTCCAGCTCGTCGTTGAGCGCCTTGAGACGGTCCCGTTGCTGACGGGCTTCCTCCAGCGCCGACAGCAGGTGCTCGTTCTGGGAGGCGAGCTCGTCGAGCGGACTGGCCACGGTGGACGCGGCGAGCGTGCGACGAGCACGTTCGACCTGGTCTGTGGTGAGCAGGTCCGGGGCGGGAAGGCGGCGTGACAGCATGACCACTGTCTCATGCCCGTCATCGGCGACTTCCAAAACATCGACGAGGCGGCCCGCGGGTCGCAGCGCCTGGTGGTCCACCGAGCCGGGCACGGCGAGGTCGATGCGCAGATTCTCCGGTTGCCCGTGGACCCGGAAGGTGACCTCCACCCCGGCCGCCTTGGCCAGCAGCTGGCGGCCGACGTCACTGAGGGCGGTGGCGAGCCGGATCTGGTCCTGGTGTTCCAGACCCAGCGCCGCGGCGGCCTCGCGGCCGCGCTGCCTGACGGCGAAGACGTCCTGCTCGCGGCGTAGCACCAGGTGCAGCAGGATGATGTCGGTCATGGCCGGATCCTGGCCACCAGCACGCAGGCATCGTCGCGGCGCACGCCCGCGTCGCGCAGCACCGTGGCGGCGATGAGCAGCGGTGACCGCGTGCTCAGGCCCGGACTGTGCTGCAGGCTCCACTTGTCGCTGACGCCGTCGGAGTGCATGACCAGCAGCGACTCCGCGCCGAACGGGTACTCGAACTGCTTGATGACGGCCCGTCCGTGGCCGGCGATGCCGGGCATGGACACCGTGCTGCGCCGCTCGTCGCCGGTGAGGACGGTGGCCGCGACGTTGCCCATGCCGCACGTGCGAAGGACGGCGGCGTCGGGGTCGATCTCCGCGACAGTCAGCGCGGCGCCGCGGGTGTGGGACATGCCGCGGTGCATACGTTCCACGAGCATCATGGGCGGTTCGTCGGGTGCCGTGTGGAAGATGTTGAAGGCGGTCTGGGCGGCGGCCGCGGCGAGCGGGCCGTGGCCGAGCCCGTCGCAGACCATGACCTGCCGCCTGCCACCGGCGGTCCGCACGGCGTAGCAGTCGCCGCTGACGGTCTCGCCGGTCAGCGGACGGGTCAGCCCGTCGGCCCAGGCCGGCGCCGGCTGCGCCTCGCGCCACAGCTGGGCGGTGAGGATCGAGCCGCGTCCGGGCACGGAGAACCCCTCCGACCGGTGCGCGAGCCTGGACACGGCACCCAGCCCTATGCCCAGGGTGCCGGTCGTGGAGCGGCCGTCCTCGCGCATGGCGTCCAGGTCGGCCATGCCGGGCGCCGAGTCGATGCTGACGATCTCGACGCCGACGTTGTCGTCGTGCCGGACCGGACGCACCAGCAGCGTCCCGTCCTCGGCATGTTTGACCAGGTTGGAAGCGAGTTCGGTGACGATGATCGCGATGTCGGCGGCTTTGCGCTCACCGAGGTCGACGGCGTTGGCCAGCTCCACGGCGAACCGCCGGACCGTCCCCACGGAGCTCTCGTCGTCCAGCCGGAACCATGTTGCGGTGGGGGTCAGCGAGCTCAGCGTGCCCACTTGACCACCGCCACGGTGGTTCCGGCGCCGACCGCGGTGTCCAGTTCGAACTCGTCCACGAGTCGCCGGGCTCCGCTGAGGCCGAGACCGAGGCCGCCGCCGCTGGTGTAGCCGTCGGTCAGCGCCAGGTCGATGTCGGCGATACCGGGGCCGGAGTCACTGAAAACGACTCGCACTCCGCGCCGCACCCCGTTGTCGACGGTGGAGACGGCGGCCTCGCCGCCCCCGCCGTAGACGAGCGTGTTGCGTGCCAGTTCGCTGGCCGCGGTGACCACCTTCGTCTGATCGACCAGCGACAGCTTGGCCGCGACCGCGACGGTGCGGACCAGCTGGCGAACCCGGACGACGTCCTCGTCGTTGCCGATGGCCTGCACCTGGTGATCGAGGCCTTCGCTTCCCGTCACGGCGAGGTCGTCTCAGGATTGCCGAGGAGGTAGAGATCGTCGATGGTGTCCGGTTCGGCGTTTCTGGCCAGCAGTTCGAGGCCGCGTTCGACGTTGAGCGCGGTGCGGATCCCGTTGAGGGACAGACCCAGTTCCACCAGGGTGATGGCGACCGCGGGCCGCATCCCGACGACGATCGTCTCGGCGTCCAGCACCTTCGAGATCGAGGCGATCGTCGACAGGGTGCGCCCGACGAAGGAATCGACGATGTCCAAGCCGGTGATGTCGATGATGACACCCTTGCAGCCGGTGTCGACGATGCGCTGGCCGAGGTCCTCCTGCAGCTGCAGCGCCATCTGGTCCTGCATGTCGACCTGGATGGAGACCAGCAGCACCGAACCGATTTTGAGGATCGGCACCCGTTCCATCACGCCTCCCGCTTGCCGGCGGTGCCGCGCCGGATCGCGTGCCGCAGCGCGTCGGCCAGGGTGGCTTTCGTGGCGATGTCGCCGAACTCGATGCCCAGCGCCACGATGGTCTGCGCGATCTGCGGGCGAATGCCGGAGATGATGCACTCCGCGCCCATCAGCCGCGCCGCCATGACCGTCTTGAGGACATGCTGCGCGACCTGGGTGTCGACCGCCGGCACACCGGTGATGTCGATGATCGCGTACGGCGAACCGGTGTCGACCAGCGCCTGCAGGAGCCGTTCCATCACGACCTGCGCCCGTGCGGAGTCCAGGGTGCCCACCAGCGGGACGGCGACCACGCCCTCCCAGAGCTTCACGACCGGGGTGGACAACTCCAGCAGCTGCTCGCTCTGCTCGGTGATGATGTGCTCGCGGGCGCGGGAGAAGGCTTCGAAGGTGAACAGGCCCAGCTCGTCGATGAACGCCGACCAGGCCACATAGTCGCGCAACGCCTTCTCGTCGCCCTTCTCCACCTCGCCGATCTCGTAGAGCGCGGTCTTGAGGGCGAAGATGCTCGTGGTGGTCTCGGTAGCGGTGAAGCCCTGACGCGCGCGGCCGCGCGAAAGCTCGGTGAGCACCGCACGCAACTCCGCGGTATGCGGTCCGTCGAGATGGGTGGCGCCGTCGCTGAGCGACTTCTGCAGCTGCACCTGCAACTCGGTCGTCTGGCGGCCGGACTCCGCGACGGTCAGTCGGCCCTTCAACGGCGCGGCCGCGACCTCTGCCCAGCGCTTGGAGATCTTCTCCGAACGCTCCGACAACAGCTTGCCGAGTCGCTCGCTTTGCTCTGCTTTCAGCGCCATTGTCATCCTCTGCCATTTATATGTTTGGTCGGCCCGGCCGGGTGCGAACTGTACCACCGCTGTTCGGGCAGGCCAGGTGCTGCGAGGGGAGGTGGGAAGTGCTCGGATGCGGTCCCCGCAGGGTGGCCGTGTACCCGGCTCGGCCCGGCGAAATCATGCGCGTTCGGCAATGGGTTTCCGGGGCGACCGGCTTGCCACCGGGCAGTCGTGGCCTGATACCGGTGCCACGGTTTCGACCGCTGCCGGGCGGGGCAGTCAGTGGCAGGTGGTCGGTGGGGCCGCCGTCGAGAAGGGAAGACCGATGGGCGACATCTCGAACAAGGCCGAAGAGCTCAAGGGCAAGGCCAAGGAGGTCGTGGGCGACCTGACCGGCAACGAGAGCCTGGAGGCGAAGGGTCTGGCCGAGCAGGCCACGGCCAAGGCCAAGCAGGCGGCCGAGAACGTCAAGGACGCGGCGGAGGACGCCACCAACAGGTGACGGCGGCCATGCGGGCATGATCGTCGTCAAGTCCCGTAGACACTGATGCGAGAGTGCCACGCCGGCCCCGGCTGTGGCACTCTCTGCGTCACCGCCACCGGCGGCGGGCGATGCGCGCGCCACCGAGGCCCATCAGCTCACCTCGAACATCCACCTCGGGCCCGCGGAGGAGTCTTGCGCCAGGCAATCAGACCGTTCGCGCAGCCACCGTCGGGCGCGGCGACGATCTCGTTCACCACTGCCGACGACCTCGCGGCGGTACGGGAGTTCGTCGGCACGCACGCCCACGCCTCCGGGCTCGCCGCGGGCCGCATCCCCGCGCTCAAGCTGGCGATGAGCGAACTGGTCACCAATACGCTCCGGCACACCACCGGCGGTGGCGTCGTGCGGGTGTGGGCCGACGGTGACACGGTCATCAGCGAGCTGACCGACGGCGGCACGTTCCGCGGGACGACCGCGACGCCCGCCGCGCGACCCACGGCGTCGGGTGGCTGGGGGCTGTACATCACCGGCGAAGTCAGCGACGAGTTCCTCTATTACAGCCGTCCCGGCCATACCGTGTGGCGGCTGGTGTTCAACCGCTGATCGCGCAGAAAAAGGGTCTTGGGTCGGGGCGCGCGTCCCGACCCAAGACACTTTTAGGGGGTCGGCCGGGATAGAGGGTCGTCCGGG
>NZ_ML769322.1:0-61618 GCF_009720365.1 Catellatospora paridis | reverse complement strand
CCGGGGGGCGGGTGTTGTTCCCCGCCCTTCCGCCAACAAACTGGCGGTGGGGCCGGCCCGCGCGCCCCCCCCCAAGACTCTTTTCGGTCGTCGGCCGTTATCGAGGGTCGTCCTGTTTGGCGGTGGCCTTGCTGCGCGGGCCGGGCAGGAGTTTGCCGCCGTGGCGCTTGCGGAGCAGGTTGGTCAGGTACATGAGGGCCAGCGCGAGCACGCCCATGTCGTCGAGGTATATCGGGTCGGGCAGCAGGTCCACGGGCAGGATGGTGTAGATCAGGGCACCCCAGAAGGCGACCTTGCCTCCCGTGCCCAGCTCACCGAGCATCCGTTTGGTGACGAACAGGCGCTTGCCCAGTTTGATCGCACCGATCAGCGTGACGATGCCGACGATCGCCACAGCGACGCCGATGATGATCCAGGTTTCCCGATCCACGCACGTGTTCTACCCCGTCGCGGGGTGGTTAATCCAGTGTGTTCATTCGGCGGCGCGCAGGGCGAGGGCGAGGAACTCGTCACGGCCGCCGCGGAACAGGAAGTCCGAGCTCTGCGTGAAGGCCAGCGCGGTGACGTCGCGGTACGGGTCGTTGCACCATACGGTGCCGTAGCCGCCGTCCCAGCCGTACCTGCCGGGGATCGCCGAGACGTCGTCGGGCTTGGTCGCGACCGCCATGCCGTATCCCCAGCCCTGCGGCTCCAGCAGCATGCCCGCGGTGCCCTGCTGGTAGGCGGTGAGCTGGTTGGTCGTCATCGCGGTGACCGACTCCGCTGACAGCAGCGCGCGGCCCTCGTGCCCACCCCCGGCGGCCAGCATCCGGGCGAAGCGCAGGGTGTCGTCCACGGTGGACAGGAGCCCGCCGGCGCCGGACGGGAACACAGGCGGGCGGGCCCAGTCCGCCGGCGGCGTCGCCGTCTGCCGGATCGGCTCGCCGGTGGTGAAGTCGGCCAGGTAGTGCGGCGGGATGCGGTCGACGTCGGCGGTGTGGAAGCCGGTGTCGGCCATGCCGAGCGGAGCGAACAGCCGGGTGCGCAGCACGTCGGCCAGCGGCGCGTCGGCGGCCCGGGAGACCAGTACGCCGAGCACGAGCGCTGCGGCGTTGTACTGCCAGCGCTCGCCGGGCTGGTACATCAGCGGCAGGGTGCCGAACGCCTTGATCCACTCGTCGGGCGGGTACGGTGTGCGCGGGTCGGGCTCGGCCAGCACCAGGCGCAGCTCCCGGGCGGCAGCGACGATCGGGAACGGCGGGTCGTAGTGCGGCTCGGTCAGGATGCCGAAGCCCATCCGGAACGTCAGCAGGTTCTCGACGGTGATCGGCCGGCGCGCGGGCACGGTGTCGTCGAGCGGGCCGTCGATCCTGGCCAGCACGCGGCGGTCGGCCAGTTCCGGCAGCAGCCGGTCGACCGGTTCGGCGAGGTCGAGCAGGCCCTCCTCGACCAGCATCAGGGTGACCGCGGCCAGCATCGGCTTGGTGATCGAGCCGATGCGGAACAGGGTGTCGCGCCGCATCGGCGTCGCGCCGTCGAAGTCGAAGGCACCGATGGTCTCGACGTGCGCCTGGTCGCCGCGGGTTACCGCCAGGACGAGGCCCGGCAGTTCGCCCGCGGCGACGCGAGCGGTCATGGCGTCGTGCAGCCGCCGCAGACCGGAGGCCGACAGTGCATCGCTCATCACCACAGCGTGCCGCAAACCGGGCGCGGGCGCACGCCGGCCGGGCCGGGATCGTGGTGGGACCGGCCGGGCGTGGACATATCCCGTGAGACGGCCACGCCCGGTCCCGGGCTCAGTAGACGAACGGCCACCCCGCGCTGTCCCAGCCCAGCAGGTTGATGCCCAGCCGCGCGGCGCCGTTGTCCGCGTAGTAGTGGTAGAACAGCACGTCCTGGCCGTTGTCGGCGAGCACGGCCTGATGGCCCGGCCCGTGGGTCGAGCCGTGGCCGGCCAGGATCTGCGTGCCGCCGCCGGAGGTCAGGGCGATGCCGTTGCGGTCGGTGAACGGCCCGGTCGGCGTGGCGGACCGGCCGACCATGATGCGGTAGGTGCTGGCCGCGCCGCGGCAGCACAGGTCGAACGACACGAACAGGTAGTAGAAGCCGCCGCGACGGTAGACGAACGGGGCCTCGACCGCGCCCGAAGCGGTCTGCCGCTGGGCCAGCGCGCGCACCGCGCTGTCGGTGGTGGACCGCCTGCCCGTGGCCGGGTCGAGGCGGATCGACTTGATGCCCGTCCAGAAGGAGCCGAAGGTGAGCCACCACTGGCCGGCGCCGTCGACGAACAGGTTCGGGTCGATGGCGTTGTAGTTCACCGCGCCGCTGCTCTCGATGACCAGGCCCTGGTGCGTCCAGCTGCCCGCTGCGCCGGTGGGGCTGGTGGCGAGGAAGATCGCTGAGCGTTGCGAGCCGAAGGTGGAGGCGGAGTAGTACAGCAGGAACCGGCCGTCGTGGTAGGAGATGTCCGGTGCCCACAGGTTGGCCCCGCCGCCGGTGTACGCACTCGTCCAGGGTGCGCCGCCGGGCCACACGACTCCCGCGTCACGCCAGTTGACCCGGTCGGTCGACGTCTTGAGCGGCAGGTTGTTGCCGGTGGCCGCCAGCAGGTACGTGCCGTTGGGGGCGCGCACCACGGCCGGGTCGTGCGCACCGGTGGAGCCGGTGACGCGGCCCGGGTTCGGGTAGGACGGCGGTGGGGTGGTCGGCGCGGCGGCGGGCAGCGCCGTGGCGGGGGCTGCGGACGCCGCGTCGCGGGCCGCGGCCTGGGCAGCGGTGACGGTCGTGGCGAGCGCGGCGGTGGCGAGCACGGCGACGGCTGCGCCGAGGGCGGCGAGCCGGGATGGCGGGTGGGGCATGGCTGACTCCGATCGCGAAACGGGACGGGGGCGCGTACGCGACGATCGGGGGTCACGGCACGCGGCATTTCCGCTGGTATGGCCTGCCGGGGCCTGCCGGCGGTGAAGGGGGTCGGTGCGGCTGGTCGCTCCCGGAAGGATGTTATCGGTCACATCCGTTGGTGTCGATCGATACGGCCCGGATCACCCGATCGGACCATGCTTGCCCGGATCGCCGTTTCCCTGCGTGGTCGGTGGGGCATGGGCCAGCTGACCCCGAAACCCCTCGTTCCGCTGGAAAGGAAGAAGCCCATGGACTTCGGAGAGGTGCTGACCGACGCGCTGCGCTCGGTCGCGCTGTTCCTGCCCAAGGCGCTGGCCTTCGTGGCGATCCTGCTCGTCGGCTGGCTCGTCGCGCGAGGCATCCGCATGCTCGCCGACAAGGGCCTCGAACGGGTCCGGTTCGATCAGCTCGCGGCCCGCGGCGGCGTGACCGCCGCGCTGGCCCGCGGCGGCGTCGACCCGTCCGACCTGGTGGCGCGGCTGGCCTACTACGCGGTGCTGCTGTTCACGCTGCAGCTCGCGTTCGGGATCTGGGGGCCCAACCCGGTCTCCGACCTGATCAACGCGGTGGTGTCGTGGCTGCCCAAGGCGTTCGTCGCGATCGTCATCGTGGTGGTGGCCGCGGCCATCGCCTCCTGGGTCAAGGACCTGGTGACGGGTGCGCTGGGCGGGCTGTCGTACGGCCGCTTCCTGGCCACGACCGCGTCGGTGTTCATCATCGGCCTCGGCGTGATCGCGGCCCTCAACCAGATCGGCGTCGCCACCACGGTGACCATGCCGATCCTGATCGCGGTGCTGGCGACCGTCGCCGGCATCCTGATCGTGGGCGTCGGCGGCGGCCTGGTCCGCCCCATGCAGTCGCGCTGGGACACCTGGCTGGACCGGGCGGGCGAGGAGTCGAGCCGGGTCGCCGAGCACGCCCGCGCGTACGCCGCCGGGCAGGCCGACGCGACCCAGGTGCTCGCGGACCGGTCCGCCGGCACGGTGTACCCGTCGCAGCGCACCGCGCCGGATGACGCCGGCCTGTATCCGTCGCAGGGCGCCGGGCCGGCGGAGCCGGACCTGTACCCGCAGGAGCGGGAGCCGCTGGTGCCGGGGTTCGACAGCGATCAGACCCAGCCGCTGCCGGACGCTCCGAACCGCCCGACGCCCCGCCGGCGCTGACCGCCGACCGGCCGATGGGCGCGACCTGACCGGTCGTGCCCATCGGCGGGTGTCGACCGGCTGTCCCTCCGGCGGGTGGAGCCGGTCGGGCAGCGTTGTCCTCTGTTCGGTCATAACGGACGTCAGGTCGCATTCAAGGCCCCGATGCTGTCCTAATCTCGCGGCATGGACCGTGGCCCCACCAGCCCAGACCAAGCCCGCCAGGTGCTCGCGCGCTACGCCCGCGTCGTCGGCGACGCCGGCCGTGCCGCCGCCGCGGCCGACCCGGGCGTGCTGGCGATCCTCGACCAGGCGACGGCGAGCGTGGGCGACGCGCTCGACCCCGAGCGGCGGCCGCCCCTGGTGGAGCTCGCCTGCTACGCCGACGGGCTCACCGACAAGGCGACCGCGCTGGGCTGGAACCTGCCCGACGTCACCACCCTGGACTGGCGGCGCGCCGACCAGATCACCTGGCGGCTGGTGGCGGTGTGCGAGCTCGCCGCGGCGGTGCTCGGCAGGGACGTAACCGCTGGCTGAGCAGGGCATATGTGGCGACGTAGGCAGTGTTTGCCTGCTGTTCGCCTGATCTTGGCGCGATTCGCGCGGGGCGTTCCCGGTCGCGGGCTTGCATGTCGAGGGTAGACATGAAGGCCCATCGAAAGGCAGCTATCCGTGCACACCCCTCTCTCCCGCCGTAACCTGCTGCGTGCCGGTACCCTCACCGGCCTCGGCATCGCGTTCGCCGGCAGCATCCAGGCGGTAGCCGGTCCCGCCTACGCCCACCCCACCGTGCCCGGCTACGGCCCGCTCGTGCCGGACCCGGCGGGCATCCTGTCCCTGCCGGAGGGCTTCTCCTACCGGATCGTCGCCGAGGCCGGCAAGACCCTGCTGGCGACCGGTGAGCCCACCCCGGGAGACCCCGACGGCACCGCCTGCTTCGGCACCCGCCGCGGGTTCACCTTGGTCAACAACCACGAGATCGGCGGCGACGAGCCGCACCGGGTCCCGGCCCGTCCCGGCTTCACGTTCGACCCGGGCGCGGGCGGCGGCACCACCAACATCGAGGTCGACCACCACGGCGACCGGGTTCGCCAGTACGTCAGCCTGGCCGGCACGCACAACAACTGCGCCGGCGGCATCACCCCCTGGGGCACCTGGCTGACCTGCGAGGAGACCGAGCAGCGCAAGGGCGGCGTGTTCCAGCAGGACCACGGCTGGGTGTTCGAGGTCGACCCGTTCGATCAGGAGGCCAACCTCGACCCGGTGCCGCTGAAGTTCCTCGGCCGGTACGCGCACGAGGCCGTCGCCGTCGACCCGAAGACCGACGAGATCTACCTGACCGAGGACGCCAGTGGCCCCAACGGGCTCTACTTCCGCTGGGTCCCGCCGAAGGGCTTCAAGGGCCGTGACGGCGCGCTGCGCAAGCTCGCCCTCAGCGAGGGCGGCGACACCGCCGGCCACCTGCAGGCACTCAAGGCCACGCTGGACGGCCTGCACATCACGGACCTGTCCGCGGCCACCGAACCCGGCACCAAGTACAAGGTGAGCTGGGTGGACGTGCCGGACCGGCTGGCCGCCACGGTCTCGGTGCGCAAGCAGTTCACCAACGACCAGGTCACCCGCGCCCGCAAGCTGGAAGGCCAGTGGTACGGCGACGGCGGCGTGTACTTCGTCTCCAGCTACGCCCGCACCAGCGACGGCAGCGTGCACGAGCACGACGGCCAGGTGTGGTTCTACGACCCGAGGCGCGAGACGATCGAACTCAAGACCATCTTCGGGGTGAACCCGGACCCGAAGGCCGAGGGCCACTACGACGGTCCGGACAACATCACCGTCTCGCCGTACGGCGGCATCATCCTCGCCGAGGACGGCGAGGGCCTGTCGCACCTGGTCGGCGTCAGCGACAAGGGGGTCACCTACCCGCTGGCCCGCAACGAGATCAGCGACAGCGAGTTCACCGGCCCGACGTTCAGCCAGGACGGCCGGATCCTGTTCGCCGGCATCCAGGCCGACGGCCTGGTCGTCGCGATCACCGGCCCGTGGGGCCGCCGGGGCCGCGACCACGGCCACGGCCACTGACCCCTCCCCAGCCGCGCCCGCTCCGGATGTGCCACCGGGGCGGGCGCACCCGTGTTCGGCGAACCCGGCCTTGCCGCGCCGGCGGTCGCGGTGCGGTCGGATACGTTGGCAGCGGATCTTCGGGAGAGGTGTGGGCGATGACATTGGTGGCAGTGACCGGCGGCAGCGGCAAGCTGGGCCGGGCGGTGGTGCGCGACCTGCTCGACAACGGATACGACGTGGTGAACCTGGACGTGGCCCCGCCGCGCGAGCAGCTGTGCCCGTACACCCGGATCGACTTCACCGACTACGGCCAGGCGGTGGAGGCGTTCAGCGCGATCGACAGCCGGTACGCGAAGGTGGACGCGGTGGTGCACCTGGCGGCGATCCCCGGGCCGGGGGTGACCGGCAACGCGGCGACGTTCGCCAACAACATCACGGTCAGCTACAACGTGTTCGCCGCGGCGCGGGCGGCGGGCGTGCGCAACGTGGTGTGGGCGTCCAGTGAGACGGTGCTCGGGCTGCCGTTCGACACCCCGCCGCCGTACCTGCCGGTGGACGAGGAGTACGCGGGGCGGCCGGAGACGGCGTACTCCCTGGCCAAGCACCTTGACGAGCAGATGGCGGCACAGTTCTGCCGGTGGGACCCGCAGCTGAAGATGATCGGGCTGCGCTTCTCGAACGTGATGGAGCCCGGCGACTACGCGAAGTTCGCCTCGTGGCAGGACGATCCGCGGGCGCGCATGTGGAACCTGTGGTCCTACATCGACTGCCGCGACGGCGCGCAGGCGGTGCGCCGCGCCCTGGAATACCCCCAGCCCGGCCTGGAGGTCTTCATCATCGCCAACGCCGACACCGTGATGCACCGCGAGACGGCGGACCTGGCCGCCGAGGTCTTCCCCGACCTGCCCTGGCAGCGCCCCGTCTCCGGCAACGAGACCCTGCTCTCCATCGACAAGGCCCGCCGCCTCCTCGGCTACGACCCCACCCACGGCTGGCGCTGACCCACCCACGACAGCAGGCCCGCACCTGTCCGGTGCGGGCCCGCTGCGTATTCAGTGGTCGATCATGAAGTTATGGCGGGGACACGCCGGTGAACCGTGCCATAAGTTCATGATCGACCGGCTAGGGGAGGGTCCAGATCTGGTTGCCGGAGGCGGCGCAGGTCCAGATCTGGAGGCGGGTGCCGTCGGCGGTGCCGAGGTCCTTGGCGTCGAGGCACTTGGCGGACGCGGGGTTGCGGAGGTTGCCGTTGGACTGGGGTTGCCAGACCTGGGCGCCGGAACCGTTGCAGTCCCAGAGCTGGATCAGGGCGCCATTGGCGGTGGAGGCGCTGGTCACGTCCATGCACTTGCCGAGGGCGCGGACGGTGCCGTCGGTGCCGATGGTCCAGGTCTGGGCGTTGGTGCCGTTGCAGGTGTAGAGCTGGATCGCGGCGCCGTTGGCGGTGCTGGCGGCGGCGACGTCGACACACTTGCCCGAGGCCTGGCCGACGATCCGGCCGGTGCGGCCGCCCGGGGGCGGCGACGACGGCGGCGTGGTGCCGCCGATGGCGACCTCGTAGATCGCGCTGACCAGCGACCTGGAGTCGTTCTTGTCCTGGGACAGCTCCCAGTTCATGATGCCGCCGGCGTTGGCCTTGGCCCACGCGGTCTTGCTGCGGATGGTCGGCAGGCCGTTGTAGCACTGCTGCACCCCGCCGACCGTGGTGCAGTCGCGGTTGGCGTTGGCCGGGTCCATGTCGACGAGCTGGCTGTACGTGTAGTACGTCGGGCGGCTGTAGAACGGCACGCCCAGCACGGCCTTGCTCGCGGGCAGGCCGCGGGACTTCCACGAGTTGACCGCGTTGATCGACCAGTTGTAGTTGGCGTGCGGGCTGCCGCCGTCGTACGCCATGATGTTCAGCCAGTCGACGGCGCTGAAGACCGCGGGCTGCACGAAGTTGGCGGTGCTGCCCTCGGACACCACGGCGGCGGTGAGCAGCTTGCCGCGGGTATGCATGGCGGTGCTGAGCTGGTTCATCAGCGCCGTGAAGTTGTTGCTCTCGGCGGTGGTGTCCGGGTATTCCCAGTCGATGTCGACGCCGTCGAGGTTGTACTGGTTGACGAGATTCACCAGGTTGTTGACGAACGCGGTGCGGGCCGTGGCGTTGGCGGCCAGGTCCTCGAAGGCCTGGTCGTTGCCGTCGTTCCAGCCGCCGACGGCGATGGAGACCTTGGTGTTGTTGGCGTGGCCCAGTGAGACCAGCGAGGACAGCTTGGACGGGTTGTCCAGGCCCTGCAGGCTGCCGTTGGAGTTCGGCAGGATGAAGGCGTAGTTGATATGCGTCAGCTTGCTGTACTGGACGGCGTTGACGTCGCCTGCCCACGAGGGCATGTAGCCCACGCTCTTGAAGCCGTTGGGCAGCACGACCGCCTGGGCCGTCGCCGGGGCCAGCGCGACGGCGATGCCGACGGCCGCGGTGGCCAGGGCGATGCCGGCCGCGGCCCAGCGGGCTCGGCGGGATGTGGGGGTGTCGGACATGGGGATCCCTTCGGTGTCCGGTGCCGTGGCGGCGCATCGTCACGGCACATCGACTGACCGGCTGGCGGGTGCGCCCCTCCCCGGCGCGGCCTGGGGGCAGGCGGCGGCCGGGGGCACGCGACGGTCCGGTCGGGTGCGGTTTCGGACGAGGAAGCGGCTCGCTCCGAGTGGTGCGGATGGAGTTTAGTAAACTTAACTATCTAATGCAATGAATGACAGTCGAGCGCTTGGCGGGAGCGTCGGTGGCGGGTGTTAATCTCCCTCGTCCCAGACCCGATGCGGCCCGGCGGAGGCAGCGCATGACGATCGGCTCCCACATCACGACGTTCGCCGGCCGACCTGTCGCGGAATACCCCGCCGACCTGGGCGAGGCTTCCCGCGCCGGCACCGCGTGGCGGCTGGAGGACCCGGACTACGAGGGCGGCGACGAGTTCCTGGCGCGGCTGGACGCGCTGGCCGCCGAGGACTGGGTGGACCGGGTCGGCGCGCTGATCATCGGCAACTGGGGCAGCGCCTACGAGAGCGCCCCGCCGATCGGCCGCATCGCCGAGGTGCTGCCGCGGTTCACCGGCCTGACGGCGCTGTTCCTGGGTGAGATGACGTTCGACGAGTGCGAGATCTCCTGGATCCAGCACACCGACGTCACCCCGCTGCTGGAGGCGCTGCCGCGGCTGGAGGTGCTGACCGTGCGCGGCGCGACGGATCTGAGCCTCAAACCGGTGCGGCACACGTCGCTGCGCGAGCTGACCATCGAGTCCGGCGGCCTGCCCGCCGACGTGGTGCGCGCCGTCGCCGAGTGCGACCTGCCCGCGCTGACCCACCTGGAGCTGTGGCTCGGCACCGAGAACTACGGCGGCGACGCCGACGTCGACGACCTCGCCCCGATCCTGGCGGGCACCCGGCTGCCCGCGCTGACCTCGCTGGGCCTGCGCGACGCCGAGATCGCCGACCTGGTCGCGGTGGCGCTGGCGGGCGCGCCGGTCGTGGCCCGGCTGCGGGAGCTGGACCTGTCCCTGGGCATGCT
The DNA here is from genome assembly GCF_009720365.1 of Catellatospora paridis. GTDB lineage: Bacteria > Actinomycetota > Actinomycetes > Mycobacteriales > Micromonosporaceae > Catellatospora > Catellatospora paridis. Next base: position 51,991 of record NZ_ML769322.1, on the reverse strand, counting down.
CAGCGACGAGGGCGCGGCCGCGCTGCTGGCCGGCCAGCCGCTCACCCACCTGCGCAAACTGGACCTGCACCACCACTTCATCGGCGCGGCGGTGCTGGAGCGGCTCACCGCCGAACTCGGCGCGGCCGGTGTGGAGCTGGACGTCTCCGGGGCCGACGAGCGCGACTGGGCCGACCGCTACATCGCGGTGTCCGAGTAGATGCACGTCACCGTCGTCGGCAATCCCGGCAGCCGCCGCGTCACCCTGTTCGCGGCGGCGGCGGTGCGCGCCGGGCTGGCCGAACCCGAGATCGTGTCCTGGCGGGACGTGCTGTCCGGCGTCCCGCTGCGGTTGCGCCCCGGCACCGCCGTGCGCGTCGAGTCCCCGGGCGAGGACGCCGAGGTGGACCGGTTGCTGCGCGGTGCCGCCGTGGCGGCCGAGCCGGGCGAGATCGTCGGCGGGCGGGCCTGGTACGCGGGCTTCGCCGCAGCCCTGGACCGGATCGCCGCCGCCGCCCGTGACCAGGGCGCGCACCTGCTCGCCGACCCGGCCGAGATCCTGGTGATGTTCGACAAGGCGGCCTGCCACGCCCGGCTGCTCGCGGCCGGGATCCCCGTTCCGGCGGCGCTGCCCGGTGCCCCGGCGGACTGGGCGCAGCTGCGGTCGTGGCTGGACGAGGCGGGCTGGCGGCGGGTGTTCGTCAAGCCGTGCCACGGCTCGTCGGCGTCCGGGGTGATCGCGCTGCAGCTCGGCAGCGGCGGCCGGATCCTGGCCACCACCTCGGTCGAGCTGTCCGGCGAACGGCTGTTCAACTCGCTGCGGGTGCGGCACTACCGCGACGAGCGCGATGTCGCCGCGATCGTGGACCAGTTGGCTCCGGACGGGCTGCAGGTGCAGCGCTGGCTGCCCAAGGCCGGTCTGGACGGTCGTGTCGTGGATCTGCGCGTGGTGACCGTGGCAGGCGAGCCGTCGCATGTGGTGGTGCGCGGCAGCCGCTCGCCGATGACGAACCTGCACCTGGGCGGCGTACGCGGCGACCTGCGCGCGCTGCGGGCCGCCGCCGGACGGCACTACGCCGAAGGCCTGGCGACCTGCCGAGCCGTGGCCGCCTGCTTCCCCGGCAGCCTGCACACCGGTGTCGACCTGATGTTCGCGGCGGGCTGGCGCTCGCACGCCGTCGCCGAGGTCAACGCCTTCGGCGACCTGCTCCCGGGCCTGCACGTCGACGGCCGTGACACCTACGACGCCGAGGTCGCGGCCCTGCTCGCCTGCGAACGCACCGGAGCCCCGGCGTGAGCGTCGACATGGCGTCCATGGTCGGGACGTATGACATCGCGCTGGTCACGGTCGACACGTTGCGATACGACGTCGCCGCGGCGGAGGCGGCGGCCGGGCGCACGCCGAACGCGGCGCGGGTGCTGCCCGGCGGGCAGTGGGAGGCACGGCACACCCCGGCGAGCTTCACGTACGCGGCGCACCACGCGTTCTTCGCGGGGTTCCTGCCGACGCCGGTGACGCCGGGACCGCATGAGCGGCTGTTCGCGGCGCGCTTTCCCGGCAGCGAGACCACCGCCGAAGGCACCTGGGTCTTCGACGCGCCCGACCTGGTCACCGGGCTGGCCCGAGCCGGCTACCACACGCTGTGCCTGGGCGGCGTCGGCTTCTTCAACCGGCTCTCGCCGCTGGGCAGCGTGCTGCCGGACCTGTTCGCCGAGGACCACTGGCGGCCCGAGTTCGGGGTGACCGAACCGGACTCGCTGGGACACCAGCTCGACCAGCTCGAAGTGAGCGTGGTCGCCGCACCCGCGGCCCGGCCGCTGTTCACGTTCCTCAACATCTCGGCCCTGCACCAGCCCAACCGGCACTACCTGCCCGGCGCGGCGCAGGACGGCCCGGACAGCCACGCGGCCGCGCTGCGGTATGTCGACACCCTGCTGCCGCGCCTGTTCACGCTGCTCACCTGGCGTCGGCGGCCGTGCTTCGTCGTGCTCTGCGCCGACCACGGCACCGCGTACGGCGAGGACGGGCACCAGGGGCACCGGGTCGGGCACGACGTGGTGTGGACGGTGCCGTACGCCGAGTTCACGCTGTCGCCCGGGGAGTGGTGACGGTGCTGGACGGTTCGCCGTACCAGGGTTACCTGTACGCGTACCCGCACAAGACGGCATACCAGCCGCTGCGCCCGCGTCCGGCGCTGCGCGACGTGTGGGCCGGGCAGCCGCGCGACGCCCTGTTCCTGTACCTGCACATCCCGTTCTGCGAGATGCGGTGCGGTTTCTGCAACCTGTTCACCCGCGCCCAGCCGCCCGCCGAGCAGGTCGGCGCGTACCTGCGGCAGCTGCGGGTGCAGGCCGAGCAGGTCTCGGCGGCGCTCGGCCCGGCCCGCTACGCGCGCGCCGCGATCGGCGGCGGCACCCCCACCCACCTGACCGCCGACGAGCTGGCCGAGCTGTTCGCGATCACCACCGGTGTGCTCGGCCTGGACCCGGCCGCGGCGCAGCTGTCCGTGGAGACCTCGCCCGCCACGGCGACCCCGGACCGGCTGGCGGTGCTCGCCGCGCACGGCACCCACCGGGTCAGCATGGGCGTGCAGAGCTTCCTCGACGCCGAGGCCCACGCAGCCGGGCGGCCGCAGCGCCGCGCCGAGGTCGACCGGGCCCTGACCGAGCTGCGCGACGCGGCGTTCCCGCTACTCAACGTCGACCTGATCTACGGCATCCCGGGCCAGACCCGCGACACCTGGACCTACTCGCTGCGCGAGGCGCTGACCTGGCAACCCGAGGAGATCTACCTCTACCCGCTGTACGTGCGCCCGCTGACCGGCCTGGGCCGCCGGGAGGGCGTGCTGCCGCCGTTCGGCCCGGCCGCCGCCGTGCGGGATCACGACCTGCCGCCAGAGCTGGCTCCCGTGCCGGATCGCGACGCGCCCTGGGACGCCCAGCGCCTCGACCTCTACCGGCACGGCCGCGACCTGCTGCGCGAGGCCGGTTACCGGCAGCTGTCCATGCGCCAGTTCCGCCGCGCCGACGTGCCCGACCCCGACGGCGCCGACTACTGCTGCCAGGACGACGGCATGGTCGGCGTCGGCTGCGGGGCCCGGTCCTACACCGCCGACCTGCACTACTCGTTCGACTACGCGGTCAGCGTGCGCGAGGTGCGCGCCATCATCGACGACTACCTGTCCCGGCCCGCGGCCGACTTCGCGTACGCCGAGTTCGGGTTCGCGCTGGACGGGGGCGAGCAGCGGCTGCGCTGGCTGGTTAAGTCGCTGCTGCGGGCCGAGGGCGTCGACCTGCCCGGCTACACGAAGCGGTTCGCGTCCACGGTGGACGAAGACTTTCCACACCTGGCCGAGCTGGCCGTGCGCGGCTGGGCGGTCGGTGACGGCGACCGGCTGGCGCTGACCGAAGAGGGCCTGGCGCACGGCGACGCGATCGGGCCGTGGCTGGTGTCGGGGCCGGTGCGGGCGGCGATGGCGCGGGCGGTGCTGCGGTGAACCTGCTGCTGCTGTATCGCGGCCCGCTCGCCAGCTGCAACTACGACTGCCCGTACTGCCCGTTCGCGAAGCGGCGCGACAGCCGGGCGCAGCTGACCGCCGACCGGGCCGCCCTGGCCCGGTTCACCGACTGGGTGACCGCCAACCCCGCCGGCGACACGCTGTCGGTGCTGTTCACGCCGTGGGGAGAGGGCCTGACCCGATCCTGGTATCGCGACGCGCTGGTGCGGTTGTCGCACCTGCCGCATGTCGCCAAGGTCGCCATCCAGACCAACCTGGCCGGACGGCTGGGCTGGCTGGCCGACGCCGACCCGGCCCGGCTCGCGTTGTGGGCCACCTACCATCCGGGCCAGGTCAGCCGCGAACGTTTCCTCGCCGCCTGCGCCACGCTGCGCGGGCACGGGATCCGGCACTCGGTCGGCATGGTGGGATTGCCGGAGCACCACGCCGAGGCGGTCGCGCTGCGGGCCGAGCTGCCGGAGGCGACGTATCTGTGGATCAACGCCGCCGACGGGCACTCCTACGACGCGCCCGCCGAGGCGGCGTGGACGGCGATCGACCCGCTGTTCGGCTACAGCGTGCGCCCGCACGTCTCCGCCGGGCACGAGTGCGGCGCGGGCGAGACGTCGCTGTCGGTGCTCGGCGACGGCACGGTGCGGCGCTGCCACTTCCTGCCCGAGCCGCTGGGCAACCTCTACGACGGCAGCTACCGCACCGCGCTGCGGCCACGCCCGTGCGGCAAGCCAACCTGCGACTGCCACATCGGGTACGTGCACCTCAAGCGCCTCGGCCTGCACCAGGTCTTCGCCGGCGGGGTGCCCGAACGCATCCCCGCCGGGCCCCCGCCGACCTGGGGCGTGCCGCCGTCTGTGCTCAGGTCTGCTGCTCCGGCCGGTACTCCCGCGAGGTGAGCCCGAACGACCAGGCCACGCCCTGCCGGGCGGTCTGCGTGTCCGGCGGCACGCGCAGGAAGTAGGTCCGGAAGCTGCCGTCGGGTTCGGCGGTGGCGTTGACCACCTCCACCATCACCAGCGGCTCGTCGCCGGGCAGCTCGACCCGCCACAGCTTGCCGAAGGTGTCGGACTGCGTCTCGACCGCCCCGGACTCGCGCAGGTAGCGGTCGAATCCGAAGTGCTCCAGCATCACCCGGCGCATCTCGGCGTTGGACTCACGGCGGATCCGCTCGACGGTCAGCGTCGGCAGCTCGGCGGCGATCTCCGCGGGCATCGGCATGCCGCTCCACGCGTGCAGGCCGAACCCGTCCGGGTAGGACAGCGCCGGGCCGTCGCCATGGTGCAGCCGGCCCAGGTTGTCCCGGTGCACCGCGCGCGGGCGCTCGGTCAGGATCGCGACGTGCTCGAACGCCCACCACCAGCCCGCGCTGCCCGCCACCCTGGCCAGGCCGTCCACGTCAGGGTGGCTGTCGAACGCGCCCAGCCACGCCGCATCGTGCTGGCCGTAGACCACGTCGAGCAGCGCGTCCTGCTGCGCCTGGGCGAACTCGCCGCTGCCGGTGCGGAACTGCTCCGTCAGCCTGGTGCGCAGCGGCGTCGCGAGCTGGTCCACGAGTTGCTGCCAGGGCCGCCGGGCGGTGGCGGCCCAGTGCCGGGCGAAGCCGACCGCGCCGCGCTGCTCGGCCAGCGCGGCCCGCGCCTGTGCCCAGGGCCTGGTGCGCACCTGCGGGCGCACGCTGCGGCCGAGCTGAAGGTCGCCGGGCCGCACGCCCTGCGCGGCCAGTGCCTCGCGGACCTCCGGATCGTCCGCGAGGCCCGTGCGCAGCATCGCCACGGCCGTCGCGCCCGCCGCGGGCGAGCCCAGCCACAGCATCCGCTGCGGCGCGGGCAGTCCCGCCAGGGCGTACGCGATCCGCACGCCCGCCTCGGCGCCCGCGCGGTCGGCTGGTTCGGTGCTCAGGCCGGTCGCCATCCAGCGCTCGGCCCGCGCGGCCAGGGCCATGTCCTCGTTCCTGCGGGCCTCGCGCCGGTTCGGCCGCTGGTCGCCGCTCGCGGCCGGGGCCTGCGTGGTCGCCGTCATCTCCGTGCTCCCGTCCATGCCGCGCTCAGTCCGCGACCGGGCGGATCGCGCCGGGGAAGTACTCGCGCTGGCGGACCACCCGGTAGGCCCCGGCGGTCAGCGAGATCGGCCCGTGCTCCTCGTGCACGAGGCGGCCGTAGCCCTCGATCAGCAGGAACAGCCGGCCCGGGTCGTCGGGCGGGCACAGCATCGCCACGCGCTCGCCGGTCACCACGTGCGCGTGCCCGGTCGCCTCGCCCAGCGCCAGCACCATCCGGTTGCGCCGGTCCCGCGGCGCGGGCATCAGATCCGGCGGCAACTCCTCCCGCGCGATCGGGACCACCAGCACATCACCCTGCCGAAACATCGCCACACTCCACAGCCGACCGTCGTGTCGCGGGCGACGCTAGCGGGCGGGTACGACACCGCCTTCGGCGCCGAACAGCTCCTCCAGCACCACGGCCACGCCGTCGTCGTCGTTGCCGGCGGTGACCCGGTCGGCCCCGGCGAGGGCCTGCGGGTGGGCGTTGGCGACGGCGACACCGGTGCCCGCCCAGCGCAGCACCGGTACGTCGTTGGGCATGTCCCCGAACGCGATCACCTGCTCGGCGGCCACGCCCCAGCTCGCGCACAGCCGGGCCAGCGTGTCCGCCTTGGACACCGCCGCGGCGCTGATCTCCAGCATGCCCCGGCCGCCGGAGTAGGTGACCGTCACGTCCGGCACGAGCGCCTGCAGCCGGGCCATCAGCTCGTCGGTGACCGGGGCGGGTGACCAGACCAGCAGCTTCACGCAGCTCTCCGCCTCGGCCCACAGCGCGGCCAGGCTCGCTACCGTCACCCGGACGATGTTGCGCGAGCTGACGTGGTCGAAGCCGGGGCCGATCAGCGCGCGGTGCCCGGTCTCCACCGCGAACCCCACGCCGTCCAGCGCCGGGGCGAGCACGGCCGCGACGCGTTCGGCCACCTCCAGCGGCAGCGGGCCGACGATGCTGATCTCGCCGGTGGCCAGGTCGTACGTGACCGCCCCGTTGGAGCACACCGCGACTCCCGTGATGCCCGCTGCCACCGCGAGCTCGTGGACCTCCCGCGGCGGCCGCGCGGTGCAGATGACGACCCGCGCACCGGCCGCGGTGGCCCGGCGCAGGGCGGCCGACGTGCGGGCCGAGACGGTGCCGTCCGAGCGGAGCAGGGTGCCGTCAAGGTCGACGGCGACGACGCGGATCACCGCAAGAGGCTACCGCCCACCCTCGTGCCCGCCGCCGACGGACGGGTCCGGATCCGACAGCAGCGCGGTCCGTCCAGGGCCTGGCGCGCGTGGCCGTTCGTGGGAGACTCGGGGCATGTCGATGTCCGGGCTGCGCATGGTCGTGTTCCTGTGCGCCGGTGTGGCCAGTGCGGCGATCGGACTGCTCGCCCTGGTCACGAGCGTAGGGGTCGCCTATTACACGATCTTCGGGATGGTGCTCGGCTGCGCCGGCGCGGTGCTGGCCTGGCTCGGGCTGGCCGACCTGCGCCCCGGCCCGATCGTGTGGGCCGCGGTGGCGGTGCTGGCAGTGGCCGGTCTGCTGGCGAGTCTGCTGGTGGTACGCGAGGACATCTGCTGCATGTTCGGCTACCACCGCGGGCTCGGTTACCCCTGGGGGTGGCTGGACAGCGGGGCCGACGCCGCGACCCTGGACGAGATCGAGGAGATCGCCGCCGCCCCCGAGCGCCTGCCGCTGCACCTCGATCCGTTGAAGCTGCTGCTCGACGCCCTGTTCTGGACCCAGGCCGCGGTCCTGGCGGTGATCCCCGCGGTGCTGGTGCTGCGCGGGGCCCGGCCCGACCGCCCGGATGACCATGAGGTTGTGCCGCCGACACGCCGTCGAGCCGTGCCATAGGTTCATGATCACCCGGGTGGGTGGGGCAGGGTCACCAGTCGGAGTTGGCGGCGCCCAGGCCGAGGCGGATCTGGTCGAACTGGTTGCCGTCGTTGTCGTCGGTGAAGGTGAGGGCGATCTCGCCCCAGGGCGAGACGGCCACGGCGGGTTGTTCCTGGCGGCCGGCGGTGACGTCGGTGTAGAACTGGGCGGGCAGGCGACCGGCGGTGGTGCCGTCGGGGTTGAAGCCGCGGGCCCAGACGTCGAGGCCGTTGGCGGGGATCGACCAGCCGACGACCACGTTGGCCTGGTCGTCGATGCCGGTGGTGGGCGCGGTCGCGCCCGGTTGCGGGGACACCTCGACGTCGGCGTGGCGCGGTGCGCCGGCCGACGTGAACGAGCGGGTCCAGACCGTCGGGGCCGCGGTGTGGTCGGACTCCCAGGCGACGGTGAACTCGCCCGTCATGTTGGCCGCCACGGACGCGTTGCGCTGCTGGCCGTCGGCGGTGGCGTTGGCGGTGCGCCGGGACAGGGTCACCGCGCCGTTGGCCTTGGCCAGCCGCACCAGGCCGATGTTGTCGAAGCCGTTGCCGTCGCCGTCCTCGTTCCACACGATGGTCGCGTCGCCGGCGGCGGACACCGCGACGTCGGGCCGGTGGTGTGCGCCGGTGGTCTGGCTCGCGGTCACCTCGTACGCCTTGGTGGTGACGTTGGTGAACCCCGCGGCCTTGACCGTGGCCGGGTTCGGGTCCTGGATGTCCTCCCAGACCACGGTGAACGCCACCGCGCTGGGGCTGCCCGGCGTGCCGTCGGGGTCGACCGCGACCGCGGGCTGGATCTGCTGGCCGGTGGCGGAGGCGTTGGCGTTGCCGGAGCCCAGCACCGTGCCGGTCGGGGAGACCACCCGGTAGGGGATGTTGTAGAAGCCGTTGCCGTCCGGGTCGTCGGCCCAGACCACCACGGCGTTGCCCTTGTCGTCGAGGCCGACGTCGGGCGACAGGTGCCGCCAGGCGGTGCCGGCCGTGCCGCCCGCGGAGAGCTTCAGCTCGTACACGGCGACGCCGTCGCGGAACAGGCGCAGGAAGATCTCGGAGTGGGCCGCGTCCTCCGGGCCGGTGCTGTCGCGGTCGTCCTCCCAGACCACGGCGACGTGGCCGGAGCGGTTCGCGGCCACGGCCGAGACGTCCTGGTCACCGGTGGCGGTGCTGTTGGCGGTGGTCCAGGTGACCGAGGTGGGCGTCAACGCGGCCGCGGCGCGCACAGCGGAGGCGGGCACGGCCGAGGGCGCGGCGACCCTGCCGGGGGGCGCGGCGGCTGCCGCCGGGGTGGCGGCGGCGACGGCGGCCAGTGCCGCAGTCGCGGACAGGGCCAGGGTGGTGAGGGACTTCATCAAGAGCCTTCCGTGAAACCCCCGGCTTTGGCCGGGGGATGAGGTGGAACACCTGCGGAGCAGGTCAGGGATAGCCGATCCGCCGTCAGGGCGGATGGGCGTCGGGTTAGGCGTCGCGCTGGTGCTCGGCATACCTGTTTACGATCTCCTGTGTTGCGCCGCCGACGGTGGCGACGAAGCACGAGTTGGTCCACAGGGTCGGCATTCGGGACTTGGGGTGCGGGAAATCGGTGCGCAGCAGGCGCGACAATCGGCTCTTGATCTGCTCGACCAGCCGGTGGATGCCGTACCTGAGGTTGCAGGTGACCAGCAGGTGCACGTGGTCGGGCTGGGTCTCCACAGCTTTGGCATATATGGTGATCGACGTGTTCGAGACGGTGCGCTACACCTACCGTTTGCGGCCCGGCCGCACGGCAGAGGCGGCACTGCTCGACGAGTGGGGCCGCTGCCGGTGGCTGTGGAACGAAGCGGTCCACCAGCAGAGGACCGGCCGCAAGCCGACGTTCGTCAGACTGTCGAAGTTGCTGACCGAGGCCCGGGGTCGTAACGCCTGGCTGCGGGCCGGTTCCCAGGTCGCCCAGCAGCAGAGCCTGCGTACCTATGCCATCGCTCTGGACCACTCGTTCAAGGTCAAGGGACGGGGTCGGCCGAAGGTCAAGCGTCTCAAGGACGCGCGGGCGAGCCTGGAGTACACCACCCGGGGCTTTCGGATCAAGGCCGGGGTCCTGTGCCTTCCCGGCAGGGTCACCGTTCCGGTCGTCTGGTCCAGGGATCTGCCGTCCGAGCCGACCAGCGTCCGCGTCTACCGGGACAACCTCGGGCACTGGTACGCCTCGTTCGTGGTCCGCCGCGGCCGTGCCGACGCCACCGAAGCGGACCTGCCTGCCATCGGCGTGGACTGGGGCGTGAAGACCACCGCCGTGACCACCGACCCCGCCTTTGACCTGCCGTACCTCGGGCACCGCAAGCGCTGCGCCGCCGAACGTGGCAAGGCTCAGCGCAAGATGGCTCGCCGTCGCCGGGCGAAGGGGCAGGTCCCGTCGAAGGGCTACCTGAGGGCCAAGCGGCTGGCCGCCCGGATCGAGAAGAAAGCTGCCCGGCAGAACACCCACGACGCCCGTGTCTGGGCCAAGAGTGTCACCGACCGCCACGCCCTGATCGCCGTCGAGGACTTCAAGCCGAAGTTCCTGGCCAAGACCCGGATGGCCCGTAAGGCCGCCGATGCCGCGATCGGCGCGTGCAAACGAGAACTGATCGACCGTGGTACGCGGGCGGGCCGGAAGGTGGTGCTGGTGCCGCCCGCGTACACCACGATGACCTGTTCCGAGTGCGGCGCGAGAGCCAAGCTCCGCCTCGGCTTGGGTGTCCGCATCTTCGAGTGCGCGGCCTGCGGGTATATCGCCGACCGCGATCTCAACGCCGCGAGGACGATCCTCGCCACGGCTGAGCGCAACCGTGCCAGTGCCGACGACATCAGACATGCGATCGCCTCCTTCCGGGACGGTGGATCGGATGCGGTCCGAGCTGGGAATCCCCCGGATTCATCCGTGGGGAGCCGTTAAGTGGATCTCCTAGACCTGCTGGAGGCCGGGCAGGCCGTCCTGGATGACATACGAGCGCAGCGTGGACACCGCGGCCCCGTGCTCGGTGACCGCGCCGACCGCGCGGAAGTCGGCCCGCACCTGGGCCTGGCTGATGGTGGTGCGCACGTAGCCGCGCCGGTCGGAGTAGAACTTCAGGTGCGGGTTGGTGGCGGCGTTCGGGACGGTCGTGGTGGTGCTGCCGTCACCGCCGGAGCTGATCGAGGTGCAGACCAGCTCGGTGCCGATGGTCGCCGAGTTCGGGTTGGCGTAGTCGGCCTTGAGCTCGTTGGCCCAGGACTTGTGCACGTCACCGGTGAGCACCAGCGGGTTGCGCACGGCGCGGTCGCGCCAGCCCTGCTGGATGCGGGCGCGCGAACCCCGGTAGCCGTCCCAGGAGTCCATGCTGGCGGCCCCGGCCGCGTCGAACTGGCGGGCGAAGAACACCTGCTGGCCGAGGATGTCCCAGGTGCCGTAGTGCTGGGCGAGGCCGTCGAGCAGCCACGCCTCCTGCGCCGGGCCGGTGAGGCTGCGGGCGGGCAGGTCGGCGTCGGCGCACACCTTCCAGCCGTCGCCGCAGGCCTGGTCGTCACGGAACTGGCGGGTGTCGAGCATGTGGAAGGTGGCCAGTCGGCCCCAGCGGATGCGCCGGTACAGCGGGATGCTGTTGCCGTTGGGCAGGGAGGCCGGGCGCAGCGGCAGGTTCTCGTAGTAGGCCTTGTACGCGGCGGTGCGGCGCGCGGTCCACTGGGCGGCGGTCAGCGCGGGGGAGCTGTCGGCGCGCACGTTGGTGGCGTAGTTGTTCTCGACCTCGTGGTCGTCGGGCACCACCAGCCAGGTGCGGCGGCGTGCGCGGCCTGCAGGTCGGGATCGGACTTGTACAGGGCGTACCGGCGGCGGTAGTCGGCCAGCGAGACGATCTCGGCGCCCACGTGCTCGCGCACCGAGCCGGCCGTCGCGCCGCCCTCGTAGATGTAGTCGCCCAGGTGCAGCACCAGGCCGGGGTTGTCCTCGGCCAGGCGGCGGTAGGCGGTGAAGTAGCCGGCCTGCCAGTTCGAGCAGGACGCGAACGCCATCACCAGGTCGCGGCCGAACGTGGTCGGCGCCGGGGCGGTGCGGGTGCGCCCGACCGGCGAGATGTGGCCCTGCGCCCGGAAGCGGTAGTAGTAGTCCGCGTCGGCGGCCAGCCCGCCCGCGATCACGTGCACCGAGTGCGCGTCGGCGTAGCGGGCGGTGACCTGGCCGGAGGCGACCAGCGTGCTGAACGAGCTGCTGGTGGAGACCTGCCAGTCGACGACGACGTCGGCGTTGGCCATGCCGCCCTGCCCGTCGGCGTTGAGCGGGGTCGGGGCCAGGCGGGTCCACAGCACGACGCTGTCGGACTCGGGGTCGCCCGAGGCCACGCCGAGCTTGAACGGGTACGGGGCGGCGGCGAAGGCGCTCACGCCGCTCAGGGCGGTTCCCGCTATCGCGAGTCCGCCGAGGACGAACGTACGGCGATGGAGTGATCTCATGCGCCGGACATTCACGGACGATGATGAACGTGATCCGTTGTGCCGTTGAATGGCGGATTACGGGCGGCCGTCACTCCGTCGTGTCATGTCGTCATGTCCGACCGTTCTGCGAGGATGCAGCGTGGACCGGCGCGACCCGGGCGAACCATGACGATCAAGGAGGATTCAAATGGCTTCCCGACTCAACCCGTACATCAGCTTCAACGGCAACGCCCGTGAGGCGATGGAGTTCTACCAGGGCATTCTCGGCGGCAACCTGACGATGAGCACGTTCGGCGAGTTCGGCGACAAGGACGCGCCATACGCCGACCAGATCATGCACGCGATGCTGGAGTCCGACGCCGGCTACACGCTGATGGCCTCGGACACCCCGCCCGGCATGGCCTACCACCCCGGCGACAACATCACGGTCAGCCTCAGCGGCGACGACGGCGACAGGCTGCGCGGCTACTGGGAGAAGCTGGCCGCGGGCGGCACCGTGGGCGTGCCGCTGGAGAAGCAGATGTGGGGCGACGAGTTCGGCGCCCTGAAGGACCGCTTCGGCATCAACTGGATGGTCAACATCGCGGGTTCCTGAACCCCCTTCCGCGGCGCCCCGCAACGACGCAGGCCGACCAGGCGGGCTCGCCGGGTCGGCCTGCGTCGTGTGCAGGTCAGCTGGTCTCGCCCGCGACCGAGAACGAGCGCAGCCGCTGCGTGGCCAGCCAGGTGCCCAGCACCGTGAAGACGACCGTCATGACGGCCGCGACGGCCGTCGAGACCGTGGTCGTGAACAGCTGCGACCCGGACAGCTCGGCGGCGAACTTGATGACGAAATGCTGCACCGACACGGTGCGGGTGCCCGCCACCAGGTTGCTCAGCAGGCCCTCCCAGATCACCACGTAGAGCAGGCCGACCAGCACCGGCCGCCGGGTCACCACGCTCAGCGCCAGGAACAGCGCGCTGTACGCGATCGCACCGGCCACGCAGGCCAGCGCGAATCCGAGCCCGAGCTCGGCGCCGCCGATCATGGTGGCCGCGACGAACATCGGCACCGCGATCGTCACCGCGCTCACCGTCGCGGCCACCACCAGCTTGGCCAGGATGATCCGGCTGCGCGGGATGGGCTTGGTGAGGATGTGCACCACGGTGCCGTCGTCGATCTCCGAGCCGAGCACGCCGGTGCCGACGATCAGTGACACCAGCGGCAGGATCACGGCGACCCCGAGGCCGATCAGGACACCGTCGATGAGATCTGCGGCCGGGGCGTCGAAGCCGAGCCCGACCGCGGTGACGCCGATCAGGATGATCGGCATGGGGAGCAGCAGCCAGGACCGGCGGCGGCCGAGCAGGCCCCGGGTGGTGATCCAGGCAATGGTCATGTTCATCGCGGTGCTCCCTATGCCGAGACCAGGTAGGAGAAGACGCTTTCCAGCGACTCGTCCGAGGGGATGAGCTGGCGCACCCGCACACCCTCGTCCAGGGCGATGCGCGGCAGCGCCCTGGTGAACGTGCCGTAGTCGCCGGCGTGCACGGTCAGGCCGTCCTTGCCCAGCGTCACGCCGGCCACCGAGTCCGAGGCCATCAGCGCGACGGCGAGCCGCCGGTCGTCGCTGGAGCGGATCGCGAACACGTGCGGGCGGTGCGTCATCAGGCGGCGGATGGTCCGGTAGTCGCCGGATGCGGCCAGTCGGCCCGCGACGATCACCTGCACGGTGCCGGAGACCTGCTCGACCTCCTCCAGGATGTGCGAGCTGAACAGCACCGTGCGGCCCTGCGCGCCGAGCCGGTGCAGCAGGTCCATCATGTGCATGCGCTGGCGCGGGTCCATGCCGTTGAACGGCTCGTCGAGCAGCAGCACCGCCGGGTCGTGCACCAGCGCCGCGGCCACCCGCATCCGCTGGCGCATGCCCTTGGAGTACGTGTCCATCCGGCGGTCCTGCGCGTCGGCCATCTCGACCAGCTCGATCGCGCGCCGGGTCGCCGCGTCGGCGTCGGGCAGCCCGTGCAGCTTGGCGCTGGCCCGGACGAACTCCTTGCCGGACAGGAAGCCGTACACCGCCTCGCGCTCGTTGACCAGGCCGAGCTTGCGGTAGATCGCCGGGTTGCGCCAGGTGGCGTCGCCGTCGATCAGCACCTCGCCGCGCGACGGGGCGAGGAAGCCCGCCATCATGTGCAGCAGGGTGGTCTTGCCGGCGCCGTTCGGGCCGAGCAGGCCGGTCACGCCCGGCCCGAGGGTCATCGTCACGTCGTTGACGGCGACGACGTTGCCGTACCAGCGGGACACCCCGCGCAGGTCGAGGTCGCTCACAGGGCTGCCTTTCGTTCGCGGCTTGCGGTGCTCCACTTCGTTGCGCTCCTCGCGCTCACAGGGAAACCTTCCGGTAGCGCAGCACGAGCAGCGAGGTGCAGCCGGCCACGAGCAGCAACGTCACCAGGCCGTACACCGGCCCGTACGGCCCCACGTCGAACGAGGTGCCGAACAGCCACTGGCGGACGCCCTCGGGCAGCAGGAACGGGCTGAACATCGGCGCGATCTGGGACATCGCCCGGCCCTCGCCCAGCGCGATCAGCAGGCCGACGACCGGCGAGGTGACCATGAAGACGACCACGATCGCACCCGCGGCGAACGCGCGCCGGCTGGCGATCGAGGCGATCAGCACCGCGAGGCTGGCGAAGACCATCGCGTACACCGCGGAGATGAGCCAGCCGCCGAGCAGCCCGCGGGCCTCGGCGCCGACGCCGGACGCGTCCGCCGCGGTGAACGCCGAGCCCAGGAAGATCAGCGTCTGCGGCCCGGCCAGCAGCAGCCACACCGCCACGATCAGCGCGGCGAGCTTGGCCAGCGCGTAGTCCGAGCGCCGGATCGGGCGCGAGAAGTACAGCGGCAGGGTCTGGTTGCGCAGGTCCCGGGAGACGAGTTCCGGCGCGACGACGGCGAGGAACACCATCGCCACCACGCTGATCGTCGCGGGCAGATCCTGGTAGCTCAGCACCATCTCCCCGGTCTGCGCCTTGATCGCGACCACAATGACGGCCAGCGCGGAGACCATGCCGATCACGATCCACGGGAAGATCTTGGCCTTGGCGCTGCGGCCGAGCCCGAACGAGATGCGCAGGCCGTGCTCGAACAGCGAGCGGGCGGCGTAACCGCGGCCCAGTCGGGTGCCGGTGTAGCGCTGGTAGCCGATGTCGTGGATGACGCTCTGGTCAGACATGGCTCACCTCCAGGGACGGGGTCGGGGTGGCGGTGGAGAACAGCTCGGCCACCCGGTGGCGGCGCTGGTCGAGGCGGTGCAGCGGCAGGTCCAGTTCCGCGACGGTACGCAGGACCAGGTCGTAGGTGGCTTCCTCGGTCAGCGGCACGAGCAGCATGCGGCCCTCCGCAGTGGCGGTCAGCCCCCGCTGCGCCAGCGCCGCCGACAGCTCCGCGGTCCCCTCGGCGACCTCGATGGCCAGCACGTCGGTGCCGGTGGTCATCGCGTCGATCCGGTCGGCGCGCAGCAGCCGGCCGCCCTCGATGGCGATCAGCGAGTCGCAGATCCGCTCGATCTCGCCGAGCAGGTGCGAGCAGACCACCACGGAGATGCCGAACTCGGTGCCGATGCGGTGGATCAGCGTCAGCATCGCGTCGCGCCCGGCCGGGTCCAGGCCGTTGGTGGGCTCGTCGAGCAGCAGCAGGTCCGGGTCGTGCACCAGCGCCTGGGCCAGCTTCACGCGCTGCTTCATGCCGGTGGAGTAGCCGCCGATCTGGCGGTAGCGCTCCTCGTACAGTCCGACGTGGCGCAGCGCCTCGGAGGCGCGCTCGCGGGCGACGGTGCGCGGCAGGCCGGTCATCCGGCCCATGTGCGTGACGAACTCCGCGGCGATCATGTCCGGCGGCAGGCAGTCGTGCTCGGGCATGTAGCCGACGCGGGCGCGCACCTGCCCGCCGGCGGTGGTCGGGTCGAGGCCGAGCACCTCCGCCCGGCCGCTGGTCGGCGTCAGCAGCCCGAGCAGGGTTTTTATCATCGTGGACTTGCCGGCGCCGTTGGCGCCGACCAGGCCGATGATGCCCGGCTCGACGGACAGGGTCAGGTCGGACAGGGCGGTCACCCCGCCCGGATATGTCTTGGTCAGCGACTGGGTCGCGATGAGGGCCACGCCGTCAACCTAGACCCCGTGCCACCACCGGCAGATCAGGTGTCAACCCTGGTCTCGACCCTGAGGCTCACCTCAGGCGGCGGTCGCGGCTGGTCGCGTCGCCTGGGCCCGGCGGGACCCCGCTTGTCGACAATCGCGTACGCCGTACGGTACGGTGTACGCCGAACGAGCGGGAGGAGCCTGCACATGGCAGAGCCGGCGATATCGGCGGACGGGATCCGCAAGACCTATCGAGGAGCGCAGACCCCGGCACTCAACGGATTCGATCTCGAAGTGCCCGGGGGCATGGTGTACGGCCTGCTCGGCCCGAACGGGGCCGGCAAGACCACCGCCGTGCGCATCCTGGCCACGCTGATGCGCCTCGACGCGGGGCGCGCGGTGGTGGCCGGGCACGACGTGAGCACCGAGGCGGCCCGGGTGCGGCAGCGCATCGGACTGGTCGGGCAGTACGCCGCGGTCGACGAGATCCTCAGCGGCCGGCAGAACCTGGTCCTGTTCGGCCGCCTCAACCACCTCGGCCAGGCCCGCGCCGTCAGCCGCGCCGACGAGCTGCTGGAGCGGTTCGGCCTGGCCGAAGCAGGCGGCAAGCCGGTCGCGAAGTACTCCGGCGGCATGCGCCGCCGGCTCGACCTCGCGGCCAGCCTGATCGTCTCGCCCGAGGTGCTGTTCGTGGACGAGCCGACCACCGGCCTGGATCCGCAGGGCCGCCAGGAGGTCTGGTCAGCGCTGCGCGAGCTGGTCGCGGGCGGCACCACCATCCTGCTGACCACGCAGTACCTGGAGGAGGCCGACCAGCTGGCGCACCGGATCGCCATGCTGTGGCACGGCCGGGTGGTCAGCGAGGGCACCCCCGACGAGCTCAAGGCCACCATCGGCGGCGACTGGATCGACCTGGCGTTCGCCGACGCGGACCAGGCAAGGCAGGCACTGCCCACGGTGGCGGCGCACGCCGACGGCGAGCCGCGCACCGAGGAGCACCGGATCAGCGTGCCGGTGCGGCAGCGCACCAGGGCGCTGATCGCCATCAGCACGGCGCTGGCCGCCGACGGAGTGGAACCGGTCGAGGTCAACCTGCGCCGGCCCACGCTCGACGAGGTGTTCCTCGACCTTCACCGCAAGCAGGGCGACAAGCAGGAGGTGGCGGCGTGACGGCCGTGCTGGGGGAGACGTGGGTGCTCGCGCGCCGGGAGCTGACGCACTGGCGGCAGCAGCCCGCCGGGGTGATCGTCAACTGGCTGTTCACCGTGATGATCGCGCTGATGTTCGGCGGGCTGTTCGGCGGGGCGATCGGTGAGGACTACTTCGACTACCTGATGCCGGGCATGTTCGCCCTCACCATGTTCTTCGGTGTGGAGGCGACCATGACCGCGGTGTCCACGGACGCCGCCAAGGGGGTCACCGACCGCTTCCGGTCGCTGCCGATCCACTCGGCGTCGGTCGTGCTCGGGCGCTGCCTCGCCGACCTGATGAACTCGGCGGTCGGCCTGGTCGTGCTGGTCGGCGCGGCCGCGGCGCTGGGCTGGCGCTGGCAGGAGGGCCTGGGCCGGGCGCTCGCCGCGTTCGGGCTGCTCCTGCTGCTGCGCTTCGCGCTGCTGTGGGTAGGCATCTTCCTCGGCCTGGTCGTGAAGGGACCCGAGTCGGTGACCATGGTGCAGATCCTGGTCTGGCCGGTGGGTTTCCTGTCCGGCGTCTTCGTCGACCCGGCGACCATGCCGTCGTGGCTGGGCACGATCGCCCAGTGGAACCCGCTGTCGGCCACCGCCGCCGCGTCCCGCGACCTGTTCGGCAACCCCGGCCTGATCCCCGACCACGCCATGCTGCTGGCCGCGCTCTGGCCACTCCTGCTCACCGCGATCTTCCTTCCCCTCTCCGTCCACCGCCACCGCCGTCTCGGCTCCTGACGAAGGAAGGGCACCTTCCTATCGGTTTCCGATGTAGAAGGTGCCCTTCCCAACAGCCGCGTACGTCAGGCCGTGGCCAGCGCGGCGTCGAGGACCCGCTCGTACGTCGTCCGGGACGGCAGGTGGGTCAGCAGGTGCCGCATGTTGCGGTCCGCGTACCGGACGTCCTGCTCACCGTGGGCGGTCAGGGCCACGTCGACCTGCCCGGCGACGTAGTTCAGCAGGCCCGTCGCCGCGCCGCGGAACGTGTCGAGGCTCAACGGCGGCAGCGCACCGGCCCGGGCGCGATACCCGGCCAGCAGGGCACGGGCCCCGGCGGCGTTGACACCGCCGTTGGGGTCGACCGCCCAGGAGGCCAGCGCCGCGGACAGCTCCCAGGCCGGTGGCAGCCCAGCCGCGTGTTCCCACCCGGTGAGGATGAGGCTCCCGCCCGTGCCGAGCCGTACGTTGCCGGGGCTGACGTTGTTGTGGCACTGCACCGGCTCCGGCACCGTCGCGCCCTGCCCGACGGCCGCCAACCCGGACAGCACGGGCACCGCCGCGGCCAGCGCCGGAGCCCAGTCGACGCCCTTCGCGGCGACGACATCGGCGAGGTCCGCCCAGCTCGCGGTCCACAGCCGCACCGAACTCCACGGGCAGACGCCGCTCGCCGGGAAGCGCAGGCCGTGGATCACGGCGAGCGTGTCGCCGACCACCCGGGTGATCGACGCACTGACCGGCGCGGCCAGCGGCGGCCCCGAGTGCCGCCACTCGTAGACGCGCCACAGGCTGCCCTCCACCAGCTCGACCGCGGCACCGGAGACGCTGCGGACCGGGGCGGGCAACGTCACGCCCGCCCGTGCCGCGGCCTCCTGGAACCGGGTGTTCTGCTCGCCGTCGGTCACCGGGAACACGTCGTCGACGGTGCGCGGAGCCCACCTGCCGCGATCGGTCTCCAGCGTCCAGCGGCGGCCCATCTCGTCGGGACGCGACACCGAGCGCATCGGACTGGTCACCTCGCCCAGCCCGAACCGGGCCGCGAGCTGCCTGGCCAGCGCGGGATCGGCGACGTCGGCCTGTCCGCGCCGGTGGTCGACCTCGGCCTTGAGCTCGGCCCAGGTGCGGAACCCGTACTGCTCGGCCAGGGATGCCTGCGCGTCGGCCAGCGCCGCCCGCGGATTGCCGTCGCGCAGCCCGGCGAGCAGGTCTTTGGCCTGCCGGCGCAGGTGGTCGAGGTCGGGGTTGTCGGGCAGAGTCTTCATCTGAGCACCCTCCACGCCCGGACTCGCACAGGCGGATGAGAGCGTCGGCAAGCGTCGCCCAACCTGATGTCAGGCGGGGTGGCTTCGAGCCTTCCGGCGAGTCTCGGCGCGTACCCGAACGCGCTGGATCGAGGCTAGCCGAACCCACCGCGGCATTGTCAAGTGAAACGACGGCGTCGGTGCGGTCACGGCAGCACCTCGACGACGTCCCGGGGCAGCCGGGGCCGCACGTCGTCCAGGATGGCGCGGTAGTACGTACCGGTCGGGTCGGCGAGTTTCCGGTAGGCGCCGTCGCGGACCGCGTACACCGTGTCCTGGGTGACGCGGAGCACGGGGTGGGGACCGGGACCGCTACCCGGCGTGACGACGAATCCGCGGAAGCCGAGCGGGGCGGCCGGCTCGGGCACGTCCTGGAACTCGGCGGCCCGGCTGTCCAGGTCCCGGTGGATCCGCTCGGCGACGGGGGAGCTCAGCGAGGTTTCGGGGTTCTCCCGGCCGGAGAACAGATCCACCGACACCTGGTACGCGGTCGGCTCCGGTGGGCTTGTCGCCGGTGAGCACGCGGTCGTGCCGGCCGCCAGGGCCAGCGCGAGCAGGCCTACGGTGATCGTCTTCGAGCCTGACATGGGCCGGGTTCCCCTCACTGCGCTCCTGCCGACTCCGTCCAGTATGGGAGTTCGGTGCCGCGAACGCAGGTCACGGTCTGACGGTCGCGATGGTGACGTGCTCGCTGCCGGTCGCCCCGGCCAGGCGTCGCCCGATCGCCCCGGCGATCCGGCCGGCCTGCGTCTTCGCCAGCTCGGCGACAGGGCCCGCGTGACGGTCGTCGACGGTCGCCCGCCACAGCAGCAGCCAGCGGTCGAAGTGGACCTGCTCCAGCCGCACCAGCCGGTTGAGGTCGAAGTGCACCTGCAGGGCGTTGCGACGGTAGCTGCCGGTCCGCAGCAGCACCGTCTCCCAGAAGTCGGACATGATCGGCAGGTGCGCAGGGAGGTCCATCCGGGCGATGTCGATGAAGATCGGGCCGAGCAGGTCGTCGGCGTACACCCGGGTGTAGAAGTCGGTCACGACGCCGGTGACGTCGGCGCGGTCGGTGATGTCGGTGCGCACGGGCTCCTCCTTTTTTACTATGGCCATCGTATATATTCGGATCGTGGGTGACGATATGACCTACGGCGCACTCGCGGTGGCCAGCCGCCGGCGCGTGCTGGACATGCTGCGCCAGGCTGACGCGCCGCAGGACGCGGTCGCGCTGGCGCAGGCCACCGGGTTGCACCCGAATACGGTGCGTTTCCACCTGAAAGTCCTGATCGAGGCCGGTTATGTGGTGCAGGCCAGCGTGCCGCGCGGCGGTCCCGGCCGCCCGCAGGCGGTGTACGCCGGTGTGACGCCCGCCGCCGGGGCAGGCGGCTACGCGCTGCTGGCGGAGATGCTCGCCGGTCAGCTCGACGACCGCGACGGCTCCGCGCTGGCCCAGCGTGCCGGCCGCCGCTGGCTGCACCGCGCGGCCCCCGCCGGCGCGGGACCCGCAGACACGGCGGCCGCGCCGACCCGCGCGGTGGACCCGGCCACCACGGGCGCGACGGCCACGCTCGACGAAGCCGCGGTACGGGCCACCGCCTTGTTCGCCGAACTCGGCTTCGATCCCGTGCGCACGCCGCACGACGAGGCCGCCCGGATCGAGCTGCATGCCTGTCCGTTCCTCGACGTGGCACGGCGGCACCCCGACGTGGTGTGCGGCGTGCACCTGGGGCTGCTGCGCGGCACCGTCGACGGGCTGGCGCCGCAGGCGTTCGACGCGGAGCTGTATCCGTTCGTGCGGCCGGGCGTGTGCGCCGCCGAGATCAGGCACAGGGAGTCGCGGTGAGCAGGGTCCGTGCCGTCGCGCAGGTGGCGGTGCCGTTCGTGTGGTTCGGGATGGTCGCCGCCATCTCATTGCTGGAGGCGCCGCTGAAGTTCCGCGTTCCCGGCGTCACGACCGCGCTCGGACTGGGCATCGGCCGGCTGGTCTTCCAGGCGCTCAACATCGCCGAGTTCGTGCTGCTCGTCGTGCTCACCGTGGCGCTGCTGGGGGTCGCGATCGGACGTTGGCGGTGGGCCGTCACCGGTGGACTATGGGCGCTGCTGGTCACGCAGGCGCTGGTGCTGCGCCCGCTGCTCGATCAGCGCGCCCAGCTGATCATCGACGGCGGCCAACCGCCGGAGTCGATGCTGGACCTGGTCTACATCGCACTGGAGGGGATCAAGCTGATCGCGCTGCCGGTGCTGGGCGTCGGGATTCTCCTGCGGATCATGCCGACGGCAGGTCGAAGCATCGCCGAATGAGTCGGTGGTGCTTGGTAGAACGCCGGAATGGATGTCACGAGAGGTGAACCGGCACGACCGCGCGTGGTGGTGTCGTCGGTGGTGTCGGTGGACGGCCGGCTTGCGCTCAGCGGCGATCAGCTGCTCCTGCACGAGGGGGCGGGTCGCGTGTGGCGTTCGCTGCAGCCACCGAGCACTCCTATGGTCGAGCAGTCCCGTGCGGCGCTGCTGGAGCGGCTGTACCAGCCACAGGTCGTGCTCGAAGGCAGCGGCACCTTCGTCACCCCCGACACCGGTCCGGTGACCGGGCTGCCCGCCGCCGACCCGGCGCTGGACCTGCACACGGACTTCCTCCCGGACGACGTGGCCGGCGATCCGGCCGGTGGCAGGTGGTTCGCCGTCGTGGACAGCCGGGGACGCGTGCGCTGGAGCGTGAAGAGCAGCGGCGGTCACCGGCTCCTGATCCTGGTGGCCATGACGACGCCCGCGGACTACCTGGCCTTCCTGCGGCGGGAGGAGATCCCGTACCTCGTCGTGGGCGAGGACCGGGTCGATCCCGCCACCGCGCTCGGCCACCTGGCCGCCAAGCTCGGCGTCACCTGCGTCGTGTCCAACGCGGGCGGCGAACTCAACGGCGCACTGCTGCGTGCCGAACTCGTCGACGAGTTGCACGTCGTCATGCTCCCCGCCCTGGTCGGCGGGAAGGGCACGCCTGCCCTGTTCGACGGAGCTCAGCTGATGCCCGGCGAATTGCCGACGTCGCTGCGGCTGCTGTCGGTCCAAGCCGAGACCGACGGCCTGATCTGGCTGCGTTACGAGGTCGACCGGGCGGCCAGGTCAGCAGACTGAGCGCCGGGCCGCTCGCGTCGGACCGGGGGGGGTGGCGTCGCGTCGGACGCTGCCGTCCGCCCTGCTTAATTCCGTTGGCCGCACCAGGTGAAGCGCCGATACTGTCGCGATGTTCTCCGATGCCGACGCCGCTGCCCTGTATGACCTGCTGAACCCATGGGACGGAACGAGGTTCGCCAGCGACGCGTTCTACGACGACCTGGTGATGTCCGCGGACGCGGTGCTGGACGTGGGCTGCGGCACGGGCGGCATGCTGCACCGGGCCCGCGAGGCCGGCCATCGCGGCCGCCTGGTCGGGCTCGACCCGGACCTCGCGGCGCTGGACCGGGCCCGGCGGCGTACCGACATCGAGTGGGTGGCTCGGGTGGCCGCCGAGGCGCGGTGGGACCGCGAGTTCGAGCTGGCGACGATGGTCAGCCACGCGTTCCAGTTCCTCGTCGGTGACGACGAGCTGCGCGCGTCGCTGCTCGCCATCCGGGCGGCGTTGCGCGACGGCGGCCGGTTCGCCTTCGAGACGCGCCATCCGCAGGCGCGGGCGTGGGACGACTGGAACCCGTCGAACGCGTCGGAGGTCGTGGACGCGCGGGGTCGTACCTTGCGGGTGTGGCACCAGGTTGAGCAGGTCGGCGACGTGGTGCACCTGGTCGAGACGACCAGCGGGGCAGACGGCGACGTGCTGCGGGTCGACCGGTCGAGCCTGCGCTTCCTCGACGCGCCGGCGCTGGCGGCGTTCCTGACCGAGGCCGGTTTCGCGATCGAGGCCCAGTACGGCGACTGGCAGCGGGGACCTGTCACCGACTCCAGCAGCGAGATCATTACGATCGCACGCCGGATCGGGAGGCCGTGAGAAGCGATCTGCCCTGCTGGGTGAGCCCGGCACTCGGGACTCACCCAGCAGCGCGTATCCGCCCGATCAGCGGTCGCCGGTCGTCTCCGCCGTCTCGGCCTGCTCGACCTCCTGGATCAGCCGTTTGAGGTGGGCGATCTCCTCGCGCAGGGCGGTCTGCCCGGCGGGCGTGAGGGTGACCCAGGTTCGGGGGCGCTTGCCCTCGTACCCCTTCTCGATCTGGATCAGCTCGGCCTTCTCCAGCACGGTCAGGTGCTGTCCGAGGTTGCCGGCGGTCAGCTGCAGGGTCGTGCGCAGGAAACCGAACTCCACCTGTCGGGCCTGGTGCGCGATGGCCATGATGCCCAATCGGACGCGCTGGTGGACCACGTCGTCGAGGCCGTTGGCGGGATGGTCGGTCATCGGGGCTGTGCCTCGCCGACCGGCCGGAACAGGGCGAAGGCGGCACTGCCCAGTAGCAGCACCACCGCCGGGACGAGCAGGTACGGCAGGAAGAACCACCGCGACGACGACTGGATGACCTGACCGCCCTGCACGAGCCCGATGACCAGGTAGACGGCGGTGTAAGCGAGCAGCGCCCAGTGGCGTTCCACCCACGCCAGCACGAGCAGGGCAAAGCCGATCACCGTGAGTGGCGAAGCCAGCCAGGAGACCGCGTGCATGGTCGGGGTGAACTCGCTCGGGGCGGCAGAGAAGGGCGCGAGCGGGTGATACGCCAGCCACAGCGACGCGCCCGCCAACAGGACGGCGAGGACGACGCCGACGACGACGTAGGGGCGGATGGGGGTGCCCAGACCGCGCTGCCTGGACTGGCGGACGTAGAAGACGGCGATCGCCGCATAGGCGAGCATCAGGGCGACCGGCCAGTACACGGCCGTGGAGGCGACCGAGGCGGCGCAGACGAGGGTGCCCTCCTCGGGGCCTGCCTGGCACGGGCCGAGCTGGGGGGCGTATCGCTCGACGGGGATCGCGACCAGGGTGATCACGGCGAAGACCAGCAGCGGGAACCAGGTGCCGCGTTGGGCGACACGGACGCGGCGGGTCAGGTCACTCACGGCTGTCAGCAGCTCGCGAGGGCTGTTTGCCGATGGCACAGAGTCGTGTGTCATGCAGTTAGCTTTGCATTACAGACCTTTCTGCGCAAGAGATTCGACACGACAAAGCCGTTAGGCTTGCCGCCGTGGCTGTGCAGCTGATCGCCGGATACGGGGTGCGCCTCCAAGTTGCCGGATGTCACCTTCGGCATGAGCCGCCAGGAGGTGCTGGCGGCGTGGTCGGGCGAACGCCTGTACCGTCCCTTCGTCTGCGGCATGAGCTGGTCGGGCGGCATCAATCTGACCGGGGTCGACATCGGGGTGTTCGGCGACGACGAGCACCGGCTGGGCCTGGCGCAGATCTCGCGGATGACCAGGTTCTATGAGAACTGCCGCGAAGGTCTGCTGCCGCACGAGCCGGTCGTCTTCGTCGCTAGGGTGAGCCCGGTGAGCAGCAGCGTCAATTACGTCGTCGTGCGCGACGGCGAGTTCACCGTGTACGCGCAGGGCGGTGGTGCGGGCGACGGGATCGACTACCTCTTCGCGCCCGGCCCGGAGGTCGTGCTGCGCTGGCTGGCCCATGCCGGTGACTATGTGGACGATCACTGGTTCGACGACGTCCTGTGCAAGGGCGGTGTGCTGATCGACGTCGACAGGCGGATTCTCCTGCTGTTCAACACCACGTTCAACGGGGTGGCCTATCGGGCGGCGATGCTGCAGGCGTACGCGGCGACCTGGTCCGGCTGGGAGATCCGATGGGCGTACGACGGTATCGGAAACCTGATGGCGTATGTGGGACTCGATCCGGAGTCCGCGCGTGACGAAGGTCGGCCGGAGCTGGTCGGGTGCAGCGACTTCGAGCCGGGCGACACTCTCCAGTCCGTGGTCACGATCCGGGGCACCGACGGGCTGGTGCGCCGCTACGGGTTGAGCGCCGATCTGGTGAGGCAGTGCTGGCTCATGGGGCCGGACCTGGTCGAGTTGGTCGCCGCCGGACCCGAGCTTCGGCAGGCCGCCTCCGGTGACGAGCTGACAGCCGGCCTGCACCTTGATGCGGCCACCCGGCAGGCCGGGCTGTGGAGCGTGGAGCCGTTGTGCGGCCTGCGGGAACAGTGGGCAGAGCTGTGGCCGGGGTGGACGCTCGAGTTCTGGGGAGACGACCTGGCTCGCCAAGCGGTCCATGACCCCGATCGGCGCTACGGCTCGATCGCGCCGCACGCCATCACCCGACACCGCCGCGAGCTCGCCGAACGGGTGCGGAGGTACTGGCCCGTCCGCTCCACGATGCTGGCGCATGGGGTCGACGTGGACTTCCTGTACAAACACAACTTCGCCGGCTTCCGCAGCCACCTCGACGCGAACGTCAGCGCGGAAGAGATCAAGCACATCGCGAAGCTGCTCCGGGGTCCGAAGACAACCGCACGACAGCCGGTGGCAGCGCCCAGGGCAGCCGCAGAAGGAGGGGCACTTTCTTAACGGCCGGCCGTTAAGAAGTGCCCCGCCTTCTGCCGTTCACTCGGTGGCGGCGCCCGCGAACTGGGCCTCGTAGAGGCGCGCGTACGCGCCGCCGGAGGCGATCAGCTTGTCGTGCGAGCCGTGCTCGACGATCGAGCCGTGCTCCATCACCAGGATGACGTCGGCGTTGCGGATGGTGGACAGCCGGTGCGCGATGACGAAGCTGGTCCGGCCGCTGCGCAGCGAGTTCAGCGCCCGCTGGATGAGCACCTCGGTGCGGGTGTCGACCGAGCTGGTCGCCTCGTCGAGGATGAGGATGCTCGGCTCGGCGAGGAACGCCCGCGCGATGGTGATCAGCTGCCGCTCGCCGGTGCTGAGGTTGGTGCCGTCCTCGTCCAGCACCGTCTCGTAGCCGTCGGGCAGCGTGCGCACGAAGCGGTCGACGTGCGCGGCCTTCGCCGCCTCGATGATCCGCTCCCGGGTGGGGGAGTCCGCACCGTACGCGATGTTGTCGGCGATGGTGCCGCCGAACAGCCAGGTGTCCTGCAGCACCATGCCGGTCTTGGACCGCAGGTCCTCGCGGTCCATCGCGGCGATGTCGACGCCGTCCAGGGTGATCCGCCCGCCGGTCACCTCGTAGAAGCGCATCAGCAGGTTGACCAGCGTGGTCTTGCCCGCGCCGGTGGGGCCGACGATGGCCACGGTCTGCCCCGGCTCGACGACCAGCGACAGGTCCTCGATCAGCGGCTTGTCCTCGGTGTACCGGAACGCCACGTGTTCGAAGCTGACCTGGCCGCGCAGGTCCTGCACCCGGGCCGCGGGGACCGGCTCGGGGCTCTGCTCGGTCGCGTCCAGCAGTTCGAACACCCGCTCCGCCGAGGCGACGCCGGACTGCACCAGGTTGGACATCGCGGCGACCTGGCTCAGCGGCTGGCTGAACTGGCGGGAGTACTGGATGAACGCCTGCACGTCGCCCAGTGACAGCGTGCCGGACGCCACCCGCAGCGCGCCGACGACCGCGACCAGCACGTAGTTCAGGTTGCCGATGAAGAACATGGCCGGCTGGATCATGCCGGAGATGAACTGCGCCTTGAACCCGGCCGTGTAGAGCGCCTCGTTGTGCTCCCGGAACTGCTCGGCGGCCTCCTGCTGCCGCCCGAACACCTTGACCAGCGAGTGGCCGGTGTACATCTCCTCGATGTGGGCGTTGAGCTTGCCGGTGGTGGCCCACTGCGCGATGAACTGCGGCTGCGCCTTCTTGCCGATGCGCATCGTCACCCACACCGAGATCGGCACGGTGACCAGCGCGATCAGCGCCAGCAAAGGCGAGATCCAGAACATCATCGCGAGTACGCCGACGATGGTGAGCACCGAGTTCATCAGCTGGCTCAGCGACTGCTGCATCGTCTGCGCGACGTTGTCGATGTCGTTGGTGGCCCGGCTCAGCACCTCGCCGCGCTGCTGGCCGTCGAAGTAGCTCAGCGGCAGCCGGGACAGCTTCGTCTCGACCTGCTCACGCAGCGCGTAGACGGCGCGCTGCACGACGGTGGTGATGATCCGGAACTGCATCAGCGAGAACAGCGACGCGGCGACGTACACGCCGAGCGCGATCAGCAGCACCCGGCCCAGCGCGTCGAAGTCGACGCCCCGCCCGGGGACCAGGTCCATCGCGGCGAGCATGTCGGCGAGCGTGCCGTTGCCCTGGGCGCGGACCGAGTCGACGGCCTGCGCCTTGGTGACACCCTCCGGGATGTCGCCGCTGATGATGCCGGTGAACAGCACGTCGGTGGCGTGGCCGAGGATGCGTGGGCCGATCACCGACAGGCCCACGCCGATGACGCCGAGCGCCACGGCCAGCCACACGGCGGCGCGGTGCGGCGCCAGCAGTTTCAGCAGGCGGCGGGTGGACTGCTTGAAGTTGAGCGACTTGCCCTGCGGCGGGCCGGCCATCATCGCGCCGGGTCCGAAGCGAGGGCCCGAATCACGGCGTACGGGGGTCGAAGTCACGCCGTCACCTCGCTGCGCTCGGCTCCGTCGTGATAGCCGGGGCTCATGATTCGCTCGCTACGCTCGCTCATGCCGCCTCCTCCTCGGTGAGCTGGGACAGCACGATCTCGCGGTAGGTCACGTTGCTGTTCATGAGTTCGCTGTGCGTGCCGGTGCCGACGACCTGCCCGTCGTCCAGGACGAGGATGCGGTCGGCGTCGCGGATGGTGTTGACGCGCTGGGCGACGATCACGACCGTCGCGTCGGCGGTCTCCTGGGACAGCTCCCGGCGCAGCGCGGCGTCGGTGGCGTAGTCCAGGGCCGAGAACGAGTCGTCGAACAGGTAGATCTCGGGCCGGCTGACCAGCGCGCGGGCGATGGCCAGGCGCTGGCGCTGCCCGCCGGAGACGTTGGTGCCGCCCTGGGCGATCGGCGCGTCGAGGCCTTCGGGCATGGCCTGCACGAAGTCCTTGGCCTGTGCCACCTCGAGGGCCCGCCACAGCTCCTCGTCGGTGGCGTCGGCCTTGCCGTAGCGCAGGTTCGAGGCGACGGTGCCGGAGAACAGGTACGGCTTCTGCGGGACGAAGCCGATCGCCCGGGACAGCGCCTGCGGTTCCATGTCGCGCACGTCGACCTCGTCGACCAGCACCCGGCCGCCGGTGGCGTCGAACAGGCGCGGCACCAGGTGCAGCAGCGTGGACTTGCCGCTGCCGGTACTGCCGATGATCGCGGTGGTCTCGCCCGGCCGCGCGCTGAAGGCGATGCTGCGCAGCACCGGTTCCTCCGCGCCGGGGTAGCTGAACTCGACGTCGCGCAGCTCCAGGTGGCCGCGCAGCCCGGCCGGCACGATCGGCGCGGACGGCGGGACGACGCTGGAGTCGGTGCCGAGCACCTCCTCGATGCGCTCGGCGCACACCTCGGCCCGCGGCAACATTACAAACATGAAAGTTGCCATCATCACGGCCATCAGGATCTGCATCAGGTAGCTCAGGAACGCGGTCAGCGCGCCGATCTCCATGCCGCCGCTGTCGATGCGGTGCGCGCCGAACCACAGCACGGCCACGGTCGAGATGTTGATGACGAGCATGACGAACGGGAACATCGAGGCCATCAGCTTGCCGACGGCCAGCGCGACGTTGGTGAGCTCTGTGTTCGCCCCGGCGAAGCGCTCCTGCTCGTGCCGGTCGCGGACGAACGCGCGGATCACCCGGATGCCGGTGATCTGCTCGCGCATCACCCGGTTGACCTCGTCGATGTTGGTCTGCATGGCCCGGAACAGCGGCCGCATCCGGTACACGATGAAGCCGATGCCGAGGACCAGCACCGGGATGACCGCCAGCAGCAGCCCGGACAGCTGCACGTCCAGCTGCAGCGCGAGCACGATGCCGCCGACCATCATGATCGGCGCGCTGACCATCATGGTGAAGGTCATCAGCGCCAGCATCTGGACCTGCTGCACGTCGTTGGTGGTCCGCGTGATGAGCGAGGGCGCGCCGAAGTGGCCCACCTCGCGGGCGGAGAACGACTGCACCCGGTCGAAGATCGCGGCCCGGACGTCGCGGCCCAGCGCGCTGGCGACCTGCGCGCCGACGTACACCGCGCCGATCGAGCAGATGATCTGCACCAGCGAGACGCCGATCATGGCGGCGCCGATGCGCATGATGTAGCCGGTGTCGCCCTTGACGACGCCCTGGTCGATGATGTCGGCGTTCAGGGTGGGCAGGTAGAGGTTGGCGATCGTCTGCACCAGTTGCAGGAGCACGACGAGGGATATCTGCCGCCCGTAGGGCCGCAGCTGGCGGCGTACGAGTGTGATCAGCATGCGGGCTCTTTCTTCGCCTCGGGGGAGAGCACGCCGTCCAGGACGACGTCGACGATCTGGTCTTCGGGGAGGATCTCGCTGCGGTTGTTGAAGAACACCATCGAGATGAGCAGGGACGCGACGGTCGTCGTCGGCAGCCGGAACCGGTCGGCATCATCCTTGATCAGCTCGGCGACCGCATCCGAGATTCCGGTCAGCGCCTCGCGGGGATCGAACACGGGCGTGGTGGTGACCACGGCCAGGCCGCTGCCGCGCAGCGACATCATCAGCGGGGCGTTGTCGCGGAAGCGGCGGGTCAGGATCCGCACCGCGGTCTTGAGCCGGAACCTGAGGTCGGGGTCGCCCGCCACTGCTTTGATCGACTCGATGGTGGGCGCCGGGTCGAAGGCGTGGGAGAGCGTGGCCGAGATCAGGGCGGCCTTGTCGGGAAAGGCGCGGAAGATGGTTCCCTCCGCGACGCCCGCGCACTCGGCGATCCGCTTGCTGCTGACGTGCACGCCTTCGGCACGCAGCAGGGGCAGGGTCGCCGCGATGATCGCGGCGCGCCGGTCCTCGGGGGTCAACGGGGAAACCCGGCGCCTGGGGGAGGCGTCAGTCACGCCGGCGACTCTAAATGAGTGAGCACTCACTCCGCAACGCCATTTTCCGACTGCTTCCGGACCTGCCCACCCCGCGATAGACGTTGGCCTATCTGGATGAGAAAAAAAGATCAAACTCAGCCAGATAGGCCAACGTCTATGGGAAAAGGGAGGCGTCCGGGTTAGGAGGCGACGAAGATCAGGGACGTGTGGTCGTTGAGGGCCTTGCCGAGCGTCGGGTGGTCGCCCGCCGTGAACAGGTGGCACGCGCCGACCTCGCCCGGCGTCGCCTCGTCGTGCTCGCACAGCACCGCCCGGGCGCCCTCGGCCAGGCGCAACGAGCTGATCGCGTCGTTGCCGACCCCGCCGAGGTCGGCGGCGGCGAACATGCCCGGCCCGAACGCGCCCGACGGCCCGGTCAGCCCGCCGTCGGCGTACGCGGTGAGCACCTGGCCGGTCGCGGGGCCGGCCGACACGGCCAGCAGGGAGACACCGTCGTCGAGGCCCGTCCCCGCCAGCTCGTGCACCCCGGAGCCGAACAGCGTGCACTCGCCGAGCGCGGCGGGTGCGGCCTGGTCGTCGGCGCAGGCCAGCGCCCGGTGGCCGGCCGCGACGTGCAGGGAGCTGATCGCGTCGTTGCCCACCTGCGCCAGGTGACCGGCCGCGGCCTGGTGCACGCCGGGGCCGAACGACTGGACCGCCCCGGCGAGGGCGGGCCCGTCGGCCGCGGTCACCGCCGGGCCGCCGACGGCGATCAGGGAGACCGTCCCGTCCAGGCCGACGCCGACCGACGGGTGCTCGCCGGGCCTGAAGACCCGGCACAGGCCGGGGTTGCCGCCGGCGGTGGCCGTGACGCGGTCGCTGTCGCAGAGCACGGCCTGGTGGCCGTCGGCCACCGCCAGCGAGCGGACCGCGTCGAGCCGGTCCAGGTCGCCCGCGGCCGCCTCGTACCGGCCGGGGCCGAAGCGCAGCTTGCCGCCGGACAGCGCCGGTTCGCCGTACACGGTGACGCCCTGGCCGGTCTCCTTCGCGGCGACGACGGTCAGCAGCGAGATGTGGTCGTCGAGGCCGCCGCCGACCCGGCCGTACCAGCCGGCGTCGAAGTAGCGGCAGGAGCCCAGGCCGTCGACGGCGTCCGCGCTCTGCGCCGCGGTGCGGTCGCAGGCCAGCACCCGGAAGCCCACGGCCACCCGCAGCGAGGAGACGGCGTCGTCGCCGACCGCGCCCAGGCCGCCGGAGTCGGCGTCGAACACACCCGCGCCGAACGTCTGCGAAGCCCCGTCCAGTTCCGGGTCGGCGTACGCGACCAGCGGGTACAGCGCGTCCGGCACCGCCGGTTCCGGTGCGCCGGGCACCGGAATCGGCGCGCCCGCGGCGGCGGTCAACGGCAGCAGCGCGTACGCCGTGCCCGCGGCAGCCAGCAGCGACCTGCGAATCCACATCTCAAGCTCCCCGTGTCACCCCGATGTGCAGCACCACCGGTACCAACTGACGGCGGGCCCGCTGGTGATGGACGTGACCCGATCGGGCGGTCAGCGGCGGCGGTTGCGCATGGTCAGCTCGGTGAGCCCGTCGCGGGTGGCGACCACGGTGAGCTTGTCGCGCTCGTGTACCCGCCGGGTCGGGCTCGGTTTCCACAGCGGCCGGGGCTCGCCGAACTCGGTCACCGCGACCACCCGCATCGAGCCCGCCCGGTTCACGTTCGCGGTGGTCGTGCCGGCCAGCGGCGAGCCGGTGGGCACGAACATCTCGGCGATGAGCAGCACCCGCCGGTCGACGGCGATGGTGCCGATCACCTCCCGGCCCATCAACGCCTCCGCGAACGCGGGCACCGCCATGCTGGACACGCTGCGCGACAGCGGCAGGTCGAAGGTCGTGCGCACCCGGTCGGCGAGGTCGGGGTCGAACAGGCGCAGCACCACCCGCACCCGCTGCTGCAGCTTGCGGGCGTACAGGCCGGTCTGCAGGTTGGCCATGTCGGAGCGGTCCACCGCGAGCAGCGCCTTGCACCGGTCCACGCCCGCCTGGCGCAGCGTCGTCTCCCGGCTCGGATCGCCGATGAGCAGCGGGATGTCCAATTCCCGGGCCAGCGGGACGCCCCGGGCGTTCTCGTCCTGGGCGACGGCGACCATGGTGATGCCGCGGTCGTGCAGCAGCCGCATGACGCGGGTGCCGACGCCGCCCAGGCCGACCACCACGACGTGACCGGAGCGCGGCTGGATGAGCCGCAGCTGCGCCACGGCCAGGCGCGCCCGCACCGTGCCCTCCACCACCAGCGCCGTGACCAGCGGGATGAACGCCAGCCCGGCGAGCCCGAGCAGCAGTTGCAGGGCCTGCTGCCGGGGCCGGTAGCCGGCTTCCGGCTGGGGTCCGCCGAGCACCGTGGCCGCGGCCTCGTAGAACGCCTCCCACGGCCGCAGATCCAGGCTGAGGGCCAGGGCGACACCGGCCGCGATGATGATCGCCAGCACGGCGGTGACGGCGATGCGGGTCTTGCGGGAGAACAGTGCGCCCAGGAACGACAGCACCAGGCCGGCCCAGGAGGGCCGCTTCGGCGTGAGCCGGCTCAGGCCGAGCGAGGTCTCCCACAGCGAGGCCGGACCGCGGTCCTCGGCGAGGACCAGGTCGGCGGTGCGCTCGTCGGACGGGAGCACCTGCGGCGCGTCCTCGTCGGACGTGTCGGCGAGCCCGCACACCACGTCCTGGGGCAGCACGTCGGCGCGCGGGGCGACGACCAGGGTGCGCCGGGCCACCTGCACCGGCGTCGCCGCCACCTCGCCGAGCGCGGTGGCGACCAGCTCCGGTCCGGCGATCTCGGCATCGGACAGCACCCGCGCGTTGCCGAGCAGGGACTCGACGTCCTGGCCCAGCGCGGTGTGGTACATCCGCAGCACCAGCCGCAGCCGGGGGGCGACGTCGCGGGCGAGCAAGGCCAGCGAGAGGTTGCCGACGTCGTCCTGCACGGTGAGCGCCAGCCCGGCCGCGGTGCCGACGTCGACCCCGCGCAGCGCCTGCTCGTCGATGCGCTCGGCCACCACCAGCGCGACCTCGGCCAGATCGGTGAAGTCGCGTGCCGTGGCCTGTTCCGCCTCGGTCATCAGCACCACCACCTCGGCGCGGTAGCGTTCCGAGAGCTGTTGCGCCAGGCGATAGGTCAGGTCGTCCGATCCATTGAGGACGAAGTGGTTCGTGCGGGCTGCGGGCATGCCGGAATGGTCGGCCCGTCGCATCGACGGCGGGTGACGTCCAGGTGGCTTCGAGGTGAACTGAGCCGTCTCAGCCGCGGCGCAACGTCATGAGCATCGCCGGGTACGGCCCGGCGGCTACCTCGGCCGTGGCGTGC
Organism: Catellatospora paridis; assembly: GCF_009720365.1. Classification (GTDB taxonomy): domain Bacteria; phylum Actinomycetota; class Actinomycetes; order Mycobacteriales; family Micromonosporaceae; genus Catellatospora; species Catellatospora paridis. The sequence goes on along the minus strand of NZ_ML769322.1, from coordinate 18,677 downwards.
TCGGCGGGGATCACGTTGTCCATGCGCAGCTGCAGCGTGGCGCCCGTGGCGTCGATGATGATCCGCCACAGCCACCCGCCGCCGTAGTCGGCTTCCAACTCGACCAGGTTGTCGTCGCGAAGAGTGCCCGGCATGATCCGCGCCGCGGGCTGCTGGTGCCACGAGTCGCTCCACAGTCCGGTCACGGCGCCCGGCTCCTCGCCCGCGCCGAGGGCGAGCAGGCCCTGCTGCGGGCCGTCGGTCGGGTGCGCCCAGGTGTAGGCGACGGTGGTCAGGTGGCCGCCCGCCGCGGTGGCCAGCGCCAGCGTGGCCGCAGACTCGGCGAACTGGTCCTGGGGCATCAGCCGGAAGCCGTTGGCCCCGGTCCAGGCCCCGACCGCGCCCGAGAGAATCGTCATTCGCGGATGCTAGCCGGTCGGTGCGTCATCGGCCGGTGACGCGCCTGCGGCGTCGTGTGAGCGGGGTGTGAGGACTTCCGCTCACGTCCACGTCGCAGCCGGTCGGGTGGACTGTGCGCCGTGACCGACCTGACAAGCGAGGCGGCGGCATGATCCTGCTGTCCGACCGCCGGATCTCCGCCATCGCCCTCGGCGACACCGGTGAACCCATGATCGACCTGCGCGAGGTTCCGGAGCTGCGGATCGACTCCCGGCTCGCCGACCCGGCCGGGGCGTACGCCCACCTGCGCGAGGGGGTCGCCCAGCGGCTGCTGGACGCGCAGCGGGCGCTGCCGGACGGGCTGCGGCTGCTGGTCGTCGAGGCATACCGGCCGCTGCGCCTGCAGACGACGTACTTCGAGGACTACAAGGCCGAGCTGCGGGCCGCCCACCCGGGATGGGACGACGACCGGCTGCACACCGAGGCGAGCAAGTACGTCTCGCCGCCCGACGTCGCGCCGCACAGCACCGGCGGCACGGTCGACCTGACCCTGTGCACCGAGCAGGGCCTGGAGCTGGACATGGGCACCGCCGTCAACGCGAGCCCGCTGGCCAGCGCCGACGCCTGCTTCACCGGCTCGCCGCACATCTCGCCGACGGCCCGCGAGCACCGGGACCTGCTGTCGCTCGCGCTGTCGGGGGTGGGCCTGGTCAACTACCCGACCGAGTGGTGGCACTGGTCCTATGGCGACCGCTACTGGGCCCTGCAGACGCGTTCGGCGCAGACGCGGTACGGCCCGGTCGCGTCGGTCTGAGCGAGGGCGGAACAAGCGGAGCGGGTGTGTGGTTGACCCAGCGGACGACTTTCGCCATCACCGAGGAGTACCCATGACCAGCTCCGCCGACGCCGTCATCGCCGCGCTGCGGTCCGGCCACGACACGCTCGCCGGGCACGTACGCGGCCTGCCGGAATCGGACCTGACCGGCGCGTCGGGCGCGTCCGAGTGGGACGTGTCCCAGGTGCTCAGCCACCTGGGCAGCGGCGCCGAGATCAACCTCGCGACGGTCGAGGCGGCACTGGACGGCCGGCCCAACCCGGGCTTCGAGTTCAACAAGGGCGTGTGGGCGCGCTGGGACGCGATGGAGCCCGCCGCCCGGGCCGAGGGTTTCCTCGCCGCAAACGATGCGCTGCTGGCGAAGTACGAGTCGCTCGACGCCGCCACCCGGGAGGAGCTGCGGGTCGACATGGGATTCCTGCCCGCGCCGGTCGACGTCGCCACGGCGGCGAGCCTGCGGCTGAGCGAGTACACCTTCCACTCCTGGGACGTGCGGGTCGGCGGGGACCCGCAGGCCGAGCTCGCCGGCGAGGCGGTGCCGCTGCTGACGGGCACGCTCGGCGGCATGTTCGGCTGGCTGGCCAAGTCCGACGCGCTCGACGGCCGGGAACTGACCCTGCGCGTCGAGACCACCGACCCCGACGCCGTGCACGGGCTGCGGCTGGCGGACAAGGTGGAACTGGTCGACGCGCCGGGCGACGACGACGGGGTGCTGCGGCTGCCCGCCGAGGCCTGGCTGCGCCTGATCGCCGGCCGGTTGTCGCCGCAGCACACCCCGTCCGCCGTCGAGACGGCGGGCGCGGCCGACCTGGCGCTGCTCCGACAGGTGTTCCGGGGCTTCTGACCGGGCCTGCGCAGGCCGTCCCGCCTGGTCACCGCACGGGCGGGGCGGCCTGCCGGCATGAGCCGGTTCCGGCGCTTTCCTCGCGTCCGAGCTGTGACACTACGGTGGTGACCGGCGTAGACGACCGTGCGGGACTGCTCGAGGGCGTCGACCTGCGCGCGCTGGTGCAGCGCTACGAGCCGGTGCTGTGCTTCACCGCGGGGGAGATGTTCTTCCCCATGCCGGTCGACACGTACCTGGCCGGAGCGGCGCTGTGGGCCTCGCACCACACCTCGCGGGGCGCCCCGACGCTGCTGGTCGACCACGGCGAGCTGAACCCCGAACGGCTGGCCGACACGGCCCGCGCCCATCCCGAGGCCGCGCTGTTCCTGCGCTACGCCCCGCGTGGCCTGCAACGCCGGGAGCTGCGGGAATGGCGGCGAAGGCCGGACCGGCCGAAGTTCACCGGAGTGTCCCGGCTGGCCGCGGTCGGGCTGCTCGGCCGGCTCATCGACTCGCTGCTGCGCCTGTCGCTGACGCTGCGGGGGCGGGTGCCCGGCGGGCTCACGGCCGCGGTGCAGCGCCAGTACACCGCCGCCGGTACGCAGACCGACACCTATCACGCCCACGTCAGCTCGGACGGCGGCTACGTCGTCATCCAGTTCTGGTTCCTGTACGCGATGAACGACTGGCGGTCGAGCTTCAGCGGCGTCAACGACCACGAGTCCGACTGGGAGCAGCTCACCCTCTACCTGGTGCCGTCGCCCGACGGGCCGGACGGGTTCGAGCTCGCCTGGGTGGCGCTGTCCTCGCACGACGAGGTCGGCGACGAGCTGCGCCGACGGCCCGACGACCCCGACCTGACCTGGGTCGACGGCACACACCTGGTGGCCAACGCGGGCGCGGGCTCGCACTCGGGGGCATACCTGCCCGGCGACTACCTGGTGCGGGTGCAGCCGCCGTCGCTGGAGAGCGTGCTCAACACGGTGGTCCGGATCCGGGCGCTGCTGTTCCCGTGGACCCGCGGCGCGATCGCCGAAGGCCTGGGCATCCCGTACGTCGACTACCGCCGCGGCGACGGGACGCGCATCGGACCCGGCACCGGCCGCCCCTGGACCCCGATCCTGATCGACTCCGCCACGCCGTGGGTTCGCGACTACCGGGGGCTGTGGGGCTTGGACACCGCCGACCCGTTCGGCGGCGAGCGCGCGCCCGCCGGTCCCCGCTACGAACGCAGCGGCGCGATCCGGGCCTCGTGGGGCGACCCGGTCGGCTGGGCGGGCCTCGACAAGGTGCCGCCGACACCCGCGCGGGCGCTGCGGGCCGGGGCCGACCGGGCCCGCGAGCTGGCGGAGACGATCGCCGAGCTCGACGGCCGCATCGCCGACGGGCAGGACGAGCTGCGACGCATGTCGGCCGGGCTGGAGGTGCTGCCGCCGACGGTGACCGCGAGCCGCCGCGGCGGGGACGGCGCGGCCGCCGCGCTGATCGCCCAGGAACAGGCCATGGCGCAGCTGCGGGCCCGCCGCCGCGCGGCAGTGAACGAGCGCGACCAGCTCCGGGCGGTGGGTGGCGTGCCGCCGCTGCCGCCGCCGCACGCGCACCTGCGCAACCGGGTCGTGCCCGACGTTGCCGCACCCGCGGGCGCGCTGCTGCGGTTCTGGGCCGGGGCGTCACTGTCGGTGCTGCTGCTCCTGCTCGGCTTCGCGCTGCTGCTGGAGCAGGGTTCGCTGCTGCTCGCGTGCACGCTCGCCGTGCTGGCGGTGATGGCGGTCGAGGCGGTGCTGCGCCACCGCCTGCTGCTGTTCCTGCTGAGCCTGGTCATCCTCGTCGGCGTCGGCTGGCTCACCTGGCTGCTGGTCACCAACCTGCGGATCGCGTTCGGTGTGCTCGCCGTGGCCGCGGCCGTCGCGATCGGGGTGGCGAACCTGCGCAACCTGTTCGGCCGCCGCTGACCGCCGCGCCGCCCGGCCGCGGCCGCGGGCAGCTGCTACGGGTGGGCTTCGAGCACGGGGCGGGCGAGGTCGTCGGGGCCGATCCCGGCGGCGATGCGCCGGATGTCGTCGAAGATCCGTTCGTGGGCGGCCGCCGCGTCGGCCGAGGTGAGGTCCATGTTCTGGATGAACCCGTGGACGAGGCCGGGCTCCACCCGGTGCCGGACGCGCAGTCCGGCCGCGGCCAGCCGCCGGGCGTACTCGTCACCCTCGTCCCGCAGGGCGTCGTGCTCGGCCGTGACGACGACGGCCTCCGGGAGCCCGGCGAGGTCCTCGGCGAACAGCGGGCTGGCCGCCACCCGCTGCGCCGGATCGGGAGTCCACCGCTGCACGGCCCAGCTCAGGAAGTCGGCGTCCAGACCGAATCCGGTGCCCTTCTCGGCGACACTGGGCCGGCTCAGGGTCAGATCGGTGTTCGGGCACAGCAGGATCTGCGCGCGCGGCAACGGCCGTCCGGCGTCACGCAGGCGGCTGCAGGCCATCGTGGCCAGGTAGCCGCCCGCGCTGTCACCGGCGACGAGGTGCGGACGGACCCATTCCAGGACGCTGGTCACATCGTCGATCGCCGCCGGATACGGATGTTCGGGTGCCCGGCGGTAGTCGACGGCCAGCACCTCGACGTCGCCGCCGGCGGCGATGCGGCGGCAGGTCCGGTCGTGGGTGTCGAGGTCGCCGATCACCCAGCCGCCGCCGTGCACGTAGACGAGCAGCGGCCGGTCGGCGTCGACGGGGCGGTAGTGGCGCAGGGCCAGCCCGCCGGGGCCGACGAGGTCGCGTACCCGGGCCAGCGGCGGGCCGGCCGGCCGGGTGCCGGCCCGCAGGCGGATCTGTTCGCGCAGTTCGGTGAGGTCGGGGACGGCCATAGCAGATGATCTTAGACGCGCCGCGCGTTGTCCCAGGCCGGGCTGGCCCTGAAGTAGGTGTCGTAGAGCTCCTGCACCTCCAGCAGGCTCTCCGGCGGCAGCTTGCCGAAGGCGATCCGCTCCAGGTGGCGGAAGTACTCGAACCGCTCGATGCCGGGGGTGATGACGATGAGGATGTCCGCGTCCTCACCGGACGCGGCGGCGAACGCGTGGTTCAGGCCGGGAGGCACGACGACCAGGTCGCCCCGCTCGGCGGTGACCACCTGGTCGCCGGAGAGCAGTTGCGCGACGCCGTCGAGCACGTAGAAGAGTTCGGCCGAGTTGCCGTGGTGGTGCGGTCGCGCGCCGTCGGCGCCGTCGAGGAGGGTCACGCGCTGGGTCGACAGGGCGCCGCCGGTGGCGCTGCTGTCGGCCAGCAGCCGGATGGTCGTCGGGGCCCGCCCGATCACCTCGGCTTCGGCGGAGCGGACGACGACCGACTCGGTGAACTGCGGGATGAACAGGGACATGGCGTACTCCTGACGTTGCGGGCGGGATCAGACGGCGAAGAGCAGCGCGGCGCTGAGCAGGACGATGACGGCGGTGGCGAAGTGGATGCCGAACGCGGCCGCCCTGGTGCCGCCGTTGCGCAGCACGATCAGCGTGTCGGCCAGCGGGACGAGGGCGACGGCGAGCATGAACCAGGCCTCGGCACGAGCGCCGACGAAGGCGATGAGGGCCAGTCCGATGATCCCGTAGGTGAGGTCGCGTACGCCTTTGACGGTCAGATAGGCGCGGTCTCCGTCGGGTTTGGCCAGCACTCCGTATCCGGCCGCGGCGGTGCGCGGGGCGAGGAGGAAGCGCACGCCGATGAAGGCGACGAACAGGTCGAGCACGATGGCGAGGCCGTAGGCGAGGGGGGTGAGCACGACGATTCCTCCAGAGTCTAGCGGTGCTAGGAATACGAGCGACACTAACATAGCTTTGACAGCGGTGCTAGCGGCGCTAGAATCAAGCCATGCCTCCGACGAAGCGCCGCGAGCGTGAACTGGCCGAACGCGAGCGGCTCATCGTCACCGCCGCCCGTGACCTCGCCGAAGCCCAAGGCTGGGACGCGGTCACCACCCGCCGACTCGCCGAGCTGATCGAGTACAGCCAGCCCGTGCTCTACAGCCACTTCAAGGGCAAGGACGCCATCATGGCGGCGGTCGCCGTCGAGGGCTTCGCCGAAGTGGCCGAAATCCTGCGCACCAGCCGCACCGCAGCCGCCGATGCGAGCGCCGCGCTCGACGCGGTGGCGCACGCGTACACGGACTTCGCCGACCAGCGTCCCGCGACCTACGACGCGATGTTCACCCTCGCCGTCGGGCTGCCCTTCGCCACCCCGGCCGCCCCGCCGGCGCTGCGCGAGGCGTTCGGCGAACTGCGTGAGGCGGTGCGCCCGCTCATCGGCGACGACGACCTGGACGTGCGCACCGAGGTGTTCTGGGCGAGCTTGCATGGGCTCACGACGCTCATGCGGGGCGGCCGGCTGCGCCGCGACGGCCACGAGCAGCGGCTCGCGCTGCTGCTTGAGGGTTTCGGCGGCTGAGTGCGCGACCGGCACCGGGCGGCGGCGAGTCCTCCGGCGCTGATTGCGCCGAACGAGGGGCTCAGGCCCGGACCTGGATCAGCCCGTGCGTGCCGTCCAGGCGCCAGCCGACCCCGGCGGCGTCCAGGGCCGCGACGTCCGGTGCGCCGACCAGGACCTCGGACTTGAGCGTACGCAGCGCCGCGACCGCCCCGGGGAAGTACGCGGTCACCGCGTCGAACGGCGTGGGCGCGGGCCAGTGGCGGTCCCCGACGAGCCGGCGGTAGTTCAGGTCGCCCTTCACGATCGTCAGTTTCGCCGCCCGGAACCGTGCGGCGAGGTCACCGGGCAGGTCGTGATAGCTCAGCGGTTCGCAGTAGAACGGATGGGTCACCACCTCCAGCGACCCGTCGTCCAGCGCCGTCCACAGGCGTTCGCGCAGCGCCGGCTCCGCATCGGCCAGGCGTCGCAGGCAGGACAGCAGGTCGTGGAGCATGGCGTCGGAGACGAAGTAGGGCTGGGGTTTGAGGTGCAGCTCGACCCGGTCGGCCACGCCGTTGCGCAGCAGCACGTCGACCAGCACCAGGTCGGGGATGAGTTCCCGCCCGGCGTTGTCGGCGACCAGGCAGACCGTGCCACCGGTGCCGGGCGCGAGCATGCGCCGCAGCACGGCGCTGTCGTCGGCGACCAGGTCGGAGGCCTGCTTGCGGTGCTCGGCCTCCGGGTCGGACACCCGGGTGGCCAGGTCGGCCCGGTTGCCCCAGAGCGCGGCGTCCACGGCCGCGGTCAGCTGTTCCTCGGCGAGCCGGCCGGTCAGGTCGGCCAGCGCGGCGAGGTCGGCGTCGAGCGCGGGGTCGGCCAGCTCCGCCGACTTCTGCGGGGTGAACGGGTCCAGCCCGCGCCACGGACCGGGCCGGAAGTACTCCACGGCTTCCAGCAGCCGCCGGTAGAAGTAGTTCTCCGCCCACAGGAACGGCACGTCGTACCAGCTCATGCCCAGGTAGGGCGCGCTCCAGCGGGCCCAGTCGGCGGCGTCGTGCGCGTCGGCGGGCAGCGGGTCCACCACGCCGGAGACGGCGTCCTGCGCCAGCTGCGCCAGGGCCCGGCGGATGCGCGGCGGGTACGGGAACGCCCCGGACACCTGCTTGATGATCGCCGGATGCCGGTCGTGCAGCACCCGCCAGGTGAACGAGCCGGGCACGTGGCTCAGGATCGGCGCGGCGTCGGGCAGCGCCCGCGCGTGGTCAGCCTCGGACACTCGTCCCCCCGGGTCACCCGTCAACCGATCACGGCCAGTCTAGGCGGACGCCTCGGGCCGCTCGTGGTGCAGGTGCTGCCGTCCTGCCGAATCGCGTTGACCGTGCCGGACCGATGCGGTTCGCTGCCCTCATGTCTGATCTTCACGTCCGTCCGGTGCGGAGCGACAACGAGCTCGCGGACTGGCGGCACGTCCACAACGTGATCATCCCGGGCGATCCGCTCAGCCTGGACGAGGTGCGCGAGCGCCTGGGTCGCAACCGGCTTGAGGTGGCATACCAGGGTGAGCTGCTCGTGGGATGCACCACGGTGCGGCCTCCGGGCGATAACGGGGCCGTCGTGATCGTCCGGGTGCTGCCGGAGCACCGCGGGCACGGGATCGGGCAGCGGCTCTACACCCGCGCGCTGGAGCAGGCACGGCAACTCGGCGGGGACCGGATCGAGACGATCGTGTGGGCGGCGAACACCGGCGGGCTGCGGTTCGCGCAAGCCGCCGGGTTCGTCGAGGTGTCCCGCTACCTGCCGCCGGGCGAGGATGTCCCATACCTCACCCTGCGCCTGGCTTGAAGCCCGCCGGACCGACGTCAGTCGATCTTGGCTGCGGTGATCGCGTTGCCGCCGCCGAGCTTGCTGCCGTTGACGGTGAACGTCCAGCTCCCTGAGCCCACCGGCAGGCCGCTCACCTGTACGGTCCAGGTGCTCCCGTTCTGGGTGGCGTTGGTCTGGCTGCCGGTCGGCGGGGTCTTGCCGGTGAACATGTTCGCGATCGACGAGCTGGCGTAGCGGGTCATCCGCTGCTTGTTGCCGTCGCCCCAGGCGGCCATGAAGTAGCTGACGTAAACGGCCGCGTCCGTCGGGTACTGCGTGCGGTTGAGGAACACGTCGACGGTCGCCGTCGGGTGGCCCAGCTGGGCGTCCTCCATGGTCAGCCGGGCGTCGTCGCCGTGCGCGTTGCGGTAGTTGCAGGCGGTGCGCCCGCTGCTGGACGGCTCGCAGTTGAGCGTGGTCCACTGGCTGTTGGGCTTGCCGTGGCCCATGAACTGCGCCACCGCGGCCTGCACGGCGTACTGGTCGAGTTTGGACTTGCTGCCGGTCGCCCAGGCGGCCAGCGCGGCCAGGCCGTAGTCCTTGGCCGACTTCGGGAACGTCGGCGCCTGGTTGCCGTTGCCGCTGCCACCGGTCGACGACGGCTGCGGCGTCGCGGCGGCCGAGCCGGACGGCAGGGCGCTCGCACTGGTCCCGGGGCTCTCCGTGATCACGGTGTTAGCGCTGGCACTGGCCTGCGGGTCACCCTCCTTGCCGCAGGCGGCGGTGCCCAGCAGGGCCAAGGCGAGCACGCCGGCGACGGCGACGGCGGTGCGGGTGCGGTGGGTACGGCCGAGCCGGTTATGGGTACGCGTGCCGTCGTTGCCGGGGGCGGCGTGGCGCAGCGGAGAGGCGGTCATGGCCGACACGGTAAGTTGATCGACCAGCGTTGCCTAGGACCCGTCACAAATCCGACCTCGCCCTCCGATCACCGCCGGCACCCGGGACCACCGGTCGCCGCCCGCGATGGCCGGGCAGAATGACCGGGTGGAAGACCAGCTTTTGGGGCGGGTGACCCGTGCCGCCGGGGTGCCGGACCTGGTGTCCGTGCTGGCCGAGCGGCTGACGCCGACCGACCTGCAGTCGCTGATGCTCGCGGTGTACGGCGCGCGTGCCGGCCGGGTGACGCCCGCCGAGCTGCTGGCCTCCTACGAGCGCAACCGGTTCGCCGGCCCGTCGCCCGCGGACCCGCGCCTGCTGGCCGTGTTCGACGCCGCCGCGTTCGCGCTGCTCGGCGGGCTGGGCTTCGCCGGGGTCGAACTGTCGCCGCTGAGCCCGCTCGGCACCGTCGCCGCGGTGACCGACGTCAGCCAGCACAAGGTGCTCACCACCAGCCGCAACAGCGAAGTGCTCGCCGACTCCACCAACGTCCTCGCGTTGGAGTCCGCGGCGCGCCGCCGGGATCTGCTGCGCCGCGACCCGCGCAGTCGCGACCGGGTCCGGCTGTGCGCCTCGCACCGGCTGGTGCGCGGCCAGTTCTTCGACCGGCCCGGGACGCTGCCGCACTTCCGGTTGCTCGCGCTGACGACCGCGGGCCGCGACGAGGGCTCCTTCCGTTTCGAGACCACGGCGCTGACCGAGCAGCTGGACGCGCACCTGCGGCTGCTGGACGAGGGACGGCGGCAGGGCCTGCTGATCGACCGGGTCCGGGTCTCGATCACCGACCTGAGCCAGGGCGTACGCCGGGACGCGCTGGCCTCGGTCCTGGACCCGCTCGCCGCGCGGCACCCGGCGGTGGCCTTCGGCTTCGACGACGAGCGCGAGCAGGGCCGCGGCTACTACCGCGACGCGTGCTTCTTCGTCCACGCGACGACGGCCGGCGGCGACGAGCTGCTGATCACCGACGGCGGGTTCACGGACTGGACCGGGCAGCTGCTGAGCAACGCCAAGGAGCGCCTGCTGATCAGCGGCGCGGGCACCGAACGGCTGTGCACCCGGTTCGCACCGCAGGCCTGAGCTCGGCCGCCGGTCAGGCGTACGCCTTGGCCTGAAGGGTGAACAGGTCGTGGTAGAGGCCGCCGCGGGCCATCAGCTCGTCGTGGCTGCCCAGCTCGGCGACGGTGCCGTCGTGCAGCACCACGATCAGGTCGGCGGCGCGCACGGTGGAGAAGCGGTGCGAGACGAACAGGGTGATCGCCCCGGTGCCCCGCGCGGCGCGGCGGGCCGCCGTCGCGAACCGGGTGAACAGCGCGTTCTCGGCGTGGGCATCGAGCGCGGCGGCGGGCTCGTCCAGGGCCAGCAGCAGTGGGCGGGGCCGCAGCAACGACCGGGCGAGGCCGAGGGACTGCCACTGGCCGCCGGACAGTTCGGTGCCGTCGGCATATCCCCGGCCGAGCATCCCGTCCAGGCCGCCGGCCTGGTCGACCGCGCGTCCGGCGCGGGCGCGGTGGATCGCGGCCTGCAGCGCCGCGTCGTCGTCGTGGTGGGTCAGCTCGCCGACGCCGACGTTGTCGCGGACGGTCCAGTGCAGCCGGGCGAAGTCCTGGAACAGCATGGCGATCCGGCGGTGCCAGGACTCGGCCGGGAACCGGCGCAGGTCCACGCCGTCCACGGTGAGCGTGCCGCTGGTCGGGGCGTACAGGCCGCAGAGCAGTTTGACCAGGGTGCTCTTGCCCGCGCCGTTCTCGCCGACCAGCGCGACGGTGGCCCCGGCGGGCAGGGTCAGGTCGACGTCGCGCAGCGTCGGCTCGGCGGCGCCGGGATAGGCGAAGGTGACGCCGTGCAGGCCGATGCCGTGCCGCAGCCGCCGAGGGGCGGGTGAGGTGGCCGGATCCGGCTCGGGTGCGGCGGCGGCCAGCTCGGCGAAGCGGCCCGCGGTGCGGGCGGCGGCGGCGACCGTCGCGTGATACCCGATCGCACCGGCCACCTGCACGCTGATCTGCACGGCGAGCGTCACCACCAGGATGACCTCGCCGACGGTCGCGGTGCCGTCCACGGCTCGGCCGAGCACCAGCAGGATCGCCCCGCCGTACGCGAACGCGAACAGCAGCTGCCCGCACCCGCGCAGCAGCGCGGCACGCCATTGCGCAGCCCAGCGCACGTCGGTCGCGTGCGCCCAGGAGGCGGCTTGCCGGGCCAGCAGGAACTCGTCCGCCCCGCAGAGCCGGATCTCCTTGACCGCGTCGGCGTCGGCGGCCAGGGACAGCAGGTGGCTCGACAGCCGCCCGGCTTCGGCGGTGCGTTCGCGGGCGCTCTCGTTCAGCTTCGCGGCCCGGCGGGCGACCAGCACCGGTGGCACCGCGGCCAGCGGCAGCAGGGCCAGCCACGGGTCGACGGTGGCCAGGATGACCGTGGTCACCGCGGCCCGCAGCAGGAGCCCGCCCAGGTGCAGCAGGCCTTCCAGGGACTGCCGGGTCTGTGCGGCGTCCTGGGCGGCCAGCGCGAGCGTGTCGGCGAAGCCGGGGTCGTCCAGGTGGGCCAGGGTCGGCTGCCCGTTGGCCAGGGCCAGCAGCCGCCGGTCGAGCACGGTGCCGGCCTGCTCGCCGACCTCGAAGTAGTACAGGTGCGCGAAGTGCCCGAGCATCAGCTCCACGACCAGCAGTGCCGCGACGCCGACGGCCAGCGCGGTGGCGGGGCCGGTCGCCCCGGCGAGCGCGGCGTCGGTGAAGTCGCGCAGCAGGAACCCGATGAACGGGGTGGCCAGGTAGCCGCCGGTGATCAGGCCGACGCCGATGGTGAGTTTGCTCCGGTCGGCGGCCCAGGCCAGGCCGAACACGAAGGCGAGCGCGGTGCGCAGCGTCCTCATGCGACGGCCGCCACGTCGTCGCGGAACCGGCTGGCCTGCAACGCGAACATCTCGGCGTAGTGGCCGCCCGCGGCGATCAGCGCGTCGTGGTCGCCGCGCTCGACCACATGGCCGTCGGACAGCACCAGGATCTGGTCGGCGCGGCGCACCGTGGAGAAGCGGTGCGAGATGATGACGCTGGTCAGGCCCTCGGTCTGGGTGAGGAAGCGGTCGAAGAACTCGACCTCGGCGCGCACGTCGAGGGCGGCGGTGGGCTCGTCGAGCACCAGCAGGCGCGCGCCGCGGTCGACGGCGTGCAGGGCGCGGGCCAGGGCGATGCGCTGCCACTGGCCGCCGGACAGGTCCTGGCCGCCGGTGTAGCGGGCATGCACCGGCGTGTCCAGGCCCGCGGGCAGGCCGTCGAGCAGGTCCTGGGCTCCGGCGCGGGCCGCGGCGGCATGCCAGTCGGCGGGCACGCCGACGCCGAGGCCGATGTTGTCGCCCGCGCTCAGCTCGTAGCGGTTGAAGTCCTGGAAGATGACCGCCAGTCGGCGCTGCCAGGAGGCGGGGTCGAGTCCGCGCAGGTCGAGGCCGTCGACGGTGACCGCGCCGCGGTCGGGGTCGTAGCAGCGGGTGAGCAGCTTGACCAGGGTGGTCTTGCCGGCCCCGTTGAGCCCGACGATCGCGGTGCAGCGCCCGGCGGGGATGCTCAGGTCGAGGTCGGTGAACACGCGCCGCCCGCCCGCGTACGCGAAGCCGACCTGGTGGAACCGGATCTCGTGCTGCGGGGCGGGCGCGGGCTCGGTGCCGGGCAGGGGCTCGCCGCGTGCCGCGTGCTCGAAGCCGGTCAGGGCGGCCAGGGCGCGCCCGCCGAACTGGGTCTGCACGTCGGCCTCGGGAAAGTAGACGCCGAACCGGATCGGCACCAGCACCGCCTGCACGGCCACCGCGTACCCGAGCAGGTCCAGCTCGCCGCTCGCGGTGGCCTGGGCGACCGTGGCCAGCGCCAGGGTCGCGCCGACGAGCCCGGCCAGGGCGAAGCCGAGAAACGGGCGCAGCAGCAGCCGTCGCCGCATACTCCAGATCGGATCGAGGTAGCCGCGGTGCTCGGTGTCCAGGCGCGAGGTGAGGAAGCCGAGCAGGCCGAGCACCCGGATCTCCTTGGCCGCGGCGGTGCCGGTGGTCAGGGTGCGGGTGTACGCGAGCCGCCGCCGCTGGGGCGAGAGCGCGTCCCAGGCCGCCGCGAAGCGGCCGAGCGAGCCGCGCTGCCCGAACCGGATGACCAGCGCGGTCGCCGCGACGACGAGGCCGGCGAGCGGGGACAGCACGACCGCGATGAGCACGACCGCCCCGGTGAGCCCGGTGTAGCGGGCCAGCAGCGCGGGCAGCGCCGCGGCGGCGTCGCCGGGCGACGGGCTGGCCCGGTCGATCGCGGTGCGCACGTCGGCGAGCAGGTCGAGCGTGCCGGGCCGTTCCAGGGTCGCCACCGGCGCGTCGGTGTACGCCGCCCGCAGCGCCCGCTGCACGCAGTGCCCGTCGACGCGGCGCGAGACCAGCTCGGTCAGCGCGGTCTGCATCGGACCGAGCAGCTGCTGCGCGACGAGCGCGGCCAGGCTGAGCGCGACGGCGGTGCCGAGCGCGGCCTCGCCGCGGGCGACCGCGGGCACCCGGGCCAGCAGCAGCGCCATGCTGACCATGAACACGATCGGGGCCAGCCCGAACGCGGCACTGACGAGCAGGGCGATCGCCACGGGCAGGCCGCCCGTGTGCCGGAGCAGGCCGGCGAGGTCCAGCCACCGGCGCAGTCGGGGCCTCATCGTGACGTCCTCTCGACAGCCGGTAACATCAACAAACTTAACAGTTAAGATACTTAAATGCACGCGTCGATTTCCGCCGCGGTGACCGCGCATCCGCGCCGCCGCCCGGAGGCCGAAGCCCTGGCGGCGAGCCAGCCGGGGCTGGACTTCGAGGTGGTCGAGGATCCGGAGCCCGACGGGCCGCGCAGCGCGCTGCGCACCGCGCGGCTGGCCTGGCGGACCGCCGATCCCGGGCGCACGCACCGGCTGCTGGTGCAGGACGACATGCGGCTCGCGCCCGGGTTCGCCCGGCTGGTGCGGGCGGCGGTGGCGGCGCAGCCGGACCGCATCCTGTGCCTGTTCACCGAGTGGGGTTCACGCACCTCGCCGGCGGTGCGGCTGGCGGCGCTGGCGGGCGCGGGCTGGGTGCCGCTGCTCGACCCGTACGTGCCGACGACCGCCGTGGTCCTGCCGACCGCGGTCGCGCACGCCCTCGCCGAGTTCCCGGCCGAGCCCGGCGAGCCCGACGACGTGCTGCTGCTGCGCTTCGCCCGCGCGCACGGGATGACGCCGCTGGTCAGCTGCCCGAACCTGGCTGAGCACGAGCAGGGCGAATCACTGGTCGGCAACGACGTGCTGCAGGGCCCGCGCCGCGCCGCGCTGTTCGGCGCCCCGCCCGGCGACTGGGCCCGGGTGCTGGTCCCGCCGGTGGTGCCGCATCTGCTGCTGTTCGACGGGGTGGTGGTGTGCCAGGTGCCCGACGGCGACGGGTGGCGGGCGGTGCTCGCCGACGTCTTCCTCGCCCCGTCCGGTTTGACCCTGCCCGACCTGCTCGCGCGGTATGCCGCGGCGGTCGGGGCGTGCGATCCGACGGGGCGGATGCGCCGGGTGGTCGCGGACTCGCTGCTGCTGCAGCTGTGGCTGGCCGCGTTCTGCTACGGCGTGGCGGCGTACGCGGTGACGGGTGACGTCGCGGCAGTGGACCGTGCCCTGCGGACGGTGCGCGGGGCGGCCGCGCTGCGCACCGTCGCGCCGGGCGCGCTGCGCCGTTTCGTGCCCGGTCATCGGCTCGCCGGGCTGCCCGCGCTCGTCGCCCCGCTGCTGCGGCATGCCATATCGGACGGATGCGTACACGCTGGTCAGGCCGGAGATCAGTTCTGGAAGGAATATTTACAGTAAGTGTTAACTGTGCTATCAGTTATATGCCCATGTGTGGATGACCTCCGGTGCTGGGCCGTCCCGTGCGCCCACCCCGGCGCGCCGCGTCACCCGGTTTCACGGCAGACAGGCAGGCGTCGATGGATCACCAAGCACCGCGCGGCGGCGAGGAGGTGGGCTGAGTGCAGGTCATCCCGCGTCGCGCCACACCGTCCGGCACCGCGCCGCTGTCCCTGCTGCAGCAGCGGTGGTGGCACCTGTGCACCGCGTACGAGGGCGACGCGTCGCCGATCGTGGTGATCGCCGACCGCATCACCGCGCCGCTGGACGTGCCCGCGTTCACGGCGGCCGTCGACGCGCTCGCCGACCGGCACGACGTCCTGCGCACCACGTTCGCCGTCGGTTCCGACGGGCCGCGGCAGGTGATCGCACCACCCGGCGGCCTGGTGACGGAGCTGCTCGACGTGTCCGGCGAGGCTGACCCGCCCGCGCGGGCACGGGAACTGGTCGCGGAACTGGCCAGGGCGCTGCTCGACCTGGCCGGCGGCACACTGGTGCGCTCCCGGCTGATCCGCCTCGGCCCGGCCGACCACGTCTGGTGCCTGGCGGTGCACCACATCCTGGCCGACGGCGAGTCGGCGATGATCCTGCAACGCGAGGCCGTGGCGCTCTACCGGGGCGAGCCGCTGCCCGAGCCGTTCATCGGCTATGCCGACTTCGCCGCCTGGCAGTGCGCCGACACCACCGGAGACGAGGATCTGGCCTGGTGGACCGAGCGCCTGCGCGGCGTGCCGCCGCTGGAGCTGCCCACCGACCTGCCCCGGCCACCGGCCAAGACGCTGCGGGGCGGCCAGGTCGACGTGCGCGTCGCCGCGCCGGACGCGGACGCGCTGGACCGCTTCGCCCGGCAGCGGCGGGCCACGCCGTACATGGTGCTGGCCACGGCACTGCTGGTGGTGCTCGCGCGGCGCTCCGGGCAGACCGACCTGTGCGTGGGCATGCCGGTGTCCGGCCGCCTGCTGGAGGAGACCGAACGCACGGTGGGCCTGTTCGCCAACACGATCGCGCTGCGGGTCGACCTGTCCGGCGAGCCGGATCTCGGCGAGCTGCTGGGCCGGGTGCGTGCCGCGACCATCGACGGGCTGGCCCGGCAGGCGGTGCCGTTCGGGCAGGTCGTCGCCGCGGTCGACCCGGACGCCGACCGCTCCCGCACTCCGGTCTTCCAGGTGACGGCGGCGCTGCACACGCACACCGCCGGTGGGCCGGCCGATCCGCACTGGCGGCCGTTCGCCCAGGCCGCCCCGCAGATCCTGCACGACCTCGGGGTGGATGCCTGGCGCGAGCCCGCCGGACTGGAGCTGACGCTGCGTTACGACACGGGCCTGTTCAGCGCCGACACCGCGGCCGCGCTGGCCGACGAGATCGTCGCGGTGCTGCGGGACCTGGCCGAGGGCGCGACGCCGCCGGTGTTCGCGGTGGAGGTCCGGCATGGGTAGCCACGTCGCGTTCTTCAACATCCCGGCGCTCGGGCACCTGTTCCCGACCCTGGGCGTGGTCGCCGAGCTGGTGCGGCGCGGGCACCGGGTCAGCTACGCCGCCACCGCCGACCGGGCCGCGTACGTGGCCGCGGCGGGCGCGCGGGCGATCCCGTACACCTCGACCCGGCCGGGCGACACCGACCCGCAGGCGCGCACCCCGGCCCGCGCCGAGCACATCGGACGCAGCCTGCTCAATTTCCTCGCCGAGACCGAGCACACCCTGCCGCAGCTGGAGCCGGCCCTGCTGGCCGACCCGCCGGACCTGGTGCTGTTCGACCGGATGGCGTTCGCCGGGCACGTGTTCGCGCACACCCACGGCATCCCCGCGATCCAGCTCTGGCCGATGATCGTCTCAGCGGGACCGTGGTCGCTGAACGAGGCCGTCCCGGTCGACTTCGGACACCCGACGCTGGCCGAATACACGCTGCGCCTGGAGCGGTTCCTGGCCGGTCGCGGGCTGACCGAACTGCCCGCGGAGGACTTCCTCGCGCCACGGGTGGTGCGCCACCTGGCCTTCCTGCCGCGGGCGTTCCAGTACGCGGGCGCGGCCTTCGGGGAGGAGTTCTCCTTCGTCGGGCCGTGCACGACCCCGCGCGCCGGTGATGTGCCCTGGTCGCCGCCTGCCGACGGCGCGCCGGTGGCGCTGGTGTCGCTGGGCACGCTCAACAACCACTGGCCCGACTTCTACCGCCTGGTGTTCGAGGCGTTCGCGGGCACACCGTGGCACGTGGTGCTGGCCGTGGGCCGCCGCCTCGACCCGCGCTCGCTGGGCACGCCGCCGCCGAACGTGCAGGTGATGCCGGTGGTGCCGCAGTTGGCGGTGCTGGCGCACGCGCGGGTGTTCGTCTCCCACGGCGGGCTGGGCGGGGTGATGGAGGGCGTGCAGGCCGGCGTCCCGCACGTGGCCGTGGCCCGCACGCTGGAGCAGGACCTCAACGCCGCCCGCATCGTCGACACCGGCATCGGCGCGTCGCTGCACCTGGACGGGCTCACCCCGGCCCGCCTGCGCGAGGCGGTGCACCGGGTGGCCGCGGACCCCCGCATCGCGGCGGGCGTCGCCGCGATGCGGGCCGAGGTGCTGGCCGCGGGCGGTGCGGCCCGGGCCGTGGACGTCATCGAGTCGTGCCTGCGAGAGCCCGCCGAGCGCGGCGTCGCAGGCGTACGAACCCTGGCCCCTCAGGGATAGACGGCGGGCCGCCCGGCGCCCCCCGGGCGGCCCGCCGCCTAGATGCCATCGATAGATGGGGCCATTTAAATCATCCGAACCGGCAGCCTTGATCACAGCTTTGTACCTAAGAAACTTAACTATTTATTGGCATCGTGGTCGCGTCGGCGGGACAGCCCGCCACATCCCCCTCAGGAATCGACGGAGGTTCCACAAGTGATCACAGAATCGACGCGCGGTACATCGCGTGCCGGGTCGCGCCGGGTCGGCCGGCGCGTCGCCGCCGGTCTCGCCGGTCTCGGCCTGCTCGCGACCACGCTGGTCGCCGCGGCCGGCCCGGCCTCCGGCAGTCTGCCCGGCCGCTGGGTGGGGACCTGGGGGACCGCACTCACCGCACCGAGCCTGGCCAACACGGGCAGCTCGCTCAACGGCTTCACCGACCAGTCGATCCGCCAGCTCGTCCGGGTCTCCCTCGGCGGGGAGAAGGTCCGCCTGCGGATCACCAACGCGTACGGCACCGGCCCGCTGACCATCGGCCACGCCAGCGTCGGCCTGCCCGCCGCGCCCGGCTCGCCCACCCTGCAGCCCGGCAGCATCCGGGAGATCACCTTCAACGGCAGCGAGTCCGCGACCGTCTACAAGGGTGCGGAGCTGCTGACCGACCCGATCGACCTGCCGGTGTCCGCGATCGGGGAACTCGCGGTGACGCTCTACCTGCCGACCCCGACCGGAGCCACGTCCTGGCACTGGACCGCCCGGCAGACCTCCTACATCTACGCCGGCGACAAGGCCGAGACCGCCGACGGCACCGGGCAGACCGCCGCTTACAACCACTTCTACTACCTGGCCGGCATCGAGGTCCTCACCAAGACCGGCCTGGGCACGGTGGTCGTGCTCGGTGACTCGATCAGCGACGGGTCGGGCGCCACGCTCGGCGCGAACACCCGCTGGCCCGACTACCTCGCCGGCCGCGTGACCAGCACCTGGCCCGCACTGGGCGACCCCGGCGTGC
>NZ_ML769321.1:194717-263212 GCF_009720365.1 Catellatospora paridis | reverse complement strand
ACAAATTAATGTCCGAATCCGAATCCATCACCAAAGCAACCACCCCGGAACAAAGCCCGGAGCGGCCAATAATTGGCACTTGGCTTAAATAGCACCCTGTTGAGTTCTCAAAGAACAAGCACACACCGAACACCACCCGATTCCTCGGGAAGCACTACGGGGCTGTGTCGTTCACAGTACCGGACCGGTTTCGCGGCCCCCTAACCGGGGTCCACACCACTCCGAGCGGCCAAGCGATCCGGCCTCCACCCGAGCTCTTCAGCCCCGGTGTTTTTGTCCGTTCCTCGCTGGCAGAGAGAACATTACGCGGCCCGTCCTGCGGGATGCAAATCGGGGTGGCTTGTCCCCGGTCACATCATCACCACCTGCAAATCCGCGAATCTGATTCACACCGAGCCGCGCGACAGGGCACTCGCCTGACCAGGCAATACCTGTTTCAAAGGCACGTGGACGGCGTCAATGCCACTCGATGCGGCCGGCGAGCTGACCGGATGGCTGACCACCGCCGGCCGACCGCCAGGCCGCACCTCCGCGTCCACCGCTCAGGACCGGGTCGTGGTGGTGAGCAGGTAGTCGTCGGCTTCCGGGTCCCAGCGGAGGTCGACGACCCCGGCTGTCGCCGCCGCCTTGCAGAACTGCAGGAAGCTCCGGTAGCCGAGCTTCTTCTCGCTGAAGTCCGGCTGCGCCCGGCGCAGGTGGTTCTTCAGACCGGACAGCGCCACCGGACCCGAGCTGCGGCTCAGGTCGGCGACGACCGAACGCAGCAGATCGAACTCCGCCTCCGGACCGCCGTGCTCGGGCAGGGAGACCTCCGGGTCCCCCTTGGCCGGGCCCTCGCCGAGCTCGATGATGTCGTGTTCGGCGAGGTACCTCAGCGCTTCCCCGAAGGTGCGGAAGCCGTAGTCGCCCTCGTTGAACGTCGGGTCCTTGCGCAGCAGGGTGCGCTTGAGTGTCGACGCGGTCACCGCACCGCCGGAGCTGCCCTCCAGCCCGGCGACGGTCTGTGCGACGAGCACTGCGAGGGTGTCCACGTCACCCGCGGGCTCTTCCGAAGCCCCCGGGGCCTCAATCTCCGGCTCGATCGGCTGGGGCGCCGTCTCCTGCGGTCTGGCCTGCGCGGGCGGCCGGCCGCCCCGGATGCGCGCCGGCCTGATCTCGACACCTTCGAGCCGGTCGTAGTAGAGGAACTCGTCGCAGGCCGGCGGGAGCAGCGCCGAGGTCGACTGCTCGACGCCGACGCCGATGACGCGCTTGTTGAGCTCGCGAAGCTTGTGGACCAGCGGGGTGAAGTCGCTGTCGCCGGTGCCGAACACGAATGTGGAGATGTAGTCCCGCTCGAAGGCCAGCTGCAGGGCGTCGACGGCCATCTTGATGTCGGCCGAGTTCTTGCGGGACGCGCCCATGCGCTGCGGGATGTCGATCAGCTCCACATGCGATCTGGTCAGCAACCGGCGGTCCTCGTCGAAGTACGACCAGTCGGCGTACGCCCGGCGCACCACCACCCGTCCGCGCTCGGCGAGCGCGTCGGCGATGGGGCGCAGGTCGAACGTCATGCCGCCGAGGTGTTCACGGGCACCGATCGCCAGATTCTCGTAGTCAAGGAACAGGGCAATGCGATCCTCTTGATCCACGGGGATCAGCGTACGCCTCTCCGCCGCGCAGTTGGGTCACCGAACCGTTGCGCGGGTCGGTGAGGCAGCCGGGCGGCGTCCGTACACCGGCGGGGGTCTGCTGCCGATGGGCGGGGGCGAGCCG
Source organism: Catellatospora paridis (assembly GCF_009720365.1). Lineage (GTDB taxonomy): Bacteria > Actinomycetota > Actinomycetes > Mycobacteriales > Micromonosporaceae > Catellatospora > Catellatospora paridis. The sequence goes on along the minus strand of NZ_ML769321.1, from coordinate 261,457 downwards.
CGCCGGCTGCCTGCGTCCGTGGAGGTGGCGGCGGGTCAGAGGTCGAGGGCGTTGAGGGTGATGCGGTCGGTGTGCGAGGGCCAGTTCGGCACGGTGAACTGCTGGGTGCCGCCGGCTGCCCGGGACTGGATGGTCACCGAGACGGTGCCGGAGGCGTCGGCGGAGGCGGGGATGTAGACGTCGGCCGCGGTGATGAACACCTCGTCGAAGTCGGCGATGGCGGTGCTGAGGTCGGTGCGCTGGTCGACGAGCTGGTCGTGGGCGAACAGGCCGATGGCCCGCTTGTCCCGCGGCGCGGTGACGGCGTTGAGGACGTCGACACCGCCGATGGTGAGGTGGTCGCTGTTCGCGCCCTGGTCGCCCCACCATTCCTTGTATCGGGTGAGCGAGATCGCGCTGTGCCGCGGGTCGACGGGCACCCGGCTGCTGATGCCTTCGCCGGGCCGGTTGGTGAGCAGGCGCAGCAGCCGGTCGGTGCGCTGGAACGGCTGGAAGTAGTGGTGCTGCGTGTGGCCGGCGCTGTGCACGATCGCGAACTCGTAGCGGGCCTGCGGCGCGGCGGTGAGCGGGCCGAACGCGCCGGTGGCGGAGATGGCGAACTGGGCGAAGGGCTGCGAGGTGCGGCGGCGGCCGGTGGTGGCGTCGATCTCGTACACGTCGACGCGTGCCCCGGTCGCGGCCGCGTTGGACGGGAACAGCACGGTCTTGCCGGTCAGCGTGATCGGGCCGGTCTCGGCGACGACCGCGGTGGTCGCCGGGTCCGTGCCGGCGAAGAACCGGTGCATCTGCCCGAAGCTCTGCGTCGAGGTCACCGTCTGCGTATGGGACTGGTCGCTCTGGTACACGTTCGTGGCGCCCCAGATGCGCCGGCTGGTGGCGCCCTCGCCCCAGATGGCCAGGGTGGGCACGCCGCCCGGGCGGCTCAGCGCGGTCGCTCCGTCGAGGTTGACGTAGTGGGCCACCTTCGCCGCCCGTGACCGGGTGCGCAGGAAGCTGTGGCTGAGGAACGTGCCCAGCGAGTGCGCGACCAGGTCGACCTGGGCTGCCCCGGTCTGCGCGCGCAGCTGGTCGATCCGCTGCTCCAGGCGGTTCAGCACGGCACTGCTGCTCTCCGCGGCGAACGAGTAGTCGTAGTCGATACCGTCGATGATCTCGACCGGGTAGCCGTTGCTCGCGAATCGCTTGGCCTGGGTCTCGAACTGTGCCGCGGAGCCGGCCGCGCCGTGCAGGAACACGATGGGCCGCCGCATCGCGGCGGGCTGGGCGGACGGCTCTGCCGCGAAGCCCGCCGCGGCCGGTGCAGCGGTCAGCGCCAGTGCGGCGGTGACGGCCACCAGGATGGTACGCATCGGATCCAGCCTCCATTCTCAAGCGTGGATATGGGGAGGTCCGATGCTATGGCGGCGGCAATACCGGCCGAGTCGGCAGAATCACCAGCTTTCCCCGATTCAGGCGAAAAGCGGTAGCGGCGTCACGCCTGGATCAAGGAGGAGAGCAGGGCCGCGGTCTCGGCCGGGCGCACCAGCACAGCGGCGTGGCTGACATCGAGCGACCGGACGTCGAACCGGTTGCCGGGGGTCAGCTTGTCGGCCTCGGCGATGAACCGGTCCTGCAGCGCGATCGGGATCGAACGGTCGGCGGTGAGCCGCACGTAGGTGCGCGGGATCCGGCCCCAGGTCTCGGCCTGTGCCCGCTCCTCGCCTGCGTCCAGGCTCTCGTCCGGCTCCAGGGTGTTGAGGAAGCCGTGGAACTCGTCGTCGGTGCCGTCGGCCAGCACCGCTTCCCGGAGCGTCGCGAGCAGCGCCGGGTCGGCGGTGCGCCAGTTGAGCCGCAGCGCACCGATCTCCGCCGGGTTCGCGGCGAGCAGGCCGCCGACACCGGACAGCGCCGAGGTCGCGTTCTCCGCCGACTCCTGGTAACCCGCCGGGGTGTCCTCGACGCAGCACCACGCCGAGATGTAGACCAGCCGGTCCACCAGTTCCGGGGCGGCGTTGCCGACGCCGGTCAGGGTGAGCCCGCCGCGGCTGTGCCCGACCAGCACGACCGGGCCGTGTTCGCGTACCCGCCGCACCGCGTCCAGGACGTGCGCCACGTTGTGCGCGGGCCCGATGCCGGCCATCGCGCTCGGCGCGGCCGCCAGCGCGGCGAGGTCCTGCGGTGCCTGGTACGCCACCGGGAACGTCGCGCCGAACCCGTGTCCGGGCAGGTCGACGGCGAGCGACCGGTGCCCGCGGTAGGCCAGTTCCCGCTGCATGGGCGCCCAGGCGAACGAGTTGCTGCCGGAGCCGTGGACGAAGACGAAGGTCGTGGCTGTCATCCGGCCATGATCGCATCGCCGCGACCGTGTCCCGTCGCGACAGTGGCCAAGATCATGATTGTCTGGTCGTCATCGCACACGAGACCGGCCCGGTGCGTCCGGGCGAGCGCTGACGCCCACGGCGTACGTCACTCGGCCCAGGGCTCGAAGCCGGTGTCCAGGACGCCTTCGAGGGACGTCCGCAGCCGCAGCGCCTCGTCCTGGCCGAACTTCTCCTCGAACCGGGCCTGCACCGCCCGCCACAGCGGCAGCGCCGTCTTCATCCGGTCGAGTCCGTCCGGGGTGAGCGCGACGATGCGGGCGCGGCGGTCGGCCGCCGACGGCTCGACGGTGACCAGGCCCTCCCGCGCGAGGGGTTTGAGGTTGGATGCCATCGTCGTGCGGTCCATGGCGATCATGTCGGCAAGGCTGCCGATCGTCATCTCGCCGTACGCGCCGAGCTTCTGCAGGATGCTGAACTGCGTCGCCCGCAGTCCGGCCGGGGCGAGGGCCTTGTCGTAGGTCGCGCCGAGATACCGGGCCGCCTTGCGCAATGCCAGGTTGTTGCACGGGTCGGGCGCCGTGGTCGCTGTGGTCATCGTCTCCTCCACGCCTCTCGCCAGCCCATGATACGAGCATATGCTCGCACCTGCGAGGAGCCGCTGGTCAGGCCCCCTTCGGCGGCGACCCGGCAGGTCGAGACTCTGGTCCGGCACGTTGGCGCCTCCCCATTAGGAGCATATGCTCATATTGTTCCCCGCCGGGCCGACAGGAAGGCCCGGCCTTACGAAGCAGTGACCATCAGGCATATCGGTAGTCGCAGCCCAGTTGCGACGCGACGATGGACAGGCGGGCCGAGCCCGACCTTCGCTCGGGGAACACCTGGCGACCGGCAGCCGTTGACCACGCCGGAGCCAGCGATAGTAGACCGGTCGACTTCTGACCGCCGTTGAGAAAGAAGGACCTCATGAACCTCAAGCTCGAACTCCTCATCCTGCCCGTATCGGATGTCGATCGAGCCAAGGCCTTCTACGAGCAGGCAGGCTTCCGCCTGGACCTCGACAAGGCCGCCAACGAGCAGTGGCGCGCGGTGCACCTCACCCCGCCCGGCTCCGAGGCCTCGATCATGTTCGGCCAGGGGCTCACCACCGCGACTCCGGGCTCGGTCCAGGGCCTGTACCTCATCACGGACGACATCGACCAGGCCCGCACCGACCTCGTCGGCCGCGGCGTCGCCGTGAGCGAGGTGTTCCACGACGCCAAGGGGCTGCTGTACCACGGCCACGAGGGCGGCGACGTCACCCACGACGGCCCCGGCCAGGACCGCGTGGCCGGCGCACACCCCGAGCGTGCCGACTACGGCTCGTACGCCACCTTCAGCGACCCGGACGGCAACGGCTGGGTGCTCCAGGAGGTCAAGAAGCGCGCCCCCGGCCGCTGACCCGTCTCCGGTGCCGCACCGGCCCCTCCACTCTGGTGCGGCACCGCCCCCGCCGATCCCCCGACCCGACCCAGTTACAGGAGCATCGATGACCGAAGCAGCGACGAACGCGGCCGACCGCACCTATGACGTGATCGTCATCGGCGCCGGCCCGGTCGGCGAGAACGTGGCCGACCGGACCAGCGCCGCCGGGCTCAGTACCGTGATCATCGAGCGCGAGCTGCTCGGCGGCGAGTGCTCGTTCTGGGCCTGCGAGCCCAGCAAGGCACTGCTGCGGCCGGTGATCGCCCGCGCCGAGGCCCGCCGGGTGCCCGGGCTGCGCCAGGCGGTGGCCGGCCCGCTGGACGTCGCCGCGGTGCTCGCCCACCGCGATGAGATCTCCCACCACTGGCGCGACGAGGACCAGGTCGACTGGCTGAACTCGGTCTCGGTCGACCTCATCCGCGGCCACGGCCGCCTCGACGGTCCGCGCCGGGTCACCGTACGGACCTCCGACGGCGGCACCGTCCGGCTGACCGCACGCCATGCCGTCGCCGTGTGCACCGGCACCACCACCGCCCTGCCCGACACTGCCGGCCTGGACTCCGTACGCCCGTGGACGAACCGGGAGGCAACCAGCGCCGACCATGCGCCGGGGCGGCTGGTCATCGTCGGCGGTGGCGTGGTCGCCGTCGAGATGGCCGCCGCGTGGCAGGCCCTCGGCTCGCAGGTGACCATGCTGGTCCGCGGCGACGCGGGACTGCTGTCGAAGATGGAGTCGTTCGCCGGGGAACTGGTCGCGGACGCGCTGCGCGAGGCGGGCGTCGACATCCGCTACGGCGCCTCGGTGGCGTCGGTGTTCCGCGAGGGCCGCGAAGTCCGGCTCACGCTGAGCGACGGCACGAAACTGGCCGCCGACGAGATCCTGTACGCCACCGGACGCGCCCCGTCGACCCGCGACGTCGGCCTGGACACCGTCGGCCTCACCCCGGGCGACTGGCTGACCGTGGACGACACCGGCCTGGTCACCGCCGTCGCCGAGGGATGGCTCTACGCCGCGGGCGACGTCAATCACCGAGCGCTGCTGACCCATCAGGGCAAGTACCAGGCCCGCATGATCGGCGCCGCGATCGGCGCGCGGGCCAACGGCGAGCCGGTAAACGAGACACCCTGGGGCGCGCACGTCACGAGCGCCGACCACACGGCGGTGCCCCAGGTCGTCTTCACCGACCCGGAGGTCGCCTCGGTCGGCCTGACCACGCGCGAGGCGCAGCGGACCGGTCGCCGGGTCGAGGTGGTCGATTACGACATCGCCCGGGTCGCGGGCGCGCACCAGTACGCCGAGGGATACCGCGGCCTGGCCCGCCTGCTCGTCGACGTGGACCGGGGCACCGTCGCCGGAGCCACCTTCGTCGGCCCCGGCGTCGCGGAGCTGCTGTATTCGGCCACCGTCGCGGTCGCGGGCGAGGTGCCGCTGGAGCGGCTCTGGCACGCGGTGCCCGCCTTCCCGACCATCAGCGAGGTTTGGCTGCGGCTGCTGGAGACCTACCGCGACCGGCACCAGCCCCGCCGTACGCCGCCGGCGCACTCGTGAGCGCCGGCTCCACTCATCCCGAAGGAGATCATCCCATGGCAGCCAGTGACCTGGTTCTCATCGCCGGCGCCGGTGGCGTGGGCAGCACCGTCCTGGAAAAGCTGCGCGCCCGCGACGTCCCGGTGAGGGCCATGGTGCGCCGCGACGACGACCGGGCGGCCGCGCTGCGCGCCCTCGGCGCGGACGTGGTCCTCGGCGACCTGACCCGGCCCGAGACCGTCGCGGCCGCCCTGGACGGCGTCGGAGCGATGTACTTCGCGATGCCCGTGTCCCCGGACCATCTGCTGGCCGCGACCGTGGTGGCCAGCGTCGCGCGGGAGTACGGGCAGCTGGCGGGCCTGGTCGACATGTCCCAGATGACGGTGTCGCAGATGACGGCCACCAGCACCGCCGAGTCCCACCAGCAGCGGCTGCACTGGCTGGCCGAGCAGGTGTTCAACTGGTCGGGCCTGCCGGTGGTGCACCTGCGCCCGACCTCGTTCCTGGACAACCCCCTGTTCACGACGCTGGCGGCCCGGTCGATCCGCGCGGACGGCACGATCGCGCTGCCCTTCGGCACCGGCCGCACCTCGCCGATCGCCGTCGACGACGTCGCCCGGGTCGCCGCCACCGTGCTGCAGGACCCGGCCCCGCACGTCGGGCACGTCTACGAGCTCACCGGGCCGCGCACCGTCGACATGACGCAGATGGCCGAGGAGTTCTCCCGGGCGTTGGGCCGCCCGGTGACCTACACCGACGTCCCGCTGGACCTGTGGCGCGCCGAGGTGCTCTCCAAGGCCGGCCTGCCGCCGCACACCGAGGCGCACATCGCCACCATGGCCCGGCTGCACCACGAGAACCGATACGACCGCACCTCCGACGACGTCGCACGCGTCACCGGCACACCCGCCCAGACGATCGGGGAGTTCGTCGCCGCCCGCCGGGACTTCTACCTGGGCTGAGCCACCCCTGGCCAGCATCACCGACCGCAGAGGAGACGACGCCATGCGTACCGCACCCCAGCGCCCCGACGGTGCCGAGACCGCCCGCCGGGCCCGCTTCGGCACCCTGCCCAAGCAGGTCCGCCCCGAGGAGATGGTCGAGGAACGACCGGCCACGACCCCGGCGGACCACGCCTACAACCCCGACGAATGGCTCGTCCGATACGCCTGGTGAGCCCGCTCGACCGACGATGGAGGATTCCGATGCGCCTGCCCAAGCCCCTCATGGTCCTGTCGATGGCGATGCTCGCGGCGAGCGTCGCGATCGCGTGCGCCGCCCAGGTCGTCTGACCGTGCTCAGCTCGCCCCGGCCGGTTCCGCCGGGGCGAGCGCCCCGCCGCGGTCCGTCCGGCCAGGACGTCAGCTCGGCCGGGGCGCCCGGCGGGGTGAGGCGAGCGCGCAGTCCGGAGCCTTGCAGTCGCGGCGGTCCCGGTGGATGCGGAAGTCGTTGACGCTGATCCGCACCACGCTCACGGCCGGGCGGGAGGGCCCGCGACGCCAGTAGGCGCGCTCAGTCTCCGCGGCCCGCTCCGCCTCGGCCAGCGTCAGCCGCGGCGCCACGAACTCGTGCGTACGCCAGTCGGGCCAGTCGCGCCGTAACGCGAACACGACCGCCCCGTCGGCCACCCGCCGCCGCGCCAGGCCGAACCAGCCGACACCCACCCACAGGCCACCCATGCCCGAACCCCCCGTCAACGCGTCTGCCCCCCGCCGCGCCGCCCGGTGGGCCGACGCCGCACCTCCATGGTCACCGTGAAATGACGGTCACCCACCGTTACGTCGGTGATCTGTCCACCGCCGGGTGAACTCACCAGCGGGGCCCCATGGCGACCTCGGTCCCATCAGTCCACGCTTTGAGACATGCACATGCGTGCCGTCGTCGGCGGCGTTGCGGAACCTAGACTCCTCATCGGAACGAGCAGTCGGCGCACGGGGAAATGCTGACATCGCGCGACGAGGCGCACACAGCGAGCCTCCGCACAGATGATCAGGTGAGCATGAAGATACTGGCGATCAACGGATCCGAACGCAGCCGCGGCTCGACCTGGCTGGCCGCGCAGGAGGTCGCCTCCCATGCCGAGCTGCGCGGCTGCCGGACCGACATCATCAACCTGGCCGAGAAACGGGTCCTGACCTGCGACTGCGGCGCGTGCAACTCCCGGCCCGACCCCTGCCCCGTCGACGACAGTGTCGGTGAGGTCGTCTCCGCGATGATCGAGGCCGATGCCGTCGTGTTCGCCGCGCCGGTCCACGGGTTCGGGCTGTCCTCGCTCATGCAGACCTTCATCGAGCGCGCCGGGGTCGGCCACCTCCGGTTCACCCGGCCGCTCACCAACACCATCGGCGCCGCCATCGTCGTCGGCCGGCGCTACGGCCATCTCGACGTGCACGCCCAACTGCTGCACAACCTGCTGCTCAACCGCTTCATCCTGGTCGGCAGCGGCTTCCCGGTGACCATCCACTCCGGTGGCGAGCAGGGCATCCTGTCCGACACCGAGGGCATGGACGCGCTGCGCCGCACCGTCGACCGGATCATCGACGTCGGCACCGCCCTGATCGAGTCCGGGACCAGGCTGCCGCGCCCCGAAGAGGTCGAGCGCCGCGTCGGAAGGACCAACTGACCCGTGACCGCGATCGCCGAGGCCGAGTCCCCGGCCGGCAGCGGGCTCGCCCTGCTCGTCGCCAGCAAGTTCGCCTCCACCGTGGCGTACTCGATCCTGTGGGTGCTGCTGCCGCTGTACGTCTACCAGGCCAGCGGGTCGGCGCTCGTGGCTGCCCTGGCGTCGGCGGTCAACGTGCTGCCGTTCCTGCTGTTCGGCATGTTCGCCGGGGCCGTCGTCGACCGGTCCTCTCCGACCCGGGTCATGGTCTGGATGGAGACCGGCAACGCCGCGGTGCTGCTGTGCGTGCCCCTGCTGCTCGCCACCGTCGGCGCGCCGCCGCTCACCCTGATCGCCGTCGGGTTCGCCTCGGCCACCGTGTACGTGTGGTTCGAGGTGGCCAGCTCCGCGGCGATACCGTCCGTGGTCGGCAGGGCCGGGGTGTTCCGCGCCAACAGCTACCTGTGGATGGCCGCGACGGTCGTCACGTCGGTCGCCGCGCCGGTCGGGTTCTTCCTGCTCGACGCGCTGCGCCTGGGCCCGACGTTCGCCCTGCTCGCCGGCTGCTACCTGGTGTCGGCGCTGCTGATCGCGATGATGCGGCTGCCGGCCGCCGCCCGGCCCGATCCCGGCCGGGCACGTGAGCCGGGCGCGATCTGGGCGGGCCTGCGGTTCATCGGCGGCCACCCGCTGCTGCGCGTGTACACGATCGTCAACGTCGGCGTCGGGATCAGCGCCGGCGCGGTGTACGGCATGCTCGTCGTCTTCGCCTCACGGGCGCTGGGCCTGGCCACCGACGACTACCGGATGGCATGGATCATGACGGCCTCCGGGATCGGCGCGCTGCTCGGCGCGCTCGCGGCCCGCCGCTTGAAGACCGCGCCGCCGGTCGGCACCGCCCGGTGGCTGATCGGGGCCGACCTCTGCCTGCTGCTGGCCTACGCCGCCGCCCCGAACTGGGCCGTCGCCCTGGCCGCGCTGCTGTGCTGGAACACCGCGCACACCTGTTTCATGGTCGTCGGCATCTCCGTACGGCAGATGGTGACGCCGCTGAACCTGCAGGGCCGGGTCAACGCGGTCGGCCGCATGATCGCGTGGGGGTCGGTGCCGCTGGGCACGCTGCTGTGCGGCTGGCTCACCGAGGTCGTCGGGCCGCGGCAGGCGCTGGCACTGCTCGCCTTCTGCGCGCTCGCCAGCCTGGTCGTCGCCGTGCGCGCCCCGCGCACGCTCACCATGGAGGAAGCAAACGCATGACCACCCGGCCCCCGTTGCGGGTCCTGTTCGTGGCGTTCAGCCGCTCCAGCCTCGGCCACGTCACCCGGATGCGCACCGCCGCGCAGCGGTTCCAGCTGGCCGGCCACCAGGTGGCCGTCGCCGCGCACGAGGAGGTGCGCCCGATCGTCAAGCGGGCCGGGCTGCCGTGGGTCGGCATCGAGGAGATCGGGCCCGCGCCGGCCTGGCGCGGCATGAACGACGTCACCGAGCTGCGCGCGTTCGCCCGCACCCGGCTCGCCAGCCCCGATTACGTCGAGACCTGCCTGGCCGACGAGCTGCGCGCCATCGACGACTTCGGCCCCGACGTCGTGGTCAGCGACATGCGCAACACCGCGTCGGTGGCCGCCTCGATGCGCGGGCTGCCCAGCGTCACCTGCCACAACCTGCGCCTGTTTCGCCACCCGATGCACGCCGTGCTGCCCGAGGTCCTCATCACCCTCGACCAGCTCGGCGTCGCCGACGCCCATTCCCGCAAGGTGCTCGGCGACGCGATGCTGGTGCCGGACCTGGCCCTGCTCGACCCGCTGTCCGATGTGCCCGCCGAGACGATGGGACTGGTCACCAGCCTGGTCTCCGAGATCCGCCACATCGGCGCCCTGGTCCCGGTCGAGCTGCCCGCCGCGCCGGTGCGCGCCGAACCTGCGCCGCTGCTCAACATCACCCTCGGCGGCAGCGGGGCCGGGGACAAGGACCTGCTTCGCGTGGTCGCCGCCGCCCGCGGGCTCGGCGTGCCCCTGGCGGTGACGCTCGGCGTCGAAGGCGACGGCACCGCGGCGCTCGCCGCGCAGGTGCGCGCCGTGGCCGGGGACGCCGAGGTCGACATCGCGGGGTTCCGGCACGACGCGGTCGACCTCATGGGCCGCGCGAGCGCCGCCGTCGTGCACGGCGGCCACTCCTCCATGATCGAGGGCCTGCTCTGCGCCACGCCGCTGGTGTTCGTGCCGCACTCCGCCGAGCAGCGCGGCAACGCGGGCCGCATCACCGACCTCGGCCTCGGCGCGACCGTCGAGCCGGACGACCCGGCCGAGACCATCGCCGCGAAGATCAGGTCGATGCTCGCCCCGCCGGACCGGGCGGCGCACACCGCCTTCGCGCATACCCTCCGGGCCGCCGACGGCGCGCAGGCGATGGTCGAGCACGTGGAGCGCGCCGTCGCCCTGCACCGGATCACCAGGAGCAGCCATGCCGGACAATGACGGCGACGTACGCCTGTCGACAGTGATCATGACCCACCCCGCGCGGGTCGACCGCGCCCAGGTGCTCGCCGAGCAGCTCGTGAAGCTCTCCCCCGCCGTGGTCGTCGACACCGGCGCACCCGGGCGGGGCAATCTCGGCAACGCCGTGCGGGCCTGGGCCGCGGTCGGCGCCGACGCGACCCACCACCTGGTGCTGCAGGACGACGTCCTGCCCTGCGACGGTTTCGCCGAACAGCTGCACCGGGCCGTACGGGCCCGGCCCGACGACGCGGTCAGCCTGTTCTGCGAGTGGGGCTCGCGCACCGCCGGCCTCGTCCGCGCCGCCGCCTGGCAGGGCTGGTCCTGGGCGCGCGCGGTCGACGTGTACACCCCGTCGCAGGGCCTCGTGCTGCCCAGGCAGGCGGCGCTCGACTTCGCCGCGAGCGTCACGGACCCGACCGGCGCGGACGATCTCGCGCTGTCGGCGCACCTGCGCGGCACCGGGCGGGCCACCGTGGTCACCGTGCCGAACCTGGTGGAGCACGACGACCACCTGAGCCTGACCGGCAACGGCTTCCAGGGGCTGCGGCACTCCGCGTGCCCCGCCGCGGACGGCGCGCCCGTCGACTTCGACACCGCCGTGGCCGGCGATGGCCTGGTCTGGGTGCCATGGGCGTCCTGGATGCGGGTGCACGCCGAGTGGTTCTTCTGCGGCGACGAGGGCGAGCTCACCTGGCTCGGCGAGTTCGCCGACACCAGGCTCCCCGACGGCCTGCGCAAGGCAGACCTGTCCGAGCGGTTCTACGCCGACCTCGCCGCCGCCGACCCCGCGCTGCCCGCCGCGGTCAGCGAACTCACCCTGTTCGAGTACTGGACGACCTACTTCGCGCTCGGGCTGACCATGCCGGGCGGCACGCGCGCCGAGCCCGGCCCGCTGGCCACCAGCGCCTTCGCGACCGCGTTCGCGGGGCTGTTCCGGCGTTACCTGCCGATGCCGACCGTCGCGGCGCTCCAGGCACCAGCCGGGCAGTTCGCCGCGGCGGCGTTCCGGCGGGGAGCCGACGCCGACGTCGATCGGCCCCACGCCGGCTGGTACGCCGGATGAGCCGTCCGGTGCCCGGCCCGCCGCCGCACCGCTGGCTGGGCCGGCGCGGCAACGCCCACGCCTACGCCGCGGACCCGGTCGCCTACACCGCGCGGCTGCACCACGACTTCGGCCAGGTCAGTGGGCTGGTGCACGGCGACGGCCGGCAGGTGTTCGTGTTCGGCGCCGAGCACAACCGGGCCGTGCTCACCGACGGCGACCGGTTCCACACCGTCCTGGAGTACGCGATCCCGGCCCGGATCCGGCGCGTGCGCCGCGGCATCGGGCTGCTCAACATGAACGGCCCCGCGCACCGGGAGGCCCGGCACACCGTGACGCCGTCGTTCCGGCCGCAGGCGATGGGCCGGCACGCCGAGGTCATCGCCCGCCTCGCCGCCGAGGAGGTCGACTCCTGGACCCCCGGGCAGGCGTTCGACCTGACCGCCAGCATGCGCCGCCTCACCCTGCGGATCGCCTGCCGGTGCTTCTTCGGCGTCGACATCGCCCGCGACGCCGACTCCATCGGACGCCTGGTCCAGCAGATGCTGGCGCTGCGCTACTTCGCCTCGTCGATCCGCTACTTCCCGTTCGACCTGCCCGGCACCCCGTACCGGCGGCTGCTCGCCGTCATCCGGCGGCTCGACGACGCGCTGGCGTCCATCGTGGACGCCAGGCGCACCGCGGGCCACCCGCCCGACCTGCTGCAGTCGCTGCTGGAGAACCGCGACGAGCACGGCCGGGGCCTGTCCGACGACCAGCTCGTCGGGCACCTCACCACGCTGCTGGTCGCCGGGCACGAGACCTCCTCCAGCACGCTGTGCTGGGCACTGATCCTGCTCTCGCAGCACCGATCCGACCTGGACGAGGCGCTCGCCGACGTCGGCGGCCGCACCCCCGAGGAGTGCGCCGGGTCCGCTGTGCTCGACCGCACCCTCAAGGAGACCCTGCGGCTGCTGCCGCCCGGCCCGAACACCTCCCGGATCGCGGTCGCCCCGGCCGTGCTCGGCGGGCATGAGATCCCCGCCGGATGCCAGGTGGTGACCAGCAAGTACGTGACCCACCGGGACCCTGCCCGGTTCCCTGAACCGCTGCGGTTCCGGCCCGAGCGCTGGGCGACCGCCGACCCGGGCCGGTACGAGTACCTGCCCTACGGCGCCGGCCCGCACGTGTGCATCGGCGCGGCCTTCGCCGACCTGGAGATGAAGATCGTGCTCGGTACGATCCTCAGCCGCTACGTGCTCGTCCCCGTGCCCGGCAGCCCGATCTCCCGCGAGGTCGGCCTGCTCATGTCACCGAAGGGGCCGGTGGCCGTCGTGGCCCACCCGCGCACCGCGGCGCCCCCGCACCGCGACCCGGTCGACGGCGACCTCAACGAGATGGTGGACCTGTACGGCGACGAGCGGTGGAGACTCGGATGGTAGAACGGCTCCCGGTCAGCCTGGTGATGGCGACCTGCGACAAGCGCGAATACCTCGCGCTCACCCTCGAGTCGCTGCTCGTCCAGACGTACCCCGGTTTCGAGGTCGTGCTCTGCGACGACGGCACCGCCGGCGGCGTCGAGGACGTGGTCGCACCCTTCCGCGACCGGCTCGACATCCGGCTGGTCACGCAGGACAACCGGGGCCGGGCCGCGGCCCGCAACACCGCGCTGGCCCGCGTCGACGGCGAACTGATCGTCTTCATCGACGACGACCGCATGGCCGGGCCGGGGTTCGTCGCCGAGCACGTCGCGGCGGCGACGGGCGGCCGCGACGGCACGATCGGCTGGAAGCGGCGGGCGCTGACCTGGTGGCGGCCCGGCATCCTCCCGCTCGGTGAGCAGGACCTGCTCCGGCTGGTCGCCCGGGTCGGCGACGCCGAGCGGCTGGCCGAGCCGATCCGCCTGCTCGAACCGGGCGAGCTGGCCGCCGACCCCGTGGCGGCGTTCGCCCGCACCGAGCTCGGCGACGAACCCGACAACTACCACGCGATCGTCGAGGCCTACGGCACCGGGCTGGTCGACTTCCGGTTCAGCTGGGCGCTGGCCACGACCGCGAACCTGTCGGTACGCCGGGCCGCGGTCAAGGAGGTCGGCGGCTTCGACGAGTCCTTCACCGGCTGGGGGCTGGAGGACACCGACCTGAGCTACCGCCTCCACCGGGCCGGGGTGGGCTTCTCGGTGAGCACCACGGCGATCAACTACCACCAGGTGCACCCGCTGGCCCACCCCGACCCCGCCGTGGCGCTGCGGATCATGCGCGCTCAGCTGCTGCGCAATCTGGACCACTTCTGCCGTAGGCATCAGGAGCTCGACGCCTACCTGTTCCGCAGGCGCTGGGAGCACGCGATGACCCTCGCCGAAGCCGACCGGCTGCTCAAGCTGGTCGAGCAGCAGAGCACCCCGCTGCTGCGCCGGGAACTCGAGGCGCTCTACGCCGCCCGCTGACCGGCTCAGCCGGCTGACGGGGCTGCGCCGTTCCAGATCGGCGGCGCGTAGCCGGCCGGCTTGTCGCCGATGCCGAGGCCGGGGCTCACGATCCAGGACTGGTACCCCGGAGTGAACATCGCGTAAGGGCCGCCCGGCTCCGGCGCACCGGCCTGCTCCAGCCGCTCGCGCAGCTCGGCCGGGATGGTGAAGTCGAGCGCGGCGAGGTTGGCGTCGAGCTGCTCGGCACTGCTCGCCCCGATGATCACCGAGCCGACGGCGGGCTGGGTCGCCACCCAGTTGACCGCCACCTGGGCCATGCTGCGGCCGAGCTCGGCCGCGACCTTCTCCAGGGCGTCGATCACGGCCCAGTCGCGCTCGGCGACCTGCTGGCCTCCCCCGCCACCGAGCCGGCCGTCTCCCGCCAGGCCGTCGCCGGTGCGCCGGTACTTGCCCGACAGCAGGCCGCCGCCGATCGGGCTCCAGGCGGTCAGCCCGATGCCCAGCGACTGCGCCATCGCCGGATACTCGGCCTCTATACCGCGGTTGACCAGTGAGTACGGCAGCTGCAGGCTGATCATCGGGGTCAACGCGTGGGCCTCGGCGAGGCTCTGGGCGCGGGCGGCATACCAGGCGGGCACGTCGGACAGCCCCGCGTAGCGGATCTTCCCCGCGCGTACCAGGTCGTCGAAGGTGCGCACCACCTCCTCGACCGGAGTGATCCGGTCCCAGGTGTGCAGCAGGTAGAGGTCGAGGTAGTCGGTGCCGAGGCGGCGCAGCGTCGCGTCCAGCGCCCGGATGACGTGCTTGCGGCCGTTGCCCGCGGCGTTCGGGTCGGCCGGATCGACGGTGTTGGTGAACTTGCTGGTCAGCACGACCCGGTCGCGCACCCCGGCGGCCGCGATCAGCCGGCCGAGGATGGTCTCGCTCTCCCCCGCGGTGTAGAAGTCGGCTGTGTCGATGAAGTTGCCGCCGCCGTCGAGGTAGCGCCGGAAGATGGGCTCGGCTTCGCGCTCGGTCTTGCCGTATGCGGCGTGGAACCCGCCGACGCCGAAGTTCATCGTGCCCAGCGCCAGCCGGCTCACCCGCAGTCCGGACCTGCCGAGCAGGTAGTAGTCGTTCACAGCTGTCGCCCCCTGTGGCTCTCAGGCGCTCCACTATTGGACCGCTCAGTCCAACCTAACGCCAGAATAATGGACCGTCAAGTCCAGATCTAGCGTTACTGCTGGTCAACGCCTACACGGCGGGCCCCTGCCGGCCGCGATTGCCGCTTTCGCGTACGCCACGGGGGTTGCCGTCGTTTGCCGCGACTCCCACGCCGTGGTGTCTTGCCGGACTTCACCCGATTTGTGAGGCAGGATGTCGGACGTGGAGTGACCTTCGCACGCAGGTCGCCCTCGCCGCCCATGAGATCGGTTTCTTCCGGGGGCTGAGCGAGGCCGTCAGCGAAATCACGCGGCCATGGCGCCGCGCCGCGCAGGCCCCACCGGCGGTGGTCGACCGCCTTCCCCCTGTCCACGCGCCCAGCACAATCCCCCGACCGGAAGGGTTCGCACCGATGACCACGCCCCCGGCAACCGGCTCGACCGGCGCCTCGGCGCCATCCGACGGCCCCGGAACACCTCCGGGCACCAGCGCCCACCCGAACCCGAACGGCCCCGGCGGCGTCCGGACCGGTCACGGCCGCACCAGCGGCGGCGGCCACGGCCCGACACCGGTCGGCCCGGCCCCGCTGCGCCCCGTCGCCGGACGCGCCACCGTGCCGTCCGCCTCGGGCCGCGCCAGCGTCGGCGGCACGCCCGGCCGGGTGCCCGCGGGACGCGTGAGCGGCAGCGGCAGCGGCCGCCCCGTCACGGGCGGCGCGCCCCGCACCGCCGTGCTGCCCACCGGACGTGGGCCGGACGACGACCGGCCGGGCGCCGGGCTCAAGCGCACCGGCCGCAAGGGCAGGATCGGCAGGTGGAGGTGGCGCAGCATCGTGCTCGCCGCGGCCGCTGTCGTCGTCATGCTCGCCGGCGGCGGCCTGATCGGGGTCGCCTACCTCTACGACTCGGTACCCGAACCCGCGGACTTCAGCCCGAACGAGAACACCTTCGTCTACTCGGCCGACGGCGTGCAGATCGCCAAGCTCGGCGGCGAGAACCGCGAGATCGTCTCGATGTCCCGGCTGTCCGACGAGGTGAAGGTGGCTCTCATCGCGGGCGAGGACAAGAACTTCTTCAACCACCACGGCATCGACCTGTGGGGCGTCGCCCGCGCTGCCTGGAACAACCTCACCGGCGGCGAGACCCAGGGCGCCTCCACCATCACCCAGCAGTACGCCCGCAACGCGGCCAAGGACCTCGAGGTCACCTATGCCCGCAAGCTGCGCGAGGCGGTGATGGCGCGGCGGCTCGAGGAGGAGCACTCCAAGGACGAGATCCTCGGCTTCTACGTCAACACCGTGTGGTTCGGCCGCGGCTCCAGCGGCGTCGGGGCGGCGGCGAAGGCCTACTTCGGCAAGGCCGCCGACCAGCTGACGGTCGAGCAGGCGGCGGTGCTCGGCGCGGTGCTCAAGCAGCCCGAAC
Organism: Catellatospora paridis; assembly: GCF_009720365.1. Classification (GTDB taxonomy): domain Bacteria; phylum Actinomycetota; class Actinomycetes; order Mycobacteriales; family Micromonosporaceae; genus Catellatospora; species Catellatospora paridis. The sequence continues at coordinate 245,061 of NZ_ML769321.1, read as the reverse complement.
CCAACGAGTACGACGGCACCAAGGGCTTCGACCCGCACCTGAACCCCGACGCCGCGCGCGTGCGCTGGAACTACGTGCTCGACAACATGGTGCAGATGGGCAAGCTCGACCGGCAGAAGCGCTCGACCATGGTGTATCCGGACAAGACGCTGCGCAAGTACTCCGCCAAGTCCGGCGAGACGGGCGTCCAGGGCACCGGCACCGGCTTCGTGATCACGAAGTACGTCGAGCGCGAGATGGCCGCGTGGGGGATCACGGACTGGCGCAACAAGGGCTACCGGATCACCACGACGATCAACTCCAAGGCTCAGAAGGCCCTGGAGGCGCAGCTCTTCCGCACGTTCGAGTGGAAGGAGACCTGCCACGGCAAGGGCGACGAGAAGGAGTGCACCAATGACGTCGTCAAGGCGGTCGACCACAAGGTCGACGGCGTGTACACCAAGATCAAGGGTTATCCCAAGAACGTGATCGCGGCCGGCGTCGCCATCGACCCGAGGAACGGCCGGGTGCTGGCCTACTACGGCGGCGCCGACGGCACGGGCATCGACTACGCCGGAAAGATCAACGAGGGCACGATCTGGGAGGACGGCGGCCACCCGCCCGCCTCCTCGTTCAAGGTCTACACCCTCGCAGCCGCGATCGACGCGGGCATCTCGCTCAAGTCCACCTGGGACCCGACCCCCATCGTCGCCACCGGCAAGAAGAAGAACTGCGACAAATACAAGCTCTGCCCGTACGAGGTGGAGAACGCAGGCCGCGATGCCGGCAGCCTCAAGTGCAAGCGCAAGTGCACGCTGCAGGACGTCACCCGGCTCTCACTGAACGTGCCGTTCTTCAAAATCGCGAAGAAGATCGAGCCGAAGAACGTCGTCGCCATGGCGCACGCCGCCGGTGTCAACACCATGTGGGCCGTCAGCGACGGCAAGGCACGCGACCTCACCAAGCCCGAAACCGACACCAGCCGCGCCTCCTTCGACTACCAGGTCGGCTTCGGCCAGTACCCCATCACCGTGCTCGACCACGCCACGGGCATGGCGACCTTCGCCAACCACGGCGTCTACAACAAGCCCCACGTCGTGATCAAGGTCGAGAAGAAGGACGAGCGGACCGGCAAGTACCAGCTGGTGCCGAACACCGGCGAGGTCAGCAAGGCCGAGCGGCGCATCCGGCAGGAGGTGGCCGACGAGGTCACCGGCATGCTCAAGCAGCTGCCCAAGAGCTACTACCGGGCGCTCGCGGGCGGCCGCCAAGCCGCCGCGAAGACCGGCACCTGGGAGAGCAAGGTCCAGGACAAGGCCCACTCCAACGTCTGGACCGTCGGATACACGCCGCAGATCGCCTCCGCCATCTGGGTCGGCAACGTCAAGAACGCCTCGGACCCGATCTACCGGCCCAAGGCGCTCGGCGGCGGCAACATCACCAGCGTCGGCCTGCCCGCCGAGATCTGGCAGGGGTTCATGAACCAGGCCCATACCGACATGAAACTCCCGCTGGAGCCCCTGGCCAACGGCACCAACGGCAAGCTCGGCGAGGTCGAGGGCGTGGGCGACGGCGTCGAACCGTCGAAGAAGCCCAAGCCGACGGGCTGCAACCCCATGCCGATCTGCCTGGCGGCCAGCCCAGACGTGCCCGGCAACGCCGCCGTGGTGCCGTCGCCCTCCGCCGGCGGACCCGGGCCAGGGCCAGGGCCAGGACATACGCCACCGGGCCCGCAGCCGTCCGCCACCGACGACTGAGTGGACACGTTTGTCCGGTGAGGGGCCGTCGCGCCGTACGGCGACGCGACGGCCCCGCCGGAGTCCGCTAGTGGCCGACCATCGCCTGGGCGAACGCCGACAGCCGAGCCCCCGCCGCGGTGCCGAGCCCGCTCAGCGCCGCGAGCTGCTCCGCAGTGAGCACGACGTCGGCGGCCGCGACGTTCTCGGCCAGGTGCGTGCGGCGGGTCGTGCCCGGAATGGCATGCACGTCGTCGCCCTGCGCCAGCACCCAGGCGATCGCCACCTGGGCCGGAGTGCATCCGGCCGCGCCGGCGATGTCGCGGATCCGGTCGACCAGCGCCAGGTTGTGATCGAGGTTGCCGACGGCGAACCGCGGATGGTTCAGCCGGTTGTCGCTGTCGGCGAGGCCCGCCGTGGACTGGATCGTGCCTGTGAGCAGTCCGCGCCCGACCGGCGAGTACGCCACGATCCGGATGCCCAGCTCCCGGCACACCGGCAGCACCTCGTCCTCGATGTCGCGGCTGAACAGCGAGTACTCGATCTGCAGCGCGCTGATCGGGTGCACGGCGTGCGCCCGCCGGATCGTCTCCGCGCCGACCTCCGACAGTCCCAGGTGGCGGACCTTGCCCTGGGTTACCAGGTCCGCCATCGCCGCGACGGTGTCCTCGATCGGGACGTCGGGGTTGCGCCGGTGCAGGTAGAACAGGTCGATCACGTCGACGCCGAGGCGGCGCAGCGAGTTCTCGCAGGACTGGCGCGCCCAGCCGGGGCTGGAGTCGACCCGGTGCACGCCGCCGTCGCGGCGGATGGCGAACTTGGTGGCCAGGAAGACCCGGTCGCGGTTGCCGGGCAGGAACCGCGCCAGCAGCTCCTCGTTGCGGCCGTCGCCGTAGGACGCCGACGTGTCGAAATGCGCCACGCCCAGCTCCAGCGCGTGGTGCAAGGTGGCCAGCGACTCGTCCTGGTCGGCCGGGCCGTAGTTGCTGCTCATGCCCATGCAGCCCAGGCCGAGCGCCGGGACGGCCGGCCCGGCGGGGTCAATCAGTCTGCTCTGCATCAAGGTACCCCCGATATCTGGTGATCTTCCGGTCGATGACGGCCAGGTCGCGCTCCAGCTCGCTGATCTGGCGCAGCACCGTCGTACGGTGCTGTTCCAGCAGCTCCAGCCGATCCCGGCGGTTGTGGGTGCCCGCGCGGACCAGCTCGATGTAGCGGAGCATCTCCCGCACCGGCATGCCGGTGGCACGCATCTTGGTCAGCAGGTCGAGCCGCTCGACGTCGCGCAGCCGGTAGCGGCGCCGCCCCGCATGGTCACGCGGGATCGGGTCCAGCAGCCCGACCTGCTCATACCAGCGCAGCGTGTAAGCCGTCAGCCCCGTCTTGGCCGCAACCTCGCCGACCGAAAGCCCTTCCTCCATGCCGTCCAGCCTCGCAGTTGGAGCGCACTCGAAGTCAAGCCGCCCACCGCGACCAGCCTCAGGTGCCGTCAGGGTCCGAGGCTCAGAACCACGGCCCGGTTCGAACGTCGAGCGCCATGATCGCCGCGTCGTCCCATCCGGCGTCGAGCAGGAAATCGACGGCGGCGACGTGGGTATCGCAGGGAAACTTCGCGTGGCAGTTGAGACATCGTGGGCCGCCGGGGTAGTCGATCGCGCAATGCGTTCGTACTGCGTGCGCGGCGGCTGCCTCGTCCGTCCCGATCGGCTTCGGCGTGTTCATCGCCTTGCCCCCAACCGAGCGAGCACGCGGGCTGTCCCTGCGGTCATCAGCGGAGCGCCGAAGACTGCCGCCTCGATGTCGCAGACAAGGATCTTCGCTCGCTGCCGTCCCGCTCGTACGCGAGGCAGCGAGCACAACGCGACGAATATCCGCTGAGCCGCCTCCGGTGTGGTCGCGGAAACCGCCTCCACGATTTCCTCAGGGTGGACGTTCTCGTCGCGCCGATTCCCGTCGGCGATCGGTCGCACAGTGGTCAGCACGATGATGAAGGTGCGCTCGGCCATTGATTCACGATCCAATCGGTCGGTGACCAGGGCGCGCGACGTACGCACGGGTGCGGTCGTGTCGCAGTCGCGCGCCCTGCCACCTGACGCCGCCGTCCCGATGACACCAGCGCCAGGCTCGACATCGATCGTGTCCGCAGGCGGCCTGATGGAACACTGCATCGACCGGGCGTATCTGCGGCAATCCATTGCGGCGGCGGGCACGACAGCGAACGATGGAACCCGATGGCTACCTCCGCGCGTCCCCAACCCGGTGCGGCGTCCCGACGCACCGCACTGATCCATCGCCGGACTGCTCAAGGGCTCTCTCAGGAGCACCTCGCCGAACAACTCGGCGTGGACCGGACGACGGTCGCCCGTTGGGAGTCGGGGACGAGCACACCTCAACCGTGGCAGCGCCCGAATCTCGCCCATGCCCTCGGCGTCACCCTGGCGGAGTGCGACGCGCTGCTCGTGCTCGCACCGTCGGCCGCGGTTGCTACTACTGTGCAGGCAGAACCCTCTGACCTGGGCGACGGTGAAGAGATGGATCGCAGAGACTTCCTGACGGCGACAGTGGCGAGCGCCGTCGACGTTCCGAGCTGGGCGGGCCTTGTCGATGCGCTCCTTCAGCCGTCGCAGGCGGAAACTCTGACACTGCACCAATTCGCGCTCGGCGTCAGGCAGGTGAAGACGGCCTACCAGGCATGCCGCTATCACGACGTGACCGCCAGGCTCACACGGCTTCTACCGGCCGTAGCGCCATCCCTAGCCGCGCTCGAAGGCCGGCGGCTCGACACCGGACACGTAATCGCGACGGATCTCTACCACGTGGCAGGAAGCGTGTTCCTCAAGCTCGGAGACCCTGCGGTCGCGTTGCTCGCTGCCGAACGCAGCGCGCAACACGCCGCCAGGAGCGGCGACCCGATCGCCGAAACGACCAGCGCACGCATCATGACCCATGCGCTGATGGCGAGCGGCTACAACACGAACGCCGTCGCGATCGGTACGGCCTCGGCCACCCGGCTCGACCGAGCCACCGGCCTCAGCGGGGACGATGCTTTGTCGGCGTTCGGCGCACTTCTTCTCCGCTCCGCCACCGCTGCCGGCCGGGCTCAGGACCGCGACACAGCCGAGGCGATCCTTGACGAGGCAGAGCACGCGGGCGAGAGGCTCGGCCATGACGGCAACGACCGTTGGACCGGGTTCGGGCCGACCAACGTCCAGCAGCACCGAGTGCACGTGACGCTTACCTTCGGCGATGCCGGCACGGCCGTCGAACTCGCCAGGAAGATCCCACTGGACAAGATCAAAATTGCCGAGCGTCGAGCGTCTCTGTTCCTCGATGTCGCGAAGGCGTACACGATGTGGGGTCGGCACGAACAGGGACTCAACGCCCTGCGTGCTGCACTGAAGACCGCTCCGGAGGAGATCACTGCACGGCCTGCAGCCGCACGGCTCATCACGGATCTCGCCGCGCTGGCACGAGGTCATACCCGGGCGCGTGTTGTCGATTTCGCTGGGCAGGTTGGTATTCGTCTGTGACGGACAAGCACCTCAACCTCGTCCTGTGCGGCGCGGGGCCAGCGGCCGACGCCGCCGTCCTCATCCGCCTCGCACAGGAGCAATCGTGGACCGTGATGGTCGCAGCCACGAGGGCGGCGCTGAACTTCATCGACACCGCGGAACTGGAACAACTGTCGGGCAACCCCGTCCGCACCGACTACGGGAACCCTCCGGGCTCACAGCGGAAGGTGGCACCGATCAATGCCCTGATCATTGCTCCAGCCACCTACAACACGATCAACAAACTCGCGCTGGGCATCGCCGATACGTATGTCCTCACCTCCGTCTCAGAGATCATCGGTCGACGGGTGCCCACCGTGATCGTTCCTTTCGTGAATGCCGCGCTCGCCGCACGAAGGCCCTTCGTCGCCTCAGTCGAAAGCCTCAGGCAGGAGGGCGTCGCCGTTGTCCTGGGCCAGTCGAGTTCATGGCTGCCGCACGAGCCTGGAACGGGGCGCTTGCAGCAGAAACGCTTTCCTTGGGAGGCTGCGCTGAAGCAAGTCGACCGCGGTGGCGGCGTAGGTCACCCGAGGAAGTAGGTTCTCGCGGACCATGAACCCGGCTCGCCAGAGGTGCATGGCCCATGGAGATCTGAGTGCCGGTTGAACCGACCGCCACAGGCTCAGCCCAACCGGCGGCGCACCAGTTCCTGGAGCGCGGCCAGTTCCGCGTCGAGGGCGGCGACACCCTGCGGGGTGATGGCGACCCAGGTGCGCGCCCGCCGCCCGTGGTAGCCCTTCTCCGTGCGCACCAGCCCAGCCTCTTCCAGCACGGCGAGGTGCCGGGAGAGGTTGCCCGCGGTGAGCTCCAGGGCGTCGCGCAGGTAGCCGACCTCGACCCGCTCGGCCTCCGCGGCGATGGTGAGGATGCCGAGGCGGTGGCGCTGGTGCACGACATCGTCGAGGGCGTTGGTCGGGAACGGCGGCCGCTCGGCCTCGTCGGCGTCGCTCATGCGGGCCGCCGCCGGAGCAACGCGGCCGCACATCCCCCGGCCAGCAGCACCACGACCGGCAGCAAGGCCGCGACGAGGAAGGTGAACCGGCCCAGCAGTCCCACGACCGCGTACGCGTCGACACGGAACGCGACGCTGACCAGCACCAGCACGGCCACGTAGAGCACGACCGTCACCGTCAGCGCCCGGCTGCGCTCCAGCCGCGCCAGCACCGCCAAGCCCACGCCGATGACCAGGTGCGGGAACATCCCGCGGCTGTTGACCGCCATCAGCTCGGAGGTGAACCAGACCGCGAGGTCGTGGACCGGACCGGAGACGTTGGAGTACAACACGTCCAGCACGAGCGTGAGGGTCAGCGCGGCGACCGTGCCGGCCAGCCCGGCGAGCACGTAGCCGCGGACCGGGGACTGCAGGCCGACCTGCTGTCCCCGCCAGCGGTACCAGGCGAGGCTGACCAGGTAGCCGGCGATCAGCGCGGCGAGCCAGTACCAGCCCAGCGCGACGGCGTCGTCCAGCACGTCGCCGCCGAGCCGGGCGAGTATGGGCACCTGTTGCGGCGCCACCATTTCGGCGGGTGTTTCCGCCATCACGTAGAACGGCAGCGCCACCGCCCCGAGCAGGCCGAACAGCAGCAACGGCAGCCAGTGCGCGTGGCGCGCGGCGCGGGTGCGACGGCGCAGTGCGTCCAGTTCGGCGAGCACGTCGGCCGGTGAGCCGGGGACGGCAGAGTCCGGTGACACTGGGTGCCTCCAAGGGGTAAGCAAGCACGGCTACTGCATCAGCAATAGCTTTGCATCACAAACCAATTTGCACAATTGTTACAGGCCCGGCAGCGCGCTGGCCCACCGCTCCGGACTCACTCGCTCGCACCCTGCCCCCGCGCGCCGGGACATGGCAGTATGGCGGCACCCGTCACACACCCCGTTCACCCCGCGGCTGGGAGCAACCATGGACAACGCCATCGACCACGCTCCCCTGCACCACGACGGCGACAGCGGCATCGGGGTCGTGGTCTGCCACGGCTTCACCGGCTCGCCGCACAGCATGCGGCCCTGGGCCCGCCACCTCGCCGAGCAGGGCTGGTCGGTCCGCCTGCCGCTGCTGCCCGGCCACGGCACCAGCTGGCGCGACGCCAACCGCACCACTTGGCAGGACTGGTACACCGAGGTCGAGCGCGCGGTCACCGATCTGCGCCGGCACTGCACGTCGGTGTACGCCGTCGGCCTGTCGATGGGCGGCACCCTCGCGCTGCGGCTCGCCCAGCAGCACCCCGACCTGGCCGGCGTCGTGCTGGTCAACCCCGCCGTCACGATGCTGCGCTGGGACGCGAAGCTGCTGCCCGTGCTGGGCCTGGTCGTGCCGTCGGTGCCGGCGATCGGCAACGACATCGCCAAGCCCGGCATCGACGAGGGCGCCTACCCTCGTACGCCGGTGCGGGCCGCGGCGTCGCTGCGCCGCTTCCAGGCGGTGGTCCGCGCCGATCTGCCCAAGGTCGCCCAGCCGGTGCTGCTGTACCACTCCGCCAACGACCACGTCGTGGAGCCCGTCAACAGCGAGATCGTGCTGAAGGGCATCACGTCGGCGGATGTGCAGGAGGTCGTCCTGCAGGACAGCTACCACGTGGCGACGCTGGACCACGACGCGCCGCGCATCTTCGACGGCAGCGTGGCCTTCATCCAGCGCCTGAGCAGCTGACCCGCCGGGGTCACGCCAGCTCGCGGCCGGGGCCGCCGCCGTGCGGCGGCAGCCCCGTCCCCCGATTTCAGCGCGCGGTTCCGGCGCGGCGTTTGGCGAAGACGTCGAACGCGACGGCGGCCAGCAGCACCAGGCCCTTGAAGAGCATCACCTGCTCGCTCGGCGCGCCGATCAGGGACATGCCGTTGTTGATGACGCCCATGATGAGCCCGCCGGTGATCGCGCCGACGACACGGCCGACGCCGCCCTGCACGGCGGCCCCGCCGATGAACGCGGCGGCGATGGCGTCGAGTTCGAAGCCGTTGCCGGCGGTCGGCCCGGCCTGGTTGAGCCGCCCGGCGAAGACGATGCCCGCGATCGACGCGAGCACGCCCATGTTGACGAACAGCCAGAACGTGACCGACTTGACCTTGATGCCGGACAGGGTGGCCGCGTTGAAGTTGCCGCCGATGGCGTAGATGTGGCGGCCGAACACGACCCGGTCGGTGAGCAGGGAGTACGCCAGGACCAGCGCGGCCAGCAGCACCAGCACCCACGGCAGGTTCTTGAACCGGGCCAGCTGGACGATGACGGTCATCACGACGACGGCGGCGATGGCGAGCTTGGTGACGAACAGCGCGGTCGGTTCGACGCTCTGGCCGTAGCGCACGCGCCCGGCACGGGCGCGCCACTGCGTGATCACGATGCCGGCGACGAACGCGACACCGAGCAGCAGGGTGAGCAGGTCGGCCCCGTCGAGCGGCCCGAGGCCGATGTTGCCCAGGTAGGTCGGCATGAAGCCGTTGGCGATGGTGCGGACCTCGTCGGGGAACGGGCCGATGCCCTGGTTGCCGAGCACGGCGAGGGTCAGCGCCCGGAACACGAGCATGCCGGCCAGGGTCACGATGAACGCGGGGATGCCGAAGTACGCGACCCAGTAGCCCTGCCAGGCGCCGATCAGGCCGCCGCAGATCAGCGTGATCAGGATCGCCAGCGGCCAGGGCACATCGTTGTTGACCATGAGTACGGCGGAGATGGCGCCGGTGACGGCGACGACCGACCCGGCGGACAGGTCGATGTGCCCGGCGATGATGATCAGGATCATGCCGATGGCGAGGATCAGGATGTAGGAGTTCTGCACCACGAGGTTGGAGATGTTCTGCGGCGCGAGCAGGTCTCCGTCGGTGAGGATCGAGAACAGCGCGATGATGAGCGCGAACGCGATGTAGATGCCGTTCTGGCGCAGGTTCGCCGAGAAGAGCCGACCGCCGAACCGGTCCGGTGCCTTGAGCACCGCAGGTTCGCTCGCGGTCGTCTCCGGCACCGCGGTGCTCGGGCCGGTCGTCGGGCCGACACTGGTCATGGTGGTTACTGCTCCTTCACCTTGGTCATGAACTGCATGAGCCGCTCCGGGGTGGCCTGCTCGCGGGTGACCTGGCCGGTGATCCGGCCGGCGGACATCGCGTAGATGCGGTCGCAGACACCCAGCAGCTCAGGCAGTTCGGAGGAGATGACCAGCACGGCTTTGCCCTGGTCGGCCATGTGGTTGATGATCGAGTAGATCTCGTACTTGGCACCCACGTCGATGCCGCGGGTGGGTTCGTCGAGGATGAGCACGTCGGCGTCGGTGAACAGCCACTTCGACAGCACGACCTTCTGCTGGTTGCCGCCGCTGAGCTTGCCGGTGACCGCCGAGACGTTCGGGGCCTTGATGTTCATGCCGGCCCGGAAGCCGTCGGCGACGCGGTACTCCTCGTTGTCGTGGATCCAGCCCCGGGTGGCGAGCTTGTTCAGCCCCGCCGCCGACACGTTGCGTTTGATGTCCTCGATCAGGTTGAGGCCGTAGCGTTTGCGGTCCTCCGTGGCGTACGCGATGCCGTGGCGGATCGCATCGCCCACGGTCTTCAGCCGGATCTCGCGGCCGTCCTTGAAGATCCGGCCGGAGATGCCGATGCCGTAGCTGCGGCCGAAGACGCTCATGGCGAGCTCGGTGCGGCCGGCGCCCATCAGCCCGGCCAGGCCGACGATCTCGCCGCGGCGCAGGCTGAGGTTCGCGCCGGAGACCACGACCCGGCCGTGCTGGGTGGGGCTGTGCACGGTCCAGTCCTCGATGCGCAGCACCTCCTCGCCGATGCGGGGCTCGTGTTCGGGGAAGCGGTGCTCCAGGTCGCGGCCGACCATGCCGGCGATGATGCGGTCCTCGGTGACGTCGGCGGTCATGTCGAGCGTCTCGATGGTCCGGCCGTCGCGCAGGATCGTCGTGGAGTCGGCGATCGCCTGGATCTCGTTGAGCTTGTGCGAGATGATCACGCAGGTGATGCCCTGGTCGCGCAGGCCGCGCAGCAGGTCGAGCAGGTGCGCGGAGTCGTCGTCGTTCAGCGCCGCGGTCGGCTCGTCGAGGATCAGCAGGCGCACCCGCTTGGACAGCGCCTTGGCGATCTCGACCAGCTGCTGCTTGCCGACGCCGAGATCCATCGCGGGCGTGGTCGGGTTCTCGTGCAACCCCACGCGCTGCATCAGTTCGGCGGCTTCCGCATTGGTGCGGTTCCAGTTCACGACGCCGCGCGGGGCGCGCTCGTTGCCGAGGAAGATGTTCTCCGCGATCGACAGGTTCGGGCACAGTGCCAGCTCCTGGTGGATGATCACGACGCCGAGGCGTTCGCTGTCGCGGATGCCGCCGAACCGGCACGGCTGGCCGTCGAGGGTGATCTCACCGGTGTAGTCGCCGTGTGGGTGGACCCCCGACAGGACCTTCATCAGGGTGGACTTGCCGGCGCCGTTCTCGCCGCAGATCGCGTGGATCTCCCCGCGGCGGACCGTGAGGTTCACGTCGTCGAGGGCGGTGACCCCCGGGAACGTCTTGGTGATGTGACGCATCTGCAGGATCACGTCGGTCAAGGTCGGCCTCCTCCGGTGGGGCGGGACGCCCGTCCGGCCGGGTTGACCGGCCGGACGGGCGCGCGGCAGCTACTTGAGCTGGTCCGCGGTGTAGTAGCCGGTGTCGATCAGCGTCGCCTTGTAGTTGTCCTTGTAGACGACGATCGGCTCGAGCAGGAAGGACGGGACGACCTTGTTGCCGTTGTCGTAGTCCTTGGTGTTGTTGACTTCCGGCTTGCCGCCCTTGAGCACGGCGTCGGCCATCTTCACGGTGACCTTCGCCAGCTCCCGGGTGTCCTTGTAGATCGTGGCGTACTGCTCACCCGCGATGATCGACTTGACGGAGGCGACCTCGGCGTCCTGCCCGGTCACGACCGGGTAGGGCTGGTTGGCGGTGCCGTAGCCGCTGCTCTTGAGCGCGGAGAGGATGCCGATGGACAGGCCGTCGTACGGCGACAGCACGCCCTGCACCTTGTCGCCCTTGGCGTAGGTCTTGGTCAGCAGGTCTTCCATGCGCTTCTGCGCGGTCGCCGGGTCCCAGCGCAGGATCGCGACGGTCTTGAACTCGGTCTCCTTGCTCTTGACGACCAGCGTGCCCTTGTCCAGGTACGGCTTGAGGGTGTCCATGGCGCCGTTGAAGAAGAAGGTCGCGTTGTTGTCGTCGGGCGAGCCGGCGAACAGCTCGATGTTGAACGGGCCCTTGGCGGTGCCCTCGGAGCCGTCCGCCTTCTTCAGCCCCAGGCCCACCAGCAGCGAGGTCGCCTGCTGCACGCCGACCTTGTAGTTGTCGAACGTGGCGTAGTAGTCCACGTTGGGCGAGTTGCGGATCAGGCGGTCGTAGGCGATGACCGGGATCTTCTTGTCGGCCGCCTGCTGCAGCTGGGTGGTGATCGCCGTGCCGTCGATCGAGGCGATGATCAGCAGCTTCGCGCCCCTGGTGATCTGGTTCTCGATCTGGTTGACCTGGGTCGGGATGTCGTTCTCGGCGTACTGCAGGTCGACCTTGTAGCCCAGTGCCTCGAGCTGGGACTTGACGTTGTCGCCGTCATGGATCCACCGCTCGGAGGACTTGGTCGGCATCGTCACGCCGACCAGCGCGCCCTCGGTGCCACCGGCCTGCTCCTGGTCAGTGGTCTTGGTGCTCGAACCGCAGGCGGCGAGGCTGGTGGCCACGATCAGGCCCAGCGCGGCGGCGGCCAGTCTTGCGATCTTCATGTCGCTCCTTCTCCCGACGGGAACGGCCCGCCGGCCGCCAGGTCAGGCGGCAGGCTGTGAGCGCTCACAATCTTTTTCGGTAACCCGCGACTTTCGCAGATTACGGGCTTGTGAACGCTCACATAATTCGACGATTGCGGGCCAAGGTCAATGGACGTCAGGTCACGGTTGGATTACGGCCGAGGTCCTGGGAGGCATACATCCTGATGGGTTTCGGAAGGCGTCGACCGCGCCTGAGCCACGGGATGAACACTCCAGGCTCAACAGTGGGCATATAGGATGAACAATCATCAAATAGGCGCGGGCTGGCCGAGGCCAGGACCGAGCGCGGAGGAGCGGGTCATGGCCCCGACATCGCCCGATCGCCAGGTCGCGACCGGAACCGTACTGTTCACCCTGGCGTGCGGCCAGTTCCTGATGACGCTCGACAGCTCCGTCATGAACGTGTCGATCGCGACGGTCGCCGAGGACGTGGGCACCACCGTCACCGGCATCCAGACCGCGATCACGATGTACACCCTCGTCATGGCCGCGCTGATGATCACCGGCGGGAAGATCGGCCAGATCATCAGCTTCAAGCGCGCCTTCGCGATCGGTTGCGTGATCTACGGAGTGGGATCCCTGACCACCGCCCTGGCTCCGAACCTCACCGTGCTGTTCATCGGCTGGTCGGTGCTCGAAGGCGTGGGCGCCGCGCTCATCCTGCCCGCCATCGTGGCGCTGGTCGCGTCCAACTTCGACCGCGTCCAACGCCCCCGCGCGTACGGCCTGGTCGCCGCGTTCGGCGCGATCGCCGTCGCGGTCGGACCGCTGATCGGCGGCCTGCTCACCACGTACGCCTCCTGGCGGTGGGTCTTCGCCGGCGAGGTCATCGTGGTCCTGGGCATCCTGCTGCTGACCCGCCGGATGCGGGACCTGCCGCCCGACCGCGCCACCAAGCTGGACATCGGCGGCACCGTCCTGTCGGGCCTGGGCCTGGTGTTGATCGTCTTCGGCATCCTGCGCGGCGGCACCTGGGGCTTCGTCAACCCCAAGCCCGGCGGGCCGGCGTGGCTCGGCCTGTCCCCGGTGTTCTGGCTCGTCATCGCCGGCGGCCTCGTGCTGCGCTGGTTCCTGTCCCGCGAGCGCGCACGCCTGCGCCGGGGACAGCCGGTGCTGCTGGACCCGGCCCTGCTCGACAACCGGCTGCTCCGCGGCGGCCTCAACTCGTTCCTGTTCCAGTACCTGCTCCAGGCGGGCCTGTTCTTCACCGTCCCGCTCTACCTGTCGGTGGCCCTGGGCCTGTCGGCGATCGAGACCGGGCTGCGCATCCTTCCCCTGTCGGTGACGCTGCTGCTCGCGGCCGTGGGCGTGCCCAAGTTCCTCCCGAACGCGTCCCCCCGGCGCGTGGTGCAGGTCGGTTTCGTGGCCCTGTTCGCCGGCATCGTCGCGCTCGCCGCCGCACTGGAGGTCGGCGCCGGTCCGGCGATCGTCACCGGGCCGCTGCTGCTGGCCGGGCTCGGCGTCGGCGCACTGGCATCCCAGCTGGGCAGCGTCACCGTGTCGGCGGTGCCCGACGAGCGCAGCGCCGAAGTCGGCGGGCTGCAGAACACCGTGACCAACCTGGGCGCCTCGATCGGCACCGCGCTGGCCGGCGCGGTGCTCATCTCCGGGCTGACCACGTCGTTCCTGACCGGCGTCCAGGCCAATCCGGCCATCCCCGCCGACGTGTCCGCACAGGCCCAGGTGCAGCTGGCGGCAGGCATCCCGTTCCTGTCGAACGAGCAGCTGGCCGCGGCGCTCGCCGACGCCGGCGTGGCCCCGTCCACCGCGGCCGCCGCCGTGGCGCAGAACGAGCAGTCCCGGCTCGACGGCCTGCGCGCGGCGCTGGGCCTGCTCGCGCTGATCGCGCTGGCCGCACTCTTCCTCACCCGCGGCATTCCCGACCGCCAGCCGGGCACACCTGACCCGACTCCCCCGCCTCCGGCTTGAGCACGGTCGCCGACCGCACCAAGGTCACTCGACTTGCCTGGCACCTGCGGGAATGGACCTTCAAGATACGCACGAATGCCGGGCACGTCGGACGATCATGCGACGGCCTCAGGCGTGAACCCGGGCCGCCGACAGGTCACGCAGCTCGTCCAGCACGATGCGAGCGGCCGCGGTCAGCGCCGACCGGCCGCGCACGGCCGCGTACACCTGGCGGGTCAGTGGTTCCCGCAGCGCGCGGGTCGCCACCCGGTATCTGCCGTCGACTGCCAGCTCGGGCAGCAGTGACACGGACAGCCCTGCTTCGACGTGCGCCAGCAACAGCTCGTAGCTGCTGAAACGACCGGCCACGATCGGCTCGAAGCCGGCCTGCCGGCAGCTGCTCGACACCAGGCGGGACAGGTACGTCCCGGGCAGGTCCACCGACCAGGCCGCCGCGGCGAAGTCGGCCAGGTCCACGGGCGCGTCCGGCCCCGCCTGATCCTGCGACGTCACCAGCACGATGGCGTCGGCGAGCAGCGGGATGGTGTGCACGTCGGGGTCCAGGGGCGCCGATCCGTCGCTGAAGTCCGCGGTCACGATGACGTCGCAGTCGCCGCGGCGCAGGGCCGGCTGGCTGTCCTGCGGGTCGAGCTCGCTCACCTCCAGCTCGATGCGCGGGTGCGTCCGCCGCAGCCGGGCGGCGAGCGGGATGACCAGGGTCCGGACGGCGCTGGAGAACGCGGCCAGGCGCACCGGCCCCGCCGGCTGTCCGGACAGGTCGCGCAGGTCTGCCTCGGCCGCCTTGACCTGGTCGAGGATCACCCGGGCGTGCCGCGCCAGGGTGCGCCCGGCCGCCGTGAGCCGCACCCGGCGGCCGACCCGCTGCAGCAGCTCGGCTCGGGTCTCCGCCTCCAGCACCGCGAGCTGCGCGGACACCGCCGACGGACTCAGGTGCAGCGCCGCCGCGACGGCCCGCACCGTGCCGAGGCTGTCCAGGAGATGGAGCATCTCCAGGCGGGAGGTGTTCAGCCGCATCGGACCCCCTTGTGCGCAGATGACGCACAGGCTAGTCGCACCTCGGAGCTTTTCGCGCACAGCGACGGTCCATATCGTGAGGGCATGACGCTGACGAGCGAGCAGGCGACCGCCGAGCAGTTCTGGTCCGACGCGGAGCGCCACCTGGTGCGGTACGGCGGCCCGTTCACCCCGGAGATCATCGAGCGGTCGGTGGGGAGCTTCGTGTACACCGCCGACGGCCGCCGGATCCTCGACTTCACCTCGGGCCAGATGAGCGCCATCCTCGGCCACTGCCATCCGGCGATCGTGGCGACGGTGCAGCGGCAGGTCGCGAGCCTGGACCACCTGTTCAGCGGCATGCTGTCGCGCCCGGTGGTGGACCTGGCGCGCCGGCTCGCCGAGTCGCTGCCCGCGCCGCTGGACAAGGTGCTGCTGCTGACGACCGGGGCCGAGTCGAACGAGGCGGCCATCCGCATGGCCAAGCTCGTCACCGGCAAGCACGAGATCGTCGCGTTCGCCCGGTCGTGGCACGGCATGACCGGCGCCGCGGCCGCCGCGACGTACAGCGCGGGCCATCAGGGCTACGGGCCGACGGCCCCCGGCAACTTCGCGATCCCGACGCCCAATGCGTACCGTCCCGACTTCACCACCGCCGACGGCGCGTTCGACTGGCGGCGGCAGCTCGACCACGGGTTCGCCATGATCGACGCGCAGTCGTCAGGCAGCCTCGCGGCCTGCATCGTCGAGCCGATCCTCAGCTCCGGCGGCGTCATCGAACCACCACCGGGCTACTTCGCCGCGCTGGCCGCCAAGTGCCGCGAGCGCGGCATGCTGCTGATCGTCGACGAGGCGCAGACCGGGCTCTGCCGCACCGGCGACTGGTACGCCTTCCAGCGCGACGGCATCGTGCCCGACATCCTCACCCTGTCCAAGACCCTCGGCGCGGGGCTGCCGCTGGCTGCCGTGATCACCAGCGCGGAGATCGAGCAGCGGGCCCACGAGCGCGGCTACCTGTTCTACACCACGCACGTGTCGGACCCGCTCGTCGCCGCCGTCGGCAACACCGTGCTCGACGTCCTGCAGTCCGAGCAGCTGGATCTGCGGGCACGGGAGCTGGGCACGTTCCTGCGCGACGGGCTGCTGCAGCTCCAGCAGCGGCACGAGGTCGTGGGCGACGTGCGCGGCCGAGGGCTGATGCAGGGCCTCGAACTCGTCGTCGACCGCAAGACCAAGGAAGGCGCGGACGTGCTGGGCGCGCAGGTCACCCGCCGCTGCCTGGAGCTCGGCCTGCACCTGAACGTGGTCCAGCTGGCCGGCATGGGCGGCACGTTCCGCATCGCGCCACCGCTGACCGCGACGCGGGACGAACTGGCCCTCGGCCTGGAGATCCTCGACCAGGCCCTCGGTGAGACCACGAAGGTGGCCTGACCGCGCCGAATCGTGGTGCGTCGATTCCGGACAGCAGGAAGAGGCGATGCTGCCTGCGGGCACAGCGGGCCGACCACCGACATCGGGGTCCGCCCGCTGCGGCCGGGTTATTCGAGAGCCGCGCGCAGCAGGTCGTAGGTGGGGGCGAGGCGGCGCAGGGCGGCCGCCGCGACCGGGAAGTCCTTGGTGACCACGGGGTGTTGCAGCGAGCCGACGAGCCGGGCCTGCTCCGCGGCGATCACGGCGGCCTTGTCGTATCCGGCCGTCCGCAGGCAGTCGGCGGTGTCGCTGAGCCGGCGCGCGCCGACCCGGATCGCGAAGTACATGAGGTGCTCGCGCAGCCCGTCCCCGGCCCCGGCCTCGACCAGCTCGGCGACCCGCTCGGCGGCCGCGCCGTTGCCGAGGCTGCCGGGCGGCATCGGAACGTCGGCGCGCATGGACAGCCAGTCGATCGCGGCCGGGATGGTCGACCGGATCGCGTCGGCGTCGCTGACGTCGGCGACCTTCACGAAGTCGGTGCGCATCGTGTACGGCTCGCCATAGCTGATCGTCTCGGCCCGCCAGGCCGTCATGAAGTCGCCGACCGGCACCTCGGCATACGGGAAGCCGTGCGGATCGTGCACGAGCACCCGCTCGTCGTCGACATCCAGCGCGACCACGAAGTGATCGGCCCCGATCGGGCCCGTCATCTCGGGCTGGTGGCGCAGGTGTCCCATCTCGACCGGGCCGACCCACACCGGCCCTTGCCGAACCGCCGCCGTGAGGCGGGCCAGCGCCGCGTCGGCGTCGCCGCCCTTGCTGACCGTCGATGTCCACCCGATCGCCGACAGCGCCCGGTCGAACCCCTGCTCGGGGTCCCACCCGTAGGCGTCGAAGAACACCAGCGTGCCGCCGATGAGCTGCATGCCGAACGGGCCGCCGGTGGTGACCTCGATGACCGCGGTCGACGGCGACCGCTCGCCGAGCAGCATGGCGAACGAGTTGGCGTAGCAGTAGGGACCGCTGCCCACGTAGGGAAGGTGGCGCACGGGAAACCTCTCGGTCAGTGGACGGTGACCGGATACGCGACGTCGAACCGCGTGCCGGTGCCGGGATAGATCTCGTAGGGGTGGCCGGTGCAGACGACGCCGGGGTGGGCGTCGGTCCAGGCCTCGACGGCGTCGTAGACGCGCAGGACCAGGGGCAGGTCCTCGTGGCCGGGCGGCACGGGCAGGTACACCGCGGTGTGTGCGGGCACCAGGCGGAGGTGCAGGTCGTCGACGGGTTCGACGCTGCCGTCGCAGGCGACCGCCGCCTCCACGTACCCGTAGCTGTCAGGGGTGATCAGGTCCTCGAAGAACACGAAGCGACGGCCGTCCGCGGGCCGGCCGGAGGCCCGCAGGTGAGCGCGGATGTCCTGCTCGGCGGTGTGGAGGAAGTCGGGCAGCGCGGTCGAGTCGATCCGGTGTCGGCGGCCCAGCACCTTCACCGCCGGCACGTCCCGCATCGCCACGGCGGCGGCGAGCCCGGTGTCGGCGGACGACCCCTGCACCGCCTCGACGACCGCCGCCCGGTCGTCGAGCAGGCTGCGCTGGGAGTGCAGCCATCCGCGCAGTTCCAGCGCCCTGTCCTGCGGGGTCAGGTCGGCCAGCACGGCGATCCGGGCCAGCGGCAGCCCCAATCGGCGCAGCCGGGCGACCAGGCGGGCACGGGGCAGCTGGTCGGGGCTGTAGTAGCGGTATCCGGTCGCCGGGTCCACCCACGCGGGCGGGAGCAGGCCCTGCTCGGCGTACAGGCGCAGCGCCTTCGGCGACAGCCGCGCCGCCGCCCCGAACTCTCCCGCCAGCAGATGTTCCCGTGCCACCCGGCCAGTCTGCGGCGCGCCCTTGGGGCGAGGTCAAGCGGTCTTCCTGACCAAGCCCAGCGCCTCCTCCCGGCTGAGTGCCCGCCCGCGCCCGAACGCCGCCGTGTACGCCGCCGCCCCGATCAACTCCAGCGTCGGCTGGGCCACGCGCGCCACGTCCGCGCCCGCGGTGAGCCGCGCTCCGTGCACGGCGCGGGCCGCTCCGAGCAGCAGCGCCGCCCGGGCGCCGTCCCCTTCCTGCAGGGCGGCGCCGGCGAGCCCGGTGACCGCGTCGGCGGCGAGCAGGTAGTTGCCGCGGTCGACCGCCGCGTCGAGGACGGTGTGGTGGTACTCGGCGGCTTCTTCGGGACGGCCGGTGGATACGGCGATCCAGCCCAGGCCGCGCAGGACCTTGAGGCGGATGAGGCCCGCGTCCTCGCCGCCGACGGCCGCCAGCGCGAGTTCGTAGCGGCGGGTCGCTTCGGCCAGGTCGCCTTGGAGGCGGACGACGTCCCCGAAGCCCTGGTGGAGTTCGGCGAGCAGGCCGGGGCGACCGGTGCGGGCGGCGGTCTCGGTGGCGCGCTGGAGGTCGGCGCGGGCGGCGGGCAGGTCCCCGGCGAGCATGCGGACCTTGGCACGGCGGCAGAGCAGGTCCGTGAGCGCCTCGGTGGAGGAGAGCTGTTCGGCGGCGTCGACGGCCTGGCTCATGAGGGAGACGGTGCGGGGCCAGTCGCCGCGCCAGGCGGCCAGTTCGGCCAGCGAGTCGAGGGCGTTGGTCGTACCCCAGCGGTCGCCGACGGCGCGGAAGCCTTCGAGCGCCTGGTCGAGTGCCTCCTTGGCCTCGGGAGCCTCGCCGCGGACCACATGCCGTTGCCCGCGATGAAGGTGCGCGGTGGCCTGTGCCCAGGGGTCCGCGGCGACCGGGCGGTCCGGGTCGGGGCACAGCACCGCCGTGCCCGGCCAGCGCGGCGGCGCGTCCGAGGGCATACGGGTCGCGGCTGCCGGCTGCTCCACCACCACCGGGTCCGGGGCCGCGATGGCGTTGGCGACGCACAGGGCGTATTCCTCGGCCAGGTCGCCTGGTGCCGTGTCGCCCAGTTGGGAAATCAGCTCGGCGGACAGTGCCGCCCCTTCGCGGCGGAGCCCGCGCAGATACCAGTACCAGGACATCGCCGCGCCCATCCGCAGCGCGAGCCGCGGCTCGGTGTGCCCGGTCCAGCGCAGCGCGGCCCGCAGGTCGTCGTTCTCGGCGGCCAGCCGGTCCAGCCACTCCAGCTGCCCGGAGCCGCGCAGGTGCGGGTCGGCGGTCTCGGTGAGTTCACGGAAATGCACGGCATGCGCCCCGCGTACGGCGGCGTCCTCACCTGCTTCGGCGAGGTGTTCGGCGCAGAAGGCGCGGATCGTCTGCAGCATCCGGTATCGGCCGCCGGAATAGTCCACGAAGGACTTCTCGGTGAGCCCGGCGAGCAGATCGGGAACGTCCAGCGCCGGCAGTCCGCACACCGCGGTGGCCGAGGCGACGGTCGCGCCGCCGGCGAACACGCTCAACCGCCGGGCGAGGGTCTGCTCGGCCGGGTCGAGCAGGTCCCAGCTCCACTCGGCCACCGCCCGCAGCGTCTGGTGCCGGGGCGCGGCGGTGCGGCTGCCGCGGGACAGGAGCCGGAACCGGTCGGCGAGCCCGGCGGCGACCTCGGCGAGGGTGAGCGAACGCAGCCGCGCCGCGGCCAGCTCGATGGCCAGCGGGAGCCCGTCGAGTTCGGTGCAGATGCGGATGACGTCGTCGATGCCGTCGCCGTCGACGCGGAAATCCGGCCGTACGGTGCGGGCCCGGTCGGCGAACAGGCGCACCGCAGGGCAGCCGAACCGTTCGGGCAGGGCCGCGTCCGCCGGGGCCACGGCCAGCTGCCCGAGCGCGAACAGCGTCTCCCCGGTCAGTCCCAGTGACTCGCGGCTGGTGGCGAGGATCCGCAGCCCGGGGCACGCGGCGAGCAACCGGTGAGTGAGCCGGGCGGTGTCGTCGACGATGTGCTCGCAGTTGTCCAAAATGATCAGGAGCCGCCGGTCGGCGAGCGCGGTGACCAGGTGCGCCTCGGCGGCGGGTGGTCCGGCGGCCGTGGGCAGCAGGCCCGGTTCGTTCAGGCTGAGCGCCGCGGTGAGGGTCTGGGCGAGCAGGCGGGCGTCGGTCAGCGGCGCGAGCTCGACGAAGGCGACCTCGCCGTCCATCGCGGCGGCAGCCTCGATCGCGAGCCGGGTCTTGCCCGTGCCGCCGGGGCCGGTGAGGGTCACCAGCCGTTCGTGCGTGAGCAGGTCGGTCAGCCGGGCGATCTCCTCGTCGCGGCCGACGAAGCTGGTCAGCTGTGCGGGCACCCGCCGTGGTCCCGGCGACGCTCCTTCGCGGAGGATGGCCAGGTGCACGGCGGTCAGCTCGGGCGAGGGGTCGGCGCCGAGTTCCGCGGCCAGTGCGCGGCGGGTCCGTTCGTGGAGTTCGAGCGCCAGTGCCTGCTGGCCGGAGGCGTAGAGGGCGCGCATGAGCAGCGCGCAGGCCCGTTCGCGGAGGGGATGCGCGGCCAGCAGATCGGACAGTTCCGCCACGGTGGTGACCTGCTCACCGCGAGCGAGGCTCGCCTCGGCATGGTCCTCGATCGCGGTGAGGCGCTGTTGGACGAGGCGGGCGAAGTGCGCGGTGAGGAACTCGGCATCGGCGAGTGGGGGCCGGTCCCCTCCCCGCCACAGTTCCAGGGCCCGCGCCAGCAGGGCTTGGGCGGTGGCGGGATCGGTGGCCAGGATCCGGCGTCCCTCACCGGCGAGGCGGGTGAACAGGTGCGCGTCGACCGCGTCCGGGTCGACGGCGATGCGGTAGCCGCCCGGGCTGGATTCGATGACGGCCCCGGTGTCGCGCAGCACGCGCCGCAGCCGCGACACCTGTCCGTGCAGTGCATTGGCCGCGTCGGCGCCCTGGCTGTCCGCGTACAGCGCCTCGATCAGCCGGTCGGTGCTGACGGTCCGCCCGGCCTCCAGCAGCAGGAGCGCGAGCACGGCCTGGCGTTTCGCGCCGCTGATGGCGACGGCGGTGCCGTCGGGGCGGCGTACCTCGACCGGGCCCAGGACGCCGAACGGCGTGGCTGCCGAGGGATTCGCGAACATCGTGGCCACCTGGGTCCTCGGCGACGGGGGGACCGCCATAGTAAAGCCCCTTTCCCGGGGCTCCCCCATGATCCCTACCGCGTTACAACTCGCGAGACGGCTCTTGACAACACATTAGCTTTGTTCCAAAACTATGTGCGCCACTGGCGGACACGGCTGGAGTCGAGATGACAATCGTGATCATCGGCGGGGGCATCGGCGGGCTCACCGCCGCGCTGAGCCTGCGCCAGGCCGGATTCCGCGACATCCGCGTGTTCGATCGCGTCGCCGAGCTGCGCCCCCTGGGCGTCGGCATCAACCTGCTCCCCCACGCCGTCCGCGAGCTGACCGAGCTGGGTCTCGGCGACCGCGTCGCCGAACTCGGCACGGCCCCGGGCACCCTGGCCTACTTCAACCGTTTCGGCCAGCCGATCTGGAGCGAGCCGCGCGGCCTGGACGCCGGCTACCGCTGGCCGCAGCTGTCGGTGTACCGCGGACGCCTGCAACTCGCCCTGCTGGACGCGGTCCGCGAGCGCCTGGGCGCGGACACCGTCCGGCCCGGACACCGGCTCACCGCGGTCGGGCACGGCCCGCACACCGACGTCGCGATCTTCGACACGGCCGACGGCGAGGTCCGCGTCGAGGCCGGACTCGTCATCGGGGCCGACGGCATCCACTCCGCGCTGCGCCGCCAGCACCACCCCGACGAGGGCGACCCCGTCTGGAACGGGCTGACCCTGTGGCGGGGCACCGCCACGATCCCGGCCTACCTCGACGGACGCACCATGATCATGGCGGGGGACGGCGAGCAGAAGTTCGTCGCCTACCCGGTCGGCGCGCCCGACGCCACGGGACACGCACGCGTCAACTTCATCGCCGAACGCCGCACCGGCGCCACCGGCGGCGTGACCGCCGACTGGAACCGCGCCGTCGACCCCGCCCCGGTCCTCGACCTGTTCCGCGACTGGCGCTTCGGCTGGCTCGACGTGCCCGCCGTCATCGCGGCCGCCGACGAGATCCTCGAATACCCGATGGTCGACCGCGACCCGATCGACCGGTGGACCCACGGGCACTCGACCCTGCTCGGCGACGCCGCACACCCCATGTACCCCAACGGCTCCAACGGCGCCTCCCAGGCGATCCTCGACGCGCGCACGCTCGCCTACCACCTCGCCACCGCGCCCACGACCGCACAGGCGCTCGCCGCGTACGAGGCAGACCGCCGCCCCGCCACCACCGCGCTCGTGCTGAGCAACCGCCGCCAGGGCCCCGAGCAGGTCATGGTCCTCGCCCACGAACGAGCCCCCGAGGGTTTCCGCGACATCCACGACGTCATCCCGGCCGACGAACTCGCCGAGATCGCCACCGGCTACAAGCGGGCCGCCGGATTCCACCCCGACGCCCTCAACACCCGCCCCTCACTGACCCCGCCGGACCCGGCGCGATGAGCACCCTGGACCCGGCACACCTGGCAGCGGTCATCTCCCCGCTGCGGCGCACGCTGCTGGCCGCCGCACGCGCCGCCGAGGACCTGCCCGAGATCCCCGACGCGCAGATCGAGATCATCCGCGCCCTGCCC
This sequence comes from Catellatospora paridis, assembly GCF_009720365.1. Classification (GTDB taxonomy): domain Bacteria; phylum Actinomycetota; class Actinomycetes; order Mycobacteriales; family Micromonosporaceae; genus Catellatospora; species Catellatospora paridis. Next base: position 222,158 of record NZ_ML769321.1, on the reverse strand, counting down.
GCCGGCGTCGTCACGACACCCGGCGAACTCGCCACCCGCCTCGGCATGAGCCGCCCCACCGTCAGCAACCTGCTGCGCACCATGGAGGCCGCGGGCCTCATCACCCGCACCCAGCGCGCCGACGACCGCCGCCACGTCACCGTCGCCGCCTCCGCCAAAGCCCTCGACCTGTTCGACCGTTTCGACCGCGCCAGCGCCCAGCTCATCGCGGCGGCCGCGGCCACGCTGCCCGCCGCCGACCGCGACGCGCTCGCCGCTGCGGTCCCGGCACTGGAACGGCTCCGCGCCGCGCTCGCCGCACACCGGCTGGACCCGTCCCCCTCTACCCCCGAGGACACGCCATGACCACGCTTGGCCAGCGGCTCTCCCGATGGATGCAAGCCCGCATGATCAAAGGGGTCGTGCCCGGGCGCTACGAGATCACGGTCCGCAAGGACCTGCGTGTGCCCATGGACGACGGCACCGAACTGCTCGCCGACCTGATCACCCCCGTCGGCGAGGTCCGGCCGCCCCTGCCGACCGTCGTCATGCGCGGACCGTACGGCCGCCGCAGCACCGACACCCAGGCCCGCGCGCTCGCCCGCGAGGGATTCACCGTGCTGGCCCAGCGCTGCCGCGGCACCTGGGGCTCGGGCGGCGTGTTCCACCCGCAGGTCGACGAGCAGCGCGACGGCATGGCGACCCACCGCTGGGTGCGGCAGCAGCCGTGGTTCACCGGATCGGTCGCCACCTACGGGCCCAGCTACCTCGGCTACACCCAGTGGGCAGTGGCCGGGCGGATGCAGCGCGAGGACCCCGCCAACGCCCCCGACGCGCTCTGCCTCATCACGACCATGCCCGACTTCGGTGCCATCACCTGGGACAACGGCGCGTTCTCGTTGCGCAACGCGCTCGGCTGGACGCAGATGATGGACCGCATGGCCAAGCGGCGCTTCCTCCCGCTGATCCTGGCCATGCTTCGCCCCGACCCCAAGCTCACCAAGGCGTTCGGCGTGCTCCCGCTCAGCGCCGGCGACACCGTCGCCACGGACGGCCCGGTCGGCTGGTACCAGGACTGGGTCGCCCACGAGCGGCTCACCGACGAGTACTGGACGCAGCAGTCGCACACGGCCTCCGTGCCCGACGTCACCGCACCCGTCTACATGATCACTGGCTGGTACGACATCTTCCTGCCCTGGCAGCTGCGCAACCACGCCCAGCTCGCCGCCGCCGGACGGCCGCCCCGCCTGACCATCGGCCCCTGGGGGCACGTGTCGGCGGGCATGGGCGGGCCGGCGCTGTCCGAGTCCGTCGCCTTCCTCAAGGAGCACCTCGCGAACGGGCCGAACACTCGGGTCACGCCCGTGCGCGCTTTCCTCACCGGCGCGGAGCAGTGGCACGACCTGCCCGAATGGCCGCCACCCGGCGCGACCTCGCAGCCCTGGCACCTGCACGGATCCGGCCTGCTCAGCCAAGCAGCGCCCGACGGCGGCGTCACCCACTACACCTACGACCCCGACAACCCCACCCCCGCCGTCGGCGGACCGAGCCTGCAGCCGAACTCCGGCCCCCTCGACAACGCCGCCCACGAACGCCGCGACGACGTCACCGTGTTCCGCACCGACCCGCTGGACGCCGCGACCGTACTGGCCGGGGAGCCGGTGGCCCGCATCCGGTTCCGCTCCTCGCAGCCCAGCACGGACCTGTTCGTCCGCATCTGCGACGTGCACCCCGACGGCCGCTCCATGACCGTCTGCGACGGCATCCGCCGCATGGGTGGGATCGCCGCGGCCGACCCCGAGCTCGACGACGACGGCTTCCGCGAGGTCGAGGTGCGACTGTGGCCCGCGTTCCACCAGTTCGCGGCCGGCCACCGGATCGGCGTGCAGATCAGCTCCGGAGCCCATCCGCGGTATGCCCGCAACCCCGGCACCGGCGAACCCGCCGCGGTCGCGGCGACCACCCAGCGGGCTGAGCAGGAGATCTCCCACGCCACGGCCCGCGCCTCGCAAATCGACCTGCCGGTGTGGCAGCCGTGACCGCGCCGACACCGGCCCTTGAGCACGCGTTCGACGTCGAGGTCCAGCTCGGACCGCTGGAGGACCACGGGGTGACCCGGGCCGGACACCGCCGCGTCGTGCCGATCGTCGGCGGGCGGGTCCGCGGGCTGTTCGACGCGGAGATCCTGCCCGGCGGCGCGGACTGGCAGCTGGTACGCGCCGACGGGGCCATCGAGATCGACACTCGCTACTCGGCCCGTACGGCCGTCGGCGAGCACGTCTACCTGCGCACGTTCGGCGTCCGCAGCGGGCCGCCCGAGGTCCTCGGAGCCCTGCTGCACGACGACCCGGTGGACCCGTCCGAGTACTACTTCCGCATCGGCGTCCGCCTGGAGACCTCCGCGCCCCGCCTCGCCCTGCTCGAGCAGTCGGTGTTCGTCGCCTCCGCGATCCGCGAAGCCGACCGCGTCCGCTACACCGCCTACCGGGTCACCTGACCTGCCGGTCCACGGTCAGGCCGTTCAGTCATTCGGTACGCCCAGCGAGGCCGCCTTGCGCAACAGCACTGAGCGTTCGCGCTGGTTGGCGCATAGCCGGGCCGCCAGCTCCAGCTCGGCGCGCGCCTCCGCTCGCCGCCCGAGCCGGGCCAGCAGCTCGCCGCGTACGGTCGGCACCAGGTGCGAACCGGGGAGCCGGTTCGACGCGATCAGCGCGTCCACGATGGCCAGAGCCTGCGCCGGGCCCGAGGCCATGGCCACGGCGACGGCCCGGTTGAGTTCGACCACCGGCGAGGGCGCGATCCGGTCGAGCGCCTCGTAGAGCACCACGATCCGGTCCCAGTCGGTCGCCTCGACGGAGGGCGCCGACGCGTGGACGGCGGCGATCGCCGCCTGCAGGCCGTAGGGGCCGAGCCCGCGAGTCGACGCCCTGGCCAGCGCGGCCAGCCCACGGCGGATCGCCGAGAAGTCCCACCGCCGCCGGTCCTGGTCGGCCAGCAGGATCGGCGCACCGTCCGGGGAGGTCCGGGCCGGGAAGCGCGAGGCCGTCAGCTCGCACAAAGCAAGCAGGCCGTGCACCTCCGGCTCGTCCGGCTGTAGCGCGGCCAGCGTGCGGGCCAGCCGGATCGCCTCGTACGCGACGTCGGGGCGCAGCAACCGGTCGCCGGACGTGGCCGTCGACCCCTCGGTGAAGATCACGTAGATGACGCTGAGCACGCCGCCCAGCCGCTCCCGGCGCTCGCCGACCGGCGGCAGCTCGAACGGCACCCCTGCCGCCGCGATCGTCTTCTTGGCCCGGGTGATGCGGGCCTGCACGGTCGGCACGGGCACCAGGAACGCGCGGGCGATCTCCTCGCTGGACAGGCCCGCGACCACGCGCAGGGTCAACGCCACCCGGGCCTCCGGGGAGAGCACCGGGTGGCAGCTGACGAACATCAGCGCCAGGACGTCGTCGACGATCGGGTCGGGGTCGACGTCCTCGTCGAAGGTCGAGTCGACCGCCGTGTCGGCCGCCAGCAGGGCATATCGATCCCGCAGGGCGGCCCGGCGGCGGATCGCGTCGATCGCCCGCCGACGGGCGGTGGCCATCAGCCAGCCGGCCGGATTCGCCGGCGAGGCGAGCGGCCATGCTACGAGCGCGTCGGCCACCGCCTCCTGGGCCGCGTCCTCGGCCAGCCCGAAATCGCCGGTGAACCGGGTCAGCGCGGCGACGATCCGGGCCGACTCGATCCGCCAGACGGCCTCGACCTCAGCCGTGCCCATCAGGTCCGGCCGTCGCGCCCGGGTCCGGCCCGGTCCTTGACGATCACTTGTCGACCTGCGGGACCTCGTCGCCTTCGGGCACCCGCCGGACCTCGACCTTGGCTCCGCGGGGCGCCGGGACCCGCTTGGCCCACTCGACCGCCTCCTGTTTCGAGGCGACATCGAGCAGGAAGAAGCCCCCGAACAGTTCCTTGGTCTCCCCGTACGGCCCGTCCGTGACCACCGGGGCCTCGCCGCTGAAGTCGACCACGACACCCTTGCCCGGATCGTCCAGCCCTTCGGCCGCGACGTAGACGCCGGCCTTGAACAGGTCCTCGATGAACTGGCGGGACCTGGCGATCATCTCGTCGATGTCGGCCATCATGGCCGCGTTCGACTCGTCGGTGCCCCGCATGATCAGCATGTACTTCGACAACGCATTCTCCCTGTCCGGCGGGCCGCCTCTCGGCTCTCGCACCCTCACGTCGAACGAGCGGCCCGCGGATCGACACGGCCCAGGAGAAGTCTCCCGCAACGCCCCGACCGGGCCCTGACTTTCTACTTGCACAAGTGGAAAGTTCTCGCATATGGTTTCCAGCATGGAAAGTATTGAGGTCGCGGAGCAGCTCAAAGCGGCCGAGCGCGGAGCCGCCGCCCCCTACGTCGACTACCCGCCCACCCCGTGGTGGTACGCCCCGGCCGTAGGAGCGTGGGTCGCTGCCATGATCGGCACCTTCACCTGGTGGCGCGAGAACGCCGGACTGTTCGTGGGCTCGCTGGTGGCCCTGATCGCCGTCGAGATCCTGTTCATCACCTGGATGCGCCGTCGGCACGGCGCGCTGCCCATGCCGGGCAAGGGCACGCCGCCCGCCGAGATCGCCGGAGTCTGGCGCGGATTTGCGGCAGCACTGCCCGTCATCGCGCTGCTCGTCGCGGCCACCTGGTGGCTCGGCGGCGTCCCGGCGGCCGCCGCTGCCTCGTTCGTCCTCGTGACCGCGGGCCTGGCCGTCTATGAGCGCCGCTACGCCGTGGCCGCCGCCGACACCCGGGCCCGCCTGCGATGATCGACGGACTGGACCCGGTCATCCATGTGCCCAAGCGCCTGGCGGCCATGGCCGTCCTGGCCAACGCCCCCTCGGTGTCGTTCCGGTTCCTCAAGGACCATCTGCGTCTCACCGAGTCGGATCTGTCGAAGCAGATGTCCACCCTGGAGTCCGCCGGCTACGTCAGTTCGGCGAAGGACGGCCACGGCCGCGGCAGCAGCACGAGCTACCGGATCACGAAGGCCGGTCAGCAGGCCTACGACAGTCACTGCGCGGCCTTGCGAGCACTGATCGGCGGCGCCTGACGCGGGGCCGTCACGGACGGCCCCGCGCGGTTGTCGGGTCTACTCGCCCTTCGGGTCCGGGCAGCTGATCTGGACCGTCACGGTGCCGGTCTGCCCGTTGGCGGAGACCGTGATGACGGCCTGACCGGACCAGGTCGGGTTGGTGTCGGCCCAGGCGTTGTGGAAGTAGCCCAGGCCGTTGCCGCTGCCGTCGGTGGTGAAGGTGTCGTCGTGGTCGTGGCCGCGGGCGGTGCTCGCGGTGTACGCGGTATGGGGCAGGCCGCCGGTCACCGCGACGTACACCTGTGCACCGAGGTCGTTGCAGCCGTCGAGAGTGCTGGTCAGCTGGCCGACCGGCGTCTGCGCGGTGTCGGCGAGGGCGACCTCGTGGGCGGCGAGCGCCGTGGCGAGCGCGAAGCCGGCGACGCCGAGCGCCCGGAATGCGTTGATCCGAAGGGTGGACACGTTGACCCCGTTTCGTGACGGTTCCGGCGGCGTGTCCGCCGAAACTTCCGACCACAGTAGACAGTCGCCATGCCCCATGGGGGGCACGCACCGACGCAGGCTGTCCGCCCCGGCCACCGCCTCGGGGGTTCACCGGCAGCCGGTGCAGCTGACCAGCCGAAATCATGCACGAACCCCGCCGCGCTGGGCGATAATGGTCCGGAACCCCCGTCGAACATGGACCACACCACGTCCATGCGCACGATGGGGGCAGACGATGGCACGCACGGTGGCCGATCTGATGGTCGCGACGTTGAAGGCCTCGGGCGTGCGCCGGATGTACGGGGTGCCCGGCGACTCGCTGAACGGCCTCACCGACGCGCTGCGCCGCGACGGCGGCATCACCTGGCAGCACGTACGCCACGAGGAGGCCGCGGCGTTCGCCGCCGCGGGCGAGGCCGCGGTGACCGGCGAGCTGGCGGTCTGCGCGGGCAGTTGCGGGCCCGGCAACCTGCACCTGATCAACGGCCTGTTCGACGCCAACCGCAGCCGCGTGCCCGTGCTGGCGATCGCCGCCCAGATCCCCCGCGACGAGATCGGCTCCGGCTACTTCCAGGAGACCCACCCGCAGGACCTGTTCCGCGAATGCTCCGTGTACACCGAACTGGTCAGCATCCCGAGCCAGCTGCCATGGGTCCTGCAGATCGCGATGCGCACGGCCCTGGCGCGCAGCGGAGTCGCCGTCGTCGTCGTGCCCGGCGAGGTGTTCCTCGCCGACGCGCCGGCCGACGCCAAGCCGATGTCGATCCGCCCGGTGACGCCGCTGGTCCGGCCCGCCGACGCCGCGCTCGACGCCGCGGCCTCGGTCCTGAACGCCGCCGAACGGGTGACCATCCTCGCCGGGGCGGGCTGCGCGGACGCCCACGACCGGCTGCTCGCGATGGCCAGGGCGCTACAGGCGCCGGTCGTGCACGCGTTCCGCGGCAAGGAGTTCGTCGAGTACGACAACCCGTACGACGTGGGCATGACCGGGCTGATCGGCTTCAGCTCGGGCTACCGGGCGATGGAGCACTGTGACGCGCTGCTCATGCTCGGCACGGACTTCCCCTACCGCCAGTTCTATCCCGAGGGCGTGCCGGTGGTGCAGGTCGACGTGCGGGGCGAGCAGATCGGCCGCCGGGTGCCCGTCGACGTGCCGCTCGTCGGCACGGTCCGCGACACCGTCGACGCGCTGCTGCCCAGGCTCACCGCCAAGACCGACTCGGCGCACCTGGACCGGATGACCGCCCACTACCGGCGCGCCCGCAGCAGGCTCGACAGCCTGGCGAAGTCCGCGGCCGACGAGTCACCGCTGCACCCGCAGCACGTCACCGCCGTCATCGACCGGCTCGCCGCCGACGACGCCATCTTCACCGCCGACGTCGGCACGCCGTGCATCTGGGCCGCCCGCTACCTGCACATGAACGGGCGGCGGCGGCTCATCGGCTCCTTCAACCACGGGTCCATGGCCAACGCCCTGCCGCAGGCCATCGGTGCGCAGGCCGAGCACCCCGACCGCCAGGTCGTGTCGCTGTCCGGCGACGGCGGGCTGGCGATGCTGCTCGGCGAACTGATCACCCTGCACCAGATGCAGTTGCCGGTGAAGGTCGTCGTGTTCAACAACGGCTCGCTGTCGTTCGTGGAACTCGAGATGAAGGCCGCCGGCTTCGTCACCTTCGCCACCGACCTGGACAACCCCGACTTCGCCGCGATCGCCGAGGCCGCCGGGCTGTTCGGGGCGCGCGTGGACAAGGCAGGCGACCTGGAGGACGCGCTCCGAGCCGCCTTCGCGCACCCCGGCGCGGCCCTGGTCGACGTGCGCACCGCCCGGCACGAGCTGTCCCTGCCGCCCAAGCTCACCTTCGGCCAGATCAAGGGCTTCACGCTGTACGCCACCAGGACCATCCTGTCCGGCCGCGGCTCGGAGATCGTCGAACTGGCCAAGACGAACCTGCGCGACCTCGACGCCGAATGACCGGCGCGCCCGGCCGCTGAACAGCGGGACAACCTGCCCACAACCCCGTCACAACCCCGGTCGCGTTCGCTGTGCGCAGCGGCCGGGACCACCGGCCCGTTCCCGGCACAGCAGCCGTGCGGTCCACCGGACCCGCGGCGGAACGGAGTCCCCCATGCAGACCCCATCCCTCCTCCGCAGGATCGGCGTGTTCGGCGCGCTGACCGGCGTCGCGCTCGCGGCGGGCCTCGCCGTCGGCAGCCCGGCGCAGGCCGCCACCACGCTGAAGGTCGCGACCGTCATCTGCCACGAGGAGACCGACGAGATCGGCGACGACAGCCCGTACTTCCTGGTCTTCGCCGCCAGCACGACCAACCCCGGGGCGACGGCCTTCGGCAAGTGGGGCCCCGGCGGCTGGGACGACGAGATCGCCAGCGGCGACTCGTACAGCCCGAACGCCTCGATCGTCAGCGGAGTGGGCAGCAGCACCTGGCGGCTCATCTCGCTGATGGTGGAGGAGGACTACGACAACGACCTCACGGCCGGTGAGATCGCCTGGATCGGCAACAACATGTACAACCAGTACCAGATCTCGTTCTGGAAGCCGGCCTCGACAATGATCTCCGAGATGCGCGCCGCGCTGCGCAACACCACCAGCCTGTACCTGTCCAACGACGACATGGTCGCCACGGCCAGCAGCACCATCGGCAGCTACGCCAGCTACGTGGGCGACGGCGGCTCGTACCAGGTCCGGTACACCCTGCCCTGATCCCGCGGCGTGGCCGGTGGTGGCCCGACGGCCGCCACCGGCCAGCGGCGCGCGCCGTCAGCGGGACGCGGAGACCATCACCGGGTGCTCGGCCAGTTCCACCCGCACCGCGGCACCGGGGCCCAGGCCCGAGGCCTGGCGGGTGGCGAGGTCGGCCTTGATCCCGATGCCGTCCGGCAGCTCCACGAACAACCGCGTGGTCGGCCCGAGGAAGGACACCGTCACCACCCGGGCCGGTCCGTCGACGTCCGCACTGACCCGCACGTCCTCCGGCCGGATCAGCACGTCGACCGCGGTCTGCGTGGGCACGTCGCCGATGACCGGCATCTGCTGCCCCGCGACCTCGACCCGGCCCGAACCGGTGAGCCGTCCCGGGATGCGGTTCATCGTGCCGACGAACTCCGCCACGAACGCGGTCGCCGGATGGTGGTACAGCTCGATAGGGGTGGCGCACTGCTCCAGCCGCCCGTCGCGCAGCACCGCGACCCGGTCGGCCATGGACAGCGCCTCCTCCTGGTCGTGCGTCACGAAGATCGTCGTGATGCCCAGGTTCTTCTGCAGCCGGGAGATCTCCTCCCGCAGGGTGAGCCGCACCTGCGCGTCCAGCGCCGACAGCGGCTCGTCCAGCAGCAGCACCCGCGGCTGCAGCGCCAGCGCCCGCGCGAGCGCGACCCGCTGCTGCTGGCCGCCGGAGAGCTGGTGCGGGAACCGGTCGCCCTGGGTGGGCAGGCCGACCATCGCCAGCAGCTCGTCGGCGCGGGCGCGGCGGGTCGCCGCGTCGACCTTGCGGATGCGCGGCCCGAACGCGACGTTGTCGCGCGCGGACAGGTTCGGGAACAGGCTGTACGACTGGAACACCATGCCCGCGTCGCGCTTGTTGGCGGGCACCCCGACGATGTCGACGCCGTCGACGAGCACCTGGCCGGAGTCCGGGTGGTCGAAGCCCGCGACCATCCGCAGCGCGGTCGTCTTGCCGCAGCCCGACGGCCCCAGCAGCGCGAGCAGCTCCCCGGGCGCGACGGTGAGGTCGAGACCGTCCAGCGCGACGGTGCTGCCGAACGTCCGGCGCAGGGCCCGGAACTCGACGCCGGCGCCCGGCTTCGTCTGCGTGATGGTCATGGTCATTCCTCGCTCGCGGTTTTGGCCCGGGTGCCCGCGCTCGACAGCGCCAGCAGCAGCAACCAGGTGATCAGGAGGCTGAGCAGCGACACGGCGACCGACAGTCGCGCCTCGCTGCCGCTGACCTTGACGATCCACACCGGGAACGTCTCGAAGGTCAGGATCCGGGCGATGGTGTACTCCCCCAGCACCAGCGCCAGCGTCAGGAACGCCGCCCCGGCCAGTGAGCTGCGCAGGTTCGGCAGCAGCACCCGGACGAGCACCTGCCACCAGCTCGCCCCGCAGTTGCGGGCGGCCTCGGTCAGGGTCGGCACGTCGATCGCGCGCAGCCCCGAGTCGAGGGACCGGAAGACGAACGGCAGCGCCAGCACCGTGTACGACAGCACCAGCGCGACCGGGAAGCGTTCGTCCTGTACGGCCAGGAAGGTCTGGTAGAGCGGGGTGTCGGACAGCCGTTCCGGGCCGAGTTGCAGGATGGAGCCGATCCCGGCGACGAAGGCGATCGGCGGCACCACCAGCGGCAGGGTGCACAGCACCTCGACGACGGTGCCGAGCCGGCCGGGCCGCAGCCGCACCGCGACCATCGCGGGCACCACCAGGGCCAGCACCAGCACGATCGTGGCGACGGCCAGCAGCAGGGACAGCCCGAGGCCGTCGGTGAAGCCGGGTGCGCCGAGGATGTCGGCGTACGCCTGGCCGGTCAGGCCCTGTCCGGGCACGTCGACGGTGAACACGAACGACGCCACCAGCGGGGCGGCGAAGTAGAGCCCGAACACGGCCAGGACGAGGCCGTGCCAGACGCGGGTCCGGCGGGTCAGCGCAGCCATCGGGCGCTCCGTCGTTGCAGGGGCAGGTAGATGGCCATGACCAGCCCGGCCACGATCACCATGTCCAGGGCCAGCGCGGAGGCCACGCCCTCCTGACCGATCAGGACGTTGCCTGACAGCGCGTCGGCGATCTGCAGCGTGACCAGGGGCAGCACGCTGCCGACCATGGCCGCGGCGGTGGCGTACGCGGCGAACGCGGTGCCGAACAGCAGCACGAAGCCGCCGAGCAGCGACGGGCCGAGCACGGGTAGGCCGATCAGCCGCCAGAACTGCCAGCCGGTGGCGCCGCAGTTGGCCGCGGCCTCCCGCCACTGCGGCCGCAGCCCGTCCAGTGCCGGGGCGATGACCAGGACCATCAGCGGGATGAGGAAGTACAGGTAGACCACGGCCAGCCCGGCCGGGGTGTAGAGGCTCCAGCCGGCCTCGGTTAGGTGCAGCAGCTCGGTCATGACGCCCGAGATGCCCAGGGTGGCGATGAACGCGAAGGCCAGCGGCACGCCGCCGAAGTTGGCCAGCACGCCGGAGGCGGTGACGACGAGGTTGCGCAGGCCGGGCAGGCGGCTGGCGACGACGGCCTGGGCCAGCAGCGTGCCGAGCACCACGCCGAGCGCGGCGGTGATCAGCGACAGCTTGATGCTGCTGGTGAGCGCGTCGAGGTAGGCGCCCTGCACGGAGCGGCTCAGGTTGGCGGCGGTCAGCGTGGTCGTGTCGGTGGCACGGTCGGTGACGGTGACCGCGCCGATGCCGACCGCCACCATCGGCAGCCCGAAGAAGACGGTGACGAACACCAGCAGCGGCAGTGCCGCCAGCGTGGCGGAGCTGCGGCGGGGGCGGGCCCCCGCCCGGCCGGACACCGCGGGGGCGGTGTCGGGCACGGGCGGGGACACGGTCGTGGCGACGGTCGGCATCGGTCAGCCGGCCAGGGCCTTGGCCCAGTTGGCGACCAGGTCGGCCTTGGCCTTGTCGTTCTGGGCGGGGGTCGGGAAGCTCGGCTCGCCGTCGACCTTCGGCAGCGCGGCGACCAGGTCGGCCTGGGCCGAACCGTCGGTGATCATGCCGGGCAGCAGGACGGGGCGGGCGAAGCCCTTCAGCCACAGGTTCTGGCCCTCGGCGCTGTAGAGGAACTCCTCCCACAGCCGCGCGGCGGCGGGGTGCGGCGCGTCGAGGTTGATGGCCTGCGAGTAGAAGTTGGCGTACTTGCCGTCGGCGGGGATGGCGACCTTCCAGTCGAGTCCCTTGGCGGCGAACTGCTTGGCGTAGCCGGCGTTGAGGTAGTCCCAGTCCAGGCTGATCGGGGTCTCGCCCTTCTCGACCGTGGCCGGGGTGGACTCGACGGGGATGAAGTTGCCGGACTTGTGCAGCGCGGCGAAGAAGTCGATGCCGGGCTGGATGTTGTCGAACGAGCCGCCGTTGGCCAGCGACGCGGCGTACACCGCGGCGATCGCCGAGCCGGACTTGGTCGGGTTGCCGTTGAGGGCGACCTTGCCCTTGTACTCGGGCTTCTTCAGGTCGGCGAAGGTCTGCGGGCAGACCGCGATGCGCTTGGCGTCGCAGCCGATCGAGACGTAGCCGCCGTAGTCGTTGAACCAGCGGCCTTCGGCGTCCTTCTGCGAGGCCGGGATCTTGTCCCACGCGGCGACCTTGTACGGCGCGAACAGGCCCTCCTGCGCACCGCTGATGGCGAACGCGACGCCGAGGTCGAGCACGTCGGGAGCCCGGTCCTGGCCCTTGAGGGTCTTCACCGCGGTGATCTCGTCGGAGCTGGACCCGTCCGGGTTGTCGCTGTTGACCTTGATGCCGTACTTCTTGCTGAAGGTGTCGATGATCTCGCCGTAGTTGGCCCAGTCCGGCGGCAGCGTGATGACGTTGAGCTGGCCCTCCTTCTTGGCGGCGGCGACCAGGGCGTCCATGCCGCCGAAGTCGGCGAGCGAGACGGCCTTGTCGGCGGCCACGCCGGAGGGGGTGGTGGGCGCCTCCTCCTTCGCGCCGCACGCGGCGGCGGCCAGGGCGGTGGTCAAGGACAGCGCCAGGACGGCGGCCACGCGGCCGGTCCGGCGGGAGAAAACGGAGTGCATCTGCTGGTCTCCCAGGTGTGTCGGGTTTGCAGGCGAGCCCAGTAGGCACGCCGGGGGTGTCGGGGAGCTGAACTGCGTGACATCAATCGGCCGCGCCGGACTGAACAAGGCAGGCGACCGGCACGGATCGTGTGCGAGGTCACCGGCCGTGCGGTTCCCGGCGACGGCGCGGTGCCGCCGGGAGCCACCGGTCATGGCTGCCCGAGCAGCGCGGGCAGTTCGGCCACGGCGGCCAGCAGGTGGGTCGCGCCCGCGGCGGCCAGGTCCGCGCGGCTGTGCGCGCCGCCGAGCACCCCGGCGACGACACCCGCGCCGGCGCGTACGCCGCAGCCGATGTCGTTGACGCTGTCGCCGGCCACGGCGATCGCGCGCACGTCGTCGACGCCCAGCCGCAATGCGGCGTGCAGCACCAGGTCCGGGTACGGCCGGCCGCGCAGCCCGTCGCCGGGCACCAGGGCCAGGTCGACCAGGTCACGCCAGCCCAAGGCGTCGATGATCGCGTCCTGGGTGGGCTTGGCGAACCCGGTCGTGAGCACGACCGCGACACCGGCTTCGCGCAGTGCGGCGATCGCTTCCGCGGCCCCGGGCAGGGCGCTGACCTCGCCCGCGCCGACCAGGTCCGCATAGGCCCGCTCGAACGCCGCGTTGGCGCGCTGGGCGGCTGCCTCGTCGCCGTCGAAGATCTCCCGGAACACGACGATCTTCGACATGCCCATGGTGCGGCGCACCACGGTCAGCCCGGCGGCGTGCCCGCTGGTGCCCGGTTCGATGCCCTGGGCGACCAGCGCGACCGAGGCGGCCCGCTCCACCAGGCCCCCGTCACTGACTGTGGTGCCCGCCATGTCGAGGCAGGCCAGCCGAAGTCGGGGCAGTTCGGTCCAGGGGTGGTTCACGCGAAGGTCTCCTCTGCGATCGCCGGGGACAGGGTCATGCCCCGGCCGCCCGGTCCGGTCACGACGGTCACGCCCGGCGCGGGCTGCGCCCGGTGGTAGATCGCGTCGTCGGTGGTCTGCGAGTACACGCCGGCCCAGCGGCGTACGGTCGGCGGCAGCGTCCGGCCGAGCAGCTGCTCGGCGACGGCCCGCACGTAGTCGTAGTACCGCTCGTCGACGTCGAAGGCGAACGGCTCGGCGTACTCGTGGGTGTCGCCGATGGTCAGGCTGCCGTCGAGGCGCTGCACCAGCAGGAGCTGCATCTTCCCGGCCGCGGCGACCGGGGCCTGCGGTGGCAGCGCGGCGAGCGCGGGCGTCTGCCAGGCCGGGTAGTAGCGCAGCGAGTCGCCGTCGGCCAGCGATGTGGTCAATGGCTCGTCGAGCGGCGCGGTCTGCATCATCTGCAGGCGCACCCGCCGCAGCGGCGCGGCCGACAGGTGCGCCCCGGACAGTCCGGTGTGGGCGGCGCCGGTGCACTGCACGACGAGGTCCCCGTCGTGGCGCGAGCCCAGGTGGTCGACGACCGACGGCCCGCCGGACAGCTCGCGGACCTCGCGGCCGGGCAGCCACTGGTAGCGGCCGGTGGCCGTCAGCGCGTCGCGCAGCGCCTGCGGCACCTGCCGCGACTCGACCGCGGCGTCGCGCTCGCACAGCACGGCGGCCAGCAGCTCGCCGCGCACCGCGGGGTTGACCCGCCGGACCTCGTCGGGCTCCAGCAGCCGCAGGCCGCGCTCGGCGGCGTCGGGCCGGGCGCAGACCTCCTGCGCGACGGCGAGTTCCGCGGGGGTGCGCAGGACCGTCAACGAGCCGTTGGCGCGGAACCCGACGCCGGGCACGTCCTGCCCGATCCCCTCCCACAGCAGCCGCGCACGCAGCGCCAGGTCCAGTTCCGGCCCGGCGGCCCGGCCGGAGACCCAGACCAGGCCGAAGTTGCGCACGCTCGCGCCGCGGGCACCCTCCTCGCGTTCGAGGTGCACGACCTCGTGGCCGCGCCGCACGGCAGACCGGGCGTGCATCAGCCCCAGTACGCCGCCGCCGACGATGATCACGCGCATGGTGCCGCCTTCCGAGTGCTTGTGTAGACAACCTCGGCGCTGACTGTCCAGGCGGACGGTTGACGGAATGTGAACACCGGTTGCTGCCAGCAAGAAGGCTGTCGCAACGGGCAGCCGTCCTGTCTAGCCCGCTTTAGGATGTCGGGATGGACGTCCCGACCTATCTGGTGCTGGCCGACCGGCTCGAACGCGAGCTGGCCGCCGAGCCCGCGGGCGCGCGCGTGCCGTCCGAACACGAGCTGGCCCGGCGGCACGCCGTGAACCGGCTGACCGCCCGGGCCGCGCTGGACGAGCTGGAGCAGCGGCGGGTCGTGCGCCGGCGGCGCGGCAGCGGCACGTTCGTGAGCCGCCGCTACGACCTGGTCGTCACGCCGCGGTCGGCGCTGAGCTGGTCACAGGTCGTCCGGGCGGCCGGCGGCAGCGCCCGGGCCGAGGTCGTCGACGCCCCGGCACAGGCCCCGCCCGAAGACCTCGGCGACGGCGTGGACGTGCTGGTGCTGCACCGTGTCGGCTGGGTCGACGGGCAGCGGGCCCTGTGCAAGACCAGCTGGCTCGCCACCGACCTCGTGCCCGGCCTGCACGAGGCCCTGCCCCGGCACGACTCCCTGTTCACCGCCCTGGAGCAGGCCTACGGCCTGCGCCCGCGGCGGCACGCCCTGCGCGCCGAGATCACGGCCCCGCCCCCGGCCGTCCGCGAGATCCTGGACCTGCCCCGCAACACCGAGGTCGTCTGGATCGCCAGCCGCACCGACAGCGAACGCACCGGCCGCACCGTCGAGGTCACCCACTCCTGGCTGCGTGCCGACCTGTTCCGCCTGGTGGTCGACCTGCGGGCCTGATCGGGCCGCCCCCGCGGGCACTGGCATGATCGCGCCCGTGACGACACGCGTAGCCCTGATCACCGGCAGCTCCCGCGGACTGGGCCGGGTGATCGCCCGGCGGCTGGCCCGCGACGGCATGGCCGTGGCCGTCAACGGCCGCCAGGAGAAGCCCCTCGCCGAGCTGGTCGACGAGATCCGCGCCGAGGGCGGCACCGCGGGCGCGTTCCCCGCGGACGTCACCGATGAGCAGGACGTGGCCCGGCTGGCCGACGCGATCGCCGCGCAGCTCGGCCCGGTGGACGTGCTGGTGCTCAACGCGACCGGGCCGCAGCCCGAGGCGCGGATCGCCGACGCCGACCGGGCGGCTTTCGAGGCGCAGCTGGCGTTCTTCGTACACAGCCCGGTGCTGCTCGGGCGGGCGCTGACGCCCGGCATGATCGCGCGCGGCTACGGGCGCATCGTGCACCTCGACTCGGAGGTCGCCGACCGGCCGCAGCCGGGCTGGTCGGCATACGCCACCGCGAAGAACGCGCAGATCGGCCTCGCCCGTGCCTGGGCGCGTGAGCTGGCCCCGCACGGCATCACGGTGAACAGCGTCGCGCCCGGGTGGATCCCGGTCGAGCGGCACGAGGGCTCCTCGGTGGACGGTTACCTGGCCACGGTGCCCGCCGGGCGGATGGGCACGCCGGACGACATCGCGCACGTGGTCGCCTTCCTGGCCGCCGAGGGCGCGGGCTTCGTCACCGGCCAGCGCATCGTCGTCGACGGCGGCCGCAGCCTGCACAGCTGAGCCCAGCCGTGTCTCGGTAACGGCACCCGGCAGCCGGATTTGTCATAAAATCCGGTGATGTGGCCGCCGCGCGGACCGCAGCGCCGACCGGGTGCGCGGCCGGCGGGGCACCGGGAGGCGAGATGGCTGCCACGGCCTCGACCGCCGCGGGCTCGGCGCACGAACTCGACCTGGCGTGCACGGTCAACGGCGAGCCGGTGCGGCTGCGCGTCGACACCCGCGAGTCGCTGCTCGACGTGCTGCGGGAGCGGCTCGGCGTGACCGGCCCGAAGAAGGGCTGCGACCACGGCCAGTGCGGCGCGTGCACGGTGCACCTCGACGGCCGCCGGGTGGTGTCCTGCCTGACGCCCGCGGTGCAGGTCACCGGTGCCGACGTGACCACGGTCGAGGGCGTGGCCGGGCCCGACGGCGAGCTGCACCCGCTGCAGCAGGCGTTCATCGACCACGACGCGCTGCAGTGCGGCTACTGCACCCCCGGACAGATCATGTCCGGGCTGGCCTGCCTGGCCGAAGGGCACGCCGGGGACGACGACGAGGTGCGCGAGTACATGAGCGGCAACCTGTGCCGGTGCGGGGCGTACGCAGGCATCGTCGCAGCGGTGCGGGCCGTCGCCGAGCAGGGGCGCTGAGGCGTGCGCCCGTTCGCGTACACGAAGGTCGAGACCCTCGCCGAAGCCGTGGACGCGCTGGCGGCGGCCGGTCCGCAGGCGCGGCTGCTGGCGGGCGGCACGACACTGTACGACCTGATGAAGCTGGAGATCGAGACCCCGTCGGCGGTGGTGGACGTGCACCGGGTCGCCGACCTGGCCGGCTTCGACACCTCCGGCGACCGGGAGCTGGTCTTCGGCGCGGGCGCGCGGATGGCCGACGTCGCCGAGGACGGCAGGCTGCGCCGCGACTACCCGGCGCTGTCGGAGTCGCTGTGGCGGGCGGCGTCGCAGCAGCTGCGCAACATGGCCACACTCGGCGGCAACCTGCTGCAACGCACCCGCTGCCCGTACTTCCGGGGCGGGGAGCCGTTCGCATGCAACAAGCGCAGCCCAGGCAGCGGCTGCGCCGCGCAAGAAGGCCTCGACCGCTCGAACGCGCTGTTCGGTGGGAGCGAGGCGTGTATCGCGGTGTATCCGGGCGACTGGGCCACGGCGCTGGTCGCGTTCGACGCCGAGGTGGACGTGCACGGGCCGGGCGGGGCACGCAGCCTGCCGCTGGCCCGGCTGCACCGCGAGCCGGGCGACACCCCGCAGCACGAGCACAACCTGGCACCCGGCGAGATCATCACCCGGGTCCGGGTGCCCGTGACCCCGGCGGGCCGCGGGTCGGCCTACCTGAAGATCCGCGACCGGGAGTCGTACGCGTTCGCGCTGGTCTCCGCGGCGGTCGCGCTGACCCTGGACGGCGACGGCCGGGTCGACGAGTGCCGCATCGCCGTCGGCGGCGTGGCCACCCGTCCGTGGCGGGTGCCCGCGGCCGAGCAGGCACTACGCGGGAACGCGATCACCGAGGCGAGCGCCCGCGCCGCCGGGGAGGCCGCATTCACCGGCGCGCGCCCGGGCCGCGCCAACGCGTTCAAGATCGAGCTGGGTACGCGCACCGTCGCCGACGCGGTGCGCCTGGCCGGAAGCAGGGCGGTCGGATGAGCCCAGAACCCCAGGACACGCAGCCCGTCGACACCAGGCGCGTCGACGCCCGCGAGAAGGTCACCGGCGCCGCGCTGTACGCCACCGACCTGCACCCCGACCAGCTCGCCCACGCGACGCTGGCCACCGCGACCATCGGCCGCGGCCGCATCGCCGAACTGGACGTCTCCGCCGCCGCCGCGGTGCCCGGCGTCCTGCTCGTGCTCTCCCACCTCGACCACCTGGACCTGCAGTCCCCGGGTTTCGTCATGGGCGGCGGCTACGGCGTGCAGAGCCTGCAGCCGCTGCTCGACGACCGCATCGCCTACCGCGGCCAGGCAATCGCCCTGGTCGTCGCCGAGACGCTGACCGCCGCGACCGAGGCCGCCAACCTGGTGCGCGCCCGCTACGAGACCGAGCCGTTCGCGGCCACCCTCGACTCCCCCGGTGTCGAGCGGCTGTCCCAGCCCGCGACCATCCCGCTGCCGTTCCTCGCCGACCTCGACGTCGGCGACGCCGAATCCGCGTACGCGACCGCCGCGCTGCACGTCGACGCCACCTACGACCAGCCGGCGCAGCACCAGAACCCGATGGAGCTGATCGGCGCGACCGTCTCCTGGCGCGGCGACACCCTGGTCGTGCACGAGGGCACCCAGAACGCCGGCGCGATCCGCCACGGCCTGGCCCAGCAGCTCGGCATCGACGCCGCGAACGTCGAAGTCATCTCGCCGTACACCGGCGGCGGGTTCGGGCAGAAGAACTCGCTCCAGATCCACATCGGGCCGCTGGCGCTGGCCGCGCGTAGGCTCGGCCGCCCGGTCAAGCTCGTCGTGTCCCGCGCCCAGCTGTTCCACCACACCAGCTTCCGGCCCGCGAGCCGGCACCGGATCCGGCTGGGCGCCGACGAGCACGGCCGTATGGTCGCCGCGATCCACGAGGTCGAGCACCAGACCTCCCGGCACGACCTGTTCCCGCTGATGTACACCGAGATCACCTCCCGGCTGTACGGCATCCGCGACTTCCGCGGCCGGCAGACCTTCGCCCGGATGGACACCCAGAGCCCCGGCTTCATGCGCGCCCCGTTCGAGCACCCGGCCGCGTTCGCGTTCGAATCCGCCGTCGACGAGCTCGCCTACGCCGCACACCGCGACCCGCTCGAATTCCGGCTCGCCAACGACACCACCGTCGACCCGGTCAGCGGCGAGCCGTTCTCGTCCCGCCACCTGGCCCAGTGCCTGCGCCGCGGCGCGAAGCGCTTCGGGTGGAGCGCCCGTCAGCAGCGCCCGGCGAGCATGCGCGCCGAAGACGGGTCACTGGTCGGCTGGGGCGTCGCGGTCGGCGCGTACCCCGCCTCGATCGTGCCCTCCGCCGCGCACCTGGTGGCCGGCGCCGACGGCCGGATCCGCGTCGAGGTCGACGGGCACGAGATGGGCCAGGGCATCCGCTCGACCATCGCCATCCTGGTCGCGGAGAACCTCGGCATCGGTGTGCACGACGTCGACATCGTCGTCGGCGACACCCGCGTCGCCACCCAGCACCTGACCGCCGGATCCTGGGGCACCGCGTCCACCCTGGGCGCCGTGCATGCGGCGCTGCGCGCGCTGCGCGAACAGCTCGGCATGGATACCCGCGGCCCGGTGGACGTCGCGTCCGCCGTCCGCGCGACCGGCCGCGACCAGGTCGAGGCCCGTGCCGAGACGCTCGGACCCGGCCAGACCGAGCAGGACGCCGAGCACGCCCGCAAGGGCCTGCCCACCCTGTCCGGGCCGGAGTTCCCCGGGTACAGCACGTTCAGCTGGATCGCCCACTTCGTCGAGGTGCGCGTCGAGCCGACGACCTGCCGCATCCGCGTGCCCCGCGTCGTCAGCGTCGCCGACTGCGGCCGGGTGGCCAGCCCCGTCACCGCCGCCAGCCAGGTGCGCGGCGGCATCGTCTGGGGCATCGGCGCGAGCCTGCGCGAAGCCGGCGCGGTCGACCCCCGCTACGGCGGCTTCCTCAACAACAGCCTCGAGGAATACCCGGTGCCGGTCAACGCCGACATCGGCACCCTCGACGTCGACTTCATCGGCGAACCCGACCTGCGCTTCCACCCCGTCGGGGTCAAGGGCCTCGGCGAGGTCAGCATGGTAGGCGTCGCCGCGGCCGTCGCCAACGCCGTCTTCCACGCCACCGGCGTACGCCACCGCCGCCTGCCGATCCGCATCGAGGACGTGCTCGCCGGGACGACCGCGTAGGCGGTCGTGCCCGCTGTGTGCCGCCTGTGATCACTGAACGTCCCCTGTGCACAATCCGCTCATCCAGGCATAGAACCGGCACCCTCGCGCCCTACTGCCAGGACTGTCGGAGGTTGCCTGGGCGCTTCGCCGAGGAACACGCGTCAGCGTCGGAAGCTCACCGATCCCAAGGAGCCTCGCATGATGAAGTTCTCGAAGAAGACCCTGGTCACGGCCGGCGCAGCGGGCGTACTGGCGCTCGGCATCGCGGCGCCCGCCACGGCATGGGCAGCCGAAGGCAGCGGGTCCACGCCCGCCGCGACCTCGTCGCAAGGCAAGGACAAGGGCTACCAGCAGGCCGAGCATCAGCAGAAGCTGTCCGCGGCGCTCGCCAAGGAACTCGGCATCGACCAGGCCAAGGTCTCGGCCGCGCTGGAGAAGGTGCAGTCCCAACTGCGCCCGGACGGCAAGGCCCGTGACAAGTCCAACGACAGGACCGCCGACCGCACCCAGCAGCTCAAGGACCGGCTGGCCGCGGCGGTCAAGGCCGGCAAGCTGACCCAGGCCGAAGCAGACGCGATCACCAAGGCGGCCGAGGCGGGCGTCCTCGGCGGCCACGGCCACGCACCGGACCGTGCCTCCTCCAGCGAGTCCGGCAAGTGACCCGGCGGGCGGCGTCCGGAACATGCCGGACGCCGCCCGCTCGCGGTCAGACGTGAGGACGGTGTGAGCGAACCAGCTCATGCTGCGCTAACAGGACATGCGATGGGCTGTGCAGCATGAACGACGTGCGCACCTCGCTCCCCCGACGATTCCGCCCGCGCCGACATCCACTGGGCCACGGCCTCCGGCGGACGCCGAGCGGGCCCCGCGTCACCGTCGAGTTCCGGTAAGCGCTCCGCATCCCATGGCCCGCGTACTCCTGATCGACGATCATCGCCCGGCCCGCGAAGGCCTGCGCCTGGCGCTGACCCGGCATGGCCATACCGTCGACACCGCCGACAGCGGCGAGCAGGGCCTCGCCCGGCTGCGTACGTTCGCCGCCCAGGTCGTCGTCCTCGACCTGGCGCTGCCGGGCATGGACGGCTTCGACGTGTGCCGTCACCTGCGGGACGAAGGCGACCTGCCGATCATCGTGTTGACCGCCCGCGACGACGACATCGACGTCGTCGCAGCCCTGGAGGCGGGCGCCGACGACTACGTGGTCCAGCCGGTGCACGCCCGGATCGTCGAGGCACGCATCCGCGCAGTCCTGCGGCGTGCTTGCCGTACCTCGGGCAGGTCGGCTCGGCCCGAGGGGTCCGAGCAGCACGGCGCGCTGAGCATCAACCGGGCCTCGCTCTGCGTCGGCAAGGACGGCCGGCGCGTCCGGCTCGCCCCCACCGAGATGCGGCTGCTGCTCACCCTGTCGGCCACGCCCGGCCGGGTGCACAGCCGCCACCAGCTGCTGGAAGCCGTCTGGCAGCACGACTTCCTCGGCGACTCCCGCCTGGTCGACGCCTGCGTGCAACGCCTGCGCGCAAAAATCGAGGACGACACGACCACCCCGGTGTACGTGCAGACGGTGCGCGGCTTCGGCTACCGCTTCGGCCCAGTGTGAAGATCAGGTGGATGTCGCGCGCAGTCCCGAAGTGCTACGGTCCCCGCACTCACCAGGAGAGGGGTCCTCATGCGCCGGGTCGCATCGATGGTGTGCGCGGCACTGGCCAGTGTCGCGCTGACCGGCACGCCGGCCGCGGCACAGGCGCCGAGCGCCGACGTCGCGATCCAGTTGGTGTCGGCCAAGGTCGAGCTGGCGACGGTCAATCCCAACAGCGGCCTGTTCAAGGGCGACACCGGCATCGGCTACGTGACCGTCGTCGTGCGGACCCACAACTTCGGCCCGGAAAACACCGCGGACACCTCCGTCGTCAAGGACATCACCGCGCCACCCGGCACGGTGTTCCGGCAGCTGGATGAGAAGTACTTCGCGCAGTACCCCGGCCTGTGCACGGTCGTGACCGCGCACACCCACGTCCGCTGCAAAGTCAACGGCTCGATCTGGCTGGACACGTACAACGGCGGCAGCGGCGGCAACACGAGCACCCAATACTTCGTGCTCAAGAAGAAGTGCGTCTCCCCTGGCCGATACCGCCTGGACTACGCGGGCGACCCGAAGACGTCGAACAACTCCATCTCGATCGCGCTGAAGGTCCCCGGCGTCACCGCTGCCACCTGCGCCAAGCCCAAGCCGTCGCCGACCCGTACCGCGACCAGCCCCAAGCCGGCCGTCGCGGCCAGCCCGGCAGCGCCCTCGGCCAGCCCCTCGCCGACCCTGGCCAGCCCTTCGCCGTCCTCGGCGAGCCCAACCGTGTCCGAGTCGCCCAGCGAGACCATCGAGCCGTCGCCCTCGACGATCGCCCTCGCGGCGTCCGAGAGCTCCACTCTGAACAGCGGAATCGTTCTCGGCGGCATCGGAGCGCTCGCCGCAGTGGCCCTGGTGGCCGGGTTCTGGCTCTACGCCCGCCACCGGTCGACCGAAACGTCGTGATCAGGTTGTCGTAGGACGACCTACGGCAACCTGACCGCCGCCTGTCGGGTGCGATCACCCGACGGGCGGCGCCACTTCCCCGGCCGTCGCATACTGCCGGCCGGGTCGAGGCTGACGGCTCCGCAGTCGCGGCAGCTCGAAGAGCCACGACGCGCCCAGCGTGAGCAGTGCCCGGTGGATCAGCAGGCAGAGCGCGATCACGACCGCGGACAGCACCGCCGGATAGCACAGCGCCGCGATGATCTGGCCCGTGAACCCGAGGTTCGAGATCGGTTCGTGCAGCACCAGGTGCAGCAGTGCCAGCAGCGGCATGTGGATCACATAGATCGGCAGGGTACGGCGTCCGAGTGCGGCGAGCGGGCCGCCGATGGCGGGGCTTCGGGCCAGCCGGGCAGCGGCGGTCACGCCGAAGGCCACGGCGACGAGTCCGACGGCCAGCCATACGCCGGGCCATCGCTGCGCACCCGCGGCGGCCATGACGGCCAGCGCGCTCGCGTACGCGAGGAAGGAAAGCGCGAGGCGACGGCTGGTGGCGGTCTCCGCCCAGCGTTCGATGTGGGGCCGTAAATATGCGCCTGTCAGGAAGAACACCAGGTTCTGGTAGAGGCCGCCGCGGTCACCGGGGGTGGCGAGCACGCCCGATGCGGTGATCGCCGACAGAGCTGCGGCGGCAGCGAGGACCACGGTGCGCGGCACTCGGTGCAGCGCTTTGGCGATGACGAAGTAGGCCGCGAGGGCGTAGAGGTACCACAGGTTCGAGGGCGTGATCGTGAGCTGTTCCAGCAGGGCCAGGGCCGAGTCCGCGCGGGCGGTGGCGAAGTCCGGCACGGCGCTCAGGATCGCCGTGTGGATCAGCAGCCAGGCGGCGTACAGGTAGAGGAACTTGGCGACGCGCGATCGTGCGGTCTGTCGCCAGGTCCGGGCCAGGGCGGTGGTCGCGAAGACACCGGAGATGGTGAAGAACAGCGGCATCCGCAGCGGGAGCAGCTGTTCCCCGAGGGTGCCCCAGGCGCCGGGCAGGGGGATGCCGATGTGCCAGTCCACCTGCAGGTAGTCCTTCATGACCACGTGCCACAGCACGACGAGCACGATGCAGGCGCCTTTGGCGGTGTCCGCCCACAATGCGCGCGGCCTTGCTGCGGCCACGACGGTCGCCGACGGGGTGAGTTCTGTTCGCACCGCCCGAAACTGCCAACGCGATGTCCGCGCCCGTCGCGCGAACTGTCACGAGATCGTCACAAACGTGGTGTCGACGCGAGCCGACTGACGGGTCGGTCCCACCTGTGCATGCTGCCGAGGATGGCAGCAGGCACCAACCCGTCAACCAGCGGCAACGCACCCGCTGCGCCACGACGCGGCGGTACCGCGGCCACCTCGACCGCCGCTAAGCTCGTTGACCCGAATCGGTCAGCACCTGTACAGAGACACTTGTGATCTTGGCGTTGCTGCTGGTCAAGTAATCTAATGCGAGCCTGGCTGCGCCGACGATGGATGATTCTGGCGATCACGGCCCTCGCGCTGACGGTTTTCACAGCGGCGATATTGGCGAATGTGAGTGTCCTATTACATGGGATCAGCGGCAGCGTCAAATGAACTTCGTTGTCCGTGCACTCGATCACGTGAAGATCGCCGAACTACCAGGAGGCAGTCGCGAAGGGTCGACGCATTGTGGTGGCCTACGGCTTTCGCAACCCGCCAACCAGCGGCTACATACCAGTTGCGGCATCACCCGACGAGCCCGAGGACACCTCGACCCCCAGTAACTTCGCGGAGCCCGTAAAGCCCCTCCCCACAGCCCCGCGCGGCCCCGAGAGCTAGTCCAAATCCGTTGGACAGTCCCACAAAACGGAAACAGTCGTGCACGGCTGGTAGCGCAGTTGCTTGTAGGCGTAGGTGGCGGCCCGTCCCACAGGGCAAACGAGCAGAGCGGCGATGGCGCCGAAAGCGATGGCCGCGCGACGCATGGACAGAAACTTGCTGGTCAGACTGAGAGCTGCCGCACCACCCAGGGCGACTCCGCATAGCAACATTCCCCAGAAACCCTGCTCATGCACTTCGGCTGTGGATAGACCGCCATTCATGGAGAACCCAGTCACAAACCATATGCCAAGAAGCAGGACACAGGAGAGCAACCAGGAGACCGCGAGAAACCCGAGAACATTTCTGCTTTTACGCACGGCGGAGACTATAGAACCACGCGCCAATTCGACGGCCTGGGCGAGTTGTACGTCGCCGACCCGCGCTTCAACGCGAATTACGACCGGGACGGCACGGGCACAGCCGTTCTCGTCCGTGACGCGATGAAGGTCTACGCCGAGGTCAGCCGAGCGGCGGCAGGTCCACGGCGAGCACCCGGGCGCGCACCTGGAAGCCGACGCTGTCGTACAACCGGCGGGCGTGGTTGCCGTCGGCGACCTCCAGGCCGAGCCGCGGCAGCCCGGCCGCGTGGGCGCCGTGCATCGCGTGCACCAGCAGCACACGGCCGAGCCCGAGGCCCTGCGCCGGTGGCGCGACGCCCAGGTTGAGGATCCAGGCGCAGTCGTCGTCGGTCCACGGCACGGGCCCGGCGCACAGCACATGTCCGGCGCTGCGCCCGTCGGGTCCGGCGACCCGCGCCGAGGCCTCGGCCAGCGGCGGCACCGGGTCGCCGTGTTCGAACATGGACCTGATCTGCTTGGTGTCGCTGTCCTGCCACCGGCCGTCGGGGTGCTCGGGGCCGTACGCCGCGCCGAGCCCTTCGGCCAGGTCGTCGTCCCAGCCGGCGGGCCGCAGCGACCAGCCGGCGGGCAGCGGCGGAAGCGGCGGGAGGCCGGTCAGGTCGTGGTGCATCTCCGTGGCGGCTCGGCGCAGCCGCAGGCCGCCGTCGACCAGTGCGCGGGCGAGCGCGTCGTCGGGCGTGGTCAGCCGGCGTCCGGCGAGGTCGTGGCGGGCCTGCGCGGCGACCCGGTCAAGGTCTGCTCCGGGCACCGGCAGCACGCGCTCGGCGAGCAGGGTGCCGTCGTCCTCGCGCAGGCGCAGCCGGGCGAGCGGGGTGCCGTCGTCGGCGTGCAGCAGCGTGGTGACGGAGTCGGCGTTCTCGGAGCGCAGGGGCATCCCGGAACCCTATCGGGTTGATCTTTCCCGGCTCCGATGAGGTGAATAATCCCAGGTCAGGCTATCGTCGCGCGGGTGAAAACGGTGTGGTGGTGGGTTCCGCTGGGGTTCCTGACGGTGGCAGGCGCCCTCGTGTACCTCCGGCACGTCTGGCGGGTGGTGCCGGCGCTGTGGCGCGGTGAACACGAGGGTTCGCTGCCCGTCCGCCACGTGAGGATGTACGACGTCTTCCCGCGCAGCTACGTGACCGCACTGCTGCCGCTGTCCGCGATCGCCGGTTTCTTCCTGCTGCTCGGGCTGCAATTCGTGGTCGGCAAACTGACCCTCGCGCCGGCCAAGGGCGCCTTTGCGCTGATGGTCTTGACGGTGCCACTGACCGTGCTGCACTGGGTCGTCAACGCGTACAACCGGCCGCGCGCGCTGGTGCCGCCGGCTTACCGCGACCAGCCGGGCTGGGTCGAGGTGCGGCGCCGGCGGCGGTCGAACCGCCGCGCCGGACGGCCGGACACCGACCACCTCGTCGAGATCATCGACTTCGGCCCGCCAGGAACAGACCTGGAGGCGATCTGCACCGAGGACGGCTGCCGATGGCGGGCAGAGCCGGACCGCCACGCCCACGTGCCCGAGCTGAGCCTGCGGAACAAGGTCGCTCAGCACAGCTCACGGATCGCCGCGGACACGATCCGGCTGACCGCGGACGTCTGACCCGCGCTGATCAGATCCGGCCTCCCGGTGCGCTGAGCCAGGTCCGTATGCCGTCGAAGGCGTGCGGGCCGCTGTCGTCGGTGATGGTGCGGGCGAGGTCGGCGATGGTCGTCTCGCGCAGCGCCGCCCGCCAGGCCTGATCGGCGGCGCCCATGGCGCGGGCGATGGGGCAGGGCCTGGTGCAGGCCTCCGCCGGGGTGGCCAGCGGGCCGCGCTGGCGGATCTCGGTGCACACGAAGGCGGGCCGCGCGCCGTCGACGGCTTCGACGACGTCGAGCAGGGAAATGTCCTTGGGCGCCCTGGTGAGGACATAGCCGCCCGATTTGCCCTGCACGGAGCGCACCAGACCGGCCCGCGAGAGGTCCTGGAGCTGCTTGGCTAGATAGGTGCCGGAGACGTCGTGCAGCTCGGCCAGCCGCGACGCGGGCACCGGACGCTCCGCCGCGGTGAGCACCACGCAGCAGTGCAGGGCCCACTCGACGCCTGAGGACATTTTCACAATTCCAGTGTACCCGTTACTCGGACACGATCTGTCCGAGTACTGTCTCGGACAAGAAACATCCGAGTTTGCGGAGGAGAAGCACCATGAAGATCGTCATCATCGGCGGCACCGGCCTGATCGGCAGCAACGTCGCCAAGCGGCTGCGCGCCGACGGCCACGACGTGTTCGCCGCCTCGCCCAGCACGGGTGTCGACACCATCACCGGAGCCGGCCTGGACGACGCGCTCAAGGGCGCGGACGTGGTCGTCGACGTGGCCAACGGGCCGAACTTCGAGGACAACGCGATCATGGAGTTCTTCCGGACTTCCACCGGCAACGTGATGGCCGCCGAGAAGAAGGCCGGCGTGGGCCACCACGTGGCACTGTCGATCGTCGGCGCGGACCTCATCCCGGACAGCGGCTACATGCGCGCCAAGGTCGCCCAGGAGGAGCTGATCAAGGCCGCGGGCGTGCCGTACACCATCGTGCGGGCGACCCAGTTCATGGAGTTCACCAGCGCGATCGCACACGGCGGCACCCGCGGCGAGGCGATCCACCTGCCGCCGGCCATGATGCAGCCGATCGCCGCCGACGACGTCTCCGCCGCCGTCGCCGCCGCGGCCGAGGCCGAGCCGGTCAACGGCACCTACGACATCGCCGGCCCGGAGAAGATCGGCCAGGACGACCTGGTGCGCCGGCTGCTCGCCGCCGAGGGCGACGACCGCCAGGTGATCACCGACCCCGAGGCGACCTACTTCGGCGCCGCGGTGGCCAACACCTCGCTGCTGGCGCCGGCCGGCGAGGCGCACCTGGGCAAGACCGACTTCGCGGCGTGGTTCGCCGGCCGCGACGCCGCCTGAGCGACTTCGTCGTGGGGGCGCCGGGGCGGGCGGGGGGCGCACCGGCGGGCCCCACCCCCCCCCCCGGGGGGGG
>NZ_ML769321.1:176682-194707 GCF_009720365.1 Catellatospora paridis | reverse complement strand
GGGCCCCCGGCCCCGCCCCCGCCTGCGCCCCGGGGGCGGGCCCCCGGGGGGCCGCCCGGCGCCCCCACGGCGGCTCACCACCAGCACACCGTAAGGAGCCGACACCGTCATGCCATCCACCGATTTATCCTTCGCCGACCGCGTCGTCATCGTCACCGGGGCAGGCTCAGGCATCGGGCGCGCCGCCGCACTCGCGTTCGCCGAGCACGGAGCGAAGGTCCTGGGCGTCGGACGCCGCGCGCAGGCCCTCGAGGCCACCGCCCGGCAGCACCCGGCAGTCGTCCCGCTGGCCATCGACGTCCGGGCGCCGCACGCGGCCGACACCATCACCGCGGCCGCCGTCGATCGGTGGGGACGGATCGACGTGCTGGTCAACAACGCGGGCATCACCGCGCTGATGCCGCTGGCCGAAGCCACCGCCGAGCGCATCGCGGACCTGTTCGAGGTCAACGTCACCGCCCCCAGCCTGCTCGCCCGTGCCGCGCTGCCGCACCTGCGCGAGACCCGCGGCTCGATCGTCAACGTCTCCAGCACGTACGGCCGCCGGCCGCTGCCCGGCGCGTCCCACTACGCCGCCACCAAAGCCGCCGTCGAGCAGCTCACCCGCAGCTGGGCACTGGAACTGGCCCCCGCGGGCATCCGCGTCAACGCGGTCGCGCCCGGGCCCACCGAGAGCGAGGCGCTCGGCGCGGCCGGCCTGTCACCCGAGCTGCTCGCCCAGATCAAGAAGCAGGAGGCCGAACGCATCCCGCTCGGCCGGCGCGGCGAACCGCACGAGGTCGCCACCTGGATCCTGCGGCTGGCCGACCCCGACGCGGTCTGGCTCACCGGGCAGATCCTGGCCGTCGACGGCGGCCTGGAACTCATCTGAGCGAGGAGGGACCATGCCTGGCGACGACTACGCACCGGGACGCTGCGGGCTGCTGCTGATCGACACCGTTAACGAGGTGTTCGACCCCAAGGGCAAAGGCCACGCGCTGTACAAGGACGAGTTCGCACGGATCGGCACCTTCGACAACCTGCGCCGGCTGCTGGCCGGTGTGCGGGAACGCGACGTGCCCGTGTTCTTCTCCGGGATGTCCTACAGCGACGAGGAGTACAACCGCTGGGGCCGGCTGACCGGGATCCACCGGGAGATGTTCGACAACCGGCTCTTCGAGGCCGGCAGCTGGGCCGCCGAGTTCCACCCCGAACTGTCACCGGGCCCCGGCGAGGTCGCGCTCGCGCCGCACAAGAACATCGACGTGTTCGCCAGCACCGACCTCGACGCGCAGCTGCGCCACCACGGGGTGGAGTTCTTCGCCGTCGCCGGGATGATCGGCACCATGTGCGTCGAGTCGACCGCCCGTGCCGCGATGGAACGCGGCTACCACGTGACGACCATTCCGGACGCCACCGCGTCCGAGGCAGGTCCGGCCGCGTACGACGCCATGGTCGCGCGCTATCCGCTGTTCTCGCACGCGACCTGCACGGTCGACGAGTACCTGCGGGCGCTCGACGAGGCCCGCCGCTGATACGGTGCGGGCCGCAGCGCGGCGAGAGCGGGCCGCGCGCCTGACGGCGGAGGCGGCACATGGGCGACGGCGCGACCACTCTGGACACGGTGCTGGCCGGTGAGCCCTCGGCCGAGGCCTGGGCCGACGCCGTGCCGCTGCTCGAACACGCGCATCCCGACGACCTGGCCGCCGCCCGCCCGCGGTTGCTCGACTGGCCCGCGCGGTACAGGCCGATGCCCGACAGCTGGTGGGACGAGCAGCGCGCCGGGCAGCACCGGCCCTGGCACCGGCTGGCGGCCTGGCGCGAACTCGGCGACCTCGACGACGTCCAGAGCGGCGGCACCCCGCGCTCGCCCGGCGAGGACGACTTCGCCAACTTCGGCGAGGGGGCCGTCTCGGTGGCGTGCCCGCCGGACCCGGCCTGGCTGGTGCTGTGCGCGGCGGCCGAGTGGCACCACAGCGGCGGCGACATCGTGGTGTGGGGCACCGGCCCGCAGGTCCCCGGCCGGCTGCTGCTCGACGGCAGCGGCTTCCATGACGAGGCGCTGGACGTGCAGCTCAGCCCGGACGGCTCGGTCGCGGTCGCCTCGGTCGAGGGCCGCCTGCACGCCTGGCGGACGCCCGACGGCAAGGAGCTGTGGCAGCTCGACCTCGGACCGGCGCGGGAGTCCGTGGACGACTTCGACATGGCCCTCATGACGGTCCGGATCGGGTTCAGCGGGGACGGCCGACGCGTCGCGGCCGGATCCGTGGGGCGCGGGCTGCGGGTGATCGACCCCGGGACGGGCGAGGTCCTCGTCGAGCTGCAGGTCGACACCTGCGGCCCGGTGGCGCTCGACCACGCGGGCCGGCTGCTGGCCCACGCCGGCGAGGCGGGCGGGATCGCCGTACGCGACGCGGCCTCCGGCACGATCAGGTTCCACCACGACACCGGACTGTCCGTCGTGAACGCGCTGGCCTTCGCCCCGGACGGCACCGGGCTGCTCGTCGCGGGCGGCGCCCCGGACGACACCCCGGCCGCGGTGCTGCTCACGCTCGACGGCGACCGGGTCGTGCACGGCCGCCTGGTCCGGCCGGAGGGCCTGCCGCCGGGCCTGTCCGGGCGGTCGCCGCTCGCCGCGGTGTCCACCCGCTGCGTATGGGGCGGGCACGGGCCCCTGGTCCTCGCCGTCGACGACGGCGGTGCGGTGCTGTTCGACGCCGTGGGAAGTCTCCTGTGGACCGAACCCGCCGGGGCCGTCGGCGGCTTCTCCCCCGCCGGGGACATGCTCGCCGTGCTCGGCGACACCGTCGGCGTGGTGCTGCTCGACGGGCTGAGGCCGGCGCCTCCTGCCGTGGATCGGTGAAAGGCAGGAGGCGCCGGCCGATCGTCAGTTCTTCTTCTTCCAGACGAAGAACCGGATGGTGCTCGTGTTGTTGTCGAGGTTCGGGTCCTCGGTCGTGCTCGACACCGTGGCGGTGTTGGTGAGCTCGCCCTCGGCACGGACCCTCAGCTTGATCGGGAACTCGAGCGTGCCGCCCGCCGCCAGGCTCTCGGCGGTGCAGGTCACGACGTGGTCCTGCCCCGAGTCGTAGGTGCAGGCCGACGGCAGCGACTCCACCCCGACCTTGTCCGGGCGCAGCGGCAGGGTGTCCAGCACCGTGATGTTCTGCGCGTCCGACGGGCCGAGGTTGCGGACCGTCAGCGTGAGCAGCACGATCGTGCCCTTGTCCTTCTTGTCGCCGGACGTGAGCGCCTCCTGCTCCTGCCAGGTCTGCGTCGCCGCGGCCTCGATCGCGAGGTCCGCGGAGGTCTCCACGGTGGTCTCCGTGGTGGCCGTGTTGTTGTCGCCGTTCGGGTCGGAAGTCGTGGAGGACACCGTGACCGAGTTGGTCAGCGTCGTGCCGTCCGGCACGTCCGCCCCGACCGCCACCGTCAACTTGACCGTCCGGCCCGGGCCCACCGCGAGCGTGCCGAGCGTGCAGACGACCTCACCCGGCTCCTCCGCGGTGCACACGGCGTCGCCGCTGCTCTCCACGAACGTCGTGCCGGCGGGCAGCGTGTCCGTCAGCACGACGTTCTCCGCGTTCGACGGGCCGGCGTTGGTCGCGACGATGGTGTACTTCAGCTGCTCGCCGGCCGTCACCGGGTCCGGCGAGTCGACCTTGGTCACCGACAGGTCGGCCGACGCGGTGACGTCGGTGGGGATGCTGGCACGGACGTCGCTGTTGTCCGGGTCGGCGGTGGCGCTGGACACGATGGCGTCGTTGAACAGGCGCGTGCCGGGCACCAGGTCCGCGGTGACCCGGCCGACGACCGTGATGGTCGCGGTCGCACCGTTGGCGAGGTTGCCCAGGCCGCACTCCAGCTTGCCGCCGTCGGGCTGCCCGTTGGTGCACGAGCCGGACGGAGACGTCACCGAGTCGAAGGTGACCCCGGCGGGCATGGTGTCGCGCACGACCACGTCGCGAGCCGTCGACGGGCCGCTGTTGGTCACCGTGATGGTGTAGGTGAGGGTGCCGCCCGCGTCGACGGTCGCGTCGCCGGTCTTCACCAGGCTCAGGTCAGCCGAGCCGAGGAAGTCGACGCGGCCGGTCGCCTTGTTGTTGCCCTTGTCCGGGTCGGCGGTCGTGCTGCGTACCGTCGCGGTGTCGTTGATCTGGGTCACGTCCTCGGCGGTCACGACGACCCGCACCACACCCCGCGTCCCGGCCGCGATCGTCCCCAGCGTGCAGTTGAGGGTGAAATCGCGGGTCGGCTCGGTCGGGATCGCCGCGCAGGTCCCCGGGCTCACCCGCACCCGCGACACCCGGAACGGTGCCGCGGAGGTGAGCACGTCGGTCAGCGTCACGTTCTGGGCGTCGGACGGGCCCAGGTTGTCGACGTAGATGTCGCAGTAGCCCTCGGCGCCGGCCGCGGCGGGCTCGTCGGGCTTGCACACCTTGGTGAGCGAGAGGTCGGCGGCGGTGGCGACCCTGGTCGTCGTGGTCACGGTGCTGGGCGACTCGTCGCTCGGGCTGGTGACGGTGGCCGAGTTGGTGAGCGTGAGGCCGGTGAAGCTGGCGTCGACGCGGACCTGGACCACGAACTGGATCGTCTGGCCGGCCGTCATCGGGCCCAGCAGGCAGGTCAGCGTGCCCGCGGCGTTGTCGCACGGGGTCGAGCTGGTCAGGAACGTCACGCCGGTGGGCAGTACGTCCGTGACGGTCACGGCCCGCGCGGGGTCGGGTCCGTTGTTGGTGACGGAGATCGTGTAGGTGATCTCCTCACCGGCGAGGACCGTTTCCGGCGTACCCACCTTGGTGATGGCCAGGCTGGCCGCGAGCGCCTGGTTCGACTGCGTCCGGCCGACGGCGCGCGTGGTGCCCGCGCCCTTGCTGATGATGTTCGTCGCGTGCGGCAGGCCGCGTACCGGCACGGACCGGTCCACTCCGGCCCGCTGGCTGACGAGCGCCGGGCCTGACGGGCCGGCGGCCGCCGCGGCCGCTGGTGCGACCACCGCGAGTCCGCCGGCCATGGCCAGCGCGACGTGCGCGGTGAGAAGGCGTCTACGAGACAACGGTGTCCCCCTGTCCTGGTTGATCTGGGTGCGTCACCCAATTCATCAACGCGCCAGGGTCACTTTGCGTAAGGGCTTAACTACTTTAAGAAACCAGATGGTACGGGCGGACGCGCCCCGAACGCTTCGCGGCCGCCGGATCCACCTGGCATTTGCCCGCGGGCCCTAAGCCGACGGTCGTTCCTTGCGGCCCGCTTCGAGCAGTTCGATCATCTCGGCAATCCGCAGCGGACGCTGCTCCGGGCGGCGTTTGGTGGCGTCGATCCACCGCAGATACGCCCGGCGGTAGAACTGGGCCAGCGAGTCGAAGAACGCCCCCGCCCGCGGATGGGCGTCGAGCGCCGCGGCCACGTCCTCGGCGAGGTCCGCGCGCTGCGGCCCCTCGGGCACGAGCTCGACCGCCACTGTCCCGCCGACCTGGACACCGCAGTCGCGCAGCCACGCCGGGCCCAGTGTGAACCCGAACCCGTCCCCCACCGCCTCGACGACGCCCCGCACCCGCATACCGCCGACGGTGCCGGTCACGTGGTGGCGCGGTTTGACTCCCCACACGGCGTCCGGATCGAACGGTAGAGGGACCACGACCCCGCCCCGGGCGGCGGCGCCGACCACGGCGTCGAAACGAACAGGTTCCACAGCATCCGATCCTCGCACCCGGCACGGCCGCCCCGGTAGACGACTCGGCGACCGCGCCGGTCGACCACCCTCGTGCGGCACGGGGCGGGCCCCGGACGATGATCGTCCGGGGCCCGCCATCCACCGCAGCGGTCAGACCGTGCCGCGGCCGCGCACGCCCGCGAGCAACGCCACGCCGAGCGCGGCGAGGCCGACCTGGAAGACGAGTTCGATCCAGTCGATGCCGTCCGTGACGGCGACGCCGACGGCCTGCGCGATCGCGGTGCCGATGATGGCCGCGACGATGCCGACCACAATGGTCAGCCAGATCGGCAGGCTCTGACGACCGGGCACGACCAGGCGTCCGAGCGCGCCGACGACGAGTCCGACGATGATGGCCGAGATGATACCGGCGACGGTCATGGTGTGCTCCTTAATGCGTGAGTCGGGGTTGCTCCGCGTCGCTTGGCTGCCCGGATCCGCATCGCGTCAAACCTCGCGCCGCTCGGCGCACCCGCCGGACGCCGAGGTTCGCCAACCCGGCCCGCGGCCATGCCGTTTCCATCAGGATGGACAGTGGCGCCACGGGGGTGGGGGTCGAAGGAAGAAGGGACGACACGATGGCGGAGCACACGAGTAGCAGCGGTTCGGCGGCCCGGGGACAGGACCACTCGGACATGGCGGGCGACATCGACACGATGACCGTCAACCAACTCCGCGGCTGGCTCAAAGACCACGGCGTGACCGGGACCTCGGGCATGCGCAAGGAGGAACTGGTCAAGGCAGCGGTGAAGACGATGCGCTCCGACCAGGGCACGGCCTCACCGAACATCGCCACCGGCAAGAAGAGCACGGGCACCAAGAGCACAGCGAGCAGCGCGGCCATCCACAAGACCGCCGGGGACACCGGCAAGAAGACCGCCCATGCCCCGGCCAGCCCGCGCGCCGAAGCCGGCTCCGGCCGGGCCGCCGAGACGGCCTGGGAGAGCGGCAACGACGACGTGATCGACCTGCTGCTGGCCCACCACGAGCAGATCAAGCAGCTGTTCGGGCAGGTCGCACGGGCGCACGGCGAGCAGAAGCAGTCGGCCTGGCGGCAGCTGAAGGACCTCCTGGTGCTCCACGAGAGCATCGAGCAGCAGCTGGTGCACCCGCTGGCCGCCCGGCGGGTGCCCGACGGCGAGGACGTCATCGAGTCGCGGCTGCAGGAGGAGCAGCAGGCCACCGAGGACCTGTCCCGGCTGTACGAGATGGGCATCGATCATCCGCAGTTCGACGACGGCCTGATCGAGCTGCGCGACGCCGTCGTCGAGCACGCCGAGCTGGAAGAGGACGAGGAGTTCGGCTACCTGCGCGAGAACGTGCCGGCCGAGCAGCTGATCGGCCTCGCCACCGCGGCCCGCGCCGCCGAGCGGATTGCGAGCCGGCCGCACGCGGACATGCCCGCGTCGGGCCCGCAGAACGGCTCGCCGGCGGCCATCGCCGACCGGGTCCGTGGCGCGCTGCGCGATGCCTTGAAGTGAACCGGTCCGGCCGCACCGCCCGCCGCGCACCTGACCGGCGGGCGCTGCGGCGTGCCCGGACCGGCTAGCGCGACCGCCGCGCGGGCAGCCTGCGGGCCAGGTAGCGGGCGGTGTGACCGCCGGCCGCGGCGACCTGCTCGGGGGTGCCCGCGGCCACGATCCGGCCGCCCGCGTCACCGCCGCCCGGCCCCAGATCGACGACCCAGTCGGCGGTCGCGACCACGCCCATGTCGTGCTCGACGACGATCACCGTGTTCCCGGCGTCGACCAGGTCCTGCAACTGGCCCATCAGCAGCTCGACGTCGGCCGGGTGCAAGCCGGTGGTCGGCTCGTCCAGCAGGTAGAGGGTGTGCCCGCGATGTGCGCGCTGCAGCTCGGTGGCGAGCTTGATGCGCTGCGCCTCACCGCCGGACAGTTCGGTGGCGGGCTGGCCGAGCCGCAGGTAGCCGAGGCCGACCTCGCGCAGGGTGCCCAGACTCCGGGCGGCCGCGGGCACGTCGTCCAGGAAGCGCCAGGCCTGCTCGACGGTCATCGCCAGCACGTCGGCGATGGTGGCGCCGCGGTACGTGATCTCCAGCGTCTCCGGGTCGTAGCGGGCGCCGTGGCAGTCGGGGCAGGTCGCGTAGGTGCCCGGCAGGAAGATCAGCTCCACGGTGACGAAGCCTTCGCCCTGACACGTCGGGCAGCGGCCGGCCGGCACGTTGAACGAGAACCGCCCGGGGTCGTAGCCGCGGGCCCGCGCCTGTTCGGTGCCCGCGAAGACCTTGCGTACGGCGTCGAACATGCCGGTGTAGGTGGCGAGGTTCGAGCGGGGCGTGCGGCCGATCGGCTTCTGGTCCACGCGTACCAGCCGGTCGAAGTGCTCCAGGCCGCGCACGTCGGCGGCGAGCACGTCCTGGTCGTCGACCGGCGCGACGGACGGCTCCCCTTCGGCGTCGTCGTCGGGCTCCGTCGCCGCGACGCCGAGGTGGCGGGCGACGACCTCGGCCACCACCTGCGTGACCAGCGTCGACTTGCCGGACCCGGACACTCCGGTCACCGCCGTCAGCACGCCCAGCGGCAGGTCGGCGTCCAGGTCACGCAGGTTGTGCCGGTTGACGCCGCGCAGCCGCAGCCAGCCCGTGGGGTGGCGCGGTTCGCGCCGCCGCGGCCGGGCGCCGCCGGGGAACAGGTACGGGCGGGTGGCCGACTCGGCGGCGTCGCGCAGCCCGGCGACCGGTCCGCTGTAGACGATCCGCCCGCCGGCCTCGCCCGCGCCGGGCCCGACGTCGACGACCCAGTCCGCACGGCGTACCACGTCCATGTCGTGCTCCACGACGAAGACGGAGTTGCCCGCGGCGCGCAGCTGGTCGAGGACCTGCAGGAGCGGCTCGGCGTCGGCGGGGTGCAACCCGGCCGACGGCTCGTCGAGCACGTACACCACGCCGAACAGTCCCGAACGCAGCTGGGTGGCGATCCGCAGCCGCTGCGCCTCGCCCGGCGACAGCGTCGGCGCCGGCCGGTTGAGCTGCAGGTAGCCGAGCCCCAGTCCGGTCAGCACGCCGATCCGTTCGGTCAGGTCGGCGGCGAGCGTGCGGGCGACTTCGCTGTGCTCCCCTGACAGCGACGACTCCCACGCCGGCTCCGGGTCGGCCAGGGCCGCGGTGGGCCGCAGCACCTCGGCCAGCTCCGACAGCGGCAGCGCGACGAGTTCGGCGATGGTGCGCCCGGCGAAGGTCACCGCCAGCGCCTCCGGCCGCAGCCCGGTTCCGCCGCAGGTGGGGCACGGCCCGATCGTCACGAAGCGGAGCGCGCGGGCGCGGTTGCGCTCGCTCTTGGAGTCGGTGAGCGTATGCATGATGTGCGACCGGGCGCTCCAGAACCGCCCGTTGTACACGGCTTCGCCGCGATCCCGGTGCGGATGCACCTCGACGACGGGTTGCTCGTCGGTGTACAGAATCCAGTCCCGCTGCGACTTCGGCAGCCGGTGCCAGGGCCGGTCCACGTCGACGCCGAGCGCGACGAGGATGTCGCGCAGGTTGACGCTCTGCCACGCGCCGGGCCAGGCCGCCACCGCGCCCTCGCGGATGCTCAGCTTCGGGTCGGGCACCATGAGCCGTTCGGAGACCACGTGCGTGCGGCCCAGCCCGTGGCAGGTCGGGCACGCACCCGCGACGGTGTTCGGGGAGAAGGCCTCGGCCTCCAGCCGCTGGGTGGTGCCGGCCGGGTAGGTGCCGGCGCGTGACAGCAGCAGCCGCAGCAGGTTCGACAGGGTGGTCAGCGTGCCCACGGTCGAGCGGGCCCCGCCCGAGCCGCGGCGCTGCTGGAGCGCGACCGCCGGGGGCAGCCCGGTGATCTCCTTGACCTGCGGTGCGGGCAGCTGGTTGAGCAGCCGGCGGGCGTACGGCGCGACCGACTCGAAGTACCGCCGCTGGGCCTCGGCGTAGACGGTGGCGAACGCCAGTGAGGACTTGCCCGAGCCGGAGATGCCGGTGAACGCGACCAGGGCGTCGCGCGGCAGGTCCACGTCCACGTCGCGCAGGTTGTGCACCCGCGCACCGCGCACCCGGACGAACGGATCGCGAGCCGGCGGGCTCGGCTGCCGCGTCCTGGGCACACTCGCCTCCCGGGCGGATTCGGTCCAGCCGAGCATATCGAGAAGCTTGCCCACATTCTGGGCCTTCCGGGTTGCCTGAACGCCCGGCGGCCACGTGGTGGCCGCCGGGCGGTGCGCGGGTCAGCCCTGGCGGGTCTTCTGGCGCGGGTCGGCCTTGTTGATCACGAAAACGGCGCCGTGGCGGCGCACCACGATGGAGTTCGGCCGGTTCTTGAGACTGCGAAGCGAGCTTCGGACCTTCATCTTGCACCTGCCCTTTCTGGTTGCGCCATCAACAACCGATGCGCCCCGACCCGCATTCCCGCAGCTCAGGGGTACACCAGGGCGCTTGTCCGCAAACCCGTCAAAACACCATGTTCAGGCGATGAGACGCGCGATGATCAGGACGAGCAGACCCGGCCGAACAAGGGAGCATCATGAGCACGTCGTCCACGGCGGGAGCCGGCGGTTTCGCCGGACAGCCGGTGCCCGTACAGCCCGTCGACCCCAGCCGGGCGATGGTCTCCGTCGCCACCTATCCGGAATACGCCGACGCGCAGCGCGCGGTGGACTTCCTGTCCGACAACAAGTTCCCCGTCGAGCACAGCGCGATCGTCGGCACCAACCTGCGCATGGTGGAGCAGGTGCTCGGCCGGATGACCACCGGCCGGGCCACCCTGTACGGCGCGGGCGCCGGCGCCTGGTTCGGCCTGTTCATCGGGCTGCTCTTCGGCATCTTCGTGCCGACGAACTGGTTCGCCGTCGTGCTGACCGCGCTGGTGATCGGCGCGATCTGGGGCGCGATCTTCGGTGCGATCGCGCACGCGATGACCCGCGGCAAGCGCGACTTCACGTCCAGCCGCTCGCTGCAGGCGGGCGAGTACGCCGTCAGCGTCACCGCCGAGCACGCCGAGCAGGCACGGCAACTGCTCTCCCGGCTCACCCCGGCGGGCTGACCGCCGCGGTTCATCGCCGCGGGCACGTTCACTCTGTGCCGGGCTCCGGCCGGAGGCCGGCGACGCCGGTCACCCGGGCATGCACCTGGATGCCCGAGCCGTCGCGCTTCGCCTCGTACATGGCGATGTCCGCGTCCCGGAGCAGGGCGTCGAACTGCCTGTCGGAGCCGACCGCGATGCCGATGCTCGCCCGTGCCGACAGCCGGTGGCCGTCGATCATCGCGGGCTCGGCCAGCGCGCT
Organism: Catellatospora paridis; assembly: GCF_009720365.1. Lineage (GTDB taxonomy): Bacteria > Actinomycetota > Actinomycetes > Mycobacteriales > Micromonosporaceae > Catellatospora > Catellatospora paridis. The sequence continues at coordinate 183,762 of NZ_ML769321.1, read as the reverse complement.
CAGGATGCGGCGCGCGGTGGCGACCGCGCCCTCGGTGGTGGTCCCCGTCAGCAGGACCACGAACTCGTCGCCGCCGAGGCGGGCCACCGTGTCGGTCGGCCGGACGCACCGGCGCAGCCGGTCGGCGACGACGACCAGCAGCTGGTCGCCCACCGGGTGGCCCAGCTCGTCGTTGACCGACTTGAAGTCGTCGAGATCGAGCAGCAGGACCGCCTCCTGGCGCACCGGCTCGTGCCGCAGTTGCCGGACCTTCTCGTTCAGCAGTGCCCGGTTGGGCAGCCCGGTGAGCTCGTCGTGGGTGGCCTGGTGGCGCAGGAGGTCCTGCAGCGACCTGGCTTCGGTCACGTCGCGGATGTTGATGATGACACCGGCGACGTCGGGCTCCTGGAGCCGGTTGGTGGCCAGCGCTTCGCCCCAGCGGATGGAGCCGTCGGCATGGTGCGCCTTAAGCTGCCGGCGCACGCTGCCCGCGGGGTCGGCGAGCACGTCCGCCAGCAGTTTCTCGACAGCGGGCGCATCGTCGGGACGCAGCAGGCCGGTCAGCGGCCGGCCCACGGCCTGCCGGGGATCGACGCCGAGCAGGTCGCGCAGCGCGGGGCTGGCGTAGCCGACCACACCGTCGGCGTCGACGAGCAGGGTGAGGTCGGAGGCGTGCTGGACCAGGGACCGGAACCGCTTCTCCTGATGGCGCATGCGGTCCAGCAACTGCGCGTTGTCGGCGAAGGCCAGGTTCTGGCGGAACATCACGAGCGTCACGACCGTGCCCGCGCCTACCACCATCCCCCACCCGCGCAACGACAGCCCCGATCGCCACACCTCGGCCACCAGCATGAGCTGGGTCGCGGCCACGGCGAGGTAGGGCAGGCGACTGTGCGCCGGGCGCCGCCGCTTGGTCAGTCCGCTTGGCCGGGCTCCCATCTGCAGGTACTGCGCCCGTGCGGCGACCGCGAAGAGCAACGCCGACGCCAGCTGGGCGGCGTTGAGCAGCCGGGCGTCCGTCGCCTGCAGGTTGAGCAGGTGCAGCACCGACCATGCCCCGATCACCACACCGGCCCCCAGCGCCACTCCCGCCCCGGGCGTGAACGGCGCGTTGCCGCTGATCAGGAGCTTCACCGCCCCGAACACCGCGAGCAGGGCCATGGCGCTGGCCAGCACCGTGACGTACAGCCGAGCGGTGTTCAGCGGCGCTGACCCGCCGGGCACGCACAGATGCCAGGCCAGCATGGCGAACGCGACCATGATCGCGGCCACGTCCAGCCGCAGCCGGGCCCGTGCCCGACAGGGCATGACCAAGGGGAAGGCATACATGGCCCAGCCCAGGATCGCCACACCCACGGCGACGAGCAGCGTCCACAGGATGACCGCGGGCTCGCTTCGCGGCGGACGGCTGAGGCCGCCGAAGAGGGTGACCAGGTTGCCGACCGCGAAGACGAGGCCGGCGACGGCGATACAGCGCCAGAACCGGCGAGCCGCCGGGGCTATCCGACGCTTCGCCACGACCTGCCGGCACAGCCAGGCGAAAAGGACCCACACCGCTGCTTGGAGCCCATCCACCACACCGGCGGGCACTGGCGCCCGCAGCAGCGCGACGATCGACGCGAGCGCCACGGCCGCCAGTGCGCCGAGAACAGGGTCGAGGACTCGACCCCCGTGCCGCTGCGGCACGGATCCGTTCATCCGTTCTACGCTACGCGGCCTCGGGAGCCCGGTCAGACGCCTGCGAGTAACGCCCGGCTCAGGTCCCGGCGGGGAACCGGCCCGGCGCGGCTCAATCGCCGGTGTGCCGCCGGGTCGACCAGCGGTTCACCACCAGGGCAGCGACCAGGGCCACCACCACGCCGGCGTCCACGACGAGTTCCACCAGCCGGGTCCGGACCTCGGCCTCGGTCTGCACCACGGACAGCCGGACCACCAGGGACAGGATGTGCCGGACCACCGCGATGACCGCGACCAGCAGGAACGGCTCCAGCATGAACCGTGCCCCGCGCAGGCTGGCCAGCACGGTCACGAAGATCTCCATGATGATGAGCACGAGCAGCAGGTCCTCGATGACGAGGATCAACCGGTCGGGCACCGCGAGGTTGCCGCGGAACGCCTCCGCCACCGTGAGCACCAGCACCACCGCGCCGACCAGCAGCAGCACGAGCGCGGTCCCGTACAGCAGCACCCACTCGATCCGGGAGAGCAGGCGCAGCGCGGGATTGTCCGCCCGCTGGGCGTCGCCGGTGTCGACCAGCGTCTCGGCGAGCTTCGACGGCGAGGACTGGTCCGGGGCGTCTGCTTTGTCAGCTCTCGGGGGTCCATCTACCGATTCGGACACCTGATCAGGATATGCCCTTTCAGAACAGTCTGCCCGCCTTGACCTCGGCCGGCTCCTCCAGTTCGAGCAGGAACTGCTTGCGTTCCAGGCCCCCGGCGAACCCGGTGAGCCTGCCGTCGCTGCCCACCACCCGGTGGCACGGCACGATCACCGAGACCGGGTTGCGGCCCACGGCCTGCCCCACCCGCTGGGCCAGCGCCGGGTTGCCCAGCTCCGCGGCGAGCGCGCCGTAGGTGGTGGTGACGCCGTGCGGGATCTCGCGCAGCAGCGCCCACACCCGCTGCTGGAAGTCGTCGCCGTGCAGCGCGACCGGCACGTCGAACGACGTACGCCGCCCGGCCAGGTATTCGGCGAGCTCCCCGGCCGTCCGGGTGAACAGCGCGTCGTCGGCCGCCTCGACGTACGGGCCGATGGCCTCGGGCTTCGGCGGGTACCAGTGTCCCGGGAAGTACAGCCCGATCAGCTCGTCGCCGTCCGCGACGAACGTCAGCTCGCCGAGCCCGGTGTCGATCCGCGTGTGCCGCGCGCTCATGGCCTGCCCTCCCTGGTCACCTCAGCCGATCATGTCACCGGCAACCGGCAGCGGTCTCGCAGGATTGCGACACCTTGCCCGTCGAGCTCGTCGCAGTACACCTCGCGCCCGGTCATCGCCATCACCAGCGCCAGCGTCGGGCCGGACACCAGCTCCCCGGAGCCGGCGGTGAACGGGCCGTCGGTGGCGACCAGCCGCAGCCCGCCGATCCGCCCCTGGGCGAGCACGACCATGTCGGTGCCCTGGTAGTACTCGGCCAGCTGGGTGAGCGTGCCGATCGAGTACTCCCGGCGGATGCCCAGCGGCCGCCTGATGTCCTCGCCGTGCACGACCGACTCCCCGAGCACCGCCACGACGGGGATCGGCGCCTTGACGGTGCTCGTCACGACGCGGCGGAACCGGGCCAGCGTCTCGGCCGGGTCGGCGCCCAGCTGCTCGGCCAGGCGCATCGCCACCATCTTGTCGAAGTCGAACCGGCAGCGGATCACTCCGGCCATCCAACGCACCGGATTCAGGCTGGCCCCGGCGGTGAGGTGCGCCAGCACCTCGCGCACCGACAGCCCGGCGCACAAGGACGGCGTCGCCCACTGTTCGTCGCCCAGCGCCGCGAGGTCGTCGGCCAGGGCCGCCCGTTCGGCGTGGATCAGCTCCCAAGGCGGCGCTTCGGCTCGGGTGCGCTCCCGGTCTCGGGACGGGGTCATCGGGGTCCTCCTACGGTCGTCGGTGATTTCCGGTCGAGGATGAGACTCCCGGCAGGACCCGCAATCGTCGCTGTCGCGCCGGATTCCCGCAACGTGTCCGCAGGCACCCGGCCGAGAAAACGCTCTCACAGATGCTTGACGCCCGAAATGGCCGATCGCTATCGTTCGATGGTCATATCCGCATCAGTCGATGACCTCCGTCCGGCGCGTGACCGCTCTCACCTTCGACACGCCCCGTCGACTGGTTGGCGGCCTTCGACACGGTCCACCGTCCCCCGGAGGCTCCGCCATGCCCGGAAACATCCTGTCCGCACACCGAAGGCCCACCGCGGTACTCACCGTGGCCGCACTCGTCGCGTCGCTGCTGTCGGCCTCGCCGGGCCCGGCCTACGCCGCTACCCTGCCCGTGGTCGCCGACTACGAGGGCGAGCTGCCCATCACCACGTCGAGCCCCGGCATCTTCCCGTTCGGCAACGACGCCGCGAGCACGCCCGTGCTGTCGCAGGCCGCCGCACCCGACCGCCCCGGCGCGATGGCCGGCAACCACGCGCTGCGGTCGGTCTACAGCACCACGCAGTACGGCGGCCACTCCCACAACCTGACCGCGTCCCAGGACTGGACCGCGTACGGCGGGTTCAGCTTCTGGGCCAAGGGCAGCGGGTCCGGCCGCCAGATCCAGGTCGAGGTGAAGGACGGCGGGCCCGACGGCGAGCACAGCGAGCTGTGGGAGTCCCACTTCGCGGACACGGCCGACTGGCAGCAGGTGCGGATCCCGTTCGGCGACTTCACCAAGCGCACCGACTACCAGCCGTCGGGCGGCCCCACCGACGGCACGCTGACCCTGACGAACATGTGGGGATACGCGGTCAACCTGGGCAGCAACGTCAGCGGTGAGCTGCTCATCGACGACGTCGCGCTCTACGGCTCGGCGCAGCCCCGGGTGGGGCTCGCGCAGGATGCGTACACGACCGACGCGGGCGGCACGGTGAACGTCGCCGTCGTCGCCGACCAGCCCGGCGGCGGCCCGCTGGGCAACGCGGTGACCGTGCACTACACGGCGGGCGGCGGCACCGCGGTCGCGGGCGCCGACTTCACCGCCGCCGAGGGCACGCTGACCTTCCCGGCCGGCACCGCATCCGGCACGGTCAAGAACGTCGTGATCTCCACGATCGGCGGCACGCCCGCCTCGGTCGGCAAGACCATCCCGGTCAAGCTGACCGCCGAGGGCGCGACCCTCGGCGCGGACACCGCGGCCGTGGTGATCAACGCGCACGGGCTGCCCTACCTGGACGCGGGCCTGCCCGTCGCGCAGCGGGTCACCGACCTGATGTCGCGGATGAGCCTGGCCGACAAGGTGGGCCAGATGACGCAGGCCGAACGGGCCGCCGTCGGCAACGGCACCCCGATCATCACGTACCGGCTGGGCTCGCTGCTCTCGGGCGGCGGGTCGGTGCCCAACCCGAACACGCCCACCTCCTGGGCCGACATGATCGACAACTTCCAGCTGCATGCCCGGGCGACCCCGCTGCAGATCCCGCTGATCTACGGCATCGACTCGGTGCACGGCCACAACAACCTCGACGGCGCGACCGTCTTCCCGCACAACGTCGGCCTGGGCGCGACCCGCGACCCGGACCTGGTCAAGCGCACCGGTCAGGTCTCCGCGGCGGAGACCCGGGCCACCGGCATCCCGTGGACGTTCGCGCCGTGCGTGTGCGTGTCGCGCGACGAGCGCTGGGGCCGGGCGTACGAGGCGTTCGGCGAGGACCCGGCGCTGGTGCAGCTGCTGGCGACCATCGTCGACGGCCTGCAGCACGACGGGAACCTGGCCGACCCCGGCGCCGTGCTCGCCACCGCCAAGCACTTCCTCGGCGACGGCGGCACCCGCTACGGCTCGTCCAGCAACGGGTCCTACCTGATCGACCAGGGTGTCACCGCGGGCAGCCGGGAGCAGATCGAGGCGATCCACCTGGCCCCGTTCAAGACGGCGGTCCGCGAGGGCGTCGGCTCGGTCATGCCGTCGTACTCCAGCCTGCAGATCCTCGGCACGGACGCCGCGCCGGTGAAGATGCACGCCCGCACCGACCAGCTCACCGGGGTGCTCAAGCAGCAGCTAGGCTTCCAGGGCTTCGTGGTCAGCGACTGGCAGGGCATCGACCAGATCAGCCCCGACTACCGCAACAACGTCAAGGTCGGCGTCAACGCCGGCATCGACATGGTGATGGTCCCGTTCAACATCCAGGCCTTCACCACCGACCTGACCGCCCTGGCCGGCAGCGGCGACGTGCCGATGGCCCGCATCGACGACGCCGTCAAGCGCATCCTCACCCAGAAGTTCAAGCTGGGCCTGTTCGAGCGCCCGTTCACCGACCGGTCCGGGCTCGCCGCGATCGGCGGCGCGGCGCACCGGCAGGTCGCCCGGGAGGCCGCGGCGAAGTCTCAGGTGCTGCTCAAGAACGACCGCGGCGTCCTGCCGCTGTCCAAGAAGGCGAAGATCTACGTCGCCGGGTCCAACGCCGACGACCTGGGCAACCAGAACGGCGGCTGGACGCTGACCTGGCAGGGCACGTCCGGTAACGCGGGCAAGGGCGGCACCACGATCCTCGCCGGTATGCGGCAGGTCGCGCCCCAGGCTGCGATCACGTACAGCAAGGACGCCTCCGCGTCGACCGCGGGTCACTCGCTCGGCGTGGTCGTGGTCGGCGAGACGCCGTACGCCGAGGGTGTCGGCGACGTCGGCAACAACCACACGCTGCAGCTGTCGCTGGCGGATCGGGCCGCGGTCGACAAGGTGTGCCAGGCGATGCGCTGCGTGGTGCTGACCGTGTCCGGGCGGCCGCTGGACCTCACCGGCATCGTGCCGCGGGCCGCCGGCGTCGTCGCGTCGTGGCTGCCGGGCAGCGAGGGCGCGGGCGTGGCCGACGTGCTGTTCGGCAACCGGCCCTTCACCGGGCGGCTGCCGGTCAGCTGGTTCACCAGCGAGAGCCAGCTGCCGGTCAACGTCGGCGACCGGTACTACGACCCGTTGTTCGCGTACGGCTGGGGGCTGCGCACCGACAGCACGAAGGCCCGGCTGCAGGCGCTGCGCGGGCGGCTGGACGCGATCCGCGGTGACAGCGACCTGGCCGCCGCGGTGCGCTACCTCGACCGGGCACTGGCCCCCGGCCTGTGGCGCGCCGACGGCACGGCACGCGACGGCGACCGGATCCTGTCCTCACTGCACGACGCGGCCGGTTCACTGCAGCGATCCGGGCGGGCCGGCTTCGGCTACGACGACCCGCTGGTCTCCGTCGCCCGCGACATCGTGCAGGCGGCCGTGGTCACCGCCGGACCGGCCGGCATGCCGCTGACCGCGCAGCTCACCTCGGACGCCGAGCACGACCTGCTCAGCGGACGGCCACAGCTCGCGGTGTCCCGCCTCATCCAGGCGTTCGACAGGGTCGAGCACCTGTGACGAAGCGCCGTGGGGGGGGGGGGCGGGGGGGGCCACCGCGGCCCCCCCCCCCCCCCCCGGGACGGAGGGGGGG
>NZ_ML769321.1:134769-176672 GCF_009720365.1 Catellatospora paridis | reverse complement strand
GCCCTCCCCGGCCCCCCCCGCGCGGGGGCCCCGCCCCGCCCCCCCCCCCACGGCGGCACCCCGCCGACCCTGGTCACGTGCGGTCGGGCACGGTCACGCCCGGGCCAGGTCGGTCACGGCCACAGGCGCTCGGTGCGCCAGCCGTCCGGGGTGCGGCGGTAGCGCAGCCGGATGTGGCGTCGTTCGGCGTCGGCCTGCCAGAACTCCACGCTCATCGGCTTGAGCAGGTACACGGTGTGGTGCTCGGCGACCAGCTGCGGATCGGCCTCCAACCGGGCCTGCGCGGCCGCCAGCTCGGCGGCGAGGTCGGCCGGATCGTGCAGCACGGTGCTCTGGCGTCCGATCAGGCTCGCCGTGCGCGAGCCGATCGGCCTGGCCAGGAAGTCCTGGGCGCTCACCTCGGGACCGGCGGGCTGGACCGGGCCGCGGACGCGGATCTGCCGCCCCTGCTCACGCCAGTAGAACCCGAGCGCGGCCTGCGGATTGACGCCGAGCTGGGCGCCCTTCGCGCTGATCGACTCCGTCGCGAAGTACAGGCCCTCGGCGTCGAGGTCCTTCAGGATCAGCACCCGCAGATCGGGCAGGCCGTCGGGCCCGGCGGTGGCCAGGGTCATCGCGTGCGGTTCGGACACCCCGGCCGCGACGGCCTCCTGCAGCCAGGCGGCCAGCAGGTCGGCGGGGTCCGGCGCGGCGGCGTCCGGGTCGAAGGCGGGCAGAGGCTGGGCGAAGACCGGCAGCCCTCGCAGAAGATCACGCATGGACACGCCGCCATTCTCCCGGATCATCCCCGGCCTGCGCGCGACCAGGCCCTCGACGGGCAGACGCCGTGATGCGCCCGACCCGGTCAGTACACGTCGCGAAGGTAGCGCCGGTCCGCCGCCAGCTGTTTGACGTACGCGGTGGCCGCGTCCGGATCGAGGCGGCCGTGCACGGACACGATCTCCCGTAACGCCGCGTCGACGTCCTTGGCCATCCGCCCGGCGTCGCCGCACACGTAGAAGTGCGCTCCGTCGCACAGCCAGGCCCACAGCTGCGCGCCGTGCTCGCGCATGCGGTCCTGCACGTACACCTTGCTGCGCTGGTCCCGCGAGAAGGCCAGGTCGAGCCTGGTCAGCACGCCGTCGGCGGCGAGCTCGGCGAGTTCGTCGGCGTAGTAGAAGTCGGTGGCGCGGCGCTGCTCGCCGAAGAACAGCCAGTTGCGCCCCCGGGCTCCCGACGCGCGCCGCTGCTGCAGGAACGCCACGAACGGGGCGACCCCGGTGCCCGGACCGACCATGATCATGGGTGTGGCCCCGTCGGCGGGCGGCCGGAAATGCGGCGTACGCTGCAGGAACACCGGCACCGGCGTATCCGGTGACGCGTCGGCGAGATACGACGAGCAGACGCCCTTGCGGGCCTGTCCACGGTGGTTGCCGAACCGCACCACCGACACGGTGAGGCTGACCCGGCACGGATCGAGCAGCGGCGACGAGGAGATCGAGTAGAGCCGCGGCTGCAGCCTCGGCAGGACCGCGACCCAGTCCGCCGCCGCGGCCCGCACGGCGTGCTCGGCCACGACGTCGACGGCCTGCCGGTCCCACGTCCACTTGGCCAGCTCGCCCTTGTTGTCGGGGCGCAGCAGGGTCTTCAGGTGCGTGTCGTGGCTGCGGTCGGCGACGAAGCGCAGCAGGCCCGGCGTGACGCGGGTGATGTCGAGCCGCCGCAGCAGCGCCTCGGCCAGCGGCACCGGCCCGCCGACGTCGACGGCCTGGTCCGGGTGCAGGCCCGTCACGGCGAGCCACTCGGCGACCAGGTCGGGGCAGTTGGTCGGCCATACGCCCAGGGCGTCCCCGGCCGCGTAGTCCAGCGCGCCCCCGCTCGTGTCGAAGGTGAAGCGGCGCACCTCCTTGGCCGAGCCGTCCAGGCTGAGCAGCCGGTTGCCGGTCAGCACCGCCGTCATCGGCCTGACCTTGGTCGGCTGGGCGTCCAGGACCGCCGTCGCCGATCCCCCACCACCACCGTCCGGCCTGGGCGCAGCCGCCACGGTGACCGCTCCGGACGCGCCGGACCATCCTGATCCGGGCCCGGCCTGTCGCGTGACGGCCCGGCGGACGGCCACCTCCGCCAGTGCCACGAAGTCCGAGGTCGGTGAAACGTCCCGGGCGGACACCGGCTTCCGGCCGGATCGGGCGAGAGCCGCACCGGCCGCGCCGGGCGCGGAAGACGTGCCCTGCCGGGACGCGGTGTCGGCGTCCAGCGCGGCGACCACCTGTTCGAGCCAGGCGAGCGCGGTGTCGTCGTAGTCGGGCTCGCAGTCGACCCGCTCGGCCAGGCGTTGCCCGCCCAGCTCGCTGAGACGGCTGTCGAGCCGGCGGCCGTGACCGCAGAAGTCGGCGTAGGACGAGTCGCCGAGGGCCAGCACCGCGTAGCGGCGGCCGTCGAGCCGGGGCGCGTCGGGCCGGTCCAGGAAGTCCCAGAACCCGGCGCCGTTGTCCGGGGCGTCGCCGTCACCGAACGTACTCGTGATCACGAGCAGGGCCGCCTCGCCTGCCGACAGGTCGGCCGCGGGGCCGTCCATGCCGCGCAGCCGGGCCTGCCAGCCCGCCTCGGCCAGCCGCCGGGCGGCCGTCGCCGCCAGCTCCTCGGCGTTGCCGGTCTGCGACGCCCAGAGCACCTCCACCACCCGCGCATCCGGCGCGACCGGCTGAGCCGGGTCGGGCGCGGCCGAGCGCGGCCGGTCGGCGACGGCCGATTGACCGCCGGGAGCCGAGGTGCGGGCGAACCTGCCCGCCAGGAAGCCGTTGAGCCACCCGGCCTGATCGGCGTCGAACGGGGCGTCGCCCGGCAGGCACGGCACGGACCCCGGAGTCGGTGGCGCGGCCGAGACGCCGGACAGGAACCCGGCCAGGTAGCGTCGCTGCGCCCGGCTGAACACCGGCGGCGCCAGGTCGTCGGCCGCCAGCAGCGTGCTCGCGGCGGCGTCGGGCAGCGGCAGGAGACCGGCGTCGGGCAGCGCCTCGGCCGCGCCGTCCCACGGCTGCCGTCGCTCCGTCGCGGGAGGGGGCGTCGCGTCCGTCGGTGCGGGCACCTTCGTCAACGCGACGGCGCAGACCTTCAGCTCCGGCTGGAAGGAGATCGGGTCGACGGCGTCGCTGGTCACGGCGTTGATGCTCAGGTACTCGCCGTACAGGTCGTTCCAGTGGAACGGGGCGAAGCAGCTGCCGGGCAGCACCCGCTCGGTGACCACCGCCGGAAGCACGGCCCGGCCCCGGCGGGACGCGACCTCGACCAGGTCGCCGTCGTGCACGTCGAGGTCCGCGGCGTCCGCCGGGTGGATCTCGACGAAGGGCGCGGGGTTGAGCCGGCCGAGCTTGGCGACCTTGCCGGTCTTCGTCATGGTGTGCCACTGGTGCTGCAGCCGTCCGGTGTTGAGCACGAACGGGTAGTCGTCGTCGGGCAGTTCCGCCGCGGGCAGGTGCGGCCGCGGATGGAACACCGCCCGGCCGCTCGCCGTCGGGAACGTCAACCGCGGCCGGGTTCCGTCGGCGAGCTGCCCGTCGAGGTAGCGCACCGGGTTGCGGGCGGGCCCGTCCGGAGCCGCGGGCCACTGCACCGGGGTCTGCCGGAGCCGGTCGTAGGTGACGCCGCGCAGGTCGTATCCGGTCTGCGGGTTGGCGAACCGGCGCAGCTCGGCGAAGACCTCCTCGGCACTGGCGTAGTCGAACGCCTCGGCGTAGCCCATCTCGGCGGCGACCCGGGCGATGAGCTGCCAGTCCGGCAGCGCCTGTCCGGGCGGCGGCACGGCCGCGGACACCAGGGTCAGGTTGCGCTCCGAATTGATCATGATGCCGTCGGTCTCGGACCAGGTCGCCGCGGGCAGCACCACGTCGGCGTACGCGTTGGTCTCGGTCTCGGCGTACGCGTCCTGGGTGATGACCAGCTCGGCCGCCTCCAGCCCCGCGATGACGGTGCGCCGGTTGCCGACCGAGGCGACCGGATTGGTGCACATGATCCAGCACGCCTTGATCTGACCGTCGGCCATCCGCGAGAACATCTCCACGGTGCCCTTGCCCACCTCGGTGCGCAGCGTGCCGGCCGGCAGGCCCCACTCCCGCTCGGCGAACTCCCGGTCGGCCGCGACCAGCACCGAGCGCTGCCCCGGCAGGCCCGGCCCCATGTAGCCCATCTCCCGGCCGCCCATCGCGTTCGGCTGGCCGGTGAGCGAGAACGGCCCGCTGCCGGGCCGGCAGATCGCACCGGTGGCCAGGTGCAGGTTGCACAGGGCGTTGGTGTTCCAGGTGCCGTGGGTGCTCTGGTTGAGCCCCATCGTCCAGCAGCTCATCCAGTTCGGGGCCGCGCTGATCAGCGCCGCGGCGGCCCGGATGTCCGCCTCCGGGATGCCGGTGATCCGGGCGGCCACCGCAGGCGGGTAGTCGGCCAGCAACTCGGGCATCGCCGCCCAGCCCTCGGTGCTGTCGGCGATGAACTTCTCGTCGATGTCACCGGCCTCGACCAGCAGGTGCAGCAGGCCGTTGAGCAGCGCCAGGTCGGTGCCCGGCTTGATCTGCAGGAACAGGTCGGCCTTGTCGGCCGTGGCGGTGCGGCGCGGGTCGACCACGATCAGCTTCGCGCCGGCCTTGACCCGGTCCATCATCCGTAGGAACAGGATCGGGTGGCAGTCGGCCATGTTCGAGCCGATGACGAAGAACAGGTCGGCGTGGTCGAGGTCGTCGTACGACCCGGGCGGCCCGTCCGCGCCCAGCGACAGCTTGTAGCCGCTGCCTGCGCTGGCCATGCACAGCCGCGAGTTCGACTCGATCTGGTTGGTGCCGATGAAGCCCTTGGCGAGCTTGTTCGCCAGGTACTGCGCCTCCAGCGTCAGCTGGCCCGACACATACAGCGCCACCGCGTCCGGGCCGTGCTCGTCGATGATCCGGCGCAGCCCCCGCGCGGTGCGGGTGATCGCCTCGTCCACGCCCGCGTCCACCGGCTCGGCCCCGCGCGCCGGCCGCACCCGCGCGGTCGCCAGCCGGCCCGACGCGGCCAGCATCTCGGCGCTGGTCGCGCCCTTGGTGCACAGCCTGCCGCGGTTGGCCGGATGCTCGCGGTCGCCGGAAACTTTCAGCACACGGCGGCCGCCGTCGAGGTCCTGCCCGATGTGCAGGATCACCCCGCAGCCGACGCCGCAGTACGAACACACTGTCCTGACCTGGGAAGTCCCAGCACGGTCAGCGGACGCCATGCCTGATTCCTCCACTGTCGGCTAAGGCACCCGGGCGACGCCCCGTGATGCCTCCCGACGGTAGGAACCCGCCGTTACCGAGGCGTCACACCACCCGCCCCAGGACATTACGCGCGCCACACATCGGCAACCACCCATGTGTGAGTCACCGTCGCGCATGCGACGCCTGAGGCATCGCACAAGCGGTGCGCGCCCCGCGGTCCGCCCGATCCGGACGAACGCGCCTGGCATCGCCTCACACCGATTGACAAAGTTTATCGACAAAACTAATGTCCATTGATCATCAGCGGTGTCTGCGGCAGCCCGGCCGTGCACCGCATCCGGTCGCGCCCACGACTAAGGAGCAGCATCATGGCGGGTCAATCGAGCACAGCACGGATGAGACGATGGCGGGCAGGGCTGGCCGCCGCGGCAACCGCCGCCCTGGTAGCAGGCTTCGGAATCGCCGCCGCCACGGGCGCGTACGCCGCAGCGGGCTGCCGCGTCGCCTACGCCGCCCCGAGCCAGTGGCCCGGCGGCTTCACCGCCAACGTGAATGTCACCAACCTCGGTGACCCGATCAACGGCTGGACCCTGGTCTGGACGTTTCCGTCCGGACAGCGGGTGACCCAGGCGTGGAGCGCCAACGTCACCTCCTCCGGCAGCCAGGTCACGGCGACCAACGTCGGCTACAACGGCGCGATCGCGACCAACGGCACCGTCTCGTTCGGTTTCAACGGCTCATGGTCGGGCACCAACACCGCCCCGACCTCCTTCACGCTCAACGGCGTCGCCTGCACCGGCAGCGTCGGCGGCACCACGCCGCCGCCGTCCAGCCCGGCCGCGAGCCCTTCGGCGAGCAGTTCCCCGTCAGCCTCGCCGTCCCCGTCCGGTCCGCCGGCCGTCAACCCGATGGCCGCGGTCGCCGCGATGCAGCCCGGCTGGAACCTCGGCAACTCCTTCGACGCCACCGGCGCCGACGAGACCTCGTGGGGCAACCCGCGCGTCACCGAGGCACTGCTGGACACCGTCAAGGCGCAGGGTTTCAAGAGCATCCGCATCCCGGTGACCTGGGGCCAGCACCATGGCGCCGCGCCGAACTACACCATCGACGCCGCGTGGCTCAGCCGCGTCAAGGAGGTGGTCGACTGGGCGCTCGCCGACGGCTTCTACGTGATGATCAACATTCACCACGACTCCTGGCAGTGGATCGCCAACATGCCCGGCGACCGCACCAATGTGCTCAACCGGTACAACGCGCTCTGGACGCAGCTGGCCGCCGCCTTCCGCAACCACTCCAACAAGCTGACCTTCGAGAGCGTCAACGAGCCGCAGTTCACCGGCAGCTCCGGCGACGCCCAGAACGCGCAACTGCTGCACGAGCTCAACACGTCGTTCCGCCAGATCGTGCGCCAGTCGGGCGGCAACAACGCGACCCGCCTGCTGGTCCTGCCGACCCTGCACACGTCGGCCGACCAGGCCCGGATCGACGAGCTGGTGAGCACGTTCACGCAGCTCAACGACCCGAACCTGATCGCCACCGTGCACTTCTACGGATACTGGCCGTTCAGCGTCAACGTCGCGGGCGGCACCCGGTTCGACGCGACGACGCAGGCCGACCTGGTCGGGCAGTTCGACCGCGTCTACAACGCGTTCGTCGCGCGCGGCATCCCGGTCATCATCGGCGAGTACGGCCTGCTCGGCTTCGACCGGCACACCGGCACCATCCAGCAGGGCGAGAAGCTGAAGTTCTTCGAGTACCTCGGCTACTACGCCCGCACCAAGCAGCTCAGCACGATGCTGTGGGACAACGGCCAGCACCTGGGCCGCACCTCGCTGGCGTGGAGCGACCCGGAGCTGTTCGCGCAGCTCAAGTCGAGCTGGACTACGCGCTCCGGCACGGCGTACGCCGACCAGGTGTACGTGCCCAAGGCCACCGCGATCACCGCCAAGACGCTCGCCCTGAACCTGAACGGCACCACGTTCCAGGGCCTGCGCCAGGGCAGCACCGACCTGGTCAGCGGCAGCGACTACACGGTCTCCGGCGGCACGCTCACGCTCACCGCCGCCGCGCTGACCCGCCTGACCGGCAGCCGGGCGTACGGCGTCAACGCCACCCTGCAGGCCCGGTTCTCCCAGGGCGTGCCATGGCGCATCGACGTCGTCACCTACGACACCCCGATCGTGTCCAACGCGACCGGGACCGCGGCCTCCTTCGCCGTGCCCGCCCAGTTCCGCGGCGACCAGCTCGCCACCATGGAGGCCAAGTACGCCGACGGCACCTTCGCCGGCCCGCACAACTGGACCTCGTTCAAGGAGTTCGACGTGGCGTTCGCGCCGAACTACACGGCCAACACGATCACGCTGAAGCCCGAGTTCTTCGCGGAGGTCAACGCGGGCTCCCGGGTGACGCTGACGTTCCACTTCTGGAGCGGCGCGACGGTCACCTACTACGTCACCAAGGCGACCAGCGGTTCGGTCACCGGCACCATCAGCTGACAGCCCCGCTCCCCCGAACGGCCGGTGGCCCCCGCCACCGGCCGTTCACCGTCTCATTGCCCTTGAAACATTCGCATGTGACGATGAGTGCACCGTCGAGGGGAGAGACCGCGCCATGCGAAAGACCTTGCGAACAGCTGGGCTCGTAGCGGGAGTGCTGGCACTGACACTGGCCGCCGGATCGGCCTGGGCACACGACCCGAACAGCGCCGAAGGCCGCGAAGAAGTGCGGCGCATCATGCAGGACTACGAAGCGCCGGTCCGCGCGCAGGCCGCCGCGCTCGCGGCGACCCCGTGCGTCGGCGGCTTCGCCGGAACCTACCCGTGCAGCAACGTCGACCTGCTCAGCGTGCTGCCACTGGGCTCGATCGGCGGCGGCAACGGCAACAGCATGTGGGGCTGGACCGACAGCACCACCGGCAAGGAGTACATCATCTTCGGCCGGACCACCGGCGCGGCGTTCGTCGACGTGACCGTGCCGACCGCACCGGTCTACCTCGGCAACCTGCCGTCCTACAACGGCACGTCGAGCTCCTGGCGCGACATCAAGGTGTACGCCAACCACGCCTACATCGGCGCGGACTCCATCAGCTCGCACGGCATGCAGGTCTTCGACCTCACCCGGCTGCGCACCGTCACCACCCCGCAGACCTTCGCCGCCGACGCGCGTTACACCGGCTTCGGCAACTCGCACACGCTGTCGGTCAACGAGCAGACCGGGTTCATCTACGCCGTCGGCACCAACACCTGCAGCGGCGGCGTGCACATGGTCAACGTGCAGAACCCGAAGGTCCCGGTCAACGCGGGCTGCGTCAGCAACGACGGCTACGTGCACGAGAACCAGTGCGTGGTCTACCAGGGGCCGGACACCACGTACACGAATCACGAGATCTGCTTCAACTACAACGTCGACACGCTGACCATCGTGGACGTCACCAACAAGGCCGCGCCCGTGCAGCTGTCGCGCACCGGGTACGTCGGCGTCGGGTACACCCACCAGGGCTGGCTGACCGGCGACCACGCCCGCCTGCTCATGGACGACGAGACCGACTCGGACCTGCCCGGCACCAAGACCTTCATCTGGAACGTGTCCGACCTCAACGCGCCGGTCAACACCGGGGTGCACGTGTCGCCGACCATCCAGGCCACCGACCACAACCTGTACATCATCGGCACCAAGGCCTACCAGGCCAGCTACCGCGCCGGCCTGCGCATCCTGGACATCACCGGGATCGCGTCGAACGCGCTCAGCGAGATCGCCTACTTCGACATCTACCCGGCGTCGAACAACACCGGCTTCAACGGGGCCTGGAACGTGTACCCGTTCTTCGCCAGCGGCACCATCGCGATCAGCGGCATCGAGCAGGGTCTGGTGCTGGTCAAGCACAACCCGGGCGCGCCCGTCACCACGGTCTGGAGCGACACCTTCGAGACCGCCACCGGCTGGACCGTCAACCCCACCGGCACCGACACCGCCACCCTCGGCGCCTGGGAGCGCGGCGACCCCGCGGCCACCACCTCCAGCGGCGCCAAGCAGCTCGGCACCACCGTGAGCGGCGTGAACGACCTGGTCACCGGCCGCCTGGCCGGAACGGCCGCGGGCGACTACGACGTCGACGGCGGCATCACCAGCGTGCGCTCCCCGTCGGTCACCCTCCCGGGCAGCGGCGTCTTGAAGCTGAACCTGTCCTGGTATCTGGCCCACGGCAGCAACGCCTCCAGCGCCGACTACTTCCGGGTCTCGGTCGTCCAGTCCGGCGGCACCACCCAGCTGTTCAACCAGGCCGGAGCGGCGTCCAACCGCAACGGCGCGTGGACGACCGGCAGCTGGGACCTGTCCGCCTACGCAGGCCAGTCGGTCCAGATCCTCGTCCAGGCCGCCGACCTGTCCGGCGCGAGCCTGCTCGAAGCCGCCGTCGACGACGTCACCATCACCCGCCAGTGAAAGGAAGGGCACCTTCACATCGCTATAGGTAGTGGAAGGTGCCCTTCCTAACCACTCACCCGAAGGGACCTGCCGTGTCGGCTGGCAAATGGCGACGGTTTGTGCCATACCTGGTGCTGGTCACCGCCAGCGCGATCACGGTCGGGTACGTGCTCGACGAGCTGCCCGCCGCCCCGTCCGGCGCCGCCCCCGCGGCCTCGCCGTCGCCCACCCCGTTCATGCACAGCGACGGCCTGTCCGACAGCCACGACGGCTACCTCATCCAGCCCGTCACCCTGCCCGCCAAACGCGGCAAGGCGATCCCGGTCGCCTTCCGCATCCTCGGCCCGGACGGGCTGCCACTGCGCTCCTACGAGACGATCCAGACCAAGCAACTACACCTCTACCTGGTACGCGACGACGCCAGCCGCTACCAGCACCTGCACCCCGAACTCGCCGATGACACCTGGACGACGAAGGTCGACGTCACCGACGGCGGCTCCTACCGCTTCTACGCCGAGTTCGTCCCGCGCGGCAAGGACGCCCTCGGCCACCCGACAGTCCTCGGCCTGCCCTTCCTGATCACCGGCGACACCGCGCTGGCTCCCCTGCCCGCACCCGCCCCGGCCACGACCGTCGACGGATTCACCCTGACCAGGCTGGACGGGGTCGCCCACCTGCGCGCCGGACGGGGCCAGCTGCTGCGGTTCCAGGTCTCCTCCGCCGCCGGACCGCCCGTCCTGGAGCCCCACCTGGGGGCGATGGCGCACATGTCGGCGTTCGAGGTGCGCACACTGTCGTTGACCCACGCCCACGCGGCCGCCGAGTCCCCGGACGCGACGCTGACCTTTCACGTCGAGTTCGCCAACCGCGGCGAGCAGCGCCTGTACCTCGAATTCAAGGTCGCCGGGGTGGTGCACCGGGCGGCGTTCACCGTCTTCGTGACCTGAACCCGCCACGGCAGCGGGCCTGGACGTCCGGCCGCTCGCGGTCGGCAGACCACGAGCGGCCGGGGCGTCATGGCTGGGCGACGAGCCGGAAGGACTGCGCCCCGGTGCCGTTGCAGGTGTACTGCACGAGTTGCACGCTGTCCGCGGTGGAGGCGCCGGGCACGTCGAGGCACTTTCCACTGTGTGCGGCCACGAAGTGGTAGTAGCCGCCGCCCTCGGACACCGCTGTCCACTGCTGGTTTGCGCCGCCGACGTAGCCCCACAGGTGCACGACCGCGTTGTCGGCGGTGGACACCCCGCTCACGTCCAGGACCTGACCGGCGTTGTTACGGTTGTTGATCCGGACCTTGCCGCCGCTGGTGGGCTGGAACAGGTACTGCTGGGCGAAACTGTTGTTGCACGTGTACTGCTGGATCGCGGTGCCGTTGGCCGTGCCCGATGACCGGGCGTCGACGCACTTGCCGCTGGCCTTGTTGACGACGCTGTACCAGGTCGACGGCGAGATCGGCCCGCCACCTCCGCCCGGCTCCGGGCAGGTGCCGCCGGTGCCGACCGCGTCGACGTGCGAGGTCCCCGTGCTCCGGTAGGCGTTGACCCGGTTGCGGGCGACGTCGCCCGAGATCACCTCGTTGCCGGCGAAGTAGAGCCAGTCCACCTGCTGGATGTAGGTGCTGCGGCCGCCGGTGTGACCGGAGTTGTCGATGAACCAGAGGTTGTAATTGATCGACATCGGCGTCTCGGGGTAGAACCTGTCCCCGTGGTCGGCGACCAGCGCACCGTCGATGAAGTACTTCACCCGACCGCCGCTGACCTGCGCAACGAGGTCATGCCAGCCGTCGTGACTGCGCCGCTGGACGCCGTGGACGTTGTCGGCGATCCACGGGTCGGGTTGGTAGGTCTCCCAGGTGGTCTCGAAGAAAGCCGGACCGGTCTCGCCCCACCCGCCGTTCGCCAGGTACTCGAAGTCGATCTCTCCGTAACTCGGATCCATC
Organism: Catellatospora paridis; assembly: GCF_009720365.1. Classification (GTDB taxonomy): domain Bacteria; phylum Actinomycetota; class Actinomycetes; order Mycobacteriales; family Micromonosporaceae; genus Catellatospora; species Catellatospora paridis. The sequence goes on along the minus strand of NZ_ML769321.1, from coordinate 165,107 downwards.
GCGTATGCCAGGGGCGTGATCGTGAAGAAGGTCTCCACGACCTTGTCGCCGTCGTTGCCGGACGTCGGCGCGTCGGTGAAGCGGACGCGGCTGGCGTAGGTGCCCTCGAAGAACTTGCGCTGGTGGTAGATCTCGCTCTGCGCGGTTCCCGCACCGCTGCCGTCGGTGTAGGACGACAGCTGGAGGACCTTCTGCCCGTCCGCGACCGGGAAGGTGACGTTGGAGGCCAGCCAGGAGGCACCGGCGATGCCCGGTCCCCCGCCGCCGGTGCGGACCGTCCAGTGCCGGGCGGCCAGCGCCGGATCGGCCGACGAGCTGTAGTTGAAGTCGTCGAACAGGACGCTGCAGGTGGCAGCGATGGCGGGCGAGGATCCGGAGACGATGGTCAGCCCAGCGGCGACCAGCAGCACGGCCGCGCTCGCGGCGGCCGGTTTTCGGAACATGACAACCTCCCAGGGGGATGAACATAATGTTCATTGAGAGACTTAGATAAAGAAAATTACGACTGCATGCCCGTGGCAGTCAAGAGTTTTGTCATGCGAGAACGCTCTCTCCAACCGCCTGCTTCACAGCAGGCGGCGCGTGAAAGCGCTCTCAGCAGCAGGGAAGGGGAGGTGGCTTGTCACCAGACCAGCGGGGATCGCCGCGACGAGCGCCACCGCGCTCCCCGGATGCAAGCTCGACTTCCGCAGGGGGTCAGTCCGGGTCGACGGTGGCGGTGGCGTCGAAGGGCAGCCGCGGGGTGTGGCCGGGCAGCGGGTGGTCGGGGTCGGCCACGCCGAGCCGCAGCACGATGTAGGCGTAGCCCAGGTTCGACAGGATGCGGCGCATCATCGCCCGGGTGCCGTCGATCTCGATGACCTGGCTGTACGGCAGCACGGCCAGCCCCTGGCCGGTGGCGTGCAGCCACACCGCGGACAGGGTCTGCCCGGCGCGCAGCCACGCCGCCCGATCGTCGCCGTCGCCGAACAGCACGACGTAGGTCGAGGACTTGTCGTGGCCACCGCCGACGGTGAGCGCGCCGCGGGCGCCGAAGTCGCGCTCGCCGACATCGGTCTCCGGCCGCTTGTCGGGGAGCACCTCGGGCGGAACCCCGGTGCCGGGGGGACGCCCCGGGCCGACCCAGCGTGCGGTCTCGGCCTGCCAGGCTGGTTCGGCCGCCGCCGCTTCCTCGGCGTGCGACACGGCCACGGCGAGTTCGCTGACCTGGTCGGGCGTGAGCCGGTGCAGATGCACGTCGAACTCGCCCGCGAGCCGGCGCAGTTCGTCGACCTGCTCCGCGGTGACCGGGGTGTCGACGGTCGGGCGGCGGTCGGTGTGCCGCAGTCGCAGCGCCTGCATCATGTGTACGGCCTCCGCGGTCACCGGCGCGTCCCCGGTGATCACGAGGGTGGCGAGGTGGTCCGGCTGCGCCGGGTCCGGCAGCGGCCGCACCTCGACCGTGTGGCCCTGCGCCATGAGCGCGACCTGCGCGTGGTGCAGCGCGGCGCCGCAGCTGACGAGCAGCATCCGCTCGTCGGGATCGATGCCGGGCAGGGCCCGGGACGTGTCGGCGAAGAGGTCCAGGCGGTCGGCGTGGACCTGCCAGTGCCAGGGCTGGGTGTTGTGGATCGAGGGGGCGCGGCCGGCCGCCTCGGCCGCCTGGGCGTACGCGGCCGAGGGCGACCGGTCGTGCTCTCCGGCGGTGGTGTTCATGTCGGCTGCCTCCCGTGCCTCGCCAGCCTGTGGCCGCCGCGACCGGAGCGAACACGGGCTCCCGGCCGGGCGCTGCGGCCCTGCTCTCCTACGAATACCCGCCCCGACCTGCCGCGTGCAGCAGGTTCGCACTATCCGCGGAAATGAGAAAGCCCCGCCGCACGGTCTCCGGACGCGTACAGCGAGGCTCCTTCAGTCTATGCGCCTCGGGGTCAGCTTCGCAGCAGGTCGCCGGTCTCCGCGGCGCGGCACGCGGCCGGGTCGACGGCCAGCACCACGCCCAGCAGGTCGCCGAGGGCGTGGGCGAGCCGGGGGTCGGCCAGTTCGTAGCGCGAGCGGCGGCCTTCGGGCACGGCGACGACGAGACCGCAGCCGCGCAGGCAGGCGAGGTGATTGGACATATTCTGCCGGCTGACCTCGAGCAGGTCGGCCAGGTCCGCCGGGTAGGCCGGGCCGTCGCGCAGGGCGAGCAGCAGCCGGGCGCGGGTCGGGTCGGACAGCGCGTGCCCGAAGCGGGCCAGCACCTGGGCGTAGGTCGGCGGCGAGGCGATCATGTCCACGGCCGAATAGTACATCGCCAGCTGAACAAATGCCTGGTGTACGCCTCAGCGGCGGTGCACCTGGCCGTGCGCGGACTCGCAGTGCTCGTCGACGCTCTCTTGGACGTGGTGGTCGACCTGCAGCGTGGTGTGGGTGATCCCGTGCGCCGCCGCCAGCGTCCGCTCCAGTTCCCGCCGCACCAGGTGGCAGTCGGCAGGCTCGTCGACGAGCACGTGCGCCGACAGCGCCGCCTGCCCGGAGTCGATCGTCCACACGTGGAGGTCGTGGACCTCGACGACGCCGTCGGCGGCGAGCATGTCCACCCCGATCACGTCGGGGCGCACCCCGGCGGGCGCCGCGTTGAGCAGCACCCGGCCGGACTCGCCCAGCAGCTGCCAGCCACCCCTGATCATGAGCACGACCACGACCAGCGTGGCGATCGCGTCGGCGCGCGCCCAGCCGGTCAGCAGCACCACCAGGCCCGCCGCCGTCGCCGCGACCGAGGCGAACATGTCCATCAGCACGTGCTGGTAGGCGCCCTGGACGTTGAGGCTGGACCGGTTGGCCTTGCCGATCGCCCATGCGGCCAGCACGTTGACGGCCAGGCCGAGCAGTCCGGTGACCACGACCATCCACCCGGTGACCTCGGTGGGCTCGGCCAGCCGGGTGATCGCCTCGTAGCCCAGCCAGCCCGCCAGCAGCAGCAGGCTCAACCCGTTGGCCGCGGCGGACAGGATCTCGGCCCGGGCCAGGCCGAACGTGTAGCGGCCGCCGGCGGGCCGGGCGGCGAACCGCATGGCGATCAGCGCGAGCACGATGGCGGCGGCGTCGGTGAGCATGTGCGCGGCGTCGGAGATGAGGGCCAGTGACTGCGCGAGCACCCCGACGACGACCTCGACCGCCATGAACGCGGCGATGACCGACAGCGCGATCGCCAGCCACCGCCGGTCGGCGTCGCGGCTCACCCCGTGGGAGTGGCCGTGTCCCTCATGAGCATGCCCGTCGTGAGCGTGCCCGTCGTACCCATGGTCGTCATGCATCGTCGTCCACCTCGTGCCCGGAATGCTGACATCGTGCGCCCCAGCAGGGGAAAGAGCCGCCCCGACGCGCGCGGCACCCGACAGTACAGCGAATCATGAATTCATTGCAACATGAACATGGGAACGGATGTCATCGCCGCAGCGCCACCGTACGCAAGCGCACGACCGCGCGCTGTCGTCCCGCGGACGCACCCTCCACTCTGTCGCCACGGATGTCTATGGTTCACGCCATGGACGACCTCCTCGCGCCCCGCCGACCCGTCTTCGACGCCCGCATCAGCCTGGCCACCGCCGTGCACGCGCAGCCCGGCGTGTACGCCCTGCTGCTCGGCTCCGGCACCTCCACGGCGGCCGGCGTGCCCACCGGCTGGGGCGTCGTGACGGCGCTGGTCGCGAAGGTCGCCGCGGCCGCCGGTGAGGCCATGCCCACCGACGCCGACATCGAGAAGTGGTGGACCGAACACGGCGACGGCGCGCCACTGGGCTACTCCGCGCTGCTGGAATCACTGGCCAGCACCCCGGCGGCGCGGCGGGCACTGCTCGCGTCGTTCTTCGAGCCGACCCCCGAGGAGCGCCAGCAGGGCATCAAGGTCCCCGGCACCGCCCACCGCGCCATCGCGGCACTGGTCGCCCGCGGTGCGGTGCGCGTCGTCATCACCACGAACTTCGACCGGCTCATCGAGCAGGCGCTCGAAGCCGAGGGCATCTTCCCGCAGGTCATCGCCAGCCCGGCCGCGATCGAGGGCATGGAGCCGCTGCCCCACGCCCGCTGCACCGTCATCAAGCTGCACGGCGACTACGCCCGCACCGACCAGCTCAACACCGTCGAGGAGCTGAGCGCCTACTCCGCGCCGTGGCAGCGACTGCTCGAACGCGTGCTCGACGAGTACGGCCTGATCGTCAACGGCTGGTCCGGAGACTGGGACCACGGCCTGGTCGCCGCCCTCGAAGGCACCCGGTCACGGCGCTACCCGCTGTTCTGGGCCTCCCGCGGCGAGCTGGGCCAGATCGCCAAGCGCCTGGTCGCGCAGCACCGCGCCCACGTCATCACCGGGGCCGCCGCCGAACAGTTCTTCCCCGACCTCGTCAACCGGCTGGAAGCCCTCGACGACCTCGCCGACCCGCCGCTGACCAAGGCCATGGCGGTGGCCCGGCTCAAGCGGCTGCTGCCCGATCCGGTCAAGCACATCGAGGTCGCCGACCTGTTCGACACCGAGATCCGGCGGCTGCGCGACTACCTGCGGACCATGCCACCGGCACCCCCAACACCCGACCCCGCGGCCCTGCAGCGGGCCCACGACGACGTGCGCGCCCGCTGCGACACGCTGATGCGGCTGCTCGCCCACGGGGTCTACCTCGACCGCGACCGGCAGCACACCGCCCTGTGGGTACGCGTCATCGAGCAGCTCATGCGCGCCCGCCGCCGCCCCGAGGGCGAACCGGACCCGCGCTGGGCGAACCTGCAGCACTACCCGGCGCTGCTGGCGCTGAAGACGGCGAGCCTCGCCGCGGTCGCGTGCTACCACGACGACGTGCTGCTGCGGCTGCTGCGCCGCCCCACCTGGCGGATCCGGGCCGGCAACGGCCACCGGCCGGTCGCCGCGATGGACGCGCTGCACGACTGCCGGGTGCTCGACTTCGACACCGTCAACACGTTCCCCCGCTGGCACGGCACCACCTGGCAGTATCCGCAGAGCCGGCTGCTGCGCGAGGAGACCCTGCCGGTGCTGCTGCCCCTGGTCGGCGACGAGGACTCGTTCCTGCAGCTCTACCACCGCACCGAGTACCGGACCGCGCTGGCGCAGTCGCTGTTCGGGGTCGGCGACGGGCTGGGACCCGCGCCGGGCGGGTTCGCCGTGGACTCCCAGTGGGCCGCCGACGGCACGCTGTACTGGGAGGCCGACTTCCGGGAGAACGCCGACCGCGACATCTGGGAGCGCACGCCGCTGGGGCGCAGAGACGGCGAGGCGTACGGCCGCAGGCTCGCCGTCCTGGCCGAGCAGCTGCGCACCGCCGGTCACCAGCCACCCGCCGACTGACCTGCGTCAGCCGTTGCGGACCGCGTCGCGCACGGCCGCCGCGGCCCGGCGTCCGACGACCTCGCCTCGCGCACCCGCGACGGCATCTGCCTGCGCCTCGCCGAGGACGTCCCACACTCGGCGCATGAAAGCGAAGGTCGGCATGGGGTCCGCCACCTCGCACAGTCGGCGGTACTGCTGCACGGCCTCGCTCTCGCCACTGCCGGCGAGCAGGGCCACCGGGCAGTGCACAGCCTGCGACAGGGCGGTCATGACATGGCCGTGGGTCAGGAAGTCGGCAAACAGGTCGTGGGCGATGGCGCTGTTCGCGCCCTCGCGGGCGATCGTCAGACCGTGCACGAGGCTGAACGTACGAGCGGGCAGGCCCTGTGCGAACGGCGGCATGGCGCTCACCGACACCCGGATCTTCGCCGCCTGCGCCTCCTGCAGTCCGTCCGAGGAGGTGAGCAGGAACGCGGTGCGGCCCTCGCTGAAGGCCCGCCTGGCGGCCAGCCTGTCCACTCCGCGGCGCAGCATGCCCTGTTCGCCGAGAATCCTGAAACACTCGAAGGCCGCGATGGATCCCGGGCTGTCCAACCCGACTTCGCCGGGATTCCATGAGCCGTCCGGATCACGGCCGAACAGCCATCCGCCCGCGCTGGTGAAGACCGGCCAGGTCTGGAACGGGTCACCGCGGTCACCGATGCGGGTGGCGAACACCTCGCCGACCCGTCCCTGCCGGAGCAGTTCCTCCCCCATCGCGACGAGCTCCTCGAATGTGGCCGGAGCGTGCGGGGCCAGCTCGGTGTTGCGCAGCAGCGCCGTGGTGTCCATCGTCGTGGGGACGCCGTACAGCCGTCCCTCGTGGACCAGGCTGTCCAGCGTCCAGGGCGCGAATGCCGAGCGCTGCTCGGTCGACAGCACGACGGGTTCGATCACCCGGTCCCGGGCCAGCACGCCGATCCAGTCGTGCGGGCAGACCAACGCATCGGCGACGGCGGACCCGCGCACGTCGGCCATGAACGCGTCCTGCGGGTGGCCCTCCGCATCCACCTCGAACGCCACCGTCACCCCGTAGGTGGCGCGAAACTTGGCCTCGAACTGGGTCAGCACCGCCGTGCGTGCCCGGTCGGCCTTCACCCGCAGCGTGGGTTGCAGTTCGATCAGCCGTCCGTACTGGTCGCGCAACCAGCGGATGCCGGCGGAGTCGGTGAAGCTGACCTTGACCCGGCGGACCGGCTCGAGGGCGGGCACCTCGGCGGGCCTGACCAGGCCCGAGAATTGGGCGACGGTGCCGGGTGGGACGACCGGATGGTGGATACGCCGTTCTTCGGCATCGTCGTCGGCATCGACCACCGTGCAGTAGACCTGATAGACCGGAGCGCCGGAGGCGTTGCGCAGATGGGCTCCCCAGACACCCGGCTGGTCGGGCGACTCGCCCCACCACGCCGAGACCAGGGCCGCCTGGGTGCGGCGCAGGTAGTCGTCCTGTGCACGCCGGGACTCCGCGTTGACCCGATCACGCTCGGACTCGATGCGGTACGTGCGCAGCGCGGCCTGTGCGGCCACCGCCGCGAACGCCAGGGCGAGCACGGTGGCGACCGCGGCGACCCAGCTCGGCACATCGCCCCAGACACCGTCGGGTGCAGCAGCGACGATCATCGCATCCATGCTCATGAAACTAGCGAATCCGCGCCGTCACCCCCACCCCCGAACAGCGGCGATGCTCAGCCGGGAACGGTGCGGACACTCACCTCACGGCCGGCGGCGTCCACCGCGGTGAGGCGGAACACACCCGTCCGGTCCACTTGGAACGTCACCCGCAGCTGCGGCACCCCAGCGGCAGGAACGCCCCGCTGCCCGCCGAACACCCGGCAAGCTGTGACCGGGTGTAGGTGGACCACCAGCCGTCGGTCATCGGCTGGGTGTCGTACACGATGGACAGTCCGGACGCGATGAGGTCGGCGGCCAGGCGGCGGACGTAGGACACGTCGTGTTCACGGCTGAAACTGATGAACACCGGCCCACTCATGCGCGCATCGTAGCCGGACCGCACCGCTCCGCAGCTGCGTTCGCGAGGACGACTGCGGCGGTCGGACCGTCGGTGTCTCAGTCCAATACGGTCTCGCCGCCCGGGTAGGCGAAGGAGGCCCGCGGGGCGTAGAAACCCCAGGTGATCTCAAGCGGGTCGGCCGGGCGCAGCGCGTACACGGAATGGGTCGGGTCGAGGAATTCCAGCTTCTCGACCTCGAAGTCGGCGACCGGCTCGGAGATGAACGGGTAGTTGCCCGCGACGAACCTGCCGCCGACCTCGGTGAGGTAGCGCAGCTGGCCACGGGCGGTCTCGCCGAGCTTGTGCCCGACCCGCACGGTGGTCCGGATGACCGGCACGCCGTCGGAGGTCGTGGTCGCGATCAGCTTCTTGCCGTGGATCTCGATGGTGGTGGTGCCCACGGTGGCGGGCACGCCCCGGGCAGAGGCGTATTCGCGCACCACTGCGCTGGAGTTGAAGTAGTGGGTCCACCAGCGGCCGGGGGTGACACCGTCGGGCGCGTACGCGTCCTCCAGGTCGGGGCCGATGTAGGTCAGCGAGTACGCGCCGAAGCCGGAGGTCTGTTCCGGGGCGTCGACGACGTACTGGTTCATGAAGACCTGGCGGTTGGCCATGGGCTTCAGGCCCGCCGGGACCAGTGCCGCGACCGCGTCGGGGTCGGCGGGCACCCAGCCGAAGTAGAGCATCCGGCTGTTGACGACGAGCTGAGGGGCTGCGAGCTGGGACATCGAGAACTCTCCTGGACGTTGCTGTGGGTAGCCAGAACGCTACGAGCAGCCGTCGCGGGCCGACAATCGAATATCGACCTTTGTCTTCTTGTCGATAGTACGCAGTTGGCGTTCGTCACAGTCCGGCCGCTTGCGGGGTCTCCCCCGGCCATGATCGGATGGTCGGAGCATCGCGTGCCGGTGGCGGACTGCGCCAGGCATGGAGGTGTGGCATCGAAGGGTCCGCCTGTTCATGGCCTCCCCCCACGGCGACCGCACCGTCGCCTTCAGCCTGCAGCTCGCGCGGGCGCATCAGGAACTACGCCGCCGGGTCCGCGAGATCAGGGCGGGCATCGGAAACCGCACCCTGCCCGACGACGTCCTCGTCCACCACTGCCTGGCCTTCTGCACGGCGCTGACCGAGCATCACCGCGGTGAGGACGACGGCATGTTCGCCGACGTGCTGCGTGCCCGACCCGATCTCGCCCCGACGGTCGCCAAGCTCGTCGAGGACCACGGGTGGATCACGTCGATCCTGTCCCGCGTCGGCAGGCTCGCCGCGCAGGCCGCCGAGTCGCCCGGCGCGGACCTGGAGGCGATCGGCCGCGAGCTCGACGGCCTCACAGCGATCATGGACTCGCACTTCAACTTCGAGGAGCGCGTGCTCAGCGAGGCGCTGGACCGGACGACGCCCGACACCGGCTGGTCCGACCCCGTGTTCCGGTTCCGCGGCGGCACCGGCTGACCTCCGCCCCGGGCTTCGGGCCACCGGCTGCCCATGATCTCCTAAGACGTCCGCACCGTGAGGGGATCGCCATGCTTCAGCGCTACGACCAGCGCAACGCCGACCTGAAGTACTGGGTCAACGGCGTGCTGCGCCACCGCGACGAGCCGGGGATCTCCCCGTTCGACTCCGTCGTGCAGGGCGGCGACGCGGTGTGGGAGGGCCTGCGGCTCTACCAGGGCCGGATCTTCGCCCTCGACGCGCACCTGGCGCGGCTGCGCCGTTCGGCCGCCGCGCTCGGCTTCACCGCCGTCCCCTCCGACGAGGAGATCACCGCCGCGCTGACCGCGACCCTGCGGGCCAACGAGATGACCGACGGCGTGCACGTACGGCTCACGCTGACCCGCGGGGTGAAGGTCACCAGCGGCATGGACCCGCGGCTCAACCAGTCCGGGTGCACGCTGATCGTGCTCGCCGAGCACAAGTCCCCGGTGTACGACACCGGCGGCCTGAAGCTGGCCACCTCCAGCGTGCGGCGGCCCGGCCCGGACGTGCTCGACCCGAAGATCCACCACAACAACCTGATCAACTCCATCCTGGCGAAGATGGAGGCCACCCTCGCCGGGGCCGACGACGCGCTGATGCTCGACGGGCGCGGCTTCGTCGCCGAGACCAACGCCACGCACCTGTTCGCGGTGGTGCGCGGGCAGCTGGCCACCCCGCGGACCGTCGCCTGCCCCGAGGGCGTCACCCGGGAGACCGTGCTGGCCCTGGCCGCCGACGCGGGCATCGACGTCGAGGTGCGGGACATCTCGCTGGCCGAGATGTACTCCGCCGACGAGGTGTTCTGCACCGGCACCATGGGCGAGATCGCGGGTGTGGTGCAGATCGACGGGCGCACCATCGGCGGCGGCGCGATCGGCCCGGCCACCAAGCGGCTTGCCGACATCTACCTCGCGCACGCGCGCACGTCGGGTACACCGGTCGTCTGAGCCGCACCACACCGGGCTGCCCGGTCCTGGTCCGGCCGGGCACCTGGCGGTCGGCCCTGTCGCGGACCGGCCGGTCCTCACGCCGCAGCGGTCAGCCGGTGCGCGTGCAGCTCGTCGTAGTAGGGCCGGGCCGCGTCGACCAGGTGGCGCAGACGGTCGGGCACCATGGCCGGGGACGGGTCGTAGGCGGCGAAACCGGTCGACGACTCCACATTGGCGTACCAGTGGGGCGCCCATACGCCGTCGGTGTCGCGCGGGCCGGACGGCCAGCTCAGCATCGCGGGGTCCCAGCCGATGCCCAGCGCCGCGCACAGCTTCGCCAGCACCCCGGCCGGGTCCCGGAGCAGGTCCGCGGCGTCGACCACGGGGCCGCCGTACGCCGCGAAGATCTCGGCCTGCTGGGTGAAGCCCAGGTCGGCCAGGGTCGGCTCGCCGCGGACCTTCGCGTACGACGCGACGACGTGCGCCGGGTCGCGGATGAGGTACGCGTTGGCCAGCTCGCCCAGCCAGTCCCGGCCGATGTCGGGCAGCAGGTGATGGGTCATGTGCTTCTGGTAGTACACCTCGACGCCGGCCGGCAGCGGGCCGGTCAGCGCGGCGGCCACGTCCTGCCAGCGCCGGGGCTGGCTGGCCAGGATCTCGGCGCGGCCCGGGTGGTCCAGGCCGGTGACGTCGAGGTAGTGCGCGTACAGCGGCTCGTCCACGACCAGCGTGTCCGCCCGCGCACCGAAACTGCGCATGAGCGCCGTCGACACGTTGCGCGGCCCCGACCACATCGCCACCCGAGTCACCATCACGCCTCCTCGTTTCCGTGACGCAGCGTACCCGCCGATGATCACCAGCGGGTGGACGGCGCCACGCCGGACACGACACCCGAACCGGTGAAGAGCGTGCCCATTCATGATCTCATTCATCAATCCATACATTTAACCGGGTTACGGTCGGCGTCCACTACCTGGCGCACCGTGACGGGCCACCGCCCGCACGCACGCCACGGCTCCCGTCGAGAGAGGCGTCACCGTGCGACGATCACAAGTCGGTACCCGGCCCATCCTGCTCCTGGCCGCTGCCCTAGCCTTGACCTTTGCGCCGCCCGCGGTGATGGCTTCGGCCGATCCGCCGCCGCTTGCACCGGGCACATTGGCCAAATCGGTGCAGAACGTCACCGATCCCGGCTCGAACCCGGCCGACCACGGCGACGTCGTCAACTGGGTCATGTCCTACGACGACCCCGGCGCGGGCGGCTCGGTGACCGTCACCGACCCGATCGGCTCGGGCCAGGCGCTGGTCCCCGGATCGCTGCGGGTGCCGCCGGACTGGGTGAAGTCCTGGTCAACCGACGGAACGACGTTCTCGACCACCGAGCCGGGCTCCGGCACGGTCGCGGTCCGCGCCACCAACCCCGACCTGCAGCCCGGCGGCACCAGCCTGACCCGGCTGCTGCTGCCCCCGGTGCAGCCCACCACCACCGCGACCGGCGGCGACGGCTTCACGCCGGTGCTCTACCGGTCGGCCAACGGCGCGGTCGAGTCGTGGAACGTCTACCACCACCTCGTGACAGCCGCACCGAAGGTCGTCTGCATCAACCTGCTGACCGCCCAGCCCTGCGCGGGCGGGCCCTGGCCGCGGCCGTTGAACAGCACCCCCGGTCCACTCGGCACCGGCAACACGGGCGACCTGGGCAGCCCGATGGCCCCGCAGTTCGCCTTCGACCCGCAGCGGCCGGGCGTCGTCTACTTCCCCGCCCACACCGCCGCCGCGCTCGGCGTCGCCTGCCTCGACCTGGACGCCCGCGCCAACTGCGGCTTCTTCCCGCTCACCCCGACCGGCGGCTCCCCGTCGGCCAGCAACAACATCGCCGGACTGGCCTACACCAACGGCAACCTGTACGCCGCGTCCACCAACGGATCGGTGCTCTGCCTGACGATGTCCACCCGGACGCCGTGCGCCGGGCAGCCGTACACCGGGATCGTCGCGCCGCACAGCGACACCTCCCCCAACACCGCCACGCAGTACTTCGGCTCCACCACGCTGGCCGGCGGAAAGATCTTCATCTCCTCATCGCCGACCAGTGGCGCGAAGCTCGCCTGCTTCGACCCGGCCACCAACAGCGCCTGTACCGGCTGGGCCGCCCCGAAGGCAGCCGGTCCGGCGGGCCTGATCACCTACGGGGTGTTCACCACGTACACCACCAGCGGTGACGAGGAGGGCGTCTGCGTGCCCCCGGCGGGCGGCGTCTACCAGCTGCACTGCTACACGATCGCGGGCGCCACCCTGACCCCGCCCGCGTTCCCGGCGATGCCCAACGGCGTGCTGACCTTCAACCCGAAGGTGATCACCGGCCCCGACGGACACCTGCGCAGCTACTTTCCGTTCTGGGGCGGGCCGATCCTCGGCGCGACCGGCTGCTGGGACTGGAACACCGACGCGGCCTGCGTCGGCATGGCCTTCCCGAAGACCCACCCGGGTGTCGGCGGCAGCGGCAACACCCGTGACTACGGCTACGACTACGACCAAGCCGGCGAGTGCCTGCTCGGGCTCGGCGACGCGGGTCTGCTGTTCTCCATGGACCCGATCACCGGCGCGTCGCCCTGCTTCCGCGCCGGGGCGTCGCTCACCCTGACCACGCCCGACTTCTACTGCGACGGCGCGTCCGGGCACATCACCGGCTACCAGGACGCGCGCCTGGTCGACATCGACATCACCAACATCGACCTGGCCAACTCCGCCGCGACCATCAGCAAGCCGGACAACACGGTGATCGCGACCCTGCCGTTCGCGCCTGACGGCAGCGTCGACCTGTCCGGCATCTCGCCGAGCACGCATCCGGCCCTGGTCATCGAGGCCAGCCTGCGGCTGCTCAACGTCGACGACTTCGGCGGCGGCAACCAGCCGCACCTGGTCGCGGGCTTCGACGGCGACCCGCCGCAGATCTGCTTCCAGACCAAGCTGAGCAGCGACTGCGGCGTGTACTCCGTGTCCAACACCGCCACCGGCACCGACGCCGGGGGCGCGCTCACCTCCAACACCGTCCAGCAGCCCATCAACCCGGGCCAGGCCTGCCAGCCGAACATCTCGGTCAACAAGGAGATCTGCAAGGACAGCCGGGCCTCGCGGTGCGGGCCGGGCGGCGTCGGACCCTGGGGCAAGACCAGCCCGGCCGGGCTGCTCGGGATCCTCGGCACGGCGTACTGGCGGATCACGGTGACCAACTCCGGCCCGGTCGACGCGGTCGGGGTGACCGTGAACGACTCGGTCGCGCCGGGCTGCGTCACCGCGGCGGGCACGTTCACCGTGGCCGCGGGGGCGAGCAAGCAGATCCACTGCTCGACGTTCCTACTGCTGCTGCCGCTGACCAACACGGCCGGCGTCAACTACAGCGCGGCCGGTGCGCCGCCGGGCACCCCGCCGAGCACGTCGGGCACGTCGTCGGCGACGGCCTGCTCGCTGCTGTGCATCCTCGGCTCTCCGGACCGGGCCGCGGAACTGCGCGCCCGGTGACCGGGCAGCTCTCCGCCGGTGGTCCCCCGGCGGAGAGCATGGGAAACACGAGCTGAAGGCAGTAGTCGCGGCACCCCCCGCGGGGTGCCGCGACTACTTTGTGACGCAGGTCACGAAGGCAGGTGAGGAGGCACTTCAGCACGCCGGGGTGCGCCGTCCCGCATGCCGCCACCCGGCCGCCCTGAGGCCGTCGAGGACCCTTCTCCAACGGGCGCTCGTAGTCCCCCAAACAGAACAGACCAACCGAGCCCGGAGACGACCCGTGGACGTGATCCACAGTGGAGACGACGGGGTCGCCGGAGGTCCGGACCGTGGCTACGGTGGCCCGCATGCCAACTCTGATAGCGCCCACCACCAGGCTGTATGCCGCCTTCCAAGACTGCCGTGACGACTGGGGGCCCGGTCTGCACGAGGACGGCTTCGGCATCGGCCCCGAAGACGACCTGGACTCCCCCGACGGCTTCGCCGACTGGGTGGGCCGCCGCAACCGGCTCGACCACGGTGCCGGAGACCCCTGCCCCGACGAGCGGCACGCCTCCTGCCGGTGGATCGTCGAGGACGGCCAGGTGCTCGGCGGCATTGCCCTGCGGCACCGGCAGGACGACAACCTCGGCCAGATCGGCTACGGCGTACGCCCGTCGGCCCGCCGCCGCGGCCTGGCGAGCTGGGCCCTGGGCGAGATGCTCGGTGAAGCCCGCACTGTCCTCGGCCTGAAGCGGGTGCTCATCCCCTGCCTGGAGGACAACGTCGCCTCGGCCCGCACCATCGAGAGCCAGGGCGGCGTGTTCCAGGGCATCCTCGACACCGGACAGGTCCGGGTCCGCCGCTACTGGATCACCTTCGACAGGTGACCCGCCCACCCGCCATGCGGGGTTGGAAGGGCACCTTCTTATACGCGGAGCGATAAGAAGGTGCCCTTCCTTCGTGCTGTCAGCGGGCGCTTATGTTGAGGGGGAGGCCGGTGCCGGCGGCGTTGAAGCCGAAGTCCTCCTCCTGGCCGGGGGCTATGTCGCCGTTGTAGGAGACGTTGCCGAACTTGTGGTGCTGGGCGGTCGAGGTGCGGGTGGAGCTCCAGGAGCTGCTGACCGTCGTGCCGGTGGGCAGATCGAACTCGACGGTCCAGCTCGTCGTCGCGGTGGCGCAGTTGTTCTTGATGAACACGTCCATGCCGTAGCCGCTGCTCCATGACGAGGTCTGCACGGTGCGCACGGTGAGGCACCCGGCGGGAGCCGACGGCGACGGACTCGGCGACCGGGACGGCGAGACCGACGGCGACGGCACGGTCGACGGCGAGGCCGACGGGGAGGCCGGGGCGGACGGGCTCGGCGAGGCGGCCGTCGGGGACGGGCTCGGCGCGCCGGTCAGCGACTTGAGGAACAGCGAGGCGGCCGTGTCGGTGCGGGTGGCGTCGACGCCATGGCCGCCGGTGTAGTCGAGCTGTTCACGGCCCGCCCAGTCCGGGATCGGGGTGCCGGCGGAGTCGAGGTGCTTCCATCCCGTGCCGTTCCAGCCGAACTGGTAGATGCGCTGGTGGTCGGCGTAGTACGGGGTGTAGGCCGCGCCCGCGGTGACCTGCTTGGACATCGTGTTGTTGAAGAAGACGTTGCGCGGGCCGGAGGAGCCGGACCACTTGACCGCCTTCTTGCCCGCGGCCCACCAGATCGGGAACCAGGTCGAGGCGTCGGTGCCGCCGCCGCCCTCCTCGCCGCAGTTGGCGGTGCAGCTCGCGGAGCGGTGCTGGTACGGCACCGTGACCGTGTTGAGCTCGATGAGGTTGTTGCGCTCCCAGCCGCCGTGCAGGTTGATGTCGGAGTCGAAGTCGTTGCCGATGACGACGTTGCCCGACGACGACCACTGGAACGTGAAGTGGCGCAGGTTGCGCGAGGTGTTGCCGGCGTACAGCGAGTCCCAGACGCGCGAGCCGCGGAAGTATCCGTTGCCGCCCTTGCCCTTGTTCCAGGACCCGTCCAGGGAGTTGCCGACGATCTGCAGGTGGTACGCCTCCTCGGTGACGATCGGGTGCGACCCGGTCATCTGCGCGCTGATACCGCGCACCCACGAGTTGGCGGCCCACTTGAACACGATGCCGTGCATCTCGTCGGCCGGGGACATGTTGCCGTAGTTGTGCACCGCGTCGGCGGCGTTCAGGCCGGGCATGTCCTGGGTGAGGGCGAAGTTCTCGAAGCCGACACCGAGCACCGGGTCCACCAGCGGGGCCGCCTTGGAGTCGTAGACGGCGCCGTCGATCGCGGCGCTGCCGTCGGAGGTCGAGGTGACCGGGACGTCGTACTCCAGGGGCTTGTCGAGGGTGAGGGTGCGGTTGGCGCTGTCGACGGCGGTGATGGTGAAGATCTGCTGTCGCATGTGAATGTTCTGCAGGGTGCCGTCGGCCGGGGTCACGTCCTGCTGGGCGTAGAAGTTCAGCGAGTTCGCGGCGCGGATGTTGACCAGCCCGCCGACCGTGAACGCGCTCAGCGAGCCGCTGGTCGCCAGGTGCACCACGGTGTCGCCGATGCGGGCGGCGAAGCCGGTGTCGCCGGTCTTGCCGCGCAGCTTGAGCCCGGCCTTCCAGTGCACGTTGACGGTGCCCTCGAACAGGTCCTTGCGATTGGCCGGCGCGGCGGCGTACTCGCTCGCGTAGCTGGAGTGCACGCCGCGCGACTGCACCCGGAACAGGCCGCGGCCGGGCCAGATCCAGCCGCCCTTGGCCGAGCCCGAGGTCATGCCGTCCTCGTCCCAGTCCGAGCCGTCGTCGGTGAGCGCGTCATAGCGGGTGTTCGCGTCGGGCCGGAACACCAGTTTCGTGCCGCCGGTGCCGCTGCCCGCGCCCCGGATGATCAGGTAGTCGGCGTCGACGGCGAGCTGCCGGGACACGTTGAGCGTGCCGGCGGGCAGGGTGATCAGGGAGAGCTTGGTGTAGCTCGCGCCCGGGGAGCAGCCGGTGCGCACGGCGTCGATGGCGGCCTGCAGGCCGGTGGAGTCGTCGACGCCGTCGTTCGGGGTGACGGCGTAGGTCGCGGCCAGCTCGGCGGGGGTGATCTGGCAGGCGGCGTCGGGGTTGGTCTCGCTCGCGCCGGGCAGGTTCGCGCCGCCGCGGTAGCCGGCCTTGGACCAGTCGTAGAGACCGGCGATCGGGGCCCGCCGGTTGGCGGCGGACAGGTCGAGGGTGGTCAGCGCGGCGACCGGGGTCGGCACCGGGCGGTCGGGCACCGCCATGAGCAGCCCTGTGGTGAGCAGGGCCGCGGTGACACCGGCCAGCAGCGGGGTGGGGACGGATCGTCGAGACATCAGGTGCCTCCGGGGATGGGGGTCTCCAATGGACTCCTGTGATCGAACAGTTTGCTGACATGTATCCAGCAGGTCAATAGGCAACCACAAATTGACACGGCGTCCACATACATGGACGCCGTGGATCTTACAGGTATATGTATTCGCAGCTAGGGCAGCAGTTCCACCGGCAACCCCTGCAGCGCCACGGGACGGCGGAATCGCTCGACCGCCTCCGTGCCGACCGAGGTGGACCACGACGCCGACGTCGCCGGCCACGGCCCGCCGTGCTGCATGGCGTCGCAGACCGCGACACCGGTGGGCACGCCGTTCCAGACGATGCGCCCGGCCCGCGTCAACAGACCCGGCAGCAGCGAGCGGGCAGCCTCGCGGTCACCTTCGTCGGCGAAGACCGACGCTGTCAGCGAGCCCTCCAAACGCGACGGCACGTCCTCGGCCGCCCCGACGGCGATCACCACCGAAGGCCCGAAGTGCTCCTCCAGCAGCTCCCCCGCCAGGTCGTCGACGTCCACGACCACCGCGAACGGCGCGGGCGAGCCCGCCCCCGCGACGACCCGATGCGCCGCCGACGCGTGCGCCTGCCACGTCTCGTGCGCCTGCGCCATGCCCGCGGTCAGCATCCGGTGCACCGGCACGGCCGCGACCGCGTTCGCCAGCTCCTCGGCGAACGCCGCGGACCCCGTCACGACCAGGCCCGGCTTGGTGCACAGCTGTCCCGCGGAGCCGGTGACCGCGGCGGCCAGCGCCGACACGGTCGCCGGGACGGCCGCGCCGGGCAGCACCAGCACCGGGTTGAGCGAACCCATCTCCGCGTAGACCGGGATCGGGTCGGGCCGGGCCGCGGCCGCGTCCATCAGCGCCCGGCCGCCGGTCAGCGAGCCGGTGAAGCCGACCGCCCGGATCCCGGCCGCCCGCACCAGTTCGAGCGACACCTCCGGCCCGCCCGCTACCAGCGAGAACGCACCGTCGGGCAGGGCGCGGGCGAGGATCTGCCCGAGCAGCTCGCCGGTGCGCGGCTGCGCCGGGTGTGCCTTGACGACCACCGGGCACCCGGCGGCCAGCGCCGACGCCGTGTCGCCACCGCTCACGCCGAACGCGAGCGGGAAGTTCGACGCGGCGAACACCGCGACCGGGCCGACCGGGACGGGCACGGTCACCACGTCACCGCCGCCCGCGGCGACCCCGGCGGACACCCGCCGCCACGGCTTGGCCGCGTGGTCGCCGAGCAGCCGCAGCTGACCGGTGGTGCGGTCCAGCTCGCCGCGCAGCCGGGCCATGGTCAGCCCGGTCTCCTCCAGCGCGGTCGCGACGATCTCGCCGCCCGCCGCGGCGAGCGCGTCCGCGCACGCGTGCAACATGGTGCGGCGCAGCTCGCCGCTGAGCGAGGCCAGGTGCGGTGCGGCCGCCACGGCCCGTGACACCGCGGTGGACACGTTCATGTGTTCTCCTTGCCGTCGCCGGCCGCCGTCGGCGGCCGGCGAGATCGTCGGTTCCAGTGACCGCGGCCGCGCTGCCGGAGCGGCGCGGCCGCGGGTGCGGTCAGGAGCGGAACTCCTTGGTCAGGGCGGCCAGCAGCGGCTGGTGCGCGGCGGAGGCGAGGCCGAGGTGGTACAGGCTGAGCCGGGTCGCCCCGGCCTCGCGCAACCGGGCCACGTGCGTGGACAGCCGGTCGGGCTGTGCCGGCGGCAGCACGGTCACGTAGGCGTCCACGATGACACGTCCGGCCAGTGCCGACACCAGGTCGGCCGTCGCCGGGTCGGTGGGCCAGCACGGCACCAGGACCCGGTCCACCAGTGGCAGCACCTGCGGGGCGAGGCCCGGTGACGGGCCGGCCGCCCACGAGTCCGGGTGGCCGTGCAGGGTCACCGGCGCGACCGGGGCGTGCCGGCGCACCTCGGCCAGCACCTCGCCCAGCATCGTCGCGGTGGCCTCCTGCCGGGCCGCGAGCAGCGCCGCAGCCGTCTGCTCGGGCAGCTGGGTCTCGGTGCGGACCGCCTCGCACAAGGCTGCGACGACCTGGTCCGGGTCCAGCCCCCGCGCGGCCCAGGCCGCGGTGCAGGCGGTGCAGCAGCAAATGCTCAGCACCCGCTGGACCAGCGGGGAGTACGCCCCGTCGGTCTTCTCGTGGCAGCCGATGTGCGCCACACCCATCTGCCCGCACGACTCCAGCGACACCCCGTCGACGGGCAGGTCCCGCAGCGCCTCGCCCGCGAGCGTCACGCAGTGCTCACGCACCTCTGCCTGCGCCGGGCACAGCGCATACGGGTACCGCTCGCCGAAGCAGTTGAGCACAGTCAGGTCGGGGTTCAGCAGGCCGAGCCGGGTGTCATGCGCCAGCACGATCCAGGCGTTGACGGGTATGCCCGCTGCGCGCAGCACCGCCGCGGCCTCCCCCGCCGCGTCGGCTGTGCCGGTCCAGTCCGGCGCCTGCGGCACGAGCCGCCGACCGGCCCAGGCCTGCTCGCGTACGGGCCGGTAGAGCGCGGCATGGCGGGCGTCGACGAAGCGCCGCGACGGGTGCAGCGGCGTGGCCGCGCGCGTGGAGTGGTACGACACGGCCAGGGTCACCGCGTCCGCGCCGGTCTGCGCGAACCGGTCGACGATGCCGTCGTCGTCGAGCACGTCCCACGGGAACGCGTGCACGCTGATCACCATCGGGGCCTCCGCTTGGTGTAGCCGGGCTCGAAGATCCGCCGGTATGCCGTGTCGTCGCGTTCGCGGATCGCGCAGCGCAGGAAGTTCTCGTGCAGCCGGGCGAGCGCGTCGCGGTCCAGGCTGACGCCGAGTCCCGGCCCGTCGGGCAGCGCCACCGCGCCGCCGACGATCGGCAGTGGACGCTCCAGCACGTCGAGGCCGCACTGCCAGGGCGTGTGCGTGTCCGCGGCGTACGTCAGCTCGGGCAGCGCCGCGCCGAGCTGCGTCATCGCGGCCAGGCTGATGCCGAGGTGGCTGTTGGAGTGCATGGACACCCCGACGCCCCAGGTGCGGCAGATCGCGGCGAGTTCGGCGCTGCGGCGCAGCCCGCCCCAGTAGTGGTGGTCGGCGAGCACCACCCCGACCGCGCCCTGGGTGAACCCGGGCGCGATGTCGTCGGGGCTGACCACGCACATGTTGGTTGCCAACGGCATCGGGGCCTGCGCCGCAACGGCGGCCATGCCGGGGATGCCCGGGGTCGGATCCTCCAGGTATTCCAGCAGCCCGTCGGTCTCCTCGGCGACGCGCAGCGACGTCTCGACGCTCCAGGCCGCGTTCGGGTCCAGGCGCAGCGGCAGGCCGGGGAACGCCTCGCGCAGCGCCCTGATCGCGGCGATCTCCTCGTCGGGCGGGAACACCCCGCCCTTGAGCTTGATCGAGCCGAAGCCGTACTGGTCGATCAACTGGTGGGCCTGGGCGACGATCCCGGCCGGGTCGATCGCCTCCGGGTACGGGTCGTCGACCGGCGGCAGCGCGCCGACCAGCGACGCCGGGCCGTCGGCGGGCGGGTGGGCGGCCCACTTGTAGAACAGGTACGCCGAGAACGGCACCCGGTCGCGGACCGCCCCGCCGAGCAGGTCGGCCACCGGCCGCCCGGTCAGGTGCCCCTGCAAGTCCAGACACGCCACCTCGAACGGGCTGAACACCCGCAGCGCGGTCTTCTGCGGGCTGGAGCCGCCGGTCAGGCCGTGCCGGTCGGGCGAGTCCGTGCCGTCCAGCGCCCGGCACACCCGCCGCCACAGCCCGTTGGTGTCGAACGGGTCCAGCCCGACCAGGGTCGCCCCGGCGCTGCGCAGCAGCTCCAGGTGCGGAGCGTCGCCGTAGGTCTCGCCCAGCCCGATCAGCCCGTCGCCGCAGCGCAGTTCCACGATCGCGCGCAACGCCCACGGCTGGTGCACCCCGGCCGAGTTGAGTATCGGCGGGTCCGGGAACGCCACCGGCGTGATGACGACCTCGCGGATCCTGATGTCGGTGCTTTTCATGCCGCCTCCCCGTTGTGCCGGACGCGAATCATGCTGTCACCTGCGCCAGGGCGGCACGGCCCCGCGCGATGATGGCCTTCAGCTCGGCCAGGTGCTCGGGCGACAGGTCGACCAGCGGCGGGCGTACCGGCCCGACCTCCAGCCCGTCGAGCCGCGCCCCGGCCTTGACCAGCGCGACGGCGTATCCCGGCACCCGGTCGCGCAGCGCGACCAGCGGCAGGTAGAACTCCGCCAGCAGCCGGGACACGGCCGCCTTCTCCCCCGCGCGGACCGCGCGGTAGAACGCGGTGGCGATGTCGGGCGCGAAGCAGAGCACCGCCGAGGAGTAGCTCTCCACGCCGATCGCCTCGTACGCCTGCACCGACATCTCGGCCGTAGGCAGGCCGTTGAGGAAGCCGAACTCCTGCGCGCGCGGGTGCCCGGACTGGCGTACGGCGGTGACCAGGCGCAGCATCGCGTCGACGTCGCCGCGGCCGTCCTTGATGCCGACGACGGTCGGGATGTCCAGCAGTGCGACCGCGGCGGCGGTGTCGAGCACGGCGTTGGCCCGCTGGTACACGGTGATCGGCAGCGCGGTCGCCGACGCCACGTAGCGCACGTGCTCGACCAGCCCGGCCGGCGTCGAGGTGACCAGGTACGGCGGGAGCAGCAGCAGGCCGTTCGCGCCGCACTCGGCGGCGATCTGCGCGAACTCGCGGGCGGCCTGCGGGCCCCCGCCGCAGCCGGCGAAGATCGGCAGCCGCCCGTCGGCCACCCGCACGGCGGTGGCGACGACGTCGCGGTACTCGTCGGCGCTCAGCGCCGTGAACTCGCCGGTGCCGCAGGCCACGAACAGCGCGCTGGGCGCGGCCGCGATCTGGCGTTCGACGTGCTCGGCGAAGACGGTGAGGTCCACCTTGTCGTCGCTGGTGAACGGGGTGAGCGGGAACGAGAGCAGCCCCTGCAGGCGCATGGTGGATCTCCTCGGTAGTGGCTGAGCAGACTTACGGGTGGCGGCGTCAGCCCTTGACGGCGCCGGAGGTGAGGCCGCGCATGAACTGGCGTTGCATGGCGAGGAAGGCCAGCACGCTGGGCAGCAGCGCGAGCAGCGAGGCGGCCAGCAGCACGCCGACGCCCACCTCCTCGTCGGAGCGCAGCGTGCGCAGAGCCAGCGGGAGGGTGAACTGCTGCGCGTCGGTGGCGACGAGCAGCGGGAGCAGGTACTGATCCCAGATCATGGTGAAGCCGAAGATGCCGATCACGCCGAGCGCCGGGCGGCACAGCGGCAGCACCACCGACCAGAACACGCGCAGGTCACCGGCCCCGTCGAGGCGGGCCGCCTCCTCCAGCTCGACCGGGATCTCCTTCATGAACTCGGTCATCACCAGGATGGAGAACGCCCACGCGCCGACCGGCACGATCATCCCGAGCAGTGAGCCGGTGAGGTTGACCTCGGACAGCACCAGCGACAGCGGGATCGCCAGCACCTCCTCGGGCAGCATCATCGTGCTGAGGATGAGCAGGAACACCAGCTTCATCAGCGGGAACTTCTTACGCGCCAGCGAGTACGCGGCGGACACGCTCACCGCGATCTGCAGCAGCAGCCCGCCGCCCACCACGATGAACGAGTTCGCGAGGTAACCCAGCACGCCGCGATCGAAGGCGCGGGTGAAGTTGTCGAGCGTGAACTCGCCCGAGGTCAGCGACAGCGACGTCGGGTCGGGCACCCGGGTGAACGCGCCGACCATCAGTGCCAGCAGCGGCCCGGCGAAGATCGCGACGACGATCGTGTACACCACGACCTTGGCCACGACCGCGACCGGCCCGCGGCGGCCGCTGAACCCGAGCGCGCTGTCGAATCCGGACGCCATCACGCCACCTGCCGCGACGAGCGGGCCTGCACGGCGCGGACCACGACGGTGAGCAGCACGGTCGCCGCCAGCAGCAGCATCGACCCGGCGGCGGCGATGCCGAGTTCACCGCGTTCCAGACCCAGCTTGTAGATCAACGTCATCATCACTTCGGTCGCTCCGTTGGGGCCGCCGTTGGTGAGCAGGAAGATCTCGGTGAACACGCGCAGGCCGCGGATCGCGGCGAGGGTGAACAGGATGGCGAAGACCGGGCGCAGCGCCGGGAACGTGACGTGCCAGATCCGGCGGAAGACGTTCGCGCCGTCGACCGCGGCCGCCTCGTAGAGGTTGCGGTCGACCCCGGCCAGCCCGGCCAGGAAGATCATCATGTCGTACGGCGCACCGCGCCAGACGCCCACCGCCATCACCGACAGCAGGGAGCTGTCCTCGCCGTTCAGGAACTGCGAAGGCCCCGCCCCGAACCAGCCCAGGATGGAGTTGACGGCGCCGTCGGGCGCGGGGAAGTAGAGGATGCGCCACACCTCGGCGACCACGGCCATCGCGGCGACCGTCGGCAGGAAGGCCGCAGTGCGTACCACCCACAGGTGTCTGGCCGAGCCCTCCAGCAACAGCGCCAGGCCCATGCCGAGCACAATCGCGCCGCCGGTCTGGCCGACCGCGAGCACAATGGTGTGGCCGATCGCGGCGAGGAAGTCCTCATCGGTGAGCATCTGCCGGTAGTTGTCCAGGCCCACCCAGCGGTCGCCGAGGTAGGGCCGGACCTCGTACAGGCTCATCTTCACGGCCTGCGCCATCGGCCAGAACTTGAACATCGCGAAGATGACCAGCGCCGGGGCGAGGAACAGCCACGGGATCAGTGCGGCCTTGACGTTGAAGCGTCCGGCGCGTCTGGCGCGGGCCGGCGGCGGGGCGGACTGCCCGGGCCGCCGGCCGGGGCGCACGGCGGTCGCCGTGGCCCCGGAACCGGTGGCCTGCATCAGTCGCTCCAGCTCACGATGCCGACGCTCATGCGCCGGCCTTCTGCTTCTTGAGTTCCTCACTGAACTTCGCGGCCAGCTTGGCCAGCTCCGCCTTGGGATCGGAGGAGCAGTTCGCGACGATCGCGTTCAGGCTCTCCGAGGACGCGGTGCGGAACGGGGTCCACTCGGGCACCACCGGCGCGTACTTGCCGGCCTCCTTGTAGACCTTGTCGAACACCAGCCAGCGGGTGTCCTGGCGCACCTTGGCCAGGTCGACGTTCTTGTTCACGGGCAGCCGGACCACGTTGCCGTCGGTGTCACCGGCCATGCCGATGGTCTGGCCCTGCTCGGTGATCAGGAACTCGGCGAACTTCTCCTGCCCGGCCGGGTTGGCCGAGCCGGCCATGAGGTAGACGTTCTCCCCCTCGGCCAGCGACGCGGACTTGCCGCCGGGACCGGCCGGCAGTGCCACGACCTCGTACTTGTCCTTGCCGAGATTCTTGTCGAAGCGCGCCATGTTGTACGGGCCGGTGAAGTAGATGCCGCCCTTGCCCGCCTCGAACAGCGGGTGCGCCTGCGTGGTCTCCGAGGTCACCGCGCCGGGCACGACGCTCTTCGCGCCGCAGAACTGGTCCTTGAGCCACTGCACCGCGGCCACCGAGGCGTCGGAGCCGATCGCCGGGGTGAGGCTGCCCGCCGTGCCGGAGAAGTAGTCGGCGCCCGCGGCCCACAGGAAGCTGGAGAAGTACCAGTCCAGGTAGCCGCGCTTGGTGGAGCCGGGGATGACGTAGCCGTAGGTGTCGGCCTTGCCGTTGCCGTCGGGATCCTTCGTGGTGAAGGCGGTGGCCAGCGCGTCCAGCTCGGTCCAGCTCGTGGGCTGCGCCGCGCCGACCTTCTCGCGCCAGTCCTTGCGGATGAACAGCGCGAACGACTGCGCCGAGAAGGGCACCGCGTAGATCTTGCCGTCGGCGCCGCGGGCGGCGTCCCAGGAGGCCGGGGTGAGCTGGTCGCCGCCGGCGATGTCGCCCTGGTTCACGTCGCGGACCAGGCCCTGCTTGACCAGCGTGCCCAGCTGCGCGGTGTCGTTGACGACGATGTCGGGCAGCTTCTTCTGGGCCGCGGCCTGCTGCAGCTTGGTTTCGAAGTCCTCGAACAGGGCCGTCACCTTGGCCGGGATGCCGGTAGCCTCGGTGAACTTCGCCGCGAGCGCCTGGTGGGTCTTCTCGGTGTTCGAGCCTGGGGGCTTGCGCACCCAGATCTCCAGCGGAGCCTTGCTGTCTGCCGCCGGCGGGGTGTCTTCACCACAGCCGGCCGCGGTCGCTACTGCGAACACGGCCGCCAGCGCCGCCACGAGCCTGGTCGCTTTTCGACTGAGCATCGGACGCTGCCTCCTGTCTACATATGTGGACGGATTCTTCTTATCTGCAAGTGGTGCAACGACAAGTTAGCGTCCGGTACTATGACCGTCAACACTCCCGAAACAATTCGCGTGGACGGTGGGACCCATGAGCTCAACCCAGCCCGACAGCTCGCTGGTGAAGTCAGCCGAGCGCACGGTCCGCATCCTGGAGACGCTGGCGGCCTCACCCGTCCGGCTGAGCATCTCCGACCTGCAGGAGATCATGGGATACCCGCGTAGCAGCCTGCATGCCCTGGTCCGCACCCTGCGCGAGCTCAAATGGGTCGAGGCCGACGACAGCGGCTCGCTGTTCGGCGTCGGCCCGCACGCCCTGCTGTCCGGCACCGCCTACCTCGACCGCGATCCGGCGCTCCCGCACGTCTACGAGGCCCTCGAAGACCTGCGCTCGGAGATCGGCTACACCGTGCACTACGCGCGCCGCGACGACGGCCACGTCCTCTACCTGGGCAGCCGCGAGTCGCGCGACGCCGTGCGGGTCGTCTCCCGGGTCGGCCGCCGCCTGCCCGCGCACATCACCGCGCTGGGCCAGGCGCTGCTGGCCGAGCTGACCCCGGTCGAGGTCGACAAGATCCTGCCCGACGAGCTGATCGGCTTCACCAGCCACTCGATCACCGACCGCGACGTGCTGCACGAGGAGCTGACCCGGGTCCGCGACCGCGGCTGGGCACACGAGCACGAACAGGGCACCGATGGCGTGGCCTGCGTCGCGGCCGCCGTGCACTACCGCATCCCGGCCACCGACGCGATCAGCTGCTCCATGCCCGCCGACCTGGCCACCGACGCCGAAGTCGCACGCGTGGCCGCGGCCGTGGTGCGCGCCGCGACGGCACTGGCCGCCACCCTGCGCCGCCACGGCATCCGGTGACCGGCCGGGACGCCGCCGACCGGGCGGCGATCGAGGACATCGTGCACATGTTCTTCGCCGCGTTCACCTCCGGCCCGGACAGCACCGCGCGGCTCGACGCGCTCCGGCAGCTGTTCCTGCCCGGCGCGGTGATCGTGAAGACCTGCGGCGGCGAACCGACCATGTACGACGTCGACGGCTTCATCGCACCCCGGCAGGCCCTGCTGGCAGGCGGCACGCTGACCGGCTTCCGGGAGTGGGCGCTGCCGGGACGCACCGAGGTGTTCGGCCACATCGCCCAGCACTTCTGCGCCTACGCCAAGGCCGGCGCGCAGCACGGCGCCGCCTTCACCGGCCGGGGCATGAAGACGATGCAGTTCGTCCGGACCTCCGCCGGGTGGCGGATCAGTGCCGCCGCCTGGGACGACGAGCGAGACGGCCTGGTCGTCGCCGACAACTGAACGGGCTCTTCGTAAACCGGTGGCGGGCCGGCATCGAGGCAGGCAGGCTCGCGCACATGACGAGTAGTGATCTGTGGGACGAGGACGCAGCAGCGCGGTACGACGACACCTCGGCCGAGATGTTCGCACCCCACGTGCTCGATCCCGCGGTGGACTTCCTCGCCCGGCTGGCCGGTGCCGGCCCGGCGTTGGAGTTCGCGATCGGCACCGGTCGGGTGGCCGTCCCGCTCTCGGCCCGGGGCGTCCGCGTCAGCGGTATCGAGCTGTCGCAGCCGATGGTCGACCACCTGCGCCGCAAGGTGTCCGAGGAAGAGCTGCCGGTCGTCGTCGGCGACATGGCGACCGCCACCGTGCCCGGCGAGTTCTCGCTGGTGTACGTGGCGTGGAACAGCATCGGCAACCTGCGCACCCAGGACGAGCAGGTGCGCTGCTTCCAGAACGCCGCACGGCACCTCGCGCCGGGCGGCCGCTTCGTCATCGAGCTGTGGGTGCCGGGCATCCGCCGGTTCCCGCCGGGACAGTCCGCGGTGCCGTTCGCGGTGACCGACCGGCACGTCGGCTTCGACACCTACGACATGGTCACCCAGCAGGGCACCTCGCACCACTACCGGCGGCTCGACGACGGCAGCACCCGGTACGGCTGCAGCAACTTCCGCTACATCTGGCCGGCCGAGTGCGATCTGATGGCCCGGCTGGCCGGCCTGGTGCTCGAACAGCGGGTGGCGGACTGGGCACAGGCGCCGTTCACGTCCGACAGCGAGAGCCACATCTCGGTCTGGCGCAAGCCGACGGACACCGCCGACAGCTGACGGCGCCGTCGGGCGTCCCGACCTCCCGCAAGATCCGCGAACTTGCCTGGCATGTGTGCGTATGCGCGGTCAAGATACGCACACATGCCAGGCAGGTCGAATGATCTGGACGGGTCAGTAGCTGACGCCGAGGGGGACGTCGCACCACTGGCCGCCGAGGCGGGTCAGCACCGGGTCGGCCGCGAAGTCGGGCTCGCCGTGCTTGGCGATCAGCGCCTCGGCGAACACCTCGGCGTCGTCCTGCGGGAAGTAGCCGATCGCCTCGCCCTCGGCCAGCGAGAACCAGCGGCGGGTGTTGCGGCTGATCCCCCACACGATCCGGAAGCCCGGCGACGGCACGGACAGGCACGCCTCGATCAGCCGTACGCCGTCGTCAGGCGAGAGCCACAGCGCCAGTCCGCGCAGGCCGGGCGGCGTCGGGAACCACAGCCCTATGCGCAGGCAGATCACGTCCATGCCGAACCGGTCGGCGTAGAGCTGCCCGCACGCCTCCATGGCGACCTTGCTCCAGCCGTACAGCGTGTCCGGCCGGCCGGGCAGGTCGGCCGGGGCGGGTTCCTCGCCACGGGGGTGGAAGCCGGCGGCGTGGTTCGACGACGCGAGCACGACCCGGCTCACCCCGGCCGCTCGCGCGGCTTCGAACAGCAGGTACGTGCCGTACATGTTGGACTCGATGACGTCGCGCACGTCGGACTCGCGGCTCTGACCGCCCAGGTGCACCACCGCGTCGACGTCGCGCATGGCCTCGGCGAGCACGTCGGGATCGGTCACCGAACCGATCATGATCTCCTCACGGGAGCCGTCCACCCCGGGCAGCACCGCGGGTTCGCGGATGTCGAGCAGGCGCAGCACGAGGTCCGGCCGCGCCAGGCCCGTACGCAGCAGCGTCGCCACCTTGCCGGCGCCACCAGTGATCAAGATACGTCGCATGGCGAGCAGCATAGCCAGCATTCCAGTGCCCTGCCAAGATGGCGCTTGCAGTCCACATATGTAGACATGATCCGTGCGCGCGGCTACGCTGACCGCCATGCGTAGCGCGTTGATCGTCCGCGGTGGTGCCGGGTTCCACGACCCGGTCGGCACCACCGACAGCTTCCTGCCGTTCCTGGCAGCGCAGGGATTCGCCGTCGACACCGCCGACGACCTGGCCGTATACGACGACGCCGAGCTGCTCGCCGCCACTGACCTGATCGTCAACTGCTGGACCGCGGGCGGCGACGGGCTCACCCCCGGCCGCGCCCGCAACCTCGACGCCGCGGTGCGCGCGGGCACCGGTCTCGCAGGCTGGCACGGGGGCATCGTCGCCGCGTTCACCGAACGCCGCTACCAATGGCTCACCGGCGGCTGGTTCACCTGCCACCCGGGCGGCTTCGTCCCGCACACGCTGACGGTGCGGCCGGAAAAGGCAGGGCATCCGATCGTCGCGGGAATCAGCACCGTCGCGCTGAACACCGAGCGCTACTGGATGCTCGCCGACCCGCTCAACGACGTCCTGGCCACCATCACGTTCGACGTCGAGGACGGCGAACCCTGGGACGAACCGGTGACGCATCCGGCGGTGTACACCCGGCAGTGGGGTCTGGGCCGGATCTTCGTCTCGACGATCGGGCACCACCTGCCCGACCTCGACATCCCCGAGATCCGCACGCTCACCGAGCGCGGGCTGCGCTGGGCCGCTCGCTCCTGACCCGCATGAGGTCGAGCGGCCTGCCCGTGGTCTCGCTGCGGATCAGGCGCCCGTGTGGGCGTTGCCGGCGGCCGGCACTGCGAACGGATCGAGCACGACCGGGCGGGGCTCGGCCGCGTCGCGGGTGTCGGTCCGGGGCTCCTCCGGTGCGCTGAAGACCAGCGTGGCCGGCGGGTTGGGCCGGTCGGGACGGTTCACGGATGCAGCGGACACACATGCTCCAAGTGGATCAACAGCTGGGGGCAGGGCCCGAAATCCGGGGCACCTGCCGACGACGGTACCCGGGATGTGCGACAGATAACAGCCGGTAACGGAAACCATCGGACAGCGGGTTGCCGTTTGCCGATCGTCGCCGAGGGTAACCGGGGGATCAGCCGGTCACCCTCCCCTCGTGCCGGGCGGCCGTCGCCGATCCCCCGCACCGCTGCCCGGAGGTCCCCCATGTCCCTTTCTGAACCCGCCGTCACTCCGGCTCCCCCGTCGACCGAGGCAGCACGGTGGCGGGCCAGCCTGCGCGCCGCCCGCGAGCGCCTGGAGTCGGCCCGCTCCGTGCCACCGCTGCTGCTGCCCGACACCGTGGACGCCCCGGACAGCGAGGACGACCCGCACCGGAACCCCGACCTCGCCGTCGCGTACTGGCTGCGGGTGTCGGCCGCGTGGGGCTGGCGGCTGCTGGTGCTCGCCGGGGTCGGCTGGGTGGTGCTGACGCTGGCCGGACGGCTCGCCCAGGTGCTGGTGCCGCTGTCCATCGCACTGCTGCTGGCGGCGCTGCTCGCGCCGATGGTGCGCATCCTGCGCGAGCGGCTGCGGCTGCCCGCCTCGCTGGCCACCGCGATCGTCCTGTTCGGCGGGGTGCTGCTGACGGTGGGTTTTCTGACCCTGCTGGTCACGCAGCTCGTCGACGGCATGCCCGGCTTGGCCGAGAACGCCTCCGCCGGTTTGCAGCAGGTCCGTGAGTGGCTGCGTACCGGCCCGCTGCACCTGTCCACCCGCCAGCTCGACGGCACGTTCGACGCGGCCGGCACCTGGGTGAGCGACAACCGGCAGAACCTCACCAGCGGCCTGTTCGCCACGGCCGGTGCCGGATTCGAGGTGCTCATCACCGCGATGCTGGTCATCGTCGTGACGTTCTTCTTCCTGCGCGACGGGCATCGGCTCTGGCACCTGGCGACGTTCGCCCTGCCGCGCCGCGCGCGCCGTCCCGTGCTGGAGGCCGGCGGTGCCGGGTGGCTGACCCTGGTGGCGTACGTGCGCGCCACGGTGATCGTGGCGTTCATCGACGCGGTCGGCATCGGCCTGGCCCTGGTGCTGCTGCGGGTCGAGTTCGCGTTCGTGCTGGCGGCGCTGGTGTTCCTGTCCTCGTTCATCCCCATCGTCGGGGCGACTGTGTCCGGGGCGGTGGCGGTGCTCGTGGCGCTCGTCGACCAGGGCCCGCTCACCGCGCTGATCGTGCTCGCCGCGGTGATCCTGGTGCAGCAGTTGGAGGGCCACGTGCTGCAGCCGCTGATCATGGGCCGCGCGGTGGCGATCCACCCGCTGGCCGTGATCGTGGCGCTGGCCGCGGGCATCGCTATCGCGGGGATCATCGGAGCGCTGATCGCGGTGCCGATCGTCGCCGTGCTCAACACGGCGCTGCGCCACCTGATGCACCGCGAGCCGCCCCGCGCGCCGGACGCCGTCGTGGTCAGCGCCGACCCGACACCCTGAACAGGCCGCGGCGGGCAGGACGCCAGAGTCCTGCCCGCCGCGGGCGCCCGGCCCGGGGCCCCCGGGTGGACCAGCCCGCGGGGGGCA
>NZ_ML769321.1:0-134759 GCF_009720365.1 Catellatospora paridis | reverse complement strand
CACCCTCACCCGGCCGGGGCGGGCTGCCCCCCCCCGGCCCGCCCGCCGCGGGCGCCGGCCCGGTCACCCAGGTGTGACCGAGCCGGCGGGTCTCATACCTGGGTGAGCCGCCACTGCTGGTTGGTGGCGGTGTGGCAGGTCCACTGGATGATCGCGGCGTTGTCCGCGGTGGAACTGCCGTTGACGTCCAGGCACTTGCCGCTGTGCACGGCCTTGAGCTGGTACACCCCGGCGGTCGAGGTGGTCACCGCCTGCCACTTCATGTTGTTGTTCGTGGTGCACGTCAGCTGCACCATGGCCGCCCCGTCGGCGGTCGAGCCGCCCGACGCGGCCAGGCACTTGCCGCTGTGCACCGCCTTGAGGTAGACGTAGCCGCCGCCCGCATCGACGGCCTGCCAGCGCTGGTTGTTGGCACCGGTGGCGGGCCACTGCACCACGGTCGCATTGTCCGCCGTGGACACGCCGCTGACATCGGCCAGCTTGCTGCTGTGCTGGGCCGTCAGGGTGTACGTCTTGCCGGCGATACCGCCGGTCGGGTTGGTGCCCACCCCGGCTCCGGCGAAGGTGAACGAGTCGACGTCGAAGCCGTTGTTCGCGCTCGACTTGAACACCATGTACAGCTTGTGCGTGCCCGACAGCGCCGCCACGCTCACGGCCGCCTGCTGGACGTAGGTGTCCCAGCCGCCGGTCGCCGCGATCGGGTTGGTCGCCAGCAGGGTGCCGGTCGGCGAGTCGGCGCGCAGCTCGATGCTGCCGCCGCCGCTCGGCGAGGAGACCCGGTAGCTGACGCTGGTGATGCCCTGCACGCTCATCGGATCGAACATGATCCAGTCGTTGTTGCTGACGTCGCCGATGCGGTTGCCGCTCTCGGCCCCCGCCTGGGCGATCACCCGGATGCCGGACTGGCTGGTGAAGTACTCCGCCTGCTTGTGCTTGGGCTGGAGCACCACGTTGGCGTATCCGGTCAGCCGCGCCACCGAACCGTTGCCGTTGTCCTGGTAACGGGAGTTGAGCAGGTAGAACAGGTTGGCCCCGTCCGGGTGGCCGCCGAGGTTGCCGGTGGCGATGGTGCCGGAGCAGCCGGGCAGGTCGGTGGTCGGGTGGGCGTGGTCGTCGTGGCCGAGCGCCGGGTTGGTGAACACCTGCGTGCAGTTGATCGTGCCGTCCTGCGCGTCGGTGACGCTGACGTTGTAGGCGACGTTCTGCCCGAAGTCGAGCATGCCGCCGTTCGGCGGCGACGTGATGTTCACGATCGGGGCGTTGTTGCCGACCGTGATGGGCACGTTGACGAAGGAGGACCGGCCGGTGTTGTCGGTGACGGTCAGCTTCGCGGTGTAGTTGCCGTTGGTGGTGTACGTGCGCGACGGGTTGGCGGTGGTGGAGTCGGTGCTGCCGTTGCTGTCGAAGTCCCACGCGTACGAGATGGTGTCCCCGGCGTCCGGGTCGTAGGAGCCGGCACTGGAGAACGCCACGTTCAGCGGGGTGAGCCCGTTGGTCGGGGTGCCGGTGGCCCTGGCGACCGGGGCGCGACCGCCGTGCACGTAGTCGATGCGGTAGAGCCCGGAGTCGTTGTTGCCGCCGCCGAACTCCGATCCCCATTCGAGCACGTACAGCGAGCCGTCCGGGCCGAAGCGCATGGCCATCGGCTTGATGAAGCCGCCACCCGGCAGGAACGGGTTGATCTTCACCAGGTTGCCCGAGCCGTCGAAGTGGATCTCCTTGATGAAGTTGCGCGACCACTCGTAGAAGAAGTGCACGCCGTTGTAGTACGCGGGGAACTTCGTCGCCGAGGTGCTGGCCGCGTTGTAGCGGTAGACCGGGCCGCCCATCGGGGCCGAGCCGCCCTCGCCCATCTCCGGGAAGGTCGGCGAGACGCCGTAGCCGTACCAGATCTGGGGCTGGACCAGCGGCGGGAGCACCCGCAGGCCAGTGTTGTTCGGCGAGTCGTTGACCGGGGCGTTGCAGTTGAACTTCGCCCCGACCACGCCGGTGTCCGGGTTGTACGGCGCGTACGCCTGGTTGTTGCCGTGGCAGAACGGCCAGCCGAAGTTGCCCGCCTGCTTGATCACGTTGAGCTCGACCAGGCCCTCCGGGCCCCGGTTGGTGGTCGCACCGCCCCGGTCGGGGCCGTAGTCGGCCAGGTTCACCCAGCCGGTCTGCATGTCGACCTCGAACCGGAACGGGTTGCGGAAGCCCATCGCGTAGATCTCGGGCCTGGTCTGTGCCGCGCCCGGCGCGAACAGGTTGCCGCTGGGGATGGTGTAGGTGCCGTTGCTCTCCGGGTGGATGCGCAGCAGCTTGCCGCGCAGGTCGTTGGTGTTGCCGGCGCTGCGGGCCGCGTCCAGGAAGCTCTTGCCGGGCCGCCAGTCGATGGGCGAATACCCCTGCCAGGCCGGGTCGAGGTTGGGCGGCGAGTCGTCGCCGGTGGACAGGTAGAGGTTGCCGCCGGGCCCGAACGCGACGTAGCCGCCGGTGTGGCCGGGCTCGCTGAAGGTGCGGTCGCGGTACGCGGGCACGCTGAGCAGGACCTGCTCACTGGCCAGGTCGAGGATGTCGCCGTTGACGGTGAACCGGGACAGCCGGTTGACGTCGGTCGCGCTGGACGCCGGCGAGTAGTAGAGATAGATCCACCTGTTGGTGGCGAAGTTCGGGTCGAGCGCCATGCCGACCAGGCCGTCCTCGCCGCCGGTGTAGACCGACAGCTGGGCCGACTGCACCGTCTGCTGTTGCGCGGGCTTGAACACGTTGAGCTTGCCGCCGCGCTGGACGTAGAAGACCCGCCCGTCGGGGGCGACGTCCATGGCCATCGGGTCGACCGTGTTGGAGTCGAGGGTGACCTTCTCGAAGTTGCTCCACACCGTGCCGCCGCAGTCGCCGGGCAGGTTGCCCGCCGCGTACCGCACGCCGCCCAGGATGTGGTTGCGGAAGTTGGTCTCGCTGTAGGACGCGTCGTCGTGGCCCATCGCGGTGGCCCACACCTTGCCGCCCTCGGCCTCACGGCACCAGGAGATCGGGTGGTCGGGGCCCATCGCCGCGCCGCCCGGGTTGTAGGTGCGCTCGTCGGCCGTCACCAGCACGTGGACCTGGCCGCGCGCGTTGACGTCGAAGTTGTACCACTCCTCGGTGCGCTGCCAGTTGTCCGGCAGGCCCGCCGTGGACGGGTGGACCTTGTCGGCGACCCGGGCGAAGCCCTGCAGCGAGCCGGGCGAGTGCTCGGGCATGTGCGCCCCGCCGTTGATCGTCGCGTCCCACCACGGGAAGGCCGACTCGATGCCCATGTCGGTGGCGTTGTGGATGGCCACGATGCCCTTGCCGCTGCGCAGGAAGTTCTGGGTGGCGGTGCGCTGGGCGTCGTTGTCGAAGATCATGCCGGAGGTCTGGAACATGACCAGCACGTCGAACGTGTTGAGGTTGGCGGTGTTCAGGACGGTGGAGTCCTCGCTGAACACGACCTCGAAGTTGTTGGCCGCGGCGAGCTGGTTGAACATCGTGGTGCCGGCGGCGATGGATCCGTGCCGGTAGCCGGCGGTCTCACTGAACACCAGCGCACGGAACGCCGGTGCGGCCGAGGCGGTGCTCGTGGGGAGCACGCTGACGGCTACTGCGGTGGCCAGCGCGAGGAACGCGCCAAGGACAGGTCTGCGGCGGCTCATGCCGTCTCCTTCATACCCCTAAAAGGACGGTCCGGGTCCGTCATGCGTCCGCCGCGACACATGACCGTGCAGCGCGCCCCGATGCCGGACAGGGATTCGGCATCGACAGATGTCAGCTCTGTTGCGGGTGGGCGCGAAGCCGAGCATGTATCGATTCAGTGGGGCTCGTCAATATTCTTTCGATGCCAGTTTTAAAAGAATCACTGAAAGTTTGTTGTCTGCCAAGCGAAACTACGGTCCGCCCGAGAGAAAGCCCAAAAACGTTCTACATAGCGCCTGCTAGATGCATCAATGCCGAACCGTGACCATTTCCGGCACGTAACAGGCTTGCTAGATCGAGCGTCAACGTTTAACGTCCGACGCCAAGACTTCCGATCAGGACAGCAAAAGTTCTTGCTACACCAACGAAAGTACGGGGAGCCTCCGGCCTCAACCCGAAACGATCGAGGAGGTGCGGTGCAGCCAGACAGTGACCAGCCACTGCTGCGGATGCGCGGGGTCGGCAAGTCGTTCTTCGGGGTACGCGTGCTCGACGACGTCGACCTCGACCTGCACCCCGGACAGGTGCACGCGCTGGTCGGCGAGAACGGCGCCGGCAAGTCCACCCTGATGAAGATCGCCAGCGGCGTGTACCAGCCCGATTCCGGCTCCCTGGAGCTGTCGGGACGGCCGGTGACGCTGCCGGATCCGCGGGCGGCGCAGACCGCCGGGATCGGCATCATCCACCAGGAGTTCAACCTGCTCCCGGAGCGCACCGTCGCCGAGAACGTCTTCCTCGGCCGCGAACCGATGCGCCGCGGGCTGGTGGACCGCCGGGCCATGCAGGCCCGCACCGCCGAACTGCTGGCGGGCATCGGCGAGGCCGCGATCGCGCCGCAGACCAGGGTCGGCCGGCTCAGCGTCGCCCAGCAGCAGGTAGTCGAGATCGTCAAGGCGCTCGCCCTGGACGCCCGGGTGCTCATCATGGACGAGCCCACCGCATCCCTGGCCGAGCATGAGGTCGAGCTGCTCTACGCCCTCGTCCGGCGGCTGCAGCAGCGCGGCATCGGCATCCTCTACGTCTCGCACCGGCTCACCGAGGTCTTCGACCTGTCCGGCCGGATCACCGTGCTCAAAGACGGCCGCCGCGTCACCACCCTCGACACCGCCGAGGCGACCGCGGACACCCTGGTCCGGCACATGGTCGGCCGCGAGCTGTCGCACTACTTCCCCGAGCGCGCCGTCCCCGGCAGCGCCGGGGCGTCCCGGTTGCAGCTGTCCGCCGCCGGCAACGGCCGCCTGCGCCCCGTCGACCTGGAGCTGCGGTCCGGCGAGGTGCTCGGCGTCGGCGGGCTGCAGGGCTCCGGCCGATCCGCGCTGGCCCGCGCCGTGTTCGGCATCGACGGCTTCCGCACCGGGCAGCTGCTGCTCGACGGCGTCCCGGTGCGGGTGCGCTCACCGCGCCAGGCCGTGCGGGCAGGCATCGCGTACGTCACCGAGGACCGCAAGGGCGAAGGCCTCGTGCTCAGCCAGTCGGTGCTCGACAACGCCCTGCTGGCCCAGCGTGCCGTGAACCCCCGCTGGTTCGCCCGCAACGCCCGCACCACCACCGTGCGCGAACTGCTGGACGCGGTGGAGGTGCACGCCGC
Organism: Catellatospora paridis; assembly: GCF_009720365.1. Classification (GTDB taxonomy): domain Bacteria; phylum Actinomycetota; class Actinomycetes; order Mycobacteriales; family Micromonosporaceae; genus Catellatospora; species Catellatospora paridis. Next base: position 129,478 of record NZ_ML769321.1, on the reverse strand, counting down.
GGGCACCGACCAGGAGATCCGCTACCTGTCCGGCGGCAACCAGCAGAAGGTGATCCTGGCCCGCTGGCTGGCGATGAAACCACGGGTGCTGCTGTTCGACGAGCCCACCCGCGGCATCGACGTCGGCGCGAAGGCCGCGATCCACGACCTGATCCGCAAGCTCGCCGCCGACGGCGCGGCCGTGCTGATGATCTCATCGGAGCTGCCCGAGCTGATCGGGATGAGCGACCGCATCGTCGTCATGCGCGACGGCGCCATCGCGGGCGAGCTGCCCGCCGGGTCGAGCGAGGAGGCCGTGATGAGCCTGGCCACCGGGGCCGCCACGAGCACGGAGGCGCCCGAATGAGCGAGCGAGTCAACAGGCACGGTGATGCCGCCGACGGGCGCAGCGAGGAGCGGGCATGAGCACGGACACCCTGCGCACCCGGCTGCGGCTGCCGCAGCTCGACGCCACCAACGGCGTATGGCCCGCCCTGGCCCTCGCGCTGATCGTCGGCGGCTCGCTGGTCGCCATCGACGGCGGCTCGCTGTTCACCGAGTCAAGCATGATCAGCCTGCTGCAGCGCGCCGCCGGACTCGGCATCGTCGCGGTCGGACAGACCATCGCCATCCTCGCCGGCTCGCTCGACCTGTCCGTGGCGTACGTGATCAGCCTGACGTCGCTGGTCGCCGCCGAGACGATGGCGGGCTCCGACGGCATGGTGCTCCCGGCGATCCTCGCCGTGCTGGCCGTGTCCGCCGCGATCGGGCTGCTCAACGGTCTGCTGATCACCAAGCTGCGGATCAACGCGTTCATCGCGACGCTCGGCGTCGGCCTGCTCGTCAAGGGCTACCTGGAACAGGGCTACGCCGGACCCGCGGGCAGCGTGCCCACCTCGTTCCAGCACCTGGGCTACGACCGGGTCGGCCCCGTGCCGCTGTCGTTCCTGCTGTTCGCCGCCGTGGCCGCCGCGGTCTGGTTCACCCTGCGCAGCACCCGCTACGGCCACCACCTCATCGCGACCGGCGGCGACCTCGACGTCGCCCGGCTGTCCGGGGTGCGCACCGACCGGGTGCTGATCCGCACCCACGTCATCTGCTCGCTGTGTGCCGGGATCGCCGGGCTCTACCTGGCCAGCCGGCTGGGCGCGGGCGCACCGCGGGTCGGCGCGGAGGGCGGCTACGACCTGGAGTCCATCGCCGCCGTAGTGCTCGGCGGCACCGTGCTCGCCGGAGGCCGGGGCGGAGTCACCGGCACCGTCGGCGGAGTGCTGCTGCTGGCCGTCATCGACGGCGTGTTCAACCAGCTCGAAGTCGACTCCTTCTTCAAACAGATGGTGCGCGGCGTGGTCATCGTCGCCGCGGTCGCGGTGTACGCGCTGCGCCTGCGCCGCACCTCCGACCGGCGGAAGGCGGCCGTGGCATGAGCGAGCGCAGCGAACGAGTCAGCAGGCCCGGTGATGCCGCCGACGAGCGCAGCGAGGAGAAGGCATGAGCACTGAACTGGCGGCACCCGCCGGATCCGCCCCGGCCGTGACATCCGGGCTGGGTGGCGGCGGGCGCAGCGGCTGGGGCGCGGGCAGCATCCGGCCCGTGCTGATCATCCTGGTGCTGCTGCTGATCGCGGTCGGCATCCGCCAGCCCGACTTCTACAACCCGCCCGTGCTGCTGGCATTCCTCAAACGCGCTGCCCCACTGATCATCCTGGCCGCCGGGCAGTACTTCGTCATCGTCGCGGGCGACTTCGACCTGTCCGTCGGCTCGCTGGTCACCGCCGAGGTGGTGATCGCCGCCCGGCTCATCGACGGCGACCCGGCCGCGACCTGGCCCGTGATCGCACTGCTGCTCGGCTTCGGGCTGCTCATCGGCCTCGTCAACGGCCTGGTCACCACGCTGCTGCAGGTGCCGTCGTTCATCACCACCCTGGGTATGTACCTGGTGCTGGTCGGGGCGGTCTACACCTGGACCGGCGGCTCGCCGCGCGGGGCGCTGTCGGAGGAGTTCCGGCAGTTCGGCCGCCGGGGCATCGACGGTGTGCCGGTCCTCGGCCAGCTGCCGTACGCGGTGCTGGTCCTGGCCGGGGTCGCGGTCCTCGCCGTGCTGGCGATGCGGTCGGACTTCGGCAAGGTGCTGCTGGCCGTCGGCGACAACCCGCGCGCGGCCCGGGTCACCGGCGCCCGCACCGCCCGGGTGCGCACCATCGCGTTCGGAGCCAGCGGCCTGGCCGCAGCCGTCGCGGCGATCCTGCTCGGCGGCTTCGGCGGGGTGTCCTTCCAGGTGGGGCAGGGACTGGAGTTCACCGCGATCACCGCGGTCGTGCTCGGCGGGGTGGTGCTCGGCGGCGGGCGCGGCTCGGTCGCCGGGGCCATGCTCGGCGCGCTCACCCTGCAGACCCTGCTCACGCTGCTCAACCTGCTCGGCGTCTCCGGCGCGCTCAGCTCCGCCGTGCAGGGCCTGATCATCCTCGCCGCCGTCGCCGTCGGCACACTGCGCCGCCGTACCTGAACCGCCCTGAACCGAACCGAGAGGAACACGCATGAGGAAAAGCACACCCTTCCTGCTGGCCGTGTGCACCGCCGTCGCGGTGGGCGTGGTCGGCTGCACCAGCGAGGTGCCCGGCGCGTCGCCCAGCGCCGGGCCCAGCGGAGCCGGCACCGGAGAGACGTCGAAGTTCTTCGTCCAGGCCGACCACGACAACGAGCTGGCGCTGCGCACCAAGTCCGCCACCGGACCCGCGGACAAGCCGTGGGAGCAGGCGCTGGACCCGAAGACCGTGGACACCGCCAAGTACAAGAAGGCCGGCCCGTACCACCTGTGCTTCTCCAACGCCGGTGTCGGCAACCCGTGGCGGCAGGTCGGGTTCAAGAACATGCAGGCCGAGGTGAAGCTGCACCCGGAGATCAAGACGTTCACCGTGGCCGACGCGGAGAGCAAGGACGACAAGCAGATCTCCGACATCACCGACCTGCTCGGCAAGGGCTGCGACGCGCTCATCGTCTCCCCCAACACCACCGCGACGCTGACCCCGGCCGTCGAGCAGGCCTGCGCGAAGGTGCCGGTCATCGTGTTCGACCGTGGTGTCAACACCAAGTGCCCGGTCACCTTCATCAACCCCATCGGCGGGTACGCTTTCGGCGCGACCGGCGCGGAGTTCCTCGTCGAGAAGGTCAAGCCGAAGGGCAAGATCCTCGCGCTGCGCATCCTGCCCGGCGTCGACGTGCTCGAAGCCCGTTGGGGCGCGGCGAAGGTGGTCTTCGACAAGTCCGAACTTGACGTCGTTGGCGTCGAGTTCACCGACGGCGACGCGGCCAAGACCAAGACCATCGTCAGCAACTACCTCCAGCGCTTCGGCGACATCGACGGCATCTGGATGGACGCCGGGGCCACCGCCGTGGCGGCCGCGGAGGCGTTCGAGGACGCGGGCAAGCCGTTCCCGGCCATCGTCGGCGAGGACCAGCAGGACTTCCTCAAAATGTGGCAGGACAAGAAGCTCACCGCGATCGCCCCGACCTACCCCACCTACCAGTGGCGCACCCCGGTCATCGCCGCGCTGAAGATCCTGGGCGGCGAGGCCGTGGCCAGCCCCTGGAAACTGCCCCAGCCCACCATCACCCAGGACAACCTGGGCCAGTACGTGCAGGCGGACATGCCGCCGCTGCACTACGCCATGTGCGGCTGCACCACCCTGCCCGGCTACCCCAAGGACTGGGGCGGCAAGTAACCACCTGCGTCACCACGGCGGCCGCCCTCCTCCCGGGGCGGCCGCCAACTCCTGCGAAAGAGGTGTCTTGTGTTCGCCGTCGGCGCCAACCCGTGGATCTGGACCTCCCCCGTCGACGACCGCGCCCTGCGCGAGCTCGTCCCCCGCATCGCGGCCTGGGGCTTCGACGCGATCGAGATCCCCGTGGAGAACCCGGGCGACTGGTCCCCCAGCCTGGTCCGCGACCTGCTCGCCGAGCACGGCCTGGCGGCCGCGGCGGTGCTCGCGGTCACCCCGCCCGGCCGCGACCTGGTCTGCACCGACGCCGCGACGGTAAGCAGTTCGCAGGACTACCTGCGCGGGCTGATCGACGCGGCCGCCGTGCTCGGCGCGCCCAGCGTGTGCGGTCCCGTCTACGCGGCCGTCGGGCGGCTCTGGCGCATGTCGCCCGACGAGCGGGCGGACTGCTACCGGCAGCTGCGGTCGGCGCTGGATCCGGTCGCCGAGTACGCCGGTGAGCGGGGTGTCGCCGTCGGGATCGAGGCGCTGAACCGGTACGAGACCTCGGTCGTCAACACCATGGCGCAGACCCTGGAGGCGATCGACGGCCTGCCCGGCAACGTCGGCATCATGCTCGACAGCTACCACATGAACATCGAGGAGTCCGATCCGTACGCCGCGGTCGCCCTGGCCGGGCCGCGCATCGTGCACGTGCAGGTCTCCGGCAGCGACCGCGGCGCGCCCGGCCGCGACCACCTCGACTGGCCGCGCTGGCTCGGCGCGCTGGCCGCCACCGGATACCGCGGCCCGATCTGCATCGAGTCGTTCACCGGCGAGAACGAGGCCATCGCGGTCGCCGCCGCCATCTGGCGTCCGCTGGCCCCCACCCAGGACGAGCTGGCTACTGCCGGTCTCGCCTACCTCCGCCGGGTCACCGCCGCCCTGCACCCCTGACCCCACCCGTACGCCTCAGGTCGTACGAGCGGTACGTCCTCGCTGTGGATGTGGACCACCGCGCACCCGCCTACGGTCGACAGCCATGACATCCGCGACGATCACCCGCCCGGCGGTGGCGGTCACCGGCCTGACCAAGGTCTACGGGGGCGGCGACACCGCCGTCACCGCCCTCGACGACGTCAGCGTCACCTTCGACGCCGGCCGCTTCACCGCGATCATGGGCCCGTCGGGCTCCGGCAAGTCGACGCTGATGCACTGCGCGGCCGGTCTGGACACGGTCACCGCCGGCACGGTGTGCCTGTTCGACGCCGCCGGTGCGGCCACCGACCTGACGGGCCTGGACGACACGTCCCTGACCCGGCTGCGGCGTACCCGGATCGGGTTCGTGTTCCAGCAGTTCAACCTGCTGCCGACGCTCACCGCCCGGCAGAACATGCTGCTGCCGCTCGACCTGGCCGGCCGGCGCGCCGACCCGGCCTGGGAGGCGACGGTGGTCGAGGTGCTCGGCCTGGCCGACCGGCTCGGGCACACGCCCAGCCAGCTTTCCGGCGGCCAGCAGCAGCGCGTGGCGTGCGCGCGGGCGATGCTGCCCCGGCCTGATGTCATCTTCGCCGACGAACCCACCGGCAACCTCGACTCCCGCGCCGGGCAGCAGGTGCTCGGGTTCCTGCGGCACAGCGTGCGCGAGCTGGGCCAGACCGTCGTCATGGTCACCCACGACCCCAACGCCGCCGCGTTCGCCGACCGGGTCGTGCTGCTCGCCGACGGTCGGCTCGCCGGCGACCTGGCCGACCCGACCGCCGACAGCGTGCTCGACGCGCTCAAGAATCTCGGGGCGTGAGCCGTGCTGCGGACAGTCCTGGCGGGCCTGCGCGCCCACACCCGGCGTTTGGTCGCCACCTTGATCGCGGTCGTGCTCGGCGTCGGCTTCGTCGCCGGCACGCTGATCTTCGGGGACACCGCCAGGGCCGGTTTCTACGACACCTTCGCCCGGCTGGCCCAGAACGTCGACGTCGCCGTGCTGGCCCCGACCGGCTCCGGCGGGCAGCCGGAACTGCTCACCGATGCCCAGCTCGCCGCCGTACGGGCGGTGCCGGGCGTGGCCGGTGCCGACGGGCGCTCCAGCGGGCCGCTGGCGCTGCTGGACCCCGCCGGGCGGCCGATCACGAACTTCTCCCGGGTCGGCGTCGGGCTGTCCACCGACGGTGACCCGCGTACCCGGCCGTTCGACATCGACGGCCGGGTGCCCGCCGGTCCGGGCGAAGCGGTGCTGGACACCGAGACCGCGTCCCACCAGCGCTACCACACCGGCGACACCGTCGTGGTGGTCGACGCCGCCGGGGCCCGGCACTCGTACACGCTGGTCGGGCTCATCGACTTCGGGGTGTCCAAGACCTACTCCGGCTCGACCGTGGTCGGGCTGCCCGCGGCGGAGCTGGCCGCGCTGACCGGGGTGCGCGGCTACGACGAGATCACGGTGACCGCGGCTGGCGGCGTCGCCCAGGACGTGCTGGCCGGGCAGGTCCAGGCCGCGCTGGGCAGCGGGCCGCGGGTGTCCACCGGCGACCAGCGCCGCACCGACCTGGCCGACGAGGCAACGTCCGTCGCGACGGAGTTCACCTCCGCCCTGCTCGTCTTCGGCGTGATCTCGCTGGTCGTGGCGGCGTTCGTCATCTACAACACGTTCGCGATCCTGCTGGCACAGCGCATCCGGGAGACCGCGCTGCTGCGATGCCTGGGCGCGACCCGCCGGCAGGTGTTCACCGCGACGCTGGCCGAGGCCGCCCTGATCGGCACGGTCGGCGCGGCGGGCGGGATCCTGTTCGGCATCGGCGTCGCCTACGCGCTGTTCGGGCTGCTCAACGATGCCGTGCACGCCAATCTGCCCGCGCACGCGGTCGTGGTCGGCACCGGGCCGGTGCTCGCCGGGCTCGGCATCGGGCTGGGCGTGACCGTGGTGGCCGCGCTGCTGCCGGCGCTGCGGGCCACCCGCACGTCGCCGCTGGCGGCGCTGCGGGAGCTGCCCACCGCCGTGGTCACCGGCCGCGTCCGGCGTATCGTCCGCGCGGTCGCGGCGCTGCTGGCCGTGGGCGCCGGGATCGCCGTCACGGTCGTCGGGTCGGGCACGAGCGACTCGCAGGCGGCGACGTTCACCATCGTCGCCGGGGGTGTGCTGGCGTTCCTCGGCGCGCTGATCGCCGCGCCGCTGTACATCGGCGCCGTCACCGCCGCCGTCGGCCGGCCCGTCGCGGCGGTGCTCGGCACGCCCGCGAAGGTCGCCGTGGCCAACGCGCGGCGCAACCCCGGACGCACCGCGACCACCACCGCCACCCTGATGATCGGCATCGGTCTGATCGCGCTGTGCAGCGTCCTGCTGGGCAGCCTCCAGGCCACCGCCGAGGACCAGCTGGTGGGCCACTATCCGGTCGACTACGCCATGGCCGGGGTCCGCTACGACAACGACCACCAGGCCGCCATCCCGGCCGCATTCGCCCAGCAACTGCGGGCCCGGCCCGAGTTCAGCGGGGTCGCGCAGGCGCGTGAGGGCAGCGGGCAGCTGGACGGCGCCCGCGCGGTCATCGCCGCCGTGGACCCGTCGGCGTACGGCACGCTGATCACGCCCGCGACGGCCAGCGGCACGCACGCCCTCGACGCGGGCACCGTCGTCGTGTCCAGCGCTAACCGCGTCACGCAGCACCTGCGGGTCGGCGACTCCGTCACCGTCACCGTCGGCCCGCGTACGCAGACCCTGACGGTCGCCGGCACCGCGCCGCTGGCGATCCCCGGCATCGAGCAGATCGACGCGCTGGTGTCCTGGGACCGGTTCACCGACCTGGCCGGTCCCGGCGACGACACCGTCGTGCTGGCCAAGGCCGCCCCGCAGGTCAGCGCCACCAGCTCGCGCGACGCCCTGGACCAGGTCGCCACGTCCTACCCGCTGCTGGAGATCAGCAGCATCGCCGATCTGACCAGCGACCTGGCCACGCAGATCAACGCGCTGCTCGCCCTGTTCGGCGGGCTGCTGGGCACCGCGGTGCTCATCGCCCTGTTCGGCATCGCCAACACGCTGTCGCTGTCGGTCGTCGAGCGGACCCGCGAGTCGGCGACCATGCGCGCCATCGGCCTGACCCGTGCCCAGCTGCGCGCCACTCTGCTCATCGAGGCGCTGCTGATGGGCGTCGTGGGCGCCGTGATCGGCATCGGCTTCGGACTGGTCTACGGCCCGCTCATCGTCAGGGCCCAGTTCGGCGCCGTCGGGCCGATCGTCGTCGTGCCGTGGGGGTGGCTGGCCGGGCTCGTCGCGCTCGCCGCCGCAGCGGCCGCGGCGGCGGCGGTCCTGCCCGCCCGGCGCGCGGCGAAGGCCTCGATCGGGGGGGTGTGGCCCTAGCTCGGGCGGCCCCCGGGGGCGCCGGCCGGCGGGCCCCCCCGCCCCGACTCGTACGCGAACACGACGACCTGGACCCGGTCCCGCAGGCCCAGCTTCGTCAGGATCCGTCCCACATGCGTCTTCACCGTCGCCTCCGCCACGACCAGCTCCGCGGCGATCTCCGCGTTGGACAGCCCCGCGGCCACCGCGAGCACGACCTCGCGCTCGCGGTCGGTCAGCGCGGCGACCCGGGAGTCCGGCGCGGGCGGCGGCACGAACCGGCCGGCGAAGTGCTCCAGCAGCCGCCGCGTCACCCGCGGCGCGACCACCGCGTCGCCCCCGGCGACCGCACGCACGGCGGCGAGCAGTTCCTCGGGCGGGGCGTTCTTGAGCAGGAACCCGCTCGCACCGGCCTGCAGCGCCGCGAATGCGTCCGCGTCGCCGTCGAACGTCGTCAGCACGATCACCCGCGGCGTCGGCCCGGCGGCGCTCAGCAGCCGGGTGGCCTCCACCCCGTCCATGATCGGCATCCGGATGTCCATGACCACCACGTCGACAGCGGCGGCCGTCCCGGCGAGGTCGCCGACCAGCCGGACCGCTTCGGCGCCGTCGCCGGCCTGCCCGGCCACCGCCATGTCCGGCTGCGACGACAGGATCATCTCCAGCCCGGCGCGGACCAGGGGCTGGTCGTCGACGATGAGGACCCTCACAGCGGGACCTCCGCCCGCAGGCTCCAGCCGCCCCCGGGCCGCGGCCCGGCCGTCAGCGCCCCGCCGTGCACGGCGACCCGCTCGCGCATCCCGGTCAGGCCGTGCCCGGCCTCGCGCGCGGCCGGCACGCGCGGGCGGGCGCCGCCGTCGTCATCCACCGACACCGCCACCGCGCCACCCTGCTCGATCAGGGACAGCGTCACCGCCGCGCCAGGGCCCGCGTGACGCAGCACGTTGGTCAGCGCCTCCTGGGTGATCCGGTAGACCGCAAGCTCCACGGCGGGCGTCACGGCCTGCGGCAGCCGCGCGTCGACGGTCACCGCCAGACCGGCCGACCGGGCCCCGTCGACCAGGGCGTCGATCTCGGCCAGGGTGACCCGCCGGCGTGACGCCGGCTCGGCCTCCGGCCCTGCCCCGCGCAGCACGCCGACGAGCAGGCGCATGTCCTCCAGCGCGTCGCGGCCGGTCGCCGCGACCGTCGCCAGCGCTTCGCGGGCCTTGCCCGGATCGGCGTCGAAGGCGTAGCGGCCCCCGTCAGCCTGCACGATCATGACGGCGAGGCTGTGCGCGACCACGTCGTGCAGCTCCCGGGCGATCGCGGCGCGCTCGTCGGCGACCGCGATCCGGGCCAGGTGCCCGCGTTCGCGTTCCAGCGTCGCCGCCCGCTCCTCCAGCCCCGCGACGTAGATCCGCCGCTGGCGCATCGTGTACGCCATCAGCCACACCCCGCCGCACACCCCGACGTACCACAACGCGAGCGCCCACCACCGCGTCGCGTCGCCCTGGCGGACCACCACGACCACGACGCCGAGCGCGATCACGGCCGCCGCCAGATACGCGTGCCACATCCGGCGGCCGTACTTGACCACTGCGTACATGCCTGCCAGGACCGCCAGGTCGAACGGCAGCGGCTGGTTCTCCGGCGCGTAGAACAGCACCTGCGCCAGGGCCGCGGTCGAGATCACCGCCAGCGCGGTCAGCGGCAGCCGCCGCCGCAGCACGATCGCGGCCGCCATCACGACGCCGAGCCACATGAGGCTGGGCGGGGACAGCGGGTTGCGGATCTCCAGCAGGGTCAGGCCGAGCACGCCGAACCCGACCAGCAGGTCGAACGCGAGCGCGCGGCGGGTCCACAGGACGGCAGGCACGCGCCCAGAGTAGCCGCCGTCCAGGGACGGAGATCTGGTCAAACCAGGGCCTCCGACCCCGGACGGCGATCATCGCCGGGCGGACCGGGCGGCGCGGGTCAGGCGCGGCGGGTGAAGTCGGCCGTCCAGTTGACCTCCCAGGTGGCCCCGTCGTCGGTGGAGAAGGCCTGCTCCCAGCGAGGGTGCTTGGTATCGGTCTGCGTCCAGCGGTAGCGGACCCGGATCGGGGTGCCCTCCCACACGTCGTCGCACTCGAACGTGCCGACGGTGCCCTCGAAGCGGCCGACGACGGGGTTGTCGAGCACGCCGCCGGTGTTCTTGGAGGCCCACCAGATGCGCCACACCTGCTCGTCGGGGCTGAACAGCCGCAGCGCGACGCCCTCGTAGCCGCGCTCCGGGGCGCGCAGCACGTCGAGGACGCCGGTGCCGTCGAACAGCACCTGGCAGTCCAGCGTCGCGTCGAACTCGTACCACTCGTCCTGGCCGGCCAGGACCTTGACCAGGCGGCGCTGGACGCTGTCCCACGTGCCGGCGAGGAAGTCGAAATCAGTGTTCGTCATGGATGGCACGCTATGGCCGCACCCCTGACACGTTCTGTCAGTGCTCGGCGGCAGACTTCGGCACATGCGCGCCGACCGACTGCTCTCCATCGTCCTGCTGCTGCAGAGCCGCGGCCGGCAGACCGCCCACCAGCTCGCCGCAGAGCTGGAGGTCTCGGCCCGCACCATCTACCGGGACATGCAGGCCCTGGGCACCGCGGGCATCCCCGTCTACGGCGACGCCACCGGCTACGGCCTGATCGACGGCTACCGCACCCAGCTGACCGGGCTCACCGCCGCCGAGGCCCGCGGTCTCGTGCTCGCCGAGCTGCCCGGGGTCGCCGCGGACCTCGGCCTGGCCGAGGCGGTGGCCGCCGCGCAGCTCAAGCTCGCCGCCGCGCTCCCGGACGCGCTGCGCGAGCGCACCGCCCGCATGCGGCAGCGCTTCCACCTCGACACCCCCGGCTGGTACGCCGACCGCGACAGCTCCGAACACCTCGCCGCCCTCGCCGACGCGGTATGGCGCCAGCGCGCCCTCGCCGTCAGCTACGAGAACTGGACCGGCTCCGCCGAGCACCTGCTGGAGCCGTACGGGCTGGTCCTCAAGGCGGGCAAGTGGTATCTGGTGGCCCGTGCCGCGCCTGGCCTGCGCACGTTCCGGGTCAGCCAGATCCGCGAGCTGACCGTGCTGCCGGAGGAGTTCACCTGGCCGGACGGGTTCGACCTGGTCGCGCACTGGCACGAACACATCGCCGACTTCCGCGCCCGGCTGGTGCAAGGTGAGGCGCTGGCGCGCTTCTCCCCCGCGGCGCTGGAGCTGCTGCCGCACCTGATGGGCCAGGCCGTCGTCGACGCCGTCGCAGCGGGCGAGCGGCAGCCCGACGGCTGGATCGTGGCGCGCGTGCCGATCGAGACCGACAGCCACGCCGAGATGCAGTTCCTGCGCTTGGGGACGCAGGTCGAGGTACTGGCACCGGCGGCGTTGCGCGGGCGCATCGCCGCCACCGTCGCGCAACTCGCCCGCACGTACGCCGCCACGACCGATCCCGCTTGACGCCTCAGCGCCGCTATCTCTCATGGACGCCGTGGATGACGGCGCGGGCGATGCCGTGGGTGAACAGCATGAAGCCCAGGTAGGCGGGCGTGGCACCATCGGGCAGATCGAGTCTGTCCACGTCCACGGCGTGCACGGCGATGAAATAGCGGTGCGGGCCGTGTCCTGGCGGTGGGGCCGCGCCGACGTAGCGCCGAAGCCCAGCGTCGTTGCGCAGGGTCACCGCCCCGCCGGGCAGGTCGCCGCCGTCTCCGGCGCCCGCCGGAAGCTCGGTCACAGTCACCGGCAGATCGGCAACGGCCCAATGCCAGAATCCCGATGCCGTCGGCGCGTCGGGGTCGAACACCGTGACCGCGAAACTGCGGGTCTGCTCAGGGAACCCCGACCAGCTCAACTGCGGGGAGATGTCCGCACCGCCGGCTCCCATGATCCCGCTGAGCTGGTCGTGGTCCAGTGGCTGGCCGTCGGTCACCGACTGCGAGGTCAGCGTGAACGTCCCGCGCTGTGGCAGGAATTCGTACGGATCATACGGAAGCATCACGGCACCCTTCCGGATCAGCTGATGCCGCTGGGGCAAGCGCGTCGGAATTGTTCTTGCGCAAACGACGGTCCCTCACTTCGCCCGGTAAGCGACGACCTCCCCGGCTGTGATCTGGGGCGGGTTCGGCAGCAGCGACGCCAGATTCTCGATCACCCAGTCCGCAGCCTTCTTGTTCGACTCCTCCGCGCCGTCTCGGCTCTCGAAAACGCTCGTCGAGACCATCACGCCGTTCCCGGCGTCGACCCAGTAATAGGCGACGATGCCCGGAACTGCGTTGATGATCGGAACGAACCCCTCGTTCACACGCCGCCCCGCCTCACGGGGGTCGGTCACTCCCTCGTAACGACGTACGGTTGCATACATATGCCCTCCCTTCCTGCATACAAATTCTGTCATGTCGGAATCGCGAATTTTGCTATATAGACCCCTTCCAGGGTTGTTGCAGGAGAATTAGGTGGTGACAGATCCGACTTTTTACCGAAGTCCTCTCGAAGCCGTATCCGCGCCGATGGAACGACTCGCCTATGTCGTGGCGTTCGACCCTGCGGGCCGGCAGAAGGACGCGATCGCCGTACTGGACTGCGAACCGGGCTCGGCAACGTACGGCGAGGTCGTCGGCTGGGCCGAGCTGCCGACCGCCGGGAACGAGCTACACCACTTCGGCTGGAACGCCTGCTCCAGCGCGCTCTGTCACGGCGGGCACGCCGGCCACCTCGAACGCAGATACCTCATCGTGCCGGGGCTCCGCTCGTCGCGTACCTACATCCTCGACACCAAACCCGACCCGCGGGCGCCGACGGTGGTCCGGACCATCGAAGCCGGCGAACTCGCCGACAAGGCCGGGTACTCCCGGCCGCATACCCTGCACTGCGGGCCGGGTGGCATCTTCATGTCCGCGCTGGGCGGCGCCGACGGCAACGACGGCCCAGGCGGTGTGGCGCTGCTCGACCATGAGACGTTCGACGTGGTCGGGGCATGGGAGCAGGACCGCGGCGATCAGTTCTTCGCCTACGACGTGTGGTGGCACCTGAACCATGACACGGTCGTCACTTCGGAGTGGGGCACTCCGTCGATGATCGAGAACGGCCTCCATCCGGAGGACCTGCTCGGCCGCAGATTCGGTCACCACCTGAACTTCTGGAGTATGTCCCAGCGTCGCCTCTTGCAACGCATCGACCTCGGTGACGAGCATCAGATGGTGCTCGAGCTGCGCCCGGCGCACGACCCGTCGCAGGCCTACGGATTCGCGGGCGTCGTCATCAGCGTCGAGGACCTGTCCGCGTCGGTGTGGCTGTGGCGTAAGGGCGATGACGGCTTCACCGCACACAAGGTCATCACGATCCCGGCCGAACCCGCCGACCCGGCGCGGCTGCCCCCGGCTCTCCAGCCGTTCGGGGCGGTGCCACCGCTGGTCACCGACATCGACCTGTCCGTGGACGACCGCTGGCTCTATGTCTCGTGTTGGGGCACGGGAGAACTCAAGCAGTACGACGTGAGCGACCCACTCCATCCCTGGGAGACCGCATCCGTGCGGCTTGGCGGGATCGTGCGACGGCAGCCCCATCCGGCGGCACCTGACCTGCCGCTGTCCGGGGCACCTCAGATGATCGAGATAAGTCGCGACGGCAAGCGGGTCTACGTCACCAACTCGCTGTACGCCGCCTGGGACGAAATCTTCTACCCCGACGGAGTCGGCGCCTGGCTGACGAAGTTCGACGCCGACGTCGAGCGAGGCGGACTGACCGCGGACCACCGGTTCCTCCGGCACGCAGACGACTTCCGCGGGCTGCGCGTGCACCAGGTGCGCCTGCAGGGCGGAGACGCCTCCAGCGACTCGTACTGCTTCACCGACTGAACTGGCACCGGGGCCGTGCGGGCCGTGCCCGCGGATCCGCGGGCACGGCGCGACGATCGTCAGACGGCCGTGCGCGACCACTGCTGGTTGGTGCCGCTGTTGCACGGATACTGCTTGAGAATCACACCGTCCGCGGTCGATGAGGAAGGTACGTCCACGCACTTGCTGCTGTGCCGCGCCCGGAGCTGGAAGTAGCTGCCGTTGGCGACCATCTGGAACTGCTGGTTGGTGCCGCTGCCACAGGTGTACTGGACGATTTCGGCGCCGTCGGCGGTCGAAGCGCTCACCACGTCGAGGCACTTTCCGCTGTGCCGGCTGATGATGCGCCAGTATCCGCTGCCGGCGTCCTGGAACTGCCACTGCTGCCACGCATTGCCGCCATACGTGTACTGGCCGACGCGGGCGCCGTTGGCGGTGTTCGGTGCCTGGACGTCCATGGCCTTGCCGCTGTGCCGCACGTTGACCCGGTAGAACGTCGTCGGCACCGGCGTGGAGTCGCCGACGGTGTCGCCCCAGCCGTACCGGATCCGGTCGGCGCCGGAGGCGTTGCGGATGGTCAGGTTCAGATCGGTGCCGCTGCCGCTCAGGGAGAACATCGAGTACCCGTCGTAGCCGAGGCTTCCGGTCGGCTTGCCGCCGAGGGCGGGCCAGTAGGTGCCGCCCATCTGGTTGTCCCGCATCACCTGGGCCATGGCACGGATGTGGCGTACGAAGTTGTCGGTGCTGTTCGCGTCGCCGTAGTTGAGACCGGTGTGCATGGCCCCGCCGAACTCGGTCGCGACCGCGCGGGCGGCGCAGTTGCCCAGACGCGTCTGGATGTGCGTCCGGAACTCGTCGTAGGTCATCGCGCTGTAGAAGAAGGCGTAGTGGTGGAAGGACAGCAACGTCGCGTTGAAGCGGCTGTCGTTGCAGACGTCGCGCAGGTCCTGGCTGTAGCCGGTGCCGCCGACGAGCACCCGGCCCGGCACCGCCGAGGTGTGGTAGCTGAGCCAGTTCGCCGCGACGTCGCGCCACTCTGTCGAGCTGTAGCCGTGCGGTTCGTTCATCGGCTCGAAGTAGACGTTGCCGTTCGAGCCGTAGGTGTTGGTCACGCTGGACCACATCGTGTTCCACGCGGCGAGGTTCGTGATCCTGCCGCCGGAGGCGGCGCCGTCCTCCCAATAGGCGAGGATGACCTTGAAGCCACGGGCGGTGGCGGCGTCGATGGCGCCGCGGTAGGCGTTCCACCAGGTCGTGTTGGCCACCGTGTGAGTGTTGATGGGCAGCCGGACGGTGTTCACCCCCATGGTGGAGGCCATGTCGTCGTAGAGGGCGTTGGCCTTGGCGCGCACTGTCGCGTTGCTGTCGGACTGGCTCAGGCCCTGCACGACGAGCGTGCCGGTGCTGAAGTTGTCACCCAGCACGGCCCAGTTCATGCCTCGGAATTGACGGGTGGCGGCGTTGGCCGGCGACGCAAGGACGACGAGACTTGCCAGTGCTGTCAGCGCTGTCAGCCCGAGGGCGATCAGCAACCGGAGCAACGATCGACTGCTACGCGATGGTCCTGATACGCAGACATCAGCCGGCGCGGTCAGTTTCATGAAATGTCCAATCACCCGGAGGGTTGATTTCGTCGGTGTTACATCGGTAACGGAATCGGCCACCTAGCACCAGAAAGTGATCCGATGTGTTCAGAAACGTTCAGAATCGAACTCTGCAGGCGATGGCGGTGCACGGCTGCTCTGCCGGCTGTCGGTGCCGTTGCCGGTCCTGGTGGCGCGTCTGCCGAGGTGTCGTCAGTGGTGTCATCGACGTTCCATGACTGATCTGTTACGGTCAGGAACGCTCAAAAAGTTGACAGATACGAACAGCCAGACCAGCAGCATGACCTCGGGCGCTTGCCGCAGGAGCCACCCCCGGCCCGGCCAGATGGCGGTCCTGGCCGACCCAGGAGGCGCCCATGTCGACGCGGCGACCCCTCAGGGCGCAGCGGCAGGAAAGCCTGCTGGCCGAATTGCGCCGCCATGGCGGGGTGAGGGTCAGCGACATCGCCCGCGAGCTTTCCGTCAGCGAACTCACCGTCCGCCGGGACATCGACGCACTGGCCAAGCGGAACCTGGTGACCAAGGTGCATGGCGGAGCGACGCTGCCGAGCTCGGTGGTCAGGCCCGCCCTGTCGAAACAGTCTCGCGCCGCGTTCACCATCGGCATGGTCGTCCCATCGCTCGACTTCTACTGGCCGCTGATCGTCGGCGGCGCTCGAGCCGCGGCGGCAGCTCTCGGCGTGCAACTGCAACTGCGCGGGTCGAGCTACGACCCCGACGAAGACCGCCGCCAGATCACCCGGCTCATCGAAGCGAAGCAGGTCCAGGGCCTGCTGCTCGCGCCGAGCCTGGACGGTGCGCGTGCCGACGAAATGATCGACTGGATCGGCCGCCTTCCCGTGCCGACGATCCTGGTCGAGCGCCAACCCGAGCGGTGGACCCCGACCACCAGGCAGATCGAGTGTGTACGCAGCGACCACGCACTGGGCCTCGAGATGGCGGTCCACCACCTTTACGAACGCGGCCACCGGCGCATGGCACTGCTGCTTTCGAAGGGCAGCCCGACGTCGGCGTACCTGCTCCGGGGATGGAAGTTCGCATGCGCCGACCTCGACATCCCCGACGCCGTCGTGTTCCGCGAGTCCGTCGCCTTCACCGCGCCCGGACATCGGGCGATCATCGACAGAATCCTGGACGAATGCGCAGCCGCCCGGATCACCGCTGTCATCATCCACAGTGATCCCGATGCCATCGCCTTCGCCCAGTTCTGCGCCGAGAAGGCGATCGCAGTTCCCGATGACCTCGCCCTGGTCTCCTATGACGACGAGGTGGCACACCTGGCCGAACCTTCGCTTACCGCCGTCCGACCAGCCAAGACCCACGTCGGTCGGGCGGCGGTGGAACTCATGGTTTCCCGCCTGCTTGACGGCGAGCGCCGACCGACCCAGCGCATCCTGGTGGCACCCGAGCTGATCGTGCGCCAGTCGTCGATAGGTCGTGGCCTGGTCAAGTAGCCGCCCGACCCGGGCCCGGCCGCAGCCTGGCGATGCTGCCCGGCTGACGGACATCAGACTGCGGCTGGCACCGGCGGGGCCGGAGGTCCACGATGGCGCCATGGCGGAACCGACTGCGGCAGAGCAGCTTCAGCGCATGGTGGGTGGGTTTCGCGTGAGCCAGGCGATCCACGTCGCGGCCGAGCTCGGCATCTCCGACCTGCTCTCCGGTGGGCCGCTGAGCGCCGACGAACTCGCGGCCCGCGCACGGGCCCATCCGCGCTCGCTCTACCGACTGCTGCGAGCGCTGTCGACGGTCGGTGTCTACGAGGAGTTGCCCGACGGGCGGTTCCGGTCGACGGCGATCGGTGAGGCGTTGCGGTCCGACGCACCGGACTCCCTCACGGGTTGGGCCCGGTTGGTCGGCCGGCCGTACTT
The DNA here is from genome assembly GCF_009720365.1 of Catellatospora paridis. Lineage (GTDB taxonomy): Bacteria > Actinomycetota > Actinomycetes > Mycobacteriales > Micromonosporaceae > Catellatospora > Catellatospora paridis. The sequence goes on along the minus strand of NZ_ML769321.1, from coordinate 112,174 downwards.
CTGGCAGGCCTGGTCGGCGTTGGGGCACAGCGTCCGTACCGGTGAAAACGCGTTCCGCTCGGTGTACGGCGAGGACGTGTGGTCCTACCGTGCCGCGCGTCCCGAGGAGAGCGAGATCTTCGACGGCGCGATGACGGCACTGGCGTCGACCGACGTCGCCTCGGTCATGGACGCCTACGACTTCGGTCGATTCGACACGATCGCCGACATCGGCGGCGGACGCGGCGCGTTTCTCGCCGCGATCCTCGACCGGTGGCCGCACCTCACCGGGGTGCTCACCGACCAGGCGCACGTCGTCGCCGGTGCGCCGAAGTTGCTCGAGGCAGCCGGCGTGGCGCAGCGTTGCCGCATCGAGGCCGGAAGCTTCTTCGACGCGGTGCCGACCGACGCCGACGCCTATGTCCTCAAGAGCGTCATCCACGACTGGGCAGACGAGGACTCCGTCCGCATTCTGGCGACCTGCCGTCGGGACATGCCCGCGGACGCGGTGGTGCTCCTTGTCGAGCGGGTCCTGACCGGGCTCAACCAGAACCCCGTTGGCGCCTTCTCCGATCTCAACATGCTTGTTGCCCCCGGCGGGCAGGAGCGGACCGAGGACGAATACCGCTCGCTCCTGGCATCGGCGGGCCTGAGCCATGTGCGTACCACCGTGAGCAGTAGCGGCTACGCGGTCGTCGAGGCCGTACGCGCCTGAGCACATCCACACCGAACGTGCTCGCCGCGGGATCGTAGATTTGCCGCATGGAACTTCCCGGACGCGGGCCTCTGACCGCACGCGCCGATTGCGGTCGGCACAGCAGCCGAGCGTGCCCGGCCCCCGCGCTCGGCGTCGCACGCCGCACCGTCGTGGTCAGTGGGGCGGTGTTCGCCCGTGCCTGCAAAGGCTGACGCGGCTCCAGCCGTCCTGGTCGCCCACCTGGGCTATGGCCTACGGGCGGCCAAGGCCGCGATCGCGGTGCTGCCCGACGGCGCGGCGCCGCAACGGGTCGAACTGCTGGCCGAGGACGGGACGCCGCAGCCACCCCTGGCGGCGAGTCCAGTACAGACGGTGTCCGGCTGGACCGCCGGGCCGTTCGCCCGCATCGACCTGCCACCGGACCTCGGATCCGGCAGCTATCGCATCCGCATCCGGGACGCCGCGGGCCGTGAGGCGACCTCGCACGTATTCGAGATCGCGGCCGACCGGCTGCAGCGCCAGACCATGTCGGACGTGCTCGCCTACTTCAGGGCGATGCGATCCAGCGGCGAGATGGACCGCAAGGACCGTCACGCCGCTCTGTGGGGCGACGACTCGGGCCGCACCATCGACGCCCGCGGCGGCTGGCTGGACGCGAGCGGGGACACCAGCAAGTTCCTCAGCCATCTCACCTACACCCGGACCATGAGCCCGCAGCAGACGCCGCTGTGCGCCTGGGCGATGATGGCCGCCCGCGACGCCCTCGCCGAACGCCATCCCGCGCTGCTGCGCTCGCTGGGTGCCCGGCTGCGCGACGAGGCGCTGTGGGGCGCCGACTTCCTGGTGCGCTTCCGCGCCCCCGAGGGCTACTTCTACACCGGCATCTTCGACGCCCTCACCAAGCGACTCGACGAGCGCGTGATCACCGCCCCTCTCGCCGAATGCGTCCGCACCGACCGCTATCAGGCCGGCTACCGGCAGGGCGGCGGTCTGGCAATCGCCGCCCTGGCCCGCGCCGCAACCCTTGACGACGACGGCGACTTCAGCCGCGCCGACTACCTGTCCGCGGCCCTGCACGGCTTCGCCCATCTGGAAGAGCACAACCTCGACCACCTCGACGACCACGCCGAGAACATCGTCGACGACTACTGTGCGCTGCTCGCCGCCGCCGAACTCGTCGCCGCCGGGGCCGGCGACGGCAGCGTACGCGCCGCCGCCGGGCGACGCGCGGCATCACTGCTGGCCCGCTACGTCCGCCCGCAGGACCAAGGCCCCGGGTGGTTCCTCGCGGACGCGCAGGGACGGCCGTTCTTCCATGCCGTCGAGGCCGGGCTGCCGATGCTGGCGCTGCTGCGCTTCGCGCACCTCTTGCCCGAAGCGCCGCAGGCCGCGGCCGCCCGCGCGCTGGCCCTCGAGGCCACCCTGGACACGCTGCGGCGCAGCCAGGCTGTGCCCAACCCCTTCGGCTACCCGCGCCAGCGCGTGCAACCCGCGGACGCCGACGCCACCGACGCCTTCTTCTTCCCACACGCCAACGAGACCGGCTACTGGTGGCAGGGCGAGAACGCCACGATCGCCTCGCTCGCAGCGGCGGCGGCCGCCTGCGCCGACCTCGACGGGGTCACCGACGGCGAACGGGAGCAACTCGCCGCCTTCGCCGACGACCAGGTCGCTTGGATCACCGGCCGCAACCCCTTCGACGTCTCGATGATCCAGGGCCGGGGCCACAACAACGTCGACTACGAGTCGGACTTTCCCAACCTGCCGGGCGGCATCGTCAACGGGATCACCGCCGGCTGGTCAGACGAGGCGGACATCGCCTTCCTGCCGTCTGGGGCCCCCGCGGGAGACTCCTGGCGCTGGGCCGAGCAGTGGATCCCCCACGCCGGGTGGTTCCTGCTCGCCGCGGCCTGCGCCCGCTGACCGATCACCGACTCACAGCGCCGGTCTCTTTACGCGTAGCGTTCGTATGCGCGACCACCACGAGAGAGGACAAGCGATGATATTCACCATGCGGCGCACGATCACCGGGCTGGCGATCGCCTTCGTCCTTGGCCTGATCTCCGTCGGCATCTTCCTCGTCGGCGAACAGCAACGGACACGGATCGTCGATCACGGCAGCCCGACCCGGGCCACCGTCACGTCAGACCACAACGACGAATTTGATCACTGGTACGTCGTGAGCTACACGGCGCAGGGGCAGGCCCGCACAGCCGAACTGCGTTACCCATGGGTGATCGACAAAATCCCGGTAGGTCAGGCCCTCACCGTCTACGTCGACCCAGACCACCCGGAGCGGATCGCCACCGCCGACGGCTATTCCACCCCGCCCTGGACTTCCGCGCCCGGCTGGTTCGCCGTCCTGGCGGTCTTCGCCGCCTTCATATCTGTTGTCGGCCGGCTGACCTCGTCCCGCAAACAGTCGCCGGCGAACGGGTAGGTGCGTGGCCGCCGTCGGGGTCGTGTTCGACGACGGCCACGGGGCCATGTTCGACCTGTCCTGGCAGGCGGCACAGGTCATCGTGATGCGTTCAGCCTCGGCCGAGCTCACATGTTGATCATGTGTCCGGCGAGTCCGTGCACCGCTTCCTTCACCGCCTCGCCCAGCGTCGGGTGCGCGTGCACGTTGCGCGCGATCTCCGACACCGTCGCCTCCCACATCTGCGCCATGGTCAGCTCCGGCAGCAGTTCGGTGACCTCCGGCCCGATGAGGTGGCCGCCGAGCAGTTCGCCGCTGCCCGCATCGCTGATCAGCTTCACGAAGCCGGCCGTGTCACCCAGGCCGTGCGCCTTGCCGTTCGCGCTGAACGGGAACTTCGCCACCCGTACGTCCAGTCCCTTGGCCCTGGCCTGCGCCTCGGTGTAGCCGAAGCTGGCGATCTGGGGCTGGCAGTAGGTGGCGCGGGGGATCATGATGTAGTCGAGTTCCATGGTGGGCGCCTGGCCGATGGTCTCCGCGGCGATGACACCCATGGCCTCGGCGGTGTGGGCCAGCATGAGCTTGGCGGTCACGTCGCCGATCGCGAAGATGTGCGGGGTGCTGGTGCGGCAGCGGCCGTCGACCTCGATCGCGCCCCGGTCGGTGAGCTTGACGCCGGTGCGCTCCAGCCCGTAGCCCTCGACACGCGGCGCGAAGCCGATGGCCTGGAGCACCTTGTCCGTCTCGATGGTTTCGGGTCCCTTGCCACTGTCGACCACGACCCGGACGCTGTCGGCGCCCTCCTCGACGGAGACCACGCGGGTGCCGGTGCGCACCTCGATGCCGAGCCTGCGGTAGTGGCGGATCAGCTCCTTGGAGACGTCCTCGTCCTCCATCGGCACCATCCGGTCCGCAAACTCCACGATGGTCACCTTGACCCCGAAGTTGTGCAGCACGTACGCGAACTCGACGCCGATCGCGCCCGCGCCCGCGATCACGATGCGGGCCGGCAGGGTGTCGGACATGATCTGCGACTCGTACGTGACCACGCGGTCGGACAGCTGGGTGCCCGGCAGCAGGCGCGGGGTGGCCCCGGTCGCGATGATGGCGTTGGCGAAGGTCACGGTCTCGGTGCCGCCGCCGGCCGACACGACGCGCAGGGTGTTGGCGTCGACGAACTCGCCCACGCCCTCGAGCTGCGTGATGTTGTTCTTCTTCATCAGGTAGTGGACGCCCTTGACGCGCCCGTCGGCGACCTTGCGGCTGCGCTGGAACGCCTGCCCGTAGTCGAAGCGAACCTCGCCGTCGACCTCGATGCCGTAGGTCTTGCGCTCATTCATGAAGATGTGTGCCAGCTCGGCGTTTCTCAGGAGTGCCTTGGAAGGGATGCAGCCGACGTTGAGGCAGACACCACCCCAATAGCGCTCTTCGACAATGGCGGTCTTCAACCCCAGCTGAGCTGCGCGGATCGCCGCGACATAACCGCCGGGACCGGCACCCAACACGACAACATCGTATGCACTCACGCGTCGGATACTACAATTTCGCACCCCCACCGTAAGAGCGCGCCAGCGACCCACCTCCGCCACATGACATCCCTGCTGAAGATCTTGTCTCGCTCGTCGAGGCGGATTCGCAGGTCGCTTCGCGGCCCACCAGCCAGGGGGTTACCGGTGCCCGCCGGCGCTGGTCGTTCTCAGCTTCGCGGGCGCCGTGTCGGTCGAGGGCACGACGGCCTGGTCGGGTGGCTGCTCGGTTGGCAGCGTGGCGCTGGAAGATCGCAGCCAGACGGTGAAGCCGTACGCGACGAGCCCGGCGTATACGACGTAGAGCACGGCGGACGGGTAGAAGTGCGACTTCACCAGCAGCGGCACTCCGACCGCGTCGACGCCGATCCACACGAGCCAGAAGTCGTTCCATCCGCGTGCCATCGCGTAGGTCGCGATGATCGAACCGATGAAGATCCAGGCGTCGCACCAGTAGTACCAGCGCGGGGCCGCGAAGGCCGTGCCGACCCATACGAAGATCTGCTGGGCGACCACGACTCCGACGGCCCAGGCCGCGAGGTAGGCCAGCCGTTCCCGTGCGCTCGCCCAGCGTGGGGTGATCGCCGGGGCGCCGCGGTCGCGCCGCAGTGAGGTCCAACGCCACCACCCGTACACGCTGACGACGATGAAGAAGACCTGTCGCCCGGCCTGCCCGAACAGTGTCGTGTGCTGCGGATTGGCGAACGCGATGCCGAAGAAGACGGTGAACAGCAGGGCGTTGCCGACGATGCCGACCGGCCAGGCCCAGACGCGCCGGCGTAGCCCGCCGATGGCGGAGGCGAACCCGAACGCGTTGCCGACGATCTCGCGCCACAGGATCGACTGGCCGAAGATCGACAGCTGTGCGTCGAAGAGACTTTCCAGAACGCTCACGAGGTGCCCTTTCCATTCAGCGGTGGCTGAACTCCGGGGCTGTGCGTGCAGCACACATGCGGACCGCACCGGGCCGCATGTGACGGACGGCGTGATGCCGTACGCCACGCGGACCGGTTGCGGTCGTCGCGTGCTGCCTCCCATCCGGACTTTCACCGTCGGTCCCGGAATTCCACCGGGTCAACCGGCCGCTGGCTGCGGTCGGGTCGCGGACTATCACCGCCGGTTCGGAATTTCACCGACCCCGGAGCACGTGGGCCGCATTATGGCACGCGCGGCAGAGTCGGCGACTCGGGCGGGGCTCACGAGGGGACAACGTCACCCCGTCGCATTCCTCCCTTAGGATCCGCTGCATGCCGAGCACCACCACCCGGTTCATCTGGCCGATCGGGGACGGGACCGTCCTCATACCGCGGACGCCGGCGATCGCCACCGCCTACCACGCCCTGCTCGCCGCCAACCATGTCCGCCTGGCTGTCTGGTCACCCGGCTCCGAGGAGCCCACTCCGGAGACCACCCGCACCGCCCTGGAACGCTCCGGGCGTGCCTGGCTCGACGGCACCCGCCTTCCGCTGGCGATAGGCGTTCCCGCCGACAACGGCCACCGCCTGGTCGGCGCGATGAATCTGGCCATCGACAGTTCCGCGGGCCGTGCCGAGGTGGGTTTCTGGATCGACGCCGCCGCAGAGGGCCGGGGACTGGTCACCCGGGCACTGAACGCCGTGCTCGGCCACGCCTTCGATGACCTCGGCCTGCATCGGGTCGAGATGCGGACGCTGACCACCAACGACCGCAGCCGCCGCTTGGCGGAACGTCTCGGCTTCACCCTTGAAGGCGTCCTGCGCGGGGCGGCCCGGTTCCCGGATGGTCACCGAGATGTGGCGGTGTACGCCGTGCTCGCCGACGAATTCGCCAAGCCGGCGCAACCGTAGCAATGCTCCACCGCCGCAACGCATCGTTCGGCGCATACGGTGCCGGAAGGGGTGCCTAACCTGTGCTTCCCACTCTGGTCAGGGTGATCACGTTGGCGGTCCTGGCGCAGCCGCCGGGTAGGTTCACGCAGCCGTGGGCGTTCTGCTTCAGGGTGAGCACGGGGTCGCTACCCGTGATCTGGTAGGTGCCTGACCCCGCCATCGACACGCCCCCGCCCGAGCCGCGGTAGGTGTAGGTGCCACCGGTGGCGCTGGTGGGGGTGTACGAGTAGACGACCGTGAAACCTTTGCCCTGTCCTTGCAGGTCGAACGGTGCGGCGAGATCGGGAACGGTTCCGGAGACCTTCACCGCGAGCCCGCCGCTGGCGACATACGCCCCCTGCTTGGTATCGAAGTCGATGCTCGCCTTGGCGACGCCTCGCTTCGACCGGGCCTCGAGGGACACCGTCCCGCTCTTGTCGGGGGCGTCCGGGGCGGTGTAGGTGAAGGTCGCGTCGGCCTTCACCTTGCTGTCGCTGGGCGTGACCGCGGCGCCGCCTGCGGTGAGCGCCGCCCTGACCGTCCCGCCAACGGGACCGCCGTCGATCCGGCTACGGGGCGCGGCGTTGATCGTCGAGGTCGCGCTAGGTTTCATGCCCTTCGGCCCCGGCGCGGCGGTCGGCTTGAGGGCCACACAACGGCCCGACTGCCAGCCCTTCTCGGCTGCTTCGCCGAGCGTGGACTTGATGAGCATCGCGTACACCGAAGCGAGGGCGACCGCGTCTGACTGCAGGGAGCCGTTCGGCGTGCCGCCACTGCGGTCGAGGGTCACGGACCGAAACTTCGTGGACCCCATGCCGCCCGATACATCGACGAAGCTGCCCTTGCTGTTGGCGAAGGCGGCCCACTGCATGCGGTATTCGGCGTCACTGGACTCCAGCTTGGCGTCGTCGTCGACCTGGCCGGTGACTGCGACATCCAGAGTGCCCTTCTGACCGGTGCTGCCACCCGTCTTCGTCACGGAGATGTCGACCTTGGCGCTGGCCTTGACACGACCGTTCGTGTCAGGACAGGGGCTGACCTCGGCCTTCACCACCAGTTTGGTGGTCACACCGTCCGACTCGTGAGTGGCATCCACGGCCAGTTCCATCTGCTCGCGCGAGCCCGAAACCTTGACCCCCTTGGCCCACTCGGTGGAACCGCGCTCGCCGTCCTTGAGATCGTTCGAGCCGACCACGATCCCCTCGGCACCGATGTTGGCGATGAGGACGCCGCCGAACAGGCCCTCGCCGATGCTCGGGTCCGCTGCGCCGGCTACGAACACCGCCGGCCGGAACACGATCGGCTTCTCGCCGATCGCCCGCGCCTCGCCCGTGATTGCCTTGCCATGGGCGGCGAACGCGGCGTCGGCTGCCGCAGCTCCGCCAAGCGCCGCTTCCAGACCCGACTCGGTCCAGAGCCTCCGCTCGAGGACATTGTCGAGCCTGGCGAGCTCGACCTCCTGCTGCTCCTTCGATCGCGCCCGTTGGGTGTCGACCAACTGCTGCAGCGCCGTAAGGTCGACTACACCGTCGACCACGATCGGGCCCTGCTGCGCCGGCCGGTCGTCCGGGCCGTTCGACCCCGAGCCGCATCCGCTGAGCAGGAGCGCTGCCACGGCGACCAGGGAAAGTCTGCGGGCTGGACCGAGGTGCGACAACGTCGGACTCCTTCTCGCGGAGTTCCGGCGGCGCGGATGCACACCCGTCGTTCAGAGACAGGCCCGGAGTGACCCGAACGATAGCCGTCGCAGCAGGCCCTGGCGATGGGCTGCCGGTCGAGATGCGATGGCGATCCAGGTCCGATTCACGACAATCACCAGTTCCCCATCAGCCGTCCGGACCACTGATCACTCGCGCTGACCGAACGACGGCCGGACTCATCGTTTCCCCTATGTGGCACCGGGTCTGGCGTGGCGGCATCGGGACCGGCCCGCTTCGAGTAGCGGTGACTTGGAAGCGGGCCGGTGGCGATTCAGACGATCCGGTGGCGGATCCACCAGAAGCAGAACGCGGCGAGCAGTGCGGCAAGCCCGATGAGGACTCCGGCCTCCGCCCATTGCAGCGACCAGAAGTGACTGTCAGGGTGATACAGCAGGTCCTGACGCAGGCCGAGTGAGGCCATCCATTCGTGGCACTTGGCCGGCACTCCCTGTACGCCGCAGACCGTGGGGTCGGCAGGACCGGTGAAGGTGGCGCCGGTGGCCGTGATGGTCCGGTTGCTGACCGTCCAGGCGTTCGCCACGCCGTCGCCGAAGACTTCGATCGCGCCGGTGTCGCCGCTGATGGACATCCCGTGAATGCTCTCGGCGATCAGTGGGACTGTGTCGTGCCGGCTCGGGACCAGGTATCCCCGGACCCACAGTGGCATCGCCGCCGCCGCTGCGACGTAGACCGCCAGCGTCGTCGCCATGGCGGGAAGAGTCCGACGAATCAGCATCCCCAGCGTGACGCCGAGCAGGAAGGCGAAGAGTGCGTACGCGACGGGCACGATGCCTCGTGCCCCGAAGATCAGCGGGTTGATCCGGTCTTGCGACGCGCTGTCGATGCGCTGCGCCCAGACGGTCAACCCCCAGCTGAGCAGGCCGGTGGCCGCCACGGCGAGCGCGCCGCCCACCGTGAGTTTGGCAACCAGCCAGCGGGTACGGGTCACCGACTGGTTCCACGCCAGACGATGGGTGCCCGTCTCCACCTCCCGGGCGATCAGCGGAGCGCCCCAGAAGATCCCGATCAGTGCCGGCAGCACGTACAAGGCCGCCAGGGCGGTGGCGTGCGCGGTGAAAGCGGCGCTGCTGTTGAACCTGAGAATGAATGCCTTCGTGACGCCGTCACAGTCACTCGTGCACGCCGCCACGTCGGCGTACAGGTCGGTGACCATGAGTGCGGTGACGAACAGCAGGACGCCGAATGCGGCAAGCGCTGCGGCGGTGATCAGCGTCTGAGTGCGAAGTTGACGCCAGGTGAACCAGATCATCGGGTGGACTCCCTTGCGGGCTGAGCCGGCATGGCCTTCGACATGTAGGCCAGGACCAGGTCTTCGAGGGTGAGCTTCTCGACGGTGAATGACCTGCCGTCGAGCGGAACGTCGGCGCGGACGATGAGCGTGGACTGCCGCTCGGTGTGGCTTTCCTCGATGACGTCCACGCCGCCGGGCAGTTCGGCGAGTTCGCGCCGGGGGCCGGTGAGCCGGAAGTGTCCGGCCAACAGGTCGTCGACGTCGCCCGCGATCTGCACTCGGGATGCGACGAGCACGACGAGGTAGTCGCAGACGCGTTCCAGATCCGACACCAGGTGGGAGGAGAGGATGACGCTGGCCTTGTCGTCGGCGGTGAAGCCCATCAGCGCTTTCATGAATTCCCGCCGGGCCATCGGGTCCAGGCTCGCCACCGGTTCGTCAAGGATGAGCAGCTCCGGCCTTTTCGCGATGGCCATGGTGAGCGCGAGCTGTGAACGCTGCCCTCCGGAGAGCTTGCCGGCCTTCTGCCGCGGATCCAGGCCGAGCTGGTCGATCCGCTCCTCGGCCGTCGCCTGGCTCCAGCCCGGATTGGTGTGGGCCCCGAATCGCAGGTGATCGGCGATGGACAGGTTCGCATAGGTGGGGGTGTCCTGCGCGACGAAACCGACCTTGGCCAGTTGGTCCGCGCCGGATGCCGGGTGGCCGCCAAGGGCCTCGATGGTGCCTGCCGTCGGGGCGAGCATACCGGCCGCCAGCTGCAACAGAGTCGTCTTGCCGGCGCCGTTCGGGCCCACGAGACCGACGACTCGGCTGGCCGGGATGTCGAGGGTGCAGTCGGACAACGCGTGGTGTCGTCCGTATCGCTTGGTCAGACCCACGGCCTTCAGCGCGGGGGCGGTCATGTGGACTCCTCGGTGGGGGTGCGGACGGTGGTCGCGATGAGCGCGTCGATGCTTTCGTCGTCCAGCCCGGCGGCGCGCGCCTTGGCCAGCCAGGTGCGCAGCTCTTCGCGCAGCGACTCGTGCGCGGCGAGCGACTGATCGGTCAGGGTGCGAGTGACGAACGTGCCCACTCCTGGCCGGGCGACAACCAGTCCCTGGTACTCGAGTTCTCGATACGCCTTGAAGACCGTGTTCGGGTTGATCGCCACCTTGGCGACCACCTCCTTGACGGTCGGCAGGCGGTCCCCCTCGACCAGCAGCCCCAGCCGCAGCGCCTGCCGCACCTGCTGGATCAGTTGCATGTAGGGGGCAACGCCGGAGCGCCCGTCGAGATGGAACTCAATCACCGTGACGTCTCATTTCACTAGATGCCTAGCACTATAGTGATAGTGCCGGGGCGCGCGTCAAGCCACACAGGTCTTCGACAGCAAGGTCGTGTTCGACGACGGCCACGAGGCCGCTTTCGACCTGCCGTCGGACCAGACCGTGTTCTTCCAGCGGGTCCCCGACCGCGCCAGTTTCGGGCTACGGCCACCGCACGCACCACCAGCCCGAACCCGGGAGAAGCACTCGACCCAGACGTAGGTTGGCCAGATTGAGGAGCCGATTCACCCGCGCTCGGCGGTTCGGGCGAGGCACGGGCCCTTTCCGCGTGTAGCGACACTCACTCGCTCAGGACGGTCCTCTGATCCGTGCAGTGACTGGCTGACAGGTGAATGGGGGGACGCCATCCGCCCAGCCTGATCTCTCCTGCCATCCGCTCGACCGCTGCGCGGTGTCGGCCAACATCGCAGGGGATCGCCGCAGTTCGCCCCCTGGTCCGCCGTGTGCCGCGATAATAGGGTGGCTCCTTCATCGTCGAGGCCTAGGCAACCGCCCCAACCAATGCCGCCAGAGTGGAGCAACCTCGTGACAGAACCTGCGCCCCGCACCGACGTCGCCAACCTCCCCTCTCCCGCTGAGGGCATTCTGGTGACGTTGTTCCTCACCGTCCGCAAGATCGCGCGTTCCCGCGACTTCTACTCCCGCGTTCTAGGCGGCACTGTCGTCCTTGACGAGAACCCATGCATCGTCAAACTGTCCAATTCGTGGATCATCATGAACCCCGGCGGGCCGCCGACCCCCGACAAGCCCGGTATTTCGGTGGTCGACTACCAGCCCGGCGATACCACCTCGATCTTCCTGAACCTGCGAGTCGCTGACATTCAGTCCTGCTATGAGGACTGGAAAACGAAGGGCGCAGAGTTCGTCACACCGCCGATCGACCGCGGGGCGGAGATCCGCTGCTACATGCGGGACCCTGACGGATACCTCATCGAGGTCGGCCAGTCCACCGGACTGCTGCACGGCAAGCTTGCCGAAAAGCGCCCGGAGGATCTCCCGGGCTGAGTCGGCGAGCTGGAGCTAACCGGCACGCTGCACGTTAGCGCAGCTTAACGGCGACCGACCCGGTCCGCCCGTGCAGTCACCTACCCGGTGCTCGTGCCCGGTGCGAGCACGCCCACCAACGCCGGGGGCAAGCGCGTGCGCGACGAGGCCCACGATGTCCGCACCGGACCTTCTGGGGGCCACATGCGGACGCTCACGGTCTCGCTGTCGACACAGTTCAGCTCGCTGACCAGACAGTGTCTGGCAAAGCCGATGCAGGCAGTCTGGACGAACCTCTCTACCAAAGCTCCGCTGCCTTCATTCCATCGACGCGCCGCCGGACTGCGGACCGGCGACCTTTGTCGCCCAGCACGGTCATCAAGCCCGCTCGATGTCCGAGAACAACCCGGTGAAGGTGGCGTGCGCCCCCGCAAGGGCGCCGAAGACCTCGGCGGCAACCGGCGTCGCGACCGCGGCGGAGGCGTCGTCGTAGCTGTCGAAGTAGAGGTCGAGCGTCCGGTAAGCGGGGGTAGCCGTGCCGTCCTCTTTCGGCCACACCTTTGCAGACTCGAGTCGCTGCAGCTTCGGGAGCTTCTTCGCGGCCGCCTTCACGTCCGCGTAGGCGCGCTCGAAGTCGTCAGGGTTCGCAGGATTGTCGATCATCAACGTGATCTTCGTGGGCACGACACCCTCCTTGCACATCCCTGGATGACCGCTCTCGGCGCCACGGCCGGCATATGACCGAGACGCCTACCGACAGCGTATGGAAGTGCGGCCTTGAGCGCGGGAGGATGCCGGAACCCGGATGACCCGAAGACGCGCAGGTGGGGGCGTTGCCGCGGTCAGCTGCGGCGCAGAAGACCCGAGGCGCTCGGTGTCGACAGCCCACGGCTGGTTTGCGTGGTTCCGATGCACCTGGAACATCCGAGCCTCTCGATCACGGTCGAGGTGGCGGAGCCTGCGGCGTTACGCAGGCGCATCGCCGCAGGCTCCGTGGAACCGGCCCGGATGTACGCGGCCTCGTCGCATCTCGTTTGACGATGCGGCCGTCGAGGCAACAGAGTGGCCGTATGACGACGATCATCAGAAACGTCACCTTCGACGCCGCCGATCCCGGCGCCCTCGCGCGCTGGTGGGCACAGGTCTTCGACAGCAAGGTCGTGTTCGACGACGGCCACGAGGCCGCTTTCGACCTGGCGTCGGGCCAGATCGTGTTCTTCCAGCGGGTCCCCGAGCCCAAGTCGGTCAAGAACCGCCTGCACCTCTGCCTGCAGTCCGACACGCCCCGCGACGTCGAGGTCGACCGGGTGCTGGCCCTGGGCGCGACCATGGCCGCCGACCACCGCAACGCGGACGGCACCGGCTGGGCGGTGCTCGCCGACCCCGAGGGCAACGAGTTCTGCGTGCTGCGCTCGCTCGCCGAGCGGGGGCACTGACATGCGCCTGACCAAATACGGCCATGCCTGTGTACGCGTCGAGAACGGCCACGCGGCCCTGGTGATCGATCCGGGCGTCTACTCGGAGCCGGTGTCCTTCGACGGCGTTGCAGCGGTGCTCGTCACGCATGAGCACGCCGACCACGTAGACCGCGACCTGCTCCGGGCGGCCCGCGAGCGCAACCCCGAACTCACCGTCCACACCCACCCCGCGCTGGCCGCGGAGCTTGGCGAGGGCGTGCAGGCGGTCTCCCCCGGTGACGTCTTCACCGCAGCCGGGTTCACGGTGCGGGCGGTCGGCGGCGAGCACGCCGAGATCATCGACGGCCTGCCCGGCTGCCCCAACGTCGGCTTCGTCGTCGACGGCGTGTACCACCCCGGCGACTCGCTGTTCGTGCCGTCGGAGCCGGTCGAGACGCTGCTGATCCCGGCGGCCGGTCCGTGGCTGAAGATCGGCGACGCGATCCGGTTCGCCCGGGCTGTTCGGCCGCATCGCTCGTTCCCGATCCACGACGGGGTGCTCAACGACCTCGGACTCCACCAGTTCGACGCCTGGCTGGGCGACGAGGAGGGCATCGGCTACTCGCGCATCCCATTGGGCGACACCGTCACCCTGTAGCACGGCCCAGCCCGGCAGTGCGCATCCCGGCGGGACGGAGTTCAGTCGGGCAGCATCGGCATGACCAGGCCGGTGTCGGTGCCCAGCAGCGTGCCTCGTTGCAGGGAGGTGGTGCCGAACCGGCGGCGCACCGCGTCGACGGCGGTGTCCAGCGCGTCCCGTGGCAGGTCGTCGAAGGGCAGCTCGGGCTGGATGTGGCCGGCCCGGTCCAGGTTGCCCACCGAGACGCCGATCAGCGTCAGGCCGCGCTCGGCCACCAGCGGCGAGGCGGTCGCGAGCAGCGCCCGGGCGGTGTCGAGAACCGCCTGGGTCTGCGACGTCGCCTTGGCCAGGGTCGACGACCGCGTCGCCCGGGTGTAGTCGGCGAACCGCAGCCGCAGCACCACGGTGCGGCCGGGACGCTCCGCGCTGCGCATCCGGCGGGTGACCCGTTCGACCAGCCCGGCCAGCGCGGCCTCCAGGAACTCGACCGTGTGCGGGCCGCGGCCCAGCGCCCGCTGCGCTCCCATCGACGCGCGGCGGCGGCCGGTGACGACCGGCCGCGGGTCCCGGTTGTGGGCGAGGGCGTGCAGGTGGCGGCCTGAGCCCTGGCCGAGCATCGACACCAGTGCCGCCTCGCCCAGCCGGGCCACCTGCCCGACGGTGCGGATGCCGCGCTGGTGCAGCTTGCCGGAGGTCACCTCGCCGACGCCCCACAGCACCTCTACCGGCAGCCGGTGCAGGAACGTCAGCTCGTCGGCCGGCTCGACGGCGAGCAGGCCGTCGGGCTTCGCGACCCGGCTGGCGACCTTGGCCAGGAACTTGGTGCGGGCCACCCCGACGGTGATCGGCAGCCCGACCCGGTCGAGGACGTCGCGGCGCAGCCGGGCCGCGATCGCCACGGGCGTGCCGGCGATCCGGTGCAGGCCGGCGACGTCGAGGAACGCCTCGTCGATGGAGAGCGGTTCGACGATCGGCGTGGTGTCGTCGAAGACCTCGAACACGGCTCGGCTGGCCTCGGTGTACGCCGACATCCGCGGCGGCACCACGATCGCCTGCGGGCACCGGTCGCGGGCGGCGCGCACGCTCATCGCGGTGCGCACCCCGTATGCCTTGGCCTCATAACTGGCGGCCAGCACCACCCCGGCGCCGACGATCACGGGTCGGCCCCGCAGTCGCGGGGCGTCCCGCTGTTCCACCGACGCGTAGAACGAGTCGAGATCCGCGTGCAGGATCGTCGCCGGGCTGGTCACGACCAGCAGTTTAGTACGCCTGTACGAGAAAGGGAACCGGCACCCGCAGCTCAGCGGTAGTCGTTCTCCTTCAGCTCGATCACCCAGGCCCGGCGCTCGGCGATCAGGCCGTCACGCATGACGAAGACCTCTGCCATGGACATGCGCATCGTGGTGCCGTCGGGGCGCAGCACCGAACCGGTCAGCTCGGCCATGACCACGTCGTCCTGCTCGACCATGCGGACGATCTCCAACTGCGGCGGCTCGACGAACGCGGGACCGTCGATGGCCTCGTCGTACGCCTGCTTGCCGGTGAGGTGGAACGCCCCATAGACGGTCCACTCGATGTCATCGGTGAGGCAGGACAGGATCTGTGCATGATCGTTCTTGCGAAAGCCCTCGAGATAGGTCTCCACCGTCTGCCGGTTCTGCGACATGGCACCGCCCTCCTGATCGATACGCGTCACGCCCCGCGCAGCCTACGCGCCCGACGATCTCCCAACCGCCGCCGACACGGACCGCCGGGGCACCGCATGATCTCCGGGGCGATGTGCTCAGTCAGGGAGTGCGGCCGATGAAGGCCAGCAGGCGCGTCTGCGGGTCGGCGTCGTCGGGGACCTCGACCCTCGGGCCGTAGTGCCCGCTGGAACGCAGCACCGCGTCCATCGGCAGCATCCCCTCCAGCAGCATGGCGCACCGCTCGGCGTCGAGACGCTCGTCCTGGCCGGTGGCCCGGGCCAGATCCCACGTGTGCAGGAAGACGTCGGTGGTGTAGAACATGGCGACCGCCTGGTCCAGCGGCATCTCGCCGATGTTCGGGTTGTTGAGGACCCGGTCGGCCGTGGCGGGGTCGTCGAGCAGGGCCTGCACGCCGTCGCTGTGGACAGTCCAGGCGCCCACCGGGTCCTCCGCGACGGACGGGCCCTTCGGCAGGTCGACGCCCGCACCCGCCCGCAGGAAGCCGGGGAACCACTCGACCAGGTGGCCCACCACGTCACGGGCGACCCAGCCTGCGCAGGGCGCCGGACGATCCCAGTCGCCGGGGGCGACGCCGCGCACGCGTTCGGTGAACGCCTCGGCGGTGTGGCGGTGTTCGTCAGCGGGACCGGTCATGACGTCAACTCCTTCGGCCAGGCCCGGACCGGACGATCTCGCACACGTGCGGGACCCGGCTTCGGACGCTCGGTGCGGTCGGGCCGTCGACATGCTACTGGCCGGCTGTGACACGGCGGGGTATGCACGAACTGCGATTCGCTCAGGCCGGTGACGGTGGACAGCGGCTGCCACCATGACGTGATCCACAGGAAGGGCGCCCGACAGCCGTATGCAGATCATCGAGGTGACAGAGTTCTGGGTCCGGTCCGCGGTGATCCGGTTGCGGCACCGCGAATCACCGTTGCAGTTCGTGATCTACCCCATGATTCACATGGCCGAGCCGGAGTTCTACGAGGCGGTCACCGCGCGGCTCGGCAAGGCCGACGTCGTGGTGGCCGAAGGAGTCCGGGGCGGCGGGCGGCGGCGTTCACCGCTGATGGGCGCGCTGATGCTCAGCTACACCACGCTGCGCTTCAACCGGCGGATGAAGCTCGTGAAGCAGGACATCGACTACCGCGCGCTGGGCGTGCCGGTGATCAACCCCGACGTCACCGTCGAGGAGTTCCAGGACGATTGGCGCAAGGTGCCCCTCGGCCACCGGCTGGTGGTGTGGTGCATCCTGCCGGCCATCGCGCTGGTGCGCCTGTTCGGCGGGACCCAGGTGATCTGGTCGAAGTCGATGGAGGTCAACGATCTGCCGTCGCCGGAGGAAGAGGACCAGAACGACTCCGTGCCGCCAGAGGTCCACGTGGCCTTCACCGGCACTCGTGACGACCGGCTCCTGGCCGCCCTCTACCGGCTGCACGAGGAGCGCGGCGACGAGCCCATCGAGGTCGCGGTGGTCTACGGTGCAGGACACGTCGCCGCAATCGTCGAGGGGCTCACCACACGGCTGGGCTACAAGGCGCGCTCCGCCGACTGGCTCACCGTCGCCGTCCTGTGACACCGTCGCCGAGAGACCGGCGTCCCGCCGCCGATGATCCCGGCGGACAGCCCGCGTCCTGACTGAGAGCACGCACACCTAGGGTGTGGCTCATGCGGATCTCCCCGGCCCGGCTGCAGGCGGCCCTCGACACGGTCGCGGCCGAGTGGGCGGTGGGCGCGCTGGCCGAGGCACGCGACGACACCGGCTCGTACGCGCTGTCCAGCGGCGTGTCCGCATGGGGAACCGACATCCCGTCGACCCGGCCGGCCACTTCCGGATCGGCAGCGTCACCAAGACGTTCACGGCCGTTGCCGTACTTCAGCTGACGGGTGACGGCGCGTTGCGCCTCGACGACACCGTCGAACGATGGCTGCCGGGCAAGCTCGCCGACGGGGACGCCGTCACCGTCCGCCACCTGCTGATGCACACGGCAGGGCGGTACAACTACACCGACGCCTGGGCCGACCGGTGGTGCCCGAGCGGCTGCGGCATGCCACGGGCGGGCACCTGCGCGGCGGGCCGGTGTTCGCCGGCGCGGTCGCCGAGGATCTCGACCTGGCGCTGCTCGAACCGGACGACGACTGGCTGACGCGGCTGCCGTACGAGTACACCCGCCGCGACATCACCCTGACCACGCTCGGCGAGGCTCGCTGGTTCCGTACGCCGATGTTCGTCAAGCCGCCCCGCGACAAGTCGCTGACCGCCTGCGTCTACGCCGACGGCTCCCGGCTGCCCGGCGACGAGCACCACGCCGCCGACACTCCGGTGCTGGTCAGCGAGATCGTGACGTTCCTGGTGGAGTACCGGCTGTTCGTCCTCGACGGCACGGTGCACGCCGCCAGCCGCTACGCCACCCACGGCCGGCTCGACCCGGCGCCGCTCGACGTCTGCCTGCACCGGGCCGACGTGCTCAACTTCGCCGCCGGCCTGCTCGGCACGTGCGGCGACAGCCTGCCCAGCGCCGTCGTCGTCGACGTCGGCCTGGCCAGCGACGCCGACCGCGGCACCGAGCACTGGGCCGTCGTGGAGGCGAACATGGCCTGGTTCAGCACCAGCTACGCCGCCGACCCGGACCGCGTCCTGGACGTCGTGCTCCGCGCGGCCGGACCACGCGACCGACTCGCTCCCCGCGACCTGGCGTTCATCCGGCTGCACACAGCCGCGGTGTAGCAGTCGGCTCGGGCAGGTGACCGGGACAGTTCCGGCCTAGGATCGCCCGGTGAGCGCCTACGAGATCGCCGCCCAGCTGCCCGCCGTCGACGTGCTGCGCGGGCGCTGCAGAGCACTCGCCGTGCTGGAGCGCATCGTCGACAGCTCGGAGCCGTACTACGCCTACACGTCCACGTGGGGCGACGACGAGGCAGCGCTGATGAGCAACGGCTGCGGTGACGAGTGGGCCGTCGTGTTCACCGCCGACGGCGCGTTCATCCGGGTGTTCGATCACGAGTCGGAGATGTCTCCGTACTGCGATCCGGACCGCGAGCTGTGGCCGGGCTTGGTCGACGGCCTGCCTGCGGTGTTTCGCCCGCAGGTGGAGGAGCCCGCGTTCAGCGACGGGGAGGGGCGGTTCGTCGCCACCGCCGTGCTGTGGCGGTTGGCCGGTGGCGATCGCTGGTGTGCGGGCGAGGGCATCGCGTTCCCGGCTGACGACAGCACCGACGGCTCCGGCATGCTCGCGATCATGCTCGACGACATCGTCGACCGGTACGTCGAGTTCGCCGAGGACTACTACGAGATCGGGGTGGACCCGGCGATCGTCGCGCACGTCGTCGCGCACCGGCCGCTCACCGACGCGGTCGTACGAGCCCTGAATCCCGACGTGACCCTCGCCGAAATGCAGAAAGACCTGGCTGCCATCGGGTATCCGATGGCAGCCAGGTGACGTCGTCCTACTGGTACGAGACGAACACCGGGGACGGTTCGATGGCGATGGTCTGCTTCGGCGAGAACGTCGGCTTGTCCTCGTCGTAGAAGTTCTTCCAGCCCCACCAGACCTGGTTCGGCGCCTCGGCGCGGACGTTGTCCCAGGTCGCCATCTTCTCGCTCGCCGAGCCGAAGCCGTCGGCGTGGATCACCACGGCCAGCTCGTCGAAGTTCGTGTCGATACTCTGCCGGCTGGTGATCATGTCGGTCCGGAACTGGTGCAGCATCAGGATCTTCTGCGGCAGGTGGCGGCTGCGGGTGAGCTCGGCGAGCCAGGCCGCCGTCTTGTTGATCTCGTTGGCGCCGACCGAGCCGATCTGCACCATGTGGCGCTGGCCGGGCGAGAGCCGCCATTCCGGGTCGAGCGCGAGCCCGACGTGCGGCTGCACCAGCAGTTCCTCGTACCGTTTGGCCTGGGTGAGGAAGTCGGTCCGGCCGGGCTGCAGGTCGAGCAGGACGTAGATGCCCGCGGCGCCGGCGGCGGCGACCCAGGGGCGCAGGTGCTCGACCGTCGACTCGTTGGAGAAGTCGCCGTCGGGTCCCGGGTCGCTAGACGCCACCGTGGTGATGATCTCGAAGGCGGGCACGACCAGGCCCTTGTCGATGTCGGCGTACTGGCCGGCGACCTTGCGGGCGCGCTTGACCGCGGCTTCGACGCCCTGCTCGCCGAGCGAGCCGAGGCCGGAGTCGCCCGGGTGGCCGTAGAGGGCGATCAGACGGCGGTTGGGGTACACCACCTGGCGGCCGCCGGGCAGCAGCGTGCCGGTGGCGGCGGTGGCGATCCGGTTGCGGAGCCGTTCGGCGGGGCCGAAGGCGCTGCCGAGGGCCATCACGTGCGCGGCCGGACGTCCGGTGAGCGCTTTGATGACCTCGTCGTCGGCGCGCGGGTCGGGGTCCTTGAGCACGAGCACCTGAGCACGGCTCGCCTTGGCGGTGGCGGTGGCCGCAGCGGCGTCGGCCCGGTCGAGCGTCAGCACGACCAGCTGGTCGAGCGGGGCCACGGCGGCCAGCCGGGGCAGCCCGGAGCCCTGGAACGGCTTGACCGCCTGGCCTTCGGTCGCGTGGTCCTTGGCCCAGCCGGTGGCCGCGTCGCCGATCGGGATCAGGGTCTTCGGCGCGAGCCGGCCCAGCTCCTCGCGCACCGCGGCCGCGGTGCCGTCCGCTGCCGCGGTGAGCAGCACGGGCACACCGAGTTCGACGGCGGCGGCGTCGGCACGGGCCATGCTCGGCGCGTCCTGCTCCCCGACGAGGATGACCGCCGGCGCATGGCTGAACAGGGAGCGGCTGGCCTGGACCGCGAGCTCCGCGCCGGTGGCGCCGGCCACGACGGTGGTCAGCTCGGTCGGCATGACCGTGCGGGACGCCGCCTTGGCGTCGGAGTTGAAGGCCGCGGTGCAACCGCCGGCCAGCAGTACGCAGGCGAGCAGCATGGGACGAAGCCGAGATACGTGCATGGTGTGCCTCACAGAGAACAACAACCGCCAAAGTGGGACATTATGCCCAAACGGTAACGGCATGAACACACTCTGTCCGGCGGATACCGCATTTCGGCGCGAACAAGTCGACGGGTCGCGATGCGCAGCTCCCGGCCAGGAGCCGCCGCCGACCGCTCAGGCCACCGTCGCCTGAACCACCGCGGTCGCCGGGCCGCTGGAGCCGTCCAGACACATCACCCGTCGCAGCTCGGCACCACCGGCCCGATCCGCCACCGTCGCGTCGAGCACCCACGACGCCGCGCCGGAACCGGAGGTCCAGCGCACCCGCGCCCGGCGCAACTCCTCGCCACGCGCCGACAAGGCACTCCACCAGGTCTGGAACGCCGAACTGCGCCACACGAGCAGCGGCACGTCCCGGGTGCCCGCCTCCCGCCACGACCCGCACCCCACGAGATCGAGCGTGGCCGACACCGTCCCCGGCAGCGTGTCCGCCACCGGCGCCTCGTGCAGGTCGGCGAAGTGCCGCAGGTAGCGGACGCTCTGCGCGTGTGGAGGCATGCCCAGCACCACCCGCCCGCTGCCCTCGTACCGGCCGAACTCGACGTTGGTGGTCAGGCCGGGCGTGCCCGGCAGCTCGCGGGGCACCCAGAACAGGATCGCGTCGACGACCGACATCCACCGGTCCTCCCACAGCTGGTGCACGTAACCGGCCGGAGGATGGTGGCGGTCGCGTGGCTCCGGCACGAACACCGCCAACGGACCGTCCACGGACCAGCGTTGCGTGATCAGCCGCAGTGCCTCGGGCCGCCACGACGGCGAGTCGGGATCGCGCGGCATCGGGCCCGCGAGGAAGACCGACGCGTGCCAGCCGGCGGGCGGCTCCTCGCCCGCGTACACGACGGTGACCTGCCGCGCCGTCACAGGGCGACGCCGACCCGCTCGCAGAGGCCCCGCAGCTCCACCCATCCGGTGCCGCGGCGTGCCCGCTCCAGCATGCCGCGGGCGGTCTCCTGCACGATCGGCGACATGCGGACCCGCTGCGGGGCGATGCGCTCGGCCATCAGGAACTGGCGGATGGCGGCCTGGTCCTGGCCGATGTTGGCCAGCGCCCGCGCGACGTCGATGTGGAACCCCGCCTGCCGGGACACGACGGGCACGTCGTTCGGGTTCACGCCGCGGGCGATCTGGACGGCCCGGCCCGGGTCCGCACCGTCGGCATCCATGTTGACCTGCCAGAACCTGATGTTCGTCGGACCGAAGTTCAGCCCCAGCGCGGCGCTCTGCCCGGTCAGCTCGGCCAGCCGCTCCGCCTCGGCGACGGCGCTCGCGGCCCCGCCGACGTCGCCCTGCGCATACCGGGTGAACGCGGCCACCATCAGCAGCTGGCCGAGCATCTCGCGCGCATCCGGCAGGCCGGCGGCCCGCTCCAGGTCCGCGACCGCCCGGTCGGCGATGCGCTGGGCCCGCGGGTACAGGCCGCAGCCGGCGGCCGCGTGCGCCTGGGTCCACGCGGACAGGCCCATGATCACCGGATCGCCGAGCGCCGCCGCGGCCTGCCGGCTGCGGTCGGCGATCATGACCGCGCTGGCCGGGTCGCCGAGGTAGCGCACCACGAACGACGCCGTCTCCTGCGCCAGGACCAGGCCCCGCAGCGCCGGTGTCCGTTCCTGCCCGAACGACGCCGCGTGCAGGCCTTTCAACAACTCCGGCAGTACGGTCGAGGCGCCGGTGTAGTCGCACTTGAAGCGAAGGCTCTGCGCCAGTTCCAGGCGTTGGGTGAGCAGGTCCATCGGCACCGGCTCGGCCAGCGGCGGATCTTCGAGGTCGGCCTCGATGACGGCCTGCATCGTCTGCGCAACGGCGGTGCGGGTATGCGCGTAGTCCCCGGCCACCAGACCGGCCGCGCCGGTCAGGTCGGACAGCGAGACCTTGAGCGCCTGCGCGATGTCCGCCAGCTGAAACCTGTTGTCCGCGCTGCGCTGCCCCTTCTCGATGCGCCCCCACTGGGTGTGGGAGATCCCTGCCAGCGCCGCCGCGTGCCGCACCGAGTAGCCGCGGATGTCGCGCAGTCGTCTGATCTTGTCGCCGATCGGCTCGGGTGAGGGGCGTTCGGGTGACTTCATCGCGTGTCCTACGAGGTAGGCGAAGGGCGTCGACTCCAGATTAGAGCCCGCGGTGCCAAATGGTGCCACCCACAACGGTGAACCTCAATACGGTGGAGACAGGGCCGGTGTACGCGCCCGCAGCGCGCACACCCGGCACCCGGTGCCGTGACGCCATCGCTCGCGCTTCATCCGTCCCGGCACCACGACGGCGAACGGAGGACGGACCATGTCTGCGCTGGACACGTTCGCCGGAGCGATCGCGGGCCTGGCCCTCGGCGTCCTCACCGGCCTGTGGTTGGCACGCCGCCACCGCAGGGCGACCATGCCCGCCGACGACGTGCCGCTGACCTGGTGCGGCAACTGCGGCCAACCGACGGCCGCGCTGTGCCACGAGCACAAACGGCAGGCTGCGGTACGCCGCCGGAACGGCTGAACCTACCGCATCAATGCCGTGACCAGGCGAAACGAGCCGGTGTACGGAACTAGGATGGGTTGACGTGCCGTCGGCGGGTCAGGCACAGCCGGCGTCCGGCACGGAGTCCCCGACGAAGGCCGTGATGGCGATGTTGAGACGTTCTCGGGCGTGCGCGGCAGTGCTGGTGGTGAGCTGGTCTGTGGCGGTCGTGTCGCCCGGTGTGGCACACGCGGGCCTCCCTTCGGCCGGCGCGCCGGTCGCGCAGGCATGCGCCCCACCCGTCGCGGGGGCCACACCGTCACCGAGGGGATCCGTGCTGAAGCAGATCGACCAGGCGTCCCTGCAGGCCGCCGTGGACACCGCCGTCAAACAGATGCTGGTCCCCGGGGCCGTGGTGCTGATCTGCACGCCGCAGGGCAGCCACGCCGTGCTGTCCGGCACCCTGCAGCGGGGCGCGCAGACGCCGCCCGCCGCGGGCACGCACTTCCGGATCGGCTCCAACACCAAGACCATGACCGCGGCGACGGTCCTGTTGCTGGCTCAGGAGGGCAGGCTCAAGCTCAGCGACCCGGTGTCGGCGTACGTCCCGGACGTGCCCAACGGCGCGAACATCACCATCGAGCAGCTGCTGAAGATGCGCAGCGGCCTGTACAACTACACGGACGCGCCGGAGCTCTCGGCGACCCTGGACGCCGACCCGGCGAAGGCGTGGACGCCGCAGGAGTTGCTGGCGCTCGCGTTCCGGCACCCGCCGAACTCCGCACCGGGCACGGAGTACGACTACAACAACACCAACTATGTCCTGCTCGGGCTGGTCGCGGAGAAGGTCGGCGGTGCCCCGCTGGGCAGGCAGTTCCAGGAGCGGCTGTACGCCCCGCTCGGGCTGGACCAGACTTCGGTGCCCGCACCCGAGGACACCGCCATCCCGGCCCCCGGCTCGCACGGTTACCTCTACGGCGGCTCGGCCCACGCGATGACAGACGAGCCGTACTCGGCGGACATGCAGGCCGCCATGCGTGACGGAACATTGGCGCCGATCGACTACACGAACCAGAATCCGTCGTACGCAGGCGCCGCAGGCGCCGCGATCTCCACCGCCGAGAACCTCGCCACCTGGATCAAGTCGCTGGCCACCGGCAAGGTCCTCGACGCCGACATGCAGCAGCGGTGGCTGGGGAGCTTCCAAGCCGAGAACCCGGACGCCGGGGCCGGCGGGCAGCAATACGGGTACGGCGTCGCGTACCAGCCGATCGCGCCGAACGTGGCGCTGCACTTCCACGGCGGCGAGCTGCCGGGCTTCAACTCGTTCATGGCCCATGACCTGGCCAACGACGTGACAATGGTGATCTGGACGAACCTGACCATCGACCCGGGCAGCCAGAAGACGGCCATCGCCCTGGTGCCGACGGTCCTCAACCAGGTGTACGCCGGCCTCAACCTGCCGACCGCGCCCGCCCCGGCACCCAGCCCGACCCGCTGAAACGCCGCCCGGATGAGGGGAAGGGCACCTTCCACATCGCATGGCGATGGGAAGGTGCCCTTCCTTCTCTCAGGCGAAGGCCTTGACCTCGAGGAGGCCGAGGGAGGCCGTGCCGGTCGCGGTGAGCGACACCCGGAGTCTGGTGGTGCTGACCGAGGTGAAGTTCACCGTGTTGTACGCGTTCTTCGTCAGCGTGTACGCGCTCGCGCCGGGCACGTCCACGTACGCGCTGCCGTTCCAGTACTGCAGTTTCCACGTCGAGGGCATGTCTATGCCGCCCTCGTCGTCGAAGAAGTAGACCTGTGCCTGCTTCACCGACTGCGCGGCCGACCACTGCACCTCGGCCCACTGGGTGCCCGTCTCGGGCCAGGTGCCCCAGCGGTTGCCCTGGTTGGTGCCACCGTAGTTGGAGCTGGTCGGCTCGTCACCGTTGTTGATCGCCGCGCAGGCCTCCCACGCCGACGTGTAGGAGCAGACCGGCGAACCCGACAGGGCCAGGTTGGTCGACACCGGCGGGTCCGGCGGCTGGACGCCGCCCCGGTTGAAGATCTTGACCTCGGTGAGACCGGTCTTCGCGCCGGAGGCGTTGGTGGCCAGCACACGTACCCGCTGGGCACTGATCGCCGGGAAGGTGACCAGGTTGTAGTTGGCCCGTGGTGCGGCCGGGGACTTGACCTGGCTGGCGACGTTCGTCCAGGTACTGCCGTTGAGGTACTGAATCTGGTACGACGACGGCGCGCGGTAGGTGCTGGACTGCGGCCGGCTGTCCTTGAAGTAGAGCCGCACCTCGTTCAGCGTCCTGGCCGTGCCGAAGTTGACCTCGTACCAGTCCTGCGAGTTCGGCGAGCCGCCCGCGCCCCAGAAGGGCTCGTTGATCGGGAAGCCGTCGACCGCGCCGCCGGTGCCCGCACCGGAGCCGCTGTAGGACGCCGACACGGTCGCGCCGGTGGCCAGGTTGGTGAGGTTCCCGGTCAGGTCGACGCCGGCCTTGGCCATGATGTCGGTGAGCCGTGCCTCGGTCTGCACGACCTGGTTCGGAGCCTGCAGGCCCGACACCGCCGTGTTGAACGCGACCGTGCCGCTGGTGGTGACCGCGCCGGTCGCCGGGTCCCAGGTGAACGGGACCAGGCTGTTGACCGTGGCGACGCGGTTGCCGTTGATGAAGATGGAGTAACCCTGCGGGATGCCCGTGTAGCGGACCACGCCGTCGGCCGGGTCGTCCCAGACGATCGACAGGTCGGCGTTGCGGTAGCGCAGGTTGTTGATCGCGAAGTGGGTCCAGCCGATGTTGATCGGCGAGAGCTCCACCTTGTTGTCGTTGCGCGGCCGCAGGCCGGCCACGTCCTCGATCACGGTCCAGTTGCTGGAGCCGAGGATGTTGTGGTGAATCCAGGAGCGGTACTGGATCGACGAGCCGTTCCAGTCGGCCCAGAACTCGTTGGCGTCGGGGTACTGGGTGTTGCCGTTGGGGTACTGCGCCCAGGCGTTCCAGTACAGCAGCTTCTTGTAGTCCTGGGCGTTCATCCACGCGTTCGGGTAGTTGCGCAGCACCGAGGAGTACAGCCGGAACTGCACGGTCGAGTTGATGGTGGAGAAGTTGTTCGAGCCGGGCTGGCCCTGCGCGGCCGCGGCCGCCTTGTCCACCTGGTTGGCCGTGTAGAACGGGAAGATCGGGTACTGCGCCGGGTTGTCGTACAGGCGCAGCGCCTCACGGTAGGTGGCGGTGTTCGGGATCGCGCCGACCGCGAACGGGTAGTAGTTGTTGATCTCTTTCCACGGGTTGAAGGTCCCGTCCGGGTAGCGGTGCTCGAACAGCTGCCGGCTCGAGTTCCACAGCACGCTGGTGAGCGCGTTCTGGATCCGCGTGGCCAGCGTGCGCATCTCGGCGGCCTTGGTGGTGTTGCCGATCGCGTCGTACGCCTGCGCCGCGGCCAGGGCGCCCGAGTACTGGTAGGCCGACTCGGCCCGGTCCATCCGGCCCGAGCGGTAGTGGAACGACACCGCGTCGGCGTCGTTGCCGGTCAGCGCGCCCCAGTCGTACTCGATGAGCCCGTTGTTGTTGGTGTCGTAGAACGCCAGCTGGCCCTTGACGTCACCCTCGGCGTACTTGGCGATGTTGCCCGCGATCGCCGGCTGGCCGCCGTAGATCTGGTAGGCCTTCCACGCCGCCTCGGCGATGTACTGGGTGTAGCTGTTGGACCAGTTCTCCGGGTCGCCCGGGTTGTCCAGGAAGCGGCCGCCCTTGGAGACCTGCCCGGTCGACAGCACGTTGCCGTACGCGTAGATCGGGTTGCGCAGGTACTTCAGGTCGTCGATGTGCATCGGCTGGGTCAGCACGATGGCGTTGTTGTAGCCCAGCACACCCTCGGTCGACGTCGGGAACTGGAAGTTCTGTCCCGGGATGTCGGCGTCGAGGTTGTTGAAGCGCATCAGCCACCAGCGGTAGTAGATGTTCTTCTTGATCGCGGGCTCGGCGACGTCGATGTAGGGCAGGTTCTGCGCCCACCACTGGTTGTACGCCCGCACGTGGGTCGCGAACGCGGTCGCGTTGCTGTAGCCCGCGTAGGCGTTGTACTCCGTCAGCGACGCCGGGATCTCGTTGGTGACGAAGCCCATGACCACCTTGGCGGTCACGGTCGCGCCCGCGGCGATGGTCACCGAGCGGTTGAGGCCGCCGCTGGAGACGGTGAAGCCGTCACCGGTGATGCGCGGATACAGCGTGGTGAGGTTGTTGTAGGCGTTGACCTGACCGGTCAGCTCACTGCCGCTGCCCGAGGTGGCGAACGGCGAGGTCGCCCGCAGCTGCAGCGTGGTCGAGCTGCTGCCGCCGTTGGTGATCGACAGGTTCGTCACCGCGACGTTGTTGTCGGTGATGAACTTGGTCTGGTTGATCGTGATCGAGCCGCTGGTGTGCACGCTCTTCCAGTGGCTGGGCGCCTGCCAGCGGGAGCCCACCTGCTCGGTGAACGTGCCGGGGGTGACCGCGACGGTGTACGCGTTGCTGTTGTTGATGCTCTCCCAGTAGGCGGCCTGACCGGCGAAGCCGAGCGTGCCCGGGGTGTGCGTCTTCATGTACAGGGCCCGGCCGCGGGACATCAGCCAGGTGCCGGCCGGGTCGTTGCCGGGACGGGCCAGCAGCCGGTCCATCCAGAAGTCGGTGCCGCCCGACTCCGCGTTGTAGATGGCCTGCATCATGTTGCCGCTGGTGTAGGCGACCGGCGGGGCAGGGATCGCCGGGCCGCTGAACGTGGGGAAGCCGATGGTCTGTGCCGCCATCGCCGGGTTGTTCGCCTGTACGGCGATCACACCGGTGGCCAGTACTGCGGACAGGCCGAGTGCCAGGCTTCTGCGCCGGTGGCGCGAAAGCAGTGGCATGGTGTTCACCTCCACATAGGGGACGGTTGTGGGACGCGGTGAGTGTTCGGCGGTGAGAGGTCTTTGACCCGGCCGCGCCCGCCGGGTAGGCGGTGCGGGCGCGGCCGGGGGTCTTCGTCGCTGTTCAGCCCTTCAGCGCGCCGGAGGTGAACCCCCGTACGTAGCTGCGCTGCATGAAGGCGAACAGCAGGAGGCAGGGCACGGCCATGAAGACCACCCCCGCCTCCAGCGCGGCGTAGTCGATGGAGCCGTGGCTGGCGGTGCGCATGTTGACCACGGCCAGGGTGGTGGTGAACTGGTCGGTCGAGTTCAGCAGGATCAGCGGGGCGAAGAACTCGCTCCACGAGGTCAGGAACGCGAACAGGCCGACGGTGACCAGGCCGGGCTTCACCGCGGGCAGCATGATCCGGAGCAGGGTGGACACGCTGTTGCAGCCGTCGACCTGGGCCGACTCTTCGAGTTCGCGGGGCACGGCCTCGAACGAGTTGCGCATCATGAAGATGGAGAACGGCAGCTGGAACATGATCAGCACCAGGCTCAGGCCGATCAGGCTGTCCTGCAGGCCGATCCAGCCGAGCAGGACGTACAGGGCGATGAGGATGGTCGCGTAGGGCACCATCAGGATCGCCAGGGTGAGCAGGAACAGCAGGTCACGGCCGGGGAAGCGGAACCGGCCGAAGGCGTACCCGCCGAGCGTGGCCACCAGCAGCGTGCCGGCCACCGTCAGCGCGCTGACGGTGAGGCTGTTGACCACGTGGTGCACGCGGATGCCGTTGTCGGAGGTGAACAGGCGGTCGTAGTTCTCCAGCCCGAAGCCGCTGTTGGTGCGCAGCGACGCCCAGCCGCTCCACAGCAGGGGCGACAGGAACAGGATCGCCAGCGCCGTGCCGGTGACGTAGTAGCCCCACCGTCCGGCAAGGGAAGACCTGGTCATGGTTGCCTCTCCTAGGAGCGCCGGCGGAGCACGCCGAGCTGGATGACGTTGAAGACGACGAGCACGGCCAGCAGCGCGACCGAGATGGCGGCGGCGGAGCCGAGGTCGAGGCGGATGAACGCCTCCCGGTAGATCACCATCACCAGCGACGTGGTGCTGTTGTCCGGGCCGCCGCGGGTGAGGATCCAGAACTGGTCGAAGGCCAGCAGCGAACCGGTGATCATCATGGTGAGCACCAGCGCGATGGTGGGCCGCATGAGCGGGATGGTGACCCGGCGGAAGGTCTGCCAGCGGCTCGCGCCGTCGATACGGGCCGCCTCGTACACCTCCAGCGGGATCGCCTGCAGGCCGGTGAGCAGGATCAGCATGTTGAACCCGGCGAAGCGCCACAGCACCAGCACCATCGCCGAGCCCAGCGCGGACTCCGAGCTGCCGCTGGTCCAGGAGACGTAGCCGTCGATCAGGCCGATCGAGCGGAGCAGGTCGCTGACCGGGCCGATCTCGTCGGACAGCAGCCCCAGGAACAGCAGCGAGGCGCTGGCGAAGCCGACGGCCATGGGCAGCAGGAATGCCGTACGCAGGAAGCCGACCCCGCGCCGGCGCTGCTGAACCAGCAGGGCCAGCCCGAACGCGACGACGAACAGCCCCACCGTCATCAGCACCGTGTACTTGACGGTGAACCAGACCGCGGAGGCGACCAGCTCGTTGTCGGCGATGCGGGTGTAGTTGTCCGGCATGTTCATCGTCGGCGCGCCCAGCAGCGGCCACTTGTGCAGCGACATCCAGCCGACCAGCACCAGCGGCACCAGGAAGAACAGGCCGACCATGACCGCGGTGGGCGTCGCGTACAGGGCCCCGAGCGCGGCGCGGCTGCGGGCGGCGCTGCGCCGGAACCGCCGGGGCGGCCGGGGCGCCTCCGGGGCGGGCAGCGGGCGCGCCTTGCCGCTGCGGGGCGGGGTGAGCGTGGACATCGCGTCTCCGGGTCGGTCGGTCGAGGTGGCCCGGCCGCCGGGGTAGGGCGGCGGCCGGGCCGGGTCGGGTCAGCCTTGCTGGAGTGACTTGGTGATCGCGGTGTTGCCGTCGGTCAGGGACTTGGCGGCGTCACCGAACAGTGCTCCGCGGACCGTCTGCAGCCAGGGGCTCTGCGGGTCGTTGAAGGAGGCGTTGAAGTTCTTCGCGTACGGCGTCTTGCCCTTGGCGACCAGGCTGTTGATGAGCACGATGCGCGGGTCGGCCGAGGAGTACTTGTTCGACGCCAGGTCGGTGCGGATCGGCACGCCCTTGCCCTTGGCGATGACCTCGACCTGGGCCTCCTCGGACATCGTCCAGAGCAGGAAGTCCCAGGCCTGGGCGGTCTTGGTGCTGGTGGCGCCGACGCCGATCGCGTCACCGCCGATGAAGGTGGAGTCGCCGCCGTCGGGCCCGCTGATCGGCGCGACGCCCATCTTCACGCCCTTCTCCTCGATGAGGCCCAGCCACACCGACGGCCCGGGGGCGATGCCGATCTTGCCACTCTGCAGCGCGCCGAGCCAGGTCGGACCGGCTTCGTCCTTGGACGCCGGAGCCGCCACGCCCTCGTCGTACAGCGCCCGGTAGAGCGCGAAGACGTCGGACATCTCCTTGGAGTCGACCTTGGCGTTCTCGCCCTTGGCGTCGAGCACGTCGCCGCCCGCGCCCCAGACCGAGGGCCAGAAGGTGAACTCGACGCAGCCGCCGCAGTTGCCGCCGAAGTAGGTGCCGTTCACGTCGCCGCCCAGCTTGTCGATCTTGCGGGCGTGCTCGGCGAACTCCTTCAGCGACTTCGGGCCCTTCTCCGGGTCCAGGCCGGCCTTGGTGTAGAGATCCTTGTTGTAGAGCATCACCGACATGTCGACGGTGTGCGGGACGGCGTAGTTCTTGCCCTCCCAGGTGCCGGCGTTGAGGTGCCCGGGCGACACCTTGTCCTTCAGGCCGCTGGCCGAAAGGCGGTCGGTCAGGTCGGTCCACAGACCCTGCGAGGCGTACTGCGCCGCGAACACCACGTCCGCGCCGAACAGGTCGGGCAGCGCCTTCGCGCCGGCCGCGGAGGCCAGCTTCGCCGGGTACTCCTCGTTCGGGTAGGAGGTGACGGTCACCTTGTTCTTGTGCTTGGCGTTGTACGCCTCGGCGTACGCCTTGGACACCGACTCGGTGGCCGCACGGGTCCACAGCGTCAGCTGCGCGCCGTCGTCGACGCCCGCGGTGCCCGAGGCGCCGGGGGCCTCCGGGTCGTCCCCGCCGCACGCGGCGACAGCGGTCACCAGCAGGGCCGCCGCGGTGACGGCGAGCGCCCGAAGTCCTCTAGATCTCACAATCTCTCCTTCCATCGGTATGTAGATGAGCGGTGGAGCGGATGTGCTTGGTGCGTGGGTGGTGGATCATGTGGTGGGCAGCCAGACCCGCATCGTGGAGGGTCCGCTGCGCGCCCAGCGGTGGTACGGGACCAGTGGCACGTCCCGGGTGGTGCGCTGACCGACGGGTCCCGCGTCGGCATAGGGCCACTGCCGTTCGGGCAGCTCCTCGGTCAGCCCGCGGACCGTCACGCCGCCCTCGGCGGCCGGGTCGATGCCCGCGTCGACCCGCAGGCTGTCCAGGTCGAGCGCGCCGCCGACCGACTCCGCGCACAGCACGAGCGGCCCCTGCTCCACCGCCACGCAGCCTCTGACCGCGTCGATGCGCGGGTCGGGGCGGGTGAACCGGGGCCGCATCGGCAGCGCGAGCACGATCCGGTCGCCGACGGCGAAATCCCGCCGCAGCACCGCCCGGTCTCCCGACACCGGCTGCGGTTCCCCGTTGACGGTGACGGTCGCGCCCGCCGCCCACGAGGGCAGCCGCAGCGCGAGCGTCCACGGGCCGGGCTCGGCCGCGGTCACCTCGATGCCGACCGTGCCCTCGTCGGGGTAGCCGGTGCGCATCCGCAGCCCGACCCGCCGCCCGTCGGCCAGGGTCGTGTCGATGTCGGCGTCGGCGTACTGGTGCACGCGCAACCCGTCGTCGTCGGCCGAGGCCACGTACGTGGACAGGCTGGCCAGGATCCGGGCCGTGTTGGCCAGGCAGCAGGAGACCTCGAACCACGGCGCGCGGGGTCCGCCGCCGAAGCCGAGCTGCTCCACGTCACCGGGCAGCACCGCCGTCAGCGAGCGCTGGTGCAGCGTGTGGGCGTAGAAGAAGGACCGGCCGTCGTCGCCGATCGCGGTGGCCACGACGTTGTACAGGATGCGCTCGATGACGTCGGCGTAGCGCTCCTGGCCGGTGGCCAGCATCAGCCGCCACGCCACCATGATCGCCGCGATGCCCGCACAGGTCTCCGAGTACGCCCGGTCGGCCGGCAGCACGAAGTCGTCGCTGAACGCCTCGTCGAGGTGCCGCGAACCCATGCCGCCGGTCAGGTAGGTGCGCCGGGCCAGGGTGCGGTCGAACTGCGCCGCGACCGTCTCCAGCAGCTCGTCGTCACCCGTCTCCACGGCCAGGTCCACCACGCCCGCGGCGAGGTAGAGCGCCCGCACGGCGTGACCGCGCAGCACCTTCGCCTCGCGCACCGGGATGTCGTCGCTGAAGTAGGCCCAGCCGAACTCGTGCCGCGGCAGGGTGCGCCGGCCGCGCCGGGACACGAACAGCGACGCCTGGTCCAGGTAGCGCTGCTCCCCCGTCGCCCGGAACAGCTCGACCAGCCCCGGCTCGATCTCCGGGTGCCCGCAGACCGCGTCGCGGCCGGTCGGCCCGAACTCCTCGCAGACGTGGTCGGCGACCCGCCGGGCCACGTTGAGCAGCGTGTCGTCGCCGCTGGTGCGGGCCCGTGCCACCGACGCCTGCAGCAGGTGCCCGGCGCAGTAGAGCTCGTGCCCCCAGGCCAGGTCGCCGTAGCGGGCGCGCTGGCCGGACCGGCCGAACGCGGTGTGCAGGTAGCCGTCGTCGGCCTGTGCGCTCGCGATCATCGCGGTCAGCTCGGTGATCTCGGCGTCGCGGGCCGGGTCGGCCTGCCGGCCGGTCTCCCACGACATCGCCTCGACCAGCTTGTACACCTCGGAGTCGGAGAACTCACGACCGCGCCGCTCGGCGCTGCCGTGGCCCACTTCAGCGGTGAAGTTGCCGGTCCAGCCGAGCTTGTCCATCCATTCGCGACCGTGGTCGAGCGTCGCCCGCCCGTTGGTCGCCTGCCGCTGCGCCCAGAAGCCCCCCGTGATCCGAACCTCGCTCAGGCCCAGCGGTCGCAGGACTCCTCGCGACGGCACCACGGGCCGACCTCCGGTGAGGTCGGCGGTTCGCGCCGCCACCGTCATCTCCGCCTCCAACAACTCTCGTGACCGCGGTCACTTCCGCGTTGGAGCAACCATGAATCCCGAAAACCTTTTCGGCAAGATGCTCGTCGTGTTACATCTCGATAACGTGCCACCCTCTATACACAGCAACGCTCGCGTGGTTAAGCTCCGACACGTTGTCGAAAAACGAGCGAAAGGCTTTCCGTGGGCAGGCGGCGATCGACGTCGGTGACACTCACCGACGTGGCACGGCTGGCGGGGGTGTCCGTGGCGACCGCCTCCAAGGCACTCAATGCGCGCGGCGAGGTCGCGCCCGACACCCGGCTGCGCGTGCTGCAGGCGGCCAACCAGCTCAGCTTCCAGCCCAACGTGCTGGCCCGCGGGCTCATCTCCGGGCGCACCCGCACCATCGGCCTGCTCACCGACGAACTCGGCGGCCGCTTCTCGATCCCCATCCTGCTCGGCGCCGAAAACGCTCTCGGCAACGAGCAGATGTCGGTGCTGCTGTGCGACGCCCGCGGCGACGCGATCCGCCGCCAGCACTACATCCGCACCCTGCTCGCGCGGCAGGTCGACGGGTTCATCATCCTCGGCGACAGCAACGACCTGCGCCCCTCGCTCAGCCGCGACATCCCGGTCCCGGTCGTGTACGTGTACGGCCAGTCCACCGACCCCGCCGACCTGAGCGTGCTCGCCGACGACGAGGGCGGCGGCCGGCTGGCCATGGAACACCTGATCAGCCTGCGCCGGCGCAACATCGCCCACATCACCGGCCCGCAGAGCTACCGTGCCGCCCGCGACCGCGTCACCGGCCTGCAGGCCGTGCTGGCCGAGTCCGGATTGGAACTGGTAGGCGGCGAGCCGCTGTACGGCGAATGGTCCCAGCGCTGGGGACGCCACGCCGCCCGCATGCTGATCACCGCGCACCCGGAGATCGACGCGATCTTCTGCGGCAACGACCAGATCGCGGCCGGGGCCGCGCAGGCGTTGCAGGAGCACGGCTGCCGGATCCCCGACGACGTCGCCATCATCGGCTACGACAACTGGGAGGAGATGGCCGCCGACTGCCGGCCCCCGCTGACCACGGTCGACCTCAACCTGGAACAGCTCGGCGCGACCGCGGTCATGCACCTGTTCGCCGCCCTCGACGGCACCCCGTCCTCCGGCGTCATCCGCCAGCCCTGCCGCCTCGTCGTCCGCGAATCCACCGGCCCACTCCCCCAGCAGGGCTGACGCACCACCGACTCATGTACGTAGATGTCGTACGGTCGATGCCATGGCGACTGAGCAGCCGAAGGACATCCTGGGCGAGATCAACGGGTTCGTGGCGCGGATTCACGCGCTCGATCCGCACGCGCCCGCGGGCACGGAGCTGACGGTGCGGGTCGACGGTCGCGAGTCCCGCCTCATGCTGAGCGAGCCCGTCGCCCAGGCGCTCAGGCTGGCGCTGCAGGACTACCACGATCCCCGCGACCAGGGATATTGCGACCATTGCGGCGGTCCGCGGCTCGACGAGAACTTCCAGTGCCGCGACTGCGGCGGCCTTAACGGCGTGTTCGGGCAGATGCTCGCCGAGCGGGCATTCGGTTACGTCGAGCCCGAATCGCTTCCGCCGGCGCCCGACGGTGGCGGCCGGCACTCGCGGCAAGACTCCTGACGTCGGTTGTTGCTCGCCGACCGGCGTCAGCTGGTGGGAGTCGGCGCGGGCACCAGGTTCAGGCCGTAGATCTCGTCGAGGACCATCGGCAGCAGGGCCTGCGCGGTGGTCTTGCCCTCGGGCGACAGGGTCGAGTTGGTCCAGATGACCAGCGTCACGTCGTTGTCGAGGTCGTGGCCCATGAACGAGTTGAAGCCCGGCAGCTCGCCGCCGTGGTAGTACATCGAGGCGTTCGGCGCGAACCGCTGGTAGGAGATGCCGTACCCGTACTGCTGGCCGTTGGGTGTGGCCGGGTCCTCGGCCTGCAGGCCGCGCAGCCACTGCTGCCGGAAGTCGGCGTTCAGGACCTTGCCCGAGACCAGGGAGTCGATCCACGTGGCCAGGTCGTCGGCCGTCGAGATCGCCCCGCCGGCCGCGGTCGCGTAGGACGGGTTCTGGTTGGTGTAGTCGATGGGCTTGAGCGTCCCGGCGCGGATGGCGGCCTGCATGTCGGCCGGATACGGATCGTCGACCAGGGCGTACGCGGTCCCGCCGTACATGTAGCCGTGCGAGAAGGGTTGCGGAAGCGTGTCGTCGGTGGCGGCGGGCAGGGACGTCTGCCGCAGGCCCTGTGGGCCGTACAGCCGGTCGGTGAACTGCTCGGCGAGCGGCCGCCCGCCCACCTTCTCGGCGACCAGGCCCAGCAGGGCGTAGTTGGTGTTGCTGTATTCGTAGTCCGTGTTCGGCGCGAAGTTCGGCGGCCGCTTGAACGCGATGTCCAGCACCTCCTGCGGTGTCCAGACCTTCGCCAGGTCGGCGTCCATGGCCGCGGCCATCTCCGGTGCGCCCGTGTAGCCGTAGAGCCCGCTGCGCATCTTCAGCAGGTCGGCGAGGGTGATGTTCGCGCCATTGGGTACGCCCGGCACGTACCTCGACACCGGGTCGCTGAACTTCAGTTTGCCGTCCTGGGCGAGCAGCACGATCAGCGCCGCCGTCATGGTCTTGGTGTTCGAGGCGATCCGGAAGTGCGTATCGCCGGCCGGCGGTATCTGCGCGCCCAGCTCGGTGGTGCCGACGACCGCGCGATAGGTCCCCTGCGGCGTACGCACCAGGACGAACGCCCCGGGCACCATCATCTGTTCGACGGCCGTCTCCACCGCGGCCTGGAGTGCGGCCTGGTCGATGGGCAAGGCGTGGCGCCCAGACACGGAGCCGCCTGCCGCCGCGCCGGCGGCCGGCCTCGGGACGGTGGCTGCCACCGAGCAGCCGGCGATCAGGAATGCGGCACAGGCCGCGAGTCCGGCGAAGCCGACGGGGCGCGTAACCCGGCGGTGAAGTTCCGCCCGACGCGCTGAGAACCCATCCTTCGCCCAGGAGGTCTTCATCATCGGCGTTTCACAGCCTCTGCCCGGGAGCCGAGCACCCAGCGGTGACGGCCAGGTCGAAGAACCGCTAATATCGGGACAATTTTACCAGTCTGCACGCATCAGCGGCCGAGATCTAGCGGTGGCTCCATCGTTCGGCTTCACATCAGCGGACCTGCGTAGCGCTTGCCGTCAAGGTAGGGCCACGGATTGGCGCGGCAGCCCTGCAGGCCGTACGTCTGCTGCTGCATCACCGGAGCGGGTCGACCCCGGCCGGGGCACCGCTCGTGGTTGCGGCCGAGTTCGTGGCCGACCTCGTGATTGATGACATACATGCGGTACACCGCCAGCTCGACGTGGCCCTTGACGTAGTCGGGCACGGACAGTTGCCACCGGTTGAAGTTGATCACGACGCGTCCCGGCAGGCGGCACGACGTGTACGAGACGCCGTCGAGCCTGGTATCCATCCCGCCCGCGGCGCACAGCTTGCGGGCGGTCTCGCCGGTGGCCAGGTAGATCGTGAAGTCGTACGCCGAGCCCGCGGGCACCCGCTGCAGGCGGCGCTGCCCGCCGATCCAACTGCGCGGGTCACCGAGGGTCAGGTCGACCAGCCGGGTGAACTCGGCTAGTTCGGCCCCGGCGATGTTCGTCTCGGCCGCGACGCGGAACCGCCGCAGCCCGCCCGAACTGCCGAGGACACCGCCCGTGCTGGTCGCGTACTTCCACGTGCCGGGCCCGGAAGCCGGGAAGTCTCCGGGCAGCTGGTAGACCGGTGGCGGCGACGCCGACGGACTCGGCGACGCTGGAGCAGACGACGGCGACGGTGACGGCGTCGTCCCGCCACCCGGCACCTGATGCGCCCCGGCGACGGCGTCGACGGCCCCCCGGAGCAGCGCAAGCCCGACCAGCACGGCTCCGACCGCCAGGCACAGCAGCGCGATCCAGCCGCGGGGTCGGCGACGCTTCGGCTCGACGGGGCCCGTCGGCCGGTCCTGGTGGACCGCTGCATCGGGAGTGGCCCCGGTGAGGGCGGCCTGCGTAACGTTCGGCACCGGGGGACGGTAGGCAGCGGGCGATCAAGAACTTGTGAAAATTCAGTGCGTCCGCTGTCCGTGGTCCCGGCGGACCGCGCGCACGCGTGGTCAGCGGTAGGTTCGTGGCCATGCTGTCGCCCGCCTCCCCCCGGCTTCGGGCCGGTGTGCGTGCCCTCGTGCTGGACGAGCAGGACCGCGTGCTGCTGTGCCGCTTCGCCTTCGACAAGCCGGAAGGCCAGCTCGTGGTCTGGGGTACCCCGGGCGGCGGCGTCGAGCCCGGCGAGACCCTGCTGGCCGCGCTACGGCGCGAGCTCGCCGAGGAGATCGGGCTGGCCCTGACCGCCGATCCGCCGCACGTGTGGCATCAGGAAGTGGTGCGCGCCGGCCACTTCGACGGCTATGACGGCGTCCTCAACGACATTTTTCTGGTACGCACGACGTCGTTCGCACCGCGTGGCGCGTGGACCGACGACGAGCTCGCCGGGGAGCACATCACCGGTTTCCGCTGGTGGACGCAGCAGGAACTCGCGCGGTACCGGGGCACCGACGTGTTCGCGCCCCGGGCCCTGCCCGCCGCACTGGCGGCGCTGCTGGCAGATGGTCCGCCCCGGCGGCCCATACCGATGGGCCTCTGACCGGGTCAGGCGGCGGGCAGCCCGATGGTGAAGGTCGTGCCGACGCCCAGCACGCTGACGACGTCCACGGTCCCACCGTGGTCGGCGATGATCTGCCGCGCGATGGACAGGCCGAGGCCGGAGCCGGTGGTGCCCTGTTCCGCCCTGCCGCGGGCGCGGTCTGCCCGCCACAGCCGGTCGAACAGGAACGGCAGATCCGCCTCGGCGATGCCGCTGCCGGTGTCGGCGACGCGCACGACGTGACGGTCCCCGTGCGCGGCGACGGCGAGGGTGATCGTGCCGCCGGCCGCGGTGGCGGCGAGCGCGTTGCGGACGAGGTTGCCGATCACCTGGCGGAGCCGGTCGGGGTCCGCGTGTACCCAGCGCGGGCCGGTGCTCTCGATCGTCAGGGTCACGCCGGACGCGTGGGCGAGCGCGGCATGCGCCGTCTTGCAGGTGGCGACGAGCTCGCCCAGGTCGAGCCGGGTCTTCTGGTAGGTCAGCGCGCCCGCCTCGGCCAGCGCGAGGTC
The DNA here is from genome assembly GCF_009720365.1 of Catellatospora paridis. Classification (GTDB taxonomy): domain Bacteria; phylum Actinomycetota; class Actinomycetes; order Mycobacteriales; family Micromonosporaceae; genus Catellatospora; species Catellatospora paridis. Next base: position 74,036 of record NZ_ML769321.1, on the reverse strand, counting down.
CTGCAGGTCGTCGACGATGCGCTGCTGGAGCACGGCCTCGTCGTGCAGCGACTCGAACAGCTCCGGGCTCGGCGGGAGCACGCCGTCCTTGAGCGCCTCCAGGTAGCCGCGCAGGTTCGCGAGGGGTGTGCGCAGTTCGTGCGCCACGTCGGAGATCATGCGGCGTTGCAGTTCCTCGCTGCGTTGCAGGGAGTCGGCCATGCGGTTGAACGAGCGGGCCAGCCCGGCGAGCTCGTCGTGGCCGCGGACCGGCACGCGTTCGGTGAGCCTGCCGTCGCCGACCTGGGCGGAGGCTGCGGTCAGCGCGCCGATGGGACGCAGCACCCGGCGGCTGAGCAGCCAGGACGCGCCGACCGCGGTGACCGCGACGACGGCGGCGGTCAGCACGATGGACTTCACCGGCAGGCGGGGCCGCGGCTGCTCGGCCGCGCCGACGTGCACCCGCATCTGCGCGGGCGCGTACGCGCCGACGGCCCGCGAGAACGCGTCCTGCAGGCACGGGATCAGTCGTGCGGCCTGGTTCTGGCAGGCCTGCAAATCGGCCTCGAACGCCCGGTCGATCTCCATCGGGACCTGTGCTCGCGCCGCGACCTCGCACGCCTTCGACTGCGCGCTGTAAGCGACGGGTTGCGGCAGCGGGATGCCCAGCCGCACCTCGGCCAGCCGCACGCCGATGCCCGCCCCGGTCAGGCAGGACGCCAGGCGCAGACCGACCCGGTATTCGAACGACGCCAGCAGCACGGTCTTCGCGCCGAGCGGCATGCCGTTCTCGGGCAGCGGCTGCCAGGTCGGGCGCGGATCGACGAGCAGCGGCGGCCCGGTGACGCCACGTGCCACGGCCCCCGCGAGCGTGTCGGAATCGGCCACGACCGCGCCGGAGACGGTGGTCACCTGGATGCGCTGCCCGGTCTGCAGGGACAGTTCGCGCACCCGGTCGGCGACGCCGTCCCAGCCGCCGCGGGTGCGGGCGAAGTCGCCCAGCTCGGCGGTGATCAGCGCCTGCTGTTCGGCGCTCGCGCTGACCGTACGGTCGAACTCGCGCGACGCCTGCTGGAGGGTGAGCCAGGCGGTCGCCGCGGTGGCCGTCACGGCGATGAACATGACCAGCGCGACGACCCGCAGTCGGAAGCTCATGCCTTCTCCTCGCTGCGCTCGTCGGCGGCACCATTGAGCCCGCCGATTCGCTCGCTGCGCTCGCTCATGCCGGCTGCTCGGCCAGCCGGTAGCCGCGGCCGTAGACGGTCTGCACGTAGCGGGCCTCGGCCGGGTCGTCCTCGATCTTGCGGCGCAGGTTCATCACGTGCGCGTCGACGGTGCGCTCCTCGACGTGGTTGTCGAAGCCGAATGCCCGGTCGATGATCTGCGCGCGGGAGAACACCCGGCCGGGGGCTGCGGCCAGCGCCGCGAGGATGCCGAACTCCTTGGCGGTGAGCGCGACGAGCCGCCCGCCGACCCGCACCTCGAACCGTCCTTCGTCGATCTCCAGGTCACCGACGCGCAGGATCTCCTCCTTGGCGGTGCCGGGGCGGGTCCGGCGCAGCAGCGCCCGCACCCGGGCGGCGAGCTGCCGGGGGCTGAACGGCTTGGTGACGTAGTCATCGGCGCCGAGGTCGAGGCCGACGAGGATGTCGTCCTCGGTGCTGCGCGCGGTGAGCAGCAGGATCGCCACGTCGGACTCGGCCCGCAGGATCCGGCACACGTCGAGGCCGCCGAGGGTCGGCATCATGACGTCCAGCACGACCAGGTCGGGCCGGTACGCGCGGCAGCGTTCCAGGGCGGCGAGGCCGTCGCCGACGACCTGGACGCTGTGGCCCTCCCGTTCGAGGTAGACGCGGAGCAGGTGGGCCTGCTTGGGGTCGTCCTCGGCGATCAGCACCCGCGCGCTCACTGCGGCCTCCCGTTCTGCGAGTTACCGACCTTAGTCGCTGGTCAGAACGGGGGCATCGGAGTGGTCGCGCCCTTCATCGCGCTCGCATCGGTCCTTCATCGGTTCTTCACGGGATGGCGCTCGCGCCACGGCTTCGTACATAAATTATGAATTATTCTTGACACACGCGCGTAACAGACCACAAGATCGTGGAAACCCCTTTCGCAGCAAGGAATCCGATGTGAAACGACGTGTGCTCACCGGCTTGCTCTGCCTGGCCACCGGCCTGCTGATCGCGCCGCCACCGGCCGCCGCCACCACCCCCGCGCCCGCCAGGCCCCGCCAGGAGATCCTCAGCCCCACCCCCTACCAGGGCTGGAACACCTACTTCGGGCTCGGCGGCGACTTCTCCGAACAGTCGGTGCGCGAGGTCGCCGACGCGCTGGTCGACCGCGGTCTGGCCCGGGCCGGCTACGACATCGTGTGGCTCGACGGCGGCTGGCAGGACCCCGAACCGCGCACCGCCGCGGGCGACCTCCAGGCCGACCGGACCCGATTCCCCGACGGGCTGCAGCCGCTCGTCGACTACATCCACGCCAAGGGCCTGCGGGCCGGCATCTACACCGACGCGGGACCGTACATCCCGGGCAAGTGCGGGCTCGGCAGCGGCGGCGGCTACTACCAGCGCGACGCCGACCAGTTCGCGGCCTGGAAGTTCGACGCGGTGAAGGTGGACTTCCTCTGCGGCATCGCCGCGAACCTGGACCCGAAGACGGTCTACACCGAGTTCGCCGCGGCGCTGCGCAACAACGCCAGCGGGCGGCCGATCATCTTCAACCTGTGCAACCCGGTGACCTCGCCGGACTGGGGCAACTACCCCGAGGAGCAGCAGTCGACCTACTCCTGGAGCTACGCGCCGGGCATCGCCCAGTCCTGGCGCACGTACACCGACGTGGGCTTCGTCGGTGACATCAAGTTCAAGGACGTGCTGCGCAACTACGACGCCAACGCCCGGCACCCGGAGGCGACCGGTCCCGGCCACTACAACGACCCCGACTACCTGGCGCCCGGACTCGGCATGTCCGACGAGGAGTTCCGCACGCAGATGACGCTGTGGGCGGCGGCCGCCGCGCCGCTGGTCGTCGGCAGCGACATCCGCAAACTCAACCAGGCCTCGGTCGACATCCTGACCAACCGCGACGTGCTGGCGATCAACCAGGACCGGGCCGCCGTGCAGGCCGTCCGCATCGGACCGGCGGGCACCACGGAGACCTGGGTCAAGCGCCTGGCCGACGGCGACCGGGCGGTGGTGCTGCTCAACCGCGGCGACAGCGCGCAGACGCTGACCGCGCAGGCCGCCGCCACCGGCCTGACCGGCTCGCGGTTCACCGTCCGCAACGCGTGGACCGGCCAGGACACCGAGAGCGCAGGAACGCTCAGCGCGGCGGTGCCCGCGCACGGCGCGGCGCTGCTCCGGGTCGCCCCGGCCCGCGGCCTGCCCGGCGTGCCGCACGTGACCGCCGGCATCCCGCAGGTCACCCAGGTCAACGCCGTGGCACTGCCGGCCGGGGCCGCGCCGGTGCTAGCCGGTGGCGACCAGGCCCGGGTCGAGGTGCTCGTCCGCAACGACGGACTGCTGCCCGCGCTGCTGCCCAAGGCGAAGCTCGCCGGTCCCACCGGCTGGACGGTGCGCGAACTCGGCCAGGCCCCGCTGCTGCTGGCACCGGGCCGCACCGCCACGTTCGCCTTCACGGTGACCCTGCCCGGCACCGCCGCGCCAGGGGGCGGCACGCTGACCGCCACCACCTCGTACGACGTGCTCGGGCACGGCCGCAAGCAGCAGGTGACCGCCACCGCGGTCGTGGTGGCGCCCGCGCCGCCGGCCGGCTCGGTCGTCCTGTCGCACCACACCTGGATCAGCGCCACCAGCGGCTGGATGAGCCCGACCGTCGACCTGAGCGTCGGCGGCTGGTCGCCGATCAGCATGCTCGGCACGGTGTACCCGACCGGGATCGGCGTGGCCTCGCCGTCGACGATCCGCTACTACGTCGGCGCCAGGTGCACCGGCCTGACCGCGACCATCGGCCTGGACGACGCGGTGCGCAACGTCGGCCCCGAGGGCGCCACGTCGACGTTCCAGGTGATCGGCGACGGCCGGACGCTGTTCGACAGCGGCCTGCTGACCCGTGACGACACCCGCCAGGTCGCGGTCGACCTGACCGGGGTACGGGTGCTCGACCTGGTGGTCGGCGACGGCGGCGACGGCGGCTACAACGACCGCGCCAACTGGGCGGGCCTGACCGCCACCTGCTGAACCCGTACGGCCGCATCCGGGTGGTGACCCGCCCGGATGCGGCCGTCCGACGTCATCCGGCCTGCGGCCGATGCCAAGCGGGGTCGCGGCCGGTCCTGCCGAGCAGGCGCGTGAAGGGGTCCGCGTCGGGAGCCGTCGGCACGGGCTCGCCGAACACCTTCCACTCCCGAGCCTTCGGCCCCATCTCGTCGACCATCACCAGCAGTTCCTCGACCGCGGCCGGATCCGGGGTGTACGGCCGGTCCGTCGCCACGGCCAGGTCCCACGCGTGCAGCGTGAGGTCGAGCAGCGCCATGCTGCCGACGGTCGGCTGCGGCAGTCCCATGCCGGGCGAGACGCCCTCCAGGACCGACTCCGGTGTCCAGGCCTGCACCAGCGCGTCCGTCTCCGTGACGAAGCGGGCACGCCAATCCGTGCCGAGCACGTCGGGCGTGCCGGAGAAGTCGGCCGCCTCCCGGCGGGCCAGACCCTGGAAGTTGACGACGACCTGGAACAGGTGGTTGACCAGATCGCCGACCCGGAACTCGGCACACGGGGTGGCGGCGGTGAGCTGCTCGTCGGTGATGCCCTGGAGCACCGGTAGGGCGACGTCGGCGGACTCTCGCAGTAGTTTCGAGATCGTGGTCATCCGCCCACGCTAACCAGCAGCGCTTCGGAAGGTCTTGAACAAATGCGACAGCCACGCCGGGACACCCGGGGCATCGTCGACCCTGCCGAGCTGATGCGGCAGGTCCGGTTCCGGCGGCTGGCACCGGCCGCGGAGCTGGCCGGGCTGGTCGAGCACTACTGGTTCATCGACTGGGACCTGGACCAGCCGTACGCGCAGCACGTCGTCGGGCACCCGGCGGTGAACCTCGTCGTGCTTCGGCCGACCCGGGACGACCCGGTGACCTCGGAGGTGTCCGGCATAGCCCGGGAGCTGTTCTCGATCAAGCTGGCGGACCGCGGCTGGGTGCGCGGCGTGCAGTTCCGGCCGGGCGCGTTCCGGGCGTTCTCGGGCCGCTCCCCGGCGGAACTGACCGGTCGGCGGGTGCCGCTGGCACAGGTGCTGCCGGTCGCCGACCCCGGTGGCCGGCTCGCCGCCGCGGCGGGTGACCCGGCGGCGGCCGCGGTGCTCGACGAGCTGCTGCTGGGCCTGCGCCCGGACCCGGACGAGTCCGTGCGGCTCGCGATGCGGCTGGTGGACCGCGTGCGGCAGGACGGCGGGCTGCGCCGCGTGGACGACCTGGCGCGGGAGGCCGCCATGTCGGCGCGCTCGCTGCAACGGCTGTTCACGCAGTACGTCGGCATCGGACCGAAGCAAGTGATCCTGCGTTACCGGGTGCACGGGGCGATCGAGCAGGCCGAGGGCGAGGTGGACTGGGCGGCGGTCGCCGCGGAGCTGGGCTACAGCGACCAGGCGCACCTGGTCCGCGAGGTCACGGCCGCGATCGGGGTGTCCCCGGCCGCGTACGCGGCTTCGCTGCGCTGAGCCCGCCCGAAATCTCCTCTTGAGCGGTCGCTCAAACAGTCGTACAGTCTGTTTGAGCGACCGCTCAAGAGAGGGGGGTGGACCGATGGGACGCGGGCTCTACATCGAGGTGCACATCCGGGCCGACCTCGACACGGTGTGGCAGTTCACCCAGGACCCGGCCCTGCACCAGCGCTGGGACGCCCGGTTCACCACCATCGCCTACCTCCCCGGCACCGACCCGCAGCGCTTCCGCTACGCGACCCGGCTCGCCCCCGGCCTCACCGTCGCGGGCGAGGGGGTGACCGCCGGCGAGCACACGCGCCCGGACGGCACCCGCACCTCCGCACTGCGCTTCCACTCCCCGCTGATGACCGGCTCCGGCTACTGGCGCTACGTGCCCACCCCCACCGGGGTGCGCTTCCTGACCGGGTACGACTACACGCCGCGCTGGCCGCTGCTCGACCTGCTCATGCGGCCGCTGATGGGCTGGGCGACCGCCTGGTCGTTCGACCGCCTGCGCATCTGGCTGGAGGACGGCGTCCCACCCCGGCGCTCGCCGCTGCGGCTGCTCCCCCGCTGGGGCGCGCCGTCGGCCCGCCGCTGCCTGCGCATTGCACCGGACCGGACCGCCGGTCGCGCCCCAACCCTGCTGGAGGCACTGTGAACTCCCTGTTCCACACCGCACTCGGCGCCGACTTCGACCGCCTGCACCCGCGCCTGCGTGAGCGCTTCGGCTTCACCAGCACCGACGGGCGCGGCTGCGTCGGGCACGGCGTCATGGACCGCATCTGGCGCGGACCGGCGTACACCCGGCCGTTCCTCGCGCTGGGCACGATGCGCAACATCATGTTCCCGGAGCAGGGCCGCAACGTGCCCTTCACCATCGAGAACTACGCCTACCCCGACTCGTACGGCCGCGAGACGCTCACCTTCGTGCGCACCTTCGAACTGCCCCGGCGACGCCGCCGCTTCGATGCCACGATGGTCTGGGACCCGCACCGCGAGGTCATCGTCGACTACCTCGGCACCCACCAGCACATCGCCGCCGACCTGCACCTGCGCGTCGACGAGCAGGGCGGGCTGCACCTGCGCAGCGGGCAGATGCGCTTCCGCGGACCAGGCGTCGACACGGCCCTGCCCGCGGCCGCCACCGCGGTCGCCGAGGTCCACGAGCGGTATGACGACGCGGCAGACGTCTTCCGGATCGACGTGCAGGTGGTCAACCCGTGGTTCGGGCCGGTGTTCGGCTACACGGGCGCGTTCACCGTGCGTTACTTGGACACCGAGGCCACCCCGGTGCCCGCCTCGGTCAAGCCCTATCGCGAGCAGGCCCGGTACTGACCGCTGCGACACGGCCGCCATCGCTGCTCCGGGTGAACACTCACGACGACCGGTTCGGGGGGTGCCGGACCGGCCGGCGTCGATCTATAACTACGGGGTGAAGTGGCCTCGTCTCCGCGTGTCACTGCTCTGCTGCGTGCTGCTGTCCGGATGCATGCCGCAGGAGATCCCCGACCTGGTGCCACTGCCCACGCCGTCGACGGCGGTCGCCTCCCCGCCCGCCGGGGCGCTGCAGGCCGCCCTGCTCACCGCGGCGGACCTGCCCGCCGGGTTCGTCCACTTCGACTACTTCGAACAGCCGACCAGCGGGGCGACCGGCTGCGCCGGCGACTTCGACCCGCCGGAACCCGACGCGGTCACCCAGTTCCGGCGCACCGAGACCGGACCGTTCGTGCACACCACCCTGACCCGGCTCAGCGTCGCCGACGCCACTGCGCTGATGCTGGCGGCGCGCCGCTTCGCCGAGCAGTGCCCGTCGTACACGCTGCGGGACATGAACGGCACGCTGCTGACGATCCGGATCACCGCCGGATCGATCACCGGCCTCGGCGACGAGACCGTCGCGACCAGGTTCACCACCACCGCCGACGGCTACCCGCCGTTCCTGTCCGACCAGATCCTGGTGCGCCGGGGCGGGCTGCTGCTCCTGCTCGCCCACAACGCGTTCTACCAGCTCGACACCGCTGTCACCGCGACCGCGGTCCGTGCCGCCGTCACCCGCGCCGAAAGGGTCCCATGACATCCACCATCCACGACGCCGCCCGCTCGATCCTCGACGAGATCGCGCCGGAAGAGGTCGACCTGCTCGGCGTCGTGTCGGCGGGATTCTTCGGCAGCGCGACCGGGCGGGACCGCGCGGTGCGGTCCGTGCTGGCGGGCAGCACCGGCGACGACCCGGTCGGGTTCGACGCCGCGACCGGCGCCGCCCTGCTCAGTGCCCTGATCCTGACCATTCTCAACGGGGTGACCTGCGAGGTCCTGGCCGCCGGGATCACGAGCCGGACCACCGGCTGGTGGCAGCGGCGCAAGCTGCGACGGCAGCTGGCGGTCCGGGTCGCCGCGCAGGGCGCCGACACGCCGCTGCCCCAGCTGTCCAGCGTGGACGCGGCCGAGATCGGCCGGCTGGCGTATCAGCTCGCCGTCGAGTCGAAGGTGGATCCGGAACGGGCCCAGCGGGTGGCCAACCTGATCGCGGCGCGACTGACCCGGCCGGCGTGATGCGGCCGGATCCGTTCGCGCTGCCCAGCGCCACCGGGGCCAGGTTCGCGCTGCTGATGTTGAGCACCGTCGTCGGCTCGGTGCTGGTCTACCTGTGGCCCGCCGGGATGGCCGGCGGACGGTTCCACGGCCCGCTCGCGGTGGACCGGGTCGGTTGCGTCAACGACGCCCGCCGCAGCGTGCTGGCCGTGGACGAGACGGTGCTGACCGAACGCTTCGGCGACTGCATCGACACGGCGTACCTGTCCGCCGTGGGACGGATCGCGCTGATGGTGGCGCTGCTGCTGGCCGTCGCGGTGGCGGCATACCTGGCGGCCCCGTGGCTGGTGCGCCGCCGCGGACCGGCGGTCCCGCTCGCCGCGCTGGGCGGTGCCCCGGCCGACCGGGTCCGGGAGGTGCTCGCCGAGGCCGGGCAGCCGGTGCGCGTCGACGTGGCCACGCTGCGCCCGACGACCGGCGCGCGCGCCTACGGGCGGCTGGGCCGGTACCGGCTGCTGCTGGACGCCGGGCTGCTGGCCCGGGGCGCACGCGACCCGCGCGCGCTGCGCGGGGTGCTGTTCCACGAGCTCGCGCACGTGCGCAACCGCGACATCGACATCACCTACCTCACTCTGGCCCTGTGGTGGGCGTTCCTGCTCGCGGCGGCGCTGCCGGCGCTGCTCTACGCGGCCGTGGAACCGAAGATGATCACCGAGGTGTGGTGGCGAGTCGGGCTGTTCGTGCTGGTGCTGTGGCTGGCCCGGACCGCGGTGCTGCGCGCCCGCGAGTACTACGCCGACGCGCGTGCCGCGGCCGCCACCGGCGACCCCGACAGCCTCGAAGCGGCCCTCGCCGACCGGCCCCGGCGCTGGTGGCGGCTGCTGTCCAACCACCCCGACGGCCCGGACCGGGTGGCGGCGCTGCGCGGCGAGCCGGTGCTGTTCCGGGTCGGCGCCGGGGAGGCGCTCGGCGCGGGCCTGCTGCTCGGGTACGCCTACCCGCTGCTGTCCTTTCTGCTCAGCAACGTCATGCCCGGCGCGACCTTCGTGCGGGACTGGGTGGTGGGACTGGTGCTGGGCGCGTGCGCGGCCGCGGCGCTGGCCGGGTCGGCCTGGCGGGCGGTCCAGCACGCGCTGGCCGAGCAGGCCGACCGCGCGCCGGCGACGTGGCGGGCCGCGCTCGCGCTGACGGCCGGCGTGCTGACCGGGCAGGTCGCCGTGCCGGCCATGCCGGACGTGGGCAGCTGGGCGATGATCGCCGGCGCGGAGCCGCTGTTCGGCGCGGTGACGGCGCTGGCCCTGCTCGTGCTGTGCCAGGTCTACCTGCGCTGGGCCGTGCTCAGCGCGTACACCCGGTTGCGTGGCACGCCACGCCCGGGACGCTCGGCCGCGTTCGGGGTGACCGCGTCGGCGGCCGTGTTCGGCCTCTGGGCGTCCACCTGGTTCATGGCGCTGGCGATGCTGTCGTCGTCCTATCCGACCTGGCAGACGCTGGGCATCGGGGTGGGCGCCGCGGTGCTGAACCCGGTGCTGGCCGCCTGCGTCGCGTGGGGCTGCCTCTACCCGCTCGCCGGGCTGCTGCGCACCACCCGCGGCACCTGGCGTGCCTGGCTGACCGGGGTCGCGCTCATCGTGGCCGGTTTCCCGGCCGTGCTGCTGCCACTGCACCCCTACCTCACGGGCCTGCTCCGGGACGGGCAGTGGTGGACCGCGTTCCTCGTCCTGGGTGCCGGGTCCGCCGCGGCCACCGCGGCCTGCGGGCTCGTGCTGGGCCTGTGGCGGGGTGGCCGCAGACGGGTCGGCGAGGCTGCCGTGCTGGCGGGGGCGGCCGCGCTGACCGCCGCCCCGTTGCTCGTCGTCGAGCAGCTCGCCCACCTGGCCGTGCTGGGCTGCCCGACGGACACCCTGTCGCAGTGCCTGTCCCGGATGCCGGTGCCGCAGACCACCGGGCTGGGCGGGGCGATCCTCGCGCTCGCGTCGGTGGCGACGGCGCTGGCCGCGCTGTGTGCCGCCGCGGGAGCGCTGGCGGTGCACCGGCGCACCCGCACCGACGAGCCATTCCGGCGGCCGCCGGCGCTGGTCGCCGCGGCGCTGCTGCCCGCGCTGCTGTCGGTCGCCGCGCTCGTGTGGACCGGCACCGGGACGTTCGTCGCGAGCACCGACTCCTTCACCAGGTTCGACGACGCTCAGGTCGCCGAGCTGGACCGCTACGCGGCGGCGATCCGGCCGGGCAGCATCACCCGGCCGACCGCCTGCGCGTACAGCAGCAACCTCTCCTACGGGGTGGGCCTGACCGAGCTGAACACCGTCTGGCTGTCCCGGCTGTCCACCGGGGCGGTCACCGCGGCGTCCGCCGACGACGCCGTGCTGCGGGCGCTGGGCGGCGAGGCGATGCGCGCGCTCCACGCCAGGGACCTGCCCCGCAACCACCGCGCCAACCGGGCCATCGGCAACTACTGCGTCATCGTCGCGGCCGCCGAGCGCGTGTACGAGACCCGGCGGGGCAAGCCGGCCGCGCCGTGAGGCGGGCACGTGCCGTCAGGCGACCCTGCGGTTGTCGATCTGATCGCGGTCCCAGCTGATGCCGAGGCCGGGGGTGCTCGGGGCGACGGCGTGACCGTCGACGACGGCCATCGACTCCCGGGTGATCGCCCGCAGCTGCGGGATGTGCTCGAGGTAGCGGCTGGCGGGCACCGCGCAGCACAGGCTGACGTGCAGCTCCATCAGGAAGTGCGGGCACACCGCGACGTTGAACGCCTCGGCCAGGTGGGCGACCTTGAGCCACGGCGTGATCCCGCCGATGCGGGCGACGTCGACCTGCACGATGCCGGCGGCCTGGCGCTGCAGGTACTCCCGGAACTGGCCGACGGAGTACAGCGATTCGCCGACGGCGACCGGGATCGAGGTCGACCTCGCCAGCGCCTCGTGCCCGGCGACGTCATCGGCGGGCAGCGGTTCCTCCAGCCAGGCCAGGTCGTACGGTTCGAGCAGGCGCGCCCGCCGGACGGCCTCGGCCCCGGTCAGCGACTGGTTCGCGTCGACCATCACGTCGAACGCCGGGCCCACCGCGGCGCGCAGCGCGGCGACGCGCTCGACGTCCTCGGCCGCCGACGGCTTCCCAATCTTGATCTTCACGCCGGGCAGACCGGCCGCCTGGGACCGCTTCGCGCCGTCGACCAGCTCGTCGGTGGACAGGTGCAGCCAGCCGCCCTCGGTGTCGTAGAGCGGGATGCGGTCCTTCGCGCCACCGGCCATCACCCACAGCGGCAGGCCCGCCGAGCGGCACCGCCAGTCCCACAGTGCGGTGTCGACCGCCGCCAGCGCCAGCGACGTGATCGCGCCGACGGTGGTCGCGCGGGTGGCGGCGAACAGGTCGTGCCAGACCGCCTCGACCCGCCGCGCGTCGGCGCCGATGAGGCGGGGCAGCAGGTGATCGCGCAGCATCGCCAGAACGGCGGTGCCGCCGGTGCCGATGGTGTAGGTGTAACCGGTGCCGTGGCCGCCGTCGGCGGTGGTGATCTCGACGAACACCGTCTCCTGCTTGAGGAACGCCTGCACCGCGTCGGTGCGTACCGTCTCCACCTCGACGTCGACCAGGTAAGCCTGCGCGTGTGTGACCGCACTCATGTGATACCGCCCTCTTGCCCGCGTTCGGGCCGGAGACTCCGGGTGGGACTCCGCCATGCTCCGCACGATGATCACGGCTGTCAAGGGGCGGGCCGCCCGGACGACGCGGGGCAGAGCGGAGGTGGCAGGCTGGGCGGGACGGATGGAGTGGGGGCGGGCATGGGACGGCAGACGCGGTGGGTGACCGAGACCGCGAGCGGCCACGCGCAGCGGATGGCCGACCGGTTCCGGCAGATGGCGGCGGCGGGTCACGACCTCGCGGGTGAGGCGCGAACGCTCGATGCGATGATCGCGCCCGGTGCCACCGTGCTCGACGCGGGCTGCGGCAGCGGGCGGGTCGGGGCGGCGCTGGCCGAGCGCGGCCACACCGTGCTCGGCGTCGACGCCGACCCGACCCTGATCGAGGCCGCCCGCCAGGACTTCCCGGACGTCGAGTGGGTCGTCGGCGACCTCACCGAACTCGACCTGCGCTCGCACGGGCAGCCCCGGCTGTTCGACGCCGCGATCCTGGCCGGGAACGTCATGCTCTACCTCGCCCCGGACACCGAGGCCGAGGTGCTGCGCCAGGTCGCCGCGCACGTGCGGCCCGACGGCCCGGTGGTGGTCGGCTTCGGCACCGGGCGCGGCTACGGCCTGGCCGACTTCGACGCCCACGCCGCCGGCGCCGGCCTGGTCCTGGAGCACCGCTTCGCGACGTGGGACCTGCGGCCGTGGCGCGAGGACGCCGACTTCGCGGTGACGGTGCTGCGCCGACCGGCTTGACTCACCGGGCCGGCTCCGGAAACACCCTGTTTACATTTGCATTCATCGAACTTACCCTGTTGCTCTATAACGTTATAGAGCTTCCGGGAGGCGTCATGCACCGTCGCTCCGTCCTGCGTGGAGGCCTCGCCGTGGCGGGTGGGCTCGCCCTCGCCGGGCAGGCCGTCACCGAGTCCTGGGCCGGGGGCACCGGCACGCCGGTGACCCTGGTCGGCGACACCTCGTCCGGCGGGATCTACTTCCCCTACTCCCCCGGCCTGACCCGCACCCCGTTCCTCAAGCTGCCCGCCGGGTCGACCCGGCCGGCCGGCTGGCTGTCCCAGCAGCTGTCGCTGGACGCGTCCGGCATCGGCGGCAGCTACGACCAGGTCTCACACTTCCTGGTGTACGCGAACACCGGCTGGACCGACCGCACCAAGGGCGGCTGGGAGGAGCTGCCGTACTGGCTGCGCGGGCTGGCCGCGATCGCGGCCGTCACCGGCGACACGGCGCTGCGCGGCAAGGTCGCCACCTGGGTCAACGGCATCGTCGCCACCGCGCAGGCCGACGGTTTCTTCGGCCCGAACGCGCTGCGCACCTCACTCGGCGGCGGCCCGGACTTCTGGCCGTTCATGCCGATGCTGCAGGCGCTGCGCACCTACCAGGAGTACTCCGGTGACACCCGGATCGTCCCGCTGCTGACGAAGTTCCTGCAGTACCAGAACACGTTCGGGGCCTCGGTGTTCAACCAGAGCTGGGGCTCGGTGCGCTGGGCGACCAACCTGGACACCGTGTACTGGTTGTACGCGCGCACCGGGCAGACCTTCCTGCTCTCGCTCGCCGACAAGATCCATCAGTACAGCAAGAACTATGTGAACAACCTGCCCACCATGCACAACGTCGACCTCGCGCAGGGCTTCACCGAGCCCGCGTTCATGGCGCTGCGCGGCAACACGGCGCTGACCCAGGCGTCCTACAACAACTACGCCAACATCCAGTCGAACTGGGGCCAGTTCCCCGGGGGCGGGTTCGCCGGCGACGAGAACATCCGGTCCGAGTACCGCGACCCCCGGCAGGGCTTCGAGACCTGCGGCATCGTCGAGTACATGCAGAGCTTCGAGTCGATGACCCGGCTCACCGGCGACCCGAGCTGGGCCGACGGCTGCGAGAACCTGGCCTTCAACTCGCTGCCCGCCGCCGTCGAGCCGACCCACCGCTCGCTGCACTACGTCGTCAGCGCCAACAGCGTGCAGCTGGACAACCGGGCCAAGACCCGTGGCCAGTACCAGAACGGGTTCGCCATGCAGGCGTTCCTGCTCGGCGTGGACCAGTACCGGTGCTGCCCGCACAACTACGGGCAGGGCTGGAGCTACTTCACCGACAACCTGGTGCAGGCCACCGCCGACCGCGGGCTCGCGGTCACCATGTTCGCGCCGAGCACCACCACCGCGAAGGTCGGGTCGGCGGCCACCACGGTGACCCTCACCCAGGACACCGCGTACCCGTTCGGCGGCACCGTCACGCTGCGCCTGAGCACCCCGGGCGCGGTCGCGTTCCCGCTGTACGTGCGCATCCCCGGCTGGTGCCCGAACCCGTCGCTGACCGTCAACGGCGCGAGCCGGCCCGTCGTGGCCGGCCCGGCCTACGTCGCGGTCAACCGGACCTGGAACAACGGCGACACCATCGTGCTCACCCTGCCGATGACGCCGCGCACCACCACCTGGAACGCCAACCACAACGCGATCTCGGTCAGCCACGGGCCGCTCACCTACGCGCTGGAGATCGGGCAGAACTTCCTGCGCTACAACGACCCCGCCAACGCCTGGCCGGAGTGGCAGGTCATGCCCACCTCGGCCTGGAACTACGGGCTGATCCCGGGCACGTTCGCGCCGGTCGCGGGCGGCGGCACGGGCAACCCGTTCACCGCCGCGGGCACGCCGGTCGCGCTGACCGCGCAGGCGCGTGCCATCCCCAACTGGCAGTCCGACATCGAGAACGTGGTGACCCCGCTGCAGAACAGCCCGGTCGCGTCCAGCGAGCCGATCAAGAACGTGCGGCTCATCCCGATGGGCGCGGCGAGCCTGCGGATCAGCTCGTTCCCGACCGTCGGCGGCGGCAACCCCTGGCAGCTGCCCGCGACCCCGTCGGCGTCGTGGTGCTTCAGCGGCGACACCGTGGCGGCGATGAACAGCTACTACGACCCGACCAGCTCGTTCGACCAGGCCCGGCGGCGGATGACGTGGTGGGACCACATCGGCACGTCCGAGTGGGCGCAGTACACCTACGCCGCGCCGGTCACCGCGACCGGGGTGAGCCTGTACTGGTACGACGACACCGGCAACGGGCAGTGCCGGGTGCCCGCGTCGTGGCGGGTCGAGTACCTGACGTCCACCGGTACCTGGCAGGCCGTGTCGGGGGCCTCGGGCTACGGGACCGCGCTCAACGCGTACAACAACACGACCTTCACGGCCGTGACCACGACGGCGCTGCGGGTCGTCGCCCAGCTCAAGCCCGGCTTCTCCGGCGGGATCCTGCAGTGGAAGGTCACCGCCACACCCGCGGTCGTGCGGGCCGGGGTCTGGTATCGCGTCCAGAACGCCAACAGCGGCAAGGTGCTCGCCGTGTCCGGGATGTCCACGGCCGACAGCGCCAACGTGGTGCAGTACGGCGACAACGGCAGCGCCGACCACAACTGGCGCTTCGACCACGTCGGCAACAACTGGTACCTGATCGTCAACCAGCACAGCGGCAAGGTGCTCGCGGTCAGCGGCATGTCGAAGGCCAACAGCGCGCTGGTGCAGCAGTACGCCGACAACGGCAGCGCCGACCACTACTGGCAGCTGATCGGCGACGGCGGCGGGCTGCTGCGCATCCGCAACCTCAACAGCGGCCTGGTGCTCGGCGTGTCCGGCATGTCCACCGCGGACAACGCCCAGGTCGTGCAGTTCGAGGACAACGGCACCCCCGACCACCGCTGGCGGCTGCTCGGCTGAACCGCCGGACGCCAAGGCCGACCGCGGTCCGCGCGGTCGGCCCTGGCGCGGTGCATGCGCCCGGCGAGGGCCGGCTCAGGCCGTGCCGGCCCGCTTGGCCTGCCACTTCTCGACAAGGGCGGCGATCTCCTCCTGCAGGAAGAGGAAGAACTCGGTCATCTCCGTGATCCGGGCACCCGCCGCGGTGTCCGCGCCGACCGCCGCGACACCCTCGCCCATCACGTCGGCCACCTGCTTGTAGACGCCGCCCTTGGCGACGCTCGCCATGTACCAGGAGTTGCCGACCGCGCGGTAGCGGGTGCTGCGGGAACCGGGCACCGGCTCCCGCAGCACCAGTCCGACCTGGACCAGGTAGCGCACGGCCTCGGAGGCGGCGGCAGGACTGACCCCGAGCCATGCGCCGAGCTGGGCGGCGGTAAGCACGCCGTCCTCGGCGACCGTCAGCGCGCCGAGCACGCGCGCCGGCATCCGGGGGAAGCCGAGGTCGTTGAGCGTCATCGCCAGGTGCTCGACGAACCGCCGTACGGCTTCCTCGTCACGTTCTGCCATCCGCACATCCTCCATCACCGAGGCCGCCTGAGGATCAGGTGGCCAGGTCGCGCCGCCGGAACAGGGCCATGCCGGCCGCCGTCAGGGCGACCGCGACCGCTGTCAGCGCCAGCAGCGGCGTGGCCGACGGGTCGACCGCCGGGATCGCCGGCACGTGCGTGAACGGGGACAGGTCGCGGACCACCTGGGGCAGCCCGAACAGGTCGCCGAACAGGCCGCAGGCGATGCTCAGCACGAGCATCCCCCAGGCCAGGCCGACCGCGAGCCGGGGCAGGCCACCGAACGCCAGCACCACGACACCCGCCACGACCAGGGCCGCGGGCAGCTGGGCGAGACCGGCCCCGGCCAGCGTCAGCACACCCACGTCGCCGCCGGACGCGGCGTCGGCGAGCCCGGTGAACGCGCCGGCCAGCACCAGCATCACCGCCGCGCCGGCCACGGCGCATGCCACGTGCGAGCCCACCCAGCGGACCCGGCCGACTGCCGTGGCCAGCACCGCCTCAGCCGTGCCGCCGACCTCCTCCGAGCGCAGCCGCAGCAGCGCCTGGATGACGAAGCCCGCGGCGAGCGCGCCGTAGGTGTTCATCATGGCGGCGAAGAAGATCGCGACCAGATCCGGCCCGCCGCTGCCGGCAAGCCCCTCCATCATCTCGACCACACCCGCGTTCGTGCCCAGCGCGTCCTGCACCGTCTTGCCCAGCGAGCCGATGCCCAGGCCGAACACCGCGCCGCCGATCACCCAGCCGATGGTGGAGCCCCTGTTGAGCCGCCAGGCCAGACCCAGCGGGCTGAGCAGGCCACGCGAGGCGTGAGCCGGTCCGGGCCGGTCGGGGATCAGGCCCGCGCCCAGGTCCCGGCGGTCGACCAGGGCGAAGGCGGCGGCCACGCATACCGCGAACAGGACCAGCGGTAGTGCCAGCACCCACCAGCGCTCCTGGCCGTACGGGCGGACCAGCCCGCCCCAGCCCAGCGGCGACAGCCAGGACAGCCAGGACGGGGTGACCGTGAGGCCGTCCGCCGACCGCTCGCCGAGCGCGTCGCCGATGCCGCGGACCAGGTAGAAGACGCCGACCGCGGAGGCCGCGAAGCCGTTGGCGGCGCGTGCGCCCTGGAAGAGTTGCGCGGCGACCCCGGCGATTCCGGCGAAGGCCAGCCCCGTGACGGCGCACGCGGCCCCGAACGCGAGCGCGCCCTCAGCCGGCAGGCCACTGGCGAGGATGGTGCCGGTCATCGCCGCGCCGAACAGCACGTTGGCGGCGAAGACCAGGACCAGTGCGGCGGTGAGCGGGGCGTGGCGGCCCACCGCGCCGGCCCCGATCAGTTCGGCGCGGCCGGTCTCCTCGTTCTGCCGGGTGTGCCGGACCACCGCGAAGGTGCTCATCAGCGCCACGACCACCAGGATCGAGGCGAGGTTGCGGAAGTTGACCAGGGCGCCGAGGTCGGAGCCGACCGGCACGCCGCGCATCACCAGCACGGCCGGGCTGGATCCCGCGCCCTGCAGAGCGGTGATCCGCGACGCTTCGGTCGGGAACTCGTCGGCGACCGCGCTCGTGCCGGCCGACATCATCGCGGCGGACGCGAGGATCCAGATCGGCAGCTGGATCCGGTCCCGCCGGGCGGCGAGGCGGACCAGCCGGCCGGTGCCCGCGTAAGCGCTCACCGGGACGCCCCGATCTCGGCCGGTTCCTGGCCGTAGTGGCGCATGAACAGCTCCTCCAGCGTCGGCGGCTGGCTGGTCAGCGCCCGCACGTCGAACGTCGCGAGGTGCGCGAGCACGGCGGGCAGCGCCGTCGAGTCGACGTCGAACCGGGCCCGGGTGGTGTCGGCCTCCAGGTCGTGCACGCCGGGCAGCCCGGCCAGGCCGGTGAGCGGCTCGCCGGCCTCCACCGTGATCGTGGTCCGGGTGAGGTGGCGCAGCTCGGACAGGGTGCCGGACTCGACGGTCACGCCCTCGCGGATGATGCTCACCCGCGAGCACAGCGCCTCGACCTCGGAGAAGATGTGGCTGGACAGCAGCACCGTGGCGCCCTTGGCGGTCACTTCGCGCACGGTCTGCTGGAACGCGGCCTCCATGAGCGGGTCCAGGCCCGAGGTCGGCTCGTCGAGCACGAACAGCTCGACGTCGGAGGAGAAGGCGGCGACCAGCGCGACCTTCTGCCGGTTGCCCTTGGAGTAGGTGCGGCAGCGCTTGGTCGGGTCGAGCTGGAAGCGTTCCTCGAGCTCCTTGCGGCGGGCGGGGTTCAGCCCGCCGCGCAGGTCGCCGAACAGGTCGATGGCCTCGCCGCCGGTCAGGTTGGGCCACAGGTTCACGTCACCGGGCACGTAGGCCAGGCGGCGGTGCAGGGCGACGGCGTCGCGCCAGGGGTCCCCGCCAAGCACCTGGACCTCGCCCGCGTCGGCGCGCAGCATGCCCAGCAGGACCCGGATGGTGGTCGATTTCCCGGCGCCGTTCGGCCCGAGCAGGCCGTGCACCTCGCCGGTGGCGACGGTCAGGTCCAGGCCGTTGAGAGCGCGGCTGCGCCCGAACGACTTGGTCAGACCGGTCGCGGAGATCGCGTAAGTCATGCTTCGGAACGTACGCTCATTTCACAACTTCGTGAAGGTTCTGGAGCGTCAGGATTTCGTAGTGAAGACCACTCGGGGCTTGACGACCGCCCTGCGCCCGCACTCCGAGCGGTCAGCGCTCGTCGGGGCCGTCCGGTGCGGGGCGGTGCAGCCCCTCGGTGAACGCGCGGTCGGCGGCCGCGGCCTCCGCCGCGGTCAGGCCCGGCGGCGGTGGCACCGCGGGCAGGTTGAGCACCATCGTCAGCCCGCCGCCGGGAGTCGTCTCCGGCAGCAGCGTCCCGCCCATCGCCTCGACCAGACCCCGGGACAGGGCCAGCCCCAGCCCCACGCCCGACTCGTTGTTGCGGTCGCCGAGCCGCTGGAACGGCAGGAAGACCTGATCACGCTGCTCCTCGGGAATGCCTGGACCGTGGTCGATCACCCGGAGTTCGACCAGGTCGCCGTGTTCGCTGGCGGTGACGAGCGGAGGCCGGTCCGGCGGGCTGAACCGCAGCGCGTTGCTGACCACGTTCACCAGCACCCGCTGCAGCAGGCCCGGGTCGGCGCGCACGGCCGACAGGTCGTCGGGTATCCGGACGCCGACCTCGCGACCGGCCGGGCCGAGCTCGTCCAGCGCCGACGGGACGGCCTCGTCCAGCCAGACGTCGACGGCCGTGACCCCCAGCGCGCCCGCCTGCAGCCGGCTCATGTCCAGCAGGTTGCTGACCAGCCGGCTGAGCCGGTCCAGCGACTCGGCGGCGGTCGCCAGCAGTTCCCGCTTGTCCTCCTCGCTGAACTCCACGTCCTGGCTGCGCAGCCCGGCCACCGCGGCGACCGCCGAGGCCAGCGGCGTACGCAGGTCGTGGCTGACCGCGGCGAGCAGCGCCGTACGCAGCTTGTCGGCCTCCTCCAGCGGCTTGGCCTTGGCCGCCTCCTCCGCGAGGCGCTCCTGGCGCAGTGCGACCGCCGCCTGGGCCGCGAACGCCTCGATGATCCGCCGGTCGGCCGCCACCGGCGCCGGGCCGCGCAGCACGAGCGTGACCTGCTCGTCGACGGGCACGACGGTGTCGCCCTGCGCCGGGGTGAAGCAGGGTTCGCCGCCGACGGTCGCGGCGACCCGCCAGGCGGTCGGGTCGCCCTGGCAGTTGGGGCCGGGCGGCCCGTCCCCGCGGCGTTCGAGCACGGTTACCGCGTCGAGCTGGAAGGTCTCGCGCAGGTTCTCCAGCAGCGCCTGCAGCGGGCGGGCGCCGCGCAGCACGCTGCCCGCCACCGTGGCCAGCGTGCCCGCGTCGGCGGAGGCGCGGGCGGCCTCCCGGGTGCGCCGCGCCGCCAGGTCGACCACCGCGCTGACCGCGGCGGCGACCAGGATGAACACAGCCAGGGCCAGCACGTTCTCGCGTTCGGCGATGGTGAACGTGTGTACGGGCGGGGTGAAGAAGAAGTTCAGCAGCACCGAGGCGGCCACGGCGGCCAGCAGCGCCGGCCACAGCCCGCCGACCAGGGCGACGGCGATCACCATCGCGAGGTACAGCAGGATGTCGCTGGCCAGTGACAGGTCGTTGCGCAGGCTGAAGAGCACGAGCGTCAGCAGCGGCATCCCCGCCACGGCCAGGGCGAAACCCGCCGTCCTGCGGCGCGGGGACAGCGCCGACATCCCGGTGCCGAAAGCCGGCCGCCAGCCGCGGCCGATCCGCTCGTGCGACACCAGGTGCACGTCGATCGGCCCGGACAGCGCGGTCGCGGTGACCCCCACACCGGGCGAGAAGATCTGCGCGAACCGGCCGCGGCGGCTGGCGCCCAGCACGAGCTGGGTGGCGTTGACGCCGCGGGCGAAGTCGAGCATCGCGCGCGGGATGTCGCTGCCGACCACCTGGTGGTATGTGCCGCCGAGGCTCTCCACTAGCAGCCGGTGCTTGGCCAGCAGGGCCGGGTCGGCCCCGGCGAGGCCGTCGGAGCGCGCCACGTGCAGGGCGAGCAGGTCGGCGCCCTTGCTGCGGCCGGCGATGCGGGCCGCCCGCCGGATCAGGGTCTCGCCCTCGGGTCCGCCGGTCACCGCGACGACCACCCGCTCGCGCGTCTCCCAGGTCTTGGCGATGCCGTGGTCGGCGCGGTAGCGGTCCAGCTGGTCGTCGACCTTGTCGGCCAGCCACAGCAGCGCCAGCTCGCGCAGGGCGGTGAGGTTGCCGATGCGGAAGTAGTTGCCGAGCGCCGCGTCGATCTTCTCCGCGCCGTAGACGTTGCCGTGGGCCATCCGCCGCCGCAGCGCCTCCGGCGTCATGTCGACCAGTTCGACCTGGTCGGCCCGGCGCACGACCTGGTCGGGCACGGTCTCCCGCTGCGCGACGCCGGTGATCTGCTCGACGACGTCGTTGAGCGACTCCAGGTGCTGGATGTTCACCGTGGACACGACGGTGATCCCGGCGTCGAGCAGTTCCTGGACGTCCTGCCAGCGCTTGACGTTGCGGCTGCCGGGCACGTTGGTGTGGGCCAGCTCGTCGACCACCACCACCTGCGGCGCGCGGGCCACCACCGCGTCGACGTCCATCTCGGTGAAGGACGCCCCGCGATACTCGACCTGCCTGCGGGGCACCACCTCGAGGCCGTCGAGCATGTCGGCGGTGTGCTGCCGGCCGTGGGTCTCCACGAAGCCCACGACGATGTCGGTGCCACGGCCGCGACGACGCTGCGCCTCCTCCAGCATGGCGTACGTCTTGCCGACGCCGGGCGCGGCGCCCAGGTAGATGCGCAGCTGTCCACGTGCCATAACCGCGATCATCCCGCATCGGCGGCGGTATGTCGGCGGTGACCGCCAAGCCGCGCTCAGACCGCCGGTTCGTCGTACGGCACGAACCGGTAGCCCATACCGGGTTCGGTGAGCAGCTGGCGCGGGTGCGCGGCGTCGTCCTCGAGCTTGCGCCGCAGCTGGGCCATGTACTGGCGCAGGTAGTTCGTCTCGGTGGCGTACTGCGGTCCCCACACCTCCTGCAGCAGCTGCCGCTGACTGACCAGCTTGCCCGGATTGCGCACCAGGGCGCTGAGCAGGTGCCACTCCGTCGGGGTCAGCCGCACGTCACCGCCACCGGTCGTCGGGCGGACCTGATGGTTGCCGACGTCGACGGTGTGCCGGCCGATGCGCACCACGCTCTGCGCGTCCGGCGACGCGGGGTGCCGGCGGGTCACCGCGCGGATGCGCGCCAGCAGCTCGTCGACACCGAACGGCTTGGTGACGTAGTCGTCGGCCCCGGCGTCGAGCGCCTCCACCTTGTCCTCGCTGCCGGTGCGCCCGGACAACACGATGATCGGCGCCGCCGACCAGCCGCGCAGGCCGCGGATCACCTCGACGCCGTCCATGTCGGGCAGGCCGAGGTCGAGCACCACCACGTCGGGGTGGTAGGACCCCGCGGCGCGCAGCGCGGTCGCGCCGTCCGGGGCCAGCTCCACGTCATAGCCGCGGGCGCGCAGGTTGATCCGCAGGGCACGCAGGATCTGCGGCTCGTCGTCCACGATCAGGATCTTCGTCATGCCGCTCCGGCCCCCTCCCCCGCCATGACCTCCGGCACCGCCGCACGGGCCGGGGCCACGGGCAGCGACAGCACCATGGTCAGGCCGCCGCCGGGGGTGACCTCCGGGACGAGCGTACCGTCCATGGCCTCGCTCAGGCCCCTGGCCAGCGCCAGTCCCAACCCGACACCGGTGTCGTTGCTGCGGTCGCCGGACCGCTGGAACGGCAGGAAGACCCGGTCCCACTCCGCCTCGGGAATGCCCGGTCCGTGGTCGACGATGCGCAGCTCCACGCGTCCGGCGTGCGCGCTGGCCTTCACCAGGGGCGGCCGGGCGGGCGGGCTGTAGCGCAGCGCGTTGCCGATCACGTTGACCAGGACCCGCTCCAGCAGCCCCGGGTCGGCACTGACCGCGGGCAGGTCGGCGGGGATGCGCATGCGGACCGTACGGCCGCTGTCGCCGAGCTCGTCCAGCGCGTGCGGCACGACCTCCTCGAACCCCATCGGCCGCGGCGCGACGCCGAGCACGCCGGCCTGCAGGCGGCTCATGTCGAGCAGGTTCTCCACGAGCCGATGCAGCCGGTCCAGCGACTCGGCGGCGGTGGCCAGCAGCTCCACCCGGTCGGCCTCGTCGAAGTCGATCTCATCGCTGACCAGGCTGTCCACCGCGGCCTTCGCCGACGCCAGCGGCGTACGCAGGTCGTGGCTGACCGCCGCGAGCAGCGCGGTCCGCATCCGGTCGGCCGCGGCCAGCGGCAGCGCGGCGGCCGCCTGCTCGGCGAGGCGCTCGTGGCGCAGCGCCAGCGCGGCCTGCGAGGCGAACGCCTCCAGGATGCGCCGGTCGGCCGCGGCCAGCGGCTGCCCCCGCAGCACCAGGGTGAGGTCGTCGCTGACGGGCACGTCGGTGTCGGCCTCGTTGGGTGCGAAGCACGGCTGCCCGCCGATCGTGGCGACCACTCGCCACGAGCCCACCTCATGGCGGCGCTCCGGGCCGTGCCCGGTGCCCTCGCGTGCTTCGAGCAGGGTCACCGACTCCAGCCCGAAGGTCTCCTGCAGCCGCTCCAGCAGCGCGGTCAGCGGCCGGTCACCGCGCAGCACGGAACCCGCCACGGTGGCCAGGGTCTGCGCCTCCGCGCCGGCCAGCGCCGCCTCCCGGGTGCGCCGGGCGGCGGCGTCGACGGTCGCGCTGACCGCGATCGCCACGACGACGAACACCGTCAGGGCCAGCAGGTTCTCCCGGTCGGTGATGGTCCACCGCCCTACCGGCGGGACGAAGAAGTAGTTCAGCAGCCCGGAGCCGCCCAGCGCGGCGACGACGGCGGGCCACTTGCCGCCGATCAGCGCGACGCCCACCACGGCGGCGAGGAACAGCAGGATGTCGGTGCCCAGGTCGAGATCGCCGAACTGGTGGAGCAGCAGGGTCAGCAGGGGCAGGCCCAGCGCGGCCAGGGCATAGCCGGCCAGGCGGCGGTGTGCCGACAGCGCAGTGCCGGCCGGTCCGCCGAACCGGCCCCGCCCGGCCTCGCCGTGGGTGACCAGGTGCACGTCGATCGTGCCGGACTCCACGATGGTGGACACACCGACGCCCTGGGAGAGGATCTGCGCGAAGCGTCCTCGCCTGCTGGCGCCGAGCACCAGCTGGGTGGCGTTGACGCCGCGGGCGAAGTCCAGCAGCGCCTTGGGCACGTCGGTGCCGATGACCTGGTGGTAGGTGCCGCCCATGCTCTCGACGAGAATGCGCTGCCTGGCCAGCAGCGCCGGGTCGGCCCCGGCGAGGCCGTCGTTGCGGGCCACGTGCACGGCCAGCAGGTCGGCGCCGCGGGCGCGGTCGGCGATGCGGGCCGCGCGGCGGATCAGGGTCTCGCCCTCGGGCCCGCCGGTCAGCGCGACGACGACGCGCTCCCGGGCCTCCCACGTCGCTTCGATCCGGTGCTGGTTGCGGTAGCGGTCGAGCTGCTCGTCGACCTTGTCGGCCAGCCACAGCAGGGCCAGCTCGCGCAGGGCCGTAAGGTTGCCCACCCGGAAGTAGTTGCCCAGCGCCGCGTCGATCTTCTCCGGCCGGTAGACGTTGCCGTGCGCCATCCGGCGGCGCAGCGCCTCCGGCGTCATGTCGACCAGCTCGACCTGCTCCGCGCGGCGGACGACCTCGTCGGGCACGGTCTCCCGCTGCGGCACGCCGGTGATCGTCTGCACCACGTCGTTGAGCGACTCCAGGTGCTGGATGTTCAGGGTCGACAGGACGTGGATGCCGGCGTCGAGCAGCTCCTGGATGTCTTGCCAGCGTTTGGCGTTGCGGCAGCCCGGCACGTTGGTGTGCGGCAGCTCGTCCACCAGCGCGACCTCGGGCCGGCGGGCGAGGATGGCGTCGACGTCCATCTCGGTGAACGTGGCGTCGCGGTACTCGACGGTGCGCCGCGGCACCAGTTCGAGGTCGCCGATCATGTCGAGGGTGTGCTTGCGGCCGTGGGTCTCCACGAAGCCGACCACCACGTCGGTGCCGCGCTCGCGGCGACGGTGCGCCTCCTCCAGCATGGCGTACGTCTTGCCGACGCCGGGGGCGGCGCCGAGATAGATCCTCAACTGGCCTCGGGACATGGCTTCCTGTCTTCGACGGGTCCAAGGGGTTGGGAAGGGCACCTTCCTCTACGCATGGCGTTGTGAAGGTGCCCTTCCTTGCACTACATGCGGTCCAGGGCCAGGTTCAGTGCCAGGACGTCGACGGCGGGTTCGCCCATGAACCCGAGGGCTCTGCCGTCGGTGTGCTCTCCGATCAGGGCGGTGACCTTGTCGACGCTCACCCCGCGTGCGGCCGCGACGCGCTTGGCCTGCAGCTCGGCGTACTCGACGCTGATGTGCGGGTCGAGCGAGCTGCCGCTGGCGGTGACCGCGTCGGCGGGCACGGCCGACTGCTCGGGAGCGCTGCCCCGCACGGGGACGAGCACGCCCTTGCTGTAGTCCTCACCGAACTTGCCGCACTCGACCGGCACGCCCTGGTAGCCGGCGATGAACGGCGTCGCGGGGCAGGCCTGGTTGACGCTGACCGCCCGGGTGACCTTGCCGGTCACGCCGTCGCTGTAGAACACCCGCAGCACGGCGCCGAGACCGTCGGCGGTGCAGTACGGCCGGCTGCCGTCCACACCCTCCAGCTCGCCCACGGCCTTGCTGCGCGAGCAGACGTCGGTCAGCAAGGAGTTCTTGCTGCCGTTGCCCTCTTCGGAGTTCGGGTCGAGCGCGGGGTCACCGAGGGTGTCCTCCATGCTCTCCGGGCCGAGGTTGGAGGCGGCGGTGGCGTCGGGGTCGTATCCGGAGGCCGACGGGCGGCTCTGGAAGTACTTCGGCACCGGGTTGCCGTCGGCGTCGGTGAACGACTGGCCGATGAGCGAGCTGCCCACGGTCTGCCCGTTCGCCTTGACGAGCGAGCCGTCGGCCTTGTCACGCAGCCCGGGAATCTGGGCGACGCCGAGGATGAGCAGCGGGTAGAGCAGTCCGGTCAGCACCGTGAAGAGGACCACGGCGCGGACGGCCGCCAGGTGCTGGGAGATCCAACTGGGAATGCGCATCACGAGATCCCTGGGAAGAGCGAGATGATCATGTCAATGATCTTGATTCCGATGAAGGGTGCGACGATGCCGCCGAGGCCGTAGATCCACAGATTGCGGGTCAGCAGCTTGCTCGCGCTGCTGGGCGTGTAGCGCACGCCGCGCAGTGCGAGGGGGATCAGCACGATGATGATCAGCGCGTTGAAGATGACCGCCGACAGGATCGCCGACTCGGGGCTGGACAGCCGCATGATGTTGAGCTTGTCCAAGCTCGGGTAGACCACCGCGAACATCGCGGGGATGATCGCGAAGTACTTCGCGATGTCGTTGGCGATGGAGAACGTCGTCAGCGCGCCACGGGTGATCAGCAACTGCTTGCCGATCTCCACGATCTCGATCAGCTTGGTGGGGTCGGAGTCCAGGTCCACCATGTTGCCGGCCTCCTTCGCGGCCGACGTACCGGTGTTCATGGCCACGCCCACGTCGGCCTGCGCCAGCGCCGGGGCGTCGTTGGTGCCGTCACCGGTCATCGCGACCAGCCGACCGCCCTCCTGCTCCTTGCGGATCAGCGCGAGCTTGTCCTCCGGCGTCGCCTCGGCCAGGAAGTCGTCCACCCCGGCCTCGTCGGCGATCGCCTTGGCGGTCAGCGGGTTGTCACCCGTGATCATGACGGTGCGGATGCCCATCCGGCGCATCTCGTCGAAGCGCTCCCGCATACCCGACTTGACGACGTCCTTGAGGTGGATGACGCCCAGCGCACGGGCCGGCTGGCCGTCGATGTGCTCGGCGACCACCAGCGGCGTGCCGCCCTGGCCGGAGATGGCGTCCACGGCCGGGCCGACGTCGTCGGACGGGTGGCCGCCGTTGTCGCGCACCCACTTCATGACCGCCGAGGACGCGCCCTTGCGGACCTGCCGGACCGTGCCACCGTTGCCGCCGCTTGCGGGGCTCGCATGCTCACTCCTCGCGACGGCGGTCCCGTCCTCGGTCAGGTCGACCCCGGACATGCGGGTCTGCGCGGTGAACGGGATGAAGGTGGCGTGCGGCATGACGCCCTCCTCGCGGGCGCGCAGGCCGTACTGCTCCTTGGCGAGCACCACGATCGAGCGGCCCTCGGGCGTCTCGTCGGCCAGGCTCGACAGCTGCGCGGCGTCGGCCAGGGCCTCCTCGGAGACGCCTGCGGCGGGCAGGAACTTCCACGCCTGGCGGTTGCCGAGCGTGATCGTGCCGGTCTTGTCCAGCAGCAGCGTGTTGACGTCGCCGGCCGCCTCGACGGCGCGGCCGCTCATCGCGAGGACGTTGCGCTGCACGAGGCGGTCCATGCCGGCGATGCCGATCGCGGACAGCAGTGCCCCGATGGTGGTAGGGATGAGGCAGACCAGCAGCGAGACGAGCACGATGCCGCTGATGCCGTTCGGGCCGAAGGACGCGGTGTCCAGGGCGGCGCCCTGCCAGTTCTTGGCGTAGATCGCCATCGGCTGCAGGGTGACCACGGCCAGCAGGAAGATGATCGTGAGCGCGGCGAGGAGGATGTTGAGCGCGATCTCGTTCGGCGTCTTCTGCCGGTTGGCGCCCTCGACCAGGCCGATCATCCGGTCGATGAAGCTCTCGCCCGGCTTCTGGGTGATCTTCACGACGATCCGGTCGGACAGCACCTTGGTACCGCCGGTGACCGCGCTGCGGTCGCCGCCGGACTCCCGGATGACCGGGGCCGACTCGCCGGTGATCGCCGACTCGTCGACGCTGGCGATGCCCTCGATCACGTCGCCGTCGCCGGGGATGATCTGGCCCGCCTCGACGACGACGATGTCGCCCTGCGCCAGCTCGGCCGCCGCGACGGACTCCTCGCGGAACTGCGTCGCCTTGGCACCCTCGGACCAGCCGACCAGTCGGCGGGCCAGGGTGTCCTTCTTGGCACTGCGCAGCGTCGCCGCCTGCGCCTTGCCGCGCCCTTCGGCGACGGCTTCGGCGAGGTTGGCGAAGATCACGGTCAGCCACAGCCAGATCGTGATCGCCCAGGCGAACCAGGACGGCTGCGTGATGGCGAGCAGCGTGGTGAACACGGCGCCGACCTCGACGATCAGCATGACCGGGTTGCGCCACAGCGTCGCCGGGTTGAGCTTGCGCGCGGCGTCGGGCAGCGCCTTCCAGAGTTGTTTCGGGTCGAGCAGCCCGCCGCCCACCTTGCGCGGCTCCTGCCGCGGCTTGGGGGATGCCACTGATGTGACAGTCATTTCTAGTCCTTGTCTGTTTCTGCGGCCGGGTTCACAGGCCCTCGGCCAGCGGGCCGAGCGCGAGCGCGGGCAGGAACGTGAGGGCGATCAGGATCACGACGACGCCGACGACCATGCCGATGAACAGCGGTTTGTGCGTGGGCAGCGTGCCCTCCGACGCCGGCACCGGCTTCTGCCGCGCCAGCGAACCCGCCAGACCCAGCACGAAGATGATCGGCAGGAACCGGCCTAGCAGCATCGCCAGCCCCAGTGCGGTGTCCCACCACGGCGTGTTGACCGTGATGCCCGCGAAGGCCGAGCCGTTGTTGTTGGCCGCCGACGTGAACGCGTACACCACCTCGGAGAAGCCGTGCGGGCCCACGTTGAGCTGGGTCTGCCAATTGCCCGTCGCCATCGCCGCCGCGACACCGACCAGCACCAGCACCGGGGTCGTCAGGAAGTACAGCGAAGCGAACTTGATCTCGCGGGCGCCGATCTTCTTGCCGACGTACTCGGGGGTGCGGCCCACCATCAGACCCGCCACGAACACCGTGATCACCGCGATGATCAGCATGCCGTAGAGGCCCGCGCCGACACCGCCGGGCGCGACCTCGCCGAGCATCATGTTGATCATCGGCATCATGCCGCCGAGCGCGGTGTAGGAGTCGTGGAACGAGTTCACGGCGCCCGTCGAGGTGAGCGTCGTCGCCGCGGCGAAGGTCGCCGAGTCGGACACCCCGAAGCGGATGTCCTTGCCTTCCAGGGCCGCCCCGACCGCCTGCGGCACCGTGCCGGCGTGGCCGAGCTCGAACACGTTGGTCAGCGCGATGCTGGCGACGGCGATGATGCCCATCACGGCCAGGATCGCGTAGCCCTGCCGGTTGTCCCCGACCATCCGGCCGAAGACCCGCGGCATGGCGAACGGGATGCAGAAGATCAGGAAGATCTGCAGCCAGTTGGTCCAGGTCGTGGGGTTCTCGAACGGGTGCGCGGAGTTGACGTTGTAGAAGCCGCCGCCGTTGGTACCCAGCTCCTTGATCGCCTCCTGGCTGGCCACCGGCCCGCCGGTGATGTGCTGCTGCGCACCGGTCAAGGTCGACAGCATCGTGCCGTCGGTCAGGTTCTGCACCACCCCACCGACGATCAGCAGAACCGCCCCGACCACCGCGATCGGCAGCAGGATGCGCAGCGTGATCCGGGTCAGGTCGACCCAGAAGTTGCCCAACTGCTCGGACTTGCGCCGGGCGAACCCGCGCACCAGGACCACCGCCACCGCGATGCCCACCGCCGCGGAGACGAAGTTCTGCACCGCCAGACCGGCCATCTGCACGAAGTGCGTCATCGTCGACTCGCCCGAGTAGGCCTGCCAGTTCGTGTTGGTCACGAAGCTGACGGCCGTGTTCCAGGCCAGGTGCGGGAAGACCCGGTCGTCGATCGAGGTCGCGAAGTCCGGGACCTTGAAGATCAGGTCCTGCAGGCGCAGGAAGGCGTACAGGAACAGGATCGAGATCAGCGAGAACGCGAGCACGCTGCGGGCGTACACGCCCCAGGACTGCTCGGCGTTCGGATCGACGCCGAGCACCTTGTAGATGCCGCGCTCGACGCGGCCGTGGCGCTCCGCGGCGACCACCCGGAACATGTAGTCACCGAGGTAGCGGTACGCGACCGCCAGCGCCACGATGAGCGAGAGGATGAAGACCACTCCCGCGGCTGTCGTACTCATCTGAGGACAACTCTCCGAATCTCAGAACTTCTCGGGGAACAGCAGGGCGAAGACCAGGAAGACCGCCAGCGCGCAGGCGATCACCAGGCCGACCAGGTTGGCAGTCACAGTCGCTCCGCTCCTCGTACGACGAGAGCGAGCACTGCGAACAGACCCACCGTGAGCAGCACGTAAGCCAGGTCAGCCACCGTGCGCCTCCTATCGAGTGTTGTTTGCGGCATTTGCCCGTATTCTGCTCCGCCCGGCACCGGCCGGTGATCGGAACGGACGCAATCAAACTCCCGAAAACGGCTCACCTGAGCGCTCTTGACGTCATCGCTACGGACGCCGGGACGTTCTTGACGCGGCTTTGACGCGGCTGTGAGCGCCGCCTCGACCGAGGCCCTCGCCAGCGTGTGCCGTATCCAGCGCTGCCCCAGCCCCAGCCCGAGGCCGAACACGGCGAGGTTCCACAGCGTCGCAGCACCGTTCCAGGTGAGCGCGCCGTACTGATTCACCAGGAACCCGTCGAACAGCAGGAAGCCGATGAGCGCGGTGAGCAGCGCCGCCCGGGCACATACACCGCAGGCACAACTCACCACAGGGTGGCGAGCACGCCCACTACGCAGGCCAGCAGCAGCACCGCCTGGACGATCACGAGCGCGCACGCGGCGGCGCGATCGGCGGGGGCCGCGCCGGGGCGCAGAGCCCGGCCGAGGATGTCGCGTTGACACCCGCCTGCGGCACCCGGCAGCGGGTCATGGTCCGACGTGGATGCGGGGGCGGCGGTCCCGGTCTGGTTCGGCCCGGCGCAGGACCTCCAGCGTCACCGCCGCGACGTGGCCGGTGCCCAGCAGCAGGAAGCGCAGCAACTGCCCGGTCTGACCGCGCTCCGGCCAGGCGAAGTCGACGCGCGGAACGATCCCGGTGATGTCGCGGATCTTCAGCAGCGCGGCTGCGATCGCCGGTCCCGCCGCGCGGCCGCGGACCGTCATGATCGAGTACCCGCGGTGATGATCGCCGCGGACCTCGATGGGGCCGCGCCGTTCCGGGTCGACGAGCACCTCGATGAAGATCGCGGCCGCCGGCTCCGGTGACGCCGGGCGGGCGGGCGCGGGTGCGGGATCGCGACGTGCGGGCGTGGTGGCGATGAGTCGGAGCCGGCCGTCGGCCGCCGCGCCCGCGAGGATGCGCAGCGCGGCCCCGTCGAACGTGACGGCCTCCCCCGTCGGCCGGCAGGAGCGCGCCCGTGCGGCGAGCATCGCGAGTAGTACCAGTCCCAGGGCGAGCGCGCCGAGCGCGTCCATCGAGTCCACCAACCGTCGATCGGGTGCGTGTGCGCACCCACGATCGCGCCCCGGACCTGACCTTCCTGCCCGCGTTGACGCACTTCGTACGGCAGGAGCCGGATTCCTGACGGTGCCCTGACGAGGTGACCGTCCGCATCCGGGCACCCAGCCGCAGGCGGTCTACATTTAGGTTTGTTTCTAGTAGTGTGCTCGACATGGCGGAAGCGCTGATCCTGGGACCTGCCGACCCCGCGTACGCCGACCCGGTGCGGGCGCTCAACCGCCGCTTCACCGGCAAGCCGGACGAGGTGCACCTGGTGCACGACACCGGCCAGGTAGTCGCGGCTGTGGCGCGGGCGGTGCACACCGGACGCCGCATCGCGGTGCGCGGCGGCGGCCACTGCTACGAGGGTTTCGTCGCCGACCCCGAGGTGTCCGTGCTGCTCGACATGTCCGGGCTGGCCTCGGTCGAGTGGGACGAGGCGCGCGGGGCGTTCGCGATCGGAGCCGGGGCCACCCTGGGCGGCGTCTACCGGGCACTGTTCAAGAACTGGGGCGTCACGGTCCCGGGCGGGTCCTGCCACAGCGTCGGCGTGGGCGGGCACTTCACCGGCGGCGGATACGGCGTGCTGTCGCGGCGGCACGGCCTCACCGTCGACCACCTGCACGCGGTCGAGGTGGTCGTGGTCGGCGCGGACGGCGAGGTCCGCGCGGTCGTCGCAAGCCGTGATCCGGCCGACCCGCACCACGACCTGTGGTGGGCGCACACCGGCGGCGGTGGCGGCACCTTCGGCGTGGTCACCCGCTTCTGGCTGCGCTCGGCGTCGGGCGGCACGACCCCGGCCGGCGCGCTGCCCGCGCCTCCGGCCGAGGTCTGGCTGCACGCGGTGACCTGGCCCTGGGCGAGCCTCGACCGCGACGGCTTCGACCGGCTGCTGGACAACTTCGGCAGCTGGCACGAGCGGCACGCCGCCTCCGACGACCCGTACGCGGGCCTGGCCGCCGCGCTGCTGGTGCCGACCCGCGCCGCGGCCGGCGTCAGCCTGCGCACCACGATGGACGCGACCGTCCCCGATGCCGAGCAGCTGCTCCACGCCTTCGTCGCCGAGGTCGGCGCGGGGGTGACGCCCGCCGGGCCGACGACCCGCGACAGCGGCAAGATGGCCCCGCTGCCTGAGGCGGCCGCGCCGCGACGGCTGCGCTGGCAGTGGGCCAACCAGCTCGCCGCGGGCAGCGACCTGGGCCTGCGGGCCAAGTACAAGTCGGCGTTCCTGCGGCGCGGGTTCACCCCGGCGCAGCGCGCGGCGATCTGGGCGTCGCTGGAGTATGCGCACCCGGACGCGCAGCTGCAGCTCGACTCGTTCGGCGGTGCGATCAACGACGTCGCACCTGGGGCGACGGCGTATCCGCACCGCGACAGCGTGCTCAAGGCGCAGTGGCAGGTGTACTGGGCCGACCGGTCCGACGACGAGCGGCACCTGTCCTGGATCAGGCGGTCGTACCGCGACGTGTTCGCCGACCGAGGTGGCGTGCCGGTGCCCGGCGAGCAGCTGGACGGCTGCTACGTGAACTACCCCGACGTGGACCTGTCCGACCAGGACTGGAACAGCTCCGGCACGCCCTGGACCGAGCTGTACTTCGGCGCGAACTACCTGCCGTTGCAGCAGGTCAAAGCCCGCTGGGATCCGCGGGACACGTTCCGCCACGCGCAGTCCGTGCGCCTGCCCTGACCGCACCCGGCCGGGCAGGCGTCACGGAGCGCGCCGCCTATTTCAGCTTCGCGTCCAGCGCTTTGATCAGCGCCTCCTGGAACTGGTCGTACTCCTTCAGGTCGAACGGCCAGCGCCACAGCTCGAGCTGGATGCCCTGGGCGGAGATGCGCCGCGCCTGGTTGTTCGACATCTCCTTGGGCACGAACCCGATGAACTGGGTGTAGTAGCCGTTCAGCTCCGCCAGCCGCTGGTCCGCGGTCTTCGGCCCGACCACCGCCGTCGTGCCGGTGCGGGCCGAGATCGGCACCGGTTCCAGCACCACCTTCTCCGGCTTGAAATGCCGGCCCTCGATGGTCACCCCATGCGCCTTGGCCCGCACGTAGTCCCAAAGGTGCTGGCCCACCGGCAGGTCCTTCAGCCGGGTCAGGTCGTCCACGTTGGAGATCGACTTGGATTCGAACACGGCCAGCACCCAGACGCGGCCGTCCGGGTGCACCGAAACAGCCAGCAGGTCGCCGAGCTGCTTGCCCCGACCGTCGACGACCCCGCCGACCAGTTGCACGTCGCCCCACTTCTTGACCAGCTTCTCCGAGGCCCGCAGTCGCACCCGGTCCAGGGCCGCCATCATGTCGGTCAGTTCCGGCCGGAACCGGGCCAGCCGCTCGACGATCAGGCCGCGCAGCGACTGCGTGCTCATCTCACCGCGGTTCATCGCCTGGGCCACGATGTCGGCGAAGGTGACCCGATCCATATTTTTGAGGATGGTCTTCGAGTATTCGGAGTAGAAGCGGTCGTAGAGCTTCAGGGCCGCGGACACCACCGCCCCGGTGATCAGTTTGACCAGCCGCTCCAGGTCGCGCCTGCCCGCGGCGGCGATCGCCCTCGGCGCGGCCCGGATCTCGTACCGGACCACCTCCTTGCCGAAGATCTGCAGGCTGAGCCGTTTCACGCGGCGGGCGAACTTCGTCCCGTGCCCGAGCCGGACCAGGGCCACCACCTTGCTCACGGCGTCGCCTCCGCCTCGTCGTAGGACACTTCCAGCGCCTCGCCCACGGAGAAGCTGTCCGGTTCGCAGAACGCCCGGACCAGCTCCAGCGCGATGCGGCCGACCAGGCGGCCCAGGTGCCGGCCGGACGCCGTGGCGTCCGGCGTGGTGCCCACCTGTTCGGACCACCATTCGAAGCCGGCCCGGCCGATCATGGTGGCGATGTCCTCGGCGTCGGGGATGATGTCGCGCAGTGCCTTCGCCGCATCGACCGGCCCCACCTCGTCCAGCCAGCGGAACACCGCGCCCATGCGCTGCATCGCGCGCAGCGTCTCCAGCTCCGCCATGACCTGCGGGGACAGTCCCTGCGGGGCCTCCTCCACGACCGGCCGGTAGAAGAACTCGGCCAGGCTCACCGTGACCCCGACCCCGACCAGCTTGAACAGCGCCTGCAGGTCGTGCTTCCAGGCGGCGGCGCCTTCCAGGAACCCGTCGGCGAAGCCGTCCACGAAACCGACCGTGGCCGGCATCGGATACCCGGGGGCGCTGACCATCCGCAGGTACGCCGCCACGTCGGCCCCGGCCGACCCGGGTGCCTGCGCGGTCACCGCCTGGATCAGGCCCGAGCTCAGCGCCGTCTGCTCGACGGCGCTGAGCTGTCCGGAAAGGCCGGTCACGGCCGCGGCTCGGTGAGGTGCACCGCCACATCCACCGACGCCAGTCCACTGGCCGCCACGGCCTCGCCGACCTTGCCCTGAGCGAGCAGCACGGCCGACGCGGCGGCCGTACGGTCCGCCTCGCCCTGGGCCACACTCTCGGTGAACGGGTCGGCCGCGGTGGTGCCGGCCAGCGTCACCTCGGTGTGCACCCCGTCGGTCGGCAGATCCTCCGCCCAGGTGCCGAGGCAGACGTGCTTCTGAACCACCTCCGGACACGGGTTGCCCGGTGTCAGCACCACCTCGGACGGTCCACCCAGATGGGTCACCCGCCAGTCGGTCAGCTCCTTGAGCACCTTGCGGACCAGCTCCTCGATGCCGGCCGGGCCGGTGCCCTGCTGCGAGCGCAGGAAGATCCAGCGCAGCGCGATGTCCTCGAAACCGGTGCGCACCGGCAGGAACAGCCGCGCCCAGGAGGCGTTGACGAAGTCTCCGGCCGGCCGGGCCGGGTCGCGCAGGCTGCCGTCGCCGCTCCAGGTGCCGGAGTAGGTGCGGGCGGCGGCCAGTTCCCAGTCGAAGACCTGCTCCCAGACGTCCAGCTCGGCGATCTCGTCGCGGGCGTCGGCCGGGAACATGGCGTTGATGAAGCGGCGCATCAGCTCCTGCGCCGGGTTCAGGCTCGCCCGGTGCGCGATGCGCCAGGCCTCGAACTCGGCCAGCGCGATCGCCTCGGCGGCGGCCACCTTCGCCGCGCGCCCCGCGATCAGCGTCGCGCACTGCGCCTCCCAGGCGGCGGTAGCGGCGGCCTGCTCCTGGCCCAGCGACGTGGTGTCCGGGATGACCCGCGCCGACAGGGACACCCAGATCTGCGACGAGCCGGCCAGCCGCCAGCCCGCACCGCAGTGGATGAGCTGGAAGACGGTCCGGTCGCCGGCCGAGTTCATGACCTCCCACGGGTCGCCGACGACGCGCACACCGTGCCCGCGGGGCGCGCCGGTGAGCGTCGAGCGCAGACTGCCCTGCAGGCCCGGCACATCGCCGTCCCACTTCATCCCGTGGGGCACGTTGACAGGCAGGGTGTAGTCGGCGCTCATGTCGGTGCCCGGCCAGCCGCCCCACTGGGTCAGCTCGGTCAGCGGCGGGTCCAGCCCGACCAGGCGCGCACCGGGCACCTCCCCGACGTTCGGCTGCGCGGGCAGCGCCACCGCCGGGATCGAGTCCCGCGCCGCCTTGAGCATCTCCTCCTTCATCGCGGTCTCGGCGGCGTAGAAGTCGCCCGCCGGGTCCCGGACGAACGGCGTCCAGCACAGCCGCACCCCGAACCGCTCGTGGGAGAACCGGATCCGCTGGAGCACCTTGTAGAAGTGCAGGTCGATCGGTGTGAACTGGTTGGGGTTGCGGATCGTGCGGCGGGCCGCCCGCTCGAAGCGGTCCGACTCGGACACCCGGAACACGGTCTTGTGCACGTCGCGCAGCTTGGCCACGTTCTTCGTGGTGCGGGCGGCGACCTCCTTCACCGAGTCGGTGCGGGTGTCGTTGTCGGCTTGCGTCGTGGTGTCCGACACCCCGGCGTTGACCTGGGCCTTGATGCCGTACTCGAAGCCGACCGTGCCGCCGGCGGTGAAGCCGTCCGTGCGGGTGGTGGTCAGCGAGCCGGCGATCACCTCGGCGTGGTCGATGGTCGTCGTGGACGACTGCTCGCTCTCGGTGCTGCCCTCGGTCTCGCCGCTGGACTCCGACAGGGTGTCACGCTGCACGAACGAGCGCTGCTCCAGCACCACCTCCTCGGCCGGGGCCAGGCCCATGGTGTGCAGGTGCTCGCCGACGACGAATCCGGCCGGCCGCAGCCGGGTGCGGTCCAAAAACAGCAGGCCGATCTCGGATCGGGCCAGGTCCAGCAGCACCTGCTCGGGCGAGCGGTCGAGCACCGTGCCGGTGGGCGTCCCGCCGTCGGAGCTGCCGGTCGGAGGCATGTGGGTGTGCGAGCCACCACCGGTGCTGCCAGTGCCGCCGGCCGCGCCCTTGCCGACTGCCGTGGTCGCCACATTGGCTCCCGGCCGCAGCAGGCTGGCCAGCTTGAGCAGCGAAACCGGCACGGCCGCCTCGGCCGGGTCGACGCCGGGCACGCCGTGGGCCAGCCGCATCCGCATGGTCGCCTCGCCCTCCGGTCCGGCCGACCGGGCCGCCTGGGCGGACTCGATGATCTTGCCTGTGCCGCCGTGCCATTCGGCCCATTCGGCGGTGGCCTCGCCGGTGAGGCCGGCCGCCTTGGCCAGGTACACCCACTGCGCGCGGGTGAGGACCGGCCGGCCGTTGCTGCCGGTGTTGCTCAATGCCGCATATCGATAGGAATAGACGAATCGGTCACCGGATCCGGGGACGCCTTGCAGGGCCTCCACCGGCACGCCGAAAGTCACACGCTGAGTCATGGCTGGAGTCTGGACGGGACTGTGCTCCGCCTCCGTAGACCGTCGTGATTCCGACGGTCTCGCGGGCAGCCCTCGATCGGCGCATCAGTGCAGCTCAACGCACCGGATCGACCACCCGGCCAGTCCAGTGTGGCCGGATGGCGTACCCGAGGACCTAGGGAAAACCCCAGTGCCGGATGGTGCTCAGCGATGGCCGTACCAGGCCGGCGCCGAACTGACGGCCGGGCGGCGGCGCAGGGTCGTACCACCCGCGACCAGCCAGCCGGCCGCGCCGGTCAGCGACCGTACGTCCGCGGCCGGGCCAAGGTCCGTCCACGGGGCTGGGCCGTCCACGGGCGGACGCGACAGCAGCCGGTCGCCGGTCGCGGCGAACAGGTTGCTGGCCAGGCCGGTCAACGCGACGACGCCCTCGGCCACGTCGACGACCTGCCAGGAGCCGATGCGGTCGGCCAGCGACGCCGCGGTGCGCGACCACAGTGCGCCGTCCGCGACCGCGAAGAACGTGGCGTTGACGCAGCCCAGCGCCACCGTCCCGGCGGGCGCGTCACCGAGCACCGACCAATCGCCTCTGTCGGGCACCGGGTCGCGATACACCACCTGGCCGTCGCGGGTCACCCCGATCAGACCCGACGGCATGCCGCGGTACGCCTCCCGCGGTGAACCCAGCGCGACCAGGTCCGGAGCGGTGTCGATCTCACGCCACGGCAGGTTCTGCGCGCACAGCTCGCGAACCCGCAGCACGCCGCCGGCCGCCGCGAACAGCAGGCCCTCGCAGGCCGCCAGCGCGGCACCCGACACCGCCGGTCCGATCGGCTCGAACTCGACGGGCGCGGGCCGCCCGAGCCGGTCCAGGACGTTGCGGGTGATCCGGTCCACGACCGGGTCGCCGAGCGCGCTGCCCCAGTTCACGGTCGCGGCGGTGAACACCGTGCCCTGGCCGAGCCGGTGCACGCCCATGGTGGCATGGCCGCCCTGCCCGTAGTGCCGCCAGTGGCGCAGGTCGGCGGTGGCCAGGATGACGAAGTCGGGCGGGGTGCCGTCCCGGCCGGTCACCCGCGGCACACCGTCGACCTCGGTGAAGTCGGCGGCGTCGGTCTCGTAGCCGAGCGCGCCCCGGCCGAACTCGTCGCCGTCGTGCAGGCCGGTGCCGTCGAACGCCCAGTGCTCCGCGAACCGGGCCCGGTAGGCCTCCTCGCGCATCCTCGGCATGTGCTCACCCCAGGTGCCCGCGCCGCGGCGGTAGCTGACCCCGGTCAGCGCGTTCTCGGGCCGGTTCACCGGGGCGCTGGACCATTCGACGGTGACGCGCGACGGGTCGACGGCCGCCATCGGGTCGGTGACGGCGTCGCGGTGGCAGACCATGGTGCGGCCGCCGTCCTCCAGCCGGATCTGCCACCAGCACGTGTTCGCCGCGAAGATCGCCAGGTTGCCGCCGTCGCGTACGTACGCCTCGACGTGGTCGCGCATCTCCCAGGTCCAGTACTCGTCGTGCCCGTTGATCACGAGCAGCCGGTGGCGGGCCAGCAGCTCGGGCTGGTCGTGCAGATCCAGGTTGGCGCAGTACTCGACACGGTGTCCGCTGCCCCGCAGCCAGCGCAGCAGCCCGTGCTCCCACTCCTGGGGCGGTGGCCCGCCGCCGGGCCGGTCGAAGCTGACCCTGGCGGCCCGCGTCGGCTCCTCGGCGTAGTAGAGGCCGTGCCCCGGCTCGCCCGCCCGGTTGTAGGCCTGCCAGGTCAGGAACGGCACCGACACGAGTACGTCCGCGTCGCCGCTGCCGCGTACCACGAAGTGCGCGTCGGCGTCGGGCCCGTCCGCGACCGTCGCCGTGGCGGAGCTGCCGTCGCCGCGGAACGCGGCCCGGTACAGCGAGCTGGGCCAGTCCTCGGGGACGTCGAGCGTCCAGTGCGGGCCGTCGACGGTGTCGCTGGCCAAGACCCGGCCGGTCGGCACGTCCACGACGGTGACCAGCCCGGCCGGGTGGCCGTCCGCGGCCCCGACCACGAAACCGAGCGTCTTGCCGGGGTCGACGGCGCAGGCCCGGGCGTACGCGGTGAGCCTCACGCCGCCACCACCGCAGACCCGAGCCGCGCCGGCAGGGCCGCCAGGGGCGCGGGACCGTCCACGGCCGACACCACGAGGTCCTCCAGGGTCAGCACGAACGCCTCCAGCCGCGCCGGCGGCAGGAACCGGGTATCGCCGGTGACCTGGTAGGTCAGCGCGGGCCCGTCGGCGGTCACGTGCGCGCAGAACCGGCAGGCGACCTGCGGCTGCGGCGACGCCCACGCGAACGCGGAGTCGGCGCGGGCGGTGCGGACCTGCTCGGCCGTCGGCGGAGCGCCGGGCGGCAGGTCGACCAGGCGCATGTCGTTGAAGCAGCACATCGGGTGCACAGTCGTGCCACGCTCGGCGCTCACCGCGGCCAGGGCGGCGTCCAGCGCCGCCTGGTCGTAGCTGCCGGACCGGTACGCCCGCAGGCTCTCCCGCCACGCGGGCCGCAGCAGGTTGGCGAAGTCGGCGGCAGCCGTGTCCAGGGTGAACAGGCCTTCCTGGGACAGCGTCGCCACCAGGTCCCGCCGGGCCGGGTCGTAGCGGTTGCCGACGATGGTCAGCACGGCCGCCCGGTCCCCGCCGCCGTCCGCCGCGACCAGTGCCGCGGTGGCCGCCAGCAGCACCGACGACACGCTGGTCCGGTGCCGGGCGGCGAGCGCGGCCGCGGCCAGGCCAAGGGCTGGCGAGGTGAGCCGGCCGACCCACCAGCGCACCGGCTGCGGCTCGGCGCGCTCGGTGGTGAACATGCTCGGCGGCAGCGCCCGGTAAGCCTCGCGCCAGGTGCCGATCACGGCGTCGCTGCGAGCCCGGCCCGCGTCGGACGCCTCCTCGACGGCGACGGCGAGCGGGTCGCCGGGCGGTGGCCCGGTGCGGGCCAGCAGCGCCAGCCTGACGTCCCGCAGGAGGATATCGGCCCCGTGGCCGTCGGTGGCCAGATGACACAGCGCCAGCACGACCCTGGCCACCAGGCCGCCGACGAGCACCAGCCCGATACGCACCGGCGGCTCGGTCCGGTAACCGAACGCGGTGCCCGCCAGATCCGCGGCGAGGCCGTCCGCGGCCCGGTCCGCATCAAACTCGTCAGCCGCTTCCACCGTATGCACCGTGACCAGGACCTCGGCGAGCAGCTCCTGCCGGACCGGCTCGCCGGGCACGACCGGCCCCGCCGGGGCTGTGCGCGGGGCGAGGACGGTCGCCTCGGACCGGTCATCGCTACGGCCAGGATCTCCGGACCCGGCCACCGCGTCCGCGACGATCCGGGTCCGCAGCGTCGGATGGCGGCTCAGCGCCGCGCCGAGCCGGTCCAGCGCGTCGTCGACGGGCAGCGGGCGGCAGCGCTCCGGTGGGGTGAGCACCCGGGTCAGGTTGAAGTAGTGGTCGTTCGGGGCGGTCCGGCCGATCGCCGCCCAGATGGCGTGCTGACCCCAGGTCAGCGGCCCGTCGGCGACCGGCGTGCCGCGTACGGCGACCCGGCGCATCAGATGCCCTGCTCGCGCAGGTGGGCGGCGAGGCTCGCGACGGTGTCCATGAACGACACGTCGTCGTCGAGGTCGAGCACGACGCCGTAGCCGCGCTCCACTGCGTGGATGAGACGCAGGAACCCCAGCGACGTCAGGCCGAGAAGGCCCAGCGACTCCCGCTCGGCGAGCGCGTCGGCGGCGGTGATGACGCCCTCGCTGGCCTGGGCGACCAGCATGGCGAGGTCGGCTTCGAGGGTGGCTGCGGTCACGACTCCTCCTCGCGGAGCTCTGCGATCGAGTCGGCGATGCCCTCGACCGTCGGGGTGTCGAAGAAGACGTCGAAGGGCACCTCGACGCCGTACGCGTCCCGGATGCGTGCCGTGATCTGCATGATCGTCAGCGAGTGCCCGCCCAGGTCGAACAGGGTGTCGTCGGGCGCGATGTCCTCGATGCGCAGCACCTCCCGCCAGATCGCCGTGACGCCCGCGATCAGGTCGGCCTCGCCCGCACCGGCAGCCATCCGCTCCTCGACCGCAGGGCCGTCGCTCGCGCTCGACGGCGCGGCGAGGGTCCGCGGCGCGGTCGTCGGTGCGGCGGCGCACACCCCGTCGAGGGCGGACAGGTCCGCCATGCCGTCGAGCAGGTCCTCGACGGGCTCCCCGAGCTGCGCGTCCGTGTCGGACGTGCCGTCCGCGAGGCCGGGCGGCTCGGGCAGGGCCTTGCGGTCGAGCTTGCCGTTCGGGGTCAGCGGCAGCCGGTCCAGCCACACGTACTGGCCGGGCATCATGTAGCGGGGCAGGCTGCCCGCGAGATGGCGGCGGATCTCGGGCACCTCACCCGCGCCGATCAGGTACGCCACCAGGGTGCAGCCGCGGACCGCGACTGCGGCCTGGCCGACGCCGGGCGCGCCGAGCAGGGTCTGCTCGATCTCGCCCAGCTCGATGCGGTGGCCCCGCAGCTTGATCTGGTCGTCGACCCGGCCCAGGAACTCGACCTCGCCGTCGGCGGCCAGCCGCACCAGGTCACCGGTCCGGTAGAGCCGCCGCCCGGCCGCGTCCACCACGAACCGCTGCGCGGTCAGCTCCGGCCGGTCGCGGTAGCCGCGGGCCAGGCCCACCCCGCCGATGCACAGCTCGCCGGGCACGCCGGGCGGCAGCGGCCGCAGGTCGGGGTCGAGGACGTGCAGGGTGGTGTTGGCCAGCGGGCCGCCGATGGTGATCCGCGCCGGGTCGGCCGGGATCTCCGCGGCGGTGGACCAGATCGTGGTCTCGGTCGGGCCGTACACGTTGAGCAGCCGCCCGGTGCGGGCGCGCAGGCGCTGGGCCAGTGGCAGCGGCAGCGGCTCGCCGCCGCACAGCGCGGTGATCGGCGCACCGGCGAACCCGGCGTCGAGCAGCATCCGCCAGGTCGACGGGGTGGCCTGCACGTGGGTGGCGCCGCTGTCACGGATGAGCCGGTCGAGCGCGCCCCCCTCGCGGGTGGCCGCGTCGGACGCGACGACCACCTGCCCACCGGTGGTCAGCGGCAGGAACAGCTCCAGGCCGCTGATGTCGAACGACAGCGAGGTCAGATTGAGCCAGCGGTGCTCCGGCCGTGCGCCGAGCAGCTCAGCGAACGCCGCGATCAGATTGGCCAGCGCGGCATGTCCGATCTCGACACCCTTGGGTCGGCCGGTGGAACCGGAGGTGTAGATCGCATACGCGAGCGCGTCGGGGTCGGCGGCGACGGCCGGTGCGGCGACCGGCTCGGCTGCGAACGCGGCCAGCCTGTCCAGCGCCAGCACGTCCAGCGGCCCGCCGGAGTGCCCGAGGATCACCTTCGCGCCCGCGTCGGCGGCGATGAACTCCAGCCGCGCGACCGGGTACGCCGGGTCCAGCGGCAGGTATGCCGCGCCGGCGGCCAGGATGCCGAGCACCCCGGCGACCAGCTCCGTGCCACGACGGGCGCACAGGCCGACCAGGTCGCCGTCGGCGACGCCGCGCGAGCGCAGCCCGTTGCCGATGCGGTGGGCCGCGTCGACCAACTCGCGGTAGGTCAGCTCGCCGTCCGGGCCGGTGACCGCGAGCGCGTCGGGGGTGCGCGCGGCCTGGTCGCGTACCAGGTCGAGCACGGTCGCGGCGGGGCGCGGGCGGGCGGTGGTGTTGCCGGCGGCGAGTTCGGCCTGCTCGGCGGCGGTGAGCAGGGGCAGGTCGCCGACCGGGGTCCGCGGGTGGGCCAGTGCCGCGGCCAGCAGGGTGCGCAGGTGCCCGGCGAACCGGTCGGCGGTGGCCGCGTGGCGAGCGGGCACGTGCACCGAGCCGGTGAGCCCGTCGGCGGAGTCGACCAGGTGCAGGTGCAGCGCGGTCCGGATCGCCGGCGGGGTGAGCAGCCAGTCCACCTCCGCCGTGGCCTGGGTGCGGCGGCGGTAGCTGATCGACACGGGGGCGAACGACAGTCGGGGCAGCAGGCCGGGCACGGCCCGGCCGTACGGGACCTCGCGGTGGGCGTACACGGCACGGGCCTCGGCGCGCACGGCGCGGGCGTACTCGGCCCAGGGCAGTGCCAGGTCGCCGGTCACGGTGACCGGCAGTTCGTTGACCCACATGCCGATCTCGCCGGACAGCTCCGGGGTGCGGGTGGTGAGGTCCACGGCGACCGAGGTGATCGCGTTGCCGTAGCGGGCCAGCACGGTGTGCACGGCGGACAGCAGCAGCTCGAACCGGGTCAGCCCCAGCGCGTCCGCCGCCGCGGTGAGCGCGGCGTCGAGGTCGCGGCCAAGCGTGAACGGCACCCGCACGTCGGGTTCGGCGGCCGTGGGCGCGCCCGTCGCGTACGGCAGCACCAGCTCGTCGACCGGTGCCGGACGCGCCGACCAGAACTCCCGTGCCGCGGGGGTGGCCTCGGCGATCCGCGCCGCCTGGGCGCGGGCGGCGTCGCCGAGCGCGGTCAGCGATCCGGAGGGCAGCGGGCGGCCGTCGTACGCGGCGAGCAGGTCACCGACCAGCACGTCCTTGGACGCCCCGTCGAAGACCAGGTGGTGGGCGACGACGAGCACGACGGTGCGTCCCTCGGCGTGCAGCGCGACGCATCGGGCCAGCGGCCCGGTGACCAGGTCGAACGGGCTGGCCAGCACCTGCGCGACAGCCGCGTCGAGCCCGTCGTCGGCCCGCGCCGTCCCACCGGCCACGGTGGCGTCCGCGTCGGTGCGGCGTGCGCTGCCGGTGACGTCGTGGTGCTCGACCGGCGCGGGCGGCACGGGCCGCAGCAGCGGTTCGCCGTCCGCGTCGGCCACCGCGACGGCGAGCGCCGGGTGCCGGGCGACGACCTCGGCCCACGCCTGCTCCCATCGCAGCCGGTCCACCGTGCCGGGCAGGGTCACCGCGACCGCCAGCCGGTATGCCGAGCCGGCGTCACCGACCCGTTCGGTGAACCAGATGCCCTGCTGGGCGAGGGTGACGGGGATGCCGTCGAGTGCCTGGGTCATGGGGTCCCCTCCTGGTCGGGCCGGTCGAACAACGCCCGGAGCCGGTGCTTGACGACTTTGCCCCCGGCGTTGCGGGGCAGTTCGGTGACGTGGGCGAGGCGGCTGGGCTGCTCGTGCGCGGCCAGCCGGGTGGCGAGGAAGGCCCGCACTTCCGCCAGGGTCAGCGGCCGCGTGGCCACCAGGACCGCGGCGGGCACCCGGCCGAGCACCGGGTCGGGCAGGCCCAGCACGGCCGCGTCGGCGATGTCGGGGTGCTCGTGCAGTGCGGCCTCGACGGCGACCGTGGACACCTTGTCCGCGCCGCTCTTGATGACGTCGCTCTCCCGGTCGGCGAGGTACAGGTAACCGTCGGCGTCGAGCCGGCCGACGTCGCCCATCCGGGTCCAGCCGTCGCGGAACACCGACCGGGTCGCGTCCGGATCGTCGTGGTAGGACCGGGCGGCGCCCGCGGCCCGCAGCCACACCTCGCCGACCTCGCCGGGCGGGCTGGGCGTGCCGTCGGGGGCGAGGATGCGCAGCTCGCCGCCGCCGGTCGCCTTGCCCAACGCGCCGGGCCGGTCGGGGT
This sequence comes from Catellatospora paridis, assembly GCF_009720365.1. Lineage (GTDB taxonomy): Bacteria > Actinomycetota > Actinomycetes > Mycobacteriales > Micromonosporaceae > Catellatospora > Catellatospora paridis. The sequence continues at coordinate 29,849 of NZ_ML769321.1, read as the reverse complement.
GGAAGACCATGCTGGTCTGCGTCGGCGCGGCCTCGGTCGAGGTGTAGTAGTTGACGATGGTGGCCTGCGGCAGCGCGGCGGCCAGCCCGGCCGCGATCGCGGGCGGCAGGGCGGCGGCGGTGGAGCCGAACAGTTTCACGCAGGACGTGTCGTGCTCGCCCAGCGCCCCGGAGTACAGCAGCTCGATCGCCATCGCGGGCACCACGAACACGCTGCCCACCTGGTGCGTGGCGACGAGCCGGGCGAAGTGCGCGGCCGCGAACCGGGCCGTGGCCAGCATCCCGGCGTGCGCGTCCAGCGCGTTGAGCAGCATCGTCTGCCCGGCGTTGGTGCCGATCGGGAACGCGTGCAGGAACTGCTTCGAGTGGGCGAGCCTGCGCAGGGGCGGGTCGATGCGGCAGCCGTGGGTGAGGTTGGCGTGCACCGCGGTGACCCCTTTGGGCCGACCGGTGGTGCCGGAGGTGTAGAGGATCTGCGCCGGGTCGGCCGGGCCGGGGCCGGGCAGCGGCTCGGCGTCGGGCAGCGCGGCGACCGCGGCCGGGGCCCAGACCAGCGGGATCGGCACCGCGGGCAGCACCGCGTCCGGGCCGTGCAGCACCGCGGCCGCGCCGCTGTGCCGCAGCATGAAGTCCAGTTCGGCGGCGGCGTTGCGGGTCGACAGCGGCACCGCGACGGCCCCGGCCGCGAGCACTCCGGTGTACGCCGTCGCGTAGGCGATCCAGTCGCGGGCTCCGTACACCAGCGCGACCCGGTCGCCGGGCCTGATCCCGGCCGCCCGCAGCCCGGCCGCGACGGCCTGGGTGCGCCGCTGCCACGTGGCCAGGTCGAGCGTGCCCGAGCCCTGCGTGACCGCCACGTGTTCCGGCTGCTTGGCAGCTCGCGCCGCCAGCAACTGCGGCACGGTCAGCGCGACCCGTCCCGCGGCACGAGCGGCCCGTGCGGCCGCGAGGGCGCTCATGCCGCGCTCCCTCGGCCGCGTTGAGCCCACATCGCCCGCGCGTTCACGCGGCCACCTTCTCGCGGTCCCGCGGCCGGCTCACGTCGGCAGCCGGTCCACCGTCCTGCTGCGCATTGCGGCTGCGTAGCAGTTCCAGGCCGACCTGGTCGTCGGGGCGGGCGTCGGGGACCTCGTCGTCGAAGCGGGCGATGCGCGGAATCCGCATGGACACCAGCACCACGGCCGCGATGCAGACCGCGAGGATCAGGTAGAGCAGGCCGATGCCGCGGCCCTCGCCGGTGCCGATGACCCGCCCCACCGTGCTCGCGAGCGCGCCGCCGTCGGCCATCAGCGGTTCCAGCATGCTGGAGCCGACCGGCCCGACCAGCGTCCAGCCGAGCGGCAGCGTCGACCAGGCGATCACCGTGTTGATCGCGAACACCCGGCCGTGGAACCGCTGCGGCACCTTGACCTGCACGATCGTGGTGTAGACGCCGTTGAGCAGCACCAGCCACATCGAGATGCCGAACGAGCCGATCGCGATCACCCACAGCGTCGGCCGCAGCCCGATGACGAGGCAGAACACGGCCAGCACCAGGGTGCAGCACAGCACGGTGAACAGCCGCCGGTGCCGTGGGCCGCCCCAGACGCTCATCGTGAGGCCGCCGAGGAACGCGCCGACACCGCCCGCCACCGACACCTGCGCGACCTGGTCGAGCCCGCCGAACGCGAGCACCAGCGGCGTCATCATCAGGAACAGCGGCGACAGGAACACGTTGAGTCCCATGAAGAACCCGAGCATGGCCCGGAAGCCGCGATTGCCCCAGGAGAAGCGGAAGCCCTCGCGGATCTCCGCGCCGAGGCTCTCCCGCCGCCGCCAGGCCAGCGTGCGCGGGAAGCGCACCAGCAGCACGATGACGATCGCGGCCGCGTAGCTGAGCACGTCGATGATCAGGATGCCGCCGAGGTCGATCACGGCGAGCAGCGCCACCGACAGCATCGGCATCATGATGGTGGCCACGCCGCCGATCATCTGCACGACGCCGTTCGCGTGGCCCAGGTACTGCTTGGGCACGAGCTGCGGGATCGCCGAACCGTAGGCCAGGCGCTGGAACGTCAGCGACACCGACAGCAGCACGATCAGCGGGTAGATGTGCCACACCTGCAGCGATCCGGTCCACAGCAGCAGGCCCAGGACGAGCTGGGTGCCGCCCGCGCCGACGTCGCCGCAGAGCATGACGGCCCGTCTGCTGTACCGGTCGACGATCGCCCCGGCCACCGGCAGCACGATCAGGCCCGGCACCAGCCCGGCGACCGCGAGCAGCGAGAAGTCGAGCAGCGACCCGGTCTGCTGCAGCACCCACAGCGGCAGCGCCACGTCGGTCAGCGTCGAGCCGAGGATGGAGATGAGCTGCGCGAACGCGACCGCGAGGAAGCGGCCCATGCTGGGCTGCGGACCGGCGGTGACGACGCGGCTCGTGGCCTGCGAGGTGTCGTGCAGCCACCAGCTCGCCCGCTCGCCGCGTTCCGGGCGGGTCAGCGGCTGCGGCTGCTCGGCGGTGACCGCGGGGTCGACCGTGGTGACGATCTCGGCCAGCTCGTCGGCCCGCCACTTGAGGAAGAAGTGCCCGGCCTCGTCGAGCACGACGACCGCGGCCCGGTCGGTGAGGAAGTGCCACTCCTTGAAGCGCTCGGGGTAGAACTCGGTCGCCGGGTCGCGTTCGCCCGCCACCGCGATGATCGGGGCCCGCAGCCGTTCCGCGCCGCTGTGCATCAGCTCGGTGAAGTACTCCTCGGCGCTGTCGGAGTCCCGGCGCATGTTGCGGATGATCTGGCGGGCCTGGCCGGGTTCGATGTCGCTCATGTCGACGCCCATGGAGGTCAGCCAGTTGGCGTACGCCTTGTCCGAGCGCAGCGACTCCATCTTCGTGATCCGCGACAGGGCCATCCACACCTTGCTCTGCGGCCGGGCGAACGGGAAGATCGCGCCGATGTAGACCGCTTCGAGGTCGCGGCCGCGCTGTTCGAGCCGCCGGGCGATCTCGACGGTCAGCGCGGAGCCGACGCCGCAGTGGCCGTACAGCGCGACCGGTCCGGCGACCTTCTCCATGATCTCGACGGTGCAGCGTTCGGCCAGCTCGTCGAAGGGCAGCGCCGCCTCGTCGAGGCCGATGTCGTGGCCGGGGATGGCGACCGAGAACAGCCGGTGCCCGGCGGGCAGCGCGTCGGCGAGCGGCTGGTACACCACGGCGCTGCCGCCGCCGTAGGGCACGCAGACCAGGCTGCGCACCAGCTGCGCGGACGGCACCGGGCGGGTCAGCTCGTGCACCAGGGCCCGCGGGCCGCGCTGGTCTTCCGGCACGTCGATGAGCTGGGCCAGCTCGCGTACCGTGCGGTTCTTGAACAGGTCCATCACGGACACGCCCGCGCCGACCGCCCGGCGCAGCTTCGCGATGACCTGCGTGGCGAGCAGCGAGTGCCCGCCGAGGTCGAAGAAGTCGTCGTCGCGGCCGACCTGCGGCACGTCGAGCACCTCGGCCCAGATCGCGGCGACGGTCACCTCGGTCGGCGTCGCCGGGGCCTCGAACGCGGCGTTGGCGTCCCGGCCGCGCTGCGGCGCGGGCAGCGACCGGCGATCCAGCTTGCCGCTCGGGCTCAGCGGGAGCGCGTCGAGCACCACGTATGCGGTGGGCACCATGTAGTCGGGCAGCCGCCGCTTGAGGGCCGCCCGCACCTCGGCGGTGTCGGGTTCGGCGTCGACCACGAGGTAGGCGGCCAGACGCCTGTCGCCGGGTGAGTCCTCGCGGACCACGACGGCCGCCTCGCGGACGCCGGGCTGGTCGCGCAGCGCCGCCTCGATCTCGCCGAGCTCGATGCGCAGGCCGCGCAGCTTCACCTGGCCGTCGATGCGGCCGAGGAAGTCGATCGTGCCGTCGGGCCGCCACCGGGCCAGGTCACCGGTGCGGTAGAGGCGCCGCCCGGACAGGCCGGTGACGAACTTCTCCGCGGTCAGCTCGGGCCGGTTCAGGTAGCCGTGGGCCAGGCCGACACCGGCCAGGTGCAGCTCGCCGGGCACCCCGACGGGCAGCGGTTCGCCGTGCTCGTCGAGCACGTAGACGGCCATGTTGTCGATGGGCGCGCCGATCGGCACCCGAGCCAGCCCGGCCAGGTGCTGCGGTGTGCAGTGGTACGCGGTGACGTCGATCGCGGCCTCGGTCGGCCCGTACAGGTTGTGCAGCTGCGCGCCGGGCAGCGCGGCCAGGGTCCGGGTCGCCAGGTCGACGGGCAGCTCCTCCCCGCTGCACACGATCAGCCGCAGCGAGCCGCACCGGTCCACGTCGGACTCGGCCAGGAACATGCCCAGCATCGACGGCACGAAGTGCAGGGTCGTCACACCCTCGGCGACGATCAGGTCAAGCAGGTATGCCGCGTCCTTGTGGCCGCCGGGCCGGGCCAGCACCAGCCGCGCTCCGGCCAGCAGCGGCCAGAAAAACTCCCACACCGACACGTCGAACCCGGCCGGGGTCTTCTGCAGCACCGTGTCCGCGGCGGACAGGCCGTAGCGGCGCTGCATCCAGTGCAGCCGGTTGACGATGCCGCGATGCCCGTTGAGCACGCCCTTCGGGCGGCCGGTCGAGCCGGACGTGTAGATGGCGTAGGCGACGTCGTCGGCCCCGGCGAGCGGCTCGGGCGCGGTCTCGGGAACGCCGTCCCAGGTGGCCGCGTCGTCGAGGGCGAGCACGGGACGGTCCGTGTCCGGCAGCACCGTGCGGGCGTCCCCCGCGGTGAGCACGGCGGCCACGTCGGCGTCGTCGAGCATGAACGCCAGCCGCTCGGCCGGATACTCCGGGTCCAGCGGCAGGTAAGCCGCGCCCGAGATCAGCACGCCGAGCAGCCCGGCCACCAGGTCGTGGCTGCGCTCGGCGCACACCGCGACCAGGCGGCCCGGTCCCGCGCCGTGCTCGCGCAGCCGGTGCGCGATGCGGTGCGCCCGGCTCAGCAGCTGCGCGTAGGTGAGGGTGTCGCCCTCGAAGGTCAGCGCCGGGGCGTGCGGAGTGTCCGCGGCCTGCCGCTGGATCAGCCCGTGCAGCGTGGCGGTGTCGGGGAACGCGGCGGCCGTGTCGTTCCAGCCGGTCAGCACCTGCTCGCGGGCGGCGCCGGTGACGGTCGACAGGCGGCTCAGCGGCCGGTGCGGGTCGGCGACGACCGCGCTGAGCAGCTGCTCGAAGCTGTCGGCCAGGCGGGCGACGGTGTCGGCGGTGAACAGGTCGGTGTTGTACGTGAACGAACCCCACAGCCCGTCCACGCCCTCCAGCAGCGACAGCTCCAGGTCGAACCGGGTCGCCACGGCCCGGGAGCCGAACGGCGACACGCTCAGCCCCGTCGCCGAGGCCCGGCCCGGCGCGGTGTAGTTCTGCAGCGCGAACACCACCTGGAACACCGCCGAGCGGCCGACGTCGCGGACCACGTTCAGCTCGGTGATCAGCTGCTCGAACGACAGGTCCTGGTGGGCGTAGCCGTCCAGGGTGGCCTCCCGGACCCGGCCCAGCAGCTGCGCGAACGTCGGGTCGCCGGCCGCGTCGATCCGGGTGACCAGCATGTTGACGAACATGCCGATGAGCGGCTCCAGCTCGGCGTGGGTGCGCCCGGCCTGCGGCGAGCCGATCGCGAAGTCGTCGGCACGGGCATGCCGGGCCAGCACCGCCGCGTACGCCGCCAGCAGCGTCATGTACAGCGTCGCCCCGTGCTCGCGGGCCAGCCGCTGCAACGCCCCGACCAGCTCCCCGTCGAGGGTCACGCCGTGCGCCGCACCGGCGAACGTCTGCTCGACCGGGCGCGGCGAGTCCGTCGGCAGGTCCAGCGGCGGCACCCCGGTCAGCCGCTCCTTCCAGAACGCCACGTCCCGCTCGTGCGCACCGTCGACGACGCGGGCACGCTGCCAGACCGCGAAGTCGCCGTACTGCGCCGCCAGCGGCGTCAGCGGCTCGGGTGCGCCCGTGGCAAGCGCGTCGTAGTACGCGACCAGCTCGCCGACCAGGACGTCCACGGACCAGCCGTCGCAGACGATGTGGTGCACGGCGAGCATCAGCACGTGCTCGTCAGCGCCGAGGTGGTAGAGGGCGGCGCGCAGCAGCGGGCCGGCGGCCAGGTCGAACGGCTCGGCGAGGCGGGTCTGCACGGCGCGGTGCACGAACTCCTCGCGCTCGGCGGCGTCGTCACCGGCCACGTCGAGCACCGGCAGGTCGACGTCGACGATGTCGTCGAGGTGCAGCACCGGCTCGCCATCGGCGGTCGCACCGAACCGCATGCGCAGGCTCTCGTGCCGGGCCGCGACGGCGTTCAGCGCCGCCCGCAGCACCGCCGGGTCCAGCGCACCGCGCACCCGCAGCACCACCGGGATCGTGTACGCGGCCGTGCCCGGCGCGAACTGCTCCATGAACCACAGCCGCTCCTGGGCGTGCGACAGCGGCACCGGCCCGCCCGCCGCCCGCGGCGTGATCGCGGCCGGGGCGGCGGCGCTCTGCTTCAGCCGCGCGGCCAGCAGCGAGCGCTTCGTCGCCGACAGCGCGACCGCCTGCGGGTTCTCGGCGATGTCGGTCACGGCGCTCCCTGTCCGGCCGCCGCGAGCTGTGCCGCGGCCTCGTCCTCGGTGAGCCGGTCGATCTCGGCGATGAGCGCCTCCTCGACGGCGGTGGCGAACCCGGCGACGGTGGGCCGGTCGAACAGCGCCCGGATGGGCAGATCCAGGTCGACGGCGGCCCGCAACCGGGCGATCACCCGGGTGGCCAGCAGTGAATGGCCGCCCAGGGCGAAGAAGTCGTCGCCCGCGCCGACCCGGTCCACCGGCAGCAGCTCGGTGAAGATCCCGGCGACCAGCGCCTCGGCGTCGGTGCGCGGCGCGACGTACGCGGCGTGGACCTCGTCGCCGACGGTCACCGGGGGCAGCGCCCGCAGGTCGACCTTGCCGTTGCGGGTCAGCGGCAGCTCGGGCAGCACCACGATCACGCTGGGCACGAGCAGCGCGGGCAGCCGCGATGCGGCGTACGCGCGCACTTCGTCCGCGCCCGCGGCACCGGTGACGTAACCGACCAGGGTGTCGCCGACCGCGGTCACGGCCACCTGCCCGACCTGCGGGTGTCCGGTGAGGACGGCTTCGACCTCGCCCGGCTCGACGCGTACGCCGCGCACCTTGAGCTGCCGGTCGACGCGGCCGAGGAACTCCAGCGTGCCTTCGCCGCGCAGCAGCCGGACCCGGTCGCCGGTGCGGTACATCAGGCCCGGCCCGTACGGGTCGGCCACGAAACGCTCGGCGGTGAGGTCGGGTCGGCCCAGGTAGCCGTCGGCCAGCCCGGCCCCGGCCAGGCACAACTCGCCGGCCGCACCCGGCGGCACGAGGCGGCCGGCCGCGTCGAGCACGTAGGCGCGCACCCCGGCCAGCGGGCGGCCGATCGGCGGGCGGCGGGTCGTGTCGGCGGGGCCGAGGTCGGCGGCGGTCGCGATGATCGTCGCCTCGGTCGGGCCGTACGTGTTGACCAGGCGGATCCGGTCGCCGTGCCGGTCGCGCCAGGCGGCGACCGCGGCGGCGTCGACCTGCTCGCCGCCGAGGATGACCAGGCGCAGCGCGGCGGGCCAGGCGGGCACCACGTCCAGCAGCGCCTGCCAGTAGGCGGTGGGCAGGTCGAGCACGGTGATGGCGGGGTCGGCGGCGAGCACCTCGGGCAGCGACTGCGGGCCGTCGGGCAGCAGCACCAGGGTGCCGCCGGTGGCCAGGGTCGGCCAGATCTCCTCGGCGTGCGTGTCGAAACCGATACCCGCGAACTGCACGACCCGGTCGGCGGCGGTCAGGGCGTAGGCGTCGGCCATCCAGGCGGTGCGGTCGTCGAGGGCCGCGCGGCCGACGAGCACGGCTTTGGGCGTACCCGTGGATCCGGAGGTGAACAGCACGTATGCCGCGCCGGGTGCGGCGGCCGGGACGGGCGCGCCCGGCGCGACGCCCTGCGGGGTGAGCACCGCGGCGAGCGCGGCCTGCGCGGTCATCTCCTCGCGGCGGGCGACGGGCAGCTGCGGGTCCACCGGGACGTAACCGGCCCCGGCCCGCCACACTGCCAGCAGCGATGCGACCAGGTCCGGCCCGCGCGGCACGCTGACCCCGACCAGCCCGCCCGGGGCGACCCCGGCGGTCCGCAGCGCGTCGGCCAGCTCGCCGGACCGCATCCACAGGTCGCGGTAGGACACCCGCTCGCCGCCACTGATCAGTGCGACCGCGTCGGGCGTGGCCGCGACGGTGTGCTCGATCCGGGACAGCAGCGGCTCGGCCTGCGGCAGTTCGGGGCCGGTGGCCAGGCGCAGCAGCTCGGCCCCGGTGTCGTCGTCGACCAGGGGCAGCTCGCGCACCCGCAGGTCGGGGTCGGCGAGCACGGCGTGCAGCAGCGCGGTGAACCGGTCGGCGAGCGCGTGCGCGGTCGCCGCGTCGAACAGGTCGCTGTTGTACGTCAGCACCACGTCCATCGCGTCCACGCTGGTCTGCACGTCCATCGCGACGTCGGTCTTGACGTGCGGCGCGCCGGAGTCGAACGCCTCCGCGGCCAGGCCGCCGAAGCCCTCGGTCGCCGTCGCCGAGATGTTCATGGTGGTGTGCAGGGTGAAGGTGGCCTGGAAAAGCGCGTTGCGGCTCAGGTCGCGGGGCAGGTGCAGCCGCGCGGTGAGGTCCTCGAACGGGATCTCCGGGTGCGCGAACGCCTCCATGAACGACTTGCGGGTGCGCAGCACCAGGTCGCGGAAGCTCACGTCGCCGGACAGGTCGGCGCGCAGCACCAGCATGCCGCTGAAGTAGCCGAAGACCGCCTCCAGCGCGACGTCGTCACGCCCCGCGACCGGGGTCCCCACGCAGATGTCGTCCTGCCCGGCAAACTGCGCCAGGGTCAGCTCGTACAGCGTCACCAGCAGCATGAACGGGGTGCAGCGCAGCTGCCGGGCGGCGGCCTGCACGGCCTGCTGGATCTCGCCCGGGAACTCGCGCAGCACCACGCCGCCGGACGAGGTGCGCACCGGGGGGCGTGGCCGGTCCAGCGGCAGGTCCAGCGTCGGCGGGTCGGCGAACACACCCGTCCAGAAGTCGAGCGCCGAGGTGTCGGCGGTGCGCCGGTCGCGGGCGTGGTCGAGGTGGCGCACCGCGGGCGGGGTCGGCTCGATGCCGCGGTAGGACTCGGTGACCTGCCGGTAGAGCAGGTTCATCGACCAGCCGTCGCCGACGATGTGGTGCACCACCATGCACAGCACGTGCTCGTCGGCGGCCAGCCGCAGCAGGCCGACCCGGATCAGGTGGCCCTGCGCCAGGTCGAACGGCCGGGCCAGTAGTTCCTCGACCCGCTGACGTGCCGCGGCCTGCGGGTCGGGTTCGCCGGTCAGGTCGGTGTACTCGATCGGCGTCGGCCGGGGCGGCTGGATCTGCTGGTACGGCACGCCGTCGTGGTCGCCGAAGCGGGTGCGCAGGCTCTCGTGCCGGCGGGTCGCGTCGTCGAACGCCCGCGCCAGCAGCTCGCGGTCCAGCTCGCCGCGCAGGCGGCTGGTCGTCGAGATGTGGTACGCGGCGTCGCCGGGGTCGAGCCGGTCCAGGAACCACAGTCGCTCCTGGGCCGCCGTCAGCGGGCCGTGCTCGGGCTCGGGCATGCGCCTCCCCCGCCGTCCGAATGCGATTGATTCGGACGCCACCGTAAAGTGCATTTCCGTAATTGGCAAGACTCTTAACTGAGACGCATCGACAGCCGTGGCCTGCGAATAGACACCCCTCGACCCATTACCGCCTCCGGCCTGCAAACCGGCTGACGCAATCGACAGCATGCCGTTTTGTGGCCGTGGCGATCGAGCGAGTCGATTCGTCCCAGTGGCGCGCAACGTCACCGTGGGCGGCGGTCGCCCTCTTCCATAGACGTTGGCCTATCTGATCGAGTTCGATCTTCGAAAGCTCGACCAGATAGGCCAACGTCTATCTCAAAACGGGCCCGTCCGGACCCGGGCGGCGGTGGCCGGGCGCGGTGGCCTCAGCTCTGTCCGGTGAGGACCTCGGCGGCCGCGACCGCGCACGCGCGGGTGCCGCCGTGGGTGACCAGATAGGTCGCGCCGACCGGAGCCGGTTCCGGCATGCCCAGCTCCACCACGACCGCGTCCGGCCGCGCGGCCAGCAGCGCCGCGCGGGCCGCCACCGCCCACGGGCGCTGCCGCACGTCGCGTCCCACCACGACCAGCGGGCGGCCGGCGGCAGCGGCCAGCGCCGCGTCCAGCCACGACGGTGCGGCGTCGGCGGCCACCCGCTCGGCGGTCGTCGCGGCCCACCGAGCGCCGAGCGGCGCGGCCACCCCCCACGGCATGGCCTGGTCCACCGCGATGCCGGTCGGGGTGTCCAGCTCCACCACGTGCGGCGGCGCGGCCAGTGGCAGGCCCGGCCCGGTCACCCGCACGGCGCGCCGGGCCGCCCGCAACCCCACCTCGGGCGTACGCGGCACGGTCGCCGCCGACGCCACCCGCTGCCACGCCGCCAGCTCGCGCACCCGCGCCGCGGCGTCGGCGAGCCGCTGCTCGGCCAGCACGCCCTCGCGCACCGCGGTGACGATCGAGTTGCGCAGCAGCCCGACGATGCCCTCGTTCTTGTACTCGCCGCCGACGCAGATCGCGTCCGCACCCGCGGCCAGCGCCCGCACCGCCGCCCCGCCGACGCCCCACTGCCGGGCCACCGCCGCCATCTCGATGCCGTCGGTGACGATCAGCCCGTCGAAGCCCAGCTCCTCGCGCAGCAGCCCGGCGAGCAGGGCGGGGCTGAGCGTGGCGGGCAGCTCGGCGTCGTACGCCGACACCAGCAGGTGCCCGGTCATCACCGCACGCACCCCGGCTCGGATCGCCGCGGCGAACGGCGGCAGCGCGACCGCCGCCAGCTCCGCACGGGACGAGTCGACGCGGGCGGCGTCGTAGTGGGAGTCCTCGACCGTGTCGCCGTGGCCGGGGAAGTGCTTGGCGCAGGCCGCGACGCCGGCCGACTGCAGGCCGCGCACCCAGGCCGCGCTGTGCCGGGCCACCAGCGCCGGGTCCGCGCCGAAGGACCGCACCCCGATGACCACGTTCTCCGGCCTCGAGTTGACGTCGACGGTCGGCGCGTAGTTGAGCGTGACGCCGACCGCGGCCAGGTCGGCACCGATGTCGCGGGCCACCGCCTCGGTCAGCACGGCGTCGTCGACCGCGCCGAGGGCCAGGTTGCCGGGCCGGTCGCTGCCGGTGCCCGCGTCGAGCCGGGTGACGTCCCCGGCCTCCTCGTCGACCGCGATGACCACGTCTGGGTTCTCCGCCCGCAACTGCGCGGTGAGCGCGGCGACCTGCGCCCGATCGGTGATGTTGCGGGAGTAGAGCGCGACGCCGCCCAGGCCGCGGCCGAGGCGTCGGCGCACCCAGTCCGGCGCGGCGGTGCCGACGAAGCCCGGCTGCAGCACGGTGTCGGCCAGCAGGGCCAGGTCGGTGTCGAGCTGCGTCATGTCGCTTCCCCTTCGCTCACCAAACGCTTGCGCGGTGCTCGTTCGCGCGCGTTGTGAACGCCGGAGCGTCAGTTGTGCGCACGACTGCGCGGGAGCGTACCGGCCTCGACCCGAAAACCGCAGCACCGTCCCGGCGGCTCTTGCGCGCCAAGATCTGCTGTGTCCTATCGCACTAGTACATTAGTAACCGTGTCGTGCGAGGTGGTGCCGTGTTCGCCTTCCGCCTTGACTCCCGATCGGGAGTGCCGACGTACCTGCAACTGGTCGAGCAGGTGCGCCGCGGGCTGCTGCTCGGGTACCTGGTCGACGGCGAGCAGCTGCCGACCGTACGCGAGGTCGCCGCGGCGCTGGTCGTGAACCCGAACACCGTCGCCAAGGCGTACCGCGAACTCGAACGCGCCGGGCTCGCCGCACCCCGCGCCGGGCAGGGCACCTTCGTGATCGCCGGCGCCGACCAGGTGCCGCCCGCCGTGCACGCCAGGCTGTCGGCCCGGCTGCGCGCCTGGGTGCGGGCCGCGCACGAGGCGGGCCTCGCCCCCGAGCAGGTCCGCGCCCTGGTCACCACGGTGCTGGACGACGAGCGGACCACGGCCCGGGCGGAGGCGGCATGACCGGCGTATCCGCGCTGCGCTTGCTCGGGCTCGGCAAGCGCTACGGCCGGCGCGCCTGGGCGCTGCGCGACTGCACCCTCGACTTGCCCCAGGGCCACGTCATCGGCCTGGTCGGCGCGAACGGCGCGGGCGAGACCACGCTGCTGCAGCTGGCCATCGGCCTGCTCAAGCCCACCGAGGGCCCGGTGTCGATGTTCGGGCTGGTGCGCCGGCGCACGGCCTGAGCCGCGCGCCGGCCGCGCCCGGTCTGACGCTCAGCGCCGCGGCTCGCACCTGAGCACGACGCGCTGGCCCGGCTGGAGTTTGCTGCCCGCGTTCGGGAACTGCCGGTCCACCCGGTACTGGTTCTTGTCCCCGCGGACCCCGCGCAGCTCGACGCGCAGGCCCATCGCGGTGAGGTGGTTCTCCGCGTCGCCGCAGCCCCAGTTGCCCACCTCCGGCATGACCGTGCCGTCGGCGTTCTTACTGACCTGCAGCTTCACGACGGTGTTGCGCTCCACGCCGGTGCCCAGCACGGGGTCCTGCTTGACCACGGTGTCGAAGGGCTTGTCCGAGTCGACCTGCTCGACCTCGACCCGCAACCCCAGGCCCTCCAGGATGGACCTGGCCTCGCCCAGCGGCTTGCCCTCCACCGAGGGCACGGTCACCGGGGCACGGCCCTTGCTGAGGACCACCTGGATCTCGGCGCCGACCTCGACCTCGTCACCCGCCTTGGGCACGGTCTCCAGCACCGAACCCTTCGGGACCAGGTCGGTGTACTTCTCCGCGGCCTTCTGCGGCCTCAGCTTCAGCGGGTCGGCCTGCAGGTCGGCGACGGCCTGGTCCCACGGCTTGCCGGACACGTCCGGCACCACGTAACGCTCGGGGCCGGCGGACAGGGTCAGCGTCACCGTGCCGCCGCTCACCACGTCGTCGCCGGCGGCCGGATCCTGCGCGAGCACCACGTCCTTGGGCACGTCCTCGCGGAACAGCGGCTTGGCGTAGGCGAACTGCAGGCCTGCGCCGCGCAGCGTGGCCTCGGCCTGCTCCCGGGTGAGGTTCAGCAGCTGCGGCGCGGTGTCGTACCGGCCGAAGGCGACGTAATAGCCGCCGGTCAGCACCAGCAGCGCCAGCACGACCGCGCCCGCCGTCAGCGCCATCCGCCCGCGCGGATCGCCCATCAGCCGCGTGTACTGCTGCTTCGCCTGCTCCAGCAGGCCCGCCACCGGGAAGGCCGACACCTTCTCGGTGCGCGGGCGCGTACGCGGCTCGGCGGGCGCGTCGTGCAGCCGGGCCCAGGCGGGGCGGCCGGTGGGCTGGACCTGGTTGACCATCATGGTCTCCTGCGCCACCTGGCGCATCCGCGTGGTGGCGTCGGCGACGCCGTGGCGGGCCGACTGCACCGCGGCCAGCATCGCGCCGGCGTCCATGAACCGGGCGCCCGGAGCGCGGCGGGTGGCCGAGGCGACGAGGTCGTCGAGCATCGGCGGCAGCCCGCCGACCACCTGCGAGGGCGCCGGCACGTCCTGCTGGACGTGCTGCCAGGCCACCTCGACCGGGCGCTCGCCCTGATACGGCGCCCGGCCGGTGAGCAGCTCGAACAGCATGATCCCGGTGCTGTACACGTCGCCGCGCGGGTCGACGCGGCCGTCGGACACGAACTCCGGCGCGACGTACGCGGCGCTGATCGACGGCTCCGCCCCGCCGGCCTCGACGGCGTCGGCGAGCCCGAGGTCGGTCACCTTGACCACCGCTTCGGTCAGGTCGCGGCCGCCACCGGGCGCCTCGGCGATCATGATGTTCTCCGGCTTGACCGCGCGGTGCACCAGCCCGGTACGGTGCGCCGCGGCCAGCGCGGCCAGGACCTGCTCGGTCACCGCCAGCGCCTCGGTCGGGCTGAGCCGGCGGCGTTCGTCGAGGATGTCGCGCAGCGTGCGGCCGCGCACGAACTCGGTCACCAGGAACGGCACACCGCCGTGCATGCCCTGGCCGTAGAACGCGGCCACGTTCGGATGCGTCAGCCGGGCCAGCCCCGTCGCCTCCTCGGCGAACCGGTCCGGGTGGAAGGCCGCGGCCTGGCCCCGGCGCGGCTGCGGTGGGTGGATCATCTTGAGCGCGACGGTGCGGCCCAGGCGCTCGTCGACTGCGGCGTAGACCGTCGCCATGCCGCCGCGGGCCACGCATCCGCGGATGCGCAGGCGACCGTCGACGAGCGTGCCGAGGAGGGGATCGGCGAGCTGAGCGTCCATGGCAGCGCAGTCTAGGGCAGTTGCCGAGATCATGACTCGCCCGATGGCGGGATAGGCCGCGACCTGCGGCGATGTACCGACACGCCGACCCCGATATTCGTTTGCCGATCACCGGAAGTCGACGTACCGTCGACGGCGATGTGAGCCACTGACACCTTTCCGCGCCCGCGACCGAGGCACTGCCCGGCGGGCGGAAGAGTCGATCTTGTCGGTGGTGTTCCATGTCCTATTCCGCCCTGCTTGCCCATGATCTCGTCCGTACCCTCGGCACGCGCCGGGTGCTCGACGGCGTCAGCCTCACCGCGTCCCCCGGTCACCGGATCGGGCTGATCGGCGAGAACGGCGCCGGCAAGTCCACCCTGCTGCGGCTGCTGGCCGGGGCCGACGAACCCGACTCCGGCACCGTCGTGCGCCCCGACGACCTCGGCTACCTGCACCAGGAGATGCCGTTCGACGCCGCCGCGACGATCGCTGACGTGATCGACGACGCGCTGCGCGAGGCCCGTACGGACCTCGCCGAGCTCGACCGGCTCACCGCGGAACTCGCCGCGACCGCACCGGAGTCCCCCGGATACCCGGACCTGCTCGCCGCGTACGGCGAGCGGCTGGACCGCGCCCAGGAGCACGAGGCCTGGGACGCCGACCGGCGCGCGGAGATCGTGCTGGCCGGGCTCGGCCTCGGCGGCATCGCGCACGAGCGCCCGCTCGGCTCGCTGTCCGGCGGGCAGCGCGCGCGGCTCGCGCTGGCCGCGCTGCTGGCCCGGCGCCCGTCGGCGCTGCTGCTCGACGAGCCCACCAACCACCTCGACGACGCCGCCGCGGCCTTCCTCGAGGAGCAGCTGCGCGGCCTGCCCGGGGTCGTCGTGGTGGCCAGCCACGACCGGGCGTTCCTCGACGCCGTCTGCACCGACCTGGTCGACCTCGACCCGGCCGTCGGCGGCCCGACCCGCTACGGCGGCAACTACACCGCGTACCAGGCCGAGAAGCAGGCGGAGCGGGCCCGCTGGCAGCGCCGCTTCGAGCAGGAGCAGGAGGAGCTCGACGACCTGCGCCAGGCCGCCTCGGTCACCGCGCACCAGGTCGCGCCGGGCCGGGCCAAGCGCGACAACGAGAAGATGAACTACGGCCACACCACCGGCCGGGTGCAGAACCAGATCTCGCGCCGGGTCCGCAACGCCTCCCGCCGCCTCGACGAACTGGAACGCGAGCAGGTGCGCCGCCCGCCGGAGCCGCTGCGGTTCCGTGCCACGCGGCTCGCGAGCACGTCGGCCGACGGCACCCTGCTGTCGCTGCGCGACGTACACGTGCCCGGCCGCCTGGCCCTCGACCGGCTCGACCTGTCGTCGGCGGACCGGCTGCTGGTCACCGGGGCCAACGGCGCGGGCAAGTCGACGCTGCTCGCGGTGCTCGCCGGGCGGCTGTCCACCGCGGGCGAGGTGCAGCGGCGGCGCGGGCTGACCGTGGGACTGCTGGCCCAGGACACCGTGTTCGACCGGCCCGACCGCACCGCCCGGGAGACCTACGAGCTGACACTGGGCACCGCGCGCGCCGAGGCCGTGCCGCTGGGCGACCTCGGACTGCTCGCCCCACGCGACCAGGGCACCCGGGTGGGCGACCTGTCGGTCGGCCAGCGCCGCCGGCTGGCCCTGGCGCTGCTGGTGGCCGACCCGCCGGAGCTGCTGCTGCTCGACGAGCCGACCAACCACCTGTCGCCACGCCTGGCCGACGAGCTGGAGCAGGCGCTGGGCAGCGGTCCGGGCGCGATCGTGGTCGCCAGCCACGACCGCTGGCTGCGCTCCCGCTGGCCGGGCCGCGAACTGCGGCTGTGACCGGGGCGCGGCCGGTTCAGGTCGCCGGATCGGCGATGCGGTAGCCCACGCCGGGCGTGGTCGTGATGACCGGCGGACCGCCGAGCTTGCGGCGCAACCGCCCGACGGTCACAGTGACCGTGTTGGTGAACGGGTCGGCGTGCTCGTCCCAGACCCGCTCCAGCAGGTCCTCCGTGCTCAGGAACGCTGGGCTCGCCGACAGCAGCGCTTCCAGCAGGGCGAACTCCTTCACCGACAGGTCCAGCGGCCGACCGTCGCGGGTGGCGGTGCGGCGCACCGGATCGAGTTCGACGCCCGCCGCGCGCAGCGTCCGCGCCCGCGCCGTGGGACGGCGGCGGGCCAGCGCGCGCACTCGCAGCACCAGTTCCGGGAAGTGGAAGGGCTTGCCGAGGTAGTCGTCCGCGCCCAGGGTGAGACCGCTGACCCGGTCACCTGGCGCGACGGCGGCGGTCAGCATCAGCACCATGGGCCGGTCGTCCCGTTCGGTGATCATTTGGCACAGCGTGTCGCCGTGGATGCCGGGCAGATCACGATCGAGGACCACCACCTCGTACGCGTTGACGTCGAGTTTGGCCGCGGCGGCCAGGCCGTCGTGCGCCACGTCGACGGCCATGCCCTGATCCCGCAGCCCCTCGGCCAGCACCTCGGCGAGCGTCCGCGCGTCCTCGACCACGAGCACCCTCACGCCGCGGCCCCCTGCCGAACCTGCGGCAGCGTCACCGCGGCGCGCAGGCCGCCCGACGGACGTGCCCGCAACTCCAGCCGGCCGCCGTGGGCCTCGGCGACGGCGGCGACGATCGACAGCCCCAGGCCGGAGCCGTCGTCGGAGCCGGTGCGGTCCGCGCCGAGCCGCCGGAACGGCAGGGCGAGCCCGTCGATCTGCGCCTGGTCCAGCACCGGCCCGCCGGACTCGATGACCAGCTCGACCGTGCCGTCCGCGGCGGTGGTCGCGATCCGCAGCCAGCCGCCGTCCTGGTTGTGCACCACCGCGTTGTCGACGAGGTTCTGCACCAGCCGGGCCAGCAGCGTGGCGCTGCCCTCGGCGACGGCGGTGTCCGCGACCCCGGTCGTGTCGACGGCCAGGCGCCTGGCGTCGATGTCCGCCGCCCGCGCGGCGAGGGCCTGTCCCGCGAGGCGGCCGAGCGCGATCGGCGCCTGGTCGGCGAGCGCGCCGTGCTGCGCGCGGGCCAGCATCAGGAATCCGTCGAGCAGGCGGTCGACCCGGTCGAGCTCGACGCGCACCCGTCCGGCGAGCGCGACCGTCTGCGCGGGCACGGGCTCGGGCTTGGCGAGCGCGACGTCGAGCGAGGCCCGCATGGTGGCCAGTGGCGTACGCAGCTCGTGCGACGCGTTGGCGACGAACCGCCGCTGCGCCGCGAACGACGCCTCCAGCCGGGCGAGCAGCCCGTCGACGGTGTCCGCCAGGTCCTTGACCTCGTCCTGTGGCCCGGCCACGGCCAGGCGCTCGTGCAGGTTCTCGGCGGAGATGCGCCGGGTCGCGGCGGTGATCGTACGCAGCGGCCGCAGCACCCGGCCCGAGATCAGCCTGCCCAGCAGCAGCGACACCAACCCCATTACCACCAGCGCGACCACCGAGCCGACCAGCAGCCGCCGCGACTGCATGGTCTGGAGTTCGTCCAGCCGGGTCTGCAGCTCGCGGATGTGCTGCTGCGCCAGGGCGGGGTCGGTCTGCTGCGCGGATGGGAACTGGCCGGGAGCGGGCTGGGTGTTGCTGACCGACGCCAGCACGTTGGTGAGCACCAGCAGCGCGCACCCGGACAGCAGGAACACCGCCGCGTAGAGCAGCGTGAACCGCAGCCTCACCGTCCTGCCCGACCATCGCCGCCCGCTCATCAGCGCCTCCCCGTCATGTCGCCGGTCTCCAGGATGCCGCTACCGGCATAACAGGGGCATGACAGCGCCGGTTCGGCCCGTGTTACGGCGTGCTCCGTAGAACCGAGAGCATGTCTACCCCTGACGAAAACCCGGTCATCGGCCCGCGGGCGCTGGCGCGGGCGGAGTGGTCCGCCTTCCGGTCCGGCCGCGGCCGGATGGCCGCCCTGCTCGTGGCGGCGCTGGCCGTCATCGCGCTCGCCGTGCTGCCCGCACTGAGCACCCACGGCTCCTGCAGCGAAGGCCCGGTGGAGGTGCCCTGCCCCACCGATCCGCTGGACCCGGACGGCCGGCCCGTCGCCGACCTGTTCTCCTTCGCGCACCGGCCGCTGACCGGCGACGGCAGCCTCACGGTCCGGCTGACCTCGATGACCGGGACCATCACCTACCCGCCGCCGGACCACGACGAGATCGTCTCCGGGGTGGTGCCGTGGGCGAAGACCGGGATCATCATCAAGGACGGCCTCGGGCAGGGCTCCTCCTACGCCGCGCTGCTGATGACCGGCGCGCACGGGGTGCGTATGCAGCACGACTACACCCACGACACGGCCGGCCGGCCCGGCGGCGTGTCCCCGCAGTCGCCGCGCTGGCTGCGGCTGACCCGCGCGGGCGACACCATCACCGGCGAGGAGTCGGCCGGCGGCACGTCGTGGACGCCGGTCGGCACCATCCGGCTCGCCGGGCTGCCGGAAACGGTGCAGATCGGCCTGTTCGCCACCTCGCCGGGCGACCTGACCCTGGCCCCCGTCGGCCTCGGCGGCAGCATCGGCCAGGTGCGCTTCACCCAGGCCGTCGGCTCCTTCGACAACGTCACCACGGCCGGCGGGGTGGCGGCCGGCCCGTGGCGCGCCGACACCGTCGGCGAACTCGGCCACACGGACTGGGAGAAGTTCCACCGCGCGCCCGGGCTAGTCGAGCAGGGCGGCACGCTCACCGTGACCGGCTCCGGCGACATCGGCCCGGTCGGCACCGAGGGCGGCCGCACGTCCAAGGACACCCTGGTCGGCCTGTTCGTGGCTGTGATCATCCTGATCGTGACCGCCGCCCGGTTTGCGGCATCGCGCACCTCCGCCGGTGCCGCGCCCGGCGGACGGCAACTGGCGGCCCGGGCGCTGGTGCTCGGCGGCGCCGTGTTCGCGACCGGGCTCGCCGCCGTGGCGGTGGCCGTGCCGCTCGGCACGAAACTGCTGCGCGACGGCGGCATCACGGTCGTCTCGGCCGGCCCGCTGACCGAACTGCGCGTCATCGTCGGAACAGCGGTGCTGCTCGCGCTCGTCGCCGTGCTCGCCCTGGCGCTCGGCGTGCTGCTGCGGCGGGCCTGGCTCGCGGTGACCGTGCTGCTGGCCGGGCTCGTGCTGCCGTACCTGCTGGTGGTCGTGCCGCTGCTGCCCGACGCCGTCGCGGACTGGCTGCTGCGGCTCACCCCGGCCGCCGGATTCGCGGTGCTGCAGACGCTGACGGCATACCCCCAGGTCACCATGCATTACGCGCCGTACGCCGGATACTTTCCGCTGCCGTGGTGGGCCGGGCTCGCGGTGACGGGCGCGTTCGCCGCGCTCGCGCTCGGGTTCGCGCTGCGCCGCGCCCCGGACCGGCCGGACGCGTCGCCGGTCGACTGGCGGTGAGCAGCCACCGGTGCGGGAGCGCGACTCCTCCCGCACCGGTCTGCTCAGCCCTGGTCGGCGGGGACCTCCGGCACGAACTCAACCCTTGTCGGCGGGCACCTCCCGCAGAAACAGGATGCCGTCGCTGTCGGCGACGTGGGCGGGGTCCCGCGGGAAGTAGCCGTGGTCGTCGGTGTTGTCGGCGCGCCGCACCGGCTCCACCCCGGCGGCGTGCAGCGCGGCCGCCAGGCAACGGCCGTCGAGCAGGTAGCGGTCGTCCGGAAGCGTCGACAGCACGCCCTCAAAGGTGTCGGCCGCCGGTGCCCCGAGGCCGCGATGGTGCATCGCGCCGACCGCCGTGGCCACGAAGGCGTAGCGCTCGCCGAGGCCGGCGGCGGCGATCGCGCCGGCGGTCCACCAGGTCAGCGACTGGTTGAGGTAGTCGGACTGCCAGTGGCCCTCCTCGCGCTGCAGGTGCGCGTTGTGCGCGAACACCAGCGTCGGGCCCCGGTCGGCCTCCCGCGACTCGATCGCCAGCAGGTTCTCGGCCATCATCGTGTCGCGCGTGATCATGAGCCGGGCATACCGCGACGGGGAGGCGGCCGCCATGACCGCGTGGTAGCGCAGCAGGCCCGCGGCCGCGCGCGCGTGCAGCCGGGCCCGCCACCGGTCCTCCTCCGGCGCGGCGGCGAGCAGGCGCGGTGCCTGCGCCAAGAGCAGCGCCTGCAGGTCGTCGGCGAGCAGCCGGAGCCGCACCGCCTCCGGCGACGAGCCGACCGACCGCGACGGGTCCATCGCCGCCGCCTCATCGGTCCACCGGTCGTCGCCGCCGGCGAGCTCCTCGATCAGGGCCGCGTCGTCCGGGAGCTGCCCCGGGTCGCCCCAGGCCGTCACGTGGTCGCGCACCTCGGTGAGGGCGTGGCGCGGGCTGGCGGCGTACATCATCTCCGTCGGCGCGTCGAAGCCGTAGAAGCGCAGCCGGTCGCCGTCCGGACGGCCCTGGTTGTGCTCCCGCATCCAGGCGACCAGCTCCCGGTTGCCCGCGAACGCGCCCCAGCCGTGACTGACGCCGTGCGCCATCACGTCGTCGAGCGAGCCCGGGCCGCCCGCGACGTACGCGTCCACGGTCAGCCCGGCCAGGCAGTCGCTCTCCAGCGCGATCGACCGGTAGCCCTCGTGCTCCACGAGATGGCGCAGCAGCCGGTTGCGCACCTGAAGGAAAAGCTCCTCCCCATGGATCGGTTCGCCGAGGCCGAGCAGCCGCGGCCGAGCCGGCAGCGCGTCGAGCAGTCGTGTCACGGCGGGCCCGGCATCGTCGGTGAACGCCCAACCGGCGTCGGGCAGGGCGGAATGGATGGTCATCAGGTGTGATCCTCTCGACGAGTCGACACCTTCAACCGTATCGTTGAACCAACGGTGTAAACTTTCTCTCGATCTTTGGCGTCATCAGCCCTCAAACCCTCAAACGATGGTCACCTCATGAGCGAATCGCGGCTACGGCCCGTCGACCTGGCCCGGGGACAGGGGCTGTCCACCCAGGCGATCCGCAACTACGAGGAGGCGGGCATCCTCCCGCCCGCGGACCGCACCCCGTCCGGCTACCGCGTCTACACCGGACTGCACGTCATGGCGCTGCGCGCGTTCGCGGCCCTGGCACCGGGACACGGCCACCAGACCGCGACAGCGATCATGCGGGCGGTCAACGAGGACGCCGTCGAGGTCGCGCTCGCCATCGTCGACGACAGCCACCTGCAGCTGCGCGACGACCGACGCACCCTCACGGCGGTCGAGCAGGCACTACGCGACCTGGCCGGCACCGAGCCCGTGGTGTCCCGAGCCGCGGGTGCCTTCGTCGGGCCGCTCGCCCGGCAGCTCGGCGTCAAACCGGCGACGCTGCGCAAATGGGAGCAGGCCGGGGTGGTCCGCCCGCGGCGCGATCCGTCGACCGGCTACCGCGTCTACTCCCCTGCCGACGTGCGCGACGCCCGGTTGGCGCACCAACTCCGGCGCGGCGGCTACCTGCTGGACCAGATCGCACCCCTGCTGGACCGGGTACGGACGGCCGGCGGCGTCGCGCCGCTGGAGGCGATGCTGGAAGACTGGCACGACCGGCTCACCGGACGCGCCCGCGCGATGCTGTCCGGCGCCGCCGAACTGGACGCCTACCTGCGCGAACGGACCGGAACACGCAGTCCCGGCGGGAGAGGTTGAAACGACGGGTTCAGGCGGGCAACAGGATCAGCCAGGCGAAGCCGAGCACGCCGCGGTAGCCGCCGAGGTACTCCTCGCGGCGCTGGTCGGCGAAGGCCCGGGCCTGCGGCGTGCCGACCAGCTCGATCCCGGCCCGCCAGTCGGACTCGAAGTCGTCCCACTCGGCGAGCGTCGACTCGGCGATGTGCAGCGGCCGGAACCCGGCGGCCACCGCCATGCGGGCGAGCCCGGCCAGATCGGGCAGGTCACCGAACGCCTCGCGGACCTGGCCGGTGGGCTCGGTCCGGTAGAAGCCCTCGCCGAACAGCAGCCGCCCACCGGGCGTCGTGAGCCGGTGCAGCGCGGCGAGCGCGGGCGCGGTCCCGTCCCAGATGTGACTTCCGCCGACGTTGACGACGACGTCGGCGGGCTGCGTCCAGGTGGTCGCGTCGGCGGTGTGGAAGGTGACCTGGTCGAGGCCGACCTCCGCCGCGCGGGCGCGTTCGGCGATCGCGGGGTCGTACTCCACCCCGTCGCCGCCGATGCCGTGCGCACGGCACAGCCGCCGGAGCAGCTCGCCGCTGCCGCAGCCCAGGTCCAGCACGCGCCGATCCGAGCCCGCGGGGGCCAGCCGCCGGACGAGGTCTGCCACCCGCTCCTCGCTCAGCGGCGCGTTGTAGACGAGGTTGGCGGCGGCCGCGGCGAACAGCGGCTTGAGATCTTGATCGGTCACGCGCCCACCGTATCGGGCCGACCCGGCAAGGCCGGAGCAGGCCGCGTTGGCGCCCGGGCCTCAGCTCTGCGGGGTGGGGCACACCTCCGACCAGCCGACAGCACCGCGCCAGTCGGAGTGGTTGGCGTTGTTGAACACCAGACTCAGCACGGAGCCGTCTGCCGCGCCGGCCAGGACGCCGTTCCAGCCCTCACGGGGCGCGCCCGGCACCTGCTGCACGATCATCGGTTCACGGTTGCGGCGTACGACCATGCCCTCGCTCTCCAGCACGTCGGCGACCTGCCCCTCGGGTGCCGCGAGCCGTAGTTCGATGCTGAGGTGCCAGGGCTCCTTCGTGCCGCCCGCGTACTTGCAGGTGTCGGTCACCGCGGTCGTGATCCCCGCTGCCGCCAGCGGGTCGAGGTACCCCTCGACGAGCGTCTCCTCGACCGCGCTGACGTCGCGGTCGGCGCCGCAACCGGCGACCAGCCCGACGGCCAGCAACACCGCGCCGAGCCGGATCTGGGAACCCGCCACGAGCTGCCCTCCCGTCAGGCCGAGCCGCGTCTCGGCGCGAGCCGCACACTACCGGGCGACCGCTAGTTCGGCCGTCCGCCCGTATCCGTTTCGCCGGAGCCGGCCGGCGAACCCTCGCAGAGATCAGATCGCCGCATGGAAGTCCGCCTGTTGACGGCAGATCGCAACGGGTCTACGGTCAGCACTCGGGAAGCGCTTTCCAAAGCCGGAAACACCGGTCCACCAGTGCCTGATCAGCACTGTCGCCATCGGACCGCGCACGTCCCGTGCCGTCGCCCAACGGCACGGTCCCCCGACCCGGAGGCACCCGTGGGAACTCGTATGCTCCCCCGTCCCCGACCACGAACGTGGTCCCTCATCGCGGGGCTCGTCCTCGCCCTCACCACCGGCGCGTTCGCGCTCAGCCAGAACGCCTTCGCCGCCACCGTCTTCAGCGACAACTTCGAGGACGGCACCGCCGACGGCTGGTCCAAGTCCGGCGGCACCTGGACGGTCGTCACCGACGGCACCAAGGCCCTGCAGCAGAGCAACACCGGCACCGACAACGCCCGCCAGTTCGCCGGCTCCACCAGCTGGACCGCGTACACCGTCACCGCCCGGGTCAAGCCGCTGAGCTTCGGCAGCAACGGCCACGTCTCCCTGCTGGCCCGCTCGACCGGAGCGACCGTCTACTACCGGCTGTCCCTGCGGCCGGGCAACTCGGTGCAGCTGCAGGCGGTCAACGGCAGCACGGTCACCGTGCTGGGCAGCGTCACCCGCACCGTGGCCACCGGCACCTGGTACACCCTCGGCATCGAGGCCAACGGCAGCACCATCCGCGGCCTCGTCGACGGCACCGTGATCGCATCGGCCACCAACACCGCGATCGCCGGCGGACGCATCGGCCTGCAGACCGCGTACAGCAACGCGTCCTTTGACGACATCGCGGTCAACACCGGCGGCACGACGACGCCCACCACCCCGGCCCCGTCGGCGACGACGAGCCCGCGGCCGTCGTCGTCACCGTCGACTCCGGCCTCGCCGACAGCCTCGCCGACCGTGAGCCCGCCGCCCACCGGCTGGCCCACGCCGAGCGGCAGCGCGCCGGTCAGCAACGGCACCATCGCGGTCAGCGGAGTCTTCGACGGCGGTATGAAGCGGTACTGCTGCATCGGCGACGGCGGCCAGGGCGAGAGCCAGGACCCCGTGTTCGAGCTGGCGCCCGGCGCCACCATCAAGAACGTGATCCTGGGCGCACCCGCCGGTGACGGCATCCACTGCCTGGGCAACTGCACCATCGAGAACGTCTGGTGGGAGGACGTGGGCGAGGACGCGGCGACGTTCCTCGGCGGCACGAACTACTACGTGATCGGCGGCGGCGCCCGCGCGGCGTCGGACAAGATCTTCCAGCACAACGGACCCGGCACGCTGCACATCAGCGGGTTCTACGCGGAGAACTTCGGCAAGCTCTACCGGGCCTGCGGCAACTGCAGCTCGTCGTACCAGCGGCACGTGGTCATCGACAACGTGCGGGTCAAGAGCGGCGACGTCATCGCCGGCATCAACATCAACTGGGGTGACACCGCGCGGTTCACCCGGATCACCGTGATCGGCGACTCGAGCCACGAGACCGTCATCTGCGACAAGTTCAACGGTGTCCCGAAGGGCAGCGAGCCCACCCACGTCGGCAGCGGCGCGGACGGCGTGAACTGCTTCTACAGCGCCAGCGACATCAGCTGGCAGTGACACGGTGCCGCTGCCGGGACCTTGGTGGTCCCGGCAGCGGCGTCCGCAAGGTTCAGCCGGGCAGGCGGTAGTGCCCCGCCCGAGCCCGCCAGCCCGCCGGCGGGTCCTCGCCGATAAGCCCGTCGACCGCCTCGCGCAGCAGGTCGGCCTGTCCGGTGTGGCGGCCGTACTCCTCGATCAGGTCGCAGACCACCCGACGCAGACTGGCACGGCGGCCGTCGGGCCAGGCGGCGTGCACCAGCTGGTCGAGCCCGCCGTCGGCGAGCGCCTTGCCGAGCCGGGCACGCGAGCGCTCCACCGCGCCGTCCCAGTACGCGTACAGCTGCTCAGGGCTGTCCTCGGCGGCCGAGGTGAACTCCCAGTCGTCGTCGCCGTCCCAGCCGGTGGCGTCCCACGGCGCGCCCAGCGGCTCGCCGCGCAGCTTCACCGTGAACTGGTAGTCCTCCATCGCCGCCAGATGCTTGAGCAGGCCGCCGAGGGTCAGCGTGGAGACGCCGACCCGGGCTCGCAGGCCGTCCGCGTCGAGGTCGTCGGTCTTCCACCGGAAGACCGTCCGCAGCCGTTCCAGGGCCCCGACCAGGTGCTCGACCTCAGATCCGGCCGCCGGCGGCTCCCAAGGCTTATCGATGTCGATCATCGCGACACTCTAGCGCGCACGTCCGACATCCATCGACCGAGCGCGCGGCCCCCGATCAGTCGACGATGGTCGGGCCCTGGCCGGCGAACCTGCCTGCCAGCAGCACCAGCGCGGGTGGCCCGACGAGGGCGAGCAGGCCACCGAAGATCCACGCCGCGGCCGACGGATCGACGTAGGCCACCCGCTCCGCCACGCTCAACGCCGCGGCGCAGGACGCGAGCGGCCCGACCAGCCCCGTGAAGATCCACGACAGGCCCCGCCAGGTGGCGCGGGCGGCCCGGGCCGCGGCCATGACCAGGCGGCAGATCAGCGCGATGTACACCACGATCACGACGTCGTGGCCGGTGTCCAGCCACCGGGTCGCGCCGAACCAGCACAGCGCCACCGTGGCGGGCAACGCGAGCAGGATCCTGGCGCGATAGACCGTGGCCGCCTGCTCGCCGTAGCGGCCCGGGTCGATGTGGCCGACGTAGACCACGTGCGGCGTCAGCACCGGAATCAGCAGGATGAGCAGTTGCGCGGCGACCAGAATGGACACATCCAAGGTCAGGTCGCCCGTCATCGCATCGACGATACTGACTTCGCGGCGAGAACGCGTCAGTGATTCACGTCGGCGGCGGGCAGCGGTTCGACGATCGCGCTCTCCCCCGGCACGCCGGTCTGTCTGATCAGGAACTGGGCCGCACCGGCGGGACGTTCCCGGAAGTGCCGGAACGCCATCGGCACACCGCGGGCCACCGACAGGTCCGCGCTGTCCATGACCTGCAGGTGCACGTGCGGCTGGGTCGAGTTGCCGGAGTTGCCGCACGCTGCGAGCTGCTGCCCCGCCGTCACCCGGTTCCCGGCGGCGACCCGCAGCGATCCGGCGCGCAGGTGCACGAGCGCGGCGTACGCCCGGCCCGGCGCCAGCTCGATGACCACGTGGTTCCCGGCGATCGCCGTGACGCCCTGCCGGATCCGTCCGACCTGGCCGAACATGTACGGCACCAGCGCCAGCTGCGACCGGCGCGCCTCGTGGTCGGGTTCGCCGTCGTGTGCCGCCACGACGACCCCGTCGCCGGGCGCGAGGATCGGGCGTCCGAAGCCGACGAACCGGTCGGGCGGCTCGGTGGCCAGCAGCGTCCGCCAGTCCCGGTGCCCGGCGGAGCGGCCGCGCTCGTCCACCCCGACGAAGTCGATGGCGTAGCGCTCGCCCATCAGGTCGGTGCCGTGGCTCGGCACCCGCCGGGCCGGACTGTTGCGGGCCAGCCAAAGCCCCGTGAACGGCAGCGACAGGACGACCTCGCGTCCCGCCGCCGCCCGCGAAGGCGCCCCGTCAGCCATGTGCCCAGCCTAGGCGGGCCGCGCCAGGCCCGCCGTCAGCGGCGAACGACACGGAGCCGGATCAGACAGCCGGCGATGAACACCAGGCAGAGCCACGCGAACCAGTCGCCGAGCCGGGCGTACGGCGTGGCACCTGACCCGGGCCGCACCGACACGAGCGCGCTGGTGGTGCCCGCACCCGTGACCGCGTCGGCGGCGAGGCGGCCCCGGGAGTCCGCCGCGACGAGCCTGCCGCGCCCGGCCGACCGGATCACGGTGCCGCCGTTCTCGACTCCGCGCACCACCGCGATGCGGCTGTGCAGCCGGCCGTCGCGGTCGAAGTCGAGCGCGGGCGCGAGCAGCACGGTCGTGTCCTGCGTGCCGTATGCCCGGCCCAGCTCGGGATGGTCGAGGTCCTTGCAGATCACCAGACCCGTGCGCGTGCCGGGCAGCCACACCGGCCGGTCCCCGGCGATCATGTGGTCCTCCCACCCGGTGACCAGGCGCTGCTTGTCGTAGCGCACCGCGGACGCGCCGTCGTACGCCATCGCGATGTTGTGCGCCCCGGCCTGGTCCCTGAGCGTGAGCCCGACGACGATGGTGATCCGGCTGCCCGCGGCCACGGCGCTGATGCTGCGGCCCAGGTCGGCGAGCTCCGGCTCGGTCACCTTGAACACCTTCTCCGGCAGCACCAGCACGGTGGCACCGGCGGATGCGGCCCGCGACGCCTGGTCCAGGTAGCCGGCCAGGACCTGCCGGGCCTCGGGCGACGTGACCGGCAGCGAGTCCTCGGACTGCCACACGTCGACCAGCGCGACCGTCGTGCCCGGACCCGTGGGCGAGCCCTGCAACCGCAGCAGGCCGTATCCGGCGGTGCCGACGGCGAGGACGGCCGCCGCGGCCAGCAGCTGTCTCCAGGCCGTGCGATCAGCCAGCCCCGCGGCCGCGAGCGCGGGCAGCGCCATCAGCAGGAAGCCGACGCCCCAGATCCCGGTCAGCGAGACCACCTGGACCACCGGCAGCACCTCCGCCTGCGTGTAGCCGACGGCGGCGAACGAGCCCCCTGGCGAGAACAGCGACACCAGGTACTCGGCCCCGGCCCAGGCCGCCGCTGCGGCGAGTGCGGCCGATACGGGCCGGCCGTGTCGCAGCAGCGCACGGTACAGCCCGACGGCTCCGGCGAAGGCCGACGCCTGCAACAGCAGGAAGCCGACGACCACGACGGCCGGAACCTCCAGTGTCACCGTGTAGTAGGTCCACATGTTCAGGCTTCCGGCAGCCCAGGCGAGGAACGCGGCCACGACGGCGGCCCGCCCCGGCACCCGTGCTGCCAGGAGGAACATCGGCAGCGGCGCCAGCCAGGTCAGCCACGGGACCGGCGCGAGTCCGGTGCCGAACCACACCAGCGTCGCGGACGCGAGCACGGCGAGCACCGCCATGCGGCGTACCGCATGATGTGCTGGCTTTTCCGGCGCGGCCTCGGCGCGCTCCGCGACGGTCTCAAGCCCGGTTGCCATCGAGCACCTTCCCGACGAGTTGGTGTACCAGTGCCCGGAAGTCCTGTTCCGGCAGGTCGATCCGGCTGCCCCGGAACAGCTGGACCAGGCCGTGGATCAGTGCGGCGACGGTCAGCGCCAGCGGCCACACATCCTGGTCGCGCAGCACGTCCTGCCGGATACCGGCGGTCAGCGCGTCGGCGACGAGGTTCATCGAGGGCGAGCCGCCCGCGCGGAAGTCGTCCGGCCAGCGCCGCGCGCCCTCGCGCGGATCGGTGAAGACGAAGTCGTACAGGTGCGGCTGCCCGAGGGCGAAGTCGAGGTGGTCGTCCAGCAGCTCGGCCACCCGCTTGTCGAAGTCGGCGGCGGCCGGGCGGGCGGCCCAGCGTGCGCCGATCTCGGCGAGGCTGGCGTCGGCGATGGTCGTCAGGAGTGCTTCGCGGTTGGCGAAGTGCCGGTAGATGGTCATCGGGGTGACCCCGGCCGCCGTCGCCACCCGCCGCATGCTGACCGCTTCCGCGCCCTCGGCGAGCAGGATCTCCCGGGCGATCTCCACGAGACGATCAGCAGTACCGTTCATGTCTACACCGTAGACCTATGTCTACGGTGTAGACAAGCGTCTCCCGGAGACAGGTGGCGAACGGTGCTCGTTTCCGAACGCTTGAGCGTCCCGAAACATGGCGGTGAACTGGGATGACGTGCCCACCTGCCCCCGTGGCGACGGGCACGTCACGTGCTCGGCGGCAGAGGTCAGCCGGTGGTGACCGGGGATGGAGTGATCGACCAGCCGTCGGCGAAGGTCGTTCCGGCGACCGGGCGGGCCGAGACGACGCAGCGCCTTTCGTCAGGCCAGAACCAGCCCGCCGTGCGGGCGATGGCCTGCCAGCCGTCCAGTTCCGCGTCCAGGGCGGAGCCGTAGACGGCCAGGCCGAGCCGTCGCCACACCTCGTAGTAGGCGATCCAGTGCGCCTCCTGCTGGCCGTACCAGCAGACCGGCCCGGGTGTGCCCAGCAGGCGCTTGCCGGGCAGGTAGAACCCGCCGGCGAGTGAGGTGTAGAGGGCGTCGCGGACGTGGCGGCGCACGATGTCGACGAACGGGATGCCGTACGCCAGCGCCGCTTCCGCGGAGAGCTCGGGCCACGGCCGATCCTTGTCGCGTTTGGGCGGCTTGGGGTCGAACAGCGGCGTGTCTATCCGCTCGTCCATGGCCCCGCGCATCCTGGCCAGGGAAGTGGCCAGGTCACTGGCCAGCGGAGGTCGCCTGCCGGACGGAGGTCGAGTCACCCAGGTGTGGAGGTCCTGCAGCGTGGGCAGGTGCCCGACCAGCGGCTGGGCTTCCCAAGGAGAGCGGACCCAGACGAACTCGGGCCGGGGGCGGCCGATGCGCCGGTACAGCTCGGTGATGGCCTGCTCGGCGACTGCCTGTCCGGTCGGCCCGCAGGCCGTGCCGTGGCCGAGCCATTCGTCCCGGACGGCGGCAGCTCGCTGCCAGAAGGCGGCACGTTCGTGCCGCGGGGCGGTCATGCCGCGAGGGCGCGCACGCCCTTTCGTACGGAGGAGATCATGGCGCCGATGATCGCACCGGATCCACGACGGCGCAACGGGATATGAGCGGCGGGGCCCCCCGC
>NZ_ML769320.1:209285-270030 GCF_009720365.1 Catellatospora paridis | reverse complement strand
CCGGCTGCCACCGCCCCGGCTCCGGTGGCCCCGGCCGCCGCGCCCGCGCCCGTCGCCGCCGCGCAGCCGGCCCCGGCGCAGGCCAAGCCCGCCGAGAAGCCGACGCCGCCCGGTGCGCAGGTGGTGCCGCTGCGCGGCATCGCCGCCAAGATCGTCGAGAACATGGACGCCTCGCTGGAGGTGCCGACCGCGACCAGCGTGCGCGCCGTGCCGGCGAAGCTGCTGTCCGACAACCGCATCGTGATCAACAACCACCTGACCCGCGGCCGCGGCGGCAAGGTCAGCTTCACCCACCTCATCGGGTACGCGATGGTGCGGGCGATCGGCATGCACCCCGAGATGAACAACCACTTCGCCGTGGTCAACGGCAAGCCGGCGCTGGTCAAGCCGGAGCACGTGAACCTCGGCATCGCGATCGACCTGGCCAAGCCCGACGGCTCGCGCAACCTGGTGGTGCCGTCCATCAAGGGCTGCGAGCAGATGGACTTCCGCCAGTTCTGGCAGGCGTACGAGGACGTGGTGCGCCGGGCTCGCAAGAACGAGCTGACCATGGACGACTACAGCGGCACCACGACCTCGCTGACCAACCCCGGCGGCATCGGCACCGTGCACTCGATCCCGCGCCTTATGCAGGGCCAGAGCGCCATCATCGGCGTCGGTGCGATGGAGTACCCGGCGCCGTTCTCCGGGATGAGCGAGCAGCAGCTGGCCGACATGGCCGTCAGCAAGATCATCTCGCTGACCAGCACCTACGACCACCGGGTCATCCAGGGCGCGCAGTCCGGCGAGTTCCTCAAGGTCATGCACGAGCTGCTGCTCGGCGAACACGGCTTCTACGACGAGATCTTCACCGCGCTGCGCATCCCGTACGAGCCGGTCCGCTGGGTGCGTGACATCGCGCACACCTCCGAGGGCCAGATCGACAAGGCCGCGCGGGTCATCGAGCTGATCCACTCCTACCGGGTCCGGGGCCACCTGATGGCCGACACCGACCCGCTGGAGTTCATGATCCGCAAGCACCCGGACCTGGACGTGCGCCAGCACGACCTGACCCTGTGGGACCTGGACCGCACGTTCCCGGTCGGCGGCTTCGCCGGCAAGGACGTGATGAAACTGCGCGACATCCTGGGCGTGCTGCGCGACTCCTACTGCCGCCGCGTCGGTGTGGAGTACATGCACATCACCGACCCGGAGGAGCGCAACTGGATCCAGGCGCGGGTCGAGCGCAAGTACACCAAGCCCAGCCCGGAGGAGCAGAAGCACGTCCTGGGCCGGCTCAACGCCGCCGAGGCGTTCGAGACCTTCCTGCAGACCAAGTACGTCGGCCAGAAGCGCTTCTCGCTGGAGGGCGGCGAGTCGCTGATCCCGCTGCTCGACGAGATCCTGCAGGCCTCCGCCGAGGGCGGCCTGGACGAGGTCGTCGTCGGCATGGCGCACCGCGGCCGGCTCAACGTGCTCGCCAACATCGTCGGCAAGCCGTACGAGAAGATCTTCGGTGAGTTCGAGGGCCACCTCGACCCGAAGACCGCGCAGGGCTCCGGCGACGTGAAGTACCACCTGGGCTCGACCGGCAAGTTCACCTCGCCGGACGGGCAGTTCACGACGACCGTGTCGCTGGCCGCCAACCCGTCGCACCTGGAGGCCGTGGACCCGGTGCTGGAGGGCATCGTCCGGGCCAAGCAGGACCGCCTCGACCTGGGCCTGCACGGATACACCGTGCTGCCGCTGCTGATCCACGGCGACGCCGCGTTCGCGGGCCAGGGCGTGGTCGCCGAGACGCTGAACCTGTCCCAGCTGCGCGGCTACCGCACCGGCGGCTCCGTGCACGTGGTCGTCAACAACCAGGTCGGCTTCACCACCGCCCCGGAGTACAGCCGCTCGTCGCTGTACAGCACCGACGTCGCGCGCATGATCCAGGCGCCGATCTTCCACGTCAACGGCGACGACCCCGAGTCGGTGGTCCGCGTGGCACGGCTGGCGTTCGAGTACCGCCAGGAGTTCAACAAGGACGTCGTCATCGACATGGTCTGCTACCGGCGGCGCGGTCACAACGAGGGCGACGACCCCTCGATGACCAACCCGCTGATGTACCAGATCATCGACACCAAGCGCTCGGTGCGCAAGCTGTACACCGAGGAGCTGATCGGCCGCGGCGACATCACCGTCGAGCAGGCCGAGGAGGCGCTGCGCGACTACCAGACGCAGCTGGAGACGGTGTTCAAGGCCACCCGCGACGCGGTCGCCGGGGTGTCCAGCCGGCTCACCCGGGCCCGCGAGGTGCTGCCGGAGCCGGCCGTCGCCACCGCGATCCCGACCGATCTGGTCCGCCGCATCGGCGAGGCGCACACCGCGCTGCCCGAGGGCTTCACCCCGCACAAGCGCATCCAGCAGCTGCTGGACAAGCGCGCGAAGATGGCGGTCGAGGGCGACATCGACTGGGGCTTCGGCGAGATCATCGCGTTCGCCTCGCTGCTGGCCCAGGGCGTGACCGTGCGCCTGTCCGGCCAGGACTCGCGCCGCGGCACGTTCGTGCAGCGGCACGCGGCGATCGTGGACGCGCAGACCGGTGCGGACTTCCTGCCCGCCACCGCGGTGGCCGCCGACGACGCCCGCTTCCACGTGCAGGACTCGCTGCTGTCCGAGTACGCCGCGCTGGGCTTCGAGTACGGCTACTCGGTCGAGGACCCCGACGCGCTGGTGCTCTGGGAGGCGCAGTTCGGCGACTTCGTCAACGGCGCCCAGTCGGTCATCGACGAGTTCATCAGCTCGGGCGAGGTCAAGTGGGGCCAGCGGTCCAGCCTCGTGCTGCTGCTGCCGCACGGCCACGAGGGCCAGGGCCCCGACCACACCTCGGGCCGCCCGGAGCGCTGGCTGCAGCTGGCCGCCGAGGACAACATGCGCATCGCCATCCCGTCGACCCCGGCCAGCTACTTCCACCTGCTGCGCCGCCAAGCGCTGTCGAGCAAGCGCAAGCCGCTGGCCGTGTTCACGCCGAAGTCGCTGCTGCGCCACCGCCTCGCGGTGTCGTCGGTGGCCGACTTCACCGAGGGCACCTTCCAGCCGGTGATCGGCGAGACCTCGCAGCTCGACGCGGCACAGGTCAAGCGGGTCCTGATGTGCTCGGGCAAGGTCTACTACGACCTGGTCCAGGCGCGGCAGGAGCGCGGCGTCACCGACACCGCGATCATCCGCCTGGAGCAGCTCTACCCGCTGCCGGTCGACGAGCTCAAGGCGGAGCTGGCCAAGTACGGCTCGGCCGAGGACTTCTGCTGGGTGCAGGAGGAGCCGGCCAACCAGGGCGCGTGGTCGTTCGTCGCCCTGAACCTGCTGGAGCACCTGGACGGGGTGCGCATGCGCCGCATCTCCCGCCCGGCCGCCGCGGCTCCGGCCGTGGGCTCCACCAAGCTGCACGACGTCGAGCAGGCGGCGCTGCTGGAGGCGGCACTGCCCCGCTCCTGAACACAGAGCGATCGAACACAGTGATGACCGCCGTCCCCGGCCCGCAGGCGCGGGGCGGGGACGGCGGCTTTTCCGGAGGATCCCATGTACTTCACCGACCGCGGCATCGAAGAGCTGGTCGAACGCCGGGGCGACGAGCAGGTCACCCTGGAGTGGCTGGCCGAGCGCCTGCGCGACTTCATCGACCTGAACCCCGAGTTCGAGACCCCCGTCGAGCGCTTCGCCACCTGGCTCGCCCGCCTCGACGAGGACGAGGAGTAGATCGCCGGTTAGCCCGGGTACGGCGCGTCGGACCGCAGCCACGCCGTACGGTATGACTGTGGCTCGTGGCGTATATGTGACCGGCGTCGAGGCGGGCGGCGGCAAGTCTGCCGTGGCGCTGGGCCTCGCGGAACTGCTCAGCAGACGGGTGCGCAGGCTGGGGGTGTTCCGCCCGCTGACCCGTGACGACGGCGAGACCGACCCGATCGTGGCGCTGCTGCGCAGCCGATACGGCACCGTCGGCGCGGCCGGGCCGAGCTACCAGCACGCGTCGGAGCTGCTGGGCGCGCACCGGGCCGACGACCTGGTCGGCGAGATCCTGGAGCACTACCACGCGCTGGAGCGCTCCTGCGACGCGGTGATCGTCGTGGGCACCGACTTCGGCCGCACCCTGGGCGAGGGACACGACGAGCCCGCCCTGCCCGAGGAGCTGCAGCTCAACCTGCGCATCGCGGGTGAGCTGGGGGCCTCGGTGCTGCCCGTGGTGAACGGGCACCGGCGCGACTCCGGCGACATCGCCGACGCCGTGCGCGCCGCCTATTACGCCTGCGACGAGCTGCCGGTGCTGGCGGTGATCGCCAACCGGGTCGCCCCGGGCGCGGACTCGCGGCTGCCGTCACTGCCGGTGCCGGTGTACGCCATCCCGCAGTTGCCCTCGATCGCCGCCCCGACGGTCGCCGAGGTGGCCGCCGCGTTGCAGGCCACGCCGGTGCACGGCGCGACCCCGGGCGCGATGGCCCGGGACGTGGTCAGCGCCGTGGTGGGCGCGGCGTCGGTGCCGACCTTCCTGGAGCACCTGCGGGACAACTGCCTGGTGGTGACGCCCGGCGACCGGGCCGACCTGATCGTGGCCACGTTCGCCGCGCACCTGGGCGGCCAGGCCGCGGTGTCGGGGCTGCTGCTGACGCTGGGCGTGGAACCCGACCCGCGGGTCGTGGCGCTGGTCAGCCGGTTCCGGGTGGAGTTGCCGATCTTCACGGTGCCCTCGGACAGCTATGACACGGTCGCCGCGCTGACCGGGCTGGAGGGCCGCCTGCGCGGCGACAACCAGCGCAAGGTCGACGCGGCGCTGGGCCTGTTCGAGTCGCACGTGGACTCGGTCGAGCTGGCCGGGCGGCTGGACCTGAGCCGGCCGGACCGGGTCACCCCGCTGATGTTCGAGTACGAACTGATCGAGCGGGCCCGTGCCGACCGCCGCCACGTGGTGCTGCCGGAGGGCGTCGAGGAGCGCATCCTGCGCGCCGCCGAGGCGCTGAACCGCCGTGGCGTGTGCGATCTGACCCTGCTCGGCCCGGTGGACGAGATCGAGCAGCGGGCCCGCGAGCTGGGCCTGGACCTGGGCGATGCGCGGCTGGTGAACCCGGCGGACGCCCGCTGGCGGTCGGAGTTCGCGACCGAGTACGCCCGGATGCGCGCGCACAAGGGCATGACCCGCGACATCGCGTACGACCTGATGACCAATGTGAACTACTTCGGCACGATGATGGTGCACACCGGCCGGGCCGACGCGATGGTCTCCGGCGCGGTGCATCCGACCGCGGACACCATCCGTCCCGCGTTCGAGATCATCAAGACGCAGCCGGGGGTGGGTGTCGCGTCCAGCGTGTTCTTCATGTGCCTGGCCGACCACGTGCTGGTGTACGGCGACTGCGCGATCAACCCGGATCCGACCCCGGAGCAGCTGGCCGACATCGCGCTGTCGTCGGCGGAGACGGCGGCCCGGTTCGGGGTGGAGCCGCGGGTGGCCATGCTGTCCTACTCGACCGGCGGCTCGGGGCAGGGCGCCGAGGTGGACAAGGTGGCGCTGGCGACCAAGCTGGTCCGCGAGCGCCGCCCGGACCTGCCGGTGGAGGGCCCGATCCAGTACGACGCCGCGGTCGACCCGAGCGTCGCCGCGACGAAGCTGCCGGGCAGCGAGGTGGCCGGGCGGGCCACGGTGCTGATCTTCCCGGACCTGAACACGGGCAACAACACGTACAAGGCCGTGCAGCGCTCGGCGGGCGCGGTCGCGGTGGGCCCGGTCATGCAGGGCCTGCGCAAGCCGGTCAACGACCTGTCCCGGGGCGCGACGGTGCGCGACATCATCTCCACGGTGGCCATCACCGCCATCCAGTCGCAGGTGGTCTCATGAAGATCCTGGTCCTGAACTGCGGCTCGGCCTCGGTGAAGTGGGGCCTCTACGTCGACGGCAAGTCCGTCGACGGCGGGCTGATCGAGCGGGTCACCGACTGCGCCCAGGCGGTGCGCGAGGTGATCTTCTCGGCGGACGTGTCCGACCTGGACGGCATCGGGCACCGGGTGGTGCACGGCGGGCTGCGCTTCACCACGCCCACGCTCATCGACGACGCCGTGCTGGAGGCGGTCACCCGGCTGGTCCCGCTGGCGCCGCTGCACAACCCGGTGAACCTGGAGGGCGTCCGGATCGCCCGGGAGATGCTGCCCGGGGTGCCCCAGGTCGCCGTCTTCGACACGGCGTTCCACCGGACCATCCCGCCGGCTCAGGCGATGTACGCCATCGACGTCGAGGTGGCCCAGGAGAACGGCATCGCCCGCTACGGCTTCCACGGCACGTCGCACGAGTACGTCTCGCGCCGCACCGCCGAGCTGCTCGGCCGGGACCCGGCCGAGGTCAACGTGATCACACTGCACCTGGGCAACGGAGCCAGCGCCTGCGCGGTGCGGGGCGGGCGCAGCGTCGCCACCAGCATGGGGCTGAGCCCGCTGGAGGGCCTGGTGATGGGCAGCCGCAGCGGCAACATCGACCCCGCCGTGGTGTTCCACCTGCACCGCGTCGCCGGGATGTCCTTCGAGGCCATCGACGACCTGCTGAACCAGCGCAGCGGCCTGAAGGGCCTGTGCGGCGACAACGACATGCGCGAGGTGCTGCGCCGTCGCGACGAGGGCGACGCCGCGGCCGAGCTGGCCTTCGACGTGTACTGCGAGCGCGTCAAGATGTACGTCGGCGGCTACTACGCGCTGCTGGGCCGGGTCGACGCGATCACCTTCACCGCGGGCGTGGGCGAGAACGCCGCCCCGGTCCGGGAGGCGTCGCTGTCGGGGCTCGGCACGCTGGGCATCGTGGTGGACGCCGACCGCAACGGGTCCGCCGCGCGCGGCGAGCGCCTCATCTCGCCCGACGGCGCGTTCCCGGCCGTCTGCGTCGTACCCACCGACGAGGAACTCGAGATCGCGAACCAGACCGCGGAGCTGCTGGCCCGCTGAGCCGCGGGCTCGTCACCGGACACGACGCGGCGGCGGGCCGGTCGGCCCGCCGCCGCGTGACGTGCGCTGCTCAGTCGGGGATCTTCAGGACCACGCCGACGTTGATCAGGTTCGGGTTGGCGATGTTGTTGGCCTTCGCGATCTTCATGTACTGCCGGCCGTCGCCGTAGTACTGCGCCGCGATGTCCCACAGCGTGTCGCCGGACTTCACCTTGTACGTGCGCTCGGCCTGCGGTGCGGGCGCCTTCGGCGTCGGGGCCGCGGGCTTGGGCGCCGCCGCTGCCGGGGGCGCGGGCTTGGGCGCGGCCGCCGGTTCGGTGATCGGCGGCGCGGCCGGCGGGGGCGCGGGGGCGGCCTGCGCCTGAGCCTGGGTCTGCGCCTGGGCTTCCTGCGCCTTCTTCGCCTCCTCCTCTTCCTTCTTCTTCTTGCCCCACTTGAACGGGTTCATGAAGCCCGCGGCCTCATGCTCCAGGTCGTCCAGGCGCCCCTCTTTGTCCTGCGGCTCGCTCATCAGTCCCCCCGTGTCTGTGATTGATCACGATGCCCGACGCCAGACTAGCGCCGTTTGAAACCGTTTCGGACTGGTTCGCCGGAACCGCGGATGGGGCAGAATGGCCTCCGTTCGTGATCACCGGTACGAAAAGAGGACCAGCATGTTCGCACTCCCCCTCGGCGACGGCGCAGAGCTGCGGCCGCTGGAGCCGTGGCAGGCCGAGGAGTTCCTGGCGCACATGGACCGCGCGCGGACCGACGTCGACCCGTGGATCCCGTGGGCGAGCCGCTCCACCGATCTGGACTCGGCTCGCGCCACCCTGCAGCGCTACGCCGACATGCAGGCCGCGGGCACCGGCCGCATCCTCGGCATCTGGCTGGACGGCACACTGGTGGGCGGCACCATGCTGTTCAGCGTCAACACCGAGTTCGGCAACGGCGAGATCGGGGTGTGGCTGGAGCCGGCAGGCCAGGGCCGGGGACTCATCACCCGGGCCTGCCGGGCGCTGCTCGACTGGGCGTTCCGGGAGCGCGGCCTGAGCCGCGTGGAGTGGCAGACCCGGCCCGACAACGCGCGCAGCCTGGCCGTGGCGGCCCGGCTGGGCATGACCCGGGAGGGCGTGCTGCGCGAGTCCTACCCCTACCGCGGCAAGCGGCACGACAGCGAGGTCTGGTCGGTGCTGGCCCACGAGTGGCCGCCCGCCTGAGGGCTTGCGTATCCTGATCGGACAGAGCATCATCGACAATGTCGATGATTTTCGCCGTCGACGAGCGAGTCTGGGGAGGATGCGTGCACGAGCCGACCACGCGGCCGGGCGCTGTCGGGCAGCGCGGCGAGCGAGCCGAGCAGAGTGCGGGTGGAGGCGGCCGGGGGGCGTACCCCCGGGTCTCGCCCTGCCTGCACTGCGCACGCCCGGTGCTGCGCGACAACGACGCCCGCTGGATCCACGCGGATCTCAGCTACGTCTGCCGCGACCCGTGGGGCGGGCTGACGGCGACCACCGCGGAGCCGGCGCCGACCCCGCGGGTCTGAGGCGGCGACCTCAGGCCTGGTGGTCGAGCACGATCTTGCCGAAGCCCGCGCCCGCGGCCAGCCGCTCGAACGCCCCGCGCGCGTCGGCGAAGTCGAAGACGGTGTCCACCACCGGCGCGATCTGCCGGGCGGCCATCAGCTCCAGCAGCGCCGCCAGCTCGTCGCGGGTGCCCATGGTCGAGCCGACGACCTCCTGCTGCAGGAAGAAGATCCGGCGCAGGTCGACCGTGGCCAGGTGCCCGGAGGTCGAACCGGACACCACGATGCGGCCACCCGGCTTCGTGCTCTTCACGGAGTGGTCGAAGGTGGCCTCGCCGACGGTCTCCACGACCACGTCGACGCGCTCGGGCAGCCGCTCGCCCGGGGCCAGCACGGTCGCGCCCAGCCCGGCGGCGCTCTCCCGCTTGGCGGCGTCCCGACTGGTCGCGTAGACCCGCGCACCGAGCGCCTGGGCCAACACCACGGCCGCGGTGGCCACGCCGCCGCCCGCGCCCTGCACCAGCACGCTGCCGCCGGCCTGCAGCCGTCCGCGCGTGGTGAGCATGCGGTACGCCGTGAGCCAGGCCGTCGGCAGGCACGCCGCGTCCGTCCAGGTCATGCCCTCGGGCTTGGGCACCAGGTTGCGCCGCGGCACGGTCACCAGGTCCGCGAGGGTGCCCTGGTGGCGCTCGGAGAGCAGCGAGCGCTTCGGGTCCAGCGTCTCGTCGCCGTCCCCGGCCGCCGGATCCCCGACCACCGCGTGCACGACGACCTCGTTGCCGTCCTCGTCGACCCCGGCGGCGTCGCAGCCCAGGATCATCGGCAGCTGCTCCGCGGACAGGCCCACGCCGCGCAGCGACCACAGGTCGTGGTGGTTGAGCGCGCTGGCCATCACCCGCACGGTGGTCCAGCCCTCGGCGGCCGGCGGGTCGGGCCGCTCGCCCACCACGAGTCCCGCCAGGGGATTGTCCGGATTGATCGAGTCGGCATAGACGGCACGCATGGCCCGACGCTAACAGCCGACCCTCCCCCGTGCCGGACCACCCTGAGGGTCCGTTCAGGCGCGTACCACGCCCTCGCGGCGCGCGGCGTCGGCCACGGCGGCGGCCACCGCGGGAGCGACCCGCGGGTCGAGCGCGCTGGGCACGATGGCGTCGGCGGAGAGTTCCCCGGCGACCACGTCGGCGATGGCGGTCGCGGCGGCCAGTTTCATGCCCTCGGTGATCCGGGTCGCGCGGGCATCGAGCGCGCCGCGGAAGATGCCCGGGAAGGCCAGCACGTTGTTGATCTGGTTCGGGAAGTCGCTGCGCCCGGTGGCCACCACCGCCGCGTACCGCCCGGCCACGTCCGGGTGCACCTCGGGCGTCGGGTTGGCCAGCGCGAAGATCATCGCGCCGGGGGCCATCCCGGCCACCGCCCGCTCGGGGATCTGCCCGCCCGAGACGCCGATGAGCACGTCCGCGCCGTCCAGCGCCGCCTCGATGCCGCCGCTGACGCCGCCCGCGTTGGTGCGCTCGGCCAGCTCGGCCTTCGCCGAACCGGGCACCAGGTCGGCCCGCCCGGCGTGGATCGCGCCGCGCGAGTCGCACACGATCACCGCGGACGCCTCGACCCCGCCCGCGATCAGCATCTTCGTGACCGCGACCCCGGCCGCACCGGCCCCGGAGACCACCACGCGCAGGTCGCACAGCTTGCGGTCGAGCAGTGTCGCCGCGTTGCGCAGGGCCGCGAACACGACCACGGCCGTGCCGTGCTGGTCGTCGTGGAACACCGGGATGTCCAGCGCCTCGACCAGCCGCCGCTCGATCTCGAAGCAGCGCGGCGCGGCGATGTCCTCCAGGTTGATCCCGCCGAAGCTGGGCGCGAGCGCCTTGACGATCGACACGATCTCGTCGGTGTCCTGGGTGTCCAGGCACACCGGCACCGCGTCCACGCCGCCGAACTGCTTGAACAGGACGGCCTTGCCCTCCATCACCGGCATCGCGGCACGCGGGCCGATGTTGCCCAGGCCGAGCACGGCCGAGCCGTCGGTCACCACCGCGACGGTGTGCCCGACCCAGGTGTAGTCGTCCATCAGGGCCGGGTTCTCCGCGATCGCCTCGCACACCAGCGCGACGCCGGGTGTGTAGGCGAGGGAGAGGTCTTCTCGGGTATTCAGGGGCACCGTACTGACGACGGCCATCTTGCCGCCCCGATGCCGCTCGAAAGCTGGATGATCCACTTTGGACTCCCACGATGACAACGCACACGAGCCGGTCGGTTCAACGACGGGTCAGCGTTGACACGGCGCGGCGAGGTCACGGGGTTCTCCCGAGGTCAGGAGTCTAGACCCGGGTCCACACTTGATCAACGATCGGGGCCGCCGGTCGTGGAGCATTTCACACCTGGTGGGGACCGTGTCCGGTTCATGTTCGGTCACTCGTCGGCCACCACGGCGCGGCGGCCCAGCCGACCCGGGCGCGGCCAGTACCGGCACACCACGCGGCCGAGCACGTCGGCCACGCCGTACGCCCGGGAGTCGTCGGCGATCAGGCCGTTGTCCCCGATCAGCCACCAACCGCCGTCCTGTGCCCGCCGGACCCGCTTGACCACCAGCAGGTCGGGTCGGGACCGGAAGCGCGCGACGACCACGTCGCCCGACCGCACCGGCCGGCCGCCGCGGCGCACCAGCAGCATGTCGCCGTGGCGCAGGGTCGGCGCCATGGACGGGCCGTGCACGAGTACGGGAAACAGCGGCCAGCGCAACAGAGCCTCCTCGGCGGAGTAGGGTCGCAAGGGGATCATTGTCCCGTTCAGACCACGTACCTCATGGAGGATCCCGATGCAGTTCTTGAAAGGACGCAGCCTGAAGCCGCGCACGGTGGTCAGTGCTCACTGCGACCTGCCGTGTGGCGTCTACGACCCGGCCCAGGCCCGGATCGAGGCCGAGTCGATCAAGGCCATCTGCGAGAAGTACCAGGCCAACACCGACCCGGAGTTCCGCACCCGGGCGCTGGTCATCAAGGAGCAGCGGGCCGAGCTGGTCAAGCACCACCTGTGGGTGCTGTGGACCGACTACTTCAAGGCTCCGCACTTCGAGAAGTACCCGAACCTGCACCAGCTGTTCAACGAGGCCACCAAGCTGGCCGGCGCCGGCGGCACCAAGGGTCAGGCCGACCCGGCGGTGGCCGAGCAGCTGCTGGGCAAGATCGAGGAGATCTCCAAGATCTTCTGGGAGACCAAGCAGGCCTGAGCCTGGACGTCAGCGCCGACGTATGCCGGGTGGCCCGGACGGCCACCCGGCATCACCGGACGACGAGCGCGCACAACCGCCCGGCTATGAGCTAGGCTCCGCGCGGGGGGTTGGGCCAGGTGAGTCAGATTCTGCAACCGGCGGCGACGGCGCTTACCGACAACGTCGTCGCTGTCACCGTGCCTGCCGACGGCGGCTGGCTGGGTGTGCTGCGCACGGCGACCGCGGGGCTGGCCGCCCGGCTGCGCTTCGCCGGCGACAAGATCGAGGACCTGCGCATCGCCGTGGACGAAGCCTGCGCGATGCTGCTGGTCATCGCCCCGCCCGGCGGGCAGTTGCACTGCCGCTTCGAGATCGGCGACACCGAGCTGACGGTGGCGATCTCCGCACCGGTCAACGGCAAGCGGAAACTCCCGGACAACTCCGCGTTCGCCTGGAAGGTCCTCAGCGGCCTGACCTCACGCGTCGACGCCGAGCAGACCGACGGCCGCGCCACCATCCGCCTGGTCACCGAACTCCCCACCGCCTGACCCGCCCCGAATCCCGCGCCGGGCCGGGCCGGCAGGGACCGGCGAGGCCCCGACCAGGAGTCGGTCAGCGGGGGTTCCAGCCGAGCCAGCGGGTGGTGGCGGGGGCAAGGATCAGGGCCATCACGGCCAGCGCGCCGAGCAGGACGGTCCAGCCGAGCTGGGGCATGCCACCGTTGATCATGAAGTAGGCCGGGGCGCAGAGCATCAGCTCCAGCGCGAGCGACGGCCCGCGGGCGCCGGGCCGGCGGCGGCTCAGCGCGCGGGCGAGGCCGCCCAGGCTGCCCGCGATGACCAGCGCGAACACCGTCACCCCGAGCGCCAGCCGGAGGTCGGCCGCGTCCGCGGTGAGGTCGGCGTAGATCAGCATCGCGCCCAGCACGGTGACCGCCAGCGTCTGCAGCCCCATCAGCGCCACCGCGCCGTACAGGGTGGCGGGCGGACGGGCGGCGGTCGTTTCGGCGGCGGACATGAATGACACCCTAGCGAATCGCCGGTGGCCACCGTCTCGCCGCGTGCGGGTGCCGTAACGCGAGGTCACCGCACCCGGTACATTCCCGGTCATGCGAGGTCTGCTCGTCGTCAACCCCAAGGCGACCACCACGTCCGCCCGAACCCGGGACGTGCTGGCCGGTGCCCTGCGCAGTGAGATGGAGCTGACCGTCGGCTTCACCCGCCGCCGCGGGCACGGCTTCGACCTCGCCCGCGACGCGGCCACGGGCGGCGTCGACGTGGTCGTCGCGCTGGGCGGCGACGGGACCGTCAACGAGGTCGTCAACGGCCTGATGGCGGCGCAGCGAGGCGCGGACACCCCGGCCCTGGCCGTGGTGCCCGGCGGCTCGACCAACGTCTTCGTGCGCGCCGTGGGCCTGCCCCGGTACGCGGTCGACGCCACCTCGGTGATCCTCAAGGCGCTCCGCCGCGGCACCAGCCGCCGGGTCAGCCTGGGCCTGGCCGACGACCGCTACTTCACCTTCTGCGCCGGCCTGGGCCTCGACGCCGCGGTGGTGCGCCGGGTGGAGCAGGCGCGGCGCAAGGGCCGCCGGTCCACCCCCGGCCTCTACCTGCGCTCCACCCTCGGGCAGTACTTCGTCGAGGGCCGGCGCGCGCCGGGCATCACCCTGGAGGAGGACGGCACGGAACCCGCCGAGGGCCTGGCGAACGTGATCGTGCAGAACACCGCGCCCTGGACCTATCTCGGGGACCGGCCGATCCACGCCAGCCCCCGCGCGTCGTTCGACAGCGGGCTCGATGTGCTTGCGCTGCAAGCCCTCCACCTGCCGAGCACCCTCCATACGGTCACGCAGATGTTGGCCCACCAGCCGGACGACCCCGACGAACGGGGCGATGTCACCGGAAAGAAGATCATGGTGCGCCACGATCTGGCGGAGTTCGTCGTCCGTTGCGCCACCCCGCAGGCGTTCCAACTAGACGGGGACTACCTAGGTGAACGCGAAAAGGTGAAATTCACCGCTGTGCCCGGGGCACTGCGCGTAATCTGCTAAGAGTCGCTGTCGAAAGGCAGCGCGACGCAGATCTGTGTCAATGGGCACACGTGACACACGCTGGAAATACTGGCGGCCTATTACGCCCCGTACTACATTGATCACTGACTGTCGGTTGGCGGGGGTCAGGGTAACGCCCGGTGATCCGGACAAAACGGTCGTGAGCTTGCTCACCCGTCTGTCCTAATTTCCGGCACCCCCCTTGACATCGCGGGAGTTCGTGAAAGCATTCACAAGCGTACCGAGCGCTGAACCTGTTGCTCCTACACGCGCTGCTGATTTCGGTAGCGGTCCGTAACCAAGTGGATCGCATCCAAATCGCTTCACGCGCGTTCGCATACAGAGAAGCCCGAACGTACCAAACCAAGCGTTAGCAATTTCCACTGCCATCACAAGGAGTGTTTCCGCCATGGACTGGCGCCACCATTCGGTCTGCCGCGACGAAGACCCGGAGCTGTTCTTCCCGATCGGGACGTCTGGCCCCGCACTGCTTCAGGTCGAGCAGGCCAAGAAGGTGTGCGGGCGGTGCCCCGTCTCCACCGAGTGCCTCAAGTGGGCGCTGGAGACCGGGCAGGACGCGGGTGTCTGGGGTGGGATGAGCGAAGAGGAGCGGCGCGCCGTCAAGCGCCGCGGCGGCCTTCGGGTCCGCGCACACTCGCTCTGAGCACCCGCGAAACCGCAACGCCTCACCGAAAACGTAGAAAGCCCCGAGCGCCGCTGCTCCGGGGCTTTTACGTTGTCCGGAACCCGACGCGCAGAGCGCTCTGAACGGTCTGTGAGCTGAGGCATACGCCCCGTGAAGACCTGCGGAAACCCGCTCAGACGGCCAGCAGGGCGCGCTGCGGCGCGACGGCGTCCACGCGATGCAGCACGAGCCGAACGAGCTCCCTCGACGCCCCCAGCGGGGCGGCCGCCCCGATCGCGCCCGCGGCACGGGCGTCTGCGACCACGGCTTCGTAGAGCCGGCCGGGCGCGAGGAAGTACGACGCCACCGCCACCCGGCGTGCCCCGCGGGCCCGCAGCGCCGCGACGGCCTCGCCGCCGGTGGGTGCGGCCGCGCTGGCGTACGCCGTGCCACACGGCACGCCCAGCCGCAGCGCGAGCGCCCCGGCGACCTCGTCGACCATGGCCCGGCCCGACGCCACGCTGGTGCCGGCCGCGGCGAGCACCACCGCGTCGTAGCCGGCCACCGACTCGTGCAGCCGGCGGATCAGACCCGCCAGCAGCGGCTCGGACACCTCGCCCAGGGTGTCGGCGATGACGCAGTCGAACCCGGCGACCTGGGCCGGCAGGTCCACCCGACCGTGGTAGGCCCGGGTCAGCAGCAGCGGGACCACCACGGGTGCGGGCTCCCCCGCCGCCCGCAGCGTGCCCAGCACGTCGGCCGGG
This sequence comes from Catellatospora paridis, assembly GCF_009720365.1. GTDB lineage: Bacteria > Actinomycetota > Actinomycetes > Mycobacteriales > Micromonosporaceae > Catellatospora > Catellatospora paridis. The sequence goes on along the minus strand of NZ_ML769320.1, from coordinate 254,931 downwards.
CGCGGGTCGGCCAGTTCCAGGAACGCCACCCGCACGTCCAGGCCGGGGCGGGCGGCGGCGACCGCGCGGGCCAGGGCCCGGGTCGCCGCCTGCGCCCGCGGGTCGCGGGAGCCGTGCGCCACCAGCACCACGGGCGCTGCCGCGGTGCCGGCGGCCGCCGGATCAGGCCGCATGCAGACCGCACTCGGTCTTGTCGAACATGGCCCAGCGGCCGGCGCGGGCGTCCTCGCCGGGCTGGATGCGCCGGGTGCACGGCCAGCAGCCGACCGACCCGTAGCCCTGGTTCAGCAGCTGGTTGACCGGGATGTCGTAGCGGGCGATGTACTGGTCCACCTCGGGCTGGGTCCAGTTGGCCAGCGGGTTGACCTTCACCTTGCCGCGGGCCTGCTCGAAGTGGACCACGGGAGTGTTGGCGCGGGTCGGCGACTCGTCGCGGCGCAGGCCGGCGGCCCACGCGTCGTACCCGGACAGCGCGTCCTCCAGCGGCTTCACCTTGCGCAGGTAGCAGCACGAGTCCGGGTCACGGGAGTAGAGCCGCGGGCCGAAGCGCTCGTCCTGCTCCGCGACGCTGATCTCGGGGCGCACCGTCACCACGGTCACCGGGATGGTGCGGGCGACCTGGTCACGCACCCGCAGCGTCTCCGGGAAGTGCAGGCCGGTGTCGAGGAAGACGACCTCCACGCCGGGCACCACCCGCGCGGCCACGTGGGCCAGCACCGCGTCGGCCATGGAGCTGGTGACGCAGAAGCGGGGCCCGAACGTCTCGGCGGCCCAGCCGATGATCTCCTCGGCCGGCGCGCCCTCCAGCTCGGCTCCGGCACGGCTGGCCAGTGCCATCAGCTCGTCGGTGGAACGCCGCACGTCGACGGTCATTGCGTCACCCTCCCCAGCAGTCCGATCATCTTCAGCGCGAAAACCCTGCGACATGCTCGGCACTCCCACTGCCCGTGTGTGCTGGCGGGCTCTCCGTCCTCGTTCTCGGGACCCGCGTGCGGCCGGAGGAAGGCCTCCTCGCCGCAGAACGGGCAGTAGTACGGCACCGCACGTTGCGCACCCTCGCTCATCGCGCCGCCTCCGGCGTCGTGATGAGCCGAACGGCACCTACGCGCTCGCTCCGCTCGCTCATCGCGCCGCCTCCGGCGTCGTGATGAGCCGAACGACGCCCACGCGCCCGCTCCGCTCGCTCATCGGAGCTCGTCCTCGTCGACGCGGAGCACCCATTCCGCGAACGGCTCGGACGCGTCCTTGCGGCCGTCCAGGTAGCGGCGGGCGAGGCGCTCGGCGTACTCCGGCAGCTCCGCGGCGGTGGTCTTGAGGCCGCGCAGCTTGCGGCCGAAGTTCGGGTTCTGGCCCTGCGCCATGCTCAGGCCGCCGCCCAGGTGCACCTGGAAGCCCTCGACCATCTCGCCGTCCGGGCCGGGGACCAGCTGGCCCTTGAGCCCGATGTCGGCGACCTGGGTCCGCGCGCACGCGTTCGGGCAGCCGTTGACGTTGATCGAGATCGAGCCGTCGATCCGGCCGATCGTGCGCTCCAGGTGCTCGATGGTGCGCGCCGCGGTCGCCTTGGTCTCGACGATGGCGAGCTTGCAGTACTCGATGCCGGTGCAGGCCATCGTGTCGCGCCGCCACGACGACGGCCGGGCCTGCAGCCCGATCCCGTCCAGCGCCGCGATCAGCGACTCCACCTTGTCCTCGGCCACGTCGAGCACCAGCAGCTTCTGGTACGGCGTGAGCCGCACCCGGCCCGACCCGTGGGCCTCGGCGATGTCGGCGACCTGCGCCAGCACCGTGCCGCTGACCCGGCCCGCGACCGCCGCCGCGCCCACGTAGAACTTCCCGTCGCGCTGGCGGTGCACGCCGATGTGGTCGATGGGGTGCTCGGGCAGCTCCGGCGACGGGCCGTCGACCAGCTTGCGGCCGAGGAACTCGTCCTCCAGGATCTGCCGGAACTTCGCCACGCCCCAGTCCGCGACCAGGAACTTGATTCGCGCCCGAGCGCGCAGGCGGCGGTAGCCGTAGTCGCGGAACAGGCGCGCGACGGCGGCGTACACCTCGGCCACCTCGCCCAGCGGCACCCACGCGCCCAGGCGCTGGGCCAGCATCGGGTTGGTGGACAGGCCGCCGCCGACCCACAGGTCGAAGCCGGGCCCGTGCTCCGGGTGCACCACCCCGAGGAAGGAGATGTCGTTGGCCTCGTAAGGCACGTCGGCCAGCCAGGACACCACGGACTTGAACTTGCGCGGCAGATTGGACAGCGCCGGGTCGCCGATGTACTTCTCGACGATCTCGTCGATGGCCGGGGTCGCGTCGAGGACCTCGTGCTCGCTGATCCCGGCGACCGGGCTGCCGAGCACCACGCGCGGGGTGTCGCCGCAGGCCTCCGTGGTGGACAGGCCGACCGCCTCGATCTCGCGCCAGATCGCCGGCACGTCCTCGACCCGCACCCAGTGCAGCTGGATGTTCTGCCGGTCGGTGATGTCGGCGGTGTCCCGGCCGTACTTGGCCGACACGTTCGCGATCGCACGCAACTGGGCCAGGTCGAGCTGGCCCCCGTCGATGCGGATGCGGAGCATGAAGTACTCGTCGTCGAGCTCGTGCGGCTCCAGCACCGCGGTGCGGCCGCCGTCGATCCCGGGCTTGCGCTGGGTGTAGAGGCCCCACCAGCGCATCCGGCCGCGCAGGTCGGCGGGGTCGATCGAGTCGAAGCCGCGGTGGGCGTAGATGTTCTCGATCCGGGCGCGCACGTTCAGGCCGTTGTCGTCCTTCTTCGTGCGCTCGTTCGGGTTGAGGGGCTCGCGGTGCCCGAGCGCCCACTGACCCTCACCGCGCGGTTTGCGCGCGGCCCGGCCCGGGGTGGTGGCTGGCGTACTTGCCGCCGATGCTGCCATCGCAGCGTCCTCCTGTAGTCCAGTGAGCGAGGACGCGCCTATGCGCCAGCACCGCGGTCAGCGGTTGGGATTCAAAAGAATGAATGCTCCCGGCGCGTATGCGCGCCCGGGTTTCGAAAAAACGGACGGGCGCAGTCAGCCAGCCGGACAGATGGCGCTGCGCACGCGGCCGAAATCGATGTGGCGGCGGGCGGTGAGCCCGGGCCCCATCAGGCGGCGGTTCGCAGCGGCGGTCATGCAGTCACTTTCTCACGGCGGACAGTCCCGTGCCAATCACCGTTCGCGCAACGTCCCACATTCTGACCGGAGGGTGACGCAGATCGCTCTTTGTTAAAACGGGACTACCTGTCGCGTTTCGCCAGCGGCACGAACAGCAGGGCCTCCGTGCCGCCGCCGTCCCGGTTGCGCAGTTCGATGGTGCCGCGCAGCTCACCGGTGGTCAGGGTGCGGATGATCTGCAGGCCGAGCCGCTTGTTCGTGGTGGGGTCGAAGTCCTCGGGCAGGCCCCGGCCGTTGTCGGCGACGGTCACGTGCAGCTCCCGCTTGGCTCGGTTGACGTGCACGACCACCTCGGCCCCGTCGGCGACCTTGCCCTCCAGCGACTCGAAGCCGTGCTCGACGGCGTTGAGCAGAAGCTCGTTGAGCACCATGACCAGCGGCGTGGCGATCTCCGCGGGCAGCACCCCGAAGGTGCCCTCGCGGCGGGTGCGCACCGGGGACTCCGGCGAGGCGACCTCGGCGGCCGCGTTGGCGACCCGGTCCACGATGCCGTCGAACTCGACCGCCTCGTCGGCGGACATGGCCAGCGTCTCGTGCACCAGCGCAATGGAGGCGACCCGGCGCACCGACTCCTCCAGCGCGGCCCGCGCCTCCGGGTGGTTGACCCGGCGGGCCTGCAGGCGCAGCAGGGCCGCCACGGTCTGCAGGTTGTTCTTCACCCGGTGGTGGATCTCGCGGATGGTCGCGTCCTTGGTGATCAGCGCGCGGTCCCGGCGCTTGACCTCGGTGATGTCGCGGACCAGCACCAGCGCGCCGATCGGCACGCCCGCGGGCATCAGCGGCAGCGCCCGGCTGAGCACGGTGGCGGTGCGCGCCTCGATCTCCTTGCGCGGCGGCGCGTCCCCGCGCAGCGCGCCCAGGATGCGGTTGCTGGCCTCCGAGCCCTCCAGCGGGTCCTCGGCCAGCCGGTTGAACAGCGCGGCGAGGTCCTCGCCCACCAGGTGCGCGGAGAAGCCGAGCCGCCGGATGGCGGACTGCGCGTTGGGCGAGGCGTAGGTGACCTTGCCGCTGCCGTCCAGCCGGATCAGACCGTCGCCGACCCGCGGCGCGGACGTGGTCTCGCCCGGGTGGCGTACCGACGGGAAGGTGCCGTCGGCGATCATCTGGGCGAGGTCGTCGGCCGTGGTCAGGTAGTTCAGCTCCAGCTGGCTGGGCGTGCGCGCGGTGGACAGGTTGGTGTCCCGGCCCACCACCGCGATCACCGGGCCGGCCTCGCCGTCCTCGCCGCGCAGCCGGACCGGGATGGCCTCGTGCCGGGCGGGGGTGTCGCCGTACCAGACGGGGTCGCCCTCGCGCCAGATGCGGCCCTGCTCGCGCGCGACGCCCAGATGGGCCACCTCCGCGCCGCTGGAGATGCGCCCCACCTGGTCGTCCTGGTATGCCGTCGGCGCGGTGGTCGGCCGCACCTGCGCGACGCAGAGGAAGGACAGGCCGGCGCTCGGATCGCCCTCGACCGGCACCCACAGCAGCAGGTCGGCGAAGGAGAGATCGGAGATCATCTGCCAGTCGCCGGCGAGCCGGTGCAGGTGATCGATGTCGACCGGACCGAGCGAGGTGTGCTCCTCGACGAGTTCACGCAGCGTTGACACGCTGTCAGCCTCTCACGACGCGTGCTACAGCGTGGCGGTGACCTTCTTCAGGCCGCGGGGGGCGTCGGGGTCCTCGCCGCGGGCCAGTGCCAGCGACAGCGCGAGCTGCTGCAGCGGCAGGATCTCCAGCAGCGGGGCGTAGCGCTCGTCCACTGAGGGCACGTTCAGCAGCGCCTTCGCGCCGGGCACCGCCTCGGGGCCGACCGCGACGACGTCGGCGCGGCGCTCATCGAGGCGCGCCAGCACCTCGCGCATGGCCTGCCCGCCGAGCCCGGCACCCACCATGGCCAGCACCGGCACGTCCGGGTCGGTCATCGCGAGCGGCCCGTGCAGCAGGTCCGCCCCGGAGAACGCGAGCGCGGGCAGGTACGAGGTCTCCATCAGCTTGAGCGCGGCCTCGCGGGCCGACGGGTAGGCGTAGCCGCGGCCGGTGGTGACCATGCGCGCCGCGAACCGGTAGCGCGCGGCCAGCTCGGACGCGGTGGTGTCGGCCAGCGTGCGGGTGGCCAGCTCGGGCAGCTTGGCGAGGGCGGCCCGCTCGTCCGCGGGCAGCACGCCGTCGCCGGCGCGTACGCCCTCGATCAGCATCAGCAGCGCCATCAGCTCGGCGGTGTACGTCTTGGTGGCCGCGACCGCGCGTTCGTGCCCGGCGGCGACGTCCACGGACAGTTCCGCGGTCTGCGCCAGCACCGACTCGGGGTTGTTGGTCACCGCGAGGGTGAGCGCGCCGGACTCCCGGGCGACCCGCAGCACCTCGGCCAGGTCGGGCGAGCCGCCGCTCTGCGAGACGCCGATGACCAGGGCGTGCGACAGGTCGGGGCGGGCGCCGAAGACGGTGATCGCGCTCGGCGAGGCCAGCCCGGCGGGCAGGCCGAGGCGGATCTCGGTGAGGTAGGCCGCGTAGAGGGCGGCGTGGTCGGAGGTGCCGCGCGCGGTGAACACGACGTGCTGCGGGCGGCGCTCCGCGATCACCTTCGCCACCTGCGCGATGGCGCCGGCGTGCGCGGGCTCCAGCAGCGTCGCGTAAACCTCCGGCTGCTCGGCGATGTCGGCTGCCATTCCGGTGCCACGCTGGGCCATCTCTTTCTCCTACCACTTCGCCCTGGAGTGCTGCGCGAAATCGCGCGTTCGGTGCGCAGTCTTGCACGTTCATGCCCGCTGCGGCAACACAGTGCGCACTAATGAGCAGGGGCACACAGCTTGCCCGACCGGCTCTAGCCTGTCCGGGAACACGGCCCGTATCGGCGCCGCCGCTCAGGCGGTAGCGCCTGGGGGACCCCCACGTGTTCCGCGGACCGAGGAGATCACGTGGCCGACGGCGTCAACGACCCGCATCAGGAGGCGCTGGGCGAGCTCGCCCTGGCCGGCCTCGCGCTCGACGAGCACGACCTGGACCATGCGGTGAGCCACCTGTCCGTGGCGCTGGCCCACGAACCCGGCCTGCCCGAGGCGCACGAGCTGCTGGCGAAGCTGGCGGCGCGCTCCGACGACGGCGGCCTGGCCCTGTTCCGCCCCGGCGAGCGCGCGCCGGTGGGCCGGGTCGTCGCGTTCGCGCACGTGCTGGCCCGGCACGGCGGGTACGCCGACGCGCTCAGCCTGCTGGCGCAGGCGACCGTGCACAACCCTGGCCGGCCGTGGGCCGACGTCAGCTGGGTGCAGGCCCTGGACCCGCGGCTCGTCCCCGCCGACCGCCTGGTGCGGGTGCTGCTCGCGGTGCTGGGCGCGCTGCCCGATCCGGCTCCCGTGCCCATCGCCGCCGCCACCCGGCCGTACCTGGCCCTGGCCGAGCGGGCGCTGGCCGCATACCCGCAGGACGCGCTGCTGCACGGGGCGGCCTCCGGGGTGGCGCGGCGGCTGCGCGAGGTGCCGCTGGCGCTGCGCTGGGCACAGCGCGGGGTGGAGCTGGAGTCGACCAAGCTGACCGAGATGTGGTGGGGCAACGCGCTGCGCGCCGACGGCCAGCTGGCCGCCGCGGTGCGGGCGATGCGCGCGGCGCAGCGGCACGACCCCGACGACCTGTCGGTCACCTCGGATCTCGCGCTGTGGCTCACCGAGCTCGGCCACACCGCGGAGGCGCTGGAGCTGATCGAGCAGGCCCTGGTCAAGGACCCGTCGTACGACTGCGCCGTGCACACCGCGCACCGGCTGCGCTTCCAGTCCGACGGCGACCCGGACCACCTGGTCGCGCTGGCCGACTTCATGCGGGCCACCACAGACGCCAGCCACGAGCACCACGACCTGCAGCACTGCTGCGACGGGCTGCCCTGGCTGGGCTACGTGCCGGCGGCCGTCGAGGCGTGCGTCAACGCGCTGCGCCGGACCACCGACGAGCAGCGGACGCGCCCGGGCGAGCTGGGACTGTCCTCGATGGAGTCGCCCAGCGCGCTCGCCCTGCTGCGGCGGGCCTGGCCGGGCGTGGCCGTCTCGGCGAGCGAGCCCGGCCTGCCCGACCCGCGAGTGGCGCTGCGGCCGGGGATACGGCTGTGGGACTTCGACGGCACCCGGCCGACGCCCGCGCTGGACCCGCCGACGCCGACCGCCGGCCGGGAGGTCGCCGCCATGCTGCCGCTGGGCTGGGCGCCGCCGCCGATGGCGTACGACATGGCGGTGCGGCTGTCCGGGGTGCCGGTCGACGAGCTGCTCGCGGCGCTGGTGCACCCGCCGACCGCGACGGTCGAGACAGACCCCGACCAGGTCACCGTGCCGGAGCGGCGGCTGCAGGTGTGGGCCTGCCTCGGTCTGCTGCACCACCGCACCGGGGAGCCGTGGGCGACCTCGACCCGGCGGCGGCTGCTGGTGGAGATCGCCTTCGGCGCCGAGGACTGGACCACCGAGGCCGCCCTCTACGCGCTGGTCACCGCCGCCTGGGTGGACCCGTCCTGCCGGGCCGACGTGGCGGAACTGGTCGCGGCCAGGTTGCGGGCGCTGCTCGACGCCGGGCGCACCCGTGCGGTCACCATCGGGGCGTCGGTGGCCCAGCTCGCCTTCATCACTCCCGGCATGCCCGCCGCGGTGCGCACCCTCGCCCGGGAGCTGGCCCAGGACCAGTGGCCCGCGTCCACCGCGTACGCACCGGGCCCGGCGGTGCCCCTGCCCCGCCCCCGGCGGTCCTGGCTGGACCGGCTGCTCGGCCGCGGCTGAAGACGGCGAGGCCCCGTGCCGGCTGCAGATACAGCCGGGACGGGGCCTCGCGCAGGCGCGTGCGCGGTTCAGCTCGTCGCGCGTGCGCGGATCATTCGACGGCCACCAGCGGGCGGGCAGCCGGCTCGCCGTCGGTCATCGACTCGGAGCCGCGCAGCGGCACCTCCTTGATGAACCAGGCCGCGATCGGGACCAGGATCGCGAAGCCCAGCGCCCACCAGAACAGGCCCGAAGTGGCGTACGCGATGCCGTGCAGCACCGCCTCCTTGATCGGCCCGGGCAGCTGCTCCAGCTTGTCCGGCTGCAGGCCGCCCACGTCGAGCGACATGCCGCCGGCCGGCGCGCCCGCCGGCATCGCGCCGGACAGGTCGTCCTTGAGCCGGTTGACGAAGACGGCGCCGAAGATCGAGACACCGAACGAACCGCCGATGGAGCGCACGAACGTCGCGGTCGAGCTGGAGACGCCCAGGTCCTTCTGGTCCACGCTGTTCTGCGCGATCAGCATGGTGGTCTGCATCAGGAAGCCCATGCCCACACCGAGCACGACCATGTAGATCGAGGACTCGGTGATGGAGGTGTCGACGTCGAGGCGGGTCAGCAGCAGCATCGACAGCGCCAGCGTGATGCCGCCCAGGATGGGGAACATCCGGTACTTGCCGGTCTTGGTGATGGTGCGGCCGGCCACGATCGAGGTGACCATCATGCCCAGCATCATCGGCAGCAGCAGCAGGCCGCTGTTGGTGGCCGAGGCGCCCTGCACGGTCTGGATGTAGAGCGGCAGGAAGGAGATCGCGCCGAACATCGCGAAGCCGACCATGAAGCCGATGACCGAGACCAGGCTGAAGTTGCGGTTGCGGAAGATGCCCAGCGGCAGGATCGGCTCGGCGACCCGGGTCTGCGTCCACAGGAAGAGGCCGACCATGACCACGCCCAGGACGGCCATGCCGATGATCTCCTTCGAGCCCCAGGCGTACTTGTTGCCGCCCCAGGTCGTGATCAGCACCAGCGCGGTGACGCCGACGCTCAGCAGCGCCGCGCCCAGCCAGTCGATGCGGTGCTCGGTGCGGTACTTCGGCAGGTGCAGCGTGGTGGCCAGCACGAACAGCGCGATGCCGCCGATCGGCAGGTTCACGTAGAAGGCCCAGCGCCAGTCGAAGTGGTCGGTGATGACACCGCCGATGAGCGGGCCGCCGATCATCGCGACACCCATGATCGCGGCCATCATGCCCTGGTACTTGCCGCGCTCGCGGGGGGAGACCAGGTCACCGATGATCGCCATGGCGCCGACCATCAGACCGCCTGCGCCGAGGCCCTGCAGGGCACGGAAGGCGATGAGCTGGTTCATGCCCGAGGCGGGGTCGATCTCGCCGGCCGCGCCGGACAGCGCCGAGCCGACCAGGAAGATGACGATCGAGACCAGGAAGATGGTCTTGCGGCCGTAGAGGTCGCCCAGCTTGCCCCAGATCGGCGTCGAGATCGTGGTGCCCAGCACGTACGCCGTGACCACCCACGAGAGCTTGTCGAGGCCGCCCAGCTCGCCGACGATGCGGGGCATGGCCGTACCGATGATCATGTTGTCGAGCATCGCCAGGAGGATGGCCAGCATCAGACCGGGCAACACCACCCGGAGATTCGGCTTGGGGATTTCAGGGGAGGACGTCCGGTCCTGGACTGTGGTCACGGGGGCTCCACTCGTTCACCGGTACGCTTACCTGCCGCCCGGCTAGAATATTTACTAGCCGTACGGTAAGTTCCCTACTTGCCGGCCGTCAAGTTAGTTCGCGCGACCGGATGACAGTGTGGTCGACGTAACACGGAGCAGTGATGAACGAGCCCGTAGCCAGCCGTGCCGAGCCCCGGCCCGACACCCGTGCCCGCATCCAGACCGTCGCCCTCGACCTCTTCACCGAGCAGGGCTACGACGCCACCTCGCTGCGCGAGATCGCGGAGAGCCTGGGTGTCACCAAGGCCGCCCTCTACTACCACTTCAAGAGCAAAGAAGAGATCGTCGACAGCTTCAGCGCCGACCAGCTCGTCAAGCTCAACAAGATCGTGGAGTGGGCCCGCAGCCAGCCGGACCCGCGCTCGCCGGAGTTCCGGCGCGAGCTGCTGCGGCGCTACGCCGACGAGCTCTACACCGGCCGGTACTCGAAGGTGATGCAGTTCTTCCACCAGAACCAGCCGGCCTTCAAGAACGCGCCGGCCGGCGCGAAGATGCGCCAGGCGATGATGGACCTCATCGGCCTGCTGGTCGAGCCCGAGTCGACGCCGACCGCGAAACTGCGCGCGGGCATGGCCGTGCTGGCCATCAACACCAGCTGGTTCCTGCTCCGCGACGCCGACATCAGCGACGAGGACCTGCGCGAGGCGGCCATGGAGGTCGCCTACGACCTGCTTCGTTAGGCGACCGGGTGGCGCAGGCCCAGCAGGGTCACGCCGGGCAGGGGTGACCAGTCCAGCTCGGGGGCGCGCTCGAAACCCATCCGGGCGTACAGCCGACGGGCGCCGGCGGCGAAGTCGCGTACGCAGATGACTACGCTGCGGCAGCCCAGCTCGGCGGCGCGGTCCAGGCAGGCGCGGGCCAGCGCCTCGCCCACGCCCCGGCCCTGCGCCTGCGGCGACACGGCGAGCATGCGGAACTCCGCCTCGCCCTCGGTGGCCAGCTCGGCCAGCGGGCTGCCCGGCAGCACGAAGGTGACCGAGCCCAGCACCGCACCGGTCACCTCGTCGACGGCGGCCAGCACCTCGGCGACGGCCGCGCGGGCGGCCACGTCACGCAGGTGCGGCTCGTAGGGGTGGTCTTCGCGGGTCTGCCCGTCGCCACGGTAGGCGGCGACGGACAGCGCACCGATCGCGTCGTGGTCGGCCGGCGTGGCCGGACGGACGTGGATCTCGGTCATGCCCGGTGAGGCTACTACTCGATGACCGCGATGAGGTCGCCCTCCTGGACGACGTCACCCTCGTTCACGGCGATCTTGGAGACCACGCCGTCGGCTTCCGCGATGACGGGGATCTCCATCTTCATCGATTCGAGGATGACCAGGGTGTCGCCCTCGGAGACCTCGTCTCCCGCCGCCGCCACGACCTTCCACACGTTGGCCACCATCTCGGCCTTGATCTCCTCGGCCATCGCCGGGCCCCTTTCTTGGATCGCAAGCAGGACGTTCCGTATCCAATCACGGAGCGCCTGGACAGCGCCGTTCAACCTGCGCATAGGATCTGAGGCTGCGAACCGCCGAAGACGGAAGGGGTGTTCACCATGGGTAAGAAGGCCCGTAAGAAGAAGGCTCGTAAGGGCTCGAAGGCCAACCACGGCAAGCGACCCAACGCCTAATCACGTTGCCGGGGTGCACGGCGGGGCGGATCATTTCCCGCCGTGCACTCCGCGCTCACGCTCACCCCGGCCCAGCTGCCCGACCTGCTCCTGCACGTCGCGGTGGTCCGGCCTGTCTTCGTCTGGGGCGCGCCGGGCATCGGCAAGAGCTCCCTGGTCCGCGCCTTCGCCGACTCGCTCGGCCTGCCCTGCGTCACGCTCGTCGGCACCCAGCTCGCCGCCGAGGACCTGATCGGCGTGCCCGAGCTGCGCGACGGCCGCAGCCGCTTCGCGCCGCCGGAGAGCATCGCCCGCAGCGAGCCGTACTGCCTCTTCCTCGACGAGCTCAACGCCTCCAGCCCCGACGTGCAGAAGGCGTTCTACTCGCTCATCCTCGACCGCCGCATCGGCGAGTACGAGCTGCCCCCGGGCTCGATCGTGATCGGCGCCGGCAACCGGGCCACCGACAACGCGCTCGCCCGCCCGATGGCGTCCGCCCTGGTCAACCGCCTGCTGCACCTGCACCTGCGGGCGTCGGCGGTGGACTGGCTGGGCTGGGCGGCGGGCGCGGGCATCCACCCGTGGGTGCTCGACTACCTCACCCAGCGGCCCGACCAGCTGTGGGTGCAGCCGCCGAAGACCGAGGAGCCGTTCTCCACCCCCCGCGCCTGGCACATGCTGTCCGACGCGCTGCGCTCCTACGGCGACGACATCGTCGAGGACACGCTGCGCCTGCTGGCGGGCGGCACGCTCACCCCGGCACACGCGTCGGGCTTCTGCGCCTACGTCAAGACGGTGCGCCACCGTTACGGCCTGGATGCGATCGTGCGCGGCGACGCCTCCTGGCCGCGCGCCGTCACCGACCGCGACCTGCTGTTCTTCTTCGCCGAGGCGTTCCGGGCCCGGCTGGTCCGGGACCTGCCGGACAGCCGCGAGCACGCGAGCCGGGCCGTGCGCGACTTCGCCATGCGTGCCAAGGGCCTGCTGGTCGAGCTGGCCGAGATCTCGCTGGAGTGCGCGCAGCTCGTGGTCGCCGCCGACGCCGAGGGCCGCCCGGTGCTGCCCGCCTGGTTCCTGGTGGAGGTCACCCGCGACCTGCCGCGCCTGGTCGCGGCCCGCACGTGAGCCGCCGCCGGAGCGAGCGGCGCAAGGACCCGCGGCTGGAGGCCTTCCAGACCGCCGCGCGCGCTGTCTTCGCCCAGCGCATGTTCCGCACCATGGACGACTCCTCGCACCACGGCCGGGTGCTGCGCAGCACGTGGGCCGAGGACGCCGAGCTGGGCCGCGCCCGTGGCTGGGCGCGGGTGCGCCCCGACGGCCTCATCACCGTCAACCGCAACGCCCCGGCCGATCCCGCCGAGTGGATGTGGGTGCTCGCCCACTGCACGCTGCACCTCGGCTTCGGGCACCTGGAGCCGGGCCGGATCGCAGACCACGCCGCGCAGGCCGCGGCCTGCCTGGCGGTGACCCGGTTCCAGCAGCAGCTGCGGATCGGCACGCCGCCGTTCATGGTGCCCGCCGAGCTGCCCGGCACCGACGAGGAGCGGCTGGCGGCGCTGTGGCGCGACACCGGCGTGCCCACCGAGTACGCCGCGCTGGGCGGCGGCGGCGCGTCCCCCGACCAGGACCTGGGCTTCGCGCCGGAGCCGGAGCACGGGCGCTGGGCGCGGCAGGCCGCCGCCGCGACCCCGCCGCCGACCTGGTCGGAGCTGTTCGCCGTCGGGCTGGCCGCCGCCGCCACCGAGGCCGTCGAGGAGGCCGGGCAGCAGCGGCCGCGCGCCGACGGCGAGCTCGCCCCCGACCACCCGTGGGAGCAGGCGCGGCGCTGGTTCGTGTCGTCGTACCCACTGCTCGGCGCACTGGCCGCGGGATTCCGCATCGTCGCCGACGCCGAGCTGGCGCGCACCTGGCAGATCTCCGTCGCGGCCGTCGACGCCGAGGCGGGCGAGATCTACGTGAACCCGCTGCACCGCATGTCCGGGCCGGAGCGCCGGTTCGTGCTCGCGCACGAGATGCTGCACGCCGCGCTGCGCCACGGGCAGCGGGTCGGCCCGCGCGACCCGTACCTGTGGAACGTCGCCACCGACTTCGTCATCAACGGCTGGCTGGTGCAGATGGGCGTCGGCGAGATGCCCGACGACGTGCTCTACGACCCGGCGCTCAAGGACCACTCCAGCGAGGAGGTGTACGACCTGATCACCGGCAACCTGCGCCGTTACCGCAAGCTGGCCACGCTGCGCGGGCGCGGGCTGGGCGACATGCTCGACCGGCCGATCCCCGGGGCGGGCGAGGCGCGGCGGGCGGGCGACGTCGACGACTTCTGCCGCCGGGCGCTGCTCGGCGGGCTGGCACACCACGAGCAGACCGGCCGCGGCCTGCTGCCCGCCGGGCTGGTCGCCGAGATCCGGGTGCTGGACCACCCGCCGCCGCCCTGGGACGTGCAGCTGGCGCAGTGGTTCGACCGTTACTTCACGCCGCTGGAGCCGACCCGCTCGTACGCCCGCGCCTCGCGCCGCCAGGCGTCGACCCCGGACATCCCGCGGCCCGGCCGGGCCCGGCCCGAACTGGTCGAGCGGCAGCGCACCTTCGGCGTGGTGCTGGACACCTCGGGTTCGATGAGCACCGAGCTGATGGGCCGGGCGCTGGGCGCGATCGCGTCGTACGCGCTGGCCCGCGACGTGCCCGCGGCGCGGGTCGTGTTCTGCGACGCGGCCGCCTACGACGCGGGCTACCTGCCGGTCGAGGACATCGCGGGCCGGGTGAAGGTACGCGGCCGCGGCGGCACCGAGCTGCAGCCCGGCATCCGGCTGCTGGAACGGGCCGAGGACTTCCCCGCCGACGGGCCGATCCTGATCATCACCGACGGCGACTGCGACGTGCTGCGGGTACGCCGCGAGCACGCGTACCTGATGCCCGAGCGGGCACGGCTGCCGTTCACCCCGCGCGGTGAGGTCTTCCGCCTGCGCTGAAGACGAATCGAGGCCCCGCCGACGGCGGAGCCTCGATCATGAAATTCTGCCGATCAGCCCAGTTCGCGGCTGGCCTCGACCTCGACCACGAGCTCGGACAGCTTGGCCCGGAGGCGGTCCTTCAGCTCCGCGGGCGCCTGCTCCTGCCCGCAGCACCGGTTCACCAGCGCCTTGACCTCCTGCTCGATGCCGAACTCGCGAAGGCACGGCGAGCACTCGTCGAGATGCTGCTTGATCAGCGAGCGGCGGTCGTCGGAGCACTCGAGGTCCAGGTAGAGGTATACCTCGGTGAGCACCTCGCGGCAGTCGCCGTCCTCGTGTTCCGTGGTCATGACGCCTCCCGGGCGCTGGTCGTGCCCGAGAACCCGCGCTCCGCCGCATAGCCCTCCAGGAGCTTGCGCAGGTTGCGCCGGCCGCGGTGCAGCCTGGACATCACGGTGCCGATGGGCGTGTTCATGATGTCCGCGATCTCCTTGTAGGAGAAGCCTTCCACGTCGGCGAGGTAGACCGCCAACCGGAACTCCTCCGGCAACGTCTGCAGCGCGTCCTTGACGTCGCTGTCGGGCAGCCGGTCCAGCGCTTCGGTCTCGGCCGAGCGCAGCCCCGAGGAGGTGTGCGACTCCGCCTCCGCCAGCTGCCAGTCGGTGATCTCGTCCGTCGGCGCCTGGATGGGCTGGCGTTGCCTCTTGCGGTACGAGTTGATGAAGGTGTTCGTGAGGATGCGGTAGAGCCAGGCCTTGAGGTTCGTGCCGTCCTCGAACTGGTGGAAGGCGGCATACGCCTTCAGGAAGGTCTCCTGCAGGAGGTCCTCGGCGTCAGCCGGGTTACGCGTCATCCGCAGTGCGGCCGCGTAGAGCTGGTCGAGGAAGGGCATCGCGTCCCGCTCGAAGCGGGAACGACGCTCTTCGACGCTGTCGGTGCTGGTCAACCGCGAGACCACCCTCGGAGTACGCTCTTGCCGCGGCTCCTTGACAGCGGACCGCAGCGCTGAGGCTGACTCTACCGATGCCAGGTGCACCCGCGGGGCGGGCACCGCGGTAATGCCCGAGGCCGCGTCGCCGTCCAGCGCCGCCGGCCACTCGGGAGCCGACAGCAGCCGCTCCACGGTCTTCAGCACCGGATCGTCGCCCGACCGCAGCAGGCAGCGCGTTCCCGTCCGCACCATGGACTCACCTCTCGCCGGGGCCGGAGGCTTCCGGCCTACCCGCGGTCTGTAACGCCACGCGACGGCTGTCGCATTCCGCGGGACACGCCGGGCAGTGGCGACCGTCACGCCCGATCGCCGCCACCCGCCCAGCCGCGGGCGCGCAGCCACGTGACCACGGCCCGGCCGACGGTGTCCGGCGCTTTGCGCAGGTCGTGTCGCTCCCCCTGGAGGACAACGATCTCGACCCCCGGTGCGGCATCGGGCACGCCGAACGGATCGGCGGAGCCGTTGACGACGAGCGTGGGCAGCCCGGTGAGCAGCTCCTCGGCCCGGCTGCGCGCCGGCTTGCCGGGCGGGTGCAGCGGGAACGCCAGCGCCACGATGCCGGCCGCGCCCACCGCGGCGGCGGTGCGGCAGGCGACCCGCGCCCCGCTGGAGCGGCCGCCGACGATCAGCGGCAGCCCCGGCAGGCGTTCGGCCAGCGCGTCCACGACCGTCCGCCACGCCTCGTCGAGGTGCGTCGCGGGCGCGGGCGCACGCCGACCGGCGACCCGGTAGGGCTGGGTGACCAGGGCCACCGCCACTCCGGAGGCGACCGCCGCGTCGTGCACGGCGACCAGGTCGGGCGCGTCCACGCTGCCGCCCGCCCCGTGCCCGAGCACGAGCAGCGCGACCGGGGCGGCGACTTCGCCTGCCCCGGCCGCACCGCCGGGCATCGTGACGGTTACCCCTGCCGGGCCGCGCCCGGTGTCGACCGTTTCCTTGTTGAACACCGTCTGACCTTGCATACCGCGATCATGCGGCGTGCGCGTGCTCTCTGGTCAGCAGGGGCACGGTTTGCAGCGCGGTGTCGCGTTCCGCCTCGCCGAGCGTGCACAGGGCGAGCTCGGCACGGGACTGCGTGGGGATCCGCGGCAGCTGCCGCGTCACCCCGGCCGCCCGTTGCGGCGGCGTGAGCTGACCGGCCGAGACCACCAGGTCCGGCTGGGGCCCGTACGCCGTGTACGGCAGTTCCTCCTGCTGTTCCTCGGTGCGCCAGGCGACGAGCATGGCCCGCCGCTCGCGTGCCGTCGTGCCACCCCAGACACCGTGGCAGTCGCCGACACTGAGCGCCCAGGCCAGGCAGGCCCCCGACACCGGGCATCTTCCGCACAGCTGGACGGCCGTGTCGGCCGGCTCCAGCGGCGCCGGAAAGAACGTCTCCGGGTCGACGGCCTGGCAGGCACCTCTGGTGCGCCAGGCGTTGTCATGCCGCTCCCGCACGGCCCGCACCAAACGCGGGTCCCTGCGAGCAGCGGCGACTTCGTGCGGGCGTGGAATACGCGCGCGGGTCATCCACCCACCTCCCCCGTGGGTCGGTCCCCCCGCCCCGGCGGGAGGATCCGGCTCAGACAGACGGTGACGCGCGGCACTGCCGCTTACCACCGACGCTGTGTCTTACCGCACGGTAGAAGGAACGGGCAAGGGTTTACCCGCAAACTGGTGACGCAAACTGTCACGATCCAGCGCAAAATCAGAACAGACTGATCTGAACTTCCGGCTCGGCGAGCCGCCTCGTCAATTCAGGGCCGTCATTGCGTACGTTGCCGACCGCCGCGCCCACCGGACGGATCTCCAGACCGGACAGGTACCCGGGCCCCGGCGGCGCGAGCAGTTCCGCGTCGGCCGGGCCGGTCAGCCACGCCTCCCACAGCTCCGGCTCCAGCAGCAGCGGCATGCGGTCGTGCACCCGGGCCAGCTCGCCCTGCGCCGCCGTGGTGATGATGGTGCAGCTCAGACCGAACTTCGACGCCGTCCACAGCCCGGCGAAGGCCAGCCCGCGCCCGGCGACCGGGTCGGTCATGTAGTAGGCCTGCTTGCCGTTCTCGGTGCGCACCCACTCGTACCAGCCGTCGGCCGGCACGATGCAGCGCCTGCCCGCGAACGACGGTGCGAACACACGCGAGGTGGCCAGCGTCTCGGCCCGCGCGTTGATCAGCTTCAGCCCGGTGCGCGGATCGTCTGCCCACGGCGGGACCAGGCCCCACCGCGCCAGGCTCAGCACCCGGGCCTCCCGTGTCGCGCAGACGCGAACGATCGGGGCCGGGTCGGTGGGCGCGAGGTTGTAGTCGGGGGCCAGCGACTCGGCGGTCTCGTCCTCGGCCGTGAACAGCGCGGTCAGATCCGCCGCCGTACGTGTCGTCGCGTACCGCCCACACATGGCGCCCACCCTACGCCAGCTCGCGCTGCCGGCTCGGCCCGGCGTTCCGCCTGGAACGGCGCACCACCGAGGATTGCTCACCAGCGGTCATCAGGCAGACTGTGAGGCGTAACCGAACGCACTGAGCAGACCGGGTGCGGCCGACCCGACGCCGACGAGCGCAGCGAGGAGCAGGTGTGAGCAGAGCACTCGTGCCATGGACCGCACCGACCGCGGTCGATGCGACCGACGCTGTCGTGCGCCTGCCGGGTTCGAAGTCCATCACCGCCCGGGCCCTCGTGCTGTCCGCGCTCGGCATGGGGCCGTCGACGCTGCTGGCCCCGCTGCGCGCCCGCGACACCGAGCTGATGGCGGCCGGGCTGCGCGCACTGGGTGCGCACGTGTCCACCTCCGACGACGAGCGCTGGGAGATTCGGCCCCGGCCGCCGGTCGGGCCCGCCCACGTCGACGTCGGCCTGGCCGGCACGGTGATGCGCTTCCTGCCGCCGGTGGCCACGCTGGCCAACGGCCCGATCACCTTCGACGGCGACCCCCGGGCCCGCCAGCGCCCGCTCGGGCCGCTGCTCAAGGCGCTGCGCGAGCTGGGCGCGACGATCGACGCGTCGAGCATCGACGGCCTGCCGCTGACCGTGCACGGCAAGGGCGGGCTGCGCGGCGGCGAGGTCGCCGTGGACGCCTCGCTGTCCAGCCAGCTGATCTCCGGCCTGCTGCTCGCGGCGGCCGACTTCGACGAGGGCATCACCGTGCGCCACGTCGGCGACAACCCGGTGCCCAGCGCGCCGCACCTGCGGATGACGGTGCAGATGCTGCGCGCCGCGGGCGCGGCGGTCGACGACTCGGTCCGCGACGTCTGGCACGTGGCGCCGGGCCGGCTGTCCGGGCGGGCCTGGCAGATCGAGCCGGACCTGTCCGGCGCGGCCCCGTTCTTCGGCGCGGCACTGGTCACCGGCGGCAGCGTCACCCTGGCCGGCTGGCCGCGCAGCAGCGTGCAGCCGGTGGACAAGGTCCGGCAGCTGCTCGGCGCGCTGGGTGGCACGGTCACGCTCTCCGAGCGCGGCCTCACCGTCACCGGCACGGGTGCCATCAGCGGCATCGACGCCGACCTGTCCGACGTGGGCGAGCTGACCCCGGTCGTCGCCGCGCTGGCCGCGCTGGCCGACGGCCCGTCGACGCTGCGCGGCGTCGGGCACATCCGCACCCACGAGACCGACCGGCTGGCCGCGCTGGCCCGCGAGCTGACCGCGCTCGGCGCACGGGTCGAGGAGACCCGGGACGGGCTGACCATCACGCCCGGCCCGCTGACCGGCTCGGTCTTCGAGACCTACGACGACCACCGGATGGCGCACGCCGCCGCCGTCATCGGGCTGCGGGTGCCCGGGGTCCAGCTCACCGACGTGGCGTGTACCGCCAAGACCCTGCCCGAATTCCCGGCACTATGGAGCGCGGTGGTCGCCGGACGATGAGAGGCCAGCCGTGAAGAAGAAGCGGGAGTACGACGAGGACGACGTGAAGGTGCGGGCCACCAAGTCGTCGCGTTCGCGTCCCCGCACCCGCACCCGGCCCAAGCACGACGACGCGGTGACCGGGTTCGTGGTCGCCGTCGACCGGGGCCGCTACACCTGCGTGGTGCACGAGGGCAAGAAGGTCTTCGAGGTCACCTGCATGCGGGCGCGCGAGCTCGGCCGCAAGTCCGTCGTGGTGGGCGACGAGGTGGGCCTGGTCGGCGACGTTACCGGCGACGTGGGCAGCCTGGCCCGGATCGTACGGATCGAGGAGCGGCGCTCGGTGCTGCGGCGCACCGCCGACGACGACGACACCACCGCCGAGGGCCGCATCGAGCGGGTGGTCGTCGCCAACGCCGACCAGCTCGTCATCGTCAGCGCGCTGGCCGATCCGCCGCCGCGCGAGGGCTTCATCGACCGTTGCCTGGTCGCCGCGTACGCCGCCGACATCGAGCCGCTGCTGTGCCTGACCAAGGCCGACCTGGCCGGGCCGGAGCAGGTGCTGAGCTACTACGCCGAGCTGGACCTCGACCACGTGCTGACCCGCCCCGACGGCGACCTCGACGAGCTGCGCGAGCGGCTGTCCGGCCGGCGGTCGGTGCTGGTCGGGCACTCCGGCGTGGGCAAGTCGACGCTGGTCAACCGGCTCATCCCGGATGCGCGCCGGGCGGTCGGCGTGGTCAGCGCCATCGGCAAGGGGCGGCACACCTCGACCAGCGCGGTCGCGCTGCGGCTGCCCGACAAGCGGGAATCGTGGATCATCGACACCCCGGGCGTACGCAGCTTCGGCCTGGCCCTGGTCTCCTCCGACGACCTGCTGCACGGCTTCCCCGACCTGGTCGAGGGCACCGTCGACTGCCCGCCGAACTGCGAGCACAACGGCGGCGAGTGCGCCCTGGACGCGTGGGTGGCCCAGGGCAAGGCCGACGCGCGGCGGCTGGCGTCATACCGCCGCCTGCTGTCGTCCCGGGCGGGCGACACCGAAACGGGTCAGACCTCGACGTAACCACCGGTGCGCCAGTAGAGGCCGTCGGCGCGCGCCATCAGGCCGGTGTCGATCAGGTAGCGGCGCAGCGACACCCAGTCGGTCTCGTAGAAGGCCCGCAGCACCGCGTCGACCTCGCGCTCGGGCATCTTCACCCCCGGCTCGAAGGCCGCCACGATGTGCTCCAGCAGCACCCGCCGCTTGCCCGCCTTCGCGGGCATCGAGGTCAGCCGCCCGTGCTCGTCGAGGAACGTCCGGAGCACCTTTTCCGGAGTCATGACTCCTCCTCGCTGCGCTCGTCGTCCTCATGAGCCACCGCGCCCATGATTCGCTCGCGCTGCTCGCTCATACCGTGAAATTACCCGCCCCGGCGCGGTCCACGCGTTCTCATTTACGGCGGGTCCGCCAACCCGATACCTCGCCGGTGCGGAGATCCGATAAGTTCTCGCCATGGCCCGCTACTCGGACGACCTTGGGCTTGCCCACGTGCTGGCGGACACCGCCGACTCCATCTCCATGTCCCGGTTCAAGGCGCTCGACCTCTACGTGGAGAGCAAGCCCGACCTGACGCCCGTCTCCGACGCGGACACGGCGGTGGAGAAGGCGCTGCGCTCGACCCTGGCCCGGACCCGGTCGCGGGACGGGGTGCTGGGCGAGGAGTTCGGGGTCGCCGGTGGCAGCGGCAACCGGCAGTGGGTCATCGACCCGATCGACGGCACCAAGAACTTCATCCGCGGGGTGCCGATCTGGGGCACGCTGATCGCGCTGATGGAGGGCGACGAGCCGGTCGTCGGCATGGTCTCCGCGCCCGCGCTGGGCCGCCGCTGGTGGGCCGCGCGCGGGCTGGGCGCGTTCGCGGGCCGCCACCAGGCCGCCGCGCAGCCGATCCGGGTCTCCGGCGTGCGCCGCCTGGCCGACGCGAGCTTCTGCTACTCGTCCCTGGACGGCTGGGAGCAGACCGGCCGGCTGGCCTCGGTGCTCGACCTGATGCGCAAGACCTGGCGCAGCCGGGCGTACGGCGACTTCTACGGCTACATGCTGCTGGCCGAGGGCGCGCTCGACATCATGATCGAGCCGGAGTTGATGCTCTGGGACATGGCCGCGCTGGTGCCGATCGTCACCGAGGCGGGCGGCAACTTCACCGACCTGTCCGGCCGGACCGGTGCCGGCGGCGGCTCCGCGGTGGCCACCAACGGGCAGCTGCACGACGACGTGCTGGAGCGGCTGAGCCCGGCCGGACTTCGCGCCCTGTAGTCACTCTCATTCACTCGGTGAAGTCGCCGCCGGGTAGGGCGCAGCCGACCCCTAAGGGTCTAAGCTGCGTGGGTGGTGTCCTCTGGCTGGTGGTTCCTGGTGGCGATGATCGCCGCATACGGCATCGCCAACCTGCTGCAGTCCATCGCGGCGACACGCACAGCGACGACGGACACCCTTGATCCAGGCCTGCTGCTGCGCCTGTTCGGCAACTCGACGTATCTGCTCGGGCTCGGCTGCCAGATCCTCGGTTTCTTCCTCGCCCTCGGCGCGCGGCGCGACCTTCCGCTGTTCCTCGTGCAGTCCGCGGTGACCGCGGGCCTGTGCGTCACCGCGTTCGCCGGGGTCGTGGTGCTCAAGTGGAAGCTGCCGCTGGCCGAGGTGCTGCTGCTGCTCGGGGTCATGGCGGGCATCGGCATGCTGGCCGTGTCGGCCGAGCCCGGCCACGCCGAGCCGCTGGACACCAAGGGCGTGATCTCGCTGGTGTTCGCGCTGGTCGCGATAGCCGGGGTGAGCGCGTTCGCGGGCAAGGTCAAGGGCGTGCTCGGCTCGGTGGTGCTCGGCTCGCTGGCCGGGCTCTGCTTCGCCTCGGCCGCCATCGCGGCCCGGCCGCTCGCCTCGGCGCAGACCATCGTCGAGTTCGGCCTGAACCCGCTGCTCTACCTGGTGATCGCGCACTCGCTCACCGGTCAGCTGCTGCTCGGCCTGGCCATGCAGCGCGGCTCCACCAACGCCGCGGTCGCCGCCATGGACGCCGCGGGCGCGGTGCCCGCCGCAGTGATCGGCATGCTGCTGCTGGGCGACAAGATCCGCCCTGGCATGTCGTGGGTCGCGGCGCTCGGCTTCGTGATCACGCTGGGCGCGGTCATCGCGCTCACCCGATATGCCGAACCACAGCACGACCTGGTCGCCGAGCCGGTGCCGCTGCCGGTGCGGTTCAGCTCCGCCTCCGTGCCGGGCCTGCCACCACATCCCGCGCGCGGCGTGTTCCAGGTGCCCGGCGTGGGCCCATCGCGGACCAGTGCGATCCCAGTGCCCGCCCGGACCCCCGACCCGGAGCCGGCGGCCGGCGGATATGTGCCGGTCATGGTGCCTCTCTCGACGACCACCGCCCCGGGCAACGGCCACGCGACAGGCAACGGCCACCCGCCCGCGAACGGCCACGCGACAGGCAACGGCCACGCGACGGGCAACGGCCACGGCCAGGCCGAGCCGGGCCACTCGCACCACCCCGGCGGACACCCGCCGATGACGCTGCCCGGCCCGACGCGCCGCCCGCTGCCCGTCAACGCCGACTGACCTCGGGATAACCGGGACATATCGCATCATCTCTGCGTACGGTGCGGTAAGGCGCGGCACGCGGCCGCGCGAGAGGTGCGCGCCATGTCCATTCCGAAGGAGATCCTGGCCGCCATCGGCATGCCGGAGACGCTGGACACCCCGCTCGGCCGGTTCGCCTTCCACGACGGACTGCCCGCGCAGGAGAGCGTCGACGGGCTCTTCGACGCGCTCGACCTGGTCCGCGCGGTCGAGGCGTTCCTCGTGGCCATGCCGGGCGCGTCGCTCGCGGCGATGCGGACCGGCCTGCGCAGCGTGGGCGTCACCTCGGCCCGCCAGATCGGCGTCACCGACCCGCGGTCGAACTCCGCCAGCCTCTACCTGACCCCCGACACCGACACCACGTACGGCCACACGTTCCTGGATCTGGACACCGACGGGCCGACGGTGGTCGAGGTGCCGCCGAACTCGCTGTGCGTCGTCGACGACTTCTGGTTCCGCCACGTCACCGACCTGGGGCTGGCCGGGCCCGACCAGGGCAGGGGCGGCAAGTACCTGTTCCTGCCCCCGGACCACGAGGACGAGGTGCCCGACGGCTACTTCACCTTCCGCAGCCCGACCTTCGCCAACTGGGCGATGTTCCGGGCGCTCGACGGGGTCGACGCGGTCAGGAACGTTCGGATTTACCCGTTGGCCCAGGCCGCCTACCCGCCGCCGAACGAGTTCGTCGACCTCGCCGACCGACCCCACAACACCGTGCACGCCAACGACGCCACCTTCTACGACGAGGTCGACGTCGTGGTCCAGGAGGAGCCGCTGGAGTCGCTCGACCCCGAACGGCGCGGCATCCTGGCGAGCATCGGCCTCGTCAAGGGCGACCTGTTCGCCCCCGACCAGCGCCTGCGCGCCATCCTCGCCAAGGCCGCCCCGCTCGGTGCGGGCATCGCGCGGGCGCTGGCGTTCCGCCCGCGCGATCCCGAGGCCTACTACTACCCCGACTCCTCGTGGAAGCGTGCCTTCGTCGGCGACAGCCACGAGTTCCTGCGCGAAGGCGCCCGGCTGCTCGACGCCCGCGCGATGTTCCACTACCTCGCCACGGTGGTCACGCCCGCGATGGCGGCGTCACCCGTGGGCACCGGCTCCGCCTACGCCTACACCGCCGAGGACGCCGACGGACGGTGGCTCGACGGCGGGCGCTCGTACCGGCTGCACCTGCCGCGGCACATCCCGGCGAAGACGTTCTGGTCGGTGTGCGGGTACGACTGCCAGACCCGCTCGCTGCTCGTCACCGACACCCCGTACCCGAGCGTGACCAGCCTGTCCGGCACGGTCGAGGCCAACGCCGACGGCACCACCGACGTGTACTTCGGCCCGACGCCGCCGCCCGGCCGGGAGTCGAACTGGATCCAGACCGTGCCCGGCAAGCACTGGTTCGCCATGCTGCGCCTGTACGGCCCGCTCCAGCCCTGGTACGACCAGACCTGGCGCCCCGGCGAGATCGAGCGCACCGGCTGACTCCGTCGGCTCCGTCCCCTAACATGTGCCCGACGGACGGCGGGGCGGGGGGAACCGGAGCATTCATGAGGCGGCTCAGGAAGTACTGGCGCTGGGGCATCTCCCCCGTCTGGGCCCTGCTCGCCGCCTGGCAACTCGGCGAGTCCGTACTCGGCGATCATCCCTGGTGGGGACGCATCGTCCGGCTGGTCCTCGCCGCCGGACTCCTGCATCTGGCAATCGGTCCCCTGCGCCGGAGCCGGCCGCACGGCTTCCGGGTCGATGCGCACGGTCTGTCGCTGACCCGGGGTGACTGGGCGACGGAGGTGCTCTGGTCACAGGTGGCATCCGTGATCCTGTACCGGGGACCGGCTGCCGTCGGCGACCGCCGCCGCATCGTCTGCCGGCTCCTGCTCGTGCCGGTCGCTGGCGCCATGCTCGACCGGGCGCTGGTGCACGCACCCAACCCGGTCGACGGCCGCCCCTGCCGGGTGCTGCTCGATCTGGCCCAGGTGAAGGACACACCGGACCAGATCGCCGCGATGCTCGCCACGTTCGGCGGCGATCGTTTCCTCGACCACCGCACTGCGTAGTCCCCGGTCCGTATCGCCCGAGGACACCGCCGCGCAGGATCTGACGTCGCCGACCTGACAGCAGCGATTCTTCAGGAGATGGCTGTCATCAGTCAGCGAGCCTGGCGACAGCGCCCGGGGGGAGTTGACGGCCTGCGACCTCGTGCGGTTCGTCGGTGTGGTTGAAGAGCCAGACGCCGTCCGGCGTGTGCACCGCTTCCACGCCGTCGGGCAGGCCGGGCACGATCGGCGAAGCCCCTGCGGCGGCACAGATCCCTTCGAGCAGGCGGGCGGTCGAAGCTTCGTCCAGGGCGCATGACACGTAGTACGCGACGCCCGCACCGTACTCGCGCCGGGTCACGGCCGGGCGGCCGTCCGGGTAGCGGGCGAGCACCGCCGCCCTCGGCGCGGTCAGGTGCTCCGTCCAGCCCGTGGCGACGTCGCCGGTGTCGAGGGTGACCACCGCGCCGGGCGGCAGCGGATCGAACTCCTCGACCCGGATCCCGAGCAGGTCGCGCAGCGCGCCCGGATAACCGCCGCCGCGCACCCGCAGGTGCTCGTCCACGATCCCGGACAGGTAGGTCACCACCAGGTGCCCGCCCTCGTGCACGTACTCGTCCAGGCTGCGCGCCGACTCGTCGGAGAGCAGGTACGCCGCGGGCACGACCAGCACGCGGTACCCGGCGAGCGTCGCCGCGGGCGGCACCACGTCCACGTGGTGACCACGCAGCCACAGCGCCCGGTGCCAATCCTCGACGATGCCCTGGTAGTCAACGGGTGCGGGCAGGTGCGACGCACCGACCCCCCACCCGCACACCTCGTCGAACCACACCGCCACGTCACCGCACCCGGCCTCGTGCACCTCCGCATCTCCCGCCGCGCAAGCATCGTCGGTTGGGAAGGGCACCTTCCTATACGCGGAGCGATAAGAAGGTGCCCTGCCTTCGGTTGCCAGGTTTTCGCCGAGGGCGCGGAATTCGCGGTAGGTGCGGGTGTCGGGGCCGGCGTGGCCGACGAGCGCGCTGTGCCACTGCTCTGCGCCGCCGGCGCTGGCACGCCACTGGAAGTACATGGCGCCCGCCGAGCCGCGGGCGATGTGGGCGAGGGCGATGCGGGCGAGCATGCCGGGAGGTTTGCGGCGCTGTACGCCGTCTTCGGTGACGTGCGCGGGGGCGTGCTCCATCAGCAGCCAGCGGCCGCCGCGACCGGCCGCGGCCGACCAGCCCCGCGCGGCGTCGGCCGCGAACGCGCTCTGCGCGGGCGCTCCGTCGAGCGAGGACGGGTAGTGGTCGATGGCGACCAGGTCGACCTCGGTCGACCAGCGGGCGTGGTCGACCGGCACCCAGCCGCCGAGCACGAAGTTCGTGGTGACCTGCGCCTGCGGCGCGACCTGCTTGATCGCGTCGCGCTGCGCGGTGTACGCGGCGAGCATGCGGTCGGACAGGAAGCGCCGGTAGTCCAGCTCCTGTGCGGGGTTGCCGAGATACTGCGTGGCGCGTGGCGGGAGCACCTGCGCCCAGTCGGCGTACCGCTGGCTCCAGAAGTCCGTGGTCCAGGCGTCGTTGAGCGCGTCGAGGGTGCCGTGGCGCTCGCGCAGCCAGCCCCGGAAGGCGCGGGCGCAGTGGTCGCAGAAGCACCAGGTGCCGTACTCGTTGTGCACGTGCCACAGCCGCACGGCCGGGTGCCGGGCGTAGCGCTCCGCCAGCGCGGACGCGATGCCCAGGCTCGCGGCACGGTAGGCGGGGGCGTTGACGCAGTAGGTGTCACGGGAGCCGTGGACCAGGCGGACGCCGTCACGGCGCAGCGCCAGCGCGTCGGGGTGGGCCTGGGTGAACCAGGGCGGCGGGGAGGCGGTCGGGGTGGCGAGCACCGCGTCGATCCCGTGCGCGTGCAGGCCGTCGAGGACGCGGTCGAGCCAGCCGAAGTCGTACACCCCCGGGCTCGGCTCCAGGCGTGACCAGCTGAACACGCCGACGGTGGCCGCAGTGACGCGGGCCTCGCGCATGAGGGCGAGGTCCTGCGCCCAGACCGGCTCGGGCCACTGCTCCGGGTTCCAGTCCGCACCGTGGAAGAACGACTTTGTTGGCACCTCGGCCAAATTAGAGGGAGGCGGACGGGCCGTCAACCGTTGACGTTTGTTTGGCTACACGGAAAACTAAAAGGTGTTGTACCTGCAGTAGACGCCGCACTGGGAGCCGATCATGCCGTTCCGTCCGCCACTGGTGGCCCACGAGTACTTCTCCGCCGACCCGCCGGAACTGCCCCGCCGCGCCTACGGCGAGCCCGGCCCGGAGACCGTCGTGTGGGCCGAGCTGACCGGCAAGGACTCCGTCGGCGCGACCTTCGACGCGCACACCGACGCCGGCACCACGCTGCAGCTGCACATCGGCGCGGCCGGTGACGGCATGCTGCGGGTGCGCCTGTCCGAGGAGGCCGGCGCGCGCAGCCGCAGCGCCCGGCTGCTCCCGCTCACCCAGCCCGACCCGGGCGCCGTGGCCACCGTGGTGACCGGCGAGAACACCGTCTCTGTCACGGCCGGCCCGCTGACCGCCGAGGTCACGCTGAGCCCGTGGCGGCTGTCCTTCCACGACGCCGACGGCCGCCGCCTGCTGGGCGCGGACCCCGGGCTCACCGACATCTCCGGCCGCATGCGCACCCTGCCCCTGGGCTGCTCCCGGGTGGACGGGCAGATCGTGGCGTACCACGAGAGCTTCACCATGCCCGCCGACGAGGTGCTGTCCGGCACCGGCGAGCGCTTCACCGCCCTGAACCTGCGCGGCCAGCGGCCGGTGATGTGGAACTTCGACGCCTTCGGCAGCGAGTCCGACCGGGCGTACAAGAACGTGCCGTTCTACCAGTCCAGCATGGGCTACGGCATCGTGGTCGACTCCGGCCTGCCGGTCGAGTTCGACTTCGGCGCGTCCACCGGCAGCGTCACCCAGGTGATCGTGCCCGACGACCTGATCGACTACTACGTGCTCGCCGGGCCTGCCCCGGCCGACGTGCTGGCCCGCTACAACGCGCTCACCGGCCGCCCCACCTGCCCGCCGAAGTGGGCGTTCGGCTCCTGGATCTCGTCGGGCTTCTGCCGCGACACGCAGGAGCAGGTGCTGGCCCGCGCGGCCACCATCCGCGCGCACGGCATCCCCTGCGACGTGCTGCACCTGGACACCTACTGGCAGGCCGAGGGCACCTGGTCGCACCTGCTGTGGGACCCGGTGGCGTTCCCCGACCCGGACGCCATGCTGGCCACCCTGCACGAGCAGGGCTTCCGGGTGTGCGTGTGGATGAACTCCTACCTGTCGCACCGCACCGACCGCTTCGCCGACGCCGCCGAGCGGGGCTTCCTGCTGCGCCGAGCCGACGGCGCGGTGTACGTCGCCGACTCCTGGCACGGCTCGTTCCCGGCGGGCGGCATCGTCGACTTCACCAACCCCGAGGCGACCGCCTGGTTCCAGGACCTGCTGCGGCCGCTGGCCCGGCAGGGCGTGGACGTGTTCAAGACAGACTTCGCCGAGGGCGTGCCCGCCGACGCGGTCGCCTTCAACGGCATGACCGGCACCGAGCTGCACAACGTGTACGCCCTGCTGTTCAACGACGCGGTCGCCGAGGTCACCCGCGAGGTGCACGGGCACTCCATGGTCTGGGCACGTTCCTCCTACCTGGGCGGGCAGCGTCACGCCGCGCAGTGGGGCGGCGACACCATGTGCTCATACGAGGCGCTGGCGTCGTCCATGAACGGCGGTCTCGCGCACGGGCTGTCCGGCGTGCCGTACTGGTCGCACGACAGTGGCGGCTTCTGCGGCGTGCCCAGCGACGACCTCTACCTGCGCTGGGCCCAGTTCGGGGCGCTGTCGCCGCTGGTGCGTTTCCACGGCACCACCACCCGCGAACCGTGGCGCTTCCCGGCGGTCGAAGCGGATGTGATCGAGGCGCTGCGGCTGCGCTACCGGCTGCTGCCGTACCTCTACTCGGCCGCGCTGCGCTCGGCGGAGACCGGCGAGCCGATGATGCGCGCGCTGGCCGTGGACTCGCCGGCCGACGCGGCCTCGTGGCGGGCCGAGCACGTCTACCGGCTCGGGCAGGATCTGCTCGTCGCACCGATGATCAGCGCGAGCCAGCAGCGGGACGTCTACCTGCCGCCGGGCGAGTGGGTCGACTGGTGGAGCGGCGACGTGGTCGGCGGCGGCGTCACGCTGCGGGTCGCGCCCCCGCTGACGCAGCTGCCGCTGTGGGTGCGCCGCGACGCCCTGCTGCCGGTGACCGCGCCCGCCGAGCACCTGGCCGACGGGCCGTGGGCGCAGCTCACGCTGCTGAGCTTCGGGGGCGGCGACGGCTCGTGCGTGATCCGTGACGACGGTCACGCAAGCACTGTCGCAGCGCGGCGGGACGGGGATACGCTCTCGGTGACCATCGCCGGGCCGGCCCGGGTCACGGCGATCGCGTTCCCCACCGTCGCCGGCGGCACCCCTCCGGCCACCGTGCTGATCAACGGCGTGCGGGCCACGCTGGGCCCGGTGGACGGCCTGCTCACGGCGACCTGGCAGGCACCAGGAGACTGAACCTCATGACACTCGTCGCCGGCATCGACTCCTCCACCCAATCGTGCAAGGTGGTGGTCCGCGACGCCGACACCGGTGCGCTGGTCCGCCAGGGTCGGGCGAGCCACCCCGACGGCACGTCCTGCCCGCCCGAGGCCTGGTGGCAGGCCCTCCAGACGGCGATTGCCGCGGCGGGCGGGCTGGACGACGTCGCCGCGATCTCGGTCGGCGGCCAGCAGCACGGCATGGTCTGCCTCGACGGCGACGGCCAGGTCGTCCGCGACGCCCTGCTCTGGAACGACACCCGCTCCGCGCAGGCCGCCACCGACCTGGTCGGCGAACTCGGCGGTCCGCGCGCCTGGGCCGACGCGGTCGGCAGCGTGCCGGTCGCCTCGTTCACCGTCACCAAGCTGCGCTGGCTCGCCCGGCACGAGCCGGACAACGCGGCCCGCACCGAAGCGGTCTGCCTGCCGCACGACTGGCTCACCTGGCGCCTGGGCGGCACCGGCGACCTCGCCGCGCTGGCCACCGACCGCAGTGACGCCTCCGGCACCGGCTACTGGTCCCCCAGCACCGGCGAATACCGCCGCGACCTGCTCAAGCTGGCCTTCGGCCGCGACCTGCTGCTGCCCACCGTGCTCGGCCCCGACGGCTCCCCCGGCCGCACCCCCGGCGATGCGCTGCTCGGGCCTGGTGCGGGCGACAACGCCGCCGCCGCCCTGGGCGTCGGCGCACGACCCGGTGACGTGATCGTCTCCATCGGCACCTCGGGCACCGTCTTCAGCGTCGCCACCACCCCCGCCGCCGACGACACCGGCACCGTCGCCGGCTTCGCCGACGCCACCGGCCACTACCTGCCCCTGGTCTGCACCCTCAACGCCGCCCGCGTCCTCGACGCCGCCGCGACCATGCTGGGCGTCGACCACGCCGAACTGTCCCGCCTGGCCCTGTCTGCCCCGGCGGGCAGCGACGGCCTGGTGCTGGTCCCCTACCTGGAGGGCGAGCGCACGCCCAACAAGCCCGACGCCACCGGCTCCCTGCACGGCCTGACCCTGGGGACCTCCACCGCGGCCCACCTGGCCCGCGCCGCCGTCGAAGGCATGCTCTGCGCCCTCGCCGACGGCCTCGACGCGCTGCGCGCCCAGGGCGCGACCGTCAACCGGGTCGTCCTGGTCGGCGGCGGCGCCCGCGCCGAGGCGGTCCGCCGCATCGCCCCCTCGGTCTTCGGCTGCCCCGTCGTCGTCCCCCCGCCCGGCGAGTACGTCGCCGACGGCGCCGCCCGCCAGGCCGCCTGGATCGCCACCGGCGCCGCCCCCGACTGGACCCTCGACGGTCTCGAAACCTTCGAAGCCGCACCCGCCCCCGCCATCCGCGCCCGCTACACCGAAGCCCGCGACCTCACCCTCCCCCGCCTGTGAGCAAGGAAGGGCACCTTCTTATCGCTATGCGTTGTAGAAGGTGCCCTTCTTCACGCTCGACTGCGTCTGCGCAGGTTGGGTGAGGGTCGGTCGCTTCGGGGCAGTGGGCGGGGCGGCAGGGGACAGGCGGACCGGTGAAATCGCCGATGCCGGTGTGGCGGGCCGATGCGCAGACTGATCAAGGAGCGCCGGCGGCACGTGCGCCCTGGCATCGCGTGCCCAGCGGCATAACGGCCGGGTGCGGCGGCTCACTGCCCTGACCTGATCGGAGAGCCGCATGCAGACCTTCACGTCGTTCGACGGCACCACACTCGCGTACTACACCTGGGGCGACGCCGGCGAGCTGCCGCCCGTGGCGCTGCACCACGGGTTCAGCACCTACGCGGCGGCCAACTGGCAGGCTCCCGGCATCGTCGACGCACTGGTCGCCGCGGGCCGCCGGGTGGTCGCGATCGACGCCCGCGGCCACGGCGCGTCCGAGAAGCCCCACGACCCCGCGCGGTACGGCGAGGACAAGATGGCCCGCGACCTCGCCGCTCTCTTCGACGTGCTGGAGCTGGACCGGGTGGACCTGGTCGGCTACTCGATGGGCGGCGTCGTCGCCCTGCTCGCGGCCGCCGCCGACCCGCGCGTCCGGCGGCTGGTCACCGGTGGCATCGGCGCGGGCGCGGCGGAACAGGGCGGCGTGGACCGGGCGGCGCTGCCGGGCCGGGCGCTGGTCGACGGGCTGCTCGCGGACGACCCGGCCACCATCACCGACGAGCGGGTCATGGGCTTCCGGCTGTTCGCCGACGCGTCCGGCGCGGACCGCCAGGCACTCGCGGCCCAGGCCCGGGCGAGCCACCGCACCCCGATCGCGCTGGACCGGATCACGATCCCCGCCCTGGTCCTCGCGGGCACGGACGACTGGCTGGCCACCCGCCCGGAGGTGCTGGCCGCGGCCCTGCCCGACGCCCGCTGGAAGGTCCTGGCCGGCGACCACCTCACCGTGGTCCGCAACCCCGAGTTCGCCGCCGCCATCGTCAGCTTCCTCGCCTGAGCAGCGGAACGGGTGGAGATCGCCGCGGCGAAGGGAGGGCCGCGGCGATCAGTCTTGGGAGCGCGGCGGCCGCCGGTGGGCCGCCGCGACGGGTCAGCCCTTGAGGGCGCCGGAGATGACGCCCTTGGTGAAGTGGCGCTGGATGAAGGGGTACACGGCCACGACGGGGATGAGGACCACCACGACCACGGCCATCTTGACGGCCAGGCTGGGCGGGGCGTTGAAGCCGAGCGCGGGCGGGGAGCCGATGCCCGCGGGGCTCTGCCCGGCGATGATGTACGCCTGCAGCACCTGCTGCACCACCCGGTCCTCGGCGTTGTTGAGGTAGAGGACGGCGTTGAAGTAGATGTTCCAGTAGCCGACCGCGTAGAACAGGCCCACCACGGCCACCACGGCCTTGGACAGCGGCAGCACGATCCGGGTCAGAATGGTCCACTCGCCCGCGCCGTCGATCCGGGCGCTGTCGACCAGCTCCGCCGGGATGCCCATGAAGAACTGGCGCACCACTATCAGGTTGAACGCGTTGACCGCCGTGGGCAGGATCAGCGCCCAGTGCGAGTTCTTGAGCCCGAGGCTCGTCACCACCACGTAGGTGGGCACCAGGCCGGGCCCGACCAGGAACGTGATCAGGAAGAACATCAGCAGCGGGCGGTGCCACAGGCTGCCCGGGCGCGACAGCCCGTATGCGGCGAGCACGGTGCAGACCAGGCTCAGCGCGGTGCCGACGACGGTGACGAACATGCTGTTCCACACCGCCTGCGACACCTCGCCCCGGGTGAAGATCAGCACGTACGCCGAGATGTCGAAGTCACGCGGCAGGAACACCATGCCGCCGGCGTCGGCGATCGCCTTCTGCGACGAGAAGCTGGTCACGAGCACCGACCACATGGGTATCAGCACGGCCAGCACCACGGCGGTGAGCAGCACGCCCTTGGCGAACCGCCCGGGGACCGTGGGCGGCTCCTCCCACGCCGGCCGCTGGGCGCGCCGACGGCGGGCCCTCATGGCAGGGGTCACGGTGGTCATGCCTTCTCCTCGCTGCGCTCGTCGGCGGCAGGTCCGAGCCCCCTGATTAGCTCGCTCATGTGCGGACGAACACCCCCTCCTCGCCGAACCGGCGGGCCACCCGGTTCGCGACCAGGATCAGGACCAGGCCGATCACGGCCTTGAACAGCCCGGCCGCCGCGCCGACCCCGTAGTCCTGGGTGAGCAGACCGAGGTAGTAGACGTAGGTGTCGAGCACCTCGGCGGCCTGCCGACCGACCGCGTCACGCTGCAGGATGAACTGTTCGAAGCCGACGGACAGCGCGTTGCCCAGTTGCAGGATGAGCAGCAGCACCACGACCGGGCGCAGGCCGGGCAGGGTGACGTGCCACAGCCGCCGCCACCGGTTCGCGCCGTCGGAGGCCGCCGCCTCGTACAGGCTCTGGTCGATCGCGGTCAGCGCGGCCAGGAAGATGATCGTGCCCCAGCCGACGTCCTTCCACAGCGACTCCGAGCTCACCAGCAGGATGAACGTGTCCGGATTGGTCATGATGTTCCACGGTTCGAGCCCGTTGTCCCGAAGCACCTGGGCCAGCAGGCCGGAGCCGCCGAGCATCTGCAGGAAGAACGTGACGACCAGCACCCAGCTGAAGAAGTGGGGCAGGTAGACCACGGTCTGGATGAAGCCGCGCAGCCGGGTCGAGACCACGCTGTTGAGCAGGATCGCCAGCGCGATCGGCAGTGGGAAGAAGAAG
Source organism: Catellatospora paridis (assembly GCF_009720365.1). GTDB lineage: Bacteria > Actinomycetota > Actinomycetes > Mycobacteriales > Micromonosporaceae > Catellatospora > Catellatospora paridis. The sequence goes on along the minus strand of NZ_ML769320.1, from coordinate 221,583 downwards.
ACCAGCTGGAACGCGGTGATGAGCAGGGTGTTGCGCAGCGCGTCCCAGAACTGGGAGTCCGCGAACAGCTCCGCGAAGTTCGTGAAGCCGATCCAGCGGCTGTTGATGATCGCCTCGACGGCGGTGTCGCCGGACCACTGGTCGTAGTCCTTGAACGCCACCACGTTGCCCAGTGTCGGCACGTAGTGGAAGACCAGCAGCAGCAGCGCGGCGGGCAGGGCCATCAGCAGCAGCGGCCAGTCCCGCCGCCAGCGCGCGGCGAACGAGGCGCGCCGCCGGGAATGCGGCGCGCCGGACCCGCCGATCGCGGGCGCAGGCAGTGGCCGGGCCGCCGAAGACCCGGCCACTGCGCTCATGGGCTGCCCCGGCGGCCCGTCCTGGAGACGGACCGCCGACGACTCCCCACCAGCGTCGGTGGTGCCTTTCACAGCAACTCCCTGTTCATCGGCCGGCGTCGCTCAGCGCCTTCGCCATGTGCGCGCGGCCGGCCTCGCCGCCCCCGTCACGCCACTCCTTGAGCACCGTGTCCAGGTCGGACAGCGGACGGCGCCCGCGGGCGATGTCCTTGACCTTGTCCTCGGTGGGCTGCTTGACCTTCACGTACTCCGCCGGCATCTCGAGCTTCATCCCCAGCCACGGGTCGACTTCGAGGTGCTTGACCGCGGCGTTCTCCCAGTTGATCAGATCGTTCACGTAGTTGGGAACCCGCGCGTCGTACTTGATCGTGGGAGCGGTGCCGGCGATGAAGCGGAACTGGTCCGCCTTCTCCTTGCCCTGCAGGTCGGTGCCGGCCGGCCAGCCGTCGGCGCCCTTGGTGAAGTGCTTGCCCTCGACGCCGTACTCGATGAGCTCGAACTCCTTGGTGCCCAGCGGCGAGGCGACGAAGTTGAGGATGCGCAGGATCTCCTCGGTCTTCTCCTTGCCCAGGCCCTTCTTGACGAAGGTGTAGAAGACCGGGTCGCCCGAGCCCCAGACCAGCGGCGCGCCGCCGTCGGCGGCGAAGAACGGCACCGGCTGCATGTTGAAGCCGGCGGTGACCTTCTGCTGCTCGGCCTGCATGCCGAGCCAGGCGCCCACGCCGTCCTGGATCATCGCGATCTTGCCGCCGGAGAAGAGCAGCTTCGCGTCGGCGCCCTTGCTGGCCACGACCTCCGGGTGGATGAGACCGTCCTTGTACAGCTTGGCGAGGAACTCCAGCGCAGCCTTGAACTCGTCGGTCTCGTACTTGAACAGGACCTTGCCGTTCTTGGAGCCCCAGCCGTCCTTCGAGTTCGGCACCCGGAAGATCATTTCGACCATCGCCTGGACGTCGTTGAACGCCCACACCCCCTTGCCGGGGTTGGTCATCTTCTTGCCGAACTCGTACAGCTCGTCGGCGGTCTTCGGGATCGCGACACCGGCGGGGTCGACGAGATCCTTGCGGTAGAACAGCGCCCACGGGTACGGGCCGTCGGTCGGCCACGGCACCGCCATCAGCCGCTCGTTCCAGACGGCGTTGCCCCAGGCCACGGTCGGCAGGTTGGCCAGCATCTGGTACGGCTTGACCTTGTCCCCGGCCAGGTGGTCGCTGAGGTCCTCGAACAGGGCCTTCGCCGCCTCCGAGAAGTTGGGGATCTTGCTGATCTCCCAGCCCGGGATGCAGAGCACGTCCGGGATGTCGCGGGCGGGCAGGATGGCGTTCAGCTTGTCCGCGTACGTGTTGCCGTCCTGGATGCCCGGGGTGACCACGGCGCCCAGCTCCGCGTTGATCGCGTCGAGGTAGGCGTTCTGGCCCGGACCGGCCGGCACCTGCCCCCAGTACGGCGTCATGGTGGTGATGGTGCTGCCCCGGCCGGGCTTCTCGGTGATCGCGTCGACCAGCGAGGACGGATACTTCGTGAAGCCGTTGGCGACCGGCGAGAGGCCCTTGATGTCCGGCTGCACCAGTTCCAGCGGCTGGTACTTGGGCAGGACCGCCTGCAGTTTGTCGAGCTGCTGCGTCGTGCCCGAGTCCGCCGCCTTCTCGCCGCAGGCGGCGAGTGCGCCACTGCCTGCGACGGCGACCGCACCCAGGCCGAGCAGGCTCAGGAACGATCGGCGGTTCGCCGCCGCGCCCGCGAGGGGGTTGTCCACGGCGTGCTCCCTTCGTCATTTGTCTAGCTCAGGATCGGGGAAAGGGGTGTCTGTGGAACGGTTACGCGGTACAGTTAGTTCGTCTTCCGACTAAACAAACTAGCCGAAGGTCACGGCGACCACAAGGGAGCGTTCCCATGCCGAGGATCCATGTCGGGTCCACGGCGATGCTCACCGACGGCTCGATACGGCATGATGGTGCGACCAGTGCAGCCACACCGGAGGGCAGACGGTGATCACCATGCAGCGCGGCCCTCAACCGGCGGACTTCGCCGACGTCAGGGCCACGAACCTGGCCGTCGTGCTGCGCTACGTGCGCGGCCACGCGCCATGCTCCCGCGCGGAGATCGCCGCCGCCACCGGGCTCAACAAGGCGACCGTGTCCAGCCTCGTCGCCGATCTGATCGAGCGCCGCCTGCTGCGCGAGACCGGCCTCACCGAGCACCGGATCGGCCGCCCCGCGACCATGCTCGTGCTCGACGGCTCGCCGTACGCGGCGATCGGGATCGAGGTCAACGCCGACTACCTCACCGCGGTCGCCATCGACCTGGCCGGGCAGCAGGTGCTCTCCTGGCGGCGCTCGTTCGCCGGGCTCGCGTCCAGCCCCGCGCAGGCCGCGACGGCGATCGCGGCACTGGGCCGCCGGGCGGTGAACCGGGTGCTCAAGGAGGACCGCCGAGTGCTCGGGCTGACCGTCGGCGTGCCCGGCCTGGTCTCCCCCGACGGCGTCGTCATCATGGCCCCCAACCTGGGCTGGCGCGACGTCAACCTGCGCGACATCGTCAACCGCGCGCTCGGCGAGCCCGACTTCCCGGTCGCCGTCGACAACGACGCGAACCTCGCGGTGCTGGCCGAGTCGCGCTACGGGGCGTTCGCCGGGTCGCAGAACCTGATCTACCTGACCGGCGAGGTCGGCATCGGCGCGGGCATCATCAGCGACGGCCAGCCACTGCGCGGCCACCGCGGCTTCCCCGGCGAGATCGGGCACATCACCATCGACCCGCAGGGCCCGCCGTGCGCCTGCGGCCGCCGCGGCTGCCTGGAGGCGATCGCGGGCATCACCGCGATCATCGCGCGGGTGCTGCCCGAGGTGGCCGGCGACGGCGACATCACCGACCTGCAACCCGAGGTCGACGAGGTGGTACGCCGAGCGCGAGGCAACGACCCCGCGGCGCTGCGGGCGCTGGAGGACGTCGGCCGGGCGCTCGGCCAGGGCGTCTCCATCCTGGCCAACCTGCTCGACCCCGAGGTCGTGGTGCTCGGCGGCTACTTCGTGCCCCTCGCCCCCTGGCTGCTGCCACCTGTCGAAGCCGAACTCCGCGCCCGCCGCATCGGCCCCGAAGAAGGCGGCGCGAAGGTCGTCGCCTCCATCCTCGACCACGGCGCCGCCGCCACCGGCGGCGCCGCCACCGTCCTCGACCACGTGGACGCCGGCCGCCTCCCCCGCCTCTGACCTCCCGCCGAGCGGGGCGGGGCGAGGGTGCGCATCGTGGGTCGTTCACGGGTCGTTAATAAGGGTGTATTCCGGACAAGCCACCCTTATGGACGGAGCCACCCGTGGGCAGTGACCGGCCGGTGTTCGTCGTGGGCTGCCCGCGCTCGGGCACCACGATGCTTCAGCTCATGCTGCACGCGCACCCCCGCATCGCGATCCCGCCGGAGACGCGCTTCCTGCTGGGCGCGTATCTCGACCGGGCCAGCTTCGGCGACCTGCGCGAGCCGGCCAACCGCCGCGGCCTCGCCGAGTGGATCACCGGTGGGAAGACCGCCTTCGGCGATCTGGGCCTGGACCCGGACGCGGTGGTCGAGGAGATCGTGACCGGCCCGCCGACGCTCGGCTCCGCGCTCGGCATCGTGTTCCGCGCGTACGCCCGCCGCTTCGACAAACCCCGCTGGGGCGACAAGCGCCCGGCGTACCTGAACAATCTGGGCCCGCTGCTGCGCCTGTTCCCCGACGCGCAGATCGTCAACATCGTCCGGGACGGCCGCGACTGCGTCGCCTCGCTCGGCGAGACGCCCTGGCAGCAGGGCAAGGACGTGTGCCACGCGATCTCCGACTGGGCGCGCGCGATGGACTCCTCCGCGTGGGCCCGGCGCGTCCTGGACGCGCACTCCTACCACGAGGTGCGCTACGAGCGCCTGGTCGCCGAGCCCGAGCCCGAGCTGCGGGCGATCTGCCGGTTCCTGGGCGAGGAGTACGACCCGGCGATGGCCGAACCGGCGCGGCTGGCCGACGTCGCGGTGCCCAGCCGCAAGAGCTGGCACCGGCTCACCCACGAGCCGGTGACCACCGAGCGGGTCGGCAGCTGGCGGGACCGGCTGGAGCCCTGGCAGGTCACGCTGTGCGAGGCGAAGCTCGGCGGGCGGCTGCGGGAGCTGGACTACCCGGTGGCCGACGAGCGCTCGCCTTGGTGGCGCGGGCCGGGTCGGGTGCACCACCTGCACTACGCCCACGTCGACGGGCCGCGCCGCACCGTCGCGGCGCGCCGCGCGCTGACCCGCCTGCGCGACCGGATGCGCCCCGCCGAGACGCTGGCCTACCGCCCGGCCGAGCCCCGCGAACTTCTTCCGCGCTGACCGGCATCGGCGCTGCTGAGCCGCCCGTCGATGGACCGGGGCGGACCAGCCGTGGGAACGCTCCCTTGACGACGACCGGGCAGACACGGTAAATCTCTGGCGTACTCCGTAGCGAAATATGGCAGAAACACGTGCCAGGCGGAGTCTCTTTCAGACGATCGTCGAAGCGCTTCGAATCCGGATGAGGTTCCGGAAGTTTTGCGATCCACTATCGAAGCGCTTCGACTGCCAGCACCGCCGCACCGCCCACTCCACGACGCACCTTCCGACCGTCCGCCCAGACGAAGGAACCCGGCGATGAACTTCCGCGACCCCTCCTCCCCCGTCCCCGACCGCGTCGCCGACCTGCTCGGCCGGCTCACCCTCCCCGAGAAGATCGCCCTGCTGCACCAGCACCAGCCGCCCGTTCCCCGGCTGTCGGTGGGCGGGTTCCGCACCGGCACCGAGGCGCTGCACGGCCTCGCCTGGCTCGGCGAGGCGACGGTGTTCCCGCAGGCGGTCGGCCTCGGCGCGAGCTGGGATCCGGACCTGGTGCGCCGGGTCGGCTCCGCGGTCGGCGACGAGGTGCGGGCCAGCCACCACAAGGACCCGTCCGGGGCCGGGCTCAACGTGTGGGCGCCGGTGGTCAACCCGCTGCGCGACCCGCGCTGGGGCCGCAACGAGGAGGGCTACAGCGAGGACGCCGGGCTGACCGGGCTGATGGGGCAGGCGTACGCGCGCGGACTGCGCGGCGACCACCCCGTCTACCTGAAGACCGCCCCGACGCTGAAGCACTTCCTCGGCTACAACAACGAGAACGACCGCTGCGTCAGCTCCAGCAACCTCGGCCCCCGGGTGCTGCACGAGTACGAGCTGCCCGCGTACCGCCCGGCGATCGAGAGCGGCGCGGCGGTCGCCGTGATGGCGTCGTACAACCTGGTCAACGGCCGTCCGGCGCACGTCAGCCCGCACCTGAACGACGACCTGCGGTCCTGGACCGGCGACGAGGTGCTGGTGGTCTCCGACGCCTACGCGCCGAGCAACCTCGCCGACCCCGCCCAGCAGGCCTACTTCCCCGACCACGCGACCAGCCACGCCGCCTCGCTGAAGGCGGGGGTCGACAGCTTCACCGACGCCGACGCGAACTCGCACGTCACCATCGGGCGGCTGACCGAGGCCCTCGACCGCGGACTGATCGACGAGGCCGATGTGGACGCCGCGGTGCGCCGAGTGCTGACGGTCCGGATGCGGCTGGGCGAGTTCGACCCGGCCGAGGCCAACCCGTTCACCAGCCTCGACCCCGACACCGTGAACTGCCCCGTGCACCAGGCGCTGGCCCGCGAGGCCGCGACCCGCAGCATCGTGCTGCTCAAGCAGGAGTGCCGGCTGCTGCCCTTCGACCGCGCGCAGGTGCAGCGGGTCGCGGTGGTCGGGCCGCTCGGCGACCAGGTGATGGCCGACTGGTACAGCGGCACGCTGCCCTACCAGGTCACCGCGCGCGACGGGCTGGCCGCCCGGCTCGGCGCGGACCAGGTGACCTTCGCCGAGGGCGCGGACCGCGTCGCCCTGCGCCTGGTCGGCGGCGGCTACCTCGCGGTCGCCGACGCGGGCGAGGTGCGGCGGGCGTTCGCGGATCCGCACGGCTTCGACGTGTTCGACTGGGGCAGCCACCCCGGCCCGGCGGGGCACCACGGCACCAGCGTGCTGGCGCTGCGCTCGGCGGCCAACGGGCGGCACCTGACCGTACGCGACAACCTGCTGGTCGCGGACGCGCCCGGCCCGCACGGGTGGGACGTGCACGAGACGTTCCGGCTGGTCGAGCGGGCCGACGGGACGCTGTCGCTGCATCACGAGCTGAGCCGCAGCTACCTGGTCGTCGGCGAGGACGGGGTGGCCGCGGTCGGCGCGACCTTCGAGCAGGCCACCCGGCTCCAGGTCGAGGTGCGCCACAGCGGGGCCGAGCAGGTCGCCGCCGTGGCGGCGCAGGCGGACGCCGTGGTCGTGGTGCTCGGAAACCACCCGCTGGTCAACGGGCGCGAGACCGAGGACCGGGAGAACCTGTCCCTGCCGCCCGCACAGGAGGCGCTGCTGCGCGCGGTGTACGCCGCCAACCCGCGCACCGCCCTCGTGCTGACCAGCAGCTACCCGTACGCGATCAGCTGGGCCGACGTGCACCTGCCCGCGGTGCTGTGGAGCAGCCACGGTGGTCAGGAGTTCGGCCACGCGCTGGCCGACGTGCTGTTCGGCGACGCCGAGCCCGCCGGGCGCCTGCCGCAGACGTGGTACCGCAGCCACTGCGAGCTGCCCGACCTCTACGACTACGACATCATCACCAGCGACGCGACCTACCTGTACTACCGCGGCACCCCGCTGTACCCGTTCGGGCACGGCCTGAGCTGGGGCGAGTTCGAGTACGGTGCGGTCGGCCTGGACGCCGACGCGATCGACGCCGACGGCACGGTCACCGTCACCGTCGAGGTGACCAACGTCGGCGAGCGGGCGGGCGAGGAGGTCGTCCAGCTCTACACGCACCAGCAGCGTTCGCGGGTGAAGCAGCCGCTGCGGCGGTTGCGCGGGTTCCGCCGCATCCGGCTCGCCCCCGGCGAGCGGGCCGTGGTCAGCATCGAGCTGGCCGCCGCGGACCTGTCCTTCTGGGACGTGACCACGGGACGCCCCGTGGTCGAGGCAGCCCGGCACAAGGTGATGGTGGGCCGCTCGGCGACCGACATCCGCGGCTGCGCCACGCTGACCGTACGCGGCGAGCGCATCGGCGCCCGCCGGCTGCCCGGTCTGCTGCGCGCGATCGACCATGACGAGGCGTGTGGCGTGGTGCTGGTCGACACCGCCCCGGAGCGCGGCGACGCGGTGCGCGCCACCGACGCGGGCGCGTGGCTGTCGTTCGGCGCGACCGACCTGACCGGCTGCGACGAGGTCGTCTTCGCCGTCGCGGGCGGCGCGGGCCGGGTGGCACTGGTGGCCGACGACCCGCTCGACGGCGAGGTGCTGGCCGAGGCGGTCGGCGCGGGTGCGGGCCGGTACGCGTACCAGATGATCAGCTGCCCGCTGAGCACATCCGGCCGGACCGACCTATACCTGGTCTACGACGCACCGGGCATCATCGTCAGCGAACTCGCCTTCTCATGAGCGAGCTTCGCGAGCGAATCAACGGGCTCGGTGATGCGGCCGACGAGCGCAGCGAGGAGAAGGCATGAGCGAGCTTCGCGAGCGAATCAACGGGCTTGGTGATGCGGCCGACGAGCGCAGCGAGGAGAAGGCATGAGCGGACAGGTCATGATGTCGGTTCCCGGCGCGAGCGACGCGGGCGGAGCGGGGCGGGCGTGAACGGGAGCAGCGGGGAGGTGCCGCCGATGAGGAGCCGGCCGCGGCGATCGTCCCAGCGCGACAGTGTGGTGACCATCGCCGACGTGGCCCGGCACGCGGGCGTGTCGACCAGCACGGTGTCGTACGTGCTCAGCGGCAAGCGGGCCATCTCCGCCACGACCAGCGCCCGGGTGCACGCCAGCATCCGCGTGCTGGGCTTCCACCCGCACGCGGGCGCGCGTTCGCTGGCCAGCAAGCGGTCCAGCGTGATCGCCCTGGTGCTGCCACTGCGGCAGGGCATGCACCTGCCGGTGCTGATGCAGTTCGCCACCGCGGTGGTGACCAGCGCCCGGCAGTACCACCATGACGTGCTGCTGGTCACCGCCGACGAGGGGCCCGCCGGGCTGCGCCGGGTCGCCGCGGGCGCGATGGTGGACGGCCTGGTGCTGATGGACGTGGAGATGCACGACCCGCGGGTGCCGACGCTGCGGCTGCTGGAGCGGCCCAGCGTCCTGATCGGGCTGCCCGCCGACTCGGCCGGGCTGACCTGCGTCGACCTGGACTTCCACCGCGCGGGGGCGGTGTGCGTGGAGCACCTGGCCGCGCTGGGGCACCGGGAGGTGGCGCTGCTCGGCGCGCCGCGCGTGGTCTACGACCGGGACACCGGCTTCGCGCACCGCACCCGGGACGGGTTCGTGGAGGCCGCGAAGCGGCTGCGGCTGACGGCGTACGCGCAGCCGTTCGAGGAGCACCCGGAGGCGGTGCAGGAGTCGCTGGCTCAGCTGCTGGCCCACCATCCGGGGCTGACCGGCCTGGTGGTGCACAACGAGGCCGCGGTGGCGCACGTGCTGAGCTCGCTGCGCGCGCTGGGCCGCCGGGTGCCCGAGGACGTCTCCGTCGTCGCGATCTGCCCGGACGAGCTGGCGGAGCGCTCGTCACCGACGCTGAGCTCGGTGCAGATTCCGGCCGAGGACGTCGGCCGGCAGGCGGTGGAGCTGCTGATGCGCAAGCTCGACGAGCGCACGGTGCCGCCGACCACGCTGCTGCCGCCGATCCTCACCCATCGCGCCAGCACCGCGCGGGCCGCGGCCTGACGCAGTCCGGCAGCGTCCACAACGCACCTGGTCAGGCCATGACCGTTGGCGGGCAGGGACTTCCGCGAAATCGGGGCTTCACAAGACGGCAACCGCGCGGTTAAATCGAGCTTGACAGAGGTGGGAGCGCTTCCATCGATGTCGACCGAAACGTACAGGAAAGCCCTGACTAACCCACCGCACCGCGTACTGCGATAGCGGTGGGGCGGATGCGCCCACATCCGCCCCACCTGTGCCCTACCGCAGCGACTCGCGTCGCGCGGCTCCACGGACAGGAGAATCCTAGTGCCTACCCACAGTGACGGCATCCGCCCTCCGGGCCGGTGGCGTCGGTTGTTCGCCGGAGCCTGCGGCGCGCTGACCCTCAGTACGCTGGCCATCGGTGTGACCGCCGCTTCTGCCCAGGCGGCCGGCCCCTACAACTACGGCGAGGCGCTGCAGAAGTCCCTGTTCTTCTACGAGGCGCAGGCCTCCGGCCCCAAGCCGTCGTGGAACCGGGTCTCCTGGCGCGGCAACTCCGCCCTCAACGACGGCTCCGACGTCGGCGTGAACCTCACCGGCGGCTGGTTCGACGCGGGCGACCACGTCAAGTTCGGCTTCCCGATGGCGGCCACGGCCACCATGCTGGCCTGGGGCGCGGTCGAGTACCGGTCCGCCTACTCCGCGTCCGGGCAGCTCACGCCACTGCTGAACAACCTGCGCTTCGTCAACGACTACTTCATCAAGGCGCACCCGTCGGCCAACGTGCTCTACGGGCAGGTCGGCAACGGCGGCACGGACCACCAGTGGTGGGGTCCGGCCGAGGTGATGAAGATGGCACGGCCCGCGTACAAGATCGATGCGAGCTGCGGCGGCACGGATCTGGCGGCGGAGACGGCGGCCGCGATGGCGGCGGCCTCGATGGTCTTCCGGCCCACCGACCCGACGTACGCGAACACCCTGGTCAGCCACGCCCGCCAGCTGTACACCTTCGCCGACACGGTGCGCCGCAAGTACAGCGAGTGCATCACCGACGCGAGCAGCTACTACAACTCATGGAGCGGCTTCAACGACGAGCTGGTCTGGGGCGCGATCTGGCTGCACCGGGCCACCGGCGAGGCGGCCTACCTGAGCAAGGCCGAGTCCTACTACGCCAACCTGGGCACCGAGCCTCAGTCGAGCACCCACTCCTACAAGTGGACGCACGACTGGGACGACAAGACCTACGGCTCGTACGTGCTGCTGGCCAAGCTCACCGGAAAGCAGCAGTACGTCGACGACGCCAACCGGTGGCTCGACTACTGGACCGTCGGCGTCAACGGCCAGCGCATCACCTACTCCCCCGGCGGCCAGGCCTGGCTGCAGCAGTGGGGCTCGCTGCGCTACTCGGCGAACACCGCCTGGGTCGCGTTCGTGTACTCGGACTGGATCAGCGACGCGACCCGCAAGGCGCGCTACCACGACTTCGCGGCCCGGCAGATCAACTACATCCTCGGCGACAACCCGAACAACCGCAGCTACGTCAACGGCTTCGGGACCAACCCGCCGAAGAACCCGCACCACCGCACTGCGCACGGCTCGTGGACCGACAGCCTGACCAGCCCCGTCAACAACCGGCACGTGCTGTACGGCGCACTGGTCGGCGGGCCCGGCTCGGCCAACGACGCCTACACCGACGACCGGCAGAACTACCAGATGAACGAGGTCGCCACCGACTACAACGGCGGCTTCACCTCGGCCCTGGTCCGCATGTACAGCGAGTACGGCGGCACACCCCTGGCGAGCTTCCCGCCGGCGGAGACCCCCGACGACGCCGAGCTGTACGTCGAGTCCGGGCTGAACACCACCGGCACCACGTTCACCGAGGTCAAGGCGCTGGTCTACAACAAGTCGGCCTGGCCGGCGCGGGCGCTGAGCAGCGGTTCGTTCCGGTACTACTTCACCCTCGACGGGTCGACCACGCCGAGCCAGATCAGCACGTCGGTGGCGTACAGCCAGTGCTCGCCGCCGACCGGCCCGACCCAGCACAGCGGCAACGTGTACTACGTGACGATCTCCTGCGCCGGGCAGAACATCATCCCGGCCGGGCAGTCCGACTGGCGGCGCGAGGTGCAGTTCCGGATCACCAGCTCGGGCACCTGGGACGTCTCCAACGACTGGTCCTACCAGGCCACCATGGCCCGCAACAGCAAGATCACGCTGTACGACGGGACCACCAAGGTATGGGGCGACCCGCCCGGCGGCGGCACCCCGGACACCACCGCGCCGAGCATGCCCGGCACCCCCGCCGCGTCCTCGATCACGTCCACCTCGGCGACGCTGAGCTGGACCGCGTCGACCGACACCGGCGGCAGCGGCCTCGCGGGTTACCGCGTCTACCGCGAGGCGGGCACGACCGACGTGCTCGTCGGCTCACCGACCACGAACTCCTTCGCCCTCACCGGCCTGACCGCGTCGACCTCCTACACCTATTACATCGTCGCCGTCGACGGCGCGGGCAACACCTCGACCGCCTCGGCGCCGGTCACCTTCAGCACCACCGCGCCGCCGAACGACACCACCGCGCCGACGCAGCCGGGCACCCCGACGGCCTCGTCGATCACGCAGACCGGCGCGACGCTGAGCTGGACCGCCTCCACCGACACCGGCGGCAGCGGCCTCGCGGGCTACCGCGTCTACCGCGAGGCGGGCACGACCGACGTGCTGGCCGGGTCACCGACCACGAACTCCTTCGCCCTCACCGGCCTGACCGCGTCGACCTCCTACACCTACTACGTCGTCGCCGTCGACGGCGCGGGCAACACCTCGACCGCATCCTCACCCGTCACGTTCACCACCTCGGGCACGGGCGGCGGCGCGAGCTGCGACGTGGCGTACGTGATCGAAAGCCAATGGCCCGGAGGCTTCACCGCCAAGATCAATATCAAGAACACCGGCACCACGGCGATTAACGGCTGGACACTGACCTACACCTTCCCGGCCACCGGGCAGGCGGTCGGCAGCGGCCACAGCGCGACCTGGTCGCAGAGCGGCCTCAACGTCACCGCGACCAACCTGTCCTGGAACGCCAACCTGGCCCCGAACGCCTCCACCCAGATCGGCTACAACGGCGTCTGGACCACCAGCAACCCCGAACCGCCCGCGTTCAAACTCAACGGCTCCACCTGCACTGTCAGCTGAGAATAGGAGGGCGGGGTTGGCACACCACCCCCGGGGGGGGTAGGGCCCACCACCCC
>NZ_ML769320.1:44951-209275 GCF_009720365.1 Catellatospora paridis | reverse complement strand
TTGCTCTCCCGCTGGGCGCCCCCCCCCCCCCCCGCGCCGGGGTGTCCCCCCCCCCCCTCCTCGACCCTTTGCCTCCTGATTAGACTGCGCCAGCTGAAGTGCCGAGCGTTAGGCTGACGAAGCGCCATGCCGGCGCGCACAGGGGGCTCAAACTGCTCCGGATTCTATGGTCGGACGTGGTCGAACATGGACTTGTATGGTGGCTCGGTGAAGCTTGCGCAGTGGGCGCGCTGGCTGCTGACTAATCTCGATGGTGGCACCCTGCGCGGGGCGGCTGTCGGTTCGTTCGATCACGGCACGCGGGTCGTCCACCGCGGGGACTGCGTCGCGTGAAGAAGTTCCAAGTGCAGCCCGGTTTTGTAGTGCAGGCGTGCGCGACGAAAGCCAAGCTTGCGCTGCACGTCCGAGCCTTCGACTGCGACGTCTGCCCGCTGGTGATGGACCGCGACGCCAACGCAGCACGAAATTTGGCCGCCCTCGCAGCGGCCGTGACGACTGGTACCGGAGTGGCCGGAGACCAGGACGCGCAAGCGTCGAAACCTCGTGGAGCCGACCAGAAGACCCGCACCACCACCCGACCGCGCAAGCGGCCGGGTGGGCGGGCAGGTGGCGCAATCCCGCGCCAGCGGACAGAAGCGAGAGACCGTACTCAGGACACCGAAACGCACCCGCGCAACGGTGACACCGTGACGGACCTTCCCGCCCGAAAGGCCGGGACTACTGATATCCGACTATGGAATCCGTAACGGCACGTTCATGCAGCCCGACAACGGTTACGCCTACTATCTGCAGCAGCTCAACGAGTGAACGGGCCGACATATGGCTGTGAACTGGGCCGACGACGCCCCCGCGACGGAAGCCGCCTGGACGCGGCTCACCCCGGCGGAGCGTACGTCGATCGAGCGGATCGACGCCGAGCGCCTGGAGCGCGAACGCGCGGGTATGTCACCCCGGTTCGCCGCCGTGCTGCGCGAACCGAAGTACTCGGTCTGCAGCAGATTCCGGCTCTGGGAACACCTGATCGGCCGCCTGGAGCAGGACCGCCTCGACGACGGCTACCTGATCGACCTCTACTTCAACGACCTGGCCAGCCGCGACTCGCTCGGACTGATCCTGGAGGCCCACCCGGAACTCGCCGACGGGGAGCTGGGTTCGCTGCTGGGCGCGCTCGACCGCAGGTTCGACGCGGCGACCGCCTTCGACGGCGGCGCGGAGCGGCGGCGCTGGACCTCCCGTTTCGAGTCCGAGCAGCTCAGTCCGCGCTGGTCCCGCCGGCCACGCGAGCTGCCCTGGGAACACTGAGCGCGTTCGCCAGGTGCCGGAGCCGCCCGCCTTCAACTCAACGGCTCCACCTGCACCGGCAGCTGAGAAAGGAAGGGCACCTTCACAACGTTATGCGTTGCAGAAGGTGCCCTTCTTAACGGTTCACCGCCCGCGGGCAGGCATCGGTCAGCGCAGCGGGTCCTGGACCCAGGCCTGGGGGAAGTCACCGGTGATCGGGGCGAAGTGGCCCATCACCCGGTTGGCGTCGCCCTGGCTGATCGAGGGCGTGCCGGGGCTCAACGACGCCGCCTGCGTGCCGCTGTACGCGTACCCGGCCGCGTTCTTGGCCGACTGGATCCGGCGACCGTCGATCTCCACGAACGGGCCGGAGGTGTCGAGGTCCGCACGGTTGTGGGTGTTCACCCACCACCACGCGCCGCCGGTGGCCAGCCGCGCACCGCTGTACGTGGCGACCCGCCCCGGGCGGCCCACCGCCTCGAAGGAGCAGTCCGTCATCCGGGTGCCCGGCGGCGTCCAGGCCAGCCGGAACCCCACCACGCAGCGGCGCACCCGGTCGAAGCGCACCAGGCCCGCCGTCGCCAGCACCTCGGACCGCTCGGTCTGCGGCTGGTCGTCGACGTGCAGGACGACCTGCACCCAGGTGCCCGGCGCGGGCTGCCAGGTCAGCGAACCGTACGACTGCCGGCCCGCCACCCGGTCGCTCAGCCGCAGCGTCGCCGGCCTGCCGTCGAAGGTCACCGGCTCGGTGGACACGGGCGGTGGCAGCGGCTCGCCGCGTCGGGCGGCCACCAGGCCCTGCTCCGTGTCCGCCGCCAGCACCTCGTACCGGCTGAACGCCGCCGCGTCGCTCACCCGGACCACCGTCAGCGACTCGTGCCGCTGCCCGGTCGACCACGTCATCCTGACCGCCGCCGGGTCGGCGGCGTCCAGGTACAGCAGCTGCCCGGTGCCGACCCGTCCGCCCTGGCCCAGCGGCTTCGCGGCGGCGACGTACGGCGGCCGGAACGCGCCCACGGCGGCCGCTTCGCTCGGCAGAGCCGGCAGTGGGCTCACCGATCCACCGCGCGACGGTGTGGACGGTCCAGTGGTCGCCGCACTCGGCTGCGTCGCGGTGTCCACGCCAGGAGCCGCCGCGGTGCCCCACGGCACCGCCGACAGCACGCCGCCGACAGCCAGCACCGCCACGGCGGTCCCGCCGGCGACCAGGGCGTGATGGATCCGACGCCGGCGTTTGCCCAGCCGGGTGGCGCCGGCGAGCAGGCCTTCCAAGTGCACGTCGCCATCGGCACGTTCGTGCAGCGCGGCGCGGATCGTCTCGTCGATGTCGGTGTTCACCGGTCTCCTCCTCGGGCAAGGGCCGCCGGCACGTCCAGGTGCCGGCGGAGGGTGGCGAGGGCGCGCATCGCCTGGGTGCGGACGGTGCTCGGCGCGCAGTCCAGGATCTCGGCGATGGCGGCGTCGTCGAGGTCCTCGTAGTAGCGCAGCACCAGGGTGGCGCGCTGCTTGGGCGGCAGCTCGGCCAGCAGCCGCCAGGCGGCGTCGCGGTCGGCTGCCGCAGCGCCGACATCCGTGCGGTCGGCGCGGTCGGCGACGTCGCCGACCGCGAGTTCGCTCGACGAGCGGCGGCGCTGCCGGCTGATGTGCGCGTTGACGAGCATCCGGCGCACGTACGCGTCGGGCTCACCGAACTTGACGATCTTGTTCCAACGGGCAAAGGCTCGGCCAAGCACCTCTTGCACGAGGTCCTCGGCCAGGTGGCGGTCGTGGACGAGCAGCCGCGCCAGGCCGACCAGACGCGCGCCGCGTAATCGGACGTACTCCTCGAATGTGATCATCGGCAGGTCCTCCCCGTAGATGAACCGGTCGACCTGAATGCACGCGGCCCGGACCCCAGATGTTGCACGCCCCCGGGCCGGGCTTGCGTACAGGACGGTGACCGGCACCCCACCAGGCGGCTCCAGATCAGGTCAGGCCGGACGGGAGGCAGTCCGGTGCCTGGGCACGGTCGGTCGGCGGATACGACAGTGGGCGGACGCCGCCACGGCGCCCGCCCACTGTCGTGCTTGCTCAGATCCTGCCGACCCCCGCTCCCGCGGTCACCGCGGCAGGCACGGCCGTGGCGCTCTGCAGGGTGTACGAGTAGAAGCTCCCCGGCTCCGTCACGCTCCCGCCGGCCTCGCAGGCCCCCGAGTTCACGAACGCGTTCGCGCGCTGGACCAGGCGGCCCGGGGCGCTGTCGGCGTACCCGTTCGTCGAGTGGCACGGGAACGCCACGTTCTCGAAGTAGTTGCCCTCCACGACCACGCCCGCGTTCTCCGTGGACGCGACGCCGTACAGGCCGACGTTGCGGTAGTAGTTGTTGTACACGTGCACCGGCTCGCCGAACCGCACCCGCGGATGCCGCTGGTTCGAGCCGTCGAACAGGTTGTGGTGGTAGGTCACCTTCAGGTGCCCGATGTCGTCGGGGAACGTGTCCGAGTGCCCGAGCAGCATGGACTTGTCGGTGCCGTGGAACACGTTCCAGGACACGGTGACGAAGTTCGACTGCCGCTTCACGTCGACGGAGCCGTCGAAGCCCGGCCAGAACTCGTTGTGGTCGATCCAGACGTGGTGCGAGGCGTTGTGCACGCTGACCGAGTCGTCGGACGCGTCGCGGAAGGTGATGTTCCGGACGATGACGTTGTTGCCGGGCCGGGTGGTCGAGCCCATCTGCAGCCCACCACCGGTGATCTCGGCTGTCGTGCCGACGCCGATGATGCTCTTGTTCGCCACTACGGTGATCATGCCGCTGACGGAGATCCGTCCGGAGACCATGATGGTGTACGGCTCCGCCCGTCCCGCGTAGTCGGCCAGTTGCGCCGCGCTGGTGACGGTGACGGTCTGCCCGCCCGCGCCGCCGTACGTGCCGTTCTGGCCGAGGGAGTTCACCGAGGCGTAGCCGTCGGCCTGGCCCGGCGGAGGCGGGGGCGGCGGGCTGGTGCTCGGGCTCGGCGAGGCCGGCGGTGAAGCGGGTGTCGACGGTGAGGCCGGTGCCGATGGATCGGGGCCGCTGCCGGTGACGACCTGCACGTCGTCGAAGGCGGCGCTGGCATATGAGCCGATCAGCCCGATCCGGCCCGTGGGGAACGTGCCGTCGGTGGCCGACACCAGTTGCACGCCGTTGACGGACCCGCGCAGCGTGCTGCCGGTGAGCTGCAGGGCGAGGGTGTGCCAGGTGCCCGGCACGACCGTGGTGGCCGCCTGGGCCAGCACCGTCACCCCACCGCCGCTGGTGCGGCGCAGCTCGGCGCGGCCCGCGCCGACCAGCACGAGCGAGTAGAAGCTGGATGTGCTCGACGCGCGGGCGGCGATACCGGCCGCGCGGGTGCTGTTGCCGAAGGCGATGGGCTTGACCCGGGCCGAGACCGTGTAGTCGGTCCAGGAGGCGGTGCCGGACAGGGACTTCGCGTCGGCGCTGGTGCTGCTCTGCCGGTAGGCGCGCGAGCCGTCGACGACGACCGACCAGCTGCCGCCCGAGCTGCTCCAGCCGGTGGCGTTGCCGTCCTCGAAGTCGTCGCTGAACAGGGTGGCCGCGGACGCGGCGGTGGTGAGGCCGACCGCCAGGGCGAGGGCGGCGGCGATGGTGCCGGCGAGGAGTGCGGTGCGCCGGCGGTGCGGGATCGTCATCTCTCCTCCGGATCACGTGCGAGATCGGGGTGGCCGCGGCAGTCCGCGTTCGCGGGTCGCCGGCGGGCAGGTCAGGTGCGGTGCGGTGCGGAGATGGGAAGGGCACCTTCTACAACGCGGAGCGTTGTGAAGGTGCCCTTCCTTTCATCAGATGCGGCCGGCGCCGGCGCCGCCGGTCACGATCGACTTGATCGAGGACGCCGTTTGGAGGGTGTAGGAGTAGGGGATGCTGTTGACGGAGCCCCCGCCGCTGGCGGGGCTGCCGGAGCCGACGAAGTAGTTGTTGCGCTGGACGATGGCGCCCACGGGAGAGTCCGCGTAGCCGACCGCGGTCGGCTCGTCGACGTTCTCGAAGTAGTTGCCCTCGACGAGCACACCCGCGCCGCAGGTGGAGGCGACGCCGTACTCGTTGCCGTTGTAGTAGTTGTTGTAGACGTGCACCGGGTTGCCGAAGCGCACGCGCGGGTGGCGGGTGCCGGAGCCGTCGAACCAGTTGTGGTGGTACGTGACGCGCAGGTGGCCGATGTCCTGGCTGCCGTTGTCGTCACTGTGGCCGAGCAGCATGCTCTTGTCGTGGCCGTAGATCCGGTTCCAGGAGACCGTGATGTA
Organism: Catellatospora paridis; assembly: GCF_009720365.1. Classification (GTDB taxonomy): domain Bacteria; phylum Actinomycetota; class Actinomycetes; order Mycobacteriales; family Micromonosporaceae; genus Catellatospora; species Catellatospora paridis. Next base: position 203,716 of record NZ_ML769320.1, on the reverse strand, counting down.
GTCCGAGCCGCGCTTGATGTCGATCGCGCCGTCGTAGCCGTTGGTCAGGCTGTTGTGGTCGATCCACACGTGGTGCGAGCTGGTCTCCACGTTGATCGCGTCGTCGTCCCAGTCCCGGAAGTTGATGTTCCGGATGATGACGTTGGAGACGTTGCTCAGCGTCAGGCCGCCGCCGACCAGGGTCGCGTTCGAGCCGACCCCCAGGATCGTCTTGTTCGAGGCGACCCTGTTCATGCCGCTGAGCGAGAACGAGCCGGAGAACGTGATGGTCTTCGCGCCCGACGAGTTGATCTCGCTGAGGAACTGGGACGCACTGGTCACGTTGACCGTGCTGCCTCCCGCGCCACCGGTGGTGGTGCCGGAGACCGTCGCCCAGCCGACCAGCCCGGTGACCGGCGGCTGCGGGCTGCTGGGCACGGACGGGGAGGGGGACGGGGGCCGCGGTGACGCCGACGCCGACGGCTGCGGACCGCCGGTGGTCGGGGCCGGGCCTGCCGCGTCGGAGACCACGACGTCGTCGAACCGGGCCGTGGCGTACGACGTCACCAGCACGATCCGCCCCGCGCCGAACGCGGTGTTCGTGCCCGAGGCGACCTGTGCACCGTTGACCCAGCCGGTCAGCGTGGATCCGCTGGCCGTGAGCTGCAGGGTGTACCAGGTGCCGGTGCTCACGGTCAGGTTCACGCCGCCGATGACGGTGACGCTGCTGCCGTTGACCACCTGCAGTTCGGCCCGCCCGGAGTTGAGCAGGGCCAGCTGGTAGCGGGTCGAGGACCCGGTGGACCGCGCGCCGAGCGCGGCGTAGCGGCCGGAGCCGGAGAAGCCGGTCGGCTTCACCCGCGCGGTCACGGTGTAGTTGGTCCACGAGGTGCTGCCCGCGAACTGGCGGGCCAGTTCACTGTCGACCTTGCCCTGCTGGAACGTGCCGGTGCCGTCGGTGACCACGGACCAGTCGCCGCCGGACTTGGACCAGCCGGTGGCCGATCCGCTGTTGAAGTTGTCGGAGAACAGCGTGGCGGCCATGGCGACGCCGCCGGTCAGGTTCAGCAGCATCGTCATCACGACGGCCAATGCTGCGGTGGCGGCGGCGGTCACCAGACCGGCTCGCCTGGCGCGGTGCGCGCCCGGGCTGTACGCGTGTCGCATGGAAGATCCTCCTCAGATCTTTCCGACACCGGCGCCGGCCATCACGATGGCCTTGACGTCGGCAGGATTGTCCAGCACGTAGCCGTAGTAGGCGCTGGGCTCCTCGACGGTGCCGGAGCAGTCGGGGGCGCCGGGCTCGTTGCCGGTGTAGATGTTGTTGCGCGCCACGCAGCGACCGCCCGGACCTGCGTAGCTGTTCGAGATCGGCTCCTCGACGCTCTCGAAGTAGTTGCCCTCGACCACGCAGCCGGCGTCGGTCTGGCAGGCCACGCCGACGTCGGTGTTGTGGAAGTAGTAGTTGTTGTAGATGTGCACCGGCTCGCCGTAGCGCACGCGCGGGTTGCGCTGCGGGGTCTCGTCGAACCAGTTGTGGTGGTAGCTGACCTTCAACCGGCCGGTGTCCTGCAGGTCGTCGGCGTCGTCGCGGCCCAGCAGCATGTTCTTGGCATGGTGGTGGGTGTGGTTCCACGAGATGGTCACGTACGACGAGCCGCGCTTGACGTCGATCAGACCGTCGTAACCCTGGGCGAGGTCGTTGTGGTCGAGCCAGATGTGGTGCGAGAACATCTGGACGTTGATCGAGTCGTCGCTGGCGTTGCGGAACACCATGTTGCGGATGATCACGTTCTGCACCGCGTTCGCGGGCGGGGACGTGATCGCGTCGTCGATGGTCAGGCCGATGTTGAAGCCGCCGCCGGAGATGCCGGAGTTCGCACCGACACCGATGATCGACTTGTGTGAGCTGACGTTGTACATGCCCGCCGGGACCGTGATCAGTCCCATGACGCAGATGTTGAGCGGGCCGGTCTGCGCGATCGCCGCGATCAGCTCGGCGGCGGTGTCGACCTCGACGGTCGCGCCGCCCGCGCCGCCGGTGGTGCCGTTGCGGCCCCAGGCGTTCACGGCCGCGAAGCCGACCGGGGTGCCGCCGGTGTTGCAGGTGCCGGGCGGCGGCGGTGAGCCGCTCGGCGACGGTGACGGAGGCTGCTGCGAACCCGAGGGGGTGGGCGTGCCCGGCCCGGCCGTGTCGGACACCGCCACGTCGTCGAACGCGACGCTGGCGTACGACGCCATCAGGCCGATCTTGCCGGAGCCGAAGGTGGCGTCGGTGGCCGAGGCCACCTGCGTGCCGTTGACGTAACCGGTCAGCGCCGAGCCGAACGCGTCGAGCCGCAGCGTGTACCAGGTGCCGGGCGTCACTGCGACGGTGGCGGTGGCCAGCGTGGTGACTCCGCCGCCGGAGACCCGGCGCAGCTGCGCCGTGCCGGAACCGGTCAGCACCAGCGAGTAGTAGTTGGACAGGCTCTGCAACCGGGCGGCCACGCCGACCGAGCGCGAGGAGTTGCCGAACGCGATCGGCTTGACCCGGGCCGAGACCGACTGGCCGGTCCAGGTCGAGCCGGCCTGCGCCTTGGCGTCTGCCCCGGTGCTGGTCTGCCGGTAGACCTGACTGCCGTCGGCCGTCACCGACCAGCTGCCACCGGACTTGGACCAGCCGGTGGAGTTGCCGTCTTCGAAATCGTCCGAGAACAGCGTCGCCGCGTACGCGGTCCCGCCGAACCAGGTTGCCCCGAGCGCCACGACGAGGGCTGTGAAGCCCGCGCCCAACGCCGCGGCCAGTCTGCGACGCCGTGGAGCCGCGCGCATGGAGATGGACATGAGCGGTACCTCCTTGGGAGGAACCGCACCCGGTGGTCCGGCACGGGTGTGCCGGAGGGCGCCACCAGGGTGCGGGAGCTCTGTTGCCGTCGGCGGACCTTGCCACCGCGGCGGCGGTGTCCGGCGGCCGGGCAGGGGCCGACCGCCGGACACCGGGTCAGCGGGCGCCGAGCCTTCCGGCACCGGAGAGCAGGGTGGCCAGCGGCACCGCCCAGCCGGGCAGCGGCTGGTACGCGCGCAGCGTGGGCGTCCAGCCGGCGTCGGCGCCGAAGTCCGGGTCGTTGGCCGTGTTGTACGCCGCCAGCAGGTTCAGCGGCCCCGGGCGGCCGGTGCCGACCCGGCCGAAGCTGCCGCGCTCGGTGACGGCGGTGCCCTTCCAGTCCTTCAGCACCCGGTCGGCGGTGATGCCGTCGGTCAGCGTGAAGTGGTTGTTCTCCAGGTACACCGCGGACTGGATGCCCAGGCCGACGCTGTAGTCGTAGAACTCGGCGACGCGGAAGGTGTTGTTGTACACGTCGACCTGGCCGAACCGCACCCGCGGCGCGCGCTGGCCGACCCCGTCGAACACGTTGTGCCGCAAGGTGGTCCGCAGCTTGCCGACGTCCGGGCCGACCGTGTCCGAGGAGCCGATGAGCATGGTCTTGTCGTGGTGGGTGAACACGTTCGCCGACACGGTGACCAGGTCCGAGGTGTGCGTGATGTCGCACGCGCCGTCGTGCACCTGCCAGGGACGGCCGAAGTACACCGGCTGGTTCGAGTCGGGATTGTCGCCGTCGCTGAAGGTGTTGTGGTCGATCCACACGTTCGTCGAGCGGCGCACCGAGACCAGGTCGTACTCGGAGTTCCAGTTGCCCTCGGCGCCGTCGGTGGGCCGCCAGCGCGGGAAGCAGTCCGCGGCGTCCTCGAAGTTGAGGTTGCGGACGATCACGTTGTTGCCACCGTCGATCATCAGGGTGAGGTGGCGCAGCGTGGCGTTGCCCAACCCGAGGACCGTGGTGTTCGGGCCGACCTTCAGCTCGGTGCGGGCCCGCTGGTTGGCCACCGAGCGGACCCGGGCCTGCTCGATCGGGCCGCTCGGGTCCGTGGCGCGGCCCCAGACGGCCGGGTCGTACGCGGCGAGGTAGCTCTCCAGCGTGTAACCCGGGTCGGCGAGGTCCGCACAGGTCAGCGCCGCGCCGTCGGCGGTCTTCAGGCCGTCGACGACACCCTCGACGAAGACGATCTTCGGCTCGGCACCGGTCAGTGCCGCGGCCAGCTCGTCCCGGTTGCGTGCCACGAACACGTGGGCGTCGTCGGCGGCGGAGCCGCCCGTCGTGCCGGCGCCGGCGGCGGCCCAGCCGTCGTTGGCCGCGAGCGGCTGCCGGGCGAGCTGCTGGGCCCACCAGCCGGGGCCGCTGGGGTCGCCGGTCGCCACCGCGGGCGACGCGCCCGTCAGCAGCAACAGGACGCCGAGGGCGGATCCGGCGGCTGCCCGCCGGATCCGGCGGCGACCGACCACACTGTCTCGCATTCGCATCGCGCTCTCCATATGTATCCGATGTGTTACCTCATCAGGAACATAAGAAGCGCCAACAGTGAAGTCAATGGATTGAAATAGCAGCTTTGTTGCAGTGATTAATGCACAGTAACCCCTGCTCCAGCCCTTGAAAGAGCTGGATGCAGCGGCTATTCAAAAGGGTCTTGCCGCGCTTGTTCAGCCGTTTGCAGTCACGTCCGGACCGTTTGCACCCCAAGGCGTGGAAAGCTCGTTCATCAGCGCCCCCTCCGCGGCGCAACGGCGCAATACCGTGTTGACCCCGACCAGTGTCCGGTGCCCGTCGTCTACCGCCAGCGCCTGCGGAGCGACCTGATAGGGCGGTGGGGCCACCCGCAACTGCTCGATGACGGTGGTGAACGAGGCGGTGCGGGCGAGCCCGGACAGCAGCGGGGCCCCCGTCGCGCGGTGCGCCAGCAGGTTCTCCAGCAACGACTCCCGCCCCTCGACCAGCACGGCCGCCTGGTCGGCGGGCAGCCGCAGCAGGTCCTCGCGGAAGGCCAGCTCGGCGACGCCGCGGTCGCCGTACACGGTGAGCTCGCCGTCGACGTGTTCCTCCCCCGCCAGCGTCACCGCGACGAGCACCCGCGCGCCGTCCGCCAGCGTGATGCGCAGCGTGGCGGTGTCCTCGACCTCGATCGGGCGCACCCGCAGCCAGTCGATCTCGACCCGGAGCACCGGCGCGTCCAGCACCGCCAGCGTCTGCATCACGGCGTGCGCGAACGGGTTGGCCAGCGCGCCGTCCAGCGACGGCCGGCCGTTGACGGTGCGCCGCCCGGACCAGGGCGAACGCGACCAGTACGCGTCGTCGCGCCGCCAGCAGCCCAGCACCGAGATCTGACGCACGGTGCCGAGCTCGCCAGCGGCGACCGCCGCGCGCAGCTTCACCAGGGCCGGCGAGGCCAGCGACTGGAAGCCGACCTGCACCACCCGGCCGGTGGCGTCCTGCTCGGCCAGCAGCGCGTCGTGCTCCGCCCGGTCGAGCACGGGCGGCTTCTCCAGCAACACGTCCGCACCCGCGCGCAGCGCGTCGCGGGTCAGCGCCAGGTGCGTGTGCGGCGGTGTGCACACGATGACCACCTCGGGCTTGACCTCGGCCAGCATGGCCGCGTGATCGGTGTAGACGGGCACCCCGTCGGGCGGGTCCACCACCGGCTGCGGATCGGCGAGCCCGGCCAGCCGGACCAGCCCCCGCTCGGCGGGTTCCACCAGGTTCTGCCGGTGGTGCAGCCCGTGCCCGTTCGCGCCGATCAGCGCCACCGATGTGACCGTCATGCCGTCCTCCTTCGCGCCACTGTCACCGCACCGCCGTCCGGACCAGGTCCGCTGCGCCATGTGTGGCCAGTGCGGTGCGCCATGCCTCGATCATGCGGCGATGGGCCGGATCCGGCACCTCGAGCACGCCGCCGGGGCCGAACAGGGCCTCGGTGCTCAGGTCCGCGCGGACCTCGGCGGCCCGCGGGTCGTCCAGCGGCAGCGCCTGCCCGGCGTCGCCCGTGCCCTCGGCGAACCTCGCCCAGGCGGCCACGATCAGCGTGGCCAGAGCCGGTTCGGCGACGGTGTTGAGCACCGACAGCACCCGCTGCGGCAGCTTCTGCGTGCCGTCCATGGCCACCTGCAGGCAGCGGTGCCCGAGCCGCGCGTTGGCGAAGCGCTCCAGCGCCGCCTCACCGTAACCCGGGACGGTGACCCCGTCCGGCGGCGTCATCGAGGCCGTGACCTCGGTGGCGACGTACCGGCGCAGCAGGTCGGCCATGCCCGGCAGGGCCAGCGCGTCGGCGATGCTGTCGCAACCGGCCAGCGCGCCCAGATAGGCCAGGGCACTGTGTACGCCGTTGAGCGCGCGCAGCTTGAGGTGCTCCCACGGCGTGACGTCGTCGGTGAGCACCGCGCCCGCCGCCGCCCAGTCGGGGTGCGCGCCGGCGAAGTCGTCCTCGATGACCCACTGGCTGAACGGCTCCCCGGCGACCGCGGCCAGGTCACGGGCCCCCAGGCAGCGCTCAGCGGTGGCCAGCGTGCCCGCCGTGGTGGCCGGCACGATCCGGTCCACCATGCTCGACGGGCAGCGCACCGAGGTCTGGAACCAGTCGCGCTGCGCGGCGGGGATCATCCCGGCCAGCAGCTTGCCCAGCACGACACCGTTCGACGGCAGGTTGTCACAGCTGAGCAGGGTGATCGGGCCGGTGTCCGCGTGGGCGCGGGCGACCAGCCCCTCCACCAGCAGCCGCGCCACGGCCGCGTCCGGCGCGTACGCCTTCTCCGTCACGGTCAGCGTCACCACCCGGATCGCCGGGTCGGCCAGCAGCGCGACCACGGCCGCGGGATCGCTCGCGGCGTGCACCGTGCCGTTGAGCGCGCCCAGCACCCGGGTGCGTTCGGCCGACGCGTCGAGCGTCACCACGCTGTAGAGGTGGTCCTGCGCGCGCAGCGCCTCCAGCACGTCCCGCGAGCGCGGCGCGACCCCCACGATGCCCCAGTCGCCACCGCGCGCGGCCATCGCCGCCTCGATGTAGACGGCCTGGTGGGCGCGGTGGAACGCGCCCAGTCCCAGGTGCAGCACGCCGCTGCGGGCCTCGCCGGGCCGCACGGCCGGGCGGCTGTCGGCGGGCAGCCGCGACAGGCTCGCCCGGCCGAGCCGGGTCGTGGGGACCGTCATCGCCATACCGGGCCGTCCGGGAACGAGTACTGCGCGATCGACTCCGGCTTGAGCGTCACCGAGTAACCCGGCTGGGTGGGCAGCTGGTAGCGGCCGCCGACCACGTTGATCGGGTCCTCGAAGTGCTCGTGCAGGTGCGCGACGTACTCCACCATCCGGCCGTCGAGCGAGCGCCCGAGCCGCAGGTAGTCGAAGATCGACAAGTGCTGCACGTACTCGCAGAGCCCGACGCCGCCCGCGTGCGGGCACACCGGCACGCCGAACTTCGCGGCCATCAGCAGGATCGACAGCACCTCGTTGACGCCGCCGACCCGGCACGCGTCGATCTGGCACACTTGGATCGCGTCGGCCTGCATGAGCTGTTTGAAGATGACCCGGTTCGCGGCGACCTCACCGGTGGCGACGCGGATCGGCCGCACCGACCGGGCCACGGCCGCGTGCCCGAGCACGTCGTCGGCGTGCGTGGGCTCCTCGATCCAGTACGGGTCGACCTCGGCCAGCACCGCCATGTTGGCGATCGCCTCGTCGACGTCCCAGACCTGGTTCGCGTCCATCATCAGCAACGCGTCCGGGCCGATCTCCTCACGGATCAGCCTCGCCCGGCGGATGTCGTCCTCGATCGGGCCGCCGACCTTCATCTTCATCGCCCGCCAGCCCTGCGCGTACGCCGCCCGGGTCAGCTCGCGCACCTGCTCGTCCGGGTAGCCCAGCCAGCCCACCGAGGTGGTGTACGACGGGAACCCGTCCCGCTCCAGCACGGCCAGCCGCTCGGCGTAGCCCTCGTCCTGGCGCAGCAGCTCCAGCGCCTCGGCCGGGGTGATCGCGTCGGTGATGTGGTGGAAGTCGACGCTGGCCACCAGCTCCTCGGCCGGCATCTCGGCCAGCAGCCGCCACATCGGCTTGCCCTCGGCCTTGGCCCGCAGGTCCCACACCGCGTTGACCAGCGCACCGGTCGCCATGTGGATGACGCCCTTCTCCGGGCCCAGCCAGCGCAGCTGCACGTCGGCGCTCAGCGAGCGCCAGAACGTCACCGGGTCGGCGAAGATCTCCTCCAGCGTGCGGCCGACGACGTGGTGCGACAGGGCCTCGATCGCCGCGCAGGCGATCTCGTTGCCGCGGCCGTTGGTGAAGGTGAAGCCCGCGCCGAACAGGCCGGACTCGGTGTGCAGCTCGACGTACGCGGCGCTGTAGTCCCCGCGGTTGATCGCGTCCGAGCCGTCGCCCGCGGCGGCGGTCGGGAAGCGTACGTCGTGCACCTTGGCGTCGATGATTTTCATGACTGTCCTACTCGGAAGATCTTCTTGGGCAGGTGGTAAGCCAGGTCGGCGATGGTCTCCGCGGCCTCGTCGAGGCCGAGGCGGTGCTCGGCGACCAGGCGCGCGAGGAAGCCCGCGTCGACCCGGCGGGCCACGTCGTGGCGCACCGGGATGGAGCAGTACGCGCGGGTGTCGTCGACGAACCCGGCGGTGTTGTAGAAGCCCGCGGTCTCGGTGACCCCCTCCCGCCAGCGGCGCAGTGCCTCCGGCGCGTCGAGGAACCACCACGGCGCGCCGACGAACATCGCCGGGTAGCCGCCGGCCAGCGGGGCCAGCTCGCGGGTGAAGGTGTACTCGTCCAACGTGTAGACGACGACCCGGAACCGCGGGTCGTGCCCGAACTCGTCCAGCAGCGGCCGCAGCGCGTTGGTGTACTCGGTGGCCACCGGGATGTCCCCGCCGACGTCACGCCCGTGCGTGCGGAACAGCGCCGCGTTGTGGTTGCGCGACGAGCCCGGGTGCAGCTGCATGACCAGGCCGTCGTCCAGCGACATCCGGGCGAACTGCATCAGCATGTGCGCCCGGAACGCCTCGGCCTCGGCCGGCGTGGCCGCCGGGCCGGAGGTCACCGGCGTGCCGTCGGGCGTCACGGCCAGGCCGTCCCGCAGCACCCGCTCGAACAGGGCCTGCGCGTCCACGGGGGCCAGCTCGCCGGTCGCCGCGGTCGGGTGCCCGTGGTCGGAGCAGGTCGCGCCCGCCGCGATGAAGTCGAGCCGCCGCTGCCGCAGTGCGGCGAGGTAACCGTCGTAGGTGCTGGTGTCGAGGCCGGTGATCTCACCGAGCCGGACCACCCGGGCGGCCCAGTCGGGCCAGTCCATGTCGACCAGGTCATCCGGGCGGAACGTGGTGATCACGCGCCCGCCGGGGCCACCCCACCCGTCCGCGGCCAGCTTGGCGTGGCGGGACAGGTCGTCCAGCGGCGACTCGGTGGTGGCCAGCACCTCCAGGTTGAACTTGCCGAACAGCGCCCGCGGCCGGTATTCCGGCTGCTCCAGGCGCGCGGCCAGCTCGTCGTACACCCGGTCGGCGGTCAACGGCCCGAACGGGGTCTCGATGTCGAACACGGTCTTGAAGGTCTGCTCCAGCCACAGCCGCGACGGCGTGCCCCGGAACAGGTGCCAGTGCTGGGCGAAGGTGCGCCAGATCGCCCGCGGGTCGGTCTCCACCGGGCCGCCGTCGACCCGCGGCACGCCCAGCCGGTCGGGCGTCACGCCCTGACTGAGCAGCATGCGGGTCACGTAGTGGTCGGGCACGATGATGAGCCGGGCCGGGTCCGGGAACGGCGCGTCCTCGGCCAGGATGCCGGGGTCGACGTGGCCGTGCGGGCTGATCAGCGGCAGGTTCCGCGCGTGCGTGTAGAGCTCCCGGGCGATCGCCCGGGTGCGCGCCTCCGCCGGGAACAGCAGGTCGTCCACGTCCGTCACTCCCATTCCGAGATGTCGAGCAGTTCCGCCACGTCCACGCTGCGCCCGGAGGCGATCGACGCGTTCGCGGCCAGGCCGGTCAGCAGCGAGCGCGCGCCGTCGAGCGCCGTCGCGGACCGTTGCAGCGGGTCGGCGTCGCCGCCGAAGAGCACCCCGGTCATGCGTACGTCCGCACCGCCGTGGCCCTGCCGGTCGTACGCCGCCACCGGCACGTCGACCGGCTTCTCCCAGTACCGGCGCAGCCGCAGCGAGACGCTGCCGCTCTCGGCGGCCGCCTCCACGCCGTGCAGCGCGGCCGAGTGGCCCTTGACCGCGCCGGCCACCCCGGGCGCGACGTGGTCGGACTCGACGATGTCGAGTTCGAGGCGGCCCCGGCTGCCGTTGAAGGCGATCCGGTAACCCTCCCAGGGCGCGTACGCGGTGAGGTGGTACGACATGGTCGCGCCGCTGGCGTAGCGGACCAACACCGCCATGTCGTCCTCGATGTCGGTGCCGGGCGCGAACACGTTCACGTCGCGGTGATACCCGTCGTGGGACTCCGCGTCGAGGTACAGCTCGGCCAGGTTCGGGTTGTCGGCCAGGTGCAGCGCGAACGGGTCACCGGCCGCGGCCGGTGCGCCGTGGGCGCGGGCGTAGTCGCGGGCGTAGCCGTGGCGGGCGCCGTTCTCGCCGTACAGGAACAGCCGGCCCTCGGCGGTGACCCGCACCGGCGTGCTGTTCAGCCACCAGTTGACCAGGTCGAAGTGGTGCGTCGCCTTGTGCACCAGCAGGCCGCCGGAGTTGGCCCGGTCGCGGTGCCAGCGGCGGAAGTAGTCCGCGCCGTGGCGCACGTCGAGCAGCCACTCGAAGTGCACCGAGCCGATCTCGCCGATCGCGCCCTCGGCCAGCAGCGTGCGGACCTGCTCGTGCACCGGGTGGAAGCGGTAGTTGAAGGCGACCCCGACCTTGCCGTCGTTGCGCCGCACCGCCTCCAGGATGCGCCGGCACTTCGGCACGTCCACGGTCATCGGCTTCTCCGTCACCACCGAGCACCCGGCGTCCAGCGCGGCGACGATGTACTCGTCGTGCGTGGCGTCGACGCTGCACACCACCAGGGTGTCGACGCGTTCCTTGGCCAGCATCGCCGGCACGTCGCCGGCGTCGTAGGCCACGGCGGGCGGGGCGCCCGCCGCCTGCAGGCGGCGCTGCTGGGCGGCGATCCGAGCGGGGTTGACGTCGGCTAGTGCGACAAGCTCGCCGTGCTTGTTCAGGGCTTGGGCGAACATCTGCGCTCGAGCCCCGGTCCCCACGATCGCGTACCGCGTGGTCATCCGGCCTCCTGGGCCTCATGCGACTACAAACGTTTGCAGCAGAACTAACCATCACGCTCCGATCGCGTCAATGGTTGCCCCGGAATCCGCCTTGATTGTCCTGTTATTTCCCAGTGCTGACACCGTCAAGGTCCACTGCCGAAACCAGATCGACATCTTCAGCCGTTGACACCGTCGCAACCGTTTGCATTAATGGGTCACCACCGTGATAGCCAACACAGGATCGCGTGTACACAAAGGAGTGCAGGTGCCGGCCACTATCCGCGATGTCGCCAAGGCCAGTGGCGTGCACGTCTCCACCGTGTCCCGCGCGTTCAGCGCACCGCAACTGGTGAACGCCGAGACCCGGGCCCACGTGCTCGCCGCGGCGGAAGTGCTGGGATACCGGCCCAACCGGGCCGCCCGCGCGCTGATCACCGGGCGCACGCACAACATCGGGCTGATCGTGGCGGACATCGCCAACCCGTTCTTCCCGCCGCTGATCAAGGCGGCGGAAAGTCATGCCCGCGGCCGCGACTACCACGTCTTCGTCGCCGACACCAATGAGGACCCCGGTGTCGAGGAGGAGCTGGTGCTCGCACTGGCCAAGCAGGTGGACGGGGTGCTGCTGTGCAGCCCCCGCATGAGCAACACCCAGATCGAGCAGCTGTCCCGCGAGGTCCCGCTGGTCGTGGTCAACAGGCCGGTTCCCGGCCTGCCCGCGGTCGTGATGGACGTCGCGCAGGGCGCCCGGCTCGCGATGGAACACCTGGTCGGCCTCGGCCACCGCGAGATCGCCCTGCTGGGCGGCCCGCGCGGGTCCTGGACGAACCGGGAGATCCGCCGCGCGGCCACCCTCGCCGCCCGCACCGCCGGGGCCGAGCTGGTGGTCCTCGGGCCCAACGCGCCCACCGAGGAGAGCGGGTCGGCACAGGCCGAGGCGGTGCTGCGGGCGGGCGTCAGCGCCGTGCTCGCGTACAACGACCTCATGGCCGTCGGCCTGATCGACGCTCTCGACCACCGCGGGGTCAAGGTGCCGGATCAGATCAGTGTCGTCGGAATAGACGACACCGCGCTGAGCCGCCGCACCCGCCCCATGTTGACGACGGTGGCCACCCCCACGGCGGCCGCCGGACGGGCGGCCGTCGACATGCTGCTTCAGCATGGCGACGACCGCCGCACCACGGCACTGGTAACGCTTCAGACCGAGTTGGTCATCCGCGACTCGTCAGGCCCGGGCCCGCATCGCACTGCGGGCCCGGGCAGGCGGCAGCAACCGCCCTTTGACGGTGTCGCTTCCGAGAGCAGGGAGTGAAAGCTATGCACCCAGCGACACCCGCGCCGGCCGACGAGCCGACGCAGCACAACGGTAGCCTGCCGGCGGGCGGTTGGAATCGCCGCCACCTGCTGCGCATGCTCGCCGGAACGGCCATTGCCGTCCCCGCCGCCGGCCTGCTGGCCGCCTGTGGCGGCGAGGAGGAGCCCGCGGCGGTCGACCCGAACGCCAAGTACACCGTCTCCTTCTTCTGGTGGGGCGGCGAGGCCCGCGCCAAGCTGACCGAGGAAGCGCTGAAGCTCTACACGGCCAAGCACCCCAACGTCACGATCACGCCGACCTGGCAGGCCTTCACCGGCTACTACGACAAGCTCGCCACCATCGCCGCCGGTGGCAACGCGCCGGACATCTTCCAGATCGACGACAACGGCCTGGCCGAGTACGCCGGCCGCAACGTCACCCTGGACCTGTCCAAGTACACGGCGAACAAGAAGATCGACGTGTCGAAGCACCCCGAGAGCCTCACCAAGTACGGGCAGCTCGGCGGCAAGCAGGTGGCCATCGCCACCGGCGAGAACACCCCGGCGATCATCTACGACAAGACGAAGCTGACCGAGCTGGGCATCGAGGTGCCGCAGATCGGCTGGACGTACGAGCAGACGATCACCTGGGCGGCCGGTGTCACCACCAAGGCCGGCGGCAAGTACTGGGGCCTGATGGACCCGAGCTCGGACTACAAGGCGTTCTGGCTGTGGCTGCGCGCCCAGGGCAAGGAGTTCTACGACGGCCCCAAGCTGGCCTTCACCGAGGCCGACCTGGTCGCGTGGTTCCAGCTGTGGGTGGACGCCCGGGCCAAGGGCGCGACCCCGCCCGCCGACGTCTGCCACGAGGCGGTCACCGGCAGCGTCGCCACCCAGCTGGTGGTCACCAAGAAGGCCGCCGTGTCGTTCATGTGGTCCAACCAGCTCTCCGAGATGCAGAAGGCCACCAAGAACGACCTCGGTATGACGGCCTACCCGGGCGACCCGAAGGGCCAGTGGGCGCGCGCGTCCACGTACTGGGCTGCCTCGCGTACCACCAAGGCTCCCGACGTGGTGGCCGACATCATCAACTTCCTGGTCAACGACGTGGAGGCCGGCAAGATCCTGGGCGTGGACCGGGGCCTGCCGAACAACCTCGACGTGCGCAAGTCGGTCTCCGACGGGCTGACCGACCAGAAGATGAAGGACACCGTCGCCTTCGAGAACGAGATCACGCCGAAGTTCGGCCCGGCCCCCGCGCCGCCGCCGAAGGGCCACAGCGGCCTGCGCAACACGCTGCGCGACATTGCCGAGACGGTGTCGTACGGCAAGCAGACCCCCGCGGCCGCGGCCAAGCAGTTCTTCTCCGAGGCCACCGCCGCTCTGGCGTGACCTGACGCTGGTGGGACTCCCCGGCGGCCCGCGGTACAGGCGGGCTGCCGGGACCATCCACCAGCGGACGCGGGCCCGGCCCGGCCGATCCCGGGCCGGGGCCGGGCCCGCTCCATTTCCGCAGCACATCGATCTCGTTTCCTGGAAGGGGACCGCGCGTGGCACTCACCACGGCCTCCCGTCCGGCCCTCCCGGTTCCGGCGTCAGCGCCGCCGCCGGCGCGCGGCCGGCGCAAGAACTACGCCGCCCGCCGCTCCGAGGGCCTGGCGGGCTATGTCTTCCTCTCTCCGTGGCTGATCGGCCTGATGGCGATCACCGCGTTCCCGATGCTGCTCTCGCTCTACCTGAGCTTCACCAACTACGACGTCCTGTCGAGCTGGGAGTTCGTGGAGTGGGTGGGTTTCGACAACTACGAGAAGATCTTCACCCTTGATCCGACCTTCTGGCAGTCGGTGCGCGTCACGCTCACCTTCGGCCTGATCGCGATCCCGCTCAAGCTGGCCGCTTCGCTGGGCGTGGCCCTGCTGCTCAACCGGGAACGCCGCGGCGTCGGCCTGTTCCGGAGCATGTTCTACCTGCCGTCGCTGCTCGGCGGCTCGGTGGCGCTGGCTCTGGTCTGGGTCGCCATGTTCAACCGCGAAGGCGCGTTCAACGCCGGCCTGAGCCTGTTCGGCATCGAGGGCAACAACTGGATCAACGATCCGGACTGGGCCCTGGCCACCCTGATGGTGCTCACGGTGTGGCAGTTCGGCGCACCGATGGTCATCTTCCTGGCCGGCCTCAAGCAGGTGCCCACCGAGCTCTACGAGGCCGCGCAGGTCGACGGGGCCAGCAAGCGCCGGCAGTTCTTCCACATCACGCTGCCGATGCTGTCGCCGGTCATCTTCTTCAACCTGCTGCTGGAGACGATCAACGGCTTCCAGGGCTTCACCTCGGCGTTCGTCATCAGCAACGGCACCGGCGGCCCGCTGGGCGCCACGAAGCTCTACACGCTGCACATCTACGACAAGGCCTTCACCGACTTCCAGATGGGCTACGCCTCGGCGCTGGCCTGGATCTTCCTGGGGGCGATCGGCCTGATCACCATCATCTTCTTCAGCACCGGCAAGTTCTGGGTGCACTACTCGGACGGAGAGAACTGATGGCCCGCGTACGTGGCTGGGTGCGGGTGCTGGCCCTACTCGGCGTGCTGGCGATCGTGCTCTACCCCCTGATCTGGGTGCTGGGCTCGTCGCTGAAGTCGCCCACCGAGGTGACCAGCAACCTCTCCATCTGGCCCGAGGAGGTGACCTGGTCGAACTACTCCGACGGCTGGAGCTACATCCCCGGCGTCAACTTCGGCCGCTTCTTCGGGAACAGCATCCTGATCTCGCTCGCCACGGTGGTGGCGAACGCGGCGTCCTGCCTGGTCACCGCGTACGCCTTCGCGCGGTTGCGGTTCTGGGGCCGCAAGGGCTACTTCGCGCTCATGATCGCGACGTTGCTGCTGCCCGGGCACGTGCTGATCGTGCCGCAGTACGTGCTGTTCAGCGAGTTCGGCTGGATCGACACCCCGCTGCCGCTGATCCTGCCCAAGCTGCTGGCCACGGAGGCCTTCTTCATCTTCCTCATGGTCCAGTTCATGCGGGGCATCCCCCGCGAGCTCGACGACGCCGCCAAGATCGACGGTTGCGACCCATACCGCACGTTCTGGCACGTCATCCTCCCGCTGTCGCGACCGGCCCTGATCACGACGGCGATCTTCTCCTTCATCTGGACCTGGAACGACTTCTTCACCCAGCTGGTCTACCTGCCCAGCGTGCCCAGCTACACCGTGCCGGTGGCGCTGCGGCTGTTCATCGACTCCAGCGGCCAGACCTCGATCGGCCCGATGCTGGCCATGTCGGTACTGTCCCTGCTTCCGGTGTTCTTGTTCTTCCTGGGCTTCCAGCGCTTCCTGGTCCAGGGCATCAACACCAGCGGACTGAAGGGCTGAAAGATGACGGCGACGACCACCACGGACTGGCGCGACACCCTGCGTGACGCCACCGACCTCGCCCTGGTCGGCATCCTGGTGACCGTCGCGGCGGTGCCGGTCGTGACGACCGGCGCCGCCGTCGCCGTCGGCGCGGAGGCCGTGCACCTGCGCTTCACCGACGGCCGCTGGCCCGGCCCCCGCGACCTGCTCCGCACCTTCGGCCGCCGCCTGCTCCCCGGCCTGCTGGCCACCCTGACCGTGCTGGCCGCGGCGCTGCTGGTCGCTCTGAACATCTACTGGCTGCGCGGGGGCCTGGTCCCCGGCGGCGAGGTGCTGCTGGGCGTCACGGCGGTAGCGGCGGTCGCGCTGATCGGCCTGGTCGCGCTGACGATCCCCGTCCTGGGCCGGGGGCACACCTACCGCCGCGCCCTGCGCACCGCGGTGACCCGGCCCGCGCTGATCGTGACCTGTGCCGGCGTCATCGGCATCGCCTTCCTGCTGGGCTCGATCCTCCCGATCACCGCCCCCCTGCTGGTCGGCTACGTCCTGTTCGCCCTCCACGCCATCGCCCGCCGCGTCCCCTGACGCCAGCCGCCCGCCGCCACATCGGCCACTTCGGCCGTCGGCCACTTCGGCCGTTTCGGGGAAACTGCATGAATCCGGCCGGCATACCTGCATTTTCCCTGACCCTGCAGCGACGCTGGTTCCATGACTTGGTCACCGCGGCCGCGGCCCGGGGACCCGCTTCAAGATCTGTTTTTGTGGACGCTGGGCGCCCCTATAGGGGCCGCTATCGTCCACAAAAACAGATCTTGGAAGTGTCTCCAGCCGCCTCGCGGCAAGCCGGTTCCAGTCCGCACCAGCGCTGCCGTGCCGGGATGATCCAGTAAGCGACATATGCCGCAGACGAGGCGGACCAGCGAGGCGGCGGGCGCCCCCTTCACAGGGACGCCCGCCGGGTCGTGCGGAGCTGACCGGGGTCAGCCGTTGGGGAACAGGGCGGCGAAGTCGGCGAAGGCCATCGCCACGTCGCTCTGGGCCCAGAACCGGTGGTAGTTGAAGCTCGGCGCGGGGCCGCCGTCGAGGTGGGCCTGCACCTTCGACCAGTCCGGGTCCTGCTTGTACCAGGACCGGATGTCGAGGAACGTCTTGCCCGCGGTGATGATGTCGCCGTTGGGCATGTCGCCGGTCCAGCCGGACGGGACGAAGATGCCCTGCCCGGTGGTGGCGTTGTAGGTGTCGTCGAACCGCGAGTAGTCCCCGCGGGTCTCCGTCGTCGAGACGCCCTTGCTCTCGGCCCTGGCGTACAGCGCGTCGATGATGCCCTTGCCGGTGGTCTTCGCCGCGGCGTTGCCGGACTTGGCGGCGTAGAACAGCAGCGTGCGGGCCAGCGACGCGGCGACGCCGACGTCCTGGCCGGTGCTGGTCACCGTGACGTGCAGGCCGGTGTTGCCGGCCGGGCTCGACGGGTTCCAGGTCGCGGGCGCGCCGGACCAGCCCAGCTCGGACGGGACGGCGAAATTCGTGCCGCTGACCGTGGTGTTGGCGACGGCCCACGGCACCCACTTGTCGAGCAGCGCCTTGGCCTTGGCGTTGCCGGTGGCGTAGTACAGCTCGGCGATGCGGCCCATCGACCAGACCTGCATGCCGAACCACTGGTTCGACGGCGGGTCGTGGTAGACCGGCTTCTCGTCGTAGAACATGCCGTAGAACGTCGGCGTGTTCGCGGGCGGCGTGGCGTACGAGCCGGCCCAGCTGTTGGTCGCGCCGCCGGCGATGCCGCCCTCGGCCGACTGCAGCCACTGGTAGAACTCCAGCTGCCGGTTGAAGCTGTTGGTCCAGTCCGCGTTCGCGGTCGGCGACTGCGGCTTCAGCTCGTTGACGTTGGCCAGGGCGTACGCCGCCATCGGGTTCTGGTAGCCGAAGTGGTTGAAGCTGGAGCCGATGCGCCACGACCAGGCCGACGTGAGACCGCCGCCCCAGGCGTAGTACCAGGACATCAGGTAGTGCATCGAGTCACGGCCGGTGCCCGCGGCGCAGGTGGTCGCGCCGACGCAGTTGCCGATCTTCTTGAAGTACTTGTCGAACATGGCGTAGCGCAGGTAGTCGCCCATCTTCGCGGCCTTGGTGAGGGTCGACGCGATCTGCGACTGCTTGCCCTGCTCGGTTGCCCAGGTCAGCGCCCAGTAGGCCGCCTCGATGGCGCGGGCGTCGGCATCGGGGGCGTTGGTGTACTTCCACTGCGCCGCGGGCGCGCTGGACTCCTTGACGAACAGGTCCAGGTAGCCGTTGGGGCCGCCGTTGTTGAGGTTGTCGCAGCTCGGCTGCGGGATGGTCTCCCACACCGACTCCTGCGGGCCCCGCTGGAAGGTGTTGATGTACGCCGGGCGCGTGGTCCCGTTGCCGCACCGGCCGAAGCCGTACTTGTTGTCGACGTCGAGCAGCCAGTGCATGCCGTAGATGCTGCCGTTGCCGTAGGTGCTGGTCAGCTCGCTGCGCAGCGGATCGGTGCCGACCGGGACGCTGGGCTGGAGCTGCGAGGGGTAGTTGGCCGGGGTGAGGTGCTCGGCGGCGTACTGCGGGGTGCCGGCGACGCCCGCGTTGGGCTGGTCGGCGGCCGACGGGATGATGTACTGCTCCATCACCGTCCAGGCCTGGTTGAACTTCGTCCAGTCCTGGGTGAACCGGCCGTAGTAGGCCTCCAGCCACAGCCAGTAGGAGAACGCCTCGCTGGTGGTCTCGTGGCCGTAGTCCGGCGCCTCGACGATCAGCGTCTCGATGGAGTGGTACGGCACGCCCTCGGGTGAGAAGTACCCGTTGGCCGTGTTCTTGATCTTGTTGTACTGGTCGATGAAGCGCTGCGTGTAGACGTTGACCTCGTCGTCGGCCTCGGTCGCGGTGACCACGCCGGGGTCGTACCCGGTGGCGCTGGCGGTGACCGTCGCCGAGCCGGAGGCGTTGTCCGCGTCCTGCGCCGCCGCCAGGGTGACCGTCTGTTCGGTGCCCCAGTTGGTGGTGCTGAACGTCAGCGTCGCACCGGTGGAGACCGACACGTCGGTGTCACCGGCGGTGCGGGCGACGGCCACGGTCAGGTTCGCCGACGGTGCGGCCGACAGCTTGACCTTGAACGTGTTGGTGCCGCCCTCGGGCACGCTGACCGCCGCCGTGCCGGCCCCGTTCACCAGCACCTTCGGCGCGACGGAGGCGTCCACGACGACCGTGGTGTTGGCCGTGGCGGTCGCGCCGCCGTTGTCGGTCGCCTTCGCCTGGAACACGTACGTGCCCACCGGCAGCGCCGAGACGTCCCAGGTGTACGGCGACGCGGTGTCCGAGCCGAGCAGCAGCCCATCGCGGTAGAACTCCACCTTCGACACGGTGCCGGGCGAGGTGTCCGCCGCGGTCGCCGTGACGGTGAACGACGCCGGGGCGGTGTAGTGGGTGTTGTTGGCCGGGGCGGTGATGCTCACCGTCGGCGCCGGGTTGGCCCCGGTGCAAGCGGTGCCGTTGATCGTGAACGACGTCGGCGACGCGTACGTGCCGCTCCAGCGGCCGTTGAAGCCGATGCCGGTGGACCCGTTCGTCGGCACGTTGCCGTTGTAGCCGAGGTTGGTCGCGGTGATGCTCTGGCCGGAGGCGGTGAAGTTCGCCGACCAGCCGGGCAGGGTGACGGTCTGCCCGGAGGGCAGCGTGAAGCCGAGCGTCCAGCTCGTCCACGGGTCACCGAGGTTCTTCAGGGTGAGGTTGGCGGTGAAGCCGCCCGAGCCGGGGGCCTCGGTCCAGGGGTTGGCGGTGTAGACGACCTCGCAGGCGACTGCGGCCTGGGCCGGGCTCGCCGCCACCACCAGGCCGCCGCCGGCGACGAGCGCCGCGGTGGCGACGGCGCCGAGGCGCCGCAGCAGACTGGGGCGGGAACGCCGCAGTGGGTACAACAAGACGAACTCCTCGCGAATGTGCCGGGACCACGTCCCGACGGGAAACCTGTGGCGGACCGTCCCTGAGGACGGTGGTGCCGCTTCGGCGCATCCGTGCCCTGACGTGCCGTGTCGCGCGACGATGGCTCCCGGTCGCGAATTCGGATCAGTCTTGCATGGGAGCGCTTCCATCGCAAGGGGTCACTGCCCGGCCGATCCGGCGGCACGCCGCGCGTCGATTCACCGGTCCGTGCCGGGCCGACTGCCGCGACCAGCGGCCCGACCACTGGAAGAATGGACCACATGATCGTTCCTGAGGTGACCCTCAACAACGGCGTAACGATGCCCCAGCTCGGATTCGGCGTCTGGCAGGTCGACGACGACACGGCGGAGAAGGCCGTGACCACGGCGCTGGAGTCGGGCTACCGCAGCATCGACACCGCCAAGATGTACTTCAACGAGCAGGGCGTGGGCCGTGCGCTGCGCGCCAGCGGGCTGCCCCGCGAGCAGCTGTTCGTGACCACGAAGCTGTGGAACACCGACCACGAGTACGACAAGGCCCTGCGCGCCTTCGACGAGAGCATGACCAAACTCGGCCTCGACTACCTGGACCTGTATCTGATCCACTGGCCGGTGCCGTCCCAGAACCTGTACACCGAGGCCTGGCGGGCGCTGGAGAAGCTGTACGCCGACAAGCGGGTGCGCGCCATCGGCGTGTGCAACTTCACCGTGCAGACGATGAGCCGCCTGCTCGACGAGTTCGACGTGGTGCCCGCGGTCAACCAGATCGAGCTGCACCCGCACCTCCCGCAGGAGGAGCTGCGCAAGCTGCACGCGGTGCACGACATCGCGACCGAGGCGTGGAGCCCGCTGGGCCAGGGCAAGGGCCTGCTCGACGACCCGGTGCTGGCGCGCGTGGCGGCCAAGCACGGCAAGTCCCCGGCGCAGGTGGTGCTGCGCTGGCACCTGCAGCTCGGCAACGTGGTCATCCCCAAGTCGGTGACCCCGTCGCGGATCGCGGAGAACATCGCGGTCTTCGACTTCGCCCTCGACGACGAGGACATGGCGGCGATCGCCACTTTGGACAACGGCGGCCGCATCGGCCCCGATCCGGCCGTCTTCGCCTGGATGGGATGAGGAAGTCCACTGCGGACGGATGCCCTCCGGCTCGGTTATGCCGCAGGGCGTCCGTCTCGTATGCTCGCCGACGTGTCTGTCACGGGGCAGGGCGGTCTGAGCCGCAGGTTGACCAGGGGGCTCCTCGACCAGGTCACACCCGGCCTGCGCTGGGCCGTGGCCGTGGTGCTGCTGGGGGTGTCCGGGCTGTTCGGCGGCCTCGACACGGTGCCCGAGCCGCCGGCGGAGACCGTCGCGGCGGGCACGCCCGTCCACGGCGGCCCCTGGGAGGTCACCGTCGAGGCGGCGGCCGTCTACCGCGAGCTGGGCAAGCTGCGGTTGGAGAAGGAGACCAACCGCTGGCTGGTGGTGACCGCGACGGTCCGGATCACCGCCCACGAGAGCACCATGCCGCCGTCCGACCTGCTGACGTTGACGGGCGTGGCCGGCCTCATCAACCCGACCCCGGCCGAGGAGGCGCTCGACCGGGACAAGAGCATCATGCGGCGGCTGCAGCCGGACATGCCGGAGCGCATCCTGTTCATCTGGGAGCAGTCGGGCGACGCCCCCGTGCCGACCTCGATCACCGTGGCGGTGGAGCAGCGCACCTACCGCGAGGACAGCCTCAGCGGCGCGTGGTACTGGATGGACGTGGACGGCAAGGGCGAGGACGAGCCCGCCGGCCGGGTCACGGTGCCGGTCAGAACCGACCTGGCACCGCCGATCGCGAGCCCGTCGCCCTCGGTCGCAGCGTCGCCCTCGACCAGCCCGAAGCCGGCCGCCAACCGCACGCCGAGCGCCGGGCCCACGCCGTGAGCCGCGCCGCTGCCATGAGCCGGACCCCTGCGGTGAGCCGGACCGATGCCATGAGGCGAGGAGACGACGCGTGAAGCTGTTGCGCCGCCTGGGAACCGCCGCCTTCGTGCTGGCCGCGCTCGCCGCCGGACAGGCCGTCGTGTCCGCCGAGCCCAACCTCAACCACGCCCTGCGTCCCTTCCCCGTCGCCGGGGAGGTCGGCGCCGAGGTGGCCGCCCGCACCTTCACGGCCCGGGTGCAGCTGGTGCGCTGCGCGGCCGCCCTGCGGATCGGCGAGCACGTGCTGGACACCCAGGGCGTCTGGATCGTCGCCAAGCTGCGGGTGGGCGCGCGGTTCAAGCCGACCAGCATCGCGTACGCCGCAGCGCGCGACGGCGCCGGAAAGGTTTACCAGACCAGTGACCGGGTCTCGCTGGACCTGGTCTCGGGCGGGCTCACCATGCAGCCCGGCCTGCCCTACGAGGGGGAGATCGCCATCGAGGTGCCCACCGCGTCCGCGGGCAGCCTGACCCTGCTGCTCGCCGACAACAGCCTCGACCAGCGGATGGACTCGATGGCCGAGATCCGGCTGCCGATCTCCGACGGGTCGGCCTGCTCGGCCGAGCCCACCACCCTGCTCGCCCCGAAGGCCGTGTCATGAGGGGCCCTGACTCGCTGGGCCGCGGCTGGTGGCGGCGCAACCTCTGGGGCCTGGTCGCCCTGCTGCCCATGCTGGCCCTGATGCTCGCCGCGGCCGGTTACTCCGATCTGGAGTTCTGGCAGCGAGGCAAGCCGGCCGCGGTGCTGCCCGCCGCCGACGGGGTCGCCGACTTCGCCGGGGTCCGGGTGCGGGTGGCCGAGCTGGCCCCGACCACGGACCTGAAGCGCGGCGGCGACCGCCCCTTCGTCGTGCCCGACAACATGACCGCCTGGCGGGTGGTGCTCGACATCGAGGGGCCGACCGACCCGAAGCAGGTGCCGTTCTGCAGCATCAGCATCGAGGACACCGCCGGCATCCTGTACGCCGACCAGCCGAGGGAGCTGTCGTCGGCGCGCATCCCGTTCGGCAACTGCCAGCCGGACAACAGTCCGGTGCCCGCTGCGTCAGGCCGACACCAGACCGTCGCCCACTTCGTCACGCCGCGCGGGGTGGACATCGCCGCGGTGCGGGTCTTCTTCGGCGGCGTGGACCAGACCCGGTACGTGCGGTTCGACCGGTAGCGGCGACTGCACCCGCAGCACCCGGTCGACGGTGGCGGCGACCAGGCACAGCAGCAGCACCATGCTGATCGCGTCGTTGACGATGCTGAGCGGGCCGGACAGCGGCCGCCACACGAAGTTCAGGTCCTGCGCGCCGATCAGCGCCCGCTCCAGTTCCCACAGCCAGGCCGGCAGCGTCTGCACGGCGAGGAACAGCACGCAGAACATCAGCATCGGCACCTTGCCGGCGTGCGCCAGCAGCCGGAAGCTCTGCGCCAGCGGCGTCATCGTCTCGCGCACGTTGGCCGTGCTCGCCGCACCCAGCCTGCGGACCGGCGCGGGCAGCTTCGCCCAGCGGCGGGCCGCCCGCACCGCGCGCCGGGCGGCCTTCGGACTCAGCGGCGGCGTGCCCAGGCTCTGCCCGTACACCACCGCGCCGACGATCAGCCAGGCCAGCGGCACGACCAGCACGACGTCGAGGGACAGGAACAGCTCCGACAGCCACTTCCCGGCGGCCCGGACCGGCTCCTCCAGCGGCCCGAGCTGCGCGACGACGTGATGCCAGCCCGACAGGACCCACTGGTATGCCTGCCGGTGCTCGACGTAGGGCAGCACCTTGTCGCTGACGCCCGCGACGAACACCGCCACCAGGGTCAGCGACAGCACCTCCAGGTAGGCCCGCACGAAGCCGATCCAGCTCCACAGCCGGTCGGCGCGCAGCCCCAACAGGAACCGCAGCAGCAGCGCGGCCAGCGACACCACGACGAGCGTCGTGTTCAGCGTGAACGGCAGACGCTCGGCGAGCACCAGCGCGGAGGGGTTCGTGATCGCCTCGGCCTTGCTGTTCTCGTCGGCGATGATCTCCAGCAGGTAGCTGTCGCGGTCGGCCTCGAAGTAGCCGTAGGAGGCGTACACCACGATGAACGGCAGCAGCACGCTCGCCACGTGCGCCAGGGTGCGGAAGCGCTGCCCGGGCTCGCCGCCCGGGGTCGTGGTCGGCAGTGACCGCGACAGCACCCGCAGCATCAGCACCAGCGCGGTCATCACCGCGACCGGGACCAGGGCGAAGACCAGGAAACCGAAGACGCCGTCGAGGTCGCTGGCCTGCACGGCCACCAGGGTCACCCCGCGCCGGGCCGCGAACCCGGCGAACACCAGCGCGAACAGCACCGGCCAGTGCCGCAGCAGCAGCACGCCGACGGTGCCGAGCACCGCCGCGAGGTGGCGCAGCGACCAGGCGATGCCGTGGCGCGGGCCGGGCGTCGCCGGGAGGGGATGCTGCGCGGGCGGCGAGGGGAGGTCCGTCACGACAGAGACGGTACAGTCCACCCCGGATGGTCAGCTGCCCGCCTGTTGCCCGATGAGCAGTCCGACGCCGTCGAGGATGCGGTCCAGTCCGAACACGAACTCCTCGTCCGGATCGTCGGCCCGGTCGAGCACCCCCGCTTCGATCGCGCGTGCCAGCGCCGGGAACCGGGCCGGGTCGACGAGCATTCTCAGCAAAGTGCCGTAGGCCGCCATGGCCTCGTCGAGCGAGCTGCCCAGGGCCTGCACCGCGGTCTGCATGTCGACGGCGACCACGGCCTCGTTGCGGACGTACATCGTCAGCAGCAGGACGATGGAGAGTTTCGCCTCCTCGCGCAGGCCGGTTTGCGCCATCGCCGCCAGCCCGGAGTCCATCCAGGCCAGCTGGTGGGGGGTGGCGGGCGGGCCGCTGACGGGCACCCGCAGCACCCAGGGCTGCCTCCGATACAGCTCGCGGCAGGCCCAGGACCAGGCGACGAGTCCGGCGCGCCAGTCGCCCCCGTGGGTGAGTGGCGGCGGGTCGCCGATGGCCGCATCCACCATCAGTTCGAGCAGCTCGTCCTTGGCCCGGACGTAGCGGTAGAGCGCCATGGTGGACGCGCCCGCCTCGGCCGCGACCCGGCTCATGGTCACCGCGCCGACGCCGTCGGCCGCCGCGACCCGGATCCCCGCCTGCACGATGCCGTCCAGGGTCAACCCCGGCTTGGGCCCCTTGCCGGGGCGCTCGCGCAGGCCCCATGCGGCGGCGATGTTCGCCGGGACCCCGGCGCTGTCGAGTTCCATCACACCTGCTTCCACCTCGAAGGCTTGACTGCACATCCTAGTACTGCGTATAACGTACACAGAACAGCGTATGACATACACAGAAGCGCGTACCTCATACACAGAAGGTTGGTCCTCGATGAACGAGCCAAGCCCACCCCTCGCCGGCCGCCGCGAGTGGATCGGCCTCGCCGTGCTGCTGCTGCCCCTGCTGCTGGTCTCCATGGACGTGTCGGTGCTCTACTTCGCCGTCCCGTTCATCAGCGCCGACCTCGCCCCGACCGCCACCCAGCAACTGTGGATCTTCGACATCTACGGTTTCGTGCTGGCCGGACTGCTCATCACCATGGGCGCGCTGGGCGACCGGATCGGCCGCCGCAGGCTGCTCATGATCGGCGCGGCCGCCTTCGGCCTCACCTCGGCCGCCGCGGCCTACGCGGGCAGCGCCGAGGCCCTGATCGCCACCCGCGCGCTGCTCGGGATCGGCGGCGCGACGCTGATGCCGAGCACCCTCGCGCTGATCCGCAACATGTTCCACGACGCCAAGCAGCGCGCCACCGCCATCGCGATCTGGACCGCCGCGCTCACCTTCGGCGTCGCACTCGGCCCGATCCTGAGCGGCCTGCTGCTCGAACACTTCTGGTGGGGCTCGGTCTTCCTGATCAACGTGCCGTTCATG
The DNA here is from genome assembly GCF_009720365.1 of Catellatospora paridis. Classification (GTDB taxonomy): domain Bacteria; phylum Actinomycetota; class Actinomycetes; order Mycobacteriales; family Micromonosporaceae; genus Catellatospora; species Catellatospora paridis. Next base: position 178,279 of record NZ_ML769320.1, on the reverse strand, counting down.
CTGCTGCTGGTCGCGCTCGCACCGCTGCTGGTGCCCGAGTCGCACCGGGTCGCCGTCGGCCGGTTCGACCTGGTCGGCGCGGCCCTGTCGCTCGCCGCGGTGCTGCCGGTGATCTGGGGCGTCAAGGAGTTCGCCGCTGAGGGCGACAGCCGGCTCGCGGGCGCGGCGATCGTCATCGGCCTCGCCGTCGGCGCGGTCTTCCTGCACCGGCAGCGCTTCTCGCCGGATCCGATGATCGATCTCGCGCTGTTCCGGGGCCGCGCCTTCAGCGGCGCTGTCGCGGTCAACATGCTGGCGATGTTCGCCCTGATCGGCTTCGCCATCTTCACCACCCAGCTGCTGCAGACGGTGTGGGGCATGTCCCCGCTGGAGGCGGCGCTGTGGAGCCTGGTGCCCTCGATCGGGGTCGGTGCGGTCGCGCCGATCGCCGCCGGGCTCGCCCAGCGCGGCGTGCCCCGCGGCCGCCTGGTCGCGGGCGGCTTCCTGATCGCGCTGACCGGGTTCGCCGCGCTGACCGCCGTGGCCGCCGACTCTCCCCTGTGGACGCTGATGGTCTGCGCCGCGCTGTACGCCTGCGGCCTGGTCGTGGTGATGTCGCTGAGCACCGAGCTCATCCTGTGGGCTGCCCCGCCGGAGCGGGCGGGTGCGGCGTCCGCGCTGTCGGAGACAGCCGCGGAGTTCGGGGGCGCGCTCGGCATGGCCGTGCTGGGCAGCATCGGCACCGCCGTCTTCCGCGCCCACCTCGACGTGCCCGCGGGGCTGCCCGCCGAGGCCGCGGACGCCGCCCGCGAGACGCTGGCCGGGGCGGCCGTCGTCGCGAGCGGGACGCCCGGTCCCGTGGGTGAGGCGCTGTTCGCGAGCGCCCGCACCGCCTTCATGTCCGGCCTGCACGCTGCGGCGATCGCCGCAGCCGTGCTGATGGCGCTGGCCGCTGCACTCGCCCTGCTCACCCTGCGCGGCAGCGAACCCGACCGCGCCGCTTCACCCGCCACCGGCCACTCGCCCGAGTCCACCGGAGCCGAGCCGGGCAGGCCTGCCGGGTCCGTGCCGTCGCCTGCGCCCGGCTCCGCCGTCGGTGCGGCGGCACAGGACACGACGGCAGCCGTTTGACAAGTAGAGGCAAGGCTAACCTAACCTAAGCGTCATGCTGCGCGGCCGCCGGCTTCACGTGGAGTGCCACGGGTCGGCGGCCTTGCTCGGCAGCCCCTCTGTCGTCCGGCCCCTGGAGAAGATCCCGCGCATGAGCGAACCCATGGTCTGGCGGCTGTTCACCGTGCAGGTGCAGTCCGTCACCGAACTCAGCCCGACCTTCAAGCGGTTCACCTTCGCCGGGCCTGATCTCGCCGACTTCGCCGACTGCGGCTACGACCTGCGCCTCAAGCTGGTCCTGCCCGCGCCGACCGGCGGCTACGCCGCACTGGACCACGGACCGGACTGGTACACCATCTGGCGCGGCACGCCCGAGGAGGCACGCAACCCGGTCCGCACGTACACCGCCCGATACGTACGCCCCGGGCAGCGCGAGGTCGACGTGGACGTGGCCCTGCACGGCGACGCCGGACCCGCCTCGCGCTGGGCCCGCGCGGCCCGACCCGGCGACCGGATCGTCCTGATGGGACCCAACGGCGTCCACCCCGGCCCGCACGGCGGCGTCGAGTTCGTGCCGCCCGCACCGGGCGTGCCGGTGCTGCTCGCCGGGGACGAGACCGCGGTGCCCGCCATCGCGGCGATCCTGGAGCGGCTGCCCGCGGACACCGTCGGCGCGGCGCTGCTGGAGGTCCCGTACGCCGCCGACGCGCTGCCGGTGACCACGCCCACCGGGATGGACGTGCGCTGGCTGGCCCGCGACGGCGCCACCCACGGCAGCCTGCTGGTGCCCGCGGTGCAGCAGGCCGCGGCGCGACTGGTGCCGGTGCCAGGCACGGCCGAGGCGGTCGAGGACGTCGACGTGGACACCGACATCCTGTGGGAGGTCCCCGAGGTCGCCGCGAGCGGGCGGCTCTACGCCTGGCTGGCCGGCGAGGCCGCGGTGATCCGCACCCTGCGCCGCCACCTGGTCACCGAACGCGGCCTGGACCGCAAGGCGGTCGCCTTCATGGGCTACTGGCGCCAAGGCCGCACCGAAGAAGGCTGACCCGGGCACGGAGTCAAGATCGGCGTTTGAGGTCAGGATCTGCGGTGTGACAGCAGATCCTGACCTCAAACAGTGATCTTCCCCCGCCTGGCGCGGTTACGGGGCGGCGTTCATCAGGTCCAGGGCGCTCTGCTGGCGGGCGGCGTCGAGCTTGTCGACCGGTCCGGCCCAGCGCAGGCCGTAGAGGTCGAGCGGGGTGCGGTCGGCGGCGTACGCGGCGTCGGCCTGGCGGCGCAGGTAGGCCGTGTAGGGGTGGTCGGGCAGGGCGTTGTTGAGGGCGGCCAGGCCGCGCACGTACGCCCCCTTGAACGAGGGCCCGTCCGCGCCACAGTCGCCACCCTCGCACGGGTCGCGCAGGATGCCGTTGACGTGCAGCTGTCCTGTCGTGGTCGACGCGTCGGCGAGCCGCCGCGCGGTGGCCAGCAGGCTCGCGTCGCCGGTGGCCCGGTGCAGTTCGACCAGCCCGCCCAGCGGCACACCCTGGTTGTACGACCACACCGGCTGGCCGTTGTTGCGACAGGTGGACAGGTTGACCCCGTCGTTGATCAGCGAGGACGCGTTGATCATGCCGGTGCCCTGGAACCAGGTCCACGTCGCCCGCGCCCGGTTCAGATACACCGCGTCGCCCGCGATCCGGTTGTGCAGGGCGGCGTTGACGTGCAGGTAGAGGCCGTTGGCGATGGCGTTCTTCGCGGTCCGGGCGGTGCTCCACCAGACCCCGCCGCCGCAGACCCCGTCCCAGTACGCCGCCATGTGATCGGCCGCGACGCGGGCCGTGCTCAGGTAACGGGCCTCGCCGGTGAGGTCGTACGCGGCGATCCAGGCCAGCGCCCACCAGCCGGTGTCGTCGATGTACTCGTTGCGGAAGCTGCCCTGGTACGCCCCCAGGTTGAGGTCGTAGGTCCGTCCGATCGCGTACCGGTAGCTGCCCATGCCGGTGACCCGGACGTTGTCGATGAGCGCGGTCAGCGCGTTGGCCGTGTTCCACCAGCCGGTGGTGTCGAACCGGCCGGTGGACAGGTTGTAGGAGGTCATCAGCCCGGTGGCCGCGGCGGTGCGCCGGTTGCCGGCGTTCCAGGTGGTGCGGGCCCAGGTCGTGCAGGCGATCTCGGGACGGTCGCCCGCCTTGCCGCAGGCGCGCAGCGCGCCGACGCCGAGCCCGGCCCAGTCGTCCACGTTGAACATCGGGGTGCGCCAGCCGCGCTGGCCCGCCGGGACGGCGCTGTCGCCGAGCAGGCCGGTCCAGGTGCGGCCGCCGTTGAAGGAGCGGTCGAGCCAGACCCGGTCACCGGCGTTGCCGTTGGCGATGCTCGCCCAGCCCATCGCGTCGGCGTCGTCGAAGTGCAGCACGATCTGCCTGCCCCAGACCCCGGCGCTGAGGGGTGCGCGGTCGCCCGGGGACAGGGCCGGGTCGCGCCCGTCGCAGTAGCGGTTGCAGATCGGGGCCGCCACGGCGGCGCTCGCCATCGGCCCGGTGACCAGGCCCGCGACGGCGAGCCCGGCGGCCAGGAGACGTACCGGTAGTCGCATGTGAACCTCCTGCTCAGGGGAAACCCGGGATGCAGGAGAGCGCTCTCACTGAGCACTCATGTAACAGGAGGTTTACAGTTTCGTCAACGTCGATGGAATGCCAACCACGGGTCAGACCGCGGCCAGCGTCTCCAGCACCCCTTCGCCGTACTTGGCCAGCTTGTTCTCGCCGACCCCGCTGATCCCGCGCAGCTTGCCCAGCGAGTCCGGGGCCTGCGCGGCGATCTCACGCAGCGTCGCGTCGTGGAAGATCACGTACGCCGGCACGCTCTGCTCCTTCGCGGTCGCCGCACGCCAGGCGCGCAGCGCCTCGAACCGGGGCACCGCGTCGGCCGGCAGCTCCGCCACCGCCGCGGCGGCCGAGGCCTTGCGCGACGAGCCCGACGAGCGGGACGCGCGCTCCGGCTCGCGGCGCATCATCACCTCGCGGCGGCGGCCCAGCACGTCGGCGCTCGCGTCGGTCAGCGCCAGCGTGCCGTGCTCGCCCTGCACCGCCAGCAGTCCCTGCGCCAGCAGCTGGCGCACCACGCCGCGCCACTCGGACTCCTGCAGCTCGGTGCCGATGCCGAAGACGGTCAGCTCCTCGTGGCGGTGCTGCGCCACCTTGTCGGTCTTGCGGCCGAGCAGGATGTCGATCGACTGACCGGCGCCGAAGCGCTGGTTGCGCTCGCGCTGCAGCCGCAGCACGGTGGACAGCAGCTTCTGCGCGGGCACCGTGCCGTCCCAGGACTCCGGCGGGACCAGGCAGGTGTCGCAGTTGCCGCACGAGTCGCTGGGCTGCCCGAAGTAGGCCAGCAGCTGCACCCGGCGGCACTGCACCGTCTCGCACAGCGCCAGCATCGCGTCCAGGTGCACGGCCAGCCCGCGCCGGTAGGCCGCGTCCCCGGCCGACCCCTCGATCATCTTGCGCTGCTGCACGACGTCCTGCAGCCCGTATGCCAGCCAGGCCGTCGACGGCAGCCCGTCGCGGCCCGCGCGGCCGGTCTCCTGGTAGTAGCCCTCGACCGACTTCGGCAGGTCCAGGTGCGCGACGAAGCGCACGTCCGGCTTGTCGATGCCCATGCCGAACGCGATGGTGGCCACCATGACCATCCCGTCCTCGCGCAGGAAGCGGGACTGGTTGGCGGCACGCGTGGCCGCGTCGAGCCCGGCGTGGTAGGGCAGCGCGTCGATGCCCTGCTGCACCAGGAACTCGGCGGTCTTCTCCACCGACGCCCGGGACAGGCAGTAGATGATGCCCGCGTCGCCGGGGTGCTCGGTGCGCAGCAGCTCCAGCAGCTGCTTCTTCGGGTCGTTCTTCGGCACGATGCGGTACTGGATGTTGGGCCGGTCGAAGCTGGAGACGAACAGGCGTGCCTGCGTCAGCTGCAGGCGCTGCGCGATCTCGGTGCGGGTGGCGGTGGTCGCGGTGGCGGTCAGCGCGATGCGCGGCACGTCCGGCCAGCGCTCGTGCAGCACGGACAGGGCCAGGTAGTCGGGCCGGAAGTCGTGGCCCCACTGCGACACGCAGTGCGCCTCGTCGATGGCGAACAGCGAGATCTTGCCGCGCTCCAGCAGCCGCAGCGCCGCGCCGGAGGCGAGCCCTTCCGGGGCGAGGTAGAGCAGGTCCAGCTCGCCCGCGACGAACTGCGCCTCGACCACCCGCCGCTCGTCGAGATCCAGGGTCGAGTTGAGGAAGCCCGCCTTCACGCCCAACGCGGTGAGCGCGTCGACCTGGTCCTGCATCAGCGCGATCAGCGGCGAGATCACCACCCCGACACCGGGCCGCACCAGGGCCGGGATCTGGTAGCACAGCGACTTGCCGCCGCCGGTCGGCATGAGCACCAGGGCGTCGCCGCCGCCGATCACATGGTCGATGATCTCCTGCTGCTCGCCGCGGAACGAGTCATAGCCGAAGATCCTGCTCAACACCTGCGAAGCATCCTGCACCCGTCGATCCTATGGACCGCCCCCGACGGCATGCATGCCGGTGCGACGACGGCAACACGACCAGGGGCGCGTCACTCACACGCGGGTCACCCGCCGGACGCGCTCCGCTGCGTCACCAGCGCGGCCGTCACCCGGGCGATCACGTCGTACGGGACCGGCTCGCGCAGCGGGAACCGCAGCGTGCCCTTGGCCGCCCGGTACGGCGCGACGACCTCCTCGAACGCCGCGTCGCCGTCGGGCACCGGATACACCGAGACGTGGTGCTTCCAGCCGGCGAAGTAAACGAGATACCGGCCGTCCAGGGTGATGGTGGGGATCCCGTAACTGATGCTCTGCCCGGCCTGCGCGGGCGCGGCGGCCAGGATCGTCCGCCGGACCTGCTGCAGCACGTCCTGCACCTCAGCGGGGAAGGAGTCGATGTAGTCGTCGATCGTGGTGAACCGAGCCGCCATTCACTCATCATCGCGCCTGCGGCCCGCATCCGGCAGCCCGGTGCGAGCGGCGCGGAACAGTGGACCGCCGTGCGGGCAGTCATGAGTATGTTGCACCTCATGGCCGAGCCGCGTCGAAGCCTCCCCGACGTGGCAGACCTCTTCGACTCCCACGGTGCGGAACTGCTGCGCTACTGCACCGGCCGGGTCGGCCCGACGGTCGCGGAGGACGTCGTGGCCGACACGTTCCTCATCGCGCACCAGCGCCGGCACCGGCTCGCCGACGGCCCGGCGCGGGCCTGGCTCTACGGCATCGCCAGCAACCTGCTGCGCCGACACCGGCGCAGCGAGACCCGGGCGCTGCGAGCGCTGGCCCGGACGGGCCGCGACCTCGACCTGACCGACATCGCCGACGGCGCCGCCGCCCGCGCGGACGCGTCGGCGCTGACCCGGCGGCTGGCCGCGGTGCTCGCCGCGCTGCCCGCCCGCCAGCGCGACGTGCTGCTGCTGTACGCGGTCGCGGAGCTCGGCTACGAGGAGATCGCCCGCACCCTGGACATCCCCCTCGGCTCGGTCCAGTCGGCGCTGCACCGCGCGCGGGTGAAACTGCGCGCCGCCCTCGCCGCGGACCCCGCCGCCCACGCATCCCCCGACGGAGGCTCCCGATGACCGACGATCCCGATCTGCGCAGCGTGCGCGAATTCCACCAGCGGCGGCCGGGGGCGGCACCGGGCGCGCTCGACCGGGTGCGCCGCCGCGTGCAGACGGCGACGGCCGCACCGCACGCACCCCGCCTCCTCCCCCGCTGGGCGGCGCCCGCCGCAGCCGCGGCCGTGGTGGCCGCCGTGGTCGGCGGAGTGGCACTGCTGGGCGCCGTCGACCGCGGAACTCCGCAGCCGGGCGGGCCGACCGGCGTACCCGCGCGCTCTGCGAACACCGCGCCGGAGGGCGCCGACCCGCTGTGGCTGAAGTACGGCGCGGCGGTTCCGGTCCCCACGGTCTTCGCCCAGCTCGACCAGGCGGCAGCCGGTGCCGCCCTGGCCGCGCCGCGCCCGGGTGAGCTGTTGTGCTCACACGCCACCGTGCTCACTCGGCCGGGTCCCTCCCCCGCGCCCGGCAGCGCACCGGCGACGGCCCAGGCGCAGGTGCACTGCTTCGAGCCCGAAGGGCTGCTCGAAGTGCCCGCGCCGGACCCCGCCGAGGTCAAGGGGCAGTCCGCCGCCGAGCGGCTCGCCGCCGCGCGGGACGGTTTCGCCGCGGCCGGACCCGGCTGGGGCTATCCGACCGCGGCCTGGCTGGCCACCCTGCCCACCGACCCGGACCTGCTGCTCGCCGGCTTCCGAGCGGGCACCCGTAGCCCGGCCGAGATCGACGATCTCACCCGCTGGCAGCAGTACGGGCGCTTCCTGGCCCGGGTCGACCCGCTGCTGCCCGCCGCCCAGCGCGCCGCCTTCCACCGGCTGCTGGGCAGGCTCGACGGCCTCACCGCCGCCGAGGCCTTCACCGTGTCCGGCAAGCGGCTCTACGCGGTACGCCTGACCAGCGGCACGATCGCCGACGAGCTGCTGTTCGAGCCGAACACGGGACGGCTGGCCGGGCACGTCGAGCTGACCGGCCCCGCGCCGGTGAACAGCCTGACCGCGTCGCCGGGCCCCGGGGTGGGCGAGCCGGTGCCGGTCAGGCAGGAACTGTGGAAATACGTGTCGCAGCCCGCGGCGACCTGGGCCGTCCCCTCCGCCACCGCACGGCGGTAGCGCCCCGGCCCGGGCCGCACCCACGGGTCGGCGACACGGTGCGAGGACGCCGACACGTGGGGTTCCGCCCGGTAACGAAAGGAGCAACCGCTCGCCCACCAAGTGACAGCCATCTATAGCCAGTCTAGACTGCGTGGATCTCTCTACTCCGGTTGCACCCTCCAGACTGGAGCGGCCATGAACCTAGAGATCCGGCATCTCAGAGTGGTCTGCGCGATCGCGGACACGGGCAGCGTGACCAAGGCGGCCTCGCTGCTCGGGCTGGCCCAGCCCGCGGTCACCGCGCAGTTGCAGCGCATCGAGCGCGCGCTGGGCGGCCCGCTGTTCGAGCGCGGCCGCCACGGGGCCACCCCGACCGCCCTGGGCGAGCTGGTGCTCGCCCGCGCCCGGGTGGTGCTGCCCGCGATGCGCGGCCTGCAGGAGGACGCGGCACAGCTCTCCGGCACCCGCGTCCGGCCGAACCAGTGGCGCATCGGCGCGGTCAACGGCCCGATCCTGGGCGGCCTGATGTCCCGGCTGGCCGCGGACAAGGACGGCGTGGAGGTGCTCACCCACCCGTCGCACTGGGCCGATCAGCTCTGCGAGCTGGCCGTCGCCGGCAAGCTCGACTTCTGCATCGTCGGCGTGTGCGGCGACACCGTGCCGGGCGCCCCGGAGGACGGGCTGATCTGGCGGGAGATCGCGATCGACGCCATCTTCGTGATGCTGCCCGAGCACCATGCGCTGGCGCAGCGATGGGAGATCGACCTGGCCGAGCTGGCCGACGCGCAGTGGGCCAGCATGCCGGGCGACGGCTGCTTCGGCGACTGCTTCGCCGCGGCCTGCGCGCGGGCCGGGTTCACCCCGCGCACCATGTACGAGATGGACATCGGCAACGCCGTCGACGCGGTGCTGTCGGGGCACGCGGTCGGCCTGTGCAAGGCGACCTTCCGCCGCGTGGACGGCATCGCCACGGTGCCGCTGGCCGGCGGGCCGCTGCGGTGGCGACACCTGCTCGGCTGGCATCCGCGCAGCGAGGCCGCCGGATACGCCGACGTCATGCTCGCCCACGCCGCGGCGGCGTACGCCGAATCGGCCGCCCGCAACCCGCACTACCTCGAATGGGGCAAGGCCAACCCGCAGTTCGGCCCCCGGGTTTCCATCGCATCGCGGTAGGACCCAAGCGATATCTACCCCTGCCTATATATACCGCATAGCTTCCCAGCATGAACCGCAGACTCCTCTTCGCTTCGGCGGCGGCCACCCTCACCCTGGGGATCACCGTCGCACTGACGTATCCGGCCGCGGCGGGACAAGGTCCCGCCGCGGCAGCCGACGCCGCCACCGCGGCGGGCATCTCGCCCCAGGTCCTCCAGGCGCTGGCCCGTGACCTCAAACTCGACCCCGCGGGCGTGCAGGCCCGGCTCGCCGACGAGCAGAAGGCCGGCAAGGCCGAGCTGACCCTGCGCAAGTCCCTCGGCGCGACCTATGGCGGCGGCTGGCTGTCGGCCGACGCGAAGACCTTCACCGTCGGCGTGACCAGCCAGGCGCAGGCGGACAAGGTGCGCGCCGCCGGCGCGACCCCGAAGCTGGTCGCCCGCAGCCTCGACCAGCTCGACGCGGTCAAGGCCCGGCTCGACGCGAACGCGGCCAAGGCCCCCAAGGCAGTGCCCGGCTGGTACGTCGACGTGACCGCCAACCAGGTCGTGGTGCTCGCCAAGTCGGGTGCCGACGCGGCCGCCTTCGTCAAGCAGAGCGGGGCCGACGCCGCCGCCGTGCGCGTCGAGGCGACCGCCGAGACCCCGGTGCCGTTCATCGACGTCATCGGCGGCAACGCGTACTACATCGGCAGCGGCAGCCGCTGCTCGGTCGGCTTCCCGGTCAGCGGCGGCTTCGTCACCGCCGGCCACTGTGGCACCACCGGGTCCACCACGACTCAGCCGAGCGGCACGTTCCGCGGCTCCAGCTTCCCCGGCAACGACTACGCCTGGGTGCAGGTGGCCGCCGGCAACACCCCGCGCGGCCTGGTCAACAACTACGCGGGCGGCACCGTGACGGTGTCCGGCTCGACCGAGGCCGCCGTCGGCGCGTCGGTCTGCCGGTCCGGCTCGACCACCGGCTGGCACTGCGGCACCATCCAGGCCCGCAACTCCTCGGTCACCTACCCGCAGGGCACCGTCAACGGCCTGATCCGCACCAACGTCTGCGCCGAGCCCGGCGACTCCGGCGGCTCGCTCATCGCCGGCAACCAGGCCCAGGGCGTCACCTCGGGCGGATCCGGCAACTGCTCGTCGGGCGGCACCACCTACTTCCAGCCGGTCAACGAGATCCTGTCGGCGTACAGCCTGACCCTCATGACCGGCGGCGGCACCCCGCCGTCGTCGCCGCCGCCCGGCGGCAGCGGCTGCACCGGCTACGAGTTCTCCCGCAGCGGCTCGCTGTCCAGCGGCGGCAGTGCCTACCAGCCGGACAACAGCTACTACCAGTCCACCGCCTCCGGCACGCACCGCGGCTGCGTGGCCGGTCCGTCCGGCACGGACTTCGACCTCTACCTGCAGAAGTGGAACGGCTCGGCGTGGGCCGTCGTGGCCCAGGGCGACACCCCGTCCAACGCGGAGACGCTGACCTACTCGGGCACCGCCGGCTACTACCGGTACCGGGTGCACGCGTACAGCGGTTCGGGCTCGTACGCGCTCGGCTTCACCAACCCGTGACGGCCGCCTGACCCCGCAAACGCCGAAGCCCGGTTCCTGGCCAGGAACCGGGCTTCGGTCTTTTCGTAGCGGGGGCCAGATTTGAACTGACGACCTCTGGGTTATGAGCCCAGCGAGCTACCGAGCTGCTCCACCCCGCGTCGGGTGCTTGCACAGACTATGTCACCGTTGTCGACCGTGTCCAATCGGTTAACCGCCCACATTCATGGACACCATCCTCTTGGCAGGACGGCTTCCACGGTGTTCGATGACTGGCAACAATCCTTCTAGAAAGGAGCCAGTCGATGCGAACCCTCCGCACGGTGGCCGTCACGGCGGCCGTCGCCCTGCTCGGCGCAGCGGTCCCCTACCTGACCGGCACCGCCGCACACGCCGCCGGGCCGGTGCTGCGTGCCACGGTCACCCAGGTCAGCGTGTGGGCCACCGGATACGGCGCGGACGTGACGGTGACCAACACCGGCGACGCCCCCGCCACCGGCTGGACCGTCGCGTTCGACCTGCCCACCGGCACCACGGTCAGCTCGTCGTGGAGTTCGGTCCGCACGCAGAGCGGGCAGCGCTACACCTTCACCAACGTGAGCTGGAACGGCACGGTCAACCCGGGCGCGTCGCAGACCTTCGGCTTCAACGCCGCCGGGCTCGGCACCCCGGTCAACTGCACCGTGAACGGCGGCTCCTGCGCGGGCGGCCCGGCCCCGTCGCCGTCCACCCCGCCGTCCCCGTCGGCTTCGCCGTCGCCGTCCGCGCCCGCCTCACCGTCGCCGTCGCCGTCGGCGCCGTCCTCCCCGCCGCCCACCGGGCCGGTCGTGGACGTGAGCACCGCCGCGCAGTTGAGCAGTGCGCTGAGCAGTGCGAACCCCGGCTCCACCATCCGGCTCGCGGCCGGCACCTATCGCGGGGCGTTCGCCACCACGCGGGCGGGCACGGCCAACGCCCGGATCACGCTGACCGGGCCGCGCACCGCGGTGCTGATCAACGACGGGCCGAGCGGCACCGCGCCGTCCTGCCCCGCGCCCACCGCGGGCTGGGACTCCGGCTACGGGCTGTGGCTGTTCAACGCGCCGTACTGGAACCTCACCGGCTTCACCGTGGCCGAGTCGAAGAAGGGCATCGTGCTCGACAACTCGCACCACGTGACGATCAGCAGCGTGTACGTGCACCACACCGAGGACGAGGGCGTGCACTTCCGCCGCTCCTCGGCCGACGGCGTGATCCGCGACTCGATCGTCGAGTACACCGGCCTGGTGCAGCCCGGCTACGGCGAGGGCGTCTACCTCGGCTCCGCGGGGTCCAACTGGGCCTGCCACGGCAACTCCGGCGGCGTCGACCGCTCCGACCGGGTCCAGGTGCTCAACAACCGCATCGGCCCGTACGTCGCCGCGGAGCACATCGACATCAAGGAGGGCACCTTCGACGGCGTCATCCGCGGCAACACCTTCGACGGGCGCGGCATCTCCGGGCAGAACTCGGCCGACTCCTGGATCGACGCCAAGGGCATCGGCTACCTCATCGAGAACAACACGGGCACGTTCGCCGCGCCGGGCACGTTCGTCAACGGCTACGAGACGCACAATCCCGCGACCACGCCGTCCTTCCTGAACGGCTGCGGCAACGTGTGGCGCGCCAACAGCTCGAACCTGGGCGGGGTCGGCCAGTACGCGATCCGGGTCACCTCGACCTCGAAGTGCGCCGGCAACCTCAACGTGGTGTACGCCTCCAACACCGTCACCAACGCCACCACCGGCCTGACCAACATCGCGGTCACCCCCTGACCCGGTGCACGGCACAGACGCCCGCTCCGCCGTCGCATGGTGGGGCGGGCGTCGTCACGTCAGGCGGCGCGCTCCCGGGTCACGCCGCGGCCCCGGCGCGCCGTCCGGCCTCGCCGTTGCGGACCTGCCGCAGGACCCTCTTGGCCACGCACCCCGGCAGGGACGCGCTCCAGGAGTGGTCACTCGCCCGATAGGCGCTCGGGCTGACCCCGACGATCTCGGTGAAGCGGGTGCTGAACGAGCCCAGCGAGGTGAAGCCGACGGCCATGCAGACGTCGGTCACGCTCAGATCGCCCCGGCGCAGCAGGGCCTGGGCGCGCTCGATCCGGCGGGTCATCAGGTAGCTGTACGGCGTCTCGCCGAAGGCGGCCCGGAAGCTGCGCGAGAAGTGCCCCGGCGACATCAGCGCGGTGCGCGCCAGCGCGGCCACGTCCAGCGGCTGCGCGTAGTCGCGGTCCATCCGGTCGCGGGCCTGCCGCAGCCGGACCAGGTCATCCCTCGTCACTCTGTTCACCCTACCCACATGCAGAAAGACCCGGCTCCATCGGAGCCGGGTCTTTCGTTCGTAGCGGGGACAGGATTTGAACCTGCGACCTCTGGGTTATGAGCCCAGCGAGCTACCGAGCTGCTCCACCCCGCGTCGGTTTCTAAACCATAGCCGGTTGATCGCAGCAGGTGCAAATCGACACGGGGTGAGCGCCGTCTCAGCACTCACCCCGTGTCGTCTCACCGTGTCGTTCAGCCGGTGGTGGCCGGAGAAGGCGAAGGCGAGGGCGGTGGCGCCGAAGGCGAGGCAGCCGGGGGCGGCGTCGTCCCGCTCGCCTGCTCGAACTCCTTCATCGCCGCCTCCAGCGCGGCCAGCGCCTTGCCGTACGCCTCGAAGTTGCCGGACTGCTGCGCGGCCCGCACGTCGTCGATGGCCTTGTTGACCTTCTCGGCGGCGGCGTTCAGGTTCGGCGTGCCGGTCGTCGGTGGCGGCTGCTCGGGCGTGGTCACCGGCGGTGTGCCGGTGGTCGTGCCGACCAGCTGTTTGATGCCGTCGGTGAGGGTGTCCGCGAAGGCCACCTTGTCGCCGTAGCTGACCAGCACCTTCTTCATCAGCGGATACGCCTTCTCCCCGCTGGAGCGCAGGTAGATCGGCTCGACGTAGAGCATGCCGCCGCCGTACGGCAGGGACAGCAGATTGCCCTTGACGACGTTGTTGCCCCAGATGTTGAGCTGTGTTCGCGCCGCATCGAAGTTCTCCATCAACTGCTGCGCCTGGCCCGGTCCGGGGATCCGGCCGTCCTTGCTCAGCTCCAGCACCTGCAGTGTCGGTTTACCGTCGACGTACGACCCGGAGATCAGCGCCGCCAGGTTCTGCCGTTCCCGCGGGGTCACCGCGGCGGTGAGCTGGAAGCGCGCCTCGGTCTGCCCGGGCAGCTGGGTCAGCAGGTAGTACGGCGGCTGCTTGGCCGAGGTGCCGGCGGTGGCCGGGTCGTTGGGCACGGCCCAGAAGTCGGGCGCGTTGAAGAAGTCGTTGGCGTTGTTGACGTGGAACCGGGTGAGCAGGTCGCGCTGCACCTTGAACATGTCCGCCGGGTAGCGGAAGTGCTGCGCCAGCTCCGCCGGGATCTCCGACTTCTTCGTGATCAGCTCGCCGCCGAAGGCGTTGTTCCAGGCCTTCAGGATCGGGTCCTTGTCGTCGAACTCGTAGAGCTTGACGGTGCCGTCGTAGGCGTCGACGGTGGCCTTCACCGAGTTGCGGATGTAGTTGATGTCCTGCCGGGCGAGCCGGAACGTGCCGTCGCCGGTCAGCGAGTCACTGGTCGCGTCCTGCAGGTCGATGCGCTGCGCGTACGGGTAGTTCGCGCTGGTCGTGTAGCCGTCGATGATCCACACGACGCGCCCGCCGACCGCGGCCGGATACGGGTCGCCGTCCAGCGTCAGGAACGGCGCGACCTTCTGCACCCGGGTGCGCGGGTCGCGCTCGTACAGGATCTTCGAGTTGTCGTTGACCGCGTCGGCCAGCAGGAAGTTCGACTCGGCGTACTTGATCGAGTAGAGCAGCCGCCGCCAGGTCGAGCCCAGGTCGACGCCGCCCTGACCGGTGTAGGTGTAGCGGGCGTCGGTGGCCTCGCCGGTGGGCCGGTCGTACTCGGCACTGGTGCCGCCGTCGGGCTTGCCGACGATGGCGTACTCGCCCATCCGCTCGCCGTAGTAGATGCGTGGCTGCTCCACGGGCAGCTTGTCGGTGGACGACGAGCAGCCCTGCTCCGCGCCCTGCGCCTGGCCGGTGAAGAAGCCGGAGACGAAGTACGGCTGGCCGGCGCAGACCGTGGTGTTGGCGGGCGCCGCGACCAGGCCGTAGCCGTGGGTGTAGACGGTGTGCTTGTTGATCCAGTTGCTCTGCGCGGTGGTCAGCTTGCTGTACTCGATCTCGCGCACGCCCACCACGTAGTCGGCGGTCTTGCCGTCGATGGTGTAGCGGTCGATGTCGAGCTTGTCGCCGAACTGGTAGAAGCTGCGCACCTGGGACAGCTGGGTATAGGTCTCGGCGACCACAGCCGGGTCGAGCAGGCGGATGTTCGGCACGATCGTCTTGTCCTGCGCCAGGGACGCGGGCGGCTCGACCGTGTCCGAGGCATACGACGTGGTCGCCGCGGAGTCCAGCCCGTACGCGGCGCGCGTGGCCGCGATGGTGCGGTCGATGTACGGCGCTTCCTTGACGTTGCGGCTCGGGTCCACCTGGAACGTCTGCACGCCCCAGGGGTAGATGCCGCCGATGGCGACCGCGGAGATGGCCAGCAGGCCCAGCGCGACGCCCGGCCACACCAGGTTGCGCATGACCGCGTTCGAGAAGATCAGGATGGCGATGACGACGATCACCGAGATGTAGGTGAGCATCTCCTTGGCCGGCAGCAGCGCCTGGATGTCGGTGTAACCCGCGCCGGTCAGGTCGGTGCCGGAGATGGTGTCCAGCAGCAGCGCCCGGCGGTCCAGCACGTACGCGATCGCCTTGAGGCTCACGAACAGCGCGACCAGGCCGGTCAGGTGGGCCCGCGCGCCGGTGGTCATCCGGTCACCGGCGCCGGACAGCCGCACCCCGCCGTAGAGGTAGTGCACGCCGAGCGCGCCGATCAGCGCCAGCACCGTCACGGTGAAGCCGGTGTTCAGCAGGTACTGCCAGAACGGCAGTTTGAAGATGTAGAAGCCGATGTCGATGCCGAACTGCGGGTCCTTCTGGCCGAACGGCACGGCGTTCTCGAACAGCAGCCACTGCTGCCAGTGCCCCTGCGCGGCGAGCCCGGCGAAGAACGCGACCGCGCCCGCGGCCAGCGTGAACCAGCGCATCAGGTGCGGGCCCAGCAGGTAGCGGTAGCGCTCCAGCGCCTGCTGCTCGACCCCGGTCGGCGGCAGGAACGGGCGCAGCTTGTACGCCAGGTACAGGTTGCCGAACAGGAACGCCCAGATGATCAGGCCGAACACCGCGAACAGACCTATCCGGGTGCCGAGCTGACCGGTGAAGACCTGGGTCGCGCCGAGTTCGTCGAACCAGAGCCACTCGGTCCACGCCTCCACCACCCAGCCCAGGACGGCGAAGAAGACAAGAAGGCCGGTCAGCACGATGAGCCAGGCGCGTCCGCGACGGCTCATGTGCGGCAGTTGGCTTGATCGGTTCACCACGGTGGAAGCCTACGTTGCCGTGCAAGAGCCCGGCACCGATGGACGCCCTCACGGAACCGTGGTGAGTCGTCTGACGTGCGGTTTCGGCGCAGAGCCCGCCTGGACGGGCCCTGCGCCTGGCCGTTTTCTCAGCTGATTAACAGGAAGGCGGCTGCCCGCCGGCACGCACCGTGGCCAGCGCGGCCAGCGCGTCCTGGAGCGTGCCCACCTTGGCCAGCGGCAGTCCGGGCAGCGCGTTGGCCTTGGCTTCCGCGCAGTTCGCGGCAGGGGTGAGGAAGATCTTGGCCCCGGCCGCCTTGGCGCCGTACAGCTTCTGCGGGATGCCGCCGATCGGCCCGACGTTGCCCTCGTCGTCGATGGTGCCGGTGCCCGCGATGACCTTGCCGCCGGTGAGGTCCTCCGGCTTGAGCTTGTCGATGATGCCGAGCGTGAACATCAGACCGGCGCTCGGGCCGGCGATGTCGTCGAGCTTGATGTTCAACGTGAACGGGTGCGGCTGGTCGGTCTTGACCTCGATGCCCACCCGCGGGGTGTCGTCGGTGGCCGACGCCGGCTTGGTGGTCACCTCCACCGTGGTGGGGGTCTTGTCGCGGGTGACGCCGAGCTTCAGGGTGCTGCCGGCGGGCTTGGCCTGGATCAGCTCCAGCAGCTTGCCGTTGGAGGTGACCGCGGCGCCGTCGACGGTGTCGATCACGTCGCCCGGCTTCAGCCGGCCGTCGGACGCGCCGCCCGCGACCACCTTCTCCACCGAGATGCGCACCGGGTAGCCGAGTTCGCGCAGCGCCGCGGTCTCCGCGCTGGACTGCGAGTTCTTGAAGTCCTCCTGGCCCTGCTGGTCGATCTCCTCGCGGCTGGCGTCCGGCGGGTAGAGCAGCTCGTACGGGACGACGGCCTGCTCGTCGGACCACCAGCCCCGGATCACCGAGATCAGGTCGGTCTTCGACTGCACGTTGACGGTGACCAGCCGCAGCTGCCCGTCGGACTTCGTGGCCTTCGCGTCGCCGCCCACCGAGATGACGTCGTGGCAGCTCTCCGAGGCTCCGGGTGCTCCCGGCGTGCAGACTTCGCCCTGGTCGTCGACGGCGGCCAGGGTGTCCACGGTCGGGCCGGCGCTCTCCACCACGTAGGGCACGTCCACCCGCCCGATGGCGATCAGCAGCAGCACGGCCAGGAGTGCGCCCAGCACCACAGTCAACCCGCGACGTCTCATGGCGGCCAGCCTATCCGGGCGGTCCGCGCGCTCGCCGGACCCTGACTTGTCCCCTATCACGGGGTGGGTATGAGTCACTTGGGCTCAACTTCGCGTACGGTGGAGGGCGTGCCTGACACCCCGTTCGGGTTCGCCCTTCCTGGCGGCCAACCACCAGACCCCAACGACCCGCAGCAGATGCAGCAGTTCCTCGCCGGGCTGCAGCAGCTGATGGCGATGAGCTCCAGCGGCGGCGGCCCCGTCAACTGGGACCTCGCCCGGCAGGTCGCCACCACCTCGCTGAACAGCGAGGGCGACCCGGCCGTGACCGCCGCCGACCGCCGCGAGGTCGACGAGGCGCTGCGCCTGGCCGACCTGTGGCTCGACCCGGCCACCTCCCTGCCCAGCGGCGTGCTCACCACCGCCGCGTGGAACCGCAACGAGTGGATCTTCAACACCCTGGACGTCTGGCGCAAGCTGGCCGACCCGGTCGCCGACCGCATGGTCAACGCCATGGGCGACCTGGTGCCGCCGGAGGCCCGCGCCCAGCTCGGCCCGATGGCCGCGATGATCAGCAGCCTGGGCGGCGCGCTGTTCGGCGGCCAGTTCGGCACCGCGCTGGCCAAGCTCGCCGTCGAGGTGCTCTCGGCCGGCGACATCGGCCTGCCTCTCGGCCCGAACGGCACCGCCGCCCTCGTGCCCGCCAACATCCGGGCGTACGGCGAGGGCCTGGAGCTGGACCCGGGCGAGCTGCGCCTGTTCGTGGCCCTGCGCGAGGCCGCCCACCAGCGGCTCTTCGGCCACGTGCCGTGGCTGCGCGGGCACGTGCTGACCGCGGTGGAGGCCTACGCCAACGGCATCCGGGTGGACCGCGAGGCCATCGAGGAGGCGCTCGGCCGGGTCAACCCCGCCGACCCCGAGTCGATGGCCGAGCTGCAGCTCGAAGGCATCTTCACGCCGGACGACAGCCCGCAGCAGCAGGCCGCCCTGCGCCGCCTGGAGACCGTGCTCGCCCTGGTCGAAGGCTGGGTCACGCACGTGGTCGAGCAGGCCGCGGGCAACCGCCTGCCCAACGTCGTACGCCTCTCCGAGACGTTCCGCCGCCGCCGCGCCGCCGGCGGCCCTGCGGAGCAGACGTTCGCCGCGCTCGTCGGCCTGGAGCTGCGGCCACGCCGCCTGCGCGAGGCCGCGGCGCTGTGGGCGGCGCTGACCGAGCACCGCGGGGTGTCCGGCCGTGACGCCCTGTGGGACCACCCGGACCTGCTGCCCGACGACGAGGACTTCGCCGACCCCGCCGCCTACGCGGCCGCCGACGACACCACGGTCCTCGACCTCAGCGGCCTCGACGACCTGCCGAGCCACGACGAGGGCGGCCCCGAACAGCCCAAGGCCGACGAGGACGACCCCAAGCAGGACTGACCCACCTCGCGGACCCGCGTCGCCCCGCGCCCCTGCGGACCCGCCCCGCGCCCCGCGTCTTCAATTGACATTGGCCTATCTGGATGAGTTCGATCCACGAATTCTCATCCAGATAGGCCAATGTCTATGGCCAACCCGGTGCGGGGCACGGCTGAGCGGCAGGGGGCCGCCGACGACCGGGGGCGCGGTGGGGGCGCGGGAGGGGTGGCTACTCGGCGCGGGCGTGTTCGGCGGCGGCGATGCCCTCGAGGTAGCCGCGGGCGCGTTCAGTGCGGGGGTAGCGGCCGACCAGGGCCCAGAAGCGGGCGTTGTGGCTGGGCACGATCAGGTGCACCAGCTCGTGGAGCAGCACGTAGTCACTGACCCAGGACGGCATCTCGCGCACCCGCTCGGACAGCCGGATGGTGCGGTCGGCGGGGGTGCAGGAACCCCAGCGGCCGTTCTGGTTGCCCACCCAGCGCACGGACGCGGGCACCGCGACGGCGCCGAACTCGGGCAGGTAGCGGCAGGCGAGATGGCGGGCGCGGGCTTCCAGGTCGGCGTCGTTGCGCTGGCTGCGCTGATCGCGGGCGGCCAGCCGGGCGAGCATCTTGCCGACCCACTCGCTCTCCTCGGCCCGGGAGAACTGGCTGGGGATGAGTACCACAACCCGCTCCCCCTCGCGGTAGGCGGACACCGTCCGTCGCCGACGCTCACTGCGCCGGACCTCTACCACGGGTTTGCGTGCGGCGGCCATTAGCGACCGGCGCAGACCAGGGGGCACCCGGGGGTAACCAGGGGGGTGTTACTCACGGGATGGACGCTAGCGGCCGGGTGCCAGGGGGGCGCAAGAGTCAATCTTGTGATCATCGCCAGATTTGCCGGGATAGTTGGCCTTCGCCAAGAAAATTCTTCTGACCGTGACCCGCACCACTGGTTCGCATATGGGACAAAACTCAATGCGCGGACGACTATGAGAAAAAGCCTCATTTTCTGCAAGCGTGATGACTCCGGCGTGTCCCGCGTAACCTGACTACTCAGATCGATTCGGGCAGGCAGACTTCGACCGTCACAGCGCAAGCCGCCGGGACGAGTCACCGTGGATCATGAGGAGGAACCGTGGCCGAAGAGAAGTACAACGGCTACTGCGTGAAGTGCAAGGAAAAGCGCGATTTCACCGGCAAGGTGGAAATTTCCAAGACTGGCATGCGGATGGCCAAGGGGCCCTGCCCCGTCTGCGGTACGACCGTTAACCGCATTCTCGGCAAGGCCTGAGGAACAACGCGAGACAGGAGCCCGCAGACACTGCGGGCTCCTGTCGCTTTCCCGACAATCTTCCCCAAGATCTGTGGATAACCCAGGTCAGGGCTGTGGAAAACCTCTTGATCACGGGGGACGGGCTGTGGATAACCGCAGCCGACCGCCCTCGGGCACTGGCACCCTCACGGCTGTGAGCCGATCCCCGATGTCCCGCCCGGCCCTGCTGCCGGGGCTGCGCCCGATGTGGCGCGACCGTCACACCGTCCAGCTGGGCACCGACCCCGAGCACGCGGTCGTGCTGGAACTGGCGCACAGGTCGGCGGGCCGGCTGCTCGAACTGCTCGACGGCTCCCGCACCGAACGTGTCCTGCTGGCCGAGATGGGGCGGCTCGGCATGCGCGCCGACGACGTGCGTGAGGTGCTCGCCGCGTTGACCGAAAAGGGGCTGGTCCTGCCGGCGCACGCGCTGATGCCCGCGGCACTGCCGGCGCAGCACCGTGCGCGGCTCGCCGACGAGGCGGCCGCGCTCGCCCTGCGCCGCACGGAGAGCGTCGGCACCCCGGCCCGGGTGCTGCGACGGCGGGCGGCCGCCCGGGTGATCATCGCGGGTGCCGGGCCGTCGACCCGGCTGGTCGCCACCGCGCTGCTGGACGCCGGGGTGGGCAAGGTGGGCCTGGTCGCCGCGCCCGGGGAGGCGGCGACGGTGAGCGGTCCGGCCGGCGACCCGGCACAGGGGGCCCGCACGGGCACCCTGCGCGCCACCGACGCGACGTTCCGGGTGCAGGTGGGCTATGCCGTGTCCACCCGCGGAACGCGCCGCAGGGTGCCCCACCTGGCGCTGACCGTACGCGACGGGGTCGCCGTGGTCGGGCCGCTCGTGCCCGTCACCGGCGGGCCCTGCCTGCACTGCCTCGATCTGCACCGCACCGACCGCGACCCGTCCTGGCCCCGGCTGGTGGCCCAGCTCGCCCAGGTGGCAGCGGGGGGCGACCCGTGCCCGGCGGCGACCCGGCTCACCGCTGCCGGTTTCGCCGCCGCCGAGGTGCTGGCCTACCTCGACGGGGGCGAGCCCACCACGATCGGCACGACTGTCGAGATCAACGGTGTGCTGCCCTGGCGACGGCGCACCTGGTCACCTCACCCGTCCTGCGACTGCGCCCGGCGGCGGCGCGGCTGACATTCTCCACAGGGTCTTCACCTGGCGGAACGGGCTGAAATCCAGGGAGTCGGCAACAATGGCACGGTGACCGACATCCCGCGCCGTGCCGTCTCCCGCACCGCCAAGCTGGCATCTCTTCCCCTGGGCTTCGCCGGCCGGACCGTGCTCGGGTTCGGCAAGCGGGTCACCGGCATCGCCACCGACGTGATCTCCGCCGAGATCCAGGAGCGTACGGCCGAGCAGCTGTTCAGCGTGCTGGGTCAGCTCAAGGGCGGCGCGATGAAGCTCGGCCAGGCGCTGAGCGTGTTCGAGGCGGCCCTGCCCGACGCGCTGGCGGAGCCCTACCGCGAGGCGCTGACCAAGCTCCAGGAGGCGGCTCCGCCGCTGCCCGCGGCCACCGTGCACAAGGTGCTGGCGGAGCAGCTGGGCAGCGACTGGCGCAGCCTGTTCCGCGAGTTCGACGACGTGCCCGCCGCCGCGGCCAGCATCGGCCAGGTGCACAAAGCCGTGTGGAAGGTGCCCCGCAAGCGCACCGGCATCCCGGTCGCCGTGAAGATCCAGTACCCGGGGGCGGGCGACGCGCTGATCGCCGACCTGACCCAGCTGTCCCGACTGGCCGGGCTGTTCAAGGTGATCCAGCCCGGGCTGGACGTCAAGCCGCTGGTCACCGAGCTGCGCGCGCGGGTCGTCGAGGAGCTGGACTACGAGCTGGAGGCGGCCAGCCAGCGCGCCTTCGCGGCGGCGTACGCGGCCGACGAGGAGATCCTCGTGCCGCAGGTGCTGGCCGCCGCCCCACGGGTGCTGGTCACCGAGTGGGTGGAGGGCATCCCGCTGTCGAAGATCATCGGCTCCGGCACGGTGGCCCAGCGCGATCGGGCCGGCGCGCTGATGGCCACGCTGCACTTCTCCGCGCCCGCGCGGGCCGGGCTCCTGCACGCCGACCCGCACCCGGGCAACTACCGGCTGCTGCCCGACGACCGGCTCGCCGTCATCGACTTCGGCGCGGTCGCCCGCCTGCCCCAGGGCCTGCCGGAGCCGGTCGGCCGGATCACCCGGCTCGCCCTGGCCGGCCGGGCCGACGAGGTGCTCAAGGGGCTGCAGGGCGAGGGCTTCGTGCGCGCGAACGCCGACATCGACGCGCAGGCGGTGCTGGACTACGTACGGCCCATGCTGGAACCGCTGGCCGCCGACGAGTTCCGCTTCACCCGGGCCTGGCTGCGCGAGGAGGCGGCCCGGCTGGCCAGCCCGCGCAGCCCGGCGTACGCGCTGGGTCGGCAGCTGAACCTGCCGCCGTCGTACCTGATGATCCACCGGGTGACGCTGGGCTCCATCGGCGTGCTGTGCCAGCTGGAAGCCAAGGCGCACTACCGCGCCATCCTGGAGCGCTGGCTCCCCGGCTTCGCCGAACCGACCGATTGACCTGTGGAAACACGAATGCCCGCCGGAACACCGGCGGGCATTCGTATTGATTCACTTATCGCTGCGACAGCTCACGTGCACGCCGACGCGCGGCGACCATGATCTGACGGGCGGAACGGGAAGCCTCAGAGGGGATGTTCTGAGGCTCAAGCATTCGAGCCCGACTCATGGCTTCGTGGATAATATAGATGTCGCTGATGGTATTTCTCATTGCTTCTCTCCGATTCGCTGGTAGTGACTTAGCCGGCAGGCGGCTGGATTGGGTGATGCGGAGTTGCTGCTCAGGCAGCGAGCCGGACCGACTCGCGAGCGGTGACCGCGGCGACACGCGCCTCGGTCTCGGCGACCAGGGCCGCCTCGCGAGCGAGGTCGTCCTTACGCGGACGGCCACGCGGACGCTTGCGCGCCACGACCGCACCACGCTCGAAGATCTCGCCGCCCCAGACGCCCCAGGGCTCCTCGCGCTCCAGTGCCCCGGAGAGGCACTCGACCTTGAGCGGGCAGTCGCCGCACAGCGACTTGGCCAGCTCAAGCTCCGCGGGAGCGTCCGAGAACCACAGGTCCGGGTCGAACTTCCGGCAGGGCAGCTCCGCACCCAGCTCGACGCTGAAGTCGAGTACTGGGGCCAACGCCAGACTCATCTTCCGGTCACCTTCCTTTCATCTCGATCTCGTGGATCGCTTTCCATGGGGGTGGAAAAAACTAAGGCCGCGGATCCCGGTGTACGGGTTCCGCGGCCTCGAGGTGAGCCGGTGGTCTGGTTTAGACCTTTGGTTTACCTCGAGGTGGGAGCCCGCTGAATCCATCGAGCTTCATGCCCGAGGACTCCTGGTTCCGGTAGGCCAGGGTGGTGCTGGTGGTGCTGTTCTTCGGCTTGGCGGCGCCGATGGCGGCCACCTTGATCGGGTTCGGGTTCCAGGCCAGCTGACGCAGGACCGGCAGCTGGGCCACCGGCAGACCGGTGACGGTCGCCTGACCCAGTGCGCCCACTGCGCCACGCGTGGCGTGGCCGGCGGGTGCCAATTGCAGGGCGGTCGGCGACACGGTGACCGACTGAGCGCAGGCAGCGGCGAGCGCCGGCACAACAGCGTTCGGGGTGATGAACGTGATCTCCATGGGACTCGCCTCCTCTACTTGCCCTCGTCGGTGCAGAACGTGAATCACCACCCAGGAGCAGCACTGATGTGCGCTCTTGGAGGTGTGACCGAAGGTTATGCCTCCCGGGCGGGAGGGCGCAAACGGTTTTACGGCTCTGTTGCCAAATCTTTTTGAAGATCTTCTGAAGTCGGTTGTTCAGGCAGCAAATCCGCCACCGATGCGCCCTTCAACAGGGCGAGAACTGCCTCGCCATACAGCTCCAGCTTGCGCGGGCCGATGCCGGCGATCTCCACGAGTCCGG
This sequence comes from Catellatospora paridis, assembly GCF_009720365.1. Taxonomy (GTDB): domain Bacteria; phylum Actinomycetota; class Actinomycetes; order Mycobacteriales; family Micromonosporaceae; genus Catellatospora; species Catellatospora paridis. The sequence continues at coordinate 154,546 of NZ_ML769320.1, read as the reverse complement.
CTCTGTCGGATGGCTGACGCTCGGCGAGGGCGGTCAGGGTGGCATCGGTGAAGACGACGTACGCCGGGACCTTCGCCGCCGCGGCGACCCGGGCCCGCCAGTCGCCCAGCCGCTCGAACAGCTCCTCGTCCAGCGAGGAGGGGCAGCCCGCGCACCGGCCCAGCTTGCGTTCCGGCCCGGCGAGCAGGGTCGCCCCGCACACCCGGCAGCTCACGATCACGGTCTTGCGCGGCACCCGGGGCGCACCCGGCGCGGGCCGCTCGGCCCGGGGGGCGGCGGCCTGGCCGCCGAAGGGCGCCAGCCCCGGCACGCCCTGCAGGAACCGGCACGGCCGCCGGGCCCGGCCGCCGGACGAGCGCATCTCGCCGTAGCTGAGCCACAGCATCCGCCGGGCCCGGGTGATGCCGACGTACAGCAGCCGGCGCTCCTCCTCCAGCGCCTCGGCGCTGCGGGCGTACGCGGTGGGCATGGTGCCCTCGACGAGCCCGACCAGGAACACCGCGTCCCACTCCAGGCCCTTCGCGGAGTGCAGGCTGGCCAGGGTCACCCCGGCCACGGTCGGGGCGTGCTGCGCGTGGGCGCGCCGGCCCAGCTCCGTGGTGAAATCGGCGAGCCCGTTGTCGGCGCCCGGCTCGGGGCGGAAGTCGGCGGCCAGGCGCACCAGCGCGGCCAGGGCCTCCCAGCGTTCCCGGGCGGCCCCGCCCGACGGCGGGCGCTCGGGCTGCCAGCCCAGCCCGACCAGCACCGCGCTGACTGTGGCGACCAGGTCGTCGCCGCCGTCGGCGCGGGAGGCCGAGCGCAGCGCCACCATCGCCTGGCGGATCTCGGCCCGCTCGAAGAAGCGCTCCCCGCCGCGCAGCACGTACGGCACTCCGGCGTCGGCCAGCGCCTCCTCGTACGTCTCCGACTGGGCGTTGGCCCGGAACAGCACCGCGATCTCCGCGGCCGGGGTGCCCGCCGCGATCAGGTCGGCGCAGCGCCTGGCCACGGCGGTGGCCTCGTTGTGCTCGTCGGCGAAGACCCGCGCGTCCGGCTCCGGTCCGGCCGGTCGCTGGCCGACCAGGTCCAGCCGCAGCCGCGCCTCGCTGCCCTTCGCCTGCCGGATCACCGCGTTGGCCAGACCCACCACCTGCGGGGTGGACCGGTAGTCGCGGACCAGCCGGACCACGGTCGCGTTGCGGTGATGGCGCGCGAAGTCCACCAGGTACGACGAGGTCGCGCCGGTGAACGAGTAGATGGTCTGCGCCGCGTCGCCGACCACGGTCAGGTCCGTGCGGTTGCCCAGCCACGCCTCCAGCAGCCGCTGCTGGAGCGGGTTGACGTCCTGGTACTCGTCGACGACGAAGTGCCGGTACTGCGCGCGGACCTGCTCGGCGACGTCGGAGTGCTCCTCGATGCCCCAGCACATGGCACGCAGCAGGTCCTCGAAGTCGATCACGCCCTGCTGGCGCTTGACGTGCTCGTACGCCGTGTAGACGGCGGCCACCTGGGCCGCGTCCAGCGGGGTCTCCCGGCCGGCCTTGGCCGCCGCGACCACGTACTCGCCGGGCTCCACCAGCGAGGACTTCGACCACTCGATCTCGGCGGCGAGGTCGCGCGCGCCGGTGCGGTCGGCCCGCACCCCGGCCCGGGCCGCGGCGAGCACGATCAGCCGCGCCTTGCTCTCGACCAGCTCCGGCATCTCCCGCCCGCGCAACAGCCGGGGCGCGAAGAAGCGCAGCTGACGTAGCGCGGCGGCATGGAAGGTGCGGGCCTGCACGCCGTGCGCGTCGAGCCCGGCGAGCCGCTCGCGCAGTTGCGCCGCGGCGCGCGCGGTGAAGGTGACCGCGAGCACGTGCTTGGGCTGGACCTGCCCGGTGATCACGCGGTGCGCGATCCGGTGGGTGATCGCCCGGGTCTTACCGGTACCGGCACCGGCCAGGATGCACACCGGTCCGGGCGGCGCCGTGACCGCGGCCGCCTGCTCCTCGTCCAGGCCGGCAAGTACCTTTCGGGCCGTGTCGGGGGCAGCGTCTCGGGTCACAACAGGGAATCATCCCAGGTGTCGTTGATGTTGCCACCGCTAGAGTCCCCGGGAGCCCCCGCTCCCCCGACCCGAGGATCGCCATGCTGACCATGTACTCGACCACGTGGTGTGGTTACTGCCACCGGCTGCGCAGCCAGCTCGACCGTGAGGGCATCACCTACACGGTGATCGACATCGAGCAGGACCCCAACGCGGCGGACTTCGTGATGAGCGTGAACGGCGGCAACCAGACCGTGCCGACGCTGCGCTTCGCCGACGGCAGCGCCCTGACCAACCCCAGCATCATCCAGGTCAAGGCCCACCTCGCCGCCCTCGCTGAAACCGCCGCCGACCCGGCCTGACCCGGCACTCCGCCACACCGGGCCGCCGCGCGCCGCGTTCATGATCGCTGTTTCGGGTCGCGAAGTGAGGCCAGGCCTCACTTTCCGACCCCAAACGGCGATCTTCGCGTAGCCGCGCCGGTCAGCTGGGCCAGCGGGGGGCGTCCAGGCGGACCACTTTGACGCGCTGGCGGCCCGAGCGGACCGCGCCGACCGAGGCGAGGGCTCGGGCGAGCTGGAGCGCGGCGTCGAGGCTGTCCGCCTCCGCCACTTGGCGACGCTGCTCGGGGGTGTTGGTCTCGTCGCGCAGCGGTTGCTCATCGAGGAACGACGCGACCACATCCTCGGGCGCGAAGGGTCGAACCTCGGTGCGAACGATCAGGTACCGCATGCGCTGCTCCGTCACTGCCTGCCGGGCGGAGGTCGACTGTGGAGTCCATGGGTGGAAATTCCACATTCGGCTGATGTCATGCTTGTGCATTTCCCCAGTGGGAATCAAGCAAGACGCGACGATCGTCGAGCAGCACCGCCCGAACGGGTGACGGAGCGTAGTTTTCTGCCGAGGAGATCAGCTGATCCGGGCGCTTATCCACGCCCCGGACCGCGCCGGGTCCAGCGCGGCATCACCGAGCCAGCCGAAGACGCGCGCGTATCGCTCGACACTGTTGCGGTCGGTGAGCACCAGCTCACGGGCGAGTGTCTCGACGGCCACCGTCTCCGGGTCATCCGGGTCGGGAAAGTGATAGATAGAAAATCCCGTATACGGTATGAAGTGCTGGCCGACCGTCGCCGCGCGCGGCAGTACTCTGATCGTCACGTTCGGTAACTGAGTGAGCGCCGCGAGATGGGCCAATTGCCCGTCACGCACGTCGTCCGGCGCGCCGCGGCCCAGCAGCGCCTGCTCGTCGAGGATCGCCTCGTAGCACGGCGCGTCCAGGGTCCGGGTCAGGATCGTCTGGCGGGCCAGCCGCGCCGCCACCTCGGTGTCCGGCTCCTGCGGCGCGGGCAGCTCGGCCACCGGCCCCACCGCCGGATTCACGCGCTGCACCGGCACTCCGTCGGCCGGCGAAGCCGCCCCGGACAGCGGGCGCGAGGAGAGGATGCGGGCCCGCGCGTACTCCGGTGTCTGCAGCAGACCGGGGATCATGGCCAGGCCGTACTCCCTGATGCGGGCGCTGCCCGCCTCCAGCTCGGCGTAACCGCGCTGCCGCTGCGTCATCACCGGATAGGCCCGCAGCCAGCCACGGGTGTTGCCGGCGTCCCGCGCGATCGCCACCAGCTGGTCCCGGTCCCGCCCGCGCACCCGGTAGAGGTCGAGCAGGTCCAGCACGTCGGCGAGGTCCGGGCGGCTGCGCCCGTTCTCCAACCGCGACAGTTTCGACTTGGCCGCCCAGCCCACCTGGTCGACGACCTGCTCACCGGTGAGACCGGCGGTCTCACGCAGGCGGCGCAGCTCCACGCCGAGGCGCTGGCGGCGGACGATCGGGCTGGATCCTCGCGGCAAGGGGACCTCCGTCGGTGACCAGCCCTCAGGCTAAGCCGCCCGCCCGCCCCCACCCCCGCACCGACACACCTTTCGCCCCGGTTGATCACGGTCCCGTCATGCAGTCACCAAAAGGGGGTTGACGAAAGGCTTCTTTCGAAAGCATCCTTTTGATGTGACGGAGAGACTGCCGATGCGGGACATCACCGACCCGCGGATGTTGCGGGCGATGGCGCACCCGGTGCGGTTGCGGCTGATCAACGAGCTGGGATTGCACGGGCCGGCCACGGCCACGCAGCTGGCCGAGCGGGTCGGGGAGTCGGCGGCGAACTGCTCGTGGCACCTGCGGCAACTGGCGAAGTTCGGGTTCATCGAGGAGGCCGAGGGCGGCGTGGGCCGCAACCGGCCGTGGCGCTGGGTGCCGATGGGCAACCGGTGGGGCGGGGCGGACGAACCGCCCGAGCTGATGCAGGCGGGCAGCGAGCTGAACGCGACGCTGCTCGCCCAGGAGCTGGCCGCGCGCAACCGCTGGGACGAGCAGCGGCAGACCGACGACACCGCCTGGCGGCACGCCGCCTTCAGCGTCCAGAACGTCACCTGGCTCACCGCCGACGAACTCAAGGCGCTGGAGGACGAGCTGGTCGCGGTGCTGACCAGGCACAACCAGCGCATCACCGATCCGGCCAGCCGACCCGAGGGCTCCCGCCCGGTCCGCATGGTCACCTGGTCCCACCCCGAGCCCGACCGACCCCCACCCCCACCATCCCCGGAGGCCTGACCATGCGCGCCGTACTGCGCCGACCCGACTTCCGCCTGCTCTTCGCGGGCCTGTTCTTCAGCATGACCGCCGAGTCGATGCTGGTGCTCGCGCTGGCCATCTGGGCCAAGGACCTCACCGGCTCCGACGGCATGGCGGGCGCGGCGATCCTGTGCGTGGTCCTGCCGGTGATGTTCGCGCCGCTGCTCGGTGTCGTGGTGGACCGGTTCCGCCGCCGCCCGTTCCTGATCGCGTCCCTGGTCGGCTCGGCGGTGATGCTGACCCCGCTGCTGGCCGTCGACGGCCGCGAGGACCTGTGGATCATCTTCGCCGTCGCGATCTGCTACGGCGTCTCCTACATCCTGGTCAGCGGCTCCCTCAACGGCCTGATCAAGGAGGTCATCCCGCCGGACCTGCTGGCCGAGGCCAACGGTGCGCTGCAGACGGTGCGGCAGGGCCTGCGCCTGGTGGGGCCGCTGCTCGGGGCCGCGCTCTACGCCGCCACGAAGGGCTGGGGCCTGGCCGCGCTCGGCATGGCGGGTTTCCTCATCGCGGCCGGCGTCATCACCGTGCTGCGGGTCTCCGAGCAGAAGCCCGAGCGCACCGAGCAGCACTGGGTGGCCGAGGTCGGCGCGGGCGTACGCCATCTGACCGGCAGCGTGCCGCTGCGGCGCGCCCTGATCGGCAACGTGATCTCGATCCTCGTCTTCGGCTTCAGCGAGACCGTCTTCTTCGCCTTCGTCGACCAGGGCCTGCACCGGCCGCCTGCCTTCATCGGCGTGCTGATCAGCGTCCAGGGCGTCGGCGGCCTGCTCGGCGGCCTGACGTCGGCCTGGCTGATCCGCCGGGTCGGCGAGCTGTCCGCCAACGCCATCGGCATCGCGCTGTTCCTCCCGCTGCTGCTCACCAGCCTGACCCCGAACCTGTGGCTGGCCTTCGCCACCTGCCTGATCTCCGGGTTCGGCCTGCCCTACCTGCTCGTCGGGCTGATGACACTGATGCAGCGCACCACCCCCGCAGCCCTGATGGGCCGGGTCTCGGCGGCGATGGACGCGCTGATCAGCGCGCCGCAGACGCTCGCGATCGGCTTCGGCGCGGTGCTCATCGAGCTGGTCGACTTCCGGCTGCTGCTGGCCGGCATGAGCGTGGTGATGGCGGTGTCGGCGCTGTACCTGTGGGCCGCGCGCGGGCTGACCCCGCCGTCAGCCCGCCCGGAGCCAGCGCAGCACGAGCTGGTGGGCGATGGAGGACCGGTTCGGGAGCGTGAAGGAGTCGTCTGACCCGTCCAGCACCCGGGCGACCTGCTCGCGCGTGAACCACTGCGCGTCGAGCAGCTCGTCCGGGTCGGTGCGCAGCGGCGCGGCCGCCGGGTCGGCGACCGCGATGAACCCCAGCATCAGCGAGCGGGGGTATGGGAACGCCTGGCTGCCGTGATAGCGGATGTCGGACACCCGCACGCCTGCCTCTTCGTACACCTCGCGGGCGACCGCCTCCTCGGCGGTCTCCCCCGCCTCGACGAAGCCGGCCAGTACCGAGTAGCGGCGCTTGGCCGCCCCGGCCCAGACCACGTTCGCGCCCAGCAGGATGTGCCCGTGCGGACCGGCCACGCCGTCGTGGACCGCCATGATCACGGCCGGGTCGGTACGCGGGAAGTGCTGCTCCCCGTCGGCGTCCCGGCGCACCCAGCCGCCCTGCTCCACGGTCGTCGGCTTGCCGCTGCGCGGGGCGTAGAGGTGGTCGCGGTGCCAGCGCACCAGGGCCAGCGCCTGGGTCAGCAGCGCCGTGTCGCGCGGCGGCAGGTCCGCGCCGACCTCCCACAGGTGCTTCGGCTCGGCGCCGGGCAGCTCTGGCAGCTCGCGGTTCACCGCGAAGTAGGCCGTGCCGCCCGCGTCGACGCCGAGGAAGAGCGGCTCGCCGGTCGGACCGGCGGCGCCGACCTGGTCCGAACCGAACAGCACCAGCCGGTCGTCGCGGATCAGCGCGCGCCCGTCGTCTCCGATCACGACCACCCGGCCGCGGGACCACGCGTCGGCCAGCCACTGCGGGTCGGCGCGCCGGAACGCGGCCCGGTCGAGATCCGACCGGGCCGCAGGCGTCTCACTCATCTGTACAGCTCACTCGTTTTCGCTCCGCGAAGCCCGCTCACGACTTCGACTCGACCGTCACCGGCACGATCGCCGAGACCGCCGCCTGGATCTTCTCGGCATCGCCGAGGATCACCGGGGCCGCCACCGCGGGCGCGAGGTACGTCGCCGCGACCCGGTGCACGTCTTCCAGGGTGGCCGCGGCCAGCCGGGCCGAGTGCTCGGCCAGGAAGTCCAGCCGCAGCCCGAACCCGGCGTAGGTGCTGGCCAGCCCGGCCAGCCCGGACTGCGTCGACATGCCGAGCTGCAGCGTGCCCAACGCGTACTGCCGGGCCTGCTCCAGCTCGTCCTCGCGGACCGGCAGCGCCGCGATGCGGCCCAGCTCGTACAGCGTCTCGACCAGGGCCGGGGCGGTGACCTCGGTGGCCACCTCGGCGGAGACAGTCAGCGTGGAACCGGCCACCGAGTGCTCGATCACCGAGTGCGGGCCGTAGGTGTAGCCCTTGTCCTCGCGGATGTTCTCCACCCAGCGGGAGGAGAAGTAGCCGCCGAAGATCATGTTCGCGAGCTGGAGCGCGGCGTGGTCGGGGTGGGTGCGGCCCACCGCCGGCAGCGCGAAGCGCAGCGACGACTGCACCGCGCCCGGCCGGTCCACCAGCAGCAGCGGCCCCGGCACCAGCAGCGGGATGGGCGGCAGGTCGGCCGTCTCGCCGCCGCCGTTCCAGCCGCCGAGGCGCTTGGCCGCGGTCTGCACCGCCTGCTCCGGGTCGAGGTCGCCGACGATGACCAGGGTCGCCCCGGCCGGGTGCAGCCGCCGGGCGTGCAGCGCGCGCAGCGCCTCCGGGCTGACCGCGCGCACCTCCTCCACCGACGGGGTCTGCACCGCGTACGGGTGCCCCGGGTAGATGCGCTTGAGCAGCGCGACGCGGGCCAGGTGGGCGGGCTGGCTCTGGGCGACCTGGATCCGGTCGGCCAGCCGCTCCACCTCCGTGACGACCTCGCCCTCCGGGTAGACGGCGTCGTCGAGCACCTCGGCCAGCAGCTCCAGCAGCCGGTCCAGCCCGGACACCAGCGAGTTGCCGCTGACCTGCAGGCGGTCCGGGTCGATGCCCGCGCCCAGGCCGCCGCCGACGGTCTGCAGCTCGGCGGCGATCTGGACGGTGCTGCGCTTGCTCGTGCCCGAGAACAGGGTCTGCGCCAGCACCGCCGCCTCGGCCAGCTCGGCCTTGGCGAACGGGACTCGCAGCCGCACCTCGGCCAGCGGCACGCTCGGCCGGCGGATGGCCAGCACGGTCAGCCCGTTGGGCAGCGTCTGCTCGACCTCCACCGGCAGCACCAGCGGCCGGTTCTCATCCAGTTCGGGAAGGGTGGTCACGCTCATGCCTGCTCCTCGCTTCGCTCGTCGACGGCATGAGCCCCACTGAGCCTCATGGTTCGCTCGGTCACTGGTTGCCTCCGGGCACGACCTCGATGGACGCCCGGCGGTTCGGGCGCAGGGCGGCCGCGGCGGCCCGGACCTGCTCCTCGGTCACCTCCGCGATCGAGTGCGGCAGGTCGTTGAGCAGCCCCGGGTTGCCCCGCTGCAGCTCCAGCACGGCCATCCGCAGCGCGCGGCCCAGCACCGCGTCGGTCTCGCGCAGCAGGTGGGTGGCCATCCGGGCCTGGGTGCGGGCCAGCTCGCCCGCGGTCAGCCCGTCGGTGGCCAGCCGGTCCAGCTCCTCGTCGATGGTGACCAGCACCTTGTCCACGCTGCCGCCGGGCGGCAGGTGCGACTGCAGCAGCAGCGCCGTGGGGTCGCGCACCTCGAACGGCTCACCCATGAAGCCCAGGTAGCCGCCGACGCTGGTGACGCTGCGGTCCTTCAGCACCAGGCGCTCGACCAGCCGCGACGCGTCGCCGTCGGTGAGCACCTCGGCCAGCACCACGTACGGCAGGTAGCCGGCGAAGTCGGTGATCGGGTCCGGGACCCGCCACGCCGAGGCGACCGCGGGCAGCGGGGCGAGCTTGTCCACGTAGGACTCGCGCCGCTCGGCGGTCAGGTCGGGCTCGGCGAAGTCGGCCCGCGCCGGGGCCGGGCGGGCCGGCACGTCGCTGAAGTGGCGCTCGATCAGCATCCGGGCGTGCGCGGACGCGAAGTCGCCGGAGACGCTGAGCGTCGCGTTGCCGCAGGCGTAGTACTTGTCGAAGAACTCGGCGGCGTCGGGGACGGTGGCCGCCTCCAGGTCGCTGAAGGAGCCGTAGCCGTCGTGCGCGTTCGGGAACGTGTCGAACATGACCGGCGGGAGCTTGAGCCACGGGAAGCCGCCGTACGGGCGGTTCAGCACGTTGACCCGGATCTCCTCCTTGACCACGTCGATCTGGTTCTTGAGGTTCTCCTCGGTCAGCCGCGGCCCGCGCATGCGGTCGGCCTCCAGGAAGAGCATCCGCTCCAGCGCGTTGCTCGGCACCGTCTCGAAGTAGTCGGTGTAGTCCAGGTGGGTGGAGCCGTTGAAGGTGCCGCCCGCCCCCTGCACGTGGCGGAAGTGGGCCAGCTTCTCCAGGTTGGCCGAGCCTTGGAACATCAGGTGTTCGAAGAGGTGGGCGAAGCCGGTGCGGCCCTGCGGCTCGGACCGGATTCCCACGTCGTAGACGACCGCGACACCGATCACCGGTGCGCTGCGGTCCGGGCTGAGCACGACGCGCAAACCGTTGGGGAGCGTGAACCGCTCGACCTCGTACGCCGTGCGCGGGATCTGGATGCTGGTCTCGGTGGACACAAAGCCGACCCTAGCAAGCTGCCGGAGGAGGCGTCGGCAGCAGCGGCTGTGAAATGTTCGCCCACAGCCGCCGCCGCGGGCGGTCTACGACTCCACGCACTCGGCGACCGGCGCACGGTCGCGGCCCGCGTCGCCCAGCGCGACGGCGAGCGCCCGCGCCTGCGTCCTGATCTCGGGCGCGGCCGTGGTCTCCCAGAGCACGCCGCGCCGGGTCGGGCCGAGCGTCCACAGCGCCGGGTGCGCCGAGCCGTCACGGCGCAGCAGCGCGCCGTGCGGGTCGGTGTCCAGCCCCAGACGGTACGGGCCCGGCCGGGCCATGCCCTCCGCGACCAGCGCCCGGACCAGCGGGTCCGACTCGACGATGCGACCCGGCCCGGTGCAGTTGACCACCGCGGCGAACGTCGGAGCGGTGATCGCGCCGCCGTGCCGCTCGCGCAGCACCACGCGTACCCCCTCGTCGGCGGCCTCGATGCCGCACAGCTCGGCCGCGCGCACCCGCAGCGAGCCGCTCTCGCGCAGCGCCCCGATGCCGTCCGCGACGGCGGGCGCCATCCGGTGCCGGTGCACCTCCCAGTAGCGCGCCAGGTGCCGCAGGAAGCGGCGCTGGCCGGGCTCGGGCAGGCTCTGCCACAGCGCGTCCCAGTGCGGCCGCAGCGCGTCGAACACCGCTCGCCAGTCGCCGGTGTCCGCGGCGAGCCGCCGCAGCGAGCGCAGCAGACCGGCCACCGAACCCGCGGCCAGCAGCTCCGGCAGCGCCGCCACAGTCTGCGCGGCCGTGACCTGTGCGGGCCCGGCTTGCGCGGCGGCCGCCGGTCCGCCGGGCGCGGTCGCCGAGGCTGCCGCGGGGCGGCGGTGCGGCTGGGGTAGCAGTCCGTGCCGGGAGACCGCGGTGAGATCGCGCCGGCCGGCGTTCGCCAGGGTCAGCGCCACGTCGACGGCGGTCAGCCCGGTGCCGATGAGCAGGATCGGGCCCTCGGGCAGGCCGGCCAGCGCGCCGGGCCGCCACGGGTCGGCCACGTACGCCCCCGAGCGGGCCGCGGCGGCGTCGAGGCGGGCCGGGGCGGACGGGGCGGGGTGGCCCAGCGCGAGCACCACCCGGTCGGCGGGGATCACCACGTCGTCGGTGAGCAGCACGGTGAGCGGGCCGCCGTTGACGGACGGTTCGAAGATGCGCGCCACCCGGCCGCGCTGCACGGTGAGCCGGCCCTGCGCGGTCTCGTCGGCCGCCCGCAGCACCTCGGTCAGGTAGTCGCCGTACCAGCTGCGCGGCACGAAGTCGGCGGGCCCGGTGCGCGGATCCCGCTGCCGGCACCAGCGCAGGAAGTCGTCGGGCCGGTCGGGGTCGGCGCTCATCGCGGCGGCGGGCGAGTTCAGCAGGTGCCACGGGTCGGCGGTGCTGTAGGCCAGCCCGCGGCCGGGGCGGGCGCCGGGATCGACGAGCACCACGTGCCAGCCGGTCCGCAGCAGCTCACGGGTGGCGAGCACGCCACTGCAGCCGCCGCCGACCACCACCGCGATGCCCATGGCCCGTACCTCCTCCGTGTCGCTGATCAAGTTAGCGCCGCCCGCCCGCGGGACGCGGGGAGGCCACCGGAAAACCCATATAACCTACCGGCACGATAGGAGATACAGCTTACATGCACCAGCGGCGGCCGCCCGCAGGACGCGAACGGCCGTCATCGGCAACGATCTGTTAATCCGTCCCGCGACCGATGCGGCCGCGGTCCCGCCAGATGGACGGGATCAGGCTGCCTGCTGCCGCACCCGGGCCGACCGGACCGCCCACACCGTCAGGCCCGCCAGGAACAGCAGCAACGGCAGCGCCACCAGCCAGCGCCGCCAGTCCCGGCTGTCCGCGAGCGCGACCGGCCGCGGCGAGCCACTCGGCGACGCGGCGGCCGGGCTCGACGCCGCCGGACTCGGCGACACGCTCGGCGCGGCCTCCTGCGGCAGGTTCGCGGCCAGCGCCGCGGACAGGTTGAGCATGCCCGCGCCGAACCGGCTGTCCGCGCCGGGCGCGCCCGCGTCCGTCGCGGTCGTCCGCAGCCGCTGCAGCACCTGTGCCAACGTGGCCTGCGGGTATGCCGACCAGACCACCGCCGCCGCGCCCGCCAGCACCGCTGCCGCACTGGACCCGCCGTCCATCCGGTAGCCGCCGCCCACCCCGGTCGTGATCAGGTCGACGCCGGGCACCGTGATGCCGGTGGTGCGCCCGCTCAGCGGCGCGACGGGCACCTGGCCCGCGCGGTCCGCCGGGATCGCGTTGAGCACCCCGGAGTACGAGGCCGGCCAGGGCGTGAACGGGCGGCCGGCCCGGTCCGCGTCGGCGGCGACGATCAGCACGCCGCGGGCCACGGCCGCGTCGACCGACGCCTGCAACCGGCTGCTGGGCACGACACCGCGGCCGATGCAGACGACCTTCGCGCCGCCGAACACGGCCCGGTCGATCGCGGTGGCCAGTGCGTCCGGGTCGCCGGTCGCGCCGGGCGCGGGCGCGAACGCGATCGGCAGGATCTGCGCGCCCGGCGCCACGCCGAGCACGCCCGCCGTACGGGAGTCGGTCACCGCGGCGCTCGGGCTCGGCGCGGGCCAGCCGGCCGACGCGGACGGCGTCGCGGCCGGTCGCACCACACCGGCAGGCACCGCCGGAACATGGCCGTGACCTGCAATGAGTCCGGCGAGTCCGGTGCCGCGACCGTCCACATCGGTGTTCGAGGCGGTATCCGGCCCACCGAGCACCTGGCCCGCCAGGTCCGGGTGGGAGCGGTCCACACCCGAGTCGAGCACCGCGACGAGCACGCCGGCGCCGGTCGCGCGCTGATGCGCCGCGGCCAGGTCGAGGCCGGTGAGCTGCCACTGCATACCGCGCACCACGTCCGGCTCGGCCGCGGCCGCGGGCGAGCCCAGCAGCAGCACGGCGGCCGAGACAGCAGCCGTGACCAGGGACTTTGGACCAGACATCGCGCGCACTCCGGCGGGTATCGAGGCGTTCACAACAATCATCGTCAACCGGCCACGGACGCGGCCGGCGGATGCACCTCCACGACGATACCGGCCTGCGCCGCATGCCACGGCGCGAGCACCACGGCACCGGCGACCCCGACACCGATCAGCGCAAGGAGCATCACCAGGAGCAGTTCCCGGATTGACGACTCCACGGCGCGCCTCCCACGGATGCGTGTGTCCGCTCACACAATGCCCGTTGCGTGCGACATCACGCAGTCGGTTTCCGGACTGGTCTCTGCGGCGGTTCGGCTGAGATGCCGCCATTAACGGACTACCCGGCGCGCCGCGGTCCGTCGCCCTAGTCGGCGTCCTGTGCGGGCAGGGAGGTCAGCAGCGCCGTCAGCCCGGCCTCGTCGAGCAGGTCGGCGGGCCGCACGGTCAGGTTGTCGCGCACGTAGTGGAACGCGGCGCTGACCTTGGCCACCGGCACGCCGGCCAAAGCCGCCCAGGCCAGGCGATATGCCGCCAGCTGCACCGCGGCCGCGGTGGCCGTCGCGCCGGCGGGCACCCGGCCGGTCTTCCAGTCGACCACCTCGTAGCCGCCCGCCGCGTCGCGGAACACCGCGTCCATCCGTCCACGCACGACGGTCCCGCCCAGCTCCACCACGAACGGCGTCTCCACCTCGACCGGCACCCGGTCGGCCCAGACGCTCTGCTCGAACCGGTCCTTCAGCTCGCCCAGCGCCTCGTCGGGCGCGGCGTCCTCATCGGCGGCACCGGGCAGGTCGTCCAGGTCGAGCAGCTGATCGGCGCCGTAGCGCTGCTCCAGCCAGTGGTGAAAGGCCGTGCCCCGGCGGGCGTACGGGTCGGGGGCCGCGGGAAGTGGCCGCCGCAACCGCCGGGCCAGCGCGGCCGGGTCCTTGCGCAGGGCCACCAGCTGCGACACCGACAGGTGCGCGGGCAGCACCACGTCGGCCCGGTTCGCCCGGCGGGCCTGCTCGTCGCGCTCGACCAGCAGCAGGTCGGACTCCTGCCGCCAGCGCCGGGTCACCTCGTCGTGCTCGACCGGGACCGTGCCGCCGTCGGGCTCGTCGAGCATGGCCCGGACCAGGTCGGCGGCCGCCTCGACGGTGGGCCGCCGCGCGCCCAGCGGATCACTCGGCCAGGTCGTCACGACCTCGCCGCTGGTCGGGTTGACCGCATCCGGCTCGGGCTCGGGGATCCACACGTCGACGTGTCCCTCGCCCGAGCGGCACACCTCGACGATCTCCGCCAGCAGCGCGGACGGGCCGCGCGGCTTGCGCACCTTGTCGCCCCACCAGTAGCCGGAGGCGAACAGCCAGGTGCGCGGGCGGGTGACCGCGACGTACGCCAGGCGGCGCTCCTCGCGCGCGTCGTGCTCCTTCCACTGCTGCTCGAAGTCGGCGACGGCGCGGCCCAGCTCCTTCTGGTCGGCGGCGCTCTTCACGGCCAGCGCGGGCAGGCCGTCGCGGTCGCCGCGCAGCGGGAACGGCAGCACGCCCAGACCCTTGAGGAAGTGGTCGGTGCCCTTGCTCGGACCCGGCCAGACGTCCTTGGTCAGCCCCGCCACGGCGACCACGTCCCACTCCAGGCCCTTGGCCGCGTGTGCGGTCAGGATCTGCACCGCGCCCTCGGCCACGTCGATCTCGCCCGGCGACAGCCCGCGCTCCTCGTCCTCGGCCGCGGACAGGTAGGACAGGAACGCGCCTAGCGGCGCGCCGTCGGTCTCGATCGCGAACCGGGCCGCGACCTCGCCGAGCGTGTCCAGGTGCGCGCGGGCCAGCCCCGCGTCGGCGGCCCGCACCGCGACCTCGACGTCCAGGCCCGCGGTGCGCTCGATGTCGGCGATCAGGTCGCTCACCGGCTGGTCCAGCCGGGCGCGCAGCCCGGCCAATTCCTTGGCGTACGCCGACAGCCGCGTGTACGCCGCGGGCGAGTACTGATCCGGCTCGCCGAGGTCCTCCAGCGCCTCGGCCAGCGCCGCGTCGTCGAGCCGGTCCGTGACGATGTCGGCATCGTCCCCGGCCGGGCGGCGCTCGTGCGCCAGTGCCCGGGACCGCCGGTGCAGCGCCACCAGGTCACGCGGACCGATCCGCCAGCGCGCGCCGGTGAGCAGCCGCAGCAGGCTCGCCCCGTCCAGCGGGTCGTTGAGCACCCGCAGCGTGCACACCACGTCGCGCACCTCGGGCGTGTCCAGCAGGCCGCCCAGGCCGACCACCTCGACCGGCAGGCCGCGAGCCCGCAGCGCCGCCTCGATCGGCGCGATCTGCGAGCGCACCCGCACCAGCACCGCCGAGGTGGGCCGCCGGTCGACGGGGATGTGCGCCGGGTTCTGGTCGTCGGCCGTGCCCGCCTCGCTGCGCCACGCGGTGACGACCTGGTCGGCGATCCACTCCGCCTCGTCCAGGTACGACTCCAGCAGGGCGCACTGCACGATGCCCGGCTCCGCACTGCCGGAGGTGAGCGAGACCACCCGGGCGCCCCGGTCGCGCAGCGGCGCGGAGATCGCGTTGGCCACCGACAGGATCTCCGACCGGTTCCGGAAACTACGTCCGAGCTGCGCCTGCGCGGCGGGTTCACCGTCGCGGTCGGGGAACTCGCCCGGGAAGCGGTCCAGGGTGCCCGCGCTGGCCCCGCGCCAGCCGTAGATGGACTGGCACGGGTCGCCGACCGCGGTCACCGGGTGCCCCTGCCCGGACACGCCGCCCTCGACCACGGCCACGTCCCCGGCGAACAGCGCCCGCAGCAGCGTCACCTGGGCGTGGCTGGTGTCCTGGTACTCGTCGAGCAGCACCACCCGGAAGCGCTCGCGTTCGGCCGCGCCGACCTCGGGATGGTCGCGGGCCACCCGCGCCGCGCGCGACATCTGGTCGCCGAAGTCCATCGCCTCCAGCAGCTGCTTGCGTTCGGCGTACCTACGCACCAGCGGCAGCAGCTGCAACCGGGCACGCTGGCGGGCCAGCAGGTCGCGCACGTCGGCCATCACCCGGCCCGGCTTCGCGTCGACGCTCGCGTGGAAGCGGCCCGTCCAGGCGGCCAGGCTGTCCGGGGTGACCAGGTGCTCGGCCAGCTCACCGGCCAGCGCCAGCACCGCCGACACCACCGTGCTGGGCGCCGCCTCCACCGCCGACATGTCCCCCGTGTACGAGCGCACCACCTCGTCGGCCAGCTGCCAGCAGGACGCCTCGGTGAGCAGCCGGGTGCTCGGCTCGTACCCGGCGCGCAGGCCGTGCTCGGTGACGATGCGCGCGGCGAACGAGTGGTACGTGGCGATCGTCGGCTCGCCGTCGAGGCCCTCGGTGAACCGGGTGCCGACGTGCCGGCGCAGCTGGCCCAGGCGCACCCGCACCCGGTGCGCCAGCTCGCCCGCGGCCTTGCGGGTGAAGGTCAGCCCCAGCACGTGCTCCGGCCGTACGTGCTGGTTCGCGACCAACCACAGCACCCGCGCCGCCATGGTCTCCGTCTTGCCCGAACCCGCGCCCGCGACGACCAGCAGCGGCGCGACCGGGGCGCTGATCACCGCGGCCTGCTCGGCGGTCGGCGGCTTGAGCCCCAGCTGCGACGCCAGCTCCTCCGGCGTCCACCGCGGCCCCTCCTCCACCACGGACTTACGGACCAACTCGCTCACGCTCGCACCTCGCCACGCTCGGCACTCCCGTGAGCTACCACTGTGCTTCCGGTTCGATCGCTGCGCTCGCTCACGGTTCGACCACCTGACGACCCTTGCCGGAGACGGGGCAGCTGCTCTTCACCGGGCAGACCCGGCACTTGTCGTTGACCTTCGCGACGAAGGTGGAGGCGGCCATGGTGGCCGCGGTGCGGTGCACCATGGCGTGCGCCCACTGCGGGTCGGCGGTCTCGCCGATCGCGTCCTGCACCTGCTCCTTGGCGTCCCGGTGGGTGGTGCCCAGCTGCACCAGCGCCGCCCCGCCGGACTCGTCGCCCTCGGGGAAGCCGCCCGCCTCGACCGCGACCTGATACGCCCCCAGCTGCGGGTGCTCGGGCAGCTCCTCGCGGGTGGCGGTGGTGGTCTTGCCGGTCTTCAGGTCGATGACCACGAGCCGGCCCTGGTCGTCGACCTCCAGCCGGTCCACCCGGCCGACCAGGTCGATCGGCGGCTCGGCGTCCAGCCGCACGGTGAACTCGCGCTCGATCGCCACCAGCCGCCGCGGGTTCTCGGCCAGCCAGCGGGTCAGCTTGCCCAGCATCTCCGCCGAGCGCTCCTTCTCCCGCCCGGCGAGCCAGGACGCGGCCAGCTCGATCGCGTCGAAGCGCGCCGCGACGTAGTCCACCAGCACCGCCGGGTCGCTCATCGCCTCGTCGGCCAGCATCGCCGCGGCGTGCACCAGGTTGCCCACGCCCTGCGCGGCCGTCGAGGCCGCCGCGCCGCCGTGCCGCTCCAGCAGCCACCGCAGCCCGCAGCGCAGCGCGCTCTCCATGGTGGACGGGGTGACCCGCACCGGCTCGTCCGGGCCGTGCAGCGGGCCGTCGTCGGACAGCTCCGGCAGACCCCACCAGCTGTCCGGATGCGCGCCGGGCACCCCGGCGGCGGCCAGCCGGGCCAGCTCGCGGGCGGCGGCGTGCCGCCGGACCGGGTCCGGGCCGGTGACGGCGGAACGCAGTTCGGCGACGAGCGCCGACAGCGTCAACGCCCGCGGCGGCCGGGCCAGCGCCAGCTCGGCCACCTCGTCCTCGTCCACCTTGACCGGCGGGGCGAGCTCGAACAGGAAGCGGCTGGGCCGGTCCTCGCCGTCCGCGCCGCCGACCGCGCCGGAGTCCACCGCGGTGACCACCAGCCGCCGCCGGGCCCGGGTCGCCGCGACGTAGAACAGCCGCCGCTCCTCGGTCAGCAGGGCGGCGGTCTGCGCGACGCGCTGCGCCTTCGCACCGGGCTGGGCGCGCTGGGCGACCTCGTCGACGAGCTGCTCGGAGCCGAGCAGGCTGCCGCGCAGCCGGAGGTCGGGCCAGACGCCCTCCTGCACCCCGGCGACCACTACCACGTCCCACTCCAGGCCCTTGGCCGCGTGCGCGGTGAGCAGCCGCACCGCCTCGCCCCGGTCGCCGCTGGCGGCCAGCGAGTCGGCGGGCAGCTGCTGGTCGGCGACGTGTTCGAGGAACGTGTCGATCCGCGCGCCCGGCAGCCGGTCGGTGAACCGCGCCGCGGCGTCGAACAGCACCATGATCGCGTCGAGGTCCCGGTCCGCGGTCTCCGCGCGGCGCTGCTGGTCCAGGCCCATCGCGGGCGCAGTGGCGACCCCGGCCCAGCGCTCGGCCAGGCCGCTGGCCCGCCAGACCGACCACAGCACCTCCTCCGCGGTGGCCCGCGGACGCCCCGCCGTCTCCCGCGCGGTGGCCAGCAGCATGGCGATCCGCGTCGCGGGCGAGGCCCAGCGCCGGTCCAGCGCGGCCAGCTCGGCCGGGTCGCGCAGCGCCTCCACCAGCAGCTCACCGGAGCCGCGGGGGTCGCCACCGGCCACCGCGAGCGCGCGCAGGCCCTGCCGCAGCCGCCGCTCCGCCATCGGGTCGGCCCCGCCCAGCGGCGAGTGCAGCAGCGCGACCGCCGCCTCCTCGGTCAGCAGCTCCGGCTTCAACGCACAGCGCAGCAGTATGAGCAGCGGCTTCACCGCAGGCTGCTGGTGCAGCGGAAGATCCTCGGCCAGCACCTTCGTCGGCACACCCGCCTGCCGCAACGCCCGCTCATAGGCGGGCAGCTGCGAGTTCGTGGAACGCATGATGACCGCCATGCGCGAGAACGGCACCCCGTCGACCAGATGTGCCCGCCGCAGCCGGTGCGCCACGAACGCGGCCTCGCTCACCCGGCTGCGCAGCGCCACCACCTCGACGCCGACATCGGGATCGTCCGGCGGCTCGCTTCGCCCAACCGCTCCGGCACCGCCCGCAGGAGTCGCCGACTGCGCGGACCCGCTGGTGACGGCCGTCGGCAGCGCCGCGCCGTCCGTAGCGGCCGCAGGCCGGGTGCCGTCCGCGAACAGTGCGGTCTGCTCCTGGCGGGGTGCGGGCACCACGGTCAGGTGGCCGGGCAGGCGGCGGGCGATGCGGGCGGTCGCGGCGCGGACCGCGGGCGCGGCCCGGTGCGTGGTGGCCAGCACCACCTGCTCCGTGCCCGGGAACAGCTCGCCGAAGGTCCGCACGATCTGCGGGTCGGCGCCGCGGAAGGCGTAGGTCGACGAGTCGGGGTCGGCGAACGCCGTCAGCGGCAGGCCGCCCGCGATCAGCTGCAGCAGTTCCACCTGCGCCGGGTCGGTGTCGGCGAGCTCGTCGACGTACACCGCGGACAGCCGGGAGCGCTCCGCGGCCAGCAGCTCGGGGTCGCGGCGGAGCATGGCGGTCGCGGCCCGGACCAGCTCGGCGTGGTCGTAGCCGGCCGAGCCACGGGTGGAGGCGTCGCGCAGCGCCATCGTCTGCTCGTACTCGTGCAGGAAGCGGGCCGCAGCCTGCCAGTCGTCGCGCCGCTGCCAGAGCGGGTCGGCGGGGCCGATGCCGCGCTCGGCGGCGCGCAGCAGCAGGTCACGCAGCTGCTCGGCGAACGCGCGGGTGCCCAGCGCGGGCAGCAGCCGGTCCGGCCAGCCCGCGTCCTCGCCGGGCAGCAGCTCACGGATGACGAGGTCCTGCTCGGGGCCGGAGAGGAGGCGGGGGGATGGGTCGCCCAGCAGCGCCGCGGAGCGGCGCAGCAGCCCGAAGGCGTACGCCGGAAAGGTCCTGACCAGCGGTTCGTGCCCGACACCGCGGGCGATGCGGGCCTCGATGCGCCGCCGCAGCGACTGCGATCCGCGGCGGCCGAACGTCAGCACCAGGATGCGCTGCGGGTCCACGCCGTCGGCGACCCGCCGGGCGACCGCCTCGACCAGGGTCGTCGTCTTGCCCGTGCCCGGTCCGCCGCGCACCAGCAGCGGGCCGGACTCGTGCGCGATCACCCGTTGCTGGGCCGGGTCGGCACGAAACGCCGGCCGGTCGGGGTCGCTGCCCCGGACCAGCCGCCAGTCCCGCTGAACGACGCTGCTCACGCCGAACATTCCAGCACGTGCGGGCGACACCGCGGCAGCAGGCGAGCCGGTTGTGGTGCCGCGAGCATCCGGACTCCCGGCAGAAACTCAGAAATGCCATATAACAGGCCTGGAGCGACGGCGGCCGCGCGGTGCGGACCGACGTCATCACAGACGAATGGAGTAGCTCGGTTACACCCGGCGCAGCCGCATGGGGGCAGAACCGCACACTGACCGGCCGTCGCGGGACCGGCACTTGCGGTCAGGCGATCCGAGTTGATTGACGACGGAACGCTACGTGAATGCATGAATACGGTGTGCGAACGGATCGGGGGGCGACGCTTCCGGACCAACGACGCTGGCGTACCGGCCGACCGTCGCGCCTGGACATCCGATGTTGCCGATCGATGCTGGTCGAGCATGGTTGGAAGCTGTCCGGTCCGTAGCTGAGGTGGGTGGCGTGTGATCGAGCTGGCTGAGTTGATACGCGCGTTGAGGTCTGAGCTCGACACTGCGGTTGCCGCAGCGCCGAGGGACGGGCTGCGGTTGCGGTTGGGAGAGGTGGAGCTCGAGGTCGCGGTGGTCATCGAACAATCCGGCGGGGCGGGCACGAAGATGAACTTCCTGGTGGTGGAGGTGGGGGTGGACGGCAAACTGGCCCGCACCACCTCGAACGTGATCCGGCTGAAACTCACTCCCGAACACCCGGACGGTCCGACTCACGTCGCCGGACGGGGACGCGCTCGCGAGGAATGACGCCGATGCGGTTCGAGGCTGATGAAGGCGATGGGGTGGACGGTGGCCGGGTGGTGCAGATCGTCACCGTGCTGCCTGACGGCGGCAAGGCGTTCGGCTCGGGCTACCTGCTCACCCCATCACTCGCGCTGACCGCCGACCACGTGGTTCGGGGCACGTCGGCCCAGTCGGCGCGGATGTTCCCCCAGCGAGGCTCCGCGCCGTTTGTCGAAGTGTCGGCACACGTCACGGTGGCCGTGCCCGAGATCGACGTCGCGCTGCTGCGCCTCGCTCGGTTCGACGCACCCGCGCCATTGCGCTCCGTCGCGTTCGGCCGGGTGCCCACACCTGGATCCGAAGGGGCCCCGTACCGGACCGTCGGCTTCCCCGTCTTCAAGTTCCGCGATCCCGGTGCCGGTCCCGCCTACCGCGACTCACACGACGCGTCGGGCGCCGCCCGCCCGCTGTCGAACCTGCGCGACGGCACCCTCGAAATCAGTGTGGAACCGCCGAACTGGCGTCCCGGCGGCGGGGAGTCGCCGTGGTCCGGGATGTCGGGTGCCGCGGTCTTCTGCCACGGACACTTGGTGGGCGTGGTGTCCCAGCACGACCCGGCCTCGCCGCGCACGGGCAGCCTCCTCGCCTCGCGGGTGGACCGCTGGTACAGCCGCTGCGGCGCCGGCACCGGGTTCACCCGGCTGCGGGCCCTGGCCGGCCTGCCGGAGACCGCCGAAGCACTGGCGGATCCCGTCTCGGCCTGGCACGCCGCACAGGCCCGCGCCGCCCTACAGCACCGGCAGTACGACAGCGCCGTCGACCACATCGGCCGGGCCCTGTCGCAACCGTCCGCGCACCCGGAATTGCACTACCTGCTGGCGCTGGCGCTGCTGCGCGGCACGGCGCCCAGAAACCACGGATCGGTCGAGCGGATGTGCGAACACTTGCGCGTCGCGGCCTCACTGCCGCACGCGAGAGCACTGCATCTATTGATCAACGAGGATCACGGCGCGCGCGGCAGTCGCGGCCTGCGTCCAGGGGAGGACAGCGTGCGGCTGCTCGCCGCGATGGTGCGCCCTGCGGTGGCGCGCGAGATCTGCCAACAGTTCCAGGCACCGAGCAGCGTGGTGTGGCGTGCGCTATGCCGCCGCGGACAGGGAGGCACCAGATGACATACCCGAGACCGGAAGCAGATGCGGCAGCCATCCGGCGCTTCTTCACCAAGGAGCCGACCAAGCCCGACTACACCTCCGCGATCGTCCAGATGGCTTTCGGCGGCGCCGCCTTGCTGGTCGGCTTGGTCTGCGCGGCGGGCGGGGCGACGATGTCCACCGACCTTTCCTCGGGGATCGGCAGCGGGCTGTGCTGCTCAGCACCGTTCTTCATCGCCGCGGCGGTACTCGGCCTCGTGGGTGGCCTGGCATACCGCTCCAAGCTGATCGACTACCAGCAGAAGGTCGTGGCGGCCAACCCCAAGCCGCCCGTGGAGTGGGTGCGCGCGCACCTGCAGTCGGACCTGGCCCGCATCGAGCAGCGCGCCCTCCAGGAGCTGCGCATCAGCCGGGAGGACCTGCAGCTGGAGTCCGATCTGGTGACCCGGCGCCGCCAGGAGGCGATCGCGCACGGCCAGGACGGACCGGCCTCGGACGACAAACAGCCGCTGACACTGCTCGGTCCGGCACGACGGACCGTCATCGCCTACGACGCGAGCGGCTCATGGGCATTGTTCTCCCGGTCGCTGGTGTCGGTGATCTGCCCGACCAGCTGGCAGTTCGGCATCTACGAGTGCATCCTCGAGCTCGACACCGGCAGATTGACCGCAGAGCAGGCCAAGACGTATCCGTACTCCCAGGTCGCAGCCGTGACCACCAGGACCGTGCCGCTGCAGTGGCCCACCACCGAGGTCCGGCCGATCGACTCGGTCGGCGACGAACTGCACTGGAACGCCGTCGAGTACCGCGATCTCGAGGTGCTGGTCAGTGGCGGTGACCGGGCGGTCGTGTCGCTGGGACTGGTCGACCAGGAGAGCCAGAAGAACTACCAGTCGCTGCTCATGCCCGACGCCAACAAGGTGATCGACGAGGTGAAGGCCGCGCTGCGCCGCCGCGACGTCAGCTGACTGCCGACAGTCTGATCGAGGCTCCGTGCGTCCCGCTGTGCGGGCCGTCCGGCGCCTCGATCATTTCGTGAGGGCAGGGCATGCCGACGGGGATGCCCGCCCGCGCGGTGAAAGCAGTCCCGGGGCGGGACCCGAGCCGGGTTCGGCTTGGGTCCCGCCCCGGGGCGGGTACCGGATTTCCGGTCGGGCGCCCGGTGTCTGTGCACTCGAACGCCCGCCCGTGTCTCATCCGGTCTGGCAGTTGCGCGTCGTCACCAGGGGGACGGCGCCGGGGGCACGACGACCGGCGGGCGGTCGTCGCAGGTGATGGTGTTCGGCAGTTCCCAGGAGGCCATCCAGGGGCCGGTGGTGCCGCCGCCGTCGTTGCCGCCCAGGTCGGTCACCACGAACTCGGAACCGGCCGGGGTGAAGTGGAACGAGCCGCAGTTGTTGATGCCGACCGCGCCGACGTTGCGGGCGTCCACGTTCTCGAACGACGCACCGCCCTCGACCCGGCCGCTGAGCACCGAGGTGCCCGTGCCGTCGATCCGCAGGTTCTTGAACTTGACGCCGCGGATCTGGACCAGGTCCTTCACGCCCCACTCGCTGACCATCATGATCGCGTTGTAGGTGCTGTCGAGGTAGTGGTCCCCGGTCACCTGGATGTCCGCGTCGATGGTCTTGTCCAGCGCGTAGATCCAGATCGCGCCGAGGCCGATGTTCCAGTTCAGCTCGTACGTGCCGGCCCGGACCACGGTGTTGTTCGTGAACTTCAGGTAGCCGTCGAACGCGGTCGCGCCGAAGCGGGAACCGGCGTGCAGGCCGGAGCCCTCCCGGATCGGGTCGGCGACCAGGTTGTTCGACACCGTGTTGTTCGTGCCGCCGTAGATGGCGATGCCGTTGGCCAGGGTCGGGGTCTGCACCGTGTTGTGGTCGTAGACGTTGTTCGCGTCGGCCACGCCGTCGGACCACATGGCCAGGCCGTCGTCACCGGTGTTGCGGATGAAGTTGTTCGACACCAGCGAGTTCGTGACGCCCTTGCGGAAGTTCAGCGCGTCGGCCATCTGGTCCACGATGATGTTGTCAGTGATCTTGATGTTGTCCATCGGGCCGTCGAACCACATGCCGACCTTGGTGTGCTGGATGTAGAGGCCGTCGATGGTCGAGTCGCTGAGCGCGCCGCCGACGCCGTTGACCTGGTCGGTGTCGATGCGCTCGCTGACGTCACCCTGGATGGTGAAGCCCGACAGGTGCACGTTGCTGCTGCCGCCGTCCTCGGCGTATTTGCCGTAGAAGCCGACGCCGGTGTGCACCGAGCCGTCCTCGGCCGGCTCGCTCAGCGCGACCTCGCTGCCCCGGATGACCGTGTACCAGTTGCCCGCGCCCTCGATCGTCACGTCGTCGACGATGATGTGCCGGTTGACCTGGTAGACGCCCGGCGGGACGTACACCTTGAGGTGCCACTTCTTCGCGAACGCGATGGCCCGGTCGAACGCGTCGGCCGACTCGCGGCGGCCGGTCGGGTCGGCGCCGAAGGCCAGCACGTTGGACGCGACGAGCCGCACGTGCGGCTTGCCGACCAGCTCGGAGTCGAGCAGGTCGATGACGGTCCAGGCGGCGTTGCTGCCCGCCGGGACGGCGACCCGCACCTTGTCGCCCGCCTTGTACGTCTTGCCGAGCAGCAGGCGCTGCTCGTCGTAGAAGTGCATGGGGCGGAACGGCTTGGTGATGACCGGCTTCGGCTCGGTGAACGCCGGCACGCACGCGCACTCGGTGATCCACCAGTCCGCGTGCAGCAGGTCGGCGTTGGGGTCGTTGCTGAACGGGTACTGGTTGTACAGCCAGGAGAACTCGGAGGTCAGGGTCATGACCTGCTTGTTCTTGCCGTTCACGGTGACGTTGAGCGGCGCGGTGATGCCGCCGCCGTTCGGCGCGTCCGGGATGCTGTAGCGAACGGTGATCGCGTTCGCCGCGGCCGGCAGCGTGAACTCCACGTACTGGCCACCGGTCAGCTTGACCGCCTTGCGGCCGGAGGCCTCCGCGGGCAGCGTGTACGCCGCGCGGTCGGGGCCGATGACGGTGCCGTTGGTGGCCGCGTTCTCGGCTTCCTGCTCGAGGAAGGCGACGCCGGCGCCGCGGCCCGCGACGAGGGCGGGGTCGAGCGCGGCGCGCGTCACCACGGGGGCGGCGCTGGTGGTGCTGGCATTTGCCGTGCCGGCGCTGCCGACGAGGCTGAGACCGACGGCCGCGAGGGTGGCCGAGGCGACCGCCACCGGGGCCCACCGCCGGGGCCGGCGGGACCTCGCTGCAGCTCCTGTGATGCTCCGTGACATCGAAGACTCGTTTCTGGAGGGAACGGAGGAACGGAGGAACGCCTGAGACGCTCGAGGCGGAGCGGACGCCAGGAGGTGTAGGTGACTTTAGATTCCCTGTGTCGCCCACCACAAGGTTCTGCGTAATCTTTTCGTAACGCTGGCCCGGCAAATACAAGTAGCCATTAGGTTGTTGCGCTCTCAACGCAATTCCTTGCGAAGACCTATGTCGATTCCTGATGGGCGACGGCCCACCTAGGGGCGGACCCCGGCAACCACCCGACAGACACAGGCGTGTGTTGACGGGAAGATGGACCGCAACCTCAGCGACAGGGAGCTCGGCGTGTACCCCTCGGAACCCCCAGCGCAGCCGGAAGCCGACCCACCGGGCCGCCACGCTCGTCCCTCCGATCCGGACGACACGGTGCCGTTACGGCCCACGGCCGCCCACGCACCCGCACCGGAACCCGCACCGGCCGAACCCTCGTCGCCACCGTCGGCCGAGGCACGGCCGTCCGCACCCGAGGAGCCCGCCCCACCTGACGAGCCCGGCCCGCCGCGACGGCGGCTGCCGCGACCGCAGCTCGGGCGGCGGTTGCGGGTGCTGTCCGGCGTCGACGAGCGGCTGCTGGACCGGGTGCCGCAGGAGCGCGCCTGGTACACCTCGCTCGGCGGCGTGGTGCTGGGCACCGCGACCATCGCCGCCATCTCCATGTACTTCGCGATCACCCAGGCGATGGGCGCGTCGAGCTGGCTGGCCGTGTTCCCGGTGCTGGTCTGGTTCCTGTTCATCCTGAACGTGGACCGCTGGCTGGTCTCCAGCCGGCTCGGGGAGGGCTGGTTCCGCCGGGTGCCCGTGCTGGCGATGCGCGTGCTGATGGCGTTCTTCTTCGGCGTGATCATCGCGGAACCGCTGGTGCTGCGCATCTTCGAGACCGCGGTCATCCAGCACGTCGCCGACCAGCGCACCGAGGCGCTGGCGCAGCTGTCCGGGCGGCTCAAGACCTGCAACCCGGTGCCCGGCTCCACGGAGCCGCCGGCGCCCGCCGACTGCAAGGCCACCGAGACCTTCAACTTCGACCAGTCCCCGGTGGCGACGCTGCGCGAGCTGAGCACCCGCCGCGCCGACGCGGAAGCGCTGGCCAAGACGATCGACGGGGACTCGGTCCAGCTGCGCGCCATCAACGACATGGCCCGGCGGGAGTGCGTCGGCGACTCCGGGTCCGGGCTGACCGGCCAGCGCGGCGTCGGGCCCAACTGCCGCCGGCTGCGCGCCGAGGCCGACGCCTTCCAACGGACCCGCCAGATCGATGCCAACGGCGTGAAGCTGGTCAACCTGCGTACCCAGATCTCGGAACTGGAGTCGGCGGCGCGGAACTCGCACGCCGCGTTCGAGGCCGAACGCGAGACGAAGATCCAGGCCCGGGTCGCCGAGGAGCGCAGCCACCAGGGGAAGATCGGCCTGCTGGAACGCCTCGGCGCGCTGCACGACCTGGCCGACTCCAGCGGCGTGCTGGCGGTGGGCATCTGGGCGGTGCGCATCTTCTTCATCCTGGTCGACTGCATGCCGATCCTGGTGAAGTTCGTCGGCGGGTCCACCACCTACGACAAGCTGGTCAGCGCCCAGCTCGCGGTCGCCGAACGCGACCTCAACCACGACATCGAGGCCGAGTACGCCGAGCGCGAAGCCGTGCTCCGCAAGCGCCGCGCCGAGATCGACCTGGAGATCCTGGAGCACAAGGCCGAACTCAACAGCCGCCTGCACCGCGCCGCCGACCGCCTCAGCGAACGCGTCTGACGCGCCCGCCGGCCCGGGTGGTGATCACTGTTTCGTGTCAGAAAGTGCGGTCGGGCCGCAGATCTCGACACGAAGCAGTGATCACCACCCGTAGCCGCCCCATGGCTCAGTCCGCGATGCCGCCGGAGGAGCGGATGGCCTGCTGCTCGGCGGCGAGGGTCTTGTCGGCGTGCGAGATGTGCTCGACCGCCTCGTCGACGTCGTCGGTGCACACGATGAGGTCCAGGTCCACCGCGTTGATCTTGCCGTTGGCCAGCATGGTGTCGCGCATCCAGGACAGCAGGCCGCTCCAGTAGGCCGTGCCCATCATCACCACCGGGAACCGGGTGACCTTCTCCGTCTGCACCAGGGTGAGCGCCTCGAACAGCTCGTCCATGGTGCCCATGCCGCCGGGCAGCACCACGAAGGCCTGGGCGTACTTCACGAACATGGTCTTGCGGACGAAGAAGTAGCGGAAGTCGATGCCCATGTCGACCCACTCGTTCATGCCCTGCTCGAACGGCAGCTCGATGCCCAGGCCGACGGAGAGCCCGCCCGCCTCGGTGCACCCGCGGTTGGCCGCCTCCATCACCCCCGGCCCACCACCGGTGATCACGGCGTATCCGGCCCGGGCCAGCGCCGCGCCCAGCCGCTGGGCCAGCTCGCACTCGGGCGAGTCGGGCGCGCTGCGGGCGGAGCCGAACACGCTCACCGCCGGGGGAAGCTCACTGAGCGTGTCGAAGCCCTCGACGAATTCACTCAGGATGCGCAGCGTGCGCCACGAGTCGCGGACCTTCCAATCCGGACGCCCCGCCGAGTCCAGCAGGGCCTGGTCCGCGGTGCCCGAGGACAGCGCGTCGCGGCGCAGCGTCACCGGGCCCCGGTGCCGCTCGGACCGATTGTTGCTTTGCGTCATGCCATCACCGTAGACCGGCTCGCTCGTTTACGTGACGACGCGGCGCGCACATCCGCAGCAAATTCCCAGCGGATTACGCAACTTTTCGCCATGCTGTGGCGTCAAGGTTGTCATACCGCATGGATTGAATAAGGCCGACGACGAGGGAGGCGATGAATGTGATGACCCGCAGCGAGGTGCTCCGCCAGAGGCAGGCGATGCGCCAGCGCATCCGCGCCACCGTGCACGCCCGCCGCATCGCCATGGTGGTCGACGCCAAGGAGTTCGAGCCGGTCGAGGAGCCCGCCGCGGCCCGCTGAGAGGTTCAGCTCGTCAGCCAGCGGCGGAGCAGGTCCGCGCCGGCTTCGATCTTGTCCAGCTCCACGTGCTCGTCGCGCTTGTGCGCCAGGTTGGGGTCGCCGGGCCCGAAGTTGAGCGCCGGGATGCCCAGCGCCGCGAAGCGCGCCACGTCCGTCCAGCCCAGCTTCGCCGCGGGCGTCGCCCCGGTCAGCGCCAGGAACTCCGCCGCGGGCGGCGCCGACAGTCCCGGCAGCGCCCCCGGCGCCGAGTCCGTGATCTCGACCTCGTAGCCGCCGAACACCTCGCGCAGGTGCGTCTCGGCCTGCTCCTCCGAGCGGTCCGGGGCGAAGCGGAAGTTCACCTCGATCTCGCATGCGTCGGGGATCACATTGCCGGCCACCCCGCCGCTGACGGCCACCGCGTTCAGGCCCTCCCGGTACCGGCAGCCGTCGATCTCGACCTCGCGGGCCTGGTAGTCCGACAGCCGCCGGAGCACCTCGCCGGCCTTGTGGATCGCGTTGTCGCCGAGCCACGAGCGGGCCGCGTGCGCCCGCACGCCGGTGGTGCGCACCCGCGCCCGCATGGTGCCCTGGCAGCCCGCCTCGACGATGCCGTACGTCGGTTCCAGCAGAACCGCGAAGTCGGACTCCAGCAGCTCCGGCCGCTGGTCGCCGACGATCTTCAAGCCGTTGCGGGCCGCCTCGACCTCCTCGCACTCGTAGAAGAAGTACGTGACGTCGTAGCGGGGATCCGGGCAGGTCACGGCCAGGTGCAAGGCGATGGCCGTACCGCTCTTCATGTCCGAGGTGCCGCAACCCCACATGACCTTGTCGTCCATCGTGGACGGGAAGTTGTCCGCCAGCGGCACCGTGTCCAGGTGTCCCGCCAGCACGACCCGCTGGTCGCGGCCCAGCTCGGTGCGCGCGATCACGGTGTGCCCGATGCGTTCCACGCGCAGGTGGGCGCACGCCTCGAGGACCTCCTGCACGGCGTCGGCGATCTCCTGCTCGTTGCCAGACACGGACTCGATGTCGACCAGCGCACGGGTCGACGCGATCGGATCGGCGAGCACCTGCGGCGTCAGCGGGTTCGGCATACCGGTAGCGTAGACACCGTGAGCAGCACACGTTCCGACCGGCCCGCCTGGGGCTTCGGTCTCGCCACCGTCAGCGGCGACCACACGCTTGAAGTGTGGTATCCCACCGGCCAGCTCGGCCTCGACCTCTGCGGCATCGACGCGCCCGACCTCAAGGGCGCCGAGCCCACCCTGCCCGGCCTGCGGATCGTGCCCGTGCACACCGTCATCGCCTCGCTGGCCGACGCGCCGCGCGACACCGCCGACGCGTACCTGCGCCTGCACCTGCTCTCCAACCGGCTCATCCAGCCGCACGAGGCCAACCTCGACGGCATCTTCGGGCTGCTGCCGAACAACGCCTGGACCTCGGCCGGGGTGTGCCCGCCGGACCGCGTCGACGAGCTGCGCCTGATCGAGCGCGCCGCCGGCCGCCACCTCGCCGTGTACGGCGTGGACAAGTTCCCGCGGATGACCGACTACGTGGTGCCCGCGGGCGTGCGCATCGCCGACGCCGACCGGGTGCGCCTGGGCGCGCACCTGGCGTCCGGCACCACGGTCATGCAGAAGGGCTTCGTCAACTTCAACGCCGGCACGCTGGGCACCTCCATGGTCGAGGGCAGCATCTCCGCGGGCGTCGTCGTCGGCGAGGGCTCCGACATCGGCGCGGGCGCGTCCATCATGGGCACCCTGTCCGGCGGCGGCAAGGAGACCATCAGCGTCGGCCAGCGCAGCCTGGTCGGCGCGAACGCCGGCATCGGCATCTCGCTCGGCGACGACTGCGTGGTCGAGGCCGGCTGCTACGTCACCGCGGGCACCAAGGTCACGCTGGTCTCCACCGGCGAGGTGGTGAAGGCGGCGACCCTGTCCGGCGCGTCCAACGTGCTGTTCCTGCGCAACTCGGTGACCGGCGCGGTCGAGGCCCGGCCGCGCACCGGCACCGGCATCGTGCTCAACGCGGCGCTGCACGCCAACGACTGATCCACCCACGCTGTTAGGCACGCACTTGGGGGTGCTGGCTTGGATCCGCGACGGATAGCCGGGCTGCTCGACGCGCCCGGCTGCCGTCGCCGGCAGGCCCTGGACGCCGCGCAGGTCGATCTCGGGGTGCTCGCCGACGCCATCGGCGCGCCGCCGGGCGGCCAGAGCCCGTACGCCCGGGAGCGGGACGGCACCTTCACGCACCTGGCCACGGCCCGGCTGCCCGAGCTGGTCGGACGGCACCTCGGCATCGACTGCGCGGCCGCCGTCGAGACCTCGGAGCTGCCGGTCGGCGCGGGCCTGTGGGTGTGGCGCGAACCGAAGCTGCGCCTGCGCGACCTGCCGGTCACCCCCGGGCAGATCGTGCTGGCCGGCGACGGCGCGCTGCTGTTCCCGGTCGAGATCAGGTCGTACGCCTGCCTGGACGGTCACGCCGACCCGACCAAGGTCGCCGGCACCGCCCGTGAACTGGCCGTGGTGGTGGCCGCGCTGCGGCAGGCCGCCCCGGTGCCGGAGCGCGTCAGCAGCCGCTGCCTGCTGGTGCTGCCGCGCAACTTCGGCCTCGCCCCGGTCGGCACCCTGCTCGACGTCGCGCCCCAGGTGCGCCGCCTGGGCTGGTCGCTGGACCGGCTCGACGCCGTCGACCTGCCCGCACGGCTGCGCGAGCCCGAACTGGGCGGGCAGGCGCTGGTCAGCGCGCTGGCCGCGGTCGAGGCGCGGTTCGGCGACGGCTGCCCGAGCTGTCCGATGTACACCCACTGCCGCCAGGACGCCGAAAGCACCGGCACGGTCGCCCGCGCGGGCGGGGCGGCAGCGAACCTGTGCGGCCCCGTCGGGACGGCCGTGCATGCGCTGGCCCTGGCCCACGGCGAGCGCACCCCGTCCGGCGAGGCGGAGCAGGCCATCGCGGACGAGCTGGCCCGCGCCGCGGCGGCGTACGGTTGGGCGACCGGCGGACGGAGCATCCCGTGAGCCTCGACGTCTACCAGCGGCTGCTCGCGCTGTCGCGGGCCCGTGCCGTGCCCGCGGCCTCCCGCGCCCACCGGCACCTGTCGCCACGGCCCTGGCTGCTCACCGGATACCACCTGGCGGGCGAACCGTCCGCGCCGGTCGCGATCCGCTACGGCTCCTTCCGCGACTCCCCCAAGCTGCTCACCGTCGCCGAACCGCGGGACCGGGCGCTGCGCTTCGCCGCGCTCGGCGGCCTGGCCCGTGACCTGGCCACCTACCTGAGCCGCTACACCGTCACCGAACCCGTCGTACGGGCCACCGGCAGCGGCCGCGAGCTGGACGTGGACCACTGCTGCGTGGACGCCCCGCAGCTGGTGGTGCCCAACGAGGCCACCGCGCACTGGGTCGGCCTGCTCGGGCAGTACCTGCGCACCCTCGACGACCCGGTGCTCGCCGCCGCCGGGGCGCACCTGGGCTGGATCGCCTCGCGCCGCCACCTGCCCGGCTCCAACGTGCTGCTCACCGCGACCGACCTGCTCACCGCGCACTGGCGCACCGGCCAGCTGCCCACCGAGGACGGGCACCTGGGCCGGCTGCTGGCCTGGATCGAGCCGCCCGCCGGCGTCGACGCCTGGCAGGCTGCCCGCGACGCCGAGGCGATGCCCCCGGCCGGGCCCGCCAGCGACCCGTCCTGGGACCAGGTCGTGCTGCGCCCGGCACTCGAACGGGCCAAGCACCAGGGCGACGTACGCCGGCTCAAGCTGGCCGCCGCCGAAGTGCTCGACGGGGCGTGGCGCGACACCTGGGCGGCGATCGACCTGGTGCGGATGCTGCCGCCGGGCGAGCACGTGGCCAAACGCTGGGAGTCCGACCGCTGGTCGTGGACCCGGCACCGGGAACGGGTGCTGGCGGGCACGGTGTCGTTCAGCGCGCGACTGTCCGACGTGCCCGCATACCGCTTCCTGCACGAGCTGGAGACCCGCACGGCCGCCCTGGACCGGCAGATGGCCCTGGACGATCCCCTGGTCATGGCCCGTTACCTGGCCACCGGCGAGGCCGTCGCCGGGGTCGTCATCAAGCGCGATCCCGAGCACACCGTCGTCAACTCCGGCGGCCGCTCGGTGCTGCGGCCGCTGCTGTGGGTGCGCACCGGGTCCGCGTTCGACCGGCCCGCGGGCACCGAACTGTGGTGGGGCAAGGTCGGCATGGTGGTGCGCGGCTCCACCGACGACACCGTCGAGCTGATGGTCACCAGCGGCGCGGTCACCCGGCCCAAGCTGGGCCTGCTGCCCGACGCCGACGCCGAGGTGGTGCTGGCCCCGTTCGGCCCGCAGCAGTACTTCCCCGACAACCTGCCCGACGAGCTGCCCTGGCCGACCCGCTCGTCGCGTCCCAAGCCCGCCCCCGAACCCGAGCTGGACGACGACCTGGACACCGACCTCACGCTCCCCGCGCAGCAGACTGGGACCGCCGCCGACCCGGACACCGCGCCGGGCCGCGTCCCCGTGCCCCGCGCCGTGCCCGACCCGGCAGCCGAGTCGCGAGGTGCACAGTGACCAGCGCCGGAGCGCGGCACGAGGCCGCGATCGAGGAGGTCTGGAATCGGGTACGCGGCACCGACCGGGCCGTCGTCGTCGACTCCCCGCCCGGCGCGGGCAAGTCGACGCTGGTCCGCGAACTCGCGAAACGCCTGGTCGCGGTCGGCGAGAACGTGCCGATCGTGGTGCAGACCAACGACCAGGCCGACGACCTCGTGATCGCGCTGGCCGGGGTAGGGCTGTCCACCGGCCGCCTGCACGGCCAGGAGTGGACGCCACCGACGGGCTGGCCGCGGACCAAGGTGCGCACCGGCACCAAGCTCGGCGAGCTCGGCGGCTGCGACGTCATCGTCGGCACCGCCGCGAAATGGGCCTACGTCAAGGCCGACGAGCGCACCTGGCCGCTGGGCGTCATCGACGAGGCGTACCAGATGTCGGCGGCGGCGCTGGTGCGCGTCGGGCACCTGTTCGACCGGCTGCTGCTGGTCGGCGACCCGGGACAGCTCGCCCCGTTCACCGTCGCCGACGAGCACTCGGTGCGCTCGCTGGCCACCTGGCCACTGGACACCGCAGCGGGCACCCTGCTGCGCCACCACCCGGACACCCCCGTCATCCCGCTGCCGGTGAGCTGGCGGCTCGCCCCGCACACCGCACCCGTGATCTCCGACGCGTTCTACACCCGCGCCTTCACCGCCGGAGCCGCACCGACCGACCGGCGGCTCGAACTGGCCAGCCTCGCCCACCCCGCGCTGGCGCACGCCGCCGAGCACGGCTGGGCGCTGCTGGAACTGCCCGCCGCGCACGTGCCGCGCACCGACCCGGCCCTGGTCGCGACGCTCGCCGACCTGGTGCACCAGCTGGTGACCGCGGAGGTGTCCACGGTGGACCCGTCGGGGCCGCGGCCGCTGAACCGGGCCGACGTCGCCGTCGGGGTGGTGCACCGGGACCAGAAGGCACACGTCGAAGCCGCGCTGCAGCGCCGGGGCATCACCGGGGTCACCGTCGACACGGCCAACCGGCTGCAGGGACGGCAGTACGAGGTGGTGCTGGCCTGGCACCCGCTCAGCGGGCGGCGCGACGCCAGCGCCTTCCACCTGGAGGCGGGACGGCTGTGCGTGCTGGCCTCCCGGCACCGGCAGGCATGCGTGGTGGTCAGCCGGGCCGGGGTCGACGAGCAGTTGCACGCGTACCCGGCGGCGGAGCCGGTCTGGCTCGGCACGGACCCGCCGCAGGTCGACGGCTGGGAGGCCAACCGGGCCTTCCTGGAACGGCTCGCCCCGCACCGCATCCCGGCCCACTGACCGGGCAGCCCCTGTAGCCGCCGGACGCTAGAGTGTTCGTGCCGCTGCTGGCAGGCTGGCTGCTCGGCGCGGCGTCGGCCGAGCTGGCGGCGGGTGCTGCGACCCAGACCGTGACCGCCGTGCCGGTCCCGGCGTGGCTGCGCCGTACGCCCCGCGTTGTCGCCGCCACCGCGCTCGTCTCCACCGCCTTGGCGCTGTCATCCGGCCTCGGAGACGGCGGGGAGATCGTCGCCTGGGGGGTGGGCGCGCTGGTCACCTGCGTGTTCGTCACCGCGACGGTGCAGCACGTCACGCGGCGCGGCCCGCTCGCCGATACGGCCCACGGGGTGGACCTGGCGGCGCGGGCGCACGCCGTCGCCTCGCTGACCACGGTCGGCCTGGTGCTCGCCATGCTCTGCCTGCTGCATCAAGTCGAGCAGGTGCAACTGGCGCTGGACGGACAGACCGCGGTATTGGCAGGCACCGTCGGCACCGGCCTGGCGCTCGGCGTGCTGTTCCTGGCGGCGGCACTGTGGGGCGAGTCCGCGCCGGGCCGTAGGCCGCGTCTCGTGCCCTTCATCGCGATCGTCCTGGTGACGGCATCGGTGGCAGCGGTCGGCTTCGGCGTGTGGCGCGACCGCCCGCCGTACGGGCCCGAGGCGGTGCACCCCGTCGCCACGATCCGGCTGACCGACCGGGAGCACTTCGACGCCGATGCCGCCGCCCTGGGTGTGTCGGGAGTCCACGCGAACGGTGAACGGTCCGTCCTCGGCCGATTCGACCTCGCCGTACCGCAGCCGGCAACGCGGGGACGTTTTCACATCATCCTGCTCGACAAGCGGTACAACCGGGTCGCACCGCAGCTCTACGGCAGGGACGGCGGCGGTTGGGGCGGCAACGAGATGGCGGACGCCTGGAAGCGGTACCCCTGGCTGTCGGCGCTGGCCCCGACCTCGCATGGTGACGCCGGGACCACGTACCCGTCGGTCCTCGCGGTCTCCATCGAACCGGACGCGACCTCCACCGCATTCGTCGGCAGATTCGCACGCGACGGCACGCCGCCGCCGGAACCGTCCGACCTGCTGGTGGCACTGTTCTTCGTCGGCCCGCGGGGCCAGCTCTACTGGGCGGTGCAGGTGCCGGTCACGGCGGGCTGACCGATCAGGCGAGCCGTGCCACGGCCGTGCGCACCCGCTCGTCGGTGGCGGTGAGCGCCACCCGCACGTGCTTCACGCCGTTGGGTCCGTAGATCGCGCCCGGCGCGACCAGCACACCCAGTTCGGCCAGCGCGTCCACGGTCGCCCAGCAGTCCTCGCCGCGGGTCGCCCACAGGTAGAGCCCGGCCTCGGAGTGCTCGATGGTGAACCCCGCGCCGAGCAGCGCCTCGCGCAGCAGCTCGCGGCGGGCGGCATAGCGGGCCCGCTGCTCGTCCACATGCGACTCGTCGGCCAGCGCCGCGATCATCGCGGCCTGCACCGGCGCGGGCATGATCATGCCGGCGTGTTTGCGCACCGCCAGCAGCTCGCCGACCAGGTCCGGGTCGCCGGCGACGAAGCCGGCCCGGTACCCGGCCAGGTTGGACCGCTTGGACAGCGAGTGCACCGCCAGCACCCCGGTGAAGTCGCCGTCGCACAGCGACAGCACCGAGACCGGCGTCGCGGTCCACGGCAGGGTGAGGTAGCACTCGTCGCTGACCAGCACGGCTCCGGTGGCGCGGGCGTACGCGATCCAGGCCCGCAGTTCGGCCTCGGACGCGACCCGGCCGTGCGGGTTGCCGGGCGAGTTGATCCAGATCAGGGCCGGGCGCTCCCCCGCGGGCGGGGTGTCGGCACGCAGCACCCTGGCTCCGGCGAGCTGCACGCCGACCTCGTACGTCGGGTAGCAGACCTCGGGGATGACCACGGTGTCGCCCGCGCCGACGCCGAGCAGCGTGGGCAGCCAGGCCACCAGCTCCTTGGAGCCGATCGTCGGCAGCACGCCGAACCCGGGCGCGGCGCCGCAGGAGCGGGCGACCCAGGCGGTGATCTCCTGCCGGAGCTCGGCGGTGCCCGCCGTCAGCGGGTAGCCGGGGGCGTCGGACGCCTCGGCCAGCGCCTTGCGGATGACTGCGGGCACCGGGTCGACGGGCGTGCCGATGGACAGGTCCACGATGCCGTCAGGGTGCGCCGCGGCGCGCCGCTTCGACGGCTCCAGCAGATCCCAGGGAAAGTCGGGCAGGCCGGCGGAGATCCTCCGCCGGCCTGCACCGGAAACCGGCGTGCTCAGTGGTCGCCTTCCTTGGCGGGCTGGGCCGCGACGAACGGCGCGTCCGCGCTGATCTTTCCGATCTTCGAGGCGCCACCGGGCGAGCCGAGCTCGTTGAAGAACTCGTAGTTCGCGGTGGTGTAGTCGCGCCACTGCTCCGGCACGTCGTCCTCGTAGAAGATCGCCTCCACCGGGCAGACCGGCTCACAGGCACCGCAGTCGACGCACTCGTCCGGGTGGATGTAGAGCATGCGGTTGCCCTCGTAGATGCAGTCGACAGGGCACTCCTCGATGCAGGCCTTGTCGAGCACATCGACGCACGGCTCGGCGATGATGTAGGTCACGGGTCGTCCCTCCACGCACTCTCATACGGAACATGACAGTGCACGTTCCGCCGCTCCACGCGGCCAAGTCAAAGCCTAGTATCCGGGTGAGGGAGGTAGGTAGTCAGTGTTGGCTAAGAGTGATCTCGGGTCCCGCGTGGTGGTACGCAGATTCGCCGGATACCGGGATGATCGCCCGCAGTTCACCGATGTGCTGGGCGATCTCACCGAGGTCGGGGACTCGTCCCTCACCGTCGCGACCTCCCGCGGAGTGGTGGTCGTGCCGCTGGCCGAGGTGCACCGGGCCAAGGTCGTGCCGGCGCGGCGCGGCCCGACCGCCCGCGAGATCGCGGCACTGGAACTGGCCGCCACGGAGGCCTGGCCGCCGCCGGTGGTCGAGGAGCTGGGCGCCTGGCGGCTGCGGGCGGCCGGCGGGTACACCGGCCGGGCCAACTCGGCGCTGCCGGTCGGTGATCCCGGCCTGCCGCTGCCCCCGGCGCTGGACGCGGTCGTCGCCTTCTACCGCCGCCAGGGACTGCCGCCGCAGGTCGACGTGCCGCTGCCGCTGGCCGCGAGCGTCGAGCGGGAGCTGATCAAGGCCGGCTGGCACGCCGAGTGCACGGTCGAGGTCCAGGTCTGCGCGCTCGACGAGCTGATCGCGGTGACACCGCCCGGCGACGCGTTCGAGCTGAGCCGGGCCATGTCCCCCGAATTCCTGGCGATGGTGGCCGACGACCGGGGGCCGCTGCCCGAGGCCGCGGTGCACGTGCTGACCGCGGTGCCCGAGCTGGTGTTCGCCCAGCGGTACGACGAGAGCGGAGCGCTGCTGGCCCGGGCCCGCGGCACCGTCACCGGCAACGGCCGCTGGCTGGGCGTCTTCGGCGTGGAGACGGCCGCCGCCGCCCGCCGGCGCGGTCTGGCCGAGGAGGCGATGGGGGTGCTGGCCCGCTGGGCCGCGCAACTCGGCGCGACCGACGCCTTCCTGCAGGTCGAATCGCGCAACGCCCCGGCCCTGGCGATGTACGCCAAGCTCGGCTTCACCCGCCACCACCACTACACCCGCTACCAGCTCCGCTGATCACCGCCGCGACCTGCGGCCGCGGACGACGGAGGTTAAGGAAGGGCACCTTCTACAACGCATAGCGATGTGAAGGTGCCCTTCCTTGGGGTTAGACGCGGCGGGGGTGGGCTTTGGCGCGCTCGGCGAAGAGCTTGAGCTGCTTGGCGCGGTAGTCGGCGGCGAACGCGATCAGGCCGACCATGCCCAGGCCGGTGCCGACGGCGAAGACCGCCGCGTAGACCCAGACCTGGTTGAAGAACGCGCCCGCGCCGTGTGCGAACGGGCCCTCGCCGGCCGCGAGCGGGCCGACGAAGATGCTCAGCAGGCATGCGGCGAAGGCCGCGGCGCCCAGGTCGGCGACCACGCGCGGCCACGGCCGCAGGCGGCCCCAGTACAGCGCCATCGCGAAGAACACGAGCCCGATCACGCCGAGTGCGACGAACCCCGCCGTGGCCTGTGTGTCCGGGTCTTCAATGCCCTTGCCCACCCATCGAGCGACCACATTGACCACGAACAGCACGCCGGCGATCACGCCTACCGGCAGCCACCGCTCCTTCATCGAAGCCTCCTCAGGGCTTGGCAGTCAACGGCGGCTTCTTCGCCTCGCACACGAACTGTGGCTCAGCGTTATACCGCCAGGTGAACTTCTCCCGCTTGATCTCTTTACCGTCCTTGCGGAAGATACGCCAGGCGTCCTGAGTAAAACCCTCGCTACCCGCAGTAGCGATGCAGGTCGGGCCGTCCTCGAGCACGACCTTCTTCGGCTGCTCGATGTCGCGCTTCGGGTCGTACTGCGTGGTGATGCCGTCGTAGACCTTGGTCGACCACATGCTGACCGTCACCGAGCTGTCGGTGTGCGAGGTGTCGATGAGCACGCCGTACGGGGTGGTGTTGGTGAACCTGAGGTCCAGCGTCGGGTACATGATGGTCGACTCGATGACCGCCGGGTACCGCGTGAAGTAGTACGAGTGCGGCTTGTGCTCGACGTCCTTCATGCCCGCGTAGTACGACGCGTTGAAGATCGTCGTGGTGAACTGCGACGCGCCGCCGCCGACACCGGGGATCAGCTTGCCGTCCATGATCACGGGCGCGTCGAAGTAGCCCTCCGCGTAGCCGCGGGGACCGGTGTGCCCGTTGAGCGAGAAGGTCTCGCCGGGCCGCACGATCGCGCCGTCGACCTCCTTCGCGATCTGCACGATGTTCTTGCTGCGCGGGCTGGACAGGCCGCCGGTGAAGTATGTCGTGAAGCTGGAGACCTGCTCCTTGATGCCCAGCTCGGCGAGGTCGCCGGTGGTCGTCGCGGGCTTCACGTCGGTGAGCCCGGCCGAGACGGCGCGGTCGGCGCCCCGCTTGAGCACCGGCAGCAGGTCGCCGGCCAGCTTCGCGGTGTCGACCAGCGTGCCGCCGCTGGCGGCCACGACCTGCGGCGCGCCGCCGGAGCCGTCGATGGTGGCGTTCTTCGGCTGCACCTCGACCTTGGCCAGCTCCTTGCCCAGCGCCTTGCGCAGCTTCTTCTCGTCGACCCGGCTGGACAGCTCGCCCTTGGCGTCGGAGGAGATCACCAGGCTCGCCGCGATCGCCTTCGGGGACATGGTGACGACACCCTTGGGCGTGGTGACGGTGACCGGCGCGGACACCGCCGGCGTGGCGACCTCGGCGACCATCCGGTCGACGTCGTCCTTCGAGCTGGCCGGGTTCTTCTCGCCCAGTTTCACCTCGATCTCGCCGCGGCGCAGCCAGCCGTCGCGGACGGCGTCCGCGGCGTCGGCCGGGTCGAGCCCGCGGCCCGCCTTGGGGTACACCGGCTTCGGGGTGGTGCCGTCGAAGGTGACCGCGGGCAGGGTCATCGCCGCGCCGGACTGCTGGGTCGCCGAAGCCAGCGCGGCTGAGAGGCGTGCCTCGTCGACGGAGACCACGGGCGCCACCTCGGCACCGCCGAACAGCACGGCGAACGGGTTGTGGCCCCGGGACACGGCCGCCGCGACGGTCGCGTCCACGTCGACCGCGAGGCCGACGTCCTGCGGCTGCACGGTGGCGGTCTTCTCGCCGATCCGCACCGTCAGCGGCGCGGCCAGCTGGTCGGCCTTGCCGGCCAGACCGGTGCGCAGCGCGTCGGCGGCCTCGGCCGCGGTGCCGTCGATGGAGATGCCGAGCACCTTCGCGCCGCGGGGCACATCGGCGCTGAAGGCGTGGCCGGCGAAGGCGCCGGTCGCGGTGAGCGCGAGAACGGAAGCCAGGCCGGCGATCAGCCAGCGTCGGTGGGGAACGGGGGCGACGGACAAGACGGCACCTCATCATCATTGGTGGGAGACGTTGGCGACCAGGTTAGCGCGTTATATGAGGCTGGCCCACATTCGAGAAAATGGTGGCTAATGGCCGAGTTTGTCCGACATGGTGACAGTGGGACGGCTGCCCACTACGAGCACGAGGTGGCCCCGCACGTACGCCGGTTGCGCTCCCGGGCGCTGCGCGACCGCCTGGCGGAGAGCCTGCTGTTCCTGCCGATCATGATGCTCGCCGCTTCGATCATCATCGTGATGCTGCTCGCGGAGATCGACGAGCGCTACATGACGGATCCCAGCGGGGTGATCAGTTTCACTCCGGACGTCGCCGTCACGCTGCTGGGCATCATCGCCGGTGCCATGATCACGACGGCCGGCGTGGTCTTCTCGCTGCTGGTGGTCTCGCTGCAACTCGCCAGCGGCCAGTTCTCGCCGCGGGTGCTGCGCGGCTTCTGGCGCGACCGCCACGGCCAGGTACTGGTCGGCCTGCTGCTCAGCACGTTCGCGTTCTGCGTGCTGGCGCTGGCGCGCGTCGACACCGCCGCCGACCACGCGCCCCCGCTGACCGTGGGCTTCGCCCTCCTGCTCACCCTGCTCTCGGTCATCGCGATCGTCGTCTACCTGGACCGGATCAGCCGCAACCAGTACGTCGGCCGGATCGTGCAGCGGGTCGCCCGGGAAACCCACAGCCTGATCAGCGAACTGCCGTACGGGCCGCGCATCGGCGTCAAGATCGGCGAACCGGTCGACCCGCCCGATGTGGGCACCCTCGGTCCGCCGCTCATCGTCACCGCCGTCACCGACGGATGGGTGCAGCAGCTGAGCCGGCGCGCCATCGTCGCGGCCGTGCCACCGGACACGGTGGTGCGGCTGGAGACCCGCGTCGGCGCGTTCGTGACCGCGGGCACGCCCCTGGTCACCATGTGGCCGCCACCGGCCGACCCGGCCACGGCGGCCCGCCTGATCGCCGAGGCGGTCATCATCGGCGTCGCCCGCACCATGCAGCAGGACATCGACTTCGGCCTGCGCCAGCTCGCCGACGTCGGACTGCGCGCGCTGTCCCAGGCCGTCAACGACCCGACCACCGCGGTCGAGGTCATCCTGCGCATCGGCTCGGTCATGCGCCCGCTGCTGCTGGCCGAATGCCCCGCCCAGGCGATGCGCGACCAGGACGGCCGCATCCTGCTCACCCCGTGCGACCTCGACCACACGGAGTACGTCAAGCACGCCTTCAACCAGCTGCGGCACTATGCCGCGCCGCACCCCAGCGTCGTCATCCCGCTGCTGCGGACCATGGGCATGCTGCGTGACTGCTGCCTGTCCGGCTACCGCGGCGAGACGACCCCTGGTCGGGTACGCACCATCGCCGCGCTGGACCACCAGATCGAGCTGACGCTCGCGGGCGTACGCGCCACCGGCATGCTGCCCGCGGACCTCGCCATGGTGGAAGCCGCCGCGGCCCGCGCCGGCGGCGCCCCACCCGCCACCCGACCGGCCTGAGCCGCAGGTCAGCGGCGACGCCGCCGAGCGGAGAGCAACAGGCGACTGCCGGACAGGCCCAGGATGAAGATCACGACGGTGTTCCGCCCGGTCTCGACAACACTCCGGACGTGCCGCACGGGCTCCGGCTCGATCACCACGGACCGCCGCACCGGGCTCGGCGGGACGGACGGCGACGGCTCCGGGGACGGACTCGGCTCGGGCGACGGCTCCGGCGGCGCCTGCGGCTCGGGCAACGGCACGATCGGCACCACCAGCACAGGCGACGGCGACGGGCTCGGCGTCGGCGACAGGCTCGGACTCGGTGACGGACTCGGACTCGGTGACGGACTCGGGCTTGGAGACGGACTCGGGCTTGGAGACGGTGACGGACTCGGACTCGGACCCGGACTCGGACTCGGACTCGGACTCGGCGATGGTGCCGGCGATGGGCTGGGGCTCGGGGACGGGGATGGCGAAGGACTCGGTGATGGTGAGGGCGAAGGGCTCGGGGAGGGAGACGGGCTGGGACTCACTGAAGGCGACGGCGATGGGCTGGGGCTTGGTGATGGTGACGGGCTCGGTGATGGTGACGGAGATGGGCTCGGGGACGGTGACGGGCTCGGAGACGGGGATGGCGAAGGGCTCGGAGACGGGGACGGTGACGGGCTCGGCGTGGCGGGCAGCCAGGCCGCGTCGGTGAGGTACACCGGCTGCGAGGTGGCCAGCAGGGTCGCCGCCCCGGTGGACAGCGCGATGCGGTACTGCCGCAGCGGCCGGCCCAGCCCGTTGCCGGTCGCGTACAGCGTGTCGCCGATCAACGCCACGGAGCCGTACGTCCCGCCCCGCCGCAGGTCACCCGTGAGATCACCACTGCTGACCTGCCCACTGACCGGATCCACCGCGATCAGCCGGGGAGACGGCCCCGACGCGTCCACCCCCACCAGCGCCTGCCGGTACGGGTCGTAGTCCCAGTCCCCGACCCGCACCGGCCCGGACAGCGCCACATTCCTCGTGACCTGCCCGAACGTCGCCCCGCCGGCACGCACGTCGATCCCGATCAGCCGCCCGCCGACCGGGAGCAACAGTTCCCCGCCGACGACGGCGCCCGCATTCGCGCTGCTCAGAGACGCATGGACCGGCCCGTGGTCGACGACCGTCCC
The DNA here is from genome assembly GCF_009720365.1 of Catellatospora paridis. Taxonomy (GTDB): domain Bacteria; phylum Actinomycetota; class Actinomycetes; order Mycobacteriales; family Micromonosporaceae; genus Catellatospora; species Catellatospora paridis. Next base: position 112,662 of record NZ_ML769320.1, on the reverse strand, counting down.
ATCCGGACCGATCGCGACGAGATGGCCGCCGCCGCCCAGCGGCACCAGCCGGAACCGGGCCGCGATGCCGTAGAGCAGGCCCTGCGCGGGGTCGTACCCGATGGCGTTGATCGTGTGTGGCAGCCAGACCCGGCGCAGCACCGCGCCGGTGTCGGGATTCAGACTGACCAGCTCGGACGGTGCATTGGGCACCGCCGAACGCACCTGCAGCAGTTCACCCGGCGGCGCTGCGGCATGACCCAGCGCGGCGCGCGGGGTCAGCAGCGCGACGGCCGAGGGCAGTCCGATGGCCGTGGCCAGGAACAGCCCGACGACGAGGGGTCGAAATCTGGACGTCGCACGCATAGCATCTTGTATAGCCCTAAACGTCCCGTTTGGGCGAATAGTGTTTTTGGAGGAACTCATGCGGGCTTACGCGAGCGGTCTCCTGTGGTTTCTCGGCATCTGCGGCATCGCGGCGCTGGCCGTGGTGTTCATCCGCCGCTCGTGGCCACCGGACCGCCGCGCCGACACCCACGACGTGCTCAGCGTGGTGTTCTCGATGACCGGCACGCTGTACGCCGTGGTCGCCGCGTTCGTCTTCATCGACGTGTGGCAGATCGGCAACGACGCCCGTGACGCGACGTACCGCGAGGCGCAGGCGGTGCAGTCGGTGGCCTGGGCGGCCGAGACCGGCCCGCCGGAGGTGCGCGCGTCGATCCACCTGCTCACCCGCGCCTACCTGCGCGAGATCCTCGATCAGGAACTGCCCCGGATGCGCGCCGGCAAGCCCGTCGGCGAGCAGGGCTGGGCGCTGCTGAACGACCTGCGGGAGGCGACGGCCCGGGTGCCGGTGCCGCCCGAGAGCGAGTCGCCGGAGGCCACCGTGCACGCCGTGATGCAGGCCCGCGAGGACCGGCTCGCCCTGGCGGACAAGCGAATCGGCGACGTGACCTGGTTCGCGCTGCTGTTCGGCGCGCTGCTGGCCGGGATGCCGATCCTGTTCTTCCGGTTCGACCACATCGGCACGCAACTCGCCATGACCACCGCCGTGGTCGGCATGATCACGTTGCTGCTGTTCACGATCCACCAGATCGAGCGCCCGTTCACCAGCACCGAACGTGTCCCACCAACCGCATACCAGAACGTCGTACTCCGCCTCGACGCCCTCAACACCTGACCTGGCAGGAGGAAGGGCACCTTCTTGACGCTATCGGTGCGCAGGGTGCCCTTCCTCACCGCAAAGCGGTCTGAGCAGGGCGGATGCGGTCAGAACTGGTGGGGCGTGAGCTGCGGGGCGGCGGCCCGCGGCGGCGCGGTGGTGCGCTTGCCGGCACGGTAAGCGGCGGGGCCGACGAAGCCGATGCCGCCGGTGGCGAGCACCAGCAGGCCGAGCCAGGTCGCGGCGATCTGGTCGCCCTCCTGAGTGCCGCCCACCGCGAAGATCATGACGAGGAACCACGGCACCGCGGCGAGCCACCAGCCCCAGGCCAGCCCCGTGGCCGTCCGGGCGAACCAACCCAGGAACAGGCTGACCAGCAGCGCTGTCGGCACCAGCCACACCGCGGGCCAGCCGGCGATGCGGTACGGCGTGTAGACGGCCTCCAGCACCGCCGACGCGCCGCCCAGGAACACCGCGAGCACGGCCCCGATCCCGCGCAGGGCGAGGTCGAGCAGCTTCACCGCGCGGCGGGTGAACCGTCGGGCAGGCCGCTGAACAGATCCGTCTCCCAGCCGTACGGACCGTCGCCGCGACCACGCACGCCGAGCGCCAGCGTGTAATGCTCGACGCCCATGAACTCCTGGCCGAAGTTGCCGGCGATGGAGTAGAGCCAGGACGTCTCCGGGATCTGGGTGGCGTGCGCCTTCAGCGCGGCGACCTTGGCGTCGTGGTGGTCGGAGCCGTCGATGCAGGCCGCGACCTCCTCATCGGGCGTGCCGAACGGGAAGTCGGCCACGTCGGTGACCGCGGCGAACGGGTTGTCCGTCGAGTCGGCCAGCGCCTCGACCCCCGCCTTCAGCACGCTCAGCGGCATCGCCGTCCAGTAGATCTTGGAGGGGCCGAAACCGCGTTCCGCGGCGATCTCCGAGGCGCGCATGGCGACCCGGTGGGCCTGGATGTGGTCCGGGTGGCCGTAGAAGCCGTTCGCGTCGTACGTGACGACGATCTGGGGCCGCACCTCGTCCATGATCTCGACCAGGTGCGCCGAGGCCTCCTCGAGGTCCGCGCCCCAGAAGCTGCGCGGGTGCTCATTGGCGGGGGTGCCCATCATGCCCGAGTCGCGGTAGCGGCCCGCCCCGCCGAGCATGCGGTGGTCGATCACGCCCAGCGCGGCCAGCGCGCTCTTCAGCTCGGAGAGCCGGTATCCGCCCAGCTGGTCGCCCTGTGCGGCCTCCAGCTGCGCGAGCTCGGGCACGTGGATCTCGCCCTCCTCGCCGAGGGTGCACGTCACCAGCGTGACGTGTGCGCCCTGCGCCGCGTAGTGAGCCATGGTCGCGCCGGTCCCGATCGACTCGTCGTCGGGATGCGCGTGCACGAAGAGGATGCTGCGAGCCACCCGGTCACTCTAGCCCGCATCAGGCAAACCGCCACGCGCCTGCCTCTCGCGTCGATAGCATCGCGGCCATGGAGGCGCAGCAGCCTGACGGTCCGGGGCCTGGCCACCGCATAGCCGTCAGTGCTGACGGCCTTCGGGTGGGCCACCTGCATGATCACGTGCTGGACGTGTGCGAACCGGCTTCGGGCCGGATCCATACCGTGGCCGAGGCGGTGGACGACTTCGCGTTCGACCGCACCGGCGCGGTCGTCGTGTGGACCTCGGGCGGCCGATTGCATCGCCGGGACGCCGACGGCGTGACCGTGGTGTCCACGCCCGGCCCGGTCGACACGGCCCGGCCCGACCCGACCGGCCGCCGCATCGCCTACCTGCACGAAGGCACCCTGCGGGTGGCCGTCGGCACCGAGGACGAGCTGCTGGCCGGCGAGCCGGACGGGGTCCGCTGGGGCGAGGCCGATCCGCACGCGGGCTGGTTCGGCCGGCGTACCGGCTGGTGGTGGGCCCCGGACGGGGAGAGCATCCTGGCCACCCGCCGCAGCGGTGAGCAGGTCTCGCTGCACCTGCTCGACCTGGACGGCGGCTGGGTCGACGTGCACTGGGACCGCGAGATCTACCCGTACCTGGGCACGGTGCGCTGGGCCGACGGCGGCCCGCTGATCACCGCGCTGCGCCGCTCCCAGGGGCACGGCCTGGTGCTGGCGGTGGACCGCCGCACCGGGGAGACCCAGGTGCACGCCGAGCTGGCCGACCCGCGCTGGGTCAACCCGATCGCGGGCACGCCGCGCCACCTCGCCGACGGCCGGGTGCTGGTCGGCGGCGAGATCTCGCACGACGGGTACGACGCGCGCTGCCTGTTCGCCGACGGCACCCTGCTCACCCCGCCCAACCTGTACGTCCGGCGCGTGGTCGGACGGCTCGGCCCCGGTTCGGCCGGCGGCGAGCTCGGCGACCTGCTCATCGAGGCCAGCGAGGGCGAGCCCGCCGAGCAGCACCTGTTCCGGGTGCGCAGCAGCACCAGCGGCGGCATGGTGGTGCACCGGCTGACCAGCGTGCCCGGCTGGCACAGCGCCGCCTGCGGCGGCGACACCGTGGTGACCGGCCTGCGCAGCCTCGACGACGAGGACATGCAGCTCACCGTGTGGTTCGCCGGCAACCAGGTGGCCGAGCTGACTCCGCGCCGCCCGGTGCCCGCGACCATGAACCGCCCGGCCCTGGACCGGGTCACCGACCGGCGGCTGCCGACCGCCGTGCTCTACCCGCCCGGCCACGTCTTCGGCCGCCGGCTGCCGGTGCTGCTGTGCCTGCCGGACACCCCGACCCAGCAGCAGGTGCGCAACGACCACGACGCGTTCACCGCGGCCCGGCACTGGGCCGAGGCCGGTTTCGCGGTGGTCATGGTCGACGGCCGGGGCACCGTCGGCGTGTCGCCGAGCTTCGAGAAGGTGACCCACCGGCGGGTGGCCGACCTGGCCGTCGCCGATCACGCCGAGGCGCTGCGCATCATCGCCGACAAGCACTCCGACCTGGACCTGACCCGGGTCACCGCGTACGGGCGCGGGTTCGGCGGCTGGCTGGCCGCGCTGCTGGCGGCCCGGCGGCCGGAGACGGTGCGGGCGGCGGTCGCCGTCGAGCCGTGGGACTGGGCCGCGCTGCCCGTCCCGCTGGCCGAGCGTTACCTGGGCCCGCAGGAGCTGGACAGTGAGATCTACGCCCGGCACGCCCTGGAGGACCTGCCGCCCACCGTGATCATCCAGGAGACCGCGCCCGTCGAGATCCTCACCTGACCGCGCCGGTCAGCGGCCCAGCTGCGCCTTCACCGCGGCCTGCTCGGCGATCTCCTCGGCGGCGGCGGCCTTCTGGCGCGCCTTCTCGGCGGCCTTGGCGTCGAGGCGGGCCTGCACAGCGGCCTGCTCGGCAATCTCGGCGGCGCTCGCCGCCTGCTGCTTGGCCTGGTCGGCGAGTTGCGCGTCCTGCTCCACCCGGGCCCCGTCGAGCCCGGCCTTCAAATCGGCGCGCACCCGGGCAGCGGCCGCCTTGGCGGACTGCTTGGCGTCCGCGGCGCGCTGCTTCGCCGTGGCGGCGGCGCGGGCCGACAGCCTTGCCTGGATCGCGGTCCCGTCGGCGACACCCTGCGCGGCGGCCGCCTTGCGCGCGGCCTTCTCGGCGGCCCTGGTGTCGTGCGACTCGACGACCAGGTGCGGCGGCGGGGCCGCGAGCGCCGGAACGGCATGCATGAGCACGGGCGCGCCGAGCGCGGCGGTGAGTGTGGCGAGAACGGCGAATCGACGCGTGCGCATTGCCATGACCTGACCTCCCGTGGAACTGATGATCCGCCCCGGCCGACCTCGTCGTCTCCCTGGGCCTTTCCCACGATCCCGCAGCCCACCGCCCTTCCACACCCGTCGAAAGCCAGCTCCCGCACCCCCCGAAAGTCAGTTTCTTCAGCGAGGACCGGGACGCCTGGGACGCGAAAGGGGCGGCACCCCGAAGGGTGCCGCCCCGGTGGAACAGAGCGCCGGTTACTGCTTCACGAAGGCGCGGGTGAAGGCGGGGTAGCCGAAGATGCTGTCGATGTAGACGCCACCGACCTTGGAGCCCTGCATCACGAACATGACGTCGGCGTACAGCGGAACCGCCGGGGCGAGCTCCTTCATGATCCGCTCGTCCAGCTTGGCCCACTCGGGCGCCTGGGCGGCCGGGTCGAGGGCCAGCACGCGGTCGAACTCGGCGTTGATCGCGTCATTGTTGATGTACGACGTGTTGCTGTTGCCCTCGGCCTTGATGGTGCGGCCGTCGAAGAGCACCGGCAGGAGCGCGGCGCCGCTCGGCCAGTCCGCCGCCCAGGAGTCCAGGTACAGGTCCCAGGGGTTGTTCTTCTTCTTGGTCTCGTCCAGCTTGCTGTCCGCCGGGATGACCTTGATGGTGATCTTGAAGCCGGCCTTCTCCAGGTTGTTCTTCACCTGGGTGCCGAGCTCCTGGGCACCCGAGTCGTCGCCGATGACCAGCACCAGCTCGGGGGTCTTGCCCGCCAGCGTGGACTTGGCCTTCTCGATGTCGGCCGGGTAGGCGTCGAACTTCTTGAAGCCGAGCGTCGACGGCGGCATCAGGGTGGTCAGTGCGGCCACCTTCAGGTCGCCGCCGGCGGCCTTGACCATGCCGGGACGGTCGATGGCGTAGTTGAGCGCCTGGCGGACCGACAGGTCGGCCACCCGCTGCGTGTTGATGGACAGGCGCCACGCACTCGGGGTGGGCTCGCGCAGGGTACGGCCCATCAGCGCGGCGTCACCGGCGACCTTGGCCACCAGCGAGGAGTCGACGCCGTTCCAGCCGAGCGTGGCCTGGTCCTCGGCGCCGTCGGCGATGAGGCGGTTGGTCTGCGCCTCGGCGTTCGGGCCGAACTTGTAGACGAACTTGTCCGGGTACGCGTTGCGCACCGGGTCGGTGTTGGCGTCCCAGTGCTCGTTGCGCTCGAACAGCATCTCCACGCCGACCGTGTTCTTGACCAGCTTGTACGGGCCGGACGAGAACGGCTTGTTGTCCAGCTCGACGCCGGTGTCCTTGGCGGGCGGCAGCGGCGCGGTGGCCGGCAGCGAGGCCGCGAAGGGCAGGTCGCAGTGCGCCTTGGCGAACTCGAAGCGCAGCGTCTTGGCGTCCGGGGTGGTCAGGCCCGGGGGCAGCGAGGTCTTGTTGGCCTTGAAGTCCCACTTGGTGTCGAAGGCCGCGTCGTTGGCCAGCCACTCCTGGATGTAGGTCGGGCCGCCGGACAGGTCGGGGTCGAACGAGCGGGCGATGCCGTACGCGACCTCCTTGGAGGTGATCGCGGTGCCGTCCTCGAACTTCACCCCGTCCTTGATCTTGAATTCCCAGACCTTGCAGTCCTTGTTGACGTTGACGCCCGGCGTCTCCGCGAGGTCGCCGACGAGGGTCACGTTGCCCTTGCCGTCGTCCTTCCACGTGGTCAGGAAGCGGGCGTAGAGCGGGGCGGTGTTGAGGCCCACGAACGAGTAGACCCGCTGGGGGTCCATGTGCGAGATCTTCGTCTGGCGGATCACGGTGAACGTGCCGCCCTTGGCCGCGCCCTCGACCGCCTTCGCCGGACCCATCGAGTCCTTGGGGTCGGTCGCGATCGCACCGGAGGCCACGCGGTCGGTGTCGACGTCGCTGTCGGTGTTCTTGTTCTCGCTGCACGCGCCCAGGGCCACGGTCAGCGCGAGCACGCCTCCCGCTGCCAGTATCGCTCTGGATCTCATATTCACTCCCGTGCCGGTGGTGTGAAGGAAACTTACGAAATGTGTAGCAGTGATTGATGGATTTCGCCATACCCTTCGATACGGCGGCCGGACGCGCTAACTGAGCCGCACCCGCGGGTCGATGACCGCGTACAGCAGGTCGACCACGATGTTGGCGACGACGATGAAGACCGCCGAGACGAGCACGGTCGCCATGATCGTCGGAAGGTCGCCGAGACGCACCGCCTCCACGGCGGTGCGGCCCAGCCCCTGGATGCCGAAGGTCGTCTCGGTGATGACGGTGCCGCCGAGCGCGCCGCCGACGTCCAGCCCGGCGATGGTGACGATCGGGGTGATCGCGGCGCGCAGCGCGTGCCGCCCGTACGCCCGCGATTTGCTCAGGCCCTTGGCCCGTGCGGTGCGCACGAAGTCCTCGGCCAGGGTCTCCAGCATCTGCGCCCGCGACAGCCGGGCGTAGACCGCGGAGAACAGGAAGGCCAGCGCCACCCAGGCCAGCACCAGCCCGCTCGCCCAGTCCAGCGGGTCGTCCCACAGCGAGGTGTAGTGCGGCACCGGCAGGATCTTCAGGGTGTACACGAAGATGATCATCAGCATGCCGCCGACGAAGTAGAGCTGCATGGACGCGCCGGTCAGCGAGAAGCCGATGGCCAGCCGGTCGAAGACGGTGCCACGCCGCAGCGCCGAGATCATGCCCAGGCCGATGCCCAGCCCCAGCCACAGCACCGCTGCCGGAATGACGATGCTCAGGGTCACCGGCAGCACCCGCGCGAAGATGTCGGAGACCTCTTCGCTGCTGGTGTACGAGTAGCCCAGGCACGGCGCGTCGCAGTAGCCGCCCTGCGCGCTGCCCAGGTCCCGGCCCACGAAGATGCCCTTGATGTAGCCGGTGTACTGGTCGATCAGCGGGTCCTTCAGACCCAGCTCGACACGCACCCGCTCCAGCCGCTCGGGGTTGCAGTTCTTCACGCACATGGTGGCCACCGCATCGCGCGGCAGCATGAAGAACATGCCGAACGCGACCAGGCTCACGGCGAACATCGTCAGCGTGCCGAGCAGCAGGCGCTTGATCAGGAATCGCAGCATCTCGTACCTCCTACCGGGACGACTTGGGGTCGAGTGCGTCGCGCAGTCCGTCGCCGAACAGGTTGAACGCCAGCACCAGCAGGAAGATCGCCACGCCCGGGAAGATGAGGTACGCCGGGTCGGTCTGCGCGTAGCTCAGGCTCTTGTTGATCATCACGCCGAAGTCCGGGGTCGGGTCGACCACGCCGATGCCCAGGAAGGACAGCGCCGCCTCACCGGTGATGTAGCCGGGCACCGCCAGCGAGAACGACACCAGGATCGGCGCCCACAGGTTCGGCAGCAGCTGCCGGAACAGGATGTGGAACAGGCCGGCGCCGCTGGCCCTGGCCGCTTCGACGAACTCCCGCTCGCGCAGCGAGATCACCTGACCGCGCACCAGCCGGGCCGTGCCGGTCCAGCCGAACAGCGCGAACAGGAAGATCATCACTCCGATGCGGAACGGCACCGGGATCTCGTCGCGCGGTCCGTAGAAGCGCGCGGTCACCGTCGGCATGATCGCCAGCGCGAAGATGAGGAACGGCAGCGCCAGCGCGAAGTCGATGACCCAGCTGATCACCGCGTCGATCCAGCCGCCCAGGTAACCCGACACGATGCCCAGCACGATGCCCAGGGCCGTGGTCAGCAGCGCAGCCGAGGTCGCAATGAACAGCGAGGTGCGCAGGCCGTACACCAGCCGGATGAAGATGTCGCGGCCGAGCTGGGGCTCCAGGCCGAACCAGTGCTCGCCGGAGACCCCGCCGAAGTAGCCCAGCGGCAGGCTGTTGTTGGCGATCTTGTCCTGGAACTGCTCGAACGGGCTGATGCCGTAGACCAGCTCGACCAGCGGTGCGGCCATGCCGAGCACGATGAAGAACACCATGATCCAGGCACTCACCATGGCGGTGCGGTTGGCCCGGAGCCGGGCCCAGGCCAGCCGGCCGGGTGAGCGGCCCACCATGCCGGGCTGCGGCGCGGTCGGCACCGCGGTCGCGTCCACGCCCGTGGCGTCCGTCTCGATCTGCGACAGGCTCATGCCTTCTCCTCGCTGCGCTCGTCGGCGGCATCGAGGACGTTCATGACTCGCTCGCTGCGCTCGCTCATGCGGCCACCTCGCTCACATGCTCGGATACGACGCCCACCGGTTCGGGGAAGTGACAGGCCACCTGCTGCCCACTGCCCTCCCGGGCGACCAGCGGCGGCTCCTCGCTCGCGCACACGTCCTGGGCCTTCCAGCAGCGAGTGCGGAAGCGGCAGCCCGACGGCGGGTTCAGCGGGGTCGGCACGTCACCCGTCAGCCGGATGCGCTGGCGCTGCTCGCCGAACGCGGTCACGTCGGGCACCGCCGACAGCAGCGCCTTGGTGTACGGGTGGCGCGGCCGCTCGTAGATGTCGGCCCGGTCCCCGATCTCGACGACCTTGCCCAGGTACATGACGGCGACGCGGCGGCTGAAGTGGCGCACGATCGCCAGGTCGTGCGCGATGAACACGAACGCCAGGTCCAGCTCCCGCTGCAGATCCCGGAGCAGGTTCACGACCTGCGCCTGGATCGACACGTCCAGCGCCGACACCGGCTCGTCCGCGACGATCAGCTTGGGGCGCAGCGCGAGCGCCCGCGCGATGCCGATGCGCTGGCGCTGGCCGCCGGAGAACTCGTGCGGGAAGCGGTTGTAGTGCTCGGGGTTGAGCCCGACCAGCTCCAGCAGCTCCTGCACGCGCGCCTTCACGCCGCCCGCCGGCTTGATGCCGTTGACCTCCAGCGGCATCGCCACGATCTTGCCGACGGTGTGCCGGGGGTTCAGCGAGGAGTACGGGTCCTGGAAGATGATCTGCAGGTCCTGCCGCAGCGGGCGCATCGCCCGGCGGCCCAGCGTGGTGATGTCCCGCCCCTGGAACTCGATGCTGCCCGCGGTCGGCTCCAGCAGGCGCACCAGCATCCGGCCGGTCGTGGTCTTGCCGCAGCCTGACTCCCCGACCAGGCCCAGCGTCTCGCCCGCGTGCACGTCGAAGTCGAGCCCGTCGACGGCGCGCACCGCGGCCTTCGCCCCGATCGCGCCCTGGCGTACGGCGAAGTGCTTGGTCAGCCCCCGCACCCTCAGCAAGGCTTCGGTCACGTCGTCACCTCGCTGCGCTCGGCTCCGTCGTTGCTGACGTTGCCCTCGGTCCGCTCACTGCGTTCGCTCACTGGGCCACCCCCACGTGCGCGATCTCGTCGGTATAGGTGTCGATGCGCTGCTGCTCGGGCAGGTGGCAGGCGACCCGGTGGCCGTCGGCCTGCACCGCGAGCAGCTGCGGCACCTGGCCCGCACAGGGCTCGGGCTTCATCGCGTACGCGCAGCGCGGATGGAACGCGCAGCCGGCAGGCACGTTGATGAGGCTCGGCGGGTTGCCCTTGATCGGCTTGAGGTCGACCTCGGGGTCGCCGTGCAGGCTCGGAATGCTGGCCAGCAGTCCCCACGTGTACGGGTGCTGCGGCCCGCGCATCACCTGCGCCACCGTGCCGTGCTCGACGGCCCGGCCGCCGTACATGACCAGCACCTCGTCGGCGACCTGGCTGACCACGCCCAGGTCATGGGTGATCAGGATGATCGCGCTGTGGAACTCGCGCTGCAGGTCGGCGAGCAGGTCGAGGATCTGCGCCTGCACGGTGACGTCGAGCGCGGTGGTCGGCTCGTCCGCGATGAGCAGCGCCGGGTCGTTCATCAGCGACATCGCGATCATCACGCGCTGGCGCATGCCGCCGGAGAACTCGTGCGGGTACTGGCCGAAGCGCCGGTCCGGCTGCGGGATGCCCACCCGGTCGAGCATGTCCAGCGCGCGCTGCTTGGCCTGCGCTTTCGACGCGTCCGAGTGGTGCGTGCGGTAGGCCTCCACGAGCTGGCGGCCGACCGTGTAGAACGGGTGCAGCGCCGACAGCGGGTCCTGGAAGATCATGGCGACGTCGCGGCCGCGCAGCTTGCGCATCTCACCGTCGGACAGCCCGACCAGCTCCCGGCCGCCCAGCTTGATCGCGCCGGAGATCTTGGTGCGGGCCGGATCGTGCAGGCCCATCACCGCTAGACTCGTCACGCTCTTGCCCGAGCCGGACTCGCCGACGATGCCGAGCGTCCGCCCTCTATGGAGGCCGAAGCTCACCCCGTCCACCGCACGGACCTCGCCGTCCGCGGTGCTGAAACGCACCCGCAGGTCGTCGACCTGCAGATACGGGGGGCTTGCAGCATCGTGCGTCATTGCCGCTCCCGTCCCAGCCGATGAAGAAAACTTTCATACTCGTCGGCCAAAAGGTAACGGACCCCGGCGTGTCGTCACCAGACGCGCTACGTAACAACTGGCTAACACCAGCGGATTGATCGTTCGAATTGCCTGGCAAACGGGCGAAAGAGCGCCCATGATTCCCCCGATTGCCAGGCAAGTCCGACGATCACGCCGCGTGGGCGCCGGATCGGTCATTCGCGGGCTAGGGTGGCGATCATGAGCTTTTTCGACGTCGCGGAGGCGGCGGTGGCGGCGGCGCTGGACGCGGGCGCGCGCTACGCAGACGCGCGGGTGATGCACAAGCGATACGAGTCCATGGAGGCCCGCAACGGCGAGGTCGAGGAGCTGAACTCGGACGAGTCCGCGGGCATCGGCGTACGCGCGCTCGTCGGCTCCAGCTGGGGCTTCTACGCCGTGCCGGACCTGTCCGACAGCGCCGCCCGGCTGGCCGGGGCACGTGCCACGGCCATCGCCAAGGCCAGCGCGCGGGTCGCCGGGCCGGGCGTGGACCTGGTGCCGACCACGGTCAGCACCGCCACCTGGGCCAGCGAGTGCCGCCTCGACCCGCTCGCGGTGCCGCTGTCCGACAAGGGCGACCTGCTCACCCACGCCACCAAGACGATGGTCGAGCACGGCGCGGACCAGGCCACCGGCGTCTACCAGATCTGGGACACCCGCAAGTGGTTCGTCTCCAGCGAGGGCCACCGCATCGACCAGCACGTACGCGAGTGCGGCGCGGGCATCCAGGCCACCGCGATCGGCGCGGGCGAGACCCAGGTGCGCTCCTACCCCGCCGCCCGCGGCCAGTACGGCACCCGCGGCTGGGAGCTGGTCCAGGGCCTGGACCTGCTCGCCCACGCGCCGCGCCTGGCCGAGGAGTCGCGGCAGCTGCTGACCGCGCCGCTGTGCCCGAGCGGGGAGACCGCGCTGATCCTCGGCGGCGAGCAGCTGTTCCTGCAGATCCACGAGTCCGTCGGGCACGCCATCGAGCTGGACCGGATCCTCGGCTGGGAGGCCGCCTTCGCGGGCACGTCCTGGCTGGACCTGTCCCAGCTGGGCTCGCTGCGCTACGGCTCGGAGCTGATGAACGTCACCATCGACCCGACCCTGCCCGGCGCGCTGGGCAGCTTCGGCTTCGACGACGAGGGCACCCCGGCGGCCAAGCGGTACGCGGTCAAGGACGGGATCTGGGTCGGCGTGCTGGCCGGGCGGGACTCGGCGGCGCTGGCCGGGCTCGACTACGGCGGCAGCGTGCGGGCCGACGGCTGGGCCCGGCTGCCCATGGTGCGGATGACCAACGTCGGCCTCGAACCCGGCCCGCACACCCTGGAGCAGATCATCGCCGAGACCGACGACGGCGTGTTCATGGAGCACAACCGCTCATGGTCCATCGACGACAAGCGGCTCAACTTCCAGTTCGGCTGCGAGATCGCGTACGAGGTGAAGAACGGGAAGAAGGGCCGGATGCTGCGCAATCCCACGTATACCGGGATCGGGCCGAAGTTCTGGCAGTCGATGGACATGCTGTCCAGCGAGATCGAGTACTGGGGCACGCCGAACTGCGGCAAGGGCCAACCGACGCAGGTCGGGCACACCGGCCACCCGTCCGCCCCGGCCCGGTTCCAGAACGTTCGGGTGGGGGTGCGGGCATGAGCGAGCGCAGCGAGCGAATCACGGGCCATCAGACGCATGCCGGTGACGAGCGAAGCGAGGAGCGGGCATGAACGTGTCGCAGACGGCTGAGCAGGTGCTGGACCTCGCGGTGCGGGCGCTGCCCGGGGCCGAGGTCGACGTCACCGCCGACGCCGTGCACCGGGCGCTGACCCGGTTCGCGAACTCGCGCATCCACCAGAACGTCGCCGAGGACACCGTCAGCGTGCGGCTGCGCGCGCACCTGGACGGCCGCACCGTCACCACCACCACGACGCTGACCAGCCCGGAAGGGCTGACCTCGCTGGTGGCGCGCACCGCCGCCGCGGTGCGCTCGGCTCCCCGCGATCCGGGCTGGCCGGGCCTGGCCCCGGCGGCGCCGCTCGCCCTGCCCGGCGTCGTCGACGAGGCGACCCGGAACGCCTCGCCCGACGACCGGGCGGCCCGCGTGCGGGACTTCGTCGACGCGGCGGGCGGCCTGGAGACGGCCGGCTACTGCCAGACCGGCCACTGGTCCGGCGCGTACCGCAACTCCGCGGGCCAGGCCCTGGCCGCGCAGGCCACGACCGCGGAGTTGGACGGCATCGCGCGCGACGCCGGTGCGGACGGGGTGGCCCGCCGCTCCAGCGTGCGCCTGTCCGACCTGGACGGCACGGCGCTGGGCACGCGCGCCGCGGGCAAGGCCCGGGCGCTGGCCGACCCGGTGGAACTGCCGCCCGACCGGTACGAGGTGGTCCTCGAACCCGAGGCGGTCGCCGACCTGCTCACCAACTTCGCCCTGTTCGGCTTCAACGCCAAGGCCGTCCAGGAGCGGCGCTCGTTCGCCGAGCTGGGCGTGGCCCAGTTCGACGAGGCGATCAGCCTGTACGACGACCCGCGGGAGCCCTTCGACGGCGAGGGCACCCCGCGCACCCGGCTCGCCCTGGTCGAGAAGGGCGTCACCGCGGCGCTCGCGCACGACCGGCGCACCGCGGCGGTGGCCGGGGCCGTCTCGACCGGCCACGGGGGCAGCGCGGCCTGGGGTCCGCTCCTCAACAACCTCGGGTTCGCGCCCGGCGGCAGCAGCACCGAGGAGATGATCTCGCGGATCGAGCGCGGCCTGCTGATCACCGACCTCTGGTACACCCGCGTGCTCGACCCGCGCACGCTGGCGCTGACCGGCCTGACCCGCAACGGCGTCTGGCTGATCGAGGGCGGCGAGGTGACCCGGCCGGTGCGCAACATGCGCTTCACCCAGCTCTACCCGCAGGCCCTCGGGCCGGGCGCGGTGCTCGGCGTCGGCGCGGAGGCGGTGCCGCAGCCGTCGCGGGTGTTCCTCGGCGCGTGGACCGCCCCGGCCCTGCACCTGGCCTCCTGGAACATCACCGGCAACGCCAGCGGCTGACGGCCGCCCTTGATCGCTCGACTTGCCCGGCGCCTGTGCGTATCTTGCGTCCGCACTCGCCCACCTGCCCGGCAAGTCGAGCGATCTTGGAATTACTGCTGGTGGTGACCCTCGACAAGGGAACGATGCGACACATCACAGTGTCCCGAGTCACATGATCGACATCTTTCGGCGTAACGTGTCCGTGATTGATCCACGCACGTGTTCCCACGACTGCGTATCTCAGGGAGCGACGAAGATGACGACGACGGCAACGAGGCCGGCCGGCGCGAAACCGCGCGCCGCGATCGAGGCCAAGACGTTGCGCACCGACCGCTGGTGGCTCGCACCGGTGCTGACGGTCATTGGTCTCACCGCCTGGGTCGCGTACGCGACGTTCCGGGTGTTCATGCAGAAGTTGTACTGGGTCGACGCGTACCACTACCTGACCCCGTTCTACTCCCCCTGCGTCTCCAAGGGCTGCTACCCGGCCGCCGCCGAGTTCGGACGGTTCATCCCGGACAACCCGCTGATCCCGTTCGCGGCGCTGTCCCTGCCGTTCCTGCTGCTCTTCCGGCTGACCTGCTACTACTACCGCAAGGCGTACTACCGGTCGTTCTGGCTGTCGCCGCCCGCCTGCGCCGTCCCCGACGGCCACGCGAAGTACTCGGGCGAGACCCGCTTCCCGCTGATCTTCCAGAACGCGCACCGGTACGCCTTCTACGCCGCGGTGCTGATCTCGCTCATCAACACCTGGGACGCCGTGCTGGCCATGCACTCCCCGAGCGGCTTCGGGTTCGGCCTGGGCAACGTGATCCTGTGGATCAACGTGATCATGCTGTGGGCGTACACCGCCTCCTGCCACTCCTGCCGGCACATCATCGGCGGCCGGCTCAAGCACTTCTCCAAGCACCCGGTGCGCTACAAGCTCTGGAGCTGGGTCTCGGTGCTGAACACCCGGCACATGGGACTGGCCTGGATCACGCTGGCGACGCTGGCGCTCACCGACTTCTACATCATGGGTCTCGCCGCCGGCTGGTGGTCCGACCTGCGGTTCATCGGCTGAGCCGGGATAGGTGGCACAAAAATGATCAACATTGAGAAGCACTGGTACGACGTCGTCGTGATCGGCGCCGGCGGCGCGGGTCTGCGCGCCGCGATCGAGGCACGGCTGGCCGGCAAGAAGGTCGCCATCATCTCGAAGTCGCTGTTCGGCAAGGCCCACACGGTCATGGCCGAGGGCGGCGCGGCGGCCGCGATGGGCAACGTCAACTCGAACGACAACTGGATGGTCCACTTCCGCGACACCATGCGGGGCGGCAAGTTCCTGAACAACTACCGGATGGCCGAGCTGCACGCCAAGGAGGCGCCGGAGCGGATCTGGGAGCTGGAGACCTACGGCGCGCTCTTCGACCGGACCAAGGACGGCAAGATCTCGCAGCGCAACTTCGGCGGCCACGAGTACCCGCGCCTGGCCCACGTCGGCGACCGCACCGGCCTGGAGCTGATCCGCACCCTGCAGCAGAAGATCGTGTCGCTGCAGCAGGAGGACAAGGCCCAGCACGGCGACTACCAGGCGCGGCTGCGCGTGTTCGCCGAGTGCACCATCACCGAGCTGCTGCTCGACGAGACCGGCGGGATCAAGCGGATCGCGGGCGCGTTCGGCTACCACCGCGAGTCCGGCGAGTTCGTGCTGTTCGAGGCCCCCGCCGTCGTGCTGGCCACGGGCGGCGTCGGCCGCTCCTACAAGGTCACCTCGAACTCGTGGGAGTACACCGGTGACGGCCACGCGCTGGCGCTGCGCGCCGGGGCGAAGCTGATCAACATGGAGTTCCTGCAGTTCCACCCGACCGGCATGGTGTGGCCGCCGTCGGTGCGGGGCATCCTGGTCACCGAATCGGTGCGCGGCGACGGCGGCGTCCTCAAGAACTCCGAGGGCAAGCGCTTCATGTTCGAGTACGTCCCGGACGTGTTCCGCAAGCAGTACGCGGAGACGCCCGAGGAGGGCGACCGCTGGTACACCGACCCGGACAACAACCGGCGTCCCCCCGAGCTGCTGCCCCGCGACGAGGTGGCCCGCGCCATCAACTCCGAGGTCAAGGCCGGTCGTGGCACCAAGGCCGGCGGCGTCTACCTCGACATCGCCTCGCGCCGCCCCGCCGCGGAGATCCTCAAGAAGCTGCCGTCCATGTACCACCAGTTCAAGGAACTGGCCGACGTGGACATCACGACGCAGCCCATGGAGGTCGGCCCGACCTGCCACTACGTGATGGGCGGCGTCGAGGTCGACCCGGACACCGCGTCCGCGGGCGTGCTCGGCCTGTACGCGGCCGGCGAAGTGTCCGGCGGCATGCACGGCTCCAACCGCCTCGGCGGCAACTCCCTGTCCGACCTGCTGGTCTTCGGCAAGCGCGCGGGCGAGTACGCGGCCAGCTACACCGACACCCTGGGCAAGCGCCCCAAGGTCGACGACAAGCAGGTCGCGGCCGCGGTCGAGGAGGCGCTCACGCCCCTGGCCCGGGACGGCGGCGAGAACCCGTACACCCTGCAGAGCGATCTTCAGGACGTGATGGGCGACCTGGTCGGCATCATCCGCCGCAAGGGCGAGCTGCAGGAGTCCCTGTCGCGCCTGTCCGAGCTGCGTGAACGCATCCGCAAGGTCGGCGCGGCCGGCGGCCGCCGCTACAACCCGGGCTGGCACCTCGCCCTCGACCTGCGCAACATGCTGGTCGTGTCGGAGTGCACCGCGAAGGCGGCACTGGAGCGCGAGGAGTCGCGCGGCGGCCACACCCGCGAGGACTTCCCGAAGATGGACGCCAAGTGGCGGCAGGTCAACCTCGTCTGTGCGCTGACCCCCGACGGCGACGTGGACCTCACCCACCAGCCGATCCCCACGATGACCCCCGACCTGCTCGCCCTGTTCGACAAGTCCGAGCTGGCCAAGTACATGACCGACAAGGAGCTGTCATGAGTGAGCGGAGCGAACTCATCGTGTCCCAGGCTCGTCATGACGGAGCCGAGCGCAGCGAGGTGACGGCATGACCGTTCGTCAGTTCAAGGTGTGGCGTGGCGACGCCGCCGGTGGCCAGTTGAACGACTACAAGGTCGAGGTAAACGAGGGCGAGGTCGTGCTCGACGTCATCCACCGGCTGCAGGCCACCCAGGAGCCCGACCTGGCCTGCCGCTGGAACTGCAAGGCCGGCAAGTGCGGCTCCTGCTCGATGGAGATCAACGGCATGCCCCGCCTCGGGTGCATGACCCGGATGTCCACCTTCGAGGAGGACGAGACCATCTCGATCACGCCGCTGCGGGCCTTCCCGGTCATCCGCGACCTGGTCACCGACGTGTCCTTCAACTACCAGAAGGCACAGGAGATGCCCGCGTTCGCGCCCCCGGCCGACCTGGCCCCCGGCGAGTACCGGATGCAGCAGATCGACGTGGAGCGCTCGCAGGAGTTCCGCAAGTGCATCGAGTGCTTCCTGTGCCAGAACACCTGCCACGTCGTACGCGACCACGACGAGAACAAGCCGGCCTTCTCCGGCCCGCGGCTGTTCATCCGCGCCGCCGAGCTGGACATGCACCCGCTCGACGCCCGCCACGACCGCAAGGAGATCGCGCAGCAGTCGCAGGGCCTGGGCTACTGCAACATCACCAAGTGCTGCACCGAGGTCTGCCCCGAACACATCAAGATCACCGACAACGCCATCATCCCCATGAAGGAACGGGTCGTGGACCGCCGGTATGATCCGCTGGTGGTATTCGGACGCAAGATTCTCCGCCGTGACCAGCTGGCCGCCACCGTGCCCGCCGGCCCCACGGTGCACGCAGGCCCGGTGACGGTCACCGACGGCCAGGCCCCCGTCGACTTCGGCCGCGAACTCACGCCGCCTCAGCCGACCGACGTCAACGCCTCAGGCCACGTGAACCTGAACGAAATGCTCTCCGACCGGGCCGCCGCCGCGTCCCCGTTCGGCGACGACATCACGTTCCCGATCAACCCCAACAGCCTGAACTACTACCACCCCGAGCGCTGACTGCCAAGATCGCGACGATCTTGCGTGGACTGTGGGTATGACACGGGCAAACCGGCCATATCCTGAACAGTTCACGCAAGATCGTCGCGATCTTGTTTGGGGTGTAGCACAGAGCCGGGGTCGGGTGGGGGTTGTCCACAAGGGTGGGGTTGTCCACAGGGGGTAGCGCGGGGCGGTGGAGTTGAGGGCGGGGGCGTCGCAGGCTGCGGGGTGTGACTGTTCCTGGAACGCTTCGGCAGTTGGGTGCTGCGGGGGTTTCGGTGCAGACGCTGCGGACCGCGTATCGCCGTGGTGATCTGAGCCGGCCCTGGCGGGGTGTCTATGCGCTGGACACGAATGAGATCAGCCGGGTGCAGGCGCTGTTCGCACTGCTCCCGGAGGGTGCCCGGTTGTCGGGGCCGACGGCTGCGGCTTGGCACGGCTTCGGGGTATCGCCTTCTCCACTGATCCACGTGACGGTCCCACAGGGCAGTCCCCACCCGAGACTTGCGGGAGTGCGTTCCGGCGAGTCAGCCCTCCCGCTCCCCGTGCCGGTGTTTCTCCACGGCGTCCCAGTGCTGCCACCCGAGCGCGTCGCGGTGACCTTGGCCCGCGTCGTACGCCGCATCGACGCCCTGCCGATCCTCGACGCCGCACTACGCGCCGACACCGTAACCCCCGACCTTCTCGCAGCAGAACTGATCACCCACGGCGGCCTCCCTGGCGTCCGCCAGGCCCGCGAACTGGTCCCCCTCGCCGACGCCCGCGCCGAATGCCGCCAGGAAAGCCAGTTACGCCTGGTCGTCATCGACGGCGGACTGCCCCGCCCCGAACCCCAGCTCCAGGTCGGCTACTTCCGCCTCGACCTGGGCTACGAAGAACTCAAGGTCGGCATCGAGTACGACGGCTCCTCCCACCTCACCCGCGACCGCATCCGCCACGACCGCCACCGCGGCAACTGGCTGGCCACCCAGGGCTGGCGCATGCGCCACTTCACCGACGCCGACCTCTACCGCCACCCCGCCCGCATAATCACCACCCTCCGCCCCCTCCTCCCCCCTCCCTAACCCTGCCCCAGTAAAGATCGCGACGATCTTGCGCGAACTGTTGGGGATATGACCGTTTCATCCGTGTCATACCCACAGTCCAAGCAAGATCGTCGCGATCTTGGGGGTGGGGTGGGGTGGGGTGGGGGTGGGGGTTACTTCAGGTGGGTCGCGAGGTCGTCGAGGATCTTGTTGGCGGCGGTGACGCCGATGCCGGTCATCCACGTCTCGTCGGCCACGACCTGGGTCTTGCCCGCCTTCACCGCGCCGAGGGTCGCCCACAGGGGACCAGCAGTGATCTTGGCCTGCTCGGCGGCCGACTTCTCGCCGTAGGCGGCGACGAAGATGGAGTCGCCGTCGACCTCGGTGAGGCGCTCGGCGCTGACCTTGTCGAAGCGCTTGTCGTCCTTGGCGGCCAGCAGCTGGCGCTCGGGGCGGCCCAGGCCGGCGTCGCCGAGGACGATGCCGGAGAAGGACTCGGGGCCGTAGACGCGGATGTGGTCGGGCATGAAGCGGACCAGGGAGATCTTCAGGGTCGCAGCGTTGGGGACGGCCGCGCCGACCTCCTTGGCGCGCTTCTCGTACGCCGCGAGCAGGTCTTTGGCCTGCTGCTCCTTGCCCAGCGCCTTGCCGTCGAGCAGGAAGTTCGCCTTCCAGGTCTTGCCGACGTTCTCGGTGAACACGGTCGGCGCGATCTTCGACAGCTCGGCGTAGTACTTCTCCTGGCGGAACTTCGAGCCCAGGATCAGGTCCGGCTTGAGCGCCGCGATGCCCTCGAGGTCGGGCTCGTCGAGCACGCCGACCTCGGTGATGCCGTCGGTCGCACCGGCGCCGAAGTACGTCGGCCAGCCGGTGAGCTCACCGGCGCGGGCCGCGCCGACCGGCTTGACGCCCAGCGTCAGCGCGGTGTCGACCTTGTCGGTGTCCAGCACCACGACGCGCTTGGGCGCGGCCGGGACCTTGGTGGTGCCCATCGCGTGGGTGACCTCGACGGTGGCCGCGCCATCGCCGGTGTTCTCCTTCGCGGTGCCGCAGCCGGCCAGCGCGAGTCCGGCGGCGACGGCCGCCACGAGAACAAGACGCTTCTTCACGGCGTCACTTCCTTCCTGGATCTCTGTGCGCTCCGCTGCTCTGGCGCGGCGGAGTCCGCCCGGCTCACACCGGGATCGGACGGTCCCGCGAGGCCGTCGTAGACGGCACGGGATCGTCGGGGTGGTCAGGGGTTGGGGATCACCAGCGGGGTGGCGGTGACCGGGCAGGGGATGACGGTGCAGTCGAGGGCGAAGACGTCCGTGATGAGCGGCGCCGTGATGACGTCGGCGGGCGGGCCCGCGGCGACGATGCGGCCGTCCTTCATCGCGATCACGTGGTCGGCGTAGCGGGCGGCCTGGTTGAGCTCGTGCAGGACGGCGACGACGGTGCGACCGCCCTGCTGGAGGCGGCGCATCAAACGCAGCACCTCGACCTGGTGCGCCACGTCGAGGAAGGTCGTCGGCTCGTCGAGCAGCAGCGCCTCGGTCTGCTGGGCGAGCGCCATGGCGATCCAGACCCGCTGGCGCTGCCCGCCCGACAGCGCCTCGACCGGGCGGTCGGCGAGTTCGACGATGTCGGCGTCGGCCAGGGCGGTCTTGACGGCCTCCTGGTCGGCCGGGGACCACTGCTGCCACCAACGCTGGTGCGGCTGGCGGCCGCGGGCCACCAGGTCGGCGACGGTGACGCCCTCGGGCACCAGCGGTGACTGCGGCAGCACGCCGAGGCGCTGCGCGACCTGGCGCGGCGGCAGTTCGTGCAGCAGTTCGCCGTCGAGCAGCACGCTGCCGCCACGCGGCTTGAGCAGGCGGCCCAGGGCGCGCAGCAGGGTGGACTTGCCGCACGCGTTGGGCCCGATGATGACGGTGAGCTGTCCGCTCGGGATCTCGACGGAGAGCCCGTCGATGACGGTGCGGTCGTCGTAGCCGACGACCAGATCCTGTCCGGCGAGCCTCATCGGTGCCTCCCGGCGTACGGGGCAAGCCTCGTCGAGGCTTGCCAGAAGTGCGGGGCCGATGACATCGGCGTCTCCGAAGGGCGCGGGCCGGGATTCAACGGCGTCCCCGGATCAACAGGTAGACCAGGTACGGGCCGCCGATGCCGGCGGTAAGCACGCCGACCGGCAGCTGGGTCGGGGCGAGCAGCATCCGGGCGGCCAGGTCGGCCAGCACCACCAGCGCCGCACCGGCCAGCGCGGACGCGGCCAGGGGCGGGCGCTCGGCCCGGGACAGCCGCCGGGCGACCTGCGGCGCGACCAGCGCCACGAAGTCGACCGCGCCGACCTGCGCGGTCGCGGCCGCGGCGAGCACGACGCCCAGCGCACCGACGGCGAGCCGCCGGGCGGCGGGTCGTGCCCCGAGGGCGCGGGCAGTGTCGTCGTCGAGCGCGCTGGTCCGCAGCGCCCGCGCCGCCCACAGCAGCAGCGGCAGGGCGATCAGCAGCACCAGTCCGATCGCGCCGGCCTCCTCGTAGCCGCGGCCGTTGAGCGAGCCGATGAGCCAGATCTGGGCGCGCAGCGCGTCGATGGTCTCCGCCGACGACATCACGACCTCGATGCCGGCCCGCAGCGCGAACGCTACGGCGACACCGGCCAGCACGAACCGGTTCGCGGCGAACCCGGTGCGCGCGCCGAAGGCGAACACCACGACCGCGGCGAGCAGGCCGCCCGCCATGGCCGCGGGCGCGATCAGCTCGTACGCCAGGCCGGAGGTCAGCGCGATCGTCGCGGCGAGGCCCGCGCCCTGGGTCACGCCGATGACGTCGGGGCTGGACAGGGGGTTGCGGGCCACCGACTGGATCAGCGCGCCGCCCAGCCCGAACGCGGCCCCGCAGGCCGCCCCGAGCACCACGCGGGGCCAGCGCAGCTCGCGTACCACCAGGTCGTAGTCGGTGCCGCCGGTCAGCAGGGCGCGCACCACGTCCAGCGGCGGCACGGCCAGGGTGCCGATGCTGATCGCGGCGATCATCGCGGCCAGCAGCACGATGCCGAGCGCCAGGGTGACCAGCAGGGTGCGGCGCGGCAGCACGAAACTCGCCGGCCCGACGGAGACGATCACGCGGTCACCACCCGGGCCCGGCGCACCAGCCACAGCAGCACGGGCGCGCCGACCAGCGCGGTGACCACCCCCGCGGGGACCTCGCCGGGCGGCGTGATGACCCGGCCGAGCACGTCCGCGAACAGCACCAGGGCCGCGCCGAGCAGCGCCGACAGCGGCAGCACCCAGCGGTGCGCGGTGCCGACGAGCGCGCGGGCCAGGTGCGGGACGGCGAGGCCGACGAACGCGATCGGCCCGGCCAGCGCGACGGCCGCCCCGGTGAGCACGATCGCGGCGACGGCGGCGGCCAGGCGTACCCGCTGGATCCGGTGGCCCAGGCCGCGGGCGACGTCGTCGCCCAGCGCCAGCGCGTCCAGGCCCCGCGCCGAGACCACCGCGAGCACCAGGCCGACCAGCAGGAACGGCGCGACCTGCCCGGCCATCGCGGGGGTGCGTCCGGCGATGGAGCCGACGACCCAGAAGCGGTACTGCTCGAAGGTGGCGGCGTCGATGCTGAGGATGCCGTAGATGACCGCGCCGAGCCCGGCGTCGATGGCCGCGCCGGACAGCGCGAGGCTGACCGGGCCGGAGCCGTCCCTGGTGCGGGCGGCGACGGCGAACACCAGCGCCCCGGCCACCGCGGCCCCGGCCAGCCCGAACCAGATCCAGCTCGCCAGGCTCGCCGCCCCGGCGAAGGCGATGGCGCAGACGACGCCGGTCGCGGCGCCCGCGGAGACGCCGAGGACCCTGGCCTCGGCGAGCGGGTTGCGGGTCAGCGCCTGCATGATCACGCCGGCCAGCGCCAGCGCCGCGCCGACCTCGAGCCCGACGAGGGTACGCGGCACCCGCAGCTCACGGACGATCAGCGCGGCCTCGGTCGGCGCCGGGTGCAGCAGCGCGTCGAGCGCCTCGGCCAGCGGAATGTGCCGGCTGCCGACGGTCAGGCTCGCCGCGACGGCGGCCAGCAGCACGAGCACGCCGAGCACGACGACACCGCCGCGCCTCACCGCACCGTGCACCACGAGCCTCCCCAGGCCGCCCGTTTCCGACGGAAACGGAGCTTAGGTAAGGCAGGCCTTATTGTCGAGGCGGGGTGAGCTACGCCCCATCTCCCATGAACTTCGGCAGCGCCGCCACGATCGGCGCGTCGGCCGGCAGCCACGGCACGGTGTGCAGCTCGTGCGCGGCCAGCCAGCGGAACTCCGCGTGCTCGATCAGCTGCGGCACGCCACTGACCAGGCGGGCGGTGTACACCTTGAGCACCGCGCGGCCGTGCCCGAGCAGCACGTCCTGGCCGACGCGCTCGCCGACCTCGACGACCACACCGAGCTCCTCCTCGCATTCGCGCACGAGCGCGTCATGCTCCGTTTCACCCGGCTCCACCTTTCCGCCAGGAAACTCCCACCGTCCGGCCACCTCGGCCGGTTCGGAACGCTCACAGGCCAGCACGCGCCCGTCGGCGATGATGGCAGCACCGACGATGATTCGGATCTCGGAGGAGAAGTTAGGCACGGCGGACAGCGTGCCAGACAAACCGGCTTCATGGTGAACGCGGTGTCACCGAGCGAGTCCGCGCTGCACACAGCGTCCCGTGAAGTGCAGGAAGTCGGTTTTGTTCGCGTGGACACACGCCGCGGGAGAGGGCAGGATAGGTCTCACCGAAGTGTCGGTGCGGACAAGATTCGGCCACAAGCCGATATCACCGCGTGGGAGGTATCGGAGGTGCGGATGAGCGCGGTCTGGAAACGGGGCCGACGACGCGACTACATCAGCGACGCACTTTCCCAGCTCACCGGATGGGTGCACGAAGGCGACTGCCTCAAGCGCACCCTGCCCCTCGACGACACCGAACACGCCGTGTTGACCGAGCGCATCTCGGTCGCGGCGGACACCTTCGGCGTACGCCCCCACATCCGCCGCCTCGACGGCCGCACCCAGATCCAGCTCTGCGCCGGCGACAACGGTGCGCTCACCTCCGCCGAGATCGGCATGGCCGCCCGCGTCGAGGCCGCCTACCAATCGCTGAACCAGTAGACCGGCCCGCCGCCGCTCTTCGAGCTGTTCTGCACGGCATCAGGCTCAGGAGGATCCGCGATGAACCCCGCCGTCCGGCCGGTCGCGCCCGCCGACGAGAGCCGCTGGCGCGAGCTGTGGGACGGCTACACGCGTTTCTACGAGCGCGAGCCCGACGAGGCGATCACGCGGCACCTGTGGGCGCGCATCCTGGCCGACGGCGTCCCGGTGCACGCGGTCGTCGCGGAGTCCGACGGAGCCGTCATCGGCATCGCGAACTACCTGCTGCACGAGAACACCTCCGCCCACACCCCGTCCTGCTACCTCCAGGACCTGTACGTCGACCCAGCCGCCCGCGCCCAGGGCGTCGGCGCGGCGCTGATCGACTGGCTGTGGGCGCAGACCCGGGCGCAGGGCTGGGCGACGCTCTACTGGCAGACCCGGGAGAACAACTACCGGGCCCGCGCCCTCTACGACCGGTACACGCCGCACAGCGGGTTCCTACGCTACGTCCTGCGCAACCCTCAGGACTGAGGCGACCGGCGGCGGTGCAGGGCCAGCAGGAGCCGCCGAGAGCCACGGCGACGAGCCGGTTCAGGGTGAAGCAGACGCTCGCTCATACCAGGGCGCGCGTCAGGAACAGTCCTGTCATGAGGAAGGTCAGCGGCGACGCGAGTGCGGCCAGCCCGGCCGCCACCGGCCAGCGCAGGTGCCGCAGCAGCAGCACGATCGGCAGCAGCAGCGTATGGGACCGGAACTGCGCCTGACTCGCGCCGACGACCAACGGCGTGATCAGCAGCAGCGGGCCGTACACCGCGCCGAGCGTCCAGTCCAGCACGGTCGCCTGCCGCCGCACCGCCGCGACCGCCAGCGCCGCCACCGCGAGCAGCACGAGACCGGTGCTGAACACCAGCTCGGCGGAGACCGTGGTCGGCTGCCACTCGATGAGCGTCCGGAACGTGGCGAACGGGTTGTGCACCCCGTGGCCGTAGTTGCTGGACTGGATGGCCAGGTACGCGTCCCACCGGCCGGTGGTCAGCTGCATGACGCCGAAGACGGCGAGCACGCCCAAGCCGGTCAGGCCGCCGACATACGCCGCGGTGGCCAACCTGCGCCAGGCCCATCTGCCGGGCGGGATCAGCAGGAACACCACGGCCGCCGGGGCCAGCAGCACGGCCAGCGGGTACGCCGTCGCGGCCACCATGCCGGTCAGCCCGGCGAGCACCCACCGGCCGCGCACCAGCAGCAGGAACATCGCCAGGGCGAGCAGCATCACCAACGACATGGGGAAGGTCGCGTGGAAGTAGACGCCGCTGGGCAGCAGCGCGGCCACCGCGAGGCAGGCCGCCTTGACCGCGGTCCGGGCCGAGGCGAGCAGCCGGCACAGCGCGATCAGCATGCCCAGCGCGCACGCCTCGGCGATCAGGACACCGGCCGCCGCCGAGCCCAGCCCGATCTTCGTCAGCGCCAGCACCAGGAAAGGCAGCAGCGGGAACCAGCCGGCGTTGCCGCAGAGGCCGTCGGGGTTGGGCCCGTTCGGATAGATCTGCGCGCAAAGGCCCGCCTGGTAGCCGTTCTCGGCGATGCCGAGGTAGATGCCGCCGTCCCAGCGGATACGCGAATCGGCGCTCAGCCAGTCGAACCCGAACCAGTACGCGGCCGCACCGTGCAGCAGGTGGCCGAGCAGGTAGGCGAGCAGCGGCAGCCCTGCGTACGACCAGGTCCGGACAAGCCGGTTCGGCCTGGCGGCGCTGTCACCGTCGGGCCGGACAGCAGACCGAGCCTGCCTGGGCACGCGCGAACGAGCCGTCCCAGCAGGACTTTCGGCCTCGCCCTCGGTCGCCAGGACCGACCGCTGGGTGCTCACTCGTGCGCCCATTCCAGCCGTCGGATCCCCCGTGTACACAGAACGTGCATGGCCGTCACGTTAGGCGACCGCCGCCGTGCCCGCCGCCCCGCCTTTGTCCCACCCACACCGGATCGCACCCGAGGCGAACGGCGGCCGACGAGCTAGCCGTTGCGCGCGTAGTACGTCTCCGCGTAGCAGGTCGGGCGGCAGTCGCACACTCCCGCCCTCAGCAGGGTGACTTGCAGGGCCACCGGCGTGTTCGGGTGGCAGGCGATGTAGTGGCGACGCGGGAACCCGCTGGTGCCGAGTTCCTTCGCCTCCGCGGCGGCCGATTTCACGAGAGCCGCGGCCGGGGTCTTCGGGTTGAGCAGGGCGTTCCACGTCACGGAGGTGTCGTCGTCGGCCATCAGCAAGGCGAGGGCGTCCGCCGGCGCCATGGGGTTGCGCGCGACGTACAGCCGAACGGGCCTTATCTCGTCGCGCGCCAGCACCCTGAACCTGGCAGCCGACGTCCAGTGGTCTCTCGCCTCCAGCACGCGGCGGTAACCGGCCATCCACTCGGCTCGCGTCCGGACCACCCGTTCATACACGCCGCGATGCTGTCACGAGCAGCCGTCTGGATCTAGCCCAATGACACCGGAGATGCGCGCTGTGGTCGTGCCGGATTCGACCCCGCATTGCACGACGTCACGGCGGCCCCGTGAGTTGCCGACCCCGTTTCGGACTTCTGACAACCCGATCAGGAGCAGTCCCGGCGGGGGCATCATTTTCGTCGACGACCTGAACCGCTGATCGCGGGCGCTGGGTGCGCTATCCGATCGGCCAAGGGGTCCAGGCGGTCTGCCGAGACATTCCAGGTCTGCGGCGAGGCGTGCTCGGAGCGTCGAACCTGACGTGGAGGTGAGGATGTGAGGGAAGACCGTACCGACGACGAGTTTCTGCGTATCAGACTGACCGGCGAGGTCGAGCGTGATCGGGAGATCGTCGCCAAGTACGAGGAGGGGCTCGGGTTTCACCGGGCCAGAATCGAAGCCAACAGGTACGAGTTGGGTAAGCTCGACGAGCGGTTGGGAGGCTGAGGTGGACGTGATCCGAGCGATCGATGAGGCGACCCGTGCCGAGCATGAGCGGTGGGTGGCGGAGATTCAGGGCTGGGCCGACGCCGCTCGCGAACGCGGCGACGAGGTGGCGGTCCGTCGTTACCTGTCGCAGATCGAGCGCCTCGAAGCCATTCCGAAGCCGTGGGAGAACCAGCGTCGGGCCGCGTAGCGGAGTCACGTCACGTCGATGTTCTCCGCCGTTTGACCTCCTCGTGGGGCCCCGCGTCGTCCCGGACGGTCCTCGCCGTCCTGATTGCGGGCGTCCCGGGCACGAGGCCGCAGGCGCCCTATGAGCGGATCGCCGCCCGGCAGCACCGCCGGCCACCGCAATCGTGATCTCGGTCGGGATCACCGAGGAGTGTGCGATGGCTGCTTGTCCGACCCGTTATGGATCTTGTCCGGTCCGGCGATGGGAACTTGCGGGAGGGCGTCGCTAACCTCCGTATCTCTTTCGAGAACAGGAACGGGGTACGTGATGTCGACTGTGATCCGCAAGGCATCGCCGCTGGCGAAGGCGTTTTGGTGGACCATGGTGCTCTGCACCTGCGGGCTGTGGGCGCTGGTGCGAGGCCGCCCCGTCTGAGCCGAGAACGAGAAGGCCCCTGGCATCGCGCCGGGGGGCCTTCTCGTCCTGAACGGATCAGCCCGACTTCGCGCTGTCGAACCCGACCGTGTCGCCGGACTTCAGACGTTGAAGCGGAACTCCACGACGTCGCCGTCGGACATGATGTATTCCTTGCCCTCCATGCGGACCTTGCCGGCCGCCTTCGCCGCCGCCATCGAGCCGTTCGCGACCAGGTCGTCGTACGCCACGATCTCGGCCTTGATGAAGCCGCGCTGGAAGTCGGTGTGGATGACCCCGGCGGCCTCGGGGGCGGTCGCGCCGACCGGGATGGTCCAGGCGCGCGTCTCCTTCGGGCCCGCGGTGAGGTAGGTCTGCAGGCCCAGCGTGCCGAAGCCGACCCGGATCAGCTGGTTGAGGCCGGGCTCGGACTGGCCGATGGACTCCAGCATCTCGGCCGCGTCCTCGGGCGACAGGTCGATCAGCTCGGACTCGATCTTCGCGTCCATGAAGACGGCCTCGGCCGGGGCGACCAGGGCCCGCAGCTCGTCGAGGAACTCGGCGTTGTGCAGCTCGGCCTCGTCGACGTTGAAGACGTACAGGAACGGCTTGGCGGTCATCAGGTGCAGTTCGCGCAGCTCGGCGAGGTCGATGCCGGCCTTGGCCGCGCCCGCGAACAGCGTGGTGCCGCTGTCGAGCACGGCGTGGGCGGCCTTCGCGGCGGCCACGATGCCGGCCCGGTCCTTGCGGACCCTGACCTCTTTCTCCAGCCGGGGCAGCGCCTTCTCGATGGTCTGCAGGTCGGCGAGCATCAATTCGGTGTTGATGGTCTCGATGTCGTCCTTCGGCGAGACCTTGCCGTCGACGTGCACCACGTTGGGGTCGCTGAAGGCGCGGACGACCTGGCAGATGGCATCGCAGTCGCGGATGTTGGCGAGGAACGCGTTGCCCTTGCCCTGACCCTTCGACGCGCCCTTGACCAGGCCCGCGATGTCGGTGAAGCTCACCGGCGCGGGCAGGATGCGCTGCGAGGAGAAGATCTCGGCGAGCTTGTCCAGCCGCTGGTCGGGCAGCCCGACGACGCCGACGTTGGGCTCGATCGTGGCGAACGGGTAGTTCGCCGCGAGCACGTTATTGCGGGTCAGCGCGTTGAACAGGGTGCTCTTGCCGACGTTGGGCAGGCCGACGATGCCGATGCTGAGGCTCACGACATCAAAGCTTACTGACCCCACCGTCCCGCCCTTGCTCCCCGCCCTCTCCCCCGTGACCCCGATCGCCGAGATCACGACGATCTTGCGGGAACTGTTGCCCTTTTGCGCGATATGGGCGTGTCGTACCCGCAGTTCACGCAAGATCGTCGCCGCACAGGGAGAGGTCCGATTTCCGCTAGCAGGTCGGGGGCGGGGCGGGCAGGGTGGGAGGCGTGGAGAGTTATTACCGGGCGGTGAGCAGTCGGGATTCGCGGTTTGACGGGCGCTTCTGGTTCGGCGTCACGTCGACGGGGATCTATTGTCGGCCGTCCTGTCCGGCGCGGACGCCGAAGTCGGAGAACGTGAAGTACTTCCCGAGTGCGGCGGCTGCGGCGCGGAACGGGTTCCGGGCCTGCCGGCGGTGTGCGCCGGATGCGGCGCCGGGGTCGCCGCAGTGGGACAGCCGGGCCGATGTGACGGCGCGGGCGGTGCGGCTGATCGGGGACGGGGTGGTGGACCGGGGCGGGGTGCCGGAGTTGGCGTCGCGGCTCGGGTACACCGAGCGGCATCTGAACCGGCTGCTCAGCGAGGAGTTGGGGGCGGGGCCGCTGGCGCTGGCCCGGACCCAGCGGGCGCAGACGGCCAAGACGCTGATCACGAAGACGGGGCTGGGGCTGTCGGAGATCGCGTTCGCGGCCGGGTTCGGCAGCATCCGGCAGTTCAACGACACATTCCGCGAGGTGTACGGCTGCGCGCCCTCGACGCTGCGGCGCGCGGACACCCCGGTCGACGGGGTGGTGCCGCTGCGGCTGAGCTACCGCGCGCCACTGCACGCGGAGGCGCTGTTCGGCTTCCTCGGCGCGCGCACGATCACGGGGGTCGACGCCTACGACAACGGGCGCTACACCCGGTCGATGAGCCTGCCGCACGGCATGGCGACGGTCACCTTGTGGCCGGCGAGCCCCGGCGCGGCAGGCCCGCCGCACGGCGGCGAAGCAGGCGTCGGCTCCGGTTTCATCGAGGCCGAGCTGCGGTTGTCCGACATGCGGGACCTGACGCCCGCGGTGGCGCGGTGCCGCCGCCTGCTGGACCTCGACGCCGACCCGGCCGCCGTGGACGCGGTGCTGGCCGCCGATCCCGCGCTGGCCGCAATGGTCGCCGCCGAGCCGGGGGTGCGGCTGCCGCGCAGCGTGGACGGGTTCGAGATGGCAGTGCGGGCCGTGGTGGGGCAGCAGATCAGCGTGGCGGGCGCGCGTACCGTGCTCGCCCGGCTCTGCCCGCCCGCCGACGGCGGGCCTGCCGCGCGGCCCGGCCTGCCCACCACGCTTTTCCCCACCCCGGAGCAACTGCTGGCGCTGCCCGACGAGGCGTTCTCGATGCCCGCGTCGCGGCGGCGCACCCTGCGCGCGGTCGCCGAGGCGGTGCGCGACGGGCTGCGCCTGGACGCGGGCAGCGACCGGGCCGCGACGCGGGAGGCGCTGCTTGCGCTGCCCGGCGTCGGGCCGTGGACCGCCGACTACATCGCCCTGCGCGCGCTGGGCGACCCCGACGTCCTTCTCACCACCGACCTGGGCACCCGCCGCGGCGCGAAGGCGCTCGGCCTGCCCGACGACCCCGCGGACCTGGCCCGGCATGCCGAACGCTGGCGGCCGTGGCGCTCGTACGCGCAGATCCGACTCTGGAGAGCAGCATGATCACCATTGAGACCCCGGCCGGCCCGTTCACGATGACCGGCGACGGCGCCTCCGTCACCGCGGCCGCCTTCGACAGCAGCCTGCCGCCCGAGTGGGCCGCGCCCGGCGAGGTGCCCGCGGCGGCGGTCGCTGCGGTGCGCGCCTACTTCGACGGCGACCTGACCGCCCTGGACGGCATCGCGGTGCACCAGCACGGCACGGCCTACCTGGAGCAGTGCTGGGACGTGCTGCGCACGCTGGACGGGCCGGTCTCCTATGGCCGCCTGGCCGAGCTGACCGGCCGCCCGGCGGCGGTGCGCGCGGCGGCGCAGGGCTGCGCCCGCAACCAGATCGCGCTGATCGTGCCGTGCCACCGGGTGCTGCGCACCGACGGCAGCCTGGGCGGCTACCGCTGGGGCGTGGACGTCAAGCGGTGGCTGCTCACCCACGAGGCCGCGCACCGCTGAGACCGGGCTCACGCGGGCTCATGTATTTCCTACTAGCCCGATAGGAGTTGAGGAGTTAGGCTGTCCAGGTAATTGCTGAGTCGCTCGTGGAGGGTCCCGTGCCGCGAACGTTCCGATGTCGCCGGGCATTCGTGCACCTGCCCACCCGACCCGCAACGACCAGGAGTTCCGACATGACAGTCTTGCTCACCGAGCCCGCGTACACCGACGTGCCGCTCCCGACCGTCCGCCGCTCGGCCGCCATCCCGGCCGACGGCGACGAACCGCTCACGGTCACGCTGACCCTCAAGCTGACCGGCCCCGACGCGGCCGGCGCGGCCACCCGCCTGGTGCACGCGCTGGCCGACGCGGAACCGCTGCGCGACACCGTCTGGGACGGCGAGATCGCGCCGCCCGAGCTGCCGGCACCGCCGCCGCAGCCGGACGACGCCGTGCTGATCGACACCACGAGCCGCACCGTCACCGTCGACGGCGCACCGGTGCGGTTCACCCGTCGCGAATTCGAGCTGCTGTTCTTCCTGGTCCGCCACACCGGCGCGGCGTTCACCCGGCTGCAGCTGATGCGGGCGGTCTGGGGGCACGAGTTCAGCGGCGAACGCACCGTCGACGTGCACGTCCGGCGGCTGCGCGCCAAGCTGGGCGCGCACGGCGCCGGCCTGGCCACGGTGCACGGCTTCGGCTACCGGCTGGAGCTCGGCGGCGGGATCGGGCTGCGGCGGGCCACCTGACACCGTCACGGCCGCAGTAGGGTCTGTCGCCATGGCAGACGAGCAGAAGAACAACGGCGCGCCCACGCCGGCCGCCGAGCCCGCCGACGATCTCAGCGTCACCCATCACGAGGTCGCCGGGCTCCGCTACACCGCCACCGCGGGCCGGATCGTGGTGCGCGCCGAGTCGCACACCGACGACGCGTTCGACGGGCACCAGGCCAAGGCCGAGATGTTCGTGGTCGCGTACACGCTGGACGGCGCCGACCCGGCCACCCGGCCGGTGGTGTTCGCCTTCAACGGCGGCCCCGGGTCGTCCAGCGTGTGGCTGCACCTGGGCGTGCTCGGGCCGCGCCGGGTGGTGATGGGCGACGCCGGCGCGCTGACGCCCCCGCCGTACGGGCTGGCCGACAACGCCGAGACCCTGCTGCGCCACGCCGACCTCGTCTTCATCGACCCCGTGTCGACCGGCTACTCGCGGGCGGTCAAGGGCGGCAAGAGCAAGGACCACCACGGCTTCACCGGCGACGTGGAGAGCGTCGGCGAGCTGATCCGGCTGTGGACGTCCCGGCACGGGCGGTGGACCTCCCCGAAGTACCTGTGCGGCGAGTCGTACGGCACGCTGCGCGCCGCCGCGCTCGCCCACCACCTGCAGGACCGGCACGGCATGTGGCTCAACGGCCTGATGCTGATCTCCAGCGTGCTCAACATCGGCACCCTGGAGTTCCACCCGCACCTCGACCTGGCATACCCGCTGTTCCTGCCGACGTACGCGGCGATCGCGCACTACCACGGGCTGCACGGCGACCGGCCGCTCGGCGAGGTGCTGGCCGAGGCGGAGGAGTTCGCCGACCGGGCCTACCCGTGGGCGCTGGCCCGCGGCGCGCGGCTGTCCGAGGCCGAGCGCACCGCGGCGGTCGGCGCGCTCGCCCGGCTCACCGGCCTGGACCCCGACTACGTGGACCGGATCGACCTGCGGCCCGAGCACGTGCGCTTCTTCACCGAGCTGCTGCGCTCGCGCCGCCGCACGGTGGGCCGCCTGGACGGGCGCTTCCTCGGCTGGGACGCCGACTACGGGCGGGAGCACTGGTCCAGCGACCCGTCGATGGACGCGATCATGGGGCCGTACACCGCGGCGATCAACCAGTACCTGCGGACCGACCTGGGTTACCGCAACGACCTGCCGTACAAGGCCCTCACCGGCGACGTGATGCCGTGGTCGTTCAAGGAGTTCGAGGGGCAGCACGTCAACGTGGCCGACAAGCTCGCCGCCGCGATGCGCGCCAACCCGCACCTGCGGGTGCAGGTCGCCTGCGGCTACCACGACGGCGCGACGCCCTACTACGCCGCCGAGCACACGTTCGCGCACCTGGAGATCCCCGCCGAGCTGCGCGGCAACATCGAGTTCCGGTACTACGAGGCCGGCCACATGATGTACGTGCACGAGCCGAGCCGCCTGGCCCAGGCCCAGCACCTGGCGGAGTTCGTCACGGCCTGACCGCACGCGCCGCGGCGCGGGTGACGGCTCGACCTCGCGCCGCGGCGCGGGTAACGGGTTGACCTCACGCGCCGTGGCGCGCCCCTCGATGGTGATCGCGGATGGCACATTGGACCCGTGGAGACTCTCGCGATCGTCGTGGTGTGCCTGCTCGCGGGCGGCGGGCTGGGCTGGCTCGTCGCCCGCGCGGGCACCGCGACCGAAACCGCCCGGCTGCAGGCCACCCTCGACGCCACGCAGGCCGGGGAGGCGCGGCTGGAGCAGGCGATGCGTGCGCTCTCATTCGAGGCCACGGCCCAGTCCCAGGAGGCGGTGGCGCGTGCCGTCGCCCCGCTGCACGACACGCTGCGGCGCTACGAGCAGCGGGTCAACGAGATGGAGCACGACCGCGTCGACGCGTACGCCCAGCTGCGCGAGCAGGTGCGCGCCTCGGCGGAGGTCTCGGCCGCGCTGCGCGGCGAGACCAGCCAGCTGGTCGCGGCGCTGCGCACCTCGCACGTGCGCGGACGCTGGGGCGAGCACCAGCTCCGCCGCATCGTCGAGGCGGCCGGCATGCTGCGCCACTGCGACTTCGACGAGCAGGTCACCGCGATCCGCGACGTCAGCGCCGACATCGCGGTGGTCCGCCCCGACCTGGTGGTACGCCTGCACGGCGGCCGCAGCGTCGTGGTCGACGCGAAGGTGCCGCTGGACGCCTACCTGACCGCGCTGGAATCCCGCGACGAGCGGCAGCGCGACACGTACCTCGACGCACACGCCCGCGCGCTGAAGTCCCACGTGGACACGCTGGCCGGGCGGGCGTACTGGCAGGCGTTCGACGCGACGCCGGAGTTCGTCGTGCTGTTCGTGCCCGCCGATCCGTTCCTGGACGCCGCCCTGCAGCGCGACCCGGCGCTGCTGGAGCACGCGTTCGCCCGCAACGTGGTGCTGGCGACCCCGTCGACGCTGGTGGCGCTGCTGCGCACGGTCGCCTACACGTGGCGGCAGGAGGCGCTGTCGCGCAATGCGATGCAGGTGCACGAGCTGGCCAAGCAGCTGTACGCCCGGCTCGGCACGGTCAGCGGCCATCTGTCCAAACTCGGCTCCTCGCTGACCGGTTCGGTGACCGCGTACAACGCCGCGATCGGCTCCCTGGAGCAGCGCGTGCTGGTCACCGCCCGCCGCCTCAGCGAGCTGGGGGTGACCGGCGACGAGATCCCCGAGCACAAGCCGATCGAGCTGGCGCCGCGCCGGCCCCAGGCGGCGGAGTTGCTGTCCGAGGAGTAAATCACCACATCGGATTCTCCACATCCGGCCGATCGCATCTAGGCTCGGTGCGCCGTGCCTATTGAGGAGCCGTCCGTGACGTCGTCCGACTACCGGGAATTCCAGCAGATCTGGCAGCCCCGGATCGCCGCCGAGATCTACGCGTACACCGGTGACCGGCACGCCGCGGCCGAGATCGCGCAAGAGGTGTTCGCGCTGGCGGGCAGCCGCTGGACCAGGCTGGAACAGCAGGACGACCCGATCCGCTGGGCCCGTCAGGAGGCCTGGCAGCGCGTCGACGAGCGGTGGCTCGGCACGGCACGTCCCAGTGACGACCGGTCCGATCCCGCGATGGTGGCCACGCTCGCCGCACTCGACCCGGCCACCCGCCGGACGGTGGTGCTGCTACTGGCCGACGTGCCCTCGCACGAGTACGCCGCGCTCGGCGCGACCGCCATCCCCGCCGCCCAGTGGGACGACGCGCTGGAATACCTGGCCGCCGCGCTGCCGGGGCAGGACCCCGCCATGCTGTTCGCGCAGCTGTGCACCGGCTGGGAGATCACGGTGCCGCGGTCGCGCGCGAAAGCCGACAAGCCGACGCGTGCCCGTTCGCACTCCCTCGCGCCGTCGCGCAAACCACGCCGTACCCGATCCCTGGTGGCCGCCGGAGCGGCGGCGGTGCTGGTGGCGGCGATCGTGGTGGTGATGCGATGGCCCGCCGAACCCGCCGGAGGCACCGCCGCACCGGAGGTGTCCGCGAGCGCCACGGCCGACCTCCCGTGGCCCGGCCCGTCCGCCACCGAGGATCCTCTGCCGACCCCGAGCGGCACGACCGCGACGCCGAGCCCTGGGCCCAGCGCCTCCCGAGCGCGGCCGACCCCGACCCCGTCCCGCTCCGCCACGACACCGCGTCCGGGCAACCCGCCCGCAGGCTCGCCGACCGGGTCGCCCACGCCCTCGGCGTCACCCCCGTGCCAGGTGAAGGTCGACGTCACCACCGCGGGCCCCGGTGCCGGCGGGGTGCTCTCGTTCACCGCGGAGCCGGTCGACGGGTCGGTGGAGTTCTGCGGCACCCGGCGGCGCGTGTGGTGGGCCAGCTACACCCTGGGCACCGACGGGCTGCTGCACCTGGCCCACTCAAACTCCCAGGACCTGCAGGCGGGCACGCTGTCCTGGTCCACCGCGATCGAGGTCGACGCCGAGGGCTGCACCGGAGCTTGGTACTACGGGCGCAACGACGTCACCTTCCCCGCCACGATCGTGGACGCCGAGCGCGGCAGCGCCTTCGGTTCCGACAGGCTCGGCACCAACGGCGCCGCCACCGCCTGCTTCTGACCCGACCGACGTCAAGAAGGGCACCTTCTACAACGCATAGCGTTGTAGAAGGTGCCCTTCTTTCGTGCGGGTCAGGAGGCGGCGGCGGCCTTCATGTCGCGCTTGAGCTCCTGGGGGAGGGAGAAGGTGAGGCGCTCCTGGACCGTGACTACCTCTTCGACGTCGGCGAAGCCCAGCTCGGCGAGGCGGACCAGCACCTCGGCGACCAGCTCCTCGGGCACGCTCGCGCCGGAGGACAGGCCGACCGTGGTCGCGCCGTCCAGCCAGGCCGGGTCGATCTCGTGGGCGAAGTCGATCAGGTGGCCCTGGCGGGCGCCGGCGTTCACGGCGACCTCGACCATGCGGACCGAGTTCGACGAGTTGCGCGAGCCGACCACCAGGATCACGTCGCAGTCGGGCGCGATCTGCTTCATCACCTGCTGGCGGTTCTGCGTGGCGTAGCAGATGTCGTCGCTGGGCGGCGACTGCAGCAGCGGCAGCTTCTCCTTGAGCCGGGCCACGGTCTCCATGGTCTCGTCGACGCTGAGCGTGGTCTGCGACAGCCAGACGACCTTGCTCGGGTCGCGCACGGTCACCGCGTCCACGCCCTCGGGGCCGTCGACCAGCTGGATGTGCTCGGGAGCCTCACCGGACGTGCCGATGACCTCCTCGTGACCCTCGTGCCCGATGAGCAGGATGTCGTAGTCCTCGGCGGCGAACCGCTTCGCCTCGTGGTGGACCTTGGTCACCAGCGGGCAGGTGGCGTCGATGGCCTTGAGGTTGCGCTCGCGCGCCTGGTCGTGGACCACCGGCGCGACACCGTGGGCCGAGAAGATCACGGTGGAGCCCTCGGGGACCTCCTCGTTCTCCTCGACGAAGATGGCGCCCTTGGCCTGCAGGGTGGTGACGACATGCTTGTTGTGCACGATCTCCTTGCGCACGTAGATGGGGGCGCCGTAGAGCTTCAGCGCCTCCTCCACGGTCTGCACGGCGCGGTCCACGCCGGCACAGTAACCACGGGGCTTGGCCAGCAGGACACGCTTGCGAGGAGTCTCGATCACCCGACCATCGTACCGTCGGCCTATGGTGAGCCCTGTGACGGAGCAGAGCTCGGCGGAGCAGCCGTGGCCCGTAAGAGTGGTCAGCCAGAAGATCAGTGCCTGGATCGGGCGACTGGGCTGGATCTGGGTGGACGGACAGGTGGCGCAGCTCTCCCGGCGGCCCGGCTCCGCCACGGTGTTCCTCACCCTGCGCGACCCGTCGGCCGACCTGAGCCTCACCGTCACCGCCAGCCGTGACGTGCTCGACAGCGGCGCGCCGCAGCTCAACGAGGGCGCACGGGTGGTCGTGCACGCCAAGCCGGAGTGGTTCGCCCAGCGCGGCACGCTGAGCCTGCGCGCCGACGAGATCCGCCAGGTGGGCGTGGGCGAGCTGCTGGCCCGCCTGGAGCAGCTGAAGAAGCTGCTGCAGGCGGAGGGGTTGTTCGACCCGCGGCGCAAGCGGCGGCTGCCGTTCCTGCCCCGCCGGATCGGCCTGATCACGGCACGGGCCAGCGCCGCCGAGCGCGACGTGCTCACCAACGCGCGCCGACGCTGGCCGGCCGTGGACTTCCGGGTGGTCAACGTCACCGTGCAGGGTCCGACCGCGGTCCCGTCGATCATCGGGGCGCTGCAGTCGCTGGACGCCGACGAGAACGTGGACGTGATCATCATGGCCCGCGGCGGCGGCGCGGTGGAGGACCTGCTGCCGTTCAGCGACGAGGCGCTGTGCCGGGCGGTGTTCGCCTGCCGTACGCCGGTGATCTCCGCGATCGGGCACGAACCGGACACTCCGCTCGTCGACTGGGTGGCCGACGTGCGCGCGTCGACGCCGACGGACGCCGCCAAACGGGTGGTCCCCGATCTGGGTGACGAGATTCGCCTGATCGAGCAGGCCCGGGGGCGGGTGACCCGGGCCATGCGGCACCGCGTCGAGCGCGAGCAGCAGCGCCTCGACAGCCTGCGCAGCAGGCCGGCGCTGGCGAAGCCGTACCAGATGATCGAGACCAGGGCGACCGACGTCGCGGCGCTGCGCGACCGGGCGGCGCGGGCGCTGACGCACCGGGTGCACCGGGCCGAGGGCGACCTCACGCACACCCTGGCCCGGCTGCGGGCGCTGTCCCCTGCCGCCACCCTGACCAGGGGGTACGCCATCGTGCAGCGCGCCGACGGCCACGTGGTCCGCGCG
Organism: Catellatospora paridis; assembly: GCF_009720365.1. Taxonomy (GTDB): domain Bacteria; phylum Actinomycetota; class Actinomycetes; order Mycobacteriales; family Micromonosporaceae; genus Catellatospora; species Catellatospora paridis. Next base: position 74,580 of record NZ_ML769320.1, on the reverse strand, counting down.
GCGTCCGAGGTTGCGACCGGCGACACCCTGCGCGTTCGCCTCGCCGAGGGCGAACTGACCAGCACCGTCACCACGACCAGCGAGGAGAAGGCATGAGCAAGCGCAACGAGGCCGTGGCCGAGGAGCTGTCCTACGAGCAGGCGCGCGGCGAGCTGGCCGAGGTGGTGCAGAAGCTGGAGTCCGGCGGCGGCACCTTGGAGGAGTCCCTCGCGCTCTGGGAGCGCGGCGAACACCTCGCCGCCGTCTGCCAGCGCTGGCTCGACGGCGCCAAGGCCAAGCTCGACGCTGCCTCCTCATGATCCTCCGGGCGCGACGTCCCTTGATCATCCGACTTGCCTGGCACCTGTTCGTACCTTGACCGCGCTTTCGCCCGGTTGCCTGGCAAGTCGAGTGACCTTGGTGCGTGACCGCACCGGCACGCCGGACGGCGGGGGTCAGGGCGTCTACCACCCCGGCGGGGAAGTGATCCCGGACTAGCCGCGGGCGGCGATGCGGACGGCGACGAGGGTCAGGGCCGCGCCGGTGAGGGTGAGCAGGTCGGGGCGGCCGGCGGGGCCGGGCAGAACGGCGTCGATCGCGAGCGCGCCGAGGACCTGGCCGGCGATCATCCCGAGGCCTAGCAGCAGCACGCCGATGCGGTGCACCACGGCCGCCGAGATCGCGATGAAGACGATGCCGAGCGGGCCGCCGACGTAGAGCCAGGGTTCGGCCGGGAACGCGCCGGGCGGGCCGCCGCCGCGTACCGCCGTGGCGATGCCGAGCGCGACCAGCAGCGCGACCGTGCCCACCGCGAAGTTCAGCAGGGTCGCGGGCCACGGGGAGGTCGCGGCCAGCGCCACCCGCCCGTTGACGCCCTGCTGCCAGGCCACGCCGATGCCGGCCAGCAGCGGCAGCGCGGCGAGGCCGAGCGAGCGCGGGTCGCCGAGGCTGTCGCCGACCGCGATGACGACCGCCACGACGCACAGCAGCGCGCCCAGCGCCCGGTTGGGGGTGATCAGGCGCGGCGCGCCGGGTCCGACGCCGAGCCGGTCCATGGCCAGGCTGGATGCGGACTGCCCGGCGACCAGGGCAACGATGAAGATCGAGACGCCGAGCCAGGGCACGGTCAGGCCCTGGGTGGTGACCAGGAACGCGCCGCAGGCCCCGCCGATGCACTGCCACCAGCGCAGCTGCCCGGAGCGCAGCGCGTGCAGGATGCGGCGGGTGTTGCGGTGCATCCACGGCAGCGCCAGCAGCATCACTATCAGGCCGACGCTGAACGAGACGGTGGCGGCGGCTATCCCGTCGCCGAGCTGGTGGCCGAGCTCGCCGTTGATGCGCGACTGCAGGGCCAGGCAGCTGCCGCCGAGCACGGCCAGCGCCACGCCGGCGGCCCGGCCGGAGTCGACACTCACGGCCGGGCCTGGGCGGTACGGATCACGCGAAGTCGACCAGCGAGTACCCGGCGAGCTTCTCCAGGCGGTGGTAAGAGTCGATCACGCGGATGGTGCCCGACTTCGACCGCATGACGATCGACTGGGTGTACGCGCCGTTGTCGCGGTAGCGCACGCCGCGCAGCAGGTCGCCGGAGGTGACGCCGGTGGCCACGAAGAACACGTTCTCGCCCGTGACCAGGTCGTCGGTGGTGAGCACCCGGTCCAGGTCGTGCCCGGCGGCAACGGCCCGCTCGCGCTCGGCCGCGTCCTGCGGCCACAGCCGGGCCTGCATCGCGCCGCCCAGGCACTTGAGCGCGCACGCCGCGGTGATGCCCTCGGGCGTGCCGCCGATGCCCATCAGCACGTCGACGTCGGACTGGTCGCGCGCGGCGTAGATGGCGCCGGCGATGTCGCCGTCGGAGATGAAGTTGATCCGGGCGCCCGCATCGCGGACCTCGCGGATCAGGTCGGCGTGGCGCGGCCGGTCCAGGATGCAGACGGTCAGGTCGGACACGCGCACCCGCTTGGCCTTGGCGATGCGGCGCAGGTTCTCGGTCCAGCCGGCAGTGATGTCGATCACGTCGGCCGCCTCGGCGCCCACGACCAGCTTCTCCATGTAGAAGACCGCGCTCGGGTCGAACATCGCGCCGCGCTCGGCGACGGCCAGCACGGCCAGCGCGTTCGGCATGCCCTTGCTCATCAGCGTGGTGCCGTCGATCGGGTCGACGGCCACGTCGACCTCGGGCCCGGTGCCGTCGCCGACCCGCTCGCCGTTGAACAGCATCGGGGCGTTGTCCTTCTCGCCCTCGCCGATGACCACGGTGCCGGTCATGGGCAGCGAGTTGATCAGCTTGCGCATGGCGTCGACGGCCGCACCGTCGCCGCCCTCCTTGTCGCCCCGGCCGACCCAACGGCCCGCGGCCATGGCCGCCGCCTCGGTCACCCGGACGAGATCGAGTGCCAGGTTCCGGTCGAGATCCTGCGGAGTACGGGTCGCCATGCTGCTCCTCCTACGATCGGCTGAAGTGATCCTGTCATGCCTGCGGCTGAACGTACGTTCGGGTTGTTGCATCCGGTGACCTCGTGACGGTGTGACCTGTGACATCGGTCAAGATGGTGGGGTGAGCACCCTGGAGACCGAGCAGACCGAGCCGACGTCCGTGCCGGCGACGGGTGGCCGCACCCCGAAGGACATGGCCCTGTCCCTCGGCGTGCTGCTGATCCCAGTGCTGCTCCTGGTGCTGGGCTACCGGCTGTTCTACGGCTGGGACGCCGCCGTGACGGTGGATCCGGCGAACGCGATCGCCAGCGCCGGGCGCGCGTCGTTCGCCCCCCTGCCGGCGGCCGCCCCCGACGGCTGGCAGACCGTCACCGCGAAGTGGGAGCCGGGCGTGCTGCGCATCGGCTATCTCGACCCCGACAACAACGGGGCGCGGCTGGTGCAGTCCCGCGCCGCACTGGACGCCCTGGTCAAGGACGAGCTGGACGGCAAGGCCCAGGCCGACGGCGAGACCGTGGTGGGCACGGTCACCTGGCAGCGCTTCCGCGCGCCGGACGGGCAGACCGTGCTGGCCCGGACCGCGGGCAACACCACCACGCTGCTCGTCGGCCAGGGTGCCGACCTGACCGGGCTGGCCGCGGCAGTCGCCCGCTGACGGCGATCCGTTCACGGACGCGGCGCGCCTGCCGGTGCGGCCGCGCTCGGCCGCCCCGGGACCTGCCGCCTGATCAGGCGTCGCGGTAGCTCGCGGCGGTGGCGGCGAGAGTGTCGTCCAGCGGCGTCGGCTTGAGGCCGAGGACCTGCTCGGTGTGCGAGCTGTCCATCACGAACGGCGCGGCGAACTGGTAGTGCGTGGTCCGCATCTCCTTCAGCATGGTCGAGAAGAGACCAGCCGCCCACAGCACCGGGTACGGCACCCGGCTCACCCTGGCCGCAGGCAGGCCGACCAGCTCGTTCGCACGCCGGGCTGCCTGGCGGATGGAGATCGCGGGCGGGGTGGGCACCAGCCAGGCCTGTCCCCAGGCCCGCTCGTCGGTGGCGAGCGCGACCAGGGTGCGGGCCACGTCGGCGATCGCGGTCCAGCTGTGCGGGGCGTCCGGGTCGCCCATGACGTATGCGGTGCCGCCCTTCGCGGTGCGCGACAGTGCCATCTCGTTCAGCACCCCGTAGGAGCCCGGCCCGGCGAAGTCGCTGGCCCTGGCCTCGGTGGCGCGCAGCCGGCCGGCCCGGTGCGCGGCCAGCGCGTCCTCCCACATGCGCACGCGCATAGCCAGCTTCGGGTGCGTCGCGGCGAGCGGGGTGTGGTGGGTGATCGGGCCGGTGACGGGGCCGTAGCCGTACAGATTGCCCATCGTCACGAGCACCGCGCCGGACGACTCCGCCGCGTGCAGCAGTGCCGCGGCCAGCGGCGGCCAGTCGGTCAGCCAGCGGTGGTAGGCCGGGTTCGCGCAGTTGTAGAGGGCCGTCGCGCCGGCAGCCAGCTCAGCGAGCCGGGTCGCGTCGGAGGCGTCGGCGGCGACCAGCTCGATCCCGGGCGCCTGCGGGCCGGTGCCCCGGCGGGTGACGATCCGGACCTGCTCGCCGCGCTCGGCCAGCAGCAGTGCGGTGGCGGAGCCCACGGGTCCCGCGCCGACGATCACGTGCATCTCAAACTCCAGATCTCTGCTTCGTTTCGAGAGCACCGCTCTCCGTTGACAACAGTGAACACCGCCGCCGACGCAACTGTCAAGAGCGGTGCTCTCGGTTTGTTGTTATGCTCTCGGACATGACCGCCAAGAACATCCGGGCCCGCGTACGCGACGAGCTGACCAGCGAGATCAAGGCCATCGCGCGGCGGCAGCTCGCCACCGAGGGGGCCAACCTGTCGCTGCGCGCCGTGGCCCGGGAGCTGGGCATGGTCTCGTCGGCGGTCTACCGCTACTTCCCCAGCCGCGACGACCTGCTCACCGCGCTGATCATCGACTGCTACGACGAGCTGGGCGCGGCGGCCGAGTCCGCCGAGGCGGCGGTGGACCGCGCCGACCTGCTCGGCCGGTGGCTCGCGGCAGGGCACGGCATCCGGGACTGGGCGCTGGCCAACCCGGCGGAGTACGCCCTGATCTACGGCTCACCGGTGCCCGGCTACAAAGCCCCGGAGACCACCGTCGGCCCGGCCGCCCGCACCACGAACCTGATCACCGCCCTGATCGCCGACGGCGTCGCCGCCGGCACGCTGGCCGCGCCTTCGGCAGGTGCCGGGTCGACGACCGGATCCCGGCCCGGCCCGGGCTCCGAAGCCCTCGCCGATCCGGCGGGCGCGGTCTCGCCGATGGCCGCCGACCTGGCCGCCGAACTGGACCGGATCGCCGCGCTGATCGCCCCCGCCGTGCCACGGGAGGTGCTGGCGCGCGGCATCACCGCCTGGATCCAGCTGTTCGGCGTGGTCACCTTCGAGCTGTTCGGCCGGTTCCAGAACCTGATCGAGGACAGCCGCCGGTCCTTCTTCGACCACCAGCTGCGCGTGATGGCGGCGTACGTCGGTCTGCGATGACGGGTGCGGCATTGCCCGGCCGTCGCGCGACCGCCAGACTGTCCGGGTGATCGTGGTAGCCGGAGAGCAAGTCGTCGACCTCGTCCCCGCCGGGGCGGGCCTGCTGCGCGCCGCGCTCGGCGGCGGCCCCGCCAACACCGCCATCGCGGCGGCCCGGCTCGGCGCGCCCGTGGCGATGGCGGCCCGGGTCGGCCGCGACTCGTTCGGCAGCGCCTTCCGCCAGCGGCTCACCTCGTCCGGCGTGGACACCCAGTACCTGGTCGCCACGTCCCAGCCGTCGGCACTGGCGCTGGCCACGGTCGGCGACGACGGCGAGGCGCTGTACGACTTCTGGCTGGCCGGGGCCGCCGACTTCGGCTGGCGCGAGCGCGAGCTGCCCGAGCTGCCCGACGGCAGCACCATCCACATCGGCTCGCTGGCCGCGTTCCTGCCGCCGGGGGCGGACACCCTGGAGCGCTGGGCGCTGCGTCACCGCGACCGGTGCACGATCACCTTCGACCCGAACGTGCGCGGCGTCGCGCTGGCCCGCCCCGACTCCCTGGTCCGGCTGGAACGCCTGGTCGAGCTCGCCCACCTGGTACGCGCCAGCGAAGGCGACCTGACCCACGCGTACCCGCACGTGCCGCCGATGGAGACGGCTCGCCGCTGGCTGGCCGCCGGCCCGCGGCTGCTGGTGCTGACCCACGGCGACGCGGGCGCGGTGGCGCTGACCGCGACCGAGGAGGTGACCGTCGCCGCGCCCGCCATCTCGATGATCGACTCCATCGGCGCGGGCGACACCGCGATGGGCGCGCTGCTGGCCTGGCTGCACACCGCCGGACGGCTGGGTGACCAGCTCGGCCGCGAACTCGCGCCGGAGACGCTGCGGCTGATGCTGCGCCACATGTGCGACGCCGCCGCGCTCACCTGCACCCGCCCCGGCGCCGACCCGCCCACCCTCGACGAGCTGCGCGCCTTCCAGCTGGTCTAGACGACGTCCTCGGAGGAGTGGCCGGGGAACAGGTGCGCCGCCGGGTCGATCACGATCGCGGCGTTGTTGACGGCCGTGGCGGCCTCGCCGAAGCCGGTCGCGATGAGGCGCACCTTGCCCGGATACTCCACGATGTCGCCCGCGGCGAAGACGCGCGGCAGGTTGGTCGCCATCGTCGAGTCGACGGTGATGTGCCGCTTGTCCAGGGCCAGGCCCCACATCGCCAGCGGACCGAGGTCGGCGGTGAAGCCGAGCGCGGCGACCACGACGTCGGCGGGGATCTCCTCGGTGCCGTTCAGCTCGACCGACTCCACCTGGCCGCTGCCGAGGATCTTGGTGAGCTGGCTGTTGACCTCGATGCGCACCGGCAGCGCCTTGACCCGCGCCACGGTCGCCGCGTGGGCCCGGAACTTGTCGCGCCGGTGCACCAGGGTGACGCTCGCGGCGACCCCGGCCAGCGCCAGCGCCCAGTCGAACGCCGAATCGCCGCCGCCCACGATCACCACGTGCTTGCCGGCCAGCATCGTCGGGTCCGGCACGAAGAAGATGATGCCGGTGCCGGTGAAACCGGCCGCGGCGGGCAGCGGGCGCGGGGTGAACGAGCCCAGGCCGCCGGTGATCAGCACCGCGCCGCAGCGCACCTCGGTGCCGTCGCCGAGCCCCAGGATCGGCACACCGTCCGCATAGGTCAGTGCCGCGGCCTGCACGCCCAGCCGGTACGTCGGTGAGAACGCGCCCGCCTGCGCCACCAGGTTCGCGATGAGCTCGCGCCCGCGCACCGCCGGAAAGCCGGCCACGTCGAAAATCATCTTCTCCGGGTACATGGCGGTGACCTGCCCGCCGGCCTCCGGCAGCGCGTCGACGACCAGCGTGCTCAGCCCCCGGAACCCGGCGTAGTACGCCGCGAACAGGCCGGTCGGCCCCGCCCCGATGATCGCGACATCGACCTCGCTACGCTCGCTCACGCCTTCTCCTCGCTTCGCTCGTCGGCGGCGGCCTGAAGGCCCACGGTTCGCTCACTCCGCTCGTGCACGATGCTCCTCGACGACCGGATCGAGCCATCTGACTCGTTCGCTCATGGGGTGAACCTAACCGCGCGCGGCGTTCTCCTCAATGGCCGCGTTGATATCCGCGGAGAAGTGCGACACCTGGGTATAGACGCCGGGGTAGGCCGCCCGGCCGCACCCCACCCCCCAGCTGACGATGCCGACCTGCACCCAGCGTGCGCCGTCCCGGCGCAGCAGCGGGCCGCCCGAGTCGCCCTGGCAGCTGTCCTTGCCGCCGCGCTTGAGGTCGCCGGCGCAGATCATGTCCGCATCGGTGAAGCCGTACCCGTGCGAGCGGTAGATCTTGCCGCAGGCGCCGTCGGCGACGTACGGCACCTGGACCTTGCGCAGGTAGCGCTGCTGGGCGCGGGAGCCCTCCCGGGTCGCGCCCCAGCCGACCGCGGTGAGCGTGCCGTTGTCCAGGCCGCCGCCGGAGGGCAGGGCGACCACCGGCCCGTCGACGGGGCGGGCCAGCCGGATCACCGCCCAGTCGTCGCCCCGGGTCACGTCGGAGAAGCCGCGGGCCCGCCACACCTGGCTGCTGCGCACCTGGAACGTCTTGCCCGAGCCGAGATCGGCCGCACCCGCGGTCACCGTGATCGACGTGTTGGCACCGGTGCGCGCCACGCAGTGCGCGGCCGTCAGCACGTACTGGGTGCGCACCAGGGTGCCGGCACAGCCGTTGTTCAGGCGCACCATCCAGGGGAACTCCCCCGCGCCCGCGCGGGCCCCGCCGATCACCTCGACCTGCGGCGGGTCCGCCGGTTTCGCCGCGGCGGGCGCCGCCACGGCCGCGACCATCGCCGTCACGCACATGAACAGCGCGATCGCCCGCATCAGCATCCTCCGAGGTCGACGGTGATGCCGATATTAGCGCGTTTGGGCGATTAATCCTTTATGTTGCCGAACCTCCCCGACGGGCGGCAGCCGTCTCGCCCTTGCGCGCCACGGGTACGTGCTCGCCCGCGCGGACCAGCCCGAACGGTGGCATATTGCCGTAGAGCACCTCGTACCGGCCTGCGCTGACCAGGTAGGTCTCGTGCCAGATGCCGACGTCTCCATTGCCGCCGACGACCTTGTTGAAGGCACGCCAGGCCGGGTGGTGCGGCAGCGCGGCGTTCTTCGCGAACGCCTCCAGCTGCTCCACGCTGCGCCAGTACTGAATGGTGAGCGGGCCGCGCGGGGTGATCGCGTACTCCACCGAGAGCAGGCCGAGCTCGGGTCGCTGGGCGAGCACGCGCAGCATGCGCGGCATCGCGGTGAACGCACCCCACCATTTGTGGATCTTCCAGGGCTTGTTGAACCGCATGCCGATCAGGAAGACCACGAAATCGCCCTCGATGTCGGCCGACATCCGGCCTGGAACCACGGCTGGCATGACTCCTCCTCTGCATAGTGGATAGCATCACTATCCACTATCCGGTTGGGTATCGTCAACCGCGATGAAGATTTCCGAGTTGAGCCGCAGCAGCGGGGTCTCGCTGCCCACGGTCAAGTACTACCTGCGCGAGGGGCTGCTCCCGCCCGGCCGGGCGATGGGCCGCAACCAGGCCGAATACGGCGACGCGCACCTGCGCCGGCTGCGCCTGATCCGGGCTCTGATAGACGTCGGCAACCTCAGCGTGGCCGGGGTGCGCCAGGTGCTGCAGGCCGTCGACGACGGCGGACTGCAGGGTCACGACCTGCTCGGCACCGCGCACGAGGCGATCGCGGGCACGCCGCGCGCCGATCGCGGCACCGCGGGCTGGCAGGCGGCCCGGGACGAGGCCGCCCGGATCGTGGCCGACCGGGGCTGGCGGGTGCACGATCGCGCCCCCGCGCTGGACCAGCTCGCCGACGCCATCGCGGCGCTGCGCGAACTGGGCCAGGAGGACATGCTGGCGATGGTCGACGGCTACGCCGAGGCGACCGAGCGGCTGGCCGTGCAGGAGGTCGGCCTCGTGCTGGCGCGCGGGGACCGGGCCGCCATGGTCGAGGGCGTGGTCACCGGCACCGTGCTCGGCGAGGCGGTGCTCACGGCCCTGCGCCGGCTGGCCCAGGAGCACACCAGCGCTGGGCTCACCGAACCCGGCTGAGGGTCAGTACCAGCCCTCTTCCTCGGACTGCTGCCACGCCTTGCAGGGAGTGCTGTAGCGGTTCTTGATGTATTCCAGGCCCCACTTGATCTGCGTGGCCGGGTTGGTCTCCCAGTCGGCGCCGAACTTCGCCATCTTGTTGCCGGGCACCGCCTGCGGGATGCCGTGCGCCCCGGAGCTCTTGTTGTGGGCATTGGGGTTCCAGCCGGACTCCCGGGTCCACAGCTTGTTCAGGCAGGCCATCTGAGTGAGGTCCATGCCCGCGCTGAGCACCAGCGCGCACCCGATCGCCCGGTTGCCGCTGAACTCCTGGCAGCTGCTGGGGATGGGCCCGAAGTCGACGGGAGTGGTGGTACGGGCGGCCCCGCGGCGGCTGACCTCCTTCTCCACCGCGGCGGCACGGGCCGCGGCGGCCTTGGCCTCGGCCGCGGCGCGGTCCTTGGCCTCCAGGAGGAGCTGGTGCTGTTGCAGGGTGAGGGCGGCCGACTCCGCGTGCGCGACGATCTGCGCCTGGCCCGAGTTGGCGGTGTCGGCCTGCCACTGCTCGGTCTCGTCGAGGCGCATCGCGCCGGCCACCCCGCCGAGCAGGGTCAGCACGGCAAGCGTGCGCACTATCAGGCGGCCGGTCGCGGGGTGCGCCCGGCGAGGGGCGCGGCGTTGCCGGGACACGGGGATCCTCTCGGCGGCGGGGGCCCCGGTCCGTCTCGCGTGCAGGGGGTCGGACGGTCCCGGGGGAGCGCCGTGCCGGGCAACCGGAACGCCACGCGGCGGCCGGGGGACGGCACGCCGGACACGCCGGATGCAAGGGCGCTCGATGCCACCCTGACGCAGAGGACCGGGGCCTGTCGTCGCCCGGCTGGGTTACTGTGGCCCCGGTCACACTCCATAGTGTGTCAAATCAGGACGGAATCACTCCTCCAGGAGATCGGTCACCACTTCGGCGATCGCGGAACGCTCCGATCGGGTCAGGGTCACGTGGGCGAACAGCGGATGCCCCTTGAGAGTCTCGATGACCGCGGTGACCCCGTCGTGCCGGCCCACCCGCAGGTTGTCCCGCTGCGCCACGTCGTGGGTGAGCACCACCCGCGAACCGGCGCCGATGCGCGACAGCACGGTGAGCAGCACGCCCCGTTCCAGCGACTGCGCCTCGTCGACGATGACGAACGCGTCGTGCAGGCTGCGGCCGCGGATGTGGGTCAGCGGCAGCACCTCGAGCATGCCCCGGTGCAGCACCTCGTCGCGCACGTTGTCGTGCACCAGCGCGCCGAGGGTGTCGAACACCGCCTGCGCCCACGGCGACATCTTCTCCGCCTCGCTACCCGGCAGGTAGCCCAGTTCCTGGCCGCCGACGGCGTACAGCGGGCGGAAGACGATGACCTTCTTGTGCTTGCCCCGCTCCATCACCTGCTCCAGCCCGGCGCACAGGGCCAGTGCCGACTTGCCGGTGCCGGCCCGGCCGCCCAGCGAGACGATGCCGATGCTGTCGTCGAGCAGCAGGTCCAGCGCGATGCGTTGCTCCGCCGAACGCCCGCGCAGGCCGAACGCCTCGCGATCGCCGCGGACCAGCCGCACCGTCTTGTCCGTGTGCACGCGGCCCAGCGCCGAACCGCGCCCCGCGTGCAGGATGAGTCCCGTATGGACGGGCAGCCCCGCCGCCTCGTCATGGTCGATGCCGTCCCCGGCATAGAGCGCGGTCATGTCCGCGTCCGACAGGTCCACCTCCGCAAGCCCGGACCAGGTGGGATCCACCGCCTGGTCATGCCGGTACTCGTCGGCCGCCAGGCCCACCGCGGCGGCCTTGACCCGCAGCGGCATGTCCTTGCTGACCAGGGTCACCTGCTGCCCGTCCGCCGCGAGACCGAGCGCCACCGACAGGATGCGGGCGTCGTTCGTGTCGTTGCGGAAGCCGTTGGGCAGCAGCTGCGGGTCCGTGTGGTTCAACTCCACCCGCAGCGTTCCGCCGGCGTCGTTCACCGGCAGCGGCACGTCCAGCCTGCCGTGCTTGACCCGCAGGTCGTCGAGCAGTCGCAGCGACTGCCTGGCGAACCAGCCGAGCTCCGGGTGGTGCCGCTTGCCCTCCAGCTCGGAGATGACCACGAGCGGCAGCACGACGTTGTGCTCGGAGAAGCGGCGGATCGCACCGGGATCGGCCAGCAGCACGGAGGTGTCGAGTACGTACGTTCGTATCGGGACATCGACCATGACTCACGCTAACCGCAAGAAACCCGTTTGGCCAGCATGTCTTCACGATCTGTCCGACGATCCGCCGATACTGGCATCACCCGGTCGGGGGATGCCGGAGGAGATCGCCACTCGCTTTACGCAGTCGCAGGGTCACTGCGAGTCGTGAAACGAGTGGCGATTCTGCCACCTAGTACCAGCTGACGTCCTGGAAATGCGACCACGCGCCGGCGGGCGTGGAGTACCGGTTCTTGATGTAGTCCAGGCCCCACTTGATCTGCGTGGCGGGGTTGGTCTTCCAGTCGTCGCCGAACTTCGCCATCTTGCTGCCGGGCAGCGCCTGCGGGATGCCGTACGCCCCGGAGCCGGAGTTCTCGGCCTTGTGGTTCCAGCCGCTCTCGTGCTGCCACAGCTTCACCAGCGGGCTCATCTGGCTGTACGCGAAGCCGAAGCTGGGCAGCAGCTTGCACGCGGTCAGTTGGTTGCCGCTGAAGCCCTTGCAGGACGACGGCGTGGGCGCGGCGGCGGTGCGGGTGACCGACGGCTTCGGCTTGGCCGTGGCCGGCGGTTGCGCCCGCGGCGTCGTGGCGGGGGACGCGCTCACGCTCGGCGACGGCGTGGCGCTGGCGCTCGGCGACGGCGTGGCGTCGAGGCGGCTGTGGTCGCGGCTGGCGGCGTCGGCCTCGGCGGCGCGGGCGGCGGCCAGCTCGGTGGCCGTGGGCGTCGGGTCGGCGTTTCCGGCGAGGCCGTAACCGACCGCGCCGAGGACGGCGGCGCAGAGCACGCCGATCGCGATCTTTCGGGAGTGGACGGCCAGCAGCCGGGCGGGGCCACTGCGCTGGCGGAGTTCACGGTGGCGGCCCGGCAGGGGGTCACGGGGTGTCGACACGAGTCGGTCCCTTCGTAGGGGGTTGCCGCGCCTCAGGGGGGAGGAAGGCGCTGGTCAGGGACCCTGCCGGGTTTTCCGGCGACGTGCCAAACTCGTCACGTGGATCGTGAAACAGGTCACATTTTCAACAGGAGCGCAGGTGGGAGAGGGGAAGAAATCGGACTAGGGCTATGGGTGGATAACCCTGAGCCTCACGCGCCGAAGCGGCGCTGGCGCCCGGCGTACGCCCGCAGCGCGCGCAGGAAGTCCACGTGCCGGAAATCGGGCCAGTTCAGCTCGCAGAAGTAGAACTCCGAGTGCGCCGACTGCCACAGCAGGAAGCCGGACAGCCGCTGCTCCCCGCTGGTCCTGATGATCAGATCCGGGTCGGGCTGGCCGCGGGTGTAGAGGTGCTCGGCGATGTGCTCGACGTCGAGCTTCTCCGCCACCTCCTCCAGGGTCGCGCCGGCCCTCGCGTGCTCCTGCAGCAGCGAGCGCACCGCGTCGGCGATCTCCCGGCGGCCGGTGTAGCCGACCGCGATGTTGACGTGCGCGCCGCCGTGGCGGCCCGCGGTGCGCTCCTGGGCGGCCTTCAGCGCGGCGGCGGTGTCGGCGGGCAGCAGGTCGAGCGCGCCGACCATGCGCAGCTGCCAGGGGTTGCCGTCCTCGGCCAGCTCGGTGCTGAGGTCCTCGATGATCTGCAGCAGCGGGTCCAGCTCGGCGGCCGGGCGGCGCAGGTTGTCGGTGGCCAGCAGGTACAGCGTGACGTGGGCGATGCCGGCCTCGTCGCACCAGCGCAGCAGCTCCTTGATCCGCGCCGCGCCGACCCGGTGGCCGTCGTTGGGGTCCACGTAGCCCATGTCGCGCGCCCAGCGCCGGTTGCCGTCGCACATGACGCCCACGTGCCGGGGACGCGGCTTGCCCGCCAGCAGCTGGGTGAGGCGGCGTTCATATACGGAATAGACGAGGTCGCGGAGTTTCATCCTGCGCAGCCTAACTCTGGTGGCGCAGATCAGCGCGGCTGCCAGGCGTCCGGGACCGTGGTGAGGTCTCGGACGGCCTCCGGCAGCTGCCCCGTGACGGCCTGGGCGAGGGTCACCTCGTCGACGACGCCGCGCACCGCGGAGCGCACGGCGACCCATACCAGCGGCAGGTGGGTGGAGGTGCCGGTGTAGCTGGTCTGCTCGGGGCGGTGCCCGCGCACGCCCGCCAGCGGCCCGTCCACAGCCCGCAGCACCATGCCGATGGTCACCTCGGCCGGCGGCGAGCTGAGGCTGTAGCCGCCGTCGGCGCCCCGCACGGCGTGGATCACCCCACTGCGACGCAGGTCGGCGAGCACGGCCTCGAGGAACTTGCGGGGCAGCCCCTGGGCGTCCGCGAGAGCCTGTGCCGAGATGGTGGCCGGGTACGCGTTGGCCAGCTCCAGAGCGGCCCGGACCGCGTAGTCGCCTCTAGCCGAGATCTGCACACCCCCATGATGCCCGCAGGCCCCCCGACTCTGCCGGGGGGCCTGCGTGACTGTGCCAAGATCGTGACGATCTTGCGTGAACTGTTAGCGATTCGTCCGTTTAGGGCGTGTCATCCCCACAGCTCACGCAAGATCGTCGCGTCGGTGCGTCACTCGGTGACGTTGAGGCGGGCCTTGAGGGCGTCGAGCTCGGACCAGAGGACGGCGGGGAGCTTGTCGCCGAACTTGTCGAACCACTCGGTGATCTGGGGGATCTCGGCGGCCCACTCGTCGGGGCGGACTTCGAGGGCCAGTGCGACGTCCTCGGCGGGCTGGTCTAGGCCGGTGAGGTCCAGGTCCTCGACGCGGGGGACGAAGCCGACGGCGGTCTCGACGGCGCCGCCCTCACCCTCCAGGCGCTCGACGACCCACTTGAGGACGCGGGAGTTCTCGCCGAATCCGGGCCACAGGAAGCGGCCGTCGTCACCGCGGCGGAACCAGTTGACGTAGAAGATGGAGGGCAGCTTGTCGGCGTTGCCGTCGACACCCTTGCCCATGGCGATCCAGTGGCGGAAGTAGTCGCCGGCGTTGTAGCCGATGAACGGCAGCATCGCCATCGGGTCGCGGCGGACGACGCCGACCTGGCCGACCGCGGCGGCGGTGGTCTCCGAGGAGAGGGTCGCGCCCTGGAAGACGCCGTGCACCCAGTCGCGGGCCTGGCTGACCAGCGGGATGGTGGTCTTGCGGCGGCCGCCGAAGAGGATCGCCGAGATCGGCACGCCCTTCGGGTCGTCGTACTCCGTCGCCAGGATCGGGCACTGCGTGATCGGGGTGCAGAAGCGCGAGTTCGGGTGGCTGGAGACCTGGTCGGAGTCCGGGGTCCAGTCGTTGCCGTGCCAGTCGGTGAGGTGGGCCGGGGGCTCGCCCATGCCCTCCCACCAGATGTCGTTGTCGTCGGTGCGTGCCACGTTGGTGAACAGCGAGTTGCCCGCGGCGAGCGTGCGCATCGCGTTCGGGTTGGTCTTCCAGTCGGTGCCGGGAGCGACGCCGAACAGGCCGTACTCGGGGTTCACCGCGTACAGGCGGCCGTCCTCGCCGAACCGCATCCAGGCGATGTCGTCGCCCAGGGTCTCGACCTTCCAGCCGGGGATGGTCGGCTCCAGCATGGCGAGGTTGGTCTTGCCGCACGCCGACGGGAACGCCGCGGCGATGTAGTGCACCTTGCCGGCCGGGTTGGTCAGCTTGAGGATCAGCATGTGCTCGGCGAGCCAGCCCTCGTCGCGGCCCATCACGCTGGCGATGCGCAGCGAGTAGCACTTCTTGCCCAGCAGCGAGTTGCCGCCGTAGCCGGAGCCGAACGACCAGATCTCCCGGCTCTCCGGGAAGTGCGAGATGTACTTGGTGGGCGAGCACGGCCACGGCACGTCGGCCTGGCCCGGCTCCAGCGGCGCGCCGACCGAGTGCAGCGCCGGCACGAAGTCCGCGGTCTCACCCATCGCCTCGAGCACGTGCGTGCCCATCCGGGTCATGATGCGCATGCTGGCCACGACGTACGGCGAGTCGGTGATCTCGACACCGAACATGGGGTTCTCCGCGTCCAGCGGGCCCATGCAGAACGGGATGACGTACATGGTGCGGCCGCGCATGCAGCCCCGGTACAGCTCGGTCATGAGCTGCTTCATCTCGGACGGAGCCATCCAGTTGTTGGTCGGGCCGGCGTCGGCCTCGTCCACGGAGCAGATGAAGGTGCGCTCCTCGACCCGGGCCACGTCCGAGGGGTCGGTGCGGGCCCAGAAGGAGTTCGGCCGCTTGACCGGGTCCAGGCGGACCAGGCTGCCCGCGGTGACGAGCTCCTCGGTGAGGCGCGTCCACTCGTCCTGGGAGCCGTCGCACCACACGATGCTGTCGGGTGTGGTGAGCTCTGCGATCTGGCGCACCCAGGCGATCAGCTTGGGGTGCGAGGTCGGATGCTGGTCAAGCCCTGCGATGACTGCCGGCGCGGTCATGGAGTTCTCCTCGTGGTCGTCTTTGACCGACGGATACGACTGACCACGGCCAGGTGGCCGCGAGTCGTCCGGGATGTGGCCTCAGCGTAAGCCCGGTTTGTTGCCGGAGGCCCTTCCCGCCTTGTGAATAAGTGCACAAGCGTCGGCCCGGGTGCTTCATCGCGCACGATTCTTCGGCCGATCGCGCACGTTTCCGCAAATCCCGTTTTTGATCAAGCAGCGTCCTCGTCGCGCGACGGCCCTGACGCGTGCGAGCCCGGTCACTTCTCTTCCCTTACCCGTTCCGGGCGCGGGCGAACGCTGCTATCGCGACTTCATCATGAGCTCCACATATTCCGCAAATCGGGTGATTGGTCTAACGTCCCTAGCAGCCGGCGAAACCGTGACATTCCCCCCGGAGGCGGCCGTGACCAGTGCGTTTTACCCTGCCCAGGATCAGTCCACCGACCCGCAGAGCGATCCACAACTCATCTCCCTCGTCCGCGGCGGCGACACCGACGCGTTCGGACTGCTCTACGAGCGCCATCTCGAATCGGCGCGGCGGCTGGCGCGGGTGCTCAGCACCGACCACGCCGACGCAGACGACCTGATCGCCGACACCTTCGCCAAGGTGCTGACAGCGCTGCGCAACGGCGGCGGGCCGCACACCGCCTTCCGGGCGTACCTGCTCACCACGATGCGGCACACCCGCTACGACCGGGCCCGGCGCGAGCGCCGCGTCGAGCTCACCGACGACCTCACCCGCTACGAGACCGCGGAGCCCGTCGACGACCCGACCATCTCCCGGCTGGAGACGTCGTACGCGGCACGCGCCTTCAACCGGCTGCCCGAGCGCTGGCGGGCCGTGCTCTGGCACACCGAGGTGGAGGGCGAGAGCCCGTCGCAGGTCGCCCCGCTGCTCGGGCTCACCCCGAACGGCGTCGCCGCGCTGGCATACCGGGCCCGGGAGCGGCTGCGCCAGATGTACCTGCAGGAGCACATCGCGCTCACCGGCAACCCCCGCTGCCACTGGACCGGCTCGCACCTGGCCGGATACGTGCGGGCCGCGCTGGCCAAACGCGACCGCGGCAAGGTCGACGAGCACCTGTCCGGCTGCGCCGAGTGCCGCCGCCTGCACCGCGAGCTGACCGAGGAGAACGCCGGCCTGCGCAGCGTCATCGCCCCCCTGTTACTGGGGGCCGCCGCGCCCGCCTACCTGGCCGGCGCGGGCAAGCTCGCGCTCGGTGGCTGGCTGGCCACCGCCTGGGGAGCGCTCGTGCTGTGGTGGCCGCAGGTCTGGGAGCACCTGGGCGGGTGGCTGGCCGCGCTCGCCGGGCTGACGATCGCCGGTGGGCGGTGGCTGCTGGCCGCACCCGGCCGCCTGATCAGCCGGTACGGCGGCGCGAGCATCGTCGCCGGAACCGGGGTGGGCATCGCGGCGCTGGCCGGGATCACCGTGTTCGTCGCGATGACGGCCGCCCCGACGCCACCGAACGCACCGTCGCGGGCCGCGCCGGTCCCGGTGCCGGTGCCGGCCGCGCCGCCGGTGTTCGTACCGCCACCGGTGTCCGTACCCCCGCCGTCGCCCGCGGTGACCGCCACCCGGCCGGCGCCCTCCACCCCCGGCCGCACCACGCAGGGCCCGGCCGTCGCCCTGCCGCCGGCCAGGCCCGCTCCGGTCACCGTGCCCAAGCCGCCGCCCGCGGTGGCACCGGCCCCGGTCGCTCCCGCTCCCCCTGCCGAACCCGTCGCCGAGGTGTCGGCCCCGGAGTTCACCGAGGTCGACCTGGTGGCGGGCCGCGCCGGCACGCTGCCCATCCCGGTGCACGCATCCTCCGACGCGGTTCCGGATGCCGCCCGGTTCCAGCCGGTCGCGCGACGACTGGCCGGGACCGCGTCGGTGGAACCTGAGCCCAGCGGGTCTCCGGTGGCCGGGGCCGCCGCGCCGCCCGGAGCCGTGCGGATCGACGTGACGCTGCCCGCGGGCTTGCGGCTGGCCGGGACCGCCGCCGGGGACGGCTGGCAGTGCGAGGCGACGGCCACGGGCGCCTCCTGTGACCGGCCGCGCTGGAAGAAGGGCGCCCGGTCGGTGGCCCGGCTCCCGGTGCTGGCCGACGCCACGGTCAGCGGCTTCCAGGAGGTCGGCGTCGCCGCGACGTACGGGCAGCGGCGCAGCGCGACCGTGTTCCGGGTGCCGGTCGCGCCGGGCGGGCTGCGCCTCGGGCACGCCGCCCGCGGCCGGGTCGACGTCGCGCTCGCCGGTAGCACCCTGCTGTCCTGCCGGCCGCGCCCGCTGTGCCTGCTCGGCACGGACAACAACGTGCTGGACATGTCTGCGCTGCTGCCCGCGTTCGGCGAGCCCGCCGCACCCGACGGCCTGTTCGATGAGCTGGGTCCCGCCGGGCCGAAGGGCCCGATCACGGAACTCGCCGGGGAGAAGGCGGCCAGCGGAGCCCGGCTGGGCCTGCCGGACGACGCGAAGGTGCGCTGGGCCGGGCTGGTCGTCGCCGCCTCCGCGGCGCAGCTGCCCGAACTGGTCGCCCTGCACGGCCCGAAGGGGGCCTGGCAGCCGGTCGAGGTGCGGTTCGGGCATGCCGAGTCGGGCGCTTCGCTCACCCAGGGCGTGGCCGACGTCACGAAACTGCTCCGCAAGGGCGGCGGCGGGGACTGGTGGCTGGCCGCCCCGGCCGAGCCGCTGCCACGGGGGCGCAAGCAGTTCGCGGGCTGGACGCTGGCCGTGGTGTACGAGCACAGTGCCGCGCCCCGCGGCGAGGCGGCGGTCTACCTGGGCCCGCGTACCGGGCGCGGCGACACGGCGACCACGGTCGGGCTGGGCGGCGCGGGACGGGTCCGGGTGGGCCTCGCCCTCTGGGACGGCGACCTCGCGCTGACCGGCGACGAGCTGCTCATCGACGGCTCCCCGGCGGGCGAACCGGGCAACCTCGGCGGCGGCCGCAACGCCGGCGCCGCGGCGCTGGCCTGCCGGACCGTGCCCGGTCTGTGCCCCTGGCGCACCCCCGGGCTGGACGTGCTCTGGGCGGCCGGCAAGGCCCCCGCCGGCAGCACCGCCGAGCTGCGGATGGGCGGTGATCCGATGGAGGTGGGCGTGCTCGCGGTGATCACCGGGCCTTCGCGTGCAGGGGTCCCGCGGTGACGGCACGGTAGGCTCGCCGGGTGACCCCCAAACCGCCGACCGCGCCACCTGCCCCAGCACTGCCGCTGCGGCTCGTCGCGCAGTTCCGGCACCTGATCCACGAGCTGGGCAAGTTCGGCGTCGTCGGCGGCGCGGCATACGTCGTCGATTTCGTCGTCTTCAACCTGCTGCGGTCGCCCACCGGCCCGCTCGCCGCGGCAGCGATCTCCATCGCGGTCGCCGCGACGGGCGCGTTCTTCGGCAACCGCTACTGGACCTGGCGGGACCGGGAACGCTCCAGCCTGACCCGGGAATACTCGCTGTACTTCTTCTTCAACCTGGTCGGCCTCGGCATCACGCTCCTGGTGGTGTGGCTGAGCCACGACGTGCTGGGCGGGATCTGGCCGGGGGTCTTCCACACCTGGCTGGCCGACAACATCGCGAAGATGCTGTTCGGCACCGGAATCGCCAGCGTCTTCCGGTTCTGGGCCTATCGCCGGTTCGTCTTCAACGGCGCTCCGGCCGTCCCGGCGCAGGCACAGGCAGGGTGAGTTGGCTTGCATTCGGAGTTGCGTTGCCGACCCTCCCTGCCCGACTCGCGTAAGGTGGCCCAGTGCGCCCTGATCTGACGATGCTCGATCGCCTGCTGCCCGAACGCCTCCGCAAGATGGGGCCCGAGGCGCTGAAGTTCGCCATCGTCGGCGGCGCGAACACCGTGGTCAACTTCGTGGTGCTGAACGCCCTGGTGCTGACGATCTTCCCGAACGGCCAGCTCAAGGCCAACGTGGTGGCCACCATCGTGGCGATGGTGACGTCCTACCTGATGAACCGGCACTGGACCTACCGCGGCCGGACGAGCCAGGCGATGGGCCGCGAGTTCCTGCTCTTCGTCCTGTTCAACGCCGCGGGCCTCGCCATCGAGCTGGCCATCATGGGCGCCACCAAGTACGCCCTGGGCCTGCACGGCCTGCTGGCACTCAACGCGGCCAAGCTCCTGGGCCTCGTGCTCGGCACGATCTTCCGGTTCTACACGTACCGCACCTTCGTGTTCGCCCCCGCGAACCAGGTCGCCGTCGCGGCCGGTGGCATCGACGCCGACTTCGGCCCGGCGCACGTGCACGTCGACAGCGTCGAGGAACTGGTCGACGCCGAGGCTGCCGCGAGCGCGCTGGCCGGCGTGCCGGTGCCCGCACAGTTGCGCCCCGACGACTTCGCCCGGCTCACCGCCCCGCTCGAGGCGGAGTTCGCCGCCGAGCACCGGGCCACCGAGCAGCTGGCCGCCCTGGACGCGGAGTTCACCGACACGGAGCTCGCCGAGGAGCTCACGCGCGCGAAGCCGCGCCCAGAGCGGTAGCCCGACTCACTTCGTCTCTTCGACCTTGGTCTGCTGGGCCGGGGCGACCGAGCGCTCGTTGTCGTTGTACGAGTGCGAATCCCGGTCGGCCTCGACCAGCTCGTACAGCGTCGTCTGCACCTTCTCGACATGCGGGATGTCGTTGAGCACCGACTGGCCGCGCTCGCCCGCCGACTCGATGGTCAGCGTGCCGCAGCCGAGCAGCCGCTCGATGAACTTCTGGCTCATCGCGTGGTCGTTCACCCGCGACAGCGGGATGTCCCGCCGGTCCCGCGAGAAGACACCGGTCTGCAGCAGCACGCGCTCGTTCGTCAGCACGTAGTGCGTGGTGCGCCAGACCAGCCACGGCCAGAAGGTCAGCCAGGCCACCGCGACGACCGCGAGGCCCGCCACGATGTAGACCAGGATCGCGTCGAGGTCGAAGAGCAGGGCGGTGATCACCGCCGCCACCGCCAGGACCAGAACCGTCACCGGCCGGATCATGGCCTTCCAATGGGGGTGCAGGTCGAGCACCACGTGCTCGTCCGCGGTCAACACGTCCTCAGGGAACGCCATCCGTGCCTCCTCGTTACAGCCTGCGATCAAACGCACGATTGTCCGCGAGCAGGGTAGTTGCACGAGGCGACACCCGGCCATCCGCCATCGGTGCTCCGTCGGCAATCGGTCTGTCCGGGCAATGGTGTGCCGGCGACGGGCACCCGGCCTGAGGTCCGGGTGCCCGTCCGGTCAGCCTGCCGTCAGCCGACGATCTTGATCGTGAAGGTGCGGGTGTTGTCGGCGGGGTCGACGTCGGACACCGGCTGGAAACCCCAGTTGACCATGGTCGTCGCGGTGATCGTGGCGGTGCTGCCGACGACCGCGTCCTCCGGAGCGGACACGATCAGGTCGTACGTGCGGGTCTCGCCCTGCATGAACTCGCCGCCCGGCACGGGGCAGCCGCTGAAGCACGGGCCGCTCTGCGGATCCGTGCCGTCAGGCCAGAAGCCGTCGGGCAGGTTCTGCAGGTCGAGATACACCTCCTGGTGCGGGGTGTTGCCACGCCAGGTAACCGTGACCGGCAGCCGACCGCGGAACCGGCCGTCGGCGTCCCGTCGCAGCTTCAGGGTCTTGCCGGTCTTCACCGTGATGTTGGTCTGGGTGTCCTGCACAAACGGCCGTGGGTCGGCCACCGAACCCGTCGTGCTGCGCAGCAGCGCGGAGAACGGCGTCAGCGGCCCGATCGATCCGTCGTTGAAGCTGACGCCGATCTCGCCGCCCAGCGCCTGCATCGCGTACTTGCGCGTCTTGCTCAGCACCCGGAACGTCGAGTCGACGTCGCGCTGCTCACCAGGCTGGAACTGGCCGCCGAGGCCGCAGTAGACGGTGCGTCGGCCGTCGGTGTTCCAGTTCCACACGCAGGCGTCGTCGATCTCGGTGATCTGCCAGGAGTTGGCGATCGGCTCGACGACCACGAGGCCCAGGTACGCCGGCTCGGTGCCGGTGTTCTGCACGATGGTGTCGAGCGTCCCCAGGTAACCGCGCTCCGTCGGCTCCAGGACCAGGTTGCCGATGGTGACGGTAGCGGAGTTGTCCGCGGCGGCGTTCGCCACCGACGGAGCGGCGAGCGCACCGACCGACACCGCCATCGCCGTGGCGATTCCGAGCAGCGCCCGGCGTCGTACGTTGGTCAAGATTCCTCCCGTGAGTCCGGTGCGATGTGCTCGCACCATTGACGTCACGCCGGACCTGCGCCGTCCACGCCGAGAACCACTTCGGACGGAGCGAACCGGCGTCCGGTGAGGGTATTCCTTTCGCACCACTCCCGCTGACCCCGTCACGCGGGGCGACGGTCGAGTGACTGCGTGGGCGGTTCACATCGCGTGGGTGTCCGTGCAGGCGCGGATTTCGGGAACTCCCGCATGCGGCCAGGGCTCCGCGGGGCGCGGTCAGCGCAGGTGAACCACGTCGCCCGCGGCGACCGGCTGGTCGCCCGCATCGGTCCGCACGACGAGGCGGCCGTCGGTGTCGACCGTCACGGCCTCGCCGGTCAGGCCCGTGGCGCCGCCGGGCACGATCACCGACACCTGGCGGCCGAGGGTCGCGCACATCCGCAGGTACGCGTCCCGCAGGCCGCTCTTGTCCGCGTCGCCGCCCGCCGCCTGCCAGGCGTCGTAGCGCACGCCCAGCCGCTCCAGCAGCGCCGTCAGCAGTGCGGTCCGGTCGGCCTCGGCCGCACCGGCCAGCAGCAGGGAGGTCGCGGGCAGGCCGGTCGGGGTCTCCGGCAGCTCTTCGGGCCGCAGGCTCACGTTCAGGCCGATGCCGATCACCACCGCGCCGGGCACCGGCACCTCGGCCAGCAGGCCGGCGCACTTGCGCCCGCCGATCAGCAGGTCGTTGGGCCACTTCAGGGCGGGCTCCAGCCCGGTCACCGCACGCACCGCCTCGGCCAGCGCGACGCCGCCGAGCAGCGGGAGCCAGCCCCAGCCGGAGACGTCCGACGCGGGGCGCAGCAGCACGGACACGGCCAGCCCGGCGCGCGGCGGCGACACCCAGGTGCGGCCGAGCCGGCCCCGCCCGGCGGTCTGCGACTCGGCGGTGACGACCAGGCCCTCCGCAGCGCCCTCCCGCGCGGCCACGGCGGCGTCGGCGTTGGTGGAGCCGGTCTCGTCCTTGACCTCCACGTGCCAGCGCGGCAGCGCCGCGAGGTGGTCCCGGTCCAGCGGCGGCCTGCTCATCTCCACCGCAGGAGCGTATCCGTCGCCGGTCAGCCCGCGTGGCGGGCGCGCACCGGCGTGGCGTCGTCGGCGACGGACATCGGGCCGAGCCATTCCGGGAGCACGATCTCGGTGTCCCTCGGCTCGGTGGACACCCGCCGCCCGCGCTGGATGCTCTCCACCCGGTGATGGCGCATCGGCACCCGGTCGGATCCGGGCTCGGCCCGCCGCGCCGCGGGTCGCGGCTTCAGCGGCACCACGGAGCTGCCGCCGCTCGGCGACGGCGCGATCCGCGGGATCACGGTGGTCACGGTCTCCGGCACGGAGCCGGCCGCCGCGGTGCCGGACACCCTGGCCCCGGCCCCGCGCACCGGCCTGGGTCGGCGCGCGACGGAACCGCCCGCCGCAGCGGCACCACTCACCGTCGCGGCACCACTCACCGTTGCCGCCCCGGTCACCGACGCGGCACGCCGCGGCCCCGGGCGCGGTCGGGACGGCCGAAACCCGCCCGTGTCGGGCGGCTCGACCTCCTCCTTGCGCGCACGGTCGTCCGTCTGCCACGGCCGCACCACGGCGAGCACCGTAAAGCCGCCCACCAGCAGCAGCACCCCGAACATCGTCACAACACCTCAACGATTCGCCCGAACCGGACGAAACGAACAACCCGAACGGCGCATGATCACGACGATCTTGCGCGGAGTGTTGCCCATTTGTCCTATGCGCGTGTGTCGTACCCACAGTCCACGCAAGATCGCCGCCGCGGGGGGGTGGGTGGGGGTGGTGTGGTGTAGATGACTGAACGGGGGTTCAGGTGGGTTATAGAGTCCGGGGCGTGACTACTACGGTGCCGGACAGTGGCCGGGTCGATGGGCGGACCACGGCGGGCAAGCTTGCGGACTTCGAGCGGCGGGTCGAGGAGGCCGTGCACGCCGGGTCGGCGCGGGCGGTGGAGAAGCAGCATGCGCGGGGCAAGAAGACCGCGCGGGAGCGGATCGCGATGCTGCTCGACGAAGGGTCGTTCGTGGAGCTCGACGAGCTGGCGCGGCACCGGTCGACCAGCTTCGGGCAGGAGCGCAACCGGCCCTACGGCGACGGTGTGGTCACCGGGTACGGGACCGTGGACGGGCGGCCGGTGTGCGTGTTCGCGCAGGACTTCACGGTGTTCGGCGGGTCGCTGGGCGAGGTGTTCGGCGAGAAGATCGTCAAGGTGATGGACCTGGCGATGAAGACGGGCTGCCCGGTCATCGGGATCAACGACTCCGGCGGGGCGCGGATCCAGGAGGGCGTGGTCTCGCTCGGGCTGTACGGCGAGATCTTCTTCCGCAATGTGCGCGCGTCCGGCGTGATCCCGCAGATCTCGCTGGTCGTGGGCCCGTGTGCGGGCGGCGCGGTGTACTCCCCCGCGGTCACCGACTTCACCGTGATGGTCGACCAGACCTCGCACATGTTCATCACCGGACCCGACGTCATCAAGACGGTCACCGGCGAGGACGTGGGCATGGAGGAGCTGGGCGGCGCGCGCACCCACAACACCAAGAGCGGCAACGCGCACTACCTGGCCAGTGACGAGCAGGACGCGGTCGATTACGTGAAGGCGCTGCTGTCGTACCTGCCGAGCAACAACCTGGACGCCCCGCCGGCCTGGCCGGTCGCGGCGGACCTGGCGGTCTCGGACACCGACGCCGAGCTGGACACGCTGATCCCGGACTCGGCGAACCAGCCCTACGACATGCACTCGGTGCTGGAGTCGATCCTCGACGACGGCGAGTTCCTCGAGGTGCAGCCGCTGTACGCGCAGAACATCCTGACCGGCTTCGGCCGGGTCGAGGGCCGCCCGGTCGGCGTGGTGGCCAACCAGCCCATGCACTTCGCGGGCTGCCTGGACATCGCCGCATCCGAGAAGGCCGCGCGCTTCGTGCGCACCTGTGACGCGTTCAACATCCCGGTGCTGACCTTCGTGGACGTGCCCGGCTTCCTGCCCGGCACGAGCCAGGAGTGGGACGGCATCATCCGCCGCGGCGCCAAGCTCATCTACGCGTACGCCGAGGCCACCGTCCCCAAGATCACCGTGATCACCCGGAAGGCGTACGGCGGCGCGTACGACGTCATGGGTTCCAAGCACCTGGGCGCGGATCTCAACTTCGCGTGGCCGACGGCGCAGATCGCGGTGATGGGCGCGCAGGGCGCGGTCAACATCCTCTACCGGGCGGAGCTGGCCGCGGCCGACGACCCGGTGGCGCGCCGCGCCGAGCTGATCAACGAGTACGAGGACGCCCTGGCCAACCCCTACGTCGCCGCCGAGCGCGGCTACGTGGACGCGGTGATCCGGCCGTCGGCGACCCGCGCGCACATCGTGCGGGGGCTGCGCGCGCTGGCCGCCAAGCGGGAGACGCTGCCGCCCAAGAAGCACGGGAACATCCCGCTGTGACGGGGTGTCGGGCAGCTCAGCATCCCGCGGTGACCGCGACTGTTAACCGTTGAGTGACGGTCATGTGGCAGAACGTTCACGCCGACGGGTCGCTGTGTAACGATGTCGGGATGACCGTGCAGCAGCCTGCCGATCGTCACCTGCTGCCACGCCGGTACACGGTGCTGGTGGACGTGGGCTACCTGTACGCGGCCTCCGGGGAGCTGCTGCTCGGCACGTCGAACCGCTCGGAGTTCAAAGTGGACGCCGAGCGGATGATTCACGCGCTCATGGCGCAGGCCGCCGACTGCCTGGGCGCCGACCTGCTGCGGCTGTACTGGTTCGACGCGGCCCGCGACCGGGTGCCCACCATCGACCAGCGCGTCATCGCGCAGATGGCGCAGGTCAAGCTACGGCTGGGCAACCTGAACCTGCGCGGCCAGCAGAAGGGCGTGGACGCGCAGATCCGCAGCGACCTGGAGACGCTGGCCCGGCACCGCTCGGTCACCGACGCGGTGCTCGTCGCCGGGGACGAGGACATGCTGTCGGCGGTCGAGGCGGCGCAGAGCTACGGCGTGCGGGTGCACCTGTGGGGCGTCGAGCCGCCGTACGGCACCAACCAGGCGGAGCGGCTGGTCTGGGAGAGCGACACGGTGTACACGCTGGACGCGGAGTTCGTCCGGCCGTACTTCGCGGCGACCGGGCGCATCCGCACCCCGACGCCCGCCGAGGTGTTCTCCGGGCGGCCCGCGATCGCGCTGCCCGCCGCGCAGGTCTCGGCTCCCCCGGAGCCGCGCCCGGTGCCCGCGGCGCGGCGCGCCCACCCGCAGCCGCCGGACCGCCTGGAGATCGTCGAGATCGGCGAGTACGTGGCCCAGAAGTGGATCCTCACCCGGGGCCGTGACAACATCGGCGAGCTGCTGCCCGGTCCGCTGCTGCCGACGGTCATCGACAAGGAGCTGCTGGTGGAGGCGGAGAAGGAGCTGGGCATCTCGCTGCGCCCCTTCGAGAAGGCACGGCTGTGGGTTCGCGACGGCTTCTGGTCACGGGTGTATCGGGAGTTCGGCCTGGCCCGGCCGGACGGGGGGGGGTGGGGTGGCGGGGCCGCCGGTGGTCCGGATCGAGCGGGGGCCGCCGACGGCCGAGGAGGTCGCGGCGCTGGTGGCCGTGCTGTCGGCGCGGCCTGCGGGGGCGCCCGCGCCCGCGGCGGAGGGGTCCGCGTGGTGGCGCAGCGGCCTGCCCGCGGTCACCGCGGCCGGAACCGGCGCGTGGCGGCGCTCCGGCCTACCCCGCTGACCAGCGGGTGAGCACGGCCGATAGCCCGGTGTGCATCCTTGCCCCATTTCGGTAGTCTGCCAGTGCTGGACCGCGTTGGTCACTGACCGCGGCGCCGCCGATCGCGGACGAGGAACCCCTGGGGAGGGCGTGCGAGATGGGTCTGCCCGAAGAGGACAAAGGGCCTGCCTGGCTGCGTGACTACGGTCGCGAGAGCGGGTACACCAAGTCGAACGCGATGACGGGTTACGACGAGGGTTCCCTCGCCGTCGACCTGCAGAGCCTGGTCGACTTCGCCGAGGCGCTGGAGAACGAGCACACCAAGGACTACCGGCCGCACGCGGACGAGGTCTTCAAGGACATGTCGGTCAAGGTCGCCGACCCGCACGCCGACTTCATCGAGCTGTGCTCCAGCCTGGGCTGGCAGCGGGAGCTGCTGGTGCAGACCTCCGACGCGCTGCTCAAGCACGACCAGGCGGTGCTGGCGTTCGTCGCCGCGGCCCGCGAGATCAGCAAGAAGTACGGCGAGGCCGACGCGCTCGGCGCGGCCAAGGCGCAGGACGTGAACCGCAACCTGACCGTCTCGGTGCCCACGACCGCGCAGGTGCCCGGCACCACGCAGCAGCCCGCGACGACGCAGCCGGCCACCGGGCAGACGCCCGGCACGACGCAGCCGACCACCACCATCCCGCAGGTCACGCCGACGGGCGGCACGGCGACCGACACCGGAGGGGACTACTGATGGGCATCCCACCCGAGGACCGGGCGCCGGCCGGCACCAACTGGTACGACAAGTCGATGCAGCAGATGTGGGAGCTGACGGCGGGCCGCCAGCTGGAGCCCCACTACACCCAGGCGTCCGGTTGGAAGCGCGCCGGCGAGCTGGCCTACCTGCACAAGAGCCGGCTGCAGACCTACCGGGAGAAGCTGGCGCAGGCGTGGCCGCCGGAGTCCAGCGACGCCGCCAAGGCATACCTGGCCAAGCTCGACGAGCTGATCGTCGCCGTCGAGGACGTGGCCCGCGTGTCCACCCAGAACCACCAGTACTCCCGCGACATCCCGGCCGCGTTCTACGAGGCCGAGCGCAAGCTCCAGCCGATCCGCGACGACTACAACCGCATCGACCGCGCGGTCCGCAACGGTGAGCCGGTAGCGCTCCCGAGTGGACAGACGCCGGAGAAGTATCTGCAGGGCAAGCTGAGCGAGGCCCGGACGGTGATGCGCGGGCTGTCCGCGGACCTGTCCCTGGTCCGGGTCAGCATGGCGCCGCCGCGGCCGTACCTGCCGCCGGTCGGGCACCGCGGCGAGAACGAGACCGACTACGGCGGCGTGGTGCCGCCGGTGATCCCGCCGGTGATGCCCTACGGCGGGGCGGTCGCCCCGACACCGACCGTGACGGGCGCGACGCTGATCCCGGTGCCGGTGGCCACCGGCCCCGACCTGACCGGTCTCGCACCGGCCCCCACCACGCCCACTCCCACGATCCCGGGTGTGCCCGGCCCGGTCACCCCCGGCGGCACGCCGCCGCTGGGCAGCCAGCCGCCCCTCGGGGTGATCGGCGCTCCGCCGCCGGTCCCCGGCCTGCCCGGGGTGGGCCGGCCCGTTCCCGGCAACCCGGTCATCGGCGGCCTCGGCCCGAACGCGGGTGCGCCCCGGGCGATGCCCGCGGGCGGGGTCATCGGCGGCGCGCCCGGCGGCGGCATGGGCGCTCGCGCCGGTGCCGCGGGCGCGCGCACCAATCCGGTCGGCGGCATGATCGGCGGTCCCGGCGGCGGCGGTGGCGTGGGCGGCCGTGGCGCGGCGGGCACGGTCAGCGGTCGCGGGACCAACGGCTTCGGCGCGCCGATGGGCGGCGCGCCCGGCGCGGGCAAGCGGCGTGACGAGAACGACCCGGACTTCGATCCGGACACCATGTGGGCCGTGGACTCCGGCGGCGCGCCGGTGCTGGACGCGCCGGACGCGCCGAGCCCGGTCGACCCCGGACCGGCGATCGGGCTCGCCCGATGAGGTTCGCCGCACGTCTGGCGGCGGTGAGCCTGCTCGCCGCCGTCACCACGGTCGGCGTGGGCACTCCCGCGCACGCCGACCGGTACCGCGACGACCAGTGGCACCTGCCCTTCCTCCGCATCGCCGAGGCGCATGCCATCAGCCAGGGCGAAGGGGTGACCGTCGCCGTCATCGACAGCGGGGTCGAGGGCAAGCACCCGGACCTCACCGGCAACGTGCTCAAGGGCTTCGACACGATCGTCGGTGGCGACGGCGACGGCTGGGGTGACGACGAGGGCCACGGCAGCGGCATGGCCGGCCTGATCGCGGGCCACGGCCACGGCTCCGGCAACAAGGACGGCGTGCTGGGCATGGCGCCGAAGGCGAAGGTGCTGCCGATCCGGATCTCCACGGACAAGGGCCACGGCGGCGGCGACGCCATCGCCATCGGCATCGACGAGGCCGTCAAGCGCGGCGTGAAGATCATTTCGATCTCGGAGTCGGCCCCCTCGGCCGACTCCTCCGTGCTGATCAAGGCAGTGGAACGGGCGCACGCCGCGGGCGTGCTGGTCATCGCCGCCGCGGGCAACCAGCCGAAGGACTTCTACGTCGCGGCCCCGGGCCGGTACCCCGGCGCGGTCGCGGTCGGCGCGGTCGACCAGAAAGGCACGGTCGCCCCCATCTCGGTGCGCGGCGACGAGGTGCAGCTGGTCGCGCCCGGCGTCGACATCACCAGCACCAGCCGCATCAACACGGCCACGAACACGCAGTACCGGCGGTCCAGCGGCACCAGCCCGGCGACCGCCATCACGGCCGGCCTCGCGGCACTGGTCTGGTCGAAGTACCCCCAGCTCACCGCCGACGAGGTGCTGGAGCGGATGACCCGCACCGCCGTCGACAAGGGCCCGGCGGGCCGGGACCGCGACTACGGCTTCGGCCTCATCGACCCGGTCGCGGCGCTGACCGCGCCGGCGGCGGCCCCGTCCGCGCCGACGATCGCGCCGTCGGTCGAGGTCTCCCTGCCCGAGATCCCCGACCTGCCGGACACCCGCGGTGGCGGCAGCGGCCTCCTGCTGGGCGTCGGCCTGCTCGTGGTCCTGCTGATCGGCGGGGTCCTGGTCGTCGTCGCCGTCGTGGTGTTCCTGGTCCTGCGCAAACGCCGCTGACCTGGCCGGTTCACGCCGCGGCGCGCGGCCCCGCCCGGGCGCGCGCCCCCGGGCGGGGTTCCCCCCCCCCCGGCCCCGGACGCGCCCCAGCCAGGCAG
>NZ_ML769320.1:17907-44941 GCF_009720365.1 Catellatospora paridis | reverse complement strand
CCCCCCCCCGCGGCCGGGCCGGCTCCCCGCGGCGGCGGGCGCCCGGCCGGCCCCGCGCGCCGCGGGGCGGGATTCCCCGGACCCGTGCCCGGTACGCTCCCCTGCATGGCAGCTCGACCGACCTTCATCCTCGCCTCGGCGAGCCCGGCCCGGCGCACCCTGCTCGACTCGGCGGGCATCGACGCCGAGGTGATCGTCAGCGGCGTCGACGAGGACGCCGTCGAGGCGACCACGGCCGAGGCGCTCAGCGCGGTGCTGGCCCGGATGAAGGCGCACGCCGTCGAGGAGCGGCTGAAGCACAGCTCCACCGCCCCCGACCGGGCCCTGGTGCTCGGTTGCGACTCGGTGCTCGCCTTCGACGGGCAGATCCTCGGCAAGCCCGAGGACGCCGACGAGGCGCTCAAGCGCTGGCAGGCCATGCGCGGCCGCAGCGGCGTGCTGCACACCGGCCACTGCCTGGTGGAGCTGCCCACCGGCCGGGTCGCCGAGGAGGTCGGCTCGACCGTGGTCCACTTCGCCGACCTGAGCGACGCCGAGATCGAGGCGTACGTCGCCACGGGCGAACCGCTGTGGGTCGCCGGCTCCTTCACCATCGACGGGCTGGGCGGCCCGTTCGTCGAGCGCATCGAGGGCGACCACAGCAACGTCGTCGGGCTCTCCCTGCCGCTGCTGCGCCGCCTGCTGGCCACGCTGGACATCTCGATCACGGAACTCTGGCGGCAGCGCTGACCCGTCCGCCTGGCATAGGGTCGGCGTATGGGCGAACCCGCCGCGAGCCCCGGCCCGCGGCGTGCGGAGCGAGGAGGAAGCAATGGGCCGCGCCTTCATCACGGTCACCGACGAACTGCACGATTACGTCGTCGCGCACGGCACCCCGCCCGGCGACCTGGAACGTGATCTGGTCGCGGAGACGCTGCGGGCGACCGGCGGCGCGTCGCGGATGCAGATCGAGCCCGAGTACGCCGCACTGCTGACGATGCTGACCCGGCTGGTGAACGCGCGCAACGCGGTCGAGGTCGGCACGTTCACCGGCATGTCCTCACTGGCCATCGGCCGAGGGCTGGCCGACGGCGGCAGGCTGGTCTGCTTCGACATCTCGGCGGAGTACACGGCCATCGCGCAGCGCTACTGGCAGCGGGCCGGGCTGGACGACCGGATCGAGCTGCGCCTCGGCCCGGCCGTCGAAGGGCTGGCCGCGCTGCCCACCGAGCCCCACCTCGACCTCGCGTTCATCGACGCGGACAAGGAGGGCTACGCGGCGTACTGGGACGCCCTGGTGCCGCGGATGCGCCCGGGCGGCATGTTGATCGTGGACAACGTGCTGTGGTCGGGCCATGTCCTCGACGAGAAGCCGAAGGACACCTCCACCGCCGCGCTGATCGCCTTCAACGCCAAGGCGGCCGCCGACGACCGCGTCGACGTCGTCATGCTCCCCTTCTCCGACGGCGTCACCCTCGCCCGCAAACGCTGACTGCCTGCAGTTTCCGGGAAACTGCACGAATCGACCGCCACATAGCCGCAGTTTCCCCGAAACCGCAGCCGCTGCGGGCTCAGGCGAGGTCGGTGGCGAGGGCCGAGGTGAGCGGGGTGCGGGTGGTGGTGGCGAAGCGCCAGGCCAGGACGGCCGCGCCCGCGATCAGAACCGGGATGAACAGGAACGCGGTGTGCGCGCCGACCTGGTCGGCGACCAGGCCGAGCAGCAGCGGGCCCGCGCCGAAGCTGACCGCCATCGAGTACGACGCCACCCCGGCGGCCCGATCGGCCTGACCCGGCGCGGCGGCCACCGCCAGCGAGATGGCCAACGGGTAGTGCATGGCGTTGCCGAGACCCACGATGATCAGGCCCGCCACCGCCACCGCGGCGCTGCCCGCGCCCCAGAAGACGGTGAACCCAGCCAGGCTCAGCACCAACGCACCGAGGTAGAGCGGGATCGACGGCAGGCGCAGCGCAATCCGCGCCCCCGCCAGGCGGCCCGCGAACATGCCGCCGACGATGGCCGACATGACGGCGGTGGCCCCGCCCGCAGACATGCCGACCTGGTCGCGCAGCACCTCGGCGGTCCACATGGACAGCACGACCTCGACCGCGCCGGTGACCGTCATCATGCCCCAGGCCAGCCAGTACGCCGCGGGCAGCGGCGGTCGGCTGCCCCGCGCCCGCGATCCGCCCGCCGGAGCGGAAGCGGTCGGCGGGCCGTCCACCGGGACGGTAGCGACGGGCAGTCCGTCCGCCAGGACGGAAACGGCAGGCACGCCGTCCACCGGGACGGGAGCGGGCTGGGGGGCCGAGGTCGCGAGACCCGACGGGATGCGTACACCCTTGATCTTGGCAATGACCGCGACCAGCGCGATCAGGGCGACCAGCAGGGCGAGACCGGCCCGCCAGCCCAGCCCGGCGCGCATGGCCCCGCCGATGAGCAGCGGGGCGACCAGACCGGCGGCGCAGGCGACCGCGTTGGCCTCGCTGATCGCGGCGGGACCGGCCGGTCCGTGCCGCTCGGACAGCGCGGAGACGATGCCGCCGATCGCGGCGATGCCGGCCGTCGCGATCACCATGGTGAGCCCGATGGTGACCGCGAAGTACGCGGGCAGCAGCACGAATCCGAGCACGCCCGCGGCGATGACGGCCTGACAGGCCCAGAGCACGGGGCCGCGGCCGAACCGGCGGGACAGGTGGGGGTAGAGCGCGCCGCCCGCGACCGCGCCGACGGCGATGGCGGTGCTGTGCAGCCCCGCGACGGCGGCGGAGGTGCCCTGCTCGTCGCGCAGCAACGGCACGATCGGGCCGAAGCCGTAGTTGAAGTAGCCCCAGAGCCCCAGCTGCAGGTAGATCAACCAGGTGGCGAGGTCACGCGAGAGCCGGGGCACCCACCGAAGCTACGCTCCTTACAGGTGCCCCGGCCTCGGGTTGAGACGGAGCTAACGCCGGGTCCGGGTCGGCCGGCCCGCGAGCCGGCCGCACCGGGTCAGCGGACCGACTTCGCGAACGTACGCGACGAGATGAACAGGGCGAGCACGGTCAGCGGGGTGAGGATGGCCAGCGCCTGCCAGACCGCATCGTCGCCGGGGTTGCCCGCGAACAGCGCGCGCACCGCGTCGGTGGCCCACTTGAACGGGTTGATGTTGGCGACGTTCTTCAGCCACTGCGGGGCGAAGGTGAGCGGCAGGAAGATGCCGGCCAGCAGCATGATCGGCTGGATGACCGTGTTCAGCATCGGCGCCATGGCGTCCTCGCTGCGCAGGGTGAGGCCCAGCGCGTAACCGGTCGACGACAGCAGCAGCGTCATCAGGCCGATCAGCAGGTATGCCAGCAGCGCGTCACCGACCGCGACCCGCAGCCCGAACGGCACCGCGAGCAGCGTCACCAGCACGGCCTGGAAAAGCAGCTGTACCACGTCGCGCAGCGAGCGGCCGAGCAGCAGCGCGACCCGGCTGACCGGCGTCACCCGGTTGCGTTCGATCACCCCGGCCCGCAGCTCGGCGATGATGCCGAACCCGGAGAAGGCGCTGAACAGGGCGACCATGACCAGCATGCCGGGCACGAAGATCCGGTATGCCTGCTCGTCGGTCATCGGGCCGCCCGCGCTGAGCGCCTGCTTCATCAGCGGCGCGAACAGCAGCAGGTAGAACAGCGGCTGGATGATGCCGACGGCCACCCAGACCGGGTTGCGTAGCAGCAGCTGCATCTGGCGCTGGAAGACCAGCCAGGTGTCACGAAGGAACTTCACTGCTCAGCTCTCCCTCAGGCTGCGGCCGGTCTTGGCCAGGAACACGTCGTCGAGGCTGGGGCGATGCAGCTCGATGCCCTCGATGGAGACGCCCTCGGCGTCCAGGGTGCGCAGCACGTGCGGAATGGCGCTCGCGCCGTCCTCGACGTACAGCCGCAGCGACTGCTCGGTGGTCTCGACCTTGCGCACGTACTCGGCGTTGTCGAACAGGTCGGCGGCCTTGGCCACCTCGCGCGCGTTGACGGAGACGACGTCGCCGAGCACCTCCTGCTTGAGGTCGGCGGGCGTGCCCTCGGCCACGATCTGGCCGTGGTCCATGATCGCCAGGCGGTCGCAGAGCGCGTCGGCCTCGTCCAGGTAGTGCGTGGTGAGGAAGACGGTCATGCCCATCTCCCGCAGCTTGCGCACCTCGCCCCACATGTGGGCGCGGGACTGCGGGTCCAGGCCCGTGGTCGGCTCGTCGAGGAAGACGACCTTCGGCGAGTGGATGATGCCGAGCGCGATGTCGACACGGCGGCGCTGGCCGCCGGAGTAGGTCTTGCAGCGGCGGTCGGCGTACTCGGCGAGCTCGAAGGTGTCGAGGGCCTCGGCGGCGCGGCGCTGGGCGTCTGCCTTGCCGATGCCGTACATCCGGGCGTGCAGCACCAGCTCTTCGCGGCCGGTGGACTCGTCCCAGGTGCTGCCGCCCTGGGCGACGTAGCCGATGCGGCGGCGCACCTCGCCCGGATCCTTGCGCAGGTCGGCGCCCGCGATGACGGCGCTGCCGCCGTCGGGCTCCAGCAGGGTCGCGAGCATCCGCAGGGTGGTGGTCTTGCCGGCGCCGTTGGGGCCGAGGAAGCCGAAGATCTCGCCTTCGGCGACGCTCAGGTCGACACCGCGTACCGCCTCCACGGTCTTGCTCTCGCGACCGGCACGGGAGCGGAAGGACTTCCGCAGCCCGGAGGTCTCGATGATCATTTTAGCTCCAAGGTCGGGGGAGACCTGGAGCCTAGGACCGGGGTCCGACAGTAGTCAAGTTTGATTAATCGGATGCGTGCTCCGTATGCCCGAACCCATGCTTCCAGCGCGCCTGCAGTTCCTCCGACACGTAGGGCTCGCCCGCCTCGATCCGCTCGGCGACCCGTTCGCACCAGGCGATCTCGCCCTCGTTGCGGGCGATGCCCAGTTCGAGCATCCAGCGCACGTGGGTCGGCTTGTTCTCCGGCACCGCCCAGCCCGAGGCGATCGCGGCCCCCGCGCCCTCGTTGTCCGCCCGCAGCTGCCGGGCCCGGTGGCGCAGCGCGGCGGCCACCTCCTCCCGGGGCAGCTCCGTCATCAGCGAGAACCCGGCCAGGAACGGGTCCTCCACCTCCCGCTGCTCCCACAAGGCGGCCGACAGCAGGTCGCGGAACTGCTCATCCCCCTTCGGGGTCATCTCGTATCGCGTCCGCGCGGGCCGGCCGCCCACCTGCTCGCTGCCGACCTCCCGCAGCGCGCCCTCCTCGGCGAGCTTCTTCAGTGCGTGGTAGACCGAGCCGGGCTGCACGTTCGCCCACTTGTCGGCATGCCAGCTCAGCAACTCACGGCGCACGTCGTAGCCGTGTACCGGCTGCGCCATCCGCACCACGCCGAGGATCATCATTCGGGTCGTCGACACGGTGAACAGTGTGCGTCCGCACCGGCGATCCGGGGTATCCCACCCCCACCAGCGGTGATCTGAACGAGCGTTCATGACACAGGTCACATGGCACCTGAGCGCTCGTTAATGATCAACTCCACCGATAGACTCCGCGCAGGCCCGTTCGGGGAGGACGATGATGACGATGCTGTCCAAAGTGTTGATCGCGAACCGTGGCGAGATCGCCGTACGCGTGGCACGCGCGTGCCGTGACGCGGGCCTGGCCAGCGTCGCCGTGTACGCCGACGGCGACCGCGACGCGCTGCACGTGACCATCGCCGACGAGGCGTACGCCCTCGGCGGTCAGACCAGCGCCGAAACCTACCTGCGCATCGACAAGCTGATCGAGGTCGCCCAGCGCTCCGGCGCGGACGCGGTGCACCCGGGCTACGGCTTCCTGTCCGAGAACGCCGCCTTCGCCGAGGCCGTCATCGAGGCGGGCCTGACCTGGGTCGGCCCCACCCCGCAGGCCATTCGCGACCTCGGCGACAAGGTCACCGCCCGGCACATCGCACAGCGCGCCGGCGCGCCCCTGGTGCCCGGCACGCCCGACCCGGTCAAGCACGCCGACGAGATCGTCGCGTTCGCCCGGGAGTTCGGCCTGCCCGTCGCCATCAAGGCGGCATTCGGCGGCGGCGGCCGCGGCCTCAAGGTCGCCCGCACCCTCGACGAGATCCCCGAGCTGTTCGACTCGGCCACCCGCGAGGCCGTCGCCGCGTTCGGCCGGGGCGAGTGCTTCGTCGAGCGATACCTCGACCGGCCCCGCCACGTCGAGGCGCAGGTGCTGGCCGACCAGCACGGCAACGTCATCGTGGTGGGCACCCGCGACTGCTCGCTGCAGCGCCGCCACCAGAAGCTGGTCGAGGAGGCCCCCGCGCCGTTCCTGACCGAGACCCAGCGCGCGGCCATTCACGACTCCGCGAAGGCGATCTGCCGCGAGGCCGGCTACCACGGCGCGGGCACGGTCGAATACCTCGTCGGCGTCGACGGCACGATCTCGTTCCTGGAGGTCAACACCCGGCTTCAGGTCGAGCACCCGGTCACCGAGGAGACCTCCGGCATCGACCTGGTCCGCGAGCAGTTCCGCATCGCCGCGGGCGAGAAGCTGCGCCTGCAGGCCGACCCGGCCCCGCGCGGTCACTCGATCGAGTTCCGCATCAACGGCGAGGACCCGGGCCGCAACTTCCTGCCCGCCCCCGGCGTGATCACCAAGATGCACCTGCCCGGCGGTCCCGGCGTACGCGTGGACACCGGTTTCGAGACCGGCAACGAGATCAGCGGCAACTTCGACTCGCTGCTGGCCAAGGTGATCATCACCGGCGAGAACCGCACCGAGGCCCTGGAGCGGGCCCGACGCGCCCTGGACGAGATGGTCGTCGAGGGCATGGCCACCGCCCTGCCGTTCCACCGCGCCATCGTGCGCGACCCCGCGTTCGTCGAGTTCACCGTGCACACCCGGTGGATCGAGACGGAGTGGACCAACACCGTGCCGCCGTTCGGCGCTCCGGCCGCGTCCGACGAGGAGGCCGGGGAGCGGCAGACCGTCGTGGTCGAGGTGGGTGGCAAGCGCCTGGAGGTCTCCCTCCCGGCGTCCTTCGGGGGTACGGCAGCCGCCGCGCCCGCCGCCGGACGCCCCGCCAAGCGGGCCGCGGGCAAGCGCGGCGCGAAGGTCGCCGCGGGCGGCGACGCGCTGGCCGCCCCCATGCAGGGCACCATCGTCAAGCTCGCGGTCGCCGACGGCGACACCGTGGCCGAGGGCGACACCGTCGTGGTCCTGGAGGCCATGAAGATGGAGCAGCCCCTCACCGCCCACAAGGCGGGCGTGATCACCGGCTTGTCCGCCGCCGTCGGCGAGGTAGTCCAATCCGGAACCACGATCTGCGAAATCAAGTAACCCACCCGCATCGACGGCTCGCCGCCGGGTCCTTGATCGTCCGACTTGCCTGGCACCTGTGCGTATCTTGAAGCGCCATTCGCCCATGTGCCAGGCAAGTCGAGTGATCTAGAGGGGGCTCACCACGAGGTGGGCATGGGCATGCCCTCGGTGTAGCCGGCGGTGGACTGGACGCCGATCAGGGCTCGGGCGTGGAACTCGTCGAGGGTTTTGGCACCGGCGTAGGTGCAGGCGCTGCGGACTCCGGCGACGATCTCGTCGATGACGTCCTCGACCCCGGGACGGGCCGGGTCCAGGTACATCTTGGCGGTGGAGATGCCCTCCTCGAAGACGGCTTTACGGGCCCGGTCGAACGCCGAGTCGTCGGCGGTGCGCGCGCTGACCGCCCGCGCCGACGCCATGCCGAAGTTCTCCTTGTAGCGCCGCCCGTCCGGGTCGGTGTAGAGGTCGCCGGGCGACTCGTAGGTGCCCGCCAGCCACGACCCGATCATCACGTTCGCCGCGCCCGCGGCCAGGGCCAGCGCCACATCCCGGGGATGGCGTACGCCGCCGTCGGCCCACACGTGCCGGCCCAGCTCACGGGCGGCCGCCGCGCACTCCAGCACCGCCGAGAACTGGGGCCGCCCCACCCCGGTCATCATCCGTGTGGTGCACATCGCGCCCGGACCGACGCCGACCTTGATGATGTCGGCGCCCGCCGCGACGAGATCGCGTACTCCCTCGGCGGTCACCACGTTGCCCGCCACGATCGGAACCGCCGGGTCCACCGAGCGCACCGCGCGCAGCGCGTTGATCATGCGTTCCTGGTGGCCGTGCGCGGTGTCCACGACCAGCACGTCCACCCCGCCCTCCAGCAGCTCGGCGGCCTTGCCGGCGACGTCGCCGTTGATGCCGATCGCGGCCGCGACCCGCAACCGCCCCTTCTCGTCCAGCGCCGGGGTGTACAGCGTCGCCCGCAGCGCGCCCTGCCGGGTGGTGATCCCGGCCAACCGCCCCTCGTGGTCGACGACCGGCGCGACCTTGCGCCGCCCCTGGTGCAGGATGTCGAACGCCTCGCGCGGGCTCGCCGTGGCGGGCACCGTCAGCAGCTCGGTCGACATCACGTCGCGCACCTGCGAGAACCGGTCCACCCCCATGGTGTCGGACTCGACCACCAGGCCCACCGGACGGCCCTGCTCGTCGACCACCACCACCGCGCCGTGCGCCCGCTTGGGCAGCAGGTGGATCGCGTCGCCGACGGTCTCGTGCGGGCGCAGCGTGATCGCCGTGTCGTGCACCAGGTGCCGCTGCTTCACCCAGCCGATCACCTCGGTCACCACGGCGCTCGGGATGTCCTGCGGGATCACCGCGAGACCGCCGCGCCGCGACACCGTC
Organism: Catellatospora paridis; assembly: GCF_009720365.1. Taxonomy (GTDB): domain Bacteria; phylum Actinomycetota; class Actinomycetes; order Mycobacteriales; family Micromonosporaceae; genus Catellatospora; species Catellatospora paridis. The sequence continues at coordinate 36,289 of NZ_ML769320.1, read as the reverse complement.
TCGGCCATGCGCCGCCCCGCGATCGCGGTCATGTTCGCCACCACGATCGGGATGGTGCACCCGGTCCCGTCGGCGGTGGACAGGTCCACCTCCATGCGCGAGCCGACCTCGGAGCGGCTCGGCGCCATGAAGACGTCGCTGTAGGTCAGATCGTGCGCAGGCTGCGCACCGGACAGGAACCGCATGAGGCCATCTTCACCCATCAACCGGGCACGCAGTGGCCGACCTCCGGATCAGCGGATCCGGGTAAGGGTGACCTCGACGGACTGGCCGGTGTTGGAGGGGCCCGCGTAGACACCCTTGAGCGGGGGCACGTCGCCGTAGTCGCGGCCGCGGCCGACGACCACGTGCCGTTCCCCGACCGGTACGCCGTTCGTCGGGTCGTACGCGTGCCACTTCCCCGACCACCACTCCACCCAGGCGTGGCTCTGCCCGGTCACCGGTTTGCCCAGCGGCGCGTTCGGGGTCGGGTGCAGGTAGCCGGAGACGTACCGCGCGGGCAGGCCCATGGCTCGCAGCAGCGCCACGGACAGGTGCGAGATGTCCTGGCAGACGCCCTGCTTCTGCCGCCACACGTGCACCGCGTCGGTCATCACTCCGGTCGTCCCCGGCGTGTACTCCACCTCACGCCGAACGAGGTCGAAGACGGCCAGCGCCGCCTCGTCCGGGCCGTGCGCGGCCCGCAGCTCCGCGGCCAGCGCACCCAGCTCCTCGTCCAGCGCGGTGCGCGGCGTCGGCAGCAGCAGTTCCTGCCAGCGGTCGACGTCGTCGGGATCGGTCAGCTCCGCCCAGGACGGGCCGTCGGTGGGCAGCGCGGCGGGGCCGGAAGTCTCCACGGTCGAGTCAGCGATGACCTCCAGCACCTCGTGCGCCACCTGCACGTCGAACGATGTCACCGTGGTGCCCCAGTAGTCCTGGTAGCGGTAGGTGCGAGCGGTGGGCCACACACTGACCCGATCGTCGAGCACCGTCTGCCGCACCTCTGTGCTCGGCGACATCCGCGCCTCGTTGTACGACGAAGCCACCGGCCCCCCGTACTGGAAGCCCGTCCGATGCCGGATCTGCAACCGCCACCCAGGTCCGGAGATCGTCATGAGAGCCGTCCTTCCACGGAGTACAGGGTCATGCCACCGCTCCGGCCTGCCAGTGGACGGCGGCGGTCTGGCGGAAGTAGCGGGCCGAGACGGCGTCGTTGACCTGGGAGCAGGTGCGTTCCAGGCCGGACAGGACCGGGCCGAGGTCGGCCAGTAGTTCGTCGGGGGCGCGGTAGGCGAGGTCGGTGCGGGCGCGGCCGAGGATGCGCTGGGCGTCGGTGCCCACGCCGACCCGGCCGGTGCGGGTGGTGCCGCCGGTCGGCTCCAGCTCGGCCAGGCAGGACTCGGCGGTGACGAGCGCGGCCAGGATGGACCGCGGGAACAGCCGGTCGAGCAGCAGGAACTCGGCGGCGTGCCGGTCGCTGAGCGACCCGCGGTAGGTGCGCAGGTAGGTCTCCCACGCCCCGCACGAGCGCAGCAGGGTCAGCCAGTTCGGGATGCTGCCGCCGGCGCGGGTGTGCGTGGACAGCAGCCGCGCGGTCATGTCGACCCGCTCCACGCTGCGGCCCAGCACCAGGAACAGCCAGCCCTCGTCGCGGCTCATGGTGGCGTCGGCGAGTCCGGCCAGCACCGAGCAGCGCTCGCGTACCCAGGTGAAGAACTGGTGCACGCCGCCCTCCTCGATGCGGCGGCGCGATCCGGCCAGGCCGAGCCAGGTGGTGTTGAGGCACTCCCACATCTCGGCGCTGACCGTCTCGCGCGCGCCGCGGGCGTTCTCCCGGGCCGCGGCCAGCGCGCCCAGCACCGAGCTGGTGCTGGTCAGGTCGAGGCCGAGGCGTTCCACGACGCCGGGCAGGCTGGCGCTCTCGTGCTCGCCGATCGGCAGGCCCATGACCCCGAGCAGGGATCGGCAGGCCTGCTCCTCGTCGGTCCACGGGTCCTGCAGCATGCGGTGCAGGTGTACGTCGAGGATGCGGGCGGTGTCCTCGGCGCGTTCGACGTAGCGCCCGATCCAGTAGAGCGATTCGGCGATCCGGCTCAGCATTGAACCCTCCCGTCGGCTCGTGCCTGCTGCTGCTGCTGTTGCTGCTGGTTGTTGCCGGACTGGCCCGGCCCGGGGTCCGGGCGGCGCGGTGAGGGGATCACCGCGATCTCGCCGGGGAACGGGTCCTGCTGCCATTCCTCGGCCGGGGCGCCCGGCTCGGGCAGCACCCAGGTGTCCTTCGAGCCGCCGCCCTGGCTGGAGTTGACCACCAACGCGCCTTCGGGCAGCGCGACCCGGGTCAGGCCGCCGGGCAGCACCCGGACCTGGTTGCCGTCGTTGACCGCGAACGGCCGCAGGTCCACGTGCCGCGGTCGGAGCCGGTCCTCGATCAGCGTCGGCACCATGGACAGCTTCACCTCGCGCTGCGCGATCCAGCCGCGCGGGTCGAGCTGGATGCGCTGGCGCACGTGCTCCAGCTGCTCCTCGGTGGCCTGCGAGCCGATCACGATGCCCGCACCGCCGGAACCGTCCACCGGCTTGAGCACCAGGTCGTCCAGCCGGCTCAGCACGTACGTGCGCACGTCCGGGTCGTCGAGGCGGTAGGTCTCCACGTTGGACAGCAGCGGTTCCTCGCCGAGGTAGTAGCGGATCAGGTCCGGCACGTACGTGTAGAGCAGCTTGTCGTCGGCGACGCCGTTGCCGATCGCGTTGGCGATGGTGACGTTGCCCGCCCGCGCGGCGTTGAGCAGGCCCGCGCAGCCGAGCATCGAGTCGGCCCGGAAGTGCACCGGGTCCAGGAACTCGTCGTCGATGCGCCGGTAGATGACGTCGACCCGCTGCTCGCCCGCGGTGGTGCGCATGGCCACCTCGTTGCCCGCGCAGACGAGGTCACGCCCCTCGACCAGCTCCACGCCCATCTCCCGGGCCAGCAGCGCGTGCTCGAAGTAGGCCGAGTTGTGTACGCCGGGCGTGAGGACCACGACCGTGGGATCGTCCACTCCGGCCGGTGCGGAGGCGCGCAGCGCCTGCAGGAGCATGCCGGGGTACGACTCCACGGGTCGCACCCGGGTCTGCGCGAACACCTCGGGCAGCACGTGCGCCATGGCGCGCCGGTTCTCCATCACGTAGCTCACCCCGGACGGGGTGCGCACGTTGTCCTCCAGCACCCGGAACTCGCCGGCCTCGTCGCGGATCAGGTCGACCCCGGCGACGTGCACGCGCACCCCGTTCGGCGGCACGATGCCGGCCGCCTCGCGGTGGAAGTGGGCGCTGGTCACGATGATGCGCCGGGGCACGATGCCGTCGCGCAGCGCGTGGCCCTCGCCGTACACGTCGGCCAGGAACGCCTCCAGCGCCCGCACTCGCTGGGCGACCCCCGCCTCGACCTGCCGCCACTGCTCGGCGGCGATGATGCGGGGCACGATGTCGAGCGGGAACGGCCGCTCGACGCCCTTGAGGGCGAACGTGATGCCCTGGTCGAGGAAGGCTCTGGCCAGCACCTCGGCCCGGATTCTCAGCTCGCTGCCGGCCAGCGGGCGCAGCGTCGCATGCAGCGCCTCGTAGGTCGGCCGGGGCTCGCCCGGAACACCGAACATCTCGTCCCAGCCGGGACCGAGCGGGTAATCCTCGAAAAGGTCCGCCATGTCCCGACGCTACGCGGACCGCGTTGCGATTGCGTAAACGATGTGAGATGTGGGACGGCCGCCCGGTCAGCCGCCGCCGTACAACCGTCCGATGTCGATGAGTTCGACGTCGGTGCGGGCGTCGGCCTGCCGCCGGAGTTCCGCGGTGAACCCGTTGCGGCTGAACAGCAGCAGGCGGACCGGTGCCGCGACCTTGGTGCCGGGCAGCAGCTCACGCAGGTGCGCCAGGCGCTCCAGCTCGGCGGTGCCCACCTGTCTGCCGGTGGCTTTCGCCTCGCCGATCGCCCTGACGACCGTCGGCTCGTACGAGTTCTCGCTGAGCGCGACGACGTCGATCTCGTGCCCCTGCCGGTGTTCACGGCAGGCGATCGTCGCCGACCTGACCTGGTTGACGAATCCACCCCGGCTCGCGTCCGCCGCGTAGACGAGGGTCCACTCGCGACAGAGCTGCTCGAAGTGCGGACCGTAGATTTTCGCGTCCACGGTGTCGCGGACCGTCGGCCAGACCCGGTCGCCGCCGAGACCGGCGATCGCCGCCTCCCGCGGCCGGATGACGAGCTGGTGGAAGCGGATCACCGGTTCCGCGATCCGGTACACGGGGCGTTTCGCGACCAGCGCGTCCTCGACCCGCTCGATCAGCCGCACCTCCTCCAGCACGGCCAGGGCGTGACTCAGCGAGCCGTCCGGCCGCGCCAGCCTGCCCGCGATCTCGCTGCGGCGGCAGGCCCCGCCCGCGATGGCGTTCAGCACCGAGAAGTACAGCGTCTCGTCGACGAGCTCCGGCTGCTCGTACAGCAGCACGTTGCCCTCGCGGAACATCGCGGACAGCGGGTTGAGCAGCCCGCGCTCGACCCAGCCGTCGATGCCGTCCTCGGCTAGCGGCCCGGCGCTCATCCCCAGGTACGCGGGCGTGCCGCCGACCAGCGCGTGCACCCGGAAGGCCGCGTCCGGATCACCGTCGAGCCCCCACAGCTGGGACGTGGCGCGGTAGTCGAGGGTGGCGAGGTTCATCTCCAGCACGGCCCGGCCGCGCAGTGGAGCCGTGCCGATCAGCAGCTTGCGCATGGTCGTCATGGCGCTGCCGCACAGGATCAGCCGGGTCCGGCTCTGCCGCATCGCCCGGCTCATCGGGCTCAGCGCGGCCTGGATCAGCGACGGCAGCGCCGGTTCGTCGTCGAGCAGGTAGGGGAACTCGTCGAGCACGACCAGGGTCGGGCCGTCACCGCGCTCGCCGAGCCGCAGCAGCGCGTCGATCGCCTCGCGCCAGTCGGCGAACCGGACCGGGTCCTCGGTGCCCGTGTAGGCGCGGTAGGCCTCGCTCAGGGCGCGCAGGTTCTCCGGGCCGTAGAGCTGGGAGGCGGTGAACATGAAGCCGTTCGCCGCGAGGCTCAGCAGCTCCAGCATGAAGGTCTTGCCCTGCCGTCGGCGGCCGTAGACCAGGCCTAGCGAGGCGCCGAGCGCGGGGTTGACGGCGAACTGCGCGAGCGCCTGCCACTCGCGATCGCGTTCGAGCAGCTCGGAGGGCTTGTCCAGCATCCAGCCTCACTTCATCGCAACTCCAGTTACCATAACTGGAGTTGCGATGAAGTGCACGGCCTACTCGACGTCGTGCTGCATCAGCTGGCGAGCGGCCTCGGCAAGGCTGCCGCTCAGCGACGGGTAGATGGTGATGGTGTGGGCGAGCTGGTCCACGGTCATGTGGTTCTCCACTGCCATGGTCAGCGGCATGATCAGCTCGCTGGCGCGGGGGGCGACGACCACGCCGCCGACCACGATACCGCTGGCCGGACGGCAGAACAGCTTGATGAACCCGTCGTCGAGGCCGGCCATCTTGGCCCGGGCGTTGCCGGCCAGCGGCAGCATGACCTGCCGGGCCGGGACCTTGCCGCTGTCCACGTCGGCCTGCGAGATGCCGACCGTGGCCAGCTCCGGGTCGGTGAAGACGTTCGCGGCGACGGTGCGCAGCCGCAGCGGGGCCACCGCCTCGCCGAGCGCGTGCCACATCGCGATGCGGCCCTGCATGGCCGCGACGCTGGCGAGCGGGAGCACTCCGGTGCAGTCGCCGGCGGCGTACACCCCGGGCACGTTGGTGCGCGACACCCGGTCGACCGTGACGTAACCGCCGGGGCCCACGTTGACGCCGTACTCGGGCAGGCCCAGGTCGGTGGTGTTGGGGATGGAGCCGACCGCCATCAGCGCGTGCGAGCCGGTGACCACCCGGCCGTCGGACAGCGTCACCTCGACGCCGTCGCCGACCCGCTTGACCGAGTCGGCCCGCGAGTTGTTCAGGATGGTCATGCCGCGGGCCCGGAACACCCGCTCGATGGCCATCGCGGCGTCGGCGTCCTCGTGCGGCATGACCCGGTCGCGCGACGACACCAGGGTGACCGGCACGCCGATGGCCAGGTAGGACGAGGCGAACTCGGCGCCGGTGACGCCGGAGCCGATGACGATCAGGTGCTCGGGCAGCGCGGGCAGGTCGTACACCTGCCGCCAGGTCAGGATGCGCTCGCCGTCGGGCACCGCGCTCGGCAGCCGCCGCGGCGTGGCGCCGGTCGCGATGAGCACCGTGCCCGCGTCGATGGCGTACTCGGCGTCGCCGTCGGCCGGGCGCACCCGCACCCGGTGGGTGTGCCCGAGGGTGTCGTCGCCCATCTTCGCGGTGCCCTTGACCAGGGTGACCCCGGCCTTGATCAGCTTCGCGTGGATGTCGCCGGACTGCGCCAGGGCCAGCCGCTTGACCCGGCTGTGCACCGCGTCGGCGTCGACCGTGATGGCCTCCAGGCCGTCGGAGTGGACGCCGAACTCCTCGGTGTCGCGGTAGCTGGTCACCACCTCGGAGCTGGCGATGAAGGTCTTGGACGGGACGCAGTCGTGCAGCACGCAGGCGCCGCCGGCGCCGTCGGCCTCCACGACCGTGACGTCCGCGTCGAGCTGTGCGGCGACGAGCGCCGCCTCGTATCCGGCGGGGCCGCCACCGATGATCACAATCCGACTCACGGTGTCATTCTTCCCTACCGGGCAAGTCCGCCAGGCGCGGATGCGACCCGGCTCACGCTCACTCGGTGTGCCCGAAAAGACACCGAGTGGTCCGACACGCACGGGCGTATTCTCAGCGAGCGGTCCGGGCGGCTATCGTCATCGCCGTGCGTCATTACGCAGCGTACGGCTCGAACCTGGACCCAGCCCGCATGCGGGCCTACTGTCCGCACTCGCCTATGGTCGGGACCGGCTGGCTCGAAGATTGGCGGCTGACCTTCGCAGGCGAGGACGAGGTCGGCTGGGAGGGCGCGGTCACCACGATCGTCGAATCGCCCGGAGACAGGATCTTCGTGGCGCTCTACGACGTGCACCCGTGGGACGAGGCGGCGCTCGACGAGGTCGAGGGCGCGAACGCGGGCACCTACACCAAGCTGCAGCTACGGGTCGCGACACTCGACGGCAGCGCGCTGGCCTACGTCTACGTCTTCCACGGGTACGAGGGCGGCCTGCCGACCGCCTGGTACCTGTCGGAGATCGCGAACGCGGCGGAGAAGGCGGGCGCGCCCGACGACTACGTCGCCGCGCTGCGCGCCCGGCCCACCCGGACGGTCCGGCCCTAGCTCAGGGCCGCCCGCTCGTAGATGTTGGCCTGGTAGGCCGCCCGCATGCCGACGCCGGTGTAGAGCCGGATGGCCTCGGTCGGGTTCGCCAGGTCGACGCCGAGTCCGGCGGAGACGCGGCCGTTGGCCAGGTAGCGCGCGAACGCGGCGGCCAGCAGCGCCCGGCCGACGCCGCGCTTGCGGAACTCGGCGCGCACCGCCAGGTGCTTCACCCAGCCCTCGTTGACGGCCTCGCTCTGCTCCGAGGACTGCAGTATGCCGGCCATGGCCCCGTCGACCTCGGCGACGAACCACTCGTCCAGGCGCACCCGGTGCCCGTCCAGGAAGCGCTCGCGCCACCGGTCGTAGCCCGTCGGCTGGTAGTCGGGCGTGTCCCGGAACGCCGCGTCTAGCACCGCGAAGAACTCCGGCAGGTCGTCCTCGCGCACCGGGCGCACGGTCACGCCGGGCACCGGGGCGACCGGCGGCGCGGGCAGGTCGAGCTGCATGCGGGCGTACTGCTTCACGAACTCGAAGCCCGCCGCGGTCAGCGACTCGATCCAGGGCAGCTCGACCGGGATGGCGCCGGCCCGTACCGTGCCCTGCCCGCCGCGCTCGCGGGCCCGGCGCTCCGTCTCCGCCAGCATCCGGGCCAGCAGCGGCCGCATCGCGGGGCGGCCGCCCTCGGGGTGGACGTACACCTCCAGGAAGTCGCGCGGGGCGTCGCCGGGGTTGTCCAGGTAGCCCCAGCCGGCGATCGCGCCGGCGGCGGTCACCGCGACCGTGCTGTACGGCCCGGCCAGCGCCTCGACGACGTCCTCCGGGGCGAAGTCGGCGAAGCCGACCGCGGTCATGTCACTGGCGTGCACGAGCGCCAGCAGGTCGCCGGCGTCGGCGTCGGTCGTCGGCCGGAATGACCAGCCCTCGGGAAGTTCGTCGTCGCTCACGCCCGCCATCCTGGCAACCCGCCCCGATGACCACCAGCGGATTAGAAGTCAGCGGCGGCGGGTGAAGACGGTGCGGGTGGTGTCCTTGAGGATGGTGATCCATTCGCCGCGCTCGGCGGGGGTGAAGTTCTGCACAGCCTGGCCGCTGATGCGGTCGGCCACCGCGTCGGCCCAGGCGCGGCGGCGCAGCAGCGCAGCCACCGGCGGGTACGGCGGCTGCCAGCCGAACGCGACCGCGGCCGCCTCGCCCTCAGGCCCGGCGATCAGCGCCTCCATCGGACTCAGGCCGCTGGACCGCACCCCGAGCAGCAGCGCCCCGGCCCGGTGCTCGCGCAGCAGGTGCAGCGCGACGGCGGCCCGCGCGCCGGGCCCGTCCCCGGGCACCGGCATCGCCCGCCACGCGGCGAACAGCGGCAGGCCCGCGCCGTCGGCGGCGAGCACCGCCTTCTCGGTCAGTTCGACCAGGCGGTCCACCTTCGGCGCGTCGTCGAGGTGCTCGCTGCCCCAGCGGCAGCACTCGGCCAGCAGGTGCGCGGCGACCTCGCGGGGCGACAGGGCGCGCCGGGCCGCGTCCCAGCCGTCCCGCACCGCCTCGGGGGTGATCAGGCCCAGCGCGGCGGCCACGGTGTCGGGGCGTACGTCGCCCAGCGCCCCGCCCCGCCCGGCGACGTAGCACGCCCAGCCGGTCAGGCCTAGTTCGCGGGCGCGGCGCAGGGTCCGGGGGCATTCCAGGAACGCGCCGCCGAGCCGGTTCACCGCATCGGCCGCCATCGCCGCGGTCTGCATGGGCGTCGCCGTCAAAGGGGGTGTCACAGGTGGATTGTGCCGCGCCGGACGCGCCGGGTCAGCCCCCCGGAAAGCGGGTGCGACGTGGACCGCGCCGCCCTAGGCTGGCCCGCGTTGCATACACCCTCGTCGAAAGCGTGGTGCGCGGTGCGCGCGGACATGTACTTCTCGGTCGACGTCGAGGCCGACGGACCGATCCCGGGGCCGTACTCGATGCTGAGCTTCGGTGCGGCGGTGGCCGGGACCATGGGCGAGGCGTTCGCGCGGACCGACCCGACCGCGGCGACGTTCTACCGCGAGTTGCGGCCGATCAGCGACGAGTTCGTGCCGGCCGCACTCGAGGTGTCCGGGCTGGACCGCGAGGCGCTGCAGCGTGAGGGCGCCGATCCCGAGGTCGCCATGCGCGAGTTCAGCCGGTGGGTGACCACGACCGCGGGCGAGCACCGGCCGGTGTTCGTGGCGTATCCGGCCAGCTTCGACTGGATGTTCGTGTACTGGTACCTGATCCGGTTCACCGGGGCGAGCGTGTTCGGGCACTCGGGCTGCCTGGACGTGAAGACGGCGTACGCGATCCGGGCCGGCGTGCCGTTCGGCCGGGCGCACAAGCGGGCGATGCCGAAGCAGCTGCTGTCCACCCGGCCGCACACGCACCACGCCCTGGACGACGCGGTCGAGCAGGCCGACCTGTTCGCGAACCTGATGTCCTGGCAGCCCTAGGCGTCCACGGTGGTGCCCGGGGCGAGCCGGGCGTACTCGGCGCCGGAGCGGGCCGTCATCAGGGCGTCGGTCAGGGTGAGCCCGTTGTCCGAGAGCAGGCTGTCGTGCAGCGCGTACGCCCGCTGCGGCCGGACCGCGCGGACGAAGTCGATCGCCTCGGAGATCTTCAGCCAGGGCGCGGAGACCGGCACGAACAGCGTCTGCACGGTCGCGCCCTCGGGCACGTCGAACGAGTCCCCGGGGTGGTAGAGCGACTCGTTGACCAGGAAGCCCAGGTTCGCCACCTGGGGGATCTCCGGGTGGATCACGGCGTGCAGCCCGCCGTACGCGCGCACCAGCAGGTTGGCCGCGGTGAACGCGTGCCCGGCGGTGACTCCGACCGCCGCGCCGTCCCACTGCGCGGAGAACTTGTCCACCACGTCCGGGTGGGCGTAGATGGCGATCGAAGGCCGCTTGGCCAGCGCGTCGGCCAGCCGGTCGGCGTCCACGTGGTCGGCGTGCTCGTGGGTGAGCAGCACCGCGTCGGCCCCGTCGAGGGCGCGCTCCGACTCGCTCCACGCTCCGGGATCGATCACCACGACCGCGTCGTCGTGCTCGATCCGCAGGCAGGAGTGCGAGAACTTCGTCACCCGCATCGGTGGCCGCCTTTCCATCTCTGTCCGGATCCGTGTCCCGACTGTCGTCCTTCCGTGACCAGTCTGCCGGAACCTGAGGGGTCATGAGTGACGTCCGCAAAGGCATGAAGAAGACGTTCGTAGTAGCGGCGCTCAGCGGCCTGCTGTTGCTCGCGGGGTGTTCGTCGTCGTCGTATGACAGCGGCACGGACGCCAGCGCGGAGAAGCCCGCCACCGGCGACCTGGCCTATCCGGGCGCGGAGGGCGGGGCGAATCTCGGCGAGAAGGCGGGCGCGCCCCAGGCGGCCGCACCCGACGGCGTCACCGCCACCGGCGGGCCGGTCGTCGGCCGGTCCCTGATCTACCGCGGTGAGCTGTCCGTACGCGTCGACGACGTCGCCGCGTCCGCGGACCGGCTGACGTCGCTGGTCACCACGGCCGGCGGGCACATCGGCGCGGAGAAGCGGATCAACGACGGCACCGAGTCCCAGGCCTCGATCACGGTCCGGGTGCCCGCGAAGCAGTTCCACGGCGTGGTGGAGCAGATCGCGAAGCTGGGCACCGAGGTCAACCGCAGTTCGAACACCGAGGACGTCACCGAGGCCGTCGTCGACCTGGACACCCGCATCGCCGCCCAGCGCGCCAGCGTCGAGTCGGTGCGCCGGATGTTCACGCAGGCCAAGCAGCTCAGCGAGGTGGTGATGCTGGAGCGCGAGCTGAACCAGCGCCAGGCCGAGCTGGCCTCCCTGGAGCGCAAGAAGGCGGGCCTGGACGACCTGGTCGCGTTGTCCACGATCACCGTGACGCTGGTCGGGCCGCACACCGAGCTGCCCGAGCCCGAGGAGGAGCCCGCCCCGGGCTTCCTGGGCGGCCTGGAGGCCGGCTGGGACGCCTTCGTCGCCACGGTGCAGGTGGCCCTGGCCGTGCTGGGCTTCCTGCTGCCGTTCCTGATCGCGCTCGCGATCCCGGTAGGCCTGGTGGTCGCGCTGCGCCGCCGCAGGGCCGCGGCCCCCCCGGCACCGGTCCCGGCGACCGTGGCCGCGGCTCCGCCCGCGACATCCGACGAGGACTGACCCGGAGACGACGAAGCCCCCAGTGCCGCGAGGCGCCGGGGGCTTCGTGTCGATCAGGCCGGCAGGAGGTCGATCAGGTCAGAAGGAGGGGGAGGCCAGGGCCGCCAGCGCGGTGTGCACCATGGTGCGGACGCCGTAGCCGATGGCACGCTCGTCGACGTCGAAGGCGGACTGGTGGATGTCCATCGGGGCCGCGCCGGGGATGCCGGTGCCCAGGCGGATCATCGCGCCGGGCACGTGCTCGAGGTAGAACGCGAAGTCCTCGCCGCCCATGCTGATCTCGGCCTCGACGACCCGCTCCGCGCCCAGCGCCGCGCCGGCCGCGCCCGCGATCACCGCCGACGCCATCCGGTCGTTGATCACCGGCGGCACGCCGCGGGTGTATCGCACGTCGGCCTTCGCCCCGGTGCCGGCGACCACGTCCCTGATCAGCTGAGTGACCAGGTCGGGCGCCTCGCGCCAGGCGTCGCGGTTGAGCACCCGGATGGTGCCCTTGGCGCTGCCCTCGTTGGGGATGGCGTTCGAGGCCTCGCCGGCGTGGATCGAGCCGAAGACCATGGACAGGCCGGCCCGCGGGTCGACCCGGCGGCCCAGCAGCGCGGGCACCTCGGTCACCACCCGGCCCAGCGCGTACACCAGGTCGGCGGTCAGGTGGGGGCGGGCGGTGTGGCCGCCCTTGCCGCTCAGCCGCACCTCGACCGCGTCACAGGCGGCGGTGATGGCGCCGGAGCGCACGCCCACGATGCCCACCGGCAGCTGCGGCGCGCAGTGCAGGGCGTAGATCGCCGCGACGTCCTTCAGCGCCCCCGCGGAGATCATCTCAGGTGCGCCCGAGTTGATCGACTCCTCGGCGGGCTGGAAGATCAGCCGCACCCGGCCGCCGATGCCGCCCTGCTGCTCCAGCTGGGCCAGCGCCAGGCCGACCCCGAGCAGCACCGTGGTGTGCACGTCGTGCCCGCAGGCATGGGCCGCGTTGGGCACCGTCGAGCGGTACGGCACGTCCTTGGTGTCGGGCAGCGGCAGCGCGTCGAGATCGGCCCGCAGCGCGATGACGCGGTCACCGGAGCCGATGTCGCACATGACGCCGTTGCCCCGGGGCAGGAACTTCGGCTGCAGGCCGGCGGCCGCGAGCTCGCGGGCGACCAGTGCGGCGGTCTCGAACTCCTGGTGCGAGAGTTCCGGGTGCGCGTGAAGGTGACGCCGTACCGCTACGAGGTTCGCGCCGTGCGCGGCGAGCCAGCGGTCGAGCCGGCCGGGTAGCGGATCGGTGTCCGACATGATCTCGGACACCATGGACGACGTCAGCAAGCTGCTCTTCGGCAGCGCCAGCGCACTCGTCACGGCAGATTCTCGATCTCGGTCGATGGGATAAACAGCGTCCAGCCTAGCCCTGCACCGGTGACTCTGCGCAACTGCGTTCTTGTAGTAGTTGTGTCGCTCAGAGTTACATTCGAGCAGGTAGGAGCCGTCGCAAGTGTGCAGGACGCTCGATGGCAAGTGTCCTCACCTCCTACAACGGGTGACGACGTGCCGGGTCACGCATCACGCGAGACTGACATCACCGCCCATAATCCCGTCGCACACGAGGTGCGCACGACCACCCCGGCGGGGGATGGCCCGCCGGGGTGGGTGCAGATCGTGGGGTCAGAAGGTCTCACGGGGGGCGTGCACGCCCCAGACGCCGCGCAGGGCGTGGCAGACCTCACCGACGGTGGCCTTGAGGCGCAGGGCCTCGCGCATCGGGTAGAGCACGTTCTCGGTGCCCTGGGCGGCGGAGCGCAGCTTGTCCAGGGCCGCCTCGACCGCGTCGGTGTCGCGCTCGGCGCGCAGCCGGGCCAGGCGGGCGGCCTGCTCGGCTTCGATCGCCGGGTTCACCCGCAGCGGCTCGTACGGCTCCTCGACGTCGATGGTGAACCGGTTCAGGCCCACCACCACCCGCTCGCGGGAGTCGATCTCCAGCGCGGTGCGGTACGCCGAGGACTCGATCTCGCGCTTCTGGAAGCCGGCCTCGATGGCGTCGACCGCCGAGCCGTACTCGAAGACGCGCTTGATCAGCGCCTGCGCCTCCGCCTCGATCTCGTCCGTCATCGCCTCGACCACGTACGAGCCCGCGAACGGGTCGACCGTGGCGGTCAGGTCGGTCTCGTACGCGAGCACCTGCTGGGTGCGCAGGGCCAGCCGGGCCGCCTTCTCGGTCGGCAGCGCGATGGCCTCGTCGTAGGAGTTGGTGTGCAGCGACTGGGTGCCGCCCAGGATCGCGCCGAGCGCCTGCGCCGTGACCCGGACCAGGTTGACCTCGGGCTGCTGGGCGGTGAGCTGCACGCCCGCGGTCTGGGTGTGGAAGCGCAGCATCCACGACTTGGGGTCCTTGGCGCCGAACTCCTCGCGCATCACCTTCGCCCAGATGCGGCGGGCGGCGCGGAACTTCGCCACCTCCTCCAGCAGCGTGGTGCGGGCGACGAAGAAGAACGACAGGCGCGGGGCGAACGCGTCCACGTCCAGGCCCGCGGCGATCGCGGCGCGCACGTACTCGATGCCGTCGGCCAGCGTGAACGCGATCTCCTGCACGGGCGTCGCGCCCGCCTCCGCCATGTGGTAGCCGGAGATCGAGATGGTGTTCCACTTGGGAATCTCGGTCCGGCAGTAGGCGAACGTGTCGGCGACCAGGCGCAGCGAGGGCTTGGGCGGGAAGATGTACGTCCCGCGGGCGATGTACTCCTTGAGGATGTCGTTCTGGATGGTGCCGTTGAGCTTGTCGCCCGGCACCCCCTGCTCCTCGGCGACCAGCTGGTAGAGCAGCAGCAGCACGCTGCCCGGCGCGTTGATCGTCATCGAGGTGGAGACCTGGTCCAGCGGGATGTCGCGGAACAGCAGCCGCATGTCCTCGATCGAGTCGATCGCGACGCCGACCTTGCCGACCTCGCCGTGCGCGATCGGCTCGTCGGAGTCGTACCCCATCTGGGTGGGCAGGTCGAACGCCACGGACAGGCCCATGGTGCCCGCGTTCAGCAGCTGGTGGTAACGAGCGTTCGACTCCACCGCCGTACCGAACCCGGCGTACTGGCGCATGGTCCACGGCCGCGAGGTGTACATGGTCGGGTAGACACCCCGGGTGAAGGGGTACTGACCAGGCTTTTCACCGTCGGCCGGGCCGTAGACGGGCTCGATCGGGAAGCCGGACTCGCTACGCCGTGTTGAACGCTCGTTCATACCCGGGATGTTAGGCGGCGGCGCCGCCCGCCGGGGTGAGGGATTGCGCACATCACGTACACCCAGGGTGATGACAGGCGGACGGAACCGTGAAATTCGGCCTCAGAACCCACCCACGGCTTTCGCTGCGGCGGCGCGTCGTACAGGATAGGGGTCGAGTGACCCATTCCCCTTTTGCCATCGTCCCCTCTCCTTTGGCGGCATCAGCAGTGACCACCCATGCATCCACCTGGAGCGGCAGCCCCACTCCGGGCCGCGCGGCTCCGGGCACCGTCATCGGCGGACGCTATTCACTCCGCACCGCGATCGGGCACGGCGGTATGGGCACCGTCTGGCGCGCCGCCGACACCGTGCTGCGCCGCGAGGTCGCGGTCAAGGAGGTCGTGCTGCCCCCGGGCCTGGCCGCCAGCGACGCCGCCTCGATGTACGAGCGCACGCTGCGCGAGGCGCGTGCCGCCGCCAGCCTGTCGCACCCGAGCGTGGTCCAGGTCTTCGACGTGGTCACCGAGGGCGGCCGACCCTGGATCGTGATGGAGCTGCTCGACGCGCGCGGCCTCGCCGACATGGTGATCGAGGACGGCCCGCTGGCCCCCCGCGCGGTCGCCAAGATCGGCGTCGCGCTGCTGGGCGCGCTGGAGGTGGCGCACGCCGCGGGCGTGCTGCACCGCGACGTGAAGCCGGCCAACGTCCTGATCACCAAGGACGGCCGCTGCGTGCTCACCGACTTCGGCGTGGCCAAGCTCCCGACCGACGTGCAGCTGACCACCCCGGGCATGGTGCTGGGCTCGCCCCACTTCATCTCCCCCGAACGCGCGCTGGGCCACCGCTTCGGCCCGCCCAGCGACCTGTTCTCCCTCGGCGTGACCCTGTACACCGCCGTGGAGGGCCGCCCGCCGTTCGACAAGGGCGACCCGCTGGCCACCATGCACGCCGTGGTCGAGGAGGAGCCCGTGCCGCCGCAGCGCTGCGGCCCGCTGCGCGAGGTGCTCTACGGCCTCATGGAGAAGGACCCGGACCGGCGCTGGGACGTGCCCACCGCCCGCGCCACGCTGCGCGAGCTGCTGGCCGGGTCGCTGGCCCAGAACGCCGTGCCACAGCACGTCACCGACCCCTGGGCGGTCGTCGCGCCGCAGCCCAGCACGACCGCATGGGTCACCCCGGCCGCCGCGCAGCCCGAGCGCCCCGCCAAGGAGATCGGCGGCCGGGCGCTGCTGCACACCGGCGAGATGCCGTCCTCCCGGGCCGGCGGCCCCGCCCGGCCGGGCGCGGCGGACCCGCTGTACCTGCCGACCGGAGCGCACCCCGCGCCGACCGGCGCCATGCAGACGGTCACCCCCAAGGCCGCCCGGCCCGCCGGCCCCGCGAAGCTCGACGAGCTGGTCGGCCAGGTCAGGACCTTGCCGAAGAAGATGCGCCTGGCCGTCGGCGCGGGCCTGGCCGGCGTGCTCGTGGTCACCGGTGTGGCCTGGGCCGTGATGGGCGGCGACGACGCGAACACGCCCGCCGCGACCGGCCCCTCGCCGAGCGCACCCGCCGCCTCCTCCGCCTCCTCCCAGGTGCCCGAGGGCATGGAGCGGGTGACCTTCAAGGACGTCACGGTGCTGGTCCCCAAGGGGTGGACGCCGGTCAAGTCGGGCAGCTACGTGGACTACCGCGATCCCGCCGACAAGGACCGCTGGCTGCGCATCAACGTCTACAAGCCCGGCTCCAACCCGACCAAGGAGCTGGAAGGCGCGGAGAAGAACTTCAAGAAGGTCGACCGGTGCCAGAAGGACACCTACCAGCGCATCGACTTGAGCGCGCAGAAGCTGGGCACCCTGGAGACCGCGGCGCAGCTCGAATACCAGTGCACCCCGCCCGCCAAGAACCCGCGCCACGCGGTGTGGCGCATCGGGGTCGCCGGCGGCACGGCCTACCACATCTACCTGTCGACGTGGGAAGACTCGTTCGCCCAGGACAGGGCGTTCTTCGACCAGGCGGTCGACTCCTTCACGATCGCCGCGACCTGAGGGGTTTGCCGAGCAGAGGACCGGTCCGCGTGTTATGAAACACCGATGACCGACAACCTTGCCGATCGCGTACGCCACTGGATCGCACAGGACCCCGACCCCGACTCGCGCAAGGAGCTCCAGCCGCTGCTGGACGCCCTGCCGGCCACCGAGGCGGAGCTCGCCGACCGGTTCAGCGGACCGCTCACGTTCGGCACCGCCGGCCTGCGCGGACCGCTGCGGGCCGGGCCGAACGGGATGAACCTGGCCGTCGTCCGCCAGGCCGCCGCCGGGCTGGTCAACTGGCTCACCGAACGCGAACCGGGCGGCCTGCTGGTCATCGGGTACGACGCGCGCCGCGGCTCGCACGAGTTCGCGTTGGAGACCGCCCGGGTCGCGACCGGCTCCGGGATGCGCGCCGCGCTGATGCCGCGCCCGCTGCCCACCCCGGTGCTGGCCTACGCGGTGCGCGCCATGGACGCGGTCGCGGGCGTGATGGTGACCGCGTCGCACAACCCGCCCCAGGACAACGGCTACAAGGTCTACCTGGGCGAGCACCTGGGCGGCCCGCTCGGCGCGGGCGCGCAGATCGTGCCCCCGGCCGACCAGGAGATCGAGGCGGAGATCCGCGCGGTCAAGCTGCTGTCGGCGGTGCCGCTCGGCCACCCGGGCACGGTGCTCGGCGAGGACATCCTCGACTCGTACCTGACCGCCGCGGCCGCCGTGGTGCAGGACGACCAGCCCAAGGACCTCGCGGTGGCGTACACCCCGCTGCACGGCGTCGGCGGCAAGGTGCTCGGCGACGCGTTCCTGCGCGCCGGATTCGCCCTGCCCGCGGTCGTGCCCGCGCAGGCCGAGCCGGACGGCACGTTCCCGACCGTGGCCTTCCCCAACCCGGAGGAGCCGGGCGCGATGGACCTGGTCCTCGCGCTGGCCGCCGAGCGCCGCGCCGACATCGTCATCGCCAACGACCCCGACGCCGACCGCTGCGCCGTCGCGGTGCCGGTCGGCAACGGCAACGGCTGGCGCATGCTGCGCGGCGACGAGGTCGGCGTGCTGCTCGCCGACCACCTGATGCGGCTGGGCCGCACCGGCACCTACGCCACCACCATCGTCTCCTCGTCGATGCTGCGGGCGATGGCCGCCAAGCGCGGCGTGGGGTACGCCGAGACGCTCACCGGGTTCAAGTGGCTCGCCCGCGCCGCGCCGGACCTCGCCTACGGTTACGAGGAGGCGCTGGGCATCTGCGTGGCGCCGTGGATGGCCCGCGACAAGGACGGCATCACCGCGGCGCTGCTCGTCGCCGAGCTGGCCGCCGGCCTGAAGGCGGAACTGCGCACGCTCACCGACCGGCTGGACGAGCTGGCCGCCGAGTTCGGCCTGTACGTCACCGACCAGCTCTCGGTGCGCGTGGACGACCTGGACGAGATCGGCCGGATGATGGCGCACCTGCGCGCCAAGCTGCCGACCTCGCTGCTCGACGAACCCGTCACGTCCACCGAGGACCTGCTCGACCGCCCGGCCGAGTCGGCCTCCGACGTGATCATCCTGCGCACGGACACCGCCCGCGTGGTGGTCCGGCCATCCGGGACCGAGCCCAAGCTCAAGGCATACCTGGAGGTGGTCGAACCGGTCGCCGAGGCCGACGTCGCCTCCGCGCGCGGGCGCGCCGCCGCCACCATCCGCGCCCTGCGCACCGAGGTCGCCGCAGCCCTCGGCATCTGGTCCGTCAGCCCGTAAGACATAGGAAGGGGGCCGTGCACGAGTCATGACGGGGGAAGTGGCCCCGCAACCCCGCCCCCGC
>NZ_ML769320.1:0-17897 GCF_009720365.1 Catellatospora paridis | reverse complement strand
CCTACGACTTTGGCGGGGCGCCTCCCCCGCGTCTGGGGCTGTTACGGCGCCCTTCTCACGCTCCACGGCCTTGACCAGGGAGAATGGCAGGCTGTTCGGAGGCGGTCGCACTCCGGCGGGCGGTCAGGTCGTGGGCGTCACGAGCGGGGCGACCTCCCAGACCGTGACGCCGCCGGTGCGCATACCCTCGTCGTCCACCAGGTCTGCCACGAACTTGCGCAGCACCTCGGCACGCGGCTCGCGATCGGACAGGACCAGTGCGCCCGCCTGCCAGAAGCGCAGGTCGGCGATGAGTCCGTCGCGCATCCGCCCGGTGACCCGCGGCACCTTCGCGCCCTCGGCGACCGCCTTCAGCAGCAGGTCGGTCGGGCGCGGCGGCGGCCCGAACGTGGCCGTGCCCGGCTGCCGGTCCGGCCCGATGAAGTAGCCGCCGGGGAACGCGAAGTCCGCTCCGGACTGGGCCCACCAATGCATGCCGTCGCTGTGGCTGCTGCTGGTCAACGGCACCGTGACCAGGGTTCGGCCCGCCGGGACGTACGCCCGCCAGGTCCCCTCGGTGATGAATCGCGGCACCGGCATACCGCGATGGGTCAGCAGCGGCAGCGGCAGCAGCGGCACCAGCGCCAGGGCGATCAGGGCGTACGCCAACCGCCGCACCGGCAGCTCGCCCAACCGCGGCAGCCGCGCCACGGCCTCGATCGCCAGCGCCAGCAGCGCCCCGGCCACCGGGAGCAGCACCAGCCCGAACCGGACCGGCACCACGGACTCCAGCAGCGGCAGCTGCCCCAGCGGCCGCCACAGCCCGGGCAGCGCGGTGCGCTCGCCGCCCGCGAACACCTGCTTGCCCATCGCGAACACCGCGAACAGCGTGCCCGTCGCCAGCAGCGCCCGCACCAGCGCCCGCTGCCACAGCCAGCCCGCCACGGCCAGCCCGAGCACGGCCAGCAGCGGCCAGCCGAGGAACGTGTTCTCCTCGGCCGCGTTGGGCGCGAGCAGGCGGACCGCGTCGACGTTGCCGCCCAGCGACAGCCGCGGGAAGGCGGCGAAGCTGGCCAGGTCCGCGCCGTAGGCGGAGGCGCCGGGCGGCAGGCCGCGGAAGCTCTGCGGGCCGAAGAACTGCGACCACAGGGGGTATGCCAGCAGCGCGCCCCCGACCAGCGCCGCGATCGCGGCCGTGGCCAGCACGGGGCGGATCGCCGCCCGCTGCGCGGGCCAGGTCACCGCGGCGTACGCGGCGAGGAAGGCGGCGCTGGCCAGCGCCGTGTACAGCAGCACCTCCTCGTTGACGAACGCCTGCGCGGTCACCAGCAGCCCGAGCAGCACGCCGTTGCGCAGCCGGCGGCCCGGCTCGCCCATCCGCAGCGCCCGGTGCACCAGGAACGGCACCAGGAACTGGGCGGTCCAGTTGGGATGCCCGTTCGCCTGGCTGATCATGCCGGGGCCGAAGCCGCACAGCGCCGCACCCGCGGCCGCGGCCACCGCCGAGGTGGTGACGTGCCGGCGCAGGAACCAGTACCAGGCGGCGGCCGTGCCGGCCAGCCCCAGCACGAGCAGCACCGCGAGGCTGATCTGCGGTCCCCAGATCGCGGTGACGGGCGCGAGCGGGATGCCCAGGCCGAGGATCACCGTGTTCGCCATCAGGTTGACCCCGTGCGGGGCGTTCATCCGCGTGGTGAAGAACGGCGCGGCGTCGCCGGTCAGCACGTCGAGGCCGTGGCGTAGCACGAACTGGAAGAAGACCTGGTCAGGGATGTTGGTGGAGAGCAGCGCGCGCGACCCGTCCTTCCACAGTCCGGACGTCACGAGCATCGCCGCGAACAGGAACCCGGCTCCCACGGCGATGTTCACGTTGACGCGTCGTCGCTGGTCAACGCGGTTATCGGCAGGGCGGGTGCGCTCGGCGGGGGTGGCCCTTACCCGGTGCCACTCCTGAATTTCGGTCTTCACGAGCGTCGAATGTACGGCATTTAGGTAATCTGTCCGGATTAGCCCTGAAAGCTGGGGACAAATAGGAAACCAATTCTCGTTGCAGCTATCGGACGGATGCAGTCGATGACGTCATACGCCACGGAGCCGAGCCTCCTCACCGGGGACCAGAAGATCCAGGCCGCGGTGCTGGAGAGCCTGGCCGAGGCGGTGAACCACCGCACCTGGTTCGCGGGCATGGCCACCCCCTACCTCGGCGCGCATCCGATCGAGGTCGGCAGCGGGCTCGGCGACTACGTGCTGGAGTGGCTGCCGCACGTGGACCGCTTCACCGCCACCGAGGCAGACCCGGAGCGGCTGGTCGACCTCAAGCAGCGCTTCGCCGACGACCCGCGGGTCGAGGCCCGCGAGCTGCTGCTGCCCGCCGACTCCTGCGGCGACCACACGGCCCTGGTCAGCTACAACGTCCTGGAGCACATCGAGGACGACGTGGCGGCGCTGCGCAGCATGGCCCGGCTGATCCAGCCCGGCGCGCCGATGGTGCTGGTGGTGCCCGCGTTCCCGATCGCGATGAGCAAGGTCGACGTGGCGACCGGCCACTGGCGGCGCTACACCCGCCGGGCCCTCACCGAGGTGGCGACCGCTGCCGGCCTGACCGTCGAGCGCATGGAGTACGTCAACTCGCTCGGCTTCATCTGCTACTTCATCACCGCGCGCCTGCTGGGCATGTCCCCCAAGGGCGGCGTCATGATGCGCGTCTACGACTCCCTCGTCACCCCGGTCACCCGCTGGCTCGAGTCCCGCCTGCGCCCACCCTTCGGCCAGTCCGTCCTGGCCGTCCTCCGCCGCCCAGCCTGACAACCCTCCCCGGGTTGATCATGAACTTATGGCACGGGTCAGCGGCGTGTCGCGGGAACAACCTCATGATCAACCAGCAACGGGTCACGCCCGCAGCTAGGTGATCATGAACCTATGGCGGCGACACGCCGCCGAGCCGTGCCATAAGTTCATGATCAACGCGTATCGACCCTAGAAGCGGGGCATGCCGCCGAATTGGCGGTCGCCGGCGTCGCCGAGGCCGGGGACGATGAACATCTGGTCGTTGAGGTGGTCGTCGATGGAGGCGGTGACTATGCGGAGGGGGAGGCCGGAGTTGCGGAGGCGGTCGATGCCGGCGGGGGCGGCGAGGACGCAGAGCACGACGATGTCGGTGCAGCCGCGGTCGGCGAGCAGGCGGCAGCAGTGCTCCAGCGAGCCGCCGGTGGCCAGCATCGGGTCGAGGACCAGGACCGGCTTGCCGGTCAGGTCGCCGGGCAGGGACTCCATGTAGGCACGCGGCTCGAAGGTGTGCTCGTCGCGGGCCAGGCCCACGAAGCCCATCGAGGACTCGGGCAGCAGGCTGAGCGCGGCGTCGGCCATGCCGAGCCCGGCGCGCAGCACCGGCACCAGCAGCGGCGGGTTCGCCAGGCGGGTGCCCACCGCGGTCGCGACCGGGGTCTCGACCGGGAACGTGTCGGCCTTGAAGGTGCGGGTGGCCTCATACGCCAGCATGGTGGTGAGCTCGTGCAACGCGGCCCGGAAGCTGCTCGAGTCGGTGCGTGAGTCGCGCATGGCGGTGAGGCGGGCCTGGGCCAACGGGTGATCAACGACGAGTACGTCCACGACGTGAAACTACCCGCCCGTAGCCGCCCGCGTCGTGCCAACCGGTGTCGCGGGCGCAACCTCCGTGGTGTAAGTCCCGCTCACCCCGCCCCGTGCGCCGCCAGACGGACCCGGTCGTCCACCCCCTGCGCCGCGGCGACCAGCGCGTCCGCCACGTGTACGGCACGACCGGGCGCATCCGGCACGAGGGCGGCGGGAACGAGCGGGCCGAGCGCCGGGCCGAGCGGGGCGGGCGCCGGTCCGGCGGGGATCACCGGGGCCGGAGCGAGGGCGGCGTGAGCCACCGGGTCGGGCGTGGCCACGGCCGTCCGGACCGGGGCGTGGGCGGCGGTGTAGACCGCGCACATCGCTTCGGCGTAGCGCTGCGGGGTGTGGCCGGCCGCGCAGGCCCGCGCGGCGGCACCGAGGCGGCGCGCGGCCCGGCGGTCGGTGAGCAGCTTCAGCACCGCGTCACCGAACGCGGCCGGGTCGGGCTCGGCCAGCACCGCGTTGCCGTCGAGGGTGCCGTAGCGGTGCAGGGACGGGTCGGCCAGCACCGCGGGCAGCCCGGCGAGGGCGGCCTCCTGCAGCACGAGGGCCTGCGTGTCGGTACGCGACGGGAAGGCGAACACGTCCGCCGCCGCGTACGCCGCGGCCACCACGTGCGGGGGCTGCTGCCCGGTCAGCACCACCCGGTCGGCGACGCCGGGTCCGGCCGCCCGGAGCAGCCGGGCCAGCCAGCGGCGCTCGTAGACCGCGCCGACCAGCACCAGCCGGGCTCTCGGCGTCGCCGCCAGCACCCGGGCGAACGCCGGGACCAGCAGGTCGACGCCCTTCTCCCGGTTGACCCGTCCGACGAACAGCACCACGGGGTCCTTCGGCCCGATGCCGTGCCCGGCCCGGAACGCCCCGGCCTCGGCCCGCGACGCCGGCCGCTCGGCCACGCCGGTAGGGATCAGCGCCATCCGCTGCGCGGGCACCGGCAGGGCGACCCGGTCGAGCACGGCCCGGGTCGGCACGACCACCGCGCGGGCGTCGCCGAGCAGCAGCCGGTTGCCCTCGCTGAGCACCGCGGCGCGGTCGCCGCGCAGGGCCGCGGGCACCCCGAGCCGTCCCGCGTACAGGCGCAGCAGCAGCCGCAGCGCCCAGCCGGGCACGCGATACGCCTCGGCATAGGCGTGCAGGTCGGTGTGGTACGTCTGGACCAGCGGCACCCCGAGCCGGGCGGCCAGCAGCACGCCGAGCAGCCCCGCGGGGCCGGGCGTGTGCACGTGCACCACGTCGGGCCGGTATGCGGCGAGGTCGGCGACCAGCTGTTCGCGCGTGCTCCGGGCGCACAGTGCCCAGCGGGCCAGCCGCAGGTCGGCGACGCCGCAGGCGAGGGCGGGCACCCGGAGCAGGCCGGGTTCGTCCTGCTGGTCCTTGTGGGCCGGGACGACGCAGTGCACGTCGTGTCCGGCGGCGGCCTGGGCCGCGCGCAGCGTTCGCAGCGACGTGACGACTCCGTCGCGGCGCGGCAGGTACGTGTCGGTGAAGTGCATGATTCGCACACCAAGACGGTCGGTGACCAGTGTTGATGTGGCGTGAACACGGCATGTCGGGGGGATGTGGTGACGGCGGCCACCCTTCCGCCGATCCCACGACATGGACAAGATCGATATTCATGAGACCGCGTAGACTTCGCGGCATGACGGCCACCATCTCACCGTTGTCCGAGGTCACGCGCTCTGACGCGGCGCTGCGGACCTTCCTGCACGGCCTGCCCGGCGTCGACCGGGTCGGCGCCGATGCGCGCGCCGCCGGACTGGGCACCCGCTCGATCAAGACGACCGCGAAGGCGTGGGCGATCGACCTAGCCATCCGGATGGTGGACCTGACCACGCTGGAGGGTTCGGACACCCCCGGCAAGGTCCGGGCGCTGTGCGCGAAGGCCCGCCAGCCCGATCCGGGTGACCCGACCTGCCCGCCGGTCGCGGCGATCTGCGTGTACCCGTCGATGGTGCCGACCGCCCACGAGGCGCTGCGCGGCTCCGGCATCCACCTGGCCAGCGTCGCGACCGCCTTCCCGTCGGGACAGGCCCCGCTGAAGGTGAAGCTCGACGACACCCGGGCCGCCGTCGCCGCGGGCGCCGACGAGATCGACATGGTGATCAGCCGGGGCGCGTTCCTGTCCGGTCGTTACCTGGAGGTCTTCGAGGAGATCACGGCGATCAAGGAGGCCTGCGGCAACGCCCACCTCAAGGTCATCCTGGAGACCGGCGAGCTGGTCACCTACGACAACGTGCGGCGCGCGTCCTGGCTGGCCATGCTGGCGGGCGGCGACTTCATCAAGACCTCCACCGGCAAGGTCGCCCCCGCGGCCACCCTGCCCGTCACGCTGATCATGCTGGAGGCCGTGCGGGACTTCCTCGACAGCACCGGCCGCAAGGTCGGCGTGAAGCCCGCGGGCGGCATCCGCACCACCAAGGACGCCATCAAGTACCTGGTCATGGTCAACGAGATCGCCGGCGACGGCTGGCTCGACCCGGACTGGTTCCGGTTCGGCGCGTCCACGCTGCTCAACGACCTGCTGATGCAGCGCACCAAGCTCGCCACCGGCCACTACAGCGGCCCCGACTACTTCACCCTGGACTAATCATGAGCAGATTCGAATACGCTCCGGCGCCGGAGTCGCGCTCGATCGTGAAGCTGCAGCCGTCGTACGGGCTGTTCATCAACGGCGAGTTCGTCGACGGCGCGGGCAGCTTCAAGACCATCTCCCCCGCCTCCGAGGAGGTGCTGGCCGAGATCGCCGAGGCGTCGACCGCGGACGTGGACCGGGCCGTCAAGGCCGCCCGCCGCGCCTACGAGGACGTCTGGGGCGTGATGCCGGGCCGGGAGCGGGCCAAGTACCTGTTCCGGATCGCGCGGATCATCGCCGAGCGCAGCCGCGAGCTGGCCGTGCTGGAGTCGCTGAACAACGGCAAGCCGATCAAGGAGTCCCGCGACGTGGACGTGCCGCTGGCCGCGGCGCACTTCTTCTACTACGCGGGCTGGGCCGACAAGCTGCCGTACGCCGGCTTCGGCGCGGACCCGCGCCCGCTGGGCGTGGCCGGGCAGGTCATCCCGTGGAACTTCCCGCTGCTCATGCTGGCCTGGAAGATCGCCCCGGCGCTGGCCGCGGGCAACACGGTGGTGCTCAAGCCCGCCGAGACGACCCCGCTGACCGCGCTGCTGTTCGCGGAGATCTGCCAGCAGGCCGAGCTGCCGCCGGGCGTGGTCAACATCGTCACCGGCGCGGGCGAGACCGGCGCGGCGCTGGTCAACCACCCTGACGTGGACAAGGTCGCCTTCACCGGCTCGACCGAGGTGGGCCGGATCATCGCCCGCGCGGTCGCGGGCACGAACAAGAAGGTCACCCTGGAGCTGGGCGGCAAGGCGGCGAACATCGTCTTCGACGACGCCGCGATCGACCAGGCCGTCGAGGGCATCGTCACCGGCATCTTCTTCAACCAGGGCCACGTGTGCTGCGCGGGCTCCCGGCTGCTGGTCCAGGAGTCCGTCGCCGACCAGCTGCTGGAGTCGCTCAAGCGGCGCATGGCCACGCTGCGCGTCGGCGACCCGCTGGACAAGAACACCGACGTCGGCGCGATCAACTCCGCCGAGCAGCTGTCGCGCATCAAGGCACTGGCCGAGATCGGCTCGGCCGAGGGCGCGGAGCGCTGGTCGCCCGCGTGCGAGCTGCCCGAGCGCGGCTTCTGGTTCGCGCCGACCATCTTCACCGGCGTGTCCCAGGCGCACCGCATCGCCCGCGAGGAGATCTTCGGGCCGGTGCTGTCGGTGCTGACCTTCCGCACCCCGGGCGAGGCGGTCGAGAAGGCCAACAACACGCCGTACGGGCTGTCGGCCGGGGTGTGGAGCGAGAAGGGCTCCCGCATCCTCGCCATCGCCGACCAACTCCGGGCCGGTGTGGTCTGGGCGAACACGTTCAACAAGTTCGACCCGACCTCGCCGTTCGGCGGTTACAAGGAATCGGGTTACGGCCGCGAGGGCGGCCGCCACGGGCTGGAGGCCTACCTTGCCGGCTAAGAAGAAGGAGTCCGCGGACTCCGTCGCCTCCGCCACCCGGGTCACCGCCGGTGCCACGGTCACCGCGCCGCGGCTGGCCGTACGCAAGACGTACAAGCTCTTCATCGGTGGTGCGTTCCCGCGCAGCGAGTCGGGCCGCACCTACGTCGTCGCCGACAGCAAGGGGCACTTCGTGGCCAACGCCGCCCAGGCCTCCCGCAAGGACGCCCGCGACGCCGTGCTCGCCGCGCGGGCCGCATTCGGCAAGTGGTCCGGCGCGACGGCGTACAACAAGGGCCAGGTGATCTACCGGGTCGCCGAGATGCTGGAGAGCCGCCGCGACGAGTTCGCCGCGCTGGAGGTGCCCGCGTCCGAGGTGGACGAGGCGATCGACCGGCTGGTCTGGTACGCGGGCTGGACCGACAAGCTCGCGCAGGTCGTCGGCGGGGCCAACCCGGTCGCCGGACCGTACTTCAACATCTCCTCGCCCGAGCCCAGCGGCGTGATCGCGGTCGTCGCGCCGGCCACGCCGACCCTGCTCGGCCTGGTCAGCGTCATCGCCCCGGCGATGGCCACCGGCAACACCGTCATCGTGATCACCGACGCCCCGCGCGTCGCGATCACCCTGGCCGAGGTCCTGGCCACCTCCGACGTCCCCGGCGGCGTGGTCAACATCCTCACCGGCTCGGCCGCCGAGGTCGCCCCGTGGCTCGCCTCGCACAGCGACGTCAACGGCCTCGACCTGACCGGCGTCGCCGACGCCAAGCTGGCCCTGGAGCTGGAGCAGGCCGCCGCGGAGACCCTCAAGCGGGTCCGCCGCCCGGCCGCCGGTCTGGACTGGACCGCCGACCCCGGCCTCGCCCCCATGACGGCGTACCTCGAAACCAAGACCGTCTGGCACCCCAAGGGCATGTGAACGAAGGAAGGGCACCTTCACATCGCCATACGATGCAGAAGGTGCCCTTCCTCACATCTCGAGCCGTTGAGCTGCCGTGGCGGCGTCCGGATCGGGCGCGGCCGCCTGGTCGGCGACGAGGGCGGGCAGCGGCAGGTCGGGCGTGCGCGGGTTCGCTAGGGTGGCCGATCATGAACAGCCCCACCCCCGGCAGCGGCCCGATCGAGTACGTCGGCAAGGCGGATCGCCGTGCCGCGAAGCGGGTGGCCGGCAGCGGCGCAAGTTCGCGCTTCGGGTGCCTGTGGAGTCTGCTGGCCGTCCTCGGCTTCTTCGGCGCGGTCATCGCCTACATCCGCCTCGGCGGGTATGTGCGCTCCGCCGTGCTCGGCCTCGCCTGCGACCTGTCGGCCTGCTCCACCGCCGGCATGACCGCCGCGGGATGGCTGATCGTCACCACGCCCGCCGCGATGCTGCTGCTGGTGGCCGCGCTGTGGAACCGGCTCGCCAAACGCGGGCGGGTGGCGCTGGGCACCGCGACCGCCGTGGTCGGCCTGGTCGCCCTCACCTTCCTCCCCGGCCGCAAGCGCGACCTGTCGGGCCTGGTCAAGGGACCGGGCAGCGAAGCGGTGGACGCCGGCATCCTGTGGGCGCTGGGCGGGGCCGGTGCGGTGCTGCTGTTCCTGCTGGTCCTGGTGTTCGTGGGCAGGGCGGTGCCGGCGGTCGACCGCCGCTACAACACGGTCGCGCTGGTCGGCGCGGTGGTGCTGATGACCGCGGCGCTGCCGCTGGCCGTCAACAGGAGCGAACCCACCTGGGTACGCGCCACCGACGTCTTCCCCGCCGAACTGACCATGAACGACGACCGCCTCGTCCGGGTCACCGCTGCCGAACAGCGCGGCTGCGATGGGGTCCTGCCCGACGACAACCTGCTCAACCTGCGCAACTGCTACCTGACCGTACGCGCGACGTACACCACCGACGACAGCGACGCGGTCGCGACGCTGCGCGCCGTGCTGTACGCCGACGACGAGACCGCCGACGAGGTGCGCGACGGCCTGCCGCGCGGGCTCACCCCGGTCGGCGTCACCGGCGACACGATCACCGTGCTGTCCACCACGTACTCCTGGGTGCTGGTCGGCGCGGCAGGGCACGCCGACGGCCGCCCGATCGACGCGGCCGAGCGCCCCTGGGTGCTGTGGCCCCTGCGGCAGGTCAGCTACCGCTTCATCGGGGTGCAGGGCGGCCTGTTCATCGACCCGGACCCGAGCGACGAGATCCGCCCCCGTACCCCGTGACCACTCGGTGGATCCGGCGCGGCCGGTGTCGCCCCGGCGGCACGAACCATGCGGGATCCGTTCGGCGCGGCGGGCGCTCTGCGATCCTGGGTCGGTGAAGGGGGACCGCATGGATGA
Organism: Catellatospora paridis; assembly: GCF_009720365.1. GTDB lineage: Bacteria > Actinomycetota > Actinomycetes > Mycobacteriales > Micromonosporaceae > Catellatospora > Catellatospora paridis. Next base: position 7,976 of record NZ_ML769320.1, on the reverse strand, counting down.
CGCAGCCAGGTTGCGGGCGCGGGCGCAGGAGATCGCGGACGAGATCCTCTTCCCGGCCGCGCTCGCCGTGGACGGCGCGGACCGGGTGCCCGCGTCCCAGCTGGACCTGCTGGCCGCCGAGGGCTTCTACGGCGTCGCCGCGTCATCGGGCGGCTTCGGCCGGGACCTCCCGCTGCTCGCGGCACTGCTGGAGAGCCTGGCCGGCGGGTGCCTGACCACCGCGTTCGTCTGGCTGCAACACCACGGCCCGGTCCTGGCCGCGGCCGGCAGCGACCGTCCCGGCATCCGCGAGTCCTGGCTGGAACCCCTGGCCCGCGGCGTACGCCGGGCCGGGATCGCGCTGGCCGGGCTGCGCAGCCCCACCGCGCCGATGCGGGTGCGCGCCGTCGACGGCGGTTACCTGCTCGACGGGGTGGTGCCGTGGGTGACCGGCTGGGACATGATCGACACGCTGTACACCGCCGCCCGGGACGAACACGACGACGTGCACTTCCTGTTCGTCGACGCGGCCGACGCGCCGACCCTGGTGACCACGCCGTTGGAGCTGGTCGCGGTGCAGGCGAGCCGGACCGTGGACGTGCGCTTCGACGGCCATTTCGTGCCCGCGGACCGGCTCGCCGACGTGCAGGCGTACGCGAAATGGTCGTCATCGGACGCGAGCGGCTCGGCGCTGAACGGCTTCCTCGCGCTCGGTGTGGTGAACCGGTGCTGCCGCCTGCTCGGGCCGAGCCCGCTCGACGCCGAACTGGCGGTGACCCGGGCCGCCCTGCTCGCCGCGGACGCGAACGCGCTGCCCGCCGCCCGCGCGGCCGCCTCCGACCTGGTGCTGCGGGCCACCGCGCGGCTGACGGTGCAGACCGGCGCGCGAGCGGTGCTGCGCGACAACCACGCCCAGCGCCTGCTGCGCGAGGCGGCGTTCCTGCTGGTGTTCGGCAACCGCCCGGCCATCCGCGACGCCCTGCTGACCCGGATCGGAGATTTCTCCGCGCACCGGTAAACAACGCGCCCGCCCGGTGGCGTCTTAGCCGCGAGACCCCCGCTCACCCGGCTGAGGAGACGCCCGTGCACCCGGAGTTCGACGACTACGTCCGCGCCCGTTCCGGGCCGCTGGTCGGCTTCGCGTACCTGCTCTGCCGCGACCGGCACCTGGCCGAGGACCTGGTGCAGGACGTGCTGGCCAAGGCGTACCACCGCTGGGACCGCATCGAGGCGGAGAACCCGGACGCATACCTGCGCAAGGCCCTGGTGTGGGCGCACTCGTCCTGGTGGCGGCGGCTGTCGCACCGGGAGCGCCCGCTGGAGACCCCGCCGGACGTCGCCGACGCAGACGACTTCGCCCAGCGGCACGCGGTGCGCGACGAGCTGTGGGCACTGCTGGGCACGCTGCCCCGCCGCCAGCGCACGGTGCTCGTGCTGCGTTTCTTCGAGGACCTGGACGACGCGCGCATCGCCGAGCTGATGGACTGCTCGCCCGCCACGGTGCGGGTGCACGCCTCCCGCGGCCTGGCCGCGCTGCGCGAGGAGTTCAGCGCGCCGGCGCCGCTGCCCGCCGACGAGCGGACCTTCGCCGGGGTGCCCGTGGACGCGGTGCACCGCCGGGCGGGCGCGGTGCGGCTGCGCCGCCGGGCGGCCCTGGCCGCGACCGCCGCGCTGGTGCTCGTCGCCCTGGTCGTGCTGACCCCGTTCTGGCGCGGGCAGCAGCCGCCGCCCGTGATCACCCCGACACCGACGCCGCCCGTGAGCGCCGGCCCGTCGGTGAGCGCCGGCCCGTCGGTGAGCGCCGGCCCGTCGGCCACGACCGCGTCAGTGCTGGTGCCGCGGCCGGCCGCCGAGGTGCTGCCGGTGTTCCCGTACCAGCCGGGCTTCGTGCCTGCGAAGGCCGGCCCGCTGCAGGTCGTCTCCGCGCTGGACATGACCGGCGTGGAGAGCCTCGGCAACCCGCGGAAGCTGCTGGTCTACGCCGGGCCCACCGCGTACGACTGGGACTGGGAGGCCGCCGAGACGAGGAGCACCCAGGTGAACGGGGTGACGGCGACGCTGCGCACGGGCACCGACGAGAACGGTGAGCTCCAGGTCGGCCTGACCTGGCGGCGCGACGGCCGGTGGGTGACCGTGCAGAGCTTCGGCGGCCTGCTCACCGTGGCGGAGGTCGAGCGGATCGCCCGCGAGCTGAAGCCCGGCCGGATGACCGCCACGCCGCAGCTCACCTACACGCTGATGCCGAACGGGTACGAGGTCAGCAGCCTCGACGCGCGGCACGTCTGCCTGAGCCGCGAACCGCGGCTGGCGCCCCAGGACCCGGAAGGCGTCTGCGTCCATGTCGGGTCCGACACCAGTCTGGTGCCGATGACCAGCTCGCTGACGGTCGGCGGGCGCCCCGCCCAGCTGACCAGGGGCGGTGAGGGCAAACCCACCGACCTGGCGATCCTGCTCGACGAGCGGCGCGTCTTGCTGATCATGCAGAGCAGGAGTGATCTGAGCGAGGCCGACCTGATCCGGTTCGCCGAGAGCATCACGGTGGCCGGGCCTGCGGGGCAGTGACCCACGCCATCGGGCACGATGGACAGCGTGGCGCGTCCGTTCGATCCCCGTCTGCTCCGGCAGGTCCCGTCCACCCGGCGTGACGTGGTCCTGCTGGGGGTGCTCGGGGCGGCTGTCGCCATCGCCGTCGTCACCGCGGCGGCCGCGCTCGCCCGAGCCCTGGCCGCCGCGGTGGAGCTGCGGCTCGACCCGGCCGCGATCACCGTGTTCCTGCTCGCGCTGGCTGCCCGCGCGGCGCTCACCAGCGGGCTGGGCGTGGTGGCGGCGCGCATGGCGGCCACGGTCAAGGCGAGCCTGCGGGCCGACCTGCTCGGCGCGGTCGGCCGCCGCGGGCCGGGCTGGCTGGCCGGGCAGCGGGCGGGGGAGCTGGCCACGCTCACCGGGCGGGGCCTCGACGCGCTGGACGGCTACTTCACCGGCTACCTGCCGCAGCTCGTGCTGGGCGTGACGGTGCCGGTCGGGGTGCTGGCCATGCTGGCCTTCGCCGACCTCGCCTCGGCGGTGATCGTGCTGGTCACCCTGCCACTCATCCCGATCTTCGGCATCCTGGTCGGCTGGCAGACCCGCGTCGCGACCGAGCGCCAGTGGCGGCGGCTGAGCATGCTCGGCGGCCACTTCCTGGACATGCTGTCCGGCCTGCCCACGCTGAAGGCGTTCGGCCGGGCCCGCGCGCAGGTCGCCGCGGTGCGCGAGATGGCCGACCGGCACCGCGAGGCGACGATGCGCACGCTGCGCATCGCCTTTCTGTCCGCGCTGGTGCTGGAGCTGGTCGGCACGATCTCGGTCGCGCTGGTGGCGGTGCCGGTGGGCCTGCGGCTGCTGGGCGGCGGCATGACGCTGGCCGCCGCGTTCACCGTGCTGCTGCTGACCCCGGAGGCGTACGCCCCGCTGCGCGCCGCCGGCACGAAGTTCCACGCGAGCATGGAGGGCCTGACCGCGCTGGACCAGGCGTTCACCCTGCTGGCGGCCGCCGACGGCGGATCGGCCGGGGGTGCCCGCACCGCACCGCGCGGCGGCCCGATCGAGCTGCGCGGGGTGACCGTCGCGTACGAGCGCACCACTGCGCTGCGCGACGTCGACCTCACCGTCCGGCCCGGCGAGCGGATCGCCCTGGTCGGCCCGAGCGGCGGCGGCAAGAGCACGCTGCTGAACCTGCTGCTCGGCTTCACCACGCCGACCGCGGGCCGGATCCTGGTGGACGGCACGGACCTGGCCGAACTCGACCTCGACGGCTGGCGGCGGCAGCTCGGCTGGGTGCCGCAGCGGGCCCACCTGTTCGCCGACACACTGGCCGCCAACATCGCGCTGGGCACGCCGGACGCCCCTCGGGAGAGCATCGCGCAGGCGGCCCGCGCCGCCGCGCTCGGCCCGGTGGTCGACGCGCTGCCGCAGGGCCTGGACACCGTGCTCGGCGAGCGCGGGCACGGCCTGTCCAGCGGCGAGCGGCAGCGGCTCGCGCTGGCCCGCGCCTTCCTGCGCGACGCTCCCCTGCTGCTGCTCGACGAGCCCACGGCCCGCCTCGACGCCGCCAGCGAACAGGCCGTCGTCTCCTCGACGCTGTCCCTGGTCGAAGGCCGGACCGCACTGCTGGTGGCGCACCGCCCGGCCCTGCTCGCCGCGGCGACCCGCGTGGTCCGCGTCGACCAGGGCACCCTCCACGAACTGGTGACCGCATGACCACCTCCGCCGCCTCGCCCGACGCCTTCGCGCCCCGCGCCGACCTGCCGGAAGCCGAACATGGCGAGGTGCGCGGGCGCGGTGTGCCGGGTGACGCGGCGATGCGGCGGGTGCTGGCGTTCGCGTACCCCCTGCGGTGGCGTTTTGTGGGCGCCGGGCTGCTGGCGGCCGGGACCGAGGCGGCGGGCCTGGGGCTCATGGCCGCCGCGACCTGGCTGCTCGCCACGGCGGCCGGGCAGCCGCCGCTGATCGCGCTGTCGATCGCCATCGTGCTGGTCCGGGCGCTGGCCATCGGCCGCGGCGTGCTGCGTTACGGCGAGCGGCTGGCCAGCCACGACGCCGTGCTGCGCATGGTCACCGAGGTGCGGGCCCGTATCTTCGCGGCGCTGGTCGACCGGCCCCCGGCGCGCCGGGCGGACGCGCTCAGCCGGATGGTCTCCGACGTGGACGCCGTGCAGGACCTGGTGATCCGGGTGCTGCTGCCGATGGCCGCGGCCGGGCTGGTCGCCGTCGCCGCGGTCGGCACGGCCCTGCTCGCCGACCCGGCCACCGCCCTGGTGCTGCTGGCCGGCCTGCTGGTCACCGGCGTGGCGCTGCCGCTGCTCGCCGCCCGGCTGGCCCGGCACGGGTCGGCCAGGCTGGCCCCGCTGCGCGCCGCGTACGCGGTGGACACCGTCGACCTGGTGCACGGTGCGGCCGACCTCGCCGCCTTCGGCGCCCGCCCCGAGTACGAGGCCCGCGGGGCGGCGCACGCCGACGAGCTGGCCCGGGTGGAGCGCGCGCTGGCCCGGCGCTCGTTCGCGGTGGACGCCGCGGCGACCGCGTTCGGCGGGGTGACCGCGATGGCCGTGATGATCACCGCGATGTCGCGCGGCCTGCCCGGGGTGTGGCTCGCGGTGCTGGCGGTGGCCACCCTGGCCGCCGGGGAGCTGGCGCTGTCGCTGCTGGCCGCCGCCCGCAAGGGCGCCGAGATCCAGGGCAGCCTGCGCCGCGTCGCCGAGCTGCTGGGCGAGCCGGCGACCGGCGCGTCCGGCGGGCTGCCGGTCCCGGACGGTTCCGTACATCTGCGGCTGCGCGGTGCGGGGGTGCGCTACCGGGCCGACGCCCCGCCCGCGCTGCACGACATCGACCTCGACCTGCCGCCCGGTCGCCGGGTCGCGGTGGTCGGCCCGTCGGGCGCGGGCAAGAGCACCCTGCTCGCCCTGCTCACCGGCGCGATCGCCGTGGACACCGGCAGCGTGGTCGCCGACGGCACCCCGATCACGGCGTACGACCGGGAGCGGTGGCCCGCGGCGGTGACCGGGCTGCTGGCCGACGCGCACCTGTTCCACGCCTCGGTGCGCGACAACCTGCTGCTGGCGCGCCCCGGCGCGACGGACGGCGAGCTGGTCGCCGCCTGCCGGACCGCCGGGCTGGGGGACTGGGTGGACGCGCACGGGCTGGACGTGCGCGTCGGCGAAGACGGCGCGGAGCTGTCCGGCGGCCAGCGGCAGCGGCTCGCGCTGGCCCGCGCGGTGCTGGCCGACCCGCAGGTGCTGCTGCTCGACGAGCCCACCGAGGGCCTCGATCCCGCCCAGGCGGACGCGGTGCTCGCGGCCGTGCTGGCGCACCGCGGCGACCGCTCGGTGGTGCTGGTGACCCACCGGCTGACCGGTCTCGACGCGTTCGACGAGGTCCTGGTGTTGGACGGCGGCAGCGTGAGGGAGCGCGGAACCCAGGGTTGGGTGCGGGCGCACGGGGGCTGACCCGAACCACTAGGGTGTGCGGAGAGTCACCGACCCGGTAGAGGTCGGCAGCTGAACGGCGGAGGTCAGCAGTGGCAAGCACGCTCTGGGACGAGTACCAGGTCTCGCCGGTCGAGGTAGCCCTGCCCGGCGGCAAGGTCGGACTGACGCTGCGGGCGTACCGTCCCGCCAGCGAGCTGACCCCGACCGACATCGCCGACCGCGAGGACGACGACGCGATCTTCGCCGGTCGCACCGGCCGCCCCATCGGCGTCGCCGATGACGAGGAGCTGCCCGAGTTCCAGTGGACCAAGGAGGCCCTCGACGAGGTCGCCGCGGCTCCCGCCGAGGACGAGGTCGCCGAGCGCGCCGTGGAGTCCGCCGAGGAGGACTCCGACGCCGAGGAGGACGACGAGGACGCCGCCGCCGTCTCCGACGAAGAGGTGCCCGTCTTCCTCTCGCACAAGGGCCGCCTGCTGCTGTTCCTGTCGGCCAAGGGCCTGTCCGACTTCGTGCGCTCCGGCGCACCGCACGACATGAAGCAGCTCGAAGGCTGGTCGAAGCTCGCCAAGTCGGTCAAGGTCACTGACGTGGTCGCGGGCGAGGACGATGCGTACGAACTGGACCTGGTCGTGGAGAACCTGCGCGGCGGCCCGGACGCCTGGGATGCCGAGCTGGTGCTGCGCGCTGGGGAGTTTGCCAGGGACGTGAGCTACGCTCTGCGCCTCAAGCCGGTCATGGTGGCGCTCTCCCCGGGTTCCCCGCTCGACGACCTCGACGAGGCGCTGCGCGCTTCGGAAGAGGGCGGTCTCGGTGCGTTCTTCGCGAAGCGAAAGCTGAAGAAAATCGGGGCAGAGCAGGCATCCATCGGCTGGCGCTCGATTATTGGCAAGATCTCTGGCGCTGTGGACTGGCGCGACTGACCCCTAACCAGGGAACATCAGTCTTTGGCACACGAGGGGTCCGGGAGGAGGACGAGTCCGTGGCGCTCGTGCGGGTGTACTGCGGTATCGCGTCGACAGATCCGGAGGTCGACGCGGGGGACAACCTTGCGGCGGCCGTGAACCGGCTGACCGTCGCCGTTGTCGACGACTCCGGCAGGTTGCTGGAGTTCTGCGTCATCAACGACGATCCCGCCGGCTACGCGCTGGTGACGTCGCTGCTGGCGGAGAGGTTCGGCGGCTCGACGATGGTCACGGTGGCCGCGGACAGCGACGACCAGCAGGTCATCTCGCTGCTCGCCGCGTCAGGCCGGGCGATCGCGTATACCGATGACGAGTCCGCCGACGACTTCGCCGACCGGTTCGCCGACGACGAGTCCCTCGACGAGGCCAACTCCTCCCCCGACGAGCGCCGTGCCGTCGGGCTCGCCCGCGCACTGCAGGCCGGCGCCCTGTCCGCGGTGGTCGGTCCCGCGCCCCGCGAGTTCGTCGCCTTCAAGCCGGTGCTGGCCGCGCACGCGGCGCTGGCCGTCGGCCGGCACGCCGCCGCGGTGGCCCTGCGCGAGGTGCTGCGCGAGCTGTACCCGGCCGCCCTGCGCGCCTATCCCGACCCCGCCGCGCCCGTCGCCCTGGCCGTGCTCGAGGCCCTGCCCGAGCCGGGCATGCTGGCCGGGCAGTCCGGCTCCCGCAACCGCGACAACGGCGCCACCGCCGAGACCGTCGCCGCGCGCCTGGTCGCCGACGGCGTCTGCGACAGCGGCACCGCCCTGGAGGCGGTCACCGCGCTGCGCGTCGCCATCGCCGAGACCCCCCGCCGCAACGCCGTCGGCAAGCAGCTGACCGCCGCCGTGGCCGACTCCGTGCGCCACAGCGTGGCCGCCGTGCGCTCATCCGACGCCGCCGGCGCCGCCATCATCGACACGCTCGCCGAGCGGATGGCCCCGCCTGCGGCCGCCGCCCCGGCCCAGCCCGCCCGGCGGACCGGCGTAGCCGTCACCTCCGCGCCGCCCGCGATGGCCGCCGCCACCGGCGCCCGCCGCCGCGTGCAGCCCACCGCCGTCAACGCCGCCCCCGCGCAGCCGCGCCCGGTGCA
>NZ_ML769319.1:87751-277455 GCF_009720365.1 Catellatospora paridis | reverse complement strand
AGAACGTGATCACGCCGATGAAGCTGGCGGGCACGCGGTCGGGCCGCGCGGCCCGGCAGCGGGCCTACGAGCTGCTCGAGATGGTCGGCGTCGGCTACTGCGCGGACCGGCGGCCGGATCAGATGTCCGGCGGCGAGCAGCAGCGCGTCGCGGTCGCCCTGGCGGTGGCCAACGACCCGGAGGTGCTGTTCGCCGACGAACCGACCGGTGAGCTGGACGAGTCGACCGCGGCGGCGGTGTTCACCGCGTTGCAGACGATCAACGCCGAGCTGGGTGTGACGGTGGTGGTGGTGACCCACGACCCGAACGTGTCCACGCAGGTCCGGCGTACCGTGGCCATCCGTGACGGGCGGCTGGCCTCGGAGGTGCGCCGCAGTGCGCGGGTCACCGCCGACGGCGGCACGGAGCTGGTCAGCGAGGAGTACGCGGTGCTGGACCGGGCGGGCCGGATGCAGCTGCCGTCGTCGTTCGTGCAGGAACTGGAACTCAAGGACCGGGTGAAGCTGAACCTGGAGTCCGACCATGTGGAGGTGCGCCGTGGCTGACGAGCTGGTCAGGGTGGAGAACATTTGCCGTGACTTCGGCCGGGCCGGCAAGGTCGTGCACGCGGTGCGGGACGTGTCGTTCAGCGCCGGGCGGGGCGAGCTGGTGGCGGTGCGCGGCCGTTCGGGCGCGGGCAAGACGACGCTGCTCAACATCATCGGCGGCCTGGACCGGCCCACCTCGGGCAAGGTCTTCATCGGCGGGCAGGAGGTCACCTCCGCGGCCGAGCCTCAGCTGGTGACCCTGCGCCGAGACGTGATCGGGTTCGTGTTCCAGTCGTTCGGGCTGGTGCCGATCCTGTCCGCGGCCGAGAACGTGGGCGTGCCGCTGCGGCTGGCGAAGGTGCCGCCCGCAGAGCGCGAGCAGCGGGTGTCGGTGCTGCTGGAACTGGTCGGGGTCGGCGGGCACGCCAACCAGCGGCCGTACGAGCTGTCCGGCGGCCAGCAGCAGCGCGTCGCGGTCGCCCGCGCGCTGGCCAACGACCCGCAACTGCTCATCGCCGACGAACCGACCGGCCAGCTCGACTCCGAGACCGGCCGCCAGATCATGGACCTGCTCCGCGCCCTGGTGCACGCCCGCGGCATGACCGCACTCGTCGCCACCCACGACGCGGCACTGATGGAGATGGCCGACCGGGTCGTCACGCTGCGCGACGGCGCACTCGTCCCCTGACCTGAAAATGACCAAAGCTCCGTCCCGCTGCGGGGGCAGCGTGGGCGGAGCTTTGGCCATGGGGGGTATGTAGGAGGGCGGTCAGCCCTCCGGTTGTGCTGCTCAGTCGCCCTGACGCTGGTGCGGGATCTGACCCTGGAGCAGAGCGCGCACCTCCGACTCACGGTAGCGACGGTGGCCGCCCAGCGTGCGAATCGCACTGAGCTTGCCCGCCTTGGCCCACCGGGTCACCGTCTTCGGGTCGACGCGGAACATCGATGCGACCTCTGCCGGGGTGAGCAGGGGTTCTGGTTCGTGCGTACGCGACGCCATGCGGTCTCCTCCACAAGTACCTATAGACGTAGGCCGGGGTCCCGCCGGCCAACGCGCTACCCATAGTCCGGCTAGTCCCCGATGTCCGACATGGGCCGAACGGGTGAAGGTCCGTGGATGGACGGATGATGAATGAACGACATGTCTGCTTTTAGCGGATGAAGACAGTAATTTCATAGCTTTCGATCACTGAAAGTTACTCGAAAACTACTCACTGTCAGTTGCTTCGCTCCATCAGCTGGATCGCCCGCCACCGCTGCACGAGCTGCTCGTACGCCGCCGTGGCGGCGTCGCCGTCCTCGCGCTCCAGCCCGGCCAGACCCGTGGCGACCAGCTCGACGGAGTCGTCGTCGCGCAGCGCTTCCTCGGGAAGCAGGCCGGTGAGGCCGCCGTAGTCCAGCTCCACCACCGAGCCGGGGTGGAACGACTCCAGCCAGCGGGCGGTCTCCCGCAGCGAGTCGGTGATGGGCACGTCGCCCAGGGTCCGGCGCAGCACGCGCAGCCCCTTGTGGGCCCGCTGGCGGGCCTTGCCGATCTCGGTGCGGTAGCGCAGCACCCGGCGGGTCGGTTCGAGCACCAGGTCGCGCTCCGCCGGGGAGACCAGCACGAACCAGCGCAGCGGCACGCCCCAGGTGGCGACCTGCTCGTGCATGCGGTCCTCGGCCCGGGTCTGCTCGACCACGGTCTGCGCCAGGTCCACCAGCACCGGCGGCACGAACGCGTCGGCCAGCACCTGCGGCACCCCGTCGCGCGCCTGCAGCGCCGCCTCGGCCACCCGGACCCGCAGGTTCCAGGGGCAGACCAGGGTCACCTCGGTCTGCCCGGTCAGCCCCTGCATGACGTACGCCTCATCGGGCAGGTCCGGCAGCCGCGACCAGCCCGCGCCGAGCGCTTCGAGCACGGTCGCCCGCTGGCGGCCGGGCCCGTCGGACACGCCTACAGCGCGCCCCTCGTCGACGTAGCGGCGCCAGAATCGCTCACGTTCCGGCGCGAACGCGGTGAGCGGCTCGTAGACCCTCAGGTACGCGGCGAACTGTGACGGCACCTCGCGATCCTCCCACGATTAGGCTGTCAGCGGGAGCGTCGCTACCGCGGCGTCGCCCGACCCCTCGGAAAGACCGAGCAGGATGGGCCTCACAAGGGCCATCGACGTCACCTTGGAGCCAGCAGTGGGCGTATTCACCGACGGCAGTCACGAGCAGGTCGTGTTCTGCCAGGACCGGGCCAGCGGCCTGAAAGCGATCATCGGCATCTACTCGACGGCGCTGGGGCCCGCCTTGGGCGGCACGCGCTTCTACCCCTACGCCTCGGAGGACGAGGCCCTGCACGACGTGCTGGACCTCTCCCGCGGCATGGCGTACAAGAACGCCCTCGCCGGGCTGGACCTGGGCGGCGGCAAGGCGGTCATCTGGGGCGACCCGGACCAGATCAAGTCCGAGCAGCTGCTGCGGGCGTACGGCCGGTTCGTGCAGTCCCTGGGCGGGCGCTACTACACCGCCTGCGACGTCGGCACGTACGTGCAGGACATGGACATCGTGGCCCGGGAGACGCAGTTCGTCACCGGCCGCAGCGTGGAGTACGGCGGCGCCGGCGACTCCTCGATCCTCACCGCCTGGGGCGTCTTCCAGGGCATGCGCGCCGCGTCCGAGCACCGCTGGGGCACCCCGTCGCTGAAGGGCAAGCGGGTCGGCGTGGCCGGCCTGGGCAAGGTCGGCAAGTACCTCGTCGCGCACCTCGTCGAGGACGGCGCCGAGGTCGTGGCCACCGATGTCCACCCGAAGGCCCTGGAATGGGCCAAGGCGACGTACCCGCAGGTGAGCCTGGTGGCCGACGCGACCGCACTGATCACCAGCGACATCGACGTCTACGCGCCCTGCGCGCTGGGCGGCGCGCTCAACGACGACACCGTGCCCGCGCTGCGGGCCCAGATCGTCGCCGGCGCGGCCAACAACCAGCTCGCCCACACCGGCATCGAGAAGCTGCTGGTCGACCGCGGCATCCTGTACGCACCCGACTACCTGGTCAACTCGGGCGGTGTGATCCAGGTCGCGGACGAGATCGACGGCTTCAACTTCGAGCGGGCCAAGCTGCGCGCCACCAAGATCTACGACACCACCAAGCGGATCCTGGAGCTGGCCGACACCGAGGGCATCTCGCCGGCCTCCGCCGCCGACCGCCTCGCCGAGCAGCGCATGGCCGAGGTGGGCCGCCTGCGCACCATCCGGATCTAGCGCCACGCCCGGATCTAGATCATTCGAGTTGCCTGGCAATCGTGCGTATCTTGAGCAGTCATTCGCCCGATTGCCAGGCAACTTCTGCGATCAAGGACGGATTCCGGCGCTGGTCCGGAGGCTGGGCCGTCATTACTGGGGAGGGATATACTCCTTACCAGTAATAAAACGGACAGGTTCCGATGTGCTGCCAGACACCCGGTAACCCGAGATGCCGAAGTGGCCTCCTCCCATGTACCGTATGACCCACGAGAGATGTCTGACGTCATCGGGGCCCGCCTTCGGGTAGCCCCGTCATTCATGTGCGAGGGGGTCGGCCATGGGGCGCGGCCGAGCTAAGGCCAAGCAGACTAAGGTGGCCCGGGAGTTGAAGTACCACTCCCCGAACACCGACCTCGCCGCCTTGCAGCGCGAGCTTGCCGGTAGCGAGCTCAGCAGCGGCAGCGGCAGTGCTGTTGTCGAGGATCAGCGCGAAGACGACGAGCCGGATCCGTACGACCCGTACGGGAACTACGCCGTCGACGACGACGATGAAGACGACGGTAAGGACTGGACTCCCCGCCGCTGACTTCCTGAACGACCGCCGTCTCAGCGCGGCCGGTTGTTCCAGTTGAAGAACGTCGGGATGTTCTCGAAGTGGTTCCAGGCGCAGACAGCCGTGCTGTCTGCGCCTGGCACTTCGCTTCGGGCCAGTCGTGCGAGCCGGGCCTCCTCCAGCAGGGGAGCCAGTTCGCCACGCGCGTCGCGGATCCGGTCCTCAAGAGCTTCGGACATGGTCGAGCACTCCCTCCAGTAGATGGATCTTGCTGTTGCGGCAGTGCTCGGTCTCCGTGCCGTCGAACCTTCCGTGCTCGAAGTACCGGTTGGCGGCGTGCCCGCCGCCGCAGAAGCCGAAGTACGGGCAGGTGTCCCGGCATGCCTCGACCCCGCTGAGGAACTCCGGCACCCAGCTGGTGCGCCGCGGCTCGGTCAGCAGCTCCGACAGCGGGGCCTGCAGCACGTTGCCGCTGCTGAAGTCGCCGTGCACCGGGTCGTGGAAGCCCGCCAGCTCCGGCGAGAGCAGCACCACCGCGCCGTCATACCCGACGGTCGGAATCGGGTCCAGCTCACGCGGCAGCAGGTCGCCGGACGTGCCGTCGAGCACCGCGCCGACATAGCGCAGGCTCCACTCCAGCTCGCGGACGTGGATCCGCGGGTCGGCGCGCCACGCCGCGACCAGCTCGGCCCAGAAGGCCCGCACCGCTTCCGGATCATGGGAGTTGGGGCGCTCGTTGACGCCCTCCCGCTCCTCGATGTTGACGCCGAGCGTGTCGCAGCCCAGCGTCAGGAAGTACTCGTAGAGCCGGGCCGCCACGCCCGGTCGCGGATCACCCACCACGCACAGCGCGGCGAACGGCTGGCCGTGCCGGCGCAGCGCCGCGATCCCCTTTGCGATCCGGGCGTACGCGGGCCGCCCCGCGCGCGAGACCCGCTGCCCGTTGAGGTCCTCGGGCCCGTCCACGCTCACGCTCACCCGCACCCCGCGGGCGGCGAAGAACTCGCACCAGGCGTCGTCCAGCAGCGTCGCGTTGGTCTGCACGTGCTGTTCCACCGCGGGCCCGAAAGGGGCCATCAGCGCCCCCAGATGCTCCCTGCCGGCCGCAAGGGGCTCACCCCCGTGCCACACCACCGAGAAGCGGTCCCGGGCCGCCCAGACGTTCGCATCGGCCGCCACCGCCCGCGCCACCTCCACCGGCATCCGGCGGTCCTGCGCACGCAGGGGCAGGTAGCAGTAGACGCAGTCCAGGTTGCACAGGGTCGTGGGCTGCATCACCACATATGCCGGCACGCGGGAGACCCCGCGCATGCCGTTGACGACGGCCACCCCACCATTCCAGCAAACCGCGCCGCCTTCTGTCTCCTCACTCCCGCCCGGTGCGTCCCGACACGCCGCGCAACGGGCCCCGCACACGCAGACGCCCCCCGGGAACTCCGGAGGGCGTCTGCTGTTCACGAGTGCTGACGATCAGTCGTCGAGCCAGTCGAGACGGCGGTTGTCCCGGTTGCTGCGGCGGTCGTCGTGGTAACCGCTGCCCTGCTGGCCGTAGCCGCCCTGGGCGCCGTACGGGTCCTGCTGGCCGTAATCGGCGGCCGGCGGGGTGCCGTACGGGTCCTGCTGCTGGCCGTAGCCGGCCTGGGCGCCGTACGGGTCCTGCTGCCCGTAACCGGGCTGCTGCTGGCCGTACCCGGCGGGCTGCTGAGCGCCGTACGGGTCCTGCTGGCCGTAGCCGCCGGCCTGCTGGCCGTACGGCTCCTGGCCGTAGCCCGGCTGCTGCTGGCCGTACCCGCCCGGCTGCTGGCCGTAGGCGCTGCCGCCGGACGTCGGGCCCGCGTAGTGCGTGGGCTCGTCGTACTGGCCCTGGTAGCCCTGCTGCTGGCCGTAGCCCGCCTGCTGGCCGTAGCCCTGCTGCTCGCCGTAGCCGGCCTGCTGGCCGTAGCCCTGGTCGTAGCTGGGCTGCCCGCCGCTGTAGCCGGAGGTCGGGGTGGTCGAACCGTAGGCGTCGGCCGGGGAGCCGCCGTAACCGGACGTCGGCGCGGCGCCGCCGTAACCGGACGTCGGGGCCGGGCTGCCGTAGCCCGAGGTCGGGGCCGGGCTGCCGTAACCGCTGGTGGGCGCGGGGCTGCCGTAGCCGCTGGTGGGCGCGGGGCTGCCGTAGCCGCTCGTCGGCGCGACGGGGGAGCCGTAGCCGCCTGCGGCCTGGCCGTCGTAGCCGCCGTACTGGGTCGGCTGCGCGGGCGAGCCGTAGCCGCCGCCGTACTGCTGGGTCGGCTGGGCCGGGGCGCCGTAGGGCTGCTGTGGGCCGCGCTGCGCGGGCACGCCGCCGTACTCGCCGGGGCGGTGCATCACCGTCGCGTCGGCACCCGGACGGGCCACCATGGTCGGGTCGGCGGGGCGGCCATAGGCGCCACCGCCACCGCCACCGCCGTAGGTACCGGCTCCGGCACCCGCGCGAACGGGCTGGGCCGCGGGCCGCACGCCCGGACGGCCGCGCACCGGCTCGTCGTCGTCATCGTCGTCGTCATCATCGTCATCGTCGTCGTCGTCGCCGCCGCGCTTCATCACGAGCAGGACGATCGCGCCGATGCCCAGCGCGACGAGCAGGCCACCCAGGATGATCATGATCCAGGTCATGGTGCCGAGACCGCTGTCCTCCTCGTTCGAGGCCGGGTCGGTGGCAACGGCCTCGCCGCTGGTGTCGGCGGATTCCTCGGCGGCCGGGCTCTCCTCGCCGGTCGGCGTCACCTCTGCGGTCGGCGACGCGGTCGCGCTCGGGTTGACCATCGAGATGTTGACGTCGGCCTTCGACTGCCCGGCGTTCAGGGTCACCGACGCGGACTTCAGCGTGTACGGGTCCTTGCTGACCGTGACGACGATCAGGCCCGGCGCGATCGCACCGGTCTTGGCCGGGTCGAACAGGAAGGTGCCGGCCGCGCCCGTCGTCTTGGTCGGGAAGTCCTTGCCGTCACCGTCGGACAGCGCCACGAGTGCGCCGCTGATCGGGTCACCGGTCTTCTGATCCCGAACCACACCCGAGATCTTCCCGGTGGTCTCCGGCGCCTGCTGGGTGGCGCCCTTGATCGTGACGGTCAGCGTCTTCTGCTGGTTGCCCAGCACCACCGTGACAGCGTCACCCGCGATCGAGGCCGCACTGGACGACGCCTTCAGCTTCAGGTTGCACGAACCCGACTTCGCATTCCCCGGTCCGCCCCCGGCGTCGAAGGTGACGACACAGTCGCCGTCCTTGCTGAGCCCGCCGGGAAGGCTTGCCAGGGTAACGCTCACCGGGCCGCCTGCCGGGTCCTCAGATTTCGCGTTGACCTGCACAACCTCGTCGCTGCCGGCATCAATCGTGATGGAGCCGGGCGAGATCGTAAGTTCACTGACACTGGGTGCCGCTTGCGCTGGGGATGTGACGCCGATGAGAGTGCCGAGTGACACCATCGCTACCACTCCGACGCGTGCCAACCAGGACCGTCGCTGGGTAGTCACGGCCACCGCCTTCCAAGCTCCTCGATATCCCACAGCGATCGGGGTGTGGGGGGCGCTGCGGGAATACACCGACCGCAACTATGCCTTGCGAAGCAAGGGTTGCGCGACCCAGGGCCGCCACAAAGTGAGCGGAAGTCATCTTGTATCGTCCGGTTATGTCCTCCTCGCCGGATATCTCCCCCGCCGTGACATCGGCTTTGGACTGCCTGGCCAGCGGGCAGACTCCGGAACGTTTGACGCTCCGCGATGCGGTTAGGGCATTGTTGGCACGTCTTGCGGCCACGGCACCTGGCCGTTCGGTGGAGGTGCGTGTTCCTCCTTACGGCGCGATTCAGTGCGTCGAGGGGCCAAGGCACACGAGAGGCACGCCACCGAATCTCGTCGAGACCGATCCGGTCACCTTCCTTCAGCTCGCCGCGGGCCGGGTGGATTGGGCGGCCGCGGTGGCGGATGGGCGGATTCGCGCGAGCGGCATTCGTTCCGATATCAGCAGCCTTTTCCCTATTGTCTAGGCCGCCCACCCGCGGGTTCCGGATTCAGTCACGTAGCACACAGCCCGGCCACCGGGGTGCCCACCCTGCCGGGTCACGTACACTGAGCTGCGGCGGCGATCGCCGCCGGACGCCGACACACACCACCGATGCCGGCTCACTGAGCAGGGCATCTAGGCAGCTACTGAAGCGACAAGCGCAAGGAGCAACAGGGTGCCCCGAGGCGACGGCCGGTTGAGCCACGAACTCGACCCCCACCGGCCAGGCCCGCAAGACGCATGCGGCGTCTTCGGTGTCTGGGCTCCTGGTGAAGAGGTTGCCAAGCTCACCTACTTCGGCCTGTACGCGCTGCAGCACCGCGGCCAGGAGGCCGCCGGCATCGCGGTGAGCGACGGATCCGGCGTGGTGGTCTACAAGGACGTCGGCCTGGTCGCCCAGGTCTTCGACGAGCCGACGCTGGCCAGCCTGCGCGGGCACCTCGCCATCGGGCACGCGCGCTACTCGACCACCGGCGACTCGACCTGGGAGAACTCCCAGCCCACGCTGCAGTCGACCACCTCGGGCACCACAATCGCGCTGGCCCACAACGGCAACCTGGTGAACACCGCCGACCTGGCCCGCCGCGCCGCCGAGCTCGGCATGGACAGCCGCGGCTCCACCAACGACACCAGCCTGGTGACGATGCTGCTGGCCGGGCACCCCGACCTGTCCGTCGAAGCCGCCGCGATGAAGGTGCTGCCGACCGTCGAGGGCGCGTTCAGCTTCGTCTTCATGGACGAGAACACCCTCTACGCCGCCCGTGACCACCACGGCGTGCGCCCCCTGGTGCTGGGCCGGCTGGAGCGCGGCTGGGTCGTCGCGAGCGAGCAGGCGGCACTGGACATCGTCGGCGCCTCCGTGGTCCGCGAGGTCGAGCCCGGCGAGCTGATCGCCATCGACGAATACGGCCTGCGCTCCTCGCGCTTCGCCGCGCCGGACCCCAAGGGCTGCCTGTTCGAGTACGTCTACCTCGCCCGCCCGGACGCGACCATCTCCGGCCGCAACATCTACTCGACCCGGGTGGAGATCGGCCGCAGGCTGGCCGCCGAGCATCCGGTCGAGGCCGATCTGGTCATCCCGGTGCCCGAGTCGGGCACCCCGGCCGCGATCGGCTACGCGGAGGCTTCCGGCATCCCCTACGGCCAGGGCCTCATGAAGAACGCCTACGTCGGGCGCACCTTCATCCAGCCGTCGCAGACCATCCGCGCGCTGGGCGTCCGCCTCAAGCTGAACCCGCTGCGCGACAACGTGCGGGGCAAGCGCCTCGTCGTGGTCGACGACTCCATCGTGCGCGGCACCACGCAGCGCGCCATCGTGCGCATGCTGCGCGAGGCGGGCGCGCTGGAGGTGCACGTGCGCATCTCCTCTCCGCCGGTGAAGTGGCCGTGTTTCTACGGCATCGACTTCGCGACCGGCGCCGAACTGCTGGCGAACGGCATGGACATGGAGGGCATCCGCCGCTCCATCGGCGCCGACTCGCTCGGCTACGTGTCGCTGGAGGGGCTCATCGCCGCCTCCGAGCAGCCGAAGAACCGCCTGTGCCGGGCCTGCTTCGACGGCGAATACCCGATCAAGCTGCCGGCCAGCAACCTGATCGGCAAACACGTGCTCGAAGGGGTCGGCCGCCGGGTCGAGTCCGAAGAGCTCAGCGGCGACCAGGTCCCAGCTCCGTCCACGGAACTGAGCCGGTCTTAGTACCACTCGTCACGGCACCGCCGACCCTTCCCAGAGCGGTGCCGCGCACCAAGAGGAGAAATACCGTGACGCACGTGACCGAGCGCCCCGTCTCCGGGCAACCGGAGAACGGAGACCGTCAGCTGTGGACGGCGGGTGGCAGCACCAACCGCCGTCGCACCGTCACCTACGCCGACGCGGGCGTGTCGATCCACGCCGGTGACAAGGCGGTGGAACTGCTGAAGGGCAAGGTCGCTCGGACGCACCGTCCCGAGGTGCTGGGCGGGCTCGGTGGTTTCTCCGGCCTGTTCAAGCTCGACACCTCCAAGTACAAGAGCCCGGTGCTGGCCTCGTCGACCGACGGCGTGGGCACCAAGCTGGCCATCGCGCAGCAGATGAACATCCACGACACGGTCGGCATCGACCTGGTCGCGATGGTCGTCGACGACCTGGTCGCGTGCGGCGCGGAGCCGCTGTTCCTGCTCGACTACATCGCCTGCGGCGAGGTCGTGCCGGACCGGGTCGCCGAGATCGGCGCGGGCATCGCCGACGGCTGCCGCTACGCCGGGTGCGCGCTGCTGGGCGGCGAGACCGCCGAGCACCCCGGCCTGATGCGCCCGGACGAGTACGACCTGTCGGCCAACGGCGTCGGCGTCGTCGAGGAGGACGAGATCCTCGGCGCGGAGCGGGTGCAGCCCGGTGACGTGGTCATCGCGATGCGCTCGTCCGGCCTGCACTCCAACGGCTACTCGCTGGTCCGCCACGTGCTCCTGGGCCAGGCCCGCCTGAAGCTCGACTCCGTCATCGAGGACCTGGGCGACCAGCGCACCCTCGGCGAGGAGCTGCTGACCCCCACCAAGATCTACGCCAAGGACTGCCTCAGCCTGATCGCCGAGTGCGACGTGCGCGCGTTCGCCCACGTCACCGGCGGCGGCATCCCCGGCAACCTGGTCCGCGTCCTGCCCAAGCACCTCGACGCGACGGTCAACCGCTCCACCTGGGCCCCCCAGCCCATCTTCGACCTGATCCAGCGCAAGGGCCGCATCGACCAGCACGACCTGGAGTCGACCTTCAACATGGGCGTCGGCATGTTCGCCGTCGTCTCCGCCGCCGACGCCGACCGCGCCATGGCCCTGCTCACCGGCCGCGGCGTCGAGTGCTGGCACGTCGGCGACATCATCGAAGGCACCGGCCAGGTCCACATGCTCGGCTCCCACACCCGCGGCTAACCCCGCCACACCGCCACACCGCCACACCCAAGATCGCGACGATCTTGCGCAAGCTGTGGGGATGACACGCCCCAATCGGGCATATCCCTAACAGTTCACGCAAGATCGTCGCGATCTTTCTTGGTGAGGGGCTTCGGCATGGGCTTGGTCAGGAGCCAGGGGTTACGGGAGCCCGGGGGTACGGGAGCCGGGGAGGGTCAGGGGAGCCAGAGGGTCAGGGAGGCGCGGAGGGTGGCGGGGTCGAGGCCGTGCCAGCGGGCGTGGTCGGCGGGGGTGCCGTAGGCATGCAGGTCACGGCGGGTTACGCCGAGGCTGAGGAGGCGGTGCGGGCGGTCGGCGAGGGCCTCGGAGATCACGTGGGCCGAGGTGCCGGCAAGGTAGGGCTCGACCAGGGCCACGTTGCCCGAGGTGGCGAGTTCGCGCAGGCCGGTGGTGTCGAACGGGCGTGGCGTGTGGGTGTAAGCCACGGTGACGTCGAGGTCCTTCGTGGCTTCGAGGACCGGGGCGAGCATCGGGCCGACTGCCACGACCAGAGCCTTCGTGCCGTGGCGCACGGGGCGCAGCGAAGACGCGTCGGCGTACGCGATGTCATTGGTCTGGGTCGACAGCCGCAGGTAGACCGGGTCGTCGTGGGCGGCGGCCGCGGTGAGCAGGGGCGCAACCTCTCCCGGGTGGCCGGGCACGTGGATGGTCCAGCCGGGCAGGGTGTCGATGAGCTGCACATCCATCGGTGACATGTGGGTGTAGCCCTCGGAAGAGCCGTCGTAGGACGCGCCCACGCTGACCAGGATCGCACCCGTGCCCTGGTGGGCCAGGTCCAGCTTGATCTGCTCGTATGCCCGGTCGACCAGGAACGTCGCGTAGCTGTGCGCGATGGGCCGGAGCCCGGTCAGCGCCAGCCCGCCCGCCACGCCGATCATGAGCTGCTCGCGGATGCCGACGTTGAGCACCCGGTCGGGGTGCTTGAGCGCCGCCCGCTCGAATGCCGCGGCCGAGATGTCGGCCAGCACCAGCGCCGTGCGGGGATCCGCGTCGATCAGCGCCGTCGCCGTGTCGATGAACGCCTGCCTCATGATCAGCTCCCCTTGGTCTCGACGACCGCCACGACCACGTGCGGCGCGCCCTCGGTCGCCTTCCTCAGCCCGGCTTCGACGGCGTCGTGGTCGCGCCCGTCGACGGTGACCGCGGTCCAGCCGTGCACCGCGAACCGGGAGGCGATCCCGCCCGGCCAGCCGTGTGACGCGCTCCGGTTGTCGATCACCACGGCGGTGACCGAGTCCAGCCCCGTCGCCCCCGCGTACGCGATGGCCTCGTGGTTGCTGCCCTCGTCCAGTTCCGCGTCGCCGAGCAGCACGTACACCCGCGGCTCCAGCCGCCCCTGGGCCCGCAGGCCAAGCGCGGTGCCCACGCCCAGGCCCAGCCCGTGCCCGAGCGAACCCGAGCTGATCTCCACGCCCGGCACCCGCAGCCGGTCCGGGTGGTGGCCGAGCGGGCTGTCCGCACCGCCGAGGTCGTCCAGCCAGTCGTGCGGGAGGAAACCCTTCGCCGCCAGCACCGCGTAGTAGGCAGCCGGACCGTGTCCCTTGGAGAGCAGGAAGCGGTCCCGGTCGGGGTCGTCGAGCCGGCGCGGGTCCACCCGCAGCACCCGGTCGTAGAGCACCCAGAGCACGTCCAGGGTCGAGAACGCGCTCGGCGCGTGCTTCTCGTCCCCGGTCAGCCGCCGAAGCAGCGGCTCGACATCCATCAGCGTCATGAGAGTAGCCTGCAAGTTAAAGTGCACTTGAACTCAAGTACGGGGGACGCGTGAAACCGGTGACGCTCACCATCGGCGAGCTGGCGGCCCGCAGCGGGGTCGCGCCGTCGGCGCTGCGCTTCTACGAGGAACGCGGGCTGATCCACTCCACCCGCACCAGCGGCAACCAGCGCCGGTATGAGCGCAGCGAGCTGCGCCGCGTCTCGTTCATCCGGATCGCGCAGCAGGTCGGGGTGTCCCTGGAGCGGATCAGGGACGCGCTGAAGGAACTCCCCGAGGGGCGTACGCCGACCAAGGCCGACTGGACCCGGCTCTCCGCCCGCTGGCGGTCCGAACTCGACGAACGCATCGCCCTGATGCAGCGCCTGCGCGACACCCTCGACGGGTGCATCGGCTGCGGCTGCCTGTCCCTGCAGTCGTGCCGGCTCTACAACCCGGGCGACGAGCTGGCCGCGCAGGGCTCCGGCCCGCGCAAGCTGCTGGGCTGATCAGCGGGACGGCGCAGCGGCCGCAATCCGCCTAAAGTGGCCGCATGACTCTCGCTGATGTCGATGTCGAGCAGCCACCGCCACCCCCGCCGCCCGCCCGCACGGGCCGCCGGCTGCGCGCGCTCGGCATCGTGGCGGGTGTGCTGGTCCTGACCTTGGCCGGGGCCGGGCTAGCCGCGAGCATGTACTACGACAGCATCCCCGAGCCGGGCGAGTTCCGGGTGGACCACGCGGTCGCGGACGTCACCGAGCTGCCGCTGCCGGTGCTCAACACGTTCGTCGCCGCCGTCGACCCCGCCTTCTACGAGGACCCGTTCCGGCCCTGGTCGGCTTCGCTGATCACCCGCCGCTACGTCGCGTACGCCGCGCAGGACGCCGACGCCTCCAGCACGCGGATCGGCATCATGGCGGACAGGCTGGACGACCAGTACACCCACCAGCAGATCCTGGGCTTCTATCTCAACACCGCCGACTTCGGCCGCGGCGCGATCGGCCTCGAACCGGCGGCCCAGGCATACTTCGGCAAGCCCGCGACCCGGCTGACCGTGGCCGAGGCCGCCGTGCTCGCAGCCGAGCTCGCCCCGGACGCCCCCGCCAACCGGATGGCGGCCTGGGAGCAGGTGCTCCGCTCCATGGTGGCGCGCGGCTGGCTGGCCCAGGCGGACCTGACCGTGCTGTCCTATCCCACCATCCGGTAGCCCGTCGCCGCCCCGGCGCAGAAGTAGCAACCCGGCCTTCGCCTGGTCGCCCGGCCATATCGCGCGGCAGGCAGGACGCTTCGGGCTGCGAACGATCGTCGATGCGTTTACCGTGACGGAATGACCCTTGTCGAACTCCCGAAGTCCGCGGCGGCAGCCATGCCCCCGCCACGCCGGCGCGTGCTGCGCTGGCTGGTGGGGACCGTGGTAGCGCTCGTGCTCCTCGCGGGCGTCGCCTTCGGCCTGGCCGAGTACTACTACACCACGGTGCCCATCCCGCGGGACAAGTCGGGCACGCAGCAGGTGCGGGCGGAGAACCTGCGCCCGGGTGTCGCCAACGCCATCGTGGCCGCCGCCGACCCGGACTTCTACCAGCAGTCGAGCGAGCTCGTCTGGCCGTCCTCGGAGATCACCAAGCGGTACGCGGTGGTCGCGATGGGAATGTCCTGGGACGACCTGGACAGCTGGCGCGTGCGCGTCGGCGCGCACAAGCTGGAGGGCTGGTACACGAAGGCCCAGCTGCTCGACTTCTACCTCAACACCGCGCACTACGGCGAGGGCGCGATCGGGCTTGAGGCGGCCGCGATGCTGTATGTCGGCAAGCACCCGCGGGACCTCACCGTCGCCGAGGCGGCGCTGCTCGCGGCACACCTCGACCCCGTCCCGGGCGACGTGCGGGCCGCCTGGAACAGGGTGCTCGACACGATGGTCGAGCGCGGCTGGCTGTACGCCACCGAGCGGGCCGGGCTGACCTTCCCCGCCACTACCGGCGGCTGACGCCGGGACGGCCACCACCGCGCGGACGCTCTGCGATGTGGTGGCCGTCCGTCAGCTCACCTGCCGCGAGGCTCAGGTCCCCAGCTTGGACCGCATGAACTCCTGGTCGCCGACGCGGAGGTGCAGGTGGCTGAATCTCAGCTCCCGCATGATCTGCTCGACCGGATCCGCGGGGAAGTCGAACTCGAACGTCAGTGTGCGCAGACCCGGCGACAGCTCGGCGAACCGGCACAGCACCCAGTTCTGCGCCCCGTCGGCGCAGCCGTTCCGCTCGACCTTGTACCCGCTCGCGGCCGGAAGTGACACCAGCACCGACAGCGGCCTGCCCGGATCGAGCTCAGCGAGCACGTCCACGGTCACCGTGAGCGTCGCCGGGCGGCGACCGCCGACCGCCGGGCCGAAGGCCAGCCGGTCGACTGTCACGCTGAACCAGCCGCCCGACTGCTCGAACGCGAACGCAGGCGAACCGGCCACCTGTGTGAACCCGTCGCCGTTCCAGCGGAACACGCGCCACTGCCAGATGCCGACCGGGCCGTCGGACAGGTCGGAGTACGTCGCCTCGATGTTGCCGACCTCGACGCGCACCTGGCCGGGCCCCGCGCCAGTGATCTTTCTGATCCGCTCGACCGCATTGGGCGTGCGCTCGGACCCGACCGTGTGCGGTTCGATCTGCGCCACCACGCCGATCGTCACGAATTTGTCGTCGTCGCGCCGGAAGGCCACCACCTGGCCGAGCGGGATCTCCCCGGGCCGGCAGAAGATCAGCGCGACCAGTTCAGGTGTGCCGTCGTCGTCAAGATCCGTGCTCACCACACTGTCGATGTATCTGTTGCCCGCCTTGCCGTCGTCGAACTTGGTCCAGCCGCCCGGACATTCCCCAGGGAAGACAGCGAAGGCGTGCAGGTCCAGCGCCGCATCCGCCAGGCCGAGCAGGTCGCCACCCGTGACGGCCGGGGACGGCGACACGGGCCGCGGGCTCGGGCTCGCCGCCGCCGACCGTTGCGGGGCCGTGGTCAGGGTGACTCCCGGGTTCGGATCGCCCTGCGGCGGGCCGGCGAGGGTGGCGTACGTGCCGCCCCCGACCAGCACGGCGAGCACCGCGCAGGCCGCCACCCCGGCGGTGCGGACCCGTCGGCGGTGTCGCACGGTGGAGAACGCGGCCGCGGCGCCCTCGGGACGGATCAGCGGGTCGGTCTCGGCGCGATACGAGTCGAACGCGGAGACCAGGACGTCCTCACGGTCGAGGTCGGACATGGTGGGGCTCCTTCCGGGCCTCGGTGAGCTGGGCGGCGAGTGCGGCACGACCTCGGTGGAGCCAGGACTTCACGGTGCCCTCGGCGACCTCCTCCTGCTCGGCGATCTCCGCGATGGTGAGCTGGCCGAGGTAGAACAGGACGCAGGCGCGACGCTGCGTGGCAGGCAGCCCAGCCAGGGCACGGGTCAGCGCGACCCGGTCCGGGCCGGGTGCGGCCACGTGCTCCTCGCGCTGGCGGCGCAGAAAGTTCAGCGCGGTACGCCGCCGGCGCCAGCCGCTGGTCGCCAGGTTCCAGGCGACCCGCCGCACCCACGCCGCCGGATCTGCGTACCGGGCGATGCCCTCCCACCGGGCCAGCACGCGGCAGAACGCCTCCTGCACCATGTCCTGCGCCTCGGCAAGGTCGCCCAGGTATGCGTTGAGCTGCAGGGTCAGGCTGTGGAAATGCGCGGCGTAGCACTCCTCGAAGTCGGCGGGCGGAGCCGGTCCGTCGTCTCTGTCAGGGGTCATGTCTCCCCGTCTCTCCCCTGTCCGGAACGGACCCGGTGGCCCGTCGCGACATCACGCTCCACCGCGCCGGGAGGTTGCGAAGATCTTCTGGGAGAAACGGCGCCGGAAACGGCTTCGGGTGCCATCCCGGCCGCTCGCGCGGTGGGACGGCACCCGAAGGCAACCGTTGGCGACGTGGCGGGCTAGCTCTCGGCCCGCCGCTCGGTCTCGTCGGTCTGTGCCGGCTCGCTCGGCTCGGCGAACGGCTCGCCCTCGGCGAGCAGCGCCGCCGGGGCCTCCGCCTCGACCGCGACGGTCTCGGTGATCTCGACGGTCTCGACCACCAGCACGGTCTCGGCCGGCGACCCGGCGGTGACGGCCTCGGCCGCACCGGACTCGCCCGCGCCGAACATCCGCGGCAGGGTGCCGGAGAAGGCCTCGCGCAGCTCGGACTGCGACACGGTGAAGCGGCCCGCCTCGCCGTGGCCGATGACCGTCAGGTCCGCGCCCTCGTCGTCGACCTGGCCCAGGATGGTCGCCGGCAGCTCGTGCTCGGCCAGCAGCGACTCGAACGCCTGGCGGTGGCCCACCGGAACGCTGATCAGCACCCGGCCGGCCGACTCGCTGAACAGCGACACGAACGGCTCGATGTCCACGGGCAGGGTCACCGTCGCGCCCAGGCCCTTGCGCAGCACCGACTCGACCAGCGCCTGTGCCAGACCACCGTCGGACAGGTCGTGTGCCGAGCGGACCAGGCCGGTCTCGGCGGCCCGCTGCATGAAGCCGGCGATGGCCTGCTCCCGGGCGAAGTCGACCTTCGGCGGGCGACCGCCGAGGTGCTGGTGCGCCACCCACGCCCACTCGGAGCCGGACAGCTCCAGGCTGGTCTCGCCCAGCAGCACCAGCACGTCGCCGGTGTGGCTGAAGCCCATCGGGATGCGCTGCGCCACGTTCTCCAGCACGCCGAGCACGCCCACGACCGGCGTCGGGTGGATCGCCACCGCGCCGGTCTGGTTGTAGAAGCTGACGTTGCCGCCGGTCACCGGGATGCCCAGCTCCTGGCAGCCGTCGGCGATGCCGCGCACGGCCTCGGCGAACTGCCACATGACCGCCGGGTCCTCCGGCGAGCCGAAGTTGAGGCAGTCGGTGACGGCGACCGGCTCGGCGCCGGTGACGGCCACGTTGCGGTACGCCTCGGCCAGGGCCAGCTTCGCGCCCTCGTACGGGTCGAGGCGGGCGAAGCGGGAGTTGCAGTCCAGGGAGAGCGCGACGCCCAGCCCGGTCTCCTCGTCGAGGCGGACGATGCCGGAGTCCTCCGGCTGCGCCAGCACGGTGTTGCCCAGCACGTAGCGGTCGTACTGCTCGGTCACCCAGCTGCGGTCGCACAGGTTCGGCGACGCGGCCAGCTTGAGCATCGTGTCCTTGAGCTGGAAGTCGTGGTGCGGGCGGGGCAGCGTCTCCGCGCGGTCCGCCTGCAGCAGGATCAGGTCCGCGGGCTCCCGCAACGGCCGGGCGTACACCGGGCCGTCGTCGGCGAGGCTGCCCGGGGGCACGTCCACCACGGTCTCGCCGTGGAAGGTGATCCGGACCCGGCCGGTGTCGGTCACGACGCCGATCGGGGTCGCGATGACGCCCCACAGCTGGGCGATGCCGAGCACCGCGTCCAGCTTGGCCGGCTCCACGACGAAGAGCATGCGCTCCTGCGACTCGCTGGCCAGGATCTCGTGCGGCTCCATCGAGGCCTCACGCAGGTGGACCTTCTCCAGCTGGATGTCCATGCCGGTGCCCGCCGAGGCGGCGGTCTCGGTGAGCGCGCAGGTCAGGCCCGCGCCGCCGAGGTCCTGCACACCGACGATCAGCTTCGCCGCGTACAGCTCCAGGCAGGACTCGATGAGCAGCTTCTCGGTGAACGGGTCGCCCACCTGCACGCTCGGCCGGCGCTGCTGCGACTCGTCGTCGAAGGTCGCGCTCGCCAGCACCGACACGCCGCCGATGCCGTCGCGGCCGGTCTTCGCGCCCATCAGCACCACGATGTTGCCGGGGCCGTCGGCCTCCTTGCGCTGCAGGCCGTCGACCGGCAGCACGCCCAGGCTGAGCGCGTTGACCAGCGGGTTGCCCTGGTAGCACTCGTCGAAGAAGACCTCGCCGCCGACGTTGGGCAGGCCCAGGCAGTTGCCGTAGCCGCCGACGCCCGCGACCACGCCGGGCAGCACCCGCTGGGTGTCCGGGTGGTCCGCCGCGCCGAAGCGCAGGGAGTCCATCACCAGGATCGGGCGGGCGCCCATGGCGAGGATGTCGCGCACGATGCCGCCGACCCCGGTCGCCGCACCCTGGTAGGGCTCGACGAACGACGGGTGGTTGTGCGACTCGACCTTGAAGGTGACCGCGATCTTCTCGTTGATCTGGATGACACCGGCGTTCTCGCCGATGCCGGCCAGCATCCGGTCGGACGGCGGGGCCTTCTCGCCGAACTGGCGCAGGTGCACCTTGCTCGACTTGTACGAGCAGTGCTCGCTCCACATGATCGAGTACATGGCCAGCTCGGACTGGGTCGGCCGGCGGCCCAGGATCTGCTTGATCCGCTGGTACTCGTCGTCCTTGAGGCCCAGCTCAAGGTAGGGCTGCAGCTCTTCGGGGGTGGACTCGGCGTCCTTCACCGTGTCCACGCTCATCGCTTCGAGGTTCATGCTGCCGCCTTAGCGTCGGCCAGGTGCTTCAGCACCGACGAGAAGAATCCGAGGCCGTCCAGCGACGGGCCGGTCAGCGCCTCGACCGCGTGCTCCGGGTGGGGCATGATGCCCAGCACGTTGCCGGCCTCGTTGCGGATCGCCGCGATGTCGCGGGTCGATCCGTTCGGGTTGCCGCGGACGTAGCGCGCGACGATCTGGCCGTTGGCCTCGAGCTCGTCCAGGGTGCGCTCGTCGGCGACGTAGCAGCCCTCGCCGTTCTTCACCGGGATCAGGATCTCCTGGCCCTCGGCGAAGTGGTTCGTCCAGGCCGTCGAGGAGTTCTCCATCCGCAGCCACTGGTCGCGGTTGCGGAAGTGCAGGTGCTGGTTGCGGGTCAGCGCGCCGGGCAGCAGGTGGGCCTCGCAGAGGATCTGGAAGCCGTTGCAGATGCCCAGGACCGGCATGCCACCGCGGGCGGCGTCGGCGATCGTCTCCATCACCGGCGCGAACCGGGCGATCGCGCCGCAGCGCAGGTAGTCACCGTAGGAGAAGCCGCCCGGGAGCACCACGGCGTCGACGCCGTGCAGGTCCGGGTCGGCGTGCCAGAGCCGTACGACCTCGGCTCCGGAGATACGTGCGGCACGGGCCGCGTCCCCGTCGTCCAGCGAACCGGGGAAGGTCACCACACCGATCTTGCTCATGCTGCTTCGACTACCCGGATCTCGTAGTCCTCGATGACCGGATTGGCGAGGAGCTTGTCCGCGATCTCGCGGGCCCTCTCCAGGTCGGCATCTCCGGCGAAATCGATCTCCACACGACGACCGATACGCACTGAGGCGACGTCATTGACGCCCAGGCGGGGCAGCGCGTTCGCAACGGCCTGCCCCTGCGGGTCGAGGATCTCGGGCTTAAGCATGACGTCAACCACGACGCGAGCCACGGGGAAACTCCTGACTTTTTTCTATGTCTGCCTGTCCGCCACGGGCACCACCAGATTACCGGTCGGCCAAGTCGCCCCTTATTCTGGGGATCGGCAAAAGTCCCACGAGTTGACTGCTTTCACAGAGCTGAGAGCAAGGTCACGACCGCGAGGACCGTACACACCCCGGCTCCGACGTAACGGATGACTGCCAGTCTCACCCGTTTCAACAGCCATCGACCGAGAAGCACGGCGAGTCCGGAAACCGTCGCCAGACCGAGCCAGCCGCCCAGAAACGTCGGCAACATCGGGCGTCCGCTGGCGACCAGACCCGCCAGCAGCAGTTGCGACAGATCGCCCCATTCGGCGGTGAACAGCACCACGAAACTGGCGGCCGCCGCCCGCCAGCCCCGCTTCGGCTCGACGGCCTTGGCCTCGAACTCGGCCTCCTGCTCCTTCTCCTCCGCGTCGGCCTGCTTCGCGCCCCGGGCCAGGACGAACGCCCCTACCGCGAACAGCAGCGCGGCCACCAGCTGCACCGGCCGGGTCGGCAGCTTGGTCAGCAGCACGCCGAACCCCACCGCGATCACGCACTGCACCCCGAACGCCGCGACCGCACCGAGCCAGGTGGGCAACGGACGGTAACGGGTGCTCAGCACGAGCGTCGCCACGAACGTCTTGTCCGGCAGTTCGACCGGAACGATCGCGACATAGGCGACCAACAGCGCGGTGAGGAACTCCACGTGCCGATCCTCCCAGCTCAACGCACACCCACGGGGCCGACAGGCGCACCGCGGCGGTGCCCTTCCTTTGCTCGGGTCAGAGGATGGCGGCGGGCGTGTAGGCGGCGGCGGTGGGGTGGTGCGCGGCGATCTTCTCGACCTGGGCGACGATCGCGGCGACCTGGGCGGAGGCGGCGCCGACGAAGGCGGAGCGGTCGGCGACCAGGGCATCGATCTCGGCGCGGGACAGGCCGAGGCGGGTGTCGGCGGCGAGGCGGTCGAACAGGTCGTTGTCGGCCTGGCCCCGCTCGCGCATGGCCAGCGCCACGGCGACCGCGTGCTCCTTGATCGCCTCGTGCGCGGTCTCCCGGCCGACGCCCTTCTTCACTGCGCCGACCAGCACCTTCGTGGTGGCCAGGAAGGGCAGGTAGCGGTCCAGCTCGCGGTTGATGACCGCCGGGTACGCGCCGAACTCGTCGAGCACGGTCAGGAAGGTCTGGAACAGGCCGTCCAGGGCGAAGAAGGCGTCCGGCAGGGCCACCCGGCGCACCACCGAGCAGGACACGTCGCCCTCGTTCCACTGGTCACCGGCCAGCTCCCCGGCCATGCTCGCGTAGCCGCGCACGATCACGGCCAGGCCGTTGACCCGCTCGCTGGAACGCGTGTTCATCTTGTGCGGCATCGCCGACGAGCCGACCTGGCCGGGCTTGAAACCCTCGGTGGCCAGCTCCTGGCCCACCATCAGCCGGATCGTGGTGGCCAGGCTCGACGGCGCGGACGCGGCCTGGGCCAGCGCGGTGAGCACGTCGAAGTCGAGCGAACGCGGGTACACCTGGCCCACGCTGTCGAGCACCCGCTGGAAGCCGAGGTGGCCGGCGACCCGGCGCTCCAGCTCGGCGACCTTCGCGGCGTCGCCGTCGAACAGGTCGAGCTGGTCGGCCGACGTGCCGACCGGGCCCTTGATGCCGCGCAGGGGGTAGCGGGCGATCAGCTCGTCGAGGCGCTCGTACGCGATGAGCATCTCCTGCGCCGCGCTCGCGAACCGCTTGCCCATGGTCGTGGCCTGCGCCGGGACGTTGTGCGAGCGTCCGGCCATGATCAGGTTTTCGTACTCGGCGGCGCGGGCGGCCATCCGGGTCAGCGCGGCGACGATCCGGTCCCGGATCAGCAGCAGCGAGTCGCGGATCTGCAGCTGCTCGACGTTCTCGGTGAGGTCGCGCGACGTCATGCCCTTGTGGATCTGCTCGTGCCCGGCCAGCGCGCTGAACTCCTCGATGCGCGCCTTCACGTCGTGCCGCGTCACCCGCTCGCGCTGCGCGATCGAGTCCAGGTCGACGGTGTCCAGCACCCGCTCGTACGCCTCGATGACGCCGTCCGGGAGCGCGATGCCCAGGTCGCGCTGCGCGCGAAGGACGGCGAGCCAGAGCCGCCGCTCGGCGCGGACCTTCTCCTCGGGTGACCACAGCGTCACCAACTCGGTGGAGGCATACCGGGTGGCCAGGACATTCGGAACGTGCGGGCGCTTTGTCACGTGCCTCATTCTCGCACGCACCGATCGACGACCCTGGCGAGGCCATGCGGGCGCGCATATACTCGGGAGCCAAGTCGTATATATGTAACGCGAGGGGGAGCGCCGATGGTGAAGATGCTGATCGACATCGAAGAGGAACTGCTCGCCGAAGCAGCCAAGGTCCTCGGCACCAAGACCAAGAAGGACACCGTCAACACGGCCCTGCGGGAGTCGGCCGCCAGGCTACGCCGCGCCCGCGCCCTGGACGAGTTACGGCAACTGGGCGAGGCCGGATACTTCGACGAGCTATTGGACAAGAACAACTATCGTCCGAAGCCATGACTGTCGACTACCTGATCGATACCAGTGCCCTGGTGCGGCTGCTTCGACCCGGTTCGGCGACCCTCGGTTGGGATCAGCAGATCGAACAAGGACTGGTCGGCGTCTGCCCGATCACGGAACTTGAACTTCTCTTTGCCGCAAGGTCGCTGGTCGACCGGAAGAAGATCGTTGCACTCCTGAGCGATGCCTACCCCGGGGTGCCGATGCCTGATGACGTCTACCGCCGGGCAACGCAAGTGCAGGACCTACTGACGCAGAAGGGTCAGCACCGCAGTGCCGGGCCGATCGATCTGCTGGTGGCGGCGGCCGCGGAGCTGAGCGGGCTGACCGTGCTGCACTACGACGGGGACTTCGACGTGATCAAGCGAGCCACCGGGCAACCCGCCCAGTGGCTCGCTCCGCCCGGCACCATCCGCTAGGCGAGCACCTGCTCCGCGACCTCGCTCGCGATCGACTGCAACTGCGCCACCGACAGCGGCGGCTGCTCCTGGAACGCGGTCGCCACGTCGCCGCGCGGTCCCCGGTTGTGACTGGCCAGCAGAAGGTAACGGCCGTCGGCCAGCTTCACGGTGACCTTGTGGTAGACGAACACCTCTCCCGATTCCGCCTCGTCGCGCAGCGTCTCCGCCGGCGGCCCCGGATCGCCGCCGACGGCGGGCACCACCGTCAGTTCCAGCATCCCCCGCCGGCCGTCCGTCAGAATGCCGCTGCGGCCCAGGAAGAGCGTGTGCTCGTTGCCCTGCCCGTCGATCTTGCCGTCGAAGTGCACCGCGAAAGGCAGCCCGTCGGGCTGATCCGGCTCGCCGGGCTTCGACGGGAAGAACAGCCACTGACGATCCGGAGCGACCTCCACCACCGCCGAATTCAGCACCTCGCCGAGCCGCCGCGCCGTCGTGGCCGCCTCCTCCTCGGTGCCGAACACCAGCCGGAACCCGTCAGCCGGCCCTGGAGCGCCGGTCTGTGCCGGTTCGCTGACGACCGGCACCGCCAACGGCTGCGACGGACCGCCCGGCCAGACGCCCGTGCCCAGCACCAGCGCACCGGCCGCGAGCAGGGCCAGGCCGCCCGTGGAGGCGATCCCGAACCGGCGGGCCGCCGCGCCGCGCCGCTCCCGGCGGATGATCCGGTCGACGTCCACGGCCGGTGCCGGAACCTCGCCGATGACGTCGTCGAACAACTGCTGCGTCATGACATACCCCCCATCGGGACGGCCCGCCGACGCAGCGTCTCCAGGCCTCGTGCGGATTGGCTCTTCACGGTGCCGACCGAGATGCCCAGCACCTCGGCGGTCTCCTCGACCGAGTAGTCGAGGTAGTAGCGCAGCACGACCACCGCGCGCTGCCGCGGCCCGAGCTCGCCCAGCAGGGTGTTCAGGCCGTCGCGGTCGAGGAAGCCGTGGGACTCGTGCACCGCCCGCTCCGGCAGCTCTGCGGTGACACGCTCGCGCCGCCACGGGCGGACGGTCTCGTCGAGCCAGACCCGGGTCAGGACCCGCTGGGCGTACGCCTCGGGATTGTCCGCGGCCCGGACCTTGCGCCAGTGCCGGTAGAGCCTGCCGACGGTGACCGATACCAGGTCGTCCGCGGTGTGCCAGTCCCGGCTGAGCAGATACGCGGTGCGCCGCCAGCGGTCCATCCGCTCCGCGACGAACACCCGGAACTGTTCCTCTTCGGACTTCGTCATCCCCTCACCTCCACCCGCCCGACCGGCCCCACACGTCGCGAGGTTGCACGTCCGGCAGTTTCGGGGAAACTGCGCCTTCGCACGACGAGAAACCCGCAGTTTCCCCGAAACTGCGGGAAACTGCGGGCGGGTGAGGCGGAGCGGGTCAGCGTTCGAGGACGGCTACGACGCCCTGGCCGCCGGCGGCGCAGATGGAGATGAGGGCGCGGCCGCGGCCCTTCTGGGCGAGGAGTTTCGCGGCGGTGGCGATGATGCGGCCACCGGTGGCGGCGAAGGGGTGGCCGGCGGCCAGCGAGGAGCCGTTGACGTTGAGGCGCGAGCGGTCGATGGTGCCCAGTCCGTTGGACTCCCACGCGGCCAGGGTCGCGAGCACCTGCGAGGCGAACGCCTCGTGGATCTCGTAGAAGTCGAAGTCCTGCAGCTTCAGGTCGAGGCGGGACAGCAGCTGGGGCACCGCGTACACGGGGGCCATGAGCAGGCCCTCGGGCTCCGGGTCGCCGTGCACGAAGTCGACGGCGGCGGTCTGCGCGGTGACGAAGCGGGCCAGCACCGGCAGCTTGCGCTCGGCGGCCCACTCGTCGGTGCCCAGCAGCACGACCGCGGCCCCGTCGGTCAGCGGGGTGGAGTTGCCCGCAGTCATGGTGGGGTTCTTGCCGCGCAGGCCGTAGACGGGCTTGAGCGCGCCGAGCTTGTCCAGCGAGGTGTCCGGGCGCAGGTTCTGGTCGCGGGTGAGGCCGAGGTACGGCGTGAGCAGGTCGTCGAAGAAGCCCGCGTCGTACGCGGCGGCGAGCTTGCGGTGCGAGTCCAGCGCGAGTTCGTCCTGGTCGGCGCGGGTGACGCCCCAGCGCTCGGCGGTGATCGCGGCGTGCTCGCCCATGGACAGGCCGGTGCGCGGCTCGGCGTTGCGGGGCAGCTCGGGCTTGAACGGCTGCAGCGGGCGCAGCGCCATCGCCGCCTTGATGCGCTCGCCGGTGGTCTTCGCGTTGTTGAGGCGCAGCAGGATGCGGCGGAACTGCTCGTTCAGGGCGAGGGGGGCGTCGGAGGTGGTGTCGACGCCGCCGCCGATGCCGGACTCCAGCTGCCCGAGCGCGATCTTGTTGGCCAGGTAGGTGATCGCCTGCAGGCCGGTGCCGCAGGCCTGCTGCAGGTCGACGGCGGGGGTGGCCGGGTCGAGGCCGGTGCCGAGCACGGCTTCACGGGTGAGGTTGAAGTCGCGGGAGTGCTTGAGCACCGCGCCCGCGGCCACCTCGCCGAGGCGCTGCCCGGCCAGGCCGTGCCGGGCGATGAGGCCGTCCAGCGCGGCGGTGAGCATGTCCTGGTTGGAGGCGCGCGCGTAGCGGCTGTTGGAGCGGGCGAACGGGATGCGGTTGCCGCCGATGACGGCGACCTTGCGCACTTCGGCAGTCACAACAGCCTCCTGGTGTCAGACCTTACTCGCGAGTAAGGTCTACCGCATGAGCGACCGTTACACAAGTTTCGCAAGGTCCGGGCCGGGGCGGGCGATAGTCAAGCGGCTCGGGCTGCCCGATCCGCCGCGGCTGCCGCGCTACCGCTCGGGCGACGCGCTCATCCCCGGGCCGGTGCTGGTCGGGCCGTCCGACGGGCCGCGCTACGAGGAGCTGGCCAAGCTGCTCGGGTCGAACGAGCAGGGCGAGAAGCACCACGCGCTGGTCTTCGACGCCACCGGCATCACCACGCCCGGCGGGCTGCGGGCGCTCTACGACTTCTTCCACCCGGTGGCGCGCTCGCTCACCCCGGCCGGGCGCGTGATCGTGCTGGGCCTGCCGCTGAGCAGCGCCGCCGACCCCGGCCAGGCCGCCGCACAGCAGGCGCTGGACGGCTTCGTGCGCAGCGTCGGCAAGGAGTTCGGCCGGGGCACCACGGCCCAGCTGGTGCGGGTGCACCCGGAGGCCGACGTCGCCGCGCTGCGCTCGACGCTGGAGTTCCTTCTCTCGACGAAGTCGGCGTACGTCAGCGGTCAGACGATCACGGTGGACGCGACACCCGCGCCGGAGGCGAAGGACCTGACAGGCAAGGTCGCGCTGGTGACCGGGGCGGCGCGGGGCATCGGCGCGGCCATGGCCCGGGTGCTGGCCCGCGACGGGGCGCACGTGATCTGCCTGGACGTGCCGGCCGCCGGGGACGACCTGGCCAAGGTCGCCAACGAGGTGCGCGGCGAGGCGTACCAGCTGGATCTGACCGGCGCCGACGCGGCGCAGCGGCTGGTCGGCCACGTCCGGGACCGGCACGGCCGGCTCGACGTGCTGGTGCACAACGCCGGCATCACCCGCGACAAGACGCTCGCGAACATGGATCAGACCCGCTGGGACGGCGTGCTCAAGGTCAACCTGATCGCCCCGGCGCACGTCACCGAGGCACTGCTCGACGCGGGCCTGATCCCGGCGGGCGGGCGCATCGTCGGCGTCGCCTCGATCGCGGGCATCGCCGGCAACCGCGGGCAGACCAACTACGCCGCCAGCAAGGCCGGCGTGATCGGCTGGGTACGCGCGCTCGCGCCGGTGCTCGCCGCGCAGGGCGTCACCGTCAACGCGGTCGCGCCCGGCTTCATCGAGACCGCGATGACCGCGAAGATGCCGGTGCTCATCCGCGAGGTGGGGCGGCGGATGAACAGCCTGTCCCAGGGCGGCCTGCCGGTCGACGTCGCCGAGACGGTGGCCTGGTTCGCCGCGCCCGGCTCGGCCGCGGTGACGGGCAACGTGGTCCGGGTCTGCGGCCAGTCGCTGCTGGGGGCCTGATGCCCAGCATGCTGCGCGCCGCGCTCTCGGTGGTGCCCTTCCCCCGGCCGAGCACGCTGCCCGAGGACACGCTGACCGCCACGGTCACCGTCGACCCCGAGCACCTGGCCCGCTACCAGCGGGTGTGCGGGTTCCGGCTCGACGACCGGCTGCCGGTGACCTACCCCCACATCCTCGGCTTCGGGCTGCAACTGGACCTGATGACCCGGCGCGACTTCCCGTTCCCGGTCGTCGGCGGGGTGCACGTGGCCAACCGGATCGAGCAGCACCGGCAGCTCACCGCCGACGACGTGCTCGACCTCGCGGTGCACGCGCGGGACCTGCGCGACCACCCGCGCGGGCGCCAGTACGACGTGATCACCACGGCGTCGGTGGGCGGCGCGGTGGTGTGGCGGGACGTGTCGACCTACCTGCGCAAGGGCCCGTCGGACGAGCCGAAGGGCGAGCGCCCGGCCCGCGAGGCCGCCCCGGCGGCGCCCCCGCACGCGACGTGGCGCGTGCCGACCTCGACCGGCACCGCGTACGCCGAGGCGTCCGGCGACCACAACCCGATCCACACCTCGTGGGTGGGCGCGCGCCTGTTCGGCTTCCCGAAACCCATCGCGCACGGCATGTGGAGCAAGGCCCGCTGCCTGGCCGCGCTCGACGGGCGACTACCTGCGGCGTACGCCGTGGAGGTGTCCTTCAAGCTGCCGATCCTGCTGCCGGCGACGGTCGGCTTCACCTTCACCGGCCGCGACTTCTCCCTCCGCGACGCCCGCACCGGCAAGCCCCACCTGGCCGGCACGATCACGGCGTGAGCGGGCCGCCGCGGTCGAAGAAGGCGCGGAGCATCGTCGCGGACTCGTCGGCCAGCACCCCGGCGTAGACCTCGGGGCGGTGGTTGAGGCGGCGGTCGCGCAGCACGTCCCAGAGCGAGCCGGCCGCGCCGGTCTTGGGCTCCCAGGCGCCGAAGACCACGGTGCCGATGCGGGCCAGCACGATCGCGCCCGCGCACATGGTGCACGGTTCGAGGGTCACCACCAGCGTGCAGCCCTCCAGCCGCCACTCGCCGAGCCGGGCGGCGGCGGCGCGCAGCGCGAGGATCTCGGCATGCGCGGTCGGGTCGTGGGCGGCCTCCCGCTCGTTGCGGCCGACGGCCAGTTCCGTGCCGTCGGGGGCGTACACCACCGCGCCGACCGGCACGTCCGCGCTGTCGTCACAGCCGGCGGCGACGTCGAGGGCGCGGCGCATCCACTGTTCGTGCCGCGCCCGGGGTCTCAAGACTCCCGCAGCTCCTCGACCTCGTCGCCGCAGCCGATCGCCTGGCACACCTCGGCCGTGACGTCGGCGGGCAGCAGGCCGTCGGTGGCGCAGAGGGCCAGCAGCTTGTGCGCGGAGACGCCGAGGTCGGCCAGCAGGTCGGCGTCGCCCACCGGGTCGGCGGCGGGGTCGGCGGCGGGGCGGTCCTCGTCGTCGTCGGCCGCCTCGACCTCGTCGATCTCCACGACCGGGGCCTCGACGTCGACGAGCAGCAGCTTGCCGAGCCGGGACTCATCGGCGAAGGCCGAGTCGGAGCCGAAGATCCGCAGGTCCTCACCCTCGTCGAGGCGCAGGACGACCAGGTAGGCGTCGTCGGACTCGACGAACATCAAGGAGACGTCGGCACCCGGGTCGGCCTCGCGCAGCAGGTCGGCCACCTCGTCCACGTCTGCCGCGTCATGCAGGTTCAGTTCGCTGGCGGCCCAGCCGGACCGGCCTCGGACCACTGCGGCGGCGAAGTACGACACGGTCCCCCCAAATGGTGTCGATATGGGCTACGAGCGATCCCCGGATCGCCCGCGAGACGGGCACCAGCCGGCGGTCCGCCGAGTGATGACCCTGATCTGACAACGACCAGTCAGCCCGCCAGTCGCCGACGCGTCGCGATCAGCTCGCGGAGTTTGTCGGCCGCCACGCCCTTGCCGGCCCCCCGGACGGCACGCGCAATGCTGGAGGTGCCGCCCACGACCGGCAGCAGCCGCTCGCGGCCGGTGCCGCCGGACAGCTCGGCGAGCAGCTGCAGGCGCCGGCGACAACGGTCCGGATCTGGCTGCTGCGGCGTCCACATACAGCCGAGAGTGCCGCGCGAGTGTGACCCGCGTCAAGTCCGGGAACGCGGTTGTTCGGTGACGCCTTGTGACCGCTGCTCCTCAGCGTCGTACCGCCGGCGAGCTTGTCTCGGGGGTTTAACACAAGGTCACTCACAGTGGCCAGGCTCCTCGGCGGATCCACTCGGCGATTACGGAGAGTGCCGCCGCGGTCCAGGCGACACCGGTCGCCGCGGCGACCCCCGCCGCGACCCCGCGGTCGCCGTACCGGACGAGAGCCAGCGCGGCTGCCCAGGCGAGCAGGCCCGCCACCACGGTCCAGCCGACGTAGCCGCCCAGGGTCACCCCGAACATGCCGAACGACAGCAGCCACACCCCCGCCGCCAGCGCGCCGGCGACCACCGCCCACGGCCGCACCGGGTGGGGTTCACGCAGGGTGGGGCGCGTCCGAAGCTGGGTCATGCCTGCTCCTCGCTGCGCTCGTCGACGGCATGACCGGGACTGAGCCACCCGGTTCGCGCGCTACGCTCGCTCACTACCCTTCAACCGGCAGGAACGCCGTCACGGTACGGCGGTCCGCCGCGACCTCGGTGATCCAGCCGCCGGCGCGGCCCAGCCGCAGCAGCGTCTCCACCCGCACCGGGACCTGCTCGGGGCGGCCGGGCGCGGGCGGCCAGGCCTGCCGGGCGACGTGCCCGTCCTTCGCCCAGTCGCGGATCGCGCGCAGCGGGTCACGTCCCTCCAGGGCCTTGGCCGCCTCGTCCAGCCGATCCTGCACGTCACCGAGCGCGGTCAGCACTGCCGGGGCGTTGCCGCCGCACATCGCGGCCACCAGCTCCGGCCGGCTGCCGGCGACCCGGGTGCCGTCCCGGAACGAGCCCGCGGCCAGGGTCAGCGCCAGCGGATCGCTCGCGGCCGTCGCCGCCAGGGCCAGCGCCAGCAGGTGCGGCACGTGGCTGATGACCGCCACCGCGCGGTCGTGCTCGGCGCTGGTCGACGGCACCACCCGCGCGCCGAGCGAGGTGACCAGGCCCGCCACGGTGAGCCAGTCGTCCAGGCCGGTCGGCTCGTCCAGGCACAGCACCCAGGCGCAGCCCGTGAACAGGGCAGGATCGGCGGAGGCGAAGCCGGACACGGACTTGCCCGCCATGGGGTGCCCGCCGACGAAGCCCGCGAGCGGGTTGGCCGCCCGGCGCAGCCGGGCCGCGACCGCCTCGCGCACCGGCCCCTTCACCGAGGTCACGTCCGTGATCAGGCCGTGGTAGCCGCAGGCCGTCAGCGCGTCGAGCACGTCGTCCAGCGCCGGCAGCGGCACCGCCAGCACCACCAGCTCGGCGTCGGCCGCGGCGTCGCGGATGGTCGCGGTCAGCTGCCAGCGCTGCGCCGCGGGCACTCGGGCCGCCGCGCTGCGGGCGGTGGCCCGGGTCTCCGGGTCCGCGTCGAACCCGAGCACGCGGTGCCCGGCGGCGGACAGGGCGCGCATGAGTGATCCGCCGATGAGTCCGAGTCCGATCACCGCGATGTTCACACGCGCAGCCTGCCACACCGGGAGCGCGGGAGCGTCGGCCCGGTGGGTGCCTCGTTGGGCATGACGTGCTGAAATGTTCAACATTGCGCAATATGACGGTGACCGCGGCACTGGGCGTGCTGATCTCACCACTGGCCTTCACCGCCGTCCTGGCCGCGCCGGTGAATCCTGCCCCCGCTCCTTCGGTGACCTTCAACGGGGAGGTGCTCGCCACCGCGTACTGGGGCAGCACCATCTACGTCGGCGGCGACTTCACTTCGGCCACCAGCAACGGCAAGTCCGTCGGGCGGTCACGGCTGGCGGCCGTGGACGCGCGGACCGGCGCGCTGCTGCCCTGGAACCCCGGCGCGGACGCACGGGTGACCGCGCTGACCGCGGACGGGGGAGGTGTCTACGCCGCCGGCTCGTTCCACAAGGTGAACGGGGTCAACCGCGACAACCTGGCCAAGATCAGCACTTCGGGCGCGGTGCAGAGCACCTTCAAGCACTCGATCTCCGGGACGCCGTACGCCATCGCGGTCGGGCACGGCCGGGTCTACCTCGGCGGCTCCATCACCAGCGTGAACGGGCAGGAACGCACCCGGGCCGCCGCGTTCGACGCGAACACCGGCGCGCTGGACCCGAACTGGCGGCCGCAGATCAACGACCTCGTGCGCGCCCTGCTGGTCTCGTCCGACCGGGTCTACCTCGGCGGGCGGTTCAACGCGGTGAACTGGCTCAGAGGCACCGGCAAGGTGGCCGCGGTCGACCCGGCCCGGGGCGAGGTCGACCTGGGCTTCTGGTCCCACGTCACGGCGATGGTGCACGACCTGGCCCTGGACGGCGGCACGCTGTACGCCGGGATCGACGGCGGCGGCGGCCGCGCCACCGCGATGGACCTGGCGGGCAACGCGCGGTGGACCATCACCACCGACGGCGACGTGCAGGCGGTCGCGGTGCTCGACGGCACGGTCTACCTCGGCGGGCACTTCGACAACGTGTGCCGCAGCGCCAACGTCGGCAACAAGGGCGTCTGCCTCGACGGCTCGGACCGCCGGGTCAAGCTGGCCGCGGTGACCACGTCCGGCGAACTGCTGCCGTGGACCGCCAACGGCAACGGCTCGGTCGGCGTGAACACCCTCAGCGCCAGCCGGGACCTGGGGCAGCTCGTCGCTGCGGGGGCGTACACCGCGATCAACGGCAGCCCGCAGCGCCGCTTCGCGCTGTTCAACCTGGTCAGCCGTCCGGGTTTCCTGGACAGCGGCTGGTGATCCGGCCTTGATCGCGAAGGGGCTCCCGCCG
Source organism: Catellatospora paridis (assembly GCF_009720365.1). Classification (GTDB taxonomy): domain Bacteria; phylum Actinomycetota; class Actinomycetes; order Mycobacteriales; family Micromonosporaceae; genus Catellatospora; species Catellatospora paridis. Next base: position 245,295 of record NZ_ML769319.1, on the reverse strand, counting down.
CCGGCGGGAGCCCCTTCGCGTCACGGTCACTTGATGTTCTGGATCATCACCGCGATCAGGCCCGCGACCACCGGGGAGAGCACGACGAGACCGGCCTTCAGCTCGCCGAACGTGGTCTGGTCGAGCCCGAGCAGCTTCTCCAGCTTCCCCTTGTTCTCCGCCGCCTCGATCAGCTCACCGGTCGGCACCTGGTCCAGCGAGAAGTGCCGCTCCAGGTAGAGCTGCCCGCGTCGGCGCAGCGTCGCGGCGGTCGGGGCGAACATTGTGCCCACCACGAACGACGCGACCACCCCGGAATAGAGCACCACGCCCTTGTCCAGCTCCTCACCGAAGCCGATCGCGGTCGCGTTGACCGCCATCACCAGCAGCACGAGGATGCCGAGCTGGCTCAGCATGCGCGAGCACATCCGGCGCAGCCGCAGCAGCGCGTCCAGCTGCTGCCCGGGAGTGCCCGGCAGCGGGTCGGCGACCACCTGCTTCACCGCCCCGAGCGTCGCCGCGCTGGTCATCCCGCCGACGATGGCCAGGGCCGACAGCGCGATCCCGCGGTCGGTCAGGTTGTCCACGTTGTTCTCGCTGCCCAGCACGTACGGCGTCGCCCAGACCAGACCGCCGGCGACCGCGAGCACGGTGAGCATGGACACCCACACTCGCCACCGCACGATGGCGTGCAGCCGGCGCACCTCGGCCCACCGGGACAGGCCGAACCCGAACGACTCGCCGGCCGCGGCGCCCAGCAGTGCGGCGACCACGACGAACGTCATGGGGTGCTCGTCACCGGTCCAGGTGATGCCCACCCCGATCAGCGCCCCGACCAGCATGGTGAGCAGGCGGAAGTCGCCGATCGACCAGCCCCGCGCCTCGCGCGCCTGCGCCTCGTGCGCGGCGGCGACGACGTCCCCGGGCGCGGCGGGCCGGGCGGGCTCGCCGTAGTCGAACGCCCCGATGAGGCCGCCGGACGGCCTCGCCGCCTCGGTCGCGGTGTGGTGCGGGTCGGGCTGGCGTTGCTGGATCACGCGATACTCTCCCGTCGGCATCGGCTCCACCGGCATGCGGTCACTCCCCGGCGTACGGTGCGCACACCCGTGCAGCACCTCACGGCTTTTCCTGTCCGGCTCATCGCCGGTCCACGACTGCTTGCGCGCAAGGCTGCGTCCATCGTGGAGCTCGCGGCACGCATCGCGCGCCGCGGCTGCCGGACCTTATCGCGGCCCTCCGACGACGACAATCCCCTTCCCCGCCTGGGGTTCGCCGGTCGGGGGCTAGCCTGGCGGGATGAGCGGATCAGGTGGGCTGCGGGCCCTGCTGCGCGGGGACTGCCACGTGCACACCGACTGGTCCGACGGCGGCGACACCCTGGAGGCGATGGTCGCCGCGGCGGCCGCGCAGGGCCATGACTACGTGGTGCTGACCGACCACTCCCCCCGGCTCACCATCGCGAACGGGCTGTCCCCGCAACGCCTGCGCCGCCAGCTCGACGCCGTGGCGGCGGTGAACGAGGCGCTGGCGGGCACCGGTTTCCGGGTGCTGACCGGCATCGAGGTCGACATCGCGCCCGACGGGAGCCTCGATCAGGAGCCCGAACTGCTGGCACGGCTCGACGTCGTGGTCGGCTCGGTGCACAGCGAGCTGCGGATGGACAAGGTGAAGATGACCCGGCGGCTGCTCACCGCGCTGGCCGACCCGCACCTGGACATCCTGGGCCACTGCACCGGCCGCAAGCTGCCCGTCGCCACCGACGCCCGGCACGCCTCCCGCGGCGGCGCACCCCGTCGACGCGCGCCGAGCAGCTTCGACGTGGACGCGGTGTTCGCCGCGGCGGCCCGCCACGGCAAGGCCATCGAGATCAACTCCCGGCCGGACCGCCTCGACCCGCCCTCGAACCTGCTGCGCAAGGCGGCGAAGGTGGCCGGCCTCCGGTTCGCGATCAACTCCGACGCCCACGCGGTCGCGCAGCTCGGCTGGCTGCCCAACGGCTGCTCCCGCGCCGAGGCCGCCGGCATCCTCCCCGACCGGATCGTGAATACCCTGCCAGCCGACGAGCTGCTGGCCTGGACCCACACCCACGCGCCCTGACCGCGCCCGCCCCGTCGCCTTGATCGCTCGACTTGCCAGGCAGATGGGCGTAAGCGAGGTCAAGATACGCACGACTGCCGGGCAAGTCGAGCGATCAAGGCGCGCCGCGCCACCCCGCGCCGGTCCGGCGGCACGTGCGGCGGGTCAGGTGGGGCGGCGGCGGGAGAGGGCGCCCTGGGCGACCGCCACGCCGAGCAGGACGACCAGCGCGCCGACGGGCTGGTTCCAGTGCAGGGACTCGTCCAGCACGAGGATGCCGAGCAGGGTGGCCACCACGGGGACCAGGTAGGTGACGAACGCGGCCATCGACGCGCCCGCTGCGGCGATCACGCGCATGTTCAGGGCGAACGCGATGCCGCTGCCGAACACGCCCAGCGCCAGGACCGAGCCGATGACCGGCCAGGACAGCCCGGTCACCGCGGGCGGCATGCCGGACACCAGCAGCGCGGCCAGCACCGAGGCGAGCGCCGCGACGGTGGTCTGGGCGAACGCCAGCGACACCCCGGACGGGCGTACCCCGCCGAAGTCGCGACCGGTGACGAAGCGCTTGAGGTACGGGATCGACACGCCGTAACAGGCGGCGGCGGCCCCGCACATGAGCTGCCCGCTCAGCGAGGACGCTCCGGCGTCGTGCCAGAAGCCCAGCACGATGAGCACCCCGGCGAACCCGATCAGCAGACCGCCGGCGGAACGGGCGGTGAACCGCTCGGTGCGGAACACCAGCACCGCGAACGGCAGCACCCACAGTGCCGTGGTGGCGTTCCAGATGCCGGCGACGAGGCTGTCGACCCGCTCCTCGCCGTACGCGAAAAGGGTGAACGGCAGCGCCACGCCCACCACGCCCGGCAGGAGCATGTGACCCCACAGCCGGCGGTCGCCCGGCAGCCGCTGCCCGGCGATCAGCAGCAGCGCCAGCAGCGTCAACGCGCCGATGACGATCCGCCCGGCGGCGACCCAGGTCGGGTGCAGCTCGCGTACGCCGATCTTGATGAAAATGAAGCTCGAGCCCCAGATGACCGCGTTGGCCGCGAACGCGGGCAACCAGGCGGACCTGGCGGCGGACGCGCTGGTGTCAGGAGCAATCGTGGTGGTCACCCCTGACACACTGCCAGAGTCGCCAGGTCAGGAGCCAGCGGGTTCCGGACATCTCACGGCCGATTCCCGCCACGACTATCTCGCCTGCGCCGAGTCGGCCCGGTCGGCTAGGTTTCCACGCATGGGACGAGTTGATGACCTGGCCGATCGCTATGTCGACGAGTGGGCGCCGCTGAGCCCCACCGGCGCCACCTATGTCGGTATCAGCGGCTATGACGACAAACTGGATGACCTCACCGCGGACGGCTTCGCCGCCGGCGCGGACCTGGACCGCCGCACGCTGGCGGAGCTGCGGGCGATCGAGCCCGAGAACGAGCGCGAGTTCGTCGCCCGGGAGGCCATGATCGAGCGGATGGAGCTCGGCGTCGCCCGGTTCGACGCGGGCGAGGTGACCAGCGAGCTCAACGTCATCTCCAGCGCGCTGCACAACCTGCGGGCCACGTTCGACCTGATGTCGACCGACACCGACGAGTCGGTCGCCAACATCGCCGCCCGGCTCAACGCCTTCCCCACCGCGCTCACGCAGTACCGGCAGACCCTGCTGGACGCCGCCCGCTCCGGCAAGGTCAGCGCGCGCCGCCAGATCGAGGAGGTCGCCAAGCAGTGCGACATCTGGACCAGCGCCGACGGTGACGACTTCTACTTCGGTCTGGCCCGGCGCATCGAGGCCGCCGGCGCGCTGCGCGCCGAGCTGGACCGCGGCGCGACCGCCGCCAACGAGGCGACCCGCGAGTTCGGGGCGTTCCTGCGCGCCGAGCTGGCTCCGCTCGGGCGGGAGAAGGAGGCCGCCGGGCGCGAGCGTTACGAGCTGGCCTCGCAGTACTTCCTCGGCGCGCGCGTCGACCTGGACGAGACGTACGCCTGGGGCTTCGAGGAGCTGCACCGGCTGGAGACCGAGATGCGGGCCGTGTCCGCGGTCATCGCCGGTCCCGGCTCCTCCATCGACGAGGCGGTGGCCAAGCTCGACGGCGACCCGAAGTACAAGATCCACGGCAAGGAGCAGTTCCGGGACTGGATGCAGCAGCTGGCCGAGAAGGCCATCAGCGACCTGAACGGCACCCACTTCGACATCCCCGAGGCGATCCGGCGCATCGAGTGCTGCCTCGCCCCGACCAGCGACGGCGGCATCTACTACACCGGGCCGAGCGAGGACTTCAGCCGTCCCGGCCGGATGTGGTGGGCCGTGCCGCAGGGCGTCACCGACTTCTCCACCTGGCGCGAGGTGACCACGGTCTACCACGAGGGCGCTCCGGGCCACCACCTGCAGGTCGCCCAGGCGGCGTACCAGGCGGACAAGCTCAACCGCTGGCAGCGGCTGCTGAGCTGGTCCTCCGGCCACGGCGAGGGCTGGGCGCTGTACAGCGAGCGGCTCATGGACGACCTCGGCTACCTGGCCGACCCGGCCGACAAGCTCGGCATGCTCGACGGGCAGGCGTTCCGCGCCGCCCGCGTCATCGTCGACATCGGCATGCACCTGGAGCTGGAGATCCCGCGGGACAACCCGTTCGGCTTCCACCCCGGCGAGCGGTGGACCCCCGAGCTGGGCTGGGAGTTCCTGCGGGCGCACTGCCGGGTGCCGGACGAGAACCTGCGCTTCGAGCTCAACCGCTACCTCGGCTGGCCGGGTCAGGCCCCGTCGTACAAGGTCGGCGAGCGGATCTGGCTGCAGGCCCGCGACGACGCCAAGGCCCGCAAGGGCGCCGCGTTCGACCTGCGGCAGTTCCACTCCGACGCGCTCGACCTGGGCTCGCTCGGCCTGGACCCGCTGCGCAAGGCGCTCGCCCGCCTCTGACGGGCGGGAAGGGCACCTTCTACAACGCAAGCGTTGTGAAGGTGCCCTTCCATCCTTTCAGGGGGTGGCGAGCGCCTCGGTCGGGGACAGCCGGGAGGCGCGGACGGCCGGATAGAGGCCGGCGACACCGCCGATCACCAGGGTGGCGGCCAGGCCGCCGAGGGTCGCCCAGGCGGGCACGACCCCGGGCCAGCCCTGGATGAGGGCGTACGCCGTGGTCACCAGCCCGCCCAGCAGCACCCCGCCGACCCCGCCCAGGGCCGCCAGCAGCAGCGACTCGGTCAGGAACTGGCCCCGCACCTGGCCACGGGTCGCCCCGAGGGAGCGCCGCAACCCGATCTCGGCCCGCCGCTCCAGCACCGAGATGACCATCGTATTGGCCACCCCGACCCCGCCGACCAGCAACGCCACCGCGCCCAGGCCCAGCAGCAGCCCGGTGAACGCCTTGTCGGTGGCCAGCTGCGCGGCGAGCGCGTCCGACGGCCGGGACACCTTGACCTCGTTGGGCGCCTCCGGGTTCGCGGTCGCCGCCAGCACCTCGCTCACCGCCTCCACCTGGGACTCCGGCGATCGGGTGTACACCGTCGTGGCGTGCCCGTCGAAGTCCAGGTAGGACTCGGCCGCAGGCCGGCCGACCAGGGCGGCGCTGTCCAGCTCGGCGGCCAGCGGCACCGGCCGCAGGATGCCCACCACGGTGAACCAGCGGCCGCCCAGCCACACCTGCCGGTCCGGCCCGGCCTCGGTGACCCCGAGCCGGCTCGCCGCGGTCGCCCCCAGCACCGTCGCCGGGTAGCGGGCCGTCGCCGCGTTCAGCCAGGTGCCGTCGGCCAGTTCCGCCCCGACCGTGGCGGGCAGGTCCAGGTCGGCGGCGCGTACGCCGAGGCTGCCGCTCTCCGCCGGGGGGATCCGGTCGGTGCGGTAGACCTTGGTGTCGATCCGGCCCACCGCGGACACGTCGGTGACCGGGCCGATCCGCTCGATCATCGTGGCGGCCTCCAGCGGCAGCTTCGCGTCCTGCCCGAACAGGTTGCTGCCGGGGCTGACGGTGAGCAGGTTGGTGCCGAGCCGGTCCAGCGTCTGGTCCAGCTCCGCCCGCGACGAGGCGGAGATGCCGACCACGGCGACCATCGCCGCGATCCCGATGGCGATGCCGAGGGCCGACAGCAGCGCCCGGGTCGGCCGGGTACGCAGCCCGACCGCCCCCACCCGCAGCAGATCCGCCCACCGCAACCGCGGCGCGGCCAGCCCCGCCGCGGTCATGCGGGGACCTCCGCGACGAGGGCGCCGTCGCGCAGGGCGATCATGCGGGGGAAGGCCGCGGCGATCTCCCGGTCGTGGGTGATCACGACCAGGGTGGTGCCGGCCGCGTTCAGTTCGCGCAGCAGGTCCAGGACGACCTCGCCGGAGTGCGAGTCCAGGTTGCCGGTGGGCTCGTCGGCCAGCAGCAGCGGCGGGTCGCCGACCACGGCGCGGGCGATGGCGACCCGCTGCCGCTCACCGCCGGACAGCTCGTGCGGCCGGTGCCCCAGCCGGTGGGCCAGCCCGACACGGGCCAGCGCGGCGGTCGCCCGTTCCCGGCGCTCCCGTAGCGGCACTCCCGCATAGAGCAGGCCGTCGGCGACGTTGTCCACGCAGGACATGCCCGGGGCGAGATGGAACTGCTGGAACACGAACCCGATCCGGCTGCCGCGCAGCGCCGACAGCTGCCGGTCCGACAGGTCCGCCAGGTCGTACCCGTCGATCTCGACGCGGCCGGCGGTGGGCCGGTCCAGCGCCCCGACCATGTGCAGCATCGTCGACTTCCCCGAGCCGGACGGCCCGACGATCGCGGCCGACTCACCGCGCTCGATCCGCAGGCTCACCCCGGCCAGTGCGGTCACCCCGCCCGGATAGACCTTGGCGACGTCGGTGAGGGCGATCATCGGCCCGTCGCCACCGTCCGCCAGGCCGGCGGGGCCCGCAGCGGGCACGCCGGTCACGAGGGCATCCCGACGATCGCGCCCTCGGCCAGGCCGTCCCCGCTGACCTCGACCCTTCCGGCCGCGAACAGCCCGGTCTCCACCGCGACGATCCGGCTCACGCCGCCCTCGACGACCTCGACGCCGTAGCCGCCCTCGGCCAGCGCGAGCAGCGCCGCCACAGGCACGGTCAGCACGCCCTCGCGCGTCTCCGCGGTGAAGTCGACGTCAACGGCAGCCTGGTGGAAGCCCTGCATCGCCTCCTTCGCCGTCAGCGACACGGTGACCTCCAGGTTCGTCGTCGGGTCGGCGCCGTTGACGCCCGGGGCGATCACCGTCTGCACCGCGCTGACCTTGCCGGGCACCCGCTTGCCGTCGGGCAGCTCCACCTCGACCGCCGCGCCGACCGCGGCCAGCCGCTCGTCGGCGACCTCCAGCTCCACCACCACCGCCCGGTCCACCCCGCTGCGGGTCAGGATCGGCGTGCCAGGCTGCACCAGGTCGCCGACGGACGCGCTGAGCGCGTCGACGCGCACCGGGCCGCTCGCGAAGACGATCCGGCCCGGCTCGACCACACCCGTCTCGGGCAGGCCCAGGTCCTCCTGCCATTCCCGCACCGCGCTCGCGGTCGACGAGGTGAACTCGCGGTCCACGGTGAAACCGTCGTACCCGAGCGCCTGGAGGTTCTGCTCCAGCTGCTTCACGTCCGTGCCCTCGACCCCGCCGCGCAGCTGCCGGTACGCGGGCAGGGCCCCGTACAGCAGCAGCACCGGCTGGTCGTCGATGCGGAACAGCGGCTTGCCCCGGCTGATCACCGCGTGCTCCGCGGCCAGCCAGGTGACCGTGCCCGAACTGCGCGCCCCGACGGTGTGCTCCGCGCCGTAGCCCAGGGTGCCGCTCTCGGTCTCGGTGTCCGACAGCGTCTGCCGGGTCACCGTCGCCGTCTCAACCGGCCCGGCGGCGGCCGCCTCCTCACCGCCGGACAGTTTCGGCAGGCCCACGGCCAGCCCCGCCGCCGCGGCGACCGCGAGCACGGCGACACCGCCGACCAGGTAGCGAGCCCTCACTTGCCACCGCCGCCTTTGAAGTCGGGGACGATGGCACGGCACTTCTCGAGCGCCTTCGCGAACTCCGGGTTGGTGCGCCACTCCCCGAGCGCGCCCTCCAGCCGCAGCTTGCCAGTGTCGTCGGGCTCAGGGAACTCCTCCACCCCGTTCTCGCGCATGCACTTGGCGAAGGTCCGCAGGTTCTCCACCTGCTGCGGGTCGAGCTGCACCGCTTCACCGCCGTTGGGCAGCAGCGTCTTGCACGCCTCCATCGCGGGTGCCAGCTTGTCCTTGTCGACCTTCGCCAGGTCGGCCCGCATCTGGTCGCCCGGCTCGGGGTCGGGCATGTCCACGCCGTGCTCGCGCATGCACGCGGCGAACCTGCGCCCCTGCTCCTGCTTGTCCAGCGCGGCCGCCGAAGCCGAGGCCCCCGGCCGGGCCCCGCCCGCGGTCGCCACACCCTCGTCCTTGCTCCCACCGCACGCCGCCAGCACCGGCACACACGCCAGCACGGCGGCCACGGCCATCAGTCTCGTCCTCATGCCGCCATCAGACCCGCCGCCGCGTATCCCCCGCGTAACCGCAACCGCTCGCCGCCGGGCTCCCTCGATCTTGGTTATGCGCCGGTTACCGGTGGGCGGGCATCATTGCCGCGTGCGGGTGCTGGTGGTGGAGGACGAGGACGTGTTGGCGGACGCCGTGGCCGAGTGGCTGCGGCGGGAGGCGTTCGCCGTGGACGTGGCGTACGACGGGGACGCCGCGCACGAACGGCTCGCCGTGCATCCGTACGACGTGGTGGTCCTCGATCGTGATCTGCCGGGGCGGCCGGGGGACGAACTGTGCCGGGAGATCTCCGACCGGCTGCCGCAGACGCGGGTGCTGATGCTGACCGCGGCCGCGGCCGTGCGGGAGCGGGTCGCCGGGCTGGCCCTGGGCGCCGACGACTACCTGGTCAAGCCGTTCGCGATGGTCGAGCTGGCGGCGCGGGTGCACGCACTGGCCCGCCGGGCGGTCGTGCGCAACCCGGCCGTGCTGCAGCGGTCCGGCATCGTGCTCGACCCGGCCCGGCGCACCGCCGAGCGCGACGGCCGCGACCTCGGCCTGGCCCGCAAGGAGTTCGCCGTGCTGGCCGAGCTGCTGCGCGCCGACGGGGCCGTGGTCTCCGCCGAGCAGCTGCTCGAACGGGCCTGGGACGAGCACATCGACCCGTTCACCAACGTGGTACGGGTGACCGTGATGAAGCTGCGCCGCAAGCTCGGCGAGCCGCAGCCGATCGAGACCGTCGCCGGAGTGGGGTACCGCATACCGTGAACAGGCTGACCATCCGCGCCCGGCTGACCCTGCTCTACGTCGTGCTGTTCACCGTCGCCGGGCTGGCCCTGCTGGCCATCACGTACTTCCTGGTGCGCTGGCAGATGGACGCCGACCCGTTCGACAGCAAGATGATCGTCACCGACCTGCTGAAGACCGGCGGCGACTTCAAGGCGCTGCGCGAGCTGCTGCAGGCCAAGACCGAGGAGTCCAACCAGGCGACCCTCACCACGATCATCACCCAGGGCGGCATCGCGCTCGCCCTGGTGCTGACGGCCGCGACCGGCGTCGCCTGGGTGCTGGCCGGACGGGCGCTGCAGCCGCTGCACCGCATCACCGCGACCGCGGGCCGCATCGCGGCGAGCGCCGGGGGCCGCGGCCTGCACGAGCGGATCGCCCTGAACGGGCCGAAGGACGAGGTCAAGCAGCTCGCCGACACGTTCGACGCGATGCTGAGCCGGCTCGACCACTCCTTCGACGGGCAGCGGCGCTTCGTGGCCAACGCGTCGCACGAGCTGCGTACGCCGCTGGCGCTGAACCGGGCGCTGGTGGAGCTGGCCATCACCCGCCCCGAGGCGAGCGCCGATGCGCAACAGCTCGGCGAGGCGCTGCTGAAGGTCAACGAGCGCCACGAGCGGCTCATCGACGGGCTGCTCATGCTCGCCGACAGCGAGCACGAGGTGGCCGAGCAGACCCCGGTCGACCTGGCCGACGTCGCCGAGTACGTGCTGGAGGCGCTGCCGGCGGGCGGCCCCGCGGTGACCAGCCGGCTCGACCCGGCCCCGGTCACCGGCGACCCGGTGCTGCTGGAGCGGCTGGTGCAGAACCTGGTCGAGAACGCGGTCCGGCACAACGTGCCCGACGGGTGGCTGCGGGTGGAGACCGCGACCGCGGACGGGCGGGCCCGGCTGGTGGTGGTGAACAGCGGGCCGGTCGTGCCGGCGTACGAGATGGAGGCGATCTTCCAGCCCTTCCGCCGCCTCGGCCGCGAACGCGTCGGCGGCCCGTCCCGCGGCCTCGGCCTCGGCCTGTCCATCGTCCGCGCCATCGCCCAGGCCCACCACGGCGCCGTCACCGCCACCCCCCGCCCCGGCGGCGGCCTGACCCTCACCACCACCCTCTGACCGGGCGGTTCTTGATCGTCGGAGTCACGCCGACCGGGCGGCCCTCGATCGTCGGAGTTGCCTGGCAGGTGGGCGGATCTTGAAGCCGGATACCCACACGTGCCAGGCAACTCGGGCGATCACGAACCCGCGGCGGTGATCGTCGTGGCGGTGACGGTGGTGTCGGAGGTGGTGCCCTGGACGGTGATCTCGGTGCCGGCGGCGAGATCCTTGAGGGCGATCTTGTCGGTGGCCTGGACGGTGGTGGTGTCGCCGGTCTTGATGGTGAGCAGCCGCCCGTCGGCGGTCTCCAGGTAGACCGTGGTGCCGTCGACCAGCTTGATCTTTCCGGTGATCGGGGCGGCGGCGGGCTGCTGGCCCGTCTGTTGACCGCCCTGGAACCCGCCGGTGCCGGCCTGGCCGAATCCGCCGCGGACACCGCCCGGCCGGTTGCCGGTGCCGCCCGCGCCCGTCGCGGCCGCAGTGCCGGACGTGCCGAAACGCTGCTGGACCTGGACGCCGGCGAGGAACCCGCCGCAGGTCAGCACCAGCGCGAGCAGGGCACCCGTGCTGCGGGTCAGCCACGGGCCGCGTTTGGCCTTGGCCAGGCCCGCCACCAGGTCGTCCATCGGTACGTCCGAGACGGCACCGGTCGAGCTGACACCGGTGGTGTCCGAGTCCCGGGTACGGATCGCATGCTTCATTGAGGTCAAGGCTCCTTACTCGTACCGCAGGGCGTCGATGGGGCGCAGGCCGGCTGCCCGGCTGGCCGGGTAGCTGCCGAAGAACAGGCCGATCGCCACGCAGACGCCCAGCGCCAGCGCGACCGAGTCGGGCATGACCACCGGTTTGATGCCGACGATCTCGAAGTTCGCGCCGATCAGCGCCGCGGCGACCCCCAACCCGCCGCCGGCGAGGCTGAGCAGCGTCGCCTCGATCAGGAACTGGGTCAGGATGACGCGGCGCGGCGCGCCCAGCGCCTTGCGGATGCCGATCTCGCGGGTCCGCTCGGTCACCGAGACCATCATGATGTTGGTGATGCCGATGCCGCCCACCACCAGCGAGATCCCGGCGACCGCGCCGAGCAGCACGGTGAAGGTCTCGGCGGTCGCGGTCCGCGTCTCCAGCAGCTGAGAGGCATCCCTGATCTGGTACGGCGTGCTGCTCGCGCCGTCCGCGACGTGCATCTTCGCGTTGAGGATCGCGGTGATCTCGGCCTTCGCCGCGGCCACGGCGTCCGCACTCGCCGCCTCGATGGTGATCGACGAGACGGGCCCGTATCCGGTGAGCGAGCGCTGCACCGCGGGCAGCGGCGCGATCGCCACGTCGTCGGGGTCGTTGAAGCCGGTCGAGCCCTTCTTCGCCAGCACCCCGATCACCGAGTAGATCTGCCCGGCGATGCCGATGCGCTGCCCGACCGGGTCCACCGTCGTGCCGAACAGCTCCTCAGCGGTCGTCGGCCCGAGCACCACCACCCGCGCGGCCTGGTCGACGTCCTCCTCGGTGAAGCCCGACCCGCTCGCGACCACGCTGTTGGAGGCGGCGAAGTACGACGGGTACGTGCCGATCACCGAGTTGACGTCGTAGGAGGCGTCGCCGAAGGTCAGCGTCTGCGCGCTGTTGACGACCGGCGACACGCTCTTGACGTCCGGCGCGGACTCCTTGTCCTGCAGCGCCTTGACGATGTCGAGGGTCAGGTCGGTGCGGTAGCCGGTGTCGCCGCCGCGGCCGCCCTGCACGGTGAGCGTGTTGGTGCCGAGCGCGGCCAGGCTGTCCTCGACCTGCTTGGCCGAGCCGGTGCCGACCGCGACCAGCAGGATCACCGCCGCGACGCCGATCAGAATGCCCAGCACGGTCAGTCCGGACCGCAGCTTGTTCGCCGCGACGCCGCGCAACGCGAACCCGAAGATCTCGAAGAAGCTCATGCCTCCTCCTCGCTACGTTCGTCGTCGGCATGAGTCGGCGTCGACATGATTCGCTCGCTCATGCCGGAACTCCCACCGGTGTGATGTCGCGGCGGCGTACGTCAGAGACGACCAGGCCGTCGACCAGGCGGATGGTGCGGTGGGCGTGCGCCGCCACCTCGTCCTCGTGCGTGATCAGCACGATGGTGCGGCCCTGCGCGTTCAGCCCGTCCAGGATGCTCAGCACGTCGGCGGTGGAGCGGCTGTCCAGGTTGCCGGTCGGCTCGTCGGCCAGCAGCAGCGCCGGCTGGCTGACCAGCGCGCGGGCCACCGCGACCCGCTGCTGCTGGCCGCCGGAGAGCTGGTTCGGGTCGTGCTCGGCCCGGTTGGCCAGGCCCACCATGTCCAGCGCGGCGAGCGCCCGCTCCCGGCGCACCGCGGGTTTGATCCCGGCGTACGCCAGCGGCAGCTCCACATTGGCCAGCGCGCTGGTCCGGGCGATCAGGTTGAAGGACTGGAACACGAACCCGATCCGGCGGTTGCGCACCAGCGCCAGCTGAGACTCGTTCAGCTCGCTGACGTCGACCCCGTCCAGCCGGTACGTGCCCGAGGTGGGCACGTCGAGGCAGCCGACGATGTTCATCAGGGTGGACTTGCCGGAGCCCGACGAGCCCATGATGGCCACGTAGTCGCCGGGCGCGACGGTCATCGAGACCCCGGCCAGGGCGTGCACCGCCGTCTCGCCCTCGCCGTACGTCTTGACCAGGTCCACGACGTCGAGGACGGGCCGCTGCTCGCGGCCGTACGGGCCGGTCACCGGTTGCCCGGCCGGTTGCCGGTGTTGCCGCCGAAGCCGCCGCCGGTGAAGCCGCCGCCCGGCCCGCCGCCCGGGAACTGCTGCTGGTTGCCGGTCCCGCTGGTCACGGTGGCCAGCACGACCTGCTCGCCCACGGTCACCCCGGAGACGATCACCGTGTACGCGTCGCCCTTGAGCCCGATCTCGACGGCCCGGGTCTCCTGCACGCCGTCCTTCACCACGGTCACCGTGGTCCGGCCGCCGGCCGTGCGCACCGCCGCGGCGGGCACGTAGACCGCGTCGGCGACCTCGTCCACGGTCACCGACAGGCTGACCGTCTGCCCGAGCCGCGCGCCCTCCGGAATGCTGTCCAGCAGCACCTCGATCGGGTACGTCACCGTGTTGCCGCTGGACGCCGTCGGCGAGATCGCCGACACCTTGCCGGTCGCGGTGGCCCCGGTCAGCGCGTTCCAGGTGACCGTCGCCGACTGCCCGACCTTCAACCGGGTCGCGTCGGCCTCGGCGACACCCGCCGTCACCTGGAGCTTCGTCAGGTCGGCCAGCTGCACGAACCCGGAGCCGCTCGACGACGAGGACGAGGAGCTGTTGCCGCCCCCGCCACCGGACGAGCCGCCCGAGGAACCGCCGACCGCGCCGCTGATCGCCACGACGGTGCCGGCCATGGGGGCCTTGAGCACCGTGCCGTCGACCGAGCGCTGCGCCGCGGCGACCGCGGACTCGGCCTGGTCCACCTGGTTCTCTGCGTTGGCGATGCTGCTGTCGTCACCGCCGTCCTCGGCGCGGTCCAGCGCGTCCCGAGCCGCGTCGAGGTTGCGCTTCGCGGTGGCCAGGCTCTCCTTCACCTCGGTCGCGTCCACGGTGGCCAGCACCGCGCTCTTGGCGACCTTGTCACCGACCTTCACCTTGATCGCGGTGACGGTGCCGCCGGTGGCGAAATCGGCCGACATGGTGTTCGCCGACTCGATCGAACCGTCGGCGGTGACCGTCGCGGTCACCGTGCCCTGGGCCACCGCCACGGTGCGCGACGTGTTGGCCTGGGCCGGCGTCGCGTCTCCGCTGATCATGAAGTACGCCCAGGTGCCGCCGCCGACCAGCAGCAGCCCGAGAGCGCTGTTGATCAGTGTGGTCCGCCCGAGCGGGATGCCTCGCCGCAATCGCATGGCACGCATCGTCGCGACCCGCCCTCGACGCGACCTCCCACCAACCTCGGAATGAGCTTGGAGCCTCAGCCTTCGAGCCCGGGCAGCGTCCGCTGGCCGCGCTCCGGTTCACGCGACACGCGCCACCGATCGGCTCCGCGACCGCTGGCTACATCGATAATCTCGTTAGCGAGGAAGTAGCGGCGACGCCCGCGGCGCAGCTCATGAAGGATCCCGACGTCAACCAGCCGTTCCACGGCCAGCGCGGCCGAGCGTGAGCTGACCGCCAGCAACTCCTGTGCCCGCGCGATGGTCAGCGACTGGCGCTCGAAGAGAGCGTCGACAAGTCGCGGCAACAGCGCAGAGGCACGCGCGGTGGTCACTCGCGACCGATAGTCGGCTCGCAGTGCGGACAGTGCGCGCGCCCTGCTCACGGCATCCTGCGCCTGGACGGTCACGCCCTCCAGGAAGAACTGCAGCCATCCTCCCCAGTCGCCCTGCGTGGAGACGGCAAGCAGCCGGGCGTAGTACTCGTCCCGGCGGGGTTCGATGAAGGCGGACAGGTCGAGCACCGCACCCGGCAGCAGACCCCACTCCACCAGCAACAACATGATCAACAAGCGCCCCACACGGCCGTTGCCGTCGAGGAAAGGGTGGATCGCCTCGAACTGGTAGTGCAGGCACCCGATCGCGAGCAGCGGCGGCAGCTCACGATCGGCATGCAGGTACCGCTCCAGCGGATCGAGGCACTCCCAAAGTCGCTCCGGCGGTGGCGGGACATATGTAGCGTCATTGAGCGTGCATCCCGGCGGACCGATCCAATTCTGGCTGCGGCGGAACTCGCCCGGCGTGGCATGACCGCCACGCACACCGGCCAGCAGCGTACGGTGCGCTTCCAGAAGCAACGGCAGGCTCAGCGGCAGGCGCCGATCCGGGTCC
Source organism: Catellatospora paridis (assembly GCF_009720365.1). Classification (GTDB taxonomy): domain Bacteria; phylum Actinomycetota; class Actinomycetes; order Mycobacteriales; family Micromonosporaceae; genus Catellatospora; species Catellatospora paridis. Next base: position 230,115 of record NZ_ML769319.1, on the reverse strand, counting down.
AACAGCTGCTCGGTGGCGAGCACGTAGTTGAACACCTCGTTGGTGTCCGCCGCCTCGGCAGCCGATGGCTCCGCCTCGAACAGGGCCAGGTCGAACATGGTGGCCCGGGTGCCCTCGATCTGGCTCGACAAGACCGCCTCATGCCTGATCAGGGACGCCGCCAGCAACTCCGGGCCCGGCAGCGTGCGGGCGACACCTGCCAACTCGCCGACGGCGCGGTCGGCCGCCGACAACCGGCTCAGCAGAGTGCCGCTGAGGTCCATGTGTGGAGGCAGGGGCGGGGGCAGAAAGGCCAGGTAGTTTCGTTCCGCACGGACCACGTACGGCCACTGGGCGGGGAGAAACTGGTCCCGCAACATCCCTCGCTCCTTTGATACTCAACAGAGGGTTAGGTATCAAAGGAGCCTCGTCTTGATACCTAGAGGCCCTGAAGGTATCAAACAATCGCCGAGATGCGCGTTAAGTAGCAAGCGGCAGGAGTACTCGGAACGTGGAGCCCACCCCGGGGGACGTGGACAGCTCGATGCGGCCGCCGTGGGCCTTCACGATCGCCGAGGCGATGGCCAGGCCCAGGCCCGCTCCACCGTGGCTGCGGGCGCGGTGCGGGTCGGCACGGTACAGCCGCTCGAAGATGCGGGCGGCGTGCTCCGGCGGCACCCCTGGCCCGGTGTCCTCGACCTCCAGCACTGCCACCGGCAGGTCCGGGTCGAGATCCGCGCCGACGGCCGCGACCACCGGGCCGCTGTCGCGGGCCACCGGCAGTTCGAACGGTTCGTCGGCGGCTTCGCCGCCGCGGTGGCTCACCCTCAACGTGACCCGGGCGTCCGCCGGGGTGTGCTGGAGCGCGTTCGCCACCAGGTTCGTCGCCACCTGGCGCAGGCGGTGCTCATCGCCCAGTACGCCGACCGGCTCGAACCCGGCCAGCTCCACGGTCCGGCCCGGGGTGCGCACGTGCGCGTCGCGGACCGTGTCGGCCGCCACCGCGAGCAGGTCCACCCGGGACTGCTGCAGCGGGCGCTCCTCGTCCAGCGCGGCCAGCAGCAGCAGGTCCTCGACCAGCAGGCCCATCCGGCCGGCCTCCTGCTCGATACGGGACATGGCCTCGTCCAGCTCCGGGCCGGGCGGCGCACCGCCGCGGCGGTACAGCTCGGCGAAGCCGCGGATCGAGGTGAGCGGGGTGCGCAGCTCGTGCGAGGCGTCCGCGAGGAACTGCCGCAGCCGCTGCTCGGAGGCGGCCCGCGCGGTGACCGCCGCCTCGATCCGGCCCAGCATGGTGTTGAGCGCGAGGCCGAGCCTGCCGGGTTCGGTGTGCGGGTCGGGATCGGGCACGCGGGCGGTCAGGTCGCCACCGGCGATCTGCGCCGCGGCGTGCTCCATGTTGGTCAGCGGCCGCAGCCCGATCCGGACCACGCTGTACGCCGCGAAGCCCAGACCCAGCAGCACCAGCCCGCCCACGGCCAGCACGACCAGCAGCACCAGGTTCGCGGTGTTCTGGACCCGGTCGAGCGCGATGGCCGAGACGCGGTACCTGCCGTCCTGGGTCCTGCCGTCCTGGGTCCTGCTCACGGTCACCCGGAAGTCCTGCCCGGAGGGGCCGGCCGCGGTGAACACCTTGCCCGCGTCACGTCCGGTGCCGACGTGCGCGTTCTCCTGGAGCTGCGCAAAGGTCAGCTGCGGCCCCTCCGCGGCCTTGATGCCGTTGCTCACGCGGCAGACGAACCGCCCCTCCGCGTCGTAGAAGCTCACGATGGTGTCGCCCTGGCCAGGTGGCAGCGCACCGCCGCCGGCCGCGCCGAACCGCCCTTCGCAGATGACGTCGTTGGCCGTGGTCGACGCGCCGACCGGCACGGTCGGGGACGGGGCCGGCTGCGCGGTGGCGGCGGGCAGCGGTGACGCCGTCGCCGTCGGGCCTGGCTGCCCGGTGCCCGGGCCCGAGGGGGTCCGGATGGCGTCCGGCCCCGCCGGCGGCCGGTTACCGAAGCCGCCGGGCCAGGGCCCGCTGCCGAAGCGGTTCAGCTCGCGCACGTCCTCGTCGAGCTGCTGCGCCAGGTAGTGGCGCAGCGTCGTGGCGGCGACGAAGTCGGTGATGAGCAGGGCCACCCCGGCCAGGGCTACCACCGCGACCACCATCCGGGTACGCAGGGTCCACCGCCGCCACGGTGGGCGGATCATTCCTGGCCACCTCGGGGCAGGCGCAGCGCGTACCCGACGCCGCGCACGGTGTGGATCAGCGGCGGGTCCCACTTGTCGACCTTCTTGCGCAGGTAGTAGACGTACGACTCGACGATGCGACCGTCGCCGCCGAAGTCGTAGCTCCACACCCGGTCCAGGATCTGCGCCTTGGAGACCACCCGGCCCGCGTTGACGAGCAGGTAGCGCAGCAGGTTGAACTCGGTCGGGGAGAGGTCGACCAACTTGCCGCCCCGGCGCACCTCGTGCGCGTCCTCGTGCAGTTCGAGGTCCGCGTAGCGGAGCACGCCGCTGTCGATCTGATCGCCGCTGGGCCGGCTGCGCCGCAGGATGGCGCGGATGCGCAGCACGACCTCCTCCAGGCTGAACGGCTTGGTGACATAGTCGTCCGCGCCGACGGTCAGCCCGGAGATGCGGTCCTCCACGGAGTGCCGGGCGGTCAGGAACAGCACGGGCACCAGGGCGTTGTCCGGCCCGCGGCCGTCGGCCCGCAGTTGCCGGGCGACCTCGAAGCCGTCCAGGTCGGGCAGCATGACGTCGAGCACGACCAGGTCGGGCTGGAACTCCTCGGCCGTGATGAGCGCGTCCCGGCCGGTGTGCGCGACCCGCACGTCGAACTCGACCAGCCGCAGCGTCGCCGACAGCAGCGCGCAGATGTTGGCCTCGTCGTCGACGACCAGCACCCTGGTCCGCGCCCGCTCCTGCTGCTGCGTCACTGCCGGCTCCCTGCTACCTCGGTCCTGCCTGTGAGCCCGTTGTATCCGTCATACCTCGGAGAACCCTGGGAGCACCCTCGGAACCCCGTGAACACCGTCCGGGCCGGGTCAGGCCCGGGCGTTGAGGCGGACCTGGGTGTTCTCGGTGAGGCCGGAGAGGATTTCGACGTCGCCGTCGCCGCGCAGGCCGATGCCGATGGCGCGGGTCGTGCCGTCGGGGAGTTTCACCTCGCCGGTGTCGTCGCCGGTCACGCGTACGGCGGATTGGGGCAGCAGGAGACCTTCGGCTCGGGCCAGGACGACGCCTGCGGTGGCGCTCTGGCCGATGAGCAGGCCCTCCGGCGCTCCGTCGAAAGCGAGCAGCACGTGGTAGCGGACCAGGGTGCCGGTGGCGGTGCCGGTGGCGGCGACCTGGGCGATGGTGGCGGGCAGAACCTCGTCGGGGCGATTGGCCAGGGTGACCGTGGCGGGCTGGCCGACGGCCAGGCTCACCGTGTCGGCCTCGGCGAACTCGGCCTCGACCATCATCGTGGCGACGACGCCGAGGGTGATGAAGGTCGCGGTGCTCGCCGTGTCCCCGGCCCGGCCGCCGACGCTGAGCACCTTCGCCGCGACCGGCGCCGTGATCGTCGTGCCGGCCAGGTTGCGCTCGGCCTTGGCCAGGTCGGCCTCGGCCTTGTTCACCGCGACCTGGGCGGAGTAGATCGCGTCCCCGCCGCGCCCGCCGGTCGCGCCGCCGCCGTTGGTCGAGCCGCCGGACGAGGAACCGCCGGACGAGCAGCCGCCGGGTCCGGTGCTGGGCGCGGACGTGCGCGACGGCGCGGCCGAGGGCTGGGCCGACGCCGACGGCTTGACCGAGGCTGAGGGCTGCGGCGAGGCGGACGGTGACGGGCTGCTCGACGGTGAAGCGTCGGCCGGGTCCGGCGTGGTGGTCGACGCCGGCTGGGTGAGCAGCACCGCCGTCACGGCAGGGACCGAGTCGTACGCCGCGGCGCGTGCGGTGGTGCAGCCGGTGGTGGTGTCGGCGCTGTCGGCGGCGTCCTGGGCGTCGGCGAGGGCCTGCTCGGCCTCGGACAGCGCGTTGGCCGCGTCGTCGCGGGCCTCCCGGGCGTCGGCGTCGTCGATCGTCGCCAGGTCCTGCCCCACGACCACCTCGTCGCCCGGCTTCACCAGCACCGCGGTGAGCGTGCCCGCCACGGAGAAGGCCAGCTCGCGGGTGGCGACCGGGGACACCTTGCCCGATGCCGCGACCGACGAGGTGACCTCGCCCCGCTGTACCGCGACCGTCGCCGCGGCCGCCGGGGCCGGGTCACCGCCCTGCACCACGAGCACCGTCACCACCGCGGCGGCGATGAGCACCGCCGCGCCCGCGGCCACCCACCGGCGTCGCTTTCCGCGCACCACGAACGTCATGGCCGGGAGTCTCGCGGCCGCCGCTCGGTGATCGCTTCAGCCCACCTCGGAGCCACCTCAAAGCCCGCCACTCCCAGCGCATCCTGAGGCACGGTCGAGCGAGCCCTGAGCCGCGGCGCGCAGGCTCGCGCAGGTGAAGACGCCGAAGAGACACTCCCGCGCCGCCCTCACCGCCGCCGTCGCGATCGCCGTGCTCGGCCTCGCCGCAGCCTGCGGTTCCGGCGACGACACCACCGGTCAGACCGCCTCCGGCGGCGAGACGAGCGGGTTCGCCGCGTACGCCGCGTGCCTGAAGGAACAGGGGATCACGCTGCCGGAGGGCTTCGGTCAGGGGCAGGGCAGACCGTCCGGCGCGCCGACGGCGCGGCCCACGAACCAGCCGACCGCCCGACCTACCGCTCGGCCGACCGTGCGCCCCAGCGGGCAGCCGGGTGGTTTCGGCGGCCCCGGCGGGGGTATGCGGGCACCGGACGGCGTGGACGCCGAGAAGTGGCAGCAGGCACAGCAGGCTTGCGCAGCGGTGCGCCCCAGCGGCGGACCCGGTGGAGGCTTCGGTGGCAACCGGGGCGACAACGGGGCCAACGCGGCGTACCGCAACTGCCTCGCTGAACGCGGTGTGGAGTTCACACCCGGGCAGCAGCTCGCGACCGCCGATCCGAAGGTGGCGGCGGCGATGCAGGCCTGTGCCGTGCTTCGCCCCACCACCGCGCCGAGCCCGGCGGCGAGCTGACCGCATCTCGCAGCCGGCCGGGCTGGTGGACCGGAGCCGGTCCGGGCGGTGCTGTCCCCCCGTCCCGCCCGGCGGGCCCGGCCCCCCTCCCCCGCCGGGCGCCACCGGCGGTGCGCCCCCTTCTCGTGCGGGTCAGGCCGGTGGACGCCAGGCCACTCCGCGCATGAGCTGGTCGGCGCCGAGCCAGACGGCGTTCATCAGACGCGTCGCCGTACGCCCGGGGTCTTCGTCGGGGTGGTCGGCCAGCCAGTCGGCGAGCGACTCGCTCGCGCCGACCAGCGTCAGCGCCATCGCCGTGAGGTCGTCGGGTTTGACCTGCCTGCCCTCCAGCCGCAGCGCCCCGTCGAGCCGATCGGTGATCACCTCGACGACGGTCTCGCGCATCGCGGCGACCTCCACCGAGAACGGCTGCTGGGTGCGGGCCTGCCGGTAGAGCACCGACCAGCCGTCGCGGTGCGCGCCGACGAACTCGAAGAAACCTTTGAACCCCTGCCACAGTTGCAGGTCCGGGGGGAGGGTGGGATCGGCCGCGGCGGCCAGGCCGCTGACCAGGCGCGCCGATTCGCGGCGCAGGCAGGCGATGAACAGTTCCTCCTTGGTGCCGAGGTACGCATACACCATGGGCTTGGACACGCCGGACAGCTCGGCGATCTCGTCCATGTTGGCGTGGTGGAATCCCCGGCGGGAGAACACCAGCACCGCGGCGTCGAGCATCTGCTGCTCGCGCTCCGCTCGCGGCACCCGGCCGCGCGGGGTGTCCCCGGCGCGCGGACCAGCCGGCGCGTCGTCACCTGGAGGAAGTGGGTTGCTCTGCACCTTGCCAGCCTACCTACTCCGTCGTAAGGTTACGCACGAGTAAGTTCCAATGGTTATGGAGGACATCATGGCCGACTTGAACCTGTCCGACTTCAGCTCCCTCGACCCGGCGCAGTTCGCAAGCCTGGTCAAGAACGCTTCCGACGCGCAGCTGAACGAGGTGCTCGGCGGCGACCTACGCACCAAGGTCCTGGACGAGATCTTCCGCCGGATGCCCGGCCTCTTCCGCCCCGACCGTGCGGGCAACACCGAGGCGGTCATCCACTGGATCATCACGGGCGCGGCCGACGGCGGCTCGGACACCTACGAGCTGGTCATCTCGAAGGGCACCTGCTCTCTGTCCGAGACCCCGGTCAACGAGCCCAAGCTCGCCGTCACGGTGGGCCCGGCCGACTTCCTCAAGGTGGTCTCCGGCAACGGCAACCCCGTCATGATGTTCATGACCGGCAAGCTGAAGGCCAAGGGCGACCTCGCGCTGGCCGCCAACATCGCCAACCTCTTCAACATCCCCAAGGCCTGAGCTTGAGCAAGCGTAGCGAGCTCAACATGAGGCCCCGGGAAGGTCATGCTCGACGTTCGCGAAGCGGGCGACGAGCATGACCGGCATGGAGTTCTCGCTCGATCTGAACGAGGAGCAGCGGGATCTGCGGGACTGGGTGCACGGCTTCGCCGAACAGGTCGTGCGCCCGGCCGCCGCGGAGTGGGACGAGCGCGAGGAGACTCCCTGGCCCGTCATCGCCGAAGCCGCCAAGATCGGCCTGTACGACTTCGAGTTCCTGGCCAACCTCTGGGCCGACCCGAGCGGTCTGTCCATGTGCATCGCCAGCGAGGAGCTGTTCTGGGGTGACGCCGGCATCGGGCTGGCCATCATGGGCACCTCGCTCGCCGTCGCCGGGATCTTCGGCTCCGGCACCCCCGAGCAGATGGCCGAATGGGTGCCGCAGTGCTTCGGCACGAAGGAGGACCCGAAGGTCGCCGCGTTCTGCTCGACCGAGCCCGAAGCCGGCTCCGACGTGGGCGCGATGCGCACCCGCGCGGTGTACGACCAGGCCACCGACGAGTGGGTGCTCACCGGACAGAAGGCGTACGCCACCAACGGCGGCATCGCCAACGTGCACGTGGTGACCGCCGTCGTCGACCCGGAACTGGGCTCGCGCGGGCAGGCCGCCTTCATCGTGCCGCCCGGCAGCAAGGGCCTGCACACCGCCCGCAAGCTGCGCAAGCTCGGCATCCGCGCCTCGCACACGGCCGACGTGTTCCTCGACGAGGTGCGCGTGCCCGGCAACTGCGTGCTCGGCGGCAGGGAGAAGCTCGACGAGCGGCTCGCGCGGGCGCGGTCCGGGCAGCGCTCCTCGGGGCAGGCCTCGATGCGCACCTTCGAGCTGTCCCGGCCCGCGGTCGGCGCGCAGGCGCTGGGCATCGCGCGGGCGGCGTATGAGTACGCCCTCGAATACGCCAAGACGCGGGTGCAGTTCGGCAAGCCCATCGTGGAGAACCAGGCGATCGCGTTCGCGCTGGCCGACATGCGCCTGGAGATCGACGCCGCGCGGCTGCTGGTGTACCGGGCGGCCTGGATGGGCCGCAACAACCGGCCGTTCACTGCGGGCGAGGGCTCGATGTCCAAGCTCAAGGCGGGCGAGGTCGCGGTCTCGGTGACCGAGAAGGCCCTGCAGATCCTCGGCGGCGCGGGCTACCTGCGCGAGCACCCGGTGGAGCGCTGGTACCGCGACGCCAAGATCTACACGATCTTCGAGGGCACGAGCGAGATCCAGCGCCTGGTCATCGCCCGCGCCATCACCGGCGCCTCGCTGCGCTGACAACGCTTCAGCCATAGACGGCGGTCTGCTTTTGCAGGCCGCCGTCTTCACTTTTTAGTTACCGCTCAGTAATATCCGGGTAACCCTGGCGATCGAACGAGAGGCCTCACCGTCGTGGACCTGCTCTTCATTGTCCGTACCCTGGCCCGCCGCGGGCTGCTCAGCCCCGGCAGCCCGACCCGCGTCGCCGACCAGCTCAACACGCTGCGCCGGTGGGGCTTCACGCTCGCCGGCGAGCTGCGCGCCGCCGAGGCCCGCGACCCGCACCGCCCCGCGATCATCGACGAGCACCGCGGGGTGATCACCTACCGCCAGCTGCTGCACCGCGCCCAGCGCCTGGCCGTCGCGCTCGGCGGCACCCGGGGCGTGGCGCCCGGCGTACGCGTCGGCCTGATGTGCCGCAACCACGTCGGCCTGATCGAGGCCATGGTCGCCTGCTCGCTGCTCGGCGCGGACGCCGTCCTGGTCAACACCGCACTGTCCGCGCCACAGCTCACCGCGGTGGCCGAGCAGCAGCAACTGCGCCTGCTCATCCACGACCGCGAGTTCGCGCCGGTCGCCGCGGCCGCGCCGTGCGAGCGGCTCGACGAGTCCCGGGTCGACGCGCTGCTCGCCGAGACCCCGCCGCAGGGCCGCTGGACCGAGGTGAGCCGCGCCGGCCGCACCATCGTGCTCACCTCGGGCACCACCGGCGCGCCCAAGGGCGCCCGCCGGCCCACCCCGCCCGGCTTCGGCCCGCTCGTCTCCATCATCGACCGCATCCCGCTGAAGGTCGGCGAGCGCATCCTGATCTCGGCACCCCTGTTCCACACCTGGGGGTACGCCGCGCTGCAACTCTCCCTGGCCATGCGGGCCACCGTGGTGCTCCAGCGCCGGTTCGACCCCGTGGCCACCGCGCACGCCGTCGACGTGCACGGGTGCACCGCACTGTTCGCCGTGCCGGTGATGCTGCAGCGGCTGGTCGAGGCGGGAGCGGTGCCCGCGAAGCCGCCGCGCGTCGTCGCGGTCAGCGGATCCGCCCTGCCCGGCGGCCTGGCCACCCGGTTCATGGACACCTGGGGCGACTGCCTCTACAACCTGTACGGCTCCACCGAGGCGTCCTGGGCGTCCATCGCCACCCCCGCCGACCTGCGCCGCGACCCCGGCACCGCGGGCCGGCCCCCGCACGGCACCCGGATCGCGATCCTCGACCCGACCGGCCTGCCCGTGCCCCGCGGCCGCGTCGGCGAGATCCACGTCGGCAACGAGATGCTGTTCGAGGGATACACCCGCGGCCCCGGTGTCCCGCCGCCGCCCGGCGACCGGCCCGACGGCATGCTCGGCACCGGCGACCTGGGCCACCTCGACGCCGACGGCCTGCTCTACGTGGACGGCCGCGCCGACGACATGGTCGTCTCCGGCGGCGAGAACGTCTTCCCCCGCCCCGTCGAGGAACTGCTCACCCAGCTACCCCAGGTCCGCGAGGCGGCCGTGATCGGCGTCCCCGACCCGGAGTACGGCCAGCGCCTGGCCGCCTACCTGGTCCTGCACCCCGGCCAGCACCTGGACACCGACGAGGTCCGCGAATACGTACGCCACTACCTGGCCCGCTTCAGCGTCCCCCGCGACGTCCACTTCGTCCCCGAGCTCCCGCGCACCGCCACCGGCAAAGTCATCCCCCGCCTCCTCCGCACCCTGTGAGCAAAGGAAGGGCACCTTCTTGACGCTCCGCGTTATAGAAGGTGCCCTTCCAGCGCCACCGCGGCGTCAGCGCCAGGGGGAGACGACGCGGCCCTCCTCGGCCGCCAGGGCGATGTCGGTGCGGTACTGCCCGCCCGCCAGCTCCACGTGCGACACCAGCTCGTACGCCGCCGCCCGTGCCGCGTGCAGGTCGTGCCCCGTCGCCGTCGCGCACAGCACCCGGCCCCCGGCCGAGCGCAGCACACCGTCGGCGTCGCGCTTGGTGCCCGCGTGGATCAGCCCCGCCGCGCCGGTGATCTCGTCCCCGGTCCGCGCGCTCGCCGGATACCCGGCGCTGGCCAGCACCACGGTCACCGAGAAGGCGTCCTTCCACTGCAGGTCGGAGTGTCCCGCCAGCTCGCCGGTGGCTGCCGCGTACAGCAGGCCGCCCAGCGGGGTGTCGAGCAGCGCCAGCACCGACTGCGTCTCGGGGTCGCCGAAGCGCGCGTTGAACTCGATCACCTTCGGGCCGCCCTCGGTGATCGCCAGGCCGATGTAGAGCAGGCCGGAGAACGGGGTGCCCGCGTCGCGCATCTGCTGCAGCGTCGGGTGGGCCACGGTGGTCATGACATGGTCAACCAGGTTGGGCGGCGCCCACGGCACCGGCGCGTACGCCCCCATGCCGCCGGTGTTCGGCCCCGCGTCGCCGTCGCCGATGCGCTTGAAGTCCTGCGCGGGCAGCAGCGGCACCGCGGTCACGCCGTCGGTCACCACGAACAGCGACACCTCGGGCCCGTCGAGGTACTCCTCGATGACCACTCGCCCGCACTCGGCGGCGTGCGCCAGCGCGGCGTCCCGGTCGTCGGTGACGACGACACCCTTGCCCGCGGCCAGGCCGTCGTTCTTCACCACGTACGGCGCGCCGAACGCGTCCAGCGCCCGCGCCGCCTCCTCGGCCGTGCTGCACGTGAAGGCACGCGCGGTCGGCACCTTGGCGGCGGTCATGACCTGCTTGGCGAAATCCTTGGAGCCTTCGAGCCGGGCGGCGCTGCCCGACGGGCCGAAACAGGCGATGCCCTTCGCCCGCACCGCGTCGGCGACCCCCGCCACCAGCGGCGCCTCCGGCCCCACCACCACCAGGTCAGCCTCGACCTCCACGGCAAGCCCCGCGACAGCCTCCGGCGACAGGATGTCCACATCCCGCTGCTCCGAAGCCACCTCCGCGATCCCCGGACTCCCCGGAGCCGCGATGACCGCCGTAACCCCCGGATCCCGCACCAGCCCCAACACCAGGGCGTGCTCCCGCCCCCCACCACCAACCACCAGTACCCGCACCACCCCACCCTACCCTCCGAGTTGATCATGAACTTATGGCACGGGTCGACGGCGATTCATGTCCACAGCTTCCTGATCGACTGCGACGACCCCATCGGGACCCGGGTCTGCGGAGCCCGGGCGAGTGCTCGGCGAACGATGCGGGGGATGCTCGCCGGGTCGAGAGTGTCGGACCAGGTGAAGCGGACGATCCGGTAGCCGGCGTGGACAAGGTCGTTCTGGCGCTGCCGGTCCCGGTACACCGCCTCGGGACGGTCGTGCACCTCGCCGCCGTCGGCCTCGCCGATCAGCCGCGCCGCGCGCCAGAGCATGTCGACCCGTGCGAGCGCGTGGCCGGATGCGTCGGCGATCACCGCTTGCAGTTCATCGGGCGGCACGCCTGCGTCGACGCAGCGCAGCCGAGCCCGAGTTTCCAGCGGCGACTCCGCACGCCCGTCCGCCTGCTCGATCCAGGCACGCGCCTTCGTGGCTCCCCGGCGGCCGAACATGAGCAGCGGCAGCTCCGCGAGGTCGTCCTCGGCGAGCAGACCCAGGTGGAGCGCCGAGTCGAGGACCGATACCGCCGCCAGGCGGTCGAGCTTCAGGAGCAGATCGGCGACGGTACGCCGCACCGTGGTCACCGCGATGCCGTCCACCACTGTCACGTCCCCGGCGGCCAGGGTCAGCTGGTGCGGCACCACGGTCGCATCGGACAGCCGTCGTGGCACCGCCAGCTTGCCCGGCAGGCTGACGTGCAACCGGGTTTGCGGCCGTAACCCGTGCAGCCCGTGCACGGCCGCGGCGCTCTCCAGCACCGCGACGGCGTTCGGTCCGGCGCCCAGCACGGCCGCCCGGACGAGCGCCCGCGGCGAGTCGAGCACGCCACGCATGTCGGCGTCGACCAGGTAGACGCCACGGCTCAGCGTCCGCCAGACCCCCTGCCGGAGGAACCTCTTGACAGAGGCGGTGGATAACTCCAGGTCGCGGCACTGGGCCGCCGTGATCAGGCCGTCCTGGCGCTCGGCAAGTCGTTGCACAGCAAGCACATCCGCCAGCCTGAGCCGCCCAACCCCAGCTCACAACCCCTGTGGATAACCCTGTGGACAGCAGGAACGCTTCTGTGTGTTGATCATGAACTTATGGCAGCGACACGCCGCCGAGCCGTGCCATAAGTTCATGATCAACCAAGAGAAGCGTCAGGCCGCGAGCATGTCGTGGCGGACTACGTTTTCTTCGCGGCCCGGGCCTACGCCGATCATCGAGATGCGGGTGCCGCAGAGTTCTTCGAGGCGTTCGATGTAGCGCTGGGCGTTGAGGGGGAGTTCGGCGAAGTCGCGGGCCTTGGAGATGTCCTCGAACCAGCCGGGGAGGTACTCGTAGATCGGCTTGGCGTGGTGGAAGGCGGTTTGGGTCATGGGCATCTCGGTGAGGTGCTCGCCGTCGACCTCGTAGCCGATGCAGACGGGGACCTGCTCCAGGCCCGACAGGATGTCCAGCTTGGTGACGACGAGGTCGGTGATGCCGTTGACCCGGACCGCGTAGCGGCCGATGACGGCGTCGAACCAGCCGCAGCGGCGCGGGCGGCCGGTGGTGGTGCCGTACTCCCCGCCGGTCTTGCGCAGGTGCTCGCCCATGTCGTCGTGCAGCTCGGTCGGGAACGGACCCGCTCCGACGCGCGTGGTGTACGCCTTGATGACGCCGATCACGGAGCTGATCCGGGTCGGCGCGATGCCCGCGCCCACGCAGGCGCCGCCCGCGGTCGGGTTCGACGAGGTGACGAACGGGTATGTGCCGTGGTCGAGGTCGAGCAGGGTGGCCTGGGCGCCCTCCATGAACACGGTCTTGCCCTCTTCGAGGGCCTTGTTCAGGATCAGGCGGGTGTCGGCGATGAACGGCTTGAGCCGCTCCGCGTAGGTGAGGTACTCCTCGACCACGGCGTCGACGTCGAAGCCCTTGCGGTTGTAGACCTTGAACAGGATCTGGTTCTTCTCGCGCAGCACCAGCTCCAGCTTCTGCCGGAGGATGCCGGGGTCGAGCAGGTCCTGCACCCGGATGCCCATGCGGGCGACCTTGTCGCCGTACGCGGGGCCGATGCCGCGGCCCGTGGTGCCGATGCGGGCGGTGCCCAGGTAGCGCTCGACGACCCGGTCCAACGCCCGGTGGTGGGGCATGACCAGGTGCGCGTCGGCGGAGATGAGCAGGCGGGACACGTCCACGCCGCGCTCGGCCAGTCCGTCGATCTCGGCCAGCAGAACCTTCGGGTCGATCACGACGCCGTTGCCGAGGACGATCTCCGCGTTGGGGTGCAGCGCGCCGCTCGGCATCAGGTGGAGGGCGAACTTCTGGCCGTCCGGGGTGACCACGGTATGGCCGGCGTTGTTTCCCCCGGAGAAGCGGACGACGTAGTCCACTCGTGATCCGAGCAGGTCGGTAACCTTGCCTTTGCCCTCGTCGCCCCACTGGGCGCCGAGAAGCACGATCGCTGGCATCTTTCCTTCGCCTCCTAGGCGAGCCGCGGGCCGCCCACGGCTGTGGTGACCCCGGGGTGCCAGGCTAACAGCTTGATCGGGCGCGCATGCCCGGGCAAGGCCGGAACCGGAGAGGACGAACGCACTGTGTATGACGTGGTGCTGCTGAGCATGGCAGAGCCTGAAGGCGGCTGCTGCGGTTCCGACGGCTGCGGCGACGGTCACAGCGACGCCCCGCGCCCCCGGGTGCCCGTGCTGCACTGCGCGGACGCGCTGCGCGCCGCCGGGGCCCGGGTGGAGACCGTGGTGGCCTGCTCGGATACCGAGATCGACCAGGTCCTGGCGCGACTCGACGGGCCGCCCCGCGAGGACGGCCTGACCTGGCCGGACGCCGACGGCAAGACCCGGCTGGTGATCGCGGTCACCGACGACGGGCAGCTGCGCCACGTGCTGCGCCGCCTGGTGCGCCGGTATGCCCCGGCCCCGTCGAAGCGCCCCGCCGAGCTGCCCGCCGGGCGTACGGTGCCGGATCTGCCCGCGCTTGCGGTGCTGCCGATCGATGCGGCCGCGGTGGACTTCGCGGCGCAGCTCGGCCTGCCCCGGGACCCGGCCGCGGTGGCCGCGGCGGTGCTGGGCGACCGGGCGCGGCGGCTGGACCTGCTGCGCCACGACGGCGGCTCGGTGACGCTGGACGGGGTGCTGCTGGCCGGCTCGACCGAGGACGGCCAGCCGGTGCAGTGGGCGGGCCGGGTGGAGGTCGACGACGCGGTGCTGACCGACGGCGCGGAGCCGCTGCTCGCGGTCGCCGTCGCCAACGGCTCCGGGGCCACCCTGCTGGACGGGCTCCCCCTGCTCACGGCCGTGGACCCGGCCGACGGTGTGATCGATGTCGCGGTCGCGGTGCCGGTCCGGCACAAGCCGCTTTTCGGTACGCCGCGGCTGCGGATCGAGGTGCGCCGGGCACGCGGCCGGGCAGTGTCGGTGACCCCGCGCGACGCGCAGGTTCCGTTCGCCGACGACGGGGTATCCGGCGAACTGACCCGCAAGCGCTCCTGGTGGGTGGAGCCCGCGGCGTGGGGCGTCTATACCGGCTGACGGGACCTCCTGCGGGGTGTGCGCACTGACTAGGCTGCAGGGGCAGACGGCACTGGGGAGTGATGGCGATGACGGAATGGGAGTGGCCGCCGGACGAGATCAGCGGCCCCGCTGAGGACAGCAAACCGATCGTGCGCGGCCAGGGCGCCCGGGCGTCCGCCGCGGTGCCCCGGCCGGACCAACCCATGGCCGGCGTGCCGATGGCGGTCCCGGCCCCGCAGGCGGGCATCCCGCTCGCAGGCCCGCAGCCGGTGGCGGGGGGCGCCGACCTGACCCGCACCATGCAGGTGCCACTGCCGCCGCTGCCGCAGCGCGAGCGCACCGCGGTGCCGCTGCCACCGACGGCGGTGCCGGTGCAGCCGCACAGCGCACCCATCCCGCTGCCCCCGCAGCAGGCGGCCCCGCCGATCCCGCCGCCGCCCGTCCCGGCCCCGCCGACGACCCCGGCGCCACCGCAGGCCGGGCATGCTGTGCCCACGCCACCGGCCGACCCCCGGGTGCCCACGCCGACCCCGGCCGCCGACGCGCGCGCCGCGGCCCCCGTGGAGGCCCGCGCGACCGTGCCGGTCCCGCCCGCCGAACCCCCCCGGCCTGCGTCCGCGACCGCCGCGGTGCCCCCGCCCCGTCCGGCCGTCACGGCCGTGCCTGCGCCGCAGACCGCGCCGGGTGTATGGCCGGTCTCGCCGACCCCGCACATCCCGCCGCTGCCCACCACGCCCGCCGACGCGCCGCCGCAGTTCGGCGCGCCGCAGCTGCCCGGCCCCGGCGGCGGTGAGGTCTACCTGCCGACGGCCGAGGAGTTCGCCCGCCGGCGGGCCACCCGCCCCGCCGATCCGGTCGCCCACATGGGCATCCAGGCGGCGCTGCGCAAGTCCACGTTCGGCCTGCTCAACCTGAGCCCGGGCCAGCGCGAGCAGGAGATCCGGCGCGCCACCGACCTGGTCCGGCGCAACTTCGGCGGCCTGCGGCAGATCACCGTGGTCAATCCGAAAGGCGGCGCGGGCAAGACCGTGGCCGTGCTGCTGCTGGCGATGACGTTCGGCCGCAAGCGCGGCGGGTACGTGCTGGCCTGGGACAACAACGAGACCCAGGGCACCCTGGGCATGCGGTCCCAGCAGGACTTCCACTCGCGTACGGTGCGCGACCTGATGCGCGACCTGCACCAGTTCCAGGGGTCGCAGAGCCGCGTCGGCGACCTGTCGCAGTACGTGCGCTCGCAGGGCGACGGCATGTTCGAGGTGCTCGCCTCGGACGAGTCCGCCACCGCGGGCGAGATGCTCACCGCGCACGCCTTCGCGGAGATCCGCGAGGTGGTCAGCCGCTTCTACAAGCTGATCATGGTGGACACCGGCAACAACGTGCGGGCCGAGAACTGGCAGGCCGCCATCGACGCGACCGACCAGCTCGTGGTCACGATGTCCGCCCGCAACGACTCGGCGGAGACCGCCGCCCGGATGCTCGACCACCTGGAGCAGACCGGCCGCAGCCGCCTGGTCCGGCAGGCCGTCACCATCGTCTCGCTGCCGCCGAGCCGCCGCGAGCTGGACATCCCCGCCATCGAGCGGCACTTCGCCGCGCGCACCCGGGCCGTGCTCATCGCGCCGTACGAGCGCATGCTCGACTCGGGCGAGCCGATCGACTACGGGCGGCTCACCGAGGAGTCCCAGGACGCCTGGCTGCGCATCGCCGCATCCGTCGCCGAGGGCCTGTAACCGGGAATCCGCCGGGGCCGGGCGGGCGCCGAGCCGCGAAGATCGCGGCCTTCACGCGCCCGCCCGTGCCTCAGTCGTTGAGCGCGTCGAAGGCGGACGGGTCGCAGTCGCGGAGGAACTGGGCGCAGCGGGCCGCCTCGTCGGCCTCGCCGATCTCGGCGGCGGCCACGGACAGGGCGTGCAGGCAGCGCAGGAAGCCCTGGTTGGGCTCGTGCGACCAGGGGACCGGGCCGTGGCCCTTCCAGCCCGCGCGGCGCAGCTGGTCCAGGCCGCGGTGGTATCCGGTGCGGGCGAACGCGTACGCCGGAACGGGCTGCCCCGCGGTCAGCGCGAGCTGCGCCAGCGCGGCCCAGGCGGCGCTGTACGTCGGATAGGCCGCGGCGACGGAGGTCGGGTCCTCGGCGGCGGCCAACGCGGCGTCGGCGGCCTCGTCGGCGGGCAGCAGCGTGGCAGGAGGTTCGGGCATCAGGTTCTGCATACGGCCATTCAACCCGGCCGGGGTGCCGATGTCCCCGCGCTGCGCTGAGGGTTTCGTCACGGGCATACTCGCCTGATGTCTGCTGCTACCCCGTTGGAGATCGAATCCCTGGAGGAGCTGGCCGAACGGCTGGCCGAGAAGAGCCTGGCCGGGCTGACGGTGCAGGGGCTGACCATCACCGCCGACCTGTCCCGGATCAAGGTGAACGACGCGGTCTTCATCGGCTGCACGTTCCCGAGCCTGGCCGCGGAGGCGGCGCTGGTGCGCCGGGGCGCGCACGTCGTGCCGGTGGCCGACTGGGTGCCGTACCCGACACATCCGGCGCGCCTCTACACGGCCGCCGACCTGACCGCGGGGTTCGCCGAGAGCGGCTTCGCAGGCATGTACGACAGCGTGGTGTACCGGCACTTCGTGGCCGCGGGCGGCCCGAACGCGGCGGTCCGGGAGGCGCTGGCGCAGCGGCTGCACGACCACGGCATCGACAACGCGCTGCACGACGCCCTGGCCGCGATCGAGCCGCGGCGGCGCATCGGCATCATGGGCGGCCACGCCGAAGTACGCGGCAGCGACGCGTACCGGATGGCCGCGGCGATCGGCCACGCGCTGGGCGGGCACGGCCGCCTGGTGCTGACCGGCGGCGGCCCCGGTGTCATGGAGGCCGCGAACCTTGGGTCCTACCTGGCCGCGTACCCGGCGGCGGTGCTGGCCGAGGCGATCGGCCGGCTGGCCGCGGAGCCGGACTTCCACGCGCACGACCCGTACACGAAGGTCGCGCTGCACGTACTGGCCGAGTTCCCGGCGGCGGACCCGTGGGCGGGCGGCCTGTCCGTGCCGACCTGGCTCTACGGCCACGAACCGGCGAACGTCTTCGCGGGCCAGATCGCGAAGTACTTCTCGAACGCGATCCGCGAGGACGTGATCCTGAAGGCGGCCCGCGGCGGCATCGTGTTCGCCCCCGGCCGCGCGGGCACCGTGCAGGAGGTCTTCCAGGCCGCCACCAAGACCTACTACGCCACCGACGGCGAGAGCGGCCCCTTCGTCTTCCTCGGCCGCCGCTTCTGGACCGAAGAACTCCCGGTGACCGAACTCCTGCGCACCCTGCTCAACGGAGCTGCCCTGGCCGACCTCGTCCACGTCACCGACGACGTCGACGAAGCCCTCGCCATCCTCTGCAACTGAAGGAAGGGCACCTTCACATCGCCATGCGTGGAGGGAAGGTGCCCTTCCTGACGTTGCACCAGACGCGAGCAGGGCGAACGCTCGCTGCTAAGCGACGGGGATGCGGCGCCAGAAGCCGACCGGGAGGTTGACCTCGGGTTCGCCGGTGAGGCCGTTCTCGTCCATCGCGTTGAACAGGGCGACGCGCAGGTCGCCGAAGAAGAATTCGAGCGCGTGCAGCACGTGCGGGCGCCAGGCGGTGGGGCTGATCCGTTCGATGAGGTTGACCCGGGTCAGCGGGCGGCCGCGGGCCGACAGGATGGCCGGGTGGGTGTCGGCCCACCAGTCCAAACGCAGGCCGGGCCAGTCGAGCTGGGCCTGCAGATCGATGGTGTCCCAGCTGATCGCGCACTCGTCGAACTTGCGGTGGGTGATCTCGATGTTGGCGTCGGGGAACCCGAACACCACGGGGCCGCCGGTGAACCAGGCCTCGGCGTCCAGGTCCCACACCAGCCAGGAGCCGACCAGCGGCTGTCCGATGACGCGGGCGAAGCGGTTGCGGTGCGCCGCCGCCAGCGCACCGGCATCGTGGTGCCAGACCGGGTCGTACCCGTCGATGCCCAGCACGTGCGGACCTCCTGCCCTGAGACGCGGATTCGGACGATCGTACCGATTCCCGTCAGGTTACGCGGGGACCCGGGACGACACGCGCGCGGCGAAACACGCCGGGAACGCGAAACGCGGTCATGACCTGCGATCGAGCCGCAGATCACGACCGCGTTCGGCGATCTTGTGCCAACTCGCGGACCGCAGCGGCCCGCGCGTGGCGGATTACTTGATCCGGGTGCCGGTGGAGCGCAGGTCCTGGCAGGCCCGGGCCACGCGGGCGGCCATGCCGGCCTCGGCGGCCTTGCCCCAGGCGCGCGGGTCGTACTGCTTCTTGTTGCCGACCTCGCCGTCGACCTTCAGCACGCCCTCGTAGTTGCGCAGCATGTGGTCGGCGACCGGGCGGGTGAAGGCGTACTGCGTGTCGGTGTCGACGTTCATCTTGACCACGCCGAAGTCGAGCGAGTCGCGGATCTCCGACAGCAGCGAGCCCGATCCGCCGTGGAACACCAGGTCGAACGGCTTGTCCTTGCCGTACTTGGCGCCGACCTGCTCCTGGATCTCCTTGAGGATCTCCGGGCGGAGCTTGACGTTGCCCGGCTTGTAGACGCCGTGCACGTTGCCGAAGGTGAGGGCGGTCATGTAGCGGCCCTTCTCACCCAGGCCCAGCGCGGCGGCGGTGGCCAGCGCGTCCTCGACGGTGGAGTACAGCTTCTCGTCGATCGCGCCGACGACGCCGTCCTCCTCGCCGCCCACGACACCGACCTCGATCTCGAGGACGATCTTCGCGGCGTGGGTGAGGGCCAGCAGCTCCTCGGCGATCTGCAGGTTCTCGTCCAGCGGCACGGCCGAGCCGTCCCACATGTGCGACTGGAACAGCGGGTTCTCACCGCGCGCCACGCGCTCGGCGGAGATCGCCAGCAGCGGGCGGACGAAGCCGTCCAGCTTGTTCTTGGGGCAGTGGTCGGTGTGCAGCGCGACGTTCACCGAGTACTTCTTGGCGACCTCGTGCGCGAACGCGGCGAACGCGACCGAACCGGAGACCATGTCCTTGATGGTCGGGCCGGACAGGTACTCGGCGCCGCCGGTCGAGACCTGGATGATCCCGTCGCTCTCGGCCTCCGCGAAGCCCTGCAGCGCGGCATGCAGCGTCTGCGAGGAGGAGACGTTGATCGCGGGGTAGGCGAACGCGCCGGCCTTGGCGCGGTCGAGCATCTCGGCGTAGACCTCAGGGGATGCGATAGGCATCTGTGAACGCTCCTAGCGTGCGTGCAGTGACGCGGATGGCCGCGGCGGTGCGCGTCGCCGCGCCCGATGGCTGCGGGAAGACCGCGATGTCCTCGTTACAGGAGTATTGCCTACGTCACTTGACCTGGCGAATCGGCCCCTCCCGCCGCGTCAGCCCTCGTCGCCGTCCGGCACCAGCAGGCTGAGTGCCCAGCTCACGATGCCCATCACGATGGCGCCCCAGAACGCGGGCCAGAACCCGTCGATCTCGAACGGCAGCTTGAACACGGTCGCCAGCCAGTCCACGAGCAGGAACAGCCCAGCGTTGACGAACAGCGCGAACAGGCCCAGCGTGATCACGTAGAAGACGCAGCCGAGCAGGTGGATGACGGGCTTCAGGATCGCGTTGACCAGGCCGAAGATCAGCGCGACCGCGATGAGGGTCAGGATGCTGCGCGTGGTGGTCGCCGCGGTGATCTCGATGCCCGAGACGATCAGAGTGGTGACCCAGAGCGCTACTGCGTTGATCACCCAGCGGATCAGAAAGCCCATATGGTCATCTTCTACGCCGAAACCCACATCTGCTGGCGAATATCGCAGGCGAGTCATACCGTGAAACGATGACCGAGAACGTGGCAGGGAACGCGTACGACGTGCCCGAAGCCGACGCGCTCGAGCAGTCGACGCCGGCGGATCCCCTGGCGGACGCCGAGGACCGCAACAACGCCCTCCCGGAGGAGCCACTCGGAGAGCCGGACGAGCCGGTGCCGCCGGCCTCCGAGTGGGACAAGATCGAGCAGAACGTGGTGGTCGTGCCCGCCGACGAGGACTACTCCTGAAGCACCCAGCTCGGGTGCTTGCTGACGAAGTCGTTCATGGTGCCGTCCCGCAGCGCCGCTGACAGGTCCGGCGCGACCTTCGGATCAAGTTGCTCGACTATTTCACCATTGCCGAGCTGGAGGGACAGGAACGTCGGCTGGCTGACACCGATGATGCCCGCCGCCTCGACTCGGTCCAGCCGCACGGCCAGGCCGAGCACGCTGAGGTCGCCGGTGTGCAGCGTGATTCCCGGGGTACCGACCAGCTGATTCACCAGGCCGATGTTGCTCAGCAGGGCCCGGTCGCTTGCCTCCTTCGCGAGCGCCAGCAGCACCCGCTGGACGATGCGGTCGCGGTCGTAGGCACCGTTAGGCAGGTTCCGGCGCTGGCGGGCCAGGTCCACCACCTGGGTGCCGGAGTACTTCCGGCAGCCCGCCGGGTAGGCCTTGCCGGTGTGGCTCGACTTCACCGTCTCGGGCAGGCAGACCGACAGGCCGCCCAGGGCGTCGGTCACCGACTGCATGGCCGACAATTTCACCTCCGCCACGGCGTCGGCCCGCACGCCGGTGAGCTGTTCGACAGCCTGTCGTGCGCCTTCGGCGCCGCCGAGGGCGTACGTCCCAGCGATTTTGATCTTGCCCATGCCAGGGGTGTCCGTGATGACGTCCCGTTCGATGGAGACCAGGTAGGCCTGGCTCCCGTCTGCGGGCAGGTGGATCAGCATGTACGTGTCGGCGCGGGAGCGGTTCGTGCTGTTCGGGCCGCCCTCGTCGAGTCCAAGCAGCAGCAGGTTCAGCGGGCCCTGCGGCACCGCGACCGGTATCCCCGTGCCGCCCAGCTGAGCCGGCAGGGTCAGCTCGCCCCGCCACAGCTGCACCGGCAGCGCCAGCGCCAGCGCGACGACCACGGCGGCGGCCCCGGTGCGGGTCGCCGTGCGGCGGCGGCGACGCCGTGCGGCCAGCGCGTCGATGGCCCGGCGCAGCGGTTCCAGCGCGGGCGCCTGCTCCTCGTGGCGGGCGAACGCTCCGCGCAGTTCTTCTTCGATCATCGGACTCCTCCCAGGCTCAGCCGCTCCGCCGACTCCCGCAACCGGGCCAGCGCTTTCGAGATGTAACCGCGGGCCGTGCCGACGGTGCAGCCGAGCATCTCGGCGATCTCCGCATCCGGCAGGTCCTCGTAGTAGCGCAGCACCAGCGCCGCCCGCTGCTGCCGCGGCAGCGTCGCCAGCACCGACCAGACCAGGTCGCGGTCCGCCGAGCGCTGCGCATGATCCACGGGTACGGCGACCGCCTCGTCGGCGTCGGGCCGCAGGAACACCCGGCGCAGCCAGGATCCGCGCCGCCAGTCCACGTACTGGTTGATCATCATGCGCTTGACGTAGCGCTCGGGCGCGTCGGCCCGGGCCACCCTGCGCCAGTTGAGCTGGACCCGGACCATCGTCTCCTGGACGAGGTCCTGGGCCGTGTGCTGGTCACCCGTGAGCATCAGCGCATAGCGCGCGAGCGCGCCGAGTCGCGAGTTGACGAATTCCTCGTACGTCACAGCCACCTCCTCGACTCACAGGACGTGTCCGGGTGTTCAGAACATTGCCCGGTACTGTTGTGCGGCGTGACCGTAGTCGACACTCTCCAGGCCCTGGCCGCGCCCCCGCTGGCCGCCGCCGACTTCAATCCCCTGAATCCGACGGACTGGTTGAACCTGTTCGGACCGGCCGCGCTGTTCGGCGTCTGCTTCATCCTGTTCGCCGAGACCGGCCTCATGGTCGGCTTCTTCCTGCCCGGCGACTCGCTGCTGTTCATCGCGGGCGTCTTCGCCTCCGGCTTCCTCGAGTCCAAGGGCGTCCAGCTGCCGATCGGCTGGCTGCTGGTGCTCGGCCCGATCTGCGCGATCATCGGCGCGCAGCTGGGGCACTGGCTGGGTGCGAAATACGGTCCCAAGATGTTCAACAAGCCCGACTCCCGCCTGTTCAAGCAGGAGTACGTGCGCAAGGCCGAGCACTACTTCGAGAAGTTCGGCCCGCGCAAGGCCATCGTGCTGGCCCGCTTCATCCCGATCGTGCGCACCTTCATGAACCCGGTCGCGGGCGTGCTGGGCATGCCGGCCAAGCAGTTCTTCGTGTGGAACGTGGTCGGCGCGATCCTCTGGGTCGATGGCATCCTGCTGGCCGGCTACCTGCTCGCCGAGCAGATCATCAGCGCGATCGGCGGCCCCGAGCACATCGACAAGTACATCCTGCCGATGGTGTTCCTGATCGTGTTCCTGTCGCTGATCCCGGTCTTCATCGAGATCATCCGCGAGCGCCAGGCCAAGAAGCGCGGCCGGCACGGCGGCGACGAGACCGTCGTCATGAGCAAGGTCGACATCGGCTGACCAGCACGCGAAGAGGGGGTACGGCCGTCGGCCGTACCCCCTCTTTCACGTCTGTACTCAGGCCAGCAGCGCCTTCAGGCTGAGCCGCCGCTTCCTTCAGGCAAGAAGCGCCTTCAGGAAGATCGCTTCCATCTGGCTCGGGTCGGTGACCTGGAACGCCGCGCCGCCGGTGGTGTCGGCGACCGCCTGCAGGTCGGACAGCTTGACGTCCGGGCCGAGGCCCAGCAGCACCACCCGGACCGGCTTGGTCACGTCGGCCAGCTTCTCCAGCTCGCGCTGCATCGCGCGCAGCTGCATGCCGGAGCTGTCCCGGCCGTCGGTGAAGATCACCAGCGTGTTGCTGCGGCTCGGGTCGTATCCCTTGATCAGCTCGCGGTACCCGTCGAGGATCGACGCGAAGAGCGGGCAGACGTCGGTCGGCGAGGGCGCGGCCTGCTGGACGGCCCCGTTCAGCTTGTCGCGCTGCGACCTGGTCAGCTCGGCCAGCGGCACCAGGGGCGCGTGGCCCTTGCCGGCGAAGGCCCACAGGCCGACCTCGCTGTCGTCGGTGAACAGCCGCAGGCCCTTCTCCGCGGCGCTGCGCAGCACCTGCATCCGCACCGCCGTGTTGCCGCCGCCGGTCATCGTGCGGCCCATCGACGAGGTGGCGTCGACCAGCGCGATCACCCGGGACGGGGTCTTCGCGGCGACCCAGACCGTCATCGCGCCGCGGACCTTGTTCATGTCGTTGAGCGGCTGCACGAAGACGTTGTTCGAGGTGACGCCGTGGCCGGTGGGGAAGCCCGTGGAGGCCTCGCCCTCCGGCGAGCGCAGACCCTTCTCGGCGAAGACCGACTTGTAGTCGCCGCTGCGCAGCGCCTGCGAGAACAGCGCCGCCGCGGCGGCCAGCGGGCGCGGCTGGCGGGCCCGCACGGCGAACGGGAAGTCCAGCGTCGGCGCCTGGGCCAGGGGGATCGCGGCCATCGGAGCCTTGGGCGTGGCTGCGTTGTAGGCGATCACGGCCTGCTCGCTGACCGGCGCGCCGGTCATGCCGGCGGCGTACGCCTTCCACAGCGCCCCGGTGTCCGCGACCGGTCCGCCGATGCCGCGGTACACCGCGACCAGCATGGGCAGGTCCGCCTCGGAGGCGACGACCGCGTCTGACAGCATCATCGCGCCGACCATGCCCGCCGTGTCGCGGCGCGGCTCGACCACACCCAGCTTGAGCGCGGGCGTCTTGCTGAACAGCAGGCTCTTGAGCATCGTCGCGTCGACGCCGGTGCCGAGCTTGTCGGACAGTTCCCGGGCGACGGTCTCCGGCACGGCGAGCACGACCGGGCTGGCGGCCACGGACGGGGCCGCGGCGTCGAAGATGTCCCGGTCCACCGCCCGCACCCGGCCCAGCCAGTACGACGAGTCGGGCACCCAGACCACGGGCAGCTCGGACTCGGACGGCGTGGGCGCGGCCTTGCCCGCCACGTCGACCGAGCCGCCCGCCCAGGTGCCCAGCGAGTTGGCCAGCTCGTAGGACGGCTTCTCGACGACCTCGACGCGGACGCAGTCCTCGCCGACCAGCGGGCCGGTGGCGCTCCAGCGGGAGCCGATCTCGGTGAGGGCCGGCGCGACGGCGGGGTCGGCGGCCACGGTGAGGGTGATGCCGGCGCTGCCGCAGCCGTCGGCGTCCGCGCTCACCGAGCGCAGCACGACCGTGGCCAGGCCGCACACGGACAGGGCACTGACGATGATGACGGGAATCCGTACGGCGCGGCGACCGAACAGGCCGGTCCGGCGGGCGGGTGCCTCGGGGGCATCCCAGCCGTGCCGGATATGGCGTCCAGACATGGGTGACTCCCAGTGAGGGGGCGGCGGCGCCGAGCCCCGCGGCGGGGGTTACCGGGGGCGGCTGCACGCCTGACTGGGCGTCAGCTTAGATGCCTGTCAGCCCACCGCAACCAGGTGTTGACAAATTTCACTCACGGTTGCGGCGGCCTGCGCTCCGTGATCGTTATGGCCGTCCATGGCTACGAAAAGCGCCGGGGGGGGGGCCACGCCGGGGGGGCGGGGGCCCCCCCCCCGGCTGAGGGGCGGTGGCGCCCCCCCCTCCCACCAACCCGGCCGGCGGCCCCCCCCCCCCCCGGGGCGGCCCCCCCCCCCCCCCGCTTCAGGGCCTTGCCAGGGTCAGCGAGCCTTCTTGGTCGCGCGCTTGCGCGGCGGCGTCAGCAGCTCGGCGACGGTGGCGATGGCGGACGGCACCAGGCTGTAGTAGGCCCACACACCGCGCTTGTCGCGGTTGAGCAGGCCCGCCTCGGTGAGGATGCGCAGGTGGTGGCTGACCGTCGGCTGGGACAGGCCCAGCGGAGCGGTCAGGTCACAGACGCACGCCTCGCCCTCGGGGGCAGACTGGATAAGGCTGAGCAGCCGGAGACGGGCCGGGTCGGCCAGCGCCTTGAGGACGCCGGCGAGGCGCTCCGCGTCGGCACGCTCGATCGGCTCACCAGCGAGGGGCGAGATTTGAGGCAGCGGGGTTTCCACCAGAGCTGTTCCCACGTGATTTCTTCCTTCCAACAACAGCATCGATCCACCTACATATTAGCAGGTACAGATCGGAGTTCCGTTAGGCCGACAGGCCAAGGTCCGCCAACGTATAGGCGGCTCGGTACGACAGTCCGGCAGCACGCACCGTATCGCCCGCGCCTCGATCGACAATAACCGCAACACCGATGACCTCGGCACCCGCCTCCCGCAGTGCATCAATAGCGGCAAGAACACTACCGCCAGTAGTCGAGGTGTCCTCGACAGCGAGCACGCGGCGGCCGGCCACCTCGGGTCCTTCGATGCGGCGCTGGAGCCCGTGCGCCTTGCCCTCCTTGCGCACCACGAACGCGTCCAGCGGACGCGAGGCGGTGTGCAGCATGGCGGCGGCGACCGGATCGGCGCCGAGCGTGAGACCGCCCACGGCGTCGAAGTCCCAGTCCGCGGTCAGTTCGTTCAGCACGCGCCCGACCAGGGGCGCAGCAGCGTGGTGCAGGGTGATCCGGCGGAGATCAACGTAGTAATCCGCCTCCTGTCCGGAGGACAGGACCACCTTTCCCCGAACCACCGCGAGGTCAGTGATGAATTTACGCAGGTCGTCGCGGTCGGACATGGCTGGGACACTACCCGCCGATCCTGAGAGCTCGATCTAGGGGGGTGCGTTGACCTCCCCACACTCGTCAGCTGTCGGATTCGGTGTCCCGGCCGGTACGCACCCGCGCCCCCCGCGCGAGCCGCCGCAGCAGCCGCGTCGGGGTGTGCCGCATGAACCCGACAAGCACTTTGTATTTCCAGCTCGGGACGCTCACCGTGCGGCCCCGCCGCAGGTCACGCAGGCTGTCCGAGACCACCTGGGGGGCCTGCAGCCACAGCCACTGCGGCGTCTTCGTCATGTTGATTCCGGCCCGGTCGTGGAACTCCGTACGGGTGAATCCCGGGCACAGCGCCATCACCCGCACCCCGCGGTGCGCCACCGAAAGAGCCACCGACTCGCTGAAGTTGGTGACCCACGCCTTACTCGCCGGGTAGGTGCTACCAGGCATCGCCGCGCCGAACCCGGCCACCGATGAGACATTGATGACATCTCCGCGGCCGCGCGCCGCCATGACGGGCAGCGCCGCGTGCGTCAGCCGCATCACCGCCTGCACGTTCACGGCCAGCAGATGCAGCTCCTGCTCCACAGTGGATTTCAGGAACGGCGTGTTCAGCGACAGTCCCGCGTTGTTCACCAGCAGGTCCACCGGCCGGGCGGAGTCGCGCAGCCGCGCCTCCACCAGTTCGCAACCCTCCGTGGTGGCCAGATCCGCCGAGATGACACTCGCCTGCACGCCGTATGTCCTGCTCAGTGCCTCGGAGAAGTCGGCCAGCCGGCCGGCGTCGCGGGCCACGAGCACCACGTCCCACCCGTCGGTGGCCAGGCGGACCGCGAACGCGCGCCCGATGCCGGCGGTCGCGCCGGTCACCAGCGCGGTGCGGCGTTCACCCGCGGGTTCCGGCGTGGTCTCGGGTGCCGCCGCGGTGGCGGGCACGGCGGTGCTGGCGGAGGAGGAGGACATCGGTTCACCTCAGGCGGTCGTCGGCGGGGGCACCGCGGGGGTGTCGGGGCCCGGCGGCAGCGACCGCGTCCGGCTGAAGAACTCGTTGGCAGCCGGGAGGGCGAGCAGCACCGCAGTGGCAATGTAGCCGAGAACCTGGGCCGCCGAGGAGAGCCCGGTGAGCCCGGCCCACCAGCCGGGGAAGGAGTCGACGAGGGCCTGCGCCCCGCGGGTCACCGACGGGTCGCCGCCGCCCTGCACGGTCACGTTTCCCGAGCCCAGGCTGGCCGCGCCGGAGATGCCGCAACACGCCAGCAGGATGCCGAGGCCGCAGGCGATCCAGGTGAGGATGCGGGCGACCCGGTTGCCCTGCCAGACGCCCCAGGCCAGGGCCAGCAGGATGATCGCGGCGACCACCAGGATCAGGGCGCCGACCAGGAGCCCTACCTTGAGGCTGGTCTCCAGGGCGCCCATGTCGGCAGGGTTCACGCCCGCCAGCACGGCCCGTACCCGGAACCGGTTGAGCACGCTGCTGATCGCGGCCAGGTGCAGCAGCGCGTTCACCAGGTTGAGCAGGGCGAGCAGGGCGAGGATCGCGGCTGCCGCGGTGACCACCGCGGGTCGCCCGGCCAGCGCTCTGGGCCCGGCCGGGGACACCGGCTCCACCGGAAACGAGGCGGATTGCGACATTGGCGTACCCCCGATGCGGCCCGAAGATTGCTCCAGATCGGAAGTTACCCGCACTACCAGGGACTATGTGCCTGATTGAGGATATCGCCGACAGCACGCGGGG
Organism: Catellatospora paridis; assembly: GCF_009720365.1. Classification (GTDB taxonomy): domain Bacteria; phylum Actinomycetota; class Actinomycetes; order Mycobacteriales; family Micromonosporaceae; genus Catellatospora; species Catellatospora paridis. The sequence goes on along the minus strand of NZ_ML769319.1, from coordinate 202,688 downwards.
CCGGCGCGACGTGCGCCGGCCCCGCGATGTGGCAGGTCAGACGGTCGGGTACGCCGGCGGCGTCCACTCGGGCGCCGGCTTGCGGAAGTACGCGTTCGACGGCGGCAGCGCCAGCATGATGATCACGGCCAGCATCGACAGCAGCAGCACCACGCTCAGCAGCGTGCTCACGGTGGTGGACCAGGCCGGCATGGCGTCGGCGAGCCGTTCGGTCACCTCCGCCTGGTCGATGCCGCCGGTGTTGGACGTGCCGAAGCTGCTGCCGACCGACTGGAAGGCCAGGCCGAACCCGACGCAGCACAGGCCGATGCCGGCCAGCACCCAGGTGGTGATCCGGGCCCACTGCTTGCCGCGGCCCACGAACAGGCCGAGCACGACGAAGAGCACGGCGAGCAGCACGTAGACGGCGGCTCCGGCGTAGGAGCCGATCGCCGCGGCGGCGGCGCTGGTCTCCGCGAGGTTGGCGTCCATGCCCGCCTCACGGTAGATGTCCTCGATGAGGCCCTCGGGCATCGACGCGAACGTGTACACGGAGATCGCCGAACTGAGCACCAGCACGGCCGAGATGACATAGAGCAGCAGGGCGGACACGGAGACCGTGCTCGGACGCGGGCTGGAGCCCGGCGCGGCGGGGACGAGGTAACCGCTCGGAGGTGGCGTGTACGACATGCAGCACACCGTAATCGCCGACCGCCACGAGCGCCTGCGACCTCAGATCGATCGCCGCTCACCCCTCAGGAGGAGATCCCCTGCCCGCCCGGCTCAGGAGCCGGCCGCCGGCTGCCCGGGATCCGCGGCCGGCGTCGCTGCGGGCGGCGTCGCTTCCGGCGGTGCCGCCTGCACGGCACCGGGGTGCGGCGGGTACGGCTCGACCGGCTGGTACGGCTGGCCCGGGTACAGGTACTGCTGGCCCGGGTGCAGGTGCACCGGGTACCCGGGGTACGGGTGGCCCGGATACGGGTGGCCCGGGTACATCCCTCGGGGCGGCGCGGGACGCCGGGAGTACCAGCGGTTCGACGGCGGCACCAGCAGCAGCACGAAGGTCGCCAGCAGCAGCGCCGCCAGCAACGGCAGCAGCAGCCCGGGGGCGACGTCGGTCCAGTGCGGCTGCTCGCCGGACAGTTCGTACAGCTTGTCGATGAACGGGTCGCCGCTGCCGAGATCCGCGAACGGATCCGTGCCGTCCGTCATCGGATCCGCCGGGTCCATCGGGAGGAGGAAAAGCGGCGCCAGGAGGAGCAAGGAGAACAGGCCCAGGCAGCTCAGCGCGACGCCGCCGAACGCGATCAGGCCGGCGCCCACCAGCGACATGATCCGGCCGACGTTGGCACCGCGCCACAGGGGCACCAGGGTCGCGCCGAACCACGCCGTCATCAGTCCCAGCACCACGGTCATCACGATCGTCGCGACCAGGTCGGCGTCGCGCTCCGCGGCGACCACGGCCGGGGCAGTGCCGGGAGCGAGCCGCGCCGCCTCGTCGATCAGCTCCGTCATGTGCAGGTGGGCGAGCCAGGCGAGGCCGATCAGAAGCCCGCAGAGCAGCACAGCGGCACCCTGCAGCCACACGGCGACGGTGGCGGTGGCGGGACGGGGACCGCGATCCGCCGCCTGGTCAGGCAACGCGTACGGGGCGACGAGGGTGGTCATGGCCCGGCACTGTACCGGCTCGCGACCACTCGCGCCGCCCCGCAAATCCCCTGGTCAGGCCAGCTTGAGCGCGTCTCCGTCGCGATCGATGATCACCGTGTCGCCGTCGCGGATCTCCCCGGCGAGCAGCGCCTTGGCCAGCTTGTCGCCGATGGCCGACTGCACCAGCCGCCGCAGCGGGCGGGCGCCGTACACCGGGTCGTAGCCGTGGCTCGCCAGCCACTTGCGGGCCACCTCGGAGACCTCCAGGGTGAGCCGGCGGTCGGCCAGCCGCCGCCGCAGCCGGCCCAGCTGGATGTCGACGATGTGGGTCAGCTCGTCCTGGGTGAGGGCGTGGAACACCACGATGTCGTCGAGCCGGTTCAGGAACTCCGGCTTGAAGTGCGAGCGCACCATCGCCATCACCGCGTCGGCGCGCTGCTGCTCGTTCAGCGCCGGGTCGGTGAGCGCGTGCGAGCCCAGGTTCGAGGTGAGGATCAGGATCGCGTTGCGGAAGTCCACCGTGCGGCCCTGGCCGTCGGTGAGCCGGCCGTCGTCGAGCACCTGCAGCAGCACGTCGAACACGTCCGGGTGGGCCTTCTCCACCTCGTCGAGCAGCACCACCGAGTAGGGGCGGCGGCGCACCGCCTCGGTGAGCTGGCCGCCCTCCTCGTAGCCGACGTAGCCGGGCGGGGCGCCGACCAGCCGGGCCACCGAGTGCTTCTCGGCGTACTCGCTCATGTCGATGCGGACCATGGCGCGCTCGTCGTCGAAGAGGAACTCGGCCAGGGCCTTGCCCAGTTCGGTCTTGCCGACGCCGGTCGGGCCGAGGAACAGGAAGGAGCCGGTGGGCCGGTCCGGGTCGGCGACACCGGTGCGCGCCCGGCGCACCGCGTCGGAGACCGCGCCGACGGCTTCCACCTGGCCGATCACGCGCGAGCCGAGCGACTGCTCCATCCGCAGCAGCTTCTCGGTCTCGCCCTCCATCAGGCGGCCGGCGGGGATGCCGGTCCAGGCGGCGACGACCTCGGCGATGTCGTTGGCGCCGACCTCCTCCTTGAGCATCGCGCCGTTGGTCTGCAGCGCGGCCAGCTCGGCCTCGGCCCGGGCCTGCTCGCGCTCCAGCGCCGGGATGCGCCCGTAGCGCAGTTCCGAGGCCCGGCCGAGATCCAGGTCGCGCTCGGCCCGGTCGGCCTGGTTGCGCAGCTCCTCCAGCTGCTCCTTGGCCGCCGAGATGGCCTGGATGTGCTGCTTCTCGTTGCGCCAGCGATCGGACAGCGCGGCCATGTGCTCGCGCTTGTCGGCGAGTTCGGCGCGCAGCTTGCTCAGCCGCTCGGCGGAGGCCGGGTCGGGCTCCTTGGCCAGCGCCATCTCCTCGATCTCCAGGCGGCGCACCTGGCGCTCGATCTCGTCGACCTCGGTGGGACGGGAGTCGATCTCCATACGCAGCCGGGAGGCGGCCTCGTCCACCAGGTCGATCGCCTTGTCCGGCAGGAAGCGGTCGGCGATGTAGCGGTCGGACAGCCCGGCCGCGGCGACCAGCGCGCCGTCGGTGATGCGCACGCCGTGGTGCACCTCGTAGCGTTCCTTGAGGCCGCGCAGGATGCCGATGGTGTCCTCGACGGTGGGCTCGCCGACCACCACCGGCTGGAAGCGGCGCTCCAGCGCCGGGTCCTTCTCGATGTTGTCGCGGTATTCGTCCAACGTGGTCGCGCCGACCATGCGCAGCTCGCCGCGGGCCAGCATGGGCTTGAGCATGTTGCCCGCGTCCATCGAGCCCTCGCCCTTGCCCGCGCCGACGACCGTGTGCAGCTCGTCCAGGAAGGTGATGACCTGGCCGTCGCTGCCCTTGATCTCCTCCAGCACGCTCTTGAGCCGCTCCTCGAACTGGCCGCGGTACTGCGCACCGGCGACCATCGCGCCCAGGTCGAGGCTGACCAGCTTCTTGTCCCGCAACGACTCCGGCACGTCACCGGCCACGATGCGCTGGGCCAGGCCCTCGACGATCGCCGTCTTGCCGACGCCGGGCTCTCCGATCAGGACCGGATTGTTCTTGGTACGCCGGGAGAGCACCTGGATCACGCGGCGGATCTCGGCGTCGCGGCCGATCACCGGGTCGACCTTGCCGTCGCGCGCCCGCGCGGTCAGGTCCACGCCGTACTTCTCCAGCGCCTGGTACTGCTGCTCGGGGTCGGGGCTGGTGACCCGGCGGTCCCCGCCGCGGATCTGCGGGAACGCGGCGACCAGGGCCTCCTCGGTCGCGCCGGCCTGCTTGAGGGCTTTGCCGACCGCGCCGCCGACCCGGGCGAGGCCGGCCAGCAGGTGCTCGGTGGAGACGTACTCGTCGCCGATCGGGCGGGCGATCTGCTCGGCGGCGTTGATCGCGTTGACCAGTTCCCGGGAGAGGCTCGGCTCGGCCACGCTCGACCCTCGTGCCGTGGGCAGCTGCTCGACCGCGCGCGCGGCGGCCCGGCGTACGTCGGCGGGGTTCGCGCCGACGGCGCGCAGCAGCCCGGCGGCGGTGGACCCGCCGGTGTCGAGCAGGGTCAGCAGCAGGTGCCACGTCTCGACCGTGGCGTGGCCCCGCTGCTGCGCCGTCGCGGCCGCTTCCGTGATGACCTCGCGGCTCTTCGTGGTCAGACGCTGAGTGTCCATACGCTCCCTCGACTGATGGTCTCCGAACCGAAGTTGAGCCTACTGCACTCAACTTATCCGGGCCAGTCTGGCGGGATCCGCCGGCGGGCTAGCGCAGTGTGACCTTCACCCAACCGCGCTGCCAGCCGTGGCCGGTGCCCAGATAGAACTCGCCCGGCGAGTCCTGACGGGCGAACAGCGTCCCGTCGGCCAGCTCGCTGACCCAGTCCAGACGCGGCGTGCCGGGAATCTCGACGTAGCGGTCGGCGAGGTAACCGACGGCGTCCGGCCCCGCGACGGCCAGCATCCCGTCGCCGGCCGGGGCCACGGTGTACATCTGGTTCGGCCGCTCCCGCAGACCCTCGATCGGGCGGGCCCGCCAGGCACCGTCGATCAGCTGCCAGATCAGCGGCAGCCCGGTGGCCTTGAGCACCGAACCGCGCAGCAGCGAGGTGCCACCGCCGGCGGACATCATGTCCTGCTCGCCGACGAGCCAGACGTCGCCGGTGGGGGAGACCCGCACGGACAGCATCCACAGTTTGCGGCCGGGCTGCTCCGGCACGGCCAGCCGCTGCCAGGTGCGCCCGCCGTCGACGCTGCGGGCGGTCTCCTTCGCCGGCTCGAACCTGGTCAGCCAGATCGCGCCGTCAGGTGTGGCCACTGCGCCCGCACCCTGGTAACCGTCGGGCAGCGGCACCGGCTCACCCGTCTGCCAGTCGCGCAGCACCGGCTCGTTCGCGGCGAAGTCCACGCCGTAGCGGACGCCGGTGGCGGCGTGGTAGTCGGCCGGGACCGTGCGGCTGAAGGTGAAGGTCAGGCCGCCGTCGCGGGAGAGGTGGTAACCGTCGGCCGCCTCACCCCAGATCATCATCTGCCGCGGGCCGACCACGTACAGCTGGATGCTCTTGTCCTCGGCCAGCGGCATCGGTCGGGCCTGCCAGGTGGCTCCGGCGTCCGCGGTCGCGAACAGGCGGCCCCGGCAGGGCCCGCTGCCACCGCAGTCGGTGAAGACGGCGTAGCCGTGGCGGGCGTCGGCGAACTCGACGAACGGCTGGTAGTCCGGTGGCACGCCGACGTCGGCCGTGCGCTCGGTCACCGCGGCCCGTGCGGGCGGGGACCCGGTCGCGCCGGGGACCGCCGCGGGCGGCGAGGAGGAGGGCGCCTCGCCGCGCGGGGTGCAGGCCGCGATCAGCGCGAGCCCGAGCGCCAGGACGAGCAGCGGCCGTACCCGGCCCGCGAATCGATTCACGCTGGTGGAAGTCATACCGGGTCGAGCCCTGAGCCGGCGCGTCGGTTCCCGTGGACGGGGGATCGCGGCCGTCGATGGCCTGCCGTCACCCTCCCCTGACGCCCAGCGGCCGTGCGGGGTTGGTCGCAATGCGTAACAGGTTGATGAAAGTCCTTGCCTTGACCTTCCCTTGACCTGGGAGAGCACGCTAGCGTGTCGCGGCAGCAGCGCCGCTGACTTTGGCCGCGTCTTCCACAAATCCCGCGTCATCACAGCGGAGGAGATAACGATGAGCGCTCCCCCGGCGGTGTTCCGAGGATTCGCCAACCCGGTCGACCCCACCCCCCACGAGTTGCGCACCTGGGCCTACGCGCCGGACTCCGTGCCGCTCACCGCCATGCCGCCGGACTGGGACCTGCTCGTCTCCGGTGACCGGCTCATCGGGACCCTGTTCGACCTGGCGATGGACACCAGTTGCCCGGCCCGCCGCTTCACCATGCACTGCCTCTACATCTACGCCGCCGACGCGATCCGCACCGGCTTCAAGGCCCACCCTCGGCGCAAGCTGCGCAAGATGGTCGAGGAGGCCGAGGAGGAGGGCGACGAGCAGATGGCGATCTGGGCCCACAACACCCGCGTGCTGCTGGCCCGACCGCAACTCTTCGACTACCACGACTGGTGCGAGGGCGGCCTGGTCCGTCACTCGCGCAGGTTGCAGTAACATTCGCCGATGGCTCTGCGGCCTTGATCGGCGTCATGCTCCGCGTTCGCTCCGCATGACGCCGAGCGGCCGGCAACCGCCATCGGCTTGCGCACACACGGCTCCCCGCGGCACCTGACCGCGGGGAGCCGTGGCGCGATACGACTATTTCTTGTCCATCTTGTCGATCGCGTCTTTAGCCATGTCCTGGGCCTTGTCGACGTGACCGGCGTACTTGCCGCCGGTCTTGCTGTCGACCGCGTCGCCGGCCTGGTCGACGGTCTTCTTGGCCTTGTCCTGCATCTGCTTGGCCTTGTCCGAGGCCTGGTCCGCCTTGTCGTCGATGCCCAGGGCGTCCTTGGCCTTGTCCAACATGCCCATTTCATCCCCCTCTGGGATTGTCCGACAATTCGGACTGATCCCATATCGAGGATACCGGCAGGCGACCTTACGGGCTCAGCCTTCGGCCGAACGCGGCCGCCACACCACCAGCGCCGTCGACGTGCGCGTGCTCGGCAACAGATCGGTGCGCGGGAACGCGGAGATGGTCTCCAGCTGCGCCAGCCGCCGCTCGGCGTACGCCAGCTGCTGCTGAGCCTGCTCCAGCCGCTCGCGCAACTCCAGCACCAGGCGCTCGAGGTCGATGATCCGCTTGACGCCGGCCAGGCTGACGCCCTCCTCCTGGCTCAGCCGCTGGATCTCGCGCAGCAGCTCCACGTCGCGCAGGCTGTAGCGGCGCCCGCCGCCCGCGGAGCGGCCCGGCTCCACCAGACCCATCCGGTCGTACTGCCGCAACGTCTGCGGGTGCATGCCGGCAAGCTGCGCGGCCACCGAGATGAGCAGCACCTTCGCCTGTTCATCCACTGTGGATCACCTCCGTTCCAGGTGGTCCCGCCGCACCGGCGGGGCCAGCTCGGTGAAGCGCGCCAACGCCTCCCGGGCTTCCTCGGAGAGCTGCTGCGGCACCACTATCTCCACGGTAACCAGCAGATCCCCGCTGTGGCCATCACGTTTGGGCACACCCTTGCCCCGCACCCGCAGCAGTTGTCTGCTGGCCGTGCCGGCGGGCACCTTGACCTTCATCATGCCGTCCAAAGTGGGCACCCGGACCTCGGCGCCGAGCACCGCCTCGGCGTACGTGACCGGCACCGTGACGGTGAGGTCGTCGCCGTTGCGGCCGAACATCGCGTCCGGGCGCACGATCGCGCGGATGTAGAGGTCACCGGGGGCGCCACCGCGCTCGCCCGGCTCGCCGCGCCCGGCCAGCCGGATGCGCTGCCCGTCGGAGACGCCCGCCGGGATGCGTACGGTCAGCGTGCGGGTCTTGGTCACCCCGCCGGTGCCGTGGCACTCCGGGCACTTGGAGTCGACGACCGTGCCCACGCCCTGGCAGTCGCGGCAGGCCTCGGAGAAGCCGAACGCGCCCTGGTTGCGGTTGACCACGCCGGTGCCCTGGCAGTGCGGGCAGGCCCGCGGGCGGGTGCCCGGCTTGGCCCCGTCGCCGTGGCAGGTGTCGCACACGCCCAGCGTGCGCAGCGTCAGCGGCTGGGTGGTGCCCTGCACCGCGTCGGCGAAGTCCAGGAAGATCTCGGCCTCGACGTCGCGGCCGCGGGCCGGGCGGGCCGGAGCCCCCGTGCCGGCCCCGCCGGAGAAGATCGAGCCGAACAGGTCGGAGAAGCTCGCGCCACCGAACCGCTGGTCCGGGCCCTGGCGTCCACCGCCCTGGCCGAACAGGTCGTTCACGTCGAAGTGCTGGCCGCCCGCGCCGCGGGCGCTGCGCCGGAACGCGCCGGCCTCGAACAGCGAGCGCATCTCGTCGTACTCGCGCCGCCGGTTCTCGTCCGACAGCACGTCGTACGCCTCGGACACCGCCTTGAACCGCTCCTCCGCGGCGGCGTTGCCGGGGTTGTGGTCAGGATGCAGCTCGCGAGCGAGCCTGCGGTACGCCTTCTTGATCTCGCTGGACGTGGCGTCCTTGGCCACTCCGAGCACGGCGTAGAAGTCCTTCTCCAGCCAGTCTTTCGAGCTCATCCGTCCCCCTCCCCCTGTCGTGATCGAAGCTCCCTCCCCGCCCGGAATCGGACGGGAAGAGAGCCCCGGTCATGTTGTCATTCCGGTGCGGCTACGGCCACCATCGCGGGGCGCAGCAGGCGCTCGCCCAGCAGGTAGCCGCGGCGCATCACGTCGATGCACGTCGGCTCGGTGACGTCGGCGGACGGCAGGTGCGCCACCGCCTCGTGCCGGTTCGGGTCGAAGGCGTCGCCCTTCTCGCCGAACGCGGTCAGGCCGAACTTCGCCACCACCGCGGCGATCTGCTCGGCCACCGCGCCGAACGGCCCGCTCAGGTCGCCGTGCTCGCGCGCCCGGTCGAGGTCGTCCAGCACCGGCAGCAGCGCCGACAGCACCTGGCCGGTGGCGAGCTCGGCGGAGACCGTGCGGTCGCGCTCCACCCGCTTGCGGTAGTTGGCGTACTCGGCGGTCACCCGCTGCAGGTCCGCGGTGCGCTCCTCGAGCGCGGACCGCAGCTGCGCGAGCTCCGCGCCCAGCGCCGCGGGGGCCGCCTCGGCCGCGGGCGCGGCCGTCGCGGTGACCGGCTCGGCCTCCACGACCTCGCCCTCCACCGCCTCGGCGGCGTCCGGCTCGGCCTCGGCAGCCGCCTCGGGCTGCGGGGCGGCCGGCACCTCGACGGTGTCCTGCTCCCCGACAGTCTGGTCGGTGACATCCGGGGTCGGGTTCTGCGCGTTGCTCTCCGGGGCGGGGGTCTCCTGCCCCGGAGTGGGCTGTTCGGTGCCGGCCGCCGGGGCGGCCGGCGTCGCCGGCTGCTCGGACATGGTCGCTCCGCTCGGGCTGATCTTGCGCTTGTTCTTGATCACGATGCGCTCGCCGGCGGGAGGCTGCTCCTCCGCCGGCGAGGCACCCTGTGCTGCTCCGGTCACTTCTTGCCCTCGTCGTCGATGATCTCCGCATCCACGACGTCGTCATCGGCGCGACCACCGGCCGCCGAGTCCTGCTGGTGGCCCGCACCGGCCGCGGCCTGGCTGTCGGCCTGGCCGTACAGGGCGGAGCCGGCCGCCTGGGAGACCTGGGCGAGCTTCTCGTGCGCCGACTTGATCTTCTCCAGGTCGGTGCCCGCGAGCGCACTGCGCAGCTCGCTCAGCGCGTCGTTGATGTTCTCCTTGGCGTCGGCGGGCAGCTTGTCGCCGCTCTCGGCCAGGAACTTCTCGGTCTGCCACTGCAGCGCCTCGGCCACGTTGCGGGTCTCGGCCTCCTCGCGGCGGCGGCGGTCCTCGTCGGCGTGCTCCTCGGCGTCGCGGCGCATGCGCTCGATGTCGTCCTTCGGCAGCGACGAGCCGCCGGTGATCGTCATCGACTGCTCCTTGCCGGTGCCGAGGTCCTTCGCCGAGACGTGCACGATGCCGTTGGCGTCGATGTCGAAGGTGACCTCGATCTTCGGCACACCGCGCGGGGCCGGCGCGATGCCGGTCAGCTCGAAGGTGCCGAGCTTCTTGTTGTACGCCGCCATCTCGCGCTCGCCCTGGAAGACCTGGATGAGCACGGAGGGCTGGTTGTCGTCCGCGGTGGTGTAGACCTCGGAGCGCTTGGTCGGGATGGTGGTGTTGCGCTCCACCAGGCGGTGCATGATGCCGCCCTTGGTCTCGATGCCGAGGCTCAGCGGGGTCACGTCGAGCAGGAGGACGTCCTTGACCTCACCCTTGAGCACACCGGCCTGCAGCGCGGCGCCGACGGCGACGACCTCGTCCGGGTTGACGCCCTTGTTGGGCTCCTTGCCGGTGAGCTGCTTGACCAGGTCGGTCACGGCGGGCATACGGGTGGAGCCGCCGACCAGGATGACGTGCTCGACGTCGGACAGCTTCACGCCCGCGTCCTTGATCGCCTGCTCGAACGGCGCCTTGCAGCGGTCCAGCAGGTCCTGGGTCATGCGCTGGAACTCGGCCCGGGTGAGCGTGACGTCCAGGTGCAGCGGGCCCTCGGCGCCGGCCGTGATGTACGGCAGGTTGATGCCGGTGGTGTTGGCCGCCGACAGCTCGATCTTGGCCTTCTCCGCGGCCTCCTTGAGGCGCTGCATGGCCATCTTGTCCGCGCCCAGGTCCACGCCGTACTGGCCGCGGAAGGTCTTCACCAGGTGCTCGATGATGCGCTCGTCCCAGTCGTCGCCGCCGAGGTGGTTGTCGCCGGAGGTCGACTTGACCTCGACGACGCCCTCGGCCAGCTCCAGCAGCGAGACGTCGAACGTGCCGCCGCCGAGGTCGAAGACCAGGACGGTCTGCTCCTTGGAGCCCTTGTCCAGCCCGTACGCCAGCGCGGCGGCGGTGGGCTCGTTGACGATGCGCAGCACGTTGAAGCCGGCGATCTCACCGGCCTCCTTCGTCGCGGTGCGCTGCGCGTCGTTGAAGTACGCCGGGACGGTGATCACGACGTCGGTCACGGTCTCCCCGAGGTAGGCCTCGGCGTCGCGCTTGAGCTTCTGCAGCACCCGCGCGGAGATCTCCTGCGGCGTGTACTTCTTGCCGTCGATGTCGACGGTCCAGTTGGTGCCGACCTCGCGCTTCACGGACCGGATGGTCCGGTCGGGGTTCGTCACCGCCTGGCGCTTGGCCACCTCACCGACGAGCACCTCACCGTTCTTGGCGAACGCCACGATCGAGGGCGTCGTGCGGGAGCCCTCGGCGTTCGCGATGACGGTGGGTTCGCCACCCTCGAGCACGGCCATACAGGAGTTGGTCGTACCCAGGTCGATGCCGACCGCACGTGCCATTTTCGTGTTCCTCCAAGATCAAGGTTGCCGCAGATTCAAGTTGAGTCCGGACGGCTCAATACTGACATGAGACCGGGAAGTGTCAAGCGGAAGGTTGAGTCGGTCACACTCAAGTTTGACGGTGTCCTAGTGAGTTGTCCCATTTCCGCTTACGCTTCCCCTGTGTATGACCAACGAGTAACCGAGGAGGGCGCGGCGCGGACCGGCCCTCTGCTCGTGGTGGTCGGCGGGCCGACCGGCGCGGGCAAGTCCACGCTGGTGAACAGCCTGGTCCGGTCACCCGTGAGCACCACCGGCATCCTTCGCCCCACCACCCGCAAGCCCACCCTCGTCTGCCACCCGCGCAGCGTGGCCGCGACCCACGTGGCCGGCCTGCTCCCGATCGCCGCCCCCGCACTGCCCTCGCACGTCGCCGTCGTCGACGCGCCGGACCTCAACGCGATCGACCAGACGAACCGCTCAGTCACCGAGGCCGTGTTCGAACAGGCCGACCTCTGGATCTTCGTGACCACCGCGAGCCGCTACGCTGACGCCGAGGCGTGGCGGCACCTGAGGGCCGCGCAGCAGCGCCGGGTCGACCTGGCGGTGATCCTCAACCGGCTGCCCACCGAGGCGGCGGACGAGATCCTGCCGCACCTGACCCAGCTGCTCGGCGAACCGGTGCCACTGTTCGTGGTGGCCGAATCGGCGCTCGACCGGCAGGGCATGCTCTCGGACCGAGTGGTCACCCCGATCTGGGAGTTCCTCGACAAGACCGCGAGTGCGAAACTTGCCGAGTCAAGATGACACCGGACGGCCGCTCCCGCGGGCGACGAGGGTTCAGGTCGGCACGGCGTCGGCTGAGGAGAGCGTGAGGAGGGACCAGTGACCCACTCCACCCCCGGCAGTGAGTCCGTCACCACCAAGCTCGACATGGTCCAGCAGTTCGTCGACCTGGCGGGCGAGCACCTCGCCGGCGAGCCGGCGCTGGAGAACGCGCGGACGGTGGTGGAACGCTCCGCCGACCGGCTGCGGCTGGCCCGCGGATTCACCACCATCGCGCTGGCCGGCACCACGGGCAGCGGCAAGTCCAGCATGTTCAACGCGTTCACCACGATCGACCGGTCGCCCGCGGGCATCCTGCGCCCGACCACCTCCGAGCCGTACGCCTGCGTCTGGGGCAGCCTCACCTTCGCCGACGAGCTGCTGGACTGGCTCGGCGTCTCCTCGCGCCGCCGGTTCACCCGGGAGTCGGCGCTGGACGCCAACGACGAGGTCGGCCTGCGCGGCATGATCCTGCTCGACCTGCCCGACGTCGACTCCGTCGAGCCGCGCCATCGCGCCGAGGTCGACCGGCTGCTGCACCTCGTCGACGTGGTGATCTGGATCTGCGACCCGCAGAAGTACGGCGACCAGCTCGTCCACGAGGGCTACCTGCGCCAGCTCGCCAGCTCGCGGGACGGCCTGATCGTGGCGCTCAACCAGACCGACCGGCTGCAGCCCGCACAGCTGCCCAAGGTCGGCGCGGACCTGCGCCAGTTGCTCGACGAGGGCGGCCTGGCGAAGGTCCCGCTGGTGCCGACGTCGGCCACCGGCGAGGTGCCGGCCCTGCCGCCGGCCAAGCGCGGCCCGATCAAGCCGAAGCCCGGCCCGTTCATCGCCGAGCGCTCCCCGCGCGGCCACTCCGGCGTCTCCGCGCTGCGCGCAGTGCTCGAACCGGTCATCCTGCGCGGCACGCTGGCCGAGGAGTCCGTCGACCGCGACCTCACCGCGAGCATCGCCGACCTGTCCAAGCTGACCGGCGGCCCGGCCAGCCCGCCGTCGATCAACCCGCTGGTCCGCGGGCTGTCCTCGGCCGGCACCGACCCCGCCCGCATCGAGCAGACCATCCAGGCGTACGCCGGCAGCGCTGCGGTCGGCCTGCCCGGCCCCTGGGCGCACGCGGTCGCCAAGGCCGCCCGGTCCCGCCTGCACGAGCTGCCCGCCGCCCTGGGCCAGGCCGTCGCGTTCGCCGACGCCCAGCGACCCCGGCGGATGTGGCTGCCCGGCGGCAAGAAGCGCGCCGATCAGAAAACCGAGATCGTCCTGCGCGCCGAGATCGACAAGGTCGCCCTCCGGTACGTCGTCGAGCCGGTCCGCCGCGCCCTCGCCGCCTACGAACGCTCCCGCACCACCCTGAGCTGACCTGGCCGCGATGATCGCTGTCTCGTGTCGAAACCCGAGGTCTGACCTCACGAATCGACACGAGACAGCGATCATCGCCGTTCACGGAACGGGTCCTCGCGGCGGGCAGGCCTTCAGGACGGGGCGGTGGTCAGCGGTCGCGGCGACGAGTGTCGTGGTGGCGCCCCTCGGCCTTTGCCCGGTGCGTCTTGAGCTTGGCGTGGTGCGTCTTGAGCTTGGCGCGGTGCGCGCCGCCGTGCTGCGCCTTCGCCTTGTGCTCGTGGTGACGCCTGCTCGCGCCGTCACCCCCACGTGTCGGGGTCCGGTGCACTTCCGCCTGCCGCACGGCCGGGCGCCGCACTTCCGGTCGGCGCACTTCCGGTCGGCGCACCGCCGCACGATGGCCGTCCTTCACATGTGCGGGCCGGTGGTGGGCGTCGGCGGCGTTCGGTGCGCTGCGGTCGGTCGGCCTGGCCGCGTTTCGCAGCACGTGCCGGGCTGACGACACCGAGTCGGCGGAAGCCCGCGACTTCAGCGGGCTGCGCCGGGTGGGCAGGCCCGAGGCTGCCGAAGCCCGCCAGGTCGGTCGACCCTGCCGGGCCGTGGCCCCCAGATCGGGGCCGGACGGGCGACGGGCCGCCGGCCTCGCCGGCCGTGGGGGCAGGGCCTGTACCGACCCCGGACGCCCGCCGGCCGCGGGCCGCGCGCACGGGTCGTCGCCGGGGCGCGGCCCGTGATGGCCGCCGGGACGCCCCGGCCAGCCGGGCCAACCGTGTCCGCCCGGTCGATCGGGCCCATCAGGAGTCCACGGTCCACCGCGGAAGGAAGGTCCGCTCGGGAACGAAGGTCCGCCGGGGAAGGGCGGGCTGCCGGGCGTGGCCGGGCCGCCGGGTGAGGACGGGCCGCCGGGTGAGGACGGGCCGCCGGCGGGCGGGGCAGGGCGCGGCGGGGCCGGGGTGCCGGTGCCGGGACGCCAGATCGGGCGGATGGGCAGGGTCACCGGCTGGCGGCGGCGTTCGAGTACGGGTTCGGCGTGGTTGTCGGGCCGATCGTCGCCCTCGCTGTTCTTCCCGGCGGGTCCGCCGGGTTGGGCCAGTCCGGGGTCGGCCTGCGGGGCGGGGCGGAGCGGGCGCTCGGGCAACCGGAACGGCGCCTGGGCGAAGTGGTCGCCGGGCACCACGAAGGGCTCGACCGGGCCGGCCAGGCGGGCACCGAAGTCGGGGTCGACGCCTTCGACGCCGGCCCGCAGCACGATCCAGCTGGGTATGGCGGTGATCCCGACCAGCAGCGTGACCAGGAGTCCGTATCGGCGGGACGGGGATCGGCGGGAGGGCGGGGCGGGGCGGGCCCGGAACGCGGCCGGCACCGCGGGGGGCGGTGGCGGCGGTGGCGGGGATCCGAACAGGTCTTCCAGGAAATTGTCGTCGGGCATCGAAGTGCTCCTAGGGCACGGGGGAATTCGCCCAGAATGCCCCAACCACTGCCATGATCCGGGTATTTGGGGTATACGTGGACCCAGGTTTTTCCGCCGACGGTTGCCAATATCACCTGCCCGGCCTGTGACTACCGCCACCGATACGGCAGTATGGGGGCCAGGCGGCAGCGTGGCCGTGGTCACCGCGTACTCCGGTCCACTACTGCCGCAGCCAGGCGTCTTCTGCCCCCACGAGGGACACGACGTGGCGCCACCGATGCGCGGCAGACACACCCCGTCGCCGACGCACCACTGACAGGGAGAACACGGATGACCAAGGTCGAGCGCGCGGCAGCCCGCCGCGGAGGCAAGCGCTCGGGACCCCCCGAGCCGGAGTTCGTACAGCTCCTCACCCCTGAGGGCGAGCGAGTCTCACACCCCGACTACTCCGTCGACTTCACCGATGACGAGCTGCGCGGCCTGTACCGCGACCTGGTCACGGTGCGCAAGCTCGACGCCGAGGCGACCGCCCTGCAGCGGCAGGGTGAGCTGGGCATCTGGGCCAGCCTGCTGGGCCAGGAGGCGGCGCAGGTCGGCTCCGGCCGGGCGCTGCGCCAGCAGGACATGGCCTTCCCGACGTATCGGGAGCACGGCGTCCTGTACTGCCGCAACATCGACCCGATCATGCCGCTGGGCCTGTTCCGCGGCGTGGACCAGGGCGGCTGGGACCCGGTGGCACACCGGTTCAACATGTACACGATCGTCATCGGCGCGCAGACGCTGCACGCGACCGGCTATGCCATGGGCATCGTCAAGGACGGCAAGGTCGGCGACGACGACGAGACCAGCGAGGCCGTCATCGCCTACTTCGGCGACGGCGCGACCAGCCAGGGCGACGTCAACGAGGCGTTCATCTTCGGCAGCGTGTACAACGCGCCGATCGTGTTCTTCTGCCAGAACAACCAGTACGCGATCTCCGAGCCGCTGGAGCGCCAGACCCGCATCCCGCTGTACCAGCGCGCGGCCGGCTTCGGCTTCCCCGGCATCCGGGTCGACGGCAACGACGTGCTGGCGACGTACGCGGTGACCCGCGCGGCGCTGGACAACGCGCGGCACGGCCAGGGCCCGACCCTGATCGAGGCGTACACGTACCGGATGGGCGCGCACACCACCTCCGACGACCCGACGCGCTACCGCGTGGCCAGCGAGGTCGAGGCGTGGCAGGCCAAGGACCCGGTCGTGCGCATGCGCAAGCTGCTGGAGAAGCAGGGCATCGCCGACGAGGCGTTCTTCGCCGCGGTCGACGAGCAGGCCAGGGTCGAGGCGGTGGCGCTGCGCGAGCGGGTCCTGTCGATGCCCGACCCGGACCCGGCGACCATGTTCGACCACGTCTACCCCAACGGCTCGCCGCTGATCGACAAGCAGCGCGCCGAGTTCGAGACCTACCACGCCTCGTTCGAGGGGAGCCACTGATCATGGAGACGCTTACCCTCGGCAAGTCGCTCAACCTGGGCCTGCGCCGCGCCATGGAGGACGACAGCAAGGTCCTCATCATGGGCGAGGACGTCGGCAAGCTCGGCGGCGTCTTCCGCATCACCGACGGCCTGCAGAAGGACTTCGGCGACGAGCGCGTCATCGACACCCCGCTGGCCGAGGCCGGCATCGTCGGCACCGCGATCGGCCTGGCGCTGCGCGGCTACCGCCCGGTCGTCGAGATCCAGTTCGACGGCTTCGTGTACCCGGCGTACGACCAGATCGTGTGTCAGGTGGCGAAGTTCCACTACCGGTCCCGGGGCAAGGTCAGCCTGCCCATGGTCATCCGGATCCCGTTCGGCGGCGGCATCGGCGCGGTCGAGCACCACTCGGAGTCGCCCGAGGCGTACTTCTCGCACACGGCCGGTCTCAAGGTCGTGGCGTGCAGCAACCCGTCCGACGCGTACTGGATGATCCAGCAGGCCATCGCCAGCGACGACCCGATCATCTTCTTCGAGCCGAAGCGCCGCTACTGGGAGAAGGGCGAGGTCGACACGGCCGCGCCGCTTTCCTCCGCGTACCCGCTGCACAGCTCGCGGGTGCTGCGCTCCGGCGGCGACGCGACGCTGCTGGCGTACGGCCCGATGGTGCGCACCTGCCTGGACGCCGCGACCGCGGCGGCCGAGGACGGCCGCAACCTGGAGGTCATCGACCTGCGCTCGCTGTCCCCGCTGGACATGGCCCCGGTGTTCGAGTCGGTCCGCAAGACCGGCCGGGCCGTGGTCGTGCACGAGGCTCCGGGCAACATCGGCCTGGGCGCCGAGGTCGCCGCGCGGATCTCCGAGGAGTGCTTCTACTCCCTGGAGGCTCCCGTGCTGCGGGTCACCGGCTACGACATCCCCTACCCGGCCTCCCGGGTGGAGGAGGAGTTCCTGCCCGACCTGGACCGCGTGCTCGAGGCCGTCGACCGTTCCTTCGGGTTCTGAGGGGGCTGACCTATGGCGATCAACCAGTTTCCCCTGCCCGACCTCGGTGAAGGACTGACCGAGGGCGAGATCCTCAAGTGGCTCGTCGCCGAGGGCGACGTCATCGAGCTGAACCAGCCCATCGTCGAGGTGGAGACCGCCAAGGCGGCGGTCGAGATCCCGGCGAAGTGGGCCGGCACCGTCGTCAAGATCTACGTGCCCGAGGGCACCGTGGTCGAGGTCGGCTCCCCGATCATCTCGATCGACACCGGCGGCCCGTCCGCGCCGGTCGCCGACGACATGTCCCAGGGCGCCGCCGCGCAGGCCGAGAAGGCCGCGGAGGCGACCGGTGGCCTGATCGGCGAGACTACGGCGTCCGGCCGCACCGCGGTGCTGGTGGGCTACGGCCCGCGGGTCACCGCCGCCAAGCGCCGCGCCCGCAAGGACGCGCCCGCCGCACCGGCCCCGGTGGCCGCCGCTCCGGTGGCCGCACCGGCCCCCGCGCCGGTCGCGCCCGCTCCGGCGGCTGTCGTCGCTCCGGCGGCTCCGGCCGCCAACGGGCACGGCGTGCTGGCCAAGCCGCCGGTCCGGATGCTGGCCCGCACCCTCGGCGTGGACCTGTCCACGCTGACCGGCACCGGCCCGCAGGGCTCGATCACCCGGGACGACGTGCAGGCGGCACTGGCGGCCCCGGCCGCGGCGCCGAGCACGCGGGTGGTCATGGCGCCGGGCGCGCGCGAGACCCGCGTCCCCATCAAGGGGGTACGCAAGCTCACCGCGGCCAACATGGTCGCCTCGGCCTTCACGGCTCCGCACGTCACCGAGTTCCTGACGGTCGACATGACGCGGTCGATGAAGGCGCTGGAGCGGCTCAAGGCCGACCGCGAGTGGCGGGACGTGCGCGTCTCGCCGCTGCTGCTGGTCGCCAAGGCTGTGCTGCTCGCGGCCAAGCGCCACCCGATGGTCAACTCGTCGTGGGACGAGGCGGCGCAGGAGATCGTGGTCAAGGACTACGTGAACCTGGGCATCGCCGCGGCCACCGAGCGCGGCCTGATCGTGCCGAACATCGCCGATGCGGGACGGCTGTCCCTGCGGGAGCTGGCCGACGCGATGACCGACCTGGTGGCGACGGCGAAGTCGGGCAAGACGCCGCCGTCGGCGATGTCCGGCGGCACGTTCACGATCACCAACGTGGGCGTGTTCGGCGTGGACACCGGCACCCCGATCCTGCCCCCGGGCGAGGCCGCGATCCTGGCCTTCGGCGCCGTACGGGAGACCCCGTGGGCGCACAAGGGCAAGGTCAAGCTGCGCCAGGTGACCACGCTGGGTCTGTCGTTCGACCACCGCATCATCGACGGCGAGCTGGGCTCGAAGTTCCTCCGGGACATCGGCGCCTTCCTCGCCGACCCCGAGGCGATGTTCCTCGCCTGGACCTGACCTCTGATGGGACGATCTCGCGGGGACCGCGCACACGGCACACCCGTGCCGGAACCGGTCCGCGCGAGATCGTCCTGAGGAGCCGAGCGTCATGATCCATGACACTGATCCGTTCGCGACCCCGGAGTCGGCGCGCAGCAACGTGCGCCGGCTGCGGGGTCGTTTCGGTATGACGGTGTGCCTGTGGACCGCGCCGGGGCCGGCCGGGCTGACGGTGTCGTCGACGCTGGTGGCCGACGGCGACCCGGGACGGCTGCTGGGCATCGTCGACGACGAGTCGGAGCTGTGGCCGGCGATCGAGCGGGCGGGCGTGTTCGCGGTGACGCCGCTGGGGGAGCCGCACCGGCAGCTGGCAGACCGGTTCGCCGGGCTGATGCCCGCCCCGGGCGGGCTGTTCAAGCAGGAGGCCTGGACGCAGACGCCGTACGGGCCGATCCCGGCGGGCACGGGGACCTGGGCCGGCTGCCGGCTCGACGGCTCCCGGCCGTTCGGCTGGGGCCTGCTGGTCGAGGCGAGCCTGGTGGAGATCACGCTCGGTGACGCCGTGCCGCCGCTGCTGCACCACCGTGGCAGGTACACGACACTGTCGTGATCGAGTCGGATCGCGGGGCAACCGGCCTGTGACCTGCCGCGCCACGATCATCGCGTATCAGGGGGTTGTCGCAGACGCCTCGTAGGCTGGTTCTCATGTCCCAGCAGACGCCTGACGAACCCGAGGCCACCCCCCAGGCTGGGGACGCCGGGGTCGAGGACGTGTCCTCGACGCCAGAGGCCAAGCCCGCACAGCGCCCGACCGGCCGGGCGTCGGTCGGCCGTGCCTCGGTGACGCCGCCTCCGGGCGGCTTCGCCAACCTCCCCACCGGCCCGTATCCGTCGGTCGGCGGGTCGGCGGGCGACAAGAGCACGCCGTCCGCGCGCGTCTACGGCCGTGCCGCCTCCGGCGGCTCGTCGGATGACAAGGCGGCAGACGACAAGGCGGCGGGCCGCGGTTCGGCCGCACGGGCCACGAGCGGGCGGGCCGCGGTGCCGACCGGACCGTCGGGCTCGGCGCGGCCGTCGTCCGCCTCGTCGCGCGGGCGCGGCGCGAGTTCGGCGCGGGTGCCGGTGGCCGGCGCCGGCAACACGTACGGCGCCGCCAAGAAGAAGATCCAGCCCAAGTGGGGCCGGATCGCGCTGGTGGCCGTGATCGCGCTGGCGCTGTGCGGCGGGCTCGGCCTCGGCGGCGCGTGGCTCTACGCCAAGAGCGTCGAGGGCGACCTCACCCGCACCGACCCGTTCTCGGCGCTCACCGGCGGCCGGCCGCCCAAGACGGTCAACGGCAGCCAGAACATCCTGCTGGTGGGCAGCGACTCGCGGGACCCGGACGCGCCCACCGACCAGGGCGGCCAGTGGCGCACCGACACCATGATCATCATGCACATCCCGTCCTCCCAGGACCGGGCCTACCTCATCTCGCTGCCGCGGGACCTGCACGTCTACATCCCGAAGGACGCCTCCGCGACCGACTGCGGCACCCGCAAGGCGAAGCTGAACGCCGCGTACGCCTTCGGCGGCATGCCGCTGCTGGTGAAGACGGTCGAGTGCTACGCGTCGGTGCGGATGGACCACGTGATGCTGATCGACTTCGGCGGCTTCACCGAGGTGGTCGACGCGATCGGCGGCGTGGACATGAAGATCGAGAAGACCATCACCTCGATCCACAAGCCCAAGCGCACCTTCACCAAGGGCACCATGCACCTCAACGGCGCGGAGGCGCTGGACTACGCACGCCAGCGCAAGCAGTTCCCGGACGGCGACTTCGCCCGCATGCGCCACCAGCAGCAGCTGCTCAAGGCACTGCTGGACAAGGCCGCCAGCGGCGGCATCCTGACCAGCCCGGGCAAGCTCAACGACTTTCTCGGGGCGGTCACCAGCGCGGTCACGGTCGATCAGGAGTTCAAGCTGATCGACATGGCGATCCAGTTCCGCGGCATCCGCAGCGACGACCTGATCTTCCTGACCAGCCCGCACAAGGGCAGCCAGATGGTCGGCGGGGAGAGCGTGGTCGTCTCGGACAAGGAGAAGGCCATCGCCCTCTACGAGGCGGTCGGCAGGGACGCCATGAAGCAGTGGTACGAGACCAACGTGAGCCCGCCGCCGTCACCATCTGTCAATAACTAGCAATGAAAATTGCTCGCAAATCGGCCTAAACCCATCTGATTTGTTCTATGCGTCCTCGCGATGTCGCAGACCGAGCCATTACAGTGGCTCGGTCTACGACTAACCAGACCCCTGGGGGGACGCGTGGCGAACAAGCAGCGGCGAGGCGGTGCGAACAACACCGTGCCGGGCCAGCGAAGCCGCCGACAGTCCGCGGACCCCTATACGGACGCCTACGACGAACCCGCCGGCCGCAAGACCGGGCACTCCCTGAGCAAGGGCAAGGCCAAGGGCAGGAAGAAGGCGAAGCGCACCGCCCCGCTCTGGGCGAAGCTGACGCTGACCTTCGGCGCCCTGCTGATGATGGTGGCCGGCGGCGCGATCGTGGGCATCAGGTCCTTCGAGGGCAACCTGACGGAGAACGTCTCGGTGGTCGACGTCCTGGGCGACGCCGGCAAGGCCGACACCGGCCCGGAGGGCAACGACCTCAAGGGCCCGATCGACATGCTGCTGCTCGGCATCGACACGCGTGCCACCCAGGACGTGGACGACGCCCGCGCGGACACCGTCCTGCTGCTGCACATCCCGGGCACGCACGACCAGGCCTACCTGATGTCGATCCCGCGCGACACCCAGGTCGAGATCCCGAGCAACCCGGCGACCAAGTACGGCGGCGGCAGGGACAAGATCAACGCAGCCTTCTACTTCGGTGCGCAGAACGGTGGCGGCCGGGCCGGCGGGCTGGCCCTGACCGCGAAGACGGTCACCAAGCTGACCGGCGTCACCTTCGACGGCGCGGCCGTCATCGACTTCGGCGGCTTCAAGAAGATCATCGACGCCCTGGGCACGGTGAACGTCTGCGTCGAGGAAGACACCAAGTCCAGCCACTACTTCATGATCGACGGCAAGCCGAAGTACGTCTCCGGCTCGGGCAGCGACAACAAGACGGTGGAGCACCGACTCGGCCTGATCGGCAAGGAGTACGTGCACAAGAAGGGCTGCCGGGAGAAGCCGGGCTGGGAGGCCCTGGACTACTCGCGCATCCGCAAGTCCCTCGACGACGGCGACTACGGCCGCCAGCGCCACCAGCAGCAGCTGATCAAGGCGATGGCGAAGAAGGCCGGTTCGAGCGGCGTGCTCACCGACCTCGACAAGATCAACAGCCTGATGAAGGCCGTCGGCGAGTCCATGATCCTGGACACGCACGGGGTGCCGCTGATCGACTTCATGTTCTCGCTGAAGGATCTGGCCGGCGCCGACCTCGTGCTGCTGAAGACGAATGCGGGTTGGTACAACAGCGCGGGAAGCGGCGGTGAGGCGATCAGCTCCAGCACGATGCAGATGTTCCGGGCCGCCAAGAACGACACCCTGGGGCAGTTCACGCTGCTCAACCCCGAGTTTGTGAACAGGGAGAAGTGACCGCGCTCCGCAACGGCGACCGACCCGACGCACCGGACCTGGAAAACCACGTGGCCACCTCGACGCTCGACACCGACGAGCAGCCCGGCACGATTCCGCAGCAGCGCCCCGAGCATGGCGACGACGCGGACCAGCCCGCTGCCGAGACCCGCGAACGCGAGAAGCGGCGCGGCGCCCCGCTGTCGGCCAAGCTGGCGATCACGTTCGGCGCGCTGCTGATGATGGTCTCCGGAACGGCGATCATCGGGGTCAGGTCGGTCGTCGGCAACCTCGAGGGCAGCATCCAGGTGTCCCGCAGCGACGACCTCGTGGACCCGGAGGCCTCGGCGAAGCCCGCCGCGCCGGCGGGCAAGGCGTTCGTCGGCGCCTTCAACATCCTGCTGCTGGGCATCGACACGCGCGCCGGCCAGGAGGCGACGAACGCCCGCTCCGACACCATCCTGATCCTGCACGTGTCGCAGAACCACGACCAGGCATACCTGATGTCGGTCCCGCGCGACGCGGACGTGCCCGGCACCCAGCAGCGCATCAACGGCGCGTTCACGAACGGGCTGGGCGGCGACGGCGACTGGCAGGGCGGGCTGAGGTCGGCGGCCAAGGCCATCAGCAAGCTGACCGGCGGCATGACGTTCGAGGCGGCCGCGGTCATCGACTTCGGCGGCTTCAAGACGTTCATCGACGCGCTCGGCACGGTGCCCATGTGCGTGGAGGCGCCTACCGAGTCGATCCACCACTTCGTGGTCAAGGGCAAGCCGACGTACATCGGCGGTATCGCGGACGAAGGCGCGGCGGACAGCTACGCCCGCCGGAGCGGCAACCCGCGGTTCCTGCACCAGCCGGGCTGCTCGGAGATGGCGGGCTGGCAGGCCCTGGACTACGCCCGCCAGCGTTACCTGCCGGACGACTCCGGTGACTACGGCCGCCAGCGCCACCAGCAGCAGCTGATCAAGGCGATGGCGAAGAAGGCCGGTTCCGTCGGCGTGCTGAGCGACTTCGGCAAGGTCAACGAGCTGATCTCCGCGGTGGGCAAGTCCATGCTGCTCAGCCTGCCCCAGGGGATGGGCGTCACGGACTTCCTGTTCACCATGAAGGACCTGGCGGGCACCGACCTCGTGCTGCTCAAGACCAACGCGGGCACCTACGAGAGCGTCATGGTCAACGGCCAGTACCAGGGCGAGGGCCTCGACAAGACGACCAAGGACATGTTCCGCGCCGCGAAGAATGACAAACTGGGCAACTTCGTATTTCTGCATCCTGAGGTCGTCAATAACGAGAAGTAATTTCGGATTCAACGCCTACTGGAGTGAGCGGTCCATACGCTGAGAGTGAGGATTTCTCGCTCCCGGGGAGGCGGCATGGCCAGCTCCGTGTGGCGGTCCGGCGGCGGCGGGAGGGATTCGGCCCGAGTCACCGGCGTCGGCTGGCCTTCCCCCACGGCGGCCGCACCCGGGCACGCCTCGCCCCGATCCGGACTCGGCTGGCCGGAGACCGCGCGCGAGCGCCGCAACACCCACCGCGCCGCCCGGACGCTTCGCACGACGACCCCGCCGGTCCCACCGCGCCGCAGCACCCGGCGCTGGCCGAAGGCGCTGGCCGCGATCCTGGTCGGCCTGGTGCTGCTGGCCGGCGGCGGGCTGATCGCCGGGCAGGCACTGGTCCACCGGTACGAGTCGAGCATCAGCCGCGACGTGCTGCTCGATCCGAGCGCCCGGGACACCGGCGACGCGTACGTGGGCTGGCGCCGCCTCAGCGGCCCGCTGAACTACCTGCTCATCGGCTCCGACCTGCGCTCGGCCAACCCGGACGCGGGGCAGCGCTCGGACACCATCCTCGTCGTCCAGGTGGACCGCGAGCTCAACCACGCCTACGTCATCTCGATCCCGCGCGACCTGCGAGTGGAGATCCCCGCGTTCGGCGGCACCGCGTTCGGTGGGGCACAGCAGCGCATCAACGCGGCGTTCGAGTTCGGCGGGGGCGGCAGCGGCGGGGTGCAGCTGCTGTCGGCCACCCTGACCCAGCTCACCGGGATGCGCTTCGACGGTGCCGCGGTCGTCGACTTCGGCGGGTTCACCCAGGTCATCGACGGTCTTGGCGGGGTGAACATGTGCGTCGACACCGAGCTGCGGTCGATCCACACCAAACGCCTGTTCACCGTCGGCTGCCGCCAGATGAACGGTGCGGAGGCGCTGGACTACTCGCGGCAGCGCTACGGCCTGCCCGGCGGCGACTTCGACCGGCAGCGCCACCAGCAGCAGCTGGTCAAGGCGATCCTGAGCAAGGCGCTGGACAGCGGGGTCACCCGCAATCCGGTCAAGCTGGACCAGTTCATCCGCAGCATCGGGCACTCGCTCACCCTCGACACCGGCCAGGCCACGCTGACCGATCTGATCGTGGCGCTGCGCAACATCAGGCCCGACTCGCTCACCGGGATCCGCGTGCCGTCCTACGTGCAGAGCATCGGCGGGGTGTCGTACGTGCTGCTGCAGGACGGGGCAGCGGACCTGTTCCGCGCCATGCGCGACGCCGACCTGGCCACCTGGGTGCAGCAGCATCCGGAATGGGTCAACTCGATCTGACCTCTACACTTGCAGCGTGTTCGCTGCGCAGATCCCCACCGCCACCGTCGCCGAAGTGCCCGCCGACGCCTTCCTGCTCGACGTCCGCGAGGACGACGAGTGGGCCGCCGGCCACGCGCCCGAGGCTGTCCACCTGCCCATGATGCAGATCCCGGCCCGGATGTCCGAGGTGCCGCAGGACCGGGAGGTCTTCGTGATCTGCCGGGTGGGCGGCCGCTCCGGGCAGGTCGTGTCATACCTGCGCCAGCAGGGCTGGGACAACGTCACCAACGTCGACGGCGGCATGATGGGCTGGGCCGCCGCGGGCCGCCCGGTGGTCGCCGGCGAGGGCCTACCGCCGCAGATCATCTAGTCGTGCGCGAACGACCCGTCCCACCCGGTGACCACGTCGCCGGGCAGCGATTCGAGGAGAAGGCGTTGAGCCGCACCCCCGACCCGTCCCCGCTGGTGTTCGCCCACCGGGGCTCGTCGGCCGCCCTGCCCGAGCACACGCTCGGGGCGTACGCCCGTGCGCTGCGCGAGGGCGCCGACGGCGTCGAATGCGACGTGCGCCTGACCCGGGACGGGCACCTGGTCTGCGTGCACGACCGGCGGTTGGACCGGGTCAGTGACGGGCGTGGGCCGGTGGCCGCGTACACGCTGGCCCAGCTGCGTTCCTTCGACTTCGGGTCCTGGCACGCCAGCGGGCAGCCGGCCGGCGTGCTGACGCTGGAGGAGCTGCTCGACACGGCGCGCCGGGCCGGGCGGCCGGTGCGCCTGCTGATCGAGACCAAGCACCCCAACCGGTACGGCAAGGCGGTGGAGTACCGGCTGCGGGCGGTGCTGAACCGGCACGGCCTGACCAGCACCTCCCCCGATACGCCGGTGCGGGTGACGGTCATGTCGTTCTCGCCGCTGGCGGTGCGCCGTTCTCGCGAGCTGCTGCCCGGGCTGCCCACGGTGCAGCTGATGGACCTGCTGCCGCCGGGGCTGCGGATCCGGCGGCTGCCGTTCGGCACCCGCATCGCGGGCCCCGGCCTGGAGCTGGTGCGCCGGCGGCCGGACCTGGTGCGGCGGCTGAAGGCGGGCGGCCAGCAGGTGTACGTGTGGACCGTGAACGCCACGGACGACGTGGACCTGCTGCTCAAGCTCGGGGTCGACGGCATCATCACGGACCGCCCGGCGGAGGTGCTGGCACACCTCGGTCGTTGAATCATCACCGATCGGTCACAGCGCTGGCGCGGATCGGCTCCGGCAGGCAGGATCCTGCATGTGGAGGTGGCGTACCGCGAGCTGACGCTGGGCATCGCCGCGCTCTTCAACGACCCGGTGACCGGCCGTGGCGGCCTGCCGGCCCTCGACCGCCTGCTGCACATCGGCCAGTACGCGCTGGGCGTGCCCGGCATGGCCCTGTCCGAACTGCACGACTCCGGCGGCGCGGGCCGGGTCATCGCCGCCACCGGCAGCGCCGACTGGGCGCTGGGCCGCCCGGTCCAGCCTGAGGTGGTGGCCGCCGTCCTGCGCCCCGGCCCGGCGACCTACCGGGTGGAACTGGGCGCCATCGACGACGCGGCCTCCGACCAGCTGGTGTCGCTGGGCAGCCGGTGGATCCTGCTGCACCGGATCGACCTCGACGGGCGCACGCCCGCCATGCTGGGCGCGTTCATGCCGGACGACCGGCCGGCCGGCCCCGACCAGCTCGCGGTGATGGCCCTGCTCGGGGCGACCGTGGGCCGCCTCTACAGCGAGCGGGCCGGGCTGCCGGTGCAGCACGCCGGGGACGATCTGGCCGACCGCGAGCTGTTCATCGCCGTCACCAGCCACGAGCTGCGCACCCCGGTCACCGTCATCAAGGGGTACGCGGACACGCTGCGCGACCATTGGAGCCAGCTCGACGAGAAGGCCCGCCGCGAGGCGGCCCGGGTGATCGGCCAGCGCAGCGACGAGCTGGCCCGCCTGGTCGACCGGTTGCTGGCGGCGAGCACCGACACCGCGGTCGGCACCCTGTCGCCCGGCCCGTTCGACCTCGTCGAAGCGCTTCGCCACGCGGCGGCGAACCTGCCTGCCGACCTGCGCCGCCGGTTCCGGCTGGAGCTGCCGGAGCGGCTGCCGCTGGCCTACGGGGACCGCGCCACCATCCCGAACGTGCTCACCGAGCTGGCCACCAACGCCGACAAGTACTCCGCCCGCGAGCAGACCGTGGTGCTGACCGCCGGCAACGACCGGCGCACGGTGTTCTTCCAGGTACTCGATCGGGGGATAGGGATCGCCCCCGAACAGGTTCACCAGGTGTTCGAGCGGTTCTGGCAGGCGGACAGTGGCGACGGACGGCGGTACGGTGGTGCCGGTCTGGGTCTTTATCTCGTCCGAAAGACTATTGAACGACAAAACGGATGGGTGTCCTTACGTCCCCGGGATGGGGGAGGTACGGTCGCAGAGGTACGGCTGCCGCGAGGTGACGTGAAGAGGGATGCGCACGCATCCGGGGAGGCATGATCGTGTCGATGGCTGTCGCTGAGCGAGCCTGGTGCGTGGTGGTCCCCCACCACGCGCGCGGCGCGCAGCAGGCGCGACACCGCCTCGCCGCCGCCCTCGCCGGAGCCGTCACGCCGTCCCTGCTCGCCGACGTCGTCTCGGTCGCCGCGGAGCTGGTCGGCAATGCCGTGCGCCACGCCGAGCCGCTGCCGGGCGGGGTGGTCCGACTCGCCTGGCGACTGCGTACCGTCGAATCCAAGCAGGTCATCGAGGTCCGCGTGACCGACGGCGGGGCGCAGCAGCTACCCCGCCCCCGCACGGCGGGAGCCGAGGATCCCGACGGCCGGGGCCTCACCATCGTCGATGCGCTCGCCGTCCGGTGGGGTGTCGAGCGGGACGGTCTCGGGCAGAGCGTCTGGGCGGAACTAAGCTGACCGGTGATCCGACGCCGAGCTTAGGAACGGTCGATGAGTAAGAAGAATCGCCTCGAGAAGAAGCAGCAGCCCAAGCAGCCGAAGGTGCGTGACGTCTTCGTGGCCCGCCCGTTCGCGGGCCTGGCCGCCGAGACCGAGCTGGTGGCGCTGCGCGAGCTGGTGCCCGCGGCGACCGCCCCGCTCACCCTGGCGCCGGAATACGTCGAGAAGTACGGCGACCGGCAGGTCACGCTGGCCACCATCCTGCCGATGGCCTGGCCCGCGCTGACCAAGACGGACGGCCGCATCGTGCTCGGCCTGCAGCGGCACGAGCGCTCCGGCGACGTGAACCGCGACCTGGCCGTGGCGCTGTTGTCCGCGCTCGAGGGCGAGCCCGGTGCGCCGGTGAACGTGCCCCCGCTGCCCGGTGAGGGTCCGCGCCTGGCGGACCTGCTCGTCGACGCGCCGCTGGAGGTCACGGTGCACGACGGCTTCGACTTCTGGCTCGACGCGGATCAGGAGCGCGACGCCGAGGTGTCCGCGTCGCTGGACGCCGCCAACGCCTCGGTCTACCCGACCGTCCGGATGGCGGCCGCGCCGGCCGCGTACTGGTGCCGGGTGCCGGAGAAGTCGCACGTGCGCTGGGTGCTGCCCGACAGCGAGGACGTGGCGCTGAACGCGCTGGCCCGGCTCAGCGCGGCGGGCGAGCTGAAGCTGACCGAGGAGACGAAGTTCGCCGGCATGTTCCGGGCGCACGGTCTGCTCGTCCCGGTGTGGGACCTGCCGTCGGCGCCCGAGGCCGGGGCCTGGGAGGAGTCGCTGGCCGCGGTCGCGGCGCGGTATGCCACGGCGAAGGGCGTCGACTCCCCGCTCACGCCGGACCAGCGCCGCGCGCGGCAGGGCCTGCTCGGTCGCCAGCTCACCCTGCGCTGACCTGCCCTTTCACGTACGTTTCGACCGCCCGTGCTGCTCCGGCGGCACGGGCGGAGCCGTGTCCCACGATGTGCTCACCGAACGTCGGGCGGGCACGTGAAAATCTCGTCGGCGCGTGGACGGCGGACCCGCCGCATGAGCCCCAGGGAATGAAGCTGAATCGGACATTCACCCATTCATTCGTGCTGAGTGCCAGATTTGTCCCCTGACACATCGACGAACGAACACGTACGGTAAGGGACACCTAACTCAATGCGTGTCGTTCCACCCGGAGGCACACCATGACCGTCTATCCCGATCGTGCGCCCTTCCTGCGCCCGACCTTCGGACGCTCCCCGAGCCTGCCGGTGCCGTCAGGACCAGACACCGCCCCGCCGCCCGCCTCCCCGGTGGACTGGGCCCGCCGTCGCCGCGCCGACCGCGCCGTGCGGCGCATGTCGGCCGCAGAGGACCGCGCGGTGCACCGCCTCGGCCGCGACTGGCACGTCATCGAGTGGCCGCACGCCCTGCTCACCAGCCAGGCACAGGCCGCCGGCACGGCCAAGCCGCAACCCTCCGCGGCCGGCTTCCTCGCCATCGGCCCGGGTGGCATCTTCAGCGTCTGCATCGCGCAGCACGGCCGCAGCCGCGTGCTCATCGCCGGTGACGTCGTGCAGATCAGCGGCCGCCGCCCGCCGTACATCTCGCAGGCCAGGCGGGACGCCAAGCGCGCCGCCAAGGCCATCTCCGCCGCGGTCGGCCAGGACATCAAGGTCTTCGCCGTGCTCGCCTTCGTCGGGAGTGGACCGATCAGCGTCAACGGCCTGCCCAAGGAGTGCATCGTCACCTCGTATCGCGAGCTCGACAAGGTGCTCGACTCCACCGGCCGGCGGATCACCGGCACGACCGCCGAGAAGCTGTCGCAGGTGGCCCGCAACCCCGCGATCTGGGTCAATCAGCCATACGCCGCGGGCAGCGGTTACACCTGGCATCCGGAGGGTGCGACCCCCGGTGACAAGGGCACTGCGCGCGGGTAACGTGAGCAGCGATGACCCACATCGAGCTCTCCCTCTCCCCGTTGGAGCCGATCGCCGTCGACCCGCTGCACAGCTGGTCGGTCCCGGTTTCCTCGGCCGAGGAGTCGTGTTTGGTCATCGACGCCGACGGTGTCATCGTCGCCGCCTCCACGCCCTGGGTCCGGCTGCTCTCGGTGGAGCGCCCCAGTGAGCTGGCCGGCCACCACGTGCTCAACGTGCTGTGCCTGATCGACTTCACCGCCGCCGGTAACGAGCTGGGAGAAGCAGAGCGCGAGCAGATCCCCCCACTGCTCGCGCTCACCTCCAAGCGGCCCGCGCGAGGCCTGCTGCGGGTGCGTGCGCCGCAGGGCGCGCCCAGCCGCACCCTCGACGCCGTGGCCACGCCGTTGTGGCAGGGCGGCCAGGTCGTCGGCTCCCTCAGCTTCTTCGCCGCGGTATGACCGCGGGTACGGCCGACGCGCGCTAGTCTCGTTGCCCATGCCCCTGCGTCCAACCCGTCCGTCCGACCCGGCCCTGCCGCTCGCCACCGCGTGCCTGGTCGGAGTGGCTCTGCTCAGTGGCTGCGGGGTGCCGCCCGAGCTGCAGCCCAAGCCCGGCGGCACCGTGCCGCAGCCGTCCGTGTCACCCAGTGCGGTGACCCTGCCGCCGAGCTTCAGCCTGCCGCCCTCGGCCCCGCCGAGCAGCCCCGGCCCCTTCCCCGAACTGACCGTCACCGACTGCCAGGGCCGCCCCTCCGGCGAACAGGTCATCGCCGCCGTACGCCGCAAGTCGTCGGTCCTGCCCGGCTCGGGCACGATCACCGTGACCAGGCCCCCCGTCTGCGCCGGAACCTGGCAGTACACCGAGCTCACCGTGCCCGGCCGCGAGCCGCTGCAGGTCGTCACCAAGGGCGCGCCCACGGCGCTCGACCTGGTCACCGCGGGCACCGACATCTGCACGGTCGAGGTGCGCAACTTCGCCCCGCCCGGCATCCGCATCGCCGCCGGCTGCTGAGCGACGCAGCCTGCGGAAAAGACGCAGCCTGAGAAAAAGGGCCGCGACCACAACGCATTCGGCCGCCGACCGCACCCGCCAGGAGCGGAAGTTCGCGCAGCGAACGAGCGACCGGCGGGTAAGGGAGGCTTCCAAGGCCGAATGCCGTGGCCGCGGAGGCGGCCACCAACAACTCAGCTTAGGCTGATCTCATGCCTGGAGTCCCGCCCACCCGCTTCGTCTACCTCGGCCCGGAAAGCACCTTCGCCGAGCAGGCGCTGCTCACCATCCCGGCAGCCGAGCGGGGGATCCGGACGCCGGCCCGCAGCGTCCCCGAGGCGCTGGAGGCCGTACGGGCGGGTGATGCCGACTCGGCACTCGTGCCGTGGGAGAACTCGATCGGCGGCGCGGTCGGCGTGACCCTGGACGAGCTCGTCGACGGCGATCCGCTGGTGATCACCCGCGAGGTGGTCATCCCGGTGGAGTTCGTGCTCGCCGCCCGGTCGGCCACCGCGCTGGCCGACGTACGGTCGATCGCGGCGCATCCGCAGGCGTCCACCCAGTGCCGCGGCTGGCTGCGGGCGTACGCGCCGGACGCGACGGTGGTCGACGTGCTGTCGAACGGAGCCGCGGCGGCCGGGGTGGCCGCGGGCGACTTCGACGCCGCGATCTGCGCGCCGATCGCCATCCAGCGGTTCGGCCTGCGCCGGCTCGCCGACAAGATCGCCGACCACCCGGACGCCGCGACGCGCTTCGTGCTGTTGTCGCGGCCGGGCACGCCACCGGAGCCGACCGGCAACGACCTCACCTCGCTCGCCGTGTGGATCTCCCACGACCGGGTCGGGGCGCTGCTGGCGGTCCTCACCGAGCTGGCCGTCCGCGGGGTGAACCTGACCCGGATCGAATCCCGTCCCACCGGCGAGCGGCTCGGCCGCTACGTCTTCTTCCTCGACTGCACCGGCCACGTCGCCGAGGCGCGGGTCGGCGAGGCGCTGCAGGGCCTGCGGCGGATCTGCGCCGGGGTGCGCTTCCTCGGCTCGTACCCCCGGGCGGGCATGCCGGGCGCGGCGCCGGAGCGGCCGGTGCCGCCGCCGGCCGGACTGTCCGACCCGGACTACACCGACGCCGCCGCCTGGCTGGGCCGGCTGCGCCGGGGCGAGCTGTCCTGACCCATGCCGGTCGAGATGAGCCGGGAACGCTTCGAGGAGCTGGTCTCCGACGCCCTCGACGAGGTCCCGCAGGAGCTGCTCAACCTGATGCGCAACGTCGTCATCCTGGTGGAGGACGAGTCGCCGCCCGGCGAGCCCGAGCTGCTCGGCCTGTACGAGGGCCACGCGCTCACCGCTCGCGGTTGGGACTACGCCGGGGTGCTGCCCGACCGGATCACCATCTACCGCCACCCGATCCTGCGCATCTGCGACACCGACGACGACGTCGTCGAGGAGGTGGCGGTAACCGTGGTGCACGAGATCGCGCACCACTTCGGCATCGACGACCACCGCCTGCACGACCTCGGCTGGGGTTGACGGTCCGGGTAGCCCGTGGTTTCCCGGATCTTCACCCTGACCTTTGCCGATGAGTCACCAACACGACGTTCTTTCTTGTGCTGGTCAACTACGCTCGGTGCGTTTCTCCGCCCCCGTTTCTATGGAGGATGACGACATGCAGAGCGCACTCTTCGCTGCTGAGAACCTGGAGAAGGAGTCCACGACTCCCGGTCTGACGCTGCAGAACTCGAAGATGCTGAAGATCGAGCTTAACGGCGAGGTCATGGCGCGCACCGGCGCGATGGTTGCCTACCAGGGCCAGGTGCAGTTCCAGGCGCTCGGTTCCGGAGGCGCGGCCAAGTGGCTCAAGAGCAAGATCACCGGTGAGGGCGTGCCGCTGATGAAGCTGTCCGGCCGTGGTGACGTGTTCCTGGCCGACCGGGCCGCGGACGTGCACCTGATCGACCTCGGTCCCGGCGACGCCCTCAGCGTCAACGGCACCAACGTGCTGGCCTTCGAGTCGACGCTGAACTACGACATCAAGATGGTCCAGGGCATGGGCATGTTCTCCGCGGCCGGCCTGTTCAACTGCGTCTTCTCGGGCCAGGGCCGGATCGCGATCACCACCAAGGGCACCCCGGTCGTGCTGACCGTGGACGCGCCCACCTACGCCGACCCCCAGGCGGCGATCTGCTGGTCGGCCAACCTGCAGACCGGCTACCACCGTGCCGAGCAGCTGGGCATCGGCACGCTGCTGGGCCGCAGCACGGGTGAGGCCTTCACCATGAGCTTCCAGGGCCAGGGCTTCGTCGTGGTGCAGCCGTCCGAGGAGCCCCCGGCGGGCATCGCGGGCGGCACCGGCGGCGGCCAGCAGCAGCAGGGCGGCCTGCTGGGCGGCCTGCTCGGCCAGTGAGCCGGCGGACGGGTTCGTGACGGCAGGCTCCTCCTTCGGGAGGGGCCTGCCTTTTCATCTGTCCGTGGCATGATGCGCCCATGTCCGAGGAACTCGATGTGTTGGAGTTCGGCCCGGCCACGGCTGCTCCGGTGACCCGCCGCCGCCCCGGCTGGCGTGCGATGACGACAGACACCCGGTTGACCACAGGCCTCGTCGTGCTCGGCGGCGCGGCGGCGGTCGCATCCCTGGTGGGCGAGTGGCAGGTCATCGACACCACCCGGTCCGGCGACGAGTATTTCGCCAGCATTCCGTACGTGACCAGCTCGGTCTGGTCGGCGACCGGCGGCACGCCCTACCTGGGCGGGCTGATGCTGCTCGGCGGGGCGGCCGCGGTGGCGCTGTTCGGCCCGGTCGCGGCGCGGGCGACCGCGCGGGTGGCCGCGCTCGGCACCTCGGCCGTGCTGGTCATGGTGCTCGCGGCAACGGCGAGCGTGCTGAGCTCGACCAGCGAACTGCCACGCGCCTTCGGCGGGTTCATGAACTCCGAGCTGCTGTCGCGCTTCAGTTCCAGCCCCGGACGCGGTATGTGGGCGGCGCTCGCCGCAGTGGCTCTGCTGGGGCTCGCCATGCTGTCCGCGCACCGGCGCGAGCCCGAGCCGCCGGTCGGCCGCCACGCCGCGGTCGAGGACGCCGAGCCCGACGACGACGGGTCGGGCGACATCGAATTGACGGTCACCACCGCCGCGCCGTTCTTACGGCAATACTGACGCGAAGCTCCGAACGCGGGCCGGTACGCTTTTCGACGTGATTGATCTGCGTCTGCTCCGCGAGGACCCCGAGACCGTACGAGCCAGCCAGCGCCTGCGCGGCGACTCGGTCGACTCCGTCGACGACCTGCTGCGCGCCGACGAGGCGAGGCGGTCCGCAGTGGCGTCCTTCGAGGCGCTGCGGGGCGAGCAGAAGCAGCTCGGCAAGCAGATGCCGAAGGCCGTCGGTGACGAGAAGGCCGCGCTGCTGGCCCGCACCAAGGACCTCGCCGCTGAGGTGAAGGCGGCCGAGGCCGCGGTCAACGAGGCCGAGCAGGTGCTGCGGGCCGCGCAGTTCGCCATCGCGAACGTGGTGCAGGACGGCGCGCCCGGCGGCGGCGAGGACGACTACGTCGTGCTGCGCGAGGTCGGCGACCGTCCGGTCTTCGACAACCCGCGTGACCACCTGGCCCTGGGTGAGCTGCTCGGCGCCATCGACACCGAGCGCGGCGCGAAGGTGTCGGGTGCCCGCTTCTACTACATGACCGGGGTCGGCGCGCTGCTGCAGCTCGGCCTGCTGCAGATGGGCCTCTGGCAGTCGGTGGAGGCCGGGTTCACCCCGATGATCCCGCCGGTGCTGGTCAAGCCGGAGTCGATGGAGGGCACCGGTTTCCTCGGCTCGCACGCGGCCGAGGTCTACCACCTGCCCGCCGACGACCTCTACCTGGTCGGCACGAGCGAGGTGCCGCTGGCGGCGTACCACAAGGACGAGATCCTGAACCTGGCCGCCGGGCCGCAGCGCTACGCCGGCTGGTCGAGCTGCTTCCGCCGGGAGGCGGGCTCGTACGGCAAGGACACCCGCGGCATCATCCGGGTGCACCAGTTCGACAAGGTCGAGATGTTCTCGTACTGCGACCCGGCGGAGGCCGCCGAGGAGCACCTGCGCCTGCTGGCGTGGGAGGAGGAGATGCTCGGCAAACTGGAGCTGGCGTACCGGGTGATCGACGTGGCTGCGGGCGACCTCGGCTCGTCGGCGGCGCGCAAGTTCGACTGCGAGGCCTGGCTGCCCACCCAGAACCGGTACATGGAGGTCACCTCGACCTCGAACTGCACCACGTTCCAGGCGCGCCGCCTGAACACCCGCTTCCGCGACGCCGACGGCCGCACCCAGACCGCCGCGACGCTCAACGGCACGCTGGCCACCACGCGCATGCTCGTGGCGCTCCTGGAGCAGCACCAGCAGCCGGACGGCTCGGTGCGGGTGCCCAAGGCGCTGCAGCCGTTCGTGGGCGGCCGCGACGTGCTGGAGCCCGTCAAGGCAGGGTCCTGAACGGCGTGCCCGACCACGGGGGATCGGGGCACGTCGAGGTGCCGGCACGCGACACGGCCGGCTGGGCCCGGTTGCGCAGCGACGGGCTGCGGCCGCGCGGGCTGCCGAAGCTGGTCGCCACCGACCTGGACGGCACCGTCGTCCGGTCGGACGAGACCGTCAGCGGGTTCACCCACGCCGTCTTCGACCGGGTGCGCGCGGCCGGGGTGCCCATCGTGGGCGCCACCGGCCGCGGCCCTCGGCTGGAGGAGCTGAGCCGGATCGACCTGCCGCACGCGGACCTGCTGGTGCTGGGCGGCGGCGGGCGGGTGCTGGACCTGCGCGATCCGTCCGCGCCGCGGGTGCTGCGCGACGCGCGGCTGCCCGGACCGGTCGTCGCCGGGCTGGTCGAGGCGCTGGAGAACCGGCTCGGGCCGGTGAAGCTGCTGGTCGAGGTGCTGGACGCGCAGCGGGCGCCGCTGTGGGGCGACGCCGTCGACGACTGGCCGTACCCGGACGACCTGAAGTTCCGGCCGCGCGAGGAATCACTCTGCTACGACGTGATCAAGGCGTTCGTGAAGACCGACGACACGGACGCCGACACGCTGCTGCGTACGGCACGGAGTCTGGTCGCGCCCGAGGTGGCCGCGTTCACCCACTCCGGCCTGGGCTGGGTGGAGGTGACCCCGCCCGGCGTCGACAAGGCGACCGGGCTGGCCGTGGTCGCCGCCGAACTGGGCATCGACCCCGCCGACGTGCTGGTCTTCGGCGACATGCCGAACGACATCCCGATGTTCGAGTGGGCCGGCCACCGGGTGGCCGTGGCCAACGCCCACCCGGAGGTGCTGGCCCTGGCCGACGAGGTCACCCTCTCCAACGACCGTGACGGTGTCGCCGTCTACCTCGACGATCTCCTCAAACGCACGGCCTGACCCCACCGGCCGGGTCCCGGCCGGTTCCGGCCGCGAATCTTGAAGGGTCGCGCCTTTCGACGGATGGCGAAGGCGCAGGTCTTCAAGATTCGCGACATACGGCCGGCCGGGTGTGGCCGGTGGGGTCAGAGGTACTGACCGGTGCTGGTGGACTTGCCGGGCTCGGCGTGGGTGCCGGGCGGCAGGGCGGGCATGTTGCGCATGTGCTCGAGCTGCATGCGGGCGGCCATCTGCTGGGCCACCAGGGCCGCCTGGATGCCGTGGAAGAGGCCCTCCAGCCAGCCGACCAGCTGCGCCTGCGCGATGCGCAGCTCGGACTCCGACGGAGTCGCGCCCTCGGTGAAGTCGACGGAGATGCGCTCCAGCTCGTCACGCAGCTCGGGGGAGAGTCCGTCCTCCAACTCGACGATCGAGCGCCGGTGTATCTCCACCAGGCGCTGGCGGCCGGCTTCGTCGAGCGGTGCTGCGCGTACCTCCTCCAGCAGCTGTTTGATCATGCTGCCGATACGCATGACCTTGGCTGGTTGCTCGATGAGGTGGCTTGGATCCTCCTCGCGCCCGGTGGCGCCGTCAGGGTTGACCTCGACCGTGCCGATGGGTTGTCCGTCCGGACCGACGACCACGACACTCTTCTCCTCGGGATGCTGCTGGCTCACCGCGACCTCCTCAGCGTCGAACCCACCCATCCTAGATCCCGAGACACAGGCCTATGTTGATCATTGACGGGAGTGCCGGGACACGGTAGAACGCCACAGTGGGTCATAAGACCGCGCGCCCACAGCTTTGGCGTCACCCCCCAACGGCCGTGCCACCGGTACGCGCGTCCGGCCGAATGTCACTCTGGAGGACACATTGGACGGCCTTGACCGTCGCAGACTGCTCGGTCTGCTGACCGGCGTCGGCGTTGCGGGCGTGACCGGCGGCCTCGCGGGCTGCTCGAGCGCTGGCACGCCCAGCGAGCGCAGCGGCGTCAGCATCGGTCTCCTCGTCCCCGCCACCGGAGCGAACAAGGAGGTCGGCGCCGACCTGGAGCTGGGCTTCAAGCTCTACCTCGACCTGCACGACGGCAAGCTCGGCGGCCGCACGGTGCGCATCGAGGTGGAGGACGAGGGCGAGAGCACCAAGTCGGGTGCCGCGGCACTGGAGAACCTGTACAAGGCCCAGGTGCTCGCCGTGGTCGGCGTCGCCAACCCGGATCTGCTGCCCTTCATCCGCGACCGGGTCGAGGAGGCGAAGGTGCCGCTGCTGGCCGCGCACGCCTCGCCGGCCGAGATGCCCAGCGCCCCGTACATCTGGCGCACCTCCTACCTCACCGACGAGCCGGCTCTCGCCATCGCGCACTACCTGCGCCGCCGCCTCGGCAACGGCAGCGAAAGGGTCAGCCTCATCACCGTGCCCGGAACGGCCGGCGCGGAGCTGATGCTCGGCTTCACCAGCGTCTACGGCAGCGGCTCGCAGGACGTCATCACGGTGAAGAGCGGCATCAAGCCGACCACCGGCGACTACGCGCAGTACGCGGGGCAGATCGCGGAGAAGCACCCCGCGGCGATCTTCTGCAATCTGCCGAGCTCGCACATCGTCAAGTTCATGGACGCACTCAGCCAGGCCGGGCTCAAGCCGGGCCGTGACGTCGAGCTCTACGCCCCCGGCTCGATCGCCGAGGGCGGCGCGCTCGACGAGCTCACCGACGGCGCCCGCGGGCTCTTCACCGCGATGCACTACTCGGCCGACCTCAACAACCTGGCCAACCACACTTTCTCGTCCTTGTTCCAGGCCAAGTTCCAGCGCTCCCCCACGGCGTTCGCGGTCGCCGCGTACGACGCCGCGGCGGTGCTCGACCAGGCGCTGACGCTGGCCGGCGACGGCACGCTCAGCGCGCCGAAGGTCAACACGCTGCTGTCGAACGTCGGCCAGGTGATCAGCCCCCGCGGCAACTGGCAGTTCAACCAGCAGCGTTCCCCGCAGCAGAAGTGGTACCTGCGCAAGGTCGAGAAGGACGGCCCCATCCTGTCGAACGTGCTGATCAGCGACCTCGCTACCCTCGGGTAGTGCAGTTGGACGACGTTGACCAGCGAATTATCTCCGCGCTCCTGAGCGACGCGCGCACCACGTATGCCGAGATCGGCATGGTGGTGTCGCTGTCAGCGCCCGCCGTCAAGCGACGGGTGGACCGGCTGCGCTCCGGCGGGGTGATCAAGGGCTTCACCGCCGTGGTGGACCCGGCGGCGGTGGGTGGCGGCACGGAGGCCTTCGTCGAGCTGTTCTGCACCGGGCGCACCACGCCCGCGCAGATCACTCAGGCCACCCGCCGCCACCCCGAGGTGGTCGGGGCGTACACCGTCTCCGGCGAGGCCGACGCGCTGGTGCACCTGCGCGCGGCCGACATCTCCCACCTGGAGCAGGCGCTGGAACGGCTCCGCGCGGAGCCCTTCATCACCAGCACCCGGAGCATGATCGTCCTGTCCCGCCTGGTCGACTGACCTCGTCCGGGCGGGCCGGACGGTGCTGCTTCGCCCCAGACGGGAGCCGACCGCTCGATGCCTGCGTCGAAGACGGGCATGAGACGAAGCGTGCTCTGCCTGCTCACCACGTTGTCCCTGGCCGGCTGCACGGCCGGCGGCGGCGCGATCGCGGACCGCCCCGTTCCTGGACCCGCGCCGCAACTGCGCCTGGTGTCGTACGACTCCTGCGACGACCTGCTGGCGTCGGTGCGCGAGGCGGCCAAGCGCGTGGTGACCTCCTGGGGCCTGCCCGGCAGCAGCTGGGGGATGCGCGAGCAGTCCGCCCGGCCGGCCACAGGGGACGCCGCGCGGACGGGTGGGGACGGCGCCGCCAAGTCCTACTCCGGCACCAACACGCACGAGGCGGGAGTCGACGAGCCGGACATCGTGAAGACCGACGGCCGGCGCATCGTGACCGTGCTCGGCGACACGCTGCGGGTCATCGACGCGACGAGCCGCCGGGCGACCGGGTCGCTGCACCTCGGCTACGGCATGCACCAGCTCTTCCTGCAAGGTGATCGCGCGCTCGTGCTCACCGCCACGCAGGGGATGACCTACGGCGGCATCGCGGACGCCCGGATGCCCATGCGCGGCGGGCCGTCGTCGACCCGGCTCCGGCTGGTCGAGCTGACCGGCGAGCCCCGATTCACCGGCCAGTACGAGATCGGCGCCCAGCTGACCGACGCCCGGCTCGCCGACGGCACCGCCCGCGTGGTGGTGACCTCCCACCCGATGATCGACTTCACCTGGCTGGAGAAGGGGACCGAGGCGGACCGCATCGCCGCCAACCAGAAGGTCATCGACAGCACGCCGCTGGAGCGGTGGCTGCCCGCGTACACCGCCGACGGGACCGGCGGGCGGCTCGACTGCGGGCAGGTCAGCAGGCCGGCCGAGTTCAGCGGGACCTCGCTGGTGACGGTGCTCAGCTTCGACCTGAACCGCGCGGCGCTGGGCGACGGCCTGCCGGCCGCGGTGCTCGCCGACGCCCGCACCGTGTACGGCACCGGCGGCCGCCTGTACCTCGCCCACGACGAGGGCTGGAAGGGCGAGCAGGCGAGGGACCGCACCGAGCTGTACCTGTTCGACGTCTCCGGACCGCGCCCGGTCTTCGCCGCCTCCGGGAGCGTGCCGGGCTGGCTGCTCAACCAGTACTCGCTGAGCGAGCACGACGGCGTGCTGCGGGTGGCCACCACCACCGGCCAGCAGTGGCAGCGGCCGCGGGAGCAGACCAGCGAGTCCGCGGTGTACACGCTGCGCCGCAACGGCGGGCAGCTCCAGCCGCTGGGCAAGCTCGGCGGCCTGGGCAAGGGGGAGCGGATCTACGCCGTGCGCTTCCTCGGCTCCACCGGATACGTGGTCACGTTCCGCCAGACCGACCCGCTCTACGCGATCGACCTGCGCGACCCGGCCCGCCCGGTGCTCGCCGGGGAGCTGAAGATCCCGGGATACAGCAGCTACCTGCACCCCGTCGCCGACGGCCGGCTCATCGGGGTGGGCCAGGACGCGACCGGCCAGGGCCGGGTGACCGGGCTGCAGGTGTCGCTGTTCGACGTCGGCGGCGCGGACCCGAAGCGGCTCGACCAGGAGAAGATCCCACACGGCTGGAGCGAGGCGGAGTACGACCCGCACGCGTTCCTCTACTGGCCGGCGACCGGGCTGCTCGTGGTCCCGTACGCCGCGTACGACAAGCAGGAGCGCACCGGCGCCCTGCTGTTCCGGGTGGGCTCCGGCTCGCTGGAGAAGGCCGGCGAGGTGAATCCCGGCGGCTACCCGCGCCGCAGCCTCGTCATCGACGACACGCTCTGGGTCGTGTCGGACACCGCGGCCGTGGCCACCACCCTGTCCGGCACCGCCGAACTGGCCCGGGTCGCCCTCTGACCCGGGCGCTCCGAAGCACGACGATCCTGGGCGGATCGCGGGTCACCCCCGCGGTCCGCCCAGGATCGTCAGATCAGGCTGGTCAGAGGTACTGGCCGATGCGGGCTTCGGGGATGTTGCCGGCGGGCTTGTCGCCCTCGCCGAAGAAGCGCTTGCCGCCGAACTCGCCGTGCAGGCGGTCGTCCAGCTCGTCGGCCAGACCCGTCATCACCTGGATCGCCAGGGCCAGATGGCTGGCCTGGAAGTCGCGACCGAACACCGGGATCGAGGCCCAGACCGTGCCGGCGGTGCAGTAGAGGCGGCCGATCGGCATGCGGTTGGTCAGCTCGGACAGCTTCACGAACAGCTTCTCGGTCGGCTCGATGTCGGTCAGCACCGGCGAGAACACGTCGATCAGCGGCGGGTTCTCGCGGACGCGTACGAACACCATGGCCGAACCGGCCCGGATGCCGATGTCACCGTCGCCGTCCACCTGCAGCTCGTCCGGGTCGGACTTGAGCATCGCGGAGACCACGATGCGCACCCGGTCGCCCAGCTCCAGCCCACTGGCGTCGAGCGAGTCGATCGAGGGCAGGAACGCGTCCACCGTCGACTCGTGCCGCGCGGTGCCCAGCGGCTCGATGGCGACCGGCTCCTCCTCGCGGTCGTGCGCCTCGTAGACCAGGAACGCGGGGTGCGGGGCGCCGTACACGTCGCGCAGCGTCCGCGTGATCACGTTCGCGAGCCCTTCGCCCGCTCCGGTCATGCCGAAGTTCTCCCGCGACCCGGCCATCACGCCGGGCGGCGACCAGCCCAGCGCGACCATCGCCGCGATCGCGGGCCGCTCCAGCCGGAACCCGTCCGGCAGGTTCGCGTTGCTGACCGCCCGCGCCTGCAGCGACCCGTCCTCCAGGCACTCCACGCTCACGCCGTACACGGCGGAGCCGGTGCCCGACGCGGTCGGGTCCAGAGCCAGTTCCAGTTCGCTGCCGACCGGTAGCGTCGGCAGGGCCGCGGCCAGCGATCTGGCGAACTCCCGCCACGCCTCGGCGACCTTGGCATGCAGGTCCGCAGTGGTGGGTTCGTCGAGCAGCCCGGCCTCCGCCAGGCCAGGGTTCGACAGTTCCGACATGGGTGCGCCTCCTCGTCGAACCTGGCTCATCCCGGCACGCCGTCGGACAAACCTGGGTCCTCTGTCACCGAGACACTACCGACCGGAAGCGCATTCGCGTAGTCGGCCTTTCGACCCTCCACATCCTTGCGCGACCTGTCCGCGTCGGCACCCCCGTACGGCCTGACCGCCTCGGCACACCCGGCAGCCGCGGTCGGCGGCGTCAGTCCGGATCGGCTGCGGCGAGGCGGTGGGCCAGGCCGGTCAGGCGAGCCGCCAGCTCCTGCGGGTCGCCACCGCGCCCGACCGCCAGCCCCAGCAGGTACGCGCCGACGGGCGCACCGGGCCGCACCGCGTGGTGCGCCACCTCCCGGGCCAGGTCCAACACCATCGTCACGTCCACGTCCGTGCGGGGCACGCCAAGCTCAACGCAGGCCGCCTCGGTGAACTCATGCAGGTCCACGCCCATGACTCCTCCTCGCCGCGCTCGTCGTCCTCACGACGGCGCATCCAGGTGGTCGGCTCGCCCAGGATCGCGCGCCGGACCGGCCCGCTCGTCCACGGCCTCCGCCTGCCGCAGCTCGTCCGGGGTGTCGCAGTCATACCACGGCGCGGGCCCACTGCCCGCCCACGGCACCTCGGCCACGTCGACCTGCGCCAGCAGCACCCGCATCGGAGCCCCGTGCGGCCGCGCGGGCAGGGCGGCGCGCAGCGCGCCCAGCCGCCACGCCGCGCACAGGTGCTGCCGGCGGCCGTCCGCGTCGGTGAACATCACCACATCCGCGTCCACCGCGAGCAGCGCCGCCACCGCGTCCCGGGTCAGGAAGGGGAGATCCGCGGCGACCACCAGCACCCGGCCGGTGTCGCCGGTCTCCGGCAGACCCGCCGCACCGGCGGCGACGGCCGCGACCGGCCCCCCGCCGGGCGGGTCCTCGCGGGTCAGCACGGCTCCGGGCGGCAACTCGGCGGCCAGCTCAGGCGGGCCGACGACCACCAGCGGGCTCGCCTCGGCGACCGCCGCGAGCACCCGGCGCAGCATCGGCACCCCACCGACGGGCAACAGCGGTTTGGCGACCCCGCCCATCCGGCGGGCAGCACCCCCGGCCAGCACCATCGCCGCGTACGAGATCATCTGCTCGCTCCCCGCCCTGTGGATGAACCGGCGTGTCATCCACAGGTTAGCGATCATCGCTGTCCTCGTCGCGCTGCGCCGGGGAGGCTCCCGCACATGACGACCGACTCCCCGACCTACACCCTCACCGAGCGCGCGGACCTGCTCGGCTACGTGCCCTACCTGCTCGGCTTCCACCCGGCGGACAGCGTGGTCGTGCTCGGCCTGACGGACCGGCGGATCGGCGTCGTCGCCCGCGCCGACCTCGGGCACCCCCACGCCGAGACGGCGCGCCGGCTCGGCCGGC
The DNA here is from genome assembly GCF_009720365.1 of Catellatospora paridis. Taxonomy (GTDB): domain Bacteria; phylum Actinomycetota; class Actinomycetes; order Mycobacteriales; family Micromonosporaceae; genus Catellatospora; species Catellatospora paridis. The sequence goes on along the minus strand of NZ_ML769319.1, from coordinate 160,114 downwards.
TGCTGACCGCGGCGGGTCGGGGAGGACGAGCCGCGATCACCTCGGTGCTGCTCGTCGGCTACGGGCCCGACCCGGCGGCTGCCGACACGACGCGCGAAGTGGCGAACGCCCTCGACGCCCGGGGCTACCACGTGCGCGAGGTGCTGCTGCATGCCGGCGACCGCTACCACTGCCTGCAGTGCGACGACTGCACGCCGCCCGAGGGGGCCCCGTTCGACCTCAGCCGGACCGCCGCGGCCGCGATCGCCACGTATCAGGGACTGGTCGCGCAGCCCGACCGGGCCGCGGTCGAACATCTGGTCGAGCCCGTCGGCGGGCCGGCCGCGATCGCGATGGCGCAGGCCGTGGACCGCGCCGAGGAACGTCTCGACGCGCTGGTGCGCGACGGCGCCGCCGAGCCCCGCCGCGACGGTTCCGGCGGGTCGGGTGGTTCCAGCAGGGCAGGCGGTTCCGGCGGGGACGCGGCCGACGACAGGCTGGTGCGCGCCGGGAGGGCGGCGGTCGAGCATGCGCTGCGCGTCGCCGAGGCGGGTGGGCGGCTCGATGACGACCAGGCTGCCTGGCTCACCGTGCTCCTGCTCGACCTGCGCTGCCGGGATCATGCCTGGCAGCTGACCGACATCGAGCCCTGGCAGCTCGACCTCTGGTTGGACCTGACCCGGCGCGGCGAGCCCGCGCTGCTGGCCCCGATCGCCAGCCTGCTGGCCTGGTGCGCGTGGCGGTCCGGCAACGGGATGCTGGCCGGCGCGGCGTTGCGGCGGGCGCTGCTTGCCGACCCGGCGTACACCCTGGCGCACCTGCTCGGCGAGGCGCTCGACCAGGCCATACCGCCTGGAAGCGTCGGTCCCTGGCCCGCAAGGTAGGCCTCCTTTTCCCGGAAATCGTGGTCGTCAGCGCGATCGGGCGGCGAACGGCACGCCCGCGAAGCGGCACGCGGCCGACGGCTCAGAATGGGACCGTGGACCTGGCCTACCTGCGCGCGCATCCGCACCTGCTGCCGACCTTCCTGCACCATCAGCGGATCCGGGAGACGCCCGTCGACGGCGGCTCGATCTGCCACACCAGCAGGCTGACCTTCGACGACGGCGAGTCGATCTTCACCAAGTCGTGGCCCGAGGCGGGGGGGCGGGCACCGGACGGCTTCTTCGCCGCCGAGGCCAACGGCCTGCGCTGGCTCGCCGAGACCGGCACGGTCGCGGTGCCCGAGGTGCTGGTCGACACCCCGGACCTGCTCGGCATGGCATGGATCGAGCACGGGCAGCCGTCGGCCGCGGCGGCCGAGGAGTTCGGCCGGGCGCTGGCCGGGCTGCACCGTGCCGGGGCCACCGCGTTCGGCGCACCCTGGCCCGGGTTCCACGGCTCCGCCCCGATGGACAACACGCCGCACCCCGGCCCCTGGCACGAGTGGTACGGCGAGCGCAGGCTGGCCGCGTACCTGCGGCTGTCGGTGGACCGGGGCGCGCTGGAGCCGGCCGACACGGCCCGCGTCGAACGCGTCCTGGCCGGTCTCGACCGCGTCGGCGGCGACGAGCCGCCGGCCCGCATCCACGGCGACCTGTGGAGCGGCAACCTGCTCTGGGGTGCGGACGGCCGGTGCCGGGTGGTCGACCCGGCGGCGCACGGCGGCCACCGCGAGACCGACCTGGCCTACCTGCGGCTGTGGGGCGGCGCGCCGTTCGCGGACCGGATCCTCGCCGCGTACGCCGAAGCCTGGCCGCCCGCCGCGGGCTGGACCGACCGCGTCCCGCTGCACCAGCTCTCCATGTACCTGCTGCACACCGCCCTGTTCGGCGCGGCCTTCGCCCCCGGCGTCCGCGACACCACGTCGGCCTGCCTTCACCTGACCGCCTGACGTAGCGACAGTTTCGGGGAAACTGCTGCTTCGTTCTCTGCCGAAGCAGCAGTTTCCCCGAAATGACACGCGCTACAGGCGCGGGTCGGTGGGTTCGGATTCGCTGGCGAGGATGGCGAAGACGAGTTCGTGGACCCGCCAGAGGGGGCCGTCGCGGCCGACCGTGTCGAGGGCGGCCAGGCCCAGGCCGTGCTCGCGCAGGGCGAGGGCGCGCTTGCGGCCGAGCTTGCGCTGACGGAGCCGGGCCAGCTGCGCGGGCTCGGTGTACGACGGGCCGTAGATGATCCGCAGGTACTCGCGGCCGCGGCACTTCACCCCGGGCTGGACGAGGCCCTTCGCGCCGCGCACGGACAGGCCCGCGTACGGCTTGACCACCATGCCCTCGCCGCCGGAGCCGGTCAGCTCCAGCCACCAGTCCGTCGCCCGCGCCACCGCGTCCGCGAAGGCCGCGTCGGCGACCGCCGCCCCGGTCGCGACGGCCGGGTCGGCAGTGGACGCGTCCGCGGTGGACGGGTCGGCGGTGGACGGGTCGGGCGCGGTGGTCCGGTCCGCCGGGGCCGGCCGGGGTGGCAGGTCGAGGACCAGGCGGCGGGTCGGGGTGAAGGTGACCGGGTCGGCGGCGACCAGCCGGTCCGCGACGGACAGGTGCCAGCCGTGGTCGGCGTCGGCATACGCCTTGCCCTGCGCGGCCAGCACCGCGAACGGGGCCAGCGTGATCCCGGCGATCCCATCGGTCGGGGCGACGTAACGGCGGTAGGCGTCGGTGAACGCCTGCACGTCGCGCAGCGACCCGGCGAGCCGCTCCCGCTGGGCGGCCGTGTCGAGCCCGCGCGCCGCAGCCGCCGACAGCACGTCCAGGGCCGCGGGCAGCACGGCCCGGCCGGACGCGCCGACGGCGGCGTACTGGTGGATCAGCGTCTGCGCCTTGGCCGACCAGGGCAGCAGCTCGCAGTCGAGCAGCAGCCAGTCGGTGTCCAGCTCGGCCCACAGCCCCGCCGCGGTCACCGCGTCGCGCACCTTGGCCAGCAGCAGCTCGGTGCGCTCCGGGTCGAAGAAGGCCCGCCCGGTGCGCGTGTAGATCACACCGGTGCTGCCGTCGTCGACGAAGCGCTTGGCCGCCACCGACGCGTCCTTGCAGACCAGGACCACCGCGCGGGAGCCCATGTGCTTCTCCTCGCAGATCACCCGGGGCACGCCCGCGTGCCGCAGGTCGGCCAGCGCCTCGGCGGGATGCTCCAGGTATCCGTCCACGGCCGACGTCGACGACGGCGCCATGGTCGGCGGCAGCCACAGCAGCCAGCGCGGGTCGACCGCGAACCGGCTCATCACCTCCAGCGCCGCCGCGCTGTGCTCGGCGGGCACGGTGACGGTGCCGTGCAGGGTCTGCACGTGGCGGCGGCCGGTGACCTCGGACAGCCGCAGCGCGCCCGCGGCCCGGTCGGGCGGTGCGGCAGGGTGCAGCGGCCGGGCGGGCGCGTAGTGCTCCCGCTCCGCGTCGACCTCGACCAGCTCCCGCTCCGGGTAGCGCAGCGCGGTGAGCTTGCCGCCGAACACGCAGCCGGTGTCGAGGCAGATGGTGTTGTTGACCCACTCGGGCGTGACCGTCGGCGTGTGCCCGTAGACGACCATGGCGCGGCCTCGGTACTCCTGCGCCCACGGGTAGCGCACGGGCAGTCCGAACTCGTCGGTCTCGCCGGTGGTGTCGCCGTACATGGCGAAGGAGCGCACCCGGCCGGAGGCCCGGCCGTGGTAGGCCTCCTTGAGGCCCGCGTGCGCGACCACCAGCCGGCCGCCGTCGAGCACGTAGTGGCTGATCAGCCCGTCCAGGAAGGAGGCCAGCCCGTCGACCGGGTCGGTCTCCAGCTGCGCGACGGTCTCGGCGAGGCCGTGTGTGAGCTGCACCTTGCGCCCGCGCAGGTGGCGCAGCAGCTTGTTCTCGTGGTTGCCGGACACGCACAGCGCCCGGCCACCGGCGATCATGTTCATGACCAGGCGCAGCACGCCGGGGGAGTCCGGGCCACGGTCCACCAGGTCGCCGACGAACACCGCGGTACGCCCCTGCGGGTGGCTCGCGTCCACGGCCCGGCCGGTCTCGTCCCGGGTCAGCTCCCAGCCGAGCGCGGTGAGCAGCTGCTCCAGCTCGGCCCGGCAGCCGTGCACGTCACCGACCAGGTCGAAGGGACCGGTCAGCTCGGCGCGGTCGTTGAACAGCTTCTCGTAGCGCAGCTCGACGTCGGCGGGGTCTTTGACCACGTACACCTTGCGGAAGCCCTCGCGGGCCAGTTTGTTCAGCGAGTGCCGCAGGTCGCGGTGCTGGCGGCGGAGCACCTCCCGGCCGAACACGCGGTCGGGCCGGGCCTGCGTGCGCTCCCAGCAGACCGCCTCCGGGGTGTCGATGACCACGGCGACGGGCAGCACGTCATGGGCCTTGGCCACCTCGACCAGCGCGGCGCGGGCGTGCGACTGCACGTTGGTCGCGTCGACGACGGTGAGCCGCCCTGCCGCCAGGCGCTTGCCCGCGACCAGGTGCAGCACCTCGAAGGCATCCTTGGTGGCGGCCTGGTCGTTCTCGTCGTCGGCGAGCAGCCCGCGGAAGGCGTCGCTGGACAGCACCTGGGTCGGCAGGAAGTGCTCCCGGGCGAAGGTCGACTTGCCGGACCCGGAGATCCCGACGAGCACGACCAGGGCCAGCTCAGGCAGCGCGACCGTGGTGGTCCGGCCCTTCTCCTCGCTGCGCTCGCTCATGCGGGCACCTCCTCGGTGACAGTGCCGGTCTTCGTGAACAGGGCGAGCTGGGTCGGCGGGCCGACCTCCGGGTCCTCGTCGCCGACGCCACGCAGCGTGTACGTGTAGCCGTACTCGGCGGCGACCTGGTCGCACCAGGCCGTGAACTCGGCTCGCGTCCACTCGAAGCGGTGGTCGTCGTGGCGGTGGCCGCCCTCGGGCAGCGTCTCGTAGCGCACGTTGTACTCGACGTTCGGCGTGGTCACCACGACCGCGCCGGGCTTGGCGTCGCCGAACACCGCGGCGCACAGCGCGGGCAGCCGGGGCAGGTCGAGGTGCTCGATGACCTCCATCAGCACCGCGGCGTCGTAGCCGCGCAGCCGCTCGTCGACGTAGGTCAGCGCGGACTGGATCAGCTTGATCCGGGCCCGCTGCCGGTCGGGCAGCCGGTGCAGCCGCAGCCGCCGCTCGGCGATCTCCAGCACCTTCGGCGACACGTCCGCCCCGACGATCTCGGTGTACCGCTTCTCCCGGATCAGGTCGCCCAGCAGGGCACCCCCGCCGCAGCCCAGGTCGAGGACGCGGGTCGCCCCGGTCTCGGCCAGCGCGGCAAGCACGGCCGCGCGCCGGCGTACGTTCAAGGGCTTGGTCTTCTCGATCACCGGACCCTCGGCGACGGAATCGTCGGCGGGCGCCTCCTCCAGCGGCGCGAGCGCCGCGTCGGCCTGGGCGGCCAGGGCGCGGCTGTGCGCCAGGTAGCGCCGGATGATCAGCGGGCGCTCCGGGTGCCCGGCCAGCCAGCCCTCCCCGGCCCGCAGCAGCTTCTCGATCTCGTCGGGCGCCACCCAGTAGTGCTTGGCGTCGTCGAGCACCGGCAGCAGCACGTAGAGGTGGTTGAGTGCGTCGGCGAGGCGCAGCTCACCGTCGAGCGTCAGGTCGACGTACCGGCTGTCGCCCCACTCCGGGAATGCGGGGTCCAACGGCAGCACGTCGCCGCGCACGGTCCAGCCCAGCGGGCCGAACAGCCGCTCGGCCAGCTTCAACCCGCCCTTGGCACGCAGCGACGGGACCCGGATCGACAGCGGGATCGCGCTCGCGGCCAGCTCGGGCCGGTCCTTGGAGACACCCCGCGCCGCGGTGCGGAAGACCCGGTTCAGCGCGGCGGCCAGCAGGCTGGACGCGGCGTACGGGCGGTCGTTGACGTACTGGTTGAGCTGCTGCCCGTCGGCCCGGGTGTCGGCCAGCCGCTGCGGATCGATCTCCAGCAGCAGCGCGGCGGTGCACCGCTGCTCGCTCGCCTCCGGGTAGAGCACGGTGGCCGTGCCGTGGCTCAGCTCGAAGCTGTGCACGCGGTCGGGATGTTTGACGAGGAGGAAGCCGAGGTCGGTGGCCGGCGAGTGCGTGGTCGAGAGGGTCAGCAACACGGCGGCGATCCTGCCAGGTGGCGCTGGGCCGCGCATTCTGATTGCGACGCGATAGGTTCGTGGGGTGACCTCTGCCCAGGCTGGCCTGATCGACCGGTACGGACGCCGTGCTGTGGATCTGCGGGTCTCTCTGACGGACCGCTGCAATCTGCGCTGTTCGTACTGTATGCCCCCGGAAGGGCTGCCCTGGCTGCCCAAGCAGGAGATCCTCACCGACGACGAGGTGCTGCGGCTGATCACCGTCGCGGTGACCCGGCTGGGCGTCGAGGAGGTGCGCTTCACCGGCGGCGAACCGCTGCTGCGCCCCGGCATCGTCGGCATCGTCGCGGGCAGCGCCGCGCTGACCCCGCGCCCGAAGCTGTCCGTCACCACCAACGGCATCGGGCTGGCCCGGCTGGCCGTGCCACTGCGCGACGCCGGGCTGGACCGGGTCAACGTCTCGCTGGACACCATCGACCCCGAGCGGTTCGCCGCGATCGCGCTGCGCCGCCGCTTCGACGAGGTGATCGACGGGCTGTCCGCGGCCGCCGCGGCCGGGCTGACCCCGGTGAAGCTCAACACGGTGCTGCTGCGCGGGATCAACGACGACGAGGGGCCGGCACTGCTGCGCTTCGCCCTGGCACACGGCTACGAGCTGCGCTTCATCGAGCAGATGCCGCTCGACGCCCAGCACGGCTGGAGCCGTGAGCAGATGATCACCGCCGCGGAGATCCTGGCGTCGCTGGAGGCCGAGTTCGACCTCAGCCCCGACCCGGCCGAGCGGGCCGGCGCCCCGGCGGAGACCTGGCTGGTGAACGGCGGCCCGGCGAAGGTCGGCGTGATCGGCTCGGTGACCCGGCCGTTCTGCGGCGACTGCGACCGGACCCGGCTCACCGCCGACGGCCAGGTGCGCAACTGCCTGTTCGCGACCGGGGAGACCGATCTGCGCGGACTGCTGCGCGGTGGGGCCGATGATGAGGACATCGCCGCGCGCTGGCGCGAGGCGATGTGGGGCAAGCTGCCCGGCCACGGCATCGACGATCCGTCGTTCCTCCAGCCGGAGCGCCCGATGTCCGCTATCGGAGGATGACTGTGCTGACGATCCGCTACTTCGCCGGAGCGCGTGCTGCCGCCGGGGTCACCGAGGAGCAGCTGCCCGCCGGGCAGGACCTGACACAGCTGATCAAGGAACTCGGCGCGGCGCACGGGGACGCCCTGAGCCGGGTGCTGCTTTCAGCCAGCTTTCTGGTTGACGGGCTAGCCTGGCACGACCGCCGTGCGCCGCTTCCGTCCGGCGCGACCGTGGACGTGCTCCCGCCCTTCGCCGGCGGCTGAAAGGAAAACCCCCGTGGTGCTGCAAGCGCTGATGTTCTTCAGCATCGTGCTGATCGTCGTCGGCCCGATCCACTGGTACCTGTACAAACGCCTGGTCAAGGACACGACCACGACGAAACGCGGCCGCCGGATCGGCGCCGTGGCGATCATCGCGCTGGCGGTGGCGCTGCTGGCCGCGTTCATCGTGCCGCGGGCGATCGGCGCGAAGGCGTCCTGGGTCATCCCGATGGTCGGCTACATGTGGCTGGCCGTCCTGTTCTACCTGATGGTCACGCTGCTGGTGCTGGAGATCCCCCGCGTGATCGCCAACCGCACCTGGGCCCGCCGCCCCGCCGCCCGAACCCCGGTCACGGCCGACTCCGTCGCCGCGACCGTCCCCGCCGCGGCGCCCGGCACCGGGTCGGGCGGGTCGCAGACCCTGCTCGCCGAGCCCGGCCTGCCCGCGGCGGCCGAGATCACCGGACCTGCCGGGCAGGTGGACGAAAGCGAGACCCCGAACGCCACGGGTGCCGGGCAAGTCGGTGGATCAAGCGCCGAGCCGACGCGCGGCGGGCCGGCCGACCCGAGCCGACGGCTGCTCATCGCGCGCAGTGCGGCGATCTTCGCCGGGCTGACCGCGACCGGCATCACCGCGTACGGCGTCAAGACCGCGCTCGGCGACCCGGTGCTCAAGCGGGTGCAGATCCCGCTGGCGAAGCTCCCCCGCAGCATGGACGGTTACAAGATCGCCCTGGTCAGCGACATCCACCTGGGCCCGCTGACCGGCATCGAGCACAGCCGCCGCATCGTCCGCTCGATCAACGGCATGAACGCCGATCTGATCGCCGTCGCGGGCGACATGGTCGACGGCACCGTCGCCGAGCTGGGCGACGAGGCCGCGCCGCTGGCCGAGCTGCGCTCGCGCGACGGCGCGTACTTCGTCACCGGCAACCACGAGTACTTCTCGGGGGCCGAGGAGTGGCTCGTCGAGGTCGAGCGCCTGGGCATGCGGCCGCTGCAGAACGAGCGGCTGGACATCCGCGGGCTGACCCTGGCCGGCGTCAACGACGTCAGCGGCGGCGACCTCGGCGAGGGCGGGCCCGACTTCGGCAAGGCGCTGGACGGCCGGGACCCGGGCAAGCCCGTGGTGCTGCTGGCGCACCAGCCGATCCAGGCGTTCGAGGCGGCGAAGCACGGCGTGGACCTGCAGCTGTCGGGGCACACGCACGGCGGCCAGATGGTCCCGTTCAACCTGATCGCGGCCCTGCAGCAGCCGGTCATCTCGGGCCTCGGCGAGGTCGACGGCACGCAGGTGTACGTCACCAACGGCGCCGGTTTCTGGGGCCCGCCGGTGCGGGTCGGCGCGCCGCCGGATATCACATTGGTCGAACTGCGCGCGATGTAGGTAACAACTCTCACTGACGCGCGTGGCGGGTGCCGCCGGACGGGCCGGGCGTGTCAGGATGCTGCGTGCCCCCCGTCTGGACTGCTGATCTGCATATCCACTCGCGGTACTCGCGTGCGTGCAGCAAGGACCTCGACCTGCCCACGTTGGCATGGTGGGCACGGCGCAAGGGCGTGGCCCTGCTCGGCACCGGCGACGTCACCCACCCCGCCTGGTTCGAGCACCTGCGCGAGCAGCTGCGCGAGGCCGAGCCCGGTCTGTTCCGGCTGTCGCCGGAGGTCGAGCGGGACGTCGCGCAGCGGCTGCCCGCGCGCCTGGCGGCGGGGGAGCCGGCCCGCTTCATGCTCAGCTCCGAGATCTCCACGATCTACAAGCGGGGCGACCGCACCCGCAAGGTGCACCATCTGATCTACCTGCCGGACCTCGACGCCGCGCAGCGCTTCCGCGACCGGCTGGGCCGGGTCGGCAACCTGGCCAGCGACGGCCGCCCGATCCTGGGCCTGGACTCCCGCGACCTGCTGGAGATCACCCTGGAGGCCAGCCCGGACGCGTACCTGGTGCCCGCGCACATCTGGACGCCGTGGTTCTCCGCGCTGGGCAGCAAGTCGGGCTTCGACGCGATCGCCGACTGCTACGCCGACCTCGCCGAGCACATCACCGCGGTGGAGACCGGCCTGTCCAGCGACCCGGCGATGAACCACCGGGTGTCCAGTCTCGACCGATACACCCTGGTCTCGAACTCGGACGCGCACTCGCCGCAGGCCCTGGCCCGGGAGGCGACCCGGTTCGACTGCGCGCTGGACTACTTCGCGCTGAAGGCGGCGCTGGCGGGCGCGCCCGGACTGGCCGGGACGATCGAGTTCTTCCCCGAGGAGGGCAAGTACCACGGGGACGGGCACCGCGACTGCGGCGTCAACTGGACCCCGGCCGAGTCCCGCGCGACCGGCGGCATCTGCCCGGTGTGCGAGCGGCCGCTGACCATCGGGGTACTGGCCCGGGTCGAGGCGCTGGCCGACCGGCCCGACGGCACGCCCGCGCCGAACGCCCGCCCGGTCACCCACCTGGTGCAGCTGCCGGAGATCGTCGGCGAGCTGGAGGGCGTCGGCCCGAAGACCCGCACCGTCGAAGGACGGGTGAACGGGCTGGTCGCGGCGCTGGGTTCGGAGCTGTCCATCCTCATGGAAGCGCCGCTGGACGAGGTCACGGCCGCGGGCGGTGAGCTGCTCGGCGAGGCGCTGCGGCGGCTGCGCGCCGGGCGGGTGCACCGGGTGCCCGGCTACGACGGCGAGTACGGCGTGATCCGGCTGTTCGAGCCGGGCGAGCTGCGCCCGCAGGACACCGCCGACACCCTGTTCGACCTGCCCGTCGCGCCGGTGACACCCGCGCCGCGCAAGGCTCGTGCGCCCAAGCAGGCCGCGAGCAAGCCGGCGGTACGCCGGACCAAGCCCGTCTCCGCTCCGCCGCTGCCGCCGGAGCCCTCGCCGCACGAGCCGTTCGAGCCGATGCTGGCCGGGATGGAGGAGGTCGGCACCGGGCTGCTGGACCGGCTCGACGCGATGCAGCGCGTGGCCGCGTCCGCGCCGGGCGGGCCGCTGCTGATCGTCGCCGGTCCAGGCACGGGCAAGACCCGTACGCTGACCCACCGGCTGGCATACCTGTGCGCGGAGATGAACGTCTACCCCGAGGACTGCCTGGCCATCACGTTCACCCGGCGGGCCGCCGAGGAGCTGCGGCACCGGCTGCGCGGGCTGCTCGGCCCGGTCGCCGAGGACGTCACCGTCTCCACCTTCCACTCGCTGGCCCTGTCGCTGCTGCGCGAGCAGGAGCCCGACCTGGTCGTCGCGGACGAGCCGGGCGGCGAGGGTGTGCTGCTCGACGAGCTGATCCCGCGCCTGGTGGCGCTGCTGAAGGCGCAGCCGTCGCTGCAGGACAAGCTGCGCTCGCGCTGGCCGTGGGTGTTCGTCGACGAGTACCAGGACGTCGACCCCGACCAGTACGCGCTGCTGCGGCTGCTGGTGCCCAGCGACGGCAACCTGTGCGCGATCGGCGACCCGGACCAGGCGATCTACTCGTTCCGCGGCGCGGACGTCTCGTTCTTCCTGCAGTTCTCCCGCGACTTTGTGGACGCCCGCGTCGTACGGCTGACCCGCAACTACCGCTCGTCCGCGCCGATCCTGGCCGCCGCGGTGCAGGCGATCGCGCCCAGCTCGCTGGTGCCCGGCCGCCGCCTCGACCCGGCGAGGGTCGACCCGGAGGCGGCGCTGATCGGGCAGTACGCCGCGAGCAGCCCCGCCGACGAAGCCGCGTTCATCGCCCGCAAGGTCGACGAGCTGGTCGGCGGCGTGTCCCACCGGACGAAGGCCGACGTGCGCGGGGTGACCGGCACGACGGTGTCGTTCAACGACATCGCGGTGCTCTACCGCACCGACGCGCAGGCCGCCGCGATCGTGGACGCGCTGTCGCGGGCGGGCGTGCCGGTGCAGAAGCGCTCGCACGACCGGCTGCGCAGCCGGGCCGGGGTGAACACGCTGCTGGCCGAGCTGCGCCTGGCCACTGGGCTGACCGGCTCCGTCGCGGCCCGGCTGAAGCTGACCGCGAAGGTGCTCATCGAACGGCCCGCGCTGGGCGGCGGCTCACCCGAGCCGGACGAGGTGTGGGCCGCGGTGGACCTGCTCACGCCCCTCGCCCTGCGCTGCGGGCAGGACCTGCAGCGTTTCCTGGGCGAGGTCGCCACCGGCGCGGAGGTCGACGCGCTGGACCCGCGCGCGGAGGCGGTCACCCTGCTCACCCTGCACGCGGCCAAGGGCCTGGAGTTCCCGGTGGTGTTCCTGGCCGGGTGCGAGGACGGGCTGCTGCCGCTGCGTTTCCCCGGCACCGCGCCGACCGAGGCGGAGGTCGCCGAGGAGCGCCGGCTGTTCTTCGTCGGGCTGACCCGGGCGCAGCGGCGGCTCTACCTGAGCCACGCGGCGCGGCGGGTCCGCTACGGCAGCGAGCGGGACTGCCGGCCGACGCCGTTCCTCCACGCGGTCGATGCGGGACTGCTGGAACAGCTCGGCGACCTGACCCCACGACGGCCCCGCGACCAGCAACTTCGCCTGATCTGACGGATCGTGACACCCGAACGAACGAGTTCGGTGACGTGACAGTGACACCGGGAGCCCCGGCGGCGCTCAGTAGGACGGAAGCGTCCGCAGCGTCAGCAGGAGCACCCCTTGTCAGTGAAGCTGATCACGGTTGACCCCGTCACGCTGGTGCGGTTGGGGTACAGCGCCGCCTGCGCCACCTACACAGACATCGACCTGGTCGGTCAGGCCGTCACGGGTGAGGAGACCCGCGACCTGATCGGTGACCTCGAACCGCACGTGGTCACCATCGACGCGGCCGTCCCCGGCGAGGGCGGGCTGCAGCTGGCCGCCGAACTGCGCGCCGCGCGGCCGCAGCTTGGGGTGGTCCTCACCGGCCCCGCCGAGGACGGGCTGCTGCTGCAGGCGCTGCAGGCCGGGCTGTCGGCATACCTGCCGCGCTCCGCGCCGGTCGAGCTGCTGATGTCGGCGGTGCGGCACGCGGCGGTGGCCCCGGCCTCGTTCACCGCGCCCAACCTCGCCGAGGCGATGGCCCGCCGCCGGACCCGGTCGACCGCGCTCAGCCCGCGCGAGGAGCAGATCCTGCAGCAGCTGAACACCGGTGGCAGCCTGGCCGCGATCGCGGTGCGCATGCGGCTGACCGAGTCCACGGTGCGCACCTACGTGGCACGCCTCTACGACAAGCTGGGCGTGCACAACCGGACCCAGGCCCTGCAGGCCGCGGCCCGGTTGTACCTCATCTAGCCCGGACCGGGCCGGGTCAGAAGGCGTCCATGATGCCGATGATGCCGGGCCCGAGGATGACGATGAACAGGGCAGGGAACAAGCAGAAGATCAGCGGGAAGAGCACCTTTACCGGCAGCTTGCGTGCTGTCTCCTCGGCGAGCTGGCGGCGCTTGACCCGCATCTGCCGCGCCTGCTCCCGCAACACGCTCGCGATCGGGATGCCGAGCTCACCGGCCTGGACGAGGGCCAGGGTGACGGTCTTGAGCTCGCGGACCGTGGTCCGCGCCGCGAGCGCCCGCAACGCCTCGGACCGGCGCTGGCCCATCTGCATCTCCTGCAGCACCCGGGCGAACTCCCGGGACAGGGCACCGGGCATGGTGACGGCCACCTGCGCCAGCGCGGCGTCGAAGCCGAGTCCGGCCTCGACCGACAGCGTCAGCAGGTCCAGCCCGTCCGGAAGCCGGCGCCGGATCTCCTGCTGGCGGCGTACCCCCAGGTCGTAGACGACCAGGAACGGCGCCCAGAAGCCCAGGGCGGCCCCGCCGACCACCCACATCACGACGGCCCCCGGGCCGAAGTCCAGCGCCAGCGCGGCCGCCGCGCCCAGTGCGGCGAGGACGAGCAGGCCGAGGCCCTGCATCTCGACGATCCGCTCCGGCGGCCAGGCCACGGGGTTTCCGGCGTAGTCGAGCCAGTGCTGCAGCCGAGCGCCGGCGCCCCTGGGTGTCAGCAGCCGACCCAGGGCCGACATCTGCTGCGCCGCCGGCCGAAGCCGGTCACCGAGCTTCTCTTCGGCTGCCGCGGCGCTGCCCGGCGCGTAGACGGTGTCGATCGTCTCCAGCGCCTTGGCGACCCCGGCCCGGCCGATACTGGCCGACATCAGCGTGATCACCGCGAGCGTTATGGCGGCGAAGATGGCTCCGATGCCGACGTTGAGGATCAGCTGCACGCCCACGGTCACACCTCGATCTTGATCAAGCGGGACAGCCAGAAGCCGCCGGTCAGCAGCAGGAGGACACCCGTTGCCAGCATCACGATGCCGCGGGTGTCGGTGTAGAGGGGCCGGACGTACTCCCCCCGGCTGAGGAACATGAACGCACCGGCGCCGATCGGCAGCGCGAGCAGCACCCAGGCGCTGAGCCGCCCCTCGGCCGACAGCGAACGCACCTCGCGGTACAGCGCCTCGCGCTCCCGCATCGTTTCGACCGTCGTGCTCAACACCTCGGCCAGGTTGCCGCCGATGTCGCGCTGCACCCGGATCGCGACCACCGCCCAGGCCAGGTCCTTACTGCGCATGCGCACGGCAACCCGATCCAGGGCGTCCTCGATGTCGACGCCGAGGCGCGCCTCGCCCAGCGCGCGGCCGAATTCCGACGCGATCGGCTCGGGCAGCTCGCGGGCCATCGCGTCGATGGCCTGCGTCAGCGAGAAGCCGGACCGCAGTGAGCCGACGATCAGCTGGAGCGCCTCCGGCATCAGCTCGCGGAAAGCCTCGACCCGCTTCGTGGCGCGGTTGCGGTGGTAGAGCGAGGTGAACAGCCAGCCCACCAGCGGGCCGAGTACGACACCCGCCAGCGGTGCCAGCATCACGCCGATCAGCACCGCGGCCACCACACAGGCGAGCGCGCGCAGCAGCAGCCATTCGTGCGGCCGCAGCCGCATGCCCGCCCGGTCGAGCTGCGTCGCGAGCCGGCCCTCCACGTTCGCCGACTTCACCACCTGCTCTGACAGCGCCAGCGCGGCAGCGGTGACCTGGCTGGAGCCGTCGACCGGGGCGGCGGAGCGGCGAGGCGCGACGAACTGGTCCACCTGTGACAGGCGGCGTCGGCGGTCGGACGCGGAGAGCATCGGCCCCACCACGAGCAGGGCCGTGCCCAGCAGGCCGACGAAGACCACCGCGCCGATCACCAGCAGCCAGGTGTTGCCCGGCGCGCCGCCAGGCACACCGATCAGCGGCCCGACCGCGCGGGTGTCGACGGCGAAGGCGACCGGCACCTCGGTGCTCGCCCCGCCGGCCGCCACCGTCAGCCGCACCTGCTGCCCCGACAGCTCCGCCGGCACGGTCACCTGCACCAGCAGCTGCATCGAGAACGAGCCGGACGCCTCGGCGAAGGCCGCGCTGAGTGCGGTGGCGTCGGCCGCGGTGAACGCCCTGCCGCCGGTGGCGGTGGACAGCCCGGCGAGGATGCCCGCAGTCGTGTCCGGGGTTGAGAACGCGATCGTGTCGACCGCGACCGCCCCCGCCGACTGCCGGGCTGTCGCCAGCGTGTCCTTCGAGGCGGTGTCGGCGCCGTCGGAGAGCGCGACGATGCGCCGCTGTCCCCACTCACCCTTGTTCATCAGCCCGGCCGCCAGCCGTACGCCGTCGTAGAGGGCCGTCTCGCCCTTGGCCGCCAGCGCGTCGACCGCCCGGTTCGCGGCGGCGCGATCCTTCGTCGGCGCCAGCGCCACGGTCGCCGGTGCGCCTGCGGTCACCAGGCCGATCTCGACGTCGGCCGGGATCAACTCCAGGTAGCGCCGCGCGGCGGACCGGGCGGCGTCGATGGGACCGCCGGTCATGGAACCCGACGTGTCCAGCACCAGCACCACACCGCGCCGCGCCGCGGCGGTCTCCGCCGACGCGACCTGCTTCGACGTGGCCTCGAAAGTGCGGTCGCCGGCCTTGACCGCGACTTTGTCGAACGCGGTGCCGGCCGGCAGGTCCTGTGCCGACAGATAGAACTCCAGCAGCCCCGCCTCCTGGCGCAAGCCGGAGATGCTCAGCGCGGGATCCGCCGCCGCGGCGGGCGTGGCGGCCAGCCCGACCATCGTGGCGAAGACCGCGGCGGACAGCGCCCCGAAGCCGAATCGGCGCTTCACAGGCCCCTCCCGAAGAGTTCCGGCGCGATGACGATGCCCTGGTCGGCGAGCTGGTCCACGAACCTCGGACGCAGCCCGGTGCTGGTCAGCGCACCCTGATGGCGGCCGTACTGGTCCTGGCCGGCCCGGTAGTCGAAGGCGAACAGGTCCTGCATGGTGATGACGTCGCCCTCCATGCCGGTGACCTCGGTGATGTGCGTGATGCGGCGGGTGCCGTCGCGGAGCCGGGCAAGTTGCACGACCACGTCGACGGCGCTGGCGATCTGCTCGCGGATCGCCCGGACCGGCAGGTCCATGCCCGCCATCAGCACCATCGTCTCGAGACGGGCCAGCGAATCGCGGGGCGTGTTCGCGTGCACAGTGGTGAGCGAGCCGTCGTGGCCGGTGTTCATCGCCTGCAACATGTCCAGCGCGGCACCGTCGCGGACCTCGCCGACGACGATGCGGTCGGGCCGCATCCGGAGCGCGTTGCGGACCAGGTCGCGGATGGTGACCTCGCCGCGGCCCTCGATGTTCGGCGGGCGGTACTCCATCCGCAGCACGTGCTCCTGGGCCAGGCGCAGCTCGGCGGAGTCCTCGATGGTGATGATGCGCTCGTCGGCCGGCAGGAACGAGGAGATCACGTTGAGCAGGGTGGTCTTGCCGGTGCCGGTGCCGCCCGAGATCAGGATGTCGAGCCGGCCCTGCACGCAGGCGCGCAACACGTCGGCGACGCGGGCGCTCATGGTGCCGAATCTGACCAGGTCGTCGACCGTGTACGGGTCGGCGGCGAACTTGCGTACCGTCAGCGCGGCGCCGTCCAGCGCGATCGGCGGCACCACGGCGTTGACCCGGCTGCCGTCGGGCAGGCGCGCGTCGACCATGGGCGAGGACTCGTCGACGCGGCGGCCGACCCGGGACACGATTTTGTCGATCACCCGCCGCAGGTGCGCCTCGTCCATGAACGCCGCGTCCACCGCGTGGATGTGACCGAACCGCTCCACGTAGATGCGGTCCCAGGCGTTCACCATGATCTCGGTGACCTCCGGGTCGCGCAGCAGCGGCTCGATCGGCCCATGCCCCAGAATCTCGTCGAGGATCTGCCGGTATGCCGTCGAGCGGTCGCCGGCGGTGAGGTTCGCCTCCTCCTTCGACAGCACCTCGGGCAGCGCGTCGCGGACCCGCCGCTCCAGCTCGGCGTCGTCGGCGACGGTGTCGTAGAGCTGCGGCCCGAGCAGGTCCAGCAGCGCCTGGTGGGCGCGCTTGCGCACGCCTGCCAGCGGGTCGTACGCCCGCCGCGTGTTGCGGCGGCCGAACTGGATGCCGCTGACCGGCATGGCCGACACCGGCGCGGCATGCGAGGCCGAGGCACCGGAGGCCTCGTTGGCGCTGCCGATCCGCTCGCTGAGCACGCCGCCGCTGCTGCCGGCCGTGGTGGTGCGCTGTCCGAGACGATCCTGCAGGGACATCGGGTCAGCCCTTCTTCCGTGCGAACATCCCGCGCTTGGCGGGTGCGGCGGTGCCGAGGAATCGCTTGACAGCCAGGTCGCGGATAGCCGCACTGACCGCGTGCTGCGGCGCAGCCGCGGCCAGCGGCACGCCGCGGTTGGCGGACAGGGGCACGTCGCGGCTGCTGGGGATGAACCCGGCAATCGGCACCCGGATCACCTTCTCCACCTCGGCCATGGAGAGGCCCACCTTGGAGTCGGCCCGGTTCAGCACGACGGTGCGGGCCTCACGGCGGTAGTCGAGCAGGTCGAACATGTCGAGGGTGACCCGCAGGTTCTTCAGCGAGGGCAGCTCCGGCGTGGCGACCAGCACGTAGTGGTGTGTGGCGTCGAGCGCGGCCAGCATCTGCTCGGTGAACGCGCTGGCCGTGTCGATGACCACGAAGTCGTAGATGTCCCGGGCCAGATGGATGATCTCCGTGATGAGGTCGCGGGTCACCTCCTCGGCGATCGCCGGCTGCACCGGGGCCAGCAGCACGTCCACCTCCGCACCACCGTGTTGGTAGCGGGTGAGCAGGGTGCGCAACCCGGTCTCGTCGATCCGGTCGGCCACCGGGATCGCGTCGGCGATGGTCCGCTGGGGCGTCAACTGCATCATGATCGCCACGTCGCCGAAGGCGAGATCGAGGTCGATCAGGCATACCCGGCGGGGCCCTGACGCTTTGGTGCCCTGCGCCAGGGTGATCGCCAGGTTGGTGGCGACGGTGCTCTTGCCGCACCCGCCTTTGGCCGCAAAGACGGTGATGACCTGACTCTCAGCCGGCTCGCCCGGCCCCGCCGTCGGAGGCGGGGCGAGCGGGGCCGCCGGGGTCGCCGGGCCCGCCGGGGCGGCAGGGGCGGCAGGGGCCTTCTGGCTCGGCACTGCGGCGCGGCCGGTGGGTCGACTGAGCAGCTGCCGGGACAGATCCCGGGACCGCGCTGTCGCGGCCAGCACCGCCGCATGATCTGAAGGATCGACCACTTCACGCACACCCGCCTTCAGAGCATCGGCCAGCACGGTGACGTCGAGGGAGGACCGCAGCAGCAGGACCCCGAGTTCGGGACGCCGCAGCCGGCACTGGTCCGCGAAGGCGAACGCCTCCTCCAGCGGCGCGCTCGGCCCGAACAGGACCAGCTGCTCGGCGCGGTCGGAGTTGACCTTCTCCAGCAGCTCCGCAGCGGTCGGGACGGCCACCGCCTCGCCCAGCAGGAAGGTCAGATGCTGGGCGAGGCCGTGCTCGCGTTCGTAGATGATCGTCATTGAGGGCTCTCAGCGCAGGATGGTGCGGTTGTCCACGGCGGTGCCGGGCAGCGTGCGGGTCTCCGACGAGTCGGTCAGCAGGGCCAGGTAGAGCTCCGCGATCCGTACCGAGTGGATCAGCTTCTCGGCCTGCTCCTGAGTGACCGCGACGGTCACCAGCAGGGTCACCTTGCCGGCCTCGGCCGGGGCGTCGTTGCGCTGCGCGGACGTGACACCGTCGTCGCCGTACGCACCGACGGCCAGCACCTCGACGCGGGGCAGCAGCAGCTTGGTGCCCTTGTTGTTCTCCCCGACGACCTTCTTGTAGGGATCGTCCACCAGCGTGTACGTGCTGAAGACGGCGATCTGCGAACCCGGCCGGACAAACCCGCCGACCTCTTCCTCAACCGCCATCTTCAGGCTGACGGCCATCATCTTCTCCGGCACCGCGATGCCGCCGGAGAGCGTGGTCGGCGCGCCGAACATGCCTTTGAGCAGCAACTGACGTGGCTGGACGTCGTGGGTCAGCACCAGCTCGTCGAGCTCGGCGGGCAGGGCGGTCAGGCTGTCGGCAGGCAGCGCGCCGGCCGGCATCACGACCTCCTCGAGCAGCTCACGGGTTTTGATGGACGCGCCGCTGGTGCCCGCGGAGATGCGCTGCTTGGCCACCAGGACGGTCACCGCCGTCTGGCCGTCCGCCACCGAGCTGCGGGTCTTGCTGACATACAGGAGCACCGCGCCCGTCCCGATGACAGCCAGGACGATAGCGAGCACCACACCGAGAATGCGCCGGGTCATAGAGAGGTCCTTCGAGTATCAGCCGATGGTCTTGATGACGGTCGCCCCGAAGTTCGGCGTGGATCCGAACCCGCCGTCCCACGGCACGAGAGCGTTGGTGAAGTAGCCGAAGATGCAGTCTTCGCCGCTGTCACAGAGGGTGCTGGCGGCACGGCCGGTCAGGGTGGAATTTGCACTGTGGAGGCCGTTGGGCAGGTTGCCCCAACCCGTGACCACGAAGGCGGCGAAGCCTTCGATGCGGTACGAGCCGGTGTTGCCGGTGCCGGTGTTCTGGTTGTAGATCGGGATCGAGACCGGCTGGCCACTTGCCCGTGCGTCGCGCAGCGCCTGCTCGCACGCATGGGACACGTTCGCGCCGGGTTCGACCGTGTAGGAACCGGCCGCCGTCACGACGGTCTGGCAGAGACTCCGGTCCGGAGTGTCGGTCCAGCCGAAGCCGCCGGGCAGATCGCCACCGGACGGGCGCGCCTGGCAGGGATCAACCGGACCACCACCACCGCCGTTGCCGTTGCCACCGCCGTTGTTGCCACCACCGTTGCCGTTGCCGTTGCCACCGCCGTTGTTGCCACCGCCGCCGTTGTTTCCGCCCGCGTTTCCGGGGTCCTTGGTCTTCAGCACGACCTCGAACGAGGCGGCTGGGACGGCCGGCGGAGCCGGTGCGTACCCACCCGCGGTCCCGTCCGTCCACTCGCTCAGGCAGAAGGTCAGTGCGAGGCCGCCGCTCGGTGATCCCCAGCCGACCCGGGCACACGCTTCCACCGTGCTGCCGGAGTACCCGCCGGCCAGCGTCTGGGCGAAGCTGGGAGGCAGGATGAAGCTGCCGCTCGGCAGTCGCGTGTTCGTCCGGACCTCCACCCACGTGGCATTCGCGGGAGGCTGCCCCAGGCAGTCCGTGAGATTGCCCTGCCCCGCACCGGTACAGCTGGGCAGACGCGCGTCGGTGCCGCAGACATGGCGGACTCCGCTGGAGCCGTCACCGGCATTGTTGTTGGCATAGCCGGGTGCGGTGCCGGCCGCGGCACGGCATTCGCGATCACGGTCCGGGTCGTTCCGCTTCGCGCAGTCGAGCGCGACCGCCATGGCGGCGGCATCGGCCCCCGACTGGAGGTCCTCACGTTCGACGTAGAGCCTTCCCACGTCGACGACCAGGGCGGTCATGCCCAGCAGCACACCCCCGGCCAGCAGGATGGTGACGATCGTCGCCGCGGCGCCCCTGTCCCGGTCGGCCCCGGCGCGCAACTTCAGGAACGGCATGGCATGACTCCCGTCGCGCTCAGCTGCACCGTGCCGGGGCTAGGACCACGGCCGACGAGGGCTGCTATCGCGGATATCGGCGTGACGAAATTGAAGTTGTGGTCGACGCGCACCGTGGCGTCGGTGCCGGGGGCCGCATTGGCGCAGGGGGCGCTGCCGCCGGAGACGCTCACGGACACCGGGGTGGCGCCGAGCACGGTGGCGACTCGGGCCCGTGCGGCGGTGCTGGTGTTCAGGATCGTCGCGGCCCGCGCGCCCTCCCGGGCCGCTTCGGTGATCTTGATTTGGGTGCTCAGCATCCGCCCGAAGTCGATGATGCCGAAGACGAGCAGCAGGAGGATCGGCAGTACCAGTGCCATCTCCACCGCGGCTGCGCCGCGATCGCGCCTTGTCATCGCTGCCTCGTTACTCTTCGCGGGAGGTGACAGCAGGGCCGACGACGTGGTCGGCCCTGCTGCAGGGATTCAGATCGCGGCCGTGACGGCGTCGAAAGCCGCGTCGATGTCGACGCCGAGCGCCCGAACGGCGACGATGATGACCACCGCGATCAGGGACACGATCAGGGCGTACTCGACGGCGGTGGCGCCACGGTCCCGGTTGGCCCAGGCGGCCTGGGTCTTGGTGATGATCTTGCGCATGTGCGAGTGCACCCCCAGCTACGGCCGATCCGCATCCAGGCGGGCCGGTCCACGACGGATGCCGGCCGTGTGGCCGACGACTGGGAGCCTGCCCACTGAGCTACGCGCCGTCACTCCGTTGTCACGTCATGGTCATGACGCGATCAAGACGGCGGCGTTTGGCGTTCAGTTGGACACTCAACGTGATCGTGGTGCCGGCATCCGCCGGGCGGCGACGTACCCCACGTGACACGGATCGCATGATCGGGCGATGCGATAGGGCTTCGAAAAGGAGCGAAAGGGATACGCTCTCCGGCACGGTCGAGGTCGCGCCGGCTCACCATCGCCATCGGCCGGGCGGCACAGTCGGGTTGCCGACACCGCGGGCCGCGGTTCGTTCATCCGGATGAAACGGATGCCTGTTCAGGCTGCCGGGGGCAGCAGCAGTCCGATCGTCACGACGGCCAACAGGGCAGCGCCGAGCAGCGAAGGTCCCATCGGGAGCGACCCGCGCCAGCTGATCCGGCGCAGCACCAGCAGCACCACGGCGACGGCCCCGTTCAGCAGCAGGGCCAGCAGGCCGCCGAGCAGCACCGGGCCCCAGCCGTACCAGCCGAGCAGCAGGCCCAGCACCCCGGCGACCTTGGCGTCGCCGAGTCCGATCTGGCCGCCGGTCAGCAGCGCCATCAGGCCGAACCCGGCCAGCAGGGCGGCCCCGCCGCCGAGGGCGCGACCGTACGCCGCCCAGTTGCCGCCGGTCGCGGCCGCGAGCGCCAGCAGGCCCACGACGGCCACGGCCAGCCGCCACACGATGGGGTCGGGCAGCCGCTGCACGGCGAGGTCGATCGCGGCCAGCAGCACGCCGACCATGCTCAGCAGGAGGCCGGCGGCCAGCACCCAGCCCTGCCCGGCGAGGCTGGCCGCGGTCAGCCCGGCCGCGAGCGCCCCCACCGGCACGGTCCACCACAGGCTCGGCCCCTGGCGCACCCCGCAGGAGGCGCACCGGGCCGCGAACCGCCACCAGCCGGCGGGGCCGGCGGCGAACGGCGTGCCGCACTCGGCGCAGGCGACCAGCGCCGGTTCGCCCCACGCCACCGACAGCCGGTACGCCACCCGTGGAGTGAGTGCGCCGAACAGTGCCCCCACGGCTAATGACAACATCGTGACGGAGGAATCGAGGGCCATGGCGCGCACGGTACCTTGGCACGCATCCCGATCTCGTCCCCGCGGAGCACCGCTTTGCACACCCCTGACCGATACCCGTCCGAGCCCCTGGCACAGCCGACCGAGCTGCTGCCTATCGTGCAGCCACCACCCCGGCCGCGCATGGGCGGCCGAGGCCCAGCCATCATCGGCATCGCGCTGCTGGTGGCCTCCCTAGTGATCTTCGTCGGCGTGCTCGTCGCGCTGAAGATCGTGCCGAACCCGTTCGGCGCCGACGCTCCGCCGATCCCCGTCGCCACCGCGACCCCCTCCGGGCCGCCGCGCACCGCGCGGTTCGCCCAGCCCGGTGACTGCGTGGCCAACCAGGGCACGGAGAAGGACCCGGAGCTGGTGCTGACCGAATGCTCGCCCGGCGCGCTGGAGGTGCTGGCGCGGTTCGACGCGACCAGCGACACGGATGAGTGCGCCGCAGTGAAGGACTACCGCTACCACTACTTCTTCGACAGCGAGTTGGAGGGTTTGGATTTCGTCCTTTGCATGGGCGAACGTCCTTGATAATGGCGGTATGAGACCAGTACGAGGGGTCGCACGCGCCCTGCTCGGCGGACTGTTCATCGCGGCCGGGGCGCAGGCGCTGCTGAAGCCCGACCGGTACGCCGTCAAGGCGGAGCCCCTCGCGGAGCAGGTCGTGCCGCTGCTGGAGGCGGTCGACTCGCGCCTGCCCACGGAGACCAAGACGCTGGTCCGGGTCAACGCCGGGGTCCAGGTCGTAGCCGGCGCGATGCTGGCCACCGGCACCGCGCCCCGGCCCGCCGCGGCCCTGCTGGCCGGCACCCTCATCCCGGCCACGCTGGTCGGCCACCCGTTCTGGCGCATCGAGAACCCCGAGGTGCGCAACAACGAGATGGTGCACTTCGCCAAGAATCTCGGCCTGCTGGCCGGCCTGCTACTGGCAGCCGTCGACACCGCCGGGTCGCCCAGCCTCGGCTGGCGGGGCCGCAAGGCAGTGCACGACGCGCAGAAGTCCGCCCACAAGTCGCTGCGCAAGGCGCAACAGAAGGCGTCGACGCAGTTACATCTCGGGTGATGCGGGTAGCCGACCAGTGAGGTGCCCGGACATCGGCGTTTCTTCGTTCCCGTCTGTGCCGTTGCGCCATACAGAGAGTGCGTTTTCGCAGCCAGAGGTGATGATGTGACGCCAATCACCTGAACTTCGCAGGCAGCGTTAACCAGCTAGAAATGTCGCAAAGTCGTGTGGGATCGGACACGGTCGGGTAACACGGGAGGTACTGGAGTGGTGCGCCGTTCTAGGCTGCTCAGCAGACACGAACGGCCCGGCCGCGGATCATCGCTACGCGACGATGCCGAGACCCGACCCTTTGAAGGAGGTGGCGACGCCATGCCGGCACGCGGCGTGCGCAGTCTGCCCCGCCTCACCAGGAGCCCCCGATTCATCCGTGACTGGAGATCCCCGCAGTGGGATCGTCGCACGCTCGTCCGGGTCGGCATCGTCGCCGCCATCTGCTACGCCGCCTGGGTGACGGAGCAGAACTTCGGACGGTGGTACGACTTCTTCGACATGAAGATCTATCACGGCGCGGTGGAGTGGTGGAGCGGCGGCGGCGAGCTGTACGAGTTCATCGCGCCCGACACGACGCTCGGGTTCACATACCCGCCGTTCGCGGCACTGCTGATGCTGCCCATGGCGGCGCTGACACCCTCCGCCGCGGGACTGTTCAACATGGTCTTCGGCCTGGTCGCGCTGGGCATGGTGCTCGCCGCACTGCTGATCCCGGTCGCCGACCGGTGCGGCTGGCCGCGCTGGATGACCGTCGCGGTCGCGCTGCCGCTGTTCGCCGCGATCGAGCCGGTGCGCGAGACGCTCGGCTTCGGACAGGTGAACCTGCTGCTGTTCGCGCTGATCATGGCGGACCTGGTGGCGCTGCGCCGCGGCTGGCGCTGGGCCGGCATCGGGGTCGGCATCGCCATGGCGATCAAGCTGACGCCCGCGCTGTTCATCGTGTACTTCCTGGTCAGCAAGCAGTGGCGGGCCGCGCTCAGGGCCACGGTGTCCGGCCTGGCCGCCACCGCCGCCGCCTGGGTCATCGTCCCGCACGAGTCCGCCCTGTACTGGGGAAGCGTGATCTTCCAGACGGAGCGGGTCGGCGTCGCGGACATGACGCCCAACCAGTCCCTGGCCGGGCTGCTGTCGCGGCTGTACGACACCGCGACCGCACCCAGCCCGCTCTGGATCGCGTTCGCGCTGGTGCTGCTCGCGGTCGGGCTGACCCGTGCCGCCGCGGCCCACGCCGAGGGCGACGAGCTCATCGCGTTCACCCTGGTCGGCCTGACCGCGAACGTGGTCAGCCCGATCTCCTGGACCCACCACCTGGTCTGGGTCGTGCCGGCCGTCATCGCGCTCGCCGACCAGGCGCTGCGCCGCCGGGCGGCCGGTCGCGGGCTCGCGGCACGCGGGCGGTCCACCCCGGGCCTGCGGGAGCCGATCTGGTTCCCGGCGCTGGTCGGTGCGCGGCACGCGGGTGCGGCGATCGCGCTCTACCTGCTGTTCCTGATCTCGCCGATCTGGCCGTACGAGCACCAGGCTCCCGCGGTGTCGCACTACGCCGACGGGCTGTTCGGCATGCTGGCCGAGAACTCGCTGGCCATCGCGCTGATCGTGCTCGTCGCGGCCCTGCCGTCGCGGCCCGGCGCCGAGCCGGCGTTCGGCGGCACCACGCCCCAGCGCGTGCCCGCCGCCCGCCCGGCACCCCTGCCCACCCGGCGCGAGGAACCCGCCACCGCGGGCGCACCGACCGAGCGCTGACGCCGAACAGGGAAACCGCTGCTTCCGGGATCACGGAAGCGGCGGTTTCCCTGTTTTCGCTGGTGTCAGGGGCAGTTGACCCACTCGTCGGTGCCGTCGGTGAAGGTCTGGTGCTTCCAGATGGGCAGGCGCTGCTTGACGAGGTCGACCAGCCGCGCGCATGCGGTGAACGCCGCCGCGCGGTGCGCGGTGGAGACGGCGGCGGCGAGCGCGACGTCACCGATCTTCAGCGGGCCGTACCGGTGGGACACCGCCACCGCGTAGACGTCGGGGTCGTCGGCCAGTTCCTGGGCCACCTCGCGCAGCACCTCGGCCGCGCTGGGATGCGACTCGTAGGTGAGCGTGTCCACCGACCGGCCGTGATCGTGGTCGCGGACCACGCCCGCGAAGCTGACCACCGCCCCGGCCCGCGCGTCCGCCACCGCGGCCTCGTGCGCGGCCACGTCCAGCGGCGCGGTGGTGAGCTCGGCCAGCACGACCCGGTTCACGGGACCTCCACCAGTTCTACGGCGTCGCCGGCACGGCCGGTGGCGCCGGGCGGGATGACGGCGAACCCGCGGGCGCCGGCCAGGCCGCGCAGCATCGCCGAGCCCACGTGGGACACCGGCCGGGCGAGCCCGTCGACGGGATCGATCCGGACCAGCGCGAGATGGGTGTAGTCGCCGCGGCCGGGCACCGGCTCGCCGAGGGTGACCCGCGGCGATGCCGGCTCGGGCCGGCCGGCCAGGCCCGCCAGCAGCGGGACGACCAGCGACACCAGCGCCACCACGGCCGACTGGGGGTTGCCGGGCAGCCCGGCGACGAAACGGGTCCGCCCGCCGTGCGGCACCGCGGCGATCAGCATCGGGAAGCCGGGGCGCACCGCCACCGTGTTGACGACGTACGACGCGCCCAGCTCGGCCAGGGCCGGATGCAGGTGGTCGACGGGGCCGTGCATGGTGCCGCCGGTGGTGCAGATCAGATCGACGCCGCTCTCCAGCGCCGCCCGCACCCCGGCGACGTGCGCGTCCAGGGTGTCCTTGATCGGTGCGGTGGCGGGCTCGCAGGCCACGCCCAGCCGCCGCAGGTAGGCCGGGATGGACGGGCCCAGCGCGTCGCGGATGCGGCCGTCGGCGGGCGGCCCGGCGGTCAGCAGCTCGTCGCCGAAGACCAGCATCGCCGCCCGGGGCGCGGGGCGCACCGGCAGCGTGTCATGGCCGCAGGACGCGGCCAGGCCGATCACCGCCGGGGTGACCGGCGTGCCGGCGGGCAGCAGCGGCTCACCGGCGCGGGCCTCCTCGCCCGGCACCCGCCATTCCTGCTCGCTCTTCGGCGTGCCGTCGACCAGGTCGCCGCTGCGGGTGGAGTGCTCGACCCGCAGGATCGCCTCCGTGCCCTCGGGCACCATGGCCCCGGTGGCGATCTCGACGGCGACGCCGTCGCCGGACAGCGGCGCGGGCACGCTGCCGGCCAGCACCCGGCCGGTGATGCGCCACGGGCCGCGGCCGCGCAGCGCCCAGCCGTCGACGCTCGACGTGGGGAAGGCGGGCAGATCGCTGCGCGGCGCCAGCGCGGTGGCCAGGGTAAGCCCGTCGGCCTCGGCCAATGGCACGGTGACCGGTGCGAGCTGTGCCCGCCAGCCCGCGGCGTGCACCGCGCGGCGGGCCGAGACCCAGTCCTCAGGAGCGGTCATGCTCCCTCCCCGCTTTGCTCATCGTCCACTTGACCTGGCCCTACTCGTTCGTTCGTCGGATGACCCGGACCGAGCCGGACATGCTTGCTCATCTTCTTGACCCTAGCCCTGCACAGCGGAGCCGGCCGACGCCGGATGGTCCGCGCCGCGCAGCTGTTCCACGGCGTGCGGCAGCACCTGCGCCAGCACGGCGAGGCCGTCGCGCACCCCGCCGGTCGAGCCGGGCAGGTTGACCACGAGGGTCCGCCCGGCCACCCCGGTGACGCCGCGCGACAGGGCCGCGAGCGGGGTCGCACCGCTGCCGCGTACCGCGTCGGCGATGCCGGGCACCTCGTAGTCGACGAGTTCGCGGGTGATGTCCGGGGTGCGGTCGGTCGGGCTGATGCCGGTGCCGCCGGTGGTGACGATCGCGTCGGGCCGCTCGGCCAGGGCGGCCCGCAGCGCCTGGCGCACCGGCTCGCCGTCGGGCACCACCACGACCTCGTCCACCTCGCAGCCGAACGCGCGCAGGCCGTCCGCGAGCAGCGGGCCGCCCCGGTCCTCGTACACCCCGGTCGCCGCCCGGGTCGAGGCGACGATGACCCTGACCTTGGGCGCACCGGTGTTTACCGCGGGGGCCGCCGGGGAAACCGCGGGCATGGTTCCGCGCTCCCAGAGGCCGGTCTTGCCGCCCTCCTTGCGCAGCACCCGTACGCCGTCGATCGACGCCGCGGGATCCACCGCTTTGATCATGTCGATGAGCGCCAGTCCGGCCGCGGCGACGCTGGTCAGAGCCTCCATCTCGACACCGGTACGGTCAGCGGTGCGGACGGTCGCCTGGATGTCGACACCGTCGTCAGTGACGGTGAGATCCACGGTGACGCCGTGGATGGCAATGGGATGGCAGAGCGGAATGAGATCGGGAGTGCGCTTGGCGGCCATGATGCCGGCGAGCCGAGCCACGCCGAGTGCGTCGCCCTTCGGCATGCCCTGCCCGCGCAGCAGGTCGAGCACGTCACGCGTGGTGACCACGCGCCCTGCCGCGACGGCGACACGCAGCGTGATCTCTTTGCCCGCGACGTCGACCATGCGGGCCTCCCCGCGGGCATCCACATGAGTCAGTTGAGGTGAGGAGGGAGCTGTTCCTTCTGTCACGACATGAGCCTAGTTGCTTCACGGGCGAACACTGGAAGTGAACACAGCGCGTAAACGACTCACCACTAATCGTGATAAATCGCCTTAGTTATTTGAAATGTGAACCCTCTACTAGAAATAGGCCGTGCAGAAACTACGCTCTGCATCAGAACTTGGCAAGCGCGGGGCAGTTTCTGAAGGAGGCACACATGCGCACGACCGACTGGGCATGAAAATCGCTTAGGCTGTCGGCACTCACGACCATCTGTCTGCAGACGGAAGAGGTCCGATGTGACCGGCCAGAGCACGACCCCGCAGCAGACCGACCGGCAGCTTCGACTGCTCGTCGGTCTAGTTGCGTGTACCGCCGGGCTCGTGCTCGCGTCCACCGTCGTCGCCGCGGCCATCGCCCCCGTCACCGTCGATCTGGTCCTGCGGACCCTCGCGCTGACGGTCCTGGTCGCCATCGCCTCGCTGACCCAGGTGTTCATCCGCATCCGGTCCACCCATCAGGCGGTCCACTGGGCCGACGCCGCTGTGCTGGTGGCGGCGGTGCTGTTGCCCGCGCCCTGGGCCGTGCTGTGCGCCGCGGCCGGCACCATCGCCGCCAAGGCCGTCAACCGCATGGCGCCGATGAAGTTCGTGTTCGCCGTGGCCAAGCAGACCATCACCTGCGGTCTCGCCGTGCTGATCCTGAGTTTCGGCGACGGGTCCGGCACCGATCCGCTGGCCGACCTCGGCCTGCTGGCCATCGCCTTCGGCACGGCCTTCCTCGCCGACGAGCTCCTGGTCACCCCAGTGATCGCGCTGGCCACCCAGACCAGCGCCCGGGACCGTTTCCTCGTCCACTTCGACCTGCGCGTCATCGCCGCGGTCGTCCGCTTCGCGGTCGCCGTCCTGGCACTGGCGGTGCTGGCCGAGGAGCCGCAGTTGCTGATCGCCATTCCGGCGATCGTGCTCAGCCTGCACCTGACCTACCGCGGCAAGCTGCGCGCCCGCGCCGAGCGGCTGGCCTGGCAGCAGCTCGCCGAGGCCACCGACGCCATGAACGTGGTTCAGATGGAGACCGTGCTGCACACCGCCGTCCACAACGGCGCGCGGCTGTTCTCCGCGGACCGGGTCGAGGTGGAGGTCTCGCTCGAGGGCGCACAGCAACTCGTCCGCGGCACCCAGAGCCAGATCACCTATCACGACGCCCCCGACCACGCCGTGGTCGACGAGCACAACACCGCGATCGTGCCGCTCGTCGGGGACAACGACGGCGAGCGCGTCGGCGAGCTGCGGCTGTGCTTCCAGTCGCCGGTCGCGCTGTCCGAGCGGGAGCAGTTCACGCTGCGGGCGTTCGCCGGCGCGCTGTGCACCGCGATCCGCAACGCCACCTCGTACGCCCAGCTCGAGCACCTGGCCGGGCAGCACCAGCACGACGCCACGCACGACCTGCTCACCGGGCTGCCCAACCGGCGGCGGCTGCAGCTGGAGACCGAGGACGCCCTCGACCGGCGGCGCGGCGGGCGCGGGGTGACCGCGCTGCTGGTGCTCGACCTCAACCACTTCAAGGACGTCAACGACGCCCTAGGCCACGCCGCGGGCGACCAGGTGCTGATCGCCGTGGCGCAGCGGCTGTCCGCGGCCGCGGGTCCCGAGGCGCTGGTCACCCGGCTCGGCGGCGACGAGTTCGCGGTGCTGCTGCGGAACCTGCCCGCCCCCGCGCTCGCCCTCTACCAGGCCGAGCACCTGCTCTCCACGCTGCACGAACCGGTCGACGTCGACGGCATGCCGCTGGTCGTGTCGGCCAGCGCCGGGGTGGCCACCGGGCCCAGCGAGGGCGGCTTCGTGGAGCTGCTGCGCCGCGCCGACATCGCGATGTACCAGGCCAAGCGCACCGGGCGCTCGGTCACCGCGTACGCCCCGGACAACGACACGGCCGACCGGGCCCGGCTCGTCGTCGGCGGCATGCTGCCGCGGGCGGTGGCCGAGAAGGAGTTCATCCTCCAGTTCCAGCCCATCGTCGACCTGGCCAGCGGCGAGCCGATCAGCGCCGAGGCGCTGGCCCGCTGGCAGCACCCGGACAAGGGCATGGTCGACCCGCGCAGCTTCCTCGGCTCCATCGAGCGGTCCGGGCTGCTCACCGCGTTCACCGACGCCGTGCTCGACCAGGCCCTTGCGGGCGCGGCGCGCTGGCGTGCGCTGGGCTTCCGGTGGCCGGTCGCGGTGAACATCTCACCCCGCAGCCTGCTCGACCGCCGGCTGCCCGCGCTGGTCACCCGGCGGCTGGACGACCACGGCCTGCCCGGCGACGCGCTGGTGCTGGAGCTGACCGAGTCGCACAACGTCAGCCAGCTGGACATCGTGGACAAGGTGCTGGCCGAGCTGGTCGAGCTGGGCTGCATGATCGCGCTGGACGACTTCGGCACCGGATACTCCTCGCTGTCGGTGCTGTCCCGGGTGCCCGCGAAGGAACTGAAGATCGACCGCTCGTTCGTGACGCAGATGGAGAACACCCCCAGCGCCGCCGCCGTGGTCCGCTCTCACCTGGAACTCGGCCGCCACCTCGACCTGCTGGTGGTCGCCGAGGGCGTGGAGCGCGACAGCCAGCGGCGCATGCTGTGGGACCTGGGCTGCACCGCCGGGCAGGGCCACCTGTTCGCCAAGCCGATGCCGATCGAAGAAGTGCTCGCCCTGATCAGCGCCGACGACGGCCCGGTCCGGCTGGCCGAGCCGCTGCACGACCCGGCCGCGGTGGTGCGGATGCCCGCCAAGCGCACCCCCGGCCGGACCGCCCGGCCCTCCGGCACGACGGGCACCACCGGGACGGCCGGCGGCGAGCGGGTGTAAGACTCCTCCGCATGAGCGAGCGGATGACCGGCACGGCGGCGCAGGACGGCGCGGCTTTTCCCGAGGCGACGGCGTGAGCAGCGCACCTGGCCGCATCTGGCGCAGCATCGACCGCGCCGGGGACGGCCTCGCCGTCGACCTCGGCCTGTACGCCCTGTCCGCGCTGTTCGCCTGGCTCACGATCGGCTCGACGCTCACCTCGCACCGCGCCTGGGGCGCGATCGCCGTCTGGGGCTACGCCGCCGCGACCCTCGCTGTCCTCGTCCAACTGGCCCGCCACCGCCGTCGCCGCGCCGCCGGGCCCGCTCACGATCACTCGACTTGCCAGGCAGATGCGGGAAAGCGTGCCCAAGATGCGCACGAGTGCCAGGCAAGTCCGGCGATCTTGCCGGGGTCGGGCGTGGCGGGGGCGGGGATGAGCGGGGTGGTCGCGCGGGCTTGGGTCGTCGCGGGGGCGTGGGTCGCCGTCACCGTGGTGCCGCTTGTCGGGCAGGCGGTCGCGCGGGCGGGCGGGATGAGCGGACGGGCGCAGGAGGAGGTGCTCGTCGTCGAGGAGTCGGCGCGACGCCTGCTCGACAGCGGTACGCCCTACCTGGGGCGCGACGGCATCGCCGCCCTGCCCGACCCGCTGCTCGGATACACGCCGTACCAGCCGGGCATGTCGGTGTTCGGCCTGCCCCGTGCGGTTTTCGGCGACGTCTGGTGGACCGACGCCCGGATCTGGTTCGCGCTGGTCACCGCACTGGTCCTGGCGCTCGCGGCGCGGTTGCTGCGCGACGGCACCGCGGCCCGCGACGCGCTGCTGGTACGCGCCGTGCAGGCCGCGACCGTGCTCCCGCTGTGCGCGCTGACCCTGGCCACCGGCGGCGACGACCTGCCGG
Organism: Catellatospora paridis; assembly: GCF_009720365.1. Lineage (GTDB taxonomy): Bacteria > Actinomycetota > Actinomycetes > Mycobacteriales > Micromonosporaceae > Catellatospora > Catellatospora paridis. The sequence goes on along the minus strand of NZ_ML769319.1, from coordinate 128,884 downwards.
TGCTGGCGCTGTGCCTGCTGGCCTTCGCGCTCGCCGCCCGGCACCGGTTCGGCTGGGCGGGCGTGGCGATCGGCGCCGCGGCGGCCATGAAGCTGCTGGCCTGGCCCGTCGCGCTGGTGCTCGGCGCGTACGCCCTGGTCCGCCGGGCGGGCGGCCGCTACGCCCTGGGCGCCGCCGGTCTGCCACTGCTCGTGCTGGTCCCGGCACTGCTGGTGGAGCCGGCCGCGTTCGTCGAGAACGTGATCCGCTTCCCGACCGGCCACGGCCTGGTCACCAGCCCCGCCGCGTCGCCGCTGCTCGGCTACCTGATCGCCCAGCACCTGCCGGCCGGCCGGATCGTCGCGCTGGCCCTGCTGGCGCTCGCCGGCCTGGCCGTCGGCCTCTGGCTGCTGCGCCGACCGCCGCGTGACGCCGGCTCGGCAGCCCTGGTCACCGCCACCGGCCTGCTCCTCGCGATCGTCCTGATGCCCGCCACCCGCTTCGGCTACCTCCTCTACCCCGCAGCCTTCGCCCTCTGGTCCCTCCCCCTCCGCCCCTCCCTCCGTGTTGATCATGAACTTATGGCACGGGTCGACGGCGTGTTACCGGCACAACTTCATGATCAACCGAAAGAGGGCTGAGCCAGGGCGTAGCCGGCAGCGGCAGCGGCCACACCGGTCGCCACGCTGACGGCGACGTTGGCGAAGGCCTGGCCGAAGGCGCCCGACTCGACGAGCTTGAGCGTCTCGTAGCCGAAGGTGGAGTACGTCGTCAGCGCGCCGCAGAACCCGGTGCCCAGCAGTGCCGTCACGCTGCCCGGCACGGCCCCGGCCAGTGCGCCGCCGGTCAGCAGGCCGAGCACGAAGGAACCGGCCACGTTCACGGTCAGCGTGCCCCACGGGAAGACCGCGTCGTGCCGCGCCTGTACCGCCCGGTCCACCAGGTAGCGCAGCGGCGCGCCCACGGCCGCGCCGAGCGCCACCAGCAGGACGGTCACCGTTGCTCCTCGCGTCGCTCGTCGTCACGGTGCGCCTGAGCCTGCCGGATTCGCTCGCAAGACTCGCTCACCGCACCACCTCGACCGGGTCCAGCATGACCAGGCCCTCCAGACCCAGTTCGGCCAGTGACGGCAGGAAGCCGCGGACGCGTTCCTCCGCGTCCACGATGACGACCATCATGGGCAGCTCCTCGGCCAGCGACAGCAACCGGTCGGTGTGGATGCGCGAGTGCGTGCCGAACCCCTCGACGCCGCGCAGCACCGACGCGCCGGCCAGCCCGGCCGCGTGGGCCCGGTGCACGATCTCGGTGTACATGGGGCGGTGCCGCCACCGGTCGCCCTCGCCGACCAGGATCGTCAGGCGCAGGCCGTTCACCGTCGTACCAGCCATCTGGTCACCACCATCCCGCCGTACACCGCCGGCAGCGCGACCAGCAGCGTGCCCACCAGGTACGCCGCCGCGACCGCGACCGCTCCGGCGTCCGCCAACCGCACTATGTCGACGGTATAGGCGGAGAAGGTGGTATACCCGCCCAGCACGCCGGTGCCGAGGAACGGGCGCAGCAGCCGCCGCCCCGGCCACACGTGCGCGACCAGTGCCATCAGCACGCCGATGAGCAGGCAGCCGGTGGCGTTGACTGCGAAGATCCCCCACGGGAACCCGGTGGGGGAGGCCGGCACGGCCCGGCTCACCGCATGGCGGGCCAGCGCGCCGAGCACGCCGCCCGCGGAGATCACCGCGAGCACGTCCCACTGCCTGCGCACGTCTGCGGGCCTGCGGTCAGATCGCCATGTCCACGAAGCGCGAGAAGTGCAGCTGCGCGGCGACGGTGATGGTGTCGGTCGGGCCGTTACGGTGCTTGGCCACGATGAAGTCGGCCTCGCCCGCGCGCGGCGACTCCTTGTCGTAGTAGTCGTCGCGGTGCAGCAGGATCACGACGTCGGCGTCCTGCTCGATCGAGCCGGACTCACGCAGGTCCGACAGCTGCGGCCGCTTGTCGGTGCGCTGCTCGGGGCCACGGTTCAGCTGGCTGACCGCGATCACCGGGCATTCGACCTCCTTGGCCAGCAGCTTGAGGCCACGCGACAGTTCGGAGACCTCCTGCTGGCGGCTCTCGGTCTTCTTCGGCGAGCTCATCAGCTGGAGGTAGTCGACGACGATCAGCTTCAGGTTGTGCCGCTGCTTGAGACGGCGCGCCTTGGCCCGGATCTCCATCAGGTTCATGTTCGGGGTGTCGTCGACGAAGATCGGCGCTTCGGAGATCTCGCCCATGCACCGGGCGAGCTTGGTCCAGTCGTCGTCGGACAGCTGCCCGGAGCGAAGCACGTGCAGCGGCACCCGCGCCTCCGCCGACAGCAGACGCATCACGATCTCGGTCTTCGACATTTCCAGCGAGAAGATCGCACTGGCCATATCGGCTCGAACCGCAGCATGGCGGGCAAAATCCATAGATGCCGTCGACTTGCCCAAACCAGGTCTTCCAGCAACAATGATCAATTGTCCGGGCTGGAGGCCGCTGAGCAGTCGGTCGAGGTCGCTGAAGCCGGTCGGCACGCCGCGCATGCTGCCGTCGGCCGCGCCCACCGCCTCGATCTCGTCCAGCGTCGGCTGGATCATGTCGGCGAGGATGGCGAAGTCCTCGCTGACCCGGCGCTCGGTCACGTCGTAGATGGCCTGCTGGGCGAGATCCACCACGTCGTCGACGTCGCGGCCGGAGCCGGCCGCGGAGCCGTAGCCCAGTTGCACGATCTTCGTGCCGGCCTCGACCAGGCGGCGCAGCACGGCGCGCTCGCTGACGATGCGGGCGTAGTAGGACGCGTTGGCCGCGGTCGGCACCGTCGAGATGAGCGTGTGCAGGTACGGCGCGCCGCCGATGCGGGCCAGGTCGCCGGCGCTCTCCAGCACCGCCGCGACCGTGATCGCGTCGGCGGGCTCGCCGCGGCCGTAGAGGCCGAGCACGGCCTCGAAGATGGTGGAGTGGGCGGGGCGGTAGAAGTCGTTCGCCCGCAGGATCTCGACCACGTCCGCGATGGCGTCCTTGGAGAGCATCATGCCGCCGAGCACGCACTGCTCCGCGGCCACGTCCTGCGGGGGAGTCTTCTCGAAGGGCACCTGCTCGGCCGCCGGGGCTGCCTGGGCCGCGGTGAACTGCCCGCGTACGCCGTCCCCGACCGATGTCACGGCGCCTCCCTCAGAACCCGATTCGATTGACCCTAGGCGCGTGAATCACCCCGCACAAACACCCGTGGGGACGAGGCTGGGGGCAACCTGTGGACAACCCGCCCCAGGCTGTGGGGGACCCTGTGCACAGGGTGTGGACAACTTTCCCCCACACCCTGTGGATAACGCTTTGACCTGCTATTTCTCTCCACACAGGCTGTGCAAACAAGATTCTTTCCAAGATTTTCGCCCGGCGTGGCGCAGATCATAAGATCGCCAGCTGCCTATTCTCGCCGGTTCGGGGGATTGCCTGGGATATCGGTCTCCGACAGGCTCCGACCGTGGGATATCCGGATTGGTCGGCGCAGGGTGACGGCCGGGGAGCGCAGCAGCCTGCCACGCCCAACACCAGGGCGGGCGGCTGGCCGCACCCGTCGGATCCCGCCGTGCCCCGGCAGCGCTCCGCGGCCGACCGCTACGGCCCGGCCGACGATCACGGCCAGTCCACCGACTACGGCCCGCCCGCCGACGCGGGGTTCCACACCTACGTCACCGGCGACAACTACGACAGCTACGACAGCTACGACAGCTACGACGACCGTTGGCCGGACAACCTCGCCGATCTCCGCCCGCCGGAGGCGCGCACCGGTCACGAGTACGGTCATGGCGCGCCGGCCCACACCGAACGCGACTACTGGACCGCCCTGCTGTGGGCGTCCGGCTTCTACGCCGTGCCGCTGGTGGTGCTGATCGTGCGGGCACTGCTGCTGTCCGGCGAGCCCGACGCCGCCTGCGTCGCGGCCGGCCTGGGCGGCTGCGAGTCGGCACGCTCGGCCGCCCTCGGCGATCTCATCGCCGGTTCCCCCCGCTGGGGCCTGGCGCTGCTCGGCGCCCTCGCCATGGCGGCGGTGCTGCGCTGGGCGAGCGACAGCTGGCGCGCGGCCACCATCGGCTTCTGCTCGGCCGTGGTGGCCGGCGGCGCGACCACCGTCCTGCTCAGCATCATCTGAGGCACTCCCGCCAGATCACGGCGAGCGCACGGTTTGGTCACGGCCGGTTCCGCTTTCGTCTCAGGTGCGCCACGGAAGCGGTAAATGATCATCAATGCGCTTGCTATGAAGTCCGGTATCCGACCCGGCCGGAATCACCCGGCCCGGACCGGCTTCACGGGAGGTCCCGATGAGACTGAAGAGCGCCGCGGTCGTGTTCTGCACCCTGATCGCCCTGGCCGGCTGCGGCTCCAGCGACGCGCCGGACAGTGCCCCAAACCCACCCAGCAGAGGCGACGGCGCGCAGAACGAGACCGGCCCGCAGCGTCCCTCGCGGGACGACCTGTCCACGTTCGCCCTCGATGTCGACACCGCCTCGTACGGCTACGCCGCCGGACGGCTGCGCGACGGCCGCCGTCCCGCCCCGGACACCGTGCGCCCGGAGGAGTTCGTCAACTCGTTCGACCAGCACTACGCGCAGCCGAAGGGCGACGGCTTCGCCGTGCACGTGGACGGTTCGCGGCTGCCCGCCTCGCACGAGGCGTCCCGCGACACCCGGCTGCTGCGCATCGGCCTGCAGACCCGCGGGGAGGACAGCGAGCAGCGCAAGAACGCCGCGCTCACGTTCGTCATCGACGTGTCCGGCTCCATGGACGACCCCGACCGCCTCGGCCTGGTGCAGGACGCGTTGCACACGCTCGTCGACCAGCTGCGCCCCACCGACGCGGTGGCGATCGTGACCTTCAGCGACAAGGCCAAGCTGGTCCGCGAGATGACCCGGGTGTCGGAGAAGCAGCGGCTGCACGCCGCCATCGACTCGCTGAAGGCCGGTGGCAGCACCAACCTCGGCGACGGCCTGGTCACCGGGTACGAGACCGCGCGCGACGGATTCCGTGAGGGCTTCAGCAACCGGGTCATCCTGCTTTCCGACGGCCTGGCCAACACCGGCACCACCGACGCCGACCGCATGCTGCGCCAGGTCCGTGAGGAGGCGGACAAGGAGATCGCGCTGCTGGGTGTGGGTGTCGGCAGCGACTACGGCGACGAGCTGATGGAGCGGCTGGCCGACCGCGGCGACGGCTTCGTGGTGTACGTCTCCGAGCGCCGCGAAGCCCGCGACGTCTTCGTGCGGCGGCTGCCCGCCACGCTGGCGCTGCGTGCCCTGGACGCCAAGGCGCAGGTGCAGTTCGACGCCAAGACCGTCGCGTCCTACGAGCTGATCGGTTACGAGAACCGCCAGGTCGCCGACGACGACTTCCGCAACGACCGGGTCGACGGCGGCGAGGTGGGCCCCGGCCACTCGGTGACCGCCCTCTACCTGGTGCGTCTCAAGGCCGAGGCCACCGGCCGCGTCGCGGAGGTGCGGGTGCGCTGGCTGGACCCGAGCACGAAGCAGCCGTCCGAGACGTACGAGTCGATCGCGGTCGGCGACCTGTCCGGGGACTTCACCGGCGCGGACGTGCGGCTGCGGGTGTGCTACACGGCCGCCTTCTTCGCCGTCGCGCTGCGCGGCGGTGAGGGCGCCGGCGCCGTACGGCTGACCGACCTCGCGAAGATCGCCGACGAGGCCGCCGCCCGGCTCGACGAGCGCCCCGTCGACGACCTCGCCGAACTGATCCGCACTGCCCAGCGGCTTTCCTGACCCGGAACGGCGGCAGGCCCCCGGACCGATCGGTCCGGGGGCCTGCCGCTGTGTTGCGAGTGCCTTACTTGGAGGCGACCACGTTCAGGTTGAACTTGGCGGTCACGTCCGGGTGCAGCTTGATCTGCACCGTGTAGCCACCGGTCGACTTGATGGCGGCCGGCAGCTCGATCTTGCGCTTGTCCAGCGTCGGACCGCCCGCGGTCTTGACCGCCTCGGCGACCTCGTTCGCGGTCACGGAGCCGAACAGACGGCCGCCCTGGCCGGCGCGCGCCGACAGGGTGACCTTCAGGCCCTCGAGCTGCGACTTGATCTCGTTGGCGTGACCCAGGTCGCGGACCTCACGAGCCCCACGGGCCCGCTTGATCGACTCGACCTGCTTCTCCGCGCCCTTGGTCCACAGGATCGCGAAACCCTGGGGGAGCAGGTAGTTACGGCCGAAGCCGGCCTTGACCTCAACGATGTCGCCGGGGGTGCCGAGACCGGACACCTCGTGCGTCAGAATGATCTTCATCAGGTGCCCTCCTCTCAGCGACCGGTGGTGGTGTACGGCAGGAGCGCCATCTCGCGGGCGTTCTTGACCGCCCGAGCGATCTGCCGCTGCTGCTGCGTGGTAACGCCGGTCACCCGTCGCGCGCGGATCTTGCCGCGGTCGGAGATGAACTTGCGCAGCAGCGCGGTGTCCTTGTAGTCGATGTAGGTGATCCCCTCCTTGTCGAGCGGGTTCACCTTCTTCTTCGGTTTGCGCAGGGCCGCAGCCTTCGCCATGATCTCTACCTCAGTCTGTTTCCACTGACCGGGGACCGTGCACGGTCACCTGTCAGAACGGTGGCTCGTCGTCGAAATTGCCGCCACCCGAACCGCCTGCGGGAGCAGCCGTCGCCCACGGGTCGTCGGAGAAACCTCCGCCGCCGCCGGAGCTGTTGCCGCCGCCGCTGGAGCCGGAGCCGTAGCCCCCACCGCCTCCGCCGCCGGAACGCGACATCTTCTGCACCTTCGCCGTGGCATACCGCAGCGACGGGCCGATCTCGTCGACTTCCAGCTCGTAGACCGTGCGCTTCTCGCCCTCCTTCGTCTCGTACGACCGCTGACGCAGTCGTCCGGAGACGATGACGCGGGAGCCCTTCTGCAGCGACTCGGCTACGTTCTCCGCCATCTGCCGCCACATGTTGCAGGACAGGAAGAGCGGCTCGCCGTCCTTCCACTCGCCGGACGCGCGGTCCAGCGTGCGGGGGGTCGATGCGAGACGGAACTTCGCCACTGCCGCACCCGACGGGGTGAAGCGCAGCTCAGGGTCGTCGACAAGATTGCCGATGACCGTGATGGTGGTTTCTCCAGCCATGACCTTCTCCTCGGTTCACATATGTTCTGCCGCAAAGGTTCCCACAGGGATGCGACAGCACACGTGAAGTGGTCCGGGCGTCGCGGGTGTCAGGAAGTCAGCGGACTTCCGGACGGATGACCTTGGTGCGCAGCACCGACTCGTTGAGTCGCAGCTGGCGGTCCAGCTCGGCAACGGCCGCAGGCGTGGCCTGCAGGTCGATGACGGCGTAGATGCCCTCGGTCTTCTTGTTGATCTCGAAGGAGAGCCGGCGACGGCCCCACACATCGAGCTTCTCGACCGAACCACCCGAAGTGCGGATCACGTTGAGGTACGTGTCGAGCGACGGGGCGACGGTGCGCTCCTCGAGACTGGCGTCGAGGATGACCATTACTTCGTAGTGACGCAAGACGTACTCACCTCCTATGGGCTTGGCGAGACCGGTGACCGGCCTCTTCGGCTACGGACTGTCCGTAGCAGGAGGTCTGCGTCGTTCCATGCGAATGCCGCGGGATAGGCCCGCGGCACACGGAACCCGACCATGTTACCTGGTCGGCCGCCCGCCCCCGGCGTCGCCGTCCCCACCGCGGTCGGCCGACCCCCACGAGGCCGCGTCGGCATGCGGACAGACAGCGAGACGCGGCCACCGGTGCGGTGGCCGCGTCTCGTCGAGGAGGACCGCGGGGCGCTCTATCCGAACTGCTGGGTGGGACCTGGGGAGGAACGACCACACCGACGATGTTGGAGAGAAGCGCCCCGCGGAGTATTTAATATTCTACGCGAACTCTGCCCGAGTTGCTCGCTGAGCGATAATAGCGCGGATTGCCCCGGCTGCAACACCAACGACACACACTGTCGCGATAATTGCAAGAAGTCCGATTGGCCCCTTGTCGGGAGAGGTGGACGACACCCGGGTGGAGTCGAGCGTCTCACTGCCACCGACCACCGACACCGCGGGTGGGGACTCCTGCGCCCCGGCCGGCTCGCCGTCGTCCTCACCGGGGGTCGGGAACAGGGTCTCCTCCGGCGCGGCCACGTCCGGCTCCTCGGTGCCAGGGGCCGGCGGGTCGTTGCGGCTCGTCGACCGGCTGGAGCTCGGCTGGCCCGCCGCCTTCGTAGGGCTGGGCTTGGCGGACGGCTTGCGGCTCGGCGTCGACCCGCTGCCCTGCCCGCCGCTGCTCGAACTGCTGCTCGACGGGGTCGAGGTCGAGCGATTGACGACGTCGACCGTCAGCGGCTCGAAGGTCGGGTTCAGGTTCAGCAGGCATTCGGGCACCATGGCCACCTTGACCGGCCCCCGGTGGAACTGGACCTCCACCGTCTCGCCGTCGGCGACCTCCGCGCTGTCCTTGCCGTCGATCTTCAGCGTGGCACCCTGGCCCAGGCCGTTGGTGAGGCGCACCTTCGCCTCGGCGTTGACGGTGATCTTCGTGGTGGCCGGCTTGGAGCCGCACAGCAGCAGACCGAGACCGCCGCCACTGAAGCTGACGCCGGGCGCCGCCTCGGGCTCCGCGGCTCCGGCCGGGCTGGCGGCGAGCAGCGGCAGGCCCGCGAGAAGTCCGGCCGCCGCGAAGGCCGCGGCTCGCCGACGAATGGCGTACGACATGAGCGCATCTCCCCCTGGGGCGTGCGCCCCGGATCCGGTCGCCTCGCGGGGGGCGAGGAGGCACGCCCCGCAAGGTCCCCGGCTGGGGGAGCACGGTGCGGCATAGAAATCAACGCAACAAACCGGCTCCGGTTGCGCATGCGACCCGAGCGCGTGCGGAGCGGAGCGGTAATACTGGTCGAATGCTTATCGGGGCTCACGTCGATTATGAAGATCCACTAGCTGAGGCGACCGCGCGAAACGCCGATGTCGTGCAGTTCTTCCTCGCCGATCCACAGGGCTGGAAGGCCCCGGAGATCCGGCCGGACGCCGAGGCGCTGCGGGCCAGTTCGGTGGAGATCTTCGTGCACGCCCCTTATGTGCTCAATCTCGCATCGACGAACAACCGGATCCGCATCCCCAGCCGCAAGCTGCTCGGCCAGCACGCCGCCGCGGCCGCCACGGTGGGTGCCAGCGGCCTCATCGTTCACGGCGGTCACGTCAACAAGGGCGAGGACGTCGCGGTCGGCATCGACAACTGGCGCAAGGCGCTGCAGAAGGCGCAGGACGACGGCGGCCTGCCGACCCGGGTCCTGATCGAGAACACGGCGGGCGGCGACAACGCCTGCGCCCGGCGCTTCGACGAGCTGGCCCGGCTCTGGGACGCGGTCGGCGAGTTCGGCGTGGGTTTCTGCCTGGACACCTGCCACGCCCATGCGGGCGGCGAGGAGCTGCTCGACATCGTGGACCGGGTGAAGTCCATCACCGGGCGCATCGACCTCGTGCATGCGAACGGATCGCGAGACGGATTCGACTCCGGCCGCGATCGGCACGACAATCTGACAGTCAAGAACGTTGAACCCGGGATGATCGACCCCGAGCTGGTGGCCGCCGTGGTGCGCGCCGCCGGCGCGCCCGCCGTGGTGGAGACGCCCGGCGGGGCGGAGGGTCAGTCCGCCGACATCGCGTACCTGCGCGCACACCAGTAGAGGGGAACCTGTGAACGGGACCGACGCCGCGCCCGCCAAGGAGCCGACCGCCGTCAAGGAACCGGTTGCCCCTCGCCACGCCGCACCCGAACCGGAGCCGGTCGAGGACGACGCCTTCGCCCGGTTCAGCCCGGCGACGGAGGAGGAGAAGCCGACCAGGCTGCGCCGGGTGCTACGGGGCACCGGGCGTGCGCTGCTGCACGAGTGGGCCCTGGCCGCGTACGCGTCGCTGGCGCTCGCCGTGGCGATGACCTGGCCCACCCTGCGCTACCCGGCGTACACGATCCCCCAGGACACCGGCGACCCCACCCTGCAGGCGTGGCAGATGGCCTGGTCCGGGCACGTGCTCAAGACCGACTGGTCCCAGCTGTGGAACTCCAACAGCTTCTACCCGGAGAAGTACAGTTTCGCCTTCTCCGACACCCTGCTCGGCTACGCGCCCGCCGGCCTGTTCGGCACCGGGCTGGAGGCGGCGCTGGTCCGCTACAACATCATGTACGTGCTGCTGCACGCGCTCGCCTTCTTCGGGGCGTACGTGCTGGTGCGGCAGCTGGGCTCGGGCAAGACCGGGGCGGCCGTGGCGGGCGCCGCGTTCGCGTACGCGCCGTGGCGGCTGGCTCAGGCCGGGCACATGCACGTGATGTCGGTCGGCGGCATCGCCCTCGCGCTGGCCATGCTGGCGCGCGGGCACGGTTACTCGCTGCGCCACGGCTACCGCCCGGAGCTGCGCAAGCCGGGCTGGGTGCTGGCGGGCTGGCTGGTCGCCGCCTGGCAGATCAGCCTCGGCTTCGGCATCGGCCTGCCCTTCGCGTACGTGCTGGCGACGATCGCGCTCACCTCGGTGATCACGTACTTCGTACGCCGCAAGTGGTTCTGGAGCGAGCCGAAGCCGTTCGGCTGGATGCTGCTGGCCTGCAACGCCGTCGGCGGCTTCTTCTTCGCCGCGACCGGCGGCCTGATGGCGCTGGCCTACTTCAAGGTCCTGGAGCTGCACCCGTACGCCGAGCGCTCCGACGTCGAGGTCAGCTGGTATTCGCCGCCGGTGCTCGGCTTCTTCACCAGCCCCGCCCAGTCGATGCCGTGGGGCGAGGCGCACTCCGGCGCCCGCGAGGCGCTGGGCTGGGCGGCGGGGGAGACCAGCCTGCTGCCCGGCTTCGTGCTCTACGGCCTGGCCTTCGCCGGACTGATCATGTCGATCTGGACCCTGCGCCAGCGGCTGCTGCTGTTCGGCGGCGTGCTGCTGACGGTGATCCTGGCCATGGGCACCAAGTTCTTCGGCGGCCGCCCCGGCTACCTGACGCTGTACGACATCCTGCCGGGCTGGAGCGGCATCCGCACCCCTGGTCGGCTCGTCATCTGGACCACGCTGCTGCTGGCGATCCTGGCCGCCGGCGCGGTGACCGCGTTCGTCGAGCAGGCCAAGACGGTCGCGGAGGACCGGGTGCCGTCCCGCCCGCACCCGCTGCTGCGGCTGGCCACCTTCCTGCCGCTGCTGTTGGTGCTGGCGGAGGGCCTGAACGTGACCGAGCACCCGGTGGTGCCGCTGCAGCCGCCGTCCATGGCGACCGCGCAGGCGCCGATGCTGGTGCTGCCCAGCGACGCGCTGATGGACATGAAGGTGATGGCCTGGTCCACGGACCGGATGGCGCCGATCGTCAACGGCAACAGCGGCTTCACCCCGGCCACGCTCACCGAGATCCGGGAGCTGACCAAGACGTTCCCGGATCAGGCCAGCGTCAACCGGCTGCGCGAGCTCGGCGTCAAGACCGTGCTGGTGCTGCGGGAGGAGGCCAAGGGCACGCCGTACGAGCCGGCCCTGACCGCGCCCGCGGACGGTCTCGGGGTGCAGCGCACCGACGCGCCGGACGCGGTCGTCTTCACCCTGTCGTAGGCAGGCGGCACGACGGAGCCCCCGTCACCAGGGAGACGATCCTGGTGGCGGGGGCTCTTGCCGTCTGGTCGGGCAGCTAGGCGAGCGCGGGCACTCCCCGCTCGGTGGCCGGCTCGGCCGCTGTCGGCTCGTTGGCCGGGCCGCCGTCCGGGTCGGGAGTGTCGGTGTCGGCGTACGTGCGCCGCACCACGTCCAGTTCCGGGCGGACCATGTCCCGGATCACCAGCACCACGAGCAGGATCACGGTGGACAGGCGCAGCACCGAGGCGAAGATGAACACGCCTTCGGGGAAGACCTGCTTGCCCGAGGCGCCCATCAGCTCGCCGTAGAAGGCGATGAAGTAGCAGACCTCGGCGAGCTGCCAGGCCAGGAAGGCGGGCCACTTCGGGCGGGCCAGCACCAGCAGCGGCAGCAGCCACAGCGTGAACTGCTGCGACCACACCTTGTTGGTGATCAGGAAGATCGCGACGACCAGGAACGCCAGTTGCGCCAGCCGCGGCGGCGTCTTCACCCGCAGGCCGAACACCAGCAGGCCCACGCAGGACAGCACGAACAGGCCCAGCGACAGGTTGGTCACCAGCGGGACGTTGTTCCACAGCTCGAGCCCGAACGGGTCGAAGTGGCGGCCGACGTACCAGGAGGTGCCCCAGTCGATGATGCGTTCGGAGTTGAGGTCGAGAAAGCGCCGCCAGTTCTCGAAGTTGATCAGCATGACCGGCACGTTCACCGCCAACCAGGCGATCACCCCGGCCGCGATCGAGTTGACGAGTGCGGCGTACTGCTTCGAGCGCAGCGAGACGATCAAGATCGGCAGGAACAGGAAGGCCGGCCAGAGTTTCGCCGCCATGCCCAGGCCCAGCATCACCCCCGCCGCGGCCGGATACTTCTTCGCCCACAGCCATATCCCGGCCACCGCCAGCACGATGGCCAGCATGTCCCAGTTGACCGTCGCGGTGACCAGCAGCACCGGGGACAGCGCGAACAGCGCCGCGTCCCACGGTCTGCGCCGCCGCAGCGACAGGATCATGGCGACCGAGGCGATGGCGAACAGGCTGAGCACGAACGCGTTGGTGTCGTAGAACAGCGTCGCCTGCGGGATCGCGCTGTTCTTCTCGCCGAGCGCGTGGATCGGCAGCCCCAGCGCGCCCATGAACGCGCCGGTCAGCACCGGGTACTCCACCGGGTAGTCGACGTAGGGCACCATGCCCTCGTTGAGGTGCTCGGCGTAGTACAGCGCCAGCACGTCGGTGTAGCAGAACTGGGTGTACTGGCTGTGGTCGGCCCACGCGCCGTCCCGGCAGGGCGACTTCTGGACCCAGTGCAGCGCCAGCGTCAGGCAGGTGAGCGCGAGCACGATCCGCGCGGCCGTCCAGAACCGCCCGCCGCGCGAGGGTGTCTCGGGCACGGCGTGCTCGCCGCGCGGTCCGCCGATCGCCTCGCTGAGCCCCCGGACGAAGCCGTCCTCCCCGGCGGGTGACACCACGTGCTCACGAACATCACTCATAGCCCGACATCCTGCCTCAGAAACCTGGGAAGTGCAGCAAGGCGCTTCCCGCGTCGTCGATGCCCGGACAGACGAAGAGGGACCCACGCGGGGGTCCCTCTTCGGTCAGCCGGCGGTCACGGGCAGGTTTTGCCCGGCCGCGGTATGCAGATCCCACCACCGCCGGTGCCCGACGGCGTCGGGTTCGGGTTGGGGTTGTTCGGGTCACCAGGGTTGCCCGGGTTACCGGGCTGGTTCTCGCAGCCCGGCTGCTGCGGGTTGAGGAAGCAGGCGTTCGGGTCCGGGGTCGGGCTCTCCTTGCCGTCGCCGGCGCCCGTGTCGCCGATGCAGCCGCCGCAGCCGACCTCGATCGGCTTGGCCTTGAAGCCGAGCACGTCGTCGGCCTTGTCCATGAACTGCTTCCAGATCGTCTTCGGCAGGTTGCCACTGCCGATCTTGTTTTTGTTGGGGTCCCGGATCGGCTCGGACTCGTGCAGGTAGTTGCCGACCCAGACCGCGGTCGCGATCTGCGGCGTGTAGCCGACATACCAGGCGCTGGAGTTCTCGCCCTTGAACTTGTCGCTGGCCTGCCAGGTGCCCGACTTGGAGACCGAGTCGCGGTCGTTCAGCTTGGTGCCGCTGTAGTTCTTCAGCACGGCGTTGACCTCGCCGACGATGCGCGGCTCGATGCGCGGCTCGCCCTTGGTCTTCGCCCCGGTGCCGGGCACCGGCTTCCACACGACCTTGCCGTCCTCGGTCGACTTGCGCTCGACCTTCGCGATGAAGTGCGGCGCGTGGTAGACGCCGTTCGCCGCGAAGGTGGCGATGCCCGAGGCGTGGTCGAGCACGGTGATCGGGTACTGCCCGAAGCCGACGTGGTTGCCCAGCGGAACCGAGTCCGCCTTCGTCTTGGTGAGGTCGAAGGCCTTGTTGCCGTCGTCCCAGATCATGGTGACGCCGGCCTTCTTGGCCATGTCCACCACCGCGGACGGGCCGATCTTCGCGGTGACCTTGTAGAACGGCACGTTGAAGGACTTCTGCGCCATCACGGCGAGCGTGCAGTTCGTGTCGCAACCCGCATCGCTGCCGTCCCGGCCGGCGTTGCGGATCTCGCTCTTGGCGCCCTTCGGGACGAACGGGGTCGGGTCCCAGTGCGACTCCACCGAGATGTCGTGCGCGACCGCCGCGGCCAGAGTGTAGATCTTGAAGGACGACGCGGGGGAGTGCCCGCCGCTGACGAACGGGCCGCCCTCGCCGTTCTTGCCGGCCTTGTCGTACGTGGTGCCGTCCATGCCGCCGTAGTAGGCGAGCACCCCGCCGGTCTGCGGGTCGATGGCGACGGCGGCCGCCGTGACGTTCTTCGGGTACTTGTTCAGCAGCGAGGTCGACTTGTCGGTGACCTTGGAGACGTCGGACCGGCAGACGACCTTCTTGTCATCGGTCGACAGCGGCTTGCCGTCGGCACCGAGCTTGGTCTTTCCGTCCTCGGCCAGCGTGAACGGGATGGCCTTCTTGGTCTTGACGTCCGTGCAGCCCTCGGTGACCGTGTACTCCCGGTAGAGCCGCTTCTCCAGCTCCGCCTGTGCCTTGGCGTTGATGGTCAGCGTGATCCGCAGGCCGCCGTTCTTCCAGTCCGTGATGCCGATGGCCTCCAGCGCCTTCTTGACCTCCGGAGTCTCCATCTCCTTCTTGATGTAGTTGATCACCGGACCGGTGCTGGACCCCTTGATGCCCCAGGTGGCGTTGTTCTTACCGCCGGGGGTGAACGGAATCGGCATGGGGTATTCCTTGGCCTTGACCTCGTCCACCTCGGCCTGCGTCAGGGTCTTCATCTTCACCACGCTGTTGAGCACGTAGTTCCAGCGGTCCTTGGCGGCGGCCTCGTCGTTCTGCGGGTCGTAGCCCTTGTACTTGCAGTCCTTGAGTTCCACGTCACCGCACTGCGGCTCGGGCTGCTTGAGCACCGCGCCGAGCACCGCCGCCTGACCGATGGTCAGCTTCTCCGCGTCGACGCCGAAGTAGGCCCTGGCCGCCGCGCCGACACCCGTCGCACCCCGGCCGAAGTACGCCGTGTTGACGTAGTAGCCGAGGATCTGGTCCTTGGTGTGGTTCTGCTCCAGCTCGCGGGCCCAGACCGCCTCGCGCAGCTTGCGGGCGTAGGTGACCTCGAGGTCCTGCGCCGCGGCGCGGGCGTACTGCTGGGTGATCGTCGAGGCGCCCTGGGTCGCGCCGCCGGTGAGGTTGTTCCACGCGGCGCGGGCGATGCCCCAGATGTCGATGCCGTCGTGGTTGTAGAAGTCCTGGTCCTCACCCGCGATCAGGGTGTCCTTGATCTTCTTGTCCAGCACGGACATGTCGACGATGCGGCGGTTCTCCGTGCCGAGCTGCGCGACCTGGGTCTTGCCGTCGGAGGCGAAGATCAGGGTGTTCTCCTGCGTCTTGAACTCGCCCGGCTCGGGCACGCCGCTCAGGAACGAGGTGAACGCGATCATCCCGCCGCCGGCGAGCATGATCAGCACAGCCACCGCGGCGAGCGCGATGGTGAGCTTGTTGCGTTTCTTCTTGGGCTTGCCGTTCTTGCCGACCTTGCCGTTCTTGCCCTTGCCGGCAGGCCGGTCCTCGTCGTCCGTGTCGAGGCCCGCGGGGCGCACGCCGGCACGGCCGGCGACGCTCGCGCGGCCCGCCGAGCCGCCGACGGATGCCGAGCCGACAGCCGCCCGGCCGCCGACGGTCGCACGTCCGGCCGAGGAGCCGACACTGGCGCGCCCGGCGGCCGGGCTGACCGGCGGGTTCACCGGAGCCTGGCCGTAGCCCTGGTCGCCGTAGCCGTGCTGGTCAGCGCCACCGTAGCCGCCACCCTGGGGCGCGTATCCGCCGCCATTGGCGGAGTACTGCCCTTGGTCCGCCTGGTCGCTCGACGAGTAGTCGTAGCCGTAGTCGGCGGATGGCACCGAGGCGCGGCCCGAACTCTGCGCGGGCGCCGGGTATGACTGACGATATTGCTCGTCGTCATACCCGGGGCCGGCGTTGGGGTCGCCGTACGAAGTCATCTGTCACACCGTTCCGGTCGGGGATGGGGCGGTGGCGGCAGCCGCTGACAGCTGGGGGGCTGTCCTGTGTGCGCGTCCCAGAAGGTACTGCTCCACCAGGTGGTTCCAGTCACAGCCGCGGCACACCTCGACCACGTAGACCTGGAACTCACCGAGCGTGTCGGCCAGCACCGCGAGTTCCGCGCGCGAACGCGCCTGTCCCGCGGAGTTCTTCAGCTGATCGCCGTAAATGTAGTGCACGTTGATCACGAACTCGCGCCGGCAAATCGGACACCGCTTCTCGGTGGCCTCGCCGTGGAAACGAGCCGCGCTCTTCAGGTAGGGCGAGGCATCGCACACCTCTGACGTGCCCACCTTTCCCGCGTACACCTCACGTAGCAGAGCTCGCCGCTGGAGGGAATAGTCAACGAATCCGTCGCCCTGCCGCTGGGCGGCACGAGGCGACGCAGAGACCCGTTGCTGCGCGCGCATGGAAAGCAGGGTAACCCCTCGTTCGGCGAGCCGCGACCGCCGTTACACAGCGTGACCAGGGTGAAGCCCAGTGCTCAAAGATCATCGGTCCGGGTGATCGTCGGCACCGCCGTATTGCCTCGACAGGTCCGGCCGTTCTAACGTAACGATGTATCGCCGCGATACATCGCGACGAACCCAGACCGCGAGACCGATCAGAGGGGGGTGGCCGACATGCTCGACCTGGCCATCCTCGGCCTGCTGCATGAGTCCCCGATGCATGGGTATGAGCTGCGCAAGCAACTCAGCACCAAGCTGGGTGCGATCCGCGCGGCGATCAGTTACGGCTCTCTCTACCCCACACTGCGACGCCTGCAAACCGCCGGCTGGATCACCGAAGCCGGGGAGACCCCGGCCGGCGACGCCGACGTGCCGCCGCTGACCAGCCGCCGGGGCAGGGTGGTCTACAAGATCACGGCCGAGGGCAAGGAGCGGTTCCAGGACCTGCTGGCGCAGGTGGGGCCGGAGGCATACGAGGACGCCGCGTTCGGCGTGCACTTCGCCTTCTTCTCCCGCACCGACGTCGACATCCGCCTGCGCATCCTGGAGGGCCGCCGCCGCAAGGTGGAGGAGCGCCGGGAGGGCTTCCGGGAGGTGCTCGCCCGAGCCGCGGAACGACTCGACGCGTACACCCTGGAACTCCAGCGCCACGGCCTGGATGCCGCGGACCGCGAGGTCCGCTGGCTGGAGGAGCTCATCGCGAACGAGCGCTCCGGCCGCACCCCGCCTCCGCGCGGGGCCGAGGGCGAGCTCCGTGCGAGCCCGCGCACCACAGATTCCGCACGACCGCTCACGGCCCGACCGGGCCCTGACGACTCCGCCGAGTGAGTTGGGCGGCGCAGCCGATCGGCTGTCCGCCCGAATATGAAGAAGGAGGCAGGAGCTATGGGCTCCGTCCGCGTTGCCATCGTCGGTGTCGGTAACTGCGCCTCGTCCCTGGTCCAGGGCGTGGAGTACTACCGGGACGCCGACCCGTCCGAACGGGTACCCGGCCTGATGCACGTCGATTTCGGCGGGTATCACGTCCGTGACGTCGAGTTCGTCGCCGCGTTCGACGTCGACGCCAAGAAGGTCGGCCGTGACGTCGCCGAGGCCATCGTGGCCAGCGAGAACAACACCATCAAGCTGTGCGACGTGGCGCCCACCGGCATCACCGTGCAGCGTGGCCCGACCATGGACGGCCTGGGCCAGTTCTACCGCGAGATGGTCGAGGAGTCCGACGAGACCCCGGCCGACGTGGTCAAGGTCCTCAAGGACGCCAAGGCCGACGTGGTGGTCTGCTACCTGCCGGTCGGCTCGGAGCAGGCGGCCAAGTTCTACGCCGAGGCCGCGATCGAGGCGGGTTGCGCCTTCGTGAACGCGCTGCCGGTCTTCATCGCCTCCGACCCGGTGTGGGCCAAGAAGTTCGAGGACGCGGGCCTGCCGATCGTCGGCGACGACATCAAGAGCCAGGTCGGCGCCACCATCGTGCACCGCGCCCTGGCGAAGCTGTTCGAGGACCGCGGCGTGGAGCTGCTGCGCACGTACCAGCTCAACTTCGGCGGCAACATGGACTTCATGAACATGCTGGAGCGCAAGCGCCTGGTCTCGAAGAAGATCTCGAAGACGCAGTCGGTGACGTCCCAGATCCCGCACGAGATGTCGAAGAGCGACGTGCACATCGGCCCGTCGGACCACGTGCCGTGGCTCGACGACCGCAAGTGGGCGTACATCCGCCTGGAGGGCCGCTCCTTCGGTGACACCCCGCTCAACGCCGAGCTCAAGCTCGAGGTGTGGGACTCGCCGAACTCGGCCGGCGTCATCATCGACGCGGTGCGCGCCGCGAAGATCGCACTGGACCGCAAGATCGGTGGACCGATCCTGTCCGCTTCGAGCTACTTCATGAAGTCTCCGCCGGTGCAGTACAACGATCACGACGCGCACGAGTCGGTCGAGAACTTCATCAAGGGCACTGTTAATCGTTGATTTCGGACCCGTTCTTGAAAAGTGTGAGCGGGCACACTCATTCACCTGACGATGGCCTGTCTACTGCGGAAATTGACGAACGTCACGCGGTAGATAGGCCATCGTCTGTACTAATAGGCCCCTGACGCGCACCTTTACGGCACGCTCGATGTATGGACCCTCGGCCCGCGGATATGCATAGTGGGGTCATGGGGAAGTCAGATCTGATGGATCGGGTGACCACGGACCTGTCACGTGGCCATACCTACCCGGCGATCCAGCGCATGCACAGCCTGGTCGCCGCGCATCCCACCGACCTGGATCTGCGGCGCAGGCTCGCCGCGATCTACCGGGCCACCGGCAACGTCGTCGAGGCCGGCCGCTGGTCCTACCTCGACGAAGCCGCCGAACCCGCGGAACTCGAAGCGTTCGAGGGCCGCTATCCGACACACCGTCGTCTCGACGCCCTGCGCTGGCCGATCGGCGCACCCGCCCCGACCGACCTCTCCCGCGTCAGGCTGGCACCGCTGCTGGCCGCTGCGGCTTCGGCACCGTCGTCGAAGCCGAACACCCACCGGGGATCACGCCTGTGGACCGCGGCCGCCGTCGCGGCACTGGTCGCTCTGTCCGCATTGGTGGTCGTCGGTGCCCGAACGGCACTGGACTGGATCTTCTAGCGCCGAAACATCGGTGTGATCTGTGACCCGGCCGTTATAAATGCCCCTGGCGTGACATGCCACCGGTCCATAAGGATCAGTGAGTGGCAAAGGCGGACGTACTCGCCCGGGTGCGCGCCGATCTCGCGGCCGGGCATACCTATCTGGCTGTGCAGCGTCTGCGGACCCTGCTGGCCGTCCTTCCCGACGACATCGACATCCGCGCGCTGCTCTCCTCCATCTACCGGCAGACCGGTAATCCCGTGGAGGCGGGCCGGTGGGGTTTCCTGACCGACGAGGTGCGCGACGCCGAGTTGACGGCGTTCGCCAAGGCCAACCCTGACCCCTGGCAGCGGCTGCGGCTGCTGCACTTCCAGGGCGACACCGTGCACCTGTCCGCGACCGCGGCCCAGCGGCTGGTGCAGCTGGCCGACGAGGCGGAACGGTCGGGCAAACCCACGCAGTGGGCCGGGTCCTACCGGGCGCCCACGAAGAAGCGCGGTGTGGTGGTGCCGTGTCTGTTCACCCTCGTGGTGATCGGCGTCGCGCTCGTACTGGCCGGCATCGGCGCCATCAAGGTCATCGGCTGGGTGGCCGACTGAGAAGTCGTCGCCCGCGGTAGCGGCCGCTCGGTGTCATCCGCAGCGCAGCGGAGGATGACACCGATTAAGGCCGCGGCAGCCGGCGAGCGTGTTGCCGTGACGGCCCGCTGTTGCCCGAGGTCGCTACGGTTCCCGGCGTGGGTACGGCGACACTGGTCTTTCTGATCATCGGGGCACTCGGCATCGTCATCGCGGCGGTCGCCGTGCTCGGCGGTGACCTCCTCGACCTCGGCGACGGCTTCGTCTCCACGGAGCTGCTCGCCACATTCCTCGGCGGCTTCGGCTTCACCGCGGCCATCGTGAACGAGCTCACCGACGACGCCCTGGGTATCGCCGCAGTGCTGTTCATCGCTACAGTCGCCGCGATACCACTGGCCTTTCTGGCCAGCTACCTGGTAAAACGCATGTCGAACATGCGCACCGACGCCACCCCCACCCGCGCCGATCTGGTCGGCACCCGGGGCGTGGTGGTCACCCCCATCCCCGCCGGCGGCTTCGGTGAGGTCCGCGTGCGCATCGGCGGGCAGCCGGTCAAGCTGTCCGCCCGCGCCGAGCGTCCCGTGCCGCTGGGGACCAAGGTCGTCGTGACGTCCGCCGTCAGCGACACCAGCGTGATCGTCCAGGAAGTCCCGGAGCAGTAGCTCCCCCGGAAGAAGGAAGGCAATGACAGCCCTCACCATTGCGATCGCGGGCGGCGTGCTGCTCGTACTCCTGCTCATCCTCTTCGTGCTGTCCCGGATCAAGGTGGCCGGGCCCAACGAGGCTTTCATCGTGACGGGCCGCAAGGGCCGGACCACCGAGACCGCCGACGGAGCGCGCTCCACCGACCTCTCGGGCCAGAAGGTCGTCATGGGCGCCTCCGTGTTCGTGCTGCCGGTGGTCCAGAAGCTGCAGGTCCTCGACCTGTCCAGCCGCCGCATCCACGTCGAGATCACGGGCGCGGTGAGCAAGCAGGGCATCCGCGCCAACCTGCAGGGCGTCGCGATCGTGAAGGTCGGCGGCACCGAGGACGCGATCCGCGCCTCGGCTCAGCGCTTCCTGCACCAGCAGAACGAGATCGAGGAGTTCACCCGCGAGGTGCTGGCCGGTGCGCTGCGCTCCATCGTGGGCCGGCTCACCATCGAGGAGATCATCCGGGACCGGGCCGCGTTCGCCTCCGCCGTCGCGGAGGAGGCGGAGCACTCGATGACCAACCAGGGTCTGGTGCTCGACACGTTCCAGCTGCAGGACATCCTCGCCGAGGGCTCGTACCTGCAGGACCTGGGCCGGCCCGAGGCCGCCCGGGTGCTCAAGGACGCCGCCATCGCCGAGGCGCTGGCCCGCCAGCAGGCCGAGCAGGCCCGCCTGCTCGCCGAGGAGTCGATCGCCGAGGCGCAGCGCAACCTCGCCCTCAAGCAGGCCGGCATCCAGGCCGAGATCGACGCCGCCAAGGCCGTCTCCGCCGCGGCCGGACCGCTCGCCGAGGCCGAGCGCCAGCAGGTGATCATCGCCGAGCAGCGCAAGGTGGCCGAGCAGAACGCGGAGCTCAAGCAGCGCCAGCTCGACACCGAGGTGCGCAAGCCCGCCGACGCGGCGCGATACAAGGTCGAGCAGGAGGCCGAGGCCGACCGCAACGCCCGGGTGCTGGCCGCCGACGCGGCCCGTCAGGCGACCATCGCCGCCGCCCAGGCCCAGGCCGAGCAGTCCCGCCTGACCGGTGAGGGCGAGCGGGCCCGCCGGGCCGCGCTGGCCGAGGCCAACGCGATCGAGGGTGCCAAGGAGGGTGAGGCCGAGCAGCGGCGGCGTACCGCCATCGCGGACGCGGTCGAGCGCGAAGGCACCGCGGACGCGGCCGCCATCCTGGCCAAGGGCCAGTCCGAGGCCGAGGCGATGCGCCTCAAGGCCGAGGCCTTCGCCCAGTACGGCGAGGCGGCCGTGCTCGACCTGCTGGTCCGGGTGCTGCCGCAGGTCGTCGCCGCGGCGTCCGCGCCGTTGAGCGCGATCGACAAGATGACCGTCATCTCCACCGACGGCGCGAGCTCGCTGACCAAGTCCGTGGCCACGAACGTCGCCCAGGGCCTGCAGCTGGGCAACGACCTGACCGGCATCGACCTGCCGGCGCTGCTGGCGAAGGTGACCGGCGCGGCGACCAGCAAGGAGTGAACCACCCGCTGCGGGCATTCCGGTCACGGATGACGGGACGCCCGCAGCGTCGCTGAAAAGGACCGCCGCTGCGGGCGTTCGGGTCGTGGATGACCGGAACGCCCGCAGCGTTCATGTACGGGGCGGCCCCGCCACGTAGGGTGGTGACGTGCCGCACCCCGTGATGCCGAACACCGTGCCCACGCCGAAGGTCGCCGCGAGCTCCCGCGCGATCCTGGCCGGGGTGCCGTTCCGACGGCTGCTCGGGGTGAGACTGACCAGCCAGATCGCCGACGGCTGGTTCCAGGCCGGGCTGGCCGGGTCGCTGCTGTTCAACCCCGACCGGCAGTCCAGCCCGGTCGCCATCGCCGCCGGCTTCGCCATCCTGCTGCTGCCGTACTCGCTGCTCGGCCCGTACGTCGGCGTGCTGCTGGACCGCTGGGACCGCCGCGCGTCGCTGTCGACGGCCAACCTGGCCCGCGCCGCGATGGTCCTGCCCGCCGCGGCGCTGCTCTGGTCCGGGGCGCAGGGCATCGGCTTCGCGGTCTGCGCGCTCATCGTCATCGCGATCAACCGGTTCTTCCTGGCCGGCCTGTCGGCCGCACTGCCGCACGTGGTGGAGGAGCGCAAGCTGGTCCCGGCGAACGCGCTGGCGTCCACGCTCGGCACCATCTGCTACTCGGTGGGCCTGTTCACCGCGGCGTCCGTGGTCGCGCTGCACGTGGTCGGCACGGACCGGCACGGATACGGCGTCATCGCGGCCACAGCCTCGCTCGGCTACCTGGCGTCCGGACTGCTGGCGCGGCGCTTCTTCCGCCGCGACGAGCTGGGCCCGCACGCCCACGAGCGGGCCACCTCGAAGATCAGTGAGGCCGTGGTCCAGGTGTTCCGCGGCATGATCAGCGGGGCCCGGCACCTGGCGGAGCGGCGCAAGGCGCTGCGGATCATGGCGCTGCAGTCGGCCTACCGCTTCCTCTACGGCGTGCTCACGCTCGCGGTGCTGCTGCTCTACAGCCGCTACTTCGGGCACGCCGCCGACCGGGCCGAGCAGGTGTCCGGCGCGGCGACGTCGATGGGGCAGCTGGGCCTGGTGGTGCTCTCCGGCGCGGCCGGCGCGGCGCTGGCCGCCGTGATCACCCCGCTCGCGGTCCGCTGGTGGGACGCGCGGCGCTGGCTGAGCGGCGTGGTCGCCGCGGTCGGCGTGGTGGTGCTGGTCTTCGGGCTGCCGTTCGTCGCGCCGCTGCTGCTGGTCGCCGTGTTCCTGGTGAACGTCGCCTCGCAGAGCATGAAGATCATCGTGGACGCGACCATCCAGCGCGAGTGCCTCGACGAATACCGCGGCCGCATCTTCAGCGTCAACGACACCGCGTTCAACCTGTGCTTCGTCACGGGCCTGTTCACCGCGGCGGTGACCCTGCCGCCGAACGGCAAGTCCGCGCTCGGCCTGATCATCACCGCCACGGCCTTCGTCCTGCTGGCCGCCTGGTACTGGTTCGCCACCGCGGCCCGTCCCGCTGCCCCCGCGGCCCAGGCCTGACCACCCGGCCCGCGGGGACGCGGGTCAGGGGATGAGGCCCTCGGTGCGGGCCCAGCGCTGGAGCTCGGCCTCGGCCTCGTCGCGGCTGAGCGGCCCGCGCTCCAGCCGCAGCTCCTTGAGGTGCTTCCAGGCGCGGCCGACGACCGGGCCCGCCGGGACGCCGAGCAGCTCCATGATCGCGTTGCCGTCGAGATCGGGCCGCACCCGGGCCAGGTCCTCCTCCTCCTGGATGCGGGCGATGCGCACCTCCAGCGCGTCGTAGTCCGCGGCCAGCAGGGAGGCCTTGCGCTTGTTGCGGGTGGTGCAGTCGGAACGGGTGAGCTTGTGCAGGCGGGCGAGCTGGTCCCCGGCGTCGGTGACGTAGCGGCGCACCGCCGAGTCGGTCCACTCGCCGCGGCCGTACCCGTAGAAGCGCAGGTGCAGCCCGACCAGCGCGACCACCGGCGAGATCACGTCCTTGGGGTACTTGAGCAGCTTCAGCCGCGACTTGGCCATCCGCGCGCCGACCATCTCGTGGTGGTGGAAGCTCACGCCGCCGTCGCCGCCGACTGCCTTGGTGGCCGGCTTGCCGATGTCGTGCAGCAGCGCCGCCAGCCGCAGCACCAGGTCGGGCCCGCCGTCGGCGCTGTCGAAGCCGACCGCGTTGCCGACCACCTTGAGGGTGTGCTCGTACACGTCCTTGTGCTGGGCGTGCTCGTCGATCTCCAGCTTGAGCCCGGCCAGTTCAGGCAGGAACTGGTCGGCCAGCCCCGTGTCGACCAGCAGCCGCAGCCCGGTGACCGGGTCCGCGCCGAGCAGCAGCTTGGAGAACTCGTCGCGGATCCGCTCGGCGGTGATCCGGCGCAGATCCTCGGCCATGTGCTCCATCGCGGTGACCACGGCCGGGTCGACGGTGAAGCGCAGCTGGGCGGCGAAGCGGGCGGCGCGCAGCATGCGCAGCGGGTCGTCGCCGAACGACTGGGCCGGGGTGCCGGGCGTACGGATCACCCGCGCGGCCAGGTCGGCCAGACCGCCGAACGGGTCGGCGAACTCGTGGCCGGGCAGGCTGACCGCCATCGCGTTGACCGTGAAGTCGCGGCGCACCAGGTCGTCGTGCAGGTTGTCGCCGTACTGCACCTGCGGGTTGCGGCTGACGCCGTCGTAGGACTCCGCGCGGTAGGTGGTGACCTCCAGGCGCAGGCCGCCGCGCTGCAGGCCGATGGTGCCGAACTCGCGGCCGGTCTCCCAGATCGCCTCGGCCCAACCCTTGACGATCTTGAGGGTGTCCTCCGGGCGGGCGTCGGTGCAGAAGTCGAGGTCGTCACCGAGGCGGCCGAGCAGCGCGTCGCGGACGGATCCGCCCACGAGATGCAGCTCGAACCCGGCCTTGGCGAACCGGCGGCCCAGTTCGTCGGCGACGGGGGAGACGCGCAACAGCTCCGAGACGGCGTTGCGCTGGACGGCGGTGAGTTCAGGTGAGGGCGACATCGATCATCCAGCGTACTGGGGAGGCTGGTCACCGGCGTTCGCAGGTATGGTGCATCCCATGACAGCCCCCGATCGTCTCCCCCCGGTCGAGTCGGACCACACCACGGTGATCCCGCACGTGGTGGGTACGGCGCTGCCCGCCGAGGAGCTCGAGGCCGCAGCAGAGCCTACCTTCGAGGACGAGCACAAGGGGGCGGCCGGCAACTCCGCCATGATGGCCGTCGGCTCCCTGGTCAGCCGGGGCACCGGCTTCCTGCGCACCGCGACGATGGCGGCCGCGCTCGGCGGCGGCCTGGTCGGCAACGCGTACACCACCGCGCAGATCTTCCCCGGAATGATCTACGAGCTGCTGCTCGGCGGCATCCTGTCCAGCGTGCTGGTGCCGATGCTGGTCCGCGCCCGCAAGGGCGACGTGGACCGCGGGCAGGCGTTCACCCAGCGGCTGCTGACCCTCACGGTGGTCGTGCTCGGCATCACCACGGTGCTGGCGGTGATCTGCGCCCCACTGCTGACCCTCGCGTACGCCAGCCGCGAATCGTCCGAGGCGACGCGGCACCTGATCACCATGCTGTCGTACCTGATGCTGCCGACGATCTTCTTCTACGGCCTGACCGGCCTGTGCAGCGCGGTGCTCAACACCCGGGGGCAGTTCGCCGCCCCCATGTGGACCCCGATCCTGAACAACGCCATCGTCATCGCCACCGGCGGCTTCTACCTGGCGGTGTTCGGCGCCAAGCAGATCGAGCCCGAGGACATGACCCCGGGGCGCATCCTGGTGCTCGGCGGCGGCGTGCTGCTCGGCATCGTGGTCCAGGCTTTCGGCCTGCTGCCCGCGCTGCGCAAGGTGGGCTTCCGCTGGCGCTGGCGCTTCGACTTCCGCGAACTGGGCCTGCGCCGGCTGGCCCGGGTCGGCGGCTGGATGTTCTGCTACGTGATCGTCAACCAGCTTGCGCTGCTGGTGCTCACGAGGCTGCTCAACAAGGCGGGCGACCAGGGCGCGGCCGGCCCGATGATCTACAACAACGTCTTCCTGCTGATGATGATGGCGCACGGCATCGTCGCGGTCTCGATCATCACGGCGCTGCTGCCCCGGATGAGCGCGGCCGCGGCCGAGGGCCGGGCCGGCGACATCGCCGCCGACCTGAGCCGGGGCATCCGCACGGTCGTCGTGATGCTGGCACCCCTCGCCGTCATCTACATGGTGCTGGCGCTGCCGATCTCGATCGCGCTGTTCCAGCGCGGGGCGTTCTACCGGGCGGACGCGATCCAGACCGCGCCCGTGCTGGCCATGGCCGGTCTGGCGCTGCTGCCGTTCGCGATCAGCCAGCTGTTCAACTTCAGCTACTACTCGATGCAGGACACGAAGACGCCGGCGCTGCTCAACCTGCCGGTGATCACCATGCGGCTGTCCATCCAGCTGGGCTGGTGGGCGCTGTTCGCCGCGTCGACCGCCGCGGTCGGCATGATGATCGGCAACGCCGCCTCGTACGCCTTCGCCGCCGTGCTCTCCGCGACCCTGCTCAAGCGGCGGATCGGCCTGATCGGCCTGCGCCGGATCTCGATCACCATCGGCAAGGTCGTGGTGGCCGCCCTGATCGCCGCCGCGGCCGGCTATGGCACGGTCAAGCTGCTGTTCATGGGTGCCACGCAGGGCAACGTCAGCATCTTCACCAGCTGGGTGACGCTGATCGCGGGCGGCATCGTGATCTGCGGCGTCTACGGCGCGTCCGCCCTGGCCCTCAAGGTCACCGAAGTCCAGGACGTCGTCGGCATGGTCCGCCGCAAGATCGGCCGCTGACCAGCAGTTTCGGGGAAAGTGTCGCTTCGGGCGCCCCCGAAGGCGCAGTTTCCCTGAAACTGGGGGCCGGCCGAGTCAGCGGCGCCGGCGGGTGCCGAAGATGGAGCGGATGATCGCGGTGCCGGCTGCGGCGGCGGCTGTGGTGAGCAGGCGTTTGGTGGTCTTGGAGCCGAGGATCTGCTCGGCGAGGTTCGGCTCGGGCCGGGCCGGCGGGGGAGCGGGCGGCTGGGTCGGCACGGGCGCGGGCTGCGGCGGCGGCGCGAGCCGGGCGGCGAGCATCTCGTACGCCGACTCCCGGTCCACCGGCTGGCTGTACTTCGCGCCCAGCGGCGACCCGGCGACCAGCGCCGCCATCACCGCGGGCTCGACCGCCGCCATCAACGACTGGGGCGCCCGCAGCCGGGTCCAGGCGACCGGCGTCGGCGCTCCCTTCTCGTTCAGCACGGTCACGATCGCCTCGCCGGTGCCGAGCTGGGTGAGCACCTCCTCCAGGTCGTAGTCCGACTTCGGAAAGGTGGAGACGGTCGCCCGCAGCGCCTTCGCGTCGTCGGGGGTGTACGCCCGCAGCGCGTGCTGGACCCGGCTGCCCAGCTGGGCGAGCACGTCGGCGTGCACGTCCTTGGGGGTCTGCGTGACGAAGAAGACCCCGACGCCCTTGGACCGGATCAGCCGGACCGTCTGGGTGATCGACTCCAGGAAGGCCTTGGAAGCGTCCCGGAACAGCAGGTGCGCCTCGTCGAAGAAGAACACGAGTCGGGGCTTGTCCGGGTCGCCGACCTCCGGCAGCTCCTGGTAGAGGTCGGCCAGCAGCCACATCAGGAACGAGGAGAACAGCGCGGGCTGGGCGACCACCCCGGGCAGCTCCAGGATGGTGACCATGCCCCGCCCGTCGGGGGCGTTGCGGAGCAGGTCGGTGGTGGCGAACTCGGGCTCGCCGAAGAACGCGTCCGCCCCGGCGTCGCTGAACCCGATCAGCTCGCGCAGCAGCACTCCGGCGGTCTGCTTGGACAGCCCGCCCAGGCTCTTCAGTTCGGCCGCCCCCTCCTCGGACACCAGATACTGGATCACCGAACGCAGGTCCTTGACGTCGACCAGCGGCAGCCCTTTGGCGTCGGCGAAATGGAAGACCAGATTTAGCGAGGAGGTCTGCACCTCGGTCAGGTCCATGACCTTGGCCAGCAGCAGGGGCCCGAAGTCGGTGACGGTCGCGCGCACGGGCACGCCGACGCCCTTGCCGCCGAGGGTGAGGAACTCGCAGGGGTACGCGGTCGGGGTCCAGGACTGGCCGAGCTCGGCCATCCGCTCGCTGATCCGCTCGCCGGGCACCGCCGGGGCGGCCATGCCGCTGACGTCGCCCTTGATGTCGGCGAGGAAGACCGGCACGCCCGCCGCGGACAGCTGCTCGGCCATCACCTGCAGCGTCTTGGTCTTGCCGGTGCCGGTGGCGCCGGCCACCAGGCCGTGCCGGTTGAGCATGGCCAGCGGGACCCGGATCGGGCAGTCGGGGTCGGCCTTGCCGCCGTCGCCCACGAGTGCGCCGAGGTCGAGCGCTGGGCCGCCGAAGGTGTACCCCGTCGTTATCGCCGCCGCGTCCACCATGAGTTACGTCCCCTTGCCATATTTTGCCCGATATGGAGGAAGCATAGCTATTTTGGGTCACGCGCACGGAGTATCCGTACCGGCGACTGATATACGTTCGAGTCCGGGAACCGGCCCCTTGCCGGTGCGCCGATTCGTCGGATAGCTGTAAGGTCGCACTCGGCAACCGAGCGGAGCGCCTAGGCTCTCTAGATAGCGGACAACAATGCGACGGCTTCGACACGCGCCAGATGGCTGATCGAATCCGAGCCGAGCTGATAGAGAGCGACTGCTTGATGAGGGAGGACGGGGTGACCCAGGTCGGCGAGGGTCAAGCGGCCGGGTCCGCTGCCGGATCGCTGGGTGGGCTTGCGGTGGGCGACGTGCTCGCCGAACGCTACCGCCTTGAGGAGCACATCAACGACGACAGCGCCGGCCGCCAGGTCTGGCGCGGGGTCGACATCGTGTTGCGCCGTCCGGTCGCTCTGGTGCTACGTACGCCGGGTGGAGCCTCCGCCGAGGAGATGCTCTCCGCCGCGGTGACGGCCAGCCGCGTCGTGCACGGCAACCTGATCGGCGTCTACGACGCGATCGACGAGGGCGAGCGGGCCTACGTGATCCGCGAGTGGATCGACGGCACCGCCCTGCGCGACCTGGTCGCCGAGGAGGGCCCCTTCGACGCCGAGCGCACCACCTCGGTGCTGCACGCGGTCACGGACGCGGTCTCCGCGCTGCACGCCAGCGGAATGGCGCACGGCAACGTGCACCCTGGCACGGTCCTGGTCGCCGCCGACGGGCGGGTCGTGCTGGCCGACGCCCGGGTCGACTCGACCACCAGCAACGAGGCCGACGTGCGCAGCCTCGGCGCGCTGGCCTACTTCATGCTCACCGGCCACTGGCCGCGCGCCGAGGCCGACCGCGTCACCGCGCTGCCCGACGGCCGCCGCGACAGCACCGGCGCCCTGGTCGCGCCCCGCAACGTGCGGGCCGGC
This sequence comes from Catellatospora paridis, assembly GCF_009720365.1. Lineage (GTDB taxonomy): Bacteria > Actinomycetota > Actinomycetes > Mycobacteriales > Micromonosporaceae > Catellatospora > Catellatospora paridis. The sequence goes on along the minus strand of NZ_ML769319.1, from coordinate 99,592 downwards.
GTCCCGACCTACCTCGACGACCTGGTCATGGACCTGCTCGACGCGAAGCTGGCGCTGCCCACGGCGCAGGTGCTCACCGGTGAGCTGGCCCGCCTGGACACCGGCGACCGCATGCTGTTCGGCGGCAACGGCACCCTGCGCTTCGCCGACGAGACCGCCCCGGCGGAGCCCGCGCCCCGCGCCGCCACCCCCCGGCTGCTGGTCGCCGGCGGTGTCGCGCTCGCGCTGGTCGTCTCCGGCCTGGTGCTGGCGGTCCGCGCGCTCAACGCCGACGCGACCGAGCCGTCCTCGAGCCAGCCGTCCGGCAACACCGTCCAGGCCAGCGCCAGCGCCGCGCCACAGCCCAAGGCGCTCAACCTGACCAAGGACCAGGTGCGCATCATCGCTCCGTTCGGGGACCGGGACAACGCCACCCAGGCGCCGAACATGGTTGACGCCAACGCGAAGACGGTGTGGAAAACGACCGGCTACACGCAGCCGAACTTCGGCAACAACGGCAAGAAGGGCATCGGCATCCTGATCACGCTGGACAAACCGCAGTTGGTGTCCAGCGTGACGGTCGAGCTCTCCGCGCCCGGCACCTCAGCCTCGCTGCTCGGCGGCTCCGCGGACGCGCCGAACTCGAAGGCCGGCGACAAGACCATCGTCGACACCTTCAAGCCGGTCGCCGGGTCCCAGGCCTTCGGCAAGGAATCGGGCACCACCATGGTGTTCTCCACCGACGCCTCGACGCCGTACCAGTACCTGGTGGTCTGGATCACCGAGCTGCCGCGGGACCCCTCCGAGTCGGAATTTCCCTACCGCGTCGGCGTGCAGGAGATCGTAGTAGAGGTGCAGTGACCGGGCAGGACCCCCGCACGGACGAGGAGCTGCTGGCGGCGCACGCCGCCGGTGAGCCCGACGCCTTCGGGGTGCTGTTCCGCCGCCACCGGGACCGCCTGTGGGCGGTCGCGCTGCGGACCACCAACGACCGCGAGGACGCCGCCGACGCGCTGCAGGAGGCGATGCTGTCGGCGCACCGCGCCGCGGCCAGGTTCCGGGGCGAGGCGGCGGTCACCACGTGGCTGCACCGCATCGTGGTGAACGCCTGCGTGGACCGGCTACGCCGCCGTCAGGCCCACCTGACGGTGCCGCTGCCCGGCCAGGCCGGCGCGGACGACGACGACCGGCACGCCCCCTCCCGCAACGAACCCGCCGCGCCCAGCACCGACCACGACACGGCCATGGTGGTCCGGGCCGCGCTGGCCGAACTGCCGTACGACCAGCGTGCCGCGCTCGTGCTCGTGGACCTGCAGGGCTACTCGGTCGCGGAGGTCGCCCAGTTGATGGGAGTGGCCGAAGGCACGATCAAAAGCCGCTGCTCACGGGGCCGGTCCCGGCTCGCTGTGATGTTGGGGCACCTGCGCAACCTCAGCGACTCCCCTGACGTCGGAGGGACACGACCACAGGACGTCACACCGGGAGGGGGGCTCTGATGAGCGCAGTTGATCTCGACTTGCTGGCCGACTACGTCGGCGGTGCGCTGGACGGCACCCCGGAGCACGACCGGATCGCCCGCCTCGTCGCCGACGATCCCGCCTGGCGTTCCGCCGCCGACGACCTGCGCTCGGCGCTTCTGCTGGTCGACGCCGACCTGGCGGCACTGGCCGCCGTCGCCGAACCGATGCCCGACGACATCGCCGCGCGCTTCGACGCCCTGCTGGCGTCCCCCGAGTTCGCCGCGTCCCCGGCTCCTCCGCCGCGGGTCGCCGTGGGCGAGCGGACGCTGGACCGGGACGCCCGCGGTGCCCGCCCGGCCAGGCGCGGTTGGCGGCGCTGGGCCGCCCCGGTCGCCGTGGCCGTCGGCGCGCTCGCGCTGGCCGGCATCGTGCTGCCGTTGGGCCCGCTCGCCACGTCGGTGCACGACACGGCCACCGGCTTCAGCGCCGAGGACGCGGGCGTGCCCCCGGCGGTGCAGACGGAGGGCAGTGTGGCGGTCACCGCGAGCGGCACCGACTACCGGCGCGAGATGCTGAGCGGCCCGAACGTCATGACGCAGAAGACCGCTCCCAGCTCCGAGGCCGCCAGGACGGGCGACAACACGATGTCGGCGACGGCCGACCTGGACCGGCTGACCTACTCGACCACGGCATTCACTGGCTGTCTGGACGCCATCCGGACGGTCCTGCCGGGCACGGTCACCGGAGCCGACTTCGCCCGCTTCGAGGGGCGTCCCGCCATCGTCGTGACGGTCGACACGGCCGGCGGCGGCTGGTGGTTCGTGGCCGGTCCGCGGTGCGGCGAGAACGGCACTGACGAGCTGTTCCGCAGCCCCCGTAACTAGACACAGTGAGCTGACCCACCGCTGGGGCCGTAATGGAATGCTCGCTCCGTACGATGGCGTTTCAGCCAGCGACAAGTACGGCGCGAACAGTTCGTGCCGACCCAAGGGAGCGCGTCTCGTGGAGAACGTCCGAAACCTGATCATTGTCGGCTCGGGTCCGGCCGGGTACACCGCCGCCGTCTACGCTGCGCGGGCCAACTTGAAGCCCCTGCTCATCGAGGGCGTCGAGTCGGGCGGAGCGCTGATGACCACCACCGACGTGGAGAACTTCCCCGGCTTCCCGGACGGGGTCATGGGTCCCGAGCTGATGGACCAGATGCGCAAGCAGGCCGAGCGCTTCGGCACCGAGTTCATCACCGACAACGCCACCCGTGTCGAGCTGTCCGGCGAGGTCAAGAGCGTATGGGTCGGCGACCGGGAGTACCGTGCCCGCGCCGTCGTGCTGACCACCGGTTCCGCCTGGCGCCCGCTGGGCGTGCCCGGCGAGCAGGAACTGCTGGGCCACGGCGTGTCCTCCTGTGCCACCTGTGACGGCTTCTTCTTCAAGGGCCAGCGCATCGTGGTCGCCGGCGGCGGCGACTCGGCCATGGAGGAGGCGACGTTCCTCACCCGTTTCGCCGAGCACGTCACGATCATCCACCGCCGCGACGAGTTCCGCGCCAGCAAGATCATGGCTGAGCGCGCGCTGGCCAACGAGAAGATCTCGGTCGAGTGGAACACCGTGATCGACGAGATCCTCGGCACCGACGGCAAGGTCTCCGGCATCCGCGTGCACAACGTGATCACGAACGAGTCCCGCGAGCTCCCGGCGACCGGGGTGTTCGTCGCCATCGGCCACGACCCGCGCAGCGAGATGTTCCGCGGCCAGGTCGAGCTGGACGACGAGGGCTACGTGAAGGTCGACGCGCCGAGCACCCGTACCAACATCCCCGGCGTCTTCGCCGCGGGTGACCTGGTCGACCACACCTACCGCCAGGCCATCACCGCGGCCGGCACCGGCTGCACCGCGGCACTCGACGCGGAGCGGTTCTTGGCGCACTGAGCGCCTGGCGGGCGGCATCGCCCGCCAGGCGCGGTCCGGCGGCGCCAGCCGCCGACCGGACAACAGACTGAACGATTCTGAGATAGGAGATACCCGAATGGGATCCGCGAAGGCGGTCACCGACGCCACGTTCGTCAGTGACGTACTGCAGTCCGACAAGCCGGTGCTGGTGGACTTCTGGGCCGAATGGTGCGGGCCGTGCCGCAAGGTCGCGCCGGTGCTCGAGGAGATCGCCACCGAGATGGGCGAGAAGGTCACCATCGTCAAGCTGGACATCGACGCCAACCCGGAGACCGCGCGGGCCTACCGCGTCATGTCCGTGCCGACGCTGACCCTGTTCAAGGGCGGCCAGCCGGTGCAGTCGGTCGCGGGCGCCAAGCCCAAGGGCGACATCGTCCGGCTCATCGAGTCGGCGCTCTGATCGTGCGCCACCCCATGGGGCTCTGAGCTGCGGCTCGGGGCCCCACGGGTTTGTCGGCGGCCGGACCGTGGAACATGGTCGTGGTCCGGTCGAACACACCGGGACGGCGCGTCGGAACGACTACAGGTTCGAGGTCCCTACCGGCCCGCGCGGCGCGATAGGCTCCGGTGGCATTTGTGAGGTTTACCAGGAGGTCCGCTGTGCGAGCCATCAAGCGCGGTGAGCGCGGCCCGGCCGTCACCGAGATCCGGTCGATCCTGGTCGCGCTGGGGCTGTTGGAAGCCCCGGCCGACCCGGCCGAGGCGGACCACTTCAACCCGCCCGTGGAACGGGCCGTGCGGGCCTTCCAGCAGGACCGTGGGCTGTCCGTGGACGGCGAGGTGGGTGCCGAGACCTGGCGCGCCCTGGACGCGGCCCGGTGGACCCTGGGCGCCCGCACGCTCTACTTCAGCGTCTCCGAGCCGCTGCGCGGCGACGACGTGCGCCAATTGCAGGAGCGGCTGCTGGAGATGGGATACGACGTAGGCCGCACCGACGGCGTCTACGGGCCGCGCACCGCGCGGGGCCTGTCGGCCTTCCAGCGCGAGATGGGCCTCACCCCGGACGGCACCTGCGGCCCACAGACCCTGCACATGCTGCGGCGGCTCGGGCGCAAGGTGGTCGGCGGCTCCCCGCTGAAGCTGCGCGAGGAGGTCACCTTCCGGCAGACCGGGCCGAGCCTGGTCGGACGGCAGATCATCGTCGACCCGGGGCACGGCGGCTCCGATCCGGGCGTGGTGGTGCCCGACGGCCCGCTGCGCTGGACCGAGTCCGACCTGGCATACGACCTCGCCACCCGGCTGGAGGGCCGGCTCGCCGCGGCCGGCATGCGGGTGCACCTGACCCGCGGCCCGCTGCCGATCGAGGCGCCCAGCGATCTCGACCGTGCGCAACTGGCCAACGACCTGGCCGCGGACCTGCTGATCTCGCTGCACATCGACGGCCACCACAACCCGCAGGCCGACGGGGTGGCCACCTACCACTACGGCACCTCCAACGGCGTCACCTCGACGATGGGGGAGCGGCTGGCCGGCCTGGTACAGCGCGAGATCGTGGCACGCACCGGCCTGCGCAACTGCCACACCCACGCCAAGACCTGGGAGCTGCTGCGCTACACCCGCATGCCCGCGGTACGGGTGGACGTCGGCTACCTGACCTCCCCGAAGGACCGCGCGCAGCTGATCGACCCGATGTTCCGCGAGCGCGTGGTCGAGGCCATCGTCGCCGCCGTGCAGCGGATGTACTTCCCGGTCGAGATCGACGTGAAGACCGGCACCATCGATGTGAGCGCGCTGCGCCTCGCCCTGCCGAGCTGACCATGCCGACCACCCCCACCGCAGAACAGGCGCGCCGCTACGCCGACCGGATGCTGGTCGAGATCGCCGCCGCGATCCTGCAACGCGACCACCGGCGCTACCGCGTCGTCTGCGACCAGGTGTACGCCAGCACCCTCGACCCGCAGGCCGTCGACGCCGCCGTGTCGGACGCGCTCGAACAGGCGGTGCAGCACGCCTGGAACAGCAACTGGCGGCCCGTCGAGCTGGACCACACGCTGCGCCGCTTCGCCGTGCGGGCGGGAGCCCCGAAGTCCGCCGGCAACTGGATGGCGCAGCTGCTCGCCGACGTGACGGCGAGCCGGATGCGGGCCCACGACCCGGCGACCGTCGACCGTCGCTGGGCGGCCGAGTTGGCGGCGATCGACGCGACCGTGTGGTGGCACGGCGACGCCGGCCAGCTGGCCCAGTTCGGCGCCAGGCACTCGCTGGACCGGCTCAAGGTGCTCGGCGGTGCGTTCGAGCTGATGCGCTGGCTCTACCAGGAGCTGCCACCACTGGAGCACGCCGGGCACGCGCCGGGGTCGCCGGTCCGACCGCGCCGGGCCACGTCCGATGCGACAGAGTACGCAGACAAGCGGATGCTCGACCGGATCAGGGCGTTGCTCGCCAAAGCGGAGTCGACTGACTTCCCGGAGGAAGCCGAAGCGTTCACCGCCAAGGCCCAGCAGCTGATGGCCCGGCACAGCATCGACCACGCGCTGGTCGACGCCGCCGCCGGAATCAGCGACGGGCCCGAGAGCCGCCGCATCGTCATCGCCAACCCCTACGAGGGGCCGAAGGCGATGCTGCTCCAGGTGGTGGCCGAGGCCAACCGCTGCCGTGCACTGAACTTCAAGGACCTCGGCCTGAGCACCATCGTCGGCTTCGGCCCCGACCTCGACGCCGTCGAGATGCTCTACACCTCGCTGCTCGTGCAGGCTATCCACGCGATGACCACCGCGAACCAGCGTGCCGACCGGTACGGCCGCAACGACGTGCGCTCGTTCCGGCAGGCGTTCCTCAGCGCGTACGCCCACCGCATCGGGGAACGGCTCACCGAGGTCCGCGAGGAGGTCGACGCGGCAGCGTCCCTGGGCACCGACCTGGTACCCGTGCTGGCCGCCCGGTCCGAGGCCGTCGACACCGCGTTCGAGGACCTGTTCCCACACCGCGTCAGCCGGACCTCGCGGGTCGCCAACGCCGCGGGCTGGGCCTCCGGCCGCGCCGCCGCGGACCGCGCCGAACTGGCGGTCCGCAGCCCGCTGCCCGCGACGACCGAGCGATAGCAGCGCCTCAGTTGGTGGTGCTGCGCACCGCCGGCCGCACGCCCGGGCGCAGCAACTCCGGGCTCATCGAGCCGAGCAACTTCTCCAGCGCGTACTCCACGTCGGACTTCCACGACAGCGCGGTGCGCAGTTCCATGCGCAGCCTGGGGAAGCGGGGATGCGGGCGCACCGTCTTGAACCCGACGGCGAGGAAGAAGTCGGCCGGCGCGAGGCAGCTGAACTGCTTCGCATCCTCCTCGGCGTGGTCGCCGAACTTCGCGTCGCCGAACGCCTCGATGGCCCGGACGCCGCGCTTGGTCAGGTCGCGCGCCACGGACTGGATCAGCACGCGGCCGAGCCCGCCGCCCGCGAACGCGGCGACCACGTGCGCCGTCATCAGCTGCACCGCGTCGGGGGAGACCGGAGAGGTGGGGAAGGCGTTGCCCCGCGGGACGTACATCGGCGGGGCGTAGAGCACGAAGGCGGCGGGCATGCCGTCGACATACGCGATCTTGCCGCAGGATCCCCACTCCAGCAGGGTCTGCGAGACCCACGCCTCCTTTTCCAGACCCGGGTCGCCCGCGGCGCAGGCACGCTCGGCGGAAACCGGATCAAGCTCCCAGAACACGCAGTTACGACAGCCCTTGGGCAGATCCTCCAGGGTGTCCAGCGTCAGATTCACCACTCTGCGTGACATGAGCAGCTCCGTGCCCTTACGCGGCGCAGCCGCGATCGCCGAATTCGGCCCGTCACCGAGCCAACCAACTGACTTTACGCCCGATTAAGGCCTTGCTGCACCCTATCCCGTTGGATGGATTCGACCGAATGTCGGTTCAAGACCCACATGACCCAGCGTACGATTCGATGACCAACTGTTTGTCTGGCCGGGGAGGGACCGTGTCGGAGACGGGCACCACGCTCGACGACTACACCGATCGGTATGCGCAGCGCATGATCGGGATGACCGCCTCGGAGATTCGAGCTCTCTTTGCCGTGGCCAACCGCCCCGAGGTCGTGTCACTCGCCGGAGGTATGCCGTACATCGCCGCCCTGCCGCTGGACGCGGTCGGCGAGGTCATCGGCGACCTGGTCGCCAAGCAGGGCACCAGCGCCCTGCAGTACGGACTCGGCCAGGGCATGCCCGAACTGCGCGAGCAGATCTGCGCGATGATGGCCGACGTCGGCATCGACGCCTCGGTGGGCGCCTCGCCCGACGACGTCGTCGTCACCATCGGCGGCCAGCAGGCACTGGACCTGATCGCCCGGCTCTTCCTCGACCCCGGCGACGTCGTGCTCGCCGAGGGCCCCACCTACGTCGGCGCGCTCGGCGTCTTCCAGGCGGCGCAGGCACAGGTCGTGCACGTGCCGATGGACCACGACGGCCTCATCCCGGCCGCGCTGGAGGCGGCCATCGAGGAGCAGCGCCGGCTCGGCCGCCGCGTAAAGTTCCTCTACACCATCCCGACCTACCAGAACCCCGCCGGCGTCACCCTGTCCGAGGAGCGCCGCGAGCAGGTCCTCGACATCTGCGAGCGGGCCGGGCTGCTGGTCATCGAGGACGACCCGTATGGCCGGCTCGGCTTCGAGGGCGAGGCGCCGCGGCCGCTGCGGGCCCGCCGCCGCGACGGCGTCTTCTACCTCAGCACGTTCTCCAAGACGTTCGCGCCGGGCCTGCGGGTGGGCTGGATCCTCGCCCCCCACGCGGTACGCGACAAGCTGGTGATCGCCACCGAGGCGAACATCCTGTGCCCGAGCAACTTCGCCCAGTCCGTGGTGAGCACCTACCTGTCCACCATGCCCTGGCGTCAGCAGCTCAAGACGTACCAGCAGATCTACGCGGAGCGCCGCGACACGCTGCTGACCGCGCTGTCCGACCTGATGCCCGAGGGCACCACCTGGACCCGCCCCGCGGGCGGCCTGTTCGTCTGGGCGACCCTGCCCGCCGGCCTCAACTCCAAGGCCATGGTGCCCCGCGCCATCGCCGCGCGCGTCGCCTACGTGCCCGGCACCGGCTTCTACGCCGACGGCACCGGGCAGCAGCACCTGCGGCTGAACTTCTCGTTCCCGCCGCCGGAGCGCATCCGGGAGGGCGTACGACGCCTGGCCGGCGTGGTCGAGCAGGAGTTGGCCACGCGCGCCGTCTTCGGCGACACGGGCCCGTTGGACGCGGTCACCGACCTGCCGAGGCCCGGCGCGCACGCGCCCGGTCCCGACTTGGCATGATTCGAGGGTGACCGCACCGTCCACCGCGCCTGTCGTCCGAGCCGATCTCCGCTGCCTGGTGCTGGCGGGCGGCCTGTCCTACGAACGTGACGTCTCGCTCCGTTCGGGCCGCCGGGTGCTGGACGCCCTGCGTGCCGTCGGCGTCGAGGCGGAGATGCTCGACGCCGACGTGGCACTGCTGCCCGCGCTGAAGTCCGACCCGCCGGACGCGGTGTTCATCGCCCTGCACGGCTCCACCGGCGAGGACGGCTCACTGCGCGGCGTGCTGGACCTGTGCGGCGTGCCCTACGTCGGCCCCGACGCGCGCTCGGCCCGGCTCGCCTGGGACAAGCCCTCCGCGAAGGCCGTGCTCGTCGAGTGCGGCATCCCCACCCCCGAGTGGGTCGCCCTGCCGCACGACCGGTTCTCCGAACTCGGCGCCGTCGCCGTGCTGGAGCGCATCGTCGACCGGCTCGGCCTGCCGCTGATGGTCAAGCCCGCCCAGGGCGGCTCAGGCCTGGGCGCCGCGGTGGTCCGCGACGCCTCCGCGCTGCCGGCCGCGATGGTCGGGTGCTTCGCGTACGACCAGACCGCCCTGGTGGAACGCTATGTCGAGGGAGTCGATGTAGCGGTCTCGGTGCTCGACCTCGGCGAGGGACCGTTCACGCTCCCGCCCGTCGAGATCGTGCCCAGCAACGGGGTGTACGACTACGCGGCCCGATACACCGCCGGCCTGACCACCTGGCACACCCCCGCCCGTTTGTCGGCGGAGACGAGCGCCGAGGTGGTCAAGACGGCGCTGGCCGCACACCAGGCGCTGGGCCTGCGCGACATGTCCCGGGTCGACCTGATCGTGGCGCCGTCGGGGGAGTGCACGGTCCTCGAGGTCAACGTTTCCCCGGGTATGACCGAGACATCCCTCCTCCCGATGGCGGTCCAGGCCGGCGGGCTCGACCTGGGCGATGTGATCGCCCGCCTGGTGATGCAGGCGGCCGAGCGCGGCTGATCGGCCCCACCCCTCCACAGCGAAGCGCCCGGGTTCCCATGAACCCGGGCGCTTCGCTTTATGTCGCTGTCTTCTGGTGCCAGTCCTCGTCAGGCCCGACGCACCCGGCCGTGGCGAACCTCCGGCAGTGCCGTTCGGTGAGGCCTGTCGCCGTGGAGAGCGTCAGGAGTCGGTCAACTTCGCCGGCGCCTGCCAGTCGATCCGTGGCGGCTGCGCCAGCGGCGTGCCGCCGAACTCCGCGAGCCACGCCGCGACGTGGGCCAGACTCTCTCGCCACTGGTCCTCGGCGATCGGTGGCAGGATGTCGTCCCACAGCGGCAGGAACGTGCCGCGCAGCTGTAGTTGCCCGACCGGGCGAGCCATGAACCACACATGGAGGTGCGCAGCCCCGTCGCCCCACCGGTAGACGTGGACCCGTGCCACGTTGTCCAGCGAGCGGATGGCCCGCTCGAGCCGCACCGTCATCACGCCGAGTTCGGCGGCCAGAAGGTTCGGCAGGTCACCCAGGTCGAGGTGGGTCCGAGGCTCCAGCATGAGCACCATCGGCAGGCCCGTGGGCCGGTCCATGGTGCGCACGCGCCAGCGCTCGTTCACCCAGATGTAGGCGTCGTCGGGTGCGGTGCAAGCCGTGCAGTCAGCCGAGTCCTCACCCTTGCGGGCAGGCTCGGTGTCCACCGGCGGGTCAAGGTGCTTGATCTTCAAGTCGCCCTCGAATGGGAACGAGGGCCACGCAGTGAAGCCGGGAAGGGGCATGGGGGTATCGGCCACCTGCAGAATCTAGCCCAGCCAGGCGGTCCTGTCTCCCCCCGGCTGTGGATTCCCCCCGGTCGGTTTCACGTGAAACCACAGCCCACAGGGTGCCTGTGGATAACTTTGTGGATAGGCGGGGGCGTGCCTGTGGAATGTGGCATGGTGACCCCGGTTACTCGGGCATCACGCAGACCGGTGTCACATCTGTTCACGTGCTGATCCCGTTGGCAGTACATGGATTCGGCATGCTCGTGTCGGTGGTTTCACGTGAAACAAGGCCTGTGGATAACTTGCTTCTGGCTGTGGAAATCGGACGGTCCAGGGCTGTGGACAGCGGATACGTGACCTTCCTCGCACTTGGGCAGGCCGGTGGAGATCGTTGACCATGGGCATGCGGGTTGTGGATAACTTCGTGGACCTGTGTACGGCCGCCCGTCACCCGCTCGTCACCGCCCAGGTCCCCGGAACCGGGCCCGGCCCGTGGCGAATACACCCGTCCGGCACCTGTCAGTTGGACACGGCGGCGAGGGTGGAGACGTGCCCCGCCGGAGATCGTGGTCGTGGCTTGTTGCCGGATTTCGGCAGTGGCCCCGGTGCGCTGAGCGCGGCGAGAGTGTCCGGGCCTGTTGCCCTGCTACGACGACCGTGCCCGCGCCACCCTGGAACACGGCACCGGCGGCGCCGTGCCGTCCGACTCGGCAACTGCGCCCGACGCCGGGGTCGGCGTCAGGAAGAGGCGGGCGCCTCCGGTCACCGACACTGGCCCACCTGTGCCGGGATCCGGTAGCGGTCAAGTCATCTGGGTCCGCTCCAACGGCTGGAACGGTCCGGCAAAGGCCGGACAGCCGGACAGCCGGATAGGAAGTGAACGGCTGCTGTGGTGGTGACGCCTCCGGTAGTGCTCTGGTCGTGACGGCCGGCTGAGCCTCACACAGCCCGGCGTGCCTACATGCTCGCCTGGTGCCGGCGGCGAGCGTGCCACTTGTCGTCAGGCGGCAACATCCGCACGCAGGTTCACACAGTGGCATCGGCATGAGCGGGGTCGTCGTCGGGAACGCAGTGGGCCGCTGCCTGAAGGTGTGGTACCGGGCCGCTGTTACTCCATGCGCTCCGCGTGGACTGGCCGGTCTACCGCGAACCTGGGGGAGCCCAGCGGCTCCGCTGCGCCGGGCGGCCTCGCCAACGCACTGTCCGCTGGACCTCGCCCCGGCACTGACGCCACCCTGTGGCCCTGCCCGGCCGGAGCCGCGTTAGAGGGCTGGTGTCGTCGAGAGTCGACGAGCGCGGAGTCGCACAACACCAGACCCGCTTTACAGATCAACCCTGTGCCAGACACGACGCGTCGGGCGTCGGGCGTCGGGCGTCGGGCGTCGGGCGTCGGGCGTCGGGCGTCGGGCGTCGGGCGTCGGGCGTCGGGCGTCGGGCGTCGGGCGTCGGGCGTCGGGCGTCGGGCGTCGGGCGTCGGGCGTCGGGCGTC
>NZ_ML769319.1:0-87741 GCF_009720365.1 Catellatospora paridis | reverse complement strand
GGCGTCGGGCGTCGGGCGTCGGGCGTCGGGCGTCGGGCGTCGGGCGTCGGGCGTCGGGCGTCGGGCGTCGGGCGTCGGGCGTCGGGCGTCGGGCGTCGGGCGTCGGGCGTCGGGCGTCGGGCGTCGGGCGTGACTCAACGAGTGAGGACGGCAGCAGACACTGTTGGTCCGGTCGCGGCACCATGTCGTGCCCGCGCTCCGGCAGTGGGGGATCAGGGGATCCGTCGTCGCCCGAGACCTGGCGGCCACCGTCGCCTGGCGCACAATCGGTGCTCGTGGTTTCACGTGAAACCACGAGCTGACGCTCTGGTTAGCGAGGGTCGCTGTCCTGAGCATGCCGCCGAGCACTCGGCCCGGTCAGAGTCTGCCTCGCCTCATGACGAACGATCGGCGCATGAAGGTACCGCCGAGCCAGGAATGGTCAATCGACGCCGCGGCGGGGAAGCCCTCGACCGACTATGGCAACCGGAGGGGCCTGAACCCGAACCGCCAAAGTCGACACAGTCGAACCCGGCTGAGGCATGACGCAGGGCTGTCCAGCACCTGGAAGACTCACCCGCCGACGCGTCGCTCGGAATCTGACGACACCCGTCAACCGCACTGATCGGGGAAACGAGCCGACCATCACGTCCGCATCGCACGCCAGTTCGGTTTGCCACGTAGGCGGACATCAGATAGCGCCGTCGCGCAGACCGGCGCGTCCAGCAGGTCGTCGCATGCGATCGTGTGCCGTTTCGCTACGGACCTCCTCCAGGCTCGTCTACCCTCGCTGACGCAGACCGCGTGGCCGAGACTGGGCCGGTAGGCACAAGCAACCTGCCGACCGGGATCCACTTAACTGTTGGACAGCCGGCGCACACGACACCTTGCCCTGCACCTCGATGTTGGGCGTGTTCGCGTGACCCATCGCAGGCCGGCGCGCAGCAACAGGCTTGTCCATGAAGCGAAACCCGGTGCCCGCGTCTCGATCCGCCGCAGTTCCGTGGCACTCCATTCGGACGCGTACGGTGTGCACGACGCAAGGCCGGGTTTTCTCTGCCCGCGCATACCGACAATGCCACCCGTCTGGCACCAAGGCTCCGTTCTCAGGGCTACGGACACCGGCCGACCCACGCGCGGCCGCCTCAACGGTGCTCCAGCGCCAGCGTCTCGCTTCCTCGGTCGACGACACGGCGCGGTCGAAGGGCGGGTAATCATGCCGACGCCAACCGGAGCCGACAACCACATGACGGCACGCAGTTGACGGGTCCGCTCGGGATCGGAGGTGCGCCGAAACCGTCCGAGCGATGTCACGGACACCCAGCCCGGCCCAACGGTCTCGGGCTAATCGAGCGCTCACCGGCCATCCCGCGAGTTGCCCAGCCGCTTCCAGCAAGTGTCGCCCCACGCGGTCCACGCGCCCAGGGCAACATGCCGTGGACTTCAGTCGCGGTTGGGAACGTCGGGGCCGCGGCCCGGTCCAACGCCTCGATGGCGCAGCCCCGCTCAAAGCCCCTCGTCTCGTTGCGCGCCGTATTCCGTTCTGGCCGGAGGCGGGAGCGATCTGCAACAGCCCTTCGCGCGAACCGGCGGTGCCGATTAGCAGAACGTCCGGGCCACAAATGCGATCATCGTGTTTCACGTGAAACAGCGCACGCGCCGGCGCCGCGCCGCGGAATACTCGAACCACCGCACCGGGGTAGCCAGCTCGATCAGGGCCGGGTGCCCCGCCCTCCTTCCGGAGTCCATCGGTCCCACGCGAAGGCGCTCGCTTACGTGGAACCCCTCCAGCACGAACCCCCATGCATCCGAACTCGCCAACTGGGCCTGCGCACGGCAACCACGCGAGCACACCAGCCCGCGGTCCGGGCCACGTCGTAGCGGGCACGTATTCCGGTGCCCTGCTGGTTCGCGGACCTGGTGCCTGGAGAAGGAATTCGATTCGCTTAACGGACGGAACAGCATCATGGGGGACACTCGCGTCGACGCGGTCGCGGTCGCCAGTTTCCCTGGAGTACCCACACCCGTGGTCCCTCGACTTCTCAAAACCATCTGCATCGCCGGTGCCACGCCGGCCGTGCGCGCCAGCAACTGGTCACCGAAGCCGCTAGGTTCACCTGACCACAGTCGAGTACGCGTGCATCCGCGGCTACCTTCCGGCGCTTGTGGGCACGGACCGTCAGAAGCGCACCGCTTCCGCCCACGGCACCACCAGTAACCGGCCGGCCGGCCGACGCGGTGGGGGACTTAGCCCGGCCGAGGCCTCGTTTCAGACGTCGCCGCAGTCCTGGATCGTCCCGGCACTCGAAACGGCCGCCCGCCGTTCGCGGATGCGCGGCGTGGAACGCGTGCCGCGACATGGCGCTGCCGTCGCCGATGCCTCACGCCGGCTGCCCGAGTTGGCGAGCCGAACGAAATCAACGGCTTGTACACCGAGCGACCGACGGTCGGGACCGCTTTTTCCAAGCCCTCGTCCTCGTAGCGTCCCCCCTGCCCTGGCGTTCCCCAGAGCACTGAAAGCGGTCAGCCGACCGGTGTTCCGGGACCGGGTCGACGAAGCCACTCCAGCCGTGCCCGGGCACGGACACCCGTGTCCCCGGCCTCGCTGCAGTGGTTGGGCGGCCCAACCAGTCGACTGCATGAAAGCAGTTGCGGGGCTCACCTCGTGCCAGGTCCCGTGCGGTCACAATCATCGGTCGGCGCGCCGCGATGGCGTGCCGGCAGGATCGAACACGCCATCCTGAGATGCGATGCGGGGCGTAACCGTCAGCCAGTGCCTGCCGGGCGTCGAGCAGAAGGCCGGACCAAGTGCGCGCCTTCTTGCCCATGGGAACGTCTCGCACACGGTCACTGGCTTTGAACGACCCGTCTCCCTGCGACAGCCACGCCCAGCGCCATCCGACTCGACTTCGGGGATCCACACGCTTCCGCCCGACCTGGGTCACAGGCGAGACGACGCGGCACTCGCCCCAAGCGCCAGCACGCATCACCCCTCGACGCCAATTCCAGTGCCCGTTCTCCAGATGCGCAAACCTCACGGTAGGTCGTAAGCGCTCACGACCTACGCCTCGCCGATGTGGCGTGGTGCCCACTCACGTCAGGTTGGCGGCCCGCTAGACGCCGTCGACCCACTGCCTGTCAGACGGGTGCGCTGACGGGCCTGGCGCGACCAGGCGAGACAGAGACGTGGCGGCGCATCAGGCCGACGAGGTGTCCACCCGATGGCTCCCAAGAGGGCCCGACCTCACGCCAAGACAGCGGCACTGTTTCCCCTCACCGACAGCTGGTTGCGATCTGGCGCCGGGCCGCGGCCGCTCTCGACTGCAGGAACATTCGAGAACCGCAGCCGGTCGGCTCGGGGGCCACCGACGGGCACTCATGGTGACGGCAGATCGTCGCCTCCGCGCGGGGGAGGGCACTACGCGGTGGAGCGGCACGGCACCCTGATGCCGAACAGCTCTCGCTGCCTCGGCGTCACTTGGCGATGGCACCGTCGCGTGAACCGGCCGGGATCGAGGTTTCACGTGAAACCAAGAGATCGCGACCGGACCTCACGGGCACCACGCGATGCGGGATTCCCGGAGCGCCCGCCAACCGTCCTCGCCGTCCACTCCTGGCTCGCGTTGTTCTGCGCATGAAGACCACGGCTGCCGAACATCACGGGACTCGGCACTCAGCAGGCGAGGCCCTGGACTGGGGGAGTACGCCAGCAGTACTCGTGTGCTCCTTGCGGCGCTCGTTGCCGAAGGAGGTTAGTGCCTCCGGCAGCACGCCACCTGGTTGGCACCAGGACACCGGCACTCGCGGCCGAGTCAGGTCGGATCTCTCAGCGGGACGAACGCGCACCCCCGGACAGCGTCCGCACATCTGCCGCCCAGGCATCCCCGGTCGTCTGGACTCCCACCCGAACGGCGGAACAGTCCGGGCGCTCGGAGCCGGCGCACGCCCGGCGTACAGCATGGGTCCATGCCGAAGACTCCGACTGACCATCGTCGCCAGGCAGGTTCACCCTCCCAACGATGTCGGCCCAAGGGCCAAATGCCGACGTGGCCGATCGCCTTCGAAGCAACCGCGTTCGAACGCCGACGGAACCGAAATACACGGTCCTCGCCAGCCTGAGCCCCCAGCCAGTCACACGGGCGCGCAACGTTTGGCATAGTGCCCATGCGCTCATGCGCCACGACGTCAACTGGTCTCCACCGCGAAGTCGCCTCGACCTCCGCACCGGAGACGATCTCTCGGTTTCACGTGAAACATCACATCCTCTGTTTCGCCGCCAGCACTGGCTTCCACCGTTCTCGGCTGCCGCTCCCGAGCCACCCACTCTTCCGCTCAGCAGGACCTGACGGCGCTCCGTGGTTCCGGAGATGTGGTCAGCCGCAAGGCGGTAGGGAGGTTCACCTCGCTCCGGGTGGACGTTCACCTCCGGTGGCAATAGAAAGTCCACCTGCCCGCCTGGGGGCCAGTCCACGCTCTCACCCGGCACCGGTCCAACGCCAAGGCAAGCCCGTGGACCGCGCATGCTCACCCCGGCCGCAACGACTGACCTTCCCGCGCACCTGACGGTCAGCGGATGCCCGGCTCCACCATGTGCACTCGTCTGAGGAGGGGCTCCTGGAGTTGGCCGCTGGGGACAGGAGTGCGTACCTCAACCGACGGCGGGCTTGGAACTCCGGTCCGCCTGCCACCAACCAGGGCCTAGTGGCGAGCCGCCCTGACTCAGCTGCGGGCGTCCCTCACGCCTGTCCGCCCGGTTGTCGGGGAACGCGGGCCGCATGAGGACCCTGACTGCGCTCAGCACGCCACCAACGGGAACAGCAAGAGCGGCACCTCTTAACCCAATGTCGCGGCGGGAGTGGGTGGCCTCTCGGTCAAGCGGGAAGAAGACGGCAACCTTGGAACGCGCACGCACGAGGATGATCGGGACAGGCTCGTTCTGCCGAAGACCGCATGCCGCCTCGCCCGGGGCGCGAACCGTGCACAGGACGGCCTCTAAGCCGACGGCCCCAGTGCGCACCTGGGGGCCCGCGTCGGGTCCGAAGCACGCCGACCGGGCCACGTCGGGCCAGCCGGGGGGATACCCGATCGGGCCGACCCGACGGCACGCCCGACCGGGGCCACACCCGACCGGGGCCACACAGGATTGAGGGCTGCACCGGATCAGAGACCGACGGAACGGCATCCTCGGCTTCGTAGGTCCCGGACGCAGCCCTCCTAACAGCTCACTGGCACGGCCGAGTGGGCATCAGCCCGGTCTACCCGGCGTGGCAACGCGTTCGCCAGGTACCGGCCCAGTAGCTCCCCCAGCGGTCACGGTCGCGCTGCCACGGTGACGCCCATCCAGGGCGGCCGCGCTCAGGCGACGGAGGCGATCGCCGGCAGGGCACCGAGAGCGTGCCGAGATCCAAGCATCGGAAGGTCGCCGATCAGGCGTCAGCCGCCCGCGGTGACGATCGACCGGCCGACCCCGGTCAAACCAGAGCCAGTCGCCATACGTGGCCTGGTGCCGGCGGTCGCCATCCATCCGGGCCCTCCACCCGACCGACCTCGTCAGGCTTCGAGCGCATTCGGTGGCCAGCCCAAGACCAGACTTCCACCAGACCCCTGCAAGGTCGGGCCGCGTGAACCCGACGGCTCGGACTGTCAGTCGACGGCAGACGGCCGACGCCAGCGGCACTCAGATCCGCTGAGGAAGCCGGACAGGCCCGCGACTGGAGTCGGACCTGGTTCCCATGAGCGGGCACCGACCGACACACAGCCGGCCCCACCAGCTGGCCTACCCGGCCAGCACGACCATCGGATCCTTCGACCCGCCACCCTCAATCCGACCCCAGGGACCGAGACGGTGCTGCGGTGCCGCGGTAGACGGCGCCCTTGTCCAGAGCCGTCGCGGCCACCGATGCCTCACCAGCGATGTCGCAGAGGGAACGCGCATCATCGTCAGGCGTTGCAGGTCGAGGAAGGCCCGGAAACAGAAAAGCGGGCCACCCGTCAAGGATGGCCCGCTTCATCAACCTAGTCTATTCTTGCTGCTCCACGCCGATGATCCCGACAATCCGCTCCAGGTCGTCTACCGTCGCGAACTCTATCGTGATCTTGCCCTTGCTCCGCCCGATGTCGACCTTCACCTTGGTGTCGAACCGGTCCGACAGCCGATCGGCCAGATCGACCAGCGCGGGGGCGTGTGGCTTGGCGCGCCGCTTGGCAGCGGGCTGCTTCGCGTCATCCTCGGCGTTGGCGAGAGTCACCAGCTCCTCGGTCGCCCGCACCGAAAGGCCTTCGGCGACGATGCGGGTCGCCAGCTTGTCCTGGGCGTCGGCCTGGTCGAGGCTGAGTAGTGCCCGCGCGTGGCCCGCGGAGAGGACGCCCGCGGCCACCCGCTTCTGCACCTGCGGGGGCAGGTTCAGCAGGCGGATGGTGTTGGAGATCTGCGGCCGGCTGCGGCCGATCTTCTTGGCCAGTTCATCATGCGTGGCACCGAACTCCTCCAGCAACTGCTGGTATGCCGCAGCCTCTTCCAGCGGATTCAGCTGGGCCCGGTGGATGTTCTCCAGCAGCGCGTCGCGCAGCATGGCGTCGTCGCGGGTGTCCCGGATGATCGCCGGGATCATCTCCTTGCCGACGGCCTGGGCGGCACGCCAGCGCCGCTCGCCCATGACCAGTTCGTACTTGTCCTGCCCGAGTTCGCGAACGACGATCGGCTGCAGGAAGCCGACCTCCTGGATGGAGATCTTCAGTTCGTCGAGCATCTCGTCGTCGAAGATCTGCCGCGGCTGCTTCGCGTTGGGCACGATCGAGCCGACCGGGATCTCCGCGAAACGCGCGCCGGGCACGGGTGCCAGGTCCGAGACTTGCGCCGGGGGAGGCATCTCCACGGCCTGAGGCGCCTGCGGGGCCTCCACAGGGGCCGTGGTGGCCGGGGGAGCGGAGACCGGCATGACCTCGACCGGAGCGGCCTGCGCCGGCACTGGGGCCGCCACAGGGGCCGCCGGTGCGATCGGGGTCGTCGGGATCAGCGCGCCGAGACCACGGCCGAGGCCTCCCTTACGAACGGGGGGCGGGGTCATACCGGCCCCTCGCCTTCCGCACCGATGCTGTTCCGCGTGGTCATGCCGCAACTCCGATCTTCGCGCCGCGCTCGGCGATCTCCTGCGCGGCCTCGAAGTAGCTGGTGGCTCCGCGCGAACCGGGATCATAAGTCATGACCGACTGGCCGTAGCTGGGCGCCTCGGAGACGCGCACGTTGCGGGGGATGACCGAAGTCAGCACCTTCGGGCCGAAGTGGTTGCGCACGTCCTGCTCGACCGCGTCCGCGAGGCGGGTGCGGCGGTCGTACATGGTCAGCAGGATCGTGGACACGTCCAGGTTCGGGTTGAGGTGGGCCTTCACCAGGTTGATGTTGTTCAGGAGCTGGTTGAGGCCCTCCAGTGCGTAGTACTCGCACTGGATCGGGATGAGCACCTCCTGGGCGGCGCACAGCGCGTTGACCGTGAGCAGGCCCAGCGACGGGGGACAGTCGATGAAGACGTAGTCGAACTCCATCGGGAAGCCCTGAATCGCGCGGCCGAGCCGCGACTCGCGGGCGACCACGGAGACGAGCTCGATCTCGGCACCGGCGAGGTCGATGGTGGCCGGCACGCAGTAGAGGTTCGGGATGCCCTCGACCGCCTGCGCCACCTCCTCCATCGGCACCTGGTCGATCAGACAGTCGTAGACGTCCGGCACGCCCGCGTGGTGCGGCACGTTGAGTCCGGTCGAGGCGTTGCCCTGCGGGTCGAGGTCGACCACCAGGACGCGGTTGCCGTGCAGGGCCAGGGCCACCGCAAGGTTCACGGTCGTGGTGGTCTTACCCACGCCGCCCTTCTGGTTGGCGACGCACATGACACGCTGCCGGGTCGGGCGAGGCATAGTCACCTCGCCGCTCGGGTTCAGGATCTGTACGGCGCGCATCGCTTCCATGGCCAACGGTGGGTCCTCCGAACTACCGGACGCTGTCGTGTTCGCGTCAGAAGCACCGTACGCGGTCGCACTCTGATCCTCACCCGCGACATGCGTAGAACTGGGTTGAGGGCGGGGCGACGGCGGCCGGTTGGCCGGGGGAGCCGACACCGGCACGTAGCCGGTGGCGCCGTGCGGAGCCGATGAGAACTCCGCGGGCGGCACACTGCTCCCCGGTGGCGGCACCGAGGCCGTCGCGCGGAAACCGGTCGCATCAGGACTCGCCGGACCACTGGGCACCGATGTCGGACCTGCCGCGCTGGACGTATACGTGTTCGCGACGGTAGGCCTCATACCGGAGCCCGGGTTGGCGGCGCCTCGCTGCGCCGGGGTTGATGTTTCACGTGAAACAACGCCGTAAGAGCCCTGGGGGAGGCTCATGCCGTATTCCTGCACCGTGTCATCCCTGCCCGCATCGGATCGGATGGCTGCGCCGGCCGGTCCGGCGCGCGCTGGCGTCTCTGCCGGCGGTGCAACGACCGCACCCGCGACAGTCGGGTCCACATTATCGACGCGCGGCCAGCCTACGGCGGTCGGGCGACGGAAGCTACCACAGTCCTCCACTTGGGCACGCGCGTGACCGCCTTCTGGCTGGACATACACCAAAAATCCCGGCACCAGTGACATGCGGCATCCGAGTTGTCGCCGAGCATCGGAAACACCGGGCCAGCCGCCCGCCACCGGAGCTACGGGGGCGGTACGCATGACCCGCCTGGCGGGCGGCGCACCGGTGGCGAGCACCGCGCCGGACAGTGGTGAGCGGATGGCCGCGCCCGCACCGGGAAACGCACCGGCATAGGTACGGGGGCGCGGCAGGTCGGCCGAGGCGGACGCACCGGCACCGTCGGTTTGTAGGACACCCATCGTCGTGCGCCCTCTCCGTGAGCGGAGGGCGCACGCTCAGCGCCGGCGTCCTCCGCGCCCTGCCCGCCGGGACGGCTTGGCAGTCTTCGGCACGACTTCGCGCTCCCGGACGATCTCCACCACGGTGGTCGGCGGATCGATCAGCCCGACGCCGCACTGGTGGATCACGGCCGTTCCGCCGCCGAGCCGGGCGACGGCTTCGCCGTGCTCCACGATCTCGTCGGCGGCGGACATCCCCTTGAGCGCCAGCAGGCGGCCTCCCAGCGAGGCCAGCGGCAGACACCAGCCCGCCAGCCGGTCCAGCGGCGCCACCGCGCGAGCGGTGACCACGTCCGCGCTGAGCTGGCCGATCTGCTCCTCCGCGCGGCCGCGTACCACGGTGACCTGGCCGGTCAGGCCGAGAGCCGCCACCGCCTCTTCGAGAAAGGCGGTCCGACGTGCCAGTGGTTCAACCAGAATGACCGAAATATCCGGTCTAGCCACTGCGAGCACGATACCGGGCAGACCGGCTCCGGAGCCCACGTCGACGACCGTGGCGGACGGGGAAATCAGCTCGGCCACGGCGGCGCAGTTCAGCAGGTGCCGGTCCCACAGCCGCGGGGCCTCGCGCGGGCCGATCAGGCCGCGCACCACGCCGTCGGTGGCCAGTAGTTCGACGTAGCGCGTGGCGGTGTCGAGCCGGTCGCCGAACAGTGCCTCGGCGGCCGGACGAAGTTCGGGGGAGAGCACGGAGCCGGCCACCCCGTCGGGGATGACCGGCTCCGTCACGTCGTCGGAACTCACGCCGGACGTACCACGATCCGGCGGTTGGGCTCGACGCCCTCGGACTCGCTCTGCACCCCCGCCGAGGCGTTGACCACGTCGTGCACGCACTTGCGCTCGAAGGCGGACATCGGCTCCAGCTTGACGGCCTCGCCGTGCTGCTTGACCTTCTCCACCGCGTTCTTGGCCAGCGCGCCCAGCTCCTTGCGGCGCTGGTCGCGGTAGCCGCCGACGTCCAGCAGCAGCCGGCTCGGCTCGCCGGTCTGCTTGAAGATCGCCAGGCGGGTCAGCTCCTGCAGGGCCTCCAGAGTCGCCCCGCGCGGGCCGACGAGGGACTGCAGGCGGCTGCCGACCACCTCGACCACCGGGCGGCCGGCGGAGACCAGCTCGTCGATGTCGCCATCGGCGTCCAGGATGTCCAGCAGGCCCTCGATGTAGTCCGCCGCGATCTCGCTCTGGCGGAACAGGTCGGCGTCGCTGGTGGCCTTGCGCTTGGGAGTGGCGGCCTCGTCGGCGCCCTCCTCGGTCTCGGCCGCGCCGTCCTCGGCCTCGGCGAGGTCTTCGACTGCCACGTCGTCCAGCTCAGTCTGGTCGGTCACGTTCTTCTCCGGGTGTTCGGTCCGATCAAAACCCCGTGATCGGCCCCGCGCCTCACGACGCGGGGATCACGAGCAGGTCTGTGTGGGGGTGGCAGTCAGCCGGCGGGTCGCCGCAGGGGGTGGGCAGGCGGACCCTGGCTCGGCTCAGCCGACGTTCTTCTTCACCGTCTTGCGCTTGGCGGCGGTGGTCGGCTTGGCGCCCACCTTCGGCGCGAGCGCCTTGGCGACCTCCGGGTCGACGACCTTCGGCTCCGGCTTGCTGCCCATCTTCGGCGGCGGGTACTTCTTCAGCACCCACATCTGCTGGCCGAGCGTGAAGAGGTTCGTCGTGGTCCAGTAGATGATCAGACCCAGCGGGAAGGCCACGGCGGAGATGATCAGCGTCGCCGGGATGCCGTACAGCATCAGCTTCTGCATCATCTTCTGGGTGGGGTCCTCGGACCAGCCGGTCTTCAGGATCATCTGGCGGCTGGTCATGTAGGTCGTGATGATCATGACGATGCCGAGGATGCCGCAGAGCACCGCGGCGGTGCCGCCGTCACGGAAGGTCCCGCCGATGGACACGCCGAACAGATCGGCGGCCATGCCGCTCTGGAACTGCGCCGCGGTCCACCCGTAGAGGGTCTCGTCGCTGGTGCCCGTGCCGAGGCGCTTGATCACGTGGAAGACGCCGAAGAAGATCGGCATCTGGATCAGCAGCGGAAGGCAGCCCATCAGCGGGTTGGCCTTCTCCCGGCGGTAGAGCTCCATCATCTCGCGCTGGAGCGTCTCCTTGTCGCCCTTGTGCTTCTCCTGCAGCGCCTTGAGCTGGGGCTGGAGGGTCTGCATCGCGCGCTGCGACCGGATCTGCTTGATGAACAGCGGGAACAGGATCACACGGACGGTCAGCACCAGGAAGACGATCGCCAGGACCCAGTCCCAGTTGGTGGCGAGCCAGGTGCCGTCGCCGAAGAGCTTGTCGAAGAGGCTGTGCCATAGCAGCAGGACCTTCGAGACGATCGTGTAGATCCAGTCCATCATGAGGGTGTTGCTCCAGTCACATCAGTACTGCGGCGGTTGTTGGGTGGCACTGGGTCATATCCGCCCGGGTGAAAGGGATGGCAGCGGCCGAGCCGCTTGACCGTCAGCCAGAACCCCCGCAGCGCGCCGTGGAGCGCTATCGCCTCCAGCGCGTAAGCGCTGCAAGACGGGTAGAACCGGCAACGGGCCGGCAGGCCCGGACTCACCCAACGACGGTACGCGATGATGGGTAGGGCCAGCACGCGCCCGGCGAGTGTCGTGGGTCGCGACGGCTGCGTCATGGCTTACCCCCGGTTGACCTGCGGCGCGAGGCCTGGCCGGGGTCTCGCTTGAGCGCCGCGGCGAGCGCGGCGTCAAGGTCCCGGCCCAGTTGTTCGTACGAGGCGGACGCCGCCTGCGGCAGCGCGCGCACCACCACGGTGGCTCCGGCGGGCAATCGCCCCAACCGGTCGGCCGCCAGATGACGCAGGCGCCGCTTCACCGTGTTGCGGGTCACCGCGTTCCCCACCGCCTTGGAGACCACGAATCCCGTCTGTGAGAGCTGCCCGGGCACGACAACGGCGTGGCCGGGATCGTCTCCCTGCCACGCCGTCTCATGTTCGGTTGCCGTTGCGGGCACCGTCAGGTGCACCACCACGGCGCCACGACCGGCTCGGCGGCCGGCCCGCACGGCGGCGGCGAAGTCAGCGCTTCGCCTCAACCTGTGCGCAGCTGGCAGCATCCGAGGCCCGTCCGGGGTCTCAGACCGCCAGGCGGGCGCGGCCCTTGCCCCGGCGCGACGACAGCACCGCGCGCCCGGCGCGGGTGCGCATACGCAGCCGGAAGCCGTGGGTCTTCGCGCGCCGACGGTTGTTCGGCTGGTACGTGCGCTTGCTCACGTCAGGTCTCCTGGGGATCGCCCCGCCCTTGAGCGGGGATGTTCTAGCTTCTCGCGGATGCACCGCCCGGTTGACGGCAGGATCGGGACGAGAAATCTCGATCTTGTCTGAGTCAGGGCGGACGCCGCAACCGACACCCTAGCAGAGGGTGATGGAGCAACCGCTCCAGGGTACACGTGACGTCGATGTCCGCCAAGAACTCTTCGCAGCTCACTCATCGTGTCAACAGCGAGCGCTCGACAGCAACCGACAGTGTCGTTATCAACACTCACCGAGAGTGAAGCTGTGGACAACAGGTGGACGCCTGTGGATAACCCTGTTAGCGTGCCGGAGTGCCCATCTGACGGGGCTGGCCATTAATTGTGGCGATTACCGCAAAACCGGGCAATAAGGTGGCTCGTTCGGCACGGTGGGCCGTGTTGCAGGCGCTCGTGCGCCGGATAGGGCGACCCACACCAGCCGGACCCCGGATACCGATCGACACACAGCCTGTGGATAACTTGTGGAGAACCTCGTTGATTCGGGGGATAACCCGGGGGAAAACCACGGACCGTGATTACACCGTCATTGATCGGAGCCGTCGTGCGGGAGCTGACGGGCAGCCGGTGCTTAACCGAGCCCCGCTACACGGAATCGAAGGGTCGAGCGCATGAACGAGGCTGACAGGTGAGCGACCTCAATGCCGTGTGGCTGGCTGCCACCGACGAGCTCGCTGACGAGATCGTCTCGGCGCAGCACCGCGCGTACCTGCGGCTCACCCAGGCCCTCGCGGTGGTCGACGACCTCGTGCTGCTGAGCGTGCCGGACGCGTTCATCCGCGACATCATCGAGACGAAGCTGCGCACCGCCATCACCGACACGCTGTCCCGGATCATGGGTCGGCCGGTCCAGGTGGCCGTGAAGGTGCGGCCCCCGGACGAGTCCGCGGCCCGCCCGACGCCGCCGCCTCCGCCGGTGCCCGACTACACCCCGGTGGCCTACACCGCCCCCGTCTACACCCCGCCGCCCGCCGAGCACCCCGTCGTGGCGCCCGCCGCCGACGGTGAGGACGCGCTGTTCGCCGTCCCCGTGCCGCGGCACCCCGAGGTCGCCCCGGTGCGCGCCGCCGTGCTGCGCGCCCCCGACCACCGCGACGGACCGTCCGACTCCGGCCCGGGCCGAGGCACCGGCCCGATGGACAGCCGCGCCGTGCCGCACCCGCTCGCGGCGGTCCGCGAGGAGCGGGAGCGCCGCCCCGGTGCCACGCCCGGCTCGGCCGCGAACGACGCCGGCGGCAACAGGCTGAACCCGAAGTACCGCTTCGAGACCTTCGTCATCGGTTCCTCCAACCGCTTCGCGCACGCCGCGTCGGTGGCGGTCGCAGAGTCCCCGGCGAAGGCGTACAACCCGCTGTTCATCTACGGCGGCTCGGGGCTGGGCAAGACCCACCTGCTTCACGCGATCGGCCACTACGCCCAGGAGCTCGGGCACGCCCGCAGCGTCCGGTACGTGTCGACCGAGGAGTTCACCAACGACTTCATCAACTCGATCCGCGACGACAAGGCCAGCGCGTTCCAGCGCCGCTACCGCGACGTGGACATCCTCCTGATCGACGACATCCAGTTCCTGGAGAAGCGCGACCGGACCCAGGAGGAGTTCTTCCACACCTTCAACACCCTGCACAACGCGAACAAGCAGATCGTCATCACGTCCGACCGCTCGCCCAAGGCGCTGTCGACGCTGGAGGACCGGCTGCGCACCCGGTTCGAGTGGGGCCTGCTGGCCGACATCCAGCCGCCGGACCTGGAGACCCGCATCGCGATCCTGCAGAAGAAGGCCGCCCAGGAGCGCCTGCACGCGCCGGCCGACGTGCTGGAGTTCATCGCCTCCCGGGTGTCGAACTCGATCCGCGAGCTCGAGGGCGCGCTGATCCGCGTCACGGCGTACGCCAACCTCAGCCGCGAGCAGGTCAAGCTGTCGCTCGCGGAGGAGGTGCTGCGCGACTTCATCCCCGACGACGCGGCGCCGGAGATCACCGCCGACCAGATCATGCTGTCGACCTCGGAGTACTTCGGCGTCAGCCTGGAGGACCTGCGCGGCCACTCGCGCTCGCGGGTGCTGGTCAACGCGCGGCAGGTGGCCATGTATCTGTGCCGCGAGCTGACCGACCTCTCGCTGCCCCGGATCGGGCAGGCGTTCGGCGGGCGCGACCACACCACGGTCATGCACGCCGACCGCAAGATCCGGCAGCAGATGGCCGAGCGGCGATCCCTCTACAACCAGATCGCCGAACTCACCAACCGGATCAAGCAGATCTAGCGCGGCAGCGGCGACGGCCGCCCCGTCGGCCCGTCGATCTGGACGAAGGCCCCGTCGCGGTACGCGAACCCGCGCTCCTGGGGCTCGATGCGCTCGGCCCCGTCGTCGTTGCCGCGACCCTCGATCCGCACCGTGACCACGTCCCCGCGCACCGACACCTGCGCAGGGTCGATCCACGGCCCGAACCCGAAGGTCGCCGGGTCGAGCACGAACCCGACCGGGCGGGGCGTGCCGTCGGCGACGGTCAGCGCCAGCAGCTGCTCGCGGGTGAAGATCCCGTCGATCCGGCAGCTGACCAGCACGACCAGCTCGTCGCCGGGCACGCCGTCGAGGTTCGCGCGCATCGGCGGGGACAGCTCGGAGACGGTCAGCCGGTTATAAGGAGGGTCCTGCTCCGCGCCGTCGACGAAGGTCCGCCGGCCCGTTGCGCACAGCACCAGCTCCGGCACCTCGAACGAGGCGTTGCGCACGTCTACCGCAGGCCCGGACCTGGCCGCGGAAGGGGACGGCGCAGCGGTCCCGGACGGGGAGGACGTGACCACCGGGGGACTCGTCGACCGTCCGGTGTACGCCAGCGTCGCGGTGACCGTGCCGCCGGACAGCACCGCGACGGCGACGAGTGCCGCGGCCGTTCTGCGCCGGGCCCGGCGGCGGGACGTGATCAGCACCCGGGGATAGAGGTCGACGGGCTCGACCTGTGCCGCGAGGTCGGTGAGCCCGGCGCGGAAGAAGTCGTTCATCGCAGCTTCCTGTCGCTGGTCGGGGAGTCGAGCAGGTGCGGCGCGAGGGTGCGCAGCCTCGCCAGGGCCTTGGCCGACTGCGACTTGACCGTGCCGACCGTCACGCCGAGCAGCTCGGCGACCTCCGACTCGGGCAGATCCTCGAAGTAGCGCAGTACGAGCACGGCACGCTGGCGGGCGCCGAGGTGGCCGAGCGCGTCCTGCAGCGCGAGCCGGGTGACCGCCCGCGCCTGCTCGTCGACGGCGTGACGCAGGCCCGCACCGGGCTCGGGCGGCAGGTCGGTCAGCCGCTCCGGGGAGCGCTTGCGGCGACGCCACCACGAGATCTGCAGGTGATACATGATCTTGCGGGTGTACGCCTCCGGGCTGCCGTCGCGCAGCCGGTGCCACACCTGGTGGGTACGGATCAGGGCGTCGTTGACGAGATCCTCGGCCAGATGCTGATCACCGGTGAGCAGATACGCCGCTCGCAGCAGCGCCGGTGTCCGCCCCCGGACGAACGCCTCGAACTCTTCGGCGCGCGATGCGTCCATCGTGATCCGCCTTGTGGGTAGGGGGTGTTCCGTGCCGGGTACGCCCCCAGTAAGTCGTCCACGGAGGGGAAAGGTTGCCCGTTGTCCACAGTGATCGTGGATAACTCGGTGGATAACCCGGTGGATTGCCTGTGGATCCGCTGTGGACGGATGTGGACAGAGATTCCGCTAAAAATCTTGCTGTGGAAAGAGTGTGGACGCCGGTGTGGACGGAGCCCTTGATCCGTGGACAGCGGGCCATGATCGGTGGATATCGCTGTGGAGAACGTGGATGGCCTGTGTCCACAGTTTGGGGAGAACCACTGGGGATTGCCGGTGGATAACCTGTGGACGCCGGTGGACAACCGGTGGACGAAGCCGCGCCTGTGGAGAACTCGGCCGGTTATCCACCGCCCGTCCACCGCTCCTCCACAGCCCTGCATGCGTGCTGACCAGGGGTAACGGCGTTAATCCACAGTTTCCACAGCACCGATGATGAAGACGGGAGTTATCTCTAAGAGAGAAATCAAGAAATCATCGGGGTTCGGGAAGTTGTGGATGCTCGGCCGCCGCCGATCCACAGGGGTCGCCGAGGGGAGATCGCTCGGAGGTCCTAAGGTTTCAGTGGTCAGCTTGGCAGCATCGACGTGACCACAGGAGGGCTGAAGATGAAGTTTCGGGTAGAGCGTGACGCGCTCGCCGACGCCGTGGCCTGGACCGCCAAGAGCCTTCCGAGCCGGCCCTCGGTGCCGGTCCTCGCGGGCGTGATGCTGCGGGTCGCCGACGGCCGCCTGCACGTCTCCGGCTTCGACTACGAGGTTTCCAACCAGGTCGACGTGGAGGTGCAGGCCGACGCGGACGGCGCGACCCTGGTCTCCGGCCGCCTGCTCGCCGAGATCACCAAGGCCCTGCCGGCCAAGCCGGTGGAGATCGCCGCCGTCGGCGCGCACCTGGAGCTGGTCTGCGGCAGCGCCCGGTTCACCCTGCCGACGATGCCGGTCGAGGACTACCCGACCCTGCCGGAGCTGCCCGCCAGCGCGGGCCGCGTCGACGCCGCGGTGTTCGCCTCGGCGGTGTCCCAGGTCGCCATCGCGGCCGGGCGCGACGAGACGCTGCCGATGATGACGGGCGTGCGGCTGGAGCTGTCCGGGGACACCCTGGCCCTGCTTGCCACCGACCGCTACCGGCTGGCCATCCGGGAGATCTCCTGGACGCCGGACGACCCGGAGATCAGCGTCAACGCGCTCGTCCCGGCGCGCACCCTGGCCGACACCGCCAAGACGCTCGGCCCCTCCGGTGGCGATGTCACCATCGCGCTGGCCAGTGGCGGCGCGGGCGAGGGCATGATCGGCTTCCTGGGCGGCTCGAAGGTCGGCGGCTCCCGCCGGACCACCAGCCGCCTGCTCGACGGCCAGTCGTACCCGCCGGTGCGCTCGCTGTTCGCGCCCAGTTACGCCTCCGAGGCCCGGGTCGCCGTGTCGGCTCTGGTCGAGGTCGTCAAGCGCGTCTCGCTGGTGGCCGAGAAAGCGACGCCGGTGCGGTTGAGCTTCAGCGAGGATGGTCTCGTGGTCGAGGCCGGCGGCACCGAAGAGGCACGGGCGAGCGAGGCGATGGACGCCACCTTCACCGGTGAGTCGATGACGATCGCCTTCAACCCGCAGTACCTCATCGAGGGCCTCGCCGCGCTCGGCGCGCCGACCGCGGTGTTCTCGTTCAACGACCCGTTCAAGCCCGCGGTGATCACCCCCGCCGACGCCGACGGTGCGGCGATCCCCGGGTTCCGCTACCTGATCATGCCGATCAGGGTGGGCCGCTGACACAGCGGCCAGGCTCCAACGCACCAAGGGGGAAGACATGCAGCTCGGTCTGGTCGGACTCGGCAAGATGGGCGGCAACATGCGTGACCGCCTGCGCGAGGCGGGTCACGACGTCGTCGGATACGACCGCAACCCGGCGCTGTCCGACGCCGAGAACCTGGCCGACCTCGTCGCCAAGCTGGCGGCCCCGCGCGCGGTGTGGGTCATGGTGCCCGCCGGCGTCACCGAGGCCACCATCGACGAGCTGGCCCCGCTGCTCAGCCCCGGTGACCTGATCATCGACGGCGGGAACTCGCGCTTCTCCTCGGACGGCCCGCGCGCCGGCCGGCTGAGCACGCGGGGCATCGGCTACATGGACGTCGGCGTGTCCGGCGGCGTCTGGGGCAAGGAGAACGGCTACGGCCTGATGGTCGGCGGTTCCGACGAGAACGTCGCCCGGATGATGCCGGTCTTCGACACGCTCAAGCCGGCCGGCGAGTTCGGATTCGTGCACGCCGGCCCGGTCGGCGCCGGCCACTACGCCAAGATGGTGCACAACGGCATCGAGTACGGGCTGATGCACGCCTATGCCGAGGGCTTCGAGCTGCTGGAGGCCTCCGAGCTGGTCACCAACGTGCCGGGCGTGTTCCGGTCGTGGCGGGAGGGCACGGTCATCCGGTCCTGGCTGCTCGACCTGATGGACCTCGCGCTCACCGACGACGCGCACCTGGAGAAGCTGAAGGGCTACGCCGACGACACCGGCGAGGGCCGCTGGACCGTCGAGGAGGCCATCCGCCTCGCCGTGCCGATGCACGTCATCGCCGCGGCGCTGTTCGCCCGCTTCGAGTCCCGCCAGGACGACTCCCCGGCCATGAAGGCGATCGCCGCACTGCGCAACCAGTTCGGTGGCCACGCCGTGCAGCAGGCCGGCTGAGTTGTACGTCAGAAGGCTCGAACTCGTCGACGTCCGCTCGTACCCACGGGTGGGCGTCGACCTCGAGCCGGGGCCGAACGTGCTGATCGGCCCGAACGGGGTGGGCAAGACCAACCTGGTCGAGGCGCTGGGCTACGTCGCCACGCTGGCCAGCCACCGGGTCTCCACCGACGCCCCGCTGGTGCGGGTCGGCGCGAGTACCGGCGTGATCCGCTGCGCGATCGTGCACGAGCGCCGCGAGCTGCTGGTCGAGTTGGAGATCGTGCCGGGCAAGGCCAACCGGGCCCGGCTCGGCCGGTCCCCGGCCCGCCGTCCGCGCGACATCCTCGGCGCGCTGCGGCTGGTGCTGTTCGCCCCCGAGGACCTCTCCCTGGTCCGGGGCGATCCCGACCAGCGGCGGCGCTACCTCGACGACCTGCTCACGGCCCGGCAGCCCCGGTTCGCCGCGGTGCGGGCCGACTACGACCGGGTGCTCAAGCAGCGCAACGCCCTGCTGCGCACCGCGTACCTCAGCCGGAAGGTCGGCGGGGCGCGCGGTGGCGACCTGAGCACCCTCGAAGTGTGGGACACCCACCTCGCCGAGCACGGGGCGCAACTGCTGCGCGCCCGGCTCGCCCTCGTCGAACAGCTCGCGCCCTTTCTTGAGGACGCCTACCAGCAGGTCAGCGCCGGGATGGGCAAAGCTGTCGCGGAATACCGCGCCTCGGTGCCCGAGCCGACGCCGGAGGCGATGCTGGCCGCGCTGGCCGAGGTGCGCGCCGACGAGATCGCCCGGGGCACCACGCTGGCCGGGCCGCACCGCGACGACCTGGTGCTGCGGCTCGGCGACCTGCCCGTGAAGGGCTATGCCAGCCATGGCGAGTCGTGGTCGTACGCGCTCGCGCTCCGGTTGGCCGGCTACAGCCTGCTGCGGGCGGACGGCATCGAGCCGGTGCTGGTCCTCGACGACGTTTTCGCCGAGCTGGACACCGGCCGGCGCGAGCGGCTGGCCCAGCTCATCGGCGACGCCGCCCAAGTGATCATCACGTGTGCGGTGGAGGCCGACGTGCCCGCCGCACTGCGGGGCGCACGGTACTTCGTGACACCCGGAGAGGTGAGCCGTGGCTGATGCCGTACCCCCCGCGGAGCAGAACGGCCCGGAGCTGGCGCGGGCCGCGCTGGACGCGGCGCTCAAGAAGCGCGCGGCACGCCACCAGGCCGCGGCGGATGCCCGGGCCAAGGGCGACAGCCCCGCCCGCTACCGGCCGCGCGGCTACTCCGGCCCCGGGCCCGACCCACGCGACCCGGCCAAGCTCGGCGATGTGCTGTCCCGCCTGATGAAGGCGCGCGGCTGGCAGCGCCCGACGGCCGAGGCGACCGTGTTCGGCGAGTGGGAGAAGTGCGTCGGCCCGGACATAGCCGCACACAGCCGCCCGGTGAAGCTGGAGAACGGCGAACTGACCGTCGAGGCCGAGTCCACGGCCTGGGCGACCCAGCTGCGCCTGCTCGCCCGCACCATCCTCACCCGCATCGCCGGCACCGTAGGCAACAACGTCGTCACCAAACTCCACATCCACGGCCCCGCCGCACCCTCCTGGACCCACGGCCGCAAACGCGTCCGCGGCACCGGCCCCGGCGACACCTACGGCTGACCCACCCCCGCCGCGCGGCCGCCCTGGCCGAAGGAAGGCGATGATCGCTGCTTCCGGTCGAGAGCTGAGGTCAGACCGCACATCCGGACCACAAACAGCGACCACCACCCGGCCGGCGTTGCGCCGGTCGGCGGTGGGCGGGTGGATCTTTGGAACCGGGGTGGCGGGTGGGGCATCTGAGGGCCATGCGGAGACTGTGGGGACATCTCGCGGCACTGATGGTGCTGACCTCGGTGCTGGTGGTCGGACCGGCGGGGGCGGCGTGCGCGTGCAGCTGTGCCGAGCCCGACCCGGTGGAGAACGCGGCCTGGGCCGACCTGGTGTTCGTCGGGGTGGTCGTCGACATCGACCGGCCCGCGTTCAGCATGTCGAGCGGCGACCTGATGACGGCCCGGCTCACCGTGGAGCAGGTGCGCAAGGGGAGCGCGGCAGGCCACGTCGACGTGCAGACCGCGATCGAGGGCCCGAGCTGCGGCTTCGACTTCGTCGAGGGCAACCGCTACCTGATCTACAGCCGGGACGGCCAGACCAGTCTGTGCTCCGGCAATCAGCTGCTCGGCGCGGCTCCCGACGTGGAGCTGGAGGGCGACGTGCCGGTCACCGCGCTGCTCGGTGGCGGCGCGGTGGTGCTGCTCGCCGGGCTGGGGCTCTGGTGGGTGCTGCGTCGCAGGTCGGCGTCGCAGCCTCCAGCCAGTGCCGGGCAGGCGGAGCCCGGACCCGTGACCGAGCGACGCGACGAGGCCGGCCCGGACGGTCAGGACTCGGCGTAGACGGCGAACCCGCGGTCGGCGCAGCGGCGGTAGAACTGGGCCAGCACGGCGAACTCCGACAGCGGGAAGCTCCACTGCGGGTCGCCGTCGGTCTCCTCGCGCAGCGAGTCGAGGCGCTGCTCGAGCCACCGCAGCTGCTGCTCGGGGAGTCGGGAATCGGTCAGTGCGGCACGAAGCACCGCGGCGACGCTGTCGAACGTGACGGCGTCGCCGTGCGGCGCGTGCCCCGCGACGAACTTCTCCAGGCCACCGGCGATCCAGGCGCAGCCGTCGGGGTCGATGACCGGGTCCTCGTCCTCCTCGGCGGCCTCGGTGGCGTAGAGCACGCCCTTGAGCCCGAGCAGCAGGTCGACGACCTCGGTGTACGCCGTCGCGCGGACCGTGCCGGTGCGGGCGATGTGACCTGCCAGGGCAGCGGTGGGGGCGGCGGTGCTCGGCTGTTCGGCCAGGTCGGCGAAGTCGACGAATTCCGCGGGCGCCACCGGGTCGTAGAAGCGGCCGGTGGCCGGCCACTGCACCGCGACGTTGTCCAGACCCATGTCAGCCTCTCGAGCGCTTGAGTTCCAGGCCGTGCGCAACTTACGGCATACCGGGGACATTGCGCGACCCTCTGAACCGGTGCTTCTGGGCCCGCTCGCCACCGGCCCTCAGGAGCATCGTGTGCGTGGGGGGAGTTGCGACCGGAGGCTTTCGGGCGGCTACGGGGCAGCCAGGGCCTCGAAACGACGTTCTGTGGGTGCCGCGTGCGGCAGATGTCAGCGCAACACAGTAGGATCGAGGGCGAGAGCAGAACACTGGGTGGACCGTGTACGCGACACCGGTGGGTTGTCCCGCACACCGCAGGTCCGCCCTGTGTTGCGCCGTGTGTCACCCCCGTCCCGCGTATGCCGATCCCGGCGAAGCCTGTCCCGGGTGCGTGGGTATGCGGACGCGGTAGGCAGGACTGGTTGTCGTCCCCGTCGCCTCGGGCGGCGGAGGAGGGATTGAGAGTGGCAACGCCGAAGCAGCAGAACAGCGACTACAACGCATCGTCGATCACCGTTCTGGAGGGCCTGGACGCGGTTCGCAAGCGTCCCGGTATGTACATCGGCTCCACCGGTGAGCGGGGCCTGCACCACCTCGTGTGGGAGGTGGTCGACAACTCCGTCGACGAGGCGCTCGCGGGGGTATGCGACCTCATCTCCATCACGCTGACGGCCGACGGCGGGGTGCGGGTCGCCGACAACGGCCGAGGCATCCCGGTCGACATCCACCCCGTGGAGAAGCGGCCGACCGTCGAGGTCGTGATGACCGTGCTGCACGCGGGCGGCAAGTTCGACGGCAAGGCGTACGCGGTCTCCGGCGGTCTGCACGGCGTCGGCATCTCCGTGGTGAACGCCCTGTCGACGCGCATCGACCTGGAGATCCACAAGGACGGGTTCGTCTGGCGCCAGCGCTACGACCACTCCAAGCCCGGCCCGCTGGAGAAGGGCGAGCCGACCAACCGCACCGGCACGACCACCACCTTCTGGCCGGACCCGAAGATCTTCGAGACGGTCGAATTCAACTTCGAGACGATCTACCGCCGAGTGCAGGAGATGGCGTTCCTCAACCGGGGCCTGACCATCGCGCTGCGCGACGAGCGCGCGCTGGCCACCGAGGGCGAGGACGCCGAGGTCCGCGAGGTGACCTTCTGCTACAAGGGCGGCATCGCCGACTTCGTGCGGCACCTGAACAACACCAAGAGCCCGATCCACAAGTCGGTGGTCGAGTTCGGCGCCGACGGCGAGAACATGTCGCTCGAGATCGCGATGCAGTGGAACGAGTCCTACGGGGAGTCGGTCTACACCTTCGCGAACACGATCAACACGCACGAGGGCGGCACGCACGAGGAGGGCTTCCGGGCGGCGCTGACGACCATCGTCAACAAGTACGGCGCCGACAAGAAGATCCTCAAGGGCGACGAGAAGCTCTCCGGTGAGGACATCCGCGAGGGTCTCGCCGCGATCATCTCGGTGAAGCTGGCCAACCCGCAGTTCGAGGGCCAGACCAAGACCAAGCTGGGCAACACCGAGGTCAAGAGCTTCGTGCAGAAGGTCTGCAACGAGTGGATGGCGGACTGGCTGGAGCGCAACCCCACCGAAGCCAAGATGATCATCACGAAGGCCTCGCAGGCTGCCCGGGCCCGCATCGCCGCCGCGCAGGCCCGCAAGCTGGCCCGGCGCAAGTCGCTGCTGGAGTCCGGCTCGATGCCGGGCAAGCTGGCCGACTGCCAGTCCACCGACCCGAAGATGTGCGAGCTGTTCATCGTCGAGGGCGACTCGGCCGGCGGCTCGGCCAAGCAGGGCCGTGACCCCCGGGTGCAGGCGATCCTGCCGATCCGCGGCAAGATCTTGAACGTGGAGAAGGCGCGCATCGACAAGGTGCTGCGCAACAACGAGGTCCAGGCGCTGATCACCGCGCTGGGCACCGGCATCCACGACGACTTCGACATCGAGAAGCTGCGGTACCACAAGGTCGTGCTGATGGCCGACGCCGACGTCGACGGCCAGCACATCCAGACGCTGCTGCTGACGCTGCTGTTCCGCTTCATGCGGCCGCTGGTCGAGCTGGGGCACGTGTACCTCGCGTCGCCGCCGCTGTTCAAGATCAAGTGGAACAAGAAGGGCGACGACGCGCAGTACGCGTACTCCGACCGCGAGCGCGACGGCCTGATCCGGCTGCGCCAGGAGACCAAGCCGAACGCCAAGCCGGACGACATCCAGCGGTTCAAGGGTCTGGGCGAGATGAACTACCCGGAGCTGTGGGAGACCACGATGAACCCGGGCACCCGGACACTTCGTCAGGTGACCTTGGACGACGCGGCAACCGCAGACGAACTCTTCAGCGTGCTGATGGGCGAGGACGTTGAGGCACGCCGCTCGTTCATCCAGCGCAATGCGAAGGATGTCCGTTTCCTGGATATCTAATCCAGGGAAGGATGTCTGAGTTTGGGCATCTAAGACCAGGAAAATGCCGACCTGTGGATAGACATACTGTTTATCCACAGGTCGGGCCCTGATCCACAGCGTTATCCACAGCTTCCTCAGCTTCATACGCAGGAAAAGAGTTTTAAACAGTGAGCGAGACTCCTGACACTCAGCCGGAAGAGGTCGGCGTGCACGGCCGCATCGAGCCCGTCGGGCTCGAGGTGGAGATGCAGCGCTCGTACCTCGACTACGCCATGAGCGTCATCGTCGGCCGGGCGCTGCCGGACGTGCGCGACGGCCTCAAGCCGGTGCACCGCAAGATCCTGTACGCGATGTACGACGGTGGCTTCCGCCCCGACCGCGGCTACTTCAAGTGCGCCCGCGTCGTCGGCGAGGTGATGGGTAACTACCACCCGCACGGCGACACCGCGATCTACGACTCGCTGGTGCGCATGGCGCAGCCGTGGTCGCTGCGCTACCCGCTGATCGACGGCAACGGCAACTTCGGCTCGCCGGGCAACGACCCCGCCGCCGCCATGCGGTACACCGAGTGCCGGCTGTTCCCGCTCGCGATGGAGCTGCTGCGCGACATCGACGAGGACACCGTCGACTTCGTCCCGAACTACGACGGACGTAACCAGGAGCCGACGATCCTGCCGGCCCGGTTCCCGAACCTGCTGGTCAACGGCTCCGAGGGCATCGCCGTCGGCATGGCCACCAAGATCCCGCCGCACAACCTGCGCGAGATCGGCCAGGCCGTGCAGTGGTGCCTGGACAACCCGGAGGCCGACGAGGCCGAGGTGCTCGAGGCCGCCCTGCGGATCGTCAAGGGCCCGGACTTCCCGACCCGCGGTCTGATCGTCGGCACCAGCACGATCGAGGAGGCGTACCGCACCGGTCGCGGCTCGATCCGGATGCGGGCCGTGGTCGAGGTCGAGGAGGACAAGAAGGGGCGTGCCTGCCTCGTCGTCACCGAGCTGCCGTACCAGGTCAACCCGGACAACCTCGCCGAGCGCGTGGCCGAGCTGGTCAAGGAGGGCAAGCTGGGCGGCATCGCGGACATCCGCGAGGAGTCGTCCGGCCGCACCGGCATGCGCCTGGTGCTCGTGCTCAAGCGCGACGCCGTGGCCAAGGTGGTGCTGAACAACCTCTACAAGCACACCCAGCTGCAGGAGACCTTCGGCGCGAACATGCTGGCGCTGGTCGACGGCGTGCCCCGCACGCTGAACCTCGCCCAGTTCCTCATGTACTACGTCAGCCACCAGATGGAGGTCATCCAGCGACGGACGGCCTTCCGCCTGCGCAAGGCCGAGGAGCGGGCCCACATCCTGCGCGGTCTGGTCAAGGCGCTGGACATGCTGGACGAGGTC
This sequence comes from Catellatospora paridis, assembly GCF_009720365.1. GTDB lineage: Bacteria > Actinomycetota > Actinomycetes > Mycobacteriales > Micromonosporaceae > Catellatospora > Catellatospora paridis. The sequence continues at coordinate 62,642 of NZ_ML769319.1, read as the reverse complement.
ATCGCCCTCATCCGCCGCGCGCCGAGCGCGGAGGAGTCGAAGACCGGCCTCATGGCGCTGCTCGACGTCGACGAGATCCAGGCGACCGCGATCCTCGACATGCAGCTGCGCCGGCTGGCCGCGCTGGAGCGTCAGCGGATCGTCGACGAGCTGGCCCGGATCGAGATCGAGATCGCCGACCTCAAGGACATCCTGGCCAAGCCCGAGCGGCAGCGGAAGATCATCTCCGACGAGCTCGGCGAGATCGTGGCCAAGTGGGGCGACGACCGGCGCACGAAGATCATCCCGTTCGACGGCGAGGTCTCCATGGAGGACCTCATCGCGCGCGAGGACGTCGTGGTGACCATCACCCGTACCGGGTACGCCAAACGGACAAAGGTTGACCTGTACCGCTCGCAGAAGCGGGGCGGCAAGGGCGTCTCCGGGGCCACGCTGCGCCAGGACGACATCGTCAGCCACTTCTTCGTCTGCTCCACGCACGACTGGATCCTGTTCTTCACGAACAAGGGCCGGGTCTACCGCGCCAAGGCGTACGAGTTCCCCGAGGCCTCGCGCATCGCGAAGGGCCAGCACGTGGCGAACCTGCTCGCCTTCCAGCCGGACGAGCAGATCGCCCAGGTCATCGAGATCCAGAACTACGAGGTCGCGCCCTACCTGGTGCTGGCCACGAAGAACGGCCTGGTCAAGAAGACCGCGCTCGGTGAGTTCGACTCCAACCGCAGCGGCGGCATCATCGCGATCAACCTGCGCGACGACGACGAGCTCGTCGGCGCGGCACTGATCGCCGCGGAGGACGACCTGCTGCTCGTCAGCAAGCAGGCGCAGGCCATCCGCTTCAACGCCACCGACGACGCGCTACGCCCCATGGGCCGCGCCACGTCGGGCGTCATCGGCATGCGCTTCGGCGACGGCGACGAGCTGCTGGCCATGGAGGTGGTCCGGGACGGTATGGACGTCCTCGTGGCGACCAACGGCGGCTACGCCAAGCGCACCCCGATCGACGAGTACCCGGTCCAGGGCCGGGGTGGAAAGGGCGTACTGACCGCAAAGATCACCGAACGCCGTGGCGGACTGGTGGGTGCGGTCGTTATCAGCCCGGAAGACGAGCTCTTCGCTATCACGAGCAACGGCGGAGTTATCCGAACTCCGGTGAAGCCCGTGCGGCGGACGCGCGATCGGAACACAATGGGTGTCAAGCTGATGGACCTCCCAGAAGGCGTAACCCTCGTCGCCATTGCCCGCAATGCCGATGAGCCGGACGAACAGGACTAGTGCATGACGGAGACACAGGCGATGTCGGAGACCGCGGGGGCTCCGGCGAGTCCGGTCGAGAAGGACGGCGGCGACGCCGCCTCGTCGACCGGCCGGGCGGCCGGAGGCCGCGCGACAGTCCCCGCTGATCAGTCCGAGCCGACCCCGGCCCGGTCCGCGACCGGGGGTGACGAGTCGGCCGGCAGCACCGCCGCTGCCGCCACGACCACCACCGGCACCTTCACCCGGCCGGCGGGCATGCCCGCCCCGGACTCGGAGCCCACGGGCGCCATCGCGACCTCCGAGCGGCCGACGACGGCCACCGGCCGGGCCGCGGCGGGCTCGTCGACGCTGCGCTCCGTGGTCAACAGCGCCAGTGCCGGCGCGGTGCGCGTCACCGAAGCCGTGCGCGCGGCGCGCACCAGTGCCGGCTCGGCCGCCTCGCGCGGCCCGCGCCGGGCCCGGCTGAGCATCAAGCGCATCGACCCGTGGTCGGTCATGAAGTTCTCCTTCGCCGTGTCCTTCGTGCTCCTGGTCGTCATCGTGGTCGCCACCTCGGTGCTGTACCTGGCGCTGGACGCGATGGGCGTGTTCAACTCGCTGAACACGACCCTGGCCGACCTGTTCGCCTCGAACGGCAGCGCGGGCGACTTCCGCATCAGCGCCAGCGCGGTGATCGGGACGTCGGCCATCCTGGGCGCGATCAACGTGGTGCTCTTCACCGCGCTGATGACCCTGGGCGCGTTCATCTACAACGTCTGTGCCGACCTGGTCGGCGGCGTCGAGATCACGCTCGCCGAGCGCGACTGACCTCACGCCACACCCACAGCGGTCCGCGGCTCGCCCACGGACCGCTGTGGCGCGCCCGCACACCGCGCCGGCCGGCCCCCGCGGCGGCTGCGGGGGCAAGATCGCTGTTCGGGTCAGAACCTTGGGTGAGACCGCAGGTTCCGGCACCAAACGACGATCTTCGTCGTCGGCCGGCGACCGGGGCGGGACACGCCACGCGGGGAGGGGATACCGGTTTGGAAGAGCCGTCAGCGGTGCGGTAAGGTTCGTTGTCGCGCGGGGCTATAGCTCAGTCGGTTAGAGCGCAGAGCTGATAACTCTGAGGTCGCTGGTTCGATTCCAGCTAGCCCCACTCCCGAGCGTTAAGGTGCTCATCATGTGGAAGAAGTTGCTGATCGTCGCCGGAGTCGGTGTGGCGGTCGCACTGGTCGCCAAGAAGCTGCGGGCGGCCAACGACGAGCGGGCACTGTGGCACGAGGCCACCACCGCACCGGATCTCCGCTGAGTCAGACGGGCCGAGCCCGTCCCTCGGGGCCTTAGCTCAATTGGCAGAGCACCGCCTTTGCAAGGCGGGGGTTAGGAGTTCGATTCTCCTAGGCTCCACCAGCAGTAACGTTGAATAACTAGGCTTTACCGGTGGCCAGACAAAGCCACCGGTAAAGCCTAGATCTTTTTCAAGCTACTCGGGCGTCTGCTCCTCCCCCTCGTCCCACATGATTCGATCGATGCCGTCCGCTGCGTCGCGTGCCTTCGCGGGCAGAATGTGGCCGTAGGTGTCGGCGGTGAGCCGGATCGTGGACACGAGCGCTGCGCAGGAGAGCCGAGCGAGCGGCACCGGCCGCGCCGACCGGTGCGTCTTCGGCGAGACGATCTGGAGCTTCCCTCCGACCCGCTGAAGTGTCTGCCGGACGAACAGCACCATCTCGTCGGTCTCTACGTCGATCCAGCGGAGGCCCAGCAACTCTCCTCGCCGGAGGCCGGTGGTCAGCGCCAATAGGAGGAATGCCTCCAGGCGGTCACCCGAAGAGCGTCGGTCAGGGCGACCCGCAGCACCCCGTGAACCTTCACCACCGATGCGGGGGCCATCTTGTCGCGCAGTTGCGCCACCATGCGCTGTACGTAGCGGGGTGCGAGCTTGTCGAGCTGTATAGGCGGGGGCCGCTACACCGGCATCGGCGGCGGCTTGTACACAGGTCCGGGCGGAGGGCTCTACACCGGGCCGTGTGCGAAGCCGTACCGGAGCAATCAGCCGCCGATGCACCTGCTCATCCCGGAACTGCGTCGGCGCGGGATGGACTCCATCGCTGACCGGCTGGCGCGCGCTCACCACTTTCGCTGTAAAGCCACCAGTAAAGCCCAGCGACTTGACCGAGGGCTGTCTCCAGCTATCCGCACTGGACAGGAAGCGCACTGTGCCAGCGTCGGCCGACAGTCGGCGACAGGCCGCGTCAAGTTTGCGAGTTTCGGCGCCACCCCCGGACGCCGGTCTCAGCCGGGTCGTCGCCCCGGCGATCCGCTCACGGTCGGTGACGATCCGTGGAGATCAACTGGGCCGCAATCTCCGAACGTTCAAGCATCCAGCCGAGATGGCCCGCGTTCTCGATCTTCCGTAGGTACGCCTGAGGCAGCTGGCCGGCGACCGTCGAGGCGGCGTCGAAACTGACCGCCTGGTCATCGGAACCGTGCCACATGAGCACTGGCACCCGCACATCACGTGGTTCGAATGGCCAGCGCGTGCGGAGCAGATGCGCTTCCTGCAACCAGCCCTCTACCCCGCTGGAAACCGCATCGGTCGCTCCCTCCAGCAGCTCATGACGCAGCGCTGGGGTGTTCAAGACCTGAATATCACGAAGGGACGCGTTCTCGGCGAGCCGATCCACCGCGGCACCGGGATCGGCGCTGAGTGCGGTCGCGGCGCTCAGCAGGACTTCCGCGGATGGCGCGGGTGCGGTAGGCCAGGGCGCGCCAGAGACGATGCCTAGCCGAGTCACGCGCTGACGTGTCCTGACCCCGGCAGCGTAGGCGATCGCGGCCCCGCCGGAAAACGCCAATACAGCGGTCCGGCCGATGCCAAGATGATCCAGCAAGGCCTCGACGTCATCGGCATCGGTCATCAGGGTTCGCTGAGGATGAAGAGTGGATCCGCCATAGCCAGGCCGGTCGTAGGAAACGACCCGTACTCTCGGCAAGGTCGGGGCGGTCCGGGAACTACCGGTGCTGCCATGCAGCCACAGCAGTGTCGGGTCGTCGTCGGCACCGTCGACTTGCCAGCACAACGCACGGGCTCCGGCCAACCGGATCGTTCCACGCTCGCGCCTGGCCCCACCGCTAACGCCCGGCATCTCCACGTGCGAAGCGTACAAGCCTTGATCACGGACGCGTTTGGCCGTGGCACTCCAAGAAATGCGACGGCGTCACCTGATGTAAGCGCTCGCGACGTCGCCCGCGGCAACACGGCATCCGCTCATCAAGCAGATCCGTGCACCCGCCAGGCGGAAGCCACACTGGTCCAACTCCACGGAGAGTGACAGATCTGTCGGCTTACTCAGAGACAGGGGTCGCAGTGCATGGCCGACGACTCACACCGCACGCAGGTGGCGCTGGACGGTGGGTGCGTCGTTGACGTACGGGCCGGCTGCGCGGGCTCACCTGTCATTGGCCAGGCGACTATGGTTCGCGTTCATGAACGCGAAGACTGATGAACTGAGGAACGCGCACGATGCGCTCGCGGAGTGGTATGTCGGCGCCACGGCCGGGGCGCTGGAAGCAATGCCCATCGAACGGGCGGTGCTCGACCTGTTCTGCGAGTTGACCGTTGCTGCCGATCTGGGCGGCGTCGTCGGCGACGTAGGCAGCGGGACGGGTCGACTCGCTCCGTATCTGGCGGCGCGGGGTGTGTCTCCGCATGGAATCGATCTGTCACCCGGAATGGTGCAGGTGGCCCGGCGTGACTATCCGGGCTTCGCCTTTGACGTCGCCGACTTGCGTGATCTGCCCTTCGAGGACGCCTCGCTGGCCGGGGCGGTCTGCTGGTACTCGCTGATCTTCCTTGCGCCTGCCGACAGACCGATCGCGTTCAGTGAACTCGCTCGTGTCGTCAAGCCGGGCGGTTACCTGGTGGCCGGTGCCAGGGCCGGTAACGGCGAGTTGCGACGCGGTGGCGGGGCTGCTGTTGGCCTCGGCGTCGAGTACGACGGGTACTGGATGTCGGCTCAAGAGATGCAAGACCGGGTCACCGATTCCGGCTTCGCGACAGTGTTCCAGGGCAGCCGACCCGTCGAGGAACAGGAAGCCACCACGCACCATTACCTGCTCGCCCAGAGAACGTAAAGCCAATGGTGCGCGCGCCGCAGTGATGCGAGCCGGTCGCAGCCGTGCGGGATCTTGCGGCGCCCCCCTGGCGGGTTCAGAGCGGCGCGGCGGTTCGCATGGCGGACGGCCAGGGGTGGATCCGGCCGGCGGTCCGGTCAAGCCGCCGGGTTCCCGCGGGTCCGCCCTGCTCCACGCCGATGAAGGCGTCCGCCGTGTGCTGCCCCGGCTCGCCGAGCAGGACGACGGCTTCGAGGTGGCCGCTGCCGAGGCGGCCTGGGACGCCTGCCTGGCCGCACCTGACTGGGACCGGGACCCCGTGTGGATCCATGGCGATCTGCAGCCGGGCAACCTGATCACCGACCAGGGCCGACTGGCCGCGGTCATCGACTTCGGCGCACTCGGCGTCGGCGATCCGTCGCCGGATGTGGCTCCAGCGCTGTGGACCTTCACCGGCGCGGCCCGGGACGCGTACCGGGAGGCAGTCGGTTACGACGACGCCACCTGGCTCCGCGCCTGCGGTTGGGCCGTCGCGCCGTCACTGACCGGCATCGACTACTACCGGCATACCTTCCCGCGAATGGCCGAGCATGGCCGACGAATGGTCCGCGCGGTGATCGCCGCACTGGCATGACCGGGGAGGAGTGAGGGCGCGCTCCGATCGGTGTCACGGGCCGAGTGGGCCTGCGCCGCCGTCGCGCGACGCGTCCTGGCGGCTCAGCGCGAAGCGGTGATCAGGACGGTGTGCTTGCGGACGTGGAAGCCGCCCTCCGCGTCGATCCGTGTCTGGACGAGGTCGCGGGCCGCTGATCGCTGCTCCCTCGTGAGCGGTTCGCCGGCCAGGCTGGCGAGGTAGGCGAGGATCGGCTCGGCGGCCGGCACGTCGAGGTCGCAGTGGTAGCGCTCGACGGTGACGCCGGTGAAGTGATCGGCGAGGTATGCGGGACCGGTCTGCGCGGTGAAGTCGTTCTGGGTGGCGTGCAGCGTGAGCTCCGGGCGGCCGATGGCGGGCCCGAGCGTGTTGAGCTCGGCGAGGTGGTCGCTGCCGTTGACGGCGACGGCGACCTTTCCACCCGGGCGCAGCACCCGCCGGAACTCGCGCAGCGCGGCGGCCGGGTCGTCGAGGTGATACAGCATGTGGTTGGCCACGACGGCGTCGAAGCTCGCGTCGGCGAACGGCAGCTCCGTCGCGTCGCACTGCCGGACGTGCGTGCCGGGGACGGTGCGCAGCTGCTCGCACATGGCGGGGGAGAAGTCGGTCAGGGTGAGGTCGAGCCCGGCATGGTCGACGTGGGTCCACAGCTTGCCGGTGCCGGCCCCGACCTCGAGCACGTCGCCGCGCAGCGGAAGCCGCTCGCCGAGCCAGGCGAACCAGTTCTGCGGGTTGGTGCCGTAGGCGTGCAGGGCGATGCGGGCGGTGAGATTGCCGGTCGTGGTCGCGTACTGGCTGATCGCGTGTGCTGTCGGCGTCGAACTCATCGCTGGAGCCTAAAACCGAGAACGAACTCGTGGGGGAAGCCTGGGTCAGGGCTTGGGGCCATACGTGTCGAAGAGGGTGTTGCGGAAGACCGGATGGGGATCTATCCGGGATTTGGCGGCCATCGCGGCCTCCCAGCCGGGGTAGGCGCGGCGCAGCTGGTCGCCGGTGGCGTGCAGCCGGTATGGCAGGTAGAAGGTCCCGTTGAGCTCCAGCGCCGCGTCCACGAGTTCGCGGGTCAGCGCCCGCATCCGGGTGTCCGCGTCCGCGGTGCGCTCCTGGCGGAAGTTCATGACCAGCCCGAACACGTCCTCGCGGGCGTACGCGAGCGCGCTGCGGGTGTCGTGGCGTACGTCGCGGACGGTCACGTTGAGCAGTTCCTGTCCCGAGCGCTGGATGATCTCGCGGGCGGCGGTGATGAACTTGGCCAGCGTCGCGTGCGGCAGGAAGTACTCGTGGAGGATGTCGCTGGTCTCGGTGGAGTGGTCGGCGAAGACGGCGGCGGGCTCGTTCTGGATGCTGTTGCGGCTGATCGGCCCGGCCAGCCACGGGGCGGCTTCGCGTTCCAGTGTCCAGCGCAGCATCTTGCCGAGGCTGCTGCCGGCGGAGTTGCGGAACACGGCCCGCTGCAGCGACGACGCGTCCGGGGCGGCCAGGGGGAGCACGGCCCCGACGGTGCCGGCCTCGGGCGTGAACCGGACGATGACCGCCTCTTCCAGGAAACTGCGCGGATCGACCGACAGCCGCCCGTACGCCATCTCGGCGGTCGAGTCCGGGGCGAGCACGAGTCGGGTGAACTCCTCGACGTAGTCCAGCGCGGGCACGCTGTCGAAGTGCGGCACGTATCGCGCGTTGGGCCACACCTCGAGGTCGGCTTCGAGGATCACGCCGAACAGGCCGTAGCCGCCCAGCACCATTCCGAACAGCTCGGCGTTCTCGGCCGGCCCGCAGCGGATCACCTCGCCGGCGGCGGTGAGCAGGCGCAGCCCGCGGACGGTGGCGGCGATCGGCGGGTGGTCGGTGTGCCAGCCGTGGCAGTTGACGCTGAGTGAGCCGCCGACGGAGAAGTCGTGGTTCGACTGCATGACCTTGGGGGAGAACCCGGCGGCGTTGAGCACGGGGATCAGTTCGCGCCAGGTGGCGCCCGCGCCGACGCGGACCACCCGGGACGCGCTGTCCAGCGAGATCCGGTTCATCGGCCGGGTGTCGAGCACCCATCCGCCGGCCAGCATGCTCTGCCCGCCCATCGAGTGGCGTACGCCGGCGACGGCCAGGGCCGGGTCCGCCCCGGCGGTGATGCGGCGCAGCAGCGGGCCGACGATGCGCGCGGTGTCGTCGGGGGCCGGGGCCGCGTACAGGACGCCGCGGACGGCCGTCGGGTTGAGCCGGCTGGCGTCGTCGAGCAGCGCGCCCGGCGGCGGTCCCGGCGGGATCACGCCTTCGGCGGCCCAGTCGCTCACCGCGAGGGTGGTCGCGCTGCCCACGGCCAGTGCCCCGGCCGCGGTCACGCCGTGGGTGAGCACCTGCCGCCGGGTCGGACGCCACCGTGCCATGCCGCCACCTCCGGGTGTGGGAACCGGTCTCTTTCTACCGCCGGGAGTCGGCGGCCACAGGCGGTCGAACGGTCAGCAACCGTGCCGCCGCGGGCCGGAATAGGCCATGAACTGCGTTCACCCTGCGCGCGGAAAATGAGGTTGCCTCGCCGATGCGGCGGCCCATACGGTATGCCCACACCAAGAACGACACCGCAGGGAAACGGACCGGAGACAGACATGAGCAGCTTCTCGTACGCGATGCAGCGGCTGACGCCGTGCGTCGAGAACGCCATGCCCGCCGCCGCCCGATGTGGTGAGCGTTATGGCTGGGAACTCGTCCCCGGACGAGGCGGATGGTGCTGACCAAGCGCCATGACAAGCGGCTCACGCCGCCCGCCTCCGGACTCGGAAGCGGGCGGTTTTCTTTTGTCCAGCACCTGTGACCAGTGAAGACAGCACGAACCCCCGGCTCCGGCCGACAGGGTCGCACCTTGAGAACTCCACAGTGGATGACGTATGAGAAAGCGTGTCGCATTTCGCGGCGCAGCGGTCGATTCGGCTATGGGTAGGCCTCCGCGCCCTCGACGCGGGAAAGCGGGTTCGAGTCCCGCATCGACTACGTAATGAAACAAGCTCGCGGTTGTCGCACAACGGCAGTGTGCTGCCTCGCCATGGCAGAGATCCGGGTTCGACTCCCGGCCACCGCTCCATATCCATCACAGCATTCCCAGGAGGTGACCCGATGAACGCAGTACTCGTCCTCAACGCCGATCTCGGCCCACTCCACCGGGTCAGCCTGCGTCACGCCCTGCGCATGCTGTGGCGGCAGGTCGCGGTGGTGCACGAGGCGGAACCCGATCAGGCCATCGGCGTCTGGCCTATGCCCAAGGTGGTGCGCCTGGTCAGCTACGTGGTGACGCGCTGGCGCTACCACGGCGGCCCGGCCTGGTCCCGGCGCGGCGTGCTCGCCCGTGATCAGCACCGGTGCGCCTACTGTGGCGGTCCGGCGTACACCATCGACCACGTCCTGCCCAGCTCCCGGGGCGGACGCAACACCTGGCTCAACACGGTGGCCGCCTGTGGCGGCTGCAATCAGCGCAAGGGTGACCGCACGCCCGCCGAGGCGCGGATGCCGCTGCGGTTCAACCCGTCGACACCGTCCTGGACGGTGCTCGCCAAGCGCTGACACGAGCTGCGGGGCCACGGGGGTCCGCAGCTCCAGGGCTGCGGATGGGGGTCCGCAGCCTTCTTCGCGAGTCGTCCAACGGCAGGACACCTGATTCTGGATCAGGGAATCGAGGTTCGAATCCTTGCTCGCGAGCGTCGTACACGGGCCCATAGCTCATCTGGTAGAGCGCCGCTCTTGCAAAGCGGAGGCGGCCGGTTCAAGTCCGGCTGGGTCCACGGTTCCACCCGCCCTGATGGCGCAACTGGACAGCGCACCGGTCTACGAAGCCGGGGGTTGCAGGTTCGAATCCTGCTCAGGGCACGCAGTGACTACGGGATGTGGCGCAGCTTGGTAGCGCGCTGCACTGGGGGTGCAGAGGTCGTCGGTTCGAGTCCGGCCATCCCGACCAGCAAGTCCACGGCGCGGTGGACGAACGGAAGAGTCACCCGCCTTTCAAGCGGGAGTGTTGCGGGTTCGAATCCCGTCCGCGCTGCTTTGACGGCAAGACCACGCGGATGCGCCGACGTTGGAGAGTCGGGCCTGGCTGTAAACCAGGTGCTCTGCTGAGGGAGTTCGAATCTCCCCGTCCGCACGTTTCCCGGCTTCGTGACGTCCCGGGTGGGGCGCTCCGTCTGCAAAACGGATGACCTCGGGTTCGACTCCCGGCGAGGCCTCTTCTTCACGTCATCCACCGTGGGTTCGCACTGCTCGGTTATGGTGCCCGAATGATCACCAAAGTCGACGTGGCCGACGCGGCCGCGCGCATCGCCGGGCGCTTCCGGCGTACGCCGCTGGCGGCGATCGAGCCGGGCGGGCTGTTCGGCACGACCTGGCTCAAGTGCGAGTACATGCAGCACACCGGCAGTTTCAAGGCGCGCGGTGCGCTGAACCGGGTGCTCGCGGCACAGCAGGCCGGTGAGCTGGACCCGGCGGTGGGCGTCGTGGCCGCGTCGGGCGGCAACGCGGGACTGGCGGTCGCGTACGCGGCCCGTGCCTGCGGGGTGCCTGCGACGATCTTCGTGCCGGCGACGGCTCCGGCGTTCAAGGTCGACAAGCTGCGCGATCTCGGCGCGCGGGTGGAGCAGCACGGCACCGAGTACGCGATGGCGTACGAGGCAGCGGTCAAGCACGCCGCCGACGCGGGCGCGGTCTACTGCCACGCGTACGACCAGGTGGAGATGGTCGCCGGGGCCGGGACCATCGGGCTGGAGCTGCTGGTCGACATCCCCGGCGGCTTCGACACCGTCCTGGTCGCGGTCGGCGGCGGCGGGCTGATGGCCGGGCTCGCCACGGCGCTGGCGGGCCAGGCCCGGGTGGTCGGCGTCGAGCCCGAGCTCGCGCCGAGCCTGCATGCCGCGCTGGCCGCCGGCCGTCCGGTGGACGTCGCGGTGTCCGGCGTCGCCGCGGACTCGCTGGGCGCCCGCCGGGTCGGCGACATCGGGTACGCGGTCGCGGTACGCGACGGGGTGCGCAGTGTGCTGGTGAGCGACGACGACATCGTGGCCGCCCGGCGCGCGCTGTGGGCCGACCGGCGCATCGTGCTGGAACACGGGGCCGCGGCCGCCCTCGCCGCCCTGAGCAGCGGCGCCTACCGCCCCGCCGACGGCGAACGGGTCGTCGTCGTCGCCTGCGGCGCCAACACCGATCCCACCGGCCTCTGACCTGTCGCCCGGGTCAGAAGACCCGGGTGAAGTATTCGCGGCTGAGGATGCGGAAGTAGATCCAGGACGGGAGCTTGTCGTAGGCGGGCTGGACCGCCTGGAGGACGGTGACCTGGCTGACGTGCGCGTCGAGCGCCGCGCGCTTCTCGCTCGCCACGCTGTCGATGGTCATGGCGACCGTGGGCTCGGGCAGGCCCTTCGCGGGGTCGGTCGGGTACATGTCGCGGAAGGTGGGGGACAGCTCCTTCGCCACCGAGATCATCGACTCGGGCAGGGTGGCCTGGTAGAAGTGCTTGACCGGGAAGTCGGGCTCGTGCCGGCGGGTGTTCAGCACGGTCTTGACCCATACCCCGACCTGCGCGTGGTCCGGGTGGCCGTAGAAGCCGACCCGGTCGTCGAAGCTGATCACGACGCTCGGCCGGTACTCGTCGATCAGGGCCGACACGGTCTCCTGCGCCTTGGCGGCGTCGGCCGCGGGCAGCTCGCCGTCCCGGAAGTCGAACAGTTCGACATTGTCGGCCCCGAGCACCTTGCCGGCGTTGTTCGCCTCGACCGTGCGCCGTTCCGCCAGGTCGGCGAGGGACGTCTTGGGCACGTCCGCCGCTTCGCCGCGGGTGAGGTAGGCGATGGTGATCTCGGCGTCGGCCTCCTCGCTCATCCGGCGCAGCGAGCCTGCCACGGTGATCTCGTCGTCGGGGTGCGCGAAGATCGCCAGCAGTCGCTTGGGCGCGCTTTCAGGGAAAAGGCTGTCGGTCAGCGGCACCGAGGTGTCGTTGACATACCGGTTGAGGCCGAAGACCGTGACCGCCGGCAGGACCAGCAGGCATGCCAGCACCGACAGGAGGACCTTGTTTCGCCGGGTGACGCGCATGTGCTGTTCCGTTCCGAGGGGGTGGGCGGAACCGCCGCGCCCGGCGCGGTGACGCCACCACGCCCGGACCAGGCCTGCTCCGGTCGGACCACCTTAATGGGTGTTCAGACTTCCTCGTCAGCGGGCCGGTCCGCGGTAGCGCAGGAACGCGGGCACGGCCAGGGCGAGCACCGTCATGGCGACGATCACGAGCACGCCGCCGCCCGCCACCGCGGCACTCGCGCCGGCCACCGGCACCGCCACGCCGTGCAGCAGGTCTGCCAGCCGGGGGCCGCCCGCCACCACGACGGTGTGCACGCCCTGCATCCGCCCGCGCATCTCGTCGGTCGCCGCGGCCTGCAGGATCGCGCCGCGGAACACCATGGAGACCATGTCGGCGACGCCCGCGATGCCGAGGAACACCACGGCCAGCCACAGGGAACTGCTCAACCCGAAGCCCGCGATCGCCGCGCCCCAGGCGCAGACCGCGATGACCAGCATCAGGCCGTGCCGTCGGATATGCGAGAACGTGCCCGACAGCAGCCCGCCGAGCAGCGCGCCGATCGGCACCGCGGCGTAGAGCATGCCGAGCGCGAAGTCCTCGTTCACGCCGGGGAACGCGGTGTCGGCCAGCTGCGGGAACAGCGCCCGCGGCATGCCGAAGACCATGGCGATGACGTCCGCGGCCATGGACACCATGAGCAGCCGGTGGGTGGCCAGGTAGCGGAAACCCTCCAGGATGTCGGCCAGCCCGGCCCGGCGGGCGACGCCGGACAGCGGGGGCAGCGACGGGAGCCGCCACACGGCGTACAGCGCGGCGCACAGCGCGATGGCGTCGAACAGGTACAGCAGGGGCAGGCCGAGCAGCGGGATCAGGGCGCCGGCCAGCATCGGGCCGATGATCTGCCCACCCTGCATCACGGTCGAGTTCAGCGCCCCGGCCGCGGGCAGCTCCGCGGCGGGCACCAGCCGGGCGACCGAGGCGGTGCGGGCGGGCATGTTCATGCCGAACAGCGCCTGCTGCACGGCGACCAGCACCAGGAGCAGGGGGATGGAGCGCACGTCGAGCGCTGCCTGCAGCCAGAAGACCACGCACAGCAGGGCGATGCCCGAGTTGGTGAACAGCAGCATCCGGCGGCGGTCGACGGTGTCCGCGATCGCGCCGCCCCACAGCGCGAACACGATCAGCGGGACGAGTCCGGAGATGCTGGCGATGCCGACCCAGACCGAGGACCCGGTCATGTCGTAGATCTGCTTGGGCACCGCGACCGCGGTCAGCTGGCTGCCCAGGGCGGTCACGATGGTCGAGGTCCAGAGCCGGCGGTACGGCCGGTGCCGCAGCGGCCCGGTGTCCAGGAAGAACCGGCGACGCGGCGCGGAAACGGCCGTGCCAGGGTCGGCCTGCTTCTCGGCTACCTCGCTCACGCGGGGAACCTTAGCCGAGCAAACGATCTGCGGACCAGGGCTGGTGACCGACGCAACGAGTTCGCGAAGAAGATTTCGGGGACGGCGGCAACCTTCTTCGCGGAGCGCGCATCTTGCAGGTCGTCACTACGGCAGGAACACCTCGCCTGCCGCCACTCCTCAGTCAACGGGGGCATACGTGGTCGACTCGCATGCCGCGGAGTTCGACAGTTTCGTCAGGCACCGCTCACCGGCGCTGCTGCGCGCCGCCTATCTGCTCACCGGAGACCAGCACCTGGCCGAAGACCTGGTGCAGTCCGCGCTCGCCCGGACCCACCGGTCCTGGCGGCGGCTGCACGACAGCGGCAACGCCGAGGCGTACACCCGCAAGGTCATGTATCACCTGCAGGTCGCCTGGTGGCGTCGCGGCAAGGTCGCCGAGGTCCTCCCCGGTGAGCTGCCCGAACGCGGCCGGGGCGGTGACCACTCCGGCTCGTCGGCGCTCAAGCTCAGCCTGCGGGCCGCGCTGCTGAAGCTGTCCGACAAGCAGCGCGCGGTGCTGGTGCTGCGCTTCTTCGAGGACCGCACGGAGGCCGAGGCCGCCGAGGTGCTCGGCGTCGCGGTCGGCACCGTGAAGTCCCAGACCGCCAAGGCGCTCGCCCGGCTGCGTGTGATCGCCCCCGAACTGTCCGACCTCCACGCCGTGAACGGAGCCGCCCGATGAACGCCCCGATGGACAATCTGAGGTCCGGCCTGGCGGACCTCGCCGACGACGTGAACCCGGCGGATCTGCGGGATCGCGCGCTGCGGACCTCGCGCCGGATCGGCCTGCGGCGTACGGCGCTGACCTCCGCGCTGTCGGTGGTCCTGCTGGGCAGTGTCGGCGTCGCCGCGGTCGCGATGACCGGAGGCGGCGGTGGCCAGGTCGTTCCCGGCGCGTCGGCGTCGGTGACCGTCGCCCCGCCGTCACCCTCGGCCCCGCCGGCGCGACCGGCGGTGACGGGCGACCACTACTTCCACCGAGCGGTCGGCACCACGAAACTCGAGCTCTTCGTGCTGCGTGAGAGATACTCCTGCGGCACGCCGGATCCGGGGAAGTGCGACCCGGTCACCAGCACCGAGAACCTTCGGACGATCACCCACCCGGCCGACGACGCCTGCCCGGAGAACTCGGTGACGGTGTCGCCCGACGGTCGTCAGGTCGCCTGGGTGGTCACTGCCGACGATCCGAGCAGCCTCAGTGGCGACCTGATGATCGCCGATGTCCAGGGTGGCGCGGTGCAGAAGCGGGGCACCAACGTGCTGTGCCTTGGGACCCGGTCGCTCGTGTGGACGCCCGATTCCACCCGCCTGTATGTCAGCAAACTCGGCAACGAGGCCACGGTCGGCGCCGTCGATGCGGCGACCGGAAAGTTCAGTCCCATGGAACACGATGCGTGGAAGGAGGCGGAGACGCTGGCCACCGGCCCGTTCCGGGGCACGGTCCACGACGGCCGGCTGACCGTCACGAAGGCGGACGGCACCGCACCTCGGTCCGTCGCCTACCGATCCGAGCACGACACGGATGTGGTGGTGATGGCGGTGTCCCAGGACGGCCGGTTGGCCACGGTGAGCGTGGGCGGCAGTGACCCGACCCGGCAGCTGGACGTCGCCGACGTCATCGACATGACCACCGGCGGGCCGGTGGAGTTCCCGGTCGGCAAGGTCACCCGGCTGTGGTTCCAGGCGGACGGTTCGATGGTCGTGGCGGTGGGCGGGGAGCGGGGCAAGCTCTACCGGCTGGATCCGGACCGTCAGGTCGTCGCCGAGATCACGGTCGACCGGGCCGAACTCAAGAACCGTCTGCCGTTCCAGGTGGTCCTCGGCTGAGCCCGGCGACCCGGGTCTGCCAGGTGGTGAGAGCGGTGCGGGACTGCGGTCCCGCGCCGCTCTCGTGTGTGCCGCGCCCCGGTCGGCAACCGCATGAGATTTCTTCGCCGAGGCGGCAACCTTCTCGTGGAAGCAGACATCTTGCATGTCGCAGTACGCCACGACACGAATTCCACCCGGCGGAACACCGGCCGGCACCGCTTCTCGATCCATGGGGGACCAGATGAGCTCGACCACCTTCGGCACGCCGATCCGCCGCCGCGCGATCCTGCACGCAGCGCTGCTGGCCTGCGCGGCCACGGCCCTGCTCACAGCTTGCGACCCGCAGTCGTCTTCCACCGCCCCGACCACGGCTCCGTCAGTCCCGATCACGCCGTTCGCCGCCGTGCCGGGGACCTTCTACTTCCTGAAGGAGGCGGGCGGCGGTCAGGCCGTGCTCCGCCTCCGGGGCGGCGTCGCCGAGCAGGCGTGGACGACCGACGGCGGAACCTGCCCCCGCGACTCGGTCGTCGTGTCGCCGGACGGCAAGCACCTGGCGTGGGTGAAGGATGCGGGCGACACCACCGGCTCCACCGGCACGCTGATGATCGCCGACGGCTCGGGCCGGGCGCGCGAGACGGTGAAGCAGGTCTCCTGCCTTGGCAGCAACTCGATCCGGTGGGCCGCCGACTCCGCCACGCTCTACGTCACGCTGCTGGCCGACCGCAAGGAGACCCCCGGCCGAGTCGCCGTCGCGACCGGGCGCTTCGCCGCGATGAAGACCGCCGACTGGACGACCGCATCCCGGCCGGCAGCTCCCTTCCAGGGCGTGATCACGGGCGGGAAGCTCACCGTGACCAAGGTCGACGGCACGGCGCCGCGCTCGGTGGACTACCGGGACCCGAACGGCATGGACGCGATCGTGCTCGGCGTCTCATACGACGGTCGGCTGGCGGCGGCCAGTGTCGGCACCGGTGACCCTGGCCGCCGGCTTGGCGTCGCCACGGTCGTCGACATGACCACCGGCAAGCCGGTCGAGTTCGCGGTCGGCAAGGTCGACCGGGTCTACTTCCAGCCGGACGGCACCATGATCGTGCAGGTCGGCGGCGCACAGCCGGTGCTGTACCACCTCGCCGCCGACGGCCGGGTGATCGCGGAGGCGCCGCTGTCCGATGCCGAGCTGGCCGGGGCGATGTTGTTCCAGGCGGTCGTCGGCTGAGCGGTGGCTCGGGAACGGCCTGGCAGGGCGGTGCCGGACCCCGCGAACGAGGATGACAAAGAGCTGTTCTGGATCGGCGTTCAACGATCTTGTTTCACGTGAAACATCGACAAATCGGACGCAAAAAGGCCCCCATCAGGGGGCCTTTTTGCTGGTGTACGGGGTCAGGTGGCGCAGGAGTCGTCGTCGCACGCCTCGCCACGCGGGGTCGGCAGGACGGTCAGCGGCGAGCCGCCCTCGCGACGTCGTACCTCGTCGAGCACCTCACGCAGCGTCGACGGGTCCTGTGCGCCGCTGATGGCGTACTTGCCGGCGAAGACGAACATCGGCACGCCGGTGATGTTCAGTTCACGGCCCATGGCCAGCTCGCCCTGCACCTCCGCGACGCCCTCGGTCGAGTCGAGCAGGGTGCGCAGCTCCTGCTCGTCGTGGCCGAGACCGGCCGCGACAGTCGCCAGCGTGGCGCGGTCACCGAGGTCGAGGCCGTCGGTGAAGTGGGCCCGGTGCAGCGCCTCGACCATCGGGCGCTGATCGCCGTGCCGGCCGGCCCACCAGATCAGCCGGTGCGCGTCGAAGGTGTTCGCGTTGATCGCGCGGTCGAAGTTCATGGTGAGACC
This sequence comes from Catellatospora paridis, assembly GCF_009720365.1. GTDB lineage: Bacteria > Actinomycetota > Actinomycetes > Mycobacteriales > Micromonosporaceae > Catellatospora > Catellatospora paridis. The sequence continues at coordinate 45,514 of NZ_ML769319.1, read as the reverse complement.
CTCACCCCGGCCGACCTCGGTCACCTGGGCGAACATCCGCCGGGCGTTGTCCTCGCCGCCGTAGCGGCGGCCCAGCCACTGCACCAGCGGCGCGGACTCGGCCGACGGGTCGAGCTGGAAGGCGCGCCAGGTGAGCGTCACCGGCTCGTCGAAGCCGTCGAGGGCGGTCAGCAGGCGCTGCTCGCCGATCCAGCACCAGGGGCATACGACGTCGGAGTAGATCTCGATCTGCACGTGCTCATCCAACACGGCGGCGGAAGGTTCTGTTCCCCGCCCCGCGCCCGGGTGTGCGCAAGGGCACTACCCGCCGGTACACCCGGCGGTGGCAAGATGTCGCGGTGAGTTGGAGCAGGTATGTGGCGCTGGGGGACAGCTTCACGGAGGGCATGGACGACCCGTACGCCGATGGGGTGTTCCGGGGCTGGGCGGATCTGGTCGCCGGACGGCTCAGCCAGGTGAGTGGGCCCGGGTTCGGCTACGCGAACCTCGCCATCCGCGGGCGGCTGTTCGACGGCATCGTCGGCGAGCAGCTCGAACCGGCGCTGGCCATGAAACCCGATCTGATCAGCTTCGCGGCCGGCGCCAACGACGTGCTGCGCCGCAAGTGCGATCCGCCGACCCTGATGGCGCGTTTCGACGCGACCGTGGCCCGGCTCCGCGACACCGGGGCCGACGTGCTGCTGTTCCGGTTCGCCGACGTGATGTCGCGGCTGCCCGGCAACAACCTGGTCGCCCCGCGCATCCGCTACCTCAACCAGGCCGTCGGCGAGGTCGCCGACCGCAACGGCGCCCGCCTGGTCGACCTGTGGCACGACGACGAGTACGCCAACCCGGCGCTGTGGAGCATCGACCGGCTGCACCTGTCGGCGGCCGGGCACCGGCGCACCGCCGCCCACGTGCTCGCGGCGCTCGGCGTGCCGACCGACCCGGTCTGGTGGGACGTGCCGGCCCGGCCGGCTGTGAAGTCCTGGCCCGCCGCCCGCGCCGACGACCTGGCCTGGGCAGGGCGTTACCTCGCCCCCTGGATCAAACGCCGCCTCACCGGCCGCTCGTCCGGCGACGCCGTCACCGCCAAACGTCCCGACCTGGGCCCGATCGAGCCGAAATAGGGATCTCCCAGTCGAGCCTGCGCCACCTATCCTCTGATCCGTCCGGCGCACCGCGCGCCGGGCGGGAAACGGGGAGGACATCCACCGTGCGTGGATCCATCAGAAGACGCGGGCTCGTGTCCGCGCTCTCGATGACGCTCGGCGCGGCCGGGCTCATCGCGCTCACACCGGGTGCCGCGGCGGCCCACTACGGCACCGCGATCCAGGTCCAGTCGGGCTACACCGACGCGGCCGCGCCGAAGGACGCCTTCGACGCGCCGTCCGGTACGGACCTGCCGCTGGGCGCCTGGCGGGACGAGGACGGCGGCGAGCACACCTCACGGGTGTACGCGACGTTCGACCTTGCCGCGTACCGCACCAAACAGATCTCGACCGGCACCGTCACGCTGCGGGAGACCCGGGTCGCGGACTGCGCGAAGCGCGCCATCGAGCTGTGGCGCACCGACGTGGTCAAGAAGACGCCGTCCTGGCACAAGGCACCCCGCGAGCAGGCGCTGCTCGGGACGAAGAACGCGACCACGTTCTGCACCGGATACCTGCAGTTCGACGTCACCGAGGCGGTCAAGGATGCGCTGACCGCGAAGAAGCCGAAGATCACCTTCGAGGTACGGGTGCCGGCGGCCTACGAGAACGACCCGTCCTACGGGCGGTGGCTGCACTACTCGATCGGCGTCGGCTTCTCGGTCGACTACAACACTGTGCCGGTGTTGCAGGAGCAGCACATGTACACCGGCAGCGACGGGTGCGCCACCGCGGCGCCCTACCCGGCGCTGCGCGGCGGGGCCCGGCTGCAGGCCCTGGCCACCGACGTGGACGAGGCCGACGCGAGCTCGCTGGAACACGACTTCGCGCTGTGGCCGCTGACCGACCCGGCGGCCCGCACCGAGCTGTCCGCTCGGCAGCACTTCGCGGACAAGATCGCGACCGCGATCGTGCCCGAGGGCACGCTGCGCGACGGGCAGACCTACGGCTGGCAATTCCGCACCACCGATAGCGCCGTCACCACGAACTGGTCGCGGACCTGCTACTTCGTGTACGACGAGAGCCGCCCGCCGGCCCCGCAGGTGAACTCCGCGAACTACCCGCGCAGGGACGAGGGCCAGACGCCGCTCGGCGAGCCAGGCGTGTTCACCTTCTCCGGCGGGGGCGACCCGGACATCGTCGGCTTCCAGTTCGGCTGGGAGTACCTCGGCGTCTCGACCTGCAGCAACACCGGTGCCGTCGGCCAGTTCGTGTGTGCCGACGTGTACTCGCTGCCCGGCTACGTCCGGGCCGACGTGGCGGGCGGCACCGCGACCGTGCAGATCAACCCGGCGCGCATCGGGCCGGGGACGCTGAAGGTCCGGGCGCTCGACGCCGCCCGCAACACCTCGGACGAGGTGTCGTACGAGATCATGGCGCCGTGGGGTGGCCAGCCCCGGGTGACCGTGGTGGGCGACGGGCCGGAGTGGAACAAGCCGGTCACACTGAAGTTCACGCCCGGCGCGGACATCGCCGGCACGGTCCGCTACGAGTACCAGCTCGACAACGCGGACTGGCAGTCGGTCGCGGCGGTCGCGGACGGCACGGCGACGATCCAGTTCGTCGCGAGCAACGAGTGGGGCCACCGGCTCACCGTGCGCAGCCACAGCGCGAACGGCTGGGCGTCGACGACCACCAACTGGCAGGTCGACTTCGGCCCCTGGCCGGGGGTCTCCTCCGCGGTCTACCCGCTCGGCTACGAGCCGGTCGGCGGGGTCGGCGTGCCGGGCACGTTCACCTTCTCGCCACCGCCGGGCTGGACCGAGGTGAGCGGCTACCTGTACTCGTTCGGCGAGGAGCACGTGTTCATCGCGGCCGGGGCGGACGGGCGGGCCTTGATCACCTGGACCCCCGACGTGAGCGGACCGGCCTACCTGGACGTGTACGCGGTGCGCCCGGACGGCACGTGGAGCGACTACTCCAACTACCACTACTTCAACGTCGCCTGACGGCTGAACAGCGGTGGGGCGGTCACGTACGGGTGGCCGCCCCACCGCCGTTCACGGGGCGACGTTGAGGTGGTCGAGAACCCGCTCGGCCAGGCCGGTGTCGCCGGTGACCCACACCTGCTGCCGGTCCCGGGTGCTGCGGCCTGCGGCGAGCAGTGCGTACGCCTCCCAGCTCAGCGTGGCGTGCGCGGTGGACCGGTGGGTGTCGCTGGGCACCACCGAGGCGCGGCCGTGCTCGTCGACGTACACGGCGAAGTCCTGGGGCAGCTCGCCCAACGTGGTGAAACGCACCGCCGTGCCGGGCACGGCGCCGGCCTTCTTGACCACGATGCGCGGCAGCGCCTGCAGGACCAGGTCCCGGGCGACCTGCGCACCGGCCGAGCCCAGGTTGCCGGGGCGGTGCAGGGCACGGCGCACGTCCTGCTCGTGCACCCACAGGTCGAACGCCCGCGCCGACAGCTGCACCGCGAACGGGACCGCCGTGTTCGCCCACACCCACCAGCCGGGCGCATCAGCGGCCTGCAGCTCGTCGGTGAGTTGACGCTCGCGTACCGGCAGCAGCGTGTGCAGGGCGTCCAGCACCGAGGCACGCGGGGCGCCGCGCCACCGGTCGACTCCGGAGTCGATCAACTGCTGCGGCGGCCCTTCCGGAGCCGCGCCGCCGTCGGCCATCCACTGCTCCAGGCTCACCACGTGGGCGTACACGTCGCCCACGGTCCAGCCGGGACAGTCGGTCGGGGCGGCCCACTGCTCGTCGGTGAGCTGGTCACCGATCTTGACGAGGGCGTGCAGGCTGTGACGGCAGGCCGCGGCGGCGCGGTCGTGTGCGGACATGGCCGCAGCTTTGCGCGTATGCACCTGCGGCGCAAGGCTCCCGGCCGGGACGGTTCGCGACCGCCGCCGCCCGCCGTGGATCGAAGTGCAACCGACACAGGAGATCGCGCGTGTTGGTGCCATCCACCGGATCAGCCCGGTGGCTTCGGGGAGGAAGGACCGTGTGACCACGATGGCCACGCATCACGGGGAGGTCTGGGTCGCGGAGTCGGCGGCATCCGCCGCGTCACGCGACTTCGACGAGTTCTACGCGGCGGCGTTCACGCCGCTGAGCCTTCAGCTGTACGCCTACCTGGGTGACCTCGGCGAGGCGCAGGACCTGGTACAGGAGGCGTTCTGCCGGGCGTACGCCCGCTGGAGCCGGATCAGCAGATACGACGAGCCGGTGGCGTGGGTCCGCCGGGTCGCCTGGAATCTGGCCACGAGCACCTTCCGGCGGCGGCGTACCGCGCTTAACTTCCTGCGCCGCCAGCGCGAGGAGCACGCCGCGGGCCCCGATCCGGACCGGGTCGCCCTCACCCGCGCGCTCGCCCTGATCCCGGCGCAGCAGCGGCGGGCGGTGGTCCTGCACTACATGGCGCAGCTGCCGGTCGCCGAGATCGCCGCGCAGGAGGGCGTCGCGGAGGGCACCGTCAAATCCTGGCTCAGCCGCGGCCGCGCCGCGCTGGCCGCCCAGCTCAAGAAGGAGAACTGAGATGACCGACTTCGACGACGACCTGATCAACGACGCCTTCGCGGGCTTCACCGCGGCCGCCGCACCGTCGGTACGCGCCACCGGCACGGGCGCGGTGCGGCACACCGTCAAGCGCCGCCGGGCCCGTACCACCGCCGCGTTCAGCGTGTTGGGGGTGCTGCTGCTGGCCGCACCGGCGCTGGCATACGCCTCCATGGACCGCGGCAACCAGGGCCCGCCGGAAGTCCCCGCAACTCAGGGGGTCACGATCACGCCAAGCGGTTCGCCCGTTCCCTCCGTGACGCCGTCCGCCTCTGTGACGCCGTCTTCTGCGGGGACCCCGGGGAAACTCGTGCTCGGCCCGTACGGCTACGGCGACCTCCTCCTCGGGCAGCGTCATGCTGAAGCCCTGGCGACAGGACTGGTCGTCACACGCGAGAAGATCAACCATCAGGGCTGCGACACCAGTGCCTTCCTCAAGGGAACACCGGAAGCGCAGGACGATCGGGACATCGACGGCCAGCTGTTCTTCTCCGAGCGGCTCGGTCTGGCCGCGATCTACGCCTTCCCGGGTGTCGAGACCGCGGAAGGCGCCCGGCTGGGGATGAGCTACGAGGAACTGATCGCCATCTACCCCAGCTGGAAGTCGGTCGTGGAGCCGGGGCAACCATTCGGGCGCGGCTACGTGCAGGTCGCCGGCAATGCCGATGCCCGCTACCGGATCGAGCTGGACGGGTCCGGAGTGATCCAGATCAGCCTGCAGCTCCGGATGCAGGACTGTTACGAGTAAGCACGTGCTGTGGACCGTCGACGAGCGGCACCCCTCGGGGGGTCGCTCGTTCGTCGTGCCGCGCGCGCACGTCCGGGTACGGGTACGGTGTCCGGCGTGGACCACTCGTTTCAGGTCGAGCCACGGGGCACCGTCGACCTGTTGAGCCTGCGCCGCCTCGCCGCCGCGCGAGCCGTGCCGTCGTGTCCACAACTGGTCGCCGGTGAGCGCGACCCTTTGGCGCTGCCTACCGCGTCTCTACCTGAGCCGGACCCACGGAGCCGGTCGTGAGCACCGACGAGGAGAACCGCGCTCCATGACCACCCCCAACCCCGACCGGATCCGCGCGCTGATCGAGCAGTGCTGGGACGCGCCCCATGGCGCGGGTCAGGTGGCGCTGGCCGAGGAGGCGATCGCCCAGGCGGACGCGCTGGGCGACGAGCAGCTGCGGTTCCACGCCCGGATGGCGGCGACGGAGGCGTATCAGCGCGGCGGCCTGCCGGCCAAGGGGTTCGTGACGTTCACCTGGTGCCTGGCCCGCTTCGACTCGTATCCCGAACGCCATGGGGACCAGGAGTACCTGCTGCTCTGGCACTACAAGTACATGGTCAACGCACTGACCCGGTTCCCGGACGTGCCGCTGGCGCGGACCTATGCGGTGCTCGACGACATGCAGCGCCGCTATGCGGAGGGCGGGCACAGCCTGCAGGCCGTGCACAAGCACCGCTGGCTGGTGGCCGCCCACCTCGGCGACGGTGCCGCGGCCGACCTGCACTACGCGCACTGGCAGGCCGCCCCGCGCGACGGCAACTCGGACTGCGTCGGCTGCGACCCGACCGACCAGGTGCGGCACCTGACCGACCGTGGCCGCGACGCGGAGGCCATCGAGCTCGTCGGCCCGGTGCTCGCCGGGCAGCTGACCTGCGTCGAGCAGCCGCAGGAGATCCTCACCGCGCTGCTGCTGCCGTACCTGCGCACGGGGCGGTTCGACGAGGCGCGCAAGGCGCACCACCAGGCCTACCGCACGGTCCGGGCCGATCGGGGCCAGCTCGGCACGATCGCCGACCACGTGTACTTCCTCGCGGTGAGCGGCAACTCCGGCAGGGGGCTGGAACTGGTCGAGCGGCACCTGCCGTGGCTGGCCGAGGCGTCCTCGCCGCTGGTCGAGATGGAGTTCGCCGCCGCGTCGTCGCTGGTGCTGGGGCTGCTGGCCGCCGCCGGACACGGGGCGCAGCCGGTGCGCGGCGCCGAGCACAACGTCGCGGAGCTGGCCGAGCAGCTCGCGGCGCGCGCCGTCGCGCTGGCGAAGCGCTTCGACGTCCGCAACGGCACCGCCGCGCAGAGCGAGCGGGTGGCCGCGACGCTGGCGGCCGAGCCGCTGGTGGAGCGGCTGCCGCTGAGCCTGACCGCCAGGGTCGGCGCGGCGATGGGGCGTACGCCAACGGTGTCGCCGCCGGCTGCCGCCCCGGTCGTGGCCGACCTGCCGGACGTGCCCGCGGACGCCGGCCTCGACCTGCTCCTCGATCTGATCGAGGAGGCGCTGCGGCGCGACGACGAGCCCCGCTCGGAGGCGCTGTGGCAGCTCATCGAGCCGTTCACCGGCATGGGCGGGCTGACCTCGCTGCAGCTGGGCCGGCTGGCCGACCTGCGCGGCATGCGGCTGCACGGGGAGACGGCCGAGCAGACCGAGCAGGCCTGGACCGAGGCGCTGGAGCGCTACACGCAGGCCGGGGACGAGGTGCGCGGCCAGCGCATCCGGGGCCGGCTGGGGCTGCATCGCAGCCGGCACGGCCAGCCGGAGGAGGGCCTGGCGCAGGTCCGCGCCTCCTCGGATTACCTGCTGGCCCACGGCGAGCCGAAGGATCAGGCCGGGGCGCTGCGCCGGCTCGCGGTCGCGCTGCTGCACGCCCAGCAGCCGGGCGACGCGCTGCGGGAGTTGGACCGCGTCGCCGCGGTCGGCGAGCCCGATCCGGGGGCGCGGGTGCGGCTGCAGGTGATGCTGCTGCGGGCGCAGGCGCTGGGTGCGGACGGCCGGGTGCAGGAGTCCGCCGACGCGGCGCGGGAGCTGATCGCGCGAGCCGTGGCCGAGGGCCAGGACGAGATGATCGGGCTGGGTGAGTTCTTCCTCGGCCAGGGTCTGAGCATGCTCGACGACAACGCGGGCGCGGCGGCCGCCTTCGACCGGGCGCTGGCGCGCGTGCTGCCCGAGCCGCTGGAGCGCGAGGTGCGGGAGCGGCGCGCGGTGCTGCTGGCCGGCACGCCGCGGGCGCGGGAGGCGGTCGACGACCTGGCCGCCATGGTCGCCCGGCTCGGCGGCGAGCCGGAGGCCGGGCAGGAGCACGACGACGACGCCGAGCACGCCCGGTTCCACCTGGCCGTGGCCCTGTTCAACACGGGTCGGGTGGAGGAGGCCGCCGAGGTCGCCGAGGAGGCCGTGTACGGAGCGGACCGGTCCGGCAACCAGAATCTCGCCGACCAGGTGCGTCACCTGCTGGCCGCCGTCTACCAGCGGTTGGGGGAGACCGACCAGTCGCTGTCGTACCTCGATGAGCTCGCGGCGAACCTGGACGGGTTCGACAACGCCGCGGGGCGGGCCCGGGTCCTGGAGCAGGCCGGTGAGCTGCTGTTCGACCTCGACCGCGATGCGCTGGCGGCGACCCGGCTGGGTTCGGCCGCCGCGGCGTACCGGGTGGCGCGACTGCCGCTGGACGAGATGCGCGCCCGCCGCCGCCAGGCCGTGGCCGCGATGTACGCCGACGACCCGGAGCGGGCCCGGCAGGCCGTGGAGCTGGCCGACGCCGCCGCCGCCGAGCTGCCGCCGGGGCTGGCCAAGGAGCCCGAGGCGCAGTATGAGCTGGCCTGGCTCGCCCTGGACGGGGCGCGGGCCATGGTCGGCGTCGGTGATCCGGAGGCGGCGCTGATCCGGGTGCGCGGGGCGGCGGAGCGCTTCCGCGGGCTGGAGGCGTTCGGGGAGGCGTTCCTCGCGGACCTGACCATGGGCGAGGTCCTGCTGACCCTGGGCCGGGCCGAGGCGGCGGAGTCGATCCTGCGCGAGGTGCTCAACGGCCTGCCCCGGGATTCGGCGACGCTGCCGCGGGCGGCGTACGCGCTCGCGCACACGCTGATGCAGTGTGACCAGGAGGAGGAAGCCCGCCGCCTGGCCCGGGAATATGGGTTCGAACTGGACTAAACGGACGTTAAGCTGCGGCTTGACCGGCGAGTAGCATGTCTCGGGTGACGGCAGTGGAGCAGCAGGTAGACACCCCCCCGACCAAGCCGGCGCGCAGGTCGCGACGGGAAGAGATCCTCGAGATCGCCGTCGGTCTGTTCGCCGCGCGCGGCTATCACGGCGTGTCCATGGACGACATCGGCACCGCCGCCGGCGTCACCGGGCCCGCCCTCTACCACCACTTCGCCGGCAAGGAGGCGATGCTCGTCGCCGCGCTGATGCCGGTGAGCGAGGGTCTGCTGGCGGGCGGCCGCGGCCGGGTGTCCGAGCACCCCGCCGACCCGCGGGCCGCGGTCGAGGCCCTGGTCGACTTCCACGTCGAGTTCGCCCTGGCCAACCCGGCCGTGATCGCACTGCACCTGCACGAGCTGGACCGCCTGCCGGAGGAGCCGCGCCGCGAGATCCGCCGGCTGCAGCGCCAGTACGTCGAGGAGTGGGTGACCGTGCTGACGGCCGTGCGCGCCGACGTCACCGGCGGCGAGGCCAGGGTGCTGGCCCACGCGGCCTTCGGCCTGATGAACTCCACCCCCTTCCTCGGTGGCGAGGTCGAACGCCAGCGCCGCGCCACCCTCCTGCGCGCCGCCGCCCTCGCCGCCCTCCTGGGCTGACGCCCCCGTTCACCGCTCGCAGTTTCGGGGAAACTGCGGGTTCGGCGTGCGCGGAAGCCGCCGTTTCCCCGAAAACTGCTGGTCCCGGCCGCACCGCGGCCCCGCACGGCGGGCGGAACTGAACGTGCGTTTAGGCTCGGTGTGGTTGTCTGAAGCGCAGGAGGGGACGCCGCATGATCGAGTCATTGCTGGTCGCGAACCGGGGAGAGATCGCCCGGCGCATCATCCGCACCGCCAGAGAGCTGGGGATCCGCACCATCGCGGTGTACTCCGAGGCCGATGCCGAGCTGCCGTTCGTGCGCGAGGCGGACGAGGCGGTGTGCGTCGGCCCGGCCAACCCGGCCGAGTCGTACCGCAACACCGAGGCGATCCTGGCCGCCGCGAAGCAGACCGGCGCGCAGGCGATCCATCCCGGCTACGGCTTCCTCTCCGAGAACGCCGACTTCGCGCGTACCGTCACCGCGAGCGGCCTGATCTGGGTCGGCCCCGGCGCCGACGCCATCACCGCGATGGGCGACAAGATCAACGCTCGCAACCTGATGGCCGCCGCCGGCGTTCCGGTGGCCCCCGGCACCGCCGACCCGGCCGCCACCGTCGACGACGCGCTGGCCGCCGCCGAGGAGATCGGCTACCCGGTCATGGTCAAGGCCGCGGCCGGCGGCGGCGGCATGGGCATGGCCGTCGCCACCGACGCCGCGAAGCTGACCGAGCAGTACGAGACCGTGCGCGGCTTCGCCGAGCGCATGTTCGGCGACGGCTCCGTGCTGATCGAGCGCTACTTCCCCCGGGTGCGCCACGTCGAGGTGCAGATCCTCGGCCTCGCCGACGGCACCGTGCTGGCCCTGGGCGAGCGCGAGTGCTCGGTGCAGCGGCGCAACCAGAAGCTGGTCGAGGAGTCGCCGTCCCCGGCGCTCACCCCCGGGCAGCGGGAGAAGCTGCTGGCTGCCGCGGTCCGCGCGGGCGAGGCGGTCGGCTACCGCAACGCCGGCACCGTCGAGTGCCTGTTCGACCCGGCCACCGGTGACTTCTACTTCCTGGAGATGAACACCCGGCTGCAGGTCGAGCACCCGGTGACCGAGGCCGTGTTCGGCATCGACCTGGTCGAGGCGCAGCTGCGCGTGGCGGCCGGGCTGCCGGTGCAGTTCGACCCGGCCGCGCTGGTCTCCCGGGGCCACGCCATCGAGCTGCGGATCAACGCCGAGGACCCGAAGCGCTTCCTGCCCGGCCCCGGCGCGATCAAGACCTGGGTCGAGCCGGCCGGCGAGGGTGTGCGGGTGGACTCCGGCTACGCCGAGGGCAACGTCGTCACCCCGAGCTACGACTCGCTGATGGCCAAGGTCATCGTGTACGGCGCCGACCGCGCCGAGGCGATCGCCCGGGCCAAGGCGGCCGTCGCCGCGTTCGAGCTGATCGGGCCGAAGAACAACCTGCCCTTCTTCGCCGAGCTGCTGGACAACGCCGAGTTCGTCTCGGGCGACTACGACACCGCCCTGGTCTCGCGGATGCGCTGACCGGGCAGGGAAAGGGCCCGGCGACCACGGTCGCCGGGCCCTTTCGCGTTGCGGTGATCAGCGGATCTCGTACGCCCGGATGACGGTCTGGTCGAAGGTGTTGCCCTTCGAATCCGCACCCGACGCCTGCAGCGACACGAAGCCGCCCGCCTTCGGGTGCACCACCATGACCAGCCACTGCCCGGCCAGGTGCAGCACCGGAACCTTGACCCAGGTCTTGCCGTCGTCGTACGACGCCTTCACCGACAGCTTGACCACGCGGCCGGAGCCCTCGGTCTGGGTGAAGGTCGCCGGGTAGACGCCCAGGCCGCCGGCCTTGCCCACGTTCTGGATGTCCAGGCTCGGCGCGAAGCTGACCGCGGTCAGCGGCAGCGACGCCGCCTCGGCCACGTGGCCCGAACGGAACGTCCAGCTCACCGACATCTTCGTGCTGAGCCGGGAGTCGCGCTCCAGGCTGCCGTCGAAGCGGAACGAGGCGCCGGCCGGGTCCACGTCCTCGGTGTAGACGTACGGTCCGTCCGTGGCCTCGGCGACCAGCTCACCGTTGCGGTAGAGGGCACCCCTGCCGCTGGTGATCTGACCGAAGCCCGCCCGGCCCTGGCCGTCGCCGAGCAGCGCCGGGCCGACGTACATGACGTCACCCATGCGCTGCGCCGGCTTCTCGCCCGGGAAGAACGGGGCCACGCTGGGTCCGAACGCGCCCTTGTTCCACTCCTCCTGGTAGGTCTTGCCGGCCCGGTAGTCCGCACCGGCGCTGTTGTCGGAGACCGTCTCGGGCCAGTCCTCGCCCTCGGCCGGCTTCTCCGCCATGAGCTCGACCTGCCACGGCACGTTGCTCGCGTAGTAGTCGGTGCGGGTGAACGGCAGCGGGACCGGCCAGCCGGTGGCCCAGCCGCCTCCGCCGTCCGGCGGCGCGAGGAAGCTGAGCCGCACGCCGTTGGTTCCCTTGTCGAGCACCGCGTGGGTCGCCTTCACCGTGGCGAGGTCGCTCCAGCGCAGGTGCTTGACCAGCCCGGGCAGCATGCCGTCGGCCTTGTGCCAGCCGAGGTTGTAGACGTGCGGCGCGAGCGCCGGGTTGCCCTCCTCGTCCGTCTCGGCCAGCGTTCCGGTGAGCGCCGAGCTGAGCCCGGCCACCTTCTTCGGGCCGAGCTGCTTGGCGTAGATGTTGGCGAACGCGTCGCCCAGCGCGCTGATGCTGATGCCGGCATTCTCGAACTCCATGCTGACGTCGTACGCGGCAAGCACCACGTCGGCCTTGGGATCGGGCACGGTGACGTCGAAGGCGCTCGCGCCGCGCGCGTCCATCGACAGCGACTCCGCACCGTCGACCTTGAACACCGGGTAGACCACCTGCGTGGTCGAGTACACGCCGTCGTTGTCCTCGTCGATCCAGCTGAACGCGAAGTACTCGCCCGGCGGCAGGCGCAGGTCGCCGCTCGCCCCGGACACGATGTGGTCCCGGAACCGGACGGGGTCGAACAGCACGGTGAACGCGTTCTCCGCCGGGTCGCCGTCGCGCTCGGTGGCGGTGATGTGCACCGCGTGCCTGAGCTCCTCCCGGACCACGCCGAACGGCGTCTGCACGGAGACCCCGGCCGCGGTGGCGGTGAGCTGACCGCCGATGCCGCCGGTGAGGTCCCCGCCCTGGCGGGTGTCGGCGGTGATGGTCACCGATGCGTCGCCGCCCGCCGGCACCGTGACGGTGGCGGCGCTGAGCGAGAACACGCCGGCCGGAGCCCCGGTCAGCGCGAGCTGCAGGGTCACCGCCGCGCTGCCCCCGTTGTGGTAGGTGACCGTGCTGGTGCGCACCTCGTCGTCCTCGTGCGGCCACTCCTGCAGGCCGAACGTGACCGACGCGGGATTGGTGGTCACCTGCTGGGTGATCGCCCGCGCGACGTCGACCCGGCCCGCGCCCTGCGCGAACACGCCGACCCCGGCGGACGGCTTCGCGGAGGCCATCAGCGCGGACTTGCGCTGCGCCGCGGTCCACTGGGGGTGCACCTGGGTCAGCAGCGCGGCCGCACCCGCGACGTGCGGGGTGGCCATGGACGTGCCGTCCAGCGGCATGTACAGCTGGCCGGGCTCACCGAGGAAGCCGTCCTTGCTGCGCGCGGCCACGATCTCCTGGCCCGGCGCGGCGATCTCCGGCTTGACCGCCCAGCCGTCGGCACTGGGGCCCCGGCTGGAGAACTCGGCGAGCTCGTCGGTCTTGGTGAACGCCCCGACGGCCAGCGCCGCCTCGGCGGTCGCCGGGGAGCCGACGGTCTCGTCCGCGCCGGAGTTGCCCGCCGCGATGACGAACAGCGTGCCGTACTGCGCGGTCAGGTCGTTGACGGCCTGCTCGAGCGGGTCGATCTCGGGGGTGTTGTCGCCGCCGAGGCTCATGTTCGCCACGTCGGCGCCGGACTCGGCAGCCCACTGCATGCCGGCCAGGATCCAGGACTCGGCGCAGCCGTACTCGACGCAGACCTTGCCGTCGAGCAGCGACGCACCGGGTGCGACACCCTTGTACTTGCCGCCGGAGCCGGCCCCGCTGCCCGCGATGGTCGAGGCGACGTGCGTGCCGTGGCCGACCCGGTCGAGGTCGTCCTCCTCACCCTCGGTGAAGTTCTGCCGAGCGCTGATCTTGCCGGCCAGGTCGGGGTGGGTGATGTCGACGCCCGTGTCGAGCACGGCGACGGTGACGCCGGTGCCGTCGTACCCGGCGGACCAGGCCGCGGGCGCGCCGATCAGTGGGACGCTCTGGTCGAGCGCCGGCTTGCGTACCGCGTCGAGCCAGATCTTGCCGGTGCTCGCCTTGCGGGTCGCCAGCCACTGCGTGGCCAGGGACTCCTCCGGCACCTCGGCCGCGAAGCCCTTGACGGCCGGGAGCCTGCGCTCGGCGGTCAGGCCGGGCGAGGAGCCGGCGCCGGAGACGATGAGCGGCAGCGTCGCCTTGCGCGCGGCCTTGACCGCGAGCAGCTCGGTGACGTCGAACAGCCGCTTGTCGAGGCGGTTCGCCGCGAGCAGCGGCACCGCGTCGGAGGGAATGACGTACTGGTGGTCCTTGACCCGGTAGCTGCGGTACGTCACGCCGTCCCGCGGGGTCAGGCTGATCCGGTTGTCGCCGTGCACCGACACCCGGTCGCCGGTGATCAGTGCCACGGTCTGCGTCTTCGTGTTACCGAGCGCGGGTCGGGCGGCCTGTGGTGAGGCGGCCTGTTCCGCGCCCGCGGTGCCGGGCGCGGCCATCAGCAGCGTGGCGGCGATCCCCCCGGCCAGCAATGCCCTCGTTCCTCTGCTGGATCGCATGTTCCTCCCCGTCCGTTCGATCAGTCCGCCTTGGACTGTCGTTCGTAGAGACGCCCCGAACGGCCGACGCGTTGTGCAGCGACATGAATGAATACCTCAAATCCTTGTGAAGGATCGGCGAACAGTGAGGTCAGGGGAGGGGTGGGCAGGTGAGGTTAACGAGGGTTAAGGTGGCGGCATGGGTGCTGTGCTGCCGGACCGGGTGTCGATTCGTGAGGTGGGTCCGCGTGACGGGCTGCAGAACGAGGACCCCGTGCCCACCGCCGACAAGGTCAGGCTGATCGACGCGCTGAGCGCCACCGGCGTCGGGCGCGTCGAAGCCGTCTCGTACGTGCACCCCAAGGCCATTCCGCAGATGGCCGACGCCGACGAGGTGTGGAGCGCCGTCGCCCGGAACCCGCAGGTGCGCTACAGCGCCCTCGTGCCCAACCTGCGCGGCGCCCAGCGGGCCCTGGCCGGCGGGTTCACCGAGGTCGAGGTGGTGGTGTCGGCCTCCGACACGCACAACCGGCGCAACATCAACCGCGCCACCGAGGAGTCGCTGGACGAGATCGCCCAGCTCATTCCGGCACTGCACGATGGCGGGTCCACCGCCGAGGTGATCATCGCGACGAGCTTCGGCTGCCCATACGAGGGGGACGTGGACCCCAAGCGGGTGGCCGCGATCGTGGACCGGGTGGTGGCCGACGGCGCGGACCGGGTGGCGTTCGGCGACACCACCGGCATGGGCACCCCGCGCCGGGTACGCGAGCTGCTGTCGATCGTGCGCGAGCGGCACCCCGACGTGCCGATGCTGCTGCACTTCCACAACACCCGCGGCACCGGCCTGGCCAACATCCTCACCGCGCTGGAGTTCGGCATCACCGAGTACGACGCCAGCGTCGGCGGCCTGGGCGGGTGCCCCTACGCGCCGGGCGCGTCGGGCAACGTCGCCACCGAGGAGGTCGTGCACATGCTGCACGACATGGGCATCGACACCGGGATCGACCTGGAGAAGCTGATCGACGCGGCCCGGCTGGCCGAGCAGATCGTGGGCCGCGAGCTGCCCTCCGGCGTGCTGCGGGCCGGCCCGCGCAGCCGCACCGTGAGCTGACCTGGCGGACACCGGGGCCACCACGGCCTGCTGAATCCAGGTGGCAGCAACATTGACAGGGAGTGACCAGTGGTCACTCCCTGTCGGCTATTTGACCGTTCTTGCCTTTTCAATCTAGAGCAATTCGGACATAAGCCGTAATTCGTGCAAGGAATGGCATTTGCCGCCACGGGTGATCGGTTCGGTGATCCGTGTCCGAGGAATGGCAGGCTCGTTGACCCTTGCGATGTCATAAATGCCCTATTTGTACGAGCCGAATCAGGTGACTACGGGCGCACGTCGACAGTCGGAGCAACCGCGCTCCGGCGCGCTCATCGTGCACACAGGACGCTCCGCAAAGTGGCCGTGACATGGCAAGACACTGCATCTCCCCGTGGCAATTCCAGATCGAAAGGCACTGCGATTCACATGACTGCGACTTCGCTGGGCACGTGGACCAAGACGTCCGTGAAGGTCGGCGTCCTGTCCGCCGGCGTGCTGCTCGTCGGCGGTACGGGCGCGCACGCGGCTGACAACTGGAACACCTCCTTCAACAGCGGTATCGGCAGCGGCAACCAGATCAAGCTGCCGGTGCAGGCCCCGATCAACATCTGCGGGATCGCCATCGGCATCCTGGGCAACGCCAACGCCAGCTGCACCGGCGGCAGCGAGGCCAACTACGGCGAGGACGCTCTCGCCACCGACTGGAGCACCTTCGGCAACTCGGGCATCCTGAGCGGCAACCAGGTGCTGGCCCCGATCCAGGTCCCGATCGACGCCTGCGGCGTGGGCGTCGGGGTGCTCGGCAACGCCAACGCGTGGTGCGTGGGCGGCTCCGAGGCCAACCTGCCCGGCGCGGAGCCCGGCGACGTCGACGAGGACCCGTACCCGCAGCCCTACGGCGAGCCGAGCTGGCACCAGCACAAGGGCAAGAACAAGAAGAAGGACGTCGTGTCCACGGCGGCCCCGATCGAGAGCACCGTGGCCGAGAGCTCCCCGCTCGACGTCATCACCGGCCTGCTGCCGATCAACGGGCTGACCAGTGGCCTGACCGGCGCGGTCGGCAACACCAGCGCCAGCGTCGGCATCGGCGCCAAGCAGCAGCAGATGCAGCAGCGGCTGAACCAGCGCAAGAAGTGGCAGCACGCCGCGCCGAGCACCTGCGACCTCAACTGGAACACCTTCGGCAACTCGGGGATCCTGAGCGGCAACCAGGTGTTCGTGCCGGTCCAGGCGCCGATCGACGTCTCCGGCGTGGCCGTGGGTGCGCTGCTGGGCAACGCCAACGCCTCCAGCGTCGGCGGCTCCACCGCGAACTTCTGCTGAACAATCCTCCCCACCGAAAGGGCCGGCGCGGACGCGCGCCGGCCCTTTCCCATACCCCCACGCCCTGCCCACCCCACCCCCCACCTGCCGCAACTCTTGAAGAGTCGCGGCATCAGGGGCGGCCTGAGGCCGCAAGTCCCCAAGAGTTGCGCCGGGGGTGGGGCGGGGTCGCACCTGGCGGGGGAGGCGGGGTGTCTCACCTGGTGGTAACTTAACTATCGTTCAGGTTGAGCCGGTGGGAGGAGAGGGTGCGACATGCACGAGGGGCTGGATGAGCTGAGGGAGCGCATCGGGGCCGGCGGGTCGCCCAAGTACCACCAGGCCAACGAGGCGAAGGGCAAGCTGTTCGCCCGGGAGCGCATCGCTCGGCTGGTGGACAAGGGCTCCTTCGTCGAGGACGGGATGTTCGCCAACGCGCTGGCGCACGGGCTGCCCGCCGACGGCGTGATCACGGGCCAGGCCACCATCGACGGCCGCCCGGTGTGCCTGATGGCGAACGACTCCACGGTCAAGGCCGGCAGCTGGGGCGCGCGCACCGTCGAGAAGATCATCAGGATCATCGAGCGGGCGTACGGCCAGGGCGTGCCCATGGTCTACCTGGTCGACTCGGCCGGTGCGCGGATCACCGACCAGGTCGACCTGTTCCCCGGCCGCCGGGGCGCGGGCAACATCTTCTACCAGCAGGTGAAGTCCTCGGGCAGCATCCCGCAGGTGTGCGCCCTGTTCGGGCCCAGCGCCGCGGGCGGCGCGTACATCCCCGCCTTCTGCGACGTGGTCGCCATGGTCGACGGCAACGCCTCGATGTACCTGGGCTCCGACCGCATGGTCGAGATGGTCACCGGCGAGAAGACCACGCTGGAGGCGATGGGCGGCGCGAAGGTGCACACCGAGCAGTCCGGCGTCGGCCACTTCCTGTGCAAGGACGAGGACGAGGCGCTCGGCGTGGTCCGGCGCTACCTGTCCTTCCTGCCCTCGAACTGGACGGAGCAGCCGCCTGCGCTGGAGCCGATGCCAGCACCGGAGACGGACCTGGCCGCGATCGTGCCGGAGAGCGAGCGCCGGGCGTTCGACATGCGCAAGCTGGTCAAGGGCCTGCTCGACGGCGGCGAGTTCTTCGAGATCCAGGCGCGCTGGGCCAAGGAGCTGACGGTCGGCTTCGGCCGGCTCGACGGCCAGGTCGTAGGCGTGGTGGCCAACAACTCGTTGCACAAGGGTGGGGTCCTCTTCGTCGACTCGGCCGACAAGGCGAGCCGGTTCGTGCAGCTGTGCGACGCGTTCAACGTGCCGCTGCTGTTCCTGTGCGACGTGCCGGGCTTCATGGTCGGCAGCGTGGTCGAGCGGCAGGGCATCATCCGCCACGGCGCGAAGATGGTCACCGCGATCAGCGAGGCCACCGTGCCGAAGATCTGCGTGGTGGTGCGCAAGGCGTACGGCGCCGGCCTCTACGCCATGGCCGGACCCGGCTTCATGCCCGAGGCCACCATCGCGCTGCCCACCGCGAAGATCGCGGTCATGGGCGCCGAGGCCGCGGTGAACGCCGTCTACGCCAACAAGATCGCTGCGATCGAGGACGAGGCGGAGCGGGAGGCGTTCATCGCCGCCAAGCGCGCCGAGTACGAGACCGACATCGACCTGGTCCGGCTCGCCAGCGAGCTGGTAATCGACACGATCGTGGAGCCCGATCGGCTCCGCGACGAGCTCATCCAGCGGTACCGCGCCGCACACGGCAAGGACCGTCACTTCTCACGCCGCCGACACGGCGTGACTCCGGTTTAAGAGAGGCCGTGATGACCGACTTCGGGCTGTCCGAGGAGCACCGCGAGCTGCGCGACACCGTACGCCGCTTTGCCCAGGACAAGGTGGCGCCGGTGATCGGCGACCTGTACGAGCGGCACGAGTTCCCGTACGACCTGGTCCGCCAGATGGGCGAGATGGGCCTGTTCGGGCTGCCCTTCCCCAGCGAGTTCGGCGGCATGGACGGCGACTACCTCGCCCTGTGCATCGTGCTGGAGGAGCTGGCCCGGGTCGACTCGTCGCTGTCCATCACGCTGGAGGCGGCGATCTCGCTCGGCGCGATGCCGATCTACCGGTTCGGCTCCGAGGAGCAGAAGCAGCGCTGGCTGCCCGCCCTGATCAAGGGTGAGGCGCTGGCCGGGTTCGGCCTCACCGAACCGGGCGCGGGCTCCGACGCGGGCGGCACGCGTACCACGGCGCGGCTGTCCGAGGACGGCACCGAGTGGATCATCAACGGCAGCAAGGCCTTCATCACCAACTCCGGCACCACGATGACCAGCCTGGTCACGGTCACCGCGCGGACCGGCGAGAACGAGATCTCCTCGATCATCGTGCCGTCGGGCACGCCCGGCTTCACGGTCGCGCCCGGCTACTCCAAGGTGGGCTGGTGCAGCTCGGACACCCACGAGCTGACCTTCGTCGACTGCCGGGTGCCGGTGGAGAACCTGCTCGGTGAGCGGGGCCGCGGCTTCGCGCAGTTCCTGCAGATCCTCGACGAGGGCCGGATCGCCATCGCCGCGCTGTCCACGGGCCTGGCCCAGGGCTGCGTCGACGAGTCGCTCAAGTACGCCTCGCAGCGTGAGGCGTTCGGGCACACCATCGGGTCGTACCAGGCCATCCAGTTCATGATCGCGGACATGGAGACGCGCGCCCACACCGCGCGGCTGGCCTGGCGTGACGCGGCCCAGCGGCTGGTCGCGGGCGAGGAGTTCAAGCGCCAGGCGGCCATCGCCAAGCTGCACGCCAGCACGGTCGCGGTGGACAACGCCCGGGACGCCACGCAGATCCACGGCGGCTACGGCTTCATGAACGAGTTCCCGGTGGCCCGCATGTGGCGCGACAGCAAGATCCTGGAGATCGGCGAGGGCACCTCCGAGATCCAGCGCATGGTCATCGCCCGCGACCTCGGCCTGCGCTGACCCCGACTTCCTTGCTGCAACTCTTGAAGAGTCGCGCCTTCCGGATGGCCGGGTGGGCGCGACTCTTCAAGAGTTGCGGCGGCACGCGCGCGGGTCGGGTCAGGGGGTGGGGAGGAGGCGGGCGGCCTGGGTGAAGACGTCGGTGATGGCGGGGTCTCGGGTGGGGGTGCCTTCCCAGCCGTGGTCGAATACGACTGCGACGTGGTCGCCGCGGCGGATCACCGCGATCAGGTATCGCGCCTCGCGTGGCGAGGCCTCCTGCGGTTGCAGGAAGCGCCGGTGCAGGGCCAGCCGCAGCGACTCGTCACCCAGTTTCGGGGCGGTGACCAGGGAGTAGTCGTAGCGGGCGCCGTCGCGGGAGTACGCCCCGCAGCGGTTCACCGCCGCACGCAGGTCGGCCAGGTAGGCCCGGGCTCCGTTGCCCGAATAGCGGGTGACCGTGTGGTCGTACACCTCGGTCGAGTACTCACCCGGGGTGCTGCTGCTGTTCCACAGCCTGCGGCCGCCGCGCCGGTCGGCGACCAGCGCCTCGCTGGGCAGTGTGCCGGTCGCGCAGACCCGCGGCAGATGATCCTCCTCCGGCCATTCCTCCTCGCCGGGCCGGGCAGGCCGGACGTGGTAGCAGAGGTCGGCCTTCTCCTCGCCGAACGTGCCCGGCAGGAACGCCGCGTCGGCGATGGCGCCCGGATACGTGTCCAGGCAGCGGTCGTCCGGCGTCGGCTCGGGTGACGGCTGCGGGGAGGGCGCGCTGCTCGGCGACGCGGACGCCGTCGGCGTTACGCTCGCCGGTGCGGACGCCGAAGGGGGCCCCGGCCGGTCGCAGCCGCCGGCGGACGCCGCGGCCAGCGCCGCCACCAGCGCCAGCGCGGCAGTCCCGCGCCGGGTGAGGTTCGGTGCGGTCATGAGCGCTCCTTCCACCGGCGACCGCGGCACGACCGAGGTCCCCGTCGGTTGACCGGACCGCCCCGTGACGGCCCGGTAACTGAAGACACTCGATGTGTAGGGGTCCGGTTGCGCCCTGTCGGCAGCCGGACAGCGCCCCGCCCATCGGGATCCGGGCGACGGAGCCCGCGTCGCCCGGATCCCGATGGGTTCAGAGCGTGGACAGCCTCGCCGCAGCCTGCGTCGGCACCGGGTCCAGCTCGGCGTCCGGCGTGGGGTCCCCCTCCCAGCCGTGGTCGGTCACCACGGAGACGTATGCGCCGACCCGTACCACCGAGATCCGGAACGTGGCCAGCTCCGGCGTGCCCTCCGCGGGTGGGTCGACCTTGACCGACATGGCCAGGGTGAGGGACTCGTCGCCCAGTGCCGGCCCGTCGGTGACGGCGTAGTCGTACCGGAGGCTGCCGACCCGGTACTCGCCGCAGGCCGCCACGGCGGCGCGCAGCCCCGCCAGGTAGGCGGCCGCCGCCTCGGGAGCCGTGTACTCGGTGACCGTGTGGAAGTAGGTGTTCGGGGTGTAGCCCTCCTGCACGGGCTTGAGGTAGGCGAGGATCCCGCGACGGCCGAGGATCGAGGTGTCACCGGCGTCGGACTGGTCCGGGCACACCTTGGGCAGCGCCTTCTTGGCATCGCCGGTCGCGGGCTTCCCGCAGTGGTATTCCAGCGGGATGTCCGGGACGTCGCGGTTGGTGCCGGAGACCAGCACCTTGGCGGGGATCGTCTTGGTGAACTTCCCGCCGGGGCATCCCGCGGTCGGCGGCGGTGCCGAGGACGGTGCCGACGTGGACGGCTGTGGTGCCGACGTCTGCACCGCCGTACCGGACGGGAAGGCGACCTGGTCCGGTGCCTCGCGCCCCAGCAGCGGCAGCAGCACGGTGGCACTCGCCGCGAGCACCGCGGCGACGGCCAGCGTGCCCACCGCGGCCCGCCGCCGGGCCCGCCGGTCGCTGCGGTCGCGCAGCTGCGCCGCCAACGGCAGCCCCTGGCGCTCGGCCTCGACCACCACCCGGGCGAACGCATTCTCGATCTCACTCATCACGGTCACCGTCCTTCGCCTGCAGCGCGGCCGCCAGGCCGGCACGTCCACGAGAGAGCCAGCTCTTCACCGTGCCCACCGGCACCCCCGCGTCGAGGGCGATCTGGGCCACGGGCATGTCGAACAGGTAGTGCATGGCCAGCGCCTGGCGCTGGACCCTGGGCAGGCCGCGCAGCGCCTGCTGCAGCAGCACCGCGGACTCGTCGGCGGGTGCGGCGTCACCGCCCGTGCCCAGCAGGCGCATCGCTGCACGCCAGCGTTGTAGACGCCGCCACACGTCGGTGGCCAGGCGCGATACGACCAGCCGCAGCCAGGACTCGACGTCGTCATACTCGGACAGCCGCCCCCATTGCCGCCAGGCCCGCATGTACGTCTCCTGGACCAGGTCCTGGGCTTGCGCCCAGTTCCCGGTGAGCGCGTACGCGTAACCGAGCAGGCGGTGGGAGGTCGCCCGGTAGCACTCGTCGAAGCTCTCCGTGTCCCGCACCGCTCACCTCATTTCTCCATCGACAGGTGAGAGAAGACACGAACAGCTCATGGAGAAGGTTGCGCTGTGACACCGGTCATGTCCCGTGGGTGCGCCAAAAAGTAGACGCTCGACTCCCACGTTCGGCTTCGGGTGCGTAGTCTTTGCGGCCATGGCCCCAGGTCACCCGGTTCCCGCAGAGGCCGCCGACGCGTCGGCGGCCTCCTTCAGCGCGCTCCTTCGCGCGCACCGGGACGCCGCGCGGCTGACCCAGTCGGAACTCGCCGCCCGGGCCGGAATCGGCGTGCGTACGGTCCGGGACCTGGAGCACGGACGAGCGGCCCGGCCGCAGCGCAGCACGGTGGAACTGCTGGTCGGTGCGCTGTCGCTGACCGGGGACGCGGCCGCCGAGTTCTACCTCGCCGCCCGCGGCCAGGTGTCCCCGCCGCCCGCCCGGCCCGCGTTCACCCTGCCCGCGCCGCCGGAGCTGTACGGGCGCGCCGAGGAGTCCGCGGCCCTGGTCGAGCACCTCACCGCCCAGCCCGGCCTCACCACGTTGGTGGGCCTGGCCGGGGTGGGCAAGAGCGCGCTCGCGATCACCGTGGCGAATCAGGCGCAGCAGCGGTTCCCGGCGGGTGTGCGCGCGATCAGCGTCGCCGCAGGGGACACCGCCACCGACATCCGTGACGTGATCTGCGCAGTGCTGGAAGTGAGCCGTCCGGCCGACCTGCCGTCCCGGCTGGAGCAGCCGGTGCTGCTCATGCTGGACGCAGTCGACCGCTCGCCGGACGCCTCCCGGACCGTGCTGGCCGAACTGTTCACCGTCGCGCCCACGTTGCGGGTGCTCGCCTCGGCACGGGCTCCGCTGGGCCCGGTGGGCGAGCAGGTGTGGCCGCTGGGACCGCTGTCGCTGCCGCCCGCCGGGACGCGGTCGCTGGCCGAGGCCGAGCGGCATCCGGCGAGCGCGCTGTTCCTGGCCAGGTGGCGGCAGGTGCGTCGGTCGCCCGCCGATGTCGAGGTGGAGGCGCTGGTCACGCTGGTACGCCGGCTGGGCGGGCTGCCACTGGCCATCGAGCTGGCCGCGGCGCGGGGCCGGGTGCTCGACCCGGCCGAGATGCTTGCCCGATACGGCAACCGGCTGCTGGAGCTGGGCAGCGCCGACGTCGCCGCCTCCCCGCCGGTGGTGACCCTGCGCGATGTCGTGACGGCCAGCTACCGCCTGCTGGAGCCCGCGCAGCGGGAGGCGCTGCGGCGGCTGGCCGTGTTCGGCTACCGCTGGTCCGTCGAGCTGGCCGAGGACCTGCTCGGCCCGCAGGTCGACGTGGTGCCGGTGCTGGAGCGCCTGGTGGAGCTGGGACTGGTGCAGGTGCGCGGCTCCGGCGCGTTCCGGTTCGTGCTGCTGGACGTCGTGAAGGAGTACGCCACCGAGCAGGCCGCGGTGGCCGGTGAGCTGGTCGAGGCGCGGCGGCAGCACGGCGTGGTCTTCGCCCGGTTCGCGGCCCGCACCGCCCCGACGATGGTGGGGCCCACGCTGGCCGCGGCGGTGGCCCGGCTCGACGACGTGGCCAGCGACCTGTGGGCGGCGCTGGCCCACGCCGCCGAGCATGACCCGCACACCGCGCTGTGCCTGGCCTCCAAGCTGCCCCGCTGGTGGCGTTTCCGCGGCCGGGACCAGCAGGGCAGGCAGTGGCTGCTGCGGCTGCTCGACGATCCGCGCACCGCCGACGCCGACCCGGTCGTGCGCGCCTGGGCGAACCTGGGCGTGGTGCAGCTCGCGGCCGAACACGGGGCGGGCCGGGCGGAGCTCGCCCGGGGCGAGACCGCGCTGGCGGCGTTCCTGCTGGTGGGCGACGTGACCGGGGAGCTCGCAGCGCGTGGCGTGCTGCAGGTCGTGTACCAGAGCGCGGGGGAGTACGACGACGCCCGCCGCCACGGTGAGGCGACCCTGGCGCTGGCCACCCGCACCGGCCGGGTCGACGACATGGCGGTGGCCCAGCACAACCTGATCTGGCACGACCTGCGCGAAGCCGATCTCGCCGCGGCACAGCGGCGGCTGGCCGCGGTGGACCGGCTGTCGGCGCGGTCCGGCGAGCACAAGCTCCGCGCGCTGGCGCGGGCCAACCTCGCCGAGGTGCTACGCCTGGACGGCCGCTACGACGAGGCGGTGCGGGTCGGCCTGCAGGCCGCGGAGATGCTGGCCGAGGTCGGCAACCCGGGCGAGCGGCGGCGGCTGGTGGGCGTGGTGGGACTGGCGTACGCGCAGGGCGGGCGGCTGGAGGAGGCGGAGAAGACGCTGTCCGACATCCGCGCGGTGCTGCTGGAGGAGCCCGGTCCGGGGCCGGACGTGCCCGACGCGGCCGAGCCCGAGGAGGACTGGCACTGCGCGATGATCGAGGCGACGGTGGCCTGGCAGCGGGGTCACCGCACCCTGGCGGCCTCGTGGTTCGCGGCGGCGGCGCGGCTGACCAGCGGCCTCAACGACCGTCGGGACATGATGGAGGCGCTGGTCGGGCTGGCGGCGACCAGCGACGAACCGGCGGAGGTGGTGACCCGGCTCTACGAGCTGCGGGACAGCACGGGCATCTCGCTGACGCCGCACGCGCTGGGACTGCTCAGCCACCTGTGAGCGCCGGGCGCTGGGTTCGGCGCGGGCGGCCCCCCGACGGATGATGTCCCTCCGCGGCCCGCCGTGGCGAACCGCGCCCCCCGCCGTCTCCGCCCGCGCCGATGCAGCCCCCGTGAAAAGGCCGGTCGGACCGTCCTTCCACAGGGCCATGACGCTAGCAGCCCGGTTCACCCGATTCGGGGCTTTAACCGTCCTTTCTGGCACGTCCCTGGCAGTTCTGCCGCCGGTTCTGCCGCAGCGGCAGCAGTGCCGCGCCGTTGCGGATCGTCACTGGTCATGAATGCCCGCGGTCGCCTCCGGGCGGACCGCGTCACGCACCACGCGCAGGCCGACGAGCAGGCCCTGCAGTTGGCGCTGGGTCAGCGGGCCGACGAGCCATTCGTCAAGCAGTTCCAAGTGGCCGGGGATGGTCTCCTGCAGGCGGGCCAGGCCTTTGCTGGTGAGGGCGGCGTACGAGCTGCGCCGGTCGATGTCGCAGGGCACCCGGCAGACCAGGGCCTCCCGCTCGAGCCTGTCGATCATGCGGGTCACCCCGCTCGTGCTCATCGACGTCTGTCGGGAAAGGTCGGTCATGCGCAGTCGCAGTGCAGGCGAGCGGGCCAGCCGCAGCAGCACTTCGAACTCGACAGGCGCCAGGCCGTGCGCGGCGAGCTGCTCCGCGCAGAGGGTGTTGAGGCTGGTGTACGCCTCTGTCAAAAGGCCCATGGCGGTGAGCCTCGAATCCTCGAGTAGCTCCATTTCCGCATCGTATATGGAGAGATAGCACATTTGTTGCCCTTCGTTTCCCGCAGAGTGGGACAACGGGCGTGCCAATCGGGACGACCACCCGATACGACTGTCGCCCGCGAAACGTACTCTGAGGGTTCGTTTGGTGACCGTGCGTCGGGGAGGGCTCATGGGCAAGGACGTTTCGCTGCAGACGTTCAGCCGCCAGGAACGGGAGCACTACCGCCAGAAGGTCAGGCGCTGCCTGGACGTGTTCGCGTTGATGCTCAACGACTTCAGCTTCGATGCCGACCACCCGACCACCGGGCTGGAGATCGAGCTGAACCTGGTCGACGCCGAGCACCTGCCGACGATGGTGAACGAAGAGGTCCTGCGCGACCTGGCCGATCCCCAGTTCCAGACCGAACTCGGACGGTTCAATCTGGAGCTGAACGTCCCACCGCGGCTCATCTCGGGGGACGGGCTGGTCCAGTACGAGCAGCAGATCATCGAGAGTCTGCGCCGCGCGGACACGCACGCCCGCAAGCACGACGCGGCGCTGCTGACCATCGGCATCCTGCCGACGCTCACCACCGACCACACGGTCACCGAGAACCTGTCCGTGAACGGGCGCTACCGCTCGCTCAACGAGGAGATCCTGGCCGCCCGCGGCGAGCAGATCGGCGTCGACATCAGGGGAGCGGACCGGCTGCGCATCCGCACCGACTCCATCGCGCCCGAGGCCGCCTGCACCAGCCTGCAGTTCCACCTGCAGGTGTCGCCCGCGGAGTTCGCCGCGTACTGGAACGCCTCGCAGGTCATCGCCGGGGTGCAGGTCGCGGTCGGCGCCAACTCCCCCTACCTGTTCGGCCATCAGCTGTGGGCGGAGACCCGGATCGCGCTGTTCGAGCAGGCCACCGACACCCGCCCGGACGAGCTCAAGGCCCAGGGCGTACGCCCCCGGGTCTGGTTCGGCGAGCGCTGGGTCACCTCGATCTTCGACCTGTTCGA
This sequence comes from Catellatospora paridis, assembly GCF_009720365.1. GTDB lineage: Bacteria > Actinomycetota > Actinomycetes > Mycobacteriales > Micromonosporaceae > Catellatospora > Catellatospora paridis. The sequence goes on along the minus strand of NZ_ML769319.1, from coordinate 19,403 downwards.
GGAGAACGTCCGCTACTTCCCGCCGCTGCTGCCGATCGCCGAGGAGGAGGATCCGCTGACGGTGCTCCGCGACGGCGGGGTGCCCCGGCTGGGCGAGCTGCGGCTGCACAACGGCACCATCTACCGCTGGAACCGGCCGGTCTACGACATCATGGGCGGTCGCCCGCACCTGCGGGTGGAGAACCGGGTGCTGCCGGCCGGGCCGACCGTGGTCGACATGCTGGCCAACGGCGCGCTCTACTTCGGACTGGTGCGGGCGCTGGTCGAGGAGGACCGTCCGCTCTGGACGCAGCTGCCGTTCAGCGTGGCGCAGGACAACTTCCACGCCGCCGCCCGGCGGGGCATCGTCGCGCCGGTCTGGTGGCCGCGGCTCGGCGAGATCCGGGTGACCGACCTGGTGCTGGAGATGCTGCTGCCGAAGGCGGCGGAAGGGCTCGACCGCTTCGGCGTCGACCCGGCGCACCGGGACCGGCTGCTCGGCATCATCGAGCAGCGCTGCCTCACCGGACAGAACGGCTCGACCTGGCAGGTGGCCACGGTGCGGGCGCTCGAGTCGGCCGGCGCGACCCGGCCCGCGGCGTTGCGTGCCATGGTCGGCCGGTACGCCGAGCACCAGCGCACCAACGAACCGGTGCACACCTGGCCCGTGGGCTGACTCGGCCTGACAGCGGATGGCGTGATCGAAGACCTCGGGGGAGGGTGCAGCCGTGACCGGTGACCATAGAGACGTCAGGCCCTGGGCGCTGCCGGCGACCCTGGCCGTGCTGCTGGCCGCGGTCGCCTCGGCGACGCTGCCACCGTGGCTGCCCGGTCAGGCGCCACGGCCGTCGTCGACGCAGCTCCTGCCGACCGCGAGCGCGCCCGTGCCGCAGCCCGCGCCGAGCCGGTCACCCTCGCCGAGCCCGGCGGCCGTGTCACCGACTCCTGCGGGCGGCGAGTTCGTGCCGCGCACGTTCACCGTGGTCGGCAGCGGCGACGTGCTGCTGCACGGTGGGCTCTGGCGGCAGGCGCAGCGGGACGCGGGCGGCCAGGGCTACGACTTCGCGCCGCTGCTGAAGGGCGTGCGCCCGGTGATCGAGGCGGCCGACCTCGCCATCTGCCACCTGGAGACGCCGCTGGGCGGCCCGCAGGGCCCGTTCACCGGATACCCGATCTTCAAGGTGCCGCCGCAGATCGTGCCCGCCCTGCGGCAGACCGGCTACGACGCCTGCTCCACCGCGTCCAACCACTCCCTGGACGGCGGCGAGGCAGGCGTGCGCCGCACCCTGGCCGCGCTGGATGCGGCCGGGATCGCCCACGCGGGCATGGCCCGCAGCCGCGCCGAGCAGGACCAGCCCACGATCGTCACGGTGCGCGGGGTCAAGGTGGCGCTGCTGTCGTACACCTTCTCCTTCAACGGACTGACCCGGCCCAAGGGCAAGGAGTGGCTGGTCAACTCGCTCGATCCGGAGCGCGTCCGGCAGGCGGCGGGCGGGGCCCGGCGGGCCGGGGCCGAGGTCGTCATCGTGTCGATCCACTGGGGCACCGAGTACCAGCAGCGCCCGAACGAGCAGCAGGTGTCCGTCGCCCGGCAGCTGCTGCGCGACGGCGCGGTGGATCTGATCCTCGGCCACCACGCGCACGTGGTGCAGCCGTTCGAACGGATCGAGGGGCGCTGGGTCGCCTACGGCATGGGCAACCACGTCTCGAACCAGAGCTTCTCGGACGTCACCCGGGACGGGGTGATCAGCCGGTTCACCTTCCTGGAGACGGCGCCCGGCCGGTTCACCGTGTCGGAGGTCGCCGCGCTGCCGACGTACATGCAGCTCAACGGCGGGCCGGCCCGGGTGCTGCTGGTGACCGCATGCCCTGCGGCCAGCCGTGCCGCCTGCCGGGCCAGCGGCGAACGCTCCGCCCGGGTGCTGCGCTCGCGCGGTGCGGGCAGCGTCGGCATGGTCGTGGTGCGCTGACGCGCGCCGGACCGGTTCAGCGCTTCTTGCGCGGCTGCCGCGGGCCCGGCGGGTCCGCGGCGGGGGATACCCCGCTCGGGCCGGTCGGCGGGGTGGCGCCGGACGCGGCCGCGTCGGGCTCGCCCGCCGGCTTCTGCGCGGCGGCATCGTCCGAGGCGGTCTTGGCGACCGTGGCCCTGCCGGTGGCCCTGCCCGATGCGGGCTTGTCGGACGAGGCCTTGTCGGAAGCGGCCTTGTCAGAGGTGTCCCCGGCTGAGCCGTTCTTGTCGGAGGCGTGCTTGCCCGAGCCGGTCTTGTCCGGGACGGCCTGCGCGGGGACGGCCGGAGCAGGCGCGGCGTCTGAACCGGTGTACTGCGGCGGGACCGGCGCGGCCGGCGCGGTGACCGGCCGCGGGCGGCGCGGGCTGCAGAGCACGAGTGCCAGCACCGAGCCGATCAGACCGGTGACCACCGCGTACGGGGCCACCAGGTGGGCCGAGAGCTGCTCGGGCAGGGCACCGGTCAGCCTCGGCGCGGCCAGCAGGTAGGCCACGGCGACCAGGGCCGGGCCGGCGGCGCCCGAGAGCGCCACGCCCGCCTGGCCGTCGCGGCGGCGCGCGGCGGGCAGCGCGGCGAGGAAGCCGATGACCACGGCGGCGACCGCGGCGATGGCCGCGCCGGGCAGGTAGACGTCGCGGAACCAGGGCCCGTCCGTGGTCACCGGCCAGGAGCCGAGCTGCGCCACGACGGGGTCCCGCCCGGCCGCGATGCCGTCGGCCGCCGCGGTGACCGCGAGCAGCCACAGCCAACCGCCGGTGGCCAGCACGTTCGCGGCGAGCGAGCGGGCGGCCAGGGCGGCCACCGAGATGAACAGGCCGAGCAGCACCCCGGCGATGGCATAGCCGCCGACGATCAGGTGCGGAGCGAACGTGTCGGCGCGCTCGGCCACCCGGGCGGGCACCGCGGTCAGCGCCACGACGACCAGGCCGCCCAGCGCGGCGGCGATCGACAGCGCGGCGCGGCGCAGCGCGCGGACCGCTGTCGACGACTGGACAGTCGGTTGGCCGACGCGATCGGCCACTACGGCACCGAGCACCACCGACAGGGCGGAAATCCACACCGTCCAGGCCAGACTCGCCAACCACGCGGCCTCATCGCCGCCGTGCACGGTGGGCACCCAGGAGAAGACTCCCAGGCCGTAACCGACGCCCAACTGTGCTGCTCCCGCAGCGGCGGCAACTCCCGCAGCGACGGCGACCGAGCTCAGTCCCAGCCGCGTACCCGGGCCCTGAAGTGACATGACGCGAGCGTATAGCAATGCGAGGGAGGTTCGTGTGAACGGTTTACTCTCGTTGCGGCGTAGCGTTCGCCGGGCGTACCCGAAAGAGGAGACCATCATGACCGACCCGTGGGCACAGACGGCGCCGCTGACGCCGCAGCGACCACGCGGGTTCAGCCCCGGCACCGTCGCCGTGCTGGCGACGGCCACCGTGCTGCTGGCCGTCGCGGGACTCGCGATCGGATGGTTCGCGGCCGGCGACGGCGACCCGAAGGCCCAGACGAGCGCCAGCCCGACCGCTGTGATCTCGCCGACGCCGGACGCGTCCCCGAGCGCGCTGCCCTCGCCGACCCCGACGGTCGCGCCGAGCACCGCCTCGCCCGCGCCCGGCGGCCAGGTGATGCCCGACGTGAGCACCCAGGACTTCCGCGAGGCTCGCACGCAGGTCATCAAGGATCTGCGGGTCAGCGTGACCGTCAAGTTCGTGGAGGAACCCGGCACGCAGTACACCGTGCTGCGCACCGAGCCCGCAGCGGGCATGCCGGCGCCGCGCGGCACCCATGTGCGCCTCATCGTGGTGGGTCCGGTGTTCGAATTCGACATGCCGAACGTCGTGGACAAGTCGTGCGATGCGGCGAAGACCGAACTCCTCGCGGCCGGCCTGCAGATCGGCAAGTACGTGAGCGGTCGTGAGGGCACCGTGCGCGAGACCTCGATCCCGGCGGGCACCAAGGTCAAGTGGGACGCTGCGGTCGACCTGACCTGCTCGGTCGCGACCGAGCCTTCTCCTGCCGCGGCGGGCTGACGATGCGCGGGGTGCACTGCACGCCACGTCCCCTGGTGAGGCTTAACCGGCCCGGCGACGTGGTAGGACCTCAGCATGTCCGATGAGCAGCGGCACGACGACAGCGATCCGGCGGCGGGCGGGAGCGGCCCGGGGCCGTCTCCCGACGAGACCGCCCCCATGCCTGCTCACCGGTGGGACGAGGGGTCCGAGCCCGGCGACGAGCCGACGACCGTGCTGCCCGCGGGTGGGTCGGCCGGTGACGAGGCCACGACCGTCCTCCCGGCGGATGGGCATACCCCCGACGAGGCCACGACCGTGCTGCCCGGGAGCGGCCGAACCGGCGACGACGCGACGACCGTGCTGCCGGCGGGCGGGCCCGTGGCCGGGCCTCCAGGAGGCGAGCCGACCTCGGTGCTGCCGCCCGTCGGCGGCCGCCCGGTCCCGCCGGACGAGCGCACCTCGGTGCTGCCGCCCCAGGACGTCTGGACCGGTCGCGCGGGCGTGCCCGCCCGGGAGTCCGGGCCGATGCGCGGCGCCACCCCGCCGCCCGCCATCGAGTACGGGGAGGACCGGCGCACCTGGCGTGCACCGCTGGTCATCATCGGGATCGCGCTGCTGCTGCTGGCGTTGTTCGCGGTGGCCGCGTGGCTCGCGCTGCGCGGCGGCGGGCCGACGCCGGCGCCGAGCACTTCGCCGACCCCCGCGCTGACCTCGGCCGCGCCCAGCAGCGCCGCGCCGAGCCCGTCGGTGTCCGAGTCGCCGTCACCGGCGGCGTCGACGGTCGCCGTGCCGTCGAACCTGGTGGGCCTGTCGCAGCAGGAGGCCATCGACGCGCTGAACGCGGCAGGCCTGAACCCGCGGATCACCCTGCGCGCCACCGATGAGGCCGATCCGGGCACCGTGATCGAGGTGGATCCGGAAGGCGGCACGGTCGTGAAGGCAGGGCAGACGGTGACCATCGTGGTGGCCTCGGCGCCGGCCAGCCCGTCCCCCGAGCCGAGCCCGAGCGCGGAGGCGAGCCCCAGCCCGGACGAGGAGAACTGACCGCGTCACACGAATCGCGCCCATGCCGAGCACGGCATGGGCGCGTTCTGTTCCGGCGTGTCACCACTGGCGGCGCCGGTGCGTCACGATCACGATCCCGCCCAGCGCGAGACCGATGCCGATCATGCCGGTGGAGATGAGCGAACGTGCCATCAGCTCGGGTGGCACGGAGCGGGCACTGACCACGGCGGGCGCCGGTGCCTGCCGCACGGTGGATGCGTCCGCGACCGTCGCGGCCCGCACCTCGGTCGTCCCGGCGGTGGCCGGCACCGGCGTGAAGAACGCCGCTGCCAGCGCCGCACCGCACAGTGCGGCCAGCCGGTGGGACCGATGTGGAATGGTCGCCCCGGGCTCGCGTCCGGAAGCGATCGTTCGGATGTCCATGGCGCCGTCCCCCGGGTGAGCGGGTGCCGTGCCACGCGAGGGCAGACGGTAGAAATCGTCGCGGCTGCCTGCGGACCGCAGCCGGCCGGGCGAGTCGCCACCGTCGTTCAACTAGGGTTATTCGAGCGTAGATCCGGTATGGCCGGGCCGGAGGCCGATCGCGAGAAATCCTCAGCGAGCGCCCGCGGTTGCGGGACGCAGGTGCGGCGTGCGGCTGAGCGGGGGGCGCTGGCCGACGCGGCTGGGCGCCGTGCGGGCACGGGCCGAGGCGCTGTTGTCGGGCACGATGCGCAGGCCGGCGCGCTGTACGAAGATCGAGCGGCGTTCCACCGCGTCACCGGCGGCGTTGAGCTGGTAACCGTCGAGCCAGACCCAGCCCTCGTACGTCGGCCAGTCGTGCACGCGGATCACCCGGAACATCATCGGGCGGAGGAACTGGACGCTGGCTTCGCGAGTGACGTGGAGGATGTCGCCGGCTTGGGGAGTCACCTTTTCTCCTTGCTCTCTCGTACCGGTGCGAATGGACAACACGTAATCGGGAGTCGCTCGTTGAACGCTAGAGGTGAAGCTCCGCCCACCGTGCGTGATCATGAAAACGGAAGATCAGCACAGCGGGGGCCATAACAGACACTGTGCCGGAAGACTTTGCCGAATGCAAGTTGCAAAGTGCGTATGCGCCCTGGTGTCCTTCGTCCGGTATGTGACAAGCTGGTGTCGGTCTCCCCGGTGATGCCGAGTCGCACCCTCTGTGCGTTCGGCCGGTTGAAGATTCGCCGATCGTCGGGGCAGACTCGCAACACGACATATGCAAGTTCCATCGGGCGGGGGCATCGACTTTCGTGCCTCCGCCGACGTGCGTCGCGGAGGTGCGCCGTGACAACCCGACAGAGCCCGACCGTGCGCCGACGAAGACTCGGTGCCGAACTGCGCAAGCGGCGCGAACATGCCGGCATCACGCTGGAGTTCGTGGCCGAGAGGATGGAGTGCTCACAGTCCAAGATCTCGCGGATCGAGACCGGGCACAGCTCGGTGACCAGTCGCGACGTCCGAGAGATGCTGACGATCTACAACACGCCGCCCGGTGAGGTCGACGTGCTGGTGGAGATCGCCAAGGAGGCCCGGCAGAAGGGCTGGTGGCATCCCTACAGCAGCGTGCTCGTGGGCGCTTATGTCGGGCTGGAGGCCGCGGCCAGCTCCATCCGCGCGTACGAACAGCAGGTTGTCCCCGGCCTGCTGCAGTCAGCAGATTATGCCGAGGCGATGATTCGCGGCGCCTGGCCGGACTGGGACGAAGAAGCGATCATGAATCGTGTCCGTGTCCGGATGGGCCGTCAATCGTTGCTCACGCGACAAGACGATGCGATCAGGTTTCAGGTGGTGCTCGATGAGTCGGTGGTGAGCCGGCCCGTGGGCGGCGACGAAGTCATGCGAGAACAGCTTCGACTACTGGCCGAAGCAGCCTCGTGGCCTAACGTGACCTTGCAGGTGTTGCCGTTCGAGGCAGGTCCACACGCCGGTATGGACGGTACTTTCGCCATCCTGGAGTTTCCCGAACCGGGTGACTCAGATGTCGTTTACGCGGAAAATGCGACCGGGGGACTCTTCCTGGAGAAAAACGACGAGCTGGGGAAGTACACCAAGATCTTCGAGAACATCCGGAGGGCTGCGTTGAGCCCCGAGGAGTCCGCCGAGCTGATCGCACAACTGGCGGAGGAGCCACTATGGAAATCGAGACCAAGGGGTTTCGAGTCGATCTGAGCGAAGCGCGTTGGTACAAGAGCACGCGGAGTGGGCCGAACTGCGACAACTGTGTTGAAGTCGCGTTCGTTGGTGGTGCGATCGCGTTGCGCGACTCCAAGAATCCCACCGGGCCGGCACTGATCTTCACGCCGGACGAGTGGGACGCCTTTGTGGAGGGTGCCAAAGACGGGGAGTTCGATCTCTAGGTTGCACCCGCGCCCGGGTGACAGCTCTGGATCACGCTTGCGGGGGACCCCCTTCCGCGCCACCCTCAAGGGTGCCGAAGGGGGTCCTTTGCCGTGCCGGTCAGAGCAGCAACCGGTGCAGGTTGGCCCGCCGCCGCTCGACCATCGTCTCCCGGGCGTGCTGCAGCCACTCCCGGCGCGTGCCGGGCTCCGGCGGGTAGTCCAGCCCGAACTTGAACCAGGCGGGCGGCTGTGCCATCCGGGCGTACCGGTCGATCAGGTCGTCGAGCACCCGGGTCAGCTCCACCCGCGCGTTGCGCCCGGCCTCCAGCGTGGCGCGGTGCGCCGTGAGGTAGTCGGCCCGCCGGTTGGCGACGGCGCGCAGCCGTCCCCGGATCTCCTCGATCCGCCCCCGCTGGATCGCGGTGAGCACCGCGGCGGACCGGTCCTCGCGCAGGTGCCGGGCGAGCGCGGCGCGGTGGTGGGGCCGTAGCCACGACGACGGCTGGGCGAGCGCGGTGATGGTCGCGTGGATGCGCGACTGGACCTTCTGCTCGGCCTCGTACGCCTCCTGGCAGCGCTGCTCGGCGAGCGCGACCTGGCGCGGGTCCGGGCCGGGCGGCGCGGCCGCGGCGACGCGCTCGGCCTCCTCGACCAGGCGCCACAGCCAGCGCTCGTCGTCGCCGATCTCGTCCAGCGGGTCGAGCGGGGCGACGTCGTCGTAGGGCTCCCGGGCCGCTGGGACCAATGCCTGGGAGTGGGGGCGTGCGGAGTCGACGCCCTCCTGGCCGCAGTGCGGACAGGGCAGCTGCCGGACGAGTCGGCTGATCTCGCCGATGAGCTGCGCCGGCGTGACCTGAGATGGCAATGGTGTGGACGCCGGTTCAGCGACCATGGTGGTTCCCCCGCACGTGATGCACAACTGGTTAGCTTGCGCTTAGTCACGCAAGCAACACGTGCAGTGACGATCGCGGGTAGACCGTCGCCTGCATTCCGTTGCGGTCGTTGTACCAGACGGCGCCCCACCACACCGCGAAACTCGCCGACCGGGTAGGACGAAGATGACGATGCCTGAACACGTGCCCAGCCAGAACGCCAGCCCCGCCCCGCGCGAGCGCTCCCTGCGCGACTCCGACCGGGTCCAGTTGCCGGGAGACACCCTGCTGGAGCCGGGCTCCGGGCCGCTGCAGGCGCTCGGTCTGGACCGGTTCGGCGAGCAGTCGTTCGCCCCGTCGAGCTGGCTGGACATGCCCGCCGAGTCGACCCTCGTCGACCACCCGCTGCTGCGCGGCCTGCTGCTGGAACTCCCGCCCCGCAACTCGCCGCCCACCGACGAGTGGTTCGACCGCTGGTTCGAAGCCACCCGATCCGTCCTGGGCCTCATCTACCTGCGCAGGTGACGAAGCACGAAGCCCGCCCCGCGCCGCAGGCGCCGGGCGGGCTTCTGGCTGTCCTGGACCACCCGGCGCCCGCGGAGGCGGGCGCCGGCAGCTCAGCTCAACTCAGACGGCGAACGTCGACGGGGAGTCGGTGGCCGGGGTGACCGGGGTGGCGCGCCAGAGGCGGACCTTCTGGGCCCCGAGGCGGGCCAGGTACTTCGGGTTGAGGATCAGGTAGCGACGCCACAGGCGCGTGGGCTCCAGGCCCAGCCGCCAGAGCCACTCCAGGGCGTGCCGCTGCATCCACGCGGGCGGCTTGCGCAGCCCGCCGGCGTGGTAGTCGAACGCCGCGCCTACCGCGAGCAGCGGCATCGCCAGGTACGGGCGCATCGCGTAGACGAACTTCTCCTGCCGCGGGCAGCCGAGGCCGACCAGCACGATCCGCGCGCCCGACTCGCTGACCCGCGCCGCGATCTGCTCGGGCTCGCCGTCCTCGACGCCGCGGAACTTCGACGGCTCACTGCCGGCGATCTTCAGCGCCGGGAACATCGCGGTCAGCGCCGGGATCAGCAGGTCCAGCACGGGCTGGGTGGAGCCGTAGAGGTACACCGGCAGGCCCTGCTCGGCGGCCCGGCCGAGCACCCGCAGGGTCAGCTCCGGGCCGTACACCCGATCGCGCAGCCCGGCGCCGTACAGCAGGTTGAGCGCCCAGCGCACCGGCTGACCGTCCGGGGTGACCAGATCGAAGCTGTTGAGCTGCCCGCCGAGCGTGCCGTCGGCGACGCCCTCCATGACCCCGTGCACCGCGAGCGCGGTGACCGCGTACGGCCGTCCGTCCGTGGCAGCGCGGATTATGCGCTCGGTGGCGCCGGCGTAGTCCGTGGCGTCGACGAGGACGCCGAGCACGTTGCGCTTGCTGCTGGTGTTCAGCGTCGTCGACATCGGGTTCCTTGAAGTTCGCGCAGGTGGGCCTACATCCACTTGTCGACGTTGGCCTCATAGATCTCGTTGAGAATAGCGGGCACGTTGTACGTCATCTGCCAGTCCGGGTAGTGCGCCTGAAACTTGGCCATGTCGCTGACGTACCACTGGTGGTCGCCCATGCGGGCCTGCTCCACGTAGTTGACCTTCGCCTCCCGGCCGGCGATCTTCTCGGCGATGGCGAAGGCCTCGAGGTGCGAGGTGTTGGAGAAGCGGCCGCCGCCCAGGTTGTAGACCTCGCCGGAGCGCGGGTTGCGGAAGAACGCCTCGAACGCGGTGAGCACGTCGTGCGAGTGGATGGCGTCGCGCACCATCTTGCCCTTGTAACCGAACAGGTTGTAGGTGCGGCCCTCCATCACGCAGCGCATCAGGTACGCCAGGAAGCCGTGCAGCTCGGCGGCGCTGTGCGCGGGGCCGGTCAGGGTGCCGCCGCGGAAGGAGGCCGTCTTCATGCCGAAGTAGCGGCCGTACTCCTGCACCGCCACGTCCGCGGCGACCTTGGAGACGCCGAAGATCGAGTGCATGCTGTTGTCGATCGTCATGTCTTCGGTGATGCCGCCGGCGAACTGGTGGTTCGCGTCGATCTCGTACCGGGTCTCCTGCTCGACCAGCGGGAGGCGGTTCGGGGTGTCGCCGTAGACCTTGTTCGTCGAGCAGAAGATGAACGCGGCGTCGGGGCAGTGCTGGCGGGTGTACTCCAGCACGTTCAGCGTGCCGACGGCGTTGACGTCGAAGTCGGTGAACGGCTCCTTGGCCGCCCAGTCGTGGCTGGGCTGGGCCGCGGTGTGGATCACGAGCGAGATGTCCCTGCCGTACCGCTCGAAGATCTTGTTGAGCACGTCACGGTCGCGGATGTCGACGTCGTAGTGGGTGTACGAGTCGCCGAGCTTGCTGGTGAGGTTCACCAGGCTCCAGGCGGTCGAACCGTCCTCGCCGAAGAAGTACTTGCGCATGTCGTTGTCGAGGCCGACGACGTGCATGCCCAGGCCGGCGAAGTGGCGGGCTGCCTCGGAACCGATCAGACCGGCCGAACCGGTAACCAACGCAACGCTCACCAGACACTCCCTGTAACCCAATCGACGATCGCGACCAGCGGAGAGCTTACCTGGCCGTATACGGTCCTGCGCCTTCCCGTCAGCCGGAGCGCGAGGCCGCTCCGCCGGAAAGGGACGAAGGCACCCGCCCGGACGTAATGACCCGATCGGATGTGTTCGTCTCATACCCCTGGCCAGGAGATCTTGAACCAAGGGATGGTCCTAGCGTGGCAGCGAGACCGTCACCACGAGCCCGCCGCCCTCGTGCGGCCGGGCCGTGACCGTGCCGCCGTGCGCCCGGGCGATCGCGCGCACGATCGACAGGCCGAGCCCCACGCCCTGGTCGGAGCGGGTGCGCTCGCTGCCCCGGCGGAACGGCTCGAACAACCCCTCCACCTCGTACGCCGCCACCACCGGCCCGCTGTTGGACACCTCCAGCTCCACCCGGCCGCCCCGGGTGGCGGTCGCGGCCCGCACCCAGCCGCCCGTGACGTTGTGCCGGATCCCGTTGCCGATGAGATTCTGCGCCACCCGCTCCAGTAGCACCGGATCGCCGGTGGTCTCGGCGGGGGCGGCCTCGACGGCGACCGACACGTCGGCCTCGGCCGCCGCGCCCGCGCTCTGCAGCCCGACATGGTCGGCGATGTCGGCGAGGTCCACCGGCCGCCGCTCCACCACCTCGTTCTCCGAGCGCGCCAGCAGCAGCAGCCCCTCGATCAGGCGCTCGTGCCGGCCGTTGATGTCGAGCAGCGTCTCGCCGAGCCGTTTGACGTCGTCGGACGCGGTCCTGCGGTGCATGGCCAGCTCCACCAGCGACCGGTTCAGCGTCAGCGGCGTACGCAGCTCGTGGGAGGCGTTCGCGACGAAGCGGCGCTGCCCGTCGAAGGCCTGGTCCAGCCGGGCCAGCATGGCGTCGAACGTGTCGGCCAGCTCCTGGATCTCGTCGTTGGGGCCGCGCAGCGCGATGCGCTCGTGCAGCCCGCGGTCGGCGGCGGGGGCGGTGCTGATCCGGCGGGCGGTGTCGGTGATCCGGTGCAGCGGCGACAGCAGCCGCCCGGCGAGCAGCCAGCCCAGGGCGATGGCGACCGCGCCCACCACCAGCAGCGCGATCGCGCCCTGCTGGAGCAGCGCGACCATGGTCGCGTGGCGCAGCGACTCGGCCTGCTTGTCCATGTAGTAGACGAGGTCGGGGTTGTTGTCGATGAGCACCCGCACCCGCGCGCCGCCCGGTCCGGCCAGCCCTCCGCCGACCCCCGGGGGGTTGCCGATCTCGGGTAGCGGGGCGTGGAAGGTGAACTTCTGCAGCAGCGACTGGTCCACCAGGAAGTAGGTCACCACCAGCAGAGCGAGCCCGGCGAGGAAGAACAGCCCGCCGTAGACCAGGGTGAGCCGCGCCCGGATGGTCAGGCGGTACGACGGCGGTCTCCAGGAATGCAGTCTCACGGGATCCGATACCCCACTCCGGCGACGGTGGTGATGACGGGCGGGTCGCCCAGCTTGCGGCGCAGCTTGAGGATGGTCAGCCGGACCGCGGAGGTGAACGGGTCGGCGTGCTCGTCCCACACCTTCTCCAGCAGGCTCTCCGCGGAGACCACCGCACCCTCGGCCCGCAGCAGCTCGGCCAGCACGCCGAACTCCTTGCGCGACAGCGGCACGTAGTGGCCGTCCCGGAAGACCTCCCGGCGGGCCTGGTCGAGCCGGATCCCGCCGCGCACCAGGGTCGGCGCGCTGGCCGGGCGGGCGCGTCGGCCGAGCGCGTGCACCCGCGCGGCGAGCTCGGCGAACGCGAACGGCTTGGACAGGTAGTCGTCGGCGCCCAGGGTCAGCCCCGCCACCCGGTCGCCCACCTCGGCGGCCGCGGTGAGCATCAGCACGCGGGCACTGGACTCCGAGCCGACCAGCGAGCGGCACACGTCGTCACCGTGCACCAGCGGCAGGTCCCGGTCCAGCAGCACCACGTCGTAGTCGTGCACGGCCAGCCGCTCCAGCGCCGCGTCGCCGTCGTACACCACGTCGACGGCGTGAGCGTCGTCACGCAGCCACTCGGCGATGGCGTCGGCGAGCAGCGCCTCGTCTTCGACCACGAGTACCCGCATGTCGCACTCCGCCTCCCCGCCGGTCCTTCCGGCCTGCCAATAGTTACCCGACGTGATGTTTCCTCGCCGTTATCGCGAGCGGAAACGGCCGCGAAACGGCTCCCCGCGTGAACTGGGCCCCGTGCCGCCGGCGACCGGCCGGCGGCCCGACGAAGGAGACACGCGATGAAGCGAGGGCTGCTGGGGGCGGCGTTGGCGTTGCCCCTGATGGCGGCGCTGGCGCTGACCGGCTGCGCGCAGCAGGGCGGCGACGACGGCATCGCCTCGGCCGGCACCGGGACCGCCGCGGCGACGCCGAGCGCCGGGCCGAGCCTGAGCCAGGAGGAGAAGGGCCTCAAGTTCGCGCAATGCATGCGGGAGAACGGCGTCGACATGCCCGACCCCGATCCCAATGGCGGGCCGGTCCGGGTGCGCATCAGCGGCGGTCCGGTCGATCGGGACAAATTCGAGAAGGCGCAGGAGGCGTGCAAGCAGTACTCGCCGTTCGCCGAGGGCGGGCAGGCGTTCGCCGATCCGCAGATGGCGGAGAACATGCGCAAGTTCGCCCAGTGCATGCGCGACAACGGAGTGCCGAACTTCCCGGACCCGGACGGCGGCCGCGTGATGATCGACAAGACGATCGGCGACGACCCGGACTTCGAGGCCGCGCAGAAGCTGTGCCAGGAGAAGTTCATGCCGGGCGCGTTCCAGAAGAAGGCGCCGTGACCGAGACCGCGGAGCTTGTCGCACTTCAGACCCCTGACGGCACGGTGCCCGTCCGGCGCCGCCGCCGTCGTGGGGCACGTACCGCGCTGCTGGTGATCGGCGCACTGGCCGCGGGCGGGGCCGCCGCGGCCGCCGCGGTCGGCTTCGGCGGCGGGGACGGCGCCACCCCGGCCGGGAACAACCTGCCGCCGGCCACCGCCCCGGTGACCCGGCAGACCCTGCAGGACGCCCAGACCCTCGACGGCGAGCTGGGCTTCGGCCCGACCTACTCGGCCGTCAACCGGCTCAACGGGACGGTGACCTGGCTGCCGGAGAGCGGCGCGGTGGTCTCCCGCGGCAAGCCCCTCTACAAGATCGACAATACGCCGGCCGTGCTGATGTACGGCAACGTGCCCGCCTACCGCGAGCTCAAGTCGGGCGACGAGGGGGCCGACGTCAAGCAGCTGGAGCAGAACCTCAAGGCGCTCGGCTACAGCGGCTTCACGGTGGACGACGAGTTCACCGCGTCCACCGCTGCGGCGGTGAAGAAGTGGCAGGACAAGCTGGGGATCGAGGAGACGGGCCGGGTCGAGTTCGGCCGCGTCGTCTTCGCCTTGGGACAGGTCCGGGTGGAGAGCCTGGAGGCCACGGTCAGCGCACCGGCGCAGCCCGGATCGGCGGTGCTCAAGTACACCGGCACCGTCCGTGTCGTGGTGGTGCAGTTGGACGTCGCCGACCAGCGGCTGGCCGAGGTGGGCGCGGCCGTGCGGGTCGAGCTGCCCGGGGGCGGCACGGCCGACGGCAAGGTGGCCAAGGCGTACACCGTGATCGAGGCCGGTGGCCAGGGCGAGGAGGCCACCACCAAGATCGAGGCGGTGGTGTCGCTCGCCGACCAGCAGGCGGTCGCCGGCTTCAACCAGGCCGCGGTCGACGTCACCTTCACCGCCGCGGAGCGCCCCGACGTGCTCACCGTCCCGGTGTCCGCGCTGGTCGCGCTGCGCGAGGGCGGGTACGGCGTCGAGGTCGTCGAGGGCGGCGCCAGCCGCTACCTGGCGGTGGAGACGGGCCTGTTCTCCGGCGGCCGGGTCGAGGTCAGCGGTGCGGGCCTGGCCGAGGGCATGACCGTGGGGATCCCGCGATGATCGCCCTGGACGGCGTCACGAAGACCTACCAGGGCGAGGTCACCGCCCTGGCCGGGGTGTCGCTGACCGTGGGCGCGGGGGAGATGGCGGCGATCGTCGGGCCGTCCGGCTCCGGCAAGTCGACCATGCTGCACATCATCGGCACGCTGGACCGGCCCAGCTCCGGGTCGGTGCGCATCGCCGGCTACGACGTGGCGGCCCTGTCGGACCGGCAGCTGTCGGCGCTGCGGGCGGCCCGGGTGGGCTTCGTGTTCCAGCAGTTCCACCTCGCTGCCGGGGTGAGCGCGCTGGACAACGTCGCCGACGGCCTGCTCTACGGGGGGCCCGCCCTGGGCGAGCGCCGCCGACGGGCGGCCGCCGCGCTGGCACGGGTCGGCCTGGCCCACCGGATGGACCATGAGCCGCACGAGCTGTCGGGCGGCGAGCGCCAGCGCGTCGCCATCGCCCGGGCGGTGGTCGGCAACCCGCCGCTGCTGCTGGCCGACGAGCCCACGGGCAACCTGGACTCGGCCTCCGGCGCGGGGATCATGGCACTGCTGCACGAGCTGCATGCCGCGGGCACCACGGTGGTGATCATCACCCACGACCGGGAGATCGCCGCGGGCGTGCCCCGCCAGGTGCAGATGCGCGACGGCAAGGTGGTCGCCGACAACGGCCCACCGGCGCCGGTTGCCGTGCCCGAGACGGAGCCGTCGGCCGGGGACGGCTCGGCGGCGTACGCGGGCGGGAGGGCACGATGACGTCCCCCGCCCTGCCCAGGCTGCACCCGGCCCGGATGCGCCCCCGCGACGTGCTGCGCGTCGGGGGAGTGGGGCTGCGCACCCGGCCGGTGCGGGCGTTCCTGTCGGCACTGGGCATCGCGATCGGCATCGCGGCGATGATCGCCGTGGTCGGCATCTCCTCGTCCTCGCGGGCCGAACTGGACCGCACCCTGGCCGCGCTGGGCACCAACCTGCTCACGGTCACCCCGGGCCGGACCATGTTCGGCGCGGACGCGCAGCTGCCGGTGGAGTCGGTCGCCATGATCTCCCGGATCGCCCCGGTGGAGCAGGTGTCGGCGATCGGCAAGGTCGACGGCGCCAAGGTCTACCGGTCGGACCGCATCCCCGCGGCGCAGACCAACGGACTGGCCGTGTACGCCGCCCGGCTCGACCTGATGGACACGGTCGGGGCGAGGCTGCGGGCCGGGACCTGGCTCAACGAGGCCACCGAGCGCTACCCGGCGGTGGTGATCGGAGCGGACACGGCCGCCCGGCTCGGTATCGGCGCGGTCGGCCCGGACACCCAGATCATGGTCGGCGGCCGGCGCTTCACCGTGGTGGGCGTGCTGGAGCCGGTGCCGCTGGCACCCGAACTGGACGCGTCGGTGCTGGTCGGCTGGCCGGCCGCGGCGGACCGGCTCGCCTTCGACGGGCACCCGACGACCGTCTACACCCGCTCGGTGGAGTCGGCCGTCACTGCGGTGCAGGGGGTGCTGGCGGCGACCGCGAACCCGGAGGCCCCGAACGAGGTCGACGTGTCGCGGCCGTCCGACGCGCTGCAGGCCAAGCAGGCCGCCAACCAGGCGTTCACGGGACTGCTGCTGGGCCTGGGCGCGGTGGCGTTGCTGGTCGGCGGGGTCGGGGTGGCCAACACGATGGTCATCTCGGTGCTGGAGCGGCGGGCCGAGATCGGCCTGCGGCGCTCGCTCGGGGCGACCCGGGGGCAGGTCCGGCTGCAGTTCCTGGCCGAGTCGCTGCTGCTGTCCGCGCTGGGCGGGGTCGGCGGGGTGCTCCTGGGCATCGCGGTCACGTCGGGATACGCGGCCTATCAAAGCTGGCCGACGGTGGTCCCGGCCTGGGCGATGCTCGGCGGTCTGGGTGCGACGCTGGTGATCGGCGGCCTGGCCGGCCTCTACCCGGCCGTCCGCGCGTCCCGGCTCTCCCCGACCGAGGCCCTCGCGACTCCCTGAACGTGAGGAAGGGCACCTTCCCCGGGTGCTCTTCCTCACGTCGGTCCCGCCCTCGATCGTCCGACCTGTCCGGCGAGTCGGAGGATCGGGCGGGCCCGGCCGCCGACATCAGATTGTGATCTTCGGGGCTCGGGTGAGGTGCGGGTGAGGCGATGCTGACCGGAAACAGCGATCTTCCTGTGTAACCGCCGACAGTCGGGCAGCCGTTGCAGAGTCGAGACAAAAAGAAGAGGTCTCCCGGAGGAGACCTCTTCTTGCTGGTGGGGATGGGGGGAGTTGAACCCCCACGTCCTTTCGGACACACGGACCTGAACCGTGCGCGTCTGCCATTCCGCCACATCCCCTTGGGGACGATGATGCTGTCCCGCGGCGTGTGCAGGAACTTTGGTAGTCCCGGCGGCTCGCCCGGGAGTCACCTCCCGTTGCGTGCTGGCACAGCTTACGCTATGCCTGCCCCGCCTCACCAACCGGTTATCCGGTCGGCGTTGCGGGGAGAACATTAACACGACCACCTGGCCGTGGGTGAAATCGGAGGCAAGGATGGTCGTCATGCTGGCGTGGCGTCGGCAACGGCGGACGTATTGGGCGAAGACGCGGGAGTGGAGGGCAGATAACATCATGTCCTCGGAACCCGAGGAGGACCGGTGAGCGTGTTGCAACGCTTCGAGAAACGCCTGGAAGGCCTGGTTGAGGGCGCCTTCGCGAAGGTATTCAAGGGGGTCGTCCACCCTGTGGAGATCCTGAATGCCATGCAGCGTGAGGCAGAAGCTCACAAGGCGATCCTGGTTGGTGGGCGCACGCTCGTGCCGAACCGCTATGTGATCGATCTCTCGCCCTACGACCACAGTCGTCTGGCGCCGTACGCGGCCGCGCTGGCTCAGGAGCTGGCGCAGTCGCAGGCCGAGTTCATCGGCGAGCAGGCCTGGACGGTCTACGGCGACGTGATCGTCGAGATCGAGCGTGGAGACGGGCTGGACACGGGCATGTTCCGGGTCTCGGCCGAGGTCTACACGGCCGACCAGGCGCCACAGGCGAGCTACGAGGCCCCGCCGCAGCAGTACCCGCCGTACGGCGGCCAGCAGGCCGGCCCACCGCCGGGTGGCGGCGGTGCGCGCAACGTGCGCCTCGTCTCCGGTGACGGGCGGACGTTCCCGCTGGCCATCGGGTCGACCACGATCGGTCGTGGGGACCAGGCCAACCTGCGCCTGCCCGACGTCGGCATCTCGCGGCGGCACGCCCGGCTGGACTTCGACGGCGCCCAGGTGGTGCTGACCGATCTCGGGTCGACCAACGGGACGATGGTCAACGGCCAGCGGGTCTCCGCGGTCGCCCTGAACCCTGGCGACATGATCCAGATCGGCACCACGACCCTGACGTTCCGCGTGGACGGCTGATCGGCCTTGCCCGAAATCGTTCTCACCGCCGCCCGGTTCGGCTTCCTCGTGCTGCTGTGGATCTTCGTGTTCACCGTGGTCGGGGTCATCCGACGGGATCTGTTCGCCGGCTCGCGCACGAGCCGGCTGGTCGCCGCACCCCGCGGAGTCGCGGGGGCCGCGCAGGCGGCGGGCAGCGCGCGCCCGGCCAAGGTCAAGAAGGGCCGGGCCGCGCACACCTTGGTGGTCACGGCGGGCTCGCTCGCCGGCACCAAGATCACGCTGGGCGAGGCGCCGATCACCATCGGCCGGGCGGAGGACTCCACACTCGTCATCACCGACGACTACGCCTCCGCCCGCCACGCCCGCCTGGTCCCCCGGGACGGGCAGTGGATGGTGGAGGACCTCGGCTCGACCAATGGCACGTATCTGGACCGCAGCAAGGTGAGCGGACCTACTCCCGTACCCCTCGGCGTGCCGATTCGCATCGGCCGCACGTCCCTCGAATTACGGCCATGACAATCATCCTGCGCTACGCGGCCCGCAGTGACCGCGGCCTCATCCGAGACGGAAACCAGGACTCCGTCTACGCTGGGCCGCGGCTGCTCGCCGTTGCCGACGGCATGGGCGGCATGGCCGCCGGTGACGTCGCCAGCAACATCGTCATCGGCGCCATGGCCCCGCTCGACGAGGACGTCCCCGGTGACGCCATCGTCGACGCCCTCCGGTCGGCCGTCAATCTCGCCAACCAGCAGCTTCGCGACACCGTGGATGCCAACCCCCACCTGGAGGGTATGGGCACCACCCTGACCGCGATGCTCTTCACCGGCTCCAAACTGGGCATGGCCCACATCGGCGACTCGCGGGCCTACCTCCTGCGCGACGGCGAGTTCAACCAGATCACCAAGGACGACACGTACGTCCAGATGCTGGTGGACGAGGGTCGCATCAGCGCGGAGGAGGCCAGCAGCCATCCCCAGCGCTCGCTGCTCACCCGCGCGATGGACGGGCGCGACATCGAGCCGGACTACTCGGTCCGGCCGGTGCACCCCGGTGACCGCTACCTGATCTGCTCCGACGGCCTGTCGGGCGTGGTCAGCGCGGACACCATCGGGCAGACCATGCGCGAGTACGTCGACCCGACGGCCTGCGTGGAGCGCCTGATCGCGCTCGCGCTGCGGGGCGGCGGTCCGGACAACATCACCGTGATCATCGCGGACGCCACCGACGAGGACATCGTCGAGCAGGCACCCGTGGTGGGCGGCGCTGCGGCCCGCGATCGCGGGAACACCAGCGAGGCGCAGGTCGAGTCGACCCCGGCGGCCCGCGCCTCGGCGCTGACCGCCACGCCGCGGCCCGCCGCGGCCGAGCCGCCGGCCCCGCCGGCGGAACCCACGGCCCGGCGCGCCCGGCACC
>NZ_WBZD01000021.1 GCF_009720365.1 Catellatospora paridis | reverse complement strand
GGCGCCGCCCGCCCCCACGACAGCCCGTCAGCCGATGTTGGCCTGCGGCCCGGCGTAGGTGCCGAGCAGGTTCGGCACGTCGGCGGCCGCGTCGAGGGTGTAGGCGTAGAAGCTGCTCGGCGTGAACGCCGACCCCAGCGTCTGCTGCTTGCCGGTGCAGTTGACCATGATGCTGCCGCTCTGGCGCAGCTGCGCCGTCGAGTCGGGGTAGAACGGGTCCTTCACGTTCTCGAAGTAGCTGTTCTCCAGCACCATCTTCGTCGCGCCGCGGGCGTAGTTGCCGTATGAGGTGACGTTTTGCAGGTAGTTGTTGTACAGGTGGGCGTACGCGACGTTGTCGGTGCTGGGGTTGCGCTGGTTGGTGTCCTTGATCCAGTTGTGGTGGATCGTCATGCGGGCGGTGACGTTGTCGGTCCAGCCGATGCCGAACGCCTTGTTGTTGCTCGACAGCACGTTCCAGGAGATCGTCAGGTAACTGGTGTCCTTGCGGCTGTCGATCAGCCCGTCGTTCATCCGCGTGATCGTGTTGTGGTCGATCCACACATGGTCGGCGGTGTCCATCTGGATCCCGTCGTAGTCGTACACCTTGTCGTCGGGGTCGTCGTCGGCCATCTGCGTGTCGCGGATGGTCAGGTTGCGGATGATGACGTTGCGCACGCCGGTGCCGAGGAAGAATCCGCCGCCGACGATGTGGCCGCTGGTCCCGACCCCGACGATGGTCTTGTTCGAGGCGACGCGCAGCTCGGTGCCCTTGGGCGTGACGGTGATCGCGCCGCTGACCCGGATGACGTACGGCTCGGTCGCGGTGACGTAGCGCTGCAGGTCGGCGAGGGTGCTGACGGTGACGGTCGCGCCGGCCGCGCCGCCGGTGGTGCCGCCGCCGGTCGAGGCGAATCCGTCGGGGCTGTTGGACCACGTACGCCCGCCGACGCTGGTGAACGCCCACTGCTTGTTGGTGTTGGCGGTGCACGTCTCCTGGATGATCTGCGCGCCGTTGGCGGTCGAGGCGTCCTTGAGGCTGACGCACAGCCCCGAGTGCACGCTGATGATCTGGTACGTGTTCGTGCCGCTCGCCACCAGGCGCCACTGCTGGTTGGCCTGACTGGACACGCACCCGTACTGCTGCAACTGCACCCCGGAGGCCGTGGACCAGTCGGGGATGTCGATGCACTTGCTGCTGCTGACGTTGACCAGCTGGTAGTTCGAGCCGACCGCGGTCAGGCGGAACTGCTGCCACGGCGAGTTCGCCGTGCAGCCCCACTGCTGCAGCAGCGCGCCGTTGGCCGACGACGCCCCCGGCACGTCGATGCACTTGCCGCTCTTGGTCACCACCAGCTGGTATGCCACACCGGTGGCGGGTGCTGCCTGGGCGGGTGAGGACGGCAGGGCGACGAGGGCGGCGAGCATGGTCGCGGCGAGCGTCGCGAGGGCGTACCGCCGCCTGGTTCTGATCTTGTTCATTGCTCTTCTCCTAGGGGTCAGCCGACCGGGTTCCAGCCGTCGGTGCCGGCGAGGTACTTCTGCGGGCTGTAGTTCGGGGCGGCGGCATCCGACAGTTGCGGCCGGTTGCTGTTGGTGCCCGCGCCGGAGCCGGTGTTGCGGTATTCGAGGAACCGCGCGTTCTGCCACGTGTTGCCGGACATGTCGGTCCACGGCTGGGCGGTGCGGATGGTCGCGGACAGGTTCGATTCGCGGAACAGCACCTGCGCGGCAGGCCCCCAGGGACGGCCGAGCTGGGTGACGCCGTTGGCCGTGCCGGTGATCGTGCAGCGGTAGACGAGGATGCCGTAGGCGTTGGCCGGGTCGGTGCGGGCCGCGGTGATCGGGCCGCCGCTGGTGCGCTTCTCGTGGATGGTGCTGGCGTTGAACACCGCGGTGCCGCCGCCGAAGATGAAGTCGACGGTGCCTTCGACGTACGAGTTGACGATGTAGGCGCGGTAGTTGTTGAGCAGCAGCGTGTCCTGGTTGCCGAGGAACCGGACGTTGTCGAACACGGCCCGGTCGCCGTTGAGGTTCGCGGCGACGGCCTGGCTGCCTTCGCCGTAGTCGTTGGCGATGGTCAGGTTCACGGCGCGGAAGTCGCGGCCGTTGACGAACACGGTCGCGCTGCCGGAGGTGCCCCATCCACCGGCGGAGCTGTGGTTGTTGACGATGACGGTGTTGCCCGCCGATCCGCCCAGACCCTGCAGGGTGAGGTTGGGTTTGTTGGACGGGATGGTGACGATCTCCCGGTAGGTGCCGGCCTTGATGGTGATGACCTGGCGGGCGGAGCTGTTGGCGGGTGCGGCGTCGACGGCGGCCTGCACGGTGGTGTACTGGCCGGTGCCGTCGGCGGCGACGGTCGCGCCGGTGCCGCTGCCGACACCGGTGAAGGCCCACTGCTTGTTGGTGTTGGCGGTACAGGTCTCCTGGATGATCGCGGCACCGTTGGCGGTCGAGGCGTCCTTGAGGCTGATGCACAGCCCCGAGTGCATGCTGATGATCTGGTACGTGTTCGTACCACTGGCCGCCAGGCGCCACTGCTGGTTGGCCTGACTGGACACGCACCCGTACTGCTGCAACTGCACACCCGACGCCGTCGACCAGTCGGGAACGTCGACGCACTTGCTGCTGCTGACGTTGACCAGCTGGTAGTTCGACCCGACCGCGGTCAGGCGGAACTGCTGCCACGGCGAGTTCGCCGTGCAGCCCCACTGCTGCAGCAGCGCGCCGTTGGCCGATGACGCTCCCGGCACGTCGATGCACTTACCGCTCTTGGTCACCACCAGCTGATACGCGACGCCGGTGGCGGGTGCTGCCTGGGCGGGCGACGGTGTCATCGCCGACGCTGCGCCCTGCGCGGCGATCGCGAGCACGACGGCCAGCCACAGCCTCGCTCTTGTCGGTTTGCCTGGCACTGCTGTTCCTCCTTCTCCAACGGTCGGGCCCCGGTGTCGCGTCGCGTGGCGCACCCGCTGCGATGCCGGATCGGCCCCTGTTTCGATATGAAGACGGCACGGCGTCGGGCGCGATAACAGGAACGGGCGCGAATTTTCTCGCCCGTCCCGACAAAGTCCGCGCACCTTGGACACCTACGCCAGGCGCTGCCGGAACACCGATCGGACGCCCCCGACGGTGCGGGCCGCTCCACGGCGGGCGGGCGGCCAGGCCACGCAGACCGGCGCTCGCCGATGGCGCGCTAACCTCATCCCATGATCGAAAGAGCCAGGGTCGCCGTCGTCGGGGTGGGCAACAACGTCTCGGCCCTCGTCCAGGGGATCGCGTTCCACCGCGCCACCGGCAGCCTGGTCGGCATCTGCCGTCCCGAGGTCGACGGGCTCGGTGTCGGCGACATCGACTTCGTGGCCGCGTTCGCCGTCTCCGACGCAAAGGTGGGTCAAGACCTCTGCGACGCGATCTTCTTGGCTCCCAACAACTTTCCGCGTATTGCCGCCGAACTGCCGCCCTCCGGCGTCCGGGTGCAGCGGGGCCTGACCGACGCGAGCGAGGTCGACCGCGTCGCCGGCGCGCTCGCCGGAGCGGAGGTCGTGCTGTATTCCGCACCGTCGGGCCGGCCCGAGGTCGCCCGCGCCTACGCCGAGGCGGCTCTGCGCGCCGGGGCGGCGTTCATCAACACGACCTCCGACGTCGTCGCCCGCGACCCGCAGTGGATCGAGCAGTTCGAGGCCGCGGGCCTGCCACTGCTCGGCGATGACCTGACCAGCCAGTTCGGCACCTCGATCGTGCACAAGACGCTGCTGCGCCTGCTGGAGGAGCGCGGGCTCACTCTGACGAGCTCCTACCAGGTCAACCTGGGCGGCACCGAGGACATCCGCAACCTGGCGAGCAACGGCGGCAGCAAGAAGCAGTCGAAGCTCAACGCCCTGGGCTCGGACCAGTCCACCGCAGGCAGGATCGAGATGGCCCCGATCGGGCACATCGCGAACCTGCGCTCGGAGAAGGTCGCCTACCTCAACATCGAGGCGCAGGGCTGGGGCGAGACGTCGGTCAGCCTCGACATCAAACTCAAGGTCCACGACCCGAGCGGTGCCGCGGGCGTCACCGTCGACCTGGTCCGCATGGCGGCCGGCGCACTGCGGGCCGGGCGCGGCGGCCACGTCCCCGCCGCCGCCACGATGCTCAAGTCTCCGCCCGGCACCACGGCCTGACCGGCGCAGACATCCCCTGTGGCGTGCTGTCGGGCGCTGCTGGGCTTCGGGGCGGAAACCTGTTGGCGGAGTCGCTGTCGTGGTCGCAGACTGCGGCGATGGAACCTACCCAGACTGCGCTCATCGTGCCTATACCTGACGCCGAGCCGGCAGTCGGGCGGTTCCGCGCCTCGCTGGACCGCGCCGCTGCCTGGGGCGTGCCCGCGCACGTGACCGTGCTGTACCCGTTCCTGCCACCGGAACAGGTCGACGAGACGGTGCTCGCGACCGTACGCGACATCGTCGCAGCGGTGCCACGATCCGATGTCTGGCTGACCCGTGTGGACTGGTTCGGCGACACCGTCGTCTGGCTCGCACCGCAGCCGGATCAGCTGTTCCGAGACCTCACCGCAGCGGTGTGGCGCTGTTTTCCGCAGGCGCCTCCGTACGGCGGAACGCACGCGGAAGTGGTGCCGCACCTGACGATCGGTCACGACGCCGCGCGGCCGGTGCTGGCGAACGCCGCGGAGGCGGTCTCGGCGCAGCTGCCGATCCGGACGACCGTCGAGGTGGTCCGGCTCATCGCCGGAACACCGGACCACAGCCCTTGGCGCACCGTGTGCGAGTTCCCGCTGGGCACGTGAACTCGTTCGGTCACGCGGGCGGCGGAACGGCTCCGCCCGCGGTCATCGACGCGCCCATCGTCTTGTCCTTGCGGTTGAGCAGGAACGTCGTCGCCGGCAGCCCGCCGGAGGGGGCGCGTTCGCCACGGGCGGTGGCCGGGTCGCCGCTGCGCAGCACCGTGGTCGCCCAGCCGTCCTGGCCCCACGAGTTGTCCGCGTCGTCGACGCCGCCGCCGACCTGGACGTCGCGGCCGTTGGCCAGGGCCAGGTTGTTGCGCAGCCGCGCCGAGGAGTAAGCGAACGCGAACCCGGTGCCGCCGTTGCGGAAGGCGGTGTTGTTGGTGACCGTGAGCCGCCCCGGGTTGCTGGCCTCGGTGAACCCGTACCCTGCGTTGTCCCAGGACGCGTTGTCGACCACGACGTGCGCGACCGCCGGGGCGGGTGCGCCGCCGCCGAGTTTCAGACCGTTGCCGGGGCCGTTGAACGCGGCGATGTCCCACCTGTTGTGGCCGTTGCCGTAGGCCCAGTTGCCGACGACCGTCACCGGGTCGGTGAAGTTGCTCAGGTCCAGGCCGTCGCCGGAGTTCTCGGCGAACCGGCACCCGCGTACGACGTTGCCCGCCCCGGCGCCGTTCTTGATCGCCAAGCCGTCGGCGCTGCCCCCGCGGTCGACGGTGTCGTGGTTGCGGGCGAAGTCGCTGTCGAGGACCTGGTTGCCCTGCGTGCCCGCATCGCGCAGGGTCAGCGCGGTGTCGCCGTTGTCGTGCAGCCACAGCCTGCGGAACACGTTGGCGCGGCAGGCCCGGCACACGTAGGCGTGGCTGGGCGCGTTGCGCATCTCCAGGCCCTGCACGGTCCAGTACCCGCCGGTCTGGGTGATCAGCCACTGGCCGCCGGGCAGCGCGGAGCCGTCGATCACGGGACGCTCGCCGACCAGGTTGCTGAGCGTGATGCGGCGACTCTCGGTCCCGCTGGTGGTGATCGCGACGGTCGCGGTCGGGCGGTAGGTGCCCGCGCGCAGCGCGACGACCTGCCCCGGCTGCACCACCTGCACGGCTCTGGCCAGGGTGGCATAGGGCCGGGCGGCGGTGCCCGGCCCGGTGTCGTCGCCGTCGGCCGCGACGTAGATGTCCGCGCTGGTGACACCCTCGGCCGTCACCACGTGCCGGGCCGCCGCAGGCGGCACGGACGGCGACGGCGACCGCGTGGCCGGCGAAGCAGGTGCGGCGCCGGGCGCGGGCGCGGCCTGCGGCGGGCCGGGTGTCGGCGGCGCGCCCGCCGGTGGCGTGGTGCCGGAGACGGCCAGCACCGCGGCGGTGGCCGCGGCGACCCCGACGCCTGCGGTGCCGACGACCTTCATGTTGAGGTATCCGACCACACGGCGGACCGCGTCGGCGGCGACGGCAACCGTGCCCAGGCCCCCGCCCGACGTCGACGCGACGATCTCCGGAAGCCGTCCGGCCAGGAACGCGGGCACCGGCAGCAGCCACGGAAGGGCAAGCACCCGCACCGCCGGGACGCCACGGCGACCCGCGAGCAGGCACGCCTCGCAGCCGGCCACGTGCCGGCCGAGCCGTTTGAGCCAGCGCGGCTCGGCGGTGCGGTCCCACGCCGCGGCCGCCTCACCCAGGCCGGGGCAGTGCGGCGTCGCGCGCAGCGCCCGCAGCACCGTCAGCGCCAGGTCGAGGCGGGCCCGCATGCGCTGGACCCGGACGGCGGTGTGCGCCGGGCTCAGCGACAGCGCCGCCGCGACCTCGGCACGGGTCATCGCCCCGGCGACCTCCTGCGACCACAGCGCCAGGATCTGCCGCTCGGCCGGACTGAGGAACCCGGTCGCCTGCGCGATCAGGCGCAGCTCGCGGTCCAGGTCGACGCGGTCCTCGGCGAGGGCGGCGACGTCGGCGCCGGGGTCGGAGGGCTCGTCGACACCGGGGTCGATCGGCTGGGCCGCGCGGGCACGATGGCGGGCCAGGCGGCGCGCGCGTTCCTGGATCTGGCTGACCGCGATCGACACCAGCCACGCCTTGAACCCGTCGGCGTCGCGCAGCCCGCGCAGGTGCCGCACCGCGCGCAGCATCGTCTCCTGCACCACGTCGTCGACGTCGGGGTCGGCGCCCAGGGCGCGGCGGACCACCGCGTACACCAGTGGCAGGTGATCGCCGAGCAGGGACTCCAGGGCATGCCGGTCACCGGCGCGGGCGGCGGCCACGCGCGCGGCATCCGCCGTCGGGGACAAGGCGCGTTCAACTCCTCGGTACGCGTATCGCGACCGGGACCGGGCCGGTCGGCACGTGCCCGACATGGTGACATCCGTAAATGTTCGTTGTAAAGCCGAACTAACAGCACTCGGGTCGTCGGCGGCTGCCGGCTGGGCGCGGACGGGACGTGCCGTCCGCGCGATCGAACCTTGGCCGGGCTGCTCGCGTACTGGACAATCCCGCACATGCGTAATGATCTTCACGGCGCCGCCGCGGTCCGCCTCGACTGGCCCACCCGGGCCGACGAGCAGCTGCGCGGCGAATGCCATCGGGTGATCGCGGCCGTCGTCGA
The DNA here is from genome assembly GCF_009720365.1 of Catellatospora paridis. Classification (GTDB taxonomy): domain Bacteria; phylum Actinomycetota; class Actinomycetes; order Mycobacteriales; family Micromonosporaceae; genus Catellatospora; species Catellatospora paridis. Next base: position 291,558 of record NZ_WBZD01000021.1, on the reverse strand, counting down.
GCAGGGCGGGGCGATCGGCTGGCTGCAGGTGCCTTCGCGCGAGCAAACCGACGCGTGGCTCGACGCGATCCTGCAGACCGCGGGCACAGAACGTGGCGGCCTCGTCGTGGCGCGGGTCGACTCGCGCGTCGAAGCACTCGGGGCGTGGTCGGCCGGACCGCCCGGACCCGTGGGCCACGTCGCGAAACTGACCAAGGTGATGGCCCATCCGGACGCCCGCGGCCTCGGACTCGGCAAGCGGCTGGTCCGCGCCCTGGTCGACGCCTGCACCGACGCCGGGATGGAGGTGATCACCCTGGGCGTACGCGGCAACAACCACGGCGCGATCGCGCTGTACGAAGCCTGCGGCTTCCGCACGTGGGGCGTCCTGCCCAACGCCGTCGCGGTGGACTCACTCCGCTTCGACGACGTCCGCATGTTCCTGCCGCTGCCGCTGCCCGCGGGAGTCCGCATCCACGGATCGGCGGCGGGCGGCCCCGGCGGCTCCGGGCGCGGGTCCTCACCGACTTCCCACCACAAAAGGGACTAAGTCCCTCAGAATGGGCAGGGTGAGGAGTCGCCCGTGCTCGCCGTACTGATGCTCGGCCTGGTCCTGGTCATCTGGGCCATAGTCGCCCGACCGGCGCAGCGCTACAGCGTCACCGTGCCCATCGCCATGGCCGCCGCCGGCCTCATCCTCACCAACGGCACCCACCCCCTGGTCAACGTCGAGGTCACCGGCCCCGTCGTGCGCCACCTCATCGAGATCACGCTCGCCCTGGTCCTGTTCACCGACGCCACCGACATCAGCATGCGCTGGCTGCGCGAAACCGGCCGCGTACCCATGCGCATGCTGTTCATCGCCTTCCCGCTCACCGTGCTGCTCGGCTTCGCCGCCGGCGTCCCCCTGCTGCCCGGCGCCGGCTGGTGGGTCTGCGCCATCTGCGCCGCCGTACTCGCCGCCACCGACTCCACCCCGATCCTGCCGCTGCTGCACGACCGGCGCCTGCCCGCCGGCATGCGCCACACCATCACCGTCGTCAGCGGCCTCGACGACGGCATTGCCGCACCGCTGGTCCTGCTGCTACTCGCCGGCGCGATCGGCACCGACGACCTGGAGAGCGTGCTACTGGAACTGCTCATCGCGCTCGTCGCGGGCCTGATCACCGGATACGGCGGGGCCAGACTGCTCACCATCGCCCGCCAGCGAGGCTGGAGCACCGAGGAAGCCGAACGAGTAGGACTGCTCGCGGTGGCGATCACCGCGTTCGCGATGGGCGAGGTCCTGCACGGCAACGGCTTCGTCGCCGCGTTCGTGGCCGGGCTGGCCGCCCGCGCCACCGCACCGCACATGCCACGTGCCACGCTGCAGACCGTGTCGGACGCGGCGCTGGTCCTGTCGGCGGCCGTGTGGTTCGTGTTCGGGTCCCTGATCGTGCCCGCGTTCATGGACGGCCTGGAGTGGCGGGTCTTCGTGTACGCGTTCCTGTCACTGACGCTGGTCAGGATGCTGCCGGTGGCGCTGTCACTGCTCGGTAGCCACGTGCCATGGCGGGAACGCTGGGCACTGGGGTTCTGGGGGCCACGCGGCCTGGACAGCATGGTGCTGGGCATCATCGCCCTGGAGCAGCTGTCGGGCCTGGATGCGGACTGGGTCGCCGACGTCGTCGTGGTCGTGATCAGCCTGAGCATCCTCATCCACGGACTGTCCGCCCGCTACTTCGCCTCCTGGTGGGACCGGCGCAGCCGGGCCCTCGCGGGGTCGGCCAGCCCTTCCGGCAACTAGCCGTATACCGCGCTGGCGGTTCTCCAGGAACTCGCCGAGGCAGCCGTGACGGCCGGTGCCGAGTCCGGCATGTCTGATGGGTCGTGGAACGAACCCTGGCCTGGATCACCCGGTACCGGCGCACCGTCCGCGACTACGAACGCCACCCCGAACACCACGCCGCGATGGTCCAGTGGGCCATGGCCATCGTCATGACCCGGCGCCTGGCCCGCTACCAACACACCGGCCGACTCGGCCCCACCTCCGCCAAAACCGGGTGACCTCGCTATTTAACGGGCTCTTGCAACAACCTGGGGGTCAAGGGATCGTCGGTTCGAATCCAGCCAGCCCGACAGGGTAAATGTGCAGGTCAGAAAGCTGGTCCGGATCATCGGATCGGCGCTTTGCGCGTGCCGGGAACCAGTTGATCAAGTAGCCCATGTGCGCTACTGGGCGGTCCACCGCTGCCCCTGGGTGGCCGGCGGCCGTAAGTCGTGCCAAGCCAGGCGGCCGGGCACGCGCCGCTGGCGATGGTCAGGACTTGCCACGATGGGCTGGGCCTTCCTCGCCGCTCCGCTGCGGGTGCCCGGCCGCGACCGGCCGCGGTTGCTGCTCGACGGGGCCACGGTGATGGCCACCCTGAAGATGATGGCGTGGTACGTGTGGCTGGCCGAGCCTTGCGGAGAGGTCGACCGACTCGTCGTGACAGGGCTGCCCCGCATTCCCTGCGGCGGTGGCCCTGGTAATGATGGCCTCGAGTCGGTCGCGGGCACCCACGAGCCCGCTGATCTCCGTGTCGATGCGTTTGTGCTCGGCCGACAGCTGGTCGAGCATCGCCGGTACCACCTTGCCCGTCTCGAAAGACGGCAGCAGGCCCACAATGGTCCTGCTCGTCATTCCTGCCAGGTACAGCTGCTGAATCAGTCGAACGCGGTCGACCGCGCTGTCCGGATAATGCCGCTGACCGCTGGAGCTGCGTTGGGAAGCGAGCAGGTTCTGCTCCTCGTAGTAGCGCAGTGCCCGCACGCTCACACCGGCACGAGCGGCGAGTTCACCGATGCGCATCAACGCCTCCTACGTGACCCCTGTCACGTCACTTGCCTCTGACATCCACGTCAGCTTTTAGCTTTGCATCGCAACCATATCTCGTGTCATCGCAGGTCTGACACGTGCGATTGCAATGGCCCACGACCGCCTCGCGCATCGCGCGAAGGCGCGAGCAAGGAGTTTCTCTGTGATCCCGTCCAGTGCTGCCCTCCGCACAAGCCAGATCTTCCAGCGCCCCATGACCATCGGCAGCCTCACCGTGGAGAATCGCATCGTCATGGCACCGATGACTCGTGAATTCTCGCCCGGCGGTGTCCCGGGTACCGATGTGGCGCGGTACTACGCACGCCGGGCGGCCGGCGGAGTGGGCCTGATCATCACCGAGGGCACTTACATCGACCACCCCTCCGCGGGTGACAGCGACCGAGTGCCGCGATTCCACGGAGAGAAAGCCCTGGCGGCCTGGGCACATGTGGCGGCGGAAGTCCACCGTGCGGGTGGAAAAATCATCCCCCAGCTCTGGCACGTCGGCATGGTCCGTCCCGCCGGCGCTCCGCCCTTCCCCGAAGCCGTCCCGATGGGCCCCTCCGGGATCGGCCTGGACGGCAGCCTGTCAGGCAAGTCGATGACCCAGGACGACGTGGACGCGGTGGTCGCCGCCTACGCCGACGCTGCCAGCACTGCCGAACGCCTCGGCTTCGACGGCATCGAACTACACGCCGGTCACGGCTACCTGATCGACCAGTTCCTCTGGGCACACACCAACCGCCGCAACGACCGGTACGGCGGCGATCTGGCCTCCAGAACCCGTTTCGCCGCTGAAGTCGTGGCCGCCTGCCGCAAGGCCGTCGCCCCTGACTTCCCGATCGTGTTCCGGTCCTCACAGTGGAAGGCCGACAACTATGGCGCCCGGCTCGCCGAGACCCCTGAGCAACTCGAAGCCATCCTGACGCCGCTCGCGGAAGCCGGGGTGGACGCCTTCCACGCCTCCACCCGGCGTTACTGGCTCCCGGAGTTCGACGGCTCCGACCTCAACATGGCCGGGTGGGCGAAGAAGCTCACCGGCAAGCCGACCATCACCGTCGGTTCCGTGGGTCTCAGCGAAGATGTCATCGCGACGCAGCAAGGCGGGAAGGAAGCTCGGGTCGCCGGCGTCGAGAAGCTGCTGGACCGCCTCGAACGCGACGAATTCGATCTCGTCGCCGTCGGCCGTGCCCTCCTCGCCGACCCGGAATGGTTGCAGAAGATCCTCGCCGGGCGAATCGATTCGCTAGTGCCCCACACCTTCGAACAGCTCGGCGTCTTGCGCTGACGAGCACCCAGCCCGGAACGAGTCATAGTCCGCGCTGCCGCTTGACCGGCCGACCGCGGTGCGTTGTACCGACTTCGCTGCGCGAGCTGCCTGCGGGCACACGGACAGGGCCGCCCGGCCCCTTCGCGGGACAGGCGGCCTACGCAAGGTCGTCTGGATCATGGCGTGCGTGACCAGCAGGTCGGTCGCAGTCGGCGACGGAGCGGTGTTAGCGAGGTCAGCGAGGTTGGGCGCTGATGGGGCGTCGCTAAATCCGAGATGATTCTCGTGATCTACCAGCACGGCGATCGCGGCGATCTCCACGAGTTGAAGCGGCAAGGCTAGATCGACCACGCCGATCACCGTGCTGGTGGGACGGTGGCTGCCGAACTACTCGGCGTGCAGACGTGCCGCGTCGGCAAATACCCGGTCGAGTGGCACATCCCGGTGTCGCAGCCGACGACGGCGATCGTCGAGGCGACCGGTACAGCCTCAGCCGGCGGCACCTCGCCGTCGCGCACTCCGATCACCGCGGAATCGACCACGCTCGTCGGTGCCAGCGCTCTGGTTCCGGCGCTCGGCCTGGTGAAGGCGGCGAACCCGACGTCCGTCGCCACGGCGGCGTGGCCGCACCGGCCATGCGCCGAGCATGATCCGGGCGTCGGTGGCCGGCGGGGTTCAGACCAGCCGCGCCACCGGCGCCCGATTCTGCGGTGACACCGCCCGGCACTGACGCACCACGCTCGGCGCGGCAACCATCCGCTAACGTCGATCATGGGTGCTGCCTGGCGGACCGGCTGAAACAGATACCGAGACTGTCGTCCGAGCTTCTCCACGCTACCGGTAGATCACCTGCCGACAGACGTTGCTCCGCGCCTGCCAGCCGACTCGCTCCAACTCGGGAGTCGCGGACTCGTCCAAGGACCGGCCGAGACACAGATACGCCACGAGCTTCCAATGCCTCGGTACGTCGAGATCGTCGGCCATCCGATCCGGATCGATGATCGACACCCAGCCGACACCGATGTCATGCGCCCGCGCTGCCAGCCACAACGTGTGCACGGCAAGAGCAGTCGAATACCGCAGCATCTCCGGCATCGTCCTGCTGCCCAAGCCATGCCCCTGGCTCGTGTCCTCATCACAGAAGACGGCGAACTGGCGTGGGGCCTCACTCAATCCCGCGAGCTTCAGGTTCGCATAAAGTTCGGCCCGCTCGCCTTCGTAGCCCTTCAAGGCATCGGCGTTGGCAGCCGAGAAATTCGCGACAACCGCGCTGCGGTGTCGGGCCTCATCGACAGACACGAACCGCCAAGGCTGAGAGTTGCCGACCGACGGGGCCAGGCATGCCAGATCGAGCAGGTGTTCGACCAGCTCGTCGCTGATGGGCTCGCTCGCGAAGTGGCGAACGTCGCGCCGCCAATGCAGAAGTCTTTCGAATTCGTCGGCGAACCCCTGCGTCAAACTCAACCCGGAGCCTCCAGGCGAGCGGCCATCGTCGCTCGAACGGGTCGTGCACGACGGCCGAACTGTCGTCACCGGTCCGCCCTTTCCTGTCGGGTCAAGCGCCGAACGTCCGCAGCCCGCTTCGGAATTGCCTCGACAAGTCCGCGCTCTCGAATTCGCGCACTGCCCCATACGGCGCGCAGGACGCCGTTGGGATCATACGGTGGTCGCGATGCCGGGGCAGGTCATCGGCCCTTGCGGCCGCCACTCGAGGACTTCACCGCACCAGTCCCCTCGCGTAGAGCGCGTGCTGCTGTCGGTCCCCGGGAGATCACGAGGGCAGCTCGTACTCCTCCGCGAGCCGCTCGGCGTAGCCACGCACCAGGTCGTCACCGGTGGCGCGCACCCGCCGGACCAGCTCAGCTGCTCCACCGGTTGCGCCCCGGTCCAACAGCAGCGCAGCGAGCAGGCATCGGCACCGGTTGTCCAACAGCGCGGCACCGTGACGCAGCACGGCCTCCGCCTCGACCTGTCCATGCGGCACCTTCAGCAGGAGCGCGCCGAGGATCGGCAGAGCACCGGTGTCGCCGGCCGCCACCTGACTGCGGTGATGCTCGATCGCCTCACCGAGCTCGCCGGGTTCGCCGTGATTGCGCAGGAAGGCCGCATACATCGTCAACGCGCTGACGCTGCCGCATTCGACGGCCACCATGAAAGCGCGCGAGCTTCGGCCGTGTCGCCCTGCCGGGCGCGCAGCGCCGCCAAGGACGCGACCGACTCGACGTCCCCGGCCGCGATCGCCGCCCGATACACGGCCTCCATCGCAGCGGGGTCCTCCCGTACACCAGGCCAGTTGACCAGCTTCACGACCGCCCGGCGGTCCCCGGCTTCTGCCGCTCTGCGGTACAGGGCCTCCGCCATGGCGTGTTCGCCCTTGGCCGACATCTCTTCGGCGGCCTGGACCAGAGCGGCAGTCGCCCGCGGCCGGCTCGCTCTGCGGAACGCCGCACGCGCGTAACCTGCGGCGAACGCTTCGGCGTAGGAGGACGGCAGGCGACCGACGATGGCTGACCATCGCGCCCGTAAACCCATACCGCCGATTCTGGCAACACCGTGCACGTCGCAGCAGGCCGCCGGGCCGGGTCCCGCCGAGGAAGATCTTGCTCTAACCTCTGGCCATGTTCTTCCTCGATCGTCTCCTGTCACGGCGACCGCACGTCACCACCGTCACCGACCTCGCCATGGATGACGCCGAACTCGCCGCTGTGCGGGATCTGGCCGATGTCAGCAGCGAGTGGCAGCCGGTCGCCCGCCTGCTGCGCCAGGAGGTCGACGCCGATCGGCGAGGCACTCAGTTCAACACCTTCGCTGCCGCTGCTGCCGCTGACGGCCGTTGGCTCGACAAGTGGCTGGCCGACGAGCCGGATGCGCCCGAGGCACTGACGCTGCAGAGCTGGGCACTCGTACAGCGTGCCTGGCTGGCCCGTGGCGGCAGGTTCGCCAGGTACACCGCCGCGGAGGCGTTCCAGCAGTTCCATCGCATCCTCGACGAGGCGGCGCAGGCGTCCGCCCGCGCGCTCGCCGTCAACCCGGGCGAGCCCGTTGCGTGGGTGGCCGCCTTGTGGCTGGCCGTCGGGCAGCAGGAAGGGCTGGACGAATTCAACCGCCGGTGGGACGGCCTGCGGGCGTGCGCACCCCATGACCGCCTGGGTCACAACGCCGCCTTGCAGTATCTGTGCGCCAAATGGCATGGCTCTCATGAGCAGATGTATGCATTCGCCCGCAACGTCGCCGACACCGCGCCCGCCGGCTCCCCGCTGGTGGTGCAGATCATTCAGGCACACATCGAGTACGCGCTGGTGGAGAGCGAGGATGCCGCCGCCTTCTGGAAGCGGCCGGACGTGCGCGACGACCTGGCCGTCGTGCTGCGCCGCTGGCAGTCCGAGGGCCCACACACCCATGCCCTGGCGCTGCACGATCGCAGCCTGCTCACGTTCGCACTCTGCGAAGCCGGCATGTGGGAACAGGCGGGCGAGCAGTTCGAGGCCACGAACCATCGGGTGTACGAGTACCCGTGGTACTACAAGGCGTACTCCCAGCGCCACCTCGTCGAAGCACACCGCAGAGCGATACGCGGCCGCCGTTAGCCCCGTGACCGCAGCGGTTCACCGCGCACAGCCGGCCAGTCGACACGGGGTCGCCCGACTCGGCTCCTTGCCTTCGACCACGATCATCGCTTTCACCCGCGAAGGTCGAGGTCCTCGGCCGTGGGAGCGAAGTAGCCGGCGATCGTGTCGACGTCGACACCGGCGAGGTCGGCCGGCTTCCAGTGCGGGTTGCGATCCTTGTCGATGATCTGGGCGCGTACCCCTTCGGCGAAGTCCACCGATCTCAGCATGGCCGCCGACAGCCGGTACTCCTGCTCCAGCGCGGCTTCCAGCGACGGCAGCCCGGCCGCGGTGCGCAGCGAGCGCAGGGTGACCACCAGCGCGGTCGGTGACTTGGCGGCGATCTCTGCGGCTGCCGCGCGCGCCGCCGGGGCAGGGTCGGATCGCAGCCGGTCGAGGATCTCGGATACGGAGTCGGCGGCGTAGCACCGGTCGATCCACTCCCGGCCTGCGGCCAGTTCGCCCTCCGGCACGGCGAGCGCGTGCGAGGCCACGGCACTGGCGGCGTCGGCGCCGGCCAGCGCCGCGGCCAGCCGTGGCAGCCGATCGGCAGGCACGATGTGGTCGGCGAGCCCGGCGTGGACGGCGTCGGCGGCCCCGATCGACGCCCCGGTCAGGGCCAGGTGTGTGCCGACCTGCCCGGGTGCGTGCGACAGCAGCCAGCTGCCGCCGACGTCGGGGTGGAAGCCGATGCCCACCTCCGGCATCGCCAGCCGGGAGCGTTCGGTGACGATCCGTACGCCGGCGTGTGCGGAGATGCCGATGCCGCCGCCCATCACCAGGCCGTCCATCCAGGCCACGATCGGTTTGCGGTATCGGGCGATGGTGGCGTTGAGCCGGTACTCGCGGGCCCAGAACTCCAGTGACCTGCTGCCGCCGGACACCGCGTCGGCGTGGATCGCGCGGATGTCGCCGCCCGCACACAGCCCGCGATGACCGGCGCCGGTGACCAGCACCGTCCGGACCCGGTCGGAGGCGGCCCACAGGTCGAGGGCCTGCTGCATGATCGTGACCATCTCGGTGGTCAGCGCGTTGATGGCCCGCGGCCGGTTGAGTGTGATCCGGCCCAGTTGGCCGGTGAGCCGGGTCAACACGGACGGCGGGGCACTCACGAGGCAGCCTCTCTCGCGGCACCAGTGGCTCTTCGATCAACTCACGAAGATCATCATGGTATAACAGCGCCACTTGTCGATGGCCGCGCGACGGCACCCCTCCGGGCCCTGATGGTCAGCGGCGCACCCGCCGGGCCAGGGCCGCCTTCGTCGTCGACACACCCTTGATGATCGCCTGTTCGGCGGGGTGCATCCGGTCGAGCAGCAGAGCAGAGTTGTACGCCGCCTCGTCCGGCCCGACCGTGGGGATCGCCTCCCACATCTCCATCGCCGCGACCAGCCCCGCCAGCACGGCGTAGTGGGCGTCGGCCGGCGCCTGCCGGCGGCCCGGCGGGTCGCGCAGCACGCCCAGCATCAGCGAGCGCGGCCGCGCCGCGGTGAACGGGTTGACCGCCACCAGGCGGCTCTGCCGGCTGAGCACGCCGCGCTGGACCTCCTCGATCACCGCCTGTCGCTTGAGCCGTTCGGCGACCAGCAGATACAGGTCCTCGCGCAGGTAGTCGATCCACGACGCGGCCGGATGGGTGACGGGCTCCTGGCCGGCGACCTTGCCGAGCACATGGTCGAGGACCGGGTCACCGGTGAACGTGGGCGTGGTGCGCACGAGCACCGCGCCCTCCTCCAGCGCGATCGCGCGCTGCCAGCCGAGCTCGATCAGCACGGCGGCGGCAAGGCCGAGACCGAACACCTCGTCGCCCGCGTGCCGCTTGCCGGTGTATTCGTGGTGGCCGATGAGAAACAGTTCGTCGGCCACGGCGAACCTGTCCGAGACGGAGAAAGTCGACATGGGGATCCTAGGTGATCACTACTCGGCGGGGGGATCGTTTCCGCATGCCGCGATGCATGCTCTCGTCTGTGCAAATTGGAAAGGCTAGTGGACATCACCGATCCGTTCAACTGCTCAGACATAGACCTTAGCGAACTACATTAACGAAGCGTTACATGTATTGATCCATGTACCTGCACGCATTACTATGCACCGACCGTTCACCCCGAAACCAGGACTAGAGGAACCATGAGCACCTCTGAACAGACACGGGGAGCCGCGATCCCCTCGGGCGCTTCGTCGCCCTTACCGCCCATGCTGGCCCCCGCCGACCTGGGCCTGGCCCGCCGCCGGCTCAGCACCAGCTCGCTGGTCTTCTTCACCGTCTCGGCCAGCGCCCCGATGACCGTCCTCGCCGGCGGCGTCGTCGCGACGTTCGCCGTCACCGGCTCGGTCGGCGTGCCGCTGGCGTTCCCGCTCGTCGCCGCCGCACTGGCGCTGTTCGCCGTCGGCTACGCCGCGATGAGCCGTCATGTCGTCAACGCGGGCGTCTTCTACGCCTACGTGTCACAGGGACTCGGCGGGGCGCTGGGGGTCGGCGCCTCGTTCGTGGCCCTGCTGGCATACAACGCCATCCAGATCGGCCTCTACGGCCTGTTCGGCGCCGCGCTCGGCGGGTTCGTCGAGGCCAACGGCGGCCCCGCACTTGCCTGGTGGGTATGGGCACTGGCCGCGCTCGCCCTGGTCGCGATCCTGGGCCTGCTGCGCGTCGACCTCAACGCCAAGGTCCTCGCCGTACTGCTCATCGCCGAGGTCGCGGCCGTCGTCCTGTTCGACTTCGGCGCGCTCACCAACCCCGCCGGCGGCACCGTCACCTTCGACGGCCTCGACCCGGGCAACCTGTTCGGCCCCGCCATCGGCGGCGTGCTCGCCTTCACCGTGGCCGCGTTCGCGGGCTTCGAAAGCGCCGGCGACTACGCCGAGGAGGCCAAGGACCCCCGCCGCACCGTCGCCCGGGCCCTGTACGTCGCCATCGCCATCACCGGTGTCCTGTACGCGCTGTCGGCGTGGGCTCTGACCGTCGGCGCGGGCCCCGACAACGTCGTCGCCCAGGCCCAGGACCCCGCCGCGGGCCTGCCGTTCTCACTGATGGCCGCGCACTTCGGCGACACCGTCGCCAACATCGCGAACCTGCTCCTGCTCACCAGCGTGTTCGCCGCGCTGCTGTCGTTCCACAACACCGTCGCCCGGTACCTGTTCGCCGCCGGACGCGAGAAGGTGCTGCCCGCCGTCCTGGCCCGCACCGGCCGGCGCACCTCCGCGCCGTTCGTCGGCTCGCTGCTGCAGACGATCCTGGCCGTCATCGTCGTGGCCGTGTTCGCCGCGCTCGAACGCGACCCGGTGATGGAACTGTTCACCTGGCTGTCCTACGTCTCGGCCGTCGGCCTGCTCGTGCTCATGGTCGGCACGTCGGTCGCAGTGCTGGCGTACCTCAACCGGCACTCCGGCGCCGAGACGCTCTGGCAGCGCACCATCGCCCCGGTGCTGGCCACCCTCGCCCTCGGCGCGATCACCGTCATGACGATCGTGAACTCCGACGCGATGCTGGGCGCCGAGGCAGACTCGCCGCTGCGCTACATCCTGCCGGGCCTGGTCGGTGTCGCCGTCGTGCTCGGCGCCGCCTGGGGCCTGGTGCTGCGCTCGGCGCAGCCCGCCGTGTACGAGCGGATCGGCAAGGGCGGCCCGGCGGAATGAGCCGCGCCCCACGGGGGGCCACAGATGTAAAGGATGGGGCGGACGCCGACGCGTCCGCCCCATCCTTACGCCCTGTTCAGGACGAGCAGCAGCCGCCGCTGTCCCCCTCGGCCGCCGGTGAGGCGCAGTGCGACGCCGTCGAGGCGGGCACGTCCAGCGTCGGGTTGCGGTCGAAGAAACCGACCGGCTTGAGCGTGAACCCGGCCCGGTCCACCGGCATCACCGGCCAGTCCTCGGTACGCGGGAAGTGCGTCAGGCCGAACGTGTGCCACAGCACCACGTCGGTCGCCGTCAGGTCCCGGTCCTGTGCCGTCCACGCGGGCAGCCCCGTGCCGCCGGCGTGCTGGTTCGGCAGGTCCCCCGACGGGTAACGCTCCGCCGGGTCGTAGCGGGTCACCCACAGGTGGTGCGTCGCGAACGCCGCCCGCTGCGAGATCGACGCCGTCGGATCCGCGGCCAGCACCGGCTGGCCCTGCGGGTACAGCGCATAGCCGACCGGCTGGCCCAGCCGGTTGTGCTTGGCCGGGTTCACCACGTGCCAGGCGCGGGCGCTGGCCGGCTCGGCCATCCTCGCGCCCTGCGACTCGCGCTCCACCGGCGTCACCAGCTTCGTGAACGCGTTGCCGTGCGGGTTGTCCGGCCCGACCGGCAGCCGCTGCAACTGCACCTCGTTGACCGTGTTGGCGACGCCGTCGACGGTCATGTCCAGCCGGGCGCACCACATGTGCTGGTGGTACGGCCCGCCCAGCCCCGGCGCGACCTCGTCGGCGAACGGGCTGCCCGGCACGTACGACGAGGTGAACATGACACCGGTCGCCTTGCACTCCAACTCGATCGTGCCGTCCAGGTACAGGTACCAGTAGAAGCCGTAGTCGTAGTTGCCGACCGTCACGAAGAACGAGATCACCAGCCGCCGCTGCCGGCGCGTCTCCGACGAGCCGGTGAACAGGTCGGTGTGCTTCCACAGCACCCCGAAGTCCTCCTCGTGCATGCAGATCGCGTTCGGCCGCGGCTGCGGCTCCCCCAGGTCGTCGGCGACCACCGCGTCGAAATAGTGGATCTCACCGAGGCAGTCGCAGCCCAGCTGCAACGCGTTGACCTGCGCCCCCAGGCTGTACTCGCCCGCGTCGAAGTAGTTCTGCCACCACCGCGCCGGCGACGGGTCCGCGTACGGCACCACCATCTCGGCGATGCTCGCCCGGTAGATCACGTCGCGGCCGTTGAGCGACAGCTGGTGCAGGGTCAGGCCCTCGCGGGCGTCGAACCCGATCCGGAACTTCCAGCCCTCCCAGCTGACCACGTCGTCGTCGACGGAGAAGCTCGGCCCCTCCGGCTGGGTGATCTCGATCGGCTTCAGCGTGGTACGCAGCGGGCCGACATAGGCCGGGTCGTCGTGGTTGTGCTCCTCGGCCGGCACCGGCAGCAGCACGTCGTCGATCAGCTCGATCACCCGCCGCTGCGTCAGGTCGACGTAGGCCACCACGCCGTCGACCGGGTGCGCCCACGGGTGGTCGGCCTCGCGGTGGCGCACGAACGACAGCACCCGCACCATCCGCCGACCCTGCTCGTCCGGCTTGGTCGCCGCACCCGCCGACAGCGGACACGGACACACCAGGTCCAGGTCGGTGATGCCGCGCCGCGCCATCGCCGCCTGCCAGCCCGCGTCCGCCTTGACGATCTCGTCGGCCGCGATGTACTCCTCCAGCATGATCGCCGGCTGACCGTCCCGGACCGGGTCCAGCACCCGCCGGCTGTCCACCTCGCCCTTGGACAGCGACACCACCGTGTCGGTCGCCACCCCGGTCGCGACGTCCAGCAGGATCACCCGGGCCCGCCGCGGCACCAGCGCACCGCCGCTGTCGAGCACCTCGCCCTTGACCGGCTCCTCCAGGCCCACATACGTGAACCGGGTGCTCTCCTGGACCAGCCCGGCGGCACTCAGCACGGCACGGGCCTGGCGCATCTCCTCAGCACTGAGCCGGGCCAGCGGGTGCGCACCGGCCGGTTCAGGCCGCTGCGAAGGTATCTGGTGCAGCGCTGAAGAACTCATCAGTGCGCCTCTTTCATCGGCAATCTCGGACACGCGAACATCCTCATCGCAGTAAAGTCCGATGTCGAGCCCGAACATCGCGCGACGGCGCTCTATGCCCGACAGCGGTCGATCGGAGTCACGCCCATGTTCGATGCCCAGCCCACCCTGACCGGTGCACTCGTCCACGCCAGGCCGCTGCGCGAGGCCGACTTCGACGGCCTGTACGCCGTCGCCGCCGATCCGCTGCTGTGGGCCCAGCACCCGCAGCAGGACCGGCACCAGCATGACGTCTTCCGGCGGTTCTTCCTCGACGCGCTCTCCTGCGGCGGCGCGCTCGCGGTCGTCGACGCCCGCGACCACCGCCTCATCGGGACGTCCCGCTACCACGGCCACGACGCACAGCGCCGCGAGATCGAGATCGGCTGGACGTTCCTCGCACGCTCCCACTGGGGCGGCGCCTACAACGGCGAGCTGAAACACCTGATGCTCCACCACGCCTTCAGGTTCGTCGACACCGTCGTCTTCCTGGTCGGGCCGACGAACGTACGCTCGCGGCGGGCGGTGGAGAAGATCGGCGGGGTGCGCTCAGGCACGAGACCGGACGCGAGCGGCTCACCCAGCGTGGTCTACCGGATCGCGTCCGACGACTGGCCCGAGGGCCGTGCCGGCAAGGCAGGCTGAAGCGATGGAGCTCGTGGACGTCGAGGTCAGACTCTCTGTCGAGAGTGAGCGCCTGGCGCAGTTGATGGAACTGTTCGCCGCCGAATGGTGGACGGCGGGCCGCCGCCCCGACGATGTGGCAGCGATGTTGACCGCCTCCGACCTGGTCTTCGCCCTCGTCGAACGGTCGACCGACCGCCTCGTGGGATTCGCCCGCGTCCTCACGGACGGCGTCTACCTGGCCTGCGTACTCGACGTGATCGTCGCGTCTCACGCCCGCGGCTCAGGTATCGGCCGCGTGCTGCTCGACGCGATCGTCGACCATCCCAGGTTGGCCGGTGTGCGCAGCATCGAGCTCGTCTGCCAACCCGAGCTCATGCCGTTCTACCGGAACTGGGGCTTCACCGAGGAGGTCGGCCGGTCGCGGCTGATGCGGCGATCCTGCGACCCGCGACTGGCACCGGCTCCACCACCGCCGCGTGATCACAAATGACGCGGGTCGGCTTCACGCCTGTGTGAAAGGGCCTGATCGGCCGGGCAGACACCCGCGAGTAGCTGGTACGGCCGTCACGGTTGTTCGCTGGGCTGCTGCAACTCGCGCTGGCGGTATTGGCTGCCTCGAGCGGGTGCACAGTGCCGGCGTCGCCTCGTGCTCGCCCAGCCTGTGCGGCCGGGCTGCTAGCGTTCGGCGCCATGTGGACTGAGGAGATCGTGGCCGGGCGGCCGGCCCAGCGGCACATTCCGTCCGGCGTGATCTTTCGGGCGGTGCCGGGCGGGATCTTCCGCATGGGTCTGTCAGAGGCGGAACTCGCGGCGGTCCGCGCAATCGAGCGCGCCGGAGGAACCGAGGACACACTTGAGCCGTTCTTCGCCAGCGCCGGGGCTGCCCAGCCGGTACGCGAGGTGCGGGTCGAACCGTTCCTGATCGCCCGGCACCCGTTGACGGTCGCGCAGGTCCGGCACTGGCTGCCCGAGTACTACGACGACTACGCCAACGCGGACTCCGGCACGGCCCGGCTCGAAGACGACCTGGACGATCTGCTCGAGGCGCTGCCGTTCAGGCTGCCGAGCGAGGCTGAGTGGGAGTACGCGGCCCGGGCCGGCACCACCACCTTGACCTTCTACGGCGACGGGAAGCCCGGCGAGGACCTGCTGCTCGACGACTTCGGCGATGAGCAGCGGACGGCCGCCGCCGAGAACGCCTTCGGGCTGGCCGCGATGGGCTCGGCGAACGAGATCTGCACCGACGTGTGGCTTCCCGGGTTCGTGGGCGCCCCAGCGGATGCCCGCCCGCGCACAGGAGACGGACCCAGGGTGGTACGCGGCGGCGCCGCCGACCTCTACCCGTGGCAGGGCTGCGACGAATGGCTGCTCCTGCTCGCCGCGACCCGCTATGAGCACGCTCAGTTCACCGCGGTCCGCCCGGCCGTGCCACTGCCACCCCGCAGCTAGTCGGAGCCGCCGGGCGAGACGGATGCACCGCAATGCCTGCCATGCCACTCACCGGACAGCAGCTCAGCCGACGACCCGTGACTGTCTAAAAAGGATCCCGAACGTACCCGAGGTTCATGCGGTCGTAGATCGCGCGCAGCCACGGCAGGCGGACCTCGGGCAGCCGGGCCAGCGTGTACACGAACAGACTCCGGTCCAGGCTGAAGGGCCGTGCCGGCAGCAGCGCCGACGGGTCGTCGCGATGGATCTCGTCACGCAACGAGCCGCCTCCCCGAACAAGCCTGCGGTCGCGAGGAAAGGCCAGAATCGCCCACATGTCCCAGGCAAGCGGCACCACAGCGGCCGCCCCGACCTGCGGCCAGTGCTCGCCGGTCCGCGGATGCTGCGGCACGAGCGCGATGTCAGCCGACACCGCAGGCAGGCCCGGTCCGGCCAGGGCCAGGGTCCGGGCCAGCGGTCCCGGTGGGAGCAGCGCGTCAAGCGGTCGACGGAACACGTCGGCGACCGGGCCGTCCGGGACGATCACCGGGGCCCCGCCGGACACGGCCAGCAGATGGGCCAGCCCGATCCCGGCGGCGGCCTCCCACCGCGAGTCCCAGCGGCCGTCCGGCCTGACCAGAGGTGTTCCGGGCCTGCGGCGTCGCAGCGTCTCCCAGTCGACCGGCGGGTCGGTCGCCGGTTCGCCGGGCAAGCCCCGGACCGCCCGCGGGTCCAGCCACACGGCCTGCCAGCACTCGCAGTCGTCGACGTAGGCCGCCACCGCGGTGCCGCACCGCGCACAGGCCATGTTGGGTCCGGCCCGGCCGTCCAGCCCGTAGCAGCCGACCAGGCGGTCCGCTATGAAGACGGTCTCCCGGATGTCGCCCGTCGCGACCGCGACGACACCCGTCGGCCCGTACGGCACCGAATACACCGGCGCGTACACGCCACGCGCGGCCGCCTCGACCTCACCGACCTCGTCCCAGAGGCGGTGCGGTGGTCCATAGGCGTGGGGGCGCACCGCGTACGTTCCGGGCTCCATCAGCACGCCGAGCAGCTCGTGGCCGAAGTGCCGGTGGGCGTGGGCGTCGGCGTGGGCGGGAAGCGGAACCTGCGACACCGGCACGGTCAGCGTGGCACCACAGCGCGCACATGCGAACACCGTCATGCCATCCTCCGTGCGTCACACGGCTACCGCAGGGATCGCCGCGTCCGGGCCCTCGCCCAGATGTTCATCATGTCCAGCGGGTCAACCCGAATACGAGGGCCCGGTGGACGGATGTCATCCCGCGGCCAGGATGCGCGCCAAGGTGCGCCGGCCCATCAGGCTCATGGCCGGATTGCTGTCGACGTAGTACCAGGCCGCGCCGATCGCCTGCTGGAAGGCCCAGGCCTTGCCGCGCTCCCAGGTCGCGCCGTCGCAGCCGAGTTCGGCGCGCAGCACCTGCCGTGGTCCGGCTTCGAGCAGATGCCACGCGCCCACCAGGTCCAGCGCGGGGTCGGCCGGTCCGAGCCCACCGACGTCGAGCACCCCGGCCAGACGCCCGCCGGAGACGAGCACGTTGCCGGGGATGAGGTCGCCGTGGTTCATCACGTCCGGGGTGTCACCCCGCGGCAGGTCACGCAGCCGCGACCACAGCCGCCGCAGCCGCGGCACGTCGAACAGCTGCTCGCTGTGACCGAAGCAGGTCTGCACCCAGTCGTCGTGCCTGCGCAGGTCACCGCCGCGGCCGCCGCCGCTGAACCGCCGCCCGCCGGTGCCGATGGCGCGTACGTCGGTGATGAACCTGGCGAGGTCACGTGCGAACGCCTCAGAGTCGCCGGGATCGTCGTCGGTGGCGATGACGCCCGGCACCCACGTCTGCACCGACCACGGCATCGGATATCCCGGTCCGGGCTCACCGAGCGCCACCGGTTCGGGCGTCGGGAACCGCGTACGCGACGCCAGCTCGCGACCCGCGGCCGCCTCGGTCTCCAGCTCACGGCGGGTCTTCGCGACATCGCCGGGCTGCAGCGGGAAGCGGCCGGTGAGCCCGTCACCGATGCGGAAGATGGCGTTGACCGTGCCCTGCGAGCGCAGCTCGGTGACCGGCAGGTCCTGCCACTGCGGGAACTGCTCGACGATCAGCGCGCCGACCGTCTGCGGGGTGACGGTGAGCTGGTTGGCATGCATCTGCACTCAGGCAGCATTCCTTCGATCGCGCCAGCTCGGCAAACGAATTCGCCACGGACGCAGTAGAGGGCGGAAATCGCGGGTCCTTGCGGCACGACCGCATGCTCAGCCCAGGTTGGCCGCGTCCGGGCCTTCGCCCCAGATGTTCATGGCGGTCCAGCGGGTCAGCCCGTAGACCAGCGTCCAGCCGACGGGTGTCAGGTAAAGCGCCACGATGACGTACGCGGCGATGGTGCCGGCCTGGATCCGGTCCCGCAGCGACTGCTCGCCTTCGCCTTTCAGAGCCCGCCGTCCGCGCCAGGCCAGCAGTGCCGCGAGCAGCGGCACGAGCCACGCCGCGACCATGGCGAGCAGGGTGAGCACCCCGAACGGCTGGGTGATCGAGCCGCGGACCGACGTGCCTTCGGGCAGCGGCCCGTAGACCATGTCGTAGACGCTGTTGCTGTTGCCGCCGTGGACGCCGCCGAGCAGCGCGTACAGGAAGGCGAACACGGCCAGCCCGAAGGCCCAGACCAGGGTCAGCTGCGCGCGCCAGAGTCGGTCGGTCATCAGTCGAGGATCCAGTTCAGCAGCAGGCGGCCGGGCGGGGTCAGGGTGAAGGCGATGAACGCGACGGTGAGCCCGCCCGCGAGGTACATCCACCGCCGCAGGCCGTCGGGCATCTGGCGGCGTCGCCTGGCCAGCGAGGTGAACGACATCAGCAGCGACAGCGTCGCCAGCGGCGGGCCGACCATCGCGATGAGGATGGCGGGCACGGCGAACCACCCCAGCACGCCCGGGAGCGCGTCGCCGGGGGCCTGGCAGCCGATGTCCGCCGAGCAGTGCGTGGTCCCCTGGAAGGTGAACAGGAACAGGTACGGGATCGCGGCACCTGCGACGTAGAGCGCGACGCTCGCGAGCTGCGCGGCGACGAGCAGCCGGGCGGCGAGGAAGCGGGGCGCGGGCGCTGACACGCTCGGAGCATACGATTCGCCGATCTTCGGCACCAGGTCCATGGTCAGCCGTGTGCCTGCAGGGCGACCGCGGCGACGGCGGTGTCGACGGCGGCGAGCAGGTCCCGGTAGGCGGGGGCCAGGCGGCCGGGCAGTTCGGCCAGGCGCTGGCGCACGGTCGACGGGGACAGGGTCGGGGCGACGATGTTCAGGTCGACGGCGTTGGCGATGCAGGCGAGCAGCGCCGAGTGGGGGTCGAAGTCGGCGGGGCGGCCGATCAGGAAACCGAGCCGCACCACCGAGCGGGTGGCCTCGTTGGGGTCGGTCGCGGGGAAGCGGACCTGCACCCGGCCGGTGAAGCCGCGGCTGGTCTCGCGTTTGACGACGCCGCGGCCGACGAGGCGGTAGGCGACGAGTTCCTTGATGTCGCCGCGCAGGTGCTCGACCCACTGATGCACGCGGTGACCCGGGCCGACCCGCTGCAGCAGTGCCACGATCTGGTCGACGACCGGGTCGCCGTTCTGTTTGGCGGTCCAGCCGGTGACGCGGCCGCCGTCGACGGTGAGCGTCTCGGCGATGAGCAGTTCGCCGAGTGCGGCCGCGGCCAGGCCGACCGACAGCACGTCGTGGTTGAGCTTCGGCTTGCCGCTGTATTCGTCGTGCCCCATCACGAACAGCTCGTCCGCGAGCGCCAGCTCTGGCATCGATTCCCCCCAATGGACCCCGGAAACGCGTTGTGGCCGGAGCGGTCGCTCCGGCCACAACGCCTGATCTGTTCCTGCTGTTACCGGTATGCCGCGCCCAGCGCCTTGAGCCGCTGGTGCACTCCGTCGTACGCGCCGGCGCGTCCCAGGTACGCCTTGGCCACCTTGGCGACCATGGTGTAGTTGGTGTCGCAGACGTTGCCGACGGGCGCCTCCCCGGCCTGGCTGACCAGCTGCAGCGCGTCGAGCAGGTCGAGGCCGGTCAGCTCGGACACCCAGGTCACCAGGTCGTGCTGGCTGATCCGGAACGCGTCCTCCAGCGGCCGGGCCGAGCCGGTCGCCATCAGGTGCGTGTCGGACTCCAGCCGCGGCCACGGCGTGCCGACGCCCTTGATCAGGTCGACGACGAGCACGGTCTCCATCGCGGCCTCGACGGCGACGCCGGACACCTCGCCCTGGCCCTGGCGGGCGTGGCCGTCACCGACGGCGAACAGGGCTCCTTCGACGTTGACGCCGAAGTAGGCGGTCACGCCGGCCCGCAGTTCCGGGGTGTCCATGTTGCCGCCGTGCGCGTCGGGCGTGATCGTCATCCGGGCCTCGAACGCGCCCGGCGCGACGCCGACCGTCCCGTGCATCGGGTCCAGCGGCAGGTCCACCGTGAAGTCCGAGTTGCGGGCCGAGTAGCGGGCCACGCCCGCGGCGAGGTCGATGTCGTACACCCAGACCCGCTCCTCCAGCGGCGGCTGCAGCGTCGCGGTGTGCGACGTCGACGTCAGCGCCCCGAAGTGCGGGAAGGTGCTCGACACGGCCCAGTCGCGGGCCGGGGTGATGGACACGAAGTGCAGCGCCAGGGTGTCGCCCGGCTGGGCGCCTTCGACGAAGAAGGGGCCGGTTACCGGGTTGAGGTACGGGAAGCGGCAGACCTGCGAGGGCAGGTCGCCGAATCCGCGCACCACGCCGCCGAAGCAGTCCTCGGTGCGGATCTTGAGCACGTCCCCGGGGCGGACCTTGGCCACGGGCGGGTTGGGCCCGAAGGTGTAGGCGAGCTGCTCCGGTGTCGGGTTGAACTCGATGTACTCGCTCACGCGGCGTCCACGCCGCCCTCGGTGCCGCCGACGCCGGACAGCTTGGGCCGGCGGCCCATCGCGAACAGCACGCCGAGCACGACCAGGCCGAGGCCGATCCAGATGAAGCCGGTGATCTGGGTGTAGAGCTTCATGTTGATGAGCACCGCCACCAGCAGGCCGGCGCCGACCACCGGCACGACCAGGTGCAGCAGCCAGTTGCGGCTGCCGTTGCGCACCACGTAGTGCCAGATGACCGCGGCGTGCAGCGCCAGCCAGGCGACCATCGCGCCGAAGTTCACCATCGTGGCGATGAGTGTGATGGTGTCCTCGCCCTTCTCGGTGAGGTAGTACAGCGCGGTGCCGCTGATGGCCAGCGAGACCAGTGCGGTGAACAGGACCGCGTTGACCGGCGACGCGTGCTTGCTGGACACCTTGGCCAGGAACTTGGGCAGCTGCTTGTCGCGGGCCATCGCGAACAGCAGGCGCGACAGCGCGGTCTGGGCGACCATCGAGTCGGGCAGGCCCCACGCGATCGCGGTGGCGACCAGGCACAGCGTGGCCAGCCACGGGGCGCCCGCAGCGGCCTCGGCGGCGGCGTAGAACGCGTTGCCGATGGTCGCGGCGTCGCCGTTGATCAGGCCGGCCGGGTCGGTGACGAACAGCGACGCCACCCAGGTCTGGGCGATGAAGATCAGACCGGCGAGCAGCAGCACCACGGCCATGGCGCGGCCGACCTGGCGGGAACCGCCCTTGCTCTCCTCGGCCAGCATCGAGATGCCGTCGAAGCCCAGGAAGCTGAGCGCGGCGACCGACACCGAGCCGAGCACGATGCCGAAGCTGAAGTTGTCGGAGTTGAAGAAGGCGCTGGTCCAGTCGCCGTTGCCGCGGCCGTCGGCCAGGCCGATGACGCCCATGACCAGGAAGATGCCGAGGACGATGAGCTCACCGGCGATCATGATGTTGATGGCCACCGCGGTGAGCCGGATGCCGAAGTAGTTGATCACGGCGTTGATGGCGACGAAGCCGACCAGCCAGATCCACGCCGACACCGACGGCACCGCCGCCTCGATGGTGACCGAGGCGACCAGGTAGAGCAGGCCGGGGACCAGGAAGTAGTCGAGCATGATGGCCCAGCCGGCGATGAAGCCGACCGGTGCGGCGATGCCGCGGCCCGCGTAGTTGTAGACGGAGCCGGCGATCGGGAACGCCTTGATCATCTGCGCGTACGACGAGGCGGTGAACAGCATCACGATCAGGCCGGCGATGTAGGCCAGCGCCACCATGCCCTGCGAGGCCGCGTACACCGACCCGAAGATCGCGAACGGCGCGATCGGCACCATGTAGATGAGGCCGTAGAAGAGCAGGTCGGTGAAGGTGAGCGAGCGGCGCAGCTGCGGGGTGTACCCGAAGGAGCTGAGCTCGGGGTCACCGGCCGGTGTGGCCGCGTCCCCCGTGGCCGCCGTGGCAGGCGTTAGCACGGACATAACCGGTGCCTCCAGTAGTTGTCTGAAGTTCGACGTAGAGTGGCGCGGCGTTCACGCCAACGTCTCATTTGCGAGCACTACCAGTGCGCCGCATAGATGTCCGATCCGGACAAGTCTCGTACCGGCTAGTTGTCCGTGCCATCCAATGCGGCCAGCGCGTCCCGGACGAACGGATGAGTCGCCGACAGGTTCGTGTCCGCGAGCACCATCGACAGCAGCCGCCGCGCATCGTCGACCGACGCGTCCCCGACCTCCTTACGCCGTCGCCGCCGCCCGTCGCTGGCCTGCTGCTCGGCCCGCACCGCCGGATACATGCCCGACAGCAGGCCGCCGGTCTGCAGCACCTCGTCACACCGGCGCGCCAGATCCTCGGTCGGCCAGCGCTCGCCCGACTCGACCTTGGCGATCATCGCCTCGCTGTGCGGCATGCGCTGCGCCAGCCGGCCCTGCGAATACCCGCGCACGCCACGCCACCAGCGCAGCTGCGCCGCGAAGTCCCGGGCTGCCGACGCCTGCGCGCGGCCCGTCAAGGGCTCGGTCATGCCCCGCCTCCGAGGGGTCAGTGTCCACAAAGGACGTACCGTACCGCCCCACCCCGTGCGGCTGAAATCACGAGACAGTAAACAACACCGAATCGCAGCAGTCCATGCGTGAACCCCCGTGAACCGACATGACTGGTCAGACCACTTGACCACCTGACCGGTTTCGTCGATGGTGGACATCATGACATTCGCGAAGATCGAACGACGATCACTGCCCGGCGAGGTCTACGACCGCGTGCTCGGCGAACTCGTCGCCGGCTCGCTCACCCCCGGCCAGGCGCTGCCCAGCGAACGCGCCCTGGCCGAAGCGCTCGGCGTCAGCCGACCCGCCGTACGCGAGGCGATCGGGCGCATGGCCCACGCCGGCCTGGTCAAGGTCCGCCAGGGCGGCGCGACCACGGTCAGCGACTTCCGCCGCACCGGCGGCCTCGACATCCTCCCCCACCTGCTACTGCCCGGCGGCGACCTCGACCTCGCCGTCGCCCGCAGCATCCTCGAAGCACGCCTGGCCATCGGCCCCGTGGTCGCCGGCCTGGCCGCCGAACGCCACGGCCATGCCGCCGCCCTGCCCGCCGCCGTGACCGCCATCGAGACCGACACCGACCCCGTCGGCCGCCAGCGCCAGGCCCTGGCCTTCTGGGAACTGGTCGTCGACGCGGCCGACTCCGTCGCGTTCCGGCTGATGTTCAACAGCCTGCGCGCCGCCTACGAACCCGCACTCGTCGCCCTGTCAGCCGTCATGGCCGACGAGGTCGACCGCATCGACGCCTACCGGGCACTGGCCGCCGCGATCACCGGCGGCGACGCCGACGCCGCCCCCCGCCTGGCCCACGACCTGCTCAGCCACGCCACCCAGGCCCTGCTCCACGCCCTCGACCTGCTGGAAGGAGCCCGCAGATGACCCCGACCGACAAGGCCGCCGCCGAGCGCGCCGCCCGCGATCGGCTCGCCGCCGACGAGGCCGCCGCCACCGGCCCGACCCGCGCCGCCGTGACCCTGCGCCAGATCTTCGCGCGGTTCTGGCGCCACCCCAGCCCCTGGATGATCCTCACCGTGCTGGCCACCGCCCTCACCTGGCGGATCGCCGAAGGCGGCTGGACCCTCACCGACCTGCGCGCACCGGCGCTGCTCGTCGCGGCGTTCCCCGCCCTCGAATGGCTCGTGCACGTGTTCGTCCTGCACTGGCGCCCCCGGAAGATCGCCGGACTGACCATCGACACCGAACTGGCCCGCGACCACCGCCGCCACCACGCCGACCCCCGCGACATCCCGCTGGTGTTCATCCCCTGGCGCTCACTGGCCCTCGTCATCGCCGCCTACACCACCGTCGCGCTGCTGGCGTTCCCGCGGCTCGGCGAAGCCCTCACCTTCATCCTCGCCGTCGCCGCCGTCGGCCTGGTCTACGAGTGGGCCCACTACGCCATCCACAGCGACTACCGGCCCCGCGGCAGGCTCTACCGGGCCGTATGGCGCAACCACCGGCTGCACCACTACAAGAACGAGCACTACTGGTTCACCGTGACCACCGCCGGCACCGCCGACCGGCTGCTGCGCACCTACCCCGACCCGGCGACCGTGCCGACCTCCGCCACCGCCCGCAACCTGCACGCGGCGGCCTGAACCCGCACACACGAAGCGGGGGCGGTGATCAAATGATCACCGCCCCCGCTGTCGATCCCGCGGTCAGCCCTGCGGCTCGCGCCACATCGGGTACATCGGCGGACCGTCGTCGGGCAGGTGGTAGGCCTCACCCAGCAACGCGAACCCGTGCCGCAGGTACAGATCCCGCGAACCGGCGCTCGACGCCTCCAGGTAGGCCGGCACGCCCGCGGCGTCCAGCTGCGCCAGCCGCCGCCCGAGCAGCTCGCTGCCCAGACCGGTGCCCCGCAGCCCCGGCCGCACGGCCAGCAGCGCCAGATGCCAGTGCGGACGGCCGTGCGGGTGGTGCTCCGCGAACGTCTCGTCCAGCAGCGCGAACCGGGCCGCGTGCGGCCCCGCCAGCTCCGCCAGGCGCTCGTCGTACGCGTCGATCCACGGCGCCTCGACCGTGTTGTCGAACCAGACCGCGACCGCGTCCTCGCCCGCCACGTCCACGGCCCCGAACTTCAGGGCGTGCTCGGCGAACCAGGCGAACTGCCCGGCCATGATGCGCTCCCGCTCGACCGGTGAGTCCAGCAGCCAGTGCGACACGGCCAGTTCCTGGAACGACGCGGAGATGAGCCGTCCCGCGGCCGCGGTGTCCACGGCCGAAGCCGTCGACACCGCGTCCGAGCCGGTCATACGCCGACCTTCGGGGCCTCCGCCGGCGCGACCTCGGTCTTGCCGCCCTCGACGCCCTTGCCGATCGCCGCGTACAGCGCCGGCTTGGTGCTGCGCAGCACCAGCGCCCAGACCACGCCGATGACCGCGACCAGCAGGTACAGCCCAGGCAGGATCCAGCGCGCCGCGTGGTCGTCGCCGGTGCCGAGCATGGTGCCGTAGTCACGGACCGTCTGCTGCACCGCCCAGATCAGGAACAGCGCCGACACGACCGGGGCGATGACCCGGGTCCACAGGCTCTCGCCGCGCTTGTCCTTGGCGAAGTACAGCACCACGGCGACGCTGGTGCCCGCGAGCAGCAGCAGCACGCCGAAGCCGCCGGTCATGCCCAGCCAGAAGAACAGGTGGGTGAACGGGTCGAGCTGGAAGATCGCGTACACCAGGATGACGGCCAGGCCGATGACGCTCTGCAGGATCGAGGCGCCCACCGGGGCGCCCGAACGCGCACCGGTGCGGGCCAGCGAGCGCGGCAGCACGCCCTCACGGGCCAGCGAGAACGTGTAGCGGGCCACGGTGTTGTGGTACGACAGCATCGCCGCGAAGGCGCTGGTCACCAGCAGCACGTTGCCGGCGTCGGCGAAGAACGAGCCCAGGTGCTCGCCGGCCAGCACGAACATCAGGTCGGCCTGGGCGGCGTGCTCCTGCGACTGGGCCACGATGTTGTCCGGGCCGGTGGCCACGGTCAGCGCCCACGCGGTCAGCGCGTACACGAACACCATGACGCCGAGGCCGCCGAACGAGGCCAGGGCGATCGTCTTGCGGGAGTCGCGCGACTCCTCGGCGAACACCGGCGGAGCCTCGAACCCGACGAACGCGGTGACGGTCACGGTCAGCACCGCACCCAGCGCGCCGCCGATGAACAGGTTGTCCGGCGCGAACGCGGCGAAGCTGACGCCGTCGGCCGGGTTGGCGAGGAACACCACGTCGTACAGCAGCACGATGGCGAGTTCGGCGACGAGTACGACCAGCAGCAGCTTGCTGTTGATCTCGACGCGGGACAGGCCGAGCACGGTGACGGCGAGCCACGCGACCAGGGCCAGGATCCACCAGGCGACCTCGACGTTGAACATCACGGCGAGCAGGCCGGAGCCGGCCGCGCCGAAGATGCCGTAGAGGCCGACCTGAAGCAGGTTGTAGCCGAGCACCGCGGACAGTGCGGCGGCCACGCCGGCCGGCCGGCCCAGGCCCTGGGAGATGTAGGAGTAGAACGCGCCGGCGTTGCGGATGTGCCGCGACATCGCGACGTAGCCGAACGTGAACAGCGCCAGCGCGGCGCCGATGAGCAGGATGCCCAGCGGGAAGCCGATGACCTGGACGTTGGCCCAGCCGGCGACGATGACGCCGCCGATGACCATGAGCGGTGCTGCGGCGGTCAGCGCGAACGACGCCACGGACGCCGAACCGAGCCGGTCGGCGGCCAGTGCCGACGACAGCGCGGAGCTAGGGGGTGCGGACACGGTGTTGCTCCTTGAGGGGTGGGGGGTGAAGGGGGGTGGAGGGTGTTGGTTCAGGTGAGCTTCGCCACGGCTTTGCTGACGGCGAGTTCGGTCTCGGCGATGAGCACCCGCACCGGCTCGTCGAGCACCGCGATGATGCTCGACAGTTTGCGGCCGCGGACGTCGTCCCAGGCGAAGGTGGTGCTCAGCCCGGTCGCGAAGGCGAGCCCGGCGAGGATGCGGTCCTCGACGGACATCTCCTCCTGCCGGCGCAGCCGGCCGATGAGCCTGGCGGTGGGCCACGCCGCGTCGTTCACGGACACCGGCATGTATCGGCGCTGCACGCTGAGCAGTCGGCGCGTCTCGACCAGTTGGAGCGCCCCCGCGGCGGTCATCCTGACGGCGATGTCGGACTCGGCGCTGAGCCCGAGGAAGGTGAGCCAGTCCCGCACCGGGTGCAGCTGCGGCTCTGCCAGCAACTGCCCGTGTACGCGGGCGGCCAGCGCGTCGGGCGGCGGCGGGGCGTTGCGCACCGCCACCCCCTCGGCGGCGGGACGCACCAGGTCCAGCATGCACAGCTCGGCCAGCAGCGCTGCTGCCAGACCGAATCCGACGGCTTTGGCGTGCAGCCGGGAGTCGCCGCTGACATCGTCATGCGTCATCAAGTAGAACTCGTCGGCTATGGGCACGAGAAGGCACCCTACAGAATGGATCTACCCGCTGTCACCGCCGAGCACGCACTGTTTACCTTCCCCCAACCGCAGGTAGCGTCCTATATGGATGCCTGAGAGCGTTTGCATGCGCAATATTCCCAGCCGATATCGCACGACCGGGCACGAACAGGGCGACCCCACCGCCGCACCGGTCATCGGACCAGCACGGACGGTGAGGCCGCCCCGGCAACGCGCCGCGCAGCCCGGCCTCAGCGGGCCGGGCGAGCCGTCACGACTGCGTCACCGTGATGTTGTCCAGGCCCGCCTCGACGAGGCTGGCCGTGCTCGCGTCCGCCGCCTCGACCAGGAAACGGACACTCTGTCCCGCGTACGCGGTCAGGTTCGCCGACGCTGCGCCCCAGGCCCCGTTGCGGTTGCTCGCCGCGCCGGTGATGGTGGCCAGCACCGTGGTGCCGCCGCTGTGCACGACCGAGATCCGCAGGTAGTCGGCGCTCGACGAGTTCGAGCCGTGCGCCAGGTACCACTGCCAGTTCGCGTTCAGCGTGCCGGTGGCCGGCAGCGTGATCGCGGGTGAACGGATGGAGCTGACGCCGCCGTCGAGGTCGAAGTCACCCGCTGCCGTGCCCGCCGACAGGCCTGTCGCCAGGTCGTTGCTGCCCGCGAACGGGGCCAGCTGCTTGGCGCCGCTGGAGTTGGTCGCCTGCGCCGTGCCCCGCGCCCACTGGCCGAGAGTGGCCGTGTCGGTGCTGCCGGGGTTGACGGTCCAGCCGGTCGCGGTCTCGAACGTGTCGGACCAGACCGTGGTGCCGCCGCCGCCGGTGCCGCAGTACGTCGACTCCTTGCCGATCACCCGGTACGGGCAGTCGGCCTGCTGCAGCAACATCAGCACGGCGGCCCGGTTGCGGGTGGTCTGCGCCGTGATGACCTCGTCGGGCGGGTAGAAGCCGCCGCCGCTGCCCGAGCTGCCCGGGTACATCTCGAAGGTGTACGCCCAGATCCGGTGGGTGGCCCACATCCAGTCGATCGACGTGCCGTCGGCGACGTAGAGGTCGCTGGACTGCTGGGGGGTGTAGGTGTTCGTCGCGGCCATCTGCTGACCCAGCGTGGCGAACGTGTTGTACTCGTCGGCGCTCATGCCGGACGGGTTGTTGGCCGTCGTGTAGCCGAACGGCCACAGGATGAGCTGCGAGTACGTGTGGAAGTCGATGTTGGCCTTGATCTGCTGAACGCCGCCGACGACCCGGCTGTTGACGAAGTTGCGCAGGTTCGTCGACTCCGGCGCGGAGAAGGCCGACGGCCCGCGGTAGGTCTCGCTGCTGGTCGTGCCACTGGACCCGCCGCAGCAGCCCCACTGGTAGGACCAGTTGCGGTTGAGGTCGGTGCCGACGTTGCTCGAGCCGCTGTTGGGCTGGCGGTTCTTGCGCCACGACCGGTAGCTGCCGGTGGCGATGTCGTACTCGCCGCCGTCGGGGTTCATGTCCGGGATGATCCAGATCTCACGGCTGTTCACGATGTTCGTGATCGCGCTGTCGGAGCCGTAGCCGCTGGTGAACAGGTTCATCAGGTAGATGGCCATCTCCACCGTCAGGTGCTCACGCGCGTGCTGGTGGTGGTTGAACATCACCTCGACCTCGTTCTCGTCGGTGGCGACGTTGTCCGAGATCTTGATCAGGGGCATGTTGCGCCCCTCGTAGGAGTTGCCGATCGTCGTCACCCGGAAGATCGACGGGTACGACGAGGCCAGCGAGTTGATGACGGTCATCATCTCGCTGTAGTCGTGGTAGTTGGAGTCGGCCGGCGGGAACGCCAGCGCCTGCACGTGGTCGTCCTGGGTCGGCGCGAGCACCCTGGTCACGGTGAAGCCGAGGGCCTTGATCGCGGCGGCCTCACCCGGGGTGGCGGTGACGTCCATGATGCCGTGGTCGAAGCCGTCGATGGCCGCACCGGTGCCGGCGATCGCATTGCGCTGGGCCAGGGTGTTGATGCCCTGGACGGTGTAATGGCCGGACGTGCTGACCTCGGGACCGAGCGGGGCGCCGTCGGCCGGTCCGGTCAGGACCATGGTGCCGGCGAGCGCCAAGGTGGATACGAAGACGGTTAACCGTCGCCGCATGACTGCCTCCAAGCGGGGGTAAAGGAGGCTCACAGCAGACCACCAGTTACATGGTCATTGCAATATGTCGATCTATGAAAGTGGTGCTGACGCGCAGGTCGAAAGGTTTCGGTGTACCCGGGGACGCTGACCAGCGCCGATCACAACAGGTACGCTCAGAGGCGATGAAACTCGTACTCGATCTGCACGACATCTTCAACAAGGGCCGCGACATCGAGCGGGCCTTGAACGACATCATGGCCGAGGCCATCGCCAAGAAGGCCCCCATGATCGAGATCATCCCCGGCAAAGGCTCCGGCGCCCTGAAGAAGACAGTCCTGCGCTTCCTCGAACAAAAAGAGGTAAAAGCCCTCTACCACCGCGTAGAGAAGGACTCCAAAAACTTCGGCCGCCTCTTCGTCCACTTCAAGCACAACACCCCCCGCGGCCGCCGCTAGCGACGATCTTGCGCGGAATGCGGGGACGACACACTCGTACCGGACAAACCAGCAACAGTTCGCGCAAGATCGTCGCGATCTTCGCCGCCGCGGGTGGCGAGAGGTCGGGGGGTGTGGGCAGGATGTGAGCCGTGCCGTCACCGACCTCGCTGTCAGACATCCGAACCGAGGCGCTCGCCCGCCGTGACCGCGGCGATCTGAGCAGCGCCCGCACGCTGCTGGAGCAGTCCCTCGAAGCGGCGATCATGGCCGCCGGCGAGGACCACCCGGAGGTGCTGGTCACCGGCCACCTGCTCGCCACCATGCACCGCCAGTCCGGCGACCTCGGCGCCGCCCGCCGGGTGCTGGAGAACGCGCTGTACAACGGCGGCTACCGCTTCGGCGAGGAGCACCCGCTGCTGCTGGCGATGTCGTTCGACCTCGCGCAGATCGCCGACGAGCTCGGCAACCGCCACGAGGCGCGCCGCCACTACACCAGGGTCGCCACGCACGGCCCGCAGGCGCCCGGCTTCGACCCGCAGCCGGTCCAGGTCGCCCGCGCCTGGCTCGGCCCGGACGCCCCCGCGCAGGTCGCGCCCGCGGCGGTGACCCCCGCGCCGCCGCCCGCACCGCGGCCGCCCGAGGACAGCACCGCGGTGCTCCCGCCGCCGTCGCGGCCGACCACCTACGTGTCGCAATCCGCCCCGGCAACGCCGGAGACCCCACTCCCGCCCAGCACCCCGGCGGACCAGGCCCCGCAGCCCACGCCACCGGTCTGGCCGCTGCCCCCGTCGACTCCGCAGACGACCCCGACGCCGGACCCGGACGACCGCACGGCCGTGGTCATGCCGGCGAGCGCCTCGACCACGCCGCCCGCCGACCGGGCCCCGGTGCTCACCCCGCCGCCGAGCACCGCCCCGGCCGCGCCGCAGCCACCAGACGACCGCACTTCGCTGCTCAGCCCACCCGCACGGCCGACCACCCCGGCCACCCAGGCCACGCCGACCACCCCGGCCAGGCCGGCCGCACCGCAGGCGGCCGACCGGACCGCGCAGCGGATCCCGCCCGCGCAGCCCACCGACGCCGCACCCGCACCCGAGGACGACCGGACCGCACCCTACGGTCTGACCATTCCGCCACGGCACGACCAGTCGGCGACCCGGGCCATGCCCATCGTGCCGACCCCGCCGTCCGTTCCGCTGCCGCCCGAGCGCGCCCGGCCCGCGCAACCCGAACCGTTCCCGCCGACGCCGCCGCACCAGCAGCCCCGGCCCGAGACCGCGCGCCCCGAGCAACCCCACCAGCACTCGGCACACCAGCAACCGCCGCGCCACGACCTGCCACCGCACCAGGAGCAGCCGCCGCGCCAAGACCTGCCGCCGCGCCATGACATGCCGCCGGTCGGCCAAAGCCACCACACCGCCGACGGCCGCCCCGCCGCCATCCCGGTGGCGCCACCGCCGCAGACACCGGCACGACACCTGCCCCAACAGCCGCAGCACGTCCCCACGCCGACCGTCTTCGCACCGCCCACCCCGATGGCCGCGCCACCGCGACGCAGCCGCGGCCCGGTCATCGCCGCGACCGCCGCGGCGATCGTCGCCGTGCTCGCCGCCGTGGCCACGCTGCTGCTGGTCGTGCTGCCCAAGAACGACGAGCAACCACCCGGCCCCGGACCGACCGGCAAGCCCGCCCCCGCCAGCGACATCTTCGTCACCAGCGCCCCCAACGGCGACATCACCATCAGCTGGTTCGACCCGTCCGACGGCTACGCCGCCCAGGTCCTGCTCGCCGCCCGCAAGGGCGAGCAGGTCGCCACGATCGGCAAGCCCGCCAACGGTGATACGCAGTACACGGTCACAGGCCTGAACCCGAACTGGGACTACTGCTTCGTCATCATGAGCATCTACAGCGACGTTGACCTGCTGCAATCCACGCCGGTCTGCACCGAGCGCGCCGCGGCGGACGCACCGCCGCCCAGCGTCACACCATGAGCGTCCTCACTCGACTTTCACCGTTGACCTGCAACGCCTAAGATGACGTCGGTTTCTGGGGAGAACGCCAGTCGGCGAGCGGGGTGGCTCCGACACCCCGCGCTCATGGGGAGGGGCGATCCGTGGCGGATCTGTCACCGAGCGCGATCACACGCAGGGCACGGACCAAGGGTGGCGTAGTCACCATCGTCACGGTGCTGGCGATGCTGGCGGCCGTGAGCCTGACCTGGTTCGGCATCAGCGCCAACGACCAGGTCTCCGCCGGTTACGACAGCAGCTCCTGGCTGTGGAGCCTCACCCGCGGCGAACTCGCCCGGGTCAACGGTCTGACCGGCAAGGTGGACACCCGAACGCAGGCCCTCGCGGTCTCGCAGGGCCACTACGTGCAGGTCAGCCAGTCCGACCGCTACCTGATCGTGCGCGACCAGCACACCGGCCGCATCAGCGCCCTCGACCCGGCGACGCTGCAGCTCACCGCATCGCAGGAGTCCCAGGCGGGCCTCGGCGTGCAGGTCGCGCTGCACAACCAGGCGGCGTTCATCATCGACCCGGTGCAGGGCGTGGTGCGCCAACTGGACCCGGCGACGCTGCAGCCGATCGGCGAGCCGCTGCGCTACCCGCCGGGCATCACCGGCGGCCACTTCGACGGCACCGGCCGGCTCTGGATCGCCGTGCCCAGCCAGGGCACCGTTTCCGTGATCACACCCGCACCGCTGACGCCGCCGTCGGGCGGCACCGGCGGCAGCGGGCCCACGCTGACCCGCACCGAACCGGTCGCCGAGGCGTTCCACGACCTGGCACTGTCCGCACTGGACGACGGTGTGGCGGTGCTGGACCAGACCAACGGCTCACTGACCCTGCTGCGCGGCGACGACCTGAAGAAGGTCGAGATCGCCGGTGCGGCGGGCGGTGCGCTGCCGGACCGTTCGACCGGCAAGGACATCGCGGTGACCGTCGTCGACGGCCGCAAGGTGTATGCCATCTCCGGCGAGCAGGTGCACGAGTTCACGATGCCCGGCGACGGCGGGACGGTGCGCCCCGCCGTGGCCTGGGCGGGCCTGTTCTACCTCGCCGACGACGCCGCGGGCAAGGTCTACGCGATCGACCGCGACGGCAAGCTGGTCAACACGATCGAGGCGGGCAAGCCCGGCGGCCGGCTCGACCTGGAGGTGCGGGAGAACCAGCTGTTCATCAACGCGCCCGATGGCACGACCGCGCGCGTGGTCAACGACAAGAACCAGGTCAAGGTCGTCGACAAGTTCAACGACGACGTGGTGGGCGGCGACCCGCCGCCGGTGACGCCGCCGCCACCGCCGAAGCCGCCGATCGGCAAGCCGGGCGCCCCGCGCAACGTCACCGCCGCGGCAGGCGACTCCCAGGTGCGGCTGAACTGGGGCAAGGCCACCGAGAACGGCTCGAAGATCACCAAGTACGTGGTGGAGGGCGACGGGCGGACCTGGACCGTCGGCGCGCGCAACCGCTCGCTGGTGGTCGACAAGTTGACCAACGGCACGACGTACACGTTCACGGTGTACGCGGTCAACGGCAAGGGCAGCGGCCCGTCGCGCAAGAGCAACCCGGTGATGCCGACCGGTGACGTGCCCGGTCCGCCGACGGACGTGAAGGCGGTCGAAAGTCCCGACGGCACTGTCGAGGTGAGCTGGACCGCCGCCAACGGCCAGGGCCGCAAGATCACGCGGTACGAGGTCACGGCGATCGACTCCGGCAGCGGCGCCCTGATCGGCACCACCACCGGCGCCACGAAACTGGTGGTCAAGGACGGCGAGCTGGAATACGGCACGCAGTACGCGTTCACCGTGGTCGCGATCAACGACAAGGGCGCCGGTTCGGAGGTGTCGCAGCCGTCCGGTTCGGTGGTGCCGTTCAACAAGCCCGCACAGGTCAACAACCTGTCCGCGGCCACCGTCGGCTCGGCCAAGGGCACGGTCCGGGTGACCTGGCAGGCCCCGGCCGACAACGGCCGTGAGATCACCGGCTACAAGGTGACCGCGGGCGGCAAGACGCAGACCGTCACCGCGACCAACGCGACCCTGGAGGGCTTCGGCAACGGCGAGATCGTCGGCGTCGACGTCGCCGCGGTCAACGAGGCCGGCACCGGCCCGAAGGACACCACCAGCGCGAAGACCATCGCCGACGCGGCCGTGTCGAACGTGTCCGCCGGTGGTGCGACCTACAAGGGCTTCACGGTGAACTTCGCCTACGACGACGGCGGCGGCACCGCGACCTGCACGGTCACCATCAACGGCGCGGCTCGCGCGGTCGCCTGCAACACCGGCGCGGGCGGCTACGCGGTCAACGAGGTCGCGACCGACAGCGCGTTCACGATCACGGTGTCGGTGCAGAACGCCACCGGCCAGACCGCGACGTCGAATCCGGTAACGGTGCGCACCAGGCGGCTCAACGGCACGGTCCGCTGTGTGGGCTGCTCCGATGGCATCGGCATCTACAGCAACTCACGCCAGGAGAGCAGCGAGGCAGTCGGCGAGGCTCAGAACGGCGACACGTTCAAGGCCTTCTGCTGGAAGCAGGGCACCGCCGGCAACCAGAGCGGCGACGCGGAGCTGTTCGCGGCCGGGGAGAACAGCAACAAGCGCAGCGACAAGTGGATCCAGATCACCTACCGCGGCAATCAGCGCTACGTCCCCTTCATCTGGCTCAACCTGGACGACGGCGACGACTACAACGACGTGCCGCAATGCTGATCCGCTGAGCTTCCCCGGCACGAGCCCGCAAGGCTTCGTGCCGGGGAACTTCTGTTTCTCCGCCCCTTCCGAGCACAAAGGACACCGCCCGTCATGAACCAGCCCCTCCCACCGCTGTCCGCCGGTCAGGTCCGCGCGTTCGCCGACCTGACCGCGAAGCTGTCCGGCGCGATCTCGACCGTGGTGCTCGGCAAGCCGGAGGTGGTCCGGCTGGCGCTGGTCGCCATGTTCGCCCAGGGCCACGTCCTGCTCGAGGACGTGCCGGGCACCGGCAAGACGACCCTGGCGCGGGCGATCGCGGCATCGGTACAGGGCGCGTGGCGGCGCATCCAGTTCACGCCCGACCTGCTGCCCTCAGACGTCAGCGGCGTGACGATCTTCAACCAGGCCAGCCGCGGCTTCGAGTTCCACCCCGGGCCGATCTTCGCGAACATCGTCATCGCCGACGAGATCAACCGGGCCTCGCCGAAGACACAGTCGGCGCTGCTGGAGGTCATGGAGGAGCGCTACGTCACCGTCGACGGCGTACGCCACGCGGTGCCGCGGCCGTTCATGGTCGTCGCGACGCAGAACCCGGTCGAGATGGACGGCACCTACCGGCTGCCCGAAGCGCAGCTGGACCGGTTCCTGATGAAACTGTCCGTCGGCTACCCCGACGAGGCCGTCGAGATCGAGGTGCTTCGCGGGCACACGCTGCGCTCCCCCGACGCGATCACCCCCGTCACCGACACCAAGACCATCGGCGAGGCCGTCGCGCTCGCGCACCGGGTGCACATCGCCGACCCGCTGTACGCGTACGCGGTACGGCTGGCCGTCGCCACCCGCGAGCACAAGCACGTACGCGTCGGCGTCAGCCCCCGCGGCGTGATCGCACTGACCCGCGCCGCCAGCGCGTACGCGCTCACCGAAGGTCGCGCCTACGTGCTGCCCGAAGACATGAAGGTGCTCATCGAGCCGGTGTTCGCCCACCGCGTGCTGCTCACCCCCGACGCGCAGCTGCGCGGGATCACCGCGATCGAGGTGCTGCGCGACGCGATCGAGGCCGTGCCCGTGCCGCTGCCCGGCCAGGAGTCCCCCACCGGTGAGCCGGCCACGGCGGCCCGGCACGCCGGATGATCGTCACGCTGCGGGGGGTGGGCCTGACCGCCGGCGGCGTCGTGCTGCTGGCCGCCGGCTTCACCTTCGGCTACCCCGAACTCGCGGTGCTCGGCGCGACCGCCGTCATCGCCCAACTGCACGCGCTCGTCCACGCCGCCCTGCGACCACGGCTGTCGGTCACCCGGTCCGTCGAACCCGACCGGGTCTCCCGCGGCGAAGGCAGCACCGTCACCCTGACCGTACGCAACACCGGCCGATTCGGCGCCGCGACGCTGGTCGCCCACGACCAGTGCGGCCGCGCCGGGCAGAGCGCCACCGTCCCCGTGCCACTGCTGCGACTACGTCCCGGCCACGACACCGACGTGTCCTACCCGGTGCCCACCGACCGCCGCGGCGTCGTCGACGTCGGCCCGCTCCAGGTCACCCGCCGCGACCCGCTCGGGCTGGTGTCGGTGTCACGCAGCCACGGCGACACCGCCCGCATCTGGGTCTACCCCAAGAGCCACCTGATCCAGGCCGTGCCCGCGGGCATCTCCCGCAGCCTCGACGGCCGACTCGACCGCGTCCCCCACGGCGCCATCACCTTCGACACCCTGCGCGAATACGTCATCGGCGACGAACTGCGCCACGTCCACTGGCGCACCAGCGCCAAGGTCGGCGAACTGATGGTCCGCGAACACCTCGACACCAGCCTCCCGCAGCTCGTCGTGCTGCTCGACGACCGCGCCGGCTCCTGGGCCGACCGGGACACGACCGGATCGGCGTCGTTCGAGAGCGCCTGCGAGGCCGCCGCGTCGATCGTCGCCGCCGCGACCCGCGAAGACCTGCCCGTGACACTGCACCTGGTCAGCGGCCCCGCAGCGGGCGGCGGGCGGATCCGCGGCGCCGCCCGGGGTCTGCTCGACCTGCTCGCCGAAGCCGAACCCGCACCCGGCGGCGACGAACTGCTGGTCACCGCGACCAGCCGGCTACGCCAGCACCGCCCCGGCGACACCCTGATCTACCTCACCGGCACCGCCGGACTGACCGACCTCGCGCTGGTCTCCGGACTCAAGGGCCCGTTCCCGTCCGTCGCCGTCGGCGTGCTCGGCCCACGACTCGCACAGGAGCCGCAGCCGGCCGGGGTGCTGCTGCTACGCGCCGAGGACGGCGAGGACTTCGCCGCGGTATGGGACGGAGTCGCCCGATGGTAGCCCGCGCGCTGCGCATCCTCCTGCCACCGGCACTGCTCACGGCGATGCTCGTGCTCAGCGGCCTGACCGCCGACCGGATCTACAACGGCACCCTGTTCACCGTGCTCATCGCAGGCGCCGCCGCCGGATCGGTGCTGATCAGCCTCGCCATGACGCGGCTGCGGGCCTGGGCCGTCGCGCCACTGTCGATGCTGGGCCTCGCCGGCTACCTCGCCCTTGCGCTGCACCTGTCCGCCCAGCGCGCCGGCATCACCGGTGACCTGTCGACGATCGCCAGAGAATCGCTCGGCGACGGCATCCCTCGCCTGCTGGCCGTGCTGGTCCCCGTCGAACCGCAGCCCGACACCATCGCGGTGCCGGTCATCGCCACCTGGCTCGCCGGGCTCATGGCGATGGAACTGACCACCCGCGCCCGGCGCACCCTGATCGGGCTGACCCCACCGGTCCTGCTGTTCACCGGAGCACTGTGGCTCGTCGGCCCGGCCGCACCGCGTACCCCCTGGTTTGCACTGGCCTTCGCGGCGCTCGCCATCGCGGCCCTGGCGTTCACCGGCCGGGTCCGCACCCCCGACACCGGCATCGACCCCGCCACCCGTAAGGCGCTGCGGCTGCGCGCCGCGCTCGCCGGAGGCACCGGATTCGCGCTGATCCTCGCGCTGGTCGCCGGGGCCGCGCCGCCCGTGGCACAGCAGGTCACCGCCGCGCCGTTCGACCCGCGCAGCCTCATCGAGCCGCCCGACCTGGACGCCCTCGACGAGAACCCGCTGATCAGACTGTCCGGCTGGGCCCTGCAGCCACAGGAGAAGCTGCTCGACGTCGACGTGGCCGCCGACGCCCGGATCCGGCTGGCCGTGCTGTCCGACTACGACGGCGTCACCTGGAAGGTCGGCGCGACCTACCGCCCGGCCGGGCGCAGCCTGCCCCGCCCGCCCGGCGAACTCGCCGGCAAGCCCGTGCAGCAGCGCCTCACCGTCGCCGGTCTCACCGGCAAGCTGCTGCCCGCCGCCGCCACCCCCAGCCACGTCGACGGCGTACGCGTCGCCTACGACCAGTCCACCGGCACCATGCTGCGCCCGGAAGGGCTGACCGCAGGCATGACGTACACCGTCACGTCGCTGCACAGCGAACCCGACGTCAACCTGCTCCCCGTCGCCGACGTGCCCTCAGGCACCACGATGGCCCGCTACATCGCGCTGGGCCCGAACGTGCCGGACAACATCAGCCGGCTCGCGCAGCGGCTCGGCGCGGACAACGGCGCCCCGTACCAGCGGGCCCTGGCGATCGAGCAGTTCCTCGCCGAGCACTACAAACTCGACCCGCAGGCGCCCAGCGGGCACGCGTACCCCAACCTGAACTTCTTCCTGTTCGGACCCGCCGGCACCGGCGCGGGCAAGGGCACCTCGGAACAGTTCGCGGCGTCGTTCGCAGTGCTGGCCCGGCTGCTCAACCTGCCCAGCCGGGTCGTCGTCGGATTCACCGCCCGCGCCGGCCAGCACGCCATCACCGCCGGCGACGCGCTGGCCTGGCCCGAGATCTACTTCACCGGCCAGGGCTGGGTGCCGTTCCACCCGCTGCCCGACGCGAACACCGAGACCAAGCCCCTGGAAGACGAGTTCAAACCGCAGCCCGAGACGTCGCAGCCGCCACCGTCGGAAGAGCCGATCCCGACGCTGGCCCCGACCGCCGACGCGTCCAGCGCCGCCCCCGCAGCGAGCGGCACGGCCGCCGGGGGCGCGAACGTGGCCCTGGTCGCCGGAGCCGGCGGTGGCGGGCTCGTGGTGCTGCTGCTGGCCGGGTTCGTGGTGTTCGTGCTGCTCGCTCGCGGTGCGCTGCGCCGGCGCAGGCTCGACGAGGGCAGCCCCGACTCCCGGATCGAAGGCGCGTGGCTGGAGGTCGGCGACGCGCTACGGCTGGCCGGGCGGCCCGCCCCAGAGCATCTGAGCGCCGTGGAGGTCGCCGCGCACGCGGCCGAGGCCGCCGCACCGGTACGCGGCAAGCACGAGGTGCGCCTGGCCGCGCCCGCGCTGGACGAGCTCGCCAACACGGTCAACCAAGTGGTGTTCGGACCGGGCACGGCCGGAGACACCGAGGCGGAGGCGGCGCGGAGCCGGGCGCTGGCGTACATCGACGAGCTGAAGGCACGGCGCTCGTGGTGGCGGCGGCTGCTGTGGACACTGCACCCGGGCCCGCTGCGCTGGCGGCGCTGACACCGAAGCCTGACCGAGCCTGCCCGGCGGTCCACCGCCCGACGATCATGCGGCGGTGGACCGGGCGGCCGGGTCAGGCGAAACGCTCCCCGCGTATCACGGCCTGGGCGACCCGGCGCAGCTGCTCCGGATCAGGCTCGAAGCCCGCGGCGATGTCCGGGTGCAGACCCTCCCGGGTCTCCCGGAGGATCCAGGCGGCGACCTCGTCCTCGCTCTGCCCGTCGTACTGCTCGGCGACGCGGTTGGCGGCCAGTTCGAGCGCGGAGGTCAGCTGCGCTTCCAGCGGCTCCTGGAGTTTGCGTTCCACCGCGTTGAGATCGTCGCCGTCGAGCGACACGTGCACCTCGGTCATGATCAATCCTCCGGTCGTCGGCCCTGTGCTACCCGGGAAGAGGCTGCGCCAAGCATGGCGTACGCCATCCACCGGCGGTCTCTTCGACCGGCCGTGCCCTGCCCTTGTTTCCGAACGGGCCTGCCGACAGCCCGGACCGTCATCGTCAACCCTGGGTTGACGATGGCCATGCCGTCAACCTAAGGTTGACGGCATGGCTGAGACACCTCGACTCGACGACCTCATCGACGTCATCAAGAAGCGCCACCCCGACGGCGACACGCTGCAGCAGCTCAGCGACGCCGTCGTACTGGGCCAGCACCTCGGCGAACTCGCCGACCACCTCATCGGGCACTTCGTCGACCGGGCCCGCCACTCCGGCGCGTCCTGGACCGACATCGGCCAGAGCATGGGTGTCTCCAAGCAGGCCGTGCAGAAACGCTTCGTGCCCAAGGAGTCCGACGCCTCCGAGTCCGACCTGCGCACCTTCGCCCGCTACGACGACGCAGCCCGCCAGGTCCTGGTGCTCGCCCAGCAGGAGGCCATCGCCGCCGGACACGAACACATCGGCCCGCAGCACCTCGTATCGGCCATGCTGCGCAACCCCGCCAGCCCTGGCACCCGCGCCGTCGCGGCCACGGGCACCGTCGAGGCGGTACGCGCCGCGCTCACCGAGCGCTTCCCCGCCACCGGCACCCCCGGCACCGCCCCCGTGCCGTTCGCCCCCCAGGGCAAGAAGGCCCTCGAACTCACCCACCGCGAGGCCCTTCGCCTCGGCGACGAGCACATCGGCACCGAACACCTGCTGCTCGGCATCCTCGACCTGGCTGAAGGCGACACCGTCGACCTGCTCACCCGCTGCGGCGTGACCAGGGAGAACGCCGAGTCCGCGCTCGCCGGACTCCGCTGACCGCCGCAGGGCACCGCTGCGAACCACCGGCGATGTCCGGCGCGCCACACACCGGGCCGGGCACCGTTCACCCCGGTCTGTGGCCCGGGTAGATACGACGTGGGGCCGGGGCGCTCTCGCGCACCCGGCCCCACGTGCCCCACCGCTAGTTCGTGATGGTGCCCTGGCCGACGATGTCGGCCAGGTCCACGGCCCGCGGGTCGGCCACGACGCCGAGCCACAGCTTCTCAGCGGGCTCGGTCACCTTGTCCTTGCGGGTCTCCACCGGGAACGCGACCGACACCTGACCCGCCGGGATGGTCCGGCAACCCAGGTACGGCGTGAAGTCCAGCAGGATTCTGGCAGTGTCCGGCACGGTTGCTCCGCACACGCTCAGATCCTGGGACAGCGGCCGCGACAGCGTCACCGTGAACGGCAGCGGCTGCCCCTCGACGGCCGTCGCGTCCGAGACCCGCAGCGAGGCACGGGTACGGAACACGGCCACCTGCGGGTCGTGGTCGCTGGCGCCGCGGGCGCCGTCACCGTCGTGGTCGGCGGCCCAGTCGGCGTTGATGTGCGCCGCCCGGATCTTCACCAGGTCACCGTAGAGCTCGTCGTTGACGAACAGGTGGTCCAGCGTCTGCGCCTGGCCCTGGAAGACGTACGAGTAGGCGCTGCCGGGAACCTGCGCGGCCAGATCAGACCACAGGTTGTGCAGGCCCAGGTCGTACAGCGGCTTGAGCTGGTCGGACGGGGTGTCGCTGTCGGACATGGCGATCGGGTCGTCCGGACGCGGGAACACGTTCAGGTCGCCGCCGTACACCACGCGGGCGTGCGGGGACGCCGACTCGATCGCGGCGACGATCGCCGCGCCGTAACGGGCCTGCTCGGTGCGCTGACCGACCCGCGCCTGCGGCGTCGACGAGTAGTGGTTGGAGACCGCCCACAGCTCGTAGGTGTCGGTGCTGCCGGGCTGCGCCGCGACGGTGAACCGGGCCACCTGCGGGGCACGGGTGAACACGTTCGACCCGTCCACGCCGGTGGACGTGTCCACGTCCGAAGGCAGCACCGCGTTGAGCGACTTCGGGTTCTGCACGTCGGCGTTGTAGCCCAGTGCCGCCGACCGGAACTCGACCCCCGGCGTCGCCGTCAGCACCGCCGACGGAGCGGCCAGGGTGAGCCGGTCCGTGCGGTACAGGAACCCGGCGACGATGCCGCGCACGTCCGAGCCGTCCCGGTCGTACGCCGCGTCGTAGGCCGGACCGCCCGCGGCCGCGACCGCGATCGCCAGTTCCTGCAGCGTGTCCGGCTTGCCGTCGGCGTTGTTGACCTCGCCGCAGACCAGCGCGCCGCCGGTGACGGAGCAGATGTCCTGGTCCTCGGCCTCCTGCACGAGCAGCAGGTCGGGGCCGTGCAGGTCGTTCGCGATCTGCGAGGCCAGCGCGCCCAGGTGCGCCTGGTAGTCGGCCTCATTCAGCGGCACGTAGTCGAACGGCGGCGAGACGCCCGGGCAGCCGGAGTTGCCCAGGTAGTCGCAGCCGTCGAACGGGTCGTCGCGGAAGTCGTACAGGTTCTCCACGTTGTACGTCGCCACGGCCAGCTCACGGTCGCGGTTGATCGGAGCCGGGGCGCTGTTGGCCGACGGGTCCGCGCCCGCGCCGAACGCGGCGGAGGCGACCTGGATGCCGTACTTGTCGAACGAGAAGTTCAGACCGCCGACCGCGTCCGCGGTCAGCACGTCGAACGTGTGCGCCGGCGGCAGCATCGCCGCGCTGTCCTGCGCGGTCCACTTCACACCGGTGGTGCCCAGCATGATCCGGGTGCCGTTGCCGTCGTCGAAGACGTGCGCGGTGTCGTTGTCCATCGGGTGCGCGTCGCGGTACACCCGCCGGGTCAGCGGGTCGGTGCGGTCCAGCAGCGCGTCGTCGACGTCGAGGACGTACACCTCGGAGTCGGCGGTCGAGGCGAACACGTCACGGCCGCTGGCCGCGACACTGCCCGCGCGGACCCGCAGCTGCTCGCCCTCGTGGCGCTCCCAGAACCGGTTCGCCGCGGCGAGGTCCTGCGGCGGCACGGCGTTGGTGACCCCGGTGTCGGTGACCCCGGACTCGATCATGCGGACCAGCGACGCCGAGGACAGTTGGGTCATGAAGAAGTACTCCGAGACCCGGGCCCGCAGCACTACCTCGTCGCCGACGGTCGGCACGTAGCCGCCGATCAGCGAGGAGAAGCCGCCCATGAACACGAAGATGCCGTCGGAGCTGGTCGGGTCGCCGTCGGTGGCGCCGGTGCGCGACTGCAGGTAGAAGCCGTACTGCGCGGCGCCGGCCGCGGTGCGGGCCAGGGTCCGCTGGGTGATCACGCCGCGGACGTCGTACAGCGTGCTGCTGGTGCCCGTGCCGGTGGCCGGGGCGAGCGGCGAGCGGTCGGTCACGCCGTTCTCGGCGTCGGTGGTCGGGCCCTGCACCTCGCCGACGGTCAGCACCCGGTTGACGGTGACGGTGAACCCGCACGTCGAGGTGGTGCCGTCGAGGTCGGTCGCGGTCATCGTGACGGCGTACGAGCCGGGCGGCAGGCCCGCGTCGGCGGTGATCGTCGCGGTCGCGGTGCCGCCCGCGGCGGTGGCCGGGGTGAACGCGGTGCGGGTGATCGTGCCCGCGGCCGGGGCCGGGGCGATGTTCGTGATGGCGAGGTCGACGATCGTGTCGTCGGCGTCGGTCGCGGTGACCGCGCGGACGCCCGCCTCGCCCTGGGCCACGGTGAGCGCGCCGCCGCAGGTCAGGGTCGCGGGCGCGTCGACGGGGCCGCCGCCGGAGCTGTGTGCGCCGAGGCCGTCGACGGTGTCGACGGCGTAGCCGACCCAGCCGGTCGCCGGGTCGAACGCGTCGCCGGTCTCGGTGTCGCCGAGCTGCACGGCCGCGTCGCGGCGGATCGTGTTGTCGGCGGTGCTGTTCAGGCCGGTGCCCCACTCGGTGCCGGGGTCGGTGCCGACCTGTCCGAGCGAGTCCACGATCGTCCCGGCCGCGCCGCCCTTGCGCAGCACGATCGCGTCGTCGCCGTTGTAGAAGCTGGCGGCGCTGGTCTGGTCGGCTTGGGCCAGGA
This sequence comes from Catellatospora paridis, assembly GCF_009720365.1. GTDB lineage: Bacteria > Actinomycetota > Actinomycetes > Mycobacteriales > Micromonosporaceae > Catellatospora > Catellatospora paridis. The sequence goes on along the minus strand of NZ_WBZD01000021.1, from coordinate 248,712 downwards.
TCGCGGCGTTGGCGCTGGCGTGGGCGAGCACGAACACGTCACCGTCGGCGACCGTGCCGGTCAGCGCGATGGTGCCACCGGCGGTCGTCGCGCCGTTGAAGTAGAACTGCACGACATATTGCCCGGCGGCCAGGTCCACGGCCGAGCCGGTGCCGTTGTAGAACTCCAATGCCTTGTTGTTGGAGCTGCCCTCGACGTACTCGGAGATGAGCAGGTCGGTCGGCGCGGCCAGGGCGGCGGGTGACGCCGCGGTGAATCCGGCCAGCACGGCAAGCACAACAGCGGCGCGCAAAGTGCGACGCATCGATATCCTCCTGGGGTTTAGGAGGATGACCCTACTGGCCGGTCACGAAGAGGTAAACCCACCCCGATGACCCGCGGATGAATACTGCGCACGTGAAATCCAACACCGGCCGATAAGGACCGAATCACCACTCGCGGGCCGACACGGGCCTGGCACAACTTCGCCACGGCTGCCTCAGACGTGCTGTTCCTGGGCCAGCTTGCGGTAGATGAGCACGCCGGTCACGGCGAAGTAGAAGGCCATCATGGCGAACATGCGGGCGAGGCCGGCCGGGCCGGGATTGCCGGGTAGGAGGCCCGTCAGCATGGTGAGCAGCGTGCCTGCCAGCGTCAGCGCCCACAGCGCCACCGTCCAGCGCGGGGCGCCGCTCAGGAACCACCGCACGTGGCGCCCCATGGCCAGCGGGCTGTTCCGGTTCGACTGCCGGCGCATCGACACGATCATGCCCGGCAGGATGATCACCACGACGAACCAGAACGACACGAGGCCGATCGTCTCGTCACCGCTGTTCGCGGGCAGCCAGCTCCAGACCGCCAGCGCGGCGCTCAGAGCAGCGACCGTCAGCGAGGCACGGTGCAGTCGAGTGAAGTATTTCGAGGTCACGGGCATGATCGTACGAGCGGTGTCAAATCCTCGACGGCCTGACCTGCGGTTTCGCTCAGTCGTGCGCGATCCGGTGGCGGCGCGGCGGCACCCGGGTGACGAGCTTGTCGACCCCGGTGAATCCGCTGACGTCGGCCAGGCAGCCGTGGCGGACGTCGCCGAGCAGGGTCTCACCGCGCCGCTGGACCAGCATGGCGTCGCGCATCGGGAAGGTGTGCACCGTGCCGTCGGCCGCGACGAGGTGGCAGGCGTCGTCGCCCAGCACGAGCCCGTCCTTCGCCCCGCGCAGCCGCCGGGCCAGTGACGGGCGCAGCAGCTCGCCCTGCGGGGCGTACGAGCCGGTCGGGCAGCCGGTCCGGGCGATGCCGTCGAGCGCCGCGTCCACGCCGTTGGGGACCACCAGCAGCGCTGACGGCAGCCACGAGGCGGCGGCGGCCCGCACGTCCGCCGGACCCAGCCGGGCCGCGGCTGCCACCTGGGCCTCGCCGAACTCGTCGGACACGTCGAGCAGCTCGCGGTGCCCGGCGTCGGCCAGCGGAGCCTGCGCGTGCGCCTGCTCGGCCGCGTCGAGCAGGCCCAGGCGCTCCAGCTGCCCGCGCAGCTGCGGATCCTCAGCCGGGGACCGGTGGTATCGGGTGACGATGGCGTCCAGCTCGGCGGGCACCGGATCCTCGGCGGCCAGCCGCCGCAGCTCCTGCCACAGGATCCGGGCCGCGAGCGCGCTGTCGCGCTGCCTGGCCTTGCCGCGCAGGTGCAGGCTCAGGCCCAGTTCCAGGCGCCCGTCGCCGACCGGGGTGGACCATTCCGTGGACCAGGCTTTCACTGCGGCGCCGTCCAGCGCCGCGTCGACCCGGGTGCCGAGCAGCCGCAGCAGCAGGAACGCCTGGGGACCGGCGGTGGCCCCGACGGCGATGGCGGGTGCGACGACCTCGTCGGCATACCAGGCCGGTCCTGAGGAGCCGCCGCGCACCGGGGAGGTCGCGTGGGCGGCGCGCGGCCCGGCCGGCAGCGGCAGCCGCAGACCGGCCGGGGGCGGGCCGGTGCAGGTGAGCACGGCGTTGCCGGCGGTGAACCAGCGGGCCAGGTGGGCGCGGACCTCGTCGGCTGTCAGCCGGTGCAGGTCGACGGCGGGCCAGCGCAGCAGGCCGGGTCCGGTCGGGCCGAGGCGGTGTGCCAGCAGCGACCCCCACGGGTCGCGTACCGCGTCGTCGATGTCGAGGTCCAGCTCGCTCGCCCGGTCGGCGGGGTCGAGCTGCTGCGCGGTCAGCGCGAGCCCGCTCAGGTCCGGGTTGGCGATGAGCGCGGCGAGGTCGCTCAGGTCCTCGGCGACCTGTTCCGGGTCTCCGGAGAGGGTGAACGAGGTCTCGAGCAGGCCCGTCGTCTCGTCGGGCTCCGCGAGCAGGCTCAGCAGCAGGTGCCGGACGGCCAGGTGGGTGATGCCGAGCTGGTCGACGTCTTCGTCGCGGGCGCCCACCGCGAACGCCAGGGTGGCGGTGAAGTCACCGGGCATTTCCTGCCAGAGCACCCGTACGCCGTCGATCTGCGACCGCTGCATGCGCGGATCGTACGTTCCCGGGGCAACCGACGGGCCGCCTGCGCGGGCCTTACTCTCACGCCATGCGAATCCCCTTCCGTGCGCTGCACCCCCGGCAGTTCCGCGGGCTACGGCTGTTCCTCGTCATCACCGTGGCCGCGCTGGCGGCGGGGCTCGCGGGCTCCGCGCTGCTGCCTGCCGAGCATCGCGGGCTGGCGGTCGGGCTGATCCTCGCCGCAGGCCTGGCCGCGGGCTGGTTCGCGCTGTCCGGGTTCCGTCCGGTGTGGACCGCGGTGGCGGCGGTGCTGGGTTTCCTGTTCGTGGTGATCGTGCTGCGCGAGACCGGGCCGAGCCTGCTGCAGCTGCGCGGTGGGCAGGTGGAGGCGCAGGTCATGTCCGTGCGGGAGAGCAGCGGGTCGGCCGACCGCTACCACTACGCGATGGCCGCCCACTCCGGCCGCGCCGTCGGCGGCGAGCTCACCGTCGACGAGAACGCCTACCGCATCGGCGAATCCGTGACCGTGGTCGAGGATCCGGACGGGCTGGCGCATCCGATGCTGCCCAGCCAGCTCACCGAGCACCGGCAGAGCTGGCTCGCGGTCATCGTGCTGTACCTGGCCACGGCGGCGCTGTGCCTGCTCGCGGGGCGGCCGCGGCGGGCGAAGGCGAGCTGATCGGCCGCGGTGGCGCCCGGCCTCAGATCCGGGACTCCAGCCAGGGACGCAGCACCGGCAGCACGGCTGCGGCCTGCATGGCCTGCATGTGGTCCAGGCCGTCGAGGACGGCCACGTCCCAGCCGAGCGCCTCGAGTCCGGTCCGCTCGCGCAGCACGGGTCCGGCGATGTCGACGGTGACGCCGCCCCACTGCTCGGCGTACTCGATGGTGTCGGCGGAGCCGACGACGCACAGCCGCGGGCAGGTCAGCGACGGCTGGGCGGCGCGGTCGTCGAAGTCGTGCAGTGCCTCGTACAGGGTGACGAACTGCCGGGTCTGGTCGACGGTCGTGGTGACGGAGACGGTCGACCAGTCGCCGGGCACTGTCTCGGTGGGTGCGGGCGGGTTCTGCACGGCCGCCAGGGACGCCGCGTGGGCGGCGGTGGTCACCGCGAGCATCGCCGCGTACGGGCCGCCGACCGGCGGGTAGCCGCCCATGACCAGCGCGGACAGCCGGTCGGTGTGCAGGGCGAGCTGCTGGCCGAGCAGGCCGAGCCAGGAGTAGCCGTAGTAGGCGAACCGGTCGGCGCCGGCGGCGTCGGCGACGGCGAGCAGGTCGCGGGCGGCGTTGGCGGGGGTGAGGGTGTCGGGCTTGGGGTGTGCCATGACGTGCCCCTCGTAGTCGAAGGCGACGACCCGGAACCGGTCGCGCAGCCCGTCGGTCAGGGACCGGCCGAGTGCCGGGTCGGCGCCCCAGGCGCGCATGGCCTCGGCTTTCGGGCCCTCTGCCGGGGCCGGGACGGGTAGGAGCAGGACGGGTCCGTCACCGTGCACCTCGAACCCGATCGTGCTGCCGTCGTGCAGCGTCGCGCTTCCCATCATCATCTCCGTATGCTGTAAAGCGATCCTCGACCAGACATTAGCTTACGGCGTACGGAGTTGTCACATGACGTTGTACGGCGGCCAGGGCGACCCGGCCCGGACCATGGCGCTGCTGTGGCGGGCCCACTCCCCCGCCACCGAGGACGCGCCCCGGCAACGCACCGGCCGCGCCGCCCCGGGACCGAAACAGGGCCTCACCGTCGACGCGATCATCGAAGCCGCCATCGCCGTCGCCGACGCCGACGGCATGGACCGGCTGTCCATGCGCGCCGTCGGCGATCGGCTGGGCACCTCGGCGATGGCGCTGTACACCTACGTGCCGAGCAAGCGCGAACTCGTCGACCTGATGTACGACCACGCCCACGCGGGCTGGCCGCAGACCTACCCGACCGGCGACGCCCCGCGGTCCGCCGTGCTGGCCTGGGCCGACGACCTCTGGGACCGCTACCTGCGCCACCCGTGGCTGCTGCAGGTCTCCTACGCCCGCCCCGTGCTCGGCCCGCACGAGCAGTCGGTCCTCGAATCGCTACTGGGCATCCTGCACGGGGCCGACCTGCCGCCGCAGTCGCTGCGGCCCGGCGTCAGCGCACTGTTCCACCTCGTACGCGGCGCGGCGCAGACCGCCGCCGAGGGCCGGGCCGCGGCGGCCGCCACCGGCACCTCCGACCAGCAGTGGTGGACCGAACGATCCGCGCTGCTCGCCCGGCTGGCCCCCGACTTCGCGTCACGCTTCCCGCACTCCACGGCCCTGGGCGGCGCGTCCTCCGACATGGACTACGACCCGGTGCGCCAGGCCAGACGAGCCCTCGACGGCGGCCTGCGCCTGCTCCTGGACGGCCTGCTCCCGCCGGACGACTGACCGCTCCCGCAGTCCGGCACCGAGCTGTTCACAAACTTTCGCATCACGAAATATTGAGTTTCTTGAGATCCTCGCCGGTGCTTCCTAGGCTCTGACACATGGAGCGCAGGCCCTTGTTCACGGCCCGCCGGCACGTCGATCTACGACGGCAGGCGAGCTCGCTCTGTCTGCGCTGACCTGCGCGCTCACGCCGCCCACGGGCGGTTGACCGCCCGCGCTGCTCGACGCGGTCGCGTGGCACCGCCACCGCCGCCCGCTCCCCTCCCACCGGCCGCACGCCGGGCACCCCATGCTGCGCGGCGTGACGCCGCCGTGCGCGTACGAAAGGAAAGCCCATGTCCGAGAGCACCCCCTCGCTCAAGCGGCGCACGTTCCTCGCGGCGTCGGCCGCGGCGGGCGCGACCGCGGCCGCCGGCTGGCCCACGGCCGCCGCCCAGGCCGCCGATACCAGGCCCAACATCCTCGTGATCGTCACCGACGACCATCCGAAGCAGACCGCGTGGGCGCTCCCGAAGACGCGGGCGTGGCTGACCGGCAACGGCGTCGAGTTCACCCGCGGGCACGCGACCACGCCGCTGTGCGCGCCGGGCCGCTCCTCGATCTTCACCGGCCAGTACGCGCACAACCACGGCGTACGCGGCAACCAGCACGCCACGAACCTCAACCACCACTCCACCGTGCAGCGCTACCTGCAGCAGGCCGGCTACCGCACCGGCCTGTACGGCAAGTACCTCAACGGCTGGGACGTCGACGACAACCCGCCCCACTTCGACGAGTTCGCGGTGCTCGCCCCACCCACCTACACCAACGGCACCTGGAACGTCGACGGCACCGTGCAGACGATCAACAACTACACCACGACCGTGGTGAAGAACCGGGCCCTGAAGTTCCTCGACCGCACCGCCGCCGACACCCGCCCCTGGTTCCTCTACCTGGCCCCGTACGCCTCGCACGGCCCGAACACCCCCGAAGCCAAGTACGCCGACACCGCGGTCCCGGCGTGGGACGGCCGCCCGTCGGTGCCCGAGGCCGACCGCAGCGACAAGCCCGGCTTCGTCCAGGACGCCACCGGCACGCTGGCCGACGGCCGCAACATCCGCACCAACCAGCTGCGTACGCTGCTGTCGGTCGACGACGCCGTGCAGGCCGTGCACGACAAGCTCGAAGCCCTCGGCCAGCTCGACAACACGCTGGTGTTCTTCATCGCCGACAACGGCTTCGCCTGGGCCGACCACGGCTGGACCAAGAAGTCCGTGCCCTACACCCCCGTCGTCGAGGTGCCGTTCTTCGTGTCCTGGCCGGCCGGCGGCCTCGACACCGGCGCCGACGACAACCGGCTCGCGGCCAACATCGACATCGCGCCGACCATCCTCGACGCCGCCGGGATCACCCCGGACGCGCAGTACCCGCAGGACGGGCACTCGCTGCTCGGCACGCACCGGCGCAACCACGTGCTGACCGAGTTCTTCAAACACGGCACCGGTGCGGGCGGACCGCACACCTGGGCGTCCTACATCGGCGCGAACAAGCAGTACACCGAGTACTACCAGCTGCACACCGACGCCAACGGCCTGCCGACCGGCTCGGGCGCGATCCTGTTCCGCGAGTACTACGACCTGGTCAACGACCCGCACCAGCTGACCAACAAACTGCACAACGCCACCCCGGCGCAGGAACAGGCGCTGGGCATCCCCGCGCTCGCGGCGCAGCTGGCCGCCGACCGCGTCAGCTCCGGCAGCACCGCACCCTGACCCGCCGGACTGCCCGGCGGCGGGGTGCGTCCCGCCGCCGGGCCCCAGGAAGGACCACCCATGGCCGCGCACCCGCCCGCCTGCTGCGCACCCGCCGCGGGCAGCAGCACGCCTGCCCTGCTCACGCTTGCCGCACGACCGGCGGGCGAAGCAGGCGCCGCCGCTGCTGCGCACCCCGTGGCCGCTCCAGCTGCCGGGCACCCACACCGCTCTCACGCCGCCGACCGCGCACACCCGGGGACGCTGTCGCGGGCCGCGTCGCGCACCGTCGCACTGCCCGGCGGCAGGTTCCTGATGGGCACTGACGACGCCGAAGGCTTTCCCGCCGACGGCGAGGGCCCCGTCCGCGAGATCGAACTGGGCCCGTTCCGCATCGACCCGACCACGGTCACCAACGCCCAGTTCGCGACCTTCGTGAAGGCCACCGGGCACGTCACCGACGCCGAGCGGTTCGGGTTCTCGTTCGTGTTCGACGGCTTCCTGCCGCCGCAGGTCGCCCGGCAGGCGCAGCGGGTGCAGGCCGCACCCTGGTGGGCGGTGGTGCCTGGGGCTGACTGGCGGCGCCCGTACGGGCCCGGCTCCGACGTGGGCGCGCTGCAGAACCATCCCGTGGTGCACGTGTCCTGGCACGACGCGCAGTCCTACTGCGACTGGTCCGGGACCCGGCTGCCGACCGAGGCCGAATGGGAGTATGCCGCCCGCGGCGGCCTGGAGCAGGCCCGTTACCCGTGGGGCGACGAGCTGACCCCGGGCGGGCGGCACCTGTGCAACATCTGGCAGGGCGAGTTCCCGACCCGCAACACCGCCGCCGACGGCCACCTCGGCACCGCCCCCGTGAAGTCGTACCGCCCCAATGGGTACGGCCTGTTCAACGTCGCCGGCAACGTGTGGGAGTGGTGCGCGGACTGGTTCAGCGTCGACTTCCACGTCACCGGCCCGCGCGTCGACCCGGCCGGGCCCGCCGACGGCACGTCACGCGTGATGCGCGGCGGCTCGCACATGTGCCACGCGTCGTACTGCAACCGCTACCGCATCGCGGCCCGGTCGGCGAACACGCCGGACAGCTCCGCGGGCAACATCGGCTTCCGCGTCGCCGCGGGTTGACCGAGCCCGTGCCCCGCCGACGGCCCAGGCCGACCGGCGAGCCCCGTCGCGGCGCGACTCCCGACCGCGCGCCGTCGGCGAGAATACCGACATGTCGGTTATCCATCGGCCGCTCGGGCACGCGCTGGTCAACAGCGCGCTGCTGGTGGTCGTCTACTTCGTCGTGCCCACCGACACCGACGACAATCCCTGGTCACTGGCCATACGCGCCCTGCTGACCCTCGGCGGGCTGGTCCTCGCCGTGGTGCTCATCCTGCGCCAGGTGAACCGCCAGCTCGGCGACGCGCAGGCCCCGCTGACCGGCCTGCTCGCCGCGCTGGTGGCCGGGGTGCTGTTCTTCGCGCTCGCCGACTACCTCGTCGCGATCCACGGTCCGGGCCAGTTCGTCGACCTGAACACCCGCCTCGACGCCCTGTACTTCGCCCTGTCCACGCTGGCCACGGTCGGTTTCGGCGACGTGCACGCGCAGGGCCAGTTCGCCCGGGGCCTGCTGTGCGCGCAGATGCTGTTCAACGCCGTCATCATCGCCACCGGGCTGTCCGTGCTCTCCAAGCAGATCGCCGCCCGGGTACGCGAGCGCCGCGGCAGCTGACCTCCTTCGTCTAGTCTCACGGTCCGCCCAACCGGAGCCGCCGCGGCACCCGTCGACCGGGTGAGTGCGACTACCGGAGGTGTGATGAACGGGGAACAGGAGCGGGAGTACGTCGCGTACGTGACCGCCCGTCTGCCCGCGCTGCGGCGGATCGCCGCACAGCTGGCAGGAGACCCGCATCGGGGCGACGACCTGGTGCAGCAGGCCATCACCAGGCTTTATGTGAAATGGCGGCAGGCGAGCCAGGCCCGCAACCTCGACGCGTACCTGCACACCATCCTGGTGCGGACCTTCCTGGACGACCGCCGCCTGGCCTGGAGCCGGGTCGACCTGGCGCCGGAGGCGGGCACGGAACGGGCGGCGACCGGCGCGGACGTGGACACCCGCCTGGATCTGCAGGTGGCACTCGGCCAGATGCCGCCGCGGCAGCGTGCCGCGGTGGTGCTCCGCTTCCTCGCCGATCGCTCGGTCGAGGAGGTCGCGGAGATCCTCCAGGTCTCGCCGGGGACGGTGAAGAGCCAGACCTCCGACGGCCTGGCCACCCTGCGGCGGCTGCTCGGCGAGCAGCCCGAAGCCGCCCCGACGACCACAGCGAAGGGAGCAGTCCGATGAGAGACGAGGATGTGCTGGGCGCGTTCCGGGAGGACCCGCTGCCGGCCTCAGGGGTGGACCTGGCGCGCGCGGTGCGCACCGGCCGACGGCAGCACCGGGTGCGGACCGCGGGAGCGGCCGGGGCGCTGGTGCTGCTGCTGGCGGGCAGTGCGGCGGTGCCCGCCTGGTTCACCGCCGCGAACGGCCCGGGCAACGTGGGGGCGAGCCCGGAGGTCACGATCGGACCTCCGCCGCCGCCCTGCCCGAGCCCCGTGCCGACGCCGATGGTGTCGGCCTCGCCGCAGCCGGCCGGAACCGCACCGGTCGAGTTCGACGTCATGCGGCGCTGGGTCGACGTCAGCGGCGTCTCCGACCTGTCGGTGCAGCAGTTCATCACCGGGCGGTACTGGCAGTACGTCGACTTTTACGACGCGCAGGAGCGGTTCACCGTCGAGGTGATCGTGTTCGCCGCGGGCGGCAAGCCCATGTTCGGCACGCCTGAGGCCCGCGACTTCGGACCGGTCGACCTGACCGGTGCCGAGAGCGCCGGCCAGATCGGCGGCCGGCCCGCGTCGTGGCTGCCCGGACGGCAGGGCATGTTCGGCAAGCACGCGGCCCGGCTGGGCTGGCAGTGGGCCGACGGCGGATGGGCGTTCGTCGCGGCCGCCGACGGTGCCCAGGAAAGCGGCCAGGAGCCGTCGGCCGAGGCCATGGCCGCGCTGCGGGCCATGGCGGCGCAGGTCGCCGGCGAGCTGGTGATCGGTCGGGGGACGGCGGTGACCATGCCGTTCACGGTGCCGGGCGTGCCGGAGTGCTCGCGGCTGACCGGGACGAACATCTATCGGGGCATCCACGCCAATGGCACCCCGTTCGTCCGGGCGGGCCTGACGTTCAGCCGGGCGGACAACACCGACCCGCTGCTGTTCCCGCCGGACGTGGTGACGACCGTGATCGCGGACTCGGTGGAGACCCCGGCGGACAAGCCCGGCCAGGCCACCGAGCAGGTCGACGGCCGTCCCGCGGTGGTCGGTGACGCCTACGTGTTGCTGCACGGGCTGGACGGGTTCGCACTGGAGGTCAGCTCACCGCTGCGCCGTGACCCGCTGCTGGCGTACGCGCGATCGGTGCGCATCGTCGAGGGCGCGCACGGCGACGAGACCAAGTGGACGGATCGGCCCATCCGGCCGTGACCGTCGGCATCGCCCCCGCGGCAGCCTGGCTGCGGGGGCGATGTCATGCGGTAGGGCGGGCCCGGTCCGGTGCGCTAACGGCCGATCTGGCGGACCGCCTCCAGCGCCGCGGCGACCGCGGCCGGGATGTCGGCGACCGGGTAGATGCCGTGCCGCACCACCCGATCCCGGTCGATGACGAGGATGACCCGTTTGTGGCGGATCTGCTGAGCGGCCCGGAAGGTCGGCAGTCGTAGGGCGGCGGCCAGTTCCAGATCCACGTCGGACAGCAGTGGAAACGGGATCTCCTCGGCCGCGGCGAAGGCGGCCTGCTCGTCCGGTCGCTGGGTGCTGACACCGTGGATGGTGGCACCGGCTGCGGCGAAGCTCTGCCACGCCGTACGGAAGAGGCGGTTCTCCAGCGTGCAGCCGGCAGCGCCCGGAATCCGGCTCCAGCCGGGGGGCACCGCGGTGCCGGTCGCCGGATAGGTGAAGAGCACGGTGAGACCGGCGTCCGCGACCACGTCGCCGACGTCGCCCCGCGTGCTCGGCAGGGTGAGTCCGGCCGGTACGCGGCTGCCGGGCAGGGCCGCGACCCGGGCTGCCTCCCGGTCGCCATCGCCGCCGTGGGTGGTCGCGGTCAACGATCCGTCGCCGAGCACGAACCGGTCGGCCCAGTCCTGCATGCCCACGAGCACCGGCAGCAGGCCGTGGCCGGAACCGGTCAGCACGTACTCGTGTCGCACCGGATTGGTCTGATACGGCCGGCGCTCGACGACGCCGTGCTCGACGAGGTGGCCGAGCCGTTCCGTCAGCACCTTGCGGGAGATGTCCAGCTCGCCGACGAGGGCGTCGAACCGGTGGTGGCCGCGGGCGATCTCGCGCAGGACCAGCAGGCTCCACCAGTCGCCGAGGACGGCGGCGGCCTGGGCTATGCCGCAGGACTCGTCGATACGTGGCTTGATCATCAGCTTCCCTCCCGATGACGCCCATGGTACGTTCCCCAACGGAACTGAGTAGGTTCCCAAAAGAAACTGACTGAACCGAGGTGACACATGGTGCCGTCCTATCGGGCGAACGGGGGCGGGCGGGTCTCGGCCCGGCGCGGAGCCTCGTCCGGCACGCCCGACCACCTCGGCCACGTCGCCGCCGGCGCGGCCGAGCGCCCCCTACCTGCTGGGCGTGGCCGTGCCGGCGTTCATCGCGTCACCGGTCGGGCACTGTCCCACGCCGAGCGGCGTGCCGTCACGAGCGGAGCGGGCGCGTGACGCGCGGCGGCGCCACCCATGACCTCCGTGAGAGCTATCCGGTCGTGGACCGGCCATGGTGGAGGCCGAAGCCGCTCAGGCGCCGCTGAGCCGTCGCCGCTGAGGCACGAGGCTACGGGGCGGTGTCGTTCGATCGGGCGAAACTTGTGGGGCAAATCTGCCCAATATGCTCGATCCTTTTGACATGGCATGTGTAGGCCTCGATACGGTCGATTCGGCCCCGGTCCGCCGATCGTGGCGGCCGGCGCCCGACCCTGTTGCCTACGGAAGGTCAACACCTTGCCCGGCCGACATTCACTGCCCCCTAAGCCCCGTCGCAAGCTCGCCCCGTTCGCCACCGCCACCGTCGCCACGGCTGTCCTGGTCGGAGGCGGTCTGATCGCCCACGAAGTGGCCGCCGAACCCCAGCACACCGATCCCACCGCGATCTCCGGAGAGTCCGCCGCGTCGCCGCCGCCGTCACCGAAGGTCACCGACGCCGCAGCCCGCCGCGAGGCCCCGCAGCGCCCATCCCGCGGCAACCGCAACGCCTCCGCGCCGAGCCCGACCGGCACCCCCGCGGTGCTCGACTCCGGCACCTGCAAGGCGTCCTTCTACGACGAACCGCAGGGCACCGCCAACGGCGAGACCTTCGACCCGGACGCGCTGACCGCGGCGCACAAGTCGCTGAAGTTCGACACCCGGGTCCGCGTCACCAACACCGCCAACGGCAAATCCGTCGTGGTGCGCATCAACGACCGCGGCCCGTACATCGCCGGGCGCTGCCTGGACCTGTCCCGGGCCGCCTTCGCCGAGATCGCCAACCTGGGCAGCGGAGTGACGACTGTCCGGTACGACATCCTCGCCTGACCGATCGGACATGCCAGGATGTCTATGTGACGACGGTATACCTCGAGCTCGGCTCGAAACGGATCTTCGCGTGCGCGCTGGAGTGGCCCGGCTGGTGCCGCTCCGGCCGCGACGCGGAGCGGGCGCTGGCAGCGCTGACCGCGTACGCCGAGCGCTACGCCGTGGTCGCCGAGCAGGCGAAGATCCCGTTCGAGCCCGGTGACGTGCGCGTCGTGGAACGGGTCCGCGGCGGCACGACCACCGACTTCGGCGCGCCCGAGCAGCCCGCGAGCGCCGACTTCGCACCCCGCGACCGCGACACCGCGCAGCGGCAGGCCGCGCTCGTGCAGGCCGCCTGGGACGTGTTCGCCGACGTCGCCGCGGTGACCCCCGCCGAGCTGCGCAAGGGTCCGCGCGGCGGTGGACGCGACCGGGACAAGATGATCGACCACGTGATCGGCGCCGAGGCGTCGTACGCCCGCCGGATCGGGGTCAAGCATCCCGCGCCCGCCGCCGGCGACACCGCGGCGCTCGCGGCCCTGCGCGCCGACATCCTGGACGTGCTGGCGAGCCCGTCGGACGGCACGTCACCGCCGCGCGGGGGCTGGCCCGCGGCGTACGCGGCGCGGCGCATCGCGTGGCACGTGCTCGATCACGCCTGGGAGATGCAGGACCGCGCCACGCCGTAATCCGCTCGTGCCGCATACCCCCTGCTCATAGGATCGGCGGATCGCCCGGCGGACGCACCGCCGGTCCGACGGCAGAGAGTGCAGGTGTACGTGTCATGCGCTGGTCAGAGCTCTACGTCCCGACCCTCCGCCAGGACCCGGCGGGGGCGGACGCCGTCAGCCACCGGCTGCTCCTGCGCGCGGGCTACATCCGCCAGCTGATGGCCGGGCACTACTCGCTGCTGCCGCTGGCCGTGCGGGTCCGCGCGAAGATCATCGAGGTGATCCGCGACGAGATGTCGCGCATCGGCGCGCAGGAGTTCCTGCTGCCCACCATGCAGCCGGCCGAGGTATGGCAGAAGAGCGGCCGCTGGGACAAGATCGGCGCGGAGATGTTCCGGCTGACCGACCGCAAGGGCGCCGACCTCGCGCTGGGCATGACCCACGAGGAGATCTTCACGACCGTCGCCACCGAACTGCGTTCCTACCGCGACCTGCCCCAGCGCTGGTACCAGTTCCAGACCAAGTTCCGCGACGAGCCCCGGCCCAAGAGCGGCCTGATCCGGGTCCGCGAGTTCACCATGAAGGACTCCTACAGCTTCGACGTCGACGCCGCCGGGCTGGACCGCTCCTTCGACCTGCACCACGAGGCCTACACGCGGATCTTCGGCCGGCTCGGCATCCCCGCCATCGCGGTCGAGGCGTCCAGCGGCATCATGGGCGGCAGCGACTCGGTCGAGTTCATGTCCCCGACCGCCGCCGGCGAGGACCTGGTCGTGCACTGCGGCTGCGGGTACGCCGCGAACGTGGAGAAGGCCACCTCGCACCTGCCCGCGGCCGCCGACGGCGACGGCCCGGCTGCGCCCGAGGCGTTCGACACCCCCGACGTGCGCACCATCGAGGACCTGGTCACCGGCTTCGGCGTCACCGCCGACCGCCAGGTCAAGACCCTCGTCTACGTCGTCGACGACCAGCTCACCCTGGTGCTCATGCGCGGCGACCACGCGCTGGTCGAGCAGAAACTCATCGACACCCTCGCCGCGGTGAACGTACGCCCCGCCCACCCCGAGGAGATCCGCGACGCGCTCGGCGCGCTGCCCGGCAGCCTCGGCGGCGTCGGCGTCACCGGCCTGCCGATCCTCGCCGACCTCGCGCTGACCGGCCGCCGCGACATGACCACGGGCGCCAACCGCGACGGCGTACACCTGCGCGGCGTCGACGTCGCCCGCGACATCGCCGTCGACCGCTGGGCCGACCTGCGCGAGGTCGTCGCCGGCGAGCCCTGCCCCCGCTGCGAGCAGCCCCTGGACGTGCTGCGCACCGTCGAGATCGGGCACATCTTCAAACTCGGCGGCCGCTACACCGAGACCCTCGGCGTCACCGTGCTCGGCGCCGACGGCGAGCGGGTCAACCCGGTCATGGGCTCCTACGGCATCGGCGTCGAGCGCGCGCTGGCCGCGATCGTCGAGACGCACCACGACGACAAGGGCATCGTGTGGCCGGTCGCGGTCGCGCCGTTCGAGATCGCCATCGCGGTGCTGGGCGACGCCGAGCCGGTCGTCACCGCCGCGGAGTCGCTGTACTCGGGGCTGCGCGGGCAGCGCATGGACGTGCTGCTCGACGACCGGTCCGAGCGCCCCGGCGTGAAGTTCAGCGACATCGAGCTGATCGGCATCCCGTACCGGATCACGGTCAGCGCCCGCGGCCTGGCCGACGGCACCGTCGAATTCACCGACCGGGCCACCGGCCACACCGAGCGCATCCCGCTGGCCGGCGCGATCGCCCACGTCACCGCCGCGGTGCGCGCCACCGAGTGACCACTCACCGGTGCGCGACGTACCGTTCATGCCGCGCGGGCGGCACGGACGGTACGTCGCGCACCGGGCTACGAGGAGGCGCGAGTGCACCTGCGGATCCAGCGGCAGCACACCGGCAGTGCGCAGTCACGTGAGCTGCGCCGGGAATTCGTGGCGGAGTTGGCGCGCCGCTACCCGGAGCAGGACTTCGGAGCCGACGCAGTCACCGACGAACTGCCGGTGCTGGACGCGCCGGGGGCGGCCTGGTTCGTGGTGTACGACGGAAAGCAGCCGATCGGCTGCGGCGGCCTGCGCGGGCTCGACGAGCACACCGGCGAGATCAAATGGGTGTACCTGCGCGAGGCCGCCCGCGGCCGCAACGCAGGCCGCTCGCTGCTGGTCGAGCTGGAGGACACCGCGCGCAAGCTCGGCTACACGCGGCTGCGGCTGAGCACCGGCGACCGCCAGCCCGAGGCGCTGGGCCTGTACCTCTCCGCCGGCTACCGGCCCGTCGACGACGGCGTGCCCACCCCGCACCGGCTGGAGAAGGACTTGAGTCCGCGGCCGGACGACGTGTACGTGGACGTCCGCAAGTACGACGGCTGCCGGCACTGGAACACCACCCTGCGCCGTCTCGGCACCGACGAGCACGGGACGTGGCTGGGCGGCACCCCGCACACGCCGTGGCGGCGCGGCCGACGCGCAGCGCACTTCCCGCAGGCACCGCATGTCATGCTCGTGCCGCACGAGGGCGGCTGGGTCGCCAACTTCCACGCCCCACCCCGGCGGACCGCGGTGTACGTCGACGTCACCCTTCGCCCGTCGTGGACCGGACCCGCCCACGTCACCATCCACGACCTGGACCTCGACGTGGTACGCCGCCGCGACACCGGCGCGGTCGAACTGCTCGACGAGTACGAGTTCGCCGAGCATCAGGTCGCGTACGGGTACCCCGAAGACGTGGTCGCCGAGGCACGGCGCACCGCCGATCACCTGCTGGCCGCCGTGACCGCCGCTCGCGAGCCGTTCGGGTCCGCGCACATGCCCTGGCTGGGCCGGCTGACGGGCGCGCCGACCGGGTATGAGGATGTAGCATGATGTTATGAGCCGACGCGTCACGGTCAACGTCCCCGACGAGGTCGCCGAACGCCTCGAACGGGAGCCGAACGTCTCCCAGTACGTCACCACCGCGATCCGCGACCGGATGCGCCACGAAGAACGCCTCGCCGCCACCCGGCGCATGCTCGCCGACGCCGGTTACCAGCTCACCGCCGAAGGCATCGAGCGCATGCGCACCCGTCTGGCCGAACACGACGCCCGCCGCACCGCCGCCCGCGGACGCGAGCAGGCCGCGTGAACATCCACGTCGTGCTCGACAGCAGCGCCCTGGCCGCCTACGCCCGCCTGGACACCATGGCCGTCGGCGAACTGATCACGGTGGTCGCCGAGAACGGCGGCACGGTCGGCGTTCCCGCGCCCGTCTTCGCCGAGGCCTACCGCATCGTCGACGAGGACGAGCGCAAACGCCTGACCCGGCTGCTCACCGACGACGTGTACACCCTGATCCTGCCCATGCTGTCCGACGACCTGCTCGACGTCGCCGAACTCGGCCTGCGGCTGCCGCTGCCGCTCGCCCACGCGGTCACCCAGACCCGCCGGCACGGGGCGTCCCTGGCGACCCTGGAGCCGGATGCTGTGCGCGACGACCTAGACGACTACGACGTCCTCCACCTGAACTGACGCCGCCGGCTGCCGTTAGGGCTTCCTGTTGACGAAGTTCGGGTAGAGCGCGATGAACTCGCCGAGCTTGTCGAGCGCGGCCGCCTTGAACATCAGCTTGGACTCGTCGTTGATGTCCTCGAACGACTCGCCGTCGATCTTGTAGCCGTTGAACCAGCCGGCGTTCGTCTTCAGCGACACCAGGTCCGCCGCGGCGAGGTCCTGCAGCGCGAAGAAGAAGTCGATCACCTCCATGCCCTGGGGCAGGCTCAGCAGCATCGACTCGCCGGCTGCCCGGATCAGGTCGTTCACCTTGCCGAGGTCGGTTAGCACGCCGGCCGAAGTCGCCTTGCTCACGATGGCCTGGATGAGCTGCTGCTGGTGGCGCTGGCGGCCGTAGTCGGTGGAGTTGTCGGGCAGGTAGCGCTGGCGGGCGAAGTCCAGCGCCTCCCAGGCCTGCATGTCCCGGCAGCCCTTCTTGTGCACGAAGCGCTGGTTGCCGGTGCGGTCGGCGTAGCGGTCGGCCTCTTTGGCGTCGGCCATGCCGCCGACGTACTTCGGCTTGCCGTTGATCACGAAGTGGTGGATGGACTTCGTGTCGTCCTCGACGCACATCCGCACGCTGCCCAGCGCAGTGATGATCTTATTGAAGCCGTTGAAGTCGATGACCGCCGCGGCCTCGAAGGTGATGCCGGTGAGCTTGCTGATCGCCTGCGTGGCGGCCTTCAGGCCGCCCTTCCAGTCGCCTTGCGGCCCGAGGCCGGCCTGGAAGGCGCCGTTGATCTTGCGGTGGTCCTTGCCGGGGATCTCCACCCGCACGTCGCGCGGCACCGACATCAGGTACGCCTCCTGATGCGTGCCCGACACGTGCACGATGATGATCGTGTCGGAGCGGGCGTCGTCGGCCTTCTGCCCGGGCCGGATGTCGATACCGAGCAGCAGCACGTCGAAGGAACCCTTGAGCGCCTTGGCATCGGGCACGGCCTGCCCGGACGGGCCGGCCAGGACGTCGGCCCCGGCCAGGTCGACGGCGTCCTCGAGGGTGCCGACGACCGAGCGCAGCATGACGATGCTGGTTCCGGCGATCATCATCAGCACGGCGCCGAACGTCAGCACGAGCTTGCTCCACAGCGGCGCCTTGCCGCGGGCGGCGGACTTGCGGGCAGTGGGGGCGGCGGGGGTACGGGGGCGGCGCTTGGGCACGGGGGATGGTCCTCTCCACGGGCGACGTGGTGTGCCCGCTCCCACAAAGGACGCGGCGACCCGCCGTTGGTGTTGCCGCGCGACCGCGGTGAACTTCGTCCGCCGCCACGGGTGCCGCCCGCGCCCCCGCACGGCGGGTAGGGCATTCTCGATCCGGAACCGAACCGAGCCGAGGGAGGCCGTGCCGTGGCGCAGGTGCGCATCGTGCTGGAGAACGCCGACGATCCGGTGTCGCGGGAGCTGACCGCGGAGTTCTTCGCCGACATCGCCACCCGGTACGCGGGCGCCGCGACCGCCCCGCCCCCACTGGACCTCGCCGAACTGCGCGCCCCGGACGGCACCTGGCTGGTGCTGTACGACGGCGACGAGCCAGTCGGCTGCGGCGGCCTGCGCCGATGCGACGACCACACCGCCGAGGTGCGCCGCCTCTTCCTGCGCCCGGCCGCGCGGGGCCGCAACCTGGCCCGCACGCTCATGGCCGAACTGGAGGACGTCGCCCGCCGCCGCGGCTACCGGCGCATCCGGCTGGACACCGGCGACCGCCAGCCCGAGGCGCTGCGGATCTACCTGACCAGCGGCTACCAGGAGATCGGCGACTACAACGGCAACCCCAACGCCCGGCACTGGCTCGAGAAGGACCTCACGCCGCGGCCCGGCGACGTGCGCGTGGTGGCCCGCAAGTACGACGGCCGCCTGCACTGGCACGCCACCCTGCCCCGCCTCGGCGAGGACGAGCACGGGGTGTGGCTGGGCGCCACCGCGCACACCCCGTGGCGGCGCGGCGCCGAACCTGCCGTGTTCATCCCGGCCACGCACGTGGTGCTGATCCCGCACGAGGGCGACTGGGTGGCCGCGTTCAACGCCTCCCCGCACCGCACCGAGATCTACATCGACGTGTCCGACCGGCCGGTGTGGCACAGCCCGGACGAGGTCGTCTCGATCGACCTGGACCTCGACGTGGTACGCCGCCGCGAGTCCGGCGAGGTGCTGCTGCTCGACGAGGACGAGTTCGACGAGCACCGGGTCGCGTTCGGCTACCCCGACGACGTGGTCGCCGCAGCCCGGCGCACCGCCGAAGAGCTGCTCGCCGCGGTACGCGCCCACACCGAGCCGTTCGGCACCGCGAGCGTGCCGTGGCTGGAGCGGATGCGCTGACCGTAGGGCCGCCTGGCGCCGGCCGCCGGTTCGCACCAGGTGTCCGGCTTCCTCAGCTGCTCAGCTGCGGTCGCCCACCTCGGTCTTGAAGGTGCGGAACCGTTCCTACGAACTGTGCATGAGTTGCGCATGCGCAGTCGTGTGCCCCGAACGGTGTTGAGCACACTGGTCGCCCGCGTTCGGGTCGCAGTCCGGCGACGCGCATCGTGTGCGCGGTCCGGGAATGCGACGGCGAGGTCCCTCACACCCAGGCACGTCCGGTCCGGCCTGGAGGCTCCGATGCCCCACCCGATCACGCTGGTCGGGTGGGGGCGGTGACGTCCGTCGCCGGGCCTTGTGTCCCTGGGCGCGTCTTGCGATCACGATGCTCGCCGCGTCGTGACGGGTGATCTTCTTGGTGGGGCTGTCCATGGGCTTGTGCCAGTGTTCGGCGCCCCACTTGGAGGTGTAGGCCGGGTCTACCGCCACGATGGTGATGCCGGTCTGATCGGCCATCGAGGTGAGCCTGGCCCGTAGCCGGCCGGTCGGGAACCGGGAGATGAGCCGACGGAACCGCTTCCTACGCCCGTGCTTCTCACGGGTCTTCTCAGCAGCGAAGTCCAGGTCTTCGATCGCGATCGCCTTCACGCCGCAGGTCTTGGCCCAGTGCAGCAGCCGGCTCAGGGCATGGCGGACCTGCGCGTCACGATGGTTGGCGCTGCCGGACAGGTCGTAGAAGAACCGGCGCGGCGCACCGACCGGGTTGCCGTGGGTGTCCAGGTGCCAGGCGGCCAGGTGGTCGTCGTTGGCGTCCACGCCGACACACCCCGCGACCAGGGCAGCCGCCAGACCGATGGTGGGTACGGACGGGTGCTGCCACGACGCGGCGAGGTACCAGCGGACCCGCTGGGCGTCGAAACTGATCCGGTACGCCACGGCGCGGTCGGCTGCGATCCGGTCGGCCCACTCCTGCCCGCGGTGGGCGAAGCTGACACGGCAGGCGAACAGGTAGCGGCCGTGCGGGGCGTTGGCCAGATGGGCCATAGGCGCGGGCAGCTTCATCGACAGCTGCCCGTCGTCGGTAACGCGAATGGTCTCGTTACCGAACCGTTTGCCGGACTCGCCGTCGGCCGACAGGAACCAACGTGCGGCCTGCCACCGCTGCCGCCACTGCGGCTCGGTCAGTCCCGCCTCTGCGAGGTGATGGCGGGCGTTGAGCAGGCGACGGCCGCCACGGACCACCCGGACCCGGCCGCCGTCGTACTCCGCCAACGCGGCCGCGTGCCGGGCGGTCAGGCACGCCAGACGTCGCGCTTTGGCATGCCACTCCTGCCGCGACCGGCACCCGCCCGGCACCCGCTTGGTGCCCTTCTGCCCGACCGGCTGGGACAGGCGGTGGGCCAGCATGTCGATGCCCGCCTGCAGACCCTGGACATGAGCGGCCAGACCACGGCGTGCCAGTGCCCACTGGTCATGCGAAGCTTTGGTGATCGATCCGGCCCACCGCGACGACGACAACCCCGTCAAATCCCGCTTACGCTCGGCCCATCTGCGGCTGTCGTGCCCGCGCCCGTCAGCACAACGCTGCTTGAGATCACCGGCGGCCAGGGAACCCAGGTGCGCACCCACCACCCGCAGCACCAACTCGTCCTGGTCCGTGAGGTTCTTCAGACGGGTCCGGATCGCCACCCCAGACGGGCCCGGCACCACGAACGGCCCAGCGATCGAGCGCAGATCAGCCATAAACGGCAGCCGCCAACCCGCAGCGAGCACTGGTATCCACCGACCGGCACCCGCCGGCGCGGCAGGACTCCCGCACCACAACCGTCACGAACCGCACCCTAACATCCACCCACATACATGCATAAACAGATATACACATTTGGCCAGCAGCAGTTCACAACCCCCGGCCGCGATAGTTGGGTAGTGCGTTCTCGTGGTCGGACGTCGAGGTGCGCAGCCAGACTCTGGTCACGGTCGGCGCGGGGTCCCATGCCCGCAGGATGCCGAGGGGTCAGGGCGTATCCCCGAGACCCCTGCCGACGAACTCCGGGAGCAGGCCGAAGCTTCTGATCTCGACCTCGTCACCCGGCTGAAGATCGCAGGTGACCAGGCCGGCGGGCTCGCCCTCGAAGGACAGCAACTAGAAAGTCCGATCCGAGCACTCGGCAAACCAGAGCTGCCCTTCCCTCCTCGGTCCGGCTGGCGCTCCGCCAACCGTAGGGCGCGCCGATCCTGGCCCGCAGGTCGACGATCACCGGCGAGCTTCGGTCCAACGCTTCCAGGGCCAGGCCGGGTACAGAAGCTGCCGGACTGAGTTGACCACGGCGGTCATCTCGACATAAGTAACGATCTCCTCCGCGCTGTGGAGGTTACCTGCCGTGGGCTACCGTGCCCGCGCATGCGCTTTCAGAGCCGAGTACACCCACTTGGAGACTGGCGCGTTGTCGGGTAGGTCCGCAAGGTCGACGGCTGCCCACCGGGCTTCGGAGATCTCCCCGTTCGGGCTCAGCTCATCCGAGATCGCGCACAGGCGGACTATCTTCAGGTGGCCTTGCCTGCCCCCGTTGGTGGTCAGGTGTTCCTCCAGAACGAGGGCGACCGGCTCCGACTTCAGGCCGAGTTCCTCGCTGCACTCGCGCCTGGCCGCCTGCTCCGGGGTCTCCCGGGCCGGCTTGTATCCACCTCCGGGCAAGCTCCATAAGGACTGGTCGCCGTAGCTGTGTCGGACGAGGAGCAGCCGGTTGGCGTCGGCCGAGTGAATGATCAGTGCCTTCACGCCATGGGTGGTCGGCCTGGCGATTCGCCAGTACACCTTGCGCATGCAATGGAGCAGCCGGAACGCGTACGGCGAAATCCTCATAGAGAGCTCTTGGCGCGCATGGCTTCCGGTATCCGTTCTAGTCAGCAGTGAGGTAGCGCTGGATCGTCGGGCCGAGCCAGTGCACCAGTTCATCCTCGGACATCGCCACCACCGGCGGGAACCGCAGGATGTAGCGCGCCAGCCCGATGCCGAGCATCTGTGCGCTGATCATCGCGGCGCGCACCGGCGCGTTCGCCGGGTCGCCGGTGAGGGCGGCGATGCGCGGGGCGAGCTGCCTGGCGAAGATCTCGCGCATGCGCTCGGCCGCGCCATCGTTGGTGATGCCGGTCCGCAGCAGCACCTGTAGTGCCTCGCCGGCCTCCCACTGCCGCAGGAAGTGCCGGACGAACGCCGACCCGAGCTGGTCGCGCGGTACGTCGGCGAGGGCGTCGAAGCGCAGGTCGAACTCGGCGGCCGCGGCGAACAGCTTCTCCTTGCTGCCGAAGTAGCGCATCACCATGGCGGGGTCGATCTGCGCGTCGGCGGCGATGGACCGGATGGTGGCCCGTTCGTACCCGTCGGCGGCGAACCGCTCACGGGCGGCCGAGAGGATGATCGACTTCGTTTCCGTCGAGGTACGCCGCATGCCAACAACTGTAGGCCAACAACTGTTGACAATCAATCCGGGGTACGCCTATCGTCGATGTCAACAGATGTTGGCCAACAAACGTTGACCTGGAGGAAGCCATGTCCACCCCGACCGTCGACGTCCTGATCGTCGGAGCCGGCCCCGCCGGACTCACCGCAGCGGTCGCGCTCACCCAGCGCGGACACACCGTCACCGTCGTCGACACGCAGGCCGAGGGCGCCAACACGTCCCGCGCCGCCGTCGTGCACGCCCGCACCCTGGAGGTGCTCGAGCCGCTCGGCGTCAGCGCCACCCTCGACGCCCGCGGGATCCGCGCGTCGCGGTTCACCATCCGCGACCGCGACCGGCTGCTCGTCGCGGTGCCGTTCGGCGGGCTGCCCACGCCCTTCCCGTACACGCTGATGATCTCCCAAGCGGAGACCGAGGCCGTGCTGCTGGCCCGGCTCAAGGAGCTGGGCGGCACGGTGCTGCGCCCTGCCACGGTGCGCACGGTCACGCAGGACGACACCGAGGTCACCGCGACCCTCGACGACGGGCGGCAGCTCCGCGCGGCCTACCTCATCGGGGCCGACGGCATGCACAGCACAGTCCGCGACAGCACCGGGATCGGCTTCACCGGCGGCGCCTACGCCGAGTCGTTCGCGCTGGCCGACGTCCGCCTCGACGGCGCGGTCGACCGCACCGAGGTCATCCTGTACTTCTCCCCCGCCGGGATGGTCGTCGTCGCTCCGCTGCCCGACGGCACGCACCGCATCGTCGCCACCGTGGACGAAGCGCCCGAACGGCCCGACATCGCGTTCGTGCAGCACCTGCTCGACACCCGCGGGCCGAAGGCGTCACCGGTCGTCGTACGCGAGGTGCTGTGGGGTTCCCGGTTCCGGGTGCACCACCGCGTCGCCGACACGTTCCGCCAGGGCCGGGTGCTGCTGGCCGGCGACGCCGCCCACGTCCACTCCCCGGCCGGCGGCCAGGGCATGAACCTCGGCATCGACGACGCCGCCGCCCTCGGCGACCGGCTCGCCCAGGTCCTCGACGGCGCTTCACCGGACCTGCTCGACGAGTACGCCGCCACGCATCGCGCGCACGCCCACCAGGTCGTCGCGCTGGCAGACCGGCTCACCACCCTGGCGACCGTGCCGGCGGCCTGGCGACCGGCCCGCAACCTGGTGCTCGGGCTGCTCGGCCACAGCACCGCCTTCCAGCGCCGCCTGGCCTGGCAGCTGGCCGGCCTGAACCGCCGCCGGTGAGCCCCACCGCCCGACCGTGCCGGCTGTGCCGAGGGTGAACTAGATCCGCAGGCGCAGGCCCGGCTGGGCCAGGATCACCGGGCAGCCCGCATACCGGGCGGCCTCGTCGAGCAGGCGCCCGTGGTCCAACCAGGAACGCAGGTGCGTCAGCACCAGCAGGCGCGCCCCGGAACGCGCCGCCAGCCGCCCCGCGTCACCGGCGGTGAGGTGCCGCGGCACACCCGTGTCGTCGAACCCCGCACCCTCGGCCAGCAGCACCTCGCAGCCCTGGGCGAGCTTGTCCAACGCCTCGCAGGGCGCGGTGTCGCCGGAGTAGCACAGTGCGTCGCCGACCCGGAACGCGTACGCCTCGATGCCGTGCTCGACCGGCGCGACGGCGACCTCCAGCGGGCCGGAGCGCAGCGGCCCCGACGGCAGCTCGTGGAAGGCGAACTGCGGCGCCGGATGCCGCCAGTTCAGCTCGTCGCGCAGGTTCGCCGGCCCGTACACGTCAAGCGGCGCGGCCCCGACCCGCTGCCGCAGGTAGGCGACCGAGCTGAGATCGGCACAGTGGTCCGCGTGCGCATGGGATATCAGCACCGCGTCCAGCGCCGCCGGATCGCAGTGCCGCTGCAACGGCCCCGCCGCACCCGTGCCCAGGTCCAGCAGCACCGAGTGTCCGTCCTGTTCGACCAGGTAGCAGGACCCGGCACTGTCCGGGCCGGGCACGGACCCGGCACATCCCACGACCGTCAGCAGCATCGTCAACCTCCCCGTAGGTGCCACCATGATGCCGCAAGTCGCGCTGTCACGTGACCGTCGTCATCGTGACCACGTATGGACGATGTCGCACCAACGCCGCACAATGGACCACCCAGCGAAAGGACCTTGATCATGTCCCGGTTCCCTGAGGTCGTCGAGCGCATGGCGATCGACCCCGAGTTCGCCGCGCACGCCCGCGCCAACCCAGACGAGGTCACCGCCGAATACGGGCTGAGCCCAGAGGAGGCCGCCCAGATGCTGGCGTTGACCGACGCCGGCTCGGGTGGCCCGACCGAACTCGACCAGCGCCTGTCCAAGAGCGGTATCGGCAGCGGCGGGCTGGCGGGCCTGCTGGCGGCCGTCGACCGGTCCAAGAAGGACGACGACGACAACGCCACCGACCGGCCGCTGGGCCGCTGGGTCGGGCCGGGCGCGAACGACAAGTGACCCCGGCGGTCACAGGCTGCGTTTGAGCATCGCGTCGGCGAGCGCGTCAGCGCACTCGGCCAGCCGCAGCCCCACCACGTCGAGGCGGCGCAGCAGCTCGCGCTGCTTGAGCACCGGGCCGGTGACCTCGCCGCTGAGCAGTTCGGCCAGGCCCTGGGCGTAGAGGTGGCGGACCCGGCCGGAGCGCTTGTGCGCGGCCAGCGCCGCCTCGGCGGCCTCGGCCGGGCGGTCGACCAGCCGGTCCAGGGCTCGGCGCAGGTCGCGCAGCCCGACGGCGACCTGCTCCAGCATCGCCACCGCGTTGTGGTCCAGGCGCACGCCGTAGAGGTCCGTCTCGCGTACGTAGTCGCGCAGGTGGTCGAGCACGTCGTCGACGGAGCGGGACAGCCGGAACAGGTCCTCGCGGTCGATCGGGGTGGTCAGCGTCGCGGCCAGCTCGGCGACCAGCCGCCCCCGGTGGGCGTCGCCGTCGTGCTCGATCTCGGCGATGCGCAGCCGGGCCAGCGGCGGCTCGATGTCCCCGATGGTGACCGACACCGCCAGCGCCACCCCTTCGAGGGCGGCGTCGATCTGCGCCAGCACGATCGCCAGCACCCGCTTGGGCGCACGCCCCGCGAGATCGTCCAGCACCCGCCGCAGCCTGATCACGGTCGCCACCCCGGTGTCGTCGCGGGCCGGGCGGTCACAGCGTGCTCCGCAGGGCCAGGCCCGCGGCGTAGCCCAGGGCGAGGCTCGCGGGGACGGTGACCAGCCAGGCGGTCAGCACCGGGGTGGCGAACTGCCAGCGGATGCGGCGTACGCCGGTGCTGGCTCCCGCGCCGACCAGGCCCGCGGTGGCGGACTGGGTCATGCTGACGGGCACGCCCATGCCGGCGCTGCCGAACACGGCGGTGGCCGAGGCGAGCCCGGCGGTGACCAGCGTCCACGGACGCTGCGGGGTGAGCCCGCCGGTCACGCCCTGGGCCATGCGCCGCAGGCTCAGCACCGCCCCGGCCGCGAACACCGCCGCCGTCGCGCAGAGCAGCAGCAGCGGCGGGGCCTGCATGCCGGGGGCCCGGTGGGCGACGCCGAGAGCGACGCCGACCACGGCGAACATCTTCTGCCCGTCGTTGGCGGCATAGGCCAGGCTCTGCCCGGCGAACGCGGTGACATGCGCGTACCGCATCGCGCGGGGCAGCCGCGCGGTGGTCGGCAGCCGGCGGGCGGCCAGGCCCAGCAGGTAGCCGAGGCCGCCGCCGAGCAGGGGCGCGAGCGCGGCGACGGCGAGCACGACGGCCAGCGTGGACCAGGCGGGCGGCACGCCGAGCCCGGCGCCGACCCCGGCGAGTCCGCCGAGGACCGCGAGGGTGACGCTGGTCGGCACGCCTCGCCAGGCCAGGGTGAGCACGAGGGCCAGGGCCACGCCGACCCCGGCGAGCACGACCAGGGGTCCGCGGACGCCGCTTGCGTTGACCAGGCGGTCGGTGAAGGTGTGCGCGACGGCCAGGCCGAACAGTGCGGGACCGGCGATGATCGCGGCGAGCAGCACGGCCAGCACTCCGTAGAGCGGCAGTTCCCGCTGGCGCAAGGCCAGGGCGAGCAGGGCCGCGCCGTCGTTGGCGCCGCAGACGAAGACGAACCCGGTGGCCAGCATCGCAAAGCCGATCACCACGGCCGACCACCCCCGACTCCGCCAGGAGTTCACCGTACTTGATCAACAGAGTTCCGGCGGCGGGAATCCGGATTGCCGCCCGCATGGGTGATCCTCTAGCGTCACCCGTCGGGAGGAACACTTCATGGCGAAGCTGAACCAGATCATCGCGGTCGAGAAGGGCATCAAGAGCCGCTCGTTCCAGGACCTGACCGAGGCCCACCACGCCGTGCAGAAGCCGGCGCTGCTGTCGGGCATCTCGCGGACGTATCAGGCCAAGGACGAGGAGGGCGAGCAGCTGCCGCCGGAGTCCACGAAGGTGCAGACCCGCGCCGAGGACGTGCTGCGCCAGATCGGCACGACGCTGACCCGGCTGTTCGACGTGACCGCGACCAAGGACTCGACCAACTGCGTGGCACGCGCCGACGTGACGGTCGACGACCGGGTGCTGCTGTCCGACGTGCCGGTGACCTACCTGCTGTTCCTGGAGAAGCAGCTCACCGACCTGCACACCTTCGTCAAGAAGCTGCCGGTGCTGGACGCCGCCGAGTCGTGGGTGTTCAGTGACTCCGCGGACTGCTGGTCGACGGAGCCGGTGCGCACCATCCGCACCAAGAAGGTGCCCCGCAACCACGTCAAGGCCGAGGCGACCGAGAAGCACCCGGCGCAGGTCGAGGTGTACTACGAGGACATCGCGGTGGGCTACTGGACCACGGTGAAGTTCTCCGGGGCGCTGCCGGCCAAGCGGGTGTCGACGCTGCTGGAGCGGGTGGAGAAGCTGCAGCAGGCGGTCAAGTTCGCCCGCGAGGAGGCCAACAACGCCGAGGCGGTCGACAAGCACGTCGGCGACCGGGTCTTCGGTTACCTGTTCGCCTGACCCATGAACTCCCCGCCGGAGGGCGGGGGGCGCGGAAGCGCAAGCTGAAGCTGAAGTCGAAGCTGAACAACGCGGTCACAGTGTGGGTTCGAGTCCCACCCCCCGCACCACCTGCGGGGGTAGCCCAACATGGCAGAGGCAGCCGCGATCAATCTCAGATTCTCGCTCCAGACTCAGCATTCGCCGCCGATCACCAGATCGACCGCGTACGGGCGAAACCCCCGGGGTGCCGGTTCGAGCCCGGCCCGCACCTCTTCCTGGTGCGGTAGTCCAAACGGCAGAGACACGGGGTCTTCATGCTGACCCGTCCGCTTAAACGTGCTGGTGTGTGCAATTCGGCGGCACTCCGAGGCCCGGGGGAAGGACACTCCCCCGGGCTTCACCATGTCCGGCGGCAGGCCGTGTTGGCCAGGCCTTTCGTAGCGCCCGTGACGGTGTTGTCGCAGGCGACGATGTTCGCGGCGACGGGCGCGAGGTGGAAGCCCCAGCCGGGGCCGTCGACGGCGGCGGTGTTGCGGGTGAACACGTTGCGGTCGCCCCAGCCGTCGGCCACCCGGTGGGTCTGGAAGCCGTCACCGCGCGAATGCCGGCCGGTGTTGCCGCGGATCAGCCAGCCGTTGCCCTTCACGTCCACCCACGAGTCGGCGTACGAGCCGGTCATGGCCGCGCCGTCGAACGTGTTGCCCTCGACGATCCCGCCGGTGGTGCCCTCCTTGACGTCGACGGGCTCGGCGGTCACGGCGCTGATCCGGTTGCCGCGGATCACGTTGCGGTCGCTGCGGTCGGGCTCGCAGGCGGTGACGTCGCACCAGTTGCTCGTCGCGGTACCGATGTAAACGCCCTCGCCGAACTTCGCCCGCCGCAGCCCGGTGTCGCGCACGGTGCTGTGCTGCACCACGTTGTCGGTGCTGTTGGCGCGCAGGTGGATCGCCTCGTCGCCGACGTGTTCCACGGTCAGGCCGGTGAGCACGGCGTGGCTGGTGCGGTCGAGCATGACGCCCTTCTGCCCGTTGCGGACCGTGAACCCGGTCAGCCGCCAGTGATCTGCGCCTTCGAGGTGCAGGGCGTACCCGTGGCCGGTGCCCCCGCCGTCGAGGACCGCGCCGGGGCCACCGCACAGATGCACGGGCTTTCCGGCGGTGCCGGGGGTGGTGACGGCGAAGCGGCCCTCGTACACCCCGTCCTTGAGCCTGATGCTGTCGCCGGGCTCGGCCCGCGACAGGGCGGTGGCCAGCGCGGAGGCGTCACCGACGGCCACCGTGGCAGGCGGGCAGGCGTCCGCGGCCCGGGCAGGAGACCGGCCTGGAGCGCTGCTCGGCGCGGCCGCCGTGTTCGCGTGCGGGCTGCCCGTCGTGGTCGTGGTGCCGGGGGCCGACCCGGCGTCGTGGGAAGGCGACGGGGTCGCACCGGGTCCGGTGGCCGGACCCGGCTGCGGCCCGGCGCAGGCGGCCAGTGCCATCAGCAGCAGGACGAGCGTCCCTGCCAGCAACGACGTCGCGGCGAACGGCAGCGCCCGGGCGAGCCAGCGCCGCCGCGGACGCTGCGCGACACCCGCAGGCTGCGCCCCGAGGCCGTCGGCCAGCGACGGTTCCAGCCGCGCCACCGCCCGCGGTGTCGCCCGACGTCGGCGGGACCACGACCCCGCCCGCCGGTGCCCGGGCCTGCAGACCTCGGGCGTATCAGCCGAGGGTCGACTCACTCGGCCATCACCGGCACCCGGGCCCGGCCGCGGGCGACCTCGCGCGGGCTCGGCCTGCCGTGCTCGTGCCGTCCGCCGGCCGGCTCGCCGCCGTCGTGGGGGAACAGCGGTTTGGTCGCCGCGTACGGGTGGCCGTGGTCGTCGCGGCGGCGGCGGAACGCCAGCACGACGATCAGCAGCAGGATCGCGGTCCACAGCAGCGTCATCGGGCTGGCGTAGTGGCGCACCCGCGCCCAGAGCGTGCTGGTGTCCAGCCAGGCGTCGGTCTGGTTGTCGCGCAGGGTGACCTTGCCCGCGGCCCGGCCGGTGTCCAGCGCACTGGGGCCGATGCCGGTGACCGCGTTGCCCGCGGCGACCGAGCCGCCGACCGCGCCGACGAAGGTGACGCCGTGGCCGTTGGCGTCGTGGATGGTGTTGCCGCGGACCTCGGCGACGGAGTCGCGCACGTACACCCCGGTCTGCGTGGTCTCGATGAGGTTGCCGGTGATGCGGGCCTTGGCGACGCCGTCGCGGATCGCGATCGCCTGGCGGCGCTGGCCTTTGAGCCGGTTGGCGGTGACGGTCAGGTCGCGGGCGCCGAGCCGGGCCACGATGCCCATGTCGCCGCCCTCGACCTGGTTCTCCTGGATGCTGACGGCGATGCCGCCGAGGATCTCGAAGCCGTAGTGGCCGTTGCCCCGGGCGGTGCTGTGCGAGACGGTGTTGGCGCCGTAGCTGGCGGTCGACTGCCCGGACGCCGAGGGGCCGTCGGCGAGCGGCCGGCCGCTGAGGGTGAACCCGTTGCCGCCGTTGCGTTCGGCGGTGGTGTTGGTGATGCGCACCTGCTGGGTGGCGCGGGAGAGCAGGAAGCCGTCGCCGCCGTTGTCCTTCGACACGGTCCGTTCGATGACCGCGTTGGTGGCGAAACGGTGCAGCACGACTCCGTGCTGCAGGCTGTCGCGCACCGTCGTGTCAGTGATCTTGATGCCGTCGGCGCTGGACACGAACAGCCCGTACGCGTTGCCGATGAGCTCGCTGTCGCGGATGGCCCCGGACACGTAGGACAGGCTGGGCACGGTGAACCGGCTGTCCGGGGTGGCGACACGGCCGCCGGACAGGACCCGAACCTCGCCCGGCAGGAGCCGGCCGGGGCTGGCTGCGCCGGGGCCCTCGACCGCGCCGGTGTCGGGCCGGTCCGTGCCGGTCAGGCTCACCCCGCCGGTGCGGCCGCTCCAGAAACCCAGGTGGGACACGCGGGTATGGCTCATCGCGAAGTGCCCGCCGATGGCCCGCAGGTAGGCCCGGCCGTCGCCGACCTCGGTGTCGGGTTTGCCGGTGCGCGGATCCCAGCTGGTCACCCGTACCGGGGCCTGCTTGGTGCCCTCCAGGGTCAGGCCGCCGCCGAACGACACGATCGCCACGAACCCGCTGCTGCGGCTGGCCAGGCGCAGTTCCAGTCCGCCGGGGTGGGCCAGCTTCAGCCGGGCCCCGGAGTTGACGTAGATGTTCTCGGTGAGCAGGTACGCGCCCTGCGGCTGGCGGACGAACGTCTGCGGCGCCAGGCGCAGCAGGTCGTCGACCGTGTACGCGGCCGTGCGCGCGGTCAGCACCAGCGTGTAGCCGCCCGCGGTGTCCAGCCGGTAGGGCTGGTTCCACTTCTGCGTGCTGCTGCCCGGGGCGCGGCTGAGCAGGTCGCGCAGCGGGGCCACCGCGGTGACCGCGCGCACCTGGTTGAGCCACTGGTCCTCGGCGGCGACCAGCGCGGCCTGGCGCTCGGAGTCGGCCGCCGCGGTGTCGGCGGCGGCGGCGTGGGTCGCGGTGCGGGCCGCGGACGGGGGCGCGGCGGCCGCGCCGGGTGCCCCGCCCGCGACGAGCAGCAGCGCGGCCAGTAGGGCGAGCACGGCCGCGGCCCTAGCCGAGCGCCGGAGCGTGGCAGCGGCCGGGCCGCGGCGGCCGGGCGCGGACTCCATGGGGCGGGCCGGCCGCATCACGCCGCCTCCGACGGCACGGCCACGGCCCGCCGACCGGCGGGAGTGGACGGGGACGGGGACGGGGACAGCGTGCTCGCGGCCTGGCCGTCGCCGCCGATCCGGTCGGCGCCGCGGGTGAGCCAGCCCTGCCGGTTCATGGTGGCGAACGCGTACAGCTTGATCGGCAGGGAGATCAGAATGACGACGGCCGCCACCAGCGGCAGCATCAGCAGTTCCCGCGGATGCCGGCGCAGGTGCGACCAGCCGCGGATGCCGCGACCGGCCAGCAGCCAGAACAGCACCACCACCGCGCCGCGCGGGCTCAGCTCCAGCCGGGACAGCAGCAGGTAGCCCAGGGCCATGCCCATGGTCACCGGGGTCAGCAGGATCTGCAGCACGGTGATCTTCGTGACCAGCGGGGTGCGCCACAACCAGCCCTTCCACAACGCGGTCAGGTAACAGCGGTACGAGTTGCGGCTCCAGCGCACGCGCTGCTTCACGAAGGCCGAGAACGTCGCGGGGAACATCGACATCGCCCGGGCCGAGGACTGGTGCACGGTGCGGTAGCCCGAGGCCAGCACCAGCCAGGTCAGCCTGCCGTCGTCGCCGGCCACGCAGCGCCGGCCGAGGAAGAACTCGTTCTCCAGGTGATCCAGCACGGGCAGGACCACCGCCCGCCGGTACGCGGCGGTGCGGCCGGAAAGGCAGGCCACCGCCCCGGCCCGGCCCATCGCCGGGACGTAGTCGTAGTAGCGCAGGTTGACCAGCCAGTCCGCGACGCGCCGCCAGACGCTGGTGGTGCGCTGGTGCACGTTCTGCTGCGTGCCGACGCCGCCGACGGTCGGGTCGGCGAACGGCATCTGCACGGCCGCCAGCAGCCCCCGCTGCCAGCGCGTGTCGGAGTCCACCAGCACGACGAGCTCGCCGCGGGCGGCGCGGATGCCGACGCCGAGCGCCGAGCGCTTGCCGCGGTGGGTGAACGGCAGCACGCGCAGCCGCCGGTCGTCGACGGCGGCCAGCCGCCGCAGCACCTCCGTGTCGCCGACGTCGGGCACGATCACGACCTCGTCGGGGTCCTGGGCGAGCCAGCTGCGCAGGCATTCCAGCAGGATGTCGGGATCCTCGCGATAGGAGGGCACCACCACCGACACCGAGGTGCGGAAGTCGTTGAGGATCGGCCGGTCCAGCCGGGACAGCAGCACCCGGTAGAGCCACAGCCCCCACACGAACGCGCCGGCCAGCCCCAGCGGCATCAGCTCGCGCCACGAGGTCTCGGCGGCCGCGGCGACCAGCCACGACCAGACGCCGTCGAAGATCCGGGACAAGTGCCGCCTCCAGCGTTGCGGCGGGCCGCCGTGGCCCGCTCCACCGCTGTAAACCGGTGCGCGCCCGGAAACGGGCCGCCCCCGTCCGGGCGTTTGTCCCACCGCCGACCGATCGCCGGCCGACGGGCGGGACCGGTGCGCCGGCCGTCGGACGCGAACATCCGCTACCGGCGGGTATTACTTGGGCATTCACCCCGCTATGTGGCTGTCTGGCGTAAATTCATGTTATGACCGATCCCGCGAGGGCGCGGCATGGCGTGCCGGGCCTCGCCCTCGGCGCCGCGATGCTCGTCGCCGAACGACTCCGCAGACTCACCGGCCCGGTCGACCCGGCCGAGCAGGCCCGCATCGAGGACATGCTCACCAGCGGCGTCGAGCCGTCCCCGGCCAGCGCACGCTCCCCGGTCGCCATCGCCGTCGGCCTCACCCAACAGAGCTTCGACCTCGCCGTACGCACCGGAACCCGGGTCGGCGAGGCCACCCGCGACCAGGCCCGGCGGCTGGCCGGCGCGACCCGCGCCGCACTGCCCTCGGCGTCGCCGATCGACACCGCCCGCGACGTCGTCACCGCCGCCGGGCTGCGCGGGCGCGACACCCTCGTCTCCAGCCGCGCCGCCGCGGCCGTCGCGCTGCGCGACACCGTCGACGAGAGCCTGACCTGGGTCGAGAAGTCGATCGTGCCGCGCATGGTGGACAACCTGATGCCGTACCTGATCAACAGTGTGGTGCCGCGGCTCGTCGAGGGAGCCATCCCCGAGATCAGGCGCAAGGTCATCCCCGTCGTGATCGACGACATGACCCGCGACCCGCGGCTCCAGGAACTGATCACCGAGCAGAGCCGCGGCGTGCTCGCCAACGCCACCGACGAGCTGCGCGAAACCTCCGCGACCGCCGACGACCGGATCGAGTCCTCGTTCCGCCGGGTCTTCCACCGCCACAGCGCGAACGGTGATCGGTGACCGCGGCTGGCCAACATCCACCGTATGCAGGCATGGTTTCCCGGATCGCAGGGCTGGCCATCGACGCCGGCCTGCTCGCCGTCGCCTCGTCCTTCGCCGTGTCCGGCGTGCCGGCGGTCTGGTCCGCACTGGCCGGCGAGCCCCCCGGCTGGCTCAAGGCCGCGTCGGCGGTGGTCGCCGCGGTGCTGCCGGTCGTCTACTTCACCGGCTGCTGGTGGATGACCGGCCAGACCCTGGGCGCGCTGCTGTTCGGCACCGTCGTACGCCGCACCGACGGCCGCCACGTCGGGTTCTGCCGCGCCCTGTTGCGCGCGCTCATCGGCCTGGCCATCCCCGTGCTGTGGCTGGTCGGGATGGTCGGCGTGCTCACCGACGACAGGCGCCGCGCCTGGCACGACCGCCTCTTCGGCACCGTCGTCCGCTACGCCGAACGCGGCCCCTGAAACGGAAGGGCAGCTCAGCGTCACGGACGGCCTCCTCGCACGCGCCGCCCCGGCGATGTCGTGGCGGCTGCCGTCGGATTGCGGCGGGCTGCCCGGCCCGACCCGCGGGAGTAGGGTCGGGCGGTGCGTTCCCACCTTGTACCGCTCGGCCTCGTGACCGTCCTGGCGCTCGCCGCATGCGGCGGGGCTGCGGAAAGGCCCGTGTTCACGCCCGCGGCGGCGGCCACGCCCGCGCCGAGCGCGACACCGGACGCCGCACCCTCGCCCTCCCCCGCCGCGTCGCCGCCCGCGGTCCACCACGTGTTCCCCGTGCTGGGCAAGACCTCTTACGGGCGCACCCACCACGACTACCAGGCCACGGACATCATGGCGCCGTGCGGCGCGACCGTCGTCGCGGCCATCGACGGCGTCGTGCTGGAGATCTCGCCGGTGGACCTCTACGACCCGAAGACCGACGACGGCGCGACCCGCGGCGGCAAGGCGGTGTCCGTGCTCGGCGACGACGGCGTGCGCTACTACGGCTCGCACTTCTCCGCGATCGACTCGAAGATCCGCGCCGGGGTACGGGTCACCGCCGGGCAGCAGCTGGGCAAGGTCGGCCGTACCGGCCTGGCCAGCGCCTGCCACCTGCACTTCGGCATGTCCCCGGTGTGCGCCCGCACGGGCGACTGGTGGATCCGCCGTGGCGTGATCTGGCCCTGGCGCTACCTCGACGCGTGGCGCAAGAACACCGCCAAGTCCCCGGTCCCCGAGATCACCACCTGGGAAAGCAAGAACGGCTGCTCCACCAAGCCGCCCAAGGGCGCCTGACACCCCCCATAGATAAACGCTGGCCTATCTGGATGAGAATTCGGCGATCGAACTCATCCAGATAGGCCAGCGTCTATGACAACCGGGGTCGTCGCGTCAGCCGACGTGGACCGCGCCCTCCGTCGGCAGGTCCGACTTGCGGACCTTGATCAGGACCGTGATCACGATCGCGGAGACGACCAGCAGGCCGCCGCCCCAGGCGAACGCCGTCGCGAACCCGTGCACCGCGGCCTCGGCCTGCACGAAGCCCGCCAGCTGCGGGTCCATGCCCGGCTTGAGGTGCTCGGTCGCGTAGTCCGTGGTCGCGTTGAGCGCGAACGTGCTCAGCAGCGCCGCGCCCAGCGAGCCGCCCACCTGCTGGGTGGCGTTCAGGGTGGCGCTGGCCGCACCGGCGTCGTGCTGCGGCACGCCGACCAGCGCGAGGCTGGACAGCGGCACGAACGTGAAGCCCAGGCCCAGACCCAGCACGAGCGCGCCGGGCAGCACGTGGCTGGCGTACCCGGTGGTCACGCCGATCTGGGTGAAGAACAGCATCGCGCCCGCGGCCAGGACCGCACCGGCGATCATCAGCGGCTTGGCGCCGAGCTTGGGCAGCAGCTGGCTGGCGATGCCGGCGGAGATGAACACGCCGCCGGAGATCGGCAGCGAGGCCAGACCGGCCTCGATCGGGGTGTAGCCGAGCACGCCCTGGAAGTAGAAGGTCAGGAAGAAGAACGCGCCCATCAGGCCGGCACCGGTCAGGGTGCTGGACAGGTACGCGCCACCGCGGTTGCGGTCGAGCAGGATGCGCAGCGGCAGCAGCGGGTTCTTCGAGAACTTCTGGATGACCACGAACACGACCAGCAGCAGCAGGCCGCCGCCCATGTAGGCCAGCGCCTCCGGGGAGTCCCAGCCGTGCTCCGGCTCGGCGGCCTTGGTCAGGCCGTACACC
The DNA here is from genome assembly GCF_009720365.1 of Catellatospora paridis. Lineage (GTDB taxonomy): Bacteria > Actinomycetota > Actinomycetes > Mycobacteriales > Micromonosporaceae > Catellatospora > Catellatospora paridis. The sequence goes on along the minus strand of NZ_WBZD01000021.1, from coordinate 213,543 downwards.
AGGGCGACGAGGCCGAGCGTGACCGCGACCGCGCCGGGGATGTCGTAGCGGGTGTTGCCGTGGGCCTTGCTCTCGGGCACGAACGGGATCGCCGCCGCGATGGCGATGACCGCGATCGGGATGTTCACCAGCAGGCACCAGCGCCAGTCGGCGTACTCGGTGAGCACACCGCCCAGCAGCAGGCCGACCGCCGCGCCGCCGCCGGCGATGGCGCCGTACACGGCGAACGCCTTGGCGCGCTCCTTGGCGTCGGTGAACAGCACGGTCAGCAGGGCCAGGCCGGCCGGGGCGAGCAGCGCACCGAACGCGCCCTGCAGGCCGCGCGCGGCGAACAGGCTCGGCCCGTCCCAGGCCAGGCCGCCCAGCGCGGACGCGGCCGCGAAGCCGATCGCACCGGCGATGAAGGTGCGCTTGCGGCCCCAGTAGTCGGCGATACGGCCGCCGAGCAGCAGCAGGCCACCGAAGGTCAGCGTGTACGCGGTGAGCACCCACTGGCGCTCGGCGTCGGAGATGCCGAGGTCGGGCTGCATCTTGGGCAGGGCGATGTTCACGATGGTCGCGTCGAGCACCACCATCAGCTGCGCGATGGCGATGATCGTCAGGGCGAGCCAGCGCCGGGGGTTCGGGGCGGCGGCGGAAGGCTCCGCTGCCTCGGGTCGGGAGACCGTGGTGGTCATCGTCGTGCCTTTCGGTGGGGGTTTTCAGCGGGCCAGGACGGGGAGCAGGACCTCGTCGCAGACCCGGGCCAGGTACTCGTCGTCGAGCGGCCGGCCGTGTCCGAGGTGCCTCGCCATCAGCAGTGCCGTGACGAGGTCGGGGAAAAGGCTGTCGAAGGGCTGCGGCTTGATCTCGCCGCGCTGCACCGCGCGCTCCAGCAGCGCCTCGGTGTGCCGGTGGATCTCGGGATACACCTGGCCGCGGACGATGCCGGCAAGTTCGGGGTCGGTCTGCATCGCGAAGGACAGCGCGTGGATCAGCGGCCCCTCGTCGACCACGCAGCGGGCCGCAGCGGCGAGCAGCTCGATCAGGTCGCCGCGCAGGCTGCCGGTGTCGGCGGGCGTGACGTCCTCGACCTGCTGCTGGCGCAGCACCTGGGCGACGAGGTCGGGCTTTCCCGGCCAGTGCCGGTACAGCGTCGCCTTGCTCATGTGCGCGCGCGACGCGATCGCGTCCATGGTCATCTTGTCGTAGCCGACCTCGCACAGCAGCTCGCGCACGGCGGCGCACAGGGGCGCTCCGGCGGGCACGCGGGCACGGCTCATGACAGGCTCCGGGGGGAAGGGAGATGCGGAACGGTACGGTTCCGTTTCCTGACCATACGCAGATGACCTGGTCAGGCGCGCTCCCCTGAGAGGTGGATCACCTGATCGATGTCGACCTTCACGTGACCGCCGGTTCCTTCCTGTCGCGGTGACGACACGAGGCGGGCGATGATCGCAGTGGGTGGTAGACGAGATCGGACCCATCCGCGGCGGGTTCGGCGCCGAATCATCGGTGATACGCAAGTGACGGGTGAACAGATCCACGCCGGAAGGGCGGAACTGTGAACGGTGACGAACAGCCGTACCAACGGCCCGATCGGCTGTCGAGCGTGCCCGACGTGGCGCCGCCCGCCGACGCCGAGACGCTGCTGCGGGCCGTGGCCCGCGGCGACGAGGCCGCCTTCACCAGGCTCTACGAGCTGGTCGCGCCGCGCGTCTACGGGCTGGCCCGGCGCGTCGTGCGCGACCCGGCGCAGGCCGAGGAGGTCGCGCAGGAGGCGCTGGTCGAGGTGTGGCGCACGGCCAGCCGCTTCGACCCGGCCCGCGGCTCGGCGACCGCGTGGGTCTTCACCATCACCCACCGCCGCGCCGTGGACCGGGTGCGCTCCGAGCAGGCCGCGCTGGACCGGGTGCAGCGGATGGCGCCGGAGGCGACGCAGACGCCCGCCGACGAGGTGGTCGAGCAGGCCACCGCGCGGCTGCAGCGCCAGCAGGTGCGCCGGTGCATCAAGACCCTCACCGACCTGCAGCGCGAGGCGATCACCCTGGCCTACTACGGCGGTTACACCTATCAGCAGGTGGCCCAGTTGCTGGGCGCCGGGCTGCCCACCGTGAAGACCCGCATGCGCGACGGCCTGATCCGGCTGCGCGACTGCCTCGGCGTGGAGGTGTCGGCATGAGCGAGCGGAGCGAGCGAATCATGGGCTCGGTATATGCCGGCGGCGAGCGGAGCGAGGTGTCGGCATGAGCGAGCAGAGCGAGCGAATCATGGGCTCGGTATATGCCGACGGCGAGCGGAGCGAGGTGTCGGCATGAGCGAGATCCACTCCCTGGCCGGTCCGTATGTGCTGCACGCGCTGGACGAGTCCGAGCGCGAGACGTTCATCCAGCACCTGCGCGGGTGCGAGACGTGCGCGGCCGAGGTGGCCGAGCTGAACGAGACCGTGGCGCGGCTGGCCGACGATGCCTGGTCGGTGCCGCCGCCGGCGCTGCGGGAGAACGTGCTGGCCGCGGTGCGGCGCACCCGGCAGATCCCGCCGGCCCGGCCGGTGCGCGTACGGCGCGAGCCCACGCGCTGGTGGCGGCATCCGGCGGCGCTGACCACGGCCGCGTGCCTGCTGGTCGCGGCGCTGGTCGGCGGGGCGACCTGGACGGTGCAGGAGCAGCGGTTGCGCGACGAGCGGGCCACGGCGCAGGCCGCGCAGCAGCAGCTGGCGCGTACGCAGGCGGTGCTGACCGCGCAGGACGCGACGGTGCGCACGTCCACCGTGGCCGGTGGCGGCAAGGTCACCGTGGTGGCCTCACCCAGCCAGGACGCCGCGGTGATCCTGCTGGCCACGCACTCGCCGGGGGCGCAGAAGGCGTACCAGTTCTGGCTGATGGAGGGCACGACGCCGCACTCGGCCGGGGTGCTGGCCGCCGGGCAGGGCACCGCCACGCACCTGGTCAGCGGGGTCAACGCCGCCGACGCGATGGGCCTGACCGTGGAGCCGGCCGGTGGTTCGGCCAGCCCGACACTGCCCATCATTGCTGAGATACCTATGAAATAGAAAAAAACCGACAAAAATCGCGCTAATCGCACCAAACCATGACGGGTTCAGTGTCGAATCACCGGTGGAGGTTTTCACCGGAGGAAAGGAACCACCGTCATGTACGGGAAGAGGAAGCTCACCGCGCTCGCGGCCGTCGCCGCGTTCTCGCTCTCGCTGGCGCTCAGCGCCTGCGGGAGCGAGACCGTGGCGCCGGCCGCGGTGCCGACCGCCCTGCCGACCACGGTCCCGACGGCCCTGCCGTCCATGCCCGCCGGCACCGCCGGCGGCGAGTTCGGACCGGCCTGCGCCAGCATTCCCACCGACCCGGCCAACCCGGGCAGCCTGGAGATGATGGCCCAGCAGCCCGTCGCCACCGCGGCGGCGGCCAACCCGCAGCTGTCCACGCTGGTCGCCGCGATCCAGGCCGGCGACCTGGCCGACACGCTCAACAGCGCCGAGGCCGTCACCGTCTTCGCGCCGACCAACGAGGCATTCGCGAAGATCCCGAAGGCCGACCTGGACAAGGTGCTCGCCGACAAGGACATGCTCAAGAAGATCCTGACCTACCACGTGGTATCCGGAAAGACCGCGCCCGACGCGCTCGCCGGCACCCACAAGACGCTCGAAGGCGCGGACGTCACGGTCACCGGCAGCGGCACCGAATTCAAGGTCAACGACACCGCGATGATCGTCTGCGGCAACATCCAGACCCGCAACGGCGTGGTCTACCTCGTCGACAGCGTGCTCATGCCTCCGTCCTGACCGACGGCGGGAAGGGCGCCTCCGCCGCAGCCGCGGCACGAGCATCGGCTCCGCCAGCCTTCCGCGCGGAAGGCGCCCTTCCCGACTCCTCCAAGGAGGACTCCCATGCGACGTCTCATCCGTCCCGCGCTCAGCGGGCTGCTGGCCGCCGCCGGCGGCATCGCCACCGCCGAACTCGTCGCCTCGCTGGTGCGGCCCGAGTCCTCGCCGCTGGTCGCCATCGGCGGCACCGTCATCGACGCCACCCCGACGCCGGTGAAGGAATTCGCCGTCGCGACCTTCGGCACCAACGACAAACCGCTGCTCATCGGCACCATCCTGGTCGTGCTCGCGGCCCTGGCCGCCGCGGTCGGCGTGCTCGCGGTGCGCCACCGCACCGCCGCACTGCTCGCCATCGGCGCGCTCGGCCTGGTCGGCGCGGCCGCCGCGCTGGCCCGCCCCGGCGCCCGCCCGCTCGACGCCCTGCCCTCCCTGCTCGCCGGAGCGGTCTCCGCCGGACTGCTCGCCTGGCTGGCTCCGAAAGCCGTCACCGCACCCCCGCCCCCATCCCCGGCGTCCGGGACGAGCCCAGCCGCAGGCACGTCCGAACCCGCGACTGCGCCAGAGTCGGGAACACCGCCAGTCCACGAGACGGCGGCCGCACCAGGCCCGACTGGACGGCGCTCGTTCCTCGTCGCGGCCGGGCTGGTGGCACTGGGCACCGCGCTCGCGGGCGGCCTCGCCGCGATCATCCGCCGCACCGGCGCCCAGGCCGCAGACGAGGCCCGCGACGCGATCACCCTGCCCGCTCCGGCCGACGCGGGACCGCCCCCGGAGCAGACACCCGGCTTCTACACGCCCAACCAGGACTTCTACCGCGTCGACATCGCGCTCACCGTGCCGCGCATCGATCCACGCCAGTGGAGCCTGCAGATCACCGGGATGGTCGACCGGCCTGTCGAGCTCAGCTTCGACGACCTGCTCAAGCAGCCGCTGATCGAACGCGACATCACGCTCAACTGCGTGTCCAACGAGGTCGGCGGCCCGTACGTGGGCAACGCGCGCTGGCTCGGGGTGGCGCTCGCACCGCTGCTACGTGCCGCGGGCGTGCAGGCCGGCGCGGACCAGATCGTCGCCCGGGCCGCGGACGGCATCACCATCGGCACCCCGGTCGCCACCGTGCTCGACGGCCGCGACGCGATGCTGGCACTGGGCATGAACGGCCAGCCGCTGCCACCGGAGCACGGGTTCCCGGTCCGCATGCTCACCCCCGGCCTCTACGGCTACGTCGGCGCCGCCAAATGGATCACCTCACTGGAACTGTCGACCTTCAGCAGCTTCGACGCGTACTGGGTGCAGCGCGGCTGGGCCGCGATGGGCCCGGTCAAGACCGCCTCGCGCATCGACCGGCCCAAGGCGTTCGCGCAGCTGGCGGCGGGCACGGTGACCGTCGCCGGGGTCGCCTGGGCCCAGCACCGCGGCATCAGCGCGGTCGAGGTCCAGGTCGACGACACGCCGTGGCAGCAGGCCCGACTGCTGCCCGTGCCGTCCACCGACACCTGGGTGCAGTGGGTCTGGGACTGGCCCGCCACCACCGCCGGCAGCCACACGCTGCGGGTACGTGCCGTCGACGCCACCGGAGCGGTGCAGACCGAGCAGCGGGCCGACCCGTTCCCCGACGGCGCGACAGGTTGGCAGACGCTCGCGGTCACGGTGACCTGAGATGACCCGCGGACCTGACAGGATGGCAGTCGTGACCGGAGAACGCGACCTGGGCGCGCTGCTGCACGGCCTGCAGCCCCAGCGCCACCCGTACGAATACGTCTTCACCACCGTCACGGGCAAGGTCCCGCCGGGGGTGCACCCGGTCGTCATGGTCGCCGAGCCGGAGGGCACCACGCTGGTGGTGATGCGGGCCGAGGCCGACGCGGCCGGGCTGCCCTACGACTTCGTCGCCGCGTGGATCACCCTGCGGGTGCACTCGGCACTGGACGCCGTCGGGCTGACCGCAGCCGTCTCCACCGCCCTGGCCGACGTCGGCATCAGCTGCAACGTGGTGGCCGGATACTTCCACGACCACCTGTTCGTCGGCTGCGCCGACGCCGACCAGGCGATGGCCGTGCTGGCCGGCCTGGCCACCGCCACTCGCCCGATCCCCGCCTGAACCTCGGCAAGGCCGAGGCGATCACCGCATGCAGCCCCGGCTGCGACTGAACACCCGCGCCTACTCCCCGGGGAGTAGGCGCGTTCACTCCCGCCGTGCGACGACGGGGCACCCCCGCCGCGCCTAGCGTGGTGACCATGACCTGGGAACACCCTCAACGAGTCCGGGGCCGCCGATTCCTCCCCGTGCTCATCGCCCTGATTCAGATGGTCGGGGTGACCTTCGCCGCGACAGTTGCCGGCAGCCACAACGATGTGGTCGCACCCCGCGCGCTCGACTGGTTCGGCTACGCCCTGCTGGCCGGGTCCGCCGCCGCGATGTGGCTGGCCCGCGTGCACGTGTACGCCGCCCTCGCCACGGTCAGCGCCCTCACCCTGGCCTACGTCGCACTCGGTTATCCATGGGGCCCGTTCTTCCTCGCCTTCCTGTTCAGCCTGATCGCCGCCGTGGTGCTCGGGCACCGGGCCGCGGCCTGGGTCACCGCCGGGCTCGGGTACGCCCTGCTCGTGCTCGTCGGCTGGCGGCTGCGCGAGCAGGCCCTGCTGTCCTGGCACTGGGTCGTGGTCGCGGGCGTGCTCGTCGGGGTGCTGCTCATCGCGCAGGTGATGCGCAGCAACCGCGACCGGATGCTGGAGCTGCGCCGCCGCCGGGTCGGCGACGAGCGGCTGCGCATCGCCCGCGAGGTGCACGACGTCGTCGCCCACCACATCTCCCTGATCAACGTGCAGGCCGGGGTCGCGCTGCACCTGCTCGACGACGACCCGGAGCAGGCCCGCACGGCGCTCGCCGCGATCAAGACGGCCAGCCGGGACACCCTGCGCGAGCTGCGCGCGACCCTCGGCGTGCTGCGCGGCGTCGACGAGCAGGCACCCCGCAGCCCTGCGCCGAGCATCGACCGGCTCGACGAGCTGGTCGAGCGGTTCGCCGGGGCCGGGCTGCGGGTCGACGTCCGGGTCACCGGCACACCCCGCGAGCTGCCCACGTCCGTGGATCTGGCGGCGTACCGGATCGTGCAGGAGTCGCTGACCAACGTGCACCGCCACGCCGGGGTCGACCACGCGCAGGTGACGATCGGCTACGACGCCGACGAGCTGGTCGTCGACGTCACCGACCGGGGCCGCGGCGGAGACACCGCCGACGGCAACGGCCTGTCCGGGATCCGCGAACGGGTCGCCTCGCTGGGCGGTACGGTCGCGATCGGACCGCGTGCCGAGGGCGGGTTCACCGTCTGCGCGGTCCTGCCCACCGGGAGCGAATCATGATCACCGTCTTGCTGGTCGACGACCAGGCGCTGGTCCGCGCCGGATTCCGGGCCCTGCTGTCCGCGCAGGACGACATCACCGTGGTGGGCGAGGCCGGCGACGGCGAGGAGGGCGTACGCCAGACCGCCGCGCTGCGCCCCGACGTCGTGCTCATGGACATCCGCATGCCGCGCCTGGACGGCATCGAGGCCACCCGCCGCATCGCCGCCGACCCGGCGCTGGCCGACGTCAAGGTGGTCATCCTGACCACGTTCGACCTCGACGAGTACGTGTTCGACGCGCTGCGCGACGGGGCCAGCGGCTTCCTGGTCAAGGACACCGAACCCGCCGACCTGATCCAGGCGGTACGGGTGGTCGCCCGCGGCGACGCGCTGCTGTCCCCCGGCGTCACCCGGCGGCTCATCGCCGAGTACGCCCAGCGCTCGCGGCGGCCCAGGGACTCCGGCCGGCTGGCCGCGCTGGACGCGCTCACCGACCGCGAGCGCGAGGTGATGGCCCTGGTCGCCGCCGGGCTGTCCAACGACGAGATCGCCGAACGGCTGTTCGTCAGCCCGGCCACCGCCAAGACCCACGTCAGCCGCGCCATGGTGAAACTCGGCGCGCGCGACCGCGCCCACCTGGTCGTCGAGGCGTACGAGACGGGCCTGGTCCGGCCCGGCTGGACAGGAGACAACCCGTGACCGCCACCGCCACCCCCGTCCGGCGCACCCCGCGCACGCGGCCCGGCCCGCCGCGGCTGCCCCGCAACGCCCGCCGCCTCCTGCTCACCGCGCACGTCGTCACGTCCGTCGGCTGGCTCGGCGTCGCCTACGCGCTGCTCGTCATGGCACTGAGCGCGCAGGCGTCCGCCGACCCGGGCACCCGCGTGGCGACGTACGCCCTGATGCTGTCCTTCGACAACGCCGCGATGCTGCCCCTTGGCCTGGCCGCCCTGGTCACCGGCGTGATCCTGGGCGTGGGCAGCCACTGGGGCGTGCTCCGCCACTGGTGGGTCGCCGTCAAACTCGTCCTCAACATCGCCGTGCTGGTCGTCCCGATGCTGACCCGCCACCCCGCCCTGGTGGACGCCGTCGACACCGCCCGCGCCGGCCTGCTCACCGAGCCCGCCCAACAGGTCCTCGACGGCTCCATCGCCTCGGTCGTCGTCCTGACCGTCGCCACCGTGCTGTCCGTCTACAAACCGTGGGGCAAGACCGGCGCTCCCATCTGAGGCGTGAGCCGCACCGGACAGCACAAGTGGTGATCACTTCCTACGATGTGGCGATGTCCACCACCGAGTCCCCTGTACCGGACGAGGCTGCGACACGCTCGCCGCGGCGTTCGCCATCGCCTGGCTGGTTCCCCCGACCACGTCGGCACCCGCCGGCCCGAGCGGCCTGCTGGTCGTCGTCTACGGCGACGGCCGGGAGATCTGCGGTGACGTGAAAGGCATCGACGCCGGATTCGTGGTGGTCACGGTGACGGAACCCGAAAAGGTCACCGGGAACCTCACCGTGCACACACCGTATGTAAGAGACTTCATGCTCCGGGCGGACTCGGTGGTCTCCATGCGGGGAGCCGACGAGTGCGAAAGGCCCTACGACTGACCGGCGTCCGTCACGGCGTCACCGGCAGACCCGATCCCGCCGACGAAGGCGAGCCGGAAACGGCAGGAGAGCGTGCCGCTGTCTCGCCTACCATCGCCGCCATGCACCCCGATCTGCACGCGGCCGTAACGGAGCTCTACGCCGTGTTCGCGCGGCACCCGCGTGCCGAGCGCATCGGCTACTGCGGCCACTGCGTGAACGACGCGGAGGCCCTGGTCCTGCAGCGGGTGCCGCTGCGCCGGCTGACCGCGGGCGACCTGGAACGCTTCACCTTCAAGCTGCTGTCCACCTGGGGCGATGAAGCCGATCTCCGGCACTTCCTGCCGCGCATCCTGGAGCTGTTCGCCACCGGCGAGCAGCGCGACGGCCACCTGCTGACCAAGACGCTGAGCAACGTCCGCTACCACGGGACGGCCTGGGCACCGGACGAGCTGGCGGCGGTCGAAGGCTACCTGCTGGCGCTGATGCGGCAGGTCCTCACCGACCGCGACTCCCCTCTCCGGATCACCGCGCTGCTGGAGGGCGCCGCCGAGAACGGGCACACGGTCAAGCCGTATCTGGCCGTCTGGGCGGACGAGCCCGGCGAGGCGGCGACGCTGCGGCTGGCTTACCTCATCGACGACTTCGGCTGGACCTTCTCCCGCGACGACCGCTACCACCGGGAGGTCCGGGCCTGGCTGCGCACCGGCACTCCCGCCGGCAGGCTGGAGGCGGCATTTCTGGCGACCGACGACCCGGAGGCGGCGGACTGGTTCGGCCAGGCGCTGGAGCAGCTCGAATTTTTGACCACCTGACGTGACGCACCCGGTCACGCCCACAGGTAGAGGCCGCAGCCGTCGCTCAAGTACGGAGCCGCCCAGGTGAAGAAGTCCTCCAGCCACGGGTCGTGGACCTCCCCGGCGGGCTCTCCCACCGGCGGAGGCATGGGCAGCCGCAGTGAGCGCGGGCCCGTGCGGTTGACCTCGACGATCGCCGCGGCCAGCGACCGGCGGTAGGCGCACAGACCCGCCCGGACGGGTCCCAGGTCCGCCGGCGTCGGTGCCTCGTCGTCGCCGGTCGGCGCCGGACCGGGTTCGGGAACCGGCGGCGGCGCCGGGATCCCGGCGAGGCGGTCCCGGGCGGCCAGGAACTCCTGCGACGTCGCCCGGGCCACCGGTCGCGCACCCGCCAACGCCACCGCGTCCAGCGACGCCCGTCGGCAGGCGGCCAGCTCTCGGCGCTCGTCCCAGAGGCGCAGCCGGTCCAGGTAGGAGTCCAGCCGACCGGCCGTGACCTCGGCGTACCACCAACGCCAGCGGGCAAACTCGGCCCCGGCCTGCGCCGGGCCGAGGCTCGACCACGCGGCGTCCCGCCACGAGGGCGGGAGCAGCGGATTCGCGCCGATCACGGCCACCCGGAACGACGGCCACCCGGCCCCGTCCACCGGCAGGTCCACCACGTCGCGGAGATCCTCGTCGGCCCGCCGCCACGCGTCGGCGGCGTCCCGCCCGGCAGAGACGGCATCATTCGCGCACGGCTCGGCCGCGCCGCCCGGAGACCAGCCCGTGGCCAGGAACGCCGCCCGCTGCGCGGCGATGCGGCGCGCCAGCTCGGCGGCCGTCATCCCGGCACGCGGCCGCATCGGCACCCAGTCGCTGCCCACCGGGGCAATGTAGACCAGCCCGCACCGTCGCCGCCGGGCATACCCGAGCGCCCCGGAGCAGTGGTGGGATCCGCAATGCGGGCGGTCTGGCGCACAGATCGTTAACCCGGACACGCGAACGGTTAACTCGCCTGCAACAGCCGGTCGTTAGCATCGGCGACCATCAACGCGGCTGACGACGGCGTCACTTCGGGTCGCTTCGAGGCAAACTCGGGAGTTCGCTATGGCACAGCACCTCCTGGTAGTCGACTTCGGCACGTACCAGACCACGGCGGCACTCGTCACCGGGGCGCAGGTCCATCCGGTGCCGTGCCCGGTGACGGGCGCGCTCAGCTGGCCCTCGGCGGTCTGCCTCGACGGGAGCGACCTGCTGGTAGGCACGGCCGCGGTGCACCGGCGCGAGGCGATTCCCCGCTGGTTCGCCGCCGGGCCGCGGCAGTCGCTGGACAGCGGCGAGCCGGTCCGGCTGGGCGACCGGCAGGCCTCCGCCCCGGAGGTGCTGGCCGTGTTCCTGCGTACGCTGCATGCGGAGGCCGAGCGCCGGTTCGGCGTCACCGTCGACCGGCTGGCGCTGACCGTGCCGGCCGCCTACGCCCCGCACGACGGGCGTCGCGAAGCGCTCATCGCGCTGGCCGCCGACGCCGGTTTCCCCGACGTCGAACTGGTCGCCGACGCCACCGCGGCGGTCATGGACCCGCACACCCACGGCGACCTGCCGGACGGCGCGCTGGTGCTGGTCTGCGATCTGGGTGCGTCGTGGACGGTGTCGCTGGCCCGGATACAGGACGAGCGCCCGCAGGTGCTGGCGCACGAGACCTCGGGCAGCGGCCAGGACTTCGACCTGCTGCTCGTCAACGACCTGCGGGCGGTGCTGCACGACTGGCTGACCCCGGCGCTGCAGTCGGGCGGCGACACCGGGCTGCACGCGCGGTATGCGGCAGGCGACTTCGTGCGCTCCGTCAAGCACCGGCTGGCCGACACAGACGAGGTGGTGGACCGGATGACGCCGCACGCCCCGCCGTACCGGCTGAACCGGGGCGGGCTGGACCGGCTGGCCGAGCCGGCGCTGCGATGGCTCGTGGCGAGCTGCCGGGCGGTGGTCGCCCGGTCCGGGTTCGGGCTGGCCGACGTGAGCGGCGTGCTGCTGGTCGGCGGCGCGTCGCGGCTGCCCGCGGCCCGCGCGGTGCTGCACGCCGAGCTGGGCCGCCCGGTGCGGCACCCGGCGGAGCCGGAGTACGCGGTGATCCGCGGGGCGGCGCGCTGGGCCGGGCGGGTCGCCGCACGGCGGGTGCCGGCCACCATCGCGTCGTGGCGGATGGAGCCGCTGAGCTGGGACCTGCCCGACGGCCGGGCCCGCCTGGTGCGCTGGCTGGTCGCCGAGGGCGGGCAGTACGGCCCCGGGGCGGCGCTGGCGCAGGTGCGCACCGCCGACGACCGGGTGTACGACCTGACCGCGCAGCGTGAAGGCATCCTCATGGAGCACCGTGTCGCGGCCGGGGCGGTGTTGACCTCGGACACCGTCGCGGCGGTGGCGCGTTCGGCGAAGCTGCTCAGCGGCGACCGGGCCGCCAAGCGGCACCAGCTGCGGGTGGACGGGGACTGGCTGCTCACCCCCGACCACGAGCTGCTGGTGGAGTGCGAGCGCTCCGGGGCGTACGTGCGCATGCGGTCCATCGCCAACGGCGCGGTCGTCAACGAAGTGCGCCCGAAGCAGCGCGCCGGCGACGGCAGCGGCAAGGTGTTCGTCGGGCCCGGCGGCCGGCTGGCGCTGGTCTCCTGGAGCACCGGCGGGCAGTTCAGTGTGTGGGACGTGGCCAGCGGGCACCTGACCAGCAGCTTCCAGGCGGCGTCGAACAACAAGCCGGTGAAGGTGCTGGTGCACGAGGGCCAGTGGCGGCTGATCGCCGAAGCGGACCGCAAGGTCCACGTCGGACGGTACGTGCGTGACGTGGCGACGATGTGGGACCTGGGCACGGGCACGGTCGTCGAGGAGATGGTCGGCGAGGACCTGCACCGCCGCTACGACGGTTACACCGAGCACAGCCCGCACGACGGCTTCGCGCCGCAGTGCGACAGCCCCGACGGGCGGCTGCGTGCCGGGACCGCGGGCACCGCGGTGTGGCTGCACGAGTCCGGCACCGACGAGGAGGTGTTCCGCACCGACATCGCGGCCGCGCGCTCGGTGCGCACCGCCTTCAGCGCCGACGGCCACCACCTGCTGGCCCGCTGGTCCACCGCCGACACCACCTGCGTGGACGTCTGGCAGGTCTGACCTTCACCCCTTGCGGCAACTCTTGAAGACTCGCGCCCTCAGCCGCTGGGCGAAGGCGCGAGTCTTCAAGAGTTGCGCGAGGGTCAGCAGGAGGCGACGGGGCGGACGTTGGCGACCGTGGTGAGGTGGACCTCCAGGGTCTCGCCCGCGGCGGTGTTGAGCCACATGGCGCCCGCCGGGGCGCCCTCGGCGACCTGGCCGCAGGCCTTGCCGCCGTTGCCGAGGCTGACCTCGACGGACGGCGCCTGCTCGGTGGGCCACCAGGCGGACAGGCCGGCGAACGCCATCAGCGCCACCGAGACGATGGTGGTGCGGATGCCGGAGCGCAGCTGACCGCTCATCTCGGCCGGGTCGGCGGGCGCGGCGGGGTCGCCGGTCGGCCAGGCCACCTTGCCGACCATGACGATCGACCACAGCGCGGTGGCGAACGCGCCGACCGAGCCGCCGGTGGCCAGCCACTGCAGCCAGTCGGGGCCGGGCGCTTCCGCGCCCATCTTCAGCACGCCGCAGAAGCCGATGAAGCCGAGCACGCCGAGTTGTACGCCGTGCCAGCCGCGCGCCGAGTCGATCAGCTTGGCCAGCGGATCGGCACCGTCGACTGTGGACACAGCGGAGGGGAGGTTGCCGTCGGGTTGCATGCCGACAGTCATACCCCATACATGGAAGTGGTGGTGTGTCGGCCTTCCGTCCCCGCCGCCCGCGCCCTCAGATACGGTCCAGGTGCGGCATCGCGATCTTCCGCATGGTCAGCTGCACGCCCGTGACCACCGGGATCGCGATCAGCGCGCCGAGCGCGCCGAGCAGCACCGCGCCGATCAGCGCGGACAGGATCACGGCCAGGTCGGACACGTCGACCGAGCGCCGCAGCACCCGCGGCGCGATGACCCAGTTCTCCAGCTGCTGGTACAGGATGAAGAAGACGACGCAGGCGATGCCGGCCGTCGGCGAGTGCGCGAACCCTGCGATGACCACCACGACCGCGCCCAGCGTCGCGCCGATCTGCGGGATCAGGTCGCACACCGCGACCACCATCGCCAGCGCGAACGCGTACGACACCCCGACGATCAGCAGGAACACGAACGTGCTCACCCCGGCGACGAACGCGATCCCCAGCGAACCGAGCAGGTAAGCGCCGATCTTCTCGAAGATCTCGTCGCCGATCTCGCGGGCGGTGTCCCGGCGCGAGGCCGGGAACAGCTTGTAGAAGCCCTCCTTGAGCCGGGTCCACGCGGCCAGGAAGTAGATGGTGAGGATGAACACGGTGAGCACGTTGAAGATGACGCCGAACACGGCCTGCACGCCGCCCAGCGCCCCGCCGAGGGCCTTGGTGATGTTCTCGTTGGTGGCGGCGTCCTTCAGCCGGTCGATCACGTCGAACCGCTGGTTGAAGTCGGCCACCTGCGGGTTGCGGTTGAGCCCGTCGAGGTAGGCGGGCAGGTTCTCGATCAGTTCACCGGTCTGGGTGACCAGCGGTGGCGCCAGCGCGCCCAGGCCGCCGCACGCGACCAGCACCACGGCCAGCGCGACGATCGTGACCGCGAGGCCGCGCGGCAGCCCGCGCCGCTGCAGCCACGCCACGGCCGGGTGCAGGCCGATCGCCAGGAACAGCGCGGCGAGCATCAGCAGCAGCACCGACAGCGTCTCACGCACCGCCCAGGTGAGCACGATCGCGCTCATCAGACCGAGGCCGCCCAGGAAACCGACGACGAACACGTGCCGGTTTCGGCGGGCCGCCTGCGCGTCCGGCGTGCCCGGGTCCACTTCCGGGCGCCGCTGCGCCGGGGCCGTCTGCTTGGCCTCGTCCTGCGTCGTGTCGTCTGTCGCCATCGCGCACCTCCGCGATGAGACTGCCACATCGGGTGACGTCACGGCAGCGCCCGGATGGCCACGGGTTGACCATCCTGGATAGGCTCGCGCAGGTGCGCACCCCCCTTCGCAGCACCGCACGACCCGCGCTCGCCCTCGGCACGGTGCTCCTGCTGACCTCGCTGACCGCGGCGTCCTGCGAGGACACCGCCGACGTGACCGTGGCCGAGGTCGGCCGGTCCACCGTCAGCGAGGTCGTCGACGCCCCCGCCTCGGTCACCGCCCGCGCCGCCGCGACCGTCACCGCGCCCGCCGAGGGCACCCTGGCCGGTCTCGTCGTCACGCCGGGCCAGCAGGTCGCCAAGGGCCAGCTGCTGGCCGTGATCGACTCCCCCGCCACCCGCACCCGGCTGCGCCAGGCCAAGCAGGCCCTGGACGCGTCGAAGCGCTCCGGCGGCGGCACGGTGCGGGTCGACCTGTCGGCCGCACGGCGCAAGCTCGACGCATCGGCCCGCGAGGCGTTCGACCACGCCCGTGCCGCCGCCGAGCAGGTCGCCGACCCGTCGACCAGGGACGCGCTGCTCGCCCACGTCACCGCCGCCGAGGCCGGCTACCGGCAGGCGTCGGCCGGCGTGGCCGCGGCCGCCGCCGCGGTGCAGCGCGGCGTGGCGTCGCTCGGCTCGGCGATGCAGGCGCTGGGTTCGGCGCAGCGGCTGCAGGCCCAGCAGGCGTACGACCTGGCGAAGGCGAGCGTGGACGCACTGACCCTGCGCGCCCCCATCGCCGGGGTGGTGCAGCTGGGCGGCACCTCGTCCGCCGCGGCCGGCCCGGACCTGAGCAGCCTGCTCGGCGGCCTGGGCACCGGCGCGCCCGCCGGGGTGACGGGTCCGGTCGCGGCGCCCGCCGGGGTCGCCGCGGCCCCGGCCGTGGGGGCTCCGGTCAGCGCCGGCTCCGCGATCGTCACCGTGGTCGACACGAGCGTGCTCGGCATCGTCGCCGACGTCGACGAGACCGACATCCTGCTGGTGCGCACCGGGATCACCGCCGAGGTGGAGCTCGACGCCGCGCCCGGGGTGCGGTATCCGGCCCGGGTCGGCGCGGTCGACGTGCTGCCGACGCCGAACAGCCGCGGCGCGGTGGCCTACCGGGTGCACCTGACGCTGGAGACGCCGTCGGGTGCGCCGACGCCGCGGCCCGGCATGAGCGCGGTGGCGCGGCTGAAGGTGCGCGAGGCCGCCGACGTGACCGCGGTGCCCGCCGCGGCCGTGTTCACCGGCGAAGGCCGCGACAGCGTCTGGGTGCGCGGCGCGGACGGCAAGGCGCAGCGGCGCACGGTCGTGGTCGGCGCGTCCGGGATGGACACCCTGCAGATCACCGACGGGCTGCGCGAGGGCGAGCGGATCGTGGTACGCGGCGTGGACCGCGTCACCGAGGGGGCGACCCTGCCGTGACCTCCGACGCCGCGATCGAGGCGATCGACGTGGCCCGCACGTACGCCCTGGACGGGGTGAGCGTGCCGGCGCTGCGCGGGGTGAGCCTGTCCATCGGGCACGGCGAGCACGTGGCTCTCGTCGGACCGTCGGGCTCGGGCAAGTCCACCCTGATGCACCTGCTCGGCGGCCTGGACCAGCCGACGTCGGGCAGGCTGCGCATCGGCGGGCGCGACGTGGCCGGGCTGACCGCGGCGGAGATGGCGCACCTGCGCAACGCGACCATCGGTTTCGTCTTCCAGTCGTTCCACCTGCTGTCGCGCACCAGCGCGCTGGACAACGTGGCGCTGCCGCTGGTCTACCGCGGGATGGGCGCGCGCGAACGCCGCGAGCGGGCCGCGCAGATGCTGGAACGCGTGGGGCTCGGCCACCGCATCGGGCACCGGCCCAACCAGCTCTCCGGCGGCGAGCAGCAGCGCGTGGCGATCGCGCGGGCACTGGTCACCGAGCCCGTCGTGCTGCTGGCCGACGAACCGACCGGCAACCTCGACCAGGCCACCGGCGCGGCGGTGCTGGAACTGCTGGAGCAGCTCAACACCGCCGAGGGCGTGGCGGTGGTGCTGGTGACGCACGACCGCGAGGTCGCCGCGCGGGCCCGCCGCCAGATCACCATGCGCGACGGTCGCATCGTCGCCGACACCGCCGTCGTCGACCGGACCGCATCGGCCGGCGCACCGGACGCCGCGCGGGCCGACCACGCGGGTCCCGCAGGCGGCCACGGCACGCCCACCGACGCCGGGGAGGACCGGCGATGAGGCTCGCGGAAGCATGGCGGGTGGCTCTGGACGCGCTGCGGGCCAACCGGATGCGCAGCGGACTGACCATGCTCGGCATGGTGATCGGCGTCGGCGCGGTGGTCATCCTGGTGGCGCTGGGCACCGGCACCAAGAACGAGGTGCAGGCCCAGGTCGAAGGGCTCGGCTCGAACCTGCTGCTGGTCGTCCCCGGGCAGGTCAGCCTCAATGCCGCCCCGGCCGTCTCCCGGCTCGACCAGTCCGATCTGGACGCGATCATCCGCATCGCCGGTGACCGCGACCGGGTCGCCGTGTCACTGACCTCCGGCGAGAACGTGCGCGCCGGCAACGAACAGGTGTTCACCAGCCTGCTCGGCGTGCTGGAGACGACCCCGAAGGTGTTCCTGCGCGACGTGCGCAGCGGGGCATACCTGACCCGCACCGACGTGGAGACCGGACGCCGCGTCGCGGTGCTCGGCAGTTCCGTGGCCAGGACCCTCTTCGGCGAACGGGACCCGGTCGGACAGCAGGTCACCATCGCCGGGGTGCGGTTCCGGGTGATCGGGGTGTTCGCCCCGCTGGGGCAGAGCCTGGGCGTGGACCGCGACAACGAGGTGCACATCCCGCTGTCCACGGCGCAGCGATTGCTCGCGACCAAGCGGGTGGACGCGTTCGCGGTCAAGGCGCCCGACGCGCAGACCATCGACCGGCTGGGCCGCGACATCGTCGCCGAGCTGCACCGCCGCCACCCCGACGAGGAGTTCAGCGCCGTCACGCAGGAGCAGATCCTCGGCGTGCTCGGCGACATCCTGGGCGTGCTGACCGCCGTGCTGGCCGCGATCGCGGGCATCTCACTGCTGGTCGGCGGGGTCGGCGTGTCCAACATCATGCTGGTCTCGGTACGCGAACGCACCCGCGAGATCGGGCTGCGCATGGCGCTGGGCGCGCGGCCGCGCGACATCGGGCTGCAGTTCCTGCTGGAGGCGGTGCTGCTGACCACCATCGGCGGCCTGCTCGGCATCGCCTTCGGCGTCGGCGCGTCGCTGGCCACGGCCGCGCTGAGCCCGGTGCCCGCGGCGCTGACCTGGTGGTCGATCGCGCTGGCGTTCGGTGTCAGCTGCGCGGTGGGCATCGTGTTCGGCGTGGTGCCCGCGCAGCGGGCCGGCCGGCTCGACCCGGTCGTGGCGTTGCGTACCGAGTGACGGGAACGTGAGTGAACCGCCGTCAGCGGATCGTAGTCTGTACGCCGGCAAGCGTCCGCGGGGAGGCACGGTGTCAATCTTGTTCCGGCTGCTGGGGCCGGTGGCCCTCGGCCGGGGCGGGAACCCGGGCGGCGTCCCCGTGCCCAAAGTCCGGTGCATGCTGGCGGTGCTGCTGCTCGACGCCGGCCGGGTGGTCAGCCTGGAACGGCTCACCGATGAACTGTGGGGCGACCAACCGCCCCGCTCGGCTGTGGCCAACCTGCGCTCGTACGCCCTCGCGCTGCGCCGCGCCCTGGCCGCCGCGGACATCGACCCCGACCGGCTGGCCACCACACCCGGCGGATACCGGCTGCACGTCGCGCCCGGCGAGTACGACGTGTCGGTCTGGGAGGCGCTGGCCGACGAGGGCACCGCGGCGCTCGCCGAGGGCCGGGTCCACGACGCCGTGACGCGGCTGGGCAAGGCGCTGGCCTGCTGGACCGGTCCGGCACTGGCCGACGTCCCGGTCGGCCCGGCGCTGGCCGCCCGCGCGACCGCGCTCGACGAGCTGCGCACCGCCCGCACCGAGGACCTGTTCGAAGCGAGGCTGCTGGCAGGCGAGGACATCGCGCTGGTCACGCCACTGCGCGAGCACATCGCCGGGCACCCCACCCGCGAACGCGCCTACGGCCAGCTCATGCGGGTGCTGTACACCGGCGGCGACGCCGCCGCCGCACTCGACGTCTACCAGCAGGCCCGGCAGGCGCTCGCCGAACAGCTCGGCCTGGAACCGGGCGACGCGCTGCGCGAGGTCCAGGCCGCGGTGCTGCGCCGCGACCCGGCGCTCGCCCCGAAACCCGCGAACTCCGCCGTGCGGCCCCGCCAGCTGCCGCCGAACCCCGCCGACCTGGTCGGGCGCGAGCGTGAACTCGCCGAGATGAGCGGCGCCACCGCCGGGGTGCGCAACATCCACGGTCCCGGCGGGGTGGGCAAGTCCGCGCTGGCGATCCGGCTCGCCCACACCCTCGCCGAGGACTATCCCGACGGCCAGCTTTATCTCGACCTGCAGGGCTCCAACCCCCGGCTCACCCCGCTGGACCCCGGCGACGTGCTCCACCGGTTCCTGCGGGCGCTCGGCACACCCGACGGCGACACCCCGGCCGACGCCGCCGAGGCGGGCGCGATGTTCCGCACCCGGCTGGCCGGGCGGCGCCTGCTGGTGCTGCTCGACAACGCCGTGGACGCCGCACAGGTGCGCCCGCTGCTGCCCGGCACCCCCGGCTGCCTGGTGCTGGTCACCAGCCGCCGCGCGCTCACCTCGCTGGACTCCGCCGCGCTGCTGCCTCTGGACGTGCTCGACGAGGCCGACGCGCTGCGGCTGCTCGGCAGCCGCGCCGACGCCCGCGCCGCGCAGCAGCTCGCGGCCCTGTGCGGGCGACTGCCGCTGGCGCTGCGCATCGCCGCGGCCCGGCTCGACGCCCGGCCGGACTGGTCAGCGGCGGACCTCGTCGAGCGGCTGGTCGACGAACGCGGCCGGCTCGACGAGCTGCACACCGACGACATGGCCGTACGCTCCTGCTTCCAGGCCAGCTACCGGGCCCTGGACGCGCCGGCCGCGCGCGCGTTCCGGATGGCGGGCCTGGCCCGCGCACCGCACCTGAGCGTCACCGCGATGGCGGCGCTGCTCGGCCAGACGCGCGCCGTCGCCGCCTCCGCGCTGGACCGGCTCGTCGAGGCGCGCCTGGTGGACATGTCGGCGGGCCGCGTCCAGCTGCACGACCTGCTGCGCCTCTACGCGGCCGAGTGCGCGCTGCACGACGATCCGCCGCAGGAGCGGGCCCAGGCGCTGCACCAACTGTTCGTGTACTACGTGGGCACCGCACACCGGGCTCTGCAGCAGGTCGTGGGCATGGTCCGGCCCGTCGACGCCGCGCTGCAGGGCCCAGAGGGCACCGGCCTGGTGCCGATCAGCACGCTGGCGGAGGCGAGCAGCTGGCTCGACGCCGAGCTGGCCGCCGCCGCCGCGGTCGCCACACAGGCCGGCGAGGCGACCCCCGTGGACCGGCGGTATCCGGCGCAGTTGCTGCGCGCAACGAGCCTCTACCTGCTGCGGCGCACGCCCGACGAGGTCGATCGGCTCGCCGCGCTGGCCCTGCGGCTGCACAGTTCCGACGACCCGCACTCGGCGGCCATCGCGCACAACATGCGCGGCCAGGCGTTCTACTTCCGTCGGCGCTACGCCGAGTCGCGGGAGTCGCTGGAGCGGGCGCTGGCGCTCTGGCGGGCGCATGACGACCTCGACGGCATCGCGGCGGTGACGAACAGCCTGGGCATCCTGGCCAGCCGCACGGGCGAGCCGGACCTGGCACTGCGCCACTTCCAGGACAGCCATGACGCGCTCGCCGGCCTCGGCGCGACCAAGCTGCGAGCGCTGGTGCTGCTCAACGCCTGCGAGGTGCTCACCTCCCAGGACCGGGTCGACGAGGCCATCGCCACCGTGCACCGCAGCCTCGAACTGGTCCGCGGCGAGCAGGGGACCGTCCACGCCATGATGGCGGTGGGCGTCCTGGCCCTGCTGCACGCCAAGGCCGGCGACCACCGGCGGGCCCTGAGCTACTGCCGGCGCAGCATCGCGATGGCCGACGAGCAGAGTGACGGCGCGTACTTCGTGGACATGACCCTGGTCCGCTCGGAGATCCACCTGCGCGTCCGGCGCCCCGACCTGGCCCGCTCGGACACGCAGACGGCGCTGCGCCGGGCCCGCGACATCGACGACTACGGTCGGCAGGGCGCGGCGCTGCGACAGATCGCCAAGGTGCAGCAGGCCGCCGGCGACCGCGCGGCGGCGGCGCGCTGCCGGGCCGAGGCGTCCCGGCTGTTCAACCAGTACGGCAAGTCGCAGGAGCAGGCAATCGAGGTCTTCCTCGCCGATGATGGCCCGGCCCTCCCGCACCCTCCGTAGGCAGCTCGCGCTGCCAGCGTGGGATGGCCGGGCCATCACCGCTTCCCCGCGACCGCACCCCCGTCCCGGACGCGGTGAGCACACTCTAGGCAGTAGCGCATACAGCGGTCGATATATTGACCGATCCGCGTATCCGCTCCGCCGTCAGCGCACGTAACTCCAGCTCACCATCTCGCCGTCGCGGTAGGGCATGACGCCGTGGAACGGACGCGGGTCGTCGTCGAAGACCATCGGCAGCCACTCGCGGTCGCTGGCCCACATCGGCACGTCGTACAGGCGCTCGCGGGGCACCCAGCCCAGGGTGCCCTCGTGGTTGCCCTGGTGCGGCTCGCCGTCGAACTCGTCGACCCGGAACACGAACCCGAACCAGTCCTCGCCGCGGCGGCCGAAGCCCGGCCAGGAGACCGTGCCGCGCAGCGACAGCCGCCGGGCGATGAGCCCCGACTCCTCCTGGACCTCGCGTTTCACGCCGGTCAGCACGTCCTCGTCGCGCTCGACCCGCCCGCCCAGGCCGACGTGCTTTCCGAAGTGGATGTCGTCGGGCCGCTTGTCGCGGTGCAGCAGCAGCACGCTGTCCCCGTCGGGGGACAGCACGTAGGCGAGGGTGGCGATGATCGGCGTCAGCGGCATGACGCGATGGTCGCACGCCGTACGGACGATGCCCCGTCTGCCTCATTAACACAAAAAGGTGGTAAATGAGTACCGAATGATTACGTTTTCATTCACGATGGACATACCACTCTTATCGGACGTTCAGGAGGTGGTGTTCATGCGTGATGTCGTCAACCGCGGGGGCGTGCTGGTGGTGACCACCGACCAGCTGCCAGGTCACGTGATCCGGGCCGTGTACGGCGAGGTGCTGGGCCTGTCGGCGCGCACGCTGAGCGCCTACAGCGAGGGCTTCAAGTCGCCCCTGGACGGCACCGGGGTGAGCATGGACGTGCGCATCCACATGCTGACCGAGTGCCGCCTGGAGGCCGTCGACCGCATGGCGCGCGTCGCGTCGCGGATGGGCGCGAACGCCGTGCTGGCCATGCGGTTCGACCACCGCCCGATCACCGAGTCGTGGATCGAGATCTGCGCGTACGGCACCGCGGTGCAGGCGGAGGTGGCGAGGTTGCCGCGCCCTAGAAAGCCGGCAACCCCGGCCACCGAAGCTGACATGTCGCTAAAATCCGCTTAGTGAGTCTGACTGCTGAAGGCCGGTGACCCGATGCCGCGCAGAGCGGCGCGACCGGCATGACCGGCGGATGGCGGCGATGAGCACCCATGCGGACGCGTTGAGGATCGATGCCGTGCTGGGCTCCACGGAGCTCGCCGGTGAGGCGTGGACCGCCGAGCGCGACCGCCGCGTGTCGGTGGCGCTGGCCAGGCTGCACCGCATCCCGGCGGACGACCCCGCACGGGAGCGGGCCCGGGCCGCCGTCATCCGCGCCGGCATGCCGCTGGCCCGGCGGCTGGCCCGGCGGTTCAGCTTCCGCGGCGAGGACCCCGACGACCTGGTCCAGGTCGCGCTGCTGGGGCTGATCAAGTCGGTGGACCGCTACGACAGCAGCCACGGCGTCCGGTTCGAACACTTCGCCGCCCCGACCATGCTCGGCGAGCTGCGCCGGCACTTCCGCGACCGCGGCTGGGCGCTGCGAGTGCACCGCCACCTGCAGGAACTGCACCTGGAGATCAGCCGAGCGGTGCCGCAGCTGTGCCAGTCCCTGCAGCGCACCCCCGACATCGGCGACCTGGCCACGTTCCTGGGCCGGGACGAGAACGACATCCGGGACGGGCTGGAATGCGCGCATGCGTATGCCATCGGCTCGCTCAACAGCGTGGTGCGCAGCGGCAGCGGCTTCGCCGAACTGGGCGAGCTGCTCGGCGAGCAGGACCGGCGGCTGGAGTCGCTGCCCGATCGCCACGCCATCGGACGCGCGGTGGCCGGGCTGTCGCCCCGCGACCGGCACATCCTGGCGCTGCGCTTCGCCGCCGACCTGACCCAGGCCGAGATCGCCCAGCGGCTCGGCCTGTCCCAGATGCACGTGTCCCGCCTGCTCGCCCGCTGCCTGCAGCACCTGCGCCAGACCCTGGCCGCGCAGGGACTGACCTGAGCCGCCGGGAATCTCAGTTGATCACAGTGGAGGGTTCGGGCAGGCCGTGCACCTGGGCATCGGTGCCCGACGCCGCGATCTTCAGCAGCGACCCGGCGAACGGCAGCCGGTCCACCGTCACGGTGCCCCACTCCTGCGGCAGCCGCGGCCGCAGCACCAGTCTGCGCTTGGGCACGTCCAGGTCCAGGCCGAGGAACGCGCGCACGATCAGCAGCGGCGCCCCGCTGGCCCACGCCTGCGGCGAGCACGAGGTCGGATACGGCACCGGCGGGCGGTAGCGGTCCGCCGGGAAGCCGCAGAACAGCTCGGGCAGCCGCCCGCCGAACGACATCGCGGCCCGCAGCAGGCCGTCGGTGAGCCGGTGGGCCAGCTCGACCGCGCCGGGGATGTGGGCGTACCGCATCAGCCCGGCCACGCACAGCGCGGTGTCATGCGGCCACACCGACCCGTTGTGGTAGCTCATCGGGTTGTACGCGCCCATCCGGTCCGACAGCGTGCGCAGCCCGTACCCGCTGTCCATGTCCGGCTCGGACAGCCGCGCGATCAGCTGCGCGGCGTGCTCGTCGGTGACGATGCCGGTCCACAGGCAGTGCCCGGGATTGCTGGACATGGCGTCCATGCGGCGCTTGCGCCCGTCCAGCGCGATCGCGAAATAGCCGTCGTCGGGCAGCCAGAACGCCTCGGCGAACAGCGAGCGCAGCTTGTCGGCCCGCGCCCGGCAGGACTCGGCCAGCGCCGTCTCACCGAACGCGTCGGCCAGGTCCGCGCGGGCCAGCCACGCGGCATAGGCGTACCCCTGCACCTCGGCCAGCGCGACCGGCGGCTCGGCGAGCTGGCCCGCCGCGTCGTTGATCCCGTCCCAGCTGTCCTTCCATCCCTGGTTGAACAGGCCACGGTCGGTGGCGCGCTGGTATTCGATGAACCCGTCGCCGTCCCGGTCGCCGAAGCCGTCCATCCACGCCAGCACCGCGTCGGCGGCCGGCAGCAGCGCCCGCACGTCGGACTCGGCCGCGCCCCACTTCCAGGCCTCGCCGAGCAGCGCCACGAACAGCGGGCTGGCGTCGATCGTGCCGTAGTAGTGCATCCCGCCCAGCGCGGACGTGCTCTGCGGGCCGAGCCGCAGCTCGTGCAGGATGCGCCCCGGCTCCTCCTCGTTGCACGGGTCGACCTGGCGGCCCTGCAGCGCGGCCAGCGTGTACAGCGTGCCGACGGCCAGCGACGGGTCCAGCGGCAGCGCCATCCACGAGGTGAGCAGGCTGTCGCGGCCGAACAGGGTCATGAACCAGGGCGCGCCCGCGGCCACGAAGGTGTGCGCGGAGTCCTCGCCCGCGGCGATGCGCAGCGCGTCGAGGTCGCGCACGCTGCGCCGCAGCACCAGACCCAGCCCCTCGTGCTGGGTCCGGATCGAGGTGACCTGGCGGCGCCACGAGTGCTCCTCGGCCTCCTCAGGCGTCAGGTGCTCGCGGAAGCGCGGCTCGATGCGGCGGCTCTCCACCACCGGATGCACGATGATCTCGGTGCGCCACTCGTCGCGGGCCGGGATGACCACCTGCCAGCTCAGCCCGTTGTGGCTGCTGATGGGCTCGCCGGTGGCGTGCACGAGCAGGCCGCGCGAATTGTCGGGCCGGCTGAACACCAGGTTGACCCCGCTGGCCTGGGCGTGCGTCGCCGAGCCGGCCGCATGGCCCTCCTTGACCGCGAACAGGTCGGCGAAGTCGGCGTCGACGTGCAGTTCCAGGTGCACCAGGGTGGCCTCGCGGCCGACGTTGGTCAGCGTGACGACCTCGCGCATGCCCTCGCCCACCACGCGCTGTCGCACCACCAGCAGCGTGCTGTCGGCGTGCCCCGCCGCCGGCGCGCGCCGCAGCATGAACCGCGACGCGAACGTGTCGGTGTCGGCCACCGACAGCGGCTGCGGAGGCTGCCCGTCGATGCGCAGCTGCCAGCGCGAGATGATCCGGGTGTCCCGGAAGAACAGGCCCTGCGCGCCCCCCGGGTCCATGTCCCCGTTGGGCGCGCAGATGCTGAACGTGGTGCCTTCGACGATGGTGACCTGACCCTGGCCGATCGGCTGCGGGTCGCCTGCGTTGAGCGGTGCGGGATTCGTCACCGCTCACCCGCCGTGGTCAGCCGTCCGGCACGGACCGCCGAGTGCCCGTTGCGGCCCGACGTGCGCGGCCCACGCCGCTCCGCCAGCGCGGTCCGGTACGCCTGCACGTAGCCGACCGCCATGCGCTGGTCGCTGAAGCGCCGCACCACCTGCTCGCGGCACTCCGCCGGGTCCAGTTCCGACGCCGCCCGCAGAGCCGCCGGCAGCTCGGTCGGGTCCTCGCAGATGAAGCCGCTCACGCCGTGCTCCACCACCTCGGGCACCGCACCGCCGCGCAGCGCCACCACGGGCGTGCCGCAGACCATCGCCTCGATCATCACCATGCCGAAAGGTTCCTCCCACTGCACAGGAAACAGCAGACAGCGGGCATTTGCCAGCAACTCACGCTTGAGTGTCGCGTCGGCGATGCCGATCATCTGGTCGTTCGGCCCGAGCAGCGGCTCGACCTGCTCGGCGTAGTACTTCTTCTCCGCCGGTTCGGCACACTTGCCGGCCAGGATCAGCGGCAGCCCCGCCTCGTGCGCCGCGAGCACCGCGGTGTGCGCGCCCTTGTCGGCGTTGAAACGGCCCAGGAACAGCGCGTAGTCCTTCTTCTCCCGCTGGAACGGCCAGTCCTGCGGGCGCAGCCCGTTGTGCACGACCCCGATCCAGTTCAGCTCCGGGGCCAGCGAGCGCTGCCGCTGGCTGATGCCGACCAGGGACAGGTCTCGGTCCAGGGTCTGGTAGTAGCCACGCAGCTCCGAGTCGACCGGACCGTGCACCGTGGCGATCGTGGGCAGGCCCATCGCGTCGTACGCGGGGGCGTTGAGCGGCCCGGCGAAGGTGTGGTCGTGGACCACGTCGACCTCGCCCGCGGCGGCCATGCTCTCCACCACCCGGCGGGTGAGCGTGGCGTAGATGATCTCGGGTCCGGGCTCACCCAGCCGTTCCGGCACGGCCCGTTCCCACACCTGCCAGAACCTTGCTTTCGTGCCATCCCGACCGGCGCCGATCACGGTCACCCGGTGCCCCAGGTCGACCAGCGCGTTGGACAGGTCTGCGAGAACCGCCTCGATCCCCCCGTACGCGGCCGGTGGCACGTCGAAGTAGGGCGGCGCCACCATCGCGATCTTCAACGGGGCGGTGCCGTTGGCAGGCAGGGTGCTCTGCACCCTGGCGAGATGTTCGGGCGTGGGTACACCCTTCACCAGCGTGGTTATCACAGGTGTGTGCATACCCGGAGTAACCGGTTTTCATGCCTGCCCCGACCCAGACAAGATCCAGATCGGGACAGGTCAAACCGCGATCATGCAGCCAAACGCCAGCGCCGCAACACGCCCGGACGGGTGATGGCCAGGGACATCGCGGTCGCAGCCAGTGACAGCAGTCCGGCACCGTAGAACGCCGCGGCGTACGAGCCGCTGCTGTCCCGGACCAGACCGGCGACCAGCGCGATGCCCGCCGCGCCGAACTGGTGCGAGGCGAACACCCAGCCGAACACGATCGCCGCCGAAGCCCCGAAGTGCTGCCGGCACAGCGCGATCGTCGGCGGCACCGTGGCCACCCAGTCCAGCCCGTAGAACAGGATGAAGACCAGCATGCTCGGGTGCGGGTCGGCGGCGAACAGCTCCGGCAGCAGCATCAGCGACAGCCCGCGCAGCGCGTAGTAGACGCCCAGCAGCCAGCGCGGATCGAAGCGGTCGGTGAGCCAGCCCGACGCGATGGTGCCGACGATGTCGAAGACGCCGACCAGCGCCAGCAGGCTCGCCGCGGTGGTGGTCGGCATGCCGTGGTCGTGCGCGGCCGGGATGAAGTGCGTGCCCACCAGGCCGTTGGTGGTCGCACCGCAGATCGCGAACCCGCCCGCCAGCAGCCAGAACGTCCGGGTCTTCGCGGCGTCGCGCAACGCCCCCAGGGCCCGGCGGGCCGCACCCGTGCTCGCCGGCGCCGCGGCCGCAGGTGCGTCCGGGCCGCTGGTGGGGAGTCCGCGGCTGCCCGCCGTCCAGGCGGGCTGCCGGGACGAGTCACTAGCGGAGGCGCCGTACGCGGTGATGCCCAGGTCGGACGGGTCGTCGCGGAGCAGCCAGAGCACCAGCGGCACCACCAGCAGCGCCGACCCGGCCACGGTCAGCGCCGCCACCCGCCAGTCGTAGGCCTGCACCAGGCTCGCCAGCAGCGGCAGGAACACCAGTTGCCCCGCCGCACCACCGGCGGTCAGCACGCCCGTCACCAGGCCCCGGTGCTTGACGAACCAGCGGTTGGTGAACGTGGCCACGAACGCCAGCGCCATCGAGCCGGTGCCAAGGCCCACCAGCACGCCCCACAGCAGCATCAGCTGCCAGCTCGCGGTCATGAACACGGTCAGCCCGCTGCCCGCGGCGACCAGCAGCAGCGCCCCGGCCACCACCCGGCGCATGCCGAAGCGCTCCATCAGCGCCGCGGCGAAGGGCGAGGTCAGCCCGTACAGCACGAGGTTGATCGACACGGCGGCCGAGATGGTGCCGCGCGACCAGCCGAACGCCTGCTCCAGCGGCTCGATGAGCACACCGGGCGTCGCCCGGAACCCGGCCGCTCCCACGATGGACACCAGCGCCACGGCGGCCACCGCCCAGGCGAGATTCTGGCTTCTCGTCCGCTTCACCCTGTTTTCCAGCAACGTCACGTCGTCCATGGTCCGGAATTCATGCACCGACAAACAGTGGCCTGACCGCCACTATGTGAAAGAATTCGGCCATGACCGCTCGCCACCGTGTCGCCGTGCTTGCCCTCGACGGAGTCATGGCACTCGACCTCGGCATCCCGAGCCAGGTGTTCGGCTGCGCCACCGACAGCGCCGGCCACCGGCTCTACGAGATCCGCGTCTGCACCGCCGACGGCGGCCCGATCCGCGCCAGCGCCGGCTTCTCCGTGCAGCCCGACCACAGCCTCGACCTGCTCGACTGGGCCGACACCGTGATCGTGCCCGGCATCCACCGCGAGCGCCTGGCCGCCCCCACCACCGTCGCGGCCGTGGCCGCCCTCCGCACCGCCCACGCCGCCGGCAAACGGATCATGTCCATCTGCACCGGAGCGTACGTGCTGGCCGCCGCCGGTCTGCTCGACGAGCGCCCCGCCGCCACCCACTGGGCCTACGCCGAAGACTTCCGCGGCAGGTTCCCGCAGGTCGCACTCGACGCCGACGTGCTGTTCATCGACGACGGGCAGGTGCTCACCTCGGCCGGGGTCGCCGCCGGGCTCGACCTGTGCCTGCACGTGATCCGCCGCGACCACGGCAGCGAGGTCGCCAACCGGGCCGCCCGCCGCTGCGTCGTGGCCCCCTGGCGCGACGGCGGCCAGTCCCAGTTCATCGAACGCCCGCTGCCCGCCCCCGGCGACGCCTCCACCGCGGCGACCCGCGAATGGGTGCTGACCCGCCTCGGCGAACCCCTCGACCTGGACCAACTGGCCCGCCACGCGCGCATGAGCGTACGCACGTTCACCCGGCGGTTCCGGGAGGAGACCGGGCTGTCACCGGGCCGGTGGCTCACCCGCCAGCGCATCGAGCACGCCCGCCACCTGCTGGAGAGCACCGACCTCGCCATCGACCAGGTCGCCGACCAGGCCGGCTTCGGCACCGCCGTCTCGCTGCGCCAGCACCTGCGCGCCACGGTCGGCACCGCCCCGCTCGCGTACCGCCGCACCTTCCGCACCACCACCTGACCCGGTCCCCTGCACCCGCTCGCTCGGCCCGGCCGCCCCCGCGCTCCGCTTTTCACAGACGTTGGCCTATCCGGCTGAGTTCGATCTACAAATTCTCATCCAGATAGGCCAACGTCTATTACTGAGTGGGGTGCGTCGCGGCCGGGTCGGGCTGGGCGGTGGAGCGTTGGGCCGCGGGGACGAAGTGGCCGTTGCGACCCGCTCGCCACAGGCCCCACAGCGCGAGCAGCGCCGCCACCAGCAGCGGGCCGCCGTCTCGGACCAGCCCGTCCACCCCGAGCAGCAGCCGGCACAGCGGTAGGTGCACCAGCAGTACCAGCAATGTCAGCAGCACCAGCTGCAGCCGGGCCCACCTCTTGCCCTTGACCAGGAAGATGCTCAAGAACAGCGCCACGTAGCTGACCATCAGCGCGAACACGAACCAGCCCACGATCAGCGGCAGCAGGGTGACGTCACCGTCGAGCAGCCGCCCCGCCGCGACCACGCAGGCGACCAGCATCAGCGCGCTGTAACTGAACACAGCCACCCGGGTGGTCAGCACCCAGCCGGGCACCTGCGGACGGCTCGGCATCGGCTTGCGGGTCAGCCCGTCCCGGCTGATCCACCAGCGCAGCTTCGGCCGGCTCAGGAACTCCTGCACGCTCGCCGACCGATACAGCAGCAGCACCACGATCAGGCACAGCACCGCCACCACGCCGAACCCGATGATCCCGGGCACGGCCGGTGCGCCCTGCTTCGGCACGACCAGCCGGGCCAGCGCGAACAGCGTCGTCACCGCCAGGATCAGCCCGAACGGCGCGGCGCCGTGCCGGCCCCGCCACAGGTGGAAGATCAGCACCAGGAACAACAGCGAGCGCAGCAGCGCCCAGGCGGTGCGCACGAACAGCGGGTAGCCGCCGTCGGTGGCGTAGTACCAGTTCAGCCACTCGACCGAAGCCGTGGCCAGGGCGGTCATGGCGAGCAGGACGGCCAGCACGCGTACGGCGGCGGGTCGGCTCTCGGTCATCGGCACGGCAGTGGACACCCGTCAATGATGCCCAGCGAGCACAATGGCAACCATGTGCCGCAGTATCAAGACCCTTCGCCCGCCGTTCCAGGAGATCGTCACCGAGGAGGACGTGCAGGCCGCCGCGCTGCAGTACGTCCGCAAGATCTCCGGTTTCCGCGCCCCGGCCGCGCACAACGCCGAGGCCTTCGACAAGGCGGTGGCCGCGGTCGTCGCCGCGACCGCCGAGCTGCTGTCGACCCTGCAGGTGCGCCGCTGACCTGATGCCGCGTCCGTTCCCCGCCAGCGTGGCGGCCGCCGTCCCGGCAGGCTCGGCATCGGCCCCGGCACCGCGGGGCACGGACGCGACGCAAGGACGGCGGCAGTGCACCAGACCCTCGACCTCAAGGTGCTGTACTTCGGCACCCCCGTAGTGATCATCAGCTCGCGCAACCCGGACGGCACGACCAACCTCGCCCCGATGTCGTCGGCCTGGTGGCTGGGCAGCTCCTGCGTGCTCGGCCTGGGCGACAGCGCGCAGACGGCCGCCAACCTGCGCCGCGAGGGCGAGTGCGTGCTCAACCTGGTGCCGTCGACGCTGGTCGACGCGGTGGACCGGTTGGCGCTGACCACCGGCTCGCCGCAGCCGTCGCCGGGCAAGCTCGCCATGGGCTACCGGCACGTGCCCGACAAGTTCGCGGCCGCTGGGCTGAGCCCGCAGCCGTCGGAGCTGGTCGCGCCGGACCGGGTGGCGCAGTGCCCGATCCAGCTGGAATGCGAGATCAGCGGTGCGTTCCCGATCGGCGACCCGAAGCCGTTCGCCACCGCGTACGTCGCCGAGGTGCGCCGCGCCCACGTCGAGCAGGACCTGATCATCCCCGGCACCCACTACGTCGACCCGGTCGCCTGGGACCCGCTGATCATGAAGTTCTGCGAGTTCTTCGGCGGCGGCGACAACGTGCACCCTTCCCGGCTCGCCGAAGGCTGGCAGATGCCCCACGACCGCCGCCTCACCCCCGCCTGACGGACCGCCCCGCCCCTCCTCCAAGATCGACCGACTTGCCTGGCACCTGTGCGAAAGCGCGGCCAAGATACGCACAGGTGCCAGGCAGGTTCGCAGATCTTGGGGACGGGGCGGCGGCATGATGGAGGCATGGTCCTGCGGCGCATTCTCAGCAGCCTGGGGTTCGGCGGCGTCGACGTCGACACCGTGCTGTCCACCCCGGCGGCCCGACCGGGCGGCGCGTTCTCCGGGCAGGTGCGCCTGCACGCCAAGGGCGATGTGGAGATCACCTCGGTGCAGCTGCTGCTGGTCGCGAACGCCGGCGGCGGCGAGGTCGAGCTGGGCCGCTACCCGGTGGCCGACCGGCTGGCGCTGACCGGGGGCACCGGCCACGCCGTCGGATTCCACCTGGCCACGCCGTACGCGACCCCCGTCACGCTGGTCTACGGCCACCCGATGCCCGGGGTGACCGTCGGGGTGCGCACCGAGGTGACCGTCGCCCAGGGCTCGGCGAAGACCGACTTCGACCCGCTCGGCGTCGAGCCGACCGAGATCGCCCAGTACGTGCTGGACGCGCTCGGCACCATCGGCAGCCGCTTCGCGCGCAGCGAGCTGCGGCCGGGCTCGCCGGTGACCCAGGCGATCACCTTCTACGCCCCGGTCCCGCAGGGTCAGCCGGTCGGCCCGCACATCCCGCAGCTGGTGTTCACCCTTGCCGCGGACCCGCAGGGGCTCACCGTGGCGGCCGGGGTCGCGGGCCGGGCGGGCCCCGGCGACGTGCACCGGGTGAGCGAGGAGCAGTTCCGGGCGCTGGTCGCACAGCCGGTCCAGTGGATCGAGCTGGTCGACGGCTGGGTGCGCCGCGCCCTGGACCGCGTCGCGGCCCTGCCGGACCAGGACCCGGGCTCGTTCATGCGGCCGCCGGTGCAGGCCGGACCGGCCGCGCCGGGACAGCCTCGCCAGCCGTACGCCTACCCGGCACAGGGCGGCGGCGGTTACCGGTACGGCGGCTACCGCGGCACCGGCACGCTGATCGGCGCCGGACTGGGCGGCGCCGCGCTGGGCTTCCTCGGTGGCATGGTCATCGGCGACATGATCCACGACGCGCTCACCCCGGACGTCGCCCCCGACGCGGCGGCAGCCGACGCCCAGGACGCCGGCACCGCGGACGCCCAGGACCCGGGCACCGCCGACACCTACGCCGACCCCGGTTACGCCGGGCAGGGTCAGGGCCCGGAGTCCGGCGGCTACGAAGCGGGCGGTTACGACCCCGGTGGCTACGACTCGGGCGGGTTCGACTCCGGGTTCGGCGACTTCTGACGGCCGGGCGGGAGACCGGCCGGAAACCGGCCGCAGACCGGTCAGGAATGGAGAAGCCCCCGGCCAAGCCGGTCACCTAGAGTGACGGCGACGGACATCACCACCACGACCTGGGAGTGAAACATGACCGACTCTTCGACCGCGGGCATCCTGACCGTGCTGCACCCCGTGTCCGACCTCGACGCGGCGAAAGCCGTGTACACCGCGCTGCTCGGCGTGCAACCGCAGGCCGACTCGGCCTACTACGTCGGCTTCGAGGCCGCCGGCCAGCACATCGGGCTGGTGCCCGGCGGCGGGCCGCAGGGCATGACCTCGCCGGTGGCCTACTGGCACGTGCCGGACATCGAGGCGAAGCTGGCCGAGGTGACCGCCGCGGGCGCCAAGGTCAAGGAGCCCGCGCACGACGTCGGCGGCGGCCGCCTGGTGGCCACCTTCACCGACCCCGACGGCAACGTCCTCGGACTCCTCCAGGACAAGTGAGCGGCGACCGCACGAGTGACCGGCCTGACGCCTCGGCCGGTCACCCAGCGTGTCCGAGGCCACAGGGGTTCCACGCCCCGAAGCCCCGTGGCTACCGTGGTTGCTGCGCCGAACGCCGACCCCGCCGACAGATGGAGACACGATGAGCAAGGCCACGAGGACGGACCAGCAGTCGCCTGAGGTGCACGCCGCCGACAGCCACGACCTGATCCGCGTACACGGCGCGCGCGTGAACAACCTCAAGGACGTCAGCGTCGAGCTCCCCAAGCGCCGGCTCACGGTGTTCACCGGCGTGTCCGGCTCGGGCAAGAGCTCGCTCGTCTTCGGCACGATCGCGGCCGAGTCGCAGCGGATGATCAACGAGACCTACAGCGCCTTCGTGCAGGGCTTCATGCCGACGCTGGCCCGGCCCGACGTCGACGTGCTCGACGGGCTGACCACCGCGATCATCGTCGACCAGGAGCGGATGGGCGCCAACGCCCGCTCCACCGTCGGCACCGCCACCGACGCCAACGCGATGCTGCGCATCCTGTTCAGCCGGCTCGGCAAGCCGCACATCGGCTCGCCGCAGGCGTACTCGTTCAACGTCGCCTCGATCAGCGGCGCGGGCGCGGTCACCATCGAGAAGGGCGGCACCACCACCAAGGAGAAGCGCAGCTTCAGCATCACCGGTGGCATGTGCCCGCGCTGCGAGGGCATGGGCCGGGTGAGCGACTTCGACCTGTCGGCGATGTACGACGACAGCAAGTCGCTCAACGAGGGCGCGCTGACCATCCCCGGCTACAGCATGGAGGGCTGGTTCGGCCGCATCTTCAGCGGCTCCGGCTTCTTCGACATGGACAAGCCCATCCGCAAGTACACCAAGCGGGAACTGCACGACCTGCTCCACAAGGAGCCGACCAAGATCAAGGTCGAGGGCATCAACCTGACGTACGAGGGCCTGATCCCCAAGATCCAGAAGTCGATGCTGGCCAAGGACGTCGAGGCGATGCAGCCGCACATCCGCGCCTTCGTGGAACGGGTCATCACCTTCGGCACCTGCCCCGACTGCGAGGGCACCCGGCTGAGCGCGGCGGCGCGCTCGTCGAAGATCGGCAAGGTCAACATCGCCGACGCCTGCGCGATGCAGATCAGCGACCTGGCCGCCTGGGTCCGCGGCCTGAACGAGCCGTCGGTCGCCCCGCTGCTGGCCAAACTGCAGCACACCCTCGACTCGTTCGTCGAGATCGGGCTCGGCTACCTGTCCCTCGACCGGCCCGCGGGCACGCTGTCGGGCGGCGAGGCCCAGCGCACCAAGATGATCCGCCACCTCGGCTCCTCGCTCACCGACGTCACGTACGTCTTCGACGAGCCCACCATCGGCCTGCACCCCCACGACATCCAGCGGATGAACGGCCTGCTGCTGCGGCTGCGCGACAAGGGCAACACGGTGCTCGTCGTGGAGCACAAGCCCGAGGCGATCGCGATCGCCGACCATGTCGTCGACCTCGGCCCCGGCGCCGGCACGGGCGGCGGCACCGTCTGCTTCGAAGGCACCGTCGAGCAGCTGCGGACCAGCGGCACCCTCACCGGCCGCCACCTCGACGACCGGGCCACCCTCAAGGAGAAGGTGCGCACCGCCACCGGCAGCCTCGCCGTCCGCGGCGCGAAGGCGAACAACCTGCGCGACGTCGACGTCGACATCCCGCTCGGGGTGCTGACCGTCATCACCGGCGTCGCCGGCTCCGGCAAGAGCTCACTCGTGCACGGGTCGATCCCCGACGACGAGGGCGTGATCTCGATCGACCAGGGCGCGATCCGCGGCTCGCGGCGCAGCAACCCGGCGACCTACACCGGGCTGCTCGAGCCGATCCGCAAGGCGTTCGCGAAGGCCAACGGCGTCAAGCCCGCACTGTTCAGCGCCAACTCCGAGGGCGCCTGCCCCACCTGCAACGGCGCCGGCGTCATCTACACCGACCTGGCGATGATGGCCGGCGTGGCCACCGTCTGCGAGGAGTGCGAAGGCAAGCGGTTCATGGCCTCGGTGCTGGAGTACCGCTTCGGCGGGCGCGACATCAGCGAGGTCCTGGCCATGTCGGTGACCGAGGCCGAGGAGTTCTTCGGCTCGGGCGAGGCCCGCACGCCGGCCGCGCACGCCATCCTCGACCGCCTCGCCGACGTCGGCCTCGGCTACCTCAGCCTCGGCCAGCCGCTCACCACGCTGTCCGGCGGCGAGCGGCAGCGGCTCAAGCTGGCCACGCACATGTCCGAGAAGGGCGGCGTCTACGTCCTCGACGAGCCCACCACCGGTCTGCACCTGGCCGACGTGGAGCACCTGCTCGCCCTGCTGGACCGGCTGGTCGACTCCGGCAAGTCGGTCATCGTCATCGAGCACCACCAGGCGGTCATGGCGCACGCCGACTGGATCATCGACCTCGGTCCCGGCGCCGGCCACGACGGCGGACTGGTCGTGTTCGAGGGCACCCCCGCCGACCTCGTCGCCGCCCGCTCCACCCTCACCGGCCAGCACCTCGCGACGTACGTCAACCGCTGACCGGAGCACCCCGGGTCCGCCACCTGTCTCGCGTCGCCCCGACCGGCGAAAGCCATCGGGGCGACGCGGAGCACGGGACGATCCGCGCGGGCGGCTCGGCTGACGAGGGCTGGTCAGGCGTCGAACAGGGTCGGCTGGTCCAACGCCGGTTCCTGGCGCGACCGGTCCACGCCCCCCGCGCGGGCTCCGTCCGGCGGCGAGCCTGTGGCGACACCGGGTGACGCCGGCTCCCGGCCCGCGGCCCGCCGACTCGCGCGTACGTCGATCAGCGCGATGACCAGCGAGATCAGCACGAAACCGATGGTCACCCACAGCCCGTGCCGGAACGCGAGGGCGAAGTCCCCGCCGGTCGCGGCGACCGTGGCGAAGAAGACCGCGCCGACCACGGCGATGCCCACCGCCGCGCCGATGCGCTGGCCTGTCTGCAGCACTCCCCCGGCGCTGCCCGCGCCCACGACCGGCACCTCGGCCAGCGTCAGCGTCTGGTTCGGCGCGATCACCAGCCCGCTGCCGATGCCGGCGATCAGCAGCGGCAGCGCGGTGGCCCAGCCGTCGTGGCGGCCCGGCACCAGCTCGACGGCGATCTCGACACCCACCAGGCCGATCGCGACCAGCCCGAGCCCGATCGCGATCAGGGCGCGGCCGACCCTGGTCACCACCCGGCCGCCGAGGCTCGCCGAGACCGCCGAGCCGAGCGCGAACGGCACCGTCGCGACACCCGCCTGCAGCGCCGTGTAGTGCAGGCCCTGCTGCAGGTAGAGGGTGAAGATGAAGAAGATCGCGGTGAACCCGGCGAAGTAGGCCAGCCCCAGCAGCGCGCCGAGGGCGTACGACCGGCGGCGGAACAACCCCAGGTCGACCATCGGATGCCCGTGGCGCGTGTACCGGCGCTCCCACGCGACGAACCCGCCCAGCACCGCCACCCCGGCCACCAGCAGCAGCCACTTGCCCTGCCCGACCCAGACCTCCTCCTGGATCAGCGGCAGCAGCACCAGCACCACACCCGCGGCCAGCAGCACGACCCCGACCGGGTCGAAGCTCTCCTTGCGCCGCTGGTCGTCGCAGAACTTCGGGATGAAGCGGTACGCCAGTCCGATCGCCAGCGCCCCGACCGGCACGTTGACGTAGAACACCCAGCGCCAGCCCTCGGCCACCCCCGCGGCCTGGATCAGCAGACCGCCGAGCAGCGGGCCGATCGCGGTGGAGATGCCGACGGTCGCACCGAGCAGGCCGAACGCGCGACCCCGCTCCGCGCCCCGGAACAGCTGCTGGATGAGCCCGCTGATCTGCGGGTTGATGATGCCGCCCGCCGCACCCTGCACGATGCGCGCGACCACCAGCCACAACGCGCCCTGGGCCAGCCCGGCCGCGGCACTGGCCAGCGTGAACAGCGCGACCCCGGCCACGAACGCGTTGCGCCGCCCCTTCATGTCACCGAACCGGCCCGCGGGCACCAGCAGCAGACCGAAGGCCAGGGCGTATCCGGAGACCACCCACTGCAGCGCGCTGTCGGAGGCGTGCAGTCCCTCGCGGATCGACGGCAGCGCCACGTTGACGATGCTCACGTCGAGCAGCGCCATGAACCCGCCCACCAGGCACACGCTCAGAGCGCGCCAGCGGCGCGGGTCCGGCGTGTAACCGTCGCCGCTGCCACCCGTATGCACAGCTCAGAGCCTATCGGCGAACTATGCCCGCGAGTCGGTTTTCGCCCGTCACCGACCGGATCGGACCCGGTGGACGACGGACAGGCCCTCCGTCAGGCGGTGCAGCAGCTCGCGCCGCGGGACCGTCGCGTTGATCAGCCGCACCGCTTCCTCGGCGAGGGCCAGGTGCGGGGCATCCGTGGATGCCATTGGGCAAGGTCAGGACACCGCGGTGCGGGTTCTGGCCCGTCGGGCGAGCAGGGTCAGCCAGGTCCAGCCGGTCAGCAGGGACAGGCGCTGCCACAGCCCGGCCGTGTCCACCAGGCCCGGATCCTGCTGGAAACCGACCCCGGACAGGAAGAAGAAGCCGAGGAAGGCCAACCCGGACAGCACCGAGTACGCCGCCCAGCCGCTGCCGGAGCCGGCCGCCAACACGAAGGTCGCCGCGGCGAGACTGAAGAACGCCAGCACGGAGAACAGGTCGTGCAGGATGCCCGCGGTGGTGTGGTCCACGAGCAGGTCCGGGGTGCCCGCCGGGTAGCCGCTGACCGGGTCCGTGACGAACAGGCCCGCACCGACCAGGCCGACCCCCCAGAGCCCGACGAGCACCGCGCCGATCTTCCGGCGTACCCCCGCAAGGCGTACCAGCCCGGCCGCGAACGCGACCGTGAGCAGGCCGCAGACCAGGAACACCGCGGTCTGGGCCCAGCCGTACGGGCCGAGCGCCAGCGAGCTGACCGGATGGCGCAACGCGTCGTAACCACCCGGCTTCACCGCGCCCTGGATCAGGAACGCGACGACGAACAGCGGACCGGCGAGCACGCCGCAGGTGCACAGAGCCTTCATGTCCGTCGATTGTGCTCCGCTCCGTCCACCGGCGTCACTGCCCGGTTTCGGCGGCCACCCAGTCCAGGTAGGCGGGGTTGCCCGCGACCACCGGCGTGCAGACGATCTCGGGCGTCTCGTAGGGGTGCCGGTCGAGGATGTGCCGCTCCAGTGCCGGATAGCCCGCGGCCGTGGTCTTGAAGACGAGCATGAACTCGTCGGCCTCCTCGACCGCGCCCTGCCAGCGGTACACGCTGCGGATCGGGCCGCCGAGCTGCGCGCAGGCCGCGACCCGCGCCTCGAGCGCCGAACGGGCCAGCGACAGCGCCGCGTCCCGGTCGTCCAGAGTCGTGACGACCTGGACGAACTTCGCCTCGCCCATCTCCACCTCCGTCATCGCCGCGTACCGGCCACGCTAACGCCCGCCCTGCGGGCAGCCACGACACGGCACCGCATAATGCTCGCCCCGGCTCCGCGAAGGGTTCCACCCGCGGCAGCGGTGACAGACGTGTACCCGTCGAGGAGGCATGGGTGGAGGACTTCGAAGACTTCGTGCGGGCGCGGTCGAACGCGCTCGCACGGACCGCATACCTGCTCACCGGTGACCGGCACCTGGCCGAGGAGCTGCTGCAGGACACCCTGTCGCGGGTCGCGGAACGGTGGCGGGAGCACTCGCGCTGGCGGCTCTGACCGCGGGTCTGCGGTACCGCCGTCGGCAGCTGCCGTCGCCCGGCCGGGACCGGCCAGCCGCAGCGGATCCGGCCTGACGGCCGCCGCCTCCGCTCGTGCCTTTCGGGGCACGATCGGAGGCGGCGGTCATCAGCTCACGCGATGGTGCAGGTGCTGCCGTTCAGGGTGAACGACGGTGGCTTGCCGGTGTTGCCGGTGTGGTTGGCGTTGAACCCGATGGTGGTGCTCGCGCCGGGCGCGAGGGTGCCGTTGTAGTTCAGGTTCCGGGCGGTCACCGCACCGCTGGTCGGCGAGTACGTCGCGTTCCAGCCGGAGGTGATCGCCTGCCCGCCGGGCAGGGTGAACGCCAGCGCCCACCCGTTGACCGTGGACGATCCGGTGTTGGTGATGGTGATGTTCGCGGTCAGGCCGGTGTTCCACGCGTTGACCGTGTACCCGATCCGGCACGCGCCCTGCGGCTGCGGGCTCGGCGGCACGCTCGGCGACGGCGGGGTGCTGGGCGAGGGCGGGGCGCTAGGTGACGGGGGCGTGCTGGGCGACGGCGGGGTCGACGGGCTCGGCGGCGCGGAGGTGAGGCCGAAGAACTGGATCGCCATCAGGGCCTGGCCGCTCAGCGGCAGGTTGTGGCCGACGCCGGCCAGGCTGACGCCCTCGACCGCGACGCCCGTGCCCGAGCCGCCGTAGCGGGTCCGGGTCCAGCCGGACTGGGGTGTGTCGGTGAACGTCGGGGTCTGGCTCAGGCCGTGCACGTTGGTCCACTGCTTGATCGCCTCGCCGAAGTTCGGGTAGCGCAGCGTCGCGTCGTCGGTGCCGTGGAACAGCTGCATGCGTGGCCGCGGGCCGCTGTAACCGGGGTAGGCGGCGCGGACCTGGTCGCCCCACTGCTGGGCTGTCTTGATCAGCTGGCCGTTGGCGCAGGTGCTGTTCCACATCGACCCATCGGTGGTGGCGAAGCACCCGAACGGCACGCCCATGAAGGACGAGCCCGCCTTGAAGACGTCCGGATACGCCCCCAGCAGGACGTTGGTCATCATGCCGCCGGACGAGGCGCCGGTGGCGTAGACGCGGTTGGCGTCGCCGTCGCGGTTGCTCAGCACCCACCGCACCATCGAGACGATGCCGAGCGAGTCGCTGCCGCCGTTGTGGGTGAGCGAGGCCGACGACGACACGTCGAAGCAGCTCCCGCTCCGGGTCGCCGACGGGTAGATCACGATGAACTTGTACTGGTCGGCCAGCTGCGCGAACTGCGTGCCCGAGTAGAAGGCCGGGCCGGTCCCGGTGCAGTAGTGCACGGCGACCACGACCGCGGGCCGGGCGCCGATGTTGTCGGGCACGTACAGGTGCATGCGCAGGTTGCTGGGGTTGGTTCCGAAGTTGGTGACCTCGGTGAGCGTCGCCGCCATGGCAGGTGGCGAAGCGACCACCAGTCCTCCCACGACGGCCAGGGCCGAGGCGGCGACCGCCAGCAGCGTCCTGACTCCTCTTCGCATGGTGTCTCCTCCCGCGGCGGGGCAGCGCCGCTGAGAAACGTTTCCAATATGTAAGCGAATGCATTCGCCCGAACCATAGACGTCGATGCGAAGCGGGGTCAAGGCAAGCCGGGGACCGGTACTTTCGGCGCACCGGCCGTCAGGCGGCGACCGGCGGTGAGGTGGTGCTGGACCGGAGGATGAGGTCGGTGGCGAGTTCGATGCGCAGCCGGGGCGGGGTGTCTCCGGCGGCCAGGGTGAGGGCGAGCTCGGCGGCGGCCGCGCCCATCTCGGCCAGCGGCTGACGGACGGTGGTCAGGGCGGGGCCGCTCCAGCGGGCGAACTCGAGATCGTCGAAGCCGACCACGCTCAGGTCCTCGGGCACCCGGCGGCCGGCGCGGCGGGCCGCCTCGTACACGCCGAGGGCCAGCAGGTCGTTGCAGCAGAACACGGCCGTCGGCGGGGCGGACAGGGCGAGCAGGTCCCGGCCGTGGCGCAGACCGTCCTCGTAGGACAACGTGCCGGAACGCAGCAGCTGTGCCTCGACCGGCACGCCCGCGGCGTCCATCGCGGCCCGGAAGCCGTCGAGGCGGGCCCGGGCGGCCAGGAAGCCGGGCGGCCCGCCGATCATCGCGATCCGGCGGTGGCCCAGTTCCAGCAGGTGGCGGGTGGCGGTCAGGCCGCCGTTCCAGTTCGCCGCGCCGACCGAGGGCACGCTGTGCACCGGCTCGCCCGTCGGGTCCAGCGCCACCAGCGGGATCCCGCTCGCCGCGAGCCGGGCGTGCTCGCGGCGCATGGCCGCGCCGTACACCGCGATGACCGCGACCGGACGCCGCCGCAGCACCTGGTCGAGCCAGCCGGGACCCGACGCCGTCTCGGTGAAGCCGACCGCGAGCTGGCGCGCGCCCGCGACCTGCGCCACCCCGCGCATGATCTCGATGGCCAGGTGGCTCTCCAGCGCCTGGAACGCGACCTCCAGCATCGGCGCCTGGGTGACCGCGTCGGGGCGGCGGTAGTCCTGCTCCCGCAGCACCCGCTCGACCCGCTCGCGGGTCTCGGCGGCGACGCCGGGATGCCCGTTGAGCACTTTGGACACCGTCGGCGCGGACACCCCGGCCAGCCGGGCGACGGTCGCGACCGTGGTCTCCCCGCGCCGCCTGCCCCGGCGCGCCACGGGCGCGCCCCTGGCGGAGCGTGCTTCCGTGGCGGGATGACCGGGACCGGCTGACGGAGCCGGCGGTCCGGGCAGGTCGTGGCCGGTGACGGCCGGATCCACAGTGGTCACTGCGAGGCCGGGCGGGGGTGCGGCACGGCCGTCAGGGCCGGCGGGCGGTACAGGTTGATCGCGCGCGAGGCCAGGTCGTTCACGGTCGACGAGTTCGCCCACGCACCGAACACGATCGCGGCGAAGGGGATCGCCTTCGCGGCGACCTTGCGCACCGCCCGCATCCCGGCCATCTGCGCGAGTTTCCAGCTCAGCCGGCCCAGCGCCCGGGTCACCGGGGCCCGGGTCGCGGCGGTGCCGACACCCTTGGCCAGCGCGACGCCGACGCCCTCGCGGCCCTGGGCGACGCCGAGCGCCAGCCGGGCCGCCTCGGTCGCCTTGTGCACCCGCTGCAGCACCAGCAGATCGGTGGCCCGGTCGGGATGGGTCGGGTCGACGCCGTACACGGCAGCCAGGTGCAGCACCAGGCGGCTCTGCGTCCAGGCCAGGGTGGCCAGGTCGGCGATCGCGCCGGGTAGGCCGACCGAGCCCGACACCGCGCCGGTGAACCGGGCGTGCCGCCGGAACCGCTTGACCGCGAGCTGCGCCAGGCCGTCGGGGTGCATGTTCGGGTACATGGTGCGCATGCGGGTGACCCAGGCCGCGGCCTGCGGCCCGATCCGGGCCACCGCCTCCAGTGCCAGGTGCTCGGGGGCGTACTGGGGGTCGGCCTTCATCCGCTGCCACAGCCCCGGCGGCGGAGCGTCGCGGACGTCGAGATCGGCGTCGGTCGGCGCGAGCGCGCCCGGTTCGGTCATCGCAATACCTCCGCGAGTTCGAGCAGGGACTCGTCCGTGCCGGGTGCGCCGACCAGGCACAACCCAACGGGCAGACCATCCACGGCGGCGCCGGGGACGCTGAGCGCGGGCAGGCCGACGACGCTGGAGATGCCGGTCAGGCCCAGGATCGGGGC
Source organism: Catellatospora paridis (assembly GCF_009720365.1). Lineage (GTDB taxonomy): Bacteria > Actinomycetota > Actinomycetes > Mycobacteriales > Micromonosporaceae > Catellatospora > Catellatospora paridis. Next base: position 171,678 of record NZ_WBZD01000021.1, on the reverse strand, counting down.
GCGCAGCGGGCCGGTGTCGACGCCGCGGCCGGGGGCGGGCGCGGGCGCGGTCGGGATCACCAGCACCGCGCCGTCGAGCAGCCGCGCCATCGTGGTGCGGACCGCGGCGATCTCCCGGTCGGCGGCCACCAGTTCCTCGTGGGTACGCGCCGACGCCAGGCGCACCCGCTCGCCCACGCCGGGGCCGAAGACGGGTTCGTGCTCGCGTACCCAGTCGCCGTGGCGCTGCCAGAACTCCCAGCCGGTGCGCACCGCGTAGGCGAACCGGTAGTCCGGTGCCGGGGCCGAGCCCCACAGCGGCTTCTCGTCGCACGGCAGCGTCGCCGCCAGCCGCTCCAGGGCGGGTTGCAGCGCCTGGCGCACCGCCGGCTCGGCCAGCTCCCACAGGTCGGCCGGGGCGACCAGGCCCCGGATCGGAGTGGTGTCGGGGCCGCCGGTCAGCAGCACGCCGGTCGCGGTACGCAGCAGCGCCAGGTCCCGGGTGAGCAGGCCGGGCACGTCGAACGAGCCGCACAGCGGCACGACGCCCGCCCGGCTGACCCGGATGTGGCTGGGCCGCAGGCCGTAGAGGCCGCACCAGCCCGCCGGGATGCGCACCGAACCGCCGGTGTCGGTGCCCAGCCCCAGGTCGGCCGAGCCCTCCGCGACCGCGGCGGCGGTGCCGTTGGAGGAGCCGCCGGTGATGTGCCCCGGTGCGGCCGGGTTGTCCGGCGCGCCGTAGTGCGCGTTGGTGCCGAACAGGCTGTACGCCATCTCGTCGGTGTGCGTCTTGCCGACGATGCGCGCGCCCGCGCCGGTCAGCACGGCCACCGCCGCCGCGTCGCGGGTCGCGGGCGGATGCGTGGCGAGCCAGGTGGGGTTGCCCGCGCCGGTGGGCAGCCCGGCCACGTCGAACAGGTCCTTGACGGCCAGGCGCACGCCTTGCAGCGGGCCGTCGGCCGCGGGGCGCGACGGGATGTCGTCCACCCAGGGCACGTACGGGCCGGGGATCGGCAGCTCGGTCATCGCACTCTCCTACCACGAGCGCCCGGCCGGACCGGCGGGCGCACCACGTAGCTTAAATGCCTATGGCCCCCGTGCTCAGTCGTCAAACACTCAACCGCGCCCTGCTGTCGCGCCAACTGCTGCTGAGCCGTGCGCGGATCCCCGTGCACGAAGCGGTCGCGCACCTGTTCGGGCTGCAGGCACAGGCCCCGAACCCGCCGTACGTGGCGCTGTGGAACCGGCTCGAAGACTTCGCACCGGGCGAGCTGTCGCAGCTGATCACCGACCGGCGGGCGGTCCGCATCGCGCTGATGCGCTCGACGATCCACCTGGTCACCGCCGAGGACTGCCTGGCACTGCGGCCGGTGCTGGCCGCGTCCATGGAACGCGGGCTGGCGGCCGGCTACGGCAAGCAGCTGGCCGGGCTGGATCTGGACGCGGTCGCCGAGCACGGCCGGGAGCTGGTGGAACAGCGGCCGCTGACCTGGGCCGAACTCGGTACGCAGCTGGCAGCACGGTTCCCGGGCTACGAGGCGGCTGCGCTCGCACCGGTGGTACGCACGCGGGTGCCGCTGGTGCAGGTGCCGCCGCGCGGGCTGTGGGGATCGAGCGGGCAGGCCGCGCACACCTCGGCGGAGTCGTGGCTGTCCGCCGGGCTCGCCGTCCCGTCGGCCGACGACATGGTGCTGCGCTACCTGGCCGCGTACGGCCCGGCGAGCGTACGCGACGTGCAGGCCTGGGCGGGCGTGACCCGGCTGAAGGAGGTCGTCGAACGCCTGCGGCCGCGGCTGTCGGCGTTCCGCGACGAGCAGGGCGTGGAGCTGTTCGACCTGCCGGACGCGCCCCGGCCCGACGCCGACGTGCCCGCGCCGGTGCGCCTGCTGGGCGAGTTCGACAGCGTGCTGCTGTCGCACGCCGACCGCACCCGCATCATCTCCGACGAGCACCGCAAACGCATCTTCACCGTCAACGGCATCATCCGGGCGACCGTCCTGATCGACGGGTCCGTCGCCGGGATGTGGCGCGTCGAGCGTGAACGCGGCCGGACCGTGCTGGCCGTCGAACCGTTCACCGAGTTCACCACCACCGACCGCGACGCGGTCACGCAGGAGGGGGCACGCCTGCTGGCCTTCGCCGCCGCCGACGCGGCCGCGCACGAGGTCCGCATCGCCTGACGGCTCCGCAAAGGGGACGCCGTCGCCGGCGGCAGCGCTGCTCCCGCCGGCGACGGCCCCCATCCCCCGGATCAGTGGCGCCCGCCGTGGGCCAGGTGCGAGGCGTGGTCGATGACGCCCGGCTTGCCGCCCGGCGGCACCACCACGAACTGGCCCATCATCCCCGAGTCCTCGTGGTACAGGACGTGGCAGTGGAACATGTACGGGGTGTCCGCGTCCTCATAGTCGCTGAACCGCATGATCAGCTCGTAGGGCACGTTCGCCGGCAGGTAGACGGTGTCCTTCCAGCCCGACAGCTGCGGCGGCGGCGCATCCCCGTCGACCGTGAGCACCTGGAACTGCACGTCGTGGATGTGGAAGTTGTGCGGGGTGCCGTCGTTGTTGACGACCTTCCAGATCTCGACGCTGCCGCGTTCCGGGGCGGCGTCGACGCGCGTCATGTCCATCTGCTTGCCGTTGATGGCGTGTCCGCTCATTTTGAACGGGCGCTCCTGCACAGCGTCCTTGCGGTCCAGCCGCGGGACCTCCACGAGCTGCTGCGGCACGGCCGGGCGGGGAGCGAGCGTGCCCGCGGCGCGCAGCTGCAGTACGTCGAGGGTGTCCGCGCCGCCGGTGAACCGGCCGAACGGGCCCGTGCCCAGATCCTGCGGGTAGCTGCGCAGCACGGCCCGCTCACCGGCCTTGACCGTCACCACGATCTCGGCGCGCTCACCGGGCGACAGCATGATCCGGTCGGTGTCGTACGCCGACGCCAGCAGGCCCCCGTCCGTGGCCACCAGGGCGAACCGCCGATCGTCGGCGAACCCGAAGTCGTAGGAGCGGGCATTGGAGCCGTTGAGCAGGCGCAGCCGCACCCGCTCGGTGGTCACGTCGAGGTACGGCCCGACGGTGCCGTTGACCGCGATCGTGTCGCCGAGCACGCCGACCCCGCCCAGGAACGAGGAGCTGTCGTCGAGCTTGCCGCCGCTCTCGAACTTCTTGTCCTGCACGATCAGCGGGATGTCGTCGACACCGTACTCGTGCGGCAGCGCGTCCACCGACGTCGCCGGGTCGTCGACCAGGAACAGCCCGGCCAGGCCCCGGTACACGTGCCCGGCGGTCTCGCCGTGCAGGTGCGGGTGGTACCACAGCGTCGCCGCGGGCTGGTCGACCAACCAGGTCGGCGACCACGTCCTTCCCGACCCGACCAGCTGGTGCGGGCCGCCGTCGGCCGCCGCGGGCAGGTGCATGCCGTGCCAGTGCACCGTGGTGGTCTGGTCCAGGGCGTTGGTCACGTTGACCACGACCTGTTCGCCGCGGGTGGCCCGCAGCGTCGGGCCGAGGAAGTCGCCGTTGAACCCCCAGGTCGGCGTCGCGCCGCGGCCGAAGTCGTGCTGCCCGGCCTGCGCCTTCAGGTCGAACACCCGGCGGCCGGCCTCCATCCGCGACGGCGCGAGCGGCGGCACCGCCAGCGGCCGGGTGAAGTCGACCTCGTCCGCGGTCGAGATCACCTGCGCGTTCCAGATCCACACACCGGCTCCGGCGCAGACCGTGCACAGCAGCAGCACCACCACGCCGATGACCGCCAGCACCCTCCTGAGGCGCACCCTGACCAGCTCCCTTCCCCGAGTCCCTGTGAGCGCAGACAGGGTGCCGGGTGGGAGGCGGCCGCGTCGAGCAATCGGCACCGATACCGGGGGCCTGCCAGGGTCATCCCTGGGCCTGTGTCTGAGTTCACGGGGTAAACCCGGACGGGTTATCCCGTGCGAGCGCCTACCGTCGAACGGTGACCGCGACCCCCCGCACCGAGACCGCCGCTCCGACCCGCGCACCATGGCCGCTGGCGGGACTGCTGGTGGTGGCCGCGGGCACCTTCCTGTCGGTGACGACCGAGATGCTGCCGATGGGCCTGCTCAGCTCCATCAGCCGCGACCTCGACGTCAGCGAGCCCACGGTGGGGCTGCTCGTCACCGGGTACGCGCTGATGGTCGCGCTGTTCGCCGCGCCGCTGGGCCGGCTGACCGCGCGCTTCCCACGCCGCGGACTGCTCGTCGCGACCCTGGTCGCCTACGCCGCCAGCAACGTGATCATGGCGCTGAGCACGGTCTACCCGCTCGCGGCCGCGGCCCGGCTGATCGGCGGCCTCACCCACGGCGCGTTCTGGGCCATCTGCGCCGGGTACGCCGCCCGCATGGTCACCCCCGACCGGGTCGGCCGCGCGGTGACCCTGGTGTTCACCGGCGGCACCGTGGCGATCCTGCTCGGCGTGCCCGCGGGCACCGCACTCGGCGTCGCCATCGGCTGGCGGGCCGCATTCGCCGTGCTCGCCGGGATCGCGCTGATCCTGGCGTTCGTCGGCTGGCGGCTGCTGCCCGACTACCCGGGCGAGGCCCTGGGCGGCGAGATGAGCCTGTTCCAGGTGCTGCGCACGCCGTCGGTGGCGATCGTCGTGGTCACCACCGCGGTGACGATGCTCGGCTACTTCAGCTTCTACACCTATATCTCGCCGTTCCTGCAGTCCACGGGCCTGAGCGAGGCGGCGCTGAGCGCGGCGCTGCTCGGCTACGGCGCGGCCGGCGCGGTCGGCCTGCTCGCCGCCGGGCTGCTGGTCGACAAGCGGCCCCGGTTCGCGATGCTGGCGGGCACCTGCACGCTGACCGTCGCGCTGATCGCGCTCGCCCTGTCGGGCCACTCCGCCGCCGCGGCCGTCGCGTCGGCCGCCGTCGCCGGCATGGCGCTGAACGCTCTCGCCACGCTGGTGCAGGCGGCGATCCTGCGGGCCGCCCCGGTCGGCGCCGCCGACACCGCCGCCGCGCTGAACGCGTCGGCGTTCAACGTCGGCATCGGCGGCGGCGCGCTGGTCGGCGGCATGGTGCTCGCGGGCTGGGGACCAACTGCGCTGCCGATCGTCGCCGCGCTGCTGACCTGCGCCGGAGTGTGCGGCGTGGCGTACGGGCGGCGGGCGGGCTTCCCGGCCGCCATCCCGTCGTCGGTCGGCTGAGCCGAGACCACCAGCCCCACCGTCGTCAGCGGCGGCAGCCCGATCGAGGCTGCCGCCGCTGCTCGCATACCCGGATGCGCTTGAGCACGTGCCGCCGCTAAACTGCGAACAGTGTTCGCTGTTTAAACCCGAGGGGAGCAGTCATGGAACGGGTCACGGCGCCGGACGGCGCGAGCATCGCCCTGCACTCGACCGGAACCGGGCCCGGCGTCGTCCTGGTGCACGGCGGTGGGGTCACCATCCACGAGTACCGGCGGCTGATCGCCCGGCTCTCCGACCGGTTCACCGTGCACGCCTACAACCGGCGCGGCCGCCTCGACGCCCCCGCCCGCCGCGAGCCGTACTCGGTCGAGCACGAGATCGACGACCTCGGCGCGGTGCTGGAGCACACCGGGGCGCGCAACGTCATCGGGCACAGCTACGGCGGATTCGTCGCCCTGCGGGCCGCGCTGCGCCTGCCGATCGAACGCCTCGCCCTCTACGACGCGGCGCTGCACATCGACGGCACGCCGGACGGGACCTACCTCGACGCCCTGGACGAGGCACTGCGCGCGGGCAAGACCGCCCGTGCCGTCGCGATCGTGGCCGCCGGGGTCAACACCCACTCCGCGGTGTCGCGGTGGCCGCTGAGCGTGCGCACCGCGATCTGCCGCGTGTTCCTGCGCACCCCGATCGGCCGCCAGATGGGCGATCTGCTGCCGATGACCATGTTCGAGATCCGGCAGGTGCAGGCCCACGGGGGCTCCGCCGACGCTTACGCGGGAGTGACCGCCGACGTCCTGCTCGCCTGCGGCGCCAACGCGCCCGGCTACTTCGAGGAACACCACGAGAAGCTGGCCCGCGTCATCCCGCGCGCCCGCACCATGGTCGTCCCCGGCGCACGCCACGACGCGATCGCCATCGCCCCGACCCGCCTGGTCGACCCCATCGCCGAGTTCCTCTCCTCCCCGCTGACCTCCCTGCCCACCGCCCCCGCCTGACCCGACACCGCACCGCCCCCACCCCGCCCCCTGCGTGCCAGGACGGCGGGGTGCGGGCAGAATGTCTCACCGTGACGACGTCCATTGCGCAGCGCATTGCCGAGGAACTCGGCGTACGGCAGAACCAGGTGAACGCGGCGGTCGAGCTGCTCGACGGCGGATCGACCGTCCCGTTCATCGCCCGGTACCGCAAGGAGGTCACCGGCGAGCTGGACGACGCCCAGCTGCGCACCCTCGAGGAGCGCCTGCGCTACCTGCGCGAGCTCGAGGAGCGTCGGTCGACGATCCTGGAGTCGATCCGCTCGCAGGGCAAGCTCGACGACGCCCTCGAAGCGATGATCAACGGCGCGGACTCGAAGGCGCGGCTGGAGGACATCTACCTGCCGTACAAGCCCAAGCGGCGGACCAAGGCGATGATCGCCCGTGAGGCCGGGCTGGAGCCGCTGGCCGACCTGCTGATCGGCGACCCCTCGCACGACCCGCACACCGCCGCCGCGGACTACGTCGACGCCGACAAGGGCGTCGCCGACACCGCCGCCGCACTGGAAGGCGCCCGCTCGATCCTGGTCGAGCGCTTCGGCGAGAACGCCGACCTGATCGGCGCGCTGCGCGAGCAGATGTGGACCCGCGGTCGCATCGTGTCGAAGATGCGCGACGGCAAGGCCGAGGAGGGCGCGAAGTTCTCCGACTACTTCGACTTCTCCGAGCCGTACGCGAAGCTGCCCAGCCACCGCATCCTGGCCATGTTCCGCGGTGAGAAGGAGGAGGTGCTCGACCTGGTCATGGAGCCCGACGAGCCCGCCGCCGAGGGCGCGCCCGCCGGCCCGACCATCTTCGAGCAGCGCATCGCCGCCGCGTTCGGCATCAGCGACCGCGGCCGCCCCGCCGACAAGTGGCTCAACGACACCGTGCGCTGGGCCTGGCGCACCCGCATCCTGGTGCACCTGGGCCTGGACCTGCGCACCCGGCTGTGGCAGGCCGCCGAGGAGGAGGCCGTCCGGGTCTTCGCGATGAACCTGCGCGACCTGCTGCTGGCCGCCCCGGCCGGCACCCGCGCCACGATGGGCCTGGACCCCGGCTACCGCACCGGTGTGAAGGTCGCCGTCGTCGACGCCACCGGCAAGGTCGTCGCCCACGACACCATCTACCCGCACGTGCCGCACAACCGCTGGGACGCCTCGCTGGCCACCCTCGCCAAGCTCGCGGCGGCGCACAACGTCGAGCTGATCGCGATCGGCAACGGCACCGCGTCGCGGGAGACCGACAAGCTCGCCATCGACCTGATCAAGCTCGCCCCGCAGCTCAACCTGACGAAGATCGTCGTCTCCGAAGCGGGCGCGTCGGTGTACTCCGCGTCGGCGTACGCCTCGCAGGAGCTGCCCAGCCTCGACGTGTCGATCCGCGGCGCGGTCTCCATCGCCCGCCGCCTGCAGGACCCGCTCGCCGAGCTGGTGAAGATCGACCCGAAGTCCATCGGCGTCGGGCAGTACCAGCACGACCTGTCCGAGGTGAAGCTGTCCCGCTCGCTGGACGCCGTCGTCGAGGACTGTGTGAACGGCGTCGGCGTCGACGTCAACACCGCCTCCGCGCCGCTGCTGGCCCGGGTCTCCGGCATCAGCACCGGCCTGGCCGAGAACATCGTCATGCACCGCGACACCAACGGGCCGTTCCGCTCGCGCACCGCGCTCAAGGAGGTCGCGCGGCTGGGCCCGAAGGCGTTCGAGCAGTGCGCCGGCTTCCTGCGCATCCCCAACGGCGACAACCCGCTCGACGCGTCCAGCGTGCACCCCGAGGCCTACCCGGTGGTGCAGCGCATCCTGAAGAACAACAGCATCGAGATGGCCAAGCTCATCGGCAACGGCTCGCTGCTGCGCACCCTCAAGCCCACCGAGTACGCCGACGACGTCTTCGGCCTGCCGACCGTCACCGACATCATCAAGGAGCTGGAGAAGCCCGGCCGCGACCCGCGTCCCGCCTTCAAGACCGCGTCCTTCAAGGACGGCGTCGAGAAGATCGGCGATCTGCAGCCCGGCATGCTGCTGGAAGGCGTCGTCACCAACGTGGCCGCGTTCGGCGCGTTCGTCGACGTCGGCGTGCACCAGGACGGCCTGGTCCACGTGTCGGCGATGTCGCGGAACTTCATCAGCGACCCGCGCGAGGTGGTCAAGTCCGGTGACGTGGTCAAGGTCAAGGTGCTCGACGTCGACATCCCACGCAAGCGCATCTCGCTGACCCTGCGCCTGGAGGACGAGGCGGCCCCGGCCGGCGGCGCGCGCCAGGGCGGCGGTGGCGGTGGGGATCGCGGCCAGCGCGGTGGCGGCGGTCAGCGCGGCGGTGGCGGTGGCGGTGGCGGTGGCCAGCGTGGCGGACAGGGTGGCCAGGGTGGCCAGGGCGGTCAGCGCGGCGGGCAGCCGCGCCAGCAGCGCAGCGAGCCGGTCGCCAACAGCGCCATGGCCGACGCCCTGCGCCGCGCCGGCCTCGACAAGCTCCGCTGAGCCTGGGGGCGCACCGATCGCTCTTTCTATAGACACTGGCCTATCTGGTTGAGTTTGATCGCAAAATACTCATCCAGATAGGCCAATGTCTATGCAAGACGGGCTGCTGTGGCGGCTCGGCCGCCGCCGGGACCCGGTCGCCGGGCACGGGCGGATCAGGCCGGGACGCGGCGTGACCTGCGTCCGCGGTGGCCGAGTGCGACGAGGCCCACGCCGCCTGCGACCGGCACCAGGCTGCCGACGGCGAACAGGACGTTGTTGCTCTTGCCGTCCTCGATGTCGGCGACCTGCACCTGCCGGAACCTGAGGTCCTCCTCCCCCTCCGCCTCGGACAGCTTCTGCTCGGCGTGCGCCAGCTCCCCGTCGAGCTGCGTGTACCCGTACACGGCCACCGCCCCGATCAGCAGCCCGAACCCGACCAGCACCACTCCCAGTGCGTACCAGAGTCTCCACATGACCTCTGCCCTCCTGCCCCTGCCGATGATGGGCGAACCTACGGCCGGACAGACCCGCACCGCCCCATCCGCGACACGTATCCGCAGGCCACCCTCCCGAGCCAGTCCCCGCTCCGGCCCGGAGCGGGAGCCGACGCCACCGCACATCGTCCGATCGCGACCGTCAGCCTCGCCGCACGGAACCCGTCTGCCCGGCGGTGTCGGGTTGCCGATACCTCGGCCTTCTCGATCAGCTCGTTGAACGGTCGAGCTTGGTCTATGAAGGAGGATCCGCGTGCGCGGACGGGCAAGCAGGGCGGCGCTGGCGGCGCTGATGGGCGTGGCGGCCGCAGCCGGCGGGGTGATCGCGGGCGGGTCGCCCGCCTGGGCCCATCACCAGGTGACGGCGACGTACACCGCCACCGGCGGCGAGCAGGTCTGGAACGTCCCCGCGGGCGTGACGAGCGTGCACGTCGTCGTGGTCGGCGCGCGCGGCGGGAACGGGGCGGGCAGCGGCGAGGACGGCCGCCCCGGCGCGCGGGTCGAGGCCGACCTGGCGATCCCGGCGGGCGTCACCCGGCTGTGGGTGGAGGTCGGCGAGCGCGGTGGCGACGGCGGTGACGGCGCGTTCCCCGGCTTCGGCGGGGGCGGCGAGGGCGGCGCGGGCGCTCCGTTCAACGGCGGCGCGGGCGGTGGCGCGTCCGATCTGCGCACCTGCTCGCTGGGCAGCGCATGCGACTCGGCCGCGTCGCGGCTGGTCGTCGCCGGTGGCGGGGGCGGCGGTGGCGGGGGCTGCTTCGCCGCGAGCTGCGCCCCGTCCGGGGACGGCGGCGACGGCACCGCAGGCGGGGCGGGCAACGGCGGCCTGCCGTTCGGGCCGCTCGGGCTGGTCGGCTTCCCCGGCGCGTACGCCGTCGGCGGGGTCGGCGCGCTCGCGCCCGGCACCAGCGGCGGAGGCGGCGGCGGTGGGGGCGGCGGCTGGTACGGCGGTGGCGGCGGCTCGTCCGGCGGCGCTCCCCCGGTGCCGCTGATCTCCGGGTTCGACGGCGGCAACGGCGGGTCGGGCGCGAGCCACACCGCCGCGGGCGCGAGCAGCGTCAGCATCGCCGAGACCGCCGACGACGCCTCGGTCACCATCTCCTACCAGGTACGCGACACGACGCTGAGCTACCTCGGCGCGACCTCGGGCCCGGTCGGCGCACCGGCGAACCTGCGCGCCAGGCTCACGTACACCACCGGCGGCGCCCCGATCCCGGGCGCGACGGTGCAGTTCACGCTGGCCGGCACATCAGGTTGCAGCGCGGTCACCGACGCGGCCGGAGAGGCGGCGTGCACGGTCACGCCGCAGGCCCCTGCGGGCAGCCGCGCGCTGACCGCCTCGTACGCCGGCGACACCACCCGGCACGCGTCGAACGTGTCCGCCACGTACGAGGTCAAGCGCAAGCCGACCACGCTGACCTGGACCGGAGACGTCACCGGCGACTACCACGACCCGGTCCGGCTGGCCGCGAACCTGACCTTGACCGACACCGGCGCGGCCCTGGCGGGCGAGCCGGTCGCCCTGGCGCTGAACGCGACCGAGTCCTGCGACGCGGTCACCGGCGGCGACGGGGTCGCGAGCTGCACGGTCGTGCCCCAGGAGACGCCGGGACCGTACACGGCGACCGCCGCCTACGCCGGCGACGAGGTGCACCTGCCCAGCGCGGCGACCACCAACTTCACCGTGACCAGGGAGCAGACCCGGCTCGCCTACACCGGTGACGTGAACGTCGCCAACGACGAACCCGCCCGGCTGGCCGCCCGGCTCACCGAGGGCTCGACGCCGCCGCTGCCCGGTGACGGCACGCCCGTCGCCGGGGCCCCGGTCACGTTGACGCTGGGCAGCGGCCCGTCGGCGCAGTCGTGCACCGCGTACACCGACGCCGGCGGGGCCGTGGCCTGCGTGATCACCGACGTGGCGCAGCCGCTGGACGCCGCCGGCCGGCTGCCCGTGTCGGCCGGCTACGCCGGTAACTCCTTCTACGAGCCGAGCCAGGCCGCCGCGACGGTGGGCCTGCAGCACGAGACCGGCCGGGCGTACGCCCTCTCGGGCAAGTTGAAAGTCCTGGTCGGCACCGCGACCCTGCCCGCCGCGCCGGACACCGGCGCGGTGCGCACGGCCGACCCGTCAGCCACCGCCACGCCCTGCACGGCGACGGTGAACGTGCTGGTCCTGCGGGCGGGGGCGCTGTGCGCGAACGTCACCACCCGCACCGCCCCGGGCGGCTCGACCGCGACCGCGACGGTCGGCTCGGTCGAGCTGGGCCTGCCCGGCCTGCCCGCGATCGCGCTGCGCGACATCCGCACCACGTCCGTCACGGACTGCGCCGGGTCGACCGGCGCGGTCACCGTCGGGCAGCTGCTGGTCGGCGGCGTCGCGGTGACCGTGACCACCGGTCCGAACAGCACGGTCGCGATCCCGGGCGTACCCGGCGCGAAGATCGTGTTCAACGAGCAGGTGCCCGTCGACGGCGGGCTCACCGTGCACGGCGTGCACCTCGTCGTCCCGCAGACGCTGGCCGTCAGCGCCGACCTCGTGCTCGCCTCCGCCACCAGCGACATCCACCACTGCCGCTGACCGGCAGCGGGCGGGCCGGGGGACAAAACCCCCCCCCCCCCCGGGCCGCCCCCCGGCGGGGGGGGGCGGGGGCCACACCCCCCCGCCCGCCCGGCTATCCCGCCTGACCGGCTACAGGCAGACCCGCCACTGCCCGTCCTCCTTGAGCAGCGGGAGGCCCAGCACGTACTGCGAGCCGTCGTCGGCCCTGGTCAGCTCCAAGGTGACGACGCCGCTCACGGTCGAGTTGTGCTGCTCCACGTTGACGCCCGCCACCGAGTAGCCGCTGATCCTCGGCCGGGCGCTCTGCTCCGCGATGTACTGCTGCTCGCTGGTCAGTTCACGGGTGCGGCGGCACAGGCTCGCGTACGCACCGGCGTAGTCACCGGCGACCAGGTCGTCGGCGTACGCCACGGCGGCGTCCCGGGGCGGGCCGGTCAGCGTCATGATGCCGCGGTACGCGAAGAAGCCGGCGACGCCCGCGCCACCGCAGCAGAGCACGAGGACGATCGCGGAGATGATGAGGATCTTGCGTACCGGGCTCTTCGGCTTCGGTGGGCCGGGCGGCAGCGACGTCATGGCACTCACTGTGCGCGACGACCGCAAGAGCGCTGGCGCATCGCCCCGCGACACGGCAGGGTCACCGTATGCGTGAGTTCCGGTTCTCGTCGAACGTGTTCTCGGTGCCCTCCGGCGACGCCTTCGTGCGGCGCTGCCGGCTGGCCGAGCAGCTCGGCTACGACACGATGTTCGCCGCCGACCACCTGGGCGCGCCCGCGCCGTTCCCGGTGCTGGTCGCGGCCGCGGCGGCGACCGAGCGGTTGCGCGTCGGCACCCTGGTCCTCAACGTGCCGTTCTGGAACCCGGCGCTGCTGGCCCGGGAGATCGCCACGACCGACCTGCTCACGGGTGGTCGACTGGAGGTCGGCCTCGGCGCCGGGCACATGAAGTGGGAGTTCGACGCGGCGGGTCTGCCGTTCGCCCCGTTCGGCGTCCGGGCCGGGCAGCTCGACCGGATGATCGGCGAGCTGGGGCGCTGGTTCCGGACCGACGACACCAAGCCGCTGCCCGGCGGCGCGCCGCCGGTGCCGGTGCAGAAGCAGGGCTTCGGCGGGTACGGGCCGCCGCTGATCGTCGGCGGCACCGGGGACCGGGTCCTGCGCATCGCCGCCGAGCACGCCGACATCGTCTCGGTGGCCGGGGCATACCAGGTCAAGGGCGCGGACCCGGGCACGTTCCGGCTGGCCTCGGCAACGGAGACCGACGAGCGGGTGGCGTTCGCGCGCACGCACGCCGGCCCGCGCGCTGAGCGGATCGAGTGGCATGCGCTGATCCAGCGGGTGGTCGAGACCGGCGACCGGCACGCCGCCGCGAAGCAGGTGGCCGTCGACACCGGCGGTGCGATGACCGTCGAGCAGGCGCTGGAGTCGCCGTTCCTGCTGTTCGGCACGGTCGAGGAGATGGCCGCCCAGCTGCTGCGGCAGCGCGACCGCTACGGCTTCACCTACCTGACCGTGCACGACCCCTACCTGGAGTCCTTCGCGCCGGTGATGGCGGCCCTGCGGCCCTGAGAATCTGCGTCCGCCATGGGAAAATGGCTCCGGTATGACTATCGCGGAGCATGTCGACGGCGTGCCGGCACCGCACCTGCGGCACTACGTGCGCCAGTACCTCGGCTATCACTACCGCGGGTTCGCCCCGGGAGTGCACCTCGGCCTGCCCTCGCCCGACCTGACCGTGGTGATCAGCTTCGCGGAGCCGACCCTGGTCTCGCTGACCTCCGACCACGAGCCGAGCGGCTATGCCGCCCTCGCCAGCGGCCTGACGATGGCTCCCGCGTTCATCCACCATGACGGCACCCAGTTCGGGGTGCAGCTGGCGCTCACCCCCGCGGGCGCCCGCGCCCTGTTCGGCATGCCTGCCGCGGCACTCGCGGCTGCGGTCGCGCCGCTGTCGCTCGAACCGCTGACGGAGCGTCTCCGGGCGGCGTCGTGGCCGCGGCGGTTCGCGCTGCTGGACGCGGCGCTCACCCGCCGCCTCGACCCGGTGGAGCCCGCGCCCGAGCTGACCTTCGCCTGGCGGCGGATCATGCGCTCGGGCGGCGCGCTGCGGGTCGGCGAACTCGCCGCCGAGACCGGCTGGAGTCGGCGTCACCTGTGCGCCCGGTTCGCCGCCGAGTTCGGCGTCGGGCCCAAGGACGCGCTGCGCCTGGTCCGCTTCGGACGCTCGACCCGGCTCGTACGCGAACCGCACCGTCCGGCCCTCGCCGACATCGCCGCCGCGTGCGGGTACTACGACCAGGCCCATCTGGCCCGCGAGTGGCGCGAGTTCGCGGGTGTCGCGCCGTCACACTGGGCGCAGTCGGAGGAGCTTCCCATTCTTCCAAGCCACGACCAGGTCGAAGCGGCCACGCTGGAGCCATGAGTGACAACGCCATGGTCTGGCCCTGCCTGACCTACACCGACGCGCACGCCGCCATTGCGTTCCTGGAGGAGGCGTTCGGGTTCAAGGCCACCGCCGTGCACGGCGCCGGCCCCACCGTCGAGCACGCGGAGCTGCGCTGGCCGCCCGGCGGCGGGATCATGCTCGGCAGCCCGCGCCCGGACAACGCGCACGACATCCCCGCCGGCCAGGGCCTGGTCTACCTGGTGACGGATCAGCCGGACGCGCTGTTCGCGCGGGCGGTGGCGGCCGGGGCGACCGTGCTGCGGGAGCTGCGCGACGAGAACTACGGCTCGCGCGGCTTCAGCGTCCGCGACCCGCAGGGCGTCATCTGGAGCTTCGGCACCTACTCGGGTGAGTGATCCACATCCGCCATCGGGAGCCCCGCCCACGGGGGCGGGGCTCCGGCTCGTACGGGTGGCCGAACAGATCAGGATCATCGTCCTGTCCGGACCGGACACCTCGTCCGGCGGCGGTGCGCGGGCGGCGTCAGCCGGTGGGCGCCAGCTCGGCGACTTCGCGCTCGGGCACCGGCTTGCGCCTGGCTTCGCGCCAGGCGGGCAGGTAGAGCGGGGCCGCGGCGGCGAGCACCACCGCGCCGACGAGCATCGCCGTACTGATACTCGTGGCGGCGGCGAGCGCGGTGAGCGCGACCCCGCCGAGTGCTCCCGCGGGCTGGCCCATCATCGAGTTCAGCGAGATCACGCTGGTCCGGTACGGGCCGTCGACCTGGCGGTGCAGCAGCCCGGTGTGCAGCGGGTTCGACGCCCCGTGCACGGCGTAGCAGGCCAGGAACGCGATCAGCACGCCGACGGGCCCGGCGAACAGTCCCATGCCGACGACCGTCACGCCCTGCAGAATCCGCAGCAGCGCGGCCCCCGGGGCGGCCCCGGGCCAGCGCAGCAGCAGCGGGGTCAGGGCGGCCCCGGCGGCCGAGACGAGCCAGGCAGCCGACGTGGCCGGGCCGAGCAGCGCGGCGGCCCGGTCGGCGTCGCCGACGACCTCGGCGAGCCGGACCGGCAGCAGCGACTCGAAGGTGACCATGCCGAAACCCCAGAACAGCTCTACGGCCACCAGCGCGAACAGCACCCGCGACCGGCGCAGCAGCCCGAACGCCTGCCCGATCATCCGCGGCGCCTCCCGCACCGAGGCGCGCAGCGCGGACGCGCCGCGCGCGGGGCGTACCTCGACCATCAGCCACAGCAGCACGACCAGGGCGACCACCTGCATCGCCGTGGCCGCGACCACGGGGACGGTGAGCGCGCTGAACGGCCCGATCGGGCCCAGCGCGATGAGGCCGCCGGACAGCAACGCCCCCGCGGAGATCGCCACGCCGATGACGGTGCCGGCGAGCCCGAGGCCGGGTTCGTACTTCGCCTCCGGGTCGGCGGCCAGGGTGGCGTCGACGTACCAGGACTCCAGCGGGCCGGAGTCGAGGGCCCGGTGGATGCCCTGCAGCGCCCAGACGGCGAAGAACAGCGCGACCGAGTCGGCCACCACGAACAGCCCCAGCGACAGCAGGTTCACCACCCACGCGGTGGCCAGCACCGGCTTGCGGCCGAGCGCGTCGGCCAGCCCGCCGGTGGGCAGTTCCAGGGCGAGCACGAGGATGCCCTGCGCGGTGGCGACCAGGCCGATCTGCGGCAGGGTCAGCCCGCGCTCCTGCATGAGCAGGATCAGCACCGGGATGATGAGCCCGGCGGGCAGCCAGCGCAGCCCGTGCAGCAGCAGGAACCGGCGGCGCACCTGCTTGACCGACAGCGCGCTCACCGCAGCTCCTCGGCCCGCGGGAAGGTCGCCAGGAACACGTGCACCTGGGCAGCGCCCGCCTCCTCGGCGAGCGCGGGGTCCGTGCGGTACTTCACGATCAGCTCCCAGATCTCCTCGTTGAGTGCCCGCAGCCGGTCCGGCGCGACGGTGACCATGGCGTCGCTGATCGTCGCCGCCTCCCGCCACTCCTGCGGGGCCGTCTGCTGCATCGCCAGCCAGCCTTCGGCCTGCTCGCACAGGAGCTGCAGCTGCTGGCTCTCGATCCATTCGGCGGCGGCGCGGGCGTCGGGGTCGTCGTCGAAGTCCGTCGGCCGCCAGGTGCTGGCGTCGTGGGCGGCGCGCCAGAAGCGCTGGCGGCTGGTGCCCAGTTCCGCCTCCTCGGCGACGAGGCCGACGTCGGCGAGCTGGCGCAGGTGGTAGCTGGTCGCGCCGGTGTTGGTGTCGAGCAGCCGGGCGAGGGTGGTGGCGGTGGCCGGGCCGTCGATGCGCAGCAGCCCGAGCAGGCGGGCCCGCAGGGGGTGGGCCAGGGTGCGGATCTGCGCCGCGTTCAGGCGCACGACGCTGTGCGGGGCAGCGTCCGACTCGTCGTCTTCCATGAGATGCACAGTAGTTGTGCAAACTAGTTATGCACAATAGTTGTGCATTATTTTTCGACGGGTCAGCGGCGTGCCGCAAGGCGGGCGGCGCCCAGTTCGCCGGGGCCTGCGACAACGACTCCGGTGCCGGGGAAACGCTCCGCGATCAGGCGGATCACGGCTTCGCGGACGGGGGCGGAGGTGGTCAGGACGCTTCCCGCCAAAACGACGGGACCGGTGGTGTGGACCTCGGCGAGGGTGTCGGCCAGGTGGGTGGCGGCCCGTTCGACGAGCGCGAGGGCCTGCGGGTCGCCGTGTTCGGCGGCGGCGCTGACCAGGGGCGCGAGCTGGGACAGGTGGCGCGGCGGCTGGGCGTGCAGGGCGCCGATCAGGTCGTCGGCGGCCTGACGGGAGGGGGCGGCGGGGACCGTCCCGAGCACGGTCACGGCCACACCGCGGGTCAGGTGCCCTTCCGGGACACGGGTGTACAGCTCACGCGCCGTCAGCGCCGCCGCCTCGCGGCCCAGCCAGAAGCCGGAGCCGAGGTCGCCCAGCAGCCAGCCGATGCCGTCGGCGGTGGTGGTCATCAGCCCGTCCTCGATCCGGGCGGCGATGGCCCCGGTCCCCGAGATGAGCACGGTGCCGCACGGTTCGGGCGTCCCCGCCGCGTAGGCGACCTCGACGTCGCCGACCGGTCGCACCGGCACTGTCAGTCCGAGCGCGGCGAACGCGTCCGAGAACGCTTCGGCCACCACCGGGTCGGTGAACCGGCCGGTCCCCGCGATGCCCATCACCGCCGCCCGCACGTCACGCGGGTCCAGGCCGGACAGTGCCGCCCGCACGGCGTCCGCGACCGAGGTCACGGCGTCGGCGAGCGGCACGGACACCGGGTTGCCGGCGCCCGCGCGGCCGAAGCCGGCACGGACGCCGTCGAGGGTGGTGATCAGCGCCCGGGACGAGGTCCCGCCTACGTCGAGTCCGAGGACGAGGGTCACGGGCGCTGATCCTTTCACTTCACGGCGAACCTGGACAGTGCTGCGTCAGCAGCGGCCCAGGTCCTCCCACTGCTGGGTCCAGCCGGGCTCGCTGCCCTGCGTCCACCAGCGGGCGCGCCACAGGTGCACGCCGTCGCCGGACTTCGGGCCGCCGGGGTTGCCGTTGGCGCTGCGCTCCCACTTGACCTGGTTGCCGGTGGTGTACACGCCGCTGATGTTCCACAGCGGCGCGTTGACGCAGCCGGTGCCGCCGGTCGGCGGGGCCGACGGCGACGGCGACGTGCTCGGCCGCGGGGACGGCGAGGACGAAGGCGGAGTGCTCGGGCCGGTGCTCGGCGACGCGGTCGGGCAGGTGCCGGTCGCGCCGACGCTGTCGGTGTGGCTGACCCCCTGCGCCCGGTACGACGCGACGCGGGCGTTGGCCTGCGCCGGGGTGAGCACCTCGTTCTGCGTGTAAAGCAGGTAGTCGACCTGCTGGCGGTAGGTGGCCAGGCCGCCGGTGTGCGCGGCCGAGTCGATGAACCACAGGTTGAAGTTGATCGACATGTTCGTCTCGGGGTAGTAGATGCCGCTGTGGTCGGCGACCAGTGCCCCGTCGATGTAGTACTTCACGTGCCCGGCCGAGACCGTGAACACCATGTCGTGCCAGCCCGCGAAGGACTGCCTCTGCTCGCCGTGGGCGTTGACGGCCTCCCACGGGTCGGGGCGGTAGGTCTCCCAGGTGGTCTCGTACATGATGTTCGACGGCTCGCCCCACCCGCCGTTGGGCAGGTACTCGAAGTCGATCTCGCCGTAGTTGGGGTCCATCGGGGCGGCCAGCGGGGTGATGGTGAAGAACGTCTCCACCAGGTGGTCGCCGTCGTTGCCGGAGACCGGCGCGTCGGTGAACTTGATCCGCGAGGCGTACGTGCCCTCGAAGAACTTCTGCTGGTGCAGGAACTCCGCCTGTCTGGTGCCGCCGGACGTGCCGTCGGTGGACGCCTGCAGCTGCAGGGACTTCGCGCCGTCCACGGTCGGGAACGAGACATTGGACGCCGGCCAGGACGCGCCCGGGATGCCCGGACCGCCGGAGTTGGTGCGCACCGACCAGCCGCGCTGGTTGATCAGCGGGTCGGCCGGTCCGCTGTAGCTGAAGTCGTCGAACAGGGCGTTGCAGACGGCCGCCGAGGCGACCGCGGTGGTGCCCGCGGTCAGCGCGACGATCGTGCCGGCGGCGAGCGCCGTCACAGTCGCGCCCACTGCGGCGACGATGGGACGTCGGAGGGTCACTGTTCTCTCCTTTCGGGGTGGCGGACTACGGTGGTGGGCAGCCCCGGCGCGCCGCGTGAGAGGCGGCGCGCCGGGGTCCTTCTGCCCCCGCGGTCCGTGGGAGGTGCCTTCTTGCGGGCACGGTCGGGCACGCCGAAGAGCGCGCTCTCCCCGAGTTCGGCGTAGACGCTCGTCCGTGCGGTCTGTGGGTGTTACTTGAGGGCGCCGGAGGTCAGCCCGGCGCGGATCTGCCGTTGGAAGAAGACGTACGCGAGCAGGACCGGCAGGATCGCGATGACCAGCCCGGCGAACAGGCCGCT
Source organism: Catellatospora paridis (assembly GCF_009720365.1). Taxonomy (GTDB): domain Bacteria; phylum Actinomycetota; class Actinomycetes; order Mycobacteriales; family Micromonosporaceae; genus Catellatospora; species Catellatospora paridis. The sequence continues at coordinate 152,684 of NZ_WBZD01000021.1, read as the reverse complement.
CCAGTCGCTGCGCGCGCCCTGGCTCACCGCGAGCGCGGCGAGGCCCTGGGAGATCACATAGTGGTCGGGGTCGGGGTTGAGCACCCTGGGCAGCAGGTACTGGTTCCACAGGCCGAGGAAGTTGAAGATGCCGACGCTGACCATCCCCGGCCGGGCCATCGGCAGCATGACCCGGAAGAACACCCCGGCGTGCGACGCGCCGTCGATGAAGGCGGCCTCGGCGACCGCGCCGGGCAGCGAGCGGAAGAAGCCGTGCAGGAAGAAGACCGTGAACGGCAGGGCGTACGCGGCGTACACGAGGATCAGCCCGTGGTAGGTGCCGAGCATGCCGAGGTTGTCGACGACGAAGAACAGCGGGACCAGCGCGAGGAACACCGGGAACAGCATCCCCGCGATCAGCGTGTAGTACAGGAACCGGTTGCCGGGAAACTCGTAGCGGGCCAGGCAGTACGCGGTGAGCGCGCCGAGCAGCATGGTCAGTGCCAGCGAACCGCCCACCACGATCACCGTGTTGAACAGGTACTGCCCGATCGAGGCCTGCTCCCAGGCCCGCGACCAGTTGTCGAACTGCGGCGAGGCGGGCGGCGTCCACGGGCTGTCGAAGATCTCGGCGTCGGTCTTGAACGACGACATCAGCGCCCACAGCAGCGGCAGCGTCACCAGCACGGCCCACAAGGTGAGGAAGGCGTGTTTGGTCCTCATGCCAGCTCCACCCGCTCCCGCTTGGTGACCCGCAGCAGCAGCACCGCGATGGACAGGGTGAGGAAGAAGATCGCCACTCCCATCGCCGAGGCGTAGCCGAACTTGCCGAAGGTGAAGGCGGTCCGGTAAAGCCCCAGGCCCATGACCTCGGTGCTGTTGTCCGGGCCGCCCGGCCCGACCGTCATGATCTGCACCAGGGCGAAGCCGTCCAGCGCCGCGATGCCCAGGTAGATCCAGCCGACCTGCACGCTCTCCCAGATCAGCGGGATCGTGATACGCCGGAACACGGTCATCGGACCGGCCCCGTCGATCGCGGCCGCCTCCATGATGTCGCCGGGCACCGACTCCATGGCGGCCGAGAACAGCACCACGTAGAAGCCCACCGACGACCAGATCATCACGGCCATCACGCACCACAGCGCCAGGTTCGGCTCGGCGAGCCAGGACTGCCGCCACGAGTCCAGGCCCAGCGCCGACAGCGCACCGTTGAGCAGCCCGCTGTTGGGGGTGTACACGAACTGCCACAGCACCGCGATGATCGCGACGCTGAGCAGTTGGGGGAAGAAGTACACCACCCGGTAGACCCTGGTCCCCCTGGTGCCGGCCGCGAGGGCCAGCGCCAGCACGATGACGGCCAGCGGCACGACAAGCAGCATCAGCCCGTTGTTGCGCAGGCCCGCCAGGAACAGCGGGTCATCCCACAGCTTGCTGAAGTTGTCGAACCCGGTGAACTCCGGCGCGCTGTCCACGCCGTTCCAGTTCGTGAACGCCAACTGGAACGCCTGCAGGTACGGCGACAGCACGAACGCGCCGTACAGCGTCAGGGGCACGATCAGCGCCCCCGCCAGGAACCGGTACTTGCCGTGCCGCATGGCCCCTCACCGCTGGTGTTTGACGATGGAACTGTCCTTGGCCACCGCGTCGGCGGCCTTCTGCACGCGCTCGGCCCACTGCTGCGGGTTGATCCGCTTGGTGGCCAGCTCGCCGGTGGCGTCGTCGAGCGCCTTGCTCAGCGGCGCGTACCAGGTCCGGAACTTGTAGCTGAACACGTTCGGACCGGCCGCCTTGACCGCCTCGGCGACCGAGCCCAGGCCGCTGCTCAGGCTCAGCCCGTCGGTCGCGCCGTTGACCACCGGCAGCGCCTTGGCGCTCTCGGCGAAACCGCGCGCCACCTTCTGTGAGAACAGGTGCCGCAGGAACTCCAGGCCGCCGGGCGCGTTCTTGGCCTTCGCGGGCACGATGAACGACTCGCTGCTGGCGGCCATGACCGCCCCGTTGGGCAGCTTGTCCGAGCCGGTCAGCGCGGGCACGGTGCCCATCACCATGTCGAACCCGGCCGGGGTGACCGCCTGCTGCTCACCCTCCAGCCACGACCCGCACGGGATGAACGCGACCTGGCCCTTGCACCATGCGTTCTGCGCCTCGGTGTGGGACAGGCCCTCCGAGCCGGGCAGGATGTGCCCGCGCACCGCGAGCTGGTGGATCGCCTCGGCGGCGGCCAGCATCGCCGGGCTCTGCCACGCCCCGGGCTGCAGGTTGTCGACCGACTTCACCAGCTCGAAGCCGCCGGCCTTGGCCGCCAGCGACACCAGCGGGTCGTTGAGATACTCCGGGTACTTGCCCTGCCAGGTCCACGGCGCGAGGCCGGCCTTCTTGATCTCGTCGTTGAGCGTGAGCATCTCGTCCCACGTCTTCGGGAACGTCCACCCGTGCTTGGCGAACAGCGACTTGGAGTACCAGACGCCCCACAGCACCGACGAGTAGTTGAGCACCAGCGGCTTGCCGTCGAACGTGCCGTCCTCGATCACGCCCGGCATCAGGGTGTCGCGGAACTTCTTGCTCGGGTCGTCCAGGCTCGGCGCGTCCAGCAGGGAGGTCAGGTCGGTGAGCTTGCCCGCCGAGACGAGCGTGGCCAGGTCGAGGCGGCCCGCGCCGCTGTTGTCGACCACGTCCGGCGGGCTGTCGGCCACGAAACGCGGCTGCAGCACCTCACCGACGCCCTGGATGCCCTTGTGGTCGACGGCGACCTTGGGGAACTTCTGCTTCAGGCTGGTACCGGCGTCGATCGCGTACTGGTCGCCGTACCCGCCCTTGAAGATCACGACTTCGAGGGCCGCTTCGGCCGATACGCCCAGGGGGTTCTCGGCACTGGTGTCGCCCTGCTTGACCTTGTCGTCGTCACCGCCGCCCGCGGTGGCACAGGCCGCCAGGCCCGTGCTCGCCGCGACGGCGGCCACGCCGGCCAGCGCGCTGCGTCTTGTAAGGTTCATGGTGTCGCCCTTCATGCACTTCAGGAGGGGTTGATAGTTAGGCGATACGCCGGATGCGCCCGGCGTATCGCGCTTCCAACTGCTGGTTGTGCTCATAGCCGCCCGCGATGTTCGCGGACAGGTAGATGGGCGGGGTCTGCCCCGCCTCGGCCAGGCGCCGGACCACCTCGGTGACCACCATCTGGGCCAGCACGGCCGCGGTCACCGACGACACCGCGCCGGACTGGTTCTCTCCGATCACGTCGCCGTACGGCGCGCCGTTGTCCAGCACCACGTCGGCGATCTCCGACAGGCGCTTGCCCGAGGGGTGGCGCGGCTCGGAACGGGCCGTGTGGTCCAGCGAGGTCACCGCGATCAGGCCGTGCCCGCGCTCCTTGATCAGCAGCGCCAGCTCGACCACAACCCCGTTGATGCCGGAGTTCGAGGCCAGCATGAACACGTCCGCGGGCTGGATCGGAGCCAGCTCGTAGAGCCGGTGCGCCACCTCGGTGCGCCGCTCCAGCAGCTGGTCCTCCAGGACTTCGCGCGGCTCGCCGCCCCACAGCACGATGTCGCGCAGCGCGATGCGGTTGGTCGGCACCAGCCCGCCGGCCCGGCCCGCGATCTCCATCGCGAGGGCCTCGGAGTGGCCGCTGCCGAAGGCCTGCACCACCCCGCCCGCGTTCAGGCTCTCGGTGATCAGGTCCGCGGCCCGCTGCACGTTGCCGGCCTGCTCGGTGCCCACCTTGCCCACCAGCTCGGTGATGGCTTCCAGGTACGTCTGCGCGTTCATCTCGCTCCTTGTCCGTTGTGCTGCCTTACCCGGTCGCCCCACCGGGACCGGTCCGCCACGTGGCCGCCACGACGTTCTCCCCCGGCTGCCCCGGTCCCCGGCGGCCCGGTCCCGGCGTCTGCCCTGCCCTGGCCGAGGGCGCGTGCGCAGGGGCAGCCCGGCCCTGCCCGGCGGCCCGGTCCGCGCGCCACCCGGTGCGGCCGCCGGAGTCGGCCCTCAGTCCGCCGCACTGCGGGGGACGACCGGCCGGGACAGGTCCGCGGCCTCCCGCGCCGCGCGGCGGCGGTGCGAGGTCGGCTCGTCGTGCAACCGGTGCGCCTGCACCGCGCGGGCGGTCACTTCAAACGCCTCCGTGGTACGCGCATACGTGCGCTGCGCCACCGCGACGTAGATCAGGTCGAGGGCGACCAGCTGGCCGTGCAGCGCCGACAGCGCCGCGAGCCGGAACGTCGTCTCGTGCACCGCCGTGGTCAGCACCACGTCCACGGCCTCGGCCAGCGGCGACTTGTCGAACGAGGTCACCGCGACGGTGAGCGCGCCCGCGTCGGCGGCCTCGGCGAGCACCTCGATCACTTCGCGGGTGCGGCCGCTGTGCGACAGCCCGATCGCGACGTCACCGGGGCCGAGCAGGGCCGCGTTGGTCAGCGCCTTGTGCGCGTCCTCCCGGTGCCAGCAGGGCACCCGGATGCGCTCCAGCCGGAACGCCAGCTCGCGAGCGGCGGTGCCGCTGCTGCCGATGCCGAACAGCTCCACCCGGTTGGCCCCGGCGATCGCGTCGGCGACCCGTGCCACCTGGGCGAGGTCGAGCCGGGCCGCGGTCTCCTGGATGGCGCGGGCGTCCGCGCTGGCGATCACGCCGAGCACCCGGTCCATCGGGTCACCGGGTTCGATCTCGCGATCGATGTCGGTCTCCCAGCGCGCCTGCGCCTCGCGCCCACTCTCGGTGGCGATGGCGACCCGCAGCGCGGCGTATCCCTTGAAGCCCAGGACCCGGCAGAACCGGGTCACCGTCGCGGTCGACGTGCCGGCGCGCTCAGCGAGGTCCACGATGGAGGCCTGCGCGGCGAGCACGGGGTCTTCCAGGATCTGCTCCGCCACCCGCTGCAGCGCGTCGGGCAGGTTGGGCAGCTCCATCCGCATCCGGCCGATCACACCCTGCACAACAATTCCCTTCATCGCGGTCCGTTGATGAAGAAAATTACGACCCACAGTCCAAAGTGTCAATGCCGAACAACAAAAATTTTGACGCGATAACCCGTTACACCACAGCAATAATTTTGATCGCCCCTCGCGATCGGACCCGCCCACTCGCGGCAACTCTTGAAGACTGGCGGCCTCAGAATGCCGCTTAGGCCGCAAGTCTTTAAGAGTTGTCGCAGGTGGGACGAGGTGGCGGTCGGGTCAGATGCGGACGAAGCCGATCATGGCGGAGCCGATGCCGGCCTGGAGGACGGCGGCGGAGACGAGGACGGCGGCGGGCCAGAAGCGCTCGGTGCGGGCGCACAGCCAGGCCGCGCCGACCTGCAGATACACCGCCAGGAAGATCCACAGTCGGACCGTCTCGCCGCGGTTGATCCCCCACAGGTCGAGCACCACCAGCACCGCGATCCCGGACAGGGTCAGCACCGCGGCCGGGTGCGCCGACCGGTGGCGCACCGCGTCGACGGCAGCCGCTGCGAGCATCACGCAAGACGCGACCCCGCCGGCCAGCGCCAGGTACCACAGGTTGCGGGTCACCCACATCCCGTACGGCCGCCAGCGGGAGTTGAAGTCGTTGGCGTCGGCCAGCACGTACCCGAAGTTGTCGAACAGGTCGTAGCCGAACAGTCCCCGCATCGCCGCGTAGCAGCCGGCGAACCCGGCCAGCGTGAGCCCGAGCAGGCGCAGCGCGTCCGGCCAGGACATCGTGCGCTGCCGCAGCGCGACGCCGAGCAGCGCCGCGAACACGATGCCCAGCACCAGCGGCAGCGCCTCGAAGAAGACGGTCAGGTAGAGCGCGCCGCCCAGGCCGAGCGCGTACCCGGCCCGGCCGGTCTTCAGGAAGCGCACGTGCAGCCACAGCGCGAGCAGGATCGGCACCGGGGAGACGGCGTTGAGCACCGGGACGAAGTACAGCGCGCCGGGCAGGAACAGCCCCAGGACCAGGGTGTACAGCGCGATCCGGCGGTCGCCGGTCAGGTCGCGCACGATGAGCCACAGCAGCACGGCGGACAGGTTCGCCACGGCCAGCACGGCGACGCCCATCGCGGCCGGGCCGAGGCCGAGCGCGTCGAGCAGGAAGTACAGCATGGTCTTGCCGGGCATGTTGGTGCGCGCGTGCGGCGGCAGCTGCTCGACCAGGCCCATGTAGTCGCCCATGAACTCGCCGAGGCCCCAGCGCTGCGACGGGGAGTGGAACGAGTTGGCGCGGTCGCTGACCACGATGTCACCCAGCGACGGCAGGGCGTACCGGCGCAGCAGCAACTGGAGCGGGATCACCGCGAGGAACCACCCCGCGACCACGGCCCCGTCGAAGCGCCCGGGCAGCCGGCGCGACAGCCACAGCAGCCCGAGCACGGCGGCCGCGACCACCAGGGCGGGCCACACCACGTGCCACTCCCCGGCCGCGCGGTCGTACGGATAGGTCCATCCGGCCAGGCGCGACCCCGTCGGCAACCGCCGCAGCATCATCGCCACGACGGCGAGCACGGTCAGGCCCGCTCCCGCGAGCGCCGCCCAGGCCACCAGGCGCGGCACGCCCGGCCGCGAGTAGACCGGCGAGACGGCGCCCGCATCCCGCTTCTCGACCAGAACCCTGTCCACGTGTCGCCTCTCCTCGCCCGTGCGTGACGTCCGCAGGGGCTAACGAGCCAGCACGCGAACAGGGCCCCGACCGAGGTCGGGGCCCTGTTTCAGCGGGTATGCGGGCCGGTCAGGCGGCGGTGGCGCGGGGCGGCGCGGCAACGCTGCCGGCCCGTCGCGTCCACGTGACAGCGGTGTCGGGGCGGCCGCCGGAATCCGATGGCGGTCTCGGTTCCACGAAGGCTCGCAGGGCGGAGGCGGACAGCACCTCGCAGCGGACGGCCGGGGTCACGCCGGCACCACCTGGCTATCGCTCACGATCGAGAGGATGTCCTCGACCGAGACGTTTGCCCTGTTCGCGACATGTTCGATCGGAACATTGCACGCGATGGCCTCACGGATCGCAGAACGCCACACCTTGTCGGCATCGTCGGCGCGACCGGCAGATGCCTCGTCCACCAGGCACAACGCCAGATCGGAGTTGACGTACACAGTCGATCTCTCCCTCCATGACGCCCAGGGTCTCGGGGCGCCGTGCGGGCGACCCGGCGACCGGGTGCCCTCACCTGAACAAGGCTCCGCCAAACGGGGGCGCGAAACATCCGCCACCACGCGGAAAGCCCGAACAAGTAAAAAAGGATTAACGTCCCGATAACACGCACCGCCCCCAGCGAGATCATCCGAGTTGCCCGGCAAGTGGGCGCATCCCGGCTCATGATTCGCACATGTGCCCGGCAAGTCGGACGATCTTCGCGGTGCGGCCGGACGGGGTCGAACGCGGCGGGCGGGGCGAAACCTCGCGGCCTGCCGCGACGTGACGAAAGGTCGCAGAGCGGCCGGGCGTCGGGGGTGGCGGTTACGCTCCGGCGCATGGTCGATGATCAGGAACTCGCCCTGGCCCGCGCGCGGGGCGACCGCTGGCTGCCCGAGGCCCGGCCGCAGACCGTCGAGGAGGCGGGCCGGTTCGTCGACGACGTCGGCTGCGCGCTGCTGTTCCCGGCCGCGAACGCGCTCGCGCCCTCGCTGTACGAGACCGTCGCCGACGAGGACGCCGTCGCCTGGGCCGACGGCATGGGCGAGGCCGAGTCCACCGTGTGGACCTGGAAGGACGCGCTGCCCGAGGCCGGGCTCGCCTGGTACGGCAAGTTCCTGTTCCGCCGCGCGAGCCTGCTCTCCCCCACCCTGCTGCGCGCGCTCTACACCGGCGACGGCGAGCTCGACGACCACGAGGACCTCGACCTGCCCCGCGAGGCGCACGAGATCGCGCGGGCACTGCTCACCGGGCCGCTGACCTCGCGCGCGCTGCGCGAGCTGATCGGCGACCGGGCCGCCTACGACCGCGCCATGACCGAACTGCAGCGCCGTCTGCTGGTAACGTCCGCTGGCGTGCGCGAGCAGCGCGCCGGCTGGCCGGCTTCCATCGTGGACCTGACCTGCCGCCGTTTCGACGTCGGCGGCGGGCACGACGCCGCCACGGCGACGAGCCGCTACCTGGAGACCGCCGTCGAGGCGACTCCGGCGCAGCTCGCGCGGGCGTACGGCTGGACCGCCGCCGTCGCCCGGTCCCACCTGGACGCCCTCGTCGACGCCGGACAGGCGCGGCGACGGGCTTCCGCTTACCGCAGCCAAGGAGCAACCGATGTGCCACAGTGACGACAGCCAGGCCCCGAAGGCCCCGAACGCGGGCGCGGTGGCCGAGCACGGCCCGCTCGAACTGCACGCCGAGGACGGCAACACCCTCGCCGCGTACCGGGCGGTCCCGCAGACCCCGAACGGCATGAAGATCGTCGTGCTGCCGGACGTGCGCGGCCTGCACCCGTTCTACGTCGGGCTCACCCAGCGCCTGGCCGAGGCGGGCTACGAGGCGATCGCCATCGACTACTTCGGCCGCACCGCCGGGGTGTCCCAGCGCGACGAGAGCTTCCCCTACATGGAGCACATGCCGCAGGTCACGCCCGCGCACGTGTACGCCGACACGGCGGCCGCGATGGCGGTGCTGACCGAATCCGACCCGGACGCGTCGGTGTACACCATCGGGTTCTGCTTCGGCGGCAGCCAGTCGTGGCGGCTGGCCGCCTCCGACCTCGACCTGGCCGGGGTGATCGGCTTCTACGGCCAGCCGGCGCGGGTCGCCGACGTCGTCGACGAGGTGGAGAAGCCGATCCTGATGCTGGTGGCGGGCGCGGACTCGACGCCGGTCAGCGAGTTCGAGAAGTTCGCCGCACAGCTGGAGGAGGCCGGCGTCGGCCCCGAGATGCATGTGTACGAGGGCGCCCCGCACTCGTTCTTCGACCGCTCGTTCGAGCAGTGGCAGGACGCCTGCACCGACGCCTGGAACCGGATCATCTCCTTCACCACCCGGCACCGCCACTGACCGACGAGCCATTGACAACGGCTCTGTGAGAGCGCTCTCACAGGGCCGTTGTCACGTTATGCCGTCCCGCCTTCGTCACGCTGTGTCCACGTCCCGGGATTTACTCAGATGCCATGGCCCCGAAACATTGACGTATCGAGTGGTTGCCCGATAGTTTGCGCTCAGAGAGCGCTCTCACAGCTCTCACCGGCACACCGCTCCTCCGTTCTCCCTCGCCATGCCAGCCCCAGCCCCGGAGGCCAAGCACATGGAACCGTCCATCCGGTCCGTGACCCCCGACGGCGAACCGCGCCGCGCGGGTCGCCGACGTCAGTCCTGGGCGCGCCACCGCGCCCTCGTCCTCGGCTCGGTCGCCGTCCTGGCCGCAGCCCTGTTCGGCATCGCCGTCGCGCAGACCGCCCAGGCGGGCACCGTCGGCGCCGGCAGCTACCTCGACAGCCTGCCCGCGGGCCGCTCGGTGCCCGCCGGCTGCGGATCGCTGTCGACCAACCCGCGTCAGTACGTCACCGCCAACGCCCCCGCCGGCGGCGTGCCCACCAACGACTGGTGGTCGTCGCTGCTGTTCAAGAAGTTCGACTGCAGCTACAGCGAGCCGCTGCACGCCCACCCGATCTCCTACGACACGCTCGCGGGCGGGCTCGGGTTCTCCTACAACACCACCCCCGCGATCAGCGGCAGCGCGACCGGGGTCGGCGAGTTCCACTACCCCTACGTGCAGGACATGCTCGTCGGCGTGGCCGGCCTGAACTCCCCCGACAGCAAGGTCGACGGGTGGAGCGACTGGACCGTCACGCCGTACTGGAGTGACGGCGCGCGGACCATGAAGGCCACCATCGGCCACGGCCTGCCGTTCGCGTACTTCCAGGTGACCGGCGGCAACGCGCAGATCACCACGGCGGGCACGCCGACCGTGTGGTCCAACAGCGGCGGCCAGATCGGCTTCAACGTCAACGGGCGCGACTACGTCGCGTACGCCCCGACCGGCTCCACCTGGACGGTCAGCGGCACGTCGATCAGCTCGACCCTCAACGGCCAGGGCTTCTTCTCGGTCGCGGTGCTGCCCGCCGGCGCCGACCGGGTCGCGCTCGCCAACACCTACGGCCAGTACGCGCACGCGCACGTCACCGGCACCCGGGTGTCGTACAGCTACAACCAGGCCGCCAGCACGCTGAACACCACGTACACGTACCTGACCACGGCGCGGCAGGGCTCGCAGACGGCCACCGTCGCGGCGCTGTACCCGCACCAGTGGAACAGCCTGACCGGCGCGACGCCGCTGGCGAACACGTACACCAGCGCGCGCGGCCAGATGAAGATCCTCACCGGCATCGGCTCGTTCACGACCTCGATGAAGTACACCGGCGTGCTGCCCGAGATCCCGGCGGTCGCGGACAGCTCCGGCGGCGACCTCACCACGATCACCAACTTCCTCAACGCGGTGGCGGGCAACCCGGCCGACTTCCGCGGCGACGACACCTACTGGACGGGCAAGGGCCTGGGCCGCGCCGCGCGCATCGCCGAGATCGCCGACCAGCTCAACCTGACCTCGATCCGCGACACCGCGCTGAGCACCATCCGCACCCGGCTCAACGACTGGTTCACCGCGTCGGCGGGCAAGACCAGCCGGGTCTTCTACTACAACAGCGCCTGGGGCACCCTGCTCGGCTACCCGGCCTCCTACGGGTCCGACCTGGAACTCAACGACCACCACTTCCACTACGGCTACTTCGTGGCCGCCGCGGCGACGCTGGCCAAGTTCGACAAGACCTGGGCCACCAACAGCCAGTACGGCGGCATGGTGGACCTGCTGATCCGCGACGCCAACAACTACGACCGCACCGACACCCGCTTCCCGTACCTGCGTGACTTCGACATCTTCGCCGGTCACGACTGGGCGGCCGGGCACGGCGCGTTCGGCGCGGGCAACAACCAGGAGTCCTCGTCCGAGGGCATGAACTTCGCCAACGCCCTGATCCAGTGGGGCCAGGCGACCGGCAACGCCGCGGTGCGCGACGCCGGCATCTTCATCTACACCACGCAGTCCGCGGCCATCGCCGAGTACTGGTTCGACGTGCGCAACCAGAACTTCCCGGCCGCCTTCGGGCACAACACGGTCGGCATGGTCTGGGGCGACGGCGGCGCGTACGCGACGTGGTTCTCCGGCGAGCCGGAGATGATCCAGGGCATCAACATGCTGCCCATCACCGGCGGCCACTTCTACCTCGGCGACAACCCCGCCTACGTGACGACCAACTACAACGAGCTGGTCACCAACAACGGCGGCCCGCCCACGGTCTGGCAGGACATCCTCTGGGAGTTCCAGGCCCTGGGCAACGGCACCGCGGCGCTGAACAACTTCAACGCCAACAGCGGGTTCACCTCCGAGGAGGGCGAGTCCAAGGCGCACACCTACCACTGGATCCGCAACCTGGCCGCGCTGGGCAACGTGGACACCTCGATCACCGCCAACCACCCGCTGGCCAAGGTGTTCAACAAGGCGGGCGCGCGCACCTACGTCGCGTCCAACATCAGCAACGCGGCGATCACGGTGACCTTCTCCAACGGCACCACGCTGAGCGTGCCGGCCTGCAAGACGGTCACCTCCGGCGCCTTCACCTGGACCGGCGGCAACGCCTGCGGCGGCGGCAACCCGACGCCGTCCAACCCGCCCTCGAACCCGCCGTCCAACCCGCCCTCGTCGCCGCCCGCGTCGCCGTCTCCTCCGGCCTCGCCGTCGCCGTCCACCTCACCGAACCCGCCCGGCAGCTTCGCCGCCACCCGCTACCTGCAATCCGGCGGCGGCCTGCCCGGCACCCAGAGCGCGGCCGGCTCGGTCACCGTGGCCGCGGCCAACGGCAACTGGGACGGCAACCCGCACAGCGCCCAGGTGTTCAACGCGACCGGCCTGAACGCCACGCACAACGGCGGCGCGACGAACTTCGACATGTTCCTCGACGCGGGCACCGGTGTCGGCAACGCCACCCAGGTCCGGGTGTCGTACGACTTCACCGGCAACGGCAGCTTCGACCGGGTGGAGACGTACAACTACTTCCCCACCGACCCGGTCGCCGGATACGAGCACTACACCCAGGCGTTCGGCGTGAAGACCACCACCGGATCGTTCGCCAACCTGGCCAACGGCTCGGTGCGGGTCGAGGTCTGGAGTGCCATCGGCAGCGGGCCGAGCACCCTGGGCATCGGCAACCAGTCCCGGCTCGTGCTGCCCTACACCGGCACCACGAGCCAGCCCTCGGTCAACGTGGCTCTGAACAAGCCGACCCTGGTGTCCAGCACCGAGGCGGCGGGTTACCCCGGTTCGGCGGCGGTGGACGGCAACGCCACCACCACCCGCTGGGCCAGCGCCTTCTCGGACCCGCAGTGGATCCGGGTCGACCTGGGCCAGACCTACTCCATCAGCCGGGTGCGGCTGGTCTGGGAGGCGGCCTACGGGTCGGCGTACCAGATCCAGACCTCGCCCGACGGCAACACCTGGACCACCATCCGGTCCGTCACCGGCGGTGACGGCGGCGTCGACGACCTCACCGGCCTGACCGGCTCGGGCCGCTACGTCCGCGTCAATGGCACCACCCGCGCCACCGCCTGGGGCTACTCCCTCTTCGAATTCGAGGTATACGCCCCCTAATTGATACAAGGAAGGGCACCTTCACATCGCTATGCGTTGTAGAAGGTGCCCTTCTTAATGCCTGTCGTAGCGCGAGCTGGGCCGGCGATGACGCGACGCTGACGTCACCGTGACGCCCCCGCTGGAACCTGTTGTCACCGCTCCATCGACACAGGAGGAATCATGCGACAGCTCCACCGGGCCATCACGACGATCGCAGCGCTGGCCCTCATCGGCATCGCGGCCCCCACCTCACCGGCCGCCGCGGCGGAACCCGACACGCACTGCGTCGCCCGCGCCAACGTCGACAACCCGCAGGCGGTCTGCTTCGACACCTTCGCCAAGGCGCTGCAGTTCGCCAGCGGCGGCGTGCTCTACGACCTGCCCAAGGGCAGCAGCGTCTCGGCCAGGGTCGACGCGCTGAACGCCGGGTTCGGCGTCAACGTCGTCAACACGGTGATCAGCATCGAGTACACCGGCAGCAGCTACACCGGCTCGGACCTGATCTGGACCGGCACCTCCGGCAACTGCAGCACACCGACCGGCAACGTCGACTACTACGCCACGGGCATGCCGGCGGGCTGGAACAACGTCATCACGTCGTTCAAGACCTACGCCAACTGCTGGGTCAAGCACTACGAGTCCCCCGGCTTCGGCGGCGCGGTGATCGGCTACGGCCCGACCGACTCCTACATCGGCGCGGTGATGGACAACCAGACCAGCTCGCAGCGCTGGAGCTGACCGACGACGCCCACCGGGACGGGCGCTCCTGCCGACACACGGCCGGAGCGCCCGTCCGCTCGCTGTCAGTGCGACGGGTGGACGGCCACGACCAGCGCGGTGCCCGCCCAGTCGGAGAGCTCCTCGCCCTCCTGCCAGCCCTGGTAGCGGGCGGCGAGCAAACGGCGGGCCTCCGCCTCGGCGTACGGGTCACCGGTCACGGGGCGGGCCTCGGCGGGAACCGCGCCGTCGGGGGTCAGCTCGCGTGGCCCGCCGACCCGCCATAAGACCTGCGGGTCGGCGAGGATGTTGCGCACCCAGTCGGCCCGCTCGCGGTCGCCGGACATCAGATAGATCACCCCGCCGCGGGCCACATACCAGATCTCGACGGTGTGCCACTGGCCGGTGTTGCGACCGACGGTGCTCAGATAGCCGTATTCGCTGCTCTCAGTCATTCATACGATCTTGCTAGTTGAAGCGAGGTTGAGGTCAAGAAGCTGTGACGCGGAACAACGTCACTTCTCCGAAGTGGTCGGTGCGCGCCTGCGGATAGCGGCGTCGCAGCAGCGAACCGAAGAAATCCGGGCTGGTCAGCGCGGGCACGTCCGCCGTGAACGCCTTCTCCGCCGGGCCGCCGGTGTAGACCAGCACGACCTCGTGCGCCTGCCGCAGCCCCAGCCGCAGGAAGCGCGACAGCTCGCGCTGCTCCAGGAAACGCCACACGTCCACGCTCACCACCGTGTCGAACGTGCCGTCCGGGTACGGCGACCACACGCCCAGCAGGTGCAGGTTGCGCTCGGACAGCGGCCGCCCGTGGTCGTAGGTGACCGACCCCTCCCCGAGCGCCACCTCGTCGGTGCCGAACGCCTGGCACAGCACCGCGCCGCCCAGCTCCGCGCCCAGCAGCTGCGACACCTCGGGCAGCCGGCCGAGCCCCAGCTCGGCGCAGACTGCCAGCATCCGGCGGTAGTGCCGGATCTTCCGGGTGACGTCGGTGGGCGCGGGCATGTCGACCAGCTCAGCGGCCAGGCTGCGGTGCTTGTGCCGGAACAGCTCCAGGTTGGCCTGGTAGTCGCCCGCCAGGTTGGTCAGGTCGCGCACCGCGGGCACGTGGAAGCCCGCGGCCAGCCCGTCGTAGCCGAACGCGTCGTCGCCGAGCACCTGGTGAATGCGATACGCCAGGTCGGTGTCCTCGAATCCCCAGCGGGCACCGTACTCCTCGTCGAACATGCCCGCGTCGAACACGGTCTGCCGAGGCATGGACACGTTGTTGGTCAGCGCGAACACCCACGGCGCCCCGGCCAGCCACTCCTGCGGCGAACTGTCGCGGCCCGGCACCCGGAACCGGAAGTCCTCGTGCACCGGGCGCACCAGATCGACGGTGAGCGGCTCGCCCGCCTGCGCCGCCGCCAGCACCGCCCAGTCGCCCTCGTAGCGCTTGCCGATCAGCACCGCGGGCCCGTCGCGCCCGTCGTGGAACGCCAGGTGCCGGGCCAGCAGGTGCGGCTCGGTCAGCACGTCGCTGTCGAGGAAGCAGACCAGCTCACCGGCGGCCAGGCGCACCGCCTGGTTACGCGCCGCGGCCCGCCCCAGGTTCGCGGGCAGGCTGTCGAACCGGAACCGGAAGGGGTACGCCGCACCGGCGAGTTCCGCATACGGCACCGGATCGGAGCCGTCGTTGACCACGACGACCTCGAACAGGCCCGGGTCCAGGCTCTGCCGGCACAGCGTGGACAGGGTCAGCGCCAGCGTGTGCGCATCGCCGAACGTCGGAATGAGCACACTCAACCGCGGTGCACCGCCGGACATGTCACTCCTTCAGCGGCGGGGCCGCGCTCTCACGGGGCTTACCGTCCGATCCTGCTGCTTTCGAGAGAGCGCTTCAACAACTACCCAGCCAGTGGAACATGTCGATCGTTCAACTTCTGCCCGGAAACCTCGTCGCAGGCACGGCCGCCCGGTGCTACCTTGGCGGCGTGATCTTCTCGTCGTGTCCGGTGATGATGCCCCGCTACCGGGGCTGCTGACACGCGCGTTCACGACCGCGAGGCCCGAGTCCGGGGCCTCGGCACGGGTCGACGCTCCGGCTTTCCTGAAGCCAGGAGGAACCCATGACCCGCATCTACCTCACCACCACCATCCCGTACGTCAACGCCGCCCCGCACCTCGGCTTCGCCCTGGAGGCGGTGCAGGCCGACGTGCTCGCCCGCCACCATCACGGCCTCGGCCACGAGGTCAGGCTGCTCACCGGCACCGACGACAACTCGCTGAAGAACGTGCTCGCCGCCGAGCAGGCGGGCGTGCCGGTGCAGGATTTCGTCGACGCCAACGCCGCCCGGTTCGCGGGGCTGCGCGAGCCGCTGGCGCTGTCGTACGACGACTTCATCCGGACCAGCCGCGACCCGCGCCACTCCCCCGGCGTCGAACGGTTCTGGCGCGCGTGCGCGCACGACCTCTACACCGACACCTACACCGGCCTGTACTGCGTGGGCTGCGAGCACTACCTGACCCCCGACGAGCTCGACGGCGCCGGGCACTGCCCCGAGCACGGGGTGCCGCCGCAGCGCATCGAGGAGCAGAACTGGTTCTTCCGGCTGTCGAAATACGCGCAGCCGCTGCGGGCGGCGATCACGAGTGGGCGGCTGCGCATCGAGCCGGAGTCGCGGCGCAACGAGGTGCTCGCGTTCATCGACGCCGGCCTGCGCGACTTCTCCGTGTCACGGTCGCAGCAGCGGGCGCGCGGATGGGGCATCACCGTGCCCGACGACCCCGACCAGGTGATCTACGTGTGGTGGGACGCGCTGGGCAACTACCTGACCAGCCTCGACTACGGCACCGACGGGCAGGCGTACCGCACCTGGTGGGAGGGTGCGGACCGGCGGGTGCACGTGATCGGCAAGGGCGTGCTGCGCTTCCACGCCGTGTACTGGCCGGCGATGCTGCTGTCCGCCGGGCTGCCGCTGCCCACCGACATCCTGGTCCACGACTACCTCACCGCCGACGGCCGCAAGATCAGCAAGTCGTCCGGGGCGACCGTCGACCCGGTGGCGCTGGTCGACGCGTACGGCACCGACGCGGTGCGGTGCTGGCTGTTGCGCGAGGTGCCCCGGGTCGGCGACGCCGACTTCACCGTCGACCGGCTGGTCGCCCGCGCCAACGAGGACCTCGCCGGCGGCGCGGGAAACCTGGTCAACCGGATCGTCACCATGGCGCACCGGTTCCGGACCGGCCGCGTGGACCTCTCCGTGCCCGCCGCGGCGGACGCCAAAGACCTGGTCGCCGCCTGCGCGGATGCACCCGGGCTGATCGCGGCGGCGCTGGACGACTTCGACTTCCGGCGCGCCGCGGCAGCGGTGTGGGCGGTGGTCGAGGAGGCCAACCGGCACATCGACCGGGTGCGCCCGTGGGAGCTGGCCAAGGCCGAACGTGGCGGCGACGCCGAGGCCGGGGCGCGGCTCGACGCGGCGCTGGCCGTGCTCCTCGGCGCGTGCCTGGCGCTCGGCGACCTGCTCGCCCCGTTCCTACCCGGCGCATCCTCCCTGATCATCGCCCAGTGCACCCCCGACGCCTCCGGCGCACTCCCACCCGTGACCCCCCTCTTCCCCCGCCTCGAACCCCACTGACGGACACCCACGCCCGCGCCGCGCCCCCGCCCCGTTTTCCATAGACGCTGGCCTATCCAGATGAATAATTCGCGATCGAAGTCATCTGGATAGGCCAATGTCGATGACAAACGGGAGGCGGGGCTGGGCGTGGGGGAGCGGGTTTCGGGGTAAACGGCTCTTATCGGCCGGAGCAGGGCTGGGGTGATGGGCGCATGGGTGAGATCCGGGTCGGCACGGCCTCGTGGACGGACAGCACGCTGCTGGCGTCGGGGTGGTATCCCGAGACGGCGAAGTCGCCGGAGGACCGGCTGCGCTACTACGCGCGCCAGTTCCCGCTGGTCGAGGTCGACGCGACGTATTACGCGTCACCAGCCGAGAGCACCGTCGCGCTGTGGGCGACACGCACCCCGAAGGACTTCGTCTTCAACATCAAGGCGTTCAGCATGCTCACCGGCCATCCGACCAAGGTGAGCGCACTGCCCAAGGACCTGCGCCCGGAGACCGACAAGCCCAACGTCTACCCGGACGGGTTGAAGCCGCAGGCCTACGAGGAGGTGTGGACCCGGTTCCTGGCCGCGCTGGATCCGCTGGTCGAGGCCGGCAAGCTCGGCATGATCCTGTTCCAGTTCCCGCCGTGGTTCACCATCCGCCGCGACAACAAGCAGTACCTGCTGGAGGTCGCCAAGCGCTGCACGCCACTGCGGGTCGGCATCGAACTGCGCCACGAGTCGTGGTTCTCCGGCGACAACGCCGCCGAGACGTTGGAGTTCCTGCGCAAGCACAAGCTGCCGTACGTCTGCGTGGACATGCCGCAGGGGTACAAGAACTCCGTGCCGCCCGTGGTCGCCGCCACGGCCGACCTGGCCGCGGTGCGCTTCCACGGCCACAGCGACAAGTGGACCAGCAAGGACATCCACGAGAAGTTCGGCTACCTATACTCACCTCGCGAGTTGAAGGACTGGGCGCCGAAGCTGCGCGAGCTGGCCGGCGAGGCGGAGCAGACGCACGTGCTGATGAACAACTGCTACTCCGACTACGCCCAGCGCAACGCCGCCCAGCTCATCGACCTGCTCGGCGCGAAGTGACCCGAAGGCGCCGTGCAAGGAGTTGACGACCTCCGGTTAAGAACACAATGTGTACGGTGTAAAATCTTTAGATCTATGATAGACAATGTCCCATGGACATTGCCTTCGCCTTCGACGAGGCATACGCCGACCACGTCCAGGTCGCCGTGGAATCCGTGCTCGACTGCCATCCCGAGCGTCAGGACATCACGTTCTGGCTGCTCACCACCACTGACGTGGCCAAGGAGCGGGAGCCCGCCCTGCGCCGCCAGCTCGCCGGACGCGCCCGGCTGCGGCTGCTCACCACCGGCGACGGCTTCCGTGCCCTGCCCGTGGTCGACGAGGACTGGCTCGCCTACGTCAGCACCGGCATGTACCTGCGCCTGCTCCTGCCCGACCTGATCGGCGATCAGGCGCGGCGGCTGCTCTACCTCGACGTCGACGTACACGTCTGCGGCGACCTGTCGCCGCTGTGGGAGATCGACCTCGGTGACGCCCCGCTGGCCGCGGTCCGCGACGCTTTCACGGCCACGTTCGCCACGCACGGCGGCGTGCCCGGGGCGGGCGTGGAACACGACTCGGACGCGCCCTACTTCAACTCCGGCGTGCTGCTGATGAACCTGCCCGTGTGGCGGCGCGAGCAGGTGTCGGCGCGCTGCCTGGAATACCTGGCCGCATACGCCGGCCGGTTGCGCTTCCCGGACCAGGACGCGCTCAACCTCGTGGCGTACGGAAAATGGCTGCGGCTGCCGCACCGCTGGAACAACATGCGCAGCTTCGTGCTGGAGGAGCAGCCCCGCACGGCCGGCCCGGACGTGCGGATCATGCACTTCGCGGGGCCGCGCAAGCCGTGGACCGAGGGCTTCCGGCCGGGTTTCCGGCAGGATCGCCATCACGCGCTGGCCGCCAAGGTGGCCGCCTTCGGCTGACCGGTGGCATCGGATCAGTGGCCGAGGATGCCGCGCAGGCCGTGGCTGATCAGCAGGATGCCGAAGACCAGCAGCAGACCGGCCATGACCAGCAGGTGGTGCTTGGACAGCCAGGTCTTGAGCCGGTCGAGGTGCCTCGTGGCACGGTCGCCTCCGGCCAGGTAGAGGACCACCGGCACCGCCACCGGCAGGCATGCCACCACCGCGAAGAAGCTCAGCGCGACCATCGCCACGACCGTCGACGACGAGGCGAGGCTCTTGGCAGCGCCGACGCACAGGGCGAGGTTCTTCGGGTCGACGCCGTACATCAGCAGCGCCAGTATCGCCGCCTTCACCGGTGACCAGCGGTCGGCACTCGCCATCCACTTCGGCATGGCGTGCTGCCCGTCGGCCCGGCGGTGCCGCACGAGGTGCATCCATGCGGCGTACACCAGGACCAGCCCCACGGCGATGTGCACGATCTGCGAGACGGTGCCGCCCTGGTGTTCGCCGTCGAGGTAGCCGTAACCGGTGAGGATGTAGACGGCGGCCCCCACCGCGATCACCCCGGCCAGGGCCCCGGCCAGGAACGCGGGCCCGGCGATCCGGGCCCGGTCGGAGAACAGCACGAGGATCACCGCGATGATCGGCAACGGACTGGCCGCCACCCCCAACGCGTACGGCACCACCCCCGCGACCGCCCCGCCCACACCCCCATCCTCGGCGACGCCGCCCTGGCCGGGGCGGGTTCCCTCTGACGATCTTGCAGATCAGATCGCGGCGACGGCGGTGACCTTCCAGACGCCGTCGGTGCGGGTGAAGGTCAGCACGACGCGGTTCTGGTCGACCTTCTCGCCGGTGATGTTCACGTTGCGCCGGTACTGGTTGACGAAGAGCAGCAACTCCACCCGGTCGGGTGCGGCGGTGACCACGCTGATGCCGGTGACCTGGGCGGTCACCACCGCCTGCTCCTTGACCGCGGCGTCCTTCAGCGACGCGGTGGTGCGGGCGTACTCGTCGGCGAACGTGCCCGCGGCGAAGGACCGGCCGCCGGCCGCGCTCGCGTCGAAGGTGCGGTAGTCGTAGGAGAACAGCGCCGCGGCGGCGGCCGGGGCCACGGCCGCGCACTCCCGCGCGGCCGCCTCGGCCTCGCCCATGCGCGCCCGGTCGAACCAGAGGTACCACCCGACGCCCAGCACGACCGCGATCGCCAGCGACAGCGCGAGCACCGCCCGTCTCGGCCGGCGCGCCGGCCCGTCACCGTCGCGCGGCTCGTCGGCCTGCGCGTCGTCGACCTCTACCTCGGTCACAGCCATCTGCACGGTCACCGTCTCCCCTATCCCACGAACTGCAGCTTGGCGACCAGCCACGCGCCGCTGCCGGCGTCGCGGGCCAGGTCGAGCTGGATGCGGTAGTGGGCCACCCGACCCTCGGGCGCCTTCACGTTCTTCACCGTCGCGTCGGCGGCCACCAGCGCCACGGCCGAGTCGGCGTCGGACGACACCAGCCCGGCCCGCAGCGCGCTCCCGGTCGACTCCACCTTGTTCTCCAGCACCGCCGCGCGTACCGCGGGCATGCCCTGCTGGAACTGCTCGCCGAACTCGCCGGTCGCGGCGACCGCGACCCGGGCCAGGTCCTGGTCGATGGTGGCGGCGCTGACCGACACGAAGTCCACGACGAACTGGCGCGCCGCGGCCACCGCCTGCTGGCGCGTCCGCTCCTGCTGCTGCGCGTCGTGCCAGCGCCAGCCCAGCCAGCCGGCCGCGCCGAGCAGCACCACCAGCACGGCGGCCAACACCGTGGTCGACCTGAGTCTCATCGTCGTCTCCTTCGTCAGGCCGTCAGGGCGCGAGCCCGTTGAGCAACAGCAACTTCCAGGACTGCTCGCCCGCCGTCGCGGCCTGCCCACCGGTGCCGCCGAACTGCAGCGGCAGCCCGTCCGGGCCGATCACGAGCCCGGTCACCGGGTCGAAGCCCGAGCCGGGCGCCGGCGCGATGGGGCTCGCGCCGGCGCCCGGGCCCGCGGGCGCCGCACCCGCGCCCAAAGGCGCAGGGGACGGAGGGGCACCACCCCGCGGGGCTTGAGTGGAGCTTCGTACGCCCGAACCGCGTCCCAGCTCGGCGCCGGTGCACCGCAGGGACTGTCCGGACTTCGTGTAGTTGCAGGCCGGCGGGTCCCCGACGTTGAGCACCAGGCCCAGGTGGGCCGTGCCGTCGCCGGGCGCGACGGTGAACCCGCCCGCGACCACCAGCGGGTACGTCACCAGGATCTGCTCGATGCCGTTCAGCCTGCGCACGGCGACCCCGTTGACCGTGATCAGGTTGCCCAGCAGCGGGCCGAGTGACGGGTCGAGGTCGCGCAGCAGCGCCAGCAGCTCCGCCGAGGCGGGCGGCCCGTTGGCCAGCAGCCGGCGCAGGTCCGGGTCAGCGGCCCGCACCGTCGCGGACAGCTGCGCCAGCGCCTTGGCGAACCGTCGGATCTCGTCGGCGGACCGCGCCTGGGTCTCCAGCACGGTGGCCGAGTCCCGGATCAGCGCGACGGTCTGCGGCAGGTACGTGTTCGCGTCGGTGAGCAGCGCGTCGCCGGAGTCGAGCAGGGTGCGCAGCGCGCTCTCGTTGCCCGCGAACGCGGTGCCCAGCTCGTCGACCAGCACCCCGAGCTCCGCCGGATCGACGGAGGCGACCAGCGCGTCCAAATTCGACAGCAGCGTCTCCACGGGCAGCGGCACCCCGGTCCGGCTCGCCGGGATCACATCCCCGTCGGCCAGGTACGGCCCGGCGTCGGTGTCGGGGCGCAGGTCGACGTACTGCTCGCCGACCGCGGAGCGGTGCGCGACCACGGCACGCAGGTCGACGGGCACCCGGGTGCCGCCGTCCAGGCGCAGGTCGACGCGCACCCCGTCGCCGTGCAGGCGCACCGCGTCGACCCGGCCCACCGGCACCCCGCGGTAGGTGACCGAGGCGTTCTCAAAAATGCCCCCGGCCACCGCGAAGTCGGCGTGCACGGTGTACCGGCCGGTCAACCCGTCGCCGACGCCCACATAGCGCACCGCGACGTAGCCGACGCCGAGCACCGCCACCAGTGCGAACACCAGCAGCTGCAACCGGGCGAGCCGCGTGAGGATCATGCCTGGCCTCCCGTCAGCAGTTCGGGCAGGCCGCCGCGCACCCGGACCACCTCGCCGGTTGCCGGGTCCCAGCGGCCGTCGCGGGTCGCCGTGGTCCCGGCCAGCGGCAGCCCGGGCAGGCCCGACAGGATGCCGCTGGGCAGGATGCCGCTGGGCACCGGCAACGGCAGCGCGGGCAGGCTCGGCAGCGGCAGCGCAGGCAGGCTGGGCAGCGGCTGGGGCAGCGTCGGCAGCGGCAGGCCGGGTTTCGTCGGGGTGCCCGGTGTGGCCGGGCCTGCGGCCAGGGCGTTGGCCAGGATCGAGGCGGCGTCGAGGTCGAGCGTGGCGTGCAGGCGTACGAAGTCGCCCGCGATCGCCTTGCCCGCATTCGGCGGGAACGGGTAGGACAGCGCGAAGTCCAGCCCGCGCGGCAGCGCGTCGCCCGCCTTGACCAGCTGCTCCAGCAGCGGTTGCAGGGCGCGCAGCGAGCGCAGCGTGTCGTCGCGGCTGGCCTCGATGACACGCTCGCCGACCGCGCCCAGGTCACGCAGCGCCGTCAGCATCGCGGTGAGCTGGGGCCGCTGGTCGGCCAGCACGGTCAGGCCGGGCTCCAGCGCGTCCACGGCCTCGGCCAGTGTCCCGGTCTGCTCGGCCAGCCGGGCCGAGAACCGGTCCAGCGCCTCGATGGCCCGGACGATGTCGTCCTTCTGCGCGTCCAGCCCGGCCACGAAACGGTCCAGCTCCCGCAGCGCGCCCTTGGCGTCGCCCTCCCGGCCGGACAGCGCCTTGGTGATCTCGGCGTTGATCGTCTTGAGCTGCCCGAGGCCGCCGCCGTTGAGCAGCAGCCCGAGCGCGCCGAGCACCTCCTCGACCTCGGCACCGCGGCGGGTGCGGGCGAGCGGGATGGTGTCGCCGTCGGACAGCTCGCCCTGCGCGGCCTCGCCCTGCGGCGCGGCCAGCGCCACGAACTTCTCTCCGAGCAGGCTCGACTGGCGGATCGCCGCGGTCGCGTTGTCGGGCAGCGCGACCGTGTCGGCGACCTTGAGCCGCACCACCGCGGTCCAGCCGTGCAGCTCGATGCCGCTGACGCTCCCCACGGTCACGTCGTTGACCTTCACCGCGGCCTGCGGCACCAGGTCGAGCACGTCGGCGAACTCGACGCTCACCCCGTAGGACGGCCCGTCCGGCGCACCGCCCGGCAGCCCGACGTCGCAGCCCGCGAGCAGCGCCAGCGCGGTCGCGAATGCGGGAACGCGCCGTCGCCAGGCCGCCGATCGCGGTGCGCCGGTCCGGTCCGCGCGCGTGCCGACCGCGAGTCCGCCGTGCCGGGTCATTTCTTCACCACCGCGTTGAGCAGCTTCTTCAGCTCGGCGGTGAGGGGCAGCTTCGCCGTCTCGAGGGTCTTGGCCAGATCGGTGCAGGCCGCGGGCACCTGGGCCACCGGGACGCTGCTGACCAGCAGCGAGCAGACGAAGCTGGCCGGCTCGTACGGACCCAGCGCGTTGTCGCGGGTGTCGATCGTGCCCGAGCGCGGGTTGTACGCCAGGTTCAGGTTGGACAGCGCGAGCGGGGCCATGTCCAGCACCTGGGTCAGCGCCTTCTGCTGGCGCGCCAGCACCCCGGTCAGGTCGGCCAGCGCGGCGACGTTCGCCTTCAGCTCCGCGCGGTTGGCCTTGACGAACGCGGCGACGTCGGCCAGCGCCCGCGACAGCGCCCGGACCGCGGCGGCGAGGTCCGCGCGCTCGGCGGCCAGCTGCTCGGAGACGGCGGCGAGCCGGTCGTTGAACTCGCGCACCGTGCCGTCGCTCTTGGCCAGCATGGTGGTGAACTGCCGCAGGTCGGCGACCGAGCCGAACAGGTCGTCGCGGCCGGCCGACAGCGTCGACATCGCCTGCGACAGCCCGGACAGGGTCTGGTGCAGCTCGTCTCCGTTGCCGCGCAGGTTGGCCGCGCCGGTGCGCACCAGGTCGCGCAGCGCGCCGTCGGCGTTGGCGCCCTGCGGCCCGAGCGCGGTGCTCAGCTCGTCCAAGGATCGGTACACCTCGTCCAGCTCGATCGGCACCGAGGTGCGCTCCACCGGCAGCTCGGCCCCGTCGGGCAGCGCCGGTCCGCCGGTGTAGGCGGGAGTGAGCTGCACGTACCGGTCGCTGACGACGCTCGGCGGGACGATCAGCGCCTTGGCGTCGGCGGGCACCGGCCAGTCGGGGTCGTAGCGCAGCTCCACGCGTACCCCCTTGCCCTGCGGGGTGACCGCGACGACCTCGCCGACCTCGACCCCCAGCACCCGCACCTCGGATCCGGCGTGGATGCCGACCGCGGCCGGGAAGTGCACGGTCAACCGCAGCCGGGCCGGCTCCTGCCGCACCACCAGCGCCGCGGCCGCCACGACCACGGCCAGCACGGCCGCGCCCGCGACCCGCCGGGTGCGTATCCAGTGCATGTCGCGGAACAGCATCAGCGACCTCCCGTCGACGGGGTGAAGCCCTGCACGAGTCCGTCCACGTACGAGTCGAACCACCGGCCGTTGCCCGTCACGTTCGCGAACGCGGTGACGAACGGGGCGAGGCTGGTCAGCGTCGCCTCCAGCCGGGTGCGGTTGCGCTGCAGCACGCCGACGACGGTGCGCAGGTTGCGCAGCGCGGGGCCGAGGGTGTCCTTGTTGTCGGCGACCAGCCCGGACAGCTGCTCGGACAGCTCGACGGTCGCGCCGAGCAGGGTGTGGATGGCGTCGCGGCGGCGCTGCACCTCGGCCAGCAGCAGGTTCGCGTCGCCGAGCAGCTTGCGGAACTCCTCGTCGCGGCCGGCGAGCACCGTGGTGACGCCGCGGGTGTGCGACAGCAGCTCACGCAGCTGCTGGTCGCGGGAGGCGACGGTCTGCGAGAGCCGGGACAGGCCGGACAGCGACGCCTGCACGCTGGCGGGGGTGTCGGCGAACGTCTCCGACAGCACCGTGAACGCCTGCGCCAGCTGCCCGGTGTCGATCTCCTGCAGGGTGCCGGCCAGCCCTTCGACCGCCTGCATCACGTCGAACGGCGACGAGGTGCGGGCCAGCGGGATCTCGGCGTCCTCGGACAGCTTCCCGTCGCCCTGCGGTGCCAGCGCCAGGTACTTCTGGCCGAGCACCGTCTTGATCCGGATGGTGGCGCCGGTGTCGGCGCCGAGTTCGACGTCGCGGACGCGGAAGGTGACCCGCACGTACGGCCCGGACTCGCCGCGGGCCAGCGCGACCTCGGTGACCTTGCCGACCTTGACCCCGGCGATGCGGACCTCGTTGCCCTCGGCCAACCCGGACGCGTCCCGGAACGCGGCGTGGAAGGTGTCGCCGCCGCCGACCAGCGGCAGGTCGTCGATCCGGAACGCGGCCAGCAGCAGCCCGAGCGCGACGACGATGCCGACCGCGCCGACCAGCGCGGGCCGCGATCGCCGCGGCGGCCGCCCGGCGCGCGCGGCTCCTCGGCGGCCTTCGATCGCGCGGGCCGCGGCTGCCCGCAGGCGGGTCAGCGGCCGGAGCACGGGTGCCGGGATACGCCGCTTCACCGCCCACCTCCGGAGCACTTCACGGAAGTGCCGTCGAGCGTCGCCGGATTGAGCGTCTTGCCGGCAGCGACGACGCGGCCGTCGAAGTCGCACAGGTAGAAGTTGAACCACGACCCGTACGAGGCGGTGCGGGTCAGCGCGTCGAGGCGGCCAGGCGCCGTCGCGAGCGTCTGCTCGATCACGGCGGTGTTGTCGATCAGCGTGCCGGCGAGCTTGTTCAGCGCGGTGATGTCGGCGGCGACGCTGGGCCGGGCGTCGCGCAGCAGCGACGAGGTCGCGTCGGCCAGGCCGCTGAGGTTGGTCAGCGCGTCGCCGATCGCGGCGCGGTCCCCGGCGAGGCCGGACACCAGCAGTTGCAGCTGCTTGACGGTCTCCGACAACCGGGCGTCGCGCTCGTCGAGCGTGCCGAGCACTCTGTTCAGGTTGGTGATGACCCGGCCGATGACATCGTCGCGGTCGGCGAGCGTGCCGGTCAGCGACGCGGTGCGCCGCAGCAGATCGGCCACGGTGCCGCCCTCGCCCTGCAGCATCTTGATGATCTCGAACGCGAAGCCGTTCACCTCGTCCGGAGACAGGCCCGCGAACAGCGGTCGGAAGCCGTTGAACACCACGGTCAGGTCCAGTGCGGGCGTGGTCTGGGCGAGCGGGATCAGCCCGTGCTCGGGCAGCGGGGCGGTGCCGCCCGGCCCCTCGGCCAGTGCCAGGTAGCGCTGGCCGACCAGGTCCCGGTAGCGGATCCTCGCGCGTACGCCCGCGGCGAGCGCGACCTGCTCGTCGACGGTGAACTCCAGTTCCGCGACGGTGCGCTCGACCAGGCGGATCGCGGTGACCTCGCCGACCTTGACGCCCGCGATGCGCACGTCGTCGCCGACCAGCACGCCGGTCACGTCGGTGAACCGGGCGCGGTAGGTGTGCCCGCCGCCGAACCCGAACGAGCCCAGCGTCTGCGCCAGCGCGCCGGTCAGCACCAGCGTGACCGCGGCGAACGCCAGCAGTTTGAGCAGCGGACCCCGGACGCCCCTCATGACGCGTTCACCACCGTTCCACGCAGCAGCGGTCCCCACAGCAGGACCGCGACATCGGGTACCTGCTCGGGACCGGCCCCCTGGGCCAGCCCGAGCAGGGGCTTGAGCAGCGCCTGCTCCTGCGCGGTGCCGGCCGAGCCCATGTCGGCGTAGGGCAGCGGCGAGCGCTTCGCGCCGTACTCGTAGCCGTCGTCGATCGGGTGCTGGTCGGCGGGGACCTTCGGGTCGGGCAGGCCGCGGCACTGCGGGCCGTCGTCGGCGCCATAGACCGGCCGGTCGGCGGCGGTGAACTTGCCGTTGTCCCGGCCCACTTCGAGGGTGATGTGCATGCGGCCGGTGCCGAACACCTTCTCGACCCGCGGCTGCAGTGCGACCAGACCGCGCAGCAGGCAGGGATACTCCGGGGCGTACGCCGCCAGCAGCTCCAGCACCGGGCGGCTGACCTGCCCGACCTGGATGATGCGCGCGTCGTGGCGGTCCAGGAACTCCCGCCCGCGCCCGGCCAGGTCGGTGGTGTCGGCGAGGAACCGGCTCAGCTCGGCGCGCTGGTCGACGACGGTCCGCGCGGTGACGGTGACGTCGCGCAGCAGCGCCAGCAGGTCCGGCAGCGCACCGTGGTAGACGTCGAGCACCTGCGCCAGCCGCTTGACGTCGGTCGCGATGACCGGCATCTGCTCGTTCAGCGCGGCCAGGTAGGCGTTGGCGGTGCTCAGGTCGCGGCCGAGCTGGTCCCCGCGGCCCTCCAGGGCGTACGCGAGCGCGCCCAGCGTCGCGGCGAGCTTGTCCGGTCTGATCGACTGCAGCACCGGCAGTGCCCGGTCGAGCACCTGCTCCAGCTCCACGGCGCTGGCCGACCGGTCCTGGTCGATGACCGCCCCGGCGCGCAGCGGCGGCCCGGCGGGCGCGGCCGGCGGGACGAGTTCCACGTAGCGCTCGCCGAACAGCGTCTTGGGCAGCAGCCGGGCCGTGACGTCGGCCGGGACCAGCCCGATCAGCGCCGGGTCCAGCGCCAGCCGCAGCGTGGCGGCCTCGCCGTCGGCGCGGATCTCGCGCACGTCGCCGATGACGACGCCGCGCAGCTTCACGTCCGCGCCCTCGGACAGCTGCATGCCGACGTGGTCGGTGCGCAGCGTCACCCACTCCACCGGCGTGAACGCCCGCTGGTACACCAGCACCGACAGCGCCAGCGCCCCGACCAGCACCAGGACGAACCCGGCCCCCAGGAACCGCCGCCTGATCACCTCTCTCATGCCCGCTCCTCGCTGCGCTCGTCGCAGGCATGTCCCCGAGCCACCACGATTCGCTCGCTGCGCTCGCTCATGCCGTCACCCCGCGATCCGCACGGTGGTGCCCGCGCCCCAGATGGCCAGGGACAGGAAGAAGTCGACGATGTTGACCGCGACGATCGCGGTGCGCACCGCGCGTCCGACCGCGATGCCGACACCGGCCGGGCCGCCGCTCGCGGTGAACCCGTAGTAGCAGTGGATCAGCACCACCAGCACGCTGAACACCAGCACCTTGCCGAACGACCAGAGCACGTCGCCGGGCGGCAGGAACAGGTCGAAGTAGTAGTCGTAGGTGCCCGGCGACTGGCCGAAGTACACGGTGGCGATGCCGCGGGTCGCGACGTAGCTGGCCAGCAGGCCGAGCACGTACAGCGGGATCACCGCGACGAAGCCGGCGATCATCCGGGTGGTGACCAGGAACGGCACCGACGGGATCGCCATCACCTCGAGCGCGTCGACCTCCTCGGAGATCCGCATCGCGCCCAGCTGCGCGGTGAACCCGCAGCCCACCGTCGCCGACAGGGCCAGCGCCGCGACCAGCGGCGAAATCTCGCGGGTGTTGAAGTAGGCCGAGATGAAGCCCGTGAAGGCGCTGCTGCCGAGCTGGTTTAGCGCCTGGTAGCCCTGCAGGCCGACCTCGGTGCCGGTGAAGAAGGTCAAAAAGCAGATCACGCCGATGGTGCCGCCGACCACGGCCAGGCCGCCGGTGCCGAAGCTGATCTCCGCGAGCAGGCGGGCCACCTCGCGCTTGTAGCGGCGCAGCGTACGCGGCGTCCACGCCGCCGCCTTCAGGTAGAAGGCCAGCTGGCCGCCGAGGTTGTCCAACAGCCGCCACATGTCAGGACCCCTTCTGCGGCACGACCTGGAAGTACACCGCGGTCAGCACGAAGTTCAGCGCGAACAGCAGCATGAAAGTGATCACCACGGACTGGTTGACGGCGTCGCCGACACCCTTGGGCCCGCCCTTGGCGTTCATCCCCAGATACGTCGCCACCAGCGCGGCGACCAGCCCGAAGACCAGCGCCTTCAGCTCCCCGGAGATCAGGTCGGGCAGCTGCCCGAGCGCCTGGAAGCTCGCCAGGTAGGAACCCGGCGTACCGCCCTGCATGATCACGTTGAAGAAGTAGCCGCCGGACACGCCGACCACGCTGACCACACCGTTGAGCAGCACCGCAACCAGCATCGACGCCAACACCCGCGGCACGACGAGGCGGTGCACCGGGTCGATGCCCAGCACCCGCATCGCGTCCAGCTCCTCGCGGATCTTGCGCGCGCCGAGGTCGGCGCAGATCGCCGAGCCGCCCGCCCCCGCGATGATCAGCGCGGTCACGATCGGGCCCGCCTCGCGCACCACCGCCAGCACCGACGCCGCACCGGTGAACGACTGCGCGCCGAGCTGGCGCACCAGCGAGCCCAGCTGCAGCGCGATCACCGCGCCGAACGGGATCGACACCAGCGCCGCCGGCATGATCGACACCGACGAGAGGAACCACGCCTGCTGCACGAACTCCCGCACCTGCCACGGCCGCCGGAAGACGGCCCCCAGTGTGCGCCCGCAGAAGATCAGGAAGTCGCCGACGGCGACCAGCGTCCTCATGCCCGCTCCCCGCAGCGACCGGCGGCAGGATTCGTGCCCGTCGGCGTGACTCGCCCCGAACGCTCCCCCGCGGCAGGAGCACAGGTCCGTTTGCTGCACTCGCTCATACCCGCTCCTCCACGGCGACGGGCCGGAACGAGCCCGGCGGCGGGGTCACGCCGTTGGCCGCGCACCACTGGCCGGGGATCCGCTCGGCCCGGCGCGGGCCGTCGTCCGACGGGCGCAGCTGCAACGGGATCGGCGGCAGCGCGGCCAACCGCTGGCCGGACGCGGCCTCGGCGGCCAGCTCGTCGGCGTCCTTCTCCTCCGACATCCCGATCGGGCCGACCCGCTGCGCGTTGAGGAACTGCCGGACCACCGGCTCGGTGCTCGACAGCAGCATCTCCCGCGGCCCGAACATGGCCAGGTGCCCGTGGTAGATCAGCCCGATGTTGTCGGGCACCGTGCGGGCGGTGTTGATGTCGTGCGTGACGATCAGGAACGTCGCGTCCAGCTGCTGGTTGAGATCCACGATCAGCTGGTTCAGGTACGCCGTGCGCACCGGGTCCAGACCCGAGTCGGGCTCGTCGAACAGCACGATCTGCGGGTCCAGCACCAGCGCGCGGGCCAGCCCGGCCCGTTTGCGCATACCGCCGGAGATCTCGCCGGGCAGCTTGCGCTCCGCGCCGGTCAGGCCGACCATGTCCAGCTTCTCCGCGACGATCGCGCGGACCTCCGCCTCGGTCTTGCGGGTGTGCTCGCGCAGCGGGAACGCCACGTTGTCGTAGATGTCCATCGACCCGAACAGCGCGCCGTCCTGGAACAGCACCCCGAACAGCTTGCGCACCTCGTAGAGCTCCCGCTCGGGCAGTGCGGGCAGGTCCCGGCCCTCGATCCAGATCGAGCCGCGGTCCGGGCGCAGCAGCCCGACCAGGGTCTTCAGGAACACCGACTTGCCCGTGCCGGAGGGCCCGAGCAGCACAGAGATCTCCCCCGCGGGCAGGGTCAGGCTGACGTCCGACCACACGGGCGTACGCCCGAACGATTTGGTCAGCCCCTCGACCCGCACCTCGACGCCCACCGCGCTCCCTCCGTAGTCCGCCCTCACATATCGCGGCAGGGGTGCGCGGTGTTACACGAGAATTTCGCGCGATCGTCCGGGCTCGGGTTCCAGTGCCCGGCCGCAGGCCGATAAGGTGCACGTACTCGTACGTGCGGCGCGGCGGTCGGGGACCCGGGAGGAGGTGTCGTCGCCTTGACCTGGTCGGAGACCGAACTCGTGGCACGCGCCTCCCGCGGCGAGGCCGCCGCCACCGCCACCCTGCTGGCCGACGTGCGCCCCGGCGTGATCCGCTACTGCCGCGCCCGGCTCGGGCCGGTCGGCGGCGCGTACACCACCGCCGACGACGTGGCCCAGGACGTCTGCATCGCACTACTGCAGGCACTGCCCCGCTACCGGCAGCAGGGCGTGCCGTTCTCCGCCTTCGTGTACGGCATCTCCGCCCGCAAGGTCGCCGACGCGCAGCGCGCCGCGATGCGGCACCTGTCCGCCGCCGTGCCGTCACAGCGCGCCGAAGCCGACCCGATCGAACAGCCCGACGACACCCCCGGCCCCGAGCAGCAGGCGCTGGAGAACGACCAGGCCCGCCGCCTCGCCCGCCTGCTCAGCCTGCTCCCCGACCCGCAACGGGAGATCATCGTGCTGCGGGTCGCGGTCGGCCTCACCGCCGACGAGGTCGGGGTCTCCCTCAACATGTCGGCCGGAGCCGTCCGCGTCGCCCAGTCCCGGGCCCTGGCCCGGCTGCGCGCGCTCGCCGACGACCTGCGCGAGGACGCCGCGCAGCAGCCGGCCCTGGAAAGGAGGCCGGCATGAACGAGCGAATCAGCATCTTCGGTGGTGCCGCCGGCGAACTCGACGAGGAGGTGGCATGAGCTCGCTCGACCGTGATGACGCGCTGCTGGACGGGCTCGGCCTGGGCGGGGCCGCCCACTCCGACGACCCGCTCGCGGGGATGCTGGCCGCCTGGCGCACCGACCTCGCCGAGCCGCCGTTCGCGCCCTCCCTGGACCTCGACCTCGCCGAGCAGGCAGCCCTCGCCGACCCGATCGACCTCGACGACGTGTTCAGCGACGAGTCCGAGGAGCAGGAGCCCGTCGCGCTCCGCCCGGCCGCCAAGGGTCGACCCGGCGCGGGATCCGCTCGCCCCGCCGGTCGCCGCGACGGCTCGGCCCGGCCGGTGCGGGGTGGTCGGCTGCGGCCCGGCCGCCTGATGCTGGCGGCGGCGCTGCTGGTCGCCGTCCTCGGCGGCGGGCTCGTCGTCGGGGCCGGCGCCGGGCAGCCCGGCACCCCGATGTGGCCGGTCACGCAGCTCGTCTACGCCGAGCGGGCCGACTCCCGGGTGGCCGCGCAGGACGTCGAGGAGCTGCTGGCGCAGGCCGACCGCGCGCTGCGGGAGCAGCGGCCCGGCGACGCCGAGAAGCTCCTCCGCCAGGCCTGGGACCGGCTGGGCGAGGTACGCGAGAAGTCCGACCACGAGCGGCTGCGGGCCGAGCTGATGCGCCTGCTGACCGCCTTCGCGGCGGTCACCGCGCCGACCACCGCCCCGTCCGCGCAGCCGACGCCCGGCACCGCACCGCGCCCGACCGGCGGCACGACCACGCCCACCGCAAACCCGGCCGGAACACCGGCGCCCAGCCCCACCCCGGGCGGCGGCGGACTCCTGCCGGGCCTGCCCCCGCTGCTGCCCTCACTGCCGCCGATCCTGCCGTCGCTGCTGCCGGACCTGCCGCTGCTCTGACGCGCGCCGCTCAGGGCGCAGACGCCGAGAGCTCCACCCGTGCAGGCACGGGTGGAGCTCTGGTCGGTAGCCGCTGTCAGATGCCCGGGATCAGGGGCAGCTCAGGACCGCGTCGAGCGGGTCGGAGCTGCACAGGTCGAAGCCCGGTCCGCCGTCGGCGTTGTCGTTGCCGGACACCTCGTCATCGATCTTGATAAGGTCTCTGCCGTCCTCGCCATACACCATGTCGTTGCCGGTCCCGCCGCTGAGCAGGTCGTTGCCGGGGCCGCCGTAGATGATGTCGTCGCCGCCCCTGCCGTTGATGATGTCGTTGCCGCCGAGACCGCAGATGACGTCGTCGTTGAGGGTGCCCTCGATGATGTCGGTGCGCGCGGTGCCGGTGATGGTGCACACCGAACCGGCCGAGCCGACGGCGGTGGTCACGGTGTGGACGTTGTTCCCAGCCATCGGGTCCGGCGTGGCGGCGGCGATGCGGCTGCTGTTGGAGATCGGGCCGGTGGCCGTCGGGTCGACCTTCACCACCAGCGTGAACACCGCGGTCTCCGCGGAGGCGACGGCGGCTTTGGTCGCGGTCACCTCGCCGGTGCCGCCGACCACCGGCACCGTGCCGAGCGACCAGCCCGCCGCGGGGGTGAAGGACACGAACGTCGTACCCGCCGGGATCTCGTCGCCCAGCACCACGGACTGCGCGGCGTCGGGGCCGCTGTTGCCGACCGAGATCGTGTAGGTCAGGTTCGCCCCCGAGGCCACCGGGTCCGGCGCGTCGGTCGTCGTGATGGCCAGGTTCGCCGACGGCGGCTGCCCCACCGTGGTCGTCGTCGTTGCGCTGTTGTTGCCGCCGTTCGGATCGGTCGTGGCACTGCTCGCGGTGGCGGTGTTCGTGATCTGGCCGGTCGCCCCCGGGTCGACGAACACGGTGATGGTGAACGTGGTCTGCGCGTGGTCGGCGAGGGTCGCCGTGCTCGCGGTCACCGTTCCCCCGCTGCCCACGCTCGGCGTATCGAGCAGCCAGCCGGGGGCCGAAGCCGTGGCCGACACGAACGTGGTGCCGGTCGGCAGGGTGTCGACCAGCTTGACGGCCTGCGCGTCGTCGGGCCCGTTGTTGGTCACCGTGACGGCATAGGTGATCTGCTGCCCCGCCGTCACCGGGTCCGGTGAGTCGTTCTTGGTCACCGTGAGGTCTGCCGCGCCGATGACCGGCGGGCTGTTGCGGGGGGTGGGCGCTGCGGCCGTGAAGTCGGCGCTGCTGTCGTCGGTGTCGGAGGCCCCGGCGTCGTCGCGGAGTGCGGCAGTGGTGTTGCTCAGGGTCGGCGCCCGCCCGGCACCCTCGTACGACGACGCCGTGGTGCCGTAACCGACGAAGTCGCGTACGTCGGCGAGCGCAGCGCAGCCGGTGTCGCAGGTGAGCGCGGTCAGGCTGGTGACCAGGGCGACCTTGCCCGCGGTGGAGCTCATCGAGATGAAGTCGGCGGCGTTGTGGGTGGGCAGCGGGCTCGTGCCGCCGGCACCCGCCGCCTGCCGGATGAGGTAGTACGTGTCGGGGAGGATCACCCCGGCCAGCGGTGTGGTCTGCCAGGTGCTGCCGCCGACACTGGCGTACTGGACCGACCACCCGGTCACGTCGACCGCCGCGGCGCCACGGTTGAACAGCTCGATGAAGTCGTTGGTGTAGGTCGCGCCTACGTTGCCGCCGCCGCCGTACACCTGGCTGATCACGATGTCGGGTGAGGCGGCCAGCGCGGGCACGGGCAGGAACAGTCCCGCGGCCCCCGCCGACAGGCTGACCACGGCCGCCGACGCCATCCTGCGGACCCACTGACGCATGCGTACCTCCTCGAGCCCCGGACCGGGGACCTCCTGCTCCTGTCCGATCAACTGGGCATGCCCGAGATGGTTACTTAGCGCAATTAGTCGACTACGGAGGGCCAGTCGCCGAGCAGATGCCGGCGCAGCAGCGCGGCGTGCGACAGCGGGGTGCGCAGGTCGGCCGGGTCCCCATTGAGCGTGTAGTCCAGCAGCACCACCGGGCCACGCTCGGCCAGCTCGCGCAACCGCGCCACCTCAGGCGCGCCCGCACCCTCCAGCACGTGCCGATAGGTCGGCAGGTAGATCTCGCGGCGCGCCTGCTCGTAGCCGAGCAGGACCGTCCCGTGCAGACCGCGCCGGTGGCCGAGCGGCGGCCCGTACGCGGCCGCGGTGCGTTTGAGGCCCCGCATCGCGGTCACGGCCAGCTTGGCCGGGTCCACATCGGCGTGCATGAACACCTTCAGCGCCTGCCAGACGCCCTCGACGGACTGGCTGGTCACCCCGGGCGTGAAAGGCACCGGGATGTCGCCGTGCGGGTAGAACGGGCTCAACCGCACCCATGGCTGCGGCCCGCGCGAGGTCACGTCGACCACGACCGCCCCTGGATACGCCGCCTCGATCGACGCCGCGGCACGCCGCTTGCTCGCCACATGCACCTGCATCGAAGCCTCCCCCGTGCGACCGGTCAACGCATGATGTCGGGCCGGTACGACACCCGCCGCGCCCAGGACACGCGCGGAGCCGCCCGCGTTCAGATCTCGGTGACCGTGAGCACGCGGGCGTTCGGGGCGAGGTCGCCGATCTCGTTGCGGAGCTTGGCGCGGTCCGGGTCGGCCATGTAGGCGTCGAGGCCCGCCCGCGAGGCGAACGAGATCACGTGCACCTCGGCCTCCGGGCCGCGCAGCCGCTGCTCCAGCAGGCCGCCGTGGCGGGGCAGCAGCGACAGCACGTCGTCCTCATACCGCTGCACGGTCTCCTCGTGACCGGACGGGTAGTCGACGACCGCCACCAGCCGCAGCCGCGGCGCGACGGCCGGCCCGTCGAGCCGCTTCCAGAAGTGCACGTCGGAGGCGTCCCCCGGGTAGCCCTCGGTACGGCCGCTGGCGACGTAGCCGTGGCGGCGGTAGAACTCCGGCGCCTGGAACGAGAACGACGAGACGCTGATCCGGTCGCAGCCGCGGGCACGGGCCTCGTCCTCGGCGGCTGCCAGCAGCCGGCCTCCCCAGCCGTCGCGGCGGTGGTCGGCGTGCACCCACACCATGGAGATCCCGGCGCTGCCGCCCCAGGTCCAGCCGGTGAGCCCGGCGATCACCGTACCGTCGCCGCCGGTCACCCGCACCGACAGCGACCGCTCCTCGTGTACGCCCACGGCGGCGTTGTTGAACGCGGTCAGCTCCCGGTCCAGCAGCGCGGTGAGTTCCTCGTCCTTCTCCCCCACGAGCAGCAGCGCGGACGTGTATGCCTCGGTCACCTTCGGAGTATGCCCACCCCGAAGATCACCAGGCAACCGGTTCTCACACCGGGTTGGGCTGGAAGCTGGCCGTGATCAGGGCGAACTCGTCGAGGTTGTCCTGCCACTGGGACTCCGGCGTCGACCAGTAGATGGCGTGCGCCTGCTTCGGCCCGGTCACGAACCCACGGTTGATCACGTGGATCCGCCCGGAGTTGCCGCGATAGGTGAACTCCCAGTCCGCACAGACGATGAAGTAGTCGACCTTGACGATGTGCACCTTGCGGTAGTCGTTCCAGTCGCCCGCGGCGACGCGGTTGGCCTCCTGGCGCGTCCAGTCCGCGACCGGGTCCTTCTTCGGATTGTCGGACTGGTCGATGAGCAGCAGCCGTCCCCCATTGGGCTCCTTGAAGCGCACGATGCTGCGGTCGCGGGTGACCGTCCACGTACGCGGCACCGCGACCGCGAAGCCGGTGCGGTCACGGTAGAGGTGCCAGCCGTCGGGCAGCACGAGGCCGCTCGGCGACGGCGAGGGCAGCGCGCTCGGCGAAGCGGCCGCCGACGGGCTCGCGGATGCCGACGGCGAACCACCTGCTGCGACGTTGCCACGCGGCTTGCCGCCCAGGCGCGGCACGATCACGACTGCGAGCACGGCCAGCACGACGGCAGCCACCGCCAGCAGGGTCATCGCACGGCGCTTGCGCGGGCGTGCGACGAGCGCTCCGTCCGATGTGGCCGGTACCGGTGCGGCGCCGACAGCTCGATCCTCCGAGCCGCTCCCGGTCCGCTGCGCGGGCGCGGCGGAGGCGCCCTTCGGCTTGCCCGTGGCGGCAGCCCCGGACGCCGGTGTGGTGCCCGGCCCCGACGCGGACTCCCCAGGACCGTTGCCGGCGCCGGTGGTCGGCTTCGGCTCGGTGGTCTGCTTCGGGTCGGCGGGCCGCTGCGGGTCGGCGGGGCCTTGCTGATCCGCGGGGCGTTGCTGATCGGCGGGGCGCTGCGGGTCGGGCAGAGTCCGGGCGGGCCGCTCGGCTTCGGGCACGGCGGCAGCCCGTGCGGGAAGCGCCGGCGTCGGGGTCGTCCGCCGCTGGCCGGGCACGGCCCCGGGGCGTACGCCACCGAGGAAGCCCGCGGCTCCGCGGCGGCCGACGGCCACCCGCAGCAGCACCTGCTCGGCCTCGGCCGCGGTCATGCGCAGGCGCGGATCCTTTCGCAGCAGTCCCACCAGCAGCGGCTTGAGCGGCCCGGCCAGGCGTGGCGGGGCCGGCTCCTCGGTGGCCAGCGCGGCGAGCGTGGCCATGGCGTTCGGCCGGGCGTACGGCGACTGCCCCTCGACCGCGGCGTAGAGCGTCGCGCCCAGCGACCACAGATCGGCGGCGGGCCCGACCTCGCCGCCCTCGACGCGCTCCGGCGAGATGTACGACGGCGAGCCGAGGATCAGGCCGGTGCGCGTCACGGCGGGGTCGCCGGGCAACGTGGCCAGGCCGAAGTCGGTGAGCACGACGCGGCCGTCCTCGCCGAGCATGACGTTGCCGGGCTTGACGTCGCGGTGCAGCATGCCCGCGCCGTGCGCCGCCCGCAGCGCGGCCAGCACGCCCAGCCCGATGTCGGCCACCTTTGCGGGGGTGAGCCTGCCCTCCTGGGCCATCAGCGCCGCGAGGGACTTGCCCGACAGGTACTCCATGACGATCCACGGCCGACCGTCGACGGTGACGACGTCGAAGATGCGCACCACGTTGGGGTGGCTGAGCCGGGCGATGGCGCGGGCCTCCCGCAGCGAGCGGGCGTTCATCTCGGCGCGTTCGTCGTCGGTGAGCCCGGCCGGGGGCACGACCTCCTTGACCGCGACGTCGCGGTGCAGGGTCTCGTCACGGGCCAGCCAGACCATGCCCATCCCGCCCTGGCCGAGAGGTTCGAGCAACCGGTACCGGTCAGCGAGGACACGTGGGGGCACAGCGGGCATTCGAGGACCCTACCCAACAGTGCCCCGCCCTACACCACGCAGGTGACGCGAGTGTGATCCAGATCCAGTCGACCCTTCGGGCGTACGCCATCAACCGTTCGGCGCACCGAACCCGCCGTTCGGCGCGTGTCAGGGCGACGAACGGCATTTCGCCAGGCCGGGCCTGCGTATCCTCCCTCGCACCGTTGATCCGTCCCTTCGTGCGAGGAGGCACGTGCCATGGGTGAACCCGCACCCGACCGGCGACCCGGCGATCGCGATCACAGTCCCTGGAACTGGCTGCTGATCGTCCCGATCGTGCTGCCGCTGATCACGACCTTCTACAACTCGTCCAGTCCCGACCTGCTCGGCTTCCCGCGCTTCTACTGGCAGCAGCTGGCATACATCCTGGTCGGCGTATCCACCACGACGCTGGTCTACCGGATGACCAAGCGCCGCAACGGTGGGCCTCGGATCCCTGCCAGCCGCAGCAGCAGGGAGGGCTGACCATGTGGCGTGACCATCTCACCGAGATCATCGTGTTCGCGGTGCTGTTCGTCGGCGTCAGCGCGCTCGGCTTCGTGGCCGCCAAGTGGCGGCGGCCCGACAACATGGAACACCTCGACGAATGGGGCCTGGGCGGGCGCAACTTCGGCTCGTGGATCACCTGGTTCCTCGTCGGCGGCGACCTCTACACCGCGTACACCTTCGTCGCCGTGCCCGCGCTGGTCTTCGGCGCCGGGGCGATGGGCTTCTTCGCGGTGCCGTACACCATCATCATCTACCCGCTGTTCTTCCTGGTCCTGGTGCGGCTGTGGTCGGTGTCGCACCGGCACGGCCTGGTCACCCCGGCCGACTTCGTACGCACCCGGTTCGGCTCGCCGACGCTGGCGCTGATCGTCGCGATCACCGGCATCGTCGCCACGATGCCCTACATCGCACTGCAGCTCGTCGGCATCGAAGCGGTGCTCAAGA
This sequence comes from Catellatospora paridis, assembly GCF_009720365.1. Lineage (GTDB taxonomy): Bacteria > Actinomycetota > Actinomycetes > Mycobacteriales > Micromonosporaceae > Catellatospora > Catellatospora paridis. Next base: position 114,367 of record NZ_WBZD01000021.1, on the reverse strand, counting down.
CGATGGGCGTCACCGGCGAGTCCACCATCGCCCGGCACGCGCCGATCATCATCGCGTTCGCGATCCTCGCCGCGTACACGTACCAGTCCGGGCTGCGCGCGCCCGCGCTGATCGCGTTCGTCAAGGACACGCTGATCTACATCGTCATCCTGGTCGCGGTGTTCTGGCTGCCCTCGCAGCTCGGCGGCTGGGGCGCGATCTTCGACGCGGCGCAGGCCAAGTACGACGCCAGCCCCGCCGCCGGTGACGGGCTGCTGCTCAACGCCAACAACCAGCTGCAGTACATCACGCTGGCGTTCGGCTCGGCGCTGGCGCTGTTCCTCTACCCGCACTCGATCACGGGCGTGCTCGCCTCCCGCAACCGCGACGTGATCAAGCGCAACATGTCCGCGCTGCCCGCGTACTCGCTGCTGCTGGGCCTGCTCGCGATGCTCGGCTTCGCCGCGATCGCCGCCGGTGTCAAGCCGCTGCCCGGGGCCAACCCCGGCTCGGTGGACACCAACACCATCGTGCCGGTGCTGTTCGACAAGCAGTTCCCGGACTGGTTCGCGGGCGTCGCCTTCGCCGCCATCGGCATCGGCGCGCTGGTCCCCGCCGCGATCATGTCGATCGCCGCGGCCAACCTGTTCACCCGCAACATCTACAAGGAGTACCTCAACCGCGAGGCCAGCCCCGCCCAGGAGGCCAAGGTCAGCAAGGTCGCCTCGCTGGTGGTCAAGGTCGGCGCACTGCTGTGCATCGTGCTGCTGGACCCGCAGTTCTCCATCGACCTGCAGCTCATCGGCGGTGTGATCATCCTGCAGACGCTGCCCTCGGTGGCGCTTGGTCTGTTCACCCGCTGGTTCCACAAGGGCGCGCTGATCGCCGGCTGGGCGGCCGGCATGGGCCTGGGCATGTGGATGCTGTACCAGATCGCCAACCCGGCGACCGGCCGGATGCACTTCGCCGGCTCGGCGTTCCCGCTGGAGAAGTTCGGCTTCGACACCAAGGCGACCATCTACGTCGGCTTCGTCGCGGTGCTGGTCAACCTCATCGTGGCGGCGCTGGCGACGCTGGTGCTGCGGGCGGGCAAGGTCACCGACGGGCCCGACGGGACCGCACATGACGACTACTTCGTCGATGAGGACTCGCCCCGGCGCGGCACCGACTCCGAAGGGGAGCCGGTGGCCGTCGCCTGAGCTGTGCCCGGCCGCCGCGGGCATCGTACGCGGCGGCCGGGCACGGCCAAGGGTGGGCGCGGAGGTCCCCCGCGCCCACCCTCGCCTCGTCTCTACTGCAGGTAGCCCTCGACCTGCTTGATGTCGCCGGCCTTCGCGTCGTCCGGGTTCTCCCCCGCGTCCTTGAGCGCGCGGCGCCGGCGCAGCAGGTCCCAGCACTGGTCGAGCGTCTCCTCCAGCGACCGCAGCCGGACGGACTCGGTCTCGGGGTCGATCGCCCCCTGCACGCGCTTGGTCCGCAGGTCGTGCTCCTCGGCGACCAGGGAATCGATCCGCTCGAAGATCTGCTTCTCGTCCATACCCCCCAGCCTGACACGCCCCACCCGACCCCGCCCGCCGATCCGGCGCGTCCGACCGCAGCCTGACGCCCCGTTCCCCATAGACGTTGGCCTATCTGGATGAGTATTTGAAGATCAAACTCATCCAGATAGGCCAACGTCTATCGCGAACGGGGGTCGCGGACGGCGTGGGCCGCGTCGGGGTCGGGGCGAGTCAGCCGAGCCAGCCGTAGAGGCGGTCGACTTGGATGCGGACGGCCAGGCGCCCGTCGGCGACCATCACGGCCCGGTACTCGTCCCAGTCGGGGTGCTCGCCGCGGATGTCCCGGTACAGCCCCACCAGCTCCTCCACGGCCGCGTCGTGCGGGTCGGCCGCGGTGGCGGACAGCTCGGCGACGCCCTCGGCGACCGCGTACGTGCCCCCGCCGGGCGTCGTCACGTAGAAACTGGCCCGGGGGTCACGGCGCAGGTTGCGCACCTTGGCCCGGCCGGCCGTGCTGGAGAACCGGATCATCCCGTCGCCGGCCAGGTAGTCGACGTTGGACAGCTGCGGCCGCCCGTCGCGCTTGAGCGTGGCCAGCACGCCCCGGCCGGTACGCCCGATGACCTGCCACAGCCGTTCCTGCTCGCTCATGCCCGCACCTCCGTGGCCGGCCTCGGCCGCCTGATCAGTTCCGTCATCGCCCCGGCCCCGGTCACGCCGCGACACGTGCGGCGGTCATCAGCTCGGCCATCAGGCGCAACTCGTCCAGCATGCCCTGGGCGGCTGCGCCCATGGCCGGGTTCGGCACAAGCGTGCCGTCGGCGTCGACGACCTGGCGCAGAGCGACGTTGACCGACTCGGCCAGCGGCACCATGCGCAGCGCGCCCAGCACCGGCTTGAGCTGCTCGACCGCACGCATGCCGGCCGAGGACATGCCGTAGCTGACGAAGCCGGCGGGCTTGTGGTGCCACTCGCGGTACAGGTAGTCCAGCGCGTTCTTCAGGGGCGCACTGTAGCCGCGGTTGTACTCCGGCATCACGAACACGAACGCGTCGGCGGCGTCGGTGGCCTCGCTCCAGCGCCGGGTGTGCTCGTGGGCGTACGGCCCGCCGTCGACCGGCTGGCCGGGCTCGTCGTGGAACGGCAGGTTCAGCTCGGCGAGGTCGACCACATGCACCTCGAACCCGCCGTGGGCGGCCGCGACGCCGGCGAACCAGGCACCGATGACGTGGCCGATCCGGCCGGGACGGGTCGAGGCGACGACGATGTTGAGGCGGGGCATGTCGGGCTCCTAGCGATCGCTTGTTGACGTGTCACCAACCTAGCCGCTCTTTTGGTGACATGTCAACAAGGGCGTATGGTGAACCCGTGACCGAACCCCGCTGGCTCGACGAGAAGCAGGCCCGCGCCTGGCGCGGCTACCGGCGCATGCGCGCCCTGCTCGATCTCCAGATCACCCGCGACCTGGCCGCCGACAGCGGGCTGTCCGACGCCGACTACGACGTGCTGTCCAACCTGTCGGAGACCTCACCGCACCGGCTGCGCCTCACCGAGCTGGCCACGACGATGCTCTGGTCCAAGAGCCGGCTGTCGCACCACCTCACCCGCATGCAGCAGCGCGGCCTGGTCGACCGGGAGGAGTGCGCCGGCGACGCCCGCGGCTCGATCATCGTGCTCACCGAGGCCGGGCTGCGGGCCATCGAGGAGGCTGCCCCCCACCACGTCGCCTCGGTACGCCGGCACATGATCGACCTGCTCACCGACGACGAGATCGCCGCCCTCGACGCGCTCACCCACCGCGTCGTCACCCACCTGAACGAGACCACCTGACCGCGACCGCCAGATCCGACGCCGCGCCCGGCGGCGCGACGTCACCGAACGCCCAGCTCACCGACTCCACAGGTTGGCAAGGTGCCCTTCCTCTACGGATAGCGATGTGAAGGTGCCCTTCCTTCGATCGGGGTGCTCTAACCTGGACCGGCGAGCTGGGTGTGCGGTGTTCGGGTGGGAGAGGGTGGGGATGGGCGGGACGGCGCTGGTCACGGGCGGCACGGGTGGGTTGGGGGCGGCGGTGACGGCGACGTTGCTGCAGCGCGGATGGCGGGTGGTCGTGCCGTGGCACGACGAGCGGGAGTTGTCGCGGCTGCCCGCGGGGGTGGACGGGCTCGTGCTGGTGCAGGCGGATCTGACCGACGCCGCGGCGGTGGGCGCGTGTGCCGCGCAGGCCGCCGCCGACCCCGACCGGCCGCTGCGGGCCGTGGTGAACCTCGTCGGCGGGTTCGCGATGGGCGGGCGGGTGCACGAGACGCCCGTCGAGGAGTTCGAGCGGCTGCTGCGGCTGAACCTGCGCCCGTCATACCTGGTCTGCCAGGCGACGCTGCCGCACCTGGTCGGGGCGGGCGGCGGCGCGGTGGTGCTGGTGTCGAGCCAGTCCGTGCGCAAGCCGTTCAGCGGCGCGGCCGGTTACCTGACCGCGAAGACCGCCGTGCTGGGCCTGGCCGGAGCACTGCACGCCGAGTACGCCAAGGACGGCGTGCGCGTCAACACGATCCTGCCCGGCGTGATCGACACCCCCGCCAACCGGGCCGACATGCCCGACTCCGACCGCAAGGGCTGGACGGCCCCCGCCGACATCGCCGACGCCGTCGCCTACCTGTGCTCCGACGCCTCCCGGGCCGTACGCAACTCCCAGCTCGACGTCTGACCGCTCGCTCAGGAAGATCCGTCGCGGTGGTAGAGGCCGCCCTCGACGAACATCATCCGGGCGACCGGGTGGCCGGCCTCGGACGCCATCCGGAACCACTGCTCAGCCGCGGCGAGGCCGCTGCGCTGGTCGGCGAGGCGGCCCATGTCGAACATCGCCTCCCGGTCGCCCGCCCAGGCCGACCGGCTCAGCCAGTGCTCGGCGCCGTCCCAGTCGCCGGTGACCTTGAGCATGCTGCCCAGCGCCCGCATCGCGACCGGGTCGCCCTTCTCCGCGGCCGCCCGCATGAGGTGCATGTCCCGCAGCATGCGCCGGGTCATGATCGCGCGCATGCCGAACCGGCCCGCCGAGCGCACCCAGATCACGATGATGCCGACGACCCAGGCGATCCAGCCAACGGCGGTCAGCGTGCCGTTGCCGGACAGCATGCCCCAGACCGCGAGCACCGAGCCGAACAACAGGAACAGCATGAATTCCTCCCCAGGACCAGTGGTAACGGTCGCAACACGAAGCGTCAGTGTCAAGTGGACGGTTACGGACCCGGTTAGGCTCCCAGCAGCCACCGACGAAGGAAACGTCGACATCAGGACCGTGCTCGGCGGCGACGCCGCCCACTGCGTGATGACCGGAACCGCGGTGAAGCTGCTCTAACCCAGGTCCGGGTGGGGCAGGTAGCGGTCCAGCGCCAGCGGATCGGCGCCACTGGACAGGAACACGTCCATGTCGGCGATGGTGAACCCCGCCTCCAGCAGCACGGGCAGCAGCGGGTTCGGGCCGAACAGGCACAGCGTCGCGGTGCCCGCCGCACGGTGCCGGGCCAGCGCCGCGAGCACGGCGTCGGTGCAGTGCCGGGTGGTCTGCCCACCGGCCGGGCCGACCTGCACCCCGTCGCGGGTGTCACGCACCATGGCGTAGCCGGTGCCGGTGTGCACCGTGGTGACCCCGGGCAGGGCGGCGTACCAGGCGAGGTCGGCGTCGCGGCGCCCGCCGGAGGCGTCGGCGTCCAGCACGGCCACCGCGGCCACCGCATCGGGCCCGGCTTCCTCACCCGGCCCCGCCGGCCGGGCGGCTCCGGGTCCGGGCAGGGCGCCGAGCGGCCCGCGTAGGTAGAGCAGCGGGCAGATCGGGCGCATGCCCTGGCGGATGTAGAGGGCCACGGCGCGCGGGTCCGACGAGGCGAACGTGACCCGCGGCGCGTCCACGGTCAGCAGCCTGGTCAGCAGGGTCCGACCCAGGCCCGAGGACTGGTGTTCGGGCAGCACGAACAGGTCGGCCAGGTGGGTCAGCCCACCGCGGGCGAACGTCGCGCCGAACCCGACGACCACGCCGTCGGCGAAACCGGCCGTCAGGCGGCCGTTGTCGAGTTCGCGGTCCAGGTAGTCGGGGCGGTGCGGCCACTGCCCGAGATTGCCGAAGCGCCGCGCGACGGCGCGTACCCCCGCAAGATCGCCCGGGCCCGCCTGCCGCACGGTGTACACGCAGCGCAGCCTAGCCGACCGCAGGCCGCCGGCCGGGCGCGACGACCCGCGCGAGCTGCACGGACACGGGTGGCGGCGACGGCACACACCGTCGCCGCCACCCGTGCCGTCAGCGGTCGCCGGTCGCCGGGACGTCCTCGTCGGTGAACTCGGCGCGCGCGATCAGCTCGTAGGACCGCAGCTTTCCGGTCTTCGTCGCCTTCGCGCCCGAGCCCAGGTCCCAGATCTCCTCGGCGAGGGCCTGTCCGGTCGCCGGGTCGATGATCAGCCGGGTCTGGTACCAGCGGCCCCCGTCATCGCGGCGTACGAACCCGACCGCCTGGCCCCGTCGGCCGTGCTGGTCGGTGACCTCGCCGAGGGACTGCGTGCCCTTGATCTCGGCGAGCATCCGGTATGCGGCGGCCCGCACCGCCGGCGTCGCCGGGAGGTGGCCGACGAGCTCCTTGGCCGCCTGGAACAGCGAGTGGTTGTTGCGCACCTCGATCCCGCCGGCGTCGATCATGCCGCCCAGCTTCCGGGCCAGCTGCCGCGGATCCGTCGGCAGCGCCGCCAGCTGTTCCACGGTGTACGCGTTGCCGGCCAGGTAGTACTGGATCGCGCCCTTGACGTCCGGCCGCGCGCCGGTGTTCACCCGCTGCCTCCAGGGACCGGCGGCCGCGTCGATGACGACCGGGTCCGTTGCGGGCGGCGAGGGCGGCAGCGTCCACTGGGACGGCCTGCCGTCGGCCTCCCACGCGGCCCGGTCGGCGTCCGTGACCGGCCCCGCCCCCGCGTTGCGCTGGATGAGCATGATGCTCGGGTCAACCGGGCCGGTGGAGCTCCACTCTTCCATGATCGACCGCTCGTTGATCGTGTACCGCCCACCGGGTGGGCCGACCTCGACCGGGCTGCCGTTCTCCCGCCGGAGCACCCAGTAGCGGCCGTGTCCGGCCGGGTGCGAGGCGCTCTGCTCCGCGGCGGCCAGCAGCATCTGCCGGGCGGTCAGCGGCGCCGCGGCCCGGGTCGGGCTCGCCGCGCCGCTGGACTGCGGCGCCGGGGAGCCGGTCGCGGGCGCCGGGCCGTTCGTGTGCGGCACCGGATCGCTCGCGCCGACGGTCATGAAGACCGCTCCTGCCGCGGCCACCGCGACCGCGGGCAGCGCCCCGGCCAGCAGCAGGCGGCGGGTCGGGCGGGCGGGCATCGCGCGGACCGCCCCGCTTCGGCCCGGCGGGGCCGCGACGACCCCGTCCAGCACCCGCTGCCCCGCTTCGCTGCGGGCCCAGCCCGGCGCGGTGCGCGGTCGGGCAGCCCGCACCAGTTCGTCGATGTCCATGGTCTCTCCTCACACAGCCAGCGGGTCGGCGACGGTCGGCCGGGCATCCGCCTCGGCCTTGGTGATCAGCAGGTATGCCGCCCGGAAGCGGTTGCGGGCGCGGTGCAGCCGCACCAGGTACGCCGGACGGGACACGCCCAGCACCCGGGCCGCCTCGGCCGGGCTCAGGTCGAACCACGAGGCGGTGACCAGGACCTCCCGGTCCCGCTCGGTCAGCGCGTCGAGGGCGCGGCGCACCTGGTCGCGCAGTGCGACGTCGTCGGCGAGCCGGTCCGGCCCGGCCTCGGGCACGGCCAGGGTGGCCAGCCGCTCCCGCAGGTCCGCCGACGCCGCGCCGTGGCGGCGGCGGGCCAGCACCACGTTGCGGGCCACGCCGAACAGCCACGCCCGCTCCTGTCCGACCCGGACCCGGCCCAGCGAGCGCCAGGCGACGAGGAACACCTCGCCGACCACATCGGACGCCTCCTGGTGTCCGACGCGCCAGGCCGCGTACGCGTGGATGTCGTCGGCGTGGCGGCGGAACAGCTCCGCCAGCCGATCTTCAGGTTCTCCCATGACACCTCCGTAACCACTCTGTCGACGGGTACTTGTCGGCGCGGGCGGGCTCGATTACAGGTCCGCTGATTCTGGTCGGCGGAGCCCCTTGACGCCGACTATTCACTCGGTGAATAGTAACCGCCATGACAGCGTCCTATGTGCTCCTGGGGCTGCTGGCGCGGGGGCCCAGACACGGCTACGAGCTGAAACACGCCTACGACCAGCGGCTGCCGCGCGCCAAACCGCTCGCGTTCGGACAGGTCTACAGCACCCTGGGCCGGCTCGAACGCGACGGCCTGGTCACCCAGGCCGGGCAGGACCAGGCCGGCGGGCCGGAACGCACCGCGTTCGCCATCACCGACGACGGCCGCGCCGCGCTGGAGACGTGGCTCGGCGAGATCGAGGCGCCCGCGCCGTACGTCTCCGCCACCCTGCTCAGCAAGGTCGTCGTCGCGCTGCTCGTCGCCGACCCCGCCCGCGCCACCGCGTACCTCAGCGCCCAGCAGCAGGCACACACGAGCCGGATGCGCGAACTCACCCGGCTCAAGTCCGAACAGGACCTCACCGTCGGCGACCTCATCGCCGTGGACTACGCCCTCACCCACCTCGACGCCGACCTGCGCTGGCTGCAAACCGCGCTGCACCGCGTCGCCGATCTGCACCGGGAGGTGCAATCATGAGCCCGATCCTGACCGCCCGTGACCTGACCAAGACCTACGGCGTCCAGCCCGCCCTGCGCGGGATCGACCTCGACCTGCACGAAGGCGAGATCGTCGCCGTACGCGGCCGCAGCGGCTGCGGCAAGTCCACCCTGCTGCACTGCCTGTCGGGCATCCTCGCGCCCGACAGCGGCGAAGTCCGCTTCCGGGGCGACCGCATCGACGACACCGCGGAGCCCTACCGCAGCGAGTTGCGGCGCACGCAGTTCGGCGTGCTGCTGCAGCACGGGCACCTGATCTCCGAGCTCACCTCCGCCGAGAACGTCGCGCTGCCGCTGATGCTCGGCGGTGGCTCACGCCGAGCGGCGATGGCCGCGGCGGACACCTGGCTGGCCCGACTCGGCGTCGCGGAGGCCGCCGAGCAGATCCCCGGCCGGCTCTCCGGCGGGCAGTTGCAGCGGGTCGCGCTGGCCCGCGCCATGGTCACCCAACCCGTCGTGCTGTTCGCCGACGAGCCCACCGGCGCTCTCGACTCCCTGGCCGGCGAGCTGGTGATGAAGCTGCTCACCCGGGTCGCCAGGGAGCAGGGCACGGCCGTCGTGGTGGTCACCCACGACGCGACCGTCGCGGCGTATGCCGAGCGCGAGCTGGTGCTGCGCGACGGCGAGGTCGACCCGACCGGGCTGGGCGTCGCGATCGGAGTGCCCGCATGAGGCCGTCGGTGCTGCTGCGGCTGGCGCTGGCGGGCACCCGCACCGATCGGCTCCGGGTCGCGCTGACCGTGCTCACCGCCGCGCTGGCCGCGGCGGTGCTGCTGGTAGCGGCGACGGTGCTGGCGATCGACGCGGCCCAGCCGCAGTACCAGGTGCTCCTGCTCAACCACCTGGACCTGCGGCAGATGACCTCGGCGATCCTGGCGGTGGTCTGCATGCCGGTACTCGCGCTGGCGGCGCAGGCGGGGCGCATCGGCGCACCCGGCCGGGCCCGGCGGCTGGCCGCGCTGCGCCTGGCCGGAGCCTCACCTCGGCAGGTCACGGCGATCACGGCGGCGGAGACCGGGGTCGCGTCGGCGCTGGGCGGCGTCATCGGCCTGGCCGTCTACCTGGCCGCCCGGGTCGCGTTGCACCGGCAGGACAACGACCGCCTGTGGCTGCCGACCGACGTGCTCCCGTCACCAGGGCCGCTCGCGCTCATCGTGCTCGGGCTGCCGGTGGCCGCCGCGCTGGTCGCCGCGGTGCTGCTGCGCCGGGTGCACGAGTCGCCCCTGGACGTGGCACGAACCGTCGAGCCTGCCCGGCCGAAGCCGTGGCCGCTGCTGCTCATCGCGGCAGGCCTCGCAGCGTACGTGGGTGTCGGCGTGGGTTTCGACGGGTCGTGGCCGGAACCGGCGCCGCTGTTCGCCGGTGGCATCGCGGCCGCCGCCGGGCTGGTCTTCAGCATGGCGTGGCTCAGCGATCGCGGTGGCCGGCTGCTGCACCGGCTCGGGCGGGGACCCGCCGCGCTGCTGGCCGCCCGACGGCTGCAGGCCGACCCGTGGACCGGTAGCCGGACCGTCGGTGTGCTCGTGGTCTGCGCCTGGGTGGCCGGGGCGGCGGGTGCCTTGCGCGCCTTCGCTCAGGCGCAGCTCGCGGCCGAGGGCGAGCCGCAATCGTGGGTCCACGAGGTCACCGGCAACGTGATCATCGTACCCAATGCGAGCGACGACTTCTTCAACAGCATCGTGAAACTGGTTGATATGGCGGTCGGCGGCGCGGCGCTCATCGCGGCGGCGGGCGTGCTGCTCGGGCTGCTGGAGGCCGTCGCGGCCAGGCGGCGTGTGTTCGCCTCGCTCACCGCGACCGGCGTGAGCCGCGGGGTGCTGGTGCGGGCCGGGCTGTGGCAGGCGCTGGCCCCGGTCGTGGTGACGCTGCCCGGCGCGGTCGTGCTCGGCGCGGCCATGGCGTGGCTGGCCCTGCCCTCGATCGCGGAGGGGAAGGTGACGATGTGCATACCCGCGGACTGTTCGGATGCGGTGATGTCCGAGCGTGTCGGCTCGATCGCCTGGTTCGCGGACTGGACCGAGGTGGCGGCCGTCAGCGGTGCCGGGCTGATCGTCGTGGCGTTGCTGGCCGTGGCGGCCGGGGCGACGCTGCGGGCCCGCACCGACCTGGAGGCGTTGCGCGTCGGCTGAACGGCCTGCGCGTCACGGGCGCGGCACGAACGCGCCCACCGCGGCACGCAGGTTGTCGCGGGCTGCCTCCGGAGCGCCGAGGTAGCCCGCGACCATCGCCCCGTCGCGCAGCATGACCAGGGCGTCCGCGCCGAGCTGCGGGTCTGCGTACGCCATGGTGGTCAGCAGCTGGACCAGCGCGGCCCGGAACCAGGCGCGGTGCGCGACCACCGCCCGGTGCACGGGGTGGGCCGGATCGGGGAACTCGGCGACGGCGTTGATGAACGGGCAGCCCCGGAAACCGGGTGCGCAGATGTCCTCGCCGATGCCGTCGACCAGCAGCCCGAGCAGCCGGTGCGGATCGGCGGTGAGAGCCTGGGCGGCGTCGAGGCGGGCGCGGATCGCCGCGTCGGCGTGCTCGACGTACGCGCGGACCAGGTCGTCCTTGCCGGGGAAGTGCCGGTAGAAGGTGGCGCGGGTGACCTGCGCCCGCTCGATCACCCGGTCCACGCCGACCGCGTGGATGCCCTCAGCGTAGAAGACCTGGGCCGCGGCCGCGAGCAGGCGCTCGCGGGCCGCGGAAGGCCGTACGATCATGTCGGTCACCTGACCAGGGTAGGGACCACGGCTCAGCGCGCGTTGCGCACGGCCCAGGCCAGGGCGTAGTCGGCCACCTGCTGCCAGCCGTCCTGCCCGACCGTGTAGTGGCTGCGGCCGGGGAACTCCTGGTAGTCGGTGATCGCGGACGAGTGCCGGTACAGGCGGTGGTTGGCCCGGTTCACCGAGGCGGGCACGATGTGGTCGGCCCCGCCCGCGACGAACAGCAGCGGCGCGCGGTCGTCGCGGCGCACGTCGACCGCCAGCGGCGACTTCGCGTCGAGGTTGGCGAACGCGCCCTGGAACAGCGCCCGCGCGGCGGCCGGCACGTGGTAGCGGTCGTACACCTGGCGCGACTGCTCGGCGGTGAGCGTGTTGGTGAACGCGTAGTGGAACTGCTCGGCCGTGAGCGGCACGGCCTTGTTCCGGTTGGCCGGGTTGCCCAGCACCGGCGAGGCCGCCTTGAGCTGCGTGAACGGCAGCCGGTAGACGCCCTTTACCTGGCCGGAGTTGATGGCGACGCCGGCCGCGCCCAGGCCCCGGCCGAGCAGGATCTGCGTCAGCGCCCCGCCGAACGAGTGGCCCATGATGATCGGCCGGCGGTCCAGGTCGGCGATGATCCGCTCGTAGTGGTCCGCGACCTCGCCGACGCCCAGACCGGCCAGCGGCGACGGGTCCCGGCGCAGTGCCTCGACGCCGCCCTCCAGGCCCGGCCAGGACGGGGCGAGCACCCGGTAGCCCGCCTTCGTGTAGTGCTCGACCCAGTGCTCCCAGCTCAGCGGGGTCATCCACAGGCCGTGGATCAGCACGATCGTGTCGGGGGCGGTCATGGCCGGTCAACTCCTCGTCTAGTCGACAGAACGTTCTGTCTACCGCCTAACCTACGCCCGGCGCGGTTCGCCTTCAAGAGGAGGGAGAACGCTCGTTCTATGAGCTGGGTCACGGTGACGGCACGCGGGATAGGGTGCGAGACATGACCGGTACGGCGCTCGACGCGCTCGCCTCCACAGGACTCGACCACCGCGTGATCCGGCACGGGCCCGTGCGCAGCCTCGCCGAGGCCGCCGCCGCCCGCGGGGTGGAGATCCCCGACGTGGTCAAGACCATCGTGGTCCGGCGCGGGGACGACGACTTCCTGTTCGTACTGGTTCCGGGTGACCGGGTGATCTCGTGGCCGAAGCTGCGGGCGCTGCTCGGCGTCTCCCGGCTGTCCATGCCGGACGCGAGCGAGGCCAAGGCCGCCACCGGGTACGAGCGCGGCACGATCACGCCGTACGGGTCGCTCAAGCCGTGGCCGGTCATCGCCGACGAGCGGCTGCGCGGGCGGGAGATCACGCTGGGCGCGGGCGAGCACGGGGTGGCCGTCGCGGTCGACGCCGACGCGGCGGTGGCCGGACTGGCCGGCACCTTCGCCGACGTCACCGACCCGGAACCGACCAGGTGACCTCTCGCACCTCAGCCAGTTAGGCCCCTACCCGCCGCAGCTCACGGGCTCGCGCCGTTGACAAGGTGCCCTTCCGCTACGCGGGGCGATGTGCAGAGCTGCTGCTCGTCTCGCTGACGCGAGACGACGGTGCCCTTCCTTTCGCGAAGGCGCGGGCGAGGCGGGTGACGGCTTCGTCGTGGTGGGCGGGTGGGGCGGCGGTGAAGGTGAGGCGCAGGTGCGGGGCCGGGGGTTCGGCGGCGTACCAGGGGCGGCCGGGGAAGACGATGACGCCTTCGGCCGCTGCTGCGGTGGCCAGGGCCACGTCGTCGGTGCCGTCGGGTAGTGGGGCCCAAAGGTGCAGGCCGCCTCGCGGGACGGCGGGCGGGACGAGTTCGGGCAGGTGGCGGCGCAGCGCTGCGAGCAGGGCCTCACGGCGTTCGCGCAGGGCCGTGCGCAGGGCACGGCGGTGGCGGGTCCAGGCCGGTGAGGTGACGAAGTCCAGGGCGGCCAGCTGCATGGGGCCGGCCACGAAGAAGTCGTCGAGCAGGCGGGCCGCGCGCAGGCGCGCCCCGGCCGGGCCGCGTGCGCCGATGGCGGCCACGCGCAGGCCGGGAGCCGCCGATTTGGTCAGTGAGCGCAGGTAGACGATGTGGCCGTCGGGGTCGTCGGCGGCCAGCGGCGGCGGGGGCTCGCCGTCGATGGTGAGGTCGCGGGCGTAGTCGTCCTCCAGCAGGAACGCCCCGGCGGCGCGGACCGCTTCGGCGACCTCGGCGCGGCGGTGCCCGGCCAGGGTCGCGCCGTGCGGGTTGGCGTACAGCGGCTGGCAGTAGAACAGCCGCGCGCCGGTACGGGCGAACGCGGCGGCGAGCTGGTCGGGGCGTACGCCGTCGGCGTCGGCGGGCACCGGCACCACCCGCAGCCCGGCGGCCCGCGCCGCGGCCAGCGCGCCCAGGTAGGTGGGCGACTCGACGAGCACGGTGTCGCCGGGGCCGGTGAGCGCGCGCAGCGCGGTGGCCAGCGCGGCCTGGCCGCCGGGACAGATCACCATGTCGTCGGCGCGCAGCCCGGCCCCGGCCTCGCGGGCGAACCAGGCGCGCAGGTCCTCGCGCCCCTCGACCGGTCCGCGCTGCCACGACGCGGGCTGGCGGGCGGCGCGGGTCAGCGCGGCCCCCAGCGCGGCGGCGGGTTGCAGGTCGGCGTCGAGGTAACCGCCGGACAGCGGGATCGCGCCCGGCGGCGGTAACGCCATGAGCGCCTGCATCTCATCGTCGCCGGGCGGGCGTACGCCGAGCGCGACGGTCTGCCAGGACAGGTCGGGCACGCCGGGATCGTCGGGCGGGACGGCCACGAAGGTGCCCTTGCCGGGCCGCGCCTCGATGACGCCCTGCGCCGCCAGTTGCCGGATCGCCTCGGCGACGGTGACCGGTGAGGCCTGGTGCCGGGCGGTCAGCTCGCGCACCGACGGCAGCCGCGCGCCGGGACCCGCGACGGCGGCGAGCCCGCGCAGATCTTGGATAACGCGGGCCACTGCGTTACCGTTGCTCATGACGGACAAGAGTAGCGCTACTGTGCTGCGTACGGTAACGGCGGACCGGGTGACGGGGCTGACCCTGGGCGCGGTGGGGGTGCTGGCGTTCAGCCTGTCGCTGCCGCTGACCCGGATCGCCGTGCAGCAGCTCGACCCCTGGTTCGTCGCCTTCGGCCGGGCCGTCGGCGCGGCCCTGCTGGCCGGGGCGTATCTGCGGATCACCGGCGCACCACGGCCCACCCCGGCGCAGTGGCGGCGGCTGGCCGTCGTCGCCGCGGGCGTGGTGGTCGGCTTCCCGATGTTCACCTCACTGGCGCTGACCACGCAGACCTCCGCGCACGGCGCCGTCGTCATCGCCGTGCTACCCGCCATGACCGCGGTCTTCGCGGTGCTGCGGGCCGGCGAGCGCCCGCCGCCCGCGTTCTGGGCCGCCGGCGCGGCCGGGCTGCTGGCAGTGCTGATCTTCCTGGTCACCAGCGGCGGGGTCGGCGGTGCGCTGACCGTCGCGGACCTGTTCCTGCTGGCCGCCGTCGTGCTGTGCGGGCTCGGGTATGCCGAGGGCGGCGCGCTGTCGCGGGAGTTGGGCGGCGCCCGCACCATCTGCTGGGCGCTGCTGGTCGCGCTGCCGGTCACCGTTCCCGTGACCGCCGCCGCGGCGCTGGGCCACCCGCCGCGCGCCGACACCACCGCCTGGGCCGCGTTCGGCTACCTGACCGCGGTCTCCATGTTCCTGGGCTTCTTTGCCTGGTACGCGGGCCTGGCCCGGGGCGGCATCGCCCAGGTCGGCCAGATCCAGCTCGCGCAGCCGGTGCTCACCCTGGCCTGGTCGGCCCTGCTGCTGGGTGAGACCGTGACTCCGGCCTCGATCGCGGCCGCGCTGGTGGTGCTCGGCTGCGTCGTGCTGATCCAGCGCACCCGCGCGAGCGCGCCCGCACCCGCCGTCGGAAAGGTCTGACCGTGTACACACCCGCCCACTTCGTCCCCGACGAGGCCGCCGTCCGCGAGCTGCTTTCCGAGCACGGCGCCGCCGACCTGGTCACCGCGACCGCGGACGGCCTCGTCGCGACGACGCTGCCGTTCGTGTACGACCCCGACACCGGCCCGCACGGGGCGCTGCTCGGCCACCTGGCCCGCAACAACGACCAGTGGCGCCGCCCGGTGCTCGGCGAGGCCCTGGCCATCCTGCGCGGGCCCGACGCCTACGTCTCGCCCTCCTGGTACGCCGCCAAGGCCGAGCACGGCCGCGTCGTGCCGACCTGGAACTACGCCGTCGTGCACGCGTACGGCGAGCTGGTCGTTCACGACGACCCGGCCTGGACCGGGGCGCTGGTGCGCCGGCTGACCGACAAGCACGAGGGCCGCCGCCCGGCGCCGTGGTCGGTCGACGCCGCCCCCGAGGCGTTCGTCGGCGGGCAACTGCGCGCGATCGTCGGCGTGGAGCTGCGCATCTCGCGCCTGGAAGCCAAGTGGAAGCTCAGCCAGAACCGCTCGGCGGCCGATGTGGACGGTGTCGTGGCCGGTCTGCACGCCGACGGCGCGCACGCCGCCGCCGACGCCGTCGAACGCGCCCGCTGACCGCCCGTCGTCGCACTGCCGCCGGGGTCCGGCACGGACTACAGTTCAAGTCCCCCCGACAGCGCCACACCCCCGGAGCGCACCCCATGACGCGGTCAACTCGGCTGTTCATCGTCCTCGGCCTGGCGCTGGCGTTGGTGGGCGGCGCGGCCTACGCGGCGGTCCAGGTGACCAAGGACCGGGTGGATTCCGCAATCCCGCAGGTCGACCTGTTCGGCCCGAGCGAGGAGCCGTCGCCGTCGCCGAGCCCCAGCGCCTCGCCCACTCCCCCGGCGGGCGCGGACATCACGGGCCCGCTGAACATGCTCATCCTCGGCCGCGACACGCGCGAGGAGCAGAAGGGCTCGCCCGCGCACGGCGACGTGGTGATGATCCTGCACATCAACAAGGGCCTGACCAGTGCGTACCTCACCTCGCTGCCGCGTGACCTGCTCGTCGACATCCCGGCGTTCGCGCCGTCGCGCTTTCGCGGGGAGCGCAGCAAGCTCACCCACGCCCTGACCTACGGCGCCCGGATGCCCGGCGGGAAGTACGACATCGCGCAGGGCTTCCAGCTGCTGGCCAAGACGGTGAGCAAGTACACCGGGATCGCGCGCTTCGACGCCGGGGCCGTCATCTCGTTCAACGGCTACATCCGGCTCATCAACGCCATCGGCGGCGTCGACATCTACGTCGACCAGAAGGTCGTGTCCATCCACCGCCGCCCCGACGGCGTGCACCGCGCGATCTGCCGCGGCTGCGAGCACGGGTACTCCGGGCCGCGGATGACCTACAACGTCGGCAACCGGCACATGAACGGCTGGCAGGCGCTGGACTACGCGCGGCAGCGCTACATCACCGGCAGCGACTACGCGCGCCAGCGCCACCAGCGCCAGCTGATCAAGGCCATGCTGACCAAGGCGCTCAGCATGGACCTGCTCGCCAACCCCACGAAGCTGGACGACGTGCTCACCGCGCTGGGCGAGACCTTCACCTTCGACGGCCGCGGCCGCAAGCCCAGCGAGTTCGTGTACGCGCTGCGCAACATCCGCCCCGCGAACCTGACCCTGGTCGGCCTGCCCGGCGGCGGCGTCTACAGCGGCGGCGCCTACCGCGGCGAGCGCCTCGGCGGCGACCAGTCCACCTACTTCGCCGCCCTGCGCGCCGACAAACTCGACGCCTGGGTCAAGTCCCACCCCAAACTCGTCAACACCCGCTAGCGGGCGGGCCGGGCGGTTCGGGCACGCGATAACCTGACGGGCGATCATGCCCGGCAGCGGCCGGTGCCCTGCGCGGAAGGATCGGCACATGGCGGAGCAGACGATGACCGTGCGCGCGGCGGGGCCGCAGGACGTGCCCGCGATCGTGGCGCTGGTGGAGTCGGCATACCGCGGGGACAGCAGCCGGGCCGGGTGGACCACCGAGGCCGACATCCTGCAGGGCCAGCGCACCGACGCCGAGGCGGTCGCCGCGCAGGTCGCCGACCCCGACAGCGTGGTGCTGCTGGCCGAGCGCGACGGGGACCTGCTGGCCTGCTGCCACCTGGAGCGCCACGACGGCTACGCCTACTTCGGCATGTTCGCGGTGCGCCCACTGCTGCAGGGCAGCGGTCTGGGCAAGACGATGATCGCCGAGGCGGAGCGCTTCGCCGCCGACGAGTGGGCCGTGCCCGAGATGCACATGACCGTGATCTCGGTGCGGGAGGAGCTCATCGCCTGGTACGAACGCCGTGGTTACACGCGCACCGGGCAGACGAGCCCCTTCCCGTACGGTGACGAGCGCTTCGGCCTGCCGCAGCGCGACGACCTGGAGTTCGAGCTGCTCGTCAAGAAGCTCGCCTAGCCGACGAAGAACTCCTTGAGCACCGGCGCGACCGCCTCCGGCTTGAGCAGGTGCGTCTGGCCGGGCAGCGTGCGGTAGTCGGCGCCGGGCAGCGCCTGCGACAGGGCTTTGGCCCCGTTTCGCATGTAGACCGGGCTCTTGCCGCCGTCCATGACCAGCGCGGGCAGCTGCGCCCCGGCCCAGCGGGCGGCGTTCAGCGGCTGTCCGCGACCGGTGTCGCCGAGCACCCGGAAGTCGTACGGCAGCGTGTGCGCGACGGCCTTGAGTTTCTTGAAGTTCGGCGTGAGCTTCATGATCGCGATCACGATCCCGGGCACCCCGACGGTCTTCATGAACGTCGTCACGGCGTCGCCCCGGCGGTCCTGCGCGATCATCGCGTCCATCCTGTCCAGATAGTCGGCGGGCCGCGCCTCGTGCGTGCCGTCCACGACGAACGGCGGTTCGTACACGGCGAGCTTGCGCACGCCGCCCAGCCGCGCGGCGGCGTCGCAGGCCAGCACCGCGCCGGAGGAGATGCCGTACAGGTAGGCGCTGCCCCCGGCCTCCTTGATCAGCGCGTCGAGGTCCTCGACCTCGCGCTCGACGGCGTACGGCGCGGTGTCGCCGCTGCCGCCCCGGCCGCGCCGGTCGTAGGTGTAGACGGTGTAGGAGTCGGCCAGCAGCTTGGCCAGCGGCTCGGCCGGGCCCATGGCGCGGTGGCACATGGCCCCGTCGACCAGGATGACCGCCGGGCCCTGCCCGACCTTGCTGTAGGCGATCGCGGTGCCGTCCGCGGAGACGACGGTGTTCATGGGGTGCTCCTTGTCTGCCGTCACGCCCGGCCCTGCGTGTACAGGGTGTCCAACCAGGACTGCCAGGCGGCGGATTCGTCGGTGGGGGTGAACAGGTGGTGCATCGCGACCAGCGAGCCGGTGAAGCCGCGCACGAACCGGTACAGCGCGTCCGGGGTGCGCAGGGCCAGGGCGTGGGCGCTGACGTGGTAGACCTCGCCGGTGCGGGCGGCACCGTCGACGGTGAACGTGGCCGCGTCGCCGGGTTGCGGCGCGCCGGGCAGGCCGAGCGCGCCGTGCAGCAGCCGCCAGGCGTGCGGCCAGTCGCCGACCGGCGGGCCGAACACGGTCACCGGGACGGCGGTGCGGCCGCGGAACCAGGTGAGGTATTCGGCGAGGGTCCGGTGGAACAGCGCCAGGCCCAGGCCCATCGCCTCGAACTCGTCGGCCCAGTCGTCGCCGGGCAGGAAGCCGCTGGTCACCGTACGCACCACGGCGCTACCGCCGGCACGGCCCTCGATGAGGAACTCGTATGCCACGAACCTGCCGTCCGGGGCGGGCGCCGCGCCGTACGCCAGGCGGTGTCCCGGCTCCCACGCGGTGATCGGCAGCGTCGGGGCGTACCCACCGAAAGCCGTGCTCACCGTGCCACCCGGGCCGGGTGTCACCTCGTTGCGGCCCATGAACCAGGAGTCGATGCCGGGACCGGTCGCGATCGCGTCCCAGACCTGTTCCGGGGTCGCCTCGACCGGCAGCTCCTCGGTGATCTCGAAGTCTTTGCCCATGTCAGTGCTCCTCGGCCGGGCGGGCCACGCTCGGGTGCACGGCGACGATGATCCGGTGCTCGCGCCCGCCCTCGGCCTGCTCGTCGTGATATTTGCTCACCAGCGCGGTCACCGCACCGGCCAGCTCCTCGGCGAACGCGGACCGCTGCGCCGGGCTCGCGAAGCGCACCGTCCCGTCCATGGCGAACGTGGCCAGCCGCTTGTTCGCCCTGGCCGAGCCGGTGAGCAGCTCGCCGATGTCGCGCACGAGCCGCGCGGCCAGGGCCAGCAGCCAGCGCGCGGACAGCCGGTCGGGCGCCCGGCCCGGATCGGGCTGCACGGCCGACAGCGCGATCGGCGAGATGACATAGGACGCGGCGGTGGCCTGGAGCACGCGCTCGGTGACGTTGCCCTTGCGCCGCTCCTCGACCAGCTCGATGAGCCCGTGCCGCTCCAGCTCCCGCAGGTGGTAGTTGACCTTCTGCCGGGGCTGGCCGGTCTTGGCCGCCAGCGAGGTCGCCGAGCCGGGCTCGACCAGGGCGGCCAGCAGCCGGGCCCGGATCGGGTCCAGCGAGGCCTCGGCCGCGGCCGGGTCGTCGATCACCGCTACATCGAACATGCCCCGTATCCTGCTACCGACAAATTTTCTTGTCAAGCCGCGAGCTGCGCACGGACGCGAACCGGGCAGACGTGACTTTCGCTGGGGGCACGAACCCGGCGGAAGTCAGAAACACCACAAAAGATCAGCAGTAAGTAGAAGTGCCGATCACTCAGCGTTAGCGTCGAACCCATGACGAACCCGATCGCCGATATCAGCGTGCCGGAACTCAGCCGGCAGATCGCGCTGCTGGAGCATCAGGAGATCGCCCGCGGCGCGCTGGACGTGTGCACCCTCACCATGGACCTGCGCCACAAGTACCGCCGCGCCCTCGTCGCCCGCGACCAGGCGGCGCTGTCCCTGGTGCACCGCGAGCACTGGACCGCCGCCGACGTCGCCGAGGTCATCTGCGGCCACCGCGCCTGCGCCCCGCGCGCCGCGGTCATTCTGGAGTGGACCGGCCTGACCCCCGACGGCGGCACCGAGCACGACCTGGCCGAACGCCAGCAGGTGGCGGTGCAGCTGCGCGAACTGCTGTCCCTGGCGTACGACCAGGCGCTGCGGCTGCTGCCGGCCGCCCCGGTCGACGCCCACCTGCCCGACGAGCCCACCGAGCGGCTCGCCCACTGCGCGCACTGGCTGCGTTTCGTGGACGGCTACCGCGCCGCCAACGAGGCCTCGCGCATCCTGTTCGCCGCGATCCTGGTGCACCACCACGGCTGGGACCTGCGCGACGTGGCCGCGCTGGGCGGGGTGACCGCGGACGAGGTCTCCTCGGCGCTGGCGGCCGCGGCCGCGAGCCCGCCGTCCGATGCCGACAGCGGCCTGCTGGCCCAGCTGGCCCTGCTCGACCGCGTCCTGGAGCACAACACTGAACGCCTGCTCGCCGTACGCGAACGCGCCCTGGCCGACAGCCTCGCCGACGGAGTCCCGGAACGCATCGTCGCCGCCCACATCGGCCTACCCGCCCAGGAACGCTCCGCCAACCACGCCCCCGAACCCTGCCCCGCCTGAGGAAAGGAAGGGCACCTTCGCAACGCTCCGCGTTGTAGAAGGTGCCCTTCCTCTCGCCTCATGGCGCCGATCAGGGCTGCAGCGGCTTGGCGTAGCAGACGCTCATCTCCCACCGGTCGTACGGCGGGTAGTTGGGGATGCGGGTGAAGCCGGCCCGCTCGTACACGGCGATCGCCTCGGGCTGGCGGACGCCCGTCTCCAGCTTGAACCGGCTCGCGCCGACCCGGACCGCCAGCGCCTCGGCCTCGGGCATCAACCGCCGGGCGATGCCGCGGCCGCGCCAGGCCGGGTCGACGTACATGCGCTTGAGCTCCGCCTCGCCGCCGTCGAGCGGCTGCACCGCGCAGCACCCGATCGCCGCGCCGCCCGCGAGCACGAGCAGGAACCGGGCCGCCTCCCGGACGGTCGGGTGCTCGAAGTCGACCTCCTCGGGGTAGAGCGCGTCCAGCTCGACCCGCATCGCGCCGACCAGCGGCGCCAGCCGCGGATCCGCCGGCGACACCTCGATGATCTCCATGGTGGCGGCCTCCGTGCTCATTCTTTCGCTCCCAGCAGCAGCTCGAGTTGGTTGTCGACGGCCCGGACCAGCAGGTCGGGCGGATAGAGCTCAGGCGTGGCCACCCCGCACAGCGCCAGCCCCTCCAGCAGGGCGACCAGGTTGCGGGCCCGCAATTCCAGATCGTCCGGGGGTACGGCGTACGCGTCGCGCAGCAGCCCCGTCAGCCTCCGGATCCACGACTCGTGCCGGACCACGTGCTCGGCCAGCAGCGCCGGGTCGGTGCGCGCCGCCATCAGGAAGTAGGCCCAGACGGTCGAGGTCAGCCGCCGCTCCTCGTCGAGCGGCACGCCCTCCTGCAACACGGCCCGCAACCGCTCGCGCGGGCCGGCGAAGTCGCCCAGCGCGTCGATCCGCGCGACCATGCGCCGGTGCATGACGTCGCGGGCGTGGGTGAGCAGCGCGTTCTTGTCGCGGAAATAGTGCGCCACGCGACCCGTGGTGCAGCCCGCGGCGTCGGCGACCGCGCGCAGGGTGAGCCCGTCGAGCCCGTGCTCGCTGACCACCTGCCACACGGCGGCGGACAGCTGCTCGCGGCGCTCGTCGTGGTCCACCCGTCGGGGCACCCGCACCTCTTTTGCATCACAGCTGTTACGTAACAAGCGTTACGCTACCAGCCTCGCCGCCGGCCTGTCCAGGGGTTACGACGCCTGTGGCGTGCCCGTACGCCATACCTCCAGACCGGTGCCACACGCGCGCCGGCGACGCGGGGGCGACGGTGACCATCTCATCGCGGGCGGGACCGCCTGTGCAGCTGAAAACCCTCTCTCAGCGACCGGACGCGTCACCGGCGTGGGAGGGGCGCAGCGCCGTCGCGGAGGACGCCGTCGTACTGCACGCAGGAACGGAGTCCGGCCGGGGCGCTTCCGTCGATCCACCGACTTGCCTGGCGCCTGGTCGTATCTTGGGCCTGCTTTCGCCCAGGTGCCAGGAAGTCGGACGACCTTGACGCGAGCGGGCGGGGCGAGGTGGAGGCGGGTTCTAGCGGCGGGTGGCGAAGTGGTCGAGGGCGGTGAGGACGATGTCGCCGATGCCGCCGCGGGAGCCGTGTCCGGCCCGGTCGACCAGGGTCAGTTCGGCGTCGGGCCAGGCCTGGGCGAGGTTCCAGGCGATGTCGGCCGGGCCGCTGATGTCGAGCCGTCCGTGCACGAGCACTCCGGGGATGCCGGTCAGCTTGCCCGCGTTGGCCTGCAACTCGCCGTCCTCGAGGAACGCCGCGTTGGCCCAGTAGTGGGTGACCAGCCGGGCGAAGACCATCCGGAACTCGGGGTCGTCGAAGCGGGGGTCGGCCTGGAACCCGGTGGCGATGGCGACGTGCTGGTCCTCCCAGGTGCACCAGTCCCGCGAGGCCCGGTCGCGCACGGCCGGATCCGGGTCGGCCAGCAGCCGGGCGTACGCCGCGGCGAGGTCGCCGTCGCGCTCGGCCTCGGGCACGCCGTCGCGGAAGCGGGCCCATTCCTCCGGCAGGATGCGCCCCATCTGGCGGGTCACCCAGTCGACCTCGCGGTGCGTGGTGTTGGTGAGACTGAACAGCACCATCTCGGAGACGGCGGCCGGGTGGCGCTGCGCGTACGCCAGGGCCAGCGTGCAGCCCCAGGAGGCGCCGAGCACCAGCCACCGGTCGATGCCGAGGTGGGCGCGCAGCTGTTCGAGGTCGCGGATCAGGTGGTGGGTGGTGTTGACGCTGAGGTCGGTGGCCGGGTCGCCGGCGCTGGGCGTGCTGCGGCCGCAGCCGCGCTGGTCCACCAGCACCACCCGGTATGCGGCCGGGTCGAAGTAGCGCCGCCAGCCCGCGGTCGCCCCCGAGCCGGGGCCGCCGTGCAGCACGACCGCGGGTTTGCCGTCGGGGTTGCCGCAGACCTCCCAGTACACGAGGTTGCCGTCGCCGACGTCGAGCAGGCCGCTGTCGTAGGGCTCGAACTGCGGGTACACGACCACCTCCAAGAAAATACAACAGTGCTGTTATATTTGTAGCATGGCCCACCTCCCTGAACGCGAAGCGGTCGGCACCCTGCTGCGTCACGTGCTGGAGCTGCTCGACGGCGATGTGGCGAAGGTCTACGCCGAACTCGACCTGGCCGACTACCGCCCGCGCTACTCCCCCATGGTCCGCGCGCTGCTGGCACAAGGCCCGATGCCGATCCGCGACCTGGCCCGAGCCGTCGGCGTGACCCACTCCGCGGCGAGCCAGACCGTGGCCCAGATGAACCGGGCGGGCCTGGTCGACCTGACCCCGGGCGCGGACGCGCGCCAGCGCCTGGTCGGGCTGACCCCGAAGGCACACGAACTGCTCCCCTTGATCACCGCCGAGTGGTCGGCCACCACCGCCGCGATGCGCACATTGGACACCGAACTGTCGATGCCCCTGGTCGACCTCCTGACCGAACTCACCACCGCCCTCACCCGCCGCCCCTTCCGCCAACGCATCGCCGACGCCGGCCTCCCCACCCCACCCTCACGGCACCCCCAAGATCTCGGCGATCTTGCGTGAACTGTTGCCCATTTGCCCGAAGAGTGCGTGTCGTACCCACAGTTCAAGCAAGATCGTCCCCGCTGGAGGGGCATTACGGCGGCGGGGTGTCCGCGGGCATCGGCGGGCCGGGACGCTGCCCTGGCCGGTTGCCTCGGGTCCCTACCCTGCGCGGCATGGGGACTGGCAGAAAGAAGCAACGGACCGCGCTGGTGACCGTGGCCGGTCGCCGGTTCACCTGCCTGGTCTGTGGGAACAGGGAGTTCACCAGCCGCGAGATCCTGCTCAACACACCTGGCCTGGAACTGTTCGATCTGGCCTGGGCCAACCGGTCCTCGCTCGGCGTGATCTGCATGGCCTGCGGCTACGTGCACGAGTTCGTCGGCGGCGCGGTCGAGTTCTGGACCACCTCCGGCGGCTATCCGCCCGACGCCGGCTGAGCACCGGCGCCCTCCGCGGTCGAAGGACGCCGGCGTACGGCGTCAGTCCGTCAGGGCCGGCTCGGCCTGCACCGACCGGGCGGGCCGGACCAGGTAGCCGAAGGCGGCCGCGGTGAAGAACATGATGATGCTGTACACCGCGGCCGGCACCGCCAGCGCTGTGCTCGCCAGCAGCGTGGTGGCGATGAAGATGGCCAGCGTGCCGTTGTGGATGCCGATCTCCATTGCGGCGGCGACCGAGTCACCGCGGTCGAGCCCGGCCAGACGCGGCAGGAAGTAGCCCACCCCGAGGCTGATCACGTTGAACAGCAGCGCGACCAGGCCCGCGTCGGCGAAGTAGGTGGCGATGTTGTCCTTCTCCGACACCAGCGTGCCGATGATGACCAGCACCAGCACCACGACGGACAGGATGCGCACCGGCCGCTGCATCCGGTCGGCGAAGTCGACCGAGCGGTGGCGGATGAACATGCCGATCGCCACCGGGATCAGCACGATCGCGAACACCTGCAGCGACTTGCCGAACTGCAGCCCGATCTGGTCGGTGCCGGACAGGAAGTGGTTCAGCGCGAAGTTCACCACCAGCGGCAGGGTGAAGATGGCCAGCACCGAGTTCACCGCGGTCAGCGTGACGTTGAGCGCCACGTTGCCGCCGAACAGGTGGCTGTAGAGGTTCGCGGTGGTGCCGCCGGGCGACGCGGCCAGCAGCATCATGCCCGCCGCCAGCGTCGGATCCAGGTCGAGGAGCAGGACCAGCCCGAAGCACACCGCTGGCAGCAGCAGCACCTGACAGACCAGGGCCACCAGCACCGCTTTCGGGAACACCACGATCCGCTTGAAGTCGGCGACGGTGAGCCCGAGGCCGAGGCCGAGCATCACGATGCCGAGGGCGATGGGCAGGAACACCTGGGTCAGCACTGAATCCATAGCCGAAGATTCTTCATGGCCTGTGACCGACACCACATCAGCCAGACAGCCGACGTCCCCGCAGCGCCCGCAGCGCCCGCAGCGCCCGCAGCAAGTCTTAAAGAGTCGTGGCCTTCGGGACCTGCCGAGGCCGCGACTCTTTGAGACTTGCGCCAGAGGGAGAGGTCAGAGGGCTCGGCGGAGCCATTCTTCGACGCCGGCCACGTGGATGAGGGCCCAGGACTGGGCTACCTCGGGGCGGCGAGCGGTGATGGCGTCGAGGATGGCGAGGTGCTGTTCGCGGGTGCGTTCGACGGCGCGGTCCTGGGTGAGGCCGCGCCAGATCCGGGCTCGGGTGGTCGGGCCGGACATGCCGTCGATGATCGAGCACAGCACCGCGTTGCCGGTGCCTGCCGCGATCAGCCGGTGGAACTCCAGGTCGTTGGCGACCAGCTCCTCCATGGACGCGTCGGGGCCGATCTCCTCGACCACCGTGGCGAGCTTGGCGATGTCCTCCTCGGTCATCCGCTGCGCCGCGAGCGCCGCCGCGGCGGGTTCGAGGATGCGGCGCATCTCCAGGAACTGCAGCACCGTGTCGTCGCGGTGGAAGTCGACGACGAACGTCAGCGCCTCCAGCAGCAGCCCGGGTTCGAGGCTGGTCACGTACGTGCCGTCGCCCTGGCGGACGTCGAGGACCCGGATCAGCGACAGGGCGCGTACGGCCTCGCGCAGCGAGTTGCGGGACAGGCCCAGCCGCTCGGCGAGATCGGCCTCCTTGGGCAGCTTGTCGCCGGGGCGCAGCACGCCGGAGAGGATCATCTCTTTGATCTTCTCGATGGCCTCGTCGGTCAGTGCCATGGTGTGCTCCCTGGTGCGCTGGGCGGGCGGTGGGGAGTTTCTCGCGGACCGGCAGCCCGAACCCGTGCGCGTTGACGTTGTCGAGGCGCCCGGCGGCGCCGACGGCCCAGCCGGACGGCTCGGCCAGCGAGGCCAAGTTCACGCGGATGCCGAACAGGCCCGCGATCACCGTCTCGGCGGCCGCGACAGCAGCGTTGCTGTCTCTATTGGACATCCCCGCTCGGCGGTGCGATAGCGCCCTCCCCTGGTCGCCTCGGTCGACTGCCCCCATGGTGCACCTCCTCGCGCGTGGTGGATACGGCCGAGCAGGTCACAGGCCAGGTCGGGGCGGCCGACCCGGCGGCCGGGTCTTTTACGTCGACGTCACCGCCCAGGGCTGCGTCGCGAAAACCCGGCGACGAAGCGTGCCGGCCGGCGGTACCGTCCGCGGCGTGGGACGAGTCGTGACGTTGGTGCTGGTGGACCGGGCCGGAACCGTGCTGGGGGCGCTGCCGCCGTACGAGGTGGACCTGCCCTGGTGGCAGGAGGTCGCCGACGTCGTGGCCGGAGCCCGCGAACACCACGGCGTCGACGTCACCGTGCTGCGCCTGCTCTTCGCGGACCAGCCCGCCCCGCCCGGCGGCAAGGTCACCTACCTGGCCGAGGTCGACGGCGACCCCGGCCCGATCCGCCCCGCCACCGCCGCCCTAGTGCCGCACCCACGCCGCGCGCCATACGCCGAGGTCGGCGGGCCCGCGGACAGCCTCGCCTGGGCCGCCGACGCCCTCGCCGCCCGGGGACGCAGGCTCACCGCCACCGCCCAGCAGCGCACCTGGAACCTGTCCGCGATCTGGCGGCTGGAGACCGACACCACTCCCGTATGGCTCAAGCAGGTCCCGTTCTTCTTCGCCCACGAGGCAGCCGTGCTGAGCTGGCTGGGTGAGCACGCCCCCGGCACCGCGCCCGTCCCGCTCGCCGCCGACGGCGGCCGGGTGCTGCTCGACGACCTGCCCGGCACCGACCGCTACGGCGCCCCCGCGCAGGAGCGCCTGCTCATGCTGTCCAGCCTGCACACCGTCCAACTCGTCGCCTCCGGGCGGGTCGGCGAACTGCTCGCACTGGGCGTGCCCGACCAGCGGCCGCCCCGCCTGGCCGAGCGCCTGCGCGCGGTCGTGGCCCGCAACGCCCCACCGCAGCACGTCGCTGACGCGACCGAGCCGGCCCGGGCCACGAGCACCGACCTGCCCGAGCCACCGGCGGGCAGGCTCGGCGACCTGCCCGAGGCGCCGGCCGCCGGGCCGGCCGACCGTCTCGCGGTGCTGCTCGACGGCCTGGACGACCGGCTGGCCGAGCTGGCCGCGTGCGGGCTGCCGGACACGCTCGTGCACGGGGACTTCCACCCCGGCAACGTGCGCGGCACCGCCGACCGGCACGCCGTCATCGACTGGGGCGACTCCGTGCTCGGGCACCCGGCGATCGACCTGCTGCGGATGTGCGAGCGGCTGGCCGACCCCGAGCCGCTGCGGCGGGCCTGGGCGCGCAGCTGGCGGGCGGCCGTGCCGGGCTGCGACCCCGAACGGGCGGTGGCGCTGATCGAGCCGCTGGTCGCCTTGCGCAACGCCGCCGCGTACGCGGGTTTCCTCGATGCCATCGAGCCGTCGGAGTGGCCCTATCACGCCGACGACGTGCCGTACTGGCTGGCGCAGGCGGCGGCTTGAGCGGCTCGCGCCGGTCGCGTACGGACGTTCGGCCAGGTGGGAGGGTGACCGGCGGCAGAAGGTCGCGACCCCTGCCGAAGCCGTCGCGGACGGCCCGTGGCGATGTCATGATCCGAGAAGATAGGTGACCTTTACCCCATCCGGCTGGTGCCGAAGGAACCGAACAGGGCTCACGGAGCGTTCGGGCGATGCGGCAGGATGTTCCGCGATGTGTGGATCTGGGGAGCGGGGTAGGCGGCGATGAGCCTGAGGACGACGGCGCGCAGGGGCGCCATGGCACTGGTGCTGGCGGTGGTGGCACCGCTGGCGCTGACCGCGTGTTCGGCGGATGAGGGCACGCCCGCCTTCGTGGCGCCCACCCAGTCGGCGCCCGAGCCGGCGCCGGCCAGCACGGAGCCGCTGGCGCTGGCGGTGACGCCCGCCGAGGCGGCGAAGAACCAGCCGGTGAGCACCGAGGTCGGCACCCAGGTCAGCGGCGGGAAGGTGCAGTCGGTGACGATGACCGACGCGGCCGGGGCCGCGGTCGCGGGTGCCATGCGCGCCGACGGCACCTCGTTCGTGCCGGCCAAGCCGCTCAAGTACGGCAAGAAGTACTCGGCGACGGTCGTCGCGGTCGGCCCGGACGGGCAGACCACGGAGAAGAAGACGTCGTTCACGACGATGGGCAAGCCCAGCAAGAAGACCGGTGCGGGGCTGTACCTGTTCTCGGACCGCACGTACGGCGTGGCGATGCCGGTGGTCCTGGAGTTCACCAGCCCGGTGCCCGAGTCGGCGCGGGCGGCCGTGGAGCGCCGCCTGTTCGTCACGGTGGAACCGCCGCAGCCGGGCATCTGGCACTGGTCCAGCCCGCTGCAGGTGATGTACCGCGGCCCGCAGTACTGGCAGACCGGCACGAAGATCACCGTGCGGGCGGCGCTGGAGGGCGTGCCGATGGGCAACGGCCGCTACGGCGACGAGGACCGGCTCGGCGTCGGCAACATCGCCAAGGAGAAGATCGAGCTGATCGTCGACAACGCGACCAAGCGTTTGCAGGTGTTCCAGAACGACACGGTGGTCAAGACGATTCCGGTCAGCCTGGGCAAGACGAAGACGCCGTCGTCCTCCGGCACCATGGTGATCATGGACAAGCAGCAGAAGACGGTCTTCGACACCACCGACGACCCCGGCAACGTCGACCGCTACGTCGTCAACATCGAGTACGCCCAGCGCCTGACCTGGGGTGGCGAGTACATCCACGCCGCGCCGTGGTCAGTGAAAGACCAAGGCGTGCGCAACGTGTCGCACGGCTGCGTGAACATGTCCACGGCCAATGCGGTCTACCTGTTCAACCTGACCAGCATCGGCACGCCGGTCACCGTGAAGGGCACCGAACGCAAGATCAAACCCGCCAACGGCTGGACGGCGTGGAGCGTGGGCTGGGCCGACTACGTCAAGGGCAGCGCCCTGCCGGTGCCGCCGGAGCTGGCGGCGCTGGGCGACCCGCAGCCGTCCGCGTCGGCGCTGCCGTCGCCGAGCGTGTCCCCGACGGCGTGACCCGGCTCACCTGACTTTCGTCAGCCACAGGTCCCGACCGACGACAGGTGCGGTCGGGACCTGCTCTTCCGCAGACTGGTAGGCGTTGGCCCGGGTTCGCCGCAACGGCGCGGCGGACCGGGGCCACCCAGACCTTCCTCGCGACACCCATCCCCTCCCCCGCCCTCGGGCCGCCTCCGGCGCCAGGGGCGGCCCCGTCTCCGGGTCCGGTCAGGGTCGCGCCCCTGATGCGGGACCCGCCGGCAGCGGCCAGGCTGGCCCGCATGGCACGCAGAAGTGGGCAGTGGGGGCGGCAGACGCTGGTATGGCTGCACGCCGTCACCTCGATCGGCTGGATGAGCCTGGCGCTGTGCCTGTGCGTGCTGCTGCTCGCCGGGCCGCCGTCGGGCTACGAGGCCGCCCGCACCCTCGACAAACAGCTGCTGGCGCACCTGGGCACGTCGTCGGCGTTCACCGGACTGATGCTGTCCGCACTGACGGCCTGGGGTTACCTGCGCTACTGGTGGGTGCTGGCGAAGTTCGCCGTCACCCTGACCCAGCTCTACGTCGGCATCGCCATCCTCAGCCCGCGCCTGGACGCGCTGGCCGAGGCGGGCGCGGCCGCCGACGCGGGCCCGATGATCGCGGCGTCGGCGCTGATGGCCTCGGCGATCGCCGGGCAAGCCTGGCTGTCGGTGGCCAAACCCTGGCGGCACACCCCGTGGGCCGACCCACGGTGGCGCACGCCGCACTTCCCGACCTGGCTGTACTGGGCCGCGGTCGCCGTCCCGGTGCTCGACTTCGTGGTCTGGCGGGCGGTGTTCGGCGCACCCGCCCCGCTGCTCTCCCTGATCATCGTGCTGGTCTTCCCGTTCTACCGACGCCGCCGCCTGCGCCCGGCCATGGCCTGACCGGACGCGCCGTGCACCCTGGCCGCGCGGACACCGGCGCGCCGCTACGAGATCTCGCCGGACGCCCTCAGCAACACACGGTTGCCCAGCGGCCGCACCAGCCGCACCGTGTACTCCGCGGTGCGCAGCATCGCATCCCGGATGCAGTCGCCGCTGCCGCCCGGGGAGGCCGCGGGCGACGAGGCGACGATCCGCAGACGCACGGCGACCGCCGTCGCGGACTCCACCGCCTCGGCGGCGTACTCGTGCACCGGCTGCCCGGCACACGGCTCGGGCGGCGTCGACAGGCGGACCGTCAGCGTCACCCCGTCGGCGGCGAGCCCCGCCGAGCCCATCACCCCGTCCGTGTGCTCCACCGGCCAGAACGCGGTGTCGGCCGGTGCGGCGACGGCCAGCGGCCGCATCGACTCCGGCGCGGTGAACAGCCACGCGGGCAGCATGCGCGGGCCCCGGTCGGTCAAGAACTCGGCTTCGCCGAGCGCCACCTTCGTCACCAGCAGCGGCGGCGGCGTGGCGTCTGGTGCCGATGCGGGGTCGCCGACGGCGACGAGCAGGTCGTACGCCTGTCGGGCGCCGATCGCGGGCAGTTCGAACGCGCCGTCCGACAGCGTGGCACGGACCGTCGCCGGACCGTCCGGCAGCGCCGCCTGCAACGTCAGCCGCCCCTGCGACATGGCGATCTTCGCGTCGCCGGAGGTGTAGCCGTACTCCTTCACCCGCCCGCTGAGCAGCAGGATCGGCCGCGGCGTGCGATCGACCGGGAAGTCGGCGAACCGCGCCAGCTGCGCCGCGACGTCCGCGGGCGGTGCCGCCTCGCCCACGAGCGGCACCGCGCCGCCGCGCTCGGGCACCGGCGCGCATCCGGCGAGCACGAACAGCGGCACGGCGAGCAGCCGGGCCGTGAGCCGGGTCAGCTGGCGCATGGAAACTCCCCCGAGACGACGACGTTTGTCACTCCACCGACGCATCGCACCTGCCCCCGGTTGCACATCACCACCGTGGACGATCCGGACACCGGCACCGGCGGGCGGACCCTATGCGGCTTGGTCCTCTGTGGCGGGCGGTGTGGCCAGCCGCCAGTACTGGCGGCGCTGCTCCTCGCGTACCAGCACGCCCAGCCGCCGCAGCTCCTGGCGCAGCACCGCGGACTCGGCCTCCTCGCGCTTGGACAGCGCCTTGGCGCGGGCCGCCAGCAGCGCGTTCGCGCCGTCCGGCAGGCCCGGCAGGTCCGGCACCCAGAGCCGGAACAGGTCGCGGTGCGGGTCGCCTTCGTCCCGCCACGGGTAGCCGTGTGCCGTGAACGCGGCCCGCAGCTCGGCGGGGCGCAGGTCGGAACTCTCCCGGGCGTGTTCCCAGCCGTCCGCGCCCTGCAGCACCAGCTGCTTGCCGTCGACGAAGACGGAGGTCACACCGGCCCGGGCGACCGTGTGGGACGGCCCGTCGACGCGGGCCAGCACGGCCGCGTCATCGCGCACCGTCACCGTGAGCCGCTCACCGATCGCAGTGAGCACCAGCAGCAGCCCCGCGACCAGGCCCAGGCCGAGCGCGCCGACGGTCGCCCACGGTTCGGGGATCTGCGCGATCAGCTTGAACGGGCCCTGCAACGGCGCCCAGGACAACCCGGCGATCCAGCCCGCGGCCGCCTTGAGCAGCCAGCCGAGGGCCATGCCCGCGATCGGGAACCCCCAGGCGATCAGCGCCCGCTCGCCGGCGGGCACCGCCACCACGGTCTCCGCGTCGCCGTGTGCCATCGCCGTCCTCTCCGTCGCTTCCCGACCGCCGCCGAGAGTAGTCGACGAAATGGCGTGTCCGCCCGGGAGAGGTGTGGGCTCCCGGGTGGACACGCCGTCGCGGGGCTCATGCCCCGCCGCTCGCTCCGCGTGCCGTGCCTGCCGTCAGTTCGGCGTGCTGTGCTTGTCGAAACCGATGTACAGGCGGGCCTCGGCGTTGCCGCCGAGCGCGGTCATCGTCTCCAGCTCGCGCAGCCGCAGCAGCGCCGGGTGCTCGGCGTACACGGCCGCGGCCTCGGCGAGCCGGCGCAGCGCGTCGACCTCGGCCTCGACCCGGATGCGTTGGGCCGCGGCGTCGGCCTCGGCCGCCAGCCGGGTCGCGTCGCGCCGGGCCGCCGCGGTGACCTGGTCGGCCTCGGCGCGGGCGCGGGCCTCCAGCACGTCCTTCTCCGCCTTGGTGCGGGCGTCGACCAGCTGCGCCTCGGCGAGCCGCTGCGCGGTCAGCACCCGGTTCATGACCTCCTGCAGGTTGCCGGGGAAGACGATGTCCTTCACGTCGGCCCGCAGGATC
The DNA here is from genome assembly GCF_009720365.1 of Catellatospora paridis. GTDB lineage: Bacteria > Actinomycetota > Actinomycetes > Mycobacteriales > Micromonosporaceae > Catellatospora > Catellatospora paridis. The sequence continues at coordinate 82,309 of NZ_WBZD01000021.1, read as the reverse complement.
TCCACACCGTAACCTGCCGCGGCGCCCTGCACGTCGCGCAGGATGTCCTCGGACAGCTGGTTGCGGTTGGTGAGGATGTCCTCGAGCGTCATCGAGGCCAGCGACCGGCGGGCCGCCAACTGCACGTCGCTGTACACGCGGTCGGTGTAGCTGTCCACCCGCTCCACCGCGGCCACCGGGTCGACGACCTTGAAGTGCGTCAGGATGCTCACCCGCAGCGCGACCTTGTCGGAGGTCAGGATCTCCTGGCCCTTCAGGGTCAGCTCACGCTCACGCATGTCCACCAGCGTCACCTCGACGACCGGGCCGCGCTTGCCGAAGCGGCCGCTCGCGGCGGGCAGCTCGTAGCGGCCGGCTTCGAGCACGTCGGTGAGCCTGCCGTCCACGTAGCGCAGGCCGCGGTGGGTGTTCTTGATGACGATCTCGTTGATGGTGCCCATGGCGATTCCTCGGGAGAAGGGAAAGAGGGTCGCCCCGGAGCGGGTCCGATGGCTAGGACGGGTATCAGGCTAAAGAGGCCTGTCAGCATGGAATGACGGATTCCAGTGCACTTTGTCTGGCAGACACCCGCTATGAGCCCGCCGGGGCGAGCTCACTCCATCACGGACGCCGTTGCCCGGCAACGGATTTTCGACTCCCGTGGCGGTGTACGCGGCGATGGCCGATGCTGGAGGCGTGTACGACGTCGCGATCGTCGGGGCCGGGCCGGCCGGGTCCGCCGCCGCGCTCGCCGCGGCACGAACCGGTGCGCAGGTGCTGCTCGTGGACCGCGACGTGTTCCCGCGCGACAAGGCCTGCGGCGACGGTGTCGCCCAGCAGGGCCTGGACGTGCTGGCCGGGCTCGGGGTCACCGGGCTGATCGACGGCTCCGCCCCGATCCGGTCGCTGCGCCTGACCGGGCCGGGCGGCGCGCAGGCGGCCGGTGAGCTGCCCGAACCCGCCTACGTCATCCCGCGCGCAGTGTTCGACGCCCGCCTGGTCGCCGCCGCGGTGCGGGCCGGTGCGACGTTCCGGCGGCACACGGTACGCAGCCTCGCGGTGCGCGCGGACGGCGTCGACCTCGGCGAGGGCCTCGCCGCGCGGGTCGTGATCGGGGCGGACGGCGCGAACTCCACCGTGCGCCGCGCCCTGGGCCTGCCCCGCAACCCGCCGGACCGGCTGGCCGTGGCCATCCGCGCCTACACGCCCGACCCGGCGGCGCACCCGTCCGCCGCGTCCGCCCGCGGGCTGGAGCAGCGCATCGTGATGACCGGGCAGCGGTGGCCCGCCTACGCGTGGTCGTTCCCGATCGGCGACGGGCGGCGCAACGTCGGCTACGGCGAGCTGGTGTCCGGCGGCCCGCTCAACCGGGCGCACCTGCTGGATCGGATGCACACGCTGCTCGGCGACACCGCTGCGGGCGAACTGTCCGACGCGCGGGCGCATCACCTGCCGCTGTCGACGTGGCGGCCCCGGCCGGGGCACGGGCGGCTGCTGCTGGCCGGTGACGCGCTGTCGCTGATCAACCCGTTCACCGGGGAGGGCATCTTCTACGCGGTGCTGTCCGGTGCGCTGGCGGGCCGGGCCGCGGTGTCGCCGGGCGGCCCGGCCGCGGGACGGGCCTACACGGTCGCATTGCGCCGCCGACTGGGCCGCCACCTGCGGCATACCAACGTGATCGCCCGGCTGACCGGCCGGCCCTGGGTGGTGGACGCAGGCCTGCGCGCCGCCGCCCGCCACCGGCATGTCTTCGACGGCTTCGTCGGCCTGGGCCTCGGCGACGGCCTGCTCACCCCGCGGCTGCTCACCGCCGTGGCCGCCGCCGTCCTCCACCGCGCCTGACGTCCCGCTCCCCGCCGTGCCTGATCGGGTGCTTCACCTAAACGTTGCATTGGCAGGCGTCACGCGCTGGATGCGGACGACTACATTGGACCGGCGCCGTCCACCTACCTGAGGACCGCCGATGACTGAGACTTCTGCCCGGCCGCGCTGGCGGCCGCTGCTGACCGCCACCGCGGTGACGCTGACGATGCTGTTGGCGGGCGCTGCGGCCTGCGGACCCGAGGGCACCGCGCCGAAGACCGTGGACGACCTGTTCAAGAAGACCGACGTGTACGGCCAGCCGAAGATCAAGGTCGGGGTCGCCGAGGACCAGCCGCTGATGGGCCAGATCGTGAACGGCCGGTTCGAGGGCTTCGACATCGAGATCGCGCGTTACCTCGCCGAGTCGCTGGGCTTCAAGGGCGACAGCCGCATCGAGTGGGTGCCCCTGCAGACCGAGGACCGCGAGAACGCGCTCGTCTCCGGCCAGGTGCACCTGGTGGTGGCCAGCTACTCGATGACGCCCGACCGGGAAAAGGAGATCGACTTCGCCGGCCCGTACTTCGCGACCAAGCAGGAACTGCTGATCCGCACCGTGGACCGCGACAAGATCCGCAACCTCAACGACCTCGCCCAGCCCGGCCGGGAGACCTGCGTGGTGGGCGGATCGACCGGCGAGCGCCAGTTCACCGACCGCGCACTGAAGGTGTACCCGGCGGCGACCAACCGCGAGTGCCTGGAACGCCTGCTGTCGGGCAAGTCGCACGCGTACTCCACCGACGAGACCATCCTCGCCGGCTACCTGTCCGAGCACCCGAAGGACCTGTTCATCGTCGACGTGCCGATCGGCGCGAACGAACGGCTGGGCGTCGGGGTGTCCAAGCAGGATCCCGAGCTGCGTGACCTGGTCGCGTTCTTCCTGCGCAAGAGCTACGACAACGGCCGTTCGACGGGCACCAGCGCGTGGCTGGCGGCGTACCGGCGCACGCTGGGGCCGTGGCTCGGCGACGACACCACCCAGCCGCCCATCGACGCCCCGGACCTGGTGGACTACGACGAGAAGGCGCAGAAGCCATGACCGAGGCCGGCGGGCCGGGGCTGCCACCACCCCGCAAGCGTTATGCGTGGCGCGCCGGCCAGGGCTTCTGGACGGTGGCGGTCGGTGTGCCCGCCGTCTTCTCGGTGATGCGGCTGTGGGTCGAAGCGGGCGGGGAGCTGCAGACGACGCTGCTGCTGGTCGCCAACGTCGGGCCGATCAACCTGATGGCCGCGCTGTTCACCACCGCCACCCGGCTGGTGACCACGGGGCTGGTCGCGGTGTTCGCGCTCGGCGCGGTGCTGGCGGTGAGCACCGCCGACCGGCCGCGGCGCCCGCCGCTGTTCGCGCGGTGGTACGCGATGGCTCCGCCGTGGTTCCTGGCCGGGCTGTTCGCCATCGCGCTGGCCGCCTGGCAGATCATCTACCTGCCGCTGCTGGTGGTGGCCGCCGTCGCGGTGTTCCAGCGGGAACTGGCCACGCTGGAGTGGCCGCGCTGGCGCTGGGCGGCGACGATCGGCGTGGCACTGGCCGGATACGGCTGGCTGGTCGCGCCGACGGTGCTGCAGGCCTGGCGGACCGGCGAGCTGTTCGCGGTGGCGCTGCTGGTCGTGCCGCCGGTGCTGGCACTGGGGGTGAGCGGGCCGCTGCCCCGGTGGCTGGTGCTGCCGGCCGCGGCGCTGGCGCAACTCGGCATCGCGGTCGTGCTGCTGGTCGCGGCCGTGCCCGTGGTGCTGACACCGGTGCTGCCGATGACGGTCACCACCGTCGCCACCCCGGCCGGGGTGCCCGAGGAGGTGCGTGGGCACGTCATCAGCACCGACGACGTCAACACGGTGATCCTGCAGGAGCGCGGCGGCGTGCGGTACATCGACAACGACGCGATCGAGGCGCGCGTGCTGTGCCCCACCGCGGAGGAGCTGGTGCGCTACCGGTTGTGGGTGCGCGAGTTCCACGTCGAGGACTCGCTGCTGGGCGCGCTGGGCCGCCGGGTGCGCCCGATGACCCCGGTCAGCGCGGTCTGCCGCATCCCGACCTGAGCGCGGTCACCACCAGACGAGGCAGAAGGGGTGGCCGGCCGGGTCCGCGTACACCCGGAAGGTCTTGCCGCCGCCGGGCAGCGGGCTGGCGCCCAGCGCCAGCACTCGCGGCTCGGCCTGCTCGATGTCGTCGACCCGCACGTCGAAGTGCATCTGCTGCGGGTGGGCCGGGTCGGGCCAGCGCGGCGGCGTGAAGTCGGCGACCCGCTGGAACGCCACCCCCGGCCGATCCGGCGCGTCGCCGATGACGACCCAGTCGCCCTCGTCCTGGACTCGCTGCATGCCGAGCAGCTGCTCGTAGAACCCGGCCAGCGCGCCGGGGTCCGGGCAGTCGATGATGAGGCCGTGCCAGCGTCCGATCACGGCGACCATCCTGCCGCACGGGACCGACAGGTCGGCGTGCAACACGAAGCGCCCAGCCGGCCATAGGTAGGCGTGACGACCATGATGCAGCGCAGCGACGGGCAGTTGTGGGCCGACGCCGCAGACGGCGACCAGGCGGCGTTCGGGCTGCTCTTCGACCGGCACGTGAAAGCGGTGTACAACCACTGCTTCCGGTTGTGCGCCTCGTGGAGCACGGCCGAGGACGCGACCCAGGCCGTGTTCCTGACCGCCTGGCGCAGGCGATCCGACATCCGGCTGGTCGACGATTCGGCGCTGCCGTGGCTGCTGACCGTCGCGACCAACGTGGTACGCGACGAGCGCCGCTCCGCGCGACGCTGGCTGGCCGCGACGCTGCGGCTGCCGCCCGACCGCGACACCGCCGACCTGGCCGACCACGTGGCCGGGCGGGTCGACGACGAGCGGCGCATGCGCGCGGTGCTGCGGGCGGCGCGCCGACTGCCGCGGGCCGAACGCGAGGCGCTGGCGCTGTGCGTGTGGTCATCCGTGTCCTATGCCGACGCGGCACAGCTGCTCGGCATCACCGAGGCGTCGGTACGCGCGCGGGTCAGCCGCGCCCGGGCCCGCCTGACCCGGCTGCTCGGCGACGCCGCGGCACCGGTTCCCCACGAGACGCAGGAGGCGTGATGACATACCTCGACCAGCTGCCCCCCGAGCGGGATCTGCCCGCGGCCAGGCAGGCTCGGATGCGGCACCGGGTCCTCGCCGGGCTCCCCGGCCCGGTCCGTCCCGTGCGCCGCCGCCGCACACTGGCGGTGCTGGGCGCGGGCCTCGCCACGGCCGCCTGCGCCACGGCGGTCGTGGTGTGGACCGGTGGGCCGGGCGGCGAGCGACCGGAACCTGAGGTCGTCGCGCTGGGCACCGGCGTGCTGTCGCCGATGGTGCGCCGCACCGGTGACCTGTGCCTGACCCACGCCCGGCAGCAACTGAACGATCCAGATCACCCGCGGGAGTACACGTTCCACTGGCCCGAGGGGGCACGGCCGAGCCTGGTCAACTACGCCGAACGGGAGAACCGGGCGGTCACCGTGTACCGCCTGGACCAGACGATGATCTGGTGCAGCATGGAGCCGACGGTCCCGCCGTCGGACGAGTGGAGCAGCGGCCTGGGCTACGGTCCGGCGCCGAGCTGGCTGCCGGGGCCGGTGGCGGGCCAGTCGGCCAGCCACAGCGACATGGACGGCGGCGAGGCCCAGGTCGCCGGGTACATCAGCCGGCGCGTCGCCAAGGTGGTCCTGGACGACGGGCAGGGGCACCGCAGCACGGCACGGCTCGCTGAGGGCACGTTCGCGGTGCTGAGCGACGGTGCCCTCGCGCCGGACAAAGGCCAGTTGATCAGCTACGACGAGCAGGGCCGCGAGATCGACCGGCGGTACGCGTTCGACCTCGGCCCGGTCGGCACCAGTTGCTGGATCGACCCGGCGGGCAAGGTCGTCGTGTACGGGATGGATCGCAAGGACGCGCCGGTCCCCTCCCCTGCGGGCTGTGGAAAGGCCGAGCCGTGGGCGCCGTCGAAGGGCTGGACTCCGGCGTAGCACCAGGCGCGCGGCGGGCGGATGTCCGGTGACGGGCGTTAGATGGGGAGCGGACGCACCGCTCCCCATCTCCGTAGGCAAGGAGACCGTGATGCAGAAGATCACCCCGTACCTGTGGTTCGACACCCAGGCCGAGGAGGCCGCCGCGCACTACACCTCGATCTTCAAGAACTCGCGGATCGTCAGCGTCGTGCCCGGACCCGAGGGGCGGGCGATGCTGGTGAACTTCGAGCTGGAGGGCCAGGCGTTCGTCGGACTCAACGGCGGGCCGACGTTCCACTTCACCGAGGCGATCTCGTTCTTCGTGGACTGCGCCGACCAGGCCGAGGTCGACGAGATGTGGGCGCGGCTGTCCGAGGGCGGCGAGGAGGGCCAGTGCGGCTGGCTCAAGGACCGCTACGGCGTGTCCTGGCAGATCGTGCCGAAGGTGCTCGCCGAGCTGATGGGCGATCCCGACCCGGCGAAGGCGAGCCGGGTCATGCACGCCCTGCTCGGCATGACCAAGCTCGACATCCAGGGCCTCCAAGACGCCTACGACGGCAAGTCCTGACCACTCCGGATGTCAGGAAGGGCACCTCCGACAACGCATAGCGATGTGAAGGTGCCCTTCCTTCGGGCGGTGCGGGTTAGTTGCCGGTGGACGCTGCGACGGCGGTGGCGGGCGCTTCGGGGGCGGCTTCGGTGGACGGGGCACGCCACAGGGCCACGGCCAGCCAGAGGCAGCCGGCGGCGACGAGCAGGCCGTGTCCGACGCGGACGGCCGGCGGGGTGAAGAACTGCGGCAGGAAGGCCGCGAAGCCCGCCGCGAACAGCACCCCGGACAGGCGCGGTAGGACGCCGGAGCGGGCGATCGCCACGGCGGCGAGGACCGCGCCGACGCCGAGCAGGACCAGCCCGATGCCGAAGGTGGTGATCGCGACGGGCTGGTAGCGGATGCCCTCGGCCAGGCCGAGCAGGTCGAGCTGCGCGCCGCCGGTGCTCTCGGTGGCCAGCACGTGCAGCGCGAAGTCCTCCGCGCCGTAGTACGGCAGGGTCAGCCCGACGCCGAGCCAGGCGGTCACCGCGGCGGTCAGCGCGAGCGGTTCGGCCCGGGTGCCGTCGACGACGCGGCGCACCGCCAGCAGGGCCAGCGGCACGAGGATGAACCCGATCATCGCGAACAGGTGGGTGGCCACCCACCACGGCGAGGACATGGACTCCTGCGCGCCCTGCAGCGTGGTCTCGTCACGCCACGGGCGCAGGCCCGGGTACAGGGCGAAGAGGACTCCGGCGGCGGCCAGCGCGGCGGCGGCGAGGCGGATGCGGGCAAGGGGGGCGGACACGGTCGTCTCCTCAGGGGTGAGCTGGCAGGGAATCGAAGAAGGCGTCGATGAGCTGCTGGTATGTCTCGTCGAGGTCGGTCGGCAGGCCGAAGCCGCCGGCGGACTCCAGCGAGGCGAAGCCGTGCGCGATGACGCGCAGCCGCCGGATGGTGTGGATCTGCGCGGCGGCGTCGAGCTGCCAGGGCCGCAGCGCGGCCTGGATGATCTCCAGCTGCCGGATGCCGGCGGCGGCGAGCTCGGGGTGGTGCAGCGGGTCGACGGGCATCGCGGCGTAGCGGGCGGGGTGTGCCGTGACGTAGGCGCGGTAGGCGTGCATCAGCGCGGTGATCGCGTCCCGGCCGCTGCGGCCCATCGCGGCGGCGGCGAAGCGGTCGGCGAGTTCGTTGAGCACGCGGACGCCGACCTGTGTCTTCAGCTCGGCGAGGCCGCCGACGTGCTTGTAGAGCGAGGGGGCGGCGACGCCGCAGCGCGTGGCGACCGCGGCGAGGGTGAGCGCGTCGATCCCGTGCTCGTCGATGACGTCGACGGCCGCCTGGACGACGGCCTGAGTGGACAGTCCGGCTCTGGGCACACCGTCACCTCCTCATGTGGCTATGTTCCGTAGCCTTAAAGCTACTAGCATTAGCCATCGCCGTCAAGCAAGGGTTCGGCACCCGGTCAGGCGCGCTGCTGAAACCGCTCAATCATGGACATAGGGGACTAAATCCGATACAAAGGGCATACCTGATCGAGCGTGTGGCGGGAAGCGCTCCAGGTGTGCCGACCACGGCTCCCCCTGACACCTCGTGCCTGCCGCTACGCCTCACAGGCCTATGTCCATGGTCTACGAGTCGGCTCGGTCGATTCGGGTTCGGAGGCTGGCATGTCGATTCGAAGGTCCCTGGCGACAGGGGCGGCGGTGGCGACCGCGTTCCTGCCGGGGCTGCTGAGCGCCGCGCCGGCGCAGGCGGCGGTGATCCCCGGCGTGGGCTCGGCCCCGCTCGTCGCATACGCGGACCGCAACTTCACCGGCGCCAAGCAGTCCTACGGCGCGGGCGTGTTCGACGCCGCCAAGAAGGAACTCGGCGTCGTCGGCAACGACGCCATCACCTCGCTCTACGTCGCCTCCGGATACCGGGCCCTGGCCTGCGACAACGGCGGCTCCGAGGGCAACGTGAACAAGGGCTCGCTGGGCACCTGCCGCTACTACGACGCCGGGCTGCACGAGTTCGTCGGCGGCGAGCTCAACGACAAGATCTCGCTGCTGGCCGTCATGGGCAAGCCGGTCAAGGGCGCCGCCGTCACCGCGTTCCAGGACACCAAGTTCACCGGCACCTCCCTGCCACTCGGCTCGGGCGGCTTCGGCCAGGTCTCGGGCAACCTGTCCACGCTCGCCGACTCGGTGAAGTCGCTGAAGGTCACCGACGGATACCGCGTCGTCACCTGCGACAACGACGCCAAGCCGGGCACCGCCAGCCTCGACCTCGGCAAGTGCCGGCTGTTCCGCGGCGGCGAGCACGCCACCGTCGGCAGCGACATGGAGAAGAAGATCTCCCTGGTCGCCGTGGGCGCGCCCCCGCTGATCGCCACCAGCGACGCCAACCTGGGCGGCCTGCGCCAGTCGTTCAGCCCGGGCGTTTACACCGGGCTCGCCAACGAGCTGGCCACCGTCGGCAACGACAAGATCAGCTCGCTGCGCGTCGGCGACGGCTGGCGCGTCGTCGGCTGCCGCAACGACAGCACCGGCCCGAGCGGGCAGGGCGACCTCGGCCTGTGCCGGATGTTCGGCGCGGGCGAGCACAACCTGGGCGGCAACGCGCTCAACGACGGCATCTCCACGCTCGTCGTGCAGGCCGGCCCGGCGTCGGGCAACCTGCTCAACGTGTACGCCGACCGCGACTTCAAGGGCGCCACGGCCACCTTCGGCCCCGGCATCTACACGGCCGGCGACCTCGCCCCGGTCGGCAACGACGCGGTCAGCTCGCTGCGGGTGCCCGGCGCGGGGCGCGCCGTGCTCTGCGACAACGACTCCGGTCAGAACCTGGGCACCTGCCGGCTGTTCGTCAAGAGCGACCACCTGTTCGTCGGCGGCGACCTCAACGACAAGACCTCGCTGATCGCACTGGCCCCCTAACCGGTGACGCGGACGGCTGCCCTCAGGCTCCGGTCACGCCGTCGACTCCTTCGCGCAGGAAGTCGGCATGGCCGTTGTGGCGGGCGTACTCGTGGATCAGGTGCAGCATCACGAACCGCAGCGAGACGTCCTCGCCCCAGCGGGCGTTGTGCGCGACCACGTCCAGCGACGCCGCCTCGGCTTCGATGCGGCGTGAGTGCTCGACCTCGGTCTGCCAGGCCGTGAACGCCTCGGCGCGGGTGGCGCCGGTCGGGTCGTACGCCACCTGGTAGTCGTTGACCGGCGACCAGACCAGGGTGATGTCCTCCCCCGCGATCACCTTGCGGAACCAGGTTCGCTCGACCTCGCACATGTGCCGGACCAGGCCGAGCAGGGTCAGCGTCGACGGCGGCATGGACCGCTCGCGCAACTGCTCGTCGGTCAGCCCGTCGCACTTCCAGGCCAGCGTGGACCGGTGGTAGTCGAGGAACTGCCGCAGCATCTCCCGCTCACCGGCGATCAGGGGAACATCAGGGCGCTCGGTGGTCATCACGAAGATCCTTCCGCCAGAGCTGCCATTTCTACCAGGCCGCCAGTGCGGGTTCTCGGCGAGATCGCGGTTTCGTGTCAGAAGGTGCGGTCCGAACGCAGATCATGACACCGGGCAGCGATCTTGCCCCTGCAGCCGGCAACGATCCGGTCCACGACGGACAGCCGGAGTTCCCTGGGTGGTCACCGCGTTTTCGCGGCGCGTTACGCCCTTTTTCGTACGGTCCGTGCCATGGTCACCACCTCACCGCGTACCCCCTCGTGGCGCTTGCGGACCACGGCGGCGCTGGCCGCCCTCGCCCTGTGCGGCACCGTGGCGGCCGCCGCGCCTGCCGCCGCCGCACCCGGCGACGTCGTCGTCTCCGCCGACTTCTCCTCCGGCACGCTGCCCGCCGGGTGGCGGGCCGTCGACGGCGCCTGGACCGTGCAGAACGGCCGCCTCGTCGGCACCTCCACCAGCTCCTCCGCCAACAACAAGATCACCTTCGGCCGCTACCTGACCCACTTCCGGCTGGAGGCGACGGCCCGGTTCGAGTCGGTCACGGCGGGCACCCGCTGGGCCGCGCTCGGCCTGGACGTGCCCGCCGACGGCGCGACGCCGTGGTGGATCGCGACGATGCGCAGCGGCACCACCGCGAGCAACGGCGTCGAGTTCGCGCAGCGCACCACGGGCAACGCGTGGAACGTCACGAACACCGCCGCCGCCCCGTACGCGGCCGGGACCGGCCGGGACGTGCGCATCGCCGTGGAGGTGCACGGCAGCCAGGCCCGCTGGCTGTTCGACGGGGTGGAGGTGCTGCGCACCACTGGCCTGCAGCGCTCGACCGGGGGCGGGCAGGCGCTGTTCGTCAACGGCGCGACGGTGTCCTTCGACGACGTACGCGTGACGGAGCTGGCCGCGTCCAACGCCTACCTGCGCGCGCCCGGCAACCCGGCCGCGGTCATCGCGCACCGTGGCGCGTCGTCGGCCGCGCCGGAGAACACCCTGGTGGCACAGGAGATCGCGCGCCGCGCGGGCGCGGACTGGATCGAGAACGACGTGCAGCCGTCGGCCGACGGGACGCCGTTCATCCTGCACGACAGCACCGTCGACCGGACCACCAACGGATCCGGGTCCATCCGCAGCCTGACGTCGGCGCAGCTCAAGGCGCTGGACGCCGGGTCCTGGTTCGCGCCGCACTACGCGGGCACCCGCATCCCCACCCTGGCGGAGCAGCTGGCCGATCTGCGTACGCGCGGCGGCAACCTGCTGCTGGAGATCAAGGGTGCGCACACCCGCGACCAGGTCGCGAAGATCGTGGCGGTGATCCGCGAGCAGCAGATGACGGGCCGGGTGTTCGTCCAGAGCTTCGACGTGCCCTCGCTGCAGTACTGCTACGAGCTGGCCCCGGAGCTGCCCATCGGCCTGCTGCGCAGCACGCTGGACGCCGACCCGGTGGCGCTGGCCGGGCAGCTGCACCTGACCGCGTACAACCCGGCGGGGTCGGCGCTGCTGACCCGGCCCGCCCTGGTCGGCGACCTGCACCGGGCGGGCGTGGCGGTGATGGCGTGGACGATCGACAGCGCGGCGCAGTGGCGCTCGCTGGACCAGCTCGGCGTGGACGGCATCATCACCAACCGCCCGGCGGAGCTGGTGGGCTGGATCTCGGCGGGCTGAGGTGACGGGGGTTCCCGCCAACCCGGAGGGAACCCCCGTTCAGCGGTCGGTGCGCAGGAACGTCAGCGACTTCAGGTGGTCGATCAGGGCATCCATCTCCGCGAGCTTGTATCCGGCCTGCTCGCGCAGCTCGATGTCCATGCTGTGGTCGACCAGAGCGCGCAGCGAGAAGCTGATCCTGGTCATCCGGTTGAGGAACCGCTCCCGCAGGTCCTCGGCGAAGGCCAGGTGCTGGTCGGTGAGCCCGCCGTCGTCGAGGTCAGCCGCGCCGGCGAGTTCGAGCGCCAGGCTCGCCTGGCCCGCGAAGACCGAGGCCATCTCGACGTCGACCGCGTCGAAAGGCCCCTCGGCGGGCTTCTTCGCCAGCAGTATCGCGCCGAGCATGGTCTCCTGCCCGGTCAACGGCGTGATCAGGATCTGCCAGGGGTGAGCCGCACCAAGGATGTCCCGCAGCCGCGGATCGGCGCCCGGTTCGACGACCAGCACCCGGCGCTCGGCCATCACCAGGGCGCACACGGACAGCAGCGCGTCCGGGGCGTCGACGAGCAGCTTCAGCGTGCCCATGGCCTGGACCGACGTGACGGTGAGTCCGTCGGGCGAGAGCAGCACGACGCAGGCTCCGTCCGCCCGGTCGGCCCGCTCCGCCTGGCTGATGAGCTCGGCCATCAGCGCTTCGGGCCCCACGCCGCCGAGCACCCGCTCGGTGATCATGACCATGGCCTCCTGCCAGGCGTGGCGGCGGCAGGCCTCGGTGAAGATGCTCGCGTTGCCGATGGCGGCCGCGGCGACCCGGGCGAAGTCGATGATCAGCTCCTCGTCGACGGCGCTGAACTCCGCTGCCCCCTGCTTCTCCGTCAGGTAGAAGTTGCCCAGCAACCGGCCGCCGGACAGGATCGGCACCCCGAGGAACGACGTCATCGGGGGATGGTGCTCCGGAAAGCCCACCGAGGACGAGTGCCGGGAGATGTCGGCGACCCGGACCGGGTGCGGCTCGTCCAGCAGCAGCCCGAGCAGTCCGTGCCCCTCGGGCAGGTGTGCCATGCGGTCGGCGGTCGCGGCGTCCATGCCGTCGAACACGAACTCGGTGATGTGACCGTCCTCGACCACGCCCAGCGCGGCGTATCGGGCCCGCACGAGGTGCCGTGCGGTGACCACGAGCCGCTGCAGCACCTGGATCAGATCCACCCCGCGGGCCACCTCAAGATTCGCCCGCAGCAGCGCGCGGATGCGCTCGTCACCAGCACCGAGGGCGCGGGCGCGCTCGATCAGTCGCTGCAGAGCCAGATCCAGCTCCAGCCTGCCGGCATGGGTGTAGCGCACCGCGGAGCCGAGACTGCCCGCGTCCAACTCTCTGCATCCCGTCAACTTCGCCGCAAACGGCTCACCACCGGCCATACTTCACAGCCTTCCGGTCGGAGGGCAGATCCAGAAGCCTTGACGGAGCCTTCTAGGAAGCATATTCCCTGATCAGGGCGCTGCGTCGATCCGGAAGTGCTGATTTCGGCGGTGACCCGAGCCCTCACCGGCAGCGGTCATCGGCGAGCCGTGCCGCCCGCGGCCTCACGCAGGGCGGCGCGGGCGGTCGTGTAGTCGGTGAGGACCGCGGTCGCCGGGGCCTCGACGAGCTGCTTGACCACGCCCTGCACCGAGGTGCGCAGCCGTCTTTCGGCGCGGCGGCGGCGGGCGCGGGCGGCCAGCCGGACCACCGGGCGCACCAGCACCGCGATGAGGAAACCGGCCAGCAGGCCGCCCGCCAGCAACGCCGTCGGCATCGGCAGCCAGCCGTCCACCAGGGGCGTACGCAGCGGCGGCAGCGCCAGCGCCTGCATGCCCAGCCGCACGCCCAGCCACAGCAGGCCGACCAGGGCCACCGCGGTCACCAGCCACTGCAGCAGCCCCACCGCCCGCCACCACCAGCGTTTACGGGCGACCCCGAGATCCGTCTGCGCGACGGCGCGGTCGAGCGCGTCGGGCAGCTCGTCGCGGTGCGCGCGCACCGCCGCGAGCATGGCGTCCTGCCAGGGCGCGGGCAGCGGCGCGCTCGCCCGGTCGGCGGCCTCGCGCAGCGCCTTGGTGACGGCGGCCGTCGCGGCGGGCGACGCCGGGGCCAGTGACGTGGCGGCGGGGACGGCGGCCCGGTGGTCGCCGAGGTGCAGCCGTTCGAGGGGGTCGGGACGGGTGCGGCGGATCCAGCGCAGCAGCGGCCAGCCGGTCATCTTGCGGGCCCGGTGCACGTATGCGGCCTCGACCGCGGCGGCCACCGTCGGCACCGCGGCAGCCTGCGACAGTGCCGCCGTGAGCGCCCGGCTCGCCTCGTTGTCCAGGGCGGCCTTCGGCGGTTCGGCGGCGACGGCCGGGGCCAGCTCGGCGGTGACCCCGTCGAGGTCGGCGGCCAACCGTCGCACCGCGGCCTGGCGGGCGACGACCGCCTGCCGGATCGCCTCGACCAGCGGGTCCAGCCCGGGTGGGCCGACCGTGGAGGTGGTCAGGACGGGCAGCCCGTCGAGGCCGTCGGCGGCCAGCAGGCGGCGCAGGTCCGTGGTGCAGTCGGCCAGGTCGGGACCGGACAGCAGGTCGACGGCGTTGAGCGCGACCACGGTGATGTCCCGGTGGCGGTGGAACTGGGCCAGGTAGCCGGCGTGCACGATCTTGTCGGCGTACTTCTGCGGGTGCAGCACCCAGACGATGAGGTCCACCACGGACAGCAGCCGATCGGCCTCGGCCCGGTGGGCCGCCTGCACCGAGTCGTAGTCGGGCAGGTCGAGCAGCACCAGCCCGGTCAGGTCGGGCCCGGTCCCGCCGTCGCGGCTGTAGCGGCGGTCCACGCCGAGCCAGTCCAGCAGCGGGTCGGCGCTGTCGGGGCCCCATACGCAGGCGTGCGCCTCGCCGGTGGTGGGCCGGCGTACGCCGGTCTGCGACAGCGGCACCCCGGCCAGCGCGTTGAAGATGCTGGACTTGCCCGTGCCGGTCGCCCCGGCCAGCGCCACCACGGTGTGCAGCTGCGACAGGGCCAGCCGCTCCCCGGCCCGCCCGATCAGGGCCTGGGCCGGGGCGAGGTCGCGTTCGGGCAGCCGGTCGGCCGTGGCAGCGGTGAACCGTTCGAGCGCCGCCATCCGCTCGACCACCGTCGGCGCGCTCACCCGGCGGCCCCGTCGCGGGAGATCGGGTCGGCCCGGCGGGCCGTGTCGACGGCCGCGACGGCGGCGCGCAGCCGCTGCCCGTCCTCGGCGGACACGCCGGTGCCTTCGAGCACGGCGTGGAAGCGGGCCGCCTCCTGTAGCAGCAGACCGTCCACCTTGGTCAGGAAGTCCTGCCGGGCGCGTTCGGCCAGGCGGCGTACGGCGTCGTCGCCGAAGATGGCTTCGAGCACCTTCTGCGCCGCGACGGTGGTGCCCGCCCCGACGGCGATCTCCGCGCCGGTCGGGATGAACGCCGTGGCCGCGAACACCAGGATCATCAGGCACAGCCCGAGCGCGTTGACGGCGTACGCGCTGAACTTCGCGGCGAACAGCTTGCCGCCGGACTCGTCGCGGACCAGGTCGAGCACGCCGCGCTGCCAGTCGCGGACCACCCGGTCGGCGCGGGCGTCGATGTCGGGGCCGACCCGGGGCAGGCCCGGATGGGCGGCGAGCAGCGCACCGCCCGCGGGGTGGGCGCGCCAGGCGGCGGCCGCGTGTTCGGCGGCGTCGGCGGCCGCGCCGTGCACGAAGACGACCAGCTGCGACTCGATCGCGGTGATGAGCTGGTCGGTGGGGCGGGGGCGGCCGGTGACCGCGCTGACGAGCTGATCGCGCCACCGGCCGACCTTGGCCTGCAGGCTGCGCATGAACTCGCCGGTGCCGACCAGTTCCTGCCAGCGGGCGAGCACTTCGCCGCGGAACATGGTCCCGTCGCGGATGCCCTGGTCGACGGCGCTGGCGGCCTCGCGGTAGGCGCTGTCGACCGACGCGCCGAGCGCCTTGGCGGCTTCGGTCTGAGCGTCGGCCTCGGCGGCGAGCCGGGCGGTGGCGGGCGACAGCGCGGCGACCGCCCCGTCGACGGTCTGGCGCACCACGGCCGCGCGGGCCGCGGCGGAGCGGGCGAGTTCGTCCAGCCACTCGCGCAGCGGCGCGACGGCCTGTTCGGACAGCAGCCCGTGCTGGTCGAGGCGCTGCTCGTCGATGACGAACATGGGCACCCCGCCGAGCCCGTGCTCGGCCAGCATCTCGGTCAGGTGCGGGGTCACCTCGGCGTCGGCGCCGGGCGGCACCCGGTTCAGGATGATCGACACGGCGGTGCCCCGGTCGCGGGCGGCGTGCAGCAGCTCCCACGGCACGGCATCGGCGTAGCGGACCGCGGTGGTGACGAACAGCCACAGGTCCGCGGCGGCCAGCAGCTGCTCGGCCAGCGCCCGGTTGTCCTCCTCGACGGAGTCGATGTCGGGCGAGTCGAGCAGCGCGACGCCGGGGCTGAGCACCGCGACCGGCACGACCAGCAGGCCGATGCCGTCACCGCCGGCGGTGCCGGTGCGGCCCAGTCGCGGCAGCAGGTTGGCCTCGCTGAACCAGGCGGCGTCGGACGGGTGGCAGACCAGCACCGGCGCGCGGGTGGTGGGCCGGCGCGCGCCCGCGACGCTGACCGGCGCGCGCACGATGCTGTTGACCAGTGTGGACTTGCCCGCGCCCGTGGAGCCGCCGGCAACCGCCAGCAGTGGCGCGTCCAGCCGCGCCAGCCGCGGGATGAGATAGTCGTCGAGCTGCCCGGCGGTGGCCTTGGCCAGGCTGGTGGCGGCGGCCGCGCCCGGCAGGGTCAGCGGGTAGCGCACCGCGGTGAGTGCGTCGCGCAGCCGTGCCAGTGCCCCGCCCAGCCCCGCGTCCGTCATGGCCACCACATATCCAGCATGGCGGAAACTATGCGCCTCGGCGTCCGGGTGCCGAAACACGATCATCGGACGACCGGTCGCGGTCTCTGCCATGATCCGTGTCCGCCGACGGCCTCGGCACCCGTCGGTCGCTTCAGAGCCGGGTCGCGGCGACGGACGCGCCGGCGGCGGCAAGGCAGGCGCCGTAGCCCTCGGCGCGGGCGACGATCCGTCCGGACACGACCCGGACCGCGGCCTCGGTGGCGTCGCTGACGGCGTCCACACCGGCCGCCGCGGCCAGCTCGCCGCTCTCGTCGTACACGATGCGCAGGCGCGGCCAGGCCGGGCGCGGGAACGCCGCGGTCAGGCAGCGGCGGAACTCGGCGAGCATCAGCCGCGCCAGCGGCATCAGCTCGCCGGGCGTGCCGCTGACCAGTACGGCGGTGACCTGCGCGCCGGGCGGCGCGGCGCGCACCGCCTCCTCGACCGCGGCCAGGCGGTGCAGGCCGAGCACGGCCACCACGCCGTCGGCGGCGAGGTCGACCGGCTCGCCGTGGACCGCGTCGGGGCGGGTGCCCGACTCGTCGGCGAAATCGGGCAGCGTCCACGGCTCGTCGGCCGGGCGCAGCGGCGGGACGTGCGCGGCGTACACCGGCTGCCAGCTGTCGCTCAGGTCGAGCTCGCCCAGGTGCTCACAGGTGGCGACGATGTGGAACGGCTCGACGAAGCCGGGCGAGGTCTGCGCGAGCACGCTCGCGCCCTGCAGCGTGGTCAGCGCGGCCTCGGCCACCCGCACCCGCCGCCCGCCCGGCTTCGGCAGGACGGCGGCGGGACGGAGCCCCTCCAGGGCCAGCCCGAGCAGGATCGCCTGCAGCTTGAGCAGCTGGGCGAAGGGCCGCCGGACCCGGTCGTCGTCGAGCACCTCGGGCACCAGCTCCAGCGCGGGCGGTGCCGCGTCGGCCAGGCGGGTCGTCACCGGCAGCCGGGCCAGGGTCGCCCGGGCGTACGCCCCCAGCGCCTCCCGCTGCGTGCGGCCCGGCGCGGGCGGCGGGCCCTCGGCGCGCTCGGCGTCGTCGGCCAGCACCGCGAAGTAGAGGGCCCGCTTGCCGGGGAAGTTGGAGTAGACCGCGCCGCGGGTCAGCCCGGCGCGCCCGGCGATGCCGTCGACGGTGGCCTCGCGGTAGCCGCGCGCGGCGAACTCGGCGCGGGCCGCCGACAGCACGCCGGCGCGGTTGCGCTGCTGGGCCTGGGCCCTGGTGAGGCGGCTCATCCCTGCTCCCCGTGTCCGTCCGGTAAGCAAGATAACGCGGCACTCGGATGTTGTCATCATCTGCCGGTATCATCTGAAGGTCGTCCGACCCCCGAGGAGCGCCCGTGACCCGCAGCGACGTGCTGGCCTGCTCCTTCTGCGCGAAGACGCAGCGCCAGGTGCGCAAGCTCATCTCCGGCCCCGGGCAGGTCTGCATCTGCGACGAGTGCGTCGGACTGTGCAACGAGTTGATCGAGGAAGAGGCCACCGAGCAGGCGGCGGCCGCCCTGCTGCACCCGCCGACCCCGCGCGACATCCACGCGGCCCTGGAGCAGTACGTAGTCGGCCAGGAGGCCGCCAAGACCTCGCTGTCGGTGGCGGTCTACAACCACTACAAGCGGGTCGCCGCCCGCACCGCGACCCCGACCGGGGAGCCGCAGGTCGAGCTGGGCAAGTCCAACATCCTGCTGATCGGCCCCACCGGCTGCGGCAAGACCTACCTGGCCCAGACACTGGCCCGCACCCTGGGCGTGCCGTTCGCGATCGCCGACGCCACCGCGCTCACCCAGGCCGGATACGTCGGCGAGGACGTCGACAGCATCCTGCTCAAGCTGATCCAGGCCGCCGACGGCGACGTCCGGCGGGCCGAGACCGGCATCGTCTACATCGACGAGATCGACAAGATCGCCCGCGGCGGGGCCGACCGCACCGCCGTGCGCGACGTCTCCGGCGAGGGCGTCCAGCAGGCCCTCCTCAAGATCCTCGAAGGCAGCACGGTACGCGTGCCGCAGCCGAACTCGCGCAAGCAGCCCGCCGAGGAGTTCCTGCAGATCGACACCACCGACGTGCTGTTCATCCTCGGCGGGGCGTTCGCCGGCCTGGAGGAGATCATCGAGACGCGCTCGCGACGGCGCGGCATCGGCTTCGGGGCCAACATCCGCGCCGCCGAGCCCTCGCTCGACGAGGTCATGCCCGCCGACCTGGTGACGTTCGGGATGATCCCGGAGTTCGTCGGGCGGCTGCCGATCGTCACCACGGTGCGCCCGTTCGACCGGGCCACCCTGATGCGCATCCTCACCGAGCCGCGCAACGCGCTGATCAAGCAGTACCAGCTGCTGTTCGAGCTGGACGGGGTGGAGCTGGAGGTGACCCCCGACGCGGTCGGGGCGATCGCCGAGCAGGCCCTGCTGCGCCGCACCGGCGCCCGCGCGACCCGGGCCATCCTCGAGGAGATCCTGCTCAACGTGATGTACGAGGTGCCCAGCCGCGACGACGTGGCCCGCGTCGTGATCGACCGGGCAACCGTGCTGGACAACGTCAACCCGACGCTGATCCCCCGCGACCACCCCGCCCGCCGCCGCGCCCACCGCGCCGACACGGCCTGACCGTCCCGCCTCAGCCGAGCAGGTCGATGACCGTCGCGTCGGCGCGCGAGACCCTGCCGTAGACCGCCCACAGCAGGGCCAGGTCCTGCCAGGGCAGGCCGACGGGGGCGTACACGGTCGGCCGGTCGGTGCCGTCCCGGGCGGGCAGGTCCCCGCGCAGCACGTCGCCGAGCGTGCCTGCGGCCACCCCGGCCTCCAGCCCGACGTTGCCCAGCGCTCCCCCGGTCGCGGCCAGCATCCGGTCGTCGACCACCACCCGGCTCGCCAGCAGCAGATCCGCGGGCAGTTCGACCTTGCCGGGCTCGTCCGCGCCGAGCGTGGTCAGGTGCTGGCGGGGACGCACCTCGTCGGCGCGCAGCAGCGGGCGGCGCGACCAGGTCGCCAGCACCACCACGTCGGCGGCGCGCGCCACCGCCGACGCGCTCTCCAGCGGCAGCGCGGCCAGGTCCGCGGCACGGCCCGGCTCCAGGTCGGTCGCCACCACCTCCCGCCAGGGCCGCAGCCGGCGCAGTCCGGCGGCCACGACGCGGGCCTGCGCCCCGGCGCCGACGAAGCCGAGCGTGCCGGCGCCCGGGTCGGCCAGCAGGTGCGTGCCCAGCGCCGCGGCCAGCCCGGTGCGCCAGGAGGTGACGCTCGACGAGTCGGCCAGCGCCAGCAGCTCGCCCGAGTCCAGATCGTGCAGGCAGACCACGCCACGCAGCGCGGGCGAGGCGGCCGGGAACTTCGCGTTGACCTTCACCGTGTACGCGGGCACGCCCGGCAGCAGCCCCGGCATGAGGCAGGTCGCGGTCCCCGGGCCGGGCAGTTCGGTGCGCACCCGCAGCGCAGGCTGCGCCGGGGCAGGCGCACGGAAGCCCTCGCCGAGCAGCTCCAGCACCTCGTCCACGTCGACCGCGCGGTCGACATCGGATCGGGTCAGCAACACGGTCACGTGTGGAAGGTTAGTCCCGCCGCCCGGCGGTCCGAGCCGAAGCCGTTAACAAACTGATCATCTTGTGAACGGGCGTTTCAGCCGACCATCGGATGACCTTGGTGACAGGTTGTCCCGATGCGATATCTGATGCGCCGTGCTCGGCGGCTGGCCGCGGTCCTGGCGACGGCCCTCGCCGCGGCCGTGTTGCCGGTCGCCGACCCGGTCCCCGCCCACGGCGGTCGGGACCGCCCGGCCGGCCCGGAGGCGAACGCCGCGGACCCGGCCGATGGGGCGGGCCGCGGGACGGCGCACGGCTCGACGCGGCGCCAGACGCGACCGAACGTGCTGATGGTGGTCCTCGACGACGCCCGGCCCGAGACCATGGCCGCGCTGCCGCAGACCATGGCGTGGCTCGGCGACGGCACCGCCTACCCGAACGCCGTGGCCGCCACCCCGAGCTGCGGTCCCAGTCGGGCCACCCTGCTGTCCGGCCGGTACGCGCACAACCACGGCGTGCTCCACCAGGCCGATGTCGGCAATCTCGACCACACCCGCACGCTCGAGCACACGCTGCACGCCGCCGGTTACGCCACGGCCGCCGTCGGCAAGTTCACCAACAACTGGGCGCTCGACCAGACCCCGCCCGGCTTCGACCACTCCGCCCTGGTCGGCGGCGGGTACACCGATGAACGGTTCGTGGTCGACGGCAGGCAGCGGCGCGTGCCGTACGCGACGAGGTTCATCGGCGACCAGGTGAACAGGTACCTCGACGGGTTCGAGGCCGACGACGCCCGGCCGTGGTTCGTGTACGCGGGTTTCACCGCCCCGCACGCCCCGTGGACCCCCGAGCCGCAATACGCCGACCGCGCCTTCGACTGGACACCGAGTCCCGCGGTCGGCGAGGCCGACCGCTCCGACAAGCCCGCGTACGTGCGCCGCCACCGCGCGGGCCGGGCCGCGGGCGACGTGATCCGACTGGGCCAGCTGCGCACGCTGCTCTCGGTCGACGACGCGCTGGCCCGCGTCCGCGACCGCCTGGACCGCCTCGGCGAGCGGCGGGACACGCTCGTCGTGCTGGTGTCCGACAACGCCAAGTTCTGGGGCGAGCACGGCCTCGACGAGAAGTTCATGCCGTACGCCGCCGCGTACCGGGTGCCGCTGTTCGTGTCCTGGCCGGGGCGCATCCCGCGGGGCGCCGACGAGCGGCTCGCGTCGACCGTCGACGTCACCCCGACCGTGCTGGCCGCGGCCGGGCTGACCGCGGACTACCCGCTCGACGGCCACGACCTGCGCGGCGACGTGCGCCGTGCCGCGACGCTGCTGGAGTACTGGCAGGACTCGCACAACGGCGGCTTCCCCACCTGGGCCTCCCGCGTCGCCCCCGGCGAGCGCCAGTTCACCCGGTACGTCGACCTCGCCGGCGAGCCGATCTCGCAGGAGTACTACGACCTCGAGGCCGACCCCTGGGAGCTGGTCAACCTGCTCGGCGACGCCGACCGGGGCAACGACCCCGACGTCACCGCCGATGCCGCGACCCTGTCGGACTGGCAGACGTGCGCGGGCCCGGCCTGCCCATGAGGGATCAGGCGGGCTGCGCGCGCCAGGCCAGGTAGCGGTGCCAGGCCTGCAGGCCGTCGGGCACCCACTCCCACTCGCCGAGCCGCGCGGCGATCTCGTCCTCGGTGAGGAAGGCGTGCCAGGCGACCTCCTCGACCTGCGGGTCCACCGGCCCGTCGCAGCGGACCTCGTACAGGGCCGAGAACCAGGAGTGCTCGGGCGTCTCGTACAGGAAGGTGAACAGCGGCTGCGGGGCTGGCAGCCCGGACACGCCGAGTTCCTCCTCGGCCTCGCGCAGCGCGGCGTCGTGGTAGGTCTCCCCGGCGCCGACGACACCGCCGACGAACATGTCGTAGCAGGACGGGAAGACCAGCTTCTGCGCCGTGCGCCGGTGCACGAACAGCCGGCCGTCACCGGTGCGGGCCAGCACGAACACGCAGCGGTGAGTGAGCCGCCGGGCGTACGCCTGCGCCCGCGTCGCCTGTCCCACCACCCGGTCCTGCGCGTCGACGATGTCCAGCAACTCCCCCGCCGACCGCGGCTCCTGCTCACCCATGCCGCCATTCAACACGCCCCCGAATGATCATGAAACGGCACGCCGGGAGGGACGAGAATGGGGCCATGTCCGATATCGACGGCGACCTCGCCGCGTGCGCCGAGGCACACGCCCGGTTGCACCAGACTCTGCAGAAGATCGACGACCAGACGGTACGCGCGCCGAGCCGGTTACCCGGGTGGACCGTCGGGCACGTGCTCACCCACCTCGCCCGCAACGCCGACAGTGTCGTGCGGCGGCTCGACGGCGCTGCCCGGGGCGAACTCGTCGACCAGTACCCGGGCGGCGCGACCGGCCGGGCCGCCGAGATCGAGGCGGGGCAGGGCCGGCCCGCCGCGGAGATCATCGCTGACCTGGCCGCCGCCGACGCGGCCGTGGACGCCGCCTTCGTCCGCGCCACCCCGGACGTGTGGCAGCGCACCGTGCGCGCCGGAGGCGGCGACCTGATCCCCGCCACCCAGCTGCTGTTCGCCCGGTGGCGCGAGGTCGAGGTGCACCACGTCGACCTCGGCCTCGGCTACGGCTGGGCGCAGTGGCCCGACGGCCTGGTCACCCGGTGGCTGCCCGGGCTGCTCGGCGAGCTGCGCGAGCGCGCCGACGAGCGGGCGCTGATGGCCTGGGCGCTGGGCCGCGCGCCCGTCCCCGAACTACGGCCCTGGGGCTGACCGCACGTCACCTGTCACACCCGCCGGATACCGTCACGGTGATCTTCAGAGAGCAGGTGGGTGCCATGTCGGTTCCGGTGTTCCGTGTCGACCAGGGGGACGCGTCCTCGCCGGTCGTCCTGCACGTGCCGCACTCGTCCCGGCAGATCAGCGGTCCGGCGCGGGCCTCGATCGCGCTCGACGACACGGCACTGCTCGCCGAGCTGGACCACATGACCGACGCGCACACCGACCTGATCGCCGCCCGGGCGGCCGGGGCGGCGCGGGTGCGGCCCTGGACGTTCGTCAACGAGTGGTCGCGGCTGGTCGTGGACCCCGAGCGCCTGCCCGACGAGCAGGAGGAGATGGCCGCGGTCGGCATGGGCGCGGTGTACACGCGCACCTCGCACGGGCAGCGGCTGCGTCCTGACGACGCCGCCTTCGCGCAGCGGCTGCTCGACGCGCACTTCCACCCGTACGCCCAGGGCATGACCGACCTGGTCGACGAGCGTCTGGCCGCGACCGGTCGGGTGATCGTCGTCGACGTGCACTCCTACCCCGCGCTCGCGCTGCCCTACGAGCTGCACGGCGACGGCCCCCGCCCGGAGATCTGCCTGGGCACGGACCGCACGCACACCCCGCCGTGGCTGCGCGACGCCGCGGCGAAGGCGTTCGCGGGCTACGAGGTCGGTTTCGACAGCCCGTTCGCCGGCTGCTACGTGCCGCTCAAGCACCACGGGACCGACGAGCGGGTGTCGGCGCTGATGGTCGAGATCCGCCGCGACCTGTACCAGGCCGAACCCGGCGGCGACCCGCACTCCGGCCTGGACCGGCTGGCCGCGTCACTGGCCACCCTGGTCGACGCCCTCGACGCCGCCTGAGCGGAGATAACCGCGGGACGGGTGGCCGGGCGGCTGGCAGGATGGCCGGGTGACGTACGAGGTGCGGCCGCTCGGGCCGGAAGATCAGAAACTGGCGTGGGACCTGGGCAGTCTCGCCTTCGGCTACCACGAGCAGCCCATGCCCGACGGCTGGAACCCGGACTCGTCCGGCCGCCGCACCCTCGGGGTGTTCGACCCGGCCGGGCGGCTGGTGGCCAAGGCCGTCGACCGCGAGCAGGGCCAGTGGTTCGGCGGGCGGGTCGTGCCCACGTGCGGCGTCGCCGGTGTCGCCACCGCACCCGAGCTGCGCGGACGCGGGCTGGGCCGGCTCGTGCTCACCCGGCTGCTCGAAGGCGCGCGCGACCGCGGCGCGGTGCTCAGCACCCTGTTCGGCACCACCCCGCTGCCGTACCGGGCGCTGGGCTGGGAGGAGGTCGGCGCGATGACCTACTGGACGGTGTCCACCCGCGCGCTCGGCGCCGTCCGCCCCGACCCGAAGACCACGCTGCGGCCCGCGACCGAGGCCGACATCCCGGCCGTGTACGAGATCTACCGCCAGGTGGCCCGTGCGGGCACCGGCCTGATGGAGCGGTCCGGCCCGGCCTTCGGCGCGACCCCGGCCCAGCTGCTGGCCGACTACCATGGCTTCACCGTCGCCGTGGACGACGCGGGCACGATCGTCGGCTACGCCAGCTGGGATCGCGGACCCGGCTACGACGCGAGCGGCAAGCTCACCGTCGACGACCTGATCGGGCTGACCCCCGAGGCGACCCGCACGCTGCTGGCGATGATCGGCGGCTGGGCCAGTGTCGCGCCGACCACGGTGCTCCGACTCGGCGCGACCGACCCGGCCTGGTCGCTGATCGTCCGGACCGACGCCAAGGTCGCCACGGCGCAGCCGTGGATGGCACGCGTCGTCGACGCGTCCGGCGCGGTCGCGGCACGCGGCTGGCCGCGGCGCCTGGCCGGGGAGGTCGACCTGGACCTGGTCGACGACGTCTGCCCCTGGCAGCAGGGCCGGTGGCGGCTCACGCTGTCCGGCGGCGAGGGCCGCCTTGCGCCCGGTGGCGCGGGCACGGTCCGGCTCACTCCGCGCGGCCTGGCCGCCTGGTACGCGGGCGCGGCCACCCCGGAGCAGCTGCGCCGGACCGGCTTCCTGACCGGAGGCGACGCCGACACCGACGAGATCCTGCGCACCGCCACCGCCGGCCCGCCGCCCACCCTGCACGATTACTTCTGACCGGCCACCCGTTGTGAAGGGCACCTTCTACATCGCATGGCGATGTGAAG
Source organism: Catellatospora paridis (assembly GCF_009720365.1). GTDB lineage: Bacteria > Actinomycetota > Actinomycetes > Mycobacteriales > Micromonosporaceae > Catellatospora > Catellatospora paridis. The sequence goes on along the minus strand of NZ_WBZD01000021.1, from coordinate 57,561 downwards.
GTGCCCTTCCTTTCACGCGGGGCGGCGGGTGCGGCCGATGGAGAGCAGAAGGCCGCAGGCGATGAGGGCGAGGCCCGCGACGGCGGCGTAGAGGGGCAGGTCGGCGGGGATGCCGAGGTAGACGGTGATGCCGAGGATGCGGGACAGGCCCCACGGGAGCAGGGCCATCTGGTCGTTCCAGACGGTGAGGGCCCGTTCCAGGCCGACGGCCGCGATCAGGCCGCCGATCAGGCCCAGCGGGACACCGGCCGCGACCAGGGTGAGGCCGACGGCGCGGCGGCGCAGCAGGCCGTACCGGTCGCGCAGGACGACGGCGGTGGCCACGAACAGCCAGCAGAACGCGGCGAACGCGACCGTGACGTAGACCGAGCGCAGGGTCGGCGAGGTCCAGAAGGCGAACCAGTACTTGCCCGGCCCCCGCCCGGCCAGCGCCGCCAGCAGGAGCACGCTGCGCAGCAGCGCGACACCGCCGATGACGGCCCACAGGTGGAACGGGTCGCGGCGGCCGACCACCAGGCGGGCCACGGCCGCGAACAGCAGCCACCCGCCCAGCGTCACCAGCAGGTGCGCCGGGGCGGCGAACCAGGTGTACACGGCCCGGCTCGCCACCAGCACGACCGCGGGCACCAGCCAGACCAGCACCCGGTCCAGCCGCGACGGCGGCGAATCCAGCCGGGCGACCCGCCACGGGCGCACCGCGCCGAGCAGCAGGGCCCGCGCGGCCCGGCCGCCTCGGCCGCGTCCTCGCAGCCCGAGCAGGAACACGAGCAGGATCAGCGCCAGCAAGGCACGGGCGGCCCAGGCCATCGCCGGGTCGCGGTCGGCCCGCACCGCGCCGAGGTCCGCGGCGGTGAAGTTGTACGCGGGCACGTCCAGGTCCCCGCCGTAACGCTGCGCGTGCACGTCGCGCGCGCCGCGGTACACGGTCTCGGCCTGCCGCCAGCCGTCGTAGGCGGCCTGCGCCCCGGTGTCCAGCCACTGCGCGTGGCGCAGCACCATGGTCCGGTACGCGCCCAGCGTCTCGAACAGGTTCACCTGGTAGTCCAGCGTGCTGGTGAAGTGCTCGCGCAACCGCGGATCGCGCCAGGACGCCGGGTCGGTCGCGGCGACCAGGTCGCGCATGCGCCGGGCCAGCACGACGGCCTGCTCGCCCTCGGCGATCGCCTGGTCGACGCGGCCGCCGGTGACGGCGTAGATGCTGTCCAGCGCCGCCGAGTCCCCGGTGGCGATGTCCCACTCGAAGATCCACATCATCGGCGGCGGCTCCAGGCCCAGCGCCTTGACCGTCCGGTCCGCGTACGGCCCGAGGTACAGCCCCTTGGTCAGCGCCTCCCGGGACAGCGCCATGGCCCGCCCGATCGCCGCGACCGTGGCCGGGTCGCCGGAGAAGGTGCGGTACGCCCAGTCCGCGGTGAACTGCGCCGGGTCGGCGTCCGGATCCCAGGCCAGCCGCGCCACGGCGTACGTGTTGAGGTCGTACAGCTGCCAGAAGCCCTCGCGCAGGTAGAGCGACATCGGCCCGGCGCGCAGCGGTCCGCCGTCCTGGGTCCAGTTCCAGACGCCCTCGACCATCGGGTTCGCGGCCAGGAACTCGCGCAGCGCCTGCCGGTGCAGCACACCGAGGTCGTTGGGCAGCGACCCGAAGCCCTCGAACTCCCGCCGCGCCTGGAACTCCACGATCCTGCGGTGCTCGCCCGCCAGCAGCGTCGCGTTGAGCGGCAGGTGGCTGTAGAAGTCGCCGAGGGTGTACTTGGTGGACACGATCAGGTGCGGGTCGTCGAACCCGCCCAGCACCTGCCGGTAGGACTCGGGATTGGTGTGCAGGTCGCCGACCGCGCCGACGCCGACGGTCCAGGTCCGGAAGATGACCTCCCGGTCGGCCTGGCCCGCCGTGTCGAGCAGCGCCCGCAGCATCGCACGCACCGCGGCGTCGGTGGTGACCGCCAGGCGCGACGAGTAGTCCCAGCCGTTCTGCGCGTACACCTCGCCGCCCTCGCCGATGCGCACCATCAGCCCGTCCACGAACGGCAGACTCTCGAACAGCTCGGCCAGGCCCGCCTGGTAGACGGCCCACAGCCGGGGGTCGGCGACGTCGAGGCCACCGACGGTGCGCTGCAGGTACGCCTCCAGCGGCGGCGACACCGCGAGCATGTCGGTGAGCAGGAAGACCTTCATGCCCATGTCCTCGGCGTACCGGAAGACCGGCCCGAACGCGGCGACCATCGCCCTGGCCCGGTCGACGTGGGTGTCCCCGGCCGGGTAGACGGCGCGGCCGTCGCCGACCTTGGCGAACGTGACGTACTCCAGGAAGCCCGGCACGACCACGCCGTTGTAGCCCTGCGCCGCCGAGTGGTCCACGAACTGCCGGAACTGCGAGTCGATGCGCGCCACCGCGGCCGGGTCTACCCACGGCGCCCGCGGCAGCAGGGCCTCGCCGACCACGTCGGTGTTGAGGTTGTAGTCGTCGCCCGCGCCGAACACGGCCGCGTCCGGCTCGCGCCCGACCGACCCGGCGTCGGTCAGCCGCAGCCCCAGGCGCGGCGTGACGACCCGTCCGTCGTCCCCGGCGGGGACGACCGCGACGCCCGACCGGATCCGGTCGGCGATCCGGTACAGCCCGTCGGCGGTCCCGGCGACGTCGGCGCCCTCCACGGCCAGTTCCGCGCCGCGCGTGGTGATCCGGTAGGAGTCCGGCGCGGCGGCCAGCGTCGCCAGCACGCCCACGCGCAGCGTGGTCACGCCGGCGGGCGGGGGCGCGGCGGGAGTCGCGGGCGTGGTGGCGGCGGGCACGGCAGCACCGGGCTGGGTGGGCGTCGTGACCGGCCCGGCGGCGGTGGTGATCACCGGGCGCGGCAGGCCGCGGGCAGCGAGCGCGTCGGCGACCGCGGCAGCCGCCTTGGTCAGGCGCAGGTCAGCGGGCACGGAGATGGCGGTGACCGGCGGCGCGGGCGCGACCTCGCGCTGCGGGGCGGCGACCGGGTCCTCGCGCGGCACGGCGGCCGGGGTGTGGCTCAGGCCGAGCGCGTCGCCGACGCCCCCGGCCACACCCGCGCCGAGCAGCAGCAGGACGATGGCTGCGGCGAGCAGCGGGTACGGCTTTCGGGCGCGGGGAACGTGAAACACGCTCGCATCGTAGTGCCGTCCGGGTCCCCGCTTTGATCACGTTTTCCCAACGGAAACGGCCGCCGGGTTCACCGCTGCGCCGGCTGCGGTGGCCGGGGCGGCCCGCTGACCCGGTCCCGCCCGGCGCGCTTGGCCCGATAGAGCGCGTCGTCGGCGCGTCCGAGCAGCTCGTCTGCGGTTCGACCGTGCCCGGGCCAGCAGACCACGCCGAAGCTCGCGGTCACCTGGATGGTGACTCCCGCGTGCACCACCGGGCAACGGGCGATCGCGACCCGCAGCCGCTCGGCGACCGCGACCGCGTCCCGGTGGCCGATGCCGGGCAGCAGCACCCCGAACTCCTCGCCGCCGAGCCGCGCCGCCACGTCCACCCCCCGCAACTCCCGCACCAGCAGCGCCGCCACCGTACGCAGCACCTGGTCGCCCGCCGGGTGGCCGTGCCGGTCGTTGACCGCCTTGAAGTGGTCCAGGTCCAGCATGAGCAGCGACACCGCGGACTCGGCGCGCCCGGCCTGGGACAGCGCGGCGTTCAGCCGGTCCTCGAAGGAGCGCCGGTTGTGCAGGCCGGTGAGCGGGTCGCGTACCGCCAGCTCGGTGAGCGTGGCCCGCTGCACGGCGAGGCGGTCGGCCATGCTGTTGAAGGCCGCAGCCAGGTCCCCCAGTTCGCCTCGGCCGCCGACCGCGGCTCGCGCGCTGCCGTCCCCGGCGGCCAGCAGGTCCGCGGCTCGGGTGAGGCGGCGCAGGTCCCGGACCAGGCCGTGGGACAGCAGATAGCCCAGCGCCAGCGCGGCGCCCATCCCGGCCAGGCACGCGCCCACGATGATCTGGCGGGTCTCGCCGCCGCCCGCCAGCAGCTGGCGGTAGAGCGGGGTGTACTCCAGCAGCACCGCCCCGACGATCTTGTCCTGGGCGGCGCGCATCGGCACCGCCATCAGCTCGATCCCGGCCGGGTAGTCGACGCTGAGCTCGCGGAACGCGCGCGGTCGCCCGTCGCGCATGGTGGCGGCGACCTCACCGCCACGGTCGTCGGCGAACAACCGGCCCCGGTTGGCCGGGATCGCGTCGGCCAGCACGCGCCGGTTCAGGCCGACTATCTCCAGATCACGGTTGCCGTCGCGGTTGACCCGGCTGACGTACCGCTGCAGACCCGCCGGCTGCTGGTAGAGCAGCGGCCGCCCCGGCGCGGCGGGCTGGGTGACCAGGTGCGCGACCTGCTCGGCGACGTTCTGGGCCTCGATCCGGGCCGCCCGCAGGCTGGACGCGTGCTGTTCCCGAATGGCGACCAGGCCGACCAGTGGCAGCAGCAGCGCGACCCCCAGGAACGCCACGGTCAGGCGCGGACCGACCCGGGCCAGCGGCGCACGCAGCACTGCGGGCAGCGACGACCGGAGCGCCACCACCCGCCCGCGCGTCGGGCGAAACCGTTTGGTCATCTTCGGCCGCTCGAGCGGCCTATCCCGGCGGATTCGGCACGCATCTCAGCTCCCATGACGGGACCCCCAGCTCAGCGGCCTTCCACTCTAGCTCTGGTGACTATCCGTCAAAAGGGCATCTCATTCAGTGATAACAGCGGGTCTGGAGCCGCTCCGCCGCCGTCAGGACTGCTCGGTGAGGCGCTGGGCGATGAGCGCCGCGGGGCGATCGGTCATCAGGATCGTGTAGTGGTTGGTGTCGGCGACCAGCTCCGGACGCAGCGACGGAGCCTGCGCCGCCCAGTGGCCCACCACCGGCTGCGGCAGCATGCCGGGCTCCTGCCCGAACATGCCGCGCGGGGCGTACAGCAGGGTCGCGGGCAGGGTCAGTTTCACCAGGTCGTCGCCGAACGCGGAGCCGTTGACCAGTAGGTCCCGGCCGTCCGCGTAGACGGCCTCGGAGCGGGTGCGGGAGCGGATCGCGCCGGGCTCGCCGACCGCGTCGTAGCGCACGTACCCGGCCATGTCGTCGTTCCAGTCCCCGGCCAGCGCCGGGTGCGCCTGGAAGAAGGCGACGTAGGCGTCCACCGACGGGTAGGTCTCGCGCAGGCGGGCCACGGCGGGGCCGATGGTCAGCTCCAGCAGCTGGTCCGGGTCGAACTCGGCCGGCACCGGCAGCGGCAGCCCCCCGTCGACCAGCACCAGCCGGTCGAACAGCTCGGGCTGCCGCACGGCGGCACGCAGCGCGGCGTACGCCCCCATCGACTGCCCGGTCAGCGCGACCGGCGCGCCCAGGTGCTCGGCGACCGCGGCGAGATCGGCGGCGTGCGCGTCCATGCCGTACGGGCCGGGCAGGCCGGCGCTGCCGCCGCGGCCGCGCAGGTCCACCGCGACCAGGCTCCAGTCCGCCGGAAGATGCCGGGCCACGGTGCGAAACGACATGGCCGAGGCGGTGATGCCGTGCGCGGCGAGCGCAATCTTCGCGCCGTCGCCGAAGCGCAGCGCGTGCAGCGAACCACCGGAAACCGGGATCTCGATCGAGCGCATGGTCAGCCTTCCTTCACGGGGGCGGGGCGGGCGGTCTTACTCGCGGGAACTTCCGCCGGGCGGGCGGCCGTCGTGGGGACGTGCTCGGCCGCTCCGGCGAGCTGGAGGGCGTACCCGGCATAGGTGTCGGCGACCTGGTCTCGGGTGTAGGGCTGGTCGGGGCCGAACCAGTGCGCGACCTGCATGCCCATCGAGCCGATCGCGGTCGCGGCCAGCAGCGGGTCGGCGACGCGGAACACGCCCTGCGCGACGCCCAGCCGCAGCACCCGCAGGCCGAGTTCGCGGGACTGCTCGCGCAGCGCCAGCGCGGGTGCGGCCCGTTCCGGGGACAGCGCGTGCAGCTCGGCGTTGGCGACCAGGGCCAGCAGCGGGAAGTCGGCATGCGCGGCGACCTGCGCCCGCACCAGCGCGGCGAGCTGCGCGGCGGGCCCCGGCGGGGCCTCCACGAGCGCCTGCTGCAGGCGGCGGTGCAGTTCGGTGTGCCCGAGCAGGACCAGTTCGGCGAGCACGTGCTCCTTGGCTGGGAAGTGCGCGTACAGCGTGGCGGAGTTGATCCCGGCCGCCCCGGCGAGGTCGCGGATGGACGTGCCGTGGAAGCCGTACTCGGCGAACAGCCGCAGCGCCGACAGCAGAATGCGCCCGCGGGTGCCCGGCGGGGTGACCCCCTCGGGCAGCTCGACGGCGACGGCGCTCAGCCGCCGCGGCTCCCACCGGGGCGTCGTCACATGCACTCCTCTACCCATCGAACGATTGGTTGACACCGTAACCGACTGAGCGCATAGTCGCTAGCAATCCTGCTACCCAATCAATCGATTGGTTGGCACCGGAATCGAGAGGAGAGCGCGCCATGTCTGTCCCGTCCCCGGACCGCACCGCCGTTCCACCGCTCCGCCGCCTCGCCACCGCACTCGCGCTGCTCCTGGCGCAGCTCGCGGTGGTGCCCGCCCCGGCACACGCCGCGGGCGGGTTCTTCCACGGCGTCTACGCCAGCATCTACGGCACCCGCGACTACCACGGCTACGTGCCGTCGTCGTACCGTCCCGGCACGCCCATGCCCCTGCTGGTCGCCCTGCACGGCTGCACCGAGAACGACGTGGGCTTCGACCTGCTCTCCGGCTGGAGCGCCGAGGCCGAAGCGCGCGGTTTCATCGTCGTCTTCCCCGACCAGAGCAACGTGGTCAACCCCGCCACCTGCTGGAACTGGTTCCTGGAGACCAACCAGCACCGCGGCTTCGGCGAGCCCGCCATCATCGCCGGCATCACCAACCGGATGCGCTCGCAGTACACCGTCGACGCCAGGCGCATTCACGCCACCGGCGTCTCCGCGGGCGGCGTCATGGCCAACATCATGGCGGTGACCTATCCGGACCTGTTCGCGTCCGTCTCCGTGATGGCCGGCTGCGAGTACGACTGCGACGTGCTGCAACTGCAGACCGCGCGGGAGTCCGGCCGCAGGGCGCTGCAGGAGATGGGCAGCCGGGCGCGCCCCGTGCCCGCGATCATCTTCCAGGGCACCGCCGACCTCGTCGTGCCGCCGTCCACGGCATACCGCATCGCCGAGCAGTGGACGACCGTCGCCGGCGCCGACCCGGTCGCCGACACCATGCTGACCGGCCAGGTCCCCGGCGGCCGCACCTTCACCCGCCTGATCTACCGCACCACGTCCGGGCAGCCCCTCGTCGAGCAGTACATGATCGACGGTGCCGGGCACGCCTACCCCGGCGGCTGCCCCTGCAGCCTATACGGCGACCCTGCCGGCCCCGACGCCACCGCCCTCACCTGGGACTTCTTCCTGGCCCACCCCAAACCCTGAGAGAGGAAGGGCACCTTCACAACGCTCTGCGTTGCAGAAGGTGCCCTTCCCATCCAAACCGTTCGGGTATGCGGCCCCGACCTGCCGCGACGCGCTAGCGGCCCTGGCCCGCGAGCGCCGGCTCGGCGGCGGGCACGACCTGGTCCGGCACGGACGGCGCGGACCACAGCTCGTCGACGCGCACCAGCACCACGCCGCCGATGATCAGTGCGCCGCCGAGCAGCTGCACGGGCACCGGCAGCTCGCCCAGGAACAGCCAGGCGATCAGAACCGCGAACAGCACCTCGGTCAGCCCGACGAACGACGACAGCCGCGCACCCAGGATCCGCGCCGCGCCGATGCCGGAGACGTACGCGATCACCGCGGCCACCAGAGACAGCCCGACGATCGGCACCAGCCAGCTCATCCGCTCCCCCGCGAACGTGACGTCGCCGAAGGTGGCCCGCAGCGGCAGCGCGCCGAACGCGCCCAGCGCCAGCAGGACCACCGCGCCGATCGCCATGCCGCTGCTGGCCATGGCCACCGACGGCAGCCGCTCGTCGACCCGCGCGCTGAGCACGAAGTAGGCCGCCAGGCCCACTGCCGCGCCCAGGCCCCACAGCACGCCCACCGGGTCGATGCTGCCGCCGCCGGTCACGTCGAGCACGAAGAACAGCCCCAGCATCGCCGCCGCCGACCCGGCCAGGGTCAGCCGGCGCGGTCGCTGGCCGTGCCGGGCCCACATCCAGAACACGACGAGGATGATGCCCAGGTACTCCAGGAGCAGGGCGATGCCGATGGGCAGGTAGCGGACGGCGTTGAAGAAACCGACCTGCGCGCCGACGACGGCGAGCAGCCCGAAGACACCGATCGAACCCAGGTTGCTGCGCAGCACGTGCCACTTGCCGCGCAGCGCGAGGACGGTCGGCACGGCCAGCATCAGGGCGGCGGCGCCCACTCGTGCGGCCACCGCGGCCTCGGCCGACCAGCCCGCCTCGATCAGGGATCGGGCGAAGGTGCCCGACGTGCCGAACGTTGCGGCCGACAGCAGGGCCAGACCGAGGCCGACACCGGCGGAGCGTTGGGTCTGCATGGAACTCACCTCGGAGACTGCAAGAAGCGTAATGAGCAAAACACCGCTATGCTGATGACATTAGCCCGATGGGTGACAGGAGTCAAGATGCTTTTTGCCCATGACACTGAAGTAGCGCTGGTGGCCGCCGCAGCACTGGTCAACACCACCGGCTCGGACGGCGAGAAGCTGCCCGACCTGGCCGCGCTCGACGACTTCGTCCAGACGTACGAGTGGACCGGCGCCCGCGAGCACACCACCGCCGAGCTGCGCGCGGTGCAGGACCTGCGCCCACGGCTGCGCCGGGTGTGGGAGGCCGACGAGGACGAGGTCGTGCAGATCGTGAACGCGCTGCTACGCGAGTCGAACGCGCTCCCCCAGCTCGTCAAGCACGACCAGTGGGACTACCACCTGCACGCGACACCCTCCGACGCGCCGCTGGCCACCCGCCTGGCGGTCGAGGCCGCGATGGCGCTCGTCGACGTGGTCCGCAGCGGCGAGCTCAGCCGCCTGCGCGTCTGCGAATACCCCGACTGCGGCAACGTGGTCGTCGATCTGTCCAAGAACCGCTCGAAGCGCTTCTGCGACGCCGGCTGCGGCAACCGCGCCGCCGTCACCGCCTACCGCGCCCGCAAAGCCGCCGCCCGCGCCTGACCTCAGGTAAGCAGCTGGATCATGGCGGCTAGGCCGATGACGACGATGAGGATGCGCAGAACGGTCGGGGGTAGGCGGCGACCCCAGCGGCCGCCGACGAGGCCGCCGACGACCGAACCCGCGGCGATCAGCAGCGCGGGCTGCCAGGCGACCATGCCCAGGGCGATGAACAGCACCGCGGCGACCCCGTTCACCAGCGCCGCCAGCAGGTTCTTGATGCCGTTGACCCACTGCAGGTCGGTGGAGAGCAGCACCCCGAGCAGCCCCAGCAGCAGCACGCCTTGGGCCGCGCCGAAGTAGCCGCCGTACACACCCGCGCCGAACACGCCGAGCAGCAGCAACGGCCCCACACGCCGCTCGTTGTCGGGGCGCCGCTGAGCCAGTGACCGGGCCAGCCGGGGCTGCAGGATCACCAGCACCAGAGCCAGGCCGATCAGCACCGGCACGATGGCGTTGAACGCGCCCGGCGGCAGCCACAGCAGCAGCACCGCGCCGAGCAGCGCACCCAGCACCGAGGCGGTGCCCAGGCGCAACAGCAGCGGGCCGTGCCCGGCCAGGCCCTTGCGATAGGCGTACGCCCCCGACAGCGAGCCGGGCACCAGGCCGACAGTATTGGAGACGTTCGCGACGACCGGCGGGTAGCCCAGGGCCAGCAGCACCGGGAAGGTCACCAGCGTGCCCGAGCCCACCACCGCGTTGATCCCGCCCGCGGCCATCCCGGCCAGCAGCACCACCACGGCCTCGCCGACGGTCAGCGTCGTCTGCATCCTTGTCGCGCCTTCCCCGGGCCGGTCGACGCCGACAGGTCGCCGCCACCCGGATCCTCATGATCCGATGACGCGAGCCTAGGCGGCCGCATGCCGGGGTCCGCCACGATGCGGCGAAGGTCACCGCGCCGGGGATCAGCCATCGTGCGCGGCTAGGACAGCTCCACCAGGTCGTCCGGGTCCACCGCATCGCCGAAGTCGCCGGGTCGGTCGGTGGCCAGCAGGCACCCGTAGCGACGAGCCTCCACCACGGCGTGCGCGACGCCCTGGCCGCCCTTCACGAGCGGCATCGTGCGATGCAGGTCGAGCAGCGCGTCTCCGGTCAGCGGCAGCACCACGATGCCGCTGTCGTCCCACGAGAGCATCCGCTCCACGCGCGCCAGGTCGTCGCCGTCCAGGTCCGGCCATACGACCACCACGGCGAGGGCAGGCACGCCGACCAGCTGGTCGGCGTCGATGACCTCGCTGATCAGCTCGCCGATCGACACGCGCTCCAGCCGCAGATGGAGCAGCAGGGCAGAAGGATCCAGGATCAGGCCGATGCTCACGCGGCTCGCTGTCCGGGACCGCCGGGCATCCGCTTGCGCTCCCGGTGCGCCTCCAGGACGGCGCGAGCACGCGCCCGGCCCTCCTCGAGGGTATCCCAGTGTTATCGCCTAGGCCCAATGCGTTCTCGTCAGCGGAAGCCGAACATCTGGGTCCAGTAGTAGCGGTAGGAGCCGCCGGTCGCCCGGCCCACGCCCATCGCCTTGTAGGAGCAGTTCAGGATGTTCGCCTTGTGGCCGGGCGAGTTCATCCACTGGGTCATGGTCGCCTTCGCGGTGGCGTTGCCCGCGGCGATGTTCTCCGCCGACGGCTGGTCGTAGCCGGCCGCCTTGGCCCGGTCCCACGGGCTGACCCCGTCCGGGGTGGTGTGCGAGAAGTAGTTGCGCTTGGCCATGTCTGCGCTGTGCAGCCGGGCGGCATTGTCCAGCTTCGGCTCGGCGCGCAGCGCGCCGCAGCCCGCGCTCTTGCGGGCCTGGTTGACCAGTGCCAGCATCTGCGCCTCCAGCGTCACCGGGGCGGCCTTGGTAGGGCTGGGCCGCGCCGACGCGACGGCGGACGGCGAGGCCGACGGGCTCACCGGAGCAGCCGAGGGCGAGCCCGCCGCCGAGATCGAGGCCGACGGCGACGCGGCCCCCGGGGCGACACCCGCCGCGACGGCGGCCGCGGCGCTACCGGCCCGGTCGACGTCCGGGCCCTCGCCGACCACCGGGACCAGCGCGTACACGCCGGTCGCGGCCAGCACGGTGGCCGCCGAGCCGAGCGCCAGCTTGCCGGGCAGGCGCATCCCGCGCGCGCCCGCGGCGGCGATCGCGGCCGCCGGGCTGGTCTGCGCCGAGCCGCCCGGCACCGGCCCGTCGGTGAGCGCCAGCAGCGCGGCGAGCACGGCGTACGCGCCGTTGCGGGCGGACAGGCGGCGGCACCGGTCGCAGCCGCGCACGTGCCGGTCGACCTGGGAACGTTCCCGGGAGGTCAACCGCCTGCTGCCGTGCACGATGGCGTCGAGCCCGGCGCAGCGGCCGTGCCGGCGGGCGATGAGCACGGTGCGCACCGCGCTGCCCAGCGCCGCGCGCGAGCGGTGCACCAGCACCGCGGCGTGCGCGGTGCCGACACCGAGCACCTCGCCGATCTCGCGGCTGGACAGCTCCCACCGCACGTTCAGCTCCAGCACCGCGCGCTGGCGTGGTTCGAGCCCGTGCGCGGCGGCCCAGACCAGCTCGTACGCCTCCCGCTGCTCGGCGGCCTGCTCAGGGTGGCGGCCGGGGCTGTCGTCGACCAGCAGCGCCGGATCGGGCAGCGGCGCGGGCGCGACCCGGGCCGCCACCGACCTCGCCCGCCGGTACGCGATGGAGAACAGCCAGGTCCGGAACACGTCGGGGTCGCGCAGCTTGGCCAGGTCGCGCCAGGCGACCAGGAACGCCTCCTGCACCACGTCCTCGGCGGTGTGCCGGTCACCGACCTGCCGGAACACGAAGCCGAGCAGGCCCGGCCGGTACAGGCGGTAGAGCCGGTCGAACGCCTCGCGGTCGCCTGCCGCGGCGGCCCTGGCGAGGGACGTGTCTGACCGCATGACTGCCTCCCGAGGTAGCGGTGTCTCGCTGATAAGTCCCGCTACCGGTCGCGCCATTACACCCAACGCGAGAAAATCTGTCCACGCGAGAGCCGTGCCCGCTCGCCTGGCGGAGATCAGCGCCCGCGTCAGTACACCGACAGGTGCACGTGGTCGGTGTGGTCGGCGGACGGCGAGTCACCGCAGCTCGACCCGGTCGGCGAGTATCTGTGCCAGCCGCCGCCGGTGGCGGTCCACACCTGGCAGAACCAGATGACGTACATGACCCCGAGCGCGCTGGCGTTCTTGACGAAGTACGCGGCGAGCTTGTTGCCGTAGGTCCGGTCGGCGCCGCCGGCCGTGCCACCGAAGCCGCCCGCCGCCGCCGAGAAGTCGCAGGCACGTCCCTTGGGGTGCTCATACATGTCGCCGGGGCGCCAGCACGAGGTGTACCGCTTGAACCCGTCCTTCTGGGCCTGCTGGTATGCGTGCAGCGTGCGCGGCGTGATGCAGGCGCCCGCCACCGTCTTGCGGGTGGGGTCGTCGATGCTGCACACCTCCTTGGGCCAGGTGCCGTCCGAGTTGCGCTTGGCCGGAATGGCCAGCGGCGAGTTCGGGTCGACCCAGCCGCGGGTGGCCTCGCCGCCGAGCGCGCTGAGCGCCTTGTCGGCGGCCTTGCGCAGCTTCGCCATCTCGGCGAAGTGCTTGGCCTGCTCCTGCACGGAGGCGTCGACGGCGGCCTTGGCGGCGGAGATCTCCTTCTTGACCTGGACCAGCTCGCTGATGCGGGCCTCGTCGCGGGCGGTCAACTTCTCCAGCGCCGCGGAGCGGGCCAGGAACTCGTCGGACGTGTTCGCGTTCAGCATCACGCCGATGACGCCGAGCCGTCCGGCCTTGTACGCATCGGCGGCGTACTTGGCCACGCTCGCCCGGACCCGCGTGTACCGGTTCTCCGCCGCCAGCAGCGTCTGGTTCATGGTGGTCTGTTCTTTTTTGGCCTTGAGCATCGCCGCCTCGGCCTCTATGTACTGCCCCGCAGCGCTCTCCAGGTTCTGGCGCGCCTGGGCGACCTTGGTCGACGGGATCTCGTTGGGCTCGGCGTTGGCGGGCGTCCCGAAGCCGGCGACCAGCAACACGGCGGCCACGAGCAGGGCGAGCAGGGACGCAGGGCGGGGGCGGCGCACCGGGGCAGGCACGTACAGGATCCTTCCGTCGTCCGCCGCGCAACAGCCGGGCACGCGGCGGCGGCCGCCAGGGGTGAGGGGGAACTCTGCACGGGCGCGGCCGCCTGGCAGATTACCGCGCCGCGGCGGCGCGGGAAAGTCTTCGAGGTCGCCGTGGGTGACCACGGACCCGTCGCGGAGTCTCAGCCGGCTGAGATCAGCAGGTCACGGACGTACCGCATGCCCGGACGGTCACCGAGAGTGATCGGTTCATCGACGATGAAGCCGTTGCGGCGAAGCACCGCGGCGGAGGCGGCATTGTCGAAGGTCGTCACCGCGGTCAGGCCGGTCAGCCCGTACTCGCCCGCGGCCAGCGCGCAGACCTGCGCCACCATCGCCGTGGCCAGACCCGCGCCCGACGCGCTCTCGGCGATCCGGTAGCCGAGCTCGGCGCGGCCGCCGGCGACGTCGACGAGGTTGACCCGGCCCACGATCGTCGCGGCCGGGTCGGTCACGACGTGGAAATGGTGCAGCCCCGCCGCCTGCTCGGCGAGGATCGCCGCGTGCCGCAGGGGGAATTGCGCGAAGTAGTCGTCGCCCCGGTCGGCGATGGTACGCGCGAACCAGGCCCGGTTGGCGGTCTCGAACGCCAGCAGCGCCGGGGCGTGCGCGGGGGTCAGCCGCTGCAGCTCGTACATGCGCCGGGACGCTACCCGACCGGCCCGCCGTGCCGCGCCGCATTGTCGTGGTCCGGATCGGGGAACACGAATGCCGACGCCGGTCCAGGAGACCGGCGCCGGCATCGGCGGTATCGGGGGGTCAGCGACCGCGCTTGGTGCGCACCTCGGCCAGGCGCTCGTTCAGGATCTCCTCGAGCTCCTCGATCGAGCGGCGCTCCAGCAGCATGTCCCAGTGCGTACGCGGGGGCTTGACCTTCTTCTGCTCCGGCTCCGTGCCGTCGACCAGCCGCGCCACTGCGCCGTCGAACTTGCACTCCCACGTCGAGGGCACCTCGGCGTCCACGGCGAACGGCACCTCGAACCGGTGCCCGTTGACGCACGAGAACTCACGGGTCTGCCGGGGCGCGAACTCGGTGTTGCGGTCAGACTCGTAACTGACGGCGCCAAGTCGGCTTCCCCGCAGCACGCGCTCGCCCATACCAGCTCCTCACAGTTGAATTGGCCTCTGGTGACGCAACGACGCGCACACCCGCCGTGTTTCCCCAGCGGCAGACGACAGTACGCGTCCGGCGCCAGCCACGACAACCCGACACGTCATGCCCCGGCGGCATCCAGGCGCGCGACCTGCTCGTCGGAGAGCACGACGTCGAGCGCGGCATGCGCCGTCTCATACTGCTCCAGCGTGCGCGGACCCACCAGTGGAATCATCGTCGGCGACTGGCGCAGCAGCCAGGCCAGCACCACCTGATTCGGCGTGACGCCGATCTCGGCGGCCACCTGCGCGACCGCGGCCAGCCGCACCTGGGCATCGGGGCCTTCGTAGTTCTCCATGGCCCAGTGCCCAGCCCGCTTGGCCGCAGAATCGTAGACCCCCTTGAGGATCGGCGAGTACGCCACCAGCGACAGGTCATCGTGTTCGCGCAGGTAGTCGAACTGCTCGTCGTCCACGATGGAGGCGGAGTCCAGGCCCGCCTTCGGGCGCAGGTAGGTGTGCTGCTGCTGCAGGGCGACCGGGGCGGGCCAGCCGTTGGCCGCGCACAGCTGCCGGATCCGCTCCAGCCGCCAGGTGCGCACGTTCGACCAGCCGATGTGCCGCGCCTTGCCCGCGGCCACGATGCCGGCGAGCGCTTCCAGCGTCTCCTCCAGCGGGGTGGCCCGGTCGTCGACGTGCACGTAGTAGAGGTCGACGTGGTCGGTGCGCAGCCGCCGCAGGCTGTCGTCGATGGCCTTGGTCAGCGTCACCGCGCCGGCGCCCTCGAACCGGGTGCGGGCCAGCGGCCAGTCCGGCTGCCCGTCGTGCCACAGCCCCTGCTGGTCCCCGACCATGGCGCTGCCCTTGGTGGCTAGGAAGACCCGGTCCCGGCGGCCGGTGAGCCAGCGGCCGAGCAGTTCCTCGCTCTCCCCGCCGAGGCTGCCCTCGCGCGACCACCAGCAGTAGCAGTTGGCGGTGTCGACGAAGTTGCCGCCGGCGTCGAGATACCGGTCGAGCATCTCGACGGAGGTGGGCTCGTCGGTGCTGGTACCCATGATCATGGCACCGAGCGCCAGTTGGCTGACCTGCTCGCCGGTGCGCCCGAGTTCTACGGTTTTCATGTCCTGCCTCCTCGATCGCGTACTCCGACCACGTTAGAAGCTGGAGTGCGCTCCAGGTCAACCCTGACAACACGGCGCGGCCCCCTCGCCGGGCACGAGGTGGCCGCGCCGCTGATCGGGGCATGAGCGAGCGCGGCGAGCGAATCGACAGGCTCGGACGTGCCGTTGACGAGCGCAGCGAGGAGACGGTCAGCTGGTCGGGAAGTTGTCCGGGGTGCGGATGCGGCTGCGCATGAAGTTGCCGGACTCGGTCAGCACCGCGGTGCCCGCGTACTGGCCGCCGTTGCAGGTGCCGGGCTTGAACGCGGCACTGCCCTCATCGGCGTCGGAGTAGGTCCAGTTCGCGTAGCCGATCTTCAGCCGGTCGAGCATGTCCAGCCAGGCGGTGCTGCTGGACGTGTCGACCGCGCCGCCGCCGGTGTAGGTGACCGTGCCGAACTCGGTGACGAAGATCGGCAGCGCGGCGGCCGCCCGCTCCACCTCGGCGCGGTAGTTGTCCTTGTGCGAGGCGGCGTAGAAGTGGAACGCGTACATGACGTTGGTCGCGTTGACCTTGTTGTTGATGATCTCGGTGGAGTTGCCGCCCTCCGAGACGCCCAGCGACGACCAGCCGCGGGTGCCGACGATGACCACGGCGTCCGGGTCGTTGGCACGGATCACCGGGATGACCTGCTCGGCGTAGTTCTTGATGGTCGACCAGCTCACGCCGTTCGGCTCATTGGTGATCTCGTAGATCACGTTGTTCTTGGCCGCGTGGCGGGCCGACACCGCGGCGAAGAACGTCTTCGCCCGGTCCAGGTTGTACATCGGGTCGCCGGGGGTCAGCGTGTGGAAGTCGATCAGCGCGTACAGGCCGCGCTCGGTGGCCTCCTCGACGAGGTTGTTCACCTGGTTGGTGAACCCCGTCGGGTTGGTCTCGTAACCCTGCTCCTGCACGTACATCGACACCCGCAGCAGGTCGGCCTGCCAGTCGCTCGCGAGCGCGTTGAGCGAGTTGTCGTTGTAGCAGTTGGCGAACCACTGGATGCCGTGCGTGCTCATACCGCGTAGCTGGATCGGGCGGTTGAACCGGTTGCACAGGTTCACGCCGCACACGCGCAGCTGCCCGTTGATCGCGACGGGCGTCTGCCCGACCGGCTGCGACGGGCTCGGCGAGGCCGACGGCGAGGTGGACGGCCGGGGCGACGCCGACGGCGAGCTGCTCGGCGCGGGCGAGCTCGGCGCGGGCGAGCTGGGCGTCGTCGCGCCGGTGCACACGACGCCATTGAGCGTGAACGTCGTCGGCAGCGGGTTGGCGGTGGTCCAGCTGCCGTTGAAGCCGATGCCGGTGGAGGCGTTGGTGGCCAGCGAACCGTTGTAGCTCATGCTCGCCGCGGTGACGTTCGCACCGCTCTGGGCATAGGTGGCCGACCAGCCCTGGGTCACCTTCTGACCGGAGTTCGGGAAGGTGAAGCCCAGCGTCCAGCCGTTGATCGGGTCGCCGAGGTTCTTGATGGTGATGTTGGCGGTGAAGCCGCCCTGCCACTGGTTGGTGGTGTAGGTGACGGCGCAGCCGCTGGCGGCCATGGCGTTGACCACGGGCAGCGCGACCGTCACACCCATGGCGAGCGCGCCGACCGCGCCGGCCGCGATCAGGGCGCGCCGGGACGCGCGCGGGAGGAGTCTCATGACGAGCCTTTCGTCGGGATCGGGCGTGGGCGCGCGCCGGTGCGACCCTTGTCGGGCAACAAGGGGGCAGCAAACGCCCTGGCCAGAGACCGGGAGCGCTCCCATCGACCAGAGCTTAAGGCTCCGGTAATCCCTTCGCAACATATGCATTCATCGAAGCCCCATATCGCCTCAGAGCCACTGAAACTTTCAGAAATGCGCTCGGTCGTGATCGGATGTACGGTCCCGGCACGACGCGGGGCAACGCCGCACCACGGGAGGAAACGCATGGGCAGGGTGCTGTGGCACATCACGATGTCGCTGGACGGCTTCGTCACCGGACCGGGCGGCGACATGTCGTGGATGGCCGGATACTCCGGTCCCAACCCCGCCGTCGACGAGGTGTTGTCGCGCATCGGCGCGGTCCTGATCGGCCACCGCACCTATTTCGGCCCGAACGGCGACGGACCCGCCGAGCAGGGCCGGGTGTACGGCGGAGCCTGGACCGGACCGCAACTGGTCTACACCCGCGACATCCCCGAGGACCCCGACCCGGCCTACATCTTCGTCGACGACCTGGCCGAGGCCGTCGCCACCGCGAAGGCCGCCGCGGGCGACGGATACGCGGTGCTGATCGGCGCGGCCATCGCCCGCGCCTGCCTGGACGCGGGCCTGCTGGACGAGGTCCTGATCCACGTGGTGCCGATCCTGCTCGGCGACGGCACGCGCCTGTTCGACCGCCCCGGCGGCGACGGCACCCGCCTGGAACAGGTCAGCGTGACCCACACCCCGGTGTGCACCAACATCTGGCTGCGCGTGCCCCGCTGACCCGGCCACGTCGGCCCGACCCGTCCTTGATCATCGGACTTGCCAGGCACATGTGCGTATCTTGAGCACGCATTCGCCCATGTGCCCGGCAAGTCGAGTGATCTAGGTGCGGCCCGCGCCCTGCTCGACCGCATCGCGGGCCGCTTCGGGTGCGGCGTGGCGGGCGGGACGAGGTTGGCGATCTCGCCTCCACGCAGGGCGAACGAGCGCTACATTACGCAAACCAGGGCAATAGGGTGTTCCACCTGAAAGGCCGGCGCTGCGGCGTGATGGGACGGCGAGCAAGATGAGTGAGGTTCCCGGAAGGTTCTCCCGCCGCACGGCGCTGCGGGCACTGGCAGCAGGTTCGTTCGTCGCCCTGCCCGGCCTGGCCGCGTGCAGCCGGTCCGCGCCCACCGCCCCGCCCGCCGACGGCCCCACGCTCAACCGCTACGGCACCAGCCCGAACGACTACGCGCGCCTCAACCTCAAGCCTGACACGTTCTACGCCTGGGAGGACGGCTTCCGCACGGCCGCCGCCAACGAGGACCCTCGGGTGTACGAGTGGTGGCACACCGAACTGACCGGCGACGACGGCATCGTGGTCTCGTTCACGCTGAAGACCCGGCCCGGCGACGGGCTGACCGCCGAGTCCGACCGGCGGCCCGCGGTGAACCTGCTGATCACCACCCCGTGGGGCAACGAGTTCAGCGTGTTCCAGACATACGACTGGCGCGAGTTCGCCAGTGCCACGGACCGCTGCAACGTCAAGGTGGGCCCGTTCACGCTCACCGGCGACCTGAAGAACTACCAGCTGCGCGGCACCGCCAACGACATCACCCTCAACCTGAACCTGACCAGCACCGCCGCGCCGTTCCGGCCGGGCACGGGCTACGTGTACCTGGGCGGGCCCGACCAGTACCAGGCCTGGTTCGCCGCCGTCCCGTCGGGCAAGGCCGAGGGCCACATCGTCTTCTACAACGAGAAGCGCGATTTCATCGGCACCGGCTACCACGACCACACGTGGGGCAACCTGCCGCTGCCGCAGTTCGTCGACCGGTGGCGCACCGGCATGGGCGTGGCCGACCGCTACTCGGTGATCGCCCGGGACATCCACCTGCGCGGCAAGTACGACTCGACGGACCTGACCGTGCTGCTCATCGACGACATCGAGGCGGGCAAGCGCCTGGTGGCGGCGTACAACGACGAGACGCTGAACGCCACCGAGATGCAGACCGGCGAGGACGACGAATTCGCCGAGGTGCAGTGGAACTACACCGGCGACAACTCCGCGATCGTCACCATGTCGGCGACCGAGCGCATGGTGCCCGGACGCCCGTACGTCAACGGGACCGGCTCGATCCTGCCCGCCTCCCGCGGTGAGGCCCCGCGCAAGCGCTGGTACATCCGCAACGAGGCCGAGATCGCGCTCAGCCTGGGCACGATGGGCCCTGGCTACCGGGTCACCGGCAAGGGCACCCTCGACAACGCCCAGTTCGAGCTGCTGTCGGGACAGCCGACCCCGAAGCCCAAGCCCTCCTGAGCGACGGGCTGGGTCGCCACCCGGTTGACCGCCACCTCGGCCATGCTGCCCGGCGCACGTGGAACTTGCGGTGCGGCCAGGGCGGTAAGTAGACACTGTCTACCCACTCTGGTAGACAGTGTCTATGCCGGATCAGGACACCACCCTGCGCGCCCGCCTGATCGAGGTGGGCGTGGACCTGCTCACCCGCGAAGGTCCCGGATCCCTCACGCTGCGCGAGATCGCCCGGCGGGCCGGGGTGTCGCACGGCGCGCCACGCCGCTACTTCCCCAGCCACCTGTCCCTGCTGTCCGCCATCGCCCAGGTCGGCTACCAGGACCTCGGCGGGCGCATCGCCGGGCTGCGCGACGAGGCCGACCCGCGCGCCGGGCTGCTCGCGCTGGGCCGCGGCTACCTCGACTTCGCCCGCACCCAGCGCGGCATGTTCGAGCTGATGTTCCGCCACGAGCTACTGCGCGGCAACCAGATCGGCCTGCGCGACGCCAGCCGTCAGCTGTTCGGCGTGCTCGTCGACCTGGTCACCCGCGCCCGGCACGGGGTCACCGCCCCCGATCCTGTCGTCGTCGCCGGGGCGCTGTGGGCCAACCTGCACGGCATCGCCCAGCTCTGGCTCTGGGGCAGCCTGCAGATGACCGTGCAGACCGACGACGTCGACCCGCTGTTGCGCGCCGCGCTGGACGCCCACCTGGGCCCGGCTTGATCACCGGAGGACACGTGTCGATCCAGTCCATCACCCGGATGCTGCTCACCCCGCTGTCACGGGTGGCGTTCCGGCCGATCGTCGAAGGCCGCGAGCACATCCCGCTGGACGGACCGCTCATCCTGGCCGCGAACCATCTGTCGTTCCTGGACAGCTTCATCATCCCGCTGATGACACCCCGGCCGGTCGCGTTCATGGCCAAGGCGGAGTACTTCACCGGCACCGGCCTGCGGGGCCGGCTGGTCCGTGACCTGATGACCGGCCTCGAAGCGATCCCGGTGCAGCGCGGCGGCCACCGGGCCGCCCAGGAGTCCCTGGAACTGGCACTCGGCGTGCTCGAACGCGGCGGCGCGTTCGGCATCCACCCCGAGGGCAGCCGGTCGCGCGACGGCCGCCTCTATCGCGGCCGCACCGGCGTGGCCTGGCTCGCCCTGGCCTCCGGCGCGCCGGTCGTGCCGGTGGCGGTGCTCGGCACCGACCGCATCCAGCCCGTCGGCGCGAAACTCCCCCGCCCCGGCCGCGTAACCATCCGCTTCGGCACCCCCCTGCGCTTCACCCAGCAGCCCGGCATCAGCGTTGCCCGAGCCCGCCGCCAGGCCACCGACGACATCATGTGCGCCATCCAGACCCTCTCCGGCCAACCCCCCGCCGACACCTTCAACGACCTCTCCGCGACGGCCTGACCCCGACCGCCGCCGTTGCTTGATCACTGCTTGGTGCCATGATCTGCGGTCCGACCACACCTTCGACACGAGACAGCGATCTTCGCCTGGTCGCGGACCGGGGGGCGACGCGGAAACCGGGTCGCGTGGGCGGAGTCGGGCAGGGCATGCTCGGCGGTGTGGTGGTGATTCAGCGGATCAGGGTGCGGTGGTCGACGGACGCGCGCAGGGCGGGCGACGCCGACCTGCGGCGCGGGTTGTCCGATGCGCGCCGCCTGCCCGAGTCGCTGCCCGACGCGCCGGTTGTCGTGCACGACGTGCTCGCCGACCACGCGGACGGGTACCGGATCACCGAGCAGGTCCGGTCCGGCGGCGACGCCGCAACTTCGACATCGCTGCAGTTCAGCGTGACTGACCACGGCGTGACGGTGCACGCTTGCGCCCGTGGGGCGGTCTACCCGCTGCAGGATCGGCCGACCCGGCTGTTCACCCTGGCCCCTGGCAAGGTCGGGCTGTACCGGGCGAACTTCCGGTTCCGTGGACAGTGTTGCTGCTCGGCGTCGTGGTGGTACGAGGACTGGACGGTACGCGTCGCGAACGCCCCCGGCCGGCCCGAGCTGTTCCTGCACCGGGCACCGCAGCACGTGACCGACCGCCGGGTGCAGCTCTACGGCGGCCGTGCCCGCCTCAGCGCCGCCTGACCACGCGGCTCAGCCTTCCTCACACCAGAGGATCGCGCCAGGGCACCCCTTGTACGAGTGGGCGATGAACTTGCGCGCATTGGTGTCGACGACGGCCGCGGTGCGGAACGGCCGGCCGTGGTCGTCGATGACCAGCGTGTCGCTGCGCCCGGCGCTCGTCCACCGCAGGCGCAGCCGCCAGCTGCAGTCACAGCGACCGGGCTCGGCGGTGATGGTGAAGATCTCCGGGTCGGACGCGGAGACACTGAACGGGAAAGCCACCGCCGGGATCGCGTTGCCCGCCAGGTCCACGCCCGCCTCGGGAACCGGCCGCGGGTTGGCGGCGTCCAGGCCCACCCTGAACAACCGCGGCGATTCACCGGCCCCGCATCCGGCATCGGGATAGAACAGTGTGGCCGCCTCGATCGGCGGCCCTTTCGGTTCGACGACCTCCACGGTCAGGTCCTGCAGCACCACGGTCTTGTCGCCGGTCCCCTGCACCGTGAGCAGCAGGAGCCCCTCGGAGGGGACCGCGTCGACCCGCTGCATCCATTCGGCGACCTCGTCGTCGGCGGGCCGCACCCGCGAGTCCGGGTCGACGACGCGGTGCGGGCTGGACAGCTCACCCGGAGCGGCGTTCACCACGTACGGATCGCAGAAGTTCCCGCGGTACAGCACGTCCACGCTGAACGGCAGGTCGTCGGCGGCGGCCGAGGTCGGCGTGCCGCCTCCGGGGGTGTCCCCACCCGGGGTGAGGTACGCGAGCGCGACACCGCTGATCACCGACACGACCACGGCCGAGGCGACGCCGCCGAGCCAGTTACGCAGCACCCGGTGCCGCCGCCACCAGCCCATGGGCGGGCGCACGACCGGACTCGGCGGCCCCGGCACGGGACGCCGTTCGTAGGGATCGATCGGCAGCGTCACGGCGCTCCCCTGTCCGGTGTGGAGGCAGTACCGGACGATGACCCTACTGAGGGTCAGGGGTCGGTCGCAGCGCCGCCATGGCCAGAGTTGCCCGGCCGATCGACCAACTCCGACCGGGTGACGGCCTGAGCGGCGTGACCCATCGGGGCCACGCCGCTCGTGCCGTACGCCGGTCAGCTCAGTGCCGTGTCCCTGGCGGACAGGCCCTACGGAACCGGCGGGGACGTGAACGGGTTCGGCGGCAGCTCGGGTCGCGGCGGCCGCTGCATGTCGCTGTCGACGATCGCCACCTCGATGCGGGCCTGCCCCTGACCGACCAGCCAGCCGAGGTAACCGGCCACCACGTACGCGGCAGCGAGCAGTGCCGCCACCGCCGCCAGCTGAACGGCCAGTCTCCAGCCGCGCTGCCACTCCCACCATGCCGAGATCGTCTTCACAGCTGCGAGAGCACCTCCTGCCCGATCGCGACGAGCACCTGCCGCCGGGCCTCGGGTGCGACGGTTGCCTCCGGGGCGTACTCGATCCACACCAGGTAGGAGCCGTGACGGATCTGCAGGAGCTGATCGTCTACCAGCAGGGCGTCGTCACCGAGCCGCACCTGACGCAACTCGCCGATCCACCCGCGCCGCAGCTCCAGGATCTCCCACGGACTGTCGCCGCCGGCCCGGCCCACCCGTGTCACGCCGATCCACAACTCCCCGGAGGCTCCCCGCACGGTGCAGGTCGCGCCCAGGAAGCCGGACTCGGTGCGCTCGCTGCCATCCCTGGCCGGGTCGCGATCGGGCAGGGCAACGTCCAGCAGTTCCGGGCGCAGCATGGGGCAGACGGCCTTCGGGCCGGGCTCCGGGGTGTAGGTCACGTGCAGCGCCGTCCAGCCGCCCTGCCCCAGCAGGACGGCGCCGAGCAGCAGGAACAGATATCTGCGACCGTTGCGGCGACGGCGGGCGACGGCTCCCGGGTGCTCGGCGAACGGATCGTCGTCGAGCACGGGGACCGCCGGTGCGAGGGGCCCCAGACCGAGATTCACGCGGGCCAAGGTAGCAGCCCGCCACCCCTACCCTGCACCGCTGGCCGTGCAGCTCGGAGGGTGCGCGGACGCAGCTGCGCCCACACTGCCGGAACAGCGTGGGCGCAGTCTCGAGGCGAGTGATGGGAAGGGCACCTTCCACAACGCATAGCGATGTGAAGGTGCCCTTCCTTCGCTCAGACGCCGAACGTCTCGCAGCGGGTGCCGGAGTTGACGTTGTTGCCGCGTCCGGCGTGGGCGGTGTCCGTGCCCGCGCCGCAGTCGACGACGTCGTTGCCGCTGCCCGTGATGACGGTGTCGTCGCCCGCGGCGGTGTTGACGGTGTTGTTGCCGTCGCCCGCCTCGACCCGGTCGTTGCCACCGGTGGTGGTGACGACGTCGTTGCCGGAGCCGGTGCGTACGAGGTCGTCGCCCTCACCCGTGTTGACCACGTTGTTGCCGTTGCCGGCGTCGACCCGGTCGTCGCCGCCCGTGGTGGTGACGACGTCATTGCCCGCGCCGGTGACGACGCAGTCGCCGCCGCCGTTGCCGGTCACGACGTCGTTGCCGCCCTTGCCGAGGATGAGGTCCGCACCCGTGGTCCCGGCGATCGTCTCGTTGCGGGTGGAGCCGATGAGCACGTTCTGCACAGCGGCGCAGAAGTCCTGCGGCACACCTGCCGCGCCGACCGTGACACCGCCGCTCGACCGGATGCCGAGCAGGCTCGCCAGCGTGTCCTTGACGGTCGCCTCGGGGTAGCTGGCCCAGCCGCCCGCGGTGACGGTGACCGTGACCGCGCTGCCCTGCACGGTGACCGTGGCGACCGCGGGCACGCCGGTGAGGACCGTGACGGAGCCGGTGCCACCGAGCTCGTACACACCCTCGCCGAGGGTGATCACGGCGGCGCCGCCGTCGAGCTGGACCCGGGCCGGGGCGGTGCCCGCGCCGACAGTCACCAGTACGCCACCTGCGGTGTCGGCGATCGACACGGCCCGCGCAGCCCGGTCGATGATCCGGCCGGAGGTGCCGTCGTCGTCGGAGAACGTCTCGTTGGCCGGGTCGGCGGGCAGCGGGTCGGCGTCGTCGGCGATGCCGTCGTCGTCGGCGTCGAGGTCGGTGCAGGGCAGCGTGCCGCCGCGCAGCGCGTGACCGGCGTCGTTGCTGTCGTCGGACCAGTACACCGGCTTGCGTCCGGCGACACATGCCGACTGCGGGGCGATGGCGAAGCCCTCGTTGTTGAAGTTGGGCATACCGGCGGGGCGCTCGTACACCGCGCCGACCGCGAAGCGGCCCGACGCGTCGACGCCAAGGGTCGCGGTGCGGCCCTGGCAGGTGTCGTCGCAGACCGCCCACAGGTGGCCGGTCTCCGGCTCGAACACCAGGTCCATCACCGCCGGGAAGCCACTGGCGAAGGCCGCGACCCGCGTGTACGCGCTGCTGCCCTGGTCCAGGGCGTACGCGTACACCTGGCCGTTGGCCTCCAGGCCCACCAGGAACAGACCGTCACCGTGGCCCGGGTAGGCGGCCGGGTCGTAGGCCGCGCCGGTGCGCTCGTCGGCGAACCCGTGCGCGGTGAGGTAGGAGTCCGGGATCCAGGTGATGCCCTCGATACCGCTGTTCGCGGCCACCGCGGGCAGGTCTGCCGTGAGATCCCACGCCATCGTGGCGTTGAGGGCCGTCCCGGCGGCGGCCGGGTCGAACCGGACGATGCGCGGGCGGCTGACGCCGCTGTCGGCGTTGTCGCGCTCGGTCGACACGAACACGCCGCCGGACGGCCCGGCCGCGGTCAGTGTGACGCCCTCGGCGTCGAGGTCGCCGGTGCCGTCGGCGTAGTGCAGCGCCTTGCCCGCGGCCCAGCCGCCGGCCGGATCCGGAGTCCAGGCCGCGCCGTCACGCACCAGGCGGTAGAGCGTGCCCGGCCCGTTCTTGACCGCCCACAGCACACCCGAGTTCTGGTACGCCAACCCGCTCATGTTGCCGCCGAACAGGTTCGCCGCGTCGGCCGCGGCCACCTCGGCCCCGCCCGGCCACACGGCCGCGGGAACCTGCCCCGGGCAGGCGTTGCGCGCACCCTTGCTCGGCGCGGTCGTCGCCGCGAAGTCACCGGTGCCGTCCGGGCAGCGCCCGTACGTGTTCGCCGCGTGCGCGGTCCAGCTGTAGGTGTCGACGAGCGTCGTCCCGTCGGCCTGGAACAGCCGCGCCGAGTCCGCGCCGCCCAGCCCGAACGCCGTCTCGACATCGAGTGCCAGGAACGCGCCCGAGGCCACGGTCGTGCCGGCCGGGACCGCGTACACGTGGGTGTCGTCGTTGTCCTTCACGATCCAGTCCGACACGTCGACCGTGCTCGCGCCGTTGTTGACGATCTCCACCCAGTCGCCGGGCGTGCCGCCGTTGGACTCGACCTCGTTGATCCGCACCGGCGCGCCGCAGTCGTTGGCCGCGCCGCGCGTCGAGGACGTGGTCGTGACGAACGCCCCGGTCCCGTTCGGGCACCGCCCGTATGTGGTGGCCGCGTGCGCGGTCCAGCTGTAGGTGTCGACCAGCGTGGTGCCGTCGGCGAGGTACAGGCGCGCCGAGTCGGCGCTGCCCAGCCCGAACGCGGGCTCGGTGTCCAGGGCCAGGAACGCGCCCGGGGCGAGGGTGCTGCCCGCCGCGACGGTGACCAGGTGGGTGTCGTCGTTGTCCCGGAAGACCCAGCCGGACACGTCCACCGCCGTCGCGCCGGTGTTCACCAGCTCCACCCAGTCGCCCGGGGTGCCGCCGTTGGACTCGACCTCGTTGACCCGCACCGCGGCCGCGGCGCTCCCGCAGTCGTTGGCCGCGGCCCGCGTCGCGGCGTTGGTCGCGACGAACGCGCCACTGCCGTCGGGGCAGCGCCCGTACGTCGTGGCGGCGTGCGCGGTCCAGCTGTAGGTGTCGACCAGGGTCGTCCCGTCGGCCTGGAACAGCCGCGCCGAGTCCGCGCCACCGAGGCCGAAGGACACCTCGACGTCGACGGCGACGAACGCGTGACCGGCGATGACGGTGCCGGCCGGGATCGCGTACACATGCGTGTCGTCGTTGTCCTTCACCACCCAGCCGGAGACGTCCACGGCCGCGGAACCGGTGTTGACCAGCTCCATCCAGTCACCGGGCGAGCCGCCGTTCGACTCCACCTCGTTGATCTTCACGACGGCCGCGTTCGGGGCCGTGCAGTCGTTGGCCGCGCCCCGCGTCGAGGACGTCGTGGTCACGAACGCCCCGCTGCCGTCCGGGCACCGGCCGTAGGTCGTGCTCGCGTGGCTCGTCCAGGAATGGGTGTCGACCAGTGTCGACCCGTCGGCCGCGAACAGCCTGGCCGAGTCCGCCGCGCCGAGGCCGAACGCCGGATCGACGTCGAGGGCCAGGTAGGCGCCCGCCGCGAGCACCGTGCCCGCGGGCACGATGAAGGCGTGCGTGTCGTCATTGTCCTTGACGGTCCAGCCGGACACGTCGACGTCTGCGGAACCGGTGTTGACCAGCTCCACCCAGTCTCCGGGCGAGCCGCCGTTGGACTCGATCTCGTTGATCCGCACCGTCGCCGGCTCCTGCGCCGACACCGGCGAGCCGGGGATCAGGAGGGCGGCGGCGCAGAGCGCGGCCAGCACCAGCCGCGTTCTTGTTTGCCGAGGTGTACGCACGATGGGTCCTTGTCGCGGGAGGCGGTCAGGGGACGCGGAGCGGGGCTCCTGGCCGCAGCCTCCGGCACACCGGCGACCGGCAGTTGAACACGCGGCGAACACCAGCAGCGGCCACCCGAGGACTGACCCTCCGGTTGATGCTCGGCCACGTTCAGCTGATCGTCCGCGATGCACTTGTGGATTCGTGGGTCATACTCGTAAGTGCCGGGCTCGAATCGAGGGACAGGAGCCTGCCGTGACCGTCGCCGCCGACCGCGAGAAGATAGCCGCCCTGCTCTCCTCCGTCGAGGAGCTGGAGGACATCGCCCGCACCCTCGACGACGAGCGCCGGGCGCGACTGCTGCGCGTCGCCCGGCAGTGGCTGGCCACCTGCGAACCCATCCGGCCGGTGATCGCGGCCGAGCTGCTCGACCTCAGCGAACCGACGATCCGGGAATGGGCCCGCACGGGCATCTTCGTGATCGTGCAGGTCAACGGGCAGCCCCGGCTCGAACCTCGCCGCTTCCACGAGGTCTGGCACCTGGTCCGGGAACTGCGCCAGGCCGGGCAGACCCGTGGGCTGCTCGACGCCGTCTGGCGCTACCTGGAGGACACCGCGCTGCTGGAACGCGACGACGTCCGGGAAAGCCTTGCCCAGATGCGGCGCGGCGAAGGCAAAGCCATCGACACCGGCGAGCTGCTCGCGCGTACGCGGCAGAGCGGTTCCTAGGTAGGCTGCCGACGTGCCCGTCGCCCTCGACTGGACCCCCCGCGCCGAGCAGCAGTTCGACGGCCTGCGCAGCCGCCAGCAGCAGCAGGTCGCCCAGTTCCTGCGCCACCTCGAAGCCGAGGGTTGCGCGGCTCTCGGCTACCGCCTCACCGGCGGGGCCCCGCTCGACCGGCTGTGCGTGAAGCACGTCGGCGACCTGCGCATCGTCGTCGCGTTCCGGTCCGGCAGCCGCGCCTGCGTGGTCCTGGTCGGACGCCACGACGAGGTCGACCCGGGCCTCGACGTGTACTCGGCGCTGTATGAACTGGCCGGGGTCAAGCCGCCGACGGATCCGCGCACCAAGCCGCCGTGCTGCGACGACGGAGGCCTGCCGCCGGAGATCGGCGCGGCCGTCGACGAGCTCGCCGACCGGGCGGTCCGGATCCGCCGGACCCGGCGCGGCGAGGGCCGCGAGTCGCCCCGCGGTTAGGTTCGGTCTCGCGGACCGGGCCGGCCCGCCGCGGCGACACCGTGCCCATCCGCATGATCGGATCGGTCCGCCACGATCGGGCGCGGCCGGGGGTCCCTCGGCCAGGCTTGACGTCGAAGGGAGGCCACATGATCTCGGCACTCAACCGGCTCGTCGACGTCGTCGAGCAGCACCTCACCGAGGAGATCGACCTCGGCGGGCTGGCCGCGTCGCTCGGCACCACCGAGTACCACCTGCGCCGGATGTTCTCGTCGCTGTCGGGCATGCCGCTGTCGGAGTACGTACGCCGCCGCCGCATGACCGTCGCCGCCGCAGACGTGGTCCGCGGCGAGGACGACCTGCTGAGCATCGCGGTCCGGCACGGCTACGGCTCGACCGAGGCGTTCGGCCGGGCGTTTCGGGCCGTGCACGGGGTCAGCCCCGGCGACGTCCGCCGCGACGGAGGCCCCCTTCGCACACAACCGCAGGTCAGGTTCCGCCTGACCGTCGAAGGGAGCATCCCCATGGACACCCGCATCGTCGACCGCCCCGCGTTCCGCCTCATCGGGCACGCGGCTCGGGTGCCGCTGATCCACCACGGCGTCAACCCGCACATCCAGCAGCACATCGCCGCCCTGCCGGTGGCGGAGCACAGTCGGCTCAAGGCCCTGAGCGCCGCCGAGCCGGCCGGCCTGCTGCAGGTCACCGACGGCATCGACCCCGACGCCGTCGAAGGCACCGAGTTGACCTACCTGCACGGAGTCGCGGTGGCCGCGGACACCCCGGCCCCCGGCGACCTCGACGCCATCGAGGTGCCGGCCGGGCGCTGGGCGGTCTTCAGCACCTCCGGACCGTACCCCCAGGCGCTCCAGACGACCTGGGCCGCGACGGCGACCGAGTGGTTCCCGTCCAACCCGTGGCGGCTGCGGCCGGGTCCGTCGATCGTCGCGATCCTCGACCGCGCCGCCGATTTCAGCACCGCGACCTGCGAGCTGTGGCTGCCCGTCGAGGCGGCGTGACCGACGCCGCGACCTGAGAGGACGGCCCGGTGGGCGGCACGGCAGGGCGCCCGCCGGGCTAGTCCACCGGACGGGCGCGGTCGGTCAGGCGCTCGTAGCGCTGCCGGGCGGCCTGCGGGGTGCCGAGGCCGAGGCCGAAGGCGATCGCCTGCCAGGTCAGGCCGCGGGCACGGGCCAGCTCGAGCAGACCGATCTCCAGGGCGTCGAGGTCGGCGCGTACGCGGGGAAGCAGGGTGAGTGCGGCGGTCAGGTCGGCCTCGTCAAGTGGAGCCTCGTCCGGCTCGGGCAGCGCGGAGCCTGCCGCGAGCGACACCGCCAGGCAGACCGCCTCGTACGGGTCGAGCACCGCCGCGTTGCGCCAGCGGTCACGCTGTCCGCCCGTCGCGGCGTGCCGCTCGGCGATCCGGGTGAGCGCGGCGAAGTCACGCATTGCGCGGGCACGCCCGGCATCCGGCGGAACGAACAGGTCATCGGTCTCGTGCACGTCAGCCATGCCCGCCAGTCAACCTTTACAACGTCTCGTTGTCAACTTTCCGTGTTGAACGAGTCGTTCAACTACTTGATGTGGCGGGCCGACGGCTACCGTCGGCCCGCCACACGACATCAGACGGGCCAGCGCGGGCGGGTAGCCATAACGTCGAGCTGCGCGAGGGTCAGCACCGGTACTTTGCGCGTGGGCGTGTTGCCCTTCGGCTTCACGGCGTTGTACGCGGTGACGGCGACCCGCACCCCGTCCGGCCGCAGGATGTCGACCGTCCGCTGGACGATCCGGTCATGCCCCGTGGTCTCGGGACCCTCGGTGACCACGATCCAGGTTCCGTCATCCAGCACCTTCTCGGTGCACGTGGTGCCCCGCTGAGCCCAGTCACTGCGGCCCTGGCAGGTGAAGATCTCGCGCATGTCCCCTCCCCCGGGCTTGCCGCCCTGCCCGAAGGCCGGCTGAACGTTCGCCATCACCTTCGTCCTGCCGAGCCGGTCGGTGATCACCACCTCGGCGTACCCGTTCTGGGATACCGGCTGGGAGACGGCCGAACCGGCAGGTAGTAGCGCTTTCAGCGCCGCGAGGACCTTGGCGGCGGCGGGTTCGCCCGTCGGGCACGGGCAACCGCCCGCCGTCGACGGCGAGGGGGACGGGCTCGCCGACGCGAGCGCGACCTGCGGCACCGGCACGGCCGGCTGGGCGCCGTCGGTCCGGCCCAGGCCGAGCACGCTCACGGCGCCCGCGAGCAGTCCGAGCGTGGCGACCCCGGCGGCGACCGTCACCAGCCGCTGCCGGGTCCGGATGCGCCTGGCCGTGGTGAACACCGTGGCCGGGCCGTCGGTGATCGGCGGTTCGTCGGTCTCGATCGCGGTGCGGAGCGCCTCGCGCATGTCGTCGAGCTGCATCACTCGATACCTCCAAGATTGAGCATCAGTTCCTGCGGGGCATCCGCCAGCACGTCACGCAGCGCGGCCAGCCCCTTGGCGCACTGGCTCTTCACGGTGCCCTCGGTCACGCCCAGCGTTTCGGCGGTCTCCTCGACGCTGCGGTCCTCCCAGTAGCGAAGGACGATCGTGGCGCGCTGGCGGGGCGGCAGAGTGCGCAGCGCGGCGAGGACGGTGAGCGCCTCCGCCCGGTCGCCCGGCGGGGCGGGCCGGTCGGCCAGCTCGTCCGACAGCCGTTCGCGGCGTCGCGAGCCGCGCTGGCTGTCGTCGAGATACACCCGCAGCAGCACGCGGCGGGAGTAGGCGTCCAGGCTGTCGATCCGCCGCCGTCGCGCCGCCACGACCATCCGGGCCAGGGCGGTCTGGACCAGGTCCTCGGCCCGGTGCCAGTCACCGCACAGCAGGTACGCGGTGCGGCGCAGGTGCAGGTAGCGGGCTTCGACGAACGTGTGCAGGTCGGCTTCGACATCAGGTTTCATCGGCAAGACCCCTCGTTGGCTGCCTCTGTCACCGGTCCTAGACCGATGCGGCGGCACGGGAGGTTGCCTGAGGTCGGCGACTTGGCAAAATCATCGCGGAACCGTTCTACACGAACGCGGGCTGCCGGCAGGATTTCGTCGTGGACAACGTTCCCGATGGGCGGGGTGTCTACCTGATGGAAATCGGGCGCTGGCGGCACACCGTGTCGGAGGCGCAGCTCCGCACGAATACGGTGGAATTCATGCTGATCTAGCAGGCCTGCCGCGACTGGACCTCGTTCAGTGTCTGGGATATCGACCTTCCGTTCTGACAGGACTTCTCCAGGTCGACCCGGCACGGATGCGGGAATCTCGGGAATCTTCGGTGATCTTCGCGGGTTCTGCACTTCGGGCGCGGACCCGCGCCCGGGCGGTCCGCCTGCGGCCACGGACGCCGTATGCGCACCGCACGAGGCCGTCGAGGCGACGGGCAGCACCAGACAGGGAGAACACTGTGATCGACATGACGCCCGTCGGCATCGTCCACAACGGACGACTGGACCCGCAGAACTCCGACCACTGGGGCGGCGAGGAGAGCACCATCGTGGTCGACGTGCGCTTCGGTGACGCCGGCCTGACCGGCCTGGCCGACTTCTCCCACGTCGAGGTCCTGTTCTTCTTCGACCGGCTGGCCGAACGCGACGACTACGGCAAGCCGCTGCACCCCCGCGGCCGGACCGATCTGCCCGCGGTTGGCGTGTTCTCCGAACGCGGACCGCGGCGGCCCAACCGCATCGGCACCACCATCGCCGAGATCATCTCGGTGAACGGCCGGGAGCTGCGCGTACGCGGGCTCGACGCGATCGACGGCACTCCGGTCCTGGACATCAAACCCGTCATGCGCCAGTTCGTCCCCAGCGATGTCCGGCAGCCCGCGTGGGTGGACCAGATGATGTCCGAGTACTTCAGTTAGCCATGCAGGTAGCGGATACCTCGAAACAGGCCGAGTCACTCGGAGTCGGTGCCTAGACTTCGATGTTGATTACGCTTTCGTCGGCCTGCATCCAGGCCCGGTGCGTTCCAGGAATAACGCACAAGGATGTATGCATTTGGTGCATACATTGCGTTTTCGACATCCAAGGCGGATTGTTTCCCATTACCGTGCTCAAGTGAAGGCGAGATTCCCATGGGGAAGGTTCTCTTTGTGCTGAGCGGTGCGCAGTACTGGACCATGAAAGACGGGCACCGGCACCCCACCGGGTACTGGGCCGAGGAGTTCGTGGCCCCCTACACCGTGTTCACGCAAGCCGGTCACCAGGTCACGGTGGCCACTCCGGGCGGCGTGATCCCCACCGTGGACACGATGAGTCTGCGGCCCAGCATGACAGGCGGCGAGGAAACGTCCCTCCAGGAGGAGTCCGTCATCGAGGCGGCCGAAGAACTCCGCTACCCCGTCGCCATCAAGGACGTGCGCTTCGAGGACTACGACACCGTGTTCTACCCCGGCGGCCACGGGCCCATGGAGGACCTCGCCTACGACGCCGACTCCGCCAAGCTTCTCCGCGAGGCGTTGGCTTCGGGCAAGCACTTCGGCATCGTCTGCCACGCACCGTCCGCGATTCTTGCCACCCGTGACGAACACGGCGACACGCCGTTCGCGAACTACAGCCTCACCGGTTTCACCAACGACGAAGAAGCCGGCGT
The DNA here is from genome assembly GCF_009720365.1 of Catellatospora paridis. Lineage (GTDB taxonomy): Bacteria > Actinomycetota > Actinomycetes > Mycobacteriales > Micromonosporaceae > Catellatospora > Catellatospora paridis. Next base: position 24,775 of record NZ_WBZD01000021.1, on the reverse strand, counting down.
CGGCCTCGCCGACAAGGCCAAATGGCTGCTGGAGGACGAGCTGAGGAAGCTGCCCACCAACTACTCGCGCGGCCCGATGTGGGAGCCGTACCTGGTCACGGACCGCACCCTGCACACCGGCCAGAACCCGGCATCCGCCGGCCCGCTCGCGAAAGAGCTCGTCTCGGTGATCTGACCCGGGGTGAGTGGGCGTCGACATCGATCCGCACGAAATGCGAGCCCGCCTTTGAAAGAGATGGATGTTGCAGCGGCTTAGTCCCTCGCGCTGCAGATGCGGACCCTGCGCCGCAGCCGCAGATGACGGCAAGGCCGGGGCCCGTCGGCGTTGGTCGCCGACGGGCCCCGGTGGTGCGGTATCGCGAGCGGCGTCAGCTGCCCGAGAAGGTGAACGTCGAACCCGGCTGGGTCACGATGTTGCCGGTGCCCGAGTTCGTGATGGTGACGTTCGACAGCGTCGCGCTACCGCGGGCCTGGGCCATGGCCAGCATGCCCGCGCCGTTGTTCGACTTGTCGATCTTCACGTTGGTGATGACCACCCCCGGAAGCTCACCGGCCTTGAACTGGATGCCGTCGTACGTCGAGTCGTAGATCTCCGTGTCACGGATCGTGACGCCGGGGATCGCGACGGTCGCCGCGAACAGCGTGATCGCGCCGAACTCCTGGTCTTCGTTCCAGAAGGCGCCACCCGTGCGGTAGAGCGCGTTGTTGGCGATGAGCGTCTGACCCGTGAAGGGGATCGGGTCGTGGTCGGTCGCCAGCATGATGCCCGGGTAGTTCATGGTGTCGTAGATCAGGTTGTTCTCGATCTTGTTGCCGTAGCCGCCGTAGACCGCGATGCCGTTCGCCCGCCACGGCAGCTGCACCGTGTTGTTGACGAAGCGGTTGTCGTGGCCGATGTCGACCGAGGTGTCCTTCACGTACTTGCTGGCCCAGACCGCGAGCGCGTCGTCGCCGTTGTTGCGGAACGACGAGTTGAACACGGTCGAGTTGCGGGTGCCGTTGGTGAAGTTGATGCCGTCGGCGTACGTGTTGCGGATCCGCATGCCGCTGAACTCCAGCCCGTCACCGGGTCCCCACAGCTCGGTGATGTTGGAGTAGTCGCGGCCGACCCAGGCGCCGACGTTGGCGTGCTCGATCCACACGTTGGTGATCTTCGTGCCGACGCCGAGCCGGCCGTTGATGCCGACGCCGCCCTCGGCGTTGCCGTCACCGCCACGGATCCGGCCGGAGCCGAAGATGGCCAGGTCGGAGATGATGGTGTTCTTGTCGATGTCGAAGCCGAAGTTGCCCTCGTGCGGGTGGTTGATGCCCCCCGCGTTCTGGGGCTGGGTCAGCGTGTAGAGGCGGGAGTGCCACATGCCCGCGCCGCGGATGGTGACGTTGCTGATGCCCACCTGGTTGTGCGTCCCGCGGTTCAGCGGGTCGTCGGTGAGGATCTTCTGCTCCTGCCGCCACTGGCCGGCCGGGATCCAGACGCAGCTGATCTGCCCGTTCTGGTCGGCGGTCACCGCGGCCTGGATGGCCGCCGTGTCGTCGAGGCCGTCGTTGGGCACCGCGCCGTAGTTGGTGATCGAGGTGCACTCGGCCGGCTTGCTCAGCGCGGGCGCCACCTGCTCCAGGTCGACGAGATCGATGATGTAGAAGGAGGCGTTGTCGCCCGAGTCGCGCTGCAGCTTGAACTTCGTGCCCGGCGGGTACGACGTCGGCAGCAGGGCGTTGGACTCGTCGAACAGCCGCCGCGCGTTGGTCTGCGGGGTGTTGGACAGGCCCTCGGGGTCGTCGGTGGTGCCGTAGAGCCAGCTGTGCACCGAGGACAGGGTGAGCTTCCGATCGAAGACACCGTTGATGTAGAGGCTGATCGTGTAGTCCTGGCCTCCGCCGCCGGCGGCGTCGGGGACCGAGTTGCGGACGACGATCGAGTTGGCCTGGTTGGTCGAGGTGAACTCGACGTACTGGCCCTGGGTGTTGAGGCGCACCGACTTGCGGCCCGAGGACTCGGTGGCGAAGTTGGTGTGCCCGAAGGTGCGCAGCGCGTCCGTCTCCAGCAGGGTGCCCTGGTAGGCGGCGGACTCGGCCTCGTACGAGGTGTACGGGACGGCGGCACCGCGGCCGACGACGATCGACTGAGTCAGCGAGTTGTTGGTCTCGTTGGTCTCGGCCACGACGTTGGTCGCGTCGGCGCTGGCCGTGATGGTCGCGCCGCCGCTGGTGGCGGTCCAGGTGCCATTGACGGCCACGTTGACGGTGGCGCCCGCGGCGACCGAGGCGGTGTTGGTGTTGAGGGTGGTGGAGCCGACCGTCACCCGGGTGACCGTGGTGACGCCGGTGGCCGTGGTGCCGCGGTTGTTGAGGGTCACGGTGAAGCTGACCGCCGCGCCGACGGCCGGGTTGGCCGGGTTGGTGGAGATCCCGGTGACCTGCAGGTCGGGGCCGGGGGCCTGGGCCACGACGAGGTTGCTCGCGGCGTTGGCGGTGTTGTTGTTCTCGTTCTTCTCGGTCACCGTGCTGGCGTTGTCGGCGCGGGCGCTGATCGCGTACGAGCCCTGGCCCAGCGTGCCGATCGGCAGGCTGACCGACTGCGAGCCGCCCGCCGCGATGGCCGCGACGTCGACGGTGCCCTTGAGCGCGCCGTCGAGGTACAGGCCGACCTTGGAGGCGGGGGCGGACAGGTCGCCGATGTTGTTGACGGTGGCGGTCAGCGAGATGCTGGACGCCTCGTTCGGCGAGGACGGGGTCCACGACACGTTGCTGACGGTGAGGTCAGGGTTCGGCGCGGGGGTGCCGCACACCTCGAACTCCGCGACCTGGCCCGAGGGGGCGCCGGTGTTGGAGTTGAAGGACAGCCGCACGTCGGCGGTGGTCGCCGAGACGGGGACGTTCACCACGTTGTTGCCCTGGGTGAACTGGTAGCTCGCCGCCGACACCAGGTTGGTGTAGGTGGAGGAGGACTGCTCGCGGCCCAGGATCTGGAAGTTCTGGGTACGCGTGCCCCACGAGGCGTCCGGGTTCAGCTTGACGTTGACCTGGGTGATCGTGTGGTTGCCGCCCAGCGCCACGGTCAGGGTCGCCGGGTAGCCGCCGCCCTCCCAGTAGGTGGCGAGCTGCCCGTCGTTGGCCTTGTCCGGGGTGAACGTGAACGTGGAGCCGTTCGCGGTCATGGTCTTGCCGGACGCGACGTTGACGCAGCCGGGGGGCTGGGTGCCGGTGCGGGTGACGGTGTTGCTGTTGCCGGACAGGTTGCCCGCGTTGTCGCGCGCCCGCACGAAGTAGGACACGGTCGCCGTGGCCGGCTGCGAGTCCTGGTAGGTGAGCACGGTGCCGAGGGTGGCGATCAGGCCGCCGTCGCGGTACACGTTGTAGCCGGCCAGGCCGCTGCCGGAGCCGTCGTTCGACGCGCCCCAGTTCAGGGTGATCGTGGTGCCCGAGGTGCTCTGGGTCAGGTTCGACGGCACGGTCGGCGCGGTGACGTCGCCGCCGGGGCGGGTCACGGTGTTGCTGTTGCCGGAGGTGTTGCCGGCATTGTCACGGGCCCGCACGTAGTACGACACGGTGGCCGAGGCGGCCTGGGTGTCGTTCCAGGTGGTGACGGTGCCGACCTGCGCGGCCAGGGCGCCGTTGCGGAACACGTCGTAGCCCGCCAGGCCGCTGCCGCCCGCGTTGTCGGTCGACGCGCCCCAGTTGAGCGTGATCGTCGTGCCGGACGTGGTGTGGCTCAGCGTGCCGGGCACGCTCGGCGGGGTGGTGTCGGGCGTGGTCCCGTTGCGGGTGACCGTGTTGCTGTTGGCGGAGACGTTGCCCGCGTTGTCGCGCGCCCGTACGTAGTAGGACACGGTCGCCGTGGTCGGTTGGGTGTCCTGCCAGGTGGTGACGGCGCCGACCTGCGCGGCCAGCGCGCCGTTGCGGTAGACGTCGTAGCCCGCGAGGCCGCTGCCGTCGGAGTTGTCGGTCGACGCGCCCCAGTTCAGGGTGATCGTCGTGCCGGACGCGCCGAGGGTCAGGTTCGACGGCACGCTGGGGGCGGTGGTGTCGGGGGTGCCGCCGCCGGGGCCGTACACCTCGATCTCGGAGAGCTGGCCCGCCGGCCACGCGGAGTTGGCGGTGATGTTGATCCGCACGTACCGGGTGGTGGTCTGGGTGAAGTTGATCGTCACCGAGTTTCCGGCCACGGCCGGGTTGAAGGTGTACGACGCCGAGCCGACGACGTCGGTGAACGTCGAGCCGTTGGTGCTGCCCTGGACCGCGAGGGTCTGCGAGCGGGTGCCCCAGCCGGAGGTCGGCAGCTTCAGCACGACGCGGTTGACCGCGACGGCCGAGCCGAGGTCGACGGTCGTCCACTCCGGGAAGGAGTTGTTGACGCTCTCCCAGTAGGTGCCCTGGTTGCCGTCGACGGTGCGGCCCGAGTCGTAGACGTCGGCGTGACCGCTCTCGGTCGTCGGGCGGCCCTGGGCGAGGTTGGTCGACGAGCTGGCGGTGCCGTAGATCTCCAGCTCGGACAGCTGCGCGGCGGCCCAGCCGGTGTTGGCGCTGACGTTGACGCGCACGTAGCGCGGCGAGGTCGCCGGGAAGTTGATGGTCACCGAGTTGTTGGCGACCGACGGGTTGAAGCTGTAGCCCTGCGAGGCGACGATGTCGCTGAAGCTGGAGCCGTTGGTGCTGCCCTGGATGGACAGGGTCTGGGTGCGGGTGCCCCAGCCGGCGGGCAGCTTCAGCACCACCTGGTCGATGGCGGTGGCGGCGCCGAGGTCGAGCTGCGCCCACTGCGGCAGGGAGCCGGAGCTCTCCCAGTAGCTGCCCTGGTTGCCGTCGTTGAGGTTGCCGGTCACGTAGGGGCCGTTGACCGAGCTGGCGGAGGTGGACTTGCCGAGGCTGAGGTTGGGCCCGCCGGCCGCTTGCGCGACGGCTGCCCACCCGGCCGTGGCGATCATGGCAGCGGCGACCGCGGTCGCCACCGCCCTGATCGGATTCCTGGTTCTCATGGTTGTCCTTTGTCACGGAGGGACGTTCCGCGTGTGGAGGGGGTCCACAGGCGTGCGGTGAAACGGGGTGCCCGAACAGCCGCGACGGCGAGCGGGACCGCGCGGTTGATGTTTTGCAGGCGTGGTGTAACCGGTGACGTGGCGCGGGCGTGAACTCAGCCCGGGCCGCGTGGGGGTGATCGACCAGTGCGTACGAAAGCCGACGTCATACCGGGCCTCTCCCGAAACGGATGGAGAACACCGGCAGGTGAGCGGCCTGCAGGGAACTTGCACAAGCTCTCGACAAAACTAAACATCGGTTTGTCGAAATCTTGCACTGCGTTGGGAGCAACGTTACCGACACGTCACGAACACGTCAACACTTCGACAGTCGTGAGCAGACGAACGGATGAGAAGCGCCTACGACGACATGGCCATCCGGATGGAATCCGGATGGCCATGTGTCCATTGTCGACGCTCCGCTCAGCTCGCGGCCAGCACCTCACGCAGTCGCACGGCGAATGCCGCCGGGTCGTCGGCGAAGCCGAAGTGATCGCCGGGGAACATCGTCGGCTCGATGTCCAACTGCGCGGCGAGCGCCCGCGAGGTGCGATCACAGAGCTGGCCGGTGGAGTCCTCGCCGATGCCGACCACGACCCGGGTGCCGTTCGCGCGCAGCGCCGCCGTGTCCGGGATGAAGCTGACGGTGGGCAGCAGCATGTGCGCGTACTGGAAGTGCTCGTCGGCGACCGACTGCTCGTCGCGCTCGCCGCCGACGATGGCCTCGAACACCGGCGGGGGCAGCTCGATGTTCGCGATCTTCAGGAACTTCGCGAACGCGCCCCTCGGGTCCCCACCGAGGTACGTGGCGATCATGTCGTCGGTCTGCTCGCGCAGCTGAACCCGGTCCTCGACCAGCTCGTCCAGCGGCGGCTCGTGCGCGATGACCGTGCCCACCAGCTCGGGACGGGTCTCGGCGAGGGCCAGCGCGCTGACCGCCCCGCCGCTGGAGCCCAGCACCACGGCCGGGCCGGCGTCGAGGTGGGCGATCAGCCTGGCCAGGTCGTCGCCGCGTTGCCGGGGCGTCGAATCCTGGTCGCGGTCGTCGACCGAGCTGCGGAAGATGCCCCGCGGGTCGGTGGTCAGCACCAGGTGGTCGGCGGCCCCTAGCTCGGCCAGCGGGGTGAAGGCCCGGCCGTCCATGGGTGCCCCGATGAGCACCACCAGCGGCCCCGCGCCCCGCACCTCGTAGTGCAGCGCAGCGCCGGGCACCTCCAGGGTGCCGGTCGTGACGGGGACGGTCGAAGTGTCGTTCATCAGGTCTCCTAGCAGGTGATATGGCACTCGTACCTGATAAAGACCGACAGCGTGCGGCAGAATCGTCGCTTGTGAGCGAACTTTCGTCCGCCGTGGCCGGGGACGCCGACCTGGCCCTGGCGCGGGGCGGGGACGACGCCGCGTTCACCCGGCTCGTCGAGCCGCTGCGGCCTCAGCTGCACGCGCACTGCTACCGGATGCTCGGCTCGACCCACGACGCCGACGACGCGCTGCAGGACGCACTGCTGCGGGCCTGGCGCGGGCTGGCGGGCTTCGCCGGGCGCGGCTCGCTGCGGGCCTGGCTCTACACCGTCGCCACCCGCACCTGCCTGGACCTCGTCGAGGCCCGCGGCCGCCGGGCGCTGCCGATGGACCTCGGCCCGTCCAGCGCCCACGCCGTGGTCGGCGACACCCCGCTGACCGAGGTCGCCTGGCTCGGCCCGTACCCCGACGCGGGTCTGGGCGCCGCGCCGGCCGGGCCGGGCGCGCGCTACGAGCAGCGCGAGGCGGTCGAGCTGGCGTTCGTCGCCGCGCTGCAGCACCTGCCCGGCAACCAGCGGGCGGCGCTGCTGCTGTTCGAGGTGCTGGGCTTCTCCGTCGCCGAGATCGCCGCGATCATGGACACCTCGACCACCTCGGTGAACTCCGCGCTGGCCCGGGCCCGCCGGATCGTCGCGGAGAAGGCGCCCTCCCCCAGCCAGCAGCAGACCCTGCGCAAGATCGGCGACGCGCGGGTGCGCGACGTCGTGCACCGGTTCGCCCAGGCGCTGGAGCGCGGCGACGCCGACGCCCTGATCACGCTGCTGGTCGAGGACGTCACCTGGTCCATGCCGCCGCTGCCGCACTGGTATCACGGCCTGGCCGCGGTCACCGACTTCGCGGTGCGGATCCCGCTGACCGCGTGCGGCTCCTGGCGGCACCTGCCGGTCAGCGCCAATGGCCAGCCCGCAGTGGCCTGCTACCTGCGCCCCGCCGCCACGGGCGAGCACGTGGCCTGGTCGGTCAACGTGCTGACCCTGCGCGACGACCGCATCGCCGAGGTCACCGCGTTCATCGGGACCGAGCATTTCGCCGTGTTCGGCCTGCCCGCCGCCCTGCCCTGAGCCGATCGGGCGCCGCGTGTGCGCTCACGCGGTCGCGGGAACCACTTCCTCGTCGGCGTGGGCGATGCGGGTCATCTCGCGCCACAGCAGCACCACGAAGGCCGCCGAACCGGCGAAGGCGAACCAGAACGGCGCGGTGACTCCGTAGTAGGTGGCCAGCACGCCGCCGATCACCGAGCCGACGACCAGGCCGCCGAAGACGGCGATGGTGTTGAGGCTGTTCACCCGGCCCTGCAGCTGCTCGGGCACGGCCCGCTGGCGCACCGTGACCGAGGTGGTGCCCCAGACGAACGCGTGCGCCCCGAACACGAAGAAGATCGCCGAGGCCAGCACCGGTGAGGTGGTCACGGCGAGACCGAGGTGGGTCAGGGTCTCGATGATCAGCCCGACGCGCATCACGTTGCCCAGGCTCACCCGGCGTGTGATCGCGCCGTAGAGCGCGGTGCCGAGCAGGCCGCCGACCGCCGAGACCGTGGTGAGCAGGCCGAACCCGATGGCGCCGAGGCCGAGCTGCTCCTGGGCGTAGAGCACGAGCACCGACCAGGCCGCCCCGAAGGTCACGTTGAAGATCAGAATCGTGAGCACGAGGGTACGCACGGCCGCGTGGTTCACCGTCCAGCGGAACCCCTCGGCGACGTCACGCCGCAGGCTGCGCCGCGCACCGTCCGGTCGCTCGCGGGCCGGCAGCCGCACCCGCGACACCAGCACCACGCCCGCGGCTACGAGCACGACCTCGGCCGCGAACGGCCACGCGGTGCCCGCGGCGAACAGCGCCGCCCCGATCGGCGGGCCGATCAGCTGATTGAGCGTGATGAACCCGGTCTGCAGCCGGGCGTTGGCGATCGCCAGGTCGTCGCGGTGCACCAGCATCGGCGTCAGCGTGCCGGCGGTGTTGTCGGCGAACACCTCGGCGACGGTCAGCAGGCCCAGCGCCGCCAGCGCGCCGAGCGCCGTCAGCGTCCCGGTGAGCATCATGGCCACCAGGACGGCCAGCACCAGGACCCGGGCTGCGTTCGCCGCGATCATGATGCGGCGGCGGTCGAGCCGGTCCGACAGCACGCCGGCGTACAGGCCGAACATCAGCGGCGGGGCCCATCGCAGCAGCGCAGCCAGCGAGATCAGGAACGGGTCGTCGGTCAGCGAGGTGACCAGCAGCGGCCCGGCCGCGAGCGCCACCCCGTCGCCGAGGTTGCTCGACCAGGACGAGGCCAGCAGCCAGCGATAGCCCGCGCCGAGCCGGGCGGGCACGACGGAGTCGACTACCTTGCGCACAAGGTCGAGACCCTACGGGGACACGTCGCCCGGCCGCAACGCGTATTCATCGGCTCGCGAAGCCGATCACTTGTGCCCGACGCCGTCAGGGCCGCCGCACCGATTCCGGTGCGGCGGCCCTGACGGTCGTCGGCTGCTAGCGGGTGGACAGCCGCTCGTCCGACTCGGCGTCGGCGGCGTCTCGGGTGAGCTTGGCCTCCCGGGCCGCCCGGGCGGCCTCGGCCTCCCGCTCGGCGTCGGCGGCACCGGCCTCGGCGGCGCGCTGCGCGGCCAGTTCCGTGGCGATGCTTTCGTGCCTGCGCTTCAGGTCGAGGTTCTCGGCCCGCTGCGCCTGCAGCTCGCGGCGCGCCGTGAGGCGGCGACGGGCGCGCCGCCCGGCTCCGCCGAACAGCATGGACAGCCCGACGAGGATCAGGGCGCCGGCGGCCGCACCGATGAGGAAGACCTCGCCGACCGTGAGCGCGGCCTGGTAGCCGAACAGCTCGACCGTGCCCACCGACGTGGTGAACAGGCCGTCATTGTCCATGAAGGCCACGAGCGCCAGTCCGGCCAGGCCGAATACCAGCAGCAATCCGAGCAGAATCATGGTTATGCCTCCTGCGTGCCGACAGCGGTGTTGGTTGGTGATGTCGGCACGCAGATACCCGGCGGGCGCGGTCGTAAACGGCTGCGCAAACGAACGTTCCCCGCCGACCACGGGGGAAGTCGGCGGGGAACATCCATGACGATACTCCTCCGAGCCCGAGCGTGAAAGTCCCGGTGCGAAGCCGTTCGTTCAGATTTCTGATCCGCATCGGAGCTGCCCGGGCACCCTCCGTCGTGATCGGATGCCGGTTCAGCGACCCGCGAACAGCCGGTTCACCAGGTCGGCGGCCAGGTCGGCCTGGTCGAGGCTCCAGGGCCGGAACAGCACGCGGTACACGATGGGTGCGATGACGTGGTCGATCACGTCGTCGACGGGCACCCCGCCGCCGGCCCGCTCGACCAGCAGGGTGGCCTCGGCCCGGCGGTTGCGCAGGCAGTCCGAGTCGCCGGCGCCGGCCGCGGCCGCTCCGCCGCGCAGCATCGCCGCCGCCGCCGGCTGCCGGAAGTGCTCGATGATCTCCTGCGCCCAGTCGATCAGGTCCGCCCGCAGGTCGCCGGTGTCCGGCAGGGGTCGGTCCGGCGACATCCGGTACGTCGCCAGGTCGTTGATCATGGAGGCGGCGTCACCCCAGCGACGGTAGACGCTGGTCGGGTTGACCCCGGCGCGTTCGGCCACCATCGGGATGGTCACCTGCGCGGCGCCGCGCTCCTGCACCAGTTCCTCGACCGCCGAGCGCACCGCGGCCAGCACGGCGGCGCTGCGGCCGCCGGTGCGCCGGGCGGGGCTGGATGTGGCAGACATGACTCCCATCCTAACGCAGAAATATTTGCTTTAACTCCGGCGCTGTAGGTACGGTCGCCTACGACTTAAACGCAATGATCTTTGCTTTAGGGAGCGCCATTTCATGACCATCGCCGACCGGGCCCTCTATCGGCCCCGCCACGCCACGCAGACCGCCCGCCGGTCATTGTCGCCGACCGTGGCCTTCCTCGGCACGGCGCTCGCCTTCGCCTCGCTGTACCTCGCCGCGGGCGCGCCGACCCCACTGTTCGTGCTGTACCAGCGGCAGTGGGGCTTCGCGCCGTCCATGCTCACCGTGGCCTTCGCCGCGTACGCCTTCGCGCTGCTCGTCGCCCTGCTGGTGGCCGGCTCGCTGTCCGACCACGTCGGCCGGCGTCCGGTGCTCGTCGGAGCCCTGCTGGTCGAGCTGGTCTCGATGCTGATGTTCGTGTTCGCGCCGAACCTCGGCTGGATCATCGCTGCCCGCGTCGTGCAGGGCCTGGCCACCGGCGCGGCCAGCAGCGCCTTCACCGCCGCGCTGCTGGAGGTGGCCCCGCCGCGCTACCGCCGGTGGGGTTCGCTGATCGGCAGCGTCGCCCCGGCGGGCGGCCTCGGCCTGGGCGCGCTGCTCACCGGCGCCGCGGTCCAGTTCACCCACTCCGCCAGCCTGATCGTGTTCGGCACGCTCACCGTGATCATGGCGGCGGGCACGGTCGTGCTCTTCCTGTCCGCCGAGACGTCCGCGCCCCGGCCCGGTGCGCTGGGCTCGCTCGTGCCCCGGGTGACCGTGCCGCACCCGGCCCGGCGCGAGTTCACCGCCGCCGTCCCCGTGCACCTGGCGTCCTGGATGATGGCCGGCCTGTTCATGGGCCTGGGGCCGACCATCGTGCGCGGCGTCTTCCACCTCGACAGCGGACTGCTCAACGGCGCGACGGCGTTCGTCGCCCCGGGCGCGGCGGCCGTCGCGGGCGTCCTGACCGGGCGGCTGCACGGCCGCCGGGCGACCCTGCTCGGCACCGCCGGGGTGCTCGTCGGCACGGTGATCGTCGCAGCCGGGATCGCCGCGGGCCTGCTGCCCGTGGTCTGGCTCGGCGCGGCGGTCAGCGGGCTCGGCTTCGGCTCGGCGTTCGGCGGCGCGCTGCGCCTGGTCGGCCCGCACGCCCAGCCGCACCAGCGCGGCGGGCTGTTCGCCGCGGTGTTCCTGGTGGCATACCTGTCGTTCGGGCTGCCGCTGATCGTCGCCGGTCAGGGTGTCGCGTTGCTCGGTCTGCAGCCCACCGTGCTGACCTACAGCGCGGTCGCCGTGCTCGTCGCCGCGGCGGGCCTGCTCACCCAGCTGCGACTGCGCCGCCGGGAGGCCCTGCTGCCGGCTACCGCGTGACCCTGGCGCCCCGCGCTGACGTAGCGCGGGGCGCTTGGTGGTCAGCGCGGCGGGCAGGCGGCTCAGCGTGGTCTGGCGGTCAGCAGGAAACGGTGGCTGTGCACGCGCAGCGTTTCGCCCGTGGCGAGCCGTTCGTGCAGCGCGCGCAGCCGGGTCTCGTACGACGTGGGGTCGAAGTCCGGGATCTGCCAAGGCGTGAGCCGCAGCAGCAGCACGACCGCGCCGATGTCGTGCAGCACCCCGCCGGCCAGCTCCTCCCGCCGGTCGGCCACGGCGAATCCCGCCTGCTCCAGCTCGCGGGCCGCGGTGTCGAGGTCCCAGGTCCGATAGGTGTGCGGCGGGGCGCCGAGAGCGGCGTTCAGCTCCGCCAGGTCCCGGCCGCCGACCTGCTGGGTGACGAACAGCCTGCCCGGGGCGAGCACGCGGCGGACCTCCGCCGGCACGTACGCCCCGTGCCTGCTGAGCACCAGGTCGAACGCGCCGTCGTCGAACGGCAGCCGGCCCGGGCCCGCCGAGACGTCGGCGACCCGGACGCCGAGCGGCCCCAGCCGCCGCCGCGCGACCGCGACGTTGGGCGGGTAGGCCTCGGTGGCCGCCGTCACCGGCGGCAGCGGCGCGAGCGAGGACAGGAACTCGCCGCCACCGGTGCACAGGTCGAGCAGCGACGCCGCGGACCGCAGCGGCTGCCCGACGACCTCGCGGTAGTCCCACGACGGCGCACCCTGCGTGTAGCGTCCATCCAGGACACCGAAGTCCCAGCCCTCGAATGCGGCGTCGGCCGCGGCGTCGACCAGCTCCCGAAACATCACGGCCGACAGGCTAGATGCGGCCCCGTTGCCGTCGCGCGCCATATATGGCCGCGCATGCCGTCGTCACCGCGCGACACGGGCCGCGAGCGTCTACAGTAGGCGGCCATGACCTCCCAGGCGGATGCGGCAGCGGGTGCCGAGCGGGTACGCCGCTACTACGACAACAACGCCGCCGCGTTCGAGCGGCTCGGGCAAGGCGGCGCATCCATCCACCGTGCCGTATGGGGTCCCGGGGTGGCCACCCGGGCGCAGGCCTTCCACCACGTGGACGAACTCCTGCTCGACACCCTGCCGCCCGACCTGGCGCGACCGTCGGTAGTGGACCTCGGCTGCGGGCTCGGTGCGAGCCTGCTCTACCTCGCGGCCCGGACCGACCTGACCGGCGAGGGCATCACCATCAGCCCGCTGCAGGCCGCACGGGCGGCCGAACTGATCGCCGAAGCGGGGCTGGACTCCCGCGTACGCTGCCGCGAGGGCAACTACCTGGCCGTGCCCGAAGACCTGGCCGGCACCGCCGACCTGACGTTCTCCATCGAGGCGTTCATCCACAGCCCCGACGCCGACGGCTACTTCCGCGAAGCCGCCCGCACCCTGCGGCCCGGCGGTCGGCTCGTGATCTGCGACGACTTCCTCACCTCCGCCGCCACGCACGATTCGCCGCGGGCCGCCCGCCGGATGGCGGAGTTCCGCACCGGCTGGCACGTCGGCTCGCTGCTGACCGTCGGCCAGGTGCGCACCATGGCTGCCGGGCACGGCCTGGAGCTGGTGCGCGACCTGGACCTGACACCGTTTCTGGAGCTGCGCCGCCCGCGGGACCGCTGGATCAGCGCGCTGCTGTCGGTGGGCCGCGTGTTCCGCCCGACCGGGCTCTACTGGCAGTCGCTGGTCGGCGGCGACGCGTTGCAGTGGGCGCTGATCCACGACCTGCTCAGCTACCGCTTCCTCGAACTGCGCCGCCGCGGCTGACCGGGGCGCGGCCCCGTCACGCGGGGCCGCGCCGGTCCCCGGTCACTCGACCTCCATGGAGCCGTACTCGGGGACCCCGGCGAGTTCGAGGGTCTGCATCGTCACGCCGGTCGGGGTCGACGTGACGTCGGCCAGCCGGAACCGCGACGGCGTACGCCCCTCGGCGAACAGCCGTTTGCCCGAGCCGAGCACGACCGGGAAGACGATGAGCCGGACCAGGTCGATCAGACCGGCGTCGAACAGGGTCTGGGCGAGCGCGCCGCTGCCGTGGATCTGCAGTTCCCGGCCGGGCTGCTCCTTGAGCTTGGCGACCTCGGCCACCACGTCCCCGCCGAGCACGGTGCTGTGGTGCCAGTCGGCGCCGGTCAACGTGCGCGAGGCGACGTACTTGGGCAGCGTGTTGAGGGCGGCCGCGATCGGGTCGTCCGGGTCGGTGGACCTCGGCCAGGCCTCGGCGAAGATGTCGTAGGTGCGCCGGCCCAGCAGGAACGCGTCGACCTCGCCGAAGACGCCGGTGACGTAGCCGCCCAGGACGTCGTCGAAGAAGGGCACCACCCAGCCGCCGTGCACGAAGCCGTCGGTGGTGTCCTCGGCCGGGCCGCCGGGGCCCTGGTACACGCCGTCGAGGGTCACGAACTCGGTGAGTGTCAGTCTCATACCGGGTATGACGAAGCGGCCGCCCGGAAGTCATCGGTCCGGGCGGGATTCATGCGTCGACGTCCAGCCGGACCGTCACCATGTCACCGGCGTCGAGCCCCTCGGCTCGGCGCACCACGGCCTTGACCGGCACGAGGTAGCGCCCGTCCTTGGGGAACAGTGAGGTCGTCCAGCCTGTCGCGCCGATCCGGGCGGTCACCGGGATCATGCCCCAGCCGTAGCTGACCTGCGACGACGCGTCCTGCAGCGCCTGGCACTGCGCTTCGGGCACGGTCACGAAATACCAGGGCGCGGGGCCTCTCCAGAACCAGATCTCGCCGCTGAACTCCATGTCCATGGGGCCAGGATAACGAGACCTACCGACATGCCCGTCCGCTGCGGACCCGGGTGCCTGGCCGTCGTGGCGCTGCCCGGCCGGGGCTCGTCAACCGGTGCTCGGACGGCGTCTGGCGTGAACGCCTGGCAGGCGGGTGCGCCTGCCAGGCGTCCATGGTCACGACGACGATCCGCGGGGGACCTTGCTGCGGCCGCGCGAGCGTTTCGGGTCGGGCGGCTCGTGCCGGATGGGTGGCTGCGGGTGATCGCTGGCCGCGGGAGCCGGAGCGCCCTTCTTGCGCGAGCCGCGCCCCCGACCGGCGGGCTTCGCCGCCCGCTCGACGCTCGGCACCGCCTCGACCCCGTCAGGCGACGGCGGCATGGTGCCGACCCCGTTGAGCGACGCCGACGGCACGGGCTCGGATCCGTTGCCCGACACCGACGGCACGGGTTCGGACCGGTCCGGCGACGCCGACGGCACGGGCTTGGACCCGTTGGGCGACACCGACGGCACAGGCTTGGACCCGTTGGGCGACGCCGACGGCACAGGCTGGGGTGAGGGTTTGGGCTGCTCTGGCGGCTCCACCGGCTCGACGGCAGGCATCGGTCCGCGATTGATCCGGCCGTCCACGTCGATGATCCACTGCTCGGAGGGGAAGGCTTCGCCACGCACCCGGGCCGCGAGCCAGTCGGCCACCAGGCCCGACGCCGACGGGCCCAGGCGCGCCGACGGCACGCCGCCGATGTGATGGGGCGAGTCCTGATAGATCACCAGCTGCCGTGGACCCTGCACCGCGTCGAGCAGGTCACGGGTCCAGTCGACCGGGCTGAGCTCGTCGTCCTCCCCCGCGACCGCCAGGTACGGCATGCGGATGCGTTCGGCGTGCCCTCCGCAGGTCAGCGTCCGGGTGAACCGGTCGAACTCCGCCTCGTCGGTGTGCCCGGTCATGTACATGAAGCGCATCTTGTAGGTAGGCGACGCCTCCTCGAACGCGGTCGTCCAGCCTGGCTCGTGGCAGACCTCCACGACGGCGCAGGCGCGGATCCGGGGTTCGTTCGCGGCCACGATGGTCGCGGCGAACGAGCCGAAGCCGCTGCCGGTCAGCACGACCTGCGCCGGGTCGACCTCGGCCCGGCCGGCCAGCCAGTCCAGGACCGCCGGGCCGACCTGCACCCAGGCGGGCACGCTGAAGTGGGTGCCGAGCATCGCGCACTCGTACTGGCCCGGTCCCTCCATCGCGAGCACGGCGAAGCCGCGGCTGAGGAACCGGTCGCCGTGCAGGGCCACCGTGGCCTCTTTGCAGCTGTCCAGGTCGGGCACCACGACGGCCACCGGGATCCGGCCGCCGGTGTATCCGGGCGGCAGGTGCAGCCAGGCCGGCAGCGAGCCGCGGTGGGCGCCGGGGAACGGGATCGACACCGCTTCGACGTGGTGGTCGGCGAGTTCGGCATAGCGGCTGTAGCAGGCGCGTTTGCGCTCGTGGCGATCCCGGTCGGCGTCGTCCTCGGCGTGGCCGGGCCACTGCGCCGCGCTCCAGTGCACGGCGGCGATGAAGTAGTTCTCGCGAGCGGTGACCAGGTCGCCCATGGCCTCGGCGGTGCGGGCGCGGGCCTCCCGGTGGCGGGCGGCCGCTGCGAACGCGGGCGCGATGGCGGCGTAGGTGCGCGCTTGGCGGCGGATGTCGGCGAAGTCGGCGGCGGCCTCGGTGCCGCAGGCCGCGTTCCAGTGCACCGTGCGGGGGTGGTCCCAGTCGACGCCGCGTTCGGCGATGGCGGACGCCCACCGCTGCCGTTCCGCGATCCAGCGTCTGACCGGCGGCAGCGTGCTCCCGGACTGGTCGTGCTGATCCACGGTGTTGCCGGCCGCCCTGGTCTGGTCGGCGAGAATCCTGTCCATCCCGGCTCCTCTCCTTGCGACCAATCTGCCCTGGTTCAGCCACCGAAGTGACTGATTCAGGCAGATCAGGCGTAAATCGGCACGCGGGGCGGCGCGTTCCGGTCCCCCTCGGCGCGGTGCCGGGCCTCGATCAGGCGGGCGTGCCGGACGGCTCGTGGAAGTCCTTGAAGGTGAACGCGTCCGGCCCGGGACCGTGCTCGGCGAGCCGGGCGAGCCGCGCCAGGCCCTGCGCCGCGGTCGGCAGGTGCCCGTCCGGCACCCACCACATCACGCTGTGCACCTCGACCGTCCGCGCAAACCACTCCCTGCGCCGCTGCAACACGGCGAGGTGGCGGGTCCGGTAGACGTAGTTCCACAGGTCCTGCCGGGTACGCCAGACCGACATGTTGATCAGCAGGTCGTCACCGGAGTCGTGCCGGTAGGCCACCGCGGAGTCGGTGTCCGACGCCGTGAACCGCCACACGAATCCGGGCGCGTCGTCGGCCAGCGCGTTGATCGGTTCGAGGAGGGCGACGAATTCGGCCACCTCCGGGGCGTCGAGCGGGGCGACCAGCCGCCCGACGTTCAGCTGCGCGAGATGCATGGATCGAGGGGACCATCCGCCCGGTGTCTATGTCAACGGGATTTGTTTTTAGAAAACGAGACGCAGCACTCGTCCGGCCGCGGATCCAGTTCCGCGGTCGCGTCCCCACCCGCGATCCCCTGGCACAGCGCCAGGTTCATCGAGCACACGAGCAGCGGCTGCGCCTGCGCGACCTGCCGGAAGGGACAGTTGCGCAGACGCACCCGGTCACCGTCGGGATAGGGCTCGTAGCCGCGCGCCCGCAGCGTCGACAGCCACGCGCCGGGCTCGTGCAGGCGCGCGCCGGCCGCGCCGGCCGCCGCCACCGCGCGGTCGTCCGCGGCCGTGTCGTGCACCGCCTCGGCCAGCAGCGCCGCGAGCTGCTCGTAGTCGCGATGGGGCAGGGTGACCGTCCGCGCGATGCTCCCCCGGCGGTAGACCTTCGCCGGACGCCCGCCGCCCGGCCCGGGCCTGGCCTCGGTCAGCCGCATGAAGTCGACCTCCAGCAGGCCGGCCTCGGCGAGCTTGTCCAGGTGAAAGGCGGCGAGGGTACGCGAGATCCCCGTCTGCTGGGCGGCCTCGTTGCGCCCGACCGCCCGGCCCTGGGCCGCGACGTAGTCGTAGAGCGCCCGGCGCACCGGGTCGTGCAGCGCGGCCACCGCGGCGAGATCGTCGGTCACCCCCGAAGTGTGCCTGCTGACCAGGCGGGGGGCTAACCGCGGGTGCTCCCGCCGGCTGACCGGGTGACACGGGAGACCGCCGGGCCAGGCTCGCGACGGGCCGGTGTGACGGGCGTCCGATGTGGATGACGTGCTTGGCGCATCGTTGCCCGCACATGTGAAACTCCAGTGGTGACGCTGCCTCCACCGCCGAATCCCCCCGGCTACCCGGGCGCCGCCCCCTGGGAACCGGGCGTGGGCGCCCCGCCGCCACCGCCGAAGAAGAACAACACGCCTCTCATCATCGGCCTGATCGCGGGCGTGGTGGTGCTGTGCCTGGTCGGCCTCTGCGGGGGCGGCTTGGCCTACAACTACCTCAACGACGACGAGAGCCCCGCTGCGGGCGGGCCGTCGCTGTCGACACAGCAGACCGGCCGCCCTGCCCCGTCCGACCTGTACTCCCCGCCCGAGGTGGTCCCGACGACCGAGGCCGCGCTGCCCGCGCCGGCCGCCGTCGGGGACTGCATCTCCGTGGACGTGAAGGGCGCCTTCCTCGGGCTCGGCAACTGCAACGGCTCGAGCGGGACCTACCGGGTCCTGTCCATCGACCGGGCGCAGGGCACCTGCTCCGACCCGGACGGGGCCTGGATCACCACCGGCGGCTACCGGCTCTGCCTGGAGCTGTACCTGGTGCGCAACTACTGCTACAAGCTGCCGACGGAGACCGACTTCGCCGTCGCCGCGACCAAGTGCAAGGACAAGGGCACCGTGCACATCGTCGACATCGTGCCCGGCGGTGCGAACGGCGACAAGTGCACCAAGGACTACAAGTGGAACCACTGGTACCGGTTCACCCACCCGACGGTCGTGTACTGCGTCATGAAGTACTGACGTCCGCTCCGGCACGACGAAGCCCGCCGACGTCGATCGTCGGCGGGCTTCGTCGTCGTCAGGATCAGGCGAGGTCGTAGCGGTCCAGGTTCATGACCTTGACCCACGCCGCGACGAAGTCGCGCACGAACTTCGCCTTCGCGTCGTCGCTGGCGTAGACCTCGGCGAGCGCCCGCAGCTCCGAGTTGGAGCCGAAGACCAGGTCGGCCCGGCTGCCGGTCCACTTGACCTTGCCGGTGGCGAGGTCGACACCCTCGAAGGTGTCCTCCCCCGGCACGGCCTTCCACGCGGTGCCCAGGTCGAGCAGGTTCGCGAAGAAGTCGTTGGTCAGCGTGCCCGGCGTGTCGGTGAGCACGCCGACCGTGGACTGCTTGGTGTTCGCGCCGAGCACCCGCAGGCCGCCGACGAGCACCGTCAGCTCCGGCGCGCTCAGCGTGAGCAGGTTGGCCCGGTCGATCAGCAGGTACTCGGCCGGCAGGCGGTTGCCCTTGCCCAGGTGGTTGCGGAAGCCGTCGGCGGTCGGTTCGAGCGCGGCGAACGACTCCGCGTCGGTCTGCTCCTGCGAGGCGTCGGTGCGACCCGGCGTGAAGGGGACCTCGACGGCGTGGCCGGCGTTCGCGGCGGCCTGCTCGACGGCGGCGGACCCGCCCAGCACGATCAGGTCGGCCAGCGAGACCTTCTTGCCGCCGGTCTGGGCGGCGTTGAACGCCTGCTGGACGCCCGCCAGCGCGTGCAGCACGCGGGCCAGCTGGTCCGGGTCGTTGACCTCCCAGCCGCTCTGCGGCTCGAGGCGGACGCGCGCGCCGTTGGCGCCGCCGCGCTTGTCACTGCCACGGAACGTCGACGCCGACGCCCACGCGGCCGAGACCAGCTCGGACACCGACAGCCCGGTGCCCAGGAGCTGGGCCTTGAGTGCCGCGACGTCGGCCGCGTCGACGAGCTCGTGGTCGACCGCCGGGAGCGGGTCCTGCCAGATCAGCGTCTCGGCCGGGACCTCGGGGCCGAGGTAGCGGGCGATCGGGCCCATGTCGCGGTGGGTCAGCTTGAACCACGCCCGGGCGAACGCGTCGGCCAGCTCGGCCGGGTTGGCCAGGAAGCGGCGCGAGATCTGCTCGTAGACCGGGTCGAAGCGCAGCGCCAGGTCGGTGGTCAGCATCGTCGGGGCGTGAGTCTTGGACGAGTCGTGCGCGTCGGGCACGGTGCCCGCGCCCGCGCCGCCCTTCGGCTTCCACTGGTGCGCGCCGGCCGGGCTCTTGGACAGCTCCCACTCGTACCCGAAAAGGATCTCGAAGAAGCTGTTGTCCCACGCCGTCGGCGTGTTGGTCCACGCGCCCTCGAGTCCGCTGGTGATCGCGTCGCCGCCCACGCCGGTGCCGAAGGTGCTCTTCCAGCCCAGGCCCTGCGCCTCGATCGGCGCACCCTCGGGCTCGGGGCCGACGTGGTCGGTGGTGCCCGCGCCGTGGGTCTTGCCGAAGGTGTGGCCGCCGGCGATCAGCGCGACGGTCTCCTCGTCGTTCATCGCCATCCGGCCGAACGTCTCGCGGATGTCGCGGGCCGAGGCGATCGGGTCCGGGTTGCCGTTCGGGCCCTCCGGGTTGACGTAGATGAGGCCCATCTGCACGGCGGCGAGCGGGTTCTCCAGCTCGCGGTCGCCGGTGTAGCGCTCGTCGCCGAGCCAGGTGGTCTCCGGGCCCCAGTAGACGTCGGTGTCGGGCTCCCAGACGTCCGGGCGGCCGCCGGCGAAGCCGAAGGTCTGGAAGCCCATCGACTCCAGCGCCACGTTGCCGGTGAGGATCATCAGGTCGGCCCACGAGATGGCCTGGCCGTACTTCTTCTTGACCGGCCACAGCAGGCGGCGGGCCTTGTCCAGGTTGCCGTTGTCCGGCCAGCTGTTGAGCGGCGCGAAACGCTGCATGCCGGCTCCGGCGCCGCCGCGGCCGTCGCTGATCCGGTAGGTGCCGGCGCTGTGCCACGCCATGCGGACCATGAACGGACCGTAGTGGCCGTAGTCGGCCGGCCACCAGTCCTGGGACGTGGTCAGCACCTCCGCGATGTCCCGCTTCACGGCCGCGAGGTCGAGGCCTCCGAAGGCCTCCGCGTAGTCGAAGTCGGCACCCAGCGGGTTGGCCACGGCCGGGTTCTTCGCCAGGATCTTCAGGTTGAGCTGGTTCGGCCACCAGCCGCGATTGCCGTCACCCTGGGTCGGGTGGGGCGCGCGTCCGTGCGCCACCGGGCAGCGCGACTCGGCCCCGGCCTCGGCGTCGTGGACGACGGCTTCGTGGTTCTCAGACATCGGATTCCTTCCGTGACTTGCGGATCAGGTGGATCGGGAACTGCCTGCGGTGGAACAGCCGGGACACCGGCCCCAGAAGACGACCTCGGCCTCGTCGACCGAGAAGCCGTTGCCGTCCGACGCGGTCAGGCAGGGCGCGTCGCCGACGGCGCAGTCGACGTCGGCGATGAGCCCGCACTCCCGGCAGACCATGTGGTGGTGGTTGTCACCGACCCGGGACTCGTAGCGGGCCACGGAGCCGGCCGGCTGGATGCGTCGCACCAGGCCCGCGGCCGTCAGCGCCTGCAGTGAGTCGTACACGGCCTGGTGGGACACCTCGGGCAGGCCGCGGCGCACCGCGCCGATGATCGAGTCGGTGTCGGCGTGCGGGTGCGCGAGGACCGCGCCCAGCACCGCGACCCGTGGCCGGGTCACGCGCAACGCGACTCCGCGCAGCATCTGCTCGAAGTCCAGAGTCGCGGGCACGTCCCGTAGTCTGGTCGGCTTTCTGGAATGAGTCAAGAATAAGCGGCTGATCTTGTCTCGTGTCGACCGGCGAACGCCGTTCCCGGCACGTCAGAACGGTCCAGATGCCGTGAAAGCATAATAAAGCGCCCGGCACGCGGTCGGGTCGAGCGACTCGGGGCGCTCCCCGATGCCCGGCGTGGCGCGCCAGGCGCGGCCCAGTCCGTTTCCGCGCAGCGGGCAACACAGCCCTCGCAGGCGATCAGCAGTTCCATGGGCCGGCCTTCGTCGCGCGCCAGACCGTGGAACGTCGCCACCACGCATTCCGAGCAGCAGTCGGCACGCATCCCGGTGGCAGGTGGGGACGGTCGTAGGGAGAGATGTCGGGCGGTAGGTCGTAGGGAAGGGCTGGGGCGGGACGGCTCGGCAGACGAGGGAGCGGGGCGACGCGACCTCGAAAACTTTGATCGATATCAGCCTATATCTGTCACTCCTGTCATACCGCGGCACGCACTTCGTGAATCCACAGGCGGCTCGGCGAAATCCGGCCACCGACCGGCAGGGACCGGTCCTATCGATATTCGACGAGATTGCCAGAATGTTTCGCCGCTATCAAGAGGCACTCGTCAACTCGGCCCGGCGCCACCATTCTCCCGCCACCTCATCACCCGCAAACCTGGAGTATGAGCAGCGAGCGGCCCTCATGGAAGCCATTCGAAACCGCATGAGAACTTCTTCAGCGACTTTCCATACAGGATCTGCATAACACTTTCCCGCACTCGACTTCCGAGCACATCCCAGGGAAAAGTTGTCGCGAAGAAGTGTTATGCGACGCATGGCTCGGTGGTCGCATACCGCGATGGGCCGGAACTCGAACTTCCACAGCCGGTCACCGGCATCTTGACGCGATGCCCGGAACTCCGTCAGAGTCAACCACCCGATCCACCGACGACAGCGATGCGGAGAATGCCACCCAACGACTCGAACGAGGCGGCGCTCGTCGTCGCAGCGCAGGCCGGTGACCGCCGGGCGCTCGACACCCTGATCGAGGCGTATCTCCCGTTCGTCTACACCATCGCGCGCAGAGCCCTCGACGCCGAGGACGACGCCGACGACGTCGTGCAGGACTCCATGCTGCGCGCGGTGCGAGAACTGCGCGGACTGCGCACGCCGGAGAGCTTCCGCGCATGGCTGGGCGCGATCGCCGTCCGGCAGGTCAGCACCCATCTACACCGAAGGCGCACCGCCGACCGGCACGCCGCCGACCTGGCCGACCTGGTCGGCACGCCTGACGCGGACGCGCCCTTCGAAGGGCTGACGATGCTGCGGCTGGGCGTCTCCCAGCAACGACGCCAGGCGGCACGCGCCGCGCACTGGCTCGACCACGACGACCGGCTGCTGCTGTCACTGTGGTGGCTGGAGGTGGCCGGCCAGCTGACGCGCACCGAACTGGCGAGCGCGATCGGGGTCAGCGTCGCCCACGCCGGGGTGCGCGTCCAGCGCATGCGCCGGCAGTTCGACGGCTGTCGCGCCCTGATGGCGGCGCTCGACGCCCGACCCCGCTGCCTCGATCTCGACGGTCTCGTGGCGAGCTGGGACGGCGTGCCGGGCGCGACCTGGCGCAAGCGGCTGACCCGGCACGTCCAGGCGTGCCGCACCTGCACCCCGGCCGCCGACGAGTTGCCGGCCGCCGAGCAGTTGCTCATCGGACTCGCGCTGCTACCCGTCCCCATCGCGCTCAGCGCGGCCGTGCTCGGCAAGGGCGGGCTGGCGACGGCGGCCTCGGCGACCGCGCTGACCGGGGCCGCCAAAGCGGGCATGCTCGGGCACCTGACGAAGGCGCTGGCAGCTCATCCGATCGCGACGCTCGCCGTGACGGGTTCCGTGATCGCGGGCAGCACACTGGGCGTGATGACCTGGCCTACAGCCGCGCCGCCGCCACCCCCGCCGGTCGCGGCTCCGCAATCCTCGGCCGCCGCGAACCCGCCGAGTCCCTCCCCCCGGCGCCCCAGCCCGAGCCCGGCTGCACCGAGCCCCGCCCGGAGCCCGGCGCGGGTGCTGGCGGTCGGGCCGACCTCGCTGGAGGCCGGTGACGGGACCGGGCTCTTCGTCACGACCACCGCCGCCCTCGGCGTGCTGACCCCGCTGTCGAGCGCCAGCGGCATCTCGGCCCGTCAGCAGGCCACGTTCCTGGTCGTGGCGGGCCTGGCCGATCCGAAGTGCTTCTCCTTCCGCAGCCCGGACGGCCGCTACCTGCGCCACGCGTCCTGGCGGCTGCGGCTGAACCCGAACGAGGGCACCGCGCTCTTCGAGGGGGACGCCACGTTCTGCGTACGCCCCGGGTCGTCGGTCACGACGGTCCTGCTCGAATCCTCGAACTATCCCGGCTGGTTCCTGCACCGACGGGGCAGCGAGCTGTGGGTCGACCAATCCGACGGCACCGCCGCCTTCCGCGCCGCCAGTTCCTTCCGGATCCGGCCACCGCTGGCGGGTTAGCTCGCCGCAGCAGCCCGACCGGGTCGTGTCCGGTCGGGCGGCACGAAAGTGCGTTGACGTCGGCCGATGTTCCGTCAGGCGCGCCGCGCATTCCGAAACATTTTCGCCGGTATTGACGGCAGCGTTGTTATCGTTCACATTCGACTGACGGGACGGCTGGACACACGAGCGTCACAGCGTCATCAGCACCATCCGGAGCAGGGCGACGTCTTTCATGACGTGCTCCATGGTGCGTTTGTGACCGATAACTGAGTCCCCCCGTGATCTTCCTCGCAACCGCATCCGTGGACGGCCGCACTCATCGGCCGGCCCACGGCGCTGCGCCGCGTCCTCGACCGGCCGACTGGCCGCACCGACAACGAAGGAGGATGCCGTGACCGGCATCAGCACCATCACGCCACCCGTCTCCCGGCGACAAGCCTGGCGCGCGGCATTGATCACCGTAGTGGTCACCGCCCTGGTCAGCGCGGGCATGATCGCCCTGGCAGGCAACCGTGCCCAGGCCGCCACCGTGGACACCGGCGCGTGGTACATCCTGGTCAACCGCAACAGCGGCAAAGCCCTCGACGTGTACAACTTCTCCACCGCCGACGGCGGCCGCATCACCCAATGGACCCGAGGCACCGCCAACAACCAGCAATGGCAGTTCGTCGACTCCGGCAGCGGCTACTACCGCCTCAAGTCCCGCCACTCCGGCAAGGTCCTCGACGTCTACAACTTCTCCACCGCCAACGGCGGCGCGATCGTCCAGTGGGCCGACAACAACAGCAACAACCAGCAGTGGCGCCTGGCCGACTCCGCCGGCGGCTACGTCCGCCTGATCAGCCGCCACAGCAACAAGGCCCTCGAAGTCCAGGGCGCATCCACCGCCGACGGCGCCAACATCGTCCAGTACGACGACTGGGGCGGCAACAACCAGCAATGGCAGCTCGTCCAGGTCGGCAGCACCCCGCCGTCGAGCCCGCCGCCCTCCAGCCCACCGCCCAGCGGCTCGTGCACGCTTCCCTCGAGCTACCGCTGGACGTCGACGGGTGTGCTGGCGACCCCGAAGTCGGGCTGGGTCTCGCTCAAGGACTTCACCACCGCCCCCTACAACGGCAGGCAACTCGTCTACGCCACCACCCACGACAACGGATCGACCTGGGGCTCGATGAACTTCAGCCTGCTCACCAACTGGTCCGACATGGCCTCGGCCAGCCAGAACACCATGTCGTCGGCCACCGTCGCACCGTCGCTGTTCTACTTCGCGCCCCGCAACATCTGGGTCCTCGCATACCAGTGGGGCGGACCCGCCTTCTCCTACCGCACCTCCAGCGACCCCACCAACCCCAACGGCTGGTCCTCCCCGCAGACCCTGTTCTCCGGCACCATCTCCGGCTCCGGCACCGGACC
>NZ_WBZD01000020.1 GCF_009720365.1 Catellatospora paridis | reverse complement strand
GGGAACCCGCCCGGCGGCGCGAACGGCGGCGGGGCGAACGACGGCATGGCCGATCTGCAACCGGTCGACGACAAGCGCTACCTGCGCGGGGCTCAGGTCACCAACGCCGACGGCATCGTCGAGTTCACCACGGTCTGGCCCGGCTGGTATCGCGGCCGCACCGTGCACATCCACGCGATGGTGCACGTCAGCAACTCCCGGGTGCTGACCACCCAGCTGATGTTCGACGAGGCGCTCAACACGAAGGTGTTCGCGGCGGCGCCGTATGCGTCGCACACCGGGCGGGACACGTTCAACGACGGCGACGGCATCTTCCAGAACACCATGCTGCTGAAGGTCACCGAGGACGGCGACGGCCACCTCGCCGTGCTGGTGCTGGCCGCCGACTCGGACTCCAACGGCAGTTGAGCCGCGCGGCGGGCGATCAGGGGATCGGGCGGGCGTACCGCACGACCGGCACGTCCGCCGGGCCGATCGGGGTGGTGCGGGTGACGCCGTCGGCCGCCCAGCCGCCGCGCTCGTAGAAGCGCCGGGCCCGGGTGTTGTCGCTGACGACGTACAGCATCGCCTGGTGGTGGCCCAGGGCGGCGAACTCGGTCAGGCACGTGTTCATCAGCGCCAGCCCGATGCCCGAGCCGATCGCGTCCGGGTGGACGTGGATGGCGTTCAGCATTCCGGTGCCCGCCGGGGCCTGCTCCTGCGCCCCGGCCGGGCCCAGGTAGCAGAAGCCGAGCACGGTGTCGCCGCGTACGGCCAGGTACAGGCGGTGGGTGTCCGCCTCGGCGGCCCACCGCCGGGCCCATTTCTCCTGCTGGCACGCCACGGTGATCTCGGCCAGCTCCTGCGGCGTGAGCAGTTCCCGGTATGCCGACCGGCGGCTCAGCGCGTGCAGTTCGCCGATCGCGGCCACGTCCTCGGGCGTGCCGCCCCGGCGGATCGTCAGCGTCATGCCCGGCACGTTACTGGCTGGTCACGGCTCTGTCCGGCCCCGACCACGTCACCTTGATCACGGGGCGGGCCGCAGTCCGCCGGGGAGGTCCCCATGATCGCTCGACGTGCCGGGCACCTGTGCGTATCTTGAGCCGCCTTTCGCCCATCTGCCAGGCACATCGGGCGATCATGGGGCTTGCTTCCGGCCCGGAGGGAGGGTGGGGGTTCCGGAAGTGCGGGGACGCGGCTACGAAAGTTTCGGAACGCGTTTGCGGCCTCCGAATTCGACGGTGTGGGTGACAAAGTGGCTCGCAACCCTTGTCTGTACGCCGGATCAGGGTGCTAGGGTGCGATGGCTGATGCCTCAGCGGTGAGGTGTGAATACCGGAAACTACCGGAAGTTCAGTCATTCCGGGTGGAAGACAGGCAGGGCGATGTCGACCCACAAGGACGCCGCCACCGCGGCCGTGACCGGCCTCGGACCCGACGACCAGCCCTGGCGCGACGTGACGCGGCCGGTCGAGCGACGGGTCGACGACCTGATCCGCCGGATGACCCCGGCCGAGAAGATCGCCCAGCTCTACAGCGTGTGGCCCGGCGCGGGCTCGGACGGCGACGACGTCGCGCCATACCAGCAGGACATGGTCGAGGACGGGTTCGACTGGCAGACCCTGATCGCCGACGGGCTCGGGCAGCTGACCCGCCCGTTCGGCACCGCCCCGGTCAACCCCGCCGAGGGCATGGCCCGGCTGGCCGGCCTGCAGGAGGCGATCGTCGCGTCCGGACGGTTCGGCATCCCGGCCCTGGTGCACGAGGAATGCCTGACCGGGTTCACCACCCACGGCGCGACCATCTTCCCGACCGCGCTGGCCTGGGGCGCGACCTTCGACCCCGACCTGGTCGAGCGCATGGCCGCCGCGATCGGCCAGGGCATGCGCGCCGTCGGCGTGCACCAGGGCCTCGCCCCGGTGCTCGACGTGTCCCGCGACGCCCGCTGGGGGCGCACCGAGGAGACCATCGGCGAGGACCCGTATCTGGTCGCGACGGTGGGCACCGCGTACGTGCGGGGGCTGGAGTCGGCCGGGATCGTGGCCACGCTCAAGCACTTCGCGGGCTACTCCGCGTCCCGGGCCGGGCGCAACTTCGGCCCCGTCGCGATGGGACCCCGCGAGCTGGCCGACGTGATGCTGCCGCCGTTCGAGATGGCGGTGCGCGACGGCGGCGCGCGCTCGGTCATGCACTCGTACGCCGAGATCGACGGCGTGCCCGCCGCCGCCGACGGCAGGCTGCTCACCGACCTGCTGCGCGGCGCCTGGGGCTTCGACGGCACCGTGGTCGCCGACTACTTCGGCATCACCTTCCTGCACTCGCTGCACGGCGTCGCGGGCGACCTCACCGCCGCCGCCGGGCTCGCGCTGGCCGCCGGAGTCGACGTCGAGCTGCCGATCGTGCGCTGCTACGGGCGGCCGCTGGCCGACGCCGTGCAGGACGGCGCGATCTCGATGACGCTGGTGGACCGGGCGGTGCGCCGGGTGCTGCGGCAGAAGTGCGAGCTCGGCCTGCTCGACCCGGGCTGGACCCCGCCGCGCCCCGGCAGCGTCGACCTCGACCCGCCCGCCACCCGTGAGCTGGCCCGGCAGCTCGCCGAGCAGTCGGTGACGCTGCTGGCCGACGACGGGGTGCTGCCGCTGTCGCCGACCGCCTCGATCGCCGTGGTCGGGCCGCTGGCCGACGACGCCGACGGCATGCTCGGCTGCTACACCTTCCCGCGCCACGTCGGGCTGCACCACCCGGGCCTGCCGCTCGGCGTGTCCATCCCCACGGTGCTCGAATCGCTGCGCGCCGAACTGCCGAAGGCGACGCTCACCCACGCCGTGGGCTGCGCGGTCGACGGCACGGACACCGCGGACCTGGCGGCCGCCGTCGCGCTCGCCGAGCAGGCCGACGTCTGCGTCGTGGTGCTCGGCGACCGGGCCGGCCTGTTCGGCAAGGGCACCTCCGGCGAGGGCTGCGACGTCGGCGAGCTGCGGCTGCCCGGCGTGCAGGAGCGGCTGCTGGAGGCGCTGCTGGACACCGGGCGGCCGGTCGTCGCCGTGCTGCTGTCGGGACGCCCGTACGCCCTGGGTGCGTGGGTGGACCGGCTCGCCGCGATCGTGCAGGCGTTCTTCCCCGGTCAGGAGGGCGGGCCGGCGGTGGCCGGGGTGCTGGCGGGCCGGGTCAACCCGTCGGGGCGGCTGCCGATCGGCGTGCCGCGGCACCCGGGCGGGCAGCCCGCGAGCTACCTCATGCCGCCGCTCGGGCACGCCACCGAGGTGAGCACCGTCGACCCGACTTCGCTGTTCCCATTCGGCCACGGGCTGTCGTACACGAGCTTCGCGTGGGAGCCCGAGCCGCCGGCCGAGCAGGAGACGGCCTGCCCGACCGACGGGGCGGTGCGGGTGGCGCTGACGGTGCGCAACACCGGCGAGCGGGCCGGCACCGAGGTCGTGCAGCTCTACCTGCACGATCCGGTCGCCCAGGTCACCCGGCCGGTGCAGCGGCTGATCGGGTATGCCCGGGTGGCACTGGAACCGGGTGCGGCGCGGCGGGTGGAGTTCACCGTGCCCGCCGACCTGTCCGCGTTCACCGGCCGCGACGGGCGGCGCATCGTCGAGCCGGGCGACCTGGAGTTGCGGCTCGGCGCGTCCAGCGGCGACATCCGGCACACCGTGCGGGTGCGTCTGCACGGCCCGGAGCGCGTCGTCGGCCACCTGCGCAAGATGACCTCCGAGGTCGCCGTGACCGGGTGAGCCGATCTTCACCATCCATGCACGACTGATTCGCCGACCGTCTCCGACGGCCATCGCACAACGCCGTTGCCTCGGGACGGGGCGGCCGCTACGTTCTGGCGCGATCAACGCAGGCTGTGCCGGACGGGGGCACCCGTCCGGCACAGCCTGCCGGGTTGCGCAGCGGGTCAGGCGTCGGTCTTGGCGACGCCGATCGGGCAGCTCATGCCGTTGGGGCCGATGCCGCAGTACCCGTCGGGGTTCTTCGCGAGGTACTGCTGGTGGTAGTCCTCGGCGTAGAAGTAGTCCCCGAGCGTCGCGATCTCGGTGGTGATCTGGCCGTAGCCCTCGGCGGTCACCACCGGCTGGAACGCGTCGCGCGAGGCCTCGGCCTCCTTGAGCTGTTCCGGCGTGGTGGCGTAGATCGCCGACCGGTACTGCGTGCCGACGTCGTTGCCCTGGCGCATGCCCTGGGTCGGGTCGTGGTTCTCCCAGAACACCCGCAGGATCTCGGCGTACGAGATGACCTCGGGGTTGAAGACGATCTCCACGGCCTCGGTGTGCCCGGTGAAGCCGGAGCAGACCTCCTGGTAGGTCGGGTTCGGCGTGATGCCGCCGGCGTAGCCGACCGAGGTCGAGTAGACGCCGTCCAGCTTCCAGAAGAGGCGCTCGGCGCCCCAGAAGCAGCCCATGGCCACGACGGCCACCTGATAGCCCTTGGGCCAGGGGCCGGACAGCGGGGTGCCCAGCACGAAGTGCTCGGCCGGCGGCACGATCGGGGTGTCCCGGCCGGCCAGGGCCTCGCTGGCGTTGACGACATCGAGCTTCTTGTGGCGAAGGAACATGTCTCCAGTGTCCTCCTCTACGCTGGTGGAATGTCTTACGGGTTTGAAACGCTCGCCATCCATGCAGGCCAAGAACCGGACGAGCGCACCGGTGCGGTGATCCCGCCGATCTTCCAGACGTCGACCTACAAGCAGGACGCGGTCGGCTCGCCGCGGCTGGGCTACGAGTACTCCCGGTCCGGCAATCCGACCCGCGACTCCCTGCAGGAGTGCCTGGCGGCGCTGGAGGGCGGCTCGCGCGGGCTCACGTTCGCCAGCGGCCTGGCCGCCGAGGACACGCTCATCCGCACCGTGTGCAAGCCCGGCGACCACGTGATCATTCCCGATGACGCGTACGGCGGCACGTTCCGCCTGTTCGCGAAGGTGGCCGAGCGCTGGGGCCTGTCCTGGACCGCGGCCCGGATCTCCGACGTCGACGACGTGCGCGCCAAGATCACCCCGAACACGAAGATGGTCTGGGTGGAGACGCCGACGAACCCGCTGCTCGGCATCGCCGACATCGCCGGGCTGGCCGCGGTGTCGCGGGACGCACACGCGCTGCTGGTGGTCGACAACACCTTCGCCAGCCCGTACCTGCAGCAGCCGCTGGCGCTGGGCGCGGACGTGGTGGTCCACTCGACCACGAAGTACGTGGGCGGCCACTCGGACGTGGTCGGCGGCGCGCTGGTGCTCAACGACAAGGCGCTGGCCGACTCGTTGCAGTTCCACCAGAACGCGATGGGTGCGGTGAACGGCCCGTTCGACGCCTGGCTGACGCTGCGCGGGGTGAAGACCCTGGCCGTACGCATGGAGCGGCACTGCGACAACGCCGAGAAGGTGGCCGAGTTCCTGACCCGGCACCCGAAGGTCAAGCAGGTGCTCTACCCGGGCCTGCCCGAGCACCCCGGCCACGAGCTGGCCACCAAGCAGATGCGCCGGTACGGCGGCATGATCAGCTTCCGGATGGGCGACCCGGCGGCCGCCGAGCGGGTGTGCAACACGACCAAGGTGTTCACCCTGGCCGAGTCCCTGGGCGGCATCGAGTCCCTGATCGAGCACCCCGGCAAGATGACCCACGCCAGCGTCGCCGGCTCGGAGCTGGAGGTCCCCGCCGACCTCATCCGCCTCTCCGTAGGCATCGAAACCATCGACGACCTCCTCGCCGACCTGGCCACCGCCCTCGGCTGACCTTGGCGTGGAAAAGCGAAGATCGCTGTTTCCTGTCGGAACCTCGGGTTGAACCGCAGGTTCGACACGGGACAGCGATCTTTCGCTTTCCACGCCGGGAAGGGTCAGACGGGGCGGCCGGGTGGGAGGATGCGGTCGGCTTCGATGGAGTAGCCGTCGCCGTAGATGCGAAGTTTGTCGCCTTTGCAGGTGTAGCGGTCGGGCGTGATAGTGGTGCTGAGGTTCTCGCGGTCGCGGACGCTGCCGTTGACCTTCCACGTGGTGGTGCCCGTGGCGGACGCGTTGCTGTAGCTGATCATCTCGGCGTCGGCCTCGTAGTTCAGCCGGGTCGTGCCGTTGTGGATCACCTCGTACCGGTCGCCGTTGCGGGTGCCCGTGCGGGTGACCTTGTCCACGGTGACCAGGGTGCCGTCCGCGCCGTAGCTCAGCAGCGTGCCTGCCCCGGTCAGCTGCACGGTCACCCCGAACAGCTCGGCGCTGGAGGTGTATGACGTCTCGCGCCACTGTCCTATCAGGCACCGCGCGGGCGAGACCGGCGCCGGCGACGGCACCACGGCGACCGGGCTCGGCGACGGCGAGGCCGACGGAGACGGCGCGACGGGACCGGGCCGGGTCAGCAAATACGCGGCGGCGGCTCCGCCGAGGCACACCACGAGCGCGACGATCACCACGACCACGCCGACCACGATGGGCACGGTCCAATCGCGACGTTGCTGTTCCGGCTGCATCTGCCCAGCATCGCCAATGAATTCCGTTGCGGCAAGGCTCCTGTTGCTCACGTCGCGTCACCGCACTCCATACTGGAGCACCGGTTGTGGGTCTCGACGTGGTGGAGGAATGAGATGGCGGACACCTGGGTCGGCGCCACCGCAAAGCAGATCGCGCGGGCCGTGCGACGCGGTGACACGTCGGCGACGCAGGTCGTGGCCGATCACCTCGACTACCTGACGCACACCGACCCGGTCGTCGCGGCATTCCGCACGGTGCGTGCAGCAGAGGCGGCCGCCGAGGCGGAGAAGGTCGACGACCAGGGCGAGATGGGCAACCTCTCGCTGGCCGGGGTGCCGATCGCGGTGAAGGAGAACACCCCGGTCGCCGGGCTGCCGACGTGGCACGGCTCCGCGGGCGCGCGCCAGGCCGTGGCCGAGGAGGACCACGAA
Organism: Catellatospora paridis; assembly: GCF_009720365.1. GTDB lineage: Bacteria > Actinomycetota > Actinomycetes > Mycobacteriales > Micromonosporaceae > Catellatospora > Catellatospora paridis. Next base: position 301,333 of record NZ_WBZD01000020.1, on the reverse strand, counting down.
TTGGTACGCAGGCTGCGCGGCGCGGGCGCGGTGGTGGTCGGCACGACCCGGATGCCCGAGCTGGGGCTGTGGGGCGTGACCGACGACGACAGCGCGGTGACCCGCAACCCGTGGGCGCTGGACCGCACTCCGGGCGGGTCCTCCGGCGGCTCGGCGGCCGCGGTCTCGGCGGGCCTGGTGCCGATCGCCCACGCCAACGACGGGCTGGGCTCCATCCGCATCCCGGCGGCCTGCTGCGGCCTGATCGGGCTCAAGCCGGGCCGGGGCGTGCTGCCGGTGAACCTGGGCGCCGACGCCTGGTTCGGCCTGGTCGAGCACGGCATGCTGGCCACCACGGTCGCCGACGCGGCGCTGGGCTTCGCGGTGCTGGCGGGGCGCACGCCGCAGCCGCTCAGCCAGCCGGGCCGGCTGCGCATCGCGGTGTCGCTGAAGTCGCCCGTGGCCGGGGCGGGCGCCGACGAGGCGAACCGGGCCGCCGTGAGCACCGCCACCCGGCTGCTGGCGGAGTGCGGCCACGACACCCTGACCGCCGACCCGGCGTACTCGACCTCGATCGGCCTGCGCGGTCTGGCGACCTGGTTCGCCGCGGCATACCGCGATGTCGAGGCGGCCGGGATCGAGCGGTGGAAGCTGCAGAAGCGCACCCGGCGGCACGTCGCCGTGGGTGGCTGGGCCTGGCGGCGCGGATACGTGCGCGAGCAGGACCGCAAGGAGTTCCGCGACGCCTGCCTGGACTTCTTCGTCGACAACGGGGTGGACCTGCTGCTCACGCCGGTGCTGGCCGGAGCGCCGCTGAAGGCCGGCGACTGGCACCGCCGAGGCTGGCTGACCAACGTGGTGGCCAACGTGCGCAACGCGCCGTTCGCCGCGCCGTGGAACATCGCCGGCTTCCCGGCGATGACCCTGCCCGTCGGGGTGCGCCCGGACGGCCTGCCCGCCACGGTGCAGCTGATCGGCCCGCCCGGCACGGAGCTGCTGCTGCTCGCGGTGGCGGGCCAGATCGAGCTGGCCGCGCCCTGGCGCAGGCACGCCCCGGGTTTCCCCCGCCCGAACTGAGCGGTCCCAGGGGCCGCGGCCGGCCCGACCCGCTGCGGCAGTCACGGATCGTGATGGTGGAGTCCGGTGTGGTCGGGGTTCACCTGGCCTGGGTGCCATCGGCACCTGCTGCTCGGTTACCCTCCGTGGGCCCTCGACCCTGGAGTACACCGTGCCCTGCCTTCACTGCTCCGCCGACAACCCGGCGACCGGGATCTACTGCCGTGCCTGCGGCCTGGACCGCACCGCTCCGTTGATCTGGCCGGAGGCGAAGGTGCACACCGTGCACGGCATCGGCCTGGCCGCAGTCGCCGCGGTGGTGGTCTCCACGGTGCTCACCGTGCTGGGCGTGATGCTGGCGCTGCTGCCCGAGGCCATGGCGGAGCAGGCCCAGGCCGACCGGGACACCGACCTGCTGCAGCAGGCCTACCTGGTCGAACTGGCGATCACCGGGGTGGACCTGCTCGGCATGCTGGTCGCGGGCGTGCTGGTGATCATCTGGCTGTTCCGCGCGCGGGTGAATCTCGACGCCTTCCCCGAGGCGCAGCCGGGTATGGCGGCGGGCTGGGCGATCGGTGGGTGGTTCGTCCCGTTCGCGAACTTCGTCGTCCCGTGCCGGGTGATGCACCAGGTCGCCTCCGCCAGCCTCCAGCACCGGCGGGTCGGGCTGTTCACCGGCCTGTGGTGGGCCGGGTACGTGGTGAGCTTGGCCACCTCGCAGGCCGCCGGCCGGATGGAGCCCGACACGAACACCTTCGCGGCGCATGTGGCCTACTTCGAGAACATGTTCATCTTCGGCCTGGTCGAGGCGGCGGGCACCGTGCTCGCCGGGTTCTTCCTGGTCAAGCTGATCCTGTCGATCAGCCGGGCGCAGACTGCGCGGATCGAGCGCGCCCGGGCGGCGCATGTCCCCGTTGTGCCCGCGGCCGTGCCGAGTGGCACGATCAGCGTGTGACACCTGAGCTGGTCAGCCTGGCCGACATCGAGGCGGCGCGCGAGCGCCTGCGGTCCGTCGTACGCACCACCCCGATCGAGCCGTGCCGGCCGTTGTCGGCCAAGCTCGGCGGGCCGACCTGGCTGAAGTGCGAGAACCTGCAGCGCGCGGGCTCCTACAAGGTGCGCGGCGCGTACGTGCGGATCTCGCGGCTCAGCGAGGAGGAGCGGGCGCGGGGCGTGGTCGCGGCGAGCGCCGGCAACCACGCGCAGGGCGTCGCGCTCGCGGCCGGGCTGTGCAAGACCAGGGCCACCGTGTTCATGCCGATGGGCGCGCCGCTGCCGAAGGTCGCCGCGACCAAGGGGTATGGCGCGCGGGTCGAGTTCGCCGGCAACACCGTCGACGAGGCGCTGGTCGCGGCGCAGGAGTTCGCCGAGCGCACCGGTGCGGTCTTCATCCACCCGTTCGACCACCCGGATGTGATCGCCGGGCAGGGCACGGTCGCGCTGGAGATCCTGGAACAGCGCCCGGACGTGCAGACGATCATCACCGGCATCGGCGGCGGCGGCCTGATCTCCGGTCTCGCCGTGGCCGCGAAGGCGCTGCGCCCGGACATCACGATCATCGGCGTACAGGCGGCCGGCGCGGCCGCGGTGCCGCCCGCGCTGCGGGCCGGACGGCCGGTGCGCATCCCGAGCGTGGCCACGATCGCCGACGGCATCGCGGTCGGCCGCTGCGGGGACCTGACCTTCGCGCACATCAGCAAGCTCGTCGACGAGGTCGTCACCGTCACCGACGAGGAGATCTCCCGCGCCCTGCTGATGCTGCTGGAGCGCGGCAAGATGGTCGCCGAGCCGGCCGGCTCGGTCGGCGTGGCCGCCCTGCTGGCAGGCCACGTGCAGGTCAAGACCCCGGTCGTGGCCGTGGTGTCGGGCGGCAACATCGACCCGTTGCTGATGCTGCGCGTCATCGAGCACGGCCTCAGCGCCGCCGGCCGCTACCTGCACGTCAACGTCCGCTGCGCCGACCGCCCCGGCCAGCTCGCCGCCCTGCTCACCCTGATCGCCGAGCAGCGCGCCAACGTCCTCGACGTGGCCCACCAACGCCACGACCCCCGCCTGCACCTGGGCGAGGTCGAGGTCGAACTCTCCGTGGAGACCCGCGGCGCCGAGCACTCCGACCAGCTCGTCAGCGCCCTCCGCGCCGCCGGCTACCAGGTCGACGTCGACACCCCGTTCCACTGAACCCCACCACCGCGACGATCTTGCGTGGCGTGTGGGTGCGACACGGGTGATTCGGACATAAGGCCAACAGTTCACGCAAGATCGTCGCGATCTTGGGGGGCGGTGGGGTAAAAGGGCGGGCCTGCACCGCGGGAGCGGTGCCGGCCCGGAGGGTGTGGCGTGGGGCGGGGGTCAGCCGCCGAAGGCCTCGAAGGAGACGACGGTCACCTTGATGTCCACGCCGCTGGGGGCGGTGTAGGTGACGGTCTGGCCCTTGCGGGCGCCCATGATGGCCTGGCCGAGGGCCGACTCGGGGGAGTACACGGTCAGGTCCGTGGTCGCGGCGATCTCCCGGGAGCCGAGCAGGAAGGTCTCCGTGTCGGAGGTGTCGTCGTCGAAGTAGATGACGACGACGTTGCCGATGGAGACGCCGTCACCGCGCGGGGCCTCGCCGACGTGGGCGACCCGCAGCAGCTCCTGGAGCTGGCGGATGCGTCCCTCGGCCTTGCCCTGCTCCTCGCGGGCGGCGTGGTAGCCGCCGTTCTCCTTGAGATCGCCCTCCTCGCGGCGGGCGTTGATCTCGGCGGCCATCGCGGGCCGAGCGGCGATGAGCTCGTTCAGGTCGGCCTGGAGCCTGTCGTACGCGTCCTGGGACAGCCAGGTGGCATCAGTCGTGGACACGGGCGTTCTCCTCAGGTCTTACGGGTTCTGGGTATCGTTGCGGCGGTGCGGACCGGCCATGCGCTGCAGAGGTACCTGCCCCATTGAGCGCGATGGGCGAAGTTACCAACCTACCAGCGACTCACGCCGGGTGGCAGCCCTTAACCTCACCGGTCACCGGGCGTCCCGTCGTGACCAGGCGATGCGTCACCATGGTGCGCTCCGGATCGGGACCTGGCCGCACCGTGACCTCTTCCAGGCCGACCTCGGTGCCGGTGGAGTCCCGCGCGCGGACGAGGCAGACCGCGGTGCCGTCGGCCGGCATCCGGACCAAAAACGTCACCGCGACCTGCGTGTCGGTGACCTCGTCGAACGCCGTCACCGACGCTGTGTAGTCTCCGTCACCATACGCCCGGTAGAGGCGGGCTCCGATGAACGTCATGGCGAGCACGGTCAGCACGGCCAGCACGAGCACGGTCGAGCGGGAGGCGGGACGCTGCTCACGACGGCGGCCGTAACGCCCGGCCGGCCACGGCGCGCGCTCGGCCACCGGGCCGGCGGCGGTGTCGGTGGAGGTCTCGGTCACCGGTGGGGGTCCTTCGTGTGACGCGTCAGACGCGTGAGGAACACTGTCAGGGTCGATTCTCGCACGTGGGGAGAGCACGGTGACGCAGCGGCTGCGACTGATGGCGGTGCACGCGCATCCGGACGACGAGTCGTCCAAGGGTGCCGCGACGATGGCGCGGTATGTCCGCGAGGGTGCGGAGGTGCTGGTCGTCACGTGTACCGGTGGCGAGCGGGGTGACGTGCTCAACCCGAAACTGGACCGCCCGGACGTCTGGGAGAACATCGCCGAGATCCGCCGCGCGGAGATGGCCGCGGCCCGCGACATCCTCGGTGTGGACCAGGCCTGGCTCGGCTTCGTCGACTCGGGCTGGGTCGAGGGCTACACCCACGACGACCCGTCCGGCCTGCCTGAGGGCTGCTTCGCCCGGGTGCCGGTCGAGGAGGCGGCGGCGCCGCTGGTCAAGCTGATCCGCGAGTTCCGGCCGGAGGTCCTGCTGACCTACGACGAAGAGGGCGGCTACCCGCACCCCGACCACATCCAGACCCACCTGGTCAGCATGGCCGCGATCGAGGCCGCCGCGGACCCGGAGCGGTATCCGGACTTCGGTCCGGCCTTCGAGGTGCCGAAGGTCTACTACCACATCAGTTTCACCAAGGTGAAGTTCACCGCGCTGCACGAGGCGATGGAGGCGGCGGGGCTGGAGTCGCCCTACGGCGAGCGGCTCAACGACGACTGGGTGGGCGACAAGTCGCCGCGGATCACCACCCGGGTGCCCTGTGGCGAGTACTTCGAGCTGCGTGACGACGCGCTGCGCGCGCACGCGACCCAGATCGACCCGGACGGCCCCTGGTTCCGCGCGCCGCTGACCGTGCAGCGCGCGGCCTGGCCGACCGAGGACTATCAGCTGGTCAGGTCGACCGTGGCTACCGCGATCCCCGAGGACGACCTGTTCGCCGGCGTACGCGCGCCGGCGGTAGCGGATAGGTGAGGCACATGCTGGAGTTCCTGGCCGACAACAACTTCGGCGACACCCGGTCCGGCGACGGTCTCGCCGGACCGATGGCGCTGCTGTTGATCCTGCTCCTGGCCGCTGCAACGGTTTTCCTGATTCGCAACATGAATCAGCGCCTGAAGCGGTTGCCCGAGACGTTCGATTCGGCGAGCATGAGTGACGGTGCGCGGACGGACTCGCCCGTCACGCCGGACCCTCGCTAGGCGGACCGAGGGAATCGGACACGGCCTGTCGCGTCAGGCGGAGAGCGCGTCGTCTTCAGATGGAGACGACGGGCCTCCGTTTCAGGTGCGCTCGGACAGGGGGCACGGATGGGCAGGTGGCTCACGCGCGCGGCGGACGGACTCTATCGCTGGTCCGGTGCCGCCTCGTTGACGTCACGTGTCCGCATTGTCATAACCTGTCTTGTCGTCACCGCGGTCCTGGTCGCGGGCATCGGCGCGATCCTGGGCGTGCGCGAGGGTGACCTCGGCCAGTTCGGCCTGCTCATCTGCCTGATCACGCTGGCCCACCTGTTCGGGCTGCGGATGCGGGTCGGCTCCACCACCATCGACGTCGACTGGGGCGAGGCCGCGCTGATCGTCGGCTTCATCCTGGTCCCGGTGACGTGGATCCCCGCCGCCGCCGGGATCGGCGTGCTGCTGGCCAAGCCGGTGGTGTCGGTGGTCTCCGGCAACCGCACCAGTCCGATCGAGACGGTGCGGGCCGCCGCGTCGCTGACCCTGTCCGCGGCCGTCGCCGCGCTGGTCGTCTGGGCCGGCGGGGTGCCGGTGGTGCCGATGTCGGCGCAGGCCGCCGCCGTGGTCGTGCTGGCCGCGCTGATCTACCTGCTCAGCAGTGCCGTCCTGCTCGCGGTGCACCTGGCGGTGCGCGACGGGCAGAACATGATCGGGGTGGTCTGGCAGGCGCTGCGGGGCACCCCCGTGATGATCGTCGGCAACGTCGCCCTCGGCCTGGTCGCGGTCCGGCTGTGGGGCAGCAGCTGGCTGTGGGTGCTGCCGCCGCTGCTGTGGCTGCTGCACCAGCTCTACGTGCACCGGGTGCACGAGGACGAGGAGCGCCGCACCTGGCGGGCGTTCGCGCTGGCCAGCCGTTCCCTGCACCGGCTGGACGAGCTGGCCGTGGCGCAGGAGGGCCTGCAGGCGGCCCGTTCCCTGTTCCCGGTGCGGGCGGTGGAGCTCACCGTGCTCGGCTCGCAGACCCGATACCGCAGCAGCCTGCGCACCGGCGACGAGGTCCAGGTCGAGCCGGTGTCGGCCGTGCCGCCGGCCGAGGCGGGCCGGGCGCCCGCGGTGACCCGGGTGCTGGAGGTGGCCGGCGGCCGGGTGGGCGTGCTCACCCTGCGGCTGCTGCGCCAGCGCGCCTGGGGGCCCAACGACCAGCACCGGCTCGCCGTGTTCGGAGACGCCCTGGCCGCCGCCCTGCACGACGCCGCGACCCACAACGCCCTTCGCGAGCTGCGCGAACGCACCATGTACGAGTCCCATCACGACCCGCTGACCCGGCTGCTCAACCGCGACGCGCTGATGGACCGCGGCGACGCGGTGCTGCGCGGCCTCGACGCCCGCATCCCGGTCGCCCTGCTGCTGCTCGACATGGACCATTTCAAAGAGGTCAACGACACCCTGGGCCACCTCGCCGGGGACGAACTGCTGCAGACCGCCGCCTCGCGGCTGTCCGCCGACGTCGGGCACGGCGAGCTGCTGGCCCGCCTCGGCGGAGACGAGTTCGCGCTGCTGGTCACCGACCTGCCCGGGTTGTCCGCCGAGCACGACGAGGTCGACCGGCTCAGCGCCGCGAACCTCGTCGCCCAGCGCCGCGCGCGCATGCTGACCGCGGCGCTGGCCAGCCCCACCGAGGTCGCCGGGGTGACGCTGTCGGCCGAGGTCTCGGTGGGAGTGGCCGTGGCGACCGCGGGCGAGTTCGACCTCACCGAGCTGCTGCGCCGGGCCGACATCGCGCTCTACCAGGCGAAGGAGTCGGGTTCGCGGGTCGCGGCGTACGACCCGCACCGCGACCGGACCAGCACCGACCGGCTGGCGCTGGTCGCCGAGCTGCGTGCCGCACTGGCCACCGACGACCAGCTCCACCTGGTCATGCAGCCCGCAGTCGACCTCGACACGGGCGCGCCGTCCGGGGTGGAGGCGCTCATCCGCTGGCACCACCCGCGCCGGGGCCTGCTACTGCCCAAGCACTTCGTGCGCGCCGTGGAGGCCAGCGACCTGCTGGGGCGGTTCACGCGGCACGTGCTCGACCAGGCCCTGACGCTGGCGGCCGAGTGGACCGCGCAGGGCCTCGACGTGCCCGTCGCGGTGAACCTGTCCCCGCGCAGTCTGTTGGACCCGCAGCTGCCCGCCGACGTCGACGAGCTGCTGCGCCGCCACGGCATACCGGCGTCCCGGCTGGTCCTGGAGATCACCGAGACGGTGGTGCTCAGCCCGCTGCCCATCACCGACCAGGTGCTGCGGGAGCTGCGCGGACTCGGGGTGCGGTTCGCCGTGGACGACTTCGGCACCGGCTTCTCGTCGCTGACCTTCCTCACCCGGATCGCGGTCGACGAGCTGAAGGTGGACCGCACCTTCGTCGCCCGGATGGCCGACTCGCGCCAGGCCGCCGCCATCGTGCAGGCGGTCGTCGAGCTGGGCCGCCAGCTCGGCCTGCGGGTGGTCGCCGAGGGCGTGGAGACGGCCGACCAGCGGACCGCGCTGCGCCGCCTCGGCTGCGACGCCGGCCAGGGCTTCCACTTCTCCCATCCGCTGCCCGCCGACGAGATCACCGAAGCCCTGCACACCCTTTCCCGGGCCGCCCGCCCCATCCGTCCGCTGCGCGCCCGCCCCCACACCGCCTGACGGCGGATCGAGGGCAGACTATTCGCCGGGTTAGGGGTGATTGCGGGCGATATCGTGATCACGTGCCGGTGCAGACCAGTGAGGTCGATCTCTTCTCGGTCCTGTGCTGCCTCGCCATCATCGTGCTGGGCGTGGTCCTGGCGCTGACGGTGGCAGGGCGGCGACGGCGGCGTGACGCGGGCACGGCGAAGGCCACGCCGCAGCAGGCCGGGCCGGTCGACCCGTTCGCCGCGTACAGCACCGTCCAGCTGTCCACGTACGCCAACGGGCAGCTGGTAGCCGTGGACAACGCGGTGCGCACCAGCGAGCAGGAACTCGGCTTCGCCACCGCCCAGTACGGCGCCGAGGCCGTGACCGCCTTCGCCACCGCGGTCGCCTCCGCAAAGGAGGATCTGGCCGCGGCGTTCCGCATCCGGCACCAGCTCGACGACGAGATCCCGGAGGACGACACGACCCGGCGGCAGCTGCTGCGGGAGATCGTCGACCGCTGCGGCGCGGTGGACCGGCGGCTGGACGCCGAGGCGGACGCGTTCGAGAAGCTGCGCGCGATGGGCGCCAACGCCGAGGAGCTCGGCCAGTCGCTACTGGCCCGCGCCGGCGAGCTGCGCGACCGGCTCCCCGGGGCGCAGGCCACGCTCGCCCGGCTCACCGACCGCTACACCGACGGCGCGCTCACCCCGGTGGCCGGCAACGTCACCGAGGCCGTCGCCCGGCTCGACTTCGCCGACGAGCAGCTGCGGCAGTCCGCGGCCGGGCTCGCCGCGGGCGACCGGGGCAAGGCGGCGCTCGCGCTGCGCGGCGCCGAGCAGGCGCTCGGCCAGGCGGGCAGCCTGCTGGACGCGCTCGACAAGTCCGCTGCCGACCTGGACACGGCCGGGCAGAACGTGACCCGCCTGGTGGACGAGATGCAGGGCGAGGTCGCCGCGGGCAAGGCCGCCATGCAGGCCGCGGGCGGGGCGGGCGGCGCGGACCAGATGAACCTGGCGGCCGCGGTGGCCCGCGCCGACCAGGTCGCCGGCGACGTCCGCACACAACTGGGCAAACCGCAGACCGATCCGCTGGGCATGATGCGCCGGCTGGAGGGCGCGGCGTCCGGACTGGCCGAGGCCATGGGGGGCGTACGCGACGCGGCCAACCGCACCGAGCAGGCCCGCCGACAGCTCGACCAGGCGCTGCACGCGGCCCGCGCCGCGGTGGACTCCGCGACCGGCTACATCACCACGCGCCGTGGGGCGGTCGGCACGACCGCCCGGGCCCGGCTGTCCGAAGCGCACGCGCTGCTGGACCGCGCCGAGAGCGGGGGCGACCCGGTCGACGCGCTGGCCGCCGCGGAGCGCGCGCACGACCTCGCCGCGCAGGCCATGGACTCGGCCCGCGACGACATCGAACGCTGGTCGTTCCCGTCCGGCTACAGCGGTCAGGCGGGCGGCGGCCGCGTGATCATCGGCGGTCCCGGCGGCTTCGGCACGGCGGCGGCGGGCGGCATGGGCGGGGCCGTCCTCGGCGGCATCCTGCTCGACAGCGTGCTCGGCGGGGGCGGCATGGGCGGCTTCCGCATCGGCCTCACCAGCGAGGCCAGCCAGTCCGACGGCAGCGCGACGACCCCCGGTGCGCCGCCGGTCCAGGGCCGGTTCGGCGGCCCCAGCACGTGGATGAGACCGGAGAAGCGATGACAGGGGGAAATTGATCATGGCGGCACAGTCGATCCTCGGGCGGATCACCCAGATGGCCCGCGCCAACATCCACGCCATCCTCGACGACGTCGAGGACCCGCAGCAGATGCTCGACCAGATGGTGCGCGACTACACCGCGAACATCGGCGAGGCGGAGAACGCCGTGGCGCAGACCATCGCCAACCTGCGCCTGCTGGAGGCCGACTCGGCGGAGGCGACGAAGAACGCCGCCGAGTGGCAGACCAAGGCGCAGGCGGCCAGCGCGAAGGCCGACAAGGTGCGCTCGGCCAATCCCGCCGACGCGGACAAGTTCGACAACCTCGCCCGGATCGCGATCGGCAAGCAGATCGCGTACGAGAACGACGTGAAGAGCTTCGGCCCGATGATCGCCGAGCAGACGCAGGTCACCGACCAGCTCAAGCAGGGTGTCACGCAGATGCGGGGCAAGCTCGACGAGCTGCGCCGCAAGCGCGACGAGCTGGTCGGCCGGGCCAAGGTCACCGAGGCGCGAGGGCGGGTGCAGGCCTCGGTCAACAGCATCAACACGCTCGACCCGACGACCGAGATCAGCCGCTTCGAGGAGATGGTGCGCCGCGAGGAGGCCCGGCTCAAGGGTCACGAGGAGTTGCAGGCCTCCAGCCTGGACGCCCAGTTCGAGGAGCTGTCCGCCTCGTCGCGCGACCAGGAGATCGAGTCCCGCCTGGCTGCCATGAAGTCCAGCCGCTGACCTCACGTCACCGACCGGTGGCCGCGGTCCAGGAAGGATCGCGGCCACCGGTCGGTCCGTGCCCGGACTCTGCCGAACCGCGGTCAGCGCAGTCGCGTCAGCGACCGGCGAACGGGCGGCCGGCGTGGACGAGGGTGTGCCAGAGCTGCTTGACGTACTGCAGGAGTTCGTCGGGGGTGCCCCAGGTGGACCAGGACTCCGGGTGGCGGAGCATGTCGGCGGCGGCACGGCCGACGAGCTCGGCGTCGAAGGTGCCGCGCGGGCCCGCGTACCGCGCGCAGACTTCCGCGGCCAGCGGCGGGATCGCCGGGCCGCGGAAGTCCGGCCCCACCTCGGCGGCGGTCAGTTCGAATCCGGTGTGCCACTCCCGGCCGATGCCGAGCCGGGCGGCGAGACCGGTGAGCAGGTCGCCGGACGGCGTGCCGCGGAAGCTCGGGTCGAGCACGAGCGCCTCGGCGTCCACGGCCAGGTCCACCGGGCCGTGGACCTGCACTTCGAGATAGTCGTCCAGGGCGCGGCCGTGGTCGTCCGCCGCGGCCGCTGCGGCGAGTCCGCGCAGCACGGTGAGCGGGTCGGCATCGGGACGGCCCAGCGTCACGCCGGTCTCGCGGGCCCGCTCGACGAGACCGGCCAGCACCGGCTCGAAGGCGGCGAGCGTGCCGACGTCGGCGGGGCCGAGATGGCTGTCGCCCACGGTGACCGTGCAGCGCGCGTTCACCGACGGGCGCAGCCGCACGTGGCAGGAGCCGAACCGGGGGCACGCGCCGTCCGGGTGGCCGAGCAGGTTCAGGCCGCCGTACAGCGGGCGTTCCGTGAGCGTCGTGCCCGGGGCCTGATATGCCCCGCCGAACAGCGACTCCTCCCAGTGGTCGCGGTCGCCCTGCAGGAAGGCGGTGCGGCTGCCATTGGAGACGCCGGTCTCGAACTGGCTGCGGTAGCGGCCGTCGGCGGCCATCGACTCGGCGACGGTGCGTCCGTCGGCCAGCAGCCGGTCGGGATGGAAGTTCAGGGTGACCCGCCCGTGCGCGGTGGCGGCCGCCACGAGCGCGACCAGATCCGGCACGTCGCCGAGCCGTTCCAGCGCGCGGAGCCGATGCCGCGCCGCGACCTCGGTCACGTGCGCGAGCGCAGCCTGCTGCGCTGTGGTCAGTGCCGTCTGCGTGTCCTGGAAAGTCGCCCCCGTCATGCCCGCGACCTCATCACGAAGGCACCCCCGGTGGCAACGGGGTAACGAGCGCGACGCGGAGCCGGCGCCGACAAATGGGGCACCGGGGTATGGGGCGGGGCGTTGTGAGAGGGTGGGACGTGTGAACCGACTCGGGGACGCGACCTCGCCCTACCTGCTGCAGCACGCCGACAACCCGGTGCACTGGTGGCCGTGGTGTGACGAGGCGTTCGAGGAGGCCAAGCGCCGCGACGTGCCGGTGCTGATCTCCGTTGGTTACGCAGCGTGTCATTGGTGTCACGTTATGGCTCACGAGTCGTTCGAGGACGTGGTCGTCGGCGACCTCGTGAACGAGCACTTCGTGGCGATCAAGGTGGACCGCGAGGAGCGCCCCGACGTGGACGCGGTCTACATGTCGGCGACGCAGGCGATGACCGGGCAGGGCGGCTGGCCGATGACGGTGTTCGCCGCGCCCGACGGCAAGCCGTTCCTGTGCGGCACGTACTACCCGAAGGTGCAGTTCACGCGCCTGCTGGAGGCGGTCACCGAGGCCTGGCGCGATCAGCGCACGCAGGTGCTGGAGCAGGGTGATGCGGTGGTCGAGGCGATCGCGCGCAACCCGATCGAGGGCGGCGGCGGCGAGATCACCAAGGAGCTGCTGGACCATGCCGTGGAGCGGCTGCGCGCCGACTACGACAGCGTGCGGGGCGGGTTCGGCGGGGCGCCGAAGTTCCCGCCGCACATGCTGATGCTGTTCCTGCTGCGCCACCATCAGCGGGCCAAGGATGCCGACGCGCTGGAGCTGGTGCGCCACACCGGCGAGGCGATGGCCCGCGGCGGCATCTACGACCAGCTCGCCGGCGGCTTCCACCGGTATGCGGTGGACGCGACGTGGACCGTGCCGCATTTCGAGAAGATGCTGTACGACAACGCGCTGCTGCTGCGGGTCTACAACGAGATCTGGCGGCTGACCGCCGATCCGCTGGCCCAGCGGATCGCCACCGAGACGGCGATGTTCCTGGTCAACGACCTGCAGACGGCCGAGGGAGGCTTCGCCTCGGCGCTGGACGCCGACACCGAGGGCGTGGAGGGCACCACGTACTCGTGGACCCCGGCGCAGCTGGTGGAGGTGCTGGGCGAGGACGACGCGGCGTTCGCGGCGGACCTGTTCGGGGTGACCGACGCCGGAACGTTCGAGCACGGCACGTCGGTGCTGGTGCTCAAGCGCGACATCGACGACGTCGCGCCGGAGGTGCAGCAGCGCTGGGAGCGGGTGCGGGGGCTGATGATGGCCTCGCGCCGGGAGCGCCCGCAGCCGATGCGCGACGACAAGGTGGTCGCGGCCTGGAACGGGCTGGCGGTCACCGCGCTGTGCGAGTTCTGGCGCAACTACACCGAGGTCGGCGACGTGGCCGACGTGGAGAACGTGGACTTCCGCGCGATCGCGGTGGAGGCGGGCGAGCTGCTGCTGTCCACGCACGTCGTGGGCGCTGGTGGGGAGTCCTCGGGGGACCGCCGTTCAGGCGGGCCGCAGGGAGGAGCCACTAGCGAAGCGCGGCTGCGGCGGGTGTCGCGGGACGGGGCGGTCGGGCAGCCGGCGGGGGTGCTGGAGGACTACGGCTGCGTGGCCGAGGCGTTCTGCGCCCTGCACCAGGTCACCGGTGACGGCCGCTGGCTGGCGGCGGCCGGCGCGCTGCTGGACACGGCGGCCGAGCGGTTCCGGGACGGGCAGGGCGGCTTCCACGACACCGCCGACGACGCGGAGCAGCTGGTGATCCGGCCCGCCGACCCGACCGACAACGCCACCCCGTCGGGGCTGTCGTCGCTGGTCAACGCGCTGCTGAGCTACTCCGCGCTGAGCGGTGAGCCGCGCTGGCACGAGCTGGCCGAGCGGGCGCTGTCCACGATCGTGCCGCTGCTGGCCCGGCACCCCCGGTTCGCGGGGTACGCCGCCGCGGGGGCCGAGGCGCTGCTGTCGGGGCCGTACGAGATCGCGATCGCGACCACGGACCCGGAGACCGACCCGCTGCTGCTGACCGCGATCGAACACGCGCCACCCGGAGCGGTGATCGTGGCGGGTCACCCGGACGCGCCGGGCGTGCCGCTGCTGGCGGGCCGCCCGATGGTCGGTGACCAGCCCACGGCGTACGTCTGCCGGGGATTCGTCTGCGACCGTCCGGTGACGACAACTGTCGAACTGGCGACAATTCTCGCCTGATAGCACGATATGGGCGGCCAAACGGACAATCCTGGCTAGGCTGAGGGTTCCCCCGACGACCGTGGCGTGCCCGATGCTGCTCCGCAGCACGACGCCACAGGTCGCTCAGCCTTCCCTGAGGAGATGGTCGCGTGGCCGGTCTCGCCGCTCTGCTGAGCTTCGGCTCCGATCGCAATTCCACCGACACGCTCACCGCACTGTCCCGCGCGCTCGCCCCGCGCGGCTCCGAGGAGGCCCGCGGGGTCTGCGGCTCCGCGAAACTCCTGATCCGCGCCGCGATGCCGATCGTGCACCGGCTGGACGTCACCACGCTGATCGTGGACGGCATCGTCGAGCTGAGCACCCTGGCCCACCGGTACGCCGAGCGCGGGCCGCTGGGCCTGGTCGGCGGTCCCGACCCGTACACCCTGATCATGGCCGATCCGGACGGCCTGGTGCTGGCCCGCAACGGCGACGGCCCGCCGCTCTACTACGCACGCAGCCGCGGCGCGGTGCTGGTCGCCAGCGAGCCCGCCGCACTGCTGGCCGCGGGGGTGCCCGCCCGGCCCGACCCGGAGACCGTCGCCCGGTTCCTGGCCGTCGGCAGCTGCGACGAGGGCGCGGCCACCTTTTTCGACGGCATCCGCCGGGTGCTGCCGCACCAGGTCGTCGAGATCTCGGCCGGGCACACCGACGGCTGGCTGGTCCGCGCGCACCCGCCGGTCCGGCACCGGGGCCACCCGGTCACCGGCCGGATGGCGCTGCTCGGCGCGGTCGGCGAGGGGCGGCTCGGCGTGCTGCTCGGCCCCGGCCTGCCCGGCGCGGCGGTGCTCGGCGCGGCGCTGTCCGAGCGTGCCGAGCACCGGGGGCTGCCGGTGTACTCGGTGAACTTCCCGGGGCTGCCGGCGGACTCGTCCGCGTACGCCTCGGCGCTGCTCGGGCCGCTGCCCGACAGCAGTGTGCGGCACCGGGCGCTGCCGTTCTTCGCCGACGAGATCGACGTCGACGGCTTCCTCGCCGACGTCGGCGAGCCCATGCCCGACCTGTCTTCCTACCTGGCCTGGGCGGTGGCCCGGGCGACCGGCGGCGAGGTCGACGCGCTGCTGGGCGCGGGCGGCTGGAGCGGGCCGGTCGGGCACCTGCCGCGCCTGGCCGACCGGGTCGCCAGTCGCTACGGCGTCGCGCTGCGCTTCCCGTACCGGGACCTGGAGACCACCGACGAGGCGCTGCGGGCCGAACTGCGCGGGCTCGCCGAGCGCACGCTGCCGCCGGTCTCGCTGCGCGCCGCCGGGGCCGCCCCCGCCGCCGCCACGCTGGAGCCGCCGCTGCGGGAGATCCTGCTGCGGTTGCGCGCCGAGACGATCGGCGCACTGCTGTATCCGCGCCACGGCGGCACCGACCACGAGGGCCTCGCCGTCATGCAGCACCTGACGACCGCGAACGAGGCCGACGTGGCCCGGCTGTGGCGTCGTTACCTACTGGAGCGCTGGCTGACCACGGTCCTCGCGCCCTACGAGCGCACCCCCGACGTGCCCGCGTCCCGCCCCGCGCCCGGCCCGGTCGTGATCGCCGCGGCGGGGCAGGACTGGACCACCCACGCCGTGGTCACCGAGCCCATCGCGGCCGGCGACCGCATCGCCGACAAGTTCGCCTGGTACGTCGCCGAGTTCGCGCACGGCGCGGACAAGAACGCGCGCCAGGCACTGCGCCGGCCCTGGCACCTGCTCGTCGCGGCGAAGCCGGTCGCCGTGGCCCAGGGCCTGTCCCGGGCCATCTGGGAGATCGAGCCCGGCTCTTACGCCCGCGCGCTGGTCCGGCTCGCGGGGCCCGCCGTCGGGCTCGCCGACCCGTGGAGCATGCAGGTGGCACTCGACCACGGCGGCGCCACCCGGCTCGGCCTGGCCGTGCTGTGCGCCCGGCTGGGCCGCCGCGCCTGGTCCGAGCGCATCGCCGGGCCGCTGGTCCGCTCCGTCTGCCCGCCCCGCGAGCAGGCCTGCCCCCCCGCGCACCTGGCCGTGGTGCCGCCGCCGCGCGACGCCGACCGGGTCGCCGAGCAGATCGTCGCGGCGCTGCGCAAGACGCTGCCCGACGACGTGTACGCCATGCTGGCCGGCTGCGCCGTGGTCGGCGCAGGAGACGGCGGCATGCGGCTGCTGGGCTGGTCACAGCCCGGTGAGCCGCCCGCGGGGCTCCTGGAGCGGCTCTGTGAGCGCAACCCCTTCGGCCAGGGCGACGAGCGCACCCCGCTGGTGCTGGCGCTCGCCGCGCCGCGGCGCGTGGCGCAGTCCACTGGACGCAAGGGCGCTAAGGCTTCGGCACGTCGGCGCTGATTAGACTCCTTGCCGATGGACACTCGCACCGGCCTCCCCGTCGTCGGCATGATCGGCGGCGGCCAGCTCGCCCGTATGACCCACCAGGCGGCGATCGCCCTCGGCCAGTCCCTGCGGGTGCTGGCCAACGACGTCGACGAGTCCGCGGCCCTGGTCGCGGCCGACGTCCAGCTGGGCAGCCACACCGACCTGGACGCGCTGCGCACCTTCGCCAAGTCGTGCGACGTGGTCACCTTCGACCACGAGCACGTGCCCGGCGAACACATCCGCGCCCTGGTCGCGGCGGGCCACAAGGTCTTCCCGGGGGCGGACGCGCTGCAGTACGCCCAGGACAAGCACCTGATGCGCCGCCGCCTGTCGGAGCTGGGCGCGCCCGTGCCGCGCTGGGCCCCGATCTCGTCTGCTGCGGAGCTGGTCGCCTTCGGGCTGCCCGCGGTCGTGAAGACGGCCCGCGGCGGGTACGACGGCCGGGGTGTGTTCGTCGTCAACGACGTCGAGGAGATCATCGACCTGCTGGCCAGCGGGGCCGAGCTGATCGTGGAGGAGAAGGTCGAGCTGCGCCGCGAACTCGCCGTGCAGGTTGCCCGCTCGCCGTACGGTCAGGTCGCGGTGTATCCGGTGGTCGAGACGGTGCAGCAGGACGGCATCTGCGTCGAGGTGCTCGCCCCCGCCCCGGACCTGCCCGAGGAGATCGCCGTCGGGGCGCAGAAGCTGGCCATCGACATCGCCAACGAGCTGGGCGTGGTCGGGCTGCTGGCGGTGGAGCTGTTCGAGGTCGCCCCCCGCGTGCCGGGCGGCGCGCCGCGGCTCGTCGTCAACGAGCTGGCCATGCGGCCGCACAACTCCGGGCACTGGACCATCGAGGGCGCCCGCACCTCCCAGTTCGAGCAGCACCTGCGGGCGGTCCTGGACTACCCGATGGGCGACACCTCGCTCGCCGCGCCGGCCGTGGTGATGGCCAACGTGCTGGGCGGCCCCGAGGGCGGCATGTCGATCGACGAGCGGCTGCACCACCTGATGGCCGCCGAGCCGGGCGTGAAGGTGCACCTGTACGGCAAGCAGACCCGCCCCGGCCGCAAGATCGGGCACGTCACCGCGCTCGGCGACGACCTCGCCGACTGCCGCGCCCGCGCGGCCCGCGCCGGCCACTGGCTGACCTACGGAAAGGCACTCGAGGCATGAGCGAGCAGACTCCTGCACCGCAGGTCGGGATCATCATGGGATCCGACTCGGACTGGCCGGTGATGAAGCCCGCCGCCGAGGCGCTTGCCGAGTTCGGCGTGTCGTACGAGGTCCGGGTCGTGTCGGCGCACCGGACGCCGCAACTCATGATCGATTATGGGCAGTCGGCCGCGGACCGCGGCATCAAGGTCATCATCGCGGGCGCGGGCGGGGCGGCCCACCTGCCGGGCATGGTCGCCAGCGTGACGCCGCTGCCGGTGGTCGGCGTGCCGGTGCCGCTGAAGTACCTCGACGGCATGGACTCGCTGATGTCCATCGTGCAGATGCCAGCGGGCATCCCCGTCGCCACCGTGTCGATCGCGGGCGGCCGCAATGCGGGACTGCTCGCGGCCCGCATTCTCGGTGCCCACGACGCCACGCTGCGGGCCAAGCTCACCGACTACGCCCACAGCCTCACCGAACTCGTCGCCCAGAAGGACGCCGCCCTCCAGGCCACCCTCTGACCGGCCCTTCCGCAAACCGCCCATATCGCTCGCGGTCAGCCGCCTACCCACCCCATGATCTGTTTTTGCGGACGCTGGATGCCCCTATAACGGCACCCAGCGTCCACAAAAACAGATCACGAACCCGGCGGTCGGCGGGCTGCCGGTCGCACCGGCGCGATGGTTCGGGCCATCGGCGCATTTCGCCGGGCGGTGCCTCCGAAGCCGGCGTGACCAAGATCGCCGGACCCGCTCGTGGCCGTTGATCGCTGAACTTGCCGGGCACCTGTGCGTATCTTGACCGTTGATACGCACAGGTGCCTGGCAAGTCCGATGATCATGGTGCGCCATGATCCCGCGGTGGTGGGCAGGGCGCGGGTCAGCGGAATTGTTTGTAGCGGTCGGCGGCTCGGCGGCGGCGTTCGGAGTTGGCGCCCAGGACGATGAGGACGATGCCGCCGACGAGGACGCCCAGCCAGGTGGTGCCGACCAGGGTGAGGGCGTGCAGGGCGGCGATGACGGTGACGGCCGTGCCGATCGCCACGGGGGCCTGCTGGCCGTAGCGGGAGCCGATCACCAGGGTGAGGATGGCCGCGACGAGCAGGCCGACCTCGCGGATCGGGTTGGTGTCGGTGACCAGCACGACCACCACGGTCGGGCCGAAGCCCGCGATCAGCGCCGGCCCGTACGCGGCCCAGCTGCCCAGTTGCGGGCGCTGCCGCAGTTCCAGCAGCCCGACCACGAGCGCGAGCAGCGCGAACGGCAGTGTGTACGCCTCCGGCAGGGCGATGTCGGCGCTGCGCATGATGAGCCACCAGGCGGCGATCTCGCTGCCCGCGGCGGCCCAGAACAGCACCCTGCGCTGCGCGGTGGGGCGCCCGGCCCGGGTCGCGGCGATGCCGAGCACCGCACCCCAGCCGACGAGCAGGGCCGCGACCTGTGACGGGGCGCGTACGGCCAGGGCCAGGGCGATCACCCCGGCGGTGTAGCCGGCCCACTCGACCGCGCTGGCCTCGCGCAGCGCCTCGGGACGGGTGAACCGGGGGTGCAGGGCCACGCCGACGATCAGGATCGCGCCGACGCCCAGCACGCCGAACGCCGCCCACTCCGGCTTCGCGCCGATACGCAGGCTGACGGTCAGCACGAACAGCTGCGCGGCCAGCGCCGCGCCGAGCCAGCCCAGGATGCGGGCGCGCTGGCTCCTGCCGCCGAGCGCGGCGACGGCTCCGACGGCGACCGCGCCGCCGAACGTGAAGATGGTCAGCCCCGGCGTGGCCAGCGCACCGGCCAGGCCCGCGCCGCCCGCGATGAGGCCGAGCAGCAGCACCGCGACGCGGGCGGCCCGGACTGGCCGGTCGACGTCCTCGCCGGACGGCGGCTCGGTGAGCGCGACGCTGAGCATGCAGACCGTGAACACCCCGAGCCCCGCCAGTACGCTCGCCGGCCACGCCAGCCCCAGGCCGGTCGGCGCGATCAGCAGCGTCACCGCGGCACCGGGCACCACGACGGAGACGGCCCGGGTGGGGCCGCCGCCGAAGCCGACCGCGGCGATGCCCGCGGCGACGGTGAGCAGCACCGCGGTCAGCACCGCGGCGACGTCTGCGGCGACCGTGGTGGCGGCGGGCGGCCCTTGCCAGATCGCGTTCAGGCTGTCGTACGGGCGGACGAGCGCGGTGTGCAGCGCGGGCGCCAGCGAGGTGAGCGCGATGAAGGCCGGTGCGGCTGCCGCGGCGGCGGCCATCGCGCCCGGGTACGACGGGAAGCGGCGGCTGCGTTCGATCAGCTCCTGGCGGCTGTCGAACCCGACGCGCCAGCGCTGCGGCCCCTCCTTGGGCACCCGGCGCGGTTTCGGCACGGCGACCCGCTCGGGGGTGAGGCCGAGCTGGTCGCGGGTGGTGGTGCGCAGCAGTTCGGCGAGCACCACGAGCAGCACCGCCGCGGCGGCGTACACCCCGGCGGGGTGCCCGTTCGCGAGCGCCAGCAGGGCGATCAGCGTGCCGGAGATCGCCACGCCGACGGTGCCCCAGCCGAGATAGGGCGCGGCGGGCCGGCGGGCCGCGGCCAGCGCCGCCAGCCCGATGCTGACCCCGCCGAGTGCGGCGGTCAGCAGAACGTCGGGCTCCTTGCCGACGCTCGCGGCGAACGCGGCCAGCGCCGCGGGGCCGGCCAGCAGCACGGCGAGCACGCCCGCGCCGCCGAGCACGTCGAGGTGCGCGGGCGGCGGCGCGTCCGCCTGCTCGGCCTGCTGGGTCATCAGCACCGCCATCAGCACCAGCGCCGCCCCGACGAGGGCGATCATGCCGAGTGCCGCGGCGGTGGTCCACGGGCGCACCAGGCTCGCGCCGAGCGCGTGCAGCGCGACCGCGGTGGCGACCGCAAGCCGGGTGTACCCGGCCCGGGCGTCCTCGGCCACGGCCGCCGCCAGGGCGTACCCGGTGGCGATGGTCAGGCCCAGCACGATCGGCGCCCACCAGGGCCAGCCGAGCGCGACCGGGGTCCCGACGGTGGCGAGGATCGCGGCGACCGCGGCGGCCTGGTGGCTGCGCGGCGGGGGCAGCACCACCGCCGCGGCCACGGCGAGCACCACCAGCGCGGCAGGAGCCTGCCAGCCGAACTCCACCCCGCCGCCGACCGGGGCCAGATCGGCGGCCCACAGCTCACCGGGCAGGGCGAGCGCCTTGATCCCGCCGGCCAGCGCCGGATAGCCCGCGATGAGCACCAGGATGCCGCCGGCCATCGCGCTGCCGGCGACGGGCCCGCGACGCAGCTCCTGCGGGAGCAGCCGGACGGTGACCCCCACCGCGAGCACCAGCAGCGCCGACAGCACCAGCCAGTACTGCGGGGCGACCAGGTGCGCGACCCGGGCCAGGGCGGCGATCATCGCCGTGGTGACCGCCGCGGCGGCGAGGTCCGCGCCGTCCAGGGCGCGGTCGGCGCGGCGACCGGAGTCGATGGACGGGGCCAGGGCCAGCAGGATCGCCGAGACCAGCAGCAGTGCGCCCAGTCCGGCGTCGAGCACGCCCGCCTCGGCCGTGCCGAACGCCGCCCCGGCCACGACCAGCGCGCCCAGGCCCGCGCCGAGCGAGAGCGGGGTGCCGATGCGGCGGTGCGCGACCAGGCGGGCCGCGACCAGGGCCAGGGTGGCGGCACAGGCGAGGAAGGCGGCGGCGAGCGCGACCTGCCGCCCGGCCGCCGGGAAGACGGTGAGCACGCCGGTGCCGACCGCGACCGGCGCGGCGAACGCGGCGGCCCCGGCCGCGGCGTCGCCGAGCAGCCCGGTAGCGGGCGGCGTGGGCAGCACCCGCTGCGCTGCCGCGAGCAGCACCCCAGCCAGGGTGTACGCGACCATCAGCCCGGCGGTGGACCAGGTGTGCGCCAGCGCGACGCCGACCGCCGTGGCGCCGACCAGGAACGACGCGATCAGGTGGGCGCGGGCCGCCCGGGGGGTGGCCGCGGCCCAGGGCGCGCCGCCCTCGGCGGAGCCGATCCCCGCGACGCCGATCCCGGCGGCCAGCAGCGCGATCGCGGCGGCGGCCAGCAGCCACTGGGTGGCCACCCAGTCCAGCCCCAGCGAGGCCGGTGCGGCCAGCGCGGTGAGCGCCGCGCCCGCCACCACGGTCTCGTGCCGCCAGGCCGCCGGCAGCGCCAGCGCGGCCGCGATGGTGAGCAGGGCGATCGTGGCGACCAGCGGCCAGCCGGGGTGCCCGGCCCGCTGCGCGATCTCGGCGGCGAACCCGGCCACGTCGGCGCTGCCGAACGGCCACGCCGCGGCGACCGGGGCGAGCGCCGCACGCAGCGCGCTGCCCGCGGTGAACAGGCTGATCACGACCAGGGCGAGGGTGGAGGCGAGCTGCGGGCCGCGCCGGGTCGGCTCCGGGATGGCCCGCACGCCCAGGCCGGTGATCGCCACGGCGGCGGCGATGACCAGCAGCGCCCGGTCGGGCAGGGCGACCACGGCGACCCGTGCCGCGGAGCCGATGACGGCCAGCACCATGGCCCCGGCCGCGAGTTCGTTGAGCGGCGCCCGGCGCAGCATCAGCGCGCCGACCAGGGCCACCCCGACCGCCAGCAGCAGGGCTGCCGAGGCGCGCAGCACCGACGGCAGCGTATCGGCGGTGAGCAGGGCGGCCACGGCGTACACGGTGGCGGCGGCGATGGCCAGCCCGTGCAGCACCCAGGCCAGTTCGCGCAGCCAGAATGCGGACCGCCGGGTCGTCGTGGCGGCGGTTTCGGGCCGCCGCATGAAGGTGGCGAGGCCCTCCGGCAGCCCGGCGGTCCGGGTGGGACGGGCCACTGTCGGGATGCCGTCGCCGGGATGACCGACCGCGTCGGCCTCGCCCGCCGCCTGCGCGCCCGATGTCGTGTCCGGTGGAAGAACGGTGGTCGAGGCGCCCGCGGGGGCGGGGGTGGCCAGGCGCGGCGGCGGGCCGGGGCGGGCGGGGACGTTGGCCAGCTCGACGGCGCGCGCGATCACGGCGTTCTGCGCGGCGACCACGGTCAGCACCACGGCCCAGCCGGCGGGACCGTTGATCAGGTCGTACACCAGCAGCGGCAGCACCGGCTGGATGGCGATCACCACCGCGTACCGCGGGATGGTCAGGCCGGTGGCCCGGTGGTAGAGGTAGGCGATCGCGGCGGTGGCGGCGAAGACCAGCCCGGCGACGATCACCAGCGACGTGTCGATCAGGCTCAACTGCGCCAGCAGGTATCCGTCGACCGGCAGCAGGGCCAGACCGACCGCGGCCAGCGCCTCCGCGGTCGCCGAGAGCCCGCCCCGGACCAGGCTCGGCGCGATGCCGAGCAGCAGGGCGGTGGCCAGCGCCAGCACGGTGAGCCGGATGCCGGGGGCGACGTTGCTGAGCGCGACGGCGGCGAACACCACCGCGGCGATGCCGAGCAGCAGCGAACCCAGCGCGAGCATGATGTTCTGCACCGAGCGCGCGGACGCCTCGGGCGGCGGCTCGGCCGGCGACGGCGGCAGCGGCGCGACCCGCGTACCGCCCTCCCGCCGTCCCATGCCCTCCGGCCGCGTGCCGCCGTTGCGCGGTGCCGTGCGCTCGCGAGGGACCGTGGGCGCCTGCCGGGGCACGCCGGACTCGTCGGCTGTGGTGGTGCCAGTGTCCGGGTGCCGGGTGCCCGGCGGCGCGGAGGGCGGTGCGGCGGGAGTCTGCGCGCCGGGCGGGCGCGGGAGCCAGCGACGCTGCTTGGGCGCGGCCTTCTTCTGCCGCTGCGCTTCGGCGTGGGCGAGGATGTCGCGCTGGTACAGCGCCGCCTGCAGCTTGCTGCTCAGCTTCTTGCGCTCGCCGGACAGGCGCAGGTCCTCGGCGTTCATGTCGGCGATGGCCTTGTTGAGCCGGTTCACCTCGGCCGCGAGCTGCTCAGGGGTGTTGCCGCAGTGCGGGCAGCGCACCGAGGGATCACGTTCCCGGCCACACATCGAGCACGTGCTGGTGGCCGCAGCCATGGCTACCTCCGACTCCCGGCACGTCACCGGATGACGACGCGGCGTATGGATCCACTCAGCAGCAGCATGCCTAATAGGAGTGACCTTTGAAAAGCCCCATTTCAGTCAGCTAGTGGCCGGGCGGGACGCACGGAGCGTCACGCATGCGAAAGGGCCCACCCGCGGTATGCGGATGGGCCCTTCGCGTGGTGCGGTCAGACCGTCGGGCGGCCCAGCGCGCGCAGCGTCCAGCCCGCGGACTTCCAGGCGGTCGCGTCGAGGCAGTTGCGCCCGTCGACGACGAGCTTGGTCGCGGCGACGGCGCCGAGGGCGACCGGGTCGGCGTTGCGGAACTCGGCCCACTCGGTGAGCACGCAGACCAGGTCGGCGTCGGTGACGGCGTCGACCATCGACTTGGCGTACTCGACCTCGGGCAGCGCCCGCTTCGCGTTCTCCATGCCCTGCGGGTCGTACACGTGCACCGTGGCACCGGCACGGGACAGCATGGCCGCCACGGCGAGCGCCGGCGCGTCGCGTACGTCGTCGGAGTTGGGCTTGAAGGTCGCGCCGAGCACGGCGATACGCGCGCCGGACAGGTCCGGGCCGGCCGGGCCGAACTTGCGGCCGAGCAGACCGGCGGCGAGGTTGAGGACCCGCTGGCGGCGGCGCAGGTTGATCAGGTCGACCTCGTGCAGGAAGCGCAGCGCCTCACCGGCGCCCAGCTCCTGGGCGCGGGCCTGGAAGGCGCGGATGTCCTTGGGCAGGCAGCCGCCGCCGAAGCCGACGCCCGACTGCAGGAACCGGTTGCCGATGCGCGGGTCGTAGCCGAGCGCGCGGGCCAGCTGGGTGATGTCGCCACCGGCGACCTCGCAGACCTCGGCCATCGCGTTGATGAAGGAGATCTTGGTGGCCAGGAACGAGTTCGCGGCGACCTTGACCAGCTCGGCGGTGGCGAAGTCGGTGGAGACCACCGGCACCTCGCGGTCCTCGGTGGCGGCCAGGTCGAAGACGCCCTTGTGGGCGGCGTGCAGCAGCGAGTTCGACCACTCGGTCTTGGTGGCCACGACGATGCGGTTGGGCCGCATGACGTCGTCGACGGCGAAGCCCTCCTGCAGGAACTCGGGGCTCCAGGCGACCTCGACGGCCAGCTCCGGGCGCGCGTGCTTGGCGACCAGCTGCTCGACCCACTCGGCGGTGCCCACCGGCACGGTGGACTTGCCGACGATCAGGGCCTTGCGGCTCAGGTGCTGGGCCAGGTTGCTGACCGACGCCTCGACGTAGGTGAGGTCGGCGCCCAGACCGCTGGCGCGCTGCGGGGTGCCCACACAGATGAAGTGGACGTCGCCGAAGTCGGCCGTCTCCTGGTACGACGTGGTGAAGCGCAACCGGCCCGCGGCCAGGTTGCGGCGCAGCATCTCGTCGAGTCCGGGCTCGTGGAAGGGCACCTCGCCCTTGCCCAGCTTCTCGATCTTGTCGACGTCCACGTCGAACCCGATGACCTCGTAACCGAGTTCGGCATAGCAGATGGCGTAGGTGGCTCCCAGGTAACCGGTGCCGATGAAGGTCAGTCGGGGCCGGGCGGCGCCTGACGGCGGGGTGACCGGGGCAGGCTGGCTCGCGTACGGGAGCGTCACGCTTCTCGTCTCCTTGATCCGCAAGGGGTGGGGGCATCAGGTTTGAGCAGTTGAAGAGCCTACGCCCTGGACCATCCCAATGAAAGTTTACCGGCAGGCGCTGGACGACCTTTGCTGATCGAGCGTTAAGCTACCGACCGGTACGCCCCATACGAAGGTCGGTTCAGAGGAGGTCTCGGGTGTTCGCGCTGTACCAGCTCTCCGAGGAGCACGTGGCGATCCGCGAGGCGGTGCGGGAGGTCTGCGACGCCAAGGTCGCCCCGCACGCCGCTGAAGCGGACGAAACGAGCGAGTTCCCGCAGGCCAGCTTCGATGCGCTGCGAGCCTCGGACTTCCACGCTCCGCACATCCCCGAGGAGTACGGCGGGGCCGGCGCGGACGCGCTCGCCACCGCGATCGTCATCGAGGAGGTCGCTCGCGCCTGCGCCTCGTCCTCGCTGATCCCGGCCGTGAACAAGCTGGGCACCATGCCGCTGCTGCTGGCCGGATCGGCCGAGCTCAAGCAGCGTTACCTGCCCAAGGTCGCCTCCGGCGAAGGCATGTTCTCGTACTGCCTCTCCGAGCCCGAGGCCGGCAGCGACGCGGCCGCCATGACAACTCGGGCAGTTCGTGATGAAGATCACTATATTCTCAACGGCGTGAAGCGCTGGATCACCAACGCCGGCGTCAGCGAGTACTACACCGTCTTCGCGGTCACCGAGCCCGGCGTCGGCGCCAAGGGCATCTCCGCCTTCGTGGTCGAGAAGTCCGATCCGGGCGTCAGCTTCGGCGCGCCGGAGAAGAAACTCGGCATCAAGGGCTCGCCCACCCGCGAGGTGTACCTCGACAACGTGCGCATCCCCGCCGACCGGATGATCGGCGAGCCCGGCACCGGCTTCGCCACCGCCATGCGCACCCTGGACCACACCCGGGTCACCATCGCCGCCCAGGCTGTCGGCATCGCCCAGGGCGCGCTGGACGCGGCCCTGGACTACGTCAAGGAGCGCCGCCAGTTCGGCAAGCCGATCGCGGACTTCCAGGGCGTGCAGTTCATGCTCGCCGACATGGGCATGAAGCTCACCGCCGCCCGCGAGCTGACCTACGCCGCCGCGGCCCGCTCCGAGCGCGGCGACGCCGACCTGACCTACTTCGGCGCGGCCGCCAAGTGCTTCGCCTCCGACACGGCCATGGCGATCACCACCGACGCGGTCCAGCTCCTCGGCGGCTACGGCTACACCAAGGACTTCCCGCTGGAACGCATGATGCGCGACGCCAAGATCACCCAAATCTACGAGGGCACCAACCAGGTCCAGCGCATCGTGATGGCGCGCCAGCTGCTCAAGGGCGTCATCTAGTCCGGCACGGCGACGGCGTCGGACGCGGACACGGCGCCGCAAACGCGGAAACCGCGAGGTGCAAACGCGGAAAGTACCGGCTGCGGATGCGGCCTTCGGACATGGACAGGGCCCGGCGGATTGCCGCCGGGCCCTGTCCGTTCTGGGTCAGGCGATGCGGTAGGCGCGCACGATCGTCTGCGTGACTGTGTTGCCTGCCGTGTCGGTGGCCTTCACCCGCAGGGACACGAAGCCGGGCCGCTTCGGGTGGCTGATGAAGGCAGTTCCCCAGATCACGGGCAGCCTGACCCACGTCCGGCCGTCGTCGGAGGAAGCCTCGACGCCGAGTTCCCGGCACGGCGCGGACGCCGTCGTGGTGTGTCGGTCCAGCACCACCGGGATGGCCGTGGGCCGCCCTGCCCGGGCGGAGTTGGTGTCGTCGAGCAGAGGCGTCGGCCGGGCCGTGGTCAGCGGGAACCGCTCCGGCGCGGCGGTGTGCGCCGAGGTGAAGGTCCAGGCCACCGAGACCGACGTCGACAGGGTGTCCGGCGCGCCGCGGGTGACGGTCGCCTCCAGCTTGTACGCGGCCTTCGCGGCGGGGACCGTGAACTCCGCGTACGAGCCCTCGGCCGTGCCGATCTCCTTGCCGTTGCGCGACAACCGCAGGTGGACCTGGAGGTCGTCGCGCCCGAGGGGGCGGCCGGCCGCATCGGCGAACATGGCCGGCTGGACCGTGATCACGTCACCGTCACGGCCCGCGTAT
This sequence comes from Catellatospora paridis, assembly GCF_009720365.1. Lineage (GTDB taxonomy): Bacteria > Actinomycetota > Actinomycetes > Mycobacteriales > Micromonosporaceae > Catellatospora > Catellatospora paridis. Next base: position 274,143 of record NZ_WBZD01000020.1, on the reverse strand, counting down.
CCCGTCGGCGACCAGGTCGGGGCGTCCAGCACCGTCGGCCCGAACGGCGCCGCGTTCCAGGTCTGGGTGTACGTCTTCCCCGGCTGGTAGGTCGACTCCTGGCTGGTGGAGTTCGCGCCCTCGACGAAGGTCGACGTCCAGATCAGCCCGCCGTCGGTGTTGTAGTACTCGGTGGCGCGGAACGGCAGGTCGATCGCCGTGTTCGAGCCGATCGGACCGGGGCCGCCGGGGGCTGCCGCGCGGTGGTAGCGCACCGCGGTGGCCGTGGCCGACTGGCTGCGGTAGACCGCCTGGACGGTGGCGACGTTCGCCGGGGACAGCTTCCGGGCCAGGCCCGTGAACATGTCGCCCTTGCTCACGTACGCGAGGTCGTACGTGTAGGGGCTGTTCCGGAAGGTTCCGTCCTTGCCAGGCCGGGCCAGCCCGACACCGAGCGTCACCGCGAACTCCGGTGCCGCCACGGCGGGCCCGATCCGGCCGAAGAAGACGTCCTGGAACGACACCCCACTGAGCTGGACACCCGGGTAGCGCAGGCCGTCGTCCCAGTTGGCGCTGATGTTGACGGCCATCGGGGCGGCGTCGCGCTGCGGCACGGTCAGCGCGACCGGCTTGGCGGTACGCGCGTCGAGCGCTTCGGTGATCGGCCCGCGCACGTCCAGGACCGGCTGTACGAGCAGCGTCGACACGCTGCCCTCGTGGATCGTGCTGTACAGCGCGTAGCGGCCCTTGGGCAGCCGCATCGTGCCGCCGCCCGGGGTCCCGGTCAGGGTGGTGAACTCGCCGGTGGCCAGGTTCGCCGCCACGGTCTCGTAGTCCGTGGCCGGCTTGCCGTCGCGGCCGAGGTGGGGCAGCCGTACGTCGTAGCTCTCGATCTCCTTGTCGAGCGCGAACACGGTGCGCACCCGCAGGTCGCCGGCCCCGGTGGCCGTGACCGCGCCCTGGTAGACGCCGTCGGGGGTGTCGACCCGGGTGTCGACGGTGACCGTCGCCTCGGCGCGGCCGCCGGCCGGCACGACCAGGGTGGCCGGGCTGACGGTGAGCATGCCCGCCGGGGCGTTGACGACGCCCAGAGTCAGCGTGACCGGTGCGGTGCCCGCGTTGCGGTAGCCGATGACCTGTGTGAACGGGGTGTCGTCGGGGTGCGGCCAACGCTGGACCGGGAAGTCGATCGCGCCGATCTCGGCGGCGACCGGCTGGGCGACCGCGCGGCCGATGTCGACCCGCCCCGCACCCTGCTCGTAGAGGCTGTCCTCGCCGCCGGGCTTGGTGGAGTCCATCAGCGCGGCCTTGAGCTGCGGGCCGGTCCAGTCCGGGTGCTGCCCGGCGAGGATCGCCGCCGTGCCCGCCACGTGCGGGGTGGCCATTGAGGTGCCCGCCATGGGCTGGTAGCCGCCGCCGGGGGCGGCCGCGACGATGTCGACGCCGGGCGCGCTGATGTCGGGCTTGATGTGGTTGTCGCCGAGGCGGGGACCCTTGCTGGAGAAGTACGCCCTTTGGTCGTCGGCGTCGACCGCGCCGACGGCGAGCGCCTCGTCCACGGTGGAGGGCGAGGAGATCGACTTAGGCTTGCCCTCGTTGCCCGCCGCGACGACGAACAGGGTGCCGTACCGGCGGCTCAGGTCCTGGACCGCGGTCTCCAGCGGGTCGAGTCCCGGCCGGTCGGTGTCGCCCAGGCTCACGTTGACCACCTTGGCCTGCGACGCGGCCCATTCCATACCGGCGATGACGTCGGAGTCCTGGCATTCGTTCGTGGCGCAGACCTTGCCGATGACCAGCTTCGCACCAGGCGCCACCCCGCGGTACGCGCCGTTCGAGGCGGCACCGGTGCCCGCGATGGTCGAGGCCACGTGGGTGCCGTGGCCGACGTTGTCCGTCGGGTCGTTCCCGCCGGTGAAGTCGCGGACCGCGGCGAGCTGCCCGGCGAAGTCGGGGTGGGCGGCGTCGATCCCGGTGTCCAGCACGCCGACCGTGACACCCGTACCGTCGAATCCGGCCTGCCAGGCCGACGGCGCGCCGATCTGCGGCACGCTGTGGTCCAGCGAGACGCGCCGCTTGCCGTCCAGCCAGATGCGGCTGACCCCGGCGGTCAGCGTGCGCTGCGAGGAACTACCGCGGGTCAGCGACGACCAGAGGTCCGCCCGGTCTTGCACCCCCGCCCGCACCGCGAGCACGTCGGCGGCGGGCAGGTCGGCCCGCACCCGCGCGTCGCCGCCGACGACGGCCGACCGCGCCTGCGCGGCGCTGTCCGCCGGGTACGCGACCAGCAGCGGCAGTTCGGCCGCCCGGTCGTCGTAGCCGAAACCGCCGAGCGCGGTGAGGTCGAACAGCCGCCGGTCGAGCCGCCCGTCGCGCAGCAGCGGCATCGCGTCGGCCGGGACGACGTACTGGTGGCCGTCCTCCCGGGTGCTCACGAACCGCATCGCGGACCGCCCCGGTCCGCGCTGGATGTCCAGGTGACCGGTCGCGTCCATGGACACCCGGTCCCCGGTGATCAGGGTGAAGGCGCGGGGCGTGCCGGTGGTCTTCTGCCCGGTGCCGGGTGGAGCGCTCAGGCTCCCCGTCGCCGAAGCGGTCGCGGGCTGAGCCGCGATGGCCGCAGTGACCAGCGCAGTAGCGAGCACCCCGGCTGTCAGTGCGTGTCGTTGCCGTCGTCGCACATCGTCCTCTCCGCCACCGGGTGTCTCCCGGGACGGCACGATGACGTCTGGCGCCGTCCACCGGTTGATCACCTTGGTGTGACGGCGGACACAATGCCGCCCCGTGCCGGTCGGCGGCCGGGCCGAGCCGGGTTGCATTCGCCGGGTGACCACGGGACGAGGCTTCGGTGGCACAGGCCGGACGAGTGACGCCGAGGAGTTCGACGCCTTCTACGCCGCCTGTGCGGGACGGGTCGTGGGTCACGTCTACACGCTGACCGGCAACCGCAGCGAGGCCGAGGATGCCGTCGCCGAGGCGTTCACCCGGGCCTGGCAGCGCTGGCCGGCGGTCCGTGAGGCGGACAGCCCGGAGGCGTGGGTCCGCCGGGTCGCCTCCCGGATCGCGGTGAGCGCCTGGCGCAAGGCGTTCAACCGGATCCGCGCACACCGCCGGGCTGCCGTCGACACCAGCGTGCCCGGACTCACCGAGGACCACGTCGCCCTGCTGCAGGCGTTACAGCAGTTGAGCGCCGTGGAGCGCCAAGCCGTCGTGCTGCACCACCTGAACGACATGAGCGTCGCCGACGTGGCGACCGAGATGGGCAAGCCCGTCGGGACCGTCAAGACGTACCTCGCCCGCGGCCGCAGGGCGATGGCCGGGATGCTGACCGAGGCGCACCACGAGGAGGCTCCCCATGGCTGATCTGCACGACGACCTCGCCTCGATCGCCGACGGAGCCCGCCGGGCCGCGAAGCTGCCTGCCGGTCAGGCGCTGCGCGAGCGCGGCGACCGGCGTCGGCGCCGCCGTACCGCGGTCACCGGGGCGGGACTGGTCGTGCTGGTCCTGGCTGCCGGAACCGCCCTGCTTCAGGCACGCGACGGTGCCGCAACCCCTGCCGACCAGGCAAGCACGATCCCGTCGGCCGTCGCGTCCGTGACCGGTTCGGTGGGTCCTCGGGAGATGCTCGACGGCCGGCGGCAGGTCAGGATCGTGGTGCCGAGCATGCGCGGTGCCGTGCTGGCGATCGGCCGTGACGACGACCGGGTGCGGGCCACCGCCGAGCAGGGAATCGACGACCGGTCGACCTGGGTGCTGCGGCCCGAGGGGGACCGCTTCCGGATCGTGCTGGCCGCACCGCGCGGTGCCGAACGCGTGTGCATGACCGCGGTGCACGACGCCGCGCCGGGCAGCGTGCGCGGGCGGGTGTGCGACCAGGCCGAACAGGCGCAGCTGTTCAGGATCGAGCAGGTCGCCGACGGGACCTGGTCGCTCTTCCAGGGCAGGCGTTACGTCCAAGTCGTCGACGGCCCCGACACCCTCGTCCCCGACCTCCCCGAAAACCTGACCACCACGTACCAGTTCCAGGACCGGGGCCCGGCCACCGGTTGACGATCTTCCGAGCCGCGGGCGGCCTCAGGGGCGGTCGGCCCGGCGGGCGGTGTCGGCGCGGACCTCGTGGGTGGCGGTGAGCAGGGCGTCGGCGGCGCGGGCGAAGTAGTCGAACAGCACCGCCAGCTCGTCCGGCCGGTACCCCTGGAACACCTCGCCGAGCCGCTGCCGGGCAGGCCCGACGATGCTGTCCACGTCCAGCTTCGGCACGGGCTCGACCAGCACCCGGCGGCGGTCGGTGGCGTCGGCGACCCGGCGTACGTGCCCGGCGCGTTCCAGCCGGTCGATCAGCCGGGTGGTCGCGCCCGTGGTCAGCCCGGTGCGCTCGGCCAGCTCGCCCGAGGTCAGGCGGCCGGCGAGGTTCAGCGTGCTGAGCGCGGCCCAGTCGGTCGGGTGCATGCCCGCCGCGTCGGATGCGGCTTGGGCGTGGGCGGTCATCGCGTCGAGGTAGCGCCGGAAGACCTGGTGCGCTCCCTGTGGCAGGCCGGTGGGCGGCGTGGCGTCGGCCATGGCGTGGCGGCTCCCTCTGCGCTAGTCTCTGCATACGTGCAGATATTGCATGTATGCAGTTTCTGTGTGTCCGGAGCCATGCTAGGCCCGGCCGACCAGGGAGGAACACGTGAACCACCCCGACCGCACCGCCGACCTGGTGGCGATCGAGCAGCTCCTCGCCTCGATCGCAGCAGCCTGGGAGGCCGCCGACGCCGACGCGTTCGGCCGCGCCTTCACCGCCGACGCCAGCTACGTGACCTTCGTCGGCACCGTCTACCGGGGCCGCGCCGACATCACGGAGAGCCATCGCGCGCTGTTCAAGGCGTTCACCAAGGGCACCCGGCTGGCCGGGGAGACGATCGCCACCACCTTCCTCGGCCCGGACACCGCCGTGGTCGTCGGCCGCGGCGACACCTACAAAGGACACCGCAGCCCCGCACCGACGAAGGTCCAGACCTACACGCTGGTACGCGAACCCGACGGCTGGCGGGTGGCGGCCTTCCACAACACCCGACGCCGCTCGCTGATGGAGGCGGTCCAGTTCCGCTTCGCTCCCGGCACCCGGCCCGCCGTCCGCTGACGGCGAACGTCGGGTGTGCACGGACACGGTTGGCGAGCCCGCACCGCGGGTATCCGCCCGGCAACGTCAGCCGTGATGAGGAAGGCTCCCATGACACAGACCGAATGGGCCGCGGACAGCCGCGCCGCCGGACAGGTCGTCGTCGCGACCTACGACACCTATGCCGAGGCGGAGCGGGCCGTCGACCACCTGTCCGACAACGGGTTCCCGGTCGAGCGCACCGCGATCGCCGGTCGCGGGCTCAGCCTGGTCGAGCAGGTCACCGGGCGGATGACGTCGTGGCGGGCCGCCGTGCACGGCGCGGTGAGCGGAGCCCTGCTCGGTGCGCTGTTCGCCTGGCTGTTCGGCTTCTTCAACTGGGTCACACCGCTGATCTCGCTGCTGCTGCTCATCCTGTACGGCGCGGCCTTCGGCGCGGTCGCGGGCGGGCTGTTCGGCCTCGCCGGCCACGCGCTCACCGGCGGTCGCCGCGACTTCTCCTCGGTGTCGGCGATGCAGGCCGACCACTACCAGATCCTGGTCGACGCGGCCGCCGCCGACGAGGCACTCCGACTGCTCGACGAGGGCGGCCTCGCCGGCCGGGCCTGACCGCTTCCTGCGTGCGGGGCGGATCGTGGTTTCCTACCGGGCTGGGAACCACGGACCGCCCCGCACTTTCGCGGTGCGGGTAACCGGTTACGCGACGGTGGCGGTGTCGGTGACGAAAGCACACCCGGAGGCTGGTGAAAGCGCTTTCCATTGGTCTAGACTCCGCGACCATGCCAGTCTTCACCGTCACGCCGGACGCCCTAGAGCTCGACGGCAAACCGTTCCAGGTGCTCTCCGGGGCGATCCACTACTTCCGGGTGCTGCCCGAGCAGTGGGGCGACCGGCTGCGCAAGCTGCGCGCGATGGGCCTGAACACGATCGAGACCTACGTGCCGTGGAACCTGCACGAGCCGCGGCCGGGCGAGTTCGACTTCGGCGGACGCGTCGACCTGGGGCGCTTCCTGGCCGAAGCGGCGGACGCGGGCCTGTACGCGATCGTGCGGCCGGGGCCGTACATCTGCGCGGAGTGGGACAACGGCGGCCTGCCGGCCTGGCTGCGGGCCACCGAGGAGATCCCGCTGCGCTGCTGTGACCCCCGTTTCCTGGAGCCGGTCGACCGGTTCTTCGACCAGCTCGTGCCGCATCTGGTGGAGCACCAGGTGACCCGGGGCGGCAACGTGCTGATGGTCCAGGTCGAGAACGAGTACGGCTCGTACGGCTCGGACCGGCGCTACCTGCGCCACCTGGCCGACGGACTGCGCGCCCGGGGCATCGAGGTGCCGCTGTTCACCTCCGACGGCCCGACCGACCTGATGGTCACCGGGGGCACGCTCGACGACGTCTACGCCACGGCCAACTTCGGCAGCCGCCCGGCGGAGCGGTTCGCCGAGATGGGCGCGCTGCGCCGCTGGCCGTCGTTCTGCATGGAGTACTGGAACGGCTGGTTCGACCACCACGGCAAGGACCACCACGTACGGCCCGCGGCGGAGGCGGCGGCGACGCTGGCCGAGATGGTGGACGCGGGGGCGTCGGTCAACCTCTACATGGCGCACGGCGGCACCAGTTTCGGCTTTCTGGCCGGTGCCAACGCGGTCGGCGAACACCTCGACGACGTGTACCTGCCCGACGTGACGTCCTACGACTACGACGCCCCGCTGAGCGAGCACGGTGCGCTGACGCCGAAGTACTGGGCGTTCCGCGAGGTGCTGGGGCGGGGCGTGGAGCTGCCCGACCCGCCGTCGGAGCAGCCCAGGACGCTGCCCGCCGGGCAGGTCGAGCTGACGCAGCGCCTGTCGCTGCTGGACTGCCTGGACGTGCTGTCCACCGGCACCGTGCACAGCGCCACGACGAAGACCTTCGAGGAGCTCGGCCAGGCGTACGGGCTGGCTGTCTACCGAACCAGGATCCCCGGGCCGCGAACCGGCCACCAGCTGCGCGTCAAGGGGCTGCACGATCGCGCGCTGGTGCTGGTGGACGGATCACCGGCCGGCATCCTCGACCGCAACGAGCCGAGCGGGCTGCCGGTGCCGGTCGACGGCGCCGCGGCCGACGTGACCCTCGTGGTGGAGGCGATGGGCCGGGTGAACTACGGCCCGCTGGTGGGGGAGCGCAAGGGCATCGTGGGCGGGGTCTTCCACGGCCAGCAGTTCCTGCACGGGTACGAGATCGACCCGGTGCCGCTGGACGACCTCTCGGCGCTGCCGTGGGGGCGGGCGACCGGCGCGGCCGGGCCGGTGTTCCACCGTGGCGTGCTGCGCGTCGGCGAGGTGCGCGACGCGTTCCTCGCGCTGCCCGGGTGGCACAAGGGCTACGTCTGGGTCAACGGGTTCAACCTCGGCCGGTACTGGGAGGCGGGTCCGCAGGTCACCCTCTACGTGCCGTGGCCGCTGCTGCGCGAGGGCGACAACGAGATCATCGTGCTCGAACTCGACGCCGAACCCGCCCGGCCGGTGGTCGAAGTACGCGAGCAACCCGACCTGGGAACCCCCGCCACGTACATCGCTTGATCGCTCGACTTGCCAGGCACATGAGCAGCTGTGCGGTCAAGATACGCACAGGTGCCTGGCAGGTCGAGCGACCTTGGGGCGCGCGCGGCGCGGGTCAGGACTCGACGAGCGGGGTGTCCACCAGGTGCTCGGCGAGGAACCAGGCCTGCAGCTCGCCGGTGCGGATCACGTCCGACACGAGCAGGTCGTTCGTGCCGTCGTCGCCCATCTCGTCCGCGCGCTTGGCGGCGTCGTGCGCGGCGATCAGGATGGTCTCGTGCGCCTCCAGCAGGCGGGAGATCATCGCGGGCACCTCCTCGACGCCGTCCGGCGGGCGCTTGATGACGGTGATCTCCGCGACGTGGCGGGGGTCGCCGATGGCCACGCCGCCGAGTGTCTGCACCCGCTCGGCGATGGTGTCGATGAGCGCCAGCTGCTCGCCCGCGTGCTTGTCCAGCAGCAGGTGCAGCTGGTAGAACGTCGGGCCGCGCATCAGCCAGTGGTGCTTCTTGTAGAGGCCATAGAGGATCTGCGAGTCGGCGAGGCACTGGTTCAGCCGCTCGCACGAGTACATCCGGGCGTCGTGGGACAGGCCCACCGGGAGCTGGCGTACGGTGCCGAACTCCTGGATCTGCACGCCCTTCTGGTGCAGCATGGGCTGGCTGCCGCGGGCCGCGGCGGCCTTCGCGGGCGACTTGGTGGGCATCGAGGTTCCTCTCGTTCCGGCTGCGCCGGCATAGCCGAGCGCAGGCTTGCAACCAGCAGAAATGCCGACCCGGTGGGTACGCGGCACGCCGTGGCCAGTCTTTCAGGAGCGGCCTGCGGCGGACTGCCGGTTGCGGAAGTCCGCCGCGGCTGTCTTGGTCTGTAGCCAATGCGCCGCGTGCCAAACCTGAAGATTGAACACTTCTGCGGCAGATTTGCTCTTTCAGCGGAATTTCGGTGATGCCGGAGTCTTCTCGCGCGCGCGGAGCAAGGATGTCGGCATGGCGGCAATGTATGAGCAGGGCACCCCGAGCTGGGTCGATCTGGGCAGCACGGACGTCGACGGCTCGGTGTCCTTCTACGGGCGGCTGTTCGGCTGGACCGACGAGGACCTGGGCCCGGACGCGGGCGGCTACCGGATGTTCCGCAAGGACGGCAGGCAGGTCGCCGGTCTCGGCCCCGCCACCGACGGCGGCCGGGGCAGCTCGTGGGCCACGTACTTCGCGGCGAACGACGCCGACGACATCATGGCGAAGGTCGCCGAGCACGGCGGCGCCGTCATCGTGCCGCCGATGGACGTGATGGGCCAGGGCCGGATGGCGGTCTTCACCGACCCCGAGGGCGCGTTCTTCTCGGCGTGGCAGCCGCTGGCGTTCTCCGGGTTCGAGCTGGCGAACGAGCCGGGCAGCGTCACCTGGAACGAGTTGATGACCTCCGACATCGACGCCGCCAAGGTCTTCTACCAGGAGGTCTTCGGGGTCAGCATGCGTGACGTGTCCATGGCGGAGGGTTTGACCTACACCCTGCTGGAGGCCGAGGGCCGGGCGGTGGCGGGTGCCATGCCGATCGACGCCGCGTGGGGCCCGATGCCGTCGCACTGGTCGGTGTACTTCGCGGTGGACGACTGCGACGCGGTCTACGCCAAGGCACTGGAGCTGGGCGCGACCAAGGTCATGCCACCGGAGGACTCGCCCGCCGGACGGTTCGCCATCCTGAAGGACCCGCAGGGCGCGACCTTCTCGGTGATCAAGAACAACCCCGACTTCTCCATCTGAGACAGCCCGGCGCGAACGGAGGCGTTGCGCACTTCGGTGGTTATCGTTTCGCCATGGCCGTGCCGAGACTGTCCGTCGTCATCCCCATGTACAACGAGGAGGCGGTCCTGCCCCTGCTCGTGAGCCGGCTGCGCCCGGTCCTCGACGGGCTCGGCCGGACCTACGAGGTGGTCGCCGTCGACGACGGCAGCCGCGACGCCACCGCCGCGATGGTGACCCTGATGCGGGCGAAGTGGCCCGAGCTGAGGCTGATCCGGCTGCGCCGCAACAGCGGGCACCAGGCCGCGATCACCGCGGGCCTGCACCGCTCGCGCGGCGACCACGTGGTCACCCTCGACGCCGACCTGCAGGACCCGCCCGAGGCCATCGCCGAGATGCTGGGCCTGGCCGAGGCGCAGAGCCTCGACATCGTCTACGGCGTACGCGGCGACCGGGCCAGCGACACCGCCTTCAAGCGGGGCACGGCCGACCTCTACTACCGGCTGATGCGCCACATCGTCGGCAACCGGATGCCCTCGGGCGCCGGTGACTTCCGGCTGCTCAGCCGGGCCATGGTGGACGCGTTGTGCAGCCTGCCCGAGCAGGCGCCCGTCTACCGCCTGCTGGTGCCGTGGCTGGGCTTCCCCAGCGGGCAGGTCGTCTACACCCGGGAGAAGCGGGCCGCGGGGACCAGCAAGTACCCGCTCGCCAAGATGATCAACCTGACGGTCGACAGCATCGTCAGCTTCACGGCGGCCCCGTTGCGGCTGGGCATCTGGTTGGGCGGGCTCGGCGCCCTTGCCTGCGCCGTCGCCGCCGTGAAGGTGCTCGTGGCGTACGCCCAGGGCGCCGTGGTGCCGGGCTGGACCTCGCTCTCGCTGGTGGTCCTGTTCCTCGGCGCCGCCCAGCTCATCTGCCTGGGACTGCTGGGGGAGTACGTGGGCCGGATCTACCGGGGCATCCAGGCCCGGCCGGGCTATTTCGTGGGCGAGGACTCGCTCGCCGAGGATCGGCGCGCCGACGGCAGGCCGGAGCCCGACTTCCACGACGAGCCGGTGCGCCCCCGCCGGGCGGCGGTATCCGCCGACGCACACCTCCGCCGGCCCGGCTGATCCGCCCCGGTCGCTGCAGGCGGCGCCGGATTCCGTTGGGACACTTAGGAAATCTAACTGTTAGGTCTCTTGACTGAAGTGCCGCTCCCGCGTGAAGGTTCGCATGGACGAACGATGGGAGTGCATATGCTCAGAACACTGCTCCGCCCGGGCATCGCCGGGGCGGTCGCCCTGGCCCTGGGCGCCGGCTTCCTGGCAGCTCCGGCCACCGCGGCCGGCGGCGCCCCCAAGCCGGACGCGCCGAAGAAGGTGATCTCCGCCTACTTCACCAACTGGTCCGTCTACGGGCGGGGTTACTTCGTCAAGGACATCCCCGCCGACAAGCTGAACGTCATCCAGTACGCCTTCGGCGTGCCGACGTTCAACCAGGCCACCGGCGCGGTCGGCTGCGACGTGCTCGACCCGTGGGCCGACTACCAGCAGGTCTACTGGGGTCCGGAGAACACCGTGGACGGTGTCGCCGACACGTACCCCGGCCAGAACGTCTACGGCAACTTCAACCAGCTGCGCAAGCTCAAGGCGGCCAACCCGCACCTGAAGATCGAGATCTCGCTCGGCGGCTGGACGAAGTCGACCTGGTTCTCCAGCGTCGCGAAGACCCCGGAGCGCCGCCAGGCGTTCGTGGCGGCCTGCATCGACACCTTCATCAAGGGCAACCTGCCGACCGGCGGCTGGCCCGAGGACGCAGGCGGCATCGGCGTCGCGAAGGGCATCTTCGACGGCATCGACCTGGACTGGGAGTACCCGACGGCCAAGGCCGACAGCAACGTCGACTACGGCCCGGAGGACCGGCACAACGCGACGCTGCTGGCCCAGGAGTTCCGCCGCCAGCTCGACGTGCAGGGCCGCCTCGACGGCAAGCACTACCTGCTGACCGCAGCGCTGCCCGCGGCGAAGAGCTCCACCAAGTACTACGAGCTGCGCGAGTTCTCGAAGTCGATGGACTGGGTCAACATCATGACCTACGACTTCAACGTGCCCGGCGGTTCCGTGGCGGGCCCGAGCACGCTGTTCACCGGCGACCCGCGCGACCCCGAGGCCGACGACTGGACCTGGAACACCGTCGGCACGGTGGGCTACTACCTCGCCCAGGGGGTGCCCGCCAGCAAGATCGTCGTCGGCGTGCCCTTCTACGGCGTGCAGTACATCCGCAACCCCAACGGGCTGTACAAGGCGTTCGACAACACCGGCATGAATCCCGACTCACTGATCTGGGACTCCAAGCCGCAGCCGTCGTACCACGACCTGGTGGACGTGTCGGGCGCGCTGACCCCCGCCGGGGCCGGCGCCAACGGGTGGACCCGCAAGTGGAACGTGTTCGCCGGTGAGCCTTACCTGTGGAACCCGGCGGCGGAGCACGTGCTCACCACCGGCACCGTCACCGCGCCGACCACGATCGTCTACACCGATCCGAAGTCGCTCGCCGAGCGCACCGCGCTGATCAAGCTGCTCGGCCTGCGCGGCGCGATGGCGTGGGAACTCAGCCAGGACTCCGACGACAACGCGCTCATCGGCGCGCTGGGCCCGGTCCTGAACTAGCTCCGCCCTGTGGCCGGCGGATCCGTGGCAACGGATCCGCCGGCCACGACGTCGGTCGTCCCGGCTTCGGTGAAGGCGAACGGTGTTCGCGGCGATCGGGAACCCCCGATCGTCTCTGGTGTGCCACCGGGTCGAGTGAATCTCGCTACCACAGCGGGTCTACCTCGTTGAACTCTTCGTTCGGTGTGGTGCGGATTCATGCATTTCGTGCTTATGACCCATTGACACAGCCAACTCGGTTGCTGTCTGCTCAGGCGGGTCCGTGGAGCCGGGGCGCTACCGTCAGCCTCGACGTTCGTTGACATGGATCTGCCGGGCGGGAACTGTGGCCATCCTGCTCCCTTCCGTCTGTGGCCACAGAGCGAAGGGCACGATGAAGCATCCGGCGGGGGCCTTGACGACGGCCCGTTCCTCCGGCCATGCGGCCACCGCCGGGCGTCGCACGGGCAAGCGGCGATACAACGCCGACTTCGACTGGGACCAGTTCAATTCCGACTGGTACCGCGCCCACAACTACCTGAGCCTGCGCGACGACGACACCGCGATAATGACCGCCGTGGGCGAGTTCTTCCAGGCGCGGCTGAAGCCGCCCGCGGTCCCGCTGCGCGGCCTGGACGTCGGCAGCGGCGCGAACCTCTACCCGGCGATGTCCATGCTTCCGCACTGCAAACAGATCGACCTGCGCGAGTTCTCCCGCTCCAACGTGCGCTGGCTCAGTGACCAGCTGGAGCACTACGACCCGCATTGGGACGACTTCTGGAACGTCTATCGGCAGGTCCCGGCATATCGGAGTCTGGCCAATCCGCGGGAGGCGATGCGCAAGGCCGCGCGGGTGGAGCGTATGAGCATCTTCGACCTGCCGGAACGCGAATGGGACATGGGCACCATGTTCTTCGTCGCCGAATCGCTCACGTACGATCCGCGCGAGTTCTGGCGGGCGGTCGGCTGCTTCGTCCGCGCGCTCAAGCCCGGGGCGCCATTCGCCGCCGCATTCATGGCCGATTCGCAGGGCTATAAAGTGGACAAGACCCAGTTTCCGGCCGTTGCCGTCGGCATCGCCGACGTGGAAGACTGTCTATCGGTGGTGGCGGAGGTCGTCGGCATCGACATGGTGGAGACGAAGAGACCGTTGCGCCGTGGCTACGGCGGCATGATCCTCGCGACGGGAGTCGCTCTCAGCTGACGGAACGGCGGACGGGCAGCCATGAAGATCCAACCGCGTCAACAGTTGCTGGAGATCTGGCGTGCCGCGGCTCGCAGCTCCTACGTCGAGGGCCAGTGGGTGTGGGGCGGCGACGGCCGCTGGGATTCGATCAAAGATGCCGAGCAGCTCCTGTGCATCATGTTGCCCGCGACGGAGATCCCCCGGTTTCGGCTCGACCAGCCCGACCTGACCGAGGACGACGTGGCCGCGGCGCTGGCGCCCTTCGGCAACAAGCTGCGGATTCCACAGGTGCTGGTCAAGGCGCTCAGCGACTACCACCGCCGCTATTCGCAGGACGGCGGCCGGCCGATCTTCCCCGGCGGCTCGTACCTGGCAGCCCGCGATCAGGCCGAGGTGCTGACCGAGGACGAGCTCTCCCTGGACGTCGTCGAATCCTTCGCCCTGTCCATCACCCTCACCCTGGCGACGCTGGGTTTCGTCGGGGTGTACCGCAACGCTCTCGCCCCGGGCACCTACCAGCAGCACCAACTCGACGAGCTGGACGAGCTCGTGCGGCTGGCCAAGAAGCGGCTCACCGAGGCGATGGTGGGACTGCTGCGCAGCTTCACGGTCTTCACGTACGAGGCCGCGGGCCCGCACGGCCAGCACCTGATCCGCACGATCAACCAGTCGAACCTCTCCGACAACCGGCTGGTCACCGACCTCCGTGAGGCGCTTCGCCCGACCATCGCGGGTCTGCGCGACCTGACCGTGGGCATCGAGGAGCTCAACGATCTCGAGTCGCCGGACCGGTTGTTCGAGTGCGGCTGGTCCTGGGGCGTCATCCCCGGCGCGCCGCAGGTCGACTTCGTCGAGAGCTCCGGCACCCAACGCGCCGGTTACGCCTACGACGCGCCGTACCTCTACTTCACCGTGCAGGCGCTCGACGGCATCGCCGACCTGTTCTCCGCGCGCACCCGCCTGCTGCGCCTGCTCGACGACGAGCAGCTGCGGCTGGCGGCGGCGTTGCAGCTGCGCTGGGAACTGACCCAGAACTACTGGTCGGTCATCGCCGGCTTCGGCGCCGGCCGCTGGCCGCTGGAGGACCTGCCCTGGCGCACCACGGACGGCGCCGAGTCGGACTACTTCAGCCTCCTGGTGACCTCGATCGCCACCCGAGGCCTGCTCGAGGACCGCGACAGCGACGCCGACCTCAGCCGCCTGGGCCGCGTCCTCTCCGAGCTCGCCAACCGCGCCCGGATCACCCGCCGCCCCATCGCCGCCGACACGGCGCTCGCGATGCACCATCCGGGTGTCGCCATCGCGCTCGACCGGGAGCCGGAGAAGAAGTCGGAGACGGAGCAGGCGAGCGGTTCGGTCGGAGCATCGGCCACCGAGGCCGAGGTGCCCGAGCTGAACTGGGTCGCGGCAGACTTCGCGCCGCTGCTGCTCAAACGGACCATCCGCATCGCCCGCAACCTCACCAGCGTGCAGCTGCGCGGACAGCTCCTGTCGCTGGCCGACGAGATCTGGGATCACCTGCTCAAACGCCGTATCCAGGTGGGCCGCAACCGCGGTCTGTGGGACCAGCCCGCGGGCGCGTTCGACCCGGCCGCGGCCAGTGTGCTCACCACCGCGGAGGCGGATGCCGGACGGCTGAGCTGGCACCACACGGTGCGGGTGGTGGAAAGCCTGGTGTTCGCGGCGGATCTGGCCCGCACCGATCCGCTGAGCAGCGCAGAGCTGGACGTGCTGGCGGGGGAGCTGCTGGCCGAGGCCGAGCACCTGTTCGACAAGCAGCAGCTCGTCGGATCCACCGAGAGCGGCGCCAACATGCGCAACGCGATGCAGGCGCTGCGCACCCGGCTGCGGCACGCCCGCGAGATCGTCGGAGAGCGGCCCGGCACCACCGTCGCCCTCGTCCTGGACGTGCTGCGGGAACTCGACAGCCTGGCGGAGGCGCGGCGCGACGTGACGGGGGCGTCCTGACATGCTCGTGTTCGCGACCTCCGACAAGGGAGGCACCGGCAGGTCCGTGACCAGCAGCAACCTCATCTACCGCAGGTCGCTGCAGGGCAGCGACGTCTGCTACCTCGACTTCGATTTCGGCTCGCCCACGGCGGGAGCCATCTTCGCCATCGCCGACCTGGCGCGCGGCACCCGGGCCAACGGGCTCCACTCCTACCTGCGGGAGAAGGTGCCGTGGCCGATGCGGGTGGATGTCTGGGGCGAGTCGGACCGGCTCAGCCTGCGCGGGCGTCCGGACGGCGCGGGGCAGCTCTGCCTGATCCCGGGGGACAGCGGCGGTGCCGAGTTCGCCGCCGACCCGGCGATCGTGGAACGCTGCGTCCAGCTGATGCTGCGCATGGAGGAGGAGTTCGACCTGACCCTGGTGGACCTGAGCTCCGGCCGGTCGTACGCCACCGACATCGTGCTCGCCGCGCTCGCGGCTCCGCAGCTGCGCGGGGTCACCGCCCGCTGGCTGGTGTTCC
Source organism: Catellatospora paridis (assembly GCF_009720365.1). Lineage (GTDB taxonomy): Bacteria > Actinomycetota > Actinomycetes > Mycobacteriales > Micromonosporaceae > Catellatospora > Catellatospora paridis. Next base: position 258,505 of record NZ_WBZD01000020.1, on the reverse strand, counting down.
ACCGGTGGACGCGCCAGCACATCATCGCCGCTTCCGGGCTGGTCTACGGCCAGCGGGGGATCATCGAGATGGGAGCCGCCCGCGGGCACGACCCGGAGCGGTTGCGGCGGGCGATCCGGTTCGTGCGCACCGCGGTGCTCGATCCGGGTTCGGAGCAGCTGTCCGGTCTGCGCCCGGCGCAGATGGAGTGGTTCGAGGCGTACAACGGGGAACTGCAGCGGCTGGCGGGGGCCGAACGGCTGGGCCAGGCGGTCACGCTGGGCTCGGTGCCGCTGGAACCGGTGCTCCAGCTGCGCGAACAGCTCATCTCCGACGCCGACACGGTGACCAAGCAGATCGCCAACATGGCCACGGTGGAGGCGTTCGACAGCATCGCGAAACGCCTCACCGAGGACGCTGTCTGGGAGGGCGCGTGACCGACCTGGAGATCGTGTTCCAGGAGAGCGCGGCCACGGCAAAGCTCGACGAGGTTCCGCTGTCGCACCTGTCCGTCGAACTCGGACACCTGTACATGGAGGACTTCAAGGCGGGTTACGGCCGGCTGGTGGAGCTGTTCACCAGGGTCAGACCGTGGGCGCACCTGGCCGGCGAGGTGTGCCGCACGGTCTGGGGCGACAAGGCACGGATCAGCACCTGCTTTCTGGTGGACGACTACTTCTCGCCGTTCGGCTCGCCCGCCGACCTGGTGCCGATGCTCCAGCGGGCGGCGGCGGAAGCGGATCTGGTCATCGATTACCTGGCGAGGGAGTCGGCCTGCGCGACCGCGGACGGTGTCGAGCCGGCCCGGCTGGTCGAGGGGCGGCTGGTGGCCGAACCGCCGCGGCACGCGAACGGCAGCCGTCCGCCCGTCACCGAGACCGGCTGGCTCAGCAACGGCGAGCGGTCGCCGCACTCGGTCGCCGCTGAGGCCATGGAGGCGGTCGAGCCCTGGCGGCCGCCGCGCCAGAACCTGGTGCACCAGCATTCGATCTTCATGGATGTAGAGCTGTGGGACGAGCCGCGCAGCGGGCGGCGCTGGTCGTGCCCGATGCTGGCGGCCGTGTGGCAGCTGCTGCGGCTCGGTCTGCTGCGACACGAGGGACGGGCGGTGGCGGTCCCTCGGGACCCGGCCGGCCAACTCCCGGCCACCTGGCGCGAGTTGGCGCCGGTGACCAGGTTGCGGCCGGGCGCCCGCCCGTTCTTCGCGTACCGGACGTTCTCCGTGCTCGGCACCCGCTTCCTGCCGGTGGAGGGGGCGGTGCGGACCATCCTGGGCCAGGTGTCGGTCGATCCCGCGGTCAACGACCTGGTGCTCGCCCGCGCCGCCGACGAGGGCGGGACACTGTCCGCGGACATCCTCGACCGCATCGACTACACGTTCGTCAACGGAGCCACCGCACCGCTCAGGTGAGCGGCGCGGCGACCTTCCACAGGTCGTTGAAGCGGTCGACGTTGCGCTGCACCTTCACCGGATTGGTGACGAGCTGCGTGCTCGCGATCGTGGCCCGGTTGAGGTCGGTGACCGGCGCGGACGGCGACGTCTGGTAGCTCACCACGCCGTCGAAGACGATGAAGTCGCCGAACGGCGGGATGAACTGGCGGGGGAACCGCGTCGGATCCAGTGCCCGGACCTCGATCTCGATGTCGTGGTGCATGCCGATCACCCGACGGAAGTTCTCGTCCTCGACCAGTTCGGCCCGGTCGAGGATGAAGATCCGGCGCACCCGGACGTTGCGCCGGATGGCGTCGCGCTGCGCCTCCAGGTAGCGCTGTCCGAGATCGCTCTGCCACAGACTGCCGTCGAAGTAGTCCTGCCCGCCGACGTCCAGGGTGGTGCTGATCGCGTCCAGGCTGTGGTTGACGTGTTTGGTGAGGCCGAGCAGCCAGTCGCGGTCTTCGCCGTCGTAGGTGAGGTCGCCCGAGTCGCCGAGGGTCTTCAGCATCTCCGACAACCGCTGGATCTCCGCCTGGGCGAGATCGAAGACGAGCTGCGGGCTGGGTTTGATCCGCACCGAGTTGCCCACCAGCTGGGTGATCGCATCGGTCTGCATGGCCGATGCTTCGACCAGGCTGAACAGGTGTGTCGCTTCGCTGATCCGCTGGAAGCCTTCGTTGATCCGCGATTCGTTCTCCGCCGAGTGCCGGGACAGCTGCTCCTCCATCTTGTCGAGCCGCCGTTCGACGTCGTAGAGGAACTGGACCACGAAGGTGACGCCGGCGACGAAGAGCGACGCGCCGAAGCCGACCAGGACGTCGGGATGCGTGCCCAGCGCCTCGAACAGATAGGTCGCCAGGAAGGTGATGCCGAAGGCGACGAGGCTGACCAGCACCTTCATGGGCGTACGGTTGGCGCGGTCGTTCTGATTGGCCATGACTCCCCCTGTCACGAGCGGTGACCGGATGCCTCGATCACGGCCAGTGCCAACTGGTCGCGCACGCGGTCGACGTTGGTCTGCCACTGCCGGGTCAGGCCCGGCCGCTGTTCGAGGCCGCGCCAGACGGGCGCGAGCGCCGCGTCGACGCGGGCGGCGGGCATCCACAGGTGCAACAGGTAGTCGAGTGCCGGCGCGAGCCGTTCGACCACCTGACGGCGTCCCGCCCTGCCGGCGGGAGCTCGGCTGACCAGCGACAACAATGTCGTTAGCAGCCAGTCGTGCAAAGCGATGTCCTCGCAGAGGACCGCGGCCGCCTCGGCGTCGGCGACGACCCGGGGCAGCCGGACGGTGCGGTGGCGGTCGTCGACGAGCCGGAACTCGAACGCCCCGCCTTCGGACGCCGACCAGCGCAGTCCGGTGCGGGCCGACTTGAACGGCGCCGCGCGGTCGATGTCCCGGGATGCCTGGACCGTGTCGATGGTGCGGTTGCCGATGGCGCCGAGGTCGAGCAGGCCGGTTTGCGGTTCGGTGCTGTGCAGGTGCCCGCCGGCGACGTCCAGGCCGCCGGACTTGCCGATCAGTTCCAGCACGCCGGGCCGTGCCAGGTAGTGCGACCACGGCATACGGCGGCGCTCACCGTCCGCGACGACCCGGGCGTATGCGGAGCCCTGCAGCACGTGGCCGCCGGTGAGCACGGCCCGGGACGTCACCGTGCCGACGGCGCGCACCGGGGCGAGCCGGGTCCGCCGGCCCGTTCCGACGGCCGCCGGCAGGTCGCAGTCGACGCCGGTCAGCTGTGCCGGGGACACGGCATAGGCGATGGGCCGCTCCGATCGGCGCACCCGTTCGCCCGAGGTGAGGGCGAGCAGGCTGGCGCCGGTGGTGGCGGACACGGCGCTGGAGTGCTGCAGCAGTGCGGTGTGCACCTCACCGATGACGACCTCAGCCGCCTGCCTGGTGGTCGTCAAGCAACGCTCCCGCCCGTGGTGAAGATGATCGATTGATTGCACTCCATGAGGGTGTGGCGTGACAAGACGTCCAAGGGTCACAATAGACCGAACGTTCGAGCTCAGCCACGGAGCGTGATCGAGGTGGCGGGCCGGTCCTTACATTTCTCCATGTAAGTTAATCTAATCGAATGGTGGCTTCTTCGCGGCAGGAGGCAGTCGTCATCGGGGCGGGCGTATCCGGTCTCACCACGGCCATTCGGCTCGCCGAGACCGGCGTCCGAGTCCAGGTGATCGCCGGGCGGCCGCCGTCACGGACCACCTCCGCTCTCGCCGGTGCGAGCTGGGGCCCGTACATGGTCGATGACGAGCGGGTGACGGGTTGGAGCGCGACGACCCTGGGTGAATTCGCGCGCATCGCGCACGGCGATGCCTCCGGGGTGCGGTTCGTACGGGGCATGGAGGCGTCGGTCGAGCCGGCGGAGCCGCCCGCGTGGGCGACTGCTCTTAGTGACTATCGGCTTTGCGACAGTACGGAGCTGCCCGCCGGGTTCGTCGTCGGCTGGTGGCACACCATCCCTCTCATCGACATGCCCGTCTACCTGCGATACCTGACCGCGAGGCTGGCGAAGGCGGGGGTCCGCGTGACCGAACTGCCCCGTCCGCTGCGCAGCTTCGCGGAAGTGTCGCTGCCCGGCGTGTTGATCAACTGCACCGGGCTGGGGGCGCGTGACCTGACCAAGGACCCGGACCTGCAGGCCACCCGGGGCCAGCTGGTGGTGGTGGACAACCCCGGGGTGGACTGGTTCTTCCAGGATTCGGCCGAGCACGGTGACCTCACCTACTTCCTGCCACACGGTGATCATGTGGTGATGGGGGGCATCGCCGTCGACCACGACGACGCGAAGGACACCCTTGACCCCGACTCTGCCGTCGAGAAGGGGATCCGAGAGCGCTGTGAGGTGATCGAGCCGAGGCTCGCGGGTGCCACGGTCCGGGCGCGGCGGGTGGGTCTGCGGCCCAACCGCGCCTCCGGGGTGCGGGTCGAGGTGGACCGGTCCGGGGAACGCACCGTGATCCACAACTACGGGCACTCCGGGTGCGGGGTGACGCTGTCCTGGGGGTGTGCCGACGAGGTGGTCGCGCTGCTCGCCGGGCTGTGACCGGCTCCGAGTGAAAACCGCTGGTCGGCAGGGGAGGTCGGCGGCATATCCTGGGGCCCGTCATGACATCGCAGTCCGAGCCCGCGCCGCTCCGCAACAGGCCGCCCCGCAACCCCAGCCAGCTCGCTGAGCTGCGTAAACGCGTCGACGAGCTGACGGCGCAGGATCGCCGTAGGCTCGGCAGGCGCCTCGACGGCGTACGCCGGACCAAGCCCGGACCGGCGCTGGACGCCACCGTGGCGCAGATCACTGCCGCCGTCGCCACCGCCGAGGAGAAGCTCGCGCTGCGGGTCGCCGGGGTGCCCGCGGTCACCTATCCGGCCGAACTGCCGGTCAGCCAGAAGCGCGACGACATCGCCGACGCGATCCGCGACCACCAGGTCGTGATCGTCGCGGGCGAGACCGGCTCCGGCAAGACCACCCAGATCCCCAAGATCTGCCTTGAGCTGGGCCGCGGCGTACGCGGGCTGATCGGCCATACCCAGCCGCGCCGGCTGGCCGCCCGTACGGTCGCCGAGCGCATCGCCGAGGAGCTGGACACCCCGCTCGGCGGCGTCGTCGGCTGGAAGGTGCGGTTCACCGACCACGTCGGCGACCAGACCATGATCAAGTTGATGACCGACGGCATCCTGCTGGCCGAGATCCAGCACGACCGGATGCTCTCGATGTACGACACGCTGATCATCGACGAGGCGCACGAGCGCAGCCTCAACATCGACTTCATCCTCGGCTACCTCAGGCAGCTGCTCCCGAAGCGTCCCGACCTCAAGGTGATCATCACCTCGGCGACCATCGACCCGGAGCGCTTCGCGGCGCACTTCTCGACGGCCGTCGTCGGCGGCGATCCCAAGCCCGCCCCGATCGTCGAGGTGTCCGGCCGGACGTACCCGGTCGAGGTGCGCTACCGGCCGCTCGTCGTCGAGGGCGACGAGGAGGACGGCGACGAGGAGCGCGACCAGATCCAGGCCATCTCCGACGCGGTCGACGAGCTGGCCAACGAGGCCCCCGGCGACGTGCTGGTGTTCCTCAGCGGCGAGCGGGAGATCCGCGACACCGCCGAGGCGCTGCGCAAGCGCAACCTGCGGCACACCGAGATCCTGCCGCTGTACGCCCGGCTGTCCACCGCCGAGCAGCACAAGGTCTTCCAGCAGCACACCGGGCGGCGCATCGTGCTCGCCACCAACGTCGCCGAGACGTCGCTGACCGTGCCGGGCATCAAGTACGTGGTCGACCCGGGCACCGCCCGCATCTCCCGCTACAGCCACCGGCTGAAGGTGCAGCGGCTGCCCATCGAGGCGGTCTCGCAGGCCTCGGCCAACCAGCGCAAGGGCCGCTGCGGGCGCCTCTCCGACGGCATCGCGATCCGGCTCTACGAGGAGGCGGACTTCCTCGGCCGGCCGGAGTTCACCGAGCCGGAGATCCTGCGTACCAACCTGGCCTCGGTCATCCTGCAGATGATCTCGCTAGGCCTGGGCGACATCGCCGCGTTCCCGTTCATCGACCCGCCGGACCGCCGCAACATCGCCGACGGCCTGGACCTGCTGCACGAGCTGGGTGCGCTGGAGGCCCCAGTGCGCGGCGAGCCCGGCAAGCTCACCCCGCTCGGCCGCAAGCTGGCCCAGCTGCCGGTCGACCCGCGCCTGGGCCGCATGGTCCTCGAAGCAGACCGCAACGGCTGCCTGCGTGAGGTGCTGATCATCACGGCCGCGCTGTCCATCCAGGACCCGCGGGAACGTCCCGCCGACAAGCAGCAGGCCGCGGGGGAGAAGCACGCCCGCTTCGCGGACAAGGACTCCGACTTCGTCGCGTTCCTCAACCTGTGGAACTGGATCAAGGAGCAGCAGCAGGAGCTGTCCTCGAACCAGTTCCGGCGCACCTGCAAGACCGACTTCCTGCACTACCTGCGCATCCGGGAGTGGCAGGACCTGGAGTCCCAGCTGCGCCAGGTGGTCAAGGGCATGGGCTTCACGCTCAACACCGTGCCGGCCGACCCGCAGCGGATGCACCAGTCGCTGCTGTCGGGCCTGCTGTCGCACATCGGCATGCACGACCCCGAGAAGCGCGACTTCATCGGCGCCCGCAACGCGCGGTTCTCGCTGTTCCCCGGCTCGTCGCTGTTCAAGAAGTCGCCCAAGTGGGTCATGGCGGCCGAGCTGGTCGAGACGTCGCGGCTGTGGGGCCGCATCGCCGCGAAGATCGAACCTGAGTGGGCCGAGAGCCTGGCCGAACACCTGGTCAAGCGGCAGTACAGCGAACCGCACTGGGAGAAGAAGCAGGCCGCGGTTTTGGCGTACGAGAAGGTGACGCTCTACGGCATCCCGATCGTCGCCAAACGCAAGGTCAACTTCGGCCGGATCGACCCGGTGTTGTCCCGGGAGCTGTTCATCCGGCACGCCCTGGTCGACGGCGATTGGGAGACCCACCACGAGTTCTTCCACGCCAACCGCGACCTGCTGGCCGAGGTGGAAGAGCTGGAGCATCGGGTACGCCGCCGCGACATCCTCGTCGACGACGGCACCCTGTTCGACTTCTACGACGAGCGCCTGCCCGCCGACATCGTCTCCGGCCGTCACTTCGACAGCTGGTGGAAGAAAGCCCGCCACGAAACCCCCGACCTGCTCAGCTTCGAGAAGTCGATGCTGGTCAACGAGGCCGCGGGCGGTGTCGACGAGGACGACTACCCCGACGTGTGGCAGCAGGGCGAGTTCGAGCTGCCGCTGACCTACCAGTTCGAGCCGGGCGCCAACGCCGACGGCGTGACCGTGCACGTCCCGCTGCCGCTGCTCAACCAGATCACCCCGGCCGGGTTCGACTGGCAGATCCCCGGCGTACGCGAGGAACTGGCCGTGGCGCTGGTGCGCTCGCTGCCCAAGTCGATCCGGCGCAACTTCGTGCCGGTGCCCGACTACGTGAAGGAGGCGCTCGCCGGGCAGAAGCCCGACGGGCAGCCGCTGCTCGCGCTGCTGGAACGGCAGCTGCGCGCGATGACCGGTGTGGTGGTGGCCCGGGAGGCCTGGGAGCCGGACAAGGTGCCCGACCACCTGCGGATGACCTTCCGGGTCGAGGACGAGCAGGGCAAGACCCTCGCCGAGGGCAAGGACCTGGCCGAGCTCAAGCGACGGCTGCGGGACAAGGCACAGGCCGCCGTCGCCGCGGCGGCCGACGACATGGAGCAGCACGGGCTGCGCGCCTGGACCATCGGCCCGCTCGCGAAGGTCGTCGAGCGGCAGCGCGGTGGCTACGCCGTGAAGGGTTATCCGGCCCTGGTCGACGAGGGCGACAGCGTGGGCGTCGGCGTCTTCGACAGCCCCGGCGAGCAGTGGAACGCGATGTGGCGCGGCACCCGGCGGCTGGTGCTGCTGTGCGCGCCGCCACCGCTGAAGTCGCTCCAGGGACGGCTGTCCAACCAGGCGAAATTGGCGCTGAGCCGCAACCCGCACGGCAGCGTCGGCAAGCTGCTGGAGGACGTGGTCACCACCGCCGTCGACAAGGTGATCATCGAGGCGGGCGGCCCGGCCTGGGACGCCGACGCGTTCGCCGCCCTGGTCGCGAAGGCACGGGCGGACATGCCCGACACGATGTACGAGATCCTGCAGCAGCTGGACCCGATCCTGTCGCTCACCTACGACATCGACCGGCAGCTCAAGTCGATCACCAACGTGCTGCTGGTGCGTTCGGTGGCCGACATCCGGGCCCAGCTCACCCGGCTGGTCTACCCCGGGTTCGTGGCCGCGACCGGGCTGCGCAGGCTGCCCGACCTCGTGCGCTACCTGCGCGCCGTCGAGCAGCGGCTGGCGAAGCTGCCCGAGTCGCCGCAGCGCGACCGGGAGAGGCTGCTGCTGATCGAGGATGTCCAGCAGGAGTACGCGGATGCCCGCGCCGCGGTCCGGCCCGGCGCGCCCGGCTGGGACACCCTGGCCGAGGTCCGCTGGATGATCGAGGAGCTGCGGGTCAGCTACTTCGCCCAGTCGCTGGGCACGCCGTACCCGGTCTCCGACAAGCGCATCTACCGCGCCCTGGCGAGCCTGCCCGCCTGACGCCGACGGGCCGCGCCCGGCGGACAGCTGACGGCGCGGCCCACGACTGCTGTGTCGTTGTCACAACAACGCAGTCGTGGGCCGGGTGAGTCAGTCCCTCTCCAACTTGATGGTCTGCTGGTCGGCGGGCGGGGTCAGCATGACCGTCGACTCCTCGGGCAGCGGCGGCGGCACCGGGCTCTGCGAAGCCGCCGGAGCGGCCGAGGAAGGCGCCGTGGCCGAACGCTGCGGCGGGACCGCGGGCTGCGCGACCGGAGGCTGCGCCACCGGCGGAGCAGCCTGGGCCGGGGGCGCCGGCTGGGTCGTGGCCTGCGCGGAAACCGCGGGCTGGGTCGCCGCGGCGGCGACGGCCGACTCGGCCGCCGGGGTGCGGCGCGGCAGCGGCGGGGCCTCGCCGGGCGGAGCAGCCGCGACGGGCGCGGCCTTCGACCGGGCCGCCTTCGACGGTGCAGCCTTCGGGGGTGCAGCTTGCGGCGGTGCGGCCTGCGGGGGTGCGACCGGGGTGGGCGGCACGTTCACCGTCGGGATGCTCTGCGGCGTGGCACGCGGGTAGTGCAGCGACGGCGGCGGCACGTCGGGCAGGCCGGTGTACCCCGTCTCGCCGGGCACGCTGGTGAACGCCCGGGTCTGGTCCGCAGGCACGGCCGGGCGACCCTGCTGCAGCGGGTACGCCTGCAGCGCGACGGTCTCGTCGGCCAGCCGCTCGTGCTTGCGCCAGCGGCGCGGGCTCACCACCGTGGCCAGCAGCGGCACTGCCAGCACCAGGCCGAGGCCGGACTGGCCGACCGCGCCGCCCATGTGCACGTCGAGCATGGCGAACGTCTCGGCATAGGACTGCGGCCAGCTCGCCGCCCACGCGCTCATGACGAACATGCCCAGCCCGGCCAGGAACGGGCCGACCGGGGACAGCCGGACCATGGTGAGGATCGCGTAGAGGATGCTCGCCAGCAGCAGCGCGCCCGTGGCGACGGCGGCGTCGACGACCGCGGACGGCGCACCGCCGGACACCCACATGGTCTGGAAGGCGCTGAGTCCGGTCCCGGTCAGCAAGAAGATCGCTGGGGCGAACACGAGCGCGAGCAGAAACGATCCAATGTGGCGCATCCATGCCTCCGGGGTCAGACCTTGGTTGGCGCGCTCCAGGATGGCGCATCGACGCCGCTCGCGTCTGCCGGGGTCCGCAAGTCGGCGAAGCCGTTGAACGAGTCGCGGTCTGCCAGCGTGTTCTCGTGGCGGTCGGCGGAGGACGGGGCCAGCATCTCCGGCCAGGTCGGCTCGGTCGCCGCGGCCGGACGCGGCCAGCTGCGCCAGCGCTGCAGGCTCAGTACGGCGATCAGCAGCATCATCCCGATCAACCCCAGCACGCCGGTGGACACCGGGCTCAGCGGGACGATCAGGGTGCCGGAGACCTCGAGCAGGTCGGGCAGCGCCTGCTTGGCCGCCTCGGGCCGGGCGATGAGGAAGGCGGTCGCGCCGACGTAGCTCAACGCCACGAACAGCGGTCCCGCGGGTGACACCCGCAGGCTGCCGACCAGGCCGAGCAGCAGGCCGACGGCGGCGAACAGCACCAGCCCCAGCCACAGCGGACGGTGACCGCCGACTTGCGCGGCGTCGAACATGACGGCCTGTCCGTACGCGACGGCGAACCAGGCCAGGGGCGTGATCACAATTCCGGCGAGAAGGCTCCATACATGGCGCATGTGCGGCTACCTTACTGAAATCCCGCCGTGCGTCAACCGTTCGGCCGGGGGCGTACGGTGAACGGCGTGATCGACACTCCACCGCACGGCCACCCGACCGCGTTCTCGCGGGTCACGCTGAGCCGCATCATGACGAACCAGGACGTCAACCTGTACGGGACCGTGCACGGTGGCGTGATCATGAAGTTCGTGGACGACGCGGCGGGCGCCGCCGCGGCCCGGCACTGCGGGTTCAACGCGGTGACGGTGGCCATCGACGAGATCACGCTCATGGTGCCGGTCAAGGTCGGCGACCTGGTGCACGCCAAGGCGCAGGTCAACTGGACCGGCAAGACCTCGCTGGAGATCGGCGTGACGGTGTTCGCCGAGCGCTGGAACGAGGCCGACCGAGAGCCCGTCAACGTGGCCACGGCATACCTGGTGTTCGTCGGGGTCGACGCGGACGGCAACCCCCGCGCGGTGCCGCCGGTGGTCCCGGAGAGCCCCGAGGACGTACGCCGCTCCCACGAGGCCGAGATCCGCCGCGAGCATCGCCTCGCCCGCCGCAAGGCCATCGACAAGCACCGCGCCGACGGCGCCTGACCGCGCCCGGCCCTCGTCCCGCCGGTCCCGCGTGACAGGGACCGGTGGCGGGCGCTGATGTCGGCGTGGACCATGGACGGGCGGCATGCGGTGTGCCTGAACCCAGCGCGGCCAGGCCCGGCCAGGTCGGAGAATGATCCGTCGTGCCATGCGGCAGGATGCGACTGCGGTACGACGTTGTTTCGCGGGAGAGGATCATGATGACCGAAGCGCTGTGGACCCCACCGGCCGACATCAGGCAGCACTCCCGCATCGGCGACTATCTGGGCTGGCTGGAGCGCGAGCGCGGGCTGACCTTCACCGAGCAGCCGGGCCGCCCAGGCGGCGTGTACGACGAGCTGTGGCGCTGGAGCACCACCGACCTGGCCGGCTTCTGGTCCTCGATCTGGGACTACTTCGAGGTCATCGCCCATGACCAGCCCACCGAGGTGTTGGCCGCCGCCACCATGCCGGGCGCGGACTGGTTCCCCGGCGCGACGCTGAACTACGCCGAGCACGTGCTGCGCATGCCGGGCGTCGGCGACGACGAGCCGATGGTGCTGGGCTACTCGCAGACCCGTGAGCCGGTCATCCTCACCGCCGCGCAGCTGCGCGAGCAGGTCCGCCGGGCGCGGGCCGGGCTGCGCCGGCTCGGCGTCGGCGAGGGGGACCGGGTGGCGGCATACCTGCCGAACATCCCGGAGACCGTGGTGCTGATGCTGGCCACGGCGAGCCTCGGCGCGATCTTCTCGTCCTGCGCGCCCGAGTTCGGCACCCGCAGCGTCACCGACCGCTGGCAGCAGATCTCGCCGAAGGTCCTGGTCGCCGTCGACGGCTACCGCTACGGCGAGAAGCTCATCGACCGCCACGGCGAGGTCGCGGCCATCCAAACGGCGCTGCCGTCGCTGGTCCACACCGTGCTGCTGCCGTACACCCAGGGCCAGATCGGCCTCGGCGAGCTGGCCGCCGACACCGCGGAGCCGCTGGAGTTCACCCCGGTCCCGTTCGCCCAGCCGCTGTACGTCCTCTACTCCTCCGGCACCACCGGCCTGCCCAAGCCGATCGTGCACGGCCACGGCGGCATCCTGCTGGAGCACCTGAAGATGCTCGCCCTGCACCACGACCTGGGGCCGGGCGACCGCTACTTCTGGTTCTCCACCACCGGCTGGATGATGTGGAACTACCTGGTCTCCGGCCCGGCCGTCGGCTCGGCGATCGTGCTCTTCGACGGCAACCCGGCCGCCCCCGACCTCGGCGCGCTGTGGCGGCTGGCGGAGGAGGCGGGCATGACCTACTTCGGCACCTCCGCGCCCTACCTGCTGGCCTGCCGCAAGGACGGCATCGTGCCGCGGGAGATCGCGGACCTGTCCAAGCTGCGCGGGCTGGGCTCGACGGGCGCGCCGCTGCCACCCGAGGGCTACCTCTGGGTGTACGAGAACGTCAAGCCCGACCTGCTGCTGATCTCGCTGTCCGGCGGCACCGACGTGTGCACCGGCTTCGTCGGCGGCACCCCGCTCAACCCGGTCTACCCCGGTGAGATCTCGGCCCGCGCGCTCGGCGCGAAGGTGGAGGCGTACGACCCGACCGGCCACCCGCTCGACAACGCGCTCGGCGAGCTGGTCATCAGCGCGCCGATGCCGAGCATGCCGGTCGCCTTCTGGGGCGACGCCGACGGCTCCCGCTACCGCGAGGCCTACTTCGACGTCTTCCCCGGCGTATGGCGGCACGGCGACTGGATCACCGTCACCGACCGCGGCACCTGCGTCATCACCGGCCGCTCCGACGCGACCCTGAACCGCGGCGGCGTACGCCTCGGCACCGCCGAGTTCTACTCCGTCGTCGAGGGCATGGCCGAGGTCGCCGACTCGGTCGTGGTCCACCTGGAAGACGACGAGGGTGGCGCCGGCGAGCTGCTGCTGTTCGTGGTGCTCCAGCCCGGCCTCGACCTCGACGGCGCCCTCAAGTCCAAGATCGCCCGCGAGCTGCGCACCGCGCTGTCCCCGCGCCACATTCCCGACGTGATCCACCAGGTCGCAGCCGTCCCGCGCACCTTGTCCGGCAAGAAGCTCGAAGTCCCCGTCAAGCGCATCCTCACCGGCACCCCGGTCGAGTCCGCCGCCGCCAAGGGCGCCCTGGCCAACCCCGAATCCCTCCTCGCCTTCGAACACCTCGCCAAGTCCCGCTGACCCGCTGCCGCCAGGGCGGCCCACCGCCGCGACCAACCGTCCTTGATAGACGCTGGCCTATCTGGTTGAGGGCGATCTACGATTTTTCAACTAGATAGGCCAGTGTCTATTTAAGTTGGGGCGGGTCGGGACGGTCAGGGGATGAGGCGGGCGCGTTCGGTGGCGGCGCGGGTGTCGAGGATGCCGGGGGCGGTGCGGTAGGAGAGGACCAGCGACGCGCCGGCGGCGATCGGGGCGGTCAGCCAGTCCAGCGGGCGCGGGTGCGCGCCGATGTCGATCAGCACCCGGTCGCCCTTGGCGATCTCCAGCTCCTTCGCGCGCGCCAGCGAGCGCTCCGCCAGTTCGGCGTGCGTGATCGAACCGCCGCCACCGGGCAGCCCGACCAGCGATGGCGCACCCGGGTCGGCGGCCGGGCCGCCGTAGAAGTCGCCGTGCGCGCGGGCCGAGCTGACCCAATCCGACACGCCCGACGGCAGGCCGCGCAGCGGCAGCGCGAACGGGTGCAGGCTGACGGCGTACGTGTCGGGCGCGGCGGGGGCGGCCTCGGGCTCGACGAAGGCGACGTCGGCGGGCACGTCCGCACTGTGCGACACGGCCAGCCCGGCCGTCCAGCAGGCCAGCATGATCGAAGCGGTCTGCCAGTGCGGCGGCAGCGAGATCGAGGCGACGCTGCCGGGGCCGAGCCCGCACCCGTCGACGAGCAGGTTCGCCGTCTTGGACACCCAGTTGGCCAGCGTCGCGCCGGAGAGCTCGGTACGCTCACCCGTCGCGTCGTCGTACCAGGTGAGAAGGGGTTTTGCCGGATCGGTGGCGACCGTCGCGGCGAAGAGCTGACCGATAGTGGACACGTGGTCAGGCTACCGACACTGCCGCGTCGTGGACCTTGCCATGGGGCATGTCGGGCGTAGTCTGAAGCGTGACTGCTGTGAAACAGCGCACAGTCTCACAACCGCAGAGCGGCGGTCGGCTGGGCTGCGCTGCACACCCCCACAAGGAGTGTTCACCGTGACGATCGCTCGCTCTCCCCGGGTGCTTGTCGACGCCACCAGCGTTCCCGCTGACCGCGGCGGCGTGGGTAGGTATCTCGACGGGCTGCTCGGCGCTCTGGCCGACCATTCCGACATCGACCTGGTCGTGGTATCCCAACGGACCGACCAGGAGCGCTACGCCCGCACCCTGCCGCATGCGCAGGTCGTCGCCGCGCCCGCCGCGGTGGCCCACCGCCCGGCCCGGCTGGCCTGGGAACAGACCGGCCTGCCGCTGCTCGCCCAGCAGGTCGGCGCGCAGGTGCTGCACTCGCCGTTCTACACCTGCCCGCTGCGGGCCAGCTGCCCGGTGACGGTGACCGTGCACGACGCCACCTTCTTCACCGAGCCCGAGCACTACGACAAGTCGCGCGGCACCTTCTTCCGGTCCGCGATCAAGACCTCGCTGCGCCGGGCCGAGCGGGTCATCGTGCCCAGCAAGGCCACCCGCGACGAGCTGATCCGGCTGCTCGACGCCGACCCGACCCGGATCGACGTGGCCTACCACGGCGTCGACCACACGGCCTTCCACGTGCCCGGCGAGGAGGAGAAGGCCCGGGTGCGCTCCCGCCTCGGGCTCGGCGAGCAGAGCTACATCGCCTTCCTGGGCGCCAAGGAGCCCCGCAAGAACGTCCCGAACCTGATCAGGGGCTGGATGGCGGCGGTGCGCGACCGGATCGACCCGCCCGCGCTGGTGCTGGCCGGCGGCCAGGGCCACGACGACGAGATCGACCGGGTGGCCGCCGAGGTGCCCGCGCACCTGCGGCTGCTGCGCCCGGGCTATCTGCGGTACGCCGACCTGCCCGGCTTCCTCGGCGGCGCGGTGCTGTGCGCATACCCGAGCCACGGAGAGGGCTTCGGCCTGCCGATCCTGGAAGCCATGGCCTGCGGCGCGCCGGTGCTGACCACGCCGCGGCTGTCGCTGCCCGAGGTCGGCGGCGACGCGGTCGCCTACACCGGCCAGGACGCCGACCACATCGCCAAGGACCTCGCCATCCTGCTCGACGACGAGGCGCGCCGGTCGGCGCTGGCGGCGGCCGGCCTGGCCCGGGCGAAGGAGTTCAGCTGGAGTTCCAGCGCCGACGCGCATGTGACCGCCTGGCAGCGGTCCATCCGGCACCAGCGCTGAGCAGGCCTGCACCCCGCTCACTAGCACACAATTGTGGCTTGTGTCACGGGCGGGGTGCACATGCCGGTCGTACCCGTCAGGCAGAATGGCCGGATGCTGCACGCCGTTATTCCCGCAGGTGGAAGTGGAACCCGTCTCTGGCCGCTGTCGCGCGCCAAGAACCCGAAGTTTCTGCACCCCCTGACCGGCACCGCCGAGACCCTCATCCAGGCGACCGTGGCCCGGCTCGCCCCGGTGGCGGCACTCGGTGACACCTACGTGGTGACGGGCGTCGCCCACGCGCCCGGGATCGCGCGGCAGCTGCCCGACCTGCCCGACTCCAACATCCTCATCGAGCCGAGCCCGCGCGACTCCTGCGCCGCCATCGGCCTGGCCGCCGCGGTCATCGCCCAGCGCGACCCCGAGGCCGTGATGGGCTCGTTCGCCGCCGACCACCTGATCCGCGACGGCGCGCGCTTCGTCGAGGTGCTGCGCGACGCCGAGGCCGGCGCCCACCGCGGCCTGCTGATGACCGTCGGCATCACCCCCACCCACCCCGAGACCGGGTACGGCTACCTGCAGTGCGGCCCCACCGTCGAGGGCCCGATCCGCACCGTCGACGAGTTCAAGGAGAAGCCCTCCCTGGCCGTCGCGACCGAGTACGTGCAGTCCGGCCGCTACCTGTGGAACGCCAGCATGTTCGTGTGGCGGGTCGACGTCTTCCTCAAGGAGCTGCACCGCCAGCAGCCCGAACTGCACGACGGGCTGATCCGGATCGCCGCGGCCTGGGACACCGACGACCGAGACCAGGTGCTCGGCGAGATCTGGCCGACCCTGCCCAAGATCTCCGTCGACTACGCGGTGATGGAGGGCGCGGCCGCGGCCGGGCTCGTCGCGACCGTGCCCGGCGACTTCGGCTGGAACGACGTCGGCGACTTCCACACCCTCGGTGACGTGCTGCCCGCCGACGACGCCGGCAACGTGATCGTCGGCGACAGCGCCACGCTCGACGGCGGCAAGGCCGAGGTGCTGCTGCATGACTCCACCGGCACCGTCGTCGTGCCGCAGTCCGGCCGGCTCGTCGCCGCGCTCGGCCTGCACGACATGATCGTGGTCGACACCCCGGACGCGGTGCTGGTCTGCCCGCGCGATCGGGCCCAGGACGTCAAGAAGCTCGTCGACGAGCTCAAGGAGCGCGGCGACAGCCGGATCTGAGCCGGCGGCGGGCTCGCCTGGACTGCCTAAGCTGATCTCCATGCAACTGGTGGAGCTGTCCGCGGCGGGCAATGAGGCGAGCGACCTGCTGCCCGTACACAACGAAGATCTTCTCGCGGAACTCGGCGCGCGCCGGGCCTACTGGACCGTCCTCGACGAGGGGCCGGTCGAGGAGTGCCTGGCGCTGCTCGTCGAGCAGCACGACGGCGGCTGGCGGGCCGAGCACGTCGCCGCGACGGCAGGCGAGCACGAGGGACGCACCGAAGACGCCGAGGCGCTCGCCCGGCTCGACGGCTGGGTCTACGTGCTGGGCTCCCACTTCGGCTCCAAAGCCGGCCCGCTGCAGCCCAAACGTGCCTTCGTGGCCCGCTTCCGCGAATCTGCGCGCCCGCAACTCCAGATCATCAGGCACCGGTTCGCCCTGCACCGCGCGGTCAACGACGCCCTGGCCGCGCTGGCGGTCACCGGGCACCCGGCCGCCCCCGAACCCGTCCGCGACGTGGTGCACGCCGGCTTCATCGCCGAGGCCGTACGCCGCGGCACCGCCAAGGGCAAGCGCTGGACCAACCAGCTCGCGCCCGGCGACCACCCGGTCAACGTCGAGGGGGCCGCGTTCACCGCCCGCGGCACACTGCTGGCCGGGCTCCGCTGGCCGGTCACCGCGCTCGGCGAGCCGATCCTCGTCGAGATCACCGGCGTGCCCGGCCTGTTCAGCGGCGCGGAAACCCTCGGCGTGGCCGGGGTCTACGCGCTCACCGGCATCGGCCCGGGGCCGCTCGGCGTACGCGCGCTCGCGGCCCGCGACGACGGGGCCTTCGACGTCGTCGTCGGCTCGATCGACGCCCTCGACAAGGGCTCCATCCTGCTGGAGCAGCACCCCGACGCCCGCGACGCCACCTGCCGGCACCTGCGCTTCGAACTGCCGGACGGCACCGGCCCGGCGCTGGTGTCCCCGGACCTGATCGCCGACCTGGCACCGCTGCACCACGTCGAAGGCGTCTCCGAACGCGACGGTGCCCCCGTGTACGTGGCCGACGAGGACCACCGCATCGCATTATGGCTTTGAACTGGGGTTCCCAAGCCTCGTCCCGCGTACGGAGCGGCCGGTCGGCCTGCCCCCCGGCAAACCGACCAGCCGCTACCGCATCGCCCCGTACGCCCCCGTACGGCCGAGTTTCGCGCCTCGAGAAAGGCGCGGCCTCGGTTCCCCAGGCTGCGCCAAGGATCATCCACCGAACGGTGAAGGGTCTACGTCTTTCGGTTGTGACTTAAAGACCCAGGTCACCTCGGCCGGTAGAGTCAGCGCCGACCCCTAGCCCGGAGAGCCCATGCTGCGTATCCACTTCTCCAGCGCCGACCTGGTCCGTACCCGGATCTCGTCGACACCGGACCCGATGTGGGAACTCGCGCTCAGCATCCACCTGCTGCGATACCGCGGCACCGATCCGCTGCTGGGCGGCTGGAAGAACCGCATGATCACCGACCTGAAGCCCGGCGGCGCCCTCCGCGACCAGGTCGGCCTGCTGCTCGCGCTCAACCCGCCCGTTGGCTACTTCCCCGACTTCCTCACCCCGCCCGAAGCCGCCGCCGGCATCGCGCCCGGACTCGAAGCCGTGCTGTCCACTCCCAAGGACCGGCTGCGCAAAGAGATCAACGCCCTGGGCGACGCGCAGGGATCCCTCTCGGGCAACGTCGACGACGTCGGCGTCGGATCCACCCGGGCGCTGGGCGAACTCGGCACCGCCATCAGCCGCTACCACGAGACGGCCATCGCGCCCATGTGGGACCGCGTGCGCACCGCCGTCGACGCCGACCGCGGCCTGCGCGCCCGCACCATGCTCGAAACCGGCACCGAAGGCCTGCTCAACACCATTCACCCGACGGTACGGTTCGACGGCAGCGTCCTGGAGATCTCCGAGTATCCGTCGGACCGGGACGTGCACCTCGAAGGGCGCGGGCTGCAGCTCGTCCCGTCCTACTTCAAGACTCCCAGCAAACCCGTCTGCCTGTTCGACCCGGACCTGCCGCCGGTGCTGGTCTACTCGGTCCACCACGAGGCACGGGCCGCGGTCGTACGCAGCCAGGAGGCGCTCGCGGCGCTGCTCGGGCGTACCCGGGCCGCGGTGGTCGAGCTGGTGGCCGACGGGAGCACGACGACAGAACTCGCGCGGCGGCTCGAGGTGTCGCCGGCGGCAGCGAGCCAGCACGTGGCCGTGCTGCGCGAAGCCGGGCTCGTGCACAGCCTCAGAGACCGCAACACCGTCCTGCACACCCTCACCCCCCTCGGCCACGCGATGCTCGCCGGCCGCTCACCCACGCCGTCGTGACCTGACGGCCAACACGAGTACCCCGAGCACTACGACGGCTCCGACGACCCACATCCACGGGCTCGGGCCTTCGGACGCGGGGTCCTGGGGCGCGTTTGCGGATGCCGTCGGCGAGCTGAGCGGGGGGATGTCTGCCGTCAGCGCGCCGACCAAGTCGATAACGCCGAAGCCGTACTGCGCATCCCGGCCGGCGGGGCCCTTGTCAATAGCGGTGGCCGTAAGCCGGTGTACGACCTCTGGCCCGGAGAGGTCCGGGTAGCGGGCGCGGACGAGGGCCACGGCACCCGCGACGATGGCTGTCGCGTCCGAGGTTCCAGTGCCTTTCCGCCAGCCATGGCCTAAGCCTGTGCTGGTGATGTCATCACTCGGTGCCGAGATCGCAACGGCTGCGCCGGTCACGGAGATCTTCGCGTGCTCGCCGTCTCTTCCGACGCCCGCGACTGCGACCACTCCAGGAATGGCGGCAGGAAAGCCAACGTTGCGGGCAGGAGTGTTACCTGCCCCGGCCACGACGACGATGTCTGCCTTGAGCGCTTCGGCTACCGCTGTTCGCATTGTGGGGTCGTCGAAGTCCATGGCGAGGGAGATCGAGATTACGTCGACGTGTTGAGCTGTTGCCCAGGTGATGGCATTTACGATCTCTGTCGTGTTCCCCAGGCCCCGTTCCGACTCACGGACGGGCATGACCTTCGCCGCAGGAGCCAAGCCCTGGACCTTTCCGTGCGCGGCGATGAGCCCGGCCATGGCGGTGCCATGTCCTGTTTTATCGATCCACCCGTTGCCGGGTCCTTCCGAGGTTAGGTCCGCGCCTGGTAACACCGAACCTTGCAGGTCTGGATGTGTCGCATCGATACCGCTGTCTATGACGGCCACTGTCACACCTGCGCCCTCGGTGATTCGGTGGGCATCTGTTGTTCGTAGGAACCTGTGAAACCACTGGCCATCAGAAACTTCATCAGCCTGGGCCGGGGCGGCGGTGCCGAGTAACGCCACCGTCAGGATGAGGGCTGAGAAGGCGCGGAGCACTCGGCTGGATCGGATCAAGATGGACCGGCTCCTCGTCGAATAGTGACGATCGGGGTGGGGCTGTCTTGGGCGTTGTCATTGCGCCAGGGCATGGCTGTCTGGGTGAACCACTGGCGGAATTGCTCCTCAGTCTCTTCCTCCGTGGGGGTGATCCGGCCAGACCCTTCGGGCCGGATCACTGGCGTCACACCCTGCGCGACCTCCCAGTGGGTGCCTGCGCCACGCCGATAAGACGCATCACCGCCGCGTCCATCCCGCTGCCCGAACGGGCCGCCCATGGGCATTGGCATCATTCCTGGTGATCCACCGCTCGTTCGCGGCTGCGAAACGATTGGACTGCCTCCGCTTCCGGGCGGGGGCAGTGCCACGACGTATCCGTTCGGGCCCACGCCAGGACCGGGCAATACGTAAGCACCGCCATACGGCGCGTAGGGATTGCCGGGTGCGATGGGCAACATGGATACAGGTTGCCCGGGAACGGCCGGAACTGGTGGAGTGGCACCTTGCAGATCCGGCCCCGGTCCTGACGGCGGCAGACTGACGAGCGGTGGACGACCGGGAAGGCTAGGAGGAGTCGGCCGCTCGTTGGTTCGCCCGTTGGTGCGGGTAGTACTGGTGGGCAGCAGCCGGGCGGCTGTGGTGGTCTCCCGGAGTGGGAGGCGTGTTCCGACCTGCGTTCCGTCGTCGATAGGCTTCCAGTTGGGAGGCAGGACCATCTGTGCACGGTGGTCGCGTATTGCCCGCTCCGTAGCCACCATGGTCTGCTCTGTCACGTAACTCAGCCGGGTGGCTTCACGATCCCACCACTCCGGACCCCCGTCATTCGTGGTCAGCTCCCACGCCTTCACGATCTGGTGCACCTCGCGCTTGGCTTTGGCCGTAGCCTCCATGATGCCTTGGATCGCGAGAGCGTTCTGCATGGCGGCTTCGCTGTCAGCGCGCAGCAGGTCAATCATATCGTCCAGCTTGGTCAATGCGATTGCAGCAGCCTGGCTCTGTTCGGCCGGCCAGATCTGGGCGAGCGCCGTGCGGTGGCCTGACAACCTGTTGGCCTGCGCATTGACCAGGGAGACGTAGGCACGTAGGCCGGTTACCTGCTCCCAGCCCAGTGCGTCATCCTCGTGCTGCAGCATGTCCCAGACTCGGGGCGGATCGACCGCGACCCAATTCGTCGTCCCCACCGTCGGCCACAGCGCCAAAGCACCTTGCTGCGTGACGACATAGCCTCTTTCAGAGGAGAGCATGCCCGTGGTCCGAGTGGTCATGGGAGCATTCCTCGGAGGAGAGGTGCTTGCTTGGTCTCGGCGGCCCTCTTCAGCTCAGCGATCGCTTTGTTCAGCTCCGCCTCGACGTCGTAAATGCGGGCGGCAGCGCGCGCATCGGCGTCGGCGTAGTTCTTCGCGATCTGGTCCAGAGCGTTGTTAAGCCCTTCGGTGATTCGCAGCTGCACCTCGGCGTTGTGCCGGTGCTGGGCCAGTACGTCGCCCGCTGAGACTCGGGCAGCCCGCCCTTCGGCACAGTCCAACGCGAGGCAGAAGCGCGCGCCCCAGCCCATTCTCCGCCGTGCTACGGCCAGGTCGGACTTGAGGGCCTCGGTCTGGTGACGCAGGTCGGCGCTGACTTCGCGCAAGCCAGCCAGGTCGACGGTGATCTGCACCGGTGTACGTCGTTCAGGCATGCTTCCCTCCCCAAAGAAGCGCGCTGTGGAAGCGTCCCCGGCACCATTCGATCCACACCCGCCGGGACGCCTGCGGGCAGGGTAACGGATTGAACACGCTGAGCACAGCCCCTACCGGACCACCTGTGGATAACCCAGCGAGCCCCTGTGGATCACGCCTGGTCGAGTGCCTCCGCCCGCCCCTGCTCCCGCGCTTCCGCGGTGCCCAGCGAGAACAGGTCGTGTTCCGCGTCCCGGACCAGCGTCGGCACGACCCCGCCGCTGTCCCGCGTGGACGTGAGCAGCCCGCGTACGACCGCGACCGGCACCCGATCCACCTTGCCCTTGACCAGCTCCGCGGCAGCAGCCAGCTCGTCCACGACCGCCATCTGCGTGATCTGCAGTTCGTTGCCGTACGGGTCGGTCTCCCCGCGGTGATCCCGCAGCGGCTCGATCCCCGCACACCCGAGGGCGACGTCGGTGAGCCCGTTGCGCCAAGGCCGCCCCATGGTGTCGCTGACGATGACGGCCACGTCGAGCCCGTACCGCTCCCGCAGTGCCTCACGCAGCGCACGGGCGGACGCATCGGGGTCCACAGGCAGCAGCACGAGCTGAGACCGGTCCACGTTCGAGTTGTCGATGCCCGCGGAGGCCATGACGAACCCGTGGTGGGTCTGCACGATCCGGGTGTGCCCGCGGGTGGCGACGGGCCGGGCGGTCTGCGAGCGCAGCACCTGCTCCCGGGCGGCTTCCCGCTCGGGCCCGCCGACGGGCACCGACGCCAGCGCACCCTCCGACTTCGACACGATCTTGCTGGTGACCACCAGGATGTCGCCGTCCGCGAGCCACGGGGCCGCGCCGACGATGAGTTTGGCGAGGTCGTCGCCCGGCTGCACGTCCGGGATGCCCCGGACCGCGTGCACGCTGAAACCGTCGATCATGCTCGTCCTCCGAGTTCCAGGGCGGCGCGGACCATGGCGGCCGTGGCGTCGTCGTCGGTCATCCACAGGGGAACAGCGGCGACCCGTACGCCGGGGACGTCGGTGGCGGCGTCTGTGGAGTCGACGAGCCAGCCGTCGAGCACGCCGCCGTCGGAGCGGGCGCCGTAGAGGCGGCCGACGCCCTCGGCGGTGCAGGGGACGTTCACGGCGGACAGGCACTTGTCGGCCATGCCGCGGACGGGGCTGCCGCCGATGATGGGGGAGACGCCGACGACGGGGGCGGGGCCGCCGACGAGGGCGTCGCGCAGGGCGCTGACGGCCAGCACGGGCGCGATGGACACGACGGGGTTGCTGGGGGCGAGCAGCACGATGTCGGCGGCCTGAAGCGCGTCGAGCACGCCTGCCGCGGGTTTGGCGGTGTCGGCGCCGACGAAGCGGAACTGCTTGGCGGGCAGTGCGGCGCGGTGGCGTACCCACCATTCCTGGAAGTGGATCGCCTGGTCGCCGCTGCCGTCCTCGGCCGCGACCACGACGTGGGTTTCGAGGCGGTCGTCGGTGGCGGGCAGCATGGTGATGCCGGGCTGCCAGCGGTCGCAGAGCGCGGCGACGACGGCCGACAGCGGGTAGCCGGCGTTGAGCATGCGGGTGCGCACCAGGTGGGTGGCGATGTCGCGGTCGCCGAGGCCGAACCAGGTGGGCTCGGCGCCGTACTTGGCCAGCTCCTCCTTGACGGTCCAGGTCTCGCCGGCGCGGCCCCAGCCGCGTTCGGGGTCGATGCCGCCGCCCAGGGTGTACATGACCGAGTCGAGGTCGGGGGTGATGCGCAGCCCGTGCATCCACACGTCGTCGCCCACGTTGACGACGGCGGTCACCTCGTCGCCGGTGGCGTGGGCGTGGGCCCGCACTCCGGCCAGGAAACGCGCGCCGCCGATGCCACCTGCCAGCACCACGATCCGCATGTCGACATCCTCCCGCACCGCGGCCGGACGCCGGGGCCAGGGTCGTAGGCTGGCGACCATGTCCAGCGAGGTCGTAGCGCAGCCGGTGGTCACTTCCGCGGAGATCGGCCGTGCGCTCAAGCGTGCGGGGGCCGGGAAGGCGCTGGACGTGGCGGAGGCGACTGCCCTGCTCAGCGCCTCGGGCGAGGCGTTCGACGAGCTTTTGGGGCTGGCTGCGGGCGTACGCGATGCGGGGTTGCGCGACGCCGGGCGGCCGGGGGTGATCACGTTCTCGAAGAAGGTGTTCATCCCGCTGACGCGGCTGTGCCGTGACCGATGCCACTACTGCACGTTCGCGACGGTGCCGCACCGGCTGCCCGCGGCCTACCTGGACCGCGACGAAGTGCTGGCGATCGCCCGGCAGGGCGCGGCGCTGGGCTGCAAGGAGGCGCTGTTCACGCTGGGTGACCGGCCGGAGGAGCGGTGGCCTGCGGCGCAGCAGTGGCTGACCGAGCGGGGGTACGGGTCCACGATCGACTACCTGCGCGCGGTGGCGATCGCGGTGCTGGAGGAGACGGGGCTGCTGCCGCACCTGAACCCGGGTGTCATGAGCTGGGCCGATCTGCAGCGGCTGCGGCCCGTCGCGCCGAGCATGGGCATGATGCTGGAGACGACCGCGACGCGGCTGTGGTCGGAGCCGGGCGGCCCGCACTACGGCTCGCCGGACAAGGAGCCCGCGGTGCGGCTGCGGGTGCTGGCCGACGCGGGCCGGGTGGGTGTGCCGTTCACCACGGGCATCCTGATCGGCATCGGCGAGACACACGCCGAGCGGGTCGACGCGATCTTCGAGATGCGCCGCAGTGCCCGCGAGTACGGCCACCTGCAGGAGATCATCGTGCAGAACTTCCGGGCCAAGCCGGACACGGCGATGCGCTCCACTCCCGACGCGTCCGTGCTGGACCTGGCCGCCACGGTCGCGGTGACGCGGCTGCTGATGGGGCCCGGCATGCGCATCCAGGCTCCGCCGAACCTGATCGACGCGTCGTTCGAGCTGCTGGTCAAGGCCGGTATCGACGACTGGGGCGGTGTCTCGCCCCTCACCCCGGACCACGTGAACCCGGAGCGGCCGTGGCCGCACCTGGACGAGCTCGCGGACCTGACGAAGGCCGCCGGGTTCGAGCTGCGGGAGCGGCTCACGGTGTATCCGAACTACGTGCGCGGCGGCGGCGACCGTTGGCTCGATCCGCGGTTGCAGCCGCACGTGCGGGCGCTGGCCGACGAGTCCGGCATGGCCGTCGCCGATGCACCGGTGGTGGGCCGTCCGTGGCAGGAGCCCGAGGTCGAGGGCGGCACGGGCCGGGTGGACCTGCACCGCGAGATCGACACCGACGGCCGGGCCGAGGACCGCCGCGGCGACTTCGACACGGTGTACGGCGACTGGTCGGCCGTCGGGGCGGCGGTCGGCGGCGCTGGTCCCGCGGTCACCGTGGGCGCGCTCGCGGCCGGGCTGCGGATCGCCCGGGAGAACCCGGCGGCGCTGCTGGAGCCGGTGCACGAGGAGGCGGCCCTGGCACTGCTGCACGCCGACGGCCAGGCGCTGGACGAGCTGTGCCGCATCGCCGACGACGTACGCCGGGACACCGTCGGCGACGACGTCACCTATGTGGTCAATCGCAACATCAACTTTTCGAACGTCTGTTACGTAGGCTGCCGGTTCTGCGCGTTCGCGCAGCGTGAGCGCGATGCCGACGCGTACCGGCTGAGTGTGGAGCAGGTCGCTGACCGGGCCGAGGAGGCCTGGCGCGACGGCGCGACCGAGATCTGCGTGCAGGGCGGCATCGACCCGCAGCTGCCGGTCTCGGTGTACCCGGACCTGGTCCGCGCGGTGAAGGCGCGGGTGCCGGGCATGCACGTGCACGCCTTCTCTCCTATGGAGATCGTCACCGCCGCCGCCAAGGCCGGGGTGTCCGTCAAGGACTGGCTGACCCGGCTGCGGGACGCGGGACTGGACACCATTCCGGGCACCGCCGCGGAGATCCTCGACGACGACGTGCGCTGGGTGCTGACCAAGGGCAAACTGCCCACCTCGGCCTGGGTGGAGACCGTCGAGGCGGCGCACCGGCTGGGCATCCGGTCCAGCTCCACGATGATGTACGGGCACGTCGACCACCCCCGGCACTGGCTGGGCCACTTCCGGGTGCTGGCCGGGCTGCAGGACCGTACCGGCGGCTTCACCGAGTTCGTGGCGCTGCCGTTCGTGCACACCAACGCCCCTATCTACCTGGCCGGCATCTCGCGCGCGGGGGCGACCTGGCGCGAGAACCGGGTCGTGCACGCGATGGCCCGGTTGCTGCTGCACGGGCGCATCCCCAACATCCAGTGCTCCTGGGTCAAATTGGGCGATGAGGGCACCGTCGCGATGCTGAACGGCGGCTGCAACGACCTCGGGGGCACTCTCATGGAGGAGACGATTTCCCGAATGGCCGGGTCGGCGCACGGCTCGGCCCGTACGGTGGAACAGCTGCACGCCATCGCCGCGGCCGCCGGTCGGCCCGCCCGCCAGCGCACGACGAGTTACGCGCGCTAGCAGCTCACTCCTGTCCGAAGGTAGTCAGCACCCTGCCGTCAAGTTCGACACGCCAGCAGAATTTCGCCACGACACGCCCGACATGCCGTCACCGGTTTCGGGTCTGAATCGATAGGGCAGTGGCGGGACGGTGAAAACCCGAACCGAACGGCCCTGCCGGGCGTGTACCAGAGTGAGCTTGACGGTGCACGTAGGACACGCGTGTAATTTTGCGTGGGGCTGGAGGTAGCGGCATCCACAAAACCGCCTATGTGGACAAACGCTCTCCAGGTGGGGGGTTGCGCCGGTCGCGAGCCGGCGCGCAATAAGGAGGCAGCGGAGATGGACGGTCGCCCCGTCGTGGCGGATCTGCTGGGCAACGCGCCCGAGTGGCAGGAGCACGCGCTGTGCTCCCAGACTGACCCGGAGGCGTTCTTCCCTGAGAAGGGTGGTTCTACCCGCGAGGCCAAGCGCATCTGCTCGCGCTGCGAGGTCAAGTCCGAGTGCCTGGAGTACGCGCTGTCGCATGACGAGCGCTTCGGCATCTGGGGCGGGCTGTCCGAGCGCGAGCGGCGCAAGCTCAAGCGCCGCGCGATCTGAGACTTTCGGCCGCTGTCGGGCCCGTGGGGGCGGGTCCGACAGCGTTCCGGCTTTGTTTAAGCGAGGTCGTCGGGGTTTAGGCCCAGCAGGTTGGCGACCTGCTCCACGATCACGTCACGCACCAGCTCGCCCAGGTCGTCCCGGTCCGAGGCCCGGAACTCCAGCGGACGCCGGTAGACCACGATCCGCGGCGGCACCCCGTGCCGTCCCGGCCGTCCCGGCAGCAGCCGCGCCAGCGGCACCCGCCCGTCCTCCAGCACGTCGGAGTCGTAGACGTTGAGGTCGGGCGGCACGTCCTCGACCGCGAACTCCACCCCGGCCAGCTCGGTCGCGAACCGCGCCTCGAGCGACTCCACCGTGTCCAGCACCAGCTCGTCGAAGACCTCGGCCTTGGTCCTGGCCAGGGGCACGCTGGCCGGCACCAGCCGACCCCGCATACCCCGCCCGTGGCGGTCGCGGCGGCGGCGGGCGGCGGTGGGGCGGCGTCGGGCGGGACTGGTCACCCGGCAAATGTATCCCCGAGCGCCAGCACCGGGACCCGGTACGGGGCCGTGATCCTTCCCTCGGCGTGTCGCGGCGCAACCGGCGTGCCGGTGCGCGGCGGGGCGCTAACGTCACACGCCGTGAGGTCTCCACGGCGTTGCTCTCGTAACGGCTGCCCCCGGCAGGCGGTAGCAACGCTGACCTATGTCTATGCAGAGTCCACGGCGGTGGTCGGCCCGCTGGCCGCATACCAGGAGCCGCACACGTACGACCTGTGCGAACCGCACGCCCTGAGCCTCACCGCGCCGCGCGGCTGGGACCTGGTCCGCCACGACGGCGAGTTCGAGCCCCCGCCCCCCACCACCGACGACCTCGTCGCCCTGGCCGAAGCCGTCCGCGAAGCAGCCCGCCCCGCCCCCCGCCAGCCCGCCCCGGAACCGCCCCACGGCCCGCCGACCCCCGGCCGCCGCGGCCACCTCCGCGTCATCCCCCCGTCCTGACCGGGCCACTGCACCACCAGCTCACCGCGTGCTGCACCGCGAAGATCGCTGCTTCGTGTCAACACATGAGGTCGGACCGCAGGTCTTGGCACGAAACAGCGATCGTGCCGCCGCCGCACTAAGCGGATCCCCGTCCTGCCCAGCGGTCGAGGGCGACGACGGTGCGCAGGGCGGTGTTGATGCCGAGCCAGCGCAGGGGTTCGGGCTCCCAGCGGGGGGAGCGGTGGTTGACCCAGGGGAGGGCGGTCAGCGGTGAGTCGGCGCCGGTGATCAGGTCGGCGAGGGTGCGGCCGGCGAGGTTGGTGGCGGCGACGCCGTCGCCGACGTAGCCACCGGCCCAGGCCAGGCCGGTGGTCCGGTCGAGGCCGACGGACGGGTGCCAGTCGCGGGCGATGCCGAGTGGGCCGCCCCAGGCGTGGGTGAGCTTGGTGTCGGCGAGCGCGGGGAACAGTTCCACCAGGGTGTTGCGCAGGGCAAGGTGGACCGAGGGATCGCTGTCGAAGGACGGGCGCACCGCGGAGCCGTAGTGGTAGGGAGCGCCGCGCCCGCCGAAGGCGAGCCGGTCGTCGGCGGTGCGCTGGCCGTAGATGACCAGCCGCCGGTGGTCGGTGAAGGTCTCCCGCCGGGCCAGACCCGCGGTGTCCCAGAAGGACTGCGGCAGCGGCTCGGTCGCGATCATCAGGGAGTAGATCGGCACCACGGCCCGCCGGTAGCCGGGTAGGCCGGGCGTATAGCCCTCGGTGGCCCGGACGACCACGGCGGCGCGTACCGTGCGATGCTCGGTGCGGACCGCGCCCGGCATGATCTCCAGCACCCGGGTCTGCTCGTAGATCGTGACGCCCAGTCGCTCCACGACCGAGGCCAGCCCGCGAGCCAGCCGCAGCGGGTGCAGTGCCGCGCAGTGCGGTGACCAGGTGGCCCCGTGCACGTCGGTCGCCCCGCAGCGCTCCAGCGCCTCGCCCCGGTCGAGCAGTCGCAGTTCGAACCCGTACGACGCGGCCAGCTCCGACTCCGCCCGGGCCCCGCGCCACTGCGCCGCCGACCGGGCCAGCCCCAGCGTGCCGCCCTTGTCCCAGTGGCAGTCGATGCCCTCGGCGGCGGCGACCCGGCCGACCTCGTCGACAGTGTCGATCATCGCCTGCTGGAACGCGACCGCCGCCGCCCGCCCGTGCAGCTTCTCCAGCTTCGGCAAGGGCGTGGGCAGCAGCCCGGAGCACCAGCCGCCGTTGCGCCCGGACGCCCCGAACCCGGCCTGCTCGGCCTCGACGACCGCGATTCGCAGCGCCGGGTCGGCACGGCGCAGGTAGTACGCCGTCCACAGGCCGGTGTAGCCCGCGCCCACGATCGCCACGTCGACGTCGAGGTCGCCGGAAAGGGGCGGGCGGGACGCGACGGCCCCGCCCGCGGTGTCGAACCACAGGGAGGTCACAGCAGTGAAGAGGCCCGGGTCAGCACGTCGCGCAGGATCTGCTCGATCTCGTCGAACTGCTGCTGGGTCGCGGTCAGCGCCGGGGAGAGCTGGATGACCGGGTCGCCCCGGTCGTCGGCGCGGCAGTACAGGCCCGCCTCGAACAGCGCCCCGGACAGGAAGCCGCGGATCAGCCGCTCGGACTCCTCGGCGTTGAACGTCTCCCGGGTGGCCCGGTCCTTGACCAGCTCGATGCCGTAGAAGTAGCCCTCGCCGCGGACGTCGCCGACGATCGGCAGGTCGTACAGCTTCTCCAGGGTGGCCCGGAACGCGGGCGCGTTCTCGCGCACATGCCCGACCAGGTCCTCGCGCTCGAACAGGTCCAGGTTGGCCAGACCGACCGCGCAGCTGACCGGATGCCCGCCGAACGTGATGCCGTGGGCGAACATCTGCCCGTCGGCCAGGAACGGCTCGATCAGCCGGTCACTGGCGATCATCGCGCCGAGCGGCGAGTATCCCGAGGTCATGCCCTTGGCGGTGGTGATGATGTCGGGCTGGTAGCCGTAGAACTGGGCACCGAAGTACTCGCCGAGCCGCCCCCAGGAGCAGATGACCTCGTCGGACACGAGCAGCACGCCGTAGCGGTCGCAGATCTCGCGTACCCGCTGGAAGTAGCCGGGCGGAGCGGGGAAGCAGCCGCCCGCGTTCTGCACGGGCTCCAGGAACACCGCGGCCACCGTCTCGGGGCCTTCGCGCTCGATGGCGCGGGCGATCTCCTCGGCGGCCCATACGCCGAACGCCTCGTAGTCGTCGCCGTGCTCGGGCGCGCGGTAGAAGTTCGTGTTCGGCACCTTGATGCCGCCGGGCACCAGCGGCTCGAACTCGGCGCGGAACGCGGGGACGCCGGTGATGGACAGCGCGCCCATCGAGGTGCCGTGGTAGGCGAGGTAGCGGCTGACGACCTTGTGGCGCAGCGGCTGGCCGACCTTCTTGAAGTAGGAGCGGGCCAGCTTCCAGGCGCTCTCCACGGCCTCGGACCCGCCGGTGGTGAAGAAGATCCGGTTGAGGTCGCCGGGGGTCAGCTCGGCGATCCGGTCCGCGAGCTCGATGGCCTTCGGGTGGGCGTACGACCACAGCGGGAAGTAGGCCAGCTCGTGCGCCTGCTTGGCGGCCGCGTCGGCCAGCTCGGCGCGGCCGTGGCCCGCGTTGACGGTGAACAGGCCGGCGAGGCCGTCGAGATACCGCTTGCCGTTGCTGTCCCAGACGTACGTGCCCTCGCCGCGGACGATCGTCGGCACGCTGCCCTCGCGGTAGGCGCCCATGCGGGTGAAGTGCATCCAGAGGTGGTCGGTTTCCTTGCCCATCGTGAGGCCTCACTCATCGGTACGTTGCGGCGTTGCCTACGGTTATCGCACACGTAGTCGAGATGCAGCAACCCTCTCAGTAGTATTTTCGCACGACGGCTACGGATTTCGTAGTACGTCGGCAACCTGGGCGACATGGTTGGGCAGTAACGGGTGGTTTGTGAGCTGCCGCACCTCAGCGGGCGTGTGGCGGGCCGTTTTGGGCACAATTGCGGGTCACCCGTCACCCCTCCAGGCTCTCAGCCTGCCCAGCGGAAGGTGCCTCGATTGCGCGCTCGTCCTCTGTCGGCCCCGGCCCGCGCCCTGCTCGCGGCCACCACGGCGACCTCCTCGCGGCGGCGCGTGCTCCGCGGCGCCCTGGCCGGCGGCGCGCTCGCCGCGACCGGCGGGGCGCTGGCTGCCTGCAGCCCGTCGGGCATCAAACCCCAGGCCGGTGCGTCCACCCGTCCCGCCTGCACCGCCACGGACCTGTCCGCCACGGAGCGCAAGGTCTCGTTCGGCAACTGGGTGCAGTACCTCGACGTGGATTCCAACGACGAGAAGCGCCACCCCACGCTGGCCGCCTTCAAGGCCAGGACCGGCATCGAGGTGTCCTACACCGAGGACATCAACGACAACAACGAGTACTACGGCAAGATCCGTGCGCAGCTCGGGGCCTGCCAGCCGATCGACCGCGACATCGTGGTGTTCTCGGACTGGATGGTCAACAAGTTCCTGCGCAACGGCTTCGCCCAGGAACTCGACGCGGCCAAGACGCCCAACTACCGCCGCAACCTGCTGCCCTCGCTGAAGGCCCGCCCGTACGACCAGGAGCTGCGCTACGCGGTGCCGTGGCAGTCCGGGCTGACCGGGTTCGCGGTCAACACCCGGGTGGCCAAGGAGGTGCACACCGTCGACGAGCTGCTCACCCGCCCCGACCTCAAGGGCAAGGTGAGCGTGCCGATGGAGATGCCCGACACGATGGGCCTGCTCATCGCGTCGCTCGGCAAGAACCCGGCCGCCTTCACGCCGGAGGACTTCGACGCGGCGCTGGAGAAGCTGCGCAAGGCCGTCGAGTCCGGGCAGATCCGCCGCTTCACCGGCAACGAGTACGTCCAGGACCTGGCCAAGGGCGACGTCGCGGCCGCGATCGCCTGGTCCGGCGACGCGCTCCAGCTGGGCCTCAACGACGACAAGATCAAGTTTGTATCGCCCGACGAGGGCATGCTGATCTGGTCGGACGCGGCGGTGATCCCGGTGACCGCGACACACGCGAGCAACGCGATGGGGCTGCTCGACCACTACTACGACCCGAAGGTGGCCGCCGAGCTGGCCGCGTGGGTCAACTACGTCTGCCCCGTCGCCGGCGCGCAGGACGAGATGGTCAAGATCGACCCCGAGCTGGCCGAGAACAAGCTGATCTTCCCCGACGACGCCATGCTCGCCGGCGTGAAGGCGTTCGCCCCGCTCGGCGAAGCCGAGGAGAAGGCGTACCAGGCGA
The DNA here is from genome assembly GCF_009720365.1 of Catellatospora paridis. Lineage (GTDB taxonomy): Bacteria > Actinomycetota > Actinomycetes > Mycobacteriales > Micromonosporaceae > Catellatospora > Catellatospora paridis. The sequence continues at coordinate 226,919 of NZ_WBZD01000020.1, read as the reverse complement.
AGTTCTCCGCCGTCATGGGCGTCTGACCCCGCCCCGCTGTACAAAGACGTTGGCCTATCCGGATGAGAAATTCGCGATCGAACTCATCCAGATAGGCCAACGTCTATGACAAGTCGGGGTCAGGCGGTGCCGGTGCCCCAGGAGTAGGTCTGTTTGCGGAGCTTGAGGTAGACGAAGACCTCGGCCCCGATCACCCCGTCGACGGCCCGCACCTCGTGCAGGATCTCCAGCAGGTGGTCGTCGTTACGGCACACGGCCTCGAGCAGCAGGTCGTACGACCCGGCCGTGATCACCACGTAGTCGACCTCCTCGATCTCGGAGATCCGGTCGGCGATGCCCTCCAGGTCGCCCGTGGTCTTCACGCCGATCATCGCCTGGCGGCCCAGCCCCAGTTGGAGTGGATCGGTCACGGCCACGATCTGCATGACGCCCGCGTCGATGAGCCGCTGCACGCGCTGTCGCACCGCCGCCTCGCTCAAGCCGACCGCGCGGCCGATGGTCGCGTACGGTCTGCGGCCGTCCTCCTGCAACTGCTCGATGATCTGCTTGGCGATGTCGTCGAGTAGCGCATGGTTGGCGTGGTTGAGTTGAGGGTGGCGGCGGATGACACCGCGCGTGGCGGAGTCGGCGGGCGTCGGCAATGAGGCCTCCTGGGGCGTACGCAAAGGGGAGCGCGTGATGGTCCAGCCCGCGCATCGTATCGCTACGAGGCAGACGATTCCGGCACTTAGCGGCCACCCCCGTAACGGAAACGTCATCAAGTCGCGATATCGGGTGCCGGAATCCGTAGTCGCACTCCAGATTCGCCACGGAATCCCTTGTCATGTGGCGCACGTCATGTCACGATCGTCGCGCCACGGGTTGTTGCACATCTGACAGTGGGAGGCGATATGACCGGCTTTTCGCCGAACGTGATCGGTGCCCGGATCGCGGACGGCACGTCGGGTGAGCGCTTCACGGTGGTCGACCCCGCCGACGGTAGCACCGTCGCGGAGTACGGACTGGCTGGTCAGGAAGATGTGGCAGCGGCCGTGGCGGCCGCGCGGGCGGCTTTCCCGGGTTGGTCCGGCGCGACGCCGGGCGAGCGCTCCGGGGCCCTGCACCGCCTGGCCGCGCTGCTGTCGGAGCGGGCCGCGGATTTCGTCGCCGCCGAGGTGGCGCAGACCGGCAAGCCGGTGCGCCTGGCGACCGAGTTCGACGTGCCGGGCACCATCGACAACACCGCCTTCTTCGCCGGCGCGGCGCGCGACCTGCAGGGCAAGGCGGCGGGGGAGTACTCCGCCGACCACACCAGCTACGTGCGGCGCGAGGCGATCGGCGTGGTCGGCTCGATCTCGCCGTGGAACTACCCGCTGCAGATGGCGGCCTGGAAGATCCTGCCCGCGATCGCGGCGGGCAACACCATCGTGCTCAAGCCCGCCGAGCTGACCCCGCTGACCAGCGTGATGTTCGCGCAGGCGTGCCTCGACGCGGGCATCCCGGCGGGCGTCGTCAACGTGGTCACCGGGCGCGGCCCGGTCGCCGGGGCGGCGCTGGTCGCGCACCCCGACGTGGACATGGTCAGCTTCACCGGCTCGACCGCGGTCGGCCGGGGGATCGGCGCGAGCGCCGCGGGCGCGGTCAAGCGGGTGCACCTGGAGCTGGGCGGCAAGGCCCCGTTCCTGGTCTTCGACGACGCGGACGTGGAGGCCGCGGCGCAGGGCGCGGTGGCCGGGTCGCTGATCAACAGCGGTCAGGACTGCACCGCCGCCACCCGCGCCTACGTGCAGCGGCCGCTCTACGACCGGTTCGTGGCCCGGGTCGCGGAGCTGTTCGAGGGCGTACGCGCCGGTGACCCGCGGGACCCGGCGACCGACATCGGCCCGCTGATCAGCCTCGCCCAGCGCGACCGGGTGGCGGGCTTCGTCGACCGGGCCCGCGCGGCGGGTGCCAAGATCGTGGCGGGCGGCCGGGTGCCCGAGGGTCTGGCGCACGGCGCCTACTACGCGCCCACCCTGGTCGTCGACGCCGCGCAGGACAGCGAGATCGTCCAGCACGAGGTCTTCGGCCCGGTGCTGGTCGTGCTGCCGTTCGACGCCGATGATGAGGGTGTGGCACTGGCCAACGACACGCCGTACGGACTGGCGGCGAGCGTGTGGACGCGGGACGTCCACCGGTCGCTTCGGGGCACGCGCGAGCTGCGCGCCGGATGCGTGTGGGTCAACGACCACATCCCGATCATCAGCGAGATGCCACACGGGGGTTACCGTCGCTCCGGCTTCGGAAAGGACATGTCCACGTACTCGTTCGACGAGTACACCCAGATCAAGCACGTCATGTACGACACCACCGCGGTCGCCGCGAAGCCGTGGCACCGCACCGTCTTCAGTCAGTAAGTGATATCTGCGCCTGTACACCCCTCTGGCAGTGAAGGAACGTTCGATGGCTCGTCGCATACCACTCTCCCCGCAGGCCCAGGCAGTGCTGGCGGCCATGCCGTCGCGCCGGAACGTGCTGCGCGGGGCTCTCGCCGGCGGGGCCTTCGCGGTGGCCGGCGGTGCGCTCGCCGCCTGCGGCACCAAGGGCACCGGCGGCACGGCCGGCCCGTCCGCGGGCCCGCGCTGCACCACGGCCGACCTGTCGGCCACCGAGCGCAAGATCGCGTTCTCGAACTGGCCCGCGTACATGGACGAGGACGAGAAGAACGCCGAGGTCCACCCGACGCTGGTCGCGTTCAAGGCGAAGACCGGCATCGACGTGTCCTACACCGCCGACATCAACGACAACAACGAGTTCTACGGCAAGATCCGGACGCAGCTGGCCGCCTGCCAGCCGATCGACCGCGACATCGTGGTGTTCACCGACTGGATGGCGACGACCTTCATCCGCAACGGCTTCGCGGCGAAGTTCAACCCGGACAAGGTCGCCACGTTCCTGAAGAATCTCGCCCCGACGCTGCGCAGCCGCCAGTTCGACCCGAACATGGAGTACGCGGCCCCGTGGCAGTCGGGTCTGACCGGCATCGGCGTGAACACCGCGGTGGCCAAGGAGGTGCGCACCGTCGACGAGCTGCTGACCCGCGCCGACCTGAAGGGCAAGGTCACCTGCCTCACCGAGATGCGCGACACCATGGGCTTCATGCTCATGTCGAACGGCAAGGACCCGGGCGACTTCACCACCGCCGACTTCGACGCGGCGCTGGAGAAGCTGAAGGCGGCCGTGGCCTCGGGGCAGATCCGCCGCTTCACCGGCAACGACTACGTGCAGGACCTGGCCAAGGGTGACATCGCCGCCTGCATCGCGTGGTCCGGCGACGTGATCCAGCTCGGCTTCGAGAACGACAAGATCAAACTGGTCACCCCGGACGAGGGCATGATGCTCTGGTCGGACAACATGCTGATCCCGGTGACCTCGCCGCACGCCGCGAACGCCATGGCGTTGATCGACTACTACTACGATCCGAAGGTGGCCGCTGAGCTGGCCGCGTTCGTCAATTACGTCTGCCCGGTGGCGGGCGCGCAGGAGGAGATGGTCAAGATCGACCCCGACCTCGCGCAGAACCCGCTCATCTTCCCCAACGCCGAGATGCAGGCGAAGATCAAGATCTTCAAGCCGCTGACCGAGGCGGAGGAGAAGGAGTACACGGGCAGGTTCCAGGCAGCGATCGGGGCGTGACAGGTTGACCGACCAGGACCTCTGCATCGAGAACGTCACCAAGACGTTCGGCGGGTTCGCCGCCGTCGACGACCTCACCCTGACCATTCCGGACGGCTCGTTCTTCGCGCTGCTCGGCGCGTCGGGCTGCGGCAAGACCACCACGCTGCGCATGGTGGCGGGTCTGGAGGAGCCGACCGCCGGGCGGATCATGCTCGGCGGGCTGGACATCACCCGGATGCGCCCCTACAAGCGGCCGGTCAACACGGTGTTCCAGAGCTACGCGCTGTTCCCGCACATGAACGTCGCGGACAACGTGGCGTTCGGTCTGCGCCGCAAGGGCGAGAACAGGGCGGACACCCGCCGCAAGGTCGCCGAGATGCTCGACCTGGTCCAGCTGGGGCAGTACGGCACGCGCCGCCCGGCGCAGCTGTCCGGTGGGCAGCAGCAGCGGGTGGCGCTGGCCCGGGCGCTGGTCAACCAGCCCGAGGTGCTGCTGCTCGACGAGCCGCTCGGCGCGCTCGACCTCAAGCTGCGCCGCCAGATGCAGATCGAGCTCAAGCGCATCCAGACCGAGGTCGGCATCACCTTCGTGCACGTCACGCACGACCAGGAGGAGGCCATGACCATGGCCGACACGGTCGCCGTGATGCAGGCGGGCCGGATCGAGCAGCTGGGCGCGCCCGCCGAGATGTACGAGTTCCCCGCCTCGGCGTTCGTGGCCAACTTCCTCGGCCAGTCCAACCTGATCAAAGCCGAGGTCACCGGGCAGGCCGACGGCCACGTGACCGTCGACGCGCACGGCAACCGGCTGGCGGTGCCGTCGGCCCGGTGCCGGGTCACCTCCGGCGCGGCCCTGCTGGGCGTACGCCCGGAGAAGCTGCACCTGGCCGACGACCTGGACGCGGTGCCCTCGGGCCACGCGGCGGTGCGGGGCGTCATCACCGACGCCTCCTTCACCGGCGTCTCCACGCAGTATCTGGTGCGCGCACCGTGGGGCAGCGAGCTGACCGTGTTCGTGCCCAACTCCGGCATCGCGAACCCGGCGCTGCCCGGGGCGGAGGTGGCGGTGCACTGGTCGCCCGCGCACTCGTTCCTCGTGGGGAGCTGACGTGGCCGCCCTGCTTCCCACGGCGTCGGGCACGCCCGCCGCCGCCACCGAGATCCCGGTCGAACCGCCGGCCGGGATGCGCCGGCGGCGGTGGATCCCGTATGCCCTACTCGCGCCGGGTCTGCTCTGGCTCGGGGTGTTCTTCGTCTTCCCGGTGTTCCAGCTGGCCATGGCCAGCCTCTGGGACCCCAGCGGGTCGATCGAGACCGGTTACACGTTCGCCTGGTCGTTCTCCAACTACGCCGACGCGTGGGAGATGTTCCACGTCCAGTTCCTGCGGTCGCTGTGGTACGCGCTGATCACCACGGTGATCTGCGTGGCGCTGGGCTACCCGCTGGCGTACGCCATCGCGATCAAGGGCGGGCGCTGGAAGAACCTGATGCTGGTCGGCGTGATCGCGCCGTTCTTCACCAGCTATCTGGTGCGCACCTACTCCTGGAAGGCGATCCTGTCCGACAGCGGGCCGGTGGTCGACTTCCTGAAGTGGCTGCACATCCTGCCGCCGGACGGAAGGCTGCTGGCGACCGAGTTCGCGGTGATCGCGGGCCTGGTCTACAACTTCCTGCCGTTCATGGTGCTGCCGCTCTACGCCAGCCTCGACAAGCTCGACGTGCGGCTGCTGGAGGCGGCCCGCGACCTCTACCACGGGCCGGTGCGCAGCTTCTTCCGCGTGACGCTGCCGCTGTCCATGCCGGGCGTGCTCGCGGGCACGCTGCTCACGTTCATCCCGGCGGCCGGCGACTACGTCAACGCCCAGCTGCTGGGCGGCCCGAACACGCAGATGATCGGCAGCGTGATCCAGTCGCGGTTCCTGGTGGTCAACGATTACCCGATCGCCTCGGCGCTGTCGGTGATGCTGATGCTGACCATCCTGGTGCTCGTGATGATCTACGTACGCGTCTTCGGCACGGAGGAGGTGGTCTGATGCGCACGTTCTGGCGCTGGCTCGCCGAGAAGTGGGTGCTGCTGCTCGGCTTCGTGCTGCTGGGCTACCTGTTCGTGCCGATCGCCGTGGTCATGCTGCTGTCGTTCAACCAGCCGGCCAGCCGCAACACGACGTACGTGCTCGACTTCGAGACCTTCTCGTTCACCTGGCACAACTGGACCGACATCTGCGGGGCGGCGGGCATCTGCGAGTCGCTGACGCGCAGCATCTACGTCGGCCTGTCCGCGACGTTGATCGCCACCATCCTGGGCACTTTGATCTCGTTTGCCCTGGTTCGATACCGTTTCTTCGGCCGGGGATCGACCAACACGCTGATCTTCCTGCCGATGGCCACCCCCGAGATCGTCATGGGCACCTCGCTGTTGACCCTGTTCCTGGGCCTGCAGATCCCGATGGGCTTCTTGACGATCCTGATCGCGCATGTCATGTTCTGCATATCGTTTGTAGTGGTGACCGTGAAGGCGCGGTTGGCCGGGCTGGATCCGAGGCTGCAGGAGGCGGCGATGGACCTGTACGCGACGCCGTGGCAGGCGTTTTGTCTGGTCATCCTGCCGCTGGTGCTGCCCGGCATCGTGGCCGCCGCCCTGCTCGCGTTCTCGCTGAGCTTCGACGACTTCATCATCACGAACTTCGTCACCGGCACCAGTGACTACACGACCTTCCCCATGTTCATCTGGGGCTCGAACCTGCGCGGCATCCCGCCGCAGGTCAACGCGATCGCCACCGCGATGTTCCTGATCTCGTTCGCGTTCGTCATCGCGGGCCAGCTGCGCACCCGTCGCCGCTCCGCCCGCCGCGCCGCGACGTCCTAGCGCACCTGACGGCCGCCGACCGGCCCCACGCCTGATTCGTGGGGAGCCGGCTCGGCGGTCGTTTGGTATTCCCAGACATTTCGTTTGTCTGGCCATTTATAGGGAAAAGGAGCCGCAAAACGGCTTCCCGGTAGTAGAAGGAGGAGATCGGCTCATGCGGGCCAAAGGATCAAAACTGTGGGCGTCGGCGCTGTCAGATGCGTCGCCGACGCCGTACTGGACGGACCGGCCGCAGCGGCCGGCACCCGTGCCCCCGCTGACCAGCGCGACCACCGCGCAGCTGGCAGTCATCGGGGGCGGCTACAGCGGCCTGTGGACGGCGCTGCTGGCCAAGGAGCGCGACCCGTCGACCGACGTGGTCGTGCTGGAGTCGGGGGTGTGCGGCCATGCCGCCTCCGGACGCAACGGCGGTTTCTGCTCCGCGAGCCTCACGCACGGGCTCGCCAACGGGGTGGACCGCTTCCCGGACGAGATCACCGAGCTGGAACGGCTCGGCCGGGAGAACCTCGACCAGATCGAGGACACGCTGAGCCGGTACAGCATCGACTGCGACTTCGAGCGCACCGGTGAACTGGAGGTGGCCACCTCCGCGTACCAGCTGGACTGGCTGCACGAGTCGGCGGAGCTGACCCGCTCGATGGGTTACCGCGCCGAGGTGTTCGACCGCGACCAGGTGCGGGCCGAGGTCGACTCGCCCACGTACCTGGGCGGCTGGTGGGACCGCGACCGGGTGGCCATGGTCGACCCGGCGAAGCTGGCCTGGGGGCTGCGGCAGGCCTGCCTGACCCTGGGGGTGCGCATCTACGAGGGCACCCCGGTGCTCGGGCTGAGCAGCGGGCGCGACGGCCTGCTGCTGCGCACGCCGCACGGCGAGGTGCGGGCGGCCCGGGTCGCGCTGGCGACCAGCGCCTTCGGGCCGCTGGTGCGCAAACTCAAGCGCTACCTGATCCCGGTGTACGACTACGCCCTGATGACCGAGCCGCTCACCGCCGAGCAGCTGGCCGCCCTGGGCTGGCGGCACCGGCAGGGGCTGGGCGACTCGGCGAACCAGTTCCACTATTACCGGCTCACCGCGGACAACCGGATCCTGTTCGGCGGCTACGACGCGATCTACCACTTCGGCAACCGGATCGGGCCGACCCTCGAACAGCGCCAGGACACCTTCGCCCGGCTGGCCGAGCACTTCTTCACCACGTTCCCGCAGCTGGAAGGGCTGCGGTTCACGCACAGCTGGGGCGGGGTGATCGACACCTGCACCCGCTTCTGCGCCTTCTTCGGCACCGCCTTCGGCGGTCGGCTGGCCTACGCGGCCGGCTACACCGGACTGGGCGTGGGCGCGACCCGCTTCGGCGCGCAGGTGATGCTCGACCATCTCGCGGGGCAGTCCACGGAGCGCACCAGGCTGGACTTCGTACGGTCCAAGCCCTGGCCGCTGCCTCCGGAGCCGCTGCGCTCGCTCGGCATCCAGCTGACCCGCTGGTCGCTGGCCCGCGCCGACGAGCACCACGGGCGCCGCAACCTGTGGCTGCGCACGCTGGACCACGCCGGTCTCGGCTTCGACTCCTGACGCCTCCGTCCCACCGTCCTCGTTGGTGATCCACCCGCGGGGACTCGGGAACACACTTGAAGCAAGTCGTTTCGTGGCATTTGTTGCCACGTGTTGAAGGGACTTTTATGCGTATCCTGCTGGTCGGCGCTGGTGGCGTCGGCAGTGCAGCAGCCGCCATCGCCGCTCGCCGTGACTTCTTCCAGCTCATGGTGGTGGCCGACTACTCCCTGGAACGTGCCCAACGGGCCGTCTCCGGGCTCGGCGACCGGTTCGTCGCGGCGAGGCTCGACGCCTCGCAGGCCGACGACGTCGCCCGGTTGTGCCGCGAGCACGGCATCACGCATGTGCTCAACGCGGTCGACCCCCGCTTCGTCATGCCGATCTTCGACGGCGCCTACGCGGCCGGCACGGACTACCTCGACATGGCCATGTCGCTGTCCCGCCCGCACCCGACCGACCCGTACGCCCAGACCGGCGTGATGCTCGGCGAGCAGCAGTTCGGCAAGGCCGTCGCCTGGGAGGCCGCCGACCGGCTGGCGCTCGTCGGCATCGGCGTCGAACCCGGCCTGTCCGACATCTTCGCCCGCTACGCCGCCGACCACCTGTTCTCCGAGATCGACGAGATAGGGGTGCGGGACGGGTCCAACATCACCGTGGAGGGCTTCGACTTCGCCCCGTCGTTCTCCATCTGGACCACCATCGAGGAGTGCCTCAACCCGCCGATCATCTGGGAACGCGACCGCGGCTGGTTCACCACCGCCCCGTTCAGCGAGCCCGAGGTGTTCGACTTCCCCGAGGGCATCGGCCCCGTCGAGTGCGTCAACGTGGAGCACGAGGAGGTGCTCCTCATCCCGCGCTGGGTCGACGCCAAGCGGGTGACCTTCAAGTACGGCCTCGGCACCGAGTTCATCGAGATCCTGAAGACCGTGCACAAGCTCGGCCTCGACTCCACCAGGCCGATCGCCATCGGCGGCGGCCAGTCGACGGTCATGGTCTCGCCGCGCGACGTGCTCGCCGCGCAACTGCCCGACCCCGCCACGCTGGGCTCCCGGATGACGGGCAAGACCTGCGCCGGCACCTGGGTCAAGGGCAAGGGCCTCGACGGCCGGCCCAAGGAGATGTACCTCTACCACGTCGTCGACAACGAATGGTCCATGCGCGAATACGGCCACCAGGCGGTGGTGTGGCAGACCGCTGTGAACCCCGTCGTCGCGCTGGAGCTGCTGGCCCAGGGCGTGTGGAAGGGCACCGGGGTGCTCGGCCCCGAGGCGCTGGACCCGGTGCCGTTCCTGGACCTGCTGACGGCGTACGGCTCGCCGTGGGGCATGCGTGACCAGCAGCCCTTTCGGGCGGTGACCCAGGCGGCCCGCGAGCAGATCGCCGCCTGACGGGCGTTCGTACCCCCTCGGGCATGTCCGCGCTCAGGCGGGATGTGCCCGAGGGGGCACGCGCTCGGTCGCAGCCGGGCAGGGACCGCCGGCAGCCGGCGGGCCGACGACCGAGACGGTGACCGGGGCGCCGAGCGCCGCTGCCGAGTCGCAGGCGAGGCCGAGCACGATCCCGTCGCGGATCCACGCGGCCACCGCCATCGAGGGCAGCCCGGACACGGTCGCGGTCAGCGCCGCGGCCGGCGGCAACGGCATGGGGCGGCGCAGGCCGCCGCCGCGCAGGCCGACCCCGAGAGCCTTGCCGACGGCCTCCTTCTGGGTCCACAGCAGCAGAAAATCGTCGGGGCGACGAGCGATCCAGTCGGCCTCGGCCTCGGAATACCAACGCCGTGCCAGTTCGGTGGCGGGGAGTCCGCGGACCGGCTCGACGTCGATGCCCAGCGGGCCGAGTTCCGTGACGGCCACGGCCGCCAGGTTCGGGCTGTGGCTGACAGCCAGGTGCAGCCCGGCCACGCCGACGACATAGGGTCGTCCGGCGGGCTCGCGGCCGATCTCGACAGCCTCGACGTCGATGCCGAGAACTTCACCCAAGGCGTGCCGGGCCAGGTCGACGGCGTTCACCGTGGTGGCCAGCCAGATCCGGATGCCCGACATGACGACCACGATATTCAAGGGCGGTGGAGCACTCCCGCGAGCGCTCGCTTTACGGACGCCCTTGCCGGCAAGGAGCCAAGAGCTCATCGACAAGATCGGACACTTTGTCAACGTCTACCACAGCAGCCACGGAGGACCACATGACCCCCGAAGGACTCATCCGGTGCTGCACTGGCCGCGGAGCCCAGCTGTTGGCTACGTGACTGATCTTCACGTACCATGACGAGGCTCTTTGCTCGTGACGGGTGGGCAGGGGACTACCGATCAAGTACGAGGAGAACCGGCAAGCTATGGCACTGGCAACGCAGAAACGTGCCCTGATTACTGGCATTACGGGTCAAGACGGACTCTATCTGTCGGAGCTCCTGGTCAGTAAGGGGTATCAGGTATTCGGATTGATTCGCGGGCAGAACAATCCGAAGCTCAAAATGGTTGAGACGTTGCTGCCGACCGTGGAGCTGCTCGAAGGTGATCTGGGCGACATGAGCTCGCTCGTCAAGGCCATCACCTACTGCCAGCCGGATGAGGTCTACAACCTTGCCGCCATTTCGTTCGTGGCCTTCTCCTTCACGCAGCCCGAGCACACTGGCAACATCACGGGACTTGGCGCCCTCCGCCTGCTCGAAGCCATCCGCATCGTCGACGAGGGCAAGGGCAAGATCCGTTTCTATCAGGCCTCGACCAGCGAGCTCTACGGCAAGGTCCGAGAGACTCCGCAGACCGAGTTGACCCCCTTCCACCCGCGTAGCCCGTACGGTGTGGCCAAGGCATTTGCCCACCACATGACCGTCAACTACCGCGAGTCCTACAACATGCACGCCTCGTGTGGCATCCTGTTCAACCACGAATCCCCCCGCCGCGGCCATGAGTTCGTGACGCGGAAGGTCACGAGTTCCGTGGCCCGGATCAAGCTCGGCCTGCAGGACTCCCTCTTCCTGGGCAACCTCGACTCCAAGCGTGACTGGGGTTTCGCCGGCGACTACGTCAAGGGCATGTGGTCGATGCTCCAGCAGGACGAGCCCGATGACTACGTGCTGGCGACCGGCGAGACCCACACCATCCAGGATCTGCTCGACCACGCCTTCCGGGCCGCTGGTATCGACGACTGGACGCCGTACGTCAAGCAGGATCCTCGCTTCATGCGGCCGGCCGAGGTCGACCTGCTCCATGGCGACCCGACGAAGGCCCGAAAGGTGCTCGGCTGGGAGCCCGAAGTCACCTTCGCCGAGCTGATCGCGATGATGGTCGAGAACGACCTGAAGCTCGAGAGCGTAAAGGTCCACTAAGGCCGGGCCGATCGGAATTCAGCGTCATGAACGAAGCCAGTCGAAGAACGACGGGACTTCCGTGGTTCCTCGGTCTCTCTCCGGCGATGGAGGATTGAGTCGGATGAGGGTTGGCCTGGACATTCGGGCGCTTCAGACCTATCACCGGTACCGCGGCATCGGTGTCGTGTTGACCGAATTCCTCAAGGCGATCGAACTGGCTCCGGACGATCACCTCGTGCTGTTCCGTTACGACCACGAGGCGCCGGAGGCGGAGTTTGCCCTGCCCGAAGGCGTGTCGTGGGAGGTTGTCTCGCTCGGACAACCTCCCACGCAACCGTTGGTGCGGGCCGTTCTCGGCACCCTGCGGCCCGGCGGTCGACTGGACGTCAGCGAACATCGATTGAATGTCTTCGTCCAGCCTGACTCTGCGAATGGACTGCCGACCGGGGCACCAGTGGTCACGATCGCGTACGACCTGATCCCGCTCATCTTCGCCGCGCACTACCAGCCGCGGATGTCGCTGGGCGCGCTGCGTCGGCTGGGGGTCAAGGGCCTGATCGGCGGACATCTCCGGGCCTATCTGTACCGGTGGCAGCTTCGACAGCTCGCGAGGGCCGACCGTGTCATCGCCATCTCCGACGCCACTCGCCGCGACCTGCTGTTGCACCTGCCCGCGTTGCCGCCCGACCGGGTCTCGGTGATTCCCTTGGCCGCGAACGCCGCGTACGCCCCAACGGATGAACGCACTGCGCACGCGAAGTACGGAGTGACAAAGCCTTACCTGCTGTACACGGGCGGCGTCGACTTTCGCAAGAACGTGGTCGGTCTGGTCGACGCATTTCACGAACTCCGGGCCACGAAGGACTGTCAGCTGGTCCTGGTGGGCAAGGACTTCGTGACCTTCGACGCGAATGCCCAGCGGTCCCTACGGCGGCTGCTGGACACCTCGCCGTACGCCGCCGACATAATCCGGCCCGGTTTCATCGCCACCGACGAGCTGGTCGAGCTCTACAACGGGGCGGTGGCCTTCGTGTTCCCGTCGCTCTACGAAGGTTTCGGGCTGCCCGTCCTGGAGGCGATGGCCTCGGGATGCCCGGTTGTCACGTACCGAAACTCCTCGCTGCCGGAGGTGGCGGGCGAGGCGGCACTGCTGCTCGACGAACAGGACGATCTGGCGTCAGCGCTGCACGAGGTCTTCTCGGATGAGACGCGGCGGGCGCAGATGCGATCGGCCGGGCTGAAGCAAGCCGCACGATTCTCGTGGCCGGGCACGGTCGGCCAGATGATGGCCGCCGTGAGAAGCACAGCCAGACATGCGAACTAGCCGTCGGCCGGCCGTTGTGGGACGGGCAGATCGACACCTCGCCTGGGTCTATGCTCGTGCGGTTGCCGGACCGCCCCGAGGGCCATATCAAGTTAAGGAACTTCCGCAGTGACGACTACGGTGCGAGAGTTGACCGCCACGGTCAGGCCCTCCGAACACCGACGGGCGACCGTCATCTCGAATGGCATGTTCGTTACCGGTCTTGCCATCATCGCCATATTGATGCCGTTGGGGCACCTGCCGAATCCGCCCGAGAGCCCGCCGTACGTTTCGATGGTCCTGTTGCCGCTGCTGTTGCAGCGCATGGTAATCATGGCGTGGGATGGCTATCACCAGCGGGAAGGTGGCTGGCCGAGCGCACGAGTGGCCGTGGCATTCGCTCTGCCGGTGGTCGCGGCGATCGCGGCAACGGTGACCGCCTTCAACGCCAATATCGCGTGGGCTGCGGCGATTCTGCTGTTCTCGGGTCTTCTCCGGGGCTGGGTGCTCGCACAGTACGTCCGGGAACGCGAAGTCAAGCTGTTCGAGGACTTCGTCTTATGGATGACGGTCGTGGTTACCGGCTTCGGTCTCTTCCAGTTCTTCGGGGACACCTTCGGTGTGCCCACGATCTGGACGCTCCTCGATGCCCGGTACACCTCCGCGGCCGCGTTCCCCTTCCCCAGAGTGCAGTCATTTGCGCTCGAACCGCTCTACCTGGCCCACTACCTCTTTCTGCCGATCGGCATTCTGCTGGTGCGCCGCTGGCGCACCCGGAGGGCAACGACCTTCGAGCAGGTCCTGCTGATCGCGACGCTCACAGTCCTGCTGCTCACCCTGTCCCGGGGCGGGATTCTGGGTTTGCTGCTCTGCGTCCTGGCGATGACCGCCGTAACACGCTCGTGGCGCGAGCTGCTCTACTTCGCGAGATCCGTGGTCGTCGCCTTCGTGATCGTCGTCGGGTTGCTCTCGCTGGCCGGCGCAATGCCGAATGCCTACGCACCGGACAACAAGAAGGCCAACGCGATGGAGGCGTTCACCTCGCATGCGGTCGACTTGAGCGAGGATTCCGCCCGGACACGTTACGATCTCTGGCCGGGCACGGTGCAGATATTCCTCGATCAGCCGCTACTCGGCGTCGGGCCCAACAACTCGCGCCTGCTGTTGCAAGACGGAACGCCCACCACCACGCCCGATGAGGCCGTGGTGATGCAGCCGGTGAACAACGACTATCTGGCCTATCTCAGTGAGATGGGGCTGGTGGGCATCATCCTGACCCTGCCTTTGATCTGGTTGGTGCTGCGGTCGCTGTGGGGGGTTGTGCGAGCCCGGTTCGATCATCCGTCCGGCCCCTATGCGTTCGCTCTGGTGGGGATGGCGTTTCAAGCCAACTCATTCCACTCGCTGCTGATGCTCGGGACCTGGGTGGTCATCGGGCTCCTGATCGCGGGAGCTCGGCTCGTGGGTGAGAAGCAAGCCGAGGCGTCAGACACGCTGGAGACGACTCGGAGCCCGCTGGGCGCAGCCGTCGCATGAGGATCGTGATTGACGCCGCAGCCCGCTATCGGGGTCGCAAGGTAATGACGGTCGCAGACCTCACGCTGGTCGATTTCGACACCAGTCGCGGGTCGGTCGACGGCTGGCCACCCGCCTTGTCGCCATGAGCGGGTTCAGCGCGTGGGGCGGTCGCCGGCGTGGGTCATCGGCTGGTGATCAACGGCCGGCTCCGCGTCCTGCCCTTGACCCGTGTGCGGGGGATTGCCCTGTTAAACTGCCGTCCATGTCAGGGGAAAGGTTCATTTCGTACGGCCAGAACAACGAGGATGTTGTTCTGTGGAGGGCACTCCAGCACGTGGCCGCTGGCCACTACGTCGAGGTGGGCGCCGATCATCCCCGGACAAACTCAGCTACCCGGGCGTTCTACGACCATGGCTGGAGCGGGGTAACCGTCGAACCGGTCCCGCAGTACGCAGCCCTCCACCGCGAACAACGCTCACGCGACCGGCAGATCGAGGCGGTAGTGACCAGCGCCCCGGGGTCCACCGTTCCGACAGCGAGGCTTGACGACCTCTTCGCCGCAACCGGCTGGGGACACGGCGATATCCAGTTCATGCTCATTGACGTCGAGCGTGCGGCGGACGTCCTCTCCACCGTCGACCTCTCCGTGTGGCGACCGTGGGTCCTGGTCGTCGAAGGAACGGTTTCCGCCTCAACGGCCGGGCAGGACCTGCGCCCCGAGAGCAACGGCGAAACATGGGAACCGGCGGTGCTCGCCGCGGGCTATGAGTTCTGCCTTTTCGACGGGGTGTCAAGGTTCTACGTGGCCGAGGAGCATTCCGAGCTTCGTCCTGTGCTCTCGTATCCGGCGTGCGTGCT
Source organism: Catellatospora paridis (assembly GCF_009720365.1). Lineage (GTDB taxonomy): Bacteria > Actinomycetota > Actinomycetes > Mycobacteriales > Micromonosporaceae > Catellatospora > Catellatospora paridis. The sequence continues at coordinate 211,879 of NZ_WBZD01000020.1, read as the reverse complement.
CGACGACTTCGCGCGCTTCCAGGAAGAGGACCTGAAGGCGCACCACGCGGATCAGCTCGCCGCAGCGAACCGGGAACTGCTGTACTGGCGTTCGGTTGCGATCCGATCGTGGGGTGGCGCCATGGCCGGCCGCAGGAGCGAGTCCGTGCCGCTCAAGAATGCGATCTCGGTCCTGAAGGCGAAGGTTCCCCGACGGCTCAAGGCCCCGCTCCGCAAGGTGCGCAACGCACAACGCGCCCTGGCAAGGCGTGCGCGCCGATGAAGCGCGGCACCAAGCCTTCCGCCGCCGTTCTCGTTGCCGCACTCGCCGAAAGACTGCGCGAGGCCGCGAAGCACCTCTTGGAGGAAGATCCTGATGGGGCCACCAGCGACGATGCCGCCGAGCGGGCCGCAGCGCTCTTGCCGTCGTTGGTCGATGTAGCGCGCAAGCCGGAAGCAACCGCGCAACGTTGGCTGTTGTTCGTCGCCATTCATGGCAGATACCCCGATACCGCAGAGTTCCTGCGGCTCTCACGGGCCATGGAACTCGACGCGCCTGAGGTGTCGACGGTCGCATTGCTCGACAGCGCCGTCACGGCGCCCGGCCCGTACGCCGACCGAGGCATGCAGGTGGTGACGGGAATGCCCGTCGTCGAGGTACAAAGCTCCGGCGCTGTCGATTTCGTGACTGGCATTCAGCGCACAGTGCGCGAGACCTTGCGGTACTGGTCGTCGAAGCATCCGCTCGCGGTCGCCGTGTGGCACCGAGACTCCTGCGCATTGCGTTCGCCGAGGCCTGAAGAGCTGGCCCGCTTGCAAGTCGCAAGCGCGCACCATGCACAGCGTCCCGGCGTCACCGGGGATGGCCCCACCCTGGTCGTGCCTTACCTCACCGACGTGCTTTTCCTCGACGCTCCCGACGGTAGCAAATCGGACGGTTGGGCGTGTATGGCGCGCTTCTCGGGCAACCGCGTAGATCACTTCGCCCACGACCTCATCCCTATCACCAGCGCCGACCTGCGCGTTCAGGGCGAGGCGGCGGACTCGACAGCGCTCCTTTCCGTGATCAAGCACTCGCACAAGATCGCCTGCAACTCCGCTACCACCGAACGCGAAATCCAGGGGTACGTGCAAGGATTGGCAGCCCAAGGGCTGCGTGGGCCGCTCGTCCGAGCGGTGCCCCTGCCAACTGTCGGCGCAATGTCGGACACCCCGAGGCACACGTCACCCGGTAGGCCAAGCGGTCGCGTCGTCATCGTGTGCCCCGGCACTCGTGAACGCCACAAGAATCACGAAACCATTCTGTGGGCGGCCGAGCGGCTCTGGCGGGAGGGACTGAACTTCGAGCTCCGCTTTGTGGGACGCATGGGCGCGGAATTCGCATCGTTTCGGGAGGTTGAGCAGCGCCTCGTCGCAAAGGGGCGCCCGATCACCGACCTGGGAATGGTTTCGGACGACGTCATGTGGTCGGAATTGGGCGCTGCGGATGCGGCTGCCTTCATATCCCTGCAAGAGGGTTTCGGTCTGCCGATCGTCGAGGCGCTGTCCGTCGGCACACCGGTGATGACCACAAGCTACGGAAGTCAGGGCGAGCTCGGGCGCCTCGGTGGTTGCCTTTTGGTCGACCCTCGCGACGACAGCTCGGTAACCGCGGGCCTGCGACGACTCGTCACCGAGCCGGCCCTGCGGGCCGACCTGCGGGCGCAGATCTCACAGCGTCCCCAACGCACCTGGGAGGACTTTGCCGTCGAGCTGTGGGACTTCCTGATCGGTGATGAGAACGGTGGCGAGCGGTGACCAGAGCAAGCCATGGCAGGCTGACGACGCTTGCGAACGCGCTCGGCCGGCAGGCAGCTGGCGGGGCGAAAGCAGGGTCAGCACTGTCGTCACTCATCGATCCGCTCGACCGGGCGCAGGTCTGGCTCGCGATCGCAGTCCTCACGGGCCAGCTCCCCGACGACGAGACTGTGATCAGAGTGGCCCGAACAGCTGAGCTCGAACCGGCAAGGGAAGAGAAAGAGTTTCGAGCGCTGGCGTCGGCTGATGCGAAGAGTCGGAACGTCCGAGTGGTTTCCCGCGATGTCGTCGTCGATGTCGGCAACACCGTTCGCACCAACATCACGAGCGGGATCCAACGGGTGGTGCGCGACACTGTCAGCCGGTGGGCGGCTGAGCGAGATGGGATCACTCTGGTGGCGTGGACCCCGGAGTTCACCGCCATGCGGGGGCTGACCCAGCGGGAAGCCGCCGTCTTCGGCATCGTGGATGCATCGCTGCCGGATGACGAGGAACTGACCGATCTGATCGTGCCCTGGCATGCGACGGTGGTCACTCCTGAACTTGCCGCCGAACCCGACAGAGCGCGCCGCATGCGTGCCCTCGGGCTGTTCTCACGCAACGCGGTCGGCTCCGTCGCCTTCGACCTCGTTCCCATCGTCGTCTCGGAGACCACGACTCCAGGAATGCCGGACGGCTTCTCCCGCCATCTCACCGCGCTGCGGCACAGCCAGCGGATCGCGACCATCTCCCACTCGGTCGCGCTTGAGTACGAGGGATGGAAATCAGGCCTCGCCGCGATCGGACTGGCTGGGCCCTCGGTGGTCGCCGTACCACTGCCCGTCCAGGCGGGCGACGTACCGGCTGACGTTATCGGCGAGGCTGAGCGACAACTGCGGCTCGGGGGCCTCCCCATGGTTCTGGCGGTGGGCTCACATGAGCCGCGCAAGAACCACCTGTCCATCCTCGAAGCCGCAGAGCGGCTCTGGCGGGAAGGCCACGAATTCTGTCTCGTCTTCATCGGCGGGCACTCCTGGGGAAGCGACGAGTTCGTCACCCGAGCGGCGGCGTTGTCCGCGAGCGGCAGACCGATTCGCATCGTCACCAAGGCCTCCGATGACCTCATATGGGCGGCCTACCGCTTGGCGCGTTTCACCGTTTTTCCGTCATTCTATGAGGGGTTCGGTCTGCCGGCCGCCGAATCCATTGCGGTAGGCACTCCATGTATCACGTCCAACTTCGGCAGCATGCGGGAAATAGGTGAAGGCGGCGGTGCGCTGCTTGTCGACACCTACTCCGACACGGAGGTTCGCGACGCCATGCGGCGCCTGCTCACCGACGACGAGTTGCTCCAGCAGTTGCGGATGCAGGCCCGGTCACGACCACCTCGCACATGGGATGACTACGCAAGAGACCTGTGGAACGACCTTGTCGTCCCACTTCGAGCGGACGTGCCCGACTTCCTCGTACCGCCAGTCGAGCGCCGGTAACGGCGGGACCATCAAGGGAATTGCGGTGGTGAGAAGCGTTGGCGGCACCGTGTGGAGCATCGGCGCCGCCCGCCGCGTTCCCGACGCCGAGCCGTGCAAACCGGCTCGGCGACGCTGCGCGCGCATATAAGCGAAAGAGACCATAGATGTCCACATCAAATACGACCTGGATAGATCTTACCGATATCGTTGGCTGGCAAGGCCATTTCACCGGCATTCAACGAGTCGTGTACAACGTGGCACTCAGGTATGCGGCCCAGCCCGACGTGAAATTCTTCGTCATGCGCAGCTCTTTGGGCAAAGTCACCTTCGAAGCGTTTCCGTTCGAGGAGATCCGCAGGGTGGCGGCAAACGCCGCTCCCGTTGTCGGGTCAGAGAGGGCGAAAGCCCGATCCCTTCTCCGCCGCATTGCCGGCCGCGTGCCCCTTGTCCGGACGGTGGGTCGGCGCGTCCGCCGCCAAATCCTCACTGAAGCGTCCGTCCGTGCCGTTGAAGGCCCATTCGCCGCAGGCGACACAGTCATAGTGCTCGGCGGCAACTGGAATAATGCCGACTACCTGCCGGCGATTCAGGTGTTGCGCAACCGAACCGGCTTCCGCTTCTACCACGTCGTGCACGACCTGGTACCCGTATTCTGTCCCGGCTATGTCCCGCCTGAGGTGGTCGGCCGCTTCACTGACTACCTTGCGCAGACTTGCCAGGTCGCCGACGGTCTCATTGCCGTCTCCGAGTCCACCAAGCGCGACTGTCTCAGATTCATCAAGGAGCATGGGCTCAAAACGGTGCCGGTGGGCGTGATGAGGTTAGGGGACGAATCGGCCCAGGCGGTTGACCGGAAACCGGTGTCACCAAATGCCGACCTCATGCCCGGCAACTACATTCTCTGTGTCAGCACCGTCGAGATCCGCAAGAACCACACGCTCCTGTACTACGTCGCGCGCTTGGCCCGGGAACGCAAAGTGGAGCTGCCACCCATCGTGCTGGCCGGCAAGATGGGATGGCAGACCGGGGATATCCAGTTCATCTTGAACAACGACCAGACAGCGAAAGAGCAGTTTGTGATCGCGCAGGCCGTCACCGACGCCGAACTCGAATGGCTCTACCGCAACTGCAGCTTCACGATTTACCCGTCATTTTACGAGGGGTGGGGGCTACCCATCGCTGAATCTCTCGTTTACGGCAAACCCTGCCTGGCCTCGAACACTTCCTCGATGCCGGAGGTGGGAGGAGACCTCGTCGACTACTTCTCACCGTACGATGCCGGGGAATGCCTGGACCAAATCGTCAAATACCTCGACAAAGCCACCCTGGAACACAAGGCCGAGACCATTAAAAGGTCCTACCGTCCTCGCTCCTGGGATGACGCCTTCCAAGACGTCCGAGCGTTTGTATCTCAATCCTGATACGTGGCAGCTGCATGGGTGTTGACGTGGTTCCAGGTCTGCCCGGTGCGCCGCTCGGCGACGCGTACGAGTAGCAGCGTCAGCCCGCAGAGCAGGACGTGGGCCTGGATGCGCAGGTCGAGACGGCGGGCCGCAGCTCGGTGGCGACCTTCGCGCGGTTGACGACGAGCCTGCCGTTGGCCTGCTGGCGCAGGTAACGGCAGGCTCGTCGGATGATCGTGCAGGCGCGTTCGGCGGTGCGGCTCGTCGCGTCGGCGATCCTGCCGGCCTTAACTCGCGACAGCGCCTACGGTCATCGGACGCCCTGGGTCGCCAGCGGTTCCACCGGCGGGGCGGGTGCGCTGCCGGGTCAGCAGCCGACCGACCGCGATCGACGGCTTCTCCACCCCGCGGTAGACCAGCTCGGTTCCCAGCGCGGAGGCCAGCAGCCCGGCAACCAGTGCCCAGGGGAAGGTCCAGCCGTCGACGAAGACCAGGTTCATCACGTACAGCCCGACGATGCCGTGCACCAGGTACAGCGAGTAGCTGCGCGCCGCCACCAGGTCCAGCACCCGGTTGGCGCGGATCCGGCCCTCAGCGAGCACCGCGACCAGGAACAGCACCAGCGCGATGCTGATGCTCGACCCGTAGGATCCCTCCGGCGTCAGGGAGTTGGGGTAGATCGGCTCGATCCCCCGTACGAAGACCAACCAGGTGACAACGCCGAGCAGCCCGACCAGCCAGATCCGGGCCCCGCGCTGGGTCACCAGGTAGACCAGCTGCCCGAGCACCAGCAGCGGCACGTAGGCCACCGACACGCTGAACAGGAAATACTCCGCGCCGAAGGACGTGGCGGTCAGCTGGATGGCACCCACTACGACCAGGATCCCGGCTGGGACGATCCAGTCCGGCCAGGACCGGCGCAGCACGAACCCGCCGACGCCGACCAATCCGTAGAAGATCAGCTCGATGAGCAGCGTCCAGGCCACGCCCACGATGACCACCTGCGGCACGCTGACGTAGGTGAGCATCGTCATCGCCTTGAGCACCACCACCGGGGTGATCGACTCCCAGGCCGCCGATCCGTGGCCGCTCCAGTGCTGCAGCCAGGCGATCCCCACCGCCAGCAGTACCGCCACGATCATCGGCGGGTACACCCGCAGCAGCCGTCTCACTGCGAACTTGCCCGGCGTCTCCCGGGTGGCGGCCCGGGTCACCACGAACCCGCTGATCAGGAAGAACAATGCCACGCCGAGGAATCCGCCGTGCTGGATGATGTTGAGTGGACCCATCACGAAGCGCTCAACCAGATCGTTTGGCTCCCAATGAAGCCTCTGCTGGCTCAGCCACTGCCCGACCATGTGGTCCCAGACCACCAGCAGGGCCGCCGCCCCGCGGAGCTGGTTGACCAGTGAAAAGTAGTCGGACCGCCCGGGTGGTCGGCGAGCGCCGTCCTGGTGGGCTGTGAGGGTCGGCGTCGCAGCCGGCCGTGTGTCGATCACCATGGTTCAGCGGCCAACTATGCGGCGCAGCTTGCGGTAGGCCCGGCGGGCTGCACGCGAGTTGAGCAGGTTCTGGTACGCGGCCTCGCGACGGTGGTGGCGCCTGAAAATCGGGTCGGCGACGCCCGATGCGAGGTTTTGTGCCGCCTTGAGCGAGACCTCGAGTTCGGCGATGCGCGCGAGCGCCGACTCCCGGTCCGCCACGGCCTGACCTGCCTCACGTTCGAGGGCCGCCAGCGGCGCGGTCGCGGCGCTCAGCTCGGCGACCTGATCGCGAACGGCGATGTGCGTTGCCACCCACTGCGCGCCGACGAGGCGTAGCGAGTCCCGCAGCCGGGTCGAGCGCGCGTGAAGTTCGTCATCGAGATAACCGACCTGCTCGCGCTCGCTCCACCGGTAGGTCGCGTCGTCGTGCGTCCCCGAGATCGCCGCGTGCAGGTGCGCCCACCAGCCGTCGTTCTCTGCTCGGCGCGCCTGCGCGATGCCGACGGCCTGCGCCGCCACCGCGTCACGCGAGTCCCAGAGCCGGTCGAAACCGGCCTCGACGTCGCCGAGACCGAGCGAGATGGCCGAGAACAGCCCTTCGAGCTGGCCGAACGACCCGAGCGCACCGGAGAGCTTGTGGTCGGTGTAGTCGTCGACCGACACCGCCAAGGCGGGCACACCTGCCGACGCGGCGAACACTGCGGGGTGGTAGCGCGACGAAACCGAAAGCGCGGCCCTGCGGGCCAGCTCGGCGGAGACGCCGTTCGGCAGAATCGGCAGCGCACGCGACGGCTGCTGCATCGCGGCGGCGATGTGCCGGTGCACGGCGCCGTCACCGCTCGTGTCGTCGGCGTCGACGCCCTCGTGCGGCAGGAACACGATCTCCAGGCCGCCCGCATCGGCGACGTGGTCGAGCAGGCGGGCGATCGCGGGGACGATCTCGGTGAACGGAACGGCGCCCTCGTGGCCTGAGAACGTCACGAGGCAGTATGGCCGCGCGGGGAGCCACTCGACGACCTCCGTCTCAGCGGGGACGAGGAACGCCGCGTCGTCGACGGTGCGGAAGATCCGCTCCTGGGGCACGCCGAGTCGGCGGACGATGTCTACAGACGCGTCGTCGCGCACCCCGACGAACCGGGCCCTGCCGAGGAGTTCGGCCACGAGCGCCCCGTCCCGGGCGGTGAAGGCCGGCCCCACGGTCTGACCCGAGACGACCAGTGGCTTGTTGAACGCGCCGGCGAGGCGCCCGATGGCCACGCGCTCGAGGATCAGTTCCGGCCAGAGCGAGGACAGATTGCCGCCGCCGGCGATGACGACCGCGTCCGCCGCGGCGACGCCTCGGATGACCGACCAGGCCGCATCGTCCATCCCGATCGCGCTCGAGTCGCCGAGCGCGGCGTCGATGATCGAGTCGAGCCGATCGAGGCCGGCCTGGCCGGCCAGGCCGTCGAAGCGCAGCCGCGGGACCGCCTGCACGCCGTAGCTCTCGGCGGTCTCGTGCGGCTCGGCAGATGCGATCGTGAACCGGTAGTCGCCGAGCGTGGAGAGCCGCCGCACGAGCGCCTCGAGCATCGCCTCGTCGCCCACGTGACGGCGGCCGCCCACGGCACCGACGTCACCAACTGCGAACACGTGCATCCCCGTCACTGTTCTGTCTCCTTGAGTCCGGACACCAGCAGGGGTGCCATCGTGCGGCTGATCTGTTCGGGCGAGAAGCGAGCTCTGACGTGCGACCCTGCCCGCTCGGCGAGTGCCGCGGCGTGCGCCGGGTCGTCGTGCAGCCTGCGCATCGCGGCGGCGGCGGCGCCGAGGTCGGGGTCGGCCCACACCGCGCTCGCCGGGTACGGGTCCGCGCCCCGGCCGACCTCGATGAGCTCGAAAGCGATGAGCTCCGAGGTCTGCGCGGTCATGAAGTCCATGTTCCCCGAGTAGCCGGTCGCGATCACCGGGGTGCCGTGCGCCATGGCGTCAGCCATGTTGAGGCCGTAACCCTCCGCCCGGTGCAGTGAGACGTACGCATCGGAGAGCTCGATCATCGCCTTCATCGCCGCCGACGTGACGTAGCCGTCCAGGAAGACGATGTCGGGCCGCCCTTCGGCGATCGACCGCACTTGCTCGGCGTGGAGGGTGCGGTGGTGGCTGTTGATCGACTTCACGACGAGGGTGGCGCCGTCATCCGGCCCGAAGGCACGCATATACGCGCGTATCGTGCCAATCGGGTTCTTCCGCTCGTGCACCGAGAGGTAGTCGAAATTGGTGAGGAAGACGAAGCTGTCGTCGGGCATGCCGAGCGAGCGCCGGGTGAACGACGTCGGCGCGGTCGGCAGGGTGATCGGCAGCACGACCCGGCGCACCAGCTTGTCGGTCTTCGCCTGGATCGCCTCGCGGTTGAACTCGCTCGCCACCCAGATCTCGTCGAACGGGTCGAACGCGTCCCGGAACCGGTCCGGGAACTCCGCGAGCTCCCAGAACCAGAGCCCCACCACGCTGCCGCGCAGCCGGCCCAGTTGCATGATCGCCGCGATGTGCGGCGCCTGGTCGGCGTTGACGCACACGATCGCGCTCTCGAAGCCGATCCGGTCGCGTATCGAGACGGTGGGGCGGTGCTGCTGCCGAGAGAGATTGCCGATCGGCACCGCGACGAGCTCGGACGGCACTCCCGAGAGCCCGACGGCGCTCGCCATCCGGCGGCCGGCTTCGCCGACGCCGAGCTCGGATGCCGCATAGGCGATGACGCTCCAGCCGAATGGCCGCCGCTCCACGGCGGTGGCCGCCCGCCCGACCTCGAGCGTGCGCTGAGCGCGCTCAGGCGAACCGCTGAGATCGGTCAACACCTGACGCGGCACCGGGTCGTTCGACAGCCAGTTGCGGTAGCCGGGCCCGGAGCCGCCCACGATGTCGGGGTACGCCGCCTGCACGTCGGGCCGGCTGCGCCAGATCGCGTACTCGGCGAATGAGAACGAGTCGAGCGCGCCGGCAAGCATGGGCCGCAGCATCCACTCGACGAATTCGTCACTCTCGGCGATCGGGTCCGGGGCCGGCACCGGCACGTCGATCTTGCCGATGTACACGTCGCGGTAGGCGCGGCGCAGGCTCGCCGCCAGGCGCGCGCCGTTCGGCAGCGCGTCGCGCTGGTAGGGCGACTTGCGGCGCTCGGGATGCCCCGCCCGGATCAGGTCTGCGCCGTACTCGCCGCACAGCGCACTCAGGTCGGCGTGCTCGCTCAGCACCGTCCGCGGATTGTCGCCCATGTGCTTCGACAGGATCCAGGGCGTCGCCGGGTCGTAGCCGCTGAAGTGGAAGAAGCGCAGCGGCACGTCTCCGGCGAGGTACCCGTCCGCCGTGCTGGTGATCTCGCGGTCGTGCAGGTTCCAATACGCCGCGTTGAGGCCGCGGTCCTTCAGGATGACGTGGTTGAACAGCGAGGGTACCCAGTCGATCCAGCGCTGGTCGGTGAACAGTGCGCTCGCGATCTCAACGATCGCGTCGGTCTTGAGCCGCTCGTGCCACCAACTCAGGAATCGGTAGCCGGCCGCCCCGACGGCGATGAAGCCGAGGTTGTAGATGCCGGCCTGCATGATGGTGGCCTCCGAGAGGAGTTTGCCGTCACGAGGGACCGGGTCGAGGGTGTGCGGGGTGAGGACGATCTCATGCTCGACAGCGGCCTCGAACACGTCGGTGAGGTCGGCGAACACCTTGATGTCAGGGTCGAAGTAGGCGACCGCGGCGGAGTTCTTGCGGATGAGCCACTGCAGCATGGCGGGCTTCAGTGCCGTGGCGAGCTCCATCACGTCGTACATCACGACCATGTCGTGCAGCAGTCGAGGCTTGAGACCGAGGTCCTCGGCGAAGACGACGTTACCGACGCCCGGGTGCCCCCGATCCTCTTCGCCGCCGTCGATCACGAGCGTGTAGAACTCGATGTCCGGGTGGAACTTCTGGAACGAGTCCGCGAGAACCTCGGCTTGCGCGAGATAGTTGCGTGCGACGATCGTGCACGCGCGGTATCTAGGCGCCACGCTGTTTCTCCTCGGCTACGAACGCCACGTCTGTAGAGGTCCGATCGTGAAAGCGCTGGTCGGCAGTATCTGTCGAGTGCGCGTCGGGGTTGATGGGGGAAGCTGAAGTGATCTTGGAGCCGGGGTGGTCACCCGGCGGCGGCGATGCTACCTGGACGGGGAAAACCCGGCGTGCAACACGCTCCTTGCCGAGTTCGCGCAGGCTGCGTAGGTGAAACTTGATGCTCTTGTTACTGGCGTGCAGCTTCGCGACGTTCTCTTCCAGGTGCCGCGCCTTCGCCTCCAAGTGCTGCGCCTGCTCTTCCCAGCGCCGCACCTTCTCTTCCAGCGACGCATTCTCTCCGGTGACTCGCGCGAGCGCCTCGGCGTGCCGTGCGTTCAGCTGGGCGGCCTCCGTCGCAAGGTGATGAATCTGACCGTGGAGGTCCGCAATGTGGCTGCTGAGGAAGAAGGGCTTGATCTGCTTCTCGACGAGGAACATCCGCACGAAGGCGAAATGCTCGAACCGGGCGATGTGCTCCTTCGCGAGAAAGTACTCGTTCAGGCCGTCGAAGAGGACCTTCTCATAGTTCGCGTCGGCAAGCAGCTGATGCCAGTCCTGGATTATATGATTGGCCTCGACACAGAGCACGATCGGGCGAAACCGCGACCAGTCGTTACCGAGGAACACCTGGTACTCGAGTCCCTCGACGTCGACCTTCATAAAGTGAATGGTCTGTCGTTCGGGAACGTGTTCGGCGAACACGTTGGCCAGCGTGTCGACCGTGACGTCATAGTCGGTGTGACCGGCCGAACGCATGTGCTCGTCCTGCTCGTACTCCGATTTCAGAACATCCGAGAATGTTGAGAGACCGTCACTGGGGAATTCTCTCAGCTGCAAACTCCCAGCCGCATCCGAAATACCCATGTTAAGGTTGATGTCCTTTGGGCGGTCGGCCGCAAGCAGCTCGTGATACTTGCGCTGCGGTTCGATGTTGATGCCCGTCCAACCAAGCAAAGAGAAGTACTTCGTGACGGAGTCCCGCACCGGATGCTGCGCTCCCACGTCAACGTAGAACCCGTTTTCCACATCTGGAAAGAAGCCGGCTATGTACAGGTCTTCCCGGTTCTGAGCGTACGTTATGGCGTCGGTCATTATCCCTGACCTTTCTCTATAACGAGGTCTATAGCCGGGCTGACAATATATGGTGTCCGTTCTTGGCGAACGACCGTGAAACTAGCCGCCTCCTGCCACCAATCACACACATCCCCGCCGCCGTTGTGCACGATCGCAGGCTCGAGCCAGTGCAACCCCTCGTTGAATACGTTTGGCACACTCCACCGAACTACGACCTTCTGCCCCTCTGCCAAAGACATCGGTCGCTGGCCCTTGATCTCCGTGTTCGTGCCCAGAATCGGCTGGCCAGATGCGTTCCTGATCATAAAACCAAAGACGGCATCCTCCACACTCTCCTTGGCCTCGGCGGTGCACGTGATGGAGATCGTGTCGTCCGCGTCGGTCACCCGGCTGCTGGACAGGTCGATGCTGGTGAAGGCTGCTTTCATGCTGCCCCACCGCTTCGGAGCCGGTTCTTCTGCCTGCTCGACAACCTGCGGGTGCTGGGCTTCGGCCTCTGCTTCGGCCTCTGCTTCGACCTCTGCCTCGGCCCCGTTCTCGTCGCTGTGGAGCGCCGGGGCTGGTAGGTGGAACAGCTCGAAGTACTGCTTCGTGATCATGTCTGTGTCGCCGATGGACACGATTCTGGAGTCCTCGATCAGCATCGCGCGGTCGCAGTGCTCGCGCACGGCACTCATGTCGTGGGTGACAAAGACGACGGTGACGTTCTGTTTCTTGAGGCTCTTGAAGTAGTCGAAGCATTTGCGCTGGAAGTCGGCATCGCCGACGGCCAGGACCTCGTCGATGAGGAGGATGTCGGTCTTGGCGCGGGTGGCCATGGAGAACGCCAACCGGACCTGCATGCCGGATGAGTAGTTCTTCAGCTTCTGGTCCATGAACCGTTCGAGCTCAGCGAACTCGACGATATCGCTGTAAAGGGCCTCGATCTCGCGCGCGCTGAAGCCGAGCATGGCACCGTTGAGGTAGACGTTCTCGCGGCCCGTCAACTCCGGGTTGAAGCCAACGCCGAGCTCGATGAAGGGGACCAGGCGGCCGGTCTTGACGACGCTGCCCGTCGACGGCCGATAGATGCCGGCCATGATCTTGAGGAGCGTGCTCTTCCCGCTGCCGTTGCGTCCGACGATGCCGAAGAACTCTCCCCGCTCCACCTCGAACGATATGTCCTGAAGCGCGTGCTGGGTCTCGTTGACGATCTTCGATTGCCGTTTGACCAGACCGGTGAAGAGGCTCTTGACGGTCGTGATCCGCTCGTGGGGCAGGGTGAATCTCTTGGAGACGTCCGTGACACTCAGGGCCAACTCCCGCGTCATCGTCAGATCTCCTCGGCGAAGTACTTGGAGCGGCTTCGGAAATAGGTCGCCGCGAGTATGACGGACACCAGGCATACGGCGAGGGGCACCAGCCAGACCCACACCCTGCCGTCGTACACGTCATAGATGGTCTGAGTCTGGTCGGTGACCAACACGTACCGCGCGTCCTGGATTATCTGGGCCATCGGGCTGAGGAACTGGAGCTGCGCGATCGACTGGGGGACGAAGCTGACCGAGTAGAGGATCGGCGTGGCGTAGAACGCGGCCTGCATGAACACTTCCCAGATGAAAGCGACATCCCGGAAGCGCACGTACAGCGCGCTCAGCACGAAGGAGAGCGCGAGCCCGAAGACGAAGAGCTCGGCGATGAGCGGCACGATGAGGAGTGCGTTCCAGCCCACGTGCACGCGGCCGACAGCCAGGAATACGCCGAGCACCGCAAGGTTGAGGAGCAGGTTGATGAACGCGGAGAACGATCCGGCCAGGATGATGACGTACTTGGGGAAGTCGATCTTTCGCAGCAGATCGCCTTTCCCCACGATGGCGGCGATGCTGTTCGCGGTGACCTCGGCGAAGTAGTTCCAGAGGACGATTCCCAGCAAGAGGTACTGCGGGAAATGCGGAATTCCCGCGCCTAGTTTGAGGAACCTCGCAAAGACGAAGTAAAGAACCACGAACAGAAACAGAGGTCGGAGGAGTGACCAGAGATAGCCGAGGGCCGACCCGTGGTACCGGAGCTTGAAGTCGGTGCGCACCAGTCGGCCGAGCAAAATGAACGGATACCGGTACCGGTCGAACAGGTTCTGCCGCTTGGGCCCTGCCAACCCCCGGCTCCGTTTCGTGGAGGTCTCTGTGGCGGGCGGTCCGTCGGCCACTGCCACCTGAGCCGAACCCTGCGTGGCCTGGCCGGCGCCAGGTCGTATGGTCATGGCCGGACTACCGTGATTGTCAGCTCGTCCGCGCCAGTGAGCGTGTCCGACACGACGGCTGGGAGCACCCGCTCGAATTTCTCTGTGATCAGGTCATGCGGTTGCGTGGCGATCATGGCCTGTTTCGTTCCTCCGCTGCTTAAGAAGGCCCTTGCTGGCGCGGCTCAGCTCGGCCATGCTACGAGAGCGCCATGCTACGGGAGCGAGTCGCCGGAGCCAACTCCCCCCAGCAGCACCGGTGGCCAGTCAGGACACCGAACGTGACTGACGTCTCAGCGAAGTGCCTCTGGCCTGGATTACTCAGTGGTCTGGGTGGCTTGGCCGTTGCTTCGCCGTTCTTTGCTTTTGTCTGATTTGACTAGGTTCCTCTAGGTCTATATGCGGATGCGGCATGTCCTGGGGATCTGTCTCGCGCATAGCCGGGCGAAACCGGGTAAGAAAGAAGTGCACGTGTGCCGGTAGTCTGCGCAGCTATGTCCGTCGCATCACCCCCGGAACTCGACGTTTCCCTGCCCAGGGCCACTTCCTCGACGTGGTGGCACCGGTTGATCGACGGCATTGCAGATCAGGCGCCGGATGCCGGTGCGCAGCCAGGCGCCCGGCCGTGGCGCCAGGCGCTGCTGTCAGGCGGCTACCTGTGGCTCGCCGGCCACCTGCTGATGGCCGTCGCGACGCTGTTCTACGCGATGCCACGCGGCGCACCGGGCGAGTCGCTGGACACCTGGCCGGCGGGCGCTTCGCCCGGCGGGCTGCTGGAGCGGTGGATGTGGTGGGACACGGGCCACTACCTGGCAATCGCCGAGCACGGGTACGGCCCGCCGATTCCGTCGGAGTCGACGGCGTTCTACCCGCTCTACCCCCTGTTCGTCAGGGCCTTCGACAGCGTGCTGCCCGGCGACGGTTTCGTCGCCGCGCTGGTGGTGTCGAGCATCGCCGCGTATGTGATGCTGGTGCTCCTCCATCGGCTCGCCTCGTACGAGTTGGGTGAGGCCACGGCCCACCGGGCTGGGTTCTACCTGGTGGCGTTCCCGTTCGCGTTCTTCCTGTACATCGGCTACAACGAGTCGCTGTTCATGGCGTTCGCCCTCGGCGCCCTCTACGCCATGCGCAAGGGCCAGTGGTGGGTCGCCGGCGTTCTGGGGGCGTTCTCGAGTGCCACCAGGTCGGCGGGCGTGCTGCTGGCGATGGTGCTGCTCTTCGAGTACCTGCGTCAGCGACGGTTCCAGCCGCGTGCGATCCGGTGGGACGTGCTGTCGGTGGCGTTGGTGCCGGTCGGACTGGCGTGTTTCAGCCTGTACTGCAAGTGGAAGTTCGACAACGCGTTCGCCTTCTCCGACGCGCAGAACTGGTGGGGGCGCAAGCTCACCCTGCCCTGGGAGTCGGTCTACAGCGCGGTGCGGACCATGAACGACGTCAGAGTGCTGCATCCGCAGAACCTCTACAACCTCGTCGACGTGTCCTTCGTGCTCATCGCGTTCGCCGTGCTGGTCCTGGCGGTGGTGGGACCATGGCGGCTTCGTGCCGACCAGTTCTACCTGGTCGTCTACGGCTGGGCGAGCCTGGGGCTCGCCGTGCTGTTCCCGGTGAGCCCGCCGCTGGCGCTGACGTCCATTCCGCGCTACCTGCTGGAGATCGTCGCGATCTTCCTGGTGCTGGCGAAGATGGGCCAGAACCGGGCCTTCGAGCGCTTCTATCTGATGGCGGCGATCGGGATGCAGGCGATCTGGATGGTGCTGTTCCTCAACCATCTGTGGGCGGGCTGAGTGCAGTGGCCCGCTGCCAGGGCTTGTGCGCTGTCGGTTGGTAGCGGCGGGCTCGGTGAGCGCCTGCGTATATGCTCGCCCGGGCGCCCGGGTTCGCCAAGATCCGCAACAAGGCCAGATCAGGGGTTTGCAGTGGTCATCGGAATGCTCGTCGCAGGAACGAGGCTGGCGGGTGAAGCGAAAACGCCAGCGGCCGGCCTTCCCGAGCCGCCTCGGAGTTCTGCCGTTTCTGTCGCCTCGGTGAGTGCCGCGTCAGCATGAGGATCGTGATCGACGGGAGAATGCTCTCCTGGACGGGCATCGGCCGGTACACCCTCGCGCTCCTGGAAGGTCTGGAGGTGATCGACCGGGATAACGAATACCTGGTGCTCATGCGCAGGAACGACTGGCCGCGATGGACGCCGTCCGCAGCCAACTTCACGCGCATTGAATGCGACATCGCTCCGTACACCTTGGCCGAGCAGGCGCGCCTGCCGCGCCTCCTGGACCGCCTCGCTCCGGACCTTGTGCATTTCGTGACCCCCAATGCCGCCGCCCTCTACGGCGGCCGCAAGGTCGTTACGGTTGCCGACCTGACGTTGCTCGACTTCGACACGAGCCGAGGGTCGTTGGGCCGGCGCCTGGCCACGAAGCTCAAGCGCTTCCCGTTCCGAGTGATCTTCCGGAGGCAGGTGACGACAGCTACCCACGTTGTCACTTTGACCGAATATGTCCGACAGCAGCTGATTTCGCGCTTCCGGATAGAAGGTACGAAGGTGTCTGCGGCTTGGCTTGCCGCCGACTCGGCGCACCTGGCAGCGGCCGAAGAAGAACCTGTCGCGGGCCTTGAGGATTCGGGCCCGCTCATCCTCTACGTGGGCAACTACTACGCGTACAAGAACGTTCGCGTCCTCATCGAAGCCCTCACCCTCGTTGCGAGGGTCAGGCAGGACGTGAAGTTGGTCCTGGCCGGGGAGCCGCGTGAGTTCAAGGACGCGCTGCTCTCGTTGACCGAGAGCCTGCAGGTGTCCGACCGCGTCGTCATGCCAGGGTTCGTCACCGACGGCCAGCTCAAATGGCTGTACCGAAATGCGGCAATGTATGTCAACCCGTCGCTGTCCGAGGGATTCGGGCTGCAGGGCATCGAGGCCATGACACAGGGGCTGCCGGTCCTCTCCTCAACGGCGAGCTGCCTTCCCGAGGTGTATGGAGACGCGGCCGTGTACTTCGATCCGCACGATGCCGACGAGCTGGCGCAGCATATCGTCGACCTGCTTGATCAGCCTGGTCGATCGATCGAGCTCTCCGCCAAGGCCCAGGAACGCCTGGCGATGTTCTCGTGGCAGAAGACGGCGGAGCTCACCCATCAGGTGTACACGGATGCCGGGCACCAGGTGTCTCGCGACGAACGGAAGCGACGCGCATGAGAATTTTCGTCGAGGGCGCTTCCCTCTTCCGGCAGCGCACGGGTGTGGGTCAGTACACGAAGAACCTGCTCGAGGCGCTCTTCAGGCTCGATGAGGTCAATCAATACACGATCTTTGCCTTCGCGTTTCTGGGTAGAGGAACAGAGCCCAAGCCGATCCCGTCGGGTCCGCGCGTGGGCTACCGCTTCATCCGATACGTGCCCTTGAAGGCGTTCAACGCGATCGTCCGCAAGATCACGTCCCCGCCGATCGACGTCATGCTGGGAAGCCGGCCGGATCTGTTCTTCTTCCCCAATTTCGTACGCTATCCGCTGCCCCTGGGCAGCTCCGCGATAGCGGTGGTGCACGATGTCTCCTACCTGAAGCACCCCCAGCACACAGCCCGCAGGAACCGTCAGTTCCTCATGCGGTACGTGCCCAAGACGCTGCGCAAGTGCCAGCACGTCATTGCTGTCTCACAGCATTCCAAAGACGAGATCGTGCGGTGCTACGGCACCGATCCGGACCGGATCTCCATCGTCAGCCCGGCGGTCGATCACAGCATCTTCTACCCACGGTCGAAGCAGGAAATAGATGCAGTGGTGGCGGAGAAGTACCGTATCTCGAGGCCGTTCATCCTGTACACGGGCACGTTGGAGCCGAGGAAGAACATCAAAGGCATCTTGGATGCCTACGGAAAGCTGCCGCCGGAGGTCCGCTCGTCGTATTCCCTGGTGCTCGCCGGTGGCAAGGGCTGGCTCGACCGTGACATCAAGGCGCAGCTCGATTCCTTGCGGCACCTGGACATCATCACCACGGGATACGTGCCTGACGAAGATCTGCCGGCGCTGTACAGCGGCGCTTCCGTGTTTGTGTATCCGTCATTCTATGAAGGGTTCGGGATGCCGCCCTTGGAGGCAATGGCGTGCAACACCCCGGTCATCGTGGCAGACAACTCGTCCCTTCCTGAGGTCGTGGGGGACGCGGGGATTCTGGTCGACGCCCAGGACTCTGCCGCGCTCGCCCACCACATAGAGCACGTCCTTGGGGACCCGGCGCTGGCTGATAAGCTGCGGCGCAAGGGGCTCGTACGGGCGAAAACGTTCACGTGGGAAGCGAGTGCGCAACGGCTGCTCGCAGTGATCAGCAAGGTAGGTGCCGGTAGATGAGAGCGCTGGTAACGGGAGCGACGGGTTTCGCTGGTTCGCATCTCATGGAGGCGCTCAGGCAGTCCGCAGGCGTGGAAGCCCACGGGACCTCTCTTTCGCAGCCTAAGAACCACAATATCCACCATCTGGACCTCACCGACTATGACTCGGTGGTTGCCCTGCTGGACGAGCTGCGGCCGGACACGATCTACCACCTGGCCGCGTTCGCATCGGTTGCGCTGTCCCTCAAGACTCCGGTGGAGGCGGTGACCTCCACCCTGGCAATGCAGATCAACCTCTACCAGGGCTGCCTGGCGCTCGGTTTGAATCCCCGCATACTGGTGGTCAGCAGTGGCCAGATCTATGGCATGGCCAGCGCTTCGCAGCTGCCGCTGGCCGAGACGACGCCGCTGGACTTTTCGAACCCATATGCGGTTGCCAAGGCGGGCCAGGAGAACCTGGTCTCGATGTACGGCAAAATGGGTCTCGAATCCGTTATCGCCCGCCCGTTCAATCACTTCGGGCCCGGGCAGCGGCCGGGCTACCTGATCGCCGATCTCACGAAACAGATCGCCGAGCTGGAACGCGATGGCGGGGAGACTCTGCGAGTCGGCAATCTGAGCGCGAAGCGGGACTTCACCGATGTTCGGGACATCGTCCGCGCCTACATTCTCCTGGCCGCCAAGGGCAAGGCCGGGGAGGCCTATAACGTCTGCACCGGCAGGTCCCGTTCCGGCCAGGAGGTCCTGGACCTACTGCTGGAGATCTCTCAACAGAAGTTCCGTACGGAGCAGGACCCGGAGCGGATGCGGCCAGCGGATATTCCGGACCTGCGCGGGGATGCGACGAAGATTCGGCTCGACACCGGCTGGACGCCCCGCATACCGCTCGAACAGACCTTGTCCGACACACTCAGCTACTGGCGCGGGCAGGTATAAAAAGGACCACCGTTCGCAGCAGCCTGCGCGGGAGCGCCTGGCGTCAGCGGAGCCTACTTACGCAGCCTCCGCCTCGATCCAAGACGCCAGCCGTCGGCGGAACACAGCTTCGCTGAAGTTGCCGGCGTGTGCCCTCACCACGTTCCGGTCCAACTCGTCGAGATGGCGCAGCCGGTCGACATAGTCGTGGGGCTGCAGCGAGCCGGTGAGGAAGCCCGTCTTCCCGTCGACGACCGTCTCCAGCAGGCCGCCCGAGCCGAGGCCGAGCACCGGCGTGCCGCAGGTCATCGCCTCGACCGGGATGATGCCGAAGTCCTCGTGAGTGGGGAACAGCAGTGCCCTGGCGCCCCAGTACAGCTCGCGCAGCCGCTCACGCGAGGGCTGGCGTTCGAAGGTGACGGGAACGGTGACCGTCGCCGCCTGGCGGCGCAGTGCCGCCTCCATGGGCCCGGAGCCGGCGATCACCAGGGGCAGCCGGGCCGCTTCGGCGATCTGGATCATCAGGTCGAAGTTCTTGTACGGGATCCAGCGGCCCACACCCAGCAGGTAGTCGCGCGACTGCGCCTGCTGGCGCGGCGGGGCGGCGGCGAAGTAGTCCACGTCCACCGGCGGATGGATGACGTATGCGTCGCGCTTCCAGAAGCGCTCGATGCGTGCCCTGACCTCATTGGAGTTGGCGGCATAGCTGTGCACGTGGCGGTTCATGCGGACGTCGACCGCCTGGAGGACCTTGCGTGGCAGCATCAGCGCACCGGATGACCCACGGCCGTCGAAGCCTGGACTCCAGACGTAGCGTGCCGGTGAGTGGACGTAGCTGAGGTACCTGGTGTGGTCGGACCTGCCTGTCTTCGCGGTGTGCGCGAAGGCGTGGCTGGATGAGACCACCACGTCGAACTTCTCGCGGGTGAGGGTGCGCCAGGCGAACGGCATGAACGGCAGCGCCAGCGCCTTGGACCGGCGTAGCGGAGTCCGGGCGAGCCACGACTCCTGGAACGCCGCGCCTCGGTGAGCGTCGCGATCCCGCCAGAGGACGAACCCCTTGGCCTGGGGAAGCACGCTGTTGATCGCGAGAAACACGTTCTCCGATCCACCGGTCGCGCCGAACCATTCGTGCACGATCGCCACCGACTTGCCAGGCAGCAGCGTTGCCTGACCGGTTCCGGCGCCGCCCGCCATCGCTAGATCCCGCTCCTCGATGTTCTGGCCTCGTCGAAGGCCGTGTCGTCGTCTTGCTGATATGCCGTGCGGTCCGGAGCGGTGCCTATCGTCAGCGACCGCCGCCGCGGAAGACCTCCGACAGCGTTCGCAGCACGACCTTGATGTCGAGCCACAGCGACCAGTTCTCGATGTAGTAGTTGTCGAACCGGGCCCGGTCGGCGATGGACGTGTCGCCACGCAATCCGCTGACCTGTGCCAGGCCGGTCAGGCCGACCGGCACTCGGTGACGCATGCCGTATCCGGGGAACTCCGCGGTGAACTTCTCCACGAAGTGCGGCCGTTCCGGACGTGGGCCCACGAATGTCATGTCGCCGCGCAGGATGTTCCACAGCTGGGGCAGCTCGTCGATCGAGGTACGTCGGATGATTCGGCCGAAGAGGCTGACACGACTGTCGTGGGCGATCGACCAGTTGGTCTGGGATTCGTGCTCGTTGACCGGCCGCATCGATCGGAACTTGATCACCTTGAACGGCTTGCCGTGCCGGCCGATACGCTCCTGGTAGAAGAGGATGCCGGGGCCGCCGTCCAGCCGTGTGCCGATCGCGGCCAGCAACAGCAGCGGGCTCAGCAGCGCCAGCGCGAGCGAGGAGAACGTCACGTCGGTGGCCCGCTTCACCGCCCAACGCCAGCCGGACAGGGTGGTGTCGGCGATGTGGACCACGGGGATGGCGCCGATGTGGTCGGGCAGCTTGCCATTGGAGTGGGAGCCCCACAGCGTCGGCACGACCCAGATGTCGCAGTCTTGGGCCGACTGTCTGATGATCTCCATCAGGTGTGACTCCTGGCACCGGTGATCGGCGATGATGATGACGTCGCACTCTGTCATCGCGACCGCCTTGTGGAGCTCCTCGAGGGTGCCGACCAACGGTTGGAGTGAAGACTCGCGGGCGGTTTCGGTGTCGACGCTGCCCGCGAATCGCAGCCCGTACTGCGGGTAGCGGCGTAGCAGCCGGGCGAGGTCGACAGAGATCGGCCCGCTGCCGATGATCAAAGCGTTGTGCTCCACCCAGCGACGCCGGCGCGCGAAGACCACCATGGACCGGGTGACAGCACGGCCCAATATGACAAGACCTGCGGCGATGGCAACACTGCGCATGAAGTCAGCGACGTGACCGACCGAATCGTGTCGGAGCGACGCGATCATGGCAACGACGGAGGCGGAGGCGAGCAGGCGACCGAACATGCTGGGCAGCTCGTCGAGGATGCTCATGTGCCGCCGGCCCCGGTAGAGCCCGCCCATCGCGAAGATGACGATGGTGAGCGCTGCGAAGGAGAGGTTTCCGCGCCAGAAGCGGTCGGTCATCAGCAGCGGCGCGACGAGGGCTGCGAGGTCGACCGGGGCGGCCACCATCCACGCCCGCAGACCTCGGGTGCGACCCGATGTCGCCGAGCCCACGTAGGGCAGGACCGCCGTCGTGTCATTGCCGTCGAACGCGTCGTCCCACCCTGCGCTGGTGGGGGGACGCTGGCTGGGCACCCTGACGGCATGCGTCAAGCCGGAGGGTGAGAATCCCTCCTCGTCGGCTTTGACAGCGAGCGTGCCGGCGGCGGTCTTGGGCACGCCCGCCGTCGGAGTCGACCGGAAGGATGACAGGCTCATATCTTCCACAACTTGTCCCCGTTGGTCTTTTTGTATCAGAGCGACCCGCAATAGGCGGTCACTGTCAGTCGCTCGCACCCTAGGGCCGGTGGGGAGAGTCGCGCCAGCCCCAGGGCGGGTAATTACCCGAAGTGTTACTTCTTGGCCAGTGATTCCACGGTGGGAATGTCGTTCTTGCTGAGAGCCTCAAAGAAAGGCCCGACTTTGGTCATATCTGGGATAAGGACACTTTCGTCCCCCTTTTTGCCGAATCCGGCAGTGGGGCTGGTGTAGAACGACAGCCCGGCTCCGTTCACACCCCGGAGTTCCATCGCCGTGTCGAGCAGCGACATGGTTTTGTCGACCTTGACGGAACTCGCCATCGCGTTCACGAAGGAGGTCAGCTTGGCGGGGTTCGAGACGATGCCGCCGGAGGTCGCCTTGTCCAGCACCGCCTTGATCACCTCTTGCTGGTGCTTGATCCGGGTGAAGTCTCCGTCGGAGAAGGCGTGGCGCTCACGCGCGTAGTCCAGCGCCTGACCGCCGTTCATGACCTGCTTGCCCGCCTTGAACACGCGGACATGGCTGGGCAGCAGTGAGTAGTTTGAGGTGAAGCCTTTTTCCACGGTGATGGTGACGCCGCCGAGGGCGTCGACGATCTGCTCGAAGCCGGAGAAGTCGACGATGACGACGTTGTCGATGCGGATGCCGGTGAACTTCTCGACGGTCTGCACCAGCAGTGACGTGCCGCCCCAGTTGAACGCGGCGTTGATCTTCGCCTCTTTGCCGCCGTTGCCGTTCTTCGCCTTGGGAATGAACACCCAGGTGTCGCGCGGGATCGAGATCAATTGCGCGCTGGCGTGGTCTGCGGGAAAGTGCGCCAGAATGATCGTGTCGGTGCGCGAGCCGCTGGTGGCGTTGGGGTCGCGGGTGTCGCTGCCGAGCATCAGGAAGTTCTTGACCTTGGGCTCCGCCTTCACGGGGCGGCCTTCCTCGGGGATCTCGTCGAAAGCGTCGACGCGCTCGATGCTGTCGTCGACCGACTTCAGATAGAGCCCGCCGGCGAGCAGGCCGCCACCGCCCAGCAACGCGACTACCAGGCCGACAATCAGGGCGATGCGCTTGGCGCGCTTGCGGCCACGCAACTTCTGCTTGTCCGACTTGCCCAGAGGTGCTTCGTCGATCGGTTCGATGATTTCGGTGAGATCATCGTCGGCGTAGCGGGAGCGGGAAGGGCGTACAGCATGAGAGGAGGACCGGCGTGCCATGGCGGGCATACTACTGACTACAGATTGCTTTTGCTGACCGGTCGAGGATGCGGTACCGGGACCGGGCAGCATTAGTGGCAATTGTCACGCGCTGCAATTGGGCGGACGTTATGAAAATGACTATGCCGGGCAATTCCGACTCTAGGTCTAATGGGTGATTTGCCCGGCATGGCCACTTCATGGAATCAGGTCGTTGTGCGGAGGGCCTGTTCCAGCAGAGCCAGACCCCGGTCCAGCTCTTCGTCGGTGATGACCAGCGGAGGCAGGAAGCGGAACACGTTGCCCCAGGTGCCGCAGGTCAGGGTGAGCAGGCCGGCCGCGTGGCAGGCCTTGTTCACCGCGCCGGTGAGGATCGGGTCCGGTTCGAGCGTGCCGGGTCTGGTCAGCTCGATCGCGATCATCGCGCCGCGGCCGCGGACCTGGGCGATCTGCGGGTACTTGCCGGCCAGGGTGGTCAGCCGGTCGGTCAGCGCCGCGCCGATGCGCCGCGCCGCGCCGGCCAGGTCCAGCTCGCGCATGGTCTGGATGCTGGCGAGCGCCGCCGCGCAGGCGATCGGGTTGCCGCCGTACGTGCCGCCCAGCCCGCCGGCGTGCACCGCGTCCATCACGTCTGCCCGGCCGGTGACCGCGGCCAGCGGCAGGCCGCCCGCGATGCCCTTGGCCGTGGTGATCAGATCCGGCACCACCTGCTCGTGCTCGGAGGCGAACCAGTCGCCGGTACGGCAGAAGCCGGTCTGGATCTCGTCGGCGACGAACAGCGCCCCGTTCGCCGACGCCCAGGACGCCAGCGCGGGCAGGAACCCGGGCGCGGGCACCACGAAGCCTCCCTCGCCCTGGATCGGCTCGATCACGATCGCGGCCACGTTCTGCGCCCCGACCTGCGTGGTGATCACGTCGATGGCGCGGGCGGCGGCCTGCTCGCCGGTCAGCCCGTCGCGCAGCGGGTAGGACATCGGCGCCCGGTAGACCTCCGGTGCGAACGGCCCGAACCCGTGCTTGTACGGCATGTTCTTCGCGGTCAGCGCCATGGTCAGGTTCGTCCGGCCGTGGTAGCCGTGCTCGAACACGATCACCGCGGAGCGCCCGGTGGCGTACCGGGCGATCTTCACCGCATTCTCCACCGCCTCCGCACCGGAGTTGAACAGTGCCGAGCGCTTCGCGAAGTCACCCGGCGTCAGCTCGTTGAGCTGCTCGCACACCGACACGTACGACTCGTACGGGGTGACCATGAAGCAGGTGTGGGTGAACCGCTCGACCTGCTCGCGCACCGCCGCGACCACCGCGGGATTGCTGTTGCCCACGTTGGTGACCGCGATCCCGGCGGCGAAGTCGATCCACTCCCGCCCGTCGACGTCGGTCAGCGTCCCGCCGGATGCGCGGTCGACGTAGGAGGACAGCACCGAGCCGACGCCGCGGGCCACCGCGTCCACGCGGCGGGCGTGGATCTCAGAGGAGGCACTCAAGATCATTCTCCGATGTTGTGCATGACGTGCTTGACCCGGGTGTAGTCCTCCAGGCCGTACGCGGACAGGTCCTTGCCGTACCCCGACTGCTTGAAACCGCCGTGCGGCATCTCCGCGACCAGCGGGATGTGGGTGTTCACCCACACGCAGCCGAAGTCCAGCCGCCGGCTCAGCCGCATCGCCCGCCCGTGGTCGGCGGTCCACACGCTGGAGGCCAGCCCGTAGCGGCAGTCGTTGGCGTAGCGCAGCGCCTCGGCCTCGTCGGCGACCTTCTGCACGGTGATGACCGGGCCGAACACCTCGTCGGTGACGATCTCGTCGCCCTGGATCAGGTCGGCGACGACGGTCGGCGCGAAGAACCAGCCCCGCTCGCCGACGCGCTCGCCGCCGGTGGTGACCCGGGCGTGCGCGGGCAGCCGCTCGATGAAGCCGGTGACCTTGGCGAGCTGGTTGGCGTTGTTGAGCGGGCCGTAGAGCACGTCCTCGTCGTCGGGTGCGCCGGTCTTGAGGTTGCGGGCCTGCTCGGTGAGGGCCGCCACGAACGCGTCGTACGCCCCCTCGGTGACCAGCACCCGGGTGGCCGCGGTGCAGTCCTGGCCGGCGTTGAAGAAGCCGGCGATCGCGATGCCCTCGGCGGCCGCGGCGATGTCGGCGTCGTCGAACACCAGGACCGGGGCCTTGCCGCCCAGCTCCAGGTGGGTGCGCTTGAGTGCGGGCGCGGCCGACGCGGCGACCTCGGAGCCCGCCCGGGTGGAGCCGGTGATGGAGACCAGCGCCGGGGTCGGGTGCGCGACCAGGGCGCGGCCGGTGTCGCGGTCACCGCAGACCACGTTGAGCACGCCCGGCGGCAGGAACTCGGCGGCGATCTCGGCCAGCAGCAGCGTCGACATCGGCGTGGTGTCCGACGGCTTGAGCACCACGGTGTTGCCCGCGGCGATCGCCGGCGCGAACTTCCACACCGCCATCATGAGCGGGTAGTTCCAGGGCGTGACCTGCGCGCAGACGCCGATCGGCTCGCGGCGCACGTAGCTGGTCAGGTTCGCCATGTACTCGCCGGCCGAGCGGCCCTCCAGCAGCCGGGCCGCGCCCGCGAAGAAGCGCAGCTGGTCGATCGCGGGCGGCAGCTCCTCGCTCGCGGTCAGGTGCAGCGGCTTGCCGGTGTTGCGGCTCTCCAGGGCGACCAGCTCGTCGGCGCGGGCCTCGACCGCGTCCGCGATCTTCAGCAGGGCCTTCTGGCGCTCGCTGGGCGTGGTGTCCCGCCAGATCTCGAACGCGGCGGCCGCGGCGGCCATGGCGTCCTCCACGTCCTGCTTCCCGGAGACCGGGGTCTCGGCGAGAATCTCCCCGGTGCACGGGTCGATGAGATCGGCGTAGCCGCCGTCCACCGGAGCTACGTACTTGCCGTTGATAAAGTTGGCCAATTTCTCTGTCATCGGTGGCATACGGCTATCTTCGCGACGAAATCCGTGTCGAGCAAGGGTCTTGAGCAACTGTTTCCGTGCGTTAGGGTGGGCATATGGCCGATCGCACCCCGTACTGGATCGCCGGTTCCCCGGAGACCAGTGATGATCTCGTTGTTGTTCGCAACCCCTACGACGGGCGCGTGGTCGGTCAGACCGCCAACGCTACGCCTGAGCAGGTCGAAAACGCGGTAGCGGCCGCCGCGGAGGTGGCCGGCGAAGCCGCCCGGCTGCCCGCCGCCGCCCGCGCCGCCGCCCTCGACCACGTCAGCAGGCGGCTGGCCGAGCGGGGCGACGAGGTCGCCGCGCTCATCAGCGCCGAGAACGGCAAACCGCTCATGTGGGCCAAGGCCGAGCTGGGCCGCGCCGTGTCGACGTTCCGCTGGGCCGCCGAGGAGGCGCGCCGCTTCTCCGGCGAGCTGATGCGGCTGGACACCGATCCCGCCGCGGCGGGGCGGATGGCCGTGGTGCGGCGCTTCCCCAAGGGCCCGGTGCTGGGCATCAGCCCGTTCAACTTCCCGCTGAACCTGGTCGCGCACAAGGTCGCCCCGTCGATCGCGGTCGGCGCGCCGATCGTGGTCAAGCCGGCCCCGGCCACGCCGCTGTCCGCGCTGCTGCTCGGTGAGCTGCTGGCCGAGACGGAGCTGCCCGCGGGCATGTTCTCCGTGGTGCCGGTGCCCAACGAGCGCGCCGCGGCGCTGGTGGCCGATCCGCGGCTGCCGGTGGTGTCGTTCACCGGGTCCGGCCCGGTCGGCGCGTCGATCCAGGCCGCGGTGCCGCACAAGCACGTCACCCTGGAGCTGGGCGGCAACGCCGCGGCGGTGGTCTGCGGCGACTACGCCGACCTGGCCTGGGCGGCCCAGCGCATCGCCCTGTTCAGCAACTATCAGGCCGGGCAGAGCTGCATCGCGGTGCAGCGGGCGATCGTGCACCGCGACCAGGCCGAGGCGTTCGTGCCGAAGCTCGTCGAGGCAGTGCGGGGTCTCAAGTCCGGCGACCCGGCCGCGGCCGACACGCAGGTCGGTCCGATGATCAGCGTGGCGGCCGCCGAGCGCGTGCAGAGCTGGGTGGACGAGGCCGTCGCGGCGGGGGCGAAGGTGCTGGTCGGGGGCACTCGCGACGGTGCGACGTACGCCCCGACCGTGCTGGCCGACGTGCCCGCCGATGCCAGAGTCGCCTGCGACGAGGTGTTCGGGCCGGTGCTCGTCGTGTCCACGGTGGACTCCGACGCCGCCGCGTTCGCCGCGGTCAACGACTCGGCTTTCGGCCTGCAGGCGGGCGTGTTCACGAGCAACCTGCAGACCGCGTTCACAGCGCACGCGACGTTGCAGGTCGGCGGCGTGATCGTCGGCGATGTGCCGTCGTTCCGCGCCGACCAGATGCCGTACGGCGGGGTGAAGGGCTCCGGCACCGGCCGCGAGGGCCTGCGCAGCGCCATGGACGACTACACCGATCCGCGGGTCATGGTGCTGACTGGCCTCGTCCTCTAATGCCCTGCGCCTGAAATGCGTTGATTGAATCGGCCGAGGGATTCGATGATCTCCTCGGCCGATTTCATCCGGGTGACGGGCGTGGTTTGTCGTCCACGTTATTGCATGTGGGTCAAGCCGATGAGCCAGACGGGGGAGGGAGTATCCGGAAGTCGGCAGGTTGGAGTCGGAAGAACCTTCCCGGCTCGATGGGGGCCGAGTCCGTGCGCAACCCGAATTCGGTCGACCCCGGTGGCGCATCCAGCGTCAAGTCTATTCGTGCCTTGCCGCCGGCTGCCTGGAATGGATAGGCAGTGCCGTTGAAAGTAAAGGTGAGGGTCGCTGACGGGTTTTTTACCGTGACGTCTGCGAGTAGTCGGATTCGCTCGGGAGAGCTCGCAGAGTTCACCAGGACACCACCCGCGCCTTGGCCCAGCCATCGCACCGATGAGCCGCCAGCCGAGGTTGGCTGCTGAGCCACCGTCGTCCAGCTGATTCGAATGCCGCCGTATGCCGCAGGGCCGAACAGTTCCGCGAACGGAGAGATCCTCTTTCCTGGAGCAGTCGTCTTGGAGCAAGGAGCCGGGTAGGGGATCAGCACGTAGTCCCCCGCCAGACGGGTGACCTCCGCTTGAACGTCGGTCAGCATGGATCGAGTCGTCAAGGTGCAGGTATCCGCGAAGGCCACGGTGTTGGGGTCGCCGTTCCGGACGACGGCGACCGTCAGGTCGTGCATATAGGTCTCGGCCGATAGACCTTGGAAGAAACTCGGCAGGTGGACGTTTATTGTTCCGATGTCCATTCCCGCAACGATGTCTGCCGATTTAAAGAGGGCATCAGGTGTGGCGGGCACGGTCGTCTCGTTCGCGACCGAGTACGTGCTGGTCGGCAGCCAGGCAAGTGACGGGATCAGCAGTGAGCCGCCGAGAGCGAGGGGCAGGACGAGGCGGCCCCAGGAGCCAAGCATCCCGCGGAGCGCTGTGGTGGCGGGCAGGACGATGCTCAACAGCAAGGGCAACGCCAGAGTCTCAATCCGCCAGGTCTGATACGCCGTGGTGCCGAACATCCAGGACGCACCGATCAACGCGAGCGCAGTGATGCCGATCGCCACGATCGAGACGACGCGGCTGTCGAAATCGTTCACCTGTTTCTTCGCGGCCATGCAGGTTGCGACGATGATGGCCACGAATAGCGCCCACCCCAGGACGAAGCCGCCGGTGAGATGAGTCTGCTCGGTGTACATCGTTTCGTGGAGCCCCGGTGGCCAAAACATGACCTTGACGACATCGACCGGGCCCATGGGCCAGCCGGCAGCGCCGAAGCCTTTATCACTGAGACGTTCACGGAATATGGAAAGAGCGCCCATGAGGAGCGGTAGGGTCGCCAGATATACGGCACCACTGGCCAGCAGAGCCGGCATCGTGTTCCGCAGGGTTTTCCGAATACCTCGACTCCCGCCGATCATCAGAGTCACCAATGTCACGACTGGAGCTGCCACGGTGACCGGGCCCAAGAACTCCAGATAGGCGTACATCCCAGTGATTCCGCCCAAGATGATCAGCAGGACTCCGACGCGGTGGTTTCTCGCCGCGACGAGGAACGAACCGCTCAACACGGCGGCAGCCGTCGAAATTGCCAGGAGCGCAGCAATGAATCCATTGGCAACGTGGTAGGCGATAAGCGGAGAGACGGTCGCGACCACTCCGGTGGCCAGGAGGGCCCGCTGGGAAACAGCCGGCCACACTGATTTAGCCAAAGAACACAGGGCCACAGGAATCAACGCCGAGATGAGAATCAGGGCCGGAGTAGTGGCCGAAAGGGCACTGAGCCCAGTCATGCTCGACAGAAGGTTGATAAGGCTGACCACCGCAGGGTGGCAGCTCTGCACCACTGGCAGGGTCGCTGCGGCGTCAGCCGGTGTCGCTGAGGACATGGCCAGCGTGCACTGAGCATATGTAATGGGGTCCGTGTTGTAGTTCGACACCAACCCGAAACGCGTGTCAAGGGCGTTCAGCGCCATGAGCCCCGGCAGTACCAAGAACAATCCGGTGACCAGTCCGATGACCAGATATACAAGCCCCGAAGGTGGCCACAATGCTTTGCGTCGCCACAGGCGCAAGACCACCGCTCGCGCCGCGGCGAGAGCGAGGACTCCGCTGAGTAGCACGCCCACGACCAGGAGAGGGAGCAGACCCGTACCCCACAGGCTGACGATGCAGTACCCGACGAGGGAGACGGCAGCCATCGAGCCCA
Organism: Catellatospora paridis; assembly: GCF_009720365.1. Lineage (GTDB taxonomy): Bacteria > Actinomycetota > Actinomycetes > Mycobacteriales > Micromonosporaceae > Catellatospora > Catellatospora paridis. Next base: position 182,446 of record NZ_WBZD01000020.1, on the reverse strand, counting down.
TCAGACCCGCCAGCACGTGATGGACCGACAGCGCGCGGAAAGTAGCTGCAAGCAGTACGGGCGCTGACAGTAGGGCGAGCCCCCCCGAAGCAATGAGGAGGTTCAGGACGACGGTTGTCATCTCACGTGACCTTTCTGGTGCTGTTCGGCCTCAAGCCACACGCGAAGCCAGGTCAGCTCGGGCCCGTTGCGCGCGAGCTGACCTGGCTACGAACGCCCGTCCGCCGGGGGCGATTGCGACGATGATGTCTGTGATAGACAGAGCAGAGCCAATATGCCCTTTTTCATTCGCCTTGAATGCCCATTCGAGAATGCGCTGACGAATCATGTCGCCAGGAGCTTGGTGTCGCTGTTTCCACCGACTAATGCTGGTTGAGGGGTGTCGATAAGCGGCAGTTTGGCTCGTGTCAGCCTTCGGCATGGCCGAGAACGGGCCCCACGTTAGCAGAGATCAACGTTCCTTTTGGGGCGCCGATTTCAGCCCGGGAGCCGACCACGACGACGGTCGAAGCTGAAGGTTGCCGGATGAAAACCGCTGGCGCGGCAGACGATCCTTCAGTGGCTCGGCCACTGCGCCAGCGCGGCACGCAACTGGTCTTGCCACATCGGTTGAACGGCAATGTCGGCGGCCGCCCACCGGTCGTGGCCCAGCACGCTGTAAGAGGGACGCTTGGCAGGCCGTGGAAACGCCGCCGTGTCCACCGGGCGGACACGATCAGGATCGAGTCCGGACAACTCGAACACCGCTCGGGCCAACCCGTACCAGGTCGTCTGGCCCGACGCGGTGCCGTGGTAAACGCCTCCCGGCGCCTTGCCCGCGTATGCCGCCCGGCACAGTTCGATCAACTGGTCCGCTAGGGCGCACGTCCAGGTCGGCTGGCCGTGCTGGTCGTCGACGACGTCGAGCGTCGGCCGCTGGGAGGCGAGCCGCAGCATGGTGCCGACGAAGTTGCGCCCTTGGGCGCCATAGAGCCACGCCGTACGGACCACGTAGCCACGATCGCCCAGATGCTCGAACACCGCCCGCTCGCCCGACTCCTTGCCGCGACCGTACGCGTTGACAGGGTCGGTGGCCTCGGACTCCGCCCACGGGAGGACCGACTTGCCGGAGTACACGTAGTCGGTGGAGATCTGTATCAGGCGGGCACCGGCCTGCGCGCACGCCGCGGCGAGAGTGCCGACCGCCGTGCCGTTGATCGCGGTGGCCGCCGCCTCCTCCGTCTCGGCCCGGTCGACGTCGGTCCACGCCGCAGCGTTGATCACGATGTCGACCCCGGGCAGCGCGGCAGCGACCTGCTCGGGAACCCGGATGTCGAGGTCCGCGCGGGCGGCGGCGACGACCGCGAAGCCACCGGCGCCCAGGGCCGCCACCAGGTCGGTGCCCAGCATGCCGCCGGCACCTGTGACGAGTACCTTGATCGTCACAGGGACTGTCCCTTGAGCGGCTCCCACCAGCTCCGGTTGTCCCGGTACCAGGCCACGGTGCGCGCCAGGCCCTCGTCGAGCGAGACCTGCGGCTCGTACCCGAGCTCGTTGCGGATCTTCTCGATGCTCAGCGAGTAGCGACGGTCGTGCCCCTTGCGGTCCTCGACCGGCCGGACCGCATCCCATGTGCGACCCGTGGCAGCCAGCAGCATCTCGGTCAGCTCGCGGTTGGTCAGCTCGGTGCCGCCACCGATGTGGTAGACCTCGCCGGCACGGCCCTTGGTCAGCGCCAGCTGGATGCCGTTGCAGTGATCGGAGACGTGCAGCCAGTCGCGGATGTTGAGGCCGTCGCCGTAGAGCGGCACCGACCCGCCGTCGAGCAGGTTGGTGACGAACAGCGGGATGACCTTCTCCGGGAACTGGTAGTGCCCGTAGTTGTTGGAACACCGGGTCACCACCACGTCGAGCTCGTAGGTCTTGTGGTAGGCCAGCGCCAGCAGGTCGGAACCGGCCTTCGCCGCAGAGTAGGCCGAGCGGGGGGCCAGCGGCCACTCCTCCGTCCAGGAACCCTGCTCGATCGAGCCGTATACCTCGTCTGTGGAGACGTGCAGGAACCGGCCGACGCGGTGCCGCCTCGCGGCGTCCAGGAGCACCTGGGTGCCGACGACGTTCGTCTGGACGAACTGCGCGGGTCCGTGCACAGCACGGTCGACGTGCGTTTCGGCCGCGAAATGGACGACCGCGTCATGGCCTGGCATCAGCTGCTCGACGAGATCTGCGTCACAGATGTCGCCCTGCACGAAGGTGTACCGAGGGTCGTCGGCGACGGCGGCCAGGTTCTCCAAATTGCCCGAATAGGTCAACTTGTCGAGCACGGTGACATCGTCTTTGGAAGGCCCGTAGCCGCCCTGGAGCAGATTGCGGACATATTCAGAGCCGATGAAGCCGGCACCGCCGGTGACAAGGAGTTTCACAAGTCCGGGAGTTTAGCTGACGAAGCGGGCTGTAGTCTTGCCGGTCATGCGTGGCATCCTTCTCGCGGGCGGCACAGGTTCCCGACTGTGGCCCATTACCAAAGCCGTTTCCAAACAACTCATGCCGGTTTACGACAAACCGATGATTTACTACCCGCTCACCACCCTCCTCATGGCGGGTGTCCGGGAAGTCCTCGTCATCACCACGCCGGACGATTCCGACCAGTTCTCCCGGCTGCTGGGTGACGGCTCCCAGTGGGGCATGAGCATCACCTACGCCACACAGCCCCAGCCGGACGGCATCGCGCAGGCGTTCCTCATCGGCGCCGACTTCATCGGCGACCAACCCGTCGCGCTGATCCTCGGCGACAACATCTTCCACGGCGTCGGCCTGGGGCGTCAGCTGGCTACGCACCAAAACCTCTCCGGGGGGCGGATCTTCGCATACCAGGTGGCCAACCCCCGCGACTACGGTGTGGTCGAGTTCGCGACCGACGGCCGAGTGCTCTCGATCGAGGAGAAGCCGCAGACGCCCAAATCGTCCTACGCGGTGCCCGGTCTCTACTTCTACGACAACCGCGTGGTCGACATCGCCCGCAACCTCAAGCCGAGCGACCGCGGCGAGCTGGAGATCACCGCAGTCAACGAGGCGTACCTCGGGCAGCGCGAACTGTCGGTGACCGTCCTCGACCGCGGCACGGCGTGGCTTGACACCGGCACGTTCGGTTCGCTGGTGCAGGCGGCCGAGTTCGTGCGGGTCATCGAGGAGCGTCAGGCCCTCAAGATCGGCTGTGTCGAGGAGGCCGCCTGGCGGGCTGGCTTCCTCACCGACGAGCAGCTTCGCGAGCTGGCGACTCCGCTGCTCAAGAGCGGGTACGGCCAGTACCTGCTGGACATCCTGGCGCACGCGGGACAGGAGCCCAGCATCCGATGAATATCAACCCATTGTCGATCGAGGGCGCCTGGGAGGTCGTCCCCGTCCAGCACGGCGATCCGCGCGGCGTCTTCATGGAGTGGTATCGCTTCGACCGGCTGACCGAGACGGTCGGCCATCCGCTGCGCCTGGCTCAGGCCAACCTGTCGACGTCGACCCGCGGCGTCGTCCGCGGCATTCACTTCGCCCAGATCCCTCCGGGCCAGGCGAAGTATGTGACGTGCGTGCGCGGCGCCGTTCTCGACGTCATCGTCGATCTGCGGGTGGGGTCCCCGACGTTCGGGCAGCACGAGTTCGTCCGCCTCGACGACGTCGACCGCAAGGCGGTGTACCTGGCCGAGGGCCTGGGACACGGCTTCTGCGCCATCGAGGACGACGTGACGATCAGCTATCTGTGCTCGGAGGTCTACAACCCCGTGCGCGAGTTCGCCGTACACCCGCTGGATCCGGACCTCGGCATCAAGTGGCCGGGGGACGCTCCGCTGTTGTCGGCGCGCGACGCGGCCGCCCCGACCCTGGCCGAGGCCCGGGAAAAGGGCTTGCTTCCGACGTATCAGGACTACCAGGACTTCGTGGCCGGCCTGCGCGTCGTGTGAACAGGTGATGGTGCGCGGCGTCCAGCGTTCTATGGTGCGAGCAGTGGCGCCGCCCCGGACCGGGGTCGGCTGCGCACGGTCTACTAGGCTGACCTCGGTGGAATCTGTTAGAAGGAGTCGAAGTGTCTGACCTGTCCCAGATCGTCAAAGCGTACGACGTTCGCGGCACCGTGCCGGACCAGCTGAACGAGCCGGTCGCCGGCGCGTTGGGCCGGGCGTTCGCGCAGACGCTGCGGGCGCTGGGGGAGGACCGGGGCGCCGTCGTGGTCGCGCACGACATGCGCGACTCCGGGCCGTCGCTGGTCAAGGCCTTCACCGACGGCGTACGCGCCGAGGGCATCAACGTGATCAACGCGGGTCTCGGCTCGACCGACCTGCTGTACTACGCGTCCGGCATCCTCGGCCTGCCCGGTGCGATGTTCACCGCCAGCCACAACCCGGCCCAGTACAACGGCATCAAGCTCTGCTTCGCCGGGGCCAAGCCGGTCGGCCAGGCCAGCGGGCTGTCCGCGATCCGCGAGCGGGCGCAGGAGCTGCTGGACACCCGCGCCGAGATGCCGGCCCCGGCGGGCGACGTCGAGACCCGCGAGATGCTGGCCGACTACGCGGCGCACCTGCGCACGCTGGTGGACCTGAGCGGGATCCGGCCGCTGAAGGTGGTCGTCGACGCCGGCAACGGCATGGGCGGATACACCGTGCCGGCGGTGCTCGGCGACGCCGTGCTGCCGGCGCTGCCGCTGGACATCGTGCCGCTGTACTTCGAGTTGGACGGCTCGTTCCCGAACCACGAGGCCAACCCGCTGGAGCCGGCGAACCTGGTGGACCTGCAGGCCGCGGTGCGCGAGCACGGGGCCGACCTGGGCCTGGCCTTCGACGGCGACGCCGACCGCTGCTTCGTGGTCGACGCCGACGGCGCGCCGGTGTCCCCGTCGGCGGTGACCGCGCTGGTCGCGACCCGTGAGCTGGCCAAGCACCCCGGGGCGACGATCATCCACAACCTGATCACGTCGGCGGCGGTGCCGGAGATCGTGCGCGAGCACGGCGGCATCCCGGTGCGCACACGGGTGGGCCATTCCTTCATCAAGGCGGAGATGGCGACCACGGGCGCGGTCTTCGGCGGCGAGCACTCGGCGCACTACTACTTCCGCGACTTCTGGGGCGCCGACACCGGCATGCTGGCCGCGATGCACGTGCTGGCGGCGCTGGGCGAGCAGGACGGCCCGCTGTCGGCGCTGGGCGCGCAGTTCGAGCGGTACACGGCCTCCGGCGAGATCAACTCGGTGGTGGCGGACCAGACCGCGAAGCTGTCGCAGGTGCGGGCGCACTTCTCCGGCGAACAGCAGGACGAGCTGGACGGCCTGACCGTGGCGTTCGGCGACGGCAGCTGGGTGAACCTGCGCGCCTCCAACACCGAGCCGCTGCTGCGGCTCAACGTCGAGGCCCGGACGCCGGAGCGGATGTCGGAGCTGCGCGACGAGGTGCTGAAGCTGGTCCGTGGGTAGGCTGCTGGCGGAACGTGGTGAGTCGCCCGGCGCGCGCCGCGAGAGCGGCGGCGCGTCGGGGACGAACCGTGTTCGAGCTCAGCCAGCGATCTGAAGGAGCCGGACGTGTCGCTTGCCCCGCAACTGCTCGAAGTTCTCGCCTGCCCGGCCGAGGACCATGCGCCGCTGACCCACGACCCCGAGGCGCAGACGCTGACCTGCACCTCCTGCAGCCGGGTCTACCCGGTGCGGGATGGGCTGCCGGTGCTGCTGCTCGACGAGGTGCTCACCGCCCCGGCGGGTGAGTGATGGGCAGCCCGATCGACGGCGCCGCGGGTGTGCGCGGCAACCGCTTCTTCGACGAGGCGCTGCTGGACAACGCACCGGCGCTGGCCGCGCGGGATCCCGGAGGCATGCTCCGGGCCATCGCGTCGGCGGGCGCGCAGGTGCGGGAGGCCACCACGCTGACGGCCGAGACCGACCTGAGCCACCTCGCCGACGAGGGCCGGCCGCGGGCGGTCGTCGTGGTCGGCGCGGGCACGGCCGCGCGCACCGGTGACATCCTGGCGACCATCGCGGGGCCGCGCTGCCTCGTGCCGGTGCTGACCCACCGCAGCGTGGAGGTGCCGGGCTGGATCGGCGCGGCCGACGTGGTGTTCGCCGTGTCGGCGTCGGGCCGCTCGCCGGAGGCGCTGGCCGTGGCCGAAGCAGCGGGCCGCCGCGGCGCGCGGCTGGTGGGCATCGGCGCGCCGGGTTCGCCGCTGCAGTCGGTGGCCGAGCGCTACCGCGCCCCGTTCATCCCGGTGCCGCGCCGCGGTGCGGCGCGGGCGAACCTGTGGGGCCTGACGGTGCCGGTGCTGCTGGCCGCCCGCGCGCTGGGCCTGGTCAAGGTCAACGAAGCCGACCTGGCCGAGACGGCGGTGCGCCTGGACCAGGATGCCGACCGCTGCCGGCCCACCGCCGAGACGTTCGTCAACCGCGCCAAGTCGCTGGCCCTGAACCTGGCCGGCTCGGTCCCGGTCATCTGGGGCGACTCGCCACTGGCTGCGGTGGCCGCGGTGCGCTACGGCGACATGCTCTCCGCGAACGCCCGCTACCCGGTCGTCACCGACGCGCTCGGCGAGGCCGGCCGCGGCCGGGTGGGCCTGCTCGACGGCGTGTTCGGCGCGCTCGCCGCGCTGGAGCGGGACATCTTCGCTGATCCCGAGCTTGAGGACGTGACGGCCGACCCCCCTCGTCTGAAGGTGGTGCTGCTGTGCGACGGTGGGCTCGCCGACGAGAACAGTGCGGCGCAGACGACGGACCGGCGAGCCGAGGTGGTGCAGGACATCGCGGCGAGGCGCGGGATCGAGGTGGACGTGCTCACCGCCGAAGGCGGATCGGCGCTGGAGCGGTTCGCCTCACTGGTCGCGGCGACTGACTTCGCCTCGGTCTACCTCGGCCTCGGGCATGGCCTGGATCCGATGGCGGTGCCGGCCGTCACGGAGCTGAAGGAGCAGTTGCGCAAGTGAGCGAGCGAAGCGGGCTCAACAACTACATGCATGGGGTAGCGGCGTGAGCGACCGTAGGGAGCGAACCATGGGGTTCACGGCCGCCGCGGACGAGCGCAGCGAGGTAGCGGCGAGCGACCGTAGGGAGCGAACCATGGGGTTCACGGCCGCCGCGGACGAGCGCAGCGAGGTAGCGGCGTGAGCGCGGGGGGCGGCACCAGGGCGATCGTCGCGGCGCTGCTGGCCAATCTGGGCATCGCGGTGACGAAGTTCATCGCGTGGGCACTGTCCGGCTCGTCGTCGATGCTGGCCGAGGCGATCCACTCGGTCGCCGACTCGGGCAACCAGATCCTGCTGCTGTTCGGCGGCCGCCGGGCCCAGCGGGAGGCGACGCCGCTGCACCCGTTCGGCTTCGGCCGGGAGCGGTACATCTACGCGTTCATCGTGTCGATCGTCCTGTTCAGCGTGGGTGGCCTGTTCGCCCTGTACGAGGCGTGGCACAAGTTCCATGACCCGACGCCGATCACCGCGTGGAAGTGGCTGCCGGTGACGGTGCTGCTGGTCGCGATCGTTCTGGAGTCCTTCTCCTTCCGCACCGCGATCGTCGAGTCGAACGCGGTGCGCGGCTCGGCGAGCTGGAAGGAGTTCATCCGGCGGGCCAAGGCGCCGGAGCTCCCGGTGATCCTGCTGGAGGACCTGGGTGCGCTGGTCGGCCTGGTCTTCGCGTTGATCGGCGTGAGTATGACGCTGATCACCGGGAGCGGCTACTGGGACGCCGCGGGCACTCTGATGATCGGCTTGTTGCTGGTGGTCATCGCGGTGGTGCTGGCGATGGAGACGAAGAGTCTGCTGCTCGGCGAGTCGGCAACCGACGAGCACGTCAAGGCGATCGCCGCCGCCATCGCGAACGGGCCCGAGGTGGAGCGCGTGATCCACATGCGCACCATGCACCTTGGCCCGGAGGAGCTGCTGGTGGCCGCTAAGATCGCAGTCCGGCATGACGAGACCGCGGACGAGGTGGCCAAGGGCATCGACGCCGCCGAGGCACGGATCCGCGAGGCCGTGCCGATCGCCAAGGTCATCTACCTCGAGCCGGACATCTATTACCAGAAGGGCTGAGCGCGTGCGCCGACTCCACAACCGTATCCGGCCCTATGCGTGGGGCTCACGCGATGTGATCGCGAGAGTGCAGGGCCGGCCGGTGCCCAGCGAAGGCCCCGAGGCCGAGCTGTGGATCGGCGCACATCCCGACTGCTCCTCCCTGGTGGACGACGTGCCACTGGTCGACGTGATCGCGTCGGCGCCGGGCGACCTGCTCGGCGCCGACGCGCTCGACCGTTTCGGCGTGCGCCTGCCGTACCTGCTCAAGCTGCTGGCGGCCGAGCGCGCGCTGTCGCTGCAGGCGCATCCCGACGCGCGGCAGGCGGCCGACGGCTACGCGGCCGAGGACGCCGCGGGCGTGCCGCGCGGAGCCGCCCACCGCAGCTACGTCGACGCCAGCCACAAGCCCGAGCTGCTGGTGGCCTACACCGAGTTCGAGGCGCTCTGCGGGTTCCGGCCGGCGGCCGAGTCGGCGGAGCTGCTCGACGCGCTCGGCGTCATGGCGCTCAAGCCGGTGGTCGGCGCGCTGGCCGTGGGTGACCTGCGGGAGGCCGTTCGTGCGCTGCTCAGCTGGCCCGCGGCCGCTCGGGCCGACCTGGTCGACCAGGCGGTGGCGGCGTCCGGGAACCTGCCCGACGGCCCGGCCGGCGGCGGCCCGCGCGGCCTGGTGCGGCTGCTGGCGCACGACTACCCGGGTGACGTCGGCGTGCTGGTGGCGCTGCTGCTCAACCACGTGGTGCTGGCCCCGGGCCAGGGCATCTGGATGCCCGCGGGCAACCTGCACGGCTACCTGCGCGGGGCCGGGGTCGAGATCATGGCGGCCAGCGACAACGTGCTGCGCGGCGGGCTGACCCCCAAGCACGTGAACGTACCGGAGCTGCTGCGGGTGCTGCGCTTCGAGCCGCTGCGCGACCCGGTGCGCGACCCGGAGCCGGTGGCGCCGGGCGTGGACACCTGGTCCGTGCCGGTGGACGACTTCCGGCTGCACCGCATCCGGCTGGACGGCGGCGAGGCGGCGCTGGAACCGGCGGGTCCGCGTACCGCGCTGTGCCTGGCGGGGTCCGTGACTGTCGGCGACGCCTCGGGGACGGCCCGGCTGGGCGGCGGCGAGGCCGCGTTCGGCGCCGCGGACGGCGGAAAGATGATCTTCGCGGGCACCGGAGAGGTGTATCTCGCGTCGCTGTGAGCGGCGGCCACTCCACAACAGACGTCGGCCTGCCCGGTTGAAAATGAACCCCATTTCTCAACCGGGCAGGCCTTTTCGCGTATCCGAGGGCCGGCGCGACACGGCGACGCGTACGACTTGAGGGTTCTGCTTGACACCAGAAAAGCGGAGTGTAGCCTTTTACTCACGCAGCGTTATCGGGATCATTCAGTCCGAGCCACGCGCGGGGGAACCAAACCGGGGGGAGTGTGGCCCGGTTCCTGAGGCGGAGGGTCCGTCCGGGGACCGGGCCACACGTATGCCGTGGTCGACCCTCCGACGGAGGCGGTTCACGGCCCCCGGAACGCGGAGAAGTAGGCTGTACCTCGCACTGGTCAGCCGACCGATTGGGAGTTCATCTATGGCCCGCACCCTTGCCCCCGGCGACTTCAAGGTCGCCGATCTTTCCCTCGCGGCGTTCGGCCGCAAGGAGATCCAGCTCGCCGAGCACGAGATGCCCGGCCTGATGGCGGTACGCCGTGAGTTCGCCGCCGCCCAGCCGCTGGCGGGGGCACGCATCGCCGGCTCGCTGCACATGACCGTGCAGACCGCGGTGCTGATCGAGACGCTGGTCGACCTGGGCGCCGACGTGCGCTGGGCCAGCTGCAACATCTTCTCCACGCAGGACCACGCCGCCGCCGCGATCGCGGTCGGCCGCGAGGGCACCGTCGACGCTCCCGCGGGCGTGCCGGTCTTCGCCTGGAAGGGCGAGACGCTCGAGGAGTACTGGTGGTGCACCGAGCAGATCCTGCAGTGGCCCGGCGGCGAGGGCCCGAACATGATCCTCGACGACGGCGGTGACGCCACCCTGCTCGTGCACAAGGGCGTGGAGTTCGAGGCGGCCGGCGCGGTGCCGTCGCCCGAGACCGCCGACTCCGAGGAGTACGCGATCATCCTCGGCGTGCTGCAGCGCTCGCTGGTCTCCGACGCCAAGCGCTGGACCACCATCGCGGCCGGCATCAAGGGCGTGACCGAGGAGACCACCACCGGCGTGCACCGCCTCTACGAGATGCAGCAGACCGGCTCGCTGCTCTTCCCGGCGATCAACGTCAACGACTCGGTCACCAAGAGCAAGTTCGACAACAAGTACGGCTGCCGCCACTCGCTGATCGACGGCATCAACCGCGCCACCGACGTGCTGATCGGCGGCAAGGTCGCGGTCGTGGCCGGCTACGGCGACGTGGGCAAGGGCTGCGCCGAGTCGCTGCGCGGCCAGGGCGCCCGCGTCATCATCACCGAGATCGACCCGATCTGCGCGCTGCAGGCGGCGATGGACGGCTACCAGGTCGCCACCCTGGAGGACGTGGTCGCCACGGCGGACATCTTCATCACCGCCACCGGCTGCAAGGATGTCATCACCGGCGAGCAGATGAGCCGGATGAAGCACCAGGCCATCGTCGGCAACATCGGCCACTTCGACAACGAGATCGACATGGCCGGGCTGGCGAAGACCGCGGGCGTCGAGCGGATCAACATCAAGCCGCAGGTGGACGAGTGGCGCTTCGCCGACGGCCACTCGATCATCGTGCTGTCCGAGGGCCGGCTGCTGAACCTGGGCAACGCCACCGGGCACCCGTCGTTCGTGATGAGCAACAGCTTCACCAACCAGGTCCTCGCGCAGATCGAGCTGTTCACCAAGCTCGACCAGTACCCGGTCGGCGTCTACACGCTGTCCAAGGAACTCGACGAGAAGGTGGCCCGGCTGCACCTGGACGCCCTCGGCGTCCGGCTGACCGAGCTGACCAAGTCGCAGGCCGACTACATGGGCATCCCGGTCGAGGGGCCGTACAAGTCGGACCACTACCGGTACTGAACCGGATCGGCGAAACAGCGAAAGGGCGCCCGCTCGGGCGCCCTTTCGCCTGTTCTGGACCCGGTCCAATGAAGTGACGGGGATCGACTTCTCAGGTAAGGGCCACCTACGCTAAGGTACGCCTCGCCTTAGTAAGGCAAGGCTGGTCTATTAGCTGAGGTGGTGCCATGGACGCCAACGTCTTCCTCCCCACGTTCCTGATCGGGTTGCGGGAGGGCCTGGAGGCGACGCTGGTCGTCACCATCCTGGTGGCGTTCCTGGTCAAGACCGACCGCCGGGACCGGCTGCGTTTCGTGTGGCTCGGCGTCGCCGTGGCCGCGGCGCTGTCCGTGGGCTTCGCGGCGGTGCTGCAGTACACCAGCGCGCACCTGGAGTTCGAGCGGCAGGAGCTGTTCGAGGCGATCACCTCGATCCTGGCCGTGGTCTTCGTCACCTGGATGATTTTCTGGATGCGCCGGGCCGCCCGTTCCATCTCCGGTGAGCTGCGCGCCAAACTCGACGCCGCCCTCGCGCTCGGCCCGCTGGCCGTCGTCGTCACCGCCTTCCTCGCCGTCGCGCGGGAGGGCCTGGAGACCTCGCTGATCTTCTTCGCGACCGTGCAGGGCGCCACCTCCACCTGGTCGGTGGTCGCGATCCTGGCCGGTATCGGCACATCGGTCGCGCTCGGCTTCCTGATGTACCGCAGCGCGGTGCGGATCAACCTCACCAAGTTCTTCACCTGGACCGGGGTGCTGCTGGTGCTGGTCGCCGCGGGCATCCTCAAGTACGGCGTGCACGACCTGCTGGAGGCGGGTGTGCTGCCGGGTCTGAACACCCTCGCCTTCGACATCTCCGCGACCTTGCCGCCGACGACCTGGTATGCCGAGCTGCTGCGCGGCATGTTCAACTTCACGCCCGCGCCGACCGTGCTGGAGACCGTCGCCTGGGTCGCGTACGCGGTGCCGGTGCTCGTGCTGTTCCTGCTGCCGCACCGGGCGGCGACGCCGCCGGCCACCCCTGCTGCCACCCCCACGCCGGTCGCCACCGGCGGCGACCGCTGACACCACACCTCGAAAATCAGGAGTCACCCATGCGCAAGCTCTCCGTGCTCACGGCGACCGCCGTGCTCGGCCTGGGCATGTCCGCCTGCACCACCGACCCCGAGCCGGCGGCCCCCGGCGACACCACGGGTCCGATCACGGTCAAGGCGTCCGACACCGCCTGTGAGGTCGGCCGGGCCGAGACCGCGGCCGGGACGGTTACGTTCACGATCGCCAACGGCGGGGCGAAGGTCACCGAGTTCTACGTCTACGCGGCGGGCGACCGGGTGATGGGCGAGGTCGAGAACATCGCGCCGGGGCTGACCCGGGAGCTGAAGGTCGAGCTGACCGCCGGCACGTACGAGACCGCCTGCAAGCCGGGCATGATCGGCAAGGGCATCCGGGGCGCGTTCAAGGTCACGGGTTCGGCCGCGCCGCTGACCGCCGACGCGAAGCTGGCCGAGGCCACCGCGAACTACCAGCGCTACATCCAGAGCCAGACCGCGGCGCTGCTGCCCAAGACCGAGGAGTTCGTGGCCGCGGTCAAGGCCGGTGACGCCGAGAAGGCCAAGGCGCTGTTCCCGATCGCGCGCACCTACTGGGAGCGCATCGAGCCGGTCGCGGAGATCTTCGGCGACCTGGACCCGAAGATCGACGGCCGGGCCGAGGTGATCGAGGAGGGCATGGCCTTCACCGGTTTCCACCGCCTGGAGCAGGACCTGTGGGAGAAGAAGGACATCTCCAAGTCCGGTCCGATCGCCGACCAGCTGCTGGTCGACGTGAAGGAGATCGTGGCCAAGGCCAACGCGGAGAAGCTGTCGCCGCTGCAGCTGGCCAACGGCGCCAAGGAGCTGCTCGACGAGGTCGCCTCCGGGAAGATCACCGGCGAGGAGGACCGCTACTCCCACACCGACCTGTGGGACTTCGCCGCCAACGTCGAAGGCTCGAAGGCGTCCGTGCAGGCGCTGCGCCCGACCCTGGAGGAGCGCGCGCCGGAGCTGGTCACCGCCCTGGACACCGCGTTCGCGAACGTGGAGACCGCGCTGGGCAAGCACCGCGCCGGTGACGGCTGGAAGCTGCACAACCAGCTCACCCAGGCCGAGCTGAAGGAGCTCAGCGACGTGATCAACGCGCTCGCCGAGCCGATCAGCAAGGTCGCCGCAGTCGTCGCCAAGTAGTCGCCCGCCGGTCCGGCAGGCCGTACGCCCTCGGGCAGGCCTGCCGGACCGGCGCCGGACCGGAGAAGAGGTGGAGCAGATGGTTTCGCGACGGGTCGCCCTGACCGCGGCCGGAGTCGGCATCGCGGGTGTGGCGGGCGCTGCCGCCGTCGGCGCGGCGATGATGGACGACGAGCGGTCGCCGGCGTCGGCCTCGCCCGGCGACGCGGTGGCGTTCTACGGTGAGCACCAGGCGGGCATCGTCACCCCCGCGCAGGACCGGCTGCACTTCGCGTCCTTCGACGTGATCACCAAGGACCGCGCGAAGCTGGTCGAGATGCTGCGCGAGTGGACCGCGGCGGCCGCCCGGATGACCCAGGGCCGCGACGCGGGACTGCTCGGCGCGGTCGGCGGCCAGGCCGAGGCGCCGCCGGACGACACCGGCGAGGCGCTCGGGCTGCCCGCTTCCGGCCTCACCCTGACCATCGGCTTCGGGCGCAGCCTGTTCCGCGACGCCGCGGGCACCGACCGGTTCGGCATCGCCGACCGGCTGCCGGCCGCGCTGGAGGCGCTGCCGCACTTCCCGGGCGACGCGCTGCGGCCCGAGATCAGCGACGGCGACCTGTGCGTGCAGGCCTGCGCCAACGATCCCCAGGTCGCGGTGCACGCGATCCGCAACCTGGCCCGGATCGGGTTCGGCACGGTCAGCATCCGCTACTCCCAGCTGGGCTTCGGGCGCACCTCCAGCACCTCACGAGAGCAGGCCACCGCCCGCAATCTGATGGGGTTCAAGGACGGCACCCGCAACCTCAAGCTGGAAGACACCGACCTGCTGCGCGAGCAGCTGTGGGCGCGCGCCGAGGACGGCGCGGCCTGGATGGCCGGCGGCAGCTACCTGGTCACCCGGCGTATCCGGATGACCGTCGAGACCTGGGACCGCACCCCGCTGGCCGAGCAGGAGGCGATCTTCGGCCGGGACAAGGGCGAGGGCGCGCCCCTCGGGCAGGCCAAGGAGTTCGACGAGCCGGACTTCGCGGTCAAGGGCGCCGACGGTGAGCCCGTCATCGCCAAGCAGGCCCACATCCGGCTGGCCCACCCCGACTTCAACAACGGGGCGCACCTGCTGCGGCGCGGCTACAACTTCGTCGACGGCTCCGACGGCCTCGGCCGCCTCGACGCAGGGCTGTTCTTCATCGCCTACCAGCGCGACCCGCGCAAACAGTTCGTGCCGGTCCAGCGCAGCCTGGCCCGCGCCGACATCCTCAACGAGTACATCCGGCACGTCTCCAGCGGCCTGTGGGCCTGCCCGCCGGGCGTCACCGGCGACGGCGACCACTGGGGCCGGGCACTGTTCGCCTGACCCGACCGCAGCCGAGACCGAGGCTCCGCCCCGCCGTGCGAACGGCCGGACGGAGCCTCGGATCCGTAGCAGCGGTGGTGGTGCCGGGCAGCGCCGGGTGTTCGCGCCAGGCGGCGCGGGCTGGTGCGGCAGGTCAGACCGGGGTGGCCGGTCGCAGCGAGCGCGGGTCGGCGGCCGGGCCGTTCGGCTGGACGGGGATGAACGGTGCCGCGTCCCCAGTGCCGGAGCCGACAGGCACCGGGGCGGGCGCGGGCACGGGCGCGAAGAGCTCCGGCCACAGCATGGCGTGGCTGGCGCGGTCCCGGGCCAGGCGCTGGGACGCGCGGCGGTGCCGCTCGCCGATCACGCCGGCCAGGTATGCCCAGCCGGGGGTGTCGGGCGGGGGAGCCGGGGTGACACAGGTGGCGATCTCGGTGGCCAGGGCGTGCCCGAGCCGGGTGCGGTAGGGCTCGCTGAGCCCGCGGCTGCGGGCCAGGAAGTGGCGTGCCGCCAGCGCCAGCTCGTCGTCGAGGCCCGTCAGGTCGAGGGTCGACGCCCAGCGCGCCAGTGGGGGCGGGGTCGTCGGGACCCAGCCCCAGCCCTGCGGGGAGCGGTCGTGGATGACGATGGTGCCCGCGACGACGTCGGCCAGGCGCTTGCCGCGCGGCGAGCCGGTCAGCACGACCAGGCTCACCGCCCAGTTGACGATCAGCAGCAGGCCCGGCCACTCCAGCGTGGCCCCGACCAGGGCGCGGGTGAGCGACTGGCGCAGTGTGATCGGGCCGCCGTCGTCGCGTACCACCCGTAGGCCCATCGCGAGTTTGCCCAGCGACCGGCCCCGGGTCAGCACCAGCAGCAGGGTCGGGTAGCCCACGGTCGTCAGCACCAGGGCGATGATGTACGAGGCCTGGGAGCTGGCCGCGTCGCCGAGCCGGGTGATGCCGAAGAACGCCACCAGGAGCAGCACCAGCAGGAAGAACACCATGACCTGCGCGACGATGTCGATCAGCAGAGCGGGCACCCGCGAGCCCGCCCGGGCCAGCCGGACCTCCAGGTGCACGGCCTCGCCGCTGACCAGCCCAGCCGTGCTCTCCGCCGTATCCCGCCCGTGCCGCATCGGCACAGTGAATCACAGGCCCGCGCCCCGCGACTGTCCCCGCTAGGCTGCCGGTCGGCGGACAACCGGGGAGAGGACGAACGGGTGGACCTGGACGCGTACGTGGCCGAGCATCGCGGCGAGTGGCGGCGCCTGGAGGCGCTGAGCCGGCGGCGCAAGCCCACCGCGGCCGAGGCCGACGAGATGGTGCTGCTCTACCAGCGGGTCGCCACCCACCTGTCCGTGGTGCGCAGCCGCACCCCGGATCCTGCGCTGGTGGCCGAGCTGTCCCGGCTCGTGCTGTCGGCCCGCGCGGCGATCACCGGGGCGCAGCCGGTGGACTGGCGGCGGGTGCCGCGTTTCCTCGCCCACGACCTGCCGCTCGCCATCTACCAGGCACGCCGCTGGTGGATCAGTGCCGCGGTCTGCTTCCTGCTGGTGGCCGGGGCGATCGCGGCCTGGGTCATCCAGGACCCCACCCTGCCGCGTGCCTTCGGGATGACCTCCGCCGAGATCGACAGTCTCGTCCAGCACGACTTCGAGGACTACTACAGCGAGCACTTCGCGCCCAACTTCGGCCTGCTGGTGTGGACCAACAACGCCTGGATCGCGGCGCAGAGCCTGGCCGCCGGTGTGCTGCTGCTGCCCGTGGCGCTGATCCTGTGGGAGAACGCGCTGAGCATCGGGCTGACCGGCGGCCTGATGATCGGGCACGGCCGGGCCGACGTCTTCTTCGGCCTGATCGCCCCGCACGGCCTGCTGGAGCTGACCGCCATCTTCGTGGCGTCCGGCATCGGGCTGCGGGTCGGCTGGTCGTGGGTGGTGCCGGGGCCGCTGCTGACCCGCGGGCAGTCGCTGGCCGCGGCCGCTCGGCAGGGCATCGTCGGCGCGGTCGGGCTGGTCGGCGTGCTCGCCGTGGCCGGGCTGCTGGAGGCGTTCGTGACGCCGTCGGTCCTGCCGCTGCTCGTGCGGGACGCGATCGGCGTGCTGGTGTGGACCGCCTTCCTGGCGTACGTCTTCGTACTGGGCCGCCGAGCCGAGCGCGAGGGGGAACCCGTGCTCGCCGTCGGCGGTCAGAGCCGGCCGGTGGCCTTCAAAGCCAGGTAGGCGTCGGTGACCTGGCTCGCGAACGTGTCGGCCGGGAAGTCGAGCACCTCGACGCCGTGACGGGCCAGCGCGCCGCTCAGCTTCTCCCGTTCAGCCAGCGCACGGGTGCCGGCCGCGGCGGCGTAGACCTCGTTCGCGCCGTGCAGCGGGGTCGCGGCCAGTGCCGCCAGGGCCGGGTCGTGCACGGCGGCGATGAGCACCCGGTGCCGGGCGGCCAGCCGGGGCAGCACCGGCAGCAGGCCCTCGCCGAGCGCCCCCGGCTCCAGCGCGGTGAAGACCACCACCAGCGAGCGCTTGCGCTCCCGGCGCAGCACCTCGCTGGTGATCAGCTCGAAGTCGGTCTCCACCATCGCGGGCTGCAGCGGGGCCACGGCGTTGATCAGGCGCGGCAGGGTGGCCCGGCCGTGCGAGCCGGCCACCACTGCACGCACCCGATGGTCGGCCGCGATCAGGTCGACCTGGTCGCCGGCCTCCTGCGCGACCGCGGCCAGCAGCAGTGCGGCGTCCATGGCGGCGTCGAGGCGGGGTTCGTCGCCGACCCGCACCGCGCTGGTGCGGCCGGTGTCCAGCACGCACACGACGCGCCGCGAGCGCTCGGGCCGCCAGGTGCGCACCATGACGTCGCGCCGCCGGGCGGTGGCCCGCCAGTCGATCGAGCGCACGTCGTCGCCGGGCACGTACTCGCGGAGCACGTCGAACTCGGTGCCCTGGCCACGGCCCCGGATCGCGGTCGCGCCCTCGACGGTGCGCAGCTTGGCCAGCTTCTCCGGCAGGTGCCGGCGCGAGGTGAAGCGGGGGAGCACCCGCAGTGTCCACGGCGGCCGGTGGGAGGCCTGGCGCACGGCCAGCCCGAGCGGGCCGTGGCTGCGTACGGTGACCTGCTCCGCGGCCCGGTCGCCGCGCCGGGTGGGCGTCAGCGTGGTGGTCAGGGTCGCCGCGTCGCCCGCGGCCAGCGCCACCCGGTGGGCGTACGGCCGCGCCCCGGCCGAGGGCACCCAGGCGTCGCGGACCAGCAGCCGGGCGTCGGCGCCGGCACGGTTGGCCACGGTCAGCGTGACCTCGACGTCCTCGCCGAGGCGCACCACGGCACCGGTCGCCTCGCGCCGGACGGCGACCCGGCGCGGGTCGGCGGCCAGCGCCCAGTCGGCGAGCACGGCCGCCGCGACGAGCGCGAGCAGCACGCCGCACAGCGCCCACGGCGGGATGCCGTACAGCGCGGACAGCCCGCCGACGACCGGCGCGCACAGCGCGACCAGCAGGGCGGCACGAGCGGTGGGCACGGCGCGCTACCGCGGGGTGGGCACGGAGGCGAGCACGGAGTCGAGGACCGACTCGGCGGTGACCCCCTCCAGCTCGGCCTCGGGCGTCAGCCGCAGCCGGTGGCGCAGCGTGGGCCGCGCCATCACCTTGACATCGTCCGGGGTCACGTGGTCGCGGCCGCCCAGCCAGGCCCACGCCTTCGCGGTGGCCAGCAGCGAGGTCGCGCCGCGGGGCGACGCGCCCAGCTCCACCGACGGGGTGGCCCGGGTGGCCCGGCACACGTCCACGATGTATGCCAGCACCGGCTCGGTCACGGTGACCCGGCCGACCGCTTCGCGGGCCGCGGCGAGCTCCATGGGCCCGGCGACCGCCTTGATGCCGACCGCGCCGAGGTCGCGCGGGTCGAAGCCGGCGTGGTGCGCGCGCAGCACGCCCAGCTCCTCGTCGCGGGCGGGCAGCGGCACGGTCAGCTTCAGCAGGAAACGGTCCACCTGCGCCTCGGGCAGGGGGTAGGTGCCCTCGTGCTCGATCGGGTTCTGCGTCGCGGCGACCAGGAACGGCTCGGGCAGCGGCCGGGTCACCCCGTCCGCGGACACCTGGCGCTCCTCCATCACCTCCAGCAGCGATGACTGGGTCTTCGGCGGCGTCCGGTTGATCTCGTCGGCCAGCAGCAGGTTGGTGAAGACCGGGCCGGGCCGGAACTGGAACTCGGCGCTGCGCGGGTCGTAGACCACCGAACCCGTCACGTCGCCGGGCATCAGGTCCGGGGTGAACTGGATGCGCTTCATCTCCAGGTCCAGGGCTGCGCCGAGGCTGCGTACGAGCAGGGTCTTGGCCACCCCGGGCGGGCCCTCCAGCAGTACGTGCCCGCGGCACAGCAGCGCGATGACCAGCCCGGCGACGACGCCGTCCTGGCCGACCACCGCCTTGGCCACCTCCGCGCGCAGCCGGCCGAGGACGCTGTGGATGGGCTCAGCGCGGGCGGGCTCGGCGGTTTCGGTAGTCGACGGCTCGGTCACCGGTGCTCTCCTTCGTTGACAGGTCGTGCGGTCACGTGTTCGACCAGGCGCCGCAGTTCCACGGCACGGTCGTGCAGTTCCTGGTCGGTCTGCGGCGGCGGCCCGTAGAGGATCTCGCCGAGGCGTCGCGGGTCGTCGCCGGTGCGTGCCTGCAGCACCGGCAGCAGCGTCTCCGGGCCGGCGGCGGCGGGCAGGTTCAGTGCCACGGCCAGCCTGCGCCGGGCGGCGGCGCGCAGCGTCTCCAGCGCCGGGCCGCGAGCCCGGACGCGCCGGTAGAGCCGGCCCCGTCCGGCCGCGGTCTCCGCGCCGGGCACCTCCACCGGCAGGGCCTCCGGCACGGGCGGGCCCAGTCGACGGCCGCGCGCCAGCATGACCGTCAGCGTCGCGGCCAGCAGCGTCAGCACCACCCAGAACAGCCAGTCCGGGAACGGGCTCGGCCCCTTGGCGGGCTTGGCGCCGTTGCCGCTGGGCGGGTCGTAGTCGCCCTGCTCGTGCTCGACCACCGGTGGTTTCGACGGCTGCGGCGGGACCGGCTCCCGCTCGTGCAGGTCCAGCCAGATCAGGGTGCTCTTCGCGCTGAGCAGGTCGAGTGCGAGCGCGGCGTTGTCGTGCTCACCGGCCCGCTCCGCCCGGAACGGGTCGGGGCTGCCGACCAGCACGAACTCCTTGCCGTGCTCGAACACCCGGACCAGCCCGCCGTCGTAGCAGCTCTCGACGGCGGTGGCGGAGTCCTCCAGCCGCCCGTAGCGGGTGCGCACCACCGCGGCGGGTCCGGCGTCGGTCAGCCCGCAGTCCGCGCCGCGCGGGGCCACGCCGGTCGCCCAGCGCCGCCCGGTCGCCCCGACCGAGTCGACGGCCGCGGCGACCTGGGCGGCGTCCGGCTCGACCAGCACCACCCGGACGCGGTCGGGCAGCCAGCGCAGCCAGTCCAGCTGGCCGCGGTAGAGGAACCCGGGGCTGGGCACGAACAGCGTCGCATCGCCGCGGGTCGATCGGAGTGCCCCGAACGCGTCGTCGCTGTCGGTGAAGGTACGGATCGTCACGCCCCGGGCACGCAACTGCTCGGCCAGCCCGGCCGCGCCGTCGGGACCGTCACCGGCGGGGGCCAGGTACGCCGGTTCGGACGGCGACGGCTCCTCGACCATGTGCGCGGTCACCGAGTACGCGATCAGTGCCAACACCGGCAGGATGGGCAGCACCAGCCGCCACCGCCGGCGGCGCTGCGTCGGGCTCGTCATCGGCCACCTCGCACCAGTTCGTGCACGGTGGCCAGGTGGCCCCGCATCTGCTCGTCGTCCCCGGCGGTCGCCGGGCGCTGGGCGTACCAGATGCCGGAGAAGATCCCCGTCGCGCCCTGCAGGGCAGGGCCCAGCTCGGGGCGGGCTCCACCGGCGGCGCGGGCCAGCTCGGTCACCGTCCAGCCGGGCACGTGCTCGACGACGCCCCGGTCGACGAGTTCGCGCACCATGGCACGCAACCGCTCGCGGACCGCCTCGGCCCAGCGGCCCTCGGCCGCGTACCGGTCGGCCTGCGAGAGGTAGACCTCCGGGGCGAGGGTGGGCAGTTCCTCGGCTCCGCCGCCGTCCTCGTCCGCGGACGGCCGGTCATCGGCCGGCTCCACGTCGCGCACCGGCTCGCCGGCCGGCCGTTCCCGGCGCACCCGCCAGCGCGTGGGCAGCCAGGCCGGGAAGGTGTACCACAGCACCCCGGCGACGGCCGCGAGCAGCAGGAGCAGAAAGGCGGCCAGCCCGAACGGGATGACGTCGTCGAAGGCCGCGACCGCCTCGTTCCACCATCGCATCAGCGTGCCGCCAGCATCTCGTGGCTGGGCTCACGGTGCCGGGCGGCGCCGGTGAGCCAGAGGTCGAGGCCCTCCAGCCGCACCCGCGACTCGATCAGCAGCGCTGCGTCCAGTGCCGCCAGGCTCGCGTACGCCAGCGCGTTGGCCACGACGATCATCGGCACCAGCAGCCACTCCGCCGTGTCGCCGGGCAGCTCCAGATAACTCACCCCGGCGAGCAGGCCCAGGTAGAAGGCGAAGCGGATGAGCAGCCAGGAGAAGTAGCCGACGACGCGGACCGCGGCGCCGCGCATGCCGCCGCGGAAGGCCAGCCCGGCGGCCCGCTTCAGCGCGCTCAGCGGTCCGCGCCGCTCGATCGTCACCGCGACCGCGGCCAGCCCGAACAGTGGATACCCGAGCAGCCAGAGCGGCCCGAGGAACGCCCCGAGCGCGGCGGGCACCGCCGCGACCAGGCCCACCAGGGCCGTCGCCTCGACCTCCCGCAGCCGGTCACGCCAGCCGGGCCGGGGCGCCGGCTTGCCGGTGACGGCCGAGACGGCAGCCCGGCCCGCCACCGGCCCGAGCCAGATGATGATCAAGGCTTCGAGTCCCGCGCCGATCGCCAGCAGCAGCCAGTAACCGCCGCTGAGGCCGGGCGGGCCGTCGCCGAGGCGGATGTCCAGGGTGAGCCGACCCGGCACCAGCACCGCCTGCTCCAGCAGCGCGAGCACCGCGGCGGTGGCCAGCAGCGGGACGGCGCGGCGGCGGACCAGCTCGGAAGCCGTGTCCAGCAGCTCGCCCAGGGTGAGCGGGCGCAGCGGCAGCGCCGCGTCACGCGGCAGCCGGTGCGCGGCCGAGGGCGTGGCGCGTTCCAATCGTCGCTCCGAGGGGTGTCGGTGAAACGGAGCCGGTCCCGCGGCAAATGCCGGGGAAGAGCCGTGTTCCGGGGGTGGCGGAGGCCGCCGCCATCCTGGCACGGCGTGGCCACATACGTGGCCCCTACCCTGGCCGATCGGACGAGATCGGTGAAGCGGGTTCGTGTCTCGGCGGGTGGGATGGGATATTGGACGGCATGAGCGAGCCGATGATGCCGAGGTTTACCGCATGAGGGCGCGTGTCCTGGTGGTGGACGACGATCCCGCGCTCGCCGAGATGCTCGGCATCGTGCTGCGCAGCGAGGGGTTCGTGCCCGCCTTCGTGGCCGACGGGGAGCGGGCCCTGGCCGCGTTCCGCGAGGCGCGGCCCGACGTGGTGCTGCTGGACCTGATGCTGCCCGGCATGAGCGGGCTGGACGTGTGCCGCGCCATCCGGGCCGAGTCCGGCGTGCCGATCGTGATGCTGACCGCCAAGAGCGACACCGTCGACGTGGTGCTCGGCCTGGAGTCCGGCGCCGACGACTACGTGGTCAAGCCGTTCAAGCCCAAGGAGCTGGTGGCCCGGGTGCGGGCCCGGCTGCGCCGCGGCGAGGACGTGACCCCCGAGCTGCTGACCATCGGGCCGCCGGACAACCAGATCATCATCGACGTGCCCGCGCACACGGTGACCCGCAACGGGGCCGAGGTGAAGCTCACCCCGCTGGAGTTCGACCTGCTGGTCGCGCTCGCCCGCAAGCCGCGCCAGGTGTTCACCCGCGAGGTGCTGCTGGAGCAGGTCTGGGGCTACCGCCACTCGGCGGACACCCGCCTGGTGAACGTGCATGTGCAGCGCCTGCGCGCCAAGATCGAACCGGACCCCGAGCGTCCGGAGATCATCTTGACCGTGCGCGGCGTGGGTTACAAGGCCGGCACCAGCTAACCTTGCCTGACCGTGACCACCCCCACCCCCACCCCCATTGAGCTGCCCGAACCCCGCGAGGCGGGGCATGACGGGCAGCCTTCGGGCGTGTCCGGACGCCTCGCCCAGGCCAGCACCACGCTCAAGCAGCTGGTCAAGAAGGCGGCCCGGGTGCCGGCGCTGCGCCCCACGGCCCGGCGGCTGGCCCCGGGGGTGCGCCAGGCGCGCCGGATCTGGCGGCGCTCGCTGCAGCTGCGTATGGTCACCATCACCCTGCTGTGCTCCAGCGTGCTGGTCGGCGGCTTCGGCTACCTGATCGCCAAGAGCAGCACCGACAGCCTGCTGGCCGGGGCAGAGCAGGACGCGCGACGGCAGGTCACGAGCGGCGTGAAGATCGCCGAGCAACAGCTCAGCGCCATCCCGAACCCGGAGAGCCCGGACACCCCGGGGAACGTGATCCGGTTGCTCAGCTCCCTGACCGGAGGTCAGGAGGGTGTCGTGGTGACCATGCGGTTCACGAAGGTGGCCACCGCCTCGGCGCTGAGCAGTACGGGATCGGCCTGGCCGCAGGGTCTCGACCTGCGGTCGGCGATCACCAAGGAGCTCGAGCGCGAGGTCACCGGCACCCCTGGGTACCGGTCGTTCCAGTACGTCAGCGCGAACCTCGGCGACGGGACGCACACCTACCTGGTGTGGGGCTCGAACGTGCCCACCCCGCGCTGGCGGGGCGGCGGCTCGGTGGAGCTGTACTACCTCTTCCCGGTGGACACCGAGGTCGAGGTGGCCAAGGACATCAGGTCGACGGTCATCTTCGTCGGGGTGGCGCTGGTGCTGCTGCTCGGCATGGTCACCGCGCTGGTCACCCGGGCCACGGTCAGTCCCGTCCGGGTCGCGGCCCGCACCGCGCAGCGCCTGTCGGCAGGTCTGCTCGACCAGCGCATGGTTGTCAACGGCGAGGACGAGATGGCGCTGCTCGCCGACGCCTTCAACCAGATGGCGGCCAACCTGCAGCGCCAGATCGTGCGGCTGGAGGAGATGTCCCGGCTGCAGCGCCGCTTCACCTCGGACGTGTCCCACGAGCTGCGGACGCCGCTCACCACCGTACGGATGGCCGCCGACCTGCTCTACTCGCAGCGCGAGGACTTCGATCCGGCGTCGGCGCGCAGCGCCGAACTGCTGCAGGCCGAGCTCGACCGGTTCGAGGAGCTGCTCACCGACCTGCTGGAGATCAGCCGCTTCGACGCGGGGTTCGCCATGCTCGACTCCGAGCCCACCGACCTGATCACCGTCGTGCGCCGGGTGACCGAGCGGCTGGAGTCGGTCGCGGACCGGGTCGGGATCAACCTGGAACTGGTCTCACCGGACCCGCCGGTCATCGCCGAGATCGACCCCCGCCGGGTCGAGCGCATCCTGCGCAACCTGGTGGGCAACGCCGTCGACCACGGCGAGGGCCGTCCGGTGACGGTCACGCTGGGCGTCGACGCGCGCGCGATCGCGATCACGGTGAGGGACCACGGGGTGGGCCTGAAGCCGGGCGAGGAGAAGCTGGTCTTCAACCGGTTCTGGCGGGCTGACCCGTCGCGCGCCCGGCAGACCGGTGGCACCGGTCTGGGCCTGTCCATCAGCCTGGAGGACGCTCGGCTGCACGGCGGCTGGCTGGAGGCATGGGGATCGCCAGGGCAGGGCGCGCAGTTCCGGCTGACCCTGCCGGTGCGGGCGGGCGGCCGGTTGTCCGGCTCGCCGCTGCCGCTGATCCCCGCCGACGTGACGGTGGTCCGGCAGCACGGGAACGCGGCGGAGGTGCCGGCATGAGGCGGACATTGAGCGTGCTGCTCGCCGGGGCGACCGCGGTGGCCCTGGCCGGGTGCGGGATAGGCGTGCGCGACGACGTCGTGCGAGACGGGCTGGGGCCGTCCGCCGGCCCTGAGCTGACCTCTTCCGACGGGGTGAAGCCGCCGCCCTGGCGCCGGGACGAGACCGACCCTGCCAAGCTGGTGGGGGATTTCCTGCAGGCGGCCGCGGGCGATCACGGCGCCGCCCACGAGACGATCATGGGGGCGGCGCGGCAGTACATCGCCCCCGACGAGCAGGACGAGTGGAGCCCCGGCTCCAACGTCGTGCTGGTCAAGGTGGAGCAGATGACGCGGGCGGGTGACACGGTCGACGTGGAGGTGCGCCGCCTCGGCGTGCTGACGCCCGACGGCCAGGTGCTGCCGTACGACGGCACGGAGCACGACAAGTACACGTTCAAGTTCGGCCCAGCCGCGGGCGGGGGTCTGGTGCTGACCGACCCGCCGCAGGAGCTGCTGCTCGACGTGGACAAGTTGAAGACGTACTACTTGCGGCTGCCCATCTACTTCTGGAACACCGACAACATCTCGCTCGTGCCCGACCTGCGCTACCTGCCTCGGGCGGTGCCGGAAGAGCAGGTCAACAACCGGCTGTTCGACTGGTTGGTGAAGGGGCCGTCCGCCTGGCTGTCCGGTGCCGTGCTGGGGCTGCCGGAGGGCACCCGCCGGCTGGGCAGCGTCGTCGAGGACGCCAACCAGATCACGGTCAACCTGGGTGCGCTGGCCGACGCGGCGGTGCGGGACGGGCTCGCGGCGCAGCTGTACTGGACGCTGTGGCCCGAGGGCCGGCAGCGACTGCAGCTGCAGCTGGAGGGGCGTGATGTCACGACGGACTACCAGTTCCCCGACAAGAACCTGGCCGCGTCGCCGAGCGCGCGCGATCCCAAGAGCTACGCCGTGGTGGACGGCAAGCTCACCCGCGTCGCGCGGCAGGGCGAGTCGTACCCGCCGCTGGAGAACCTGCTGCCCGATGCCGTCAACGAAGACCTGGTCTCCGCGGCGGTGGCCAAGGACGAGACCGCGTTCGCGCTGGTGCGCCGGAGCGGCGGCGGCAAGCAGGAGCTGTACATCGGCCCGCGCAGCGCCCCGCAGGACAAGTCCACGACCAACGACACGGCTGCCAAGCCGACGATCCACAGCACCGGCCTGACCGGAGACTCGATCTCCCGCCCGATCTGGCTGGACCGGGCGGGCGCCACCGCCCTGGTGCTGCACGACGGGAAGCTCTCGGTGGTGCCGGTGCACGGCACCAGCCCGACCGGCGTGGACACGGCGCTGGTCGCTTTCGGGAAGATCACCGGGGTGACCGTCGCGCCCGATGGGCGCCGGATGGCGCTGGTGATCGGCGGCAGACTCTACGTCGCCCCCTTGCTGCGGGCGAGCGCCAAGTCGTTCAAGGTGGGCAAGCCACGCAGGGTGGCGACCAGCCTGGCCGGCCGGTTGCGCGAGGTGGCGTTCCTGCAGGAGGACACGGTCGTCGTCAGCACGACCGATGACGTGGCCGAGCTGGCGTACGTGACCGTCGACGGCGCGATCGAGAGCACCTTCACGACCGGCCGGAAAGCGGTCCTCACCAACCTCACCGCGTTTGTCGGCAACGCCGGCCGGACCGAGACCAGCGGAAACGTCCTGCTCGACGTCGACAACCGGGCGAGCCGGGGGTTCTACGGGGGGACCCTGGATCCGCTGCGCAAGGAGCTGCTGCTGCTGCCCCCGCAGTCGTCGCCTACCCCGGACCCGTCCTCGTCGGCCTCACCGCCGCCACCGGTGGAGCCCACCGTCACGGCAGCCTGCTTCGAGGGCTGAGCCGTGCCGGTCGGTGCGATCTGGCAGGCACTGGCCGATCTCGTGCTGCCCGCGTCCTGCGCCGGCTGCGGCGGCTCGGGACTGGCGCTGCGCCATGAGGTCTGCGCGGACTGTGCTCGCGCGGTCGAGTCGCTGCGTGCCGCGCCGATCCGCCCCGATCCGGCTCCGGACGGCCTGCCCGCGTGCGTGGCGCTGGGCGGATACGACGGCCCGCTGCGGGAGCTGATCCTCGCGTTCAAGGAGCGGGGGCGGCACCGGCTGGCCCGGCCCCTGGGTGCACTGCTCGCCGAGGCGGTCGCCGCGACGGCTGACCCACGGCGGCCGCTGCTGCTGGTCTACGTGCCGGACACGGCCGCGGCGGCCCGGGCCCGGCACGGCGACCACATGCGGCGGCTGGCCCTCGGTGCGGCGCAGCGGCTGCGTACGGCCGGTCGGCAGGCCGCCGTCGCCGCACCGCTGCGGGCACTGCCGAAGGCGGACTCGGCGCACCTGTCGTCGGCGCAGCGGGCCGCGAGCGCCGCGGGAGCCTTCGCGCTGCGGCGCGGGGCGGTGGAGCGAGCCCGGCGCGCCGCGCCCGGGTCCGTGACGGTCCTGCTGGACGACATCGTGACCACCGGTGCGACTCTGGCGGCCGCGTCGGTGCTGCTGGAGAGCGTGGGGATGCGCGTCGATGCGTGCGTGGCACTGGCCGCGACACGCCGGTACCTACCGCAACGCGCAATATAGCCGTAATCTTCGGATAATGGCTGGATCGATGCTGGGTGACGGCTCCGTGACGCGCGGTACCGAAAGGGCGAATCTCGTCAAAACAGTCTTGGTACAAGGGATGACGAGTGGCTGACAAGAGGCTAGCGTCAGAAGCCAACCACCTGATGGGGGTCACCGCTCAGCGGTGAACGAGAGCGTCGGAAGGGGCTTACAGAAGTGCGCCCCGGACACCAGTTGCCGGGGTGTTCCGCACTCGGACAGACCGTGGGAGGTCAGGCGTGGACATCGAGGTCAAGGGTCGTAATGTTGAAGTTCCGGATCATTTCCGGGTTCATGTGGCCGACAAGCTGCAAAAAGTTGAACGTTACGACCAGAAGATCATTGAATTCGACGTCGAGCTAATCCACGAGCGCAACCCGCGCCAAGCTGATTCCTGCCAGCACATCGAGATCACCTGCGTCACCCGCGGCCCCGTCATCCGCGCCTGCGGTGCCGCCAGCGACTTCTACTCCGCACTGGACGAGGCCGTCGAGCGGCTCGACCGTCGCCTGCGCAAGGCCGCTGACCGCCGCCGGGTGCACCGCGGCCGTCGCGCCCCGGTCTCCGTCGCCGAGGCCACCGCGAACCTGGCCCTGTTCGAACCCCCCACGGGCGGCACGGCCACCGCCACGCTCGCGCGCTCCGCCAACGGCGCGGGCGGACCGATGGACGCCCTGGAGGACCAGGACCAGCCGTGGCACATCGTGCGGGAGAAGGAGTTCTCCGGTGAGCCGATGACGGTGGACGACGCCCTGTACCAGATGGAGCTGGTCGGGCACGACTTCTACCTGTTCCACGACAAGGACAGCGGGCGGCCGTGCGTCGTCTACCGCCGCAAGGCATACGACTACGGCCTGCTGACGCTGGCCTGGTGAGTCGATAGGCAGGCGTCGGCCTGTCCCATCCTCAGGATGGGACAGGCCGATCTTCGTGTCAGCGGTGCTTCTCGGCGATCCGCACGTACTGGATGTCGTCGACGCGCGTGCCGTCCCGCGTGGGCAGCCGCGCCTTGAGGGTGCCCTCCAGCTCGAATCCGGCCCGTTCCAGCACCCGCCGCGACGCCTCGTTGTAGGGGAACGTCCCGGCGACCACGCGGATCACGCCCGCCTGCTCCATCGCCCAGTCGCTGAGCAGCCGGGCTGCGGCGGTGGCGAAACCCCGCCCGCGGAACTCCGGGCGCAGCGCGTAGCCGAGGATCGCCTGCTGAAGGAACCGTTCGTGGTAGTACAGGCCGATCTCGCCGGCGAACGCGCCGCTCTCGGCGTCCAGGACGACGCAGGTGGCGCGGGTGCCCGCCAGCCAGTCGGCCTCGGCGCAGGCACAGCGTTCGCGCACCCCGTCCAGGGTGATCGGGCCGCCGACGTTGCTGCGGGCCACCTCCGGCAGCTGCGCCAGCGCGAAGTAGTCCTCGGCGTCGTCGCGGGCGATCCGGCGCAGCCGCACCCGCCCGTCGGTCAGCTCGCCGTCGGGGAACTCGGGCAGGCCGGGCGGCACCGGGCCGGGCGGGTCGACGGCCAGCCGGACGAATGCCACGTAGTCGCCGTGGGAGCCGTCGCGGCGGGTGGACGCGCCACGGCGTACGCCCTCACGGGTGAAGCCCGCCGCCAGCGCGACCCGCTGGCTGGCCGCGTTGTCGGGAACCGTGAACAGCTCCATGCGGATCACGCCCAGCGTGCCGAACGCCCAGTCGGTGATGGCCCGGGTGGCCGCGGTGGCCACGCCGCGGCGGCGTGCCCACGGCGCGACCCAGTAGCCGACCTCGGCCTGGCGGCGGTCCTCCTGCAGGTGGCTGAGCCCGGCCCCGCCCAGCACCTCGTCGGTGAGCGGGTCGACCACCGCCCAGGACGCCCCGCCGGTCTGCCAGGACTCCGGCGACCCCTCGGTGATCCACCACCGCGCGTGCTCCATCGTGTACGGCGCCGGCATCTGCGCCATGAAGTGCGCCGTCACCGGATCGTCGCAGGCCGCTTGCAGTTGCTCGGCATCACGGACCCGCCAGGGCCGCAGCCGCACCGTGCCGCCGTCGAGCGTCACGGGTTCGCGGGGGCCGGTCACGCCTTCGCCCGGCCGGCGGCCAGGTCCGCGCGCACCATGGCGGCGACCCAGGCGTCACGGCGCTCGCCGCGGTGCGCGCAGCCGCTGCGCTGGACGCCCTCATAGGTGAAGCCCGCCCGCTCGGCCACCCGGCGCGAGCCGTCGTTGCCGACGTACGCCTTCCACTCCACCCGTTCCAGACCGAGTTCGCGGATGCCCCACTCGGCGACGGCGCGCAGCGCGGCACTCATGTAGCCGTGTCCGCGGGCGTGCGGTGCGGTGAGGAAGCCGACGTCGGCGACCTGCGGGTCGCCGGAGACCCGCAGGTCGATCTGACCGACGTAGGCGTCGTCGGCGTCGGCGAGCACGAACGCGGCACCCTGCCGGCGCTCCCACCAGCCGGGGGCGTAGCCGGTCACGAAGTCGACCGCCTTCTCGTGGTCGTAGCCGAGGGGCACCGTGGTCCAGCGCAGCGTCTCCGGGTCGAGGCAGGCGGCCAGGACACCGGGTGCGTCGCCGAGCTGGGCGGGCCGCAGGGTGAGCTTCGCGCCCCGATCGGTGACGGTGTGCAGGACCGGTTGGGGGCTGTCGTACAGGTCGGTCATGGCCCCCACCCTGGCACATCACCCCGCAGGCCGGCACGCCGATTAGGCCGCCGCCCGGGGGCGCGGAGAACGCGCCGTACGGACGGGCTGCGGGCCTGGAGGTTTGTGACTTGCTGCCCGATTCTGCCGGATCACTTCCCCGGGGGTGACGATTCGCCGTCCGATGCGCCTACGATGGGTCGGCAGACTGTCTAGGGAGCGTTGAACACCCGTGTCGATTTTCGAGAAGATCCTCCGTGCCGGTGAGGGGCGGATGCTCCGTCGGCTCAAGGCCATCGCCGACGCCGTCAACTCCATCGAGGAGAACTACGTCGACCTCAGCGATGCCGAGCTGCGGGCGCTGACTGACCAGTACCGGGAGCGCCTCGCCGACGGGGAGACCCTGGACGACCTGCTCCCCGAGGCGTTCGCCACGGTGCGCGAGGCCGCCAAGCGGGTGCTGCACAAGCGTCACTACGACGTGCAGATCATGGGCGGCGCGGCCCTGCACTTCGGCAACATCGCCGAGATGAAGACCGGTGAGGGCAAGACCCTCGTGTCCACCCTGCCGGCCTACCTCAACGCGCTGGCCGGCAAGGGCGTGCACGTCATCACGGTCAACGATTACCTGGCCCAGCGTGACGCCGAGTGGATGGGGCGGGTGCACCGCTTCCTCGGCCTGACCGTCGGGACGGTGCTGCCCAACCGCCCGTCCGACGAGCACCGCGCGGCCTACGACTGCGACATCACGTACGGCACGAACAACGAGTTCGGCTTCGACTACCTGCGCGACAACATGGCCTGGTCGGCCGCGGACATGGTGCAGCGCGGCCACGGCTTCGCGATCGTCGACGAGGTCGACTCGATCCTCATCGACGAGGCCCGCACGCCGCTGATCATCTCCGGCCCGGCCGAGCAGTCCCAGCGGTGGTACGGCGAGTTCTCCGCGGTGGTGGCCCGCCTGGAGCGCGGCAAGGACGGCGCGGGCGACTACGAGGTCGACGAGTCCAAGCGCACCGTCGCCGTCACCGAGCGCGGCGTCTCGCGGGTCGAGGACCGCCTGGGCATCGACAACCTGTACGAGTCGGTGAACACCCCGCTGGTCGGCTACCTGAACAACGCCATCAAGGCCAAGGAGCTGTTCAAGCGGGACAAGGACTACATCGTCTCCGACGGCGAGGTCCTGATCGTCGACGAGTTCACCGGTCGCATCCTGCACGGCCGCCGCTACAACGAGGGCATGCACCAGGCGATCGAGGCCAAGGAAGGCGTCGAGATCAAGCAGGAGAACCAGACCCTGGCGACGGTCACCCTGCAGAACTACTTCCGCATGTACGAGAAGCTGTCCGGCATGACCGGCACGGCGCAGACCGAGGCGGGCGAGTTCAACAAGGTCTACAACGTCGGCGTGGTGAGCATCCCGACGCACCGCCCGATGGTCCGCCAGGACAAGTCGGACGTCATCTACAAGACCGAGAAGGCGAAGTTCCAGGCGGTCGTCGAGGACATCGCCGAGCGCCACGTCACCGGCCAGCCGGTGCTGGTCGGCACGGTCTCCGTGGAGAACTCCGAGATCCTGTCGCAGCTGCTGCGCCGCAAGGGCATCCCGCACGCGGTCCTCAACGCGAAGTACCACGCCCGCGAGGCGGAGATCATCGCGCAGGCGGGCCGCAAGGGCGGCGTCACGGTGGCCACCAACATGGCCGGCCGTGGCACGGACATCCTGCTCGGCGGCAACCCCGAGTTCCTCGCGGCGGCGGAGCTGCGCCAGCGCGGCCTCACCGAGGAGGAGCACGGGGACGACTACTACAAGGCGCTCGAGGAGATCCTGCCCACCTGGGAGGAGGCCTGCGCGGCCGAGGCCGAGGAGGTCACCGGCGCCGGCGGCCTCTACGTGCTGGGCACCGAGCGGCACGAGTCGCGCCGGATCGACAACCAGCTGCGGGGTCGTGCCGGCCGCCAGGGCGACCCGGGCGAGTCCCGGTTCTACCTGTCGCTGCAGGACGACCTGATGCGGCGCTTCCGCTCCGGCGCGGTCGAGGCGGTCATGGACCGCTTCAACATCCCCGAGGACGTGCCGATCGAGTCGAAGATGGTGACCCGCCAGATCCGGGGCGCGCAGACGCAGATCGAGGCGCAGAACGCCGAGATCCGCAAGAACGTGCTCAAGTACGACGAGGTCATGAACAAGCAGCGTCAGGTGGTCTACGCCGAGCGCAGGCGCGTGCTGAACGGCGAGGACCTGCACGACCAGATCGACACCATGATCGACGACGTGGTCGCGGCGTACGTCGCGGGCGGCACCGTCGGCACCGGCAAGGAGTACGCCGAGGACTGGGACCTCGACCAGCTGTGGACCAACCTCAAGCAGCTCTACCCGGTCACCATCACGATCGAGGAGCTGGAGGAGGAGGCGGGCGCCGAGCGCACCACCTTCGACAACGAGTTCCTCGTCGAGCGGATGAAGCAGGACGCGCACGACGCGTACGACCGCCGCGAGGAGCAGCTCGGGCCGGAGGCGATGCGCGAGCTGGAGCGCCAGGTGCTGCTGGCCGTCATCGACCGCAAGTGGCGCGAGCACCTCTACGAGATGGACTACCTCCAGGAGGGCGTCGGCCTGCGCGCCTACGCGCAGCGCGACCCGCTGGTCGAGTACCAGCGCGAGGGTTTCGACATGTTCGCCCAGATGATGGAGGGCATCAAGGAGGAGGCCGTCGGCTTCCTGTTCAACCTTGAGGTCCAGGTCGAGCAGGCGCCGGCCGCGCCGTCGTCGCCCGGCGTGCCGCTGCCCGACGGCGAGTCGCACGTCGAGGTCCGGGCCAAGGGCCTGGGCCAGCGCCAGCAGCCGCAGCGGGTGCAGTACACCTCGCCGACGATCGACGGCGCCGCGGGCGCGGGTGCGCCGCAGGTGCAGCAGGCTCCGGCGCTGGGCATCGGCAACGCCGGCAACGACGGGGGCCGCAAGCCGTCCCCGCGCAGCGCCGGCCGCGGCGCGGTGGCCGCTCCGGCCTCCCGTAACAGCCCCTGTCCCTGCGGCTCGGGCAAGAAGTACAAGCGCTGCCACGGCGCGGCGTGACCCACTGACGGCGGTCCGGCGAGGCTGACCCCCACGACACGCCCTCGGGCATGGCGGGGCCGGTCGCGCCGGGTCGCCGCAAGACAGCGAAGAAGGACCGGCCGACGGCCGGTCCTTCTTCGCTGTGGAGCCCGGAACGGGCGACGCGGTCTCAGGTGTGCAGTCGCCCGCCCCGGGGGTCAGAGCAGCACCATCAGGGCGGTGCAGCGCCAGTTCGTGGAGTCGCGCTCCAGGCGGTACGCCACCGACCAGGTGCTGCGGCCGTCGCTGAGCACGGCGGCGACCTCGGCCACGCCGGGGCGGGGCTCGCACGTGCGCAGCTGCCGGCGGCGGACGGGCCGGCGCGGCGTGCCCGCCGGGACGGATTGGCGCAGCGCGGCCAGCCGGCGCAGGCCGCGGGCCAGCTCGTCGAGCACGTCGTTGGCCTCGGTGACGCGCAGCAGCGGGCGCAGCTGGCCGGGGGAGCGGAAGCCGTTGAACAGCTCCAGGCACAGGTTCAGGAAGCGCAGGGCCGCGGTGTGGCACTCGGGCGAGGCCCCGGCGACGGCCTCCGGCGGGATGATCTCGCGGGGCTCGGGCCGGACCGGCCGGTAGGTGGTGGGGCGCAGCTCGTCGTCGAACGGCGGGTCGAGCGGGGGCGCGCGATGGATGCGGACGGATCCGGCAGCAACGGCGAGCGCCGTCATCGGGACCACCACCTTTGATCTTGTGTTTGCTTGAGTTTGCCTCCGTTTGACATTTGTAGCCGGTGATTGAGGCATCGGTCAATGCCAATCTCACGATCTTGGTGCAGCGGATGCCCGTATCGGGACGTCAGTCCTCGCCGCCGGACAGCGGGTTGTCCTTCACGTACTGCTGGGCCTCGTCGTAGAGCTGGGCGATGAACTCCTCCAGCCGGGCCCGCTCCACCCGCCACTGTCCCCGGCCACCCAGCCGGATGGCGGGCAGCTCGCCCCGCCGGACCAGCGCGTAGATCTGTGCCGTGGACGTGCTGAGCTCCTCGGCGACCTGCTCCAGGGTGAGGAAGCGGGGCAACGGCTGGGTCATGGCGGCGGATCTCCTGAGGAGGGGCTGATTCGTGCGGTTGCTTCAGTTTGCCATCGGATGGTGTGTCGCGGGGAGTCCGGTGTCGCCGTGCGAGACTGTCCGCAGGCGAACGGGACGGAGGGATCCGACGTGGCGAACGATCTCGTGAGGGTGTACGTGCCGGCGACGGTGCGGCTGGTCGCGGCACTGCGCGAAGCCGAGGAGCTGCCTGGCGCGACCGCGCACGCGGTGACCCCGGCCCTGCGCGAGTGGTACGCCGAGGGCGACGAGGAGGAGCTGGAGTACGTCGCCTTCATGCGGGCCGCCCAGGACGCGCTGCGCCTGCTGCGCGACGACCCGGCCGCGCCCCGGCGGCGCGTGGTCGTCTCCGCCGACGTGCCCGCGAGCCAGGTGACCGTCGAGAACCGTGACCTGGGCACCAGCACGGTGCGGCTGAACGGCGCGGTGCGCCGCGCCGCGATCGCCGCCTTCCACGTGGACGAGCCCGAGGCGGAGCCGGTGGTGGCCGAGGCCGCCGAGGTGGTCGAGCGGGCCGCCGGCGGCGACCCGGACGCGCAGTTCACCGTCGACTCGGCCGAGGATCTGGACCTGCTGTGGTACGCACCGGAGGAGCTCGACGAGCTCCTCCGGTGAGCCGGCGTCAGTCCCGGACGGCCTTGGGCAGCGTCCGGCCGTACGCGATGGTCGTCGTGATCGCGCCGACGAACAGCACGACCAGGCCGGTGTTCAGGCGTGACGCCGCGATGAAGGAGAGGATCTCGGTGTCCGCGGAGATCTCGCCCTCGGCCATCGAGAGCAGCTGCGCGACGCCCAGCCGGGTGCAGAAGTGGGCGACGATCAGCAGCAGCCCGGCGGACGCGCCCGCGGCCAGGTAGACCGGCCACTTCGGGGTGTCCCCGCTGCGCGCGGCCGCACGCCGGATGCGCCAGTAGGCGACGAGTCCGGCCAGCAGCCCCGCGATGATCGCGGTGGTGCCTGCCAGCAGCCCGTTCGCCGAGTAGCGGTCGGCCGCGGTGTCGCCGCTGCCGAACGCGTCCAGCAGCGGCGTCGAGAACAGCGCCACCACGTTGAGGAAGACCAGCACCAGCAGCGTGGCGGACAGGCCGGCGGCCAGGATGCGGGCGGGGCGGATCGCGCCCAGCGCCCCGCCGAGCGCGCCGGCCACCCCGACGGCGATCGCCACCACGCCGACGGCGCGGGCCGACATGCCGTACGCCAGCAGGACGGCGCCGCTGGCCAGCGTGCCGGTGAGCAGACCGGCGGCCGTGCCCACGGCCCAGCGGCCGACGCCCCGCTCGGCCCACGGCTTGCGGCGGCCCAGCACGAGCGTGGACCAGAGCCCGACCGCCACCCCGGCCAGGAGGTTGGCCTGTACCACCTGCGGCAGCAGGATGGCCGCCATCACCAGGCTCGAGTCGCCCGCCTCGCCGGTGAACGCGGTGCGGTAGAAGAGAAGTGTCACCAGGAGCCAGGCCAGGGCCGAGAAGGCCAGCCAGCCGGTCGTGGACGGCGTACGCGGCGCCTCCGGCCCGGCGGGGGGCTGCGACCCGGCCTTGCGCTGGGGGTGGGCGGACGTGGCGATCGCGGGCTCGGTCATCGTGGTCTCCTGTTGGGCGACAGTGGGCCTGCCGACGGCGTGGTGCTCGCCGCGGCGGCCCCGTGTCGGAAGGGCCTGGACGGCTGGCGCGTGGCCACCGGTGGAACGGGTCCGGCCGACCGGGCCGCCGACGGCGCGGCAGGCCTGGACGAGCGGGGCTCCATGGTCCGGCGACCTAGCCTAGCCAGGCCGGAGGGGTGGGTAGGCTGGAGCGGTAGGGCGGGCCCGGTGACCTGGACCGGATCGCGGTCGACCCGGTGGTAGCCGACCCGGTCATGGTCGAACGGATCACATGTCTGCCGCCGGGCCGGTCTGTGGCGGTACTTTGCGTGCAAGTATGCAAAGAACGTTGACGTACCTTCCGACCGGAGGAGCCATCGATGGACGCCGTATCCGTGGTGCCCGAGCCGCACAACGAGCCGGTGCACACCTACGCACCGGGCAGCGCTGAGCGATCCCGTCTGCACAAACGTCTCGGGGAGCTCGCCTCGGAGCAGCTCGAGCTGACGATGACCATCGACGGGCAGCAGCGTATGGGTGGCGGCAACGCGATCCACGTCGTCCAGCCGCACAAGCACGCGCATGTGCTGGGAGTCACCCACAATGCCACCAACGCCGATGCGGTGGCGGCGGTGACGGCCGCGAAGAAAGCCGCCCCCCTTTGGCGTGATATGTCCTTCGACGACCGCGCCGCGATCTTCCTGAAGGCCGCCGATCTGCTCTCCGGCCCGTGGCGCGACACCCTCAACGGCGCCACCATGCTCGGCCAGTCGAAGACCGTGCAGCAGGCGGAGATCGACTCGGCCTGCGAGCTGATCGACTTCCTGCGCTTCAACGTGGCCTTCGGCCGCAAGCTGCTGGCCGAGCAGCCGGTCTCCTCGGCCGGCGTGTGGAACCGCTTCGACCACCGCCCGCTGGAAGGCTTCGTCTACGCGGTCACCCCGTTCAACTTCACCGCCATCGCGGGCAACCTGCCGGCGACCCCGGCCCTGATGGGCAACACGGTGCTCTGGAAGCCGGCGCACACCCAGCAGTTCTCGGCGCACTTCCTGATGCGGCTGTTCGAGGAGGCGGGCCTGCCCCCGGGCGTCATCAACATGGTGACCGGCGACGGCCTGGCCGTCTCCGAGGTCGCGCTGGCCGACCCCGACCTGGCCGGCATCCACTTCACCGGCTCCACCCGGGTGTTCCAGCACCTGTGGAAGCAGATCGGCGACAACATCGCCGGCTACCGCTCCTACCCCCGCATCGTGGGCGAGACCGGCGGCAAGGACTTCATCGTCGCGCACCCGTCGGCCGACCCGGCCGCGCTGGTCACCGCCATGGTCCGGGGCGCGTTCGAATACCAGGGGCAGAAGTGCTCCGCGGCGTCGCGGGCGTACGTGCCGCGCTCGCTGTGGGAGTCCGGCGTGCGCGACCAGCTCGTCGCCGACACCGAGTCGCTGACCTACGGCGACGTCACCGACTTCCGCAACTTCGGCGGCGCGGTGATCGACGACCGGGCGTTCGCCCGGCACGCGGCCGCGCTGGAGAAGGCCAAGGCGTCGGAGTCCTGCGAGATCGTCGCGGGCGGCGAGGTCGACGACAGCGTCGGCTACTTCGTGCAGCCGACCGTGATCGTCTGCACCGACCCGGCCAACGAGGTGTTCACCACCGAGTACTTCGGGCCGATCCTGGCCGTGTACGTCTACGACGACGCCGACTTCGCCACGGTCGTCAAGCAGATGGAGAACGTCGCGCCGTACGCGCTGACCGGCGCGATCTTCGCGCAGGACCGCCGGGCGCTGGAGTGGATGTCGCACGAGCTGCGCTTCGCGGCGGGCAACTTCTACCTCAACGACAAGCCGACCGGCGCGGTCGTCGGCCAGCAGCCCTTCGGCGGCGGCCGGGCCTCGGGCACCAACGACAAGGCGGGCTCCTGGCACAACCTGATCCGCTGGATGTCCCCGCGGACCATCAAGGAGACGTTCGTCCCGCCGACCGACCACCGCTACCCGCACATGGACACCGACCACCCGCGTCCGTGATGCGCTGAGCTGAGCAAGGGGCTGTATCCAGGCGATACAGCCCCTTCTTTCGTATATGTCCGAGTACCGTGACTGCGTGCAGAGCTTCGGGGAGCAGGGTGGCCGCCTGACCTACGGCAGCTACCTGCGCGTGCCCGAGCTGCTGGCCCAGCAGGTGCCCCAGTCCGCTCCGGCCGCCCACGACGAGCTGCTGTTCATCACCATCCACCAGGCGTACGAGCTGTGGTTCCAGCTGCTCCTGCACGAGCTGGCCGACGCCCGGGACCGGATGCTGGCGGGGGAGAGCTACCTGCCCCGGGTGCGCCTGGAGCGCTGCCACGCGGTCGAGGTGCTGCTGGTCGGTCAGGTCGACGTCATCGACACGATGACCCCGCAGGACTTCCTCGCCTTCCGCACGCTGCTCGCGCCCGCCTCCGGGTTCCAGTCCGCCCAGTTCCGCGAGATCGAGTTCATCTCCGGCCTCAAGGACCCCGGCTTCCTGGAGCGGCTGCGCGGCCTGGCCCCCGCCGAGGAGGAGCGGCTGCGCCGCCGGCTAGCCGAGCCGACGCTCTGGGACGGCTACCTGGCGCTGCTGGCCGCGCACGGCTTCGCCGTCGGCTCCGATGACGAGGTGCTGGCGGCGCTCGTGGCCATCGCGCGCGACCGGGAGCACCACGGCGCGCTCTGGGACCTGGCCGAGGCGCTGATCGCCCACGACCAGGCGTGGTCGCTGTGGCGGGCCCGGCACGTGCTGATGGCCGAACGCCAGATCGGTGCCAAACCCGGCACCGGCGGCTCCGCGGGCAGCCCCTACCTGCGCTCCCGCCTGGACACCCGCTTCTACCCCGCCCTCTGGTCCCTGCGCGCCGCCCTCTGACCGCACGCCCCGCCGGGCCCCGCCCCGTCCCGGTCCGGAGCGGATGGAGATCGCTGTTCGGGGCAGAAAGCCGAGTACGGCCCCATGTCTTGACCGGAAACGGCGATCATCGCGAGGATCCTGTGGACTGACCTGTGGATATGTCGGGTTTGGGGTGATCGTTGGGTACTGGGCAAGATCGGGTGGGTGTGGGCGGGGGGCGAAAAGGGGCGACACGCCGAGGGGAGAGATATCGGGCGGTTTGTGTTATCCCGTCAGGCGGGACTTCGGAGGCAGGAAACGGACATATTCCTGTCTGATCAGACAGTCGGAAAGGGACTGTCCGGCGGGGAATGTGCACTGTGGATGGGCCGATATCCTGGACAGAAGGCTGTGAAAGTGGCAGCGTTGAGTCATGGCAGAGGTAGGAATCAACGCTACTGCGGCGGCCGTGCTCGGCCTGCTGCACGACGGCCCCATGACCGGTGGCCAGCTGATGGCGGCAGCCGAACGTCGGCTCAGCCCATACTGGTCCATGACCCGGTCTCAGGTCTACCGCGAACTGCCGGTCCTCGCCGAGCTCGGATTCGTCAAGCTCGGCAAGCCCGGCCCGCGGGCGAGCCAGCCCTACGCGATCACCGCGTCGGGCAAGCGCGCCTTCGCCCGCTGGCTGAACGAGGAGCCCGGCCGCGAGCTGGTGCGCAACCCGTATGCACTGCGTGTCGCGTTCGGATCCACGCACGCGACCAACCAGTTCGACTCGCTGCTCAACAGCGCCAACTCGCACCACACCGAGGCGCTCGCGGAGGCCCGTGAGCAGGCCAAGGAGGCCAAGAAGGAAGGCGACGACTTCACCGCCGCAGGGCTGGAGTTCGCCGTCGCCTACCACAAGGCCGCGCTGAACTGGCTGAAGACCGCCATCGCCAAGTAGCGCCTCAGCGCTGGGCGAGGTGCGGGCTTGCCTCCTCCAGCGCGGAACGCAACGCGGCCGCGGCGGCAGGCGCCGCGCCCAGCGCGTCC
Organism: Catellatospora paridis; assembly: GCF_009720365.1. Lineage (GTDB taxonomy): Bacteria > Actinomycetota > Actinomycetes > Mycobacteriales > Micromonosporaceae > Catellatospora > Catellatospora paridis. The sequence goes on along the minus strand of NZ_WBZD01000020.1, from coordinate 143,255 downwards.
AGTGCGAAAAGGCCCGCTCCCACCACCGGTGGCTGTGCGAGCACGGTCAACCGGGCCTTCGACGAGTGGGCCTTCACCCCCGCGTCCACGGCGTCCTGCAGCAAGGGATGCCGGGCGCGCAGCACACCACCGCCCAGGACCACGGCATACGGTTCCTCCCTCAGCCCGAGCCGGTCCGCGGCAACCGTCACCAATGACGTGATCTCGGTCGCCTGACGCGCCACCACGCGCCGGGCGACCTCGTCACCCTGCCCGGCGGCGGCGAACAGCACCTCGCTCAGCTCGATCATCCGGTCCTGGCTGAGGCTGCCCAGGTGCAGGCCGGTGATCACGTCGTTGACGGAGGCCTGCCCGAAGTGCGCGGCCACCGCCCCGGCCAGCGCCGTGGCCGGCCCGCGGCCGTCCTCGGCCCGCGCCGCGTGCCACATCGCCAGCGAGGCCAGGTGCAGGCCGCCGCCCCAGTCGCCGGAGATCGGGCCGAGCGCCGGGAACCGGGCGGTGCGCCCGTCGGCGCTGCGCCCCACACAGTTGATCCCGGCCCCGCAGACGACCGCGATCGCGTCCGGGCTGTCGGTGCCGGCCCGCAGCAGCGCGAACGTGTCGTTGTCCAACCGGTAGGACTCCGCCCACCCGGTCTGGGCGACCGCCTTCGCCGCCGCCTCGACCTCCTCCGGCAGGTCGAGACCGGACAGGTAGACCTCGGCGCGCGTGACGGGCACGGACGGGGGCGTCTCGGCCTCCCGCAGCGCCGCGCCGACCAGCCGGTCCAGCAGCGCGACGGCCGTGTCCAGGCCGATCACCTGCGGGCACGAGCCGGGCCCGCGGACGTAGCCGCGCACCCGCCCGTCCGAGTCGGCGAGCACCACGTCGGTTTTGGAGTTCCCGCCGTCGATCGCCAGAAAAAGTTCGCTGTGCTCGCTCATCGGGCCCACGGCAGGTGCTCGGCGTTGGCGGCGAGCAGGCGCCCGGTGAGCGCCTCGGCGTACTCGTGCTGGCCGACCAGCGGGTGGGCGAGCAGCGCGGCGTAGACGCGGTCGCGGCCGCCGTGCACCGCGGCGCGCACGGCCAGCTCCTCGTACGCGGCGACGCCGGCGATCAGGCCGGACAGTTCGGGGCCGACCGGTGGGGCCTTGACGGCCACCGGGCCGTCGCGGTCCACCCGGGCGCTGACCTCGATCACCGCGTCGTCGGGCAGGAACGGCAGGTGGCCGCCGTTGCGCAGGTTCACCGCGTGCACCGCGCCGTCGCCGGTGAGCAGCGACGTGATCAGGCCGACGGCCGCCTCGGAGTAGAATGCCCCGCCCCGCTTGGACAGCAGGTCCGGTTTGGTGGTGAGGGCCGGGTCGGCGTACATCTTCAGCAGCTCGGTCTCCATCTCGGCGACCTTCTGCCCGCGGGTGGGGGCGTCGCGCTCCTCGCGCACGACCTCGTCGTGGGCGTAGAAGTAGCGCAGGTAGTACGACGGCACGTTGCCGAGCAGCCGCAGCAGCGACGGCGGCAGCTGCACCGGCCCGGCCAGCTCGTCCAGGTGCCCGGCGAGCAGCTCGGGCAGCCGGTCGACGCCGTCGACGTACGCGGCGCGCTCCCAGGTGAGGTGGTTCAGGCCGACGTGGTCGAGGGTGACCGCGCCCGGCTCCACGCCGAGCAGCGCGGCGAACCGGCGCTGGAAGCCGATGGCCACATTGCACAGGCCGACCGCCTTGTGCCCGGCGTCCAGCAGGGCGCGGGTGACGATGCCGACCGGGTTGGTGAAGTCGACGATCCACGCGCCGGGTGCGGCCAGTCGCGCGGCCCGCTCGGCGACGTCGAGCACGACCGGCACCGTGCGCAGCGCCTTGGCCAGGCCGCCCGCGCCGGTGGTCTCCTGCCCGACGCAGCCGCACTCCAGAGGGAAGGTCTCGTCGCTGATCCGGGCGGTCTGCCCGCCGACGCGCAGCTGGACGACGACCACCGCGGCGTCGGTCAGCCCGGCGTCGAGGTCGGTGGTCCAGGTCAGCGTGCCGGGGTGGCCGTGGTGGGCCATCAGGCGGCGGGCGTACGGGCCGATGACGTCCAGCCGTGACCCGGCCGGGTCGATCAGGCACAGCTCGGTGACGTCGAGGCTGCCGGCCAGCCGGGCGAACCCGTCGACCAGCTCGGGGGTGTAGGTGGAGCCTCCACCCACGACTGCGATCTTCATTGGTGCTCTCTCTGTCATGCGGAGCTGAGGGGGACGGGTGGTTCGGGCGGTCGGCGGTCAGGCCGAGCGCAGCACGGGACCGGGGATGGGCCGGGCGTTCAGCGAGTCGACCAGGGATTCGCGCACCGAGCGCAGACCCGAGTCCATGGCGCCGAGCAGCACCGCGTCGTCGGTCAGCGCGGTCACCTCGACCGGGGTGCGCAGCGGGGTGTTGCGGTGGAACGCCTCGGTGACCAGGTCGCGCAGCCGGGGGCCGCCCGCCTGGGCGACCTCGCCGGCCAGCACCACCAGCGGCGGGTCGACCAGTGCCGCGACCACGGCCAGCACGACCGCGATCCGGTCGGCCAGCGCCGCGAGGAAGTCGGCGGCCGCGGGGGAGTCCGCGCGGGCGGCGTCGGCGACCATCTCCTCCGGGGTGGCCCCGGTGAAGCCGTGTGCCGCGCCGAGCGCCGCCACGGCCGGGCCGCCGGCCAGGCTCTGCAGGTCGCGGGGCTGGCCGGGGGCGGCCAGACCGAGCGGCACGTAGCCGATCTCGCCGGCCCCGCCCGTCGCCCCGCGCAGCAGCGAGGTGCCCAGGTCGATGGCGCAGCCCAGACCCGCGCCGAGCCAGAGCAGGGCGAAACTGCCGCTGCCCGCGGCCGCGCCGCGGTGGCGTTCGGCGATCGCCGCCAGGTTCACGTCGTTGTCCGCCTCGACGGTCACGCCCAGCGCGGCGGCCAGCTCGGGGACCAGCCCCGGGCGGCCCCAGCCGGTGACGTCGATGTGCCGGATCGCGCCGGTGCCCGGGTCGTACGAGCCGGGCACGCCCAGGTGCAGGTGGGTGACGCGGTCACCCGCCAGCCCGGCGCGTGCGCACAGGTCGCCGGCGATCGCCCGCACCGTGCCCACCGGGTCGCCGTCGGCCGGGTCGCTGGGGTACGCCGCGCGGGCCAGCACCGCTCCGCCGAGATCGCACAGCGCCGCCTCGAACGGAGCGTGTAACGTCTCGCTCACGTCCCGTACCGAGATCGCCAGCACCGTCGCTGCGGCCGGGTTGACCGCGTACACCTCCGCATTGGGGCCGGGCCCGCCGCTGGTGTGGCCCACGACGATCGCCAGCCCCGCCTCGGTGAGCGTGCGCAGCACGTCGGAGGTGGTCGGCTTGGACAGGCCGGTCAGCTCCCGCAGTTCGCCGCGGGTGAGCGTGCCCCGATCGATGAGCAGCGCCATGGTCGCGCTCTCGTTCATGGCCCGGAGCAGCTTGGACGAACCGGCGAGCCGTGCCACGTGCCCTCCTCGCGTAATAGGAAAGTAGATTTACTATTGCCGCGACGGTGGCCGCTGTCAAGTCGCGGGAGCGCCCCGGAAAACCGTGCGGCCGATGCCACTAGTCTTGTTGACGTGACTGCCGACTACGCCGATCAGCTCAAGAACCTTGACGCGACCATGCGCAACATCGAGTCCGTGCTCGACATCGCCCGGCTGCGCCGGGACAAGGAGCGGCTCGAGGAGGCGGCCTCGGCCCCGGACCTGTGGGACGACCAGGCCAAGGCGCAGGAGGTCACCTCTCGGCTGGCGTACGCGACCGGTGAGATCAACAGGCTGACGAAGCTGCGCGGGCGCATCGACGACGTCGCGGTGCTGATGGAGCTGGCCGAGGCCGAGAACGACGCCTCCTCCATGGCCGAGGTCGGCACGGAGCTGGTCTCGCTGGCCAAGGCGGTCGAGGAGCTGGAGGTGCGCACCCTGCTCTCCGGCGAGTACGACTCCCGTGAGGCGCTGGTCGCCATCCGGGCCGGCGCGGGCGGCGTGGACGCCGCGGACTTCGCCGAGATGCTGCTGCGCATGTACCTGCGCTGGGCCGAGCGCCACGGCTACCAGACCGAGGTCTACGACACCTCGTACGCGGAGGAGGCCGGGCTGAAGTCGGCCACGTTCGCGGTGAAGGCGCCGTACGCCTACGGCACGCTGTCGGTCGAGTCCGGCACCCACCGCCTGGTGCGCATCAGCCCGTTCGACAACCAGGGCCGCCGCCAGACCAGCTTCGCCGGGGTCGAGGTGCTGCCGGTGGTGGAGCAGACGGACCACATCGACATCCCCGAGAACGAGATGAAGGTCGACGTCTACCGCTCCAGCGGCCCCGGCGGCCAGAGCGTCAACACCACCGACTCGGCGGTGCGCATCACGCACATCCCGACCGGCATCGTGGTGACCTGCCAGAACGAGAAGTCCCAGCTGCAGAACAAGGCATCGGCCCTGCGCGTGCTGCAGGCCCGGCTGCTGGAGCGCAAGCGCCAGGAGGAGCGGGCCAAGATGGAGGGCCTGAAGACCGACGCGGCCGGCTCCTGGGGCGACCAGATGCGCTCGTACGTGCTGCACCCGTACCAGATGGTCAAGGATCTGCGCACCGAGTTCGAGACGGGCAACCCGTCCGCGGTCTTCGACGGCGAGATCGACAGCTTCGTCGAGGCGGGCATCCGCTGGCGCAAGCAGAACGAGCTGGAAGCCGCCGCCTGATCGGCTGAGTGAGCCTCACTCCGCCCGGCTGTTCCCGCAGCCGGGCGGAGTTTCTTTCATGTATGGACATCTCTGGCGTGTCGCCCGGGTGGGTGAAGCGACTACTGTCGGTGACAGTTGATCACGGGCAGATCACGGAATTTTCCAGGAACATTCACGGCAATACCGGCATCTCAACCCCTGCGGGCTTGGCGAAACGGCGACACCGCGTAGACTCTCCGCCGTGATTCGACTTGAGCACGTGACCAAGACCTACCCGAAGGCGTCCCGGCCCTCACTGGACGACGTGTCGGTCTCGATCGAGAAGGGCGACTTCGTCTTCTTCATCGGTCCGTCCGGCTCCGGCAAATCAAGCATCGTCAAGCTCATGCTGCACGAGATCAAGCCCAACAAGGGCAAGGTCATCGTGAACGGCAAGGAGATCAGCTCGATGCGAGGGTGGAAGATCCCCAGCTTCCGCCGCTCGATCGGCTGCGTCTTCCAGGACTTCCGCCTGCTGCCGAACAAGACGGCCTACGAGAACGTCGCGTTCGCGCTCGAGGTCATCGGCAAGTCGAAGGCGGTCGCCCGCCGCGTGGTGCCCGAGGTGCTGGAGCTGGTCGGCCTCGGCGGCAAGGAGCACCGCTACCCGCACGAGCTGTCCGGTGGTGAGCAGCAGCGCGTCGCGGTGGCGCGCGCGTTCGTGAACCGGCCGCTGATCCTGCTGGCCGACGAGCCCACCGGTAACCTCGACCCGGACACCTCCATCGAGATCATGCGTCTGCTGGACCGGATCAACCGGACCGGTACGACCGTCGTCATGGTCACCCACGACTCGAACATCGTCAACCAGATGCGCCGTCGCGTCATCGAGATCGAGGGCGGCCGGATCGTCCGCGACCAGGCCCGCGGTGTGTACGGCTGAGCCGACATCGCTGAGCCCCTGTCCCTGACGTCCTGATCGTCTCCCCCGGAGGATTTCCCCCGATGCGTGCGAAGTATGTCCTGCTCGAAATGCTGGTCGGGCTGTGGCGCAACGTCACGATGACCATCGCCATGATCATTACGATGATCGTGTCGCTCTCCATGCTCGGCGCCAGCCTGCTGATGTACATGCAGGTCGACGAGATGAAGGGCCACTACTACGAGCAGGTCGAGGTCTCCATCTACCTGGAGAAGTCGATCGACGACGCGCAGCGGTCCGACATCAAGTCGAAGTTGGACAGCGATCCCCTGGTCAAGGATGTGCTCTGGGAGACCAAGGAGATGGCGTACGAGAACTTCAAGGAGCAGTTCCGCGACGCCCCCGACCTGGTCAACGCGATCGGCGCGGACGAGCTGCCGGAGTCGTTCCGGGTCGCGCTGAAGAACCCGCAGGAGTTCGACAAGATCAACGCTGCCTACGCCGGCCTGCCGGGCGTGGACACGGTCGTCGACCAGCAGAAACTGCTCCAGAAGATCTTCGACATCCTGGGCTCGGTCCAGAACCTGTCGCTGGTCGTCGCCGGCTTCATGGGCCTTGCCGCGCTGCTGCTGGTCGCCAACACGATCCAGGTCGCCGCGTACAGCAAGCGGCGCGAGGTCGCGGTCATGAAGCTGGTCGGCGCGTCGAACTGGTTCATTCAGGCGCCGTTCGTGCTGGAGGCCGTCTTCGCCGCGCTGCTGGGCTCGATCCTGGCCTGGGTGATGCTGGTCGTCGGCAAGATCGTGCTCATCGACGGCAAGCTGGCCGCGCTGACCGACCTGTTGCTGCCCGTGAGCTGGGGCAACGTCAACCTGATGCTGCCGATCCTGGCGGGCATCGGCTCGGTGGTCAGCGCCGTCACCGCCTGGGTGACCCTGCGCTTCTACATCCGCGTCTAGTCGCGCGACGCACGTCGACGGCCCGTCTCCCGGCTTCGGGGGCGGGCCGTCACCTTTTCTGCGCCACTCCGGTTGAATGTCGGTTTTGCCTGGAATCAGGGCATATGTCGGCAGTAGGGTGATCGGGACAGGCGAGGGAGGTCCCGTGCGCTGGCGACTCGTACAGGTGGTGTTCGCCCTGCTGACCGCTGTGGCGATCGGCCTGCCGGCGCATGCCGCCCCCGACGACCTCAAGGACGACAAGAAGCGCGTCGACGCCGAGCTGGCCAAGACCGGAGCGCTGCTGGAGGCGCTGTCCGCGAAGGCGCGCACCGCCGCGACCGAACTCGCCGAGGCCAACGCGGCCATGCCCGCCGCCCAGGAACGGATCACGAAGACCAGGGCCACCGTGGTGGTCGCCGAGACCAAGGCGGCGTCCGCCCAGCGGCGCGCCGACCAGGCCACCGCCGCCTGGGCCGTCACCGACCAGGCATACCAGGCATCGGTCCGCCAGGTCCAGGAGGGCCGGGACCGGTTCGCCCGGTTCGCCGTGGCCACCCTGCACGGGTCCAACCTCGCCGAGTTCAACGTGCTCATGGCCGCGACCCGGCCGCAGGAGTTCCTGGACCGCGGCAACTACATCGACCAGATCGCCCGCATCCGGCGGGACGCGATCGACGGCTTCGTCGCCGCCCGCCGGGCCGCGAAACAGATCACCAGTGAGTCCGAGCTGAAGCGCCGGGAGGCTGCCGACGCGGCCCGGATCGCCCGCGCGGCCCTGCTCGCCGCCGAGAAGGCGCGGCAGGAAGCCGAGCAGGCCCGCCGCGATCTCGACACGCTCGCCACCCGCCAGAAGAAGGCGATGGAGTCGGCGAAGGCCGAGAAGGCCGAGGTCCAGCGGCATTACCAGGAGGTCAAGGAGCAGAGCGAGCGCATCGCCGACGAGCTGCGGGTCTGGGAGGGCCAGTACGGCAAGTTCGTGCCGATCCTGCGCCCGGGGGCGAAGTTCCTCATGCCGACCAAGGGCTGGAAGTCCAGCGACTTCGGCAACCGCTACGACCCGTACTACGGCGTCTGGCAGCTGCACGCCGGGGTCGACATCGCGGCGGGCGGCGGCCAGCCCATCTTCGCGGCGGCGGGCGGCACCGTCAGCAGCGCCGGCTGGCTCGGCGGGTACGGCAACTACACCTGCCTCACCCACGGCAAGTCCGGCGGCAAGGTCATCTCCACCTGCTACGCCCACCAGTCGAAGATCCTGGTGAAGGTCGGCGACAAGATCCGTGGCGGCCAGCTCATCGGCAAGGTCGGCACCACCGGCGCCTCCACCGGCTTCCACCTGCACTTCGAGGTCCGCCAGAACGGCAACCCCGTCCAGCCCCTCAACTGGCTCCCGGGCTGCCTCTGCTGAGCTGAGCTGCTGGCGCCCGCTTCGCGGGCGCGGGGTTCGGCCTGGGAGGCCTCCCTTACCCGCCGGTCGCTCGTCCGCTGCGCGGACTTCCGCTCCTGGCGGGTGCGTCGGCGGCCGAACCCGGGTGCGGTGTGGGAGTGAGGCGCTATCTCGATCGCGGTTCGGTCTTGGTCATCGGTAACATTGTCGGGTTGCCGTGATCGAGGAGAGGAGGGCCGTCATGCCGCGGGAGAAGGGCCGCAAGGTCATCGCGTCGAACCGCAAGGCGTACCACGACTACACCATCCTCGAGACCTTCGAGGCGGGCATCGCCCTGATGGGCACCGAGGTGAAGTCGCTGCGGGCCGGGCGGGCGTCGCTGGTCGACGCGTTCGGCCAGGAACGCGACGGCGAGATCTACCTGCACGCGCTGCACATCCCGGAGTACGCCATGGGCACGTGGACCAACCACGCGCCGCGGCGCATCCGCAAGCTGCTGCTCAAGCAGAAAGAGATCATCCACCTGCTCACCAAGACCCGTGAGGGCGGCCTGACCATGGTGCCGCTGTCCATGTACTTCAAGGACGGGTGGGCCAAGGTCGAGATCGGGCTGGCGCGCGGCAAGAAGTCCTACGACAAGCGCCAGGACATCGCCAAGCGCGACTCCGACCGGGAGATCAGCCGCGAGCTGGGCCGCCGCGCCAAGGGCATGCGCTAGGACCGCGCCCGGCCACAGGGCGGCGGCAAGCCACAGTCGGATGGCCGATCGCGGCGGTGAGCGCGGGGACGGTAGCCTCGCGGGTCGTGAGCAAGCATCGGCTGCACGAGGACGACGAGACCACCCTGCTGCCCCGCGCGGTCGGGGACCCGGCGGCGGAGGAGCCCGCCCCGCGTCCGGCCGAGCACCAGGCGCAGGCGGCGGAGTCCGTCCCGCGTCCTGCTGAGCGCCCGGCGCAGGTCGAGGAGCCCGCCCCGCGTCGCCTCGGCAGGCAGCCGCTGGTGATCGGCGTCGCGACCATGTGCCTGCTGGTGTCCGGCGCGGCCGCCTGGGCCCTGGCCACACCCGCACCGCAGCCGTCGGTGGCGCTGCCCACCGGCCGGCCGAGCACGTCGGGTGCCGGCTTCACCGACGGATTCGGCGTGATGACACCCAGCGCCGTCGTTTCGCGTGAGGCCAAGCCCGCGCGTCCCAGCGCCTCCCCGTCCGCCTCGGCTCCGGCCTCCTCCCCGACCGTGAGCCCCGCTCCCGCCAGCAGCGGGCCCCGGCCGTCGAACCAGCCCGCCGCGGCGCCGCCCGACGCCGCCTCGGCGACCTACGACGTGAACGCCTGGGGCAACGGCTACGTGATCTCCGTACGGGTGCGCAACACGGGCACCACCCCGCTGGCGTGGAAGGTGCGGATCCAGCTGCCGCAGGGCAGCACCGTCGACGGCGACTGGGAGGCCGACCGGTCCGGTCAGGACGGTGTCTGGGTCTTCACCCCCGAGCGCGGCGCGCTCTCTCCCGGCGCGACGGTGACCTTCGGGTTCATCGGCCGGCGCGGGCCGGGCGACTTCGCGGTCACCTGCACGGTGGACGACGTCGCCTGCAAGGCTGGCTGAGCAGTGGCTTAACTCCGCCCTAAACCAGACGGCGGAGCGGCCGGACCGGCTCTATATTCGGCCCGTGACCGTGCTGCGGCTCGATGTGGAGCTCCCCTTCCCGGTGGAGTCGGTGTGGCAGGCGCTGACCGATCGCCGGCTGCTGGGGGAATGGTTCCTGCAGACCGACCTCATGCCCGTGCCGGGCGGGGTGTACCGGGCCTACCCCGGCGGCGACCTGCCGGGGTTCACGGCGCCGTTCGACATGGACGTGATCGAGGTGGTCGGCCCGACCCGCCTGGCGCTGCGCTGGCGCGGCGAGCAGTTGCACGCCGACGTGGTCTGGGAGTTGTCGACCGTCGCGGGCGGCAGCCGGCTGCGGGTGAGCCAGACCGGTTTCCTCGGCATCGCCGGCCAGGTGTGCCGCGCCGAGCTGCAGCGGGCGTACGCCACCATGTTCGAGCAGCGGCTGCCCGCCCTGCTGGCCCGCCAGGAGGAGGCGGCCGCGCTGCCGGCGCGCCGACGGCGCAGCAAGGACATCTACGACGCCGCCGACATGCCCCGCCGCCCGCCGGCCGTGGCGACCGTGTCCGCGGCGGCCGGGACTGCCCGGCCGCCCGCCGGGGCGTCCATGGCGGCCCTCGCGCCCGGCGCGCGGCCCGCGGTCGGCCTCGACCCGCGCATGCCGCCTGCGGCGATCCCAGACCCGCCTACGCCGTCCGCGGCGAGCCCTGACCCCCGGGACCCGGGCCTCGACGCCGGGGCGCCGTTCGCGACGGGTTCCCACCCGGACCTGTCGGCGGGAGCGGAGGACGAAGGCCCGCTTTCCGGCGGGCTGCTGGCCCGGGTGTTCCACATGCCGGTGGACCGGCGGTTGCGGCTGCTGTCGGCGGCGGGCGCGATGGTGCTCACCGTGCTGGCGGTGACCGCGGTGGCGACGCTGGTGCTGCGCTCGCCGGGCCCGGCGGCGGAACCGGTCGACAGCGCTCGCGGCCCCTGGTCCGGGGTGCAGGCGGGGGAGTCCACGACGCCCTCGGCGGAGGCGCGCTCCGCGAGCCCGGCCGCCTCGCCGAGCGCGTCGGCGGCCGCTCCGTCGGCGGCGGCTGCTGCTCCGGCCGGTCCCGGCCCGACCGAGGCCGCCGCCCCGGCCCTGGCCGTCTCGTATCGGACGCTGGAGACCTGGAGCGGCGGCTACATCGGAGAGATCACCATCCGGCCCGTCGCCGTGGTGGATGGCTGGTCGGCCGCCGTCACCCTGCCCGCGGGAGCCACGGTGACCAGCGCGTGGGACCGGATCGACTTCCGCCAGGACGGCTCGCGGGTGACCTTCACGCCGCAGGACGTGCACCGCCGCCTGCCCGCGGGCAAGGACTTCGTGCTCGCCTTCCAGGTGGGTGACCCGTCCGGGGCCACCCGGCCGGAGGGCTGCGTCGTCGAGGGCGTGAGCTGCGCGAAACGCTGAGCCTGTGTCCGGCAACGGACACCCGGGTCACGACCATGGTCGATTTCGGGGGTGCCGCGGGTCGTGGGGCGACCCTATAGTCGGTCCGTGACCGAGCTGCGACTCGACGTCGATCTCTCCCACCCCCGGGCCAGGGTCTGGCGGGCGCTCACCGAGCAGCGACTGCTGCGCGAGTGGTTCGTGCCCACCGATCTCACGCCGACCGCGGGGGACACCTTCCGCGCCTTCCCGCCGCCGGGCCTGGCCGGGTTGGCGACACCGTTCGATCTGGACGTCGTGGCGGTGTCGGCGCAGGAGCGGCTGGCCATGCACTGGCGCGACGACCACACGCACACCGAGGTCACCTGGTCGCTGGCGGACACCGAGGCCGGTTGCCGGCTGACCGTGCTGCAGACGGGGTTCTTCGGGGTCGACGGCACGCAGCGGCGGCGCGAGCTGCGCCGGTCATACCAGTTCATGTTCGGCGACCAGCTGCCCGCGGCCCTGGACCGGCTCGCCTCCGGCGAGGTCGACCTGGGTGGCGTGCGAGCCGACCTGCACACCGCGATCCCGCGGCGGCGGGAGACGGTCCCGCTCGGCCCGATGCCGCCCGCAGCACCGCCCGCGGGCGGCTCGAAGCGGCTGCGACTGCTCTCGCTGGCCGGTGCGGTGGTGCTGGTGGTGCTGATCAGCACGGCGGTGGCGGTCATGATCGGCGGCAACAGCGGCGGCGCCCCCGGCGCCGACACCGAGCCGGTGTACGGGCTGGGCTCCGGCGTGCAGCCGGGCGTGGCCGCCACGGACCCCGCCGCGGCCGCCTCCGGCACCCCGCAGCCGGCCGTGCGCGGCGCTTCGCCCCAGCCGGTGGTGTCCGGCTCGGCCGGCGGCTCGCCGCTGCCCGAGGCGACCGGATCACCGCTGGCGGGCACCCCGCTGACCGCGAACTACCGCACGATCGCGCTGCTCGGGCTGGGCGGGTTCGACACCGAGGTGACGGTGCGCAATCCCGGCACCGCCCCGCGGGAGAACTGGACCGTCGTGCTGACCATGCCGGCCGACCGGGCGGTCGAGAACCGGTCCACCTCGGCGGTGACCTTCACGCGGGACGGCCCGAAGGTCACGGTGACGCCGGTCGGCCCGGCCCGCACCGTGGCCGCCAACGGATCGGTGACCTTCATCATCCGCTTCCCGGCGCTGCTGGCCCTCGGCCAGGCGATCACCGCCTGCACCGTGGACGGGACCGCCTGCACGGGGAGTTGACCGATACCGGAATGACTTTGGTCGTCCTGGGCGTTACTCTTTACGAGCGCGGTGATCGTCACTGTGTGTGCGCTTCGGCGCGACCAGGGGGTGACAGGTTTCGACATCGTACGTTGCGGCAGGAGAAGCGAGCCGAGGAAGCCGACGTCGTCTCGATAATCGTCGTCGGAAAACTATAAGCGCCAAGACTAACGTCAAGCGCGACTTCGCTCTCGCCGCCTGAGGCGAGTAGCAAGTCTGTCGGTCCGGGAGTGCCTATGGCCCGTGTACCGGCATCAGTTAGTAGGCTGGCCGATTCAGTCCCGTCGCGGGGCTGCTGAGGCGAGATCAATCGCGACTGGGCCCGTCACACCGTCTTGCTCACGTGATCGGTGGGGTCGAGTAGAGGCATAGTGAGCTGCGCTCGGAGAAGCCCTGTTTATGCGGCGATGGACCCGGGTTCGATTCCCGGCACCTCCACCAGACAATGAACGGCCCCGGTCCTTCAGGACCGGGGCCGTTCGCCACATATGCCCTGGTAGCTGCCCCCATGACCGACTGAACGCGCGTTCAAACCTGGGCAAAGGTATGGACTTCGGGCCTGTCCCGCGTGACCATCGAACGCAAGGACGTTTTCGCGGTCCGGGGGTGAGGTATGGCCACCGATTCACTGGACGAGCTGTCTACCGCCGTGCTCGGCCCCTCGGGCCGCCTCGGTGACGTGATCGCGGACGCCCCGCGGCTGACACACAGTGTGCAGGCGCTGGAGTGCGACCGGCGGGCGCTGCTGGACGCGATGACCGCCCGGGCCGCCGGCCGGCACGCCGAGGAACAGCTCGCCCAGCGACTCACCGCCTACCGCCAGCGCACGGCCGACGTGCTGCACCAGGCCTACGGCGTCGACCTCGGCGGCGAGACCTGACCGCCTCGTCGCGAGATCAGCGCGCGGGAGCGGTGTGCTGCCATTCGCTCAGCCAGGCGGCGAGGATGCGGGCGCACGCGTCGACCGACTCGGCCCAGCCGGTGACGGCCGCACCGTCGGCCTCGTCGCTGACGTGTTTGATCATCCGTACGGGCACACCGTAGGCGGCGGCCGCCGCGGCGACGGCATACCCCTCCATGTCGACCAGCGCGGCGTGCTCGGCCAGTGCCGCGCGCAGCACCGGGTCCGAGACGAACACGTCACCGGTGGCCAGCACCGGCCCGGCTCCGGGCAGGTCGAGCGCCTCGCCGAAGGTGTGGCCGGTCACCGCGCGGATCGTGGCGGTGTCGAAGTCGTGCTGCACCACCCGGCTGATCTCGTGGACGCCGGCCAGACCGGGCCGCAGCGCACCGGCGGTGCCCAGGTTCACGATCTCGCGCGGCAGCACGCCCGCGGCCAGCACGCGGGACACCGCGAGTGCCGCGTTGACCTTGCCGACCCCGGTCAGCAGCACGGGGTGCGCGGTGTCGAGATGCGCCGCCTCCTCCCGCAGCGCGACGACGATCAGCGGCCGGTCGGGGGTCACGGTGCCGGTAAGAGTCACCCGCGAAGTCTAGCGGCGTGTCGAACAGCTCTCATGTAAGCCGACGGGCCCAGGTCAGCACGGTCCTTGTCACCGAGACGGGGAAGTTTGGCGCACAAGCCGTGCCGAGACCCTGACCGTGCCGCCTCCGGGCGGATAGGGTGCCATTCATGGCGTCGGGAGAGCCGCACACCACGCGGCACGACAATGCGGGGAAGGGCACGGGGCGGCACGCAGTGGAGTCACTGACCGGGCACCTGCTGGTTGCCATGCCCTCGCTCCGGGATCCCAACTTCGAACGTACGGTCGTCTTCGTTCTGGCCCACGAGGCCGACGGGGCGCTCGGGGTGGTGCTGAACCGGCCCACCGAAGCGCTGGTGGGCGACATCCTGCCCGGTTGGGAGTCGCTGCTGCGCGAGCCCGGCGTGCTCTTCGAGGGCGGTCCGGTCGGCACGGACTCGGCGATCTGCGTGGCCCGTGCCCGTGCGGGCGTGGCGGGCTTCGTCGGCTTCAGCCGGGTGATGGGGCAGATCGGCACGGTGGACCTCAGCCGCGACCCCGCGCGGGTCGGCCAGCGACTGGAGTGCGTGCGCGTCTACCACGGCTACGCAGGCTGGGGTGCCGGGCAGCTGGAGCAGGAGATCGAGGAGAACTCCTGGCTGGTGTTCGAGGCCCTGCCCAGCGATCCGTTCCGCACCCAGCCCGAGGAGCTGTGGTCGCTGGTGCTGCGCCGCCAGGGCGGCCTGACCGCCGCGGTGGCCAACTTCCCGCCGGACGTGGCCCTCAACTGACCTGCGCCGGTTTCGGCCGATCATGAACTCAGGTTCCTGGTCGGCCGGTGCGTCGGGTGCCCACCGCCTGGGTGGACTCGCGGGGATACCCGTTTTTGCGCGGGGGGTGGGGCCGTGTAATATTTCGCAGGTGCCCGGGCGGCGGAAACGTCAAACGGGGACTTACCAGGAACAAGGGGCCGTGGCGCAGCTGGTAGCGCACCACACTGGCAGTGTGGGGGTCAGGGGTTCGAGTCCCCTCGGCTCCACCGGAGAAACGCCCAGGTCGAAAGACCTGGGCGTTTCGCTATGTCCGACGCGAGACCTCCGTCGTGCCAGATCCGTGCCGGATGTCTGGGAAGCCGTTCTTGCGGCCAGGCCCATGTGCGGCCGGGCTGGATCTATGCCGGCGGCAACATGTCCCGCTGCCGGGCACGTTGTATCCATTTGCGTACCTGGTCTCGCCCCCCGCGAGCGCTCACGGGGGCACCCTCTGCGCGTAGTTGCTCCTCGACATCGCGGGCCGGCGTCCGGCTGCCGGAGGAGAGGGCGACGGTATACAGGTGGGCGACGCGCGCCAGGAGTTGGTCTCCAGCTGGAGCGCGGCGCTTGCGTGGCACTCCAGACGCGGACACTGCTGACCCCACAGAGTCGATGTACTCGCTGGCCACACAACTCGGCATAACTTCTGCGAGGTTCTTAAACCTCGCGGCGATGTAGGTCTGCGACTCCGCCCGGACTGCCGAGAGGGAGATACCCCGAAGGACCTGCTGGGTCAGGTCCACGAGGGCATCCTTGACGGGCCGTCGAGGGAACTCCTCACCGTCCGGGGTGCATTCCTCAACAAAACACCGAATGTCGATTCCCACCAGCTTGGCCTTGCCGTCAACGAGCGCCCAATGAGGGATTACGTGCCAAGGACTGTCGTCACTCTCGACCAAGACTGGCTGGATTCCGTCCATGGGAAACGGCGTAAGCCATTCGACTCGCTGTGACACTTCACCGGTCCGAGACTCTGTCACGGCGTGACCGTACCGTGCGGTCATGGCTGTGCGCAACGATGGGTGTCGACGGAGATGGTTCGCCTCCGTCAATCCGACCCCAACGTGAAAGGATCACGATGACGGATCCCGTCGCACGCGGCCTGTGGATGGCGATCAGTGTTCTCGCGGCGGTGATCGCTGCTGCGGCTGTGGGCGTGCTTGCCTGGGCAGGCGGCGCGTCTCTCCCCGCTGCCGCTCTTACGGCTGCTGGTGCTTTTGTGAGCGGGACCGCCCTGCTCATCTCAGTCCTTCGCTTCGTGGCTGGGCAGGGTGAAGAGAGCTAGAGAAGCGGGTCGAGCTTAGAAAGTTCTCTAGGATGTTCCGTGCGAGAAGGTCCACCGCATGTCCATCTGTTCACCTACGAACGGCTCTTGGCGGAGATCGTTGCTTGCCTAGGCTTGGCAGGGTGTCCTTCTGTAGCGCGATGTGGACTGTCGACTGGGGTGACGCCCCGACCTGGCTCGCGTTTCTAGCGGCCTCGCTCGCTGGGTTCACGGCTTACAAGGTTTACGGTGTTGAGTCGCGGCGGGACGAGACCGCAGCGAAGCTACAAGCGCAGCGGGATGATGACGCGATTCGATCTCAAGCCTCCGTGGTTGCCGCCTGGTACACGCGGCGCGCGTACGAGGTCACCGCTCCAGGGGCAGGGACGGAGACCAGGCACGGCTGGGGCGTTGCGATCGCTAATGGCTCTGGCGTTCCGGTCTATGACGTGCAGGTCGACTTCTACTTCTCGTCCCCACTGATCAACGATGGTGAGCCGAGCGGTCCACGCGGCAGCGTGACGAGGCGGGTGTTGCCACCCGGATCACACTTCTTCCTGGCCAAGGAGTCGATGCTTCGTGATGTTGACGACCGGTCGCTCTACCTCGTGTCTCTTAAGTTCCGGGACAGTTCTAACCGGCGATGGATGCGAACCGTCACGGGTGAGTTGCTACCGGATGCCTGATGTGGCCTAAATGCAGAAACGCCCAGGTCATCTAACCTGGGCGTTTCTGCATTTCCTTTAAAGTGATAGATCAGTCTTCGGTCTTGCCTCGTGCCTCCTCGATCAGCACGTCCAGCGCCGCCGCAATGGCCTGGTCTCGGTCCTTCGTCGCGTGCTGGTAGATCATCGCGGCCCGTGGGCTAGCGTGCCCCAGCCTCGCCATGATCTCTTTGAGCGTCGCGCCGCCCCGACCCGACCAGGTTCCGCCGGTGTGCCGTAAGTCGTGCAGGTGAAGGCCCATCTCGGCCGGAATGCCAGCCGCGTCGAGCGCCGCCTTCCACACCCGGTTGAAGTTCCTCCGGCGAGGGATCGCACCCTGCGGGCCGAGGAACAGCCGCGCATCCCGCCCGGCTGGCACGAACCGTTCTAGGTGCGCCCGGATGTCTGGCCCGAGGGCACTGGGCAGGCTCACGCTACGTTTGCCAGCCTTGGACTTGGGATCGTCGTCGTACTGGGTGCCGTCCTCCATCTCGTTCGTTGAGCGCTGAACCTTGACCTCCATCTCGTCGAGGTCGACGCTGCTGCGTCGCAGCGCGATCAGCTCACCGAACCTGAGCTGGGCGAAGGTCGCGAGCAACACCATCAGCCGGTAACGCGGCTGGATCGCCGCCGCGATGCCGAACACCTGGTCGAGCGTGGCGGTCGGCCGCTCATCGGCGGTGTCCTGGCCTGCGCCCTTGATCCGGCAGGGGCTGCGCCGGATCAAGTCGTCGTCCAGGGCGGTGGCGAAGATGGCGCGCAGGATGCGGTAGTTCTTCGCCACCGTAGGTCTTCCCACCCCGGCCGCTAGGAGGGCGGAGCGCCATGCCCGGACCTGTGGGGGAGTGACGCCGTTGAGGGCCTTCTCTCCGAGCTGCGGCTTGATGTGCAGCCGCAGGTTCCGTTCGTACTCCACCCGTGTGCGTGGCTTGAGGTCGCGGTCCTTAACCCACCGGGCGGCGTACTCGCCGAAGGTGATGGTGCCAGCATCAGGGTCGATCCATTCGCTACGAAGGATCTCGGCCTGCTTCTCGACCAGCCATTCAGTGGCTGCTTTCTGCGTGTCGAACGTGTCCGGGGCGGGCCGGATCATTCCATCCGGCCCGGTGTAGCGGGCCTGGTAGCGGCCGGAAGGAAGCTTTCGAACGCTGCCGAACTCGCGCTTGCGGCTCCGTTTGCGCCCGCTCATCGGCTCACGCTCCGGCGGGTGCGACCTCGCCGACGCTCGACGGGGGTGATCGTGCATGACTCGATGTACGCGGCCAGCACACTCTCTCCGATCCTGACGTGCCGGCCGAACCGCTTGAACTCGATCCGGCGTTCCTCGACGAGGCGTCGCGGAAAGCGCTCGGTCGTGCCGAGCCGTTCGGCGACTTGGGGGATGGTGAGGTACTTCTCAGGCATCGGTGCTCCTCTCCTCGTCGATTTGGCGAACATGGGGGACACGGGGGACAGCATGGTCACTCCGGTGTCCCCCATGATCAGTTTCATTACCACTGGTCAGACCTGATTGGGGGACACGAGGGACACGGGGGACAGCGGGTGCCCCATCGGCGGGGACGCCGTAGCGCCCGCTGGCGTCAGAGATGAGCTGTCCGTCTGCGGCCATCCGCAGGCAGGTGCGTTTGACCGTGTCGTACGCCAGGCTGGTGGCCTCAGCGACCGCCTTGGGTGGCTGTGCCTGGCCGTGCTGGCGCAGGTGGCGCAGGATCGCGCTGCGGGTGTCGCTCAGCGTGTGGTCCACGGCGGGACCATCGAGCAACTGCCACGCGCCCGCCGCTGCGTGGAACGACAGCGCGTACTCCGCCTCGTCTACGTCACGACCGGTGGTGTGCAGGACGCCATCGGCCTGGCCACGCCCGCGCTTGAGCACGATCGTGGTGTCAGCCGCGCCGGCAAGGCCGTTGGTGCCTGAGACTTCGGCGAGGAAGTCTTCGGACGCTGCCTTGCGTACGTGGTGGACCAGCACGACAGCGATGCCGAACCGGTCGGCGAGCATCTTGGCGGGTGTCATCGCGGCGTAATCGGCTTCGTATGGGCTGATGCCGGGTGCGTTGTTGCCGCGCACCTTGGCGAACACGTCGATGACGACCATGCGCGCGCCCCGGTTGGCTTTGATCCAATCGGCGATGGCCTGCGCACCCCCCGCCCGCAGGGGCGGACACTCGGTGGCCAGGGTGAGTCCTGCCGGTGCGGGCTGCCCGCCGAGGATGCGCCCCATGCGCGACTGCAACCGCCGTGGAGTGTCCTCCAGCGCGAGGTAGAGCACCGGCCCGGCCTGGACGGGGATGCTGTCCAGCGCCATGCCACCGGACGCGACCGCCAGCCCCAGCCCAAGCGACAGCCAGCTCTTGCCCACCTTCGGCGCACCCGCCAGCAGTGTGAGCCCTTCGGGCAGGATGCCCGGCACCGCCCACGCCGGTGGCGGGAACTCCGCACCCATGAGCTTGTCGGCCGTCCACGTCCCGCCGAGCGCGGGCCGCTTGCGCTCCGGCTGCGGCCCTGCCGGCACGACGCTGAGGTGCGCGGCGTTCGCTGCGGTCATGCGGTCACGCTCCGGGGACGGCGCGCGCCCGCACGTAGACCGGAGGTAATGGTGCGGCGTGTCTCGGCCGGGCGCAGCCCGGCGCTGTAGGCAGCCTGCGTCAGCAGGCCCTCTACTTCTGCCTGCCCGATCGCCCCGCCAGCGGCGAGCTGGCCGAGCGCGACTGCGGAACGGTATAGCGCGTGGTTGCGCTCTCCCTCGCCCGCCTGGGCGAGGTGCGCGAGCTGGCGGCTGATCGCGGCGGCGACGTAGCGGCCGTGCTGGTCGTCGGAGAGCGCGACTGTGACCGGCTGCTGCGGCGGCAGCTCCTCCGGCGCGAGCCGCTCAGCGACCCACGCGGGCAGCTCGGCAGCGGGCAGCTCGCACACGATCTGATACGGCTGGCCAGCGACGGTGCTGCCAGGTGCGACGACGTAGCCGCCGTGGGCGCGGGTGTCGATGAGCCAGCCGAGCTTGCCAGCTGTGTTGCGCAGCTGCGGGCCGCTGGCTGGGTGGCGGAAGTACAGGTGCGTCCCGCCGCGCCCCGTCTGCACGGTGAACGTTGCCGGCAGGCTCGCGTGCGCCCGGCGCATGAGCGTGCCGAGCACGTGCCAGCCGTCCCGGTGCCCCGTCCACTGTGCGGGCACGGCCTGATCGGGCTTGGGCTGGTCCAGGTCGAGCACCGCCAGCCCGGACGGGCCGCACGCGATCCCGATGCCGTACGGGCCAGCCGACCAGCAGCGGCGGATGCGCTCAGGGTCGGTGGTGGCGCGCTGCTCCCAACGCTCGACGGCGGGACGCTTGTCGCCGGGGATCAGGGGGAAGATGTGCCAGCCCTGCTCGGCCAGGCCGAGGGCGACCGCGACCAGGTGGGGTGTCGTCATCGGCTTGTCTCCTTCGTGATGGGCAGCTGCTCGGCGGCGGGCCGTGCGGGTCGCTGCGGGCCGCTGGTGTGCTTGGCCAGCCGCACGTAACGGCGCACCCGGCCAGCGTCGGCACCCACCAGAGGGTGCTCCTCGCTGAGCTGAGTGATCCGGGCATCGGCGGCCAGGGCGCTGATCGCGCGGCTGACGCTGGCGGCGTCGCCGGTAAGCCAGATCTCGACATCGGTGCTGATCGTGCTCATGCGATCGCCCCGACAGCGGTCATCAGGTGATCGCCGATGTAGTGGGCGAACGCGGGTGGGATGGCCTGAGCGATGGCTTCCCGATCAGCGGTCCAGTCGATGCCCATCGCGGCCTGCCACTGCTCGGTGGTGCCCTTGCCGCCCCCGTCGCCGTACACGGCGACCATGTCCCCGTCGTGGCGCACGCCGTGCCGCCAACCGGCGACCCGGTGCCCACGGTGTGTGCGGTGCGCGGGCGAGAACGCGGCGAAGCCGTGAAGTTCGAACACGCGGTGACGGAACACCCGCAGGTCGAACATGAGCCCGCACAGCACCAGATCCGGGCGCAGCGGCGCGCCGACGACGTTTTCCATGACCCACGGCCGGCCGGTGGCCAGCAGCGCCGCGCGGGTGGGCGGGATGAGGTTGACGTGCCCGTCTGTCCAACCGGCGCGCTTGCGGTTGGAGCGGGTGAGCATGCTGTGGTCCTGGCATGGTGGGCTGGCGTGGATCGCGTCGAACTCGTGTCCGTGCGCCCGAACGAACGAGACGGCGTCGGCCGCGATGAACTCGTCACCGCAGTAGTCGGGACGGGGTAGGAGGTCGACGCCGGTGACGTGCCATCCGGCCCGCTGGTAGCCGTGGGTGGCCCCGCCGGCGCAGCAGAACAGGTCGAGCAGTCGGGGCTGCTTCGTCCGAGCCTTACGGTGGGTGGCGGGTACGCCAGCCCGTCGGTTTTCTATGTCGGTGCTGGTGGCGCTCATCCGGTCCTCCTTACGGAAGGGCGCGGCCGACCTTG
Source organism: Catellatospora paridis (assembly GCF_009720365.1). GTDB lineage: Bacteria > Actinomycetota > Actinomycetes > Mycobacteriales > Micromonosporaceae > Catellatospora > Catellatospora paridis. The sequence goes on along the minus strand of NZ_WBZD01000020.1, from coordinate 122,398 downwards.
CTGGTCGGCCGCGCCCTCGGGTCGGTGTGGTCAGTGGCGGGTGAGCGCCGACGGGTGCTCCATGTCGTCCAGGGCGTGGATCTCCCGGACGTGTTCGAGGTAGGCGACCGCGATGGCCGGGTGGAGCGCGTGCAGCTCCTGCTCGGTCAGGCTGAGAATCTCGGCCACGTAGCGGGCTGCGATGGTCGGGCCGAAATCGGCGGTGCAGCTGCGCCCCGTGGTCCAGGGCGTGCCGATGATGGCCTCATACATGCGCTTGATCACTGGTTCCTCCGTGGATGTCGGGCGGCGCTCAGGCCACCAGCTCGCTTTCGATCCAGATCACGAGGTCGCCGACGCGGTACACGTCGGCCAGCCCTTCCTTGCCCACCGGCGCCGGTGCCGTGGGCGCTTGAGCCTTGCGGGCGCGCTGGAGCCGCTTCTTGGTCGCGTCGAACGCCCACGGGGAGATGCCTCGCGCGACCGCGTCCCGGAGGGTCACGGTCTCGCTCAGCGGGTCCACGACAGCCGGGACGCTGTCCCCGACAGTCGTCTGTCTCGGGGACATTTCCTGGTGAGCGCCCATCAAGGGTGACTGCGCGGTCGGGGACACGGGCGCGTGCTTGTGCACGAGCAGACGCGCCTCAGCCGGGCTGAGGTACGCCACCTGACATTCGGTGGCCACACCGCCCACGACGATCTGCCACCGGCCGAGCGTGCGCGAAGCACGCGGCATGCCCGCCTCAGGAGCGAGCATCTGCCAGTTGTTCTTGGTGTAGCGGGCCAGGGCGCGGATGCCGAAGTTCTCCCGCGATTCCGGCCCGCCGGTGGTGTGCGCGGTGAGCATCTGCGCGACCGCGAACACGTTCACCTTCGCCGAGCGACCCATGAACAGCAGGTCACGGAACGCGCGCACTGCCGGGCTGACCTTCGCGTCCCCCGTGCCGCGTGCCTCGCTCCAGTAGTCCTTGAGCTTGGCGAACGTGGCGTTCAGTTCCTCGGCGATGACGAACACCCGGTAGCCGGGGTCCCAGTCCTCGCTCTCGTGCAGCGCGCGGCTGTTGCGCTCCTCAGCCAGCCGCGCCAGCGCGACCAGGGCTTTGTGCATCTGCTCCGGGCTGGTGCAGTAGTCCACGCCCGGCAGGTTCAGCGCCCACCGGTGCGAGCCCTTCAGGTCGAGGATGACCACGCGCCCGCCCCTGGCGAGGACCTGAACGGCGACGGTCTGCGCGAGCACGCTCTTGCCCGCACCACTGCCGGCCGAACACGCGATGTGCGGCGAGTCCTCCTTAAGGCTGATCGTGACCGGCTTGCCGCCCACGCCCAGCCCCAGGAAGTACTCCCACTCAGCCAGCTGCGCCAGCCGCGCCGACAGGTCCGCGTAGCCGACCTTCGACGGCGGGCGCTTGCGCACCGTCCACGTGACCCGCACCTGCGGGCCGACCTGGTCCCAGCGCTCGTTGAGGTCACCGGCCGGAATCTTGGCATTGACCACCGACGACACGTAGCGGCGCTGGTCATCGGTCAGGTACGGCACCGACGTGAGCAGCTCGATACGCGGCCCGGTGTCGCTGTCGACCGGTCGTCGGAACTGCTCCAGCCAGCGCGTTACCGGGCTGGCCTTCTTCTGCGCCAGCCAGAGCGCCCGCATGATGTGCTCGGGTGCCCAGCGCACCGCCGGTTCCACGTGTTCGCCGTACCAGGCGCGTACGGCCTTCTCGGCAGGGCTCATCGGCTTGACCAGCCGGGGCACCAGGCTGCCCAGCTCCGGTGACACGTGCAGCCTCACCGGTGCGTCCCCGAGCGCGCCCGTGAGCGCGGCGAGGGTGGGGTTGATGTAGGCGGCGTTGAACCTGCGCATCCGCCACGCCGCCCGCGCCCGCCGAGCGACCCGCGTGCCGCCGACAGCGGCCAGTACGGCGGCTGTGCCGGCCGTCAGGTCGGGGCTGGTCAGGTAGGCGGAGGAAACCCCGCACAGCGCGACGGGCGTACCCAGTCGCCAGGCTTGACGCTGCCAGCCCGGCAGCATCGCCCACTTCGAGGCGTGCCCGGACTCGGCCAGCACGCGGCGACCGGGCCGCAGGTAGCCGCCATCGGTGCGCCGCTCTCCGTCGAGGAATCGGCCGGACAGGAACCGGTACACAACCCGCGCGGGGGTGTGCTGCACCGTCCGGAACTCGTACTTTGGCATGCTGAAGACAGCTCCTTCGGTAGAGGGGCGAGGGGTGCGGCGCGGTTTCTCAGGCCTGGTGCCGCACCCCGCTGTGTCCAACCGCGAGTGACGCTATGGGCGCAGAACGCGCCCGCCTCTAACTGCCAGTTAGGTTGTTGGCGATCGGCCGATACCGCGGCCTCAGGCGGCAGCGGCGATGGCGACGATGTCCGGACGCGCGGCCGACAGCACACGCCGCACCGTCCGGTCGGAGGTCCGAGCCGCGCGGGCAATCTCGGCCTGTGTCGCGCCGGGGTTGTCCGCCAGCGCCGCCCGAACGCGGGTCGCCGCGTCCGCCTTACGTCCGCTGTCGGCCTTGCGGGTATTGGTGGGCTTAGGCTGCGGTTTGTCCGCATCATCGACACGGACCGCGTCCGGCGCAGCATTCGGGGCAGAGCGCTTGGCGGTCCGGCCCTCGGCGATGCGATCCGGGTGGATGTCGGCCGCGAGCAGTCCGGTCAGCCTTCCGTAGTCCACGGACTTGGCCAGCCGTGCGGCTACCTCGTCCAGGTCGTAAGACACCATCGCGATGTCCGCCGAAGTGCTGTCCAGGGACTTGGCCAGCTTGCGGCGCAGCGCTGCGGCGATCGCCCGGTGCCGCTCCTCAGCCGCCATATCGGCACGGGCCTGCGCCATCGCGTCGTGCACGCTCAGCGCCGTGTCAGCGGTGGCAAGCTGGCGCGCCCGCCAGACCACCTTCGGCTCCCGCAGCCAGGCCCCGAGCCCGAACACGGGCGGCTGGCCGGCAAGCCGACCGGCCGCGCGCAGCGCGTCACGGCGACGGGCGTTGCTGTGCAGCGTCCACACCGCGTATCCGGCCAGGCTCGCCCCGGTGAATAGCAGCCGCTGCCCGACGCTGGCGTCATGGCCGAAGAAGTTCAGCCCGGCCACCCCCAGCGCCACCGCGATCGACAGGAGGCGGGCCGCAATCGCCTGCTCGCCCCGGTCGGTGCGCCGCCAGTCGGCGAACCCGAGCAGCACCGCCGCGAGCAGCTCGATCGCGAACCCGATCAGCAGCGCAGGGATACGGTCGATGTTCAGCCAGGCCATCAGGCCATCGGACTGGCCGTAGAGCGCCAGCCCAGCCATGGCCAGGTAGAACACGAACAGCAGGTGCAGCGGACCCTTGGCCCGCTCAGGGGTGTCCATCTCGTGCCTCCAGGAAGCGGGAACGGCCCCGGCGTCGCCGGGCGTGAGGGGAAGCGCAGAGCGGCTGGCCATCACGACCACCACTCGTCTCGGATCTGCCGGAACAGGGTCTTGGTCAGCGACACCGCGAACAGCGCGACAGCCGCGCCGCACAGCGCGCCGTCCCACCAGCCATCAACCGCGAGCATCAGCAGCAGGAAGATCAGCCCGAACAGCGACGCGAACACCTCGGTAGCGGACACGTCATCGCGAACCAGGTCATCGCGAACGGTGATGATCGCCAGAGCAACCGCCCACATCCAGCGGGCGCGGCGCTTGCCGACTGCGTCCACAAGCTGTGGATAAAGCTCTGTGGGGTTGAGCAGCTCAGCGGCGTGAGCGTCGATGAGCTTCACCAGCCGGGGCAGGGGCACGTGCGGCGGAATCTGCGCGCTCATCAGGCAGCCACCGCCAACCGCTGCTCCTGCTCGCTCTGCCGGTTCGCGTCGTCGGTGAGGTCGAGCAGCTCGACCAGGACCCGCAGCACGCGCCGCTCCGCCCGGCGCAGCCTGCGCCAGTCCAGCTCGACCGGACCGCACTCGGCGGTCAGCATCTGCGCCTCGATCTCGGCGAGGTCCATCTCGGCCGCGATCAGCGGCCACTCCAGCTCGACCGCGGCCAGCTCCGCATCGGAAGGGCCGTCGATGTCATCCAGGAAAGCCATGGTTGCGCTACTTCCTTCCTCGGGGACGCACCGACCGGCGACGGCCGGGGGCACGTTTGCCGCTGCGGCAGTCCGCACAGCGGTCCTCGTCGGCAGACAGCGGAGCCAGCGCCCCGCACTCGCAGGTGCGCCACACGGCGCAGCTGCGGATCGTGACGCGCAGATTTGCGACCATGGAGGTACCTCCTCCTACTCAGTGGGTGGATGGGAAGCCGGGGCGCGGCCAGATGGTTTCCAGGCCGGGCCGCGTCCCGGTGCTACTTGCAAAGCTCTGAGGCCCGGCCACGCCGGGCAGATCTACACGAACCTCAGCCGTGCGCGTCCACCTTCGTTCTCGGGCAGGTGGACCACCCATTCACTTGTCAAGGAACGACCGATCACAGGCAGCTGTGGGCGTGCGACGTCGGTCGCCTTCCCCGCATCCACCTGGCCATACGCAGAGCCTCGTCTAGTCAGTCCAGACTGTCTAGACAGTAAGACTGTGACGCATGGGTGATGGCTTGTCAAGGCCACTGCCTATACTGTCTAGACAGATGTGCGCTGGAGGTCCCGAGGGAGCGAGAATGCCTGGACAGAGCCGGTCCAAGTGGCAGCAGATTGCAGCTGACCTGCGCAATCAGGTCACTGACGGAACACTCGCGCCAGGTGCGCAGCTCCCAACGGAGAGCGAGCTGACGAGCCGCTACAGCGTCGCCCGTGCGACCGCACGGCAGGCACTAACCGCGCTGGTGAACGAAGGTCTCGTCGTGCCTCAGCCGCCACGTGGTTACTTCGTCAAAGATCGCAAGCCGCTGTACTACAGGCCGCAGACCGAGTTCCGGCCTCGACCCCTGAGCCCTGAGATGGACATCTTCCTTGCCGAGCATTCGGAAGCAGGTCGAGAGCCTAAGCAGACGATCGATGTGGCGATAGTCGAGCCATCATCAGATGTTGCGAAGAGGCTGCGACTCGAACCGGGGGAGTTGGCGGTAGTGCGCCGGCGCGTCCGGTATCTGGATGGCGAGCCGTACAACACTAACGACAGCTACTTCCCGCTGGCGCTCGCGCAGGGAACTGAGATCATGATGCCGCACGACATCGCGCGTGGGGCGAATCAGGTGCTCACGGAGAACGGTGCACATCAGGTTCGCGCGCTTGATGAAATCTACGTACGGATGCCCACTCCAGACGAGGCCGCACGACTCCAGCTCGGTCCAGGAACCCCTGTCTCCTGCCACATCTGTACTGGGCTAACAGAGGACGGCCGTCCGGTGCGCGTCGTGATCAACATCCTTCCTGGTGATCGCCACGTCATCGTGTTCGAGCGGGACCGGGCGAAGGAAGCCGAAAGCTGATGTTCGAGATGGGCCTTGCGTTTCCGGCCGACCTCGACGCGATCTTCGATCTGTACCGCGAGGCGCAGGCATGGTTGAAGAGCAAAGGGCTGGGGCAGTGGCAGCCTGCTGGCGTGTCGCAGGTGCAGCACCTGGAGCAAGTTCGTGGGCGGATCGAGAGGGCAATCCTGGCCGGGACATGTTATGTCGCGCGCCTCAATAACCAGGTTGTTGGGACGTTGACACTCGACGAATTCGCTGACCCGGAATTCTGGGCTCCGGAGGACCGGCCGGAAGAGGCACTGTACGTTCACCGCATGATCGTTAGCCGTCAGGCGGCTGGCGGAGACGTGGGCAAGGCGCTTCTCGACTGGGCAGCGGCTGAAGCCGCCCGCCAGGGCAAGCGCTGGCTTCGGCTCGACGCATGGCAGACGAACCACGCACTCCACAGTTACTACGAGCGTCAGGGCTTCCGACACGTCCGGACGATGAACTATGGGCATCGCGGCTCCGGGGCTCTTTTCGAGCGCGAAGTCGGTGAGGTGTCCAGCTACCGGTCGTGACCGTGTCCGATCTGGTTGGAGCGACCTCGACATGATGGCCGTGTTACCGGCATTGCCACCCAACCAGGCGAGGGCCGAGCGGACGCTAATTCAGTAGCGCAGATGAGCTTGCTACATGATCGCATCCGTCTAACGGCGGCATGTGGCTTACCCGTCGGAGTCAGCGCCCTCTTCGCTTCGCTGCGACGGACTGGCAATTGTTACCTGTTGCCAAGAGTATCCAGCCCTGCGCAGTACCATGACCCCGAAACGATAGCGTTTTAGCAGCAGCGCGATGTATGCGGCGGTCACAGTTCCTAGTAGGACTATGTAGAGCTTCCAATAGCCGAGATCGCCCTGATTGGCGAAGTGCTTTAGTGGCCATGCGAGCGTTCCCCATAGTCCATCTTCGGGTATCTTCTTAGCGATTTCCATGGTGTCCTCGATGGCGGGCAATCCGACAGCGAGGGCGACCACTACTGCTGCCGCTGCTAGACGGTTGGCTCGGCTGGCCGACTGGCGGGTTTGCTCCATGGCTGCAAGTTGTTGTAGCTGATCCAGCGAATCGATGATCCGTGCGTGGAGCCTCTCTGTCCGCCACGCACCTAGTAGGTGCTCAGTTAATTCGATTGCAGTGCCGTGCTGAAGGCTGCTTTGTCGATACTCGCGAAGTCCGTAGATTGCCTCGTGTTGGACTGCCTGCACATCGAATCCGCGTTCATCTGTAGCGTGTAGGCGGGACTCAAGGTTTCTGAGCTGCCAATGTTGAAGTAGAGTGATTTCGATCGGAACGATCAGTTGAAGATGGTCGATGAAGGAGCTTTCGTAATCGGACTCCGTCCACGCAATACGCAAACTATTGGTAGCCGTCACGAAAACTGAATGGTCAGGCACGAGGGATCGGTTCTTTGGTGACAGCTCGGCAATGGCTGACTCTCGTAGCTTCGACGGCCCACCGTTGCAGATGGTCGCCATGTATGCCCCGTGAGCCTCTAGCCACTCAGATTCGCCATCGCAGCATGTGACCTTGTCGATACAGATTACTGGATAGCACTGCCATTCATGCCCACCATCCTGTTTCACGACTTTTAGAATTGCGTCAATATATAGCGCAAACAGGTCTGCAAAGCTTGCGTGCTCCCTGAACTGCATTCGCCGCCAGCGTGTTCCCTCCTCTTCCTCCTCCCTCCATTCTCCCAGCCAGTGTGAAACATCTCTCTCGTAACGATCGCGTGCGGCGTTCGCAATTATTGGTTCGGATATCTCGGATGCTTGACAAACAAGATTTCCGCCGAAGGTAAAAGCGGAAAAGGCGCTGCCTTTGAGATTTTCGGGAAGGGTTAGTGCGAACGTAATCTGTAGTACGCCAGAGCGGTGAATTAGCAGAAGCGCCTCAACGTGACTGGGGGAGCCGAAGTCGTCAATCTCGCGCTGTGTTCCGCCTGCCATATGTATTAGCCAGTGCCGAGATGGTCGTAGAAGCAAGCGTAGGTACGGCTCGCTATCGCGATAGGCAGATCGAAGCAATGTCGATTCTATGGCATGTTGAGCACCGCTAACTGATTGTCTGGCGGCAACGGATCGCTCTATAAGCTCGATTGCCTCGTCAAGTGTGGAATCATCAGGACTCGTGTCCTCTTCTACCACGTCCTCTTGGGGAATCTCACCCCGAAGCAGTGAGCGGCCGATAGAGGCTGCAACCCGCATAGCCATAAGAGGGTGCCGTGTAATCAGCGACCGAAATTGTCCCTCTGACAGTAACCTCTGGCTCTCCTGGAGCCTGGTGGCTTTTCGGTGGAGTTTGGCAAGTTGGCGATACCTCGGTGAAACCCTCACCTCACCTTCTGCTGGCGAGCACACAGTTTCAGCCACACCGGACTTGAGTAGTCGTGTCGCTGCCTTATGTAGATCAAGTGGCTTTTCGGTGGCGCTGGTGAAGGTGTAGTAAATCGTTGCTTCTGAGATCAGCGGATCATGACTGCCAGAAGAGCTGGTGCTCTGTGAGGGCATCGACACGAACGATATGGTGCCTCAGCCTGGTGGACTTGGGCATCCCACATACAGTCCGAGTCGGTTGTGCGCATTGGGGCCGATCCTTTGCCGACTCTCGTGTCTCCGTGTCCCCCAACCCGGCCTGACCAGCAACAACGGAGCTGATCATGAAGTTCGCCGAGCTGGCGGCGCGCAACGTGCGTCGCGGCTACCGGATTGCGGCCGGCGATCCGGTAGCGGCCGAACATGTGCTGACCGGAAGGCTCGATCTTCGGCCGGGCGCACCAGCCGCGGCGCTCAGCGACGATGCGGCGGCGAGTGCTGGACTTCGGACTGATGGGCTGGGCCGAACTGCTGTGGGCTGCTGTGCGGCGATGCGGGTCTATGCCTTCTTCAGCCCGCCGATCGATAGCACTTGAACAAGCGCAATCGCGAGGTGGAGCACGGTTTCCGCTTCAACTGCGAATGGAATTCGAGATGTGGATGATCCACCATGACGCGAGGAGTGCGCCTTCATCATTGCGTGCATCAAGTCGCTCAAGATCGAAATGGCGGACGAGCCGGAAGGCAGGTTCGGCAACGCGACCTCCCAGTCGGATGCCTCACGTTTCAGCGTGGCAAGACTCTTCGTCAAAGTGCGGTGACCGTCGTTGGTGGGGCTAACGAGGGGAAGCAGTATCTCCTCAACTGCCTTTATTGATGAAGAGACTGCCTTGTCGTAATCCGGGTCTAGCCCGTACGTCGCCACCCAGGCATCTTGGAGGTGACGTGCGGCGGCTTCTGGCGCGGTCTTTGCCGCCGTATCGAATGCGGCCTGCGCTTGCTCTGGCACGCGGTGAACGAGGCGATCGAGGTCGCTGCTGACTCGATATGCAGATCCACCGAATGACAGGAGGTGATCTAGCTCGAAGGTGTCAATCTTAAGGTGTTTCTTGTCAACCAACTGCAGAAGAGCGTTGATCGCCCTGAGCAAATCGCCTTGCGGGCAGTTGACCAGCGCAGTTCCGTAGTAGTTGACCTGGGGTGCCTTCGACCGACGAATTCGCAGAAGGATTGCCCGCGCCAACACCTCGTTCCATTCTGACTTGCTGCGGAGCTGACTTCTGAGCCATGCGCGCAGCGGTTCCACGAGATGGTCTGGTACGCCCTCAATCAGGACGTCCTGATCGGGGAGCGCCAAAGGGTCGTCAGTCAGAGCGTCCACGATCGATGACAATACCGCGAGCGGTAGCGCATCTCGCGCTGCAACCCGAAGGACTGTGGCGGAGTGGTGTCCCCCGTGTCCCCGGTGTCCCCCAATTGGCCCTGACCGGCACGAACATAACTGATCATGAGGGACAACTGAGTGATCATGCTGTCCCCCGCGTCCCTCATGATCGGGAAGAGCGGCTGAAACACTTGCGCGCTGCCGCTGCGCGCTGATGTTTCAGCAAGCTCACCTAGTTAACAAAACATAGTAATATGCGTATAGGTGTATGTGATTTATCCGTGCCGCATCCGTGCCACATCGAGGGGCACGCAACGGGGAATGGCGGTGAGTCGGGGTGCGGACCGTCGCAAGGATGCAGGTCAGAGGCTTGCCTGGTGGGGCGCTATCCCTCGCTCAGTCCTGGCAGTGTGGGGGTCAGGGGTTCGAGTCCCCTCGGCTCCACCGGAGAGGCAAACGCCCAGGTCATTGACCTGGGCGTTTCGCTTTGTTCAGCCGGGATGTGCGGCCGGACGCCTACGGCCCAGGGTCGACGCGGGGACGGGTGGCCATCGTCCTGATGCGGTCGGCGTGACGCTGCGCGGCTCGCTCCGACAGCGACGCGAGCCGGAGCAGGAACACGGATGCGGTCCGGGGCTCGGCCGGCACTCCGAGGGCGGTGACCAGCTCGCGCCGCGCTGTGCGGCCACGCGCCTTCGGGTCGACCCGGTAGGCGATCACCGGTGTGAAGTAGGTGCCGCCGCGGCCGTTGGGTGCCTTGACGACCGGCACCGCGATCACGTCCGCGCGGGGGACGTGCCGCGTGCTCAGCATGCCGCGTATCACGAGGACGTCCCGCTCGGCGGTGACGCCGCTCCGCGCCGCCCGTATGGCGAGCGTCGAGCCGGCCGTGGCGCAGGCCACCGCCGCGGCCGCGGCTGCCAGGACGGTGAGCGTCGAATCCGGCGCGATCCGGGTGATCTGGATGAAGCAGCCCAGCGCGCCGGCCGTCCCCATCGCCAGCATGGCCGCCGCCATGGCGGCGTTCTGCCACCGGCTGCGGACCGTCGGTTCGGGCATGTGCTCACGGTACGAGTGCCGGCGTGATCCGTGGGGGCGCGAGGTGTTCGGCGGGCGGGGTGGAGCCGTGGCGGCGGTTTCGGGCTGCGGCCGCCACGGCCCCGGTGCGGGTGTCAGTGCGAGATGGTCAGGTTCACCCGCGACACGATGCTCTTCACCGCGCCCCGCCCGGCGAGGCAGTTGATGAGGTCGACCCCGGAGCCGACGAACACCTGGTTGACGTTGCTGCCGAGGAAGAGCCCGGCGGTGACGGTGCCGGTGAAGGTCACCACGAGGCTCGAACCCGACAGCGACGCGGTGCGGATGGCGTTGACCGTGGTGGTCTGGCCGGTGTTCCAGGTGATCGTGAAGTTCACGGTCAGCGTGCCGAGCACCATGGTGCAGTCGTCGAGCATGGTGATCGTCTTGGTCTCGAACCCGGAGACCAGGTTGGGCCAGCGCGGGGCGCGGCAGGGCTTGTAGTTCGTGGTGCGCGACACCACGGTGGGCTGGTTCACCAGCGTGAGCGGCGGGGTGAACGTGATGGTGTTGGTGCTGCTCGGCGAGGTGCACTGCACGTCGAGCACCGCCGCGTTCGCCGGCGCGGCGGCGATCAGGGTGCCGCCGAGCACCAGTAGGGCGGTGAGTGCGACACGGACGAGTCGGACCACCAGGGGCCTCCGATCTAGGGGACGGGTACGGTCGCCGATAGTCACGCTTCGACGACCACCGATACACTAAGCGTGGCCATAGATCGATAGACTGTCAGATATCGATATGAGATGATGGCTTGAAACAATCTATTAACATCGATATATTGAACGCTTCGGGCGCAGCTCGCAGGCTCGCCGGTGGGGCCGAGCGCACCGTGGCGCCGCATCCGGAGGTGATCCGGGTGCGGCGCCACGGGTGTGCGCCGGGTGTGGCTCAGCGCGCGGCGAGCAGTTCGAGCACGCGCACCGCCGAGGTGCCCAGCCCCGACGGCAGCGGCAGGAGCGCGGGAGCGTGCGCGGACATGCCGGGGCTGCGCCGCGACATGCTGGCGGCGGAATACCGCACGCACTCCTCGTGCCAGCGCAGGATGCCCGACATCCAGTCCTTGAGCTGGTCGGCGTACCCGGTCAGCCGCCGCCGGACCGGTTCGTCCAGCCCCAGCTGGTCGCACATGGCGGGCAGCTCGACCGACACGATGTGCTCGAACTGCCGCATGCGCTCGCCCATCAGCCGTGCGACCAGGTCACGTGCGGCATACCGGTCGCAGCCGAGGAATCGTTCCAGCACGAACACCAGATTGTGGATCTCGTCCTCGTACTCGATCTCCTTCTGGTAGGAGAACAGGTCGTTGGTGAAGCACGCGTAGTCCTGCGCGGCGTGCTCCAGCTGCTGCATCACCCGGTGCTCGTACACCTCGTCGGGCACCTGCCCGGCGTGGGCCAGCCGGCACAGGCTCATCGTCATGTCGGAGCCGAACGTGGCCCGGCGCATCTCCACGTAGTCCACGGGATCGGGCACCCGGTTCTGGATCTGGTTGGCCAGCTCCCATACCCAGGAGGCGGTCATGTCCTCGACCGCCTTGCGGAAGCGGGCCCGCGAGGTGGGCGCCATCGGCCCCGCGGTGCGCTGCCACAGGTCGGCCAGGCCGCGTTCCAGCGGCGTCACCGGCGGCGGCGCCGGCTCGCCGTCCAGCGGCATGAACAGTGACAGCCGGGCGTTGCCGGCCTTCGCGCCGAGGAAGTCCCGGGCCCGGCCGTACTGCACCGGGAACAGGTCGTCGCCGTAGGTGCCCCACGCCAGCCAGTTCGCGGAGATCTCCAGCTGTTCCGCGGTGGCGTCGGCGTGGATCATCGCGGCGCAGAAGGCGAGGTCGAACCCGTCCAGCGACGGCTCGTCCCACAGCCCGTGCACCCCGCTGCCGGGCACGGGCTCGAAGAAGCCCATGTCGCGGCTCCACGAAACGGTCTGCCGCCGGGCCTGCGCGAGGTGCGGGCTGGTGCGCGGGCGGTAGGGCATGTGCAGCGGGGGCACCGGCAGGTGGCCAGGCTGCCGGCCGAGCGGCAGGTGGGCGTACTGCCCGAACAGCGTCGGCAGGCCCGGGGCCAGCACCGCGGCGGGTCCCTCGGCCCGCGGTGTGATCTTCGTGTACCGGCTGGACCGGGCGTGCCACTCGTGCCCGCCCGACTGCCAGTCCTGCAGCCCTTTCGCGTACAGCGCCACCGCCAGCTGCTCCGGCGGGGTGGCCGCGTGCTCGGCGTACAGCACCGGCAGTTCGGTCAGCGCGGTGTGCTCGAACTGGTGCAGCCGCGACGTGAGCAGCTCGCCGACCAGGTCGCCGGCCCGCTGGGTGGGCACGTCGAGGAACTTCTCCAGCACCAGCACCGCGTTGGAGTTCTCGCCCTCCTCGGCCACCTCCCGCTGGTACGAGAACAGGTCGTTGCGCAGGTGCACGGCGTCGGCGAAGGTGTCCCGCAGCACCTGCAGCGGCCGCAGCCCGGCCAGCCGGTCGGGCACCTCGGCCCCGCAGGCGTACTCGACGAGGTTCGCCGACCAGGGCGCGCCGCCGACCCGCCGCCGCATCTCGATGTACTCGATCGGGTTGGCGATGCGGTGCCGGTTGATGTTGTCCAGCTCCCACATCGACTCGACCATCAGGTTGTGCGTGCTGGCGACGAAGCGCTGCCGCCAGCCGTCGGACATGTGCGGGATGGTGCGCGCCCACAGGTCGGCCAGTCCCGCCTCGGCCGGGTTGCCGGGTTCCGGGGGAGTCTGACCCGGCTCGGTCATGAACAGTTCCAGCCGGTCCAGGTACTCCTGCGCCCCGGCGAGGTCGCGGTCGTACTTGAACGACTCGAGGAAGTGGTCGTCGAAGAAGAAGACCCAGACGTACCAGTCGGTGACCAGGTCCAGCGCTGTCTCGTCGCAGTCGGGATGGGTGTACGCGCACATCAGCGCGTAGTCGTGCTTGCTCAGTTTCTCCAGGTCCCACACCGGTTCGCCGGACGGGCCCGGGGCGTCGAGCATCCCCATCTGCTTGGCCCAGGCGGTCGAGTGGTCCCGGGCGTGCTGCTCGTGCGGGTTCAGCCGCGCCGGGTGGGGCAGGTAGAAGTCGGGCAGGACAAACGCTTGCATCACCGTCTCCTGACGTTTCCTGGCGATGACGTGCAGGTTCTTGCCGCGGCTGTGGATGACTGTATAGCGGTATTGCCTGTTTGAGTAGATTGCGGTTTTTGGCCGGGTCAGCTAGGAAGATCAGGCTGAGCTAGCGTGCGGCTGTGGACAGACACCTCGCCTTCGGGCATCTGCGCAACTTCCGTGATCTGGGCGGCTACCGGGGATTCGAGGGCCGCACCGTGCGCTGGGGGCGGCTCTACCGGTCCGACGCGCTGTCCAAGATGGATGACGCGGACTGGGCCCGGTTCCGCGAGCTGGGCGTCAAGACCGTGATCGACCTGCGGTACCCGTTCGAGATCGCCCGTCACGGGCGGGTGCGCGAGCACGACGGGCTGGCGTACCACAACCTCAGCGTGGAGCACCGGCCGTACCGGCAGGCGGAGCTGGGGCCGGAGGTGGCGACCGGGCCGTTCCTCGCGGGCAAGTACGCCGAGGTCGCGCAGGACGGGGTGGTCGAGCTGCGGCAGGCGCTCGACGTGATCGTCGCGGCCGAGAACGCGCCCGTGGTGTTCCACTGCGCCTCCGGCAAGGACCGCACCGGCCTGCTCGCCGCCCTGGTGCTGACCCTGCTCGACGTGCCCGACGAGGTCATCGTCGAGGACTTCGCGCTCACCGAACTGGCCACGGCGGGCCTGGTCGCGGACATCACCGCGCTGATGGGCGTCGCGCCCACCTGGCCCGGCTACGGCCGCGCGCCCGGCGAGGTGATGACCCTGTTCCTCGCCTGGGCCGAGGAGAACCACGGCTCTCTGCGCGGCTACGCCGAGAAGCAGCTCGGCATCGACGACGCCTACGTCGCCCGCCTCCGCGCCACCTTGCTCGAACCCTGACCGGGACCGCCGGCCCCGGCCCTGTGCGGTTTCGGCAGGGCCGGGGGGACGGGCCAGGTCAGGGGGTCAGCAGGGTGCGGACCTGGTCGGGGCCGACGGCGAGGAGCAGGGTGGGCAGGCGCGGGCCGGTGTCGCGGCCTACCAGCAGGTGGTAGAGCAGGGCGAAGAACTCGCGCTGGGCGACCTTGAGCTCGGGCGTCGGCTTGACGTCCATGGGCAGGCCCAGGCGGGTCTTGGGGACGCCGTAGAGCAGGGTGGTCAGGCCCTCCAGGGACCAGTGGTCGTCCAGGCCCGCCAGCAGCAGCCGCAGGGACTCGCGCTGGTCGTCGTCGAGCTTGGCCAGCAGGGTGGTGTCGGGCTCGGGCAGGACGCGGGTGCGCTGCTCCGCCGGGACCTGGGTGGTGATCCAGTGCTGGGCGCGGTCCAGGCGCGGTCGGGTCTCGTCGAGCGAGGCCACCGGGTCGGCCGGGTCCAGGTCGCGCAGGATGCGCAGGGTCTGCTCCGGGTCGCCGGTGGTGATGTCCACGATCGAGGCCAGCGTGCGGTACGGCAGCGGGTGCGGCGTCACCGGCAGCAGGCCCGCGGCGGTGCCGACGGCGCGGCTGTGCGCGGCGGTGTCGGCGGCGTTCGCGGTGCCCTCGGCCACCTTGCGGCCCAGGGTGTCCCACTCGTCGTAGAGGCGCTGGATCTCCTGGTCGAAGGCGACCTTGAACGCCTGGTTCGGACGGCGGCGCGCGTAGAGCCAGCGCAGCAGCGGCGGCTCCATGATCTCCAGCGCGTCGGCAGGGGTCGGCACGCCGCCCTTCGAACTGCTCATCTTCGCCATGCCGGAGATGCCGACGAAGGCGTACATCGGGCCGATCGGCTGCTGCGCGCCGAACACCTCGCCGACGATCTGCCCGCCGACCTGGAACGACGAGCCGGGGGAGGAGTGGTCCACGCCCGAGGGCTCGAACACCACGCCCTCGTACGCCCAGCGCATCGGCCAGTCGACCTTCCACACCAGCTTGCCGCGGTGGTGCTCGGACAGCAGCACCGTCTCGGTGTGCCCGCACTGGCAGGTGTAGGTCAGCTCGGTCGACTCGTCGTCGTAGGCCACCACGGTGGTCAGGTCGCGCTCGCAGACCGAGCAGTACGGCTTGTAGGGGTAGTAGCCCGCCGCGCCCGTGCCGTCGTCCTCGGCGGCCGCGCCGGAGCCCTCCGCGGCCTCCTGCGCCGCGGCGGCCTCGTCCTCGTCGAGCTTGCCCTGCTGCGGTGCGCCCGCACCGGTGCGCCCCTTCGTGCGGTAACGGTCCAGCACCGCGTCGATCTTGGCGCGCTCGCGCATGGCCAGCAGGATCTGCTCCTGGTACGCCCCCGAGGTGTACATCTGCGTCTGGCTGATGCCGCGGTGCTCCACGCCCAGCTGCGCCAGAGACTCGGTCATCGAGGCCTTGAAGTGCTCGGCCCAGTTCGGGTACGCGCTGCCGGCCGGGGCCGGCACCGAGGTCAGCGGCTTGCCGATGTGCTCGGCCCAGGACTCGTCGATGCCGGCCGGCACCTTGCGGAAGCGGTCGTAATCGTCCCAGCTGATGATGTGCACGACCTCGTGCCCGCGGCGCCGGACCTCGTCGGCGACCAGGTGCGGGGTCATCACCTCGCGCAGGTTGCCCAGGTGGATCGGGCCCGACGGGCTCAGGCCGGACGCGCAGACGATCGGTTTGCCCGGAGCGCGACGCTCTGCCTCGGCGATGACCTCGTCAGCGAAGCGGGAGACCCAGTCGGCCTCCGGGGTTGCGGCCACGATCGGCACGTCCTTCCATGAGAAGCGAGATGGTGCCATTCTCCCGGATCGGTCGAGCGCGTTTCGCGACGCCCCTACCCACCGTGATCCGCCGCCCGCCCCACGTACCTCCACGCCCGCGGCACGTGCTCAAGATCACCGGACTTGCCCGGCACCTGTGCGTGTCTTGACCACCCATTCGCCCACCTGCCAGGCAAGTCGACCGATCTCGGCGCGCGGCGCGCGGCGCGCGGCGCGCAGTGCGCCCGCGGGTGGTGGGGGCGGCGGGGTGGGTCAGTTCACGAGGGCGTGGGCGGGCAGGACGACGGAGGCGGCGATGCCGCGGTCGCCGACGGGCTCCAGCTCGACGCGCATCTCGTGGCGCTGGGCGAGGCGGCTGACCACCTCGATGCCCATCTGCCGGCACATCGCGGCGGTCACCGGGCTCGGGTGGGCCAGCCGGTGGTTCAGCTCGCGCAGGCGCTCGGCGCCGATGCCGATGCCGCGATCCTCGATCAGCAGCACCGCCCGGTCGGCCACCCGGCGCGCCTCGACCAGCACCGTGCTGTCCGGCGGGGAGAACGCGGCCGCGTTGTCGAACAGCTCCGCCAGCAGGTGCACCAGGTCGTTCACGGCCGGGGCGACCACCACCAGGCCGTCGTCGATCACACCGAACTCGATCCGGCGGAAGTCCTCGACCTCGGAGCGCGCCCCGTGCAGCACGTCGACCAGGGACACCGGCTCGCGGCGGATCCGGGCCGACTCGCCGCCGGCCAGCACCAGCAGGCTCTCGTCGTTGCGCCGCATGCGGATGGCGAGGAAGTCGAGTTCGAAGACGTCCTTCATGCGGTCCGCGTCCGGCTCTTCGACCTGCTCCATCCGGTCCAGGCAGCTGATCAGCCGGTCGACCATCGCCTGCGAGCGCCGCGACAGGTGGAACAGCATGTTGATGGTCTCTTCCTCCCCCGCAGAGGGGTCGGCTGAACTCACCATGATGACCACCTCCTGTGACCCGGGGTTACGGCAATCACATATATCAGCACGGCGCGTGCTTGGCGAGACTCAATCATGTTTCGCACGGGCCCCTACAGGCGGGGGACGCACCTCGTTCGGACGGGGCGGAATCGGCCTTCCGGTCGACAAAGGCGTCACGGGCGACGAGGCTGGTGACATGGTTGCCGTGCCCGACCGTCAGCGTGTGCGCGCCGTGCTCCTCGACGGCGACGACCTGATCCTGTTCGAACGGACCCGCCCCGGCGTGCCGCGGCGCTACTGGGCGACACCCGGCGGCGGCGTGGACAAGCACGACGCCAACCTGCTCGCCGCGCTGTACCGGGAGCTCGACGAGGAACTGCGGGCGGTGGTCACCGCGCCGGTGCCGCTGACCTTCGTCGACGCGCAGCGCGAGGACGGCCTCTGGCAGCGCCAGCACCTCTTCGCGTGCCGCCTGGTCTCGATGGACGTCGCGAACCGCTACGGCGAGGAGTTCGGCGACCCGGCCAAGGGCACGTACGACGTGGTGCGGGTGCCGTTCACGGCGGAGGCGATCGGGGACCTGAACATGCAGCCCGAGGGCGTCGCGGCGTACCTGCGGGCGGCGATCGACCAGGTGTGGCAGGCCGCGCAGGACGGCCGGGCGAGTTACAGCGTGGCCTTCGCGTCCGGGACGCCGGCGCAGGCACTGCGGCAGTCGCTGCACGAGGCGTACGGGCTGGACCCGGCGGACGTCTTCACCGGCACCGCCGAGGACCTGATGGGCGCGGCCGACGTGCGCGCGACCGTCTGGATCAACCCCGACGCCGGTGACCCGGCGTACGGCTGCGAACTCAGCGCCGGGGACTCGCTGGCCCGCGCCACCGGGGTCAGCGAGCTCGAACTCGCCACCCGCCTGTGCCGCCTCACCGCCACCACGGCCCTGGTCGCCGACACCCCCCTGCACAGCTGGCTCGTCTCCGCCGACGGCGACTACCACCACTCCCACGCCCTCCGCCCCTAAGGAGGGGCACCGTCGGCTCGCGTCAGGTGGTGATGCGCTGCGGGCCTGCGTACACGTTCATGGTCTGGCCCCGCAGGAAGCCGACCAGGGTCATGCCCGCCTCGGCGGCGAGGTCGACGGCGAGCGTGCTGGGCGCGGACACGGCCGCCATCACGCTGATGCCGGCCATCCAGGCCTTCTGGGTCAGCTCGAAGCTGGCCCGGCCGGACAGCAGCAACACGTGCCCGGCCAGCGGCAGCCGTCCGGCCTGCAGCTGAGCGCCGATGAGCTTGTCGACCGCGTTGTGCCGGCCGACGTCTTCGCGTACCGCGATCAGCTCGCCCGCCGGCGTGAACAGGCCCGCCGCATGCAGCCCGCCGGTGCGCTCGAAAGTGCGCTGGGCGGCCCGCAGCCGGTCCGGCAGCAGGGTCAGGGTCCGGGCGTCGACGGTGACCGGGTCGGCCGCCACGTCGTGCGGGGAGCGGGTGCGGATGGCGTCGATGCTGGCCTTGCCGCATACGCCGCACGAGGAGGTGGTGTAGAAGTTGCGCTCGGTCCCGGCGGCCGGCGGCGGCACGTGGTCGGCGAGCACGACGTCGACGACGTTGTAGGTGTTCGCCGGGGCCGCAGGTTCGGCATCCTCGCCCGCGGCGGATTCGCCGAGCATGCGCCCCGCCGTCCGCAGTCCGGCGGCGACCGCCTGGCCCGCCGCAGCTCCCGCCCGGCCGATGTTGAGAAGGTGCCCTTCCTCCACATGTTCCGACGTGCTGAGCTCCTGCTCGTCCCGCTGACGCGAGCCGACGATGCCCTTCCTTTCGCCTGAGCCGGCGCAGAGCTGGGCGGTGAGGATGTCAGCGGGAGCGGTGATGACGCCTTCGGTGAGGAGGAAGCCGAGGGCGAGGTCCAGCTCGTCGCCGGGGGTGCGCATGGTGACGGCGAGCGGCGGGCGGGGGCCGTGGCGGTGGCCGACGCGGATCTCCAGGGGCTCCTCGGCGGCCAGGGTGTCCTGGCGGCGCACGGTGGACGGCCCGCCCAGGTCGATGCGGGTCACCTGCCTGCGGTCGCTGGCCCGGCCCATCAGACGGGCTGCAGCCGGACGATGATCTGCTTCGAGGTCGGCGTGTTCGACCCGGTCGCGGTGGAGTCCAGCGGCACCAGCACGTTCGCCTCGGGGAAGTAGGTGGCGGCGCAGCCGCGCACGGTCGGGTATCCGATGACGCGGAAACTCGGCGCGCGCCGCTCGCCATCGGCCCACTCGGAGATCAGATCGACGGTCGACCCGTCGGCGATGCCGAGTTCGGCCAGGTCGTCGGGGTTGACGAAGACCACCCGCCGGCCCGCCTTGACGCCGCGGTAACGGTCGTCGAGGCCGTAGATGGTGGTGTTGTACTGGTCGTGGCTGCGCAGCGTCTGCAGCAGCAGGCGGCCCGCGGGCACGGTCAGCACCTCGAGCGGGCTGACGGTGAACCGCGCCCTGCCGTCCGGGGTCGGGAAACTGCGGCTGTCGCGGGGCGGGTGCGGCAGGGTGAACCCGGCCTTGGTGCGCACCTTCGCCTCGAAGTCGTCGAAGCCGGGCACGGTCTGCCCGATCAGCGCCCGGATCGCGCGGTAGTCCTGCGCGTACGACTCCCACGGGATCGTCGAGTCCGGCAGCACGGCGCGGGCCAGCCCGCACACGATGGCGACCTCGGAGCGCAGCAGCGGCGAGGCCGGGTCGAGGTGGCCCTGCGAGGCGTGCACGTTCGACATCGAGTCCTCGACGGTGACGAACTGGTCCCCGGCGGTCTGGGCGTCGCGCTCGGTGCGGCCCAGGCAGGGCAGGATCAGCACGGTCTGCTCATCGGCGGTGACCACGTGCGAGCGGTTGAGCTTGGTCGACACGTGCGCGGTGAGCGTGCAGCGGCGCAGCGCGGCCTCGGTGACGTCGGTGTCGGGGCTGGCCGCGGCGAAATTGCCGCCGACCGCCACGAACACCTTCGCGTGGCCGTCGCGCATGGCCCGGATCGCCTCGACCGTGTCATGCCCGCGCCGGGTCGGCATGGTCAGGCCCAGCCGGTCGCCCAGCCGGCCGAGCCAGGTCGGCGGCTCGTGCCAGATGCCCATGGTCCGGTCGCCCTGCACGTTGGAGTGCCCGCGCACCGGGCACAGGCCCGCGCCGGGCTTGCCGATCATGCCGCGCAGCAGCTGCACGTTGACGACTTCGGAGATCGTCGCGACCGCGTCGCGCCCCTGGGTGAGTCCCATGGCCCAGCAGACCACGGTCGCCTCGGACGCGGCGAACAGGCGCGCCGCTGCCTCGATCTCGTCGGTGCTCAGGCCGGTCGCGCGGGCCACCAGGTCCGCGTCCACCTCCCGCACCGCGGCGGCATAACCTTCGAACCCCGAGGTGTACGCCGTGACGAACGCCTCATCCACCGCGCCCCACTCGACCAGCAGCGCGCCGATGGCCTGGAACAGGGCCAGGTCGCCGCCGACCCGGATCGGCAGGTGCAGGTCGGCCAGCGGGGTGCCGGAGCCGACGAGACCGCCGACCTTCTGCGGGTTCTTGAACCGCATCAGCCCCGCCTCGGGCAGCGGGTTGATCGAGATGATCTTCGCGCCGCGCTGCTTGGCCTTCTCCAGCGCGGCGAGCATGCGCGGGTGGTTGGTGCCCGGATTCTGGCCGACCACCACGATCAGCTTCGCGTCGTGGATGTCGTCGAGGGTGACCGAGCCCTTACCCATGCCGATGGTCGCGCCCAGCGCCACGCCCGAGGACTCGTGGCACATGTTGCTGCAGTCGGGCAGGTTGTTGGTCCCGTACGCCCGCGCGAACAACTGGTACAGGAATGCGGCCTCGTTGGAGGTGCGCCCGGAGGTGTAGAACAGCGCCTGGTCCGGTTCGATCGCCTTGAGGTGCTCGGCGGCCAGCGCGAACGCCTGCGCCCAGGGCAGCGGTGTGAAGTGCGTCGCGCCGGGGTGCTTGACCATCGGGTGGGTGATCCTGCCCTGCTGGCCCAGCCAGTAGTCGCTGCGCCCGACCAGCTCGGCGATCGGGTGTGCGGCGAAGAACTCCGGGGTGACCCGGCGCAGGGTGGCCTCCTCGGCCACGGCCTTGGCGCCGTTCTCGCAGAACTCGGCGGTCGCGCGATGCTTCGGCGCGGGCTCCGGCCAGGCGCAGCCGGGACAGTCGAACCCCTCGGCCTGGTTGACCTTGAGCAGGGTGAGCGCGGTGCGGCGTACGCCCATGTGGTTCATCGCGGCGGCCAGGCCGTGCCGCACGCCGGGCAGCCCCGCCGCCGCGACCTCGGGGCCGCGCACAGTGAGATTCCGGTCACCCACGTCGTCGCGCGGCGGCTTCTTTGCCATGTTCAAACGATCTCACGTCCAGGTTGCATCGCCCAGCCGAGCTCAGGTCTAACCTGAGTCGTTCGCCGGCGCCCCGACCGGCGACGTCCCTCGTGGGGAGGATGATCATGAAGGAATGGATCGCCGGCCTGCTGGCCGTGCTGGGCACCCTGCTCGTCCTGGCCGGAGCCACGGTGACCGTGGTCAAGACGCTCACCCCCGACCCGGCCGGCACCCCGGCCGGCACGGACCCCCTGGGCGGGACCGCCACCACCAACGGCAACAGGTTCTCGCGCTGGCTGCACCGCATCAACGCCGCCGACCGGCTCATCGGCTGGGGCGTGATCCTGCTGGCGCTGGGCGCCGTCGCGGCCGGTGCGATCGAGTTCAACCTCGGCGCGTCGGCCGGCACACGCTGACCGGCCACGTCCACGTGCGACGCTCCGGCGGGCCCCGCACCACCAAGGAGCCCGTCGGAGCGGCCGCTCGGTGTACATCCGGAGCGCAGCGGAGGATGGACGACCGATTAAGGCCGCGGAGCGGGCTCCGCATGACAGAGTTCGGCGCGGCCTGGGCACCCCGTGCTCCGGGGTCGCCTGCGAAGGATTATTCTGCCTCCGAGGTACGCCTCGAATGATCAATCCGGGTGGCGACGCGAGAGTGGGGCGTCGCGAGCAGCCGGGCCAGCTACAGGAGGCCAGACGTGACCACCGTCGCACCGCAGCCGATCGCGACCCGGCCCTACCCCGTGCGCAAGCAGGTCAAGGGTTCCGCGATCGCCCGCCTGCTGCGCACCACGGATGCGAAGCAGATCGGGATCATGTACATGGTCACCGCCTTCGTGTTCTTCCTGATCGGCGGTCTGATGGCGCTGCTCATGCGCGCCGAGCTGGCCGCGCCGGGCATGCAGTACCTCTCCCCGGAGCAGTACAACCAGCTGTTCACCATGCACGGCACGATCATGCTGCTGTTCTTCGCGACGCCGATCGTGTTCGCGTTCGCGAACTTCGTGGTGCCGATCCAGATCGGCGCGCCCGACGTGTCGTTCCCGCGACTGAACTCCTTCGCGTACTGGCTCTACCTGTTCGGCGCGAGCCTGGCGACCGCCGGGTTCATCACGCCGGGTGGCGCGGCCGACTTCGGCTGGTTCGCGTACGCGCCGCTGAATGACGCGATCAACTCGCCCGGCATCGGCGCGGACATGTGGATCGCCGGCCTGGTGCTGTCGGGTCTGGGCACCATCCTCGGCGCGGTCAACATGATCACGACGATCCTGACCCTGCGCGCGCCCGGCATGACGATGTTCCGCATGTCGATCATGACCTGGAACATCCTGGTCACCAGCCTGCTCGTGATCATGGTCTTCCCGCTGCTGGCCGCCGCGCTGCTGGCCCTGCTGGCCGACCGCCGCCTCGGCGCGCACGTGTTCGACCCCGCCACCGGCGGCCCCATGCTGTGGCAGCACCTCTTCTGGTTCTTCGGCCACCCTGAGGTGTACATCGTCGCGCTGCCGTTCTTCGGCATCATCTCCGAGGTCATCCCGGTCTTCAGCCGCAAGCCGATCTTCGGTTACACCGGTCTGGTCGCCGCGACCCTGCTGATCGCCGCCCTGTCGATGAGCGTGTGGGCGCACCACATGTTCGCCACCGGCCAGGTGCTGCTGCCGTTCTTCTCGTTCCTGAGCTTCCTGATCGCCGTGCCCACCGGTATGAAGTTCTTCAACTGGATCGGCACCATGTGGCGAGGGCAGATAACGTTCGAGACACCGATGCTGTTCGCCATCGGCTTCCTCGCGATCTTCCTCTTCGGCGGCCTGTCGGGCGTGCTGCTGGCCAGCCCGCCGATCGACTTCCACGTCTCGGACTCGTACTTCGTCGTCGCGCACTTCCACTACGTGCTCTTCGGCACCATCGTGTTCGCCGTGTACTCCGGCGTCTACTTCTGGTTCCCGAAGATGTTCGGCCGGATGCTCGACGAGAAGCTCGGCAAGGTGCACTTCTGGCTGACCGTGATCGGCTTCAACTGGACCTTCCTGGTGCAGCACTGGCTGGGCGCCGAGGGCATGCCCCGCCGGTACGCCGACTACCTGCCGTCGGACGGCTTCACGTTCCTGAACGCGTTCTCCACCGTCGGCGCGTTCATCCTGGGCGCGTCCACGCTGCCGTTCCTCTACAACGTGTGGAAGTCGTACCGCACCGGCCCGCTGGTGACCGTCGACGACCCGTGGGGCCACGGCAACTCGCTGGAGTGGGCGACGAGCTGCCCGCCGCCGCTGCGCAACTTCGACCGCATGCCCCGCATCCGCTCGGAGCGCCCCGCATTCGACGCCAAGTTCCCCCACCTGGCCATCTCCACCGGCACCAAGGCCCCCGTCATCGAGGCCCCCAGCTACTCCCACGGTCGCCACGGCGGCGACCACGAGGTCTGATCCTCACCCGACCCACCCAGGGGCCCGGTCCGCTTCCAGCGGCCCGGGCCCCTGCCTTTTGGGTTGATCATGAACTTATGGCCGTGTTCGGCGGCGTGTCGCTGCCACAACCTCATGATCAACAAAGTGGGCGGGCGGTGGGGCAGGATGGAGCCATGCCGGAAGGGGACACCGTCTGGAACACCGCCAAGGTGCTGCGGGACGGGCTGGAGGACGCGGAGCTGACCGGGTCGGACTTCCGCGTGCCGCACCTGGCCACCGTCGACCTGGCGGGTTACCGGGTGGCCGAGTCGCTGAGCCGGGGCAAGCACCTGCTGCTGCGGCTGGTATCGCCCCGGCACCGCGAGCTGACGTTGCACTCGCACCTGCGCATGGAGGGGGCCTGGCGGGTGTACGCCCCAGGCGAGCGCTGGGCGGGTCGGCCCGCGCATCTGATCCGGGTCGTGCTGCGCACCGAGAAATCCGTCGCCGTCGGATATCACCTGCACGACCTCCAACTCGTGCCGACCGCGCGGGAGCCGGAGCTGGTCGGCCACCTCGGCCCCGACCTGCTCGGGCCCGACTGGGATCCCGCGGAGGCGGTGCGGCGGCTGTCGGCCGCCCCCGCCCGCCCCGTCGCCGAGGCGCTGCTCGACCAGCGCAATCTCGCCGGGATCGGCAACCTCTACAAGTGCGAGCTGCTGTTCCTGCGCGGCGTGTGGCCGTGGACCCCGGTCGGCGACGTGCCCGACCTGCCCGGCATGGTGACGCTCGGCCAGCGGCTGCTGGCGGCCAACCGGGGCCGCTGGACCCAGTCCACCACCGGATCGCTGCACCGCGGCGAGACCAGCTACGTGTACGGCCGCCGCGCCCAGCCCTGCCGCCGCTGCAACGGCCCGATCGCCAAGAAGGACGGTGACGGCGAACGCATCACCTACTGGTGCCCGCGCTGCCAGCCCGCACCCGCCGACGCGGTGGGGAAGGGCACCTTCTACAACGCCTAGCGATGTACTGAGCAGCTGCTCATCTCGCTGACGCGATCCGACGGCGCCCTTCCTTTCGTCAGCGGTGGGTGGCGGGGGTGCGGGAGGTGTTCGCCGCGTCGAGTGTGGGCATGGTTGGCGCTGCGCCTGAGATGGCGGCGTCGGCGAGCAGGGAGCCCTCCCAGGCCGACTCCGCGTCCGCGCCGTCGGCCGCCGCCGTCGCGACGGGCTCGTCCGTGCGGACACCCGCGCCGGCCAGCCGCCAGAACGGGAGCGCGATCAGGACCAGCAGCACGCCGGCGGTGCCGGTGGCGGCGAACGCCCAGCCGGGGCCGTACCCGTCGATGATCGTCCCGGCGAACGGCGCGCCCGCGGCCACGCCGATCGTCAGCGCGGTGCCGTGCAGGCCCATCGCCTCGCCGCGGGCGGCCGACGGCACCCACTGGCTCATCGTGTCGATGGTGGCCGACAGCGACGGCGCGCACAGCACGCCCGCCGGGATCAGCGCGAGCAGCAGCCACCACCAGCCGCCGCCGACCAGGCCGAGCGGGATGGTCAGCGCGCTCATGACCCCGGCCAGCAGCAGCGGCGAGATGCTGCGGTGCAGTGCGCCGTAGACGAAGCCGCCGATCAGGGAGTAGCCGCACCACACGGCGATGACCAGGCCGATCCAGGTCTCCTGGCCGCTGCCCTTGAGCGTGGCGATCAGGGTCAGGTCGGTGGCGGTGAGCACGAACGTCAGCACCGCGGTGATCGACAGCAGCGCGAACAGGCGCGGCCGCAGCCACTGCCGGCGCGGCACCGCGGCCTGCGGGTTGGCCTGCTCCGCCGCGGAGCGGGTCGGCGGGTTGAGGGCGATCAGCGCCAGGCCCGCGCCGACCACGCCGATGCCGACGGCGTACATGGTGGGGCGGCTGCCGAAGGCGGTCACCGCGGCGACGGCGGCCGCGGGGGCGAGCATGTAGGACAGCTCGACCGCCATGGAGTCCAGGGCGAACCCGGGGCGGCGCTGGTCGGCCGGGATGAGCGCGGCGATGCACTGCCGGACCAGGCTGAACACGGGCAGGCCGAGCACGCCGGCGACCAGCGCACCGACCAGCAGGACGTGGTAGCTCAGCTGCGGGGCGATGCTCCAGAACAATGCCTGGGCCGCGGTGGTGACGATCAGCACCGGGCGCAGGCCGTGCCGGTCGAGCAGCCGTCCGGCCAGCGGGGAGCCGATCGCGGAGCCGAGGGTGGAGGCGGTGCCGACGAGACCGGCCTGGGCGTAGCCGAGGTGCATGGTGTTGACGACGTGCAGCGTCAGCACGATGCCTGCGGCGATGACCGGGACACGAGCCACCAACCCCACCAGCATCAGCGCGCGTACGCCGGGGAGTCCGAGGATCTTGCGGTAAGGCTCGATGGTCATTGCGGTCTTTACCTCCGCGCCCATCCTGCCCGAGCCCCCCGACGGCGCGTCAGTGATTAACGGTGGTCAACGGGGTTAGTTCCGTCACCGCGCCGGGGCGCGAAAAGGCGGCGGCCCGCCGGAACCCCGAGGTTCCGACGGGCCGCCCAGCCCTGCTGGATCAGGCAAGGCCGTTCTTGATCGCGGTGATGAGCTCACCGTTGGACGTGTCGCCGAACAGCTCCCAGAAGAACGCGCCGGCGAGGCTCTGGTTCTTGGCCCAGGTCATCTTGCCCTGGATGGTCGCCGGGGTGTCGTAGCTCCACCACTGCCCGTTCTTGAAGCAGTAGGCGGTGCCGCCGACGGTCCCGTTGGCCGGGCACGAGGTCTTGAGCACGTGGTAGTCCTCGTTGCCGGCCTCGTAGGTGCCCGGGGCCGCGCCGGTGGCCGAGCCGCCGGGGGCGGCCTGGGTGACACCGGTCCAGCCGCGGCCGTAGAAGCCGATGCCGATGAGCAGCTTGCTGGACGGAACGCCCTTGCTCTTCAGCTTGGCGATGGCCGCCTCGGTGCAGAAGCCCGCCTGCGGGATGCCGGCGTAGCAGTTCAGCGGCGAGTGCGGGGCGGTCGGGCCCGCCGCGGCGAACGCGCCGAAGAAGTCGTACGTCATCGGCATGTACCAGTCGACGTACTGCGCTGCCGCGGCGTAGTCGGTGGCGTCGATCTTGCCGCCGTTGCTGCCGTCCGCGGTGATCGCGGCGGTGACCAGGTTGCTCGCGCCGAAGCGGTTGCGCAGGGCCTGCATCACGTTGCGGAAGGCCAGCGGGCCGCTGCTGTCGCAGGACAGACCGCAGGCGTTCGGGTACTCCCAGTCGATGTCGATGCCGTCGAACACATCGGCCCAACGCGGGTCCTCGACCAGGTTGTAGCAGGAGTTGGCGAACGCGGTCGGGTTGGCCGCGGCCTGGGTGAAGCCGCCGGACCAGGTCCAGCCGCCGAACGACCACACGATCTTGATGTTCGGGAACTGCTTCTTCATCTTGCGCAGCTGGTTGAAGTTGCCGCGCAGCGCGCCCGCGTCCCAGGTGTCGGCGACGCCGTCCACGCTCTCGGCGGCGGAGTAGGCCCGGTCGTAGTCGGTGTACGAGTCACCGATCACGCACTGGCCGTTGGTCACGTTGCCGAACGCGTAGTTGATGTGCGTCAGCTTCGCGGCCGAGCCGCTGCTCACGATGTTCTTCACGTGGTAGGCGCGCTGGTACTGCGCCCAGTTCGTGAAGTAGCCGATGACCTTCTTGCCCGGGGTCGGGTTGGTCGGGCTGCTGGACGGGCTGGCCGGCGGCGACGTGCTCGGCGAGGTGCTGGGCCGGGCCGACGGCGAGGCGCTCGGGCTGGTGCCGGGTGTGGTCGGCACGACCGACGGGCTGGCGCCGGTGGCGCAGTTGGCGCCGTTGATGGTGCAGGCGGTCGGCTGGCCGGAGCCCGCCGTGACGAAGCCGAACGAGGCGGTGCCGCCGGCCGGGATGGAAGCGTTCCAGGTGCCGGTCGCGGTGCGGGTCTGGCCCGTGCCGGTCAGGTTGGCGTCCCAGAAGGAGCTGACGGTCGTGCCCGAGGGCAGCGTGAACACGAGGGTCCACGTGGCCGCCGCGCTGGTGCCGTTGGTGATCGTGTACTTGCCCTCGGCGCCGCTTCCCCAGTTGGAGGTCTGGGTGTAGGAGGCGGTGACGGTGCCGGCCGCGTTCGCCATGGTGACGGCGCCGATGGAACCGGCGACGACCATGGCTGCAGTGGCGGCTATCAGGCGGGCCCGTGTTCTGAGCATGGCTCTCCCTTAATGATTGACACCTATCCCCCCGATGCGGCCAAACATTAAGTTAACTTTCCTTAAAATGGAAGAGCGTTTACCTAAAACATCCTTTAAGGGCTTCTGAACAGGGATTTCAGCTCGCGTTGGCGATCTCCACACCGGACTCGCGGAGGGTCGCGAGGGCGAGCTTCGTCGATTCCGGAGCGACGCCGGCGGTCAGGTCGAGCAGCACCGTGGTCGCGAAGCCCTCGCGGGCCGCGTCCAGCGCGGTCGCCCGTACACAGTGGTCGGTGGCGATGCCCACCACGTCCACCTCGGTCACGTCGCGCATGCGCAGCCAGGCCGCCAGGCCGATGCCGCTGCTCTGCCCCTCGAACCCCGAGTACGCCGCGGCGTACTCGCCCTTGAGGAAGATCGCCTCGATCCGGTCGGTGTCCAGCGCGGGGTGGAACTGCTCGCCGAAGGTATCCGCGACACAGTGCACCGGCCAGCTGCTGGAGTAGTCCGGCGGGTTGCCGAAGTGCCCGCCCGGGTCCTGGTGGTGGTCCTTGGTGGCGACGATGTGGTCCCAGCGGCGCGGCGACGCGCCCTCGTCCTGGGCCAGGTGCGCCGACACCCCGACCGCCACCGCCGCCCCGCCCGCCACGGGCAGCGAGCCGCCCTCGCAGAAGTCGTTCTGCACGTCGACGATGATCAGTGCGCGGGCCATGGCCGCCTCCCCGGACAGTCAACGGTGGTGCCTTCCCACCGCTGCCCATGCTGCTCCGGTCAGCGCCGTCCCGCAACGATCACGTGGCGGTGGTCACCGTCACCGGCACCGCGGGGTCGCCCGCGGACAGCTTCAGGCCCTCCCACGGGATCGTGATCAGACAGTCCCGCAGGTGGGCGCGGCTGTCGGCCAGGGTGGGCAGGTCCGCGACGAACTCGCCGCCGCGCACGAACGGGCGCTGCAGCAGCCGGTCGCCGGGCTGCGCCGGGGGCGTGGCCTGCTGGGACAGCACGATCTCCTCGACCGCGGTCCCGGTCGGCTTGTGCCGGCGGTACGCCGTCTTGCGCCCGCCCACGGTCGCCTTGTTCTCGGAGCGCTTGACCACCGGGCGGCCGTCCACTTCGACCAGCTTGTAGACCAGGCCCGCGGTCGGCGCGCCGGAGCCGGTCACCACCGCGGTGCCCGCCCCGTACACGTCGACCGGCTCGGCGGCGAGCGCGGCGATGGCGTACTCGTCCAGGTCACCGCTGACGACGATCTTCACGTCGGGCGCGCCCAGCTCGTCGAGCAGCGCGCGCGACTGTGCGGCCAGCACCGACAGGTCGCCCGAGTCGATGCGTACCGCGCGCAGGCCGGGGCCGGCGACCGCGATCGCGTTGCGGATGCCCTGGCTGATGTCGTACGTGTCGACGAGCAGTGTGGTCTGCTCGCCCAGCGCCGCGACCTGCGAGGCGAACGCCGCCTTCTCGTCGTCGTGCAGCAGCGTGAAGGCGTGCGCGGCGGTGCCCGCGGTGGGGATGCCGTAGCGCAGGCCCGCGGCCAGGTTCGAGGTCGAGGCGAAACCGGCCAGGTAGGCGGCACGGGCGGCGGCCACCGCGGCCTCCTCGTGCGCCCGGCGCGAGCCCATCTCGATCAGCGGGCGGCCCCGGGCCGCGGTGACCATGCGGGCCGCGGCCGCGGCGATCGCGCAGTCGTGGTTGAGGACCGACAGGATCAGCGTCTCCAGCACCACGCACTCGGCGAACGTGCCGGACACCGTCAGCACGGGGGAGCCGGGGAAGAAGAGCTCGCCCTCGGCATATCCGTCGAGGTCGCCGCGGAAGCGGTAGTCGGCCAGCCAGGCCGCGGTCTGTTCGTCGACGACGCCCCGGTCGCGCAGGAAACCTACCTCGTCCGGGTGAAATCTGAACGCGGCGAGCTGCTCCAGCAGGCGGCCGGTGCCGGCGACCACGCCGTAGCGCCGACCCTGCGGCAACCGCCGGGCGAAGACCTCGAAAACGCTGCGGCGGTGGGCCGTGCCGTCGCGCAGCGCTGCGCTGATCATGGTCAGCTCGTAGTGGTCCGTCAGCAGACTCGGCGCCCCTGCATGCATCCCCACACCCTATGGCCTTGCCCGATCTTGCGGAGATGTCCCCCGTGACATGCGGGGGCGGGCCTGGCCGGGGACGGTTCGGGCAAGATCGCGACGACCGCGCCAGGACGGCACTTCTTCGTGCCTGTGTGTTGCCCGAATCAACTCGTAGGATGGGGGACGTGACCGCCGCCCCACAGACAGTTCCGGTTGATAAACCGGACATAGACGAAGCGTCGGAATTCGCCCGACCCTGGGTCACCATCGTGCACAACGATCCGGTGAACCTGATGAGCTACGTGACCTGGGTTTTCCAGCAGCTCTTCGGTTACAGCAGGGACAAGGCCGAACTGCTGATGCTCGACGTGCACCAGAAGGGCCGGGCCGTCGTGTCGGCGGGCGCCCGCGAGCGCATGGAGCACGACGCCAGCAGGCTGCATACGTACGGCCTGTGGGCCACGGTCGACAGACAGTGAGCGAGCGCGCATGACGATCTTCCGCAGAGTCGGCGCGGAATGCGTGGCGGACTTTCGCGAGGACGAGGTACGGGTACTGCGCAAGGTCGCCGAAGAGGTCGTAGGTCTGCTGACCGACGGCTTCGACCGCGAGGACCCCGTCGTCGGACGACTGTTCCCCGACGTGTACCCCGAGGACGTGAAGAACTCTGCCGAGTTCCGGCGCTTCACCGAGGGCGACCTGAAGACCGCGAAGATCGACCAGGCCGGCGCGGTGCTGGCCGGGCTGCCGGAGGCCGGCAAGGGCGAGGTGCGCCTGGACACCGAGTCCGCCGAGGCGTGGCTACGGGCGATCAACGACGCCCGGCTCGCGCTCGGCATCCGGCTGGAGCTGACCGACGACACGGTGGTGGAGTACGAGCTGGAGGAGGCCCTGGAGCAGGACGCCGGCTCGGCCCGCGTGTTCCAGCTCAGCGTCTACTCCTATCTCGGCTACCTGCAGGAGTCCCTCCTCGAAGCCGTCATCGGCGCCGACTTCCGGCGCTAGCGCGGCTGGGTTCGGCCGCCGACCGCACCCGCCAGGAGCGGAAGTCCGCGCAGCGGACGAGCGACCGGCGGGTAAGGGAGGCCTCCCGGGCCGAACCCCGCGCCCGCGGAGGCGGGCGCCAGCAGCTCAGTTCGGCCGCCGACCGCACCCGCCAGGAGTGGAAGTCCGCGCAGCGGACGAGCGACCGGCGGGTAAGGGAGGCCTCCCGGGCCGAACCCCGCGCCCGCGGAGGCGGGCGCCATGTAATGGCGCGGATCACAAGGCTGTAATGGCACGGATCACAAGGCTGTCGGTGGGTGGGGGAGGATCGGTAGGCTGGTCGCCGTGCTGACCATCCACAGGGAGATCATCGAGGCGATCGTCGCCCACGCCCGCCGGGACCACCCGGACGAGGCCTGCGGTGTCGTGGCCGGTCCCGTGGGTTCGGACGCTGCGGCGCGCCACATCCCGATGGAGAACGCGGAGCGTTCCACCACGTTCTACCGCTTCGACTCGACGGAGCAGCTGCGCGTGTGGCGGGAGATGGACGACCTCGACGAGGAGCCGGTGGTGATCTACCACTCGCACACGGCGACGGAGCCGTACCCCTCGCGTACCGACGTCTCCTACGCGGGCGAACCGAACGCCCACTACCTTCTCGTCTCGACCCGCGACCCGCAGACCGCGGAGATCCGCTCGTTCCGCATTCTGGACGGGCAGGTGTCCGAGGAGCCGGTCCAGCTCGTTGGTGAGAGTATGGACGCCATGCGGAGCTACGAGGAGAACGGCGACCCGCACGCCGTGCAGTCGTTCATGTTCGGGCAGAGCCCGGCGGCGGTGGACTACGAGTGTCGGCGCTGAGCTGATCTCGCCCTAGTCCCGACGACCGTCCGTTCGACTTTTTCTTCTTACAGGAGTTCTCTGCCATGGCCATCGACGTTCGCATCCCCACGATCCTGCGCTCCTACACCGGCGGCGCCAAGGCCGTCTCCAGCGCCGGGGAGAGCCTTGCCGAGCTGCTCACCAACCTCGACGGGGCATACCCGGGCCTGCGCGGCCGGCTGATCACGCCCGAGGGCGGCCTGCACCGCTTCGTGAACATCTACGTCAACGACGAGGACGTGCGCTTCCTCGGCTCGCTCGACGCCAAGATCAGCGACGGTGACACGGTCACCATCCTGCCGGCCGTCGCCGGTGGCGCCTTCGGCCTCGCCGCCGCGGCCGCCGTCCTCGGCCGCTGACCTTCCCCGCCGCGACGATCTCGCGCGTTTCGTGGTCCTGAGCGCCGGTGGGGCGTTCCCTCGGCCCGCCTCAGCGGCGGGCCGGTGGGACGACCCGCCGGCGCGGCCCTTTCCGGGCACCCGGCCGACGGCTCGTGTGTGATCGTGGCAGGCGACTCGCGCGAACGGAGCTGATGATGGCGCGTTTTGATTCACTGCTCGACGTCTGCGGGGACACGCCGCTGATCGGGCTGCCCCGGCTGAGCCCGGCCGTCCCGGAGGGCGCGCCGCCGGTGCGCCTGTGGGCGAAGCTGGAGGACCGCAACCCGACCGGCAGCGTCAAGGACCGGGCCGCCATGTACATGGTGCGCGCGGCCGAGGCTGACGGGCGACTGCGCCCCGGGGCCACGATCCTGGAGCCGACCAGCGGCAACACCGGCATCTCGCTGGCGATGGTGGCCAAGCTGCGGGGATACCGGCTGGTCTGCGTGATGCCCGAGAACGTCTCCACCGAGCGCATCCAGCTGCTGCGGATGTACGGCGCGGAGATCATCTTCTCGCCGGCGGCGGGCGGCTCGAACCAGGCGGTGGCCACGGCCAAGCAGATCTCGGCCGAGCACCCCGACTGGATCATGCTCTACCAGTACGGGAACGAGGCCAACGCCCGCGCCCACTTCGAGACCACCGGCCCCGAGCTGCTGCGCGACCTGCCCACGCTGACCCACTTCGTGGCCGGCCTGGGCACCACGGGCACGCTCATGGGCACCGGCCGCTACCTGCGGGAGAAGAACCCCGACATCCAGATCATCGCGGCGGAGCCCCGCTACGGCGAGCTGGTGTACGGCCTGCGCAACATCGACGAGGGCTACGTGCCCGAGCTGTACGACGCGTCGGTGCTGACCCGGCGGTTCTCCGTCGGCACCCGCGACGCGGTGCTGCGCACCCGGCAGCTCGTCGAGGTGGAGGGCCTGTTCGTGGGCTTCTCCACCGGTGCCGTCGCCCACGCCGCCCTCGCCGTGGCCCACGAGGCCGCCAAGAACGGCCGCGGCGCCGACGTGGCCTTCCTGGTCGCCGACGCCGGCTGGAAATACCTCTCCACCGGCGCCTACACCGGCACCCTCACCGACGCCGAAACCGCCCTCGAAGGCCAACTCTGGGCCTGACCCCCACCCGCACCACCGCGCTGATCATCGACTGAGCCCGACCGGTAACCCGGTCGGGCTCAGTCGTATGCCTGCACCGGCCCCCGGTCCGTGGCATTGATCATGAAGTTATGTCAACGACACGCCGCCGAACCTGCCCCTAAGTTCATGATCAACGCGGCGGGGCGGGGCGGGGCGGGGGTTAGAGGGTGGCGTAGGCGAGGGTGATGTTGGTGAGGAGGAGGGCGGTGGCGATGGTGAAGAGGATGAGGGGGAGGCGGTAGCGGTGGATCGCGGCGAAGCCCGCGGCGATCGCGGCCAGGCCGAGCACCCCGATGGTCAGGGCGGTGGGGGCGTACCAGATGGGCACGTCGAGGTTGACCGCCAGCGCGACGGCCAGGCGGCCGCCGGGGATCAGACCGAGGAAGCCCAGTGCCGCGGCCCAGACGCACAGGCCCAGCAACCGGCCGGTACGAGGGGACGGGTCGTCCTCGCCGGGCAGCCGGAATCGCGACGACACGGCGGTGCGCAGGCGGCCCGCGCCGTCCTGGTCGTCGGGAGCGGTGCGGGCCGACGGCATCACCGCGTGCTCGTCACTGGCAGTGCTCGGCGGGTTGCCGGGGGTGCCGGTCGGCACCGCGGTGGCGAGGACGCCGTCGCCGTCGCGCTCGGAGTTCGACTCAGTACGCACTGTGCTCGCCAATCCTCTGCCTGACCTGCCCGTTGATCGGGCCGTGCACTGAGTGCAACGGATGTTGGCGACCGTCCGTAACGGCAGGCCGATTACCGTGTCACGTTCGCGACACCTCGGAACGGACCGTTCCCCGGAAGGGGGGTTGGCCAAGTAGGCTGCGCAGCGTGACGGACGCGCCGATCGGCATCTTCGACTCGGGGGTCGGTGGGCTGACGGTGGCCCGGGCCATTCTCGACCAGTTGCCACATGAGCGGGTCGTCTACCTGGCCGACACCGCGCACATGCCCTACGGGCCGAAACCGATCGCGGACGTGCGCTCATACGCGCTGGACTGTCTGGACCGGCTCGTCGAGCGCGGCGTGAAGATGCTGGTCATCGCCTGCAACACGGCATCGGCGGCTTGCCTGCACGACGCGCGCGAGCGCTACGACGTTCCGGTGGTGGAGGTCATCCGGCCGGCGGTGCGGCGCGCCGTGGCCGCGACGCGCAACAGCAGGGTCGGTGTCATCGGCACCACGGCTACGATCAACTCAGGGGCATACCAGGACTCGTTCGCCGCCGCGCCGCACATCGCCGTGACCGCGGCCGCCTGCCCGCAGTTCGCGGGACTGGTGGAGCGCGGGGTGACGTCCGGCCGGGCGCTGCTCGGCCTGGCCAGCGCCTACCTGGAGCCGCTACAGCGGGCCCAGGTGGACACGCTGGTCCTGGGTTGCACGCACTATCCGCTGCTCACCGGTGTGATCAGCCTCGTGATGGGGGATCAGGTGACCCTGGTGTCGAGCGCGGACGAGACGGCACGCGACGTCTATCGCGTCCTCGTGGAGCGCGACCTGCTGCGTCCGGACGACGCCCCGGCTCCCGCCCACGAGCTGCTGTGCACCGGCGACCAGGAGATCTTCGACCGGCTGGCGAAGCGGTTCCTCGGATCCGCGCTGGACCCTGCGGGAGCGCGGGCATGAGTGAGCGAAGCGAACAGGCGCGCGAGCGCGCGATGAGACTGAGCATGGGGCGCTGTGACCTCGGATCTCATGCTGGAGCTGCGCGAAGCGGAGCTCCAGCATGAGATTGACTGTCCTGGGCTGCGCGGGCAGCTTTCCCGGGCCGGAGTCGGCCTGCTCGGCATACCTGGTGGAGGCGGACGGCTTCCGGCTGCTGGTGGACTTCGGCGCCGGCTCGCTGTCGGCGCTGCAGCGCTACGCGAGCCTGAAGTCGGTCGACGCGATCCTGCTCAGCCACCTGCACTGCGACCACATGCTCGACGCCTGCTCATACGTGGTGGTGCGCCGCTACGCCCCGGACGGCCCTTACCCGCCCATCCCGGTGTACGCGCCGGCGGGCGCGCCGGAGCGCATCGCGACGGCGTACAGCCTCGACGAGGGTCCGCTGGACGACGTCTACACGTTCTACGCGCTGCAGCCGGGCAGCTTCCCGATCGGACCGTTCCAGGTCAGCGTGGACCGGGTCAACCACCCGGTGGAGACGTACGGCGTGCGCCTGGAGCACGACGGGCGGGTGCTGGCGTACTCGGGCGACACGGCGCCGTGCGACGCGCTGCTGCGGCTGGCCCAGGGCGCGGACCTGTTCCTGTGCGAGGCGAGTTACCTCGACGGCGTGGACAACCCGCCGGACCTGCACCTGACCGGCGGCGAGGCGGGTGAGATCGCCACCAAGGCGGGGGTGCGCCGGTTGCTGCTGACGCATCTGGTGACCGCGTGGGGCTCGGAGGCCGAGACGCTGAACAACGCGGCCGCCACGTTCGCCGGACCCGTCGAGATCGTCCGCCCCGGTGCCCGGTACGAAGTTTGACCCCATAGGGTGGGCGCATGAGCGAGCGCAGCGAGCGAATCATGGAGCCGCGTCCATGCTGGCGACGAGCGCAGCGAGGAGTCGGCATGAGCGAGCGCAGCGAGCGAATCATGGGGTCCGGCGCTGCCGGTGACGAGCGTAGCGAGGAACTGGCATGACCAGACCTGACGGCCGTGCGGCCGACCAGCTCCGCCCGGTCACGTTGACCCGGAACTGGAGCATGCATCCCGAGGGCTCCGTGCTCGTGGAGTTCGGCAACACCCGCGTGCTGTGCACGGCGAGCGTGACCGAGGGCGTGCCGCGCTGGCGCAAGGGCACCGGCCAGGGCTGGGTCACCGCCGAGTACGCCATGCTGCCGCGCGCCACGACGACCCGGTCCGACCGGGAAAGCGTCAAGGGCAAGGTCGGCGGGCGTACGCACGAGATCTCCCGCCTGATCGGCCGCGCGCTGCGGGCCTGCGTCAACCTGAAGGCGCTGGGCGAGAACTCCATCGTCATCGACTGCGACGTGCTGCAGGCCGACGGCGGCACCCGCACCGCCGCGATCACCGGCTCGTACGTGGCCCTGCACGACGCGGTGAGCTGGCTGGCCGCCAAGAACATGCTCACCCGCAAGCAGACCGTCGAGACCACGCTGCACCGCTCGATCGCCGCGGTCAGCGTCGGCATCGTCGCCGGTGAGCCGCGGCTGGACCTGTGCTACGAAGAGGACGTGACGGCCGCCGTCGACATGAACGTGGTCTGCACCGGCACCGGCGACTTCGTCGAGGTGCAGGGCACGGGCGAGGACGGCGTCTTCGACCGCAAGCAGCTCAACGCGCTGCTCGACCTGGGCGTGGCGGGCTGCGAGACGCTGACCACGCTGCAGCGCACCACGCTGGGCCTGCCCACGCTGGACGCGGCCGGTCTGCTGGAGGTGTTCCGCCGGTGAAGCTCCTGCTCGCCACGCGCAACGTCAAGAAGCTCGACGAGCTGCGCCGCATCCTGGCCGGCTCGCCGGAGCTGCTCAAGGTCGAGCTGGTCGGCCTCGACGACGTCCCGCCGTATGTCGAGGTCCCCGAGACCGGGCTGACCTTCGCGGAGAACGCCCTGCTCAAGGCGCGCGAGGGGGCCAAGCACACGGGCCTGCCCACGGTCGCCGACGACTCGGGCCTCGCCGTCGACGCGCTCAACGGCATGCCGGGCGTCTTCAGCGCCCGCTGGTCCGGCCGGCACGGCGACGACCGGGCCAACCTGGACCTGGTGCTGGCGCAGATCGGCGACGTGCCCGACGAGCACCGCGGCGCGGCGTTCGTCTGCGCGGCGGCCCTGGTCCTCCCGGGCGGCGGCACCTCGACCAACGGCCGTGAGCACCTGGTCAGCGGCAAGATGACGGGTCGCCTGCTGCGCGCCCCGCGCGGCGAGGGCGGCTTCGGCTACGACCCCATCTTCGTCGCCGAAGGCCACACCCGCACCACCGCCGAACTCGAACCCGCCGAGAAGGACGCCATCAGCCACCGTGGCAAGGCCTTCCGCGCCCTCGCCGCCGTCATCGCCAAAAACCTCGCCTGACCCACCGCCCCGCCCCCTCCGGCGCGGCGATCTTGCGGGGACTGCGGGTACGACACACTCGAACCGGGCATATCCGTAACAGTACGTGCAAGATCGTCGCGATCATGAGGAGCGGGGCGTGGCGGAGCGGGAGTTGCGGGCGCGGGTGTGCGTCGTGGGGAGTGGGCCGGCGGGGTTGATGCTGGCGTTCTTGCTGGCGCGGCAGGGGATCGAGGTCGTGCTGCTGGAGAAGCACGCCGACTTCTTTCGGGACTTCCGTGGGGACACCATCCATCCGTCCACCCTGGACGTGCTCGACGAACTCGGACTGGGCGACGCGATCGCGCAGCTGCCGGGACGCCGCGAGCCGGGCGTGACGGTCTCGTTCGACGACGGCACGTACCAGGTCGGCGACTTCACCCGGCTGCGCAAGCCGCACAACTACCTGCTGATCCTGCCGCAGTGGGACTTCCTGGACCTGATCGCCGCCGAGGCCGCGAAGCTGCCCGGGTTCACGCTGCTGCGCTCCACCGAGGCGGTGGACGTGCTGCGGGACGAGACCGGGCGGGTCACCGGCGTCGCCGCGGTCGGTCCGGACGGGGCGGCGGTGCGGGTGCACGCCGAGCTGACGGTGGCGTGCGACGGGCGGTCCTCGGTGATCCGCGACAGGCTGGGGCTGGTGCCGGTGGACTTCGGCGCGCCGATGGACGTGCTGTGGTTCCGGATCTCACGGGAGCCGGCCGATCCGGCGGGGCTGCTCGGCCGGGTCGGGCCGGGGGCGATGCTGGTCATGATCGACCGGCACGACTACTACCAGTGCGGGTACGTCATCCCGAAGGGCGGCTACGCACGGCTGCAGGCGGAGGGTCTGGACGGCTTCCGGCGGCGGGTCGCCGGGCTCGCCCCCATGGTGGCGAGCCGGGTCGGCGAGATCGCCTCGTGGGACCAGTTGCACCTGCTGACCGTGCAGGTCAACCGGCTGGAGAAGTGGCACGTGCCGGGCGCGCTGTGCATCGGCGACGCCGCCCACGCGATGAGCCCGGTGGGCGGGGTCGGGATCAACCTCGCGGTGCAGGACGCGGTCGCCGCGGCCCGGCTGCTCGGGCCGAAACTCAAGGCGGGACGGCTGCATACCGAGGACCTGGACCTGGTACGCAAGCGCCGCATGTTCCCGACCCGGGTGACCCAGCGGGCGCAGCGGGTCGCGCAGAGCCGCCTGGTCGGCGCGGTGCTGCGCGCTGATGCCCCGATCAAGGCCCCCGGCGTGCTGAAACTCTTCCAGCGCTTCCCCGCCCTGCAGGCCGTCCCGGCCCGCCTGGTCGGCCGCGGCATCCGCCCCGAACACATCTCCTGACCCCACCCGCCCTGGGCCAGGCCCGCCGCCCTCCCGCGTTGATCATGAACTTATGGCACGGCTCGACGGCGTGTCACCGGCATAACTTCATGATCAACTACTGGGTGAGCGGCCGCGCCGTGCCGTGGTTCGGCGCGGCGCGGCGTTGGCGGGGTCAGGCGAGGGGGCCTACCTCGGTTTCGATGGCGTCGAGGAGGTCGGGGCCGGAGACGACGGCGCGGACCTGCTCCAGGATCGGGGCCATGAAGACGTCCGGGCCGGGCAGGCCGATGACGGGCGTGAGCTGCGCGATGGCGACTCGGCCCGCGGGCGACGGGGTCAGCGGCGCGCGCAGCTGCAGACCGCGTACCGCGGCCAGCAGTTCCACCGCGAGCAGGCTGGTCAGGTTGTCCAGGACCGTGCGCAGCTTCTTTGCCGCGGCCCAGCCCATGCTGACGTGGTCCTCCTGCATGCCCGACGTCGGGATGGTGTCGACGCTGGCGGGTGAGGCCAGCCGGCGGTTCTCGGCCACGATGCCCGCCGCGGTGTACTGCGCGATCATCAGGCCGGAGTTGACGCCCGCGTCGGGGCTGAGGAACGGCGGCAGGTCCCGCGAGCGGGTCATGTCGAGCAGCCGGTCGACCCGGCGCTCGCTGATCGAGCCGATCTCGGCGGCGGCGATGGCCAGGAAGTCCGCGGCGAAGCCGAGCGGTGCGCCGTGGAAGTTGCCGGTCGACTCGACCCGGCCGTCGGGCAGCACCACCGGGTTGTCGGCGAGGCTGATCAGTTCCCGGGCGGCGACGGTGCGGGCGAACTCCAGGGTGTCGCGGGCCGCGCCGGCGACCTGCGGGGCGCAGCGCATCGAGTACGCGTCCTGCACCGCGTGCTCGTGGTCGTCCCGGTGGCTGTCCATGATCGACGACTGCTGGAGCAGCTTGTACATGTTGGCGGCGCTCGCGCCCTGGCCCGGGTGCGGGCGGATCTCGTGGATCGACGGATGGAACGGCCGGTCGGTGCCGAGCATGGCCTCGATCGACAGCGCCGCGGTCACGTCGGCCATGGTGCACAGGTGGCCCAGGTCGTCGCAGGCCAGCAGCAGCATGGCGAGCATGCCGTCGGTGCCGTTGATCAGCGCCAGGCCCTCCTTGGAGCTGAGCGAGATCCCGGTGAGCCCGGCGGCGTGCAGGGCGTCCTCGGCGGATACGCGTGCGCCGTCCTTGCCGAGCACCCAGCCCTCGCCCATCAGCACCAGCGCGCAGTGCGCCAGCGGGGCCAGGTCGCCGGACGCGCCGAGCGAGCCGTGCTCGGGCACCCACGGGGTGATGTCGTGGTTGAGCAGGTCGACGAGGGCCTGGGCGACGAGCGGGCGTACGCCGGAGTGGCCGAGCGCCAGCGAGCGGACCCGCAGCAGCATCATGGCCCGGACCACCTCGCGCGGCATGGGCGCGCCGATGCCGGCGGCGTGCGAGCGGATCAGCGAGTGCTGGAGCTCGGCGCGCCGCTCGGGGGCGATGAAGGTGTTGGCCAGGGCACCGAAGCCGGTGGAGACGCCGTACACGGGGCGGCCGTCGCGCTCGATGTCATCGACGATGGCGCGGCTGGCCTGCATCGCGGCGACGGCGGCGTCGCTGATGGCGACCTGCGCGTCGGCGCGGGCCACGGCAGCGACGGCGCTCGGGGCGATGCCGGTGGGTTCGACGATGACGGTCATGAGAGCACTCCCTTGTGCGGAGATTCCGGATGGTGCGGCCCCGAAGCGTTAAGAAGGTGCCCTTCCTCTACGCATAGCGATTGGAGGGTGCCCTTCCTTACTACGGAAGCGATCAGCGGCACGCCGGGCCGGTAGGCCAGGTGCAGGTGAGAGGGGGCGTCGAGGACGATCAGGTCCGCGGACGCGCCGGGGGCGAGGTGGCCGAGGTCGGGACGGCGCAGGGCGCGGGCGCCTCCTGCCGTCGCGGCCCAGACGGCCTCGGTGGGGGTCATGAACATGTCCCGCACCGCGAGGGCGATGCAGAAGGGCATGGACGAGGTGTACGAGGAGCCGGGGTTGCAGTCCGAGGCCAGCGCGACGGTGGCGCCGGCAGCGAGCAGCCTTCTCGCGTCGGGGTAGGGCGCGCGGGTGGAGAACTCCGCGCCCGGGAGCAGGGTCGCGACGGTGTTCGAGTTCGCCAGGGCGT
This sequence comes from Catellatospora paridis, assembly GCF_009720365.1. GTDB lineage: Bacteria > Actinomycetota > Actinomycetes > Mycobacteriales > Micromonosporaceae > Catellatospora > Catellatospora paridis. The sequence continues at coordinate 81,674 of NZ_WBZD01000020.1, read as the reverse complement.
CGACGTCGGCGTCGGACAGGTGGGTGCAGTGGTCGGCGCTGGCGCAGTCGAGTTCGACGGCGAGCTGCACGCCGCCGCCCATGGTGAGCTGGTTGGCGTGGATGCGCGGGCGCAGCCCGGCCGCGATGCCCGCCTTGAGCACCCGGCGCGACTCCTCGACGTCGAACGCGCCGCGCTCGCAGAACACGTCGACCCAGCCCGCGTACTTCGCGCAGGCGTCCAGCATCGGGCCGGTGACCAGGTCCACGTAGCCGTCGGGGGAGTCGGCGGGTTTGACGTGCGCGCCGAGGAAGGTGACCTCGTCGGTGAACTCCGATGCGATCCGGACCGAGCGGGCCTCGTCGAGCGTGCTGAGGCCGTACCCACTCTTGATCTCGATGGTGGTCGTGCCCTGCCGCAGCGCCTCGCCGACCAGGCGGGCCACGTTGGCGCGCAGCTGGTCGTCGGTGGCGGCCCGGGTCGCGGCGACCGTGGTGCGGATGCCGCCGCCGGTGTACGGCTCCCCGGCCATGCGCGCCGCGAACTCCGGCGCGCGGTCCCCGGCGAACACCAGGTGGCTGTGGCTGTCCACGAAACCGGGCAGCACCGCCGCCCCGCGCACGTCGACGCGCTCGTCGGCGGCGGGCGCGGCGGCGGCCGGGCCGACCCACTCGACCCGCTCGCCGACCACGATCGCGGCGTCGCGCAGGATGCCGAGCTCCGGATCGTTCGTGGTCAGCTCGCCGATGTTGGTGATCAGTAGAGACACGAGATCGCCTCCTGCAGTTCGCGGGCCACGTCGACGGCGACGTGCCGCCCGTCCCGGACGATCTCCCGGCCGTCGGCCAGCACGTGGGTGACGTCGGCGGCGCTCGCCGCGAACAGCACGCCCTCGGGGTCGATCCCCGCGGTGCGCGGGCTGTCCAGGGCCACGGTGACCAGGTCGGCGCGCGCCCCCACTACGAGGTGCCCGGCGTCGGGCCAGCCCAGGCTGGTGTGCCCGGTCGCCGTCGCCGCGGCCCGCAGCTCGGCCGCGGTGAAGTGCCCGCGCTGTTCGGTGGCGAGGCGTTCGTCCAGCTCCAGGGCCCGGGACTCCTCGAAGAAGTCTATGACCGCGTGGCTGTCGCTGCCCAAGGTCAGCCGGGTGCCCGCGTCGGCCAGGGTGCGCGCCGGGCCGATGCCGTCGCCGAGGTCGCGTTCGGTGGTCGGGCAGAAGCAGGCGTACGAGTCCGACAGCAGCGCCATGTCCCGGTGCGTCAGGTGCGTGGCGTGCACCGCCGTGAACGTCTCGTGCACCGCCCCGAAGTCCGCGAGCACCTCGGTCGGCGTACGGCCGTGCTCGGCCAGGCATGCCTCGTTCTCGCCGCGCTGCTCCGACACGTGGGCGTGCAACGGCCGCCCGGCCGCCCACGCGGCCACGGTCGCCATCTGCGGCAGCGGCACCGCCCGCACCGAGTGGATCGCCGCCCCCACGACCAGGTGCGGCGCGTCGGGCAGAGCGTCGACCCGGTCCGCCCAGCGCAGCGCGTCCCCGTCGCCGAACCGCAGCTGCGGCCCTTCGAGCGGCTTGCCGTCCACGGACGCGGTCAGGTAGAGCGTGTCCAGCAGCGTGATCCGCAGCCCGGCTTCCTGAGCCGCGGCGATCAGCGCGTGGCTCATCGCGTTCGGGTCGGCGTAGGGCGTGCCGCCCGGCCCGTGGTGCAGGTAGTGGAACTCGCCCACCGAGGTGATCCCGCCGAGCGCCATCTCCCCGTAGACCCCGCGCGCGAGCCGGTAGTACGAGTCCGGGTCCAGCGCCGCCGCCACCCGGTACATCTGCTCCCGCCAGGTCCAGAACGACCCCCGGTCAGCGTGCGTACGCCCCCGCAACGCCCGGTGAAAAGCGTGAGAGTGCGCGTTCGCGAACCCCGGCATCGTCAACCCGACCCGATAAACCACCCCGCCGCCCGCCTCGCCGCGACGATCTTGCGTGGACTGTGGGGACGACACACCTGAATCGGGCATATCCCTAACAGTTCGCGCAAGATCGCCGCGATCTTGGAAGCGGGTCACGCGGGTCAGGCGGTTTTCGCGGATCTCCAGGAGGACGTCGGGGAAGACGCCGTCGGGGAGCCAGGCGTACTGGCAGTGGATCAGCACGCCAGGTCCTGGAGGACGTCGGCGAGGGCGTGGATGCCGGCTTCGCAGTCGGTGTCGGTGGAGTGTTCGGCGGGGGAGTGGGAGATGCCGGTGGGGTTGCGGACGAAGAGCATCGCCGTCGGGACGAAGGCGCTCAGGACGCCCGCGTCGTGGCCTGCGCCGGTGGGCAGGATGGGGGCGTCGTCGAGTAGCTTCGCGAGGCGGTCGCGCAGGCCGGTGTGGAACTCGGTCTCCGGCGACACCGACTCGGCGGTCAGGGTGACCTTGGTGCCGTCGGTCAGCGCGCGGTGCTGGGCGTGCAGGTGGACCCCGGCGACGACCTGCTCCATCGTGTCGGGGGAGTCGGCGCGGGCGTCCAGCCAGGCGCTGACCTTGCCGGGGACGGCGTTGGTGGCGTTCGGGTAGACCTGGACGCGGCCGATGGTGGCGTGCGCGCCGAGGCGCCTGGCCTCGTCGTTCGCGGCCAGCACCGTGGCCGCGAAGGTCAGCATCGGGTCGCGGCGGTCGGCCATCAGCGTGGTGCCGGCGTGGTTGGCCTCGCCGGTGAAGTCCAGCCGCCAGCGGCCGTGCGGCCAGATGGCGCTGGCCACGGCGACCGGGCGGTCCAGGTTGACCAGGGCCCGGCCCTGCTCCACGTGCAGCTCGACGTAGCAGCCGATCCGGCCCAGCAGTTCCGGCCGCGCCCCGGACGGGCCCGCGCCTAGCGCCTCGTGCATGGCCGCGCCGAGGGTGACGCCTTCGCGGTCGGTCAGCGCCGCCGCGGCGGCCGGGTCGACCAGGCCCGCGAGCAGGCGTGAGCCGAGGCAGGCGAGCCCGAACCGGGACCCCTCCTCCTCGGCGAACACCGCGATGCCGATCGGGCGGGCCGGGGCGACGCCCCGGGCCCGCAGCTCGTCGACGGCGAGCAGGGCGCTGACCACACCGAGCGGGCCGTCGTATGCCCCACCGTGCGGCACCGAGTCCAGGTGCGAGCCGGTCAGCACGGCGTCCCCGGCGGCGGGATCGCCCCACCACGCGAAGATGTTGCCGTTGCCGTCCTCCTCGATCACGAGGTCACGTGCCTTGGCCTGCCCGACGAACCAACCCCGCAGGGTCATCTCGGCCGGCCCGAAGGCGTAGCGCAGGTAACCGCCGGTCTCCGCGTCCCGCCCGACCGGCGCCAGCTGCGCCCACAGCTCCGCGAACGTGCTCATGCCGACACCTCCACGCCGACCCGCACCCGCGCGTCGCGCTGGATCCGCGCGTGGAAGTGCAGTTTCGGGGAAACTGCAGGAAAACCAGCCCGGATTCCCGCAGTTTCCCCGAAACTGCCGAGCTCGCTGTGCTCGCTCATCAGGACTCGCGCATGGGGATGCGGACGCCGCGGTCGGCGGCGACGTCGGCGGCGAGGTCGTAGCCGGCGTCGACGTGGCGGATGACGCCCATGCCGGGGTCGTTGGTCAGGACGCGCTCGATCTTCTGGGCGGCGAGGGGGGTGCCGTCGGCGACGGTGACCTGGCCGGCGTGGATGGAGCGGCCGATGCCGACGCCGCCGCCGTGGTGGATGGACACCCACGACGCGCCGGAGGCCGTGTTGACCAGGGCGTTGAGCAGCGGCCAGTCGGCGATCGCGTCGGAGCCGTCGAGCATCGCCTCGGTCTCCCGGTACGGGGACGCGACGCTGCCGCAGTCGAGGTGGTCGCGGCCGATGACGATCGGGGCCTTCAGCGTGCCGTCGGCGACCATCTCGTTGAACCGGACGCCGGCCTTGTCGCGCTCGCCGTAGCCGAGCCAGCAGATGCGGGCGGGCAGGCCCTGGAAGGCGACCTTCTCCTGGGCCATCTTGATCCAGCGGGACAGGGACTCGTTCTGCGGGAACAGCTCCAGCACGGCCTTGTCGGTGGCGGCGATGTCGGCCGGGTCGCCGGACAGCGCGGCCCAGCGGAAGGGTCCCTTGCCCTCCTCGAACAGCGGCCGGATGTACGCGGGCACGAAGCCCGGGAACGCGAACGCGCGGTCGTACCCGCCGAGCTGGGCCTCGCCGCGGATCGAGTTGCCGTAGTCGAACACCTCGGCACCGGCGTCCATGAAGCCGACCATGGCCTCGACGTGCCTGACCATGCTGGCGCGGGCCCGCTCGGTGAACTCCTCCGGCTTGTCGGCCGCGAAGGTCTGCCACTCCTCCATGGACACGCCTTCGGGCAGGTAGGACAGCGGGTCGTGGGCGCTGGTCTGGTCGGTCACGATGTCGATCTCGACGCCGCGGCGCAGCAGCTCCGGGAAGATGGCGGCGGCGTTGCCCACCACGCCGACCGACAGCGGGCGGCGCTCGCGCTTGGCGGCCAGCGCCAGCTCGATGCCGTGGTCGAGGGAGTCGGCGACCACGTCGAGGTAGCGGGTCTGCACGCGCCGGTCGAGCCGGGTCTTGTCGACGTCGACGATCAGGCACGCGCCGCCGTTCATGGTGACGGCGAGGGGCTGCGCGCCGCCCATGCCGCCGCAGCCGCCGGTCAGCGTCAGCGTCCCGGCCAGGGTGCCGCCGAACTTCTTCTCGCCCACGGCCGCGAAGGTCTCGTAGGTGCCCTGCAGGATGCCCTGGGTGCCGATGTAGATCCAGGAGCCGGCGGTCATCTGGCCGTACATGGTCAGGCCGAGCTGCTCCAGGCGGCGGAACTCGGGCCAGGTGGCCCAGTCGCCGACCAGGTTCGAGTTGGCCAGCAGCACGCGCGGGGCCCACTCGTGGGTGCGGAACACGCCGACCGGGCGGCCCGACTGGACCAGCATGGTCTCGTCGTCCTTGAGCGTGGTCAGGGTGCGGATCAGCGCGTGGAAGCTGGGCCAGTCCCGGGCGGCCTTGCCGGTGCCGCCGTACACCACCAGGTCCTGCGGGCGCTCGGCGACGTCCGGGTCCAGGTTGTTGCACAGCATCCGGATCGCCGCCTCCTGCGGCCAGCCCAACGCGGTGCGGGTGGTGCCGGTCGCGGCACGGATGATCTGGTCCATCGCTTCCCCTACCTATTCCGTACTGTGCCTAATTAAATGAAGATGCTGCGGCGGGTGGCCGAGCTCTCGAAGTGTTCGAGCCGGCGCTGGGTGGCCGCCGGGTCGACGTCGCTGATGGCCTGCAGCAGCACCATGGTCAGCACCATGGGGGCGGTGTGCAGGTCGAACACGAGCTGGGAGCCGACCGCGGCGGTGAGCGTCACGTCGGCGAGGTCGGTGGCGGGGCTGACCGGTGAGTCGGTCACCACGACGATCTTCAGGCCCAGGCTGCGGGCCTCGGTGAGGGCGTCGCGCAGCTCCCGGGGGTAGCGCGGCAGCGCGTATGCCAGCACGGCCCGCGCGCCGGAGTCGGCGGCCTGTTCGAGCCGTTCGGCGAGCAGGCTGCCGCCGGTGTCCAGCACCCGCACCTCGGGGTGGATCTTGGCGGCGAAGTAGCCGAAGTAGCCCGCGAGCGGGGCGGCGGCGCGCAGGCCGACCACGGGCAGCGGGCGGCTGGCGGCCAGCAGCCCGGCGGCGGCGTGCACCGCGGCGGGGTCGGCGAGGTGGTCGGCGAGCCGGGTCAGGTTGGCCATCTCGCCGCGTACGGCACGCTGCAGGTCGTTGTCGCCGTCCGGGGCGGTCGTGGTGCGCGGCCCCGTGGTCAGTTCACGCAGGCGGCGGCGCAGCGCGGGGTAGCCGTCGAAGCCCAGCGCCATCGCGAACCGGGTCACCGACGGCTGGCTGACCTGCGCCAGCTCGGCGACCTCGGCGGCGGACAGGTAGGCGACGGTGTCCGCGTGGTGCACGAGTTCACGGGCGATGCGCCGCTGGGTGGGGGTCAGGCGGGCGCCCTGCACGAGCGCGCGCACGCCCGCCGTCGCCCCGGCTGCAGCCCCGGTCGGCGCGTCGGTTGTTGGCACCACATTCACAACGACACTGTATGCAAACTTTCATTCAGTGACAATCTCGGGTCTGTCCGCAGGGCGGTCGGACATGATAGAACTCGCACACGGATTCATGTTCGCCGTGGAAGGTGCGTCCTCATGCCCGACCGAAAGACCCGGATCAGGCGTGCCGTGTCGCGCACCGCGCTGGCTCCGCTGGCCGCGCTGCCGAAGCGGCTCGCCCGGGTGGCCAGGCACGATGCCAAAGTAATCCGGCAGTCCGCCCGCTGGCTGGTGACCTCCCGCGAACATCACAACTACACCTACGACCTGACTCCGCTCAACCGCGAGCACCTGGCCTGGTTCGTCAGCCTGGTCGCCGAGGCGCCCATCGCCGACGTGCGCGGCTGGATGGCGGAGATCGACACCGACGACGTGCTGCGCGCGCACATCGAGCAGGCCACCGCGAAGTCCGCCCGCCGCGGCCTGGCCGACAAGCAGGTCCGCTACGCCCGCCGGGTCGGCTGGTATGCCCTGGTGCGCGCGCGCAAGCCGCGCCACGTGGTGGAGACCGGCGTCGACAAGGGCCTGGGCACCTGCGTGCTGGCCGCGGCGCTGCTGCGCAACGCGGCCGAGGGCCACCCGGGCCGGGTCACCTCGCTGGACATCAACCCCGAGGCGGGCTACCTGGCCAAGGCCGAGCCCTGGGCCGGGGTGGTGGACCTGGTCATCGGCGACTCGATCGCGACGCTCAACGCGCTGGACCGCCCAGTGGACATGTTCCTGCACGACAGCGACCACAGCGCCGGGCACGAGCAGCGCGAGTTCACCGCGGTCGAGCCGCACCTGTCCGAGCGGGCGCTGCTGCTCACCGACAACGTCACCATCACCGCCGTGCTGCTCAAGCACGCGGAGAAGACCGGCCGGCGCTTCCTGGCCTTCCGCGAGCAGCCGAAGGAGCACTGGTATCCGGGCGACGGCATCGGGGCAGCCTGGCGCTGACGCGGACGGTGCCGGACGCGTCGCCGACAGCGGGCACCCTGCCGCGTGACACGCTGATAACGTCGCGTCATGCGAGTGAGCGCGCTGCACACTTACCCGGTCAAGGGCTGCCGGCGGATCGACCACCAGCAGGCCGCGGTCGAGCCGTGGGGCCTGGCCGGCGACCGCCGCTGGATGATCATCAATCTGGACGGCTCCGAGGTGACCCAGCGTGAGGTCGCCCGGCTCGCGCTGCTGCGCGTCAGGCCCGTCGGCGGCGGCCTCGAACTCCGGTTCCCCGAGTCCGCGCCGCTGCTGGTCGCCCAGCCCGTCCCGGATCCGGTGACGCACTCGACCCTGTGGCAGCAGCCCTATCCCGCGACCGCGGCAGGCCCCGCGGCCGACGCGCTGCTCAGCAAGGAACTCGGCCGCGACGTGCGGCTGGTCTGGATGGACGACCCGGCGAGCCGCCGCCCCGTCGAGCCGGAGTACGCGCTGCCCACCGACCGCGTCTCCTACGCCGACGGCTACCCGCTGCTGCTGGCCAACAGCGCCTCGCTGGACCGGCTCAACGACTGGATCGCCGAGTCCGGCTCCGACGAGGGGCCGCTGCCGATGGCCCGGTTCCGGCCCAACGTGGTGGTCGGCGGCGCGGCGGCGTTCGCCGAGGACGACTGGCTCGGCCACCGGCTGCGCATCGGCGCCGTCGAGTTCCGGGCCGCGAAGGCGTGCGGCCGCTGCGTGGTCACCACCACCGACCAGGAGACCGGCGTACGCGGCCGCGAGCCGCTGCGCACCCTGGCCCGCTACCGCAACGTCGACCAGAAGCTGCTCTTCGGCATCAACCTGATCCCCGACACGCTCGGGGAGATCAGAGTCGGCGACCCGGTCGAGGTGCTCGACCGGTTCCCGCTCAGCTGAGGTCGAGCCACATCACCACCTCGTCGCGGTCGTCGCCGGGGGCCACCCGCAGCGCGCCCGGCAGCCGGCCGATCTCCCGGTAGCCCAGCGGCGTGTAGAACCGCTCCAGACCCATCCCGCCGCGCACGGTGATGTGCAGACCTTCGAGGCCCATCTCGCGGCCGATCCGCGTGCCCTCGCGCATCAGGGCCGCGCCCTCGCCCCGCCCTTGCCGCCGCGGGTGCACCATGACCCGGCCCACCGTGCGCCAGTGCGCCGCCAGCGCGAACCGCTTGCTGACCAGGATCAGCATGGCCGCGACGGCACCGTCCTCGTCGTAACCGACCACCAGCCGGTCGATCCCGGCCGCGATCCCGTCGAACGCCGCCCGCGCCACCGGCTCGACGTCGCTCCGGGTCACCTGCCCCACGAAGCCGACCGATCCGCCCGCGTTCGACACATCGGTCCACATGCCGATGATCTGCTCGCGTACGTCGTCGGTCAGCTCGGGGTCCAGCTCAAAGCGCATGATCCGATCCTACGAACCCCCGCTGGGCGCAGAGGAAGGGCACCTTCGCCGGTTCGCGTCAGCGAGCCGAGCGATGGCTCAGCACGCTATGCGTGGAAGAAGGTGCCCTTCTTGACTCAGTGCCCGGCGGGTCAGTGCCCGAGCAGGTGCTTCATCGAGCGCTTGACCAGATCGTTGCGCTGCGCCGGGGTCAGGCCCTCGGCGCCGAAGCCGGTGAAGACCGTGTCACGGGTGACCACGATCGAACCCTCCTCGAACGCCTGCTGGCTGCGCACCCAGGTGTTGCTGCCGGCCGGGGAGCCGGCCGGCGGCGCGGCGACGGTGAAGCCGCCGAAGCCGTCCTCGAACGAGGTCGTCGCGACCTGGGCGCCGTCGGCGCTCACCGTCACGTCGTCGAGGAACACGCCGAGCCCCTGCGTACCCCAGTCGGACACGTAGGAGATCGAGAGCTCGACCTGCTGGCCCGCGTACGGGGTCAGGTCGAAGGCCAGCTCCGTCCAGCCCCCGGAGGGACCGGTCAGCGCGTGCCACGCGCCCGTCGTGCCCGTCGGCGAGCAGTCCGCGCCCTGGTAGTGCGAGATGAACGGGTGCAGGTCGGACCAGCCGCTCGCGCAGCTGTCACCGGTCACCTGGGTGCTGTGCCCGGTGGTGTCCGGCAGCGTGGTCCAGTCGTCCGAACCGACCGGGTGCGCCTCCACGAAGAGGAAGTCCCAGTTCGGCTCGGTGTCGTACGACGACCAGAACCGCAGCTCGCCCGAGGTCTTCCCGGTCAGGTCCACAGTCCGGGTGAGCCGCTTGTACGACGTGTCCGCCCGGTCGCTGTAGGCGTACCAGTCACCGGTGCGCGGGTCGAACGGCGCCGCTCCCGGGCGCAGCCAGTCCGCCGGGGCGGAGCTGTTGAACTGCGGGAACTGCGCCGGCGGCAGGAAGCTCGACGTGGTCAGGAACGACGCGGTGTGCGTCTGGTTGTCCGCCGAGCCGGCCGCGTTGAGCGTGCCCGAGAAGCCGCTGAACGCGCCCGCGCCGCCGCCGACCCCGTACGGCGCGCCGTCCGGGTCGGTGCCGCCGTCGCTGACGTAGGTGTACGCGCCGAGGTAGTACTGCATGAAGTCGTTCAGCAGCGGCAGGCACGGGTACGCGCGCACCGTGCACTCCGGCTGCGCCGGCGCGTCGGGCTGGTAGAAGTACGCCCCGTCGGCCGACTGCGCGAACAGCGCGTTCTGCCCGGTGAGCAGCAGCTTGCCGCCCTCGTTCAGGTAGTCGCGCACGGCCAGCTCGATGTCGAGCGCGGCCTTCGCGGCGGTGCCGCCGGGCTGCCCGGTGGACCGCAGGATGACGTCGTCGCCGGTCTCCCAGACGATCGCCTTGTAGTGCGACAGCACGCCCAGGTGGTGCGGCGCCTTGCGGCCCTGCGCGTCGAAGTCGTACACGTCGCTGGAGTAGCCGGCCGCGCTCAGCGATGCGGCGTAGTCCGCGGCGAACTTCGCCGTGGTGACGCCCTGCGCCGGGCTGATGCCGGTGACGTCCTCCGCGGCGAGGATCAGCACCTTGCCGCCGATGTCGCCGTTCACCCGGTAGGTGAAGTGGTCGCTGGTCACCGCCCCGGCCCGTCCCGGCGTCACGGAGAACCCGCTGAACCACACCTCGACCTGGTCACCGGGCTTCTGCCCGGTCACCGTGCCGCGGAACTCGGCGTAGAAGTCGCTGTTCTCGTCGCCGTAGCGCTCGCCGCCCTTCCACTCCTTCACCGAGCCGCTCTTGGTGGAGCCACCATTGATCTTCCAGTGCACCTTCACGTTCTTCAGCGATCGGCGGATCGTCGCGGCGACGGCCTGGGTGCGGCCGTACGACACGTCGAAGGCGTCGGTCACGAAGTGCGGGGTGACGTGGCCCAGCGAGGACACCGGGTCGTCCGGCCGCGCCGCCGACTTCGCCAGCGACAGGGCGAACGGGATGTTCTTGGCGAACTCCGCCTGGATCAGCTCCTCGTCGTCCGGGAAGTTGAAGCCGCTGGCGCAGTCCTCGGCCACCCACTCGTCGTCCGGGATCGAGTTCGACACCGTCTCGCAGGTGGTCATCTCGGGGGTGAAGCCGAGCGTGCCGTACTTGGCCTGCATGTGCGAGTCGACGTCGCCGTTGGTGGTGTACAGCTCGGCGGAGATGTCCGGGTCGTAGCCGGGCACCGCCGGGTTCGCGTCGTCGCCGGCCAGCGCCTTGTAGATGACGTCGTCCGGCGTCGGGGTGCTGACCTGCCAGCCCGTGCCGTAGAGCAGCAGCTCCGCGGCCGAGTGGTAGTTGATGTAGTAGTCCGGGCGCACCCGCTTGAAGAACGAGTCGAGCGCCTTGCTCTCCGGCTCCGAGTTCGGGCCGCTGCCCCGGTAGGTCTCACTGGCCGGGTCGGTCGAAGAGCCCTCGTTGTCGTAGCCCCACTTGAAGGCGTAGTTGCGGTTCGGGTCGACGCCGTCGCCCGCGGTGATCTGGCCGTCGCCGTTGTTGTCGCGCAGGTTCTTGCGCCACAACCGGTTGCCCTCGGTGAACGTGAAGTCGTAGCCGTCCGGGTTGACCACCGGGAAGAAGTACAGCTCACGCGTCTTGATCAGGTTGGTCAGCTCGGCATTGCTGCCGTACCCGTCGAGGTAGTGGTGCAGCAGCCGGCGCACCATCTCCGGCGTGATCCACTCGCGGGCGTGCTGGGCGGCACCGTAGACCACCGACGGCTTGGTCCCGTCGGGCAGGTAACGCGCGCCCAGGGACAGCTTGATGCCCCGGATCGGCTTGCCCTGCACGGTGTGCCCGATCGTCAGCAACTTGGTGATCGACGGGTAGTCCGCCGCGATCTTCTCCAGTTCCTCGCGCAGGCCGCCAGGCCCGCTGTACGGCCGGTACACCACGTTGCCGGCCAGCGCCTGCCTGCGCAGCGCGTCCGAGGCCTTCTGGCCGCGGATCATCTTCACCGACAGTTGCACACCGCGACCGGCCAGCCGCGACGCCTCCACTTCGGAGAGCACCGCCTCGACCTTCACCTTGCCGCCGGGCAGCGGCGCGGTCCGCAACTCCTCGTTGTCGATGCCGAGCTTGCGGAACTGTTCCAGCTGGCTCTGATCGAGCTCGCCAACGTACACGTCGAGCGGATTCTTCGCCCGATCGCCGTCACCGACGGGTTTCGCGCTTGCCGGCACGACCAGCGCGATGGCGCCGATCATGCCGAGGCACACCGCCACGACTCGTAGTTTCCTCACTGCCCCTCCAGGGTGTCGAAGGACTCGCGCACCGAGCCTTTCGGAACACCGTTAAATATGTCAATAGACATGCTGTCTTCTGCGGAGACGCGCCCGGAATGTCACCGGTGCAGAGCAGACTGGGATGCGGTGCCGGCCACAGGCTGATTCGGGAACGGCCGGCGAACGGGGGGCGCGAATGGTCACGGTGGAACAGGTGCGACAGGTCGCGCTGTCGCTGCCGAGGGCGTACGAGGCGCTGGTGCGCGACCGGGTCAAGTTCCGGGTGGGACGGATCGTGTTCGCCGCCTTCTCCGCCGACGAGACGGAGCTGGGCTTCGGTTATCCGAAGGAGGCCCGCGACGCGCTGGTGGCGGCCGAGCCGGACAAGTTCTTCCTGCCGCGTACGTCCGACCTGCGCTACCACTGGGTGCAGGCGCGGATGGCCGCGCTCGACTCCGACGAGATGCGCGAGCTGATCGTCGACGCCTGGCGCATGTGCGTGCCCAAACGCGTCGCCGCCGAGCACCTGCGCGGGCTCGGGCCGAGCTGAGCGGGAGTGAGTAGGGCCGGCGGGATTCGAACCCGCACTGGCGCGGACCTAAACCGCGTGCCTCTGCCGTTGGGCTACGGCCCCAGGGGGCATCAGCTGCCCGCCGTATTCTCGCTCATCCTCGCCGACGATCGTGATGCAGGCTAGGCGATTTCAGTCGATCTTGAGGTCGCGGCGGAGTTTGGCGACGTGGCCGGTGGCCTTGACGTTGTAGAAGGCGTGCTCGATCAGGCCCTTCTCGTCGATGACGAAGGTGGACCGGATGACGCCCTGCACGACCTTGCCGTAGTTCTTCTTCTCGCCGTACGCGCCGTAGCTGACGAGGACCGACTTGTCCTGGTCGCTGACGAGCGGGAAGGTGATCGCGTCGCGCTCGACGAACTTGGCCAGCTTCGCGGGCGCGTCGGGGGAGATGCCGACGACGGCGTACCCCTTGGCGGTGAGCGAGGCGAGCGAGTCGCGGAAGTCGCAGGCCTGGGTGGTGCAGCCGGGGGTCATCGCGGCCGGGTAGGCGTACAGGACGACCTTCTTGCCGCGCAGGTCGGACAGGCTGAGCGTGCCGCCGTCGGCGGTCGGCAGGCTGAAGTCGGGGGCGGCGTCGCCGGGCGCGAGTCGTACGTTCTCCGTCACACCGGACACCCTATCCGTGCCGTCGGACGCCGCAGGTGAGGGCGGGACCGACGCAGCTTATTGCAAGTCTTTTGCAACAACCTTAGTCTGGCTGAGTGAATATCGCGATGCACATCTCCAACGGCATCATCGGCGGGCCGGTCTCGCTCGCCTACGGCGTGGTGGCCGTCGGGCTGCTGGTCCTGTGCCTGGGCCGGGCGCGCCAGGACCTCAACGACCGGCTGGCGCCCATGGCGGGCCTGGTGGCCGCGTTCATCTTCGCGGTGCAGATGCTCAACTTCCCCGTGCTGCCCGGCGTCAGCGGGCACCTGCTGGGCGGCGCGCTGGCGGCCGCGCTGGTCGGCCCGTGGGTCGGCGCGCTGTGCGTCTCGGTCGTCCTGATCGTGCAGGCGCTGGTCTTCGCCGACGGCGGCATCAGCGCGCTGGGCCTCAACATCTCCAACATGGCGCTGCTCGGCACCGCCGTCGGCTACCTGGTGCTGGTCGGCCTGCTGAAGCTGCTGCCGCGCACGGCGGCGGGCGTCGGCCTGGCCGTGTTCCTCGCCTCGATCGTCTCCGTGGTGCTCGCCTCGCAGGGCTTCGTGCTGCAGTTCGTGCTCGGCGGCGAGGTGCCGCTGACCATCGGCTACGGGCAGATCTCGGCGACCATGGCCGGTGTGCACGCGCTGATCGGCATCGGTGAGGGCCTGATCGCGGCCGTCACGGTCACCACCGTGGCCAAGGTGCGCCCCGACCTGGTGTACGCGCTGCGCGGGGCGCGCCTGGAACGGCCCGCGACCGGCGGCGTACCCACCAGGGTCTTCGTGCTCGGCGGCCTGGCCGTCGCCGCGGTCCTGGCCGGCGGAGCCAGTTACCTGGCCTCGGGCTCCCCGGACGGCCTCGACGCGACCACGTTGGAGGGCTGCACGGTCGACGCCGACGGGGTGATCACCGGCGGCAGCTGTATCGCGCAGCGCGCGGCCGACCACGAACTCGGCGGCTCGTTCCTGGCCGACTACGGCATCAAGGGCATCGACAACGCGACCGGCCTGGCCGGGCTCATCGGCGTCGCGCTGACCTTCGCGATCGGCCTGGCGATCTTCTGGTCGGTGCGCCGCCGCCGGCACGCGGACACCGGGTCCGCGGCGAGCGAGCCGACCCCGGTCGCCGTACCCGCGGAGAAGTAGCCGTGGGCGCCGGGCACACCCATCCGATGTACGTGCACGGGCACTCGCCCGTGCACCACCTCGCGCCCGAGGTCAAGATCGCGGTCTCGGTGCTGTTCACGATCGTGGTGGTGGCGACGCCGCGCGAGCTGCTGCCCGCCTTCGGGGCGTACGCCGTGATCGTGGCGGTGCTCGCGGTGCTGGCCCGGATCCCCGCCGGGTGGCTGGCCCGGCGCAGCCTGATCGAGCTGCCGTTCGTGGCGACCGCCGTGCTGCTGCCGTTCTTCGCCGCCGGGCCCCGCACCGACGTGCTCGGGCTGTCGGTCGCCGTCGAAGGGCTGTGGGCGGGCTGGAACATCCTGGTCAAGGGCACGCTCGGCGTGCTCATCGCGCTGCTGCTGGCCGGCACCACCCCGGCCCGCGACGTGCTGGTCGGCCTGGACCGGCTGCGCACCCCGCAGGCGATCACCCAGATCGCCCTGTTCATGCTCCGCTACCTCGACGTGCTCGCCGACGAGGCGCGGCGCATGCGGATCGCCCGGCTGTCCCGGCTCGACGATCCGCGCTTCCTGTGGCAGCTGCGCGGCTTCGCGGCCGGGCTGGGCACCCTGTTCCTGCGCGCGTTCGAGCGCGGCGAGCGGGTCTTCCTGGCCATGCGCTCGCGCGGCTACACCGGGCGGCTGCCCGCCGCGCTGCACGAGGGCAGCGTCGCCACCGCCCGGCAGTGGGCGGTCGGGGCCGCGGTGCCCGCGCTCGCCGTCATGGTCCTGCTGACGGATAGGTTCCTGGTATGACCGCACTGCTGCTCGACGACGTGCGTTACGCCTATCCCGACGGCCACCAGGCGCTGCACGGCGTGAGCCTGGGCATCGCGCCCGGCGAGCGGGTCGCCCTGCTCGGCCCGAACGGCGCCGGCAAGACCACGCTGGTGCTGCACCTCAACGGCATCCTGCCCGCATCCGGCCTGACCGGCTCGTCCGGCACGGTGTCGGTCGGCGACCGCACCGTCGACCCGAAGGACCGGCCCGGCCTCGCCGAGATCCGCCGCCGCGTCGGGCTGGTCTTCCAGGACCCCGACGACCAGCTGTTCCTGCCGACCGTCGCCGAGGACGTCGCGTTCGGGCCGGCGAACCTGGGTCTGCGGGGGGCCGAGCTGGCCGCGCGGGTGGACGAGGCGCTGGCCGCGGTCGGCATGAGCGACGTCAAGGACCGCGCCCCGCATCACCTGTCGCTGGGCCAGCGCCGCCGCGTCGCCGTCGCGACGGTGTTGGCGATGCGGCCCGATCTGCTGGTCATGGACGAGCCGTCGTCCAACCTGGACCCGCAGGCGCGGCGGGAACTCGCGGAGATCGTGCTGGGGCTGGACGTGACGCTGCTGATGGTCACCCACGACCTGCCGTACGCGCTGCAGCTGTGCGCGCGCTCGGTGATCCTGGACGACGGCCGCATCGTGGCCGACGGGCCGACCCGGGAGCTGCTGGCCGACGCCGACCTGCTGGCCCGCCACCGCCTGGAACTCCCGTACGGCTTCGCCGTCCCGGTGTCCTGAGCCGGCGTCGCCACGACCCGTTTTAATAGACGTTGGCCTATCTGGATGAGTTCGATCGCTGATTTTTCATCCAGATAGGCCAATGTCTATCAGGGGTGGGATGGTTCGGTGGCCGTGTCCGTGGGGGACTCGGTCGGGGTGGGGGTGCCCGAAGTGGTGCCGCGGAGGCGGAGCATGCCGGCGGCGGCGACGCCGACGCCGAGGGCGATCACGGTGGCGACGGCGATCCGGGCCGCGGTGTCGCCCCACGGGACCGGGGCGATGGAGCGGTGGAAGACCGCCGCGTTGACCATGCCCGCGAACAGGCCGACCGCGGCCGCGCCGAGCGCCAGCGCGAAGTCGCCCGCGGCGCGGCGGGTCAGCGAGTACGCCCCCGCGGCGATCGCGGCCAGGGCGCTGACCACGGCCCACAGCTGGACAGTGAGCAGTTCGAGCAGGATCGGGCCGATGCTGTGGTTGCCCGCGTCGATCTCGCGCGCGACCGCGTAGGCGAGGGCCAGGACGCCCGCGGCGATCGCGGCGACGGAGAGCGCGACGGTGATCGCGCGGGGGCGGCCGCGTACCAGGCCGAGCAGGGCGATGGCGAGCGCGCCGGCGACGGCGGCGATCCACCAGGTCACCGGGTTCGGCGGCGGGACCCAGTCGAGCGTGCCGGTGACCTGCAGCGGGGTCACCTCGGTGCGCATCGGCACGGTCCACTCGCGGATGCGGTGGGGCTGGCCGGGCGCGGCGGCGACGGCGGGCGGCTCGGCCGGGTCGGTCCAGATGGCGCGCTGGTCGTGCCAGCGGTACACGGGCTCGTCGCTGACCTTGCGCCACTCCGGGGGCACCGTCGGGTCGGCGTGCGCGGGCGGGTCGACGTGCGCGATGGTGATGTTCAGGTACGTGGCGGGGGAGTGGATGTTTTCGTACACCCCGTCGGGGCGTACCTCCAGGTAGGGCTCGTTGTTGTAGCCGAGCACCTCGACCGGCTTGCCGCTGTGGTTGGTCAGTTGCAGCCGCGCGCCCGCCTCGATCGTGATCACTTCGAGGCCGGGCAGGTCAGGCGTGCCGGTGATGGCGGTGCGGTAGTTCGTGGCGTCGGGGGCGTCGGCCCCGTGCGCGGCGGCGGGGGTGGCGAGGGTGAGCAGCAGGGTGAGCGCGGTCCCGAGGACCGCGCCCACCCGCTGTGCCGTGAGGGGTGTCATCTGCTCCTGCTCAGCTCATGTCAGCTGGTGCTCGCGGACGGGTTGGCGCCGGTGGCGGCGGCGACCGCGGCGGCGATCTGCGCCGCGTTGGCCTGGGTGGGCTTGCCGTTGACCAGGACGGTCGGGGTGCCGGTGACGCCGGCGCGGCCGGCCTCCTCGCTGACGTGGTTGGTCCAGGTGAGGAAACGCTTGTCGCGTACGCACTGCGCGAAGTCGTCGCCGAGCCCGGCCTGCCGGCCGAGCACGATCAGATCGTCGTCGGTGGGTCCGGCCCCGCCCTCGGCGGGCTGGTTGTCGAACAGCACGTTCGAGAACTCGGTGAACTTGCCGAACTCGGCGGCGCAGCCGGAGGCGGCCGACGAGCGGGTGGAGTACCGGTTGGTGGACGCGCCGTCGAGGTACGCCACCGGGTGCGTCACCAGGGTGATCTTGCCGTCGGCGGCGAGCTGCGCGACCGAGGGTCCGGCCTCGTCGTGGAAGCTCTTGCAGTGCGGGCAGAGGAAGTCGACGTACTCGTCGACGACGACCGGCCCGCTGCCGGTGGCGATGCCGTTGCCGGCGGCGTTGGCCCCCTTCGGGGCGGTGAAGTCCGTCGTCTTGGAGCCCGCGTAGATGCCCCAGCCGATCAGGCCGGCGATGACCAGCGCGGCCACCGCCGCGATGGAGATCCACATGGTGCGCTTGCGGCGCTGCTCCTTGGCGATCTGGTCCCGGACCATCCGGGCAGCCGCGTTCTGATCCTTACGGCTGCTCATGCCCGCTCCTCGCTGCGCTCGTCGCGTGCAGGCGCTGCACTGAGCTTGCTGATTCGCTCGCTACGCTCGCTCATGGCCCGCACCGCCGCAGCGCCCTGCTCAGGCCCGCTCGCGGCGGGGGGCGGTGTGCTCGCTCGATTCACTGTCTTCCTCCAGCACGTCGTCATCCGCCGGCAGCCCGGCGGAGAACGGTCGATCCAGTCGTGCGTCGAGGGAGAAACGGCTGACCGGGTAGATGATCAAAAAGATGGCCATCGCGAGGAAGGCCACATCCCGGAAGATCTCCGGAAGATAGTTGGGCGTCACCCCGGGCGGCAGCTGGCCGCCCTTGCTGAAGCACCCGCAGTCGATGTTCAGGCCACGGGCCCAGGCCGAGCTGATGCCCGCGATGAAGGCGACCATCATGCCCGCCGAGAGCCACGCGGCCAGCCGGGTGGCGAGGCCCACCAGGAGCAGCAGGCCGACGACGATCTCCACGAAGGGCTGGATCGCGCCGACGACCATCGCGGCGTCATACGACATGATCTGGTACGCGTTCACGGCGCGGCCGTTGGCGGCCAGGTCGGTGACCTTGAGCCCGCCCGCGACCAGGAAGATCCCGGCCAGGCCGAGCCTGACCAGCAGGCTGACCCACGGCTGGGCCCTGTGCCAGCCGGTGCGCTCGTCCATCGTGTTCCTCCTTGGCCCCCGCGTGCGGCCGCCTCAGGCGGCTAAGGCGCTAACGACGTCGTCCACCAGTTCGGCGCGGGCGCGCGCGACCCGGGACCGGATCGTGCCGACCGGCACCTCCTGCACCGCCGCCGCCTGCTCGTACGACAACCCCAGCAGCTGGGTCAGCACGAACGCCTCCCGGCGCTCCGGCGACAGCCGGTCGAGCAACTGCGCCGCCCCGACCTGGCCCGCCGGATCCGGGTGCGGCCCGCTCGTCAGCGCCTGTGCGGCCAGGCGCACGCCCAGCCGGCGCTGCCTTACCACCGTACGCAGATGGTCGGCGCAGGTGCGCCGGGCGATGCCGAGCAGCCAGGTGCGCACCGTCGAGCGGCCCTCGAACGCGGGCAGTGCCCGGAACGCCCGCAGGTAGGTCTCCTGGGTGAGGTCGTCCGCGCTGCCGGGGTCGACCAGCGCGGCGACGAACCGCCACACCTCGGCCTGGGTGGACCGGACGAACGCGGCCTGCGCGACGGGATCACCGGTGCGGGCGGCGAGTGCCCATTCGGTGCCCGGGTCGACGGCGCTGCCCGGGTCGACGGCGCTGGCTCGGTCGAGGGCGCTGGCCGGGTCGACGGCGCTGGCCGGCAGCTCGGCCGGCAGGCCGTGGCCGCGCCGCGGGGCCGGCAAGCCCGCGACCATCTCGACGGAGCGCGATGCCGCAGGTCCACTGCCCGACGGCTGCTGGGCCAGCGTCGGCGGGGTCGGCTGCGCGCGCCCGCCATCGCGGGCGACGGGGACACCGTCGTCCGGGAGCGTGTCGTCTCGTGGCACGGGGGGCACGGGGAGCAAGCCTAACCGCCGGTCGGGCTCACTCCGGGCGGTGACGACACGCGTGTCCTGGGACACCGGCGGGAACTGAACCGCGGCACGCGGCGACTACCCGCCCATGACGAACTGCGACGAGGTGCGGGTCGGGCTGTCCGCGCGGCTGGACGGCGAGGCCGAGGCCTGGGCTGCGCAGGCCGGGCTCGCGCCGGACGCGCTCGACGGGCACCTGGCCGGGTGCGCCGACTGCCGCACCTGGTCACGGGCTGCCGAGCAGCTCACCCGCGCGGTGCGGGTGCAGGCGGTCGCGGTGCCCGACCTGACCGCCCCGATCCTCGCCGCGGTCGCGGCCGAGCGGGACGGCGCGGCCCGGGCCGCCCGGCGGCAGGCCGAGGGGCGGCGGCAGATCCTGCGCGTCGCGCTCGGCACGACCGCCGTGATCCAGATGCTGCTGGCGCTGCCGGCGCTGTTCGCGGGCGGCGGCGGGCTGCACACCGGCCGGGAGGCGGCCTCGTTCGACATCGCGCTCGCGGTCGGTTTCGCGCTGGCCGCGTGGCGACCGGAACGCGCCCGCGCGTTCGTGCCGGTGGCCTTCGTGCTCGCCGCCTGCCTGATCATGACCAGTGCCTTCGACGTCGCCGAGGGCGTGACCGCGCTGGCCCACGAGATCGGCCACGCCGCGGCGCTCGTGCAGGCCGGACTCCTGTGGGCGCTCAGCCGCGCCACCACCGTCTCGCGCGAACCCGCCCGCCCCGTTACGGTCGCCCCGTGAGTCACATGACTGCGCCCCTCCGCGCGCACGCGCCCCATGATCACTCGACTTGCCCGGCAGGTGTGCGAATGAGTGGTCAAGATACGCACGTATGCCAGGCAAGTCCGGCGATCACCGACGGCGCGCGAGGCGCGCGGGCGCGGCGGGCGAGGGTGCGGGGGCTGCTGGCGGTGGTGGCGTTCCTGGCGTTGACGCTGCTGCCGGGGTCGCCGGCGTACGCGCACGCGGCGCTGCTGCGCACCAGCCCGCCCGCCGGGTCGGTGGTGCCCGAGGCGCCCCGGGACGTGACGCTGACGTTCAGCGAACCGGTGTCGCCGGTCGCCGACAAGATCCGGATCATCGGGCCGGACGGGCAGCGGGCCGACCGCGGCAAGCCCACGGTCGAGGGCAACGTGCTGAGCATCGGCCTGCGCGAGGACGCCCCGCGCGGCACGTACCTGGTCAGCTATCGGGTGATCTCGGCGGACAGCCACCCGATCCCGGGCGGCTTCACGTTCTCGGTCGGCGCGCCCTCGGCCACCCCGGCGGCGCTGCCGGAGGAGAAGGTCGACACCACGATCCGCAACCTGATCGCGATCGGCAAGGCGATCGGATACGCCGGACTGGTGCTGCTGGTCGGTCCGGTGCTGGTGCTGACGCTGCTGTGGCCGGCCCGGCTCAGCCAGCGCGGCCCACGCCGGGTCATGTGGACCGGGTTCGGCGTGGTCGCCCTCGCCACCCTCGTGGGCCTGTACCTGCAGGCCCCGTATTCGACCGGCAGCAGCCTGACCGGGGTCACCGGCAGCGACCTCGGCGACGTGCTGGGCAGCCAGTACGGCATGGCGCTGCTGGTGCGGCTGGCGCTGCTGGCGGTGGCCGCGTTCCTGGTGCGCCCGCTGCTGGCCGGGCGCGACGGGATCGTGGACCGGGTGCTGCTGCTCGCGGTCGCCGCCGGGGCGGCGCTGACCTGGCCGCTGGCCGGGCACCCGGCCGCCTCGCCAGTGCCCGCCGTGTCCGTGGTCGTCGACGCGCTGCACCTGGCCGGGGCGGCCGTCTGGCTGGGCGGGCTGCTCATGCTGGCGCTGTTCCTGCTGCGCCAGGCCGACAACCGCGAGCTGGGCGCGATCCTGCCGATCTGGTCGCGCTGGGCGGCGCTGGCCGTGTCGACCGTGCTGCTGGCCGGCGTGGTGTCCGGGCTGATCCAGATCGGCACGCCGCGAGCGCTGATCGACACGACGTACGGCCAGCTCATGATCGCCAAGATCGTGCTGGTGGGCCTGATCCTGGTGGCGGCGTTCTTCGCCCGGCGGTGGACGAACAACGGGGCCGCCGAAAACCCGCGCCCGCTGCGCCGCGTCGTCACCACCGAGCTGGCCATCGCGGCCGTGGTGCTGGCGGTGACCGGCGCGCTGACGCAGACCACCCCGGCCCGCACCGCGCAGGAGACCGCCCAGCTGCCCGCCCAGCCGGTCATCTACTCCTCGACGCTGACCAGCTCGTTGTACACGCTGCAGGTGGAGGTCGACCCGGCCAAGCTCGGCGACAACGCGGTGCACCTGTACGCGTACAAGGCCGACGGCTCGCCGCTGCCGGTGGTGGAGTGGAAGGCCACCGCGGCGCTGCCGTCGGCGGGCATCGAGCCGATCACGTTCCCGATGCTCCAGCTCACCGACAACCATGCCAGCGGGCAGGTCACCCTGCCCACGCCCGGGGACTGGCAGCTGCGCTTCACCCTTCGCCTCTCCGAGATCGATCAGGATTCGGTCACCGCGACGGTGCCGATCTCATAGCGCTCTGAACGAGCCGTACGAAAGGTCCAGGCATGAAGATGACGCGCCGTTTCGGTGTGGTCGCGGTGACGGTGCTCGGTCTGCTGGCCGTCGCCGTGCCCGCGTCGGCCCACGTCACGGTCAACCCGAAGGAGGCCGTGCAGGGCGGCTACGCCCGCGTGGCGTTCCGGGTGCCGAACGAGTCCGACGACACGAACACCACCAAGATCGAGGTGTATCTGCCGGAGGACGCCCCGGTCGCGTCGGTCACCACGATGCCGGTGCCCGGCTGGACGGTGGCCGTGGCCAAGCGCAAGCTGGCCACGCCGATCGAGGTGCACGGCAGCCCGGTCAGCGAGGTCGTCTCCACGCTGACCTGGACCGCGAACTCGCCCGACGCGGCGGTCAAACCCGGCCAGTTCCAGGAGTTCCCGGTGTCCCTGGGCCCGCTGCCCAAGGTCGACAAGATGGTCTTCAAGACGCTGCAGACCTACTCCGACGGGGCGGTGGTGCGCTGGATCGACCCGCCCGCCAATGACGGCGCGGAGCCGGAGAGCCCGGCCCCGGTGCTGACGCTGCTGCCCGCGGCGGCAGGCGCGCAGGCGACCCCGGCGACGGACAACACCCTCGCCGTCGGCGACACCAAGAGCAGCGGCACGGACTGGCTCGGCGTGGCCGGTCTGATCGCCGGACTGCTCGCGCTGATCCTCGCCGGAGTGGCGCTGGCGCGCACCCGCAAGGAGCCCGCGCGCTAGTCATCCGCACGGTCGTCATCGGCCGGGTGCCCGCATCTGCCGGGTGCCCGGCCGCGTTGTCCCGGGAGAGCGCGCCTCGATCACCGGCGCGCGGAGAGCCTCGCCGTCCCACCGGCGAGCCCTGGGAGGACACCCGATGCGCGCTGTTCGTGTTCTCGTCGGCCTGCTGGCCCTGCTCGTGGCGGTGCCCGCGCTCGCCGCCGGCGGCGGTGCGGCCTGGCTGGCCCGCCACGACAGCCCCGACGGGGCGTTCCACGCCGCGATCGCCCCGCCGAAGGACCCCAACCGGGTGCTGGTGGTGCCGGACCTGGACGCGCTGCTGCAACGCGACGTGCCGTACGCGCGGATCGGTGCGACCACGGTGCGCCTGTCGGCGAGCTCGGCGAACACGCCCGCGTTCATCGGCGTCGCCGCACCCGACGAGGTGGCCGCATACCTGGCGGGCATCCGGTACACCGAGGTGGCGCAGACCGTCGTCGGGACGGGGCCGGTGGTGCTGCGCACCAACCGGATGGACGCGCCCGGCCGTGACCCGCGCGACCCGCTGTCCCAGGAGTTCTGGCTGCGGCAGGGACTGGGCTCGCTGTCCTGGAATCCGCAACTGGACCGGGGACAGCACCTGGCCCTGGTCGTGGTGCTGCGGGACACCCCGGCAGGCGGCGGGCCCGCGCTGCCGTCGGACGCGGCGACCCTGGACGTGGCGCTCGGCGCGAGCTGGCTCGGCTCGGCCTCGTGGGGTCTGCTCATCCTCGGCATGGTGCTGCTGATCCTGGCCTTCGTGACGCTGGCCTGGCCGGCCCGGACCCGCGAACAGGCGGCCGACACGGAAGACGGCGCGCTGACCGCGCTGCTGTCCACCGACACCCGGCCGGTGCTGTCCGGGGACACCGAGGTCACCCTGCCGCCGGCCCCCGAGCAGCGTGCGCCGCACGCGGACGAGCCGGGCGTACGCGTCGCGCAGGGCGGCGAGCGGGCCGAACGCGCGCCGCTGACCGTCCCCTGGGCGGGCGCGCCGTACACCGGCCCGACCGCCGCGCCGATCGTGACCTGCCTGCAGGCCGCGACGGTGCCCGCCAGGTCCGGCGCCGGGCCCGACGACGCCGCGCTCGGCGACACGATGCTCGCTGACACGCTGGCCGCCGACACGCTGTCCGCCGTCGGCACATTCGGCGTCGCCACCGCACCGGTCGTGCCCGCGATGCGCACCGTCGCCGCGCCTGAGCTGCCGTGGCCGCCGCCGCGCGGCACGCTGCCAGCGACCGAGCCGGTCCGGGAAGTGGTCACCGAGGAGTTCGTGCGGGAGTGGCTGACCCGGCCCGCGTGCGCGCTGCGGCTGGACCGCCCGCGGCAGCGGGCCTGACGGGGTTGCGGCAGACAAGTCGAGCGGCCCGCACGTACCGGCGTACGGGCCGCTCTCACCGGGGGAACGGTGTCACCACTTGGGGACCTGTCCCGGGGGAGACGTTGTCCCTGCCGTTCACGTTACGGCAAAGCCGTCAGAACGGACAAGACTGGCTAAATAGCTCTTGACGTGGGATAATCCCCTGGGCGATTGATCGGCAGGAAGACCAGCAGCACCAGGCTGAGCAGGACGTAGGCGTTGCGGGCCAGGAAAAGTCCCACGGTGTCGGTAGGCACCGCGGCCACGCCCCAGTCCACCACCGAGACCACGCCGATCACGCCGACGGCGTACGTCCCGGCCGCGAAGGCGAGCCAGCCCCACCGGCGGCCGTCACCCGCCCGCTGCGCGGCGACGAGCAGGGTCACGATCGCGGGCACGAACCAGTACAGGTGGTGCGGCCAGGTGATCGGGCTGATCAGCCCCGAGACGAGTCCGGTCAGCGCCAGCCCGGTCACCGCGTCCCCGGCCAGGCCCGCCCGCGCCGCCCGCCACATGCCGAACCCCAGCACCACCACGGCCAGCAGCAGCCAGAGCCACTTCGCGGGCTGCTCCGGCGCGACGAACCGGGCCAGCAGGCCCTGCAGCGACTGGTTGCCGGTGTAGTCGAGGCGGCCCACCCGGGCGGTGTCCCACAGCGCCGAGGTCCAGAAGTCCCACGAGGCCCGCGGCGCGATCGCGGCGGCCAGCAGGGTCACACCCGCGGCCGCGCCCATCGCCGTGAACGCCGCCCGCCACTGGCGGGTGACCAGCAGGTACACGATGAACAGGCCGGGGATCAGCTTCAGCGCGGTGGCCACGCCGATGCCGACGCCGGTCCACTTCGAGCCGCGCGGCCCGAGCACCAGCAGGTCCATCATGATCAGCAGAATCAGCAGCATGTTGATCTGGCCGAACGTGATGGTCTCCCGCAGCGGCTCGATGGCCAGCACCAGCGGCGCGCCGATGCCCACCGCGTACCAGGCCGGCCACCCCTGCCGGCGGGCCAGCGGGGCCACCAGCCAGTAGGTGGTGACCACCACGGCGGCGACGGTGCCCAGCGTGAACAGCGCCTGGGTCACGCCCAGCGGCAGCAGGCCGAACGGGAACAGCAGCAGCGCCGCGAACGGCGGGTAGGTGAAGTACAGCGCGCCCTGCACCCGGTCGGGCTGGGCGTAGTCGTACAGGTCGTGGCCGTCGCCCCACCAGTTCACCGCGGACATGTAGATCTTCAGGTCGAAGAAGTCGTGCTCCACGCGCAGCCGCCAGAAGGCGACGGCGGCCAGCGTGAGCACGGTGAGCACGGTGAGCACCCGCACGAGCGGGTCGCGGGTGCGGACCTCGGACATGGTCGCCACCCTATCCGCCGGGCGGGTCACCGGGGCATGGCCCCGGCGCGACGGTGGCGGCACTGACAGTGCGTGCTTACGGCGTACGCTGTGCCGGTGGGAGATCTGCGAAGCGCCGACCATCTGGTATGGATCGACTGTGAGATGACCGGCCTGAACCTGGGTAGCGACGCCTTGATCGAGGTAGCGGCCCTGGTCACCGATGCCAACCTGAACGTGCTGGGCGACGGGGTGGACGTCGTGATCCACACCGACGACGCCGCCCTGGACGGCATGGTCGACGTGGTGAAGCAGATGCACGAGAAATCGGGCCTGACCGAGGCGGTGCGCCGGTCCACGGTCACCGTCGAGCAGGCCGAGGACATGGTGCTGGAGTACGTCGCCAAGTACGTCACCGAGCCGCGCACCGCACCGCTGTGCGGCAACTCGATCGCCACCGACCGGGGCTTCATCGTCCGGGACATGCCCCGTCTCGACACGCACCTGCACTACCGCATGATCGACGTGTCGTCGGTCAAGGAGCTGTGCCGTCGCTGGTACCCCCGGGTGTACTTCGGCCAGCCGGAGAAGGGGCTGGCCCACCGGGCCCTGGCCGACATCCGGGAGAGCATCCGCGAGCTGCGCTACTACCGCGAGGCGATCTTCGTGCCGCAGCCCGGTCCGGACGTCGACGAGGCCAAGCGCATCGCGGCGACGATGCTGCTGCCCTGAGATGCTGCTGCCCTGAGTAGTGGGGGACACAGCGATACCCGCTCGACGTGATGCCGGGGGATACCGCTATCATTGGTCAGTCGCCGCGGCCGCGAGGTCGTCGGTGATGCGATGGTGGTCGTAGCTCAGCTGGTAGAGCACCGGGTTGTGGTCCCGGGGGTCGCGGGTTCAAGTCCCGTCGATCACCCCATACGAGAAAGCCCCGGCGGGAATCCCGCCGGGGCTTTCTGCTGCTCGTCAGGCGCTCGGTGTGCCCGAGGGGCCCGCGGAGGGGGTGCCGGACGGGCCGGTGGACGGCGCCGTCGACGGGTCGGGCGTGGGCTCGGCCGGCGGGGCGTACGGAATGGCGCTGCCCTTCACGTACTGCTCCCAGGTCTTGTCCCAGTCGGTCCAGCCGTTGCCGTAGTCGAGTCTGCGGGGCGTGCCCTTGGTGGTGATCGGCGTGCCGATCAGGGTGTTGGCGAACAGCCAGGCGGCGTTGGCCATGGACACGTTCACGCAGCCGTGCGACACGTTGGTGCGGCCCTGGTTCTGCACCGACCACGGTGCGGCGTGGATGAACTCGCCGCCCCAGGTCATCCGCTGGGCGTACTCCACCGGGGTGCGGTAGCGGTTGGCCGGGTTCGGGGCGTCCATCGTGTCGAAGACGGTGTTCCGCTTCTTCTCCATGATGATCATCGTGCCGCTGGAGGACGGCATGCTGGGACGGCCCAGGCTGACCGGGATCGTCTTGATGACCTTGCCGTCCTGGTGCACCGTCATCTTGTGGGTCTTGTCGTCGACCACCAGCTGCAGGTCCGGCCCGACCTTGCAGACCAGCGTCGAGTTGCGGCGGCCGTAGTAGCCGCCGCCCATCGGCAGGCCGCCGGCCCGCACGTCGACGGAGATCGTCGTGCCGGCCTTCCAGAACGTCTTCGGCCGCCAGTGCAGCTCACGAGCGGTGTACCAGGTCCAGATGCCTTCGTGGAACGGCTCGGTCTGCACCATCAGGCGCCGCTGGACCACGGCCCGGTCGGCCTTCGCGATGTCCCGGCTGGTCCTGAAGATCAGCACCATGCCGACGCCGACGACGGCGTTGTCGGCCAGGAAGCTGCTGATCCCGACCAGCTTGGTCGGCTGGGCCATGGTGGTGAACGTGGCGGTCGCGGTGGCGGGCTTGCCGTCGTCGCCGGTCGCGGTCACCGTCGCGGTGTAGACCGTGCCGAAGGCCAGTGCCTTCTCCGGCAGCCAGCCCGCGCCGTCGGGGTGCATGGCACCCTGCACCTCGACGCCGTTGGCGTCCTTCAGCGAGACCGCGGTGGTCACGGCCTCGGTCGCGGCGAACACCAGCTCCGCGCTGGCCGGCACGTCCTTGGCGTCGGCAGCCGGGCCGCTGATCGTGACGGTCGCCTTCGGCGGCGTCTCGACCGGCTTGTCGCCGTCGCCGTTCGCGCCGTTCCAGACCGGGGACTTGTCGCCCGTGCAGGCAGCCAGGCCGGCCACTCCGGCGACACCCGCGCCGGCAAGGCCGAGCGCGGTGAGCGCGCGCCGCCGGGTCATGGACATGGGGGTCGGGAGATCGGGGGTGGGCATAGGCTCCTCACCAAGATCGAGGGGTGTACGCGCGATGCGCCTGTCCATACTGCCTCAACGACGCTCACGCTGAGGACTTGGTTGCATCCAGTGAGGCTGCACACCGTTACATCAGAGGATAAAACGGACTAGTTTGTCGGATCCGACGGGGACGGGGTCACCGCAGCGGGGCTGACGCTCGGCGAAGGCGAGGGCGCCACCGCCGGCACCGGCTCCAGCAACTCCTGCGGAACCGGCAGGGCGCTGCCCTTGACGAACTCCTTCCAGCTCAGGTCCCACGCGGTGAAGCCGTTCCCGCGCTCCAGCTTCACCCCCGTGCCCTTGACCGTCACCGGGTCGCCCACATGCGTGTTCTGGAACAGCCACACCGCGTTGCCGTACGAGACGTTCAGGCAGCCGTGCGACACGTTGCGGTTGCCCTGGTCGCCGACGCTCCACGGGGCCGAGTGGATGAACTCGCCACCCCAGGTCAGCCGCTGCGCGTACTGGATCGCCACCCGGTACTGATCACCCGGCTCGCCGGTGGTGTCGAAGATGGTGGACTCCTGCTTGTCCATGATCACCATGGTGCCGGAGGAGGACGGCGTGCTCGCCTTGCCCAGGCTCACCGGCATCGACTTGACCTTCTTGCCGTTGCGGAAGACCTCGATGTGCTTGTTCGAGTTCTTGACGATCAGCTCCAGCTTCTCGTCCGCGATCTTCGCGGTGGCCTTCCGGTCGTCGTCGCCGAACCGGCCCTCGCCCATCGGCAGACCCTTCAGCGCCGCCCGCACACTGAGCACCGTGCCCGGCTTCCAGTACTCCGGCGCCCGATAGGTCACCTGCCGCCCGCTCATCCAGTGCCACACCCCCGGCTGCGCCGGCGTGGTCGTCACGAACAGCCGCGACTCCACCTGCGCCCGCGCCGACTCCGGGATCTGCTCGGAGAACTCCACCACGACCGGCATCGCCACGCCGTAGGTGTTGCCGTCGAACAGGTACATGCCCGTGAAGACCTGCCGCTGCGGCTCCGCCATCGTGCTGAACGAGGTCGACTTCGTGATCGCCCGCCGCCCGTCGGTGGCCGTCACGGTGACCGAGTAGCGGCCCTTGTACTCCAGCGGCCGGTCAGGCACCCAGGACGTGCCGCCCGGCCGCATCCGGCCCGGGATCAGCCGGCCCTTCGCGTCGGCCAGGGCCACCGAGCGGACACCGGCGTTCGCGACGCTGATGCCGATCTCGGTGCTGACCGGCAGATCCTTCTGCTCGGCGGCCGGCGTGAGCTCCAGCGTCTGCGCGGGCGGGGCCGGCGCAGGCGCGGCACCTGGTGCGACACCGGCGGGATCGCCGATGTCGCAGGAGGTGAGCGGTACGAGAACCACGGCCGTTGCCGCGGCGAGGCCGAACCTGCGGAGAGCACCCATGAGCCACCTACCCGTTACAACCGTTATGTCCCGGTTCACATACTGCCGCAGGCGGGTGCGACGTGTGGGCGGTTCCGACGGAATCTCGGGATACGGGCGCGCCGCGCGATGATCTTCGAGTGAGCGTGCTCACACCGGCCCGTTGTGACGCTCTGTGGTCGGAATTCGGTGACCGGCGCGGGTGCCGTTGTGTGGGGGTATGGGGCGTTGTGGCGGGCGCTTTGTCGGGATTTAGCGGTGCGGGCTGCGAGTGCGCTAACCGATTGGAGAACCCCCGGATCGTCATGCTAAGGTTCTCTCCGTTGCCAACGAGCGCCGCTAGCTCAATTGGCAGAGCAGCGGACTCTTAATCCGCGGGTTCGGGGTTCAAGTCCCTGGCGGCGCACCAACAAAGCCCCATCTGACCTGGTCAGATGGGGCTTTTGGCAGCTCCGGCCAGTACGCGCGGATGTCGAGCAGCGTGGCGACCCACGGCCACGTTCCGAGCGCGATCAGGACGTGGCCGTGAGCTTCTCGAAGTCCGGGGCGTACACGGTCATCCAGTGGGGATGCAGCCGGTAGTAGACGACCTCGTCGTCCCAGTCGAAGGCGTCGGCGCCGTAGAAGTCCTTGAAGTAGGCGAGCAGTTCCGGCCAGTCCGCGGCCGGCTCGCCCTGCTTCGGGTTGAGGATCTCCACCTGGCCGTGCGTGAACACGCCCAGGTCCTCACCGCGCAGGTGTGCGGCGCTGACGGCGGGCCGGGCGGCCAGATGGCGGGCCTTGGCGGCGGTGCGCGCCGTGCCGAAGTGCCACTTTCCATGCAGGAAGTGCCCGTCCACACCGCTGATCCGCGGCTCGCCCTTCGCCGTCACCGTGGACAGCGCGAGCGTGCACATGCCGGTGAGGACCTGGGTGAGCTGTTCCGCGGTCAGCGTGCGTTCCGCGTTGATGATCGAGCGGAGATGCGAGGTGGAGCGGGACAGGGAGGCGTGGAGCAGGGCCTGGAGTTCGACCAGGTCTTCCGTCGTTTCGCGCACCGTGCCACGGTATCCGGCGTCAGGCCGACTCAGGTGGTCCGGCAGGCGCCTCCGGCGTCGGGTCCAGGGCGGTCTCCGGTCTGCGGCCGCTCATCAGCATCGCCACGCCGACCGCCACCGGCAGCCAGATGATCAGCACCAGTCGGTCGACTTCCGGCGCGATCGGGTGGGCGATCAGGATGAGCAGGCCGGTGGCCCCGGCCGCGGCCCAGACCAGCGCCATGCGTGCGGGCAGCGCACGGAACAGCGCCGCGTATCCGATCACCAGCGCGGCGAGCACCGTGGACGCCGCGGACGGCGCGCCGCCGCTCCACCACTCGTTGAGCCGGGCCGGCCAGAACTCCCGGTTGAGCTGGGCCAGCCGGGTCCACGGGTCGGGCACGTCGGGCTGGGTGAAGTGCATGGTGAACTTGTCCTGGAGGGTCTCCGACGCGCCGGGGATGTGCAGCGCCGCGCTCAGCGCCAGCCATACCGCTGTGGCGGTGCCGGCGGCCGCGGTGAACAGCAGCAGGCCCGCGTCCCAGCCGTCCCGCCGCCGGTGCCACAGGACCAGGCCCGCCCCCGTCACGGTCAGCGCCAGCGACAGCAGCAGCCCGGTGGCCGGCTTGGTCGTCGCGGTCGCCAGTAGCGCGATCAGCATCCCGATGGCGGTGAGGCGGCGGGTGGCCGCCGTCGAGCCGGGGCGCAGCAGCGGTATGGCGGCGCACAGCGCGGCCAGCGCGAAGGCGGTGGCGCCGGCCTCGCCGAGCAGGCGGGACAGCCAGAACCCGGTCGGCAGCAGGAACAGCAGCAGGGTGGCGAACAGCGAGCTGATCGGCCCGCCGCCGAGCAGCCGCACGGCCAGGGCGGCCAGCACTCCCGCGAGGACGGCCAGCAGCGCGGTGGCCGCGATCAGCCCGCGCTCGCCGAACGCCTGCACGAACGGTGCCGCCACCAGCGAGTAGCCGGGACGGGTGGTGAAGATCCGCTGGTATCGAGGCGGCAGCCCGGATGCCCACTGCCTGGTGCCGGGCAGGCAGTCCTGGCCCCGGGTCGGGGACGGCATGCGCTGGCGGCAGACCAGCTCGGCGGCGAAGCGCTCGGCGTCGGCCTCCGGCGTCCCGCCGATCATCGCGGCCTGCCGGGCGTACCAGTAGGTGTCGGGGTAGGCGTGCCTGTCGACACTTTCCCAGCGAACGACCCAGAGCAGGCCGGACAGGGCGGCGGCGGCGAGCAGCAACAGGAGCAGGCGGGCCCGCGCGGAGGGGGAGCGCAGCCTGCCGACGGCGTGGGCCGGACCGCCGAAAGCCGATATTCCGAACATCTCCCCGCGCTCCCCGTGAAGGAAACGGCACGCTGCCACCAGGGCACCGACCGGAATGAATCGCCTGCGGCGAGGTTAACGCGTCCGAGGGAGCGGCGGCTGTCCCTCGGCTCGAGCGCATGCCCGTGACGGGGTGCGCCCGCTCGCTCTCGCCCAGTAATTGATCAACTTACTGTTCACGCGGGCAATCCCCGCTGATCACCGAGACCACTCGGTGAGTTCGCGAAGGCTCGGCAGAGTCCTCGGCTGGTCGCGTCCTCGGCGTGACGCAACCCAGGAACCGGAGCGTCGTCCTTGTCTCCCTACGCACATCGACCGTGCCGCGGCACGTCGATCGTCCTCGCGCTGGTGGCGCTCGCCGCGACCGTGCTGGTCCCGGCCGCCCCGGCGGGAGCGCACCCGTTCGGGGACCCGCAGACCGTCGCCATCGCGCCCGACGCGGTCCGCCCCGAGGTCGTGCACGTGCGCTGGAAGGTCGGCGGCGTCGACGACCTGACCCTGCTCGGGGTCGCGCTCGGCCTGCTGCCGCAGGACCGGGTCATGCTCGACGGCGCGGTCTTCTTCCACGAGGAGGACGCGGCGACGATCGGGCCGTCCGGCGAGCTCACCGCCTACCTGCTGAAGCAGATCACGGTCGACAGCGGCGGCCGGGCCTGCGCGGGCGCCGTCCTACCCCCGGGCGACCTGGCGCGGACCGGCGTGACCATCGACTACACCTGCCCCGGGCCGGTCGGCACGGTCGCGGTCGCGGTGCGGACGCTGACCGACCTCAACCCGGCCTACCGCACCATGGCGAGCGGTCCCGGCGGAACCCGCGCGGTGTACGGCGCCGACCAGCCCTCGCACGACTGGGTGCTCGGTGACGCTCCTCCGCCGGCGGTTGCGGACCTGGGCCGCAGCGCCGCCGTCCAGATCGGCGCCGTGCTCGGCGGCGTGCTGCTCGTCGTGGTCGGCGGACTGGCGCTGGTCCGCCGCGCAAACCGTCGACGGCGGGTGGCCGCATGACGGCCGCCGCACCGGCCGCGTCCATCACGGACCAGTTGCAGAACCTCATCCACGCGCCGGGCGTGCCGCCGCTGGCGTTCGGGCTCGCGTTCGTGGCGGGCGCGGCGCACGCGGTGGCGCCGGGGCACGGCAAGAGCCTGGCCGCGGCATACCTCATCGGGTCGCGCGGCCGGATCCGCGACGCCGCCTGGCTCGGCGGTTCGGTCGCCGTCATGCACACCGTCTCGGTCCTCGTCATCGGCCTGGCCTGGACGTTCCTGTCCCTCTCGGACGTCTTGGGCATGGCGGAGCTGACCAGCTGGCTGCAACTGCTCGCCGGGCTGATCGTGCTGGCCACGGGCCTCGCCCTGGTGCGCCGGCACGTCCGCGGACACGCCGGATCGCACAGCCACACCCACACCCACCTTCACTCGCACGGCGTCGACAGCGCGCACGGTGCCGAACTCGATTCCACGCACGCCCATGGCTTCGCACTCAGCACAGACCACACGCACGACCACTCGCACGGACACGGACACACCCACGGGGGCGGCTCGGGCAAGCGGCCCGGGTTGGTGCTGCTCGGGATCTCCGGTGGGCTCACCCCGTCTCCGGCGGCGTTTCTCGTGCTGGTGACCGGGTTGTTCATCGGGCGGCCCGGGTTCGCGCTGCTGCTGGTGATGACGTTCGGCATCGGCATGGCCGTGGTGCTGTTCGGGGTCGGCGTGCTGGCCGTCGCGGGCGGGTCCCTGGTCGTACGCGGCTCGCGGTCGAGCGGCCTGCTTCATCTCGCCACCCGGGTGGCCCCTGTTCTCGCCGCCGCCGGCATCACCTTGTTCGGCGTCGGTGTCACCGCTGTCGCAGCGGTGCAGCTCACGAATGTCACCTAAGGAGACACCCCCTCATGATCCACCGTTTCCGACTGGGACGGAGGCACCCGCGCTTACTCGGGCCGGTGCTCGCCCTAGCGCTCGTCGCCGGTGCGGGCACCGCGATCGTCACCGCGGTGGCCGCCGACGGTTCGCCGGCGTCGGCGCAGAGCAACGGACCGACCCTCGACCTGCGGGAAGGCCAGACCCTCGAAGGCACCGTGGGCGTCAACGCGGGGCCGACCACCGAGGGTGACTCGGTCGTCTCCCTCACGGTCGACGGCGCGGCCGTCACCGCCGCGCAGACCGCCGGCACCGCACACCTGAGCTTCGACATGGGCGGCAACGGCACCGAGGCCCGCTACCACAACTATGTCGTCGTCAACGGGCACACCGCGGACGCCGACCGGGTCTTCATCCCGGACGTCGCCGGCGGCACGCGCGGCACGCTGGACTTCCCGGGCTCGTGGTTGCAGGCCGGGACCAACACGATCACCGTCAAGGCGGGCGCGAACTGGGTCGACACCACGAGCACGACCGCGGTCGGCGTGGAGCAGCTGCCGTACGGGGAGGGCCTGCGCTGCCCGAACTACGACGACTTCGCGCTGAGCAGCATCGGCCTGGGCCTGCTCGGGGTGGTGGCCGACGGCGAGCAGAACGCGTTCAGCTACAGCTTCGGTGACGGCACCTGCGGCACCTCGAAGCGCCTGCTGAGCCAGCCGCTGACGTTCGTCGTGTCCGGCGAGCCGGGCAGCACCGCGGGCCTGCGCGCCGACCTCGACACGACGAAGCTGTCGAACGGCACGCACACGGTCGCGGCGACGACGGAGTCGGGTGCGCGGAGCAGTGTCACCGTGGAGGTCAACAACGCTCCGGCGGGGGCGGCGAACGTGACGCCCGCCGACGGCGCGCTGGCCCGCGGCACGCAGCTGGTCATCGCGGCACTGCCGAACGGCAGCGGGGACACGGTCGAGTCGCTGTCCATCGACGACGTCCCGGCCGCGAACCCGGAGACCCTCGCCGGGGGCACCGCGACGCTCGGGCTGACGATCGAGGCCGGCAACTCGGCCGAGGCGAAGTACCACAACTTCGTCCTGGTCAACGGCAACCGCGTCGACCTCGGCGGCGACTACGGCGGGTACGGGGCCGAGGACGTCAGCCTGCGGTTCCCGACCCGGTTCCTGCGCTCCGGCGACAACGTCGTCCAGCTGCGCACGGGTGACTACAACGGCACCGCCAACGGCGCGACCTGCGCCAACCACGACGACTTCAAGGTGACCCGGAGCTCGGCGAAGCTGGCGCTGAGCCTGCCGGGCACGGTCACGGCCGGCACGACGTACCTGGTGACGACCACGGGGACGACGGAGACGAAGGCCGAGACGACGGCCGTCTCGCTGGCGCTGGGCGACGGCACGTGCGGGCCGAACAAGGACGCCGAGTTCCACTTCGACATCGCGGGCGCGCCGACCGCGCGCACCGTCGGCACCCTGGGCAGCGGCGGCGACGCGCACCTGCGGATGTTCATCGGCGGTAACGGCACCGACAACGGATACGACAACAAGGTTCTGATCAACGGCATCCCGCTGGACCTGGGGGTGTGGGAGAAGGAGACGGCCGATGTCGCCTTCCCGAACGAGTGGCTGGTGCCGGGCGTCAACGTGCTGGAGTTCGTCGCGGGCAGCGACCACGGCAGCGCGAAGCCGGGCGGCTGCGACAACTTCGACGACTTCACGCTGCGCGACTTCGCGCTCGCCCCGGTGGGCGCGCAGGCAGCGCAGCTGACCAGGCAGCTCGCGCAGAGCACCGTCACCATCGGTGCGGCGACCTACCCGGCGGGCTCGCCGGTGACCGTGCACATGGGTGACGGCACCTGCGGCAGCAGCTTCAACAGCGCGCTGGTCAAGGCGATGCTGTTCGAGGTCACCGCCAACGACGGCGCGGCGCTGCCGGTGCTCGGCAGGCGGGCCGACGTCGACACGACGAAGCTGGCCGACGGGCGGCACGCCATCACGGCCGTCGTCGGGGGCAAGACGTCCACCCGCCGGTTCACCGTCGACAACACCGCGCCGGAGATCGACGGCAGCGTGCCGGCCGAGGGCCAGAAGCTGGTCGCGACCGTGGCGCTCAACGTCAAGGTCAAGGACGCCTCGGGCATCGTCGGGACCCCGGTGATGACCCTGGACGGCAAGCCGGTCGCGCAGGGCGACGAGATCGGACACGGACTGCCCGCCGGGGCGCACACGATCGCCGTCACGGCGACCGACGCGCTCGGCAACACGGGCACCCGGCTGATCCGCTTCACCAGCGCGAGCATCCCGGACGTGCCGGCGGAGCTCACCGCGACGGTGGGCGACCCCAACGCGCCGTCGGCGCGGCTGTCCGCCCGGATCCCGGGCGAGCAGGGCGTGCCGCTGACGGCGACCTTCACCAAGGCCGACGTGGTCCTGCCGACCGCGGGCTACCAGGGCGAGGCGGTCACCGTGCCGACCACGCTCGACGTCGCCCACGACGGAGCGGTGAAGGTCGACTCGCTGCGGCCGCTCGACGGGCAGGCGGTCGACACGCCGTCCGGCCGGGACGTGGTGTTCCAGCGCTACGACCTGACCGTGGCGAACAACGCGGCGTCTCCGACGCTGCGCTGGGAGGGCACGATCGACCCGAAGCGGGTCGTCGCGCTGCGGGTGTGGGACCCGGCCGCCGCCAGGTGGACGGTGCTCACCAGCTCCCGCGGGCAGGCCGCCCGCAGCACGGTGCTGACCGCGCCGCTGGCCGCCGGTTACCGGGACGGCACGACCGTGCACGTGCTGGTCACCGGTGAGGACCCGTTCGCCGACGACCTGTCGCCGCGCGACGCGTCCGCGGCGCTCGACAAGAACCACTTCGAGGACGCGGGCACGTACGACTTCGCGATCTCGCACTTCACCGACACGCAGTACCTGACCGAGGGCGCGGCCGGCGGCACGTACGACGACTGGGACGGCAAGGCCGAGCCGTCGGACGTGGAGACGGCGGAGGAGCAGGCCATCTGGCAGGCGGCCTACCGCGCGGAGACGCAGTGGATCGCCGACAATGCGAAGAGCCGCAAGATCGCGTACTCGGCGCACACCGGCGACGTCATCGAGAACGACTACTACGACCCGCTGGCCAAGAACGCCGACGGCACGCTGCTCCGGCCGGGCCTGCACGAGCAGGTCGAGAAGGAGCTGGCGGTCTCGTCGGGCTACCAGAAGATCCTCGACGACGGCGGCGTGGTGAACCAGGTCATCGCGGGCAACCACGACAACCAGCTCGGCGCGGAGACCGGGTCGAACTCCCGGTTCAGCAAGACGTTCAGCGCCGACCGGTACTACGGGGTGGCGAAGGGCTGGCCCGCGGGCGCGTCGTACCACGCGTGGGACGAGGTGGCCAACGCCGACGGCACGGTCACGCCGGGTAGGGACAACCAGAACAACTATGTGCTGTTCAGCGCGGGCGGGCTCGACTTCGTCGCGGTCGGCCTGTCCTACGGCGTCACCCCGGCCGAGGCGCGGTGGGCTGATTCGATCTTCAAGCGGTTCAAGGACCGCAACGGGATCCTGCTGTCCCACGACTACCTCAAGCCGTCGGCCAACGCGGACGGCCGCGGGGCGGCGTTCTCCGACCCGGACGGCTCCGCCCTCTACAAGGGCGTCGTCGAGAACAACCCGAACGTGTTCCTGATCCTCGCCGGCCACGAGCACGGCGTGGGCATCAACCTGAAGTCGAAGGTCGGCGTGACGGTGTCGCACGACGTCGTCGAGCTGCTGGCGGACTACCAGTTCTACACGGTGCCCGCGAGCGACCTGTGGCCCGACAAGGTCGACGCGAGCGGGAACATCGACGTCAACGGCGACGGCACCACCGACCACAAGGCGGCCGACCGGCTGCAGTTCGGCGCGAGCTTCCTGCGGCTGATGCAGTTCGACGTCAAGAACGCCGAGATGCACATCGACACGTACTCGCCGTTCCTCGACACCTTCGGGGCGACCGAGTTCGACATCCGCGCCGACGGCAGCCAGACCAAGCCGCGCTACAACGGCGCGGAGGACAACCTGACCCTGCCCGTCGACCTGACCAGCCGCAAGACGTCGCTGTCGACCGACTCCCTGGCGGTGTACGTGCCGACCGGCGTCATCGGCTCCGACGAGGTGGCCGCGAACGGCACGGCCACGGTGACCTGGTCGGGGCTCGCGCCGGTGACGTCGTACGCCTGGATAGTCTCGGCGCGCAGCGCCGACGACGGCGTGGCCGTGGCGCAGCCGGCGGTGTTCCGCACCGGCAAGGGCAAGCCGGCGGCCACCGTGACCTCGGCCCCGGTGGACTGGGGCACGGCGGCGAAGGTGACGGTCAAGGTGGCCGCGGGCAGCCTGCCCGTGGCGGGCACCGTGGAGCTGCGTGAGGGCGACAAGGTGCGCGGCTCGGTCACGACGACCGACGGCACGGCGACGTTCACCCTGCCGGTGGGCCTGGCGGCGGGCAGCCACACGCTGACCGCGTCGTTCGTCGGCAACGCCCAGCTTGAATCGGCGCAGGGCAGCGGCACGGCGACGGTGAACCTGCCGCCCGCCTGGGTCGCGTCGAAGGCGTACAAGGAGGGTGACAAGGTCGTCTACCAGGGCAAGGTCTACAAGGCGTCCTGGTATGCGCAGAACCAGAAGCCGGGCGACGCGAACGGTCCGTGGCAGGAACTGGCCATGACCGAGGACGGCGTCACGATCTGGACGGCGTCACGGATCTTCAACGGCGGCGACGTCGTGGTCCACCAGGACAGGAAGTTCCGCGCCCGCTGGTACTCCCGCAACCAGGCCCCGGGCGACCCGAACGGACCCTGGGAGGAGCAGGCTCCGCCGCCCGCCGACGGCAGCCCCGCCGCCTGGACGCCCACGACGGTGTACAACGCCGGCGACCGGGTGTCGTACCAGGGCCACGTCTACGAGGCGAAGTGGTACACCCGCAACCAGGCTCCCGCCACGGGCTCGAACAGCCCCTGGAAGCTGATCAAGTAGCGGGTCGAACACGTCGGGCCGGGGCCGTGCCGGCCCCGGCCCGACGTGTGTCCAGGCTGCGCCGTCAGGGCCGGGCCGCGCGGCGGAACAGCGCCGTCCACAGGAAGGGCTCGCCGAACAGCGCGGACTCGGCCGGCTCGTCGTGCATCCGGCGCAGCTCGACCTCGGTCAGGTCGGCGAAGATGCCCCGCAGCGACTCCGCGGTGTAGGCCAGGCCGCCGTGCAGCCGCCCCTGGCGGTAGAGGTCGGCATCGGACTCCTCGGAGCCCATGCCGCCAGCCGCGAAGCAGCTCAGGCCGAAGTGGCCGCCCGGGGCCAGGCTCCGGTCCAGCAGCCGCAGGTAGCTGATGCGGCGGTGCGGCGGCAGGTGGTGGAAGCAGCCGGAGTCGTAGATCAGGTCGTACGGGCCGGTCAGGTCCAGCGCGAACGCGTCGCCGCACAGGAAACGGACGTCGACCGCCGCCTCGGTGGCCCGGTCCTGCGCCCAGGCGAGCGCGGCCGGGGACAGGTCCACGGCGTCGACCTCGAAGCCCAGAGCCGCGAGGTGTACGGCGTTGCGGCCGGGCCCGCAGCCCAGGTCGAGGGCGCGGCCCGGAGCGACCAGGCCGCGGTCGAGGTAGGAGGCCAGGTTCTCGTCCGGCTTCGCGACGAAGAACGGCACCTTGCGCGAGCGGTCCGCGTAGAAGCCGTCCCACCAGGAGGCGCCGTCGGCGGTCCAGCGCTCGGCGTCCGGCGCGAACAGGGTGTCCATCAGTCTCAGCACGTCGTCGACGGTGCGTATGTCGCGTTCCACAGTGGCTCCTCGGGGGTCAGGCGGGCAGGGGCGCGCGGAACACCTCGGTGTAGTGGTTGCTCACCGGGTGGTCGCTGCGCATGAGCACCAGGGCGGGCGCGGACCAGACCGGTCCGGCGTACGCGTCGAGCTGGTCCATTATCCTGCGCAGCTCGTCGGCGGCGAGCCGGTCGCCGGGCCGGGCCAGGGTCAGGTGCGGCTGGTAGGGGCGCGGGTCGAAGGGGATGCGCGCGGCGGTCAGCGCGGTGCGCAGCCGATCGGCGAGCTCGTGCAGGGCGTCGAGGTCACCGTGCAGCCCGGCCCAGATCGCGGCCGCCCGCCCGTTCTCGAAGCGGCCGCCGCCGGCCAGCCGCAGCCGCGGGGCATGCGCGGTTTCCGCCGCGGCCCCGCTCATCGCCGCGGTCGTCGCGCCGAGCTGCGCGGGGTCGAGTTCGCCCAGGAAGGCGACGGTGACGTGCCACTGCTCCGGCGGCACCGGCCGCAGGGAAAGGCCCTCAGGGTGCGGCCGGGTGAAGGCTAGCCGCGACACCAGCCCGGACAGATCGGTGATCGCCGGTGCGGGCGGGTAGACCGCGATGAAGAGGCGCTGTGTAGGTGGTGGCACGGCAGACCACGGTATCGAGCCGCCGCCGGTCCCGCCTGCCGGGTGCCGGATCCGTCGTCACCCGCTGACGATCTGCCGGGGCGGGTCCGCCCGCCCCGGCTCCGCCGCGCGACCGCGCCGGTCAGCTGAGCTCGGTGTTCGGGACCTCGCGCAGGTACGAGGCGACCTTCTTGTTGTGCGAGCGGGCCTGCGCGGCCCGCTGGGTGGCCGTGGTGCCCTCCTCGACCGACGGGTCGAGCCGCACCGAGCTGCGCACCTCGGACATGTTCCGGTAGACCTCGGGCGGCAGCGTCCGCGCCAGTTTCAGCACGTCACCGTCGCTGGTGTATTCGATGACGTGTGAGAAGATTGCGTGCTTATCCGCCGGAAAGTCGATATCGCGTAGTGCTTGCTGCATCTGCAGCCAGGCTTGGTTCTCCATCATTCGACTCTGAGCCGTCTGCGGGCACCGCACGAGCTGTTCGGCGAAAACTCCTGCCCCCGGCGGCTCACGCCGTCGGGGTGGCGACGGCAGGCACGGGCCGCCGCCGAGCCGTGCTCGCCAGCCGCAGGGTGGCCGCGACCACGGCCAGCGCCACCGTCGCCGCGCCCGAGGCCAGCAGCGTGCCGCCCGGGCCGAGCCAGGCGACCAGCGGCCCGCCGAAAGCGGCGCCGATCGGGGCCGCCGCCACGGTGATCGAGCCCCGGGCGGCCAGCACCGCGGGCAGGTCGGCCGGGCCGGCCGCGGACTGGAACAGCGTGATGTTGAAGGCGGGGAACGGTCCGTAGATCACGCCGCCGACGGCCAGTCCGACCAGGGTGATCCAGGTCGAGGTGGTGAAGCCGAACGGCAGCAGCGCGGCGCCCCAGCCCGCGATGACCACGATGGTGAACGGCCACGGCGTCACCCGCCGCAGCCCGCCC
The DNA here is from genome assembly GCF_009720365.1 of Catellatospora paridis. GTDB lineage: Bacteria > Actinomycetota > Actinomycetes > Mycobacteriales > Micromonosporaceae > Catellatospora > Catellatospora paridis. Next base: position 41,604 of record NZ_WBZD01000020.1, on the reverse strand, counting down.
GCGAGCAGGCCGCCGAGCAGCGCGCCGACGCCGAAGACGGCCCAGTAGACGCCCAGGAAGCCCGCGGAGCGGCCGAGCGTGTCGACGATGAACAGCGGCAGCGCCACCTCGACAGGCCCGTACAGGAAGAAGAAGACCGCGGTGAGCGCGAGCAGGCCCAGCAGCTCGGGTCGCCGGGCCAGCAGGCGGAAGCCGCTGGTCGGGCGGGTCGCCTCGGGCTCGGCGGGCGCGGCCGCGGCGGGGATGCGGCGCAGCTGCGCGGCCAGCACGAGATAGGTCAGCGCGTCGACGGCCAGCGCGACACCCGGGCCGGTGGCCGCGACCAGCAGCCCGGCCAGCGGCGGCCCGACGATGATGGCGGTGGTCTGGCTGGTGCCGAGCAGCGTGTTGGCGGGCAGCCGGTGCTCGGCCGGCACCAACCGGCTGACCAGCGTGTAGGTGCCGGCCGACCCCCACGCGACGAGCAGTGACGAGACCGCCAGCAGGGCGACGTATCCGGCCGGGGAGAGCAGCCCGAGCAGGTGCAGCGCGGCGGCCGTGCCCAGGCCGCCGGCCCGCAGCAGCGCGTTGGCGGTGACCAGGGAGCGGGCGTCGACGCGGCGCAGCCACGGGGCCAGCGCGAGCGCGCCGAGCGCGGCGGGCAGCGTGTACGCGGCGACGGCCGCGCCGACGACGAGGGCCGCGTGCTCCGGGGCGGCGATGCGGATGGCCAGCAGCGAGATCGCGACCACGCTCAGGCCGTCGCCGAGGTAGGAGACGGCCTCGCCGGACAGCAGACGGCGGAACCCCGGCACCTGCAACACGTCCCGGTAGGCGGCCGGGACCAGGCGACTCGTCATGCGCATCGGCACAGCCTGCCAGTTCAACCAGGCTTGAGGTCAAGGTGCCGCGGGCCCAGGCCACGGACGACCTCGTCGCCGTCCTCGTCGACCCCTGCGGCGTCGCGGCCGGGATCGGCGCCGCGGCGCGTCCTGGCCGTGCCCGCGGCACGTCGGCAAGGTTCGGTGCCGGCCGCCCGGAACCGGCTGCGGGCGTCGTGACTCGTCCCGGATGACCCGCCGCCCCGTATCCGGGAGACTCTCATGACCGCACTGCTGAGGCATTCCGCCGCCGTCGTCCTGGCCGCCTGTGCCGTGCTCGCCACCGGCTGCACGGGGCAGGACCAGCCTTCCGCCGCGCCGAGCGCGTCGACGGCGGTCCCATCCCCCGCGCCGGGATGTTCCGCGACGAAGATCGTGAACGGGCCGTTGCCGGACTGGGCGGATGCGGGGTTCAGTGGGGACGCGGTCGCCATGCACGTGATCGGGGTGCGGGGCGACATCGCCGCGGTGCTGTTCGGGCACCCGCTGACGGTCGATCGCAAGGACGGCGCGAGCAACAAGATCCTGTGGGTGTCGCGGGAGGCGACGGAGCCGGGCACGCTGACCATCAAGGCACGGCCGGAAGGCACGGGCGAGCCGGTGCTCCGCGAGGTCAAGGGCGGGCCGGGTCCGTCCATCATCGACCTGCCGCAGGCGGGCTGCTGGCGGCTGGAACTGAGCTGGCCGGGCCACACCGACACGATGGACCTGGTCTACGCCGGCTGAGCCGACCCCGTCCGGCCATTGCGGACGGATGGCTCACGCGAACCCTACCGCCGCCCCGGAACAGCGGGCTATGGTGCACCAATGACGTACGGGAGCGCTTCCACGCCGCACCCGGGACCCGCCGGGGCGGCGTCCCCGGCCACGCTGGCCGAGGTCGCCCGCGCGGCCGGTGTCTCCATCGCGACCGCCTCGCGCGTGCTCAACAACTCCAGCCAGGTCAGCGCCGAGGCTTACCAGCGCGTCTGCGACGCGGCGAGCCGGCTCGGCTACCGGCGGCGGCGCGCGGCCTGGGGGCGCTCGTCGGCCGGTGCGCGGGCCGTCGCCGCGGTGGTGCACGCCGGGCACCGCCTCGTCTACACCGAGCCGTTCTTCGCCCGCTTCCTCGGCGCGGTGGAGACCGAACTGGCCCGCTACGACCTGCCGCTGCTGGTGACCAACGTGTCCGGCACGCTGGCCGAGACCGTCGGGCGCTACCTGCGGGCCGGCAACGTGGCCGGGGTGATCATCGTTTCGGACCACGGCCCGCTGCCGCTGTCCGGCTCGCTGGCCGCGCTCGGGCTGCCGATCACCGTGGTCGGCCGGCCGCTGCACCCGTATCAACTGCCCTATGTGGATGCCGACAACCGCGGCGGGGCACGGGCGGCGGTGGAATACCTGCTGGACAAGGGTTACCGGACGATCGGCCACATCGCCGCGCCGCCGGACACCGGCCCGGGGGCCGACCGGCTCGCCGGTTACCGCGACGCGATCCAGGCGTCGGGGCGCACCGACCTGCCGGTCGCGTACGGCGACTGGAGCCAGGCGTCCGCCGCGCACGCCATGCAGCGCCTGCTCGACCAGCGCCCGCAGCTCGACGCGGTGTTCGCCGCGTCCGACGTGATGGCCGCCGGCGCGGTGCGCTACCTGCGCCAGGCCGGCCGGCGCATCCCCGACGACGTCGCCGTCGTCGGGTTCGACGATCACGCGCTGGCGGCCCAGGTGCGTCCGGCGCTGACCACGGTGCGCCAGCCCGTCGAGCTGATGGGCGCGACGGCCGTGCAGGGCCTGCTCGCGGCCGCGGCCGGCGAGGCGCCACGCGAGTATGCCACCGTCCTGCCCACCGAACTCGTCGTCCGCGACTCGGCCTGAGCCGCCCGCGCGGCCTCGCGGAGGGTCAGTCGGGCACGGCCATGTGCAGGCGGATGGTGGCCGCGCCCGGGCGGGCGTGCACGCGTACCAGATCGCAGTGCAGGTGGGCGGCCAGCAGGGCGCCCGCGCCGCGCCGCACGGTGGGCGGGACCAGCCCGGCCAGCGGGTCGGTGAACTGGCCGGAGTCGCGCAGCTGGCAGACCACCAGGTCGCGTTCCGGCCAGACGCTGACCGCGCCGGGGCCGTCGGTGTGCGTCAGGGTGCCGCCGGCCAGCTCCGACACCACGTCGGCGAGCGTGTCGCAGCGCTCCGGCTTCAGCCCGGCGGTGGCCGCGTGGCCGGTCACGAAGGAGCGCAGCCCGGCCAGGTCGTGCACCGCGTCGTAGCGCATCGTCGCCGCGTGGGGCGGGGGAGCGGGCAGCGGCGGATGGAACGAGGCCGCGGTCTGGCGCGGATCGCCGTACGCCGGGCTCGGTCGGCGCTCGCCGCGCAGCAGCAGCTCGGGGTGGGTGCGGTGGGCGTCGGACACCATGTGCGGGTCCAGGTTGGCGGCGTCGCACGGGCACAGCAGCGTCACGTCGCGACCCGCGAAGGCGAGGTTGACCAGCGCCTCGTGCGCGACGCACGCCGGATACTCCAGCGGGCTGCGGCCCGGCCACAGCGGCTCGACGACGATCGCCGTGGGGCGGCCGGGGAACTCGTCGGCGAAGGCCAGCAGCACGCCGGGCAGGATGCGGCCGGGGTTGCGGCCGGCGACGGTCAGATCGGTGAAACGCACCCGCTCGGCGTACGAGCCGAGACAGTCCCGCAGGATCTCCAGCTTCGCGCTGGGCACGGCGACCAGCACCGGGTTTCCGGCGTCGAGGGCGGTGTGGAGGAAGGCCAGGGTGCCGCTGACGTACTCGGCGACCCCGCGGTACGGGAAGCCGACATGTGCGCGTGGTGCAGGTTCGGACATGCGTCACGCGGCCGGGAGCGGTGGTGCGGTGGCGGCGCCTTCGCGGGGCACGAGCCATGAGGGCACCTGTTGCCATGCCATAGCGGGGGCGGTACCCGATCGGACGAGCGGTTAAACACCTCTGGGGAGAAAAAGATTCGCCAAGTCCTCGAAGCGGGGTACGCCCTGTTCAACGGCGGACCGCCGGCGTCGCTCTCACGACGCCGGCGGCCGTGCCGCTGCCGGCGGGGCCCAAGTTTCCGCCCCAGCGGCACTCCCTACAGACCCGCCGGGCCGGTGCGCCCGGCCGGCGGGGTTCCCGCCGACCGGGCAGCCATGACGGCGATGCCCGGCCGGCGCGAGGACGGCCCCGATCCTGAGCACCCACGCGGATGCGGGACCGTCACTCGGTAGCGGGTCAGCTCAACGGCGGGTACGCGTTCGCCATCAGCTGCTGGAACTGAGCGGAGAACCAGTGCCCCGACACGGGGGCGTTGGGCAGCGCGCCGGACATGCTGTTGCCGTTACGGGCGTTGCCGCCGTAGGTCGGGTCGCACATCCGGTCGAAGCCCTTGCCCTCGTCGTTCGGGATCAGGCTGCTGGAGCCGTCGGACTCGCCCGGCGGCTTGATCCAGACGTACGCGTCGATGCCCGTCGCGGGCGCGGCACGCGGGCGCTCGCCGAGGCCGGCACCGGCCTGGTTGCACCAGTTGCCCTTGTGGATGCGGCGGTCGATACGCGACTGGTTCACGAACGTGTTCGGGTCGGTCGACGTGCTCGCCGCCGTGGGCCGGGTGGCCTGCGTCGGCTGGCAGGGCGTCTGCACGCAGTTGCCCCAGCCGTTGCGCGAGGTGTCGATCAGCATGCCGATGCTCGACGAGAAGCCCGACTGGACGAGCCGGGAACGGAACGCCTGCGCGAACGACAGCTCGTCGTTGTACCGGTTCCAGTCGATCCAGGTGGTCTGGCGCAGCTGCTCGGTGATCGCGCCCACGTACGGCTCGGTCAGCGCCGAGGTGTTCGCCGTGTTGGTGATGAAGCCGTGCACGTTGGCAGCGGTGCTGCCGGACGCCGTCGCGGCCGAGAACATCATGTTCGCGGTCGCCCCGAAGTTGTCGTCCCAGCCGACCCAGCCGTGGTGCGCCGCGTCGATGTAGTTGTAGACGTTCGGGACCGCGCCGAGCTTGCTCAGCGCGTAGCCGACACCCTCGACGTAACCACGGTTGGCGAGCATGGTGTCGCACATCGCGGTCGCGGTGGCGCGGCCGCCGACGTTGGTCACCAGGTTCGGCAGCGAGTCGATCTCGATGATCGCCACGATGCGCAGGTTCGCGTACGCCGGGCGGGCCAGGATCGCCGCCATCGGGTCGATGTACTCGGACTTGTAGCGGGGCAGCTCGGTCGGGCCCAGCTCGCCGTTGGACGCCAGCGCGGCACAGTCACGGCCGGGCAGGTTGTAGACGACGATCTGGATCACCATCGGCGCGGAGCCGTTGGCGGCGTCCTGGATGACCGCCTGGTCGAGGTGGTCGGCCAGGCCCATGGTGCCCGTGGTCGGGCTGCCGTTGCCGGTCAGCGCGCTGATCCGGTCGAACCAGACACCGGTGGGCTGGTTGGCGATCCGGCTGCCGCCGGGCTCGGCCAGCGCCGCCGTACGCCACTGCGGGTTCACGTAGACGCCGGCACCCGAGTACGGGTTGTCGGCCCGCGGGCCGCCGGTGCCGCCGTCGTTGTCGGCCTCGGTCGCGGTCACCGTCACCGAGGTCAGGCCGCTGGACGCGACCGTGATAGGCCGGGTGCCGGCAGTGCTGTCGGAGTCCTCGGCCGCGGCCAGGGTCACCGTCTGGGGGGTGCTCCAGTTGCTCGTGGTGAACGTCAGGCTGCCGCCCGACGAGACCGTGAGGTTGGTGTCACCGGATCCGGCCGTGTTGGTGACCGTCACGTTGCCCGAGGGCTGCGCGGCCAGGCGCACCGTGTAGGACGCCGTGCCACCTTCCGGCACACTGACGGCGGTCGACGAGACCACCAGCGACTGGGTCGTGGTGCTGTCGTTGTCGGCCTCGGTCGCGTTGACGGTGACCGAGGTCAGGCCGCTGGACGCGACCGTGATCGGTCGGGTGCCGTTGGTCGTGTCGCTGTCCTCGGCGGCGGCCAGGGTCACCGTCTGGGCGGTGCTCCAGTTGCTGGTCGTGAACGTCAGGCTGCCGCCGGACGACACGGTGATGTTGGTGTCGCCGGAGCCGGCCGTGTTCGTCACGGTCACGTTGCCGCTCGGCTGCGCGGCGAGGCGCACCGTGTAGGTCGCCGTGCCACCCTCCGGCACGGTCACGCCGGTCGACGAGACCACCAGCGACTGGGTCGTGGTGCTGTCGTTGTCGGCCTCGGTCGCGTTGACCGTCACCGAGGTCAGCCCCGACGCCGCGACCGTGAACGGCCTGGTGCCGTTGGCGGTGTCGGAGTCCTCGGCCGCGGCCAGGGTGACGTTCTGGTTGGTGTTCCAGTTGCTCGTCGTGAACGTCAGGCTGGAGCCGGACGACACGGTGAGGTTGCTGTCACCGGAACCCGCGGTCGTGGCGACCGTGACGTTGCCGGACGGCTGGGCCGACAGGCGTACCGCGTAGGTCGCGGTGCCGCCCTCGGGCACGCTCACCGACGTCGGCGACACGACCAGGCTCACCGTCGGCGTGGTCCCGCCGCACGAGGTGCCGTTGATCGCGAAGTTGGACGGGTTGGTGTTCGTGCCGCTGTACGAGGCGTTGAACCCGATGCCGGTGGACGCGCCGGTGGCCAGGCTGCCGTTGTAGGACAGGCTGGTGGCGGTGACGTTCTGGCCCGACTGCGCGTAGTTGGCCGACCAGCCCTGGATGCCGCCCTGGTTGCCGGGCCAGGTCCAGGTCAGCGACCAGCTGGTCAGCGGGTCGCCGGTGTTGGTGATGTTGAGGTTGGCGCCGAAGCCGCTGCCGTTGTCCCAGGCCTTGGTGTAGGTCACCTGGCAGGACACGGCGGCCTGCGCGGGCGTGGCCACGGCGACAAGCCCCATGGTGGCCAGCGCGCTCACGCCGAGCAGCGCCGTCAATCGGCGTCGCACGGTGGATCTGATCGGAATCCTCACTGGGTACTCCTTGAGCCAGGCCGGACCGGTCCGTCTTGCCTCAGGACCGGTGCGGGGCCTGCGCGGCGACGCGGCCACCGGGCGGGCGGCGCGTTCGAGCGCAGGAAGGAATGGACAGCCCGGACAGGCTGTTGCGGCGGTGCGCGGCACCTCCCGGAGAACCGGGGCCCTCGGTGCCGTGTCGCGCGGTCTGGCTCCCTGCGCGCGTGATGGAAGTTTCACACCGTCGCAACAGGACTGCAATGCGTGTCGATGGATCTGGCACAAAGTCGGGTCGTGCAACTAAGACGTATGATGACCTGCCATGATCCGCCCGGCGTTGTTCCGGCGGGCCCGCGCTCAGGGCAGGTCGAGGCGCGGGGCGTGCGCTTGCAGCAGGGTGTCCACGGCCTGGCGGACGCCCTCGTCGGTGGCGACCTCGCGCTGCACCCGCTCGGCCCGGTCCACGGTGAGCCCGTCCGCGACCAGGGTGTGGGTCAGCTCCTCGGGCACCCAGAGCAGGTCCGGGTCCTGCGGACCGCCGGTGCCTTGGGTGAGGTTGGTCCGGTCGTGGCCGATCGCGAACAGCGTGCCGCCGGGCGCGACCGCCCGCGACGCCAGCGCCCACACCTGCGCCATCTGGTCCGGCGGCAGCTGCAGGTAGGCGATCAGGACCAGGTCGAAGCCCTCCGCGGGAGGCCGGTACGCCAGCACGTCGCCGACCGTCCAGTCCACCGCGAGCCCGTCGCGCCGGGCCCGCTCGCGTCCCTTGTCGACCGCGACCTGCGCGTAGTCGATCGCGGTCACCTGCCAGCCCTTGCCGGCCAGCCACAGCGCGTTGCGCCCCTCGCCCGAGGCGAGGTCGAGCGCCCGGCCCGGCGGCAGCCCGTCGAGCGCGGCCGCCACGAAGTGGTTGGGTTCGGCGCTCCACACCAGGTCGGCGGCGGCGTAGCGGCGGTTCCAGTCCTCGGCGTCCATCGTCGCCGACCCTACCGCCCCGGGCCGCCCGCCCGGCGCATGATCGCCGGACTCGCCCACCGGCCGACCATGCGGAGCGTCAGTCCGACGAGGTCGCGCCGCGGCCGTCGAGGAGGGGGGTGGTGGGGTCCCAGGGGGTGCCTTCGTGGGTGTCGCGGCGGCGGCGGGCCAGACCGGACAGCGCCTCCAGGACGACCCGGTTGCCGAGCATCGCGGTGATCTCGGCGTGGTCGTACGGCGGGGAGACCTCGACCACGTCCATGCCCGCCACGGGCAGCGTGCGGCAGATGCGCGACACCGCGTCGAGCAGCTGGCGGGCGGTGAGGCCGCCGGGCTCGGGCGTGCCGGTGCCGGGCGCGTGCGCCGGGTCGCACACGTCGATGTCGACGGAGAGGAAGACCGCGTCGCAGCCGTCCAGGGCGATCGCGAACGCCTCGTCGAGCACCGCGTCCAGCCCCCGGGCGCCGATCTCGTTCATGTGGTACGACCGCATGCCCTGGTCGGCCATCCAGTCCAGGGTCGCCGGCTCGGGCCAGTAGCCGCGCAGTCCGAGCTGCAGGAAGCGGTCGCCACGCACCGCGCCGGACTCGATCAGCCGCCGCATCGGCTGGCCGTGGCCGTAGAGCGAGCCGAAGTTGATGTCGCCGGTGTCGGCGTGCGCGTCGAAGTGGATCACCGAGACCCGGCCGTATCCGTGCCGGCGGGCCACTCCAGTGACGTCCGGCCAGGTCACGGTGTGGTCGCCGCCCAGGATCAGCGGGATCACACCGTGCTCGGCGAGGAACGCCACCGCGTCCTCGATGCTCCGGCAGCTGCGTTGCACCTCGCCGCTGTAGAGCTCCAGGTCGCCCGCGTCGCGTACGGCCAGGTCGGGGCCGAGGGGGTCGACCCGCAGCGCCAGGTGCGGCCGGGAGCCGTCGTGCGGCAGGTAGTCGGTGCCGCGGATGGCGCTGGGCCCGAACCGGGTGCCGGGGCGGTGCGAGGTGCCGCCGTCGAACGGCGCGCCCAGGATCACCACGTCGGCGTCGGCATAGGTCGCCGGGTCGGCCCAGTCGCAGCGGGGCACCCCGAGGAACGTGAAGTCCGGGCCGTACTGCGCGCCGTAGCGGGTCACGCCTCCATTCTCGCCGGAGGCCGGGCCTAACGACCAATCCTCGCAAAACGTCCGCAAATTCGCTGGAGAGCCGTGATGCTGTGCTTCAGAGCTGCACGGACCGGTGGTGCGCATTCGGGATGGGGGAGCGGTGGAATGACGGCGACGGCGGCAGGCTTCGAGCCCGTTCCCTCCTGGACGCTTGTTCCCGACGTCGCCGTCGTCGCGGCCGGGGACCTCGACGTGGGCAACGCGCCGATGGGTGTGCTGGTGGCCGCCTCGGGCACGGTGCCGCCGGTGCTGGGTGTGGACCGGGGCGACCTGGCCGAGGCCGAGTTCACCGGAAAGATCGGGCAGACGCTGGCGCTGCCGCAGCCGGGCGGGCCCGCGCTGATCGCCGTCGGCGCCGGCGACCCGGCCGAACTCGATGGCGACCGGCTGCGTGACGCGGCCGCCGCGTTCGCCCGCGCCGCCGGCTCCGCCGGCCGCCTGGTGCTGGGGCTGGAGGGGGCGACAGGTGTGCCGCCGGAGATCGCGGGACAGGCCGCGGTCGAGGGGGTGCTGCTGGCCCGGTATCGCTTCGAGGTGCTGAAGAAGGAAGGCGCGCCGCCGGTCACCGCGCTGACCGTGGTGGCCGCGCCGGACGACGTGCAGGCGGTGCGGCTCGGGGTGCGCCGCGGGCTCGCGTACGCCAGGGCCGCCGCGCTGGCCCGCGATCTGGCCAACTCGCCGCCGAGCATGCTCACCGCGGAGCGGCTGGGCGGGGTGGCCGCACAGATCGGCGCGGACTGCGGGCTGTCCGTCGAGGTGTACGACCGGGACGCGCTCACCGAACTGGGCTGCGGCGGCCTGCTCGGGGTGAACGCGGGCAGCGCCGACGAGCCGCGCATGATCAAGCTGCGCTACCGCCCGGAGGGCGACCCCGACGTGCCCCGGTTGACGCTGGTGGGCAAGGGCATCATGTACGACTCCGGCGGCATCAGCCTCAAGCCCGCCGACGCGGTCCACGCGACCATGAAGAACGACATGTCCGGCGCGGGCGCGATCCTCGCCGCGATGGCGCTGCTGCGCGAGCTGGACTGCCCCGTGGCCGTCACCGGCTATCTGATGTGCACCGACAACATGCCCTCGGGCACCGCCGTCAAGCTCGGCGACGTGCTCACCATCCGCGGCGGCACCACGGTCGAGGTGGTCAACGCCGACGCCGAGGGCCGCCTGGTGATGGCCGACGCGCTGGTGCTGGCCACCGAGGAGCCGGTGGACGCGATCGTGGACATCGCCACGCTGACCGGGGCCTGCCTGCGCGCCCTCGGCGCGCAGATCGCCGGGGTGTTCGGCAACGACCAGGGCCTGGTGGACCAGGTGCGGGCCGCGGCGGCGCGGGTCGACGAGCAGGTCTGGCAGTTGCCCGTGGCGCACCGCTACCGCGGCGAAATGAACTCCGACGTCGCCGACATCAAGAACATGGGCGGCGCGAACGCCGCGGCGATCCACGCCGCGCTGTTCCTGGAGGAGTTCGTCGCGGGCACCCCGTGGGCGCACATCGACATCGCCGGCACCGCGCAGAACGACACGGCGCGCACCTGGATCCCCCAGGGCTGCACCGGATTCGGCGCGCGGCTGCTGCTCGACCTCGCGCTGGCCTTCCAGCGCCCGCAGCCGGTGCCACTGGCCGCGAAGGAGAAGGCATGAGCGAGCGAATCATGTGCGCACGGGTTCATGTCGACGACGAGCGCAGCGAGGAGGAGTCATGACCGCAGCGACCGCGTCCGCCGGGAAGCGCCCGTTCACCCAGCGCCTGCTGGACGGGGTCGAGAAGGTCGGCAACAAGGTGCCGCACCCGGTGATGATCTTCCTGATCCTGATCGGTCTGATCATCGTGCTCTCGGCGATCTTCGCCGCGATCGGCGTGCAGGTCACCTACGAGTCGGCCGCCCCCGCGCCGGTGGTGGCGGAGGAGACCTATCCCGGCGGCACCCAGCAGCCCTCGCTGGACATCCCGCCCGAGGAGTTCTACCACCCCGAGGTGAAGACCCACACCGAGACCACCGCGATCAAGAGCCTGCTCACCGCGGACGGCATCCGGTTCATCTTCACCTCGGCGGTCACCAATTTCACCAACTTCGGCGTGGTCGGCGTCATCCTCGTCGCCATGATCGGCGTGGGCCTGGCCGAGCGGGCCGGGCTCATCGGCGCACTGATCCGCAAGCTGGTCGCGGTCGCCCCGCCGTGGTCGCTGACCTTCATCATCGTGCTGGTCGGCATCCTGTCGTCGATCGCCTCCGACGCCGGATACCTGGTGCTGATCCCGCTCGGCGCGGTCGCGTTCATGAGCGTCGGCCGGCATCCGCTCGCCGGGCTCGCCGCCGCGTTCGGCGCGGTGGGCGGCACGTTCATGGTGAACGTGCTCATCACGCCGACCGACGGCATCATCACCGAGATCACCAACGAGGCGGTCGCGCTGGCCGACCCGGCCCGGAAGATCAGCCTCACCGCGAACATGTTCTTCGCCATCGGCTCGACCATCTTCCTGGCGTTCCTGATCACCTTCATCACCGAGAAGGTCATCGAGCCGCGGCTGGGCAAGTACACCGGAGCCGTGTCGCACGAGGCCACCGACGTGCCCGAAGCCGCCCCGGTCGAGGGCGACGCGCCCGCGGCCGCGCAGGCCCGCGGGCTGCGCTACGCCTTCTGGGGCCTGCTGGCCGTGCTGGCCGTGCTGCTGCTGCTGTCCGTGCCGCCCAAACCGTGGGGCATCCTGCGCAACCCGGTCACCGGCAGCCTGGTCGAGGACTCGCCGCTGATGGACAGCCTGATCTTCATCATCATGCTGGTCTTCCTGGTCTGCGGCCTGTGCTACGGCGCGGGCGCGGGCACGCTCAAGGGCAGCGCGGCGGCGATGGACGCGATCACCAAGACGTACGCCGGGCTCGGCGGCCTGATCTTCATGCTGCTGGTGATCGCCCAGTTCATCGCGTACTTCAACTACACCAACATGGCCACCGTCGCCGCGGTGAAGATGGCCGACGGGCTGGAACGCGCCAACATCGGGCCGCTGTGGCTGCTCATCGGCTTCATCCTGGTGGTGCTGCTCCTGGACATCATCATCCCGGGCGTCATCCCGAAGTGGGCCATCTTCGCGCCCATCTTCGTGCCGCTGTTCCTGCGGCTGGGCGTGGCGCCGCAGACCGTGCTGGCCGCCTACCGGGTGGCCGACTCACCGATGAACGTGGTCACCCCGCTCATGGTGTACCTGCCGTTCATCGTGCTGCTGGCGCAGAAGTACAAGAAGGAGGCCGGCGTCGGCACGGTGATCTCGCTGATGATCCCGTACATGCTGATCATCGCGGTGGCCTGGACCCTGTTCTTCGTGGTCTGGTATCTGCTGGGCATCCCGCTCGGTCCGGGCGCGCCGGTCGAGCTGGGGTAGCCGGAGCCCGCCGGTGAGCCAGGCGGCGCGGTCCGCGGCCGGTGACGCCGTTCGGGTGGTCTGTTACCAGTGCTGTTGTTCGGGTGGTTCCGCCGCTCCGGTTCGCCGCCGCTCCTCCGGCGGCTCGGCGGCGCCGACCTGCTGCTCGCACCAGGCCACGGCGCGCTCGCGGCTGCCGAACACGTGGTCGGGATCGTCGAGCACGGACGCCCCGGCCTCGCCCACGGCCGCGATGGTGAGCCCGCGGCGGCGCAGCGCGGTCAGCTCCTCACGCGCCATCGCCGCCGACGACCGGTCGACGCGGGTCACCCGGTCGAGGTCCAGCACCACGCCACCGGCCGCGGGCAGCGGCGCGACCGCCTCCGCCAGCGTGGACAGCAGCCGCTCGGTCGTGGTGAACTCCAGCGGTCCCTGCGCGATCACCAGCGCCACGCCGTCGCCGTGCACGTCCCGGGTGACGGTCGCGGGCGCCGCGCCGGGGTGGTGCATCAGGTGCAGGGCGTAGCGTTCGGACAGCTCCCGCAGCGCCAGCACGCCGCGCACGGGATTGCCGACCGCGTCCAGCGGCGGGCTGTACGCGGCGATGCCGAACCGGGCGGGGCTGCACGCGATCAGCGCCCCGGACACGCCGCCCTTGGCCGGCAGGCCCACCCGCAGCAGCCAGTCGCCGGCCGCGTCGTACATGCCGGACGTCGCCATCACCGCCAGCACCCGCTCGGCCGTCAGCTCCGGCACCACCGGCTCGCCGGTCACCGGGTTCACCCCGCCGTTGGCCAGCGTCGCCGCCATCACCGCCAGGTCGGCCGTGGTCACCCGCACCGCGCACTGCCGGAAGTAGACCTCCACGGCCTCCTCGACGGCCACGGTCAGCGAACCCGCGCCGCGCATCAGGTACGCCAGCGCCCGGTTGCGGTCGCCGGTGCGCGACTCGGAGGCGTACACGGCCTCGTCGACGTCGAGGGGGCGGCCCGCGAACGCGGACAGGCAGGCCAGGATGCGTTCGAAGCGCGCGGCCGGGTCGGTGGCCGGGATCAGCGACGTGGTCACGATCGCGCCCGCGTTGATCATCGGGTTGGCCGGCCGGCCGGTGCCGGGCTCCAGGCTGATCGCGTTGAAGCCCTCGCCGCTGGGCTCCGCGCCGACGCGCGCCGTCACCGCGTCGAGGCCGAGTTCGGCCAGCGCGAGGGCGTACACGAAAGGTTTGGAGACCGACTGGATGGTGAGCGGGGCCAGCGCATCGCCCGCGGTGTACCGGTGACCGTCCATGCTGACCAGGGCCAGCCCGAAGGCGGCGGGATCGGCGAGTGCCAGCTGCGGGATGTAGTCGGCGACCGTGCCGTCGTCCACGACGGCCAGCCGCGCGTGCAGCTCGGCCAGCGCCCGCGAGACCGCCCCCACCGCCGCCACGGCCCACCACCCGTCATCCTCCGACGCCAGCGTATGGGAGCCGCACCCCGCCCACCGGCGATTCCGCCGCGACCCGTGCCCACGCGGCGCGGAACAGGTCGGCGACCGGGCGGCCGAGCAGGGCCGTCCCCAGCGGCGGCGCGGTGTCGGCGCGCAGTCCCAGCAGCGGGGCCTTCCACGACTCGACCGGCAGCGCGGGGGCCTTGAGGTTCAGCCAGCCGCCCGGCAGGAACACCGCACGACCGGACCGCTCGCGCCGCGCCTCGACGACCAGCCCCGCCGCGATCAGCGCCGCCCGCAGCGGCTTCAGCTGCGCCGTGGTGACGCCCAGCCAGCGGGCCGCGTTGGCGTCGGTCGGGTCGGGCAGTGCCAGCAGTTGCAGGTAGTACGCGGCTGCCTCCGGCGTCAGCCCGTGTGCCGCGACCGCCGCCGCCACCAGGTCGGGCACGGTGTGCCGCGGATCCTGCGGCCAGGCCCCCGCGGGCAGCGCGTCCGCCTCGGCGAGCGCCGCGGCCAGGGCCGGGTCGCGCAGCAGCCGCAGCGCGTCGGAGACACCGGGTTCGCCCAGGGCCAGCGCCGGGTCGTCCGGCGTCGTGATCGCGGCGGGCAGCAGGTGGTACGTGCCGTGGCCGCCTTGCTCGCCGCTGTGCCACACCCCGGGCAGCCCGTCGGGCACCAGGCCGGGCCGCTGGTACGTGGTCCCCACGGCCAGTTTCGGGTTGTCCAGCCGCTGCCGCACCAGGTCCAGCGCGCGTGGCAGCGCCGCCCGCAGCGGGTCGCCCGCGGGCAGCCGGTACGCCAGCCAGGCCAGGCCCGCCGCGGCCCCCTTCAGCCAGCCCTCGTCGAACGCGTCGCCGCCGCTCGCGTGGGTCTCCAGCGCCCATGATCCCGCCTCGGTCACCCCGTCGGTGCACAGCCAGGTGCGGGGCCCCGGCTCGGCGATGACGCGCAGCACCTCCTGCCCCGTCCCGCCGGGGACCACCCGTTTCGCCTCGATCAGCAGCTCCTCCGGCAGCGGCGTACGCCGTCCGAACAGGGCGAGCCACCGGGCCGCCAGCGCGTCCACGTCGGGCCCGTGCCGCCACAGGTCGGCGGGGTCGTCCGGCACGGCCGCGTCGAGCAGCGCGACGCGGCGCTCGTGCGGGATCAGGTGCCACTGCTGGGCGGCGAGGTCGGCCTCGGCCCCGGACAGGCCGACGGCCTTGCGCTGCGCGGTGCTGAGCGAGTGCCGGCTCCAGCCGCCGATGGGCAGCCCGGCGAGCAGCAGCACGGCCTCGGCCCGGGTCAGCCCGGTCAGCTCGGCCAGCCGCCGCGCCCCGTCGGCCCGCCACGGGACGGCGCCCTCGCGATCGAGCAGGTCGGCGGCGGCGTTCAGCCGGGCGGCGTCACCCCAGCCGCCGCGGCGGATCTCGGTGCGCACGTCGATGCCCGTGATCGGCGCGAAAACCGCGTCGGCGCAGCGGTCCACGGCGTACCGCAGGAACCTCGGGTCGGTGCCGGGCAGGCCGTGTGCGCTGCCCGACAGGAAGACGATGCGGCGACCGCCCTCGCCCACCTCGGGGACGGTGTGCTCGGCGGTGACCGCGAGTTCGGCGAAGCGGATGCGCGGGTCCGCGGCGGCGAACGGCGACGCCGCGAACGCCCGCAGCAGCCGGGCCAGCACCGACCGGGACTCAGGCGTCCCGGTGGGGGAGCCGGCGACCATCAGCACCGCGCCGAGCCCGGGCAGCAGCCACGGCCAGGCCGACTCGGCGTTCGGCGGCACCGTTCCCTCCGGTGGGTCGGCGAACGCCCGCGACACGGCGGTGACCTGGTCCATCACCGCGGTGCGGTGGTCCTTGGAGCCGTAGTAGTACCGCCCCCGCCACACCACCAGCGCGCCCAGCGCCTGGGACAGCTCGGCGTCGGACACCTCGGCGGGTTTCCGGCCGAGGTCCTGCGGCCGCTGCGCGGCGGACGTCGCATCGTCCAGGCCGGACGTTCCCGCCGGGGCCTGCTCCGCCTCGATCCCGGCGAGCAGCTCGCGTAGCCGCGCGAGCCGGGTCTCCAGCCGCAGCGCGGTGCGTACGACGGCGCGCAGGGCCCGCCGCAGCGTCGGGTCGGTGACCTCCGGCAGGTGCCGGGTGATCGCCTCGTCGACCGAGTGGTCCAGCGTGGCGTTGCCGCGCAGGTCGGCCAGCAGCGCGGCGGCCAGTGACGCGGTCACCGCGCGCAGTGCCGCCGACCCTGCCGCGTCGCGCGGCCGCAGCGCGTGCCAGTGCGGGAACGGCGGGCGGGTGTGGGTGGCGAGGCACTCCTGCAGCGGGCCGCCGCCGTCGGGCGACCAGACCATGACGGCGAGGTCATACGGGTGCGGCCGGCTGCCGGGACGGGTGGTGACCGGGCGGATCAGGTCGTCGCCGGGCAGCCGCAGTGCGCCGACCAGCACCTCGCCGGGCACGGTCGGCTGCCACCGGACCGTGCGGCCGTTGACCGACCCGCCGATCTGGGTGCCGTCAGGGAGCACGTGCACGCGCCAGCCCAGCAGGTCGTCCGTGCTGCCCAGCGGGGAACCGGCGAACGCCTCCGGGCCCGGTCGCAGCCACGACCACTCGGACAGCAGCCGCGCACCGTCCGGCACGCCGTCGGTGAAGAACGCCGGCAGGCTGTGCCGTCCGGGCCGGCCGGTGTGCGGGTCGTACTCGCGCCAGCGCCACCCGTCGGCCTGCTGCTCACAGCGCCAGTACGTGACGCCGTCGCTGCTCACCAGGCCGGGCGGCGGCGGCGTGTGCTCGGCGGGCAGCCAGGGGCGGCCACCGGCGGTGAGCCCGCCCCCGGGCAGCGGCAGGTAGGGCATGGGCGGTCCGGCGTGCCCCGTCCGCTCCGTTCGGGCCGACGGGTCGTGCGGCAGCTTGAACATCTGGTCCGGGCGGTCGGACCAGTAGGCCCAGCCGTCGCTGTAGGGCGAACTCCCGGTCACCAGCACCCGGCCGCCGAGCTCGTGACAGGCGGCCTCGGTGTGCCAGCCGTTCGCCGGCGCACGCACCACGTGCTGGGCGGACGTCCCGTCGGGGGAGACGGTCACCGCCCGGGTGACGTCGCTCGCGGCCAGCGTCGGCCAGGTCGGGGACAGGCCCAGCCGCTTCAGCTCGGCGACCGCCGTCTCGTACGCGGGCCAGCCCAGCTCGTCGACCAGCCCGGCGCGCAGCGACCCGGCCAGCACCCCGGCGGCGTCGAGCGCGGCGATCCGGCGCAGCTCGCCGGGTGCGAGCCGGACCCCGGCCGCCGACCACAGCGGATACAGCTCGCGCAGAACGGCCTCCAGCCCGGCGACGGTGATGCCGTCGGTACGCACCTGCCCGATGCCGTGCCGGAGTGCGGCCAGCAGTCCGGGCGTCGCCGTCAGCGTCGCGATCAGGCCGGCCGCGCGGGGACCTTCCGGGTCGAGCTGCGTGGCGCGGTCCAGCAGCCGCCACAGACCCCGGACGAGGTCGGGCAGCAGGTCGGGGTCGGCGGCGACCGCGCTCAGGTCCCGGCGTCCCTCGCCGGCCTGGTCGTGCCAGCGGGTCACGGGCAGCCCGTCGGACGTCGGGTCGACCGACACCGGCACGCCGTGAGCCAGGCAGGCGTCGAGGAGGTTGAGGTCGACGGGGCCGGACCCGTCGACGGGGCGCAGCCGCAGCGGCCGCCCCGCCGCCCGCAGTCGCGGCGCGAGCCGGGCGACCAGGTCGAGCAGCCGAGGGCTGATCGCACCCACGGCCCACCGGTGGTTTGCCCGGTACCAGGCGAAGCGCTCCAACCAGTCGGCGACGTCGGCGTCCGGCGCGTCCAGCACGCCCGCATCGAGGATGAGGTCGAGCCACTCCTCGGACACGTCGGTCTGCCAGCCGGGCGGCTCCGGCAGCAGCTCGCGCAGCCGCGCCGCCACCGCCGGGTCGCGCCGGGCCAGCCGCTGCAGCGGTTTGCGGTACGCCGTCCAGAAGCTCGCCTCTGCGCGCACCACCGCGGGCAGCGTCAGCAGCTCGGCGACGACCGACTCGTCCTCGGCCGCCGCGTCGAGCCCGGCGGCCTTGGCCAGTCGGCGCAGGTCGGCGGCCAGTCCCGGGCCGGGCGGCAGCCCGCCCGCGACCCGCCGCACCGCGACCGAGCGGACCAGCGGGTACGCCTGCGCGGCCGGTGCCCGGGTGAGCGCGTCGCGCGCGTAGTCGCGGAAAGACTTGGCGGTCAGCGCTCCTGCCAGGGCGAACTCCAGGTGCGCGTCGCGCAGCCGGGTCTCGTCGACGGGCAGGGCGTACGTCTGCTCGGCGCGCCGCGCGTCGCCGAAACAGATCGCGGCCCGACGCAGGTTCTCCGCCTCGATGTATGCCCGCCCGGCCTGCTCCCAGAAGCCCGGCAGAAAGTGCGGGACGGTTCTGGCGAGACGGTTCGCCACGGCGAGGTAGCCGTCGCGGGCGTTGCCGGGCTTCGACCGGGCCAGCCGGGCCAGCTTCTCCATCTCCTTGACCAGGGCCAGCGCCTCGCGGCCGTGGGCCGGATCCTGCACCAGCGCCGAGGCGGGAAAGCCCAGCGCGCGCACCCGGCCGTGCCCGACCGGCACCGCCCCGGCCGCCGTGAAGCCCAGGAACTCCATGCTCAGGTCCTCGGCCGCGCCGACCGGCTCGCTGACCAGGCGCACCACGGTGCGGCCGGGCAGTGCCGGATGGGCGTACGCCCGGCCGCTCACTACCGCCACGGCCGGATCGTCCGGTCCGGGGCCGCCGAGCACCGCGCCCGCGTCGAGCAGCCCGTCCACGGTGGACGGGTGGGCCGTCAAAGTCATCGCCTGCTCCCTCACTCGCTGGTCCCGGTGCTGCCGGCGTGCAGGGCGGCGGCCAGGCGCACACCCTCCGACCAGGTGATAGGCCCGACCTGGGCGCCGTCCACGTCCCGGCCGGACGGGTCGACGAACTGGAGCGGGCCGAGCCAGGTCTCGTAGCCCGGGTCGCCGTCGCCGAGCCAGACGACGGCGTCGACCGCCCGGCCGTGCTCGACGATCCGGCAGCGGGCGACACCGCCGCGCACCGCGTAGCCGAGCGCGATCGCGCGTGAGGTCGCGTGCCGCAGCTGCGCGTAGTGCGCCCCGGCGTAGCCGTGCAGCTGGGCGGCCTGCTCGGCGCGCCCTGCGGGGCGGCGGTACGCCTCCCGGAACAGCTGTGCCACGCCCTGGCGCACGTCCAGCTCGGCCGCGAACTCGCGCAGCTCGCCGACGTCGTCGAGCAGCACGGGATGCGGGACGGCGTACGGGCCGGGGCCGAGCCACGCCGACTCGCCGTCGAGCCCGACCACTCCCGCGCCGCGCGCGGCGTCGACGTCGCGCAGGAACCCGGCCCGCCCGAGCTCCGGCCCGTGCTCGCCGTAGGGCGTGACGACCAGGTCGCGCAGAGCCGCCCGCCAGGCCTCGTCTGCCCAGATCCGGGCCAGCACCGGGGCGGCCACCGGCAGCCCGCGCACCATCCAGCGCTCCACCTCGGCCAGGCACTCCGCCTCGTGGCGGGCCAGCCACTCGCGCAGCTGCCGCAGGTCGAGCACCACCGGATCGTCCTTCAGGGCGGCGGGCAGGCCCTTGAGCCGTACGCCCGACGCGTTGCGGGCCACGACCC
This sequence comes from Catellatospora paridis, assembly GCF_009720365.1. Classification (GTDB taxonomy): domain Bacteria; phylum Actinomycetota; class Actinomycetes; order Mycobacteriales; family Micromonosporaceae; genus Catellatospora; species Catellatospora paridis. Next base: position 22,336 of record NZ_WBZD01000020.1, on the reverse strand, counting down.
GCCCACCGTGCAGCGCCACCTGATAGCCCGCGCCCGCGGGCAGCCAGCCCGGTTCCGTTTCCCCGTTCACGACGCGGGATTGTGCCACCCGCGCCCGACAGTCGCGTGCGCAGAAATTCCTGAGGACGGGGATGGCGTCAAGCGGGAAAACGAGGTACCTTCGCTTGCAAGCCCGCTTCGACGGTTCCCCCCGTGATCGCCGAAGCGGGCTTCTTACTGCCCGGATCAGGGCAGCAGCACCCCCGGATTGAGCACGCCCGCCGGGTCCACGGCGGACTTCGCGGCCCGCAGCGACAGCGCGAACGGCTCCGGCCGCTGCCGCGTGTACCAGGGCAGGTGGTCGCGGCCGACGGCGTGGTGATGGGTGATGGTGCCGCCGTGCGCGGCGATCGCGTCACCCGCGGCCTGCTTGAGCGCGTCCCAGATCTGCACCTGCGCGCCGCGCCGGCCGGCCGCGTACACGGTGAAGTAGGGCGCCGGTCCGTCCGGGTACACGTGCGTGAACCGGCAGGTGACCAGCGCCGGGCTGCCCGTCGCGGCCAGGCCCGCCGCCGCGGCCGCCTCGACCACCGCGGCGTGCAGCGCGTCGAACGCGGCCCAGGTGCACGCGGTCTCGAACGTCTCCACCACCACGCCCAGCCGGGCCAGCCCGTCGCGCAGGTACGGCGCGCCGACGAAGGTGTCCCGCCAGTGCCCGGTGGTGTCCTGCGCCGCCGGTTCGACCACCCCGCCGTGCTCGCGGCACAGCTCGACGGCCCGCGCGAGCAGCGCGTCGACCGGGTGGTCGGCCGACTCGAAGCCGAGCAGCAGCCGGCTGGACCCGTCGGCGGCCGCCGCGCCGAGCATCGCTTCGAGCGGGTCGAGCAGGCGGCAGTTCGCCGGGCGCAGCCCCGACTGGGCGACGGCTCGCACGGCGTGCACCGCGTCGGCGTACCCGTCGAAGCGCAGCGCGGCCCCGGCGCGGAACGTCGGGCGCTGCTGCACGCGGGCCCAGCCCTCGGTGATGACGCCTAGGGCGCCCTCGGAGCCCAGCCAGAACCGGTCCGGCGACGGGCCCGCGCCCGAGGCGGGCACCCGCAGCGATTGCGCGACCCCGGCCGGGGTCACCACCCGCATCGACTCGACCAGGTCGTCGATGTGGGTGTAGCCGGTGGCGTAGTGGCCGCCCGCGCGGGTGGCCAGCCAGCCGCCGAAGGTGGAGAACTCGAAGCTCTGCGGGAAGTGCCGCAGGGTGAGGCCGTGCGGCCGCAGCGCGTCCTCCAGGTCGGGGCCGAAGGTGCCGCCCCGGATCAGCGCGGCCCGGCTGACCTCGTCGACCTCGACCACACCGGCCAGGCCGGTCAGGTCCAGCGACAGCCACGGGCCGCCGCCGCGGAACTCGACGCCGCCGACGACGCTGGTGCCGCCGCCGAACGGGACCACCGGGACGGCGGCGTCCGAGGCCCAGTCCAGCACCGCGATCACGTCCGGCTCGTCGCGCGGATAGGCGACCAGGTCCGGCGGGTTGTCCAGCACCCCGTCCAGCAGCCGGACCACGTCGCGGTAGGCCCGCCCGTAGGCGTGCGCGGCCCGCGTCCGCGCGTCGTCGCGGCACAGCGCGGCGACGGTCGCGGGCGGCCGCAGCCGCGACGACGGCAGCTCCGGCACCTGCGGCGCCGGACTCAGCTCGCCGTCCAGCGGCAGGAACGGGCCGACCCGCCGGGCCAGCTTCGCGCACCCCTCGGCATCCACCGCCTGATCCGCCCAGCCCCAGCCCCACCAGGACCGTTCCCGCCCGCCGCTCATGCCGCCTCCACTCGAATAGTCGCTGCTCAGCACACCGCCCGTCCGGACGGCGGATGGGAAGGGCACCTTCTACAACGCATAGCGATAAGAAGGTGCCCTTCCTTGTATTTCAGGGGTTGGTGGCGAGGATGGCCTCGGCTGTGGGGAGGGCGGCGGCGCGGTGCTGCGGCACCAGCCCCAGCCGGGTACGCCGGTCGAGCAGGTCGTCGACGGTCAGCGCGCCCTCGTGGCGCATCGCCCACAGCAGCTCGGCACCGGTCACCGGGCTGCCGGGCGTGATCAGCGAGTGCAGTTCCGGTGGGGCCTCGGCCAGCACGGCCGGCGCCTCGGCGCCGTAGCGGGCGATCAGGCGCGCGGGTGCGGGCACCCGGGCCAGCAGATCGCGCGGTGCCGCGCCGGGCAGTGGCAGGTCGCGGGTCCGGCACGGCCCGGCGTGCACACCCCGCCGCGCGGCCAGCACGTCCACGGTGTCCTGCGCCATCCGCCGGTACGTGGTCAGTTTCCCGCCGACCACGGTCACCACACCGTCGCGCCCCTGCACGACGGCGTGCCGCCGGGAGATGTCGGCGGTGCGCCCGCGCCGCGCCTGCGGGCCTGCCATCAGCGGCCGCAGCCCGGCGAACGCGCCGAGCACGTCGGCCCGGCGCACCGGCGTCTCCAGCGCCGAGTTGAGCACGTCCAGCAGGAAGTCCACATCCGACTCGGGAACCTCGGGCACGTCCGGCACGGGGCCGTCCACCGGTTCGTCGGTGAGCCCGACGTACACCAGTCCGTCGGCCTGCGGGAGCACGATCACGAAGCGCGACAGCTCGCCGGGCACCGGGATGGTCAGCCCGGCCCACAGCCCGCCGAGCAGCGCCGACGGCAGCACGAGATGCGTGCCGCGGGACGGCCGCAGGGTGATGTCGGGGGCGAGCTGCCCGGCCCACACGCCGGTCGCGTTGACCACCGCGCGGGCCCGCAGGGTGTGCCGGGCCCCGGTGAGCGTGTCGACCACGGCGGCCGCGTCGCCGGCCAGCTCGGTGGCCCGGCATCGGGTCAGCACCTTCGCGCCCGCCCCGGCCGCGGCGCGGGCCAGCCCGGTCACCAGGCGGGCGTCGTCGCACAGCTGCCCGTCCCAGGACAGCCGCGCCCCGCGCAGCCCGGCCGGGCGCAGTGCGGGCACCATGCCCCGTGCCTCGGCGGCGGACAGTGAACGGACGCCGGGCAGGATCGCGCGCCGGGTGCCCGCCGCCGCGCGCAGCAGGTCGCCCGCGCGCAGGCCCGCCCCGGCCAGACCGACGGTCAGCGGTGCGGTGTACGCCGTCGCGGGCAGCAGCATGGCCAGGGCCCGGGTCAGGTGCGGGGCGGTGCGGGCCATCAGCGTGCCGCGCTCCACCGCGCTCTCATACGCCACCCCGACCTCGCCCTTGGCCAGGTAGCGCAGCCCGCCGTGGACCAGTTTGGAGCTCCACCGGGAGGTGCCGAAGGCGAGGTCGTGGGCGTCGATCGCGGCGACGGACAGCCCCCGGCTGGCCGCGTCCAGCGCGACCCCGGCGCCGGTCACGCCGAGCCCGACCACCAGCACGTCCACCACCTCGCCGGCGGTCAGCGCGGCCAGCTCGCGCGCCCGGCGCGCCGCGGTGAGAGAGGTGTCCGACATGGTCTCCTCCTTGCGCCGAAGTGACACTAGATGTAACTCTGTCACACATGGATGCGATGCGGGAAGAGCGGCGCGCGGGCTGGGCGCGCTGGGGCACACCGGAGCACGCGAAGCCGCTGCCCGAGGCCGTGGCAGGGCTGCTCAAGCAGGTCTTCGAGGTCACGCCGCCGGCCGCGCCCGTCGCGCTGGACGCCGTAGCGGCGCCTGCCGCGCTGGCCGGGGAGGCCCTCGCCGCGCTCGCCGCGGTGGTCGGTGCCGAACACGTCAGCACCGAGACCGCCGAGCGGGCGCTGCACGCGTCGGGCAAGTCCACTCCCGACCTGTTCCACCAGCGGACGGGCGAGCTGCCCGTGCTCCCGGCGGCCGTCGTCGCCCCGGCCGACCACGACCAGGTGCTGGCCGTGCTGGCGGTCTGCGCCGAGCACCGGCTCGCGGTGGTGCCGTTCGGCGGCGGCACCTCGGTCGTCGGCGGGCTCGCCCCCCAGGCGGACGGCCATCTCGCCCTGGACCTGCGCCGCCTCGACCGGCTGGTCGCGGTCGACCCGGTGTCGCGCACCGCCGTGCTGCAGGCCGGGCTGCCCGCGCCGCGCGCCGACGAGCTGCTGGCCGCGCACGGCTTCACGCTCGGCCACGTCCCGCAGTCGTACGAGTACGCCACCATCGGCGGCTTCGCCGCCACCCGCTCCTCGGGCCAGGCCTCCGCCGGCTACGGCCGCTTCGACGACATGGTCGTCGGGATGACCGTGGCCACCCCGCGCGGGACGATCAGCACCGGCCGCGCGCCCGCCTCGTCGGCCGGGCCCGACCTGCGCCGCCTGTTCCTCGGCTCGGAGGGCGCGTTCGGCGTCATCACCGACGTCACCGTGCGGGTCCGGCCGCTCGCCCCCCAGCGCCACTACGAAGGCTGGCGGTTCGCGTCGTTCGCCGACGGCGTCGCGGCGGCGCGGCGGCTGGCCCAGGACGGGCCGCGGCCGACCGTGCTGCGGCTGTCCGACGAGGTGGAGACCATGCTCGGGGCGACCGGCCGGGGCCGCGGCGACGGCGGCTGCCTGCTCGTGGTCGGCCACGAGGGCGCGTCCGTCGACCGGGTCGCGGCGGAGACCGCCGACGCGCTGCGCGAGTGCGGCGGGGAGCCGCTGGGCACGGAGCCGGGGGAGCAGTGGGCCGTGCACCGGTTCGACGCGCCCTACCTGCGCGACGCGCTGCTCGACGCGGGCGCGTTCGCGGAGACGCTGGAGACCGCGTCGTTCTGGTCCGCGCTGCCCGGCCTGTACGAGGCCGTCCGCGAGGCGCTGTTCGCGGCGCTGCCCGTGCCGTCGATGGTGCTGTGCCACGTCTCCCACGTGTACGAGACCGGGGCCTCCCTCTACTTCACCGTCGTCACCGCGTACGCCGACGAGCCGGTGGCGCGCTGGCAGCGGGCCAAGGCGGCGGCCAACGACGCGATCATCGCGGCGGGCGGGACCATCAGCCACCACCACGGCGTCGGCACCGAGCACCGCGACTGGTTCGCCCAGGAGGTCGGCCCGCTCGGCGTCGACGTGCTGCGCGCCGTCAAACGCGAACTCGACCCGGCCGGGGTGCTGAACCCGGGCATCCTCGTAGCGCCCTGATGAGCAGGTCGTTCACGGCCGTGGTCGGACCGGCCGCGCGGCGCGGGCTGGCCCGGCTGATGCCGGTCGCGCAGCTGCTGCGCGCGGGCGGGGCACGGGTGCGCGTCGAGTACACCGGTGGCGTCGGGCAGGCCCGCGAGGTCGCCCGGCGCTGTGCCGCCGACGGCGAGACGGTGCTGGCCGCCGGGGGTGACGGCACGCTGCGCTGCCTCGGTGCGGCGCTGGCGGGCACGGACGGCGTGCTCGGCGTCGTCCCGGCCGGGCGCGGCAACGACCTGGCCCGGCAGCTCGACCTGCCGAGCCGCCCCGAGGAGATCGCGTCGCTGTTGCTGCACGGCGAGCCGCGCCGGGTCGACGTGCTCGACGCGGGTGGCGAGATCGTGCTCGGCAGTGTGTACGCAGGTGTCGACGCGGCCGCCAACGAGCGGGCCAACCGGGCCCGGTTCACCCCGGCCAGGCTGGTCTACCCGCTGGCCGGGGCACGCGCGCTGATCGGCTGGCGGCCCACGGTCTACCGGCTCACCGTGGACGGGCAGGAGCTTCCGCCCGTGCGGGCGTACTCCGTGGTGGTGGCGAACTCCGGCTACTACGGCGGCGGGCTGCACGTCGCGCCCGACGCGGCCGTCGACGACGGGCTGCTCGACGTGATCGTGCTCGGCGCTGCGTCCAAACTGCTGTTCCCGCTGGTCCTGCGCGAGATGCGGACCGGCGCGCACGTGCGCCGCCCCGAGGTCACGGTGCTGCGCGGCACGGCGGTCACCGTGCGCACCGACCGCCCGGTGCCCGCGTACGCCGACGGCGACCCCGTCTCGGTGCTGGATGAGCTGCGCATCCGCGTGCTCCCCGCGGCCCTGTCACTGCTCGCCCCGCACTGACAGCACCGCGCTCGCGCGGCCCGGCACCCGCTTTTTCATAGACGTTGGCCTATCTGGTTGATTTTTTGTAGATCAAACTCAGCCAGATAGGCCAACGTTTATTTAAATCGGGGTTGGGCGGTGGGCGTGGGGGACAGGTAGCGGTCGAGGAGGAGGGCCAGTTCCTCGTCGAACTCGGCCGGGGTGTGCCCATCGGAGACGGTGGCCACGGAGAGCACGAAGGACTGCGCGGTCAGCAGCACGGCGCGGGCCAGGCGGGCGGGGTCACCGGCGCGCACCGAGCCCTCGTCCTGCCCCGCCGCGATCATCTCGACCAGGAAGCCGAGCATCTCCTCCTGCCCGGCGCCGCGCCGGTCCAGCATGTACGGCAGCAGGATCTCGGGATCCACTTCCAGGATCTTGCGCAGCAGCGGATGCGTGCGCAGCGTCGCCGCGGCGGCCACCGACTGGGCCACGAGCCGCGAGCGCAGCGGTCCGTCCGCAGCCGCGGCCTGCCGCGCCGCGTCCACGATCACGCGGTGCCACTCGCGGCTCATCAGGTCGCCGACCAGGCTCTGCACGTCCGGCCAGCGGCGGTACACCGACATCCGGGACACCCCGGCCCGGCGCGCCACGTCCGTGACCGTCGTCCGGCGCACCCCGTACGCCAGCACGCAGTCACGGGCGGCGTCGAGCACGAGGTCCTCCACGCGCCGTCCGCCCGGCTCCTCCTCAGCGTCCACCGGCCCATGTGTACCACGCCCGGCTTCCGCGCAGCGGCGCACGGTGTCACAGTGGTACCCGGCCCGCGCGGCAGCGCCGGCGTCCTGCCGTACCCCCTCAGCCTGGGAGCCCGTATGACCACCGAGCCGCAGCAGCCGGTCGACGACGACACCACCGCCGAGCCGGCTCCGGACCCGCGGCCCGCCCGCACCTGGTCTCGGCCGTCCGCGGGCACGCTGGCCGCGCTGCTGATCGCGTTTCTGCTGGGCGGCCTGGTCTGCGGCGGCCTCGGCCTCGCGGCCGGCCTGATGGCGGGGCATCACCGCGGCCACCACGACTTCGACCGGCACGAGCGCGGCCCCTGGGGCGGCAAAGTCGACCGTGACGAGCGGATGCGGCCCGAGCAGCGGCTGCGCGACCAGGAGCTGAAGCGCCAGCTGCTGGAGCGGCTGCGCCAGCGGGGCCTCGAGGGCCAGCCGATGCCCTGGCCGCTCCCGCCGAACCGGCTGCCCGACGGCGGCGGCGCGCCGCTGCCCGTGCCGCCGATCGCGCCCACCGCGCCGGCCTCGCCCGCTGCGACCCCCTGATCCTGCCCTGCGGTCGGCACGTGGTGATCGACGGCGATATCCTTTGTCGCGCCACGGACTCGGCTCACGGCAGGATGGGGTTCCACATGGTCAGCACCGCACCCGAACAGGTCGCCACGGCGTCCGATCCCGACCGGCCGGTGACGTCCTACCGCACCGACCTGGTGACCGTGCTGCTGGGCACGTGGTTCACCATCGGCCTGATGGTCGACGCCTGGGCGCACAACAACGTGCCCGAGCTGGAGACCTTCTTCACGCCGTGGCATGCGGTGTTCTACTGGGGCTTCATCGTGACCGCGGGCTGGATCCTGTGGACGTGCCGGGCCGCGTTCCGCGGCGGGCGGCTGCCGGACCTGCGCGCCATGCCGGCCGGCTATCCGGCGGCGGTGCTGGCGATCGGCGGGTTCGCTCTGGCGGGCCTCGGCGACATGCTCTGGCACGTCGTGTTCGGTGTCGAGCAGACCATCGACATCCTGTTCAGCCCCACCCACCTGGGTCTGGTCACCGCAATGATGATCATCGTGACCACGCCGCTGCGCACGGCGTGGGCGCGCCGCACCGATCCGGCCACCGGCCTGCTGGGGCTGCTCCCGGCCGTGCTGTCCATCGCCCTGGGGGCCACGCTGGTGCTGCTGTTCCTGCAGTACGCCAACGCGCTGGTGTACACCCCGGGCCGGATCATGATGGCGCTGACCAATCTCGACGAGCGGCTCAGCTCCGACATGGCGACCTCGATCCTGGTCACCAACCTGGTGCTGATCCTGCCGATCCTGACCCTGGCCCGGCGCTGGGCGCTGCCGCCCGGCAGTGTCACGGTCGTGTACGCGGTCATCGGCGCCCTCTGTGCCGCGATCACCGGTTTCGGCAACCTCGAACTCATCGGCGGCCTGCTGGTCGCCGGCGTGCTCACCGACCTGGCGGTGCTGTGGCTGCGGCCGTCGCCGGGCAGCCGCGGCGCGCTGTGGGCCGTGGCCGCGCTGGCCGGCCTGTTCACCTGGTCGGTCTACCTGGCGATCGGCTTCCTCTTCACGCCGCCGCTGGTCGACCCGTCGGGCAGCATCACGGCGCAGGCGCTGCCGGAGCTCTACACCGGCATCCCGGTGGTGCAGGCGCTGGCCGGACTGCTGGTCGCGGTCGTGCTGGCCGCCTCGGCACGACCGGCCGCCGCGACCGAGCGGCAGTAGCGCTGCGGAAACGACGGAAGGGGCGCCCCGCGGGGCGCCCCTTCCGTCGTTCAGATCCTGTCACCAATAATGCCGTCGTCCGCCCACGGGGCGGCCCACCGCGCCCAGGATCCAGAGGATCGCTCCCACGATCAGCAGGATCAGGCCGATGGTCCAGAGGATGCTGATGTGGAGGAAATACCCCAGCAGCAACAGAATCAGGCCTAGAACAAGCACTTCGATCTCCCCACTCGAGGAACAACTCCCCATCGCCGATGAGGTACCCGTCTCCCGGCGGGGCTAAACCGGACGATCAGTTGGCCGCGGTGCCCACGGGCTCCTGCGCGAGCTGCCGGGCGACCCGGCCGTGCATGGCGACGGCGCGCAGCCGCAGCAGCGCCACCTGGGTGACGACCTCCGCCATCGGGCCCGGCCGGTGCGCCCAGAAGGTGCTCAGCAGGGGCTGGGTCAGGTCGGCCAGCGCGCTGGGGTCGTGATCGGGCGGCAGCGCGTCCACGGACTGCCGGGTGACGGCGATGGCCCGGTCAAGGCCCGCCTGCCAGGCCGGTCCCACCCGGCCGGTGCCCGGGTACGCCGGGTCGTTGCGCCAGGCCTGCCAGCGGTCGAGCAGAGTGATCAGCTCGGCGCGAAGGTCCGCCCGCTCCTCGTTGCTCGCCGTGATGAGCTGTTCACTGACTGTCATGTCAACAGATCATAGGGTCACCACGGGTCCGCGGCGGGCACAACACGGGATGTCGCCGAGATGATCAGGATACACCCGACCCCCTCCGCGCAAGCGTTTGTGCAGGCCGTGGCGCGGGTATGCAGTCAGACATGACCGATCACAGCCCGGAGGAGTATGAGCCGATCGAGCCGACGGGCGGTTCTGACCTGGAGCATGTCCGGGACGAGTCGCACCGCGACGAGCAGCGTCGGCAGGAGGACACCGAACGCCTGACCGAGGAGCGCAGCGACCCGCGCAACCCGCCCGAGCCGTTCTCCGGCTCCGAGCACTGAGGACTGCCGACCCGGCGCGACGACAGCGCGCGAGAACGAAGGAGCCGCCCCGGCCGGGGCGGCTCCTTTCTGATCTGCAACTCGGACCGCTAGCGCAGCGCGTCCTTGGCCGCGTCCTTGGCGTCGCCCATGGCGTCCTTGGCCTTCTCGCCGACCTGCTTGGCCTTCGCCGAGGCCTGGTCCATCTTGCCCTCGGCCTCGAGGCGCTCGTTGTCGGTCATCTTGCCGGTGGCCTCTTTGGCCTTGCCCTTGACGTTCTCGGCGGTGTTGCTGATCTTGTCGTTGATGCCCATGTCCACTCCTTCGAGACAGCGGATATCTCTGACCCTCGAGTACCCGGTGCGGATCTTCCGAAACCTCCCGAGTCGGGGGAACGAGACAAAACACGCTAATAGCCAGTTATAGGCTGGTATGGTCCTTCGCCAGGAGACCCCCGGCACGGAGAGACTGATGACCCCGCTCGAGAGCCCCCGCGGCCTGCCCGACATCCCCCCGCTCCGACCCCGTCGGCGGCGGCTGCCGGTGTGGGCGGTGCTGATGCTCGGGATGATGGTGCTCGTGCTGGCGCTGGGGTTCGGCGGCGCGCTGGTCACCCAGTCCTACCTGCACAGCCTGACCAGTGCGGTGGAGACCGGCTCGGTGCTGGAGGGGGACGCGCGAAAGGAGCCGACGGTCGAGGGGCGCACCCTGCGCGGTGCGATCGACCTGCTGCTGCTGGGGCTGGACACCCGTGACGGCTGGGTCGAGGGCAGCGGCCGGGCCGACACCATCATCGTGCTGCACGTGCCCGCCGGGCACGAGCGGGCATACCTGATGTCGATCCCGCGCGACGCCCTGGTGCACATCCCGGCGTATCCGCAGGCCAACTTCTACGGAGCGCGGACCAGGGCCAATGCCGCCTACACGTACGGCTCGCGCAACGGGCAGGGCTGGCAGGGCGGGGCCGCGCTGACCGCGAACATGGTGCACGAGCTGACCGGGCTGAAGTTCGACGGCGTGGCGGTCGTCGACTTCGACGCGTTCAAGAACGTGGTCGACGAGCTGGACGGCGTGCACATGTGCGTCGACCAGGAGACCCGCTCGGACCACTTCGTCGTGGTCGACGGCAAGCCGCAGTACGCCTACGGCAAGAAGTCCGGGGTGTACCTGCCCAACACCTTCGTGCACCATGTCGGCTGCCGCGACATGGCGGGCTGGGAGGCGCTGGACTACGCCCGCCAGCGCAAGAGCGGCCCGTACGGCGACTACGACCGGCAGCGCCACCAGCAGCAGCTGCTGAAGGCGGTCGGTGACAAGGTCACCTCGGCCGGGATCATCACCAACCCGATCAAAATCAATTCCCTGCTCAAGGCCGCGGGCAGCACGCTGAAGCTCGACACCGGCCACGCCGACCTGTTCGACTACATCTGGACGCTGCGCGGCCTGGCCACCACCGACCTGATCATGCTCAAGACCAACAACGGCATGTACAACCGGGCCAAGGTCAAGGGCACCCAGGCGATCAGCCCGCAGACCCTGCTGATGTTCCAGGCGGCCGCGAGCGGCACGCTCGACGAGTACGTCGCGCTCCATCCCGAGTCCGTCATCGGCGATGCGGCGGACGCCGCGCCCCCGGTCGACAGCCCGGCGGCCGCGAACCGGTGGTGAACCGCCGCTGCATGCGCCCGCATCGGGTCGGCGTTCGGCGGCCTAACCGCCCGAGCGCACCGCGGTACGCTCAGCCGCCTGTACCGCCAGCTCGACCCGTGAGCTGAGTTCCAGCTTGGCGAGGATGCTCGACACGTGCGACTGCACGGTGCGCCGGGACAGGAACATCTGCGCGGCCACCTCCGGGTTGGACATGCCCGCCGCGACCAGGGTCGCGACGCGCTGCTCGGTCGCGGTGAGCGCCTCCCAGCCGTGCTTGGGGCGCTTGCGCGGGCCGCGTACGCCCCGGCGCACGCCGACCGCCCGCAGCCGTGCCTCCGCTCGGTCGGCGTCGGCGGTCGCCTCCAGTGCGCCGTACCGCTCCAGGGCCCGGTCCAGGGCTTGCCGGGCCTGGGCGGGGCGGTCCCGGCGGGCCAGCACCTCGGCCGCGTTCTCGAAGGCGTTGCCCTCGTAGAGCGGCCAGCCCGCCGCGTGGTAGTCCGCGGCCGCCGCGAGCAGCAGGTCCGGGTCGTCGTCGGCCAGCCCGTGGCACAGCTTCGCGGTCGCGGCGAGGCTCGGCTGCGCCTGCGGGGTGAGCAGCCCGTCCACGTCCTGCGCCAGCGCGCGGGCCCGTTCCCGGTCACCCGCGGCGACCGCCAGCCGGGCCAGGTCGGCGCAGACGCGGTAGACCAGCCGCCGCGGCTCCAGCCCGTGCGCCTTCTCCCAGGCGGGGGACAGCAGCTCCAAGGCGGCCGCAGGGCCCTGCTGGGACTCCACGCACAGCGCCCGCGCCCACCGGCTGAAGTGGTGCGGGTAGGACGTGCCGGTGCCCGTGGGCGGGTCGACCGTCGCGCCGCGGTGCACCGCGATCAGATCGGCCATGCCGCGCAGCCGCACCGCGCTGCCGAGCAGGTCCGGCAGGTCGACCCCGGCCTCGATCTCGACCAGCGCGTCGTCCCAGCGTCCGGCCAGGAACAGCAGGCGCGCCCGCAGCGTGTGGGCCATCGGGAGGTAGGCCCCGCCGGACTCCCGGTTGGCCGCGATCGCGGCGGCCAGCGCCCGTTCCGCCTCGGCCGGCCGGTCCAGCTCCAGCAGGCACATGCCGCGCAGGGTGTACGGGTCGACCTGCAGGTCCGGCTGCACCCCCTCGGTCAGCGTGGCGATCGCCCGGTCGTTGACGGCCAGCGCCTGTGCCAGATCGCCGTCCATCGCCATCGTCATGGCCAGGGCGAAGTCACCGATGCCGCGGCAGCGCGCGTCGCCGGTCGCCTCCCCGGCCAGCACCGCCTGCCGGGCGGCGGCCCGTGCCTCGTCGAACCGGGTCAGGAAGAACAGGCAGACGGCCGCGAAGCCGTGGAAGCGGCCGCGCTCGGGTTCGCTCAGTCCGGGCAGGGCCAGGGCCTGCTGGATGACGTCCAGCGACTCGCGCAGGTGCCCGCGGCGGTAGCTGGTCTGCGCGAGCAGCCAGCGCAGCTCCCCGTCGCAGGCGGGATCGTCACCCGCGGCGACGGCGGCGCGGGCCAGCCGTTCGGCCTCGGCAGGCTCGCCCCGCCAGAGCAGCGCCCGGATCAGCTGCAGCCGCAGCCTGCCCGCCTGCCGGCGGGTCGCGGTCGGCAGCGCCCGTTGCAGCAGCTCCACCGCCAGTTCGGGGGCGCGGGCGGTCAGCGTGTCGGCCACGCCGATCAGCCACTGTGCCGTCCGCTCGTCGACGTCCTCGCCCGCCATCACGTGCTCGGCGATGCGTTCCACCCCGGTCCCGCGGGCGTCGAGCGGCTGCGCCGCACGCCGGTGCAGCGCCGCCCGGGCGGAGGGCGGCACGCGCGCGGCGAGCGCCTCCCGGATGAGCGGTTGCCGGAACTCCAGCCGGGTGCCGGTGTCGGTGAGGATGCCCGCCTCGACCGCGCCGGCGGCGACGGCGACCAGCTCGGCCACCGGCCGCCCCTGCACCTGCGACAGTTCGGTCAGGTCGACCGCGCGCCCGAACACGGCGGCGGTCTGCAGCACGTCGCGTACGGCGGGGGGCAGGCAGGCGAGCCGGTGCAGGATCATCTCCGCCAGTGGCGGCGGGACCCAGCCCTCGGCCAGCTCGTCGGTGTCCCATACCAGCTCCACCCGGCCGTCCCGGCCGGCCAGCGCACCCTCGTCGGCCAGCTCGGCCAGCAGTTCGGTGACGTACATCGGGTTGCCGCCGGCGGTGGCCAGCAACCGGCTCAGCCGGGGCCCGGTGTCGGCGTGGAGCAGGTGGTGGGCGAGCGTGGAGACCTCGCTCGGCGGCAACGGCGCCAGCTCGACGACGTGCCCGCCGCGGGCCACGAGGCTGCGTTCGAGCGCGTCGACCGCTTCGGCCCGCGGCGCCGAGCGGGTGGCGACGACCAGGAGCATCGGCTGCTGGTCGATGCCGCGGCCGAGCCGGTGTGTCACGACGAGGCTCTGCGGGTCCGCCCACTGCGCGTCGTCCAGCAGCATCGCGACCGGGCCCTGCGCGAACCACTCGTCGAACAGGTCGAGGATCGCCTCGGTGATGACGAAGTCGTGGTTGGCGGCGGCCAGGCTCTGCGTGAACGCCTGCTCGCCGCGCAGCAGCCCGGAGACCCGGGCCAGCTGGGGATCGGTGGTGGCGGCGCCGATGCCCAGGCAGTTGGCGATCGCGGAGAACGGCAGCTGCTGCTCCAGGTCCTCGGCGACGCCGGTGAGCAGTCGCATGCCGAGCTCGGCGCAGTCTGCCGTGACCCGGTCCAGCAGCGAGGTCTTGCCGATGCCCGGTTCGCCCTCGACCAGGACCGCCACGCCGTGTCCGGCCACCGCCTGCCGCGTGAGCGCGCGCAGCCGGTCCGTCTCATCCTGTCGGCCCACGAAAACCGGAGAGACCGGCCCCATGCTCCGAGCCTAGTGAGCGGGCTTGCCCGACGGCCGGGAAGTCCGCGCAAAGGAAAGTTTCACAGCTCGCGTGATTCTTGTGCAGAAACTACAGTCCTGATAGCTTGGCGCGATCACCGTCAAGTGAAGAGGGTGGATATGCGAATAGCCACGAGAATCGTCGCGTCCCTGGTCGTCGCGGGTGCGCTCGCCACCGCGAGCCCTGCCCAGGCCGTCGTCGTGCCCCGGCACGCGATCAACGTCTGCCAGAGCGCCAGCTTCTACGACAACTACGACTCGGCGTCCGGGCCGCACGGGCTCAAGCGGGTGCTCGAGTACGGCAACAAGGTCGGCCACACCCCGGGCGCGCACCCGGTCTACAACGGCTGGGCGGCGACCTTCGACTTCGGGCCCAACGACTGGGGCTTCATGCGGATCGAGTGCATCGGAGGGTACGACTCATGGTGACCAGAACCCTGCGGGCGGCGACCCTGCGGGCGGCGGTCGCGGTCGTGACCGGCCTCGCCCTGCTCGCCGTGCCGTCCGCCGCACAGGCGGTCAACGGCACCGTCGGGGTGCGGGAGACCGTGTGCGCCGATTCGCTGTTCGTGCGCACCGAGCCGCTCGGCGCCTGGATGGGCACGCTGTACGCGGGCCAGACGTTCCTGGTCAAGGGCCCGAAGCAGGGCGGCTACGTCTACGGCTTCGCCTACGGCCACGTCAACCGCAACGGCTGGGTGCAGGACGGCTGGTTCTGCTGACCCGCCGCGGTCACGTCCCGGTGACCAGGTCACCGGGACGTGGCTCGGCGGCCTGCCGCACCCGCAGCACGAGCAGCACCGCGAGCACCAGGATCCAGGCGGGGAAGACCAGCGCGAACACGGTCTCCAGGGTGGCTCCGAACAGCAGGAGCAGGCCCAGCGGGTAGCTCAGCCAGACGAACCAGGCCGGCAGCACCTTGGTCGTCCGGCCGATGCCGGCCGTGGTCATCACGAAGATGGCCGCCATGCGGGAGTCGAGTATCACTGCCAGCATCCGGCCGAACTGCGGGAAGGCGCGGGCACTCTCCGGGTCCACCGCGCCGTCGCTCAGCTGGGCCACCGCCGAGTCCACGCTGAACGCCGCCGCCGCGACCAGCAGCAGCGCCGCGTACGTGATGCCGGCGACGAGCTGCAGGTTCGAGAAGAGGAAATGCTCGGGATGGCCGTGCTGGGAGATCCACATGCGCAGCGCGACGGTGAACCAGATGAACGCGATGGCCGACAGCGGCAGCAGGTAGATGCCGACGATCAGCACCGTGCGGCCGTGGCTGCCGCCGTAGTACGCGACCAGGTCGGCATCCGAGGACCCGGGTTTGGGTGTGCCGTGCAGCAGCCAGAACGACCCCAGGGACAGCACGGCGTGCAGCGCCCCCATCGCCGTGGCCAGATACGCGGCCCGGCGTCGCGCTGCCGTGCCGACCGCAGCCATCAAAGCCACCCCTGATCACAGACTTTCCCAGGCGTGCCGCCCGGGCGAGCGGCTATATGAGCTTTTCGTGATGGCATGTCCCCATCCTGGCTAGGCTGAGCTGCGGATCCCGGCGTGCCAGTCCGGACTGGCCCAGCCGTGCGCTTGCGGGGGGAGTTCTCATGACAGTCCTCGGTGAGACGGTGGTGGCCGACCTGCGGGCCGGCTTCGCCGGGTCGGTGCTCGGGCCGTCGGACGCGGCGTACGCCGACGCGCGGACCCTGTTCAACGCGATGATCACGAAGCGGCCTAGTGTGATCGCCCAGTGCGCCACCGGCGCCGACGTGTCCCGGGCCATCGAGTTCGCGCGCGAGCAGGGCCTGGAGATCGCGGTGCGCGGCGGCGGGCACGGCGTGGCGGGCAGCGCCTCGACCGACGGCGGACTCGTCCTCGACCTGCGCCGGATGAACCAGGCCGTGGTCGATCCGCAGCGGCGGACCGTACGCATCGGCGGCGGCGCGACGATGAGCCATCTGGACCGCGCCACCCAGCCCTTCGACCTCGCTACCACCGGCGGCCGGGTGTCCACGACCGGCGTCGGCGGCTTCACGCTCGGCGGCGGCTCCGGCTGGCTGGAGCGCAAGTTCGGCCTGGCCTGCGACAACCTGCTCGCCGCCGAACTGGTCACCGCCGACGGCAACACCGTGGTGGCCAGCGAGGAGACCCACCCGGACCTGTTCTGGGCGCTGCACGGCGGCGGCGGCAACTTCGGCGTCGTCACCTCGCTGACGCTGCGCCTGCACCCCCTGCCGACGACCTCGGTGGCGCTGCTGCTGTGGCGGCCGGAGGCGGGACCCGAGGTGACCCGGGCCTACCGCGACTTCATGGAGAACGCGCCGGAGGAGGTCGGCGGCGGCGTGATCTACCTGACCGGGCCCGCCGAGCCGTTCACGCCCGCGCACCTGGTCGGCAAGCTGACCTGCGCCATGCTCGTCACGTACGCCGGTGACCTGGCGCAGGCGCGCAAGGTGATCGGGCCGCTGCTGAAGCTGGGCCACGAGGGCGAGCTGCTCGCCGAGGTGCCCTACGCCGAGCTGCAGTGCATGTTCGACGACCCGCCCGGCTACCGCAACTACTGGTCCGCCGAGCACCTGGACGCGCTGCCCGACAAGGCGGTCGAGCTGTTCTGCGCGCGGGCCCACGACATGGTCGTCCCGTCCCCGTCGCAGCACGTGCTGTTCCCGTACGGCGGCGCGGTCGCCGCAGGCCCGACCGGATACCCGGTCCCGTGGCGGCGTGCCCCCTGGGTGGTGCACCCGCTCGGCCTCTGGGCCGAACCGCAGGACGACGAACGCGCCGTGCGCTGGGCCCGTGACCTGCGCGCCGACGTCAAACTGTGGTCCACCGGCGCGGTCTACAGCAACTTCATCGGACAGGAGGGCCAGGAGCGCGTGGTCGCCGGCTACGGCCTCGACAACTACCGCCGGCTGGCCCGCATCAAAGCCGTCTACGACCCCGACAACGTCTTCCACCTCAACCCCAACATCCGCCCCGAGCGCTGAGGACTTCGTTCCGACGCACCCGTGCGGCACCATGTCGGAGTGACCGCGTCGACCTCGCCCCCGACCGCCGCGCCGGACCGCCCGCCGGGTGTCGTGCTGGAGGCGGTGCTCGAACGGATCACCTACGCCAATGAGGAGACCGGCTACACCATCGCCCGGGTGGCGACCGAGAAGTCGGGCAACGACCTGCTCACGGTGGTCGGCGCCCTGCTCGGCGCGCAGCCGGGGGAGAGCCTGCGGCTGACCGGGCGCTGGGGTTCGCACCCGCGCTACGGCCGCCAGTTCGAGGTGTGGAACTACACCACCGTGCTGCCCGCGACGATCGTCGGCATCGAGCGCTACCTCGGCTCCGGCCTGGTCAAGGGCATCGGCCCGCGGCTGGCCGAGCGCATCGTGGCGCATTTCGGCGTGGACACGCTGCGGGTGATCGAGGAAGAGCCGCAGCGGCTGATCGAGGTGCCGAAACTCGGCCCGAAGCGCACCAAGCTGATCGCCGCGGCCTGGCTGGAGCAGCAGGCGATCAAGGAAGTCATGATCTTCCTGCAGGGCGTGGGGGTGACCACCTCGCTCGCGGTGCGCATCTACAAGCAGTACGGCGACGACTCCATCACCGTCGTGCGTGAGGAGCCGTACCGGCTGGCCGCCGACGTGTGGGGGATCGGGTTCCGCACCGCCGACACCATCGCCCGCGCGGTCGGCATCGCCTACGACAGCCCGCAGCGCGTCAAGGCCGGCCTACAGCACACGCTCAGCGAGGCCGCCGACAACGGCCACTGCTTCCTGCCCGCCCCGAACCTCACCACCGCGGCCGCGAAGATCCTCGCTGTCACCGACAAGGACGGCGCGGATCTGAGCGTGCCCGCCGACCTGATCACGAACTGCCTGCGCGAGCTGATCGACGAGGAGGGCGTCGTCCGCGAGGACGTGCCGGGCGCGGACGGTCTGGTGCCCGCGATCTACCTGGTGCCGTTCCACCGCGCCGAGCGCGGCCTCGCCGGCAGCCTGCTGACCCTGCTCAACACGGGGCGCGACCGGCTGTCCGCGTTCGACGGCGTCGACTGGACCAAGGCCCTGGTCTGGCTGAAGGCCCGCACCGGCCACGAACTGGCCCCGGAGCAGGAGCAGGCGGTGCGGCTCGCGCTGACCGAGAAGGTCGCGGTGCTGACCGGCGGTCCGGGCTGCGGGAAGAGCTTCACCGTACGCTCGATCGTCGAGCTGGCCCGCGCCAAGCGCGCGAAGATCGTGCTGGCCGCGCCGACCGGCCGGGCCGCGAAACGGCTCGCCGAGCTGACCGGCCACGAGGCGACCACGGTGCACCGGCTGCTCAAGCTCCAGCCGGGCGGCGACCCGAGCTACGACCGGGACAACCCGCTCGACGCCGACCTGGTCGTCGTCGACGAGGCCTCGATGCTCGACCTGATCCTGGCCAACAAGCTGGTCAAGGCCGTCGCACCCGGGGCGCACCTGCTGCTCGTCGGCGACGTCGACCAGCTGCCCTCGGTCGGCGCGGGCGAGGTGCTGCGGGACCTGCTCAACGCCGACGTCGTGCCCCGCGTACGGCTGACGCAGATCTTCCGCCAGGCGCAGCAGTCGGGCGTCGTGGTCAACGCGCACCGCGTCAACGCGGGCGAGTTCCCGCAGCTCAAAGGCTTCCCCGATTTCTTCTTCTTCGAGTGCGACGACACCGAGGCGACCGCGCCGCTGGTCGTCGACCTGGTGGCGCAGCGCATCCCGAAGAAGTTCGGCCTCGACGCGCGCCGCGACATCCAGGTGCTCACCCCGATGCACCGCGGCCCGGCCGGCGCGGGCAACCTCAACCAACTGCTCCAGCAGGCGCTGACCCCGGCGGCCGAGGGCAGGCCCGAGCGGCGCTACGGCGGGCGGGTGTACCGGGTCGGCGACAAGGTCACCCAGATCCGCAACAACTACGACAAGGGCACGGCCGGGGTGTTCAACGGCACCGTCGGCGTGGTCACCGGCATGGTCCCCGACGACCAGAAGCTGATCGTGCGCACCGACGAGGACGAGGACGTCGAGTACGGCTTCGACGAGCTCGACGAGCTGGTCCACGCGTACGCCATCAGCATCCACCGCTCGCAGGGCTCGGAGTATCCCGCCGTGGTCGTGCCGCTGACCACCAGCGCCTGGATGATGCTGCAGCGCAACCTGCTCTACACGGCGATCACCCGGGCGAAGAAGCTGGTCGTGCTCGCCGGGTCCACCCGGGCGCTCGCGGTCGCGGTGCGCACCCTCGGCGCGGGCCGCCGCTACACCGCCCTCGACCACCGCCTCATCCCACCCGCCTGACCCCACCCGCCTGACCCCTACTCGACGGCCCGCGCTCCGGTACGCCGACGGCGAACGGGGTGTGCGGGTGCGGGGCGGGTCGGCGATAGTTGCGGCCATGCGACTCCTCGTACTCGGCGGCACGGTGTTCCTCGGGCGCGCGGTGGCCGCGCATGCGCTGGCCGCGGGCCACGACGTGACCTGTGTCGCCCGCGGCACGTCCGGCGCGGTCCCGGCCGGGGCCACCCTGGTCACCGCCGACCGGGACGATCCCGGCGGCCTGGCCGGGCTCGACGGCGAGTTCGACGCGGTGATCGACGTCGCGCGCCGGCCCAGCCACGTCCGCCACGCCGCCGCCGCGCTCGGGGCACGCATCCCGCACTGGGTGTACGTGTCCAGCTGTTCCGCCTACGCCGACCAGGCCACCCCCGGCCAGCGCGCGGACGAGGCCCCGCTGCTCGCCCCGCTGCCCCTGGAGACCGACGACGCCACCGGCGAGAACTACGGCCCGGCCAAGGTCGCCTGCGAGCAGGCGCTGCTCGACGCCGTGGGGCCGGACCGCGTGCTGCTGTGCCGGGCCGGGCTGATCGTCGGCCCGGAGGACACCACGAACCGGTTCGACTACTGGGTGGCCCGGCTCGCCGAGGGCGGCGAAGTGCTCGTCCCGGGCGCGCCCGCCGAGGCGGTGCAGTGGATCGACGTGCGCGACCTGGCCGCCTGGCTGGTGCAGGCCGCAGAACAGCGGCTGGCCGGGGCGTATGACGGCATCGGCGCGCCGGTGACCCGGGCGCAGTTCTTCGCCGACATCGCCGAAGCGGTGGCCGCCGAGCCGCGACTGACCTGGGTCGACCAGGACTTCCTCGCGGCGCAGGGGGTCGGGCCGTGGATGGGGGAGCGCTCGCTGCCGATGTGGCTGCCGCTGCCGGAGTACGCCGGTTTCCTGTCCCGCGACGTCGCCGCGGCGCTCGCCGCGGGCCTCTCGCCACGCCCGCTGGCCGACACCGCCCGCGACACCCTGGCCTGGCTCGCCGATGCGCCGACCCGCAAGCCCTGGGCCGGCATCACCCGCGAGGACGAGGCCGGACTCCTGACGACCTGGCACGCCACCCACCCGTCCTGACCGCCCGGCTTCCGCGCGGGGTTCAGGGGCGGGCCTGGCGTTGGGGCTTGGTGCGCTGCCAGGCATCGAAGGGGTCCTGGGCCTGGGCGATGGAGATCTTGCCGACGGGCACGGTCCACTTGTGCTGCGGGTCCTCGAACAGGTCGTACAGCTCGACCTGCGGGAATCCGGCCGCGGCGGCCTCGTGGCGGTCGACGGCGTACACGATGCGGCCGACCTCGGCCCACAGCGCGGCGGTCAGGCACATGGGGCAGGGCTCACACGTGGAGACCAGCACGGCCCCGGGCAGCCGGAAGTGCAGGGCCTGGCGGCAGGCGGCGCGGATGGCCACGATCTCGGAGTGCGCGGTGGGGTCCAGGTCGCGGATGACCCGGTTGACGCCGCGGCCGATGACCTCGCCGCTGCGCACGATGATCGACGCGAAGGGTCCGCCGCCGCCCGACTCCACGTTGGCGACAGCGAACTTCACCGCGAGGGCCAGCCAACGTTCGGCTTCCTCGCCCGGCATGTCCACGCTCGCCAGGGGCTCCGTCGCCACGGGTCCAGCCTAAGGCGCGGGCCCGCGCGGGGCAGTCGCTCTGGACACACAACCCCTGTTAATTCGACAGAAAAGAGGGTAAGTCGGCTTAAAAGAGCCGCGGACCGTGATTCTCCCCTCAGCCCCGGATGGGGCGGATGCCACCGCCGAGTGCTTACCCTGAAACTTAACTTTGGTAAAAGAAGCTCCCGGATAAAGCGAGGGAAGTCGTGGCGGATGTGAACCTGGAAACCCCGGGTGGACACCTCTCCCTGGAAGTGCAGCCGGCCGTCGAGGGCCCGTCCGGGCTCGACATCGGCAAGGTGCTGAAGGAGACGGGGTACGTCACGTACGACCCGGGCTTCGTCAACACCGCGGCCTGTACCTCCGCGATCACTTACATCGACGGTGACGAGGGGATCCTTCGTTATCGCGGTTACCCCATCGAGCAGCTGGCCGAGCACTCCACCTTCCTGGAGGTCTCGTACCTGCTGATGTACGGCGAGCTGCCGAGCGCGACGCAGCTGTCGGAGTTCACCGAGCGGGTGCGCATGCACACGCTGCTGCACGAGGACATGAAGCGGTTCTTCGAGGGCTTCCCGCGTGACGCCCACCCGATGGCCGTGCTGTCCGCGGCGGTGAGCGCCCTGGGCACGTTCTACCAGGACAGCCAGGACCCGTTCGACAACGAGCAGGTCGAGATCTCGACCGTGCGCATGCTCGCCAAGCTGCCGACCATCGCGTCGTACGCGTACAAGAAGTCCATCGGCCAGCCGATGCTGTACCCCGACAACTCCCTCGGGTACGTCGACAACTTCCTGCGCATGACCTTCGGCGTGCCGGCCACCGGCTACGAGGTCGACCCGGTCTTCGCCAAGGCGCTGGACCTGCTGCTGATCCTGCACGCCGACCACGAGCAGAACTGCTCCACGTCGACCGTGCGCCTGGTCGGCTCGGCCCAGGCCAGCCTGTTCGCGTCGGTGTCGTCCGGCGTGAACGCGCTGTCCGGCCCGCTGCACGGCGGCGCCAACGAGGCCGTGCTGGCGATGCTCGAGCGCATCCGCGCCGAGGGCGGCGACGTGCAGGCCTTCGTCCGCAAGGTCAAGGACCGCGAGGACGGCGTACGCCTGATGGGCTTCGGCCACCGGGTCTACAAGAACTACGACCCCCGCGCGGCGATCGTGAAGAACATGGCGCAGGACGTGCTCGGCCGCATGGCCAAGCCGGACCCGCTGCTGGACCTCGCGATGCAGCTCGAGGAGATCGCGCTGGCCGACGACTTCTTCGTCTCTCGCAAGCTCTACCCGAACGTGGACTTCTACACCGGCCTGATCTACAAGGCCATGGGCTTCCCCACGAAGATGTTCACGGTGCTGTTCGCGCTGGGCCGCCTGCCCGGCTGGATCGCCCAGTGGCGCGAGATGATGAGCGACCCGGCCACCAAGATCGGCCGTCCGCGCCAGGTGTACACCGGCGCCCCCGAGCGCAACTTCATCCCGGTCACCGAGCGCTGACCCACGCCCCACCGGAAGGGGG
>NZ_ML769318.1:210021-335140 GCF_009720365.1 Catellatospora paridis | reverse complement strand
CGCCCGCGATGGCCGCCGCCACCGGCGCCCGCCGCCGCGTGCAGCCCACCGCCGTCAACGCCGCCCCCGCGCAGCCGCGCCCGGTGCAGGCCCCGCCGACCGCGCCCGAGCCGGTGTCGAGCACGCCCCTGGCGCCGCCGCCGGTGGACCGCCCCGCGTGGGCGCCCTCCACGCCGCCCGTGCCGCCCGGATTCGAGCCGACCCCGATCACGGGTACCCCGATGGTCGCCATGCCCGTGGCGGCGCGCCAGGAGGCCCCGGCCGCACCCACGCGGCAGATGCCCACCCCGATCCCGCCGCGGCAGACCCCGATCCCGGCACAGCGCTCCTCGCGTGCGCCGGCCGAGGCGGGCAAGCCGTTCGTGCCCACCCTGACCAACGCGGCCATCAGCAGTGAGCGCGCCGCACGTGGGTTCAACCAGGCCCCGTCCGCGGACCTGCCCGACGAGACCCTCGAGCAGCACCGCGGCTACCAGCAGCCCGAGCCGTCGACCGAGCTCGCCGACCACTCGCCTCGCGGCTACCAGCAGCCCGCTGCCGACCTCGACGACCGTGCACCCCGGGGCTACCAGCAGCCCGCAGCGGACCTCGACGACCGCGCACCCCGCGGCTACCAGCAGCCCGCTGCCGGCCTGGACGACCGCGCACCCCGCGGCTACCAGCAGCCCGCTGCCGACCTGGCGAAGGACCGCGCCCCGCGCGGCGGTTACCAGCAGCCCTCCCTGGACCGGGCCAACGACCTCGACGACCGTGCCCCGCGCGGATACCAGCCGTCGGCCGCCGAGCGGCTGGCCAACGAGCTGGCCGAGCGTGCCCGCAGCGGCTTCCAGCAGCAGGACAGCCTCCGTGACACCGGGGAGCGCCCGCGCTTCAACGCGCCGTCCGCGACCGACGTGCCGACCGACATCACCCGGATGTCGGCCGACCCGCTGGGCATGGCGCCGCAGTCGCCCGCGGCCCCCGCCGGTTCCCGCGCGAACTGGCCGCTCAACCCCGAGCCCGAGGAGCCCGCGCGCGCCGCCGACGGTCGGATCACCCCGCCCTGGCTCGACGACGACCTGGTGCTGCCCGACTCCCCGTCGCTGCGGCTGGCCGACGAGCCCGCGCGCCGCAACGGCCGCGGCGCGCGGGACGAGCCGCCGCTGCGCCTGGTCGACGACAGCGCGCTGACCGGGGCGCGGCCCAAGCCGCGCCGCACCGAGCGCGCGTCCAGCCCGGCCTCCGGCGAGGACGACGACCTGCTGATCTTCGCGTCGGTCTCCTCGGCCTGGTTCGCCGGGCCGAGCAACGACACCGAGACCACCTGGAACTCGAACATGGACAGCGGCTGGCGCGCCGCCGAGCAGGCGGCCCGCCCGCAGGTCGGCAACGACACCACCGCGGGCCTGCCCCGTCGCGTGCCGGCGGCCAACCTGGTGCCCGGCTCCACGCCGGAGCGCGAGGAGCGCCCGCTGCGCATAGTGCGCGACGCCGCCGGCATCGCCGCACACACCAGCAACTACTTCCGTGGCTGGCGGCGCGGCAACCAGGAACTCGGTGGCAGCCCCGGCCAGGGCGGTTTCGCCGTCGGCGGGCGTCCGGGCCGCGAGTCGGCCAACGGCTGGGACTTCAGCCGCGAGCAGGACGCACGCGACGACCGGGACGACTACAACTACCGGGCGGCCAACTACCGCTGAGCTGCGGCTCCACGTCGCCTGCGGGAGCGGGCGCGCGGTGCCGTCCGTAGCGGGGCGGAGGGTGGCACCGGTCAAGGCCGCGGTGGCAGGCGACCAGGTCACAGTGTGTCCCAGGCCATAGTTCCCCAGCTTGACCCCCGCGCTCGCGGGCCAGCACGATACGTGCATGGCAGTGGCTCACGCCACTGCCATGCACCCCTTGCACCGCGGAAAGGCACGTTCATGAACAGCGCGACAGGTGGACTGACCCGACGCAGTGCCCTCACCGGCGGACTCGGACTGGCCGCCGGCGCGCTGCTGGCCGCCTGTTCCGAGCCCGACGCGACCGCAGCCGGTGCCACCGGCGAACTCGTGCTCGGCGTCAACCTGGAGCTCACCGGTCCCGGCTCGACCCTCGGCAAGCTGCAGGAGCAGGCACTCAAGGTCGGTGCTGACGAGATCAACTCCGTCGGCATCCCGTACGGCCAGGGCCGCCTCTACATCCGGCTGGTGTTCAAGGACAACGGCGGCAACGCGGCGACCGCGATGCAGCAGGCCAAGGACCTCATCGAGCAGGACAAGGTCAGCGCGATCATCGGCGGCGCGACCGTCGAGACGGCCCGCGCGATCATCACGGAGGCCGAAGCGGGCAAGGTCCCGTTCCTCTGCCTGAACAGCGGCGACGACATGACGGTGCCGCTGCCCAACCGCCGGTTCGTCTACCAGCTCGGCCCGAACGCCTCGGACATCGCGGCGGTGATGGGTCGCGAGATCCGCAAGCTCGGCCTGAAGAAGGTCGCCGTGCTGGCGACCGCGGACGGGCACGGCGACGCGGGAGTGCGCGCGCTTCCCCGGGCCATGCTCGCCAGCGGCCGCGAGATCATCGACACGGTGCGCCTGCCCCGGTCCGGCCGGGCGTACGGCAGCGCCGCCGCGCGGGTCGCCGACGGCGAGCCGGACGCGGTCATCATCTGGGCGCAGGCCCCCGTGAGCGCCGCGGCGGTCGCCGCGCTGCGCACCGCCGACTACACCGGCAAGGTGTTCCTCGACGCGGGCGCCGGCGCGGACGAGACCCTCAACGGGCCCAACGCCCGCGCGATGGAGGGCGCCTATGTCGTGCACCCCGGTGTGCTCGCCGGGGCCCCCACGGTGGCCACCACGCCCTCCGGACGGGCCCAGCGCACCTTCATCTACCGCTACATCCAGCAGTACGGCTCGTTCACCGGTTTCGCGCCGTACGGCGCGGACGCGCTGACGTTGATGGCCACCGCCGCGCGGCGGGCCGTCAGCACCGATCCGCAGCGCCTGCGGGGCCGCCTCGAGGGTGGCCCGATCGAGGGCATCACCGGGGCGTACGCCTTCCAGCCCATCTCCCACGGCGGCCTCGAAGCCGACGCCCTGGCCCCCTTCCTCGTCCGCCAGGGCGCCTGGGTCCGCCTCAGCTGACCCTCCCCCGCACCACTCTTGAAGAGTCGCGCTCTCGGCCACCGGTCGAGGGCGCGACTCTTCAAGAGTTGCGGCGTGGGGGTGGGGGACAGCACTTCAGGCCCGCTGTCCCTGAGGGACGGCGGGCCTGCGAGTGCTTGCCTATGTCAGGCGGGGGCTCCGGTGCGGGTACGCCGCATCGAGAGCACGTATTCCACCAGGGAGATCAGCACCTGCTTGGTCGACTCGCGGTTACGCGCGTCGCAGCTGACCACCGGCACGTCCGAGGAGATCGCGAGCGCGTCGCGAACATCCTGGGCGTTGTGATACTGCTGTCCGTCAAACTGGTTGATCGCGATCAGGTAGGGCAGCTTGCGGTGTTCGAAGAAGTCGATCGCCGCGAAGCAGTCTGCCAACCTGCGTGTGTCCACCATGACGACCGCGCCGATCGCGCCCCGCACCAGCTCGTCCCACATGAACCAGAAACGCGTCTGGCCAGGCGTGCCGAACAGGTACAGGATAAGGTCGCGATCGATGGAGATACGGCCGAAGTCCATGGCCACCGTGGTGGTGGTCTTGTTGGGGACCGAGCGCGTGTCATCCACGCCGACGCCGGCCGAAGTCATTATCGCTTCAGTGGTCAGCGGCGTGATCTCCGAAACGGAACCAACCAGCGTCGTCTTACCGACGCCGAAGCCGCCGGCGATGACGATCTTCGCCGATGTCACACGACCGCCGGGCTGTTGCCCCGGGCGGTGTGACATGTCAGAGCCTCCGAAGTCCACTGAGTACCCTCTCCAGCAGTTCAGTGCCTACCGCGTCGTTACTCTCAAACGACGTCGGCTCGTATACCGCGACCAGGCCGTCTGCCGCCATGTCCGCGATGAGGACACGGGCGACACCGAGCGGCAGCCGCATCCGTGCCGCGATCTCCGCGAGCGACTGCACCTTGCCGTCGCAAAGAGACGCGATGTGTTGATGTTCCCGCCCGTGGCCGCCGCGACCCGAGGTGCCGGCAGAGCGACCACGTACGGTCGTCTCCACCAGCGCCTCGATCGCGATCTCCAATCGCGGCCGGGTGCGGCCACGGGTCACGGCGTACGGCCGTACCAATGCGCCGGTCGGTTCTTCTCTGTCGGGCATCGTCGCCGTTCACCCCCTTCCCCAGTGCCGTCCCCGGACCCTCCGGGACGGTTGTGCCTCAGCCCAGCACGCCTGCGGCGCTACGCGGGGCCGGGGTGAGCGCGTCGCCCACCCGGTCCACGAGGAGCGCCATCTCGTACCCGACCTGGCCGACGTCGCAGCTTCGCGAAGCGAGCACCGCGAACGAGGAGCCATCGGAGATGGACATCAGGAAAAGGAACCCGTTGTCCATCTCCACGACAGTCTGCAACACCGCGCCACCCTCGAAACAGCGGGCGGCACCTTGCGTGAGGCTCACCAGACCGGATGAGATGGCGGCCAGCTGGTCGGCCCGGTCCCGGGGAAGATCCCGGGAGGACGCGAGCAGCAGGCCGTCCGCGGACACCGCGACCGCATGGGCGACGCCCGGCACCCGGTCGGCGAAGTTGGCCAACAGCCAACCAAGATCCTGCGTAGTGGTCATGCCTCCTGCTCCTTGCCAGACTGGCTTCCGGTCTCGGTGGAGCCCGGAATCACATCATCGTCCTTGTGCTGAGTGCGGCCACGCTGCACCCCGCGGTGGTAGGCGGAGAGCAGTCCGCGGACGCCCTCCGGCGTACGGCGCTGCACGGTGGTAGCGCCCTTCTCCACACCGCCGGGGACCAGCTGTGCCATCGGGGTGCGCTTGGGCAGCCCCGCGGCCGTCGATTCCGAGGGTGGCGTGCTGTTGGCGATCGCCGAGGCGGCCGCCCATCCGTCGTCGGCAGCCGTCTGCCAGCTCGGCCGGTAGGGCGCCGGCACCTCGTATCCGGCGGCCTCACGGCCAGACTGCGTACTCCCCATGCTCACGTCCCTGCTCGGCAGGTCGGAAGCTCCCGCCGCTGTGCTGCTGACCTTCGGTGCACCGTTGCTCCCGTACCCGTTTCGCTCAACGGCGGGGAACTGTGCGGTGATCGTAGTGTCTTGGGGGACGTTCGCGGGAGGGGCAGTTTTCTCTTCCTGAGCTGGCGTATCGACCGCCGTACGCCGCGTGCTGAACCAGGCCGACTCGAGCTCCCGGAAGATCGGCAGCTCCATGGTCTCGTCAGCGAACGGGATACGCGTGTCGACCACCGGGTACTCGTCCGGAATCTGCGGCATCTCTGCCGTCATGTCCGGCGTCGCCGACGGGCTGTCCTCGCGGCTCACCGGCGGCCAGGTCGGCGGCACGGCGGACGCCGGAACGTCGATCGGGGACGCCGAGACGGGCGCGGCCGAGACCGGCACCGCGGAGACCGGGACGGCCGAGATCGGCATACCGGGGCTCGTGTACGGGCTGCTCGGCGCCTGCGGCGAAGCGGGCGCCACCGATCCGGCCCAGCTCTGCTGGTTCCAGGAAGGGTTGGCGCGCTCCTCCGCGGGCGACGACGGCTGACGCGGGATCTGCGGCTGGTTGAACGACTCAGGCCGGTCGGTCTCCACCGGCACCCGCCGCTGCGGCAACGCCTCGCCGTTGGGGCGGCGGGACGCGTCGGAGCCGTTGACACCGGTCAGGTCCGACCACGCCGGCATGCCGGCCCGCGAGGGCGGCGTGCTGACGGGCAGTTCCGGAGCGGGCGGTGCGGGCGGCGCGTCGAAGATGCGCCCGCCGCTGCCGCCGTTGACGCCGCGGCCGGCACCGGCCGGTGCACCCGCACCGGAGCCCGACTCCAGCGCCAGCGGCGCGAAGGAGGACGAGCGCTGCGCCGGGGCCGCCGGAGCCTGCTGGCGCATGTTCGGCGCCGGGGCGAAGCCGGGCAGCTCACGAGCCGGCACGCCGGCCCCACGACCCGCCAGCGCCCGCGGCACGAGCACCGCGGTCGGCAGCGTGACGTCGGCGATGATGCCCCGGTCGGCCGAGAGCCGAAGCTCCGTCTTGACCCCGTGCCGTGCGGCGAGCCGCGCGACCACGACCAGGCCCATCATCCGGGAGACTGCCACGTCCACCTGGGGCGGACTGGCCAGCTTCTCGTTGATCTCGTTGAGCATGTCCGGCGAGATGCCGATGCCGTGGTCCTCGACGTACAGCACGGCGCGGTCGCCCACCCGGCGTGCCTCGACCATGACGGTCGAGTCCGGCGGGGAGAACGCGGTCGCGTTGTCGAAGAGCTCGGCGATGAGGTGCACCAGGTCGTTGACCGCGTGTGCGGCGACCTCGATGTCACGGTCGATGACCCCGAACTCGATCCGGGTGTAGTGCTCGACCTCGGACTGGGCGGCACGGAGCACGTCCAGCAGGGCCGCGGGCTCGCGCTGCACACGGGTG
This sequence comes from Catellatospora paridis, assembly GCF_009720365.1. Classification (GTDB taxonomy): domain Bacteria; phylum Actinomycetota; class Actinomycetes; order Mycobacteriales; family Micromonosporaceae; genus Catellatospora; species Catellatospora paridis. The sequence goes on along the minus strand of NZ_ML769318.1, from coordinate 328,654 downwards.
GAGTCGGCGCCGGCGAGGACCAGGAGGTTCTCGTCGTTCCGGCGCATTCGGGTGGCCAGGTGGTCCAGCTGGAAGAGCTCGGCCAGCCGGTCCGGGTCCTCCTCACCCCGCTCGAGGCGGTCCAGGTGACCGATGAGCCGGTCGACCAGGATCTGCGAGCGCCGGGCGAGGTTGACGAACATCGTCGCGACGGACGACCGCAGTGCGGCCTGCTCGGCAGCGGTGCGGACCGCCTCCAGGTGGACCGCGTTGAACGCCTCGGTCACCTGCCCGAACTCGTCCTTGCTGCGCACCGGCAGCGGCTCGGCGATCTGGTTGGCCACCTGCACCGGCGACAGCTGTGAGGACAGCGCCGGGTCGCGCAGTCGGGCCACCGCCTGCGGCAGGCCGTACTGGGCGATGCTGAGCGCGCCGTGACGCAGTTCGCGCAGCGAGCGGGCCATCGAGCGGGCCACGAGCCAGGCGAAGAGGATCGCCAGCAGCAGCATGCCCAGCAGCAGACCGGTCTGCACGAGAACCTGCTGCGTGACCTCGTCACGCAGGTCGCTCGCGGTGACCTCGACGTCGGAGTCCAGCTGCACTTCGACCTTGCGGAGCACGCCGCCGTGGTCGCGCATGCTCTGGTCCCACTCGGCCGCGGAGAAGTTCAGCGAGCTGAGCGACTCGCCCAGCAGCGCCTCGATGTCGGCCTGGAACTTCGACGACTTGCGCAGCGTCGGGCCGGTCACCTGGCTGTTGAACAGGTCCATGTCCGCGTCGCTGGCCACCGATTCGAAGGCGTCGCGCGCCTGCTCCTGGCCGGTCAGTGTGGCGATGAAGTCCTTACGCAGACCCGTGTTCAAGCCACCGAGCATGTACGCCCGGTGCACGATGACCCGTTCCTGGGAGAGGAACTCCTTGTACGTGGCGATCGCGCTGGCCGCGCGCAGGCCGTCACCGAGCTCGCCGCCACCGGCGATCTGGGCGGCGCTGTCACGGATCTGCAGCAGGTAATCGATGATCACCTGGTAGCGCATCGCCGCGTCGGACTGCTTGATCTTGCGTTCCTTCACCTGCTCCCGCACGGAGGGCAGGCTGGAAAGGCCCGAATCGATCTGCACGAGCAGGTCCCGCAGGCTGTCGTCGACGTCCACCAGCGCGCCGCGCTGCTGCGCGTACGGCTTCTTGGCTTCTTCGACCAGCTTGCCGGCGTTCTCGTAGGACGCCGGCGGGGTGTTGGTCGTGCCGAGCAGCATGACCGCTGCGGCACGCTCGTTCTGGAGGTCGTCGACGAGTGCTCCGGACTCCTTCACCAGCACGGAGAGAATCCGCGTGCGGTCGGCGCCGGTCGCTGTGTCGAGGTTGTCCAACAGACCGTTGGTGCCCACGACGATCGTGGCCAGAGTCGGAACGATCATGATCAGGCCCAGCTTGGACCAGATCGGCATGTCCCGGAGCCGGCTCACTGGCCGTCGGAGACGCGAAAGGACCGCGTTGTTCTGCGTTCCTGGCCGCTTGCTCACGTCACCGCCCTCCTGTCGGTACCACCATCGAGATCCGCGAGTGCGGATGGGCGCGGGGGTCGCGCCGGGCACCGTACACAGCCCGTCCCGGCGAGCTAGGGACGGACCCCCGAGATTCCATCACGCCCAGTGAAAAGAGGAAAGCCCAGGCTGCCCGGAATCCGACACCGGATGGGATGCTCTTGCAGGCCAACCGCACAGTTCAGCCCGTAGTTTCCTTGGAGTCACGCACGGTGAGTGTCCAAAGCGCCCGAGTTATCCTTCTTGCCGGTCCGTCTGGATCGGGCAAATCGTACGTAGCGCATCAAACCGGGTTACCGGTCCTGTGCCTCGATGATTTTTACAAGGAAGGATCCGACCCGACACTCCCCCGAGTGAACGAGATGGTCGACTGGGAGTCCCCTTTTTCCTGGGACCTGGACGCGGCTATGACTGCGGTCACACAATTGGCACAGACGGGCCACACCCAGGTGCCCGTGTACGACATCAGCCGCAGTGCCCGGATCGGCGACCGGCCGTTCCGGCTGGAGGGCGCGCCCCTGTTCATCGCCGAGGGCATCTTCGCGGCCGAGCTCGTCGCCGCCTGCGCGCGGGCCGGCGTGCTGGCGGACGCCCTCGCGCTGCACCGCCCGCGCACCGTCACCTTCGCCCGGCGGCTGGTGCGCGACCTGGCCGAGCACCGCAAGCCGCCCATGGTCCTGGTACGCCGCGGGCTGCGCCTGTGGCGGGAGGATCCCCTGGTCCTGGGCCGGCAGTGCGAGCTGGGCTGCCGGCCCACCACCGCCGCGGCGCTGCAACGCCGCGCGCGGCTGCTGGTCACAGCAGCTTCGCGTAAGCCGGTTTGATCACCTCGTTGATGATCGAGAGCCGCTCGTCGAACGGGATGAACGCGCTCTTCATCGCGTTGATGGTGAACCACTGCAGCTCCGCCCAGCCCCAGCCGAACGCCTCCACCAGCAGCGCCATCTCCCGTGACATCGAGGTGCCGCTCATCAGCCGGTTGTCGGTGTTGACAGTCACCCGGAAGCGCAGGTCGCGCAGTAGCCCGATCGGGTGCTCCGCGATCGAGGCGGCCGCGCCGGTCTGCACGTTCGAGGACGGGCACAGCTCCAGCGGCACCCGCTTGTCCCGCACGTACCCGGCCAGCCTGCCGAGCGTGCCGGTGCCCGGCTCGATGTCGTCGACGATGCGTACGCCGTGGCCCAGCCGGTCGGCCCCGCACCACTGCAGCGCCTGCCAGATCGAGGGCAGCCCGAACGCCTCGCCCGCGTGGATGGTGAAGTGGAAGTTCTCCCGCTGGAGGTACTCGAACGCGTCCAGGTGCCGGGTGGGCGGGTAGCCGGCCTCCGCCCCGGCGATGTCGAAGCCGACCACGCCCGCGTCGCGGTACGCCGTGGACAGCTCGGCGATCTCCATCGAGCGGGCGGCGTGCCGCATCGCGGTGAGCAGCGTTCCGATCCGGATCGGGGTGCCCGCCGCGGCCGCCTGCTCGCTGCCCTCGGCGAACCCGGCCAGCACCGCCTCGACCACCTCCGGCAGCGTCAGCCCGGCGGTGAGGTGCTGCTCGGGCGCGTACCGCACCTCGGCGTACACGACGCCGTCGGCGGCCAGGTCCAGCGCGCACTCGCGGGCCACCCGGCGCAGCGCCGGCGCGGTCTGCATGACCGCCACGGTGTGCGAGAACGTCTCCAGGTAGCGCTCCAGCGAGCCGCTGTCGGCCGCGGAGACGAACCACTCACCCAGCTCCCCCGGATCGGTGGCGGGCAGCTCGTGCCCGATCTCGGCGGCCAGCTCGACGATGGTGGCCGGGCGCAGGCCGCCGTCGAGGTGGTCGTGCAGCAGCGCCTTGGGAGCCTTCACGATCTCGTCATAGGTCGGAGTCACATGCACCAAGATATTCGGTGTGCTCACCGCCGAGATGACTGACGCGCTGCGCTGCCCCGTCTGCGCCGCCCCCCTGTCCCTCACGCCCACCACCCTCCACTGCCCCCGCAACCACACCTTCGACCGCAACAAGCACGGCTACGTCCACCTCGCCACCGGCCGCAGGCTCCCCGAAGGCGACACCCCCGCCATGGTCGCCGCCCGCACCGCCTTCCTCTCCGCCGACCACTACCTCCCCCTCGCCACCGCCCTCACCCACCTGGTTGATCATGAACTTTTGGCACGGTTCGACGGCGTGTCGCGGCCACAACCTCATGATCAGCGCAGCCACCCACCGCTGGTGGTGGATCTGGGGGCGGGGACGGGGTATTACCTGGCCGCGGTGCTGGACGCCTGGCCGGCGGCCGAAGGGCTGGCGTTCGACGTGAGCAAGGCGGCGCTGCGGCGCGCGGCGAAGGCGCACCCGCGGGCCGGGGCGGTGCTCGCCGACACCTGGGGCACCCTGCCGCTCGCCGACGGCAGCGTCGACCTGCTGCTCAACATCTTCGCCCCGCGCAACGGCGCGCAGATGCACCGGGTGCTGAAACCGGGCGGCCTGCTGGCGGTGGTCACCCCGACCGAACGCCACCTCGCGGAGCTGCGCGAACAGCTCGGCCTGCTCGCGGTACATCCGTCCAAAGCCGAACGCCTCGCCGAGGAGCTGCGCGACTTCACGCCCGCAGGCGAGCAGCTCCTGGAATGGCAGCTCGACCTCACCGCCGCCGAGGCCGCCGACCTGATCGCCATGGGCCCCAACGCCTTCCACGAACGGGCCCGTGCCACAGCCGCCGTGACCTGCACCGCGTCCGTCCGCATCGGAACCTACCGCCCCCGCTGACCGCCTGTCCGCCTGTCCGCCGCGGCGTCACCGCTCCATGATCGCTGCCTGGTGTCGAAACCTGCGGTCCCACCGCACCTTCCGACACGAAACAACGATCTCTCCCCGCCGCCGGACCATCGGACCGGCCCGGCCGTCAGACCGACAGGTCGACCTCTTCCCAGCCGCCCGGCGGGTCGTGGAACTCGCCCAGGAACACCGACGACCACTCCAGCGCCCAGCGGCGCTGGCCGATCGCGTTGGCGTTCAGCTCGCCGGGCACCGGCAGCCCCTGCTGTTCCAGCTCCTGGAACGACCAGTCGAGGCAGTAGTGCAGGTCGAGCGCGGCCGCGACGACCGTGGGGTCGCGCGGCGCCGCCAGGATGCGGGCCTGCCAGGCGCCGAACGTCTCGCCCGCGTGCAGATCGGGCAGCGACTCCATGAACCGCGGCGGCACCAGCAGCGGGTCGAGGGTCTTGATGACGCCGAGCACCCAGCAGATGCCCGCGAGCGCGTCGAGGTGCAGCACGAACGACTGCCGGTCGCCCAGCTCGTCGACGATCCACGCCCACTCCGGCTCGGTCACGTCGGGGATGAGGGCGTTGGCGTCGAGCCACTTCTCCGCCTCCGCCGGCGGCATGCCGAAGACGCGCTCCATCGCCACGTGCAGGATGGCCGCGCGGGCTTCCAGCTCGCCCGTGGGACGCAGCTCGACGGTGTCCCCCGGTTCCCATACCAGCGGGTAGGTGTCCGGTGGCAGCGGGACGCCCAGCCGCGTCAGCTCCTGGAAGCTGGCGGCACGCACGGCGAGGGGGTCCGGTGCGGGCAGTGCCACGAGATCATCCGATCCGATCGATGATCAGCGGGCGTACGGGCGCGGGCCCGTCCCCGACCACCACGGCCGACGCGGCGTCGACGCGGGCCACCGGCAGCCGGGACGGGTCGTCGGTACGCAGCTCGTACAGCACCTCGCCGGCGGCGACCCGGTCACCGGGGCGCTTGTGCAGCACGACGCCGGCGGCGGCGCTGACCGGGTCCTCCTTGCGGGCCCGGCCGGCCCCGAGCCGCCAGGCGGCCAGGCCGATGCCGAGCGCGTCGACCGACGCCACGATCCCGGAGCGCTCCGCCCGGATCTGCTCGATCTCGTTGGCCACGGGCAGCGGCGCGTCCGGGTCGCCGCCCTGGGCGCGGATCATCGCCCGCCAGGAGTCCATGGCGCGGCCGTCGTGCAGCGCGTCGGCGGGGTCGACGTCGGACAGCCCGGCCGCGGACAGCATCTCGCGGGCCAGTGCCAGGGTCAGTTCGACCACGTCGGCGGGGCCGCCGCCGGCCAGCACGTCCAGCGACTCCTGCACCTCGACCGCGTTGCCGACGGTCCGGCCGAGCGGGGTGTTCATGTCGGTGAGCAGCGCGACGGTGTCGACGCCGTGCGCCCGGCCCAGCTCCACCATCTGGCGGGCCAGCTCCCGGGCGTCGTCGACCGACTTCATGAACGCGCCCGTGCCGACCTTTACGTCCAGCACCAGCGCGCCGGTGCCCTCGGCGATCTTCTTGCTCATGATCGAGCTGGCGATCAGCGGGATCGCCTCGACGGTCCCGGTGACGTCACGCAGCGCGTACAGCTTGCGGTCGGCCGGGGCGAGGCCCTCGCCCGCCTGGCAGATCACCGCGCCGACGTCGCGCAGCTGCGAGATGAACTCCTCGTTGCTGAGCGCGGCCCGCCAGCCGGGGATCGACTCCAGCTTGTCCAGGGTGCCGCCGGTGTGCCCGAGCCCGCGGCCGGACAGCTGGGGCACCGCCGCACCGCAGGCCGCCACGAGCGGGGTCAGCGGCAGAGTGATCTTGTCGCCGACACCGCCGGTCGAGTGCTTGTCCACCGTCGGGCGGGCCACCTTGGACAGGTCCAGCCGCTCGCCGGAGGCGATCATCGCGGCGGTCCACCGGGCGATCTCCGCGTCGGTCATGCCGCGCAGCAGGATCGCCATGGCCAGCGCCGACATCTGCTCGTCGGCGACATGGCCCCGGGTGTACGCGTCGACGACCCAGTCGATCTGCTCCTCGCTGAGCACACCGCCGTCCCGCTTGACCCGGATGACGTCGACAGCCGCGAAACTCATGCCTTCTCCTCGTTCACTGCATAACCGTCGACAGCTTCCAGTTCGGCGAGGCCGAACCCGTGCGGCAGCAGCTCCGCCATGGTCAGCGGGCCGCCGTCGGCGTCCACCAGCATCCGCGGGCCGCCCTGCTCCCACAGCAGCTGGCGGCAGCGCCCGCAGGGCAGCAGCGGATCGCCGGAGGCGTTCACGCAGGCCATCGCGACCAGCTTGCCGCCACCGGTGGCGTGCAGCTGGGACACCATGCCGCACTCGGCGCACAGCACCACCCCGTACGCGGCGTTCTCGACGTTGCAGCCGACCACGACGCGGCCGTCGTCGACCAGCCCCGCGGCTCCCACCGGGAACTTCGAGTAGGGCGCGTAGGCGCGGTGCATCACCCGCACCGCCTCTTCGCGCAGCATCTCCCAGTCGACGTCCATCACGGCCCCTTTCCACGTTCGCCCGACCGGCGTGGCGCCCGGCCGGGCGCCACGCAAGATCGGACCATCCAGCCTAGCCGTCAGCCCTTGACGTAGGGCTTGCCGTCGGCCGCGGGCGCGCGGACGCGTCCCACCAGCCCGGCCACCGCGAAGATCGTCGCGACGTACGGCAGCATGCTGAGGAACTGGCTCGGAATCGGGCTGCCGATGCTGTTCAGGAACCCGGTCAGCGCGCCGAAGAAGCCGAAGAACAGCGAGGCGAAGAACGCCCCGACCGGGTGCCACCGGCCGAAGATCATGGCGGCCAGCGCGATGAAGCCCGCGCCGCTGACCATGTACTTGCTGAAGCCGGTGGTCGACAGCATCGAGAAGTACGCGCCGCCGAACCCGGCCACCAGGCCGGCGATCAGCACGTTCGTGTACCGCAGGCCGAGCACCCGGATGCCGACGGTGTCCGCCGCGGCCGGGTGCTCACCGACCGCCCGGGTGCGCAGACCCCAGCGGGTGCGGAACAGCGCGATCGTCACGACGGCCACCGCGAGCAGCGAGCCGTAGCTGAAGATGTTGCCGTTGAACAGCGCCGGTCCCAGAATCGGGATGTCGACGAGTCCGGGGATCGGCCAGCTCGGCACGCGCCCGGGGAAGTTGTACCCGTCCGTGTCCGGCCGCATCACCTGCTCGTAGAAGAACGCGGTGAGCCCGCCCGCGAACACGTTCAGCACGATGCCCACGACCACCTGGTCGACCAGGTACTTGATGGCGAACACGGCCAGGATCGCCGACAGCAGCGCGCCGCCGATCGCCGCGGCCAGCAGGCCGAGCCAGAAGTTGCCGGTGAGCGTGCCGAACAGGGCGCCGAAGAAGGCGCCGGTGAGCAGCTGCCCCTCGATGGCCACGTTGACCACGCCGCTGCGCTCGCAGAGCACGCCGCCGAGCGAGCCGAAGATCAGCGGGATGGCGGCGGTGAAGGTGGCCGCGGCGATGAAGCCCAGGGGCATCGTGTGCGACACCGGCGACACCGACATCTGCCAGCACAGCGCCGAGATGATGAAGGCCATCAGGGCGACGCCGGTCAGCAGGCCGAAGTGCCTGCCGGTGACCAGCAGCGCCACGCCGGCCGCAAGGGCGAGGAGTCCGAAGATGATCGCGCCGGCGGTGCCGGGGATGTCGAACCCGGCGCCGGACACGTTCTCGCCGAGCGTGAACCGCGCGTTCCCGGAGCCGGCCAGCGCGCCGAACACGATCGTGGCCAGCAGGCCCAGGAAGATCATCACCGCGCCGGTCTTGCGGGTGCGGGTCCAGTACGCCTCCGGCACCGCCAGCTCGACGTCCATCGTGGAGGTAGTCACGTTCACCCCTTCGCCAATCCGGCCTGCGCGGCCGCAGCCGGCGACCTGCGCAGCCTGTAGATCGCCTTCACCAGTGCCGGAGCGGCGACGAAGAGCACGATAAGTGCCTGGATGACGCCGACCAGCTCCACCGACACGCCGGAGAAGGTCTGCATCGCGTTGCCGCCCGCCTGGAGCGCGCCGAACAGCAGCCCGGCGCCGACCACACCCCACGGCCGGACCCGGCCGAGCAGCGCGACCAGGATGCCGTTGAAGCCGATCTGCCCGAGCATGTCGACGGTCAGCGCCGGGGCGGTGCCCAGCGCGACGCTGGTGCCGCCGAGCCCGGCGAGCGCACCGGCCAGCGCCATGGTCAGCGCCACGGTCGTGCCGACCTTGATGCCGGCCGTCGCCGCGGCGTGCGGGTTGTGCCCGACGGCGCGCAGCTCGAAGCCGAAGCGCCCGCGCTTGAGCAGCCAGGCCACCCCGGCCGCGACCGCCACGGCCAGCAGGATGGCGAAGTTGGCCCGCAGCAGCGGGTCCGGGATCAGGTGCGGCAGGCGGCCGGACTCCTGGATCGGCTTGCTGATCGCGTCCGACCGGACCGGGTCCTTGATCCCGGCCTGCAGGATGTACCAGCCCAGGAAGAGGAACGCGATGTTGTTCAGCATGATCGTGAGGATGACCTCGTGCGCGCCCGTGCGCGCCTTGAGGATGCCGACCAGGTAACCCCAGAGGCCACCGATCAGCGCGCCGGCGAGCACACCGAGCGGCAGCTGGACGACCGCGGGCAGGGACAGCGCCAGGCCGACCGTGCCGCCGCCGATGGCGCCCATGATGGCCTGGCCCTGGCCGCCGATGTTGAACAGGCCCGCGCGGAACGGCACCGCCACCGCGAGGCCCGTGAAGATCAGCGGCGCGGCGTTGGTCAGCGTCTCCGAGATCGGGTAGAAGACCTGCTGCCAGGTGGTCATGTCCCAGTACCAGCGGTTCACCGTGTCCGGGTTGACGACCGCGCCCTTGAACATGTCGGTGTACGCGGTGCTGACGAACGCCCAGGTGTCGCCCAGCGTCTTGCCCGGCTGGTAGAGCAGGTACTGCCACTGGTCGCGGACCTCGGCGTTGCCGATGACCATCAGCACCGCGCCGCAGACCAGCGCGAGGAAGATCGCCAGCAGGGTGACCGTGAAGTTGTTGTCGGCCCACAGCTCCTCACGGAAGGTGCGCGCGAACGAGCGCTTGCCCCCCTCGGGCGCGCGGTGCTTCGGCTGCCTCTCCGCCTGGTCGTGGTGCTTTTCGAGATCGACAGGAGGCAGCGACGGGTTGACGTGGTACTGGTCCACGTCGGGGGCCGGCAGCGCCGGGCTCTTGTCGGGCGACGCGGCGGTGGTGCCGGGTTCCGCCTCGAGAGGCTCGTGCGACGTCATGAGGCTGCCTCGCCGTGCTCGCTCATACCCTCACCTTGGGTGTCCTGCTCGCCGGAGGCCGGTGTCCCGGGGGTGGGCGAGCTGCTACTGGGGTCGATGCCGGCCATCAGCAGGCCCAGCGTCTCGCGCGGCGTGTCCGGGGAGACCACGGCCAGCACCCGGCCGCGGTACATCACCGCGACCCGGTCGGCCAGCGCCACCACCTCGTCCAGCTCGCTGGAGACGACCAGCACGGCCGCGCCGCGGTCGCGCTCGGCCACGATGCGGGAGTGGATGAACTCGATCGAGCCGACGTCCACGCCGCGGGTCGGCTGCGACGCGATGAGCAGCTTCAGCGGCCGGGACATCTCCCTGGCCACGATGACCTTCTGCTGGTTGCCGCCGGACAGCGCGCCGACCGGCTGGTGCGCCGACTGGGTGCGCACGTCGAACTCGGCGATCTTCTCCCCGGCCGAGTTCTCGATGGCGTCCAGGTCGAGCGCGAACCTGCCGCCGAACGGCTGCAGGTCGTACAGGTCGAGCACCAGGTTCTCCGCGACGGAGAACTCTTTGACCAGGCCGTCGACGCTGCGGTCCTCGGGTACGTAGCCGACGCCAGCGCGCAGCACCTCACGGGTGTGCCAGGTGGTGATCGGCTTGCCGGCCAGGTGCACGCTGCCGGCCCGCGCGGGGCGCAGCCCCATGATCGATTCGACCAGCTCGGTCTGCCCGTTGCCCTGCACGCCCGCGATGCCGAGCACCTCTCCGGCGCGTACCACGAGGTCCACGCCGTCGACCGCACGGTGCTCGCGGTCGTCGGCGACGACCAGGCCGGCCACCTCCAGCACCGGCTCGCCCGGCACCGCGTCCTCCTTCGGCACCTCCAGCACCACGCTGCGGCCGACCATCAGCTCGGCCAGCTCCGACTCGGGGGCGGTCGGCTCGGCGGTGCCCACGGTCCTGCCGCGGCGGATCACGGTGATCCGGTCCGCCACCGCCTTGACCTCGCGCAGCTTGTGCGTGATGAAGACGATGGACTTGCCCGCCGCCTTCAGCCCGCGCATGACCTCGAGCAGCTCGTCGGTCTCCTGCGGGGTGAGCACGGCGGTCGGCTCGTCCAGGATGAGCAGGTCGACGTCGCGGGTGAGCGCCTTGACGATCTCGACCCGCTGCTGGATGCCGATCGGCAGGTCCTCGATGATCGCGTCGGGGTTCAGCGGCAGGCCGTAGCGCTGCGATACCTCGCGTACCAGCTTGACGGCCTTGGCGTGGTCGATGAACCCGCCGCGGGCCGGCTCGGCGCCGAGCATGATGTTCTCGGCGACGGAGAAGACGGGCACGAGCATGAAGTGCTGGTGCACCATGCCGATGCCGACCTTGATCGCGTCGCCGGGGCCTTTGATGCGTACGGGCGCGCCGTCGACGAGGATCTCGCCCTCGTCCGGCTGCAGCAGGCCGTACAGCACGTTCATGAGAGTGGACTTGCCCGCGCCGTTCTCGCCGAGCAGCGCGTGGATCTCGCCCGGTTCGACGGTCAGGTGGATGTCATCGTTTGCGACGAGGTCACCGAATCGCTTGGTGATGCCGCGCAGTTCGAGTCTCAGCTCCGGCCTCCGATGGTCTGGTGCACCACCGGAACAGGGAATCGGTCGGCGGGGCGCCGCGACGTTCCGCCTTCCGAGGGCGAGTGTGCGCTCATTATGTGGGCGGCCCCGGGGGGAGCGCACTCCCCGGTCCGCACTGAGGCTTCACCGGACCGGCCGCCATCTCGACCACGGATTCCGTGGCGGGACAGCGGCCGGTGGAGGAAAGCGAGGCCGCCCTCTCCGGTGATCATCTCACCGGAGAGGGCGGCCGGGTGTCACTTCGGCTGGGCCGGGGACTCCACCTTGATCTTGCCGGAGATGATGTCCTGCTTCAGCGTCTCGACCTCGGCCTTGAGGGCCGGGTCGATCTTGCTGTCGAAGTCGTGGTACGGGGCCAGCGAGACGCCGTTGTTGGCCAGCGTGCCCATGAAGCCGCCGGTCAGCATGGTGTCCGGCGCGGCGGCGGCCTTGGTCACGGCCTCCTTCACACCGTCGGTCGAGTTCTTCACCACGGTGGTCAGCATGACCGAGCCGTACTTGGTGGTCTCGAAACCGTCCGCGTCGACCCAGATCACGACGAACTTGGTGCCGGCGTTGGCGGCCGAGCCGAGGCCCGCACCACCCGCGACCGGGAAGATCACGTCAGCGCCCTGAGCGGCCAGCGTGTCCGACTTCTGCTTGCCCTTGTCCTGCGAGCCGAAGTCCTCGGTGAACAGGCCGTCCTGCTTGGCCTTGTCCCAGCCGAGCACCTGGACGTTCTTGCCCTTGGCCGTGTTGTAGGCGGCCACGCCGTCGGCGAAGCCGTCCATGAAGATCGTCACCGGCGGGATCTTCATGCCGCCGTAGGTGCCGACCTTGCCCGACTTCGAGTAGCCCGCCGCCAGGTAGCCGGCGAGGTACGCCGCCTGCTGGGTCTGGAACTGGATCGGGTACACGTTCGTCAGGCCGAGGTTGTCGGCGTCGACGATCGAGAACTGGACCTTCGGGTTGGCGGTCGCCGCGGTCTTGGTCGCGGTGCCCATCAGGCCACCGACGGCCTGGATGTACTTGCAGCCCTTGGTGACGGAGTTCGCCAGGTTCGGGTCGTAGTCCGTGGCCGCGGTCGACGCCGTGTAGCTCGGGTCGATCGCCGGGTTCGCCGCCTTGGCGGCCTGCAGGCCCGCCCAGGACGAGGCATTGAACGAGTGGTCGTCGATACCACCGGTGTCGGTCACCATGCACGCGCTGTACTTGGCAGCGGCGCTGGTGCCGGTGCCCGGCGTCTCCTCAGTCGGCTTGGCACAGGCGGCTGCGGCGAACGCAAGGCCCGCAGACGCGACAAGCGCGACAATCTTCATCCCACGCACAGGGCGCAAGACGGTCTCCTCTCCCATAAAGACACCGCACATGGTCTTCCATCTTGTGTACAGATGGCGGCACGGTGAACCTCGCCCAGCAACATATCCTTCACATCGCCGTTCGAACGACAATCGTGCAGGGTTGTTGAACGGTCGTTACCCCCGCGTGACCAGGAGGTGTAATGGGTCACGAAGCAGCCTCGGCCACTCCCGCCGTAACTGGACCAGTTGGCCATGAATCGGGCATTCGTTCAGGCCCATATCTGGCTGTGACCGGGGTGTGACGTTGGCAACGGGTGCTCGCGTACCCTCGGCGATCGTGGACGCTATGGAAGCAGTACGCCTGATCCTGCGGTACGCGCACCTGGTCGGCTTCGCCCTGCTGTTGGGCGGCGCACTGGTGCAGTACTACACGGGACGTATCTACATCAATGCCGTGATGCTGTGGGGCGCGACCATCCAGGTGGTCACCGGCGTCGCGCTGGCCGCACCGCTGGGCCGCGAGGTCCAGCCCGACCCGGCCAAGCTCGCGGTCAAGGGAGTCATCGCCATCATGATCTTCATCATGGTGCTGATCCCGTACCTCAAGAAGCGCGAGACCGTCAACAAGGGCCACTTCCTCACCATCATCGCCCTAACCCTGGTCAACGCCGCCGTAGCCGTCTTCTGGCGCTGACCCCCGCCGCCGGGTCGCCGCCCGGACGGCGCCTCCCGAGATCGCTGTTTCGTGTCCGCAAGCTGTGGTCAGACCGCAGTTCCAGACACGGAACAGCGATCTTTCGTCGTCAGCGGGGGCGGCGGGCGCGGAGGGCGGACTTGAGGTCGCGGATCAGGGGGTCGTGGCCGTCGGCGAGCTGGTGGGGGGCGGCGGGTAGGACCAGCCAGTCGGGGGCGGGCGGGGGTGCGGGGATCTCCGCGCAGTCCACGGCCACCCGGTGATCCGGCCAGGCCAGGTCGAGCCGCACCGCCGGCTGCCCGTCACGGGCCAGCACGTACTTCACCACCGGGGCCGGGACCCCGGCCAGGACCAGCCGGACCCGCACCCGGCTCTCGTGCGGCCCCCGCGCGGCCGGGTCGACCAGTCGCGCCGCCTTCAGCAGCCGACCCCAGCCGGGCTTGCCGATCCGGGCCTGGGCGTACTCCGTCAGCGCGCCGACGCTGACCGCGCCCCGGGCGACCATGACGTCGAGCAGCGCCACCGCCTCCACCACGTCGAGCCAGCGGGCCAGGTCCCACCCGGTGCGCTGCGGTGTGGTGACCCGGATGCCGTCGACCCGCCGGGTCACGTCCTTCTCCGGCACCGGCCCGCGGTGCACCAGGATGCCCGCCATCGGCCCGAACCGGCCCGGGGTGAGGATCTCCACCGCCTCGTCCGCCCCGTACGGCGCGCCGTACAGGCTGGCGGCCGAGCGTCCGGCGACGACCCCGTCCTCGGGCAGCAGGAAGTCGCTGACGGCCAGGCAGCGAAGGCGGTGGGTGATGGTCAGGTCGCGGTCGGCGTACACCCCGCGGAACAGCGGCCGCCAGGCGGAGCTGCGCAGTTGGGCGCGGGTGAGCAGACCAGACTCCAGCGCGTCGGCTCCCCGGAAGATCCGGCGGGCGAGCGCTTCGGGGCGCAGCGGCGGCTTGGGCACGGGCGTCAGCGTAAGACCCCCGTTCACGCGATCTTGCGTGAGTCGCGGGGGCGACACGCCCGAAAAGGACATACCACCGGTCGATCATGTGGATTTCTCGCGATTACACGGCGTGTCGACACGTTTACGGCAAGTGGCGGCACACGGGGTCGAACCGCGTGCCGCCACCGCCTGTCAGCGGGGTGGTTCCAGTCGCCAGACGCGCAGGGCCGGACCGTCGCCCGGCAGGGTCAGCCGACCCGTGCCGTCCGGTTCGAGGTCCGTAGCAGCGAAGACGCCGGCAGCCCGCGCGCCCAGGGCTAGTGAGACTTCCTCACCGGCCGCGCGCGAAGCCGCCACCAGAAGTGCATTCTGCTCGAATTCCCGCAGGTAGACCATGGTATCGCTGGTCACATGCAGCCACCGCAGCCCGCCGTGGCGCAGCGCGGGCTCCGCGGCCCGCAGTCCGAGCAGCTCGCGGTATGCCGCCAGCGTCTGCTCGTCGCGGTCACCCGCCCGGTTCCACGGCATCGGGGTGCGCGCGTTCTCGCCGTTCCAGCCGGTCAGGCCGAACTCGCTGCCGGCATACACCATCGGGGTTCCCGGCAGCGTGACCTGCATGCCCAGCGCGACCAGCTGCCGCGCCGCGGAACCGGTGACGGTGCGGATGCGGGCCGAGTCGTGCGAGTCGAGGATGTTCCAGGAGTGGACCAGCGACCGCCAGGACACCCGTGCCGCGAACGCCCGCATGGTGGCGTGCACCGCCGCCCCGTCCCGGCTCGGCACGTCGCCCGGCGTGCCGAAGAAGTTGGGCAGGCCCGGTGCCTCGCCCCGCAGCCACGCCCAGACCGGACGGGTGAACCCGAGGTAGTTCATGGCCCCGTGCCAGCCGTCGCGATCCAGGTCGCCGGTCGCGTCGTGCATGTGCTCGCCGACCAGCATCGCCTCGGCGGGCAGCGCCCGGCGGATCAGCGCGGCCACCTCGTGGGCGTCGTCCTGCGCGCCGCGGCGGCCGGTCATGTTGGCCACGTCCACCCGCCAGCCGTCGAAATACACCAGCCAGCGCCGCAGCACCGCGGTCATCCGCTGCCGCACCAGCGGACTGGCCCAGTTGAGTTTGGGCAGGCTCTTGACCCCGCACCAGGCCTCATAGTCGCCGGTGTCGGCGTCGAAATAGAACATCTCGCGCTCGGCGGAATCCACATCGGACGCCGCACTGGTGAACCACTCATGAGCGTCGCCGCAATGGTTGGAAGTGATGTCGCCGATCAGCCGCATGCCGCGCGCATGCACGGCCTCGGCCAGCCGGGCCAGCGCCGCATCCCCGCCGAGCAGCGGATCCACCTCGTCGAAGGTGGCCGCGTCGTAGCGGTGGTTGGAGCGGGCCGGGAAGATCGGCGTGAGGTAGACCGTGTTCGCACCCAGCGCCTGGATGTGGTCCAGGTGCTCGGCGATGCCGTCGAGGTCGCCGCCGAAGAACTGCTCGGCGGTGCCCGGACCCTGCCCGACGACCTCGTCGCGGTCCCACTCGCGGGGCAGTGCCCAGCCCGGCAGGTCCAGCGCCTCCAGCGGTTTCGCGTCCGCCGCGCGGGCGAAGCGGTCCGGGAAGATCTGGTACAGCACGGCGTCCGCGGACCAGGCCGGCGGCGCGTCGTACGCGACGGCCCGGAAGTCGGTGTCGTCGGGCAGTTCGTGCTCGACGATCCCGCCCGCGGTCAGCCAGTACGTGTCACCGGCGGCGGTGCGCAGGTGGAAGCGGTAGTTCGTCACCGGGTTGCGCACGGTCAGCGCGGCCCGCCACCAGACATCGGTCGCGCCGTACCCACCGACCGCCGTGCCCGTCCGCCCCGGATCCACCTCGGCCGCAACGAAGTTCGGCTCGCCATCCGGCGTGCTCCGCAGGTGCACCGCGCTGACTCCGGCCGCGGCGGGCACCCGCACCCACACGGTGACCACGTCGCCCAGCCTCGGGGCGCCGTCCGAAATGTACTGGGGCGAGCCGTCATGATGCGGTTGTTCGACGAGACGCATTGTCGCGCCATCCTTCCGTGTTCAGAGGATGTCGACGTTTCAGCCCGCAGCCCCGTCACCAGGACCCGAGGTCGCGACACTGCTGTTGCTGCCGCCCCTCCCCCACTGCGTTGATCATGAAGTTGTGGCGACGACACACCGTCGAGCCGTGCCATAAGTTCATGATCAACGCGGTGGGGGTGGGGTCAGCCCTTGACTGCGCCGGCGGTTAGGCCGCTGACGATGTAGCGCTGGAGCCAGAGGAAGAGGCTCACGGTGGGGATCGCCGTCAGGAGGGTGGCGGCGGCGAACATGCCGAAGTTGGCGTCCCGTTTGTCGGTGAGCATGCCGTACATGCCGACCGCCAGGGTTTTCGCCTCGGTGTCGCGGAGGAAGACGTTGGCGATGAGGAACTCGTTGATGGTGCCGATGAAGGAGAGCATCGCCGTCACCGCGAGCACCGGGCCGACCAGCGGCAGGATGATCCGGAAGAAGGTCTGCACGTGCGACGCGCCGTCCATGGTGGCCGACTCGTCGATCTCCTTGGGCACCGTGTCCAGGTAACCCTTCATCAGGTACGTGTTCACGCCCAGCGCGCCGCCCAGGTAGAGGATCAGCAGGCCCCACGGCTTGTTGAAGCCGAACGCCGGGTACAGCTCGGTGACCTCGGTGAACACGATGAAGATGGCCACGATCGCCAGGAACTGCGGGAACATCTGGATGAGCAGGATGGACAGCAGGCCCACCCGGCGGCCCCGGAACCGCATCCGGCTGAACGCGTACGCCGCCGCCACGCTGATCAGCAGGCCCGCGAAGGCCGAGATCAGCGCGATGACCACCGAGTTCAGGAACCACTTGGTGAACGGGTGGTCACCGGTGAGCAGGTCGTGGAAGTTGGACAGGCTGGCCCCCTGCGGGATCAGCCCGGTGGAACCGAGCGTGCCCAGCGGGTTGATCGCGGCGGACACCACGAACAGCACCGGGAACAGCGCGAACGCGCACACCGCCAGCACCACCGCGTAGCGCCAGCCGACCTCTCTGAGCCACTTGATCACGAGTACACCTCCTCCTGCGCCCGGCTGCGCCAGAACGCCACCGTGGAGACCGTGGCCACGATCGCGAAGATGAACACCGAGATGGCCGCGGCGAAGCCGAAGTCGGCCACGCCGGAGTCGAAGCCCGCGACCCGGTACGTGTAGCTGATCAGCAGGTCGGTCGCGCCGACGGTGCTGTTGTCGATGGCGTACGGGCCGCCGTTGGTGACCAGCTTGATGTTGTTGAAGTTGTTGAAGTTGAAGCCGAACGACGAGATCAGCAGCGGGGTCAGCGCCACCAGCACCAGCGGCAGGGTGACCCGGCGGAAGCCGGCCCACGCCGACGCGCCGTCGATACGGGCCGCGTCGGTCAGCTCCCGCGGCACGGCCTGCAGCGCACCCGTGATCACCAGGAACATGTACGGGAAACCCATCCACAGGTTGATCACGATCAGGCCGAGCCGGGCCGTGGTCGGCGTGCCCAGCCAGTCGTGCACCCCGAACAGCTTGCTGATCAGGCCGAAGTCGGTGTTGAACATGTCCCGCCAGATCAGCAGCATGGCGAAGCCCGGCATGGCGTACGGCAGGATCAGGATGATCCGGTAGAACTTCGTGCCGCGCACCCGGGGCGAGTGCAGCGCCAGCGCCACGATCATGCCCAGCGCGAACGTGGTGGCGACCGCGCTGAGCGCGAAGACGAAGTTCCAGATGAGCACGTTGAGGAAGTGCCCGGAGATGGTCGGGTCGGTCAGCGCCTTGGTGAAGTTGGCGAACCCGACGTCGACCTTCCAGCCCTGGTCGAGGTGCTTGCCCTCGGCGTCGACGAAGTAGCCCTCGACCTCGTCGGCGACCCACCTGCCACCGGACGGGCTGGTGACGCAGTCGCAGGCCGCGTCGTAGGACTTGTCGGCCTTGCCCTCGAAGGCCCGGCTCAGGCCGGTGGCCTTGACCGCGCCGCCGGCGGTCGGCACCGAGAACGCCGCGATCTCCGCGTCGCGCTCGGCCGCCTGGGCCGTCGGGATCACGGTGTACCCGCCCGCCGACAGCACCTTGCCGGTCAGTGACACCTCCGCCCCGTCGACCGGGGACAGGCCGTCGGCCGTGCCCGCCTGGACCGCCTTGGTGTCCGGGTCGACCAGCAGGAACACCAGCTCGCCGTCGCGCTCGGCGATGGTGAGGTAGTACTCCGGGGAGCCCGGCACCTGGGTCACCGAGCTGGTCTCGATGGCCCGGATCGCCTCGTCCTTGGTGCCGCGGTGCCCGTCGCCGAAGTTGGTGAAGGCGGTGACGAAGGTCAGCACGATCGGCACGATGGCGAACGCGAACAGGAAGATCGTGCCCGGCACCAGGTACTTCGCCGGGATGTGGCGCGGGGTCAGGTAGAGGTAGGCGACGAGCGCCGTGACCACGCCGACGACGCCCAGGGCGGTCCAGGCCTCGGTCTGGATCAGCGGCGGGAGCGCGTAGATCAGCAGTGCGGCGACGATGCCGAGCACGGCGATACGCGACACGATGAAGCCGGTGGACAGTTCGCGGGTGCGGCGGACCTGCTCCGCATCACCGCGCCGCCCACCCCGGGAGCGCTGGTCGGGGGCCTGCCCGGACGGCCCCGGGTGCGGGGAGCGCTCGCTCCCCGCACCCGTTACCTCAGTGGTCATGAGGCAGGACTACTTGTTGATCTCGGCGGTGATGGCCTTCGTGGCGGCCTCGGCCGCGGTCTTGGCGTCGCCGCCCTTGACCACCGCCACCTCGGCGTTGGCCATCGGGCCCCAGATCGCGCCCATGGCCGGGATGGCCGGCATCGGGATGCCGTTGGCGCCGGCAAGCACGAACTTCTCGGCGTTCGGGTCGAGGCTCTTCACCGCGTCGGCGGCCGCGGTCAGCGCCGCGGGGCGCGGGTCGGCCTTGTAGAGCGCCATGGCCACGTCCTTGTTGGTGACGTAGTTGGCCACGAACTCCTGGGCCAGCACCTTGCTCTTGCCCTTCGACGCCACGTAGAACGCCTGCACGCCGAGGAACGGCTTGGCCTGCCCACCCGCCGCGAAGCCGGGGACCGCGCTGATGTCGTAGCCGAAGCCGGCCTTCTTGACGTCGTTCATCGACCACGGGCCGGAGATCAGGAACGCGCACTTCTTCTGCACGAAGGTCGGGATGCCGTTCTCGTTGCCGATCGAGGTCTTGATCGCGCCCTCGCCCTTCTCGCCGAGCGCCTTCATCTTCTCCAGCGCGGCGATCGACTCGGGGGTGTTCACGGTGACCTTGGACGGGTCCGGGTCACCGGAGGCGGTGGTGCCGAACAGCGAGCCGCCGGCCGCCGAGAACAGCGGGTACGTGTGGTACACGTCGCCCGCCGCGCCGAACGGCACGCAGAGGATCTCCTGGACCTTCTTGGCGGCCTTGAGCTCCTTGCCGGTCTTGATCAGGTCCTCGATCGTGGCGGGCGCGGCGGGGACCAGGTCCGTGTTGCGGATCAGGGCCACGTTCTCCATCGCGTACGGCGCACCGTAGATCTGCCCGTTGAAGGTCACGGCCTTGATCGCGTTCGGGTGGAAGGCGGCCTTCTGCTCGGCGGTCAGCTGCACCGGGTCGATGGCGCCGTTCTGCACCATGTTGCCGATCCAGTCGTGCGCGCCGACCATGATGTCCGGGCCGCTGCCCTGCTGCGAGGCGGTGATGAAGGTCTGCTGCTGGTTCTCGCTGATCTCCTTGACCTCGACCGTCACGCCGTTCTCCTTGCCGAACGCCTCGGCGAACGGCTTGAGCACGGGGGCCCGGGTCGGGTCGGTCCACAGCACGAGCTTGCCGTTGCCCTTGTCCTTGCTGGGGGTGGCGGCCGGCTCGTTGGTTCCGCCGCAAGCCGCGACACCGAGCATCAGCAGCCCGGCGGCGGCGATCACACCCGCGGTACGGATGCGCATGAGCACTCCTTCGAGAAGGGTCACGCAGGTGACCCGGGGGTGACCACGCGGGCGAATCCACGCGCCCGAGCGGCCGAGAGGGGTCGACGCATCACCGCTCCCTGGAAGGTCTTCCAGAATCGGTGACGCACCACAGCACCCCGTTGCCGGGGTTGTGATCCGTGTTACGGAGTTTGTTGCCGGGAGGTTAGCAAGCCTTTGCAAGCAATGGAAGACCTTGCAACGTGCCCATATCAACATCGGGCTGTCTTCGGCTAGAGTGCCGCCATGCGCGCACGACTCTCTGACATCGCCCAGCAGGCGGAGGTGAGCGAAGCCACCGTCTCCCGGGTGCTGAACGACCGGCCCGGCGTCTCCGCCGACACCCGGCAGGCCGTGCTGACCGCTCTCGATGTGCTGGGCTACGAGCGCCCCGCCCGGCTGCGCAAGCGCAGTGCGGGCCTGGTCGGCCTGGTGGTGCCGGAGCTGGACAACCCGATCTTCCCGGCGTTCGCCCAGATCATCGAGACGACCCTGGCTCAGCAGGGCTTCACCCCGGTGCTGTGCACCCAGACCCCCGGCGGCGTCACCGAGGACGAGTACGTCGAGATGCTGCTGGACCGGCAGGTCTCCGGCATCGTCTTCGTCTCCGGCCTGCACGCCGACTCCACCAGCGACCCCGAGCGCTATCGCAAGCTGCTCGCCCGGCCGCTGCCGATCGTGCTGGTCAACGGCTACGCCGAGAACATCGAGGCGCCGTTCATCTCCTGCGACGACCGGGCCGCCGGCGAGCTGGCCGTCGCCCACCTGGTGGCGCTCGGCCACAAGCGGATCGGCCTGATCTCCGGCCCGGACCGCTACCTGCCGGTGCAGCGCAAGATCGAGGGCTACCGGGCCGCCATGCGCCGCCTGCTGCACCTCACCGACGCGCAGATCGACGAGATGATCTCGCTGTCCCTGTTCGGCGTGGAGGGCGGCGACGCCGCCGCGTCGCGCCTGCTGGACAAGGGCGTGACCGGTTTCGTCTGCGGCTCGGACCTGATGGCGCTGGGCGCGATCCGCGCGGTGCGCCAGCGCGGCCTGCAGGTGCCCACGGACGTCTCGGTGGTCGGCTATGACGACTCGCCGCTGATCGCCTTCACCGACCCGCCCATGACCACGCTGCGCCAGCCGGTGCGGGCGATGGCCGTGGCGGCCGTGCGGGCTCTCGTGGACGAGATCAAGGGACACCCCGCACCGCACTCGGAGTACATTTTCCGACCGGAGCTGGTCGTTCGGGGGTCCACCGCCGCCCACAGCGGGTGACGGAGCGTCAGTATGATGATTGAAACTTTCTGAAATCGTCTGCTTGACTCTTGCGCAACTTGCACGACATCCTTCATGGGTCCTCGTGGCGTTCTTAGCCCGCGAGACGCTCGCTCCTGGAGGAAACATGCGCCGCAGCAGCCGCGCCACCGCCGTCGCCGGCACGGTGGCCATCGCGCTGCCCGGCCGCTGCGGCATGGGCGGCGAGAAACCGCTCTCCCAGCCGCTCCTGCCCGCCCTCCGGACCGCTGAGCGGCGCGTTTCGCCCCCGGCCCTCGCCCACGCCGGCCGGGGCCCAGCCTCCCTCTCGACCGACAGCCCGCGCAGCCGCTCATGCGCCACCCTTGGAAAGGACTGCCCGTGACCACGCAGGCAAACGACGACTGGTGGCGCGACGCCGTCGTCTACCAGATCTACCCGCGCAGCTTCGCCGACGCCGACGGTGACGGCACCGGTGATCTGCAGGGCGTGCGCGGCAAGCTGCCGTACCTGCGCGAGCTCGGCGTCGACGCGATCTGGCTGAGCCCCTTCTTCACCTCGCCGCTGGCCGACGGCGGCTACGACGTCGCCGACTACCGCGACGTGGACCCGCGCTTCGGCACCCTGTCCGACTTCGACGACATGATGAAGGACGCCCACGCGCTGGGCATCCGGATCATCGTCGACCTGGTCCCCAACCACTCCTCGGACCAGCACGCCTGGTTCCAGGCGGCGCTGGCGGCCGCGCCCGGCTCGGCCGAGCGCGAGCGGTACATGTTCCGCGAGGGCAAGGGCGAGCACGGCGAGCTGCCGCCCAATGACTGGGAGTCCATCTTCGGCGGCCGGGCCTGGACCCGGGTGCCCGACGGGCAGTGGTACCTGCACCTGTTCGCCCCCGAGCAGCCCGACCTGAACTGGGAGAACCCCGAGGTGCGCGCGGAGTTCCGCGACGTGCTGCGGTTCTGGCTGGACCGGGGCGTGGACGGGTTCCGGATCGACGTCGCGCACGGCATGATCAAGGAGGCGGGCCTGCCGTCGGTGGGCCGCACCTCCGACGAGGGCGGCCGCCAGGTCGAGATGCTCGGCAGCGAGCGCCTGCCGTACTTCGACCAGGACGGCGTGCACGACATCTACCGCGAGTGGCGGCCCATCCTGGACGCGTACCCGGGCGGCCGGATGGCCGTGGCCGAGGCGTGGGTCGAGTCCCCGGAGCGGCTGGCCCGCTACATCGGCCGCGACGAGCTGCACCAGGCCTTCAACTTCGACTTCATGATGGCCGACTTCGACCCGGCGTCGTTCCGCGCCATCATCGACAAGTCGCTGGCCGAGGCCGCCCTGGTCGGCGCGCCGACCACCTGGGTGCTGTCCAATCACGACAAATTCCGCCACGTCACCCGCTACGGCGACGGCGATCTGGGCCTGCGCCGGGCCCGCGCCGCGACTCTGCTGATGCTGGCCCTGCCCGGCTCCGCCTACCTCTACAACGGCGAGGAGCTGGGCCTCAACGAGGTTCTCGACCTGCCCGACGAGCTGCGCGAGGACCCGTCGTTCAAGCGCACCGGGGAGAGCCGCGACGGCTGCCGGGTGCCGCTGCCCTGGGGTGGCACGGCGGCCGAGGGCTTCCGGTTCAACCCGGACGGCCTGGGCACACCGTGGCTGCCGCAGCCGGCGAAGTGGGAGGCGCTGACCGCGCAGGCGCAGGAGTCCGACCCGGACTCGACGCTGAACTTCTACCGCGCCGCGCTGCGCCTGCGCAAGGAGCTGCCCGCACTCGGCGGCGGCACGCTGACCTGGCTGGACGCGCCGGAAGGGGTGCTGGCCTTCGTCCGGGAGCCCGGCGTCGTGGTCGTCGTCAACATCGCCGACCGCGCCGTCGACCTGGCCGAGCTGAACCTGACCGGCGACGTCCTGCTGGCCAGCGGCCCCCTCCACGAAGACGGCCGCATCCCCGCCGACACCACGGTCTGGCTCACCGCCTGACCTGATGACAGGAAGGACCCCTTCTCATCGTATTACAGGTGAGAAGGGGTCCTTCCTTCCTTTTGGGCATCGATCAACGCTGGTGGGGGATCGGGCGGCGGGGTGGTGCGGGGGTCGGGGAGGATGAGGGGGTGGTGGCTGTGGTGGGTTGGGTGCAGCGGATGACCGAGGCTGTCGGCGCCCGCTATGACGCGCTGGTGGACCGGGCTCGCAAGCGGTCCGCCGCCTTCGACCACCTGTGGCGGATGAAGGAGCGCTACGCCGACGTGCTGGCCGGGCGGCTGGCCGCGGCGATCGCCTACTACGCCTTCTTCGCCGCGTTCGCGCTGGCCATGGTGGCGTACGCGGTGCTGGTCAAGGTCTTCTCCGGCGACGCCGAGCTGGTGGCCGAGGTCGATCAGTTCCTCAAGACCTACCTCCCGGCGATGAACACCGACCAGCTGCGCACCGCCGCCGGCTCCATCGGCACCGTCGGTCTGATCAGCCTGGTGCTGGCCGGCATCGGCTGGGTGGACGCCTGGCGCTCGTCGCAGCGCGCGATCTGGGGGCTGGACCAGCACCCGGGCAACTTCCTCGTGCTGCGGCTGACCGACTTCGGCACGCTGATCGCGCTGGCCCTGCTGATCGGCGTCTCGCTGACCGCGATCGACGGCCTGGCCACCCTGTTCGACCTGCTCCCGGGCACCAGCGGCGCGTTCTGGCTGAAGGTGAGCGTCTACGCGGTGACGATCCTGGTCAACGCGATGATCGGGTTCGCGCTGATCACGGTGCTGCCCAGGGTGCACATGACGCCCCGGCGGCTGCTGCCCGCGATCGGCATCATCGCGGTGGGCCTCACCATGCTCAACGAGTTCGGCCGGTACTTCGTCCAGCGCACCGAGAACAACCCGGCGTACGTCGCGGTCGCCGCGTCGGTCGGCCTCCTGCTGTACCTGTACCTGTTCAACCAGATCGTGCTGTGGGCCGTCGCCTACGCGGCCACCTCCGCCAACGGCAAGGTGTTCGACCTGGCCTGGGGCCGCCCGCGCAAGCACCACCTGGAGTGGGTGCCGCCCGGCGACATCGCCAAGGCCGAGGCCGAGGCGGTGCAGGCCGAGACCGAGGACGACACCGCGGAGCGGGCCGCTCGGCTGGAGGCCGCCGAAGACTCCGACGCGCCGGATACGCGGAAGACCCCCGAAAAGCATCGCGAAGCTCGATGATGGTCGCGTGGGTGCACTCGTGACTTTGGAGCTGCCGGCCGGATCGCCGCAGCTGGACCTTCCCTGGATCATCACCTTCGGCCCGCTCGACGACGACGAGGAGTGGGAGCCGGTGGTCTGCGGGCCGTACGAGCGCCCGCACGCCCTCGCGCTCGCGCAGCACGTCGTCGCCGACGAGGACCTGATGGCGGTCGTCGAACCGCTGCTCCCGGCGACCTCGCTGGACCAGATCCGCGCGGAGATAGCCAACGCGCAGGACCTGGCCGCGCAGGAGGCCGACGAGATCGACGACGTGCTCGACGACGACGCGGACGACGACGAGCACGACCATGACCACGACCATGACGATCACGTGGTGGAAGCCCCGAGCGCCGCCGAGCTGAAGGCCGGCTTCGCCCGCATCTCCGCCCGCCTCACCGGCTCCTGACGCCGGGCCCTGCTCCGCACTTCGGGGAAACTGCACGAAACGAGCCACTCGTTCGCGCAGTTTCCCCGAAACTGCAGGCGATCTTGGCGCGGAGCGCGGCAGGGGCGGGGCGTCAGCCGCGCAGGGCGTATTCGCGGATGGGCTGCCAGCTGCCGCTGCCGTTGTGCTCGTAGCGGGTGAAGTGGTCGACGTCGAAGCGGGCCGAGTAGTCGGCCATGCGGTCGAAGACGTCGTCGAGCGCGGGCTCCGGCACGTCGTGCCCGATGGTGACGTGCGGGTGGTACGGGTGCGCCAGGTCCCGGGCCAGCGGACCGGTGCGGATCGCGCCGGCCAGCTGCTCGCACTCCCCGATGCCCGTCGCCAGCGCCACGAACACCACCTGGCTGACCGGCCGGAAGGTGCCGGTGCCGCGCAGCTGGATGGCGAACGGCGCGTTCTGCTCCGCCACGCTCAGCAGCAGCTCGTCGAGGCGGCGGTCCAGGTCGGCGGAGACCGGCAGCATGGTGGGGCCGAGCAGGGTGACGTGGGACGGGATCAGCGCCGCGAGCGGGTCGCCGGTGGACGCGCGGGCCGCGTCGAGTTCGGCACCCCACGGTTGCGGGATGCCGATCGCGATACCGATGGTGCGCTCCACCGACGCCTCCAATACTCGCCCGGCGCGTGCGGCGCCGGACTGCCCGTGCAAACGGTCGGCAGGCTTACCCGACGCGGCTAGCGTCCGAGAGGGGCCAAGAACCCGATCTTGTCGTAAACGGTAGCCAGCGTCCGCACCGATACGGTACGGGCCTTCTCGGCACCGATGACCAGCAGTTTGTCCAGTTGCGCGGGGTCGGCCAGGTACTCCTGGGTGCGCTGCTGGAACGGTGTCACGAACTCCACCACCACCTCGGCGAGGTCCTTCTTGAGGTCACCGTACCCCTTGCCGGCGTACGCCTCGACCAGCTCGGGGATCGGGCGGCCGGACAGCGCGGAGTAGATGGTGAGCAGGTTGCTCACGCCGGCCTTGGCCTCGGGGTCGAAGACGATGTCGCGGCCGGTGTCGGTGACCGCGGACTTGATCTTCTTGGCGATCTTCGCCGGCGGCTCCAGGAGCTCGATCAGGCCGTTGCCGGTGGAGGCCGACTTCGACATCTTCGCGCTCGGGTCCTGCAGGTCGAGGATCTTGGCGGTCTCCTTGGAGATGTACGGCTGCGGCAGGTTGAACGTCTTGCCGAACTGCGTGTTGAAACGCTGCGCCAGGTCGCGGGTCAGCTCCAGGTGCTGGCGCTGGTCCTCGCCCACCGGCACCGCGTCGGCCTGGTAGAGCAGAATGTCGGCGGCCTGCAGGATCGGGTAGGTGAACAGGCCCACGCTGGACCGCTCCGCGCCCTGCTTGTTCGACTTGTCCTTGAACTGGGTCATCCGGCTGGCCTCGCCGAAGCCGGTGATGCAGCTCATCACCCAGCCCAGCTGGGCGTGCTCGGGCACATGCGACTGCACGAAGATCGTGCAGCGGGCCGGGTCGAGCCCGACTGCCAGCAGCTGCGCCACGCTGACCCGGGTGCGCTCGCGCAGCAGCTTCGGGTCGTGCCCGGCGGTGATCGCGTGCAGGTCCACCACGCAGTAGAACGCATCGTGCGAGTCCTGCAGGCCGACCCAGTTGCGCACCGCGCCCAGGTAGTTGCCCAGGTGGTACGAGCCGCCGGTGGGCTGGATCCCGGAGAGCACCCGGGGCTTGCTGTGCGTCGTCGCGTCGAAGGACATGGCAGCCATTCTCCCACCCGGATGTTCGGCCCACGAACCTGGGAACCGGCAGCCGGTGGCGGGACTCACTAGAGTCGCCGAGACAAGCGACCGGGGAGACCATGACCGCGCAGGACGAGCTGGGTGAGCTGTACCACGCCGGGTACCGCCGGCTGGTGGCGCAGGTCTACGCGTTCACCACCGACCTGACCGAGGCGCAGGACGCCGTCCAGGAGGCCTTCGCCCGGGCGCTGGCCCGCCGGCACGGCCTGAGCGATGTGGACGCGCCGGAGGCGTGGCTGCGCACCGTCGCCATCAACGTGGTGCGCCGCCGCTGGCGGCGCCGCCAGCTGCTGGACACCATCCTGCTGCGGGAGCGGCCGCTGACCCGGGTGACCGCGGCCGCGCCGGAGCCCGACAACACCGATCTGCGCGCGGCGCTGGCTGCCATCCCGAGCCGGTACCGCGAGGTCGTCGTCCTGCACTACCTCGCCGATCTGCCCCTGGACGAGGTCGCCGAACTGCTGGAGGTCCCCGTGGGCACGGTCAAGTCACGGCTCTCCCGGGGCCGGGACGCGCTGCGGGGGCTGCTCGACGACGTCGAGGCGCCGCCGCTGGAGCAGGTGCGGGTCCGCGCGGGCCGGATCAAGGCCCGCCGCCGCACCGCGCAGGCCGCCGGCGCCGCCGCGGTGCTGCTGATCGCCGCCGTGGGCGTGTTCCAGCCGTGGCGGCCGCAGCTGTCGCCGGACCAGACGGCCACCTCGCCGAGCGCCCCGATCACCGCGCCGCCCGCGCCCGTGTACTCGGGATCAGGCTCCGGGGCGGGCCTGGCCATCGACGGCATCTTCAACCCCGCCACCGCCCCGGACGTGCCGGGTTTCATCACCGAGTTCGAGCTCGACGGCGCGGCCGGCTGGCTCCGCACCGCCTGCGGCAGCCGGGAGCTGCCGAGCTGCCGGCCGACCTTCGCCCGCACCGCCGACGGCGGCCAGACGTGGCAGATCGTGGCCGACACCGGCGCGAAGCCGCCCGTCCCGCCCGGCGACCCCGGGCTCATGGTCACCTGGGCCGCGCGCGGCCGCACCCCGGCGGGCCTGGCGTGGGTGGCCGGGCTGGACGGCGGCACGGCCTACCTGGCCTCGACCGCCGACGGCGCGCAGTGGCAGCGTCACGCGCTGCTGGGCGCGGCGGGCGCGGACCGGGTCACCGCCACCGTGCGCGGCGAGGACGTGCTGGCGTTCGCCCTGAAAGACAACAAGATCATCGCCGTGTACGCGGGCCGCGTGCCCGTACGCGTCTCCGGCGGGGCCGGCTTCGCACCCGTCGGCGAGCCGGTCTACCTGCCCGACGGCCGCATCCTGGTGACCGGCCCGGAGAGCCGGTTCTACGTCAGCGGCGACCTGGGCGCGAGCTTCGTCCCGGCGGGCGGCACCCTGCCGACGGTCGGCGAGCTGCGTGCCACGACCGACGGCTACGTCGCGCTGGACCTGTTCCGCGCGGGCTGGACGGCCGTCTCCACGGACGGCTTGGCCTGGCACAAGCTGCCCATCCGCTGACCCGGTCGCCGCTTCGGCGGTCAGGCCGGGTCGGACAGCGGGGTCGGGTCCACCGGGATCGGGTCCGCCGGGTCCGGGTCCAGCGGGGCCAGGTCCACGGGCGTGAGCCGGACGCGGGCGACCCGCCGGCCGTCCAGGGCGAGCACGGTCAGCCGGTACGCCTCCAGCGTGGCGCTGTCCCCGGCCGCGGGCAGCCGGCCCAGCGCGCTCATCAGGAAGCCGCCCACCGTCTCGTACGGCCCGGCGGGCAGCGAGATGCCGGTGCGCTCGGCGAAGTCGGCGAGGTTGAGCATGCCGTCGACCTCGTCCGGCGCGGGCCCGCCCGGGGCGTGGGCGGCGGGGGTGTCGTCGTACTCGTCGTGGATCTCCCCGACCAGCTCCTCGATCAGGTCCTCGAGGGTCACGATGCCGGCCGTGCCGCCGTACTCGTCGACGACGACGGCGATGGTGTGCCGCTCCCGGCGCATCTCCGACAGCGCGGCGAGCACCGGCTTGCTGGCGGGCAGCCGCTTGATCTCGCGGGCCAGCTCGCGCACCGAGCGGTCCGGCCGCTCGTCCCAGAGCAGGTCGCGCAGGTGGACGAAGCCCACCACGTCGTCGTGGCTGCCGTCGGCGATCGGCATGCGGGTGTGCCCGGCCTCACGGGCCTCGGCGATCGCCTCCGCGACGGTCATGCTCACCGTCAGGAACCACACCTCGGTACGCGGCACCATCACCTCGCGCAGCGTGGCCGCGGAGCGCGACAGCGCCTTGCTGATGATGTGGCGCTCCTCCGGGTCCAGCGCGGTGTTCACGGCGACCAGCTCGCGCAGCTCGGCCTCGGTGATCTGCTCGCGCCCGGCGGTCGCCTCGACCCCCAGCACGCGGCTCGTCCAGCGGGTCAGCGCGTCGGCGGCCCGTACGATGGCCGGCGCGACGGCACGGGCCATCCGCCCGGGCGGACGTAACCGGGGCTCCCGTCGGCGCGGCTCGCGGCCATGGGTATCCCGCTGGCGGGGGGTGTTCTGCCGGGGCACGGACATGGGCGCATATTAGCGTTCCCGGATCGTCGTGCCCGCATGACGAGGGGCACAGGCAGGCCGGGGACGGCGATTTCCCGGAATTCGCGGGTGCCCGGAGGCCGACCGGCCGCACCCGGGAGCGTTGAAGCCTGTTGTTTTATGTTTGAATGTGATGAGATAACGGCGACGACACGAGCGTCACCGGGCGGGCTAGGCTGGCCCGCACGAGCAGTTGAGGGAGAGTCTTACATGAAGCTACTGGTCACCGGGGGCGCCGGTTATGTCGGCAGCGCCGTGGCTCGGCTGCTCGTCGACGCCGGCCACGAGGTCGTCGTGCTCGACGACCTGTCCCGCAACGACGCCTCCCAGGTGCCCGCGGGCGCGCGCCTCGTGCAGGCGCGCATCCACGACGCCGCCGCCGTGCTCACCCCCGACGCCGGGTTCGACGCCGTGCTGCACTTCGCCGGCCTGATCGCGGCCGGCGAGTCGATGGCGCAACCCGAGCTGCACTGGGACAACAACACCGTCGGCTCGCTGGCGCTGCTCGACGCGATGCGCGCGGCCGGGGTGAGGCGCCTGGTGTTCTCCTCCACCGCGGCCACCTACGGCGACCCGTCCGAGCTGCCGCTGACCGAGACCGCGGTCACCAAGCCGGTCAACACGTACGGTGCCACCAAGCTCGCCGTCGACATGGCCATCGCCTCCGAGGCGCACGCCCACGACCTGGCCGCGGTCAGCCTGCGCTACTTCAACGTGGCCGGCGCGCTGGTGCTGCCGGACGGCTCGGCGATCGGTGAGCGGCACGACCCGGAGACCCACCTGATCCCGATCGCGCTGCAGGTCGCGGCCGGGCAGCGGGAGAAGCTCGCCATCTTCGGCGACGACTACCCGACCCCCGACGGCACCTGCATCCGCGACTACATCCACGTCGGCGACCTGGCCCAGGCCCACCTGCTGGCACTGGAGGCGGCCCGCCCCGGCGAGCACCGGATCTACAACCTCGGCAACGGCACCGGCTTCTCCAACAAGCAGGTCGTCGACGCGGTGCGCGAGGTCACCGGGCACCCGCTGCCGGTGGAGATGGCACCGCGCCGCCCCGGGGACCCGGCCGAGCTGGTCGCCTCGTCGGCGAAGGCGCGCGCCGAGCTCGGCTGGACGCCGGTGAAGTCCGACCTGCGCGACATCGTCGCCGACGCCTGGACCTTCTTCCGGAGCGGGCTGTGACGACCGTCGACCAGGGCGTATGGGCCGCGCCGGGCCGGATCAACCTGATCGGCGAGCACACCGACTACAACGACGGCTTCGTGCTGCCGTTCGCGCTGCCGCAGCGGACAGTCGTCACCGCGACCCGCCTCGACCGTCCCGAGTGGACCGTCACCTCGACGCTGACCGGGCAGACGGTCGCCTTCGACCTGTCCGAGCCGGTCACCGGCTGGGCCGCATACGTCGCCGCGGTGGTCTGGGTGCTGCGCGAGGCCGGTCACGAGGTGCCCGGCGCGCGGCTGTCCGTCGACTCCGACGTGCCGGGCGGAGCCGGGCTGTCCTCGTCGGCGGCCCTCGAATGCGCGGTGCTGTCCGCGCTGGCCGACCTCGGCGGGCTCGACATCCCGCTGGAGCAGCGGCCTCTGCTGGCCCAGCGCGCCGAGAACGTGTACGTCGGCGTGCCCTGCGGGGTGATGGACCAGTCCGCCTCGACGCTGTGCCGCGAGGGCCACGCGCTGTTCCTCGACTGCCGCAGCATGGCCACCGAGCACGTCCCGCTCGACCTGGCCGGTCAGGGCCTGGCCATCCTCGTCATCGACAGCCGCGCCCCGCACCAGCTGGTCGACGGCGAGTACGCCGCCCGCCGCGCCGCGTGCGAACGGGCCGCCGCACTGCTCGGCGTGCCCGCGCTGCGCGACGCCACCCTCGACGACCTGTCCCGGCTGGACGACGAGCTGCTGTTCCGCCGCGCCCGCCACGTCGTCACCGAGAACGCCCGCGTCCTGGACACCATCGCCCTGCTCCGCGAGGGCCGGTTGCGCGAGATCGGCCCGCTGATGACGGCCTCGCACGCCTCGATGCGCGACGACTTCGAGATCACCGTGCCCGAAGTGGACGAAGCGGTCGAGACGGCCCTGGCCGCCGGCGCGTACGGCGCCCGGATGACCGGCGGCGGCTTCGGCGGCTGCGTGCTGGCCCTGGTGGAGGCCGAAAAGGCGGCCACCGTGGCCGAAGCGGTCACCGCTGCCTTCGCGGCTCGCGGCTTCAACCCACCCGCCACCTTCCTCGCCCTTCCCTCCCCCGGCGCCCACCGCCTGTCCTGACCAAAGGAAGGGCGCCCCTCGCCCGTGATCGTCCGACTTGCCGGGCACCTATGCGTATCTTGGGTCCGCGTTCGCCCACTTGCCAGGCAAGTCGAGTGATCATGGTGCACTGACCGCCCCGCTCGTCCGCCGTGTGCCGGGCGGCGCGGGGCGGTTTCGTATCCGACACCACAGTGGACGGTCTTGCGGGCATGGGGCAGGATGCCGCGCATGGCTTCCGCGGAGCGCAACACCTACCTCGACCAGGTCGTGGCCCAGTCGGCACAACTCGAGCAGGACCTGCGGGTCAAGAAGGCCCCCATGGCCCAGGCCCCCGCGCCCGGCGGTGGCGGCGGCGACACCAGCAACCGGGCCCGGCGCAGTGCCGCCGAGGCGGCGACCACCCCGCCCACCGCCGTCGACGTGCGCGTCACCGGCTTCGGCCCGTGGAAGACCGTGCTGGTCCCGCCGAACGCCTTCGTGGTGCACACCCGCCGCGGCCGCGACAAGCCCCTGCACCTGGGACTGGGCACGTCCTTCCGGTACCGGTCGGCCACCGACTCCTACCTCGTGGTGCCCGGCACCATGCAGACCATCCTGCTCAACGCCTTCTGCATCTGCCGTGAGCTGCAGGGGGTGCTCGTCCAGGCATACGTCCAGTGGATCGTCCAGGACATCGCCACCGCCTACCGCAAGCTCGACTTCGGCGACGCCTCCGACCCGATGCGCCTGGTCAACCTCCAGTTGAAGGAGCAGGCCGAAGCGGCGATCAAGGACAAGGTCGCCACCATGAGCGTGCACGAGGTGCTCAGCGACAAGCAGCCCATCATCGAGGAGCTGACCGCCCGGCTGCGCGGTGTGGCCGAAGGCGCGGGCGACAGCGACACCGGCCTCGGCCTGCGCATCGTCACCGTGCAGATCAAGGAGGCCGTGGTCACCTCCGCCCGCCTCTGGGAGAACCTGCAGAAGCCGTTCCGCTCCGAGCAGGGCCAGCTCGCCCGGCTCGCCGAGCTCGGCGCCCAGGAGATCATCACCGGCCGCGAGCTGGCCTCCCAGCGCCTGGACCAGCTGCAGCGCCTGGAGAACGACCGCGAACTCGCCGACCTCAAAGCCCGCAACGCCGCCGCCGCGTTCGACCGGGACGCCGCCGAGCGGCTGCGCCGGGGCGAGCGCGAGCAGGCCGACGCCCGCGCGCTGGCCAGCCAGGCCAGCGAGACGACGTTGCACGAGCTGGAGCTGGAGCAGCAGCGGCACGCGCAGGAGACCGAGATGCGCCGGCTGCGCCTGGAACTGGAGCAGACGCTGCAGCGCCTCACCCTGGACCACGAGCTGGCCGTCGCCCGCGACCGCGCCGAGCAGCTGCACGCCGCCGCGCTGCTGGAGCTGGAGCGCGACCGGGTCAGCCAGGACATCGCCAACGGGCGCTCGCCCGAGGCCGTGCAGGCCGAGCTGATCGCGCGGCTGCCGGAGATCGTCGCCAAGCTGCCCAAGCCGGACGAGCTGCGTACGGTCAACCTGTCCGGCGCCGACGGCGGCAGCCTGTCCGGCATCGTCGCCGAGCTGGCCGCCGCGGTCACCGCGATCCGGTCGGCGGTGTCGTCACGCGAATGATCGCCTGGGTGAGCCCGTCCGACGCCGCGTTCGGCGCGGTCGCGGAGCTGTTCGACGACTACCGCGCGCACTACGGACAGCAGCGGGGATACGGCGCGACCCGGCAGTGGCTGCAGGAGCAGGCGGGCCCGCCGGGCCTGCGGATCAGCGCCGCCTTCGCCGGGGGACGCCCCTGCGGGCTGCTCACGGCGCTGGTCATGCCCGCGTCCCTGACGCTCGGCACGTTCTGGATGATCCGGGACCTGTACGTGCCACCGGAGCACCGCGGCAACGGCCACGCCCGAGCTCTGGTGGCCCATGCCGTGGCGGCGGCCCGCGCGGCGCACGCGCGCCGGATCTCCCTGCAGACCGAGCACGACAACACCGCCGCCCGCGACCTCTACCGCAGCCTCGGCTTCCACGAGGTCGACGGCTATGTCAGCTACAGCCTCACCGGCTGACCCGGCCCTCGACGTCTGGCCGCGCGCCCTGATCGCGTCGCCTGCACTTTCCGGAAAAGCGCACGAAAACAGCCTTCCCACCGTGCGCTTTCCCTAAAAGTGCCCGGTGGCTGGCCAAACGCGGAACCGCACCGGCCCGGGGTCGGGCGGGTGCGGTTCCGTGGTGTGGTTGCGGCCCGGTCAGCCGGCTTCGATGATCATGCCGGCGGCGACGGTGCGGTTGGTGGCCTCGTCGATGATGATGAACCCGCCGGTGGTGCGGTTGCGGCGGTACTCGTCGGCCATCAACGGGACCGTGGTGCGCAGCCGGATGCGGCCGATGTCGTTCAACCCGAGCTGCGCGGCGGTGTCGTCGCGGTGCAGGGTGTTGACGTCGAGCCGGTACTGCAGGCCCTTGACGATGGCGCGGGCGGTGCGGGTCGTGTGCTTGACCGTGTACTTGGCCCCGACGGTCAGCGGCTTGTCGTCCATCCAGCAGACGAGCGCCTCGATGTCCTGGGCGGGGGTGGGGGCGTTGTGCGGCCGGCAGATCATGTCACCGCGGGAGACGTCGAGCTCGTCTTCGAGCCGGACGGTCACGCTCATCGGCGGGAACGCCTCGGCGACCGGCCCGTCGGCGGTGTCGATACCGGCGATCTTCGTGGTCATGCCGGACGGCAGCACCATGACCTCGTCACCGGGCTTCAGGATGCCCGAGGCGACCTGCCCCGCGTAGCCGCGGTAGTCGGTCACGGTCGTGGACTGCGGGCGGATGACGTACTGGACCGGGAAGCGCACGTCGACGAGGTTGCGGTCGGACGCGATGTGCACGTGCTCCAGGTGGTGCAGCAGGCTCGGGCCTTCGTACCACGGCATGTTCGCCGACCGGGTGGCGATGTTGTCGCCGTTGAGCGCGCTGATCGGGATGATCGCGAGGTCGGTGATGTCGAGTTTCGCGGCGAAGCTGGTGAACTCGTCGACGATCCGGTCGTAGACGGCCTGGTCGAAGTCGACGAGGTCCATCTTGTTGACGCACAGCACGAGGTGCGGGACGCGCAGCAGGGAGCACAGGAACGCGTGCCGCCGCGACTGCTCCACGATGCCCTTGCGCGCGTCGACGAGGACCAGGGCCAGGTCCGCGGTGGAGGCGCCGGTGACCATGTTGCGGGTGTACTGGATGTGCCCGGGGGTGTCGGCGATGATGAACTTGCGCCGCGGGGTCGCGAAGTAGCGGTAGGCGACGTCGATGGTGATGCCCTGCTCGCGCTCGGCCCGCAGGCCGTCGGTCAGCAGGGCGAGGTTCGTGTACTCGTCACCACGGGCAGCCGACACGGCTTCGACCGCTTCGAGCTGGTCCTCGAACAGGCTCTTGGTGTCGTAGAGCAGCCGGCCGATCAACGTCGACTTGCCGTCGTCCACCGATCCGGCCGTGGCGAAGCGGAGCAGGTCGACCCTGCCCCCCGAACGGGCCTCGGCCACGGGCTCAGCAACAGCGGTCATCAGAAGTACCCCTCACGCTTGCGGTCTTCCATCGCCGCCTCGCTGACCTTGTCATCGCCGCGGGTCGCGCCACGCTCGGTCACCCGAGTAGCGGCGACCTCGGCGATCACCTTCTCCACCGTGTCCGCCTCGGACGCCACCGCGGCGGTCAGCGTGGCGTCACCGACCGTCCGGTAGCGGACGCGGGCCTTGAACACGTTCTCACCCGGCTTGGCCGCGATGAACTCGTTCACCGCGAACAGCATCCCGTCCCGGGACACGACCTCGCGCTCGTGGGCGTAGTAGATCGACGGCAGCGGGATCTCCTCCCGCGCGATGTAGTGCCAGATGTCCAACTCGGTCCAGTTCGACAGCGGGAACACCCGGATCGACTCACCCGGGTGATGCCGACCGTTGTAAAGGTTCCACAGCTCAGGACGCTGATTCTTCGGATCCCACTGCCCGAACTCATCCCGGAAGCTGAAGACACGCTCCTTGGCGCGGGCCTTTTCCTCGTCCCGGCGCGCGCCGCCGAACAGCGCATCGAACCGGTACTTGTCCACCGCGTCCAGCAGCACCGGCGTCTGGATCCGGTTACGCGAACCGCCGGCGGGCTCGGTCACCAGACCGCGGGCGAGCGCCTCCGGCACCGACGCGACGATCAGCTGCAGGCCGAGTTCCTCCACCCGGCGGTCGCGGTACTCCATGACCTCGGGGAAGTTGTGGCCGGTGTCGATGTGCATCACCGGGAAAGGGATCCGGCCCGGAGCGAACGCCTTCTGCGCCAGGCGCAGCATGACGATCGAATCCTTGCCACCCGAGAACAGCAGCACCGGACGCTCGAACTCCGCCACCACCTCCCGCATCACGAAGATGCTCTCGGCTTCGAGAGCGTCAAGGTGGGAGACCCGGTATGCAGCCGGCTGCTCAGACGCAGGCTGGATCATGTCCAGACCTTTCCTAGTGATTTACTCGGGAATCTAACGTACACGCGGGCGCGCTTGCCGATCAAGAAACGTCGCGCTTACCCGAATCAAGAATGCTGTGACACAGCTGACAGCAGGTCGGCGGCCAGATCGCGGCGGCAGACGAGCAGATCGGGCAGGCTCGCGTCCGACTGGTTGTAGACCAGCGGCGAGCCGTCGATGCGCGAGGTGTGCAGGCCCGCCGCGGCTGCGACGGCGACCGGGGCCGCCGAGTCCCACTCGTACTGGCCGCCGCCGTGGATGTACGCGTCGACCTCACCGGTGACCACGGCCGCGATCTTGGCACCGGCCGAGCCCATCGGCACCAGCTGCGCGCCGACCTGCGCCGCGACCGCGGCCAGGAACGCCGGGGGCCGGGTGCGGCTGGTCGCGATCCGGATCGGGCCGCCGGCGGCCACCGACGGGGACAGCGGCGGGTACGGCGCGGCCGGCACGCTGCCGAGCACGCGCTGCTGGGCGGGCAGGCCGACGGCCCCCGCCGCGAGCACACCCCCGTGCTCGCCGGTGCGCCGCCACAGCGCGACGTGCACGGCCCAGTCTGCGCGGCCCTGCTCGCCGAACTCGCGGGTGCCGTCGAGCGGGTCGATGATCCACAGCCGGTTGGCGGTAAGCCGGGCGGGGTCGTCCACGCCCTCCTCGGACAGCACCGCGTCCGCGGGACGCCAGCGGGACAGCTCGGTCATGAGCAGGTCGTGCGAACGCTTGTCGCCGGCGGCGCGCAGGCCCGCCGGGTCTTCGAAGCCGAGTTCGTCACGCAGGGCGAGCAGCAGGTCGCCGGCCTGTCGGGCCAGCCATACGGCGAACGCGCCGTCTTCCACCGGGGGCATCAATACGCTCCAGAGCTACGGGCGACGGCGGTCAGTGTACGCAGGAGGATGAGCAGGTCCATGGACATCGACCAGTTCTCGACATAGCGGAGATCCAATCGGACCGCCTCCTCCCACGGCAGGTCGGATCGCCCGGAGACCTGCCAGAGTCCTGTCATGCCGGGCTTCACCGCCAGCCTGCGCCGCACGTCGTCGGCGTATGCGGCAACCTCGCAGGGCAGCGGCGGCCGTGGCCCCACCAGCGACATCTGTCCCAGCAGCACGTTCAGCAACTGCGGCAGCTCGTCCAGCGAGTAGCGGCGCATCCAGCGGCCCATCGCGGTCACCCGCGGATCGTCCCGGATCTTGAACAGCACCCCGTCGTGCTCGTTGAGATGCCTCAGCTCGGCCAGCCGCGCTTCGGCGTCGGTATACATGGTACGGAACTTGTAGATGACGAATTCACGGCCGTCCCTGCCGACCCGCACCTGCTTGAACAGGGCCGGGCCGGGGGAGTCGATGCGCAGCGCCATCGCGATCACCAGCAGCAGCGGTGCGAACAGCACCAGCAGCAGCGCCGCTCCGGCCCGGTCCATCAGCTCCTTCACCACCCGGCTGCCGCCGGACAGCCGCGGATGTTCCACGTGCAACATCGGCAGCCCGTCCACCGGGCGGATGGTGGTGCGACCGCCGGCCACGTCGATCAGGGCGCTGGCCACGATCAGGTCGATCTCGTCGCGCTCCAGCTGCCAGGCCATCCGGCGCAGCGCGTGCCCGTCCAGCTCAGGGCAGCTGAGCACGATCACGGTGTCCGCGCCCGCGGCCCGCACCGCCGGCGCGACGTCGTCGAAGGTGCCGTACACGGGCAGGCCGACCCGGCCGTCGCTGCCGCGCGGGACGCACGCGCCGACGACCTCCAGGCCGTGGAAGCGCTCACGGCACAGCTGCCGGGTCATGCCGATGATCGCCAGTTCGTGCCCGACCACGATGGTCCGGCGCAGGCAGGAACCGCGCTCGCGCCGCCGGTGCAGCCGCTTGCGGATCAGGAAGCGGGTCAGCACCAGGGTGCCGGTGGCGGCCGGCAACGCGATGAGCACGTACGAGCGGGCGGTGGGCAGTTCCAGGGCGTACGAGCCGATCGCCGCGCTCGCGATCAGCCACAGCCCGCCGCGCATGACCCGGTCGTACTCCTGCGTGCCGACGTACAGGTAGCGCTTGTCGTAGGCCCTGGTCAGCGCCAGCGACGCGAGCAGCGCGAACGGCAGTGCCAGCGAAAGCAGGGCGTAGGTCCTGGTGTACGGGGTGATCGAGGTGCCGAAGCGCAGCATGTAGACCAGCACCCCGGCGGCCGCGCCGACAAGCAGGTCCGAGCCCAGCAGGGTGCGCAGGTAGCGCTGCTCCCAGCCCCTGCGGCGGTCCAGCTCGCGGACCGGGGTGCCGATGTGGGTGCTGCCGCGGTGCAGTGGGCGGCGTCCCGCGGCGGGCCGGTGCTGCGGCGTCTGCGGGCGCACCGCGACCAGGCCGACCGGCGCGGGGCTGAACGGCGCGGGTCCGGCGGGCGTGGGGGTCGCGGTGTAGGACAGCGCCCCGGAGGCGTCGATGTGCCGGTGGCGTTGCGGGTAGGGCCGCGGGCCGCGCCGATCGTCGCCTCGGCGCTGCTCCATGGAATCCCCCCGTCACGACCCGGCAACACCTGCGGCCTGCAGAAATCGGGCAGGGAAGGTGCGCCTGACGGTTACAACGCGAGAATGGGGCAAATGTGACGGCGGCGAACTGTCGGGGATCAGGCGGTGTGGTACGTCAGCTGGGCCGCGGCCAGACCGCTCTTCACGATCGCCTCCACCGCGTCCGCAGCCCGGTCCACCAGGAACTCCAGCTCCTTGCGCTCCACCGCGGAGAAGTCCGACAGCACGTAGTCCGCCGGGTCCTGGCGGCCGGGCGGGCGGCCCACGCCGAACCGCACCCGCAGGTACTCCTTGGTGGCCAGCGACTTGGTCATCGAGCGAAGCCCGTTGTGGCCGCCCTCGCCGCCGCCGACCTTCAGCCGCAGCTGCCCGTACGGGATGTCCAGCTCGTCGTGCACGGCGATGATCTGCTCCGGCGGCACCTTGTAGAACTGGCTCAGCGCCGCGGCGGGACCGCCGGACAGGTTCATGTAGGTCAGCGGCTTCACCAGGACCAGCCGCGGCGCGTCCACGCCGAACCCGAGCCGGGCCTCGGCGACGTCGGCGACGGCCTTGCGGTGTCGGCCGAACTTCGCGCCGGTGCGCTCGGCGAGCAGGTCGGCGATGAAGAACCCGACGTTGTGCCGGTTGCCGGCGTACTGCGGTCCCGGATTGCCCAGGCCGACGATCAGCCACGGTGCGGCCTGCTCCATCAACACTCCCCTGAATACGCTCGTGGCGCCCTTCACGCTCTCACAGCATGAAGGACGCCACGGTCTAACGCTAAAGCGATCAGGCCTGGGCGGACACGGTCTCGGCCTCGGCCTCGACGGCCTCCGGCGCCTCGGCGGTCTCGCCCTCCATCTGCTCGGCGGTCGGGGCCGCGTTCACCACGGCGACCATGGTGTCGGCGTCGACGGCCAGCTGGGTGCCCTTCGGCAGCTTGAGGTCGCCGGCGGTGATGTGCGAGCCGGCCTCGAGGCCCTCGATGGAAGCCTCGATGAACTCCGGCAGGTGCAGCGCCTCGGCGATGACCGAGATCTTGTCGTGCTCGTGCATGACCAGCGTGCCCTTGGCGGCCTCGCCGACCAGGTGCACCGGCACGTCGACGGTGACCTGCTCGCCGCGCTTCACGATGAGCATGTCGATGTGCTCGAAGGTGTCCTTCAGCGGGTCGCGCTGAATGGCCTTCGGCAGCGCCAGGGTCTTGGTGCCGTCGGGGCCGACGAGCTCGAAGACGGTGTTGATGCCACCGTGGCGGATGGCGGCGGCGAACTCACGGGCCGGCACGGCGATGTGGCGCGGGGCCTCACCGTGACCGTAGATGACGGCGGGCACGAGGCCCGCGCGGCGGGTGCGACGCGCGCCACCCTTGCCGAACTCGGTACGCGGCTCGGCGCTGATCTTAACTTCAGACACGATTCATCTCCTGCTCAACGGGTCTCTGTCAGGCCGAGCGAACGAGGGCGCGCGGGGTAACCATGACCCGGAGCACCGCGTCGATCACGGCGCCATCAACAGGCTTTTCGACCCGCAGGGCACCCTCGCCGTGGCAACCCGATTACTGTACCCGATCACTTTCGGTGATCCCCGCCGGGGCAGCCCATGTCACCCCAGCTCCGCCCACACTCACACCCATCGCGCCCCCACCGGCCCACCGACGCGCGCGGCGGGTCCCCACCCCTGCCCCCGCATAGACGTTGGCCTATCTGGATGAGAAATTCGCGATCGAACTCATCCAGATAGGCCAACGTTTATGTAAAGCGGGGTGCGGCGCGGCGGCCGCGTGGCGGTGTCAGCCGAGCGGGTCGGCTCGTCAGCTGAGGCCGCCGAACAGGGTGGTGACGGAGCCGTCGTCGAAGACCTCGCGGATCGCGCGGGCCAGCAGCGGGGCGATGGAGAGCACGGTCAGCTTGTCGAACTGCTTGTCCGAGCCCAGCGGCAGCGTGTTGGTGACGATGACCTCGCTGATGCGGCTGTTCTTCAGGCGCTCGGTGGCGGGGTCGGAGTGCACGGCATGGGTGGTCGTCACGATGACGTCCGCGGCGCCGTTGTCGAACAGGATGTCCGCGGCCTTGCAGATCGTGCCCGCGGTGTCGATCATGTCGTCGACCAGGATGCAGGTGCGCCCGGCGACCTCGCCGATGACCCGGTTCGCGACCACCTGGTTGGGCTTGAGCGGGTCGCGGGTCTTGTGGATGAACGCCAGCGGACAGCCGCCCAGGCGGTCGGTCCAGCGCTCGCCGACGCGCACCCGGCCCGAGTCCGGCGACACCACGGTCAGCTCGCGGTGGCCGTAGTTGGCCTGTACGTAGTCGGCCAGGATGTCCATCGCGAACAGGTGGTCGACCGGTCCGTCGAAGAAGCCCTGGATCTGCGCGGTGTGCAGGTCGACGGTCAGGATGCGGTTCGCGCCGGCGGTCTTGAGCAGGTCCGCGATGAGGCGGGCGGAGATCGGCTCGCGGCCGCGGTGCTTCTTGTCCTGGCGGGCGTACGGGTAGAACGGCAGCACCACGGTGATGCGCTTGGCCGAGCCGCGCTTCGCCGCGTCGATCATCAGCAGCGTTTCCATGATCCAGTTGTTCACCGGCTGGGTCATGGACTGGACGATGAAGGCGTCCGAACCGCGGACGGACTCCTTGTAACGGACAAACGTCTCACCGCTGGCGAAGTCATACGCCGTCGTCGGGGTCACCCCCACGCCCAGCACCTCGCCGATCTCCTTCGCGAGCTCGGGGTAGGCCCGGCCCGAGAAGAGCATCAGGTTCTTGCGGTTCTCAGTGACGATGCTGCCCATCGGCTTGCCGCCCCTTCACGATGGTCTGCGGTCAGTATCACCTTTTCGGTTCATCCTCTCCCGGCGGTTCGCCAACCAGCCAGCAAGGCCGTTCCTGGGTGCGACAGATCACGGACAGACCGCTTGCCTCGGAGTTCACGCAGCTGACACCAGGGTGCCTTGCCCGCTCCCGCGGGCGGGCGCTACCTTCGTTAGGCACAAGTGTCCGCACAGAGAGGCTGCACTCGATGGCCCGGGACCGGTCCGGAGAACCGACGCTCGTTCAGCGCCGGATCCTCCTGCTGCTCGCCGCAGGTTTCACCGTGCAGACGATCACCAAGCTGGTCTTCCTCAGCGAGCGCGCCGTGCACGACCACATCGCCAACCTCAAGCAGGCCACGGGCGCGAAGAACCAGTTCTCCCTCGGAGCCGAGGCCGCCAAGCGCGGCTGGCTAGAGGGCGAGGACGAGCAGCCCGACCGCCGCTGACCGGCCCACCCCGTACACGAAAAAGGCGCGACCCCTGGGGGCCGCGCCTTTGAAGTTTCGTCAGCCCTCTTCGGAGGCTGTCTGTTCCGCCCGTTCGGCCGCCTCGGCGGCCGCGCTGCCCGGACGGGACCGGCGCACCCAGCCCTCGATGTTGCGCTGGTGCGCCCGCGCCACCGCGAGCGCGCCCGGCGGCACATCCTTGTCGATCACCGAACCGGCCGCCGTGTACGCGCCGTCGCCGATCTGCACCGGCGCCACGAACGTGGTGTCGCAGCTCGTCTTCACGTGCGAGCCGATCACGGTGTGGCTCTTGGTGCTGCCGCTGTAGTTCGCGAACAGGTTGCCCGCGCCGATGTTGGTCTGCTCGCCGATCGTCGCGTCGCCCACGTACGTCAGGTGCGGCACCTTGGTGCCCTCGCCCAGCGACGCGTTCTTGATCTCGACGAACGTGCCGACCTTGCCCTTGCGGCCGATACGCGCCCCGGGCCGCAGGTACGCGTACGGCCCCACGGTCACGTTCGGGCCGATCTCGGCCTGCACCGCGTGTGCGCGCACCACCTGGGCCTGCTCGCCCACCACGGTGTCGACCAGCG
This sequence comes from Catellatospora paridis, assembly GCF_009720365.1. Lineage (GTDB taxonomy): Bacteria > Actinomycetota > Actinomycetes > Mycobacteriales > Micromonosporaceae > Catellatospora > Catellatospora paridis. Next base: position 286,386 of record NZ_ML769318.1, on the reverse strand, counting down.
TCACGTCCGGGCCCACCACGGCGCCCTCGCCCACGCTCGTCGCCCCGCGCAGCTGTACGTTCGGCTCCAGCAGGGCGTCGCGCTCCACCGTCACGGTGGCGTCGACCCAGGTCGTGGCCGGGTCGACGATGGTCACCCCGGAGCGCATCAGCCCGAGGTTGATCCGGTCGCGCAGCAGCGCCCGCAGCGACGCCAGCTCGGCCCGGTCGTTGCAGCCCAGCGTCTCGGACGCGTCGGCGGCCAGGTGCACCCGCACCGGCGAGCCCTGCGTCACGAACAGCTCGAAGACGTCGGTGAGGTACTCCTCGCCCTGGTCGTTGTCGCTGGTCAGCTTCGCCAGCGCGGTCCGCAGCGCGGCCGCGTCGAAGGCGTAGATGCCCGCGTTGATCTCGCGGATCGCGCGCTGCTCCGGCGTCGCGTCGCGCTCCTCGACGATGCGGGCCAGCCCGCCGTCGGCGTCGCGGACCAGCCGGCCCAGGCCGGTCGGGTCGGGCACCGACGCGCCCAGCACGGTCGCCGCCGCGCCCGCCGACTCGTGTGCCTCGACCAGGTCCTGCAGCGTCTGCGCCCGCAGCAGCGGCACGTCGCCGTTGAGCACCACCACGGTGCCGTCCAGCTCGCCGAGCGCCTCGACGGCGATGCGCACCGCGTGGCCGGTGCCGTTCTGCTGCGCCTGGAGCGCGGTGCTCACGTCCGGCGCGATCTCGGCGAGGTGCGCGGTGACCTGGTCCGCGCGGTTGCCGACGACGGCCAGGGTGCGCTGCGCGCCCAGCGGGGCGGCGGCGGCGAGCACGTGGCCCACCAGGGAGCGGCCGAGTAGCGGATGCAGCATCTTCGGCAAGTCCGACTTCATCCGCTTACCCTCGCCCGCCGCGAGAACGATCACCGTACGAGTCACGAGCTGCCTAACGTCGATCCGAACACATAACTAAAGCTCGGCTGCCAGGGCTCGAACCTGGAAAGCGCGCTCCAAAGGCGCGAGTGTTGCCAATTACACCACAGCCGATCGGGTCGCCTGACAGCTTAGCGCCTACCCCGCCTGGTCGGTCGCCCACTTCCGGGGGGCCCGCGGCGCAGGCAGTTGGTGTGCCGGAAGGCCTTCCCGACCAGGGGCTCGGCAAATTCCCAGCGGACGACTCTGTCAAACTACGGTCCCGTAGGTTACGGTGTCGTAGGTATCCCAAACCGTGCCTTCCACCCAGCTCCAGCGAGGTGCCATGACCACGACAGCCATCGACACGCCTACCGGCACCGCGCCTGCGCGCGGTCAGCGGCCGCTGACCGAGGGAGCCCAGTCCAAGGGCACCTTGATCGGGCTCTGGGCCTTCGTGGTCCTGCCGTTCCTGGCGCTGTTCGCGGTCGTGCCGGTCGCCTGGGGTGGCTGGCTGAACGTCACCGACGTGGTCATCTTCGCGGTGATGTACGTGGTGACCGGCCTGGGCATCACCGTCGGCTACCACCGCTACCTGACGCACAGCTCGTTCAAGGCCACCCGCTGGCTGCGCGTGACGCTGGCGGTCTCGGGTGCGATGGCCGTGCAGGGCTCGCCGACCCAGTGGGTCGCCGACCACCGCCGCCACCACCAGTACTCCGACCTCGAGGACGACCCGCACTCGCCGTGGCGTTTCGGCAACTCCTTCAAGGGTCTGACCAAGGGCATGTTCCACGCCCACGTGGGCTGGCTGTTCGCCCGCGAGCTGTCCAACCGCGCCCGGTTCGCGCCGGACCTGCTGGCCGACAAGGACATCGCCAAGGTCGACAAGCTGTTCGGCCTGCTGTCGCTGACCACCGCGTTCGCGCCGGCCGTCGTCGGCGGCCTGGTGACCTGGTCGTGGCAGGGCGCGCTGACCGCGTTCTTCTGGGCCGGCCTGGTCCGCATCGGCCTGCTGCACCACGTCACCTGGGCCATCAACTCGGTCTGCCACGTGTACGGCGAGCGCCCGTTCGAGATGCGCGAGGGTGACAAGGCCTCGAACTTCTGGCCGCTGGCGATCCTGTCGTTCGGCGAGAGCTGGCACAACCTGCACCACTCGGACCCGACCTGCGCCCGCCACGGCGTCATGCGCGGCCAGATCGACATCTCGGCCCGGGTCATCTGGTTCTTCGAGAAGTTCGGCTGGGCCACGAACGTCAAGTGGCCCAAGGTCGACCGGCTCCAGGCGAAGATGATCGACCGCGACGCCGAGCTCAAGCTGGCCCGGTGACCGTCGACACGACCGGCGGACCACCTTCGCAAGTGGGGACTCCCGGCGGTTCGCCTGAACGGCGAGCCGCCGAGGACTCCCCACCAGCGCCCCCCTCGTCCTCCTGGCAGGATGGGGGCGTGGCAGACGAACCCCGTGAGGCCCGGCCGGCCCGGCAGGCTGCCGCCCCGAAGACCGGCTCACGGGTGCGGATGAGCTTCTCCCAGCGCCGCGAGCAGCTGATCGCCGTAGGACGGCAGCTGTTCGCCGAGCGCGGTTTCGACGCGACCTCGATCGAGGAGATCGCCTCCCGCGCCAAGGTCTCCAAGCCTGTGGTCTACGAGCACTTCGGCGGCAAGGAAGGCCTGTACGCCGTCGTGGTGGACCGCGAGGTCACCTCGCTGCTGAACCGGGTCACCTCCGCGCTGACCGCGGGGCACCCGCGTGAGCTGCTGGAGCAGGCGGCGCTGGCGCTGCTGGACTACATCGAGGAGGAGACCAACGGCTTCCGCGTGCTGGTGCGCGAGTCGCCGGTGATGTCCTCGCAGGGCAACTTCTCCTCGGTGCTCAACGATGTCGCGCACCAGGTCGAGCACATCCTGGGCGCGGAGTTCAAGACGCGGGGCTACGACCCGAAGCTGGCGGAGCTGTACTCGCAGGCGCTGGTGGGCATGGTGGCGCTGGCCGGCCGCTGGTGGTTGGAGGTGCGCAAGCCGCGCAAGGAGACGGTGGCCGCGCACCTGGTCAACCTGTGCTGGAACGGGCTGTCGCATCTGGAGCCCAAGCCCACCCTGCTGACCCGCAAGGGCGTCAAGTAACCCTTACCTGTTGGCGTGGGGTTTGACGGCGAACTTGTCGCCGGGGCGGGTGCTGTGGCGCAGGACCTCTTCGGCGATGGATTCGGCCGGTGTGCCGACCTTGCCGTACATCCCGGCGATCAGCATGATCGTGCCGAGGATGAACGAGACCACGCAGGTGGAGATCTCGAAGTTGAGCTTGTTCGCCGAGGTCTGCATGACCGTCAACATGATCAATCCGGCCAGCATGAAGACCGCGCCGCCGAAGATGTTGATGAAGTGGTCGATGTTGCGGCCGACGATGGCGCCGCCGAGCACGATCGCGCCGACGATGATGGACAGCCAGGCGAACGCGGGGTTGGTCTTCAGCCCGAGCGCTTCGGTGTCGGTGCGGGCGAAGAACGGTTCACCGGCGGTGCGGATCGCGCCGACGATGCCGAACGTCAGCAGGTACGCACCCGACAGTCCCGCCAGGAAGCGCCACTGGGGCCTTAGTCGGTGATTGACCGGTAGATGCATAGGCCCAGTGTCCCGCCGGGAGTGTCCCGGCGGGACCGATTCGCGGCAAATCAGGCCGCGCCGACGCGGTGCTTCTCCTCCGCGGCGGCCTTCGCGACCGAGCCGACCTTGACGTACATCCCGGCGGTGAACAGGACCGAGCCGATGAGGTACGAGACGATGCAGGTCGCCATCGTGAAGTTGAGCACGTTCGAGTCGGTGTGCATCAGCGCCAGCATCGCGGTGCCCACGATCATGAAGCCGACGCCGACCCACATGTCGACGAAACGGTCCAGGTTGCGGCCGACCAGCGTGGCCAACAGCACCGCGACACCGGCGGCGATGCTCGCGTACGAGAAGGCGGGGTTGGTCTTCAGGCCGAGCGCGCTGGCCTCGCCCTGGTAGAACAGCGGCTCGCCCTGGCTGTCGAGGTAGCCGAGCACCCCGAACGCCAGCACGAACAGCCCGGCGAGCAGGGCCAGCCCGCGGTAGAGCGGGCGCAGGGAGTGGTTGACGGGCATGTGGGAAGCCATGTCGCAGCTCCGACGGGTACGAGGGGTCAGGGGATGCGTGAGGCTATCAGGCCTCCCCTGACCCGCTACCCGCCAGTGCGGCAGCTATTCGGAGATCAGCTCCGCGAGGTTGAGCCACTCGTCTTCGAGCAGCCCGCGCTCGTCGTGCAGGGCCTTGAGGCTCGCGTCCAGCTCGGCGATCTTCGCGAAGTCGGTGGCGTGCTCGGCCATCTGCGCGTGCACCTTGGCCACCCGCTGGTCGAGCTTGTCGATCTGCCGCTCGACCCGCGAGACCTCCTTCTTCGCGGCACGCACCTCGGCGGCGCTCGGCCCGCCGGTGCGCTCGGCCTTCAGCTCCTTGACCGACCCGGCTGAAGCCCCGCCGACCTGCGCGGCCTCGTGGTCGACACGCTGGAGGTACTCGTCGACGCCGCCCGGCAGGTGCCGGATCTTGGCATCGCCGAACAGGCCGTACACCTTGTCGCAGACGCGCTCGACCAGGTAGCGGTCGTGGCTGGCCACGACCATCGTGCCGGGCCAGGTGTCGAGCAGGTCCTCCAGCGAGGCCAGCGTGTCGGTGTCCAGGTCGTTGGTGGGCTCGTCGAGGATCAGCACGTTCGGCTCGCCCGCGAGCAGGCGCAGCATCTGCAGCCGGCGGCGCTCGCCACCGGACAGGTCCGACACCGGGGTCCACACCCGGCGGTCGGTGAAGCCGAACACCTCGGCCAGCTGCGACGCCGACAGCTCCCGGTCGCCGAGCTTGACCCGCCGGGCCACCTGCTCGACGGCCTCCAGCAGCCGCAGCTCACCGGGCAGCTCCGCCAGCTCCTGCGACAGGAACGCGGGGCGCACCGTCTGGCCGGCCCGGAAACCGGCCGCCTCGGTGACCCCGGCCAGCAGCCGCAACAGCGTCGACTTGCCCGCGCCGTTCGCGCCGAGCAGCGCGATCCGGTCGCCGGGGCCGACGTGCCAGGTCACGTCGTCGAGGATCAGCTTCGGCCCGGCGTACAAAGTGACGTTCTCCAGGTCGTAGACCTGGCGGCCGAGGCGGGCGGTGGCCAGCTTGGCCAGGGTGACCTGGTCGCGGGCCTCGGGCACGTCGGCGATGAGCGCGTTGGCGGCGTCGATGCGGAACTTCGGCTTCGAGGTGCGGGCCGGCGGGCCGCGGCGCAGCCAGGCGATCTCCTTGCGGAGCAGGTTCTGGCGGCGGGACTCGGTCACCGCGGCGACCCGCTCCCGCTCGGCGCGGGCCAGGATCCATGCGGCGAAGCCGCCGTCGTACGCCCGCACCTGCTGGTCGGCGACCTCCCAGATGTGGTTGCAGACCGCGTCCAGGAACCACCGGTCGTGGGTGACCACGACCAGCGCGCCGCGCAGGCTCTCGTTGAGGTAGCGGGCCAGCCAGTTGACGCCCGCGATGTCGAGGTGGTTGGTGGGCTCGTCGAGGATCAGCAGGTCGGTCGGGCGCACCAGCAGCGCGGCGAGCGCGATGCGCCGCCGCTCGCCACCGGACATCGGCCCCACCGGCTGGTCCAACCCGAGACCGGGCATGCCCAGGCCGTCGAGGATGTTGCGCACGCCGGAGTCGCCGGCCCACTCGTGCTCGGCCTCGAATGCGGCGGGCAGCCAGGCGTCGCCCAGCACCACGTCGCGCACGGTCAGGTCCGGGGCCAGGTCCAGCGCCTGCGGCAGCGCGGACACGCGCAGGTCGCGACGGTGGGTGACGCGCCCGGAATCGGGGTCCTCGGCCTTGGTCAGCATCCGCAGCAGGGTCGACTTGCCCGCGCCGTTGAGGCCGACCACGCCGATCCGGTCGGCGTCGTCGAGACCCAGGGAGACGTCGGTGAGCAGGGGACCGGTCGGGCCGTAGCCCTTGCCGACCCGGTCCAGATTGATGATATTGGCCATGGTGAGGTCAGCCTATCCGGGCGCCGTGCACGGCTCCGTACGCCTGCTGCACCCCGCGGCACAGTCCCGAGTCGCGCAGCGCCTGGGCGAGGTCCGCGCCGTGGGCCTCGTCACGTGCCAGGAAGACACAGGTCGGGCCGCTGCCGGAGACCAGGCTGGCGAGCGCGCCCGCCTTGTCGCCCACGTCGAGCGTGTCGGCCAGCGCGGGCCGCAGGGACAGCGCGGCCGCCTGCAGGTCGTTGCCGAGCGCCGCGCCGAGCACCGCCGGATCCCGCTGGCGCAGTGCACTGAGCAGGTCGTCGCTGCTGTTCAGCGGGGCGGGCGCGGTGCCCGCGGCGCGCATCCGGTCCAGCTCGCCGTAGACCTGGGGGGTGGACAGGCCGCCGTCGGCGAACGCCACCACCCAGTGCCACCGGTTGGCGCGGGCCAGCACCGGGCTGACCGCCTCGCCGTGGCCGGTGCCCAGCGCGGTGCCGCCGTACAGCAGGAACGGCACGTCGGAGCCGAGCGTGGCGGCGATCCGGGCCAGGTCGTCGCGGCCGAGCCCGGTGCCCCACAGCGCGTCCAGCGCGACCAGGGTCGCGGCGGCGTCGGCGGAACCGCCGGCCAGGCCGCCCGCGAGCGGGATCGTCTTGCGCAGGTGCAGCCGCGCGTGGGCGGGCACCTTGGCGGTCGCGGCCAGCGCGTGCGCAGCCCGGATCACCAGGTTGCTGTCGTCGAGCTCCAGCTCGCCGACGCCCTCGCCCTGCATGGTCAGGCTGAGCGTGTCCCCGGCCCGCGCGGTGACCTCGTCGTACACGGAGATGGCGTGGTAGACGGTGTGCAGCTCGTGGTAGCCGTCGGACCGCAGCGGGCCGACCCCGAGGTGCAGGTTGATCTTCGCGGGCACTCTCACCCGGACCGGTCCTGACAAGGCTCCCGCCAGGTCGTCGTCGCCGTCGCCGAGTGTCCACGCCTCTGTCACGCCGACCAGCGTACTGGCCCGGCCCGGATCACCCGGCGGCGCAGCACCCCGCTCCCACACCCCCTGCCCACCACCCGGCGAGGCTGTCCCCCGACCTCGCCTTATGTAGACGTTGGCCTATCTGATCGAGTTTCCGTAGATCGAACTCGATCAGATAGGCCAGTGCCTATTCACAGGCGGCGGCCAAGGCCGCGAAGGCGTGCACGTCGAGCTGCTCGCCACGGGCCGACGGGTCGATGCCGGCCTTGCGGAGCAGCGCCTCCGCCGCCGGCGCGCTGCCCGCCCAGCCGGCCAGCGCGGCCCGCAGCGTCTTGCGCCGCTGCGCGAACGCCGCGTCGACCACCGCGAACACCGCTTCCCGGCTGACGTCGTCGCGGGGCGGCTCGCGCCGAGTGAACGAGACCAGGCCCGAGTCCACGTTGGGCACCGGCCAGAACACGGCGGGCGGCACCTTGCCCGCCTGGCGCGACGAGGCGTACCAGGCAAGCTTCACCGACGGGATGCCGTAGATCTTGCTGCCGGGCGCGGCGGTGAGCCGGTCGGCGACCTCCTTCTGCACCATGACCAGCCCGTGCCGGATGCCCGGCAGCTCGGCCAGCAGGTGCAGCACCACCGGCACCGCGACGTTGTACGGCAGGTTCGCCACCAGCGCCGTGGGCGGCGGATCGAACTCCGCCGCGGTGACCCGCATGGCGTCGCCATTGTGGATGGTGAGCCGGTCGGCGAGGCCCGGAGCGCGCTCCGCGGCGGTCGCGCCGAGCGCCGCGGCCAGCGGCGGGTCGATCTCCACCGCGTGCACGTGCGCCGCGAACGGGAGCAGGCCCAGCGTCAGCGAGCCCAGGCCGGGGCCGACCTCGACGGCCACGTCCGCCGGGTCGAGTTCGGCGGCGGCCACGATACGCCGGATGGTGTTGGGGTCGTGCAGGAAGTTCTGCCCGAGCTTCTTGGTCGGCGCGACGCCGAGCCGCGCGGCCAGCTCCCGGATCTCCGCCGGGCCGAGCAGTCTTGCCTGTTCAACGGTCACGCCATCAGGCTATCGGCCGCGCCCGGCGCCGGCGCGGCGCGTGTGTGCGCCGCGGCCGTCACCCGCCCTGGCGGCGCGGGCGCACCGTCATCCGCAGGCCGCCCTTGGGCCGGATGGTCGCCTGGCCGGACAGCTGCACCCGCTGGTCGGAGACCGGCTCCAGGGTGACCCGGGGCACCAGGGTCGCCAGCACCAGCGCGATCTCGGCCTCGGCGAAGCGGTTGCCGACGCAGATCCGCGGGCCGTCGCCGAACGGCAGGTACGCCTCGCGCGAGATCTCCACCCCGGGCGCGAACCGCTCGGGCCGGAACTCCTCCGGATCGGGCCAGTACGCCGGATCGGTGTGGATCACATATGGGCTGAAGAACAGGATCTGTCCCGCCTTGACGGTGTGCCCGCCGAGAGACGTGTCGGCGACCGGGGTGCGGTCGAACAGCCAGCCCGGCGGCCAGCGCCGCAGCGTCTCCTTCACCACCTGCCCGAGGTAGGGCAGCTGCGGCAGGTCGGCCATGGTGGCGGGGCGTTCGCCGAGCACCTCGGCGACCTCGGCGCGCAGCTTCTCCGCGATCTCCGGATGCCGGCCCAGCTCGTAGAACGCCCAGGTCAGCGCGGTCGCGCTGGTTTCGTGTCCGGCGAAGAACATGGTCAGCAGCTCGTCGCGGATCTCGGTGTCGGTCAGCGCGGGCCCGCCCTCCGGGTCCGTCGCGTTGATCAGCATCGACAGCAGGTCGCCGCCGTCGCCACCGCGTTCGCGGCGTCGCCTGATCAGCTCGTACGAGATCCGGTCCATGCGGGCCACGCTGGCCTTGCGCCAGCGGTGGGTCGTCGTGGGCAGCCAGCCGGGCAGCAGCCCGAAGGACAGCAGGTACGCGTTGAGCGAGTTGACGAAGTCGTGCACCGCGGCGAAGACCTCGTCGCCGTCGTCGTCCACGGTGAACAGCGACGTGCCGACGATGCGCAGCGTCAGCTGCGTCATCTCCTCGACGACCTCGATGCGCTGCCCGTCGGCCCAGGAGCCGAGCAGGCGCTGCGACTCGCCGACCATGATCTCGCCGTACCGCGCGATGCGCTGGGTGTGCAGGCTCGGCAGCACCAAGCGGCGGTGCCGGCGGTTCTCGACGCCCTCGCGGGTGAGCAGGCCGTCGCCGACGTGGCCCTGCAGCAGCCGGGTGGTGCGCCACGACTTGGCGAACTCCTGCGGCCGTTTGACCAGCATCTCGTGCACCAGCAGCGGATCGGCGACGAGCAGCATGGACAGCGGGCCCATCCGCACCCGGCTCACCGGCCCCATGGTGCGGGCCGTGCGCTGCAGGAAGCCCGGCATGTCGCGGTTCATCTCGCGCAGGTTGCCGAGCAGCGGCAGGCCGGGCGGGGAGGGGATGGTCTCCGTCGTCACATCGACGAGGTTAGACGTGCCCGGCGACACCTACCAGGGGGACTTCTTCGTCCAAGCGGCGGACGACCGCTCACCAGGGCCCGAAGACGCGATCTCCGTTGTCCGAGATCGCGTGGCACATCTCGGCCAGCGGCATGCCCTTGGCCTCGGCGAGCGCCCGCACGGTCAGCGGGATCAGGTAGGACGCGTTGGGCCGCCCACGGTGCGGCATCGGCGTCAGGTAGGGCGCGTCCGTCTCGACCAGGATCTGCTCCGGCGGGGTCAGCGCGGCCGCCGCGCGCAGTTGCGGGGCGTTCTTGAAGGTCACCGTGCCGGCGAAGGACAGCACGAAGCCGCGCCGCACACACTCGGCGGCGAACGCCTCGTCGCCGGAGAAACAGTGCATCACCACGGTCCCGGGTGCGCCCTCGTCGTCGAGCACCCGCAGGATGTCGGCGTGGGCGTCGCGGTCGTGGATGACGAGCGGCTTGCCGACCCGCTTGGCCAGCGCGATGTGGGCGCGGAAGCTGCGCTCCTGCGGCTTCAACCCTTCTTCCTTCGTACGGAAGAAGTCCAGCCCCGTCTCGCCGATGCCGCGCACCCGCGGGTCCTCGGCCAGCTCCGCGATCTCGGCCAGTGCGGCGTCCAGGTCGGACAGCCGGGGGGCCTCGTTGGGGTGCAGCGCCACGGTGGCGACGACGGCCGCATGCTCGGCGGCGCAGGCCACGCCCCAGCGTGAGGAGGCCACGTCGACGCCCACCTGCACCAGCCGGTTCACGCCGACCTTCGCGGCGGCGTCGATCTGGGTGACCGGGTCGCCGCCGTCCTGGGCGACGATGTCGAGGTGGGTGTGGCTGTCCAGCACGGGATGGGGCAGTGCCTCCGGAGCGGGCGGGAAGGACTCCCAGCGGCGTTCGGCGGCCCGCGCGGCGCGATCGTTCGTCACCCGGCCATGATCCCACCTGCGCCGGCCGACGATGCGGTCGGTGAGCAAGCCGTCCCGCTGCGAGGTCGATCACCCCGCGCGCGGCCGTCTGTTCAGTCGGTGTTCATCTGCGGGGCACGCGCGGGCATTAGCGTCAGAGCCCGTGACGACCGTCAATGACACCGACCGCGGCACGGTTCTCGTGGACGGCCGCGCCTACGCCGCGGACGCGATCGCCGGTGGCGCCGCCTACGAGCTGTTCAGCGAGACGCCCGCGCCGGGCTTCCTGCGGATGGACAACCCCACCCGGTGGGCGTATCACCGGTTCGTGCCGGCCGCCGAGGTCGCCGCGGGCGCGCTGGAGCTGGCCGCGACGCACCCGGAGTCACCGCTGTGCGCGCCGCTGTCGCGTGCCGTGAGCTGGGAGCACGTGCACCGGCTGAGCCAGCGCCCGCCGCGTGACCGGCAGGCCGCCGAGCTGGTCGGCACCGTACGGGCCAGCGCCACCGTGCGCCGGGGCACCCGGATGGTCATGCCGCTGAACCCCACCAGTGTGACCGCGCTGCTGCGCGGCCGCCTGCCGCACGGTTTCTGCTACCGCGAATGGGACCTCGCCCACCTGCGCACCCCTGCCGACCTGGCGGTGCTGGGCGCGGGTGGCACCGGCACCCAGGATCCGGCCGACGAGATCGCCTACCTGCTGCGTTGGCGCGCCGTCGACCCGCGTGACTACATGCCGTCGGCCGGGGACGTGGTGGCCGGGCTGGTGGCGATGCCGCCGCACGACCGGGTCGGCGCGGCGGTGCTCGGCACCGGGTTCGCGCCGAGCAGCAGCGAGCTGATCCCCGAGTGGATCACCGCGGACTTCGCCGACCTGCCCCTGCCCGCACACGCCGCGCTGGTCGCGTACGTGCCGGACGGCACCGAGATCGTGCTCTACACCTTCCAGCCCGAGCAGCGGGGCTGGCTGCGCCTGGTCGGCCCGCAGTGGCGGCGGCTGCTGCACCCGCTCCGCGAGATCAGCGCGGACCAGGAGTACCTGCCGATCCCCCGCACCGAGACCGTGTTCAGCCGGCTGATCGGCACGTTCCGCGGCGAGGAGTACGAGGCCGTCGCCGACCCGCCGGAGGAGTTCCGGGTGCTGGCGATGAGCCGGGCCGCCCGCTACCCGGTCGAGTCGCTGCTGCGGCGCACCCGCTACGCGCACTGGCGCGGCGCGCCCTGCACCGTGCTCGGGGCCGACAGCACCTGGGTCCGGCTGCGCCTGTGCCGCCCCGACCCGACGAATGTGGCCGCGCTCGGCGCGCAGTGCTACGAACGGGGCGTGTACGAGGCCTGGGCGCCGGCGACCGAGGTCACCGACGCCCAGGACGTCGACATCCGCTACCCGCTCTAGCTCTCCAGCCGGGCCAGCTCCTCGTCCACGATGGACGGGTCCAGCTTCTTGAACACCGGCGTCGGCGCGCTCAGCGGCGTGCCGGCGCGCAGCTCACGCGGCTCCCACTTCGCGCCGACGGTGTAGTCGCCGGTCAGCACCGGGTAGCCGGGCCCGCCGTCGAGATCGGACACCTCGACGATCTCGGGCATCGGCGCGTGCACGCCCTGGCCGCCGAGCAACTCGTGGATCTTCTGCGCGGCGTGCGGCAGGAACGGCGTGAGCAGCGTGTTGCAGTCGGTGATCGCCTGCAGCGCGGTGTGCAGGATGGTGGCCAGCCGGGGCCGGTCCTCCTCCGCCTTGATCTTCCACGGCGACTGGTCGGACAGGTACTTGTTGGCCTCGCCGACGATGCGCATCGCCTCGTTGATCGCGGCCTTCTGCTTGTGGTTGCCCAGCAGCCCACCGATCGTGGCGAAGCCGCCGCGCACCGTCTCCAGCAGCGCGGTGTCCTCCGCGGTGAGATCACTGGCCATCGGCACGGCGCCGAAGTTCTTCACCGCCATCGAGACGGTGCGGTTGACCAGGTTGCCCCAGCCCGCGACCAGCTCGTCGTTGTTGCGGCGCAGGAACTCGGCCCAGGTGAAGTCGGTGTCGGTGGTCTCCGGTCCGGCCACCGCGATGTAGTAGCGCAGCGCGTCGGCGTCGTAGCGCTCCAGGAAGTCGCGCACGTAGATGACGACCCGGCGCGAGGACGAGAACTTGCGGCCTTCCATGGTCAGGTACTCGCTGGACACCACCTCGGTGGGCAGGCCCAGCTCGCCGAGCTCGCCCGGCTTGCCGCCCCTGTCGCCCTTGCCGTCGTAGCCGAGCAGGATCGCCGGCCAGATCAGCGAGTGGAAGACGATGTTGTCCTTGCCCATGAAGTAGTACGACAGGCCGTCCTCGGACTGCCACCACTTGCGCCACGCCTCCGGGTCGCCCGAACGGCGCGCCCACTCGATCGAGGCCGACAGGTAGCCGATGACCGCGTCGAACCAGACGTAGAAGCGCTTGGTGTCCCAGCCCTCCTTCGGGATGGGCACACCCCAGTCCAGGTCCCGGGTGATCGCGCGGGGCCGCAGGTCGGCCACCAGGTTCTTGGAGAAGCGCAGCACGTTGGGCCGCCAGCCCTCGCGGGTGTCGAGCCATGAGCCCAGCGCGTCCGCGAACGCGGACAGGTCCAGGAAGTAGTGCTCCGAGTCGACGAACACCGGCGTCTCGCCGTTGATCTTCGACTTGGGGTCGATCAGGTCGATCGGGTCCAGCTGGTTGCCGCAGTTGTCGCACTGGTCGCCGCGGGCGCTGGTGTAGCCGCAGATCGGGCAGGTGCCCTCGATGTACCGGTCGGGCAGGCCGCGGCCGGTCGACGGGGAGATCGCGGCCTGGGTGGTCTTCGCGATCACGTACCCGTTTTCGAACAGGGCGGTGAACAGCTCCTGCACCACGGCGTAGTGGTTGCGGGTGGTGGTCCGGGTGAACAGGTCGTAGGCGAGGCCCAGCCCGTGCAGATCCTCGACGATCATGCGGTTGTACTTGTCGACCGCCTCCCGGGGCGTGATGCCCTCGGCGTCGGCCTGCACCTGGATCGGCGTGCCGTGCTCGTCGGTGCCCGACACCATGAGCACGTCGTGGCCTGCCATGCGCATGTACCGGCTGAAGACGTCGGAGGGCACTCCGAAACCGGAGACATGACCGATGTGGCGGGGGCCGTTCGCATAAGGCCAGGCGACCGCGGCGAGAACGTGACTCATGACTAACCAGCGTAGTGAAGGCCGCCGCTGGCCCATGCACCGGTTGTCACCTCGTACGACACGCCCGGCAAATCCCCTTGTCAGGTGTCCGACTGGAGTGAAATGACCAGGTATGAGGGATAACGTGGACAGCCTCGCGCACGATGAACCCACCCAGCGGGTCGAGCCCGGCGCGGCCCCCGCCCGCGACGAGGCCCACCCCTCCCGGCCCGTCCGGTCCGGCACGCTGGTCGCCCCGCCGCCGCCCGGCCTGGTGGCGCTGCCCGCACCGGCCGACACCGACACCCCGTGGCGCCGCCCAGGCGACCAGGCGTCACCACCGCGCGTGTCAAACGACCACACATCACCGCAGCCCGTCGCGGGTATACCGACGTCGCCGCAGCCCGTCGTGGGCGTCCCGGCGTCCCCGCAGCCCGTCACGAACGTCCCCGCGTCGCCGCAGCCCGTCACGAACGTCCCCGCGTCCCCGCAGCCCGTCACGAACGTCCCCGCGTCCCCGCAGCCCGTCACGAACGCGCCGGAGTCGCCGCAGCCTGCGCCGGAGGAACTCGAACCACGGCAGGTCGCGCCCGAAGCGACCGACGCCGGGCAGACCGACCCGCACGAGCACACCGTGCACGAATCCGCTGCGCCCCGGCCCGCGGCACCGGACGCGGCACCGCCGCGGCAGGCCGAGCCCGACCCGGCGCGGTCGCAGGCCGCCGCACCAGACGCGGCACCGCAGCCCGCCGAGTCCGGCCCGCTGCCCGACGGCTTGGCCTCGGACGGCGGGGCGTCGCTGCGGTCCGGCGACGCCGGGACAGCGGACCTCGACGAAGACCCGGCCGCCGACCCGGAGCCCGAGCACACGTCGGGGCGCGCGAATCCCGCCTGGCTCGGCGAGCCGACCGGCCACTTCGACCTCGACCTGCCAGAGCTCGACGGCAGGAACCCGTCCTGGCTCGGCGAGCCCACTCGCCGCCACGACCCCGACGAACCGTTCGACCAGTACGCGCTGCCCGACGACGCGTCCCAGGCCGCCACGACCCCGGCACCGGAGCGGCCCGCGACGGCACCCGGCCAGGTGCGCGGGGCACGCAACGCCGTCACGGTGGATCTGGCGGACCCGGACGGCGGTCACGCCGAACCTCCGGACAGCGACAGCGGACTCCCCGCTCCCGGTACCGCCGCCGCCTCCGCTTCTACGACGCTCGCATCGCCGCCCGCAGCGCACCGGCCGACGGGGGAAGCGCCGCACGCGCAGGCTCCCGGGATCTCCGCGCCGACCGAGGCGTTCACCATGCCCGTGCAGGAGGTCCCGCGAGAGAGCTGGATCGACCCTCGGCTGCACGGCGGCCGCCGACGGCAGGAGTCCGCCCCGGCGCGCAAGCGGGCGAAGCGGCCCCGCCCACCGCGGCGGGCCGGTGTCGCGATGCCGCTGCTGATCCTGTTCGGGCTGGTCGCCGCCTTCTTCAGCTGGGTCAGCGCGGAGCCGCTGTGGCTCGCGGTGGGTCACGGCAAGACCGGCACGCTGACGGTCACCAGCTGCGCGGGCAGCGGGCTCCTGCAGCGCTGCGTGGGCGAGTTCGCCACCCCGGCCCGCGACTTCACGGCCGACGCGGTCAGCGTGCTCGGCCCGCCCGGGCAGGCCGAGGGCCTGAGCGCCCCGGCGCGCATGGTCGGGGCCGGCAGCCACCGGGCGTACGTCACCAACGGCACCGGCGGCCTGCACCTGCGCTGGATGGTGGGGCTGTCGATCGTGCTGTTCTGCTCGATCTGCATCGTCTTCGCCACCGGCGCCCTGCGCCTGCCCGAGCGCCACGAACGCCTCGCCGCCCTCGGCCTCTCCTTCGCCGGCCCCCTCCTCATCACGATCGGCTTCCTCGCCGCCACCTTCTGACCCGCCCCGATACGGCACGCGCTTCACGGTTCTGCCCTTGATAGACGTTGGCCTATCTGGATGAGTTTTCGACGATCGAACTCATCCAGATAGGCCAACGTCTATGCATGGGGACGGGGTGGGGTGGGGTGGGGCGGGGTGGGGTGAGTGTGGGGGTGAGGGATGCCCGCGAGCCGATCACGGTCAGCACCGCCGAGCGAAACGGCGGCGCGTCAGCGGCGGGTGGAGAGGTCGTAGACGTCACGCTTCGGGAGCTGGTGGGCGGCGGCCACGGCGGCGGCGGCGTCCCGGCGGGACGAGCCCGCGGCCACGTGCGCGGCGACCTCGGCGATCAGCTGCTCGTCGGTGGGGCGTTCCATGTTCGGCACCGCACCGGCCACCACGAGGGTGATCTCGCCACGGAGTTCCTCCAGCTCGGCCAGCTCGGCCAGCGGCGCGCGGCGTACCTCCTCGTAGGTCTTGGTCAGCTCGCGGCACAGGGCGGCGGCCCGGTCGCCGCCGAAGGCCGCCACGAGGTCGGCGAGGGTGTCCTTGACCCGGTGGGTGGACTCGAAGAAGACCAGGGTGCGCTCCTCGGCCGCGAGCGCGGCCAGCCGGGCGCGGCGCTCGCCGCCCTTGCGCGGCAGGAAGCCCTCGAAGCAGAACCGGTCGCAGGGCAGCCCGGACAGCGCGAGCGCCGTGGTGACGGCGCTGGGGCCGGGGGCGCAGGTGACGGGCAGCCCGGCCGCCAGCGCCGCGGCGACGAGCCGGTAGCCGGGGTCGCTGACGCTGGGCATGCCGCCGTCGGTCACCAGCGCCACCGATTGCCCGTCGCGCATCGTCTCGACCAGCTCGGGGGTACGCCGCTCCTCGTTGCCCTCGAAGTACGAGACGATCTTGCCAGGGATGACGATGTCAAGATCGCGGGCCAGCCGGAGCAGCCGGCGGGTGTCCTCGGCGGCGACCAGGTCCACCTCGGTGAGCACCTGGCGCAGCCGCGCCGAGGCGTCCGCGGGGTTGCCCAGCGGCGCGCCGCACAGCACCAGCCCGGTGACTTCCGCCATCTGTCCCCTGCCTTCGATACGTTTTTGCCGATCACCGTGAACTCAGGCGACGGTTTCCGAGTTTTTCAGCCTACGATCCTTGGCGTGACCCAGACGGCGACGGCGCCCCCGCAGGCGCCCATCACTTCCGAGCCGCACGTGCTCAATGTCGTTCGGCGCCGCCTGCTGCCCTTGGAGCAGCGGCTGAGCCCGTACGCGTGGCTGGCCGCGCTGGCGGTCACCTTCCTGGCGGGCGTGCTGCGCCTGTACAACCTGGCGAAGCCGCCCGGCAAGATCTTCGACGAGACCTACTACGCCACCGACGCCCACTGGCTGTGGGAGAAGGGGTTCGAGTGGGACGAGAAGAACGCCACCGCAGGCTACGTGGTGCATCCCCCGCTCGGTAAGTGGATCATCGGACTCGGTGAGCAGGTCCTCGGGTACAACGAGGCGGGCTGGCGGCTGTCCGCGGCGGTGTTCGGCACCATCTCGGTGCTGATGTTCACCCGCATCGCCATGCGTTTGTTCGGCTCGGTGGTGCTGGGCGGCGCGGCGGGCCTGCTGATGGCCTTCGACGGCATGCACTTCGTGCTGTCGCGCACGGCCCTGCTCGACCTGTTCCTCATGTTCTTCCTGCTGGCCGCGTTCGGCGCGCTGGTGCTCGACCGTGATCAGCGCCGCCTGCGGTGGCTGCGCTTCGTGGAGGGCGGCGGCGACCCGCACGGACGGGGCCGCAGCAGCCGCCCGGCGTTCGCGGTGCCGTGGTGGCGGCTGGCGGCGGCCGCGCTGCTGGGCGGCGCCCTGGCGGTCAAGTGGTCGGCGCTGGCCTTCCTGCCGGTGTTCGTGCTGCTGCTGATCTGGTGGGAGGTGGGCGCACGGCGCAGTGCCGGGGTCCGCCACCCGATCCGCGACGCCATCCTCGACGAGGGCCTGTGGGTGCTCGCCTGCATCCCCATCGTGTTCGGCGTCTACCTGGCGAGCTGGAGCGGCTGGATCCTCACCGACGGCGGCTACTACCGCAACTGGTCACCGAACTGGTTCAGCAGCCTGTTGCACTACCACCAGGAGGCGCTGCGCTTCCACGAAGGCCTCAGCTCGGAGCACACGTACCAGTCGGCGGGCCCGTGGGCGCCGATCCAGTGGCTGCTGCTGGGGCGCCCGGTGGCCTTCTACTGGTCCGGGGATCCCGGCTGCGGGGTGGAGCAGTGCGCGGCCGAGGTGCTGCTGCTGGGCACGCCGCTGCTGTGGTGGAGCTTCCTGCCCGCGCTGGGCGCGACGCTGTGGTTCGGCATCGCCCGTCGCGACTGGCGGGCCGGGGCCATCCTGGTGATGACGGGTGCCGCGCTGATCCCGTGGTTCTTCTTCCCGACCCGCACGATGTTCTACTTCTACGCCATGCCGGCCGAGCCGTTCCTGATCCTGGCCGTGGTGTTCGTCTTCGGCGCGATCATGACCTCGCCGCCGGGCCTGCCGCAGAACGAGAACAGGCAGCTCATCGGCTCCGTCGCGCTCGGCGCGTTCGTGCTGCTCGTCGTGATCATGTTCGCCTTCTTCTACCCGATCTACACGGGCGAGCCGATCCCGTACGTCGACTGGCAGAAACGCATGATCCTCGGCAACAACTGGATCTGATCCTCGACCGGACGAGGGCCCGTGGCACGCCGCCGCGGGCCTTCGCCGTCTGCGCCGCAGGCGTGACCAGGCCGCGGCCGCAGTCGGCTACCAGTACAGGTCGAAGCCGCCGACCCTAGCCAGCACCAGGACCGGGGGATACGGGAAAACGAAGAGGCCGTCTCTCACAGGAGAGACGGCCTCTGACTCTGGTGGAGACGAGGGGATTCGAACCCCTGACCCCCTCGATGCGAACGAGGTGCGCTACCGGGCTGCGCCACGTCCCCGAGTCGGTCCGTGTAACGGACCGGCCAAGGTTAGCAGGTCCGCGGAACGATCGCGAATCCATACCCGGTGCGTCGTGCGTCACGGTTCCCGCACTCCGGAAGGGGTCAGGCGGCCGGGCCGGCGTGGTACGGCCGGCCGCGTACGCCGCCCTGGCGGCCGCGGTAGGAGATCGTCGCCACCCGGGGCGGCGGGGGTGCCTCGGCGGCCAGGGTCTCGGCTTGGGCCTGCAGCGCGGCCAGCTGCTCCTGGGCCCGCAGCAGCTCCTCCTGGAGCAGCCGGGCGGCCTCGCGGCGGGCCTGCGCGCGGCGGCGCTGCGCAAGGCGGACCTGCGCCTGCTGCTCGGCGAGCCACTGCGCCTGGCGCTCCTCGGAGCGGCGGCGGCGGGCCGTACGCAGCGCCTGGCCGCGCAGGTGGGCGACGTACAGCAGCAGGGCCGAGCCGGTCACCGACACGCTGATCAGGAACCCTGGGCTGACCAGCGCGACGCCGGCCAGCTGCACCAGGTTCAGCAGCACCAGCCCGGCGAGCAGCCGGCGGCGGCGGTACACGGCCGGGCGGTGCCGGCGGCGGGGCTTGGCCTTGACCCGCTCGGCCTGGCCGACCAGGCGCAGCGGGGTGCGGGACGGGCCGTTGCCGGACGAGGGCGGCGCGGACACGGGGGCGGTGCACAGCGCCCGCGGCGGGCGGATCGGCCGCCGTCCGGGCACGGTGCGGCGACGGCGGCGGCGCGACAGCACCCGCGCGGTAGAGATCGCCCGCTCGGCCACCAGCCGCTCGGTGGCGTCGTACCGGCGCACCAGCGCCGGAGCGAGAGCGAGCAGGCCCGCAGCAGCGAGGACGGCGAGGAGCACCGAGGTCGGCACCCTCTCCCCTCCCTGCGCCAATGGCTCCTCCCGGCAGCCCGCCGTCGGCGGACCGCCGTGGACTGACCACCGGCGTCACCCTTGGTACGGCGGCCGGCCTATCGATCGGTCACCGTAAGACTTCCAGTGAGGGGAGCCTACGTTCGTGATCACGTGATCGCGTAACGCCACACCGTAGGAAGGTGAAGTCCGGTTCAGCCGCGCCGCCGCCGCCAGCGGGCCAGCAGGCCGCCGTCGGAGGCCACGTCCTCCCAGGTCAGCGCGTATCCGATGTGATCACGCCAAGCGCCGTCGATGAACATGTAGTGCGGGTGGTAGCCCTCCTCGCGGAAGCCGAGCTTCTCCACCACACGACGGCTGGGCTTGTTCTCCGGCCGGATGTTGACCTCCACGCGGTGCAGCCGCCCCGGCCCGAACGCGTGGTCGACGACGAGCGCGAGAGCCGTGGGCATGATGCCGCGCCCGGCCACCCGCGAGTCGATCCAGTAGCCGCAGTACGCCGAGGAGAACGCCCGCCGCACGATGCTGCCCAGGTTGATGTGCCCGACCAGGCGCTCCCGGCCGCGGTCGCGCAGGCAGATCGCGAACGGCATCGACTCGCCCTGGCGGGCGCCGCGGCGCATGGCTCGCCGGATCATGTGGAACGCGGCGGTCGAGTTCAGCTCGGACCAGGCCGCGGGCGGCGTGGCCTCCCACTGCCGCAGCCAGGCCTCGTTGTAGGTGCGCACCTCGACCCACGACCCCGCGTCGCCCCGCCGGTACGGCCGCAGCACGACGTCGCCGTCGGTGAGCACCGCGGGATAACCCACCGCGCTGCTCATGCCTTCTCCTCGCCGCGCTCGCTGTGCCCCGTCATCGCCGGCGGTCCAGCAGCAGCACGTCCACGGTGGAGCCCGCTGCCGCGCTGGTCACCCGCTCACCCAGCACCAGTAGTCCGTTAGCCTCGGCCATACCGGCCAGGGTACGGGCACCGCCCGGCAGCGGCTGCACCGTGTATCCGCCACCGCGGCGCTCGGCCACCAGCGCCGGGCGGAACTCGCGCAGCCCCCCGGGCGACGCGACGGTCTCCAGCAGGTGGCCGCGCACCGACGGCCGGAACACCGGCTCGGCCCCGGCCAGCACCTGAATCACGGGGCGGGCCAGCACCTCGAAGCCGATCAGCGCGGCGCCCGGCTCGCCGGGCAGGCAGACGATCGGCACCTCCTCGGCGCTGCCGACGGTGCCGAAGCCGAGCGTGCCGCACGGGTACAGCGACACGTCCGTGAAGGTCACCATGCCCGCTCGGCTGCCGTCGCGGCGCGACAGGATGCGCCGCACCATGTCGCCGGGCCCGGTGCCGGAACCGCCGGTGGTGATGATCAGATCGGCGCGCAGCGTCTGATCCTCCAGCAGCGCGCGCAGCGCCTCCGGGTCGTCGTCGCAGATCCCCACGCGGTACGCGTGCGCGCCCGCCTCCGCGGTGGCCGCGGTCAGCGCGTGCGAGTTGACGTCGACGACCTGGCCTGGCTGCGAGACCCGGCCCGCCTCGACGAGTTCGTCGCCGGTGGACACGATCACGACGCGCGGGCTGGGCCGCACGATCACGTGCCCGATCCCGCTGGCTGCCAGCGCCCCGACCAGCGCCGGGGTCACTGTCGTGCCCGCTCGCGCCAGCACCATGCCCTCGGTGACGATCTCGCCGGTGCGGCGTACGCCGTAACCGCGCTTGGCGGGGTGGTGCACCTCGACCGAGGCCATGCCCTGGTCGGTCCACCGGATCGGCACCACCACGTCGGCGGCCTGCGGCAGCGCCGCGCCGGCGGCCACCGAGAAGCAGGTGCCGGGCGTGAGCCGGGCCGGCCGCCAGCTGGACGCGGCGAGGTCGCCCACCACGTTCAGCCGCGCGGGCCGCCCGGCCGCCGCCGCCGCGATGTCCTCGGACCGCGCCGCGTAGCCGTCGATCGCGGCCTGGTCGAAGGCCGGGTACGGGTGGGTCGCCAGCACGTTGTCGGCCAGCACGTTGCCGTGCGCCTGGGTCAGGTCCAGATCCAACGCCGGCAGC
The DNA here is from genome assembly GCF_009720365.1 of Catellatospora paridis. Lineage (GTDB taxonomy): Bacteria > Actinomycetota > Actinomycetes > Mycobacteriales > Micromonosporaceae > Catellatospora > Catellatospora paridis. Next base: position 265,328 of record NZ_ML769318.1, on the reverse strand, counting down.
GCCCGCAGCCTGCGCAGCACGCTGCCCAGGTAGTCGGCGAGTGGCGTCAGCTCGCCCGCGGCCGCTGCCGCGTCGAGATGGACGGGGTCCGGAGTGGACCTGACCGTGGCGGTCATGTCAGGCGGCCTTCCCCGCATTGCCGTCGAGGCCCGCGACGAAGGACTTCAGCCACTCCGTGAAGGCGGGGCCGAGGTCGTCGCGCTCGCTGGCCAGCTGTACGACGGCCTGCAGGTAACCCAGCGGCATGCCGGTGTCGTAGCGGTGCCCGCGGTACACGATGCCGTGCACGGGGGTGCCCTCGGCGAGCAGCAGCGCCATCGCGTCGGTCAGCTGGATCTCGCCGCCGCTGCCCGGCTTGGTGCGCCGGATCGCGTCGAAGATGGTGCCGGGCAGCACGTAGCGGCCGACGACCGCCAGGTTGCTCGGGGCCTCCTCGCGGGCCGGCTTCTCGACCAGGCCGGTGACCCGTACGACGTTGTCCACGTCGGCGTACTCGGGACCGGCGTCGGACACCGACGCGATGCCGTACCGGTTGACCTGGTCCTCGGGGATCTCGATGAACGCCAGCACGATGCCGCCGGTGCGCGACTGCAGGTCGATCATCTGCGGCAGCAGCGGCTGCGACTCCTCGGTGAACTCGTCACCGAGGAGCACCGCGAACGGGGCGTCGCCCACGTGGGACTCCGCGTAGGAGACCGCGTGGCCCAGGCCCAGCGGCTCGCCCTGGCGGCAGGTGTAGATCTCGGCCAGTTCGGAGGTGCCGCGGACCGCGGCCAGGCGCTCCAGGTCGCCCTTGGCCTCCAGCCGCGCCTCCAGGTAGGGCTGGCGGTCGAAGTGGTCGACCATGCTGGTCTTGCCACGTCCGGTGATGAGCAGGACGTCGTTGATGCCCGAGCGCGACGCCTCCTCCACGATGTACTGCAGAACGGGCCGGTCGACGACGGGTAGCAACTCCTTGGGCACCGCTTTGGTGGCCGGGAGGAACCGGGTCGCCAGTCCGGCCGCCGGGATGACAGCCTTCGTGGCCCGCTGACCGTGCGCTTGTGCGTGGGGGGTGTGAGCCGACATGTCGCGAGACTAACGGCCCCGAGCCTGTCGAGGGGCCTGTGGGCTGCTCGACGCGCCGCCGGATGGGCACAGGACGCCGCCGGGCAGCGCGACCTGGAAGGTGTCCCGCCCGGCCGCCTTGGCGGCGTACAGGGCCTCGTCGGCGGCCTGGAGCACCCCGGCGCCCTGCTGCCCGTGGTCGGGCAGCACGGCCAGTCCGATCGAGACCGTGATGTTGACGTAGAGGTCCGGTCCGCCGTCGCGGGCCGGCACGATGATCGGCTCACGGCGCACCGACTCGCACAGCCGCTCGGCGACGGCGACGCCGCCCACCTCGTCGGTCTCCGGCAGCAGCACCACGAACTCCTCGCCGCCGTGCCGGAAGGCCACGTCGACCTCGCGGATCTCGTACCGGATGCGCTGGGCGAACTCGGCCAGCACGGCATCGCCGGCGGCATGGCCGTAGGTGTCGTTGATCTCCTTGAACCGGTCCAGGTCCAGGGCGAGCACGCACAGCCGGCGGCCGAAGCGGACGGCCCGCTCGGACTCGCGGCGCAGCGACTCGCGCAGCGAGCGGTAGTTGAACAGCCCGGTGAGCGGGTCGGTCACCGACAGCCGCTGCGCCTCCTCGTGCACCCGCACGTTGTCGACGGCGACCGCGGCCTGCCCGGCGAACGTGCGCAGGGTGACCAGATCGGAGTCGTCGAACTCGTCGCGGCCCAGCCGGTCGTACAGGGCCAGCACGCCGCGCGCCGCGGGCAGCGCCCCGGGCTGCGGGAACGAGCTCGCCTCGCCCAGCCCCGGCGCCGAGAAGGGCACCACCATGTACGTGCGGCAGTCCGGCTCGCCCGGGTCCAGCCGCGGCCCGTCCCGCTCGACGCGGCCCAACCGGGGCACGCCGGTGGCCGCGACCAGGCCGGTCAGCCCGAGCCCGTACGGCACCCGCAGGGTGCCCCGCTCGCCGGTGGTCCACTGCTCGGGCAGGCCCTCGGTGCACTGGCCGACCAGCGCGCCGGTGGCCGGGTCGGCCAGCAGCACCATGCCCGCCGACGCGCCGGTGGCGTGCCGGGCGGTCTGCAGGATGACGCGCAGGATCCGATCCAGGTCGTGGGTGCTGGACAGGGTGTCGCCGAGCACGCCCAGGTGCCCGCGCAACTGGTCCCGGCTGGCCGTCAGCGCCGCCACGTAGGTGTGCAGCTCGCGGGTCATGTGGTTGAACGCGGTGGCCATCCGGGCGATCTCGTCGTTGCCGCGTACCGGCACCCGGGCGTCCAGGTCGCCCCCGGCCACCCGGTCGGCGGCCGCGGCCAGCTCCACCACGGGCTCGGTGGCGGTCTTCGCGAGCCACCAGGCGACTGTCACGGCCACCGCGGCGGTGATCAGGACGACGAGGGTGAGCAGCAGGTAGAGGCCGGTCGGCGGCCGGGCGGGCAGCGACACCGCCAGCGGCAGCGGCTCCCCGGCGACGGGACCGACCCGCGCCACGAGGTGGCCGTTGTCCGCCGCGCCGGTCGCGCCGTCGCCAAGCTTTCCCGCGTACACGCTGATGGTCGCCGCGTCCGCGCCGAGCATCGTGGTGTGCACCGGCCCGCCGCCGCCGGGCTCCTCGGGCGGGGGTGCGAGGTCGATCTCCTGGCCGAACTCGTCGCCGATCGCCCCGTCGGCGGGCGGTTCGTGCGGGCCGGCCGCGACGACGCCGTTCGGGCCGGGGCCGTCGGCGCTCGGGTCGACGGGCAGCGCACCGCCGGTGAGGTCGCCGGGCTGCCCCGCCGCCGGGCCGGGCTGCGCGCCGATGCCGCCGGGCACCGCGCCCGGCATCCCGCCGATGCCGCCCGCCCCGTCCTCCGCAGCGCCGTCGGTGTCATCGCCGTCGGTGTCATCGCCGTCGAGGGTGTCGCCGGTGCCGGGTTCGCCGAGGGTGCCGTCGGCGTCGGTCGCCAGGTCGGGATCGCCGGCGGCGGCCGCGCCCGCCGGCACGCCGGTGCCGGGCAGCAGGGTCAGCTGAGCGCCGCTGGCCTGGGCCAGCCGCCGGATCAGGTCGCCGTCCACGGTGAGGGCGGCCGAGACGGTGCCCGTCGGCTCGCCGTTGGGGCCGGCCAGCGGCACCCGCGCCGACAGCGCCTCGAATCCGGCGACCGCGTCCGGGCGCACCTGCGGGTCCGGGCCCGCGCAGTCGGCCCACGGCGGGGCCGGGGCCTGGGCGGTGGTGGCGCCGTCGACGCCGGTGTCGATGTGCACGCCGCCCGCGAGGCCCGCGGCGACCATGCGCTCGGCGGTGGCCAGGCGCTGGTCGGCGGGTGCGGCGGCGACGCCCTCGGCGACGGCGCGCAGCTGGCCGCAGAGCGCGCCGACCGACGTGCGCACCGAGCCGGCGGCCACGGCCAGCCGCTCGGTGGCGCGTTCGTGGGACAGCTTGCTGACCATGGTGCCGACGAAGAAGGCGCCGAGCAGAACGGGGCTGAGGACCACCGCCAGGAAGGCGGTGGTGAGCCGTGCGCGCAGTGTCACACTTTCCCCCTCGGCGGCGGTGAAGTCATCGGAGTCAACGGCCAACGCCGCGCTAGGATGCGACGCTTGTACAACCTGGGGACGTTATGAGTGAATATTCCGTTTCTTCAGTGACGTCCGCGGCGACCAAGCGGGCGGTCCGCGCCGCGGCGCTGGCGGCCCGCCGCGCGCTGACTCCAGCGGCCGCAGCCAGGGCGGATGCGGCGCTGGCGGGGTTGCTGCCGGAACTGATCGCGGCGGACGGGGCGCTGACGGTATGCGCGTACGTGCCGATGACCGGCGAACCCGGCGGCCCGGATCTGCCGGACCGGCTCGCCGCCACGCCCGGCGTGGCCCGGGTGCTGCTGCCGGTGCTGCGGCCCGACCGCGATCTCGACTGGGCCGACTACACCGGGCCGGACTCGCTCGCGCCCGCCACGTTGGGGCTGCGCGAGCCCACCGGCCCGCGCACCGGCATGACCGGAATCACCATGGCGGACCTGGTACTGGTCCCCGCGGTCGCCGTGGACCGGCGCGGCGCGCGGCTGGGCCGCGGCGGCGGCAGCTACGACCGGGCCCTGGCCAGGGTCGCGCGCGGCACGCCGGTGGTCGCCCTGCTGTACGACGGCGAACTGCTCGACGAGGTGCCCGCCGAGGGGCACGACCAGCGGGTGGGTTACGTACTCATGCCGAGCGGCCTGCGGCGCATTCCCGGCTGACGGCGACAGTGTGATCGGCGACAGCCACTTGGCACGTCGCGGGGCGGTCAGGCACTATTAGCACTCGGTATATCCGAGTGCCAGTAATGATCATGGAGGGGAACGTGCCCACCTACCAGTACGCCTGCACCGCTTGCGGTCACCAGCTGGAGGCCGTGCAGTCCTTCGCGGACGAGCCGCTGACCGAGTGCCCGACGTGCGAGGGCACCCTGCGCAAGCTGTTCTCCTCGGTCGGCGTGGTCTTCAAGGGCTCCGGCTTCTACCGCACCGACTCGCGCGGCAGCGGCTCCGGCACGGCTCCCGCGGCGTCCGGCAGCTCCTCGACCTCCGCGTCGAGCGGCTCGACCAGCGGCGGCAGCTCCACGTCGAGCAGCAGCACGCCGTCGAAGAGCACCTCGTCGTCGACCGCGAGCAGCAGCGCTTCCTGAGCTTCGCCCGCAATGTCCGTTTCCGCGCTATAGTACGGCGGTGCGCCAGCCCCGCCACCGCTGTAGCCGGCGGTCAGTCCCAGTGCGGCGGGCGCTCGTCGCGCAGCCGGTCGTCGTTGCTCCACGACCGCTCGCCCCAGCCCCGGTCCGTGTCCTCACGGGTCTGGTCGGGCAGCACAGGCGCGTCGTCTTCGAGTTCCACGACTCGATCGTCGTCACGACCGGCGAAGTCAGCCTCAGTGCTCACCCCAGCAGCATAGGACCAGGCGCGCTGCGTCCCGCGGTCCGCCTCCGCGGGCCCGACCGCCGAAGCTCCGCCCCCGCCGGATGGCACGGGCGGAGCTTCGTCCGTTCCCGGGGCCGGTCGTGAACCGGCCCGCCGATGATCAGTGGCGCAGGCCCGCGCCGTCTGCCGACGGGGCCGACGCCGAGCAGGCCGCCTCGGCGTATCCGGGACCGCCGCCCGCCGTGCCGCCCCCGCCGGGCTGGCATCCGGAGGTCACCCCGCGCACCGTCGTCCCGCGACGGCTGCCCGAACTGGATCACGAGGCGATCGACCTCGCCGAGGAGCGCGCGGACCGCTTCACCAACGCGCTCGGCATCGCCGCGGGCATCGTGCTGATCCTCATCGCCTGCGTGCAGTGGCGGACCTGACAGTCAGATGGTGCTCCAGACCGCGTGGGCGCCGGTGTCACCGGTCTTGAAGACGTAGTAGCCGGTGGCCCCGGCGGCGAGCAGGTTCAGCGCGATCAGGGCCCAGCCCGTGGCGCGGGAGCCGCTGGTCGCCGGCTTCTTCGCGGCCGAGGTGGTGAAGAGCACCAGCGCGATCGCCAGGACGCCCAGCAGGGTGCCCGCCCAGGCCGCCGCGTCGCCGTAGTCCTTGTGCACGTCCACCTGGGCGAGGATCTGCGGCGGGTAGCCCTTCTCGACGAGCGTCGCGAACAGCGCCTCGCCGCTCTGGCGCGCGAACCACAGCGCGATGGGCGCGCCCACGCCGAGCAGCAGCACGGCCCAGCCGATGTAGCGGCGCACCGCCGGGGCGAACGAATAGACCACCACGCCGACGATCAGCAGTGGGGCGAACACGACTGCGGCGTGCACGAGCAGGGGGTGAGCCGGCAGGCCGAGTAGTTCCTCGAACACTGTGCCTCCACGTGGATTCCGGGGGTGCGTACCCAAGGTCAAGGTGAGCCTAGACCCGCCCACGTCGATGGGACAGAGGGGGAATGCGCCGTGTCGCAGAGCACGTATATCGGACCTTTTCTTGAGCAGATCCAAGTTAGCTGCTGAAATGGTGGTCATGCACGGCGACATCGAGCCCCAGGCTCTCCTTCGCGCCCGGGGCCTGCGGGTGACCCGGCCGCGCCTCGCCGTGCTCGACATCCTCGGGCAGGGTGGCCACCTCGAGGTCGAGGAGATCACCCGGCAGGCCCGGCAGCGCCTCGACTCGGTCTCCACCCAGGCCGTCTACGACGTGCTCGGCGCACTGGCCCGCGCGGGCCTGGCCCGGCGCATCGAACCGGCCGGCTCCCCGGCCCGCTACGAGGCCCGCAGCGGCGACAACCACCATCACATCGTCTGCCGCGGCTGCGGCGCGATCGCCGACGTCGACTGCGCCACCGGCGCCGCGCCCTGCCTCGACCCGAGCCAGACCCACGGCTTCGCCCTCGACGAGGCCGAGGTCACCTACTGGGGCCTGTGCCCGTCCTGCCAGCAGCTGGCCGCCGAGGACCGGACACCCGACGCGGCGTCCTGACGCCGCCCGCTACGAAACGGCCGGCGAGGCGTCCTCGACCGGCGGCGCGGCGGGCTGGAGTGCCTCCACCGCCGCCCAGGTCTCCTTCACCGGCGCTTCCGCGCCCGCCGGGCACACCCGGCGGAAGTCGCACCAGCTGCACAGGCTGCTCGGCGTGGTCGGGAACGCCTCGTCGGGCGGCGTCCCGTCGGCCAGCGCCCGTTCCGCGGCGATGATGTCGCGCGCGGTGTCCTCGGCCCGCCCCACGTGCCGGGCGATGGACTCCGGGGTGTGCTCGTGCGCGGCGACCGTGCCGGTCGGCAGGTGGTGCAGCTCGACCTTGCGGCAGGGACGGCGGAACACCCGCTCGGCGGCGAACGCGTACAGCGCCAGCGCCAGCGAACCCCGGGCGTCGTCGGCGTCCAGTCCGGTCCGGCCGGTCTTGTAGTCGACGATCACGGCCTCGCCGCCCCGGGCGTCGATGCGGTCGGCCCGGCCGCTCAGCGCCAGCACCGCCGTCTTCGCCGCCACCGTGCGCTCCACGCCCAACAGGTCCAGGTCAGGATCTAGACCTTCGGTGTATGCCTCCAGCCAGCTCAGCGCCCGGTCGTAGACCGCCCGCTCCTGCTCGTCGTCGCGGTAGCCCTCGCGCACCCAGGTGGCCCGCAGCAGCCGCGGCAGGGCCGCGCTCGTGCGCCGCTCCTCGGGCAGGTCCCACCAGTTGCGCAGCGCCGTGTGCACGCTCGCGCCGAGCGAGTTGTGCGCCCAGGCGGGCCCCTTCTGCGGCGCGGGCCGATCCAGGTAGGTGTGCCGGTAGCGGCGCGGGCAGTCGGCGTATGACGCGAGCTTGCTCGGGGTGCACACGAACAGGCGCTCGGGCATCATGTCGAAGCCGAGCTGCTCCGGGACGTCCTTGCCGCGGCGGGGGTGGGGGGTTCGGCTCACCTGGCAGATCGTGCCAGTCCGGTGGGACACTGGCCAGGCGACCCGCCCGACCGGGCCGGTCGGGCGAGGTCAGGAGTGTGTGCGGTGGGACTGTTGCGCTGGCTGCGCGGCGGCGACGACAAGAACGGCGCCACCGCGATGATGTCCGCGGGCCTGGCCGAGATCGACGGCCTGTTCCGGCCGAGCAAGCACAAGCAGACCGAGCACATCCAGGAAGCCGCCCGCCGACGCGTCGACGTCGCCAACGGCACCGGCATCGACCTGGACAACGGCGTGGCCGTCATCCGCCGCACCCCCACGCCCTGACCCCACTCCCACGTGTTGATCATGAACTTATGGCACGGCTCGACGGCGTGTCGTGTCCACAACTTCATGATCGATCAGGAGCTTCGCGTTACGGGTGCGCGGTGGTGAACATCTCGACGAAGGCGCCGATGGAGTCGGCCATCAGCTGGACCGCGATCGCGGCCAGCAGCAGACCGGCGATGCGGGTCAGCACCTCGATGCCGCCGGGCCGCAGCACCTTCACGATGAACCCGGAGTAGCGCAGGACCAGCCACACCGCGACCATGACCGCGATGATGCCCAGCCCGATCGCCAGGTACTGGCCACCGCTGTCGGCCCGCTGCACGAACAGCATCGTCGCCACGATCGCACCGGGACCCGCCAGCAGCGGCGTGCCGAGCGGGACCAGGGCGATGTTCGAGGTCGACTGCTGGTCGGGGTCGTCGGCCTTGCCGGTGAGCAGTTCCAGCGCGACCAGGACCAGCAGCAGGCCGCCCGCGCCCTGCAGCGCCGGCAGCTGGATGTGCAGGTAGTCCAGGATGGTCTGACCGGCCACCGCGAAGACCGCGATGACGCCCAGGGCCAGCGCGACCGCGTGCGTGGCGGCCTTGTGCCGGTCCCGGGCGGGCAGCGCCCCGGTCAGCGCGAGAAAGATGGGCACCATTCCCGGCGGGTCGGTGATGACGAGCAGGGTGACGAAGACCTCGCCGAAGAACTTCCAATCCACACCGGATGCATAGCACGCCGGGCAAGGGTTATCCGACGACTCCCGTGACGGGGGTGGCGCCGGTCGCACCGGCGACGATCCGCTCGAGCGCCTCCGGGGCCGTGGTGAACTCGCCGATGCGCACCTTCTTGTGCGTGCCGTGGAAGTCCGAGCTGCCGGTGACGAACAGGCCGAGCTGGGCGGCGATGCGGCGCACCTCGGCGCGTTCGGCCGGGCTGTGGTCGTGGTGGTCGGCCTCCAGGCCGTCCAGTCCGGCGGCCGCGAGCTGCGCGAACAGCTCCTTCGGCACGACCCGCCCGCGGACCCGGGCCCGCGGGTGGGCGAACACGGTCACCCCGCCGGCTGCCTGCACCAGGCGCAGCGCCTCGAACACGTCGAGGTCGTCCTTGGGCACCCGGTACGGGCTGCCGTTGCCGATCCAGCGCGGGCTGAACGCCTCCTGGGTGTCGGCGACGAGCCCGGCCCGGATCAGTGCGGCGGCCAGGTGCGGCCGGCCGACGGTGCCGCCGTCGGCGTGGGCCAGGATGTCGGCCCAGTTCACGTCGATGCCGTCGGCCCGCATCAGCGCGACCATGCGTTCGGCGCGCCCCAGCCGCGACTCGCGCACCCGGGCCAGCGCCGCGACCAGGTGCTCGTCGGCGGGGTCGAACAGGTATGCCAGCAGGTGCAGCGCGATGGACTCGCTCTCGCCGTGCCAGCGGCAGCTCAGCTCCGCGCCCCGGATGAGGGTGAGGCCGGGCGGCAGCGCCTGCGTGGCGGCCGCCCAGCCGGCGGTGGTGTCGTGGTCGGTGAGCGCGACGGCCCCGAGCCCCGCCGCGCCGGCCAGGCGCATCAGCTCGTCGGGGGGTGTGGTGCCGTCACTCGCGGTGGAGTGCAGGTGCAGGTCGATCGTCACTTGCCGGCGCCGTACGAAGGGATCATCGTCCAGCCGGGCTGGACGTCGGGCGGCAACGTGACCTGGAGCTTGGTGCCGTCGTTCCGGCAGGCGAAGATGCCGTCGGAGTCGGTCTGCGCCAGCACCGTCCGGTTGTCCGACCACACCACCGCGTCCACCGCGGCGATCGGGCAGTCGGCCTGCAGCACCAGCGCCTCGACCTGCGCCTGTTCCTTGTCCTTGCTCGCCGCCGCGTTGATCCGCGACTTGTCCAGGTCGATCATCTGCAGGCCGCTCGGCGTGGCCACGGCGAGCAGCCCGCCGTCGGGGGAGAGCGCCGCGTGGAGCTTGACCAGCGCCCGGCCCACCAGGTCGCCGCAGCCCAGCCGCGCGCCGATCTTCAGGCCCTTCTTGACCGCGGTGACGTCGACCAGGCACAGCAGGTCGCCCTCGCCGCGCACGATGCCGATCGCCACGTTGGCGCCCAGGCTGCCGAACACGGCGAGCAGATCCGCGTTCCAGGTCTCGGTGTACTGCGAGGGCGCCGCCGCGCTCCAGTAGTCGAAGCCCTTCTCGCTGGAGACGACGACCCGCTCGCCGAAGAAGGTCACCGGTGCGGCGGCGTCGGGCACCGGCGACGACGCGACCGTCGTGCCCCGGTCGCCGCCGCTCACCTTGGTGACCGCCATGGTGCCCTGGTCGTTGGTGGCCACCCGGCTGCCGTCGTGGCTCACCGCCCACTCGGCCTGGCCGGACAGCCGGAGCGGCTCGCTGGCGCTGTTGGGCAGCAGGCGCACCGTGTTGGCGTCGGAGTACACCCAGCCGTCGGGCACCTTCGCGATCATGGCGACGTCGCCCTCGTGGACCAGGTCCACCCGCTGGCCGTCGGTGGTCCACAGCTGCTGGCCGACCAGCAGGTCGACCGGCAGCTCCATGGTCGGCAGCTGGGTCTGGCGGGCGGCGACCGGCTGGTCGGCGCCGTAGAGGTTCTGGAAGGTGACCCGGTTCGGATCGGTTGCCGTCGTCGTCGCGGCGCCGAGCCCCTGGGCCGCGACGGCGCCGCCGAGCACGGTCGCGAAGGCGAACACCGTCATCGTGCCCGTCGCCGTCCGCCGCCGCCGCGTCGTCCGGCGCGCCGTTCGAATGGCGCGGCCGGCCGGGTCCGCGGCGGCAGGAAGGGTCTGCGCGCGAGCCGCGAACATCTCACGCAGCTCGTCCTCAAGCATGGTCACCGCCCAGGTTGGCCGACCGGCACGCGGGCCGGTCGAACAGCTTCCCTCCGAGGCGACGGCACCGCGGGTGCGGTGACCGGGGTGGGCTCGGCCGTCAGGATGACCTCGCCTGCGGGCAGGTCGAGCGACTCCGTGACGACCCTGCCCGCTCGCTGCTTCGGGACCGCCGGCTCCGCCGCCGCCTTCGCGGCCGGCAGCCTGCCGGTGACTCCCTCGGCAGCCAGCCGCTGCCGCAGCGTGCCCAGGGCTCGTGACGTCTGGCTCTTCACGGTCCCGGGCGAGATCTGCAGCATCGCGGCTGTCTGCGCCTCAGACATGTCCTCGTAGAAACGCAGGACCAGCACGGCGCGTTGTCGTGCCGGCAGAGCTTTGACATGTTTCCACATCACATCGCGTTCTAGCTGCTCTTCGAGGTTGTCCGGCGCTGCCCGTTCCGGGAGGAATTCGGTGGGTCGCTCGCCGTGCCAGCGTCGCCGCCACCAGCTCGTCGCGGTGTTGACGAGCACCCGGCGGGCGTACGGCTCCACCGCCTCGATCTGCCCCAGGCGCTTCCACGCCAGGTACGTCTTGGTGAGCGCCGTCTGCAGCAGGTCCTCCGCCGTGGCCCAGTCACCGGCCAGCAGGTATGCCGTGCGCAGCAGAGCTGCCGAACGTGCGGTCACGAACTCGCGGAACTCGTCCTCCATGGCCGACCGGTGGCTCACAGACGCACCTCCTATCGCAGGCGTTCGTCTCGAACGCCTGACCGAGGCGCGTCGAACGCGCCCATCACCCCGTGTAAGAGGCTGCCGCACCCCGTTTGGTTCCCGGTATCGGGTGGATACCCCGTATGCGTCGCCTCAACGGACAGACTGGCATACTCGCGCTAGCGGATCTAGATCTGGCAGTGAACTTTCCAGTCCACCGATCGGCCCTTTCGGCAGAGGCCGAATAGCCCGACTACTCCTCTTCCGCCTCACGCCCGAGCCGCGCCTCCACTGCCGCCGGCTCGTACATCTCCTCGACGATGCGCAGGTACAGCTCGTTCGGGTTGGGCATGTGGTCGACCTTGCTCAGCGCCTGGTCCTGGCCGGCGGACTCGAGCACGAACGTGCCGTAGTTGAGCATGCGGCCCAGCGGCGACTGCTCGTACTTCATGTCGGTGACCTTCAGCAGTGGCATCATCGCCACCTTGCGGGTGATGAGCCCATTGACGAGCATCAGCCGCTTGTTGGTCAGGATGAAGCGGTCGAAATACCAGTCGGCGACGGTCCAGGCGACCCAGCTCATCACCAGCGCCCAGATCACCACCGCCACCACCCACATGCCGGCGACATCCTGCTTGGCCAGAAAGCCCGACAGGTAACCCAGCGCGAAGGTGGCGAACACGCCGATCAGCAGCGGGTTGGTGAGGTGCACCCAGTGCCGCTTCCACTCCCCGCGATAACGCTCGGTGGGGAACAGGTAGCGCGCGACCATGGCGCTCGGCTCGTCCTCGAGCGGGAGCACCCGGCGCGGCCCCAGCGGCACCCCGGACGCGTCGAACCGCAGCCCGGCCAGTTCCTCCTCGGTGAAGTTCGGAAGCTCGTCACCGAGGGGCGCCGTGGTGGCGTTGTCACCGGGGGGCCTGCCTCCGGAGCCGCCCGAGGCGGCACCGGCGGTCGCCCCCACGGTGGCCTTGCCGATGAAGTGTGCGTGGTCGCCCGGATCAGCGTGCAGATCGTCCTCAGCAGGCGGCTGGGACTCCGCTCGGGTCCGCGGGATGGGCTCCGTGTCGCGTTCACGGCGACCGGACCACTCCGGACCGTCAGGACCCGGAGTGCGCTCTTCGCTTGGCTCGTCCGGCCCGAGACCGCCGATCATATGAGCTAAGCGACCAGGCTGCCGAAGAAGTCACCGAAACCCTGGGCGATGTCCATGACAGTGCCGCCCAGCGTCTTCACGACGTTCGCCGCAGAATCGGGCCGGAACGCCACGAAGAAGATCAAAAAGGCGATGCCGCCCCACGTAAGGATCTTCTTGAGCATGTCGGGCTATCCCCCTCCGCCTGGCCGTGTCCACTCGACAACTGGTGGCCGTGGCGAGACTCAGCGTATCAGTAACGGTGCCTGCCGAGAATCATTAGCGCATATCCGTGCAAGCCCGTTGACCAGCGTCCGATGAGGAAAGTAAGGAAGTCGACTCATCGAGCGGGACGCAGCCGCGGCGACAGCGCTCCGAACACCAGTTCCGGCGGCATCCAGTCGCTCAGGTCCTGCAGGACGACGTCTTCGGACAGCAGGTAGCCGGCCTGTGCGGGCCAGGTGACGGCGTACAGCCAGCGCCCCCGGGCCTCCCCCGCGTAGGCGCTGCGGTCGTCCGGCGTCGACACCGCCCACAGTGGAGTCGGGTGCCCGTCGGCCTTCACCTTCGCGTGCGCGCCGTGCCCGCCTTCCAGGTCGAGCAGGGCCGGGCCGGGGTCCGGGCCGGACAGCCCGGCGAAGTACGCGCCGAGCCCCGTGCCCGGCTCCTCGGCGACGAGCAGGACGTCGGCCGGGCCGTCACTGAACGGGGTCGGTCCGCTGCACGCCAGCGCCGTGGCCGACACGCCGGACCGGTCGTCGCCCGCCCATGCCACGCCGGTGACGGTCCAGCCGGTCGGCAGCGGCCAGGGGCACCACAGGGGCACTCCGGACTCGGCCGCGCGCTTGGTCGCGCAGGCGAAGACGTCATGGTTGACATGCTGGGCGGTGTGCAGCGGCGGGACCGGCCCGTCGCGCTCACAGACCCAGTCGGAGTGTGCAAGACCGGGCGGCCGCAGATCGCCACCGCACCGCGGACAAGACACCGCGAGCCCCATGACCACCACTGTCCGCCCCGTGATCGGAGCACGTCAAGCCACTCGCCAAGATCGGCGAGCCGGTCAGGCCGGGGGTGGGCCGGCGTACGCACGGATCCAGGCGTGCATGGCCACCGCCGAGGCCACCCCGGCGTTGACCGAGCGGGTCGACCCGTACTGGGCGATCGAGTACATCTGGTCGCACGCCGCCCGGGCCGCGTCGGACAGCCCCGGGCCCTCCTGACCGAACAGGAGCACGCAGTGCCGGGGCAGGGTGGTCGTCTCCAGCGGGCGGCTGCCGGGCAGGTTGTCGATGCCGATGACGGCCAGCCCCGCGCCCCGCGCCCAGGCGGCGAACGCCTCGATCGCGTCGTGGTGGCGTACGTGCTGGTAGCGGTCGGTCACCATGGCGCCGCGCCGGTTCCAGCGGCGCCGGCCCACGATGTGCACCTCGGCGGCCAGGAACGCGTTCGCGGTGCGCACCACCGTGCCGATGTTGAAGTCGTGCTGCCAGTTCTCGATGGCGACGTGGAAGTCGTGCCGCCGGGTGTCCAGGTCGGCCACGATCGCCTCGTGCCGCCAGTAGCGGTAGCGGTCCACCACGTTGCGCCGGTCGCCGGCGGCCAGCAGGGCGTGGTCGTAGTGGTCGGCCGCCGGCCACGAACCGGGCCACGGGCCGACGCCGACCGCCAGCTCGTCCTCGGTGGCCGGGCCGCCCGTGCCGAAGCCGTCCACGCCGTCCGGGGCCGCCTGCGGCGGCACGCCGTCCCGCGCGGTGCGCCCCGCGTCCCGTTCGATGGTCACAAGTGAAAGATTTTAGCTGGTCACACGTTGCGCAGCGCGTCCAGTAGGTCGGCCAGGAAACGCTGCTCGGCCGGGCTGCGGGTGGTCCCGCCGAGGCCCAGCAGGCCACCGGACCGAGCCGCCCCGCAGACCTGGTCCGCGATCGCCTCCAGCCAGTGGCGGTACGCCTGCCCGTCGGCCGGCGTGGCCCGGGCGTCGAGCACGATCGCCGCCGCGCGGCAGCTCACGAGTACCTCGGTGATGGCGGCGTGCGGGTCGCGGAACTGCTCCGCGGCGGGCGGATCGGGGTCCGCCTCGGCGTAGATCGCGCCGACGATGGCTTTCACCAGCTCGGAATCCACGTCGGCGCCCGCGGCGATGGCGTTGATGCCGGCCAGGCCCTCGTCGACCGTACGGCGGTCGCTGTCGGGTTCGGCGGAGGTGGCGGCGATCATGACACGGGCCGGGAGCCGGGTCAGCAGCTCCCACTCGTGCGGTTCGAAGGTGAGGGGAGCGATCTCCCGCCGATACAGCTGGCGCGAGATCAGGTGATCCGCTGCGGAATTACTCGGCATGGCGACCTCCTGAGGTCAGCATATGCCGCAAGCGCGGACGCTTGCCGCCAAGCGTGCCAATCACCCCCGGGGCGGAGATCCGTTGTCTGTGATGTAGTTCTCGGTGCGGCCTATGTACTCGCCGGTAACGGCCGTGCAGAATCCTTTTCACAAGCGCGGGCGGCGGGTGCCGGGGAGGGCCCCGCCGTTCGCTGCATCCAGGGGCGGGAGACGGACCATGCAGTTCGGGCGCTACTTCGAGGAGTTCGAGGTCGGGGCGATCTACAAGCACTGGCCCGGCAAGACCGTCACGGAGTACGACGACCACCTGTTCTGCCTGCTGACGATGAACCACCACCCGCTGCACCTGGACGCCCACTACGCGGCGACGCAGACCGAGTTCAAGCGCAACGTGGTGGTCGGCAACTACATCTACTCGCTGCTGCTGGGCATGTCGGTGCCCGACGTCAGCGGCAAGGCCATCGCCAACCTCGAGGTCGAGAGCCTGCGCCACGTCGCGCCGACCTTTCACGGCGACACCATCTACGGCGAGACCACAGTGCTGGACAAGCGCGAGTCCGGCTCCAAGCCCGACCGCGGCGTGGTCAGCGTCGAGACCCGCGGCTACAACCAGGACGGCACCCTGGTCTGCATCTTCAAGCGCAAGGTCATGGTCCCCAAGCGCCCCGACACCGCCCCCGAGTGACCGGCGGCCCGCGCACCCCGCTTTGCATAGACGTTGGCCTATCTAGATGACTCCGATCGCCGGATTTTCACCTAGATAGGCCAACGTCTATTACAAGCCGGGCGCGCGGGGCACGGCGCAGGCGGCGGTGCCGCCGGGGAGCCGGTGGCGGTGACGGGCGATCCAGCGGTACACCGGCCACGAGAAGAGTCCCACCGCGGGCAGGTCGAGCGCGGCGCCCAGCGGGCGCCAGGGTGAGCGGCTCGCCCGCAGGAGTGCGGCAATGGCTTCCGGGCCGGCGAGCGCGGGGCGGCCGGGCTCCACGTACTGCACCGCGGTCAGGCACTGCTCCCGGGTCAGCCCCAGGGCGGGCAGGTCGGCGCTGTGCCACGGCACGATCACGGCGGCGGTCGGCACCCGGCGGCGGATGAACTCGACGCACCGGGTGCAGAAGGCGCAGTCGCCGTCGTAGACGAAGGTCGCGGACACGTCTTCATGGTCCTCCGCCTCGCACGCGTTGTATCGCGTGCCGCCCTGTGCGTCACGTCACCGTCTGTACCGTGGACAGGACGGGAATGAGCTAAGTGGCGCAGTGGTTTACATGGACGCTGGTCACTCGAAGAAATGAGGAGCACGACGATGGGCACCGTGGAGTTCACCACCGAAAACTTCGGCGAGAAGACGAGCGGCGACGGCATCACGTTCGTCGACTTCTGGGCGAGCTGGTGTGGTCCGTGTGTCCGTTTCGCGCCGGTCTACGAGCGGGCCGCCGAGGCGAACCCGGACGTCACCTTCGGCAAGGTCGACACTGAGGCGCAGCAGGAACTCGCCATGCACTTCAACATCCAGTCGATCCCCACGATCATGGCCATCCGCGACGGCGTGATCGTGTACTCGCAGCCGGGCGCCCTGCCCGAGGCCGCCTTCCTGGACCTGCTCCAGAAGGTGCGCGAGCTCGACATGGAGCAGGTGAAGGCGGACGCGACAGCTGCCTAGCGTTCGAACATATGTTTCAATAGCGGGGTGCGCTGGAGCCATCTGACCGAGAGCATCCCGCCGGACGCGACCGCGCCGGTGCAGCAGACGCTGCCCGGCGCGGTCGTGCGTACGTTCGACACGCCCGGCTTCGCCGGCATGACCTTCTACGAGGTACGCGCCAAGTCGCTGATCAACAAGGTGGCGGGCGAGCCGCGCGGGGTGCCGTTCGAATACACGATCAACCCATATCGCGGCTGCACCCACGCCTGCTCGTACTGCCTGGCCGGGGACACTCCCGTGCTGATGGCCGACGGCCGCACCAAGCCCATCGCCGAGCTGCGGGTCGGCGACGCGATCATCGGCACCGTCCGCGAGGGCTCCTACCGGCGGTATGCGGTGACCCACGTGCGCGACAAGTGGTCCACGGTGAAGCCCGCCTACCGGGTGACCCTGCGCGACGGCACCGAGCTGGTGGCCAGCGGCGACCACCGGTTCCTGACCGACCGGGGCTGGAAGCACGTCACCGGGGCCAGGTCGGGACCCGAGCAGCGGCCGCACCTGACCACGGGCAACAAGCTGATGGGCACCGGCCGCTTCGCCGAGCAGCCCAAGGAGTCCCCGGAGTACCTTCGCGGCTACCTGCACGCGGTGCTGCGCCCGGAGCCGGAGACCGGCTACCGCGATCCGTACGGCACCGTGCCGCGCTTCCGGCTGGCGTGTGCCGAGCCGCAGGTGCTCAGCCGCACGATCGGCTACCTGCGCGAGTCCGGCGTGCACACCGCCGAGTACACGCCGCTGGGCCAGCGCACCGGGCTGCGCACGTACGCCCGGCGGGATCTCGATCTGATCGGCCTGCTGCTGCAGCGGCCGGAGGAACGCGACGCCGAGTGGGACAAGGGCTTCCTGGCCGGGGTCTTCGACGCCGAGGGCAGCCACACCCAGGGCCTGTGGCGCATCGTGCACACCGACCCGGAGCTGGTCGAGCCGACGAGGGCGGCGCTGCGGGCGTTCGGGTTCGAGTTCGTCGTCGAGGACCGGCGCGACCCGATCGGGCTGCTCAGCCTGCGGCTGCTCGGGGGGCTGCCGGAGAAGTTGCGCTTCTTCCACCTGACCGACCCGGCGGTGACCCGGCGGCGCACGGTGCAGGGCGTCGCGATCAAGGGCACGGTGCCGCTGCACGTGGCGTCGATCGAGCCGCTGGGCCTGGAGCTGCCGCTGTGGGACATCACCACCGGCACCGGCGACTTCATCGCCAACGGCGTGGTCAGCCACAACTGCTTCGCCCGCAACACGCACAGCTACCTCGACCTGGACACCGGGCACGACTTCGATTCGAAGATCGTGGTGAAGGTGAACGCGCCCGAGCTGCTGCGCCGCGAGCTGGCCTCGCCCCGCTGGAACGGCAAGCCGATCGCGATGGGCACCAACGTCGACTGCTACCAGCGCGCGGAAGGCCGTTACCAGCTGATGCCGGGCATCATCGGGGCGCTGTCGGACTGGTCGAACCCGTTCTCGATCCTCACCAAGGGCACCCTGATCCTGCGGGACCTGCCGCTGCTGCAGCAGGCCGCGCAGCGGGCCCGGGTGTCGGTGGCGTTCTCCATCGGCTTCCTCGACGAGGCGCTGTGGCGCAGCGTCGAGTCGGGCACGCCCAGCCCGTCGCGGCGGCTCGACGCGGTGCGCCGGATGAGCGACGCGGGCTTGCGGGTCGGCGTGCTGATGGCGCCGATCCTGCCGGGCCTGTCCGACAGCGAGGAGCAGCTCGACGCGACGGTCGGGGCGCTGGTCGCGGCGGGGGCGGCGAGCATCACGCCGCTGGTCCTGCACCTGCGGCCCGGCGCCCGGGAGTGGTACCTGAGCTGGCTCGCCGCGAACCATCCGGAGCTGGTGCCGTTCTACCAGCGGCTCTACCCCGGCAACCGGGCCTACGTGAGCGCCGACTACCAGCGGCTGGTCACCGCGAAGGTGCGGCGGGCCTGCCGGCGGCACGGGCTGCCGGCCCGGGACACGCCTACCCGGGACCTGGTGATGACCGGGGACGAGACGGAGCCGCCCGCCGCCGGCGAGGCGGCGGGCGTTCAGCTCACGCTTCTGTGAACGAGGGCTGCCGGTCGGTGCCCTGGATCCAGCCGACCACGCGGCGCTCCATCACGAACGACAGGAACGGGATGGTGCCGGCCAGCGCCACCAGCAGGATGCGGGTGACCGGCCACTGCACCCGGCGGGCCAGGTCGCCGACGGCGGCCAGGTAGACCACGAACAGCCAGCCGTGCACCGGGGCGATGATCAGCACGCCGACGTTGTTGTCGGCGAAGTACTTCATGGGCATGGCGACGAGGGTCAGCGCCAGTAGCAGCACGCCCACGATCCAGGCGATGATGCGGTACCGGGTCAGTGCGCCGTTCATCGATACTCCTTAGCGGGATAGTCGCTGGGTCGTGCCTCGGGGTTCTCGTTCAGCCAGGCCAGGTAACGGTTGTACTCGGCCAGCTGCGGATCGCCGGAGTCGTCGACCGCGGCAGTGGGCTGATTCACCCGCCGCGTGATGACCGGCCGCGGCCGGTCCACCGGGTCAACGGTCGGGGCCGTGGACTCGGCACGGCCCTTGCGGAGGGTGAGCCGGATCTCCCGGACCCAGATCACCACCACGAAGATCGCGAAGATCGGCCACTCGAAGGTGTACGCCCAGCTCAAAGTGTTTCCCTCGGCGGCGCGGCCCGCCTGCCACCAGCCGAGGGCGAGACATGTGACGACGGCCAGCAGCGCCAGCGCATGACCGGCCAGCCAGCCGGGGGTGAGCAGTCGTCGCACGTCGGCCAGAATAGCCTGCCCCGAAATCGACACCGGCCGCGCCGTTGGCGGAGGTGAGGTGGTCTCGTAGCCTTTGCGAGTGATCGCCGTGCCGACGACCCCGCGCGCCCGCGCCGCCGCGCTCACCGCGGCCGGACTCCTGCTCATCGCCGGCGCGTGGTGGTACGGACGCACCACTCCCGTCCATCCGCTGTCCGGCGACGAGGCGAACACCGTCTGGCTGATCGTCCTCGGGGTCGGGGCCGCCGTGGCGCGCTCCTTGCACCTGATGCGCCACCCGAACGGGCGGTGGCGCCAGGGCGCCGCCGACGGCGAGCCCGGCCTCGTGCTCACCCCGGTGTCGGACCGGGTGCTCACCGCGCTGTGGTTCGCCGTGCAGCTGCCGATCATCGCCCGCTGGGCGCGGCTGGAGGACGGCCGTGAGGCCGGTCTCGCGATCGGGTGGACGCTGCTGGCGCTGGGGCTGCTCTGGGTGGTCGTGCGTCCGGCCCACGGCAACGCCCGGCAGATCGTGCTCAATGCGAGCGGGGTCCGCGTACACCGGCGGCACCTGCCCTGGTCGCAGGTGCGCTCGGCGCGCCCGAACAGCGGGGCCGGGGTGCGCCTGGACACCACTGACGGCACGCTGCGCCTGCGCGGCGCCGACTACCGGATGCGCGACGCCGAGGTCGCCGCCGTCCTGCAGCACTACCTCGACCACCCCGAACTCCGGGGCGACCTCGCCTACCTCCCCGACGCCCCGCCGGAGCTGCGCTCGCGCTGACACGCCGAGGGCGCGACCCGACCCGGGTCGCGCCCTCGGCACCCGGTCAGCGCGCGCGGTACTCCTTGAGGAGGCCGCGCGAGATGATCGTTTTCTGGATCTCGCTGGTGCCCTCGCCGATGAGCAGGAACGGGGCCTCGCGCATGAGGCGCTCGATCTCGTACTCCTTGGAGAAGCCGTAGCCGCCGTGGATGCGGAACGACTCGGTGACGATCTCGTGGCAGTACTCGCTGGCCAGCAGCTTGGCCATACCGGCCTCGACGTCGTTGCGCTCGCCGGAGTCCTTGAGCCGGGCCGCGTTGACCATCAGCGCGTGCGAAGCCTCGATCTTGGTGCCCATCTCGGCGAGCTTGAAGGCGATGGCCTGGTGCTGCGCGATCGGCTTGCCGAACGTCGCCCGCTGCTGGGCGTACGCCACGGCGAGTTCGAACGCGCGGATCGAGATGCCGCAGGCGCGGGCGGCCACGTTGACCCGGCCCACCTCGATGCCGTCCATCATCTGGTAGAAGCCGCGACCGGCCTTGTCGGCGCCGCCGAGGATCGCCGACTCGGGCACCCGGTGGCCGTTGAGCACCATCTCGGTGGTCTCGACGCCCTTGTAGCCCATCTTCTCGATCTTGCCGGGGATGGTCAGGCCGGGCGCGGTCTCGCCGAATCCGGGCTCCTTCTCCAGCAGGAACGTGGTCATGTTGCCGTAGACGCTGTCGGCGCCCTGGTCGGTCTTGACCAGGGTGGCCACCACGGACGAGTACGCGCCGTTGGTCAGCCACATCTTCTGGCCGTTCAGCACGTAGGAGTCGCCGTCGCGGACCGCCTTCGAGGTGATCGCGGCGACGTCGGAGCCGGTGTTGGGCTCGGACATGCTGAACGCGCCGCGCACCTCGCCGGTGGCCATCCGGGGCAGCAGCCGCTGCTTCTGCTCCTCGGAGCCGTGCTGGCCGATCAGGTACGCCACGATGAAGTGGGTGTTGACGATGCCCGACACCGACATCCAGCCGCGGGACAGCTCCTCCACGACCAGGGCATAGGTCAGCAGGGACTCGCCGAGTCCGCCGTACTCCTCGCCGATGGTCAGGCCGAACAGGCCCATCTCCTTCATCCCGGCGAGGATCTCCTCGGGGTACTCGTCGGCGTGCTCCAGCCGCTGCGCGCGCGGGATGATCTCCTTGTCCGCGAACTCGCGCACCGTCTCGAGGATCGCGGTCTGCACATCGGACAAGCCTGGAGTACGGGCGAGACGAGCCATATGTCAGCCTCCTGGGGACTGAACGAACCTTCAGGTGAGCTGAGTATGAGCCGGGCCTCCGTCCCATCCAAGGCGCTTGACAGCACCGTCACTGTGAAAAGGTTCACCGGGTTCGCTAACGTGCGCTGAACCCACATCCGAGAGACAAGGCACCCCATGAGCTACACCCCGCCCGGCCAGGACCCCTACGCCCAGCAGCCGGACCCCTACGCGCAGCCGCAGCAGCCGAACCCCTACGGCCAGCCGCAGCCCCCCGCGCAGCAGCCGTACGGCGAGCAGCCCGGCCTGCAGCAGCCCTACGCCCAGCCGTGGGGCACCGCGCCGCTGAAGCAGAACAACGGCCTCGCCCTCGCCGCGATGATCGTCGGCATCATCGCCATCCCCGCCGCGTGCTGCGCGCTGCTCGGCGTGGCCGTCGGCGCGGCCGGCGCCATCATGGGCCACATCAGCATGAAGCAGATCGCCCAGCAGGGGCAGTCCAACCGCTCGCAGGCGCTGACGGGCATCATCTGCGGTTACGTCGGCGTGGGTCTCGGCATCCTGAACGGCATCGCCGGGCTGGCGCTGAACCTCAACGGCGGCTTCGGCTCGTTCTGACCAGACGTCGAGTCAGGAGCTCTTCATGACCTACCCGCCGCCGAGCCCGGATCCGTTCAACCAGCAACCTGATCCGTACGCTCCGCCGCCCACCCCGAATCCGTACACCCCGCAGCCGGTCAGCGGGGACCCCTACGCGGTGCCGCCGGTCAGCGCGGACCCGTACGCCGCGCCGGCCGCCAGCGGCGCGCCGTACTCCCCGCAGCCGACGGGCGCGTACGGCGTGCCCTTCACCCCCTACGCACAGGGTCCTGCCGCGCCCGGCACGAACGGGATGGCGATCGCGTCGATGGTGCTCGGCATCGTGGGCGTGCTGATGTGCTGGTGCTACGGCATCGGCGCGCTGCCCGGGCTCATCGGCGCGATCCTCGGCCACGTCAGCCAGAAGCAGATCAGGGAGCGTCAGCAGGAGGGCCGTGGGATGGCCATCACCGGCATCATCACGGGATGGTCCGCCGTCGCGCTGACCGTCATTGGGATCTTGATCGTCGTGATCATCGTTGCCAACGACCCGACCTTCTGGGACGAGATCCAGAACGGCAGCAGCAGCAGCGACTGGGACTGACCTTGGGAGAGAAGTCATGACGTACCCGCCTCCGCCAGCCGGCCAGGACCCGTACTCGGGTCAGCCGGATCCCTACGCGCCGCCGTCCGCGGCCAACCCGTACGCGACACCGCCGTCGTACGGCTCCCCGGCCGTGCCCGGCTCTCCGGCGACGCCGCCGGCGAGCGTGCCGCCGGTGGCACCGCAGTCGGGGCAGCCCTACGCCGACCCCTACAAGTCGGCGGACCCCTACGCCGCGCCGCAGCAGCCGTACGGGCAGGCTCCGTACGGGCAGCAGCCTTACGGACAGCAGCCCTACGGCGGCTACCCGCCGCCCCGGCCGCAGAACAGCATGGCCCTGGTCGCGCTGATCCTGTCCCTGGTCGGCCTGATGACCTGGATCACCGCCCCGATCGGGGCGATCCTCGGTCACTCGGCGATGAAGCAGATCCGCCAGAGCGGCGAGGACGGCGAGGGGATGGCGAAGGCGGCGATCATCGTCGGCTGGATCATCACGGGCCTCGGCGTGGTCGGCTGCCTCTGCGCATTCGGCCTGCCGTTCCTGGCCATGCTGGGCGTGAGCGGCGCCAGCTCGTACTGACGACGGCGGCGCGCACCGGACACCGGGTGGGCCGCCGAACACCGATCGAGGCTCCGACCTGCTGTCCCAGACAGCCTGGTCGGAGCCTCGACTCGTACGGTCCCGCGCGGCGCGTCAGAGGACGGCGGTGGCGCTCGCGTCCCACAGGCGGGCGGCGAACCGCGGGTCGCGGGCGCTGGGGTGCGGGCGGGTCGGCTTGCGCAGCACGTAGTACGCGCCGTTCTGCAGCCGGACCGGGTCCTCGGTGGCCAGCCAGACCAGCTGGTCGGCACCCTGCTCCGGGGTGGCGATACCGGGACCGATCTTGTAGAACAGCCGGGCCGCGGGCGTGCCGAAGCGGGTGCGCACCACGCCCGGGTGGAAGGAGTAGCTGAGCAGGTCCGGCCAGCGCCGGGCGGCCTCCGCCGCGAACAGGATGTTGGCCCGCTTCGAGCCGCCGTACGCCAGCCAGGCGCTGTAGATGCCGCCGCGCCGGTCCAGGTTGTCCGGATCGAGGGTGCCGAACGAGTGCGCCATCGACGCCGTGTTGACGATGCGGGCGCCCGGTGCCAGCTGGTCGCGCATCAGGTGCGCCAGCAGGAACGGGGCCAGGTGGTTGGTCTGGATGGTCAGCTCGTGACCGTCCACGGTGGCGGTGCGCCGGTTCGCGAGCAGGCCCGCGTTGTTGGCCAGCACGTCGACGCGCTGCCCGGAGAGCTTGGCGGCCAGGTCGCGCACCTGTGACAGCTGTGCGAAGTCGGCCAGCAGGCCGACCGGCTCGGGGCCCGCCGCCTCGGCCCGGACCGCGCCCAGTGCCGCGTCCAGCCGGCCCGGATCGCGCCCGACCAGGGTGACCTGCCAGCCCTGTCGCACCAGCGCGACAGCCGCCGCCTGCCCGATGCCGGACGTGGCACCGGTGATCACCGCATGGCGCGTGAGATCTTCCACAGTCCCGTTCTCCTCTCGACGGGAGTGAGGTTACCGTGGCGTCAACTACTGAACGCTCCCTAAGGAGTATCGATGGCCGCTCTCGGGCGTGCCCGCAGGTCATGTCTGGCCGTGCCGGGTTCCAGCGTCAAGATGCTCGGCAAGGCCCAGGGCCTGCCCGCCGACCAGGTCTTCCTCGACCTGGAGGACGCGGTGGCGCCGCTGGCCAAGCCTGAGGCCCGCAAAAACATCGTGGCCGCGCTCAACGAGGGCGACTGGGCCGGCAAGACCCGCGTGGTACGGGTCAACGACCTGACCACGCCGTGGACGTACACGGATGTCATCGAGATCGTCGAGGGCGCGGGCGCCAACCTGGACGCGATCATGCTGCCCAAGGTGCAGAGTGCGTCGCACGTAGAGTGGCTCGACCTGACGCTGACCCAGCTGGAGAAGTCGCTCGGCCTGCCGGTCGGCGCGATCGGCATCGAGGCCCAGATCGAGAACGCGGCCGGGCTGGTCAACGTGGACGCCATCGCGGCCGCCTCGCCCCGCGTGGAGACGATCATCTTCGGCCCCGCCGACTTCATGGCCTCGATCAACATGAAGTCTCTGGTCGTCGGCTCGCTCATCCCCGGCTACCCGGGCGACCCGTACCACTACATCCTGATGCGCATCCTGATGGCCGCGCGCATGCACGACAAGCAGGCCATCGACGGGCCGTACCTGCAGATCAAGGATGTGGACGGGTTCACCGAGGTGGCCCGGCGCTCGGCGGCGCTCGGCTTCGACGGCAAGTGGGTGCTGCACCCCGGCCAGCTCGACGCCGCCAACGAGGTCTACTCGCCGGCCCAGTCCGACTACGACCACGCCGAGCTGATCCTCGACGCCTACGACTACTACACCTCCGAGCAGGGCGGCCGCCTCGGCGCGGTCATGCTCGGCGACGAGATGATCGACGAGGCCTCCCGCAAGATGGCCCTGGTCATCTCCGCCAAGGGCCGCGCCGCCGGCATGACCCGCACCACGTCGTTCACACACGCGGCCTGACTGCCCCGGCTGTCATAGACGTTGGCCTATCTAGATGAGTTCGATCGCCAAGAAGTCATCCAGATAGGCCGACGTCTATTAAAGCGCCGGCCGCGGGACCCCTGCGGGTCCGGCGGCCGGCGTTCGATCAGTGGGTACGCGGTCAGTCGCGCAGTTCGGCGATGCAGCACTTCACGCTGCCGCCGCCCTTCTTCAGCTCGGCGAGGTCCACCAGGACCGGGTGGTAGCCCGCCGCGGTGAGCTTGTCCGCGAACGCGGTCGACTCCGTGTTGATCACGACGTTGCGGCCGTCGCTGACCAGGTTCAGCGCGAACGCGAGCGCGTCGGCCTCGTCGGCGATCACGGCGTTCGGGAACAGCTGCGCGATGACCTTCTGCGAGGCCGCGGAGAACGCGCCGGGGTAGTAGGCGATGTTCTCGTCGTCGAGCACGGTCAGCGCGACGTCGAGGTGGTAGAAGCGCGGGTCGACCAGCTTCAGCGAGATCACCGGGCGGCCCAGGGCCTCGGCGGCCTCGGCGTGCGCGGCGGGCTCGGTGCGGAAGCCGTACCCGGCGAGCGCGATGCCGCCGTGGGCGTCGGGCAGGTAGGCGAAGTCGCCCTCACCCTCGTTGATCTGGGTCGGCGCGACGAAGGCGTACTCGTCGCGGGACTCGTAGAAGGCCCGGTGCGCGGTGGCCTCGTCGGCGCGCTGCGGGTAGCGGAACTTCGCCCCGTACGCGACGCCGTCGACCACGAACCCGCCGTTGGCCGCGAAGACCATGTCCGGCAGACCGGCCTGCGGGGTGAGCACGTGCACCGTGTGGCCGAGATCGACCATCGTCTGGCGCAGCACGTCCCACTGCTTGACCGCCAGCGCGGTGTCCACCGGTGCGGTGGTGTCCATCCACGGGTTGATGGCGTACTCCACGACGAAGTGCTCCGGGGCGCACATCAGGTAGGTACGCGGACGGGGCCGCCGGGCAGTGGGGATCAAGTCACGCTCTGTCACGATCAGCAAGGTTACGCACCCGAGCCGCCGCCCAGTAGCGGGAAGGATTGCGTCTTTACGCTGGTCTGTTGCGTCTTAGCGGCCTCGAACGGCGGTCTGTTGCGTGAAAGGGCAGGTTCGTTTACGGATCGGCGGCGACGCACCGTGACGGACTACCGGAAACGGAACAGGCGCAGCGAATTCGTCACCACGAAGATGCTGCTCAGCGCCATCGCGGCAGCCGCCAGCACCGGCGTGACCAGGCCCGCCGCGGCCAGCGGCAGCGCCGCCACGTTGTAGGCGAACGCCCAGAACAGGTTGCCCTTGATCGTCCGCAGGGTCGCCCGCGACAGCCGGATCGCGTCCGCGGCGACGGTCAGCTCCCCGCGGACCAGCGTCAGGTCGGCGGCCTCGATCGCCGCGTCGGTGCCGGTGCCCATCGCCAGGCCGAGGTCGGCGGCGGCCAGCGCCGCCGCGTCGTTGACCCCGTCGCCGACCATCGCCACCGTGTGCCCCTGCTCCTGCAGCCGCCGCACCGCGTCGACCTTGCCGGCGGGGAGCACCCCGGCGATGACCTCGCCGATGCCGACCTCGGCCGCCACCGCCCGCGCCGGGGCCTCGGCGTCACCGGTCAGCAGCACCGGCCGCAGCCCGAGCCGCTTGAACTCGGCCACCGCGGCGGCCGACCCGGGCTTGACCGTGTCCGCCACCAGCAGCCAACCCGCGAACTCACCGTCGAGAGCCACCGCCACCGCGGTGCGCGCCTCGTCGGCCAGGACCTCGCCCCCCTGCTTCCCGCCGGCTTGCCTGATCACGCCGGTCGCGGCAGTCGCCCCCGTCGCGGCCGCCACGGCATTCGCGGCGGGTACGTCCACCAGGTCGAGGGCCATGCCCTGCTCGGCGAGCAGTGACGCGCGGCCGACCAGCACCTTGCGGCCGTCGACGACGCCCTGTGCGCCCAGGCCGGGCAGGGACTGGAAGTCGTGCACCGCGCCGGGGGCGATCCCGCGCGCGGCCGCCCCGTTCACCACGGCCCGCGCGATCGGGTGTTCGGACGCGTGCTCCACCGCGGCGGCGTACCGCAGCAGGTCCTGCTCTTCGATCCCGGCGGCCGGGAGCGTGCCGACAAGCGTCATCACGCCGGTGGTGACCGTGCCCGTCTTGTCGAGCACGATCGTGTCGACCCGGCGGGTGGATTCGAGCACCTCCGGGCCCTTGATCAGGATGCCGAGCTGGGCGCCCCGGCCGGTGCCCACCAGCAGCGCGGTCGGCGTGGCCAGGCCCAGTGCACACGGGCAGGCCACGATCAGCACCGCCACCGCCGCGGTGACCGCGGCCGAGGTGACCCCGCCGTCGTACGCCGTCCAGAACGCGAACGTGCCCACCGCCAGCGCGATCACGACCGGGACGAACACGCCGGAGATCCGGTCGGCCAGCCGCTGCACGGGGGCCTTGCCCGACTGCGCCTCGGTGACCAGCTTCGCCATCTGCGCGAGCTGGGTGTCCGCGCCGACCCGGGTCGCCCGCACCACCAGCCGGCCGCCGGCGTTCACGGTCGCGCCGACCACCGCGTCGCCGGCGCCGACCTCGACCGGCATGCTCTCGCCGGTGAGCAGGGCGGTGTCCACCGCGCTGCTGCCCTCGACGATCACGCCGTCAGTGGCGATCTTCTCGCCGGGGCGCACCACGAACAGGTCGCCGACCGCGAGGCGGTCCACCGGAACCCGCTGCTCGACGCCGTTTCGCAGCAGCACCGCGTCCTTCGCGCCCAGGTCCAGCAGCGCCCGCAGGGCCGAGCCCGCGCGGCGCTTGGCCCGGTGCTCGAACCACCGCCCGGCCAGCAGGAACGTGGTCAAGGTGGTGGTTACCTCGAGGTAGAGGTGCATGCCGGGGTCGTCGCCGCGAGCGGCCAGCCAGGTCAGCGACATGGTCATGCCGGGCATGCCCGCGCCGCCGAAGAACAGTGCCCAGGCGCTCCAGCCGTACGACACCAGCACGCCGAGGCTGATCAGCGTGTCCATGGTGGCCGCGCCGTGGCGCGCGTTGAGCGCCGCGGCCCGGTGGAACGGCCAGGCGCCCCACACCGCGACCGGCGTGGCCAGCGTGAACGCCAGCCACTGCCAGTTGGTGAACTGCAGCGCCGGGATCATGCTGAGCAGCACCACGGGCAGCGTCAGCAGGCCACTGATCAGCAGCCGCTGACCGAGCGGGTCGGGCTCGGGCCGGGCGGCCTCGTCGCTGGGGAGAGCGACCTGCGGCACGGCGGCCGTGTACCCGGTGGCCTCGACGACCTTGATCAGGTCGCCGACGGAGACCGTCTCCGGGTAGGTCACGTGCGCGGTCTCGGTGGCGAAGTTGACGGTGGCGGTCACGCCGTCCACCCGGTTCAGCTTCTTCTCCACCCGGCCGGCACAGGTGGCGCAGGTCATCCCGCCGATGTCCAGCTCGATGACGTTCGCCTGCCGCAGGTCCATGACCCCTTCGCCCCCTACTTCACTTCCAGCGTGTACTGCGCCGTGCGGACCTTGCCGCCCACCGAGTAGTCGAAGAACATCCGGTAACGCCCCGGGCTCGGCGCGGCGAGCCAGAACTTCACTCCGCCGTTGACCAGCGCGGGCTCCGGGTGCACGTGCACGTAGGCCAGGTCCAGCTCGCGCAGCACCACCAGGTGGCCGAACGAGCCGAGGTACGGCTCCAGCGCGGCGGTCGCGCCGCCCTGCTTGACCGTGAACAGCATCGGCTGGCTGGCCCCGATGACCGGGGTGCCCTCGTAGCCGGCGGTCAGGCCGTCGGCCGAGACCTCGCGGGCCGCCGCGGGCAGCGGCTGCGGGCGGTAGTCACCGGCCACGGTGAGGTCGGTGCCGAGCGCGATCGCGGTCTGCGTGCCGCCCGCGCTGATCGCGGTGAAGTCGGCGTACGCCCGCCAGAGGCCCGGCGTGGCCAGGTCGGCCTGCACGGTCCAGGTGCCGTCGGCGGCCATGGTCGGGTGCAGGTGCTGGTAGCCGGTCATGTCCCGGCGTACGACGACCAGGTGCAGCGGCTTGTCGTGCACCACCGCGAAGTCCGTCACCGCCTTGCCGTCCGCCCCGTTGACCACGAACTTGAGGTGCTGCGGGCCGGGCGCGGCGAACACCGTCGCCGCGGGGGCCAGCGT
This sequence comes from Catellatospora paridis, assembly GCF_009720365.1. GTDB lineage: Bacteria > Actinomycetota > Actinomycetes > Mycobacteriales > Micromonosporaceae > Catellatospora > Catellatospora paridis. The sequence continues at coordinate 236,416 of NZ_ML769318.1, read as the reverse complement.
GTAGCCGCCGCTGCTCACCGCCAGGCCGCCGACCTCGGATCCCGCGCTGGCCTGCGGGGCGTGCGCGTGCACGCCGCCCATGCCCGGTGAGGCCGCCGGAGCCCCGGTCGTCGCCCCCTGCGTCGGGCTCTCGGCCGGGCCGAGCACCTTGCCGAGGGTGAAACCGACGACCAGCGCCACGATCAGCCCGCCGACGAACATGCCGAGCTTGGTGCCCGCCGCGTCGCCGGTGCGGGCCGCCGACTGGGCGCGCACCACCCCGGCCTGCTCGGGCACCTCGGCCTGCGTCGACTGCCGCTCAGGCATCTACGCCGGCCAGCTGGTAACCCGCCTCGTCGACGGCGTTGCGCACCTCGTCGAGCGGCAGCACGGCATCGCTGACGACCGCGGCGTTGCCCGCGGCGAGGTCGATCACGACCTCCTTCACGCCGGGCAGCGCGGTCAGCTCCCTGGTCACCGCGCTGGCGCAGTGCCCGCAGGTCATGCCGGTGATCTGGTATGTCGTCCGAACGGACATCGCGGTCTCCCTACGACCTATGACCGGACCAGGCGAGCGATCGCCTCGGTGGCTTCCTTGACTTTGGCAGCGGGGTCGCCCTGCCGGGCGGCGTCCACCACGCAGTGGTTGAGATGACCCTCCAGCAGCCCGAGCGCGACGGCCTGGAGGGCCCGGGTGGCGGCCGAGATCTGCGTGAGGACGTCGACACAGTACGTGTCCTGCTCGACCATCCGCTGCAGCCCGCGCACCTGCCCCTCGACCCGCTTCAGCCGCGCCAGCAGCGCCTGCTTGTCGTCGTCCTGGGCGTAACTGACCGGGGTCTTCTCGCTGCTCTCCACGATCTCACCATACCCCCTAGGGGTACCCCCGCCAAGACACGCCGGGTGTCGCTCGACACGTCAGTCTGACCAACCCTGCACCGATCATGCACTTTTGTCGTTATAGACCACGTGTCGAACTCCGCCACGCGGCGCCTCGTGTTATGGGCAGGCGCGACGTTGATCGCGTCAACCGTGCTCATCTCGGGCGCCGCGCACGCCGAACCGTCGAGCGCCGAGCTCGACCGCCAGATCCGCGCCAAGTCCGACCAGCTTGAGGTGGTCGTGGAGAAGTACCACGAGCTACGCGACGACCTCAAGACGACGGCCGCGCAGACCGGGGTCCTGCAGCGCCAGATCGAACCATTGAAGGAGAAGATCACTTCTCGCCGCGGCGCCGTCGGGCGGCTCGCGGCCGCCGGCTACCGGTCCAGCCGGTCCATGTCCCTGTCACTGCTGCTCGACGCGGGCACCACGCGCGACATCGTCGACCGGCTGCTGCTCATGAAGGCGTACACCCAGCACCAGCAGCGCGAGATCGAGGAGCTGGCGCTCACCTCGGAGCGCTACGCCACCGCCCAGCGCACCCTGGACGCGCTGCTCGAACAGCAGAAGAACCAGCAGAAGCAGCTCAGCCGCCAGCGCACCACGATCGAGTCCGCGATCGCGGACCTCAAGAAACTGCGCGTCAAGGCGTACGGGCCAACCGGGCGGCTGGCCCGCACCGAGGACCGGGCGAAGCCACCCGTGCCCCGCCTGGCGGGCGCGGGCGAGAAGGTCCTGAAGTACGCGCTTGCCCAGATCGGCAAGGACTACAAGTGGGCGGGGGAGGGTCCGGGCGGCTTCGACTGCTCGGGCCTGGTCGCCGCCACCTTCCGCACGATCGGCATCCAACTGCCGCACAGCTCCGGCCGCCAGCAGCAGCGCGCCCGCACCATCTCGCGCGGCCAGCTCGTCCCCGGCGACCTGATCTTCTTCTACCGCGACGTCCACCACGTGGGCATCTACCTGGGCGGCGACAAGATGGTCCACGCCCCCCAATACGGCGAGCGCGTCCGCGTCGACCCCATCGACTCCCTTCCCATCAACAGCTTCGGCCGCGTAGTCCTCTCCACCCACTGACCCACCCCGCCCACTCGCCCCGCGTCGCGCCCCGCGCCCCGCCCAATCGCCCCGCCCGCGATAGACGTTGGCCTATCTGGGTGAAAATTCGGCGATCGAACTCATCCAGATAGGCCAACGTATATGCAAGGCGGGGTGGGCGAGCCCAGCGCGGGGAAAGCTGCGGTCAGGGGCGGGGTGTGGGGGTGACGGCGCGGCGGAGGGCGGACAGGCGGGTGCCGAGGCCCGCGAGGCCGCCGGGGAAGAAGTAGACCGCCAGGATGAAGATCGTGCCCAGCACGAACAGCGGCTGGGACAGCGGCCCGGCAAGCACCCCGGGCAGCGAGTCCACCGCGTCGGACGCGCCGAAGTCGGTCAGCCGGTGGTCCAGGTAGGTGAACAGCACCCCGCCCAGCACCGGGCCGAACCGGGTGCCCGGACCGCCGAGCACCACCATCACCAGCAGCGTCAGCGTCAGGTCCGACGACGCGACGTGCGGGGACGCCCCCGCCGCCAGCAGCAGGTACACCACGCCGCCGAGCGCGGCCAGGGCGCTGGACAGGGTGAAGGACACCAGCTTGAAGCGGTACGGGTCCAGCCCCAGCACCCCGATGCGCCGCTCGTCGTCGCGCAGGCCGGCGAAGACCCGCCCGGTCGGCGACTGCGCCACCCGGTGCAGCACCACCACGACCAGGCCGAGATAGGCCAGCGCGATCCAGTACAGGTTGACCGTGTTGACGACGCCGACCAGCCCGTCGGGCAGCCCGGAGGCGTCCAGCGACAGGCCCTCCTCACCACCGGTCAGGCCGCCCGGGTCCCGAGCCACCAGGATCGCGCCGACCTGGCCGAACGCCAGGGTGACCATGGAGAAGGCGATGCCGTGCACCCGCAGCGCGACCGCGCCCAGGGCCGTCGCGACGGTGGTCGCGAACAGCACCGCCAGCAGCGCGGCCAGCGGCAGCGGGTAGCCGTACTTCGTGATCAGGATGTCGGTGCCGTAGACGCCGAGCGCGAAGTAGAGCGCGTGCCCGAACGAGAGCAGGCCGGTGCGCCCGAACAGCAGGTCGTAGCCGGCCGCGAGGCCGCCGAAGACCAGGCACAGCGCCAGCACCTGCAGCGCCCCGGGCGAGTTGATCGGCCCGTCGAACAGCCCCGGGATCGTGATCCCGCTGTACGGCAGCACCGCCAGCAGCACGAACGCCACCACCGGCCAGAACCGCTTCACCAGCGCGAACGCCGTCGGACGGGCCGGCGCGGGCGGCACGGCCGGCCTGTCCGGGGTCTGTGCCACGGGGGTCTGCGTCGCCGTCATGCTGTCGCCGCCTTTCCGGCCAGGCCCGCGGGACGCCACAGCAGCACGACGGCCAGCAGTGCGACCACGCAGATGTCTCCGGCGCCCGAGGTGCCGTAGTAGTTGACGAACTGCTGCAGCAGGCCCACCGCGACCGCGGCGACCGCCGAGCCGAGCACCGAGCCCATGCCGCCGATCACGACGACGATGAACGCGAAGATCAGCAGTGAGGCGCCGCTGGTCGGCGAGACGCTGCCGAAGTACACCCCGGACAGCGCGCCCGCGAGCGCCGCGGCCGCCCCGCCGATGGCGAAGACCAGGGTGAACGCCTTGCGCACGTCGATGCCGAGCGCGGTCACCATCTCCCGGTTCTCCACCCCCGCCCGGATGATCAAGCCGTACCGGGTCCAGCGCAGGAAGGCCAGCAGCGCGCCGAGCACCGCCACCGCGGCGACGATGAGCAGCAGCCGATCCAGCGGCACCCGGGCCCCGGCCATGGTGACCACCTGCTGGGTCCACGAGGGGCGCGGGAAGGGACGCGGATCCGCCCCGAAGTCGGCCTGCAGCGCGGCCACCCCGGCCAGCGACAGGCCGACGGTGACCAGCACCTGCTCGATGGTCCGCGAGTAGAGGGGCCGGATCATGACCAGTTCCACCAGCGCGGCCACCACGGTGCCGGCCAGCACGCCGAACAGCACGGCGAGCACGAACCCCCACCCGTCGGGGCCCGCGCCGGGCAGGTTGCCCGCGGCCCACCAGGTGGCGTACGCACCGACGGACAGGAACAGCCCGTGCGCGAAGTTGAGCACGTCGGCGAGCCCGAACACGAGCGACAGGCCCGACGCGACGAGGAAGTACAGCGCCGCCAGGCCGAGCCCGGTGACGGTCATCAGGACGATCGTCGACATCAGTGCCCCCCGGCAGCGTTGACGGCCAGCAGAGACTTGGTGAGCGCCGGGTCGGCCAGCAGCTGCTCGCCCGGCCCGGTCCAGGCGACCTGGCCCGCGGCGATGACGACGGCGTCGCCGGCGAGCCTGCGTACGACGGCGAGGTTCTGCTCGACGAGCAGCACCGGCACCGCCTGCGCGGCCCGCTCCAGTGCCTCGGCCACCTCGGTGACCACCTTGGGCGCGAGGCCCTTGGTCGGCTCGTCGATCAACAGCAGCCGGTTGCGGTTCAGCAGCACCCGGCCCAGCGACAGCATCTGCTGCTGCCCGCCCGACAGCGAGCCCGCCCGCTGCCTGGCCCGCTTGGACAGCTCCGGGAACAGGCTGAAGACCAGGTCGTAGTCGGGAGTGTCGGTGCGCTCGGCCAGCCGCAGGTTCTCCGCGACGGTCAGCCCGGCGAACACGCACCGGTCCTCGGGCACGAAGCCCAGCCCCGCCTTGACCAGCGCGTGGGTCGGCCTGCCGAGGATCTGCTCGCCGCCGAGGCGCACCGAGCCGGTCGCCGTGCCGTTGCGCGGGGTCAGCCCGAGGATCGCGCGCAACGTGGTCGACTTGCCCACCCCGTTGCGCCCCAGCAGCACGGTCACGCCCGACGATGCGACGTCGAAGGACACGCCCTGCAGAATGTGCAGCCCGGCGATGCGCACCGACAGGTTCTCGACCTGCAGCAGACTCGCCGCCCCGGCGGGATCGGCCACGGACGTCCACTCCTCGGCCGCCGTCACGGTGCTGCCCGGGTTCGTCCTGCGGGGCTCGCCAGCTCGCTCCTCGGCCTTCACAAGCCCTCCCCCAGGTATGCCTCCTGCACGGTGGCGTTGGCCATCACCGCGTCGGGGGTGTCGCAGGCCAGCAGCGCGCCGTGGTGCATGACGGCGATGCGGTCGGCCAGGTCCAGGATCACGTCCATGTGGTGCTCCACCATGAGCACGCTGCGACCGCTGTGGGCGGTCAGCTCCCGGATCACCTCGACCAGCTCGGGCACGTCCTCCGCGGACACCCCGGCCATTGGCTCGTCCAGCAGCAGCACCGACGGCTCGCCCGCCAGCAGCAGCGCGATCTCCAACTTGCGCTTCTCGCCGTGGGCCAGCGTGCCCGCGAGCGCCTCGCCGCGCGCGCCGAGCCCGACCGTGGCCAGGCACTCGTCGGCCCGCGCCGCGACCTCGCGGTATGCCGCGGCGCGCCGCCACAGGGCCATCGAGCCACCGCGGTGGGCCTGCACCGCGAGTCGGACGTTCTCGCGCACCGACAGCCCGCCGAAGACGGACGAGGACTGGAAGGTGCGGCCCAGGCCGCGCTGCGCCCGACGGTGGGGGGCCAGCGCGGTGATGTCCGCGCCGTGCAGCAGCACCCGGCCGGCGGTGACCGCGCGCAAGCCTGAGATGAGGTTGAACAGGGAGGTCTTGCCTGCCCCGTTCGGGCCGATCACGCCGAGGAACTCACCGGCATGCAGCTGCAGGGACACGCCGTCGACGATGGCGACTTCGCCGATGCGCCAGGTCAGCGCATCGGTGGCCAGCACGGCGGGGGCTTCTGGGGAGCCGAGGCCCCGTCCGGGCCGCTGCTGCGGCGCGGGCGGAGCCTCGGTGACACCCGTGACGGGGTGGTCCACAGGTCAGGGCTTCATCGCTACGGCGGGCGGGGTGACGTCTTCCGGCGCCAGCTCCTTGACCAGCTGCGGCTTGGCGGCCGGGCCGGAACCCACGAGCTTGACCTGGAACATCGGCTGGATCATGGCGTGGTCCTCCTTGCGGATGGTCATCTTGCCCTTGACCCCGTCGAAGCTCCAGCCCTCCAGCGCGGTGACCATCTTCTCGACGTCGTCGCCGCCCTCGGTGATCGCCCGCACCACCATCTGCGCGGCGTTGAAGCCGTCGGGGCTGAACAGGTCGAGCCCCCCGGTGATCTTCGCGCCCGCCGCCTTGGCGGCGTCGTTGCTGGTCGCGCCGTCGAAGTAGTGCGACAGGAACGAGATCTTCTCGCCGGCCGCGCCGAACACCGGGTAGGACGCCTTCTGGTCCAGGCCGGTCACGACGGTGGTGCTGGACAGCACGCCCTGCTGGTCCAGCGCCTGCCACATGGCGGTGGCGGTGGTGCCCGCCCAGGCCACGAAGAGCAGGTCCGGCTTGGCGGTGTTGACCTGGCTGGCGAACGGGGTGAAGTCGGTGGCGCTGGCCGGCACCAGGATCGCCGACACCTTCGCGCCCGCGCCGCCGATGACCGCGGTCACCGCGGCCTCGTTGGCCTTGCCGAACGCGCTGTCCTGTGCGAACACCACGACCTTCTTGTCCTTGGCGTCGCCGATGAACGACTTCGCCGCGAGCACGTCCTGGTAAGACTGGCGGCCGGAGCGGAACGTGTAGCGGTTGATGCCGGTGACGCCGTCGGTCGCGGCGGGACCGGAGATGAACAGCGTCTTGTCCTGCGCGGCGACCGGCGCGACCTGCAGCGCCACCCCGGAGGAGGCCGAGCCGGCGAGGATCTTGACACCCTTGCCGATCAGGTCCTTCGCCGCGGACACCGCCTTGGCCGGGTCACCGGCGTCGTCGGCCTCGAGCAGCTCGATCGTGCGGCCGTTGACCTTGTTGGTGCCGTTGGTGGCCTGGGCCAGGCCGGCCTTGAAGCCGTCGATGTACTGCTTGCCGTAGCTGGCCAGGGCCCCGGACTGGGAGTAGACCAGGCCGACCTTGACCGGCGCGCCGTCCCCGCCCGTGCCCTGGGCCGCCTCCTGCGGGCTGCTGCAACCGGCCGCGGCCAGCAGGGCAGCGGCAACCGTCGAGGCAACGAACACGCGCCGGGACAAACCGGCATTCTCTGCAAAACTGTGCAGTCTGCTGCGCTCGCTCACTGCATCTCCTCATTGAGTGGTCTGCCAATGCCGCGAGGTCGCTCTGATTAATGCCGTGTTGCGAGAGAGAGTCACCTCGTGGTCGCGGACCACGCTAGAGAGACACCTCACAGGCGGCCATGTGGGCGGGACCCACAACGACCGCCGAGGCGATGTAGCGCGCAGCTAGAGGACGGACAGGTGAACGTGGTTGGTGTGGTCGCCGGCCGGGTCGTCGCCGCAGCTGCCGCCCGCGGAGCTATACGTCTTCCAGCCTGATCCGGCCAGCCAGATCTTGCAGTACCAGATCACGTACATGACGCCGAGCCTGCTCGCGTTCTTGACGAAGAACGAGGCGAGCTTGTCGCCGTAGAGCTTGTTCGCGCCCTTGGACGAGAAGTTCTTGAACCCGTCCGGCTCCGAGGAGAAGTCGCAGGCCCGGCCCTTGGGGTGCTCGTACATGTCGCCCGATCGGTAGCAGGAGACGTAGTGGTCGAACCATCGCTGGGCCTGCTGCAGCGCGTGCAGGGTGCGCGGGGTGATGCAGCCGTTGGCCGGGGTCGGGTCGTTCACGGTGCAGCCCTGCGACGGCCAGCTGCCGTCGGAGTTGCGCTTGGCCGGCGCGGCGGTCGGCGCATAGGGGTCGACCCAGCCGGTGGTGGTGTACCCGCCGACGGCCGACAGCGCCCGCTCGGTGGCGCTGCGCAACTTGGCCATCTCGGACAGCTGCTTGTTCTGCTCGCGGACCCGGTTGTCGATCTCGGCCTTGGTGCCGTCGATCTCCTTGCGGGCGCTGACCAGCTCGCTGATGCGGGCCTCGTCGCGGGCCGCCATCTTCTCCAGGGCGGCGGAGCGGGCCAGGAAGGAGTCCGGCGTGTTGGCGTTCAGCATGACGCCGATGACGCCCAGGCGTCCGGCCTTGTAGGCCTCGGCCGCGTACTTCTGCACGCTGGTCTTGGCGCGCAGGTAGCGGTTCTCCGCGACGACCAGCTTCTGGTTGAGGGCTGCCTGCTCGGTCTTGGCCTTGGTGAGCAGGCCTTCGGCCTCCAGGTACTGACCGGCGGCGCTTTCCAGGGTCTGGCGCAGCTGCGCGACCTTGGTCGAGGAGATCTCGTTGGGCTCGGCCTGAGCCGCGGTGGGGAACGCGGTCACGAGCACCGCTGCCGCCACGGCGATGGCGATGGCCGGCACGAAACGCCGGCGAGGGCGCACCGTCAGGGTCACGGACGTGGATCCTTCCGTCTCACGCCGCGAAGGGAAGGAGCTGGGGGTGCGCGCGGCGGCGGCCGCCACGGGTGTCGGGGGCACCCGCAGACGCGCGGCCGCGAGGCAGATTACCGCAGCGGCGCGCCGACAGGAAAGTTGTTCATGCCAGCAACACGCTGCGTACCAGCCCAAACACCGCATCGTCACGGCACACGACGAGGCCGTTGCGCGGGTGCACCGGGTCGTAGTCGGCCCCGTCGAAGTGCCGGACCACGCCGCCGGCCTCGCGCATCAGCAGCGCGCCCGGCGCGTGGTCCCACGGCTTGGCCCGCCAGAACAGCGCGAAGTGCCGCGTCTCGCGCAGCAGTTCCGGGTACTCCCGCGCGGCGCAGCGCAGCCCCGGGATCGCCTCGGAGAGGTTGGGCAGCCGGGACACGACCTGCTCGCGCAGCTCGGGCGGCAGGTACTTGGTCATCACCGCGCCGCGCAGCTGGTCCGCGCCGACCGGGGTGTGGTCCAGCACCATCCGGACGCCGTCGACGTAGGATCCGGCGCCGGCCTCGGCCGCGGCGACGGTCCCGGGGACCGGCTCGTAGATCACCGCGAGCACCGGCACGCCGCGGCGCATCAGGGCGACCATCATGCCGAACGGCTCCTGTCCGGCGGCGAAGTTGCCGGTGCCGTCGATCGGGTCGATCAGCCACACCGCGCCGTCGTCGTCCAGCCGGGTGAGCACGTCCGGGTCGGCGGCGACGGCCTCCTCGCCGACCACCAGCGAGCCCGGCAGCAGCGCCGCGAGCCGCGCGGTCAGCATGACCTCGGCCTCCCGGTCGGCGACGGTGACGAGATCCCCGGGGCCCTTCTCCACGATCTCCCCGTCGGCCAGGTTGCGGAACCTCGGCAGAACCACCGCATCCGCGGTCTCCCGCAGAATCTCCACAATCCGGTCAATCATCGCCGCGCCCCGATCCTGGTGGGTCTATGATCGCCTAATGTTCGCACGGAGGACGAAGCGTCTCATCGCCACCGCAGCGCTGGTGACCGCACTCACCGGCGGGGCTCTGGCCGGCTGCAGCGGCGAGGGTGCGACCAGCACCTGCAGCACGACCGGCTGCACCATCACCTTCGAGCGCAACGTCACCAACGCCAAGATCTCGATCCTGGGCGTCGAGGTGCAGCTCGTCAGCGCGAACCAGGACTCGGTCACGCTCAAGGTGGCCGGTCAGGAGGTCACCGTGCAGCGCGGCGACGGCGTGAGCGTCGGCGACTTCACCGTGAAGGTCAACGAGATCACCGACAGCCAGGTCGTGGTCGAGGTATCCCGCGGCGGAAACTGACCGGCACCTGCGCCGACCCCCGCCCGCACCAGGGTCACGACGGGTTAATCTCGTACCCGTCCGGCTGCGCCAGCAGCCCAAACCCCGGCGCGGAGCGCCCCGGAACACGGTGGTCGACAATGACTGGCACCCCCTCCACACCCCCCGTTTTCGTGCACCCCAGCGCCGACGTCGAGGAAGGCGCCCAGGTCGGCGCCGGCACCAAGATCTGGCACCTGGCCCACGTGCGCAACAGCGCGACCATCGGCGCCGGCTGCGTGATCGGGCGCAACGTGTACGTCGACGCCGACGTCGTGATCGGCGACCTCGTGAAGATCCAGAACAACGTCTCGGTGTACCACGGCGTCACCATCGAGGACGCGGTCTTCGTCGGTCCGTGCGTGGTCTTCACCAACGACCTGCGGCCGCGGGCACAGAACCCGGACTGGCAGATCACCCCCACGCTGATCAAGCGGGGGGCCTCGCTCGGCGCCAACGCCACCATCGTCTGCGGCACCGTGATCGGCGAGCACGCCATGGTCGCGGCCGGTTCCGTGGTCACCAAGAGCGTGGCGCCGAACCAGCTGGTCGCCGGCAACCCCGCCCGGCACCTCGGCTGGGTCGACGAGAAGGGCCAGATCGTGTCCCGCGACGCGGAGCGGCCCGCCGGCCTGTGACGGCGGCCGGAGCATGACGACCCGCACCGCGTGCCGCCGACCACTGCAGTGGTCGGCGGCACGCGGTGCGCGCGGATCAGCCGGACAGGCCCGCGATGATCGCGGCCACCAGGCGCGGCACGTAGTCGGCCGGCACCGGGTTGCGGGTCACCGCGAGATGCCAGTAGACGGGGCCGACGATCAGGTCCACCGCCACGTCGGGATCGGTGGTCGTGGGCAGCTCGCCGCGTTCGACGGCCCGGCCGATCAGCAGCGCTCCGATCTCGTGCTGGTTGGCGCGCAGTGCGTGCTGCAGCTTCTCCCCGATCTGCGGATTGCGGGCCGCCTCGGCCAGCAGGTCCGGGATGACCTGCGAGGCCAGCGGATGGCGCAGTGCCCGGGTCAGGATCTGCAGGAAGATCGCGAGGTCGCCCTGCAGGGTCCCGGTGTCGGGCAGCGGCAGCTTCTGGCCCGCGAGGCCGGACACGATCTCCAGCACCATCTCGAGCTTGGAAGGCCACCGGCGGTACACGGCGGTCTTCGCCACGCCCGCGCGGCGGGCCACCGCCTCGATCGACAGTCGGCCATAGCCGACCAGGGCGAGTTCCTCCACCACCGCGGCCTGGATCGCCTCGGTGATATCCCCTCTCAACACGGCCGCCCCCGCGGGGACGCGCCTACTCTCTGCCAGCACGTGCATACGATAGCGCAGCGACGCAACGGTTGCGTCGCGACGCACGGCCGACTAGCATCACGTTTACGTCGATACGGTGGCGTCTCTTCCTTGGCGTCGGCTACCGTGTGTGACCGCCACTCATCCCCAGTCTGGAGATCGGAGCCCTTACCATGGCAGAAGCTGTGGTGACAGAGCCTCATCCCGTCCTCGCACCAGCCCAGCTCGCGGCCCGTCACGGCCTGCGCGCCGCGGGAGCGCGGCCGGGCCTGGTCGAGTACGCACGCTCGCTGTGGGCCTACCGGCACTTCATCGTCGCGTTCGCGAATGCACGCAACGTCGCGACGCTGACCACTGCGCGACTCGGACAGCTCTGGCACGTACTTACCCCGCTCACCAACGCCGCGGTGTACTACCTGATCTTCGGCGTCATTCTGGGCACCGGCGGCCGGATCGAGAACTTCATCGCGTACCTGTGCTGCGGCATCTTCATCTTCGGCTACACCTCGGCGGTGGCCGCCGCGGGCACGGTCTCGATCTCGGGCAACCTGAACATGATCCGGGCGCTGCAGTTCCCCCGGGCCAGCCTGCCGCTGTCGGTCACCATCACCCAGCTGCAGCAGCTGCTCGTCTCGATGTGCGTGCTGATCGGCATCGTGCTGGTCACCGGCGAGCCACCGCGGCTGATCTGGCTCACCCTCATCCCGCTGCTGCTCCTGCAGACCATCTTCAGCGGCGGCCTGGCCATGCTGCTGGCCCGCGTGGGCTCGAAGATCGTCGACCTGAAGCAGGTCATGCCGTTCGTGCTGCGCACCTGGCTCTACGGCTCGGGCGTGTTCTACAGCCTGACCACCGCGACCAACGACTTGCCGACCTGGGCCTCGACGCTGCTGCACCTCAACCCGATGCTGGTCTTCATCGAGCTGGCCCGCGAAGCGCTCATCACCACCAACCCGGCGTCCCAGTTCTCGGTTGCCTCGATGTGGGCCGTCGCCGTCGGCTGGGCGATCGTCATGGGCGTGGGCGGTTTCCTCTACTTCTGGCGTGGCGAGAAGGAGTACGGCCGTGGCTGACACCAGGATCCCCACCGTCGTCGTGGACGACGTGCACGTCGTCTACCGGGTGCACGGCGCGGCGAAGGACAGTTCGCCGCTGGGCGCCATGCGCCGGATGGCCTCCCGCAAGCCGTCGACGGCCGTGCGCGAGGTGCACGCCGTCAAGGGCGTCAGCTTCACCGCGCACGAGGGCGAGGCCGTCGGCCTGATCGGCACCAACGGCTCCGGCAAGTCCACCCTGCTGCGGGCGATCGCCGGGCTGCTGCCGGCCACCCGCGGCGCGGTCTACACCAAGGGCCAGCCCTCGCTGCTCGGCGTGAACGCGGCCATGATGGCCGACATCTCCGGCGAGCGGAACGTGGTGCTCGGCTGCCTGGCCATGGGTATGCCCAAGGCCGAGGCGCGCGCCAAGACCCCGGAGATCATCGACTTCTCCGGGATCAACGAGCGCGGCGACTTCAGCTCGCTGCCCATGCGCACCTACTCCTCGGGCATGTCGGCCCGGCTGCGGTTCTCGATCGCGGCCGCCAAGAAGCACGAGGTCCTGCTCATCGACGAGGCCCTGGCCACCGGTGACGCCAAGTTCCGCAAGCGCAGCGAGGATCGTGTCCGTGAGCTGCGCGAGGGCGCGGGTACCGTCTTCCTGGTCAGCCACTCCCTCAGCTCCGTTCGCGACACCTGCGAGCGGACGATCTGGCTGGAGTCGGGCCTGATCCGGATGGACGGTCCGACCGACGAGGTCCTCGCCGCGTATGAGGAATTCAGCACCGCCAAATGAGCCTCACCAGCGACTATAGAATCGGACTCACCATCGGAACGGGTCCGTTGAACGGCACGGAAATGGAAACGAGGAGGACCCCTTGAACGGAAAGCCCATCCCCCCGGCACGACCGGTGATCGGTGAGGCCGAGATCGAAGCCGCCGTGCGCGTGCTGCGCAGCGGCATGGTCGTGCAGGGCCCGGAGGTGAAGGCGTTCGAGGACGAGTTCTCGACCCTGGTGGACGGCCGGCACAGCGTGGCGGTGAACTCGGGCACCTCCGCCCTGCACCTGGCGCTGATCGCGATGGGTGTCGGCCCCGGCGACGAGGTCATCGTGCCCTCGTTCTCCTTCGCCGCCTCCGCCAACGCGGTCCGCCTGGTCGGCGCCGAGCCGGTCTTCGCCGACATCGAGGCGGGCAGCTTCTGCCTCGACCCCGACGCCGCCGCCGCCGCGATCACCCCGCGCACCGTCGCGATCATGCCCGTCCACCTGTACGGCCACCCCGCCGCGATGGACCGGATCATGGAGCTGGCGCAGCGCCACGGCCTGGCCGTCCTGGAGGACGCCTGCCAGGCGCACGGCGCCGCGCTGAACGGCACCCCGGTCGGCGCGTTCGGCATCGCGGGCACCTTCAGCTTCTACCCCACCAAGAACATGCACTCGCTCGAAGGCGGCATGATCACCACTGCCGACGCCGAGTTCGCCCGCACGCTGCGCCTGCTGCGCAACCAGGGTATGGAGCAGCGCTACGCCAACGAGATCGTCGGCGCGAACATGCGGCTCACCGACGTCGCCGCGGCGGTCGGCCGGGAGCAGTTCAAGCAGCTCCCCGCGTGGACCGAGCAGCGCCAGTCCAACGCCAAGTTCCTCGACTCGCGGATCACCACCGTGGTGACCCCGCCGGTCGCGGACAACGCCAAGCACGTGTATCACCAGTACACGGTGCGGGTCGAGGGCGGTAACCGCGACGCGCTGCAGCAGGGCCTGACCGAGAAGGGCATCGGCAGCGCGGTGTACTACCCGACGCCGATCCACCGCCTCAAGCCGTACCTGACGGCCGAGGGCAAGGTCAACCCGGCCTGGGACCTCCCGGAGACCGAGAAGGCGGCCGCCGAGGTGCTCTCGCTGCCGGTCTTCCCGTCGCTGACCGCGGAGGAGCTGGAGTACATCGCCGACGGCGTGAACACCGTGGCAGGCCGGCTGTGAGCACCGAACGCAAGCTGCGTGCCGGCCTCATCGGGCTCGGCGCGATGGGCCGCAACCACGCCCGCGTGCTGTCCGGTCTGGCCGGGGTCGAGCTCGTCGCGGTCGTCGACCCGATGGGCGACAGCACCGGCACGCTGCGGGTGCCCGTGGTCCCCACGGTCTCCGAGCTCATCGCGCTGGGCATCGACTACGCGGTGATCGCCTGCCCGACCGCGCTGCACGAGGAGGTCGGCCTGGAGCTGGCCGCCAACGGCATCTGCGCGCTGATCGAGAAGCCGCTGGCCCCCTCGATCGACGCCGCCCGGCGGCTGGTCGACGCCTTCGAGCAGGCCGGCCTGGTCGCGGGCGTGGGCCACATCGAGCGCTACAACCCGGCGCTGCAGAGCCTGCGGTCCCGCCTGGAGGCGGGCGAGCTGGGCGAGGTCTTCCAGGTGGTCACCCGCCGGCAGGGCCCGTTCCCGCACCGCATCGCCGACGTGGGCGTGGTCATGGACCTCGCCACCCACGACATCGACCTGACCAGCTGGGTCACCGGCCAGTCGTACGCCTCGGTGTCCGCACACACGGTCTTCCGCAGCGGCCGCCCGCACGAGGACATGGTCGCCGCGGTGGGCCAGCTCGCCGACGGCTCCATGGTCAACCACCTGGTGAACTGGCTCAGCCCGCTCAAGGAGCGCTCCACGGTGATCACCGGCGAGAAGGGCTGCTTCATCGCCGACACGCTCACCGCGGACCTGACGTTCTACGCCAACGGCGCGATCACCACCGAGTGGGAGGCGCTGCGCTCCTTCCGCGGCGTGGCCGAGGGTGACATGATCCGGTTCGCCATCCCGAAGCGGGAGCCGCTGCTCGTCGAGCACGAGCGCTTCCGCGACGCGGTGGAGGGCAAGCCCAGCGACATCGTGACACTGCGGCAGGGTTTGCGTACGGTCGAGGTGGCTTCGGCTGTTCTCGAGTCGGCGAAGTCCCGGTCGACGGTCCGGCTTCCGGAGACGATGTAGTCGGTGGCGAACTCCACTGGCTGAAACGACAGTGACGCCGATGGCCCACCAGCGAACCGCCCGTCCGGGCGGCGTTGGCGGGCCATCGGCTTGATGACTTCCTGCTCACGGAGGACCGAATGACATCCCAGGCCAGGCAGCCGCGGTTGGTCGTGGTCGTCGCCAACGACATCAGAGGAGACTCGCGGGTCCAGAAGACGGCCATCGCGGCGGCGCGGGACGGCTGGGACGTCACGGTGGTGGGCAGCACCAACGGCCAGGTCCTCGAAGAGACGACCATGGGCCCGCTGAAGGTCATCCGGGTCCCGGCGGCCAAGCCGAAGTCGCAGAGCCGCCTGAGCCGCACCGCGGACCGGCTGGCCCAGACCGGCAAGGAAGCCGACAACCGATCCCGGTCCCGGGGCGTCGGCCACGTCGGTGACCTGGGCATGCGCTTCGCCCGCCGGGTGGTGGGCAAGCTGCGCCACGAGGTCCGCCAGCTGCGCGCGCGCCGCACCCTGAGCGTCGCGCCGACCGGCGACTGGCGCCGCGACTGGCCGCCGCTGGCACAGCTCGACAAGGCGTTCGGGCCGGTGATCGACGACCTCAAGCCGGACCTGATCCACGCGAACGACATCGCCACCATCGTCATCGCGGCCCACTCCGTCGAGCGGCTGCGGGCCCGCGGGCTGAACTGCTCGTGGATCTACGACGCCCACGAGTACATCCGGGGCGTCCAGTGGCCGACCCGCCACCAGGCCAGCGCTTTCACCGGCGCCGAGCGCGAGTTCATCTCCGCCGCCGACGCGGTGGTCACGGTGTCCACGCAGCTGGCCGAGATGCTGCGCACCGACTACCAGCTCGCCACCAGCCCCGTGGTGGTCGGCAACTCGCCGGTACGCGAGATCATCGCGCCGACCAGCGCGAAGACCCTGTCCGTACGCGCCCTGTGCAACCTCGACGACGACGTCCCGCTCATGGTGTATGCCGGCTGGCTGGGCAAGGAGCGCGGCCTCGACACCGTCGTCGCGGCGATGCCGAAGCTGCCCGGCTACCACCTCGCGATGGTGGTGGGCCGGTCCAACCCGCTGCTGAAGCAGCTGCTCCTGCAGGCGGAGACGCTGGGCGTGCGGGACCGCATCCACCTGCTGCCCTACGTGCCGCAGCACGAGGTGGCCGCCTACCTGCAGTCGGCCGACCTCGGCCTGATCCCGTTCCTGAAGGTGCCGAACTGCGAGATCTCGCTGCCCACGAAGATCTCCGAATACCTGCACGCCCGCCTGCCGCTGGTCACCAGCGACGTCAAGGTGGTCCGGGCCTTCGTCGAGGAGCACGGCATCGGCGAGGTGTTCACGGCCACCGACGTCGACGGTTTCGTGGTCGCCGCGGAGAAGGCGTACGAGCAGCGCGCGATGCTCTCGGCGCGGATCAGCGAGGCGATCCTCGACGACCTGTCCTGGGAGCACCAGAGCAAGTCGCTGCTGCGCCTCTACCGCAGCCTGTCGACGCGCGTGCCGGCCGCGCCCGCCGACGTCCCGTGGGACGTGCAGGAGGACCCGCCGCCGATGGATCCGCTGCTCGTCGGGGACTGGCGGGAGATCGGGGACACCAGGGTCCGGCTGGGTCTCGGCCCGGCCAATTACGCCGGGCAGGGCGCGGCCTTCGCCAGGGCGATCTGCCGGGAGATGTCCGACGTCTCGGCCGAGGTCGTGATGGTCCGGCAGCCGGAGTCCTTCGGCTTCCCGGCCAACGTCTACATAGACGCGCACCGGCTGACCGACTTCGGCGTGCAGTCGCAGCAGATCCACCGGGTCGTCGGCCGCTACACGCACGTGCTCGTCGACGCGTTCATGCCGGTCTTCGGCCACCTCAACGGGACGACCATCGAAGGCGACCTCGCGATGCTGGGCCGCGCCGGCGTGCAGGTCGCGATCCTGGCCCATGGCAGCGAGATCCGCGACCCGCGGCGGCACCTGAAGAACCACGAGTTCTCGCTGTTCCGGGACGCGCCCGCCGGCGTCGCCGCCCAGCTGTCCAAGCGCACCCAGCGCAATCAGAAGATCGCGGACTCGTGCGGGCTGCCGCTGTTCGTCACCACGCCCGACCTGCTCGACGACCTCCCGACAGCGACCTGGACGCCGCTCGTCATCGACGTCGACGCCTGGGCCTGCGACCGGCCGGTGATGGAGCGCAAGCGCCCGATCGTGATGCACGCGCCGTCCAAGCGGTGGACCAAGGGCACGGACCGGATCCTCCCGGCGCTCACCAGGCTGCACAAGCAGGGGGCCATCGACCTGCGGCTCGCCGAGGGCATCCCCTGGGAGCAGATGAAGGAGCTGGTCAAGGAGTCCGACATCGTGCTCGACCAGTTCACCACGGGCGCCTACGGCACGCTCGGCTGCGAGGCGATGGCGGCGGGCAAGCCGGTGGTCGCGTACATCAGCGAGCGGGTGGCCACGGCCGTCGGCCCGGACCTGCCCGTCGTGCCCGCGACGCCGCTCAACCTGAGCAGCGTGCTGGAGTCCATGCTGGACGACCGGGCCGGCACGGCCCGGGTCGGCGCGGCCTCGGCAAGGTTCGTGCGCGAGTTCCACGACGGCCGGCGAACCGCCGCCGTGCTCGCGAAGTTCCTCCGCTAGCACCTCTGTCAGAAAGTCGCGGCCCGGTGGCGCACCAAGCCACCGGGCCGCGGCCGTTCTGCCGGGGCCACGACGACCCCGCAGTCCGGTGGCAGCCCCACCCGGCGCA
Source organism: Catellatospora paridis (assembly GCF_009720365.1). Lineage (GTDB taxonomy): Bacteria > Actinomycetota > Actinomycetes > Mycobacteriales > Micromonosporaceae > Catellatospora > Catellatospora paridis. The sequence continues at coordinate 218,836 of NZ_ML769318.1, read as the reverse complement.
CCGGCCCCGGATGGCGTCCGGTCGCTTAATTCCCTGGTCACGGCCTATTGCCGAGCGCTGACAGTCGCTCGTAGGATGCCCCCACGGCCGCCGTGATCACGGCTATCATGCCTCCAGCCCCGCTCACCATGTCGCCCCCACGGCAGGAGAACCCCCATGTCCAAGTTCCGGCGTCGCGCACTGCTGGCGACACTGGTCACGGGCCTGGCGGGCGGCACCGCCTGGGCCCTCGGCGGGCGCGTCCGCGCCCAGGGCGGCCGTGTCGCCGCGGGCCCGGCGCCGGTCCCTGCACCGGCCCCCGCCGGGCAGAAGCTCAAGGCGGTCGCCGACGACGGCTGGAAGATGACCAAACCCGGCATCCGCCCGGCGACGTCCGACAAGCGGCTCAACATCGCCGGGTACGCCTCGGCGGCGAGCGTGAACGTCGGCCAGCGGATCAACTTCCACGTCACCGTCGCCGATCCGGGCCGGTACCGGGTGAGCCTCTATCGCAAGGGCTACTACGGCGCCGCGGAAGCGGGCCTGATGGCCAACAGCCCCATGCTGGACGGCGTACCGCAGCAGGTGCCCGCACCGCAGCCGGGATCCGGCACGATCGTGTGCGACTGGCCCGCTTCCTGGGGGCTGACCATCCCCGAGAACTGGATGTCCGGCCACTACCTCGCCGTGCTCACCACGGAGGACGGCTGGCGCAGCTACGTGCCCTTCGTGGTGCGCGACGACGAGCGCCCGGCCGAGCTGTGCGTGGTGGTTCCGACCACCACGTACCAGGCGTACAACCTCTGGCCGAAGGACGAACGCCAGGGCAAGAGCCTCTACTACGGGTACGCGCTGAACGCCGCGACGGCCAAGCGGGAGCTCCAACCCGACGCGCGTGCCGTGCAGGTCTCCTTCGACCGGCCGTACGCCAACGCGGGCCGGCCGGCGAACGTGGATCTGGACTGGGCCTTCGCGGCGTGGGCGGAGGAGGCCGGTTACGACCTGACCTTCGCCACGTCCCAGGACCTGCACGCCGGGCGGATCGACCCCTCCCGCTACGCGGGCCTGGTCTTCCCCGGCCACGACGAGTACTGGTCGCGGGAGATGCGCCAGCACGCGACGGCGGCGCTGGCCGCCGGCACGAGCCTGGTCTTCCTGTCCGCCAACAACGTCTACTGGCACTCGCGCCTGCCCGAGACGGCGGACGGACAGGCGGGGCGGTTGCTCACCTGCTACAAGTCGCGAGGCGACGAGCCGGGCGAGCGGGTGGACCGCACCTGCCGCTGGCGCGACGACACCGGCCCGGGCGACCCGGAGCAGCGCCTGCTGGGTGTGCAGTTCAACGGGATTCTGGACGACCCGGCACCGCTCGTGGTGCGGGCCCAGAACCACTGGTTCTGGGCCGGGACCGGGGTGCGCGACGGCGACAAGATCGACGATGTGGTGGGCGGCGAGGCCGACGGGTGGGATCCCGACTTGGCAGACGGGAAGCAGGTGCTGCTGTCGTCCTCGCCGTACGTGACCACCAGCGGCGATAAGAAGGTGCAGAACACCAGTCTCATCGAGACGGCGAACGGCGCCCTGGTCTTCGCGGCGGGGTCGCTGTACTGGCCGCGATTCCTGACGCAGCAGGGCGATCCGACGATCCGCCGCGTCACGGCGAACCTGCTGAACCGGGTCGTGGCGAACCGGCGATCCACCCGGGTCTGACGCCGCGGCCGGGGCGGCGGGTGCTCAGTGTCCGCGTGTGCTGCGGGCCTGGGATCCCGTCCGGCTCGGGTGGTCGGGCGCTTCCTGGATGTCCAGCAGCAGCGAGTTCACCACGAGGTGGATGCCGACCAGGCAGGGTGCGACCGCGAGCAGCACGGTGCCGGCGCTCGGGGTGACTCCGTCGAGGAACCGGACGGCGGTGAGATATGCGCCGATGAGGCCGCCGACGGTCAGCAGCGCCGACCCGCTGAGGAACAGCAGGGCGATGGGGGAGAACGAGCGCAGCACGTGCTTGATCACCATGCGGCGCCAGAAGCCGCGCCACAGCAGCCAGGAGATGCGCGGAATCACCTTGTGCAGCTTCATCCCGGAGACCTCGGTGCCGTAGCGGGCGGGCACCGGCACATCCTTCGCGCGCACGTCGGCGATGTTCAGGTTGATCAGGAGGTCGTTCTCGAACTCGTAGCGCTGGGCGATCGAGTCCAGGTCGATGCGCTCCAGGGCGTCGCGGGAGATGGCCGTGTATCCGTTCTGCGGATCGAACAGATGCCAGTAGCCGGACGCCGCCTTCGTCATGAAGGACAGGATGACGCTGCCGAAAACCCGCAGCTTCGGCATTCCCTGGAAGGAGTTGCGCGAGTAGAACCGGTTCGCCTTGGTGAATTCGACGTCGTCCGCGGCGATCGGGTCGAGCAGGCGGGGCAGGTGCGCCGGATCCATCTGGGCGTCGCCCGCCATGACCACGCTGACGTCCGCCTTGAGCTCCAGCGCCATCCGGTGCCCGTCGAGGATCGAGCCGCCGACGCCGGTGTTGCGTTCGTGGCGGATCAGTGTCACCCGCGGGTCCCCGACCTCACGTGCCCGCTGCGACGTCGCGTCGGTGCTGCAGTCGTCGACCACGATGATGTGGTCCACGAAATCGGGCATCGTGCTGATAGTCGTCGCAATCAGGGCTTCTTCGTTGTGTGCGGGCACCACAACGGCGACGACGAGTTCCTTGTACACAGCCAACTCCTCAGCCACGGCAACGATTTTTCGCCGAGTAGCCCCGACCGGCCGCCATGCTACAGTGGCCCGCGCGGCCTGGGTACCCACCGTTTCCGGGAACACTGCGCCCCACCCCCAGCAGCCGGCGAAACCGGCGTTTCGACCAGGCGCCTGCCGCAGGAGTACGCAGTGATCAGGCATTTCTTTCGCCACAGCGCTGTGCGCTATCTCACCGTCGGTGGCCTGAGTTATGTCACCGACGCTGGTGGACTCTGGCTGCTGCACGGCGTGCTGGAGGTGCCCCTGGGGGTGGCTGCCACCGTCGCGTTCTGCGGTTCCTTCGTCGTCAATTTCGGCCTGAACCGCACCATGGTCTTTCCTTCGGCCGGACAAGGCAATCCGTTCACCTCGCAGTTGGCCCGATATGTACTACTCGTCATCGCCAACTACCTGCTGACCCTTGTGCTGGTACTGGGCCTCACCGGCCTCGGCGTGAACTACCTGGCGGCAAAGACCGTCGCCGTGATAGTCATCGCCGTGGGCAACTACTTCGCATACCGGCACTGGGTCTTCGCCGGACGGCTGGTCGGGAGACATTCATGATGAGACGGTGGGCCACCGCCGTGGCCGGCGGCGTTCCGGGACGCTTCTGGGCGGTCGCGCTCGTGATGTATCTGCTGGCCTACTGGTTCACGCACGAGAACCTGAAGATGTGGTTCGGCGACTCGCTCTACTACACGTCGATGACGATGATGAGCGCCGGCCACCCGTACGCCGACGCCATCGACCTGACCGGCGCGTACTTCAACGATCCGGACATCTGGCGGCTCGACCGCGGTTACAGCAACCCGGCCTTCTACGACCTCATCAAGCCACGCGTGGTGTACGTGTGGCTGTCCACGCCGTTCGTCTGGCTCATGGGGCCGAGCGGGATGTACGTCGTCCCCGCGATCTGCGGCGTGATCACGATCGTGCTTCTGCTGCGCTTCTTCGCCCGGTTCTTCTCGCCGACTCTGGCCACCGCGCTGGTGGTGCTTTTGATGACCACCAACCAGTTCTGGTTCTACTCGACCGGTATCTACACCGAGACGCTCTGCGTCCTGTTCATCGCGGTCCTGATGTACCAGCTTCCCTTCCGCGGGCCGGTGGCCCGGGCGAACCTGGTGGGCATCACGGCCGTCATCGTCCTGCTCACCTTCACCCGGCAGATGACGGTGGTGCCGGTCGCGATGGTGCTCGGGGGCTGGCTCTGGTCGGCGATCCGGCACCGCCGGATCCGCACCGAGTGGTTCGCGCCCGCCCTGACCGCGCTCCTCACCGGGCTGGCTGCCCAGGTCACGATGATGGTGATCGCGCCGTTCGACGCGCTGCGCCAGTTCGTCGTCAACACCGGCTACTCCGGCAACCCCCGGGGTGCGGTGCTCAACCTGCCCAACCTCGCCTGGGAGACGCTGGTCGCCGAGATCTGGTCGTATCGCGTCAACGTCTCCGGGCTCCTGCTGTGGGCCGCCGCCCTCGCCGCCGGCTTCCTCCTGTGGCGGTCCGAGGCTGCCGGCGTGTACTTCGGCGGGCTTCTCAGCAGCTTCGCCTTCGACCTGCTGAACGGCACCATGACGGCGCAGCGCTACCTGTATCCGATCGTGCCCGCCTGCCTGTTCATGGTCGGCCTCGCGGTGCACCGGATGGGCCGGAGCCGAACGCCCGAACCGGACGCCGGACCCGCGGCCGCGGCCGGCAGCGGCGACCGGCAGCTGGCCGAAGTGGCAGCCTGACGGGGCGTCGACAGCACAGGGCGCGCCGAGCACCAAGATCTGGCGCACCGGCGCGGTGCCGTAGACTCCTCGGCATCTTGCCGTCGATGAACATGGACGTGGGCGATCATGCGGATGGACGACGTCGCAGCGGTCGGCGCAGCTCGCGGCCGGGTGGTGATGCTGGTCGACAACGGCGTCAAGGGTGATTCCCGCGTCCAGAAGTCGGCCCGCTCCGCGGCCGAGGCCGGCTGGGACGTCGTCCTCCTGGGCCGGGCCGCGGCTGAGACGCCCGCCACCTGGGCCGAGGGCGGCGCTCAGGTACGCCTGCTGGTGATGCCGGAGCTCCACGAGCGTTCCAAGCGTGCCCGTGGCTGGCTCAAGGAGCGGCTGTCCCCCTCGAAGAGCAGCGCCGCGACCTCGACGCCGTCGACCGGGGCGGCTGCCACCTCGGCCGCCGCCCCGTCCGCTGCTCAGGCTGCCTCGGCGGCGCCCGCGGGCGGCGCCCGAGCCGCCGTGCTGCGCTCCGCTCGCAGCGCCAAGCGCGGCTGGGACCGGCTGAACGTGGTCGTGCTGTCGGGTGTGCTGGGCAATCGCTCCTGGCGGCGGCTCGACCCGGAGCTGTCGCAGTTCGAGCACGTCTACGGCCCGGTGATCGACTCTCTGCGGCCCGATCTGATCCACGCCAACGACTTCCGGATGCTCGGGGTGGGTGCCCGCGCCGCCGCGCGCGCCCGCGCCGCCGGCCGGCCGGTGAAGCTCGTCTGGGACGCGCACGAGTTCCTGCCCGGCATCAACCCGTGGACGGACAACCCGCGCTGGCATCCCGCGCAGCTCGCGCACGAACGGATGTACGCCTCGCACGCCGACGCCGTGGTGACGGTGTCCGAGGGCCTGGCCGAGCTGCTCAAGCATGAGCACAAGCTGCCGCTTCTGCCCGAAGTGGTGCTCAACGCGCCCGAGCTGGACCACGCCGACCCCGCCGGGGCAGCGCCGAAGCCGCTGCGGGAGCTGTGCGGCATCGACGCGGCAGCGCCCGTCGCCGTCTACAGCGGTGCCGCCGCCGCGCAGCGCGGCCTGGGCATCATGGTGGAGGCCCTCCCGCAGCTGGCCGGGTCGCACACCGTCTTCATCGTGCCCCGGCCCGAGTCGCGCTACATGCAGGGGCTCAAAGCCCGCGCCGCGGAGCTGGGCGTCGCCGAGCGCGTGCACGTCCTGCCGTACGTGGAACACCAGCAGGTGGTCCGGTTCCTCTCCCCCGCCGACGTCGGCGTGATCCCCATCCACCACTACCCGAACCACGAGATCGCGCTGATCACGAAGTTCTTCGAGTACTCGCACGCCCGGCTGCCGCTGGTGGTCAGCGACGTGCAGATGATGGCGCAGACCACCCGCGCGACGGGACAGGGCGAGGTCTTCCGCGCGGAGGACCTGGCCGACTACGTCCGCGCGGTCAGCGCGGTGCTGGCCGATCCCGAGCGCTACCGGGCCGCCTACGACAAGCCCGGCCTGCTGGAGAACTGGTCGTGGGAGGCGCAGGCGCGCATCCTCGACGGGATCTACACCCGGCTGCTGTCCGACAACCCGCCGGCGAGGAACTCGACCACCCGCTCGGCCGCGCGGCCGTCGCCGTAGGGCAGCCCGCGCGGCGCGGCAGGGGCGGGGCGGGTGGCGATGTCGATCCACTCCTGCGCCCCCAGCGCCGCCGGTCGCGGCACGAGGCGGTTCCAGTCGCCTTCGAGGGTCTCGATCCACTCCGTCTCGGTCCGCAACGTGGTGCACGGGCGGTCGAGCAGGTAGGCCTCCTTCTGCAGGCCGCCCGAGTCGGTGACCACGCCGGCCGAGCCGAGCACGGCCGCGACCATGGCCGCGTAGCCGAGCGGGGTGCCCACGTGCACGGACCCCTGGGCGAGCTTGAGGCCCTGCTCTCCGGCCTTGGCCACCAGCCGCGGGTGGGCGAGCAGCGCCACCGGCAGGGGCAGCGCGGCCAGCGAAGCGATCAGCTCGGCCAGCAGCCGCGGGTCGTCGGTGTTCTCGGCCCGGTGCAGCGTGGCCAGCAGGTACGGCTGGTCGGGGTCGATGCCCGGCGGCAGCTGCGGGCGGGGGTGCCCGCCTGCCCGCACCGCGTCGCGCATGCGCAGGCAGACATCGACCATCACGTCACCGGCCAGCACGGACTTGGCGGCCAGACCCTCCGTGGCGAGGTGGCGCATCGCCTCCTCGGTCGGCGCCAGCAGCAGGTCTGCCGCGTGGTCGGTGAGGACCCGGTTGTGCTCCTCGGGCATCCGGCGGTTGAACGAGCGCAGGCCCGCCTCCAGGTGCGCCACGGGCAGGTGCTGCTTGACCGCGCTCAGCGCGCCGGCCAGGGTCGAGTTGGTGTCGCCGTAGACGAGCACCCAGTCGGGGCTCTCGGAGGCGAGCACCGGGTCGAGGGCGGCGAGCGTGTTGCCGGTCTGCACGCCGTGGCTGCCGGAGCCGACGCCCAGGTGCACGTCGGGGGCCGGGATGCCCAGGCCGGAGAAGAAGACGTCGGACAGATTCACGTCGTAGTGCTGGCCGGTGTGCACGATCACATGCTTGTGGTCCGTGTTCGCGAAGGCGGCGGCGATCGGAGCGAGTTTCACCAGCTGAGGACGCGCCCCGACGATACTGACCACCTTCATGTCGGGACTCTCCTGAAGTTCGATGTGCGCCCGGGGGATGGTTGCGTTCGGGTCGACACGTACGATACGTGGCCCGCCCGGCTTCGCCAAAGATCGACAAAGGCGACCCCTGCCGCAGCCCAGGAGCCCAGGCCGCACCGATGCCGCACGCCCGCGGACCGTCCGCCCGGCGAGGGCAATACCGTAGACTCCACCGGAATCCAAGGACTGTCGGCGGCGCGCGGTCGGCGGCGACTATACCGGCCGTTTGCCGCCGAGCAACGGCCCCTGGCACGATGGACCAGCTCATCCGCGGTTTGCGGCCGTGTGACCGTGAGGAAGAATGACAGCGATGAAGATCTGTGTGGTAGCCCTGGGCAAGATCGGCCTCCCGCTCGCGGTGCAGTTCGCCGCCAAGGGCCATGAGGTCATCGGCGCCGACGTCTCCGAGCGGGTCGTCAGCATGGTCAACGACGGTGCGGTGCCCTTCCCCGGCGAGACCGACCTCGACGTCAAGCTCAAGGAGGCCGTCGCGGCCGGCCTGCTGACGGCGACCACGGACACCACCGCAGCGGTCGCCGAGTCCGAGGCCGTCGTCGTCGTCGTGCCGCTGTTCGTGGACGCCGACGGCGTGCCCGACTTCGGCTGGATGGACGACGCCACCCGCGCCATCGCCGCCGGGCTGCGCCCCGGCACGCTGGTGAGCTACGAGACGACCCTGCCCGTCGGCACCACCCGCAAGCGCTGGGCGCCGATGCTGGAGCAGGGCTCCGGGCTCGCCGCCGGCACGGACTTCTTCCTCGTCTTCAGCCCCGAGCGCGTGCTCACCGGCCGGGTCTTCGCAGATCTGCGCCGGTACCCGAAGCTGGTCGGCGGCATCGATGCGGCATCGGCCGAGCGCGGCGTGGAGTTCTACAACGCCGTGCTCGACTTCGACGCCCGCGAGGACCTGCCGCGTCCGAACGGCGTGTGGGACCTCGGTTCGGCCGAGGCGTCCGAGCTGGCCAAGCTCGCCGAGACCACGTACCGCGACGTCAACATCGGGCTGGCCAACCAGTTCGCCCGGTTCGCCGACACCGTCGGCGTGGACGTCACCAAGGTCATCGAGGCCTGCAACACCCAGCCCTACAGCCACATCCACACGCCCGGCATCGCCGTCGGCGGACACTGCATCCCGATCTACCCGCGCATCTACCTGTGGAACGACCCCGAGGCGACCGTGGTGCGCGCCGCCCGCGAGGCCAACGCCGCCATGCCGGAGTACGGGGTCGAGCTGCTCGCGGACGCGTACGGCGACCTGTCCGGCGCGAACGTGCTCGTGCTCGGCGCGGCCTACCGGGGCGCGGTGAAGGAGACCGCGTTCTCCGGTGTCTTCCCGATCGTCGCGGCGTTGCGGGCGCGCGGCGCGAACCCCCTCGTCAGCGACCCGCTGTACACCGTCGAGGAGCTCGCCGCCCACGGCCTCCCGCCGCACCGGGGCGAGCCCGTCACGGCTGCGATCATCCAGACCGACCACGCCGAGTACCGGGCACTCAAGCCCGCAGACCTGCCCGGCCTGAAAGTGCTGGTGGACGGGCGTCGCGTCACCGATCCGGCATTCTGGACCGGGGTCACGCGCGTCGTCATCGGCGGCTGATCAACAGGCTGGAACACTCTTTCCTGCGCCAAGGGGGGTGGGGGGGGGGGGGGGGGGGGGGCCCCCGCCCCCCCCCCCCCCACGGGAAGCAGGAACGGGAGAGACGGGGA
>NZ_ML769318.1:0-210011 GCF_009720365.1 Catellatospora paridis | reverse complement strand
CACCCCCCTCCCCACCCCCGGCCCGGCCCCCGGGGGGGGCGCGGCGCGGCCGCCCCCCCACCCCCCTCACACTTGCGGGATGAAATGCGTGGTGATCGGCGGCGGGATCGTCGGCCTGGCGACGGCGTATCGGATCGTGCAGGATCGGCCGGACGTCGAGGTCACGGTGTTGGAGAAGGAGCAGTCGGTCGGGCTGCACCAGACCGGGCACAACTCCGGGGTGATCCACGCCGGCGTCTACTACAAGCCGGGTTCGCTGAAGGCACGCATGAGCCGCGACGGCAGCCGGTCCATGGTGGCGTTCTGCCGGGAGTACGGCATACCCGTCGAGGTGTGCGGGAAGTTGATCGTCGCCACCGAGGACGGCGAGCTGGACCGGCTGACGGCGCTGTATGAACGCTCGCTGGCCAACGGGCTGCCGGTGCGCATGCTGACTCCGGGGCAGGCGCGCGAGCTCGAGCCACACGTCTCCTGTGTCGCGGCGATGCATGTCGAGTCCACCGGCATCACCGACTACGCCCAGGTGTGCCAGGCGCTGGCGGCGCAGATCCCGAACGTCGTCCTGGGGGCGAAGGTGACCGGGATCCGCCAGGAGGGCGCTGTGGCGCGGGTCGCCACGACACTCGGCAGTTTCACCGCCGACGTGCTGATCAACTGTGCCGGCCTGCACGCCGACCGGATCGCCCGCCTCGCCGGTGTGGACGTGCCGGCGCAGATCATGCCGTTCCGAGGCGAGTACTACGAGCTGAAGCCTGACAGCCGGCACCTGGTCAAGGGCTTGATCTATCCGGTTCCCGATCCGCAGTTCCCGTTCCTCGGGGTGCACCTCACCCGCATGATCGACGGCAGTGTCCACGCCGGGCCGAACGCCGTGCTCGCGCTGCGCCGTGAGGGTTACCACTGGAACCAGATCAATCTGCGGGACCTGGCCGGCACGGCGACGTTCCCGGGCGCGTGGCGGCTGGCCCGCAAGCACTGGCGATACGGACTGACCGAGGTGCGGCGCTCACTGTCGAAGACGCTGTTCGCCGCCAGCCTGGCCAGGCTGGTTCCCGAGTTGACGATCGACGATCTGATGCCGTCGGAGGCGGGCGTGCGCGCTCAGGCGATCACGCCCGACGGCGCACTGGTCGACGACTTTCTCATCGTCGAGAACGGGCCGCAGGTGCACGTGCTCAATGCGCCCTCGCCGGCCGCCACCAGCTCGCTGGAGATCGCCAAGCACATCGCCGCGGTCAGCCTGTCGCGTAAGTGACCTGAGCAGGTAACCTCCAACGGTGAACAATATTCCTCTCACCAGGCCGTCCGTCGGTGACGCCGAACTGGCCGCCGTCGCCGACGTCTTCGAATCGGGTTGGCTGGCCGGGCAAGGCCCCCGCAGCGCGACGCTCGAGGAGGGCTTCAAGGAGCTCACCGGCCAGGAGCACGCGATCGCGCTGAACAACTGCACGGCCGGACTGCACCTGGCGCTGATGGCGCTGGGCGTCGGGCCGGGTGACGAGGTCATCGTCAGCGACTACAGCTTCCCGGCGACCGGGCACGCGGTGCTGTACTGCGGGGCGAAGCCGGTGTTCGCCGATGTGCGGGCCGACACCGCCACGATCGATCCGGCTGTCGTCGAGGCGCTCATCACGCCCAACACGCGGGGGATCATCGCGGTGGATGCGCTCGGCATTCCCGCGGACTGGACCGAGCTCGAGGCGATCGCCGCCAAGCACGGACTGTTCCTGGTGGAGGACGCGGCCTGCTCGGCCGGCGGGACCTATGCCGGGCGCCCGACGGGCAGTTTCGGCGACGTCGCGATCTTCTCGCTGCACGCGCGCAAGGGCATCACCTCGGGCGAGGGCGGCGTGCTCACCACGAACAATGCCGAACTGGCGGCCCGGGTCCGGGCGGCGTCCTGCTTCGGCATGCAGTCTGCGTTCGCCCGGCAGAACTCCGACAAGCTGACGATCCCGACCTTCCCGGAGATCGGCTACAACTACAAGCTGTCCGACGTGCTCGCCGCGATCGCGGTGGTGCAGTTGTCCAGACTGGACGAGTTCACCAAGGCCCGGCGGAGCGTTGCGGCTCGCTATGCCGAGCTGCTCGCCGACGTGCCGGGCGTGCACGCGCCGGTCGTGCCGGAGGACCGCGAGCCGACCTGGCAGACGTACGCGATCACGGTCGACGATCACATCGACCGTGACGCGCTCATCATGGGCCTGCGGGCGCAGGGGATCGGCTCGAACATCGGCACCTACGCCATGCACCTGCAACCGGTCTACGGGACGACGAACCCGTGCCCGGTGTCGAAGCGGGTGTTCGAGCGTCAGGTGGCGCTGCCGATGTTCCCGGAGCTGTCCGAGGAGGACCAGCTCCGGGTCGTCTCAGTGGTACGTGATCTTGCCAGATGACGGATCGACGGTGCCCGTGATCTTCGCGGGCACCCCCACCGCCACGCTGTAGTCGGGCAGGTCGATCTTCACGACCGCACCTGCCCCGACGATGCAGTGGTTGCCGATCGTCACGCCCATGTGGATCACCGCGTTGGCGCCGATGAACGTGCAATCACCGATCTTGACCGGCTTGCGCTCGATCTCGACGGCCCGGTCGGTGACGCACCGCTTCGCGCTCGAGTGGGTGTAGATGTGCACCCCACCCGAGATGTCGCAGCCACGGCCGATCTCCAGCCCGCCCGAGCCGTCGATGAGACAGAACGGGCCGATCCACGTCCGCTCGCCGATGACCGGCTCGCCGACGAACCACGCCAGCGGGTTGTACGGGTTGGGTGTCATCCCAGTTCGCCGGTGGTCTTGAGGTGATGCACCACCGAGGCGAGCCCCTCCTCCAGACCGATCGTCGGCTCCCAGCCGAGCAGCTCGCGGATGCGCTCGATCGACGCCTCGCGCTGGGTGACCAGCACCTCGCGCGGGCGGAAGACCGGCTGCACGTCGGCGCCGACCGCCTTGATCAGCTGGTCGGCCAGCTGGGCGACCGTGGTCTGCGTGCCGGTGCCGACGTTGAGCACCTCACCGGTGGCGGTCGAGTCTAGGGCCATGCCGACCGAGCGGGCCACGTCCGTGACGTGGACGAAGTCCATCGACTGCTCGCCACGCCCGTCGATGATGGGCGCGTCGCCGGCGGCCAGGCGGCGCAGGAAGGTCAGCACGACCGAGGTGTAGTAGGCGTCGGTCGGCTGCCCGGGGCCGTAGACGTTGAAGAATCGCAGCGCCAGCCACGACAGCTTGGACCGCTCGGCGTAGAAGCTGAGCAGGTGCTCGCCGGCGAGCTTGGCCGTGCAGTACGGCGTGATCGGGGCCGGCTTGTCGGTCTCGCGCATCGGCAGCGAGGTCGGGTTGCCGTACACCGAGGCCGAGGACGAGTAGACGATGCGGTGCACCGAGTTGCGGGCGGCCGAGTCGAAGACGTTCTGCGTGCCGAGCAGATTGACGTCCAGGCTCTCCGTCGGGTCCGAGACGCTCTTGTTGATGCACACCGCGGCCAGGTGCACCACCGCCTCGACGCCCTGCATCGCGCTCTCGACGGCGTTGGCGTAGCGCACGTCGCCCTCGATGACCTCGACGTCGTCCAGTTTGGCCAGCGACGCTGCGACCGCGCGGTCGCAGCGGTAGTAGTTGTCGAGAATGCGCACCCGCCAACCGCGCGCCAGGAGATCGTGCGTGACATGGCTGCCGATGTAGCCAAGACCGCCGGTCACCAAGACGGTGCTGTCGTGCTTCTTCATGAGGGGTCTCCTAGCTGATGATCGTTGCCTAGCTGATGATCGTTGGCTGCAGTTCGGTGCGGGGCGCCGGAACGACGGCGTGGTGCGGGGTGGCGGCGGCATGCATGGCGGGTCGCGGGGCGGGCCGTGCCGGCCCGGACGAGTCCACGCTGCGCAGCACGTAGTGGGGCCGGCGCCGGGACTCCTCGACGCCGCGCCAGAGGTATTCGCCCATGATGCCGATCATGGCGAGCTGTGCTCCGCCGATGAACAGCATGATGACGAGAATGGTCGGCCAGCCGGACGGGGTCTGCGTGCCGGCGATGTTCTGCCCGATCAGCAGGAGCGCGTAGGCCAGGCCGAGCAGTGCCACGGTGATACCCGTGTAGGTGCATGCCCGCAGCGGCATCGAGGAGAACTGGATCAACGAGTCGACGGCGAGCTTGATCATCTTACGGCGCGTCCACCGGGACTCACCGTTCCTGCGCGGCTCCTGGTCATAGCTGACTCGGGTCTGGGTGAAGCCCAGCCAGGCGACGAGCGCCAGGGTGTTGCGGTTCTGCTCTTCCATCTTGTTGAGCTCGTCGATGACGATCCGGTCCACCAGGACGCCGGACGGCCCCTCTGCCGGGTAGTTCTTCAGATCGGTGAACTTGGCGAAGAGCCAGGAGAACGCCTTGGACTGCAGCTCCGCCAACGCCGAACGGCCCACACGCAAGCGGCGGATGCCCCACACCACCTCGGAGCCGGCACGCCAGTTGGCGAGGAAGTCGGCGATGAGCGACGCCGGCTCCTGAAGGTCGGCGCCCAGCATGATCGCGCAGTCGCCCGCACAGTTGGCGAATCCGGCCGAGGTGGCGTAATGCGAGCCGAAGTTACGCGACAGGCGGACGACCGTGACGCGCTCCTCCGGCGGGGCAAGGTCGACGACCCGCTGGGCGGTGCCGTCCACCGAGCCGTCGTCGATGACGACGAGCTCGAAGTCGTAGTCCGGGTTCTCCACCGGGAACTGGCAGTACCGCTTGATCAGGGCGGCGACGTTGTCAGCCTCATTGAGCGCCGGAACGATGATGGAGACGAGCGGCCGTCGTTTCGTCACGATGGTGCGCCCTCACCCTCATTGCTCGGCACATAGACGGCGATCCCCATCGTCTCCTCCTTGGGGGCCAACAACCGAAAGTCGTTCTCGAACGAGAGACCGCAAGACCTTAGCGCATCGATCTCCGTGGCGGCCACCGGTCGGGAGAACAAAAGAACGGGTGGACGACCGCCTGGCCAGGCCGTTCCGCCGGCGCAGACCGCGACGATCCCCGCCGCCGTGCGCTCGCGGGCCTGGAAGGAATACCACGCCTCGCCGACGGATTGCCCGCCGAGCATCAGGACCAAGCCGGCCTTCTCGTCGAAGGCCATCACGGCCCGTCCCGACGGTTCGACATACGGCTTCAGCATTCCGTAGAGCTTGCTGTAGCCGTCCGCGCGCTCGCGCTCGAGCTTGATCGAGTACAGGGCGGCGACGCCCGCCACCGTCTCGGTCGACGCGCTGTAGCCGGCGGTGCGATAGGGGAAGCGCAGGATGCCGGTCGCGCCGATGTTGACCGAGACCAGGACGGCGCCCGCCGCGACGACCGCCGTCAGCGCCCGGGCGACCCGCGGGGCTCGGTCCATGCCGGTCAGCACGAAGATGATCGCCGCCATCCACACGGCGAACCCGTTGACGGCCATCAGGTAGATGGCGTTGCCCGTCCCCATCGCCTGCACGACGGGCAACAGCAGGAGCGTGGCGAACAGCAGCCAGGTGCGCCGATCCGACCGGCTCAGCGACGACTGGTCACGCCCGCGCCACCGGTCGCGCACGAGCAGGGCGGCGCCCGCCAGCAGACCGAGGCAGACCAGGGCGATGAGGCTGTTCGCGTACTTCGACAGATGAGCCGGGCCGCCGAAGTGTCCCTTCGTCAGGATCACGTAACGGATCGACACGGCCAATCCGGCCAGCCCGATGACTGCGGCGGCGATCTGGACCGCGCGACGGCGGCTGGCCAGAGCCAGCAAGACCGCAAGGACCAGCAGATAGTGCGCCTTGCCGGCGATCAGCAGCGCCTTCGCGCCGGTACGCGCGTACATGCCGAGCAGGCTGACGGGGTCGTTGGCCCCGGCGGCCACGAGTTTGGTGACCGCCGCCATCTCCGGCAGCGCCACGTCCAGCGGAATGATCAGCACGTGGATCAGTGCCGCGCAGGCCAGTACCCCGGCGACGGTCCAACCGAGGAAACGCAGGATGGTCCGCCAGCCGCTGCGCCAGAGCACCGCCACCGCGACGACCCCGATCAGGCCGAAGGTGAGCACCGACGATGCCCACTTCGCCAGCATCGAGACGACCATCAGGAAACCGAGGGCGACGGGCACCCAGGCCCGGCTCCGGGCGCCGGACTCCACGCTCCTGGCCAGGACGAGGACGAGCGCCATGGCGAGCATCGCGGTCAGCAGCGTGACGTCGTTGTATCCAGGGCTGCGCGGCAGCCAGCCATATGCCAGAGCGCCGCAGGCGACGATCGCCGCGGCGCCGGACAGCTCCCACACCGATGTGGACGGGGCATGCGGTCGGCGCGGCCGCAGCCACCTCATGAACGTCCAGCCCAACGCCACATGGGTGAGCACGACCGTGAGCAGGCGGAACAGGCGCAGCCCGGCGATGTCGTAGCCCAGCAGCTCGAACACCGGACCGTAGAGGAACTGCACCCCGGTGAAGGTGTGCAGATTCGTCGACCACCAGCGATACGACAGGAGGTAGAACCCCTCGTCGCTGACGTCGAGACCGCGATCGGCCGAGATCACCACGGCCGTGATCCAGCTCGCGGAGGCCAGCGCCAACGCGATGAACAGCATGATCGTCAGGGAGCGCGGTCGATCCGCTCGCGCGGGACCCTCGACCGTTTGCGGTGCCCGCACTTCGGACTCGGCCTCGACGGAAGCACTGCTGGACGTCACGAGCGGTGAGCTTACCTCCAGCTCGGCGCCCTCGACCGGCCTCATGGAAGGTAGCTCACGTCTGGGGAGACCGCGGCGTTGACCTGGAGAACCCGCCTGGCGGACAGGGCGGCGAGACCGGCGGCGACCAGGTCGGCGACGGTGAAGACGACGCGCGACGCGAGCGCCAGACCCAGCGCCAGCCCGGCGGCCCGCTCGACGTCCCCCGCGAACGGTGCGAGGAACGGGGTGAGCGCGGCGACCAGCAGCCCCTCCCGCACGCCCAGCCCGGAGGGGGCGAACACGGCGAAGGTGCTGATGACCATCGCCAGCGCGATCGCCGCCACACAGCGCAACAGGCCGTCGAAGCCGGTGGGGGTCAGCGCGTTGACCAGCAGCCAGAGGTGCAGACCGAAGAAGAGCCAGGCCACAGCGCTCCAGCCGACGGTCCGCAGCACTCCGCGCCAGGTCAGGGACTGCTCAAGGGGATCGCGGCGCAGGGCTTTGAGGGCCAGATTGATCAGCCGGGTGGCGACGGCGGGAACGGCACAGATCAGGGCCACCGGCACGACGATCAGCATCACGATCTTGATGAACTGGTCCAGGCTGCCGCCCTGGGCGGGCAGTCCGACGGACAGCGCCAGGGCGAGCCCGGCCGTCATGCCCAGCCCCGTCGCGATCATCGAGGTGAGCAATGCCCGGGATCTCGGCAGGCCGGCTCGGCGGCCGAGCTCCATCTGCAGCACATATGACCAGACGCTGCCGGGAACGTACTTGGCCAGGTTGCCGATGAGCGTGATACGGCCGGCCGTCGCGACGTCCACCCGGAAGCCCAGATCGGCCAGCGCGGCCCGCCAGGCAAGGACGTTGGCGCCCATGCCCACCAGCACGGCAAGGACTGCGGCGACCACCGGCGGCCAGGAAAGCCGCTGGAAGATCTCGACGACCTCGTCCCACTGCCGCGCCACCGACCACCCGATCGCCGCGGTGATCAGCACGATCACACCGATGCGCGCAAGCCGCTGCAGCATCGATCTCTTGGGGGTGTCCTGATGCTTGTTCAGCGGTCTCATCCCATGCGCCGGCGGGGGTTTCGGCAAGGTCGGCCGCCACCCTAACACGCAGGACAGGCGTCCGAACTCGGCGAAGATCGTCTACTGGACTTCCTGGTCAGCGGGTCGAGTCGAGCACCGCGGCGTCGACTTCGGCACGCTGGCGCGGGACGGCGGCGACGCCGGTCGTCGGCGCCGGCAGGCGCAGCGCCGGGGTGGCCTTGCGGGAGCCGCGCAGAGCCGCGAGCCGCTGCGAGGTCAGCCGGTGCGCCAGGCGCAGCAGTGTGTACGCCCCGTAGGCGTCGTAGCGCACGAGCCGGTGCTTCAGCCCGCTGAGGCCGCCGGGGGGCAGGTAACCGCCGTCGGGCAGCCGGCGGCGGTAGTCCTCGGCGATGCGGCGGAAGAAGGCCTTGCGCATGCTCTGCCCGAGCCGCCGGTCGTGTCCGATGATCACCAGGTAGTGATTGATCATGAGGCGGAACAGCTCGGGCCGGAACTGCTCGAACCCGCCGCCGGCCTTGTCCACGGCGGCGAAGAGGCGCTCGTACTGCTCGAACACCTCGAAGTGGCGGTCGGACACGGAGGCGGTGATGGCCCCGGGCGTCTGCTGGCGGTACTGGTAGCAGACCACGTCGAGCACGTCGATGGTGCCGGCAGCCATCAGCAGCGGGTGGCTGTACGCCACGTCCTCGTACCAGCCGGGGTGGAAGCGCAGGCCGCTCTCCTCCAGGAAGGCGCGCCGGACGATCTTGGACCAGGCCGACTGCGCCAGCCGCAGCAGTTCCGGGCGCCGCGACAGGGGCAGCGGGGTGGGTGCGTCGCCCAGCAGCCCGGCGGAGAGCCGCGGCACCACGGTCCCGTCGCCGAACACCTCGGCGTGATCCACGATCAGCACGTCGGGGTGGTGCAGCGCGAGGCGGTCGAGCACCGTCTGCACTGCCCCGTCCGGAATCCAGTCGTCGGAGTCGATGTACCAGACGTAGTCGCCCTTCGCCTGCGCGAGCCCGGCGTTGCGGGCCCTGCCCAGGCCGACGTTGGCGGTCAGGTGCACCGGCCGCACGCGGGAGTCGCGGGCCGCGAAGGCGTCCAGAATCGCCCCGCTGCCGTCGGGCGAGGCATCGTTCACCGCGACGACCTCGATGTCATCGCCGGGGTGGGCCAGCAGCGATTCGAGGCATTCCCCCAGGAACCGCTCGACGCCGTACACCGGCACGACGAACGAGATGCGAGGCGAGGGCGAGGGCGAGGGGGATTCATGTCTCACGTCAGCAAAGGGTGCCAGAAGCCCCCTACCGCGCGCCAGGCCCAAATGGTCATCAGGGGCCCCGCCGCCCCGGCCCGTCCCCGCGTTCACCGTCGGCGTGGGCTCTTTCCCGACCTGCCCGAACCGCATCCGGCTAGGCTGTTCGGCGAGGCATGGCGTCCGGCGAGCACCAGACGAGGAGCACTCATGACGGCGCAGAGCACCCTTCCCGCGGCGGCCTCGGGCCGCTTCTCCATCGGCGGAGACCTACCCGTCAACCGGCTCGGCTACGGCGCGATGCAGCTGACCGGCCCCGGGGTCTGGGGCGACCCCGCCGACCCGGACGAGGCCGTCCGCGTGCTGCGGCGTGCCGTGGAGCTCGGCGTCGACCTCATCGACACCGCCGACTCCTACGGGCCCTTCGTCAGCGAGATGTTGATCAAGAAGGCGCTGCACCCGTACCCCGAAGGCCTGGTCATCGCGACCAAGGGCGGATTCACCCGCGCGGGCCCCGGCGACTGGCGGCCGGTGGGCCGGCCGGAGTACCTGCGCCAGCAGTGCGAGCTGAGCCTGCGCCACCTCGGCCTGGACCGCATCGACCTCTACCAGCTGCATCGCATCGACCCGAAGGTCCCGCTGGAGGACCAGCTCGGCGAGCTGGTGCTGCTGCAGCAGGAGGGGAAGATCCGGCACATCGGGCTGTCCGAGGTGACCGTGGCGCAGATCGAGCAGTCGCGCAAACTCGCGCCGATCGTGTCCGTGCAGAACCTCTACAACCTGGTCAACCGCAGCGCCGAGGACGTGCTGCAGCACTGCGAGCAGCAGAACCTCGCCTTCATCCCGTGGTTCCCGATCGCGACCGGCGAGCTGGCCAAACCCGGCGGACCGCTGGCACAGGCCGCCGAGCGGCACGGGGCGAGCCCGGCCCAGCTGGCACTCGCCTGGCTGCTGCGGCGCTCGCCGGTGATGCTGCCGATCCCGGGCACCTCGAGCGTCGCGCACGTCGAGGAGAACATCGCGGCCGCCGAGCTCACGCTGACCGACGCGGAGTACCGGGAACTCGAAACAGCGGTCTGACGCGCGGTCCGGGCCGCAACCGCACGACCGGGCCGGTCCTCAGGCCGGACCCGCCCCGGCCAGTGGCGACCGCGCGGCCGCCGAGGCGAAGCCGAGCCATGTGTGCCGGTTGCCGGCCCAGCACCAGCCGACCTTCGGCGCGTGCCGGCGGGCGGCGCCGTCCCGGCCGGTGCCGTTGCTGATCCACAGGGCCGGGGTCCGCGCGTCGAGCGAGCCGTTCGCCCGGCGCAGCCGGGACCCGACGGTCATGAAGCAGCGGTTGCGCTCCAGCGCGTCCGGCTGCTGGAGCAGCCACATGATGCCCTCGACAAGAGTCAGCGGCGTACGCGACGCAGCCGTGATCGCCGGCAGGGCCTCGTCCGGACTCCAGCCGGCCATCGCGTCCCCGCGATCGACGTCGTGCAGCAGGTACAGCGCCGACGGCGGCGGGACCGCGGCGTCGATCGGCGCGAACGCGTCTACGTCTGTCATGTCCTCCACCACGAACCCGGCCCTGCCGTCCCGCTGCAGCAGCGGCGCGAGCGACGACGGCCGTACCCGGCCCGGATGGATCACCAGCAGCGCGTTCGTCCCACCGGTCGCCGCGACCGCGTGCACCTGCTCCGCGGACAGCCCCGCACCCTCGTGCAGACCCAGCTCGACCAGGCGGCTGGCCTGCTCGCTCAGGACGGGCAGCGGCTCAGGCATGACGGAC
Source organism: Catellatospora paridis (assembly GCF_009720365.1). Lineage (GTDB taxonomy): Bacteria > Actinomycetota > Actinomycetes > Mycobacteriales > Micromonosporaceae > Catellatospora > Catellatospora paridis. Next base: position 199,275 of record NZ_ML769318.1, on the reverse strand, counting down.
CTCCATGACGGCATCGGCTGCGACCGTATCCCGCCCGGCGAACGCGAGCCCACGAACGGCCGCGAAGCGGCGCAACCTCCCGCGACCACCCGGGTGTCTGGTAAAGCATGACCACCACAGCCGCACCGGAGACGGTCGAGCCCCGCCGCGCCCGCCGACGCGTCCGCCTGGCGGTCCTCGCCGTCGTCGCCGGAGCCGTCGTGGCCCTCGTGACGACGGTCCTGACCGTGACCGATCACGCCCCGACACCGCCGGGCGGCGCCCTGCCCGACGGTTGCCGGCCAGGGCAGACGCCGGTCAGCCTCGACATCCCGCTGGAGAAACAGGCACAGGTCAACGTCTTCAACGGCACCCCGACGGCCGACCTGGCCGGGACCGTCGCCGCCGGCCTGCGCGACCGCGGCCTGAGCGTTGGCGCCATCGGCAACGAGCAGACGCGGCAACCCGGCAGGGTCGCCGTCCTCCGGTTCGGACCCGACGCCGTCGGCGCGGCCCACCTGCTGCGCGGCTACGTGGCCGAGGCCGAGGAAGAGGACAAGGTCAAGCTCGAGTTCGACCCCGCTCGCCGGACCCCGGACGTGGACCTCGTGGTGGGCGGGCAGTTCAAGCTGCTCGCGACGTCGACCGAGATGCGGCACCGCATGGCGCTGCTGGGACGTCCGGCCCTGCCGCCCGGCACCTGCCGCCGCTGACGGCCGCGGCCACGCCACCCGGCGCGGCCACACGAGGTACAGAGGTCAACCGGCCTTCCCCGCATTTGCCTTCGCAGTGCGGAGGAGGGCATTGAGCTCGTCGGCGACGTCGTCGGCCCGGCTCCTGTGTCCGGTCCTCCGAGCCAGCTTCGCCGCCTGCACGGCCCATACCCGGATCGGACCACCCAGCTCCGGCCGTCGTACGACGACCAGCAGGTAGTCGGCCTCGAAACGCTCGATGTCGAGCCACGGGACGATATGGGTCTTCCCGATGTTCACCACGGTGACGTCGTCGACGCCGGCCACGACACGGGGACGTATGTAGCCGCGCCAGCAGAACACGACGATCCCGATGGCGAGCGGCACGAACAGGAACGCGCCGTCGGCTTTCCCCACCACCGCCCATGAGCAGGCGAGAAAGAGCGGCCCCAGGATCATGAAGGTCCAGCCCAGCACCGGGTAGGCGCGATTACGGAAGGTCCGCGGCAGCCGTGACCTGCCCGGCACAGCCCCGGCAGGCACTTGATCGGCACTCACGTCAGCGGATTATGCCAGCTCAGAGGCCACAACCGGAGGCGTGGGCGTCCTCGCCGACGCGCCCAGCAGTTCACCGACCACAAACACGACGGGCGGTGCACAACGGTCGCTCACGCCCGAGCCACGGGCAGGCCGCGATCCTGTCCGGGACGCAGGTCCAAGTGACCTAAATTCTTTCGCTCACCGTGCAGCAGTTGAAGCACCCCGCAGCCTTAGGAAGTCATGGGAGGTGCGATGGAGCCGACGTTCGAGGACTTCGTGGTCGCCCGAGGTGACGCGTTGCTCCGGTTGGCGTTGATGCTCACCGGCGACCGGCACCACGCCGAGGACCTGGTGCAGTCCGTGCTGGCCAAGGCCTACGTACGTTGGTCCCGCGTGGCGGCGATGGAGCGGCCCGAGGCGTACCTGAAGAAAGTGCTGGTCAATGACCATCTGCGGTGGTGGAGGCGGCGGGGCACGAGGGAGCTCCTCGTGGGTACGCCGGCGGACCGGGTGGCGGGCGGCGCCAGCCGGTACGAGGCGCGCGACGCCGCCTGGCAGCTGCTGGGGCGGCTGCCGAACAGGCAGCGGGCGGTCCTCGTGCTCAGGTACTACGAGGACCTTTCCGACGCGGAGATCGCGGTGGTGCTCGGTTGTGCGCAGGGCACGGTCCGGTCGCAGGCGGCGCGAGGGCTGGCCGCGCTGCGAACGGTCGTGCCTGAAATGGAGTGGGAGGCGTTGCCGTGAAGGAACTTGAGACGGAAACCCTGGTGCGCGACACGTTCCGCCACCATGAGCATCTGGTCTCGGGTCGTGCCCCGGGCCTGGTCGTGGCGGTACGGGCGCGGGCGGACCGCCGCAGGCGCACCATGCGGGCGGTCGGCGTGGCCGTGGCGGTCTTCGCGGTGCTGGGCGGTGCCGTGGTCGGCGTCGCCGCCACCGGCGGGGGACGCCACGCCGACCCGGCACCGGTCGCCGGCCCGGACACGACCGGATGGCGCTGGGAAAGCTGGCTCGGCGCCCAGGTCATGGTCCCCGGCGACTGGACACAGGAGGACTTCGGCTGTCTCGGCACCAACGCGCCGAGCGTCGCGCGGTTCCCGCGTTCCGAACATACCTGCGGTTGGACCGAGCCGGTCGACAAGGAGGTCGCCCTGCTCGGGACCGGGACCGAGGGCGACACCAAGCCCCAAATGCGACCTGTGACCATCGACGGGGTCCCGGCCCTGCGCGGCGACTTCCGGCTGCCCGACGGGCGCTACGCCGGAGCGATCGAGGTCCCGTCGAGGCGGCTGGGCCTAACGGTCCGGACGATGAACGCGGCGAAGACCGAGCACATCCTCGGGAGTTTCCGCCTGGTGGACGTCGACCACGCAGGTTGCCCGACGCTGCGGCCGGTCCGTGAGCCGAGCGTCGTGGACAGCCTCTCGACCGGTCCGTTCGTACCGCCGTATCCGGCATCGATCGCGATCTGCGTCTATCACACCGGATTCGGGAATGAGCAGGTCGAAGGCCGGCTGCGCAGATCGATGGCTCTCGCTGGGGTCGACGCCGTGCGCCTGGCCGACAGACTGAACGCGGCCGAGCCCGGCGCCAACCCTGACCCCCCGGCACGCGTGTGCACGCAGGAGGGTCCCGTCATCGCGGACGCGATGCTCATCGTGCGTTCCGGCACCACCACGACACGGGTATGGGCGATCTTCAGCTCGTGCACCGGGCGCGGCCTGGACAACGGGGCGCGACGGGCGCAACTCACGATGGGCATCGTCTGGCAGATCATGCAGGAGACCGGATTCTCGATGCGTGCGCCCTTTTCGGAGTAGGGGTGGCCGTCCCGGACGGCCACCCACGTTTTCCGGTGCTCGCTCAACAGGCGGACAACGCGGTCGCGATGCGGCCGCGTTGCTTTGCGACCTGCTAAAACGCTGCCGGCGAACGGCGGCTTGGGGTGGCATGCGGCCGCGTTTGCGTTCGATCGGCTGACGTGCGTCTCCCCAGTTCGGAGGGGAAATGCCTGATCGTGGAGGTGCCCCCGGCAGGATTCGAACCTGCGACCCACGGTTTAGGAAACCGTTGCTCTATCCCCTGAGCTACGAGGGCGCGAGTGCACAGTCTAGCGACCGGCGGGACATCTCGCGGTACGAGGTGCCGCGGGCACCCGCCCGTGTTCCCCACCCAGCTCACGGCCTCCGACTTTACAAACCGTACGTACGTACTGTTAATATCGCCAGCGTGTTCAGCAAGTTCCTCCCCGCCCCGGGCACGCCGCGCGTCCTCATGTTCGCCACCCTGGTGAACACCTTCGGCAACGGCGCCTACCTCACCACCAGCGCGCTCTTCCTCACCCGCTCGGTCGGCCTCAGCCCGGCCCAGGTGGCGCTCGGCCTGAGCGCGGCGGCCCTGGCCGGCATGGTGCTCACCACGCCCATGGGCTACCTCGCCGACCGCCGGGGCCCGAAGCAGGTGCAGATCGTGGCGCTGCTCATGCTCGCGGCCTGCTTCACCAGCCTGACCCAGGTCCGCGACCTGTGGTCGTACGTGCTGATCGCCTGTGTGATCGCGGTGGCCGACGCGACGGTGAAGGCGGCCAACGGCGCGATGATCGCGGGCGCGGTGCCCCCGGCGGAGCGGGTGCGCACCCGGGCCTTCATCCGGTCCACGAACAACGCCGGCATCGCGCTGGGCACCCTGGCCGGCGGCCTGCCGCTGCTGCTGGACACCCGCGCGGGCTACCTAGCCGTGCTGCTGGGCAATGCGGTGACGTTCCTGCTGGCGGCCGTCGTCGTCAGGCGGGTCAGCGCCGTCGCCCCCGCGTCGGCTCCGCCTGGCGGGCCGCGGATGGCCGCCCTGCGCGATCGCCCGTTCCTGGCGTTCGCACTGCTCGACGGGGTGGTGGCGGCGCTCTACAACGAGGTGCTGAGCCTGGCGCTGCCGCTTTGGCTGATCGCGCACACGCGGGCGCCGGTCGCGCTGGTCTCCGCGGCGCTGCTGGTGAACACGATCGGCTGCGTCACCCTGCAGGTGTGGGCCTCCCGTGGCACGCACACCGCGGCGGACGCGGTGGGTGTGGCCCGGCGCGGCGCGCTCGTGGTGGCCGCGTCGTGCGTGCTGTTCGGGCTGTCCGCGGGGCGGCCGTCGTGGCTGGTGACGGTGTTGGTGCTGGCGGCGTCGGCGGTGCACGTGCTGGGCGAACTGTGGCTGTCGAGTGCGACGTTCGCGGTCGTCTTCGACCTGGCCCCGGACTGGGCGCAGGGCCAGTATCAGGGGGTGCACCAGACGGGGCGGCAGCTCGGCAACATGGTGGGGCCGCCGGTCATCACGGCGCTGGTCATCGGCTGGGGCGCCCCGGGCTGGAGCGCCCTCGCCGCGATCTTCGCGGCCGCGGGCCTGGCCGCGCCGCACATCATCCGCTGGGGACTGCGCCAGGCAGGCCGCCGGGGCGCGGCCCCGGACGCCGCGACCGCGACGCTGTCCGCCGTCGGCTGACCCGGGTCACGTCGCCGAAGCCGGGCCGCGGCGGCTCGTGGGGACGCGTTCCGCCGTTGGCCACCGGCCGCGTGGTCAGATGTTCAGCGGTGGGGGCGCAGGGTCCAGGTGATGGCCATCTCGCCCGTGGTCACGCCCTCGGCGTTGGCGATGACGACGTTGACCTCGAACTCGGGCCGCTGCCCGGCGTCCAGTTCGGCCACCACGTCCGCGGGGGGCCGGGAGAGCGTGGCGGTCGCGCTGACGACGCCCATGGCCAGTTTCTGGTACGCGATGCCCGCGCGCACCGCGAGCGGCGTGGCCCGGTGCAGCTGGTCGCCGAACGCGGCGAGCACGATCGCACCGGAGGCGGTCTCCCCGAGGCTGAACATCGCGCCGGCATGCGGTCCGCCGACGTGGTTGTGCACGGCGGGGTCGTCCGGCAGCGTGGCGACGGCGCGCACCCCGTCCCCGTCGACGGTGATCTCGGTGAACCGGATGCCGATGGTCCGCGCGAACGGCACGGTGGCCAGCAGCCCCTCGGCGACAACAGTGGCGTCGATCGTCATACCCGCCAGGTTACCCACCAGTAACTATCGGCGGCAAGGGGCCGGCGTGGCATGAAGATCGCCGCCTCGGGTCGGAACCTTGAGTGAGAACACAGGTTTCGACACGAAACGGCGATCTTGGACCGCGGCCGTAGCGGCCGCGGGAGGCGGTGACCCGTCAGCGCCAGCCGACGTCGATCCGGTCACCGCGCTCGTCGAAGAAGTGCAGCGCGTCCATGCGCACCGCGATGGACAGCGGGTGTCCCGAGCTGATCTGCGGGTACGGCGCGAGCCGTACCGCCAGCTCGGCGGCACGCCGGTGGTGGCGGCCCGGGTCCGAGAGAACGCTCTCCCGCTCACGGCTCGACGGCCGTTCGACCACCGAGGTGGCGGCGCCGTTGGAGCGGCCCTTCATCCGGTTGATGACATGGCCGAAGCGGCGCAGCCGGGAGCCGTGCTCCTCCTGCTCGGCCGCGGAGCGGCCGATCTCGTCGACCACGACCGCGGTCGCGCCGATGTCCACGAAGGCCAGCGACTCGTGACCGTGGTGCTCCAGGTAGCGGATGCGGCCCTGCAGCACGTCGCCCGGGGTGTCCGGGGCGACCGGCGTGAGGGCCTCGGCCCGTACGCCGATGACGATGCGCTCGCCGTGGAAGTGCGACACGGCGCGAGCGCGGATGTCGTCCCACTTCAGGTACAGCGACTGCTCGCCCAGGTTGAGCTGGACGTAGCGGTCGAGGTGCACGTAGACCGACGCCTCCAGCAGGTTCATGCGCGGGCTGCCCAGGAAGGCGGCCACGTAGAGGGTGGCCGGCTTGCCGTACACCTGCGTCGGCGTGCCCACGTCCTGCAGCACGCCCTTGCGCATGATGGCGACCCGGTCGGCCATGGTCAGCGCCTCGGCCTGGTCGTGCGTCACGTACACGGTGCTGACGCCCAGCTCCCGGACCAGCCCGGAGATCTCCGCGCGCAGTTCGGCGCGCAGGCCGCTGTCGAGGTTGGACAGCGGCTCGTCCATCAGGAACAGCCCGGGACGGCGCACGATGGCGCGGCCCATGGCCACCCGCTGGCGCTGGCCGCCGGACAGCTGGCTCGGCTTGCGGCCCAGCACGTCCCCGATGCCCAGAGCGCTGGCCACGTCGGCGACCCGCTCCGCCCGCGGCTCCGGCTCGACGCCGGACAGCCGCAGCGGGAAGCCGATGTTCTCTCCCACGGTCATGTGCGGGTACAGCGCGAAGTCCTGGAAGACCATGGCGATGCGCCGGTCGCGCGGCGGGAGCTGGTTGGCCAGCTGGCCGTCGAGCACAACGGCGCCGCTGCTGGGATCCTCAAGCCCGGCGATCATGCGAAGTACGGTCGATTTGCCGCAGCCGGAAGGACCCAGGAGCACCATGAACTCCCCGTCGGCCACGTCCAGGCTGACGTTGTCGACCGCTACGGTCCCATCTGGAAATACCTTGGTGACGTCTTTGAGCGCGACGGTTGTCACCGTCTCCTCCCACAGCCCTCGTTCCGGCCCCGAATCTGGACACTCTCGCGAAAAATCCCCCGCCTTCCTATCGGGTAAACGTTCCATGTTCACCCGGTCACGGATCTATTACCTTGCCGCTCCCGCAGATCACGACGCTGCGAAATCGTCCATGAACACACGGTGTCTTCTTCGGAGGGTGCATACGGCGAGGCCCGGACCGCTGTCGTGGTCCGGGCCTCGCGGAGGCGATGTGATCCTCAGTGCGGCGGCAGCGGCCGCGGCGGCGTGACCTGCTCGCCGAGAAAAACGCGGCGCACCACGCGGTCGGCGGCGTGGCCGTCCTCCCAGGCGCAGAAGCGGTCACGGAACGCGGCGCGGCGCTCACTCGACGCGTTCGCGCGGCCCTCGCCGAGCAGTGACACCAGTTCGGCGAAGCTGCCGGCGACCGGACCCGGCGCGTGCGCGATCACGTCCAGCGACGCGCCGCGGGCGGCGCGGTACTGCGCCCAGTCCGGCACGTAGAGCACGATGGGCCGGTCCAGCACCGCGAAGTCGAAGATCACCGACGAGTAGTCGCTGACCAGGATGTCCGCGGCGAGGTAGAGGTCCTCCACGACCCGATACCCGGACACGTCCTGCACCTGGGGGTGCGGCGAGTCCGCTCCGGGCACCAGCCGGCCGCGCACCAGCACCCGGCCGCGCGGGCCCAGCGCCGCGGCGAGCGCCGCCGGATCGAACGGCGGCAGGGTCAGCGGCTCCGGGCGCGACGTCGGCATGTACAGCACGACGGTCTCGTCCTCGGGCACGCCCAGCGCCGCCCGCGCCGCCGCGGACTCGCCCGCGCCCGCGCGGGCCAGCCGGTCGTTGCGGGGCGAGCCGGTCTCCAGCGGCTCGAACGCGCATGGGTAGACGCGCTCCCACACCTCGGTGCTGTGGGCGTTCGCGCTGACGCTGAAGTCCCAGCGGTCGCTGCGGCGCAGCAGGGCCGCGAAGTTGTGCCGCTCGCCCGCCGGGAAGTGCTGCTCGTCCAGGCCCATCGCCTTGACCGGCGTGCCGTGGTGCGTCTGCAGGTGCACCTGGCCCGGCCGCTTGCGCACGAAGTCCGGGAAGTTCACGTTGTTGACGAGGTACTTCGCCCGGGCCAGCAGCCGGTAGTACGCCCGCGAGCCCTCGACCACGTGCACCGTGCCCGCGGGCACGGCGCCGCTCGCGTCCCTGCCGACCACCCACACCCCGCGCAGGTGCGGGGCGAGTCGGCGGGCGGCCTGCTCGACCGCGGCCGGGTTGCAGGAGACCTCGCGGTACCAGTACGCGGCGTAGCCGGCCAGGTTCTCGTCGAGTGGCAGGCGGCGCTGCAGCCGGTAGTAGGCGCGGGCGAGCAGGCCCAGGTGGGAGCCGGACCCGGCGTGTTCGCGCAGCCTGGCGGCGAGCGCGCCGCGCAGCCCGCGCTGGGCGCGCCGCACCGCTTGCAGCGCCGTGTACGAGCGCCAGGCGCGCCGGGCCACCAGCCGGTAGCGCAGCCCGTCCGCACCGCGCGGCGGGGCGAACCCGCCCGCGGGCCGGTAGCGGGCGAACATGTCGGCGGTGCGCAGGAACGAGTGCCGGCGCAGGTTCGGCGGCAGCCGCTCGGTGTTGCCGACGGTCTGCATCAGGTGCCAGATCATGCGCGCGAACAGCACCGGCCGGATCGGGTCGGCCCGGCTGCCCTGCCGGTCGATCAGCTCCCAGGCCCGCTCCCAGTGGGTGAAGACCTCGAGGTGCCGGGGGTTCACGGTGCGTGTGATCGCGCCCTGGCGGCGCTGGCGGTACGCGTAGCAGACCTCCCCCAGCGTGAAGATCCGCTCCGCGCCCACCAGCAGCGGATACGTCCAGGAGACGTCCTCGTACCAGCCGGGGGCGAAGCGCAGGTCGAGCTTGGCCAGCAGGTCCCGTCGTACGATCTTGTTCCACACGGTGTGGATCGTCTTGATCAGGTCCGGGCGGGCCTGCAGGTCGGCTCCGTTGGGCCCGGCCGCGGCGGCGAACGACCGGCGCAGCCTGCTGCGGCGCGGCCGCCCGATGGGGTAAGTGCGCTCGAAGTCCACGATCAGCACGTCCGGCGCCTGCTCGCGCAGCGCCCGCGCGACCGTCTCCAGCGAGCCCGGGGTGAGCGTGTCGTCGGTGTCGACGAACCACACGTACTCGCCGGTCGCCTGGGCCAGGCCGACGTTGCGCGCCTCGCCGAGCCCGACGTTCTGCGCCAGGTGCAGCACCCTGACCCGGGTGTCCCGGGCGGCGTACTCGTCGAAGATCTCGCCGCAGTGGTCGGGCGAGCGGTCGTCGACGGCGATCAGCTCCACGTCGCCGAAGCCCTGGTCCAGGATCGAGTCGAGGCACTCGCGCAGGTAGCCCTGCACCTTGTAGGCGGGCAGGACGATGCTCAGCAGCGTCACGTCGGCATCGGCCCCCTGTGCTGCGGGGCCGGTGCGGCCCGCGTTCGGTGTCGCCCCAACGCTAACAACGCCGACCACGCTTACACGGGTGAAACCAGAGGACGGCTCGTCAGCACTCGATCACGTTGACGGCCAGCCCGCCGCGCGCGGTCTCCTTGTACTTGACCTTCATGTCGGCGCCGGTCTCCCGCATCGTCTTGATCACCTTGTCCAGGGAGACGAAGTGGTTGCCGTCGCCGCGCAGCGCCAGCCGGGCCGCGGTGATCGCCTTGACGCTGGCCACCGCGTTGCGCTCGATGCACGGGATCTGCACCAGGCCGCCCACCGGGTCGCAGGTGAGCCCGAGGTTGTGCTCCATCGCGATCTCGGCGGCGTTCTCCACCTGCTCCGGGGTGCCGCCGAGCACCTCGGCCAGCCCGGCCGCCGCCATCGAGCAGGCCGAGCCCACCTCGCCCTGGCAGCCGACCTCGGCCCCGGAGATGGAGGCGTTCTCCTTGAACAGCACGCCGATCGCGGCGGCGGTGAGCAGGAATCGCACCACGCCGTCGTCGTTCGCGCCGGGCACGAAGCGGGCGTAGTAGTGCAGCACCGCGGGCACGATGCCGGCCGCGCCGTTGGTCGGGGCGGTCACCACCCGGCCGCCGGCCGCGTTCTCCTCGTTCACGGCGAGCGCGAACAGCGTGATCCAGTCCATGACCCGCAGCGGGTCGGTGGTGAAGTGCTCCTTGGACAACGTCCGGTGCAGTTCCGCGGCGCGGCGGCGCACCTTCAGGCCGCCGGGCAGGGTGCCCTCGACGGTGCAGCCGGTCTCCACGCAGTCCTGCATGACCTGCCAGATGCGCAGCAGCCCGGCCCGCACGTCGGCCTCCGAGCGCCAGGACAGCTCGTTGGCCAGCACGATGTCGCTGATCCGCAGGCCGGTGTCCTTGGCCAGGGCGAGCAGCTCGCCGCCGGTCCGGTACGGGAAGCGGACCACCGTGTCATCCGGTTTGATGCGGTCTGCCCCGGCCGCGGTCTCGTCCACCACGAAGCCGCCGCCGACCGAGTAGTAGGTGCGCTCGCGCACGCACGCCCCGGCCGCGTCGAAGGCCGCGAAGGTCATCCCGTTGGGGTGGTAGGGCAGCGAGCGCCGGCGGTGCAGGGTCAGCTCGAACGAGGCGTCCTCGATGTCGAGCAGCCGGACCCGGCCCGCCGCCTTGATCTCGCGGAAGCGGGCGTCGGCGGTGGCCGTGTCGACGGTCTCGGGATCGTCGCCGGCCAGCCCGAGCAGCACCGCCTTGTCGCTGCCGTGCCCGTGGCCGGTCGCGCCCAGCGATCCGAAGAGCTCGGCGCGCACCAGCACGACGTCGCTGAGCAGCCCGTCCGCCTTCAGCCCGGTCGCGAACCGGTTGGCGGCGCGCATCGGCCCGACCGTATGCGAGCTGGAGGGCCCGATCCCGATCTTGAAAAGGTCGAACACGCTGATCACGGGGTGTGCCTTCCGACGCTGGAACGGACAGGGCAACACTAGCTCTGCTACCGACACGACCGTCAGCCGAGTACTCTTCGGCGGGCTGGAACCGGTTCCGGGCCCCAACCCCCCTCGCGCCCCCGTTCGACGATGCGACATCAGCGGACACCTCTCACGTGAGCAGTTGGTTACGGACGACGGTCCCGGCGACGTCACGTCGGGGGAGTTTCGCCATGCCTTCTGTTTCGCGTCGTGCCGCCCTCGGCGGCCTGGCCGCCGGCGCCGCGGGCGTCCTGGCCGCCTGTGGCTCCGGGGACGGACCGCAGATCGCCAGGGTGCCGCAGCAGCGCCTGCCCGAACCCGCGCCCGCGGCCCCCTCGCCGGCCGCAGCCCGCAGACGGCCACCGCGCACCGCCAACCCCATCCCCGCCGAGAACCGCCGGGCCGTGGGCAAGCGGTGGCTGGCCGCCGACCCGGCGTTCCGCAGCGCCGACGACGTGCGGCAGCAGATCGCGGCCTACGCCTCGGCGACCAGCGTCGACGTCGGCGAGTCGATCGACTTCCACGTGCACGTGGGCGCCGCCGAGCCGTACCGGGTCGAGGTCTTCCGGCTGGGCCATTACGGCGGCGCCGGAGCCCGGTACGTGGCGAGCAGCCCCACGCTGCACGGCCGGCCGCAGCCGAAGGCGGCCCGCGTGGCCAAGACCAACCTCGTCGCCTGCGACTGGCCGGTGGCATGGACCCTGAAGGTGCCGGCCGGCTGGGTGTCCGGCACGTACGTGGCGGTGTTCACCACCGCCACGAACCACCGCAGCCACGCCGTCTTCGTGGTCCGCGACGACCGCCGGACCGGCAACCTCTGCGTCGTGCTGCCGTTCTCGACGTACCAGGCCTACAACTTCTGGCCGCGCGACGGCCGCCTCGGGCGCAACCTCTACCAGGGTTACCGGCCCGACGGCGTGATCGGCACCGAGGAGCGGTCCCGCAAGGTCTCCCACGACCGGCCCTACAGCGGCTCCGGCCTGCCCTACATGTTCGACACCGACTACGACCTGATCCAGTGGGCCGAGCGCGGCGGCTACGACGTGACCTACGCCACGAGCGAGGACCTGCACACCGGGCGGCTCGATCCGCTCCGGCACGCGGGACTCGTCTTCCCCGGGCACGACGAGTACTGGTCGGCGGAGATGCGGGCGGCCACCGAGGCCGCGGTGGCGGGCGGCGTGAGCCTGGCCTTCCTCGCCGCCAACAACGTCTACTGGAACATCGGCTACGAGCCCGCCGGCGACCGGCCGGACCGGGTCGTCGCCTGCTACAAGAGCCCCCAGGAGGATCCCGGCTCGACGGCCCGCCGGTCGACCGTCACCTGGCGCTCCCTCAGCCCGCACGATGCGGAGCAGCGGCTGCTCGGCGTGCAGTACAACGGTGTCGTCGGGACGGCCGCGCCGCTGATCGTGCAGGGGGCCGGCCACTGGATGTGGCAGGGCGCCGGGGTCCAGGACGGGATGGCGATCCGCAACCTGGTGGCGGGCGAGGCGGACGGCCGCGACGCCGCCTACCCGTTCGCCGACGGCGTGCAGACCCTGCTGTCCGCCTCGCCTTACCTGACCGCCAAGGGCCAGCCCGCCATGCAGAACACCAGCGTGTACGAGGCTGCCTCGGGCGCCGTGGTGTTCTGCGCGGGCACCTTCAACTGGCCGCTCGCGCTCAACCGCCGGGGCCACCGCGACACCCGGGTCCAGCACGCCACCGCGAACCTGGTGAACCGCATGCTGAACCCCGACGGCGCGCCCGCCCCGGCGGCCTGAGCTCACGCCCCTTCGAAGATCACGGTCACCGAGGTGTAGCCCAGCGAGCGCATCATGCTCTCCAGGGTCTTGCGGGTGTTGTCCTCGGCCCGCTGCTGCAGCGTGCTCTTCTTCGCCGCATCGGCCAGCTGCTGCTCGGCCCGCAGCATGGTCTCCTGCTGCCGGTTCGGGTCGCCGTCGAAGAACTCGCCGACCCGGTTGATCAGACCCCGCTCCTCGGCGAAGACGTAGCTGCGGTCCAGGTCCAGCTTCGGCTCGGCGACCGTCGGCGGGGGCAGGGTGATGGTGACCGACTTGCGGTCCGGCGAAACGACGATCTTGTCGTCGGACAGGTTGCCGAAGTCGACGTAGGCCTCGACCGTGCCCGCGGCCACGAACAGGGTGCGCTGGTTGAGCAGCCAGTCGGGGATGAACTTGCGGTCCTCCTTGAGGTCGACGATGACCTCGAAGTTGCCCTCGGCCGCGACGAACCGGCTCAAGTCCTTGATCGACAGCAGCAGCGGCGGCTGCGAGTTGTCGGTCGTCCGCTCCGCGAACGGGTTGCCGAACTTCGGGATCAACCCGGCCGCGGTCAGCCCGAAGTAGCCGCCGGCCAGCACGCCGAGCACGACCACCAGGGCCAGGAACGCGCGGCCCAGCCGCGAGCGGCGGGGCGGCTCGACCAGCAGGGTCTCCTCCTCGTCGGGACGCTGCCGGGGCAGCGGTTCGGTCGGCCGGGACCGGCCGGGCTTGAATTCCGGCAGGTTCTGCGTCGGCTCGTCGGCGGCGCCCATTGACGTCTCCTGTCTGACCGCTGGGGTGTACGGACACCACGGTATTACCCGACGCCGACAACAAGCACCCTCTGCGGTCGGACGAATACGCCGGAGCGGGCGGACGACCCGCGCGCGGCGGTCAGCCGAAGGCGGCTATGCCGGTCAGCCGCTGGCCGAGCACCAGCTGGTGGATCTCCGAGGTGCCCTCGTAGGTGAGCACGCTCTCCAGGTTGTTGGCGTGGCGCAGCACCGGGTACTCCCCGGAGACGCCGTTGGCGCCGAGGATGGTGCGGCACTGCCGGGCGATCGCGATCGCCTCGCGCACGTTGTTCAGCTTGCCCGCGCTGACCATCTCGGGGCGCAGCGCGCCGCGGTCGGCCGTACGGCCCAGGTGCAGCGCGAGCAGGAAGCCCTTCTGCAATTCGAGGGCCATGTCGGCGAGCTTGGCCTGGGTGAGCTGGAAGCCCGCGATCGGCTTGCCGAACTGGGTGCGGGTGCCGGCGTACGCGATCGCCGTGTGCAGGCAGTCGCGGGCCGCGCCGAGCGCCCCCCAGACGATGCCGTAGCGGGCCTCGGTGAGGCAGCTCAGCGGGGCCTTCAGGCCCTGCGCGCCGGGCAGGATCGCGTCGGCGGGCAGGCGCACCTCGTCCAGCACGATCTCGCCGGTGGCGCTGGCCCGCAGCGAGAGCTTGCCGGTGATCTCCTTGGCGGTCACGCCGGGCGTGTCCATGGGCACCGCGAAGCCGCGTACGCCCTCGTCGGTGCGGGCCCAGACCACGGCCACGTCGGCCACCGGCGCGTTGGTGATCCACATCTTGCCGCCGTGCAGTACCCAGCCGTCGCCGTCGCGGCGGGCCCGGGTCGACATGTTCGCCGGGTCGGAGCCGTGGTCGGGCTCCGTCAGGCCGAAACAGCCGATCAGCTCACCCTTGGCCATACCGGGCAGCCAGCGCTGCTTCTGCACCTCGGAGCCGTACTTCCAGATCGCGAACATGGCCAGCGAGCCCTGCACGCTCACCAGCGAGCGCACCCCCGAGTCAGCCGCCTCCAGCTCCAGGCAGGCCAGCCCGTACGCGACCGCGGACGACCCGGCGCAGCCGTAGCCGTCCAGGTGCATGCCGAGCAGGCCGAGCGCGCCGAAGTCGCGGGCCAGCTCGCGCACCGGGGCGTGGCCGGTCTCGTACCAGCCGGCCACGTGCGGGCGTACCTTGTCGTCGACCAGGCGCCGGACCACGGCGCGGATCTGCAGCTCCTCGTCGGTGAGCAGCGAGTCCAGGTCGAGGAGATCGAGGGGGAGCACCGGAGTCGTCACGAGGTCACCTTAACGGCGGCTAAGCCGACGGGGTAGCCGGACTCAGCTGAGCACGAGAATGCGGACGTGGATCTGGTGCCGCTGCTGGAGCGCTGCCCGCAGCGCCCGGTGCAGCCCGTCCTCCAGGTAGAGCTCACCCTTCCACTGCACCACGTGCGGGAAGAGGTCGCCGTAGAACGTGGAGTCGTCGGCCAGGACCCGGTCCAGGGCCATCTCCAGCTTGATCGTGATCAGCTGGTTGAGTGACACCCGCTCCGGCGGGATCTCGGCCCACTGCTTGAGGGTGTACCCGTGCTCCGGGTACGGCCGCCCGTCGCGCACCGCCTTGAAGATCACGCCTGCCCTCCCCTCCGAAACCGAGTGCGCTCAGCCTAACCGCCGTCGGCGACGTTACGCGCACCCGCCGACGCCTGCGCCGCTTCCACGGTCGCTCCCCAGGTCCCGCGGTGGACCACCTCGTCGAGTGACCTGCGGCCCCGGGCGAGTGACGCCGACCGGTGATCGGCGGCCCGGTAGCCGACGCTCACCGCGCCGACCGGGGTGTACGCGGCCGGCACCCCGAACGCCTCGCGGAACACGTCGTGGCGCTGCGGCGGGATGCCGAAGAAGCACCCGCCCAGGCCCTCGTCCACCGCGGTGAGCAGCATCAGCAGCGCGGCCATGCCGGTGTCGACGTGCCAGTACGGCACCGGCCAGCGCGCCTCGTCGCGATCCGTCCAGCCCTTGTCCGCCTCGGCGTACCGGTCCAGGTACGCCGACTTGTCCGACAGCGGCACGATGATCAGCGGCGCGGTGCGCATGCCGTCCAGCCACCGGGTCCGCGATCCGGCCTGCGGGCTCGCCGCCGCCCAGAAGCGTTCCCGCTCATCCGCCGTCTCCAGCACCAGGAACGCCCAGCCCTGGGCGAACCCGGCCGAGGGCGCCCGGGTGGCATGGCTCAGCAGCCGCTGCACGACCTCGGCCGGCACCGGCCGGTCCGGGTCGTAGCGGCGCACCATCCGGCGTCGGCGGACGACGTCGGCGAACTCCACGCTCAGGCCCCGAGGTCGGCGCGGATTCCCCAGGTGCCCTGCCAGGTCTCGGCCGGGGCCAGTTCGATCAGGTCCCGGCCCGAGCGCATCGCGTCCGGCGGGCAGGTCATCGGCTCGATCGCGACCGCGCGGCGGTGCCGCTCGCCGGTCAGCGTGTGCGCGGTGAACAGCTGCCACCAGTGGAAGTTCGCGTCGGCCCAGACGTGCACCGCCCGCCCGTCGGGGGCGCTGATGGTGACCGTCGAGCCGCCGTCGCCGTCGCGGACCAGGTCGCCGAACGCCGTGTCGAGCTCGAGCGCGCCGATGCGCCGCGGCTCGGTGAAGTCGAACTCGCCCCCGGCCACCTTGGCCGCGCCGATCGGCAGCATGCGGCCGTCGACCAGCAGCCGGGTGCGCGCGGGCACGGTCAGCGTCAGGTCGTCCACCGCGTGGCCGGGGATGCGCAGGTACGGGTGGGTGCCGACGCCGAACGGCACAGGGGTGTCGGCGCGGTTCACGACGTGGTGCGTCACGGTCAGGCCGAGGTCGCCCAGCCGGTATTCGACCCGCAGGGCCAGCCGCCACGGGTAGCCGAGCTGCGGCTCCAGCCCGCACTCCACCGCGAGCAGGCCGTCCGACTGCTCCGCCGCGTGCCAGGGCAGCCAGCGGACCAGGCCGTGGATGGCGTTGTGCAGGGACGGCTCGCTCAGCGGCAGCTGGTGCGCCACACCGGCGTGGCGGTAGTGGCCGTCGCGGATCCGGTTCGGCCAGGGCATCAGCAGTTGGCCGGAGCCGGCCGGGCAGAGCTCGCCCTCGGCGTACCCGTCGAGGATCTCCGTCCCGTTCACGGTGTAGCTGCGCAGACCGCCGCCGACCTCGACGACGGTTGCGGTCTGGTCACCGTGGCTGAGCGTCCATTGGGTGCCGGACGGCCGAAAGTTGGTCACGATCTCGCACCCTACATTGCTTTCTAAGGCGCCAGGCGCTCCACGATCCACCTGTCCGCGCCGCCGTCGGGCTCCCTGCGGAAACGGAGCCGATCGTGCAGCCTGCTGCGCCTGCCCTGCCAGAACTCCACGGTCTCCGGCTCCACCCGCAGCCCGCCCCAGTGCTCGGGCAGCGGCACGTCGGCCTCGGCCGGGAACGACTGCTCGGCGGCGGCGTACGCGTCCTCCAGCGCCTGCCGGTCGGGCAGCACCGAGGACTGCGCGCTGGCCCACGCGCCCAGCTGCGCCCCGCGCGGGCGCACCCGGAAGTACTCCTCGCTCACGTGCCGGTCCACGGGCGTGATCCGACCGCACACCACCACCTGGCGGCCCATCGCGAACCACGGGAAGAGCAGGCTGGCGTACGGGTTTTCCAGCGCCTCGCGGCCCTTGCGCGAGGCGTAGTTGGTGAAGAACACGAAACCGCGCTCGTCATAGCCCTTGAGCAGCACGGTGCGGCTGCTGGGCCGCCCCTGCGCGTCGGCCGTGGCGACGATCATCGCGTTGGGCTCGGGCAGGTCCGCGGCCACCGCCTCGGCGAACCACCGCCCGAACTGGGTCGGCCAGTCCGCGGCGAGGTGCTCCTCGACGAGCGGCTCCTCGCGGACGGCCGGGCGGTGCGCGGCGGCGGGCTCGTATTCACGGCGCATGCGCGCCAGGTCGTGGGGCGCGGCGGAGGGGCCGGTGGTCAAGGTGTGCTCCAAGTCACGTAGTCATCCTGTCGCACTGCGTATCAGCAGCGGAAATCATGTCGTGCCAGCTCGCCACCGGTGGAAATCCCGTTGACAAGGCTCCCGCAGACCGAAGATGTCGCTTCCGGCACGTGCGGGGCGGGTCGCCAAACGGTTACCCGCGGGGCAAGATGTTGCTCGAACTGAACCTAACCTCAGGTCCGAGAACCGGGAGAACGACATGTCCGACTTCAAGCCGGGCCTGGAGGGCGTGATCGCCTTCGAGACCGAGATCGCCGAGCCCGACAAGGAGGGCGGCGCGCTTCGTTACCGGGGCGTCGACATCGAGGATCTGATCGGCCAGGTCTCCTTCGGCAACGTCTGGGCGCTGCTGGTGGACGGCAAGTTCGGCCCGGGCCTGCCGCCCGCCGAGCCGTTCCCGGTGCCCGTGCACTCCGGTGACATCCGCGTCGACGTGCAGTCCGCGGTCGCCATGCTCGCCCCGTACTGGGGCCTGGGCCAGCTGCTCGACATCTCCGACGAGCAGGCCCGCGAGGACCTCGCCCGGGTGTCGGTGACCGCGCTGTCCTTCGTCGCGCAGTCGGCCCGCGGCCTGGGCCTGCCGGCCGTGCCGCAGAAGGAGATCGACAAGGCGCAGACCATCGTCGAGCGCTTCATGAAGCGCTGGCGCGGCGAGCCCGACCCGCGGCACGTCAAGGCCGTCGACGCGTACTTCATCTCGGCCGCCGAGCACGGCATGAACGCCTCCACGTTCACCACCCGGGTCGTCGCCTCCACCGGCGCCGACGCCGCGGCCTGCATCTCCTCCGGCATCGGCGCGCTGTCCGGCCCGCTGCACGGCGGCGCGCCCTCGCGGGTGCTGCACATGATCGAGGGTGTGGAGCGCTCCGGCGACGCCGAGGGCTACGTCAAGGGCGTGCTGGACCGCGGCGAGCGGCTGATGGGCTTCGGCCACCGGGTCTACCGGGCCGAGGACCCGCGCGCCCGCGTGCTGCGCCGCACCGCCAAGGAGCTGGGCGCGGCCCGCTACGAGGTGGCCGAGGCGCTGGAGAAGGCCGCGCTGGCCGAGCTGCGCGCCCGCCGCCCCGACCGGGTGCTGGAGACGAACGTCGAGTTCTGGTCCGCGGTCGTGCTCGACTTCGCCGAGGTGCCCGCGCACATGTTCACCTCGATGTTCACCTGCGCCCGGGTGGCCGGCTGGTCCGCGCACATCCTGGAGCAGAAGAAGCTGAGCCGCCTGGTCCGCCCGTCGGCGACGTACGTCGGCCCCGGCACCCGCAAGGCCCAGGAAGTCGAGGGCTGGAACGCCATCAGCCACCACTGATCCGGCCTTGAACGAAGGGCGTCCGCTCGCGCGGGCGCCCTTCGCCGTCTCACCACGGGCGGGGCGCAGGGGTGAGGACCGTCACGGGGGAAACGGTGGGACGGCGCCTGGGGGTGGGTCGTTGACGTGGGAGAATGCGGCATTGGCAGCGTCGCCGATGCTCTCTCGCACGATCTGACACGCCTGAAGGACTGATGTCATGGCCGAGACGCCGATCAAGATCCCTGCCGAGCTCCTGCCTGTCGACGGCCGGTTCTGCTGCGGCCCGTCCAAGGTGCGGCCCCAGGCGGTGGAGGCGCTCAGTTCGGTCGCCGGCTCCTTCCTCGGCACGTCGCACCGGCAGAAGACGGTGAAGAACCAGGTCGCCCGCTTCCGGCAGGGCCTGGCCGACTTCTTCGGCCTGCCCGAGGGCTACGAGGTGATCATCGGCAACGGTGGCACCACCGCCTTCTGGGAGGTCGCCGCGTTCTCCCTGATCAAGGACCGGGCCCAGTTCGCCACGTTCGGCGAGTTCGGCGCGAAGTTCGCCAAGGCTGTCAAGGACGCCCCGTTCCTGGGTGCGCCGACGGTCCACAAGGGCGAGCCGGGCAGCGCCGCGTTCCTGGTCGCCGAGGAGGGCGTGGACGCGTACGGCATCACGCAGAACGAGACGTCGACCGGTGTCGCCGTGCCCGTGCAGCGGGTGGCGGGGGCCGACCCCGGCGCGCTGATCCTGCACGACGCCACCTCGGCCGCGGGCGGCCTGGACGTGGACCTGACCCAGAGCGACGTCTACTACTTCGCGCCGCAGAAGTGCTTCGCCTCGGACGGCGGCCTGTGGATCGCCATCCTCTCCCCGGCCGCCATCGCGCGCGCCGAACAGATCAAGGCGGGCGGCCGGTACATCCCGGCGTTCCTGGACCTGGTCACCGCGATCGAGAACTCGCGGCTGGAGCAGACCCTGAACACGCCCGCGCTGGCCACCATCTTCCTGGCCGCCGAGCAGACCGACTGGATGAACGCGCAGGGCGGCCTGTCCTGGGCGGCGCAGCGCACCGCGGAGAGCGCCGAGATCCTGTACCGCTGGGCGGAGAAGTCGCCGGTGGCGACGCCGTTCGTGACCGACCCGGGGCTGCGCTCCAATGTGGTCGCCACGATCGACTTCAACGACGGCGTCGACGCGGCCGCGATCGCGAAGACGCTGCGCGCCAACGGCGTGGTCGACACCGAGCCGTACCGCAAGCTGGGCCGCAACCAGCTGCGCGTCGCGCTCTACCCGGCGGTCGAGCCGTCGGACGTGCAGGCGCTGACCGCGAGCATCGACTACGTGATCGAGCAGCTGTAGACCGTTTCGCGCAACTGATGCGGCGGGGCCCGAAGGGCCCCGCCGCATTTTCGTCCGCGTACCGGTGAATGTATGCGGCATTTTGGGTGATTTGCGTAAGTCTTGGATAGGCTCGCCCCTTCCGCCGGGTGTAGCCGGCGCGACGGCTGGGCAACCGCCAGAGGTGAGCCCGACCGACCAGCGCAAGGGGTCCCTCTGGTGACGACGCAGCAGGAAGCGGGCACGCCGCACACGACACGCGGCGGCCCGACCCGGCCCGCGGCGCGCGCCGCCCAGCACCCGACCACCGTCCGTCCCGCGGCGCCGGGCGCCCCGGCGGCCGCGAACACGACCCGCCTCGTCGGCCGGGTCACCGGCGCCCGCCCGGCACCGCCGGAGACACCCGGGCCCGAAGCCGTCCGGCCGGAGGCCGCGCAGCCGGTGATCCCCCAGCCGGACGTCGCGGCCGCACCCGGGGAGCGGGCGGCTCCGTCCCGCCGGCTGCTGGTGCTCGACGGGCTGCGGCTGGCCGCGGCGCTGCTGGTGGTCGCCCATCATCTGGTACGCGGACCGTGGGGCGTCGAACCCGGCGCGCTGTTCGGCCCGCTGGCCGCCGTCGCCTCCTTCGGCTGGCTCGGCGTGAACCTGTTCTTCCTCATCAGCGGCTTCGTCATCTGCCTGAGCAGCTGGGGTCGCGGCCTCGGCGAGTTCGCGGTCTCCCGGGCCGTGCGGCTGTTCCCGGCCTACTGGGTCGGCGTCGTGCTGACCACCGCGGTGCTGGCCATCTGGCCCGCGCTGCGCGGGCCGCTGCCCGCCCCCGAGTCGCTGGTCAACCTGACCATGCTGCAGAGCGGCCTGGGCGTCACCGACCAGGACTGGTCGTACTGGTCGCTCGGCGCGGAGCTGCGCTTCTACCTGCTGTTCGCGATCGTGGTGCGGCTGGGCGTGACCTGCCGGCGCGTCGTCTACTTCTGCGCGCTGTGGACCCTGCTCGCCGTCTTCTCCACCACCTGGGACCAGCGCTGGCTCGACAACATGATCGTGCCGGAGTTCGCCCCGTACTTCGTCGCGGGCGTGGCGCTGTTCCTGATCCACCGGTTCGGGGCCAACCTGCTGCTGTGGGGGCTGGTCGGCGTCAACTGGCTGATCGCGCTGTACCGGCTGCAGGGCCACCCGGCCCTGGAGCACTTCCACCTCAGCTGGTGGAGCGTCGCGGCCGTGGTCACCGGCTGCTTCGGGCTGCTGGCGGCGATCGCGCTCGGCGCGTTCCAGCGCGTCGGCTGGCGCTGGCTGACCGTCGCGGGCGCGCTGACCTACCCGCTCTACCTGATCCACCAGGCCATCGGGCAGACGCTGATCCTGGCGCTGCGCGGACACGTGCCGCCCTGGCTGCTGCTGGCCGGGATCGTGGCGGCGATGCTGGGCGTGTCCTGGCTCGTCCACCGCTATGTGGAACGTCCGCTCGGCGGCCGCCTCAAACGCGGTCTCGACACCTCGCTCGCGGCCGTACGCAGGGGCTGAACCGCCCCCACCGGCCACCATGGACACGCCGGATATGTCCGCACGCGAATGTGAGCGTGTCGTCAGACTCGGCGTGGCGGGTGCGCGGGTGTGCCTTCAACGCGTACGGTGTTGTCTTGGGAACGTCATACCGTGGCCGGGAGCTCCCCCCGGCAGCCACGGCATGGACCGGCACAGGGGACGGAGGCTGACGATGCGACCCGTACGGTTCGTCGCCCTCTCCGAAGACGGCCAGGCGCTCGTCCTCGCGGACGAGGTCGGTCGTCTACTGGCGCTGCCCATCGACGACCGGGTCGCCTCGGCGACGCATCCCGACCGCGGCTCCGGCGCGCACACGATGACCATCACCGCGTCGCCCTTCGACGCCGCCACCGTGCTGTCCCCGCGGGACATCCAGTCGCGCATCCGCTCCGGCGAGAGCGCCGAGGACGTGGCCCGCATCGCGGGCGTGCCGGTCGACCGTGTGCTGCGCTACGCCGGCCCGGTGCTGCAGGAGCGGGCCATGCTGGCCCAGCACGCGCGGCGCACCCGACTGAAGAGCTCCGACAAGGGCGCGACCCTCGCCGACGTCGTCGACGGCCGGCTGGCCCAGCACGGCATCGACACGGAGAAGATCTCCTGGGACGCCTACCGGCGCGACGACGGCACCTGGCGCATCGTCGCCACCTGGCCGTCGGGCAAGGCCACCGCGCAGGCGATCTGGGAGCTCGACCGCAACCGGCAGTCGGTGTCGCCCTACGACGACATGGCGCAGTACCTGTGCGCCGAGCGTCCGACCCAGATCCTGGGCCAGGACCCGACCGCGGGCCAGACCAACGCGCCCAGCCGCAGCGGCCACGGCCTGCCCACGCCGACCGACACCACGCGCCGCCCCGGCCGCGACCCGATCCGGGCCGGCCGCGACGCGCTGGTCGCCGCGATGGACCGGCCCCTGGGCAGCGGCCCCGGCCGCGGCCTCGACGTGCCCTCCGACGCGCCGCGCCAGCGCCCGGCCAGCGCCGTGCTGGCCGGTGGCCGCGACAGCAGCGCCTTCGACGAGGACGCGGACGCGCCCAAGGAGGTGCCGGCCGTGCCCTCGCTGGCCGTGCTGCGCCCGCGCCGGCAGCCCCCGGCCGACAACACCGCGACCGGCCCCGGCGACAAGCCGCGCAAGCGCCTGCCGAGCTGGGACGACGTGCTCTTCGGCGGCGCCCCGGCGGCCCGGGAGAGCTGACCTCGTCCGTTTCGCCCCGCCGGGCGGCGTTCCGGTGGGGATAGGGTGAGTACTCATGGAGTTCACCACTGTGGGCCGCACCGGCCTGACCGTCAGCAGGTTCTGCCTCGGCACCATGAACTTCGGACCCAAGACGTCCGAACCCGACAGCCACGCCATCATGGACCGCGCCCTCGACCACGGCATCAACTTCTTCGACACCGCCGACGTGTACGGCTGGCAGCTCGGCGAGGGCCTCACCGAGCAGATCATCGGCCGCTGGTTCGCGCAGGGCGGGGGGCGCCGCGACAAGGTCGTGCTGGCCACGAAGGTGTACGGGAAGATGGGCGAATGGCCCAACGACCAGGGCCTGTCCGCCCGGCACATCGTCAAGGCCGCCGACGCGTCGCTGCGCCGGCTGCAGACCGACCACATCGACCTGTACCAGATGCACCACGTGGACCGGAAGACGCCGTGGGACGAGATCTGGCAGGCGATGGAGACCCTCGTCGCCGCCGGCAAGGTGCTCTACGTGGGCTCGTCCAACTTCGCCGGCTGGCACATCGCGGCCGCGCAGGAGGCCGCGCGCAGCCGCCACTTCCTCGGCCTGGTCTCCGAGCAGTGCATCTACAACCTGATGACGCGCCACGTCGAGCTGGAGGTGGTGCCCGCGGCGATGCAGTACGGCGTCGGCATCATCCCGTGGTCGCCGCTGCACGGCGGGCTGCTGAGCGGGGCCCTCCGCAAGATCAAGGACGGCACGGCGGCCCGGTCCGGTGAGGGCCGGTCGACCGACACGCTGGCCGAGCACCGCGGCACCATCGAGGCATACGAGAAGCTCTGCGAGTCGCTCGACGCCGACCCGGCCGACGTCGCGCTGGCCTGGCTGCTGTCGCGCCCCGGCGTGACCGCCCCCATCATCGGCCCGCGCACCGCGGAACAGCTCGACAAGACCCTCGGCGCGCTCGCCCTCACCCTGGACTCCGACACCCTGACCCGCCTCGACGAGCTGTTCCCGCCCGTCGGCAAGGGCGGCCCGGGCCCCGAAGCCTGGGCCTGGTAACCGGTTCTCCCGGTAGGCGAAGATCGCTGTTTCGTGTCAAAGGTGGGGTGAGACCACACTTTCCGACACGAAACAGCGATCTTCTACACCCCAGCGGCTCAGAGCGGGTGACGGGCGAGCGGCGCGTACGTCGGGTGTGGGCCGAGGTGGCTGCGGACCAGGACGAGTTCGGTCACCGGCCAGGCCGGGCCGGTGTAGTCGCGCAGGGCGGCCAGGTCGGTCGCCAGGTCGGCGTGGGTCATCCGGTCGCCGGGGCGGGCGACGGTGAGGTGCGGGGTGAAGCGTTTGTCGTCGGGGTGCAGGCGGCGCGCCCGCAGCTCGCGGCGTACGGTGCGGCCCAACCGGGTGAGGCCTTCGACATCGCCCTCGACGCCCGCCCAGAGCACCGCGGAGCGCCCGTGGCCGAACTTTCCGCCGCCGCGGATCCACAGCTCGCCGACGGCACCGTCCACGGCGGACACGGCCTGCTCGGCTGGACCGGCCGACTCGTCGGGCACCTCGCCGAGGAACGCCAGCGTCAGATGCCACCGTTCGGTGGGCGTGACCCGGGCGCGAGCCCGGCTGACGGCGAGGGAGTCCACCACGGCGGCCAGGTGGTCCACCGCCTCCGGCGGCGGGAAGACGGCGACGAACAGGCGCATCAGGCCTCCGTTCAGCGCTCGGCTCAGCCCTCCGCGAGAACGACTCCCGCGGCGATCAGGGCGCCCTCGACCCGCACCCGCTCGATCTGCAGGTCGAGGCCGTCCACCTCGGTCAGGTGCTCGTCGATGCCGAGGCACTGGCACGCGTCGCGCAGCGCCTGGTCGTAGCCGGCGTCGTCGCGGGGCAGCTCGCGCAGCCGGTCGACGATCTCCTCGAACGGCACCAGCGGCGGGCCGGCCGGCGCGGGCTGTGGCAGCCAGGCGGGCGCGAGGCCCACCGCGCTGAGCCGCTCGGCGGCGAACTGGACCATGCTCTCCCGGGCGGAGCCGATGGCGACGGTGGCGACCCGGGCCGCGGCGACCCAGGGCGGCCCGGCGGGCGGGGCCGGGTCGAACGCGCGCTCCAGCCGGTCGAGGGTGCGCTGCTCGTGCCAGGACTCGCGGACCTGCTCGGCCCGGGTGCGCATCTGCGTGACGACGTCATCGGCGCAGATCGCGGCGGCGATGGCCGCGGGCATACCGACGAGCGCCATCACTCCGAGAGTGAGCGGAAGAGCGCTGTCGGTCGCCACATCAAACGACACTATGCCCACCTGCCCTTTCCTCGCCAGTTGATTGACGTCACGGACGAGTGGTCGCGCAACCGGAATATTTCTGCGCGTGCGACACCGGCGGTCAGGACTCGACCACGACTGTCTGCACCAGCTTGTCCGCGATGGTCTGCCGCTTGGCGTCCCACAGTGGGAACAGGAAGCCCAGGTAGCAGATGACCGCGTCGACGAGGTGGGCCAGGTCGCGCAGGAACGCCCGGCCCGCGCCGACCGGCGTGCCGGTGTCCGCGTCGACCAGTTTGACGCCCAGCACGCGCCGTCCCCAGCTGAAACCGGTGTCGCCGGCCTGGATCCAGCGGTGGTATCCGACCACGGCGAGCCCCAGCAGCAGGACGGTCCAGTAGACGACGCCGCCGCCGCTCGGCTCCCCTGGCACGACCTGCCCTGTGCGCGGGTCGAGCGAGGGCGCGACCACGACGGGTCCGTCCAGCACGAAGGCGAGGACGACGAAGACGGCGGCGGTCAGGAGGTCGATCAGCGCCGCGCCGACGCGCTTGATCCAGGATGCGTGGCTCACGCCGGGCTCCGATGGGGTGAGGGGACGGCATGATCGCTGTCTCAGGTCGGAAACTCAGGTCAGACCACAGCTTCCGACCTGAGACGGCGAACATGGGAGAGTCGGGTGGGAGCTACTGCGTTGCCGTGCGTAGTAGTACGCGCAGTTGCGCGACCGGGGCGGGGTCGCCGGTGACGGTCACCGTCTCGTCGCCCGCGCGCCGCCACAGCCAGCGCAGCAGCGCGTCCGGTGTGCCGGCGACCTCGGCGGCGGCCGGCCCGTCGCCCTCGGTCACGGTGAGCGTGTCCGGTCCGATCGCGACCAGCCAGCGCCGCCCGGCCGCGGCCAGCGCGACGGACCGCCCGCCGCCGGCCGCCAGGTCGTCGACGAAGTCGTCGCGCCAGGTGGCGGCGCAGTATTCCAGGAAGATGCGCAGCACCTCGTCGATGCCGTCGAGGGCCAGGTCCTCCGGCACGTCGACGGACGGCGTCCCGGCCGCCAGCTCGGCGTCGATGCGGTGGATCACCGTCTCCTGGGCCATCCGGCGTCGCCAGAAGCCGACCGTGGGGTCGGGCTCGTACCAGTTGCCGGCCGGCTCGTCGTCGGCGCGTGCGGCCAGTTCCTCGGTCAGCTCCCGGTAGGCCCGGCGCAGCAGCGCCTGCGGTTCCTCCGTGGCGAGCTGCGGCGGGGGCCAGTCCTTGGGCTCGGCCCCGTCCCGCATGCAGGCGATCTTGTGTAGGTAGACCTCGGCGACGTGACGATCCAGATCGGCGACCGTCCAGCCGGGGCAGGTCGGCACCGGCCGGTCGAGGCTACCGGTGCTGACCTCGACCAGCCGGGCGAAATCCGAGTCGAGTGCGGCGTGGAAGTCCATAGGCCGCATTCCATCACGCGACGGCGACACTCTCCTGGCGCACGACCCGCACCCGCGGCGTCGGCCGGGCCTGGAAGGCCAGCCGGTCCCCGGCGTGGCGCAGCTGCCAGACAAGCGCGGCCAGCGCCGCGAGCAGAGAGACCGCGCCGCCGAGCCAGATGCTCGCCGCCGCGCCGAAGTGCTCCGCGACCCAGCTGATGGCCATCGAGCCGATGGGCGCGGTGCCCAGGAAGATCAGCACGTACAGCGCCATGACCCGGCCGCGGAACGCGCCGTCCACGCCGAGCTGCACCCGCTGGTTCGCGGCCTGGCCCAGGAAGACCGAACTGAACCCGGTCGGCACCAGCAGCAGCAGGACCAGCCACTTGGTCGGCGCGAGCCCGACCGCGATCGCCAGCAGGCCGAACGCGACCGCGGCGGCCAGCAGCAGGTAGACCGAGGGCCGGCCCTTGCGGGCGGTGCCCGCCAGCGCTCCGGCCAGGGAGCCGACCGCCAGCGCCGTGTTGAACAGGCCGAAGGTGGCCGCACCGGTGGCGAACACCGTCTTGGCGAGCAGCGCGAGCGTGAGCTGGAAGTTGTAGCCGAACATGGCGATCACGAACATCATCGCCATCGGCAGCAGCAGGTCGTGCCGGGTGCGCACATAGCGCAGCCCATCGATCACCTTCGCCTCGGCGCGCTCGTCACGGGGCAGCAGCTCGGGGCGGTGCAGCTCGGCCGGGCGCATCCGGGCCTGCATGAGCACGGGAGCGATCGCCATCACCGTGCTGACCAGGAAGACCGGGCCGGTGCCCAGCCACGCGATGGCGACACCGGCCAGCGCCGGGCCGGTGATGCGGGCGGTCTGGAAGGTGGCGGCGGACAGCGACAGGGCGTTGGGCAGCAGCGGCTTGCCGACCAGCTCCGACACGAACGCCTGGCGCACGGGCGTCTCGATGGCCTGGGCCACGCCGAGCATGCCCGCGAAGATCATGATGTGCCACAGCTCGATGACGCCGGTGGCGATCAGGACGGCCTGCGCGATGGCCAGCACGGCCCATACGCCGTTGGAGACCATCAGCAGGGTGCGCTTGTCGAAGCGGTCGGCCAGCGTGCCGGCGTACAGGGTGAGGAGCATGACCGGGACGAACTGAAGTGCGGTGACCAGGCCCAGCGCGGTCGGGGAGTCGTTGCTCAGCTCCAGGACCAGCCAGTCCTGGGCGACGTACATCATCCACACGCCGATCAGCTTGATCAGCTGACCGCCCGCGAAGAGCCGGTAGTTGCGAACCGTCAGGGAACGGAAGGTGGTGCTCAGTCTTGCCCGCACGCGGAGTGCGCCTCCTCGGATAGCCTTGCCGCCGCTCACCGGCCGGGGTGCCCCGGTCGGATCGGACGGATCAGGCCTCCGCTTGCCTGATCGCGAGTTCCCCCGCGATCAGTCGCGCGCGAGCCGCTCCAGCAGTGCTGCGGCACGTACCACCGTGTCGCGTTCCTGGGCGGTGAAACCCGCCAGCTTGCCGGCCAGCCATTCGTCGCGCACCCGCTGGTAGTCCTCCAGCACCGCGAGCCCCTGTTCACTGGGCGACAGCAGAACCTGCCGCCCGTCGGTGGGGTGCGGGGTCCGGCTGATCAGACCGCGTTCTTCCAGCTTCGCCACGATCTTCGTCATCGTGGGCGGTTGCACCCGCTCCGCCTCGGACAGTTCGCGCGGGGTGAGCGCGCCGCCGATCCGGAGGCTGGTGAGGGCGGACAGCTGGGTCACGGTGAGATCGCCGACCGGGCGCTCCTGGCGCAGCCGACGGTTGAGCCGGGTGATGGCGTCGCGGAGCCGCTCGGTCAGCTCCTCGGGAGAAGCTTGCGTCACCATCACCACCTGCTCCGTCACGCTTATTAGCTTAGCTAATAAGCCTGGCTAACGATATCCCTTTACCCAGGTGAGCGCGGTCACGCTCTCAGAAAACCAGCTTCTCGAGCGCGCCCACGGCGAAATAGAGCACGAAGAGCAGCGCCACGATCCACAGCAGCGGATGCACGTCCCGAAGCTTGCCCTTAGTGGCCTTGATCAGGACATACGTGATGACGCCCGCGCCGATGCCGTTCGAGATCGAGTACGTGAACGGCATGATCACGATGGTGAGGAACGCCGGGATGCCGATCTCGTAGTCGGTCCAGTCGATGTTGCGCACCGCGGTCATCATCAGGAAGCCGACGACCACCAGCGCCACCGAGGCGGCCTCGAAGGGCACCACGGTCACCAGCGGGGCCAGGAACATCGCCAGCAGGAACAGGCCACCGGTGACGAGGTTGGCGAAACCGGTCCGCGCGCCCTCGGCGACACCGGCCGCGCTCTCGATGTACGACGTGTTGCTCGACGTGCTCGCCGCACCGCCCGCCGCGGCCGCGATCGAGTCGACCAGCAGGATCTCCTTGGTACGCGGGACCATGCCGTCCTCGGTCAGCATGCCGCCCTCCTGGGCGACGGCGACCATGGTGCCCATCGTGTCGAAGAAGTCCGTCAGCAGCAGCGTGAAGACGAACATCGCACAGACCACGATGCCCGCGGTCTGCCATCCGCCCAGCACGTTGAAGTTGCCGAGCAGGGACAGGTCGGGCACGCCGACCCACTTGTCCGGCACGACCGGCACGTTCAGCGCCCAGCCGGCCGGGGTGCCCGCCGGGCCGCCCATCGGGCCGACCTGCGCGATCGCCTCGACGATGA
This sequence comes from Catellatospora paridis, assembly GCF_009720365.1. GTDB lineage: Bacteria > Actinomycetota > Actinomycetes > Mycobacteriales > Micromonosporaceae > Catellatospora > Catellatospora paridis. The sequence continues at coordinate 170,412 of NZ_ML769318.1, read as the reverse complement.
TCGCCAGCACGGTCGAGCCGATGATGCCGATCAGGATCGCGCCCTTGACCTTGCGGGCGACCAGCACGATCGTCACCAGCAGGCCGATCACGAAGACCAGGCCCGGCCAGGTCACGATCTTGCCGCCGATGCCCAGCCCGATCGGCGGCGAGCCCTGCCCGGTCGAGCGTACGAACCCGGCGTCGACGAAGCCGATGATGGTCAGGAACAGGCCGATGCCGACGCCGATCGCCGTCTTCAGCTGCATCGGCACGCTGTGGAAGACCGCCACCCGCAGGTTGGTCAGCACCAGGATCGCGATGATCACGCCTTCGATGACCACCAGACCCATCGCGTCGGCCCAGGTCATCAGCGGTGCGATCTCGTACGCCACGAGGGCGTTGACGCCGAGGCCCGCCGCCAGCGCGAGGGGGAACCGGCCGACGACACCCATCAGGATCGTCAGCAGGCCCGCCATCAGCGCCGTGGCCGCCGCGACCGCCGCCAGCGGCAGCGTCGCGCCGTCCATGTCCTTGCCGCCGCCGAGGATGAGCGGGTTCAGCACCACGATGTAGGCCATCGTGAAGAAAGTGGCCAGGCCACCACGCACTTCGCGGGACATCGTCGACCCGCGGGCGGAGATCTCGAAGTAGCGGTCGACTCCCCCGACCACACCAGGACCAGCTGTGCTCATGGGGCGCATCGTTCCAGATCGAAGGCCGATTGTGTACCGAGCCACGAAGATCGTCCCGCAGCGACCCGCCGGGCAAGCCCTCGGCCAGGGCTGCCGGGTCACCGAAACTCCAAATCAGCGATGAGGAAGAATGGGGAATGTGACCAGGACCGCCACCCGCGCCCCGAAAGTCGATCAAGCCTGCGCCGAGGCCGTGGACATCGCACGTGCCGCGATCACCGAGGAAGCCGGGCACATCGGCGAGCATCTGAACGTGGTCGCCGAGGGCGATCGCGTGGTCACCCATTACTTCGCCTGCGACCTGCCGGGCTACCGCGGCTGGCAGTGGGCCGTCACGGTGACCCGCGCCCCGCGCAGCAAGCACGTCACCGTCTGCGAGACCGTGCTGCTGCCCGGCGGCGACGCGCTGCTCGCCCCCGGCTGGGTGCCCTGGCACGAGCGGCTGCACCCCGGCGACCTGGGCGTCGGCGACCTGCTGCCCACACCCGAGGACGACGACCGGCTCACCCCCGGCTATATGCTCGGCGGCGATCCCGAGGTCGACGAGGTCGCCTGGGAACTCGGCCTGGGCCGCCCGCGCGTGCTGTCCCCGCTGGGCCGCGAGGAGGCCGCCCAGCGCTGGTACGACGGCGAGAACGGCCCCGACGCCCCGATCTCGCTGGCCGCGCCCCGCACGGCGCGCTGCGTGTCCTGCGCGTTCTACGTGAAACTCGGCGGTTCGTTGGGCCGCATGTTCGGCGCCTGCGCCAATGTGTACGCCCCCGACGACGGCCGCATCGTCTCCCTGGACCACGGCTGCGGCGGCCACTCCGAGGTCCTGATCGACGAGACCGTCATCCCCGCCCCGCCCACCATCTACGACGACGGCGTGGTCGAAGACATCGAATGACCCCGCACCGCGTCCGGCTTGCGATGGCTGCAGTTTCAGTGAAACTGCAGCCATCGACGTCTTCATAGCCGCAGTTTCCCCGAACCTGCAGTGCCGGCGCGCAGCGCCGTCAGGGGCGCAGCGAAGCCAGGGCCGGGCCGGCGGCGGTGAGCGCGGCGAAGGCGTCGCCGATGCGCCAGGCGGCGCGGTCGCGGGGGCCGACGGCGTTGGAGATGGTGCGGAGTTCGGCGAAGGACAGGCCCGCGCCCTGGGCGGCGCAGGCCACGCCGTAGCCCTCCATCGCCTCGGCGACCGCGTTGGGGTGACGGCGCAGCAGCTCGGCGGTGCCCTCGGCGGTGCCGGTGACGGTCGAGACGGTCAGGATCTCCCCGGTGGTGGCGTCCGGCAGCGCTTTCCGCAGGGCGGCCAGCAGTGCGGTGTCCACCTCGGCGGTGGCGCTGCCGAAGCCCAGCTCGTCGAGGCTCAGGAAACCCTGCGGCGAGTCCGCGCCCAGGTCCGCGGCGATGCAGCGGGTGGCCAGCGCCGTCGTGCCCGGGGCCAGGCCGATGCCGCCGCCGATGCCCGCCGACACCACCGCCCGGTAGCGGTCCCCGGCCAGTGCCAGCAGCCGCGCGGTGCCCGCGGCGGCCGCGGCCGGGCCGACCCCGACCGGGGCCACGGTCACGTCCGCGCCCGGCGGCAGGCCCCGGGACAGCGCCTCGGCTTCGGCGGCGACCGCCGTCACGATCAGCAGCGTCACTGCTTCTTCCTCCCCTCGTCGCCGGACGGGTCCAGCGACGACGGACGGTACACGTGGAAGCCCTCGGGGATGGTGCGCTGCTCCTGCTGCGGCAGCCGCTTGGCCGGGGGCACCGGCGGCAGCGGCTTGGCCGGGCCGGGCGCCGGGCCGCCCGGCGCGGGCAGCCGCAGCGCCAGCAGCGCGCCGACGGCCAGGCAGAACACGGCCACCCAGAGCGGCCAGCCGCCCAGGAACGCGCCGATGACCAGGCCCGTCACCCCGGCCACCAGACCGGCGATGGAGGCGTACTGCACAGCCCGCCACAGCGCGCCGAACCCGTGCGCTTCGCGCGGCAGCAGGCGGCGCAGCAGGACCAGGTGCACCACCCACTGCGGCAGGATCAGCGCGACCAGCACCAGCAGCAGGATCCAGCTCGTCAGCCACTGCGCGGCGAGCAGTGTCGCGACGGCCCGCCCGACCAGCAGCAGGCCGATCAGCGCCCGCCCCGAGGCGGGTGCCGCCGCGACGGCCAGGCCCGCGGGCACGGCTGCCAGCACCCCGGCCCCGACGGCCAGCGACAGTTCCGTCGGGCTGGGCGCGCCGACCGCCCAGACCAGTCCGGCGAGCAGGGACAGGTCCGCGGCGACGACGACCGCGTGCAGGTCGTAGAGCCGGGCGACGCCGGTGACGCCGCCCGAGCCCTGCACCCGTATCCGCAGGGCGGTGCGGGTCAGCCAGCGGATGCCGACGACCGATCTGCTCACCGTGGCGATGAGCACCCGGATGGTCCGGACCACGACGTCCGCGAACGTCTGGAGCGCGCGCAGCAGGGGCATGGTGCCTATCCTGCCAGCGCGTACGCTGTTGTCGTGCCCTTGGAACCACCCAAACCGCTGGACCCCCCGACCGTCCCCTTCGCCATCGGCGGCATGGCCGCGTTCGCGCTGGTCGGGCTCGTGTTGTTGTTCTTCCGCGACTGGCTGTCGGCCAACGGTCATTCCAGTTGGCTGTGGATCTGCGTCGCCGGTGTGGTCTGGGGCCTGCCCGGACTGGCCACCATGATCGTGCACGACCGGCACCGGAAGGCGCGCCGCACATGAGGATCGCCTTCTCGCCGTGCCCGAACGACACCTTCGTCTTCCACGCCCTCGTGCACAGCCTGGTGCCCGGCGCGCCGGAGCTGGACGTCACCTTCGCCGACGTGGACGTCACCAACACCGCCGCCCTCGACGGGCGCTTCGACCTGGTCAAGGTCAGCTACGCGGCACTGCCGTGGCTGCTGGACACCTACGAGCTGCTGCCGTGCGGCGGGGCGCTGGGGCGCGGCTGCGGTCCGCTGCTGCTGACCGGGGGCCGCGCCGACATCACCGGCGCGACGGTCGCGGTGCCCGGCGACCGCACCACGGCCTACCTGCTCTTCCGGTTGTGGGCGGAGCAGTCCGGGCAGGTCCCGGGGCGCATCGAGGTGGTGCCGTTCCACGAGATCATGCCGGGGGTCGCGGCCGGTCGCTACGACGCCGGCCTGGTCATCCACGAGGCCCGCTTCACTTTCCAGCGGTATGGGCTGACGAGCCTGGTCGACCTCGGCGAGTGGTGGGAGGCCGACACCGGCCTGCCCATCCCGCTCGGCGCGATCCTGGCCAAGCGGGGCGCCGTCGACGCCGCGGCCGCCACCGGCTGGATCCGGTCCTCCGTGCGGGCCGCCTGGGCCGACCCCGAGGCCAGCCGCGCGTACGTGCTCGCACACGCCCAGGAGATGGAGCCGGACGTCGTCGACCAGCACATCAAGCTGTACGTCAACGAGTTCACCGAGGACCTCGGCCCCGACGGCCACGCCGCCGCCCGCGCCCTCCTCCTCCGCGCCGCCACCGCCGGCCTCGTCCCGCCGGTCGACCTGTGACCCCACCCCCTTGCCGCAACTCTTAAAGACTTGCGCCCTCACGGAGTCCGTGAGGGCGCAAGTTTTTAGGAGTTGTCCCGAGGGCGGCGGGCCGGAGGGCCCGCGGGCGGTCAGACCTCGAGGTCGCGGGCGATGGTGTGGAGGGCCTGGGCGAGGGCCTGGGCGGTCTTCTTCTCCGGGAAGCGGCCGCGCTTGAGATCCGGGAGGATCTTCGCCTCCAACACCTTGATCATGTCTTCGATCAGGGTGTTCAGCTCGTCGGCCGGACGGCGGCGCAGCTCCTGCAGCGAGGGCGGCGCGTCGATGAGCTTGACCTGCAGCGCCTGGTCTCCCTTGCGGCCCGCGGCGACCCCGAACTCGACCTTCTGGCCGGGCTTGAGCTCGCCGACGCCGTCAGGCAGCGCGGCCTTGTGCACGAAGACGTCGCCGCCCTCGTCACGGGTCAGGAAACCGAATCCCTTCTCCGTGTCGTACCACTTCACGCGACCCGTAGGCACTGCTGCACACCTGCTTCTTTCCCCGAGGGCGCCAGGCGCCCGGCACGTCCGAACGGCCACGCCGGTGGTGGCCCGCTGACAAGGCTAGCGATCGTGATCCGGGGGCCCAACTGGAATCCCCGCTTCCGCGTCACCGTCCCGTCCTTACGACTGCCGCGCGCGGACCGCCGACCGGATAGCGTGGAGGCACGATGAGCACCGAGCTGTCCGACCATCTGCGCGCGCTGTCCGACGACGCCCTCGGCGCGCTGCTGCGCCTGCGCCCTGACCTGATCACCCCCGTGCCCACCGACCTGACGGTGCTGGCCGCGCGGGCCCAGACCCGGGTGTCGGTGGCGCGCACGCTCGACACGCTCGACCGGTTCACCCTGGAGATCCTCGACGCGGCCCGCTTCACCCGGTCCCCATCGGACGGCACCACCTCGGCCGCCGAGATCGTGGCCATGGCGTGCGCGCCGACCGGCGGGCCCGAGCCGGCCCGGGTCACCGAGGCGATCGAGCGGCTGCGCGCCCGCCTCCTGCTCTACCCGGCGACCCCCGGCGACCCCGACACGCTGCGACTGGTGCCCACCGTCGACGAGGTCTGCTCGCCGTACCTGGCCGGTCTCGGCCGTCCAGCGGTCGAGCTGGACACCGCGGCCGACCTGAAGGGCGCGGTCATCGCGCTGGTCACCGATCCGGCGCGGCTGCGCCGCACGCTGCTGGCCGCCCCGCCGGCCGCCCGCGCGGTGCTGGACCGGCTCGCCGAGGGCCCGCCGGTGGGCACCACCACCAACCGCACCGAGCCGGTGGCCTGGCTGCTCGAACACCACCTGCTGGTGGAGACCGCCGAGGGGGCCGTCGAGCTGCCCCGTGAACTGGGCCTGCTGCTGCGCCGCGACGCGGGCCCGCTGGGGCCGCTGCACCCGCTGCCGCCCACCATCAGCGCCGCGCCACGCGCGGTGACCACGGTGGACCGGGCCGGCGCGGGGCAGGCGATGACCGTCGTGCGCCATACCGAGGACCTGCTGGAGGCGCTGGGCGAGGAGCCCGCCGCGGTGCTGCGCGCCGGCGGCATCGGGGTGCTGCCGATGCGCCGCCTGGCCAAGGCCGCCGGGATCGCTGAGCCGCTGGCCGGGCTGCTCCTGGAGACCGCCGCCGCGGCCGGGCTGATCGGCGAGCTCGAACTCGGCTCGGAGCTGGCGTTCCTCCCCGCGGCCGGCTACGACCAGTGGCGGGTGGCGCCGCTGGCCCAGCGCTGGACGCTGCTGGCCGGCGCGTGGCTGGCCATGCCGCGCCAGCCGGGCCTGGCCGGGCAGCGCGATCTGAAGGACCGGCCGCTGACCGTGCTGTCGCCGCAGCTGGAGCGGGCCGGCACGCCCGCGGTCCGCCGGGCGGTGCTCTCGGCGCTCGGCGAGCTGGTGCCGGGGACCGGCCCGGACGCCGACGAGCTGCTGGAATGGCTGCGCTGGCAGGCGCCGCGACGGCTGCGGGGGCGGGAGGACCTGCACCGCGAGGCGCTGGCGGAGGCCGCCGATCTGGGCATCACCGCGTTGGGCGGGCTGACCGGATACGGTCGGGCGCTGGTGGAGCAGGCGGCCGCGGCGGGTGCCGACGACGATCCGCTCGGGCGGCGGCCGGAGGCGGAGCTGCCCCCGGAGGAGACTCCGGTGGCCGTAGCGCTGGCGAAACTGCTGCCGCCGCCGGTGGACCACGTGCTGATCCAGGCCGACCTGACCGTGGTGGTCCCGGGGCCGCCGGAGCCGGCGCTCGCCGCCGAGCTGGACCTGATCGCCGAGCACGAGTCCGGTGGCGGGGCGAGCGTCTACCGGGTCACCGCGGCGAGCCTGCGCCGGGCGCTGGACGCCGGGTACGCCGGGCCGGACCTGCACACGCTGTTCGCGCGCCGCTCCCGCACCTCGGTTCCGCAGGCGCTGACCTACCTGGTGGACGACGTGTCGCGGACGCACGGCGGGCTGCGCACCGGCACCGCCACCAGTTACCTGCGCAGCGACGACGAAGGCCTGATCTCGGCAGTGCTGGCCGACCGGCGGCTGAGCGGGCTGCTGATGCGCCGGCTCGCGCCGACGGTGCTGGTGACCGCGTACAGCTCGGCACGGCTGCTGACCGCGCTGCGCGACGCCGGATACGCACCGGTGCCCGAGGACGCCACCGGCGCGGCGGTGCTGACCCCGCCGAAGGTGCGCCGTGCCGCGGCCCGGCCCGCGCTGGAGCCGGCACCCGACGCCCTCGACGCCCCCGGGCTGACCGCGCCGCGGCTGCTCGGCATCGTCGAGGAGATCCGGCGCGGGGACGCTCGCGCCCGTGCCGCCCGCCGCGCGCCGGCCGAGGTGCGGGCCGCCGCCGGGCAGCCGATGTCCAGCCTGACCGCGGTGCAGGCGCACAGCCACGCGCTGGCCGTGCTGCAGCAGGCGGTCCGGGACAAGGCGACGGTCTGGGTGGGGTACGTGGACGCGCACGGCGCGAACGCCTCGCGGCTGGTCCGGCCGGTCTCCATCGGCGCGGGCTACCTGCGCGCCGAGGACGACCGCACGCAGACCCTGCACACCTTCGCCCTGCACCGGATAACCGCGGCGGCACCCGCGGACTGACCGTCGTCGGCACGGTGCGCCGCCACCGCCGATGATCATCGCGATATCCCCCTAATGCCTGGCATTTCTGCCGCAATCCGGCATCGGATGGCACGCTGGAACCGGGAAGGGATGAGGGATGCGATGACGACTGACCAGGAGACGGCGACCGAGCAGAGCGAACCGACGCCGCCCGCGGTGCGGGGGCCCTCGCGCAACATGGTCATGATCGCCGGCGGTGCCGGCGGCGGGCTGGTGGCCTGGTTCTTCTACGCCTGGCTGGGCCTGCGCCGCAACGTGGTGGACGCGGCCGGGGAGTCGATCGGCAGCGGCATCTTCCTGCTGCTGGTGCTGTCCGTGGCGGGGGCGACCTACCGCAGTCGCAGGTGACCCTCGAGCGAAGGGTGATGGGCCGTGGCTGCCCCTAACCGCCACGGCCCATCCGACGTTGCGCTCGCCCCCGTTTGGCGCCCCGAACGCGCACGGCAATCGGATTACGCATCCCGCACGGTAAGCGGTTGCGGTCCTGCATCGATTCAGGCCGAAAGACTGACCGTCATCGACCATTCGGGGGAGGACCGGTCAGGTGCCGGGACGGCGACCGAAAATCTTGACCGGGGTGCCGCTCTTGAGCGTGCTCCAGTACTTCTGCGAGTCGGCGGGCAGCAGGTTGACACATCCGTGCGAACCGATGCTGGAGTTGTGGATGTAGGTCGTGGTGGTGTGGAAACCCTTTCCCTCCACGATCCGCTGCCACAGTGGCAGCCACACGTCCCAGTCGGTGGACCAGTTCTTCGTCTGCCGGTCGTGGATCGTGTACGAGCCGGTCGGCGTGGTGAAGCCGGCCATGCCGGTCCGGGTCACCGTCGGGCCGTAGATGACCCTGCCACCGCTCATGATCCAGGTGGTCTGGTTGGTCAGGTCGATGCACGCGGTGAGCGCGTTGCCCGCGTTGCAGCTGCTCGGCTTCGACTTCAGCAGGCGCTGCGACACGCTGTTGGTCAGCGGGCCGGCCTTGCCGTTGACGGGCCGGATGTCGAAGCGCCTCTGGAACTTCTTGATCGCGGCGCAGTCGGCGGCGGACTGCTTGCCGTCCACCGTGACCGTGCCGTATCCGCCGAGTGTGACCAGTGCCTGCTCGACGGCCTTCTGGTGCTCCCCCTGCGGGCAGACGGCGGCGGCCGGGCTGGTCGTCGGCTTCTTCGTCGGTGAGGGCTTCACGCTGGGCGAGGGCTTCACGCTGGGTGAAGGCACCACGCTCGGCGAAGGCTCCACGCTCGGCTCCGGATCGCTCGACGCGGGTGCCGGGATGGGCTGATCAGTCGGTGCGGCCACGAAGTCCGGCTGCCCACCGGCAGTGTTGTCCTTCGGGTCGCAGGCGGCCGCGAGGGCCAGAGTCGTGACTGCCAACAGGCCCACGAGTAAACGGCGCACCAGGCCTCCCCAGGTTCGATATCGCCGGTGTCGGGACTATAGACGCCTGTGCTGGACGCACGGTTGCCAGCCGTTCGGTCAGAGCGTGGGAGACTGGACTGTTGACCCTCAGTTCCCCAGCGCGAGGTGAGCATGACGAACGGCCCGCTGATCGTCCAGTCCGACAAGACCCTGCTGCTCGAGGTGGACCACCCTGACGCGACCGCGTGCCGGATGGCGATCGCGCCGTTCGCCGAGCTGGAGCGCTCGCCCGAGCACATGCACACGTACCGGCTGACGCCGCTCGGGTTGTGGAACGCCCGCGCGGCCGGGCACGACGCCGAGAGCGTGGTGGACGCGCTGCTGCGCTTCTCCCGCTACCCGGTGCCGCACTCGCTGCTGGTCGACGTGGCCGAGACGATGGACCGCTACGGCCGGCTGCAGCTGCTCAACGACCCCGCGCACGGGCTGGTGCTGCGCGGGCTGGACCGCGCCGTGCTGGTCGAGGTGGCGAAGTCGAAGAAGGTCGCCGGGATGCTCGGTGCGCAGCTCGACCCGGACACCATCGCCGTGCACGGCTCCGAGCGCGGCCACCTCAAGCAGGTGCTGCTGAAGCTCGGCTGGCCCGCCGAGGACCTCGCCGGATACGTCGACGGCGAGGCGCACCCGATCGCGCTGCGTCAGGACGGCTGGCAGCTGCGCTCCTACCAGCGCGAAGCCGTGGAGCACTTCCAGGCCGGCGGCTCGGGCGTGGTGGTGCTGCCCTGCGGCGCGGGCAAGACCCTGGTCGGGGCGGCCGCGATGGCCGACGTCAGCGCGACCACGCTGATCCTGGTCACCAACACCGTCGCCGGCCGCCAGTGGCGGCGCGAGCTACTGGCCCGCACCACCCTCACCGAGGACGAGATCGGCGAGTACTCCGGCGAGCGCAAGGAGATCCGCCCGGTCACCATCGCCACGTACCAGGTGCTCACGACCCGCCGCAACGGCACGTTCCCGCACCTGAACGTGTTCGACGCGCGCGACTGGGGACTCATCGTCTACGACGAGGTGCACCTGCTGCCCGCGCCGATGTTCCGGTTCACCGCCGACCTGCAGGCCCGGCGGCGGCTGGGCCTGACGGCCACCCTGGTCCGCGAGGACGGCAAGGAGGGCGACGTGTTCAGCCTGATCGGCCCCAAGCGGTACGACGCACCGTGGAAGGACATCGAGTCCCAGGGCTGGATCGCCCCCGCCGACTGCACCGAGGTCCGGGTCACCCTGTCCGACGCCGACCGGCTGACCTACGCGGCGATCGAGCCGGAGGAGAAGTACAAGTTCGCGGCCACCGCGAAGGCGAAGCTGCCGGTGATCGAGGCGCTGATCGAGCGGCACTCCGACGAGCAGGTCCTGGTGATCGGGGCCTACCTGGAGCAGCTGCACGAGATCGGCCGCTACCTGGAGGAGAAGGGCGTGTCCGCGCCGATCGTGCACGGCGGCACCACGAACAAGGAGCGCGAGCGGCTGTTCGACGCGTTCCGCGACGGCTCGGTGCGCACCCTGATCCTGTCCAAGGTCGGCAACTTCTCCATCGACCTGCCCGAGGCGGCGGTGGCGGTGCAGGTGTCGGGCACCTTCGGCTCGCGCCAGGAGGAGGCGCAGCGCCTGGGCCGGGTGCTGCGGCCCAAGGGCGACGGTCGCCAGGCGCACTTCTACACCGTCGTCTCCCGCGACACCATCGACACCGAGTACGCGGCGCACCGCCAGCGCTTCCTCGCCGAGCAGGGCTACGCGTACACGATCGTCGACGCCGACGACGTGCTCAGCGGCGGCCCCGCAGGCGCCTGAGCACCCGCGCCGGCTCCGGACGGTCGCCCTGTGGGTAACTCACTACTGCTTGTGGACATCGCGTCACTACCTGTGGATATCACGCTGTGGACAACGCCCCTGACCTGTGGATATCCGGCTCCGCAGGCTCAGAGCCCGGCCAGCAGGCCCGCGTGGAGGTCGCCGAGTCGGGCGGCGCGGTCGAGGACCTCGACGGGGCCGAAGGAGGCTGCGGTGAAGTCGCCATGGGCGACCTCGTCCCAGGTCAGGGGGGCGGAGACGGTGGGTGTGGGGCCGGCGCGCAGGGAGTAGACGCATACCGTCGTCTTGGCCTGGTTGTTCTGGCTCCAGTCGATGAAGACCTTGCCGGGGCGCAGCTCCTTGGCCATCTGGTCGGTGACCATGTCCTTGGCGGCCGCGGCGAACTCGGCCGCGATGTCCCGGGCGTAGGTCGCCACCTCGTCGAAGGTGCCCGCGAAGGTGCTGCTGACCTGCATGCCCTTGCGGCCGGAGGTCTTCGGGAAGGCCTCGCGGCCGTCGACGGCCAGGCGGTCGCGCAGCGCGAGGGCGACGGCGCGGCACTCGTCGAGGCCGGCGGGCGGGCCCGGGTCCAGGTCGAAGACCACCCGGTCGGGACCGGGGCCGCCGACCCTCCACTGGTGGGTGTGCAGTTCCAGGGCGGCGAGATTGGCCAGCCAGACCAGGGTGGCCGGCTCCTGGCAGATGATCAGGCCGTCGGGCGAGACGGGCACCCAGGCGGGCTTCTTGGGCGGGGCGTTCTTCTCGAAGAAGCCGGGCCGGTCCGCGCCGTCGGGGAAGCGGATGCGGGTCAGCGCACGGCCGGCCAGGTGCGGCAGGATCACCGGCGCGATCCGGTGGTAGTAGTCGATCACCTCGGCCTTGGTGGTGCCGTCGGGATAGAGCGGCTTGTCCAGGTTCGACAGGCTCAGCTCGCGGGCGTCGACGCTGACCTTCATCCGCAGTCCTCGCCCAGGCAGTCGCCGGGCAGCTTGTCCGGGCGCAGCCGCAGGAAGATCGGGAACCGCAGGCGGCCGTCGGGCGTGATCTCGCTGAACCGGACCTCGACCACCAGCAGCGGCTCCACCCACGTTCCCGGTTCCGCCGGGCCGGCGAACGGCGAGGCCGGGCGGACCAGGTCCCGCAGCACGGGCAGCAGCGCCCGCTCGGTGCGCACGGTCAGCCCGCCGCCGACCCGACCGCGGTAGCGCAGCGTGCCGTCCGGCAGCGGCGTGCCGATGAGCAGCGCGCCCAGCGGGCGGGCCCCGGCGCGCCAGCCGCCGATCACGAAGTCGCCGGTGCGGACGAACTTCCACTTGATCCAGTCGGGTGAGCGCACCCCGGGCTGGTAGCGCGAGGCCCGGCGCTTGGCCATGACCCCTTCGAGGCCGAGTTCGCGGGCCGCCGCGACGGTGGCCGGACCGTCGTCGAAGCTCGGTGAGACGGTCGCGGCCGGGCAGACCGCGGGCAGGCGCAGCCCGTCCAGCACCTCGCGGCGCTGGTCGTAGGTCAGCTCCGGGCGGATCACGTCGAAGGCGACGTACACCGGGGCGGCGCCCTGCTGCATGGCGTGGAAGCTGGGCAGGCCGGCCGCGTCGAACGCGACCAGTTCGCCGTCGAGCACCTCGGGCACCGGCGGCAGCGCGGGACCGGTCAGCTGCCGCCCGGACCGGCCGAGGAACCGCCCGCCGGCGTAGACGGCCCGGTAGCCGTCCCACTTCACCTCGTACGCCCACAGCGGGCCGCTCGGCAGCGGGCCGGCCGTGGCCAGCATCGGCGCGATGGCGGTCCGGCCGGACGCGACGCGGATCAAGCTGCCTTGGCCTTCTTCGCCGGCGCCTTCTTGGCCGCCGTCTTCTTGGCGGTGGACTTCTTCGCCTCGGCCTGTGCCGACCCGCCCTTGGCCGAGGCGGCCGCCGCGGATGCGGCCTTCGCGGGCTGCGCCTTGCGGGCCGCCGCCTTCTTCGGCGCGGGCTCGGCGTGCTCCGGTTCGGCCTTGGCTGCCTTCTTGATCGGGTGCACGGTGGCGTTACCGGTGCGCTTCTCCGCCGGCTCGGCCGCGCCACCGCGGGCCGCGCGAGCCCGCTCCACCGACTGGCGCAGCGCCGCCATCAGGTCGATCGTCGGCGCGATCGGCTCCTCCGTGGTCGGCTGCACCACGGTGTCCTTCTTGCCGATCTTCACGTCGATGACCTGCTGCAGCGCCTCGCGGTAGGAGTCGGTGAACTCCTCGGGCCGGAAGTCGCCCGACATCGAGTCGACCAGCGAGGCGGCCATCTTGACCTCCTGCGGGCGCAGCTTCACGTCGTCGTCGAGGAAGTCGAACGCGGCCTCGCGCACCTCGTCCGGCCACAGCATGGTGTTGAGCACCAGCACGCCCTCGTGCACGCGTACCGTCGCCAGGGTCTCGCGCTGCCGCAGCGCCACCTTCACCACCGCGACCCGGTCCACGTTCTCCAGCGCCTCGCGCAGCAGCAGGTACGGCTTCACCCCGGCCGCGCCGTCGGGCTCGAGGAAGTACGCCTTGTCGTAGAGGATCGGGTCGATCTGCTCGTTGGGCACGAACTCCAGCACCTCGATGGCGCGGGAGCTGGTCAGGGGCAGATTCTTGAAATCGTCGTCGGTTAGCACCACGATCTCGCCGCCGCCCACGTCGTACCCCTTGGCGATCTGGTCATAGCTGACCTGCTCACCGTCGAGTGCGCAGACGCGCTGATACTTGATCCGTCCGCCGTCGGCACGGTGCACCTGGTGAAATCGGATGTCCTTCTCCTCCGTGGCGGAGTAGAGCTTCACCGAGATGGAGACCAGGCCGAACGAGACGGCGCCCTTCCAGATCGCCCTCATATGGGAAGTATGCCCGATAGGCGGCCGTGTACCGCAAGAACCGTGTGGGATCTAGGCTGGCGCCCATGGGTTCTGACGACGGCTGGGTGAACTCGTACCACGGCAGGATGCGTGCGGCCATGGGCGACGCGACGCTCTTCTTCCTGGGTGCGCGTGGCGTCATCCGGGACGAGCAGGGCCGGGTCCTGCTGATCAAACGCACCGACAACGGGTACTGGGCCTTCCCCGCCGGGGCCATGGAGCTCGGCGAGTCGATGCGCGACTGCGCGGTCCGGGAGACGTTCGAGGAGACCGGGCTGAAGGCCGGGCGGGCGACGCTGTTCGCCTTCCTGTCCGGCCCGCAGTACACCTTCACGAACATCTTCGGCGACACGTACCAGCACGTCTCCGGGTCGTACCTGCTGACCGAGGTCTCCGGCGAACTGGCCCCCGATCCGGACGAGGCCGCCGACGCGGGCTGGTTCTCCCCGGAGGACCTGCCGGAGCCGACCTCGGGCGCGGTGCGCTGGACGCTGGACCACCTGGCCCGCTTCGAGGAGACCGGCCAGATCTACTCCGACTGAGCGCCATAACGGCTTGCCGCGACCGCGGCCCACCAGGCAGTATCGGCGCACGTGACGAGCAAGAGGCGCTTCGCGCTGGACCTGTCGCCGCTGCGGCGGCGTGACTTCCGCCTGGTGTACACCGCGGCCGGGGTCAGCAGCTTCGGTTCGATGATCACGTACGTGACCATCCCGTTCCAGCTCAAGCAGATGACCGGCGATCCGCTGACGGTCGGCCTGCTGGGCGTGGTCGAGCTGGCCCCGCTGCTGTTCATGGCGTTCGTCGGCGGGGCGCTGGCCGACTACATGGACCGGCGCAAGCTCGTCTTCTGGGCCGAGGCGGCGCTCGCCGGGCTCACCGCGCTCCTGCTGCTCAACGCCCTGGTCGGCACCCCGAAGGTCTGGGTGCTGTTCGTCATCGCGGGCCTGGCCGCCGCGGTCGACGGCATCCACCGCCCGGCGATGGACGCGATGATGCCGCGGCTGGCCCCGGCCGAGGAGATGGCCGCCGTCGGCTCGCTGAACTCGCTGCGCTGGCAGATCGCCCAGATCGCCGGCCCCACCCTGGCCGGTCTCATGATCGCCAACTTCGACGTGGCCTGGGTGTTCGCGTTCGACCTGGCCACGTTCGCGGTCGCGCTGGTCTGCTTCGGGCTGGTGCGCGCGGTCGCCCCGCCGGAGGCCGCCGAGCGGCCGTCGCTGCGCTCGGTCGTCGAGGGCATCCGGTACGCCCGCAGCCGCCCCGAGCTGATCGGCACCTACCTGGTCGACGTCAACGCGATGTTCTTCGCCTTCCCGGTCGCCCTCTACCCGTGGGTGGCCGACAAGTACGGCGGCGCGTCGGTGCTCGGCCTCTTCTACGCCGCGCTGGCGGTCGGCTCCCTGCTGGTCACGGTCACCTCCGGCTGGACGGCCCGGGTGCACCGGCACGGCCTGGCAGTGCTGCTGGCCGCAGGCGCCTGGGGCCTGGGCATCGTGCTGTTCGGCCTGGCCGGCTCACTCTGGCTGGCCCTGCTCGGCCTGGTCGTCGCGGGGGCCTCGGACATGATCTCCGGCTTGTTCCGGGGCGTGATCTGGAACCAGACCATCCCCGACCACCTGCGCGGCCGCCTGGCCGGCATCGAGATGCTGTCCTACCTGACCGGCCCGATGCTGGGGCAGACCCGCGCCGGGCTGAGCGCCCGCTGGTGGGGTTACAGCGGCGCGGTCGTCTGGGGCGGCGTGCTCTGCGTGGCCGGCACCGGCGCGCTGGCCGCCGCGCTGCCCGCCTTCCTGCGCTACGACGGTCGCGAGGGCCTGGCCCGCAAGCAGGCCGAGGAGGCCGCCCGCGCCGCCGAACTCGCCGCCCTCCGCCCGGCCGGGGCCCCGACTCCCGCGTGAACGATTCGGCCGACGGAAGGTTTCTGCCTATTCGGTCACTTTCGTGCCAGCTGGTGGCTTAGCCTCCTGTTGGGGCAATTCGCGAGGCGGAACGGAGCGGTCGCCATGCAGACCACACCCGTCGAGGTCATCGACTACGACGCAAACGGCTACGACTACCGCGAATACTGGTCGGGCCGGGACTACGAACTCTGGGCCGAGCAGCGGGTGCTGCGGCGGCTGGTGCCGAAGCTGGGCCGGCCGGCCTGGTTCGCCGACTTCGGCGGGGCGTTCGGCCGCAACGCGGGCCACTACCTCGCCCGCGCCGAACACTCCGTGATCATGGACTTCTCGGCGACCAACCTGCGCAACGCCGGTGAGCGCCACGCTGCCGAGGTCGCCACCGGCAAACTGCACCTGGTGCGCGCCGACCTCTACCGCATCCCGTTCCGGGATTTCGCGTTCGACGCGGGCATGGTGGTCCGGGTGCTGCACCACCTGTCCGAGGTGAACCGCGGGCTGACCGAGATGAGCCGCACCGTCGGCAGCCGCTGGCTGGTCGACGTGCCGATCAAACACCACGTGCTGGGACTGGCCCGGGGCCTGCGCTGCGGGCAGCTGCGCGACGTGCGCAGCCCGGACCCGGTGGCCATGGGCGTCGAGGAGCAGTTCTGGAACTTCCGGCTGGGCGCGGTCCGCGACCGGCTCGGCGACCTCGGCTGGCGCACCTCACTGGGCGCGAGCGTGAACAACTTCCGGCAGTGGGAGAAGGTCGCCCCGCGCGCGAACAAGCTGGCCCGGCCCTTCGTGCACGGCATGGAGGTGGTCGCGCAGACCTGGGGCAAGGGCTGGTGGGGGCCCAGCCAATTCCTGGTCGCCCGACGCCACGATCCCGCGCGGCCGGCATACGACCGGCCGGGCGGACACACCGTGGACCTGCCGCCCGAGCTGGCCGGCCTGGCCCGGCGCATGGTCTGCCCGGTGTGCATGACCCGGCTGAACTGGACGCCGGAGACCGCGACCTGCACCCGCTGCGACCACACCTACCACCGCCACGGGGCGTTCTGGGACTTCGTCCCGCCCCAGTGACCCGAACCGAACGGGCCCCGGATCCACCGATCCGGGGCCCTTCGCCGTTTCCGAGCGGCCGTGCAACCTTTCAGGCCCGGGCGGCCGATGAGAGGGCGACGGAAGTTTGGAGGTAACGGATGTCGCGGGAATCCGACGGCGACTTCACCGAGTACGTCTCGGCGCGCCTGGAACGGCTGCATCGCACCGCGTACTTCATGTGCGGCGACACCCACACGGCCGACGACGTCGTCCAGGCCACGCTCCTCTCGCTGTACGGGAGGTGGCGGCACGCCAGGTCGGCCGACAACCTCGACGGGTACGTCTACCGGATCATGACGCGCCGCTTCCTCGACCTGAAGCGCTCGCGCTGGTCCCGGGTGTTCCTGCGGGACACCGTGCCGGAGCGGCCCACCCCGGCCGACGACAGCGTCGAGCACCGCGACTCGCTCATCGCCGCGCTGCAGCAACTGCCCAAGGGCCAGCGCGCCATCCTCGTGCTGCGCTACTTCAGCGACCTGTCGGTGGAGTCGACGGCACAGGCGCTGGGCTGCTCGACCGGGAACGTGAAGAGCCAGTGCTCGCGGGGCCTGGCCACGCTGCGCACCATCATGGCCGTGCCCGAGCCGGCCGCCGCACGCCACCGAGGAGGTCACTGAAGATGTTCGAGGAGAACGAGTTCCGCGCGCTGCTCAACGACGCTGACGTGCCGCCCACCGGCGTCGACGTCGGCCGGGTGCTCCACGCCGGCCGACGCCGGGCCCGCCACCGCAGCCTGGCCGGAGTGGGCGGCACCCTCGCGGTCATGCTGGCCGTGGCCGGGGTGGTGCCGCTGACCCTCGGCCCGACCGGCGGCGGACAGTCCGAAACCGACCCCACCGCCTCGGGCGCGGCCGCCACCGCCGGCCCGTCCGCCGGCCCGCGGACCTGCACGGTGACCGCGCTGGCCATGCCCGCCGAGTACCAGGCCTGGCAGAACCAGCCGAAGTTCCAGCGGGTGGAGGTCAACACCGCGGACCCGACCGGACGCTACATCGGCGGGCACGCGGTCATCGGGCAGAACCTCATCCCGATCCTGTGGACCGACGGAGTGCCGCAGGTGCTGCCGATCGATCCGACGACGGCGAGCATCGACGCGATCAACGAGCACGGCGTGGTCGTCGGCATGGCCAGCGCCGCCCCCCGCCCCTACCGGTACGACCACGGCACGGTCACCAAACTGCTGCCGCCACCCCACAAGTTGTTCCTCTATCCGCAGCCGTACCTCAACGCGGCGGGCGACATCACGATGAACGCGAAGCCGAAGGCGGGGTACGACGACGAGGCGGGCACGGTCGTGGTGTGGTGGAGAGCGGGCACCCGAGTCCCGGTGGTCCTCCCCCTGTCGGAGAACGCCCGCGCGCAGGGCATCGGCGACGACGGCCGGATCGTCGGCGGGACCGTGGGCGACGCGGGCGCGCTCGACGCGTACCTGTGGGACCCGCGGGGCGACGGCCGGAAACTGGCCGGACCCGCCGGGACGAGGACCAACGCCCACGCCGCACGCGGCGAGTGGGCGACCGGCGGAGCGTGGCGGTCAGGGCAGCAGGGCCCCACGGTGATGCTGTGGAACCTGCGCACGGGTGAGGCGAGGGAACTCGCCGCCGGGCTGGGCGTCGGCGTGAACAGCTCCGGCTGGGTCGTCACCAGCGCCCCGACGGCAACCGTGCTCGTCGACGGCGTCAAGCTCGCGCTGCCCGCCGTGGTGGCCGGAGGGGTGGCCAAGGCCAAGGCGGTCGCCGACGACGGGACGGTCTTCGGGGACTCGTACGACGGGGACGACAGCGTCCCGGTGCGGTGGCGCTGCTGACCGACAAGTTCGTTGCCAGATGAGGACGGTGTGCTCTACCCTGGCCCCCTTTGGTGATCACGGGGAGGCACGCAACATGCGATGGAAAACGCTGGCCGGTGTCGTCATTGCCTTGGCATGGCTGGCACCGGCAGTCCCGGCAGCCGCCAACGAGCCGGTCCAGATCGGCCTCAGCCAGGCATGCAAGCTCGGGCAACCGGTGTCCTACCCGGATCTGCAGCCGCTGCTCGACGTCGATGTCGACGCCATGACCGACAGCCAGGTGCGGGTCAAGGTGGACCAGGTCCTCGCTGCGAGCAAGGGCATCTACGGCCGAGTGGCCGAGGCGGCGCAGGAGGCGCTGGACGGCAAGAAGGAAGGCCCGGAGAAGGACACCCGTGACTTCCTCAAATCCGGTGCACAGTCGAGGTGGTACACGGACGTACGGCTCCTGACGTCGCAGACCATGGCCGCGGGCGGTCCTGCTGTCAAGGAAGCCGCGAACAAGGTGCTCGGCGTCGACTCCATCGGAGCGATGCTCGGTTTCCTCGACGAGGGCCAGCACACGGCACGCGCGCAGGACTACCGCGACCTCGTCACCGAGGCCAAGCGCACCGGCGGACCCGAGGTCGGCAAGGCCGCGACGGCCGCACTGGCGGGCACCTTCGAGGACCTGCGCGTGTTCCTGTGCAGTGGCTGGCTTGCCGCGCACGCCAAGGACCAGGCGACGGTCACACCGACGCCGAGGCCGACTTCTGCTTCGACGCCGACTCCCGTGCAGGCCGTGACACCCAGCGGACCCACGCTGCCCGTCACCGGCTCGAACACCGTGGCCCTGCTGATCGTGGGTGCGTCCCTGGTCATCTGTGGTGCTGCCGGAGTCGTGATCGCCCGCCGCCGCCGGGCGTGACCACGCCCGACACCGGACCGGTCTGATCATCTCTCGCGCCTTCGGGGCGGGCGCTTCCGGCGCCCGCCCCGAAGGCATTCCGCCTGCCGTTCAGCGGCAGCGCGGCACCACCACGCACAGCCGCGCCGCGGCCTTCGGCGCCAGTGCCTCGATCCGCTCCGGCTGGTCCTTCTGCAGGTAGAGGACCGTGATCACGTCCCGCATCCGGATCAGGGCGTACAGCGCCACGCCGCCCTGCCCGGCCGACTCCCCGGTGCTGTCCAGCACGGAGACATACTGCTGGCGGACGAGCACCGATTCGTCACCGGTGAAGCCCTCCGCCAGCACACTACGCCCGAGCCACCGGTAAGGTTGCCGATCTTGGTGCCCCGTCTGAGCGCTCTCCGGGCAGGACGGGCGTGTGGCCCAGGACTGCGACCGAACAGCAGAAAGCCCCGGGTCAGATGTACTGACCCGGGGCTTACGTTGCAGAGCCGCCTAACGGAATCGAACCGTTGACCTTGTTATTACGAGTAACACGCTCTACCGACTGAGCTAAGGCGGCAACGTCGCATCACTATACGCGATCAGGTGGCCCCCGGGCGAACGGGTAGGCGGTGGGTCACATTTTCACGCCGCGACGGGCGTGAACTGCCCGAACTTGAGGCCGTCCTTCTCGCCGAAGCGCTCGGCGTGGCTCACGATCACGCGCTGCACGGTGGCGGCCCGCTCGGCGTCCTCGGCCTCGATCCGGACCACGAGGGCCTCGTCGGTGGCGGTCAGCTCGGCCCGGCCGGCCTCGAAACGGGCACTGCCGCGGTCCTCGGCCAACTCCACGTCGATCTTGTGGCTGAAATGGGTGAGCACCTGCTTGAGGTAGCGGGCGGCGCGGGTGGTGGGGGCGTTCCCCTCAACGATCAGCATTCAGTTAGGTTAACCTAACTTTCGCTGGTCGCCCACACGAGCACCACCGCGGGTGTCCGGTTGACGGCAGCCGGTGCGGATTGCCCGATCGGGCCGGTGCGACCTGTTCCACTGCGGACTAGGCTGCGCTGCTGTGACCGTGATCCCTCCGCGCAGTCCCTCAGACCCGACGCCGGTGTCGGGCCGGACGCACCGTCCGAGCAAACTCGAGCCCGCGCAGCTCGGATTCACCCCCCAACCTCCGGTGGCCTGGCTGAGCCCGCTCCAGCTCGCCGCCACGGGCGTCCGCGTCGCGTTCGCCGCACAGTTCGGCGCCTATCTGGACAAGCGCGAACTCCAGAACGCCTTCCCCACCAAGGTCCACGACGAGCACGTCAACGACGAGGAGCTGTGGCTGGACTACATCGCCGACCTCGGCGACGGGTTCGACGCCACCTACTCGATGGCCTACCTGCTGGCGCAGGAGGAGGTCGAGGCGAGCGGCGAGCGGCTGCCGCGCGGCCGGGTGCTGGTGCTCGGCGGCGACTCCGTGTACCCGACGGCCAGCGGCAAGGCATACGAGGACCGCTTCGAGGGCCCGTTCCGCGCGGCGCTGCCGCAGGTCCCGCCGGAGAACGGGCCGACGCTGTTCGCGCTGCCCGGCAACCACGACTGGTACGACGGCCTGACCGCGTTCCTGCGCCTGTTCGCCCGGCGCGAGGGTTCGCGCATCGGCGGCTGGCGCACCAAGCAGACCCGCTCGTACTTCGCGCTGCAGCTGCCGCACCGCTGGTGGCTGCTGGCGCTGGACGCCCAGGGCGCGGCCTACATGGACGACCCGCAGTTGGAGTACTTCCGGGGCGTGGCCGCCAACATCGAGGAAGGTGACCGGATCATCCTGGTCACCCCGCAGCCGGCCTGGGTGCAGTCCGAGGAGCACCCGCTCTACTACGACACCATCGACTACTTCCTGCGTACCGTGATCGACCCGACCGGCGCGAGCGTGGCCCTGATGGTCAGCGGCGACCTGCACCACTACGCGCGCTACGCGCAGAGTGACAGCGGCCAGCAGCTCATCACCTGCGGCGGCGGCGGCGCCTACATGGCGGCCACCAACCACCTGCCCCAGGCCATCACCGTGCCGCCCAAGCACTCACAGGTGCGCCGGCAGAGCACCGGCATGCCGTACGCGCTGCAGAAGACGTACCCGAGCAAGCTGCGCTCGCGCTGGCTGGGCAGCGGCGTCTTCGCCCGCCTGCCGTGGCGCAACCCGGGCTTCGCCACCATGCTCGGCATCATGCACACGATGCTGATGCTGTCGCTGAACAACGCGGCGGGCCGCATCCTCACCGTGCCGATCTTCATGATGACCGCGCTGGTGATGTTCTCGTGCGTGTTCTTCTCGGTCGGCCTGACCGAGGCCGCGGCGAAGACGACACCGGTGGTGCTGGGCGCGCTACACGGTTGCGCGCACATCGCGCTGGGCGTGGTGGGGCTGTCCCTGTGGCGGCTGCTGCCGTTCGACGGCTACAAACCCGCGGTGCAGGCCGCCCTGGCGGTGGTGGTGTACCTGACCCCGGCGGGGGTCGCGGCGGCGCTGCTGGTGTCGCTGTACCTGCTGATCGCGGCCTCGTTCAAGGTGAACGTCAACGAGCTGTACGCCGGCCAGGGCATCGAGGACTTCAAGAGCTTCCTGCGGATGCGCTTCGCCCCCGACGGCACGCTGAGCATCTACGTGGTCGGCGTCGACAAGATCTCGAAGAAGTGGCTGGCCCAGCCGACGGGATCCTGGTTCCGCCCGGCCACGGCGCTGAAGCCGCGCCTGGTCGACGAGGTCATCACCCTCGGCCCGGCCAAGCAGCACGCCGCCCCGCCCACCGTGCTGCCCTCCGACGCGGAGGACCCGAGTCACACGGCGTAGCGGTCCTCGTACGACCTACGGCTCCCGCACACCGACGCCTTCGGGCAGACGGTGCGGGAGCCGTCGGACTGTCAGAACCCTTCGCGCCGTGTCAGGGCCGAGACAGGCCGATGTCAGGAGGCGCGGCGAATCTCTGCGGTATGGAGAACACCCTGACCCGCACCGCCGCCACGACGGCCACCCGCCCGAACCGCCTGGTCGAACTGCTGCTCGCCGACCGTCACTCGCTTCCGCTGTCGATCGCGCTACACCTCGTGCCCGGTGCCCTGGTCGTCGCCGCCTACCTGTTCCTCGCCGAGCCGTTCGTCAAAGCGATCGACTACCCGGTCTTCCTCGCCTGGGCGATCGCCCTGGTCATCGTGCTCGCACCGCTGCTGTTCGGCCTGTTGTGGCTGGGCCGCAAACGCACCGGCCGCTACACACTGCGCACCGTGGCCCACTACCGGGACAAACCGATCGGGCGCGGGAAGATCATCGCCCTCGTCGCCGGCCTCATCGTGTGGATGACGGTGGTGTCGCTCGCCCTCGTCCCGCTGGACAACTTCGTCTTCGACAACTTCTTCACCTGGATCCCCTTCGAAGGAGCCGGCGGCAGCGCCACCACCTACATCGACGGGTACTCCCACGCACAGCTGGTCGTCACGATGCTGATCTGTCTGCCGTTGACCGGCTTCACGCTGCCCCTGATCGAGGAGTACTACTTCCGCGGGTTCCTGCTGCCCCGCATCTCCCACCTGCGCTGGGGAGCACCCGTGCTCAACACGGTCCTGTTCTCGGTCTACCACTTCTGGGCGCCGTGGACCGTCCTGTCGAAGATCATCTTCCTGTTCCCGGCGGTCTGGCTCGTCTGGCGCAAGCACGACATCCGGATCTCCATCGGCATGCACCCCGGCACCTGCCTGCTCATGGCCACGGCCGGCACCATCGCGATCATCCTGGGCGTGACGCCGTGACCGGATACGCCGAGGCGATGCGGACCCGCACGGTCGCCGCGATCGAGGCCGCGGGCCATACCGTGGACATGGAGTTCGGTCTACGTCGACCCACCGACCGGCGCGGGTGACCGCCAGCCGACCTTCCTGATCCGCGCAACACGGCCCACATGAGCAGAGGGCCCTCGGCAAGCACCGCCGAGGGCCCTCGCACATGCCGATCCTGCGTGCCGAACCACGTCACACGGCGTAGCGGTCCTCGTACGACTTGCGGCTCCCGCACACCGAAGCCTTCGGGCAGACGGTGCGGGAGCCGTCCGCTGCCAGCCGGATCACCACGGCGTCGCGGGGCACCGAGTGCCCGACCACGCGGCCGTCGCCCTCGGGCGTGCTGACCTGCTCGCCGATGGCCGGCGCGGAACCGTGGAAATCCTGGTACATGGGATGTTCGTACTTCAGACAACACATCAGCCGGCCGCACGCCCCCGAGATGCGCATCGGGTTGAGCGGCAGATCCTGCTCCTTGGCCATGCGGATGCTGACCGGCTCGAACTCGGTCAGGAACGTCGCGCAGCACAGGTCGCGGCCGCACGAGCCGATGCCGCCCTGCACCTTCGCCGAGTCGCGGGCCGACAGCTGGCGCAGCTCCACCCGGCAGCGCAGGGTCGCGCCCAGGTCGCGGACGAGCGAGCGGAAGTCGACCCGGTGCGGGGCGGTGAAGTAGACGGTGGTGCGCGGGCTCGGGCCGGGGTCGTCGCCGTCGGCCGGGCCGCCGGGCACGTGGTCCACTGCGATGACCTTCATGGGCAGCTGGTGCTCGCGGATCAGCCGGTTCGACGCGACGCGGGCTTCGGCCTTGCGCTGGCGGATCAGCTCGTCGCGGCCCACGTCCTCGGGACCGGCGATGCCGATGACCTTCGGGAAGCCGGAGGTGTCCTCCTCGCTCCACTCGGCCGCCCACACGCAGTCGGCCACCTCGGGGCCGTCGTCGGTGTGCACCAGCACCTTGTCGCCGACACGCGGCCGGAACTCACCGGGATCGAGGTAGTACAGCTTCCCGTACCGGTTGAAGGTGACCGCGCAGAGCATGCCCATCGGCACACGATAGCCCGGTTTCGCGCATCCGCGGAGATCCGCGACGGTCGGGATCCGGGAAAGCGCAGCCTGGAGGAACAGATCTAGTTGCGTACCTTTTCGGTTGATTCGTCGTTAGCTCTTATGGATAGGTCTTCGGGTTTGCCGTAACCCTGCCCACAAGCCTTCGTTGGGCCACGACGTAGGTGCGCACCCCCGCGCACCCGTCCGCCCCGGAGGAAGCATGCGCCGCCATCTCGCCGCAGCCAGCACGGTCGCCCTTGTCTCGCTGAGCTCGCTGACGATCCTGTCCGCCCCCGCCACGGCCGGGGTGTGCGACCGGCCTGCCGGATACGCCGCACGCGCCGGGGCCGACCTGTTGAAGGTGGGCGTGCTGAACCTCGGCCCACTCGGGCTGAAACTGCCCACGGTCGCCGACCTGACCATCGCCTCGGCCAACGCCGGCATGTCCGCCACCAGCCGGGTCACCAGCTCGGCCGCGGCCCGCTATGCCGACGCCAAGCTGCTCGGCCTCCAGCTGCCCACCGGACCACTGGACGGACGGGTCTACCAGCAGGCCCCGCCGACGAACACGACCGGCGTGAAGAACCAGGCGCTCTCGGTGGACCTCGGCCTGGTCAAGGCCGGCACCGGTGACCTCACCGCACACGCGCGCTGGGCCGAGGGCATGGCCTGCGGCAAGACCGACGGCCCCGCGGGCGAGGCCGACGCCGCCCTGGTCGACGCCGCGATCCTGCCCGGCGCCCGAGGCGCCCTGGTGAAGGCGACGCACAACGCCTCCGGCGAGGCGCGCACCGCGACGGTGCGGATGGAGGACCGCACCATCGCCTCCGGCGCGCTGGCCGAGATCGGCCTGACCGACCTGGAACTGCTCGGCGGCGCGATCGGCGTCGAGGTGCTCGAGCCGCCGAGGCTGACCGTGCTGGCCACCGGCCGCGCCGCCACTTCGGTGGTCGACTACCAGGCCCCGATCCTGAAGGTCTCCGGTCCCGGCATCGGCACCAAGACCCTCTCCGGAGTGCACCGCGAGATCGAGTTCGCCGTTCCGGCACCGTCGGCCGGCGGGCTCCTCGGCGCTCTGGACCTCGGCAGCGTGCAGCAGCGCGCCAAGGCCGAGGGCCTGCCGCTGCTGGCCGCGAACCCGCTCGGCGGCCTGCTCGACGGCCTGCCGCTGGGCAGCCTGACGGAGACCGTCAAGGGCCTCGGCGGCACCGGGGGCGGCGGCACCGGCCTGCCCGCGCTGCCGGAACTGGGCGGCCTGCCCGACCTGGGCGGCCTGCTCGGCGGCAGTGGGGGCAACCTGCTCGGGCTGTGCGAGCTCGCCGTGGTCAAGATCTCCATCGGCAAGCTGGAGAAGCGGGTCACCGACCGCGGCGTGACCGCGCAGGCGGCGAGCATCCGCATCCAGGTGCTCGCGCTGAGCCGCCCGAACAGCAAGCCCGCCACCGTGCTCGACCTGGGCGTGGGCCTGCTCAACGCCTCCGCGACCGCGCCGGCCAAGGCCGCGCCGTCCACCTCGCCGACCGCACGGCCGTCCGCCTCGCCGAGCACCGGCGGGCCGGGCAACGGCGGCGGTGGCACCACCCCCTCGCCGGCTTCCGGCACCGATGACGACGATGACGGCTGCGGTGGTCCCGGCTGCAGCCTGCCGCGTACGGGCACGAGCATCGCCCTGATCGCGGGCACCGGCACCCTGCTGTTCGTGGCGGGCCGGTTCCTGCTCCTGCTGACCCGCCGCCGCACCTCGGGCGGGCCGGAGGACCTGCTGGGCTGACGCCGTATCTACAGCTCGACGCGCAACGTGGTGGCGGTGGACGGGATGTCCGCCGCCACCACTTTCGTCTCCACGACCGCGGGCCCGCGCGCCAGCAGCTCGTCGAGCTCCGTCAGCAGGGCGTCGACGTCGGTCAGCAGCGCCACCGCGATCGCCGCGGCAGCCTGCGCCCGGAGGCCGGGCGCCAGCCCGAACTCGGTTTCGCCGATCGCACCGACACCCCGCCCGGGCCTGGTGGCCGCCGCGGCCCCGACCGTGACGCCCGTGACCAGGGCGACCGCCTCCGCGCTGCCGGCGACCCGGGCCAGTCCGCGGGCGACCCGAGCTCGGCCCGCGGTCAGCACGTCGGCCAGTTCGTCGTGGAACACGGCGTCGGCCCGCAGCCGGTCGGCCCGGTGCCGGGCCTCCCGGCTGATCCGCTGCCGGGCCACCGCGAATGCGTCACCGGCAGTGCCCTCCCAGGACGGCAACCGGTCCAGGCCGCCGCCGACGGCCCTCGCCGCCTCGGCATGCCCGCGCAGAGCCGCCGCCTGCTGCCGCCACGGCTCCGGCGACCAGTCGGCCAGCCCGGACACCACGTCACCGGGCAACGCGCCCGTGCGCCGCAGCAGCGGCCACACCGGGTGCTCCTCGGGCGCGCCCCAGCGGGCGAGGCTGTCATCGACCCGGGCCAGCAGCCCGGCCGTGCTCGCGTTCAGGCGCCTCAGTGCGTCCATCCGGTCACCCCGTCCAGGTCCCGTTCGACCATGCGGTAGGTGGTCCCGGCGGCGCGCACCGCGTCGGCCAGCTCGGCGATCTCCCGGTCGAGGCGGCGCGCGCCGTCCAGATGCCCGGACCAGGACGCGCGCTGCCAGTCCCCGACCGCGTCGGCGAGGAGCGACAGGCGTCCCGGCACGTCGAGCACCGCCGGGACGGGCGCCGTGCGGTCCAGCGCCGGGACCAGCCCGGCCGTATCGGCGCCGATCCCACTGATCGACACTGCCAGCTCGTCCGTCACCGGGCACCTCCGAGCGCCGTGAAGTCGCCGAACGTCTCCTCGTAAACCTTGCGCCGGGCCCACGCCGCCGCGTCGTGCGCCGCGGTGATCGCCTGCTGGATGGCGCGCGACAGCTGCGGGCCGGTCAGCCCGTCGAGCGAACCGGTCACCACCACCCGGCGCACCGCGCCGTCACCGTCCACCACGACCTCGACCAGGTCGTCGGGGTCGCGCACGGTCACCTCCAGCTCGGCCAGGGCGCGGGCGAGGCTTGCCTGCCGCTCCTCGATCCGCCGGTATGACGCGATCGCCTCCTCGATCCAGGCGTCGTCGATCTCCCGGGGCATGCGGGGGCTCCTCAATGGACGGCATCGGTTCCGCCAGAACGGTACCGGTAGATCCCCCGCCGCCGACACCCCTGTGGACAACCCCTGTGGACAAGTGGCCCCAGGGCAGATCAGCCGCGCCAGAGTTCGAGCATCATGGCTTCGACGGCGATCCGGGGTTTGACGTTGGCGTCGATGGCGGTGCGGCAGGCGAGGATCGATTCGAGGCGGCGCAGCGTGCTCTCGGCGGTCCAGCGCTGGCTGGCGGCCTCGGCCAGCGCGGCGGTGTCCGCGTGCACCGGCGAGACCGGGCCGCCCCAGCGGGCGTTGAGCACGTCGCGGTAGAAGCCCGCCAGGTCCAGCAGGGCCCGGTCGAGGGCGTCGCGCTGGGCCCGGGTGGCCCGCGACTTCTGCCGCTTCTCCAGGTCCTTCAGCTGCCCGGCGATGCCGCGGGCCGCGCCCGCGGCGCCCTTGCCGGTGCCGCCCGCGCCCAGTGCCATCTCCAGCGCCGCCCGCTCGGCGGCGTCGGTCTCGGCGACCGCCGCGGCTGCCTCGGCCTCGGCGGCCTCGATCAGCGCGCTCGCGGCGTCGAAGCAGGCGCCCACGCCGGTCAGCTGACGCGGCACGGCCAGCACCGCGGCCCGGCGGTCGCGTGCCTGGGCGTCCCCGGCGAGCCGGCGCGCGCGCCCGACGTGGCCCTGCGCGGCCGCGGCGACCCAGGCCGCGGTGCGGGGATCGACCCCGTCGCGCTCCACCAGCAGCGCGCTCACCGCGTCGGCGGCCGGCTGGCGCAGCGGCACCACCCGGCATCGCGAGCGGAGGGTGACGGAGATGTCGTCGGGGTGGTCCGACGGCGCGCAGAGCAGGAAGATGGTGCGCTCCGGCGGCTCTTCGACGGCCTTGAGCAGGGCGTTGCCGGCAGCCTCGGTGAGCCGGTCGGCGTCCTCGACGAGCAGCACCTGCCAGCGGCCGTTGGCCGGGGTGGTGGCCGAGCGCATCACCAGCTCGCGCATCAGCGCGACCGGGATGCTCAGCCCGTCCGGCACCACGAGGCGCACGTCGGGATGAGTGCCGGCCAGCGTGGTGTGGCAGCCGGTGCAGTGGCCGCAGCCAGGCCCGGCGGCCTGGTCGGTGCACTGCAGCGCTGCGGCGAAGGACCGGGCGGCGACCGAGCGGCCGGAGCCGGGCGGGCCGGTGAACAGCCAGGCGTGGGTCATCCCGGCCGCGCCGACGGTCTCCCCGCGGAGCACCGCGGCACCCGCGGCCGCGGCGGCACGCAGGGTGACAATGGCGTCGGGCTGGCCGACGAGCTGGTCGAAGACGTCCGTCACGCTGCCTCCCGCTCGTTCACGCCTGCTCCCTGCTCCCTGGCGCGCACGGCCCGTGCACCCGTCCGCGTCCGGCTCACGCGGCCGTCCGCCACGCTCGCACCCTGACGACAGTACGGGGACCCGCTGACACGGTCCACGTGCTGCCCGGTGTCACGTGCGGGTGGCGCGTAACTCGGCGGAACTGTCGCCCGCGGAGCGCGGCTCGCCGGGTGCGGGAACCCGCCCCGCGGCGCCGCCCCCGGCCCCGTCGGCGGCGACCGGCGCGGGCGGCAGCAGCTTGGCGACCCGCAGCACGATCTCCGCGGCCAGCTCCCGCTCGTCGCGGGTGCCGTCGAGCACCAGGTAGCGCGCGGGGTCGGCCGCGGCCAGGTCGAGGTATCCGTGCCGGACCCGCTCGTGGAAATCGGTCGACTCCTGCTCCAGCCGGTCGGCCTCGCCGCGCCGGCCGACCCGGGCCAGCCCGGTCTGCGGGTCTATGTCGAGCAGCACCACCAGGTCGGGCTTGAGGCCACCGGTCGCCCACGTGGACAGCCAGGAGATCTCGTCGACCGGCAGGGTGCGGCCGGCCCCCTGGTATGCCAGGGAGCTGTCCACGTAGCGGTCGGAGATGACGATCTCGCCGCGGCGAAGCGCGGGACGCACCAAGGTCGACACGTGGTGGGCCCGGTCGGCGGCGTAGAGCAGCGCCTCGGCCCGCGGGGCCAGCGCGCTCGCGCCGACCGGCCCGGATGCCGTGGTGTGGGTGTCCAGCACCATCTTGCGGATGCGCGCGCCGATCTCGGTCGCGCCCGGCTCGCGGGTCACCACGACGGAGCGGCCCTCGCCCAGCAGCCGCTGGGCGAGCTGGGCGATCTGGGTCGACTTGCCCGCGCCTTCGCCGCCCTCGAAGACGATGAACACGCCGGTCTTCGGCGACGGCTCGGCGACCCCGAGGGGACGGCCGCGCATCGAGCTGAACAGGTCGGCCATCAGCGGCACCCCGGGCTTGTCGTCCATCTGGCGCAGCGCCCAGAACCCGGCCAGCACGCCCAGCACCCCGGCGACGGCCAGCAGCACCCGGGTCGAGGAGATCGGCACGCCGGTGCTGCCCACGTCGTGCGAGCCGCCGCCACCGGCCAGCACGCTGGACAGCGCGATGGCCAGCATCAGCACCACCCGGGTGCCGGTCTGCACCACGGCGAACACCCGGCCCCGGACCTCGTCGTCCACCTCACCGCCGAGCAGCGTGGTGCCGGACAGGAAGGCCATGCCCGCGCCGGAGCCGACCAGCAGCGCGCCGACGACGGCCAGCGACAGGTGCGGTGCCAGCGACAGCAGCCCGACGGACACGCCGGCCAGCATGATGCTCAGGCAGAACCAGCGCCGCCGGGACAGCCCGCCGATCAGGCGCGGCCCCAGGGCGATACCCAGCCCCAGCCCGATGAAGATCGCCGCGAACAGGATGGCGAAGGTCGCGTCACCGCCGCCCAGCGACAGGGCGAAGAACTGGCCGGTGCCGATGACCACGCCGCCGGCCGCGAACGCACCCAGGATGCCCAACACCAGGCCGCGCACCATCGGCGTCTTGCCGATGAAGCGCCACCCGTCGGTGAACTGGCGCAGCATGCTGGTTTCCTGCTTGGCGCCGCCGTTGTGGCCGGAGATCTCGCGGATGCCGTAGAAGACGACCAGGGCGCTGGCCAGGCGGGAGAAAGCGAGGAAGTACAGGGCGAGGCTCGACGGGGCGGCCCAGGCCGCGACGATCACGCCGGAGCGCTCCAGCCACTGGTAGAGCTGGTTCAGCCCGGCCAGCACCGCGGCGGCGAGCACCGGGGTGATGCCGTACGTCGTGATCAGCGTGAGCTGGTTCGCGGCCTCCAGCCGGGCGCGCGGGATCAGGTTCGGGACCGCGGCGTCCTTGGCCGGGATCCAGATCAGCGTGATCGCCTCGATGAGGAACGTCGCGGCGGCCGCCCAGCCGACCGTGATCTTGGCGTCCGAGGAGTAGAGCGCGACGGTCGGGATCGTGGCGAACAACACGAATCGCAGCAGGTCACAGATGACCATCGTGTAGCGCCGGTCCCACCGGTCGGCCATGACGCCGGCCAGCGGACCCAGCACCAGCGCGGGCAGCAGGCGCACCGCGATGACCGAGCCGAAGGCCAGGCCCTTCGCGGCGTTGCCGGACACCTGCGCGGAGGCGAACGTCGCCGTGGCCAGCAGGCCCAGCCAGTCTCCGAGCGAGGCCACACTGAGCACCAGCCACAGGCGGCGGAACGGCCGGATGCGCAGGATCGCGCGCAGCTCGGCGCCGCCGCTCAGATCCGCCTGGGCGATGGCGGCCGGGAACGGCGCGGCGTCCGCTCCCTGCGATGGCGTGCTGATGGCCGTACCCTCCCCGCGTCACTGCCCGTCCTGGCCTCAGCGTGCTCGCTGAGGCATGGCCATGGCAATAGCGCCCGGGCGTCCTGCGGCTTCACTCTAGTCCTGCCCCGGCGAGGGCCGACCCTGGTTCGACCCTGAAGACTTGCCACAAAAACGAGGGAGTGGTACGGCCCCTGCCTGTCGTCAGGCCAGCGCGAAGGTCTGGAGGTATCCGCGCACCAGCCGCTTCGATTCTGCCAGCACGGCGGCGTCGCCGTCCGGGTGACGGCGGAACGCGAGCTTGATCAACGCGTCGGCGGCCTCGACCGAGACGGTCAACGCGAAGCGCAGCTCGCGCGAGTCCGGCGCGTGGTGGAAGCGGATGAGCAGGTCGGCCAGGTGATCGGCGATGACCGCGTTGTTGTCGCGCTCCGGGTCGATCAGGTGCACGTCCACCACGTCGCCGAAGTGCAGCGTGCGGAAACCCGGCACGCTGCGGTGCAGCTCGATGTACTCCTCGATGGCCCCGTCGACGCCGTCCCACCAGTGCGAGAGCTCGCCGGCGGGGATCCGCTCGGCCAGCCGCTCCAGGTAGGCCTCGACGTTGCGCAGGGTCAGCGCCTGCACGATGGCCCGCTTGTCCGGGAAGAACTGGTAGACCGACCCGATCGCGACGCCGGCCCGCTCGGCCAGCAGCGTGGTGCTGAGCCCGTCGTACCCGACTTCGTCGATCAACTCAGCGCACGCGTCGAGCATGCGCTGCACCCGCGCGACACTGCGCCCCTGTACCGGCACCCGGCGCAACGGCCCGGCACTGACAGCTGGTGTGGACACTGATCCGCTCCTCACCGCGGCGCGCGTTCCGGGAACCGAACCGGTCGCCACGCTCGCATCGACACCCTACCCAGGGTCAACGACCCTGGGCAGGGTCGGTAAGCGGTCAGCTCGCTGTCTTCTTCGCGGCAGCCTTCTTTGGCACGCTCTTGGTCGCGCCCGTGGCGGCCTTCTTGGCGGTCGCGGCCTTGGCCGTGGTGGCCTTCTTCGCAGCTACAGCCTTTGTGGCCTTCGTCGCCTTGGCCGCCGTCGCCTTCTTGGCGGGCGCCTTCTTCGCCGGAGTTTTCTTCGGAGCCGGACCCTTGGCCCGCTTCTCCGACAGCATCTCGCTGGCCTGCTCCATGGTCAGGCTCTCCGGGGTCTGCCCGCGCCGCAGCGAGGCGTTGGACTCCCCGTCGGTGACGTACGGGCCGAACCGGCCGTCCTTGATGACGAGAGGCTTGTCGGTGAGCGGGTCGACGCCCATCTCCCGCAGCGGGGGCTGCGCCGCGCGGCGGCCCCGCTGCTTCGGAGCGGCCAGCAGGGTCAGCGCCTGCTCCAGGGTGACCGTGAAGAGCTGCTCCTCGTTCTCCAGCGACCGGGAGTCGCCCTCGCGCTCGATGTACGGGCCGTACCGCCCGTTCTTGGCGAAGATCTCCTGGCCCTCGGCGTCCTTGCCGACCAGGCGCGGCAGCGACAGCAGCCGGAGCGCCTCCGCCAGCGTCAGCTGATCGGGCACGTGCGTCTTCAGCAGGGACGAGTTCGTCTCGCCGCTGGACACGTACGGGCCGTACCGGCCTGACTTGAGCACCACCGGCTCGCCGGTCTCCGGGTGCTCGCCGAGCTTGCGCTCGCCGCCGCCGCCCAGGAACAGCTCGTCGACCTTCTCCGGGGTCAGCTCGTCGGGGGCGATGCCGTCCGGGATCGAGGCCCGGTCGCCGTCGGACGGGGTCTCTGCGGCCTCCTCGGCCGGGATGTCCGTGTCCCCGGCCACGGGCGCGGCCGTCTTGCCGTTGCCGCCCTGCGGGCCGCGCTGCAGGTACGGGCCGAACTTGCCGACCCGGACCACGACGTCGCGGCCCTGCTCGTCGGTGAACAGCTTGATCGAGTTGATGCTGCGCGCGTCGATCTCGCCGAGGTGCTCGGTGACCAGCTTCTTCAGGCCCCCGGCCTGCGCCACGGAGCCCACCTCGGCGGTCGGCGAGCCGAAGTAGAAGGAGGTCAGGAACTCCAGCGCGGTGGCGTCGCCGCCGGCGATCTGGTCGAGCTGGTCCTCCATCGCCGCGGTGAAGCCGTAGTCGACCAGCCGCGGGTAGTGCTGCTCCAACAGCCCGATCACGGCGAACGCGACGAAGGTCGGGATCAGCGCCTGGCCACGCTTGACGACGTAGCCGCGGTCCTGGATCGTCTGCATGATCGACGAGTACGTCGACGGGCGGCCGATGCCCAGCTCCTCGAGGGCCTTGACCAGCGACGCCTCGGTGTAGCGGGACGGCGGCTGGGTGGTGTGACCCACCGCCTCCAGGCCCTCCTCGGTCAGCTTCTGGTCCTTGACCAGCACCGGCAGCTTGCGCTCGGCGTCGTCGGCCTCGGCGGACTCGTCGTCGGAGGACTCCACGTACGCCCGCAGGAAGCCGGGGTCGGTGATGGTCCGGCCGCTCGCGGCGAAGTCGGCCTCCTCGTTCTGGGCGGTGGTCGCGCGGATGCGCACGCTCATCGTCATGCCGACCGCGTCGGACATCTGCGAGGCGATGGTGCGCTGCCAGATCAGCTCGTAGAGCCGGTACTCCTCGGTGGACAGCTCGCCGCGCACCGCACCCGGGGTGCGGAAGGTGTCGCCCGCGGGGCGGATCGCCTCGTGCGCCTCCTGCGCGTTCTTGACCTTGCCGGTGTAGCGGCGGGGCTGCGGCGGCACCGCGCCGGAGCCGTACAGCTCGGCGATCTGGGTGCGGGCGGCGGCGATCGCCGACTCGGACAGGTTCACCGAGTCGGTACGCATGTAGGTGATGTAGCCGTTCTCGTACAGCCGCTGCGCGGTGCGCATCGTCGCGGCCGAGGAGAAGCGCAGCTTGCGGGCCGCCTCCTGCTGCAGGGTCGAGGTGATGAACGGCGCGTACGGCTTGCGCCGGTACGGCTTCTCCTCGACCTTGGTGACGGTGAACGGCCGGTCGTCGAGCCGGGCGGCCAGGCCGCGCGCGCCGTCGCCGTCGAGCTGCACCACACCGGAGCCGGGACGCAGCCGGCCGGTGGTCGGCTCGAAGTCCTTGCCGGTGGCGATGCGGTCGCCGTCCAGCGCGATCAGCGTCGCGGTGAACGTGCGCGGGCCGGTCTCGCTCGCCTTCTCGACGGCGAGGGTGGCGGTGATGTCCCAGTAGTCGGCGGCGCGGAACGCCATACGCTGCTTCTCGCGCTCGACCACGATGCGGGTCGCGACCGACTGCACCCGGCCCGCGGACAGCCCGCGCTGCACCTTCTTCCACAGCACGGCGGAGACGTCGTAGCCGTAGAGCCGGTCCAGGATGCGCCGGGTCTCCTGCGCGTCGACCAGGTCGCGGTCGATGTCGCGCGGGTTGGCCACGGCGGCCTGGATGGCAGGCTTGGTGATCTCGTGGAAGACCATCCGCTTGACGGGGACCTTGGGCTTCAGGGTCTCCACCAGGTGCCAGGCGATCGCCTCGCCCTCGCGGTCCTCATCTGTCGCCAGCAGGACTTCGTCGGCGTCCTTCATCAGGGCCTTGAGCCGGGTGACGTGCTTGGCCCGGTCCGGGTTGACGATATATACCGGCGCGAACCCGTTGTCGACGTCGACGCCGAGGTAGGCCCACGGTTCCTTCTTGTACTTCTCCGGCATCTGCTTCGCGCCGGCTGGCAGATCGCGGATGTGCCCGAGGCTCGCCTCGACGACGTAACCCGGGCCGAGGTACCCCGAGATCGTCTTCGCCTTCGCCGGAGACTCGACGATGACGAGACGGTTCCTGGAAGCTGTCGGCACGTTTCTTCTCCGCAGTGGTCCGGGTGGCTGGCGCCGCCAGAATGATGGCGGCCGGTCTGAGGTGGCTCGGGTCTGAGGTGGCTCGTTCTGAGGTTACGCAGCGGTCGGTGCGGTGGGCGTCGCGGGAGCGACACGGTCCGCGGATGTCCAAGGTAACGCTCAGTGTGCGCCGAGGGTTGCGCACCCCATCGACGTACGGGCACATTCCTGTGACCGCAGACACCATACTCCCCGCCACAATACGGACAAGGGGGATTCCCGGGTGCAACCGTCCCGACCGGTGTGAGCCGGGTTCACCGCCCGCTAGCGCGCGCCTCGGCCTCGGCCCGCATCTCCGGGAACTCCGGCCACTCCCCGGCCACGTCGATGCCCAGGTCGGGGAAGAGTTTCTCGAGGTCATCGGCGTTTGATGCACCGTCTCGGGGCATGAACAGCTCCGGCCGACCGCCCAAAGTGATCTTGATGGGGACCATGGACAGGCTCAGCAACCCGTCCGGGCCGGGCGTGCCGCAGACGGTCTTCGCCCAGATCACCGTGAGCTGTCCGACATTGCTCGCGCCCTCGGGCGCCGCGCCGAACGAGCGGACGCTGCACGTCACCGGCACCGGGTCCAGCGTCGTGCGGTCCTTGAAGTCGATCTCCATCAGCTGCCGGACCAGCCGGTCCGCGTCGACCGTCAGCGCCTCGCCCGGCCGCAGCGGCATCGCGTCGTCACCGCCGCCGCACCCGGCCGCCGAGGTCGTCAGCAGCGCCACGGCGAGCAGGGACAGCAGCGATCGCGTCAACTCAGGCCCATTCGTGTCGGGCGGCGTGCCAACCCAGCTGCATGCGGGTCTCCACGCCGGCGAGGTCCATCAGGTGGCGCAGCCTGCGCTGCAGGGTGCGCAGCGACAGGTCGAGCTGCGTGGCCACGGCCTGGT
This sequence comes from Catellatospora paridis, assembly GCF_009720365.1. GTDB lineage: Bacteria > Actinomycetota > Actinomycetes > Mycobacteriales > Micromonosporaceae > Catellatospora > Catellatospora paridis. The sequence continues at coordinate 135,069 of NZ_ML769318.1, read as the reverse complement.
CGGTGAGGCCGGACAGCAGCAGCGACAGGATCCGGCGGTCCAGCTCGGTGGGCTCGTCGGTGTCCAGCTCGACGTACGGTAACCCGCCCGATCCGAAACCGGACAGCTCCAGCGGGTAGGCGCGCTGCCACACCGTCTCGAACAGGGCCTCCAGCGCGGCGAGCAGGCCACTGCGGTGCAGCAGCACCGCTCCCGGCTCGCCGCCCGGCTGTGCCGCGTGCGGGGCGGTGACCGGCACCAGGGCCAGGTCGGCGTCGGCGAGGATCAGCTTCATCGGCAGCCGGTCGGCCACCCGCAGCTCCACGCCGCGTTGCAGCGAGTCGACCACCTCGTCGACGATGCCGGGCTCGGCCAGCACCGACCGCTCCAGGACCACCCGGAAGCGCACCCCGCGCGCGGCCGCGGCATCCTCCTGGGCGTTGGAGCCCGGCGGCACCGCGATGTAAGGCGAGGTCACGAAGTTGCGGATCTCCGTGCGGGCCGCCTGCTGCACCTGCTGAAACCGGTGCCGGATGGCGTCGACGCCGGAGACCACCTCGATCAGCTCGCTGATGCTGCGCCCGGCGACCGCCGCCCGGTGCTCCTCGGCGAGGCTGATCAACGCCTGCTCGGCGATGCGCAGACCGTCGCGGCGCTCGGTGATCAGCGCGCCGAGGGCCATCGCGGGCGGCGCGGCGACGAAGGCCTCCCCGCCGGAGCGCAGCGCCAGGCCGCTCTCCACCAGGCGGGCCAGCGCCTGCTCGATTCCGGCCTCGGGCCGGTCCAGCAGGTCGGCCAGCAGCATGGCGGTGGCGCTGGGCCGGCCGAGCAGCGCGCGGTAGACGAACTCCTCGTCGGGTTCGAGTCCCAGCGCACCGAGCATCGGCGACCTGCCCCTCTCCATCACCAGCGGCGGGGAGAGTATGCGCCATACCGGCAGATCTTGAATAGCCCCTGTTCGCGACCCCGGTGACGGGAAGGGCCCCGGGGAGTCGCCTCCCCGGGGCCCGACACTTGGACTCATCGCAGGCCGTAGGCCCGGATGATCTCGTGCTTCACACTGAACCCGGCGTCGGTCGCCGCGCTGCCGCGGATCGACAGGAAGCCGCCGGACTTGCCGTTCGCCTTGAACGAGCCCGTCCAGTAGCCGTCGGCGCCCTTGATCAGGTTGATCTTCTGCCAGCTCTTGCCGTCGTTGTAGGAGACGTCCAGGGTCACCGTGGTGACCTTGCCGGGCACGGTGCCCAGGTCCATCGACACGGGGTGCAGGCGGATCTGCTGCAGGGCGCCGGCCTTCACGTCACCGTGCAGGTCGGTCTCCAGCAGGTAGTCCATGTTCAGCACCGAGAACGGCTGGAAGTAGTCCGAGTCGACGGTGTCGGACATGAACGTCCACTCGCTGTGCGAGCGGGTCGACAGCCGGAACTGGTCGGCGGGCCGCTCCACGTCCAGGACGGCACGATAGGGCAGGTTGCCCGCGGGCACTTCCTTCCACTGCATGTCCGCGCTGTACGGATTGTCGTGGATCAGCGTGTCGCCCTGGAACACCTGCAGGTGGCTCGGCACCTCGCCCCACGGCAGGTAACCGCCCAGCCGCATAGTGTCGCTCGCCGAACTCCACGCCTGCACGTTCCAGGTCATGTAGTTCTGCGCACGCGAGTTGTAGACACCGAACGAGTCGCTGAACCCGGGCCGGGTCGCCGGGGCGAACCAGTCCGTGCGGGTGGTGCTGCCCTTGGCGAACGTGTTGACGCCGGACACCATCTCCCACGGCAGCGGGCTGCCGAGGTACTGCGCGTGCGACTCGACCCAGACCTGGTCCGGGGTGACCCACTCGGTGCGGGTGCCGGGGTGCCACTCGCGCTCGTGGAAGCCGAGCGATGGGCTGAGGGTCAAGTCGTACCGGTAGCCCCCGCCGTCGGCCGGCGCGCCGGCGTTGAACCACCGGGCGTCGATCTTGGCGAGGTCCCGCTGGCTCGGCTGGTAGACCAGCGGCTTGTCCGGCACCTGGCCGGGGTAGTCGCGGGCCAGGTCGTAGACGAACGGGGAGTACTCCACGCGCTTGGCGGTGAAGGTGAACAGGCCCAGCTTCGCCATGCCGATCAGCAGCTTGCCCAGGTCCCGGTGCACGGAGGTGACCGGGACGGAGGACTCGCCGACGTACTCCAGCAGGGTGCCGGGGCCGTCGTTGACGATGACGACGGCCTTGGCCCCGTCGGCGATCGCGTTGGCGACACGCTCGGCCGCGGAGACCTCGTCGCTGCGCTCCACCACGGCGATCTTGCCCTTGGCGTTGACCTTCTTGAAGTCGGCCGCGGAGCCCTTGCCGCCGTAGACGGCGTCGAGGTGGTCCGTGGCGGTGTCGAGCTTCGAACCGCTCTGCACGAACGTCGGGATGTCCAGCAGCCCGCCGAGCGCGCTCAGGCTGAACATCGGCTCGCCCTTGCGCCAGCGCGTGGTCAGCACGAACTCGCCCTTGGTCATCGGCTCGGTCGGCGAGACGTAGAGGTCGTCGTACATCGGCGGGACCTGGAAAGCGCTCCGGACGTCGTACCAGGAGTCCATGCCCGTGAAGTGGACGTTGAAGTCCACCTTGCGCTGCCGGTCCTCGGTGCGCTGCGGTGCGTCGGTCTGCAGCAGGCGCGCCTTGCTGGCGTCCAGCACCACCTCGGCGGGGCCGTTGCCGAGCACCGTCTCCGGGTCGACCAGCGTCGCGACGCCGGTGCGGTCCGGCTTCTCACCGGGAACGTCCAGGTACGACGTGGTGGTGTACGTGCCCGCGGGCAGCCGCAGCGTGGCCGAACCCTCGACGTACAGCGAGTAGGGCCACTGGTCGCCGGCCATGGCGACGCCGACGTAGCCGGCGGCGGGCTTGCCGTCGCGACCGATCAGCTTGATGGTCAGGTCGTAGCGCTCGTCCTCCTTGAGCAGCGCGACCGAGGTGCGGGTCACCGGCTGGCCGGTGGTCGCGTCGGTGCCGATCACGTAGCCCACGTGCCGCTGGCCCGGGGCCGCGGCCTGCGGGTCGCCGGTGACCGGGACGGTCGCCTTGGCGCCCGCCGGGATGGTCACCGAGGATGCGCCCAGGGTGAACGGGCCGCCCGCGTTGCTCAGCGCCAGGTTCAGCGTGACGTCGGCGGAGCCGGTGTTGGTGAAGGTCAGGTCCTTCGTGACCGCGACGTCGCTCGCCTCGTGCGGCCAGGTGTAGTTGCCGAAGAACAGCGACCCGGTGCCGCGGACCGACGTCTTCACGGCGCTGGCCACGTCCAGGCGGCCGGTGCCGACCTCGTACGGCGAGTACCAGTCGGCCAGGCCCTTCGCGCTGCTCATCAGGTGTTCCTTGAGCATCGCGCCGGTCCAGTCCGGGTGCTGCTGGGCCAGGATCGCCGCCGCGCCCGCCACGTGCGGGGTGGCCATCGAGGTGCCGCTGATGGTGCGGTAGAGGCCCTCGCCGCCGTCGGTCATCTGCTGCGAGCGGGCCGCGGTGATGTCCACACCGGGCGCCGCGATGTCCGGCTTCATGCCACCGGAGTACGCCAGCGGGCCGGTGCTGGAGAAGTACGCCAGCTGGTCCTGCTTGTCCGTGGCGGCCACGGTCAGCGCCGAGGCGGCCGCACCCGGGGTGGAGATGCTCTCCGGGCCCGCGTTGCCGGCGGCGATGACGAACAGCGCGCCGTACTGCGCGGACAGCGCGTCGACCGCCTGCGACATCGGGTCGGAGCCGTCGGACGGGTAGGTGTCGCCCAGGCTCATGCTGACGACGTCGGCGCCCTGCTGGACGGCCCACTCCATGCCCGCGATGATCCACGAGTCCTGGCCGTAGCCCTCGGCGCCGCCGAGCACCTTGCCGACGATCATGTCGGCGTCAGGGGCGACGCCCTTCTGCTCACCGCCCGAGGCGGCGCCGGTGCCGACGATCGTCGAGACGACGTGCGTGCCGTGCCCGTTGACGTCGTCGGTGGCCGACTCGCCCGGCACGAAGCTGGCCGTGCCGTCGATGACTCCGGCCAGGTCGGGGTGGCTGACGTCGACCCCGGTGTCGAGCACGGCGACCTTGGAGCCCTTGCCCGTGAACCCGGCGGCCCAGGCCTCGGGCGCGCCGATCAGCGGCACGCTCTCCTTCAGGTTGACCTCGACGCGGCCGTCGAGCCACAGCTTGGCCACACCCTCGCCCAGCGTGGTGCTGTTCTGCGCCGTCGTGCTGCCCTGTGGCGCGACGGTGGTCCAGAACGAGCGGGTCTGCTTCTTGTCCGCGGTCAGCGCCGCACCGCGGATGCCCTTGAGCTTGCGGGTCAGCTTGCTGCCCCGGGGTGCCTTCGGCTCGACGGCCGAGCGGGCCTGCGCCGCGGTGTACGTCGCGATCAGCGGCACACCTGACGACTTCGCGTCGTCGTAACCCATCTCGATCAGGTCGGTGACGTTGAACAGCCGCCGGTCGAGCTTGTTCGCGCCCAGCAGCGCCACCGCCTCGTCCGGAATGACGTACAGGTCGCCCTTGATCTTCTGCATTTTCACGCCGCCGACGGCATTGTCCGGCCGGTCCACGTCGGCGATCTGGTTGCCGTCGGCCATCGTGGTGACCGTGACGACGTCGCCGGTGACCAGGGTGACCTTGTGGGTCGCCGAGGGCTTGGCGGGAACGGAGGGCTTGCTCGGGGCGGCCTGCGCGGGCACCTGCAGCGCGGTGATACCCGCGGCCAGCAGCGGCACCGCGGTGGCGGCCGAGAGCAGCCGCCATCGCCTGCGCCAGAAGGCGGAAGACTGTGAGGGGGAGAACATGACAACGGTCTACCGGCCCGCCGTTACGGAGTGAATAGATGGCGATGGCGGGGTTACGCCATGGCGAAACTCCGCCAACTGCCAGGTCGGATCGGTTGCGTTGACGGCATGTCCGGGCCACCTGGACAAATTGGGCATCTTCTCGTTGCGCTAACCTCTGACCTGCGATGCGGCAACGGCCAGTGGTCCTCGGCCACGGTCCGGCCGTACGCTGGAACGATCTAGTTGCGCGGCGGAGGAGTGGCGAGGTGGAATTCCGGCTGCTCGGGCCCGTCTCGGCGCACGCCGCAGGCGAGGCCGTGCCGCTCGGCGGCACGAAACCGAAGGCGCTGCTCGCGACCCTGCTGTTGGAACACGGCCGGGTCGTCTCGGCGAACCGGCTGGTGGACGTCCTCTGGGGTGAGGACCCGCCGGACACCGCCCGCGCGCTGATCCAGACCTACGTCTCCACGCTGCGCCGCACGTTCGCCAGGTACGGCGCCGGTGACCTCATCGCCACCGCCGCGCCTGGCTACGTCATCCGGATCGACCCGCAGATGCTCGACGTCGAGGAGTTCACCCGCCTGCTGGCGTCCGGACGGGCCGCGGCTGCCGCCGGCGACCAGCCCGCCGCGGCGGACCTGCTGCGCCGGGCGGACACCCTCTGGCAGGGTCCCGCGCTGTCCGGCCTGGACGCGACCGAGCTCGCCGTGCAGGCGTCCCGCCTGGACGAGCTGCGCGCCGCGGCCGTCGAGGAGCGCATCGCCGCGGAGATCGCCTCCGGCCAGTGGGGCGACCTGGTCGCCGAGCTGACCGTCCTGGTGGGACGCCAGCCGACCAACGAGCGGCTGCGCGGGCAGCTGATGACGGTGCTGTACCGGCTGGGCCGCCAGGCCGAAGCGCTGGCCTGCTATCGCGAGGGCCGCGACGTGCTCATCGGCGAGCTGGGCGTGGAGCCCGGCCCCGAGCTCAACGCGCTGCACCACGCGATCCTGCGCGGCGAGACCGAGCAGCTGGCCGTCGCCTCGCACTCGCTGGAGCTGGCCGGACCCGGCACGGTGCACCCGGTGCCGGCCCAGCTGCCGCCGGTGCCGGCCGACTTCACCGGCCGCGCCGCCGAGATCGAGGCGCTGGCGCAGGCCCTGCTGCCCGCGGGCGGCGCCCCGGCCGTGCAGGTCATCGCCGGCCCGGGCGGCACCGGCAAGTCCACCCTGGCCACCGCGGTGGCGCACCGGCTGGCCGAGCACTTCCCGGACGGGCAGCTCTACGCGGAGCTGCGCGGCATGAGCGACGCCCCGGCCGAGCCGGGCGAGGTGCTGTCCCGGTTCCTGCGCGCGCTCGGCGTCGAGCAGGCCCAGCTGCCGGAGGGCCTCGGCGAGCGGGCCGACCTCTACCGCACGCTGCTCGCGCAGCGCCGCATGCTGGTCGTGCTCGATGACGCCGCGTCCGAGCAGCAGGTGCGGCCGCTGCTGCCGGGCCGGGCCGGCAACGCCGTCGTGATCACCAGCCGCGACCGCCTGGCCGGGCTCTCCGGCACCACGCTGACCGACCTGCGCGTGCTGGAGCCCGACGAGGCGCTGCTGCTGCTGCGACGGCTCGCCGGGGAGGAGCGGGTCGACGAGGACGTCGACGCGGCCCGGCGGATCGTCGAGTACTGCGGCAACCTGCCGCTGGCGCTGCGCATCGTCAGCGCGCGGCTGGCCGGGCGGCGGGCGCTGCCGCTCAAGCCGCTGGCCGATCGGCTCGCCGACGAGAGCCGCCGGCTCAACCACCTGTCGGCGGGCGACGTCGGCGTACGCAGCAGCATCGAGCTGAGCTACCGGGCGCTGGACCCCGACGGCCGCACCACCCTGCGCCGGCTGGGCTGGTTCGGCGTGCCCGACTTCTCGCCCTGGGTGGTGTCCTGGCTCGTCGAGACCTCGCCGGACGCGGCCGAGGAACTCGTCGAGCAGCTGGTCGACGCGCAGTTGGTGGAGTTCGTCGGGGTGGACCGGATGGGCGGGCTGCGCTACCGCCTGCACGACCTGATCCGGCTCTACGCCCGCGAGTGCGCCGCGCTGGAGGAGCCCGCGGAGGACCTCGCCGCCGCGGTGGCCCGGGCGCTGCGCGGCTGGCTGGCCCTGATCCACCGCGCCGCGGTCGACTCGCCGCCGGCCGAGATCCGGTGGCGGCGGCCGTTCAGCCCGCACGACGTGTCGGAGGAGCTGACCGCGCTCGTCATCGCCGACCCCTGGGACTGGTTCGAGGCGGAGCAGTCCGCGCTGGCCTCCGGGGTGGAGCGGGCGCTCGCGCTCGGCCTGTACGACCTGGTCTTCGAGTTCGCCTCGGCCCGCAACGCGTCGGCGTTCATGGGCGCCAACCGGTTCGCTGCGCGCACCCGGGTGATCGAGGCGGCGCTGACCGCGGCCCGCCGCGCGGGCAAGCCGCACGACGAGGCGGTGATCCTCACCGAGCTGGGCCAGCTGCGCTACGACCAGGACCACTACACCGAGGCACGGCGGCAGTTCCGGGCCGCGCTGAGCCTGTTCCGCGAGCTGAACGACGTCCCCGGGCAGGCCACCGCGCTCGCCGGGCTGGGCATCGCCTGCCGCGAGCCGGGCCGGTTCGCCGAGGGCGTGCACTTCCTCGACCAGGCCGCGGCGCTGCTGCACGACGCCCGCGACGACATCGGCATCGGCTACTCCCGCCGCATCGCGGGTTCGGTGCGGCTGGAGCTGGGCGACTACACCGGGGCGCTGGCCGACCTGACCGAGTCGCTGGCCGCGTACCGGCGGGCCGGCAGCCGGCTCGGCGAGGGGCACACTCTTCGCACGCTCGGTCTCTACCACCGGGCCAGGGACGAGTGGGCCGCCGCCGAAAGGCGCTGCGCCGAGTCCGCCGAGATCTTCCACGAACTCGGCGACGAGCTGATGGAGGCGTACGCGGTGCGCGCGCTGGCCAAGGCGCGCATGCGCCAGGGCCACCACGGCGAGGCGCTGCCCCGGCTGGAGTGGGCACTGTCGGTCAGCCACACCATGGGCGACCGCTGGGGCCAGGGCGCGACGCTGCGCGTGCTGGGGCAGCTCCATCTCGCCGCGCACCGGCTCGACCTCGCCGAGGCCTGCTTCGACGCCGCGCACGACATCTGGCAGTCCATGGACGTGCCGGTCTGGCAGGCCCGCCTGCACCTGGACCGGTCCCGGCTGCTGGCGGCCCGCGGCGACACGGCCGGCGCGCAGACGGCGCGGGCGAGTGCCCGGCGGGTGTTCCACGACCACGGCGCCCGCGAGATCCGCGAACTCGACGGCGACCGCTGACCCGGCCACGGCCGGGCACGACCGCCGTCTATTACAGAAAAGTTCCAGCGCCACCTGCGAGTGTCACTCCCGTCGGAGGTACGGGTGGCTCGGCACGGGGCGAGCCACCCGTCCCGGCGTTTGTTTCGCGACCGGGCAGGTGGGGGGCCCCTCGGGCGCAGCGGGGGACGGGCCTGCGCGGGGAGGGATGTCATGGCGGAGATGGTGCTCCTGTCGGACACGGCGGTCGTGGAGACGCCGGTGGCCGAGTGCGACGAGTGCCTGGTCGATCTGCGTGGCGTCGGCGCGCTGCGGATCGATCCACGCCTGGCCGACGGCGACGGGGCCTTCGCCCACGTCCGCCTGAGTGTGGTGGACCGGCTGGTCACCGCCCAGACACTGCTGCCCGCGGGGATGCGGCTGCTGATCGTCGAGTGCTACCGCCCGCTCACGCTGCAGCAGGAGTACTTCGAATCGCACAAGCAGCGGCTGCGGGGCATCCAGCCCGGCCACGACGACGCCTGGTACCACCGCCGGGCCAGCCGGTACATCTCCCCGCCCGAGGTCGCCCCGCACGTCGCGGGCGCCGCGGTGGACCTGACGCTGTGCACCACCGACGGCAGCGAGCTGTGGATGGGCACGCAGGTCAACGACACCGACAGCGAGGCCTGCCACACCGACTCGGAGAACGTCTCCGCCGAGGCCGCCCGCAACCGCCGCTACCTGTGCGACGCGCTGACCTCGGTCGGCATGGTGAACTACCCGACCGAGTGGTGGCACTGGTCCTACGGCGACCGGTACTGGGCGCACGTCACCGGCGCGCCGACGGCCCGCTACGGCCCGGTGAGCTCGCTGCCCGTCCCGAGCGCAGCCGCCGCGGTCTGATCCGGCACCCGCTCGATCGCGGCCTGACCCGGCTCGCTTCGGTCATGCTCGCCCGTGACGGGCTCGCCCCGGCCCGGCCCGTCGGCGATCGGCGCGGCCAGCTCCGGCAGGACCTGGCCGGTGTCGAGCTGGCCCGGAGCCACGGCGGCCGGGCGCATCCGCGGTGACCGGACCGTCCGCACCGGACGCGCCTGCTCCTGGTCCGCGGGGTTCGGCTCGTCGCCGCTCTCCTCGCCGACCGGCTGGTCGCCGGGCCACGCGCCCAGCGGGGCCATGGCCGGGCGCTCACCGACCAGCTCACGAAGGCGGGCCACCCGGCGCCGCCCGGCGATCCGCAGCACCGGCCCCCGTCCCAACTCGGCCATGCAGGCCAGCGCGGTGAAGGCGCGCAGCGCTGGGGCCGCGCAGTGCTCGTCGTTGCCGCCCAGCCGCAGCACCGCGCCGTCGCCCTCCGGATCGACCGAGCCCGCCGCCGCGAACCACAGCCGCAGCCGCGCGCCGTCGAGCGCGAATCCGGCGGGCGGGCGCTTGCCGGAGCCCCGCAGCCACGCTTCGGCCAGCGGCGCCAGCATCCCGGTGTAGGCGGTGCGCACCCCGAAGTGGCCGTCGATCGCGGCCGGCTCCCAGCTCGTCTCCAGCCCGCGCGCGGTGAACTCGGCGGCCAGCGCGTGCACCCGCCAGGCCGCGTCGACCACCACCGACACCCGTGCCGTGCCGCCCATCCGGGTCACCTGGCCCGGCCCGATGAGCAGGCCCGCGAGGTCGTACGCCGAGGGGCGGGCCGACTCGGCGGAGAACATGGCGAGCTGGCGGTTCAGAGACACTCCGGCACCTCGCCGAAAGCCTGCTGCAGCTCGGTGGAGCGCAGCTCGCCGGTGTCCAGCGCGCTGGCGTCGTACTCCTGCTGCAGGGTCGTCATGACCGTGCTGACGCCGGTGTAGAAGGCGGCCGCGTCGTCGGTGGACAGCCCCCGCAACGCCTCGCCGGCCCGGCCGTAGGCGTCACGCACCTTCGCCAGCGACTCGGTCACCCCTTCGGCGATGGCGTCCCCGCCGTCCACCTCGGGCACCCCGGCGTCGACGATGCGGCCGCGGGCCTTCTCGCTGGCGTCCCTGGCCCCCTCCAGCATGCGGACCAGGTTCTCCTTGGCCTGCTGGGGCGTGGTCGAGGTGGGCGTCTGCTGCTGCGCCCGCGTCGTCAACGTGGCGATCTCCTCCCGCCACGGATTGAGCGCCCCGCACACCGAAGCAGCCCACACCCTCGGCGGTGGCCCGTCCGCCACGCACCCACCCGACACCGCCACCACCACGAACAGCAGCGGCAAGAAACCAGCGCGGGGCCTACGCATGATGTGCAGCCTAGCGCCGCCTACCGCAGCCGCGGCGATCTTGCGTGGATGTACGCCGCGACACGGGCAAACGGGGCAGCTCCGGGCCTGCGCGCCGGGTCGCCGCCGCGCGGCGGGTCCGGGGGCGGGCTGGACGAGGCGCAAAAGGGAGCGGCGCCCTCCCCGGGTGGGGAGGGCGCCGCGGAGGTGCGGTGCGTCAGGCGTTGACCTTCTCGCGCTGCGTCGGCGCAGCGTCAGCTTTTCCCTCGTCGTCGCCGCCGACGGTGATCGGCTTCCGCTTGCTGATGACCACGGCCACCACGATCACCAGAGTCGCGCCGATCGCGATCAGGTTGCGGGCGGTGGCATTCTCGGTGCTGCCGTACCAGAGCGCCACCACGGCGGGGGCGATCAGCAGCGACACCAGGTTCATGACCTTGAGCAGCGGGTTGATGGCCGGACCGGCGGTGTCCTTGAACGGGTCGCCGACCGTGTCGCCGATGATGGTCGCCTCGTGCGACGACGAGCCCTTGCCGCCGTGCGCGCCGTCCTCGACCATCTTCTTCGCGTTGTCCCAGGCGCCACCGGAGTTGGCCAGGAACACCGCCATCAGGGTGCCCGCGCCGATGGCGCCGGCCAGGTACGCCGCCAGCGCGCCCGCGCCGAGGCCGAAGCCGACGGCGATCGGGGCGAGGACCGCGAGCAGACCCGGGGTCATCAGCTCCCGCTGGGCGTCGCGGGTGCAGATGTCGACGACCTTGCCGTACTCGGGCCGCTGCGTGCCGTCCATGATGCCCGGCAGCTCGCGGAACTGGCGGCGCACCTCGTGCACCACCGCGCCGGCCGAACGCGACACCGCGTTGATGGCCAGACCCGAGAACAGGAAGACGACCGACACGCCGATCAGCAGGCCGACCAGGTTGGCCGGGTTCGCCACGTTGAGCATGTTGTTGACGAAGCCCTCCGCGGTCTCACCCGCCTCGGCCAGCGAGACGCCCAGGGTGTCGGTGTACGACCCGAACAGCGCGGTCGCGGCCAGCACGGCCGTCGCGATCGCGATGCCCTTGGTGATCGCCTTGGTGGTGTTGCCGACCGCGTCGAGCTCGGTCAGCGTGCGCGAGCCCTGCTCGTCGATGTCGCCGGACATCTCCGCGATGCCCTGCGCGTTGTCGGAGATCGGGCCGAAGGTGTCCATGGCCACGATGACGCCGACGGTGGTCAGCAGGCCGCAGCCGGCCAGCGCGATGGCGAACAGCGACACGACCAGCGTGCCGCCGCCCAGCAGGAACGCGCCGTACACCGCCGCGCCGATGAGCAGCGCCGAGTAGACGGCCGACTCCAGGCCGACGCTGATGCCCGCGAGCACCACGGTCGCCGCGCCGGTCTCCGACGACTTGCCGATGTCCTGCACCGGACGCCGCCCGGTCTCGGTGAAGTAGCCGGTCAGCGCCTGGATGGCGGCGGCCAGCACGATACCGATGACGACCGCGCCGATGGCGACGATCTGCGGGTTGCCGCTGATCTCGGGCTTGCCGAGCTCGCCGAAGGTCTTCGGCAGGTAGTACAGCGAAGCGCCGGCCACCACGACCGCGGACAGCGCGGCGGAGATGTAGAAGGCGCGGTTGATCGCCTGCAGGCCGTTCTTGTCGGACTTGCGCAGGCGGGTCAGGAACACGCCGACGATCGCGATCAGCACGCCGATGGTGGAGACGATCAGCGGGAAGACCAGGCCGTCCACGCCGAACGCGGCCCGGCCCAGGATCAGGGCCGCGACCAGGGTCACCGCGTACGACTCGAACAGGTCGGCGGCCATGCCGGCGCAGTCGCCGACGTTGTCGCCCACGTTGTCGGCGATGGTCGCCGCGTTGCGCGGGTCGTCCTCGGGAATGCCCTGCTCGACCTTGCCGACCAGGTCCGCGCCGACGTCGGCGGCCTTGGTGAAGATGCCGCCGCCGACCCGCATGAACATCGCGAGCAGCGCGGCGCCGAAGCCGAAGCCCTCCAGCACGGTCGCGGCGTCGATCCCGTAGATCCACACCACCAGCGCCGCGCCGAACAGGCCCAGGCCCACCGTCAGGAAGCCGACCACACCACCGGTGCGGAAGGCGATCGCCATGGCGGCCTCACGGCCACCCTCGGCCTCGCGGGCCGCCGCGGCCACCCGCACGTTGGCCCGGGTCGCCAGCGCCATGCCGGCGCCGCCGATGAAGGCGCTGAACAGCGCGCCCACCACGAAGAATGCGGAACGGCCGATCTTCAGCGCGGTGTCGTTGTCACCGTCGCCGTGGACCGGCAGCAGGAAGAGCAGGATGACCGCGAGCACCACGAAGATGCCGAGCGTTTTGAACTGGCGGAACAGGTATGCCGACGCGCCCTCCTGGACGGCCCCGGCAATCTCCTGCATCTTTTCGGTGCCCTTACCGGTTGCAAGCACGGCCCTGACCAGCACGGCGGCAAAACCCAGCGCCACCAGTGCGATCACAGCCGCGACGACCACGTACGAAACGTTTGCGCCGGTAAGGGCCAGCTCGCCGTCAGGAGCGACGAGAGTGGACCCGGACATCTTTGTCCTCCCAAAGATCACGATCTACTTGTGAGGCAGCCGCGCCGTCGGCCACGAGTGACGTCGGTTACGGCCTGGAAACAACCCGTGAACTGTAAACCGGACACGTGGCCGGGGTCACACCCGCCACCTGCCGTGTCGCGGTGATCTTCGTTGCTGCGCCGCTCCCAGGTTGTGGGGTACGCTCAGCGACTCTATGCCCGCAGGTGAGTGAATCAGCGCCCAAGACGCGAGGCGCGCCGAACCGGCCAGGCCATCTGCACCTCGGTGCCGGGGCCGCCTTCCAGCGGTCGAACCTGCAGATCCTTCACGATCGCCTGCAACAGGCTGGCGCTCACGTCGACGGTGATCTGCTCCTCGTCGGTGATCTGCTCCTCGTCGCCGGCGTGGTCCCACACCTGCACGACATACCGGTCGCCGTCGGTGAACGCGACCGCGACCACGTCGCGCAGGCCCACCCGCTGGTGCCGGGCCACGGCCCGCGCGCACGCCTCGCCGATCGCCAGGCGCACCTCGTCCAGCTGGTCGTCGGGCACCCCGGCACGCCGGGCGACGGCCACGCCGACGAGCCGCGCCGTTCGCACGTGCGCGGGTTCTGGAGTGAATTCGAGCCGGACGGTCGCCATGTCCGCGCTGGTCAACTCGCGGTGGCCGCGTCGACGGACGGGTACAGCGGTAGCACCTGGTCCAGCGCGGTGATGCGGAAGATCTTCAGCAGCGACTCCCGCGAACACACCACACCGAAGGTGGCTCCCGCGGCCCGCGCCCTGCGCAGCCCGCCGACCAGCACGCCGAGCCCGGTCGAGTCCATGAAGTCGACCCGGGCGAGATCGACCACCACCGCGGTCACCCCGCTGTCCAGCAGCTCGGTGATGCGTTCACGCAGCTTCGGAGCGGTGTAGACGTCCACCTCGCCGCCGACTTCGAGCACGGTGTGCGCGGCGACGACACGCGTTGCCAGCGACAGCTCCATCGGCACCTCCTCTACGACGTCCGGTCACTGCCCGGAATCTCTCCGTGCGCCCGATCCCCATGCATCTAACCACTGGTCTGGTTTCCGGGCTACGCGCCCTTTGCCCTTAACGCGCACTCACACGGACCGCGGACGGCCACCGGACGGCGTGCGGTTTCGGGCAAGGTACCGCCCCGACCGGCACCTCGGCGGGCCATTCGGAGAAACCGCAGGTGGCGTCCTCGCGCCGAGGTCACGGCCCGGGTCGCCGTCGGGCGGGCACCGGCGGCTGGCCGCGGCGTGGCCCGCGGTGGCAGAGTGCTGGGGTGGACCTGCTGCCGTACTGGCTCAAACGTGACCAGGTCACGCACGTCGAGCTGCTGCCCGCGCGGGCCGGGCGCGCCGCCGCGTGGCCGGACTGGGTCCCCGCCGAACTGCTCGGGGCGCTGCACGCGGGCGGCATCACCGCCCCGTGGGAGCACCAGGTCGAGGCCGCCGAGCTGGCCTGGGGCGGCACGGACGTGGTCATCTCCACCGGCACCGGCTCCGGCAAGTCGCTGGCCTACCAGCTGCCCGCGCTGTCCGCGGTGCTCACCCGGCCCCGGGCCCGGGTCCTCTACCTCGCGCCGACCAAGGCACTCGCCGCCGACCAGCACCGCGCGCTGACCGGCCTGAACCTGCCCGGCCTGCGCGCCGCGGTCTGTGACGGCGACACCCCGCGCGAGGAGCGAGACTGGATCCGCCAGCACGCCAACGTCATCCTCACCAACCCCGACCTGCTGCACCACAGCCTGCTGCCGGGCCATCAGCGGTGGTCCGGTGTGCTGCGCAACCTGCGCTACGTGATCGTCGACGAGAGCCACAGCTACCGCGGCGTCTTCGGGGCCCACGTCGCCCACATCCTGCGCCGCCTGCGCCGCCTCACCGAACGGCCCGGCGGCGGGCCGGTGTTCCTGCTGGCCTCCGCGACCTCCGGCGACCCGGCGGGCAGCGCGGGCAAGCTCATCGGCCGCCCCGTGCGGGCCGTCACCGAGGACGCCGCACCGCGCGGCTCGATGACCTTCGCCCTCTGGGAGCCGCCCGAGCTGCCCGGCAAGGACGGCAACGGCGACGCCGCCCCGGTCCGCCGCTCCGCGCTGCGTGAGACCGCCGACCTGCTCGCCGACGCGGTCGTGCAGGGCGTACGCACCCTCGCCTTCGTGCCCTCCCGCCGCGGCGCCGAGGTGGTGGCCGGGCACGCGCGCGCCGCGCTGGAGGAGGCGCAGCCCGGCCTCGGCCGCCAGGTCGCCGCCTACCGGGCCGGCTACCTGCGTGAGGAACGGCGCACCCTGGAACAGCAGCTCACCGACGGCACCCTCACCGGCCTGGCCACGACCAACGCCCTGGAGCTGGGCATCGACGTCACCGGCCTGGACGCGGTGCTGCTGGCCGGCTACCCCGGCACCCGCGCCGCAGTCTGGCAGCGCGCGGGCCGGGCGGGCCGGGCCGGACGCGACGGGCTCTGCGTGCTCGTCGCCCGCGACGACCCGCTCGACACCTACCTGGTGCACCACCCACAGGCGCTGTTCGGCAAGGCCGTCGAGGCCACCGTGTTCGACCCCGCCAACCCGTACGTGCTCGCCCCGCACCTGTGCACCGCCGCCGCCGAGCAGCCGCTCACCGAGGCCGACCTGCCCCTGTTCGGCGCGGACCTCGCCCTGCTCGACGAGCTCGTCGCCGCGGGCGCGCTGCGCCGCCGCCCCACCGGCTGGTACTGGACCCACCCGCAGCGCCCCGAGATCGACCTGCGCGGCACCGGCGGCCCGCCGATCGCCGTCATCGAAGCCGCCACCGGACGCCTCATCGGCACCGCCGACGCCGGCGCCGCCCACCACCACCTGCACCCCGGCGCCGTCTACACCCACCAGGGCCGCGTCTACGTCGTGCAGACCCTCGACCTCGCCGACGGGGTGGCCCTGGTCGAGGCCGACAACCCGCCGTACTCCACGCACGCCCGCGACACCATCGACCTCACCGTGCTGGAGGTGCGCTCCCAGGTGGACGCCGGGCCGGTCCGGCTGTTCCTCGGCGAGGTCGAAGTGACCAGCCAGGTCGTGTCGTTCCAGCGCCGCCGCATGGACAGCGGCGAGGTGCTCGGCACCTGGCCCCTCGACCTGCCCACCCGCACCCTGCGCACGGTCGCGGTCTGGGCCACCATCGAGGAGTCCGCCGTCGCCGGGCTCGAGGACCTGCCCGGCTCGCTGCACGCCGCCGAGCACGCCGCGATCGGGCTGCTGCCGCTGGTCGCGAGCTGCGACCGGTGGGACATCGGCGGCCTGTCCACCGCCCGGCACGCCGACACCGACGCGCCGACCATCTTCGTGTACGACGGCCACCCCGGCGGAGCCGGTTTCGCCGAACGCGCCTACGGCATGGCGGCCGAATGGCTCGGCGCGACCCGCACCGCGGTCGCCGAATGCGCCTGCGAACGCGGCTGCCCCAGCTGCGTCCAGTCCCCCAAGTGCGGCAACGGCAACAACCCCCTAGACAAACCCGGCGCCGTAACCGTCCTCGACACCATCCTCACCCACCTCCCACCCCACACGACCTGAGGGCAGCCCGGCCCGCCGGGGGTGGCCGCGGGACGCACGGGCCGGTCACGGCGACTCCCGGATCGGGCCGGCGACGGCGGTGGCTTCGGCGGCGCCGGCAGCGGTCACCACCTGGACGGAGAGGGTCAGGTCGAGGCCGTCGAGGTGGCAGGCGGAGACGGTCGCGGCGTTGGCGGCGGCGATCACGGCGGCCCGGCCGCAGGCCGCATCAGCCCCGTCGATCGCATGCGCCGCACCCGCGAGCGCACCGAGGTCGGCGGCGGTCTGCGCCTGCTCACGGGCGATCAACTGTGCGCCGTCGGCGGCCACCACGGTGCCCGCGGCCACGAAGACCAGTCCCACGCCGAGCGCATACAGCGAGCTCATGGCGCACCCGGTTCCCGGGCGGCGGTCGCGGTGCAGGTCAGCTCAGTCACCCGGATCGAGCGCCGCACCGTCGCGGTGACGGTATCCCCGGTGACGTTCACGCTGGCCCCACCCGGCGCGGCACCGCCGCGGGCGGCGGTGAGCGCGGCGTCGCGGGCGGCGGCGACACACCCCAGCTTCACGGTCACGGCGGCGACCGCGCCGATGCCGGTGACCAGCAGCAGCACCACGGCGGGTAGCGCAACCGCCAGCTCGGCGGTCGCGCTACCCCGATCCCTTCGGCTCACCCGAGCGCCCGTTGGATCACACCGGCCAGCGCCGCCTGCACGCTGTCGCTGGTCAGCACCTTGAGCAGCAGGCCCGCGAACGCGACCGCCGCCAGCGTGCCGACCGCGTACTCGGCGGTGTTCATCCCGGCGTCCGGCGGTCCGGCCGGACGCGCCGCCGCAGCGTCCTCGGGGCGGGCAGTGCGGCGGCTCGGCTCCGTGTCGGCCGAGCCCACGGTTTCGGCGAGGATTGCGGCGGCGTCCGCGTCGACGTCGCGCAGCAGGGCCGGTACAGGCACCGGCGGGCGGATGGAGGTGCGAGCCGCGGCGGCCGCGAGCGGGCCCTCCGCTCGCAGGGACCTCTGTCGGGGCATGACGATCTCCTTTCAGGGTTGGTCACAGCACCTCGCCGAGCACGGCGAGGACCACCGGCACCAGGCCGGCGAGCACGAAGGCGGGCAGGAAGCACAGCCCGAGCGGGAGGACGATCAGGACACCGGCGCGCTGCGCACCGGCCTGGCGGCGTACGGCGGCGTCCGCGCGCAGGTCGTCAGCGCAGCGGTGCAGCGCTCCGGCCAGCGCGGATCCGTTGGCGGAGCTGCGTTCCACGGCCGCCGTCAGCCGGCCGGCGGGTGGCAGATCGGCCAGGTGCGACCAGGCTTCGGCGGCGGTCGCGCCCAGGCGCAGCGAACGTCCGATCCGCTGCAGCCGGGTGCCCAGTGGCCCGTCCAGCGCCGCGCCCACACTCAGCACCGCGTGGTCGAGCGGAGCTCCGGCCCGCAGTGCGGTGCCGATCAGGTCGACGGCCCACGCCAGGTCGGCGAGTGCCTGCTCCCGTTCGAGGCGAACCGCCGCGGGTTCCATCCGCCGCAGCACCCGCACGGTCACCGCCGCGACCGCCACGCCCAGCAGCGCACCGGTCATCGACGGCAGCAGCACGCCCACCGCACCGCCCGCGACCACGCCGAACAGCCACGGCGTACCCCCGCGCGGCGGCGGCGCGGTCCGCCGCAGCGGCAACCGGCGCAACCGCCGCCGGGCCGCGAACCGCCCGACGGCCCGGGCCGCGGCGGAACGGGCACCCGGCCGCTGCAACCGCCGGGTCCACGCGAGGCCCGCCGCCTGGAGCACGGCGGCTCCGCAGGCACAGGCCACTCCGGTCGGCGTGTGCAGCAGGATCCGCAGCGCGTCGACGCCGATCAGGTGACCGAGCCCGATGCCGCCGACCGGCAGCGCGGCGAGCAGCACCGCGGTCAGTTGCGCGCCGGCCGCCTGCGCGTGTGCCGTCGCGTCGGCCCGGTCCGCGGCACGGCACTGCTCCTCCAGCCGTTCCAGCAGGTCGGCCAGGGGTGCCCCGGTGCTCGCGGCGAGCCGCTGCGCGGCGTGCACCGACCGGTCCAGCTCGTCGTCGGGCAGCAGCAGCACCGTGCCCACGCCACCGGCGCGCAGCTCGGCTGCACAGGCGGCGAGCAGGTCGAGGGCCCGTTCCCGGTGCCCGGAGTCGCGTCGTGCGGTGCGCTGCTCACGCCACATCCGCAGTCCGAGCAGGGTGTATCCGGCCGCGATCAGCCCGCCCACCGGCGAACCGAGCAGCAGCCAAGCGCCTGCGCCGGTGACCACCGCGACGGCCCAGGTCAGGCGCGGCGACCAGGTATCGGCGGTCAGCGGGCCGGGTCGGCGTTGACCGGCCGCCCGCCCGCCGAAGCGCGACCCTGTGCTCGGCCCGGGTTCACCGGGCCGCCGTCCACCGGTGGCCCGCGCGAGACGACGCCGCGCGGCGGGCGCGAGCGCAGTGCCCACAAGGCCCTGCAGGCGACCCTCGACCAGGCCCCGGCGAGACGTCCGCGCCCCGCCGGACCCGGCAACAGCGTTCGCCCCGCCGGACCCGGTGGCCGCGCGGAATCCGGACGTGGTCGAGCCGGTGGTCCCAGCGGTCGTCCTCATCGCGCCTCCAGCCAGGTCGGTGGGGTGACGTCGCGGGCGCGCAGCAGGGCCACGAGTTCGCCAGCCGCGGGCAGCACGCCGCCGGACCGCCGCCACACCGGTCGTGCCGCCACCAGGTGTTCCGGTCCGTCCGCGGTGAGCAGGCAGACCTCGTCGAGCACCCGGCCCGACGATGTGCGCCGCAGGTGCAGCAGCACCCGGATCGCCGCGGCGACCTGTGCGTGCAGCGCGGGACGGGGCAGCCCGCCGAGCAGACCGAGCGCCTCCAGCCGCGCGGGCACGTCCGCGGGCGTATTGGCGTGCAACGTTCCGGCACTGCCCTCGTGCCCGGTGTTGAGCGCCGCCAGCAGATCCACCACCTCCGCGCCACGGCACTCACCCACCACCAGGCGGTCCGGGCGCATCCGCAGTGCCTGCCGGACCAGCTCGGAGAGCCCGACCACGCCCGCGCCCTCCACGTTGGAGGTACGGGCCTGCAGTGCTACCACGTGCGGGTGCGCCGGACGCAGCTCGGCCGAGTCCTCCACCAGCACGATGCGTTCGCGGCCGGGCACCGCGGCGAGCATCGCGCCGAGCAGGGTGGTCTTGCCGGATCCGGTGCCGCCGGAGACGAGGAAGGTCAGCCGGGCCGCGACGATCGCCGACAGCAGCGCGACGACCTCCGGCTCGGCCAGCTCGGCCAGCGCCATCGGCCGCTGCCGGAACGTACGCAGCGACAGGTACGGCCCCGCCGTCGCCACCGGTGGCAGCACCGCATGCAGGCGGGTGCCGTCCGCCAGCCGTGCGTCCACGAACGGCTGCCCGTCGTCGAGCCGCCGCCCGCACGCGGCCGCGAGGCGTTGCGCCAGCCGCCGCACCGCCTCCGCCGACGGCATCGTGAACGGTTCGCGGACCAGCCCGGATCCCCGGTCGGTCCACACCTGCACCCCGTTGACCAGGACGTCGGTGACCTCGGGCAGCGCCAGCAGCGCGCCCAGCGGCCCGGCCCCGACCAGCTCCCCCGGCACGCTCATGCCTTCTCCTCGGCGCGCTCGGCGCGGGCGCGCGGACCCGGCCGCCCGGTTGGTGCGCCCGAACCTGCTGCCCGCTGGGCCCGCCCTTGCCGTGGCGTCGCCATCCGGTGCGCCGCGCTCATGCCATGACCTCGCTGATGAGGCGGCCACACAGGGTCGCCAGCGGGCCGCGGGGCGCGCTGCCAGGTGCCTGGCCGCGTTCGAGTGCGGTGGCCAGGCGCGGTTCCGGGGCGAGCACCCCGGCCAATGGCAGGCCCAGTGCGCGGGCCAGCTCCTCGGGGCTGAGCCGGCCCGGCGCCGGGCCCCGGACGACCACGGACAGTTCCCGCCGGTATGCAGAGACGACGTCGACCACCCGTGCGGCCGCGGCGGCCGCGCGCAACTCGGCGGGCACGACGAGCAGCACCCGGTCGGCGGCCTGCAGCACCACGGCCGCCGCGTCGTCGAGGCGGCGGGGCAGGTCGACGACGATGAGGTCGCGACCGCGCCGTCCGGCGTCGAGCGCGGCGGCCATCGCGTCGGGTGGCAGCTCCGGTGAGCTCGGGGTCTCCTCGTCGGGTACGTCGCGGGCGCAGGACAGCACCACCAGGTCGCCGCGGCTCGGCAGCGCGTCGACGAACGCCGCCGGGTCGACGGGGCCACTGGCCCGGGCGAGTTGCGGCCAGCGCAGCCCGCGCATCTCCTCCCAGCCGAGCAGCAGGTCCGCGCCACCGCCGAGGGGGTCCGCGTCGACGAGCAGGGTGCGCAGCCGGGTGCGGCAGGCGGTGACGGCGAGGCCGGCGGCGAGCACGCTGGCGCCGGCGCCACCCCGGCCGCCGAGCACCGCCAGCACCCGTCCGGCTCCCCGGACCGGCGCGCGGCCGATCCCGGCGAGGCGCTCGACCAGCCAGGATTCGGCTGCGGGCAGCAGTGCGACGTGCTCGGCCCCGAGCGGTTGGGCGTAGTCCCAGGGCCGCGTGTCGGCGCTGTCGCGGCAGACCACGACGACGCCGGCCCGGTGCGGCAATCTGGCCCGTACGCAGCCGGGCACCATGTCGCCGCCGATCAGCACGAGCGGCGCGGGCCCGTAGCGCGGGCGCGCCGCGGGCAGGTCGTGGGCGACCTCGACCTCGGCGCCCGCGGCGGATCCCAGGCGCAGCAGGTCGTCGAGCAGGTCGGCGTCGGCGGTCACCAGCAGGACTCGGGTGGACGCGGGTGGGGCGGCGGGCGAACGGCTCATGCCGGGCACTGTGCGCCGTGACCGGGCCGACCGGACAGCGCCGGCGGGCCGCGCCTGTGGACGGACAGGCGCTTGTGGACAGTACGCCGACCACCGTGTGGATCTGTTATGGCGCAGGGCGGGCGCGTTCAGATGACGACGACCCCCGTCCGGGGAGACGGGGGTCGTCTTGGGGTCCGGCTCTCAGGGGGGATGGTGAGCCGGAGCCCGCTCAGCGGCTGCGGGGGGGGTGGCACCCGCTGAGGGCTGTTGGCGAAAGCATGCCTGACTTGACGGCACGCCGTCGAGAGGGATCGGGGCCGACACGCCACGACACGCCGTAGACCAACCCAAGATCCTACGCTGCGCAATCACTGAGTCGTCGCTCAGTTACCGTGTATTGCGGGCGTTCCCGCGCGCCGCGGTGCGCGCGTCTGCCGGTATCCGACCCACGGGCGGCCACCGCCGGGACGGCGGCCCGGCTACACTTTGCGACCGTGGGCCGTAGCGCCGCGTTTTTCGACCTGGACAAGACCGTCATCGCGACTTCGAGCGCGCTGGCATTCGGCAGACCGTTCTATCGTGACGGCCTGATCACTAAACGTGACGTCGTTAAGACGGCGTTCGCCCAGTTCATGTTCAAGCGTGGCGGGGCCGACGACCAGGCCATGGTGCGCACCCGCGACTACATGGCGGAGCTGGTCAAGGGCTGGCGGGTGGACCAGGTCCGCCAGATCGTCAACGAAACCCTGCACGAGCTGATCGACCCGTTCATCTACGCCGAGGCGGCGACCCTCATCGAGGAGCACCAGGCGGCCGGGCGCGACATCGTGCTGGTGTCGGCGTCAGGCGAGGAGATGGTGCAGCCCATCGGCGCGCAACTCGGCGTCACCGACGTCATCGCCACCCGGATGAAGGTCGCCGAAGGCCAGTACACCGGTGAGATCGAGTTCTACGCCGCGGGCCCGGCCAAGGTCGAGGCAGTGCGCAAACTCGCCGCCGAGCGCGGATACGACCTCGCCGAGTGCTACGCCTACTCGGACTCCATCTCCGACATCCCGCTGCTCGCCGCCGTCGGGCACCCCAGTGCCGTCAACCCCGACAAGGCGTTGCGCCGTGAGGCCAACGAGCGGCGCTGGCCGGTCCTGGAGTTCCGGCACCCGATCCCGCTGGGCCGGCGCCTGCGCAACCGACCGGCCGTTCCGGTCGCGGCCGCGCTCGGCATTGGGGTCGGCGTCGCCATCGGCATCGCGTGGTACGGGCGCCGCAAGCGTGCTCGCGCTGCGGCATCTGTCCTCTGACGGGTGATTTGGACGCCACAACAGCCCCACCTGTCACACATTCCGCCCGAAGTCTGGCCATCACCTTCAAACGGGCGTAGAAAAGTGGTTACGAAAGCATTCTGCAGCTGGAAGTAGCTGGCAGAAGCCGGCTTTCGGGCACGGCCTCCGGGCACCCACGCGCGATCTAGCCGTCGTGAAGGCAAAGTTCCGGTGTGACCCTCGGGTCCACCGTGGGCGGTTGTCCGCAGGTGCACGCCTGGTAACCCGGCGGGACGTGCGCGATGGCGCCGCGAACGTGCGGCGCCATCCATATGTCTCAGCCGACCGAGGCCAGCACGGCGTCACCGACGACGGCGACCTCGGCACAGCCCTGCTCGACCGCCGTGGCGTAGTGGCGCAACCAGGAACGCAGGCCGTCCGGGGTGCCGGTCGCGAACGCGCCGGCGGCGCCGATGTACTCGGGTTCCCGGGCCAGCTGAGCCAGTTCCACCGCGACCAGCCCGCGCGGGTCGAAGCCGCTGCCGACCAGGGTGAGCCGGGCGGCGGCGCGGGCCACGATCCCGTTCACGCCGGGGAACGGCTGTGCCGCCAGCAGTTCCCCGTGCACCACGGCCGCGCGGATCAGCGGGTTGCCCGCCTCGGCGGACACGATCTCCAGCAGGGTGTCCAGCCGGGCCGCGCTGTCCGGAGCGGGCCGGCCGAGCGAGTCGGCGGGCAGCACGCCGGTGCCGGCCAGCAGGTGCAGTTTCGCCAGCACCTGGCGGGGCGCGTGCTGCCATTGCCGGTGCAGGCCGGGCAGCGCCTCGGCGACCCGCAGTGCCCCCTGCAGCACCGCGTCCAGCACCGTGCCGCCGCGCACGTCGCTCAGTTCGTACCGGTGGCCCTCCAGCGCGGCGCTGGCCACCGCACAGCGCAGGCTGATCTCCGCGGCCACCATGCCGCCTTGGCGTCGCAGCGCGCGATGCCGGTACGCGCCGTCCACCGCAGCGCGTGCGCCATTCACCGCAGATTCGACGTCGGCCAGTTTCAACAGCGGTGCCAGCGGATCCATAGTCACAGCCAGAGCGTAACGAAACCGGCTGAGCCAGCCGGAGGAAAATAGTTAGGGACCCTTACTGTAAAGCCGGGTCACCGGCCCGTAACATCACCCGGAGACCCAGGTCACATGGCATGACCATCACCCCTAGGGAGGCGCTGTAGTGAGCGAGACCCTCGAAAACCTGCTGCACGAGTCGCGCCGGTTCCCACCCCCGGCGGAGATCGCCGCACAGGCGAACGTCACCGCCGAGGCTTACGCGCAGGCCGACGCCGACCGGCTGGCGTTCTGGGAGACCCAGGCCAAGCGGCTGGACTGGGCCCGGCCTTGGGACGAGGTACTGGACTGGTCCAACCCGCCGTTCGCGAAGTGGTTCGTCGGCGGGCAGCTCAACATCGCGTACAACTGCCTGGACCGGCACCTGGCCAACGGGCTGGGCGACCGGGTCGCCATCCACTGGGAGGGCGAGCCGGGCGACACCCGCACCATCACGTACGCCGACCTGCACGCCGAGGTGTGCCGGGCGGCCAACGCGCTGACCGACCTCGGGGTCGTCGCCGGTGACCGGGTCGCGATCTACCTGCCGATGATCCCCGAGGCGGCGGTCGCGATGCTGGCCTGCGCCCGCATCGGCGCGACCCACTCGGTGGTGTTCGGCGGCTTCAGCAAGGACGCGCTGGGCGGCCGCATCCAGGACGCCAGCGCGAAGGTCGTGATCACCGCCGACGGCGGTTACCGCCGGGGCGCGCCGAGCGCGCTCAAGCCGACCGTCGACGAGTCCGTGGCCGAGTGCCCGACCGTCGAGAAGGTCCTGGTGGTGCGCCGCACCGGCCAGGACGTCGCCTGGGACGACAGCCGTGACGTGTGGTGGCACGACGTGGTCGGCAACGCCAGCCCCGAGCACGAGGCGCAGCCGTTCGACGCCGAGCACCCGCTGTTCATCCTCTACACCTCCGGCACCACCGCGAAGCCCAAGGGCATCCTGCACACCACCGGCGGTTACCTGACCCAGACCTCGTACACCCACCACGCGGTGTTCGACCTGAAGCCGGAGACCGACGTCTACTGGTGCACCGCCGACATCGGCTGGGTCACCGGGCACAGCTACATCGTGTACGGCCCGCTGTCCAACGGCGCGACCCAGGTCATGTACGAGGGCACCCCGGACACCCCGCACCGCGGCCGGTTCTGGGAGATCGTGGAGAAGTACCGCGTCACGATCCTCTACACCGCACCCACCGCGATCCGCACGTTCGCCAAGTGGGGCGACGACATCCCGGCCCAGTTCGACCTCAGCTCGCTGCGGCTGCTCGGCTCGGTCGGCGAGCCGATCAACCCCGAGGCCTGGATGTGGTACCGCGAGCACATCGGCGGCAACCGGTGCCCCGTCGTGGACACCTGGTGGCAGACCGAGACCGGCGCGATCATGATCTCGCCGCTGCCGGGGGTGACCGACTGCAAGCCGGGCTCGGCGATGGGCCCGCTGCCGGGCATCAAGGCCGAGGTCGTCGCGGACGACGGCTCGATCGTGGGCAACGGCGGCGGCGGTTACCTGGCGCTGACCGCCCCGTGGCCGTCCATGCTGCGCACCATCTGGGGCGACGACAAGCGCTTCCTGGAGACGTACTGGTCGCGCTTCGCCGAGCAGGGCTTCTACTTCGCCGGCGACGGCGCCAAGCGCGACGAGGACGGGGCGATCTGGCTGCTCGGCCGGGTCGACGACGTGATGCTGGTGTCCGGCCACAACATCTCCACCACCGAGGTCGAGTCGGCGCTGGTCGCCCACCCGGCGGTGGCGGAGGCGGCGGTCGTCGGCGCCACCGACCCGACGACCGGTCAGGCCATCGTCGCCTTCGTGATCCTCAAGGGCGGGGCCGAGGTCGGCGTTCCGGAGCTGCGCGAGCACGTCGCCAAGACGCTGGGCCCGATCTGCAAACCGCGCCAGATCATGCTGGTGACCGAGCTGCCGAAGACCCGGTCCGGCAAGATCATGCGACGGCTGCTGCGTGACGTGGCGGAGAACCGCTCGCTCGGCGACGTCACCACGCTGCAGGATTCCGCGGTGATGAACCTGATCTCCGCGGGTATGCAGTCGAGCAAGTCCGACGAGGACTGACCCGGTACGACGACGCAGGGGCGGCAGCCGGTGGACACCGGCTGCCGCCCCTTTCCCGTGCCACGTGCACGCGGTCCCCCGTCACGGTCGGGCCGTCACCGGCCGAACTGTCACGCACGTGCGCCGTGTCTCGCGATGGCGCTGAGAAGAAGATAGAAGGCAGCCACCCGCGCAGCCAAGATCAAAACTGCCGGTTGCAGAAGTATGCAATCGCCGGCGGCCGCGACGCCCCCCGCGCGCGGCGCAGGAGTACGCCACCGCGGCCGGCCGCCGATCCCGCAGCAGCAAGAGAGGGCGACCGCCGTTCGGCGGTCGCCCTCTGTCTCTGTCGCCGGGACGTGGTCCCCCGTGCTTGCCGGAGCGCGACCGCTCCTGCTCGCACGCACGTGCGCGGCGACCCTCGGACGCGACCGCCGGACGGTGCGGACACCGCTGACCTGCTGCGCCTGGTGTTGGTGAGCCCCCTTGCGGGAACGGGCTCGTGCCATCGAGCCTAGGACCCGCCCGGTAGTCGCCAAAGATCGTCATCTTCGGTTGCAGAAAGGTGCAATCGCCCCCGAAGCACTGTTCCGTGCCGTGCGCCATGACTAGGTTTCTCATGTCCGGCCGGGCGTCGCCCCTGCCGGAACAGCTGCCACGGGGAGGCCAGCGCACCGGTCACGAACCCTGGCCTCGGCATGCCCGCCGAGGCCTGCCGGAACGTAGCGGGCGGGTTCACGGCCCTCTTCCCGCGGCGCTGGGACATCGCCGACGACCAGGGCCGTGATTGGACACACCGATGAACCTGACACCACGAGAGCGCATGATCGTGGTGCTGCTGGCCAAGGGCTACACCGACGCCGCCATCGCGGCGAAGCTCGACCTCAGCGTACGCACGATCGCCTACACACTTTCCTCGCTCATGGACCGGTTCGGCGTCTCCACGCGATTCCAGCTCGGCCTGCGACTGGGCGCCGAGGCGTCCACGCACCCGGACGACGAGGGACCGGACGACGACGAGCCCGAATAGCCCCTCCAGCCGAAGCGGACCGCGGTCAGGTGACCGATCGTCCCCCGTTCGGCGTCGACCATGATCGGTATCGCCGATTGCAGAAACATGCAATCGGACGGACGGTGCTGTCGCGGTTTGATCCCGCTGTCTAGGTTGCTCTTGTCGGGCAGGGATGATCCCTGCCGGAGCATGGCTGACACGGGGAGGCCATCATGCTGCAAACACAGTTCGTGCCCTCACTGATGAAGTGGGGCGTCTCGCCGCAGGCAGACCTCGTATACCGCACTCTCATCACCTTCGGGCCCTGGTCCGTGGACAGCATCAGCCGGTCGCTGGAGATGAAGACCCGGCAGGTGCTCAGCGCGCTCGACGAGCTGACCGCGCTCGGCGCCGCCCTTCCCGATCGCGCCGCCGAAGGCGACCAGCGCCTGTGGGCCAGTCGCACCCCTGCGCAGGTGCTGCCCGTGCTGCGGGACCGGCATCGCCGCACCCTGCTCGCCCGGCACCGGCTGCACCGCAGCCTCACCCGGTTGTCGCTGCCGAGCATCATGGCCGACGTCGCGCACTTCCCCCACGAAGGTGTCCGCACCTTCCCGAACCGGGCGGTGTCCCGGCTCAGGTACGCGGAACTGCTGGATTCGGAGCGGCACGAGCACCTCTCGATGAATCCGGACCCCGCCTTCGACAACGCCACGATCAAGCAGGCGGCACCGCTCAGCCGCAGGATGATGGCGCGCGGTGTGACCTCCCTGAGCCTGGGCGTGCCCGCCTCGGCCGAGGACGAGTCGGACTGGTTCGACGACGAGATGGTCAGCCTCGGCATGGAGTACCGCGAGCTGCCTGAGCTGCCCGGCAAGCTCACCATCTGCGACCGCACCACGGCCTATGTGCCCCCGGATCCCTCCGAGAGCTCACGCGGCGCCTGGGAGATCACCGATCCGCGGCTCGTCGCCGACCTCAGGGCGCTGTTCCTGCAGCACTGGGCGCTGGCCAAGGACCCCGGGCGGGACTGGACACCGCCACCGGGCCTGACTCCGCGCGAGAACACCATCGTGATGCTGCTGGCCAAGGGCCACACCGACGCCTCGATCGCGAACAAGCTGGACATCAGCGTGCGCACGATCGCCTACACCCTGTCCGGGCTCATGGAACGGTACGACGTCGTCAACCGGTTCCAGCTGGGACTGCGGCTGGGCGCCGAGGCGGCGCAGCACTCGCCCACCAGCGAGCAGGCACCCGACGGCCTCGACGGGGAGCAACACCAGTAACAGATTCACGCGGACGACGGTTGTCGCCGCTACGTGTCCCGCATACGGCGCCCCGGCAACGCGGCAGGCGCCCATTTCGGCAACCGTAGATTCGAAATCCGACAGGGAGCAGAACCAGTGAGAAGAATCAGGCAGGCGTTCACCGCCACCCTCATCGCGGCGGCCGCCATCCTCCCCGCCGCGCCGGCGGCGGCGGTGACGGATTACCAGTGGCTGTCCTGCCCGCCGGGCAGCACCACGGGGCACATCAGCACCGCTGGCATCCGCTACGACACCGCGAACGCGAGATACGTCGCCGAGCTCGGCGGCGTCCTTGACCTCTGCCGCAAGCCCTCGCCCATGATCGATATTTATGGGCTCGCCCGCTACGGCAGCGGCTCGGCGACGGGCCTCCGTTACTCCTTCGGCACCAACCCCACCCAGCATTACTTCTTCAACGCCGGCCTACCGATCGGGCCCGTCGACCAGGCCGTCTGCGTGGTCTCCGACACGAAGATCCGGGTGGCGTGCGTCTCGATCACCTGGTCCACGATCGACGGCAGCCTGCGACCCGATATCCAGGGCGCATTGCCGATTGACGACCCGGTGGTCAGTAACGAGGTGTACTTCCCCGGCTGGATCCCGCCGCACCTCGGCCCGGGATGCGCTAGCTGCGCAGGCTGAACAGGGCCGAAGGGACCCGGAGTTCGCCAGCAGGACGCACCGATGATCACTCGGCCTGACGGGGGAGAAGAACACGTTGAGAAGACTTCTACGCGCCACATCGGCGATTCTCACGGCGCTGGCGGTCACCGCTGCCGCCGTGCCCGCCCAAGCGGGCTACGAACCGCCGTCGTACCACCAGATCTACAAGTGGCTGCCGTGTGCGCAGGGCACCAGCACCATCGGGCAGATCGACGCTGTCAGCACATACACGGACCACAACGGCTGGCACAGCGTCACCGTGTCGGGCGGGATCGTGACGTGCCGACCGGTGTCGGCAACGGGATACGTGTACGGCCTGGCCGCGTACCACGGTGACTTCGCCCACGGCGAGCCCTTCCCGCACACGCCGAACCAACCGCAGCCGTCACCGTTCGCGAGACAGATCCAGATCTCCCCCGATGTCCACGCGGTGTGCCTCATCGCCGACGAGACGACTCGCCTCGGATGCGTGTCGATCGGCTGGGTGACGGTCGACGGCTTCGCGCTGCCGGTGGTCGAGGGTCCGCTGGCGGTCGAGTCACCACTGGTGGCCGCACCGGCCAGCACCGACATGATGGTGCGCGGCGCTGGCGGGCCCGGGTGTCCGGCCTGCGGCGGATGACGGCGCTCTGCGCCTGAATCGGGGCGGTCCGCTGTCGCGGACCGCCCCGATCCTGTTCAGCACGTGTCGATGCCGAGGATCGCTGTCAGGCTGCCGACCGGCGCGCGGCGAGCCAACGGAGACCGGCGCAACAAAGGGGCCTGCCCTCGCGGGCAGGCCCCTTTGTTGCGATGCGGAACGGGTCAGTTCTTGACCTGGATCAGAGCCACCGGCAGCGTGCCGGGGATCTCCAGCCAGACCGAGATCTTGACGCCGTTGCCGGCCACCTTGACCGAGTTCAGCGGGTTGGCGGCGTTCCAGTACGCGTCCGGGTTCGTGTCGTCGAACGTCGGGATCGCGGCCTGCGGCGCCACCGTCAGCGGAACGCTGTTGCGGTGGAACGTCACGGCGTCGGTCTTCTGCAGACCGAACGTGGCGTCCCACGGCTGGCGGCGGTTGGTGAGCTTGCCGCCGTCCGGCCACAGGGCAACCTGCGGACGGGCGTCGACCGGCAGGACCTCGCCGTGACCGGGGTGGGCAATGGTGTTGTTGTCCGGGTACGCGTAGTTGACGTACCACACCAGCAGACCATCCTGGTACGGGAACCGCTCCACCTTGTCCGGCGTCACGTTGTTGAAGCCGAACTGGTACGGACCGGTCTTGAGGTTCTTGTCGTAGCCGGTGTAAGACCGGTACTCCGCCAGGTAGAAGTGCGGGTAGGTGCCCGTGGTCGAACCACCCATGCGGGTGAAGCCGACCGCGGTCCAGCCGTTCGTCCCGCCCTCGACGTCATCGCTGAGGACGGTGGTGCCGTCCTTGACGATCTTGATGTCGTCGAAGAAGGCACCCTTCGGCGCGAAACCACCGTCGGTGGCGTAACGGAACCGCACGCTCACGGACTTGCCCGTGTACGCGCTCAGGTCCCAAGACACCGGCACCCAGCCGCCGCTCTCGTCCTGGAGGACGTCGCCGACCGAGGTCCAGCCGCTGCCGTCGTTGACCTCGAGGTACAGGTAGTCGTAGCCCGCCTCGATCTCGTACCACGACTGGGCCGACAGCGAGGCCGACGTGGCGCCGGTCAGGTCGACGGTCCGGGTCAGCGTGTTGTTGAGGTCGTCGCCGGAGCCGCTCCACCACTCGAACGAGCCGGAGAACGGCGTGTTGTAGTTCGTGGTGATGACCTGCTCGGGCAGTTCCACGAGGGCAGCCTGCGGCAGGCCCTGCGGCGTGGCCGCCGAGCCCAGCGAGACCATCTTGGTCTTGCCGTCCTTGACCGTCACGTAGTCGAGCCAGCCGAGGAACAGCTTCTCCCACGGGCCCATGTAGCCCGGCGAGGTGCCGATGCTGTTCGGGTCGTGGTTCAGCCACGAGCCGCCGGACATGACCGTCCAGAAGCCCGTGCCGTTGTCGCCGCCGGCGGTGTCGTACAGGTCCGGCAGACCGAGGTCGTGGCCGAACTCGTGCACGAACACGCCCAGGCCGCCGTTCTCGGGCTGGATCGTGTAGTCACCGATCCAGATGCCCGAGTCGCCGATCTGCGTGCCGCCGAGGAGGGCTCCGGCGGGGCCGGTCTTCTCCTTGTCGGTCAGGTACGCGTACCAGCGGTGCGACCAGATGGCGTCCTCGCCCTGCGCGCCGCCGCCGGCCTCTTCGCCCTCACCGGCGTGCACCGCCTGGAAGTGGTCGATGTAGCCGTCCGGCTCGTTGAAGTTGCCGTCGCCGTCCGCGTCGTAGCGGTCGTAGACGTCGAACTTCTTGAGGTACGTCGCGATCTCGGCGGCCGACTTGCCCGCCGCCACCTGCGAGGTGTACCACGCGTTGGCGGTGTCCCGGATGTACTGCCAGTACGTGTACCGGTCGTCCAGCGGGTCGCCGTTGGGGTCCTCGGCGTTCTCCGGGAAGTTGTGCCCGTAGCGCGCCTCGTTGTACGACAGCTTCACCCAGTCGGTGACCTCGGCCTTGGTCGAGTACTTGCCACCGGACTGGTCGTAGTAGAAGTCGGCGACCGACTCACTCTTCCCGTTGTACATCCGGTCGAAGTGGGCCTGGTTGAAGTCCGCCTCCCAGTACGTGGAGTTGTCCACGCTGCGGTCCGGCGCCGCGATCCCGTTGTGCACCGGGCCCGCGCCGCCACCGGTCAGCGGGTCCACCTGGTTGCCGAACTCGGACAGCACGACGAAGATCGGGTCGACCTTGTCGGCCTTCCGCTTCAGCTCCGACCACCGGTTCTTGCCGACCTGCACGACCGTCGATCCATTGCGCTCGACGGCCTTGGCCTTACCCGAGACGACGTCGGCGATGGCCTGCTTGCGCAGCCCGGACCGAGACTCGTCGAGGGGGTTGGGCAGGTTGTCGGGCCGGCTGACCCCCGCCGTCGGCTCCTGCGGGTTGACCGCCTGCTGGGGCGCACCGCTCGCGGGTGCACCCGAGAGACTGGCGGCAACCAGTGCAGCGGTGATCCCGACTGCGCTGCCAATTCTGCGGATTCGCAAAGGGTCCTCCCTCCCTTTGACGGAAACGACCCCGGGCAGCGCACGGCAGGGTGGGCCGGCGGCCCGGGTCGTCAATTGTGAAAGCAGCCTTGCATAACTGAACGTCGCTGTCATCACCTTGCGCCGCACGAGATTTCGGGCGTCCACATCAGAGGGAATAAGTCATGCCTTCTCCGCCCGTACAAGGCGGGCCGGGCACGAGACGGACAAACCGTTCATCCAAATCCATGAAAACGGTCCAAATCGTCTCCGAGCGATCCTCGATCGCATCGCGTTCATCGGCATGACGACAGATGGAGACCGGATGGCTGTGGTGGTCCTGCAGCACCGCCCGCAGATCGGCCGGCGCGAGTGGCCTGGGCACGGCGTCCAGCAGCCGGCGTGCCCGCGCGGACCGGAACAGCGACGAGCCGCCCCAGTCCTTGATGGTGTCGTACACCGGCAGGCCCGTCTCGAAGTGGTTGGCGTGCACCAGCATCCCGTCCACCGGGTGCAGCCAGCCCGCGTCGCCGGGCACCAGCTCCAGGTCGATCAGCTCACCACCGGCCGGATCCGCCTGCCCGATGAGCAGGTTGATCGAGGCCGAGCGCGGCACGCGCATCGCGTTGCGGATCGCCCAGGACAGCGAGTCCGCCTCCAGCACCGACCGCAGCAGCACGTGGTACGGCACCCCGCCGGGCCGGCCGTCACGGTCGCAGCCGAGCAGGTTGACGCAGACCCCGACCCCGGCCGAGTTGAGCCCGGTCTTGGCGAGCATGCCCGCCTCGGTCAGCGTCAGCACCTCGTGACCGCGCTCGTCCCGGGTGATCAGCAGTACGTTGTAGTCGCGGTGGTCGGGGTGCCAGTCCCAGTTCTGCGCGAGCAGGGTGCGCCCGCCCTCGCTGCGCGGACCGAGCACGCCCAGGCTGGTGCACTCGCCCCGGTCGCCCGCGCCCGCGGGCGAGCCGCAGGTCGGCATGCCGTAGAGCAGCTCGGAGCGGGCGTTGATCGCGTAGATCAGCTCGGTCGCGACGGACGCGCCCCGGGCGACCCCGTCGAGCATCGCCGCCAGCCGGGGCAGGTGCGTCCGGGTCGCCTCGCGGAACGCCGCGCCCCGCTCGATCACCGCCGCCCGGTCGAGCCCGGCGGCGCGGGCGAACCGGCCCAGGTAGGCGGTCACGTTGAGGTTGATCAGCTCGGCGGCGGCGCGGCCGTACGCCGTGCCCATCTCCTCGGGGGCGCCGTTCACGTCGACCACGGTCAAGGGGGTGTTCATGCCCGGCCACTCTGCCGCACCCACCGTGCGGCACGCCAGCCGGTAAACCCGGCGATCAGGTCCGCTTCGCGGCGAACCTTCCGGTACGTGCCCCGCGGGAACCGTAGTATCCGGATCATGGGAGACAGCCGGACCCGGCCGAAGTCCAGCCCGCGCCAGAAGCGGATGCAGCGCCGTCGTGCCCAGGCCGCCCGCAGCGCCGCCGCCGAGGTGGTGCGCTTCCTGCGTACGGAGCAGATCGGCGGCCTGGTGCTGCTGGGGGCCACGGCGCTGGCGCTGATCATCGCGAACTCACCGCTGGCCGACGCGTATCAGCGACTCAGCGCGTACACCTTCGGGCCGCAGTCGCTGCACCTCAACCTGTCGGTGGCGCAGTGGGCCCAGGACGGCCTGCTCACCGTCTTCTTCGTGGTCGCCGGGCTGGAACTCAAACGCGAGCTGGTCGTCGGCGAGCTGCGCAGCCCGCGCCTGGCCGCGCTGCCCATCGCCGGCGCGATCGGCGGCATGGTCGTCCCGGCGCTGCTCTGCTTCCTCATCGCGTTCGGCGCACCGGGCGGGTCGGACGCGTGGGCCGTCCCGGTCGCCACCGACATCGCCTTCGCGCTGGCCGTGCTCGCCATCTGCGCCCGCGACCTGCCCCCCAGCCTGCGGGTCTTCCTGCTGTCCCTGGCGATCGTCGACGACCTCGGCGCGATCCTGCTGATCGCCCTGGTCTTCACCGCGCACGTCGCGTTCCTGCCGCTGCTCGGGGCGGCCGCCGTGCTGGTGGTGTACGGCCTGCTCCAGCAGTTCCGCTTCCGCGGCTGGTGGCTCTACCTGCCGCTGGCGCTCGCCGCCTGGGCCCTGGTGCACGCCTCGGGCGTGCACGCCACCATCGCGGGCGTCGCCGTCGGCCTGCTCACCCGGGTCAAACCCGATCCCGGCGAGCACGAGTCACCGGCCGAGGCGCTGGAGCACCGCATCCAGCCGATCTCCGCCGGGATCTGCGTACCGCTGTTCGCGTTCTTCTCCGCGGGCATCGCGATCAGCGCCGGCGCGCTCGGCGCGATCTTCACCGACCGGGCCTCGCTCGGCGTGCTGCTCGGTCTCGTGGTCGGCAAGACCGTCGGCGTGCTGCTCGGCGCGGTCGTGGCGGTGCGGTCGAAGCTGGCGGAGCTGCCCGAGGCGCTGGAATGGCGCGACCTCGTCGCGGTCGCCGTGGTCACCGGGTGCGGCTTCACGGTCAGCCTGCTCATCGCGGAGCTGGCCTTCGATTACGGAGAGCAACAGGCCCGGATCAAGGGCGCGGTGCTGCTCGGCTCCTTGATCGCATCGCTGCTGGCCGCGGCCCTGCTGCGCAGACAGGTCCGGGTGCGCACACGCTAGCCTGCACTCATGAGTGAGCGGAGCGAGCGAATCATCCGGCTCAGTAAACATGCCTTCGACGAGCGCAGCGAGGAGATGGCACGAGCGAGCGGAGCGAGCGAGCCTTCGGCTCAGCAGACTCATGCCTTCGACGAGCGCAGCGAGGAGATGGCATGAGTGAGCGCGCCGGAAACACGTCCGTGGACGAGTCGTGCGTCCTGGACGAGGGACCGTGGACGCACCGGTTCGTCAACGCCAACGGCAGCCGGTTCCACGTCGTGGAGCAGGGCACCGGGCCGCTGGTGGTGCTCCTGCACGGCTTCCCCGAATTCTGGTGGGCGTGGCACCGGCAGCTGCCCCTGCTCGCGGGCGCGGGCCTGCGGGCGGTGGCGGTGGACCTGCGCGGTTACGGCGCGACCGACAAGCCCCCGCGGGGGTACGACGGATTCACGCTCGCCGCGGACGTGGTGGGCCTGATCCGCGCGCTCGGCGAGCGCAACGCCACGGTCGTGGGCGCGGGCGCCGGCGGCCTGGTCGGCTGGTCCGCGGCGGCGCTGCACCCGCGCCTGGTGAGCCGGCTGGTGGTGCTCGGCGCGGCGCACCCGCTGCGGCTGCGCTCGGCGCTGGTCGCCAACGCCGCGCAGCGCCGGGCAGGCCGCGCCCTGCTCCGCTTCCAGCTGCCCCGTTACGAGCACGTGCTGACCCGGGACGACGCCGCGCTGGCCGGTGGGTTGATGCGGGCCTGGTCGTCCCCGGCGTTCCGGCAGACCGCCGACTACGCCGAGTACGAGCGCCGGTACCGGGAGGCGATCCGCATCCCGCAGGCCGCGTTCTGCGCCATGGAGGCGTACCGCTGGGCGTTCCGGTCCACGCTGCGCCTGCACGGTTACCGTTTCCTGCGGGCCATCCGCCAGCCGATCATCTCGCCCACCCTGCAGCTGCAGGGCGCCCTCGACCCGATCACCCTGCCCGCGACGGCCCAGGGCTCCGGCCGCTACGTCCTGGCCGACTACGAATGGCGGCTGCTCGAGGACACCGGGCACTTCCCCCACCTCGAACGCCCCGACCTGGTGGCCGGCGAGATCATCCGCTGGACCAAGTGACCGGCCCGGTGGGTCAGAGGCGGGATTCGCGGAGGTCGGTGACCTCCTGCTTGGGGGCCCAGCCCTGGTAGACGCCGTAGTCGAACTCCTCCAGGCCGAGTTCGGCGGCGACGGGAGCCTTACCCCCGGTGTACTCGACGCGCAGCCAGGCCTCGTGCTCGGCGAGCACGATGAAGGGCTGGCCGCGCCAGTTGCAGACGCTGCGCACGTACGCCAGGTCGTCGACCTCGGCCGCGGGCACCACCCGCACATGCCGGCCGGGCCGGACCTCCTCGAAGCCCTCGGCGGTCTCGGGACGGTAGAGGCGCACGCTGTCGCCGTCGGGGCTGGCTTCGTACTCCCGGCCCAGGTAGCGGGCGATGTAGCCGTCGCGCATCATTCTTCGCCCCCGTCGGTGCGCAGCCAGCGCGGCCCGTCGGCGTCGAGCACCGCGACCATCTCCTCTTTGCCCTCGGCGTCCACGCGCAGCAGGCGCGCGCCGTGCGGCAGCCGGGCGCTGTCCACCTTGAACTCGGCGATGATCTCCGTACTGTCGCCGGGTGCGAAGCCGTTGCCGCGGAACGGGGAGCGCTCGATGACCCAGCCCTCCATGGCCTTCATCGCCGCCTCGTGCTGCCCGCCGTACGGGATCCGGTACAGGCTGGGCCGGTAGGCCGGCCAGCGCAGCACGTAGATCTCCTTGTCGTCCGCCGTGAACGGGGAACCGGTCCAGGTCAGCCCGAGCGCGCTGCGCAGCGCCTGGGGGCCGCGCAGGTGGCCGACCTCGCGGGCGCGGTGCACGAACCCGGAGACCCGGTCGTAACCCCGGTCGAGGTAGTAGCCGATCTGGCTTGGCGCGATCACCTTCTGCATCTCGGTGATCTCCGGGTCGCGGCGGGCCGGCGGCGGCGCGGTGCCCGCCGTCGGCACGGTCACGGCCGATTCGCTCTCGTCGCCGCCGAGGCCCATCTCGGTCGCCCAGCGGGCCAGCTCCAGCAGTTGGTCACCGGGCAGGCTGGCACCGACCGCGGTGCCCGGGTTGACCGCGAACGACCAGGCCGGGTCGGGCCAGGCCGCGATGAGCTTGACGAAGCGCACCGGCACGGCCTCGACCGGTTCGGGCATGATCTGCGCGGACGTGTAGCACACGATGTGCGGCTCGCCGTCGATGTCGCGCGGCTGCCAGGTGTAGCCCGGCTCGCCGGGCCTGGGCACGCTCGATCCGCCCGGCACCGGCACCAGCACCGTCGCGAGCAGCAACGTGGACAGGAAGGCGTCGGTGTTGCCCGCGTCGGCCGCTTCGAGCAGCTGCTCCTCGACGGAGTTCGACGGGGTGAAGTCGTCCTCGGGCCCGCGCGGCCGCTCGTGCCGCGGCCCCGGTTCCCGGACCGGCGGCACGGGCACGTCGGGCATCGTCACCGTCGCGGACACGGGCTCGAACAGCGACCCCTCGCCAGGCCGCGCGACAGGCGCGGGCGGCTCGGCGGTGGGCGACACGGCGACGGTCGACTGCGTGGAGACGGGCTCGAACAACGACCCCTCACCGGGCCGCGCAGCGGGCGCGGGAGGCACGGCGGGCGTCGGGGACACCGGCTCGAACAACGAGCCCTCCGCCGGGCGTCCGGCGGGCTCGGTCACGGCAGGCACGGCGGCGGGCGGGGACGTGGAGACCGGCTCGAACAGCGACCCCTCACCGGGCCGCGCAGCGGGCGCGGCCACGGGCGGCGGCGGCACGGCGGCCGGCGGGACGGGCGGGTGTGCGGCAGCCGGCGAGACCGGCTCCGCGGAGAAGGCCGGGTCTGCCGGGAAGAACCGGCCGCCGGGCTGCGGGGTCGGCGCCGTCACCGGCGACCCGGCGGGCGACTCGAGCGCCAGCGGGGTGTACACCTGCGGCGCGGCCACCGGCCGCACCTCCTCGACGTCGATCACCTCGGCGTCGAGGATCAGTTCCTCGTCGGCGTGCGGGTCGTACGCAGGCTGCTGCGGCCCGCGCGGCTGCATCGGCGGCGGTGCGGTCCGGGCGGCCTTGGCGCGCTCGAGCGCCTCCAGCCGTTCGAGGCGACCGCGGGCGACCGCGGGCGCGCCGGGAATGCGCACGTCGCCGCGGACCAGCTGGGTGACGAACCAGGCCGGCAGGTATCCCTCGATCGGCAGGCCCGGGTCCACGGCCAGCCACCACTCGTGGTTGGGCCACGAGGAGGCCAGCTCCTGGAACGGCACGCGCCGCGCGGGGCCGGCGTGTTCGGCCAGGCAGGCGCGCAGCGCCGCGGACGAGGTGAAGGCGAGCACGTGGGTGCGGTTCTCCGCGGTCCAGGTGCCCCAGCCCGCCGGACCGCGCGCCGCTGCCGCGTCGCCGGCGACCGGCAGCAGCAGTTCCGAACGGCCGAGGATGCGGAAGTAGAGTTCCTGATCCCCGGCGCGCAGGGCGTCACGCAGCGCGATCTCGGTATCGGTGGCCGGCTCCCAACCCATCACGCGCTCACCTCCTGCTGCCGCGAGAGTACTGGGACACAACTTACCTTGCGCCCCGTAGGCGTGTCGCAACCAGCAGTCTAGGTCGGCTCCTTCCAGTAGCATCTGCGCCGGGGTTCAGCCACGCGGGAAACCGCGCAGCGGCGACACGGCGGTCACCCGCCCGTGCGTGCCGCGGTCGACCCGCACGAGCCTGGGGAGGCGACATGCACCGCAGCCGGCCGACGGTGGCCTTCGCGGCCCGCACGGTGGTGTTCAGCGTGGTGTTCGGTTGCGGTGTCGTCGGGATCGCGACAGCGCCCGCCGTCGCGGCGCCGTGCCCGAGCACCGACCGCACGGTGAGCGACGTGATCGCGGCCAAGCCGTGGCCGCAGCAGCGCTGGGACCTGTCCGTGCTGCCCCGCGGCATCGACGGGTCGGGCGTGCTCGTGGCGGTGCTCGACTCTGGGGTCGACAAGGACCACCCGCAGCTGCGTGGGCAGGTCGTGGCGGGCCGGGACATGCTGTCCGGCGGCGGCACCGACGGGCGGCAGGACTGCGTCGGCCACGGCACCGGCGTGGCCAGCGTCATCGCCGCGAAGCCGGTGGCCGGGGTGGAGTTCCGCGGCATCGCCCCGGGCGTGCGGATCCTGCCGGTCCGGGTGAGCGAGCAGCTCGGCGGTCAGGAGAACGCGAGCAGC
This sequence comes from Catellatospora paridis, assembly GCF_009720365.1. Lineage (GTDB taxonomy): Bacteria > Actinomycetota > Actinomycetes > Mycobacteriales > Micromonosporaceae > Catellatospora > Catellatospora paridis. The sequence continues at coordinate 96,648 of NZ_ML769318.1, read as the reverse complement.
GCCCGCCAGGCCGACGTGAAGGACATGGCCACCGCGGTGCGGTATGCGGTGGACGAGGGCGCCGACGTGATCAACCTGTCGCTGAGCTACGGCGACACCGCCCCGAACAAGCTGAACGAATTCCGCGAGGCGATCCGCTACGCCATCGCCCGCGACGTGGTCGTGATCGCGGCGGTCGGCAACGCCAAGCAGAAGGGCAACCCGACGCCGTATCCCGCCTCCTGGGACAACGTGTTCGGGGTCGGCGCGATCGACGAGGCGGGACAGCGGCTGCAGGCCTCCCAGACCGGGCCGTACGTGGACCTCGTCGCCCCCGGTGACCAGGTGACCGTGGCGCGCCCCGGCCGCGGGCACGGCAAGGAGAGCGGCACCAGTTTCGCCGCCCCGATGGTGGCCGCCACGGCGGCGCTGGTCCGCCAGGCGTATCCGGCACTCACCGAGTCGCAGGTGCGGCAGCGGCTGCAGGCCACGGCCGACCCGGCGCCGGGCGGCCGCCTCAGCGACGACTACGGGGTGGGCATCCTCAACCCGGTGCGCGCGGTGACCGATGTGCTCGACGGCGCTGCCCGGGTCACCCCGGCCGCGCTCGCGCCGCGGGCCGCCGACCCGGCAGCCGAGGCCGCCGCCGACCGGGCCGCGCAGCAACGCTCGGAGGCGCGGTGGCTGGCGGGCATCGGAGTGATCCTGGCCGGCCTGGTGCTCGCGCTGGCCGTGGCGCTGCCCAACGGCATCCGCCGCCGCTGGCGGGCGGCCGGGAGCTGAAAAAAGCACCGGCGTCGTCGCGATCGCCGGTGCGGTCATGGATCACTGCCGGAACAGCGGCCCGAGCGCCTACGCGCGCAGCCCGGGGCAGCGGCTGTCAGCTGCCCCGGGCTGCGGCGACGTGGGTCAGTGGAACAGCCGGGTGTTGCGGTCCTCGGCGTCCTTGAACTGGACGGCGGCCTCGTCGACCGCGCCCTTGATGTCGCGCAGCATCACGGACAGCTCGTCCGCGGCCTTACGCCACTTGGCCTGACGCTCGTGGTACGCCGTCTGCGCGGCGCCGCTCCACGACGACACCATCGGTCCGGCGTCGCTTTCCAGCTGGCTCAGCGTGGTCTCCAGCTTGCCCAGCGCCGTCTGAATGTGCCCGCTCGCCTCGTGCAGCGAGGCGAAGTTGACGACGAGCCTCTCGCCGTTGCTCATATCGGTCCTCCCCCTTTCGGTCCGTGGTCTGCCGCGCTCACAGGTTCAGCGAGACGCCGCCGGTGTTCTTGGAGGCCACCCGGCCTGCCTGCTCCTCGTCGGCGCGGCTGTACTCCTGGCCTGCCGTGCGGATCGCTTTCGACGTCTCAGCGAGCGCCTGGTGCAGTGCCTTCTGGTCCTGCGACCAGGCGATCTTGACCTGCTCGAAGGAGCTGCCCGCGCGACCCACCCAACTGGTCTGCAGCATCTCCAGCTCGCTCAGCAAGCGGCTGAGCATGGTCTGCAGGTCGTCGTTGGCCGAGTCGAACTTGCCTGCGGTCGAGGCCATGATCGCGGCTTCGGAGGCGGTTTCCGCCATTGTCGTACGTCACCCCATTCCCTTTGTGCAGTTACACATCCACCGTCCTATGCGGAGCATTGGTGGTGGTGCGCCTGTCTCGGTGACGGTAGCGTCCCGCGTCGACTCGTGCCAGCCCGGAGCCGCTGCCTGTGGATAACCCGCGCTGCGGCGGATCAGCCGAGAGCCAGCTGCGCGGACGCGGTCTGCGGGTCCAGGCCGGGTCCCGGCGGCAGCAGGTCGACCAGCGACGAGGGCAGCCGCAGCGGCACCGGGTCGCGGTATCCGAGCATCGGCAGCACGTCCGGGCGGGCCGCGTCATAGCGCACGCCCTGGTCGGTGACCAGGCTCAAGGTGGTGCCCGCCGCCACGATCGCGCCCCGGCCGGAGGGCACCAGCACGTAGTCGGCGTACGAGCCGCCCTCGGCACTGCGGCCCACGGTCGCGATGCGCCCGGACAGGTCCAGCGGCACCTCGGCGCGCACCTCGGTGGTGCCCGCGTCGTCGCGGACCACCGCGCACAGCGCGCCCTGGCCGTAGGTGGCGATGGTCGGCATGTTCGCCGGTGGCTGCCGCGGGTCGCCGGCGTCGGGGACGAGGCTGTCGGGCGAGTCGTCGTACTCGGCGAGCTCGGTCTGGTCGATCTCGATCTCCCGGCCGATGCCGTGCTGCTGGCGGTAGCGGCCGAGCAGCAGCGCGGCCTGCACCGGCGTGATCATCGCCAGGCCGTCCGCGCGGACCACGGCGTACTGGAGGGACTTGCCGTCCAGTCCCTTGATCTTGATGACTTGGCCGTTCTTCAGCTCCTTGACGGACGAGGTCCCGCCCGGTTCGCCGATCCGCGGCTCGTCCAGCGGCTGCCCCTGCGGCATGCCGTTGACGAACGCGGCCGGCACGGCCACCGGCTGCGCGCCGCCGGCCAGGTCGGCGTACTCGTCGTTGTCGGCGTTGTATAGCCGGCCGTGCCAGAGCAGGTAGACAGCCGCACCGGCGCGCACGAACAGCGCGTCGTCGCCGCCCATCAGCCGGCCCTTGCCGGCGAGCACGGTGTCGCCCACCACCAGCACCGAGGCCGGCTTGTCCGACGCGGTCGCCGAGCAGACGGACCACGGCAGCCCGAGCAGGGCCCCCGGGTCGGGCAGCGAGTCCGGCAGGTCCACCACCCCGACGGTGAGTCCGCGCGGCACGTCCACAAGCGACTTGCGGGCCACCGTCACCAGCTTCGGCTGGGCCTGGCCGGAGGCCAGCAGCGCGGAGGTCAGGTTCAGCGCCGGGTGCAGCTTTCCGTCTCGGTACACGAAGTGCGCGCCCGAATCCTCCTCGATGATGACCGTGCCGTCGGCCTTCCAGCCGGTGTCACCGCGGTTGCTGAACACCCCGTACACCCCGTAACCGGCAGCGATGACCACGGCCAGCAGGATGCTGGCGAGGGTGGCGCCGGCGGCGCGGCGAAACGGCGCCTGCGCCGGATCGGTGTCGCGCATCACCAGCGCCGAGACCACTCGCTGCACTGTGAACTGGTACGAGTGCAGTTGGTCCTGTCTCGACGGCATGGGCCCTCCCCACGGGTCAGCCTGCGGCTCTACCATGAGCCGGGCGAAGTGCGGCGGTTCAGCTGTTGGGTTGTCCTCGGCGATCCGCCGCCGGGCGGGCCGCAGGGCCGCCACAAGCTGGAGCCTAGGGGAGGCTATCGCGATGACGGTCGACACGGTTACCGGGCCGACGGCGCGCACCGCCGACGGGGCGGCCGCACCGGCGGCGCACCCGCGCCCGGCCAGGCGTTTCCTCGGTCTCGGCAGCGGCCAGATCGTCGCGGTGCAACTGGCGCTGCTGCTGCTGGTGGCCGCCACGCAGGCGGGGGTCGGCTACCTGCTGCCCGCCGTGCCGGTGGCGGCCGCGCTCATCGTGCTGGCCTGGGGCCGCTGGCGGGGCCGCTGGCTGTCCGAGTGGACCGCCGTCTACCTGCGCTACCGCGGCCGCCGCCGCCGGATCGAGCCGACCGGCGACGCCGCCGAACTGCTGGCCGCGGCCGCACCGGGCAGCCGTCTGTCCACCCTGGACATCGAGGGCGTGTCCTGCGCCGCACTCACCGACGCCGAGGGCATGTGCGTGCTGCTGGAACTCGGCGACCAGGCGGTGATGCCGGCCCGCGCCTGGCACCCGCTGCCCTCGCCGGCCGCGCTGCTGCCCGCGCCCGGCGCGGACACCCCGCCGGTCCGGCTGCAGCTGCTGCTGCACGCCAACGCCGCCAACGGCTCGTCGCCCGCGGCGTCGTCCTACCGCCAGCTGTCCGGCGGGCGGCTGCTGGCCAACGAGCGCGCCGTGCTCGCGGTGCGGGTGCACCGGGCCGAGGGCTGGCAGGAGGCCGACCTGCAGCGCGCGCTGACCGGCGCGGTGCGCAAGGTCCGCGCGAAGCTGGGCGACGTGCCGCACCGCCTGCTCGGCGACGTCGCGGCGCTGCGGGCGCTGGCCGAGGCCGCCGGCCACGACGGCGCGGCCCCCGCCCAGGAGGGCTGGTCCGCGCTGCACATCGGCGGGCTGTACGCCAGCTCGTACGCGGTGGAGCGCTGGCCGACGCCGCACCCCGACCCGGCCCACGCGCTGCTGCCGCGCCTGCTCCGGCTGCCGGCCACCACGGTGTCGGTGTCGCTGACCGCGGGCCCCTGGGCCGACGGCGGCGCGACCGTGCAGGCCGAGCTGACCGTGCGGCTCACCGCACCCGACCACAACTCGCTCGGCAACGCGGGCACGGCCCTGCGCCAGCTGCTGGCCACCGAGCACGCCCAGGCCCGCCGCCTGGACGGGCAGCAGTTCGACGGCCTGACCGCCACCCTGCCGCTGGCCGGACCCGGCCCCGCCGAACTCGGCACGGGCGGGGGCGGCGGCGTCAACCGGCGACCGGCCGCGGTCGCCGCGCTGGCCACGCCGTACGGCGGCAGCGGACTCATGATCGGGGTCAACCGGCACAGCGAGCCGGTCTCCTTCCGGCTGTTCCGTCCGGAGGCCACCCGGGCCGTCCTGATCGGCGGCGTCGCGGTGGCCCAGATCGTGGCCGTGCGCGCCATGGCCCTCGGGGCGTACGTGCTGGTCCAGACGACCCGCCCGTGGGCGTGGGAGCCGTTCAGCCGCGGCCTGGGCTCCGGCGCGCCGCTGGCCGTGATGGCGCCCGGACCGGTCAACGTGCCGCCCGGCACGCCGCTGCGCCCGCTGCTCAGCATCGTCGACGCGGGCCCGGTCGCCGCCGACCGCACGCCGGGCACGCCCTGGCACAGCACCCTGGTGGTGCGCGACGACCTGTCCCCGGTGGACGTCGACGTGCTCGGCCGCGCCGACCTCGCGCTGCTGCAGCCGCTGCAGCCGGCCGAGGCCGCGGTCGCGGTGTCCGTGCTGGGGCTTAGCCGCGACCAGGAGGCGTGGCTGTCCCGCGCCCAGCCCGGCATGATCGGCGTGGTGCACCGCCGCTCGGTGCGCTGGGCGGCGCTGAGCACCACCGGCTACGAGCAGCAGCTGATCAACGCGACGCAGCAGAACGGACGATGAGCGGCGTCACGGCGCTCCGGCTGCCGCCGCCGCGCCCGGTGTCATCCCTGCGCTCCACCGCGGGATGACACCGAGCGGCCGCTCTCGCAGGAGCGCGGGGGGTGCGCACCGGGGCGAATCATGGCACGATGCCGCACCATGGGAATCCTCCTCCGTCTGGCCGCCAGCGCCGCCGCCGTCTGGGTGGCGACCATGCTCGTGCCGGGCATCCGCGTCACGGCCGAGACCGTCCTCGGCACGATCGGCACGTTCGTCGCGATCGCCGTCATCTTCGGGCTCTGCAACGCCTTCATCCGCCCCATCGTCAAGATGGTCGGCTGCGGGCTGTACGTCTTCACCCTCGGCCTGATCGCGCTGGTCGTGAACGGCGCGCTGTTCATGCTGACCAGCTTCATCGCCGGCCTGCTGGACGTGCCGTTCCACGTCGACAACTTCTGGCCGGCCGCCATCCTCGGCGCGCTCGTCGTCGGTCTCACCAGCTGGGCATTGAACTGGTTCATCGAGGACTGAGTCTCACCGGCTGAGCGACCTGGCTCACATGTCAGGAGCCGAGGCGGATCTTCCCCTTACCATTGATCGGTGAGTCAGCTTCGCCTCGGCTACCTGTACGGGTTCGGCGCCTACGCTCTGTGGGGCTTCTTCCCGGCGTACTTCAAGCTGCTCAAGCCCGCCGGCCCGATCGAGGTGCTCGCGCACCGGATCGCGTGGTCGGCGCTGTTCATGGTCCTCGTGCTCACCGCGGTGCGCCGCTGGCGGCAGATCGCGGTACTGCTGCGCAAGCCCGCCACCGTCGCCGGCATCGCGCTGGCCGCCGTCTTCATCGGCGTCAACTGGGGCACCTACATCTACGGCGTGAACGTGGACCGGGTGGTGGAGACGTCTCTCGGCTACTTCATCAACCCGCTCGTCGTCATCGTGCTCGGCGTGCTCGTGCTGGGCGAGCGGCTACGCCCCGCGCAGTGGGCCGCGGTGGGCGTAGGCACGTTCGCCGTGCTGGTGCTGGCCGTCGACTACGGCCACCCGCCGTGGATCGCCCTCACCCTGGCGATCAGCTTCGCGCTGTACGGCCTGACCAAGAAGCGCCTGGGGCTGCCGCCCGCGGACGGCCTGTTCGTCGAGTCCGCCGTGCTGACCCTGCCCGCGCTGGCGGTGCTCGGCTGGCTCGCGTTCTCCGGTGACCTGAGCTTCGGCCAGGTGAGCACCGGCCACACGCTGCTGCTGGCCGCGGCGGGCGTGATCACCGCGATCCCGCTGCTGATGTTCGCCGGAGCCGCCAACCGCATCCCGCTGACCGGTCTCGGCATGCTGCAGTACGTCGCCCCGACCCTGCAGCTCGCGCTCGGCGTGTTCGCCTTCCACGAGCCGATGCCGCCGGCCCGCCTCTTCGGCTTCGGCCTGGTCTGGCTCGCCCTGGCCGTCTTCACCTGGGACGGTCTACGCAACGCCCGCCGCAACCGCCTGGCCCTCGCCACCGGCGACGCCACCCCCCTCGCCCCGGCCGCCACCCGCGCCTGACCGCCCCCGCCCGGCGGCCTGGTGGTGTTCATGCGGCGTTCATCTATGGGATGAACGCGGCTCACTCGGCCTCCCTACGTTCCGGACGACAGCACAACCTGTCGACCCGACGTATGGAGGCAACTCCCATGAACGAATCCCGCCGCCGGCTCCCCCTGCTCGGCGGGGACGGCCACAGTGGAGGCAGCCGGTCGTCCATGACCTGCCTGTACCGCTGCGGCAACGCCTGCGACCACCCGGCCCCGAACACGTCGCCCAACGAGTACTTCGGCGACGTCGTGCAGGCCGAGGTCTCCCGGCGCGGCATGCTCAAGGCCGGCTCGGCCGGCGCCATCGCGCTCGGCTTCGCCGGTGCGGTGGCCGGCGCCACCGCGGCCACGCCGGCGTTCGCCGAGGGCGGCGAGGCGGGCGCGGCCGAGGAGTTCTCCGTGGACGCGCTGACCCGCACCGGGAAGCCGACCGCGCTGACCTTCTCGCCGATCCCCCCGAACACCCTGGACAACCTGGTGGTGCCCAACGGGTACGACCACAACGTGATCATCCGCTGGGGCGACGAGGTCGTCCCGGGCGCGGCCGACTTCAACCCGGCCAAGCAGACCGCGGCCACCCAGTCCAAGCAGTTCGGCTACAACAACGACTTCGTCGCGGTGCTGCCGCTCGGCCGCGGCGGCGACCGCGCCCTGCTGGTCTGCAACCACGAGTACACCAACGAAGAGCTGATGTTCCCCGGCTTCACCGGGCTCGACGCGCTCACCGCCGACCAGATCCAGGCCACCATCGCCGCGCACGGCATGTCGGTCGTCGAGCTGGAGCGGGTCGGGCGCACCGGGCAGTGGGTCGTGGTCGGCAAGGGGCGGCGGCCGTACAACCGGCGCATCACCGGCCTGTCCACGGTCTTCGCGATGACCGGTCCCGCGGCGGGTTCGGCACTGCTGAAGACCGCGGCCGACCCGAGCGGCCGCAAGGTCGTCGGCACGTTCAACAACTGTGCGGGCGGCGTCACCCCGTGGGGCACCGTGCTGTCCGGCGAGGAGAACTGGAACCAGTACTTCGTCGGCGGCGAGGGCGCGCCCGAGGCGAACAAGGCGTCGCTGAACCGCTACGGCGTCTCCACCACGGCCCGCTACCCCAGCGGTTCGCGCAAGTGGGACCGGGTCGACGCCCGGTTCGACCTGACCGCGACCCCGAACGAGATCCACCGCCACGGCTGGATCGTCGAGGTGGACCCGTTCGACCCGGGCTCGACCCCGCGCAAGCACACCGCGCTGGGCCGGTTCAAGCACGAGGGCGCGAACGTGATCGTGGCCGACAGCGGGCACGTCGTGGCCTACATGGGCGACGACGAGCGGCACGACTACATGTACAAGTTCGTGTCGCACAAGAAGTTCACCCGCGGCAACTCGTACTGGGCCCGCAAGCAGAACATGTCCCTGCTGGAGTCCGGCGACCTGTACGTGGCGCGGCTCGGCTACACCAGCGCCGCCGAGATCGACGGCACCGGCAAGCTGCCCAGCGACGGCGCGTTCAACGGCACCGGCGTCTGGATCCCGCTGGTCAAGGACAACAAGTCGATGGTGCCGGGCTGGACCGTCGAGCAGATCCTGGTGCACACCCGCCTCGCGGCCGACGTGGTCAACCCGACCAAGATGGACCGCCCCGAGGACGTCGAGCCGAACCCGGTCACCGGCAAGATCTACGCCGCGCTGACCAACAACACGGCCCGCGGCACCACCGGCGGCCGCAATGCGCCGGCCGACGAGGCCAACCCGCGCAACGGCAACAAGCACGGGCACATCTTCGAGATCACCGAGGACGGCGGCAACCACGCGGGCACCACCTTCACCTGGGCGGTCCCGATCGTCTGCGGCGACCCGGCGGACCCGTCGACCTACTTCATGGGATACGACAAGACCAAGGTCTCGCCGATCTCCTGCCCGGACAACCTGGCATTCGACGGCGCGGGCAACCTGTGGATCTCCACGGACGGCAACGCGCTGCTGTCCAACGACGGCCTCTTCGCGACCGCGCTGAGCGGCCCCGAGGCCGGGCACCTCAAGCAGTTCCTCACCGTGCCCCGCGGGGCCGAGGCCTGCGGCCCGTTCATCAGCGTGGACAACAAGACGGTGTTCGTCGCCCCGCAGCACCCGGGCGAGATCAGCGGCGCGTCCATGGAGAAGCCGGCCAGCACCTGGCCCGACGGCGACTACGCCAAGCCGGGCATCGTCGGCGTGTGGCGGCTCGACGGCCGCGCCGTCGGCAGCTGACCCACCGGCACCAGCGGCGTCTGCGGCCTCCGGGCCGCAGGCGCCGTTCCTGTCTAGGCTGGCCGGTATGACCGAGAACAAGCCCCGGCTGGAGCTGTCCGGCATCGTGCTGGACACACCCGATGCGCAGGCCCTGGCCGCCTTCTACGAGCGGCTGCTCGGCTGGTCGCGGGAGCAGGACGAACCCGACTGGGTCAAGCTGCGCGGGCCCGGCGGCGGGCCGGGCCTGTCGTTCCAGACCGAGGTGGCGTACGTCCGCCCGGTGTGGCCCGCCGGCCCCGGTGATCCGCAGATGATGGTCCACCTCGACATCGCCGTCGACGACCTGGCGAGTGCCGGGGCGCACGCGGTCGCCGCGGGGGCCACGCTCGCCGCCTTCCAGCCGCAGGAGGACGTCCGGGTCCACCTCGACCCCGACGGGCACCCCTTCTGTCTCTTCCTCGCCGACTGATCGGGCCGCGGGCAGCCGACGCCCGCCGCCTCCTGCCGTACGACTGGGCGAGCGACGGGTCGCCGGGTGGGTCAGGCCGCCGCCGCGCCGGGTGCGGCCGCCAGCGGAGCGTTGAGAGCCGATTGGAGCGCCCGGGCGGTGGCGTGCAGCCGCTCCCGGATCACCGGCGCCTGCTTCACGAGGTCGACCGCGGGCAGCGCGCAGGCCACCACGTAGCGCTGGCCGAGGTCGCCCGCGGTCTGCACGGAGACCGACGCGCAGGCCACGCCCTGCCGGAACTGCCCGATCTCGACCTGCATGCCGCGCCGCATGCCCGCCGCGATGTCGGCGTCGAGCGCGGTGTGCGAGCGCAGCGTGGCCTGGGTGAAGGCGCGCATGCCGTGTTCCTTGAGGTAGCGCTCGCGCTGCACCTGGTCGAGGGTGGCCAGCAGGTTCTTGCCCAGGGCGGTCGCGTGCGCGCCCTCGTCGAACCCGGGCACCAGGTCCTCGACGTGCGGCGAGCGGAAGCCCTCGGCCACCGCGGTGATCGCGATCCGGCCGTCGACGAAGCTGCCCAGGTAGTGGCTGTAGCCGATCTCGGCACTGGCCCGGCGCAGCACCGAGCCGACCTCGGCCGGCCCGCGCATCGCGCTGACCAGCTCCCGGAACCGGTCGGCCACCGCCAGCCCCAGCGTGTACGCCCCGTCGGCGCGGCGCATCACGTAACCCTGGTGGGCCAGGGTGCGCAGCATCCGGTACGCGGCGGCGATGGTGATGTCGCACCGGCGGGCGATCTGCTTGGGGGACAGCCCCGCGGGCGATTCGCCCACGACCTCCAGCACCCGCAGCGCCCGCGCGACGCTGCTGACCATGTCCGAGGGCGGAACCGCTGAATCTCGCACCGTCACCTCCATGCAGTCGCACCTACGATATGCAAATGCACGCCCGCCGTGAAGAGCCCCGACGTAACGAAATCCCTCGATCCATTTCAGACGGTCTCCACCCCCACCCGCCAGCGCATCAACACACCGCACCGCGACCGGCCCGCTCACCCGCCACCGCCCTCAACATAGACGTTGGCCTATCTGGGTGAAGAATCGATGATCAGACTCATCCAGATAGGCCAACGTCTATGCAAAACGGGGTGGGACCACGGGTGGCGCGGCGGTCACCGGGGCACCGCGGGGCAGGTCAGGCGATGCGGTCGGCGATGACGTCGCAGAGCGACTCGAGCGCGTCCCGGGCCGCGTTGCGGGGCAGTCCCTGCAGCTGCGCGCGGGCCTGCTCGGCGTAGCCGCGCACCGTCTCCCGGGCGCGCTTGAGCGCCACGCTGTCGCGCAGCAGCTCCAGCGCCTCGGCGTGCAGCGCGTCGTCGGTGACCGGGCCGTCGGCCAGGATCTGCCGCAGCCGCACCGCGGCCGGGTCGCTGTCGTCGGAGGCCAGCGCATACAGCACGGGCAGCGTGGGCACGCCCTCGCGCAGGTCGGTGCCGGGCGTCTTGCCCGAGTCCGTCGAGTCGCTGGAGATGTCGAGCAGGTCGTCGGAGAGCTGGAAGGCCAGCCCCAGCGTCTCGCAGTACGTGGTGAGCGCCGCGGTAGTCGTGGGTGACGCGCCGGAGAACATGCCGCCGAACGTGCCGCAGGTGGCCATCAGCGACGCGGTCTTGCCGTCGAGCACCTTGAGGTGGTGCTCGACCGGATCGGCGTCGCGCGGGCCCACGGTCTCGGCGATCTGGCCGTGCACCAGCTGGGCGAACGTCTGCGCCTGGATGCGCACCGCGTCGGGGCCGAGGCCCGCGGCGAGCTCGGCGGCCCGGGAGAAGAGGAAGTCGCCGACGAGGATGGCCAGCGAGTTGCCCCAGCGGGCGTTGGCGCTGGGGGTGCCGCGGCGCACGAGCGCCTCGTCCATGACGTCGTCGTGGTAGAGCGTGGCGACGTGGGTCAGCTCCAGCACCGCCGCCGCATCCACGAGTTCGGGCGCGTCGGGGTCGCCGAAGTGCGCGCAGACCGCGACCAGCATCGGCCGGAACCGCTTGCCTCCGGCCTCCAGCAGGTGCTTGGCGGCTTCGGTGACGAAGGGGTCCGCGGACTCGACGCACTCGCGCAGGCGGTCCTCCACCAACGCCAGGTGCGCCATCACCGAGGCCTCCAGGGCGGGGTCCTCGAACCGGACTCCGGTGCTCCGGGCAGTACGACCGTTCACGCTGCTCACCACGTCCTCACGATGCCACATGGCTGTCACATGATCGAAGCTCCCCCCATGTCCAAGGATCGGTCGTGGGGGGAGCTTCGGATTTACGACTACCTACCGGATGAAGTTGGACACGTTGGTCGTCAGGTCCAGCAGCGGGCTCGGCCAGACCCCCAGCACCAGCGTGACCAGCACGCCGATCATGAGGGCGGTCGAGGTCAGCGCACCCGGGATGGACACGCTCGGGGTGGTCTCGCCCGGCTCGTTCAGCCACATCAGCACCACGACCCGGATGTACGGGAAGGCCAGGATGATGCTGCTGAGCACGCCGAAGAGCACCAGCCAGGTCTGGCCGCCGGCGATACCGGCCCCGAACACCGCGAACTTCGCCACGAAACCGCTGGTGAGCGGGATGCCCGCGAAGGCCAGCAGCAGGAAGCTGAAGACACCGGCGAACAGCGGCGACCGCTTGCCCAGCCCCGCCCAGCGGGACAGGTGGGTGGCCTCCCCGTCGGCGTCGCGAACCAGCGTGAGCATGCCGAAGGCCGCGATCACGAGGAAGCCGTACGCCACGAGGTAGAACAGCATGCTGCTCAGGCCCTCCTTGCCGCCGCCGAGCAGACCGACCAGCAGGTAGCCGGCGTTGGCGATCGACGAGTAGGCCAGCAGCCGCTTGAGGTCGGTCTGGGTGACCGCCAGGATCGCGCCGACCAGCATGGTCAGCACCGCGATGACGCCGAGCACCGGCGTGAACTCCCAGCCGAGCCCGTCGAAGCCGACGTAGAGCACGCGGGCCAGGGCGCCGAAGGCGGCGACCTTGGTGCAGGCCGCCATGAACGCGGTGACCGCGGTCGGCGCACCCTGGTAGACATCCGGCGTCCACACGTGGAACGGCGCCGCGGCGGCCTTGAACAGCAGGCCGATCGACAGCATCGCCAGGCCGACGATGAGCAGCAGGACGTTGTTCGGCGAGTTGTTCACCGACGCGTGGATCGCCCGGAAGTCGACCGCGCCGGCGAAGCCGTACACCAGCGCCAGGCCGAACAGGAAGAACGCCGAGGCGTACGCGCCGAGCAGGAAGTACTTGAGCGCGGCTTCCTGCGACAGCAGCCGCTTGCGGCGGGCCAGCGCGCAGAGCAGGTACAGCGGGAGCGAGAAGACCTCCAGCGCCACGAACATGACCAGCAGGTCGTTCGCGGTCACGAAGAGCGTCATGCCGGCGATGGCGAACAGCGCCAGCGGGTAGACCTCGGTCGCTCCCGACTCCTTGGCCGCCTGCTTGCGGTCGAGTTCGGAGCCGACGGTGATCGCCGCCTGTGCCACGAACGGACCGCCGGTCTCCAGGGTCCGCTCACCGATCAGCAGCATCGACACGATGCCGAGGACGATGATCGCCCCCTGGAGGAAAAGACCCGCCTGGTCGATCGAGACCGCGGCGGCCGCCGTCTGCGCGTTCTCCGCGGTCACCTTGCCCGCCCGCAGCACCACCATGATCAGCGCGGCGATCAGCGCCAGCAGGCTCAGGACCAGCTGGACGGCGTTGCGCGCGCCCCGCGGCACGAAGGCCTCGACGAGCACCCCGGCGCAGGCCGCGGCGAAGAGGAGGAGCATCGGCGCCAGCGCCGGGTAGGCGAGCGCGGGCAGGTTGAGCACTAGTTCGCCCATGGTCACTTTCCTGCTTCCACAGTGGAGGTGGCGGGCGCCGGGTCGGCCCGCTCCGGGGTGACCACGTCAGTAAGCGTGGCCTGCACCGCCGGGTTGATCACGTCGAGCACCGGCTTGGGGTAGAAGCCCAGCACGATCAGCAGCACGATCAGGGGCGCCACCACGATGCCCTCGCGCAGCGACAGGTCGCGCTTCATCGGCGCGAGGTCGTGCAGCACGGGGTTGGTGTTGCCCTGGGTGGTGCGCTGGATCATCCACAGCACGTACGCCGCGGCGAGGATGATGCCGACCGTCGCGATGACCGCCACCGGCTTGTTCACCGTGAACGTCCCGATGAGCACCAGGAACTCGCTGACGAACGGGGCCAGGCCCGGCAGCGCCAGCGAGGCCATGCCCGCGATGAAGAAGACGCCCGCCAGCAGCGGCAGCAGCTTGCCCGCGCCGCCGAAGTCGGTCACCAGGGTGCTGCCGCGGCGCGCCACGAACATGCCCACGACCAGGAACAGCAGGCCGGTCGCGAGACCGTGGTTGACCATGTACAGCACCGCGCCGGAGCCGGCCTGGTAGGTGAAGGCGAAGATGCCGACGCCGATGAAGCCGAAGTGCGCGATCGAGGTGTAGCTGACCAGGCGCTTGAGGTCCTTCTGGCCGATCGCCACGAGCGCCGCGTAGATGATGCCGATCAGCGACAGCCCGATCGCCCACGGCGCGAACCAGCGCGACGCCTCCGGGAACAGCGGGAGGCAGTAGCGCAGGATGCCGAAGGTGCCGACCTTGTCCATCACGCCGACCAGCAGCGCGGCGGCGCCGGCCGGAGCCGCCCCACCTGCGTCGGGCAGCCAGGTGTGGAACGGGAAGAACGGCGCCTTGATGGCGAACGCGACGAAGAAGCCGAGGAACAGCCACCGCTGCACGGTGGTGGTGAACTCGACGTCGGTCAGCGTCTGCCAGTCGAAGGTGTGGCCGCCGTACACCCACATGCCGATGACCGCGGCCAGCATCAGCAGACCGCCGACCAGCGAGTAGAGGAAGAACTTCACCGCGGCGTACTGGCGCTGCTTGGCCGGCACGTCGGTGCCGAACGAGCCGATGATGAAGTACATCGGCACCAGCATGACCTCGAAGAAGAGGTAGAACAGCAGCACGTCGGCGGAGGTGAAGGTGCCGATCATGGTGCCTTCGAGCGCCAGCAGCAGGGCGAAGTACGCCGGGACGCTGCGCTTGCTCTTCTCCGCGTCGTGCCAGCTGGCAAGGATCACCAGCGGCACCAGCAGCACGATCAGCGCGATCATCACCAGCGCGATGCCGTCGACGGCGAAGCTGAACTTCGCGCCCCACGCCGGAATCCAGGTGTAGGACTCCTGCAGCTGCAGGCGCGGGCCGTTGGGCTTGTACGCGACCCACGCCGCGACGCCCACCGCCAGCACCACGATCGACCAGATCAGTGCCAGCCGCTTGGCCAGCTCCGGCTTGGCGCGCGGGACGAACGCGACCGTCAGCGCGCCGACCAGCGGCACGAGGGTCAGGAGTGACAGGTATTTCATCGTTATCCCATCCAGCCGAGCTGCACCGCGACGAAGGCGCCGAGCACCAGCACCCCGCCGAGAAGCATCGAGAGCGCGTACGACCGCACGAAGCCGGTCTGGAGTCGGCGCAGCCTGCCCGAGCCCCCGCCGACCAGCGCGGCGAGCCCGTTGACGAGTCCGTCCACGCCCTTGTTGTCGACGAAGACCAGCGCCCGGGTGAGCCACTTGCCCGGCTTCTCGAACACCGCCTCGTTGAAGGCGTCGGTGTAGAGGTTGTTGCGGGCGGCGGTGACCACCGGTCCGGCCGGCTGCGGCGCCAGCGCCGTGCCCTTGCGGAACAGCGCGTACGCCAGGCCCGCACCGGCCACCGTCAGCACCAGGCTGAGCACGGTGATGGTGAGGTGCCCCATCTTCGGGTGCTCCTCGGTCGGCGGGCCCAGCACGGGGGTGAGCCACTGCGCGACCGGGGTCGCCATGAGCATGCCGGCGAAGATCGAGCCGAGCGCCAGGAAGATGAGCGGGATCGTCATCACAGGCGGGGACTCGTGCGGGTGCTGGTCGACCGAGCCCTCCTTGGCGGTGGTCCACCGCTTCGGGCCGTGGAAGGTGAGGATGAACAGCCGGGTCATGTAGAACGCGGTGAGGCCAGCGCCGATCAGCGCCGCCAGGCCGTAGAGCCAGCCGGTCCAGCCGGGGCGCGCGAACGCGGCCACGATGATCGGCTCCTTGGTGAAGAAGCCGCTCAGCGGCGGGATGCCGATGATCGCCAGCCAGCCCATCATGAAGGTGAGCCAGGTGATCTTCATGTACTTCCACAGCGCGCCGAAGCGGCGGATGTCCACCTGGTCGTTCATGCCGTGCATGACCGAGCCCGCGCCGAGGAACATGTTGGCCTTGAAGAAGCCGTGCGCCAGCAGGTGGATGATGGCCAGCGCGTACGCGCCGCCGCCCAGCCCGACGCCGAGGAACATGTAGCCGATCTGCGACACGGTCGACCAGGCGAGCACGCGCTTGATGTCGTCCTTGGCCGAGCCGATGATGCAGCCCAGCAGCAGGGTGAGCGCGCCGACGCTGACCACGACCGTCTGCAGCGTCGTGTTCGCCGAGAAGATCGGGTTGGAGCGGGCGATCAGATAGACACCGGCGGTCACCATCGTCGCGGCGTGGATCAGGGCCGAGACCGGGGTCGGGCCCTCCATCGCGTCGGGCAACCACGCCTGCAGCGGGAACTGGCCGGACTTGCCGGTCGCGCCGAGCAGCAGCAGCAGGCCGAGCACGAGGATCGTCGTGGTCGGCATCAGGCCGGCGTTGCTGAACACCACGTCGTAGTTGACCGAGCCGAGTTGGGCGAACATCAGGAAGATGCCGAGCACCAGACCCGCGTCACCGATGCGGTTCATGATGAACGCCTTCTTGCCGGCGGTGGCCGCGGACGGACGGCCGTACCAGAAGGAGATCAGCAGGTAGGACGCGAGACCCACGCCTTCCCAGCCGAAGTAGAGCATCACGTAGTTGTTGCCGAGCACCAGCAGCAGCATCGCCGCGATGAACAGGTTGAAGTACCCGAAGAAGCGGCGGCGGCCCTCGTCGTGGGCCATGTAGCCGGTCGCGTACACGTGGATCAGGAAACCCACGCCCGTGATCAGCAGCACGAAGCAGGCGGTCAGCGGGTCGAACAGGAACCCGAAGTCGACCTGCAGGTTGCCGACCGGGATGAAGCTGTAGAGCTCCTGCTGCACCGCCCGGTTGGGCAGGTCGCGCAGCCCGAAGAACATGCCCGCGCCCAGCACGAAGGAGAACAGCACCGACGCGCAGCCGAGCCAGTGGCCCCACTTGTCGGCCCATCGGCCGGTCGTCAGCAGGATCAGCGCGCTGACCGCCGGGACGGCGATCAGCAGCCACATGTACGACAGCAGGCCCGTGGCGGGGGCGAAGACGACGGGCGCCTGTGCCGCGTCGGCCAGCATTAGAGTTGGTTCCATCTCCGCCTCAGTACTTCAGCAGGTTCGCGTCGTCGACGCTCGCCGAGCGTCGCGTGCGGAAGATCGACATGATGATGGCCAGACCGACGACGACCTCGGCTGCCGCGACCACCATCGAGAAGAACGCCATCACCTGACCGTCCAGCGTCCCGTTCATCCGGGCGAAGGTGACCAGGGCCAGGTTCGCGGCGTTGAGCATCAGCTCGACGCACATGAACAGCACGATGGCGTTGCGGCGAATCAGCACGCCGACGGCGCCGATGCTGAACAGCACAGCCGACAGCACGATGTAGTACATGGGGGTCATCGAGTCACTTCCCCTCGGTGTGCTTGTTGGCGATCTCCGCCGAGGTGAGCTCGCGCGTCGGCAGGATCGGCGAGATGCTCCGCTCGGCGGGGGTGCCGTCCGGCAGCTTCGCCGGGGTGGCCACCGAGGTGGAGTTCGCGAAGACACCCGGGCCGGGCTTGGGGCCGGGGTAGTTGCCCGGCTCGAAGCGCGCCCGCATCTGCGCGACCTGGCCGACCCGCTCGCCCTTGGCCCGCTCGCGGTGGGCCAGCAGCATCGCGCCGACCGCCGCGGTGATGAGCAGCGCGGAGGTGACCTCGAAGATCCAGATGTACTTGGTGAACAGCAGCGAGGCGATGCCCTGCACGTTGCCGTTGGCGTTGGCCAGGTCCAGGCCGGCCACCGGCATGTTCCGGGTGGCCTGGTGGACGCCGGTGCCGAGCAGGCCGGCCAGGCCCAGGCCCAGCAGCACCGCGACGACCTTCTGCCCGCGCAGGGTCTCGATCACCGAGTCCGACGCGTCGCGGCCGACCAGCATCAGCACGAACAGGAAGAGCATCATGATCGCGCCGGTGTAGACGATGATCTGCACCATCCCGATGAACGGGCCGCCCTGCACGATGAAGAAGACACCGAAGCTGAGCATGGTCAGTACCAGCCACAGCGCGGAGTGCACCGCGTTGCGCGCGATCACCATGCCCAGCGCGCCGATGACCGCGAGCGGAGCCAGCAGGAAGAAGGTCCACTTCTCCCCGCCGGACACCTGGCCCGCCGTCTCGGCCGCCGCGGCGAGCACCTGAGTCGAAAGGGTCATCGGGTCTCAGCTCCCGCCGACGTACCCGGGTTGGCCGGAGCCCCCAGGTAGTAGTCCTTCTCGGTGTCGCCAAGCCGCATCGGGTGCGGCGGCTGCTCCATGCCGGGCAGCAGCGGCGCGAGCAGCTGCTCCTTCGTGAAGATCAGGTCCTGCCGGTTGTCCCGGGCCAGCTCGTACTCGTTGCTCATGGTGAGCGAACGGGTCGGGCAGGCCTCGATGCACAGGCCGCAGAAGATGCACCGGGCGTAGTTGATCTGGTAGTTGGCCGCGTACCGCTCACCGGGCGAGAAGCGCTCGGTGTCGGTGTTGTCGCCGCCCTCGACGAAGATCGCGTCCGCCGGGCAGGCCCACGCGCACAGCTCGCAGCCGATGCACTTCTCCAGGCCGTCCGGGTAGCGGTTGAGGATGTGCCGGCCGTGGTAACGCGGGGCCGTCGGGTCCGGCTTCTCCGGGTAGTGCGTGGTGACGGTCTTCTTGAACATGTGAGAGAACGTCACGCCGAAGCCCTTGACGGCATCCGTCATCGAACCCACGTCACACCTCCTTGTATACGTCGTCGGTGGCGGGCACGGTCTCGCGCTCGGCGGTCAGCCGGTTGGCGCGAGGGCTCACCGGCACCTGCAGGTCGATCGGCGGCAGCGGGAAGCTGCCCTCGGGACGCCGGGCCACCTGCTCCTCGACGGGCAGGGCCGGCTCCTCCCTCTTCTGCGGCCACAGCAGGGCCAGCAGCAGGATCACGACCAGCGGCACAGCCACGAACCAGACCTTGGTCCAGCCGTCCATCTGCTGCTTCTGCATGGTCTTGATGAAGGCCAGGGCCAGGATCCACACCAGGTTGACCGGGATGAGGACCTTCCAGCCGAAGCGCATGAACTGGTCGTAGCGCAGCCGGGGCAGCGTGCCCCGCAGCCAGATGAAGACGAACAGCAGCAGCAGCACCTTGATGGTGAACCACAGCAGCGGCCACCAGCCCGAGTTGATGCCCGGCCAGAAGCTCTCGAACGAGGTCGGCGCGCGCCAGCCGCCCAGGAACAGGGTGGCGCACAGACCGGAGACGGTCACCATGTTGATGTACTCGGCCAGGAAGAACAGCGCGAACTTCAGCGACGAGTACTCGGTGTGGAAGCCGCCGACCAGCTCCGACTCGGCCTCGGGGAGGTCGAACGGGGCCCGGTTGGTCTCGCCGACCGCCGAGATCGCATAGATGACGAAGCTCGGCAGCAGCAGCAGGAAGAACCAGCTCGGCGCGGTGAACTCGAACCCGCCCAGGTTGACCGGCGCGCCCTGCGCCTGCGCGTTGACGATCTCCGAGGTGCTCATCGTGCCCGCGGTCATGAAGACGGCCACGAACGACAGGCCCATCGCGACCTCGTACGAGATCAGCTGAGCGCTGGAACGCAGGCCGCCGAGCAGCGGGTAGGTCGAGCCGGAGGCCCAGCCGCCCAGCACGATGCCGTAGATGCCCATGCCGGAGCAGGCCAGCACCAGCAGCACCGCCACCGAGATGTCGGTCAGCTGCAGCGGCGTGCGCGTGCCGAACATCGACACGAACGGGCCGAACGGCATGATCGAGAACGCGGTGAAGGCGCACACGGTCGAGATCACCGGCGCCAGGAAGAAGACCGCCTTGTCCGCCTTGAGCGGCATGATGTCTTCCTTGAACGCCAGCTTCAGACCGTCGGCCAGCGACTGCAGCAGACCGAAGGGACCGTGCCGGTTCGGGCCGGGACGCACCTGCATCCGGGCCACCACGCGGCGCTCGTACCAGATGGTGAACAGGGTCATCACCACGAGGAAGACGAAGACGCCGACCACCTTGATGAGGACGATCCACCACGGGTCATGCCCGAAGTCGACCAGCGTCGGATCACCGGTTGCCGGGTCCTCGGCCAGGAAACCGATGGGGGCGAGGATCATTTGCTTCCTCCGCTCACGGTCACGACCGCACCCGGGTTCGCGCCGAGCGTGCGGCGCAG
Source organism: Catellatospora paridis (assembly GCF_009720365.1). Taxonomy (GTDB): domain Bacteria; phylum Actinomycetota; class Actinomycetes; order Mycobacteriales; family Micromonosporaceae; genus Catellatospora; species Catellatospora paridis. The sequence goes on along the minus strand of NZ_ML769318.1, from coordinate 76,938 downwards.
CGTGGAACCCGGGGAGTTGGTCGGCACCCAGACAACGTCATCGGAGATCTCGGTGATCGCGGCCGGCAGGGTGATCGCACCCCGCGCGGTCCCGACGGTCACCGGGTCGCCGTCGGCGACACCCAGCGCGGTCGCGCGGGCCTTCGACAGGCGCACCACCGGCGGGCGCGCGGTGCCGGCCAGCACCTCGTCGCCGTCGGTGAGGCTGCCCAGGTCGATCAGCTGCGCCCAGCTGGCCAGGATCGCCTCGTTCTGCTTCAGCGCGGGCGCGGCCGCGCCCACCTCGGCCGGCGCGGCCGGGCGCTGCGCGCCGGTCGCCGGCAGGCTGCCCAGCTCGCGGCGCACCGCGAGCACGTCGCCGGTGCCCAGCGTGACGCCCAGGCGGGCGGCCAGCGCGTCGAGCACCCGGGCGTCGGTCAGCTTCGCGCCCGTGTTCGGGGTGTCCAGCGCCTGCTCGTAGGTGCGCAGGCGGCCCTCCCAGTTCACGTACGAGCCGGCCTTCTCGGCCGGCGCCGCCACCGGGAACACCACGTTCGCGCGCCGGGACACGGCGCTCATCCGCAGCTCCAGCGAGACCAGGAAGCCGACCTTGTCCAGCGCCTCCTCGGCAACCTTCGGGTCGCTCAGGTCGGCCGGGTCGACCCCCGCCACGACCAGCGCGCCCAGCTTGCCGGAGGCGGCCGCCGCCAGGATCGCGTCGGTGTCCCGGCCGGTCTGGCTCGGGATCACGCCCGCCGCGACGCCCCAGGCCGCCGACAGCTCGGCCCGCGCCGCCGCGTCGGCGACCGAACGGCCGCCCGGCAGCAGCGTGGGCAGGCAGCCCGCGTCTACCGCGCCGCGGTCACCCGCGCGCCGCGGCACCCAGGCCAGCTTCGCGCCGGTACGCGCGGCCAGGCTCGCCGCCGCGGAGAAGCCGCCGCGGACCGTGGCCAGGCGCTCGCCGACCAGCACGACCGTGCCCGGCTCGACGCCCTCCAGGTTGGACAGGACCGCCGGCTCCTGGCCGGGCACGCACCGGGCCAGCGTCGCGCCGGCCTTCTCCGCGCCGCGGGTCAGGAACGGGGCCACCGAGGTGACCTTGAGCTTGCCCTTGGCCGCCGCCTTGCGCAGGCGGAGCAGGATGATCGGGCTCTCCTCCTCCGGCTCGAAGCCGACCAGCACCACGTGCTTGGCCTGCTCCAGGTCGGTGTAGGTGACCGACTGCTCGCCGACGACCGACGAGGCCAGGAACTCGGCCTCCTCCGCCGACAGCGGGCGGGCCCGGAAGTCGATGTCGTTGCTGCCCAGCACGATGCGGCTGAACTTCGCGTACGCGTAGGCGTCCTCGACGGTCAGCCGGCCGCCGGTCAGCACGCCGACGCCGTACGCGCCGTCCCGCGCCGCCCGCAGTCCCTCGGCCGCGACGGTGATCGCCTCGGTCCAGGAGGCTTCACGCAGCTCGCCGCTCTCGGCGTCGCGCACCAGCGGGGTGGTGAGCCGGTCGAAGGCGGTGGCGTAGCGGAAGCCCCACCGGCCCTTGTCGCAGTTCCACTCCTCGTTGACCTGCGGGTCGTTGCCGGCCATGCGGCGCAGCACCTTGCCGCGGCGGTGGTCGGTGCGCATGTCGCAGCCCGATGCGCAGTGCTCGCACTTGCTCGGCGAGGAGACCAGGTCGAACGGCCGGGCGCGGAAGCGGTACTGCTCGCTGGTGAGCGCGCCGACCGGGCAGATCTGGATCGTGTTGCCGGAGAAGTACGAGTTGAACGGCACATCGCCGGACTCGGGGTCGTCCTGGTCGTAGGCCAGCTCGTCGATCGTGCCGTGCTCGTGCGAGTGGCCGAACGAGGCGTCGCGGTAGATGCCGATCTGCTCCGCCGACGACCGGTCCATCAGGTCGATGAACTTGTCACCCGCGATCTCGTCGGAGAACCGGGTGCAGCGCTGGCAGAGCACGCAGCGCTCACGGTCCAGCAGCACCTGCGAGGAGATGTTGATCGGCTTCTGGTACTCGCGCTTCTGCTCGTGGAAGCGCGACTCCGGCCGGCCGACCTGCATGGCCTGGTTCTGCAGCGGGCACTCGCCGCCCTTGTCGCACATGGGGCAGTCCAGCGGGTGGTTGATGAGCAGCAGCTCCATCACACCCTCCTGGGCCTTGCGGGCGACCTCGGAGGTGAGCTGCGTGCGCACCACCATGCCGTCGGCCACCGTCTGGGTGCACGAGGCGACCGGCTTGCGCTGGCCTTCCACGTCCACCAGGCACTGGCGGCAGGCGCCGGCCGGGGCCAGCAGCGGGTGGTCGCAGAACCGCGGGATGTCGATGCCCAGCCGCTCGGCGGTGCGGATGACCAGCTCGCCCTTGGGCGCGGTCACCTCGATGCCGTCGATGGACAGGGTGACGGTGTCGGTGTGCTTCTGTACTTCCTGGCTCATTGTCAGTGCGCTCCTGCCAGGGCGTGGGCGCTGAGCTTCGGCGCCTTGCGACCCTCGATGTAGTCCAGGTAGTCCTGCTTGAAGTACTGCAGGGAGGAGGTCACCGGGCTGGTCGCGCCGTCCCCGAGACCGCAGAAGGAGCGGCCCAGGATGTTGGCCGCGGTGTCCAGCAGGGTGTCCAGGTCCTCGAGCGTGCCCTCACCGGACAGGATGCGCCGGTAGACCCGCACCATCCAGTAGTTGCCCTCGCGGCACGGGGTGCACTTGCCGCACGACTCGTGGTGGTAGAACTCCAGCCACCGGTAGGTCGCGTAGACCGGGCAGTCCTGGTCGCTGAAGAGCTGGACGGCGGTCGTGCCGAGGATGGAACCGGCCGCCGCCACGGACTCGAAATCCATCGCGGTGTCGATGTGGTCGCCGGTCAGCAGCGGCGTCGACGAGCCGCCCGGAGTCCAGAACCGCAGCTGGTGGCCGTCCTGCATACCGCCGGCCAGCTCGATCAGCTCACGCAGCGTGATGCCCATCGAGCACTCGTACTGGCCCGGGTTCTTCACCCGGCCGGACAGCGAGTAGATCATCGGGCCGGACGACTTCTCCGTGCCCATCGTCTTCCACCAGGCGGCCCCGCCCAGCACGATGTACGGCACGCTGGCGATGGTGCCCACGTTGTTGACGACGGTGGGGCTGGCGTAGAGGCCGTGCGTCGCAGGGAACGGCGGGCGCAGCCGCGGCTGGCCGCGGAAGCCCTCCAGCGAGTCCAGCAGCGCCGTCTCCTCGCCGCAGATGTACGCGCCCGCGCCGGAGTGCACCACCAGGTCGAGGTCGTACCCGGTGCCCAGGATGTTCTTGCCGAGGTAGCCGGCCTTGTACGCCTCGGCCACCGCGTGGCGCAGCCGCCGCGCGGCGTGCACCGCCTCACCGCGGATGTAGATGTAGGCGCGGTTGGCGCGGATCGCGTACGAGGCGATGATGACGCCCTCGACCAGCGAGTGCGGGTCGTGGGCCATCAGCGGCAGGTCCTTGCAGGTGCCCGGCTCGCCCTCGTCGGCGTTGACGACCAGGTAGTGCGGCTTGCCGTCGTTCTGCGGGATGAAGCCCCACTTGAGCCCGGTCGGGAAGCCCGCGCCGCCGCGGCCGCGCAGGCCGGAGTCCTTGATCAGGGCGATCAGGTCGTCGGGGTGCACGGCCAGCGCCTTGCGCAGGGCGGCGTAGCCGTCCAGACGCTCGTAGACGTCGAGCCGCCAGGCGTCCGGGGAGAGCCAGCGCTTGGTGAGGACGGGGGTGAGCTTGGCCAGGGTGCCGGCACTAGGAGTGCTCACTTCGCCGCCTCCTTCGAGGGAGTCGGGATGGGCGTGTTGATGTCGAAACCGGCCGGGCTGATCCCGTGCTGCTGCGCCAGGCGCACGCCGCGCAGCGTCGAGTCGCCCGCCGGGCCGTCGGCGACCGCGCCCTCGCGCTCGTCGGCGAAGCCCGCCAGCTGCAATGCCGTCTCCTTCAACGAGCACAGCCGCGCGCCGCGGGTCGGCGCAGGACGCTGCCCGGACTTGAGCTTGCCGACCACGTCGAGCGCGCTCTCCGGGGTCACGTTGTCGAAGAAGTCGTAGTTGACGGTGAGCACCGGGCCGTAGTCGCACGCGGCGAGGCACTCGGCGTGCTCCAGCGTGATCTTGCCGTCCTCGGTGGTCTCGTCGTGCCCGACGCCGAGGGTCTCGGACAGCGTGTCGTAGACCTCCTGCCCGCCCAGCACGTTGCACAGGGTGTTGGTGCAGACGCTGACCAGGTACTCGCCGGTCGGGCGGCGCTTGTACATGGTGTAGAAGGTGGCGACCGCGCCGACCTGGGCCTTGGTCAGGTTGAGCTGCTCGGCGCAGAACGTGACACCGGCCGGGGACACGTACCCCTCGACCGACTGGACCAGGTGCAGCATCGGCAGCAGTGCCGAACGCTCCTTGCCCTCCGGGAAGCGCGCGACGATCTCACGCGCCAGCTCCCGGGTCTTCTCGTCGAACACGTCCACCGACTTCTGCGGCGCTGTCATCGGTCACACCCACCCATCACCGGGTCGAGGCTGGCCCCGCCCGCGATCACATCTGCCAGCAGGCCGCCCTCGGCCATGGCCGGGATTGCCTGCAGGTTCACGAAGCTCGGCTCCCGCATGTGCACCCGGAACGGCCGGGTGCCCCCATCCGAGATCACATGCGCGCCCAGCTCGCCGCGCGGGCCCTCGATCGGCACGTAAACCTGGCCGGCCGGGACCCGGAAGCCCTCGGTGACCAGCTTGAAGTGGTGGATCAGGGACTCCATGGACTGGCCCATGATGTGCGCGACGTGCTCCAGCGAGTTGCCCAGGCCGTCGTTGCCGAGCGCCAGTTGCGCGGGCCACGCGATCTTCCGGTCCTCGACCATGATCCGGCCGGGCTTGAGCCGGTCCAGCGCCTGCTCGACGAGCTTCAGCGACTCCCGCATCTCCGCCAGGCGCACCAGGTAGCGCGCGTACACGTCGCCCTCGGGCTGGGTCGGCACGTCGAAGTCGTAGGTCTCGTAACCGCAGTACGGCATGGTCTTGCGCAGGTCCCAGGCCAGGCCGGAGCTGCGCAGCACCGGGCCGGTGACGCCGAGCGCCACGCAGCCGGTCACGTCCAGCACCGCGACGCCCTGGGTGCGCGCCTTCCAGATCGGCTGGCCGGAGAGCAGGTCCTCGTACTCCTTGATGCGCTTGGGCATGAAGTCGAGGAACTCGCGGATCTTCACGATCGCCGTGTCCGGCACGTCCTGCGCGACGCCGCCCGGGCGCACGTAGGCCATGTTCATGCGCAGACCGGTGATCATCTCGAAGATGTCGAGGATGAACTCACGCTCGCGGAAGCCGTAGATCATCATCGACAGCGCGCCGAGTTCCATACCGGTCGTGGCCAGCCACACCAGGTGCGAGGAGATCCGGTTGAGCTCCATCATCAGCACGCGGATGGTGTTGGTGCGCTCGGTGATCTGGTCCTCGATGCCCAGCAGCTTCTCCACCGCGAGGCTGTACGCCGTCTCGTTGAAGATCGGGGCGAGGTAGTCCATCCGGGTCACGAACGTGGAGCCCTGCGTCCAGGTGCGGTACTCCATGTTCTTCTCGATGCCCGTGTGCAGGTAGCCGACGACGAGGCGGGCCTCGGTGACGGTCTCGCCCTCCATCTCCAGCACCAGGCGCAGCACGCCGTGCGTGGACGGGTGCTGGGGACCCATGTTGACGACGATGCGCTCGTCGTGCATCGGGTCGACGCCCGAGACGATGGAGTCCCAGTCGCCACCGGTGACCGTGAAGACCTTGCCCTCGGTCGTCTCGCGCTCCTGCGCGTATCCAGCGTTGCTCATCGGTGCCTCCTGAAGGTGGCGCTTGCGGTACTACGCTTCGCTTCGTTCCTCGCGCTCACCGGTACGCCCTCCGTGAGTCGGGCGGCGGGATCTCGGCGCCCTTGTACTCGACCGGCACGCCACCCAGCGGGTAGTCCTTGCGCTGCGGGAAACCGTCCCAGTCGTCCGGCATGAGGATGCGGGTCAGGTTCGGGTGGCCGTCGAAGACGATGCCGAACATGTCGTATGCCTCCCGCTCCTGCCAGTCCGCGGTCGGGTAGACCGAGGTGACGCTGGGCAGGTGCGGGTCGGCCGCGGTGACCGCGCACTCCAGGCGGATGCGGCGGCGGTAGGTCATCGAGGTGAGGTGGTACACCGCGTGCAGGCGGCGCTCCTCGGCGATGTAGTCCACGCCGGACACCGACGAGCACAGCTCGTAGCGCAGCGACAGGTCGTCGCGCAGGATCTGGCACACCTCGGCGATCTTCGCCGGGACGATGTGCAGGGTCAGCTCGCCGCGGTCGATGACGACGCGCTCGATCGCGTCGGAGAAGCCCGGGTAGGCCTCCTCCAGCGCGTCCACGACCTCGTCGTACCAGCCGCCGAGCGGCCGCTGCGCGTCCAGCTGCACCGGCCGCTTGCGGACCAGGCCGCCCATGCCGGAGGTGTCACCGGTGCCGGTGACCCCGAACAGTCCTTCACCCTGGGTGGTCACCGGTGGTTCCCCCGCTCCATCCACTTCGTGATCCGCAGCTGCTCCTCGCGGCCCTCGGCGACGGCCTGCTCCCACTCGGCGCGCAGCGCCTTGTTGTAGCGGTAGCTCGACGGCATCGCGCCCGGGGCGACCACGGGCTTGCCCTCGCGGGCCTCCTTGGCGGCCAGCATCTTGCGGCCGCCGGCGCCCAGCGGCTCGGCGAGGATCTTGTCGTGCAGCTTGAGGATCGCGTCGAGCAGCATCTCCGGCCGCGGCGGGCAGCCCGGCAGGTACATGTCGACGGGCACGATGTGGTCCACGCCCTGCACGATCGCGTAGTTGTTGAACATGCCGCCCGACGAGGCGCAGACGCCCATGGACAGCACCCACTTGGGGTCGGGCATCTGGTCGTAGATCTGGCGCAGCACCGGGGCCATCTTCTGGCTCACCCGGCCGGCCACGATCATCAGGTCGGCCTGGCGGGGCGACGCCCGGAAGACCTCCATGCCGAAGCGGCCCGAGTCGAATCGGGCCGCACCGGTGGCCATCATCTCGATCGCGCAGCAGGCCAGGCCGAAGGTGGCCGGCCAGAAGCTGGCCTTACGGGTCCAGTTGACGAGCCCCTGGACGGTGGTGAGCAGCACCCCGGAGGGGAGCTTCTCTTCGAGTCCCATGTCAGTCCCAATCCAGGCCACCGCGACGCCATACATAGGCGTACGCGATGAACACCGTGCCGATGAACAGAAGCATCTCGACGAAGACGAACCACCCCTGGAAGCTGTCGAAGGTGACAGCCCAGGGGTAGAGGAAGATGATCTCGATGTCGAAGACGATGAAGAGCATCGCGGTCAAGTAGAACTTGATCGGGAAGCGCCCGCCGCCGATCGGCTGCGGGGTCGGCTCGATGCCGCACTCGTAGGCGTCGAGCTTCGCCTTGTTGAAGCGGCGGGGTCCGATGAAGGGCGCGGCCGTGACCGAGAAAAGCCCGAAGGCCGCGGCCAGCGCGAAGAGCCCAACGATGGGCACGTACGCGGAGAGCGACACCTGCCTACGTCCTTTCTTCCCGGTTGATTAGTGTTTCGCCTGCTTGCAGCTCGGATTATGATCCTCGCCCCGCGGCCCGCTACACCGCGGGTGCCACGCGGGACATGGCATTGATGATCCGGTCCATGGAGTCGCCGCCCCGCGGATCGGTGAGGTTGGCCAGCAACTTGAGCACGAACCGCATGAGCGTGGGATGCGGCATGCCGTGCTTCGTGGCCACCTTCATGATCTGCGGATTGCCGATCAGCTTCACGAAGATCCCGCCGATTCGGTAGTAACCGCCGAACCGGCGCTTGAGCTCGCTCGCGTATGCCGCCAGCGCCAGCTCCCGGGCCGGGCCCGCCGGGCGCGCCAGGGCCTGGATCAGGACCTCGGCGGCCAGCTGGCCGGACTCCATCGCGTACGCGATGCCCTCGCCGTTGAAGGGGTTGACCATCCCGCCCGAGTCGCCCACCAGCATCATGCCCCGCGTGTAGTGGGGCGTGCGGTTGAACCCCATCGGCAGGGCCGCGCCGAGGATCTTGCCGTCGGCGTTGGCCTCGTTCAGGCCCCACTCCTCGGGCGTGCTGCCGATCCAGTCGGTGAGCATGTTCCGGTAGTTCGTCGCCTGGTAGGCCTTGGAGGAGTTCAGCACACCCAGGCCCACGTTCACCCGGCCGTCGCCGAGCCCGAAGATCCAGCCGTAGCCGGGCAGCTGCGCGGCGCCGGCCTCGCGGCTGCGCAGTTCGAGCCAGGACTCCAGGTAGTCGTCGTTCGCCTTGGCCGGGCAGTGGTAGTAGCGGCGCACCGCGACGCCCATCGGACGGTCCTCGCGCTTGGCCATGCCCAGCGCGAGCGCGAACCGGCCGGACACGCCGTCGGCGGCCACCACCAGGTGCGAGCGCAGCGTCTTGTCGCCCTCGGGCGTGCGCACCTCGACGCCGACCACGCGGCCGTCGGTGTCGAGCACCGGGCCGGTGACGTTGTGGCCGGTGCGCAGGTCGGCGCCCGCGGCGACGGCCCGCTGGGCGAGCATGTCGTCGAAGTCCAGGCGCGTGCGCACCAGGCCGAAGTCGGGAAAGCTCGCCAGGTCGGGCCAGTCCAGCTCCAGCCGGACGCCGCCGCCGATGACACGCAGGCCCTTGTTGTGCAGCCAGCCGGCCTCGGGGCTCACGTCGACGCCCATGTCGATCAGCTGCTTGACCGCGCGGGGGGTCAGTCCGTCGCCGCAGACCTTCTCCCGCGGGAACTCGGTCTTCTCCAGCAGCAGCACCTTCGCACCATGCTTGGCAAGGTGATAGGCGGCGGCGGAGCCACCGGGACCGGCTCCAACGACGATCACATCCGCATCGACATCGGTCGGTGTCATGCTCACCTCCACCTCGGCCTTAACGCTCGTTCGGGGCTCGTGAAAGTCTTCACAAGCAAGTCCGGCGAGCAGTCTAGAACTGCGTCAAGGACCCGTAGTGGTTAGGTGAACCTAACTGCACATTCGGCCCGGCCGCGCTCCCAGAGCGCGCGCAGGACCTAGGCGAGCCGGACCGACCGCGGCCGCGTCAGGGCGGGCCGGGCTGGGGGTCGGGGGTCGGGTCAGGGACCCGGTCGGGATCCGGTTCCGGGGGCACACCGGGATCCGGGGCGGGCGGCGGCACGGGATGCGTCGCCCGGCGGGCGGCCGACCTGCGCCGGGCCGCCTCCTCCAGCTCGGCGACGCGCACCGGCGGCTCGCCGTAACCGCCGCCGAGGACGCCGATGACCGCGCTCTCGTCGTACCGCATGGTTCGATCCTGCGGCGGCGGGGCGCGCCGTGTCCGGCGAACGCGTGGATCAGGCGGGCTTGACGGCCTTGTGCAGCGCCACGATGCCGCCGGTCAGGTTGCGGTACTTCACCTGGGTCCAGGCGTTCTCGCCAATGATCTTGGCGAACTCGTTCTGGTTGGGCCACGCCCGGATCGACTCGGCGAGGTAGACGTACGCCTCGGGGTTGCTGGAGACCTTGCGGGCCACCGCGGGCAGCGAGCGCATCAGGTACTGCAGGTACACGGTGCGGAACGCGCCGTTGACGGGGTGCGAGAACTCGCAGATCACCAGGCGGCCGCCCGGCTTGGTGACCCGGGCCAGCTCGCGCAGCGCGGCCGGGGTGTTCGCCACGTTGCGGATGACGAACGACGTGGTCACCGCGTCGAAGGTGTGGTCGGGGAACGGCAGCGCGAGCGCGTCTCCGGCGACCAGCGGCACGTGCGGCCGGTCGCGGCGGCCCACCGCCAGCATGCCCAGGGACAGGTCGACGCCGACCACGTACGCACCCGAGCGGGCCAGTTCCTCGGTGGAGACGCCGGTGCCCGCGCCCAGGTCGAGCACCTTCTCGCCGCGCTTGAGGCTCAGCGCGGCCCGGGTGGCGCGACGCCAGCCCTTGTCCTGGCCGAACGACAGCACGGAGTTGGTCTTGTCGTACTTCTCCGCGACGCCGTCGAACATGGCGGCGATCTCGTACGGCTCTTTATCCAGGTCTGCGCGGCTCACAGCGCCACTCTGCCAAACGCCGTCCGGGCGCGCTGCGGCGGCCGCCACACTGCGCTACCGGATCACCTGTGTGGCGTCCATGTCGTGGCCGCCGTCGTCGCCGCCGTCATCGTCGCGACCGGCGCGCACGCGCCACAGATACACCGCGCCGCCCAGCCCGACCAGGCCGAGCAGCACGACACCGAAGCCGATCAGCATCAGCCCGCTCAGTGTGGCGCTGCCGGACGCCGGCGGCTCCGACGGCTCGGCCACGGCCGGTGCCGTCGACTCCTCGGCGGACGGCTCCGCCGTGGCCTCGGGCGTCTCGCTCGGCGTCGCCGACGGGCTGGGTGTCGGCGACGCGGAGGCCGACGGCTTCGCCGACGGAGTTGAACTCGGCAGTGGCTTGGTGACGCCGTTGAGCACGATGTTCGTCGCGTTGTTCGACTTCTTCGCGTCGCACCCGCAGGTCACGCTGAACGCGCCGGGAGCGGTGATCTTGCGGTCGATCCGCAGGTCGAGGTTGCGGTTGACGAACTCGCCGGGCTTGAGGGTGAGGGCACCGCGCCAATCGGCGCCGAGCTGGCAGCGCGCCGTGGTGCGAGCCACGTTGTACACGCAGTTCGTCGCGCCGTTCGCCCGGATGATCACCGCACCCGCCGGAGCCCGGTAGGACACCGTCACCGGCTTCGCCGCGATCGGGTCGGGGCCCTTGTTGGCGAGGCCGACCGGCACGCTCACGGTCTGCCCGACCTCGCCCTCGCGGCCGTCCGCCGACTGCACCGCGAGATCCGATCCGGCGGCCCACGCGGGAGAAGCGGCGAGCCCGAGCCCGGCCAGCAGTGCCGTCAGCACCGCCGCGAGCCTCATCACGTGCCGTTCCATCGCCGTCCTCCCACGAATCGCCAACCCTGGACGGTAACCGCGAGTCCAGCCGGCGGCCCATAGGCCGAACAGTCACGCACAGCGTGGGATTGATCACGGGTTCGTGTCAGAAAGTGCGGTCCGGTCGCACTCTCTGACACGAAACAGCGATCTTGCAGCCGATCAGCGGGCGTCGACCAGCGGGAGCTGCTTGCCGACGCCGCCGCCGGCGATGGCGGTCGAGGAGAAGTGCGAGGTCACGCGCTCGTCGGTGGGGTCGTCGGCGGGAGTCCAGTGCACGTTCAGGTGCCGGTAGAGCGTGTCGCGCTGGGCGGGGATGCGGCCCGCGGTGCGGATGAGCTGGACCAGGTCGTGCAGGTTGGAGCGGTGCTTGGCGCCCGCCGAGGAGATGACGTTCTCCTCCAGCATGATCGAACCCAGGTCGTCCACGCCCATGTGCAGCGCGACCTGGCCCACGTCCTTGCCGGTGGTCAGCCAGGACGCCTGCAGGTGCGCCACGTTGTCGAAGAACAGCCGGGCCACCGCGATCAGGCGCAGGTACTCCAGCGAGGTCGCCTGCGTACGCCCCTTGAGGTGGTTGTTCTCGGGCTGGTAGGTCCACGGGATGAAGGCGCGGAAGCCTCCGGTGCGGTCCTGCACGTCGCGGATCATGGTGAGGTGCTCGATGCGCTCGGCGTTGGTCTCGCCGGTGCCCATCATCATCGTCGCGGTGGACTCGACCCCGTGCCGGTGCGCCACCTCCATGACCTCCAGCCAGCGCGCGCCCGACTCCTTGAGCGGGGCGATCGCCTTGCGCGGGCGGTCGGGCAGCATCTCCGCGCCGGCGCCGGCGATCGAGTCGAGCCCGGCCGCCTTGATGCGGACCACGGCCTCCTCGATGGAGACGCCGGAGACCTTGGCCATGTGCAGGATCTCGCTGGGCCCGATCGAGTGGATCATGAGTTGCGGGTACGCCTGCTTCACCGAGGCGAACATGGTCTCGTAGTAGTCCACGCCGTACTCGGGGTGGTGGCCGCCCTGCAGCATCACCTGGGTCGCGCCGAGCTCGACCGCCTCGCCGCAGCGGCGCAGGATCTCGGCGGTGTCGTGGGTCCAGCCCTCGCTGTGCTTGGGGGCCCGGTAGAAGGCGCAGAACTTGCACGCCGTCACGCACACGTTGGTGTAGTTGATGTTGCGGTCGATCAGGTACGTGACGACGCCGTCCGGGTAGCGGCGGCGGCGCACCGCGTCCGCGGCCTCACCGAGCGCGTGGAACGGCGCGTCGGTATACAGCAGCAGCGCCTCCTCGGAGCTGATGCGGCCGCCGTCCGCGGCCCGCTGCACAATGCTGTCGATCTCCCGGTTCGCACTCACGCCCCCGAGACTATCGGGTCGCCGCCCCGCCGGGCCCGGCTGGTCCGTCACACCCGGCCTGCTCAGGCGTCGAAGTCGAGCACCAGCTCCTCGCTCGTGGGGCTGGACTGGCACGTCAGCACGTATCCCGCGGCCAGCTCATCGGGCTCCAGCGCCCAGTTCGCGGCCATCTGCACCGCGCCGGAGACCACCTTCGCGCGACAGGTCGAGCAGACCCCGCCCTTGCACGCGTACGGCAGCTCGCCGCGGTGGCGCAGCGCCGCGTCCAGCACCCGCTCGGACCGGTCCATGGTGAAGTCGGTCGACCGTCCGTCCAGGACGATGGAGACCTCCACGTCCCCGCCCGCCACGTCGACGACCGGGGGCGCGACCTCTTCGGCGTGGAACAGCTCGACGTGCACCTTGCCGGTCGCGTCCACCGCCGCCAGCGCCTCGCGGGCCGCGCGCACCACGCCCAGCGGCCCGCACAGGAACCACTCCTGCACCTCGGCCAGCTCGAACTCCTTGAGCAGCATGGTCACCCGGTCCGCGTCCAGCCGGCCGGAGAGCAGCTCGCTGGGCTGCATCTCCCGCGACAGCACGTGCACCAGCTGCAGCCGCCCGGGGAAGCGGTCCTTCAGGTCGGCCAGCGCGTCGGCGAACATCACCTCGGCGCCGCTGCGGTTGCCGCAGAGCACGGCGAACGTGCTGCCCGGCTCGGTCTCCAGCGCCGCCGACACCAGCGACAGCACCGGCGTGATCCCCGACCCCGCCACGATCGCGCCGTAGCGGCGGGCGCGGGCCGGGTCCAGCTCGGTGGTGAAACGGCCGAGCGGCGGCAGCACCGGCAGCGTCTCGCCCGCCGCGAGCGCCTGCGCCCGGGTCGAGAAGACCCCGCCCGGCACCCGCTTCACGCCGATCGTCAGCGTGCCCCGCTCACGCAGCTGCGCGGGCGTCGAGCAGATCGAGTACGAGCGGCGCAGCTCGTCGTCCAGGCGTACGGTGACGTGCTGTCCCGGCCGGAAGGCGAAGGCCTGCCGCAGCTCGGCGGGGACCGCGAAGGTCAGCGCCACCGCGGACGGGGTCAGCTGCTCCACCGCGGTGACGGTCAGCTCGTGGAAAGTCGTGCTCACAGCGGCGTGCTCACAGTTTCTTGATCGCGTTGAAGGGTTCCAGGCAGGAGCGGCAGCTCCACAGGCTCTGGCAGGGCGTCGAGGCGTACCGGCTGATCTGCAGCACCGGCGTGGGCTGCCCGCCGTGCGCGTGCGCGCAGCGCGGGCAGGCCGGCGTGCCGGACGCACCCGGCGCCGCGATGCCGGTGCGCTCCAGCGCCGCCCAGCCCGATTCGGTGATCATGTCGGTGGACCAGGCCGGGCTGAGCACGGTCTTGACCTCGACGTCGGCGAACCCGGCCCCGGCCAGTGCGGCCCGGATGTCGTCGCGGATCGCGTCCATCGCCGGGCAGCCGGAGTAGGTCGGCGTGATCGTCACCGTGACCCGGCCGTCCGCGAGCTCCGCGCCGCGCACGATGCCCAGCTCACCGATGGTGACCACACGCAGTTCCGGATCGGGCACCGCACCGGCGATCCTTGCGATCTCCGTCTGCGCCGTCATCACGCCCTCCCTCCGGTCGCCCCGCGCCGCCGTGGCGACGGCCGTGCTCACCACTGCGCCCCGGGGTGCGCCCGATGCAGCGACTGCATCTCTGCCAGCAGGAAGCTCAGGTGCTCGGTGTGCCGCCCCGCCCGGCCGCCGTCGGGCCGCCAGCGGTCGGCGGGGCGGGTCAGGCCCGACTCCGCCAGCACCGGCTCGACCAGCGCCAGCCAGCGGTCGCGGATGCCCTCGGTCAGCTCGTGGCCGTAGGGCCAGAGACCGTCCAGCGCCTCCTGCACCCGGCGGTGCGACTGCTCGGTGCCGCCGCCCAGCCGCAGCATCCACTGGGTGGCGTGGTCGAGGTGGTAGGTCGACTCCTTGACCGCCTTCGCCCCGATGCCCGCCGCCTGCTCGTCGGCGCCCGCCGCGAGGTCGGTGTAGCGCAGCAGCTGCGCCGCCGACAGCATGAGCAGCCAGGTCATCGTCCAGCCGAAGTCCAGGTCGCCGCGGGCCGGCCCGAGCGGCAGCTCGGCCAGCAGACAGTTGCGGAACCCCTGGTCGTCACGCCGGTATGCCAGCTCGTCCTCGTCGCCCGCGGTGGCCAGCAGCATCCGGGCCGCGCCGAGCTGGTCGAGGGCGATGTTGGCCAGCGCCACGTCCTCCTCCAGCGTGGGCGCGCGCGACACCCATTCGGCCAGCCGCTGGGCCGCGATCAGGGCGTCGTCCCCGAGGGCCAGCAACTCCACCTCGGTGCGCTCAGCAAGCTCGCTCACGCCCGCTCCTCGCTTCGCTCGTCACCGGCGGGCACCGCGCCCATGGTTCGCTCGCTGCGCTCGCTCACAGGTGTGCCACCCCCTCGGGCAGCTCGTAGAAGGTCGGGTGCCGGTAGATCTTGTCGGCGGCCGGGTCGAAGAAGGAGTCCTTCTCGTCCGGGCTCGACGCGGTGATCTCCGTGGCGGGCACCACCCAGATGGAGACGCCCTCCTGGCGCCGGGTGTAGAGGTCACGCGCGTGGCGCAGGGCCATGTCCGCGTCCGGCGCGTGCAGGCTGCCGGCGTGGGTGTGGGACAGCCCGCGCCGGGGCCGGACGAACACCTCCCACAAGGGAACGTCGCTGGTCACGCCCACTCCTCGCTGCGCTCGTCGCCGGCGGCCGCCGCGCTCATGGTTCGCTCGCTCACGCCAATACCTTCCTGTTCTTCGCCGCGTACGCCGCGGCCGCCTCGCGCACCCAGGCGCCGTCCTCGTGCGCCCGGTTGCGGTGCGCCAGCCGCTGGCGGTTGCAGGGGCCGTCGCCCTTGACCACCCGCATCAGCTCGTCGAAATCGGGAGACGTGTAGTCGTAGTGGCCGCGCTGCTCGTTCCACTTCAGGTCGGGGTCGGGCAGCGTGACGCCGAGGATCTCCGCCTGCGGCACGCACATGTCGACGAAACGCTGGCGCAGCTCGTCGTTGGAGAAGCGCTTGACCTTCCACGCCATGGACTGCGCCGAGTGCGTGGAGTCCGCGTCCGGCGGCCCGAACATCGCCAGCGACGGGTACCACCAGCGGTCCACCGCGTCCTGCGCCATCGCCCGCTGCGCGGGGGTGCCCTGCGCGAGCACGTACAGCGACTGGTAGCCCTGGCGCTGGTGGAAGGACTCCTCCTTGCACACGCGGATCATGGCGCGCGCGTACGGCCCGTACGAGCAGCGGCACAGCGGCACCTGGTTCACGATCGCGGCGCCGTCCACCAGCCAGCCGATCGCGCCCATGTCGGCCCAGCTGAGCGTGGGGTAGTTGAAGATCGAGCTGTACTTCTGCTTGCCGGTCAGCAGCGCGGCGTCCAGCTCCTGGCGGCTGACGCCGAGCGTCTCCGCGGCGGCGTAGAGGTAGAGCCCGTGCCCGGCCTCGTCCTGCACCTTGGCCAGCAGGATCGCCTTGCGCCGCAGCGAGGGGGCGCGGCTGATCCAGTTGCCCTCGGGCTGCATGCCGATGATCTCGGAGTGCGCGTGCTGGGCGATCTGGCGGATCAGCCCCGCCCGGTACGCGTCGGGCATGGCGTCGCGCGGCTCGATCTTCTGATCGGCGGCGATCACCGCGTCGAACGACGCCTCGCCGTCCAGCGCCCGTTCGGCGGCCTCCCGCAGCGCGGCCTCGGCCTCCTCGACCTCGCCGAGCAGCCTTTCCGCGCCAGCAACCCCTGGCATACCGGTCTCCATGCGGCCAGTGTTACAGCTTTGCGCGTATCGGCGCAACAACTGTCACAACCAGCCGCACGGCGGCCGCCCCACCGTGACCTGCATCACTGCTGGTACCCGGAATGAGCGCGAGCAAGACTCGGAAATGGCAGCTCACGCAGGTACGACCTACCGTTGCTGCCAATCCGGGACCACCCCATACCCGGGCGACCCACGACAATGCCGTCAACGGGAGCACCCCCATATGCGCCGCCGCACACCTCTCACCGCCGCGACGACCGCGCTCGGCGTACTGGTCCTCGCGCTGGTGGCCCCTACCGCCACCACGGCTCTCACCGGCTCGCAGAATGTCCAGGTGAGCGCAGAAGCCGCGGGCACCCCGCCGACCCCGGCCCCGATCGCCGTGCCCGGCGCGGCCCCCAAGACCACCGCCACGCCCGTCCCGAACGCGGGTGCCGCCTCGCCGACCGCCGACGCCGCCAGCCAGCGCGCCTCCTCGCGAGCCGCGGACCGGCCGACCCGGTCGCTCACCGCGGGCCGGGTCAACCTGGCCTTCACCGGCGACTTCGTCGGCTACGCCATGCTCGACCGGCGCACCGGCCAGATCGTCGCGTCCCGCAACGCCACGCAGACCAGCAGCACCGAGTCGATGATCAAGGTGTGGCTGGTCGCCGACCACCTGCGCCGTGCCGCCGAGTCGGGCCAGCCGGTGACCCCGCAGGAGCTGGCCCAGGCCAGCGCCGCGATCAGGCACTCCGACGACGGCGCCGCGCAGGCCCTCTACCGGGCCGGCGGCGGCAACGAGGTCGTGCAGCGGATGATCGACGTCTGCGGGCTGACCGACACCACACTGTTCGACCAGTGGTGGAGCCGCACCCAGATGTCGCCTCGGGACGCGGTCCGGCTGGCGCAGTGCGTCGCCGACGGCACCGCGGCGGGCCCGCGGTGGACCGGCTGGGTGCTCACCGAGATGCGCTCGGTGAGCGGTTCCACCGCCGCCGAGGAACAGTTCGCCACGACGGGCGGCGGCCGGTGGGGCATCATCGACGGCGTACCCGACACCCTCGCCCGCACCCTCGCCATCAAGAACGGCTGGACGGCCATCGGCGCCGACGGCAACTGGCACCTGAACTGCCTCGCCATCAGCGATGACTGGATCATGAATGTGATGACCCGCTACCCCGTCGAGAGCGGCCTGCAGTACGGGGCCGACGTGTGCGCCTCCGTGGCGCGACAGCTGGTGACGCCACCGGCGACCTGACCTTCCGGCGGACACCCCTCCGCGCCCCGCCCACCCCCGGAGTTCCCCCTCATGACAGAGCTGTTCACCCGTCGCCGTGCGCTGCTGGCCGGCACCGCCGGACTGACCGCGCTGGCCGGCGGCGGTTTCTGGCTGGCCGGTCGCGGCAGCGGCGACCCCGCCGTCGCCGCCAACTGGCAGGACCCCGCCGTGTCGCCCAGCGCCGCGGCGAGCCCCGAGTCCGCGGTCGCGCGCAGCGTGCCGGTGCAGCCCGGGCCGCCCGGCCTGGAGCAGGGCGCCGTGGACGTGCTGGCCGCCCCCAACCCGGGGGCGCTGGTCAGCGTGCAGACGAGCGCCTGGTGGAGCTGGGCGCTGATGGACCGGAAGACCGGCAAGATCGTCGGTTCGTCGAACTTCAACCAGACCAACATGACCGCCTCGATGATCAAGGCCTGGCTGGCCGCGGACTACCTGCGCCGCGCGGCCGAGGCCGGGCAGACGCCGAGCGCGACGCGGATGAACGAGATCCGCACGATGATCCGCGACAGCGCCAACCCACCCGCCGCCACGCTGTACGAGGAGCTGGGCCGCTCGGCGACGATCGCGCGCCTGATCGACGTCTGCGGGCTGACCGACTCCAAGGCGGGCGACGGCTGGAGCACCACCCGGCTGTCCGCCCGCGACACCTGCCGCATCGCGCACGCCATCGGCAGCGGCAAGGCGGCCGGACCCACCTGGACCAGCTACCTCGTCGGCGAGATGCGGGCGGTGCGCGGCACCGGCAACTTCGGCATCCGCAAGGCGTTCCCGGCCGCGGAGCAGTCCGGCATCGCCATCAAGAACGGCTGGGTCGACCGCCAGGCCACCAAGGAGTGGAACGTCAACTGCCTGGCCCTGGGCGACGACTGGACCATGGCGGTGCTGACCCGGTTCCCGCTGAGCACCGCCTGGACGCACGGCGGCGAGATCGCCAAGTCCGTCGCCACCCAGCTGCGCACCAAGACCGACCTGGTCTGAGCTACAGCTCCATGAACTCCGGGCCGCCCTCGGGCAGGGCCGGGGCCCGGCCGGCCAGCGCGGCCCGGCGGGCGAACTCGCGCAGGCCGTTGATCTGCCGACCGCCCAGCGAGAAGTCCAGCACGCGGAAGTACGAGGCGAGCGTGGCGGCGTCGAAGGGCTCCCAGCGGGCCGCCGACGCGGCGACCTCGTCCAGGTTGTCCACGCACAGGTCGCGCGAGCGCAGGAACGCCTGGTGCACCTCCTTGACCAGGCCGGGGTGCGCGGCGGCGAAGTCACGCCGGACCGCCCACACCGCGAACACCATCGGCAGGCCGGTCCACTCGCGCCAGGCCTGGCCCAGGTCGGTGACGGTGAGCCCGCGCCTGGGCGCCTCGAACAGCGCGCGCAGCGCCGTGTCGCCGATGAGCACGGCCGCGTCGGCCTCCAGCAGCATCTGCGTCAGATCGGGCGGGCAGGTGAAGTAGTCCGGGCTCGCGCCGTAGCGCTCCAGCAGCAGCATCTGCGCCAGCAGCACGCTGGTGCGCGAGGTGCTGCCCAGCGCGACCTTCGTGCCGTCGAGTTCGTTCAGCGGCTTGGTGGAGACGACGTTGACCGACAGCACCGGGCCGTCCGAGCCGACCGCGAGGTCGGGCAGCAGCAGCAGCTCGTCCGCATGGCGCAGGTATTCCACCAGCGAGATCGGACCGATGTCCAGGTCGCCGGCGACGAGCGCCTCGCTGAGCCGGTCGGGGGTGTCCTTGTGCAACTCGACGTCGATCAGGGCGCCTGAGCGCATCAGTCCCCAGTAGATCGGGAGACAGTTCAGGAACTGGATGTGCCCTACCCGGGGACGCTGCACCGCGTTCATGATCAGGGAGCCTACCTGCCGCGGGCGACCGCTCGGGCGATGCCCGCGGAAGGTGTGACCTGTGAGGCTCGCCGGTCAGTCCACCGGCACCGCGCGTATCTGGCAGGTGACGCGCCGTGCGTCGGCGGGCACGTCCTTGCGCTTGCTCACCTTGTACGGCTCCAGCAGCCCGGCCATCTTGTCGGTGAGCGCGGTCAGCTCGTCGGCGGTGATGACGATGCCGAACTCGCTCATCAGCGCGGCGTCGAACCACTGCGTCGTCTCCTCGTGCGAGCGCGACAGCCACCGGCGCACCCGCTCGTCGCCCTGGGCCAGGAAGACCCCGGCCACGGCGCTCTCGGCCGCGCGGGCGTCGGAGCCGCCGTCCGGCCCGATCTCCAACGACCAGCCGCGGGTGCGGGCCCGCCACACCCGTTCCCGGCCGTCGCCCCGGCTCGGCGCATCCTCGATCAGCCCCGCCTTGGCCAGCGCCCGAAGGTGGTAGCTGGTCGCGCTGGGGGACAGGCCGACCATCTCCGCACACTCGGTGGCCGTCGCGTCCTCACCGGTGGCGGAGAGATGATCCATGATCGCAATACGGGCTGGGTGCGCCAGCGCCCGCATCACCGACGGGTCGGTGATCTTCAGCAGTCCCTCGGAGCTCACCGGTAAAGAAAATCACGTGA
Organism: Catellatospora paridis; assembly: GCF_009720365.1. Classification (GTDB taxonomy): domain Bacteria; phylum Actinomycetota; class Actinomycetes; order Mycobacteriales; family Micromonosporaceae; genus Catellatospora; species Catellatospora paridis. The sequence continues at coordinate 57,210 of NZ_ML769318.1, read as the reverse complement.
CCGCCCGTCGATGACAGCTACCATGGTCGGTCGATTGTGAAGGGCACTGCCGACAGCGCTCATCCAGGAGCGCAGCGCCGGGCGGCCGATCTTTCTCGCCCGAGAGGACGGCCATGACCGCCGTAACCCCGACCGCCAACGAGACCCCCACCGCACCGACCGCCGACGAACTGTCCGCCGAACGCGCCCACCTCACCGCCTCGCGCGCCGCGTTGAAGGCCATGCGCGAGCGCGCCGAGCAGCTGTTCACCGTCGGCGACCAGGTCGCCGGCGACGCGTACACCGCCGAGCAGCTCGGCCGGCAGATGGCGCAGCGCATCAAGGAACTCTCCGACGACCCGGCGGTGCCGCTGTTCTTCGGCAAGCTGACCATGGCTGCCGCTGGTGGGGAGCCGTCCGCTGGCGGATTGCCGGAACGAGCCACCAGCGGTGCCGAGCGCTGGCACATCGGCCGCCGCCACGTCTCCGACGCCGTCGGTGAGCCGATGGTGCTCGACTGGCGCGCTCCCATGTCGCGCCGGTTCTACCAGGCCAGCGCCCGCGACCCGCAGGAGGTGGCGGTGCGCCGCCGGTTCGGCTGGTCGCCCGCCCCGGCCCGCGGCAGCACGGTGCTGACCAGCTTCGAGGACGAGCACCTCGACCACGGCCAGGAGCTGGGCACCGGCAGCGCCATCCTCACCGCCGAGATCGAACGCCCCCGCGTCGGCCCGATGCGCGACATCGTCGCGACCATCCAGCCCGAGCAGGACGAGCTGGTGCGCGCCGATCTCGAGGACACCATCTGCGTACAGGGCGCGCCCGGCACCGGCAAGACCGCGGTCGGCCTGCACCGCGCCGCGTACCTGGTCTACCTGCACCGCGAGCGGCTGCGCCGGTCCGGCGTGCTGATCATCGGGCCGAACCGGGCGTTCCTGCACTACATCTCCGCGGTGCTGCCCGCCCTCGGCGAGCTGGAGGTCTCCCAGGCGACCGTGGCCGAACTGCTCGACCAGCTGCCGGTGCGCGCCGAGGACGGTGTCGCGGCCGCCACCCTCAAGCACGACCAGCGCATGGCACAGGTGCTGCACCGCGCGCTGTGGGCCCGGATCGCCCGGCCCACCGGCCCGATCACCGTCTCGGACGGCTCCTACCGCTGGCGCGTCGACGAGGGCGTGCTGCGCCGGGTCGTCGACGAGGTGCGCCGCGAGCAGCCGCCGTACGCCCTGGGCCGGGAGCGGGTGCGCGCCCGCGTGGTGGGGCTGCTGCAGCGACAGTCCGAGGCCCGCCGCGGCGACTCCCCGCCGGACACCTGGCTGCGCAAGATGGGCAAGGTCAAGGCCGTGGCGGAGCTGCTGGACCACTGCTGGCCCGCGGTCACCCCGCAGCAGCTGCTGGCCGACCTCTACACCGACGCCGAGGCGCGCAGCCGCGCCGCCGACGGGCTGCTCACCCCCGAGGAGCAGGAGCTGCTGCACTGGGCCAAGCCGCCGCGCAGCCTGCGCAGCGCGCCGTGGACCGCGGCCGACGCGGTGCTCGCCGACGAGGTCGCCGGCCTGCTCGACCGGCAGGCGGGCTTCGGCCACATCGTCATCGACGAGGCGCAGGACCTGTCCCCGATGCAGGCGCGGGCGCTGGCCCGGCGCACCGGCCACGGCTCGCTGACCGTGCTCGGCGACCTCGCCCAGGGCACCACGCCGTGGGCCGCCCGCGACTGGCGCGACCTGCTCGGCCACCTGGGCCGCCCCGACGGCCGCATCGTGCCGCTGAGCACCGGTTTCCGGGTGCCCGCCGTGGTCGTCGCGCTGGCCAACCGGCTGCTGCCCGCCCTCGACGTGGCGGTGCCGCCGGCCCGCTCGCTTCGGCGGGACGGCTCGCTGGAGGTAACCGAGTCCGCCGACGTGGTCACGGCGGCCCGGACCGCGCTGACCCGCGAGGGCTCGGTCGGCGTGATCGCGGCCGACGCGGCGGTGCCCGCGGTGCTCGACGCCCTGCGCGCGGCCGGTCTCGAACCGTCCGACCTGGACGGTGACGGCCGCCTCACCGTCGTGCCCGCGACGCTGGTCAAGGGCCTGGAGTACGACCACGTCATCGTGCTCGAACCCGCCGCCATCGTCGCCGCCGAACCACGCGGCCTGCACCGCCTCTACGTCGCCCTCACCCGCGCCGTGACCAGCCTCATCGTCCTGCACACCGAACCCCTCCCGGACCCGCTGCGCGACTGACGGACACCCGAGAGCCCCGCACGACCGATCCGCACGGGGCTCTCGTGGTCAACTCAAGTTGCGTCTAGGCGGCAAGCGGCGTGGCCTCCCACGGCTTGTCCATGGCCTCCAGCCTGCGGACATGCGCCCAGTGCTGCCGCGCGGCAGCGATGCGGCCTTCGGCATCGGCAGTCTCCGCCCAGCCACGAACCTGGGCGATGTACTCCTCATGATCCGCGCGCATGAACCCATGGAGCGCTGCGATGTGCTCATCCACGTTCATGACCGGCCTCCAGCCTTTCGTCAAGCCTGCCGAGGTGACGGGCTCTGGCGTTAGGACCCGGCCCTGTTACGGATAGCGGACTGAGGACGGTCGTGGTCCCATATGGCGATGGGTGAGCTTTCTGTCAGCCGTCGGGGGCTGCTGGGCGGACTGACCGCCACCGCCGCGCTGGGCGCACTGTCGGCGTGCGACGCCGACCCCGTCATGGAGACCCCGCGACCCACTCCCGGCCCACTGGACCCCGGCAGCTGGGACAGCGTGCGGCAGCAGTTCCTGCTGGACACGGCCAAGGCGCAGTTCGCCGCGTTCGTGTTCGCCAGCCCACCCGCCGACGTGCGGGCAGCGATCGCAAGGCACCGCGACGGCCTGGACCGGGACACGGTCGGCTACCTGCACGCCCAGGAGGAGAACGCGCGGCAGCGGCTGCACCTCGCGGCCGGCAAGTACCTCGGCGGGTCCGGCGACCACGTGTACTTCACCGACTCGACCACGATGGGGCTCGGCCTGCTCTACGGCGGGATCGCGCTGCGGCCCGGCGACGAGGTGCTGACCACCGAGCACGACTTCTACTCCACGCACGAGTCGCTGCGGTTGCGCGCGGCCCGCGACGGCGTGACGGTGCGCAGAGTGCGGCTGTTCGCCGAGCCCGCCACGGCGAGTGCCGACCAGATCGTGCACACCCTCACGAAGTCCCTCACTCCGGCCACCCGGGTGGTCGCGGTGACCTGGGTGCACTCCAGCACCGGACTCCGGATGCCGATCCGCGCCATCGCCGACGTGCTCGCCGCGCACAACCGTGACCTGCCCCCGGACCGGCGGGCCCTGCTGTGCGTGGACGGGGTGCACGGCTTCGGCGCGGTCGACGCGGGGCCGGCCGAGCTGGGCTGCGACTTCCTCGTCTCCGGCTGCCACAAGTGGCTGTTCGGGCCGCGCGGCACCGGGCTGGTGTGGGGCCGGCCCGAGGCGTGGGCCAGGTTCCGGCCCGCGATCCCGACCTTCGAGCAGGCGGGATTCGCGAACTGGCTGGGACTCGATCCCGCGCTGCCCGCCCCGTCAGCGTCACCGGGCGGTTACCACAACTTCGAGCACCTGTGGGCGCTGGAGCAGGCGTTCGACCTCCACGCCGCGCTGACCCGCCGCCGCGTCGCCGAGCGCACCACCGCCCTCGCCACTCGGCTCAAGGAGGGCCTGGCCGGCATCGACGGCGTCAAGCTGATCACGCCGAAGTCGGCTGAGCTGTCCGCAGGGCTGGTCTGCTGCGAGCTGAAGTCGATGAGCCCGGCGTCGGCCGTCTCGGCGCTGCTGACCAAGGGGATCGTCACCAGCACGACCCCGTACAACCCGTCCTACCTGCGGTTCGGGACGAGCATCGTCACGAACGAGGCGGACGTGGACCGGGCGGTCGCGGCGGTACGCGAGATCAGCTGAGCCGCACGGGGACCACGATCGGGCCGAACTCGCCCGCGATGACGCGGACCCGGGCGCGGTAGTGCCGCGCGAGCAGTTCCTCGGTCAGCACCTGCGCGGGCGGGCCGTCGGCGGCGATCCGGCCCTCGGCCAGCAGCACCAGCCGGTCGGCGTACTCGCCCGCCACGGACAGGTCGTGCATGGTGGCCAGCACGGTCAGCGCGCGTTCCTTGCGCAACCGGTCGACCAGCTCCAGCACCTCCTGCTGGTGGCCGATGTCCAGCGCCGAGGTGGGCTCGTCGAGCAGCAGCAGCGGCGCGCCCTGGGCCAGCGCGCGGGCCAGGAACACCCGCTGGCGCTCGCCGCCGGACAGCGTCTCCAGCTCGCGCCCGGTGAACCGGCGCAGTTCGAGGGAGTCGAGCACCTGCTCCACGATGGACAGATCCTGCGCCGACTCGCGGCCCAGCGGGGCGATGTACGGCGTGCGCCCGAGCAGCACGTAGTCGAGCACCCGCATGCCGGGCGGCACCACGGGCTGCTGGGCGACCGTGGCCACCAGCTGGGCTCGGCGACGGCGCGGCAGCGCGCTGGTCGGCGTACCGTCGATGATGATCTTTCCATGGCTCGGCACCGCGCCGCCCACGGCCCGCAGCAGGGTCGACTTGCCCGCGCCGTTGGGCCCGATCACGGTGACCCACTCGCCGGAGGCCACGGTCAGGTCCACGCCGTGCAGGATCTCGGCGTCGCCCAGGGTCACCCGGACGCCCTCGACGGCCAGCATCAGACGCTCACCCGCCGGGTCGAGCGCAGCACCAGGATGAAGAACGGCGCGCCGAAGAACGCGGTGACCACCCCGATCGGCAGCTCGCCCGGGGCGATCAGGGTGCGCGCGGCGAGATCGGCCAGGGCCAGGAAGGCCGCGCCGAACAGCAGCGACAGCGGCAGGATCGACCGGTACGAACCACCGGCCAGCAGCCGCACCACGTGCGGCACGATGATGCCGACGAAGCCGATCAGGCCGGACACGGCGACCGCGGCGGCGGTGCCCAGCGAGGCCGCGGCCAGCAGGATCATCCGGGAGCGCTGCGGGTGCAGGCCCAGGCTCGCCGCCTCGGTGTCGCCGACGCTGAGCACGTCCAGCTCCCGGCGCAGGGCCAGCACCACGACCGTGGTGACCACCACGTACGGCAGCAGCAGCGTCACCTCGTGCCAGCCGTTGGTGGCCAGCCGCCCGAGCAGCCAGGAGTACACCTCACGGATGGTGTCCACGTTGCGCTGCAGCAGGTAGGTCTGGATCGCGGCGAGGAAGCTCGACACGGCCACCCCGGCCAGGATGAGCGTCGCCGACGAGCGGTCCCGCCCACCGGCCACCCCGAGCAGGTAGGTGACCACGACCGCGATCCCGGCCCCGGCGAACGCGGCCAGCGGCAGGAACGGCCCGGCCCGGAACGCGATCGCCATGGTCGCGCCGAGCCCGGCGCCCGCGGCGACGCCCAGCAGGTAGGGGTCGGCCAGCGGGTTGCGGAAGACGCCCTGGTAGCAGCCGCCGGCCAGGGACAGCATCGCGCCGACCAGCAGGCCCAGCACCACCCGCGGCAGCCGCAGCTCGGTGATGATGGCGATCTCGCGCTCGTTCAGCCCCGACGGCAGGTCCACGCCGGGGATCAGGTTGAGCAGTTCCGCCGCGACCGAGCCGGGCGGCAGCGTCACCGGGCCCAGGGCGACCCCGGCGACGAGCGCGACCAGCACGGCCCCGATCCCGGCGGCGAGCCACCCGGGACGCAGCCGTGCCGGTCGCAGCGTCGTCACGTCAGGCCGGGACCTTGTTCGCGGCGTCGACGATCGCGCGGATCAGGTCCACGACGCGCGGGCCCCAGCGCGAGGCGATGTCGTCGTCCAGCGCCACGACCTGGCCCTTGCTGACGGCGGTCATCCCGGCCCAGCCGGCCCGCGCCTGCACCGCGGCCAGGTCCTGCTTGCAGCACTTGGTGTCGGCCAGGAAGATCAGGTCGGGGTTCGACTTGACCAGCGACTCGGCGGTGAGCTGCGGGTATCCGCTGCCCTTGGTGTCGGCGGCGTCGGCCACGTTCTTCAGGCCGGCCAGCTCGAACAGCGAGCCGATGAAGGTCTTCGAGGTCACCGAGTACAGCGTCGGGTCCAGCTCGTAGTAGTAGGACAGCGGCGTCGCCCGCTTCGGCAGGTCCTTGACCAGCTTGGCGACGTCGTCCTTCATCTGGCCGGCGAGCGCGGTCGCCTCGGCGGTGTGCCCGGTCAGCGTGCCCAGCTCGGCGAGTTGCCGGTAGGTGTCCTCCAGGGTGACCGCGGCCGGGGCCACGTACACCGGGATCTTCAGAGTGGTCAGCTGGGCGACCACGTTGTTGGCGTCGGTGCTGAGCACGACCAGGTCGGGGCTCTTGGCCGCGACGGCCTCGGCGTTGGGCTGGAAGCCGGACAGCTCGGTCTTCGGCGCGTTCGCCGGGAAGTTCGAGTTGTCGTCGACGGCGACGACCTGGCCGCCGGCGCCGATCGCGAAGAGCATCTCGGTGGTGGTCGGCGACAGCGACACGATCTTCACCGGCTGCGCGGGCAGGGTCACCGAGCCGACGGTCACCGGGTACGCCGCGGCGGCGCTCGACGGGGCAGGGGTCGCCGGGTCGTTCGTCGCGCAGGCCGCGAGCGCGGCCACGAGGCCGGCGGCGGCGAGCGCGCCAATGGCGCGGCGGGAAAGGAAACGGGTGCGCACTGATCCTCCTATCGGTCGAGGCAGGTCCTTCGCCGACAGGGCCCGATCAGGTGGGGCAGCCCGGTCCGCGAGACGCCCTTCCTCGAGAGCGTGGTTCGCGACTGCCGCAGGCGACCTGGCTCGCCCACCCGAGCAGGGGTGGGATCACAGTTGCGGGACAGCGCCGGGTTCGCACCGGCTTCGCTGCGGGACAGTCAGGCGACACCGTAATACACACCCGTGCCGATACACGCGACGCGGAGTGGAGGATGTGCGCAGGCTCATCACGCCTGGGTCTTGTGGACCTCTTCGACGGCGGCGGGCACGTCCTCGGTGGGCTCAGTCTCGCCGGCCAGGGCGGCGCGCAGCCGGTCCTTCTCGGCCTTGCGGCGGTCCACCGCGCTCTCGACCTGGGCGGTCACGTCGTCACGGAGGTTGCGCAGCAGGAACCAGCTCGCCGCGGCCGAGACCAGAATCGCGATCATCAGCTTGAGCAGCAGGCTCAGGTTCGGCACGAACCACAGGGCGGCGAAGACGGCCAGGAAGAGGACCAGCCTGGCGAGCGTGTACTTGACAGCAGGACTCACCGGTCCAGGGTAGCCGCCGAAGCTGCCGGTCCTCGGTCAGCCCCGCTCGGGACGCGGGTCAGCCCCGGTCGGCGACCGCCAGCCCGAGGTGCCAGAGCACCGCGTACACCACCGTGGTCACCAGCGCGCCCAGCCCACCGGAGACCAGTGGCGGGAAACCGGACGCGACGCCCACGGCGAGCACGCCCAGCACCACCGCGAGCAGGCCGGCGGCCGGGGCCACGGCGAGCCGCCCCCGGTGGCCCGCCGCCGCCTTGAACTGCTCCACGAAGATGATCGCCGGGAAGATCACCGCGAGCCAGCCGGTGAGGTCACCGAACTCGCCCATGCCCAGCAGCGCGAACAGGCCGTCGAAGGCGACCATGCCGAGCACGCTGATGACGTACCCGGCCAGCGCGTACGCCACCAGGTCGGTCAGCGCGACGATGCGCCCGGACGCGTCCCGCCGCGGGCCTTTGCGCTGCTCGTCGGCCGGGCTGGAGTCGGCCACCCCGTCAGGCCCAGACCTGCTGCGGCTCGCTGCGCCGCTCGGCCATGCTGACCGGCGCGTCGTACTCCTTGACGACCTGGTAGCGGGTGTCCCGCTCGACCGGGGTGAACCCGGCGTCCCAGATCAGGTGGAGCAGGTCGTCGCGGTGCATGGTGTTCGGGGTGCCGTACGAGTCGGCGTCGTGCGTGATCTTGTACTCGACGACCGAGCCGTCGAGGTCGTCCACGCCGAAGTTCAGCGACAGCTGGGCCAGCGACAGGCCGTGCATGACCCAGAAGCACTTGATGTGGTCGAAGTTGTCCAGCATCAGCCGGGACACCGCGAACGTCTTCAGCGACTCGGCCGGGCTCGCCATGGTGGTCTGCGCCTGGATCCGGTTACGGATCTTGCCGTCCGCGCTGTCGTGGAAGTCGTGCTGGTAGCGCAGCGGGATGAAGACGGTGAAGCCGCCGGTCTCGTCCTGCAGCTCGCGCAGGCGCAGCACGTGGTCGACGCGGTGCCGCGGCTCCTCGATGTGGCCGTAGAGCATCGTCGAGGGGGTGCGCAGGCCCTTGCTGTGCGCCAGCCGGTGGATGCGCGACCAGTCCTCCCAGTGGCAGGCGTGGTCGACGATGTGCTGGCGGACCTCCCAGTCGAAGATCTCGGCGCCACCGCCGGTCAGCGACTCCAGGCCGGCCTCCATCAGCTCGTCGAGGATCGCGTCGGCGGTCAGGCCGGAGATCTTCTCGAACCACTGCACCTCGGTAGCGGTGAACGCCTTCAGCTTGACGTTCGGCAGCGCCTGCTTGAGCTCCTTGAGCACGCGCGGGTAGTAGCGCCACGGCAGCGTCGGGTGCAGACCGTTGACGATGTGCAGCTCGGTGAGCTGCTCGTCCTTCATCTCCAGCGCCTTGGCGACGGCCTGCTCCACCCGCATGGTGTAAGCGTCCTTCTCGCCCGGCTTGCGCTGGAACGAGCAGTACGCGCAGCTGGCCGAGCAGACGTTCGTCAGGTTCAGGTGCCGGTTGACGTTGAACATCACCCGGTTGCCGTTCTTCTCGGTGCGCACGTGGTGCGCGAGCCGCCCCAGCCAGGCCAGATCGTCACTCGCGTAGAGCGCCTCACCGTCTTCGCGGCTGAGCCGCTCTCCGGCATAGACCTTCTGCTCCAGCTCACGCTTCAAACCCACGTCCATGGCAGTGAGCCTACGACGTGCCGCCAGAGTGCCTGTTGCTGCCCTTGACAGCCGTTGTTCAACCAGACGCCACCGGGACAGAAGGGTCGACATCGAACCTGATTTCCGGTAGGAACTCTGTGGGACCAACGGGGAGGGCGGGGCCACTGATGTCCAAGCGTCGAAGCGGGCAAGCGCGTCGGCAGAGCCAGCTTGCGGTCGGCTCGGCCGTCCTCAGCGCGCTCATCGCCGGTGGCATCGCCGTGCCCGCCGCCGCGGACCCGCCCGTCGGTTCGAAGATCACCGCGATCCCGGACGCGGGCCTGCGCCCCCAGCCCGACGGGCTGCCGACCCTGCCGCTCGGCTCGCTCAGCCAGCCGCGCACCCAGCCGCTGACGGCACAGGCCGCACTGCTGGCGCAGTACAGCGCCGCCGAGCTGGAGCTGTCCGTGCTCGGCGCCCGCCGCAGCGACCTCTACCAGGCCTACACCAACACGGTCGTGGCCAAGGCGATGGCCGACTACGCCTGGCGCGCCACGGCCGACACCCTGCGCACGGCCAAGGAGGCCGCCGAGGCCGCCGCCGTCGCCGAATACCAGGCCGCCGTGAAGGCGCCGCCGCACCTGGGCGACTCGCTCGGCGAGCTGGGGCAGCTGATCCCGCGCACCGCCTCGACGCCGGAGACCGAGGCCGTGCTCAACGACCTCGCCACCGCGCAGCAGGAGGAGCGCCAGGCCTACACGGTGCTCACCACGGCCATCACCGCCGAGCAACAGGCGTCCACGGCGTATTCGGCCGTGGAGAAGGAGTTCAAGCGCAAGGAGACCGCCTTCCTGGAGCTGAAGCGGCGACTCGCCGAGCTTCAGTCCGAAGCGGACCGGCTGCGCGAGGTCCAGGAGCAGAACCTCGGTTCCGCCTACAGCCCCGGCAAGAGCAACGCCGGCCTGGTCGCGGCCGCCAAGGCGCAGCGGGCCGTCCTGTTCGCGCTGAGCCAGCGCGGCAAGCCCTACCGCTGGGGCGACGAGGGTCCGAACACCTACGACTGCTCGGGTCTGATGCTGGCGTCATACAAGGCGGCCGGGATCACCCTCAACCGGGTCGCCAAGGACCAGTACTACGGCACCCGCGCCAAGACCGTGAGCAAGTACGCGCTGCTCCCCGGCGATCTGGTGTTCTTCGCCACCGACCCGAACGACTGGCGCACCATCCACCACGTCGGCATGTACCTCGGCGACGGCAAGATGGTCCACGCGCCCCGCACCGGCGACGTGGTGCGACCCGCGACGGTGAGCCTGGGCAGCATCGACTTCGCCACCCGGGTGGTGGACGCGCTGCCGGCCCCGAACCAGCCCGCCCCGACTCCGACCGCGAGCCCGTCGCCCACGAGGACTGCCTCACCGAGCCCGACGGTCGGCGCCTCGCCGTCGAGCAGCAGCTCGCCGAGTGCCCCGCCGGCCGAGTCGCCGTCCCCGGAACCGGAGGAGTCGCCGTCCCCCGAATCGCCCGCGGCGGAGAGCCCGAAGGCCAGCCCGTCGCCGTCGCCGACCCCCACCCCGACGCCCTCGGCGTGACCCAGGTCACCCCGCCGAAACAGGGCTGCGGGGTGACCCCCACTACACCGCCGTGTTATTCGCGGGGCGGTGGCGGCGAATACCGGTACACTCAACGGGTTGTTCTGGGCGCGCTAGGCGCGCCCTCGAGCGTTCCTGCGGGTGACTTGCAGCGGCACGAGGCCGCGCGGCGCGGGGATGCGCCACCCGAGAGGTTTCGCTTTGACTCAGCACGACCCTGCCCTGTTCCCGTCCGTCTTCGAGATCAACATCGATGTCGAGGGCAAGGCCGCGGCCGCGAAGGCCGCCGCCGAGGAAGCCGCAGCGGCGACCACCACCACCACGGATGTCGTTGACGTCGTGGCCGTCGTCGAGGCCGCGGACTCCGCCGCCGCCACCGATGAGGACACCACCGAGCACGTCCCGAGCTTCGCCGAGCTCGGTGTGCCGCGCGCCCTGGTGCGCGAGCTCACCCGCGCCGGCATCACCCAGCCCTTCGAGATCCAGGCCGCCACCCTGCCGGACGCACTCGCCGGACGCGACGTGCTCGGCCGCGGCCAGACCGGTTCCGGCAAGACCCTCGCTTTCGGACTGCCGCTGCTGGCGCGCATCGCCGAGGGCAAGCCGGCCCGCCCGCACCACCCCAAGGCCCTGATCCTGGTGCCCACCCGTGAGCTGGCCATGCAGGTCGCGGACGCACTGCGCCCGCTGGCCAAGGCGATGGACCTCTACACCGGCACCGCGGTCGGCGGCGTGCCGTACGACCGGCAGATCCTCGGCCTGCAGCGCGGTCTCGACCTGATGATCGCCACCCCGGGCCGCCTCGGCGACCTGATCCAGCGCGGTGCCTGTGCGCTGGACGACATCGAGGTCACCGTCCTGGACGAGGCCGACCAGATGGCCGACATGGGCTTCCTGCCCGACGTCACCGAGCTGATGGCCAAGACCCCGGCCGGCGGGCAGCGCCTGCTGTTCTCCGCCACCCTCGACGGTGACGTGGACACGCTGGTCAAGCGGTTCCTGAACAACCCGGTGACGCACTCGACCAACCCGGCCGAGGCTTCGGTGTCCACCATGGACCACATGATGCTGCTGATCCCGCCGCAGGAGAAGTTCAAGGTCACCGCGGCGATCGCGAACCGTCCGGGTCGGACGATCATGTTCGCGCGCACCCAGATGGGCGTGGACCGCCTGGTGGACCAGCTGCGCGAGGTCGGCGTGCGGGCCGGTGGCCTGCACGGCGGCAAGACCCAGAGCGTCCGTACGCGGACCCTGGCGCAGTTCAAGGAGGGCCGGATGAGCGTCCTCGTCGCCACCGACGTCGCCGCGCGCGGCATCCACGTCGACGGCGTCTCGCTCGTCGTGCACATCGACCCGCCGAAGGACCCCAAGGACTACCTGCACCGGGCCGGCCGCACGGCCCGGGCCGGCGAGTCCGGCGCGGTGGCCACCCTGGTGCTGCCCAAGCAGCGCCGCTCCACCATCTCGATGATGGAGAAGGCCGGCGTGGCCAAGCCCGCCGAGCACCGGCTGCGCGTCGACGACCCGAAGCTGGTCGAGCTGACCGGTGCCGTGGAGCCGTCGGGCCAGCCCGTGGTCGAGGAGCCGGAGCCCCGGTTCCAGCGCGGCGGACGCCGCGACTCGGGCCGAGGCGGCTACGGCGACCGCGGTGGCTACGGCGACCGCGCCCCGCGCCAGTACGGCGACCGGCCCTTCCGCGGCGACCGCCCGCAGGGTGACCGGCCCTTCCGGGGCGACCGCCCGCAGGGTGACCGCCCGCAGGGTGACCGGCCGTTCCGCGAGCGCACCTACGGCGACCGCCCCCAGGGTGACCGGCCGCCGTTCCGCGGCGAGCGCTCGTTCGGTGAGCGCCCCCAGGGCGACCGCCCGCAGGGTGACCGCCCGTTCCGCGAGCGCACCTACGGCGACCGCCCCCAGGGTGACCGGCCGCCGTTCCGCGGCGAACGCTCCTTCGGTGACCGTCCGCAGGGTGACCGGCCCTTCCGTGGCGACCGCCCGCAGGGCGACCGCCCGGTCCGTGCCGACCGGCCGCAGGGTGACCGCCCGTTCCGCGAGCGCGCCCACGGCGACCGCCCCCAGGGTGACCGCTCCTACGGCGATCGCCGCAACGCGAGCTGAGCAACAGCTGACACGAAGGCGTCGCGCCTGCCGTCACCACGGCGGAGCGCGGCGCCTTCGCCGTTCCCGGGCGATCAGTCCTGCCAGGCGCCTGTGGCCAGGAAGTGGCGGACGGTGGTCAGCGGATCGGCCAGCTCGAGGCCCTGCCCGGCCAGCCAGCCGTCGTCGTAGTAGGTGTGCGCGTAGCGCTCGCCGCCGTCGCACAGCAGGGTGACCACCGAGCCGGTCTCACCCCGCGACAGCATGTCGGCGATCAGGCCGAACGCTCCCCACAGGTTGGTGCCCGTCGAGCCGCCCACCCGGCGGCCCAGCACCTCGGAGGCGACCCGCATCGCGGCCAGCGAGCCCGCGTCGGGCACCCGCACCATCCGGTCGACGACGTGGGGCTGGAAGGACGCCTCCACCCGCTGCCGGCCGATGCCCTCGATCCGGGAGCCCTTGCCGGTCGTCAGCGTCGGATCGCCCGACTCGTAGGACGGGTAGAAGGCCGAGTTCTCCGGGTCCACCACCAGGATCTTCGTGCAGTGCCGCTGGTAGCGGACGTACCGGCCGATGGTGGCCGAGGTGCCGCCGGTGCCCGCGCCGATCACGATCCAGGACGGCACCGGGTGCCGCTCCAGCTCCATCTGCTGATAGATCGACTCGGCGATGTTGTTGTTGCCGCGCCAGTCGGTCGCCCGCTCGGCATAGGTGAACTGGTCCATGAAGTGGCCGCCGCGGTCCTCGGCCAGCCACTTCGCCTCGACGACCACCTGCGCCGGATCGTTGACCAGGTGGCACTCGCCGCCCTGGAACTCGATCAGCTCGATCTTCTCCTTGCTGGTGGAGGCGGGCATGACCGCGATGAACGGCAGCCCCAGCATGCGCGCGAAGTACGCCTCGGAGACCGCGGTCGAGCCCGAGGACGCCTCGACGACCGTCGTGCCGGCCCGGATCCAGCCGTTGCACAGCGCGTAGAGGAACAGCGAGCGGGCCAGCCGGTGCTTGAGCGAGCCGGTGGGGTGCACCGACTCGTCCTTGAGATAGAGGTCGACGCCCCACGACACGGGCAGCGGGAACGGCAGCAGGTGGGTGTCCGCGCTGCGGTTGGCGTCCGCCGCGACCTTGCCGATCGCCTCGGTCACCCACGCCCGGTCGTCGTCACAACACCTGTCCAGCTGCTCCATGCCCGGACCGTAGCATTCCGCGAATGAGCTTCAGCTGAGCAGCGGCCTCGGGCGGCCCTCGAAGGTGGTGGACAGCGCGATGGCAGTGCGGGTCCGGGCCACCCCGCGGGTGCGCGAGAGCTGCACGATGAGCTGCTCCAGCTCCGCGATGGTGCCGACCCTGGCCTTGACCAGGTATGACTCCTCGCCGGCCATGAAGTAGCACGACTCGATCTCCGACAGGCCCTGCAGCGCCGCGGAGACGTCCTCCATGTCGACGGCAGGGTCGGCGACGATGCCGATCAGCGCGGTGACGCCTAGGTCGATGGAGCTGGGCTCCACGTCCGCGTGGTAGCCGCGGATCACGCCCGACGACTCCAGTTTGCCGACGCGGTCGTGCACCGCCGGCGCGGAGAGGCCGACCTGTCGCGCGAGCTCCGCGTACGAGAGGCGGGCGTTGTTGCGCAGCAGGTCAAGCAGGTTGCGGTCGATCGCGTCCACACAGAGCACCTTAGAGGCAGTTTCTTCCAGAGTGGGCACGGAGGGGCGCATCTTCGGGCAATATACGAATGAGGTTCGCAACATATGGATGTGAACCCCCCAAAAGGTGCATACGACCAATTTAGGGACATCGGCTAATGATGATGCTCTAATTGGGCGTACGTCCCAGCGGAGGCGGCAACCGGGTGCGCCCGAACCAACTCCGTCGACGCAAGGAGGTGGGCGTGGACACAGGAGATCGCCTGTTGACACCTGGCGAGGTGGCCGCGCTGTTCCGGGTCGACCCAAAGACGGTGACCAGGTGGGCAGCGGCCGGACGCATCGGCAGCATTCGCACGCCGGGCGGCCACCGCCGGTTCCGCGAGTCGGAGGTGCGGGCACTGCTCGAGGGCGAGGGCGAGTTCGACGAGGACAACCCGCCGGGCAGCCCCAGCCCCGCGTCGCCGCCCGGCGCGGGCGCGACACCGCGGGCGGCGGGCAGCCGGCCGGGCGGATACTGACCGCAGCGGTCCAACCAGGACCTCTACCGAGCGGTACGACACGGCGGTCGTAATGGTCGTACCCTCATCAGCGGCGCTGACCCGGCGCCAGGAACACGGCACGTCCCGGCGCTCGCCTCCGTCCGCGGGAAGGGACTCACCACGTTCCTTGAACGGGCCACCGAACCGTGTGGCCCGTGCCGGACCCGAGGATCGAGTCGCCGCATGCCAACCAACCGGCGCGCCGCCCAGCTGCTGGCCGCGACGTGCTCGGCGCTGACCGAGACCACCCGGCGGCACATGCCCGCCGGCCCCTACCGGGACTTCACCACGTGGGCCTATTCGGCGGACAATCCCCGGCGGCACGAATACCTCCAGAGCACCGGCGTCGTCCAGCTCGTCACCATGAACATCAGGATGCTCAGCGGCCTGGTCGAGGAGGACGACTGGCCGGCCATGCTGCAGCACGCCGGTCTGATGAACGCCTACCAGGTGTTCGAGGTCGTCTCCGACGACCTGGCCATCGGCCTGGGACACCCCCTGCTCGACGCCGCCCAGACCCGCCGGCTCGAGCTGATCGGCGCGCTCAACCGGTCCATGCTCCAGGCGCTGGTCCCCGGCCGGAACACCCCCGCCATGCTGCTGCTGTCCGGACCGGCCCGCGAGGCCGCCCGCCACGCCTCCGGCTTCGAGCAGAGCCTGGTGAAGGGCAAACGCGCCGGCATGGCCGAGGACTACGCCCGCCACGTCGGCGCCGATGCGCCGCTGCTGCAGGACGTCGAGTACGGCCTGTGGGCCGCACTCGTCGCCAACGTGGAGAGCTGCCGCGACCTGGTCGACGGCATCGACGGCGCGCCCACCGCCTCGCTGGTGCGGCAGGGCCTGGCCGACCGCTACCGGGCCGTCGAGCGCACCCTGCGCGCGGAGCATCTGTCTCGGCTCGACCTGGCCGCGCTCGGCGGGCAGAGCATCCTCGTGCTGCCGACGCTGGGCTACTTCGTCTGCGTGCTGAACGACGTGCTGGCGCCGGTGCCCGCGCAGCGCGCGGTGCTCGCCGACGGCACCCTCAGCGACCTGCTGTCCGATGCCGCGCTGCTGGTGCGGCTGCAGAACGACCTGGGCACCCGGCTGCTGCGGATGCCCGCGGTGCAGCAGCACGCGCTGATCAACCGCATCGTGCGGGCCTGCGACGCCGGCGGGCCCGACACCGCCGAGGGCGCCCTCGACCGGCTCGCCGTCGACCCGGACGCCGCGTTCAACCGCCTGCAGAAGGACATCGTCAACGGCGAGGCCAACGTCGCGCTCTGGCACGCCCGCCGCGCCGCCGACGCCACCGGCGCGCTCACCGCCCTGGCCGACAGCCTGGCCTACTACTCCGGCCTGTACGCCCTGCACAGCGCGCGCCTCGCCGCCGGCCTGGCCGCCCTCGACGCCCGCCTCGACGACCGCCGCGCCACCACCCTGATCGACCGGTTCGTCCGCTTCCACGAGCGGATGTACTCCCACGCCCACACTGACCCCCTGGGCGAGTACGCCATCTGACCCAGGCCTCGGCGGTCAGGCGGGGGTGGCGGCTTCGATGATCGCGGGGACGCGGCGGAAGTAGCGGCGGGCGAGCAGGGAGAGCAGCGGGTTGAGCAGCGGGCCGAACCAGGCCCAGGGACGGACGGCACCGATCTCGGCGACCAGCCGGAAGCGGGTGCGAGCAGGGGCCAGTTCCGTCCACTCGTAGTGGGCGGTGTACGGCAGCGGGCCGCTGCGTACCGCGATCGTCTGGCTGCGCTGCGGCTCCTGTGCCGTCACCTCGATCCGGGTCTGGTGCCTCACCCGCAGCAGCGTGGCGTCCAGCTCGTACATCGTGCCGACGCCGCCGTCGCCGGCGGTCCGGCGGGCGGAGTGGATCCCTCTCCACCACTGCTGATCGTTGCGTACATCGGACAGATAGGCGAAGACCTGGGCCACGGGCCGGTCCACCACGATCTCGACCGCGATCCTGACTTCGGCTGACGGGGCTGACATGCGCTGAGGCTAGGCAGCCGTGTCCAGTCGGTCAACCAACCCGGCTAGGGTCAGGGTGTGCCTGCCGACGAAACGCCGCGTAAGCCCTGGATCCTCGGGGTCTCGGGGGCTTCGGGAACCCCGTACGCCGCCGCGGTGCTGCGGGCGCTGTGCGCGGCGGGCGAGGCGGTCGACCTCGTCGTGTCCCGCGCTGCCCGGCTGACCATCCTCGACGAGACCGGGCACGCGTTCCGGGACGCGCACTGGCGCGAAGACCTCGCCACCTGGCTCGACGCGCCGCTCGACGACGCCGACCTGCGCTACTGGCCCGCCGGTGATCTCGCGGCGGGACCGAGCAGCGGTTCGTACCGGGCCAAGGGCATGATCGTCGTCCCGGCCTCGACGGCGGCCTGCGCCGGCATCGCGCTGGGCCTGTCCAAGGATCTGCTGCAGCGGGCGGCCGAGGTGAACCTCAAGGAGCGCCGCCCGGTCGTGATCGTGCCGCGGGAGACCCCGGTGACGCGCAGCCACCTGCTGCACCTGGTCGAGCTGATCGACTCGGGCGCGGTGGTGCTGCCGGCCAGCCCCGGCTTCTACGGCAGCGGCGCGAACGCCCAGGCCCAGCAGCTCGTCGACTTCGTCGCCGGCAAGGTCCTCGACGCCGCCGCCGTCCCGCACACCCTGCTCACCCGCTGGACCGGCCACCTCGGCCACCGCTGACCCGCGCCAGCGGGTCAGACCAGAAGGGCGACCACCGCGAAGACGAACAACCCGATGGCGACGAAGCCGTTGGCGGTGAAGAAGGCGCGGTTCACCTTGGACAGGTCGGTGGGGGTCACGATGACGTGCTGGTAGCCGAACGCGGCCGCGGTCAGCGCCAGGCCGATCCACCAGGGCCAGCCCAGGCCGACCCACGCGCCGAACCAGACGAACAGCGCGAACGTCACCACGTGGGTGAGCGTCGAGATCAGCAGCGCGTTGCGCACGCCGAAGCGGGCGGGCACGCTGCGTACGCCGATCTGCCGGTCGACCTCGGCGTCCTGGCAGGCGTAGATCAGGTCGAAACCGCCGATCCACAGCCCCACCGCGAGGCCGAGCAGCCAGGCCGGGCCCGACCCGGCGAAGGTCCCGGTGACCGCGAGCCAGGCCCCGATCGGGCCGACGGCCTGCGCCAGCGCGAGGATCGCGTGCGGCCAGTCGGTGAAGCGCTTGCCATACGGGTACAGCACCAGCGGCACCACCGCCAGCGGCGCCAGCAGCGCGCACAGCGGGTTGAGCGCGAGCGCCGCGCCCATGAACACGACCAGGGCGACCGCCGCGCCGAGCCAGGCCGTGCGCACGCTCACCGCCCCGGTGACCAGCTCACGCTGGGCGGTACGCGGGTTGCGCGCGTCGATGTGCCGGTCGATGATCCGGTTCGCGGCCATGGCGAAGGTGCGCGCCCCGACCATGGCGACCGTGATCAGCAGCAGCGTGAGCCAGTCCACGCGGCCGAGGGTCCGATCCATCGCGACCAGCGCGGACAGGTACGCGAACGGCAGCGCGAACACGGAGTGCTCGATCGCGACCAGCTTCAGGAACGCCTTGACCCGGCCCGGCTCTCCGAGCGCGGGGCCATCGGACGCGGTGACGCCGACGGAGTCCTGCGAAGCGGTGCTCACTTGCCCCCACCCTTCCGCGACGGGTTCTCGCCGAACCCGTACTCCTTCCATCGCTTGTCGACCTTCGCGACGATCTCGGGGGCCATCCGCATCTCCTCCGGCCAGCCGCGCGTGTAGCCCTCGGTGGGCAGCTTGCGGGTGGCGTCGACGCCGGCCTTGCCACCCCAGAACTGCTGGTACGACGCGTGGTCGAGGTGGTCGACGGGCCCCTGAGTCAGCACCAGGTCGTGCGCGTAGTCGACGTTGCCGAAGGCGCGGAACGCGACCTCCCGCAGGTCACGCGGGTCGCAGTCGTCGTCCACCACCACGATCAGCTTGGTGAGGCTGAGCAGGTGCGCGCCCCAGACCGCGCTCATCACCTTCTGCGCGTGCTTCGGGTAACGCTTGTTGATCGCCACGACCAGGCAGTTGTGGAACACACCCGCCTCGGGCATGTGGTAGTCCACGATGTCCGGCACCAGGATCTTGATCAGCGGCAGGAAGATGCGTTCGGTGGCCAGACCGATCGGCCCGTCCTCCTGCGGCGGCTTGCTGGTGATGATCGAGTGGTAGATCGGGTCGCGGCGCATCGTCATGCACTCGACGTGCAGCACCGGGAACGGCTCGACCGGCGTGTAGAAGCCGGTGTGGTCGCCGAAGGGGCCCTCGGGGAGCCGCTCGCCGGGCTCGACCCAGCCTTCGAGGATCACGTTCGCGGTGGCGGGCACCTGCAACGGCACGGTCAGGCAGTCGACCAGCTCGACCCGCTCCCCGCGCAGGAACCCGGCGAACAGGTATTCGTCGATGTCACCGGGCAGCGGCGCGCTCGCCGCGTACGACACCACCGGGTCCGCGCCGAACGCGATCGCGACCGGCAGCCGCTCGCCGCGGCGCTCCGCGACGGCGTGGTGCGCGGTCGAGTCCTTGTGGATCTGCCAGTGCATGCCCACGCTGTTGTGCGAGTGCTGCTGCAGCCGGTAGAGACCCAGATTGCGCTTCCCGGTTTCCGGGTGCTTGGTATGGGTCAAACCGTAGTTGTGGTAGATGCCGCCGTCGCCGGGCCACATGACGAGGCCGGGCAGCATGTCGAGGTCGACCTCGTCGCCCTTGAGCACGACCTCCTGGCAGGGCGCGCTCCGGACCTTCTTCGGCGGCAGCGACTTCAGCTGCATGATCTTGCCGAGGCCGTCCATCATGCCGCTGAACCCCTGCGGCAGCTCCGGCTTGGCCAGCTCGCCGATCCGGGCGCCGATCTCGTCGAAGTCCTGCACGCCCAGCGCCATCGCCATGCGGCGGTCGCTGCCGAAGATGTTGATCGCGAGCGGCATCATGCCGCGGGTCGGCTTCTCGAACAGCAGCGCCGGGCCCTTGGCCCGCACGGTACGGGTGACGATCTCGCTGATCTCCAGCGTCGGATCGACGGGGGTGGTGACCCGGTGCAGCTCACCGGCCCGCTCCAGCGCGCCGAGGAAGCCCTGCAGGTCGTCGAACGGGAAACGCGGTGCCGCCATGCTGGCATCCTCGCATCCGCCCCGTCACTCCGCCGGGGAGGGGCGACGCGCTGCGGCGTACGCCATCGTCACCCGCATCCGGCTCGACCGGTTGACCCGGATGTGAACCCCCGCCTCACCCGCATTCTCGCGGCGGCACTGCTGGCGCTGGTCGCCGGATGCACCGCCGGGACGGCCACCGGCGCCATGCCCGACTGCCCCACCGGCCGTCCCGCCTCCACCACCGTGCCCACCGGGCCACCCAGCCTGACCGCGCCGAACGCGTGCCGCTCGTACGCCACCGTCGTGCAGCCGGTCGCGCACGCCGTGCCCAGCCCCGGCTACCACCACCTGGGCGCTACTACGCGGGGCCGCTGGTCCGGCGTGCTCGGGCGGATCGAGGTCGGCGACACCGGGGTGCGGCAGGGCACGTACGACTTCGTCGCCGCCCGGTTCATGGCCAAGGCCGGCCAGGGCAGCGAGCAGGCCTGGCTCGAGGTCGGCTGGACCGAGACCGGCTGGTCCGGCAACGCCCGCCAGCGTGTCTACACCTACGACACGGCCACCCGCGCCTGGGCCTTCTACGACCAGTACGCGGTGGCCCCCGGCGACCGCCTGTGGCTGCACCTGCAGACCGAGGCCACCGGCGACCGGCCGTCCTGGCAGGCCTGGCTGTGGTGGGGCGACAGGTGGAACCTGCTCACCAGCCGCCCGCTGCCGCTGACCGGCCAGGCCGAGATCGAGCAGTACGTCGAGGTCCACGCCGACCCCGCCGACCCCGGCACGGTCGTCATCCCCCGCCTGGCCATCGACAACGTCCAGCTCAAATCCGCCCCCGACGGCTCGCTCCGCCCCTGGAACGCCGAAGTCCCCACCGCCCCCGGCGCCGACTTCGCCACCTACTGCCTCGACTGGCAGCGCCCCTACACCTCCTGGACCACCACCACCTGCTGACCTGGACAAACGGAAGGGCACCTTCAACAACGCGGAGCGTTGAGAAGGTGCCCTTCCGTTTGTCTTTAGACGCCGCCGTAGGAGTGGAGGCCGGTGAAGAAGATGTTGACGCCGAACAGGTTCATCATCATCGTCAGGAAGCCGATCACGGCGATCCAGGCGGCCGTGGATCGCTTGATGCTCGGCGTGGCCCGCGCGTGCAGGTAACCCGCGTAGACGACCCAGGAGATGAACGCCCAGACCTCCTTCGGGTCCCAGCCCCAGTACCGGCCCCAGGCGACCTCGGCCCAGATCGCGCCGGCGGTGACGCCGAAGGTCCAGATCGGGAACGCGAACGCGTGCAGGCGGAAGGAGAGCCGCTCGACGGCCTCGGCGTTGGCCAGGCGGCCACCGAAGGCGTAAAGGAACCCGCGCTTGCCGTTGTCGTAACCGGTCCGCACCAGGTACATGATCGACGCGGCCCCCGCGACCATGAACAGGCTCGACGAGGTGATCACCGCGCCGATGTGGATGCCGAACCAGTACGAGTCCAGCGCCGGGACCAGCGGCCCGACCGGGGTGTAGAGGACCATGCCGGCCACGCCGACGAGCAGCACCTCGAACAGCATCACGAACAGGCCGAGGTGGCGCACCTGCCGCTGGAAGTACAGCGTGCCCAGCCAGATGACGCTGCCGAGCGCCGTGATCGACAGCACGAACTCGTACATGTTGCCGAACGGCAGCCGCTCGGCGGCGATACCGCGGGTCACCACGGTGATCACGTGTGCCGACGCGCCGAGGATCGTCGCGGCGACCGCCGCGGGGCCGAGCCATCCGGCCCGCGACCGGGTGCCGCCTGCCGCACCAGCGGCCGCGTCGTCGGTCCCGGTGACACTCGGGGCCGCGTAGGCGTGCGGCGCCTCGGTGACGACCGGCGCACCGGCCCCGACCAGCTCCCGGGCCGGGGCAGCGAGGGAAGCGGCCGCGTTGGCGATGCGCCCGCGGTCGCCGAACGCGTACTCGCCCGCGTGCAGCAGCATCGCGGCCAGGTACGAAAGCAGGGTGACGACCAGAAGGCCGTCGGACAGTTCTGCCACTACCGTTGCCACCTCTCGACCAGGGAACGGAACTCGTCTTCGAAACCGGGGTATTCGGTGCGGGGCAGGCCGCCCGCCGCGGCGGTGCCGTCGGGGCGCAGCCGCAGC
This sequence comes from Catellatospora paridis, assembly GCF_009720365.1. Lineage (GTDB taxonomy): Bacteria > Actinomycetota > Actinomycetes > Mycobacteriales > Micromonosporaceae > Catellatospora > Catellatospora paridis. The sequence continues at coordinate 35,308 of NZ_ML769318.1, read as the reverse complement.
CAGACCCGGCGGCGCTTGCCGTACAGCGACAGCGGCAGGCCGACCAGCAGCAGCACCGCGCCGGTGAGCACGATCGGCTCGCCGGGGTCGTGCCGGATGGACACCGTGATCCACTGCCGGGTGCCGACGAACTCGACCCTGCTGCCGTCCTCCAGCGTCCAGGTCTCGCCGACCCGCATCAGCTTGGGCTCGCCGTACTTCTTCAGCCGGCCGGCGTCGAGCTGGCGCTGGTCGAGGTCGTAGACCGAGCTCGGGATGCCCGCGTCCAGCCCCAGGTCCCCGCGGTAGGCGGTGAGCATCAGCGCGGGGTTGCGCTCCTCGGGGTGGTCCGAGCGCAGGTAGGGGGGCCCGTCCTTGGTCGGCAGGTAGGTGCCGGAGAACGCCATCTGCTTGGTCTTGTCGCTGCCGTTGGCGTCCGGGAACGCAGCCACGCCCTGGCTGGTCAGCGTCGGGTCGGTGTACGGGAACGGCGCGACGGTCTCCTGGGTGACCCCGGCCGCGTCGGTGTAGCGCAGCACCGGGGCGTACCCGTGGCCGAGCAGGTACACGTTGGCGCCGTCGAGCCGCAGCGGGTGGTTGACCATGAACGTGTGCCGGCCCAGGTCACCGTGCGCCGAGTCCGTGGCGGTCACGTCGGCCGCGAACGAGACCGGCATGCCGTCGGCGCGATACTCGGCGCGGAAGTCGGTCAGCTCCAGGCAGAAGTCGGGCAGGTCGCCCGCGCCGACCCGCGGGCCGAGCCCGAAGTCGTCGTACTGCTGCACGGTGTTGCAGAAGACCTGCTCCGGACCGGCGACGATGAGCCGCCCGGCGTGCCAGCCCCATAGCGAGCCGAGCCCGACGCCGACCAGGATGACCAGCAGCGAGCTGTGGAACAGCAGGTTGCCGGCCTCCTTCAGGTAACCCTTCTCGGCGGCCAGGGTGACCGTGCCGTCGGCGTGCTCGCGGCGCACGGTCCGCCACCCGCGCAGCGCGGCCTTCGCCGCAGCCTCGTCGACGGCGGTGTCGAGCACGGCCGACTGCGGCAGCCGCTCCAGGCGCTTGGGCGCGTCCGGCGGGGCGGTGCGCAGCGCCCTCGCGTGGTCGCGCAGGCGCGGGGTGATGCAGCCGATCAGCGAGGTGAAGAGCAGCAGGTAGATCGCGGCGAACCAGGGCGAGGCGTACACCTCGAAGCCCCACAGCCGGTCCAGCACCGGGGCCAGCCGCGGGTTGGCGGCATAGAACCGCTGCACGTCCTCGACCTTCACCGAGCGCTGCGGCAGGACCGACCCGGGGATCGCCGCGACGGCCAGCAGGAACAGCAGCATCAGCGCGGTGCGCATGCTGGTGAGCTGCCGCCAGCCGTTGCGTGCCGCGGCCCACACGGCCGCGACGAGACGGGGGGTACGCCGACGCGGCGGCTCGCCCATGGGCGGGTTCTCGACGGCGGCTTCGGTGACACTCATGCCGTCTCCTCGCTGCGCTCGTCGGCGGCATGTCCCAGAGCCTGCATGATTCGCTCGCTGCGCTCGCTCATGCGGCGGACCCGGGGCCCGTGGCGACGCGACGGGTCGTGCTGCACCCGCTCATATGGAGATCTCCCCGGCCCCGAAGGTGACCCGCAGCCAGATCACGAAGTCGCCCCACGCGCCGGTGATCAGCGCGAGGCCGACGAGGATCAGCAGCGCGCCGCCGAACCGGGTGACCCAGCGCGAGTTGCGCCGGATGAAACCGACCACGCCGGTGAGCTTGCGCATGCCCAGCCCGAGCACCAGGAACGGGATGCCGATGCCCAGGCAGTAGGCCAGCCCCAGCACCACGGCGCGGCCGGTGTCGCCGTACGCGCCGGCCAGCGCGCCGACCGCGGCGAGCGTCGGGGACAGGCACGGCACCCAGCTCAGCGCGAACACCGCACCGAAGACGGGCGCGCCCCACAGCCCGGCCTGGGGCAGCCGCTGGATGCGCTTCTCGTTGTCCAGGCCCGGGATGACCCCGAGGAAGGCCAGGCCGAACAGCACGATCAGCACGCCGATGCCGACCTGCAGCGCCCGCTCGTAGGTGAGCAGCAGGCGGCCGACCTGGGCCGCGACGATCGTGGTGGTCAGGAAGACGGCGGCGAACCCGGCGATGAACAGCAGCACCCCGGCCGTCACCCGGCCGCGGCGGGCCCGGCCCAGGCCGGTGCGGTCGTCGCCGAGGGTGGCGTCGAGGTCCGCGCCGACCAGGCCGGTCACGTACGACAGGTAGCCCGGCACCAGCGGCAGCACGCACGGCGACAGGAAGCTGGCCAGCCCCGCGAGCGCGGCGACGGCGACGGCCAGCACCAGCGGCCCGCCGTTGACCACGGCGGCGAAGTCCGCACCCATCAGCCGGCCTGCTCGGCGGCGATCTCGCGCACGATCGGGCCCAGCTCGGCGGCGTTGGTCGCCTTGCGCAGCACGGCGGCGACCCGGCCCTGCCGGTCGATGATCAGCGTGGAGGGGGTGGACACCGGGGGCACGTCGACGAAGCGCAGCGACAGCCGGCCGCCCGGGTCGAAGATGCTCGGGTACGAGTTGCGGGCCGCCACGAACGCCTTGGCCTTGTCCCGGTCGTCGCGGTTGTTGATGCCGAGGAAGGCCACGCCCGACGCGGCAGTGTCCTTGGCGACCTGCTCCAGGTCGGCGGCCTCCAGCCGGCAGGGCGCGCACCAGCTCGCCCAGAAGTTCACGACGACCACGCTGCCGCGCTCGCTTGCCATGTCGTAGGCACCGCCGTCGAGCAGCTCGCCGGTGACCGCGGGGGCCGCCTTGCGCTCGGTCGGCGGGAAGCGCAGCACGTCGCCGACGGCGGGCGGTCTCTCGTCGTCACCGCAGGCCGCCAGCCCTACCGCGGCCAGCCCGGCCACGGCGGACGCCAGCACGGCGCGGCGGGTGCGGGGGCGTGATGTCACGCGCCCCATCATGCCCCGCGCCCGGCTCCGGTCCCCAGGTGGGCTGCCGGCTCGGAGTATGTGATCTGCGCCAACTGATCACCTTCGAAGACGAACGAGGTGAGGCTGGCCAGCCCGCACTCGCGGCGGCGCGGGTCGTGCCACAGCCGCCTGCCCTCCATGGCCATGCGCAGCGTCCAGATCGGAAGCTGGTGCGACACGCACACGGCCTCGTGCCCGCGGGCGTGCTCGCGCGCGGCGTCCATGGCCAGGATCATGCGGGCAGCGATCAGCTGGTACGGCTCGCCCCAGCTGGGCGTCAGCGGGTTGCGCAGCACCCACCAGTGGCGCGGATCACGCAGCGCGCCGTCGCCGGCGCCGACCCGCATGCCCTCGAAGTAGTTGCCGCTCTCGATCAGGTTCGGGTCGATGTGCACGTCGAGTCCGAGCTGCTCGGCGAAGGGCAGCGCGGTCTGCTGGGCCCGCTCCAGCGGGCTGGACACCAGGTAGGTGATGTCCCGGTCGGCCAGCGCCGTGGCGGCCGCCTTCGCCATCTGCTGGCCCAGGCCGCTGAGCTGGAAGCCCGGCAGCCGCCCGTACAAAATCTTGGCGGGGTTCTGCACCTCACCATGCCGCAGCAGGTGAACGATCGTCCGCATCGTCGATCACGCTCCGCGCGATCGACGATGCGGAGCCGACGGCGACATGATGCTCTCGCTGCGCTCGATCATGACTGTGCTGCCGCCGCCGCCCTGGCCGCGCCCGGCAGGGCGGCGGCGATGTGGTCGAGTGCGTCGTCGTCGATGGCGCCCGAGACGAACCACGACTCGAACGCGCTCGGCGGCAGGTACACGCCCTGCGACAGCATGCTGTGGAAGAACGCCTTGAAGGCGGCGGTGTTCTGCCGCCGGGCGTCGTCGTAGTCGCGCACCTCGGCGTCGGTGAAGAAGATCGAGAACATGCTGCCCGCGGTGGCCAGCCGGTGCGGCACACCGGCCCCGGCCAGCGCCTTGGCCGCCAGCTGGCCGATGGTCGCGGCGGTGGCGTCGAGCCTGGCGTACAGCGCGTCGTCGGCCAGCCGCAGCGTGGCCAGACCCGCGGCGCAGGCCAGCGGGTTACCGGACAGGGTGCCGGCCTGGTAGACCGGCCCGGCCGGGGCCAGCTTCGACATGACGTCGGCGCGCCCGCCGAACGCCGCGGCGGGCAGGCCGCCGCCCATCACCTTGCCGAACGTCCACAGGTCGGCGTCGACCGGGTCGAGGCCCTGCCAGCCGCCGCGCGACACCCGGAACCCGGTCATCACCTCGTCCATGATGAGCAGCGCGCCGTGCCGGTGCGCGATCTCGGCCAGGCCCGCGTTGTAGCCGGGCAGCGGCGCGACCACGCCCATGTTGCCCGCGGCGGCCTCGGTGATGACCGCGGCGATGTCCTCGCCGTGCGTCTCGAACGCCTGGGCCACCGCGTCGAGGTCGTTGTACTTGAGCACGATGGTCTCGGACGCGCCCGCGCCGGTCACGCCGGGCGAGTCGGGCAGCCCCAGGGTCGCGACGCCGGAACCGGCCGCGGCCAGCAGCGCGTCGACGTGCCCGTGGTAGCAGCCGGCGAATTTGACGATCTTCGAGCGGCCGGTGAACCCGCGGGCCAGCCGGATCGCCGACATCGTCGCCTCGGTGCCCGAGTTGACCAGCCGGACCTGCTCGGCGGCGGTGCGCGAGACCAGTTCCTCGGCCAGCTCGACCTCGCCCGGGGTGGGCGTGCCGAAGCTGGTGCCCCGCGCCGCGGCGGCCTGGATGGCGGCGACGACCTCGGGGTGGGCGTGGCCGAGCAGCAGTGGGCCCCACGAGCAGACAAGGTCCACGTAGCGGCGGCCGTCCGCGTCGAAGAGCCAGGGGCCCTCGCCGCGGACCATGAAGCGCGGGGTGCCGCCGACGGCGCGGAACGCCCGTACGGGCGAGTTCACACCGCCTGGCACGATCGCCGCCGCCCGGTCGAAAAGCTCCTGGGAGGCGGGTGCGTCTGCCGGATAACCCACCGGCTCGTTGAAGTCGATCACAGCGTACGAATTATGGCACGCGGTACGGCGCCAGCAGCTCACGCAGGTGCGGTGGGGCGGCCTGCACCACAGCGGAGCCGCTGCGCGCCAGCAGCACCTCCCGCAACGTCTCCAGCACCGACACCAGCCGTCCCGCGGGCAGCTCGCCGGGCACCGCGGCCCACGCCTGCCCGACGCCGATGCTGCCGCGCACCGGGACCGGCGACCCGATCGCGTCGACCAGGGTGTAGCAGACCGAGTGCAGGTCGCCCTCGGGCGCGTAGAGGCGCACCGCGACCTCGTCGGGGCGGAACGGGTACTTGCCCCACCACAGGGGGGCCTGGGTGGTCAGGTAGGCGTGCCCGCCGAGACGGCGCACCAGCAGGCGGCCTCGGTCGGCCAGGCCGATCGACGAGCCCTCCAGCAGCACCGCCATCACCCCGGTGGCGTCGCGGCGGCCGCCCGCCTGGGGGGTGCGGCGCACACCGGGCATGTCCAGCTCGATCGCGGCGGGGGCCAGGTTGGCGGCCAGCACGTCGTCGCGCAGCGTCGCGACCTGCAGCGGCTGCAGCACCGGACAGACCACCCAGGCCGCGGCGGGCGCGAGCGGGTAGGTCCGCAGCGTCACCTCGACGATCAGGCTGGCCGGATGCAGCCCGCCGGGGTGCGTCCAGCGCAGGTCGAAGATGCTGGACCCGAGCAGGCGGGCCCGGTCGGCCACGGTGGTCACCGTGCCGTCGGGCAGCACCACGGTCGCGTCCACCACCTGCACGGCGGGCGGCCCGTAGAGGTGGGTCAGCGGGCCGAACTCGGCCGCGGCCAGCACCCCGCCGAACGTCGCCCGCGCCGACGGCGGGTCCAGCGCCAGCCGGCGGCCCGCCCGGGCGAGCACGTCCTGCGCGGCCGCGACCCCCGCTCCCGCGCCGACGGTGAGCTGCTCGGTCGCGGGGTCGTAGCGAAGCGCGGCGAGGTCGGAGAGGTCGACCAGCAGGTCGATCACCGGCGGCGGGTCCAGCCAGCCTGCCTTCGAGCCGTTGCCGCGGGGCAGCACGGTCAGGCCCAGCTCGTGGGCACGTCGCATCAGTGCGGCGGCCTCCGTGCGGTCTCGCGGCACGGCCACCCAGCGCACCAGCGCGCCGTCGACCGCGTCGAGCATGCCCGCCGGGCGCGCGGCACAGCCCAGACGCAACCCGTCCAGCTCGGATTCCTCACGCACCGGTGCCGTCATCCCTCGCTCCAACCGAATTGAAGGTGCCGCTACTGACAGTTCACCCCGTGCGGGGCGGGCTGGCGACCCGTGAGACGGAAATCTTCACGCAGCGCCAAAAGCCAATTCGTACGTATGTTCGATCCTAGTCATCCGCAACGGTTCCGGCAATGACCGCTGCCTTCTCACCCGGCCTGCCGGTAGCGTTACCGCCATGACTTCCGATCTCCCCAACGGGCCCGCCACGGCCCCCGTCGCACCGCGGATCGCGAGCACGCGCAGCCATCACGGCGACGACGTCATCGACGAATATGCCTGGCTGGAGACGAAGGACGACCCGGCGGTCACCGCTTACCTGGAGGCCGAGAACGCCTGGACCGAGCGCGCCACCGCACATCTGAGCGGGCTGCGCGAGACGCTGTTCGGCGAGATCAAGGGCCGCACCCAGGAGACCGACCTGTCGGTGCCCGTCCGCAAGGGCGCCTACTGGTACTACGCGCGTACCGAGGCCGGCAAGCAGTACGGCATCCAGTGCCGCCGCCCGGTCGCCGCGGGCGAGACCGCCCCGCCGACCCCCGCCGCAGACGGCACGGCGCCGGCCGACGAGGAGATCCTGCTCGACGGCAACGAGCTGGCCGCCGGCCACGACTTCTTCGCCCTCGGCACGCTCGACGTGAGCCCCGACGGCCGGCTGCTGGCGTACTCCACCGACTACACCGGGGAGGAGCGCTTCACGCTCCAGATCAAGGATCTGGCCACGGGCGAGATCCTGCCCGACCGCATCGAGGGCGCGTTCTACGGCAGTGCCTGGTCGATCGACGGCTCGCAGCTGTTCTACCTGACCGTGGACGACGCCTGGCGCCCGCACCGGGTGTGGCGGCACGCGGTCGGCTCGACCGGCGACGACGCGCTGGTGCTGGAGGAGGCGGACGAGCGCTTCTGGATCGGCGTCGAACTGACCCGCTCGCAGCGCTTCATCCAGCTCGACATCCACAGCAAGATCACCAGCGAGGTGTGGCTGATCCCGGCCGACGAGCCCACCGCCGCGCCGACCGTGGTCACCCCGCGCGTGCAGGGCCTGGAATACTCCGTCGAGCCGCAGGGCGACCGGCTGCTGATCCTGCACAACCGCGACGCCGCCGACTTCACCCTGGCCCAGGCACCGGTGTCCGACCCGGCCGACTGGCAGGAGCTGATCGGCCACACCCAGGGCGTACGCCTCGAGGGTGTGGACGCCTTCGCCGACCTGTACGTGGTGTCCCTGCGCCGCGAGGGCCTCACCGGTCTCCGGCTGTTCCCGACCGCCGGGGAGCCGACCTCCAAGCCGCGCGACATCACCTTCCCGGAGCCGCTCTACACGGTCGGACTGTCCGGCAACCCCGACTACCAGACCGACCAGCTGCGCCTGACCTACACCTCGATGGTCACCCCCGACTCGGTCTTCGACTACGTGGTCGCCACCGGCGAGCTGCTGCTGCGCAAGCGCAAGCCCGTGCTGCCGGGCCCGGACGGCGAGCCGTTCGACCCGGCCCGCTACGAACAGCACCGGGTCTGGGCGACCGCCGACGACAACACCGGCGTGCCGATCTCGCTGGTCTGCAAGGCGGGCACGCCCGTCGACGGCAGCGCGCCGCTGGTGCTCTACGGCTACGGCTCGTACGAGTCGAGCATGGATCCGTGGTTCTCCATCCCGCGCCTGTCGCTGCTCGACCGGGGCGTGGTGTTCGCGGTCGCGCACGTGCGCGGCGGCGGCGAGCTGGGCCGGCACTGGTACGACGACGGCAAACTGCTGGCCAAGCGCAACACGTTCACCGACTTCGTCGCGTGCGCCCGGCACCTGGCCAAGAGCGGGTGGACCAGCCCCGACCGCATCATCGCGCGCGGCGGCTCGGCCGGCGGCCTGCTGATGGGCGCGGTCGCCAACATCGCGCCGGAGGCGTTCGCGGGCATCGTGGCACAGGTGCCGTTCGTCGACCCGCTGTCGTCGATCCTCGACCCGTCGCTGCCGCTGACCGTCACCGAGTGGGAGGAGTGGGGCAACCCGCTGGAGTCCCCCGAGGTGTACGCGTACATGAAGGCCTACTCGCCGTACGAGAACGTCGCCGATCTGGACTACCCGGCGATCCTCGCGGTGACCAGCCTGAACGACACGCGCGTGCGCTACAGCGAGCCGGCCAAGTGGATCGCGGCGCTGCGGCACACCGCTCCCCGCGGCGAATACCTGCTCAAGACCGAGATGGGTGCCGGCCACGGCGGCCCGTCGGGACGCTACGACGCCTGGAAGGAAGAGGCGTTCGTCACCGCCTGGATCCTGGACCGGGTCGGCCTGACCGGCTGACCGGCTGACCGCCTCCACAGCGGCGGGGGGGGGGCCCCCCCCCCCCCCCCCCCCCCGCCGCTTCTTCATGCCCACCCTGCGAAACGACGCCCGGCCACATTGGAGAACCTGCAGGTGTGGTCCGATTTATACCTCTTACAGATCAGATCAGAATTTGGCGTAGGATAAGTCGTATTGCGACAGTCAGTGGGTCGGCGCGACCCTTGGCCGGATCGTCGACAGCTCTGGAGATCTTCAGGCCTCCTGGATGGACGCTCGGCCAACCGGGAAGCCGCCTGGCCGATCGTCCTATACCTACCGTATGTCGGTACTACACGTTGGACGGCCATTATGTCCGATTCATGGTGGGCAGCGATACATGGCAAAACTTGCCATCACGCATGCCCCGGAGGTCGACGAACGTCGAATGGTTCCGGTCCCCGGAAACAAGGAGGGGCGTCCCCCGCGACATGTCGCGCGGAGGACGCCCCTTGGCGGAATCGCCGGAACCATCTGTCGCCGATCAGGAGAGCGGCGGGTAGGCGTTCGCCATCAGTTCGGCGAACTGGGCCGAGAACCACGCGCCCGAGATCGGGGCGTTGGGCAGGGCGCCGGTGAGGTTGTTGCCGTTGAGGCCGTTACCGGTGTAGGTCGGGTCGCACATCCGGTCGAAGCCCTTGCCCTCGTTGTTCGGGATCAGCGACGAGGAGCCGTCGGACTCGCCCGGGGGCTTGACCCACACGTAGGCGTCGATGCCGGTCGCCGGGTTGGCCCGGGGCCGCTCGCCCAGACCCGCGCCGGACTGGTTGCACCAGTTGCCGGCGTGGATGCGGCGGTCGATCCGCGACTGGTTGATGAACGTGTCGACCGCCGTGGAGGTCGACGCCGCGGTGGGCCGGTTCGCGCCGCCCCAGCCGTTGCGGGACGTGTCGATCAGCATGCCGATGTTCGACGGGAAGCCCTCGGACACCAGGCGGGTGCGGAAGGCCTGCGCGAACGACTGCTCGTCGACGTACTGGTTCCAGTCCACCCACTTGCTCTGCCGCACCGAGGTGCCGTTCACCGAGGTGCCGATGGTGAAGTACGGCTCGGTCAGCGCCGAGTAGTTGGCCGTGTTCGCGATGAAGCCGTGCACCTTGTCGACGGTGCTGCCCTCGGCGGTCGCCGCCTCCTTGAACTTCAGCGCGGACGGGCCGAAGTTGGTGTCCCAGCCGATCCAGCCGTGGTGCGCGGCGTCGATGTAGTTGTAGACGTTCGAGATCGCGCCCAGCTTGTTCAGCGCGTACCCGATGCCCTTGACGTAACCGCCGTTGTTGTTCATGGTCTGGCACTTGGCGATGTTCAGGTTCGTCACCAGGTTCGGCAGCGAGTCGATCTCGATGATCGCCACGATGCGCAGCGCCGCGTACTTGGCCTGACCCATGATCGCCGCGATCGGGTCGATGTACTCCGACTTGTACCGCGGCAGGTCGTCCACGCCCAGCTCGCCGTTGGAGGCGAGCGCGGCGCAGTCACGGCCGGGCAGGTTGTAGATCACGAACTGGACGGTCAGCGGCCCGCTGCCCGCGTTGGCCTGCCGCAGCGCCTCGTCGAGGTGGTCGGCCAGGCCCATCGAGCCGTTCGAGCTGCTGCCCGACGTGCCCGCGATCGCCGCGATCCGGTCCAGCCAGACGGCGGTCGAGATGTTGGAGACCCGGCTGCCGCCGGACACGGAGGCCGCCTTCGCGCTCCACTCCGGGTTCACGTAGCCGCGCGCCCCCGAGTAAGGGTTGTCGACCTTCACGCCGGGCACCGTCGGGCTGGCACTCGGGCTCGCCGGCGCGCTCGGGCTGGCACTCGGGCTGGCCGGGGCACTCGGGCTCGCGCTCGGGCTGGCCGGCGCGCTCGGCGACGCGCTCGGGCTGGCGGGCGTGCTGGGGCTCGCGGTCGGGGTGACCCCGCCGACGGTGCACGCGACGTTGTTCAGCGTGAACGCGGTCGGCTTCGGGTTGCTGCCGGTCCACCGGCCGTTGAAGCCGATGCTGGTCGACGCGCCGGTGCCGAGGCTGCCGTTCCAGGACAGGTTGGTCGCGGTGACGTTGGCGCCCGAGGCGGTCCAGTTCGCCGACCAGCCCTGGGTGAACGTCTGCCCGCCCGGGAAGGCGAACTTCAGGGTCCAGCTGGTGAGCGCGTCACCGGTGTTCTTGACGACCACGGTGCCGGTGAAGCCGCCGGTGCCGGCGCCCTCGCTCCAGTCGTTCGTGGTGTACGTGATGTCGCAGCCGGGGGCGGCGTGCGCCATGGTCGCGGGAATCGTGATGAGGCCGGCGACCACGAGGGTGCTCGCGCCGGTCAGCGCAACGAGTTTGCGCCGGCCGGACAGCCGGATCGGGAATTTCATACCATCTCCTTGGGCGGTGACCGTGGCCCGATCAGGGCACGGTGTCGACCCGCGCGCACGGCGCAAAAGGGATGGCCGCACAGAGGGTCGCAGGTGGTACGTACGCCCGGCCCGGCGGGCGCGATCTGATCGACCGGATCGCTCCGGTGGTACCTCCGCCGTCCCGGTGACCCGGGTGCCCTCGGCGGCAAGATCGCATGGGCGCGCTCCCATACGCGAACGGGCTTATGTTTGCACAGTCGTAACGCCCACACAACACTCCCGTCGATTAATCTGGAAGCGCTCCCATTGATCGGGACCGACGCCACTGGCGTCGACTCGGAGGGTGACGCCGCACCGCGGGCGCGCCTCGGCGAACACGCTGCGGCCCGCCGGGGAGAGATACCCCACGACCCGCGAGCGGGCGATCCGGTAGCCTGAGCGGTCGAGGGCTGCTAGCTCAATGGCAGAGCTGCGGACTTTTAATCCGTAGGTTCAGGGTTCGAGTCCCTGGCGGCCCACCACTGCACAGCTCAGAGGCCCCTCCAGGCGATGGAGCGGGCCTTTGGTCTTCAGAAGGCGTACGCCGTGACGTCCGCGACGACCACGGTCACGTTGTCCGGCGCCCCGGCGGCGAGCGCCAGCTTGATCAGCCGATCGGCGACGGCCTCCGCGTCGGTGTACCCGCCCACCACCTCGGCCAGCGCCTCGTCGGTGACGATGTCGGACAGGCCGTCGCTGCACAGCAGCAGCCGGTCCCCGATCTCCAGGGTCAGCGACGTGACGGTCGGCGTGAACTCCCGCCCCTGCACCGCCTGGGTGATGATCGAGCGGTGCGGGTGGTGCCGGACCTCCTCGGGGGCGAGCAGGCCGCGCTCGACCATCGCCTGGACCAGCGTGTCGTCCACGGTGAGCTGGTGCAGCCTGCCGCCGCGCACCAGGTAGGCCCGGGAGTCGCCGACGTGCAGCAGCGTCGCGTTGTCGGGGCCGAGCAGCACCGCGGTGAGCGTCGTGCCCATGCCGTCGATCGCGGGTTCGGCCTCGATGGCGTCGCGGATGCGGCGGTTGGCCACGGCCAGTTCGGCCAGCAGCACGTCCGCCCCGTGCCGGGTGCCGTCCTGCTCCAGCGGGGCCAGGGTCTCGATGACGATCCGGCTGGCCACCTCGCCTGACGGGGAGCCGCCGACGCCGTCGGCCACCGCCACGAAACGCCTGCCCGCGAACGCCGAGTCCTCGTTGTTCTCACGGACGAGTCCGGCATCGGTGCGGGCGACGGCGTGCAGGCTCAGGGTCATGGTGCATAGCCTGCCTACTGAGACGCGGTTTGTCTTTAAGCAGTAGTACTTATCCCTGCCGAACCCGACCGCCGGGTCCCCGCCGCACTCCGGCAGGTGTCGCACTGATCCACTCTGAGCTGCTTCTTTGCCAAATGTCGGCCGCTGCTGTCGGGTCCGGGCGGGTTCGGTTCTGTCCGGGGCCGGCCGTTCACGGCGTGTCCGAGGACACGACTCCGGCGGGCAGCGGGTGCCGTGGTCGCGCCGAGGCGGCCGGCCACCCGCTCCGCCGGCTTGCGCTCGACCGGTAGGACGCGAGCGCCTGCAGGTCAGCGGGAGTGCCCGTGACGTTGGTACGTATGGTGAACCGATGACGCCGGTGCCGATGGTGGGACGCGCGGCCGAGCTGGCGGAGCTCGTCCGGCGGTGGTCACAGGTCCGCCGGGGCGGCCCGACGCCCGCCGCCGTGGTGTCGATCACAGGGGCGGCCGGCATCGGCAAGTCGCGCCTGGTCGCGAGCGCGCTCGCGGCGTTCTCGCCGGCCCCGGACGCGGTGCTGTACGGCGTGGCGCGGCTGCACACGCCGGCGCCGTACGACTGGCTGGCGGCGGTGCTCAGCGGCCGGGACACCCACGACCTGCCGGTGCCCGCCGACGGCCTGGCCTGGCTGGCGCAGGACCCGCACGCGCCGAGCGAGCGGTACGCGCCCGGCGCGCTGCTGCGGCTCGCGGTGCGGACCGTGCGGGCGCTGGTCGGCGCAGGTCCGGCGGTGCTGGTGGTGGAGGATCTGCACGCGCTGGACCCGGCCAGCCTCAACCTGGTCGGCGAGCTGGCTGCCGCGCCCGACCTGCCGGCCCTGCTCCTGGTGACCAGCCGCCCGCCGGACGCCGCGGAATCGCCGGAGCTGGTGGCCCGGACGCTCGCCCGGCTGTCCGGCGCGCGGGGGGCGATCCGCCAGCACCTGGGCCCGCTGGGGCCGGCCGAGGTGGCGGAGGTCGTCACGCAGGTGCACGGCGTGATCCCGGAGCACCTGGCCGGGGCGGTCTGCGAGCGGACCGGCGGCAACCCGTACTGGCTGGTCGAGCTGCTCGCGGCGACGGCCGGGCGGGGCCCGCAGGCGCTGCTCGACGAGCCGCTGCCCGGCCATCTGCGACCGGCCGCCGGGCCGGAGCCGGCCGAGCTGACCGCGCGCGAGCAGGAGGTGCTGCGCTGCCTGGCGGCCGGCATGTCGAACAAGCAGATGGCCCGGACGCTGGACATCTCCATCCGCACGGTGGCGGTGCACGTGTCCAACCTGCTGCGCAAGACGGGCTCGGCCTCGCGGACCGAGGCGGCATTGTGGGCGGTGCGCCGAGGTTGACCGGAACAACGCGGGAACGTCCGGCCTACGCGATTTGCACCATTTCCTTCGCTAAGCTGACACGCGCCCGTGCCGTCTAGCCAGGGGGATCAGTGCAGCTCACGTTCATCCGCAAGACAGTGCTGTCCGGAGACACCAACTGCCCGTCGCTGTACCGCACCGACCGGGACACGTTCGTGGTCCAGGGGTGGCGGGTCACCGATCCGGAGGCGCTGGGTCAGCTCGACGTCCCGGCCCACGAGACCGTCGTGGAGGTCCCCTCCGACGTGCTCGCCGAGATAGCCCGCAGCCTGTAGACGTGAAGAAGGGCACCTTCTACAACGCATAGCGTCGTGAAGGTGCCCTTCCTTTGGCTCAGTCTTCGAGTTCTTCGACGAGGTCTTCGTCGGAGCGGCGGCTGCGGCGACGGCGGCGGAGCGACGGCATGGCCATCACGAAACCGACCTCGCGGCGGCGGCGGTAGTAGTGGCGGCGGCGCGGGCCGGCGATGGCGTACACGATCGACGTGATGACGCCGAAGACGACGTAGATGCCGAGGATGAAGATGCCGCCGGCGTCCTTGATGCCGAAGACGGAGCCGTCGCCGAACAGCGGCAGGATCAGCATCGCCAGCACCAGCCAGGTGATCATGCCCCAGACCAGGCCGACACCGACCGCGGGGATGATCTGTCCGCGGATGAACTTGCCGACGAACGCGCCGAACAGGCCGCCGGCCGCGCCCGCGACCATCAGCACCATCACCCATGCCGTCGAGGCCTCGACCTCGCCGACGAGCTGGGCATACGGCTTGATGTGACCGGTGATCTGCAGCGCGAGGGCCAGGAACAGGCCGCCGGCGACACCGCCGACCACGCCGGCGCCGGCACGGCTGACGAAGTTCACCTGAGGGGTGTATTCACTCATGATCGAGCTCCGGAGGGGTTGAGGGATCGCGGGCAGACCTTACAACGCCCGGGCAAGCCGCACCTAACCATTGTCTCCTATGTGATCTAAGCCCGGCGGGGTCCCGGACGCCTCTCGACCGGGCACATCGGACACTAGTTCGTTGGCACATTAAACTATTGACATGCCTGTGACGGGCGTGTGAACCTCTCCACGGGACCGGTGCGCGCAACCGAGGGCAGTCCCGCGCCACGCATTCGCACGTTCTGTCGCCGTTGCCGGCACAGGCGGTGCGGCGGTGAGCACTGCCCGGGCCCGCCCCGCTACCTGTGCGCCAGCGGCACCGTCCCCCACTGGAGTGCCACAGATGCAACCCCGTGCCCGAAGAACCCGCACCCTCGCCGGGACCCTGGCCGCCACGCTGACGGCCGGCGCGCTGGCGGTCGTCACCCAGCTGGCCGGGGGCACCCCGGCCGCGGCGGCCTCGTCCGAGCCGTACACCTGGAAGAACGTCCGTATCGACGGTGGCGGGTTCGTGCCCGGCATCGTCTTCAACCCGACCGAGCAGAACCTGATCTACGCCCGCACCGACATCGGCGGCGCCTACCGCTGGAACCAGTCCACGAGCAGCTGGATCCCGCTGCTGGACTTCGCGGGCTGGGACCACTGGAACTACAACGGCGTGCTCAGCCTCGCCACCGACCCGGTGCAGACCAGCAAGGTGTACGCCGCGGTCGGCATGTACCTCAACAGCTGGGACCCGAACAACGGCGCGATCCTGCGCTCCTCCGACAAGGGCGCCACCTGGGCCGCCACCACGCTGCCGTTCAAGGTCGGCGGCAACATGCCCGGCCGCGGCATGGGCGAGCGCCTGGTGATCGACCCGAACCGCAACAGCACCCTCTACTTCGGCGCGGAGGCCGGCAACGGCCTGTGGCGCAGCACCGACTCGGGCGTGACCTGGGCGAAGGTCACCAACTTCCCGAACGCCGGCAACTACGTGCAGGATCCGGCCGACACGAACAACTACCTGAACTTCAGCCAGGGCATCGGCTGGGTGGCGTTCGACAAGTCCACCGGCACCGCCGGCAACACCACGCAGACGATCTACGTCGGCGTCGCGGACCTGCAGAACACCGTGTACCGCAGCCTCAACGGCGGCACCAGCTGGGAGCGCGTCGCGGGCCAGCCCACCGGCTACCTGGCGCACCAGGGCGAGATCGCGGGCGGCTACCTCTACATCACCACCAGCGACAAGGGCGGCCCGTACGACGGCGGCCACGGCGACGTGTGGAAGATGCAGCTGTCCACCGGCACCTGGACCCAGATCAGCCCGGTCCCGTCCAGCGACACGAACAACAACTACTTCGGCTACTCGGGCCTGTCGGTCGACCGGCAGAACCCGAACACGCTGATGGTCACCGGCTACAGCTCCTGGTATCCGGACACGTTCATCTGGCGCAGCACCGACGGCGGCGCGACCTGGCGGCAGTTCTACGACTACGCCTGGCCCAACCGGACCAACCGCTACACCCTGAACATCTCCGGCGTGCCGTGGCTGGACTTCAACGAGCAGAAGTCGGCCCCGGAGCAGCAGCCGAAGTTGGGCTGGATGACCGAGGCGCTGGAGATCGACCCGTTCAACGCCAACCGGATGCTGTTCGGCACCGGCGCGACGATCTACGGCACCACCAACCTCACCGCCCTGGACACCGGCGGCACGGTCGCCCTGAGCCCGTTCGTCAAGGGCCTGGAGGAGACCGCGGTGCTGGACCTGATCAGCCCGCCGACCGGGACCAGTCCGCTGATCTCCGGCGTCGGCGACATCGGCGGTTTCCGGCACACCAGCCTGGACGTGGTCCCGGACATGTTCGACATGCCGTACTTCGGCAGCACGAACAGCCTCGACTACGCCGAGCTGAACCCGAGCTACGTGGTCCGGGTCGGCAAGGGCGCACGTACCGCCAACGGGCAGACCAACATCGGCGTGTCCTCCGACGGCGGCGCGAACTGGTGGTCGGGCAGCTCGCCGAGCGGCGCGCAGGGCGGCACGGTCGCGCTGAACGCCAACGGCACCCGCGTGGTGTGGAGCACCGAGGCCAACGGCGTCTTCTACGCCACCAGCTTCGGCGGCGGCTTCAGCCAGGCCAGCGGCGCGCCCGCCACCGCGAAGGTCGAGTCGGACCGGGTCAACCCGAACAAGTTCTACGCCCTCTACAACGGCACGTTCTACGTCAGCACCAACGGCGGGCAGAGCTTCACCAGCACCGCCACCGGGCTGGGCGCGACCGGCAACTTCAAGGCGATGCCGGGCGTCGAGGGCGAGATCTGGCTGGCCGGCGAGACCGGCGTCTACCGGTCGACCAACTCCGGCACGTCGTTCACCAAGTTCGCCGCGTCGGCCAGCGGGGTCGGCATCGGCTTCGGCAAGGCGGCGCCGGGCCGCACCAACATGGCGGTCTACACCATGGCCACCATCGACGGCGTACGCGGCGTGTACCGCTCCAACGACGTCGGCGCGACCTGGGTCCGCATCAACGACGCGCAGCACCAGTACGGCAACGCCGGTGACGCCATCACCGGCGACCCCCGCACCTACGGCCGCGTCTACCTGGGCACCAACGGCCGCGGCATCATCTACGGCGACGCCACGGTGACGCCGTCGAGCCCGCCCGCGAGCCCGTCGGCGTCGGCTTCGGCCTCCCCGTCGGCGTCGGCCTCCCCCAGCGCGTCGCCGAGGCCGTCCGCCTCGGTGACGCCGTCGCCGTCGGCCTCGCCCAGCCCGTCCGGGCAGGCCGGCAAGGCGTGCACGGCGACGTACCGGGTGCTCAACTCGTGGCCGGGCGGGTTCTCCGGCGAGCTGAAGGTGACCAGCACCGGCACGGTCGCCACGACCGGCTGGCGGGTCAACTTCACCTTCACCGCCGGACAGGTGATCTCGCAGATGTGGGGCGGCATCAAGACCCAGACCGGGTCCGCGGTGCAGGCCGTCAACGAGGGCTACAACGGCGTGCTCGCGCCCACCACCAGCACCACGGCGGGCTTCAACGCCTCCTGGAACAACAGCTCCAACCCGATCCCGTCGCCGGTGACCTGCACGGCGCTGTGATCGCCCCCTGAGAACCGAGGCGTCCCTCCCCGGCGGGAGGGGCGCCTCACTCGTGCGCAGAGAGGAAGCAGATGAACGAGGCACGGATCTCCCGCCGCGGCCTGCTGGGAGCGGCGGGAGCCGTCGGCGCCGCCGCCGGAGCCGGTCTGCTCGGCGGGCCCGCGCTCGCCGGCGAGAAGGGCTACCGCTGGGACAACGTCGAGATCGTCGGGGGCGGCTTCGTTCCCGGCATCGTGTTCAACCAGTCCGAACCCGGCCTGGTGTACGCCCGCACCGACATCGGCGGGGCGTACCGCTGGCAGCCGTCCACCGGCCGCTGGGTGCCCCTGCTCGACTGGGTGGGCTGGGACAAGTGGGGCTGGTCGGGGGTGGCGAGCCTGGCCACCGACGCCCGCGACCCGGACCGGGTCTACGCCGCCGTCGGGACGTACACCAACGACTGGGACCCGAACAAGGGGGCGATCCTGCGCTCGCGTGACCGGGGCCGCACCTGGAAGGTCACCGAGCTGCCGTTCAAGCTGGGCGGCAACATGCCGGGCCGGGGCATGGGCGAGCGCCTGGCCATCGATCCGAACCGGAACGAGGTCCTCTACCTGGGCGCGCCGAGCGGGCACGGGTTGTGGCGCAGCACCGACCACGGCGAGCGCTGGGCGCGGGTGACCGCGTTCCCGAACCCGGGGACCTACCGTGCGGACCCCAACGACACCAGTGGCTACTCCAACGACCTGCAAGGCGTGGTCTGGGTGGTGTTCGACCCGCGCACCGGCGGGCGGCGGCGGCGCACGCAGACGATCTACGCGGGCGTGGCCGACAAGGACAACCCGCTGTACCGCTCCACCGACGGCGGGACCACCTGGGCCGCGGTGCGGGGCGCGCCGACCGGGCACGTGCCGCACAAGGGCGTGCTCGACCACGTGGGCGGGTTCCTCTACCTGGCCACGAGCGACACCGGCGGCCCGTACGACGGGGGTTCGGGCAGGGTCTGGAAGCTCGACACCGCCACGGACGCGTGGACCGACGTCACGCCGGAGAACGGCGGCTGGGGCTACTCCGGCCTGACGATCGACCGGCAGCACCCGGGCACGCTCCTGGTGGCCACGCAGATCGCCTGGTGGCCGGACGTGGTGTTCTTCCGCACCACGGACGGCGGCGTGACCTGGACCCGGTCCTGGGACTGGGGCGCCTGGCCGAACCGGGTCAAGCGCTACGACCTCGACATCACCGACACCCCGTGGCTGACCTGGAACGCGACCCCGGCCCTGCCGGAGGAGGCGCCGAAGCTGGGCTGGATGACGGAGTCCCTGGAGATCGACCCGTTCGACTCGGACCGGCTGCTCTACGGCACCGGGGCGACGATCTACGCGACGGACGACCTCACCGCCTGGGACACCGGTGGCACCGTGCACATCGAGGTGCGGGCCCGGGGCCTGGAGGAGACCGCGGTGCTCGACCTGGTCAGCCCGCCGACGGGCGCGCAGCTGATCTCGGCGCTGGGGGACGTGGGCGGTTTCGTGCACCACGACTTCGCCAACCCGGGCCTGATGTTCGCCAATCCGACCCATGGCAGCACTACCGGCCTGGACTTCGCGGGGCTCGTGCCGGGCACCGTGGTGCGGGTGGGCAACCCGACCGGCGAGGAGCGCTTCGGCATCTCGTACGACGGCGGCGCGACCTGGACCCCCGCGGCGTCGCAGCCGGACGGCGTCTCCGGCGGCGGGCGGGTCGCGGTGAACGCCGACGGCACGCACGTGCTCTGGTCGCCCGACGGCGCGGCGGTGTTTCACTCCACCGACGGCGGCGCGACCTGGACCCCCAGCTCCGGGGTGCCGGCCGGGGCGCGGGTGGAGTCCGACCGGGTCGACCCGGCCCGGATGTACGCCTTCGCCGCCGGGACCTTCCACGTCAGCACCGACGGCGGGGCCACCTTCACGGCCGCGGCGACCGGCCTGCCGGCCGAGGGCGACGTGCGCTTCCAGGCGGTGCCCGGGCACGCCCGCGACATCTGGCTGGCGGGCGGCAAGACCGGCGGGGTGTACGGCATGTGGCGCTCCACCGACGGCGGCGACACGTTCACACAGGTCGCAGGCGTGGACGAGGCCGACAACGTGGGCTTCGGCAAGGCGGCTCCGCACCGGTCCTACCCGGCCGTCTACACCAGCGCCAAGGTGCGCGGGGTCCGCGGGATCTTCCGCTCGGACGACGGCGGCCGCCGCTGGACCCGGCTGAACGACGACCGGCACCAGTGGGCGTGGACCGGAGCGGTCGTGATCGGCGACCCGCGGGTCTACGGCCGGGTGTACGTCGGCACCAACGGCCGCGGCATCATCGTCGGCGAACCACGCTGACCTGCATGAATACCCGCCACCGCACACGGATCGCCGGTCGGCTCGACCGGTATCGCATCGATCCGCGTGCGGTGGCGGGGTTTTCCGGACTTGTCAGATATCGGGCAAACGGCACACATCGCCAGCTGTTTGGCGTGTCAGTCCGGCCGAACGTGCCACCATGATTTCGTGCGAACCGTAATGGGGCCGACAAATCATGTGATTGTCGTCGGCGCAGGGCTGGGCGGACTCTCCTGCGCGCTGCACCTCGCCGGGGCAGGCCGCGAAGTGACCGTGATCGAACGCTCCGGCAACCCCGGCGGCCAGGTCGGGGCGCTGGAACTCGACGGGCACCGGTTCGACACCGGCCCCACGATGATCACCGCGCCGGACCTGCTGGCCGAACCGCTGGCGGCGGTGGGCGAGCACCTGCACGACTGGATCGAGCTGATCCGGCTCGACCCGGCCTACCGCGCCCACTTCCCCGACGGCACCACGCTCGACGTGCACGCCGACACCGACAAGATGGTGGCGGCCATCGCGAAGCTGTGCGGCGGCAAGGAAGCCGCGGGCTACCTGCGCTTCCTGCGCTGGGCGCGGCGGCTGCAGCAGTTCGAGCGGCGCGACCCGGCCGGCCACTGGCGCACCCTGGCCACCGAGGGCGCCCGGCGGCGGCTCACCGACTTCTTCGCCGACCCGCGTACGCAGCGGCTGTTCTCCTTCCGCAACCTGTTCACCGGCCGCGACCACCAGGCGGCGTCCTACCTGGACACCGTCACCGAGGTCTGGTATCCGCGCGGCGGCATGAACGCGGTGCCCCGGGCGCTCGCCGCGGCGGCCGAGAAGCACGGCGTGAACTTCCGCTACCACACCGACGTGACCTCGGTGGAGACCCGCGCGGGACGGGCCGTGGCGGTGCACACCGCCGACGGCGAGCGGCTCACCGCCGACACCATCGTGCTCAACCCCGACCTGCCCGCGGCGTACAGCCTGCTGCCCGGCCTGCCACCGGCCCGGCTGCGCCGGCTCACCCCGTCGCCGTCCTGCGTGGTGCTGCACCTGGGCACCCGCGACGACCGCGGCGGCTACCAGCGCATCGCCCATCACAACCTGCACTTCGGCCGCTCCTGGCGGCAGACCTTCGACGAGGTGGTCAACCGCGGCGAGCTGATGAGCGACCCCTCGATCCTGGTCACCAACCCGAGCCGGACCGACCCGACGGCCGCCCCCGTGGGCCGCCAGACCTACCAGGTGGTCGCACCGGTGCCCAACCTGCGGACCGCGCCGGTGCGCTGGGACGGCCCGGTCGGCCGCCGCTACGCCGGGGAGCTGATGGCCACCCTGGAGGCCCGGGGCTACCTCGACCTCGGCGGGAACCTGGCGCTGTCCTATGTGGTGACGCCCGACGACTGGGCCCGCCAGGGCATGGCCCACGGCACGCCGTTCGCCAGCGCCCACACGCTGCGTCAGAGCGGCCCGCTGCGACCGGGTAACCTTCATCCAACCCTGAGTAACGTCGTCTTCACCGGTTCGGGCACCCGCCCCGGCGTCGGCGTGCCCATGGTGCTGATCTCGGGCCGAGCCGCGGCCCGCCGAGTGGTCGGAGCGCGCGCATGAGGTCTCGCGAAGAAGATCTGGTCGAGCTCGTCGACGAAAACGGCGCACCCTGCGGCAAGGCGACCGTCGCCCATGCACACACCGCCCCCGGCATCCGGCACCGCGCCTTCTCCGTGCACCTGCTCGACTCGCAGGGCCGGCTGCTGCTGCAGCAGCGGGCCGCTGTGAAGACCCGCTTCGCGCTGCGCTGGGCCAACGCGACCTGCGGCCACCCCGGCCCGGGCGAGGACCTGGTCGCCGCCGCGTCCCGCCGCCTGGCCGAGGAGATCGGCGTGCGCGGCGTCGCACTCACCGAGATCGGGGTGTACGCCTACCGCGCCGTCGACCCGTCGACCGACCGCGTCGAGGACGAGTACGACCACGTGCTGCTCGGCATCGTCGGCCCCGGATCGGAGCCCCCGCGCCCGGACCCGGCCGAGGTCGCGGCGCTGCGCTGGGTCCACCCCGCCGACCTGCTCCATTCGCTGGACGAGCGGCCCGACGACTTCGCCCCCTGGCTCGCCGGGGTCACCGCGGTGGCGGTCCCCGCGCTCGGTGAGGTGTCCTGAACCGGGCCTGCCGCCCCATTTCGCCACGGGCCTGACTGTGGCACCCTGAGGTCTCCACGGGGGTGGACCGACCTGGGGAGCGCGATGGCGCTGCGGCGTACCCACGGCCTTGTCGTCGTGGTGACCGGTTTCACACTCCTGCTGGCCGCAGGCTGCGGCGGCGAGACGCCCACGGCCACGTCGTCGGCATCCCCCACAGCCTTGCCTTCGACCTCGCCCTCGCCGAGTCCGTCGCCGAGTCCGTCGCCGAGTCCCAGCCCGAGCCCGAGCCCGTCGGCCAGCCCCACCCCGAGCAAGTCGCCGACCACGCAGCCCGTCACCGAGAAGTCGTACGTCCTGCAGCGCACCAGCGGCTCGTCCGGAGTCGCGCTGACCTTCGACGACGGGCCGCACCCCACCTGGACCCCGCGGGTGCTCGCGGTGCTGCGCGCCAAGGGCGTCAAGGCGACCTTCTGCCTGGTGGGCACCCAGGTCAAGGCACACCCGGCCCTGGTCCGGCAGATCGTCGCCGAGGGCCACACCCTGTGCAACCACAGCTGGAACCACGAGTTCAAGCTCGGCACCTGGTCCGACGCCAAGATCAGCTCGAACATGCGGGCCACCAACAACGCGATCCACGAGGCCGTGCCCGGCGCACCCATCCGCTACTTCCGGCACCCGGGCGGAAACTGGACAGCGGCCGCCGTACGCGTCGCCCGCAGCCTCGGCATGAGCCCCCTGCACTGGACCGTCGACCCGCAGGACTGGCGCCGCCCCGCCGCCTCCACCATCTCCAGCCGGGTCGTCAAGGGCACCCGCGCCGGGGGCGTGGTGCTGCTCCACGACGCCGG
This sequence comes from Catellatospora paridis, assembly GCF_009720365.1. Taxonomy (GTDB): domain Bacteria; phylum Actinomycetota; class Actinomycetes; order Mycobacteriales; family Micromonosporaceae; genus Catellatospora; species Catellatospora paridis. The sequence goes on along the minus strand of NZ_ML769318.1, from coordinate 12,559 downwards.
CGGAGACCGCGCGCAGACCCTGTCCGCGCTGCCCGGCATCATCTCCGGCCTGCGCGCCAAGTACGTCCTGATCCGCCTGCCCGACACGCTCTGACCCCGATTTGGCGGAACGGCTGCTGGTCACATATGCTTTCCGAGCCTCCGGCGGGGCCGGATGGGAGCAACAGCCACCATTACAGGCAGCTGCAAGCTTTGAGCAGCTGTGTGCGATGATGGTTCGGCCGCCCTCATCGTCTAGCGGCCTAGGACGCCGCCCTTTCAAGGCGGTAGCACGGGTTCGAATCCCGTTGGGGGCACGAACCGGGACCTGATAAGGTCTCCGGGAGCAAGAAGAGCAAGTGCAAGTGCAAGGTCCTGTGGAGCAGTTGGAGTGCTCGCCGCCCTGTCAAGGCGGAGGTCGCGGGTTCAAGTCCCGTCAGGACCGCCAATGATCGACCATCCCCGGGTGGTATCGGCCAGGTAGCTCAGTTGGTACGAGCGTCCGACTGAAAATCGGAAGGTCGGCGGTTCGACCCCGCCCCTGGCCACCAAAGCTCTTCGCCGGGCTTTGTAGCCCCGACCTGCGCCTGAGTAATCGGGCCGCGGTTCGGGGCTTTTTCGTGTGCCGATCCGGTGGCTGAAAAGTTGTTCGCCGCCCATTCCGGGCCGATCTCGATGTCGAGTCAGGTCGCTGGTCTACTCGGTTGCGGGGAGGGCGAACACGTCGTCACCTCGTAGGCAGTCCCCACCGGGTCGGAGGGGGTCGGGCTCGTTCGCGATCAGCTGCGCCCGCCACCCGGCCAGCCCCAGGCCGTCTGCTTCTCGAGCTGCAAGCTTGGCGTCGAGGGCGTCGCCGATGAGTCCGTCGCCTTCCAGAATCGTGAAGACGGCATCGGCCGCGTCGACGACCGCGGCTTCGGCGTCCTCTGTCGTTGCCGTGGGATTGAGCTCGAGGTACACGCGGCGTGCCGCGGCGAGCAGGCGCGCAGCGTCGGTCACCACGAAGTCACGCCGGAGACGGACGGAGATGTTCATGCCGTCGGTCAGGGGGTCGTCACCGATGATCGTGCCGTCGTCGCTCACGCCGACACGATAGGCCGATCCGGCCACCTGTTCCAGGTGAAGGTCCTGCCCGGCGCCCGGCAATTCCGTGGCGACGCGGACGCTGCCCCCACTAGGGTCGGCGCATGGCTGACCTGGTGGCCCCTACCGTCCTGCTGCACCGCGCGTGGCTCGACGCGCGCGACGAGTGGGGGCGCGACGTCGTTCAGCACGGCAGCGGGCTGCACCACGCGACCGACGTGGACACCCCCGAGGGATTCGCCGCCTGGGTGCACGCGCTCAACGAGTCCGCGGACGAGTCGGTGCCGATGCCGGAGGAGCTGGTGCACGCCACCTACTGGTGGATCGTGGAGGACGGCACGGTCGTCGGCTCCATCACGCTGCGGCACCGGCTGACCGACCACCTGCTGCACGCGGGCGGTCACATCGGCTACTCGGTGCGTCCGACGGCACGCAAGCGCGGCCTGGCTGCCTGGGCCCTGGGGCAGGTGCTGACGCACGCTCGCCAGCTGGGACTGGACCGGGTCCTGGTCACCTGCGACGACACCAACGAGGCCTCGGCGCGCACCATCGAGCGCAACGGCGGCGTGCTGGAGGACGTCCGGGACACGGAGCTCGGCCGGACACGCCGCTACTGGATCGTGCTGGCGTAGCTCCGCGGCGGACGGCCGGGCAGGACCCGGCCCGCACGGCACAGGTCAGGATTCGCGGCGGCGTTTGGTGGCGACGGTGGAGCCGGCCAGGGTCAGCAGGCACTGGGGGAGCTGGCCGTCGGCCAGGGCGGCCCCGATGAGGGCCTCACCGGTGGGCTCGTCGCGGTTGACGTACGCGCTGACGAAGCGGGCCACCCAGCGGGCGTCGTACGCCGCCTCGTCTATGCCGGGGAAGTCGAGCGCCCAGGCGCCCGCCCGGACGCCGTCGCCGGCCAGTTCGCCGGCCAGGCACCAGGCGACGTTGTAGGCGCCGGAACTGCCGTCGCGCTTCACCACCTCGTCGAGGGTGCCTGCCACCGCTCTGCCGTCCCCGGCTAGTGCCTGGTCAAGCACGAGAGCGGCGTCCTCGAACGAGTGGTCTGGATCGACGGTCACGCTGGGAGCCTAACGGGCGGCGGCAACCGTACCGGAGCACTCGCCACCCATCGGGCGTATTGGCCCCTCCCCCAATCCCGGGAACAACGCTAAGGTGCCCGTTGGACCATCGCCATGGAGGCACCCTCATGCGTTTTTCGCGAGCTGTCATCGCCGCTGCCTGCGTATCGCTGCTCAGCCTGTCTGCCTGCAGCTCAGGGCCGGACGATTCCCAGGACCCGGCGTACCAGGGGGCGTACCTCTACGGCACCGACGGCAACATGGCGAATGAGTTCGGCGCGATCTTCAAGGAGCAGCCCGGCCTGCTCAACGGCATGAAGGGCACGATGCCGCTGACCGAGCTGGACGACTCGTTCCTGCAACGGCTCAGGTCGGTCAAGCCCGGCCTGAAGGACCTGCTGTTCGCCGGTGAGGCGTACGACGCGGTCGTGATCAGCGCGCTGGCCGCACAGCAGGCCGGCAGCACCGAGCCCAACAAGATCGCCCAGTACATCAACGCGGTGACCGTGGGCGGCACCATCTGCCGCAGCATCAAGCAGTGCCTCTCGCTGGCCGAGGCAGGCAGGGCGATCTCCTACCGGGGCGTCACCGTGCGCTACGGCTTCGCCGAGGCCGGCGAGCCGGCGACCACCAGCTACGGCACCGTGCACTTCGACTCCGCCAACGCGCTCGACAACGGCAAGACCGAGTACCTCGGCACCGGCAACGAGCGCGACGTGACCGCGCAGAAGCCGCCGACCCCGGTGAAGAACGGCTCGACCGAGAAGCAGCTGATCTTCGGCGGCCTGCTGCCGAAGACCGGCGCGCTGGCCTACACCACGCCGCCGATGGAGGCGGGCGCCCTGCTCGCGGTCGCGGAGATCAACGCCGCGGGCGGTGTGCTCGGCAAGCCGGTGAAGTGGATCGACGGCGACGACGGCACCTCGCCGGTCAAGGCCAAGGCCACCATCGAGAGCCACCACGCGGCCGGGGTCCAGGTGCTGATCGGCCCGGGCGCGTCCGGTGTCGCGCTCGCCTCGCTGCCGGACTCGATCAAGTACGGCATGGTCATGTTCTCGCCCTGCAACACCTCGCCCGACCTGACCGGCTACGAGGACAAGGGCCTGTACTTCCGCACCGCGCCGTCGGACGTGCTGCAGGCGCGGGCGCTGGCCGACGTGATGCTGCGCGACGGCCTGCAGAAGATCGCGATCGTCACGCACAGCGACAACTACGGCAAGAAGCTTGCCGAGGGCGTCACCAAGGAACTGGTCAAGGCCGGTGTCAGTGAGGTCGCCGTGCAGACGTACGTCTACCAGATCACCGACGGCGGCGAGGTCAAGGACGAGGCCGAGCTCTCGAAGATCGCCAACCAGGTCGTCCCGACGCAGCCGGACGGGGTGCTGGTCATCGGCTACTCCGAGTCGGCGGGAGCGATCAAGGCGCTCGCTGCGGCCGGCGCGAACATCCGGCACTAACGTGTTGCGGTACGACCCCCGTTAAGGAGAAGTCATGAGCGAGTCCGTGGAGACCCGCGGCGACGACCGCCGCGACCTGATCAAGGGCGACACCGACAACGACGGCCGCACCGACGTGTGGGTGTCCGACACCGACGGCGACGGCAAGGCCGACCTGTTCCAGTTCGACACCGACCACGACGGCGAGGTCGACATCACCCTGGTCGACCTCGACCAGGACGGCACGCCGGAGACCACGGTCGACGGCGACGGCGGCCACGCCCCCAGCTGACCCGTCGCGCCTGCACCTTTCATGGACGTTGGCCTATCTGGATGAGTTCGATCGCGAATTCCTCATCCAGATAGGCCAACGTCTTTCTGTGCACGGGGCGGGGTGCGGGCGCGGCGATGGTCATGCGGCGTTCATGGTGCGGATGGCCTGCCAGATGAGCAGGAACAGGACGACCGCGAAGAGGGCCCCGAGGACCACCACCCGGGGCACGGCGGGCCGCATGGGGGAGACGACCGCCTCGGGGTGGCCCAGGTCGGCCAGGCGCTGCCGCTGGGCCAGCACCTCGTCGCGGCAGTGCACCAGCAGCGCGTCGCCGGGCGCGATGTGGTCGACCCGGCTCAGCTCCACCGCGAACCGGGCCTGGGCGGTCTGCAGGCCGCGTACCGCGCGCTCGCCGGCCCGGCCACAGCGGGCCTTGCCGTAGCGCCGGGCATCGGCCCGCAGGTGGCCGTGGCCCATGATCTGCAGCTCGCCCGGGGTGGCGATCTTCGGATCGTGCAGCCGGGCCAGCTGTGCGACGTAGTAGTGGGCCTCGCGATGTCGGGCCACCCACAGCAGGGCCAGCACCATGGCCAGCGCGGGCAGCCCCTTGCCGAGCATGCCGAGCAGCACTCCGGCGGCCCCGGAGCCCAGGCCGTCGGCGAACAGCGGCGAGTTCCACACGAAGTGGGTGAGCCAGGCCAGCCCCAGTCCCAGGCAGAGGCCGCCGAGACGCCACCACATCGGCTTGTCGGTGCGCACCACGAACCAGGCGATGCCCGCCCCGGCGAGCGCGGTGAACAGCGTGTGGCTCCACAGCCCGGCGAGGAAGCCGCGCAGGAAGAACGTGGCCACCACGGGGCCGACGCCGTCGCCCTGGCCGCGCAGCGCGACCGCGTTGACCGCGAAGACGATGTCCTCGACCACCTGGTAGCCCAGCCCGATGAGCGCGCCGTAGACCATGCCGTCGAGCACGCTGTTGATCTGTTTGCGGGCCACCAGCACGATCATCACCACGCCGAGCGCCTTGAGCAGTTCCTCGATGGTCGGCCCGGCGATGGCCGAGCCCCAGGTCGCGGCGAAGGCGGGCGAGATGAGCTTGGCGATCAGGTCGTGCGCGGCCTGGGTGCCCGGGATGGCCGCGGTCGTGGCCACCGCGCCGCCCCAGGCGAACGCGGTCGCCATGAGCAGCGGCGGTTCGCGTTCGAGGAAGTCCATGGACGCGATGAACAGCCAGAACGGCACCGCGTACAGGGCGAACAGGAGCACCGCCGAGGTGGTGGCGACGGGGAACCGGGCCAGGTCGGCGCGCAGGATCTCCAGCAGGCGCAGCACCCCGGCCAGCATGATCAGGCCGAGCAGCCAGAACGCCGGCAGCTGGAGCGACTTGAGCGCACGCGCCGCGCGGGGCGTCGGGCGTACGGAGAACCGCCAGCGCCGCCCGCCGGAGCGGCCCGCGACCGTCACCGGACACCGCCGTACCGGATGGAGCTGATCGAGTCGTCGATGCCGGCGAGTTCCCGCTGCAGTTCGAGCTGCGCGCCGCTGACGGTGACCTCGATGGACCGGCCGTCGGCGAGGAACACGGCATACCGGCCGCACCGTCCCGGGGCGGTGTACCCGCCGGACAGGCCGGCCAGCCCGCTGACCGTGTCGACGGCACCCTCGTCACCGGTGACCTGGTAACCCTGTGTCGCCTTGATCTTCGTACGGAGCTTGTCCGCCGCCTCGGCGATCTGCCCGCCGAACGGCTGCACCACGATCGCGTAGCGCACGTCGCCGACCAGGAACAGCACGGCGGCGCGCTCGTCCCCTGGACGGGTCTTGCTGGCGTCGACCCGGGCGCCCGGCGGCGGCTGGACGCTGACGCCCGCGCCCACCTCGTACAGCCGCCCGGCCAGGGAGCGGTCGGTCGGCACCGCCCGGTTGATGGCCGGCAGCCCGAAGACGACCAGCAGCAGGGCAGCTAGGACTGCTGCCCCTCCCAGCAGGTTCCGCACCAGCCGATGGGCGACCATGGTCCGACCGTAGTCGGGCATAGAACTTGAATGCTGCTATATCGACTAACCCCGCGGTCGCCGGTCGGGACTTTGACGGTGCGCACCGACGCCTTCAGGATGAGTGAATGACCGGACGGGTGCTCAACCGGCGGGAACAGCACAAACAGCACACCCGCGTGGCCCTGGAGGACGCGGCGCTGGCGCTGTTCGCGCGGCAGGGCTACGAGCAGACCACGGTCGAGGAGATCGCCGCCGAGGCGGGCGTCTCGGTGCGCACCTTCTTCCGCTACTACTCGTCCAAGCAGCATGTGCTGTTCGGCGACGTCGCCCACGAGCGCGTCGACGGGATGCGCCGCGCGCTGGCCGCCCGCCCGGCCGACGAAGCGCCGCTGGATTCCGTCCGCGCGGTGCTGGACGGGATCGACATCACCGACGAGGCCGACCTCGCCCAGATCCGGGCCCGGCTCAGCCTGCTCAACGCGCAGCCGTCCCTGCTCAGTGCCTATCTGGTGATCAGCGAGGAGTTGCGCGGGCTGGTCGGCGCCTTCGTCGCGGCGCGCTGCGGGGTGCCCGAGTCGCATCCGTACCCGCTGCTGGTCGCCGGGGCGGCCCGGGCCGCCTGGGACAGCGCGCTCTGGTCCTGGGCCGCCGGGCACAGCCCCGACCTCGCCGGCGTACGCCGTTCGGCATTCGCGCAGCTCACTGTCGGTATTCACCCACCGGGGTGAAAGGGGCATACCACCCCGCTGGTCATCACATTCAGGTAACAGCCGTCACTAACTGCGAACCTGCGCCCTGTCGTCTCAACTCATACAGAGGTTGAAGCGCAAACGATCAGGGAGGCGTCATGCTGGCACGTCGGCGGGCCTACAGCGCGAAAGGCCTGTTGACTGCCGCCGCGGCGGCAGCGCTGATCTCGACGACGCTCCTGGTGGGGCTGGCGAGCTACAGCGGGGCGGTGATCGAGGCGGGTGGCCGGGCGGCCGTCGCCGCGGCCCCGCCGGACGAGCGCGCCGTGCAGGTGCGCCTGCCGTCCCGCACCGGGGGCAGCGGCTGGTCCTCCAGCGGCGCCGAGGTCAGCAAGTCCTTCTCGGCCGAGTCCTGGGCCCAGACCGATGCGAAGCTGCGAGCGGCCTTCGCCGCCCGCTTCGGCGACACCGACCTCGCCGTGTCCTCCGCCGGGTACGCCAGTGGCCTGCGGTTCACCGGTGACACCGGCGCCGCGACACCCGACAGCTACGGCGTCGTGTACGCCCGCGTCATGTTCCTCGACGAGCTGGCCGAGCACGCCCACCTGGTCTCCGGCAACTGGCCGGCGGCCGGGGCGAACCCGGCTCAGGTCGTCGTGGGCGAAGCCGCCGCGCAGGCGCTGGGCCTGCAGGTCGGCTCGGAGATCCCGCTCGCCAACGGCATCACCAAGAAGGCCGTGCGGGTCACCGTCAGCGGTGTCTTCGCCGCCGACCGCGCCGAGGACCCGTACTGGCTGCTGGTGCCCGAGATGGCCGAGGGCGTCGAAGCCGGGCGCAGCACGTACGGGCCGCTCGTGCTGCCGCGCGAGGACTTCTTCAGCGGCTGGTCCTACCTGGGCAACAGCGGCTGGGTGGTGACCCCGGACCTGTCCCGGGCCGAGCTGTCGCAGCTCACGGCCGCCCGCGCGGCGGTGAGCACCTTGAACGAGGTGCCCAAGGAGCTGGGTTACGGCGACGGCGGCCAGGCGGGAACGCACTTGGAACGACTCGTCGACCGGATCCAGCAGGCCAGCCTCGTCGGCCGGTCGGACCTGCTCACCCCGCTGCTGCTCATCTCGATCCTGGGCGGATACGCGCTGCTGCTGCTCGCCGCGCTGCTGACCGAGGGCCGCCGGCCGGAGACGGCGCTGCTGCGCGCCCGCGGGGCGTCCCGCGGCCAGCTCGCCGGGCTGGCCGCCCGCGAGGCGCTGCTGATCGCCGCGCCCGCCGCCGTGCTCGCCCCGCTGCTGACCGGCCCGCTGCTCGGCCTCGTCGAGCGGCTGCCCGCGCTGAGCGCCGTCAGCCTGCGCCTGGAGGCCGGGATCACCCCGACCACCGTGGCCGTGGCTGCGGCCGCCGGGCTGGGCTGCGTACTGGCGATGCTGCTGCCGGCCATGCGCGGTGGCGGCACCTATGTCGCCGACCTCGCGGCCCGGTCCCGGCCGAGCCGCGTCGCCGCGGCCCAGCGCACGGGCCTCGACCTGGCGCTCATCGCCTTCGCCCTGCTGGCCTGGTTCCAGCTGCAGCAGTACGAGTCACCTCTGTCCGGCCTCGGCGGGCAGCTCGGCATCGACCCGCTGCTGGCCGCGGCCGGTCCGCTCGGCGTGCTCGCGGGCGCGGTGCTCGCGCTGCGCCTGCTCCCGCCGCTGACCAGGCTGCTGGAGCGGCTGGTCGACCGCCGTCCGTGGTTCGCCGCGCAGCTGGGCGTCTGGCAGGCCGGGCGCCGCCCGCACGCCGGCCCGGTGCTCCTGCTGGCGCTGAGTGTGGCGGTCAGCACGCTGGCCTGGACGCTCGCCGCGACCGCCCGGCAGTCGCAGATCGACCAGGCGGACCACACCGCCGGCGCGGACCTGCGGCTGGTCGAGACCGCCTGGTCGGTGCCCCCGCTACGGGTGGACCAGGTCACGACGCTGCCCGGTGTCATCTCGGCCCTGCCGGCCTGGCGGACCCGGATGGACACCGGCGAGAAGGCCACGCCGACCACGGTGCTCGCGCTCGACAGTGCGGCCGCCGACGGCGTGCTGCGGCTGCGGGCCGATCTCGGCGACGCGTCCGCGCTGCTGGCCGCCGCGGCTGCGGAGAGCCACCGCCAGCCGGGCCTGGAGCTGCCGGCCGGCACCACCGCGCTGCGCGGCTCCGTGCGCGTGACCGTGCTGAACCCCGTGACCAAGCTGAACGAGGATTTCCTCGCCCAGCCCCGCGAGGCGACCTCCGCCGTGTTCACCGACGTGCACGGCGCGGTCCACCGGGTGTCGCTGGCGGGCGGGACCGGCACGGACGCCCGCGCCTTCGAGGTCCCGGTGCCGCGCACCGCAGGGATGCGGCTGACCGGGTTCGCCGTGGAGGGGCCGGACATGCCATTCGGCGTGCCGATCGCGTGGGAGCTCAGCGGCCTCGCGACGGTCGGCGCGGGCGGCACGGCCACGCCGCTGGACCTGGACGCCGCCGGCGGCTCGCGCTGGGGCCTGCCCACCACGACCTCGGACGTGCAGACGTCGATCAAGGGCGACACGGCCCGGGTCGAGCTGACGAGCGTGGGCTCGTTCGGCGAGTTCCCGCGCTACTCGTTCATGCTGCGCCAGCAGGCCGACCCGGTCACCGTCCCGGCGCTGGCCACCGCCGAGGCGCTGGCGTCGCTGCACACCGAGGTCGGCGCGAAGCTGACCATCCCGCTGTGGGGCAGCAAGACCGACGTGCACATCGTCGGGCAGCTCGCCGCGCTGTCCGGTGACGTGGACCCGGCCGGGCTGCTGCTCGACATGCCCGCGCTGAGCACCCAGCTCCAGCAGACCGGCTGGCGACCGCCCAATGTCACCGAATGGTGGGTGCAGACCGATCCGGCGGCGCATGCGCAGGCCGCCGCCGCGGCGGCCCCGCTGCCCAACCTGCAGGTGATCGACCGGCAGGCGCTGGCCGTGCACGCCGCGGACGACCCGTTCGGCGTCGGGGCCCGGATCGCCCTGTTCATCGCCGCGCTCGGTGCGATCGGGCTGGCCCTGGTCGGCGTGGCCGTCGACGTGCGGGCGACCGCCCGGCGGCGGGTGGCCGAACTCGCCGTGCTGAACACGCTCGGCGCCACCCCGCGCCTGCTCGCCCGCGCTCTGATGATCGAGCAGGCGTTCCTGGCCGGACTGGGCGTGGCGGTCGGCCTGGTGGTGGGCCTCCTGGTCGCCCGGACGACCGGCCCACTCGTCATCCTCACCCCCAGCGCGAGCCGTCCGGTGCCGCCCGCGCTCACCACGACGGACTGGCTGCCCGTACTGGGCACGGCCGCCGTACTGCTCGCCCTCACCCTGGTGATGGCCGGGCTGGTGGCCACCACGATGCAGCAGCGGCTGGCCGCGGCCCAGCTGCGGATCGGAGCTGACCGGTGAAAGGTTGGATCGCCCGGGTACGGGCCACGGCCGGGCCGCTGGCGCTGCTCGGCACGTTGACACTGCTGGCCGGGATCCTGGTGGTCGGCGCGCCCCGGATGGCGAACCGGCTGACCGACGCGGGCCTGCGCAACGACATCTCCCAGCTGTCCTACACCGCCCGGGACCTCACCTACCGCGGGGTCAAGGACATCACCGCCAACTGGCGGCCCGCGGACAAGCTGAAGGACCAGCGGGCGCTGCTCTACCCGGCGGTGCAGGAGCGGATCGAGCAGTCCTGGTGGGCCGCGTCGACGACGCTGGAGGAGTCCTGGGTGACCGGGACCCCGCTGCCGGGCGGGAACAAGCAGGGCGCCGTGCTGTTCAGCGTGCGCGCCGGCAGCGGGCTGGAGGAGCAGGTCGACCTCATCGAAGGCCGCTACCCGCAGACCAAGCAGGGCACCGCCGGCCCGATCGAGGTCGTGCTCACGGAGTGGAACGCCGAGCGGCTGGAGCAGCACGTCGGCAGCAGGTTCCTGTTCCAGCGCACGGTGCCGGTGGAGGTCGTCGGCATCGTACGGCCGCACGACGAGAACGGCACCTTCTGGGAGCCGATGCCCTTCGGGCTGCGCGCGTACCTGCCCAACGAGGACGGCGACCCGTTCCGGGCGGTCGTCTTCTCCGACGAGCCTGGCCTCGACCGGCTGAAGGACTTCATCGGGATCGTCTACGAGTGGCGCTACCGGATCGACACGGCGAAGCTCGACATGGGCGTGCTGCCCGACGTGGTCGAGGGGGTCACGGTGGCCCGGCGGCAGGGGCTCGACAGCACCCTGCTGACCAGCCTCGACTCCCAGCTGGCGAAGTTCGCCGACAAGGCTCGCGCCGGGGCGGCGCTGCTGGCCGTCGTACAGGTGGGCGCGCTGGTCACGCTGGCCGGGCTGGTGCTGCTGGCGGCCCGGGTGGCCGTCGCCCGGCGGCGATCCGAGTTCGCGCTGCTGCGGGCACGCGGCGGGGCCATCGTCACCATCGGCTCGTACACCCTGCTGGAGTCACTGCCGGTGCTGCCCGCGGCGGTGGTCGGTGGGCTGCTCGGCGCGCTGGTGCCGGGGCGGCCCGCACTCACCTGGCCGATCCTGGTCGCGTTCACCGCGATGGCGGCGCTGGCCGTGCCGGTGATGACCATGCGGACGGCGCGCGAGCCCTCCTTCTCGGGTGAGCGCTCCGACATGGCCGTGGCCCGGGTGGGCCTGAAGCGGCGCACCGCCGAGCTGAGCCTGCTGGTGCTGGCCGGGCTGGGCGTGTGGCTGCTGCGCGAACGCGGGCTCAGCGGCGCGGACGGCGTAGACGTCTACCTGGCCGCGGTGCCGGCGCTGCTGGCGGCCGGTGCGGCGGTGGCGATGGTGCGGCTGGTGCCGCCGGTGGTGGGCCGGCTTGGCCGGCTGGCCGCCCGTGGTCGCGGTGCGGTGAACTTCCTCGGCCTGTCCCGGGCGGGACGCACCGCGGGCGCGGTCATCGGGCCGGTCGCGGTGCTGGTCGTCGCGGTCAGCACGGCGGTGTTCAGCGTGGCGGTGGCGGGCACCATCGACGAGGGCCGCGACCGGGCCACCGACCTGCACATGGCCGCCGACATGAAGGTCGACGGCTACTACTTCGACGACAAGACCCTGGCCGAACTGGCCGCGGTGCCCGGCGTCGAGGCGGTCACCCAGTACATGGCCGACGGGGCCAGCGACCTGGTGGTCGATCAGAAGCGGCTCGGCTCGGTGTACGCGCTGGTGCTCGACGGGCAGGCGTACGCGCGGGTGGTCTCCGCCTCGGATGTCGACTTCACGGCGCCGAAGGTGTTCACCGAAGCCGCGCCCGGCTCACCGGTGCCCGTGCTGGTCTCCCCGGGCGTCGCCAAGCTGCTGGGCACCGACCACGGCAGTGTCTCGCTGCGCGGCCGGACCTACCCGTTCCGCGTCGCCGCGGTGGTGGACGGCTTCCCGCCGATCGCCAACGGCGCGTCGAACTTCGTCATCGTGCCGTGGCAGGCCGTCCCGGCCCAGGCGCAGCAGGCGCTCAACCCGAACGGGTTCCTGCTGGCCGGCGACCCCGACCCGGAGAAGGTGCGCGAGGTCGGTGACGCCGGGCAGGAGCGCTGGGCCAGCGAGGGCTTCCGGCCGCGCGCGTACGAGTCGGTCACCGAGGTGACGACATGGGAGCAGGCCCGCGCGGAGCTGGACAACTCCAGCATCAACGCGGTGGTCAGCTTCGCGTACGGCATCGGCGCGGGCGCCGGCGTGGCGCTGGCGCTGCTGGCGATCGCCTTCGCGGTGGTGGCCGGGGCTCGGGGTCGGGGCACGGTGCTGTCGCGGCTGCGGACGATGGGCCTGTCCCGTGGTCAGGGCCGCCGCCTGCTGCTGGTGGAGTTGATGCCGGTGGTGGCGGTGGCGGTGCTGACCGGTGCGGTGGTCGGGATGGCCGTGCCTCATTTGATCGCCCCGGCGCTGGGGCTGTCGACGTTCACCGACGGCCTGACGGTGGGTGTCACGTTCGACCCGCTGGTCATCGGTGCCTCGCTGGTGCTGGTGCTGGTGGGTATGTTGACCGCGCTTGCGGTGGAGACCCTGTTCAACCGCCGGTTGCGCCTCGGTGAG
>NZ_WBZD01000017.1 GCF_009720365.1 Catellatospora paridis | reverse complement strand
GGCCATCATCCACGACGGGCACGCCAGCGTCACGAAACTGCCCTTGGCCATACCGGCGTTCCAGTCAGCCGACCACGGCGCGATCTTCGCCGACAGACCCTTGTTGATCGCATCGATCGTCAGATCCCAGGCCTTCTTCACACCCGGGTTCGTCTCCACGACGACCTTGTCCGCGTCGTAGATACCCACCGGCTGCTGACCCAGGATCGACCGGTAGATGATCGTCGGGCCGTCCATCCACGAAGAGCCCTTGATGTTCGCGTTCTTGAACTTCACACCCGTGGCGATGTACTCCTCCCACGTCGGCCAAAGCTTCGACACGGCCTCACGGTCGGTCGGCAGGCCCGCCTTCTCGAAGATGTCCCGGCGGTAGCACATCGCCATACCACCGACGTCAGTCCCGAGCCCGACGACCTCGCCCTTGGCCGAGGAACCCTGCTGCCACTTCCACGCCGGCCACTGCGACTTGATGTCGTTGGCACCGTAGTCGGTCCAGTTGTAGAACTTGCCCGGGTTGGCCGTGAACTGACCCGCCCAGCCCTCCTCGATCGCCTCGATGTCCGCGGCGCCGGTGTTGGTGGCCAGGTGCGCGGCCAGGTTCTTGTGGTGATCCTCGGCCTTGGTGATCCGCTCCACGATCTCCACATTCGGGTTCGCGGCCATGTACTCCTTGTACAAGTCCTTGTACCCGAACTCACCGAACGTCGCGATCGTGAGCTTGACCTTCTCACCCGGCTTCGCCGGGTCATCACTGCCACCACAGGCCGCGGTGCCCAGCACCAGCGCGGCGGCGAGCAGCGGAGCGGCCACGGCCGCGAGACGGCGCCGTGGGCCGGCGCCGGATAGTGCTGAACGCATCGGAGCTCCTCCAGGAACAGGTATTCGGGCACGAGCACGAGCAGAACCGCTGGTCACATACAGTTGATCATCCAGAGAGCGCTCCCTGGTTTGGCCTCTGAATTTCGTCTCATGCCGCGCGGCTGTCAAGATGCCGTTGCCGTCTCGTTACAAAGCGCGACCGCGCTTCCGATCCCGACACGCCGTCCCGCCTGCGAACGCGCTGCACGGCCGGCGCGCCGAGAAGTGTCGTGACCAGGCAGTCGTAGCGGCGCATCCGTTGCCTCCCATCGATCGTGCCGATTTGGCGGCGGCGTCCGGTCTCACGACAAGGTCTCCTAGCTGCCCGTCCTGACATCACCGGACGATTTCCGGGACATTAACGACGATCGCCGCCGCGGCCCGTCCAGTGACCGCCATTGACATCCGAGCGGTCCTGGACGATTCTGCTCAGAGAGCGCTCCCCCACATTGTTTGTCCGACTTGACGCCCATTCGGGCAGCAGGTCGTTGCACGCGGCGACCCGCCGTTCAACACGGTGTCGCCATGCCTCGCAGGACCGGGCTCAGCCCCGACGCTCCGGTCCCGTCGGCGGGCGGCCGTCGCGTGCGTACCGGAAGCGCTGCCGCGGGTCACTCCGATCCGCGACCGGCGGGAGCGCCTCCGGGCCTTCCGCGAGGAGCACGGCCCTCGCGGTCTCGAGCCATCCCACAGGAGATGACATGAGATCCGTCCCGAACGCGGCAGCCCCGCCGCGCTCCGTCCCCACTCGCAGGCGCTGGTACGCCGTTCTCGCCACCTTCGGCGCGGTGCTCGCCTCGTCCTACCTGGCCGTGGTCGCCGGCTCGGCCAGCGCGGCCGACCCGCTGATCTCCCAGGCCAAGCCGGTCACCGCCTCGTCGGTCGAGAACGCCGTTTTCCCGGCCACCGCGGCGGTGGACGGCGACAACGGCACGCGCTGGTCCAGCGCGTCGTCCGACCCGCAGTGGATCCAGGTCGACCTGGGCGCCACGGCCACCATCAGCCAGGTCGTCCTGCGCTGGGAGGCGGCGTACGCCACCGCGTTCCAGATCCAGGTCTCGGCCACCGGCACGGGCGGCTGGACCAACATCTACAGCACCACCACCGGCACCGGCGGCGTGCAGACTCTCGCGGTCAGCGGCTCCGGCCGGTACGTGCGCATGAACGGCACCACCCGCGCCACCATCCATGGATACTCGCTCTGGGAATTCCAGGTGTACGGCGTGATCGGCGGCGGCGGCGGTGGCGGCTGCGGCACGGCCAACGCGGCGCAGGGCCGCCCGGCCAGCGCCTCCTCGCAGGAGGGCGCGTTCGCCGCGGCCAACGCCTTCGACGGCAGCACCGGCACCCGCTGGTCGAGCGCGTTCAGCGACCCGCAGTGGATCCAGGTGGACCTGGGCAGCAGCCAGAACATCTGCGGGGTGACCCTGAACTGGGAGGGCGCGTACGCACGCGCGTTCCAGGTCCAGGTCTCGAACGCGGCCACCGGCCCGTGGACGAACATCTACAGCACCACCACCGGCACCGGTGGCGTCCAGACGCTGGCCGTCTCCGGCACCGGCCGCTACGTGCGGATGAACGGCACCACGCGGGCCACCGCGTGGGGCTACTCGCTCTGGGAGTTCGCGGTGCGCACCGGCGGCACGCCGAGCAACCCGCCGTCCTCTCCGCCGCCGGCGTCGCCGTCCGCGTCGCCGTCGGCCAGCCCGCCCGCCTCGCCGTCGCCCAACCCGGGCGGGGAGGTGCTGCTGTCGTACAACAAGCCTGGTTTCGCCTCGACCTCGCAGGACGACGGCGCGTGCTGGCAGTGCTTCCCGCTGCGGGCCTTCGACCTGGACCCGGCCTCGCGCTGGGCCACCTCGGCCTGGACCGACCCGGGCTGGATCTACGTCGACCTGGGCGCGACCGCGCAGATCAAGCGGGTCGTGCTGCAGTGGGACCCGGCGTACGCCACCTCCTACCAGCTGCAGACCTCGGCTGACGCGGTGAACTGGACGCCCATCTACAGCACCACCACCAGCACCGGGTTCAAGCAGAACATCGTCGTCAACGGCACCGGCCGCTACGTGCGCATGTACGGCACGGCACGGTCCAACGGCTACGGCTACTCGCTCTGGGAGTTCCAGGTCTACGGCACCGGCGGCGCCCCGACCACGCCCCCGGCGCAGCCGCCGAACCCGACGTTCCCGGCCACCAACCTGGTCTTCTCGGACGAGTTCAACGGCGCGGCGGGCAGCAAGCCGGACGCGTCCAAGTGGACCATCGACACCGGCACCGGCCAGAACGCCGAGCTGCAGTACTACACGAACAACAACAACGCGAACATGAACGGCACCGGCTCGCTGGTGATGGAGGCCCGCCGCGAGGCGGCCGGCGGGATGCAGTACACCTCGCACCGGATGAACACGGGCAACAAGTTCCACTTCCAGTACGGCCGGGTCGAGGCCCGGGTGAAGGTGCCCAAGGGCAACGGCTTCTGGCCGGCGTTCTGGATGATGGGCGCCGACTTCCTGCCGCCCACGAGCCGCCCGTGGCCCTACAACGGCGAGATCGACATCATGGAGATCCTCGGCCGCGACACCACCCGCAGCTACACCACGCTGCACGCCCCCGCCTACAACGGTGGCGCCGGCTATGGGCTGGAGAAGGTCTGGGGCATCGACCTCTCGGCCGACTACCACGTCTACGCCGCGCAGTGGGACAGCAACGGGATCCGGTTCTTCGTCGACAGCACGGAGGTGTTCTACGCGAGCAAGGCGACCGTGGAGGCGACCCGCGGACCGTGGGTCTACGACCATCCGCACTACATGATCCTGAACCTCGCCGTGGGCGGTGACTGGCCCGGCTCGCCCGACGCCAGCACGCCGTTCCCGGCACAGATGCTCGTGGACTACGTCCGCGTCTACAAGTAAGCCGACCGCCGGCAGGGGGCCCCGCAGCCCCGCAGGGCCCCCTGCCCCCAACGGAAACCCGTCCGTCCCATTCCCGTAGGGAGCTCACCATGAATCGTCTCGCACCGAT
Organism: Catellatospora paridis; assembly: GCF_009720365.1. Taxonomy (GTDB): domain Bacteria; phylum Actinomycetota; class Actinomycetes; order Mycobacteriales; family Micromonosporaceae; genus Catellatospora; species Catellatospora paridis. Next base: position 362,519 of record NZ_WBZD01000017.1, on the reverse strand, counting down.
TCCTGGCCGCCGGCGGCTACGTGCCGTCGGGCTCATCGCCACTGTTACGGCCGTCCTCGCAACTTACCTGGTGGCAGCCACCGGTGGTGCGGCCGCTGCCGAGATCTCACTTTCCCAGGGCAAGCCGGTCACGGTCTCCTCGACCGAGAACGGTGGCACGCCCGGCTCGGCAGCGGTCGACGGCAACGCCGGCACCCGCTGGTCCAGCGCATTCTCCGACCCGCAATGGATCCGCATCGATCTCGGCAGCAGCCAGGCGGTCACCCGGATCTTCCTGGACTGGGAGGGCGCGTACGCGCGCAACTTCCAGCTGCAGAGCTCCGCCGACGGCAACAACTGGAGCACGTTCCACACCACGGCCAACCACAACGGGGCAGACCAGTCCCTCACCGTCAACGTGACCACCCGCTACGTCCGCCTGTACGCGACCGCGCGGGCCACCCAGTACGGCGTCTCGCTGTGGGAGTTCCAGGTGTTCGGCCAGTCCAGCGGCGGCGGCGGTGGGGGCGGCCCGATCGTCCGGGTGTCGGAGTTCCTCGCCGACTGCCCGTTCACGCACCGCCTGCCGGACGACCCGATCGTCTTCCCCGGCCTGCCCGGCGGGTCGCACATGCACGACTTCATGGGCAACACGTCCACCAACGCGTTCTCGACGTACACGAGCCTGGCCAACGCGGGCACGAACTGCAACCCGATCGAGGACCTGTCGTCGTACTGGGTGCCCACCATGTACGTCGACAACGTGGCGGTCGCCCCGACCGGCACGACCTTCTACTACCTGGGTGAGGGCGTGCGCGACGACATCATCGCGCAGATCCAGTCCCTGCCCGTCGGCCTGCGCATCGTGGCCGGCAACGCCCAGGCCACCAGCGGCGACCAGAGCATCGCGCGCTGGTCCTGCCTGCACCACAACGAGATCCCACCGGGCAAGGACTTCGTCAACTGCCCGGCCGGCTCGATGCTGGAGTCGTACCTCGACTTCCCGCAGTGCTGGGACGGCGTCAACCTCGACTCCGCCAACCACAAGAGCCACATGGCGTACCCGGTCGGCGCCGCCTGCCCCGCCACCCACCCCGTCCCGGTGCCGAAGCTGCGCCAGGTGCTCCGCTACCCCGTGACCGGCGATCCCGCCCGGATCCGCCTGTCCTCGGGCCGCGGCTACACCATGCACGGCGACTTCTTCAACGCCTGGCCCGCCGCAGAGATGGACCGCCGCGTCCGCGACTGCATCCGCCCCATCATCAAGTGCGGTGCCAACGGTCGCCCCTGACCTGACCCGCCCTTGAAACGACACCGGCCGGGACGGCCCCCCTCTCCCGTCCCGGCCGGTGCCACCCCCTCCCCCTCCATGCGACGATCTTGCGCGGACTGTGCCCCTCTCCCGTCCCGGCCGGTGCCACCCCCTCCCCCTCCATGCGACGATCTTGCGCGGACTGTGGGGACGACACACTCCCCACAGACATATCGACAACAGTTCGCGCAAGATCGCCGCCGGCAGCCGGGAGGTCCGCGATGAGATCTAGGGTGTACGCGTGCGCGGTGGTGCTGCTGCTCGCGGGTTGTGGCGGGACGTCGCCGGCACCGGTCGCGCCGGTCAGCCCGCCGGCGGTCGCCGAGGCGGGGGCGATCAGCACGGACGTCGCCTGGACGCAGCTGATGATCGCGCTGGATCAGCGCATGCTGGCGGCGCTGGAGCTGGCCCCGCAGCGCGCTGCGGACAAGGACCTGAACGCGTTCGCCGCCGACGTGGCCCGGCGGCACGAGGCGGAGGTGGTCCGGCTGCGGGAGCTGTTGCAGGCGACCGGCGCACCGGAGACCAACCCGCACGAGGGCCACGACATGCCCGGAATGATCACCAACGAGAACCTGGCCCTGCTGGCCACCAAGTCGGGCACGGCGTTCGACACGATGCTCGCCGACAGCCTGCGCGCGCACTTCGAACAGTGCCGCATGCTGGCCGGCTCCGAGCAGTCCGCCGGGGCCGACCCGGCCGTCAAAGCACTGGCCGCCTCGGTCGAGTCCACCCGCCAGACCGACCTGGACCGCCTGACCACCCTGACCGGTCCCCGGTGAACCGCCCCGGCCGGGCGGTGCCCCGCAAGGTCACTCGACTTGCCTGGCACCCGTGCGTATCTTGAGCCCGCTTTCGCCCAGGTGCCTGGCAAATCGAACGATCATTGGCGCCCCGCGGGCCGGGCCCGGCGGGGCGGTCGGATCAGGCGGATTCGCGCTTGACCAGGCGAGGGTGGAAGATCACCGAACGGGGCTTGGGGTCGGCCTTGCCGATGCGGGCCAGCAGCAGCCGCGCCATCTCGGCCGCCATCTCCTCCAGCGGCTGGTGGATGGTGGTCAGCTGGGGCCGGCACTGCAGCGCGGCGATGCTGTTGTCGAAGCCCACCACCGCCACCTCCTCCGGCACCCGCCGGCCCAGGTCGCGCAGTGCCTGCAGGGCGCCCTCCGCCATCAGGTCGTTGGCCACGAACAGCCCGTCGATCTCCGGGTGCGCCGCGAACAGATCGCGTGCCGCCTGCTCGCCGCTGGCACGGGTGAAGTTGCCCGCCGCCGACGGCACGTACGCATGCCCGTGCACGGCCAGCGCGGCCCGGAACCCGGCGAGGCGGTCCTGGCTCGACGGCATGTCCAGCGGACCGGAGATGGTGGCCAGGTGGTGCCGGCCGATGGCGAGCAGGTGTTCGGCCGCGAGCTTCGCGCCGACCTGCTGCTCGACGTCGACGTAACTCATCGGCAGCGGCTTGCCCGGCCGGGCCGACAGCACGGCCGGGATGCCCAGGTCGCACAACTGCTGCGGCAGCGGATCCTCGTCGCTGCTGGAGATGAGCAGGACCCCGTCGACGTGCCCCTGGCGCAGGTAGCGCAGCACGTGATGGTGGGCCGGGGACTCGGCAGGCATGATCACCAGGTGGATGCCCTCGGGCCGCAGCACCTCCAGCGCCCCGGCGGTGATCCGGCCCAGGAACGGGTCCGTGAAGATCCGGTTGAGGAAGGGCTCAGTCTGCTCGGTGCGGTCGTCCGGTTCGGACACCACCAGGGCGACCGAGTCGGTGCGCCGGGTGACCAGCGAGCGCGCCGCGAGGTTCGGCACGTAGCCGGTGACGTCGATGGCGCGCTGAACCAGTTCACGCAACTCGGGATCGACGGTGGACACGCCGTTGATCACCCGGGAGACCGTGGAGCGCGAGACCCCAGCCCATTCGGCGACCTCTTCCAGCGTCGGGGATCGCTGGCCGTCGGGTCGACTGCTCGTCATGACGTCATTTATAGCAGGTATTCCAGGGAGCGCTCTCTCCAAGGTCGTTTGTAATTCCTTTGCAGGTCAAGGACGAAATGCATGGCATGCGTATTGGGCTGGACTGAACCGGTTGACCTTGATCGGCACAATCCGTTCCGTGGCAGCCTTTTCGGCGCTCTGACGGGAAACGCGGATCCGCCCATGCGCCATGAAGGCCCGCGCGGTGCGGCACCGCCTAGAGTCGCCGCATGCGGAACATCACGGGCTACACCTGCGGATCGTGCGGCCGGCGACACGAGGACCTGCCGCTGTCGTACCGCACGGCGGCGCCGGCGCCCTGGACGGACGCCCTGGACGACGACCCGAACAGTGAGCTGACCCCGGACCTGTGCGTCATCTCGGGGCAGCACTTCTTCATCCAGGGCAACCTCGAGATCCCGATCCTCGGCGGCGCCGAGGTGTTCACCTGGGGCGTATGGGTGTCGCTGAGCCCGGCCAGCTTCGCCCGCACCACCGACCTGTGGGACGAGCCGGGCCGCGAAGCCGGGCCGCCCCACTTCGGCTGGCTGTCCACCGAGTTGGCCGGATACCGGGTGAGCACGCTGAACCTGAAGACGAACGTGCACACCCGGCCGGTGGGCCACAAGCCCTATGTCGAGGTCGAGCCCACCGACCACCCGCTCGCCGTGGACCAGCGCACCGGCATCACCATGGCCCGCGTCCAGCAGTTCGCCGAACTGCTGCTGCACGGCGGGCGGGGCTGACGGCCGTGAGCCCGGCCGGGCTGCCGCACGATCGCGACAAAAGCTCTATTCTGGTACCCGAGGACAATTCAGGTTATCCGGCTACTTCTCGGCGGGCTGGGGCGTTTGACTGATTCCGGGGCGGACGATGGGCATCAGCGGCGAGCATCCGGCAGGAGGCCCACCGGTCGACGCCGATCAGGTCGAGCTGCTGTACGAGAGCGATCGGATGCGGGCGTACCGGTTGCATCTGCCCGGGCGTCGCACGGTCGTGGTCAAGCACCCGCTCGGGCCTGACGCGCTCAAGCGGCTCAAGCACGAGACGGCGATCCTGCGCCGGCTGCGCGGGGCCGAGGGTGTCGCGCAGATCGCGCCGGCCCCGGTGATCGCGGAAGCGCTGGTGCTCCAGGACGGCGGCGGCACGACGATGGACCGCCGGCCGATGCCGATGCCGGCGGCCGAGGTGCTCAGCGTCGCCTCGGGACTCGCCGACGCCCTCGCCGCCGTGCACCGCCGGCACGTCGTGCACCGCGACATCTGCCCCGGCAAGATCGTGCTGACCGCGGCGGGCGGTGTGCTTTTGATCGACTTCGAGCTGGCGTCCACGTTCGCCGAGATCAGGCCCGAGTTCGCACACCACAACGAGATCGTCGGCACGCTGCCCTACCTCGCGCCCGAGCAGACCGGCCGCACCGGCCGCCCCGTCGACCAGCGCGCCGACCTCTACTCCCTGGGCGCGACCATGTACGAGATGGTCACCGGCGAGCCGCCGTTCGGCACCGGCGATCCGCTGCGGCTCAGCCACGCTCACCTGGCCCGGATGCCCGTGCCACCGGCCGAGGTCGACCCGGCGGTGCCTGCCGCGCTATCCGATGTGATCATGCATCTGCTGGAGAAGGAACCCGACAACCGCTACCAGACCGCCGAAGGGCTGGCGTACGACCTCGCCCTGCTGCGTGCCGCCGCGCCGGGCGAGAGGGTGGCGCTGCGCGTAGGCGCGGGCGATGTGCCGCTGCGGCTGCTCCCCCAGTCGCGCATCATCGGCCGCGACCCCGAGATCCGGGCCCTGGGCGCGGCGTTCGCCGACGCGATGACCGGGCTCAGCCACGGTCTGCTGGTCAACGGCCCGGCGGGGGTCGGCAAAACCTCACTGGTCGACGAGCTGCGGCCGATCGCGTCCGGCAGCAGCGGCTGGTTCGTCTCCGGAAAGTTCGACCAGCACCGGCGCGACCTCGAGTTCGACGGAGCACGCCAGGCCATCCGCGCGCTGGGGCGGCTGCTGCTGGCCGAACCCGAGGAGGAGGTGGCCGACCTGCGGCAACGGCTGCTCCACACGCTGGGCCGCAACGCCGGGCTGCTGGCCGCGGTGCAGCCGGAGTTCGCGCTGCTGATGGACGTCGAACCGGACCCCACCACCGGCGACGCTCTCTACGCCCAGGCCCGCATGCAGCGCATCGGCGTCGACGTGCTGACCACCGTCGCGTCGCCGAAACGCCCCATCGTCATGTTCGTCGACGACGTGCAGTGGGCCAGCCGCACCACGCTCGGCTTCCTCGACACGCTGATCTCGGAGGGTCCGCCGGACGGCCTGCTGCTGGTGCTGGCGTATCGCGACGACGAGGTCGACGCCACCCACCCGCTCACCGCCATGATCACGCGCTGGCGGCAGCAGGGCGTCGAACCGCAGCGGATCGTGCTGGGCAACCTGCCCCCGGCGAGCACCGCCGAACTCGTCGGCGACCTGCTGCAACTCGACGCGGCCGACGCCGAGGCGCTGGCCGAACCCGTGGCCCAGCGCACCCGGGGCAACCCGTACGACACGGTCGAGCTGATCAACTCGCTGCGCCGCAGCGGCGTGCTGGTGCTCGACCAGGAGGGCTGGACCTGGGACTCCGCCAACCTGTCCCGGCACCTGCGCCAGGCCAACGTCGTCGACCCGTGGACCACGCGGCTGCGCGGCCTGCCGACCCGCACCCGGCTGCTGGTCGAGATCATGGCCTGCCTCGGCGGGCGGGCGGACATGGACCTGCTGTCGATCGCCGACGGGCACCCCGGCACCGAGACCGAGGACCTGCTCGCGCCCGCCCTCGACGAGGGTCTGCTGGTGCTGGAGCCCGGCGAGCCCGCCGACGCCGTCCGGTTCCGCCACGATCGCGTCCACCAGGCGATCCTCGACGGCCTCACCCCGTCCGCGAAGTCCGCCCTGCACCTCGGCCTGGCCCGCCGGCTGGCCCCGTACCCCGAGCACGCCGAGGTCGCCGCGCACCAGTACTACGCGGTCGCCGAGCACGTGCACGAGCCGGACGAGCGCCGCCGGGTCAGCGCCCTGCTCGCGTACGCCGCCGACCAGGCCCTGGTGGTCAGCAACCACGCCATGGCCGAGCGCTACCTGGCCGTCGCGGTGGACTTCGCCGACCGGGCCGACCAGCACAACCTGATCAGGTTGCAGACCCGGCGGCACGCCTCGCTCTACAGCCTGGGCCGCCTCGACGAGGCCGACGCCGTGTACGCGTTCATCGACCGGCTGTGCCACCATCCGGCCCAGCACGCCGACGCGACCCTGGTCCAGGTGAGCGGCCTGACCAACCAGGGCCGTGCCGCCGAGGCCGTCGCACTGGGCCTGGACATGCTGGGCCACCTCGGTTTCGCCGCGCCACCCCCCGAGCGGGTGCAGGCCGAGATCGACGAGGGGCTCGACCTGCTGCACCACTGGCTCGACGGCGACGCCGACGACGACCTGCACCGCCCCGAGGTGACCGAGCCGGACCTGCTGGCGACCGCCGCGCTGATCAACCGCATGATGGCCCCCGCGTTCTTCAGCAACCAGGACACCCTCGCCTGGCTCACGCTGCAGGCACTGCGCATGTGGGTGCGGCACGGTCCGATCTCGACCCTGGTCGGGCCGGTCGCCCACCTCACCTTCGTCACCGTCGGCCGGTGCGGCGACTACCGCACGGGGCACCGGGCCCTGCTGCGGGTGATCGCCGTCGGCGAGGCCCGCGGCTTCGAGCCCGACACCTCGCAGGCCCGCTTCCTGTACGCGCTGAGCACCGGCCACTGGTACGAGCCGCTGGAGGACAACGTGCAGCAGGCGCAGCTGGCCCGCGAGGGCCTGCTGCACGGTGGCGACCTGCAGAAGGCCTGCCACACCTACTACGTCTCCGTGTACGAGCTGCTCGACTACGCCCCCACCCTGGACGGCTATCTCACCGAGGTCGACGCCGGGCTGGCGTTCGCCACCCGCACCGGCAACGACCAGTCCACCGACGTCTACCTGCCCTACCGCCGGCTGGCCGGCATGCTGCGCGGCGAGCCCGTCGAGCCGGGCACCGGCGCGGACCCGCTGCCCGAAGCGCTCGCGGGCAACCCGGTGGCCGTGTCGAACGTGCACGTCACCAGGGCGCTGGCGGCGGCGCTGCTCGACGACCTGCCCGCCCTGCACCATCACATCGAGGCCGCCACGGCGCTGCTGCCGGTGAACCCGTCGGTCTACCCCGTCGCCCAGGCCCGCCTGCTGCGCGGACTCGACCTGGCCGAACAGGCCCGGACCGGGGCGTCGGACGAGCGCGCGGCCCGGCTGTCCGAACTCGACGAGACAGTGGCCTGGTTCGCCGCCCGGGCCGCGGACGCCCCGGGCAACTTCGCCCACACCCTGCTGCTCCTGCAGGCCGAACGCGCCTGGGCGGGCGGCGACTTCCAGACCGCCGCGCAGTGCTACGACGCCGCCCAGCACGAGGTCGCCGGCCGGGGGCGGCCGTGGCACCGGGCCCTGGCCCTGGAACGGGCGGCCCGGTTCTACCTGGCCCACGGCATGGAGGTGGCCGGGACCAGCATCCTCAACTCGGCCCGGCACGCGTACCACATCTGGGGTGCCGTGGCGAAGGTCGCCCAGCTCGACCGCACCCACCCGACCGCACCGTGGCTGTCCGGCCTGCGCCCGCCGACCAGCGGGCAGCCGGCCGACGTCGGCCCGCAGGCCCCGCTGCTGTCGGGCACCATCGACCTGCTCGCCATCCTCGCCGCCTCCCAGGCGCTGAGCTCGCAGACCACCTTCGAAGGCGTACGCGCCCGCGTCGTGGACGTGCTCAGCGAGATGACCGGCGCGACCGCCGTCCACCTGCTGCTGTGGGACGACGACCGGCAGCGCTGGTCGGTGCCTGCGGCTCCGCCCACCGGCGGCCGGCCCGCCGTGCCCGCCTCGGTGATCCGCTACGTCGAGCGCACCCGCGAACCGCTCGTCGTCGGGGACGCCACCGCCGACGACCGGTTCTCGCGCGACCCCTACTTCGCCGAACTCGACTGCTGCTCGCTGCTGGTGGTGCCGATCGTCAACCGGGGCGCGCGGCAGGCGCTGCTGGTCCTGGAGAACCACCTCATCCGGGAGGCGTTCTCCGCCGAGCGCCTCGACGCGGTCCGGCTGGTCGCGGGGCAGCTCGCGGTGTCGCTGGACAACGCCTCGGTGTACGCGTCGCTGGAGCGCAAGGTCGCCCAGCGCACCGAGGAGCTGACCGCGGCCAACCGGCGGCTCGAACTGCTCAGCACCACCGACGCGCTCACCGCGCTGGCCAACCGGCGGCGGCTGGAGGAGATCCTGCACGCCGAGTGGGACAGCGCGCTGCACAGCGGCCGGCCGCTGGCGCTGGCGATGGTCGACATCGACCACTTCAAGCTCTACAACGACCACTACGGCCACCCCGCCGGGGACGACTGTCTGCAGCGCGTCGCCGCGGAGTTGACCCGCAACCTGCGCGCCGGGGACCTGGTCGCCCGCTACGGCGGCGAGGAGTTCGCGGTGGTCATGCCCGGCCTCGACACCGAGGCCGCCCGCGGGGCCGCCGAGCGGCTGCGCACCGCGATCTCCGACCTCGCCGAGCCGCACCTGCTCGCCCGTTCGGGCATCGTCACGGTCAGCATCGGGGTGGCCGCGATGACGCCACGCCCCGACCGCGACGCCGACGACCTGGTCGGCCTCGCCGACGTCGAGCTGTACCGCGCCAAGCGCAACGGCCGCGACCAGGTCCGCGCCGCCGCCGTTCTCCCTTGATCGCCTGACTTGCCGGGCAGGTGTGCGTATCTTGGACGTTCATCCGCCCACCTGCCGGGCAAGTCGAGTGGTCTTGCGGCTCAGGCCGACGCGAGCAGGTCCGGCGTGATGTCGGCGAGGCTCGCGCAGCCGGTCAGGGCCATGGTGAGGTCCAGCTCGGCGCGCAGGTTCTGGATCACCTGGCGTACGCCGTCCGCGCCCGCCAGGGCCAGGCCGTAGAAGTAGGGCCGGCCCACGCAGACCGCGCCGGCGCCCAGGGCCAGCGCCTTGAAGACGTCCGCGCCGCCGCGCACGCCGCTGTCGAACAGCACCGGCGCCCGCCCGCCGACCGCCTCGACGATGCCGGGCAGCGCGTCCAGCGATCCGGTCGCGCCGTCGACCTGGCGGCCGCCGTGGTTGGACACGATCAGCCCGTCGACCCCGGCGTCCAGCGCCCGGCGCGCGTCGTCGGCGTGCTGCAGGCCCTTGAGCAGGATCGGCAGCCGGGTCATGGAGCGCAGCCGGGCCAGGTCGCCCCAGGTGAGGTCCTGCCGCGAGAAGATGTCGAGGAACGTCTCGACCGCGGCGCGCGGCAGCGGCGAGCGCAGGTTGCGCAGCATCGGCCCGGGGTGGGTGCGCGCGATCGAGAACAGCGAGCGCAGCGCCGCGGCGGTGACCTTCGGCTTGGGCCCGGTCTTCGGCTGCCCCGCCCGCTGCTCGGCCAGCCGCAGGAACACCGGGTCGCTGGTGTACTGCGCGATGCCCTGGCCCTGGCTGAACGGCAGGGACCCGAGGTCCAGGTCGCGGGCGCGCCAGCCGAGCACGGTCGTGTCGAGGGTGACCACCAGCGCCTCGCAGCCGGCCGCCTCGGCACGGGCCAGGAAGCTCGCCACGAGCTCCTCGGACTTGCTCCAGTACAGCTGGAACCAGCGCGGGGCGTCACCCATCGCGGCCGCGCACTGCTCCATCGGCCGGGACGCCTGCGTGGACAGGATGTACGGCACGCCCTCCGCGGCCGCGGCCCGCGCCACGGCCACGTCGGCCTCGGGGTGGGCCAGTTCGAGCACGCCGATCGGGGCGAGCAGCAGCGGCGACGCCAGGCGACGGCCGAACAGCTCGACGGACGTGTCGCGCGCCGACACGTCGCGCAGCATCCGGGGCACGATGCGGTGGCGGTCCAGGGCGCGGCGGTTGGCGTCGGCCGTGCCCTCCAGGCCTGCGCTGCCCGCGACGTAGGCGTACGCCTTGGCCGACAGCACCCGGGCGGCACGGCGCTCCAGCTCGGGGAACGCGGTCGGCACCGCCGGGCGGCCGCCGCTGACCCCGTCGCGGTAGATCACGCCCTGCCGCAGCCTGCCCCAGCCGCCCGCGGCACGCACGGCCGGATCGGTGTCGTCGGCGGGCGGCGTGTGGCCGGTGTCGCTCATCGGGTCCTCGCAGGGGTGCGTCGGCTGGTCCGCCGCAGCCGATGGGCCGCGGCGGTCCGCAGATCATGCCATCCCGGCGTGCCGTCAGGCAGCGCGGTGCCGGGCGAGCACGGCGAGCGCGCCGCGGGCCGCCTGCACGGTCTCGGGACCGGCGTCGCCGGGCAGTTTGGGCAGGCCGGACGTGATGGTGACCTGGTGCCGGAGCACCGGATGGATCGCGGTGGTGGCCACGAAAAGGGTCGCCAGGCCGTCGTGCGCGGTGCCCTCGTCCAGCCGGAACACGTACGCCGGGGGCACCACCGGGGTGGCGTAGGTCGCGTGGGCGGCCAGGTCGTCGGCGATGCACCACCACGGCTGCGGCTCGCGGCCCGACCAGTGGTGGTCGCCGAACAGCCCGTGCACCGCCAGCCGATACCGGTGGCAGACCGTCACCGCCTCGCGCAGCCGCTGCTCCAGCTGCCCCAGCGTCTCGCCGGGCGGGGGCGGGGCCAGCAGGTCGTCCAGCCGTGCGGACAGCCACGCGGCCAGCACCTCGTGCAGCACGAACCGCCAGGCGTCGGTGGCCGCGCCGGTGGCGAACGCCAGCGCCTCCCGCAGCAGCCGCAGCCGCTCCGCGCAGTCGGGCCACAGCTCCAGCGGGGGCGGGCCGGTGCACGGCACCGTCGTCGCATGGCGGCGGGCGGTGAAGTCGACGACGGCCCGCAGCGGGCCGCCCGCGATCAGGTTCACGTCCTGCCGGTTGTCCGACCACTCCCACTTCGACTGGCCGTCGAGCAGGCTCGTGTACAGGGGATCGGTCAGGCCTTCCTCGTACAGGAAGCCGCCCGGCGACCGGGTCGCGGCCCGGGTGACCTCCGTGACGAACAGCAGCGCGTCGGCGTAGCGGCGGGGCGCGTCGCGCACGTCCATCCGTGCTCCCTCCCTGGCAGCCCACCCACACCGTACCCGTCGTCCGATCCCGACACCGTCCCGCGACTGATCCGGGCCGCGGTGAGCGGTTCTTAACGGGTACGCAACGCGGCCGTCCTACGGCTGTCACAGCCCGATCGTGTGCTTCATGGACCCGCGGACCGCAGCCCTCCCACGGCGCGGCGTGGACCGGCGCACGGCCACCCGTCGAGGTGGCAGGCGCGGCCGCCCGACTCCGATCGGAGCCACGCCATGGGACAACCTCTCTGGATCACCAGACTCCCCGACGCCGCCGTCGACGCGTACCGGCGGGACAGCCCCGGCGGCCCGCTGGCCGGGGCCCGGCTGGCGATCAAGGACAACCTCGATCTGGCCGGGGTGCCGACCACGGCCGCCTGCCCCGCGCTGGACCACCCGGCCGCGTCGTCCGCGGTCGCGGTGACCCGGCTGGTCGACGCGGGCGCGATCCCCGTCGGCAAGACCAACATGGACCAGTTCGCCACCGGCCTGGTCGGCACGCGCACCCCGTACGGGGCCTGCCACAGCGTCGCCGACCCCGCCCACATCAGCGGAGGCAGCAGTTCCGGCAGCGCGATCGCTGTCGCCACGGGTGAGGCCGACCTGGCCCTCGGCACCGACACCGCCGGTTCCGGCCGGGTGCCGGCGGCCTTCAACGGCCTCGTCGGGCTCAAACCGACCCGAGGGCTGGTCTCCACGACCGGCCTGCTGCCCGCCTGCCGCTCGCTGGACTGCGTGACCACGTTCACCCGCACCGTCGCCGAAGCGAGGACGGCCCTGGACGCGCTGGCCGCCTACGACGTCGACGATCCGTGGTCGCGGGCGCGGCCGCCGCTGCCGCCGCCGGGGGTCGCCGCGCGGATGCGCGTCATCGGCGTACCGGCCGGGGATCTCGATCTCGACCCGCCGCATGCCGCGGCCTGGCAGCGGGCCCTGGAGCACGCTCGCGGCGTGGCCGCGCACCTGGTGCCGGTGGACGTGTCGGCGTTCCTGGCGGCGGCGCGGCTGCTGTACGAGGGCCCGTGGGTCGCCGAGCGCTGGGCCGCGTTCGGCGGCCTGCTCGAACCCGACGGGCCGCACCTGGACCCGACCGTACGCGGCATCGTGCTGCCCGGACGCGACCTGCGCGCTGCGGACGCGTTCGCGGCCGCCGACCGGCTCGCGGCGCTGCGCCGGGCGACCGAGCACGTCTGGCACGACATCGACGCGCTGCTGCTGCCGGTGACTCCGGGGCATCCGACGTTCGACGAGGTGGCGGCCGCGCCGGTGGCGGTGAACTCGCGGCTGGGCACGTACACCAACTTCGTGAACCTGCTCGACCTGTGCGCGGTGGCGGTGCCCGCGGGCGAGCGCGCGGACGGGCTGCCGTTCGGGGTGCAGCTGATCGCGCCCGCGTTCGCCGACGAGCCGCTGGTGGACCTGGCCGAACGCTGGACCGGCGGGCGGCCGCCGGAGCGGGCCGCGGCGGGGGCGCGGGTCGCGGTGGTGGGCGCGCACCTGACCGGGATGCCGCTGCACCCGCAGCTGGTCGGGCTAGGCGCGCGGCTGGCCTACCGGGCCCGCACGGCGGGCGGCTACCGGCTCTACCACCTGTCCGGGCCGGGGGTGCACCGTCCGGCACTGGTGCACACCGGGGACGGGCCCGCGGCGGGCATCGCGGTCGAGGTGTACGACCTGCCCGAGCAGGGTCTCGGGGCGCTGCTGGGCAGCGTGCCCGCGCCGCTCGGGCTGGGCCGGGTGGTGCTCGACGACGGCAGCGAGGTCACCGGCTTCATCGCCGAGGCCCCGCGGCTGGGGGGCGCGGCCGACATCACCCACTTCGGCGGGTGGCGGGCGGCCAACAGCCCGGTCGCGCCGTGACCGCACCCGGCCGCGATCCCGGGCGGTACGGCCGCGTGATCGTCCGGCGGCAGGGTGCTGGCACACTCGGTGCCGTGACGGACACGGCCCCCGCGAACGGTGAGATCGAGAGCTACAGCCTGGTCGAGCTAGCGGTGACCCGGCTGCGCCGCGAGATCCTCAGCGGACGCTCCGAGCCGGGCGAACGCCTGGTCGAGGAGCAGCTGACCCGTCGGCTGGGCATCAGCCGGGCCCCGCTGCGCGAGGCGCTGCGCCTGCTGGGGCAGCAGGGTCTGGTCGAGCACGTGCCGCGGCGCGGGGCGCGCGTGGCCACCCTGTCCGACCGGGACGTGCAGGAGCTGTACGCGGTGCGCGACATGCTCGAACGCCACGCCGTCGAGCAGGCGCTGCGTACCCCGGTCACGCTCGACGGGCTGCGGGCGGCCGTGGACCGGATGCGGGAGGCCGCCGCGACCGGGGACCAGCTGGAGGTCGCCAACGCGCACCGGGCCTTCCATGTCAGCGTGGTCGCGCTGTCGGGCAACGGGCAGCTCACCGCGATCTACGAGTCGATCCTCGTGAAGCTCCAGCTGTACATGGCGATCAACCTGCGCCGAGAGGCCGAGCTGGCGCACGCCGACGACGGGGTGCACCGGCACGAACGCCTGCTGGAGGCGGTCGCGACCGGCGACCCGGCCGCCGTGCTCACGGCGCTGGCCGGGCACGGCGCAAGGTCCTATCTGTAGCCCTGCGCCCGATCGGGGCACCAGGTCATGCACACGTTACCGAGGCGACCAGACCCTGAAACAGTTCGGTCGACAATCGACAGTATGCAAACCCTGGTGCCCCAACCTGATCCGCCGACCGGCGTACGCATCGGGCCGGTGCAGGCCGAGCCGTACCGGTGGCCGTACGACGGCGCGGTGCCCGTCGCGCGGACGGCACTGCTGTGCATCGACTGGCAGACCGACTTCTGCGGGCCGGGCGGCTACGTCGACGCGATGGGTTACGACATCGCGCTGACCCGCGCCGGGCTGCCCGCCACCGCCAAGCTGCTCGACCACGTGCGCTCGCTGGGCATGCTGGTCGTGCACACCCGCGAGGGCCACGACCCGGACCTGTCCGACCTGCCCGCCAACAAGCGCTGGCGCTCGGCGCGCATCGGTGCGGAGATCGGCGGACCCGGCCCGTGCGGGCGCATCCTGATCAAGGGCGAGCCGGGCTGGGAGATCGTGCCCGAGGTCGCCCCGGCGCCCGGCGAGGTGATCGTCGACAAACCCGGCAAGGGCGCGTTCTACGCCACCAACCTGGACCTGGTGCTGCGTACCCGTGGCATCACGCACCTGATCCTGACCGGCATCACCACCGACGTCTGCGTGCACACCACCATGCGCGAGGCCAACGACCGCGGCTACGAGTGCCTGATCCTGTCCGACTGCACCGGCGCCACCGACCCCGGCAACCACGCCGCGGCCCTGCACATGGTCACCATGCAGGGCGGCGTCTTCGGCTGCGTCGCGACGTCCGACGACGTCATCGCGGCCACCACCTCCTGACGCACCGTTCCGCCTCACAGAAGGCGAGCACCCCTTGAGCACCCCCGCCACGGTCGACGCGATGCCGTCGCCGTACACCTTCGACCCTTCGACCACAGCACTGCTGGTCATCGACATGCAGCGCGACTTCCTGGAACCCGGCGGCTTCGGGGAGACGCTGGGCAACGACGTGAACCAGCTGCGCTCGGCGATCGCGCCGACCGAGGCCCTGCTCGGCGCGTGCCGCGCGGTCGGCCTGACGATCGTCCACACCCGCGAGGGGCACCTGCCCGACCTGTCGGACTGCCCGCCCGCGAAGCTGCACCGCGGTGCGCCTTCGATGCGCATCGGCGACCCAGGCCCGAAGGGCCGCATCCTGATCCGCGGCGAGTACGGCCACGACATCGTCGACGAGCTCGCTCCGCTGCCCGGCGAGCCGGTCGTCGACAAGCCAGGCAAGGGCGCGTTCTACGCCACCGGACTCGGCGAGCTGCTGGCGAGCCGGGGCATCCGCAGCCTGATCGTCACCGGGGTCACCACCGAGGTCTGCGTGCACACGACCGTGCGGGAGGCCAACGACCGCGGCTACGAGTGCCTGGTGCTGTCGGACTGCGTGGGTTCGTACTTCCCGGAGTTCCAGCGGGTCGGGCTCCAGATGATCGCCGCTCAGGGCGGGATCTTCGGCTGGGTGGCGAAGTCACCGGCCTTCATCGGGGCGTTGCAGCGCAGCGCCGCCCTGCCGCAAGCCGCCTGATGATCCCCGCCTCGAAAGCAGGACACCCATGACCACACCCACCCCCGCGGCCGTGAAGCTGCCGCACTGGGTCCGCGGCGACACCAACGCCTTCTTCGGTTTCGGCGTGAACGTGCTCGTCAACGTGCTGACGCTGACCACGCTGTGCCTGTTCGTGATCAACCTGTCCGAGGGCGACGTGTTCGGCACGATCCTGCCCGCGCTGGGCATCGCCCTGGTCTTCGGCAACGTGTACTACACGATCCTGGCGCGGCGGCTGGCCGCCAAGGAGGGCCGCACCGACGTGACGGCGCTGCCGTACGGGCCCAGCGTGCCGCACATGTTCATCGTCATCTTCGTGATCATGCTGCCGATCTACCTGAAGACCAAGGACCCGATGCTGGCCTGGCAGGCCGGTGTCGCCTGGGCGTTCATCATCGGCATCATCGTGCTGATCGGCGCGTTCGTCGGGCCGTACATCCGCAAGTACACCCCGCGCGCAGCACTGCTGGGCACCCTGGCCGGCATCTCCATCACGTTCATCTCGATGAACCCCGCCGGGCGCATGTGGGACCTGGCCTGGGTCGCGCTGCCCGTGTTCGCGCTGCTGCTGATCGGCCTGATGACCGACGTCCGGCTGCCGTTCAACTTCCCCATCGGCCTGGCCGCGCTGCTGCTGGGCACCGCGATCGGCTGGATCGGCGGGGTCATGTCGGTGCCCGACGTCACCGCCGCCGCGAAGACCATCGCGTTCGCGCTGCCGGACCTGAAGTTCGGCCTGCTGTTCGACGGCCTCAACGAGATGGCGCCGCTGCTGGCCACCGCGATCCCGCTGGGCGTCTACAACTTCACCGAGGCGATGACCAACGTGGAGAGCGCCGCCACCGCCGGCGACAACTACAACCTGCGCAGCGTGCTGCTGGCCGACGGCATCGGCGCGGTCATCGGCTCCCTGCTCGGCTCGCCGTTCCCGCCCGCCGTGTACGTCGGGCACCCCGGCTGGAAGGCCGCGGGCGGCCGCACCGGCTACTCCATGGCCACCGGCATCGTCATCGCGCTGCTCTGCTTCCTGGGCATGTTCGGCCTGCTCGCGTCGATCTTCCCGACGGCGGCGATCGTGCCGATCCTGCTCTACATCGGCCTGCTCATCGGCGCGCAGGCGTTCCAGGCCACCCCGCGCGCCCACGCCGCCGCGGTGGTCGCCGCGCTCATCCCCAACCTGGCCTCCTGGGCCACCGGGCAGATCGACAACGCGCTCGCCGCGGCGGGCACCTCGGCCGCCGCGGTCGGCGACCAGGCCCTGGCCGGTGCGGGCGTGGTCTACCACGGCCTGCTGGTGCTCGGGCAGGGCGCGATCCTGGCGGGCCTGGTGTTCGGCGCGATCGTGGTGTTCATCATCGACAAGAAGTTCCTGCACGCCGGGATCTTCGCCCTGGTCGGCGCGCTGCTCACCTTCGTCGGGCTGATCCACGGCGAGAAGGTCGAGTGGAACGCCAACGGACCGGTGTCCCTGGGCTACCTGTTCGTCGCGGTCATCTGCGCGATCTTCTACTTCGGCAAGCACTCCCCGCGCGAACCCGACCCTGAGGAGCTCGCCCTCGACCGGCTGCACGGCGGCGCGGACGCACCCGCGCCGGTCTCGCCGGCGCCGGCCGCAGCGGCGGAGCCGGACCGGGCCGCAGCCGCGGCCTGATCCGGCTCACCAGCCGCCTTCCGGCACGGGAGCCGCACCCGTGCCGGAAGGCGGCACCACCAGTCAGGAGAACTCATGGACCTGGACCGGCCCGACGTGGTCGCCGAGGTGGCCGCCGTGTTCGCCGCCTACGAGAAGGCGCTGGGAGTCAACGACCCGGACGAGATCATGTCGTTCTTCCACGACAGCCCTGCCACGGTGCGCTTCGGCATCGCCGACCGGCAGACCGGCTGGGCGCAGCAGCACGCGTGGCGCGCGGCCCAGCCGCCGCTGCCGCCGGGCCGGACCCTGCAAGACACCCTGATCAGCACGTTCGGCGATGGCTTCGCGGTGGTCACCACCTGTTTCGGGTACGCGGGCGGCACCGTCACCGGGCGGCAGTCGCAGACCTGGGTGCGGCTGCCCGAGGGCTGGCGCATCGTGCACGCGCACGTGTCACAGCTGCCCTCGTGACCGCCGCACCTGTCCGACCAGCGGCTACGGTCAGGTCGAGGCCTGGTAGTAGCAGGCGTTCCTGGCCCACTGCAGCGGGCCGACCCGGGTGCCCCAGGCGCTCCAGGCGGTGGCGCTCGCCGTGTGCCAGTAGCGCGCCCGGTAGCTGCCGACCGCGGTCCGCAGCTCGGTGTGGTCGAGGTCGTCGTCGTACTGGATCTTGTGCGGGGCGTTCATGGCGACCCCGGACGACTCGTCCACGTCACCGTCGTCGAACGACGAGATCACCGTCCAGTCGGTGCCCATCGCCGATTCGGGACGCGCCGCCAGCCCGGCGAGGAAACTGCTGCCCGCCTGCATCTCCTTGCACTGCAACCAGAGCGTGAGGCTGCACCAGCCGGCGAAGGCCGCGCCCGCGTGCGGGGTGCCCAGCGTGACGACGTCCTCGACGTAGACGTACGGCGGGTAGCCGGCGGTGCCCTTGGCGACCTCGGTCAGCGCCGAGCGGATCACCAGCCCGCCCATGGAGTGGGCGACCACGTCGACCTTCTCCCCGTTGACCGAGTAACGGCTGTAGATCTCGTTGGCCAGCGCCTTGCCGACCGTCTTGATCGACGTGTTCATGGTGTCGCCGCCGAACGTGATGTCGCAGTTCGTGTCGCCGGAGTAGTAGCCGAACTGGGTGAGCTCACCGGTCCAGCCCGCGTTGGCGAACTGGGCAGTCACCGCCGACCAGTAGGCATCGCAGTCGGCGTTGCCGTCGGGGCTCCAGCCGTGGATGAAGATCACCCGGTTGGCCTGGCCGTTCGCCCGCGCGGGTGCGGCGTACGCCGGGGCCTGCGCGGCGAGCACCAGGCTCGCGGCGACCGCCGAGGAGGCGAGCAGTGCCGAGAAACGTCGCATCCGCGGATCCCTGTTCTCGAGCCGGCAGCAGCAGGCCGCACGACATGACGGGTTCTCGCGTCGGCGGTGCCCGGGATTCTGCCGGACTCGGCCGCAGGGGTCCATAGCGGATGCGGCGGGTGGGACGCGCTCGTCCCACCCGCCGCCGAGCTCACTCGGGTTCGGGCAGGCCGTGCTCTTCGCGCACCCTGCGGGCCTGGCGGGAGTCGCCCTGGTCGTCGAGCGCCCGGGCCAGCCAGGCCGCGGCCTCCTGGCGGGCGCCGTGCTCGGCCGGCAGCGCGTCGAGCGCCCGGCGCAGTTCGGCCTCGCCGGCCGCGGCCCGGCCGGAGACGACCAGCACCTGCCCGTGGCGCAGCTCGGCCAGCGCGGCCTCCCCGAACGCGCCGATGGAGCGGAACAGCGCAGCCGACGGCGCGACCCGGGCCACCGCCGCGTCGTGATCCGGATCGTCGTTGTTGGACAGCACCTGCGCCGCCTCGTAACCGGCCATGGCCCGCTCCCAGGCGAACCCCGGCTGCTCGTCGGCGGACACCTCGGTGACCGCCATCAGTTCCGCGAGCTGCCCGGCCAGGATGATCGCCTCGTCCTTGCGCCCGGCGTGGAACAGCGCCATCACCTGCCGCCGGCGGGCGTGCACCGTAGCCAGGGCCAGATCGGCCTGCCCGTATGCCTGCGCGGCCGCGTCGAACCGGTCGGCGGCCTCGGCGTCGCGGTCGACCTGCCACAGCAGCTCGCCCGCGCGCTCCAGCACGTCGCCCCGGTAGGGCAGTCGCTCCACCCCGCCGACCAGCTCCAGCAGCGTGTCGAGCTGCCCGATCGCGACGTGCACCTCGCCGAGCTGCGCGTACACGCGCGACAGGAGGTCGCGCAGCTCCACGACCATGTCGGCGTGCTCGGGATCGCGCTGCGCGAGGAACCACGACAGCGCCTCCTCGCCCACCTCCGCGGCCTCGGTGAAGCGGCCCGTGGTGCCCAGCGCCAGCGCCAGCCGGTGCCGGGTGTACGCGGCCGCGCCCGCCGCGCCCCGCGCCTCCATCAGGCACACGTGCTCGACGATGTCGTCGACGAACTCGCCCGCCCGATCGCTCGTGACCAGCATGAACCCCGCGTCGGCGCGGGAACTGCGGCGCAGCTCCGGGTCCTGCGCCACCGCGGCGGCCTCCTCGAACGCGGCGATCGCGCCGGGGTTGTCGCCCAGGCGGCCGAGCAGGTCGGCGAGCGCCCGCAGCAGGTTCGCGAGCTGGTCACGGTGGTCGGTCCCGCGCAGCAGCGTCGCCGCTGCGCGGATCCGCTGGGCGGCCTCCTCGATGCGTTCCTGCGCCTGCAGCACGCCCGCGCGCAGGTGCAGCAGGCTCGCGTGGCGGGCCGGGGGCAGCGCGCCGGGCTCGGCGTCGGCCCGGTCCAGCAGCGACGTCGCGCGGTCCAGGTCGCCGGACGCGGCGGCGACCCACGCCGCCCGTACCAGCGCGGCGCGGCGCTGCTTCGGGTCGGTGTTGGCGGCCACGGCCAGCTCAGCGGCCTCGAACACGGCGGGCACGAGCGAGCCGTCGCCGGTCAGTTGCAGCATGGAGATCTGCCACTGCAGCCGCGCGGCGTGCTCCCGGGCGGTGTCGCCGGCCCGCTCGAACGCGGCGACGGCCTCGGCGAACGCGTCCGTGGTCCCCTGCCGATCCTCGTCGGGCAGCGCCACCGCGCGCAGCCGGGCCAGCCGCCCGCGCTGCTGGTCGGTCAGCGGCCCGTCGGCGTGCTCGGCGAGCAGCCGCCCGGTCAGGGCGCGGGCCTTGGCCTGCTCCTCGGCGTGGAACAGCTCGTCTACCAGGTCGAGCCGGCCGTCCAGCGGCAGGTCCGCGGGCACCTCGAACAGGTCGACCGCTGCCGCGGCCGGCTCCCCGCCGGTGGGCTCGGCGGACGCGGCGCGGGCGGCGGTCACCGACAGCGGCAGGTACGCCACCAGCGGCTTCGACTCGATCAGCGCGGCGATCCGGGTGCTCTGGTAGGTGTTGCCGTTGCGCTCGTCGAAGCGCAGCGACAGCGCGACCGCCCGTTCGCGCAGCTGCCGCCCCAGGTCGGCAACGGTGCTCTCGCCCGCCGCACGGCGGACCACCAGGTCGCCCTGCCCGGCCTCGGTCAGCCGCCGCAGCACCAGCGCCGCGGACGCCGCGAACTCCATCTCCGTCTTCGGCGTCGGCGCCTGGTCCAGCCACGGCAGGTGCCGCTCGATCAGTTCCAGGCCGCGCAACTCGTTGCCGGTCACGCCGCAGAAGCTCACGTGCGCGGCCACCCGGCCCAGCTCCGCCTTGTTGTCGTCGAGCGCCCGGTAGGCACGGCGGTGCGCGTCGCGCGCCTCGTCGAGGCGGCCCGTGCGCAGGTACGGGAACAGCAGCGTGGTCAGGATGCCGTGCGGCTGCTCGGAGCAGGTCAACCGCCCACTCAGTGCGTCCTGCGCCAGCGTGATCGCATCTTCGTCCCGACCCCGCCAGGCCAGGTGGTACGCCTTCGACGACGGGTCGCAGCCCGCGCAGTCCGACAGCGCGTCGCGCGGCGCGGTGTCCCACAGCCGGTACCAGTGGTCGGCCTGCTCCTCGTCGCCCAGGTGCGCGGCGACGTCGTGGCGGTACGCGTACACGGCCTGCATGCTGTGCCCGCCGGCCTGGTAGCGGCGCTGCATGTCGTCCAGCACCGCCATCGTGCGGGCCAGCGCCAGCTGCGGGAACAGCGTCATCGACGACACCACGTGCTTGAAGTGCCACAGCAGCAGGTGCTCGTCGTGGTGGCTGCGCCGCCCCGGGTCGGCGTCGTAGTCGGTCAGGCAGCGGGCGAACGTCATCATCGCCTTCATCGGCTCGCCGCTCTGGTGGTAGCCGCTGGTCGCCGCCGCGTGCGCCGCGTACAGCAGGTCGGGGTCGCCCAGCGCCTCGGCCTTGGCCAGCACCTGCTCCACGATCGCGATCCGGGCCGGCCCGTCGGGGGTGTCCCACGAGCGGTGAATCAGGTCGTGGACCTCGTCATACGTCGTCATGAGTGCTCCCGGGGGCGGCGTTGGGCAGGGCCAGGTCGATCAGGTCGAGGAACGAGCGGTTCAGCAGCGCCATGTCCGCGGGACGCAGCGGGTGGTGGCCGAAGAGCAGCGCCTGCCCGTACAGCGAGGACACCGTGAGGGCGACCAGTTCCGGGGTCGGCAGCGCGCTCATCCGGCGTACCAGCGGGTTGCGGTGGTTGAGCACCAGCTGCGGGCGCACCTGCGCCTCGGCCTGCTCGAACGTCGACAGCACGCCCGCCCACAGGTCGTCGGCGACCTGCGCGGTCTCGCGCAGCCGCCGCTGGAACGTGGCGTGCCGGTCGGTCAGGTACAGCGCCGGCATGCTCGGCGGGTCGAACGCGCGGACCACGACCTCGCACCCCAGTGGGTCCATGGCCCGCTGGGCGGCGGCCACGAACGGTCGCAGGCCCAGGTCGGCTGCCGGGTCGAGGGTGTCGAAGCGGGTGGACAGGTCGCTCGGGTCGAGCCGGTCCACCATGATCGTGCTGTCGAGCAGCGGCAGCCGCTCGATCAGCTCCGCGTCGAAGGTGTAGCCGCCGTTGACCACGGCCAGCCCCTGCGCCGCGGCGACGGCCGCGAGCTGCCGGAACTCGTCGTTGTTCGCGCTGTAGCGGACCGTGCCGTAGCGTCGGCGGAACTCCTCCAGCGGCATCCGGCCCATGTTGGTCTCCATCGGCCACCACTGGTCGACGACCCGCAGCATCTCCTCGTCATGCATGGCCAGGGCCTTGACGCCCAGGTGGTGCACGGCCAGGAAGCGGTGCATGCGGTCGGCGTCCTCCCGGGCCAGGTTCACCAGCCAGCCGCGCAGCTGCGCGCCGAGCTGCTCGCGCACCGACTCCAGCAGGCCGTCGGAGTACAGGGCCTCGCGGCTCGCGGTGGGGCGCAGCTCGGACGCGTCGACGATGCAGCGGGCGAAGAACGCCCACTCGGGCAGCAGGTCCTCGGCGCCCTCGGCCAGCAGCATGCGCTTGAGGTAGACGCGGTGGCCCGACTTCGCCGCCGGGTTCGCGGGCGTGGGCAGCACCAGGGCGACGCCGGTCAGGCCCGCCTCGGGCACGTTCAGCTCGATCGTGTCGAACGGGGTGAAGCCGAACGTCTGCTCGGCCGTCCTCATCAGCTCGGCGCGCCCGGCCTGCCAGGGCAGGGTCTCGGCGGTGATCACGTCGCCGTCCACGCGTACCGGGTAGGGCAGCATCTCGCCGAACAGCGCGGCGAGGTCGCGCACCCGCTCGGCGTCGAGCCAGTCGGTGGCGTCGCGGCGCGGGACCAGGGTGACGGTGGTGCCGACCTCCTGCCGGTCCGGGCCGGGCTTCGTCTCGTAGCGGCCGTCGGCGAAGCCGGTCCAGTACACCGTGGGGTGGCCCTCGTGGCGGGTCTGCACCCGGATCTCGTCGGCGACCAGGAAGCAGGACAGCAGGCCGATGCCGAACTGGCCGAGGAACTCGTGCCGGGAGAAGCCCAGCTCGTCGCGCTTGCCGCTGCGGCCGATGGTGGCCAGCAGCTCGTGCACCTGCTGCTCGGTCAGGCCGAGGCCGGTGTCGTGGACGCGCAGGGTGCCGTCGCCGGTGGTCTTCGGCGACTCCAGCCAGACCGAGGCGGGGGCGGTCGGAGACAGCGCGCGGCGGGCGGTGATCGCGTCCACGGCGTTCTGCATCAGCTCGCGCACGTACACCCGCGGGCTGCTGTAGAGGTGGTGGCTGAGCAGGTCGACGATGCCGCGCAGGTCGACCTGGAAGGACTGGTTCACCCGGCAGAGGCTACCGGCGCGGGTCCACCTGCGGGAACCGGCCGTCGGTCGTTCCCCCGCGCCCGAGTGACACGAGCCACCGGTCGGGTATTGGTCCTGTCTGCCGCGCCCACCGGCATGGATCATCGAGTCCATGACCGTCTCCCCCGGCCCCGTGTCCACCCGTCCGGCGAGGTTCCCTGCGGCGTCGATGTCGGACCTGGTGGACCGGCCCGTCCGGTACGACCTGGCCGAGAGCACCTGCCCGCCGCTGCGGCTGGGTGAACTGCTCGACGGCGACACCGCCGCCCGGCTCGCCACCCTCGACATCGGCTACGGCACGAGCCAGGGCGGCACCGAGCTGCGTGCGCTCATCGCGGCCGGTGCGGGCGTGGCACCCGACGAGGTGCTCGTCACCGCAGGCGGAAGTTCGGGGATGTTCCTGCTGGCGTTCACGCTCTGCCGTCCTGAGGATCACGCCGTGGTCCTGACGCCGTGCTTCCCGCCCGCGCGGGCCGCCCTCGACGCCATCGACTGCCGGGTGACACCGGTCCCGCTGGCCTTCGACGACGGGTATCGGCTCGACGTCGACGCGGTCGCGGCCGCGCTGACGCCCGAGACCCGGCTGGTGTCGCTGGCCTCGCCGCAGAACCCGTCCGGCGTGCGCTTCACCGAGCAGGAGCTGCGCGACCTGCTCGATCGGATCGAGGCACGGGCTCCGCAGGCGGTCCTGCTGGTCGACGAGACCTACCGGCAGGCCGTCTACGGTGCGGGCGCGGTGCCGCGCTCGACCGCACGCCTGTCGCCGCGGGTGGTGACCTGCTCCTCGGTGTCCAAGGCGCACGGCGCTCCCGGCATCCGGGTCGGCTGGCTGACCGTCACCGATCCGGCGCTGTACGAGTCGCTGCGGGTGGCGAAGTTCAACACGCTGATCACCGGCTCCGGGGTGGACGAACTGCTGGCCGCCGAGGTCCTGCGCCGCGAGGAACAGATCCTCGGCGAGCGCCGGGAAGCGCTGGCCGCCGCGGTGGACACCCTCGACCGGTGGGCAACCGACCACGCGGACACGGTGGAGTTCGTGCGCCCGGACGGCGGCGCGCTGTGCTGCCTGCGGCTGCGCCCCGACCGCTTCGACGACCACGCGGTACGGCGCTTCTACGACGCGCTCGCGGAGCGGGAGACGAGGGTCGGGCTCGGCGGCTGGTTCGGCGAGCCCGACCGGGTGTTCCGGCTCGGCTTCGGCCACCTGCCCGCCGCGGACTTCCGGACCGCCCTGGACCGGGTGGCCGAGGCGTTGTCCGTCGCCTGAGCGCACGCCCACGTCGCGGGGGTGCCCGCGCAGCGTCCCGTCAGCGCTTGGACGCCCGCATGAGGCCGCGCAGGTAGGCGGCCTGCGCGACGTGCGCGACGTCGTCGTTGGCGACACTGACCAGCCGCGCGCCCATCGTCACCGGCGGGTCCCAGCGCTCGTCGACGATCCGGTCGAGGTCCTTGGGCTTGAGCCCGGCCAGCAGGTCCCGGGTGCGGGCGGCGACCGCGTCGAAGTACTCGATCAGCAGCTCCGGGCTGTCCGGGCGGACGGCCGCGACCTGCTTGGCGGTGTGCCCGTAGCCGGTGTCGCCGGGATTGGCGCGCAACCCGAACCGCTGCGCCCACGGGCCGGTGACCCAGAGCTGGTCCTCGCCGAGCAGGTCCGAGATGTGGTCGTCCTGGATGCGGGTGAGGTGCCAGACGAGCCAGCCGATGGTGTTGGTGCCCGGTGCCGGGGCCCAGTGCAGCTGTTCGGCGGTCAGGCCGTCGACCGCCTCATGGACCATCTCGGGGATCCGGTCGTACAGCTCGACGAGCAGGCCGTCCACATTCACCCGAGTCAGCCCTTCCCGACGCCCGCGGCCGCCGGTCGGACGCCCGCCGTGTGGACTGTCCGCGAAGTCCGGTCCGCCACCTTCGCACAGTATCGCGAAGGTGGCGGACGCAGACCGTGAAGCCCGAAGGTCCTACCGGCCCGCCGCCACCGGCACCCGGCGGGCGTCGCCCGACTCGCGCTGCGCGCCGACCACCGGGCCTAGCGCGCCGACGATGTCCTCGACCCGCGCCTTGGCGTCGCCGAACAGCATCCGGGTGTTGTCCCGGTAGAACAGCGGGTTCTGCACGCCGGCGTAGCCCGCGGCCATGGACCGCTTGAAGACGATCACGTGCTCGGCCTCCCACACCCGCAGCACCGGCATGCCGGCGATCGGGCTGCCCGGATCGGCGGCCGCCGGGTTGACGGTGTCGTTGGCCCCGATCACCAGGACCACGGAGGTGCCCGCGAAGTCGTCGTTGATCTCGTCCATCTCCAGCACGATGTCGTACGGCACGTCCGCCTCGGCCAGCAGCACGTTCATGTGCCCCGGCAGCCGCCCGGCCACCGGGTGGATGCCGAACCTGACCTGCACGCCCCGCGCCCGCAGCCGCCGGGTCAGCTCGGCCACCGGAGCCTGCGCCTGCGCCACCGCCATGCCGTAGCCAGGCGTGATGATCACCGAGGTGGCGTCGCGCAGCAGCGCCGCGACGTCGGCGGCCGAGGTCTCCCGGTGCTCGCCGAGGTCGACGGCCTCCCCTGCGGCCTGCTCGGTGCCGAACCCGCCCGCGATCACCGACACGAACGACCGGTTCATCGCCTGGCACATGATGTACGACAGGTACGCGCCCGACGAGCCGACCAGCGCGCCGGTCACGATCAGCAGGTCGTTGTCCAGCAGGAAGCCCGATGCCGCGGCCGCCCAGCCGGAGTAGCTGTTCAGCATCGACACCACCACGGGCATGTCGCCGCCGCCGATGGAGGCGACCAGGTGCCAGCCGAGCGCGAGCGCGACGATGGTGACCGCGACCAGCAGTCCCAACTGGGGCTGGATGACGAACCACACGGTCAGCGCGACGAACGCG
Source organism: Catellatospora paridis (assembly GCF_009720365.1). GTDB lineage: Bacteria > Actinomycetota > Actinomycetes > Mycobacteriales > Micromonosporaceae > Catellatospora > Catellatospora paridis. Next base: position 336,317 of record NZ_WBZD01000017.1, on the reverse strand, counting down.
ACCAGCGCGCCGAGGTTCAGCACGTGCCGGCCGGGCAGCATGAGCGGCCGGGACGCGATGCGCGCCGACAGCTTCAGGTACGCCACGATCGAGCCGGTGAAGGTGACCGCGCCGATGAAGACGCCGACGAACACCTCCGCGTGGTGGATGTGCAGCAGGGCACCGGTGAGCCCGGCCGGAGCGGCGTGCTCGACCTCGAGGTAGCCGTTCCAGCCGACGAGCACGGCGGCCAGCCCGACGAGGCTGTGCAGCACGGCGATGAGCTCCGGCATGCCGGTCATCTGCACGACCCGGGCCCGCCACAGCCCGATCCCGCCACCGACCAGCATGGCGAGCACCAGCAGCGCGGTGGCCGCGGCGGTCATGTCGCGGATGGCGAGCGCGATGGTCGCGCCGAGCGCGACGGTCATGCCGGCGATGCCGTACACGACACCGGCACGGGCCGTCTCGTGCTTGGACAGCCCGGCCAGACTAAGGACGAACAGCAGCGCCGCGACGATGTATGCGGCCTGCACGGCGGTCATGGCGGTCATGGATCAGCCCTTCGAGAACATGCCGAGCATGCGCCGGGTGACGGCGAATCCGCCGATGATGTTGACGGTGGCCAGCAGGATCGCCGCGGCGGCGAGCACGGTGACGGCGAGGCTGCCGTCATGCCCGATCTGCAGCAGCGCGCCGACCACGATGATCCCGGAGATCGCGTTGGTCACCGACATCAGCGGCGTGTGCAGCGCGTGGTGCACCTTGCCGACGACGTAGTAGCCGATGACGACGGCCAGCGCGAACACGGTGAAGTTGCCGACGAACTCCTTCGGCGCGAACGCGGTCAGCCCGAACAGCGCGGCCGCACCCAGGCCCACGTACGCGAAGGTCCGCCCTGGCGAGGCCGGTTTCTTCACCGGAGCGGCCACGGGCGCGGGTGCGGCGGCCTGCGGCGCGGCCGACACCTGCACCGGCGGCGGGGGCCAGGTCACCTCGCCGTCGCGGGCCACCGTCATGGACCGCTGCACGACGTCGTCGAAGTCGAGCACCAGCCGGCCGTCCCGGCCGGGGGTGAGCAGCTTCATCAGGTTGAGCAGGTTCGTCGCGTACAGCTGCGAGGCCTGCGCGGGCAGCCGCGCAGGCAGGTCGGTGTACCCGATGATGGACACCCCGTTGCCGGTGACGACCAGCTCGCCGGGCACCGTGCCCTCGACGTTGCCGCCCTGCGCCGCGCCCATGTCGACGATGACGCTGCCGGGGCGCATGCTCGCCACGTGCTCGGCGCTCAGCAGCCGCGGCGCGGGGCGGCCCGGGATCAGCGCCGTCGTGATGATGATGTCGACCTCGGCGGCCTGCTCGGCGTAGAGCTCCGAGGCGCGGCGGTCGTAGTCGGCCGAGGTCTGCTTGGCGTACCCGTCGCCGCCGCCCTGCTGCTCGACGGCCACGGCCAGGAACTCGCCGCCCATCGAGCGCACCTGCTCGGCGACCTCCGGCCGGGGGTCGGTGGCCCGCACGATCGCGCCGAGGCTCTTCGCCGCGCCGATCGCGGCCAGCCCGGCCACGCCGGTTCCGGCGACGAGCACCTTCGCCGGCGGGACCTTGCCCGCGGCGGTGACCTGCCCGGCGAAGAACCGGCCGAAGGTGTGCGCGGCCTCGACCACCGCCCGGTAGCCGGCGATGTTCGCCATCGAGCTGAGCACGTCCATGGACTGGGCGCGGGAGATGCGCGGCACCGCGTCCATCGCCAGCACGCTGACCTCCCGGCGCGCCAGCGCGTCGACCAGTTCCGGGTTGACGGCCGGTCCGATCAGGCTGATCAGCGTCGTGCCCGCGCGCAGCGCCTCGACCTCGGCCGGCGACGGCGGATTGACCTTGAGCAGGACGTCGGCCTGCCAGCAGTCGTCGCGGCTGCAGATCTTCGCGCCCGCCGCCTCGTACGCGTCGTCGGAGAAGCTCGAACGCCGGCCCGCGCCGGACTCGACCTCGACCTCGTAGCCGAGTTCCACCAGTTGCCGCACCACGGCCGGCGTCACCGCCACCCGGGTCTCCGCCGCGGCCGACTCGGCGACGACACCGAGCCGCTGCGTCGTGGCCGGACCTTCTCTCGTACCCGTGAGCCCGTCCGGCTCCCCCAGGTCATGCTGCTGCCCCACCACGACTCCCGTCGACATTGACTAGATCAATCTAGATGCCAGTCATGGTGTGGCCACCACACAGCGGACGTCAATGAACGCGCCGAGTAATCGAAGCCACACTTGCGCGGTCACCCCGCGCAGCGAGCATCGATGCCCGCCCCGAGTTACCAACTCCACACGGCGGTCGCCGTGACCGTTCGGCGTACGCCGAACGGTCACGGACATACGGTCGAGCCATGACGATCAAGACGGCCCCGCGTGCCGACCACCGGCTGCTGCCGCTCGCCGCGGCACTCGTGACGGTGCTGCTGTGGGCCTCGGCGTTCGTGGCGATCCGCTACGTCGGACGTGAGCTGTCCGCCGGCGCGCTGTCCCTGGGCCGGCTGGTCGTGGCCGCGGTGGTGCTGGGCGTGATGATGCTGATCGACGACCGCCGCGCCACGGTGCGCACGCCCTGGCCGGGCCGCCGGCACTGGCCGCAGCTGCTGACCGTCGGTGTGGTCTGGTTCGGGCTCTACAACATCGCGCTCAACCAGGCCGAGCGGCTGGTCGACGCGGGCACCGCCGCGATGCTGGTCAACGTCGGGCCACTGCTGATCGCGATCCTGGCCGGGCTGCTGCTCGGCGAGGGCTTCCCGCGGTCGCTGATCACCGGCAGCATCGTCGCGTTCGCCGGGGTCGTCCTGATCGGCACCGCCACGTCGACCACCGCGGGCGTCGACCCGTGGGGCGTGGTGCTGTGCCTGGTGGCCGCGGTGTCGTACGCGGTCGGCGTGGTCGCGCAGAAGCCGCTGCTCGCCGACCTGTCGGGGCTGCGAGTCACCTGGCTGGCGTGCCTGATCGGGGCGGTCTGCTGCCTGCCGTACGCCCCGGCGCTGGTCCGCGAACTGAGCGCGGCACAGTCGTCGACGGTGGGCTGGCTGGTGTACCTCGGTGTGTTCCCGACCGCGCTGGGCTTCACGACCTGGGCGTACGCGCTGGCCCGCACCACCGCCGGCAAGCTGGGCGCGACGACGTACCTGGTCCCGGCGGTCGCGATCGTGCTGGCGTGGGCGCTGCTCGGCGAGGTGCCCCCGGGGCTCGCGCTCGCGGGTGGCGCGCTGTGCCTGGTCGGCGTCGCCGTCTCCCGGCGCACCGGCCGGGCGCGGTGACCGCGGCCGGACACGCCGTCCGGCCGACCCGCTTTACATAAACGTTGGCCTATCCGATCGAGTTCGATCTACGAAAACTCGATCGGATAGGCCAACGTCTGTTGAATACGGGTGCGTCAGCCGGCGTTGATCGCGGGGATGACGTGTTCGCCGTACGCGCGCAGGGTCTCCTCCTTGGCGTCATGCTGCAGGTAGACCGCGAACTGGTCCACGCCCAGCTCCTTGAGCCGGGTCAGCTTCTCGATGTGGGCCTCGACGGGGCCGAGCACGCAGAACCGGTCCACGATCTCGTCGGGCACGAAGTCGGCGTGGCTGTTGCCGGCCCGCCCGTGCTCGGCGTAGTCGTAACCCTTGCGGCCCTTGATGTAGTCGGTGAGCGCCTGCGGCACCGCGCCGGTGTCGCCGTAGCGGGCCACGATGTCGGCGATGTGGTTGCCGACCATGCCGCCGAACCAGCGCGTCTGCGCCCGCTGGTAGGGCAGGTCGTCGCCGACGTAGGCCGGGGCGGCCACGCAGAACTTCACCGCCATCGGGTCGCGCCCGACCCGCTCGGCCGCGTCCCGTACCGCCTTGATCATCCAGGCGGCGATGTCGAGGTCGGCCAGCTGCAGGATGAAGCCGTCTGCGACCTCGCCGGTCAGCTTCAGCGCCTTCGGCCCGTACGCCGCGACCCACACCTCCAGCTGCGAGTCCGTGACCCACGGGAAGCGCAGCGGTGACCCGCGGTGCGCGATCTCCCGGCCGTTGCCGAGCTCGCGGATCACGTGCACCGACTCGCGCAGCTCGGCCAGGTTCATCGGCGGCAGGCCGAGGGTGCGGCGGGCGGAGTCGCCGCGGCCGATGCCGCAGACGGTGCGGTTGCCGTACATCTCGTTGAGGGTGGCGAAGGTGCTGGCGGTGACGGTGACGTCGCGGGTGCCGGGGTTGGTCACCATCGGCCCGACGATGACCCGCTTGGTGGCGGCGAGGATCGCGCTGTAGATGACGTAGGGCTCCTGCCACAGCAGGTGCGAGTCGAACGACCACACGTGGCTGAACCCGGCCGCCTCGGCCCGCTGGGCGAGCTCGACGACGCGCCTGGCCGGCGGATCGAGCTGGAACACGACTCCGATGTCCATGAAACCCTCCTAGACCAGGTAGCTCGACAGGCCGCGCGGCAGGTAGCGGCCGTGGCCCTTGCGGCCGTGGTACTGCCCGCCGGACACCAGCACGCTGCCCCGGGAGATCACCGTGTCGACCTTGCCCGCGATCTCGTAGCCCTCGTAGGCGGAGTGGTCCATGTTCATGTGGTGGGTGTCCACGCCGATCCGGGTGCGGCCGTTCGGGTCGTAGACGACGATGTCGGCGTCGGAGCCCGGCGCGATCGCGCCCTTGCGCGGGTACAGGCCGAACATGCGCGCCGGGGTCGCCGCGATCGTCTCCACCCAGCGCTCCAGCGACAGCTTGCCGTCGACGACGCCCTGGTAGAGCAGGTCGACGCGGTGCTCGACACCGCCGATGCCGTTGGGGATCTTCGAAAAGTCGCCCAGGCCGAGTTCCTTCTGATCCTTGAAGCAGAACGGGCAGTGGTCCGTCGACACGATCGCGAGGTCGTTGCTGCGCAGCCCGCGCCACAGATCCCGCTGGTGGCTCTCGTGCTTGGAGCGCAGCGGTGTCGAGCAGACCCACTTGGCGCCTTCGAACCCGGGTGCGCCGAGCTGGTCTTCGAGGGTGAGGTAGAGGTATTGGGGGCAGGTTTCGGCGAAGACGTTGCGGCCGGTGTCGCGGGCTGCGGCGACGGCTTCGAGGGCCTGGCTCGCGGACAGGTGCACGATGTAGAGCGGGGTGTCGCCGGCGACCTGGGCCAGGGAGATCGCGCGGCGGGTCGCTTCGGCTTCGAGTTCGGCGGGGCGGGTCAGGCCGTGGTTGATGGGGTCGGTCTCGCCGCGGGACAGGGCTTGGCCGATGAGGACGTCGATGGCGATGCCGTTCTCGGCGTGCATCATGATCATGGAGCCGTTGTCGCGGGCCTTCTGCATGGCGCGCAGGATCTGGCCGTCGTCGCTGTAGAAGACGCCGGGGTATGCCATGAACAGCTTGAAGCTGCTGATGCCCTCGGCGTCGACCAGCGAGTCCATGGCTTTCAGCGACTCGTCGTCGACCCCGCCGATGATCATGTGGAAGCCGTAGTCGACGTGGCAGTTGCCCTCGGCCTTGGCATGCCAGGCGGCGAGGCCCTCGTGCACGTTCTCGCCGGAACGCTGCACCGCGAAGTCGATGATCGTGGTGGTGCCGCCGAACGCGGCCGCCCGGGTGCCGGACTCGAAGGTGTCCGACGCGAACGTGCCCCCGAAGGGCAGCTCCATGTGGGTGTGCGCATCCACGCCGCCCGGGATGACGTACTTGCCGGTCGCGTCGATGACCTCGGCGTCCGCGACGACCGGCGCGAGGCCGGGGGCGAACAGGGCGGCGATCGTCTCGCCGTCGACCAGCACGTCGGCGGCGTGACGGCCGGTGGGTGTGACGACGGTGCCGCCGGTGATCAGGATGGCCATGGGGGTCTCCGCTCTCAGGCCTGGGTCAGCGGGCCGTAGGCGTCGGGGCGGCGGTCACGGTAGAACGCCCACCGGTCGCGCACCTCGGCCAGCAGACCGAGATCCAGGTCCCGGACCACCAGCTCCGGCTGGTGCGCGTCTGCCGTGTCGCCGACGAACTTGCCCTCGGGGTCGACGAAGTAGGAGGTGCCGTAGAAGTCGTCGTCGCCCAGGTCCTCGATGCCGACCCGGTTGATCGCCCCGATGAAGTACTCGTTGGCCACCGCCGATGCGGGCTGTTCGAGCTTCCAGAGGTATGAGGAGAGGCCGCGGCTGGTCGCGGACGGGTTGAACACGATCTGCGCTCCGTTGAGCCCCAGCGCCCGCCAGCCCTCCGGGAAGTGCCGGTCGTAGCAGATGTACACCCCGACCTTGCCCACCGCGGTGTCGAACACCGGGTAGCCGAGGTTGCCCGGCCGGAAGTAGAACTTCTCCCAGAACCCCCTCACCTGCGGAATATGGGTCTTGCGGTACTTGCCCAGGTAGGCGCCGTCGGCGTCGACGACCGCCGCCGTGTTGTACAGCACGCCGGGCTGCTCCTGCTCGTACATCGGCAGCACCATCACCATGCCCAGCTCACGAGCCAGCGCCTGGAACCGCTCCGTCGTCGGACCGGGGATCGACTCGGCGTAGGAGTAGTACTGCGCGTCCTGGACCTGGCAGAAATAGGGGCCGTAGAACAGCTCCTGGAAACAGATCACCTTCGCGCCCTGCGCGGCGGCCTGGCGCGCGTACTCCTCATGGGCCTTGATCATGGATTCCTTGTCACCGGTCCAGGTCGTCTGGACCAGCGCGGCACGGATGATGTCTGACATGGTGCGGTCTCCGTCCTGCTAGCGGTTCGGCTCGGCGAGACGCCCGCCCGCGGCCTGGTCCGCCGGCGCCGACGGGCTCCTCACCACCAGGCCCGTCGCGCGGCGCCGGATGCGGACGGCGAGGTCGGCATGGTTGGAGTCAACCGGCACGGCCGTGGCGGCGGAATTGGCGCATGGTCCGACATCGGTCTGCCCAGCCCCTAAGCCGTTTGTACTGTCCTACAAACCGTTCGCCGCGAACTGCCGCGCCATCCAGGCTCCGCCCCGTGGCTCATGAGGCTCGATGTCGACACAGCGTTTCCTTTCCAACCTACTGTCGCCTATGTTGGTGCCGCGGGCCCCTGACCGGCTCAGCGCTGTATCCGGCCGGGCCTCACCCTGCCGTGGCACCGATCAGGGGGAGACAAACCGGTGGCACAGCCACAACCCGTGCTGGCAGCTCAAGCACGCAAACTGGTCATCCAGTTGGGACAGCTGCTCACCGACGTCACGGCCGGGCGCCCGGTCACCAAGGTGCACCAGCACCTGCTCGACCAATTCGACGACGCCGTGCACGACTACCGTATCGACGCGATGGAAGTCGGCCAGGACGAATTCGCCGCGATCTGGCATGGCCTGCAACACGGGCTCGCCCTCCCCGTCGGCACCTGGGAGCAGATCGTCCTGCCCACGGTCGTGGGCTTCAGCAGCGCCCAGAAGCTGAAGATGCACCTGGAGCTGGCCACCTCCTACTGGCTGGCCGCCCGCGCCGCCGTGGACGCGGTGCCCGACTACCCGGCCGCCGTCGCCGCACTGGCTCCACCCGACGCCTACACCACCGACCCCACCCTGCCCGTCGTGCCGCCGTCGCCCGCCCCGACTCGGCCGAGCGCGCCGCTGCGGCCCTCGGCCACCGACGCCGCCGCCACACGGCCCCCTGCCGCAGCGCCGTCCCCCACCGACGACCGCCCCGCACGGACCGGACCCGACCGCCGGGTGCTGGTCGCCGTCGCGGTCGCCGTGCTGGCCACCGTCACCGTCATGCTGGTGCTCGTCATCAGGCCGACCGGCGGCGGCCAGCCCGTGTCGCTCCAGGACGGACTCCCCTCCCCGATCCTGTCGGCGGGCGTCATGGCCGACGAAAGCGGCCAGCCGGTCACCCTGCCGACCGCGCCACCGTCGACCAGCCCAGAGCCCGCGCCGATGATCACCAACGAGCCCCTCCCGACGCCCAGCTGGACCCCCCCGGCACCGCCCACCAAGAAGCCTGGCACGACATCCCCGCCCCCGGCACCGCCGGTCGCTCCGTCCGCGCCCACGCGCCTGACCGCGGTCGCCGCCGTCGAGCACAAGATCTGGCTCTCCTGGTCCGCCCCGGCCAACGGCGGGTCGGGCGGTGTCGCCTACTACCGCATCCTGCGCGACGGCCAGTTCATCGGCTGGACCCGCGATACCAGCGCGACCGTCGCCGACCTCGCGCCGGGCACCTCCTACGTGTTCGTGGTCATCGCGGTCAACGCCGCCGGGCTGCAGTCCGGGCCGAGCAACCAGATCACGACCATGACCGCGTCCCCGTCACCGCCTCCCGCACCATCACCGACCAATTCGCCGTCGACGTCACCGTCGCCGAGCGAACCGCCGTCACCGTCACCTGAGGAGACGAGCGCCGAACCGTCACCGTCACCTGAGGAGACGAGCGCCGAACCGTCGCCGGAAGCCTCGTCACCGGACCCCGATCCGCCCACCGAGCCCGCGGAAGCGGACTGACCTGGGCTACCGAACTCGACTCCCGTGCACGACGGAGCGCCCGCACGCCGCGCGCTCCGTCGTGCACGCGTTGCGCACCAGGCGGATCCGACCCGGATCGCCATCGCGACTTCGCTGAACCCCCGATGCTCGACATCGGACCGCACGTCCACCGGCTCCGACCGCCACCACGCCCTCGGCTGCTCATGCAAGGTTCAACCACGGTTCGTCGCCCAGCGGATGTGCCGGGCCCACGGAACACGGCAACCTACGTTCGCCCCGCCACACCCCGGCGGGGGCCAGAACTAAAGGCACAACCCGGAGGTTCCCGTGAGTCGCCCCCTCAAGCTGTCGATCGCCTCGGCGGTGCTGGCACTGACCGCAGTCCTGTTCTCCGCCGGCCCTGCTCTGGCGGCGCCCGCCGACAAGCCCCAGGTGCTGAGCTCCTGGACCCAGACCAGCGCGGCCAGCTACAGCGCCTGGTGGTCCGCACGTCAGAACCAGGGCGCGTGGTCCGCGTACGGCTTCGACTGGTCCACCGACTACTGCTCGACCTCGCCCGACAACCCGTTCGGCTTCCCGTTCCAGAACGCCTGCGCACGCCACGACTTCGGCTACCGCAACTACAAGGCCGCGGGCACCTTCAGCGCCAACAAGTCCCGGCTCGACTCCGCGTTCTACGAGGACCTCAAGCGGGTCTGCAACACCTACTCGGGCGCTACCCGCTCGGTGTGCAACGGCACGGCGTGGACCTACTACCAGGCCGTCGCCGCGTTCGGCAAGAGCACGCTCGTCGACGGCACCGCCGACGTCACCTCCTGAGAACTCCGTCCGCTGCCCGGGGTGCTTCGGCACACCCGGGCAGCGCGCAGGTCGACGCACCCTGACGAGGGCCGACATGTGTTTATGATCCCGTGTGACCGACTCCCCCATCCTCGGGCTCTACGACAGCCTGCTGACTCAGCCCCTCTTGGAGCAGGTCACCCGCTGGCAGGCCGCAGGTCACGTGGTCGACCTCGACCACGTCGGCGAGGCCGACGTCGCGCACCTGCTCGGCCGGTTCATCGGTGCGGCCTCCGCGCGGGCGCTGGCCGCCGTCCGTGGCACTGACGCACAGGTAGAACTCGCCAACCAGTTGCTGCGCGCCCTCGACGACACGGCACTCGTCGAGACCGGTCCCCGCCGACTGCTTTCCGTGATGGCCGGCGAACCCGGCACCGACCCGCTCACCCGGCCGCTGACGTCGCTCTCCGAGGCCGCGCTGCTGACCAACGCGCGCGAGGACCCTCACCTCGCCCACGAGCTGGCCGCCGAGCTGACCAGCGCGGACCACGTCGACCTGCTCTGTGCCTTCGTCAAGTGGTCGGGCCTGCGCATCCTGGAACGACGGCTCGAAGACCTGCAACGGCGCGGCGTGCCGCTGCGCGTGATCACCACGACGTACATGGGGGCGACCGAACGGCGGGCGCTCGACCGCCTCGTCACCCACTTCGGCGCGCAGGTGAAGATCAGTTACGAGCAAAGCTCCACTCGGCTGCACGCCAAGGCCTGGCTGCTGCGCCGGGCGACCGGCTTCGACACCGCCTACGTCGGCAGCTCCAACCTGTCCAAGGCCGCCCTGCTGGACGGCCTGGAGTGGAACGTACGCCTGTCGTCCGTGACCACGCCCCGCCTGCTGGACAAGTTCCGGGCGACGTTCGACTCCTACTGGGATCGCGCCGAGTTCGAGCTCTACGACCCTGCGGAAGACGGCGACCGTCTCGACCAGGCGCTGGCATCGACTTCCTCCGGCAGGCGCCTGTTCGAGGTCCCTGCGCTCGTCCCCCACCCGTTCCCCCATCAGCGTGAGATGCTCGAGGACCTCGACCTGCAACGGTCCGCCTACGACCAGCACCGCAACCTGCTGGTCGCGGCCACCGGCACCGGCAAGACCGTCACGGCCGCCTTCGACTACCGCAACCTCCAGCAGCGCCTCGGCCGGCTGCCGAGCCTGCTGTTCGTCGCGCACCGGCAGGAGATCCTCACCCAGGCCCTGCACACCTACCGGCAGGTCCTCGCGGCACCCGACTTCGGCGAGTTGCACGTCGGCGAGGCGCGCACCCGCCAGTGGCGGCATGTCTTCGCCTCGGTGCAGTCGCTGCACCGCACCATCGGCAACCTGGCACCGGACCACTTCGACGTCGTGGTCATCGACGAGTTCCACCACGCCGAGGCCGTGACCTATCGCCGCATCCTCGATCACCTGCAACCGCAGGAACTGCTGGGCCTCACCGCCACACCCGAACGGGCCGACGGCAAGTGGGTCCAGGATGAGTTCTTCGGCGGGCGCATCGCCTCCGAGCTCCGGCTGTGGGACGCATTGCACAACGACCTGCTGTGCCCGTTCCACTATTTCGGCGTCAACGACGAGACCGACCTCACCGGCGTCGCCTGGACCCGCGGAGCCTACGACAAAGACGGCCTGGAGGCCGCGTTCACCGGCAACGAGCAGCGGGCCAGGTTGGTCTTCAACGCGTTGCGGGACAAGGTCGGCGACCTCGCCGAGGTTCGCGGCCTGGGATTCTGCGTCTCCGTCGCACACGCGCACTACATGGCGGAATTCTTCGACCAGCACGGCATCCCGGCCCGCGCCGTCGACGGCGCAACGCCCACCGAGCAGCGCAGAGCCGCACTGGCCGCGCTGCGCAGCGGCGAGGTGACGTTTCTCTTCGCCGTCGACCTGTTCAACGAGGGACTGGACATCCCCGACATCGACACGATCCTGATGTTGCGCCCGACGGAGAGCTCGACCATCTTCCTGCAACAGCTCGGCCGAGGTCTGCGGCGCACGCCCGACAAGGCCGTGCTCACGGTGCTGGACTTCGTCGGGCTGCACCGCGCCGAGTTCCGGCTGGAGAACCGGTTCCAGGCCCTGACGGGATTCGCTCGCGGCCGGCTGAAGGACCAGGCCGAAGCGGACTTCCCGCTCCTGCCGCCAGGCTGCCAGGTCGTGCTCGACAGGGTGGCGAAGGATCGCCTGTTGAGAAGCCTCCGGGAGCACCTCAGTGTCAAGGTCAACGTCCTCGCGCAGGAGGTTCGCACCTATGACCAGCCGACACTCGCCGGTTACCTGGAGGCCAGCGGCCGGGACATCACCGACGTCTATCGCAGCAACCGGTCCTGGACGGCGCTGCTGCGCAAGGCCGGGCGACTCGGTCAGGAGCCGTCGCCGCTGGAGGCCGAGGTCGGCAAGCGGATGCGGGCGTTCCTGCACGTCGACGACGCGCGCCGGGCAACGGCGTATGCGCGTCTGGTAGCCGTGGACGGCCCTGCCTACGGCGACCTGTCACCTGCCGAGCAGGCATACGCGCGGATGCTCGTCTTCTCCGTGTGGCGTGACGGCGGCGGATTCGCCGGCTACGACGAAGGGCTGGCGCGGTTGCGGGGTGAGCCGCACCTGCGCGACGAAATCCGCCAGCTCGTCGAGTACGGGGTCGAGCGGCCACGGCGTTTGGCCAAGCCGCTGCCCGACGGGTTGGCGCAGGTGCCACTGGCGATCAACGCACGCTACTCCGCCGACGAGATCCTCGCCGCGCTCGGCTGGGCGGAGCTGGGCAGCGGGCGGGTCCCCGAGAACATGCGCGAGGGGGTGGCCTGGTCGCCGGCGACGCAGTGTGACGCGCTGTTGGTCACGCTTCGCAAGAACGAGAAGGAGTTCTCGCCGCAGACGATGTATCGCGACTACGCGCTGACCCCGGAGCTGTTCCACTGGGAGTCGCAGAACCGGACCGGCGCCGACTCGGTCACCGGCCGGCGCTACCGCGCCCACGCCCGCGACGGCAGCCACGTGCTGCTGTTCACCCGGGAGAGCACGTCGACCGAGCACGGGTATCCCGAGCCGTACGTGTTCCACGGGACGGCGCAGTACGTCGAGCACCGGGGTGAGCGGCCGATGGCCGTCACGTGGCGGCTCGACGAGCCGATGCCGGAGGACCTGTTCCGTCGCGCGGCCGTCGCGGCCTAGCCGGAGCTTTGGCAACGGGCTGCGTGGTCGCGTGGGCCGCCCGGCCTCAACTGCCGGTGGGCCGGGGCGATCCGACCCGCGGCGACCTGGCTGCAGGAGCCCGCCGCCAGTGTCAGCGCACCGGTGGCCGCCAGGGCGGCCAGGCGTCGACCGGCAGATGTCATCACGCACCCCCGAGGACGCGGCGGCAGGCGATGCGTGCGTGGTGACTGCGGCGGAAGCCCTGACACCGGTCCGGTCCTCAATCTACGCCCGGCCGGCGTGTCTCCCGCCACAGCTCGCGATCATCGCCCTGCGTACGCCTGTTGCGACACGCTTGCGGACCCGACCCGCCTGGACGATCCGGCGCAGCGCCGTAGGCTGACAGGCGTGACCGAGTTCGACGGCCTTCCTGTCCTGCGTTCCCCCGTCGCCATCGCCGCCTTCGAGGGGTGGAACGATGCCGCTGACGCGTCCACTGCCGTGGTCGAGCACCTCGAGCAGGTATGGGACGCGCGTGAGGTGGCGTCGGTGGACCCGGAGGAGTTCTACGACTTCCAGGTCAACCGGCCGCTGATCACCCTGGTCGACGACACCCGGCGCATCGAGTGGCCGAGCACCAAGTTCATGGTCGCCTCGCCGCCCGGGGCGCAGCACGACGTGGTGCTGATCCGCGGCATCGAGCCCAGCCTGCGGTGGCGTACGTTCTGCAACGAGATCCTGGAGATCTGCCACAGCCTGGGCATCGAGAAGATCGTGCTGCTGGGCGCGCTGCTGGCCGATGTGCCCTACAGCCGGCCGCTGCCGATCAGCGGCACGGTGACCGGCAAGCACGCCGGCGAGGAGAAGATCGAGCTCACCCCCACGCGGTACGAGGGTCCGACCGGCATCGTCGGGGTGCTCCAGGACAGCGCCTCCCGCGCCGAGATCGACGCGATGTCGTTCTGGGTGCACGTGCCGCACTACGCGAACAACCCGCCGTGCCCGAAGGCCACGCTCGCCCTGCTGCACCGCATCGAGGAGGTCCTCGACCTGCCGGTGCCGATGCTGGACCTGGCCGAGGAGTCCGCCGAGTGGGAGGACCGGGTCCGCGCGGCCGCCGCCCAGGACGCCGAACTGGCCGAATACCTCCGCGACCTCGAAGAGCGCGCCGGTGACGTCGCCAAGCCGCTGTCCGGCGACGAGATCGCCGTCGAGTTCGAGAAGTACCTCCGCCGCCGCGGCGGCTCCCCTGGCCCCACCCACGGCACCTGGTAAACCACTCACCCCCGCCCGCCACCAGGCGCAACTCTTAACGAGTTGCGCCTTTCGGCATGGTCGCAGGCCGCGAGTCCTCAAGAGTCGCGGCCTGTGGGGCGGGCGCCGCGCGGCATGTGGGGGGCGACACGCCGCTTAAGGGCTTCCTAGGTCGCTAGGTATTCGGACATTTGTGCGGCATGATCGCCTCATGACCGAGACGGGCATCGGCGGGATCAATCCGGGCGCGGCGGAGCACCCGCACCGGCAGATCGCCGCCCAGCTGCGCGCCAAGATCAGACGAGGCGACTGGGCCGCCGGAGAGCAGCTGCCCTCCATCCCGGCGCTGGCGCAGATGTACGGCGTCGCGAAGCAGACTGTGCAGCGCACCATCGACCAGCTGCGCGTCGAGGGGCTGCTGATCACCAAGCCGGGCTCCGGGACGTACGTGCGCGGCACCCGGCGGCGGCTCAACCGGCTGTCCCGCGGCCGCTACGGCGCGCACCGCGGTTACCACGCCGACCTGGCGGCCCGCTATCGCCAGCAGCTCACCGAGGTCACCCGGGCCACCCCGCCGGCCGAGGTCGCCGACGCGTTCGGCGTGCCGGACTCGACCCTGCTGGTGGTGCGCCGGCACCTGGTGCGCACTCAGGACGCCGTGGTCGAGGTCGGCTCCGCCTGGCTGCGCCCGCAGGACACGGCGGGCACCCCGCTGGAGCGCCTGGAGTCCTTCGGCCGGCCGCTTTACCAGGAGGTCGAGGAGGTCACCGGCCGCCGCTACGTCACCGCGACCGACACCATCACCGCGCGGCTGCCCACCCGCGAGGAGGCCGAGACGCTGCAGATCCGGCCGGACACGCCGGTGCTGCACCTGCTGCACGTCGCGTACGACGGCGAGCACAAGGTGATCGAGGTGGCGCAGGCGACCTGGCCGGGACCGATGACGACACTGACGGAGGAATACCGGGTGCCCACGCCACGCCCGGACGCCGACCTGGACGGAGATCCCGATCCTGGCCTTGTCCTGGGCTAATCTGCGGACTGTCGGGTGCCCGACACCTTTTCGCCTGCGCACCCGCGCGTTCGCCGCAAGGATGGTTGCATGACCCTTCGCCGATTCTCCAACGGAGCGCAGCGAGGTGCCGGGAATAGGCCTGACGGCGCGGTTTCACACTCCCCGCAGGCGCTGGTGGCGCTGCTCGGCGCGCTCGTCGTGCTCGTGATCGGAATAGCCCTGCTGGCCGTCCTGGTGGTCGGCATCGTCGACGGCGTGCCCAGCACCGGTGTGCTGCTGCTCGGCGCGCTGACCGTGGGCGTGTTCGCGCTGGCCGCGCGGCTGGGTCACGTCGCGCTGACGTTGCGGCGGCAGGCAGCGGCACCGGCCCGCGCGCGCCAGGCGCCGCCGCAGCGGCCGTCCCGGGTCGCCGTCCGGCCCCGCCCGCAGCCCCGCCCCCGCGGCTAGCCTCACGGCCGGGTCGGCGTCGCCAAGCCGCGCGGTGTGCGCTGACGGGTGACCGCGACGCGCTGCCGCGCCCACGGGTGGCGGCGGTGTCCTCACCCCCTCGACCAGCGCCCGTGACACGCGCCACCTGGTAGTCCTCGCGCCCGCGACGCAGACTGTCCGGCATGAGGACCGTGATCGACGCGCCAGGTGACCGCCTGACGCCGCGGCCGGTGGGCTACGTCGAGCTGCTGGCCGCACTGCTGGTCTGCGGCCTCGGGTTGATGTCGGCGTTGTCGAGCGTGGTCCGGCACCGGGCCGTCGGCGTCGTCCCCGTGCTGCTGGTGGTGGCAGTCGGGGCAGCTGCCGTGTACTGCGCCCGGATGTTGAAGCGGGGCGTGCACGCCACGTACGCCTACGTGTACGTCCTCGACGGCCGTGTCCGCCCCGTGCACTTCAACCAGGTGCAGGCCTTCAGCGTCCGCCCCGACAACGGTGCCCCAGCCCTGTGGATCGACCTGACCGACGGCAGCAGCCTGCCCACCCCGGTCACCGAGGACCCGAAAGCCACCCTGGGCAAGGTCCGCGTCACTCCCACCGAAATGACCGCCCTGATCACCGAACTGGACCGCCGCCGCCTGCTGCCCTACTCATGATCGCGACGATCTTGCGTGAACTGTTGCCCTTTTGCCCGGTACGAGTGTGTCGTACCCACAGTCCACGCAAGATCGTCGCTGGAGGGGGTTAGAGCTTGAGGCCGAGGAGGGCGTCGAGGGTTTCGGTCATGAGGGCGGGGGCCTGGCGGTCGGTGCCGACGCCGGCGAGGGTGTCGTCGGCCCAGGCGTCGATGAGGGCCAGGGCGCCGGGGGTGTCGAGGTCCTCGGCGAGTTTGGCGCGTATGCCGGCGAGCAGCTCGGCGCCGGACGGCGCGGCAGTGGCGCGGGCGGCTCGGCGCCAGCGGCCCAGCCGGTGCGCGGCGGTCTCGAAGACCTCGTCGGTCCACTGGCGGTCGGCGCGGTAGTGGTCGCCGAGCAGGGCCAGCCGCACGGCCATCGGGTCGACCTTGTCGGACCTCAGGCGGGACACGAACACCAGGTTGCCGCGGGACTTGCTCATCTTCTCGCCGTCGAGGCCGATCATGCCGGCGTGCACGTAGTGCGCCGCGAACGGCGACTTGCCGGTGAGCACCTCGGCGTGGGCGGCGGAGCACTCGTGGTGCGGGAACAGCAGGTCGTTGCCGCCGCCCTGCACGTCGATGGTCTCGCCGAGCAGCTCCAGCGCGATCACGGCGCACTCGATGTGCCAGCCGGGGCGGCCCGCGCCGAGCACCCCGCCGGGCCAGGACGGCTCCCCGTCGCGGCGGCCGCGCCACAGCAGCGGGTCGAGCGCGTCGCGCTTGCCGGCGCGCTCGGGGTCGCCGCCGCGTTCGGCGAAGAAGGCGAGCATCTGCTCGCGCGACAGGTTCGACTCGTACCCGAACCGGGGCGCGGCGGCGATGTCGAAGTACACGTCGCCGGTGCCGTCTTCGAGCAGGTACGCGGCGCCCTGGTCGAGCAGCTCGACGACCTTCTCCGCGATGACCGGGATCGACTCGACCGCGCCCACGTAGTGGCTCGGCGGGATGATCCGCAGGGCCTCCATGTCCTCGCGGAACAGGGCGGTCTCGCGCATGGCGAGGACCTTCCAGTCCTCGCCGTCGCGGGCGGCCCGCTCCAGCAGCGGGTCGTCGATGTCGGTGACGTTCTGGACGTAGACGACGTCGTGCCCGGCGTCGCGCCACATCCGGTTCACCAGGTCGAATGTGATCATGGTCGCCGCGTGGCCGAGATGTGTCGCGTCGTAGGGCGTGATGCCGCAGACGTACATCGTCGCGTGCCCGCCCACCGGGCGGCTCGGGAAGGCGCCCTGGCGGGCGGAGTCGAACAGCGCCAGCGGCTGTCCGGCGCCAGGCAGGCGCGGGATGTCAAGACCGGACCACGTTTCCATGGCGCCAGCCTAACCAGCTTTATGCCGAGAGCGGATCTCCCCTGGCGCGGTTACCCGCTTGCACGGGCGTGACGCTAGGGTCGCAGGTATGACCCATCAGGTGTACGCATTCGAGCCGCCGGAGCGGTTCGTCGCCGGAACGGTGGGTCCGCCGGGCGAGCGTACGTTCTATCTGCAGGCTCGCGGCGGCGGCCGCCTGGTCAGCGTGGCTCTGGAGAAGATGCAGGTCGCACTGCTGGCGGAGAAGCTCGAGGAGCTGCTCGCCGAGGCGCATCAGCGGTTCGGCGCGGAGCTGCCCGCCACGGCCGAGGGCCCTGCCGACAACGAGCCGCTGGACACCCCCGTGGACGAGGAGTTCCGCGTCGGCACGCTCGGGCTGGCCTTCGACGTCGAGACCAGCACGGTCATCATCGAGGCGATCGCGGCCGAGGAGGCCGAGTTCGACGCCGAGACCGAGACCGCCGAGGACGAGGTCGACGACGAGGACGCGACGCCGGAGATCTCCGACGATCTCGACCGGCTGCGGGTGCGGCTGACCCCGGCGGAGGTGCGGCAGTTCATCGACCGCGCCAAGCGGGTGGTGGCCGCGGGCCGGCCGCCGTGCCCGCTGTGCGGGCAGCCGCTGGACCCGGCCGGGCACCTGTGCCCCCGGCACAACGGCTATCACCGCAGGTGAGAACGTCCGGTGGCGGAGTAGCGTCACCCGGATAGCACGCAGCCACATCCGAAGGTGAGGTCCGCCATCCCTCCCACCGGCGACCAGACGCACACCGGCGAGCACGGCCCGGTCGGTGCGCAGCAGCAGCGCGGCAGCTCCGGCGACCGCGGCAGGGCCCGTGCGCCCGGCGCGCAGCCCTCCTCGGGCGGCGGCCCGGCCGAGCTCGGCCGGCTGCTGCGCGACGCCGAGATGGAGATCGAGGGCCGGCTGATCGAGGCCTCCAACACCACGCTGCGGGTGATCCTGTCCGGCGGCGGGCGGTCGGTGCGGGCGGTGTACAAGCCGGTGCGCGGCGAGCGCCCGCTGTGGGACTTTCCACACGGCACCCTGGCCGCCCGGGAGGTCGCCGCTTATGCGGTGAGTGAGTCGCTGGGCTGGGATCTGGTGCCGCCGACGGTCATGCGCGACGGGCCGCTCGGGCCGGGGTCGTGCCAGCTGTGGCTGGACGAGACGGTGGAGCCGCCGGTCGACTTCGTGCCCGCGAACGAGCTGCCCAAGGGCTGGCTGCCGATCGCCGCCGCCGAGGACGAGGACGGGCGGCCGTACCTGCTGGCGCACGCCGACGACCCGCGGCTGGCCCGGCTGGCCGCGTTCGACGCTGTGATCAACAACGCGGACCGCAAGGGCGGGCACGTGCTGGCCACCCCGGATCAGCGGGTGTACGGCGTCGACCACGGCATCTGCTTCCACACCGAGGACAAGCTGCGCACGGTGCTGTGGGGGTTCGCCGGCCGCGCGGTGCCGACCGACGTGGCCGCGGCGCTGCGCGCCTTCGATCCGGGTGTGCTGGACGATCTGCTGACCACGGCCGAGGTCGACGCGGTCGGCACACGCATCAAGCAGCTGGTGGCCGACGGACGCCTGCCGCAGCCGCCGGAGGACCGCCACGCCATCCCGTGGCCCCCGATCTGACGGGTGCTATTTGACCCGCTTGGTGCCCTGGGCGGTGATGTCGGCGTACTCGGGGTGCTTGTCCAGCCAGCCGGCCAGGAAGGGGCACATCGGCACCACCGTGCGGCCCTTCGCCCGGGAGTCCTCCATCACCGTGCGGGCCAGCGCGCTGCCCACGCCCTTGCCCTCGTACGCCGGGGAGACCTCGGTGTGGGTGAACACGATGACATTGCCGGTGAGCTGGTACGTCATGAACCCGGCCACCGTCTGCTCCGCGCTGTCGCGGGCCTCGAACCGCTCGCGCCCGGGCGCGTCCGTCACGTCGATCGACATCCGGTCATCGTAGCCCGCGGCCCTGGTGTGACCGACGTTGCGGCTGGTGGCGGTGGTGTGCAGGGGGTGCCGGGACGGCCGCCGTGAGAGGATCGGCGGCGGTCCGCTCGTTCCCGAACCCGGAGGTCCGCGCGTGTTGGTCGCGCACTGCGTGTACACCGCAGACGGCAGCTGGGAGTTCTGGGCCGAGGACGCGGACCTGCGGGCCGCGCTGCCCGCCCAGCGCGAGCGCCGCACCCGGCGGCCGCGTACGCATCCGTTCGCGGTGACCGCCTCGTCGCTGGGCGCGGCGCTGGGAGCGCCTGCAGACCCGGACGGCGAGCTCCAGCCGGGCTGGTCGGTGTTGGCCCTGCCGGCGTACGGCGGCCGGCCGACGCCGTCGGCGGAACTCGGCACCGGCCCGGAGCCGGACCACCTGGCCGCGTTCGTCGTGCCCACGCTGCGGATGGACGCCACGGCGGCACTGCGGCTGCTACCCGGCCTCGCCCCGATCGGCGGGGCCACCGTGCGCTTCGCGACCGCGCTGGCCCGCGCGGCTGCCCACGTGGTCGGCAGCGGGCTGGTGACCCCGGCGCTGACCTGGGACGAGGAGGGCCAGTACTGGTTCGCCGACTGGCGGGCGGCCTCGTCGCTGCAGGTCGCCGCCGTACGCATCCCGCTGCTCGCGGCGATGCCCCCGGCGTTGCGATGCTGGCTCTACGACGACGAGGTCGCCCTCGCCCCGGCCGACGCGGTGTTCGACGCGGCGCTCGACTCGATGGTGGACGCGCTGGCCAACGAGGCGGTGTCCGGCCTGGGCCCGGCCCTGCTGCCGGAGCGCCGGGGGCGGGCCACCCGGCAGACCCAGGCCGCCGAGCAGGTGCTCACGGCCCTCACCTCTGCCGACAACGTCATCGACGCGGACCAGCTCAACCCGTACGAGGCGAACCGGCTGTCGGAGACCCTGGACACGTGGCGGGAGGGCGGCAGGTCGCGGGCCGGCGGGCTGGTGCGCACCTGCCTGCGCCTGATCGCCCCCGGCGACGACGCCGCGCCCGGCTGGACGGCCGGTAGGGGCCTCGCGGGCGGGCCGGAAAGGGCGCTCGACCCCGACGGCGCAGACGCGACCAGGGCTGAGGACCAGGACGAGGGGGGCATCTGGCGGCTGGCGCTGCTGCTCCAGTCGCACGAGGACCCGTCCCTGGTCGCCGGGGCGGACGAGGTGTGGCGGCTGGACGGCAACGCGCTGCTGTTCGCCGAGGCCGGGCTCGATCCGCAGGCCGCGCTGCTGGCCGGGCTCGGCCGGGCCGCGCAGCACTACCCGCCGCTGGCGCGGGTGCTGCGGCAGGCCGCGCCGGTCGGCATGGCGCTGGACGGCGAGGACGCGCTGATCTTCCTGCGCCGGCACGCGTCGGCGCTGACCGCGGCGGGTGTCGGGGTGCTGCTGCCCGCCTGGTGGAGCGGCCCGCGGCCGCGGCTCGGGCTGCGCCTGAGCGCGCAGACGCCGCCGCAGCCGGGCATCGTCGCCAAGGAGTCCCAGCTCGGCATGGACCAACTCGTCGAGTACGCCTGGCAGGTGGCCCTGGGCGACGAGGTGCTCACCGAACAGGAGCTGGCGGCGCTGGCCGAGGCGAAGTCGCCGCTGGTGAAGGTACGCGGGCAGTGGGTCGAGGTGGACCAGGCCCGGCTCGCCGCCGGGCTCAAGCAGTTGGGCAGGTCGCGGGCGCGCCCGATGACCGCGCGGGACGTGCTGCGTGCGGGCCTGCTCGGCGAGGGCGCCGAGACCGGACTGCCGATGGTCGGGGTCGCCGCCACCGGTTGGCTCGGCGAGCTGCTGGCCGGCGGCCCGGGCTCCGGCTTCCAGGCGCTGCCGACGCCCGACGGGTTCGGCGCGCAGTTGCGCCCCTACCAGGAGCGCGGACTGGGCTGGCTGTCGTTCATGGACGCGCTCGGCTCGGGCGCGGTGCTGGCCGACGACATGGGCCTGGGCAAGACCATCCAGGTGCTGGCGCTGCTGGAACGCGAACGGCAGCAGACCCCGGGGCAGGGCCCGACGCTGCTGGTCTGCCCGATGTCGCTGGTCGCGAACTGGCAGCGGGAGGCGGCGAAGTTCGCCCCGAAGCTGGCGGTGCACGTGCACCACGGTGCGGAGCGGTTGACCGGCGAGCAGTTCCGCGCCGCGGTCGCGGGCGTCGACCTGGTGCTGACCACGTACAGCCTGGCGTTGCGGGATCAGAAAGGCCTGGCGGAGGTGGGCTGGCGGCGCATCGTGGTCGACGAGGCGCAGGCCATCAAGAACGCGGCGGCCAAGCAGTCGCGGGCGATCCGGGCGCTGCCCGCGCCACGGCGGATCGCGCTGACCGGCACCCCGGTCGAGAACCGGCTGGCCGACCTACATTCGATCATGGAGTTTGCCAACCCCGGCCTGTTGGGCAGCGCGGAGTCGTTCAAGCGGCGCTTCGCCGTGCCGATCGAGCGGGACGGCGACGAGCAGGCGGCCGCGCGGCTGCGCCGGGTGACCGGCGCGTTCATGCTGCGCCGGGTCAAGACCGACCCGAGCATCATCTCCGACCTGCCCGACAAGATCGAGATGACGGTGGCCTGCAACCTGACCCGCGAGCAGGCGACGCTGTACCAGGCGGTGCTCGACGACATGCTGCGCCAGGTCGCGCAGGCCGACGGCATCGACCGCCGAGGCCTGATCCTGGCCACGCTGACCAAGCTGAAGCAGGTCTGCAACCACCCCGCCCAGCTGCTGAAGGACGGCTCACGGATCGCCGGGCGGTCGGGCAAGGTGGCGCGGGTCGAGGAGATCTGCGAGGAGGTGCTCGCCGCGGGCGAGAAGGCGCTGCTGTTCACGCAGTTCGCCGAGTTCGGCGGGATGCTGTCCGAGCACCTGTCGGCGGTCTTCGCCCAGCCCGTGCCGTTCCTGCACGGCGCGGTGGACCGCAGGACCCGTGACGGCATGGTCGCGGCGTTCCAGGGCGAGGGCGGTCCCGGGCTGTTCGTGCTGTCGCTGAAGGCCGGCGGCGTCGGGCTGAACCTGACCGCGGCGAACCATGTCATCCACGTCGACCGCTGGTGGAACCCGGCCGTCGAGAACCAGGCCACCGACCGGGCGTTCCGCATCGGGCAGCGCCGCGACGTGCAGGTGCGCAAGCTGATGTGCGCGGGAACCCTGGAGGAGCGCATCGACGCGGTACTGGAGCAGAAGAAGGCCCTCGCCGAGGCGACCGTCGGCAGCGGCGAGGCGTGGTTGACCGAGTTGTCCACCGACGCGCTGCGCGACCTGGTCGCGCTGAACCGCGACGCGGTCGTCGAGTAGGGGCGGGCATGGCGCAGCACGACGAGCACGACCTGGACGAATGGCCCCCCGGTGGCGAGCACGATCTGGACGGGTGGCCGCCCGCCGAACACGAGCCCGCCGAACACGAGCCCGACGTCCACGGGGCCGGCGGCCCCGACCTCGGCGAGGACGCGGGGGCGGACCGGTCGTGGCGAGGCTTCCCGTCCGCCAAGCCGCGGTTGCCCGCCGACGGCATCCGGGCCCGCAGCCGGCGCGGCGACATCGCCACGACCTGGTGGTCGCGCCGTTTCCTGAAGGCCATCGAATCGCCGGAGACCGCGAGCCGGCTCAGCCGCGGCAAGTCGTACGCGCGGTCCGGCCAGGTGCTCTCGCTGGTGGTGTCACCCGGCGAGGTGACGGCGCAGGTGCAGGGCTCCCGGGACGAGCCCTACGCGGTCACCGTCAGCGTGGCGCCGTTCACGGCGACCGACTGGCGGCGGGCCGTCGGCGCGCTGGCCGAGCAGGCCGCGTTCAGCGCCGCGCTGCTGGCCGGACGGATGCCCGAGGACATCGAGCAGGCTCTGGCGCCGCTGGGCATGTCGCTGTTCCCGGCCATGCGCGGGTTGCGCCTGACGTGCTCGTGCCCGGACTGGGGCAACCCGTGCAAACACGCGGCGGCGGTGTGTTACCTGCTGGCCGAGCAGTTCGACGAGGACCCGTTCACCATCCTGCACTGGCGCGGCTTGCCCCGTGCCGAGCTGCTCGACGCCCTGCGGGCGCACCGCCAACAGCAGGCAGGCGGCACCCCCGAGGGCTCCGGTGCGCGCGACGAGCTGAGCTGCTTCTGGACCGGCGGACCGCTGCCCGCGACGCCGCCCGCCGACCCGCAGGCGGCGGCCCGGCTGCTGCAGCGGCTCGGCCCGCTGGGCCTCGCGGTCCGTGGCGTGGACTTCGCACAGGCCCTGACGCCCGCATACGAGGCGATGGTGCGGCACCGCTGGTCGTCCCCGTTGCTGACCGGAGAGGAAGCCGACCGCTGACACGTCGACGACGTCTGCCTGTGCGCGCCCCGCGACCGCCGGTCAGCGGCCCAGCGGGCCCGCACGGTGGATCGGTCCGTCCACCTCGGACAGCACCGCGCCGGTGCCGCCCCAGCGCAGCGCCACGATCTCCGCGGCGATGCTGACCGCGGTCTCCTCCGGGGTGCGCGCCCCCAGGTCCAGGCCGATCGGCGAGCGCAGCCGGCCCAGCTCGGCCTCGGTGAGGCCGTCCTCGCGCAGCCGGGCCAGCCGGTCGTCGTGGGTACGGCGGGAACCCATCGCGCCGATGTACGCCACGGGCAGCCGCAGGGCCAGCTCCAGCAGCGGCACGTCGAACTTCGGGTCGTGGGTGAGCACGCACAGCACGGTGCGCCCGTCGACGCGCTGCGCGGCGACCTCGCCCTCCAGGTAGCGGTGCGGCCACTCGATGACGACCTCGTCGGCGGACGGGAAGCGCTTCGGGGTGGCGAACACGGCGCGGGCGTCGCAGACCGTCACGTGGTAGCCCATGAACGAGCCGATCCGGGCCACCGCGGCGGCGAAGTCGATCGCCCCGAACACGATCATGCGAGCGGGCGGGGCGTACGAGTTCACGAACACGGCCAGCTCGTCGCCGCGGCGCTCGCCGTCGGGGCCGTAGTGCAGCATCCCGGTGCGCCCGGCGGCCAGCAGCCCGCGCGCGTCGTCGGCGACGGCGGCGTCGAGCCGCGCGGAGCCGAACGTCCCCGCCGTCCCGTCGCCGTGGATGACCATCCGGTGCCCGAAGCGCGGGGAGTCGGCCGGGGCGAGGCAGGTCGCCACGGCCACGGGGCGGCCCGCCCGGACCGCCGCCACCACCTCGCCGAGCTGCGGGAACGTCTCGCGTGACACCTGCTCGACGAACACCTCGATGATGCCGCCGCAGGTCAGGCCGATGGCGTACGCGTCGTCGTCGCTCACGCCGTAGCGCTGCAGCACCGGCCGCGCCCCCGGGTCGGCGGCGACGCCGGTGGCCAGCTCGTACACGGCGCCCTCGACGCAGCCGCCGGAGACGCTGCCGACGGCCTCCCCGTCCGCCGCGACGAGCATCGACGCGCCCGGTCGCCGCGGCGCGGACTGCCAGGTGCGCACCACGGTCGCCACGCCCGCGACCGCGCCGGACTCCCAGCCGCGGAACAGGTCGTCGAGCACGTCACGCACGGGGGACGTCCAGGTCCGCACCGTCGGAGACATCGTCGCAGGGCACCGTCTCCACCTCGTGCCTGGCCAGGTAGGGCCGGGCTCCGACGTCGCCCACGGCGAGTTCGGCCGCCCCGGCCCAGTGGTCGCGTCCGAGCAGCACCGGATGCCCGCCGTCCCCGCCGTAGGTCGCCACCCGCAGCGTGTCCGGCTTCGCTCCCGCGCCGACCCGGCGTACCGCCTCGGCGGTGATCCCCGGTGTGTCCACCAGCAGCACCACTACAGCGTCCACCTGTGGCGGCAGCGCCGCCAAACCGGCGCGCAGGGACGAGCCCATGCCGGTCCGCCACTCCTTGTTGATCACCACGAGCGCGCCGGGCAGCGCCGGGGCACGCCCGGCTCCCGCACCGAGCACGACCACGACCGGATCGCACTGTCCGTCGCGCAGCGTCCGCAGCGCGTGTTGCACCATCAGCTCCCCGTCGCCCGGCACCACGGCCAGCGCCTTGGGCATCCCGTACCGCCGCCCGGCCCCCGCCGCGAGCAGCAATCCCCCGACAGCCATGTCAGCCTCCCCCAGCCTCCTGATCCGTCCACGGTGCGGCGAGTCTGTCCCGGGCGGAGGCCGTCAGGCTGCCGTACAGGCGCAGCCGGGCCATGCCGCCGTCGGGGTAGATGTCCAGGCGTGCCCCGTCGACCGGGCCGTCGTACGACAGGCGGAACCGGTGGCGGGTGTCGGGCTGCAGCCGGGTGCGCGCCAGCAGCGGTTCGCCGCCGGGCCCGGTCAGCGCCGCCCAGCCGGGGGCGTTGCCTTT
Organism: Catellatospora paridis; assembly: GCF_009720365.1. Taxonomy (GTDB): domain Bacteria; phylum Actinomycetota; class Actinomycetes; order Mycobacteriales; family Micromonosporaceae; genus Catellatospora; species Catellatospora paridis. Next base: position 311,071 of record NZ_WBZD01000017.1, on the reverse strand, counting down.
GAAGTGCGAGGTGTCCAGCTCGGCCAGCGCGATCACGCCGGCCGCGGCGAGCCGCACCTGGACCCAGTCGTTGCCGCCGTCGCGCCGCCGCCGGGTCTCCCAGCCCTCGCCCATGCTGGCCGCGAGTGCGGGCAGCAGCAGGTTGCCGGGTGAGCCGTAGAACCGGTCGCTGCAGTCGACGACCCGGCCGCCCAGCTCGGCGGCGGCGAGGTCGACGGTGTCGGGCAGCAGGCGCGGATCGGGGGCCGGGGTGCCGTGCACCCGCAGCCGGGCCACGCCGCCGTCGGGGTGGATGGTCAGCCGGACATGGGTGACCAGCGGCCCCGCGTCGACCGGGAAGCGGTTGCGGGTGTCGCCCAGCAGTGCCGAGCGCTCGACCAGCGGGAACCAGTCCGCGTCGGCCAGCTCGGCGGGCGAGGGGTAGCCGTCGGCCCGGCAGCCCTCGACGGACGCCTCGGGCGGGTAGTTGCCGGTGAAGAACGCGGTGTCGACGACGACGCCGTGTACGTGACCGGGCGCGCCGAGCCGGAGCAGGGCGTGGTCGTGGCCGGGTTCGCGGCGGCGACGGGTCTCCCAGCCGTCGTACACCTGGCCTTTCGCGCCGAAGGTGCGCGGGGTGAAGGTCGGCGCCCACGGGTTGACCAGGTTGTCGCGCTCGGCGAAGAACTCGTCGTTGGCCCCGACGACGCTGCCGCCGACGGCCCGCGACGCGAGGTCGAGCAGCTCCTCGAAGCTCATGCCCACTCCTCGCTACGCTCGTCGCCGGCGCGAGTGCCATGCCTGCTGATTCGCTCGCTCCGCTCGCTCATGCCCTCTCCCCGCTGCGCTCGTCGGCGGCATGGCGGACGCTCATGCACCGCCTCCCGGCCGGATCAGGCGGCCGATCGGCTCGACGCCGGCGAGGCGGCCGCGCAGCCAGGTGTCGCGGACGACGCCGCGCAGGTGGCGGCCGTCGTACGGCGAGACGTGGTGCCGGTGCAGCAGCCGCGTCGCGTCGACGGTGAACTCGGCGTCCGGGTCGAAGGCGACCAGGTCCGCGTCGGCGCCCTCGACGATGCGCCCCTTGCGGGGCAGGCCGACCAGGTCCGCGGTGTTGCCGGCCATCCAGCGCACCACGTCGGCGAGGCTGTGCCCGCGCTGCGCCGCCGCGGTCCAGATCAGCGGCAGCCCGAGCTGCACGGACGCGATCCCGCCCCAGGCGGTGCCGAAGTCGCCCGCCTTCAGCTCGGGCGGGCACGGCGAGTGGTCGGACACCACGCAGTCGATCACGCCGTCGGCCAGCGCCTGCCACAGCGCGTCCTGATGGGACTTGTCCCGGATCGGCGGGCAGCACTTGTACTGCGTGGCGCCGTCGGGCACCTGGGACGCGTCCAGGGTCAGGTAGTGCGGGCAGGTCTCGGCGGTGATGCGGACGCCCTCCCGGCGGGCCGCGGCGATCAGCGGGAGCGCGTCGGCGGCGGCCAGGTGCAGGATGTGCACCCGCGCCCCGGTGCGCTGGGCCGCTTCGATCACGGCGGCGACGGCCCGGCGCTCGGCCCGCGGCGGGCGCGAGGCGACGAAGTCCGCGAAGTGGTCGCCATGCGCGGCGGTGACCAGCGACGGGTCCTCGGCGTGCAGCACGAACAGCGCGTCGACCGCGCCGAGCGCCTCCTCCAGCCCGGCCGGGTCCAGCGGCGGGAACTCGGGCACACCCGAGTCGATGAGGAACGCCTTGAACCCGAACACGCCCTGCTGATGCAGTGCGGGCAGCTGCCGGGCGTTGCCGGGCACGGCGCCGCCCCAGAAACCGACGTCCACGAAGCACTGCTCGACGGCCGCGGCGCGCTTGACGTGCAGCGCCTGCACGTCGACCGTCGGCGGAACCGAGTTCAGCGGCATGTCGACGATGGTCGTCACGCCGCCCGCGGCGGCCGCCCGGGTGGCGCTGTCGAAGCCCTCCCACTGGGTGCGCCCCGGCTCGTTGACGTGCACGTGGGTGTCGACCAGGCCGGGCAGCAGCGCGCAGTCCCCCAGGTCGATGGCGTCGTTGCCGGCCAGCGCCTGGAACCCGGCTACCGCGGCGATGACGCCGTCGCGGATGCCGACGTCGGCGGGCCGCTCACCGTCCGGGGTGAGCGTGCGGTGCGAGCGCAGGATGAGGTCGTAGTTCACAGCGGCTCCAGCATAGATCGATCGATGCCGAATTCGCCGACATCCACCGCACCGCACAGCACGGCGCGTCGCAGGAATCCGGACAGCGCCCGCGCCGTCGCGGGTTCGTCCAGGTAGCCCGTGCCGCGCGCACCACTGTCGCGCTGCGCGGCGCTGTCGCGCCCGGCCAGCCAGGCCCGCAACCGGTTCGCGGCCGACGGCGCGCCCTGGCGGAAGAAGCCGTACGCGGCCGCGTAGCGCGTCGGAAGCTGCGCCGGATGCAGGTCCCAACCCTGGTAGAAGCCGCGTTCCAGGCTGCGGCGGACCAGGCGCAGGTGCAGCGCCCAGGCGGCCTGCACGGCGGCGGTGTCCCCGATCGGCAGCACGTTGGTGGAGCCGTCGACCACGCGCACCCCCGTGCCCGCCGCGGCGACCTGCATCACCTGCTTGGCGTGATCGGCGGCGGGATGCTCCATGGACTGGTACGCCGCCGCGATGCCCAGCGCCGCCGAGTAGTCGTAGGTGCCGTAGTGCAGCCCCACGCAGCGCCCCTGGGACGCATGGATCATCGCGGGCAGCGGGCAGACCCCGTCCGGGCCGAGGATCGCCTGCGGCATCTCCACCTGCAGCTCGAAGCGCAGCTGCCCGGCGGCCGGTTCGAGGTGGCGGCACAGCCACACCAGCGCCTCGACCTGCTCCACCGAGCTGACCTTCGGCAGCGTGATCACGAAGTTCGGCGGGATGGTGCCCAGCGCGTCGAGCAGCCGATCGAGGGTGCGCAACGCCCGGGGCCGGGTGTCGGGCTCCAGGCTCTTGATCCGTACGCCGGTGAACGGGGCCGGGCGGGCGGCGAGGAATGCGGCGACGCTGCGGGCGTGCGCGTCCTCGGTGGCGTCCTCGCGGCGGCCGTAGCCGTCCTCGAAGTCGACCCGCAGGTCCTCGATCGGCTCGGTGGCCAGCTTGCGGGTGATCCGCTCGTGCAGCTCGTCCGGATACGGCAGGCCGTGCTCGGCCAGCGCGGCCAGCGCCTGCTCGCCCCAGCGCTGCCCCAGCCCGGTGCGCACCCGGTCGGCCGGCACGTACACGGTGTGCAGCGGCTGGCGGCCGGGCTCCTCGCCCGGGTAGCGGTCGCGGCGCAGCCCGTCGGCCGCGGCCAGGATGCGGTCCAGCTCCCGCGCGGGGACCCGGGCCGCCCCGTCGCGCGGCTCGCGCGGCACCCCGAGGAACTCGTCGGTTCCGGCGGGCTTCATCAGTCGATCAGCTCCCCGGCCGGCAGGGTCAGGAACTCGACGAAGTCGTCGGCGAGCGCGACCTGCTCGAAGATCCTGCGGGCGGGGGCGTATTCGGACCCCAGCACGGCCATCTCGCCCTCGATCAGCTCTTCCAGCAGCTCGCGGGTGACCGGGGTGGTGCCGCCGTCGAGGAGCGCGCCGTTGTGCAGCCACTGCCACAGCTGGGAGCGGGAGATCTCGGCGGTGGCGGCGTCCTCCATCAGATTGTCGATCGCCGCCGCGCCGTTGCCGTTGAGCCACGACTGGATGTAGCGGATACCGACGTGGATGTTGGCGCGGGCCCCCGCCATCGTCGGCTCACCCTCGGTGGTCCGCACGTCGAGCAGGTCGTGCGCGTCGACGTGCACGTCCGGGCGCTGGCGGGAGAGCTGGTTCGGGGCCCCGCCCAGCGCCTGCTCGAACACCTCCAGGCAGAGCGGCACCAGGTCGGGGTGCGCCACCCAGGAGCCGTCGAAGCCGTCGGCGGCCTCGCGTTCCTTGTCCTGGCGGACCTTGGCCAGCGCCGTCGCGGTGACACCCGGGTCGCGCCGGTTCGGGATGAAGGCGGCCATGCCCCCCATCGCGTACGCGCCACGCCGGTGACACGTCTTGACCAGCAGCTGCGCGTATGCCCGCAGGAACGGCGCGGCCATCGTCACCTGCCCGCGATCGGGCAGCGTGTATGCCGGGAACGCGCGGAACTTCTTGATCAGGCTGAACAGGTAGTCCCAGCGCCCCGCGTTCAGGCCGCTGGCGTGGTCGCGCAACTCCCACAGGATCTCGTCCATCTCGAACGCGGCCGTGATCGTCTCGATGAGCACGGTGGCCCGGATGCTGCCGTACGGGATGCCCAGCAGCTCCTGCGCGGCCGTGAACACGTCCTGCCACAGCCTCGCTTCGAGGTGGCTCTCCATCTTCGGCAGGTAGAAGTACGGGCCGCTGCCCCGGGCCAGCAGCTCGGCGGCGTTGTGGAAGAAGTGCAGCCCGAAGTCGACCAGCGCGGCGACGCCGGGCTCCCCGTCGACCTCGAAGTGGCGCTCGTCGAGGTGCCAGCCGCGGGGCCGCACCACGATGGTGGGCAGCGGGCCGGGGTGCAGCGCGTACAGCTTGTCGCCCTGCTGCAGGCTGATCGTGCGGCGGACCGCCTCGTACAGGCTCTGCTGGCCGCCGATCACGTTCGCCCAGTGCGGGGTGTTTGCGTCCTCCAGGTCGGCCAGCCACACCTTCGCGCCCGAGTTCAGCGCGTTGATGGTCATCTTGCGGTCGGTCGGGCCGGTGATCTCGACCCGGCGGTCGACCAGGTCGGCCGGGGCGGGCGCGACGGTCCACTCGCTCTCGCGGATCTGCGCGGTCTCCGGCAGGAAGTCCAGCGTGCCGGTGCGGTCGATCTCCGCCTGCCGGGCCCGGCGCGCCGCGAGCAGCTCGTCGCGGCGGGGGCGGAAGCGGTGCTGCAGCTCGGTGACGAACTGGACCGCCTCGGGCGTCAGGATCTCGGTCACTCATACCCCCACGATGTGTTCGGGCCGGACCGGCACCCTGGTCAGCGCGGCCCCGGTGGCCGCCCGGATCGCCGCGACGACGGCGGGTGTGGACGAGATCGTGGGCGGCTCGCCGACCCCGCGCAGGCCGTAGGGCGAGTGCGGGTCGGCCAGTTCGAGCACGTCCACTGTCATCGGCGGCATGTCCATGATCGTAGGGAGCAGATAGTCGGTGAAGGAGGGATTGCGCACCTTCCCGTCCACGAGCTGGATCTCCTCCATCAGCGCCAGGCCGAGTCCCTGGGCGGTGCCGCCGTGGATCTGGCCGGTGACCGCGGCCGGGTTGACGGCCTTGCCGACGTCCTGCGCGGTGACGATCTCGACGACTTTGACCAGGCCGAGCTCGGTGTCGACGTCGACGGTGGCGCGGTGCGCGGCGAAGGCGTACTGCACGTGCGCGTCGCCCTGGCCCGTCTCCGGGTCGAGGGGATGGGTCGGCCGGTGCCGCCACTGCACCGTCTCCTCGATCGCCTCGTCGCCCAGCAGCTCCGCGACGTCGGCGACGGTCCCGCCGTCGGCGTCCCGCACCTGCCCGTCGACCAGGCGCAGCTCGCCCGCGAGGCCGTCGAGGCGGTCCAGCAGGCGGGTGCGGATGGCCTGGCAGGCGGCGCGGACGGCGCCGCCGGTCATGTAGGTCTGGCGGGAGGCGGAGGAGGAGCCGGCGCTGCCGACGGCGGTGTCGGCGGGGGCGATGGTGACCTGGTCGACGCCGAGTTCGGTGCGCACGATCTGGGCCTGGACGGTGACCAGGCCCTGGCCCACCTCGGCGGCGGCGGTGTGCACCAGCACCGCGGGCCGGCCGCCGATCAGTTCCAGGCGGACGCGGGCGGTGGCGTAGTCGTCGAAGCCCTCGGAGAAGCAGACGTTCTTGATGCCGATGCCGTAGCCGACGCCGCGGACCACGCCCTCCCCGCGGGTGGTGTTGGCGGTGCCGCCGGGCGGGAAGTCCGCCGCACCGGCGGGTGGCTTGGACTGCACCAGGCGGAGCAGCTCGGCGACCGGGGCGGGACCTTCGACGAGCTGGCCGGTCGGCATGCGGTCGCCGGTGTGCAGGGCGTTACGGACCCGCACCTCCACGGGGTCGAGGCCCAGCGCCGCGGCGAGCTTGTCCATCTGCGACTCGTACGCGAAGCACGCCTGCACCGCGCCGAAGCCGCGCATCGCCCCGCACGGCGGGTTGTTGGTGTAGAGCCCGTACGCGTCCATCACCACGTTCGGCACGTCGTAGGGGCCGATGCCCAGCGTCGCCGCGTTGGCCACGACCGCGCCGGAACTGGACGCGTACGCGCCGCCGTCGAGCAGGATGCGGGCCTTCACGTAGACCAGGCGGCCGTCGGCGTCCGCGCCGTGCTCGTAGCGCAGCCGGGCCGGGTGCCGGTGCACGTGGCCGAAGAACGACTCCTCACGGCCGTACACCATCTTCACCGGGCGGCCCGTGCGCAGCGCCAGCAGGCAGGCGTGGACCTGCATGGACAGGTCCTCCCGCGCGCCGAACGCGCCGCCGACCCCGGCCAGGGTGAGCCGGACCTTGTCGGCGGGCAGGTCCAGGCACGCGGCGACCTGCTGCTGGTCGACGTGCAGCCACTGGGTGGCGATGTAGAGGTCGACGCCGCCGTCGTCGGCGGGCACGGCCAGGCCCGACTCGGGGCCGAGGAAGGCCTGGTCCTGCATGCCGACCTCGTACTCCCCGGTCACCACGACCGCGGCGGCGGCGTGCGGGTCGCCGCGGCGGATCGGCACGTGGCGCAGCAGGTTCGGCCGGTCGGCGTGCACCCGGGGCGCGCGGTCGGCGTGCAGCGCCGCCTCGGGATCGGTGACCGGGTCGAGCACGTCGTAGGCGATCCCGATCGCCTTGACGGCGCGACGCGCGGTCTCCGGGTGGTCGGCGGCCACGACCACGATCGGCTCGCCCTGGTAGCGGACCTCGTCGGCGGCCAGCACCGGCTGGTCGACGTGCTCCAGTCCGTAGAGCCTCCGGCCGGGCACGTCCTCGTGGGTGAGCACCGCGTACACGCCCGGAATCCGCAGCGCCGGACCGAGATCCAGCTCGGTGATCCGCGCCCGCGGATGCGGGCTGCGCAGCGTCGCGCCCCAGAGCATGTCGTCGGCCCACAGGTCGGACGAGAACGCGAACTCCCCCGTCACCTTCAGCCGCCCGTCGGGCCGCAGCGGGGAGGCCCCCACCCCGCCCGTCACGGTGGCCGCCAGCCCCACGTGCACCGTCGCGCTCATCGGCCGGCCTTTCGGAGCAGGGTGCGGCTGACCCGGGTCAGGTCGCGGGCCAGGGACTCCTCGTCGGCGTGCACGAGGCGGCCGCCGCGGACGACGACGTCGCCGCCGACGAGCAGCGCTTCGACGCGGGCGGGCGGGCCGAAGACCAGGGCGGCGACCGGGTCCTCGATGCCGGCGTGGCCGAGGCCGTCGATCCGCCACAGTGCGACGTCCGCGAGCCGGCCCGGCTCCAGGATGCCCAGCTCGCCGTCGCGGCCCAGGCAGCGGGCCCCGCCGGTGGTGGCCAGGGCGAGCGCCTCACGGGCGGTCAGCGCGGCCGGGCCGCCGCGCAGGCGCGCCGCGAGCATCGCCTGGCGCAGCTCCGGGCCCAGCTCACCGGCCTCCTGCGAGGCCGCGCCGTCGACGCCGAGGCCGACCGGCGCGCCGGCGTCGAGCAGGTCGCGCACCCGGGCGATGCCCGCGCCGAGGCGGGCGTTCGAGCTGGGGCAGTGCGCCACGCCGGTGCCGGTCGCGCCGAGCCGGGCCACCGCGGCGTCGTCGAGGTGCACCCCGTGGGCCAGCCACACGTCGTCGCCGAGCCAGCCGAGCTTCTCCGCGTACTCCACGGGGGTGCAGCCGAAGCGGTCGCGGCAGAATGCGTCCTCCTCGACCGTCTCGGCCAGGTGCGTGTGCAGCCGCACACCGTGCGCGCGGGCCAGGGACGCGGCCTCGCGCATCAGGTCGGAGGTGACCGAGAACGGCGAGCACGGCGCGACGGCGACGCGCACCATCGCCGACGGCGACGGGTCGTGGTGCTGCTCGATCGCGGCGGCGGTCGCGGCCAGCGCCGCGTCGGTCGACTCGACGACGTTGTCCGGCGGCAGCCCGCCCTGCGACACGCCGAGGTCCATCGAGCCGCGGCAGGCGTGCAGCCGTACGCCGACCGACGCGGCCGCCTCGACCTGGGTCCCGATCAGGTCACCGGAGCCGCGCGGGAAGACGTAGTGGTGGTCGGCGGCGGTGGTGCAGCCCGACAGCGCCAGCGCGCTCAGGCCCGCGGTGGTCGTGACGTACACGAGTTCGTCGTCGAGCCCGGCCCACACCGGATACAGCTCGACCAGCCAGTCGAACAGGTTGCTCTGCTGGGCGAGCCCTCGGGTGGCCCACTGGTAGAGGTGGTGGTGGGTGTTGACCAGGCCGGGCGTGGCCAGGCAGCCCCGGCCGTCGATGACCTGGTCAGCGGGTCCCTCGAAGTCCCCGCCGCCGACCGCGGTGATCCGGTCGCCGTCGACCACCACATGCCCGCGCGGGTATTCCGCGCCCGCCGCGTCGACGGTCGCGATCGCACAGCCGTTGATGACGGTCCTCACCGCGTCTCCGTCCCGGCCGAGGAGGCGGCCAGGCGTACCGCATCCATGATCTTCTCGTAGCCCGTGCAGCGGCACAGGTTGCCGGCCAGGGCCTCGCGGATCTGCGGATCGGTGGGCTTGGGCACGCGGGCGAGCAGGTCGTGCACCGAGACGATCAGCCCCGGCGTGCAGAAGCCGCACTGGACCGCGCCGGTCTGCAGGAACGCCCGCTGCACCGGGTCCAGCTCGCCCTCGGGGGCCAGGCCCTCCACGGTGCGCACGTCGCGCCCGGCGGCCTGGCCCGCGGCGACCAGGCAGGCGCAGACCGCGGTCCCGTCCAGGTACACCGTGCACGAACCGCATTCGCCCTGCTCGCAGGCGTTCTTGCTGCCAGGCAGGCCGAGCCGCTCACGCAGCACGTAGAGCAGGCTCTCACCCGGCCACACGTCGTCGGCGGTCCGGGTAGTTCCGTTGACCGTGCAGGTCACCCGCATAGGTCCCTCCAGGCCCAGGTCAGGGTGCGCTGAGCCAGGACGGCCAGCGCGTGGCGGCGGTACGCGGCCGTGCCGCGCACGTCGTCGATCGGGGCGGCGGACGCGGCGACCAGCTCGCCGAAGCGCCGCGCCACGTCGGGGTCGAGCGCGGCGAGGGTGTCCCAGGGCAGCTGCCCGGCGGCGAACAGCTCCGCCTCGGCGGCCCGGCGCGGGGTGGGCGCGGCCGAGCCGATGCCGGTGCCGACCGCGCGGCGGCCGGGGTGCAGCGCGAGGGCGAACGAGCTGACCGCGATCACCATCGCGTTGCGGGTGCCGATCTTCGAGAACTGCTCCGGACCGTCGGCGGGCCGCACCCACACCGCGGCGATCAGCTCGTCCGGGGCGAGCACGCTGTGTTTGGGCCCGGTGAAGAACTCGCCGATCGGCACCAGCCGGGTGCCGCGCACCGACGCCAGCTCCACCTGCGCGTCGGCGGCCAGCAGCGGCGGGTGTCCGTCCCCGGCGGGTGACGCCGAGCCCAGGTTGCCGCCGAGCGTGCCCCGGTTGCGGATCTGCGGCGAACCGACCGTGCGCGCGGCCATGGCCAGCCCCGGCAGCCGGTCGCCCAGCTCCTCGATGAGCCGGGTGTACGAGACGCCCGCGCCGACGCGCAGCAGCTCACCATCCTGTGCCCAGGTGGTCAGGTCGCCGATGCGGGTCAGGTCGAGCAGCACGCCCGGCCGCCGCCGGTGGAAGTTCAGCTCGACCATCACGTCGGTGCCGCCGGCGAGCGGCACCGCGTCCGGCCGGTCGGCCCTGATCGCCAGGGCGTCGGCCCAGGTCGACGGGGTGATGAAGTCCATCAGGCCACCCCCAGGTCCCACGCCGGCCCCGGAGAGGGCGCGTCGTCCCGCAGCACCGTGCCCTCGATCAGGCCGTACGGGCGGTCGGCCGCGAAGTACACCGCGTCGGGATTGTCCAGCCCGAACGGGGACAGGTCGACCAGGAAGTGGTGCCGGTTCGGCAGCGCCAGCCGCACCTCGGCCACCTCGGGCACCTGCTGGAGCACCCGCTCCCCCATCGCATACAGGGTCTGCTGCAGCGAGCGGCTGTACGTGTCGACGAACGCGCCCACCAGCCCGTCCCGGACCGCCTCGAACGCGGCGTTCCAGTCCACCTCGGCCGAGGCGAAACGCCAGCGGGCGTCGACGGCCGTGGCCAGGATGCGGTCCTCGGCCTCCGGCAGCGTGGTGTACCGGTCCCGCGGGAAGCCCTTGAACATCGAGCCCGTCGTGTTCAGCAACGTCAGCCCGTGCAGCCCGCCCACGACCCAAGCCTGCGCCGCGGTCGCGGTAACCGTCGCGGTGCGCACCTCGTCCCCGGCGCGGGCGAACGAGTGGCCACCCAGACGCCGCCAGCCGTACGACTCCACGTGCACCTGGGCCAGCTCGATCGCGTCCTGCTCGGCGACGAAGTGGCGGGCCAGGCGCAGGCCGAACTGCTCGATGCTCGCGAAGCCGTCCCGGGCGAACGCGTACACCGTGTTCTTCTGCGTGTCGGTCGGCAGCACGTCGGCGTTGTTGCCGGTCAGATGTGTGGCGTCGAGGCGGCCCGCGAGCCGGGTGCTGACGTTGAGGTCGGTCAGCTCGTGGCGCTCGCCGTCGCGGACCACGGTGACCAGGCGGCACTCGGCCTTGCCGTAGCGGTTGGGTCCCAGTCGGATCGTCATCAGGACCCCCGGTAGGTGGTGTAGCCGAACTTGCTCAGCAGCAGTGGCACGTGCAGGTGCCGGTCGGTGTCGGTGACGTCGAAGACCACGGTCACCTCGGGGAAGAAGCTGCCGAGCCCCTGGTATGCGGCGACGTCGAAGCGCAGCCCGTACCGGCCCACCAGCCACTGCTCGGCCGGCACCCAGTCGGCGAGCCGCCCGTCGGTGTTCGTGGTCCCGGTCGCGATCGTGACCCAGCCGTACTGCCCCAGCCGCTGCAACGTCACCTGCACGTCCGCAGCGGGCTCGCCGCGGCAGGTGTCCAGCACATGGGTCGACAGGGTCATCCCGCGTATCCCCTCGTCATCGCTTGCTCACGCCTTCTCCTCGTTGCGCTCGTCGGCGGCATGAGAAAACCTGCGACATGGTTCGCCCGCTGCTCTCGCTCACGACCCGAACAACCGATCAAGGCGCAGCAAGGTGATCGCCGTCAGCTCGCGGCGTACCACGTCGCGCTCGGCGGCCTCGTCGTTGGCCAGCCGCTGCCGGGTCGCAGCGAGCATCTGCTCGGCCGACTTGCCGCTGGCGAAGATGAGGAACACGTGGCCGAAACGGTCCTCGTACGCCCGGTTGGCCTCGACCAGCGCGGCCGCGGTCTGCTCGTCGGCGGACGCGGCGCCGGACTGCTCGCGCCGCGACCAGGCCGCCTCGCGGCTCGTGCCCGCGGCCCGCGCGCCGATGCGCGGGTGGGCGTCGAGCGCCTGCCGCACGTCCGGCCAGGACAGTGCCGCGACCGCCCCGGCGGCGACTTCGCGCAGCTCAGCAAGGTCCGTATAGGGCCGCGCGGCCGCCACCGCCCGCGCCCACGCACTCGACGCGTTGCAGGTCAGCAACTCGCGTTCGGCGTCGGGGGCGGGCAGAGCGTTGAACTCGGCCGGCGACATGGAATGAGTCAACTGCCCCGCCCCCTGGCGCTGAAGGGTGAGAAGGACCGAAACTGCAACAAAGCCTGGCTAGGCTCTTTGGAGGTTACGACAAAGGTGGTGCCGCATGCGGCTACGTGACGTGCTGGAACAGCCGGGTGTCCGGCTGCCGGTGCTCGCCGGGGAGGGCGAGCTGGACCGACCCGCCCACCTCGCGTACACCACCGACCTGCTCGACCCGGCGCGTTATCTGGCGGGCGGCGAGGTCGTGCTGACCGGGATGATGTGGCGGCGCGAACCCGCCGACTCCGAGCTGTTCGTCGCCGCGCTGGCCGGGGCCGGGGTGGCCGCGCTCGGCGCGGGCGAGGCGCTGCTCGGGCCGGTCCCCGCCGATCTGGTGGAAGCCTGCCGGCGGCACCGGCTGCCGCTGTTCGCGGTGCCCGCCGAGGTGTCGTTCCGCGAGGTGACCGAACGGATCAACACGGTGCTCTGGGCCGAACGCGAAGCCGGCGCGCTGGCCGCCCGCAGCCGCCGCCGCGGCCGGGTCGCCACCCTCGCCGCCGGAGCCGACCTGGCCGAGGTGTGGCCCGCCACCGGAGCCTGGGTGCTGACCTGCACCGGGCGTGCCGTCGTGGGCGACCCCGCCGGCACGCCGCACGACCTCGCCACCGGGCAGCGGCTCGCCACGGCGTTCCTGCGCGCGGACGCCCTGCCCACCCGCTGCCGGATCGGCGACCGGGAGTTCCACCTCGACGCGCCCGGGCCCGCCGCGACGCCGGGCACCCGCTTCGTCGCCTGCGCCGACCCGGCGCTGCTCGAAGAACTCGTCGAGCTGATCGCCCTCGACGCGGCCCGCCAGGATCGCGCCCGCAGGATCGAACGCCGACTCGCCGCCCAGCTCGCCGACGTGTTGGCGGCCGCCGCCGACCCGGCCGAGATCGCCGCCGCCCTGCACGCCTGCGGCCTGCCGACCACCGGCCCGTACACCGTCCTCGTCGCCTCCCTCCACGCCGGCTCCGCTACGGTCGCCGGCGGTTTCGGGGAGACCGCAGGAATCGGCTTCGCGAAGGGTGCGGTCTCCCCGAAACCGCACGACGCGGACGGCGCCGCTGTCGCGGTGGTGGAGGAGATGGTGCCGGGAGCGGCCGTCGCGATGGTGGCGGGTGAGGTCGTGGCGGTGGTCGTGGGACCGGACCGGCTCGGTGGGCTGCGCGAGACGGCACGGCATCTCACGACGGCGGCCCGGGGGACGCGATTCGCGGCGGGCGTGAGCGAACCCGCTGCGGGCGTCGCCGAGCTGGCCGGGGCATTGTCACAGGCCCGGTACGCCCATGGGTATGCGCTCGACCGGCCGGACCGGGTGTCGGTCGTCGGCAGCGACGAGCTGGCCTCGCACGACCTGCTGCTCGCGGGCGTGCCCCGGGCGGTGCGGCAGGCGTTCGCCGATCGGCTGCTCGCCCCGCTGCGCGCCTACGACGCCGACCACCACGCCGACCTGGTGCGCACCCTGCAGACGTTCCTGGCCTGCGACGGCTCGTGGACGCGCTGCGCGAGCGCGATGCACCTGCACGTCAACACGCTGCGCTACCGCATCCGCCGCATCGCCGACCTGACCGGCCGCGACCTGGACCGCTTCGCCGACCGCGTCGACCTCTACCTCGCCCTCCGCCTGGACGCGTAGCCTCCCGGCCGCCGCGTCACGCGTGGGCGGGCGACATCGCCTCGGCGAGCAGGGCGACCGAGCGCAGGCGGGCCTCGCCGGTGGCGTGGTGGGCGACGATCAGCTCGTCGGCGCCCGCGTGCCGGACGAACGCGTCGAGGTAGTCGCGCACCTCGGCGGGTGTGCCGAGCGCGGAGTACTGCAGCATCTGGTCGACGTGCTGGCCCGCGCCCTGGGCCAGGAGCTGGTCGGCCTGCTCGTCGGTGAAGGTCTGCCCGCGCCCGAACAGCCCCGTCGCGAACGCCCGCCGGGTGCCCTGGAACTGCTCCCGAGCGGCGGCCGCGGTGTCCGCGGCGACGACGTTGACCCCGACGATCACGTGCGGCCGGTCGAGCTGCTCGGAGGGCCGGAACTCCCGCCGGTACGCGGCCACCGCCGCCTCCAGGGCCTGCGGCGCGAAGTGCGAGGCGAACGCGTACGGCAGCCCGAGCGCGGCGGCCAGCGTCGCGCCGAACATCGACGAGCCCAGGATGTACAGCGGGACCTGGGAGCCCTTGCCCGGCACCGCGTCCACGCCGGGGATCCGCGACTTCCCGGCCAGGTAGGCCTGCAGTTCCAGCACGTCGTTCGGGAAGCCCTCGGCCGACTGCGCGTCGCGGCGCAGCGCGCGCATCGTGTTCTGGTCCGAGCCGGGAGCCCGGCCCAGGCCCAGGTCGATGCGCCCCGGGTACATCGCGTCGAGGGTGCCGTACTGCTCGGCGATGGTCAGCGGCGTGTGGTTGGGCAGCATGACGCCGCCCGCGCCGAGCCGGATCTCGCGGGTGAACGTGCCGACGTGTGCGATCAGCACGGCGGGTGCCGAGGACGCGATGGTGGGCATGTTGTGGTGCTCGGCGTACCAGACGCGCCGGTAGCCGTGCTGCTCCGCGGTGCGGGCGAGGTCGACGCTGGCCGCGATGCTGTCGTGCGCGGTCTCGCCGGGGCCGATGCGGGCCAGGTCGAGGATGGAGAGCGGGATCGTCATGCGGCTGTCCTTCTGACTCGAACGGGCACCGGCGGGCCGGTCGGCCCGCGAGACCTGGCACGGTCTCGCGGGCCGCGGCCGGTGCTGCCGGTCCGGCGTGAAACGGAGCACTTGCTCCGCCTGCTCCCCGACCGTAGCACCGAAACGGAGCAGCCGCTCCGGTAGGGTGTTGTGCATGACGTCACTCCCGGCCGCCGCAGCCAGAGCAGCGCGCAGCGACGCCGCCCGCAACCGCGGCCGGCTGCTCGACGCCGCGGCCGGGCTGATCGCCGAGCGCGGCAGCGACGTCGACGTACGCGAGATCGCGCGCCGGGCCGAGGTCGGCATGGGCACCCTCTACCGGCACTTCCCCACCAAGGAGGCGCTGCTCGACGCGGCGCTGGAGCACGTGTTCACCTCATGGGCCACTGCGGCGACGGCCTCGCTGACCGGCCGGGCCTGGCCCGACCTGAGCCGGTTCCTCGCCGACGCGCTGACCCGGCAGACGGCGTCCCCAGGGCTGCTCGACGCCTACTGCCAGGCGCTGCCCGGCCAGGCCGGCAACACCGCCCGCCAGCACTGCCGCCAGCAGGTCGGCCCGCTGATCGCGGAGCTGGTGCGGGCCGCCCACGAGTCCGGTGAACTACGCCCCGACATCACCGCCGAGGACGTCTCCCTGCTGCTGGTGGCCCTCGGCCGGATCGCCCCGGTCGTGCCCGAACCCGCCTGGCGCCGCATCCTGCACGTCTCCCTCGACGGCCTGCGCACCACGGCGGCCACACCCCTGCCGGGCGCTTGACAGCCGGTCAGGCGCCGCCGCCGAGGACGGCGTCGCTCTCGGCGGTCTCCTCGGCGGGCGGGCGGTGCTTGTGCAGCAGCGCGGAGACCGGGGTGCCGGTGTCGTTGACGCGGAGCACGAACGGCCGCTGCGGGGTGTAGCGGATCGCGGTCACCGACGACGGCTCGACCGAGATGCGCTGGAACAGGTCCAGGTGCATGCCCAGCGCGTCCGCCACGATCGCCTTGATCACGTCGCCGTGGCTGCAGGCCAGCCACACCGCGTCAGGGCCGTGCGACTCGGTGATCCGGGCGTCCCAGGCACGTACGGCGGTGACGGCGCGGTTGGCCATGGCCGCCATCGCCTCCCCGCCCGGGAACACGACCGCGGCCGGATGGTGCTGCACGGTCGACCACAGCGGGTTGTCCGCGAGTTCCTTGAGCGAGCGCCCGGACCACTCGCCGTAGCCGCATTCGCGCAGCCCCTCCTCGGCCACCGGCACGACGCCGGGCAGCGCGAGTTCCAGGGTCTGCTTGCAGCGGACCAGTGGGCTGCTCACGACGACGGCCAGGGGCAGCCCGGCCAGCCGCCCCCGGGCCTGCTCGGCCTGGGCGACGCCCACTTCGTCCAGCTCGACGGGCAGGTCCCCGGCGAGGATGCCGTCGGCGTTGGCGGTCGTGCGTCCGTGCCGCAGCAGCAGTAGCGTGGCCACGATCGCCAGCCTAGGTGGCGGAGATGGTGTTCGTGGCGAGCAATGCGATGATCGCGCCGCCCAGAATCACGCGATACCACACGAATGCCATCAGCGAGTGGTGTGCGACGAACTTGAGCAGCCAGGCGATCGAGGCGTACGCCACGAGGAAGCTGACGATCGTGCCGACGATCAGCGAGGCCACGGTCACGGTGGGGCTGCCCAGCGCCTCGGGCAGCTCGTAGATGCCGGCGGCGACGAGTGCGGGCACGCCGAGGAAGAACGACAGCCGGGTGGCGGTGACCCGGTCGATGTCGCGCAGCAGGCCGGTGGTGATGGTGGCGCCGGACCGGGACACGCCCGGGATCAGGGCCAGGCACTGGGCGAAGCCGATGACGAGCGTGTCGGCCAGGCGCAGCTGCTTCTCCCCGCGGACCTGGGTGGCGGCGTACTCGGCGAAGGCCATCACGCCGCTCCACACGATCAGCGACCCGGCCACGAACCACATGCTGCGCAGCGGACCGGTGATGAGGTCCCGGCCGAGGAAGCCGACGATGCCGATCGGGATCGAGCCGGCGATGACGTACCAGGCGAACTTGTAGTCGAAGATCTGGCGCGCCTCGGCGGAGAACAGGCCTTTGAACCAGGCCCCGGCCAGGCGGGTGATGTCCTTGAAGAAGTACACCAGCACCGCCGCGATCGCTCCGATCTGGATCACGGCGGTGAAGGCGGTGACTGCGGGATCGTCGATCGGCAGGCCCATCAACTTCTCGGTGATGGTCAGGTGGCCCGTTGAGGAGATCGGGAGGAATTCGGTGATCCCCTCCACGATGCCCAGCACGATCGCCTGCCAGATCTCGATTTCCACTTAGTCTCCCAGTCCGCTCTCCGCGTACGCTTCGGCCACCGTACGCAAGGTCTCCCTGCCGGAGTCGGCGTCTGCCACGAACAGCGCCAGCGACAGCGTAGTCACGCCCGAATCGGCGAAGTCACGCAGGCGTCGCGCAATGCGCTCCTTGGGCCCCAGCAATGAAGTGCGGTCGATGAACTCCATCGGGATGGCCGCGGCGGCGTCGCGATGGCGCTTGGCCAGGTACAGCTCCTGGACCTGCGCGGCGGCCTCGCCGTAGCCCATGCGGGTGGCGAGATCGTTGTAGAAGTTCTGCTGGCGGCTGCCCATGCCGCCGACGTAGAGCGCCGCGTAGGCGCGCACGAGTTCGGCGCACATCTCGACGTCGTCGCCCACGACGACGGGCACGCTGGGCACGACGTCGAAGCCGTCCATCGTCTTGCCCGCCTTGGCCCGGCCGGCGGCGATCTGGGCCAGCTGCTCCTGCGCGAACTCGGGCGTGTAGAACACGGCGAGCCAGCCGTCCGCGATCTCGCCGGCCAGTTCGAGGTTCTTCGGGCCGACCGCGGCGAGGTAGACCGGGATCTCGCTGCGCAGCGGGTGGAAGTTCAGGCGCAGCGCCTTGCCGGGGCCGTCGGGCAGCGGCAGGGTGTGGAACTCGCCGTCGTAGGTGACCTGCTTGCCGGACAGGGCCAGCTTGACGACGTCGACGTACTCACGGGTGCGGGCCAGGGGCTTGGCGAAGCGCACGCCGTGCCAGCCCTCGGAGACCTGCGGGCCGGACACGCCCAGACCGAGGCGGAAGCGGCCGCCGGACAGCGTGTCGAGGGTGGCGGCGGTCATCGCGGTCGCGGCCGGGGTGCGCCCGGGGATCTGCATGACGGCGCTGCCGATGTCGATGCGCTCGGTCTGCGCGGCGATCCAGGAGAGCAGGGTCGGCGAGTCCGAGCCGTACGACTCGGCCGCCCAGACCACCGAGAAGCCGAGCCGGTCGGCCTCCTGGGCCAGCGCCAGCAGGCTAACGGGTGTGGACCACGGCGTCAGATAGCCGATGTTGAGACCGAGTCGCATGGTGACCTCCGTTGGCCGGGCCGCGTCGGCGGCGGTGGGCCAAGGTTACCGAGTAGTAAGAATCTTGGGAAGGACGACCCCCGGTCTCAGGCCGCGGTCGCGCCGGACGGCGTCCGCAGACCCTCGGCGGCGGGACGGCGGGGCGCGGGAACGGTCGGCACCAGCGCCGGCGGCCGCTTCGCGGCGAGGTCCTCGACCCAGCCGAAGCACAGCACCGCGCAGGCCGTCAGCATCGCCGCGACCGCCGCCGTGAGCGCGGGCGGCCCGGCCAGCCCGCGGAGCAGCCAGGTGCCGAACGCCACCATCGGCAGCTGCCACACGTAGACGGTCACCGCCCGCGCGTTGAGCAGCGCGACCGCCCGGCGCAGCTGCACCGCCGCGGCGAGCCAGGCCAGCCGTGGGCGGGCCCGCAGCGCCACCAGCACCACCCCGGTGCCCCACAGCACCAGTACCAGCGGATCCTGCAGCCCATCCGGGTCGGCGGCGGCGCGCAGCAGCGCGGCCAGGCCCAGCGCCCCCGCCACGGCCAGGCAGGCGGGCCAGGCCAGCCGGTCCAGCAGACCGGACTCGCGGGCGTACCCGAGCACCCAGGCGGTGCCGTACGCGGCGGTGCTCCAGATCACATCGGTGACCCGGGAGCCCGGTAGCGTGAGCACGGTCGAAAAGAGCACGGCCGCCCCGAGCGGCGTCAGCAGCGTCGCCACCGGCGCGCGCTGGAACAGCCACCACAGCAGGGGCGAGAGCAGCACGAACCACAGGTAGACGCGCAGATACCACAGCGTGATGACGAAGGCCGCGCCCCACTCGCTGCCCGGCGGGTTCACCAGCGGGAACACCCACGGAATCAGATCGCTCCAGACGAACGGGTGCCAGCCGTGCAGCAGCATCAGCGGCACCCCGATCGCGCCCAGCATCCACAGCGGCGGCAGCAGGCGGCGCAGTCGCGAGCGCACGGTGCGCCCCGGGCCGCCCCGCCGCAGCGACACCGCGGTCAGGTAACCGGCGAGCCCGAACATGACCCACATCGCGGGCAGCAGCGCGGTCAGCGCGCCCAGCGGCACCGTGTGCTGCAGGAACACCCGGACTATCGCGGCGGCGCGCAGGATGTCGATGTAGGGACTGCGGGGGCGGACGGTGGCCGGCTCAGCCGGACTGCCGCTGGCCGTGGTGGTCATGATGGTTCGGCGCTCCTGGGGGCTGGGTCGACCGTGCACCTCAACCAAAGCCCCCTTCCCTCAAAGCCGGCTCGGTAAACCGCTCCGGCGCCTGGTTTTCGCCCGCACTGCGCACGCGCCACCCACCGATCGCCGCCGCGGTGTCAAGCCGAATACAGTTCACCCCATGCAGCAACGACCGCTCGGCCGTAGCGGGCTGGTGGTCTCCCGCCTCGCCCTGGGCACCATGACCTGGGGTCTGGACACCGATCCGGATGACGCGGGCGCGCAGCTCAAGGCTTATGTGGACGCCGGCGGCACGCTGCTCGACACCGCCGACGTGTACGCCGACGGCGAGGCAGAAGCGGTGCTGGGCACGCTGCTGGACGCCATGGTGTCGCGCGACGACGTGTTGATCGTAGCCAAGGCGGGGCTGCGGGCGCGAGCCGGCCGCCGCCACGACGGCTCCCGCGGGCACCTGCTGCGCACGCTCGACACCACCCTGCGCCGCCTCGGCGTGACCTATGTGGACCTGTGGCAGGTGCACGGCCAGGACCCGGACACCCCGTGGGAGGAGACGCTGGCCGCGCTCGACCACGCGGTCAGCTCGGGCAAGGCCCGCTACGCCGGTGTGTCGAACTTCTCAGGCTGGCAGACCGCCCGCGCCGCGACCTGGCAGCGGGCCTGGCCCGGCCGGGCCCCGATCACGGCCACCCAGATGGAATACTCGCTGCTGCAGCGCGGCATCGAGCGGGAGGTGCTGCCCGCGTGCGCGGCACTGGGCCTGGGCGTGCTGCCGTGGTCACCGCTGGGCCGCGGGGTGCTGACCGGCAAGTACCGCCACGGCCGCCCGGCCGACTCACGGGCCGCGTCGCCACACTTCGAGCGCTCGGTGCTGCCATACCTGCAGCCGCGCTGCTCAGCGATCGTGGAGGCGGTGGCGACCGCCGCCGACGGCCTGGGCGTGTCGGCCGCCGAGGTCGCGCTGGCCTGGGTGCGCGACCGTCCCGGCGTCACCGCGCCGATCCTCGGCGCCCGCAACGTCGGCCAGCTGGTGGCGGCACTGCAGGTCGAAGAGATCGAACTCCCCCTGGAGATCTCCCGCGCGCTCGACGACGTCTCCGCGATCACCGTCGGCTACCCCGAACTCGAATAGCCCACCGACCCCGGATCGCGTTGTCGGGGCCGCGGAACGGGATGTTCTGCCGCATTCGGTACTCGAACGGGCTTAATACGGCTAGATGGGATCCCCGTCCTGCTTGCCTGACCTGGGACAGAGGTGCACCATCGCTCTATGGACTACGAATACGCACCGCTGCGGTTACCTCCGGATGTAGATCGGTTGACCGCCGCGGTGCGGCTCGCGATCCAGGCTGAGTACGGCGGCTGGGAACTGGCCCGCGTGCAGCTGATGAAGGACGGCACCCGCAAGGTGCTGCTCCGCCGGCCGCTGCGGGCCTTCCCCTTGCCCGGCCTCTCCGTCTGACGCTGCGACCAGGCGCACCCGCCCGGTCGGCGGCGGGGCGGAGCCGACGTGCGACGAACGACGCACCGCCGGCCGACGGAACGTGCTCCCATCCGCCCGTCTGGGACCCGAAAGCGGTCAGGAGCGAGGCCCAGGCCTGCTCGCGCGGCGCACGGAAGCCGACCGGGTCGCCCCGCCCCGAAACGCAGGCGGCGCGCACCCCGTCCGGGTACGCGCCGCAGCCGATGGATCAGGACGTCAGTCCTGGTCCTCCATGATGTCGCCGTTGAGGTGCTCGTCCAGGCGGGCCACCAGCTTGTCGGAGGCGCCCAGGGTGAACGGGCCGTTGGCGTCGGTCTCCTCGAAGTCGTCGGGCTCCAGGGACTTGTCCACCTCGGCGACGGTGACGATGCCGTCCAGCGGCTCCAGCTCCGGGATGTCCAGCGCGGCGAGCGAGCCGTCGGAGCTCTGCAGCAGCTCCAGCACCGCGTCGGCGACCGAGGCCACCGGCTCGGAGTCGGCGTCGCTGAGACCGGCCTCACGGCGGGCCAGCTCGGCGGCGCTGATCAGCGCGGACACGCTCGGGATCAGGTAGTCGCGGCGCTGCCGGACCGAGATCACCTTCGGGTGCGGGTCGGTCGGGGCCTGCTCGGCGGCGACGAGGTCGGCCATGAACCGGTCGGCCTTCTCCAGGTCGATCGGCTCCACCTCCCAGGGCAGCGGCTCGCCGTACGTCTCCGAGAGGGCGTCGTCGTAGGTGACGGCGGCGTTGTTGAACGCCACGTAGGCACGCCAGACGTCATCGCTGTCGACCTCACCCTTGGCGTCGCGTACAGCGGCCAGGTGCGCCCGGGCGGCGGTGATCATCTCTTCCAGCGCGGCCTCGACGGCGGCGTGGTTGTCGCTCATTACTCGGTTACTCCTTCATACGACGAGACAGGCCGGTTCCCGGCCGCGCACGACCGGGCCTAACTCTGCCGCAGGAACCTGTCCAGTACCCGCACGCCGAACTGTAGTCCCTCCACCGGCACGCGCTCGTCGATGCCATGGAACAACGCGGAGAAGTTCAGGTCGGGCGGCAGGCGCAGCGGGGCGAAACCGAAGCAGCGGATACCGAGCCGGGCGAACGACTTGGCGTCGGTGCCACCCGAAAGCATGTACGGGACTGCGTGCGCGCCCGGGTCCTCGGCCTTGAGCGCCAGTGCCATCGCATCCACCAGCGCCCCGTCGAACCCGGTCTCCAGCGCGGGCTGGCGGTGAATCGACTCTATCTCCAGATCCGGCCCGAGCACCTCCACCAGCTGCTCGCGGAACAGCTCGAACTGCCCCGGCAGGGTCCGGCAGTCGATCGTGGCGCTCGCCCGCCCGGGGATGACGTTGTCCTTGTAACCGGCGTTCAGGCGGGTCGGGTTGGCGGTGTTGCGGATCGTGGCGCCGATCATGGTGGCGATCGGGCCGAGCTTGGCGATGGCCGCCTCGGGGTCGTCCGGGTCGATCTCGATCTGCAGCGCCTCGCCGACCTCCTCCAGGAAGGCCCGCACGGTCGGGGTCACCACGACCGGGAAGCGGTGGCGGCCGACGCGCGCGACGGCCTCGGACAGCGCCGTCACGGCGTTGTCGTCGTGCACGAAGGAGCCGTGGCCGGGGCGGCCGGTGGCGTGCACGCGCAGCCAGTCGATGCCCTTCTCGGCCGTCTGGATCATGTAGAGGCGCAGGTCGTTGCTGACCGTGTAGGAGAAGCCGCCGACCTCGCCGATCGCCTCGGTGCAGCCCTCGAACAGGTCCCGGTGCTCGTCGACGAGGAACGCCGCGCCGTAGTCGCTGCCCGCCTCCTCGTCGGCGGTGTAGGCGAGCACGATGTCGCGCGGCGGCACGTAGCCGGTCCGCTGCCAGTCGCGCACCACGGCCAGCGACATGGCGTCGAAGTCCTTCATGTCGACCGCGCCGCGACCCCAGATGAAGTCGTCCTTGATCTCCCCCGAGAACGGGTGCACCGACCACTCGCTCGCGTCGGCCGGCACCACGTCCAGGTGCCCGTGGATCAGCAGCGCCCCGCGCGAGGAGTCCGCGCCCGGGATGCGGGTGACCACGCTGGCCCGGCCCGGCCGGCTCTCCAGCAGCTGCGGGTCGAGGCCGACCTCGCTGAGCTTGGTCGCGACGTACTCGGCGGCGCCCCGCTCCCCGGCGCTGGTGGCCAGATCACCCGTGTTGGTGGTGTCGATGCGGATCAGGTCGCGGCAGAGGTCGATAACCTCGTCAGTGGCGGGCGTACGCATAAGGATCTTCCTACCAGGTCGGGGCGGAATGTCCCAGCGCAGGACGCGGCCGCTTCCCGCTCGATGCAGAACAGGCTAGGCTCACCTAACCCCGACGACCGCTGGAGAACCCGTGACCGCCACCCGGCCCGAACCCGCCGGTGAGAGCTTCGCCGAACTGCTCGGCGGACGCCGCGCCGCGCTGGACGCCACGCTCGGCCCCCTGGCCTTCGGCATCGCCTTCGTGGCCGGCGACCGCTCGATCGAGTGGGGCGCGGGTGCGGCGGTCGCGGTCACCGTGGTGATCGGGGTGTGGCGGGTGCTGCGCGGCGACAAGCTCGGCGCGGTGCTGGTCGGTCTGCTCGGCGTGGTCGTCGCCGCGCTGATCGCGCTGTACACCGACCGCCCCGAGGCGTTCTTCCTGATCCGCATCGCCACCAACGCCGCCAGCGCGCTGGCCTGGGCGGTCAGCATCGTGCTGCGCTGGCCGCTGCTCGGCGTGGTCGTCGGCGGGGTGCTCGGCCAGCGCAGTTCGTGGCGGCGCGACCCGGCGCTGCTGCGCGCGTACAGCCGGGCCAGCTGGATCTGGGTGATGCAGTACGTCGTGCGGCTCGCGGTCTGGCTGCCGCTGGCCTGGGCGGGCCAGACCGAGGCGCTGGCGTTCAGCTTCGTGGCGCTGACCTGGCCGGTGGTCGCGGCGTGCCTGGCCGTCAGCTGGTACGTGATGCGCCGATCCCTGCCCGAGGACCACCCCGGCCTGCGCCACCCCGTGATCAAAACCGCGCCCGCCGAGGTCTAGCCTCGCCCGGTGAGCCTCACCACGGAGCCCCTGCACGCCCGCCCCCGCCCGCAGGAGCAGCTCGACCGGCTGTTCGACGGCGGCTGGCCGGAGTTCATCTTCCACGACCAGGAGACCGGACTGCACATCGGACGCGTCCGTGAGCTGTTCGCCGAGCTGGAGTTGGTGCTGCTCGACGGCGACGAGCCCGTCGCGGCGGGCTGGGCGGTGCCGCTGTGCTGGAACGGCGAGGTCGACGACCTGCCCACCGGGTACAACGACAGCCTCGCCCGCGCCCTGGCGGCGCATGACGCCGGGCGCACGCCGGATACGCACGCCGTGCTCGCCGCGCAGGTGCACCCCGACCGGACGGGCGCGGGACTGGCCGCGAAGCTGCTCACCGCACTGTGCGAGGACGCCGCGCGGCGCGGCCGCACCCGGGTGATCTGCCCGGTCCGGCCCACGCACAAGGCCCGCTACCCGCTCACCCCGATCGAGCGCTACCAGGAGTGGACCCGGCCGGACGGGCTGCCGCAGGACCCGTGGCTGCGCACCCATGTCCGGATGGGCGCGCAGGTGCTGGCCGCCGCGCCCCGCTCGCAGGTCATCACCGGCACGGTGGCCGACTGGGAGAGCTGGACCGGCCTGGCGCTGCCCGACTCGGGCGACTACGTCATCCCCGCCGGGCTGAGCACCCTGCGCGTCGATCGCGCGGCCGACACCGGGGTGTACACCGAACCCAACATCTGGGTCCGCCACCGCTGATCCGGCTACCGTCTGCCATCGATCTATAACACAACGTTCATGTAACATCCATGCGAACGCATGCGCGAAACCGCATACAGCGTGCTTCACTGGACTTTGTGGACGGCGAGCCGACTGCGCCGGTTGCCCGGTCCGCCGTCGGCAGTCACACCGGACGGCAGGCCCTGCCCGGCACGCGCGTTGCACAACGCGCTGGTCGGCTCGACGTTCCCACTCCCCGCCCATCGTCCTCGGTGCGGTCGGCGGACCGCCGCGCGCCGGGGGCCGTGGAAGAATCGCGCGATGCGCAGCCCCACCCAGCCTGAGCTCACCCCCGACGACGTCGCGGCGATGGTGCGCGCGGCCTTCGGGTCCGGCCTGACCGTCGCGGCTCGCGCGGAGCTGTCCGGCGGCGGGTTCGCGGCGGTGTGGCGGGTACGCCTGTCCGACGGCCGCGAGGTCGTGCTCAAGGTCGGCCCGTCCCCCGAGATCCCGCTGCTCACCTACGAGCAAGGCATGATCGCCTGCGAGGCGGCGTACTTCCGGCTGGTCGCCGGCCAGGTGCCCGACGTGCCCGTCCCGCGCGTGCTGCACCACGGCGACGGCTGGCTGTTCACCACGTTCCTGCCCGGTGTGGCGCTCAGCGCCGACCGCGACGGCGACCACGACGCGGTGCGCGCACACCTCGGCGCGGCCGTGGCCCGCGTGCACACGGTCACCGGCGACCGCCTCGGCTACCCCGGCTCGCGGCCGCAGGCGGCCACCTGGCGCGCGGCGTTCACCGCGATGGTCGAGGCGATGCTCGCCGACGCGGCCGCCTGGCAGGTGGCCCTGCCCGTGCCCGCCGACGTGATCCGCCGCGTGGTCGCGGACAGTCCCGAGCTGGACGAGGTCGAGCGGCCCGCGCTGGTCCACTTCGACCTGTGGGACGGCAACGTGCTCGCCGCGGGCGGCCGGCTCACCGGCCTGGTCGACGGCGAGCGCTACCTGTACGGCGACCCCCTGGTCGACTTCGTGTCGCCGCTGCTGCTGCGCCGGGTCGAGGACGAGCCGGAGCATCCGTTCGTGCGCGGCTACGCCGCCGCGACCGGCGCGCCGGTGGCCTTCGACGCCGCGGCCCGGCGCCGGCTCGCGCTGTACCGCCTCTACCTCTACCTGCTGATGACGGTGGAGGTGCCCAGCCGCGGCATCACCGACGAGTGGCGGCAGACCGGCCTGGCCCGCCTGCTGACCGAAGAGGTCGAGCTGCTCACCCGCTGACGTGTCAACGCGACGTTGACACCGCGATGGTCGGCCGACGACCATGGCGCCGTGACCCCCTCCGCCATCGACGACCTGGACTCGCACCGTTCCGGCTCGGCCTCTGCCGCCGGCGGCCTGGACCGGCTCCGTCACGGCACGCCGGCTCCCAGCGGAGAGCCGCATCGTCATCATGTCGGCACGGTCGGCCTGGACCAGCACCGGCGCGTGCTGGCGGCCGTGCGGGGCGACGCGGAGGAGATCGTCGGCGCGCTGGCGGACCTGCGCAGCCTGCGCGCCGCGATCGACGACGCGGAGCGCGACCTGCTGGCCGCCGCCCGTCGGCGGGGCGTGAGCTGGAATCGGGTCGCGGCGGCGCTCGGCCTGCGCTCGCGCCAGGCCGCGGAGCAGCGCGCGGCCCGGCTCGGCGAGCAGGCGGCCGCCACCGACGATCGCGATTGTCAACACTGCGTTGACACTGCCCCGGTCGCCGCGCTGCGCGCCGCCGCCCGTTCCGCGGCGGCGCGGATGGCCGCGGACCCGCCCTGGGACGGCACCCGCCCACGCGCCGCGCTGGTGCGCACGGGTCTCACCGCGGCCGCCGACGCCCCGGCTGGAGCACTGTATTCCCTGGTTAAACACGCAGTGGACGACCTCGACACCGTCGATCTGGACGGCCGTCCGGTGCTGCTGCGGGTCGCCGTGGCCGAGCTGCGCCGGGCGTACCGGGCCGCTACGCCCGGTGCCGGCACCGGAGTCCACGCCGGCTGACGTCCACATTGACAGGCCACCGCGGGCCGCCCATGATGAGCCGCTCGGACTCAACTATGGGGAGGAAGTCATGGGCGGCGGACCGACGGCGGTGCTCGGCGACCGCAATGCCAGGCTGTTTCTCGGGGTCACCCTCGCTTCCGGATTCGGCAGCACGGCCATGTCGCTGGCCGCGTCGGTGTGGGTGCTCACGCTGACCGGCTCGGCGAGCCTCGCCGCGCTGTGCGGCCTGTGCGTCTACCTGCCGTCGCTGGCCGGCCCGGTGCTGGGCGCCCTGGTCGACCGGCTGCCCCGGCAGCGGCTGCTGGTGACGACCAGCATCGCCATGGCCGCCGTCCTGCTGACCCTGCTCGCCGTACGCGGACCCGCCCAGACCTGGCTGATCTTCGCGGTGATGCTCGGCTACGGCGTCAGCTTCGTGCTGCTCGACGCGGGCGAGGCCGTGATCCTCCAGGCGGCCGTGCCCGCCGACCGGCTCGGCGGCGTGAACAGCCTGCGGATGAGCCTGCAGGAGGGCTTGAAACTCGTCGCGCCGCTGGCCGGGGCGGCGCTGTTCACGCTGCACGGCGGCCCCTCGGTGGCCGTGCTCGCCGCGCTGGCGCTGGCCCTGGCCGCCGCCTGCTACGCGGCCATCCGCCCCGGCGCCCTGCCCGCGACCACACCCGGCACGGGCTCGCTGCTGCGGCACACCCGCGAGGGCATGGGCTTCCTGTGGCGGCACCCGACGCTGCGCGCGCTCGTGGCGACCGGTTCGGCGGCGGTGGCGATGTCGGGGCTGTCCAACGCGGCGGCATACCTGGTCATCGTCGAGGATCTGGGGCGGGCGCCCGAGTTCGCCGGCGTGCTGGCCGCGGCGCAGGGCGCCGGGTCGGTCGCGGGCGGGCTGCTGTGCGGGCGGCTGCTGGACCGCCGCGGCGAGCCCGCCGTGGCGTGGTGGGGCGCCGCGCTGTCCGCGCTCGGCCTGGCGCTGCAGTGCGTACCGTCGACGCCGGCCGTCGCCCTGGGCCGGGTGCTGCTCGGCGTGGGTCTGCCGTGGACGGTCGTCGCCGCGATGACGGCCGTGCAGCGGTATACGCCCGCGGAGCTGATCGGCCGGGTCGCCGCGACGGCCGGCACCGCCCTGTTCGCCCCGACGGCGCTGACCATCGCCGTCGGCGCGGGCGCGGTCGAACTGCTCGACCACCGCGTCGTGCTCGGCGTCGCCGCGGCTCTCACCTTCCTGGCCGCAACGCGCATCGGCCGCCGACCCGAGACCGATGCGCCCTCCCCGCGTCCTGCCGACCGCGACGGCTACACGCCGGGCGCGGCCGGCTGGGGCGGCGGCCACGGACGCGCGTGCGACGGGCCGGACTGCGCATCGTGAACGTCGGGCCGTGGTGGCGGCCAGGGTCGCGCCAGGGGTTCGGCCTGCACGGTGTCGGAGACCGAGGGGCCGGGCAGCGCCCGCGAACCGGCCGGGTCAGCGGTGGCCGCGAACGCCGCCGCCAGCAGCGCCACGACGCCCAGTGCCAGTGCCGGTCGGGGCCGGCGATTCGAGGACACCGACCACCCCCCATTGATCATGTTCCTCAGCCCATTATCCGCCGGTTCGCCGCGCTCGGCAGCCTGACCGGGCGACGATGGGTCGGTGACCGGCTGGGTGCTGCACGTGGACCTGGACCAGTTCGTGGCCGCGGTCGAGGTGCTGCGCCGTCCGGAGCTGCGCGGGCGGCCGGTGGTGGTGGGTGGGGACGGCGACCCGAGCAAACGCGGCGTGGTCAGCACCGCCTCGTACGAGGCGCGGGAGTACGGCGTGCACTCGGGGCAGCCGTTGCGCGTCGCCGCCCGCAGGTGCCCGGACGCGGTGTTCCTGCCCGTCGACTCCGCCGCGTACGAGCAGGCGTCGGCGCTGGTCATGGCGGCGCTGCGGGACACCGGCGCGGTGGTGGAGGTGCTCGGCTGGGACGAGGCGTTCCTCGCCCTGGACACCGGCGACCCGGAGGCCGCCGCCCGCGACGTCCAGCGGCGGGTGCGGGACGCGACCGGCCTCGACTGCACCGTCGGCATCGGCGACAACCGCCTGCGCG
This sequence comes from Catellatospora paridis, assembly GCF_009720365.1. Classification (GTDB taxonomy): domain Bacteria; phylum Actinomycetota; class Actinomycetes; order Mycobacteriales; family Micromonosporaceae; genus Catellatospora; species Catellatospora paridis. The sequence continues at coordinate 282,943 of NZ_WBZD01000017.1, read as the reverse complement.
CCAAGCTCGCCACCGGGTTCGGCAAGCCCGCCGGCGTGTTCCGGCTGACGCGGTCGAACTGGGGCGAGGTGATGGACGCCCGGCCCACCGACGCGCTGTGGGGCATCGGTGCGAAGACCGCGAAACGGCTCGCCTCGCGGGGCCTGCACACCGTCGCCGAGCTGGCCGCCGCCGACCCGCAGGAACTGGCCGCCGCACTGGGGCCGGCCACCGGGCCCTGGCTGGTGCGGCTCGCGCACGGCGAGGACGACACCCCGGTGACAGGAGCGCCCTACGTCGCGCGGTCGCTGAGCAAGGAGACGACGTTCCAGGCCGACCTCGAAGACTGGGCCGAGGTGCGCCGGGAGGTGCTGGTGCTGGCCGTGCGGGTCGCCGACGCGGTGGCGGCGCAGGAGCGCGCGGTGGGGCGGGTGGTGGTGAAGGTGCGCTACGCCCCGTTCACCACCCGCACCCACGGCCACACCCTCGACGCGCCCACCACCGACCCGGCGGCCGTCGAACGGGCCGCCCTGGCAGCTCTGGCCGCCTTCCCCGCCGACCGCCCGGTCCGCCTGCTCGGCGTCCGCGCCGAGTTCACCCCGCCCGGCTGACAAGCCCTCGCGGGGCGGTTACTCGGCGGCCTGCTCCGAGGTGCGGCGCTCGGTGTAGAGGTCGGGGCCGCGCTCGGCACGCAGGGTGCGGATGTCCGACTCGGCCAGGATCGCCTCCGCCTGGGCCTGGGGATCGTCGCTGCCGACGGCCAGTTCCTCGGGCAGCAGCTTCTCGGCGCGTGAGGTGGTGCGGTCCTCGTCCATGACTGACGGCTACCTCGCCGAAGCCGTCCCTAAACCCGCCGGTCGAGGCGGGTCACCCGGTCGAGCAGCGCGTCGACCACCGCGCGGTGGTCGGCGTCGACGACCACGTCGACGGTCGGGCCGGTGCCGGGGTGCAGGTCGACCACGGTGTTGCCGCGGCTGGGGCCGTCGCCCGCGTCGACGTGGATCCGGGCGGGCCGCGTCGTCATCAGCTCCGGGTGCAGCAGGGCCAGCACCGCGACCGCGTCGTGCACGGGGGTGACCGCGCCGAGGCCGTGCCGGTAGCCGCCCAGCGCCCGCGCGGTCAGCCCGCCGATCCGGCCGGACCCGGCGAGCGCGGCGAGGTCGGCGTCGCCGAGGCCGGTGCGGCGGGTGACGTCCAGCGGCACCAGGGTGGTCGGCACGGGCACGCCGGGGTCGGTCAGCACTCGGTGCGCGGCCTCCGGGTCGAACCACACGTTGAACTCCGCCGCCGGGGTCATGTTGCCCTCGCCGATCGACCCGCCCATCACCACGAGCCGTTCGAGCCGCGCGGCGACCTGGGGAAACATCGCGTAGAACAGGGCCACGTTGGTGAGCGGCCCGACCGCGAACAGGGTGACCGGCTCCGCGGCGGCGGCCACCGTCGCGGCCAGGAACTCGGCCGCCGGCCGGGCGTCGGCCGAGCCGGGCGGCTCCGGCAGCGTGATGCCGCCGAGCCCGTCGTCGCCGTGGGCGCCCTTCTTCTCGCTGACGGGTACGCGTACCAGCGAGCGGGCCGCGCCCGCGGCGACCGCGACGTCGCCCCGGCCGGCCAGGGCGAGCACGGATCTGGCGTTGCGGGTGGTCAGCTCGATGCCGACGTTGCCGCCGACGGTGGTGACGCCGCGCAGGTCGAGTTCGGGGCTGGCGCAGATGGTGAGCAGCGCCATCATGTCGTCGATACCCGGATCGCAGTCGATCATCACAGCGCGCGCCATGCCGCCATCCTCCCCCATCGGGTGATCGGCCGCCGCCCTGTCGCGCTCGCGACCCGCGGTATGCCGATTCGGACGGTTGCCAGACCCGTTGCCCGGCAACAGGGTGTCCCCATGCCCGTGCCCCGCTACGACTCCGCGCCGGTGGACCGCCCGTCCGGCCTGATCCCTCCTCCCGTCGACCTGTCCGGGGTGACCGAGCTGCGCCTGCACGGCGTCGGCGGCACCACCGCGGAGGACCTGCTCGGCGACCTCGCCCCGCAGCAGGTCTCCGGCGATCGCATCGCCGGCTTCTACCGCACCGCCGACCTGCCCACCCGCCACGTCGAGGCCTACTCGTGGGGCGGCCTCACCTCCCGCAGCGGTTCGCGCGTGCTGTGGCTGCTGCTGCTGCCGTTCGCGATGGCCAACCTGGCCGGGTGGATGTGCACGCCGAAGACCCACGGCTCCGGCTGGCGGTTCCGGCTGCACCGCACCTTCGTACGCTGGACCGCGCTGGGCATCACCGTGAACGTGGTGCTGGTCATGGCGATGGGCACCATGGAGCTGCTGGCCTACCAGTGCGGCGGGCGCGACGACTGCGCCGGTGACAACTGGCTGCTGAGCTGGCTGCGCGGCCCGCTGCTGGCCGAGCACGCCGGGCGGCGGGTGCTGATCGGCGCGCTGGTGCCGGTGCTGTTCGTGGCCTTCCTGGCGGTGCTGACCCTGCGCAGCATCAACCGGTACGAGGAGGTCGACCCGCCGTACCAGGTGGGCGACAAGCCGCCGCGGGCCGCGACCAGCGCCGCCCAGCCCAAGCTGACGCTGGCCGACCGCGCCTTCTGGGACGGCCGCCGCAGCGCCTTCGACCTGGGCTGCGCGCACGTCGCCGCGGCGCTGGCCTTCATCGCGCTGGCCCTGGCCTACACGGGCCACGGCATGGTGTCCGGCAGCGACCTGCCCGGACCGGCCGCCCGATGGGCGCTGCTCGCCGCGCTCGGCCTCGGCGGCGCCGCGGTGCTCGGCGCGCTGATCGTGACCGCGCTGGACGCCTGCCGCCGGTGGGCGGCCGGGCTGCTGATCGCCCTGGCCGTCGCCGCGCTGGCCGCCGCGGCCGTGTTCCTGCTGGCCCAGCCCGAGCTGGGGCACCCCTGGGGCTACCTGCCGAACATGCGGTACACCATCAACTTCGCCTTCGGCGGCATCTTCGGCGCGCTCGGGCTGACCCTGGTGTCCACGCTGCTGGGCGGCTGGAAGCGGGGCGTGTTCTTCATCTTCGGCCCGTTCGTGGTGCTCGCGGTCAGCATCGCGCTGCTCAACGCGGTGATGCTGGGCGCGATGCTGCGCATCACCGACCTGTTCGGCGAGGTGAACTCGCTGTCGCTGGTGCCGGTCGTGCCGGCCGCACCCGGCGAGCTGTACGTGTACCCGATCATCACCACGCTGCACCAGTACCTGACCCTGGTTCCGCTGGCCCTGATCCTGCTGTTCGGCGTCTTCGAGCTGATCGCGTACTGGCGGGCCGGCGCGAGCCGCAAGGCCCGCGCGCAGGCCGAGAAGTTCTACGCCGTCGACCGCTACCCCCAGCCCGACGGCGAGCCGCACTGGTACGACAACGCGGCCGCGCAGCGGCGCTGGATCGCGAGCGTGGTGCGGGCCCGGGTGGTCGCGCAGATGCCGCGCCACATCGACCGGCTGCTCACCGCGATGGCGGCCGTCGGCGTGCTCCTGCTGATCGCGATCCAGATCCGCTACTGGGTGTTCCACCAGCTCCCCTGGGGTACGCAGTGGACGGTCACCGCGGGCAGCTACCTCACCGCGGCGCTGCCGATCCTGGTCGTGCTGCTGCTGCGGCGCGGCTGGACCAACCTGGCCAGCCGCCGACGCATCGGCGTGATCTGGGACGTGTGCACGTTCTGGCCGCGCGCGTTCCACCCGCTCGCGCCGCCGTCGTACGCCGAGCGGGCCGTGCCCGAGGTGCAGCGGCGGCTGTGGCGGCTGCACAGCAACGGCGGCAAGGTCGTCGTGGCGGCGCACAGCCAGGGCAGCGTCATCGCCGCGGCCGCGCTGCTGCAGCGGGACAACCTGCCCGCCGACGGCCGGTACGCGCTGGTCACCTTCGGCTCACCGCTGCGCACGCTGTACGGGTGGGCGTTCCCGGCGTACTTCACCGACACCGTGCTGCGCTCGCTGGAGCCGCGGCTGCACGCGTGGCGCAACTTCCACTACGACACCGACTACATCGGCGGGGCGGCGCTGGCCGCCGAGCCGAAGCAGGCCGTGGACGTGCTGCTGCCGGACCCGGAGACCTGCTGGTACATCTACGGCCAGCCGCTGCCGCTGGCCCGGCGGCACACCGGCTACTGGGACGACCCGGCGGTGTGGCGGCAGGTCGACGAGCTGGCCGCGGCACTCGCCGCCGGACCCCAGGTGCCGGTGCAGCCCGGCCCGCCGATGACCGAGAGCGAGGTCGGCCTCTAGCCGTACACCCGCTCGGCCCAGTAGACCTGCCGGTCAGGGCCGACGAACGCGACGGCGATCATGATGTCGGACAGGGCGATCGGGGCGGCGGCCAGGAACCGCCGCTCCGGGTCGCCGTCCGGGATCGGCGAGAACATGGCGACGAAGTCGAACCCGCCGGCAGCGGGCGTCGTCGCCAGGGCCATGCCGCCGTCGCGCCAGGTGTCGTCGTCGATTTGGATGTCGCCCGCGCCCCGCAGCCACGGATACTTCTTCGCGATCCGGTTCTGCACGCCGTCGCCGCCGGACACCACTTCGTGTCCGCTCGTGGAGACACCCCACACCCACGACGGCATGAGGTCGACGCGCCTGTCCACCACGAAGATCATGAACCAGCCGTCTTCACTCCAGTCGGCGCCGCGCCCGGTCGGCGGCCGCCAGGTGATCCGCCCGCCGACTGCCGCCGAGCCCTCGCCGGAGTGGTACTTCACGCCGTGGTACTCACTCCCGGGACGTCCACCGGACGGCAGCTGCTCCGCCGTGGCGGCGAACTCCAGCGCCTCCGGCCCGTACGGCGGCCGTTCATGCCACCAGCGGTAGCCGCCGAACCCGGTGGCCACGAGGACCGCCGCAAGCACCACCGCGAAGATCTTCCGCCCCCGAGACATGCTCGCAGTACACCAGAACGGCGCACGCGGCGCTGTCCCCGTCAGGCCCGGGCCGTCACGCGGCCGCGCTCCGGCCGCGCGAGCCGTAGGCCGGGCCGAAGAACACCAGCAGTGCCAGGTCCTCGGTGACGTCGACGAACCGGTGCTCCTCCCCGGCCGGTACGAAGATGACCGCACCGGGGCCCACTGCGGCCTCGCCGCCCGGTGTCACGATCCGGGCCCGGCCTGCGGTGACCACGTAGACCTCGTCCTCGGTGTGCGGGCTCTGGTCGTCGAGCCCGCCCGCCGGGATGCAGTACGTGCCCACGGACAGGTCGGGTGTCTTCAGATGCTCCACCCAGTCGTTGGCCGTGCCCGCCGGCGGCGGCGTCCACCGCCCGGCCCCCTCGATGATCTGCATGGCGGTCAGCCTAACCAGCAGTCGGGCTCGGACCATGAACACGGCGTCGAGGTCGTCGCTCGCTGCTTCTTGCAAGAAGTTGACCGGCAGCGGCCGCTCCACGGCGCTGCCAGGTCATGAGTCGATCGATGCCCGGTCCCGTGGCACGCCGGTGGCAAGGCCCCTGAACACGCTCACTGGCTGGGCAAACGGATCCAATGTAGCCATCCTGACGCGGCCGCACCAGACCCCCGAAACATCTTGCAACACTTGCGAATTGGGATCTTCACAATCGGCGATTCAGCTGATATCTATATGCGATCGATCGACCCCTGACCCGGAGGACGACTTGACCCGATCGCGCCTGCTGACCCTCACGGCGAGCCTCACCACCGCCTTCACCGTGCTGGTCGCCCTGGCAGCCACCCCCGCCCAGGCTGCTTCCACCGTCCGCTACGTCGCCCTCGGCGACTCCTACTCCTCCGGCGTCGGCGCCGGCAGCTACACCTCCGAGAGCGGCGCGTGCCAGCGCAGCACCAAGGCCTACCCCGCCCTGTGGGCCGCCGCCAACGCCCCCGCCGCGTACGCCTTCGTCGCCTGCTCCGGCGCGACCACCACCAGCGTCACCAGCTCGCAGCTGTCCGCCCTCAGCAGCTCCACCACGCTGGTCAGCATCACCGTCGGCGGCAACGACGTCGGCTTCGCCGACATCATGTCGACCTGCGCCCTCAAGGGCACCACGCAGTGCGTCGCCGCCGTGCAGACCGCCGAGGACAAGGCCCGCGCCAGCCTGCCCGGGCTGCTCGACAACGTCTACAACGCGATCCGCTCCCGCGCCCCCAACGCCCGCGTCGTGGTCCTGGGCTACCCGGTCTTCTACCAGCTCGGCACCGTGTGCGTCGGGCTCAGCGCCACGTCCCACGCGAAGATCAACGAAGGCATCAACCTGGTCGACGACCTCACCCGCACCGCCGCCGGCCGCCACGGGTTCACCTTCGCCGACGTGCGCTCCATCTTCGTCGGCCACCAGCTCTGCAGCGGCGACAAGTGGCTGCACGCCCTCAACTTCGCCAGCCTCGGCATCTCCTACCACCCCATGGCCACCGGCCACTCCGGCGGCTACTACCCCGTCTTCCGCACCGCCGCCGCCTGACGCGCGAAGGGCGCCTTCACCCGCCATGTCGAGTCGAAGGCGCCCTTCGTTCGGCCGTAGACGACGCACCAACCGTCCGCAGTCACCTGGTGAGGTGGGCGGCCAGATTCTCGAACGCCTCGCGCAACCGGTTCTTCTCGTCCGGCGCCTCGCCGAACACGGCAAGCCTGTCCTCGTACGCGTAAACAGGCTGGTACGGAACCTCCACCGCGTGCCAGTACGCCGCCCGCTCCTGTTCGGTCATGCCGGTCGGCAGGCCCGCGAACAGCCGCCGCGCCACCGCGCGGCCGGCATCGGCCTTCTGCCGCTCGGCGAGATCGACCCGCATCGGCACCGGCAGGACGCGGATCCGCGGATACCGTTCCTGGACCTTCGCGGCGGCGGTGGCAGCGCTCTCCATGCCCTGGCGACTGAGGGTGAAGCAGGCCACGAGGGTGTCCGGAAGGTGAGCGGTGCAGATGTCGGCAAGGTCGCCCTGGCCGCTGCAGCCGTCGATCAGGGCGACGTCGTAGTCGCGTCGCAGCTGTGTCCGCACGGCATCGAAGAACCTCGCGCCGTCACCCGCGTGGTAGAACCGGTCCCAGTTCATCGCGCTCAGCGGGGCGGCGTAGTCGGTGTTCTCCCGGCCTGCCGGGAGGAGGTCGATACCGCCGCCGCCGGGAAATCCGCCGTCGACGGCCATGACGTGGCGCGCGACCTGTACCTGATCGCTCAGGGCCGTCGACCGGCGGCTGCCCGTTGCCTGATCCTCGAAACCCCGCACCATGTTGATCACGCCGATCTGCTGCTCGGCAGCCTCCGCCCTCAGGAACGGCCGGAACAGCCGGTGCAGGCCGGGCGACACGAGATTCCAGTCGGCGGCCAGCACTCGCTTGCCGCTGGTGGCGAGAATCCAGGCGACGTTGGCCAGCGCCATGGTGCGCCCGGTTCCACCCTTGACCGAGTGGAACGTGACCACCTGGCCGGTCGACATCCGGTCCATCGATCCTGACTCCGTTCTGGCGAGAGGTCTGCTGGTAGGCGGCACGGCGCTTAGGCCGCGCCGGTAGACGGCTCGAGCGTGGATTCGGGTTGTTGAGCCTGGCCCACGCACCACTGCAGCATGCGTGGCAGCGTCTCCATGGCCGCGAAGTGTCCTTTGCCCACCTGGATCTCGAGTTCCGCGGTCGGCATCTGATCCTTCAGCCAGCGGCTGTGGCTCACGGGCGAGAACGTGTCGCCATCCCCGTGCCACAGCCGCACCGGGGTCTTGATACTGGTCAGCGCGAATCCCCAGGGCTTGCGGAAGGCGAGGACGTCATCGATCCACCCCCACGGCCCTCCTTGCACGGCCTCGCGGTAGGCCTCGTGCAACGGTCGCCTCATGTCCTCGACGATCGCCCAGTCCTGCTCCCCCATCTGCGGTTTCAGGAAGTCCAGCATGGTCTCCGGATCGTCGCGCATTGCCGCCGCCCGATCGGTCAGCGTGTGGATCAGGGCCTCCTCCGTCTGCGTCTCCTCGTACGCTTCGACATTCGAAGGCGCCATTCCGTCAGACCAGTTCAGGCCATCCGCAGTGGCGGGCGCGAGGCTGACCAGCACGGCAGTCCGGGTTACCCGATCGCCGAGCAGCTCCGCGCACGCCAGCGCGTGCGGGCCACCACCCGAGCGGCCCACCACCGCGAACTTCGCCAGCCCCAGCTGATCGGCGATCGCCGCGACGTCGGCGGCGGCGTCGGCCACACTGCGCCCCTGTTTTCGCGTCGAGCTGCCGTATCCCGGCCGGTCGTAACTGATGAGCCAGATCCCCAGACTGTTCAGCAGCATCGAGCGCAGTCGGGGACCAGCCTTGCTGCCCGGTGTGCCGTGCATCAGAACAACCGGACGTCCGTCGCGGGCTCCGGTGGACTCGACCGCCAGCCAACGGCCGTCGGGCGTCTCCACGTACAGCGAGTCCATCACACATCCTCGGTTCGTGATGTCGCGCGGGGATGGCGCGCACAGCGGAACCAGCCGGCGGAGTCGCGGGCGGCGGCTCGGCAGGCCGCCGGCGAGACGACAACCAGCGGTGGCGGTCTGGGGTTCGCTGAACCTACACCGTCGGCAATGGAAAGAACATGACGCCGCCGATGGGCGCGCCGAGGTGCGAGAACCCCTGGCAACTCGACAAATGAACGCGGAGAGTGAACATCGCGTAGCTCAACATTACTTTGACCTCCATGCATCGGATAGCATGAGAGACCCTCACTTCGTCACTGTCGTCGAGGAAGACAAACGGAGGACTCCAGGTTTGCACCACCAACGACTGACCGAGCATGAAGTTGTCCTTCCAGACGGCAGATTGTTGCAGGTGAGCGTCTCGGGCGCCCCGAACGGATCACCGGTCTTCCTGCTGCACGGCACACCCGGCTCCCGGCAGGGGCCCAAACCGCGCAGCAGCGTGCTGTACCGGCTCGGCATCAAGCTGATCTGCTATGACCGGCCGGGATACGGCGGTTCGAACCGGCACCCCGGCCGGCGCGTCGCCGACGCCGCGGCCGACGTCGCCGCGATCGCCGACGACCTCCGCCTGGACCGGTTCTCCGTGGTCGGCCGCTCCGGCGGTGGGCCGCACGCGCTGGCCTGCTCGGCGCTACTGCCCGAGCGGGTGCACCGGACCGCCGTGCTCGTCGGCATCGCGCCGTCCAACGCCGAGGGCCTGGACTGGTTCGACGGCATGGCCCAGGACAACGTGCACGAGTACGAGACCGCCGACAACGACCTGGCCGTCCTCGCCGAGCGGCTGCGGCTGCGCGCGGAACGGGTGCTGCACGACCCGGAGAGCCTGCTGGAGATGCTGCGCAGCCAGATGGCCGAGGCAGACCGGCGCTTCGTCGACCGGATCGCCATCCGGCGCCTGCTCGCCGCCACCTACACCGAAGCGTTGCGCGGCGGTCCGTACGGGTGGTTCGACGATGTGCTGGCCTTTCGTGAGGACTGGGGCTTCAACCTCGACACCATCGGCGGACCGGTGAAACTGTGGCACGGCGAGGACGACACCTTCTCCCCCGCCGGGCACACCCGCTGGCTGGCACGGCAGATCCCGCACGCCGAGGTCCAGGTGCGCACCGACACCGCGCATTTCGGCGCGGTCGAGGTGCTGCCGGAGATTCTCGCCTGGCTGACCGCGCAGCCCGACTACCTGCACCGATAGTCCCGACCCGACCGCCGCCTCACAGCGGGTGCGGATCGATGATGCGGTTGAGGTAGCGCCGTTGGCGCAGTGCCTCGATGATCGGGTGCGTCGGGCCCACCCGCTTCACCAGGCGCTCCAGGACCCGCGCGAGTTGCGCCTCGGCGTCGGCCTCGCCGCGGTCGGCGGCCACCAGCGCGCGGTTGCCCACGCACCGAAGCGTGTTCGGGTGCTCGGGGCCGAGCACCTCCGCCATCCTCGCGGAGACCTCGTCGAGCAGCACCGCGGCCGGTTCGACCGCGCCGGTGGCAGCCAGGCAGATGGCCAGGTTCATCTGCGCCGACAGCGCATACGGATGCATCCGGCCCAGCACCTCGTCGAGGCCGTCGGCCGCGGTCCGGGCCAGTTCCACCGCCCGCTCCGGCTTGCCGGACACCCGGTAGGCGATGGCCAGGTTGTACTGGCACACCAGCACGTGCGGGTGGCGGGGACCCAGGTTCTCCCGGTTCTTCTCGGTGAGCGCCTCCAGTTCCCGCTCGGCGCGGGCGTTCTCCTCCTGCACCAGCAGGCTCAGCGCGAGGCTGAGCCGGCAGGTGAGCGTGTCCGGGTTCTCCGGGCCGACCCGCTCGTTGAGCCGTTCGTACGCCCTCTCGTGCAGGTCCAGCGCCTCCTCGATGTGGCCGGCGCTGCGCAGCGAGATCGCCAGGTTCGACAGCGCGATCAGGACGCCCTTGGCCTCCTCGCCGTGCACGGCCACGTACGACTCGTGCACCGTGCGCAGCATCGCCACCGACCGCTCGTAGTCGCCCCCGTCCCGCACGTCGCGGGCGATGTTGCCGAGCGAGTTGAGGGTGTTGAAGTGGCTCTCCCCGCGCACGATCCGGCTACGCCGGTACACCTGCTCGTCACGGTCGCGGGCGGCGCGGAAGTCGCCCATGAGCCGGTAGGTGGTGGCGAGGTTGTTGAGCGCGGCGAGAGTGCGCGGGTAGTCGTCGCCGAATCTCTCCAGCCAGGACCCGTAGGTGACCGTGTCCCGCTCCAGCGCCTCCTGGTAGCGGCCGAGGCCGCGCAGGTCCGCGGCCAGACCGCCCGCGGTCATCAGCGTGTGCGGGTGCTCGGGACCGAGCAGGCGCTCCTGCTCGGCCAGCACCGCCTCGTTCATGGCCTTCGCCTCCTCCAACAGGCCCTGCTCGCGGAGGATGTTGGCCAGGTTGAAGCGCAGGTGGAGCAGCTGTCGCAGCAGTCGGGTGCGCTCGGCCTCGTCGGTGAGCGTGTCCAGGCGCGCCGCCCAGTTCTGGCTGATCTGCTCGCCGCGGACCCGGCCGGAGGCCAGGTCGCCCAGCAGCCACTGGTAGCGCAGGCGGTCGATGAGCAGCCGTCGCACGCCCTCGTCCGAGCTGTTGATCGCATCGGACACGTCGAGATGCGGCCACAGCAGGCGGAACCGGTGCCACGTCTTCGGGTCGTCGACCTCGCCGTCGGGACGGGCCGCCGCGAGGACCTGCTGCACCTGCCGGCGCGCCTCGACGACCTCCTGCTCGGTCATCCGGGAGCGGACCACGTGCTGCACGACCCGGTGCACCAGGATGTGACCGCCGCGGTCGCGACCCTGGCCGCTCTCGCCGCGCTGGTCGACCCGCAGCAGCGCCAGTCGGTTGATCTGCTGCACCAGGGACTGCCGGACCATGGGCTCGGTGACGCTGGGGTCGAACGGCTCCAGCGCGGCGGCGAGCCGGTCGCTGTAGATGAGTTCCAGCGAGATCTCCGGTGCCAGCACCGAGCACAGCTGGAACAGCCGGTACGCCGCCTGCGAACGCTCGCGAAGCCGGCTCAGCGACAGGTCCCAGGTGCGTTCGACCTCCTCGGACGCGGCCTCCAGCACGGCGCTGGCGCCACGGCTCTGGATCAGCCGCAGATACTCCTCCGGACGGGTGCCGGTGTCGGCGAGCCAGGCGCCCGCGGCCGCGATCGCGATCGGCAGGTCGCCGAGCAGCTCCGCGATCTGGTACGCCTCGTCGGGCACGATCGACGGCACACGCTGGCTGAGGTGGTTGACGCTCTCCCGCCGCTGGAACACGTCGACCTGCATGGGCGTCGCCCACTCGCCCCAGGACGGATTCCGCGACGTGATCAGCACCCGGCCCTGGGTGTACTTGAGCAGCCGCTCCATCGCATCCGGATCCTCGGCGTTGTCGAGGATCAGCAGCCAGCGCAGCTTGCCGCGGCTCAGCGCCTGCAGTACGGCGCGGGCGTTCTCCGGCGTCGAGGACTCCATCGGGATGCTCAGCTGCCCGCCGAGGTCCACCAGCGAGCTCTCGATGTCACCGACCTGATCGGCGTTGATCCACCAGACGACGTCGTAGGACGAACGGAACCGGTGGGCGTACTCGATGGCCAGCTGGGTCTTGCCGATGCCGCCCATGCCCTGCAACGCGATCGGCTGCGCGCCGGACAGCACCACGGTGGCCCGGGCCCGCGCCCGCAGCTGGGCACGCAGCCTGCGCAGGTCGCCCTCGCGGCCGGTGAAACGGGTGTTTCGCGCCGGCACGTTGAACACCCGGCTGTCCTCGCCCGGATAGCGCGGGCTGCCCGCCAGCAGTTCCTCGGCCTCGGTGACGGTCCGGCCGACCAGCGCCATGACCCGCTCGGCGGCGGTGGTGGCGGTGACTCCGGCCAGGAACGCCGAGTGCGAGATCGGGACATTGAGCAGCGGCGGGATGTCGGCGACGTACACCGCCAGGGGCGCCCGGGAGGTGTGGTGGTCCGGGGACACCACGGCAGCCTCGTCGTCCGCGTTGGCCTGCGAGATGATGGTCATGGTACGGGCCGAGCCGGCCGGCGCGTCCTCACCGTCCTCGGTGCCCGACGCCCACGGGTTGTTCACCCGCATGCCGGAGGCGACCAGCATGTTCTCGATCCACTCCGCCCAGACCTGGTCCTCGGGCGCGTAACGCAGGCTCACCTCGTCCTCGATGGCGGTGGGACGGCGCTCGAAGCGGGCGGCGACGCGGCTGCGTACCGCGTCCTCCAGCGGCGGCAGCTCGGCGACCTCGCCCAGGGTGATGTGCGACGTCAGCAGCTCGTACGAATGCAGCAGCGTGCCCAGCGCGCCCGGGTCGTCGCCGAACGTGGCCAGCGACTCCTCGTACGCGTAGTAGGCCTGGTACGGCACCTGCATGGCGCTCCAGTACGCGTGCCGCTCCGCATCGGACATGTCCGCGGGCAGGCCGGTGAACCGCTGCCGGGCGACGGTGCGCCCGGCGTCCGCCTTGCCCTTCTCCGCCGGGTCGACCCGCATCGGCACCGGCAGGATCCGGATGTTGCGCTCGCCGTACTTGCCCTGGATGGTCCGGGCCACCTGCGCCGAGCCGTCGATGCCCTGGTCGCTGAGGGTGAAGCAGTCGACCAGCACATCCGGAAGGTGGATGGTGCAGATGTCGGCGACGTCGCTCAGGCCGGTGCGGCTGTCGATCAGCGTGTAGTCGTAGTGCCGCTTCATGTCCGCGCGCAGCGCGTCGAAGAACTGGCCGCCGTCCTGGTTCTCGTAGAAGTCGTCCCAGTTCATCCCGGCCAGGGTCGAGGCGTACTCGTGGTTCTGCAGGCCCGCGGAGAGGAAGTCCAGCGTCCCGCCGGGCGGGAAGCGGCGCCAGTCCAGCGAGAACGAGTACTTCTGCACGCTGGCATAGGACCCGTAGCGCTCGTGCCAGGTGCCGCTCTCGCCCTGGCGGCGCCCTTCCCGGGTGGTCGCCCACTCGTAGTCGCGGATCAAGTCGATCACCCCGCCGGTGCTGGACAGCACCGTGGCGCCGATGAACGGGGTGAAGAACCGGTGCAGCCCGGGCGACTCGAGGTCCCAATCCACCACCAGGACCCGCTTGCCGTTCGCGGCCAGGATCCAGGCGACGTTGGCCAGCGCCATGGTGCGGCCGGTGCCGCCCTTGTAGGAGTAGAAGGTGACAACCTGACCGTCGCGATTGTCTGTCATCGGTCCTCTCCCACAGTGGGGTCCGGCCCGGGGTCGGCCGGGTCGCCGGTGTCGTCCGGGTCGCGCAGCCGCGGTCGCGGCGTCGGTGGCGGCCCGTCGGGCGGGGGGCGCTCGCTCAGGTAACGCCGCCGGTTGCGGGCCACCACCTTGCTGATGTTCTGCTCGAACTCGAGTGCCTCACGCGTCAGCTTGCTGCCCTGTGCCGCACTCGCCATGCTCATCGCCTCCCGCGCCAGATCCGAGCCACGTCCGGCGTACTGCGGGTCGTTGCGGTCGACGACGACCATCAGGGTCACCCACTGCCGCGACACCGCGATCTCGACGGCGGCCTGCAACCGCCTGCGGCCGTCCTCGCGGGCGAGGATCCACGGGTCGATCAGGATCACGCCCGGATACATCACGAGCAGGTGATCCCGGTCGGCGAAGTCGACGATCCGGTCCGGCATCCGGAACTGCCGGGCGACCTGTGCCGTCCGGTCGGCGATGCCGAGCAGCTGGCTGGTGCGGTACGGCCGCCAGAGCACGCTGTGCAACCCGTAGCAGGCGGGCAGCCGCTGCGCCGGGAGCTCCCCCTCCGAGGGTGCCACCACGGCGATCACGAACGGCGTGGTGGCGTCCGCGGGCGCCTCGCCCGGCAGCTCGGCCTCGGCGACCGGCTCGGCGGCGACCGGCAGTGGCTGGTGCGCCGCGGCGACGATCCGTCCGGCGAGCCGCCGCACCACCGCGTCGTAGTGTTCCCGGTGCTCGCTGAGCCGGCGCATCGCCTCCAGCCCGTGCCGGGCGTACTCCGGGAAGTCCTCGCCCAGTTCCAGCGACCGGGACAGGTCGGAGACGTGCCCGGTGGCGCTCACCGGCGTCCAGAGCACCGCCTGGATGCGCCACCAGGGCGGGCTGTCCGACCCGTTCATCACCCGTTGCAGGAAGGTGGCCCTCTCCCGGCGGGTCGTCGAACGTTCGAGATATTCCGGCGAGTACAGCGGGACCAGGACCCGGGCGGAGCCGAGGGCCCGTGCCACGGCGGTGTCGCGCTCGGGTCCGCGCGGCAGGAAGTCCGCGAACCCCTGCCCGAGCTCCCCGCCCGGCTGCAGCCGGCCCGCCCGGCGCGCCTCGTGGGCGACCTGCGCCTGCAGCTCCTTGAAGAACATGCGCACCCAGTGCTCGCCCGCCGCCGACGGCGGGCGGGCGTAGCTGAGGAAGAAACATATCTCCGGCGCGGATTCGGCGGCCGTCACGAGCCCGCCCACTCGCGCGGGCGGTCGGCCTGCGCGGCCCGTGGTGCCTCACCGCCGGCGCTGTGGCACGACGATCGGGACACCTGGGCAGCCGTGGACGTCCCGCCGCGCATTCGGCACTCCCGTCATCCGGCTACGCGCCAGCATAGAGGGAATAGTCTAGTGCCGATATCTACGTCTGTACATGAATGAACTTAACGATCACTCAACCAGTCGGCGGCGAAATCCACTGCGGCACGGATGTCGATGAGCCTGGCCTCGGCGTCGCCGAACGCCCTACGGCGCACGAATGGTCTGCCGTCCATTGCCGCGCCCAGCTCCGGGAATGAGCTGTCGTCCAGATCGGCCCCGAGGAAGTCGTGTCCCACGCGCCGGCCCCCGACGTTGACATAACACCGGTACCACCGGGTCGGCCGGGGGGTGCGCAGGCGGTATTCGGCCAGGTGAAGGGCGGTGCAGGCCTCGTAGCCGACGCCGAGCAGCAGGGTCACCGCACCGGCCGCATACAGACCCGCCAGCGGGGACTGCTCGCCCAGATGGCTCTCCATGAGGTGCCCCGCCGTCAGCGACTCCGCACGGGGACCGAGTGCGGCGAAAGAGGTCTGCGGGTGGGCACTGCGCATCGCGCCGGGATGACGCCGCACGTGTTCGGCGAACGCGCCCATCCCATACGATGGAGTCGCATCGCGGTCGAAGCCTTTCAACGCCGATTCATATGCGGCCCGACCGGCGGCGTCCATGCCTTCGGTGGCCACGCGGAATGCGCGACTCGTCGTTGAATTGTCCGCCGTCTGCGTCGGCACGACGACCGTCGCCCGCGGACCGATGACCTCGCGTACCGCGTCCAGCAGCGCAGCCGGCCCGCCGTCGACCCGGCCGAGCCGCCGCAGGGAGCAGTGGATCAACACGTCCCGCCCCGCGGGCAGGCCCAGCGCGGCCAGATCCCGCACCAGACTCGCCTGATCGTGGGCCGTGCGCAGCCGCGTCGCGGTCAGACCGCCCATCCGGCCACCGCCCGGGCCATCGCCTCCACCAGCCGCGCGCCGGGCGCGGTGAGCGCACCGCTGCGCAGCAGCACGTCCAGCCCCGCCTCGCTCCAGGCACGATAGTCCAGGTAGTGCTCGCGCGCCTTGGCGGACTGATCCGCGCGGCGCCGCCACATGTCCGCCACCGCGATGTGCGCGTAGGTACCCTGCAGCACGCCCTCCAGCGGGCGCGGATCCGCCCGCCACGGAATGACGAACCGCTCGGTGCGACGCGGATCGAGCAGTTCGCACATGTCCAGCAGCGCGCCCAGCTTCCCGTGCTGGAACTCGTGCACCAGGATCACCGCGAGCTCGGCGGGCTCGGCCAGCACCGAGGCCACCGAGCCGAAGGCGTCCCGGGACGTGGAGGCCCGCATCAGTCCGCCCGGTTCGGCCACCAGCGGCGCCACCGTACGCAGCCCGAGCTGCAGACCCGGCACGTACTCCGCGGCGTCGTCGCGGATGAGCCGCCAGGCCTGCGTGAGGTGCTCGCGCCAGCACAGGTCCTCCGCCGCGGAGATCCGCTCAGCGGGCGTCCACTGGTGGCAGTCCCGGTAGGGATCGCCGTCCTCGATGAGCACGGCCAGTCCGGCGGTCTCCAGCAACCGCGCGGGCTGCCACGCCAGACCGGCCGTGGCGATGTCGTCGATGTCCACTTCGACGGTCCCCGCGCGCAGGATGAATCCCCGCCCGGTCGACGAGAGCCGCGCAACGTCGCCCGCCGGCGAAGGCAGATACCCGGTGCCCACCGTCGGCAGGTGCACTCGGCCTGCGAAGACCGGCACCTGCAGCTCCGTCTCCAGCCCAGCGCGCAACGCGGCAGCAGCGGCCAGGGAGTTCAGATAGCCGGCGTCGTCGCGCCCGGTTCCGCCGCGCGGAGCGAGCGCCATGGCCGCGGGAGCCGTTTCCTCACGGGCCGTCAGGCAGCGCACCGCCCATGCCCGCACGTAGGGGTGGGCCAGCACCGCGCCGACCGCCTCCGGGTGCTCACCGTCCAGCCACTGCAGCACCTTCCAGCCCTCACCGGCGTACGGGTGTGGACCAGCGTCCGCCACCCGCTTCAACAGCTTGAGTGTCATCAGCAGCTGGGTGTCGGCGAGTTCCAGCATGGTTGCCTCGTCACCGAACCCGGATCCGATCTGGTCGATCAGCTCGGACAGCGGATCTGCGCCGGACAGCGCGGCGGCAGACCCGGCCGCTGGTGCGACGGAGGTATTCATGATCTGGATGAACTCCTTCAGATCCGCACAGAACACGGACGGGTTATCGAAACCGCTGCCGGTGCGGTATCGGTGAGCGAACAGCCCGCCACCGCATTGGCGCACCACCGGGCACGCCTGGCACTCGGCGCTGAGCTGCTCGACACCGCCCTGCCGCCGGACTATCTCGGGTAGGACCGCGACCTCGTCCACGCTGTGCGTGAACACGGTGAGCCCGGTGGCGGGACCGCCCTCGAAAGCGATCTTGAGTGAGTCGCCCTGCTCCCACTCGCCGTCGGTCTCCACGACCGCAAGGTCCACCGGGTCCAGGCCCAGCTGCTCGCCGCCGCTGGGACCGCCTACGGCGGTGGACAGGACGGAGTCGAACATCCGGATCGGGACCGGGCGGCCGTCCGCGGTCCACCGGTCGTAGATCCGGCGCAGCCAGGTGGCGTACGGCGTGCGGTCGCCGTCGGGCCGCAGTGGCGGCGCGTCCCAGGTCGCATGCGGCAGCAGCAGGTCGAGGCGCGGCGGCTCCTCGGCGAGCAGGGCCTCGTACACAGCGATCGGGTCCGCGCGAACATCGATCGTGCAGAGAATGCCCGCGTAGAGCCGCCGGTACTCCGGACGACGCAGCAGCGCCAGGGCATTGCGGACCTTGTCGTAGCTGCTGGCGCCGTTGGCGTAGCGGCGATGCAGGTCGTTGGCGGCGCGGTCGCCGTCGAGCGAGACGCCGACCATGACATCGTGCTCGGCGAGCACCTCGCAGAAGGCCTCGGACAACAGCACGCCGTTGGTCTGCATACGAAGGTCGAGCTTGGTCACCGGATCGATCGCGGCACGCAGACCGGCCAGTCGCTCACCCAGCGTGGCGGGTCCGAGCAGGAGCGGCTCGCCACCGTGGATCACCACCCGGACGCTGTGGAGCCGGTGCGCGGCCGCGTGTTCGGCGATTCGCTCAGCGGTGACCCGCAAAGTCTCCGGGGACATCGCTCTGGGCCGCCGCTGCCAGCTCTGGTCGGCGTGCTCGTACATGTAGCAGTGATCACACGCCAGGTCACAACGGCTATGGACCTTGAGCACGAACTGGCTCAAGGTCCATAGCCGCGATGTCGCCGATGCGGCCGGCATGAAGTTCAGATCGACGACTGGAAGGCGGCCACCACCAGGGTCTGCGCACGTGGCTGAGGATCGGCGACGCGACGTGCGGCGTCCTCGGCGATCCGGTCGGACTGGGCGGTGCGGGTATGCAACCGCCTGAGATTTTCGAACGAGCCCGCCTTGCTCTCAGCCCGCACGGTTGTCTTCACTGGTTCTCCCAACGATGGTCACAGAGATCGACCAAGCGCATCACGTCTGCATTGCGATACACATAGATGTCAGATCACGGTTAGGTCACATCCGCGACCTCACGGCCAGTATGGGGTCTACACACCACCGTCCGCGCTAGAATCGCCGAGCTCAGCACTCACACGAGGCGTCCGGCGCGAGAATGCACCCCCGAGTGTGACGCAGGGTGACCGAACGGGTTAGCCCGACATCGCCCAAGATCTCTTTCCGGGCCGATCATGCTATCGACTTTCGTTGATTGCATGTGTTGCCATGGAGGACGTCCGGACTCGGTGCGACCGGTGGGTGAAGGTGATCTCAACTAGACGTCGGTGGGCCGTCGTATCCATGGTCGGCCCGGTGACATTCTCCGGGGCGTGGGCGCTGTGCCAGGGCGTTTTCGGCCTCACTTCCGACATGGGATCCGCCATCGCGGGTGCCGTCATGGCCGTGATCACGCTGCCGCTCGCGGCCTGGGCGGCGGAGACCGCCGATCCCGCCGACGGCCGGCCGGGCGAGGACCAGCCGTCATCCGCGGACGGCGGTCAGCCCGAACCACTGGCGACCGTGCGATCGGGCTATCTGGACCGGATGCGGCAGCGCTATCGGGAGCTGGACATCGGTGTGCTGACGCCCCGACCCGAGCGGGACGAGAATCCGCCCGTCTCGCTGGCCGAGATCTTCGTCGGGCCGTCCGCACAGGCCGACCCGCCGCTGCTGGAACTGCCCCGCGAACTGGTGCTCCAGCTCGCGGCGGACGAGACGGCGCCCGTCCGCCACCTGCCGGAGGGCATCGACCACGCCGACCTGGAACGCGCCCGGCAGGCGTTCCAGCAGCGGCAGGCCGCCCCGGTGCTGGACCTGCTGGCCGGCGACGGCCACCGGCTCATGGTGTTGGGTGACGCCGGGGCGGGCAAGTCCACCCTGGCGAGATACGTCGCGCTCACCCTGGCCGACGACGACCCGGACGGCTCGCTGCGGGCCCTGTCGGGGTGGCTGCCGGTGCTGGTCGAGCTGCGCAAATTCACCCAGCGCGGCGGTGGGACCTTTCTCGACTTCCTGGACCACCTGCATCACAAGGAGGGCGCCGGACTGCCCAAGCAGCAGCTGGAGCAGTATCTCGCCGAGGACGGCCGAGCGCTCGTCATCTTCGACGGTCTGGACGAGGTGTTCGACCCCGACACCCGGGAGCAGACCGCGCAGGAGATCGCGTGGTTCGCCGAGCGCTTCCCCCGCACCCGCGTCGTCGTCACGTCCCGGCCGCTGGACGACCAGAGCACGGTGCTGCCGGGGTTCACCCGGCACAAGCTGGCCGACCTCGACCGCGACCAGATCGGGGCGTTCGTCACCCGGTGGTACCGCGCGACCTTTCCCCAGGACCCGGCGAAGGCCGCCCGGCTGACCGGCAGTCTGCTGACGGCCATCGACGGCTCCGCGGCGGTGCGGGAGCTGGCGGGCAATCCCCTGCTGCTCACCATTCTCGCCATCATGGGCAGGCGCCGGAAGTTGCCTCGCGACCGCGTCTCCGTCTACCGCCACGCGGTGGGCGTGCTGGTGGAGCAGTGGGATCGGGGCAAGCAGCTGCGTCCACCGCAGGCAGACCGGGCGCTGCCCTTCCTCAACGCGCGAGACCGCTTGCAGCTGCTGCGGCTGGTCGCGCGGCGGATGCAGCACGCGCCGGGGGGCCTGGCCGGCAATTTCATCTCCGAACCGGAGCTGATCGACGAGATAACCGGCTACCTGCGCAGCCGCGACAGCGGCCTCACCGTCGACCGTGCCAAGTATGCCGCCAACGCGATGCTGCGGCAGTTCCACGAACGCAACTTCATCCTCAGCCAGTTCGGCGACGACGTGTACGGCTTCGTGCACCGCTCGTTCCTCGAGTACCTCGTCGCCGACGACATCTGCCAGCGGTTCAACGACGAACACAGCATCACCGAGACCGAACTCGTCGAGGACCTCTTCGGCACCCGCTGGCGCGACCCGGCCTGGCACGAGGTGCTCGTGCTGACCGCCGGCCTGCTCCACGAGCGGATGGCGGCGCGGGCGGTGGCGCGCATGCTGGCCGCCGACCCGCACTGGGCCGCCGATGACCATGCCGAACCGCAGCACGTGCTGCTGGCCATCCGGTGCCTCGGCGAGCTGGGCCGCACCGGCGTGGCCGCGGCCGACGCCTGCCGGGCCGCGGTCGACCAGGTCATCAGGGTGCTCACGGTGGCGCACCGGCGGGTGGCTCATGACTTCGACGACGCGCTGAACCGCGCGGTCGAACGGAGTGCGCTGCCGGTCCTCGCGGCGTCCGCTGGGCACTGGCCGGGGCGGGAACGCTACCTGGCCTGGTACACCCGCAGCGGGCTCGTCGACACCGACGATCCGACCACCAGCGCGCTGGCCACCCGGCTGGCCTTGGCGCTGCTCGGCGACGACCCGGCGCTGTACCAGTTCCTGCGCACCAAGGCCTACCACGGCTGGAGCGTCCATCACCGGCAGGCGGCGGTATGGGCCGTCGCGACGGCCTGGTCGGACGACGCCGACGGGGTGGCCCTGGTCCGGGACCGGGCCGGCACCGATCCGGACCCGGCGGTGCGGCTCACCGCCGTGCAGGCCATCGCCGCCGCGCGGCCCGACGACCCGCAGACCGCGGCCCTGCTGCGCCGGACCGCCGTCGCCGACCGCCACGAGGAGGTCCGCCGATCCGCCCTGCACGCGATCGCCCACGGCCGCCGCGAGGATCCCGGCACCCTGCGCCTGCTGCGTGAACTGGCCGAGGAGTCCGCGTCCGGCCACGTACGGCATGCCGCCGTGCAGGCGGTGGCCGACTACACGTCCGGTGACCCGTCGACGGTCGAACGGCTGCGCCGGTGGGCCGTCGAGGACGAGTCGGAGGACGTGCGCGCGACCGCGCTGCGGGCGGTCGCCGCGATCCGTCCGCGTGACATCGCGACGCTGCGGCTGCTGCGCACCCGCGCGGAGATCGACGGCAGCATCGACGTCCGCCGCGCCGCGACGAAGCTCGTCGCCGAAGGCTGGCGCACCGACCTGGTGACGCTGCCCTGGCTGCGTGCCCAGGTCGACGACCGGAACCCTGGCATCCGGCAGACCGCGCTGCAGGCGATCGCCGCCGGTTGGCCCGAGCGGGCCGACACGTCGGCGCTGCTGGCCGACCGCGCCGCCGACGACCCCAGCGCCGACGTGCGGGAGGCCGCGATCGACGCGCTGCACACGGTCGGGGTCGGCGACGTCGAGCTGCCCGAGCGGCTGCGCGCCATCGCCGCCTACGACCCGAGCCCGGAGGTTCGTCAGGCGGCGGTCCGGGCCGTCGCCGACCCGCGCCGCGAGGATCCGCGTACGCTGCCCTGGCTGCGCCAGGTCGCGGACACCGCCGCCGACGAGCAGGTCCGCCGGACCGCGGTGCGGATGATCGCCGATGCCCGGACGCCCTCGCCCGACACGTCGGCCTGGCTGCGGGAGAAGGCGTCCGGTGACGACTCCCTCGGGGTACGCCGGGCCGCACTGCAGACCGTCGCTGCGGGCCGGCGCGACAACGCGACCCGGCTGTGGCTGCACGACCGCACCGTGGAGGACCCCGACGCCGACGTGCGGCACGCCGCCGTGCAGGCGATCGTCGCCGGGTGGCCGGGTGACCTCCGTACCCTGGCCTGGCTGCGCGAGTTGGCCCTGGCCGACCGGAGCGCGCACGTGCGCCGGGCCGCCCTGCGCGCGATCGCCGCGCACTGGCGCGACGACCCGGACACGCCGGTGTTCCTGCGTGAGCGGATGAGCGGCGACCCGCGGGAGAACGTGCGCCGGGCCGCGGTCTGGAGCCTCGCCAACGGCTGGCCCGACGACGACGCGACCCTGCCCGCGCTGCGTGACAGCACCGCCGACCGGCACCACCACGTCCGCACGGCCGCGGTGCAGGCGCTGGCCGCGGACTGGCACGACCACCCCGGCACCCTGCCGCTGCTGCGCGAACGCGCCGTCGCCGACCCGGACGGCTACGTCCGGCACACCGCGCTGCAGGCCATCGCCGCGCACCGGCACGACGACCCCGCCACGCTGACCCTCCTGGTCGAGCGGGCCGCAGCCGACGAACGCCCGCCCGTGCGGCTGGAGTTGCTGCGCACCGTCGTGCTCGGCTGGACGTACGACGACCGGAGCCTGTCGCTGACCATCGACCGCGCGACCCGTGACACTCATCCCGCGGTCCGGCAGGCCGCCACACAGGCGCTCGCCGACCGCTGGCCCGACCAGCCGAGTGCGCTGACCGCGCTGCGCGAACGCGCCGACACCGACTCCGACGAGGAGGTGCGCCACACTGCGGCGCTCGCGCTGGCCGCCCGCCCGACCGACCCCGCGGCCTGAGCCCGGACCGGCATCACGCCGCGCGCGGCCGGCGCGATCGGTCAGGCCGTCGCGCCGGCCGCGGTCAGGCCGCGCTCGATCAGCTCCGTGGGCAGCACGACGGTACGCGGCCGCGACCGGTCCCCGTCGATCCGGGCGAACAGCAGCTGGGCGGCCCGGCGAGCCAGTTCACGGGTGTCGTATCCGATCACCGTCAGCGGCCGCGGCATGAGGTGCGACAGCTCGAAGTCGTCGAAGCCGACCAGGGCGGCGTCGCTGCCCCTGCGCCACAGTTCCTGGACCGCGCCGACGGTGATGCGGTTGTTCAGGGCGAGGAACGCGGTCGGCGGGTTCGGCTGGGTGAGCATGTCGGCGACGGCGGCCGCGGCGGTGGCCGGGTCGCGTACGCCGCCGCGCACCAGCGCTCCGTCGTAGCCGATGCCGGCGTCGGCGAGGGCGTCCTGCGCACCGGCGAGACGTTCGCGCATGGTGTGCACGTCGACGGAGTCGAGCAGCACGCCGATGCGGCGGTGGCCGTCGGCGACGAGCCTGCGCACCCCGCTGCGCGCGCCGCCGCGGTTGTCGAGCAGCACCGCGTCGGCCTCGATGTTGGTGCCCGGACGGTCCAGGAACACCACCGGGATGCCCATCTCGACCTGCGAGTTCAGGAACGAGTGGTCGCAGCCGGCGGGCACGACCAGCAGCCCGTCGACGCGGCGGGAGCACAGGTCGCGCAACAGCTGCTCCTCGCGGACCGGGTCCTCCTCGGAGGAGGCCGACAGCAGCAGGGTGTCGCGGTCGCGGGCCATCTCGGCGGTGACGTGGGCGATGGTGGAGTAGAACGGGTTGGCCAGCTCTTCGATGATCAGGCCGATGGTGGCGCTGGCCCGGCCCGCGCGCAGCGCGCTGGCCATGTGGTTGCGCTGGAAGCCGAGTTCGGCGACGGCGGCCAGCACCCGGTCGGCCATGGCGCGCTGCACGTGCGGCTCGCCGTTGACGACCCGCGACACGGTCTTCAGGCTGACCCCGGCGAGCCGGGCGACGTCGACCATGGTGGGGCGGCGGCCGGCCCGGTTCGGGGGTTCGCTGTGCTCGCTCGTCACGGCACGAACGGTACCCGGTTGCCGAGGCCGGGGCGGCGGCGGTCGGACAACGTTGTCATACTCTTTCCAACACCCGCCTCCACAGGAGCCCTCATGCCGCACCGCGCTGCCGGACCGCTCGCTCTCGCCGTCGACATCGGCGGCACCAAGATGGCCGCCGGGCTCGTCGACGCCGACGGAACCGTGCTGGCCGCCGACCGCATCCCGACGCCGCGGCCGCTGCCGGGCCCGGACGCGGGCGAGCAGGTGTGGGCGGGCCTGTCGGCGATGCTCGACGGCCTGCTCGACCGCACCGCCGGGCGGCCGATCATCGGGGTCGGCACCAGCACCGCCGGCCCGTTCGACCTGGCCGGCGCGACGGTCAGCCCGGTCAACATCACCGCCTGGCGCGGCTTCCCGCTGGTGGACCGGATCGCCGCACAGGTGCCCGGCGTGCCGGTGCGGCTGGCCGGAGACGGGGTGTGCGCGGCGATCGGCGAGCACTGGCGCGGCGCCGGGCGGGGGCACGACGACCTGCTGGTGCTCGTGGTGTCGACCGGGGTCGGCGGCGGACTCGTACACGGCGGGCGGCCCTTCACCGGGGCGTCCGGCAATGCCGGGCACGTCGGCCACATGGTCGTCGACCTCGACGGCGACGACTGCCCGTGCGGGGGGCGCGGCTGCGTGGAGGCGATCGCGAGCGGTCCGAGCATGGTCCGGTACGCCCTGCGCGAGGGCTGGCGACCGACCGGCGACGGCACCGCCCGTGACCTGGCCGACGCGGCGCGCGTCGGCGACCCGGTGGCCCTGCGCGCGTTCAGCCGCGCGGCGGACGCCCTGGCCGCGGGCATCGTCTCGGCCGCCGCGATGTGCGACCTGAACCAGGTGGTGATCGGCGGCGGCGTCGCCAACGCCGCCGACCTGCTCTTCCCACCCCTGAAGGAGGGCCTGGCCCGCTTCGGCCGCCTCGGCTTCCTCTCCGACATCGGCGTACGCGCCGCCCACCTCGGCGGCGACGCCGGCCTCATCGGCGCGGCCGCCCTCATCCACTCCCCCGACCCGTACTGGGCGCGCCGCACCTAGTCGATCATGAGGTTGTGGCAGTGACACGCCGACGAGCCGTGCCATAAGTTCATGATCAACTCTAGGCTGGGGGGTCGAAGAGGGCTAGGCGGGGGTCGGCGGTGAATTGGGTCACGGACATGCCCAGGGCGGGGTTGCGCTGGCTGGCGGGTTGGGCGGCGAGGGGGTCGGGGGTGTTGGTGATGGTGACCATGACCAGGGAGTGCCCGGTGAAGACGGCCACCGTCCACAGTTGGGCGTCGGGGCCGAGGGCGAAGCCGGCGCGGCGGTCCTCGGGCTGCTCGCGCACGCCGTACTGCTCCAGCACCGCGCCGCTGTCCAGCTCGGTGCTGAACCCGCACCAGGTCAGGCGCTCGCAGTGGCTCAGGTCGGGCACGTACGTCGTCGGCGCGACCGAGATGGTCAGGGTGCCGTAGCCGTTGCCGTTGACCAGTTGCAGGCTCACCGTCAGCGCGCCGGGGGCCAGCGCGGGGTCGGGCAGCGGGGCGAGTTCGCGGGTGTCCCCGCCGTCGGCCAGCCCCAGGTCGTTGCGGCGCAGGCCGAGAGGGTTGACCCGGGTGAGGACCAGTTCGGCCATCAGGCAGGTGTAGCGCTCGGTCAGCGCCTTGTCCGCGGTGACCGGCCCGGCCTGGGGCAGCGGCAGGGCGCCGGACAGCACCGCGAACCGGTCGACGCCGGTCCGGCCCCCGGCCTGCGGGGGCGCGGGCGGGACCGGCGAGCGGGTCAGCGACGGCAGCGGGGTCGGCCCGGGGACCCCGGCCATGCAGTCGACCTCCTCGGGCGGCGGCGTGCCGCCGGGATCGGGCCGCAGCATGATCACCGCGAATCCGACGCCGGCCGCGAGCGCGACCGTGAGCAGGGTGCTCACCGCGAGGTCGCGGCGGCGCAGCCGCCGTCCGGCGGTGACCAGCTCCGCCGTGGCCAGGCCCAGCGGCGGCTCGGGCCCCTCGGGCGGCTCGCCGGGACGGTGGCGGCGCAGCGCCCGCAGCAGGAACCGCTGGGCGTACGCCTCGGGCGGCTCGAAGCCCAGCGCCGGCCAGCGCCGGTACAGCCGCAGCAGGGTGCGCCGGACGAGGTCCTCGGCCACCGCCCAGTCGCCGCACCGCTCCCGTGCCTGCCGCCGCAGCGCCGGGGCCAGCGCGGTGGCGAACTCGGCGTACTCGTCCTCCCAGGCCCGCATCCCGACAGTTAACACAATGGATGCGTCCGACCGCAGGTCATCCCGGCTGGTGGGTGGCTGTTACCCTCGCAGCCCTGTCCACGGGAGGATCCATGACCGACATCGCCGCGCCCCACCCTGCGCCGCCCACACCCAAGCTGCGCCCGACGGTGGTGACCGCGGCGACCTGGCTGCTGGTCTCCGTGGCCGCCGCCTACCTGATCGACGCGATCATGCTCATCGCGGGGGCCGGGGGTTACCCGGACCGCGTGCGCGAGGCGCTGGAAGCCTCCGACGTCGACGCCCGGGCCTGGCAGATCATCGGCGGGTTCACCGGCGCACTGCCGGTCGTCGTCGCCGGGTTCGGTGTCGTCTCGGCCGTCGTGGTGCTGATCATGGCGGCGCTCGTCCGCCGCGGCAGTGCCGTCGGCCGAATCCTGACCTGGATCGCCGTCGGCTTCGCGCTGCTGTGCAACGTGTGCGGGCTCGGCTCGGCGGGCACGCCCGCGTTCAGCAGCATCGCGTACGTCAACGCGTCCAGCCGCGACCGGTCCGGCGTGCACATGTTCGCCCAGCGCCTGCCCGACGGATACCCGGACTGGTACCGGTACGGCAGCCTGGCGCTGTTCGCCCTCGGCGCGCTGGCCCTGATCGCCGCCGCCGTGCTGCTGGCCATGCCCGCCGCGAACGCCTACTTCCGCCGCACGCCCCGCTTCGTGACCGGCCCGTACGGCACGCCGCCCGGCTACCCCGCACCCGGCCCGTACCCGGCCGCGCAGTACCCGGTCGCACCGTCGCCGGCTGCCGCGCCGCTCACCCCCGAGCAGCTCGCGGAGGCACTGGCCACCCTGGAGCGCCGCCGCGAGCGGGGCGAGCTGACCGACGAGCAGTACGCCGCCGAGCGCGCCCGCCTGGGCGGATAGCTAGCGCACCCGGCGTACGACCGCCACCACCTTGCCCAGCACGACGGCGTCGTCGCCGGGGATGGGGTCGTACGCCGGGTTGCACGGCACCAGCTCCACATGCCCGCGGCTGACCCGGTACACCTTCACCGTCGCCTCGCCGTCGATCATCGCCGCGACGATCTCCCCGCTGCACGCGGTCGGCTGCTGGCGGATCACCACCACGTCGCCGTCGCAGATCGCCGCGTCGACCATCGAGTCACCGCGCACCCGCAGGGAGAACAGCGTGCCGTGGCCGACCAGGTCCCGCGACAGCGTCAGCGTCTCCTCCAGGGACTCCTCGGCCAGGACCGGCCCGCCCGCGGCGATCGTGCCGAGCAGCGGCACCTGCACCGTCGCCGCGGTGCGCTGCTGCGGGATGCCGTCGTCGTCCAGCGGCAGCCGCACGCTCAGCGCCCGCGGCCGGCCCCGGTCGCGCTGCAGCAGGCCCTTCTCCTCCAGCTCGCGCAGGTGGTACGCGACCGATGAGGACGCGGCCAGGCCGACCGCCCGGCCGATCTCCCGCAGCGTGGGCGGGTAACCGCGGCTGGTCACGCCGTCCTGGATCACTTCGAGGATGCGCCGCTGCCGCTCGCTGAGCTTCGAATGCACCCTGGCAGGCTAGCGGAACATCTCCACATAAGCCGCAAATCGTGCCGGGGTGGTCAGGCGCGGTGCAGGCGCAGATCCGCGCGGGTGGCGGTGGCTTCGACGACGCGGGCGTTGGCCTCGTCGCTGCGGTGCACCCAGTCGCGGGCGGCGTCGGGGTCCAGGCCCTTGGCGTGCTGGCGGGCGAGCAGCCCGTCGACCCGGGGGCCGTCGTCGGCCGACAGGTAGACCGCGAGGTCGAGCAGCTGCCGGACGCGGTCCCACGGCGGGGTGTCCAGCAGCAGGTAGTTGCCCTCGGTGACGATCACCTCGGTGTCCGGCGGGACGGGGATCGACCCGGCGACGGGCTCGTTGAGGACGTGGTCGAACGTCGGGGCGTACACCGTCTCGCCGGTCGCCTCGCGCAGCCGGCGCAGCAGTGCGGCGTAGCCGGCGGCGTCGAAGGTGTCGGGGGCGCCCTTGCGGTCGGCCCGGCCCAGCCGCCGCAGCTCCGCGTTGGCCAGGTGGAACCCGTCCATCGGCACCATCACGGCGTGGCCGAGCTTCGCGGCCAAGGCCAGGGCCAGCGTCGACTTGCCCGCGCCGGGTGCGCCGGCGATGCCGATCAGCAGCCGGCCCGGCCGGGCCGCGCGCAGCCGGTCCACCTCGTCGAGCAGCGTCGTCAGCATCACGGCCAGTCTCTCAGCCCGCTACCGCGGCGACCAGTTCCAGCAGGCCTAGACCGGCCGCGGTGACGTCGGCGGCGGTCCACTCCAGCGCCGGGGCGGCCACCGTGATCTCGGTCATCGCCATCCCCGGGGACCGGTCGGTGAACGAGTTGGCGAACCACGTCTTCTGCTGCTCGGCCAGGGCCAGCACCGCCTGGTTGAGCGCCGTCGCCGGGCCGGGCAGCCACAGCTGGAACTGGTGGGTGTGCGGCTCGTGCGGGAACACCCGCGCGCCGGGCAGTGCGCCCAGCGCCGCGGCCACGGTCTTCGCGTGGGCGACGTATTCGGGCAGGCGGGGCAGCTCGCGGTCGAGGCCGCCCAGCGCGGCCAGCACTGCCGGCCACTGCTGGAACAGCTGCCCGCCGTAGCGGTGCCGCCAGGCGCGCGCCTGCGCGGTGAAGTCCTCGGCCCCGGCCAGCAGCGCACCGGACAGCCCGCCGAGGGTCTTGTACAGCGAGACGTAGACGCTGTCGGCCAGCCCGGCCACCGTCGGCAGGTCCCGGCCCAGGTGGAACACCGACTCCCACAGCCGGGCCCCGTCGAAGTGCACCTTCGCGCCGCGCGACCGGGCCGCCGCCACCAGGGCGTTCAGCTCGTCCCAGGTGGGCAGCAGGAAGCCCGCGTCGCGCAGCGGCAGCTCGACCAGCAGCGTGCCGAACGGCTCGTCGAGGTCGCGTACCTCCTGCGCGGTCGGCTGGCGCGGGTCCGTCGTCGGCCACACCCCGCGCAACCCGGTCAGCGTCTGATAGGCCTTGCGCTCGTGCACCTCCAGGTGCCCGAGCGGGTGCAGGGCCACGGCGCGGTTCCCGGTGCGCTCGGCCCAGCAGCGCAGCGCCACCTGCTGGGCCATGGTGCCGGTCGGGAAGAACACCGCGTCCGGTTTGCCGAGCAGCCCGGCGACGCGCCGCTCCAGCGCCGCGACCGGTCCGCCGCCGTAGAAGTCGGGCCGGTCGTCGAGACCGTCGTAGTCGACGGCGGCGAGGTCCTCGAGCCGTTCGCGCAGGGACGGCGTGCGGTGCCCGGACAGGATCCGGTCGCAGCCGCGCATCGTCCGCCAGCGGCGCTCCGCCGGATCCTCAGCAGCCATCGGGCCATGATGCCATCACCCGGCCCGGGCCGGGGCGGGGGCCGTCGGCCCAGGAGCAGCTACGCGGCGTCGCCGGGGTACTGGAACACGTCGTCGAGGGGCACCTTGAAGACGTGGGCGAGCTGGAACGCCATCTCCAGCGACGGCGAGTAGCGGCCCTGCTCGATGGCGATGACGGTCTGGCGGGTGACGCCCACCCGCTCCGCCAGCTCGGCCTGCGTCATCTCGCCGTGCTCGGCGCGCAGCAGCCGGATGCGATTGGTGACGCGGGTGGGCTTAACCATGGAACGCGCCGCGGTACGCCCGGATCTTGGCGATCGCGCCCCAGGTGGTGCCGACGGCGCCGATCAGGAACAGGACGTTGCCGATCCAGAACTGGTCGGCCCGCACCATCGCCAGCACCAGCACCGCGGCGGCGCCGAAGGCCATGACGCCCTGGGCGATCCGGTCGCCGTGCCGCACGATCTGCTTGTCCCGCACGTCGGATTCGGTGTGGCCGTCCCGGGCGACCATCGCCGACACGATCGAGCCGAGGATCGTGCCGACGAACGTGACGCCGATCGCCCACAGCATCGGCGTCACCCAGGCGACCTCGGCGGCGGGCCGGCTCAACAGCCGCGGGAGCACCACGGCGAAGTACACCAGCGTCGTTGCGGGCACCAGGATGGCCACCCACCAGGTGTTGCGTTCCTCGAAGGTGGTCGGGACGCGGTCGGTGTCGGCGGCGGGCGCGGGCTTGCACGAGGTCATGGCAGATCCTCTCGGTCGGCCGACGATGTAAAGAATCCTTGACATCGCCGGTACGACCGAGCGTACACGATGTCAGCTATTCTTTACATCCCGCTTCACCGCTTGCCGAACATCCAGCGGATGGCGGCCACGAGCAGCGCGATTCCGAGGATGGTGCCGAAGACACCCGCGTACACCTGTTCGCTGGACACACGCACACCATAGTGAGCACGGGCCCGTTCCGCCGCCATCACGGTGCCGGGCGCGGCGGGCGCTCGTTGGGACAAAACGCCTTTGTGCAGGCCAACCGGCCCAACCCGAGCGCCGCGGGCGCGACAATGGCAGGGGCGGCACGCGACCTGACGGCGTGTCGGCGCGTGACTGCCGGGAGGCCGGGCCGATGAGCACGAAGCACTGGACCGTCGACATCACCATCGACGACGACGGCTCCGGCCGTACGCAGGCGCACGCCCGCCTCGACACCGGCGCCACCACGCCCGCGATGCGCGGCGACGGCCGCGCGGCGCGCAGCCGGTTCGACGAGGACGTGCCGGCGATCGGCGACGAGCTGGCCGCCGGCCGTGCGCTGGTCGAGCTCGGACAGCGGCTGCTCGCGCAGGCCGACGCCGACCTCGAGCGGACCCCCGCATGACCACGGCTCCCGCTCCCGCCGCCGCCCCGACCACCGCGCCCCCGCTGCTGGAACCGCCGCTGCAGCGCCTGGTCATGGCGCAGCTGGAGGAGCTACCCGAAGCGCTCACCGGCCAGACCGGACCGCCGCGCCGCGTGCTGGTGGCGGCGGCGTCGAAGTACGAGGCGACCGCGGAGATCGCCAACGCCATCGCGAAGGTCCTCACCGAACGCGGCTTCGACGCCGAAGCCCACGAGATCGACCCGTCCGTGCAGGCCGACGGCTTCGACGCGTTCGTCATCGGCAGCGCCGTGTACTCCGGGCACTGGCTGCAACCGGCCCGCTGGTTCGTGCAGAGCCACGCCGCGGTGCTGTCCTCGCATCCGGTGTGGCTGTTCTCCAGCGGCCCGGTCGGCGACCCGCCGATGCCCGACGAGGACCCGGTCGACGTCACCGCCATCGCCGAGGCCACCGGAGCCCGCGAGCACCGGGTGTTCGCCGGGCGGCTGGAGCACAGCCGGCTGAGCATCGCCGAGCAGGCCCTTGTCGTGGCGCTGCGCGCGCCCGAGGGCGACTTCCGGGACTGGGACGCGATCCGCGGCTGGGCCGGCGGCATCGCCGACGCGCTCGCCGCGCCCGGCCCGACCACCATCACCGGAACGATCAGCCTGGACTGACCCGGACCGAGGATCACACGAAGGCTCCGCGTCGGGCATCATCGACGGCATAAGCACACCCACGCGCTGAACCGCCGGACGCGCACCCCCGCCGCCGGCCACCACTCCGCACCCCCCGGAGACCCCGTCATGACCGAGCACACCCGTCGACGTGCCCTGCTGGCCGGCGGCGTGGGCGTGACCGCGCTGGCCACCGGCGGCCTCTGGCTGGCCGGCCGCGGCGGCGCGGACCCCGGCGCGGCGCCGGTCTGGCACGACCCGCCCGCGCCGGGCGACACCGCGCCGGGCACCGTGCCCGCCCAGCCCGGCCCGCCGGGGGTGGAGCGTGCCGGCGCGCTGACCGCGGCCAACGCGGGCGACCTGGTCAAGGTGACCACCAGCGGCTGGTACAACTGGGCGCTGCTGGACCGCACCACGGGCGAGATCGTCGGCTCGAAGAACATGCACGAGACGAACATGACCGCCTCGATGATCAAGGCTTGGCTGGCCGCCGACTACCTGCGCCGCGCCACCGAGGTCGGCCGGACCCCGAGCTCGGCGCAGCTGGCCGACGTCCGCAAGATGATCCGCGACAGCGACAACGCGGTGGCCTCGGCGCTCTGGAACGAGCTCGGCGGGCGCAACACGATCACCCGCCTGATCTCCGTCTGCAAGCTGACCGACTCCCAGGCCGGCCCGGACTGGAGCAAGACCCTGCTGTCCGCCCGCGACACCTGCCGCATCGCCCACGCCATCGGCACGGGCACCGCGGCCGGCCCGAAGTGGACCGGCTACCTCGTCGACGAGATGCGCGCGGTGCGCGGCGACGGCAACTTCGGCATCCGCCGCGTCTTCCCCGCCGCGGAACAGCCTGCCATCGCCATCAAGAACGGGTGGGTGCAGCGCGGCGACCTGGGCGTATGGAACGTCAACTGCTTGGCGCTCGGCGACGACTGGACCATGGCCGTGCTGACCCGATACCCCATCAGTCTGGGGATGTCGCACGGGGTGAACATCGCCAAGTCGGTCACGACCCAGGTGCGCGCCGCGTCCAGCCTGATCTGACCGGTCAGGCCGAGCCGAGGTCCGCGCGCACGAGTCGCGCCGCGTGCTGCGGGTCGCCAGAGGCCCGCCGCAGCAGGCTGTCGGCGTCGTACCACGACTCGTGGCCGCCGACCGTCACGCGCAGCTCCCGCTCCGTGCTCCCCCACATGGGTCGCAGCGCCACCTCCGCCGCCGACAGGCGGACGGCGACGGCCTCGCGCAGTTCGGCGTCGAGCCGATCCCGCCGGGCCCGCTCCTGCGGGTCACAGGCTGCGACGGCCGCGCGCACCTGGTCGTCGGTGACGTCGAACTCGCGCAGCACGGCGAGCAGGGACGGGTCGCCGAGCAGCGCCGCCGCCTCGAACAGCACGTCGCCCGCGATCGGCCGGGCCAGCAGCCCCGCCAGGACGGGCAGCACTGCGCGCTCGCCGCGGTACGCGAGCCCCACCACGGCCTCGTCGCGCGCCTCGCCGTACGGGTCGTCGATCCGCGCCCACAGCGCGGCGCGCACGGCGGCGGAGTCGGCGGCGGTCTGCCTGCCGAGCGCGAATGTCGCCCAGTTCCGGACCTCCTGGTCGGGATCGGTGGTGAGCCGGATCAGCGCGGCGACCCCGGCCTCCTCGGGCGGGTCGCTCATCGCCGACGGCAGCGCTGCGGCCACCTTGATCCTGAGTGAGGCGTCGGCGCACCCGGACAGCGCGATCAGCGCGGGCACCCCACGGGCCTCCCCCGCGCCGCCGAGCGCCCAGGCGATGCCCTCCAGCACGTCGGCACACTCCTCCCCGGCGTACGCCGCGATCGCCAGACCGGCGACGTCATGATGGACGTGCTCGTCGCCCAGCTGCGCCGCGATCCCGAGCAACTGCCAGGCGACGCCGCGCACGGCATCGTCCGCCGCGGCAAGGTGCGCCCGCGCCTGGTCCACTGCCACCGCCGGATCCGGCCTGACGATCGTCTCGAGCAGCGCGTCGACGGCCTCGCCGTCGCGGGGCTCCGCCTGCCAGGCAGACACGGCCTGGTCGAACATCTGCTCTCGGGAGTTCACCGGGACATACTGTCACCGCGTCCCAGGCCACGGCAGACCTGTTTCGCGGCACCCGACCGCAGCGGGCATCGGAGGCCTCCGCCTGAGGCCCGAGTGCGCCGCCCGCCCCCGGGGCGCGGGCGGCGCGCTCGCGGTGACACGGCCGTCTATATTGTCGACGGGCTCGCGCCGCGACAGGGGGATGCCGTGTACGACAACCGGTTCGGCGATCAGTCCTATCTCGACTGGCTGGCGCTCAACCCGTACGAAGGGCTGTCGCACCGGCTGCGGGTGCTCGCCGGCACCGCCGTGATCCTGGACGAGATGCACTCCGGCCGCCGCACCGGCGTGCCGGTGGCCCACGGGGACGTCAAACCGGCCACGGTCGTGGTGCGCCCCGACGGCTCGTCCAGCCCCGCCGACCTGGGCCAGCTGTGGACCGTCGACGGCTCCCTGGTAGCCGCCCGCAGCACCCCGTACGCCGCTCCGGAGCTGTTCCTGCCCGGCGCGGTGACCAGCCCCGCCGCGGACCGCTTCGCCTTCGCCGCCGCCGTCGCGCATGCCGCGCTGGGCGGGCCACCCCCGGTCCGCCTCGCCCACCAGGGTCCCGATCTCCAGCAGCTCGCCGAGCAGCTGCGCACCCACCCGCTGTGCGCCGCCTTCCCCGCGTTCCAGCACCGGATCCTCAATGCGCTGGTCGCCCCGCCCGCGGACCGGCCGAACAGCCTCGCGACATGGCTCGAGGCGCTGCTCAACGACCTCGCCCCGCCCACCCTCGCGATGACCGGCGGGCTGCCGCTGGCCCCCGGCCCGTATCCGCCGCCGGGCGAGCCCCTGCCGCCGTGGTCGCCGCCCCCGGCGAAGGCCGCCGCCGGCTCGTCGTCGCAGTCGCTCACCTGGGTGCTCGCCGGGGTGGCGGCCCTGGTCGCCATCGCCCTGCTCGCCGGCGGCGCGTGGTTTCTGATCCAGCAGATCGACGAACCGTCCGACGGGGACCTCGTGGTCGCGCCCTCGCGATCGGCATACGCCTCGG
Source organism: Catellatospora paridis (assembly GCF_009720365.1). GTDB lineage: Bacteria > Actinomycetota > Actinomycetes > Mycobacteriales > Micromonosporaceae > Catellatospora > Catellatospora paridis. The sequence continues at coordinate 248,504 of NZ_WBZD01000017.1, read as the reverse complement.
CCGCGGCCTCCCCCAGCCCGTCCGCCGCCTCGGACGACCTCACGGCGGCGCGGGCCTTCCTGTCCGGGACCTGGGAGGGCACCTACCGCTGCCGGCAGGGCCTGACCGGGGTCAAGCTCACCGTCTTCGTGGTCGACGACCACGAGGTGGAGGCCCTGTTCGAGTTCTATCCGGTGAGCAGCAACCCGGACGTGCCGCGCGGATCGTTCGTGCTGGAGGGGACCTACACGGCGAGCGGCTTCACGCTGCGGCCGGGCCACTGGGTGAAGCGGCCGGGCGACTACGTCATGGTCGGGCTGGAAGCCTCGTTCTCGCCCCGGGCCGGGCAGAGCATCCGCGGCGAGGTCGCCGACTCGGCCTGCGACGACTTCCAGCTGAAGAAGTCCTCCACCGTCACCCGGCGGCCCCCGGTCTGATCCGCACCGGAGGTTGTGCCGCCATCAGCATAAGGCGGTTCCGCGCGATCTTCACTCGGCCGTTCGACCGTCGCGACCCCCGGACTGAGCTGCCTAAGCTTCCCGCTCGTGCCCGTTCTCGAGGTGGCGCCCCTCGGGATCGGACACGCGACGCCCGCCGCCCCGCGGTGGGGGTCGCGTTCTGTCCACAGAGCCACGGAGGCATGTTGATCGAGCTTGAGCTCATCGCGCGGAACGTTCTCCTCTCGTCCGCCGGACCGGACCTGGTGACCGAGGTATGGGCCTGCCGCACGCTGGCGGCCCGCACTCCCGGCCACCGCAGCCGGCTGGTAGGCGCGCTGCTGCGCCTGGAGCGCGTCACGGACTCACCGGCGGCCGCACTCCGGCTGGCCGAGGAGGCGGTCGCGAATGCTCGACAGATCGATCCCGTCCACGACCATCACGCCACCGACCTGCTGATCTGGGCGCTGCACGCCCTGCAGCGCCAGCTCTTCGCCGCCGACCGCCCGGCCGAAGGACTGGCCGCGCGCCAGGAGATCATCGCCCGCTACCACCCCGGCCTGCACACCACACTCGGTTGCCGAGTCACCGCCTGCTACGCCGACCGGGAGCAGCCGCCGATCGCCGACTGGGCGGCAGCCACCACCCTCTCGTAGCCCTCCTCGCCGCCACATTCTGGAAGAGTTGTGGTCGCTCCGACGACCACAACTCTTCCAGGTCCATGCGGTCTGGTGTGGACGGTGTGCCGGGGAGGGCGGCCGACCCGGTTCATCCGGCCAGGATCTCGGCGACCGCGGCGGCGGCGAGGTCCACCTCGTCCTCGGTGTTGTAGTAGTGCGGGGACAGCCGCAGGCACCAGTCGACGCCCTTGTCCCCGAAGTCGAGCTGCGCGAACTCGCGGAAGCTGAGCGCCGAGTTGATCCGGCGGGCGTCGAGGGCGGCCTTGAACTCCTGCGGCTGCCACCCCTGCACGGCGAACGTGACCAGCGCGCCGAGCTGCGGGCCGCGGTCGAGCACGCGTACGCCGGGCTGGTCCTGGAGCTTCTCCCGCAGGCGGGCGGCCAGGGCCGGGGTGCGCGAGGCGACCTCGTCGACACCCACCGCCAGCGCGTAGCGAGCGGCTTCGGCGCAGCCCAGCACGGTGGCGTAGGGGAACTCCCAGTCCTCGAACCGGGCCGCGGTGTCGACCGGGCGGTAGCTGTCCGGGCCGGTCCAGCGCGCACCGCGCATGTCGATGAACAGCGGCTCGTATCCGGCGCGCAGCACCCGGTCGGCGACGTAGAGGAAACCGGAGCCACGCGGCCCGCGCAGGAACTTGCGGCAGGTTGCGGTGAGCAGGTCACAGCCGATCTCGGCGACGTCGACGGGCAGCTGGCCCACCGACTGGCAGGCGTCGACGAGATACAGCAGGTCCAGCTCGCGACAGTGCCGGCCGACCTCGGCGACGGGCTGCACCAGGCCGGAGTTGGTCGGGATGTGGGTGACCGCGACCAGGCGCGGGCGGTGCGCGCGCATCAGCGCGGCCATCGCCGCCACGTCGACTCCCCCGCCGGGCAGGTCCGGCGCGTGCACCAGGCGCACCCCGAACCGCTTGCCCAGCGACAGGAACGCGAGCTGGTTGGACACGAAGTCGTCGCGGGTGGTGAGGATGACGTCGCCGGCCTGGAACGGGATCGCCGACAGCGCGGTGGAGTACGCGTGGGTCGCGCTGCCCGCGAACGCGATCTCGCCCGGCCTGGCGTTGATCAGCGCCGCGGTCTGCGTGTAGAAGTCGGCGACCGCGTCGGCACGGGCCGCCGCGGCCTCGTAGCCGCCGATCCGCCCCTCCAGCTCCAGGTGCTCCACGACGGTGGACAGCACGGACCGGGGCGTCAGCCCGCAACCGGCGTTGTTGAGGTGGACCACGTGCTCGCAGCCGGGGGTGTCGGCTCGCAGCGCGGCGACGTCGAGCGGTAGCGGTTCCCGGGTCGGCGCAGTAGCGCTATCATGCTGATTCATGTCGGAGAGTAGCACTTACGACGGTCTGATCGCGACACTGCGCGCGCTGCTGTCCACCATGGCCCCCGGCGAACGGTTGCCGAGCAGCCGGGATCTCGTGGAACAGCACCGGATCAGCCCGGCGACCGTCACCCGCGCGATAGCGCTTCTCGCCGCCGAGGGCGTCGTGGTGACCCGGCCCGGCAGTGGCACCTACGTCGCGCCCCGGCCACGGCAGCCCGCCGCTCGCGCCGACACCGGCTGGCAGACGGTCGCGCTCACCGACCGGACCGTGGACACCCGATCCGTCATCGACGACCTCGGCCCGCCGACCGAGGGCACGATCCGCTTCGACGGCGGTTACCCGCACGACTCGCTGCGGCCGACCGCGGCGCTGAGCGCGGCGCTCGGCCGGGCCGGCCGCCGCCCCGGCGCGTGGGACCGCGCCCCGGCCGCCGGGCTCGCCACGCTGCGCAGCCTGTTCGCGACCAGCGCGGGCGGCACCGTCACCGCGGACGACGTCCTGGTCACCGCGGGTGGGCAGAGCGCGCTGTCGATGGCGCTGCGGGCGGTCGCCGCACCCGGCAGCCCCATCCTGGTCGAGTCGCCGACCTATCCCGGTGTCGTCGCCGCGGCCCGCGCGGCCGGACTGCGGCCCGTCCCCGTGCCCGTGGACGGCGACGGGCTGCGGCCCGGCCTACTGTCCGAAGCGTTCGCGATGACCGGCGCGCGGGTGCTCTACTGCCAGCCGAACTTCCACAACCCGACCGGTGCGGTGCTGCCACCGCAGCGCCGCCGCGAGATCGTCGACATCGCCCGCGCCGCCGGGGCGTTCGTGATCGAGGACGACTTCAGCCGGTTCCTCACGCACGGCCGTACCGTGCCTGCGCCGCTGGCCGCCGACGACCGCGACGGCACCGTGGTGCAGGTGACCTCGTTGACCAAACCCGCCGCGCCCAGCCTGCGGATCGGGGCGATCGTCGCGCGCGGCCCGGTGATGGCCCGCATCCGCGCGGTACGCCTGGTCGACGACGCGTTCATCGCCCGGCCCCTGCAGGAGGCCGCGGTCGAACTGCTCACCTCTCCGGCCTGGGAGCGCCACCTGCGCGCCCTCGCCGCCGCGCTGCGGGACCGCTGCCGGGTGCTGGCCGACGCCCTCGGCCGCGAGTGCCCGGAATGGACCGTGACGCTCCCGGAGGGCGGGCTGCACCTGTGGGCCGCGCTCCCGCCCGGGAGCAGCGAGCAGCGGCTCGCGCTGGCCGCGCGGGAGCTCGGTGTCGCCGTCAACCCCGGCCGCAAGTTCTTCGCCGCCGAGCCGCCGGGCGCGTTCGTTCGGCTGTCCTTCGCCGCGGCCGCCGACACCGCCGAGCTGGTCACCGGGGCACGCCTGCTGGCGCAGGCCGGTGCCTGAGGACCCGCCCGGCGAGGTGCTCCGGGGGCGAAAACCGTTCCGCGAACGTCGGTCACGGACGGTAGGGTCGGCGACCGCACACCCCACCACGGAGGACCACGTGTCGTACACCTTCCACGTCGACCTGCGCGGCATCGTCGACCTGCTGAGCCACCACCTCTACGCCAGCCCGCGGGTCTACGTACGGGAGCTGATGCAGAACGCCGTCGACGCGATCACCGCGGTGCGGGTGACCCGGCCCGAGCACGCCGGCTCGATCGAGATCAGCACGCCGCGGGAGCCGGGGCAGCCGCTGACCATCACCGACAACGGCATCGGGCTGACCGAGCCGCAGGTGCACGAGCTGCTGGCCACGATCGGCCGCAGCTCCAAACGCGACGATCTGGGCTTCGCCCGGCACGAGTTCCTGGGCCAGTTCGGCATCGGCCTGCTGTCGTGCTTCCTGGTCGCCGACACGATCCAGGTCCGCACCCGGTGCGGCGACCAGCCCACGGTCGAATGGCTGGGCTCATCCGACGGCAGCTACCAGGTGCGGGTGCTCGACGGCGCGGACGCGCTGGCCGAGCCGGGCACCGTGGTGACGCTGCAGCCGCGCCACGGCGCGCAGGAGTGGCTGCTGCCGCAGACCGTACGCGAGCTGGCCGGGCTGTACGGCTCGATGCTGCCGATCGCGGTGCGCGTGGACGGAGAGCCGGTCACCACCGGGCTCGCCCCGTGGGAGATCGACGAGGGCGAAGCGCGGGTGGCACGGCGGGCCCGGCTGCTGTCGTACGCCGAGGACAACTTCGGGTTCACCCCGTTCGACGTGATCGACCTGACCGTGGCCGAGGCGGGACTGCGCGGGGTGGCGTTCGTGCTGCCGATGCCGTCGAACCCGGCCGCCCGGGTCGCGCACCGGGTCTACCTCAAGCAGATGCTGCTCAGCGAGGGCGTGGAGGGTCTGCTGCCGGAGTGGGCGTTCTTCGTGCGCTGCGTCATCGACACCACCGAGCTGCGCCCGACCGCCAGCCGCGAGGCGCTGTACGACGACGCGCTGCTGGCCGAGGTGCGCGAGTCGCTGGGCGACCAGCTGCGCGGCTGGATGACCCGGCTCGGCACGATCGACGAGGCGAAGCTGCAGCACTTCCTGCGCATCCACCACCTCGGGGTGAAGGCCCTCGCGGTGCACGACGACGACATGCTGCGCCTGGTCGAGCAGTGGTGGCCCTTCGAGACCACGGTCGGCCCGATGACGCTGGCCCAGTTCCGCGACACGTACGGCGTGGTGCGTTTCGTGCCGTCGCTGGACGAGTTCCGGCAGATCGCCGCGGTCGCCTCGGCGCAGGGCCTGGCCGTCGTCAACGCGGGCTACGTGTACGACGCCGAGCTGTTGTCGCGCCTGCCCTCGCTCGACGACAAGGTCACCACGGAGGCGCTGTCGGCCAGCGACCTGTCGACCCGGTTGGAGGAGCTGGCCCCGGACGAGGAGCTGCGGCTGCGCTCGTTCGTGGTCGGCGCGCAGCGGGCACTGGACCGGTTCGGCGTGGAGGTGCTGATCCGCGCCTTCGACCCGGCCGGCCTGCCCGCGCTGTACCTGCTCGACGGCGACACCGCGCTGCACCTGGACATGCAGCGCGGCCAGGAGGACGTCGACGACGTGTGGGCCTCGATCCTGGGCTCGTTCACCGCCGGGCGCACCGACCGGCCGCAGCTGGTGCTCAACCACCGCAACCCGCTGATCCGCCAGGCCTGCACGGTCACCGACCCGGACCTGACGGTGCTGGTCATGGAGGGCCTCTACGTGCAGGCGCTGCTGCTGGGCCGCCAGCCGCTGCGCCCGGTCGACACCGCCGCGCTCAACCAGTCGTTCCTCGGCCTGCTGGGCCACGCCATGCACGGCGGCGTGGCATGACGATGAGCGAACAGCAGTTGCGCGAGGCGTTCGGGGCCGCGATGGCGATGCCCGACGGCCCGGCCCAGCACGCCGCGCTCGACGGCGCGATCCGGCACGCCGACGCGGCCGGGGAGGCGAAGATCGCGTTCGAGTTCCGCATCCAGGCCATCCAGAACTTCCGGTTCGGCGGCGACGACCGGCGCGCGTTCCTGGCGTTCTCGCTGGCGCTGGCCGCCTTCGACCGGGATCCGGAGATCGGCGGTCCGGGCGCGGAGCACTCGATCCTCTGGCGGTTCAAGTGGATCGTCAACGCGCTGCCGGAGTTCCCCGACGTGCCGCTGGACCGGACGTACGCGGTGCTGGACGACATGCGGGCCCGGTACCTGCGCGGCGGGCACAGCCTGCACGCCGTGCACCAGGCCCGCTGGCAGATCGCCCTGCACGTGGGCGACCTGGACACGGCGGCGGCGTCCTACCACGACATGATCACCGCCGAGCGGGACGGCCTGGCCAACTGCTCGGTGTGCGTGCCGTCGGCGCAGGCCTGGTACTGGCTGACGCTGGGCCGGCCCAAGGAGGCCATCGCGATCGCGTCGCCGTTCGCCGACAGCTGGTGCCGGACCCAGCCCGAGCGCATCCGCACCAACCTGATGCTCGCCCACCTGCACACCGGCGACCTGCGCAAGGCGGCCGAGCTGCACCGGGCGGCCTACCGGGTGATGCGCACCGACCGGCTGCACCTGAGCGCGCTGGGCACCCACCTGACCTTCCTGGGCCGCAGCGGCAACGAGCTGCGCGGCCTGGACCTGCTGGAGCGGCACCTGCCCTGGCTGGACGGCACGGCCAACCCGTACGACGTGCTGGTCTTCGTGTCCTGCGCGGTGCTGGTGCTGAACCGGCTGGCCGAGGGCGGCCACGGGGACGTGACCGTGCAGGGCCGCCCGGGTCCGGACGGCCGCCGCCCGCCGACCACCGTGGCCGCGCTGCGCGCGGAGCTGCTGCCGCTGGTGGAGCAGCTGGCGGCGCGCTTCGACGCCCGCAACGGCACCACCTACCAGAGCGAGCTGGCGCGGCAGCGGATGACCGCGCCGCCGCTGGCGGACAGCTTGCCACTGAGCGTGCTGGAGAGCGCGGGCAAACGTACCCGCAAGCGGATCGCCGGGGTGAACGAGCAGATCGCGGCGCACACGCTGGCGGGCGACGCCGCGGCCGCGGCCCTGGCTCGGCTCGACGCGGCACTACTGTTGCGCGACCACAGCGACCCCGAGACCCGGTATGCCGCCGCGGAGGAGGCGGCGCTGGCGCTGGACCGGGCCGGCCTGGCCGAGCCCTTGCTACGGGCCCGGGAGCTGCTCTGGCAGCTCTACCTCGACGGCGGGCAGCGTGACTCGTCGGAGGCGGTGCTGGAGCTGCTGCTCGCCGAGCCGTCGCTGGGCGCCGCCCGCCGCGCGGCGCTGCTGGACTCGTCGGCGCAGTTGTGCTGGGGCGAGGAGCGTGCCGCACGCCGGCTGCGCGCCGCCGACGAACACCGCACGGCCGGCGACCCGCTGGCCGAGCTGCGTTCCCTGCGCCAGGCCATCGTCGGCGCCCGCGGCGCCCGGTGGGCGTCCGCGGAGCAGGTGCTGGCACGGGCCGATGCGGTCGCCGCGGCACCGCCCGCAGAAGCCGACCCTGCGGTCTGGCATGTCGAGCACCATCGGCTGCACCTGGCCGCGGCGTGGCTGCACGACGCCGAGGACCGCGACGACGCGGCGCTCGCGCGAGCCGAGCTGGCAGAACATTGCCAGGACGGTGTCGTACGGGGCGAGGCGGCGGTGTTCGTGGCCTGGCGACTGCTGCGCCGGGACCGGCCCGCCGAGGCCGAGCAGCATGCCCGCCGCGCGCTCGACGGCGCGGACGAGCAGGACACGCTCTGGCTGCACGTCGCCATCGCCCGCGCGCTCCGGGCGCAGGGCCGTGACGCCGAGGCCGATGCGGTGATCGCCGAACACGACCTGCAGCAGTGGCAGCTGGAGTACGACGACGACCATGACGAGGAAGACGACGAGGACTGAACGGCGCACCGACCGTGCCCGGCCGCCGACGCCGCCGTTCAGGCTTGCGCGGCGGCGGGCGCGGACTCGCGGACGACCAGCCGGAACGGGGGCTGGAACTCGACGGGCGGACCGGCCGGGCGGCCCTCGATGCGGTCGAGGAGCTTCTCCACCGCGAGTCGGCCGATCATCTCCTTGTCCGGCGAGATCGTGGTGAGGGTCGGGATGCTGAACCGGCCCTCCTCCACGTCGTCGATGCCGATCACGGAGACGTCGTCGGGCACCCGCAGCCCGTGGTCGTGCAGTGCCCGGATCGCGCCGAGCGCGATCAGGTCGTTGAACGCGAACACCGCGTCCGGCGGCTGCGCCAGTGCCAGCAGCGCCCGCATGCCCGCGGCGCCGTCGCCGCGGCCGAAGCCGCTGGTGGTGACGGTCAGGTCCGGGTCGAACGGCAGCCCGGCCGCCTCCAGCGCCTCGGTGTAGCCGCGCAGGCGCAGCAGCGACGGGGCCCGGTTGGCCTCGATGTGCGCGCCGATGAACGCGATCCGCCGCCGCCCCAGCGCGATGAGGTGCCGCATCGCCTCGCGGCTGGCGGCGAGGTTGTCGATGACGACATGGTCGTACGGGGCGTGGTAGATCGCCTCGCCGACCAGCACCATCGGGGTCTCGCTGGTGCGGCTGGCGATGTCGTCGCGGTTGAGGTGCACCGCCGACAGAATCAGCCCGTCGATGATCTGGGCCCGGAACCCGTCGGCGACCAGCAGTTCCTTGTCCCGGTCACCGTCGGTGTAGTCGAGCAGCAGGGTGTACCCGCGCTTGGTCGCCGCCCGGATCGCCGCGTCGGCCAGCTCCGCGAAGTAGGGGTTGTTCAGCTCGGGGATGGCCAGCGCGATGATGCCGGTGCGGCCCCGCCGCAGGTGCCGGGCGCTTAGGTTGGGCGTGTAGCCCAGCTCGTCGATCGCCTGCTGCACCCGCGCGCGGGTGGCCTCGCCGACGGGCCGGTAGCCGTTGACGACGTTGGACACCGTCGCCTGCGACACGCCGGCCCGCCTGGCGATGTCCTTGAGACTGACCGCCATCGGCGGGTTTCCTCCACTCACTGCTCATTGTCATCACTGCCGGGGCCGTCACGTCAACGCAGGTGCCGTCGCCTGCTCAGACAGGTCTGCACCACCACCACGACGATCAGGAAGCCGCCGCTGACCACCGACTGGTACGACGAGTTCAGCGACCCTATCTGGTTGATCACGTTCTGGATGACCCCGAGCAGCAGCACCCCGCACAGGGTGCCGCTGACCGTGCCCGCGCCGCCGATGAGCAGGGTGCCGCCGATGACGACGGCGGCGATGGCGTCGAGTTCCAGGCCGACGCCGAGAATGGTGACACCCGAGGACAGCCGCGACGCGTTGAGCACCCCCGCGAACCCGGCCAGCAGTCCACTGAGCAGGTACGTCAGCACCCTGATCCGGGCCACCGGCAGTCCCATCAGCGCGGCCGCGTCAGAGCTGCCCCCGACCGCGAACACGGCCTGCCCGTAGCGGGTGCGCTGCAGCAGCACCCCACCGAGCCCGAACAGCAGCACGGCGAGGTAGACCGGATAGCCGACGCCGAACAGGGTGCCCTGGCCGAGTTCCAGGAACGCCGAGTCCTTGGGCACCAGGTAGGTGTTCGCGCCCTCCTCGGTGATGGCCAGCAGCAGCCCGCGCGCGCCGAGCAGCCCGGCCAGCGTCACGATGAACGGCGCCATCCCGGTGTACGCGATCAGCACCCCTTGCAGCAGCCCGATCGCACCGCACACGGCCAGCGGCACCAGCAGCGCGGGCAGTGCGCCCCACTGCGAGGCGTACGCGGCCAGCACGCCCCCGAGCGCGAACACCGACCCGACCGACAGGTCGATGCCGCCCGTGATGATCACGAAGGTCATGCCGAGGGCCACGACGGCCAGGAACGACGACTGGATCGCGACCCCGTTGGCGTTCTCCGCCGTCGGGAACGACGGGAACACCGCCGACGAGATGATCACGACCAGCGCGAGGACGGCGAGGGCGCCGTGTCGCTGGGCCAGCGCCGCCAGCCGTTCGCGACGCTGCTCACGCTCGACGGGCACCGGCTGCGGCGTCTTGTGGACGATGGTCTGGGTCATCGGGTCCGCCGTTCCCGGGCGATGTAGACGGCTACCAGGATGATCGCGGCCTGGATCATCTGCGCCGCCGAGTCGGGCAGGTCGTGGTTGATGAGCGTGGCCCGGACCAGCTGCATCAGCAGCGCGCCCGCCACGGTGCCGAGCACCCGGATGCTGCCGCCGGTCAGCGGCGTGCCGCCGACCACGACCGCGGTGATCGCGGACAGCTCCATCAGGTTGCCGATCGCGGACGGGTCGCTGGCCCCGAGCCGGGCCGTGGCCAGCACCCCGGCCAGCGCGGCGAGCACCCCGCACAGCACGTAGGTGCCGATCAGCACCCGCTTGACGGGTAGCCCGGCGAGGTGACTCGCGGCCCGGTTGCCGCCCACGGCCACCAGCTGCCGGCCGTACGTGGTCCGCTGGACCACGAATCCGATCACGACGGCCAGGCACCCGGCGATCAGCACCGTGTACGGCACCCCGAGCAGCTCGCCCGTGCCCAACTCCAGCAGCGTGGTGTCCTTGATGCCTTTGAGCTGCCCGTCGGCGAACACCAGGGCCAGTCCCCGGCCGCCGACCAGCAGCGCCAGGGTGGCCACGATCGGCTGCAACCCGACCACGGAGACCAGGGTGCCGTTGACGACGCCGACCAGCCCGCCGACCACCAGGGCGAGCACCGCCGCGGGCCAGAAGCCGTAGCCGATGTACAGCGGCAGCACCGCCGCGGACAGGGCCATCACCGAGCCGACGGACAGGTCGACGCCCTCGCTGCCGATGACCATGGCCATACCCAGCGCCGCGATCACCACCGGCGCGACCTGCACCAGCTGCGTGCGCAGCGTCGCGGCCTGCAGGAAGTTGTCGGTGAAGGCGACGTTGAACAGCACCAGCAGGGCCACGGCGGCGTACACCCCGTAGTCCTGCAGCAGGCACGCGAGCCGGACGCGGTCCGGCGGCGCGTACGTCTTGACGGTCGCCTCAGTCATGGGCGGGCTCCTGGGCCAGGGCGGTCATGATGTTGTCCTCGGTGACGTCGTCGCCGGCCAGCTCGCCGACGACGGCTCCGGCGCGCAGCACGACGATGCGGTCCGCGCCCTCGACCAGCTCCTCCAGGTCGGAGGAGATGAGCACGACGGCCAGGCCGTCGGCGGCCAGCTCGTCGATGAGCGCCTGCACCTCGGCCTTCGCGCCGACGTCGATGCCGCGGGTGGGCTCGTCGAGCAGCAGCAGTCGCGGGTGCAGGCAAAGCCAGCGGGCGAGCAGCACCTTCTGTTGGTTGCCGCCGGACAGCTCGGACACCTTCTGCTCCGGGCTGGCCGCCTTGATGCGCAGCCGCTTCATGAACGTGTCGACGATGCGGTCCTGCCTGGCCCGCGAGACCACGCCGAACCGGGACAGCGTCGGCATCGCGGCGAGCACGATGTTCTCCCGCACGCTCAGCCCGGGAACGATGCCCTCGGCCTTGCGGTCCTCGGGCAGCATCGCCATGCCCGCCCGGATCGCCGCGGCGGGCGAGCGGCGGGTCAGCCGCCGCCCGGCCATGGTGACCTCGCCGTCCGCGCCGAGCGCGCCGACCACGGCCTTGGCGGTCTCGGAGCGCCCGGAGCCGAGCAGGCCGCCGAGCCCGGTCACCTCGCCGGGGCGCACGTCGAAGGAGATGCCGTGCAGCTGGTGCGCCCGGCTCAGGTCGCGGACCCGCAGGATCGGCTCGACGTCGCCCGCGTCGTGGGCGGAGAAGCCGGTCAGTCCGTCGCGGCGCACCTCGGCGGCGTCGCGGCCGAGCATGAGTGAGATCAGGCTCAGCCGGTCGAGCTGGGCCAGCTCGCCGGTGTGCACCCGGCGGCCGTCGCGCAGCACGGTGACCCGGTCGCAGAGCTGGTAGAGCTCGTCGAGGCGGTGGCTGACGTAGACGATGGCGATGCCGCGCCCGCTCAGCTCACGGACCACCCGGAACAGGGTGTCGACCTCGCGCGGTTCGAGCGAGGAGGTCGGCTCGTCCATGATGACGACGCGGGCGTCGACCGCGACGGCGCGGGCCAGTGCGACCATCTGCTGCGCGCCGAGCCCGAGCGAGCGCAGCGGCAGCCGCACATCGACCTCGATGCCGTAGCGGGCCAGCTGCTCGGCGGCCTCGCGGTTCATCCGGGCCACGTCGATCAGCCCGAGGCGGGTGCGCGGCTCGCGGCCCAGGAACAGGTTGCGCGCCACGCTCATCAGCGGGACGAGGTTGACCTCCTGGTAGATGGTGGAGATCCCGGCGGCCTGCGCGTCCAGCGGACGGCCGAAGGCCACGGGCTCGCCGCGGTAGTGCACCTCACCGGCGTCGGGCCGGTACACCCCGGTCAGGATCTTGATCAGGGTGGACTTGCCGGCGCCGTTCTCGCCGACCAGGGCGTGCACCTCGCCGGGGGCGACGGTCAGCGACACGTCGTCGAGGGCCAGCACGCCGGGGAATCGCCTGCTGACCCCGCGTACGTCCAGCACGGGTTGGTTCATCTGGGGTTTCGTCCTCCTCGCCGTCGTGTCTCCGGGTGAGGAAGTGGGGGCGCCGCCGGGGGGGGGGGGGGGGCGGCAGGCGCCGCGCCGCCCGGCCGGGGGGCGGGGCAGGGCGGCCCCCCCCCCGCCCCCCGGCCCCCCGCGCCCGCCCCCCCCCCCCCCCCCCCGCCCCCCCCCCCCACTTCCGGCACTGCGGCAGCCTCAGTAGGCGCTGCTCAGCGACGCGGCGGCATTCGCCGAGTCGTATTCGCGGTCGGAGATGATGACGTTGGCGGGGATGGCCTCGCCGGCCAGGAACTTCTGCGCGGTGGCGAAGGCCAGCGGGCCGAAGCGGGGGTTGGACTCGATCACGGCGTTGATCTCGCCCTTCGTGATCGCCTCCACGGCGTTGCGGGTGCCGTCGATCGACACGATCTTGATGTCGGCGCCGGGCTTCTTGCCGGCGCCCTTGATCGCGGTGACCGCGCCCAGCGCCATCTCGTCGTTCTCGGCGTAGATCGCGGTGATGCCCGGGTTGCTCAGCAGCAGCTGCTCGGTGACCTGCTGACCCTTGTCGCGGGCGAACTCGCCGGTCTGCTGCGCCACGATCTCGATGCCGGGCGCGGTGGCCTTGATCTGGTCGACGAAACCGCTGGTGCGGTCGGTGGTCACGTTGTTGCCCGAGGAGCCGAGCAGGATCGCGACCTTGCCCTTGCCGCCGGTGGCCTTGACCATCGCGTCGGCCGCGCGCTTGCCCTGCTCGACGAAGTTCGAGCCGAGGAACGCGAGGTAGTCCTTGCAGGCGGTGGCGTTGACCTTGCGGTCGATGGTGAGCACCGGGACCTTCTTGTCGGCCGCGGCCTTGAGCGCGGGCTCCAGGCCGTCGGAGTTCAGCGGCGCGACGATGAGGAACTGCGCGCCCTGGGCGAGCATGTCCTGGATGTCACTGACCTGCTTGGACAGCTGCGACTGCGCGTTGGTCACGAGCAGCTTCTTCACCCCGACCTTGGCCGCCTCGTCCTTGATGGACTGGGTCTCGGCGATGCGGAACGGGTTGGCCTCCTTCTCCGACTGGGAGAAGCCGACGATCGCGTCCTTGAGCTCGATCTTGGTGGCGCCGTACGCCTGCAGCGTGCAGCCCTGGCCGCCGGCGCTGGCCGAGGCCACGACCTGCGCGCCGGCGCTGCCGCCGTCGGTGGGGGTGCCGGTGTCCTCGCCCTTGGTGCAGGCGCTGAGCAGCGCACCGCCCAGGGCCAGGGTAGCTGTGATGATCATTGCCTTGTTGCGCTGGAACATGGGACTCTCCCTGCGGTGGGATTGACCTACGTCAATAAAGGAGGGCATTCTTACAGCGCGAATAGGCCGCCGAAAATGTTGACCCGCAATCGTTTCGGTCCGATTGCGATCAACCGCCTTCGCTCTATAACGTTATACAGACCGAGTCCGATGACGACAAGATGTCGTGTCTGCACCGTTATGAAACATCGGTGACATCGGATCTCTCCGCCCCCGGTCCGCCCACCCGTAGGAGCGCGACGCATGCGACAGCCCGCCCGGCCCCTGGCCCTGCTGATCTCGGCGTTACTCGCCGTCGCCGCGACCCTGGTCGCCGCGCAGCCCGCCTGGAGCGCCCCGTACCTCCCGAAGACGCCCCCGCTGTCCACCCCGTGGACCAGCCAGGTCTCGCTGACCAACCCGCTGCCGGAGTATCCGCGCCCGCAGCTGACCCGCCCCGACTGGCAGAACCTCAACGGCCAGTGGCAGTTCGCCGGCGCGTCCTCGCTGGCCAGCCCGCCGTTCGGGCAGACGCTCGCGGAGACCGTGCTGGTGCCGTACCCGATCGAATCGGCCCTGTCCGGGATCATGCGCCACCAGAACTACATGTGGTACAGACGCTCCTTCACCGTGCCCGCGGGCTGGAGCGGCCGCCGCATCCTGCTCAACTTCGGCGCGGTCACCCACACCGCCCAGGTCTGGGTCAACGGCGTGTCCGTCGGCAGCCACAGCGGCGGCTACGACGCCTTCACGTTCGACATCACCGGCGCGCTCAACGGCGGCACCAACGAGATCATCGTCGGCGTGCACTCGCCGGTCGACGCGGCCGGGATTCCGCTGGGCAAGCAGCGGCTCAGCCCGAGCGGCATCTTCTACACCGCGGCCAGCGGCATCTGGCAGACGGTCTGGCTGGAGCCCGCCAACGCGGCCCGGATCACCCGCCTGGACACCACGCCCGACCTGCCCGCGGGGGTGCTCGACCTGGTCGTGCAGACCACCGGCGGCGCGAGCGCCGTGCAGGCCCAGGTGCTCTCGGGCGGCACGGTGATCAGCACCGTCACCGGCGCGCCCGGCGCGCACCTGCGGATCCCGATCCCCAACGCGCACCTGTGGACCCCCGACGACCCGTTCCTGTACGACCTGCGCGTCACCCTGACCGGCACGAACGGCGGCGACACGGTCGGCGGCTACGTCGGCATGCGGTCGATCGGCAAAGCCCTGGTCGACGGCGTTCTGCGGCCGGTGCTCAACGGCAAGTTCGTGTTCCAGATCGGCACCCTCGACCAGGGGTACTGGCCCGACGGCATCTACACCGCGCCCACCGACGCGGCGCTGCGCTTCGACCTGGAGCAGCAGAAGGCGCTCGGCTTCAACATGGTGCGCAAGCACATCAAGGTCGAACCGGCCCGCTGGTTCTACCACGCCGACCGCCTCGGGCTGATGGTCTGGCAGGACATGCCCGCCATGAAGACCGGCTTCACCCCGTCGGCCGGCGATCGCACCGTGTTCGAGGCCGAGCTGCGCCGCATCGTCGACCAGCTCAAGGGCATCACCTCGATCGTGCTGTGGGTGCCGTTCAACGAGGGCTGGGGCGAGTACGACCCCGCGCGCATCGCCGACCTGGTCAAGAGCTGGGACCCGTCCCGGCTGGTCACCAACAACTCCGGCTCCAACTGCTGCGGCTTCGACGGCGGCAACGGCGACGTGATCGACGACCACATCTACGTCGGGCCGGGCTCGCCCGCCCTGCCGACCGCCTCCCGCATCGCCGTGCTCGGCGAGTACGGCGGCATCGGCCTGCGGGTGGCCGGACACGAGTGGTCGCCCGGCAACGGCTTCGCCTACGAGATGACGGCCGACTCGGCTGCCCTGACCCGGCGCTACGTCGAGGCCACCGGGCAGCTGCGCGATCTCGTCGACGGCCGTGGCCTGTCCGCCAGCGTCTACACCGAGCCCACCGACGTCGAGAACGAGGTCAACGGGTTCTTCACGTACGACCGGCAGGTCCAGAAGATGGACTTCGCCCAGGTCCGTGCCGTCAACCTGTCGGTGCTGGCCGCCGCGCAGGGCACCTACCTGCCCACCGGGCAGCTCGCCTCGCTGCGAGTCACCACCTCGGGGCACACCACGAAGTACCTCAGCCACAGCGGCTCCCCGAGCGTCACCCAGGTCGTCTCCGGCACCAGCTCCGACGCGGTGAAGAAGGCGTCCACGTTCTGGGTGCGCCCCGGCCTGGCGTCGTCGTCGTGCCTGTCGTTCGAGTCCCGCGACATGCCCGGCCAGTTCCTGCGCCACTCCGGCTACCGGGTGCAGCTCGCCGCCAACGACGGCTCGCCGGTGTACGCCGCCGACGCCACGTTCTGCCAGCGGGCCGGGCTCGCGGCGGGCGGGGTGTCGCTGGAGTCGTACAACTTCCCGGGCCGCTACCTGCGGCACATCAACTCCGAAGTGTGGATCGCCAACAGCAGCGGCACGAACGCCTGGGACAACCCGACGTCGTTCGCGGCCGACGCGACCTGGCGCGGCACCTCAGCATGGTGGCGCAGCGGCGCGGACCTGCCGCTGGACCAGTCACGCTCGCTCCAGGTGGTGACGCCCGGCTTCACCGACCGGTTCCTCGCGCACAACGCCAGCCTCGGCGTGACGTCGGTGGTCAACGCGGCCAGCCCGGCGGCCCTGAAAGCGGACGCGACGTTCGTCGTGCGGCGCGGCCTGGCCGACCCGACCTGCTACTCGTTCGAGTCGAAGAACTTCGCCGGGCACTACCTGCGGCACGCCAACTTCCGGGTACGCAAGGACGCCCGCGACGGCACCGCGCTGTTCGACGCCGACGCGACGTTCTGCGCCCAGCCGGGACGCTCCGGCACCGGCAACGTCAGCCTGGTCAGCTCGAACCTGCCCAGCCTGAGCGTGCGGCACTACGCGGCGGAGGTGTGGGTGGCCGGCAACGGCGGCCCGCATCCGTACGACAGCCCCGGCAACTACGCCCCGGACACCACCTGGGCGGTGGTCAGCCCGTGGACGCCCTAGCGGTCTCCTCGCCGCTCGCGGGGCCGTCCACCTGAGTCGCGCCGGCGTCGGTCCTCCCAGCAGCCGTGCCTGGAGGACCGGCGCCGGCGTGTGCCGCCCGTCCCGCCACGGCTGTCAGGAGCGTGCTGGGCCGTCCTCGCTGAGGGTGGCGCCGACCTGTGGCCATACGGTCGCGAAAGGACGGATCTCGCCGGGCGGGGCATCCGTCGCGACCGAGGTGCGCTGCCAGAATCCGATGTCGCACCAGCGGCCCTGCTTGTAGCCGACGCCCTGCAGGGTGCCGGTGTGGCGGAAACCGAACGCTTCATGGAAGCGGGCGCTGGGCTCGTTGGGCAGGCCGATCACGCCGATCATGGTGCGGTAGCCCTGGGCGTCCAGGGTCGCCAGCAGCGCCCGGTAGAGCGCGTGCCCGACCCGCTGCCCACGCCTGCCGTCGGCGACGTATCCGGTGACCTCGGCGCACCAGTCGTACGCGGCGCGGGCCTTCCACTGGCCCGCATAGGCGAGCCCGGCCACCTCACCGTCGACGACCGCCACGAGCCACGGATACCGGTCGCGGCTGCGGGACCAGTCGTCGGCCCACTCCTGTGCCGTCTGCCGCTCGGTGCGGAAGTTCACCGTCGTGGTGTCGATGTAGAAATTGACGATGTCGGCCACGGCCGCCCAGTCGCCCGCCTCCGCGGGCCGCACCTCGATGCCGCTGTTCACGTTCGCTCCCCGTCGTCGGTCGGCCGCGGCGCGCTACGGCCCCGCCCGCGGGCATTTTAATGCCGGAAGATCACCCCGCGGTCGCCCGAATCGGCCGGGCAGGTGTCGGCAACGGCGTTCGTGGGTACTGACCTGGGCGCAGGCGGCCGTGCGCCACCCGCGGCAACAGGCTGCGCCGCGCGGTCCGGGGGATGGAGGCTTCGTCATGAACCGGAGCAGAGGGCTGTTCGTCGTGCTCGCCGCGGTGGTGATCACCATCGGCGCGGCCGCTCCGGCCGCGGCGGTGCCGTCACCGCAGGACGCCTCCTTCCTGATCGGCATCCACCAGGCCAACCTCTATGAGATCGCGGCCGGCAACCTGGCCGCGCAGAAGGGCACCTCCGACGAGGTGCGGCGGCTCGGCCAGCTGATCGCCGCCGACCACACGCAGTTCGACGCCGCGGTGGTGGCGGTAGCCGACCAGGTCAAGGTGACCCTGCCGGACAAGGCCGCCCAGGAGCAGCAGGACGTGCTGAAGGAGCTGGCCGCGATGCCGTCCGGGGCCTCCTTCGACCAGATGTGGATCACGCGGGAGATCGAGACGCAGGGCGAGAGCCTGCAGGCTGCCCGCACCGAGCTGAACTTCGGCTTCGACCCGCGCGTGAAGGAGCTGGCCCGCCAAGCCGACGACATGCTGATCACGCACATCACCGAGCTCAACCACGCCGACGTGAACGCGGGCTGAGCCGCGGACACGCGTCCACGCACGGAGTGTCAGCTCGCGCGGGCATGACCGCGGCGCTCTAATCGAACTGTCACCACTGTTCACTGACCGTGAAAGTGCAGGCCGCATCGTGAGCGAACCACAGCAGGCGGACAACCCGTCCCTGATCGACGACGACGACCTCGAAGAGTTCGTCGCCTCGCCCGACGACACCATCGAGTTGAGCGCGACCGAGGACTTCGCGCCGTACGACGACGACGAGGACTACTGACCCGTCGGCGCTCTCACCAGACGCGCGGACGCGGGCGGTTGCCGCGTTTGAGCTCGTAGAAGCCGGCCTCCTCAGGCACGGTACTGGTCGTGGCGGGCGAACAGGTCGGTCCACTCCTCCTCCGACAGCTGCCGGCCGGTGGCGGCGATGTCGGCGAGCTCGCGGAAGTAGGTCTCCCGGGTGATGCCGGGCGCGAACAGGATGAGCATCGAGGCGGCCGCGCCGCTGTCGTTGCGGAAGCCGTGCACGCCGCCCTCGGGCACGCGCAGGAAGTCGCCGGCGCTCGCGTTCACCCAGCGCGCGCCGTCGAACAGGCTGACCGTGCCGGTCATGACGTAGAAGGACTCCGAGAAGGTGCGGTGGAAGTGCGCGTCCGCCCCGCCCGCCCCGGCCGGCATGTGCCACTCGTAGAGGCCGAACCGGCCCTGGGTCACGCTGCCCGGCGCGACGAACCGGGCGGTCGAGCCGGAGCCCATGACCGCCTGCTCCGCGGCGGCGGACGGGTGGTACTCGGCGCTGATCGCGCCCGAGTCGGCGATGTAGGTCATGGCTGCCTCACTCTCGACAACTAGCTTACAAGTAACTTATCACTAAGCTAGTTTCCGTCAAGCTACCATGTGCGGCATGACCAAGGACGCCGTCGACGCGATCATCGACCAGTGGCGTGACGAGCGCCCTGACCTCGACGATTTGCTGCCCATGGAGGTCTTCGGGCGCGTGTACCGCGTCGCCGCGGCGATCGGCGACCGGATGGAGCGCGCCTACCAGCGCCTCGGCATCGGCCGCGGCGAGTTCGACGTGCTGGCCACGCTGCGCCGCGCCGGGGAGCCGTTCAACCTCTCCCCCAAGCAGCTGTCGGACACCCTGATGCTCACCACCGGCGGCATGACCGGGCGGCTGGACAAGCTGGAGAAGGCCGGGCTCATCACCCGTACGCCCGATCCGGGCGACCGGCGCTCACTGCGCGCACAGCTCACCCCGACCGGCCGCGAGCTGATCGACGAGGCCGTCGCGGCCGGGCTGGCGGTGCAGCGCGAGGCGCTGAGCCGGCTGGACCCCGCCGACGCCCGCCGCTTGGGCGACCTGCTGCGCGAGCTGGCCGCCGCGGTCAGCCGCTGACGCGGCTCAGTGCCGGACGAGGCAGAACGGGTGGCCGGCCGGGTCGGCGTACACCCGCCAGCTCTGGCCCGGCGAGCCCGCGTCGAGCACGGTCGCGCCGCAGGCCAGCACCTCCTCCTCGGCGGTGTCCAGATCCGGCACGCCGAAGTCCAGGTGGAACTGCTGCGGCTTGCTGGGATCCGGCCACTGCGGCGCCTGGTATTCGGCGACTCGCTGGAACGCGAGCACCAGTCCGTTGGGGGCGTGCAGCGTCGACCAGTCGCCGCCGAGCGACCAGCGCCGGTCCGGCTGGTTGACGACCCCGCCGAGCAGCGACCGGTAGAACTCGGCGAGCCGTTTCGGGTCACGACAGTCCAGTACCACGCACTGCAGTTCAGCCAGCATGGCCCGATCCTAGGCGGTCGCGCCCACGCGGGCTCCGCTCAGCGCGGCGGGGCATGTCACCGGCGGCTCAGCGCCGCGGGCGTGCGCTGCCAGCGGCGCAGGACCGCGTAGCCGACCAGGAACAGCACCACCGCGTTGAGCACGTGCCAGACGAAGTGCGTGCCGACCGGCGCGGTCGCGCACAGCGGCAGGTCGGCGGTGCGCAGTGCCAGCGACGCCGCGAACACACCCGTGGCCGCCAGCAGCAGGTTGCCGAACCCGGCCACGTTGGGCGACGTGGTCAGCCGCACCGCCAGACCGAACAGCGCCAGCCCCACCAGCGCGGGCAGGTAGCCGCCCAGGGTGGCTCGCTCCCCGCCGAGCCACTGCGCCAGCGCGCCGATCCCGACGGACAGCACCAGGTACGCGGGGGCGGCCAGCCAGGCCCACCGCCAGCGCACGCCCCACATCCAGTGCACCAGGTTCACCACCGCGACCAGGATGAAGACGGCGATCGCGGTGGAGTCGGCGGCGCTCGTGGCGCGCGTGGCGAAGGCATGGAACGCCGCGCTGGCCAGGCCGACCACGCCGAGCAGCACCGGCAGCAGCCAGACGCTGAACGGCACGGGACGGACCTGTCCCGCCAGCAGCCACAGCAGCAGCCCCGACGCGACGAGGAAGGCCAGGTTGCTGAGCAGATTCAGCGGCTCGCCGAACAGGCCGGGCGCGAGCCGCTCGCAGTAGAGGTCGACATACTCGGACATCGCCGTCATGGTGCCGGGTCCGGGCGGGCGCTCGGGTGTGGACGCGGTGAACGGTCGCCGTACATCGGGCGTCCGTTGATCTCGGCCCAGGACTCCCCCGGTGGTCGTCCGCGCTTCACGCGCGCGCCACGTCTGCGTCGTCGGCGCGACAGGCAGCGCCCTCACGCTGCTGGCGATCCTGCCAGGAGGCGTGATGCAGACAGCGAACCTGATCGTCAACCCGGGCGGCGACGTCGCCGGCGGCGGCACCGGCCAGCCCACCCCGGTCATCCCCGGATGGACCACCATCGAGGGCACGGCTGCCGTCATCGCGTACGGGAGCAGCGGTTATCCGACCGCGTCCAGCCCCGGACCAGGCGACCGCGGCGCGAACTTCCTCGGCGGCGGCGACTCGCCCCGCACCCGGCTGACGCAGCAGATCACGCTGCCGCTGACGGCGCAGATCGACGCGGGCACCGCGCTGTTCGACGCGGGCGGCTGGCTGGGCGGGTATGCGGGCCAGGACGACGGCGTACGCCTGTCGGTGGAGTTCCTCGACGCCGCGGCCCGCCCGCTCGGCGTGGTCGTGCTCGGCCCGGTCACCGCCGCCGAGCGCGGCAGCACCACCAGCCTGCTGCGGCGCGCGCAGACCGGCACCGTGCCGCCGGGCAGCCGCACCGCGCGGGTGCTGCTGCTGTTCACCCGCGACGGCGGCACGTCCAACGACGGCTACGCCGACAGCCTCTGGCTGACCCTGTCCACCCCGGCGACGAACCTGCTGGCCAACCCCGGTGGCGACGCCGGCCCCGGCGGCACCGGCGGCGCGACGGCGTCGATCCCCGGCTGGACCCACCTGGAAGGCGGCACGGCCGTCATCGCGTACGGCACCAGTGGTTATCCCACCGCGTCCAGCCCCGGACCGGCGAACCGCGGGGCGAACTTCTTCGGCGGCGGCACCTCCGCCCGCAGCCGGGTCGGGCAGAGCGTGACGCTGCCCGGCACCGCCGCGATCGACGCGGGCACGGCCCGTTACGACGTGGCCGCCTGGCTCGGCGGGTACGCCGACCAGAACGACACCGCGCAGCTGTCCGTCGCGTTCCGCAACGCCGCCGGGCAGACCCTGTCCACCGTGGTGCTCGGCCCGGTCACCGCCGCGCAGCGGTCGAACACCACCGGGCTGCTGTCGCGCACCGCGACCGGCACGGTGCCCGCGGGCAGCCGCACCGCGCAGGTCGAGCTGCTGTTCGTGCGCTCCGGCGGCACCTCCAACGACGGCTACGCCGACGCCCTGTCCCTGAGCCTCACGACCGGAGGAGCCTGATGGCCCTGCACCGCCGCCAACTCCTGCAGGCCGCCGTCGGCGCGGGCGCGCTCGGCGCGGCCTGGCCGCTCGCCCGGGACCTCGGGCCGCAGGCCGCCTACGCCGCCGCGGCGGCGCTCGGCGCGAGCTGGGACCCGGCCCCGTTCACCCTCGGCGTCGGCTCCGGCGACCCGCTGCCCACCAGTGTCGTGCTGTGGACCCGGCTGGCCCCGGACCCGCTCGCCGACGTGCAGCCGCTGCCCGACATCGTGCAGGTCGACTGGAGCGTCGCCACCGACGCGGCCATGAGCGACGTGGTCGCCTCCGGGTCGGTCGCCGCGTCGGTGCTGCTCGGGTACAGCCTCCACGTCGTGGTGGACGGGCTGACCCCCGGGCGGCGCTACCACTACCGGTTCCGGGCGCTGGGGCAGTACAGCCGGATCGGGCGCACCAAGACCGCGCCCGTGGGCGCGGTGAACCTGGTCCGGTTCGCGTCGCTGAACTGCCAGAACTACCAGTCCGGCGAGTACCCGGGCATGCGCGACATCGCCGCCGACGCCAACCTCGACTTCGTCGTGCACCTCGGCGACTACGTGTACGAGGGCTCGGAGCTGGGCACCGCGTACACCCTGGCGGACTACCGCAAGCTGCACGCGCTGTACAAGGGCGACCCGCTGCTGCGCGACGTGCACGCCGCGCACCCGTTCTACCTGACCTGGGACGACCACGAGGTCGTCAACGACTACTCCGGCTCCCGCGGCGCGGCGAGCTTCGTGGCCCGCCGCTCGGCCGCCTACCAGGGCTGGTACGAGCACCTGCCGCTGCGGTTGGAGGGCTCCGACACGGCGCTGCCCGACCCGCGCATCTACCGCCACCGGCAGTGGGGCGACCTGCTGGAGCTGGTCATCCTCGACCTGCGGCAGTACCGCACCGAGCAGAATCTGACCGGCGGCTCGATCCTCGGGGCGACGCAGAAGCAGTGGGTCAAGGACCGGGTATCCCAGCGCAGCGGCGGCTGGCACTGCTGGGTCAACTCGATCTTCCTGAGCCAGCAGCGCAACCCCGACGGCGGGTACATGTTCACCGACCAGTGGGACGGCTTCCGCGCCGAGCGCAACGAGCTGCTGACCTACGCGCAGCAGCAGAGCATCGCCGACTTCGTGACCATCACCGGCGACTGGCACAGCGCCTTCGTCCAGGACGTGCGGCCCGACTTCGACAACCTGTCCGCCCCGGTCATCGGCACCGAGTTCGTGGCCCACTCGACCACCTCGGGGGCGTACTCGGCGAGCTGGAACGCCACCAACGGACCGCGGCTCGGCCAGGTCAACCCGCACCTGCAGTACTTCGAGGGCAACCGCTACGGCTACGACCTGTACGAGGTCACCCCGCAGCGGTGGACGACCCGGCTGCGCGTGGTCAGCGACCGCGCCAACCCGAACGCCACGGTCAGCACCCTGACCAGCTGGCACGTCGACCGCGGCCGGGCCGGGGCATACGAGGACCCGGCGACGAAGGGCTCGGCGGCCCAGTATCGGCGCAACCCGTGACGGGCCGGCCGGGCACCGGCGCGGAGCAGGCAACAGTTCCCCTGCGCTTCGCCGTGGCGACGCCCGCTCTTCGTCTCGGCTCCCGGCGGCGAACCTAGCGTGGCGGCCATGCGCGTGGCGATCATCACCGAGTCGTTCTCCCCGGACGTCAACGGCGTCGCGAACTCCGTGGCGCGCGTCGCAGACCATCTGCTGGCGCGCGGTCACCAGCCATTGGTCATCTCGCCGAAGCCGTCGCCGCGGGCGAGCCGCGCCATCACGGACAAGCCCTACCCCGTGGTCCGGCTGGGTTCGCTGCCGATGCCCGGCTACGGCAACGTACGGCTGGCCTGGCCGACCCGCCGCATCCGGGAGGCGCTCGCGGAGCACCGGGCGGACGTGGTGCACCTGGCCAGCCCGTTCGTGCTCGGTGCGTGGGGCGCGAAGGCCGCCGCCGAGCTCGGCATCCCCGTCGTCGCGATCTACCAGACCGATGTGCCCGGCTACGCCCGCGCCTACCGGGTGGCCACCGGCGAGGCGCTGGCCTGGCGCTGGATCCGCCACGTGCACGGCCGCGCCGCGGCGACCCTGGCTCCGTCGTCGACGACCGCCGCGGAACTCGTCGCGCACGGCGTGCCCAACGTCGGCCGGTGGGGCCGCGGCGTCGACACCGAACTGTTCCACCCCTCGCGCCGCGACGAGGCGCTGCGCGCCGAACTCGCGCCCGGCGGCGAGCTGATCGTCGGCTACGTCGGCCGGCTGGCCCGGGAGAAGCGGGTGGACCTGCTCGCGCAGACCGCCGCCCGGCCCGGCGTGCGGGTGGTCGTGGTCGGCGACGGGCCGACCAGGGAAGCGGTGCGCCGAGCCGTGCCGCAGGCGAACTTCCTGGGCACCCGGCGCGGCACCGACCTGGCCCGGCTGTATGCCAGCCTCGACGTGTTCGTCCACACCGGACCGCACGAGACGTTCTGCCAGACCGTGCAGGAGGCCCAGGCCAGCGGCGTGCCGGTGGTCGCGCCGGCGATCGGCGGTCCGCTCGACCTGGTCCACCACGGCGTAGACGGCCTGCTGGTGACCCCGGACGACGGCGACGCTTTCGCGGCCGCGGTCGACGCGCTCACCGACCCCGCGGTGCGCCGCGCCTACGGGCAGGCGGCCCGCGCGGCCGTGTCCACCCGGACCTGGTCGGCCCTGGGCGACGAGCTGATCGGCCACTACGCCGCCGCGGCCGCCGCGGTGCGCCACCCCGGCCGCCTGCCCGCACCCGTCGCCGTGCCGGTGCGCGTCCCGTGACCGGGCTGCGCATCGTCCGGCTGGCCAACTTCGTCACGCCCAGCTCCGGCGGCCTGCGCACCGCGCTGCGCGAGCTGGGCCGAGGGTACGCCGCGGCCGGGCACGAGCCGGTGCTGGTCGTCCCCGGCCCCGGGCACACCGACGAGCAGACGGAGCAGGGCCGCGTGATCACGCTGCCCGGCCCGGTCGCGCCGGGGCTGGGCGGCGGTTACCGGCTGCTGGTGCGCCGCAGGCCGCTGGCAGACCTGCTGGCGGAACTGGCTCCGGACCGGATCGAGGTGTCCGACCGCACCACGCTGCGCTGGACCGGTGCCTGGGCCCGCCGCCACGGCGTGCCGTCGGTGATGGTGTCGCACGAGAGCGTCGACGGCCTGCTCGGTGTCGTGAAGCTGCCCGCCGGGGTGCGCGCCCGCATCGCCGCCGGGCTCAACCGCGCCAGCGCCGCCGCGTACGACCGGATCGTCTGCACGACCGCCTGGGCCGCCGGGGAGTTCACCGGCGTCGGGGCGCACAACGTCACGCAGGTGCCGCTCGGCGTCGACCTCGACCTGTTCCACCCCGACCGCCGCGACCCGCTCGTGCGCGGCGAGCATGTGCCCGGCGGTGAGCTGCTGCTCGTCTGCTGTGTACGGCTGTCCCCGGAGAAGCGGCCCGAACGTGCCCTGACCACGCTGCGCACGCTGCTCGACCGCGGGGTTCGGGCCCGGCTCGTGATCGCGGGCGACGGGCCGCTGCGGGCCCGGTTGCAGGCCGCGGCCGCGGGGCTGCCCGTGACGTTCACCGGCTGGATCAGTGATCGGCAGCAACTGGCGGCGCTACTGGCCAGCGCGGATATGGTGCTGGCACCCGGTCCGATGGAGACGTTCGGGCTGGCCGCACTGGAGGCCCTGGCCTGCGGCACCCCGGCCGTGGTGAGCGCGTCCAGTGCCCTGCCCGCCGTGGTCGGCGACGCGGGCGTCGCGGTCGCGGGCGAGGACTTCACCGACGGGGTGCTGCGACTGCTCGACCGCGACGAACGCCACCGCCGCGATGCGGCCCGCGCCCGTGCCGAACACTTCGGCTGGGACGCCGCCGTACGCGGTTTCCTCGACGTGCACACCGCCCTCGACCCGAGCGCCGTCACCCGCACCCGCTGACCGGCCCCGGACCGGCTACGCGTCCGCGGCGGCTTGGACGAAGGCGCGGACCAGCGTCGTTTCAGCGGCGATGCGCCATACCGGTGCGTACTGCAGGATCGGTCCGTCGGTGATGGGCAGGAAGGTGATGTCGCGGCGCAGTCGGGTGGCGGCCGCGTGCGACCCGACGGGGGAAACGACGCTGCCGGCGCTGATCGCGGTGAGGGCCTCCTCGAGGGTGGCCACGGCGACGCCGCGCCGGATGGGCCGCCCGGCCGGTGTCACGGACGGGGTGTGCGCCTCCCACATGTAGTCGGGAATGGGCCCGTCCGGCCCCACCACCAGGTAATCACCGAGGTCCTCCATCTCGACCTCGTCCCGGCCGGCGAGTGGATGGTCGGGGGCGACGGCCAGCACCAGCGACTCGGTGTGCAGGTTCGGCCCGACGGTAAGGTCGGGCTCGGCGACGGGCAGCCACATCAGCCCGACGTCGATCCGGCCCGCGCGCAGCGGGCCGAAAGGGTCACTGGGCAGGATCTCGCGTATGCGCAGCTCGCATTGCGGATGCCGCTGCCGGAACAGGTGGAGGACCGCCTCGACCTGCTGATGGTCGGTGGCCATGGTGCCGAGGGTCAGGGTGCCGACCTGCCCGCGCGTGGTGGCGGTGGCCTCGTCGACGCCCGCCATGATCTCGCGGTAGCCCGCGTCGAGCCGGTCGCGCAGCCGCGCGCCGAGCGGGGTGAGCTGCACGCTGCGGCTGGTCCGCTCGAACAGGGCGCCGCCGATCCGGCGCTCCTGCTGTTTGATCGACTGGCTGACGCGCGCCTGGGACACGTGGAGGCGCTCGGCCGTACGCCCGAAGTGGAGCTCCTCGGCCAGCGTCAGGAAGATCTCGATGTCGCGCAGGTCCACCTGGCCGTCCCCCTCCGGTCACCGCGCGTCCTGATCTCGTCCTGAACCGCGCGATTCGGCAGTCTACGGCGGTGGCGACGCCCCCTCCCCGTGATGGTGACCCGGGCCACGTCGACCGTCGGCGACGCGTTCGGCCTCGAACGATAACCGGTGCTTATGCAGCGATGCGATCTTGGTCGTTGTTCCGCCCCGGCGGCCGGGCGATCGTGGGTGCCATGAACCAGCGCTCGATCGACATCGTGGCGGTGTCGGACCATCCCGGGGTGCGGTGGTGGCAGGCCGTGGCGTCCTATGGCTTCGTGGCGGGGGTGGCCGGCCTGCGTCCGAGCAGATCGCTCGGGCACGACCTGCTGCTGCCTGCGGCCCTGGCCGCGACGCCGGGCGCGGCCGAGTTGACCCTGTACGTGGAGCCGCAGTGGCGCCGTCGCGGGATCGGCTCCCGGCTGCTGGCCGCGGTCCTGGCCCAGACCTCCGAGCCACGCCTGGTCGCGGAGGTGGCCGCGGACTCGCCGGGAGAGGCGTTCTGCCTGCGGCACCACTTCCGGCACACCCTAGCCGTGCGCCATGACCTGCTCACCTACTGCGACGTGCACCGGGCGTGGCTGGGTGAGCTGGTCGACGCCGAGCACCCCGGCTACCGCCTGACCCACTGGACCGGCGACCTACCCGCCGAACTCCGGGTCGAAGAGCTGCTCCGAAGCCCGAGCCGGCCCGGTGACGCCGTGCTGACCGCCGCCGACACCGACGGCGACCTCGCGGCGTACGCCGTGGCGGTCGTCGGCGCGCCCGCCCAGCCCCGCGCCCGCCAGTACGGACCGGCCGTGCTGCCCGGCCATCGCGGGCGGTGGCTGGAGCGCTGGGTCAACGCCGCGCTGATCCAGCGGCTGCAAGAGGTCCACCCGCACCTCGAGGAGATCGAGACCGTCACCGCCGAGGACGACTCCCGCCTGCTCGCTTTGCGCGAGGACCTCGGCTTCGGCCTCCTTCGGCGGACTCGCCGCTACGAGCTCGTCTGCGACAACCGCACCGGACCAGACGACGCGCGCTGATCAGGCGAGCTCTGCCGTCAACAGCCCAAGGATCCGGCATCCATCCCGTCGGTCCGATTTCGTCACTGCATCAAAGGATCACACCACCATGTCCGTCGCGTTCACCGACCAGGCCGAGGTCACCGTACGAACCGTCGCGCACGGAGCCGTCACGCCACCGGCCCGGACGGCAGTCATGAGCATGCTCGACAAGCACACACCGGTCGAGGATGTCCGCAGCACCGTCGGCGTCGTCATCAGGATGCTCGGACCGTTCGAGGTCCGCACGGACGGCAGGGTCGCCGATGTGCCGGGCGCGCGGCTGCGCGGGTTGCTGGTCGCCCTCGCGCTCGCACCCGGTCGCGTGGTCCACAAGGCGACGCTCCTCGACTGGATCTGGGGCGGACACCCGCCCGCCGACGCGACCAACGCCCTGCACCGCCTGGTCTCCCGGTTGCGAAGGGCACTGCCGGAAGGCCTGATCGAGGGGCATACCGACGGCTACCGGCTGCGGCTGGAACCCGACGCCGTCGACGCGGTGCGCTTCGAACGCCTTATGGGCCGGGCTCGCGACGACGAGGGCCCGCAGCGCGTACGGCGGTTGCGTGCGGCCCTCTCGCTGTGGCGCGGCACCGCCATGCAGGACATCGGCCTGCCCGACAGCACGGCGTGCGACGCGGCGGTCACCCGGCTGGAGAGGCTGCACCTGACCGCCGTGGAGGACCGGTGCGACGCGGAGATCGGCCTCGGCCACGGCGCGGAGCTGGTCACCGAACTGACCGACCTGGCGACCGCGCATCCCCTGCGCGAACGGCTCGTCGCCGCACTCATGCGATCCCTGGTGGCCGCCGGACGCGACACCGAGGCGCTGCTGGTGTACCAGCGCACGCGCGATGCCCTCGCCGACGCGCTGGGCGTCGACCCGTCACCGGAACTGTCCGCACTGCACGTCGCACTGCTGCGGGGTGAACTCGGACGCCGGGAACAGACCCGGAGGACGAATCTGCGGGCCGAACTGACCAGCTTCGTCGGCAGGGACGCCGATGTCGCCGCGGTCCGCGCACTCGTCGCCGGCCATCGGCTCACCACCCTGATCGGGCCCGGCGGATCCGGCAAGACGAGGCTGGCCACGGAGACCGCGCACACGCTGCTCGGCGACCTGCCCGACGGGATCTGGCTGGTGGAGCTCGCTGCCGTCGGCACGGACGGCGACGTGGCACAGGCGACGCTCGCCGGGCTGGGCCTGCGGGACGCACCGCTCGGCGAGTCATCCGGCGCGGACCCGGCGGACCGCGTCATCGCCGCGGTCCGCGAACAGGCCATGCTGATGATCCTGGACAACTGCGAGCACGTCATCGAGTCGGCGGCGGCCTTCGCCCATCGCGTGCTCGGTGAATGCCGGCGGCTGCGGATCCTGGCGACCAGCCGGGAACCGCTCGGCATCACCGGCGAGTCACTGTGGGCGGTCGCGCCGTCGGCCCTGCCCGCCCACGACGCCACCCCCGGCGAGATCGAGTCCGCGCCGGCCGTCCGGCTGCTGCGGGACCGGGCCGGCGCGGTGTGCAAGGACCTCGCGACCGACGCCGCCACGTCGGCGACCATGGCCCGCGTCTGCCGGGCCCTGGACGGGATACCGCTGGCGATCGAACTCGCCGCGGCCCGGTTGCGCACCATGTCCCTCGACCAGCTCGCCAACCGCCTCGACGATCGGTTCCGCCTGCTGACCGGCGGCAGCCGCACCGCGCTGCCCCGGCACCGGACCCTGCGGGCGGTGATGGACTGGAGCTGGGAGCTACTCACCGAAGCCGAACGGGCGGTCCTGCGCAGGCTCTCGGTGTTCTCCGGCGGGGCGAGCCTGGAGGCGGCCGAGCGGGTCTGCGCCGGCGGCGCCATCACGACGGTCCAGGTGTTCGAGCTGCTCACCGCGCTGACCGGGAAATCGCTCGTGCTCACCGAGGGCGGCTGCGCACCGCGCTACCGGATGCTCGGCACGATCAAGGAGTACGCCCGGCAGCGGCTGGCCGAGGCAGGGGAAGCCGACCTGGCGCGCCACGCGCACCTGGCCTACTTCACCGAACTCGCCGAGACCGCGGACCAGCACCTTCGCCGCACCGAGCAGGTGACCTGGCTCGCCGCCCTCGACACCGAACACGACAACATCCATACGGCGATGCGGGGTGCGCTCGCGGCCGGCGAGGCACCTGCGGCGATGCGCCTCGCGGCGGGCGCCGGCCGGTACTGGTGGCTCGGCGGGCACCGGGCCGAGGGCCTGGAACTGATCACCGCGGCCGCTGACATGCCGGGCGAGGTGGGCGACGAGACCCGCGGCGCCGTCCACGGACTCGCCATCACCTTCGCCACCGCCGAGCGGGACGCGCACTGACGAACGGCTGGACACCGCCGCGTCACCGATCCGCATTCAGGGCCGGGTGCCGGGCTCCCGCGCGAGCGTTCGGGCGATGCGTCCGGCCCAGTCCACCACCTTGGCGTCACAGTGCGGGCAGGCGTCCACCAATACGCCGTTGCACCGGGCGCATCGCGAGCGAACCCAACGGATGCCGGCACCGGCCAGCAGGCCGACGAG
Source organism: Catellatospora paridis (assembly GCF_009720365.1). Taxonomy (GTDB): domain Bacteria; phylum Actinomycetota; class Actinomycetes; order Mycobacteriales; family Micromonosporaceae; genus Catellatospora; species Catellatospora paridis. The sequence continues at coordinate 218,224 of NZ_WBZD01000017.1, read as the reverse complement.
GGCTGCGAGCCCGGCGGTGAGAAGGATGTCCACGAAGGCCTCCACATGGGTGTGCGAGGCCCCCGGCCGGGGTGCGAGCCGGCCGGGGGTGGTACCCCCAAGTGCCAACCTGGGCGCGCATCAGCCTATTGCGATAGGTGCGACAGGCGCAAGGTTATGTAGCGGTGAACCTGGTTCGCGTGATCAAATCGGGTTGCCAACCTGAGGAAGTCACATGCCCGTCCCCATGAGCTATACGGAGATCGCGGCGGATCTGACCGCGCGCATCCAGGCCGGCGAGTACCCGGCGGGTTCCAAGCTGCCCAGCTATAACGAGCTGGCCACGCTCTACTCCGTCCACTTCGCCACTATCGCCCGCGTGATGGCGCTGCTCCGGGACCGGGGTGTCGTGCTGGGCTCCCCTGGCCGTGGGACCTTCGTCCCCGACTGATTCCGAGCCGAAATCCGGTTGTCCGCACTGCGATGCTGATCGCGTGGGAGCCTACGAAGATCTTCTCGCTCGGGCCGAGGCCGATCCCGCCGTCCGTGGCGTGATCCTGACCGGGTCGATGGCACGCGGCATGGCCACGGTCCACTCCGATCACGATGTGATCGTGGTGGTGGACGAGCGGGCCGGACAGTGGATCCGCACCCGCAAGCAGCCCGCGCTCGACGAGATCGTGTGCACCGTCGACGAGCTGGCCGACACGTCGAACGTCTGGGAACGCTACGTCTACCGGGGCGCGCAGGTGCTGCTCGACCGGCTCGACGGGCGGATCACGGCACTCGCGCACGCGCAGGCGACGCTGACCCCGACGGAGACGACCGAATGGTCGCGGGAGTATCTCGACGGGTACGTCAACTTCATCTACCGCGCGGCGAAGAACCACCGCGACGGCCGCGTCGACCTGGCCCGCCTGGAGGAGATGGAGAGCGTCTCCTGGTGCCTGTTCACCCTGTTCGCGCTGCACGGGCGCGTGCGGCCGTACAACAAGTACCTGCGCTGGGAACTGGAGACCTACCCGCTCGGCGAGCCGTGGGACGCGGCCACGCTGCCGCTGCGCGTGGCCGACGACCCTGCCGGGCTGTTCCCCGACCTGGAGAAGCTGGCCCGCGATCGCGGCCACGGCGATGTCCTCGACGCCTGGGGCGGCGAGCTCGAGTTGCTGCGGTAATCGCCCGGGCGGTCAGCGGCTGATGTGGAAGGTCAGGTGCCTTTCGGTCTCTCCGGCGGGAACCGTGTGCACGTAGCCCTGCGCGGTGCTGTAGGCGCCGCTGCCGCCGGTGATCGGGATGTCGATCGAGGCGGCGGCCGGCAGGTGCAGCAGCGCCTGGGCGGTGATCTGCCCGTCGGGCAGGGAGAAGGTGCCCACGCACTGGAGCGCGTCCGGGCCGAGGCTGACATAGGTGCAGACGACGCTGTGGTCACCGATCTTCTTGCCGTCGCGATACACGTCTTCGAACACGGTGCGTTCGTCGCCGAGACTGGGCCCCTTCTTGCCGTGGTCGAGGGCTTCGGCTTGGGTCTGCTGGGCGACCAGCTGGATGACCTCGGTGTCGCCTGCTCCGGTCCAGGCCGAGGCGGCGACCGAAGCCAGCGGACCGGCGAACAGGGCGATGGCCAGCGCGGCGGCGGCGGCCAGCCGGCGGATATGGATCTTGGTCATGGTGGGCCTTCCTCGTTCCCCGTCTCGTACGAATACGAGCATATCCTCGTATTCGAGCGCATCCCAACATGCGTGATCAGCGCGACTCGCTAGGGTCGTAGCCGTGCCATCTCGGTCAGCCACCAGCAGAGACGCCAGTCGCGCACCTCGGACGCCCGCCAGGCCGAAGCCGCCGCCGGCCATGGACACCGCAGTGTCGCCGGACCACGATCTGGAGGACGAGGCCACCTTCCGGAGGCTCGCCTTCCTCGACTTCGACGTTAGCGGGCAGGCCGCCGACTCGGCCGAGTTCGAGCAGTGCCGGTTCACCCGCACCGGCCTGGCCCGCACCGTGCTGGACCGGGCCAACTTCACCGACTGCCTGGTGGAGAACTCGGACTGGGCGAACCTCAAGGCGACCAAGTCGGGGCTGCTGCGGGTCGAGGTGTCGCTGGCCCGGCTGACCGGCCTGCAGTGGATCGACGGCTCGCTGCGCGACGTGGCGTTCCGGGAGTGCCGGATGGACCTGGCGACGTTCCGGTTCAGCTCGTTCAAGGACGTGGCCTTCACCGACTGCAACCTGACCCGGGCCGACTTCACCAATGCCGACCTGCGCGGGGCGTCGTTCACCGGCTGCGACCTGTCCGGGGCGCAGTTCGCGCAGGCCGACTGCGCCGGAGCCCGGTTCACGCGGTGCGAGCTGGGCGGCATCGGCAGCGTGACGAGCCTCAAGGGGGCCGTGGTGAGCGCGCACGACCTCGCCGGGCTGGCGCACACCCTGGCCTCGGCGCTGGACATCACGATCGACGGGGGCTGACCGGGCGTCGCGAGCGAGCGGCAACCCGGCGGCCACGGGCGGTTGGGGGAGCCGTCGTCTGCCGTACACCGCCTGCTGGCACCCTGCCTGGGTGTTCTCCGCCATCCGGTTGCCCGACGAGACACGGCGCTGCCTCGTGCTGGGCCTCGCCGGCTCCACCGCGCTGGCGGGGGGCGGTCTCGCGGCGGGCGCGCTGCCGGTGCGCGACACGCTCGCGCCCGCGCTCGGGCTGAGCGACCTCCGGCAGCATCAGAGCGGCGGGCTGGTCTGCGCCTACTTCGGCCTGGCGCTGCTGGTCGCCGCCTGGTGGCGGCTGGGCCGGGCGGTGCGCGGCGGCGACCCGCCCTCGCCCGGCGGCCTGCTGCTCGTGCTCGCTACCTGGGCGCTGCCGCTGGTGGCGATGCCGCCGCTGTTCAGCCGCGACGTGTACAGCTACCTGGCGCAGGGCGCCATGGTCACGGCGGGGCTCGACGTGTACACGGCGGGACCGTCGGCGATGGGCGGGCCGCTGCTGGCCGAGGTGCCCGCGATCTGGCAGCACACGCCGACGCCGTACGGTCCGGCGTTCCTGTCCCTGGCCGCCGGGGTCTCCGGGTTCGCCTCGACCGATGTGCCGCTGGGCGTGTTCGGCATGCGGGCCGTGGCGCTGGCCGGGGTCGTGCTGCTCATCGTCTGCCTGCCCCGGCTGGCGCGGGCCTGCGGGGTGGACCCGGCCGCGGCGCTGTGGCTGGGCGCGCTGAACCCGCTGGTGCTGCTGCACCTGGTCAGCGGCGCGCACAACGACGCCGTCATGCTGGGCCTGCTCATCGCCGGGCTGACGGCCGCCGCGGCGCGCCGGTTCGCCCTGGCCACCATCGCGATCACCCTGGCCTGCCTGGTGAAGGCCCCGGCCGCACTCGGCCTGGTGGTCGTGGTCTGGCTCTGGCAACGCGCACTGCGGCAACCGGCAGGCCTGCCGCCGTCCCCGACGGAGCCCTCCCGTCCGCCGAACCTGGCGTCGCCCCCAAGCTCACCGGCGGAGCCGCCAGGCCGACCGGCTTTCGGCCGACGGGAGGCCACGCTGCGGGCGCTCGCGCTGACCGCCGGGCTTGCTGCGGCGACGACCGCGCTGGTGACCGCAGTGACGGGCACGGGCTACGGGTGGGTGCGTTCGCTGACGACGCCGATCTCGACGCACAACTGGTCGCTGAGCAGCACCGTCGGCCGGATCACCCGGAACCTGCTGGAGGCGGCGGGCAGCGACCTGGCCGCGTCGGCGATCCCGGCGTGGCGCTGGCTCGGGCTAGTCGCCGCGGCCGCGGCGACGCTGCTGGCGTGGCATCACCGTCGACGGCTCGGGCTGGTGTACGCCCTCGGGTTGAGCCTGACCGCGCTCGCCCTGCTCGGCCCGGCCCTGCGCCCCTGGTATCTGCTGTGGGGCCTGGTGCCGATCGCCGCGGCCGCGCCGCCGAACGGGCGGGTGCGCCGCTGGACCGCGCTCGCCTGCCTGGCGCTGACCGTGACCGTGTTCCCGAGCGGTTTCACCCCGTCCGCGGACGAGCTGGCCGCGGCGGTGGCCGGGGCGCTGCTGGCCGTGCCGGTGGTCTTCCTGTTCACGAGTGACATCGTCCCCGCACCGGTGCACCCCTACCGAGGAACGGAACCCGCCGCATGGTGAAGACCCCCCGCGCCCGCCTGCTCTGCGTGCTCGCCCTGGCCACCGCGGTCGGCCTGTTCATCGCGCTGATCCCGGGGCACCGCGGCTGGTTCGACGTGCTGGTCTACTACGGCACCGTCAACGACTGGGTGCACGAGGGCGGCGTCATCTACGACTACCTGGTGCCGGGCACCCACTACGGCTTCACGTACCCGCCGTTCGCGGCCGTGGCGATGGTCCCGATGACCCTGCTCGGCTGGCACACCGTGATCGCGGTCAACGTGGCGCTGACCGCGGTGGCCTGCGCGCTGCTGCTGTACTGGCTGGTCGACCCGATCGCCCGGGAGCAGCGGTGGCCGCGGCTGTTCACCTTCGGGATCGCCGCATGCCTGCTGGCGGCGCTGCAACCGGCCCGCGACACGGTCAGCTTCGGCCAGGTCAACCTGCTGCTCGTCGCACTGGTGCTCGCCGACGCCTGGCTGCTGACGAGCGGTCGGGGCCGCTGGGCGGGCATCGGGATCGGGCTCGCCGCCGCGATCAAGCTCACCCCCGCGATCTTCATCGTGTATCTGGTGCTGTCCGGGCGGCGGCGCGCCGCGGTGGTCGCGACCGCCACCGCCGGGGCCGCGACGCTGCTGGCCGCGCTGATCGCGCCGGGTCCGTCGTGGCGGTTCTGGACCGAGACGCTCGGCGACACCGGCCGGGTCGGCGACCTGTTCTACATCTCGAACCAGTCGCTGCGCGGGGTGATCGCACGGCTCGACCCGGACAACCCGCACCCGGTGCTCTGGCTGCTCACAGTGGCGGCGGTGCTGGCGGTATGGGCGTGGCGGGTGCGCCGGGCCGCCCGCGCCGGCGACGTCTGGGGCGGGTTCGCCCTCACCGGCCTCGCCGCCTGCCTGGTCAGCCCGGTCACCTGGGTGCACCACCTGGTCTGGGTCGTGCCCGCGCTGGTGCTGGTGATCGGCGCGGGGCTGCGCGAGCCGGACCCGTCGCGCCGCCGGCGGCTGCTGTGGTCGGCCGGGGCCGCCTACGTGATCCTGTGCAGCAGCGTGGTGTGGCTGTGGTGGTACGACTTCTCCGGTCCCGGGGGCCTGCTGGGCGGCAGCGCGTACGTCTGGATCACGCTCGGCCTGCTCGTCTTCCTGCCGCTGCGCGCGCCGACGCCCACCGTTCACCGAGCGGCGGCACCAGAGTCGATCACCGTACTCGCCGCCCGGTCATGATGCCCGCACGCCGTCCGGTCGCGGCGGCGGGCGGACGGGGCGGAGCTGATCCATGACCATCACCAGCACGATCCTGGGTCTGCTGGCGGCCGCGCTGTTCGCGGCGGCGGCGGCCCTGCAGCACCGGGTCACCCGGGCGGTCGCGCAGGCGCGCGGTGACACCGCCGGGCACTGGCTGCCGGTGCTGGGCACCGTCGCCCGCCTGCTGAGCAGCCCGGTGTGGCTGGCCGGGCTCGGCTGCAACGTGCTGGGTTTCGTGGCGCACGCCTCGGCGCTGCACACCGGCTCCATCGCCATCGTGCAGGCGCTGCTGGCGGTGCAGCTGATGTTCGCGCTGCCGATGGCGTACACCCGCACCGGCCGCCCGCCCGCGGCCCGGGACTGGCTGGGCACGGCCGCGGTCTGCGCGGGCCTGGTGGTGCTGGTGCTCGCCCGGGGCGGGGTCGAACAGACGGTACGCCGCGAGCCGCTGCCCGCCGTGCTGCTCGCCGCGATCGTCCTGGTCGCCGTGCTGCTGACGGTCGCCCGCAGCCGCGTCGGCTTCCCCGCCCGCACCCCGCTGACCGGCGTCGCCGCGGGCACCGGGTTCAGCACGACCGCCGTGCTCACCGTCGTCGTCGCCGACCAGCTCGCGACGCGCGGCCCGCTGACCGCCGCCCTGGACTGGCCGGTGTACGCGCTGGGCCTGTCCGGCCTGGTCGCGGCGGTGCTGGCGCAGGAGGCGTTCGGCAGCGGCTCGCTGCCCGCGGCGCTGACCGCGATGACCGTCGCCGACCCGGTGCTGAGCTGGCTGTGGGGCGCGCTGCTGTTCGACGAGGCCCCACCGGCGGGACTGGCGGCGCTGTGGACGCTGACCCTGGCCGGCGCCGCGATCGCGGCCGGGGTGGCGCTGCTGGCGTACTCCCCCACCCTGCGCGTCGGCGCCGCGGCCCGGCCGGGCGCCGCCGATCACGCGCCGTCGCCCGTCGAGGGCTGACGGGGCCTGGACCAGCGCACCGGACCGAGCCGGCGGGTCCACGCACCGGGCCGTGCCGAAGAGTTCCCGTGCCGTTCGCCGGAAGTACGCCCGTTGCGCGCCGCGCCGCCGCCCGCGATCGGCCACAGTTGCCGCCATGGCATGGGACCTGCACGACTACCGGCTGGTGACCGCCAGCGCGTACCCCGGCATGATGGCACCGCTGACCGAGCACCCCTCGTGTGTCTGCGTGCTGTCCGGCGACACCGACGCCGACCTGCCCGGCACCCGGGCACTGTCGCTGGAGAACCTCGACGGCGTACGCCGCCGCTGGCGCTTCGGCGACGTGGCACGGCTGGCCGACTTCGTCCCCAAGGTGCTGGCCGAGGCCCCGGCCGACGACCGGCCGATCCTGCTGGTGCCGCCGCGCGCCAGCACCGCCTGGGAGGCCGCGGCGGCGGCCTGGCCGGGCCGGGTGCGGCTGGCCGCCGGGCCGCTCGACGTGGTGGAGCGGCTCGCCGAGGACAAGGTCTACATCCGCCAGGCCCTGCAGGGCCTCGGCGTGCCGGTGCCCGAGGCGCTGACGCTCGACCCGGACGAGCTCGACTTCGCCGCCGTGGCCCGGCGGCTGGACGCGCCGTTCATCGCGCAGACCCCCAACGGCGCGGGCGGCCAGGGCACCTACCTGGTACGCGACGCGGCCGAGCTGGCCGCGGCCCGCAACGCGCACCCGCACGTCACCCGCTGGCTGCTGTCGCGCTACGCCGGGGACGTGACGATCAACGTGGCCGGGGTGGTGCATGCCGACGGCGTCCGCCTGCTGCCCGCGTCGTTGCAGATCAGCGGCATCACGCAACTCGGCTACGCGTTCGGCGGCTACTGCGGCAGCGACTTCGCCGTGCCCCGCGTCGATCCCGGCGCGCTGGCACAGGCCTACCTGCACACCGAGCGCATCGGAGGGTGGCTGGCCACGCAGGGACACCGCGGCCTGTTCGGGGCCGACATCGCGGTGTGCGGCGGCGACGTGGCGTTCCTGGAGGTCAATCCGCGTATCCAGGGCTCGTCCTGGCTGCTGAGCCGGCTGCAGGAGCGGCACGGCCTCAACCCCTGCCTGCACCAGCACCTGCAGGCGCTGCTCGGCGAACCGCTCGACCCGGCCGACGCGGCACGCCCCGTGCTGCCCACCGCGGGCAGCCACCTGCTGGTGCGCTGGACCGGGCAGGCCGGTGTGGTGCGGTCGGTGCCGCGACCCGACTCGTACGCCGGAGTCCAGGTCACCGGCCTGCCGGCGCGCGGCGTGACGCTGCTGCCGGGCGCGATCATGGCCCGCCTGGAGTCCACCGCGAGCCTGTCCGAGCCGGACGGACGCGGCCTGCTGCCCGCCACCGCGGCGCTGGTCGGCGCGCTCACCGGCGCCGTGGCCGTCGAGCCGCTGCGCTGACGGCGAAACCGTTGCGGCGCACCGCGAGCCGGTGCGCTGCCCCTGGCACTGCCTTCACTTCCCGTTAACCCGTTGTTGGCCTGTTTGCCCTGGTAGCGGCTTGCTACCAAGGAATGGTCTTGGCAGAAGACCAACCGTGGCAAGGAGTCCGTGTGCGAACCAGGGTGCTCTCCGTGATGCTGGCGGCAGTCGTGCTGCTGTCCGCCGGCTGCGACGACACGTCGGACCCGCCCGGCGGCGGGGCGCCGTACAGCAGCGATCCGAAGGTGCTGCAGCTCGTCGCCGGGTCCGAGCAGCAGTCGGTGCTGGACACGGTCGTCAAGCCGTGGTGTCGGGAGAAGGGCTACGACTGCCGGTTCACCCTCAAGGGCTCGGTGGACCAGGCGCGGCTGCTGGCCTCGGGCAACGCCGACTACGACGCGTACTGGTTCGCCAGCTCCGTCTTCTCGCAGATCGGCGACCAGGCCGGCAAGCTGTCCGACGTCAAGCCGATGTTCCTCACCCCCGTGGTGTACGCCGGATGGCGCAGCGAGATGCAGCGGCTCGGCTTCACCGGCCGCACGGACGTGGCCGTCAAGGACGTGCTCGACGCGGTCGAGTCCGGCAAGACGACGGTGTGGGTCACCAACCCGACCCAGTCCAATTCGGGCGCGACGGTGCTGTTCGGGTTCCTGAACCACTTCGCGGGCAACGGCCCCGGCCAGGCGCTCACCCAGGCCCAGCTGGACTCCCCCGCCGTCGACGCCGGCATCAGCCGGTTCATCCAGGCCATGGACGCCACGCCGCCGTCCACCGGCACGCTGATGAACGACTGTCTGGCCCGGCCCGACGCATGCCGCACCGTGTTCACCTACGAGGACCTGGTCATCGAGAAGAACCAGGAGCTGGTCAAGGCGGGCAAGGAGCCGCTGTACGCGGTGTATCCCAAGGGCGCGCTCGCGATCAGCGACGCACCGCTGGGCTTCCTGCCGCACGGCACCGACGCCGACCCGGCCAAGCGGGCACTGGTCACCGAGCTGCAGAACTACCTGCTGACCGACGCGGCGGCGAAGGCGAAACTGCTGGCGCTCGGCCGCCGCCCGGCCACCGGCATCGGCCTGACCCTGGACAACCCCGACCTGAAGGTCTTCAACCCCGACTGGGGCATCCAGGCCAACCTGCGCGAGCAGGGCATCACCTACCCGTCCGTGGCCGTGATCAAGGCGGCGCTGGACCGCTACCAGACGCACTACCGCAAGCCGGTGGACGCCTACTACTGCCTCGACGGCAGCGGCTCGATGAACGACAACAAGGGCTGGGACGGCGTACGCGACGCGGCGCACCAGATCTTCGACGCCGACCAGGCAGCGCTGAACCTGCTGCAGACCCACCCCGAGGACATCACCACGGTGACCGTCTTCAACAGCGGCATCGCCGCCGGTCCGTGGCGGGTGACCGGTAACGACGCCGGGCAGCTGCACGGGCTAACCGAGAAGATCGTCGCCCACGCACCCGGCAGCGGCACCAACATGTACGCCTGCCTCAAGCAGGCCGTGAGCGCGCTGACCGCCTCGAAGTCGGCTGCCCGCAAGAGCCTGGTCATCGTGATGTCGGACGGCATGTCGGAGGACGCCGAGCAGGCCGAGGCCGTCGCCGCGCTCAAGGCGGCCGGGGTGCCCGTGGTGGCCATCGCGTTCGGCGACGACGCCGACCCGGGTCAGCTCAAGCAGGTCGCCGAGGCCACCGGTGGCGCGTTCGTGCAGCAGAACGACCTGGTCGCGGCGCTGCGCACCGCCGCGGGTTACAAGTGAGGCGGCCATGATGCGCAAGGTCGCCACACCCCTGGCGCTGCTGGTCGCGGTCGGCGTGTTCGGCGGGCTGTTCTCGGTCACCGGCAGCCTGCTGTGGTCGCCGCTGCTGGCGGCGCTGTGCGCGCTCGGCGTCTACCTGATGCTCGACTCGCGCACCACGTCCCAGGTCCGCGACGACGAGTACGGCGCCGACGCCGACCGCAAGGCCGACGAGGTGGTACGGGCGGCGAAGGAGGTCCGCAAGCTCAGCCGCGACGTCGCCTCGCCGTCGGTGAAACACCTGCTGCAGCAGGCCGCCGAGTTCGTGCCCGAGCTGCTCGAACGGGTCCGGGCCACCTCGCCGAACAGCCTCTACTCCAGTGCCAGCCAGCTCGGCGCGCACCTGCAGAGCCTGCAGGGGGTGGTCCGGCAGTACCTCGACATCCAGCGCAACCCGACGTTCTACCACGACCCGGCGGCGCTGCTGGCCGGCGGAGAGCAGGCCGTGCAGCGCTTCACCGAGTTCACCATCGACAGCCTGCGCCTGGTCAACCAGGGCGACCTCGCCCAGTACCAGGCCAACCTGCAGACCGTCGCCCCGCCGAAACTCCCGCAGCTGGGATAAGGAGCATCACGTGAGATTGCCGAGCGGCCGATTCCTGATCGGGCTCGTCCTGGTCCTGGTGGTCTGCGTGGCCACCGCGTACGTGCTGACCAGCGGGAAGGACGACCCGCCCGGCGGGGGTGGCACGGCGCAGGCCGTCACCGTCACCTGCCTGGGCGGCTCGGAGAAGACCGAGCTGATGGCCGACGAGCAGGTGAAGAAGATCCTGCGCGAGCAGTACGGCCTGACCGTGGTGTTCGCGCCGCTGGGCTCGTACGACCTGGTGCAGCTGTCCAAGGACGACCTGGCCGCGCGCAAGGCGGGCTGCCTGTGGCCGTCCAGTGCCAGTGCGCAGAAGGTGTTCGAGAGCCTGCACTCCGGCGCGTTCCCCGAGTACCGCGCCGAGACCGTGCTCCAGTCCCCGGAGGTGATCTACGCCGGGCCGCAGGGCACCGACGCGCTGGTCAAGGCCGGGATCGTGCAGAAGCGCGCGGAGCGCTACTTCATCGTCGACATGAAGAAGCTGCTGCTGGAGCATGTGCTCAAGCGCACCACCTGGCAGTCGCTGGGCACCGCCGACCTGCGCGGCCCGATCGCGGTGTCGAGCACCGACGCGGCGAAGTCCAACAGCGGCTTCACCCTGGCCCAGCTCCAGCTGAACATCATCGCCACCGACGACGTGTTCTCCGCGCCGAGCCTGGCCCAGGCCCGCAAGGTGCTGCCGACGGTGCGCGCCGTGTACGACGCGCAGGGCCTGCAGGCGGCGGGCTCGGAGGCGGGTTTCCGGCAGTGGCTGACCCAGGGCGCGGAGTTCCACGCGCCGCTCTACGCCGGCTACGAGAACCAGCTCATCCAGCAGGTGGTGCAGCTCGGTGCGGACGCCGACAAGCTGCTCAAGGACGTGCGGGTGCTCTACCCCGACCCGACGATCTACAGCGACCACCCGATCCTGGCGCTGGACGCCGACGCGGCCCGCTTCCTGGAGGCCATGAAGGACGCCGGCATCCAGCAGCTCGCCTGGCAGAAGTACGGCCTGCGCTCGGGCCTGCACGTCGGCCTGAGCAAGGTCACCGACTTCCCGAACCTCCCGCTGGCCGACCAGTTCCGCACCACCGCCCCACCCGGCGCCGAGGTCACCCTGGCCCTGCTCGCCTGCGTCAAGGAAGTCGCCAAGTGCTCCTGACGCCCCGCACCCCGCCCGGCATCCGCAGTTTCCGGGAAACTGCACGATCCGGGCCGATCGACAGCGCAGTTTCCCTGAAACAGCAGGAGGAGAACCCGTCATGAGCGAGCTCGCGATCGACTTCGGCAGCATCACGGGCGCGCCGGCGCAGCCCGCGGGCAGCGCGGACAGCGCGCTGGCCGCGGTCGCCCGCACCGGTGAGCCGGGCCGGCTGGTCTGCGCCGACCTGCTCAGCCCGGCGCAGCGCGAGCAGGCCCTCGCCCTGGCCAAGCAGACCTACCCGCGGATGCTGGCCGACACCGACCAGCTGGCGGGCTTCGGCAACGGCGCGATCGACCAGGTCAACACCCAGGTGCAGCGGATCTTCCGGGAGGTCGGGCCGGTGAAGATCCCGGAGCTGACCCAGATCATGCACGAGATCAACGACCGGATGCGCGACTTCCGGCGCAGGTACGACCCGGCCGACCCGCGGGTACGCGAGGTGTTCGACAAGTTCATGGACGCGGTCCGGGGCGTCTTCCGCAAGGGCCGCGACCTGGTGGAGATGCTGTTCGAGGAGGCCCGGTCGGTGGAGCAGCAACTCGACCGCATCGCCGGCACCCTGGTCGAGAAGCAGCAGCAGCTCAAGCGCAACGTGGTGCTCTGCGACGAGCTGTACAAGGCCAACGAGGCCGCGATCAGCCAGCTCGTCGGCGTCATCGCGGTGATGGAGCAGGTCCGCGACCTGGCCGTGGCCGAGGCGGCGTCGATCCGCATCGACCCGGCCGACGTCGACCGCCGCGACAAGGAGGAGCGCCTCGCCCGGATCACCGAGTTCATCCAGGCGATCGAGGTGCGCATCAACGAGTTCCAGCAGCGGCTGTTCGTCGCCTGGTCGACCTCGCCCCAGGTGCGCAACATCCGCTCGCTGCACTACGGGCTCGGACAGCGGCTGGCGCTGCTGGTCAACCTGACCATCCCGACCATGAAGCTGACCATCGCCCAGTGGGGTCTGCTGCTGCAGGCCAACCAGGCCGCCCAGATGCAGCAGGCGGTCGCCGACGGCGCCAACGAGGTGCTCTCCGCCTACGCCCACGCCGCAGGCACCGGCGTCCCGCAGATCGCCCGCCTGATCCAGACCCCCACGATCCGCCCGGAGACCATCCTGGAGGTCGCCGCTTCGATCGATGCCCAGGCCAAGGGCATCGAAGACGCGGTCCGCTTCGGCCAGCAGGCCCGCGCCGAGGTCGTCTCCGCCATCGTCTCCGCCCAGGAGTCCATGTCCGCCAGCTCCCAACACCTCAGCCGCGCCGTAGTGGACCTAGTCACCAAAGCCGCCAAACCCCTCGAACTCCCCGCCGCCCCCCAGTTGCCTCCCTCGCTCCTCACCCAAGCCCAAACCCACCACCTCGCCTGAAGGAAGGACACCTTCCTATCGGTATACGTAGAGGAAGGGCACCTTCTTAACGCGTCACGCGTGGGAGGTGCCCCTCTGCCGAAGCGCAGCCGGCGATTCAGGCTGCGGCCACGGCCAGCAGGCGTTCCTGCACGCGGGCCGCGGCCGCCCGCAGGTACGGTGCGCGCCGCAGGTGCGCCCTGGCGTACACCGAGGAGGCGCCGTGCCGGTGCAGGGCCTCCGCCAGCCGCTCCTCGAGGAACGCCGGCTCACCGCGTACCCCGGTGGTCTGATCGGCGCAGGCCAGCGCGTCGGTGACCGCCGACTCCTCGTCGGGGAACTCGGCCATGCCCACCACGCCCTGTTCAGCGGCGAGAAACCCGGCGCCCGAGTGGTGGGCGACCAGCGCGCACAGCCGTCGCGGCCAGCCCTGCCGCCGCAGCAGGCGGGCTCCGTCCAGGGGGTGGAAGCCGGTGTCGAGGGCCGCGGCGGAGTAGCCGATGTCGTGCAGCCAGGCCACGCACAGCAGCAGGTCCCGCTCGCCGGGGTCGACGGCGGCGGCGAGTTCGGCAGCCCGCCCGGCCACCCCGGCGGTGTGCGCCCACCGCTGCGGCAGATCTGCCAGCAGCTCGTCGGCCAGGCACATCGCCCGGGCCGGCACGAGTTGATCAATCGTGGTCAGCCGCACGTCGGTGACGCTAGGCCGATCAGCCCTTCGGATCAACGGATGTGGTTCTTTGGCCGTCTGCTGTTCGCCTCTTGTTCATGTTCCAGCAGGCAATCTGCGCTGATCACCGGCCCTGCGCGGCCTCGCTCCGGCACCGGGCCCGACGTCGTGGTGACCTGGCAGGTGGCCGCCGACGCCCGGTCCGCCACGCCGTGACGGGCGGCGGCCACCGCGGGTCGACCCCTCGTTTGTTCGCACCGCAACGATGGCCGATCGGCTGGCCCGCCCGACAGCTGAACCGTTTTATGGTCCACATCGAACTGTCGTGCGATCACGGGGAGCCGATCATGAGACCACGGCCTTATGTGCGCTGCCCGGGATGCGAACTCGTGGGCCCCGCCGAAGACCTCGGATACGAGCTCAGCGACCAGGGCACCGTCGACTGGGGCAGCCCGGTGCGCTGGCAGTGCGCCGAGTGCGGCTACCTCGACACCATCTCCGCCGACCAGGTGCTCGCCGACGACGCCGAGCACACCTGCGTCGACTGCGGCGCGGTGACCCCGTGCCCCGACACCGCGGCGCGGGTCGAGTGCGTCCGGTGCGGGCTGATCGGCCTCGGCCCCGCGACCGCCGACCCCGAGATCGCCGGGCAGTTGCGGGCCATCGAAGCCCTGCACGCCATGGAACTGCGGGTGCAGCAGGCGCTGCGGGAGCGGCGCGGCCCGGCAGGCGAGTCGCACCCGGCCTGACCCGGAGCCCGAGCGGACCGAAGCGGTTCAGCGGGGCGACCGCGCCGAGTTCGCGAGCAGCGGCCCCGGTCAACCGCCTGGCGTTCCCCGCCGCCGCAGGCCGCCGCCGCCTCGGACACGGCATGGCATGATTCCGAGCGACGACGGGCGGGATCCGCCCGCCGCGAGGAACGGGCCCGGCGGCTGCCGCGGCGGGAGAGGGTGGCGACGGGTGCGGACCGCGGTGATGGGAGCCGGCTCCTGGGGAAGCGTCTTCGCGAAGATCCTGGCGGAGGCCGGCGGCGAGGTGACCATGTGGGCCCGCCGGGAGGCCATCGCGGAGGCGATCCGCACCACCGGACGCAACCCCGACTACTTCCCCGAGGCCGCGCTGCCGCGCAACGTCACCGCGACGTCCGACCCCGCCTCGGCCCTGGCCGGAGCCGACCTGGTCGTGCTCGCGGTGACCTCGCAGACGCTGCGCGCCAACCTCGCCGCCTGGGCCGGGCTGATCCCCGCCGACGCGACGCTGGTCTCCCTGATGAAGGGGATCGAGCTGGGCACGACCAAGCGGATGAGCGAGGTCATCGTGGAGACCGCCGGGGTCGACCCGAGCCGGGTCGCCGTGGTCACCGGCCCCAACATCGCTCCCGAGCTCGTCGTCCGCCAGCCCGCCGCGGCCGTGGTCGCCTGCACCGACCTGGGCCGGGCGACGGCGGTGCAGGAGGCGATCACCACGCCCTACTTCCGGCCGTACACCAATGACGACGTCATCGGGTGCGAGCTGGGCGGGGCGGTCAAGAACGTGATCGCGCTGGCGTACGGCATCGCCACGTCGATGGAGCTCGGCGAGAACATCAAGGCCACCCTGATCACGCGTGGCCTGGCCGAGACCACCCGGCTCGGGGTGGCGCTGGGCGCGGACCCGCTCACCTTCGCGGGCCTGTCCGGGCTGGGCGACCTGGTGGCCACCTGCTGCTCGCCGCTGACCCGCAACCGCACCTTCGGCGAGCACCTGGGCCGCGGCCTGAGCCTTGAGCAGGCCCAGTCGGCCACCCGGTACACCGCCGAGGGTGTGAAGAGCTGCCTGGCCATCCGGGACCTGGCGCACGCGCACGGGGTGGAGATGCCGATCACCGAGCAGGTCGAGCGCATCTGCCACGAGGGTGTCGACCCGAAGGTCGCGCTGGCCACCCTGATGAGCCGCCAGACCAAGCCGGAGTGACGGTCAGCCGGCGGGTTCCTCCTGCCAGTGCCGCTCAAAGACGATCTTGTGGCGGTCGCCGGGCAGCACGTTGACCGTGCACTGCACCGGCTTGCCGGCCGCGGTGTAGCCGGTGTCGTAGTGGGCCGCGACCGGGGTGCCCGGGCCCAGGCTGAGCCGGTGGATCTCCTCGGGCGTCGGCATCCGGATGAAGATCTCGTCGATCGCCCGGTCCTGCCGGTAACCGAGGTCGGCCAGCACCTGGTCGGTGCCGCGGGGCAGGTAGGCCGGGGACATGATCTCCGAGTCCTTGACCAGGTCGATCGGGAAGTGCGAGTCGTTGATGTTGGTCGGCTCGCCGTTGATGAACCGGACCCGGCGGCGCGCCACGACGGTCTCCCCGGCCGCGATGCCCAGCCGCTGGGCGAGATCGGGCGCGGCCTGCACCAGTGACACCTCGATCGCCTGGTGCGGGGTGCGCCCCTCGGCGACGATCTGCTGCGAGAACCGGTCCATCTCGGGCGAGGCCGGGCGGGGGCGGGACTTCTCCTGCGGGCGGTAGACCATGTGCTCGCGGCGGCGTACGAAGTAGCCGTGCGGCCGCCGGGCGACGATCAGCCCCTCGGTCACCAGGATGCCGAGCCCGGTGCGCACGGTCTGGCGCACCACGCCGAACCGGTCGGCGATCTCGTGCTCGGTCGGCAGCCGGTCCTCGGGCCGCAGCTCCCCGGACATGATCAGGCTGCGATATGCGGCCGCGATGCGCTGGTACGCAGGCATCCCCGAACTCCGGACCGTTTCCACGTGCTCCGCCTCCCTGACGCTGCGACGCGTCCGCGATCGATGTCTTGACAACCGATCCAAGTCCACTGCACCATCATACGCAACATCTATATTGTCTAGTCAATGTAGATCACACGCGTCGAGCTGCCGCCGGAGGGATCGCCATGCCAGACCTCGCCACCACCCCGCCCACCGAGAACCCCACCCTGAGCAGCCTGCGGGCACGCCTCCCCCGGCTGATCGCGGACCTCGCCGAGCTGGTCGCCGTCGAGTCGCCGTCGGAAGACCCGAACGCCACGGCCCGCAGCGCCGACGCGGTGACCGCCCTCGGCAGCCGCCTGCTCGGCAGCGCCCCCGAGCGCCACGGCTCCCACCTCGTCTGGAGCCACGGCGAGACCCACGTGCTGCTGGTCGGCCACCACGACACGGTCTGGCCGGTGGGCACCCTGGCCCGCTGGCCGTTCCGGGTCGACGGCGACCGGGCCACCGGGCCCGGCTGCTTCGACATGAAGGCGGGCCTGGTCCAGCTGTTCCACGCGCTGTCCGAGCTGCCCTCGCTCGACGGGGTCACCGTCGTCGTCAACGGCGACGAGGAGATCGGCTCGCCCGACTCCCGGGTGCTGATCGAGCGGGCGGCCCGCGGCGCGCGGGCGGCGCTGATCTGCGAACCCAGCGCCGACGGCGCCCTCAAGACCGCTCGCAAGGGCATCGCCCGCTACCGCCTGGAGATCGCCGGCCGGGCCGCCCACGCGGGTCTGGACCCGGGCCGCGGGGTCAACGCCGGAGTGGAGCTGGCCCACCAGATCCTGGCGATGACCGGGCTCGGCGACGGCGAGACCACCGTGACGCCGACCGTGCTGGCGGCCGGCACGACCGAGAACACCGTGCCCGCCGCCGCGGGCGTCGCGGTCGACGTGCGCGCCTTCCACGCCGGCGAGTTCGAGCGGGTGGACCGGGCGATGCACGGGCTGCGCCCCGTGCTGGCGGGCAGCCGCCTGACCGTGCACGGCGGTGTGCACCGGCCCGCGCTGCCGCCGACCGCGTCGGCGCGGCTCTACGAACTCGCCCGCAGCGTGGCGGCGGAGCTGGGGCTGGCCGCGCCCGCGGGCGTCGCGGTCGGCGGGGCCTCCGACGGCAACCTGACCGCCGGATACGGCATCCCCACCCTCGACGGGCTCGGCCCGGTCGGCGGCAACGCCCACGCCGAGGGGGAATGGGTCGACCTGCCCGCGATGGCCGAGCGGGCCGCACTGCTCGCCGCACTCGTCGATCGGGTGCTGCGTCCCCGGGCCTAGGCGTGCGCCACAGCGCCCGGTCGCGGGCGGGCCGGAACCGGCCCGCCCGCGCTCAACCAACCCCTTTCACGATCATGAGGCGGTCGTCCGCCTCCCGGACCGGACCGGAGCCGACCCATGTGGACTCCCACCGTGGGCAACCAGCCCTCGCAGTACCTCAAGATGCCCCCGGCGCAGCGGCTGTTCCTGCAGCGGTGGATCGAGATGACCTCGCCGGAGGTCGACTTCCGCTGGCGGCTGCGGCCGGTCTCGGACGGCCTGCTGCGCAAGGAACTCGCCGCCGTCGAGACCACGGGTACGGACAAACGGCGGCTGAACGGCAGCACCCTGTACGCGGCGCTGCTCGACGACGAGTGGCAGCAGACGCCGAAGGTCATGTTCGGGCAGCTGACCGCCGAGCAGGTGCAGGCCGACCCGGTGGGCTGCGCGGAACGGATGGCGCACGGCCTGATCCTGGCCGGGTACAGCCCGCAGACCCTGCTCGGCGCGCAGCGGATCCTGCTCAACGGGCAGCGGCTGCAGGACCAGCTCGACGAGATGCAGCGCTGGCACGCCAAGCGGACCACCGCCCGCACCTTCCGGCTGGCGGTCCCGGTGACCCGCGGGGGCACGATGATCAAGAGTTATGGCTGGTCTCAGCTGTACTTCGACACGCTGGAGCCGGTCTTCCAACAGCTCGTCACCGCCGCCGAGACTGCCGGGCACGCCGCGCGCACCCCGCGTTACCTGGTCGCGGAGGTGACCGCGAACGACCCGACAGCAGCCGCGATGACCTTCCTGGAGCACTACGACCGCTACCAGCTCCAGCTCCGGCCGCCGAACCGGCCGGTGAACATCGGGCGCGACATCGTCGTCGTGCACGACGAGTACCCGGCGCCCAAGGGGCGCACGGTGCGCTTCCCGATGCCACCGCGGTTCGCGTACGAGCAGCCCGAGGCCGTCGACGGCAGGATGACCCAGCGCGTCATGATGGCCGCCGAGACCGACCCGAGGATCCACACGCTGCTGCTGCAGTACCTGATGGCGCTGCGCGAGCTGGAGCGCGGCTCGGTCCGCGACGCCTTCCAGGCGCTGCTGCCGCTGCTCGACGTCGGCTTCGAGTGCGACGAGGGCCCGTGGGCGCAGCGCACGGCGTTCGCGCGCACGATCGAGATCGCCGCCATCCTGCTCGCGGCGCAGACTCCCCGCGCCCTGTTCCGCCACCTTCAGCAGTACCTGCGCCGGCCCTGCCCGATCAACGCCAAGAGCGCCCGCGGGCCGTGGGCCACCGGCGACGACGCCGCGGACCTCGCGCTGCTCACCGGGCCCCGGTGGCACGAGCCGGCGGCGGCGTACGAGTGGAACGGTCTGCTCGCGCAGCGCCGCGCGGAGCTGTTGTCCCTGGTCACCGACCCGCGCTCCGCGGTGCCCCGGACCCGCCGCACGGCCCGCTGGGACATGGCCCGCGCGGTGCGGGCCCGGCACGCCTTCGCGCACCGCGGCGAGCCGATGACCGACGCGTACGGGCTGTCCGTGGCCCTGGAGGCGGCCTACCTGTGCCTGGTCGCGCGCTGCGCGGCGGTGGAACGCGGCATCAGCTTCGCCGAGCTGGTGACCCGGCTGGACGCGGCCACCGGCGCCGACCCCGCCCCGCTGAACTGGCCGCTGCTGGTCGCCGAAGGCGAGTGGGCACTGGCCCGGTGCGTCAGCTGACGCCGCGGGCAGCGCTGGATCATCGGAAGCGGCCACGAGCCGATATGTGACCATGGCCGCCATGACCATGGCTCTGCACAGCATCACCGTCGACTGCCACGACTGCTACGCCCAGTCCCTGTTCTGGACGAAGGTCACCGGCTGGCAGGAGGACCCCGACGACCCGAACGGCCCCGGCGACCCCAACGGCCGCCTGGTCGGCCCGCACGGCGTCAACCTGCTGTTCATCCCGGTGCCGGAGGGCAAGACCGTGAAGAACAGGATGCACCTCGACCTGCAGCCGCAGGAGCGCAGCCGCGACGAGGAGGTCGAGCGCCTGGTCGGCATCGGCGCGACGATCGTGTCCGACCAGCGCCGCCCCGACGGGCGCGGCTGGGTCGTGCTGGCCGACCCGGAGGGCAACGAGTTCTGCGTCGAGCGCGGCCCGCTGGGCTGACCTCACGGGGGCCGGCGCCTCGCCGGCCCCCGTCGTCACGCCTGCGTCAGCAGGGCGCCGCGGTGTACGTCTGCCCCTGTAGGAAGACATTGCCGGGCACGCCGCAGATCTGCGGGATGCGGTCCAGGCCCCTGATGAAGCCGCCGCTGTTGATCGGGTTGGCGGTGCTGTCCGGCACGGCGACCTCGAAGTGCAGGTGCTCGCCGCTGGCCTGGCCGATGTCGCCCTCCAGGCCCAGCACCGTGCCCGCGGTGACCACGTCGCCGACCTGGTGGCCGCGGCTGGTCACGCTGTTGGTCTGGAAGTGGGTGTACTTGCTCCACTCACCGTCGGCGTGCTCGATCCAGACGTAGTTGTTGTTGTCGGTCGGTTCCACGTTGCCGTCCACGATGTACCGGATGGTGCCGGTGCGGGCTGCCACGATCTGGTAGTCCGGCCCGGCGTTCACGCCGACCATGTCGATGCGGAACCGGCTCGGCGAGTGCGACTGGTGGTCCCGGGTGACCGTGACCCGGGTGCCGGTGGTGTACCCGACGCGGTACTGCCCGGTGGAGACCCCGGGACCGCCGCCGAAGCGGTCGTACGCCGAGGCCACGCCCTCGATCCCGGCCGTGTTCTGGGAGAAGATCTGGTCGTTGGCGGTCAGCAGCCGCAGCACCGAGCCGTAGAGCACGTTCACCGCGCCCGCGCCCGGCTGCGTGCCGTCGGCCTCGCCCGGCGCGGCGGCGGCCAGGTCGCCCCGTCCGTTGCCGTCGAAGTCGCCCGTGCCCAGCGCGTACCCCAGGCTGTCGCCGGCCTCCAGCAGGCCCTCGACGCCGAGCGTGCCCTGGCTGACGGCCTGGCTGGTGAGCAGGGACAGCCCGGCCGGGCTGCCGAACGCGACCGCCACCGCGCCCGCGGCGACGTTGCCCGCGACGGTAGCCCGGGGGATGCCGATCGCCAGCTCGTCGTGGCCGGAGCCGTTGAAGTCCCCGGCCGCCAGCGCCGACCCGAACGAGTCGCCCGCCTGCGCCAGGCCCGACAGCAGCAGCGTGTTGCGGGTGACGATCTGGCTGCCGGAGGCCGTCAGACCCGACGCCGCACCGTAGATCACGTTGACCGCGCCCGCGTCGCGGATCGCGCCGTCGTCCTCGCCCGGCGAGCCGATCGCCAGGTCGTCGCGGCCGTCGCCGTCGAAGTCGCCCGCGGTGACCGCCGTGCCGGTCAGGTCGCCCGCCTCCCAGTTGCCCGGGACGCCGGTGGTCGACTGGTTCCACACCTGGTCACCGACGGCGCTCAGGCCGGCCGCGCTGCCGTAGAGGACGTTCACCGAGCCGACCCAGGCCTCGCCGCCGATGGACTCGCCGGGCGTGCCCATGGCCAGGTCGGCCTCGCCGTCGCCGTTGAAGTCGCCCGCGGCCAGCGCCGCGCCGAGCTGCTCGCCGCCCTCGGGGTCGCCCTCCACACCGGACGTCGCCTGGTTCCAGTCCTGGCTGCCGGTGCCGGACAGGCCGGTGCGGGTGCCGTGGAAGACGGTCACCGTGCCGGTCTGGTTGGCCCCGTCGACGTTCTCCCCGGGTGCGCCCACGGCCAGGTCGTCGCGGCCGTCGCCGTTGAAGTCACCGGCGGCCAGCGCGGTGCCGAACTCGTCGGCGCGCTCCGGCGTCTCCGGCACGCCCGGCGTCGCCTGATGCAGCACCTGGTTGCCGGTGGTGGTCAGGCCGCTCGCCGAGCCGTACAGGATGTTGACCGCACCGGCGTCGTACACGGAGTTCGCCGAGACGTCGACGCTCTCGTGCGAGACGCCGACCGCCAGGTCGTCGCGGCCGTCGCCGTTGAAGTCACCGCAGGCCGTGTCGGAGCCGAAGGCGTCGCCCGCCTCGGCGACCCCGTCCACGCCCGCGCTGTCCTGGTGGAACAGCTGGTTGCCGGTCGCGGTCACGCCCGCGGCGGAACCGTAGAGGACGTTCACCGCACCGGCGCTGTCCAGGGTGCCGACGCTCTCGCCGGGCACGCCCAAGGCCAGGTCGGACCGGCCGTCGCCGTTGAAGTCGCAGGCGGGGCCCGCGATGCCGGTGGCCGTCGCGGCCCCGGGTGCGCCGAGCACCGCCTCGGCCAGGACCAGGGCGACGGCGGCTGCGCGCAGCGCTCTCATCGTCGTACGTTGCATGCGGATCTCGGAACCCCATCTCGTCGTCGGGGGTGGCGCACGTACGGTAGCCAGCGCCGACGGACGGCTCCGACATCCATCGCGTGTCCCCGATGTCGGAAATGGGACGAGATTAATGGCGGCGGATCAGCCTGGTTCACGCCCGCGCAGCCCGGTCAGCCGGGTGAGCGCCGCGAAGCCGTCCTCGGTGCCCGGCCAGTGCCGGCGGACCGCATCCAGCCCCGCGCGGCGCACCACCGAGCGCAGCACCAGCGCCACGATGATCGCGTCGTCGGCGTACCCGATGACCGGCAGGAAGTCGGGGATCAGGTCGAACGGGATGGCCAGGTACACCATGAGCAGCGCCAGCCGGACCCGCACGCCCCGGGGCAGCGTGCGGTCAGCGGCCAGGCGGCGCAGCAACCGGAGCAGGTCGGGCAGCAGCCGCACCGCCTCGGCCAGTAACGGACCCCTCGGCCGCACCAGCAGCAGGCCGACGACCAGCGCGAGCCACGACGCCAGCAGCGCCACCCCGAGGCCGATCAGCAGGTCCCGCCCCACGCCGGCACTCAGTGGCCGACCAGGTCGGAGTCCACCGCCGCTCGCTCCCCCTGGTCGAGACCCGAGATCCGGTTCAGCTCCGCCTCGCTCAGCGTGAAGTCGAAGACCGCCAGGTTGTCGCGCATCCGCTGCGGATCGGCCGACTTCGGCACCGCGGTCAGCCCGAGCTGAAGGTGCCAGCGCAGCACGACCTGCGCCGGGCTGCGCCCGTGCCCGGCCGCGATCTCGCCGATCACCGGGTCGGCCAGCAGCTCCCGCCCCTGGCCGAGCGGGCTCCACGACTGCGTGACGATGCCGTGCTCGGCGTGGTAGGCGCGCGGCAGTTTGCGGGCGATACGCGGGCTGAGCTGCACCTGGTTGACGTCGGGCAGCACCCCGGTCTCGGCACGCAACCGCTCCAGGTGGGCCGGTTTGAAGTTCGACACGCCCACGGCACGCAGGCGGCCCTCCTCCAGCAGCGTGATCATGCCCTTCCAGGCGTCGACGTACCGGTCCTGCTCGGGGTTGGGCCAGTGGATCAGCAGTAGATCGACGTAGTCGACGCCGAGCCGGTCGGCGGACGCGTCGAACGCCCGCCGCACCAGGTCACGGCCATGCCAGCGGGCGTTGAACTTGGTCGTGACGAACAGCTCCTCGCGGGGCAGTCCGGCGTCGCGCATACCCTGCCCGACACCGCGCTCGTTGCCGTAGTTCTCCGCCGTGTCGAAGAGCCGGTAACCTGCCTCGACGGCCTGCACCACGCAGCTCGCGGCCTGGGCGTCGTCCATCGGCCAGGTGCCCAGCCCGACGCGCGGCATCACCGCGCCGTGCGTGAGCTTCACCGTCGTCTCGTTGGTCATACCGCCATCCTCGCCCGCGCGCGTCCGGCCGTCACACGGGGTCCCCCTCCGCCCGCCGCGTCAGACCTGGTTCATCCCGCCGTCGACGAAGAGCTCGATGCCGGTGATGAAGGTGCTCTGGTCGGAGGCGAGGAAGAGGACCGCGTCGGCGACCTCCTCGGGGCGGCCCATCCGGCCCATCGGCACGCGGTCGATCAGCGACTGCTTGAACTGCCGCGCCTGCCGCTCGTCGGTCACGAGGCCGGAGATGCCGGGCGTCTCCACGGGGCCGGGGCTCAGCGCGTTGACGCGGATGCCGCGGTCCTTCAGCTCCATCGCCCAGGACCGGGCGAACGAGCGGACCGCCGCCTTCGACGCCCCGTACACGCTGAACGACGCGTCGCCGCTCGTCCCGGCGGTGGAGGAGGTCAGGATGACCGACGAGCCGTCGTGCAGCAGTGGCAGCGCCTTCTGCACGGTGAACAGCAGCGCCTTGACGTTGAGGTCGAAGGTCTCGTCGAAATGCTCCGGGGTGACCTGGTCCAGCGGCATGAACTCGCCGCCGCCCGCGTTGGCCAGCACCACGTCCAGGCCTTGCCCGCGCTGCCGGACCGCGGCATAGAGCCGGTCCAGGTCGGCGGCGGAGGTGACGTCTCCGGTGATGCCGGTGGCGTTCGCGCCGATCGCGGCCACCGCGTCGACGACCTGCTGCTCGCGGCGGCCGATGAGGAACACGTGCGCGCCCTCGGCGGCCAGCCGCTGGGCGGCCGCCAGCCCGATGCCCGTGGTCCCGCCTGTCACCACCGCCGTCTTGCCGTCGAGCCGACCCACGGCGTCCCCCCTCGCACTGACCGACGCCGGCCGAAGTCCCGACCGGCTCCCCCCATTGGTCCACACAAGGAACCGGCCCGTCCGCGGAATCGCGGATCGGGCCGGGTCGGGCGGGTGCGAAGGGCTCAGCCCAGGGCGTTCTTGGCGGCGGCGCAGGCGGAGGACGTGATCGGGCGCTTGCCGCGGATACGCGAGACGAGCGCGACGTTGTCCTCGTACATGTGCATCGAGGTGATGCGACCCGCCGTCACGCTCAGGTGGATGGCGACCGGCGAGGACAGCCGGCGGCCGGTCGGCTTGATCACGTGGATGAAGTGGCCGAGCACCACCGCGTCGGTGCCCTCGACCAGCACCTTGTCCGCTTCGACCGTGCTGCGCCCGAGTTCGAAGCGCGGCATCGTCAGCCGAAGGAAGTCGGCGGCCAGCCCTCGGCTGGCCATCCACGGGGCCGCCTCGGACGCTGCCACGTAGCACTCCACCTCGTCGGCGAACAGCTCCGCGATGCGCTCCGCGTCGCCCTCGGCCAGCCGGGCCAGGTACTCCTCGACGATCACGCGGGTGCCGGGCACCGCCGGAGCCATCGGACGGCGCAGTGGGGCGATCCCCACCTGGTGTCCGGCGTTGAGGCCGGTCCAGGGCGCGGACGCCACAGCCTGATCCTGGATCAACATGGGCGGAACGTTACCTTCGGGTCGACCCGGATTCCCAGCGTCCGGGTTATCGGTTAAATCACCTGGTCAACCGGAATGCGGGCGGCCGTCGGCGCGGTTGATCGGCCGCACTCGACCGGCTGAGCTGCCCGCCATTGAACGTTTTGTACCGTTCGGGGCAAGTATTCGGGATCGGTCCATCACATGTGACGACCCCTCCCGAAATCGCGTTGACCCGGCCGCCGATCCGCGCCGACCATCGGTTCATGCTCATCGATCACTTCCCGCTGATCGGACTGCGGATCACCACGCCCCGGCTGCAACTGCGCCTGCCGGACGCGGAGGAGTTGGCCGCGCTGGCCGACGTCGCCGCCGACGGTGTGCACGACCCGGCGTACATGCCGTTCCGCATCCGCTGGACCGAGCTGCCGCCGGCCGAGCGGGCCCGGTCCGTCGTGCTGCACCACTGGAGCCTGCTCGGCCAGTGGACGCCGCGGTCCTGGAAGCTCCCGCTCACGGTGTTCCACGAGAGTGGGCCGGTGGGCATGCAGATGCTCAAGGCGACCGACCTCGCGGTGACCGCCGAGTGCGCGACCGCGAGCTGGCTGGGCCGTCGGCACCAGCGGCAGGGCATCGGCGCCGAGATGCGCGGGGCGGTCGCGCACCTGGCCTTCACGCACCTCGGCGCGACGGACCTGGTCTCGGGGGCGTTCACGGACAACGCCCCGTCGCTCGGGGTGTCGGCCAAGCTCGGCTACGCCCACGACGGCATCGAGCGGCACGACGACCAGGGCCGCCTGCGGGTGATCCGCCGGCTGCGGCTGACCAGGCAGGCCTGGCTGGAGCGCGACCGTCCGCCGGTGACCGTCGAAGGGCTGGCACGGTGCCTGCCGCTGCTCGGCCTGACCGAAATGCAGGCCTCCGATCAGGACCATCCGGACACGACCGGGTGACAGCTTCGCGGATTGCATATGTTTGTTGGACGTATATGCTCCCGGCATGGCTGAGATATCCATGGGGGAACCCGCCTTCCTGATCCTCACGGCGCTGGCCGGCGAGCCCAAACACGGCTATGCCGTGATCGAGGACGTGCTCGACATCTCCGGCGGGCAGGTCCGTCTGCACACCGGCACCCTCTACTCCGTACTGGACCGGCTGCGCGAGGGCGGTCTGATCGAAGTGGACCGCGAGGAGATCGTCGCGTCCCGGCTGCGCCGCTACTACCGGCTCACCGGGGTCGGGCAGGAACGCCTGGCCGCCGAGACGGTGCGCCTGCGCCGCAACGCCGACGCGGCCGCCGCCCGGTTGTCCGGCTTCGCACTGCGCCCCGGGACGGGTGCGGCGTGAGCGAGCATCACGAGCAGCTGGAACGACGCTACGAGCGCCTGCTCGCCCTGTTTCCGGCCGCGCACCGGCGGGAGTACGAGGACGAGATGATGGGTGTGCTCTTGGCCGGGGCAGCACCGCAGCAGCGCTACCCCGGGCTGGGCGAGACGGCGAACCTGATCCGCTGCGCGGTCTGGCTGCGGGTGGGCGGGCGCGGCGCAGGCTCCGCGGACCGGTACTGGGCCTCGGCCGCCGCGGTGTTCGGGCTGGTCGTGTGCCTCATGATGCTCACCTACCGGCTGGGCATCATGGGCGCGGAGGTGCTCGGCGGCTGGCGCATCGACGGACGCCTGCTCATCGTGCCCGGGCAGTGGTGGTTGGCCATGGCCGGCTGGACGGTGGCCGTCGCTTTCGCGTTCACCAGGTTCCGTCTCGTCGCGGCTGCGGGCGCCTGGGTCGCGGCGCTCAGCGAGGTGGCGGTGGAGATCATCGGCTACCCGAGCTGGCCCAGCCACCTCGTGGAGGTCTGGTGGATGCTGGTGCTGAGCGTCGGCGCCGCGTTTGCGCTGACCGTGCGGGGGCGCACGCGCCCACAGGGGGCGCTGGGCGTTCGCCGTACCGTCGTCATGTCGTCGGCCTTCGCTGTGCTGGCGGTCCTGCCCGCGGTCGACGCGTCGCTCGCGGTGGTGACACGCTATGGCGACGGCGGCTTCTCGATCGGCGCGCTGGGCGGCTACAACGCGCCCGGCTGGCTCGGCGGCCACCACGTCAGCGGCGTCATCACGCTCGTGCCGGGCCTGATCTGCGCGCTGGTGATCCTGTACTGCCTGCTGCGGGCCGAAGCGCCGGTGCGGCGGCGGCTGGTGGCGATGTTCGCACCCGCACTCGCACTGAACCTCGTCGTGCCGCCCGTGTTCAACGGGTTCCTCGTGTCGACGCAGCGGTTCAACCCACCCGTGCTGCTCGTACCCGGGCAGTGGGTGTTCCTGATCGTGTTCCCGCTGGTCCTCTTCGCCGTCGGGGCGCTGCTGGTGGTGCGCGGCGAGCGGCACGCACACCTGATCGAGCTGGGCCGGGCCGCCGAGCGCGAGGCACGGCTCAAGCAGGCGGCCACGCCGTCCTGACGGTGCGGAAGGGGGGGGGGGGCCCCCCCCGGGGGGGGGGGGGGGGGCCGCGGGGGGGGGGGGGGGGGGGGGGGGGGGGGGGGCAGGCGGCCCCGCCGTCCTGACGGTGCGGACGGGCGCCTTCCACAACGCATGCGTTGTGGAAGGCGCCCTTCCTTCTGTCAGGTGGGTGAGCAGGTGAGGGTGGGAGCGCCGTTGGCGCTGCCGGTATAGCTGCCGAGGAAGCCGAAGGTGGTGCTGGCTCCCGCGCCGAGGGCGCTGTTGTGGGCGACGCTCTTGGCTGTGGCCGTGGAACCGCTGGTGGTGACTGTCGCGTTCCAGGAGTTGGTGATCTGCTGGCCGTTGGTCCAGGTGACCGTCACCGTCCACTTGGTGATCGCGGAGGAGCCCGCGGTCACCTTCACCTCACCCTGGAAGCCGCCGGGCCACTGGCCGAGCAGCGAGTACGACGCTGAGCAGCCGCCGGGCGGCGGCGGGGACGACGGCGCACTGGGCGAGGCCGAGACCGACGGGCTCGGCGACGGCGGGCGGCTGGGCGACGGAGACGCCGACGGCGGACGGCTAGGCGACGGGGACGCCGACGGCGACTGGCTCGGCGTGACGCCGCCGAAGGTCACGTCGCTGCAGAAGTAGTACGACTGGTCCAGGTGGCTGGCCTGCCAGACGGTGTACACGATGTGCCGGCCGGTCCGCCCGCTGGCGGTGCCGCCGACCTGGATGGACACGCCGCCCGCGCTCTCCGGGGTCCACTGCGCGGCGGGGGTGTTGCCGATCTGGCCGACCAGTTCCAGGTTGCCCCAGCCCAGCGGTTGTGTGATCGGGTTGAACCCCTGCTTGGTGACGTACACCCGGATGTAGTCCGCGCCGTGGCTGGCCTGGTCGTAGAGCTTGACGCTGAAGTTGGTGCCGATCGACTGGGCCTTCCAGTCGCCGACCGTGTCCATCGCGTTGTAGCGACCGCTCTCGGTGTGGCCGGCGCTGCACAGCTGGCCGTCCGGGATGGCGCCCTGGTGGTTGCCGGCCACGCCCTCACGGAACAGGCCGTTCCAGTTCCACATGGCGTTCGGGTTGGCCTGCCAGGCCTGCCAGCACATGGGGTCCTGGGTGGCCATCGCCGGGTTCTGGAAGTCGCTGCCCCAGCGCTGCCAGCACCCGTAGTTGCGCGAGGCCGGGCTGACGATGTTGCCGTGCGCGTCGGCGATCTTCGCCAGCGCCGTGGTGAGCAGCAGGACCGAGGCGACGGCCACGATCAGCGCGTAGAGTGCGGCCCGCCGCCGAGCGGCGAGTGTGGTGGACATGGGAACTCCTTCGTACGGAGTGCCATGCACGCGTGGGCGGATGCCGAGGGAGCCCGGGGCCGTCGCACCGCACGCGAACGCACGCATGGTCGGATTCGACTTCAGCCGCGGAAGGCTGCCCCACTCCCGCGCTGCTACGTGGCTCCCGTAGCGGTCGAATCAGACCTTACGCATTACCTTGAATATGTCAATTTATCACTCTGCGTGCACCCTGTCGTGCTGCGCGGTGACCGACCGCAGCGCCACCCCGACAGGCGGACGGTACGGCGGAAGTCATCGTTCGAGGACTATGCTCCACCCGCTCGGACGCCAGACAGGAGACGCGCCATGATCACTCAGCGTACGCCCGAGGCCGCGCCCGCGGCCGACGCCCCGCAACGCAGCCCGTGGCTCATCCTGTCGGTGCTGTGCCTGGGCTTTTTTATGATCCTTCTTGATACGACCATCGTGAACATCGCGATCCCGGACCTCATCGACGATCTCGGCGCGACACTGAACCAGATCCTGTGGATCCTCAACGCCTACATCCTGGTGTACGCCGTCCTGCTGATCACCGCGGGCCGGCTCGGCGACATCCACGGCCCCAAGCGGCTGTTCATGATCGGCCTCGCGCTGTTCACCGTGGCCTCGATCGCCTGCGGGCTGGCCCAGGACCCGGCCCAGCTCGTTATGTTCCGCATCGCGCAGGGCCTCGGCGGGGCGCTGCTGACCCCGCAGACGTTGGCCGTCATCACCACCATCTTCCCCGCCGAGCGGCGCGGCGCCGCGTTCGGCGTCTGGGGCGGCGTGGCGGGCCTGGCCACGGTCGCCGGGCCGACCCTGGGCGGCTGGCTCGTCTCCGAGTGGGGCTGGCGCTGGATCTTCTTCGTCAACGTGCCGGTCGGTGTGATCGCGCTCGTGATGGCCGCGGTCATCATGCCCGACCTGCGCTTCAACCGCCGCCACCGGCTCGACCTGCCCGGCACCGCGCTGGTCACCGCAGGGCTGTTCGGAATCTGCTACGGCCTCATCGAGGGCGAGTCGCACGGCTGGGGACTGGTCTGGGGCCCGGTCTCCATTCCGATGGTCATCGCGGCCGGGGTCCTGATCCTCGCCCTGTTCGTCTGGCTGTCGCACGTGCGCAGCGACGCCGAGCCGCTGATCCCGCTGCGGCTGTTCGCCGACCGCAACTTCTCCGTGATGAACGGCGTGGTCGCCGCGGTCTCGTTCGGCATGCTCGGGCTGTTCCTGCCACTCACCATCTACCTGCAGTCGGTACTCAACCTGACCGCGCTGCAGGCCGGGCTCACCACCGCGCCGATGTCGCTGATCTCCATGTTCGTGGCGCCCGTCGCGGGACGCGCCGCCGACCGCCACGGCAAGTACGTCCTGCTAGCCGGCATGACCCTGTGGACTGCCGGCCTCACCTGGGTCGTGCTGGCCGCGCAGGCCGGCTCGGACCGCGGCGACCTGCTGCCCGGCCTGCTCGTCGCGGGGCTCGGCCTCGGCGGCGTCTTCGCACCACTGCAGACCATCGCCATGCGCGACATCGAGCCGCGCTTCGCCGGCGCCGCCTCGGGCGTCTTCAACACCACCCGGCAGCTCGGCGCGGTCGTCGGCGCGGCCGCGGTGGGCGCGCTGCTACAGGCCCGGCTCGCCGTCGACCTGGCCGCGCAGGCCCGGACCAACGCCACCGCCCTGCCCGAGCCGTTCCGCGACCGGTTCGTCGCCGCGTTCGACGAGGCCGGATCACGCGGGATGGAGGTCGGCGCGGGTCAGAGCGGAGCGCACCTGCCCGCGGGCGCCCCGCCGGAGATCGCGCAGCTCGCGTTGCGCACGTTCCACGAGGGCTTCACCGCGGCGATGAAGTCGACCATGGTCCTGCCCCTGATCGTGCTGGGTGTCGCGACCGTGTCCGTGCTGCTGGTCAGGCGGCGCAGGTCGTCGGCCGCCGTGCCGCGACCGGCCGACGCGCACGCCGCCGCGGTCGGCGACGAGCAGAACGTGACCGTGCAAGGCTGAGCCGTCCGGACCGGGCGACGCGGGGGTCGGCCGCTGCGGCGTGCTCAGGACGCCTGACGCGCCGAGCGTCCGGTTAGACCGGCTCAGCGTCCCGCGTTGCGCGGGTGGTTGCGCGCGGTGCGCTCGTTGCCGTGCCGGTAGTTGCCGGTCCAGCGGGCCATGACCTCCTGCGGGTCACCGGCCCGCACCTCGTCCAGGAAGCGCTTGGCACGCTCCCCGCGCAGCAGCGTCACGACGGCACGGTGGTGCGACACGGCGACGGTTCCGTCGGCGCGTACGGCGAAGTCGAATCCGTGGGGGGCGGGCACGCGGTCGATCCTGCCACGGGCACCTCGCCACCGCACCGAGGTTTCCGCAGGCGGCGCCCACCAGCACGTTGGGAAGGGCACCTTCTACCAACACATGGCGATGTGCAGGTGCCCTTCCTTTCCTCAGGCGGCTTCGACGGCGGCGCGGACGGCGGCGGCGGGGGCGGGGGTGCCCAGCTCGTTGCTGAACGGGCCGTAGGGGGTTCCGTAGGCGGGGGTGTCCGGCTGGTATTTGCGGCCGCCCGCGCCCAGGGGGCCGGCGTCGACCGCGTCGTAGCCGATCGCGTCCAGGAACGCCGTCACGGCCGCCTTGGCCGCGGGGTCGTCGGAGGCGACGGGCAGTGCGGTGCGGTCAGCCGCGCCGGCCGGGCGTGCCAGCGAACCCAGGTGCATGAAGTAGATGTTGTTGAACACCTTCACCACCTGCGCGCCGGCCAGGTGGCGCTGCAGCAGCTCGCTGCTGGTGGAACTGCCGTCGTCGAGCACCTCGATCTGCCCGTCGCGCTCGGGGTAGTAGTTGTTGGTGTCCATCACGACCTTGCCGGACAGCGGCTCCGGCGGGACGCTGTCGTAGGCGTGCAGCGGCACGCTGACCAGCACCAGATCACCCGCCGCGGCGGCCTCGGCGACGGTGCCCGCGCGGGCCCGCGGGCCCAGTTCCGCGGCCAGGTCGGCCAGTGTCTGCGGGCCGCGTGAGTTGCTCAGCACCACGTCGTACCCGGCGGCCACGGCCAGCCTGGCCACGGTGCCGCCGATGTGCCCACTGCCGATCATCCCGATGGTCGTCATCGCCCACTGCCTTCCGCCGTCGCCCGGCATGATCGCCGGCACCACGGTGGTCAACGGTCGACCCGCGCCGACGGTTCCGGGCCCCGCCGGCGCCGCGTCCCGGCGTGACGAATGGACCGGGCGGGGACCGGCCTCGTAGGGTCGCGGCATGATCAGCGTGCGCGAGGCGACGGGGCCGGAGATCGAGCAGTGGCGGGCGGAGTGGGCGCGGCGGCTGCGGGAGCGGTACGTCCGGTGCTACACCGACCCGGCGACGATCACCAGGGAGGTCGAGCGCAGCCTCGGCAACCAGCGCGACGACGCGGGCGGTCGGGTGTACGCGATCGAGGTCGGCGGCGCGGCGGCGGGTTTCCTGGCCCTCGGCGGGTCACGGCCGCGCCGGCCCGAGCAGCGCAGCCTGCACGACCTGTGGCTGGCACCCGAGCACCGCAGCCGGGGTCTGGGCCGCGCGGCGGTAGCGTGGGCCCGCGAACGCGCCGCCGCGGACGGCGGCAGCCGGTTGGCCGTGGTGCTGGCACCCGGCAACCCCGCCGCCGACGCGCTCTTCGGCGCGTACCCCCTGCGGGCGCAGCAGATGGTCAAGACGGTGCCCACCGGGGTGTCCCTGCCCGCCGGGGTCACCGGCCGGCCGATGACCCCGGTCGATTTCGGGCTGTGGCGGGACCAGGCGATCCGGATGTACGCAGAGGAGATGGCCGCCTCCGGCAGCCGCTCCCCCGCCGACGCGCTGGCCGCGTCCGTCGCCGAGCACGACGAACTGCTCCCGGAGGGTCTGCGCACCGCCGGCCACGCCCTCTGGTGCGTGACCGCCGGAGACGAGGTCGTCGGCACGGTGTGGCTGCGGCACGGCTTCCTGCCCGGGATGAGCTTCGTGTTCGGCGTGGACGTGGAACCGGAGCACCGGGGCCGCGGCTACGGGCGCGCGGCGATGCTCGTCGGCGAGCAGGCGACCGCGGCGGCCGGCGACGCCCAGCTCGGGCTGAACGTCTTCGGCCACAACACGATCGCCATGCGCCTCTACGACTCGATGGGCTACCAGGTCGTCGAGCAGTACCGCGCCGACGACCTGTAGCCGCGGCGGTTGCGCCCGGCGGATTCACTCTCCAGCCAGGTTCCGACAGATTCATTGAGATCGTTAGATCCACATGTTTGCATGTATCGAGTTACCGTCCCGTCACGGAAAGGTATCGGACATGCTAAGACCGACTCGCGTGCTCTCCACCCTGGTGGGGATCGCCGCCATGCTCGGCACGCTGCTGGTCGCCGGCACGCCCTCGCAGGCTGCCGTGCCGAACCGGTTCGGGTTCGTCCTGTGGAACGGCGCGGCGGTGGTGGCCGGGGGCACCACCCCGGCGGCCACCACGGTCGTGCCGCTGGCCGTCGGCCGCTACCAGGTCACGTTCCCCGGCCAGGGATTCAGCGGCGGCGTCGTGCACGTCACCGCGATCACCACCGGGCCACGCTGGTGCCAGGCCGAGACCTGGTTCCCCTCCGGCGTCAACGAGATCGCGATCATTCGCTGCTACCGGGTGGGCGGGGTGCCCGACAACAGCGGCTTCAGCGCCATCTTCACCAGCAGCTCGGGTGCCGGCGCGTCCGGGCCCTACGGTTACGTGGACACCCAGCCGACCGGCGTGATCATCAGCCAGTACAACGCGGCGGGCGCGGGCAACCTGGTCACGCCGTTGGGCGTGGGCCAGTGGAGCGTGAAGTTCCCGAGCATCGGCTCCGGCGGCCCGATCGACGGCAGCGCGCAGGTGACCGCCGTCGGCACCGTGGGCACCCGTTGCAAGATCCGCAACTGGACCTCGATCCCGGCGCAGCAGGAGGTCACGGTGCTCTGCTTCAACTCGGCGGGCGCCCTGGTCAACAGCCGCTTCACGGTGTCGTACCAGCAGAAGGCGTCGCTCTACGGCGCCGGATTCCCGCCGCAGTACTTCGGCTACCTCTGGAACGCGCCGCCGGTGGGCCCCGCGCTCACCAACTTCAACTCGGTGCTCGGCTACGGCGCGAACACCCTCATCTCGGCAGGTCCCGGCCTGTCCCTGGTCACCTTCCGGCAGATCGGCTTCGCGCCGCTGACCGTGCAGGTCACCGCGGCCGGCTCGAACTCGAACTTCTGCGGCCTGAACTTCCCGTGGACGATCTCGGGCGTCGACCTGTACGTGCGTGACGTCAGCTGCTACACCAACGCGGGCGCGGCCGTGAACACCGGCTTCACCGTCAGCGCCAGTTCGCGCATCTAACGGCCCGCGGCCACGCCCGGCTCCCTACCGGGCGTGGCCGTCACCGTTGCCCGACCACCGCGGGCGGGATGTCACGCCCGGGCGGCGAGGCGGCGCAGGGCGCGACCGAGCAGGCGGGCGTACGTGTGCTGGAAGCCGACCACGATCGGTCCGGCCGCTCTGGTGTACCAGCGGGCGGGGCGGCTGAACGCGATCACCGAGTACCACACCGCCCCGTCGACCAGCTCGACGAGGAACGCCTCCTCGCCGCTCTCGGGGTGGCCGGCCAGCGTGCCGTAGCCGAACCCGGCCCGCTGGGGCCCGTCCTCGACCCATACCACCAGGCAGGGGGCGGCGATGCGCAGCGAGCCGACGCCGAGCCCCGAGGTCACCGCGAGCCCTTCGACCGCGCGCGGCCCGGCCGCGGTGATACGCACCCCGACCGCGCGCTGCGGCGCGAAGGTCAGCACCGCGTCCGCGGCGGCCGCCATCACCGAGGCGTCGCCGATGCGGGTCCGGTAGCGCAGGTGGTGGTAGCCGCGCGGAAGCTCGCCGGCCCGGGTGGCGCCGACTTCGGCATAGCTGAAGCTCATCGCGTCCCCCGCACGGCCGCCGGTTGGAAGGCACCTTCCACTACCGATAACGATAAGAAGGTGCCCTTCCTTCGTGGCGGTCAGGCGCGGAAGATGCCGGTGGCGTCGGATCTGACGCGGATTTCGCGGAGGGGGCGGTTGGCGGGGCCGCCGGCCACGGTGCCGTCGGCGGCGCGGAAGCGGCTGCCGTGGCAGCCGCACTCGATGACGCCGTCGGCGACGCTGGTGACGATGCAGCCCTGGTGGGTGCACACGGCGGAGAACGCCTTGAACACGCCCGCCTGCGGCTGGGTGACGACCAGGCGCTCGGCCTCGAGCACCACGCCGCCGCCCACCGGCACCTTGCCCGCCTCGACCAGCGGCTTGGCCGCCGGCGGGGCCGCGGCGGTGGCGCCCGGACCCGTGGTGCCCGGTGCGGGACCGGGACCGGTGGTGCCTGGTGCGGGACCGGGACCCGTCGTGCGCGGCGCGGGGTTGCCGGGGCCGGTCGTGGCCGGGGCCGGCTCGGGCAGCGGCTCCGCGGCGGTGTTCTCCCCGTACGTCTGGCAGCCTGCCAGCAGGGCGGCCGCCCCGGCCACGCCGGCCAGCACGGCCCGCCGGGACGCGCAGCCGGCCGCGCAGCCGCCCGTGGTCGTGTCGTCGTGCATCGCGGTCTCCCGGCTCATCAGAAACGCACCCCGATCGTGGTGAAGTACCAGAACGACGAGGTCAGCCACAGTCCGATCAGGGCGGTGAACACGGCGCCGCCCAGCAGCGGCAGGGTCCAGCCGGGCAGCCCGCGTTTGGGCAGGCTCAGCATCTTCACCGTGAACGCGCCGAAGAAGAAGCAGCCCAGCAGGGAGTGGGCCAGGGTGCGGGTGTCGTAGGTGGCGAAACCCAGCGCGTACAGGCAGTGCACGGCCACCGGCACGGTCAGCAGGAAGGCGAACCGGCCCGACCAGCGGTGCAGGGGCCCGATCCAGGACGGCACCCGCGATCCGAACTTGCCCCACATCGCGAACGCGCTGACCAGCTGCACCAGTGCGAGCAGCGCCGCGCCGGTGGCCAGCCAGACCTTCACCGTCTGCGGGCCGGAGAAGCCGGCCACGTTCACCGCGATCCCGGTCGGCGTGTGCACGCTGCCGTACACACCCAGGGTCACCGTCACCACCGCGCCGAGCAGCAGCGGCACGTACAGCCCTGCCGCCGAGACCCTGGTGCGCCTGGTCTGCTCGCTCATGCCTTCTCCTCGCTGCGCTCGTCGGCGGCATCACCGAGCCTGCCGATTCGCTCGCACTGCTCGCTCATGCCTTCTCCTCGCTGCGCTCGTCCATGTCAGTTCGCGGTCAGGGCGCCGGTGACGGGCTCGGCGGTCAGCGCCGCACCGTCGACGGTGACCGCGCCGGTGGCCGGGTCGATCGCGGGTGCGGGCCGCGGCACGTCGTCGACGGTGACGACACCGACCTGGCTGCCGTCGGGCAGCACGATCCAGCCGCCGACGACCTTGGCGTTGCGTACGGTCGCGGTGGCGCGGTAGAGGCCGGACGGCTTGGCGACGGCCTTGACGGTGAAGGTCCACTTGCGGCCGCTCGCGGTGACCGTGCCGGTGGCCTTGCCGCCGCCGAAGGTGCCGACGAGGGTGGCGCCGTTCTTGCCGGTCAGCGACAGCTTGCCGTCCGCCGCGGTGCCCTGCAGCCACACCTCGGCCTTCTTGCCGTCACACAGGTACGCCACCGCGACGCCGTCGGTGACCGAGATCGCGATGGTCGCGCCGCCGCCGTTCACGGTGCCCGCCCAGATGGCGTTCACCTTGGCCGCGGGCGCGGCGGTGGGGGACGCCTCCGCCGAAGGTGAGGCCGAGGGCGCGGCCGCGGCGGGCGCGCTCGTGGCCGGCGCGGCGCCGAACCCGACCGGGTCCGGGTCGTCGCCGCCGCGTGCGGTGACCGTCAGGTTCACGGTGATCAGCACGGCCGCGAGGGCCAGGCCGGCCAGCAGCGTGAGCAGAGGTCCGTTGCGCTTCATGGTCAGCTCCTAACGCCGCCGGACACAGCACCGGCGACGGGTCCAGCCAACCGCGTGAGCGGGCGGGAGTCTGCGTACTAGTCCACACAGCGCATTCGCGACAGTTCTGCGGCGGTGTCGCGGGGCGTAGGGTGTCGGCGTGTCGCGGCCCTTCCTCCCTCCCGCCGTCCAGCCGGTGCGCGCCCTGGTCTGGCTGCTGCACCTCGCGCTGCCGATGGCGGGGCTGTGGCTGCTGCTGGCCGTGCCGGGCGCGGACATCTCCTGGCACGACTCGCACAGCCACTTCTGGCTGGTGCTGGTCGTCGCCGCGGTGAACGTGGTGCTGGGCATCCGGATCTCCGCCGTGGCGCGCAAGCGGGCCGACGCGCGACTGCTGCTGGTGTCGCTGGCGTTCCTGGCCAGCGCCGGTTTCCTGCTGCTGCACGCGCTGGCCACGCCGGGCGTGCTGGTGCACCACGCCTCCGTCGGCTTTGACCTGTCGCAGCCGGTGGGCCTGGCCGTGGCGTCGGTGTTCGCGCTGGTCTCGTCGCTGCCCTTGGAGGGGGCGCGGGGCGCGGCGGTACTGCGGGCGCGGCCATACCTGCAAGGCGGGCTGTGGTTGCTGATCCTGGGCTGGGGCGTCGTCGAGCTGCTGGACCTGCCGCCGCTCAGTGCCCGGCCCGGCCCGCGCGACGTGCAGGGCGCGATGGCCTGGGTCACCGCGGCCACCGTCGTGCTCTACCTGGTCGCCGCGCTGCGCTACTTCGCCATGCACCGGCGCAAGCCCGCCGCCATGCTGATCAGCATCGTCACCGCGTTCACGCTGCTGGCCGAGTCGAGCGTGGCGGTGCTGCTGGCGTACAAGTGGCAGCTGTCCTGGTGGGAGTGGCACCTGCTGCTGGCGTTCGCGTTCGGCTTCGTCGCCTACAGCGCGTACGTGCAGTACGGCCGCGAGGGCGGCAGCGCCGGCCTGTTCGACGCGATCACCCTGGACCAGACGGCCCGCGCGATCCGCGCCGAATACGGTGCGGCGCTGGAGGAGCTGGTCACCGCGCTGCAGGAGCGCGAGCGCACCGGGGCGGCCACCCGGCCGGTCGCCGCCCGCCTGGCCGAACGCTTCGGGCTCACCGAAGGCCAGACCGCGGTGCTGGACCGGGCCGCGGCGGCACTGTCGGCCGAGCGGGAGGTGTCGCGCACGCTGGGCACCCTGTTCCGGCACTACCTGTCACCGGACGTGGCCGCCGCACTGCTGGCCGACCCCGACCAGGCCGCGCTCGGCGGCGAGGTGGTCGAGGTGACCGCGCTCTTCGCCGACCTGCGCGGCTTCACCACGTTCTCCGAGGGCGTCGAACCGGCCGAGATCGTGCGGATGCTCAACCGCTACCACGGCGTGGCGGTGCCGGCGATCCTCGACAACGGCGGCACCGTGGTGCAGTTCGTCGGCGACGCCCTGCTGGCGCTGTTCAACGCCCCGGCCCGGCAGCCCGACCACGCGCTGCGGGCGGTGCGCGCGGCACTGGCCATGCAGCGCGGGGTCGACGCGATCGCCGCCGGGCACCCCGACTGGCCGCGCTTCCGGGTCGGCGCGAACACCGGCCCGGCGCTGGTCGGCAACATCGGCAGCGAGCAGCTGCGCGGCTTCAACGCGATGGGCGACGCCGTCAACGTCGCAGCCCGCCTGCAGACCCTCGCCGAGCCCGGCCAGGTCGTCATCGGCGAGGCGACCCGCCTGGCCGCCGGGCGCGCGATCATCGCCCAGCCGCTGGGCGACCTGCCCGTCAAGGGCCGGATCGCCACGGTACGCGCGTACGCCGTCACGGGGATGCACACCGTGGCGCGGGCCCCTGCCCATGCCGCCGACGCGCGCAGCGAGGAGAAGGCGTGAGCGAGCGCAGCGAGCGAACCATGACGGCCTGCACTCATGCCGCCGACGAGCGCAGCGAGGAGAAGGCGTGAGTGGGGATTTCTGGAGCCTGCTCACTCCCGCTGAGCAGGAGCAGTTCACCCGGCGCAGCGCGCTGCGGCGGTGGAGCCGCGGCGAGGTGCTGTGCCGGGAGGCCGACCGCTCGGACTGGGTCGCCATGCTACGCGCCGGGCGGGTCAAGGCGTCCTCGCACACCGCCGCGGGCGGCGAGGTCGTGCTCGCCGTACGCGGACCCGGCGCGCTGCTCGGCGAGCTGTCGGCGGTGGACCGGGCGCCGCGGTCGGCCACGCTGACCGCGTTGGAGCCGGTGACGGCGCTGGTCATGGCGCTGCCGGAGTTCGAGGCCTACCTGCAGGCCCACGGCCGGGTGGCGTTCCTGCTGATGCGGCTGCTCACCGAGCGGCTGCGCGACGCCGACCGCAAACGCGTCGAGTTCGGCGCGCAGGACAGCACCGGCCGGGTCGCCGCGCGGCTGGTCGAGCTGGCCGAGCGGTTCGGCCGGCCCGACGGCGACGTGATCGCCATCGCGCTGCCGCTGTCGCAGGACGAGCTGGCGGGCTGGGTGGGCGCGTCCCGCGAGGCGGTCAGCAAGGCGCTGGGCGTGCTGCGCAGCGCCGGCTGGATCCGCACCAGCCGGATGTCGGTGGCCGTGCTGGATCTTGCCGCGCTGCGGGCACGTGCCGGAATCTCCGACTGATCGGCCCGGTGTCACCGGCCCGGCGGGACTCGGCCGCGTTGCGAGCGCGCGCCGGGTTGCCCGGTTGAGTAGATTGCCCTGTGTGCACCGTTCACCGACATCCCACCGGGCACGCCGCACAGGTCCCGGCCGAAGGCTGCGGGCGGCGGCCGTGGTCGCCGCGATGCTGCCGGTGTTCGCCGCGTGCACCGGCGGCGAGCAGGCCGTGCGCGACCCCGACCCGGTCGAGCACGGCGCCCTCATCAACGTGGTCCGCAACGGCGGGCGGCCGTTTCGCGACGAGAGCGCCATGGTGCTGCCGGACGGCTCCTGGCGCACCTACCGGGGCGGCCGGGACAAGGCGTCCGGCACGCTGACCTGGGAGCAGCAGGCGCAGTTGACCGCGCTGCTGGCCGATCCGCGCCTGCGCGACGAGGGTCGCCAGAGCCACCCGCCGACCTCGTGCCCGGACGCCTTCCGCGTCTGGCTGTATGTCGTGCACCCGGACCGCAACGTCACGATCGGCTACGCCGAGTGCCCGGACGCCGCGGCGCCACCGGTCGCCGCGGGCATCGCCAACCTGCTGATGGACGCGACGGACTGGGTCGGAGCCCGGGCCATGGCCGCCGGCCCGCCGGCCCACCAGGGCGCATAGACTGATGGTCATGAATGAAGCACCGCCGGCGGGCAACCGGCCCGCGATCCGGGCCGTCCAACGGCACATGACCGCACTGCGTATCGCCGCCCTCGCGGCACTGCTGTCGCTCACCACCGCCTGCGCGTCCGGCCCCGCGGATCCCGGCGCCTCGCCTGGCCCCGGCGGATGGGTCTCGCCCAGCCCGGCCTCGGTCGTCGTGCACCGCACCGGCGGCTTTGCCGGGGTCGACGACCAGATCACGGTCGACCCGGCGGGCGCGTGGACCGCGACGGACCGCGCCAGAACCAGCAAATCGGGCAAGCTGACCACATCGGAGCGCGAGCAGTTGCAGACTCTCGCCGCCGATCCGCGCCTGGACACCGAGGCCGCGCGTCCCACCACGCCGACCAACTGCGCCGACGCCTTCCAGTACACGGTGACCGTGGACCGGACAGGAGACCCCGGAACGGTCACCGTCACGTTCACCGACTGCCCCGGTGACGAAAATCTGCCAGAGGCCGCCGCCGCGATAGCGAACCTGGTCACGGGCGCTGTCGACAGCTGATCTTCATCCATACGCGTCTACGGATGGCATGGCGGTGACGTTTGCGTGTCGGCGGAACTGGTTAGAGTCGCGGCGATGATGTTCTTATTCCGCTCCCTGCGCCTGCGTCGCGCCGCCCGTGACCACTTCGGCTGGAACCGGTTGCGGCCCGCGCAGCTGGACGCCATGCGCGCCCTGCTGCGCGGCCGCGACGCGGTGGTGGTGCTGCCCACCGGTGGCGGAAAGTCGGCCGTCTACCAGGTCACCGCGTCCCTCCTGAAGGGACCCACCGTGGTGATCTCCCCGCTGCTGGCACTGCAGCAGGACCAGATCGCCAACCTCAACGACCGCGGCAACCCGGCCCTGCGGGCGGTGCGGATCAGCTCCGCGGAGACCCCCGCGAAGCAGGCCGCAGCCCTGCAGGAGCTGCGGGCGGGCACCGCCCGGTTCCTGTTCATCACCCCGGAGCAGCTCAGCTCGCCGGAGCGGATGGCCGAGGTCAAGGCGCTGCGCCCGAAGCTGGTCGCGGTGGACGAGGCGCACTGCATCTCGTCCTGGGGCCACGACTTCCGGCCCGACTACCTCACCATCGGGCATCTGATCCGGGCCCTGGGCCGCCCGCCGGTGGTGGCGCTGACGGCCACCGCATCGCCGCCGATGCGCGAGGACATCATCGCCCGCCTCGGGCTGCGCAAGCCCAAGGTGGTGCTGACCGGGCTGGACCGGCCCAACCTGTTCCTGGAGGCCACCCACTGCCCCAGCGAGGACTACCGCTGGCGGCGGCTGCTCAAGCTGCTGGAGGAGGCCACCCCGCCGGGCATCGTGTACGTGCCGACCCGGCGGGCCGCCGAGGAACTGGCCCAGCGACTCAGCGACGCCGGCCACGAGGCCACGGCGTACCACGGGGGCCTGGCGGCCGGGGTGCGCGCCCGCGCGCACGAGGCGTTCCTCGCCGACCGGGTGCCGATCATGGTCGCCACGTCGGCCTTCGGCATGGGCATCGACAAGCCGAACATCCGCTTCGTGGCGCACATGGCCCTGCCGGACTCCCCCGACAGCTACCTGCAGGAGATCGGCCGGGCCGGCCGCGACGGCGACCCGGCGCACGCGCTGCTGCTGCACCGCGCCGAGGACGTGGCCCTGCAACGCTTCTTCAACGGCGGCGCGCCCGATCTCGCCGAGCTGCGCACCGTGGCCGCGGCCCTGCACAGCGGCCCGGTCACCAAGACTGCGCTGGCCAAGACCACCGGATACAACGCCCGCAAGCTCGCCGCGCACCTGAGCCTGCTGGAGCAGGTGGGCGCGGTGGCGACCGGCAACAAGGGCGAGCTGAGCGTGCCGCGCTTCGCGCCGCTTCCCGACCAGGCCGCCCGGGACGCGATCGCCGAGCACGGGCGATACCAGGCGGGCCAGCGCTCGCGCACCGACATGATGCGCCGGTTCGCCGAGATGCGCGGCTGCCGGGTGCAGGCGCTGCTGGGCTACTTCGGCGAGCAGCTCAACGACACCTGCGGCCACTGCGACAGCTGCCACGAGGGCACCTCGGAGGTGCTGCCCGACGACGTGCCGTACCCGCTGCACTGCACGGTGCGCCACGCCGACTGGGGCACCGGCATGGTGCTCGGCTACGAGAAGGACCGGATGACGGTGCTGTTCGACGAGGTCGGCTACAAGACCCTGGCGGTCGCCGTGGTCACCGCGCAGAAGCTGCTGGTCGTCGAACGCGGCTGACGCCGCCGGACGATCAAGAGGGCGTGTCGCGGGGGGACAGGGCGGCCGCGGCGTCGGCGTCGTAGCCGCGCCAGGCCCGGAGCACGATCAGGCTGCCGATCACCAGCGGCGCGATGACCACGGCGTACGCCAGGCGCAGCGAGCCGGTGGCGTCGGAGGCCTCGCCGATGA
The DNA here is from genome assembly GCF_009720365.1 of Catellatospora paridis. GTDB lineage: Bacteria > Actinomycetota > Actinomycetes > Mycobacteriales > Micromonosporaceae > Catellatospora > Catellatospora paridis. Next base: position 176,473 of record NZ_WBZD01000017.1, on the reverse strand, counting down.
GCCAGGGACCGAGCGCGCCGCCCAGGGTGATCACCGATTGGAGCACCGCGAAGCCCAGGCCGCGGCGGGAGGCGGCGACCACGTCGGCGTTGGCCGCGGTCAGGTTCGCGATGGCCCCGGCGAAGCCGACGTTGGCGAGTCCGAAGCAGACCACCTGCGGCACGAACGGACCGACCGCCACGGCCCCGGCCAGCGCAACGGTGCCGAACAGCAGCGACCAGCCTCCGAGCCGCACCCGCCAGCCGGGACGGCGGCCGTGCCCGCGGTCGCCGAGCCAGCTGCCCAGGCCGATGCCCGCGAGGATGCCGACCAGGCCCGCGCCGCCGCCGACCGCGGCCGACGCGGCCTCGTCGAGCCCGAATTCGCGCTGGTAGAACGACGGCATCCAGAAGAACAGCCCGCCCAGCCCGAAGAACAGGATGCTCAGCCCGCTCACCACGGACCGCAGCGTGCGGATGCCCCACAGCTCGCGCACCTGCGCCGCCAGGCCCGCCAGTCCCGCGGCGCCCTTGCCGGGCACGGCCACCTCGGCCGGGATCGCCGGCCCGGTGTCCACTGCGACCGCGGAGCCCGCCACGGGCGGTGCCGCCCCGCCCGCAGGCTGCGACGCGGCGGCCGTCTCCGGGGCGGGGTCGGCGTACCAGGCGCTGAGCCGGTCGCCGACGCCGCGGACCGGCTCGCGCACGGTGAGCATGAGCACCGCGATGACCGCGCCGGGGATCGCGACGAGGAAGAAGCCGGTGCGCCAGTCGTACGCCTTGGCCAGCGCCCCGCCCGCGATGACCCCGATCGGCAGCCCGGCGAAGTACGCGGCGCGTTCGAGCCCGTAGGCGCGGGCCCGGCTGGGGCCCGGGTAGAGGTCGCCGAGCAGGCTGGACGACGGCGGGTTGTAGAGCTGCCCGGCCGCGCCGAGCAGCACCCGCACCCCGAACAGCATCGCGTAGGAGCCGGCCAGGCCGGTGCCGAGGGTGAGCAGCGCCCACACCGCGACCACGGCGGCCACGGTCCAGGTGCGCCGCCCGGTGTCGGCCAGCCGCCCGGCGGGCAGCAGCAGGAGCACCGCCGCGATCGCACCCGCGGTGGCGATGGCCCCGGCCGCGCCGTCGTCGAACCCGAACTCGCGCTGGATCGCGGGCAGCGCCCCGGCGAGCAGGTTGTACTCGATCCGGTCGACCAGCGCGACCAGCGCGATGCAGACCGCGGGCCACCAGCCGAACGGGGCGGCGCGGCCACGCGTCACCCGCACCGGTGGCCGCCCCGGATACGCGGCGATCTCGCGGACCTGCTCGTCGACGGCGGGGACGGCCATGCGCCTACCTCCAGGGCTCGACCGGGCGGTCCGGTCCGGTGCCGAGCATCCTATGTACGGGAAACGGCGTTTCGCTAGAGGAACCAGGAGCGGCCGATCGACGCACTCCGGCGAAACCTGCTGCGCCGCAGGTGCGGCGGCCTAGCCTGAGGGCATGGCGGAACACTGCGACGTCGCCGTCGTCGGCGCCGGCCTGGCCGGCCTGGTCGCCGCCCGGCGGATCACCGAGGCGGGGCTGCGAGTGACCGTGCTGGAGGCGGCCGACGACATCGGCGGGCGGGTGCGCACCGACCACGTCGACGGCTTCCTGCTCGACCGCGGCTTCCAGACACTGTGCCCGTCGTACCCGGCACTGCAGGACGAGTGCGACCTGACCGACCTGCACCTGCGGCCGTTCACCCGCGGGGTGGCGGTGCGCTGGGGCGGGCGCACCCACCAGCTGCGCCCCGGCCCGACCGCGTTCCTGGCGCTGGCCGCCGGGCTGGTGCCGCCCGCGGACGCGCTGACGCTGGTCGAGCTGGCAGCCCGGGACACGCTCGGCTCCACCGCCGCGGTGCTGCGCCAGCCCGACCTGTCCACCCTCGACGAACTGAAGGCGGCCGACCTGGCCCCGGCGACGGTGGACCGGGTGCTGCGCCCGTTCCTGGCCGGAGTGTTCCTGGAGGACCGGCTCGACACCTCGGGCCGATTCTTCCATCTCATGTGGCGCATGTTCCTGCGTGGCGGGGCGGCCGTGCCCGCCCAGGGCATGCGGGCCCTGCCCCGGCTGCTGGCGTCCCGGCTGCCCGCGGGCACGATCCGCACCGGTGCGCGGGTGGACGGGCTGACCCCGCACGGCGTGGCGGTGCACGGCGGCGAGGAGGTCACCGCGCGGGCCGTCGTGGTGGCCACGGACGGGACCTCGGCCGCGGCGCTGCTGCCCGGCCTGCGTGCGCCCGCCTGGCACGGCGTGACCACGTTCTACCACGCCTGCTTCGGCCCCCCGTCCGTCCAACCGATGCTGACCCTGGACCCCGAGGGCGGCCGGCTGGTGGCCAACACCGTGGTGCTCACCGCGGCCGCGGCCGGGTACGCCACCGACGGCCGGGCGCTGATCGCGACGTCCACCCTGGACACGACGACGCCGATCGACGAGCTGGAACGGGCGGTCCGGTCCCGGTTGTCCGTGCTGTACGAGGTGCCGACCGCGGGCTGGGAGTTCCTCGACGCGTACCGCATCCCGCACGCGCTGCCCGCAATGCCCGCCCCGCACCGGATGCGCCGTCCGGTGCGCCACGGCTACGGCCGCTACGTCTGCGGCGACCACCGCGACACCAGCTCGATCCAGGGCGCCCTGGTCTCCGGCCGACGTGCGGCGAACGCGGTCCTGGCCGACCTCGGAGCACGGGTCTACGCGGCAGGCCGGGTCTGACTCCCGGCTGTTGCGGACGGCGGGGCCGTCGGGCCTTGCGCAGACCGGGGCCGGTCGGAGACGGCGGTGCCGGGTGCGTGCCGCGATCGGCGGACGCGCCCGGCACCCCGTGCCCACCTAGGCGACGCCCTCGAACACGACCTGTGGGTCGCCCGTCGCGCCGGGGCCCCACACGGCGCTGTAGGCCGTGGTGTCCCCTGCCAGGTAGTAACGGAACCAGTCGGTCAGCACCCGCCGGGTGATCTGCAGCTGGATCGCGCGGGTGATGGTGCCGCTGTCGCAGAAGACCGACGACGAGTCGATGAAGCCGCAGTGGAAGCCGCCCACGATGGTGCGCAGCTGCTTGGGCGCGGGCTTGGCATTGTAGATCGGGCGCTGGTGGCTCGCGATCGGCGCGGTGCCGTCCTTCTCCCCGGCGACCAGCATCATCGGCACGCGTACCGCGGCCGCCGCCGTGGCCGCCGACGGGTTGGTCTCCGCGGCGGCGAGGTTGGCCACGGTGGTGACCGCCGGGTTGCGGGCCGCGGCCAGCACGCTCGCGCCGGCGCCCATGGAGTGGCCGGACAGTCCCAGCTTCGTGGTGACGATGTGCGCATTGAAGCGCGAACCCGCCGTGCTGTCCTGCGCGACCAGCCAGGTGAGCTGCGCGTTGAGGTCGTCGGCGAAGGCGCTGTGGCTCGGGAACAGGCTGCCCTGCGAGGTCGGCGCGGCCACCACGAAGCCCCACGAGGCCAGGTGCTGCATGGTGCTGTAGTACTTGCTGACGCTCTGCAGGAAGCCGTGCCCGAAGGCGATGGCCGGGAACCGTCCGGCGGCCACGGCTGCGTTCTGCCCCGCGGCCGCCGCCGGGTAGTAGATCCGGGCACTGAAGGAGCGGCCGGAGGCGCTGACCGAGGCGTCGACGTAACCCACGGCGTACGCACCGGGGGTGGAGCTGTCGGCCGCGGCGGGCGAGCCCACGCCCGCCACCGCGGCGGCGATCATTGCCAGCACGAGGATCGCTCGTCTGTACATCGCTGTTCCTCTCGTCGAGGGAATCTGGTTCGCACAGTGGAACACCGTTTCCCGTGACGAGACAAGAAATGACTTATGCCAACATATCGATATGCAGGTCAGGCCGCCCACGACGGCTTGCGCCGTTGCAGGAACGCCGTCATACCCTCGACCGCCTCGTCCGTGGCGAACAGCCGCGCCGACTCCTCGGCCAGCCGCGTCCCGTGTTCGTCCAGCGCGCGCCGCACCGCCGCCGTGGTCAGCAGCTTGGACGCGGCCAGGCCCTGCGGCGAGGCCGCACGCAGCCCGGCCAGCACCTCGGACAGCAGCACGTCGACGTCGTCCCCGGCCTGGGTGACCAGGCCGCAGGCAACGGCGGCCGCGGCGTCGAACACCTCGCCGGTCAGGTAGTAGCGGGCGGCGGCGCGTTCGGGCATCCGGGTGAGCGTGGTCAGCGAGATCACCGCGGGGGCGACGCCCAGCCTGGCCTCGGTGAACGCGAACCCGGACGCGGGCCCGGCCAGCGCGATGTCACACGCCCCGAGCAGGCCCAGCCCGCCCGCGCGCACCTGGCCGTCCACCCGCGCCACCACCGGTTTCGGCAGTTCGACGATGGCTCGCAGCAGCCCCAACAGGCGCGCCGTGCCCTCGGCGAGCCCGCCGCCGGCGGCCTCGGTCAGGTCCGCGCCCGCGCAGAAGACGCGGCCGGTGTGGGTCAGCACCACGGCGCGCACGCCGGGGTCCGCCGCCGCGGCGGCCAGCGCCTCGCCGAGCTGCGCGACGAGCGCCGCGGACAGGGCGTTGCGATTGTGCGGGGAGTCGAGCGTCAGCGTCGCGACGCCGCGCTCCACGGTCGAAGTCACGAGGTTCGGCACGGCGTCCACCCTCATCATCGCGTCCATAAAAGTCAAGCGCGCTTGATTTATCTCGCGTTGACCTGCATTGATTCGGCAACCTCTTGCGTTTGCGGCACGAAGGGCTACCGTGCACGCATGGGCACCCCTGCATGCCGTGGGGCCGACGCCGTGCCACTGGCGCCGCTCACCGGCGAGCCCCTCCCGCCCGTGCGGCAGTCCACTGCCGACGATGTCGCGCTGGCGTACGCCCGAGCCCGCGCGGCCCAGTCGGGCTGGGCGGCGCTGCCGCCGCGCGAGCGCGCCCGGCCGGTGCGCCGCTTCGCGGAGCTGCTGCTGCGCCGCCAGGACGAGATCCTCGACCTGGTGCAGCGCGAGACCGGCAAGGCCCGGCTGCACGCGCACGAGGAGGTGCTGGACGCGGCGCTGGTCAGCACGTACTACGCCCGCCGCGCGCCCCGCCTGCTGCGGCCGCGCCGCCGTGGTGGCGCGCTGCCGCTGCTGACGTACGCGGTCGAGGTGCGCCATCCGCTCGGCGTGGTCGCCGTGATCACGCCGTGGAACTATCCGCTGGCGCTGGCCGTGACCGACATCGTGCCCGCGCTGCTGGCCGGGAACGCGGTGGTGCACAAGCCGGACACCCAGACCGCGCGGACCGCGGCCTGGGCACGGGACCTGATGACCGAGGCCGGGCTGCCGGACGGGGTGTGGCAGCAGGTGACCGGCGAGCCCGCGGACATCGGCGACGCCCTCCTCGACGGCGCGGACCACCTGTGCCTGACCGGTTCCACGGCCGCGGGCCGGGCGGTCGCGACCGGGGCCGGGCGGCGGCTCATCGGCTGCTCGCTGGAGCTCGGCGGCAAGAACTCCCTGCTGGTGCGCGCCGACGCCGACCTCGACCAGGCCGCCCACGCCGCCGTCCGGGCGTGCTTCGCCAGCGCCGGGCAGCTGTGCCTGTCCGCCGAGCGCATCATCGTGCACGAGCGCGTGCACGACGCCTTCCTGGACCGCTTCCTGCCGCTGGTGCGCGGGCTGCGGCTGGCCGCCGACCTGGACTACGGCCCGCAGATGGGCTCGCTGAGCCTGCCGCGCGTGCTGGCCACGGTCCGCCGCCACGTCGAGGACGCGACCGGGCGCGGCGCGGTGGTGCTGGCCGGCGGTGCGGCCCGCCCCGACCTCGGGCCGCTGTTCCACGAACCGACCGTGCTGGCCGGGGTCACCCCGGCCATGGCGGTGTATCGCGAGGAGACGTTCGGGCCGGTGGTGGCCGTGTTCGCGGTGTCCGGCGACGACGCCGCCGTCGAGCTGGCCAACGACACCGAGTACGGCCTCAACGCCGCCGTGTTCAGCCGGGACACCGGCGCGGCACGGGCGCTGGCCCGGCGGCTGCGGGCCGGGACCGTGAACATCAACGAGGGCTACGCCGCCGCGTACGCCTCGCACGACGCACCCATGGGCGGCATGAAGTCGTCGGGGCTGGGCCGCCGCCATGGCACGGCCGGACTGCTCGCCTACACCGCCCCGCAGACCATCGCCCACCAGCGCCTGAACCTCGCCCCGCCGACCGGCCCCGGACAGGCCCGCTACGCCCGCGCGCTGACCGTCGCCGTGCGCGCCGTGCAACTGCTGCACCTGCGCTGACCCGTTCCGGAAAGGACCCGATGCACCCCGCCAGCCCGACCGACGGAGACAGCCCCGCTCCGGCACTGTCGCCCGGGGCGGTCCTGCCCGGCCCGGCACCGCGTGCCGCGACCCTGTGCGCGGCCTTCCAGGCCACCGCAGCGGTGCAGCCGGACACCGTCGCGCTCGGCGCATACGGCTCCGACACCGAGCTGACCTGGCGCGAGTACGCCGCGCGGGTGCGCGCCATCGCGGCGGGCCTGGCGGGTGCGGGCGTGCGCCGGGGGCAGACCGTGGCGCTGATGCTGGCCAACCGGCCTGAGTTCCACCTCGCCGACACCGCCGCGATCCACCTGGGCGCGGTGCCGTTCTCCGTCTACAACACCTCGTCGCCGGCGCAGATCGCGTACGTGCTCGACAACGCGCAGGCCCGGATCGTCGTCTGCGAGCAGCAGTACGCGGCGCGCATCGTGGCCAGCGGGGCCGACTATGACCACCTGGTCTGCGTGGACGGCCGGCCCGCGGGCACGATCACGCTGGACGAGCTGTGCGCGCTGGCCGAGCCTGGCTTCGACTTCGACGCCGCGTGGCGTGCCGTGCAGCCCGACGACCTGCTCACCCTCATCTACACCTCGGGCACCACCGGCCCGCCCAAGGGCGTCGAGCTGACCCACGCCAACCTGCTGGCCGAGGCCGACGCGGTGACCGCGCTGTTCCCGCTGCACCGGACCGACCACGGGCTGTCCTACCTGCCCGCCGCGCACGTCGCCGATCGCCTGGCCAGCCATTACCTGCAGCTGCTCTACGGCGCGCGGATCACCTGCCTGGCCGACCTGACCCAGCTCGGTGCGGCCCTGGCCCAGGTGCGCCCGACGTACTGGGCGGCGGTGCCGCGGGTGTTCGAGAAGATGCGCGCCCGGATCTCCGACGCCCTGCTCGACGCGCCCGCGCCGCGGCGGTGGGCGTTCCGGCTCGCGCTGCGGTGGGGCCGAGGCAGGCGAGGCGGGCCGGGATCGCGGGCGCTGGCGCGCCTGGCGGACCGGCTGGTGCTCGGTCAGGTGCTGGCCCGGCTGGGCATGGACCGCATGCGCTGGGCGATGTGCGGGGCGGCCGCGCTGCCCGTGCCGGTGCTGGAGTTCTTCCTCGACCTCGGGTTGCCCGTCTGCGAGATCTGGGGCATGTCGGAGACCTGCGGCGCGAGCACGCTCAACCCGCCCGAGGCGATCCGCCCCGGCACCGTCGGCATCCCCGCGCCCGGGGTGCAGGTGCGCCTGGCCGACGACGGCGAGCTGCTGATCCGCGGGCCGCTGGTGACCCGCGGCTACCATCGCGACCCGGCCCGCACCGCCGAGGCGTTCGACGCCGACGGCTGGCTGCGCACCGGGGACGTGGCCACGATCGACGCCGAGGGCTACGTGTCCATCGTGGACCGCAAGAAGGAACTGATCATCAACGCGGCGGGCAAGAACATGTCCCCGGCCAACATCGAGGGCGTGGTCAAGTCGGCGTGCCCGCTGATCGGCGCGCTGGTCGTGGTGGGTGACGGGCGACCGTACAACGTGGCTCTGATCGTGGTCGACCCGGAGACGGTGGCGTCGCACACCGCGCGGCACGGCGCGGAGACGGTCGCCGACGCGATCGCGGCCGGGGTCGCCGCCGGCAACGCCGAGCTGTCCCGGGTCGAACAGATCAAGCGGTACGAGGTGCTGGACGCGGTGTGGGCGCCGGGCGGGGACGAGCTGACGCCGACGCTGAAGCTGCGCCGAGCGGCGATCGTCCGCAAGTACGCCTCCGAGATCGACGCGCTCTACGCATCACCCGAAAGATATTCCCAAAGCACTCAGAAAGCAGAAAACTAAAAAATCCGGCTATCTGACCAAACCGTGCCAGGCCCGGTGCCGAATCCCTCCTGAAGTCTCACCGGAGGAAGGACACCGACATGCTCGGCAAGAGGAGGCTGACCGCGCTCGCGGCAGCCGGCGCCTTTGCGTTCCCGCTGGCCCTGACGGCCTGTGGCGCCGACACCATGGCCACCCAGACCACGGGCGGCACCGTATCCGCGATGGCCGCGGAGGAGTTCGGGCCCGGCTGCGCGGCCGTACCGCAGGACTCGAGCAACCCGGGCAGCTTCGAGGCGATGGCCCAGCAACCGGTGGCGACCGCCGCCTCGGGCAACCCGCTGCTGTCCACGCTGGTCACCGCGGTAAAGCAGGCCGGCCTGGTCGACACGCTCAACAACGCCGAGGCGGTCACCGTCTTCGCGCCGACCAACGACGCCTTCGCGAAGATCCCGAAGGCCGACCTGGACAAGGTGCTGGCCGACAAGGAACTGCTCACGAAGATCCTGACCTACCACGTGGTGGCCGGGAAGACCGCACCCGAGCAGCTCGCGGGCACCCACAAGACCCTGGAGGGCCAGGACCTGACCGTGTCCGGCAGCGGCGCCGACTTCAAGGTCAACGACAGCGCGAAGGTGGTCTGCGGCAACGTGCAGACCCGCAACGGCACCGTGTACATCGTCGACACCGTGCTGATGCCGCAGTCCTGACCTGACCGAACCGCTCCCCGGCCCGCGCACCGGGCCGGGGAGTACCCGCGCTCACCCGAGCCGGGTCAGTGCCTCGGCCAGGCTCACCACGTCGGCGTACTTGGCGTCGAGGTCGAACAGGTTGGCCTCGTGCGGGCCGGGGTCGCGGTCGGCGCAGGCCTCGCGCACCACCATGGGCCGGAAGCCGTGCTGCAGCGCGTCCACGGCGGAGGCCCGCACGCAGCCGCTGGTCGAGAAGCCGCCGATGACGAGGGTGTCCACGCGGTGGGCGGTCAACCAGGCCGGCAGCGAGGTGCCGGCGAACGCGCTCGCGTAGTGCTTGAGCACGACGTGCTCCCCCCGCGCGGGGGCGACCTCCGCCGGGAACTCCCCCAGCGGGCTGCCCGCGGCGAACGCCGCCAGCGCGGGCACCTTCGCGGCGAACAGCGGGGCCTCGGCGCAACTGGCGTCGGCGTACCGCACGCCGGTCAGCACCACCGGCAGCCCGGCCGCGCGCGCGGCCGCCAGCAGCGCGGCCATCGCGTCCAGCGCGGCCTGCCCGGTGTCGAGCCGCAGCGGCGAACCGTCCACCGTGTACGCGGCCACCGGGTCGACCAGCAGCACCGCGGGCCGCTCGCCCCAGCCGAGCCGCCGGGCGAACCCGGCCCGCGCGTAGTCGGCGTCCAGCGCCATCAGATGACGCCCCGCTCGCGCAGCTGCGCCCGCTCGGTCTCGGACAGTCCCAGCAGGCTGCCGTACACCTCGTCGTTGTGCTGGCCCAGCGCAGGTCCGGCCCAGCGCACCGAGCCGGGGTCGGCGGACAGGCGCGGGGCGACGTTCTGCATCGGCAGCTCGCCGAAGTCGGGGTGCGGCACGCGCACGATCGCCTCCCGGGCGGCGATGTGCGGGTCGGCCAGCATGTCCTTGGCCGTGTAGACGCCGCCCGCCGGGACCCCCGCCTCGTGCAGCGCGGCCAGCAGCCTGTCCGCGGGCTGGGTGCGGGTCCACGCGGCGATCAGGTCGTCCAGCTCGGTCTGGTGCGCGCCGCGGGCGCCGTGGGTAGCGTATCGCGGGTCGGCGGCCAGCTCCGGCGTCCCCATGACCTCGCACAGCCGCCCGAACACGGTGTCCTGGTTGGCGGCGACCAGCACCTCGGTGCCGTCGGCGGTCGGGTAGGCGTTGCTCGGGGCGACGTTGGGCAGCACCGCGCCGGTGCGCTCGCGCTGGTAGCCGGCCACCGCCCACTCGGGCAGCAGCGACTCCATCATGGCCAGCACCGCCTCGTAGATCGCCGAGTCGACGACCTGCCCGCGCCCGGTCCGCTCGCGGGCGTGCAGGGCCGCCAGGGCGCCGTTCGCGGCGTACGTCGCCGCCAGGGAGTCGCCCAGCGAGATGCCGGAGCGCGACGGCGGCCGGTCGGGTTCGCCGGTGACGTAGCGGATGCCACCCATCGCCTCGCCGATCGAGCCGAACCCGGCGCGCGGCGCGTACGGCCCGGTCTGGCCGTAGCCGGTGACCCGGACCAGGATCAGCCGCGGGTTGATCGCGGACAGCTCGGCCCAGCCCAGCCCCCAGCGCTCCAGGGTGCCGGGACGGAAGTTCTCCAGCAGCACGTCCGCGTCGGCGACCAGGCGGCGCACCAGGTCCTGGCCCTCGCGTACGCGCAGGTTGCAGGTGACCGACTTCTTGTTGCGGGCCACCACCGGCCACCACAGCGACTGCCCGTGCGGCTTCTCCCGGCCCCACTGGCGCATCGGGTCGCCCTTGCCCGGGTCCTCGAGCTTGATGACCTCGGCGCCGAAGTCGCCGAGCAGCTGGCCGCAGAACGGGCCGGCCAGCAGCGTGCCGGTCTCGATCACCCTGACGTCGGATAGTGCGCCTGTCACGGCCGCATCCTATGCTTTGGAAACGCCGTTTCGCTAGAGGAACCGAGGGTGCCGTGGAGATCGTGGAGGTCGGCCCGCGCGACGGGCTGCAGAACGAGAAGACGCTGCTGTCCACCGAGGTGAAGGTCGAGTACATCACGCGCGCGCTCGCCGCGGGAGTGCACCGCGTCGAGGCCGTCGCGTTCGCCCATCCGGCGCGGGTGCCGCAGCTGGCCGACGCCGAGGCGGTGCTCGCGGCGGTCCCCCGGCGCGCGGACGTCTCCTACATCGGCCTGGTGCTCAACCGGCGCGGCCTCGATCGTGCGCTGGCCTCGGCTGGCGTGGACGAGGTCAACTACGTGCTGGTCGCCACCGACGAGTTCTCACAGCGCAACCAGGGCATGACCACCGCCGCGTCCCTCGCCCAGTGGGATGCCGTCGCCGCCGACGCCCGCGCGGCGGGGCTGCGCACCACACTGACCGTCGCCGCCGCGTTCGGCTGCCCGTTCACGGGAGAGGTCGCCGTTGGGCACGTGGCCGGGCTGATCGCCGCCGCGCGGGTCGCGCCGGACGAGATCTGCCTGGCCGACACCATCGGCGTCGGCGTGCCCCGCCAGGTCGCCGCGCTGGTCACCGCCGTACGCGAGGTCGCGCCGGACGTCGCGCTGCGGGCACACTTCCACAACACCCGCAACACGGGATACGCCAACGCGCTGGCCGCGCTGGAGCACGGGGTCCTGGCACTGGACGCCAGCATCGGCGGCATCGGGGGCTGCCCGTTCGCCCCGGCCGCGACCGGCAACATCGCCACCGAGGACCTCGCCTACCTGCTGGACCGCTCGGGGATCGACACCGGCGTGCAGCTCGACGGGCTGGCGGTGACCGGCGCCTGGATCGCCGAACGACTCGGCATCACGGCCCCGGCCATGCTCGGCCGCGCCGGGAGCTTTCCCGCCTAGGCTTCGCCCCTGCCCGCCAGGGCGCAGGCGGGACGGGGGTTGCCACCAGATGGAAACGGTGTTTCCATTCTCGGCATGGTGGATGCTGCCGATCTGAACATCGCCGGAGGTGTGCGGGAGTTCGCCCAGGCGACCCCGGGTGTCACCGCGGTGATCGACGGCGAACGTCGGCTGAACTACGCCCAGCTCGACGAACGCTCGTCCCGGCTCGCGCAGGCGCTGCTGGCCCGCGGGCTGCGCGCCGGGGACCGGGTCGCGGTGCTGCTCGGCAACCGTCTGGAGTATCCCGAGATCGCCGCCGGGCTGGCCAAGGCTGGACTGGTCCTGGTGCCGCTCAACCCCCGGCTGGCCGGACCCGAGATCGCGTTCATCGTCGGACACTCGCGGGCCCGCGCGATCCTCGCCGACGAGGCGCTGGCCCACCTCGCTCCCGTGCTCGACGTGTCCATCGCCGTCGGCGAGCAGTACGAGCAGATCCTGGCCGCCGCCGATGCGCGCGACCCGTGGGCGGCGGTGTCCGAACGCGACCCGTTCTGCGTCGCGTACACCTCGGGGACCACCGGCGACCCCAAGGGCGTGCAGATCTCGCACCGCTCCCGGGTGCTGACCTTCTACGCCGCCGCCCTGGAGTGGGGCCTGGGACCGGGGCGGCGCACCATCGCCGTCGCGCCGATGTACCACGGGGCCGGGTTCGCCTTCGCGTACGCGGCGGTGTTCTGCGGTGGCACGGTGAGCATGCTGCGCAGCTTCGACGCCGGGAACGTGCTGGAGATGATCGCCCGGGACCGGGCCCAGTCGGTATTCCTGGTGCCCACGCACGCGCAGCTGATCCGCTCGCTGACCGCCGAACCGGCGGCGCACGCCGAGCTGTCCAGCCTGGACACCCTCTACTTCAACGCCGCCGCGCTGCCTCGCCCGCTCAAGGAGTGGGTGCTCGACGCGTTCCCCGGCGTCGGCGTGCACGAGCTCTACGGCTCCACCGAAGCCGGCGTGATCACCAACCTGCGCCCGGCCGACGCCCGCCGCAAGGCCGGATCGGTCGGCCACCCGTGGTTCGCCACGCAGGTGCGGGTCGTCGACGACGAGGGGCAACCGGTGCCGCCGGGCACGCCCGGTGAGCTGTTCAGCCGCTCGCCGTACCTGATGAACGGCTACCTGGACAACGACGCCGCCACCGCCGCCTGCACCACCCCGGACGGGTTCATGACCAGCGGCGACGTCGTGGTGGTCGACGACGAGGGGTTCATCTCCATCGTCGACCGCAAGAAGGACGTGATCATCACCGGCGGCGTCAACGTGTACCCGCGTGACGTCGAGGAAGCGCTGGTCACCTATCCCGGCGTGGTCGAGGCCGCCGTCGTCGGGGTGCCCGACGAGCACTGGGGCGAACGGATCGTCGCGCACGTGGTATGCCGCGAGGCCGTCGCGACCGCCGATCTCGACGCGCACCTGCGCACCCGGCTGGCCGGCTACAAGGTGCCCAAGACCTACGAATTCCCCGGCACGCTGCCCCGCAACGCCGCCGGAAAGGTGTTGAAACGACAGTTGAGGAGCGAACCGCAGTGAGAGCGCACGTAGAACTGATCCACGAGGACGACTACATCTGGCACGTCGGCGAGCTGCCGTACGGCGAGGGCAAGGTGCGCGAGCGCCGCCTGTCCGTCGACGAGGAGGACGGCTCGTCCTCGCTGTCGCTCGACTTCCCCGCCGACTGGGGCCGCGGGGGCGGCGTGCCCCACGCGAACACCGAGTTCTACGTGGTCTCGGGCTCGCTCAGCTACGGCGGCACCGAGATCGGGGCGGGCGGCTACGTGCAGGTGCCGCGCGGCGTGCCGATGGACTGGATCAAGGTGCGCGAGGGCAGCCGGGTGCTGCACTGGCGCGAGTACGGCGACTGCGGCTTCGACCCCGAGGCGCGGCGGTGGGCCGACGCGGTGGGCGAGGTGACCGTGGTGGACTCCAACAAGATGGAGTGGACCGAGGCGCCGAGCGTCGGGCCGCTCACGCCGCTGTACATCAAGCTGCTGCACCGCGACCCGAAGACCGGCTTCTACACCCGGCTCATCCGGGCGAAGAAGGGCTGGACCGACCACCGGCTCGCGCACCACCCGTGCTACGAGGAGTTCTACACCCTCGGCGGCAAGATGGCGTACAACTTCGGCGACATCGACGACGGCACGTACTGCTTCCGCCCGGCCGGGGTGAAGCACGGCCACTTCATCGCCGAGACCGACATCGACTGGATCATCCGCTCGGACGGCGAGCTGATCAACTGGTACACCACCGAAGAGTGGGTCAAGTGGGGCGGCCACGCCGAGAACTACGACGACCACAACCACGACCACCTGCCGGTAATCTCCACCCTCCCCGTCCGCTCCCGCTCGCGCGGGCAGTGGAGCGGCGACGGCATGTGACCGTAATGTGCCCGGTCTACGCCGACCGCGCGACGGCCCGGGTGCGCCCGGCGTTCGCTTCCATCTAATCCGAACCGCCGACGGCCGGATCAACCTCGGCCCTGGCCCGCGGATCATGAATGTCGGTCGTTAGACGGGTTATAACCCACCAAGACCCGAGCGATCACGAGTGGGCTGCGCTGGAGCCGCTGCTTCCGGCACTGCCCACTCGTGGTGGTCAGTGCCTCGCGACCGTCGGCAGGTGGTTAACGCGATCTAGTGCATGAAGCACACCGGTTGGTCGCTGCGTGACCTGCCTGAACAGTACGGGCCGCGGCCGTGATGTCGGGCGAGTGCTCACGTCGATGTGCCGCTGCCGAGTACATTCGGGATTGCCGGAGCCGCTCGGCCACTCGTCAGCAGGGCCGTCGCCGACGTTGATGATCGGGTCGGATAGACCGATCGCAGAGGTCAGCATCCGAGCAAGTACGACCAGATCGGCTACTGTCGATTAGGCGCGTCTCATGACGCGTCTACATCGTGGGATCTCGCGGATGTGTCACAGTGATGACAGGCTTGCGATTGCAGCGCTGAGCAGGGAAGGCGATCACAAGCAGCTGTGTGATTGCGCCCCGAAATGGCACCCCGAAGACATCGACGTTAGTGAACATGTTTAGACTTCGGCCGTTCAACAAAACGAAAGCGCCCCCGCGTCGATCTTGCCGGACGTAGCGGGAGCGCCTTCGCCTGAAGTGCTGAGGCCCTGCGTAAGCGATGCGCTTACGTGGGGCCTTAGCCGTCAGCCCTGAACCATGCCCGCACGAACTCAGCCGTGAAAGTCGCGACCAGCCGGATCATCGGCTTGGCCCAGCGCCGCCAGGCCCGGTTGGGTCTGCGGCGCCGTTGACCTTCCGAGTCTGGCTCGGGGTCGGTTCCGGGGGTCGGCTCGGCCATTAGTGCTCCTTGATCGTGAAGCGACGGGGGACGTTCCCCCCGGGGAGGAACGGCTTCCGGCTTCACGAGAAGTTCTGCAGGCGTTGCGACCGACCACCAAACTACCGTTCGCCTCCGGCAGCCCCCGCAACAGGGGGCTAGGTAAAGTTCTTACATCGCACTACCTGCGGGAACGACTCCAAACTCGATCATGTCGCATCGGTGTCCCTTACCGGAACTCGCCCAATGAACCGCTTGGGAGCGACTCGAACCGCTATGCCTACCGCGTCCAGCGCTGACGTTCTACCAGCAGAAACATCACCGCAGGCGGATCCATCTACGGCTGGCAGGAGCGCCTTGCCTGCAAGCAGGAATCCATTACAGCAGCCCCATGATCAGGTAGTGGCCCGCGCGAAGTGGCGCGCATGGTGCTGCTGTGACAACGACGCCTGTGTCGAGGTCGACCTTCGCTGGCACGCTGACCATGGAACAGACTCCCTCCTAAGGTCGGGGTGATCGTGGAGACCCCGACCCTTCCGGGCACCGCGGCCGCCGGCACGGTCGGCACGAGGGCGGCGACCACGGCAAGCGTGGCCAGTGCGGCGTGGCGACTGCCGATGACGATCCTTACTGAACAGTGGATGGATGCCCACGATCGTGACGACGCACACGGCCGGGGCGATCGGTCGCCGCCAATCCGACAACACGGTTCGGTGCCGCCCCATACCGGAATGTCACGCAGTACGCGGTGAGGTGTTGTGCTGGAGGCTTATGCATTTCGGGGATATACGTGTATTCCGAAACGCATAAGCCTCCAGGCGAACTGCCGCCGCCGCACGGCCCGGCATCGCCGCGCAAGCCCGGATCGCCACGCGGTTCAGCGTCGCCGTATGGCTCAGCGGGCGACGAAGCGGCCCGAGGGCGCGCCGAGGACCGAGCCGTCGCGGTAGGCGAGGCGGCCGCCGACGACGGTGGCGACCGGCCAGCCCTTGACCTTGTGGCCCTCGAAGGGGCAGTGGTCCTGGCCCGAGAGCAGCAGGTCGGTGGTGACCTCCTGCTCCAGCTGCGGGTCCACGATGGTCAGGTCGGCGTCCATGCCGACCATCAGGTTGCCCTTGCGGCCGGCCAGGCCGTAGGCGTGGGCCGGGTTGCCCGCGGCCAGCTCGGCGACGCGCTGCGGGGACAGGCCGCGCTTGTGCATGCCCTCGCTGAGCAGGATCGGGTACAGCAGGGCGGTGCCGCCGAAGCCGGGCAGCGCGGGCCACAGCGCGTCGCCCTTGTTCTCCTCCAGGCAGCAGGCGTGGTCGGAGGCGACCCAGTCCACGGTGCCGTCGAGCACCGCGGCCCACAGCGCCTCGGTGTCCGACACGGACCGGATCGGCGGGTTGACCTTCGCGCCCAGGCCGCCGCGGCGGTCCAGGCTCTCGTGGTCCAGGCACAGGTGGTGCAGGGTGACCTCGCAGCGCAGGTCCAGGCGTCCGGTGGCCTTGGCGGCGGCCGCCGCGGCGATGGCTTCGGCCGACGACAGGTGCAGCAGGTTGACCGGGCAGCCGGTCGCGCCGGCCAGCGTCGTCGCCTCGCCGATGGCCACCTGCTCGGTCAGCGGCGGGCGGGCGTCGGAGTACGCCTTCAGCGTCTGCGGGTCGCCCGCGGCCCGGACCCGGTCGATGAACAGCCGCATCAGCTCGGCCTGCTCGCAGTGCAGCGACAGCGAGACCCGGCGGCCCGCGCGCTGGTTGGCCGCGACCGCCTCCATGATCTGGTACAGGTGGCCGAGGTCGTACTCGTCGCTCATGGTGAACGACTTGGCGTCGCGGGAGTCGGCGGACAGGTTGAATCCCTTGTAGAACATGTAGTACTTGAACGAGCTGACGCCGTGCTCGTCGATCAGCGCGGGCACCTCGCCGACCTGCGCGGTGTCCATCGGCGCGAGGTGGAAGCCGTAGTCGGTCCAGGCGTGCCCGGCGACGGCGGCCAGCACCTGCGGGAAGATCTCGCCGTACGGACCGGTGCGGTTGAGGTAGTGCTGGCCGGTGCGGAAGTAGGACAGCACCGTGGTCACGCCGCCGACCATCGAGGACCGGGTCTCCTCGGCCGCGTCGAGCGCCAGGTCCCGGTAGATGCCCAGGTGGTAGTGGGCGTCGACGGCGCCGGGGAAGACCAGCCGGTCCTTTGCCGAGAGCACCTCGTCGGCCGAGGCCGGGTCGAGGTCGTCGCCGATCGCCGCGATCTTCCCGTCGCGTACGGCGAGATCGGCGCGTACCGTGCCGACATACGGCAGCACCAGTGTTCCGTCCTTGACCAGCAGATCGTATCGTGCCACAGCGGTCCTCCCAGAAGTGCGTTTCGCACACTGTAACGAGGTTTCCTTTTTGAGGGTAGGGCGTGTACGGTGCCCCCATGCCGCCCGCCGCCCTGTCCGGCGTCACCGTCGTCGACGCCGCGACGCTCTTCGCCGGACCCCTCGCCGCGACGATCCTCGGCGACTACGGCGCGGACGTGATCAAGATCGAGCATCCGGCCAAGGGCGACCCGTCCCGGGGACACGGCCCGGCCCGCGACGGCGTGCCGCTGTGGTGGACCATGCTGGGCCGCAACAAGCAGACGGTCACCCTCGACCTCGGCCGCGCCGAGGGGGCGGCGCTGGCCAAGCGCCTGCTGTCCGAAGCCGACGTGCTCATCGAGAACTTCCGGCCCGGCACCCTGGAGCGCTGGGGCCTGTCCCCCGATGTGCTGCACGAGCTCAATCCCCGCCTGGTCGTCGCCCGGATCACCGCGTTCGGCCAGCACGGCCCGTACGCCCACCGGCCCGGGTTCGGCACGCTCGCCGAGGCGATGAGCGGGTTCGCCGCGATCACCGGCGCGCCCGACGGACCGCCCACTCTGCCACCGTTCGGGCTGGCTGACGGCATCTCCGCGCTGACCTGCGCGCAGGCGGTGCTGACCGCGCTCTACCACCGCGACGCGCGAGGGGGCACCGGGCAGGTCATCGACCTGGCCATCGTCGAGCCGATGCTCACCGTGCTGGGCATGCAGGCCATGGCGTACGACCAGCTCGGGCTCGTGCAGCAGCGCACCGGCAACCGCTCGGTCAACAACGCGCCGCGCAACACGTACCGCACCCGCGACGGCCGCTGGGTCGCCGTGTCGACCAGCGCCCAGGCCATCGCCGAACGCGTCATGCACCTGGTCGGGCACCCCGAGGTGATCGGCGAACCCTGGTTCGCCACCGGCGCGGGCCGCGCCGCGCACGCCGACGAGCTGGACGCCCACGTCGGCGGCTGGATCGCGCAGCGCGACCTGGACGAGGTGGCCAAGGCGTTCGACGGGGCCCAGGCCGCGGTCGCGCCGATCTACGACATCGCCGACATCTTCGCCGACCCGCAATACACCGCCCTGAACTCGATCACCACCGTCGAGGACCCCGCGCTCGGGCCGCTGCGCATGCCCAACGTGCTCTACCGGATGTCGCAGACGCCCGGCCGGATCGGCTGGACCGGGCGGCCCCGCGGAGCCGACAACGACACCGTCTACCGCGACCGGCTCGGCCTCACCGACGACGAGCTGACCGCACTGCGCGACACCGGAGTGATCTGATGCAGGGCCTCGACCAGGACCGGCACGCACTGCTGCCCGCCCCGAGCGGCCGTCCGACGCCGCCCGCCACCACCGCGACCGGCCCCGCCGCGCAGCACCGCACCCCGGCGGCAAGCCCCGACCCAGCGCCGTGGCAGGCGCTGCGGGGTCGACAGGTGATCGACCTGGCGCAGCCGATGCGCCGGGGCATGCCGCAGTCGCCCAACCATCCGCCGTTCCGGATGGCGCTGGAGCGCCGGCACGGCGACATGACCCGGCCCGACGGCGGCTCGGCGGCCAACGAGCTGATCGTCACCGGGGGCCACGTCGGCACGCACGTCGACGCGCTGTCGCACGTGTCGCAGGACGGCCTGCTGCACGGCGGCCGACCCACCGGCCCGCTGCAGTCCCATCTGGGCTTCAGCGACCTCGGCATCGACACGTTCCCGCCCTACCTGGGCCGCGCCGTGATCCTCGACGTGGCCCGGGTGCACGGCGTGGACGTGCTGCCCGCCGGGTACGCGATAACACCCGAGGACCTCGACCGGGCCGCGGCGGGCCTGACGCTCGCCCCCGGCGAGGTGATCCTCATCGGCACCGGCTGGTCCCGTCGCTGGTCCGAACACGACGCCTTCATCGGCCTCCGCGACGGCACCCCGGGGCCGGACGAGGCCGCCGCGCACTGGCTCGCCGCGCACTCCCCGGCCGCCGTCGGCGCGGAGACCATCGCCTTCGAGCACATCCCCGCCGGGCGCGGCCACGCCGTGCTGCCCGCACACCGGGTGCTGCTGGTCGAGCACGGCGTGCACATCGTCGAGACGATGAACCTGGACCCGCTGCTGACCACCGGCGCCCGCGAGATCCTGCTCGTGCTCAACCCGCTGCCCCTGGTCGGCGCCACGGGCGCGCCGGTCCGACCGCTGGCGGTGCTCGCATGACGGCGGAGACGGCGGTCGGCAGGCTCGCCGAGTTCGCCGTGGGCTGCCGTGACGGCGGGATCCCGGACGGGGTGCCGGGGCGCATCCTCGACATCCTCGGGCTGGCGCTGGCCGCGCAGGACGATCCCGCGGTGCGGGCCGTGCTCGCGTCGGTGCGCCGCTGGGGCGGCACGCCCGAGGCGTCCGTGATCGGTGCCGGCGACCGGCTGCCCGCGCCCGCCGCGGCGCTGGTCAACGGGGTCATGGCGCACGCGCTCGACTTCGACGACACGCACCTGCCCTCGGTGCTGCACCCGAGCGCGAGCATCGTGCCCGCCGCGCTGGCCGCCGCCGAGGCCACCGGCGCGGACGGGCCCGCGCTGGTCCGCGCCGTCGCCGCCGGGATCGAGATCTGCAACCGGCTCGGCATGGCCGCCTACGATCGGGAGCTGCGCAACTCCGTCTTCTTCGAACGCGGCCTGCACGCCACCTCTATCTGCGGCACGATCGGCGGGGCCGCCGCCGCGGGACTGTTGTACGGGCTGGACGCGGCCGGGATCGGGCACGCCATGGGCATCGCGGCGTCCATGGGCGCGGGGCTGCTGGAGGCCAACCGGACCGGTGGCACGGTCAAGAAGACGCACTGCGGTTGGGCCGCGCACGCCGGGGTCAGCGCCGCCGTGTTCGCCGCCGACGGGCTCACCGGACCACCGACGGTGCTGGAGGGGCGCTTCGGCTTCTTCGCCGCGTACACCTCGGGGGTCTTCGACGCCGACGCCCTGCTCGGTGGCCTGGGCGAGCGATGGGAGCTGTCCCGGACCGTCTACAAGCCCTACCCGACCAACCATTTCACGCATCCGGGCATCGACTGCGCGCTCGCGCTGCGGGCGGCCGGGCTGCGCGCCGCGGACGTGGCGTCGGTGGAGCTGGGGGTGGCCGCGCCGGTGCTGCGCACGATCGCCGAGCCGGCGGCGGAGAAGGCACGGCCGCGGACGGCCTACCACGGGAAGTTCTCCGGGCCGTATACGGTCGCGGCGGCGCTGCTCGGCGGCAGCGGGCTGGGCGTGGGCACGGCCGACTTCCGCGACCTCGACGCGGCGGTGCTGGCACTGGCGGCGCGGGTGACCTGCGTGGCCGACCAACGCGCCACCGAGATCTTCCCGAACGCGTTCGCGGCCGTGCTGCGGGTGCGCACCTTCGGCGGTGAGCTGCTGGAGCACCGGGTCGACGCGTCGCGCGGCAGCGCGGCCCACCCGCTGCGCCCCGGCGACCTCGACCTCAAGTTCCGGCTGAACGCCGCCGCCCTGTCCGCCGAGCAGGCTGCCGCGGTGTCGGCGGCCGCGCGCGCTCTTCGCCCTGCCGCCGAACTGCTGGCACTGACCCACCCCCGCTGACCCACCCCCGACCGGCCCGCATGATCGTCGAACTTGCCTGGCACATGGGCGAATCCGCGTTCAAGATACGCACAGGTGCCAGGCAAGTCGGGCGATCTTTGGGGCCGCGATCCACGTTCGGGCGGTCAGGGCCAGACGTCGCCGACGAGCGGCCGGGGCAGGTGCGGGTTGCCGGTCGCGGTGAAGACGGGTTCGCGGCCGCCGCGGGCGGCCGCCTCGAAGTCGTCGAGCATCCCGAACGCCCATTTGCCGAGCAGCAGGATCGCGGTCAGGTTCACGAGCGCCATCAGTGCCATCGCGACGTCGGCGAGCGCCCATACCGGCTCCAGCGCCACCGCCGAGCCGATCGCGACCGCCACCAGCACCACGATCCGGAACGCCGTCTCGACGGCCGGGCTGGCCCGCAGGAAGTCCAGGTTGACGAGGGCGTATGACGAGTTGCCGAGGATCGACGAGAACGCGAACACGGTGACCAGCACGGCCATCAGCCAGTTGCTCCAGCCGCCGAGCTGGGCCGCGACGGCCGCCTGGGTCAGTGACGCGCCGGTGTCCGCGGTCGCCTGGCCCGGCCGGTACACGTCGTCCCCGCCGAGCATGACGATGAAGGCCGTGGCGGTGCAGATCAGGATGGTGTCGACGAAGACGCCCAGCGACTGGATCAGGCCCTGCCGCGCGGGATGGCTCGTGGTCGCGGTGGCCGCCGCGTTGGGGGCGCTGCCCATGCCTGCCTCGTTGGAGAACAGGCCGCGCTTGGCGCCGTTGAGCAGCGCGGCACTGATCCCGCCCGCGACGCCGGCCAGCGCCGGGTCCAGGCCGAACGCCGACTTCACGATCGTGGCGAGCATGCCCGGCACCTCGCCGAGGTTGAGCACCACGATCAGCGCGGCCAGCAGCAGGTAGACCGCCGCCATGACCGGCACCACGTATTCGGCGACCCGCGCGATGCGCCGGATGCCGCCGAACAGCACGGGCGCGGTCGCCAGCACCAGCACCAGCGCCACCCCGAGCTGGCGGTCGCTGGAGCGCAGGGTGCTGACCACGTCGGCGATCGTGTTGGCCTGCACCATGTTGAACGCGATGCCGAAGGTGAGGATCAGCAGCACCGCGAAGACCTTGCCCCAGGTCCGCGAGCCCAGCCCGCGCTGGATGTAGGTGGCGGGACCACCGCGGAACGCGCCGTCGGGGCCGCGCACCTTGAACACCTGCGCGAGGGTCGCCTCCACGAACGCGGTCGCCATGCCGACCAGGCCGACGATCCACATCCAGAAGATCGCGCCGGGCCCGCCGAGGGTCAGCGCGATGGCCACCCCGGCGATGTTGCCGGTGCCCACCCGGGACGCCAGTCCCACGCAGAACGCCTGGAACGACGAGACGCCGGTGTCCTCGCCGGAGCGCGACCCCCGCATCTCGGAGATCATCTTGGGGAACAGCCGGAACTGCACGGCCCTGGTCCGCAGGGTGAAGTAGAGGCCCGCGCCGATGAGCAGGTAGACCAGCACGTAGTTCCAGAGGAACGCGCTGATCGGGTCGATCAGCGACTGCTGGATGAAGTCCACCGTGCACCCTCCGCCGACGCCATGGTCCCGCTCGATTGTCAGCCCGTGCGGTCGCCCAATACCCCCAAACGGTTGCATTCACCACGAACAGTAGGTCGGCCACATCGGACCCGGCTCTGGCCGCGCCGACATATATCTGGTAGATATATCTGGCAGATAGAAGGGAGGTCGTGATGGCACGGTCGAGCCAGACCGAGGTCGCGGTGCTGGGCGCGCTGGCCACTGAGCCGATGACCGGATACGCGCTGCGTGAGGCGATCCGCGACGTGCTCGGACACTTCTGGAGCGAGAGCTTCGGGCAGATCTACCCCGCACTGGCGGGGCTGGAGCAGCAGGGCTTGGTCGAACGCCAGGGCGGGGACGGCCGGGGCGCGGTCTACGCCGTCACCGAGACCGGCCATGCACGTCTGCGGGAGCTGCTGATGCAGCCGATCCAGACCGGGCCGCCACGCAACGGGCTGCTGCTGCGGTTGTTCTTCGGGCGCACGCTCGGCGTCGCGGCCTGCCGCGACCTGGTCACCCAGGCCAAGACCGAGGCGCAGCAGCGCCTGCGGGAGTACGAGGCGCTGGCGGCGCAGGTCGCGGGCGAGGAGCGGCATGCCACGGACGCGCCGTTCTGGCAGCTGACCATCTCCGCCGGACGACACAGCGCCCAAGCCGCGATCGCGTGGGCCGACGAGTGCCTGTCCGCGCTCGACACCATCGACACCCAGGAGCACACCGCATGAACATCGACTGGTCGCCGGTACGCGTCACGGCGGTCGCCGCCGCCACCGGCATGATCGTGCTGGCCCTGTTCCAACTGGCCCTCGCCGCCGGCGCGCCCTGGGGTCGGGCCGCCTACGGCGGATTCCACACCGGCACGCTGCCCGCCGGATTGCGGGTCGCGAGCGCCGTGGCCTGCGCGGTGTGGACGTTCGGCGCGCTGCTCGCGCTGCGACAGACCGGGCTGGGCGTGACCGCGCTGCCCGGCGGCCTGGCCCACTGGGGCGTATGGGTACTGGCCGGTCTGCTGGCCCTGGGCACCCTGATGAACCTGGCCTCGAGCAGCCCATGGGAACGCTGGTTCTGGGGACCGTACGCGTTCACCCTCGCCGCACTGTGTTTCGCGCTCGCCCGTGCGGGGACCGCGCCGACCCCGGTCTGATCCGCCGCCCGCCCGGGGATGCTGGACCGGACCGGCCGGGACGGGCGAGGATGTGCGGCAGCGCCCCACGAGGAGGACCACCTGATGGCACGACTGCACCTGGCCGGCAGCACCCGCGAGTACGGCGACGTGTTCACGTACCGCTTCCGTCCACAGGGCACGCTGTCCTTCCGGCCCGGCGAGTACGGGCACCTGTTCTTCCCGCAGCTGCTGCGCCGGTTCACCAAGCCGGTGCGGGAGATCTCGTTCGCCTCCGCGCCCGGCGACGACGAGGTGTGGTTCACCCTCGACCACAGCTCGGGCTCGCCTTTCCAGGAGCATTTCCGGTCGCTGGCCCCCGGTGCTGCGATGCAGGTGTTCGGCATCGGTGGCCACTTGACGCTGCCCGACGACCCGGCCCGGCCCCTGGTGCTGGTCGGCGGCGGGATCGGCGTGACGCCGTTCCGCTCGATCCTGCGCCACCTGCGGGTGCACCAGCCGCAGACACCGGTCGCGCTGGTACACGCGGCGCGCGGGGACTACCTGTTCGGCGAGGAGTTCGCGGCCATGCCGATCGCGTACCACCAGGTCGGCCGGGCCGAGCTGGCCGACACCCTCGCGGCCGTGGCCGACGTCGAGCCGCCCGCGGAATACCTGGTGGCGGGTTCGGAGGCGTTCATCTCCAGCTCGGTCGAGCACCTGCGCAACGCCGGCGTCCCGGACGGCTCGGTCCAGACCGACACCTTCAAGGGCTTACCCGACGACGCCATCGCCGTCACCCCGTGACCACCCGCGATCCGGGAGTCAGTCCAGGGTGAGGAGGCGGCGGGCGGAGCGGACCACGGCCTCGTCGACCAGGCGGCCTTGGGCGTCCAGGCAGACGCCGGAACCGTCGCGCATGGCCTGCTCGTGCCGGGCCACCAGGTCACGGGCCACGGCCAGCTCCGGCTCCGTCGGGGTGAAGACGTCGTGCACCACCGGGAGCTGCGCGGGGTGGATGCAGGCCCGACCGCGGAAGCCCAGCCGCTTGAGGGCGACCGTCGAAGCGCGCAGGGCGTCGAGGTCCCGGAAGTTCACCGAGACCGGCGCGACCGGCGGGGCGATGCCCGCCGCGGCACTGGCCAGCACGGCCTGCGAGCGGGCCCAGAGCAGCTCGCGCTCGTCCGGCCCGAGAGTGACGCCCAGGTCGGCGGCCAGATCCGCCTCACCGAGCTGTAATCGCGCAACCCGAGGCCCGCGCGCGATGGCCGGGGCGGCCAGCACCGCCGCCGCCGACTCCAGCAGCGGCACGACCTTCGTCGAGCCGACCACCAGCCCCGCCGCCTCCTCCAGCCCGGCCAGCACACCGTCCAGCGCGGACAACTGCGCCACCGACTCCGTCTTGGCCACACACAACCCGGCCAGCCCCGGCCCGACCACCGCCGCCGCGTCGACGTGCCCCCACTCCCCCGGATTCACCCGCACCCACACCCGCGGCCACACCGACCCCTCCCCCGAGCCGCCTGCCGCCCCGTCCACGACGGCGGCGGCTGTGTCGGCCAGGAAGGCCGCCACCGCGGTTCGGGCGGCGTCCTTGCCGGACGGGGGTACGGCGTCCTCGAGGTCGACGATGAGGGCGTCCGCGCCGACGGTCAGCGCCTTGGCCAGCTTCGCCGGGTTGTCGCCGGGCACGTACAGGTAGGACCTCATCCGATCGCGCCCTTGCCGGCCAGCAGCGCGCGGGCGATGACGATGCGCTGGATGTCGTTCGTCCCCTCGCCGATCATCATCAGCGGCGCGTCGCGGTAGAGGCGCTCGACGCCGAACTCGGGTGAGTACCCGTACCCGCCGTGGACCTGCATGGACAGCAGGGCGCAGTCGACGGCCGCTTCCGACGCGTGCGCCTTGGCCATGCCCGCCTCCAGGTCGACGCGGTGTCCGGCGTCGGCGCGCGAGGCGGCCCAGTGCACCAGCAGCCGCGACGACTGCACCTTCATCGCCATGTCGGCCAGTTTGAGCTGGATCGCCTGGAACTCGCCGATCTTCTGCCCGAACGCCTCCCGCTGGTTCGCGTACGCCAGTGCGGTGTCGTAGGCCTCCTG
The DNA here is from genome assembly GCF_009720365.1 of Catellatospora paridis. GTDB lineage: Bacteria > Actinomycetota > Actinomycetes > Mycobacteriales > Micromonosporaceae > Catellatospora > Catellatospora paridis. The sequence goes on along the minus strand of NZ_WBZD01000017.1, from coordinate 150,959 downwards.
CGCGATGCCGAGCGCCCGCGCGGCGACGTTGATCCGCCCGATCTCCAACCCGGACAGCACCTGCTGCATGCCGCGCCCCTCGACCCCGCCGAGCAGGTGCGTCGCGGGCACCCGCACCTCGTCGAACACGATCTCGCACGACTCGGGCCCCTTGTAGCCGAGTTTCGGCAGGTCGCGTAGCACCTCGAAGCCGGGTGTGCCGGCCTCGACGAGCAGCACCGACATGCCCCGGTGCGCAGGCTCGGCGGACGGGTCGGTCTTGCACAGCACCGGCAGCGGGTCGGCGTGCCGGGCGTTGGTGATCCAGGTCTTGCGTCCGTTCAGCACGTAGTGGTCGCCGTCGCGGCGGGCCGTGGTGCGGATGCCCTGCAGGTCGGTGCCCGCGTCGGGTTCGGTCAGCGCGATGCCGGTGCGGCGCGCCCCAGAGGCGAGTTCGGGCAGGTAGCGGTCCTTCTGCTCGTCGGTGCCGTGCCGGGCGATGAGCCAGCAGGACAGCGAGTGGCTGCCCAGGATCCCGGCGATGCCCATCCACGCCCTGGCGATCTCCTCGAAGACGATCGAGAAGGAGACTAGGTCGGCGCCGAGGCCGCCGTACTGCTCCGGCACGGTCAGGCCGAACAGGCCCAGCTCGCGCATGGTCGCGACGATCTCCGTCGGGTACCGGCCGGACGCCTCCCATTCCCGGGCCACCGGACGGATCTCGCGGTCGGCGAAGGCGCGGATGGTCTCGCGCAGCAGCCGCTGCTCGTCGTTGAGCTCGAAGTCCACGGGTTCACTCCTCGGTGGTGAAGACAGGCAGCGCCCGCCCGTCGGGCAGCACCCGCCAGGCCAGGGTCACGGGCAGGTCGCACCGCGGCTCGGGTATGCCCACCAGCGCGGTGAGCAGGATCGGCCCTTCGATCAGGCGCACCCGGGCCACGGTGTAGGGCACTTCGGTCGCCGGGTCGGGGGCGCGGTGGATCACGGTGTACGAGTCCACGACGCCCCGCCCGTCCACGGTCTCCAGCCGGGATGCCGTGCTGCCGCACCCGGTGCACAGCACACGCGGCGGCAGTTGGGCCAGCTCGCACCGGGCGCACCGCTGCACGGTCAACCGCCGCTGCCGCGTGGCGTCCCACCAGGGCGCGGTGACCTCGTCCTCGGGGATGTCGATCACCGGACCCCCAGGATGACGGTGGCATGGCTGGAGGCGATGCCGCCGGTGCCGTGAACCAGGGCGGTGGCCGCGCCGGGGACCTGGCGTGCGCCGCACTCGCCGCGCAGCTGGCGCACCGCCTCGACCAGCAGCAGCACGCCGAGCTGGCCGGGGTGGCAGTAGGACAGGCCGCCGCCGGTGGTGTTCACGGGCACGCCCGCCCAGTGCACACCCGTGCCGGGCGGGCAGAAGCCGAGCTGCTCCAGGCCCAGCGGCACGCTGACGGTGAACGAGTCGTAGAGCTGGATGACGTCGATCTCCTCCGGTCGCACCGCCGCGCGGGCGAACGCGCGCGCCCCGGACGCGGCCGCGCCCGTGCTGAGCAGATCGTCCGGCGTGGCCATCGCCGCGTGGGTGACCGACTCGCCGTAGCCGAGCACACGCACCGGGGTCTTCGCCAGGTGCCGGGCGCGGTCCAGGGAGGTCAGCACGATCGCGCCGCCGCCGTCGGTGACCAGGCAGCAGTCCAGCGCGCCGAGCGGGCTGGAGATCATCGGCGCGGCAAGCACGTCGTCGACGGTCAGCGGCCCGGCGGCGTGCCGGAACGCGGCAGGATTGCGCAGCGCGTGCTCGCGCGCGGCGACGGCGACGCGGGCCAGGTCGGCCCGGTCCAGCCGGTAGGTGTGCAGGTAGCGCTGGGCGGTCATGGCGTAGTACGACAGCGGCCACAGCGGCTGGTACGGCTGCTCGAACTGAGCTTCCGGGGTGGCCGCGTCGTAGACGCCGCCGATGCTGCGGGAGCGAGCCGAGCGCTGGTTGGACGCGAACGCGATCACCGCGACGCTGCACTGCCCGGCCTCGATGGCCTGCGCGGCGCGGGCGACGTACATCTCGAAGACGGCTCCCCCGGCGGCGGTCGAGTCCGTCCACGACGGGCACAGGCCCAGCTGGTCGGCCAGCTGCGTCGCGGGGAAGCGGCCGTGCCCGGTGGTGGCGATGCCGTCCACGTCGCACACCCGCAGCCCCGCGTCGTCCAGTGCCCGTTTCACCGCCTGCGCCAACAGTTGCTGAGTGGACAGGCCGGTATGCCCGAGATCGCACTCGGCCGCCCCGACGATCGCGACGCTCACGGTGCCACCAGCACCACGGTCGCGCCGGCCGGGTGCACGGCGACCCGGCCGTCGTCGGCCACGGTGACCTTCAGGGTGAGGACCACCGTGTCGCCGTCGACCTCGACGACCTCGCCGGTGGCGGCGATCGTCTCCCCGGCGAAGACCAGGGCGGCGAAGCGCAGATGCAGCCGGGTCAGCACGGCACCCGGTCCGGCCCAGCCGCGCACCAGTTCGGCCAGCAGTGCGCCGAACAGCTGCCCGTCGACGACGGGCCGGGTCAGGCCGCGCCCGGCGAGGTAGTCAGGGTCGTAGTGCAGGCGGTGCCAGTCCCAGGTCGCGCCCGCGTACGCAATCATGTCGGGCAGTGTGATCGTGCGCCGCAGCTCCGGCAGCCGCTCGCCCACCGCGGTCATGCCTTCTCCTCGCTGCGCTCGTCGGCGGCATCACCGGGCCTGCTGACTCGCTCGCGATGCTCGCTCATGCCTTCTCCTCGCCACGCTCGTCAGCGGCATCACCGGGCCTGCTGACTCGCTCGCGATGCTCGCTCATGCCTTCTCCTCGCCACGCTCGTCAGCGGCATCACCGGGCCCGCTGACTCGCTCGCTCATGCGCCACCACCCAGGTAGATCAGCGTCTCGGTGTTCACGGCCAGCAGCTCGGCGCGCTGGTTGCGGTAGGTCGCGGTGGACAGCACCACCAGCATCGGCGTGCCGCCGCCGGTGACGCGCTCGGTCACCGACTCCAGCCGCCAGGTCACGGTGAGCACGTCGGACGCGCGGGCGGGCTGGTGGAACTCGTAGGCGTTGCCGCCGCGCACCAGCCGCGCGCCGGGCACGTCCAGATGCCAGCCGTGGCCCGGGTAGCCGTCGGCGTCGGCGGGCAGGTTCGCGTACTGGTTCGTCTCGCAGATCATCGTCGGCGGCGCGATCGGATCGTCGCCGCTGGTGTACGCCGGGTCGACGGCTCCGATCGCCTGGGCGAAGTACCGGATCGCGGCCCGCCCGATCTCCTCGGGCGCGGTGTAGACCACCTCGCGCCCGAGCTGCGCCCGCAACTGCTCGGTCAGCATGGTCACGACCTCACCTCGCGGCTCGTGGCACGCGCGCTCACGCCGCCTCCACCCGCTCCGGCAGCAGTCCTCGCGGCACGACCTCGATGAGGAACTCCGGGCGCAGCAGCGCGTCGCAGACCACCGAGGTCACCACCGCGCCGGGGAAGTACTCGGCGCGCAGTTCGGCCAGTCGCGGGTAGTCCGCCACCGCGTCCGGGGTGACGTACTCCAGCAGCGACACCGTCTGCGCGCCACCGGCCGCGCCGAACACCGCGGCGATGTTGCCGTACACGAACGCGGCCTGGGCGAGCAGGTCGTGCTCGTGCACCGCGGCCTGGGTGACCGGGTCGAGCGCGCCGAAGCCGGCGCCGAACACGTGCCGCCCGGCGACCACCGCAGGCTTGTAGGTGAGCGTGTCGTACCTGGCCCAGCCGGGGTTGACCGCGTGCAGCGGGCCGGTGGCGGCGACCGCGTCGAGCGCCACCATCGCACCGGGCGCGAGCGGCACGTCCACCAGGATGCCGGCCGCGCCCGGGTGCACGGGACCGTCGCCGAGCAGCTCGCGGCGCGGCCGCCCGCAGCGCGGGTACGAGGCGCGGGTGGCGGTGGCGGTGTAGTCGGTGGTGAGCACCAGCGCGTCCAGGCCGAGCCGCAGCGGGGACAGCAGCTCCCGCACCCGCAGCAGGCAGGCCCGGTACTGCTCGGCGAACTCGCCCTCGGTGGTGAACACGCTGGGCAGGTAGACCACGCCGTCGGCGACGCGCAGCACGTCGCGGTCCGTGCCGCGCAGCATGCCGCCGCCGGGGTACGCCGTGACGGCGACGCGGTACTGGTCGGCGCTGCCGGGGAAACCGCGCACCGGGATCGTCGACACCGGCACCACCGTGCCGTCCAGCAGCACGTCCCGCCCCGCGGCGACGCTGGCGGGATCGACCGCCGGGGTGACGTACTCGACGACGTGCACGATGTCGGAGGGCTCCAGCTCGTGCGCCGCCAGAGCGGCCGCCGCGTGGGCGTGTCCGCCGACCGCGGGCAGGTGGATCGTCAGGCCAGGCACGTCACCAGCTCCTTCACGTCGGGTGCGGTGGGTAGCGCGGCCAGCGCCGCGAGCACCGCGTCGGCCCGCTCGCCCAGGTTGGCGCGGGCCTTGGCCACCAGCAGCTCGTCCAGGCCGGGGTCGTCGGCCCCGCCGCCGCACCGGGGCACGCCGACCTCGCGTACGCCACCGTGCGCCAGCTGCGCGCGGAGGTGACCCGGCGCGTCCGCGGCGGCGGTCGGCACGTCCTGGCGCAGCGGCTCGATCGCCACCCGCCGGGCCAGCGCGACGATGTCGGGGCGGAACGGGTCGTCGAACACCTCGACAGGCAGCGCGCCGTCGCGCAGCATCGCCGCCACACACCAGGCCGCGGAGAACTTCGCCGCGTACGGCGTGGACGGCAGCCCGGCCCCGCCGACGATCGGCAGCGCGTCGGGGTGCAGCCGCACGACGACGGCGGTGATCCGCGAGACGTCCACGTCGCGGCGCAGCAGCGCGGCCGCGTCGATCACGGCGTGGCTGAGCCGGCAGGCCGGATACGGCTTCACGGTGATCCGCGCAGCCTCCCAGCGCTCGCCCAGCCCGCCGTGCAGCATCCCGGCGTCCGGGGCGCGTCCGGCCAGTGCCGCGAACAGCCCGTTCGTGCCGTCGAGGAAACCCGCCGGACCGGTCGCACCCGCTGCCGCCAGCCGGGCGGCGACGATCGCCGCGTGGGCCGCGAAGCCGGGGTGCAGCTGCTTGGTCGAGCCGCCGGTGTGCAGGAACTCCAGCAGCCCGGACGAGCCGCTCGCGGCGATGCCCGCGGCGTGTGCGGCGGTCGCGGCGGGCAGGCCCAGCAGCCGCGCCGCGACCACGGCCCCGGCGACCGTGCCGCAGGCCGAGGTGGCGTGCACACCCCTGGCGTGGAAGGCATGCGGAGCCGCCGCGCCGAGGCGGCACACGACCTCCAAGCCTGCCGTGTACGCGGCCAGCAGTTGCTCGCCGCTCGCACCCGTCTGCTCGGCCAGCGCCAGCGCGACCGGCGCGGTGACCGTCGTCGCGTGCACCAGGCCGGTGGCATGGGTGTCGTCGAAGTCCAGCGCGTGCATCGCGACCGCGTTGCCGAACGCGGCAGCGGCCGCGCCGACCCTGATCGGAGCATGCGGCGCAGCGTGGCCGAACAGAGTTGCCTCGGGTGGGCCGCCGAGGCTGCGGGCGACCTGCGTCGCGGCGGGGGCTTCGGCTCGGCGTACCCCCGCGATCAGGCAGCCCAGCCCGTCGAGGAGCCGCAAGCGCGCGGCGGCGCGCACCGGCTCGGGGATCTCCGCCCAGGTCAGGCCCGCCGCCCAGGTGATCAGGTCAGGCACCGAAGGCCCCTGCCGCGCGCAGCCGCGCGACCTGCTCCGGGCTGTAGCCGAGCAGGCCGTCGGTGACGTAGCCGAAGTCCTCGTTGCGGCGCGGGGCACGGCGGTAGGCGGGCGGCTCGTCGCCGACCCGCACCGGCGAGGCGACCTGGGTGACCGTGCCGAAGGCCGGGTGCTCGGTCTGCACGATCATGTTGCGGGCCCGTGTGTGCGGCTCGGCCAGCGCGGCGGCGACGTCGTTGACCGGCCCGCAGGGCACTCCGGCGGGCTCCAGCACGGCGAGCCAGTCGGCCACGGTCCGGGTCGCGAACGCCCGCTCCAGGATCTCCAGCAGCTCGTCGCGGTGCTGCTGCCGCAGCGCGAACGTGGCGAAGCGCGGGTCGTCCGGCAGCTCCAGCACCTCGGCCAGCCGCCGCCAGAACTTCTCCTTGGCGCAGCCCACCACCAGCCACCCGTCGGCGGCCGCGAACACCTGGAAGGGCACCAGCGACGGGTGTGCCGAGTGGCGGGTGCGCGCGGGGGCGAACCCGGCGCTGAGGTGCCAGGTCGCCGGGTAGGTGAGCAGGCCGATGGCGGTGTCGAACAGGCTCAGGTCGCAGTCCATGCCCTGGTCGTCGCGCCGGGCCGCGTGCACGCCCGCGAGCAGCGCCATCGCCGCGACGAAGCCGCCGGAGTAGTCCACCATGGACAGGCCGGACTTCGCGGGCGGCCCGTCGGGTTCGCCCGTCAGCGACATCCAGCCGGCCAGGCCCTGCAGGATGTAGTCGTAGCCGGGCTGCTTGGCACGTGGGCCGGTCATCCCGAAGCCGGTCAGCGAGCAGCACACGATGCGCGGGTTGACGTGCTTGAGGTCGGCGTAGGTCAGGCCCATCCGTGCGGGCACGTCGCCGCGCAGGTTGGAGTAGACGGCGTCGGACTCGGCGACCAGGTCCTCGAACACCTCGCGCCCCGCGGTCGTGGACAGGTCGAGCGACAGCGAGCGCTTGCCCCGGTTGAAGGACTCGAAGAACAGCGAGTCCTCGCCGTCGGTGTACGGCGGCACGTAGCGGCCGACGTCGCCGCCCGACGACGGGTCCTCGATCTTGATGATCTCCGCGCCGAGGTCGGCCAGGTGCAGGCTGCCGAACGGGCCCGCACCGTACTGCTCGACGGCGATCACGCGAAGGTCGGCCAGTGGTCTCACACCAGCTCCCGGATGAGGTCGATGATCGCGTTCTGGGCAGCCCGGATCTGCGCCGGGGCGAGCCCGTGCGTGGGCGGCGACAGCTTCACCGCGTCGGCGAGCCCGTCGTAGCGGGCGATCCCTGCGGCGACGTCGTCGCGGGTGCCGCTGAGGGTGTACGCGGCCGCCATCGGCGCGGGCACGAACTCCGCGAGTGCCTCGGCGGCCCGACCCTCGCGGCGCGCGGCGACGATGGCCGTGTGCTCGTCGGCGTACTCGGCGAACAGGTCGACGTAGGTCTGCACGCTGGCGTAGAAGCCGACGACACCGCGTGCCCGGTCCCGGGCCACGGCCGCGTCGGCGTCGACGGAGCAGCAGGCCGACACCACGACCTCCGGGGTCCTGCCGGTGCGGGCGGAGCCCTTGCGCAGCATGGGCAGGATCGTGTCGGCCAGGTGCGCGGGCGGGCACAGCTCGTGCGACAGCCAGCCGTCGCCGATCTCCCCGGCCAGCGCCGTCATCGCCGGGCCCATCGCGGCCAGGTACACCGGGATGCGCTCGCGGACCGGCGGGTAGGGCCGACGCCAGCCGCGCACCGCGATCGAGGCCTCGCCCGTGTGCTCGATCGGCTCACCGGCGTACGCGCCCGCGACCACGGCCCGGACGATCGCGACGGTGTCGCGCAGCCGGGCCACGGGCGGGTCGAACGGCATGCCGTGCCAGTCGCCGATCAGGCGGCGCACCCCCGTGCCCAGGCCGAGCCGGAACCGCCCGCCGGACAGCTCGTCCAGGTCGAGCGCGGACAGTGCGGTCAGCATGGGGCTGCGGGCGAACGCCAGCGCGATGCCGGTGCCCACGCCTGCCCGGGTGGTCGTGGCGGCTAGCGCGGCGGCGGTCACCGGGGCGCTGCGGTGCAGCTCCGCGGCCCACAGCACGCCCGCACCGGCGTCCTCGGCGCGGCGGGCCGCGTCGGTCAGCTCGGTCAGGCTCTCGCCCCAGGGCTGGAAGTCCAGGCGGATCATGCGGTCATCGGGCCGGTCTTGGCGACCGGGAAGAGGTCCTTGTCGTGCGGGGCGTCGCGCTTGTAGACCATGACGGTGCGGGTCCACGACATGACCTCGTCGCCGTCGGAGTTGAGACCCCGGGTGCGGCAGGTGACGATTCCGGCGTACGGGCGGCTGCCCGACTCGCGCAGCGCGGTGACCAGGGACTCGGCGTAGAGAGTGTCGCCGACGAACACCGGATGGGTGAGCCGGATGCCGTGCCAGCCGAGGTTCATCAGGGCGTTCTGGCTCATGTCCGAGACGGACAGGCCCAGGACGATCGCCACGGACAGCCCGGAGTTGACGATGAGCCGGCCGTACGGGGCGCGGCTGGCGAAGTGCTCGTTGAAGTGGTTCTGGTTGGTGTTCATCGTGAGCAGGGTGAACCAGGTGTTGTCGGCCTCGCTGATCGTGCGGCCGAGCGGGTGCTGGTAGACGTCACCCACGGTGAAGTCCTCGAAATAACGGCCGACCATGGCGCCGACGCTAGCCATGCGTTGAGCAGCCCGTCAAGGGCTTGTTTCTCACAGCGAATCAGTGTTTCCATTACGCGGTGGGATCGCATACGCACGGCTGGTGGATTCTGCTCCACATCATCCTCTTCGTCTTCTGGCTCGGCGGTGACCTGGGCGTGTTCTGGTCGAGCCGGTTCGTCCTCCGGCCCGACCTCACTCCCGCCGCCCGCGCCACCGCCCTGAAGATCATGGGCGGGCTCGACCTCGGCCCGAAGATCTGCCTGGTGCTGTTCCTGCCCAGCGGTGTCACGCTGATGGCCCTGGAACCGCACGGCGCGACGGTGTTCGGGGTCAACCCGTTCGGCTGGCCGGTCGTCGTGGCGGTGTGGCTGTTCGCCGCCGCGTGGCTGGCCGCGACGATCACCGACCACCACCACCCGGGCCGCCGGCCGTGGGTGCGCCGCGCCGACTGGACGATCCGGCTCACCCTGATCGCGGCGCTGGGCGCCACGGCCGCCTACACGCTGGTCGCGGACCGGCCGTTCGGGGTGGACACGAACCCGCGCTGGCTGGGCGCGAAGCTGCTGCTCTACACCGTGGCCATCGGCTGCGGCCTGGGCATCCGGCTGACCCTGCGCCCGTTCGGCCCGGCCTTCGGCGCACTGATGACCACGGGCTCCACGCCCGAGGTGGAGAGCGCGCTGAAGCGGTCCATCGACGGGTGCCTGCCGTACGTGTGGGGCATCTGGGGCAGCGTGCTGGCCGCCGCCGCCCTCGGCGTCCTGAAGCCGTTCGCGGAGTTGTGACCGCCGGCGACTCGGGGCGGCCAGGGAGGACCACCCTTAAGTAACTGCGCAGGGAAGTCGTCCGCGCAAGGTCGGAACATCCAAAGTAGACCGTCGGATTCTTGTCTGTTTCGCAGGCTGGAACGATGTCCCTGAATGCGCATAGGCTCGCGCGCATGTTCATGGATGTGTTGCCGATCCTGGCGTCGGCGGCGGAGGAGCAGCCCCCCGCGCTCAGCGTGGCGCTGGCGGTGGAGGACTTCGCCCCCACGCTGCTGGCGTTCGCCGGGTTCCTGCTGCTGGCCCCGTCCGCGCTGGGCCGGGTCGGCGCCGTCCTGATGGGCGCGGGCGGTGCGTCGAAGTCCACCTGGAAGCTGCTGCACGCCGCCTGGTCGATCGACGTCGACTGGCTCGACGACCTGCTCTTCCCGCTGCTGGCCGCGGGCGGCCTGCTGCTGGCGCTGTCGCTGCACCGGTCGCTGCGGTGGTGGCGCTGGCCGCTGCTGCTGATCGGCACGGGCGTCGCGACCCTCGCCGTGCAGGCCCGATCGGTGCAGCCCGCGTTCGTCTTCGCCACCGCGATCGTGATCTGGATCAGCGTGCTCGGCACGGTGCGCGCCTGGAAGCACGGCAACGCGCTCGCGGCCGGGCTCTTCCCGGTCAGCGTGCTGGCCGTGATCGTGCTGGTCCCGTTGCGCGGCCACGCGGCCAGCGACGCCCTGGCCTTCCAGTGGGTGCAGCAGGGCATGAACACCATGGCCCAGGGCATCTTCTTCGTCGCGGCGCTGCTCACCTACCGCGCAGTGAAGGGCAAGGGCAAGGACTTCACCGACGCCGACACCGTCGACCGGCAGTGGCCCGAAGCCGAGCACGCCGGATACGACGGCACCCGCCGCTACGAACCGCAGGGCGGCCGCCGCCGACGGCTCTGACCGTCAGGCCGCCACGTAGCCGAGCTGCTCCGAGATCCGGGCGGCCGCGGCCGTCAACTCCTGGGCGTTGCCGGATTGCTCGGGCTTGAAGCGCGCGGCCGGGCCGGCGACGCTGAGCACGGCGACCACGTGACCGTCGTGGTCGAACACCGGCGCGGCGATCGACGCGGCCCCGGCCTGCCGCTCGCCGAGCGACGTCGCGTAGCCGCGCTTGCGGATCGCGGCCAGCTCCTTGCGCAGCTTCGCCGGGTCGGTGACGGTCTTGTCGGTCAGCGGCTGCAGCGGGTGGCGCTCCAGATAGGCGTCGACGTCGCTGTCGGGCAGGAAGGCCAGGAACGCCTTCGACGACCCGCCCGCGTGCAGCGGGTACGGGATGCCGAGCGTCACCTCCATACGCAGCTCCTGGTCGGGCACGACCTGGTCGACGTAGAGGCGGGTGTCGCCGCGGCGCAGCGACAGGGTCGCCGTCTCGCCGGTCGCCTCGGCGAGCCGGCGCAGCTCGGGCGCGGCCATCGCGCGCAGGTCGGTGCGGGCCAGGTAGGCCCGGCCCAGCGAGACCGCGGCGTGACCGAGGGCGTATCGCCGCGTCACCGGGTCGACCGTGATCAGGTCGCGGCTGCGCAGCGCGGTGAGGATGCGGTGCACCGCGGCCTTGGTCAGCCCCAGCGCGGTCGCGATCTCGGTGACGCCCAGGTCGGGGTGACCGCTGCGGCCGAAGTAGAGCAGCACGTCCATGGCGCGCTCGACGGCGGCGATGGAGCGGGACTGGCTGTCGTCGTCAGCGGTGACGGTCGACTTCGCAGCGGCAGTGGGCACGGGTCCTCCTGAGAGCGCGGACGGTCGCCAGTGTAGATCCAGCCGCGTTCCGCGCGCAGAGGCCGCACGGGCGTTGACAGGTGCGCGACCGAGTCGTTACCTTCACGGCAACAGCGTTTCCTAATGCGAAACGGAGGGCGATGGCGGTGGACGGCGCACACCTGCGTTCGGTGCTGAGCCAGTGGCCCAGCGGCGTCGCCGTGGTCACCACCATGGTGACCGAGCCGGACGGCGCCCGCCGCCCCCACGGCATGACCGCCAGCTCATTCTCCTCGGTCAGCCTCGATCCGCCACTGGTCTCGGTCTGCCTGGGCAATCATCTGCCCACCCGGCTGATGATCGAGCAGGCAGGAGTGTTCGCGCTGAGCTTCCTCGGCAAGGACCAGGCCGAGATCGGCCGCCGCTTCGCGGGCGCGCGACCGGGCGAGGACCGCTTCGCCGGACTCGACTGGCTGACCGGGCCGACCGGCTGCCCCATGCTCGCCGACGCGACCGGCCGCCTGGACTGCACCGTCGAGCACGCGTACCCCGGCGGCGACCACACCATCTTCGTCGGCCGGGTCGTCGACGCGGCGGTGCCGCGGATCACCGCGCCGCTGCTGTTCCACTCGCGCGCGTGGGGCCAGCTGGCCGACCCGCTGCCCGAGGAGATCACCATGACGGTGCTCGACGATCCCGCCGCCGAACAGGCGCACACGCTGCTCGTCCGCGACCACGGCGACGTCGCGCAGGTGGCGGCCGCGGCGGCGCACGCGCCCGTGCTGGCGTACGTCGCCGATGCCTTCTCCCCCGCGCGCGAGGCCGACGTGCTCGCCGCGATCGACGCGCTGGCCGGGCTGCCGGGTGTGACGCTGGGCTGCGCCGAGACCAGCCCGGCGTCCCCGCTGCAGGTGCGCCGGGTGCTACAGGACGCGGTGGTGCGCACCCGACCCGCGCCGGTGCGGGTGCGGCTGCTCGCGCACCACGGCCTCGGTCTGGTCAACGCGCTGGTGGCGATGAAGAGCGGGGTCCACCGCTTCGACACCGTGCTCGACCCCGGTTCCGGCGGCCTGCCCGCGCAGGACCTGCTGCTGCTGGCCCGGCAACTCGGTGTGGCATGCGCGCCGCTGCCCGGCCTCAGCCCCTGAAGAACTCGCCTGACCATCCACAAGGGAGTGCAAGAAATGGCAGACCGGCTCATCGGCCAGCGCCTCGTCGACGACATGACCGACGCCGAACTCGACCGCGCGGCCCGCGTGGAAGCGGTGCTGCCCGCGCTGCGCGCCGCGGCCGAGCAGGCCGACGCGTCCGGGCAGTTCCCGGTCGGCCACGTCGCGCTGCTGCGCGAGGCGGGGCTGCTCGGCCTGGTCGTGCCGCAGGAGTACGGCGGTCTCGGCGGGGGACTGCGCGACCTGGCCGCGGCGACGTTCGCCATGGGCAGCGCCTGCCCGTCGACCGCGCTGGCCTTCTTCTTCCACAACACCAGCGCGTCGCGCGGGCTGCTGCCGCTGGAGGCGATCGACGCCGGGCTGTTCGACGACGGCGACGGGCCGGTGGTGCGGGCCTTCGCCGAGCAGGTGCTGCGCCGCATGGCGGGCGGCATGTGGCTGGCCAACTTCGCCAGCGAGTCGGTCAAGAGCGCGAGCGCCAACATCGCCATCTCCACCACGGCCCGCCCGGCGACCCGCGACGGCGTCGAGGGCTGGCTGATCACCGGCGAGAAGTCGTTCGGCTGCGCCACCGGCGTCGCCGACACCTACCTGGTCACCGCCCGGCTCGACGGCACCGACACGGCCGCCGGGCTGGCCCTGTTCCTGGTGCCGCGCGAGGCCGAGGGCGTCGCCTCTCGTCCGGCCTGGGACGGCCTGGGCATGCGCGGCTCGGCCAACCACGGCATCACCCTGCGCGACGTGTGGGTGCCCGCGACCGAGGCGCTGACCGTGCCCGGCGCGTTCGTGAAGATGCTGCAGTGCAGCCGGGGCAGCTTCGTCGGCAACCAGCTCGCCATCACCGCCGTGTACGTCGGCTGCGCCCAGGGCGTCTATGACGAGACGCTGCAGCGGCTGACCAGCAAGACGTTCGCCGACACCGGACGGCCCATTGCCGAGTCCCCCATGCACCAGGTGATCATCGGGGACATGACCGAGAACCTGGAGACGGCGTACCTGTGGCTGCGCCGCCAGCTGCTGCTGGAGACGTCCGAGCCGCCCATCGCGCCCAAGGCCGAGGTCTACCGGCAGTGGCGGCTGGCCAAGGGCTCCATCTGCGAGAACGCGTTCGCGGTCGCGGTCGGCGCGGTCAAGGCGTGCGGCACGTCCGGCGCGACCCTGCACGGGACCATGGGCCGCGCCCTGCGTGACCTGTCGATGGGCCTGGTCATGACCTTCCCGCCGGAGCGCGGCCGGCTGGAGGCGGCCGGCATGATCACCGCCGACCGCTCCAACGACCTGTTCGCGAGCGTGCCCAAGTGAGCGCCCGGCCCGAGGCCGTCGCCGACCTGGTCGACGGGCAATGGCAGGCCTGTGCCGCCCCGCTCGGCTTCACGCTGCAGGATCCGGCCACCGGCGAGCCCGTCGGCGCGGCCGTGGGCAGCAACCCCGCCCGGGTCGACGCGGCCGTCGCCGCGGCGACTGCGGTGCACGACTCCGGCGTCTGGTCCGGCCTGCCCGCGACCGAGCGCGCCGACGTGCTCGACGCGGTCGCGACCCGGGTCGAGGCGGCCGGAGCCGACATCGCCGCGATCGAGTCGTTCGCCACCGGCGTGCCGATCTCGCAGACCATGCCGCTGTCGGTCATCCTCGGCGGCGCGTTCCGCCTGGCCGCGATGCAGCTGCGCGACGGCTGGCTGAGCAGCGCGATGCCGCGCGAGGACGGCCGCCTCGCCCACGTCGACCGGCTGCCCTGGGGACCGGCGGCCTGCCTGGTGCCGTGGAACGCACCCGCGCCGATGGCCGCGCACAAGGCCGCCAACGCGCTCGCGGCAGGCTGCCCCACGATCGTCAAACCCAGCGAGTACGCCCCGTACGGCACGCAACTGCTGGCGCGGGCCGTGCACGCGGCGCTGGCCGAGGCGGGGCTGCCCGGCGGGCTGTTCCAGCTCGTGCACGGCGACGCGGACACCGGCACGCGGCTGGTAAGCGACCCGCGGGTGCGGGCCGTGTCGTTCACCGGCGGGCTGGCCGGCGGTCGGGCCGTCGCGGCGGCCTGCGCGTACGACATCAAGCCGGTGCAGCTGGAACTCGGCGGCAACAACCCGCTGCTGGTGCTGCCCGACGCGGACACCGCGGATGCCGCCCGTGCCGCCGCCGACCTGCTCACCACACTCAACGGGCAGTGGTGCCGGGCGCTGGGCCGCCTGATCGTGCCCGCCGACCGGGCCGCCGAGATCCTCGACGCGACCCTGTCCCGGCTGGCCGCACTCCGGGTCGGCGCACCGCTCGACCCGGACACCGACTTCGGCCCGCTGGTCCACTCCGGACACCGCGATCGGGTCGCCGCGGCCCGCGACGCGCTCGTCGGCCACGGCGGCACCGCGCACGCGCCGATGACCGTGCCCGATCGGGGCAACTACCTCAGCCCGACCTTGGTCACCGGCGTCGAACCGGCGCACACCACGCACGAGATCTTCGGCCCGGTCGCCGCCGTACACACCTACACGACCGTCGACGAGGCCGTGGCGCTGGCCAACGGCACGCCGTACGGGCTGGAGGCGTACGTGTCCGGCGCCGACGAGCAGGCCGCGCTCGCGGTCGCGCGGCGGCTGCGCGCGGGCGAGGTGAAGGTCAACGGGTCCAGCGTGATGAGCCTGCACCTGTTGACGCCGCGCCCGGCGTGGGGGCTGTCCGGATACTCGGAGGAGGGCACGGCCGAGACGCTGCGCTTCTTCACCAACCCGCGGGTCGTCGGCGTCGAGGGCGGCTTCGCGCTGCACGGCCGCCCGTGACCGCCGCGGCGCTGCGGGCCCTGCTCGCCTCCGGCGGCGTCACCCACCTGCCCGGTGTGTACGACCCGCCCACCGCGGCCCTGGCCGTACGCGCCGGGCACCGGGCCGCGCACCTGTCCGGGGCCGCCTGCGCCGCCCTCGACCTGGGGCTGCCCGACCTGGGCTACGTGCACGGCACGCACATCGCCGAACGCGCCGCCCGGATCACGCCCGCGCTGAGCGGCGTGCCGCTGCTGGCCGACGCCGACACCGGCTACGGCGACGCGCTGCAGGCGGTGTGGACGGCCAGGCGCTACGCGGCGGCGGGCGTGTCCGGCCTGCACCTGGAGGACCAGGTGATGCCGAAGCGCTGCGGCCACCTCGCGGGCAAGGAACTGGTCGACGCAGACACAGCCGCCCGCAAGATCCGGGCAGTGGTGTCCGACGGCACCGGCATCGTGGTGGTGGCGCGCACCGACGCGTACACGGTGACCGGGTTGGACGACGCGATCGCCCGTGGTCGGAGCTACGCCGAGGCCGGCGCGGACGCGGTGTTCCTGGAGGGTGTGTCCGGGCTCGACGAGCTGGCCCGCGCCCAGGCGGCGCTGCCCGGCGTGCCACTGGTGCTGAACCGGTCCGAGGCAGCGGGGCACACCGTCGCCGCGAGCGATGCCGCGCTGGCCGCGGTGGGAGTGCGCCTCGTGCTGCACCCGGTCGCCCCGTTGCTGGCCGCCCTGCACGCCGCCGCCCGCGCCTACCGGGAGATCGCCACGGCGGGCAGGGCGAGCACGGACCGGCTGCCCTGGGCCGAGTTCACCGGGCTCGTCGGCCAAGACGAAGCCCTGGCCCTGGACGCCAAGAACAGCCGATGACCAACCCCCCTTTCATAGACGTTGGCTTATCAGATCGAGTTCGATCTACGGACACTCGATCAGATAGGCCAACGTCTATCGCATGGCGGAGCGGGCGCGACCCCGCTCCCTCATCGAAAGCGAGCGACGCAGCATGACCGGAAGCCGGGAGGAGAGGGCATGAGCAGGATCATCGTGGCCGGGGCGGGGCCGGTCGGGTTGACCGCCGCGCTGGCGCTGGCGCGGCAGGGTGTCGCGGTGACCGTGCTGGAGGCGGGTGACGGCCTGGCGGCCGAGTCGCGGGCGTCGACGTTCCACCCGCCGACCCTGGAGATGCTCGCCGAGCTGGGCGTCGTCGACGCGCTGCTGGCCCGGGGCCTGATCGCGCCGACGTTCGCCCACCGCGACCGGGCAGGCCACGTCGCCACGCTCGACCTGGGCGTGCTCGCCCGGGACACGCCGTACCCGTACCGGGTGCAGTGCGAGCAGTCCAAACTCACCCCGATCCTGCTGGCCGAGGTCGAAGCCGCCGGGGGTGTCGTCCGCTTCGGCTGGCCGGTGGCCGGTGTCGACCAGGTCGCCGACGGCGTGGTGGTCCGGGCCGCCGACGGCCGGACCGAGCGCGGCGGCTGGCTGATCGCCGCCGACGGGGCGCATTCGGCGGTGCGCCGCTCGCTCGGCGTGGAGTTCGCGGGCATCACCTACCCGGAGCGTTTCCTGGTCGCGTCCACCGACGAGGACCTGCCGAGCCTGCTCGACGACCTCGCCGAGGTCAACTACGTGTTCGACCCGGTGGACTGGTCGGTGCTGCTGCGTACGCCGGATCACTGGCGGGTGCTGCTGCCGACGCCCGACGGCACGCCCGACCGCGACGAGCTGGACCGGCTCGACGGGCGGCTGCGGCAGGTCGCCGATCCGGGGCGGCCGTGGCAGGTCGCGCACGCCAGCATCTACCGCGTACACCAGCGCGTCGCCGAGTCGTTCCAGGTCGGACGGGTGCTGCTGGCGGGGGACGCCGCGCACGTCAACAACCCGCTGGGCGGGCTGGGCATGAACTCGGGCATCCACGACGCGGTGGCGTACGCCCGCGCGCTGGTCACCGGCGACGGCGCGGTCCGGCCGGCCACGACGCAGCGGCGCCGCATCGCGCTGGAGTACGTGCAGACCGTCTCGCACCAGAACTACCAGCGCCTCACCGCCACCGAGCCCGCGGCGCGCGCGGCGTACCTGGACGAGATCCGCGCCATCGCGGCCGACCCGGCCCGCGCCCGCGCCCACCTGCTGCGCGCCTGCATGATCTCCTCCCTGCGCCCGGTGCCCGCGTGAGCGCCCGCGGTAAACGACCGGCCCCGCAGGCCGTGCGCGGCGGGCGGCCGGGCTCGCGGGCCGTGCGCGGCGGGGAGGCGGCATGAGCGAGCGGATCGCGCGCTACAACCCGGCGCGGGTGTACGAGCTGGTCGGCACCGTGCCGTCGGCGAACCCGGCACGGGTCGACGCCGTGGTGCGGGCCGCCGACGCGGCGCAGCGGGGCTGGGCGTGCGTGGAGACCGCGGAGCGGGTGGCCGCGCTGCGGGCCGCCGCCGACGCGGTCGAGCCGGACCTGGCGGTGCTCGCCGAGCTGCTGGCCCGCGAGTCGGGCAAGGTGCTGGCCGACTGCCGCGGTGAGCTCGGTTTCGCGCTGACGTTCCTGCGCTGGGTGGCCGACCAGGCCCCGCGGGTGCTCGCCGACACGGCGCTCGACGACGCGGCGGGACGGCTGCTGCTGCGCCGCCGGCCGTACGGCGTGGTCGCGGCGATCACCCCGTGGAACGCCCCGATCATCCTGTCCTTCCTGAAGATCGCCCCGGCGCTGGCGGCGGGCAACGCGGTCGTGGTGAAGCCGTCGCCGCTCGCCCCGCTGGCCGTCGACCGAACGGTGCGACTGATGTCGTCGGCGCTGCCGGCCGCGGTGCTGCAGGTGCTGCACGGCGACGCCGAGGCGGGTGCCGCGCTGGTCGGGCACCCGCTGGTCGGCAAGGTCGCGTTCACCGGCGGGGCCGCGACGGCACGGGTCGTCGCGGCGGCGGCCGCGACCCACACCACGCCGACCGTGCTGGAGCTGGGCGGCAACGATCCGGTGCTGCTGCTCGACGACGCCGACCTGTCCCCGGAACCGATGCGGCGGCTGGTCATGGCCTCGTTCGCGACCAGCGGGCAGGTGTGCATGGCGGCCAAACGGCTGTACGTGCCCGCGGCCCGCCACGACGAGTTCGTCGCCGCGTACCGCCAGGCCGCCGACGAGGTGCTGTGCCTGGGCGATCCGCTCGCCGCCGGGGTGAGCATGGGCCCGGTGGTGACCGCCGAGGCGGCGGCCCGGATCACCGGCCTGGTCGAGGACGCGGTCGCGCGCGGCGGGCGGGCGCTGCCGGTGGGCCGGGCCGATCCGGGCACCGACCTGCGGGCCGGGCACTTCGTCGCGCCGGCGCTGGTCACCGGCGTGCCCGAGGACGCCCCGGTGGTCGCCGAGGAGCAGTTCGGGCCGACCGTGCCGCTGCTGTCCTACCGCGACGAGGACGACCTCGTGGCCCGCGCGAACGCGGGTGAGCTGGGGCTCGGCGCGTCGGTGTGGTCGGCCGACGAGGAGCGGGCGTTCGCCGTGGCACGGCGGCTGGACGCCGGGTTCGTGTTCGTCAACACGCACAACCGCACCGGCATGTCGCTGCGCGCGCCGTTCGGCGGGGTGAAACGGTCCGGCTACGGCCGCGAGTACGGCGACGAGGGCATCGCCGAGTACGCGCAGACCTGCGTCGTACACGCACCGGCCGCGTTCCGGGCGGGCGGGGCGGGCGCGGCGGCGAACGCGTACCCGGCGTCATGATCCGGGGTGGGGTTCCGTCTACCCTGCTGACGTGACGAGCGTGCTGATCCTGCCCGGCTTCGAGGACTCCGGTCCGGCGCACTGGCAGACCCGGTGGGAGCAGGAGCTGGGGTTCTCGCGCGTGGAGCAGGCCGACTGGTTCCACCCCCTGGTCGGCGACTGGGTCGACACGCTGGCCGCCGCCGTGGCGGCCGCGCCCGAGCCGGTGGTCCTGGTGGCGCACAGCCTCGGCTGCGTGACCGTGGCGCACTGGGTCGCCCGTGGCGGCGACACCGCCCGGGTACGCGGCGCGCTGCTGGTGGCGCCCGCCGATGTGGACACCGCGGACGTGCCCGAGCTGGTGAACTTCCGCCCGGTGCCGCTCGTGCCGCTGCCCTTCCCGAGCATCCTCGTCGCCGGCGACGACGACCCGTGGGCGGCCCTGCCGCGCAGCGAGGCCTTCGCCCGGGCCTGGGGCTCCCGCCTGGTCGTGGTCCCCCGCGGCGGCCACCTCAACGCCGGCTCAGGCCTCGGCTCCTGGCCGGAGGGCCAATCCCTGCTCACCGAACTCCACTGACTCCCCGGTCAGGGGGTGCGCCAGCGCCAGTTGAGTTCGGGGGCGGTCGGGGCGGGGCCGGGCAGCGCGGTGCGGTCGGGTTCGGCGGCGAGGCCGTCGAGCAGCAGCGCGAGGTGGCGGGCGCGCAGTTCGCGGGTGCGTGCGGGGTCGGGCACCCGCACCGCGGCGCAGCTCTCCAGCAGCAGGGTGATGTCGCCGAGCACGGCGTCGGGCCGCAGGCTGCCGCCGGCGAGGGCGCGCTGCACGAGTCGCGCCACCAGCTCGCCGGCCTGCCGCGCGGTCGCGCCCATCTCGGGGGTGGGCGTGAAGGTCCCGGCCAGGTGCACGGTGAGCGAGTGCACGTCGGCATCGACGATCTCCTGCAGGAAGCCGGTCAGGCCTTGCCACGGGTCCGCTTCGGCGAGCGCCGTCTGCGCCCGGGCGGTGAACAGCAGCAGCCCGTCGTGGCACAGCCGGCGCAGCAGTTCCTCCTTGCCGCTGTAGCGGCGGTAGAGCGCGCTGATGCCGACGCCCGCCCGCGCGGCGACGGCGGCTATGGGCGCCTTCGGGTCGGCGAGGAACACCTCCCGGGCCGCGTCGAGGATGACCGTGTCATTGCGCGCCGCCTGCTGTTTGCGTCCCGACAGCGGGGCCGCGTCCGTCTCCGTCACCGGCCCAGGATAACAGTGGAACGGATCGTTCCGCTCTGCTAAGCTGAAACGGAACGAGGCATTCCGTTCCGGAATTGCCGAGACGAAGGGCGGAGCCATGACCACCATCACCGGCACGAACGCGATCACCCTGCTCGGCGCGGCGCACACCGCGTTGCGGACGGCCGTGGCGGGGATTCCGGCCGACGGCTGGGACCTGCCGACGCCCTGCGAGCACTGGAACGTCACCCAGGTGCTGCAGCACGCGACCGGCGACCAGATCGGCTACGCCGCGGCCATCACCGGCGGCCCGTGGCCGAGCGAGGACCCGTTCCAGCCGTCGGGCAACATCGACGGAGACGCCACCGCACTGCTGGAGCAGGCGCTCGCCGCGTCGGCGGCAGCCTTCGCGACCGTGGACGCCGACGCCGAGCAGGTGCCCGTGCCGCTGCCGCAGGGCCCGCTGCCACTGTGGGTCGCCGCCGGTGCCTGCGCGCTCGACGCCGCGGTGCACGCCTGGGACATCGCCGTCGCCACCGGCCGACCCTCGCCGCTCACCGCACAGGACGCCGAGCAGCTGCTCGCCGTGGCGAAGCAGATCGTCGAGCCGCTGCGCGCCTACGGGGCGTACGCCGCCGAGCTGCCCGTGGCCGCCGACACCGACGCGACCGCGGTGCTGCTCGCCTACCTGGGCCGCCGCCCCGAGTGGACGCCGCAGTCCTGACCCGAACCCTCCCTTGGGCCCCGCCAGGGGTCCCGGGGGTGGTTCCGGGTGGCGTCGTCGTTTAGTTGAGCCGCCAGATGCTGAAGTTGAGCGCGGCCGCGAAGGTGACCCAGAGCCAGTAGGGCACGAGCAGCCAGGCCGCGACGTTCGAGATCCGGCGGAACAGCAGCACGGTGATGCCGACGGCCAGCCACAGCGCCACGATGTCGGCGAACGCCAGGCCGCGTTGACCCGCGCCGAAGAACAGCGGCGTCCAGATCGCGTTGAGGACCAGTTGCACGGCGTACGCCCCCATGGCCGGTCCCCAGCCGGCCCGCCGCCAGACCAGCCAGCCCGCCACCGCGATCATCGCGTAGAGCACCGTCCAGACCGGCCCGAACAGCCAGGACGGCGGCGCCCAGCCGGGGCGGGCCAGGGTCGCGTAGTCGTCGGCGGGTTGCGCCACCGCCAGCCCGCCGACCAGCGCCACCACGAGCACCGCCGCGAAGAAGCCCGCCAGTGCCCACCACTGTGCCGCCGGACGTCGTGCCACAGTCATGACTCCGCTATAGCCGAACCGGCCGGCAGGGAAACGGCGTTCCGCGATGTTGCGTCGATTCGCGGATCGGTGCCGCGCGGGGCGTCGGGGCGGCCTGTCAGGATGGGCGGATGGCCCACGTCCTGCTGTTCCACTCCGTCATCGGGCTGCGCCCGGCCGTGCTGACCGCCGCCGAGCGACTGCGGGCCGCGGGGCACACCGTGCTGACGCCCGACCTGTTCGACGGCGTCGTGGTGGACACCGCCGACGAGGGCTTCGAGCTGCTCCGCGAGATCGGCCCGGAGGTGGTGCAGCAGCGCGCCCGGCAGGCGGCGGCGCACCTGCCGGGGGGCGGCGTGCTGGCCGGGCTGTCCATGGGCGCGAGCTTCGCGCAGGCCATCGCCGAGCGCGAGCCGAGGGTGGGCGGCCTGCTCCTGCTGCACGGCACCGCGGGCACGCCCCGCCGGATGCCGTCCGGCCTGGACGCCCAACTGCACGTCGCCGAGCGCGACGAGTACGAGTCGGCCGACGCGATCATGGCCTGGGAGATGGCCATGGCCCGGCTGGGCACGCACCCGGAGGTGTTCACCTACGCGGGCGGGCACCTGTTCACCGATGACGCCTCACCCGACTACGACGCCGCGTCCAGCGAGCTGACCTGGGAGCGCTGCCTGCGTTTCCTGGCCGCGCTGAGCTGAGGTCACTGGCTGAAGTCGACGACCGTCCGGGCGGCCAGGCGCGGGCGCAGCCACTGCGCCAGCTCCAGATGCGCCGGGTGCTCCTGGTATCCGCGCAGGTCGGCCTCGTCCTCATGGGTCGTGATCAGGCACAGGTGCGCCGAGACCGGGGTGTGCAGCTCGTCCAGGTGCGCCTGGAGCGTTCGGACCTGCGGAACGACGCCGACCAGCCCTTCCAAAAGATCCTTCGCCTTGGCAGCATCGTCTGCGTCGGTGAACGTCATCAGCACCACGTGAGAAAGCATCACGACCTCCGGTCGACCCCTGTTGTAAACGCCCCAGCGAGTGTAGTTTCGGGAAACAGCGTTTCGCTAGGGGAACCGGAGACTCCACATGGCTCCAGTACGGGTTGCCGCGGTGCAGCTCGCGGCGTCGCAGGACGTCGACGCCAATCTCGCCGCCTGCCTGCGCCTGATCGACGAGGCCGCGACCCGGGGTGCGCAGCTGATCGTCCTGCCCGAGTTCTGCAACCACCTGTCCTACTACGCCGATCGCGCGCAGGCGCACCGCATCGCGACCCGGCCCGGTGACCCGTTCCTGACCGCGGTCGCCGAGCGCGCCCGCAAGCACAAGGCGTACGTGAAGATCAACGTCACGCACGCGCACCCGGACGGGCGCACCGGCGGCACGAACTTCATGTTCGGACCGGACGGCACGGTGCTCGGCCAGTGCGACAAGCAGACGCTGATGGGCGCGGAGAACGACCACCTCGACCCGGCCGGCGAGGTCGGGCCGGTGCTGGACACCCCGCTCGGCCGCCTCGGCATGTACGCCTGCATGGAGGGCGTCATCAACGAGGTGGCCCGCGGGCTCGCCCTGCGCGGTGCGCAGGTGCTGCTCAACAGCCTCAACTCGTTCGCCACCGACGAGGCGAGCCTGCACATCCCGGTCCGCGCGGCCGAGAACAAGGTCTGGGTCGTCGCCGCCAACAAGGTCGGCCCGCTGCTGCCCGAGGAGCACCTGCCCCGGCTCAGCGCCGCACTGGGCGTGCCCGCGGAGTGGCTGCACGGGGCCGGGGAGAGTCAGATCGTCGCCCCCGACGGCACGGTGGTCGCGAAGGGACCGCGCACCGGCGAGGCCGTCGTGATCGCCGACATCGACCCGTCGCTGGCCGACGACAAGCGCCGCCCCGACGGCACCGACATCTTCGCCGCCCGCCGCCCGGAGCTCTACGCCCCCATCGCCGCCCCGCCGACCGGCCGCCGCCACGGATCCGGTGCGGAAACGCTGTCCGTCGCGGTCGTCCGCGGGGACACCGCGACCGTGGTCCGCGAGACCGCCCGCGCCGCCGCCGCAGGTGCCCGCCTCATCGTCACCACCGAGACCGACCCGACGCTGCTCGCCGCCGCCCTCGACGGCACCAGCGCCCACGCGGTCACCGCGACGACGAACGGCCCGGTCCTCGTCGACGCCAACGGCGAGGTCGCCCACCAGCCTGTGCTGCACCCTGCCGCAACTGCCGGACAGCTCGCCGGCAGTCGAACCGACGGCGCAGCCGCAGCGGCTTCCCCCGCGATGGCCGGGTCTGCCACGACGGCAGCCACCCGAGCGACGGCGGCATCCGCGCACGACTTCGGAGAAGCCGACGCGGTGCGTGTGGTGCAGCTGGCGTGGGGACGGCTGGCCCTGGTGTCCGGGGCTGACTCGATCTTTCCCGAGGTGTTCCGGCTGGCCGCGCTCGCCGACGCCGATGTGGTGGCGGTGCCGTTCTCGGCCGCGGAGCAGTGGGAGTTGAGCCTCGGGCTGCCGGAGCGGGCCGCGGAGAACCGGCTCAACGTGGTCGCCGTCGCGCCGCTCGATCAGGACAGCGCGGTGTTCGCGTTGTCGCCCGACTTCACGTTGTGGACCGCTTGGCAGGGCCCGTTCACGGGGCGGATCAGCCACCCGGTCGTCACCACCGTGCCCGCCGGTCAGGTGTCCGGGCGGGCCGATGTCGCACCGGCACAGGCTGCCAACCGGCAGGTGTCGCGGCAGACGGACCTCGTCGACGGCCGCCCCTGGCGGCTCGTGCAAGCCCTCACAGAAAGGTAGACCGGCAGTGGCCGAGACCCTGCGGCACGTCGAGGACATGGTGGACAACTCCCCCGCCGTCGACGTGCACGAGACGTTCCACCTGTACCAGGAGCTGCTGGCCGAGCTGAAGGCGAAGATCGACGCCCGGTTCGAGTTACGGCGTGATCCGTCGACTCTGGAGCTGGAGTCGTACGGGCAGTACCCGGACGGGCCCGGCGGCTCGCTGGCCGCGTACAGCGGACCCGAGGTCGACTGGATGGTGCACTCCTGGCTGGGCAACCCGTCGGCGAGCTTCGCCAATCTGCACCTGACCGTCTGGCTGGGTCCACAGGTCAAGGTGCCGCACCTGGGCCTGGCCCTGCTGGTGTGGCCGGAGGGCTGGTTCTACCTCGACTCCGTGCCCCGGGTGAACCTCATGGCGGACGGCGAGTACTACGACAGCTACTACGCCCCACTCGACGCCGACTGGCTGGCCCACCGCGCCGACCCCGAGTTCGAGTACTTCGTCAGCCGGGCCGGCTTCATCCGCGCCAGCCTGAGCCCGACGGCGTACTGCTACTCGTTCGGTCGCAGCGCGCGCAACCTCGACATCGTCCGCAAGCTCACCCACGAGCACGTGGACCGGTGGCTGCGCTGGGTCGACGAGGCCCCGCCGGTGCCGCAGGACGAGCGCGCCGCGCTGGCCGAGACCGACCTGCGCATCCGGCGCAACATCGCCGAACGCGACCCGGCCAACGTGATGGGTGTGCGCTTCTTCGGCCAGGAGACCACGGACAAGCTGGTCCGCGGCCTGTGGGGCGGCGACCGGAAGCTGGCCCGGCCGTGAAGGTGATCCGCTCGGTCTGGTGGGCCACGACGATCCCGGGCCACGAGGCCCCGTTCGACACCGCGCACCTGCGCGTCTACTACCCGGCGCGGCCCGACGGCTCGGACCGCGAGCGCCTGTCCGGCGTGATGGCCGCCGACCCGGCCGGTGCGCCGTACCCGGTGGCGGTGATCGTGTCCGGGGTGAACGTGGGCCAGGAGGCGTACCGCTGGCTCGCGGTGCGGCTGGCCGAGCAGGGCATCGTCGCGGTGACCTACGACTGGGTGGGCACGCTGTTCGGCGGCCTGCACGGCATCACGCCGGGCGTGGACCTCGACGCGGCCCGCCCCGACGGCTATGGCAAGCGGCCCACCACGCCGTCGCTGCGGCCGGTGCTCGACGCGCTGGCCGCGATGACCGGGCCGGTCGCCGGGCTGCTCGACCTGCAACGGGTCGCACTGATCGGACACTCGGCGGGCGGCACGGTCGCACTCCAGTCCGCGCGGTTCGTGACCGAGGTCAAGGCCGTGGCGACCTACGGCGCGCACACCATGGTCGCCACCATGCTGGGCTGGCCCGCGGGCACCGTGCTGCCGGCCCAGGCCGACTGCCCGGTGCTGCTGGTCGCGGGCACCAACGACGGCGTCATCAACGGCTCGGCGGACCGCTACGGCGAGGACGCGGCCACCCGCCGCGACCCGATCACGCGGACCTTCGACGAGGCCCTGCCCGACCGGGGAGGCGACAACGCGCTGGTACGTCTGGCCGGGGCGAACCACTTCGCGATCGTGCACCCGGTCGACCACACCGCCGCGCGCGCCTTCCTCGATCAGCCCGCCGACGGCGACCCGGCGGCCCACCGCGAACTGCTGGCCGACCTGCTCGGCACGTTCTGCCGGATGCACCTCACCGGCGATCAGGCGTCGTATACCGAATGGGACAAACTCGCCGACCACGGCGGCGTCGCGTCGATCCAGCGGAGGTAACCGATGTTGAAGAACTTCTGGTACGCGGTCGAGTTCGCCGACCGGGTCACCGTCAAGCCGGCCCGCGTCACCGTGCTCGGCCAGCACCTGGCCCTCTACCGCACCCCGAAGGGCCGCCCGGTCGCGCTGAGCGACCTGTGCGTGCACCGCGGCGCGGCGCTGTCCGGCGGCTGGACCAAGGACGGCTGCCTCGTCTGTCCGTACCACGGCTGGGAGTACGACGCCGACGGCCAGGTCACGAAGATCCCGGCCAACCTGCCCGGCCGCGGCATCCCGAAGAAGGCCCGCGTCGACTCGTACCCGGTGCAGGAGAAGTACGGCTTCGTCTGGGTGTTCATGGGCGACCTGCCCGAGTCCGAGCGCCCGCCGATCCCGGTGTGGCCGGAGTTCGACGACCTGAAGGAGAACGGCGGCCGCTTCCGGGCGGTGACCGGCGAGTTCCTGTGGCAGGCCAACTACGAGCGCATCCTGGAGAACGGCTGCGACATCGCGCACGCGCCGTTCGTGCACGCGGGCGCGTTCGGCAACCCGGAGCGCCCCGAGGTCGCCGAGTACGAGCTGGAGACCCCCGACGAGTGGTCGGCGTTCGCCACGGTGGACCTGTACCCGCCGCGGCCGAAGGGCATCTGGGCGGCGCTGAACCGCAACAAGGGCGATCTGAACAACCGGCCACCGGTGCGCACGTCGGCGGGCTGGATGCTGCCCAACATGATCAAGCTGCACGTTCGGCTGCCGATCGGCGAGCTGATCATCTACGACACGAACATCCCGATCGACGAGACGACCACGCTGGTCAAGTGGGTCGCACTGCGCACCTTCTTCACCGGCAGGTGGGCCGACAAGAACGCGATCAGCCGCACCCTGAAGATCTTCTACGAGGACGCGGAGGTCGTGAACAAGGTGCGGCCCGAGCTGCTGCCCTTCGACCTGGGCGCGGAGCTGCACATCAAGAGCGACCTGATCGCGGTGCACTACCGCCGCCGCCGCCAGGAGCTGGCCGAGAAGGGCTGGCTGCTGTCCGAGGAGGACAGCATCACCGGCGACGTGCCGCGCCGCACCGCGACCGTGATCGCGTCCCCGGCCCGCCGGGAGAACCCCGAGCTGGCCCGCGCCTGGGTGCACAAGGCCCGGGGCGAGCACCCGACCGTCCAGGCCGCCTGGGACGCGGCCGCGGCGGCCGAGTCCGATTCCACCCCTGAGGAGTGACCGTGAGCCTGCCCGCCGACCTGTGCGAGCGCACCCTGCAACGTTTACTCGCCCGCCACCCCGACCTGGTCGCGCAGGAGACGCCGCTGGCCGAGCTGACCAGCCCGATGTCGCCCGCCCCGGTCGGCTCGGTGCGGATCTTCCGCGGCGAGGCCGTCGCCAAGGTCGTGTACGTGGGCCTGGTGGTCCCGATGATCCACCTGGACAGCCACATGATCTTCGCGTTCACGCCCGAGGACTCGGCCGTCCCGCACTTCACCCTCGACTCGGTGTACGGCGGCTCGTACCACGCCTTCCACCTCGACCTGATCCCGCGCGCCGACCTGGCCGTCAACCTGCCCTACCTGGACGCGGCGTTCCACCCGCTGACCCCGGTGTTCGAGGCCGCCTCGGCGACCGAGGGCTTGTCCCCCGCCGCGATCGGCCCGCGCCAGCGCGCCATCATGTCGCCGTGGATGCTGGTCAACCGGGCCACCGAGGAGGCGTTCGCGGGCATCGACGCGCACGTGAACGCGTACGCCGACCACTGGTCGACGCTGGTCGAGAAGGGGCTGCCCGCCCCGGACGGGGTCGACCTGGCCGCCAGGGACGCGGCGGTGCGCGCCAACATCTTCAGCCGCGACGTCGACCCGGTCTGGGCGCAGGTGTCCCGGCTGCTCGGCGACGAGACCACCGACGCGATCCGGGCCGAGCTGGTGGCCAATGGCTGAGCCCAGCGAGTGGCAGCAGCGCATCACCGGCGAGTGGCACGGGCGGCCGTCGCTGTTCGACGCCACCGGCACCTGGTGCGGCTACGAGGACATCCGGCGCTCGTCGGTGTTCGACAACGGCGTGACCACGTATTACATGGACGGCGGGCTGACCGGGGGCGGGCCGCTGGCGGGGCAGTTCCGGCTGGGCGCGCCGTTCGCGTTCGGGGTGAAGGACGCCGACGACGACCGGGTGTACACCGGGCCGGACTTCTACGGCACCGGGCAGCCCTACGGCTCGTTCGTGGACTCGCACTACTACGGCCCCGGCTGGCAGGTCGACCTCAACACCTGGAACCAGATCCTGCCCGACGGCCAGACCCAGGTGTACTCCTCCGTGCTCTACCAGGGCTGGGCGGTCGTCGGCTGCTTCAACGGCGTCTACACCCGCAGCACCGACCACGACGACAACCCCGCCACCCAGGCCCGGGTCGCCGACTTCCTGGCGGCCGAGGCGCGCCGCGGCCCGGTCCCGCACATCATGCCCACCAAGCAGTCCGGGGCGTACGCGGGCAACTGCGAGCTCTGGGGCGCCGACCAGAAACCGCGCGGCACGGTCGACGTGCGCATCACCCTCGAACCGCTCGACCTGCTGCACACCCGCCGCACTCTCACCTGGTCCGGGGCACTGGACCGGACCGCCACGGCGTCGGCCCGGCGCGACGGCAACCGGCTGTTCCACGAGGGCCCGGACGCCTGGGGCAACGGGGTGGCCTTCGGCCGCGCCGCGTTCGGCTCGCTGCACTTCACCGACGTGACCAAACTGAAGTACCGCGAGTTCATGATCGACGCCGAACCTGGCATGTCAGCCGGCAAGCGGCTCGCCGTCGTCTATGAGATCTTCGACGGCAACGTGCTCGACGGCGTCCTGCACGGCCTGCTGGAATGGGAGGACGCCGCGTGAGCGCACGGCACTTCGACCCCGCGTCGGTCGGGGCGACCCGGAGGGCGACGGCATGACCAAGGTAGTGGTCGTCACCGGCGGGACCAGGGGCATCGGGCTCGGGCTGGTGCGGGAACTCGCGGCACGGGGAGCCCAGGTCGTCTACTGCGGACGGTCCGTCGACTCGGTGAAGCGGGCCGAGGAGCAGGTGCCACAGGCCTTCGGCGTGGTCGCCGACGTCACCGACCGGGAGGCCGTGCAGCGGCTCTGGGACGCGGCCGTCGAACGGCACGGTCGGGTCGACATCTGGATCAACAACGCGGGCATGTCCCCGACCCGCCGCAAGCTGTGGGAACTCGCCCCCGGGGAGCTGGACGCGACCGTGGACCTGAATCTGCGCGGCCTGCTGCACGCCAGCGCCGTCGTGCTGGCCGGAATGCAGGCCCAGGGCTCGGGCGCGCTGTGGAACATGGAGGGCTTCGGCTCCAACGGGATGCTCCGCCCAGGTCTGACCGTGTATGGCGCGACCAAGCGGGCCGTCACATACACCACGGACAGCCTCGCCAAGGAGGTCGCCGGCACCGGGGTCACCGTGCACCACCTGTCTCCCGGCATGGTCGTCACCGACCTGCTCACGCACGACTACACGCCTGAGGAACTGGCGCAGGCCAAGAAGATCTTCAACATCCTCGCGGACCGGGTGGAGACCGTCACCCCGTGGCTCGCCGAGAAAGTGCTGGCCGGTGCCCCGAACGGGGGCCGGGTGGCGTGGCTGACCCGGGGCAAGGCGTTCTGGCGTTTCCTGACCGCGTTCCGCAAGCGCGACGTGTTCGGGGAGGACGCGTGAACACCAACGACTACCCGGTGATCATGGCACTGGAGGACTACGTCCCCACGCTGCTGGCACTGGCCGGGTTCTGGCTGCTCGGCGGGGCCTCCGCCGCGATCGACCGGCGGGTCGCCGCGATCGGCCGGTTCGGGGCCGTGCTGATCGGCCTCGGCGGGGTGGCCAAGTCCACCTGGAAGCTGATCCTGTCCGCGTTCGGCAGCGACGTGCGCTGGCTGGAGCAGTCGCTGTTCCCGCTGATGGCGACCGGTGCGCTGCTGGTGCTGTGGTCGCTGCACACGACACTGCGGGGGCGGCGCGCGCCGTGGTGGCCGTACGCCCTGGTGGGTGTGGGTGTCGCGGGGTCCGCGGTCGCGCTGGGGAGCGTGCAGCCGGCGTTCATCGCGGCGACCACTGGGGTCACCGCGATCAGCGTGCTCGGCGCGGTGCTGGCCGGCCGCCGCCGGGCCTGGGGCGCGGTCGCGCTGTACGTGCTCGGCATCATCGCGGTCACCTCACTGGTGCCGCTGCGCAACCACCCGCAGCACGAGACGCTCGGCTTCCAGTGGCTGGAGCAGGGCACCAACACCCTCGCCCAGGCCGTCTTCCTGACCGCCGCCCTGCTCACCGTCCGCGCGGCCACCGCCGCGACTCGTCCCGTGGAGGTGACCGCATGAGCGAGCGAATCATGGCAACCGGCGTCCATGCCGGCGGCGAGCGAAGCGAGGAGCGGGCATGACCGACGCACTCGGCTGGCGACGCAAGTTCGGCGTCATCGCCCCGTCCACCAACACCATCGTCGAGCCGGACTTCTACTCGATGACGGTGCCGGGCGTGACCGCGCACTTCTCCCGCATCCACATCCGCAACCAGGACCTGTCCGACGACGCGAACTTCGAGCACCTGCTGGTGCAGATCCGCGACGAGATCGGCGCGGCCTGCGAACGGGTGCTGACCTGCGAGCCCGACTACATGGTCATGGGCATGTCGGCGGAGACGTTCTGGGGCGGGGTCGAGGGCAA
Source organism: Catellatospora paridis (assembly GCF_009720365.1). GTDB lineage: Bacteria > Actinomycetota > Actinomycetes > Mycobacteriales > Micromonosporaceae > Catellatospora > Catellatospora paridis. Next base: position 120,827 of record NZ_WBZD01000017.1, on the reverse strand, counting down.
CCGCGAGTTCGTCCGCCAGATCAAGGCCATCACCGGCCTGGAGGTCGCCACCGGCGCCGAGGCCTGCGAGCGTGCCCTCAAGATCTACGGCGCCCGCCGCATCGGCGTGGTCACCCCCTACCAGCCCGTCGGCGACCAGAACGTGGTCAAGTTCTTCAGTGAGATCGGCTTCGAGGTGACCGCGATCGAGGGCCTCAAGTGCCCCACCGCCGTCGCCATCGCCCACGTCACCGAGGACGAGCTGCGCGACGCGATCCGCAAGGTCGACGGCCCCGACGTCGACGCCATCGTCCAGTGCGGCACGAACCTGTCGATGGTCCGCCTGGCCGACGAAGCCGAGCGCTGGCTCGGCAAACCCGTCCTCGCCATCAACGCCGCCACCTGGTGGATGGCACTACGCGACAACGGCATCACCGACAAGATCCACGGCGCCGGCTCCCTCCTCCGCGACCACTGACCAAGATCGCGACGATCTTGCGTGGACTGGGGGTATGACACACCCTTTCCGGGCATATCCCAACAGTTCGCGCAAGATCGTCGCGATCTTGCGGGTGGGCGGGGCGGGGCGGTCAGTGGCGGGTTGTCAGGGGTAGGGCTAGGCGTAGGGCGTCGGAGAGGTCGACAGGGCGGGTCACTCCGGCGGGGAGTGGGGCGGTCCAGCCGGGGCCGGCGGCGGCGATCAGGGCCGGGCGGGGGCGGGCGGCGAGGACGGGCGTGAGCTGGGCCGGGTCGCCGGTGGGGGCGAACTGGGACCAGATGAAGACGGCGGCGGGGCCGGTGCGGCGGATGGCGTCGGCCAGGGCCGGGGGTGGCACGCGGGCACCCAGCATGCGGCTGCCGCAGCCCTGCTCGGCCAGCGCGGCGGCCAGCGCCTCCAGGGGCAGGGTGTGCTGCTCCTCGGCGGCGCAGGCCAGCAGGGTGCGGGCGGCGGCCGCACCGAACGGGCGGGGGACCGTCCACAGCACCTCCAGGATGCAGCGCGACAGCAGGTGCTCGGCTTCGATCAGGTGGCCGTCCGGCTCCTGCCTCCGGGCGACCTCCACCAGCACCGGGCACAGCAGGTGGTCCCAGGCGTGGACGACGCCGCGGCCGCGTACCGCCGAGGCGATGGTCGCCAGCATGGCCGGCATGTCCAGGCGCACCGCGGCGACGGTGAGCCCGCGCGCCGATGGGTCGGCGACCGGGGCGAGGCGGGCGGCGGCGGGTTCGCCGGGCAGCCCGGCCAGCGCGATCCGGGCCGCCTCGTGGGCGGGCACGCCCTCGGTGGTCAGCCGGCACATCACTTCGAGGCGGGCCACGTCGTCGGGCGTGTAGCGGCGGTGCCGGTGCGCGACATGTTCGCTCGGCCCGAGTCCGTACCGCTGGTGCCAGGTGCGCAGCGTGGTCACCGCGACGCCGAGCCGCCGCGCGACGTCCCCGGCGCTGCGGCCCTGTTCGCTCATGCCTTCACCTCGCGTCGCTCGGCTGCGGCATGAGTCACGGTCGTCCCGGTTCGCCCGCTCATGCCCGGCGCACCCGGCGTGGCGTGGGACATGCTCAGCCGCCGACGATGCGTTGTGCGGCGAGTTTGCCCGAGATCAGCACCATCGGCACGCCGACGCCGGGGGTGGTGCCGGAGCCGGTGAAGACCACATTGGACAGGGCCGGGTGCAGGTTGCGCGGCCGGAACGGGCCCGACTGGGTCAGCGTGTGCGCGGCCGCGAACGGGGTGCCCGCGTCCATGCCCAGGTCGGCCCAGTCGGCCGGGGTGATCACGGTCCGGGTCTGCACGCCCGCCTTGAAGCCGGGGTAGCCCCGCGCTTCGAGAACGTCGACCAGCTCGTCGGCGTACCGGTCGGCCAGCGCCCCGCGCCAGTCCTGGTCCCCGGTGACCAGGTTGGGCACGGGCGCGAGCACGTAGTAGGTGTGCCGTCCGGCCGGGGCGACCGACGGGTCGGTGCGGCTCGGGTTGGTGACCAGCAGCGACGGGTCGCTCATCAGCTCCCCCTTCGTGATCACCTCGTCGAAGGTGCGCCGCCACTCATGACCGAAGTGGATGTTGTGGTGTCCGGCTTCGGGGTAAGCCGCGCCGGAGCCGATGTGCATCACCACGCACGACGGCGAGTAGCGCAGCTTGCGGGGGTGCGAGCCGGGCAGCAGCGCGTGCGCGGCGGCGGTGTCCGGGTTGAGCACGACGGCGTCGGCGGGAATGCGCTCGCCCTCCGTGGTGACCACCGCGGTCGCCCGGCCGCCGCTCGTCTCCACGCGCAGTGCCTCGGTGCCGTAGCGCAGGCGCACACCGTGCTTCTCCGCGGCCGCGGCCATGGCCTTGGGCACCGCGTGCATGCCGCCGTGCGGGAAGTACACCCCGGCGACGGAGTCGAGGTACGCGATGACGGTGTACACGGCCAGCGCCTTGTGCGGGGACAGGCCCGCGTACATCGCCTGGAACGAGAAGATCCGCCGGGTGCGCTCGTCGGAGAGGAACGAGTCGACGCGGTTCTGCAGCCGCCCGAACGCCCCTGCCGCGACCAGCCGCAGCAGGTTGGCGGTGAGCAGGTCGCGAGGGCTGTCGAAGTTGCGCTCGATGAAGTCGTGGCGTTCCAGCTCCCAGAGCCTGCGGGCGTACGCGACGAAGCGCCGGTAGCCGTCGGCCTCCCGAGGCCCGCAGACCTGGGCGATCTCCTCGGCCATCCGGTCCGGGTCGGCGATGACGTCGAGCTTCGAGCCGTCCGGGAACCAGGCCCGGTATGCCGGGTCCAGCGGGGTGAGGGTGAGCCAGTCGGCCATGTCCTCACCCACCGCGGCGAAGCCCTCGGCGATCAGGTCCGGCATGGTCAGCACGGTCGGGCCGGTGTCGAACGTGTACCCGTCGCGGTCCAGCCGCCCGGCCCGGCCGCCCGGGACGTCCTCGCGCTCCAGCACGGTCACCTGCCGCCCGGCGCCGGCCAGGTGCAGCGCGCACGCCAGCCCGCCCAGCCCCGCCCCCACCACGACCACGTGATCGGTTCTTCCGGGCACCGTCCGCATGCGTGCGCTCCTTCCGGTCATGCCGCGCGCCAGGCCACCGCGGCGGCGAGCTCGCCGAGCGCCGCACGGACGGGCTGGTCGACGGGCGCGTCGGCGAGCACGCCCCGCGCCTCGGCCACCCGCTCGGTGATCATGTCGCCGAGCCGCTGCGCGGCCCCGGTCGCGCGGATCACCTCGCCCAGCCGGGTGATGTCGGGATGCGCGGCGGCCAGCAGTTTATCCAGCTCGGCGTGCTGAGCCGCGGTGGCCCGGGCGCGAGCCAGCAGCAGGAGCACGGTCGGCTTGCCGAGGTCGTCGCCCACCGGCTTGCCGGTGACGGCGGGTTCGCCGTACAGGCCGAGCAGGTCGTCGCGCAGCTGGAAGGCCTCGCCGACGGCCAGCCCGTAGCGGGTGTAGGCGCGCCCGAGCGGCCCGCGGGCGAACGTCGCCGCCGGGGCTCCGGCCAGCGCCGCTCCGTAGTGCAGGGGCCAGGTGGCGGTGTAACCGGCCGTCTTGAGCCGGGCGGTGCGCAGCGCCTGCTCCGGGGACCAGGTCGGCGCGTGGTCGCCGAGCACGTCCAGGAACTGCCCGGCGATGGCCTCGATCCGCATCCGGTCGTACGCCGCCCGCGCGCCGGCCAGCGCCGCCGAGTGCACCCTGGCCCGGCTCATCAGCCGGTCGGCCCAGACCAGGCACAAGTCACCGACGAGGATCGCGCCGGCGTCGCCGAAGCGGTCGGCGTCGCCACGCAGCCGCTGCCCGGCGTGCGCGGCGGCGAGCGCCCGGTGCGCGGTGGGGCGGCCCCGGCGGGTGGCGGAGCGGTCCATCACATCGTCGTGGACCAGCGCGAACGCGTGCAGCAGCTCCAGCGCGGCGAGCGCGGGCAGCACCGGCTGCACGGGCGCATCCGGGCCGGCCACGCTGCGCCAGCCCCAGTAGGCGAACAGCGGGCGGATGCGCTTGCCCCCGCCGAGCACGGCGTCGCGGGCCGCGGCCAGCAGCGGTTCGAGCGCGTGGTCGACGTCCAGCAGCGCGGCCGTCTCGGCGAGCACGAAGTCGCTGAGCGCTTGTTCGACACGTTGGTGCAGGTCAGCGGCGTGGTCTACCGGCCCGGCACCCGCAGCCGGGGTATGGAAGGGGGCGGTCGCGGAGTAGGTGTCGTTTGCCACGGGCCCAGATTAACGTAGACTCGAAGTTGCGTCGATTGTTGAGTCGATATTCCCGACAGGAGAGCCCCGTGGAGCCTGAACTCGCCGCGGCGTACGAGCGCTGCCGGCAGCTGCACCGCCGCCACGGCCGCACGTACTACCTGGCCACCCGCCTGCTCCCGGCCTGGAAGCGCCCGCACGTGCACGCGCTCTACGGCTTCACCCGCTACGCCGACGAGATCGTCGACAGCACCGACGACCTGCCGCCCGCCGTGCGCGCCGCCCGGCTGCGCGAGTGGTCCGACCGCTTCGTGGCGGGCCTGCACGGCGCCCGGGTCGACGATCCGCTGCTGCCCGCCGTGCTGCACACCATCGAGCGCTTCGCCATGGACCGCGCCGACTTCGCGTCGTTCCTGCGCAGCATGGCCATGGACCTCGAGGTCACCGAGTACGCCGACTACGGCGACCTGCTCGGCTACATGGAGGGCAGCGCAGCGGTCATCGGCACGATGATGCTGCCGATCCTGGAACCGGCCGACGCCGACGTGGCCCGTGAACCCGCCCGCCAGCTCGGGCTGGCCTTCCAGCTGACCAACTTCCTGCGCGACGTCGGCGAGGACCTGCAGCGGGGACGGATCTACCTTCCCCAGTGCGACCTGCGCACGTTCGGCGTGAGCCCGGCGGAGCTGTACCAGGCCGCGGCGTGCGGCACCGCCACCACGGCCATCCGGGAGCTGGTCCGCTACGAGATCACCCGGGCCCGCGAGCACTACGCCGCGGCGGCTCCGGGCGTGACCATGCTCGCGCCGACCTCGCAGGCCTGCATCCGCACCGCGTTCCACCTCTACGGCGGCATCCTCGACGAGATCGAACGCGCCGACCTCGACGTCTTCGCCCGCCGCGCGACCGTGCCCACCCGCCGCCGGTTGCAGGTAGCCGCCCGCTGCCTGCTCACCCCCGCCGGCACCCCGATCGCGACATCCCGCGCGCCGGAGCGGGCGAGCTGATGGACGCCCTGCGCTACCTGCTGATCCTGGCTGCCTGCGTCGCCGTGACGCTGCCGCTGGAGCCGGTGCTCGGCGCGCGCGTCTACCGGCAGCCGCGGCGGCTGTTGGCCACGCTCGTCCCGGTGGTGGCCGTGTTCGTGCTCTGGGACCTGATCGCCGTCGCGCGCGGCCACTGGTGGTTCTCGCCGCGGTACACCACCGGCGTCACCGTCGCGGGCCTACCGTGGGAGGAGTGGCTGTTCTTCGTGGTCGTGCCGCTGTGCGCGCTGCTCACCTTCGAGGTGCTGGGCGGCGGCCCGCGACTGCTGCGCCGCGCTGAGCGCGCCGGGATGCTGCGCCGAGCCCGCGGCGTCCCCGCCGAAGAGCCCGCACGGCGTGATCCGGCCACCGGACCCGACGCCCCGCGCGCCAGGGCCTCCGCCGGGGGCCGACGTGGCCGCTGAGTACACGGTCGCCGCCGTCGCCGCCCCGGTCGCGGTGGTGGCCTTGGAGTTCGTCGTGCTGCGCACCGGGCTGCTGCGGACGGCCCGGTACTGGATCACCGTGGCGATCTCGCTGGCGTTCATGGTGCCCGTCGACGGCTGGCTCACCCGGCCCGACGCCACCGTGGTGCACTACGCCGAGGACCAGATCAGCGGGATTCGCGTGCCGTGGCACATCCCCGTCGAGGACTACGGGTTCGGCCTCGCCCTGATCACGCTGACCCTGCTGCTGTGGCAGCGGCTGCGCCCGGCCGACGGCGGCGAGGGCCGCGATGGGTGACCCGGTGGCGGCGTTCCTGCGACACGGCTTCACCTACCTGGTCCGACGCGACCTGCGCGGGGTGTGGCTGCGCGGCGGGCTGCCCCGCGGCCCGTTCGTCTGGGCCGCCAACCATCACAGCTGGTGGGACCCGTTCGTGGCGTCCGTCGTGCTGGATCGCTCGCGGCACCCCGCGTGCCTGATCATGGCGCAGGACAACCTGGCCCGGTACCGGTTCGTGCGCCGAGTGGGCGTGTTCGGCACCGCCGAGCCTCGCACCGGGCTGCGGCACCTGGCCGAGGGGCGCACCCTGGTCATCTACCCCGAGGGCGAGCTGCGCCCCGCCGGCCCGCCCGCCCCGCTGTCCCCCGGCGCGGCCTGGTTTGCCCGCCAGGCGCGGGTGCCGCTGTACGCGGTCGCGGTCCGGGTGGCCATGCGCGGCCAGACCAAGCCCGAGGCGTACGTCTCCTGCACCGAGGTGACCCGCCGCGGCCGCGACGACCAGGTCACCGAGCGGCTGGCCGAAACCCTCGCCGCCGATCTGTCCGCGCTGGACAGCCAGCTCGCCGTCGCGGATCCGCGCCGCCCGTTGGCGAGCTTCCGCCGGGTGCTCGCCGGGCGGCGCAGCGTGGACGAGCGCATCGACGCCATGCAGGGAGCGGCGCCGTGGGCGTCCTGAGCGCCGCCGTGCTGGGCTTCCACCTGGTCAAGACCGCCGGGCTGGTGAGCAACACCCGTTCCTTCCCGGTGCTGGCCCGCGGGCGCTCGGCGCCGGGCCGTCCGCGCACCTCGCTGCTGGTGCCCGCGCGCGACGAGGCCGCCCGGCTCCCGTACACCCTGCCCGGCCTGCTCGCCCAGCCCGCCGAGGAGATCCTGGTCCTCGACGACGGCTCGACCGACGGCACCGCCGACGTCGTGGCGGGCTTCGCCGACCCGCGCCTGAAGCTGATCACCGGCGCGCCCCGCCCCGACGGCTGGATCGGCAAGAACTGGGCCTGCCACCAGCTCGCCCTGGCCGCCACCGGCGACCTGCTGGTCTTCCTGGACGCGGACGTGACCCTGCGACCCGGTGCGCTGGACGCGGTGTGGGCGCAGCTGCGCCGCCAGCGCGCCGACGTGTTCTCGGTGTTCCCGCGCCAGCAGACGGGCACCCTCGGCGAGCGCTTCCTGGTGCCGCTGATCGACGAGAACCTGCTCGGCTTCCTGCCGCACCAGCTGCTCGACCTGCCGATCCCGGCCGCCGCGGTCGCCAACGGGCAGCTGCTGGCCTTCCGCCGCGCCGCCTACGCGCACGTGGGCGGGCACGCGGCGGTGGCCGGCGAGATCGTCGAAGACCTGGCACTGGCCCGGCTCAGCCGCCGCAAGGGCCTCAAGCTGGGGCTCGCGCTCGGCGGCGACCTGGTGAGCACCCGCATGTACGACGACTACCACAGCGCCGTACGCGGCGTCGGCAAGAGCATGCGGGCCGCGCACGGCGGCAGTGACGTGCTGCTGGCGGCGAGCTTCGCCTGGAACCTGACCGCGTACACGGTGCCGTGGCTGCTGTGGCGGCGCGGCGGGGGGTGGCGGGCCGCGGCGGTGCTCGGGCTCGCCGAGCGGGTGCTGTCCAACGCCAAGACCGGGCGCGGGGCGTACGCCGAAGCCGCGCTGGTGCCGTTCACCGCGCCCGCCGCCCTGCCCGTCTACCTGACCGCGCTGCGCCGCACGGCGGTCTGGAAGGGACGGGAATACCGGTGAACCTCCCCGCGCCCGCGGGCACGCCGCTGCTGGGCCACCTGTGGCGGTGGACCACCGACCCGGTGCGGCTGCTGCAGGACGGGGCCCGCACCGGCGACGTGTTCCGGCTGCGGCTGTGGCGCACCGCCGTGGTCGGCTACACCCCGGACTGGAATCGCGCCGTGCTCGGCGACCTGGACACGTTCCGCAGCGTCGGCAGCCTCAGCGGGCTCACGCCGTACCTGTCCGCCGGGGTGGTCTACCAGGACAATCCCGCCCACGACCCGCGCCGCCGGGAACTCAACCCGCACTTCCACGCCCGCGCCCTGGACCACCTGCCCGAACGCCTCGACCTGGTGGCGCGCGCGGATCTGCCCACCGGCCGGTTCGAGGCGCTGGGCTGGGCGAGCGACGTGGTGCGCCGGATGCTCAACGCCGCCTTCTTCGCCGGCGCCATGCCCGACCGGCTGCTGGCCGACTTCCTGCACCCGCTGCAGCGGCCCGCGCCCGGCCCGATGATCCCGCGGCCGCTGCTGTTCCGCCGCCTCGACGCGGCCATCGCCGCGATCCTCGCCGACCCGCGGCCGGGCAGCCTCGCCGAGGCGCTGTCCGGGATGGACGACGCGGTCGCGGAGCTCCGGGTCGGGCTCGCCGCCGGCTACGACACCACCGCGCACACCCTGGCCTGGGCCCTGTGGCACCTGGCCGGCGCGCCCGAGTGGCGGCAGGCCGACACGCTCGGGCAGGTGCTCGACGAAATCCTGCGCCTTTACCCGGCCGGGTGGCTGGGCAGCCGCATCACCGCCCACGACGCCACGATCAACGGCGTCCACCTGCCCGCGGGCACGCTGGTGCTGTACTCCCCGCTGCTCACCCATCGCGACGAGCGGCTGTGGCCCGAACCGGACACATTCCGGCCCGAGCGCTTCGAGGACGGGCGGCCCGCCTGGGGCTTCCTGCCGTTCAGCGGCGGGCGGCGCACCTGCCTCGGCGCGCACCTGGCCCGGGCCATGCTGCGCGCCGCCCTGACGCCGTGGTGCGAGGCGAAACTCGCCCAGGTGGAGGGCGACCCGACCCCGAGCGCCGCGATCGCGCTGCGACCCCGGGGGCCGCTCTGGCTCGACCGGCGCTGGTAGACCCGCTGCCACATCCTCACTGTCCGAAGTGCTTGAAGTCCTCGAACGGCGGCTCGAACACGCAGTCAGGCAGGCGGAAGGCGTTGCACCTGGTCACCGGCTCGGCCGCGGCGTCGCCGCCGACGGCCACCAGGGTGCCGCCCGCGAACGCCCCGGCAAGCGGCGTCCAGCCGAGGTTCTGCTCGTAGTAGCGCACCGCCGCCCGCACCGAAGGCACCCGGTCGTCGTCGATCAGCGTTCGCGGCTGCCGGACCCGGCAACCCGCGCCAGCGACTCCCTCCGATGACGGGCAGCCTCGCGGCCGCACCTGGAAAGCGCATTCCAGGTAGGACAACATATGGCGGCCCGCCGACGCCTGTCAATGGCTCAAGAGCGGTCCGAAGGGCTCCGCGCTGCAACAATCCTGCACACGGTGATCCATTGACTTCGTCTCGTTCGGACTGCACCTTGTTAAGGAATGCGCTTTCCCGAAACGCCGACGGAACGGGCCTCCCGCCGGACGTGACCGGGGCGCGTGGGTACTGACGCCCGAACGTTCCCTATCGGGCGGCTCCGACCTCGAGACGGAACCCACGGCCCCGACGATTCGGCGCGAGCGCAGCCGCTGACGGCCTCGACGGCCCGATCCAGGCTTCGGCGGCATCGCAGACCAGGCCATATCGAGAAGAGCACCGCTCAGGGTCGATCCGCGACCTGCCCGGCACCAGGCGACAGGCCCACAGCCTCGCCGGACCGCCGCGCCGACCCATCACCTCCGCGGCGCAACCCGCGAACGAAGACGAAAGCGAGACGAAGATGAAACGACCAGTCACACGGCGACTTCTGGCGGCGGCGGCCACCACGGCCGCGGTGGCCGCGATCGGCGTGGCGCTGCAGGCGCCCCAGGCGTCCGCGGCAACCGGCGGCGTCACCGGCTTCGCCACCCAGAACGGCGGGACCACCGGCGGCGCGGGCGGTGCGACGGTGCAGGCCTCCACGGGAACCGCGATCCACGCGGCTCTGTGCAGCCGGGCCAGCAGCAGCACCCCGATCATCATCCAGGTCTCCGGGACCATCAACCACGGCAACACCACCAAGGTGTCGGGCTCGAGCTGCAACACCGCCGCTGATGTGATCGAGCTCAAGGAGATCAGCAACGTCACGATCATCGGGGTCGGCGGCGGCGCGATCTTCGACCAGCTGGGCATCCACATCCGGGACTCCAGCAACATCATCATCCAGAACGTGACCGTGCGGAACGTCAAGAAGTCTGGCTCGCCCCTGTCCAACGGCGGCGACGCCATCGGCATGGAGAGCACCGTCCGCAACATCTGGGTCGACCACGTCAACCTTGAGGCCTCGGGCGGCGAGGCGGAGGGCTTCGACGGCCTCTTCGACATGAAGAACGACGTCGAGTACGTGACGCTGTCCTACAGCACCCTGCGCAACTCGGGCCGCGGCGGTCTCATCGGGTCCAGCGAGAGCGACACCGGCAACAGCTTCATCACGTTCCACCACAACCTGTACGAGAACATCGACTCACGTACGCCCCTGCTGCGCGGCGGCATCGCGCACATCTACAACAACAGCTACGTGAGCCTCCACGAGTCCGGCATCAACTCCCGGGCCGGGGCGCGCGCCAAGGTCGACAACAACTACTTCAAGAACTCCAAGGACGTGCTCGGCACGTTCTACACCAGCGAGGCCGGCTACTGGCAGGTCAGCGGCAACATCTTCGACAACGTGACCTGGTCGAGCCCCGGCACCGACACGAACCCCGCCGGCCCGAACGTGCAGTCCAACACCACGGTCAGCATCCCGTACTCCTACACGCTGGACGCGGCGAGCTGCGTGCCGAGCGTCGTCGCCGCGACGGCGGGCGCGAACAAGGGCCTGCAGGTGTCGAACGGCAGCTGCACGCCGGTGTCGCCGTCCGCGGGCCCGAGCAGCAGCCCCTCGCCGCGCCCGTCCGCGTCGGCGAGCACCGGCCCGTCGCCGCAGCCGTCGACCTCGCCGAGCAGCAGCCCGCCGCCGCCCAGCGGCACCAACCTCAGCCTCGCCTCCGACGCCGGTGCCGACGGCACCAGCAAGGCCAGCGGCACGAGCTACGGCAACGTGAAGGACGGCAACCTGAGCACCTTCTGGTCGCCTTCCGGCGCGACCGGTGACATCTCGGTCAAGTGGAGTGCCGCCAAGTCGGTGTCCCGGATCATCATCCGCGAGGCGTCCGGCTCCACCGGGGCCATCGGGTCCTGGCAGGTCCTCAACGGTGCCACCGGCGCCGTGCTGAAGTCGGGCAGCGGCGCGGGCACCATCACCTTCACCGCCACCTCGACCACCAAGGTCACCTTCCGGATCACCAGCTCCACCGCCGCGCCGAAGGTCGCCGAGTTCGAGACCTACGCCAGCTGACAGCTGTCGCAACGGCACGAAGAGGGGCGGGAGCCGACGGCTCCCGCCCCTTCGCTGTCCGACCGGCAGGTCCCGCTGTCCTCGGCGGCGCACCTGCGCGCCAGGCTGCGGGCCTCTACGTCAATGAAGTCGGCGGTGACCCGGCTTGTCGACCGTCCGACCGGAGATGTTTGCGCGCACCGCGGGAAACCCTTGCGCCATCAGGGACGCGAGGAATAACTTTCCCTCTGACGAAACGGTGTTCCCACCTACGAAACACCAGGGCGGCTCGGATGATCTCAGTGCTGTTGTCGGCGATCGCGGTATGCCTGCTGGTCCTGGCCGTCGTCGCGGCCCGCCTACGCGGCGCGGCCGGGCCCGCCGCCATGCTGATCGCGGTGATCTGCGTGGGCCTCGCCTACGACAACGCGGCCGTCGCGATCGGACGGCCGCTCGGCTTCGGCCCCTCGTTGGAGGCCGTGAACGCGCCGCGCTACTGGATCCATGCGGTGCTCACCCCGCTGCTCGTCGTCGCCGGTGCGGCGCTCGCGGCCCGGCTCGGCGTCACCCTGCTGACCAGGCGCTCGGTGCGGTTCGCCGGGGCGGTGCTGGTCGCGGCGCTGATCGGGCTGGGCGTCGCGGGCGACATCGTCGCGCTGCGCCTGGAGCCACGCGAGTACGCCGACACGCTGCGCTACGTCAACGCGGCCGCCGCCGGCCCGCCGATCCCGGCGATCATCACGATGCTCCTGCTCGTCGCCATCGGCATCCTGACCTGGCGCACCGCTCGCCGGCCCTGGCTATGCCTGGGCGCGATCGCCATGTTCGCCGCCGCGGCCGCCGGCGCCGCCCACTTCTGGCTGGGCAACGTCGGCGAGCTCGGGCTGCAGTCCGCCGTGGTCGCGACCCTGATCCACGCGGCCCGCCAACCCGCACTCGCAACGCCCCACCCGGCACCCCAACCCCTCCTCCCCCACGCCTGACCCCGCCTCGATCAACCGCGCCGCCACCCGCAAGCCGCATGAAGCACAGAAATCGCCCTTGCCCGCGCGGTGAATCGACGCAGCATCCGCCGCAAAGGCCCGGGAACCCACCCGGGTTCGTAGAATTCAGGCATGGCACGGCCATCCACAGGTCGGCGAGCCCGAGTGCTGGTGACCGGGGCGACCGGCTACATCGGCGGGCGGCTCGCACCGCGCCTGATCGAGGCCGGGCACCACGTGCGCTGCCTGACCAGGTCGGCGGGGCGGCTGCGGGACGTGCCGTGGGCCCGCGGGGCGGAGATCGCCGAAGCGGACGTGCTCGACCTCGACGCCACTCGCGACGCGCTGCGCGACATCGACGTGGCCTACTACCTGGTCCACTCACTGGGCTCGCCGGGATTCGAGGACGTCGACCGGCGAGCCGCGCACACGTTCGCCGAGGCCGCACGAGAGGCCGGGGTCAAACGCATCGTCTACCTCGGCGGCCCGGAACCGCATTCCACCCCCGGCGGTGAGCCGGCATCGGCCCACCTGCGCTCCCGCGACGAGGTGGCGACCCTGCTGGCCGCCTCCGGGGTGCCCACGGTGACGCTGCGGGCGGCGGTCATCATCGGTTCCGGCTCGGCCTCGTTCGAGATGCTGCGCTACCTCACCGAGCGGCTGCCGGTCATGGTCACCCCGCGCTGGGTCGGCACCCGCATCCAGCCGATCGCCGTCCGCGACGTGCTGCACTACCTGGTCGCCTGGGCGAGCGTGCCGGAGCAGGTGAGCCGTTCCTTCGACATCGGCGGCCCCGAAGTGCTCACGTACCGCCAGATGATGGACCGCTACGCCCGTATCGCCGGGCTGCGCCCGCGCGTCATCGTGCCGGTCGGGGTGCTCACGCCGTGGCTCAGTTCGCAGTGGGTCAACCTGGTCACGCCGGTGCCCGGTGCGATCGCCAAACCGCTGGTCGCCAGCCTGATCCACGAGGCGGTGTGCCGCGAGCACGACATCGCGCGCTACGTGCCCGACCCGCCGGAGGGGCTCAAGGGCTTCGACGAGGCGGTGGAGCTGGCGCTGGCGAAGATCCGCGACGCCGAGGTGGAGACCCGCTGGTCGACCGCCACCTGGACGGGCGCGCCGGCCGAGCCGCTGCCCACCGACCCGGACTGGTCGGGCGGCAGCGTGTACATCGACCACAAGACGCGCCGGGTGCACGCGCCGCCGGACGCGCTGTGGAACGTCATCATCCGCATCGGCGGCGAGACGGGCTGGTACTCCTCACCCCTGGCCTGGGTGCTGCGCGGCTGGCTGGACCGGGTGATCGGCGGCGTGGGGCTGCGCCGGGGCCGCCGGGACCCGGTGGAGATCTACGTCGGGGAGGCGCTGGACTTCTGGCGGGTCGAGGAGATCGAGCACGGCAGGCTGCTGCGGCTGCGGGCCGAGATGCTGCTGCCCGGCCGGGCCTGGCTGGAGCTGCGGGTGGACCACGACCTGCTGAGCCCGGAGCACGTGTGCCGCTACGACCAGCGGGCCGTGTTCATCCCGCGTGGGCTGCCCGGACACCTGTACTGGCAGTGCATCTCGCCGTTCCACCACTTCATCTTCGGCGGCATGGCCCGCAACATCGCCCGCGCCGCCGAGCGGGCCGCCTCGCCCGCCGAGCCGACGCCGCCGTCGGTCCGGGCACTGTCGCCGACGCGGGTCCGCGCCGACGCCGCCCCGTCCGGCCCGTAGACGCCGGCAGGACATGGCGGAGGCGCCACCCAGGGGTGCGGGTGACGCCTCCGCCATTTCCTTCTGGGGAGGATCAGGTCAGAGGGTCAGCGACCATGTGTCGATACGCCCGGTGTCCGCCGACGCGGCGTCGCGGACCCGCAGGGTCCAGGTGCCGTTGGCGGCCTCAGTCGAGAGGTTCCGGCTGAAGGTCTGGATGATGTTGTCGGCGCTGCCGCCGGCCCGGTTGGACAGGTTGTAGACGCTGCCGTCCGGCGCGACCAGGTCGACGACCAGGTCACCCTTGTAGGTGTGGTAGATCGTCACCGCGACCGAGCTGGTCGCCGACGCGTTGCGGGCACACCCGGAGATGGTGATGGTGCTGCTCACCGTGGTGTTGTCCGGGATGGCCACGTCGGTCGGGTTGGTCCCGGTGCAGCCCGGCGCGCCGTTCACGGTCAGGCTGTAGGTGGTGGTCCGGGTCGAGCTGGCGCCCGTGCCCGTGACGACCACCGCGTACGTGCCCGCCGGGGTCGACGCGCTGGTGGCGATGGTCAGAAGCGAGCTGCCACCGCCCGAGGAGATCGAGGCCGGGTTGAACGACGCGGTCGCGCCGCTCGGCAGGCCGCTGGCCGACAGGCTGACGGTCTGCGCACTGCCGTTGGTCAGCGTCGCACCGATGGTGGTGGTGACGGAACTGCCCGGGTTGACCGCACCCGACGCCGGCGCGGCGGCGAGGGAGAAGTCGTTGCCGGTCGGGCAGGCGGCGTCGTTGCCCGCCACGTTGACCGCGGTCCAGGCGGCCTGGACGGTCTTGTACTCGACCGAGCAGGTGCCGTAGAGGTCCGTGGCAGCCCGCAGGGTGTAGGCGCGGGCGGTGTTGGCCGGGTTGCTGGTCAGCACGTAGCGGGTGCTGGAGGTGAAGTACACGTCCAGCGCGCGGTACCAGATCTTCTCGGCCTTGGTGCGGCCGATGCCGGTCACGGCCGGAGCCGAACCGCAGACCGGGCTGGTGCCGAACGACGTGGCGCCGGTGCCCTCGGCCAGGTTGAAGAAGAAGTGGTTGCCCGGGCCCGAACTGTAGTGCACGTCGACGCTGTTGGTGCTGGTCGACCAGCAGCCGTGCGACGCGCCGTCCAGGGTCGGGTTGTACATGTAGCGCAGCGGGGTCCCGTTGCCGTTGATGTTGATCTTCTCGCCGACCTGGTAGTCACCCGGGTCCGACGGCGCGGCCGCGTAGAACTCGACCATGTTGCCGAAGATGTCCGAGGTGGCCTCGTTCAGGCCGCCGGACTCACCCGAGTAGACCAGGCCCGCCAGGGCCTCGGTGACGCCGTGGCTCATCTCGTGGCCGGCGACGTCGATGGAGACGAGCGGGCGGCTGTTGCCCGAGCCGTCGCCGTAGGTCATCTGCGCGCCGTCCCAGAACGCGTTGACGTACGCGTTGCCGTAGTGGACCCGGCTGGGCACGCCCGAGCCGTTGCCGAAGATGCCGTTGCGGCCGTGGATGTTCTTGAAGTAGTCGAACGTCTTGGCCGCGCCGAAGTGGGCGTCCACGCCGGCGGACTGCCGGTTGGAGTTGGCCCCGGTGCCCCACGCGTTGTCCGCGTCGGTGAACGTCGTACAGGTCGACGTGCCGTTGTTCATGTCACAGGTGCGGCCGTTGCCGCGGACCGGGTCGATCATCTGGTACGTCGAGCCCGACAGCGTCGTGTCGATGCTGACGTTGCCCGTGTAGATGCCGTTGCCGGTGCCGGTGACCGTCTCGATCTCGTCGAACGAGCCGATGAGCGCGCCGGTCTGCGCGTCGGTGACGACGTGCAGCTTGGACGGGGTCTGGCCGTCGGCCAGCCAGCCGTGCAGCGTGGTCTCCCAGGCCAGTCGGCCCTGACCGGTGCTGGCGTCGACGAACAGCTCCGAACCCACCGCCTGGGTGATCGTGCCGGAGAAGTTGGCCTTGGCCGTCTCCAGCGCCTTCGCCGCGGTGACCTTCGGGGTGGTCGCCACGGTGATGGGCGCGATCAGGCCGTTGGACACGCCGGCGTAGGCGCCGCCGGCCTTGGTGTGCACCACGAAGTCACCGCCGTACACCCGCAGACCCTGGTAGGTGCGGGTGTACTTGGTGTGGGTGGCGCCGTTGGCGTCCTGGCGGACGCGGTCGACGGCGTAACCGTCCGAGGCCGACGAACGGATGTCCGCGGCATTGGCGCCGACGGACGCGGCACGCGTCGCCGCGGCCGTGTCAGGCGCTGCCGCGCCCGAGGTTGCTGACACTGCCACGAACGCGACCGCGGTGACGGCCACGCCGGCAGTGGCGAGGATCTTCCTCACGAGTCCTCCCCGACTCTCCACAAAGTTCTCGTGGCGGTAGCCACGAGTTCCCTATGGATACCCTGTTCCCCCCTTACATAGAAAGACTTGAGTATGCAGATTCATGTGTGACATACTCGCGCGCGATCCATCCATGGCCGTCACATATTCGACCCGTCCGGTCACTCCGGCGGAGCCGATCGCATCCCTCCGTTTCACTCCGGGATGTGCTGTATGCCGATGCGCTTGCGGAACACCCAGTAGGTCCAGCCCTGGTAGAGCAGCACGATCGGTGCGAACACCACGGCCACCCAAGACATGATCTTCAGGGTGTACGCCGACGAGGCCGCGTTGAGCACGGTCAGACTGTTGACAGCGGGCTCGACGGTCGACGGCAACACGAACGGGTGCAGCCCCGCGAACAGCGATGCCACGGCCAGCGCGATCGCCGCCGCGGTGCCGGTGAACGCCCAGCCCTCGCGGCGGCCGCCAGGATCCGTGCGCGCCGGGTCCGTGCGCGCGGGCACCCGGTTCGCGACCAGCCCGCCGATCAGGCACAGCGCCGCCAGCACGGAGAGCACCACCGCCGCCGTGCCGCCCCGGTGGGCCAGCGTCAGTCCGAGGAACAGCACCGCCAGCGCGGCCGCGCCCAGACCGGCCCGCCCAGCGAGCCGGTTCGCCCGCCGCCGGATGTCACCGCTGGTCTTCAGCGCGATGAAGATCGCGCCGTGGGTGAGGAACAGGGCCACCATGGTCGCCCCGCCCAGCAGCGCGTACGGATTCAGCAGGTCGAGCACGCTTCCGACGTGGTTGTGCCCGGCGTCCAGCGGCACTCCGCGCACCACGTTGGCGAACACGAGACCCCACACGAACGCGGGCACCGCCGAGCCGAACACGATGCACCGGTCCCAGCGCCGCCGCCAGGCCGCCTCCGGGCGCTTGCCGCGGAAGTCGAAGGCCACCCCGCGCAGGATCAGCGCCAGCAGGATCAGCAGCAGGGGCAGGTAGAACCCGGAGAACAGGGTGGCATACCACTCGGGGAACGCGGCGAACATCGCCCCGCCCGCGGTGATCAGCCACACCTCGTTGCCGTCCCACAGCGGGCCGATCGTGTTGATCACCACGCGGCGCTCGCGGTCGTCGCGGCCGAGCACGGGCACCAGCATGCCGACGCCGAAGTCGAAGCCCTCCAGCACGAAGTAGCCGACGAACAGTCCCGCGATCAGCAGGAACCACAGGGTGGACAGTTCCATGGCGCACCTCTCCTAGTACGCGAAGGCCAGCGGGCGGTCCTCTTCGGACTCGCTCACGGGTGGCGGGGTCACGTCGGGCAGCCCGGCGCGGGCGTACTTCAGCAGCAGCCGCACCTCGATGACGGCCAGCGCCCCGTAGAGCAGGGTGAAGACCGCCAGCGAGGTGATCAGCTCGGCCGCGCCGACGTTGGGCGAGTTGGCGGCGGCCGTCTTCATCTCGCCGAACACCACCCACGGCTGGCGGCCCATCTCCGTGAAGATCCAGCCCGTCGAGTTCGCCACCAGCGGCAGCAGGGGCAGCAGGGGCAGCGCTCGCACCAGCCACCGGGAGCTGGGCGTACGCCCGCGCCGGATGGCCCACAGCGCCCACAGCGCCAGCAGCGCGGCCGCGGCGCCCAGGCCGATCATGAGGCGGAACGTCCAGTAGGTGAGCGGGATGTTCGGCTTGTAGCTGCCGGGGCCGTACTTCTGCTCGTACTCGGCCTGCAGGTCGTTGATGCCCTCGACCTTGCCGTCGAAGCTGCCGGTGCCGAGGAACGACAGCAGGCCGGGGATCTCCACCGACCAGACCGGCCGGCTGCCGTCGAGCGTGCCGATGGTGAACGCGGAGAACGGCGCGGGCTGCTCGGATTCGTAGAGCGCCTCGGCGGCGGCCATCTTCATCGGCTGCACCTCGGTCATGATCTTGCCCTGGATGTCGCCGGTGAGCAGCATCGCGCCCATCGCGACCAGGGTGGTCCACGCGCCGATCTTCACGGCGCTGCGGTACGCGCCGGTGTCCTGCCCGGGGCGGCGCACCAGGTGCCACACCGCTACCGCGGTGACCAGGCCGCCGGCGACCAGGAAGCACCCGGCGACGGTGTGCGGCACGGTGATCAGCGCGACCTTGTTGGTCAGCACGGCCACGATGTCGGTCAGCTCGGCGCGCCCGGTGTCCGGGTTGATGCGGTAGCCGACGGGGTTCTGCATCCAGGAGTTCGCGGCCAGGATGAAGTACGCGCTGAGCACCGTGCCGACCGCGACGACCCAGATGCAGGCCGCATGGATCTTCCTCGGCAGCTTGTCCCAGCCGAAAATCCACAGGCCGAGGAAGGTGGACTCCAGGAAGAAGGCGACCAGCGCCTCCATGGCCAGCGGCGCGCCGAACACGTCGCCGACGAAGCGCGAGTACTCGCTCCAGTTCATGCCGAACTGGAACTCCTGCACGATGCCCGTCACCAGGCCCATCGCGAAGTTGATGAGGAAGAGCTTGCCGTAGAACTTGGTGAGCTTGAGCCACTTCTCGTTGCCGGTGCGCACCCAGGCCGTCTCGAAGGCGGCCACCATGAACACCAAGCCGATGGTGAGCGGCACGAATAGGAAGTGATACACGGTGGTGATGCCGAACTGCCAGCGGGCCAGCTCCGTCACGTCCATGCCGGGGACTCCTGCCTGTGCGAGGCTACTGGCAGCAGCGTCCTCCCTGAATATGAGCTGAATGACGGGGTCTCCCCCGAATGGGAGCTGTGTCACGCTCGTAGGTCACTGTCCGCCTCGTCCCCGGACCGCCGGCCATTTCGAAACGTCTATGCGATCGCTCGTCCCACCTGAATCCTGAGGCTCTGGAAGCGCTCCGACTTCCGTCCCGGAAAGGATTCCCGTGCACACGTGTCAAAGGCCGGGACCCGGCCGGGTGGCGGCCGATCACCGCCACCCGGCCGCCGGCTCGTCGTACGCCCGCCAGGCCACGTAACACGCGGTGGCGTCGCACAGGCGCAGCACCCGGTGCTCACGGCGCGGCTGCTCGGCCGCCGGCTGTCGCCATTCCGCCAGTCGCACCCTGGCGCGACCTGGGGATATCCCTGGTGCGGCCCCACTACTCTGTGCGCGTGTTCCCCGATGTCGAGTCCGATCGGCTGCTGGCCGCCGCGCGGCGCACCACCGAGCCGGTGGCCGCCGCCCGGCTGGTCACCGAAGCGTTCTTCCAGGTGTCCCGCACCGCCGACCCGGCCGCCATGAGCCCGCTGGCCGACCGGCTGTCAGCGCTGCGCTCCGACCCGGCCCGCCCGCATACCGAGGTGCTGTTCCACACGGTGGCCGGAGCCGTCGGCGTACGCACCAGGAAACCCCACGCCACCAGGCATCTGGAGATCGCCCTGCGGCTCATCGAGACGCACCGGCTGCACGCCGACCCGCTCTACCTGGAGTGCGCCATGTTCTGCACGCTGACCCTGATGCGTCCACAGGAGATCCGGCCGCGCTTCGCCCACCTCGTCGCAGCGGCCGACACCGAACCCGCGCGCCGCGCCCGGCTGGTCTCCATGCTCGGCCTCGGCGACGCCTGGAGCGGCGACCTGCTGCGCGGTCGGGTCGGACTGCACGAGGCGCAGCGGCTGGCCCGCGCGGCGCAGCGGCTCGACATCGAGGCCGAAGTCACCTCGTGGCTGATCAAGATCGAGGCCATGTGCGGCGACCTGGCCGCCGCGGCGGCCTGCCTGCCCCAGGCCCGCGACCTGGCGGCACGGTCGGGGTCGCACTGGGTCGCGGCGCACATCGCCGAATGCGCGGCCACGCTGCACCTGGCCTCCGGCGACACCGAAGCCTGGCTCGGCATGCTCGAATTCCTCGTCGACACCGTGGTCGGGGTCAACTCCGGCCTCATCTTCGAACACCGCTGGGAGCTGGCCACCCACTACGCCCTGCACGGCCGCCCGGACGCCGCCGCCGCGCTGCTGTCGGGCATGCCCGACCCGCCGCTGGGCTGGCCCGGCGCACCGGCGCTGCCCGCCTGGCGCGGCTGGATCGCGCAGCCCACCGACTTCGCGGCGATGGCCCGGTTCGAGGCGTCGCTGGCCGGGCTCAACCGGCCCGTGGAGCGGCTCTCCCGCCCCCGGATGGCCTGGCTGCTGGGCGCGCAGCACGCCCGGCTGGGCCGCCGGGCGGACGCGACCCGGCTGCTGGAGGCCGCCTGCACCGGCTACGCCGCGATCGGCGCGGCCGGGCTGCTCGCCCAGGTCATGGCCGACCTGCAGCGCGTCGGCGGGCCCGGCGGCCCGGCGGGCGCGGGCCCTTCCGGCGCCGTGCCCGCGCCCCGGCCCCACGGGTCGCAGCCCACCGAAGCCGGCGGCGTGCACACGCCTGCGCCCGACGGGCCGCAGCTGACGGAGGCCGAGGCCAGGGTCGCCCGGGCCGTCGCGGGCGGGCTCAGCAACCGGGAGGTCGCGGCGCTGCTGGGGGTGTCCGCCAAGACCGTCGAGTTCCACCTCGGCAACATCTTCCGCAAACTGGGCGTACGCAACCGCACCGAACTGGCCTCCGCAACCCGGACCCCGGCCGTCCACAATGGCGCATGAACGGGTGACACGTCCGCTGATGCTTCGGTAACATCCCGTTCGACCGGACAGCCAGGGCGACGGCAGCGGCCGTGGGTCATGCCAAGCAGTTCGTCAGCCGCAACAACGTGCTGGCCGTGCCTGCCCAACTGCTGGCCTGCCTCGGCGTGGTCACCTACGTGTGCGCGCCCGTCGGTGCGATCCTCGACCACGTCACTCGCCGGCAGATCCGCGAGCGGGGTCAGACCGGCAACGGGTTCGCCCTGGCCGCGGTCGTCATCGGCTGGTCGGTGACCGGCCTCTACACCTGCCTGGTACTGCCCCTGGCGATCATCATCATCGAGGCCGGCGCGCTCGCCGCCGCCTTCTCCTAGGCGCACCGGCCCGCATCGACGCCACTACGCTCCTGGAGATGCGCGCAGTGTTGCGGGTCGGCGCCTGCCAGACGCCGGAGCTGTTGGGAGACGTCGATGCGGCGATCGCCTGCATGGCAGGCTTCGCCGAACGGGACGAGGCCCACGACCTCGACCTGCTCCTGTTCCCCGAAGGTTTCCTGCAGGGCTACCTGGTGGAGCCCGCGCACCTGAACAGGCACGCGCTGAGCCTCGACTCGGCCGGGTTCGCCGCGGTGCTGCGCCGGCTGCGCCCGATCCGGCAGACGCTGGTCTTCGGCATGATCGAGGCCGACGGGGACGACCTGTACAACTCCGCGGCGGTGGTCACCGGCGGCGAGTTGGCCGGGGTCTACCGCAAGACGCACCTCACCGACGGCGAGCAGTACTTCGCACCTGGCGGCTCGTATCCGACGTTCGTCTGCAACGGCGTCCGGTTCGGCATCAACATCTGCTACGACACGCAGTTCCCCGAGGCCGCCGCGGCGGTCGCCGGGCAGGGCGCGCGGGTGCTGCTGGTGCCCGCGCAGAACATGATGCGACGCCCCGCCGCCGACGAGTGGCGCGACCGCCATCACCGGATCAGGGCCGAGCGGGCGCGGGAGACGAGGATGTGGCTGGTCTCCGCCGACGTCACCGGCGAGCGCGACGAGCTGCGGGTCGGCTACGGCCCGACGAGTGTGCTGAGCCCGGCCGGCGAGGTGCTCGCGCAGGTCCCGCTCGGCACGACGGGCATGGTGACGGCCGCCATCCGATGATCGGTCAGCCGGCGTCGGGCGCGGTGGCCGGCGCGCGCCGGACCCGCCGGGCCAGCTCGCCCAGCCCGATGAGCAGCAGTCCCAGCAGGAAGAACAACACCGAGAAAATGGCGGCGTTCACCGCGACCGCGCCGTAGCCGAGCGCGCCCGCGTCGATGAAGGGGTACGGGTACCGGCCCGTGAGCGGCCCGCGTACCAGCGCGAACGCCAGGTAGGCCAGCGGGTAGGCCAGCCACGCGCCGGCGTGCCACCAGCGCACCCGCTCCCGGTTGACCAGCAGCCAGTCGATCGCCGCCAGCAGCGGGGTCACCGTGTGCAGGAGCAGGTTGTGCATCGTGTCCGCACCCGGGTCGGCCGTGAAGAACGGGCTCACCGGATTGGTCAGCACCAGGTGGTACACGGTGCCGGTGATGGCGATGTAGAGGGTCGCGGCCCCGCGCAGCCGCACGCCGCCCCTCCCGAGCGCGGCGCACCCGAACACGGCCGCGACGATCAGGTTGCTCTGCACCGTGAAGTAGACGGCCACGCCCGGGTCGCCTCCGGTGTCCACCAGCAGCAGCACCACGCCCGCGAGGGCGCAGCCCGCGGTGAGGGCGCGCAGCGCACGGGCGATCGACATGCGCGAGAACGTACCAACGGGCGGCCGCGGTGAACAGGGGCGCGCGACGGCTGTTGCGTTCGGACGGTCGGCGGTATTTCATGGCGTCGGCGATCACCGGATCGGCCCGGTCACCAGGAGGACGCGATGCTCGCACGGCTCGGTCGGATCGCCGCCCGGGGGCGGTACGCCGTCATCGCCGGCTGGGCCGGGATCGCCCTGTGCGGGGCGGTCTTCGGCGGCACGGTCTACGACCGGACCCAGCCCCTGGACGACCTGCGCCCGGACGCGCCCTCGACCGCCGCGCAGGCCCGCCTCGACGAGTTGACGCCGACCGGCGAGCAGCTGGTCGCGGTGCTGTCCGGGCGGAACTTCTTCGCCACCGACCTCGTCGACCAGGCCAGCCGGATCATGTTCGAGATCCGGGCCATCCCGGGCGTCGTCAAGGTCACCGACCCGTACACGGCGGGGACGGTGCAGATCACGGCCGACAATCAGCACTCGCTGGTCGTCGTCGAGCTGTCGCCGCAGCTGAGCGACGACGACGCCCTCGCCGTCGCCGACCAGGTGCGGGCCGCACTGCACCGGGTGTCCGTGCCGCAGGTGCTGGTCGGCGGGAAACTGCTGGCCGAGCGCGACTTCGGCGACCAGGCGATCGCGGACGCCGCGCTCGGGGAGTCGGTGGCGCTGATCGTGCTGTGCGGTGCGCTGGTGGTGATGCTGGGCGGGCTGGCCGCGGGCAGCCTGCCGATCGGCGCGGCGCTGGCCACGGTCGCCGGCACCCTGCTGGCGCTGACCGGACTGGCCGGCACGATCGGCGTCAGCGACTACACCGTCAACGTGGTCACCCTGCTCGGCCTGGGCCTGGCCGTCGACTACAGCCTGCTGATCCTGGCCCGCTTCCGCGAGGAACGCGCCGCCGACCCCCGCGCGCCGATACCGGACCTGCTGGCCCGGACGGTGGCCACCGCCGGGCGGGCGGTGCTGGTGTCCGGGCTGGCCGTGGGCGCCGCGCTGTCCGGCCTGTTCGTCTTCGCCGACCCGCTGCTGGCCGCGATGGCGCTGGGCGGCGCGCTGGTGGTCCTGCTGGCCACGGCGACCGGCCTGACACTGGTGCCCGCGCTGATCGCGATCGCGCACCGGCGCATCCCCGCGCCCGGGACCCGGACCTGGGTCTGGCGGCGTCCCATGCGGCGCGGCCCGGGAATGCTGGCCCGGTCGGCGGCGTTCGCGCAGCGCCGGCCCGCCGCGGTGGCGCTCGCGGTGACCGCGGCCCTGCTCACCCTGAGCGTGCCCCTGCTGCACGTCAACCTCGCCGACTCCGACGCCCGCTCGCTGCCGGCGAGCAGCGAGGCCCGGCAGGCGTACGAGGCGTACGAGCACCACTTCGCCGCGAAGTACCCGCAGCCGGTCCCCGTGGTCATCGAGGCCGCCGCCGCCGATCCTGCCGTGCAGGTGCTGCTCGCGCGGATGCGCGCCCTGCCCGGCGTGACCGATGTGGATCTGCGCGAGAACGTGCCGCCACAGGTCGTCATCGCCGAGGTGGAGCGACCGGGCCCGGCCACGGACGAGCAGGCCCAGCAGTTCGTGCACGATCTGCGCGCGCTGGAGACCTCGGTGCCGATGCTGGTGGCAGGACCCGCCGCGCAGCTCGTCGACGCTAAGGACGCCACCGCCGACCGGCTGCCGATCGCGCTCGCCGTCGTCGTGGTCGCGACGGCGCTGCTGCTGTTCCTGCTCACCGGCTCGCTGGTGGTGCCGGTGAAGGCGCTGCTGATGAATCTGCTGACCATGCTGGCCACGCTCGGCGTGCTGGTCGCGGTGTTCCAGTGGGGCTGGGGTTCGGGTCTGCTCGGCTTCACGCCCTGGGGCGCGCTGGACCTGACCACGCCGCTGCTGCTGTTCGTGTTCGTCTTCGGCCTGTCCATGGACTACGAGGTGTTCCTGCTGGCCCGGATCCGGGAGGAGTGGGCCCGCCGCACCGGCGACGACCGCGCCGCCAACGACCGCGCCGTGCTGGCCGGGATCACCGCCACCGGTCCGGTGGTGACCGCCGCAGCGGTGTCGATCGGCATCGTCTTCCTCGGCTTCGCGCTGGGCGAGCTGGTCGCCGTCAAGGAGATCGGCGTCGGCATGGCCGTCGCGGTCCTGCTCGACGTCACCGTGGTGCGCGGCCTGCTCCTGCCCGCCATGATGTCGCTGCTCGGCCGCGCCAACTGGTGGCCCGCCCGAGGCGCCGCGCTGCCGCCCACCCCTGGGACCGCCTCGCCGAACCTACCCCGCCCACGCCGCGACCCCGCGAAGGCGTCCTCCGCCGCTGCCCACACACCCCGCTCCTCATAGACACTGCGAGGGGCGCGGGCAGGCGCGTTAGGGTGCCGTGTGCCGATGCCCCATCCCGATGCCGTGCTGTTGCGTGCCCTGCTGGTCCACCACGGGGACACCTCGGGCAGCATGCCTGCGCTGCTGTGGCGGGCCGGTGACGGCTGGCAGATGATCTCCAGCGCGGTGCTCGGCGGCGGCCTGGGACCGCGGGCGTGGGTGCTCAACGCCCAGGTCGGACACGGGTACACCCGGCTGGACCCGGACCGGCACCTGGCCGAGATCGCTCAGCGGCACGGCATGACCGGGCGCGGCGTCGGCCTGATGACGGCCGCCCGCGTGTCAGAGGGGGCCTTCGCCGTCGACGGCGGCGTCGAGGCACTGGTCACGGCGGGAATCGGCGTGTGCGGCTGGGCCGCGGAGCCCGCCGCGAACGCGCGAGACGTGGCCCCGACCCCGGCGGCGGTTCCGACGGGGACCGCACCGGTGACGGCCGCCTCCGTGACGGCCGCACCGGGAAGGGCCGCCCCGGTTCCGGGCACGATCAACATGATCGTCGCGCTGCCGGTGGCGCTGTCGCCCGGCGCGATGGTCAACGCGGTGGCCACCGCCACCGAGGCGAAGGTGCAGTCGCTGCTGGACGCCGGCTTCGACGCCTCGGGCACCCCCACCGACGCGGTGTGCGTCGCCGCCCGGGAGGCGGGCGAGGAGGTCCTGTTCGCCGGGCCGCGTTCGGAATGGGGATCTCGCCTGGCCCGAGCAGTGCATGCGGCCACATTGGAGGCGTCGCTGCGCTACCGCGCCCGCCGACTTCTGTAGAGACAGCAAGAACTTTTGCAGCATTGATCGAAAGATATGGACAGCGCGATCGAAAGCGTCTAATGTCTCGATCCACCCTCCGATGTAACGGGCGTGTTAATCGTCGGCGTCGATGACCACCCGTGCACGGCCACCTCCCCTCTCCCAGGAGCAACGATGGGCAGACGACTGCTACGCCGAATTCGCGGTCCCGTGCTGGTCTCACTGGCGCTCGCCCTCGCGGGCGGGGTGTGGGCCGCGCCCGCCGCCGCGATCCCCACCCAGGAACCCGGCGTCACCCTGCGCGTGTTCGACCTCCAGGTGCCGCTCAACGAGATCTGCGTCCTCAAGCCGGGCCAGACGCCCAACGTCGACAAGCTGATGCCGACGGTCAACTGGACCACCGCCGCCGACTTCGGGTTCGAGGACCTGTTCCTCGCCCAGGTGCTCGGCAACGTCAACATCACCACCGCCGGTTCGTACACCTTCCGGCTCACCAGCGACGACGGCTCCGAGCTGATGATCGACGGCGCGATGGTGGTCAACCACGACGGCCTGCACGGCGCGACCGCCATGGAGGGCACGGTCAGCCTCACCGCGGGCTACCACGCGCTGCGCCTCGACTACTTCGAGCGCACCGGCGGCCAGCAGCTCACCCTGGAGTGGCGCACCCCCGGCTCGTCGACGTTCACGCTGGTGCCGAACTCGGCACTGAGCACCGACGCGGGGGTGGTGCGGGTGACCGCGCCGGGCCGCAAGGAGTGCGAGGGCGTGGCCGACTCCCCGGGCGACGGCCTGCCGCTGACCGGCGTGCACCCCGGCTACTCGCTGACCAACCTGCGGCCGGGCACGTTCCAGCCGAAGGTCACCGGCATGGACTGGCTGCCCGACGGCCGCCTGGTGATCTGCACCTGGGGCGGCACCGACCAGTCCGGCACGTCGCAGGCCGGCGAGGTCTACGTGCTCGGCAACACGGGCGGGGCGACCAGCCCCGGCAACGTGACCACGAAGAAGATCGCCGGCAACCTCAAGGAGCCGATGGGTCTCAAGGTGGTCGACGGGGTCGTCTACGTCACCGAGAAGCAGCGGCTGACGCAGCTGCTCGACACCAACGGCGACGACGTCGCCGACCAGTACAACACCATCGCGACCTGGCCCTGGGGCGGCAACTTCCACGAGTTCGCGTTCGGCCTGCTGTACCAGGACGGGTTCTTCTACCTGAACCTGTCGGTGTCCATCAACTACGGCGGCGCGACCACGGTCCCGCAGCCCGCGAGCAACCGGGGCACCGCGATCAAGGTGAACCGGGCCACGGGCGCGGTGTCCTACATCGCCGGTGGCCTGCGCACCCCGCACGGCATCGGCTGGGGCCCGGAGAACGGCATCTTCGTCACCGACAACCAGGGCGGCTGGCTGCCCTCGTCGAAGCTGCTGCACATCAAGCAGGGCCGGTTCTTCAACCACTACACGACCCCGGCGGGCCCGTTCGACACCGCGCCGGTGACCCCGCCGGTGCTGTGGATGCCGCAGAACGAGATCGCCAACTCGCCGAGCACCCCGATCCTGCTGCCCAGCGGCACGTACGCCGGGCAGTTCGTGATCGGCGACGTGACCTACGGCGGCCTGCAGCGCGCGTTCGTGGAGAAGGTCAACGGGGAGTACCAGGGCGCGCTGTTCCGGATGACGCAGGGCCTGGAAGCAGGCGTCTCGGAGGTCAACATCGGGCCGGACGGGGCGATCTACCTCGGCGGGCTCGGCGCGGGCGGCAACTGGGGCCAGTCCGGCAAGCTGACCTACGGCCTGCAGAAGCTGACCCCGAACGGCACGTCCGTGTTCGACATCCTGGCCGTGCGGGCCACCGGGGCCGGGTTCGAGATCGAGTACACCCAGCCCCTGTCGGCGGCGACCGCGGCGAGCCTGGCCTCGGCGTACAAGCTCAAGCAGTGGCGCTACCAGGCCACGGCCGACTACGGCGGCCCGAAGCTCGACGAGCAGAACCTGACCGTCACCTCGGCCACGCTGTCCGCCGACGGCAGGAAGGTCACCCTGGCGGTGGACGGCCGGCTGGCCGGGCGGGTCGTGCACATCCGCTCGCCGCGCCCGTTCACCTCCAGCACCGGCGCCTCGCTGTGGAGCACCGAGGCCTGGTACACCCTCAACGCCATCCCCGGCCAGACCCCGCCCCCGGCGGACGGGATCTACCAGGCCGAGTCGGCGGCCCGCAGCGGCGGCGCGACGGTCGCCACCGACCACACCGGCTACACCGGCACCGGCTTCGTCGCCGGGTACGGCACGCTGGGCGCGGCCACCACGTTCACCGTCACCGCGGGCACGGCCGGGACCTACCAGGCGGCGCTGCGCTACAGCAACGGCCCGAACCCGTTCGCCGGGCCGAAGACCGTCAGCCTGTACGTCAACGGCGTCAAGCAGCGGCAGGTCACCCTCGGCAACACCGGCAACTGGGACACCTGGTCGACGATCACCGAGAGCGTCGCGCTGAACGCGGGGGCGAACACCGTCGCGTTCAAGTACGACAGCGGCGACACCGGCCACGTCAACCTGGACGCGCTGACGGTGTCCGGCGGAGCCGGGGCGATCGTCGGCATCGGCGGCAAGTGCGTCGACGTCGACAACGCGGGCACCGCCAACGGCACGAAGATCCAGCTGTACACCTGCAACGGCTCGGCCGCGCAGCGCTGGAGCCGGGTCGGCAGCACCCTGCAGGCGCTGGGCAAGTGCCTGGACGTCGACAACGCGGGCACCGCCAACGGCACCAAGGTGCAGCTGTGGACCTGCAACGGCACCGGCTCGCAGGTCTGGCAGCCGCAGCCGGACGGCACGATCCTCAACCCGCAGTCGGGCAAGGTGCTCGACGCGCTCAGCGGCAGCTCCGCCGACGGCACCCAGCTGCACATCTGGCAGGCGGCCGGGGTGCTCAGCCAGCGCTGGGCGGTGTCCGGCAGCGGGCAGCGCATCCAGCTGTTCGACGGCGACGACGTGGCCTCGTGGCAGAACTCCAGCGGCGGCGCGGCGACGTGGCCGTTCGCCGGCGGCTCGCTGGAGTCGCTGGGCGGCGACATCCGCAGCAGGCAGGCATTCGGTGACTTCAAGCTGCACGTGGAGTGGTACGAGCCGCTCTACCCGGCCAACGTCACCGGCCAGCAGCGCGGCAACAGCGGCATCTACCTGCAGGACCGGTACGAGCTCCAGGTGCTGGACTCCTACGGCGACACGGCGCTGGACAACACCGAGGCGGGCTCGATCTACACCAAGGCGGCCGCCAGTGTGAACGCGGCGGGCGCACCGGAGACCTGGCAGTCCTACGACGTCGTGTTCAAGGCGGCCCGCTTCGACGGCTCGGGCAACAAGACGGCCGACGCCCGGGTCACCATCGTGTGGAACGGATTCGTGGTGCACAACGACATCACGATCAACGGGCCGACCGGGGCCGGGGCACCGGAAGGCGCGGCGGGCGGACCGATCCGGCTGCAGGACCACGGGGACGCGGGCGCGAACCCGCGGTTCCGCAACATCTGGCTCGAACCGCTGTAGCCACCACCCGCAAATCGCATGAAAGCTGCGCCCCTGCTGCTACAACAGCAGGGGCGCAGCCCTGTGACCAGGGAGGAAATCTAATCTCGACTACTCCTACCGGTCTTGTATAGAATCGACGGCGTCGCCACCTCCCGCCCCGAAAGGCGTACGCCATGAGTGACCCGACCCCACCCGCCGAATCCCCTACCGTCGCCCGCGCGCAGCGCGCCGCCCTGAACGAGGACTGGCTGGCCACCGCCGTCGGCCTGCTCCTGGTCGCCCTCGTGCTGGTCGGCGTCATCCCGACGGGTCTGGTGCCCTGATGGTCGCCACTGAAGAAGAACTCGTCGCGCCGCCTGCCGAGCGCCCCGCCCGCACCTGGCCGTGGCTCGTCCTCGGCCTGCTCATCGTGCTCGTCCTCGGTTCCGTGGCCCGGTATCTCGAGGACACCATCCCCGCCGCGGCCAAGGGCACCAGCCTGGAGAAGTTCGCCGCCGCCGTCGAATATCCGATCTACGCGATCGCGCTCGGCCTCATCGGCAACGTCATCGTCTACTTCACGGGCCTGCGCGAGCGCATCGCCGACGCGGTGCGCACCGAGTTCTTCATCAAGACCGGCCTGGTGCTGCTCGGCGCGTCGATCAACCTCAGCCTGATCGTCAAGGCCGCCGGACCCGCCATCCTGCAGGCCGTGCTGCTGATCAGCAGCGTCTTCCTGATCACGTGGTATCTCGGCGGCCTGCTCGGCCTCGACGAGAAGCTGCGCGCCCTGCTGTCGGCCGCGGTCTCGATCTGCGGCGTCAGCGCCGCCATCGCCGCCGCCGGAGCCGTGCGGGCCAAACGCGAGCAGCTCGCGTACGCGGCCAGCCTGGTCATCATCTTCGCGCTGCCGTCGATCTTCATCCTGCCGTGGCTGGCCGACCTGCTCGGGCTGAGCCCCGCCGTGGCCGGCGCGTGGATCGGCGGCAACATCGACACCACCGCCGCGGTCACCGCCGCCGGCGCGATCGCGGGCGAGCAGACCCTGCAGATCGCCACCATCGTCAAGGCCACCCAGAACGCGCTGATCGGCATCGTCGCGGTCGCGCTGACCGCGTACTTCGCGTTCAAGGTGGAGAAGGACGCCGACGCGCAGCGCCCCGGCCTGCGCCAGCTGTGGGACCGCTTCCCCAAGTTCGTGCTCGGCTTCATCGCCGCCTCCGCCATCGGCACCTGGTATGCCGGGACGGTCAGCGCCGCCGAGGCCAAGGCCCACATCGGCGTCATCAACGACCTGCGCACCTGGTTCCTGATCCTCGCCTTCGTCAGCATCGGCCTGCAGTTGCGCGTCGGCGCCCTGCGCGAGGCGGGCTGGCGGCCGGTCGTCGTGTTCGGCGGCGCGACCCTGGCCAACCTCGCCATCGGCCTCGGGCTGGCCTCGATCCTGTTCGCGGGCTTCACCGTCTGACCGCACCGACTCCGCGCGCCGGTTCCGGGCCAACGGACCGGCGCGCGGACCATGTCCGGAACCCGGCACCGGCGCGCGGCTCGCCCTTGCGCCCCTGAGCCGCACCCAGCCCTATCGTCGAGGCATGGACACGCCCGCGCTGGTCGACGCCTTCAACGGTGCCTGGAACGACCACGACCTCGAAGCCGCGCTCGACCTGTGCACGGCCGACGTGGTGTTCGAGAGCACGAACCCGGCCCCGGACGGCCGGCGGCACGACGGACGCGACGAGGTCCGCGAGGCCTGGCGGCCGGTGTTCGAGCAGCTCTCGGGCCGGTTCGACATCGAGGAGCTGACCATCGCCGGTGACCTGGTGGTGCAGCGCTGGCGCTACGACTGGGGCACCGGCCACGTCCGCGGCGTCGACGTCATCCGGGTCCGCGCCGGCCGGATCGCCGAGAAGCTGTCCTACGTCAAGGGCTGACGGGCATTGATGGAAGGCGGTCCCGCCGCGGGCGTCGACCCGCGGCGGGACCGGCCCGCTCAGCCCAGCGGCGCGTCCACCTGGGCGGGATCCATCGTCGCGGGCGGCGTACGCGGCTCCGGGTCCACGGCCCGCAGCAGCTTCGTCGGCTGCGGCACCGGCTCACCAACCGGTGGCGGCGGCAGCGCCACCGGCGGCTCGACCTGGGCCTGGCTCCCCGGCGCGGCGTCCGGCACGGTTGCCGCGCCGAACGGCTGGGTCGTCGTGGACGGCGACGGACTGACCGACGGCGACGGCGTTCCTGACGGCCACGGCGTGCCCGACGGCGACGTCAGCGGCATGGCCGACGGCGACACGCTCGCGGATGCCGACGGGCTCGCGGACGAGCCGGTGGACGGCGTCGTGGACACCGGCGGGCGGGCCGCCGACGGACTGGCCGAAGGCGTGGCCGACGGGGAAGCGCTCACGGAAGGCTTGGCCGACGACACACTCGGCGACGGTTTCGCGCTCGGCGACGGGGACGGGGACGGGGACGGGGACGGGGACGGGGACGGCGTGAACGACGGTTCGTCGTCGTCGCCGGAGCAGCCGCCGCAGCTGTAGTACAGGATGTCCCAGTGGTTGCCCTCGTCGGTGTAGATGTTCCCGGACGGGGCCTTGTACTGGTATCCCCAGCCCTTGATGTAGCCGACGTAGCGGAAGTACCGCTTGATGTAGCGGCCGATGCAGTCGTACTTGCTGATGTCGATCTTCCAGCCGTTCCAGTGGGTGTACGTGCCGGAGCCGTGGCCGGTCTCGGTGCCGCCGGTGACGCGCAGGTCGCACTTGCTGGCCTTGCGCAGCGTGAGCAGGCCGTCGACGGTGGACCGCCGGATGCGCTCGAACGACGTGCAGCTGGCGTTGTTGCGGTTGGAGCAGTTGCCACTGGACCAGATCGAGATCCCGGCGTCGCGGAAGATGTCGACGGTGGTGCGGTGGCTCAGGTAGGCGGCGGCCTGCGCGCTGGCGCCGGGCCAGCCGAGGACGAGGACGGTAGCCGTGGTCAGCAACAAGAGACCACGTCGCACAGGGCGGCGCATGGCTTCTCTCCACTGCTCGGGGATGATCGGGTTGCCCTGACGCTACCGATAATCCGGGTAAACCGGACAAGAACTCGCAAAATTACCGAAATGCCCCATTGATTGACAGCCGAACGGTTCCCCCGCTCAAGCCAGGCCGGTGAGGAGGCGGCGCACCGCCTTCGCGGCGGCGTCGTGTGCTGCCGGACTGGCCGCGGGCGCGTCCGGCCGGACCTGACCGGCTCCGCCGACGAGCGGCCCGCCCGGATGGCAGGGGGCCAGGTTGAAGTGCAGGTGGGGGACGCGGTCGCCGAAGACGTTCACGTAGACCTTGTCCGCCCCGGTCGCCTCGCGCACCGCCGCTGTGGCCCTGGCCAGCACGGGTCCGAGGGTCGCTGCCTCCGGCGCGGCGAGATCGGTGATGTACGGAATGTGCCTGCGTGTTTCCAGATGCGCGAACCCCGCCACCGCGCCGCGCAGCACCACCGACAGCCGCCAGTGCTCGTCCTCCCATACCCGGCGGCGGTTGAAGAACTTGTCCGCGTCAGCGGGTCGGCACAGTAGACAGTCGCCGTCGGGCAGCATGGTCGGGTCGGGCCGGGAGGACGGCAGCAACGACGGTGTCGCCTGAGCGGCGTCGCGCTGCCGGCGGCGACTGACGAGCGGGGCGAGCGGGGCGAGGATCGCGCT
Organism: Catellatospora paridis; assembly: GCF_009720365.1. Taxonomy (GTDB): domain Bacteria; phylum Actinomycetota; class Actinomycetes; order Mycobacteriales; family Micromonosporaceae; genus Catellatospora; species Catellatospora paridis. Next base: position 88,106 of record NZ_WBZD01000017.1, on the reverse strand, counting down.
CGCCACGAGGGCGATCACCGCGATCTGCCACAGCGGTATCGCCGGGAACAGGATCGCCAGCACGAAGAACACCATCGGGGCGGCGACGACCGCGGCCCAGGCGATCATCTGCTCACGCCAGGCCACGAGCCGCGGGGTCGAGACCATGCCGATCACGGTCACCGCACCGTAGTACAACGCCGCGGCAAGGCCGAGCGCCCAGCCGTGGCGGCGGTACACCGCACCGGTGGCCGCGCTGGCCAGCAACAGCGCCCAGGTCACCTGCCAGCCGATCGGCGGACTGTCGTTCCAGGCCGCGAACCGCCGCATGAGCCTGGCCGTCAAGGTCGGGGAGGAATCGTCGCGAGCCACGCGACCCAGTATGTGATGACACCGGAATTCGATCACCCCGTCGACGGCGGGCTCATGGTGCGAGCGGCAGGGTCGTCCAGGTGCCGGCACGGGAGGTGAGCACGGTAAGGGCGTCGGCGGCGAGGCCCGCGTGGTTGTCGGCGGTCATGTTGAACACGCCCGTGACGCCGACGCAGCAGGCGCGTTCGAGCTGGTCGCGGGCGGCCATCTTGTCGCGGTGGCCGAGGAATGCCTGGTGCAGCAGCGTTATCGCGTCGGCGGCATACCCGGCGGACGGGGCGGGGGCAGCGCCCAGCTCGGCGGCGAACCGGCGCACACTCGACCAGTTCGGCAGCGCCTCCGGGGCCTCGGCGGCCACGGGCAGCCACGGGCTCACGGCCCGTACGCCCGCCGCGGCCTCGCCCGCGAGCTGATGGAACGCGGCCTGCGCGGCGTCCGGTGTGGACAGCACGGGGCCGGTCCAGCCGGCGGTCTTCGCGGCGGCGGCCGCCGCGGCGGCCAGTGGTGTCGGCAGGTCCAGCAGCAGCGCCTCGGGAGCAGCGGCGACCAGGGCCTTCACCTTGTCCGCCAAACCCGTGCCGTCGAGCGGCACCGTCTCGGTGGACACGATGCGCGCGCCCTGCCCGGCCGCCTCGGCGGCGAGCGCCTCGCGCAGGGCCGGGTTGTCGCGCGCGTCGAGGCGCAGCACCCCGGCGGCGCGCTGACCGCCGGCCGTCATCGCGGCCAGCAGCGCCCGGTGCACCTGCGCGTCGGTCGGCGCGCTGCGGAACGCGTACGGCGAGGTCGGCGTCGGGCCGTGGGACGGGAGCACGAGCGGGGTGCAGGCGGCCTGCGCGGTGCCGGTGACCGCGTCGTCGAGCCAGCCGGCGGGTGACCCGACCAGCGCGTGTACGCCCCGGTCGAGCAGCCGGGAGACGGCTTCACGGGCGGTCGCGGCGGTGTCACCGACGTCCTGGAGCAGCAGGTCCAGCTGCGGGGCAGGGTGTGCGCCGCCGTGCCCGGCCGCGCCGTTGAGCGCGTCGGCCCGTCGCTGCACGCCCAGCAGCTGCTGGCGGCCGTAGTCGACGAGGCCGCCGGTGCGCGCGACGAGCACGCCCACGCGCAGCGGCGGATCGGCGGCGGCGGACCGCCCTGCGGGCAGCAGCGGCGCCGCGGCGAGTCCCATCCCGGCGGCCATCACGGATCTGCGGGTCAGCTGACGGGACATGGTCTACCTCCGCGTGCTCGATCGTTGCCGCGAATGATCCGCCCGGCATGTGATGCACTACATCCGATTTGTCCATTTAGCGACACCACGGTCACACCCAGGAAGCAGCGGCGCACCCGGACGTGGCAGCCTGTACGGGTGATCAAAGCGGTGGTGTTCGACTGCGACGGCGTGCTGGTGGACTCGGAGATCATCAACAACGCGGTCTTCGCGGAGCTGGTCACCCGCGCCGGCCTGCCCACGACCCTGGCGCAGAGCATCGAGCGCTACATGGGCCGCGCCACGGTCGAGTGCGTCGCCGACGTCGAGCGCGAGCTGGGCCGCCCCGTCGGCTTCGACCTGCCCGCGGAGTATGAGCGCGAGGTGCTGGCCCGCCAGCGCGACGAGTTGGTGGCCGTCGACGGCGTACGCGAGCTGCTCGAACTGCTGCGCGATGCGGCGGTGCCGGTGTGCGTGGCGTCCAGCGGGACCCCGCAGGAGATCGCGTTCCGGCTTCGGGTGACCGGGCTGGCCGGATACTTCGGCGACCATTGCTACAGCGCGTCGATGGTGGCCCGGGGCAAGCCCGAACCCGACCTGTTCCTGCTGGCCGCCGACCGCATCGGGGTGGACCCGGCGGACTGCGCGCTGATCGAGGACAGCCCGTTCGGGGTGCGCGGCGGCCGGGCCGCGGGCATGACCGTGCTCGGCTACGCCGCGCTGGCCTCGGCGGACACGCTGCGCGCCGCCGGGGCCGAGCACGTGGTCACCGCGATGGCGCAGGTCCCGCCGCTGCTCGGGCTCGGCTGACGCTCACAGCTGCTTGAGGCGGCCCACCACGTGCTCGCCGAGGCCGCTCAGGAAGGCCACCGGCTCGGCCGTGTACGGCATCAGGTGCACCTGGGTGACGCCCAGCTTCGCGTACGGCTCCAGTGACGCGGCGAAGTCCGCCCCACCGGCCGCGTCCGGGGTCACCGGCGCCGACCAGGCGATGGTCTTGCGGATGCGGTCGTAGTCGGTGCCCTCGCGCTCGCAGTGCCGCTTGAGCACGTCGAGTTTCGCCGCGATCTGCTCCGGGGCGCTGTCCGGCCCGGCGAACAGATTGCAGGCGTCGGCGTACTTGGCGACCAGGCGCAGCGTCTTCTTCTCGCCCCCACCGCCGATCATGATGGGCGGGTGCGGGGCGGACAGCGCCTGCGGCGAGTTGACCGTCTCCGCCAGCTGATAGTGCCTGCCCTCGAAAGGACCGTCGTCGTCGCTCCACATCTGGCGCACGATGCGCAGCGTCTCCTCCAGCCGCTCGAACCGCTCGGCGACCGGCGGGAACGGCACCCCGTAGGCGGCGTGCTCGCGGTCGTACCAGGCCGCGCCGATGCCGAGCACGGCCCGGCCGCCGGACAGCACGTCGAGCGTGGTCACGATCTTCGCGAGCAGGCCCGGGTGCCGGTAGGTCACGCCGGTGACCAGCAGCTGAAGCGTGACGGTGCTGGTGTTCGCGGCCAGGAAGCCCAGCGTGGTGTAGCCCTCCAGCATGGGCATGAGCGGGCCGCCCAGGTCCATGCCGTCCATCTGCAGGTAGTGGTCCATCACCGACAGGTTGGCCACCCCGGCGTCCTCGGCCGTCCGCCCGGCCGCCGCCAGGGTCGGGCCGATCGCCGCCGTCCCGCCGGGGAACGTGAAGCTGATGAGGTGCACCCCGAGATCCATGGAAAGCTCCCTGCCGTCGGCCGTCCGGCCCGCCACACCGCGGAACCCGACGATCATGCACGAAAGCACCATCCTATGTCGCCGCCCGCCACCCGCCCGGACCACTTCCAAGATCGTCCATAGCCGGTACGGCACAGCCGGTGACACAATCGCCCGGTGCATCTCGACGACGTGTGGCTGCGCTACCACCGCGGCGCCCCGTGGGTCCTGCAAGCCGTCACGGCCCGGGTGGAACCCGGCGGCATCGTGGTGGTGCTGGGCCGCAACGGCGCCGGCAAGTCCACCTTGCTCCAGCTGATCGCAGGGGTGCTGCGCCCGACCCGGGGCCGGGTCACCGACCGCCCCGCCGTCGTGGGCTGGGTCCCGGAACGCTCTCCCGCCGACCAGACCGGCACCGTCACCGGCTACCTGAGCGCCATGGCCGCGGTCCGCGGGCTCCGCCCCGCCGCCGCCACCCGGGCCGTCGACGAGTGGGTGCAGCGGCTCGGCCTCGGCGGCTTCCGTGACGTCAAACTGCCCGAACTGTCCAAGGGCACCGCCCAGAAGGTCGGCCTGGCCCAGGCTCTGCTCGCCCCGCCGGACCTGCTGATCCTCGACGAGCCGTGGGAGGGCCTGGACGCCGCGACCCGCGACCTCGTCCCCGGGATCGTCCTGGAGGTCGTCGCGCGCGGCGGCTCGGTGCTGGTCAGCGACCACCGCGGAGAGACCGTACGGCTGCCCGGCGCGGCGACGTGGACCGTCGCCGACGGCACGCTGGCCACGGCCGCACCCGACACCGGGCAGCGCTGCGTCGTCGAGGTGGCGGTCGAGGCCGCCGACCTCGCCGACGCCGTCGCGCGCCTGCGTGAGCAGGGGCATCAGGTGCTGCGGGTACGCGAAGAGGTGGGCTCGTGATCGCGCTGGCCAGGATGCGGCTGCACGGCTTCGTCCGCACCGGCCGGGCCGTCGCGCCCCTGATCGCCGCGCTCGCGGTGCTGTCGATCCTCTACGGCGGCGGGCAGGCCGAGGCCCGTGAGGCATACGGCGTCTCCGCCCTGGTCGTGTTCCCTCTACTGGCCTGGCAGACGAAGATCCTGCTGGACGTCGAGCCGGACGTGCAGCGCCGACTGGCCCGCGTGGCGCTCGGCTCGGCCCGGCACGAGATCGTCGCCGGACTGCTGGCCGCCGCCGCTGCCGGGCTCGGCACCATCGCCGTCGCGCTGGCCGTGCCGTGGATCTCCGGCGGCGTCAAGACCGGACCGGACAGCCTCCCGCGCATCCTCCTGATCGGACTGGGCGTGCACCTGCTGGCGCTGGGACCGGCCGTCGCCCTGGGCGCGCTGTCCAGCCGCGCGGTCACCCGCACGGCAGGCACGGGCGCGGCCGTCCTGGTCACCGGATCCGTGCTGGCGATCGTGCTGGGCCTGCAGGGCTCCCCCGCCCCGTGGCTGGTGCCGCCACTGATGGCCGCCACCCGCTTCACCACCTCCGGCGGCTCCACCCTCACCGCCCTCACCCTGACCGCGCACGCGGCCCTGTGGACCGCCGCCACAGCCTGGGCCTACGCCCACCTCCGCCGCACCCGCACCTGACCCGCCCCACCACCCCACGGTGCCCGCCCCGAGGCGCAACTCTTAAAGAGTTGCGTCCTCTGTGCGCCTCGAAGGGCGCGACTCTTTAAGAGTTGCGGCAGGAGGGGTGGGCGCAACTCCTTAGGAGTTGCGGTGGGAGGGGCTGGCAGAATGGGGTGGGTGCCTAGCTTTCGATCATGGGATGGGACCGAACTCGTCTACCGGGTCGTCGGGGACGGGCCGCCGCTCGTGTGCGTGCCGGGCGGGCCGGGGCAGGCGGTGCGATACCTCGGCGAGCTGGGCGGGCTGTCGGCGACCCGGACGCTGATCCTGCTCGACAACCGCGGCACGGGCGACTCCGCCGAGCCCGCCGACCCGGCCACCTACCGGGTGGACCGCATCGCCGACGACGTCGAGGCGCTGCGCGCCCACCTCGGCTTGCCCACCATGGACCTGTTCGGCCACTCCGCCAGCGGCGGCGTGTGCTTCCTGTATGCCGACGCGCACCCGCACCGGCTGCGCCGCCTGGTCATCGTCGACCCGTCGCTGCGCGTGCTCGGCCTGCCGTCCGATCTGGACGTGACGCACGTGCTGGCAGAGCGCTCGCACGAGCCGTGGATCGACGAGGCGGCCGCCGCCCTCACCGACGAGGCCGCCGACGACGAGGAACTGGAGCGCCTGCGCTGGCTGTCCGCCCCGCTGCTCTACGGGCAGTGGAACGACGCCGCGAAGGCGCAGGCCGCCGCCGAGCCGGCCGAGTTCGCCAAGCCCGCCACGGACGGCTTCTACGCCGGCTACGAGCCCGATCCGGCGCTGCCCGACCGGCTCGCCGCGCTCGCCGTGCCGACGTTGCTCGTGGTCGGCGAGCACGACATCTGGCCCACCCGCCACGCCGTACGCGCGCTGGCCGAGCGGCTCAGCTCGGCACGGCTGACGGTGCAGCCGGCGTCGGGTCACTTTCCGTGGGTGGACGATCCGCGGACGTTCGCGGCGACGGTGGAGTCGTTCCTGAGCGAGGCCGCAGCAGCAGCATGAGGCCGCCGGCCAGCAGGCCCCAGAAGGCCGCGCCGACCCCGAGCAGCGCCACGCCCGACGCGGTCACCACGAAGGTGACCACCGCCGCCTCCCGGCCCTCGGCCTCGGCGGTCGCCGACGCGATCGCCGCGCCGAGCGCGCCGAGCAGGGCCAGGCCCGCCACCGCCTCGATCAGCAGCGGCGGCGAGCTGAGCACGAACGCCGTCGCCGCGCTCGCGCCCAGCCCGAGCGTGATCATGCCGATGCCCGCGGTCACGGAGGCGATCCAGCGCCGCCGCGGGTCGGGGTGCGCGTCGGGACCGGCGGCCAGCGCGGCGGTGATGGCGGCCAGGTTCACCGCGTGCGAACCGAACGGCGCGGCGACCGCCGTGGCCGCGCCGGTGCCCAGCAGCACGCCGCGCAGCGGCGGGGTGTAGCCGTACCCCTGCAGCACCGCCATGCCCGGCACGTTCTGCGAGGCCATGGTGACCAGGAACAATGGCACCGCCAGACTGACCAGCGCCTGCCAGGTGAACACCGGCGCGGTGAGCACGACCTCGGGTGCGGCGGCGGCCCCGCGCAGCGCGCCCGGGGAGTCCAGCGCGATCACGAGCACGGCCGCGGCCAGCGCGGCGGGCACCGCCCAGGCCCGCGCGAAGCGGTTCAGCACCAGCCACACTCCCACGATCGGCGCGGCGAGCAGCGGCACGTCGACCAGCGCGCGCACCGGGGCGATGCACAGGTCCAGCAGCACGCCCGCGAGCATCGCCGCCGCGATCGGCCGCGGGATCGCCGCGATCGCCCGGCCCAGCGCCGGGAACAGCCCTGCCGCGACGATCAGCGCGCCGGTGACCAGGAACGCGCCCACGGCCGCGGCGAACCCGCCGTCGACCGCGCCGGTGGCGGCCAGCAGCGCCGCGCCCGGCGTCGACCAGGCGATGCTGATCGGGATGCGGTGCCGCAGGCCCAGCACGATCGCCGTCGCGCCGGCGGCCACGCATACCGCCAGCAGCCCCGAAGCGGCCTGCCGCGAGTCGGCCCCCACCGCTCGCAACCCCGCCAGCACCACGGCGAACGTGCTCGCGAACCCCACCACGGCCGTGACCACCCCGGCCAGCACCGGCTGCAAGACTCCCCTGCCCACGCCCGCTCCTCGCTGCTCCACCATCGTTCCGCAAACGGAACGGTGGCTCGTGGTGCACGATAGCCCCATGAGCGCGCGTCCGGCAACCGCCCGCAGCAGCCCGCCCCCGGCCCTGGAGCCCGGGGCCGAGGGCGTCGGCCCACGGCTGCGCCACCTGCGGGAACAGGCCGGGATCTCGCTGTCGGAGCTGGCCCGCCGGGCGAACGTGGGCAAGGCGACGCTGTCCGGGCTGGAGAACGGCACCCGCAACCCGACCCTGGACACACTGTGGTCGGTGACCGCCGCGCTGGGCGTGCCGATCACCGCGCTGCTGGCCGGGCGGCCGGCCGGCGTGATGCGGGGCACCGCCGTCGAGGCCACGCTGCTGCAGGTCTTCGACGACGACACGGTCACCTACGAGCTGTACCGGATGGTCGTCCCGCCCGGCGCCGCACAACACTCACCAGCGCACCACGCCGGGGTGACCGAGCACATCACCGTCTTCGACGGCGTCCTGCGCGCCGGCCCCGCCGGCGCCCCGCTCACCGCCCACCCCGGCGAGCACATCTCCTGGCGTTCCGACGTCCCCCACCTCTACGAAGCCGTCGGCGACCACCCCGTCCACGCCAGCCTCCTCATCCGCTACCCGCGCCCCGGCGGCGCGGCGTAATGAAGAAGCGGCGTCACGGGGCGGCGGTCAGGGCTTGCGGGCGGTGAGCAGGAAGCGCTGGGAGTGGGCCACGAAGGGACCGTCGCTGCGGATGCGCTCGTCCATCGCGACCAGGCGGTCGTGGTACTTCTCCACGTCGAAGCCCGGCACCGTCCAGATCACCTTGCGCAGGAACACGATCACTGCGGCGACGTCGTAGAACTCGGTACGCAGCGCCTGCGGCCGCAGGTCGGTGACGGTGAGCCCGGCGGCCCGCGCCGCGGCGGCCACGGTCTGCGGCAGGCGGCCCGTGCCCGGGTCGACGGGGCCGAGGAAGAACTCGCTCAGCTCCCGCATCGACCCGGCGCCGATTTGCTGCGACAGGTAGGCGCCGCCGGAGGCGAGCACCCGCGCCGTCTCGGCCCAGTCGGTGACCGTCGGATGCCGGCTGGCCACCAGGTCGAACGACGCGTCCGGGAACGGCAGCTCCGCCCCGTCGGCGGCTTCGGCGACGGCGACGCCCAGCGGGGCCAGGTTCCGGCGGGCCAGCGCCAGGTTCGGGGCCCAGGACTCCGTGGCGGCGGCGGTCGCCGGGTGGCGCGGCGCGCGGTGCAGGACCTCGGCGTACACCTCGCCGCCACCGGTCTGCACGTCGAGCACGGCGGTCGCGGTCCCGACGCGCTCGGCCAGCATCCGCGCGTAGCCCCAGGCTGGGCGCTGCTCGGTGGCCCGCCCGGCGAACCAGCCGAAATCCCAGCCGTCCACGGGCGCGCTCGCGCCCTCTGCGAGCAATTCCTCAAACGATCTCATCCGGCCAGTCCATCGCAGGGCGTATGCCCGGGCAACGGGTTTACGACAGCTCGGCACCTTTGCGTCCCGTGCCGCGTTATGCCGAATGACGGCAGGAGAAGGCGTATGTCAAGGCCGCAGCCACGACCCAGATCCTCGAACGACGTCCGGCGCAACGCACACGGCACGACCTACGTCGGCCGCACGGCGATCCAGAGCCGCGCCCTGACCATGGTCAGCGAGGGCCGCCAGCGCTGGAGCGAGCACCACATGCAGGTGCAGGGCATCTGCGACCGGTGCGGGCACACCTATCCGTGCGAGGACGCGCTCCAGGCGGCCTGGCAGATCGTCTACTGGGAGCCGTACCTGCCGGCCCCCGGCCTGGTCCGGCCGTACGTGGACTGAGCCTTATTCCCTAGCCGTCCTAGGCTGTTACCTAGTACCATTAGGTTCATGGCACGGGCAGGGCTCACGGCGCAGCGGGTGACGCTGGCAGCGGCCGACCTGGCGGACACCGCCGGGCTCGACCACGTCACGATCACCGCGGTGGCGCGCGGATTCGGCGTGAAGGACGCGAGCCTCTACTCCCACGTCCGCAGCCTGCAGGACCTGCGGCACCGCATCGCCCTGCTCGCGGCCGGCGAGCTGGTCGACGAGATCGGCGCGGCAGTGGCGGGCCGATCCGGCCGCGACGCGCTGATCGCGTTCGCGGACGCCTACCGGGCCTACGCCCTGGCCCACCCCGGCCGGTACGCGGCCACCCAGCTTCAGCTGCCACCCGAACTCCTCACCGCCGACCCGGTCGCGTTCCGGCGCACCTACGAGCTGACCTACGGCATGCTGCGCGGCTACGGACTGTCCGAACCCGACCTCACCGACGCGGTGCGCGTGCTGCGCAGCACGTTCCACGGGTTCGTGAGCCTGGAGGCCACCGGCGGCTTCGGCCACCCGCGCGACGTCGCGCAGTCGTGGCGGCGGGCCGTCGAGGCGCTGCACGTGCTGCTCGAACACTGGCCCGCCATGCCCCCGGCGGGACCCGCCCGAGAGGACACCCCCGCACCATGACCTGGCACCACCTTCAGCAGCGCGTCCAGCAGCACGTCGACGACCTCGTCGACTCCGGGCAGGAGACCGGCGTGCAGGTCGCCGCGTACCTGCACGGCGAGCCGATCGTCGACGTCGCCGCCGGGCTGGCCGACCCCGCGACGGGGCGACCGGTCACGCCGGGCACCCCGTTCTTCAGCTACTCCACCGGCAAGGCGCTCACCTCGACCGTGGTGCACGTGCTGGCCGAGCAGGGCCGGCTCGACTACGACCTGCGCATCGCCGAGGTCTGGCCGGAGTTCGCCCGGCACGGCAAGTCCGGCGTGACGCTGCGCCACGCGCTCACCCACACCGCGGGCCTGCCCGCGCTGCCGCCCGACGTGACCGCCGTGGACCTCGCCGACTGGGACCGCATGTGCGCGATCATGGCCGACGCGACGCCGCTCTGGGAGCCGGGCACGGCGCACGGCTACCACGTGTGGACGTACGGCTGGCTGGTCGGCGAGACGGTCCGCCGGGCCACCGGCCGCACGGTGTCGCAGGTGCTGGCCACTGAGGTCGCCGCGCCGCTGGGCGTGCCCGGTGAGCTGCTGCTCGGCGTACCCGATTCCGATCTTGACCAGCTCGCGGTGCTGTCCGACCGGAGCTGGTCGGACGCGCTCAAGCAGCTGAGCGCGCAGCTGCCGAACTTCGACCGGGCGGTGCCGCACGGCACGCGACCCGACGCCGACCTGGGCAACGACCGCGCCTTCCTGCGCGCGGACGTCCCCGCGGTGGGCACGATGAGCGCCCGCGCGGCGGCCCGGATGTACGCGGCGCTGCTCGGCGAGGTGGACGGGGTCCGCTTGATCTCCCCGGAGCGGCTGCGTGCGGTGAGCACGCCGCTGACCCGCGGTCCGGAGTGGACGTTCGGCATGCCGGTGGCCTGGACGCTCGGCTACGCGGTCGACGGACCGATCATCGGAGTGGGCGGGCTCGGCGGCAGCCTGGCCGGGGCGCTGCCCGAACTCGGGCTGGCCGTGGCGGCGACGAAGAACGCGCTGGCCGTCGGCGACGGCGACCCGATGGAGCGGCTACGCGAGATGATCGTCGAAGCGGTCCGCCGCGCCGCCTGAGCCGGCGGCGGCGCGCTGCCGCAGACCGCGGCGGCCCGGGCGGCTGTCAGCTGCGGGCGCCTAGGACCGGACCGCGTCGGGCCGAGGACGCGGCGAGGGCCAGCAGCGCCGCGAGCACGGCCACCGCCGAGGTCCGGCGGCGGCGGATGGTGGTCACGTTCCCAGTCAAGCCAACTGCTGCCGGAACTGTCTTGAATATCCGGCTTTTTCATAGAATGGGCATCGACTTCGGGACTGACCCACACTACCATCCATAGAGTTGAATTCGTACGCACACGAGGGAGCGACGATGTCGACCAGCGAACTCATGGCGGCCCGCACTTACCCGTTCGGCGACCCCGACCGGCTCAACCTGAACCCGCTCTACGAGCAGCTACGCCGCAACGAGCCACTGGCCAGGGTGCGCCTGCCGTACGGCGAGGAGGCCTGGCTCGCCACCCGCTACGACGACGTGCGCCTGGTCCTCGGCGACGCCCGGTTCAGCCGCGCCGCCAGCGTCGGGCGCGACGAGCCGCGCACCCACCCGCACCAGGGCGAGTCCGGCATGCTCGCGATGGACCCGCCCGAGCACACCCGGCTGCGCAAGCTCATCGCCAAGGCGTTCACCGCCCGCCGCGTCGAGACGCTGCGCCCGCGCACCCAGGAGATCGCGAACCAGCTGCTCGACGACATGGAGCGACACGGCTCCCCCGCCGACCTGGTCGAGCACTTCGCCACCCCGCTGCCCGTCACCGTCATCTGCGAGCTGCTCGGCGTGCCCTTCGCCGACCACGACCGGTTCCAGCTGTGGTCCGAGGCGATCATCTCGACCACCTCGCTCACCCCGCAGCAGATCATGGAGTACCTCGGCAACCTGCACGCCTACATCGCCGGCCTGATCGCCCAGCGCCGCGTCCAGGAGACCGACGACCTGCTCGGCGCCATGGTCAAGGCCCGCGACGAGGACGAGGACCGGCTCACCGAGGCCGAGCTGGTGCAGCTGTCGGCCGGCCTGCTCGCCGCCGGGCACGAGACCACGGTCACCCAGCTGCCCAACTTCGTGTACGTGCTGCTCACCAACCCCGACCGGCTCGCCGAGCTGCGGGCGGACCCGTCGCTGGTCCCCGCCGCCGTCGACGAGCTGATGCGATACGTGCCGCTGGGCACGGCCGCCGCCTTCGCCCGCTACGCCACCGAGGACATCATGGTCGGCGACGTGCTGGTCCGCGCCGGTGAGCCGGTGCTCGGCGCGCTGGCCTCCGCCAACCGCGACGAGAAGGTCTTCGACCACCCCGACGAGCTGGACTTCCACCGCGAGAGCAACCCGCACCTCGGCTTCGGGCACGGCCCGCACCACTGCGTCGGCGCCCAGCTGGCCCGGATGGAGCTGCAGGTCGCGCTGCAGACCCTGATCACCCGTTTCCCGAACCTCGCACTGGCCGTTGCCGAAGAGGAACTTCCCTGGAAGAAGGGCATGCTGGTGCGGGGGCTCAAGGAACTGCCGGTGCGCTGGTGAGCGGCCAATGGAAGGTCGCGGTCGACCGCGACCGCTGCATCGGGTCCGGCCTGTGCGCGGGCACCGCACCCGACTACTTCGCCCTCGTCGACAAGAAGTCCACACCACTACGTGACCTGGTCGACCCCGACGAAACGGTCAGCGACGCCGCCGACTGCTGCCCCGTCGAAGCCATCCTCGTCACCGACCCCGCCACAGGCGACACCATCGCCCCCATCTGACCTCACCCCGCCCCGTCCCGCCGCGCTTTTAATAGACGTTGGCCTATCCAGATGACTTTTTCGCGATCAACTTCATCTGGATAGGCCAACGTCTATGACGGGCGGGGTGTGGGTGAGATGGCCGACAGTTCGGGGGTGGGTTTGGGCGGCGGTTCGGCCGTTTCCCGTGTGCTTGCGTACAGTTTCCGGGCGAGGTAGCAGGCGAGCACGGGAACGGGCGACTGGGATGACGATCAGCGAGCAGGAGCGCACCGGGATCGACGCTGCGCACCTTGAGGTGTGCCTGAGCGTGCTGGCCCAGGTCGAGAACCTGCCGACCGAGCACCCCGACGCCGTCGCGGTGCGCCGGGCCGTCGGGCGGCTGTTCAAGAGCGTCAAGCTGCAGCGCCGCCGGGACAAGCGCGAGGAGATCCTCGCCGCGGACGAGGCGGTGACCGCGGCGACCGCCACGGGCGCGCCGGGCCGCATCGACGACGAGACCGCGGGCGTGTTCGGCCTGACCTCGCCCACCAAGGGCGACATCGCCGGGCACCTGCGCCAGGCGCGTGCCTGCTACACCTGCAAGGACCGGTACACGCAGGTCGACGCGTTCTACCACCAGCTGTGCCCGCCGTGCGCGGAGCTGAACCACGCCCGCCGCGACGCCCGCACCGACCTGACCGGCCGCCGGGCGCTGCTCACCGGCGGCCGCGCCAAGATCGGGATGTACATCGCGCTGCGGCTGCTGCGCGACGGCGCGCACACCACGATCACCACCCGGTTCCCGGCCGACGCGGTGCGCCGCTTCCAGGCGATGCCGGACAGCGCCGAGTGGCTGCACCGGCTGCGTGTCGTCGGCATCGACCTGCGCGACCCGGCCCAGGTCGTCGCGCTGGCCGACTCCGTCGCGGCGCAGGGCCCGCTGGACATCCTGATCAACAACGCGGCGCAGACGGTACGCCGGTCGCCGCAGGCGTACGCGCAGCTGCTGGCCGCCGAGTCGGCCCCGCTGCCGGACGGGCCGCTGCCCGAGCTGATCAGCTTCGGCCACTACACCGGGTCGAGCCCGGCCGCCGCGGCCATCCAGGCCATGCCGCACCAGCAGCTGAGCCCGGAGCTGGTCACCTCGCTGGCGCTGACCACGGGCGGGGCGAGCCTGGCCCGCATCGCCGACGGCTCCGCGATCGACGCCGGCGGCCTGGTGCCCGACCTCGACCCCAGCAACAGCTGGGTGCAGGTGGTGCAGGAGGTCGACCCGATCGAGCTGCTCGAAGTGCAGCTGTGCAACGTCACCGCCCCGTTCGTGCTGGTCGCCCGGCTGCGCGCGGCGATGGCCGCGTCGACCGCCCGCCGCAAGTACGTGGTGAACGTGTCGGCGATGGAGGGGCAGTTCAGCCGCAAGTACAAGGGGCCGGGCCACCCGCACACCAACATGGCCAAGGCCGCCCTGAACATGCTGACCCGCACCAGCGCCGGGGAGATGCTCGACGACGGCATCCTGATGACCGCGGTGGACACCGGCTGGATCACCGACGAGCGCCCGCACCCGACCAAGATCCGCCTCGCGGACGCGGGTTTCCACGCCCCGCTGGACCTGGTCGACGGCGCGGCCCGGGTGTACGACCCCATCGTGCGCGGCGAACTCGGCGAGGACCTCTACGGCTGCTTCCTGAAGGACTACAAGCCCTCGGCCTGGTGACGCAGCAGCTCTGACGCGTCGTGCTCGGTGACCGCCGACGGCGTGCCGAGCACGGTCAGCGCCGCCTGGTAGCCCGCGCCCGCCGCGAGGGTGAACATACGGGCCGCCTCGACCACGTCGGGCCGCCCGTCGAAGCGGTGCAGGCGTGGGGCCTGCACCGGGGCCGAAACCTCGATTTTGGTCATGGCCACCCGCAGGCCGTCGCCGGTGGCCTTGAGCACCGACTCCTTGCGCGTCCAGTACGTGTAGAAGCCGTCCCGGTCCAGCGGCGCGGAGGCGGCCAGCTCGGCCTCGCACAGCGCCAGCCGGGCCACGCCGAGGATGTCGCGCTGCGGCTGGGCCTGCTCGACGTCGACGCCGACCGGTCCGGCCAGGCTCAACACGACCGCGATCCGGTCACCCGAGTGCGACACCGAGACGTCCGGCCCGCCGAGCACGGTCGGGCGGCCGTGCGGGATCGCGCAGTCGGTGCAGGCGCGCTCCACACGTACGTCCGCGGGTTTCTCGCCCAGGTGCCGCCCGGCCAGCAGGCGCAGCAGCGCCGCGGCCACGGTCTGCCGGGCGCGGTCCTCCGGCCTGCGCAGCGACTCGCGCCGCGCCCGCTCGCCCTCGCTCAGCAGCCGCTGGTGCCAGGGCTGCTCGTCGGCCGGATCGGCCCAGTACACCTGGCATTGTCCGGGGCGCAGGATGGTCATGCCCGCTCCTCGCTGCGCTCGTCGCCGGCACGAGCCTTCCCGAACCCGCCGGTTCGCTCGCTGCGCTCGCTCACAGCTTCGCCTCGAACTTCGCCACACCCGCGCGGGTGCCGTCGGCCGACAGCCGCGCCTTGGCCGCGGCGTCGCCCCAGAGCGTCCAGCGCAGGAAGTCGGTCATGGTCTTGATGGTCTGGTCGAAACCCTTCGCGCCGGGCCCGAGGAACGCGCCGTGGTCGCCGCCCAGCAGCGTCAGGAAGGCCCGCGGCCAGGACGTCGCGCTGTACGCGTTCCGCCCGGTCTGGTAGCTCACCACGGCGTCGGCGTCACCGTGCACGAACAGCACGGGGGTACGGGTGCCGCGGAACGTCCCCATCGAGCCGCCCGAGATCACGATCGCCGCGTCGACGCGGGTGTCGCGAGTGTTGGCCAGCATGCCCGCCGAGGTGAACCCGCCGGCGGAGTGACCCGCCACGCCGAGGTGCCCCCCGTCTAGGTGCCCGGCGAGCAGGTCGCCGGACTTGCCGTCCAGCTTCAGCAGCGCTGTCAGCACCGCGGACCCGTCGGCGGGCTGGTTCTCCATGTCGGCGGGCTTGAACGGGTTGGCGTCGCGGTTGGTGAACGGGTAGGCCGGGGCGGCCACGACGAAGCCCGCGGCGGCCAGCCGGGTGGTGAGCTGCTGGTAGTTCGTGGGCAGCCCGTGCAGGCCGTGGCTGAACAGCACCACCGGGAACCGGCCGGCGGCGGCAGCGGCGTCCTTGCGCGGCGATCCACCCGCCTTGCCGGTGGCCGGATACCAGACGGTGGTCGGCAGGGCGCGGTCGCCGCGGGTGAACTTCAGCGTGCGCACCCCCACCGCCAGCGCGCTCTTCGGCGCGGCGCGCACCACCGGCGACGCGGACGGGCGCCCGCTCGCGCTCGCCGACGGCGCGGCAGACGGCGCGGCAGAGGCTGCGCCCAAGGCCGCGGCGGAGCCGCTCGGCTGGGCGAACACGGGTGATTCGGGGGCCGGCGAGGAGCACGCGGCGACGCTCAGCACCAGGCAGAGGGCGAGCAGGCGGAGGGGGGCGCGACGGTCCAGCACGCCGCCGACTCTACCGGCGTGAGCCTCCCGTCGATGGCCGCCCATCCGGATGCCGTCCGGCCCCGAATCCCTGCCGAGACCAGGAGGTGGATCATGAACGCAGGCAGGCGCGGCGAAGGCGGGATGCCCGTGACGGCCGCATCGATCCGGCTGCCGGGCGGTCGGGCCAGCAACGTCCTCGCCCGGCAGTTCGTCAGCACGCAGCTCGGCGCGTGGAACCTGCGCGACCCGGCGGGGGACGCGCTCATCCTCGCCTGCGAGCTGGTGAGCAACGCCGTACTGCACGGCGGCGGGGCGGTCGCGATCCGGCTGGCCCGCACCGGTGACGGGCTGCGCATCGAGGTGACCGACCGCAGCCCGCGGCCGCCGTCGCCGCGTCCGGCGGATGTCGACGGCGGACTCGGCCTGGGCCTCGTCGACGGCCTGTCGGCCCGGTGGGGCGTGGTGCCCGGACGCACCGGGAAGGTCGTCTGGCTGGAGTGCCGCCTGAGCTGACCGGGGCGCGCGACGGCCGCTTGCGCGCCAGGCGGCCGGAGCACGCTCAGGCCAGCAGCGCGGAGTCCCCCAGCAGGCGGGTCACCGTGATCACGAGCGCGACCCGGTTCGGGTTGACCCGGGGCTCGCGGTAGCGGGTGGCGTACCGGGCGACCGCGTCGGCGACGGCGGCCGGGTCGTCGGTGACGGTCGCCTCGCCCTGCAGGGTCAGCCAGAAGCGGCCTTCGAACTGGCACAGCGCCACGGCCGGGTTGCGGCGCGCGTGGGCGGCCTTGCGGCTGGCCCCGTCGCAGATGACCCGGGCCAGGCCGGTCACCGGGTCGTAGGTGAAGCCGACCGGGGTGACGTGCGGGCTGCCGTCGGGCCGCAGGGTGGTCAGCGTCGCCAGCCGCCGCTCCGCGAGGAACAGCAGGCCCGCGCTGGAGAGGTCCCGCCTGCCGCCGGCCATGCGCACTCCCCCTGCCGAAGCTCCGTCCACACCGATCCAACAGCATGGACGGAGCTTCGGGCACGCCTACACGCGGGTGACCCGCACCGCGTCGGCGATGACGTAGCCGGCCGCGCTGGTCCAGCGGCTGATGCCGACGGCGTTGTAGTCGCCCGCGGCGAGGTTGAAGGTGCCCAGCGAGCGCCACGCGCCGCCGCCGGTGCGCTGGTCGAGGTTGACGGTCTGATTGCCGCCCGAGGTCACCACGACGTGGGGCGCGGAGGCGCTGTAGCCGGGGTCTGCGGCGTGCCAGACGTCGACCCGGTAGTTGGCGGTGGCCGGGATGTTCACCTTGAACCAGGCCGCGTCGCTGGCCAGCACCGGGTTGGCGAAGCGGTAGTCGGCACCGTACCGCTGGCCGGAGAACGTCGAGGTGCCCCAGTTGGCGCTGGCCGTGAACCGGCCCGCGGTGGTGTTGTCCACGATGGTGCTGAACGTGGGCGGCGGCGCGGTCAGGCCCAGGTGGGCCGCGATGCCGTTGGCGTGTCCCACCGCGTCGGCGGTGAGGAAGTCGGCCCGCTTGAGCAGGTTCGCGTCGGCGAGGGTGTCGATGAACAGGTTCTCGGTGAGCACCGCGGGCATGTTCGACTCGCGCAGCACGTGGAAGTTCGCCGTCTTCAGGCCGCGGTCGGTGACCGAGCCGACGGTGCGCATGCTCGACAGCGCCCGGGAATGCAGGGCGTTGTGCAGGTTGACGGTGGCCGCGTCGGAGGTCAGGTAGCGGTAGCTCTCGAAACCGGTGCCGCCGCCGGAGTTGATGTGGACGCTGACGAAGATCGTGGCGCCCCACGCGTTGGCGTCGTTGGTGCGCTGGGCGAGGCTGACCGTCGCGTCGGTGGTGCGCGACATCCGCACGTCCACAGCGTAGTTGGCCTGCAGGATGTTGCGGATCTGCAGGGCGATGTCCAGGGTGAGCGCCTTCTCCTGCAGCCCGTTGGCGACCGCGCCGGGGTCGGTGCCGCCGTGTCCGGGATCGAGGTAGACCTTCGGGTTGGCGGCGAAGGCGGGGCGCGCCGCGAACGGGGCTGCCGCGATGCCGGCCGCGGCGGCCAGCAGGGTGCGGCGGCGCACGGAGGGGTTACCGAGCATGAGCACCTCTCAGGGTGGTGGGGGTCGGCTCGGCGCGACTATAACGACGTTCGATAGATCAAAGAAAGATGTCTACGGAACTCGTTGAGTCTCTGTAGTTTTCTTACCTACGTCACTGCCGGTGACGACACCGCTGGGGAGCAGCGCAACGTGTCGTCACCGGCAGCGGGTCAGCGAGCCCGGCACCCCCGGTGACGACACCGCTGGGGAGCAGCGCAACGTGTCGTCACCGGCGGCGGGTCTGCGGGCCGGACGCGGGAGGGTCAGTCGACGGTCTTGAGCACCCGCTCGATCGAGTCCATCCGGTTCTTGATCTCGGCGAGCTGCGTGCCGAGCTGGTCCTGCTGCTGCTTGGCGATCACGTTGCGCCGGTTCATGGTGATGTAGACGATCGCCACGACGGCCTGGCTGACCACGAAGACGAGGCCGATGATCATGTAGTTCACGGGAGACTCCTTGGGTGTTCCGGCCGCCTGCGGGCCGGAGGGCGGGTGGGTCAGTCGGTCGGGCTGAGGGTGCGGACGGCGCCGGCGATCGTTTCGGGGGACAGCAACACGCTGAAGTCCTCAAGTTCGTAGAACTTCATCGCCTTGCCGTCCTCCGACACCTCGATCGCCGAGCGGACGAGCCTGGCTGCCTCCAGCTTCTGCAGGTGGACCTGCAGCAGCGGGCGGCTGATCTCCAGTTGCCGGGCCAGCCGGCTCACGTAGTCGCGACCGCCGGCCAGCGCGGCCACCACTCGCAACCGGTGCGGACTCGCCAGGGTGGCGAGCAGCCTGGCGAGCTCGTCACCCGTCAGTTCCGCGGATCTCACGTTTGCCCCTTGCACATGCCAATAGATGTTGGCAGGTGCAAGTCGTCGTGTCAAGCATCCACGGAAGAAGATCTCTCACCATCGGGTGAGGCACCGTCCAGATGCGCCAGCGCCGCGCTGACCAGGGCTCGGATCCCGGTCGGCAGGGCCAGGTCCACATCGGGGGCGTACAGCGGCGAGTGGTTGGCGGGCAGCGACTGCAGCTTCTCCGCCGCCGTGGCGCCCGGGGCAGCCGCCCACTGCCGGGGTCCGACCGTGCCGAGCATCCAGTAGACGCCCGCCGCGCCGGACTCGGTGAAGTGCGGGAAGTCCTCGGTCGCCAGCGACGGCGGGAACCACGCCACCCGCTGCCCGCCCAGGCACTGCTCGTGCGCGGCCCGGGTGCGGGCCATCGCCGCCGGATCGTTGAGGTTCACCGGCGAGCTCGACACCAGCGTGATCTCCGGATCGGACGGGCAGGCCGACGCCGCGCACTCGGCCGTCACCACCCGGCGCACCGCCTCGCTCACCCGGGCCAGCGCGTCGGGCGACACCGAGCGCACGGTCAGGCCCAGCGTCGCCCGGTCCGGCACCACGTTGGCCTGGGTGCCCGCGTGCAGCGTGCCCACCGTCAGCACGACCTGCTCGGCCGGGCCGACCTCCCGCGACACGACCGTCTGCAGCCGCAGCACGATCGCCGCGGCGGTCACCACCGGGTCGACGGCCCGGTGCGGACTGCCCGCATGGCCGCCGCGCCCGTGCACCACCACCTCGAAGGTGGCGCTGCCGGCGGTCATCGGGCCGCCGCCGTGCGCCACCATGCCCGCCGGCAGCGGCGCCGCGTGCTGCGCCAGCACGACGTCCGGCCGCCCGAAACGCTCGTAGAGCCCGTCGTCGAGCATGGCCCGGGCCCCGGTGAGGGTCTCCTCGGCGGGCTGCCCCACGGCCAGCACGGTGCCCGTCCAGTGGGCCCGGCCTGACCCGAGCAGCGCGGCCGCCCCGGCCACCGCCGCCACGTGCAGGTCGTGCCCGCAGGCGTGCATCACGGGCGTGCCGTCGCCGGCAGCCGCCCGGCTCGCGTACGGCAGGCCGGTCTGCTCGGCCACCGGCAGCGCGTCCAATTCGGCCCGCAGCAGCACGGTCGGCCCGGGTCCGTTGCACAGCACGCCGACCACCCCGGTGCCGCCCACCCCCTCGGTCACCGCGAACCCGGCGTCGCGCAGCCGCTCGGCCAGCACGGCGGCGGTGCGGTGCTCGGCCCCCGACAGCTCGGGATGGGCGTGCAGGTCCCGGTAGAGCTCACCGGCGGCCGCGGCCGCCTGCTCCACTCCGGACAGGACCGTTTCCTCAGCGGACATCGTTCATCGCTCCTTTCGCTTTGCTGTCACCACTCGAAAGCGACGTGACAGCGGGACACCGGCCGATCGGTGAGTGCGGCCGGGTGAAATAGAGAAGCAAGAGAAAAGCGGGCCGGAACGGCCGGCCAGCACAACAAAGGGAGCAGATCATGCAGCACAAGAACGAGCTCGCGAACCTCGCCAACGAGATCCTCGCGCTCGAGTCGGAGACCTTCGCGATCTCCGACTACGCCGACGCCGCCGAGGCCATCCTGGCTTCCTGCTCGTCGTCCGCGACCACGTCGACCACCTCCAGCACCACCTCCACCACGAGCTGCAGCGCCTGACGAACCCGGCTTCGGCCGGCACGGCGACCCCATGAGGCGGTCGCCCCCCACCCGGGGGGCGACCGCCTCAAACCGTTTCCGGGGCCTGTCATTCGAAGCCGCATTCGTCGGCGCGCCGGCCACTATCGGATCGTCCTGTCCAATGGATGTCCGATCGCTATCGGAGCGCTGTCGCGAACGGTTAGCGCAGTGACAGCGAAAGGCCTGTCGATCGGTGAGAGAGGGCTTGTTGAATAGATCTGTAAGCGCGACCGGCCGGAAAAGCCGGCCGGTGCGGACACCAGGGAGCAGATCATGCAGAACAAGAACGAGCTCGCGAACCTCGCCAACGAGATCCTCGCGCTCGAGTCGGAGACCTTCGCGATCTCGGACTACGCCGACGCCGCCGAGGCCATCCTCGCGTCGTGCTCGTCGTCCGCGACCACGTCGACCACCTCCAGCACCACCTCCACCACGAGCTGCAGCGCCTGATCCCCGCGGCCCGCACGGGCCCTGCACCACCTGTGCGGCGGTCGCCCCGCTCCCCCGGGGCGACCGCCGCAGGTCCGACTCCCGCCAGGCCGGCACGACAGCCGGCGCGGCGGTCTGCGGCGCCGTCGTCGCTCGTCCCCGTCGAGCGAGCACGGTGCCCCTTCGTGCTGTCAAAACGCTGTCACCCGCGGACAGTGCCCTGACAGGGTCAGACATGTCGATCGGTGAGCGGCCTCCGATGGAATGAAGAGGCAACAGAGACCGGGGCCGGACAGGCCGGCCGGGGTCACCGAGACAAGGGGAGTTGTCATGCAGGAGACCACCACGATGGTGAAGCTGACCGACGAGATCCTGGCGCTGGAGACCGAGACGTTCGCGATCTCGGACTACGCCGACGCCGCCGAGTCGATCCTCGCCTCGTGCTCGTGCTCGTCCACCACGTCGACCACGAGTGCCACCACCTCCACCACGAGCTGCAGCGCCTGAGCCAACCCGCAAGGCCCATTGAGGCAGTCCGCCCCCACCGGGAGCGGCTGCCTCAAAAGCGTTTCCGGGCAAGGTCACCGGTGGACATGCCGGCGGCCCCGGGGTGGGCCGGGGCCGGGAATGGCAGAGGCCCCGCCCGGCGGAGCGCCGGACGGGGCCGTGGACAGGGTCAGGGGAACGGATGCGGCACCACCCGAAGCTCCCCGTCGGTGAGGTCGGTGTCGCGCAGGCCGGCCCGGCGGAACGCGGTGCGCAGCCGAGGCATCCGCAGGGCCCGCTGGCGGGCCCAGCCGAAGTCGATCGGCAGCAGCTCCGGCACGATGGTGCACACCGAACGCAGCCCCATCCGGGACTGCTCCGGCGTGGTCTGGTCGACCACGATCACGTCCGAGCCCGCCTCGACCAGCTCCTGCTGGCACAGCCGCAGGTCGTCGAGCAGGTGCCGGGACGCGCCGCGCCGGGCGTTCCAGGCCGCGTACAGGTCGGACATGGGGCGCTGCTCGGTGACCCGCAGGTAGGAGTCCGCGTGGTGGCGCATCTCCGGCAGGCCGAACAGCCCGGCATGGTCGGTGAGCTGGCGGACGAGCCGGAAGTCCTGCATCATCGCCCGCAGCTCGGGCTCGCGTCGGCGCACCGAGCGCGGCTGTTGCGGGATGTAGGTCAGCGCCTCCGACAGCGCGCCCTCCAGCGCCGCCTGCGGGTCGAAGCCCGCCGCGGCGGCGAAGGACAGCGTGCCCGGACCACCGTCGCGGCGCACCGCGAGGCTGGTGACCACGGGAACCGCGAGGTCGATGCGGTTGTCGAAGGCGAGGATGTCGTATCCCTGCAGCGCCGCCCGGTCCACCATGGCCCGGACCACCTCGTTGTCGCACGAGTCCAGGTCGATGCGGGGCAGGTCGGCGTTGCCGTACCAGCCGAGCAGGAACGAGTCGCGCTCGATGAGTTCCAGCAGGCCGAACAGCACGGCCTCTTCCAGGCAGCTGCCGGTCGCGGAGCCGTTGGAGGAGGAGAAGACGAAGTTGTCGCCGGGCGCCCCGGAGCTGAAGTGGCAGAACCGGCGCGGCACCAGGATCGGCCGCTCGTCGCGCAGCGAGTAGCCCCAGATCCAGGGGATAGCCGCGTCGGGTGAGTACGGCGCGGCC
This sequence comes from Catellatospora paridis, assembly GCF_009720365.1. Classification (GTDB taxonomy): domain Bacteria; phylum Actinomycetota; class Actinomycetes; order Mycobacteriales; family Micromonosporaceae; genus Catellatospora; species Catellatospora paridis. Next base: position 65,761 of record NZ_WBZD01000017.1, on the reverse strand, counting down.
AGCGGGTCGGTCCGGTAGACGTCCGGGTCGTAGAGCCCGCAGTCCTCCGGGTTCAGCGCATGGTCGGCGACGTTGGCGTAGGAGTCGACGATGAGCCGCTCCGCCCGGCGGCGGTGCGAGCCGGCGTACCGTTCCAGCCCTTCCAGGAAGGCCAGGCTGCGGCTGGTGGCGAACGAGTTGGCCTGCCCGCTCCAGCTCACGTCGAGCAGCCCGGCGTACCCGCGGATGAACACGCTGCCGGTCACCGGGGCGGTGGTCGGCGACGTGACGTTGATGAAGGTGCCCGCCCCCAGCGCCCCGCACACGGGGTTGGCCAGTGCCTGCACCGGCAACGGGTAGCTGTCGGCCGAGCGCAGCCGGTAGCTGTCGGGGGTGCGCTTGCCGTGCGGGGTCAGCGCCAGCGGGCCGTCGACCGGGCTGTCGGCCCCGGACACCGCGCAGCTGGGGCAGAGCGGGTCGGCCAGGATCGGCACCGTGCGCACCTGCAGCGTGCGCAGGTCGAGCGCGCACACCCGGGGCAGCGCCGCGTCGGCGTCGCCGTCCCCGGTGGTGTGCGCCAGGGTCAGCGGCGTCTCCGCCCGGCCGAGCACGGTGGCCTCGTAGAGGCTCCAGGTCGCGTCGACCACGTACGCCGACAGCAGCGGCCAGCTGCCGGCGGGGGTCATCTCGGTGCCGATCTCGAGCGCGTCGCGCTCGGTGCGAAACCGCAGCCGCTGCCAGCGCACGCCGAGGCAGTGCCCGCAGGCGGGGACCGCGGGCGCGGCGCCCGGGCCGGACCAGGGTCCGACGAGCACCGCGCCCGAGGTCAGCGTGACGTTCGCGGCGGCCCGCCGCGGGTCGGGCGCGCCGAGCACGTCGGCGTCGCCCAGTGCCACCACACGCGGGGGCACGGCGCCGGGCACCCACGGGTAACCGGCGCGGTCATGGCGTTCGGTCAGCGCCGCCTGGAGGGCGAGCGCCGCCGGGGCGAGCGGCGCGCTGACGCGCGCCGCCGCTCCGGCTCCCGTGGGGGCCACGGGGGTCATGACTTGTTGCTCCAGCGGAACGTCCGGAGCGCGATGGCACCGAAGACCAGCGTGTACACACCGAGCGCGCCGAGCGCGACCAGGTAGTCGGTCAGGTCGCCGCGCCCGTTGAGGGCGAAGGACATGCCGTCGTTGACGTAGCGCAGCGGCAGCGCCCGCGACACCGCCTCGATCCAGCCCGGCATCATGTCGAGCGGGAAGAACGAGCCGGAGATGAAGGCCATCGGCACGATGATGCAGTTGGCGATGGCGGCGACCGCCTCGGGCGTGTTGGAGAAGTTGCCGACGATGACGCCGAGGGCGAGGAACGCCGACACCGCCATCACCAGCACCGGCAGCGACAGCAGCCAGTTGGCGTGCAGCTTCAGCCCGAAGAACGGCAGCAGCGCGACGCCGATGAACAGCACCGACTGCACCACGGACACCAGCAGTGAGACGACGGCGCGCGAGTTGAGCACCGACCAGATGCTGGCCGGGGTGAGCCGGATCAGCCGCAGCAGGTCGTCGTTGCGCCAGCTCATCAGGCTGAACGCGACGCCGAACAGCGCGGCGTTGGCCACGCCCCAGGACAGCACGCCGGGGGCGATGTAGTCGATGTACTGGTAGCCGGTGTCGTCCACCTCGCGGCCCTGGAAGATCAGGCCGAAGGTGATCAGGAACAGCAGCGGGAAGGCGAAGGTGAAGAAGACGGTGGCGGTGTCTCGGACCGAGGCCTTGAAGCTCGCCCTGGTCAGTGCTGCGTAGGCGCTCACTGCTGCTCCGTTCCGGTCAGTTCGAGGTAGACGTCTTCCAGGGTCGCGGTGCGGGTCTGCACGCCGTCGAGGCCGGCGACCTCGGCGACGGCCGCCAGCACCTTGGCGGCGTTGCGGCTGGAGATGACGACGGAGCCGCCCTCCACGGTGACCGAGTCCACGCCGTGGATGGCGCGGGCCTGCTCGACGGTGATCCGGTCGACCGCCACCAGCAGGCGGGTCGGCAGGCCGGCGGCGTTCACCAGCTGGTGCGGGCTGCCCAGCGAGACGACCTTGCCGGCGACCACGATCGCGACGCGGTCGCAGAGGGCTTCGGCCTCGTCCAGGTGGTGCGTGGTGTAGACGATGGTCTTGCCGGCCGCCTTGAGCTCACGCAGCAGCTTCCACAGGTCGCGACGGGCCTGCGGGTCGAGCGCCGCGGTGGGCTCGTCCAGGAAGATGACCTCCGGGTCGTGCACCAGCGCGGAGGCGATCGCCAGCCGCTGCCGCTGCCCGCCGGACACGTCGGTGACGCGTACGTTCGCCGAGCCGTCCAGGCCGACCACGGTCAGCGCGCGCTGCGCCGCCGCGGCGTCCTTGCCGTACAGCGCGGCCACCGTCTCCAGGTGCTCGCGCGCGGTGAGCCGGGTGAAGAACGCCGACTTCTGCGTCTGCACCCCCATCCGGGGCAGCAGTGCCGGGTTGCGCGGATGCGGCGACAACCCAAAGATCGACACACGGCCGGCGTCCGGATCGCGCAGACCCTCCACGATCTCGATCAGGGTGGTCTTGCCCGCGCCGTTGGGGCCGAGGATGCCGAAGAACTCGCCCTGCCCGATGGACAGGGACACGCCCTGCACCGCGTGCACGTCGCCGTAGCTCTTGGACACCCCGTCAATCACGATCGCGGGTGTGCTGCCCGCGTCGACCGCGTCTACGACGCTCAATTCCTCAACCTCACTCATCGGTCCTTTGCCTCTCCTCTGACACTTGCGGTCGCTTGTGGAGCCTGGATGCGTGATGGACGCGCCAACCAGCCGGCGAGCGTCAGTACGACGATCAGTCCGGGGATGACGGCGGCCGATGTACCGAAATGATCTGCCAACGGGGAGTAGCAGATCAACGTCAATCCCGTACCGACCAGTAGGATGACGGCGGCGGACCACAGCCCGTACGAGACATAGGTGACCTTCGCACGATACGGGTAGCCTGCGACACCCGGTCCGCGCCCGAACAGCCGCCACAGCGACAGCTGCAGGAAGCGGCGGCTCTCCCCGGACAGGTTCGTCACCCGCAGCGCGTAGCTGAGCATGCGGTAGCCGTCCAGCGGCGCGAGCGGGATCAGGTTCACCAGCGACTGCACCGCGCCGACGAGCAGGAAGCCCGCCAACGGCGCCCGCACCGCGGACTGCTCCGGCAGCAGCAGCCAGGCCGCCGCGAACGGCAGCAGGTAGGCCGCGTTGACCAGGGCTCCCGACGCCGCGATAGCGGCCTGCCTCCGTCGTGATTGGAGGTACAGGAGGTTGTCCACAGTGCACGATAGCGTCAGCATGCTGATACCGCTGACCGTGCAGCCGAAGTGTCGCGCCGACACGCCGTGCGCCAGTTCGTGCAGCGCAGCGCTCACCCAGACCAGCGCGAACACCGCGACGATCGCCCCCGGCTGCCCGCCGAGGCCGAGGAACCCGTCGACCAGCTCGCCCACGTGCAGGCCGAGCACGGCCAGCATGGCCGCGCAGGCCAGCGCTACGGCCAGCACGACCGGGCCGCGGATGGCGAGGCGCACCCACCCGTGGACCCGGTCCACCACCGCCGCGGCGTCGCGGACCAGGCGGAACCGGTGGATCCGGCCGACCTGCTCCGGGTCCGCCACGGCCACCGGGCCGCCGGCCAGCAGCTGCCGCCCGTGCAGCAGCCACAGCAGCTGCTCCCAGTGGCCGTCGCCCAGCCTGCGGCCGAAGGCCGCCGCGTACTCCGCGCCGATCTGCGCCAGCGAGCGCGCCCCGTCGAGCCTGGTGATCAGGAAATGCTCACGCTGGGCGATCTCGAACGCGCGCCCGCTGCACGGGTCCTTGACCAGGTAGACGGTTCCCGGCCCGCGCTGCAGCGGCGCGCTCAGCAGCAGGTCGCCGCGCAGCCGCGGGCGGGCGTCGGTGAGGGTGCGGGTGCTCACGGCGCCGCCTCCAGCCGTTCCCGCAGCGACCGGCCCAGCAGGTAGGACAGGTACGCCTCGTCGCGGATGGTGACGTGGAAGCGGTTGTTGGTCATGTGCAGGTACGGCGACAGCACCAGCGGCAGCGCCCGCTCCGGGTCGGTGACCGCCCGGTCGCCGGAGCCGTCCCACGAGCGCAGCACCAGTTCGCCGCGCACGGACAGCTCGCGGGCCCGGTCGGCCAGCTCGAAGCAGTGCACCGCCCAGGCGCGCAGGAACTCCGGCAAGCGGTCCAGCTCGCGGCGCTCCAGCACGTCCAGGACTTCCACGAAGCGGGCCGACAGGTCGCCGGCCATGTCGTCGTACATGCGGGCGTACTCGTTGGTGCCGATGAAGTTCGTGCCGGCGAACGCGCTGTGCCAGAACGTGTGGTAGCTGTCCAGGAAGTCGACCAGCTTGCGCCGGTCGGGCAGGAAGCAGGCCGTCATCACCAGCATCAGCTGCGCGGCGACGCCGAACAGCACGGGCCGCAGGTGCAGGTTCATGGTGCGGATCGCGTGCAGCACCGTGTCGCTGGAGTGCTGGAAGTGCCACTCCGCCAGGGCGATGCCGGCCGGGCCGCCGTACTTGCCGTACTCGGGCTCGTAGTCGCGGTAGGCGAAGGAGTTGTTCGGCTGCATGCGCATCTGGCCGTCGTCGCCGATCAGGTGCGCCGGGCGGCCGTCGGGGAACTCCAGCTCGAACAGCTTGTTGTAGAGCTCGCCGAGGAAGCCGGTGCCCATCTCGTACAGCGCGGGCCGCCGCCGCAGGAAGGCGTTGATCTCCGCCTCGGCGCGGGCCTTGACCTCGTCGGTGAGCTCCGGCCGGGCCGGCTTGAGCCGCAGCCGGATGTGCGTGCCCTCCAGCCAGTAGTTGATGAAGAAGTACCCGGCCAGCAGGCCGTCCTCGGTCAGCTCCTTCACCAGCGGGCCCACGCAGTGGGTCAGCAGCGGCTGCGGGTTGGCGGCGTAGAAGACGTGGATGGCGAGCCACTCGCCGGTGTCGACGCCCGAGGGCGCCGGAATGGTCTGGGTCATGACGATGCACCCCTGGGGTCCGTGTGCGCGGCAAGCGGCGCCGGCGACGCCGCGTGGTGCAGGGTCTCGATCGCGAACTCGGCGACGTGGTCGCCGCGCGCCGAGCCGACGTGCAGCTCGTCCTCGGCCGGCAGCATCTCCCGCAGCACGACCCGGGCCTCGGGGCTCTTCACGAGCGCCTCGAACGCGGTCAGCGACAGGAAGCTGTCGAAGTCGAGGTACTGCGGCTTGGCCCCGCCGACGGCGCGGCCGCCGTTGCCGTACAGGGTGGCGAACACCCGGCGCGGCACCCCGTGCTCGGCCCGCCAGCGGTTCCAGTCGAGGAACCAGTCGGCGTCCGTGCCCGCGGGGTTGCGCAGCGGCAGGTCGGCGACCAGCACCGACCAGCTGCGGCGGCTCACCACGAGGCGGCCGTGGCGCACCCGCGGCCGGCGGGACACGCCCCGGTCCGGCACGGCCGGCGCGACGCCGCCCCACACGTCGAGCCGGGCCATCGAGGCCGGCGACAGCAGCAGCAGGGCGCGAGAGATCTCCGGCAGCGCCATCGGCATCAGGTAGCCGAGGTACACCGGGATCACCTCGCGGTCCAGCCGCCGCGAGCGCAGCACCACCCGGTCGGCGTCCGCGTCGTGCTCCAGGTAGAGGTCGTCCAGCGGCAGCTGGTCGGCCTCCGGCACGGTGCTCGACTCACCCGGGCAGACGATCACGTAGTCGGTGAGCTGCCCGTGCAGGTTGAGGTTGGTGGACGCACTGCCACCGGTGACCTCGGCGAACACCGCCCCCGCCGGCTGGATGGCGGCCGCGTGGCGGCGCAGCCCGGCCGACAGCGGACCCGCCGCGCCGTCCTGGGCGGAGCCGTCGAAGCAGTGCGTGAACCGGCTGAACGGGAAAGACAGCCCGCCGAAGGACTGGTTGAGCACCAGCAGCGGGTCATCGGGCCGGTCCACCAGTTGCATGAAGTGGCCCTGCGGCACGAAGCCCCCCGCGACCGGGGCCAGCTCCTCCGCGACGTGGGCGATGAAGTCGTCGTCGATGACGATCTCGTCGCGCCCGGCCGCGTCCTCCCACAGCTTGCGCATCCGGCCGGCGAACTGCCGCCGGGCCGCGTCGAGCGCGGCGATCCCGGGCAGCGCCAGCCAGTTCTCCTCCGGCACGTACTCGTGGTCGTCGCCGAACGGCCGCCGGTCGGCGGTGTAGGACACGTACTGGTCGTACAGGTCCTCGTGGAAGTCCTCGACCAGGCCGAGCATGTCGTCGCAGCGCCCGCCGCGGCCGAAGCGGGCCAGGAAGAAGCCCTTGAAGGTGATCCGGTGCGCCAGCGTCATGTCGAACGCGGGCAGGATGCGCTCGATCCCGGAGATCGCCGGCCCGAACAGCTCCCGCCAGGCCGCGCCGGCGGCACGGACCGGCTGCTCGCCGGCCCGTACGTCCTCGTAGACCAGCGCCTGCGGCAGGGTCGCCGACTCGTCGCCGAGCCGGTGCTGGATCGCCTGCAGGCTCTCCCGCAGCTGCGCCAGCAGCCGCCGCCGCTGCCCGACGTCACCCGCCGGGTACGCGTCGAGGCAGGCAAGCGGCGTGTCCAGCCACCCCGCCACCTCGAACGCCCAGGACGCGCCGACCGCACGCAGCGACGCCTGGAAGGCGCGCACCGGGTCGGCGGTGTGCACATCGGTCTCCAGGCCCTGCACCTGGAGCATGCCCAGGCGCAGCAGTGTGGACAGGTACTGCTCGCACTCGTGCGGCAGGGTGCCCGGCTGGCGGGCCAGCCAGTCCACGATGTCGCGGCAGCGCAGCCGCGCCCCGTCGGCGAACAGCTCGATGATCCGGTCCAGGATCCCGCTGCGGCGCAGGAAGAACAGCCCGTCCTTGACCGAGTCGAAGCTGACCGAGGCGCTGTCGTCGCCGACGGTCACCCAGCGGCGTACGTAGCGGACCCGGTCCTCCTCGCGCCGCCAGCCCGGGCTGAGCGTCACCGGCAGGTCGCCGCGGCGGGCCGGGTCGGCCAGGATCAGCTCGGCGAGCCGGCCCAGCACGACCACGTTCAGCCGGACGTGGCTGGACCAGCGCGGGTCGGCGGTGATGCGGTGCGACCCGTCCCCGCCGGCCGCGTCCGTGTCGGCGAAATCGCCCAGCCCGATACCCGTGAAGGTACTGAAGGGGCTGGTCTTGCAGGCGGTGCGGTACAGGTAGGACAGCACCGAGCGCTCCAGCTTGCGCAGCTTCTTGTCCACCTTGCCGCCGGGGACCTCCCGGTGCAGGGCGTCGAGCTGCCCTTCCAGCACCGGGGAGGCCAGCAGCAGGCCCAGCCGCAGCCGGTCCTCGACGATCAGCTCGCGCAGCGCCGCGCGGTTGCGGTCCAGGTCCGCGGCGAGCAGCGCCGCGCCCTGGGCCCGTTTCGCGTCGACGCGCCGCCGGTCGTCGATCCAGTCCGACAGCTGGGCGGCCGTGAACACGTCCTGCGCCAGCACCAGCCGCACGGCCTCGGCCGGGTCGGCGGGCAGCGCGTTCTTGAAGACCTGCCGGCGCAGCGCCAGCAGCGCGCGGCGCGACTGGTCGTCGGAGTTGGCCCCGATCAGTTCGTGCAGCAGGTCGCTCAGGTGCGCGGCACGGCCGCGCAGCTGCTCCTCCAGCGCGATGACCTCGTCGGCCCACGCGCTCGCGCCGGCGCTGCGCAGCCCGTGCACCGCCTGCACCGGCAGGCCGGCGCTGCGGAGCATGAACTGCGGCCCCAGGCTCCAGGCCGGGGCGGTCGCCCCGGCCGGCCCGATGTCCTCGCCCCGCGGAGCGCGGGTCGGGGGTGATGTGTTCACGGCGGTCCCTCCATTCCCTTCGCTCAGACCAGCTCGTAGCGGAAGTCGGCAGGGTGGCGACGCTCGTGCCCGACCAGCATGATCAGCAGGGGCATCTCGCCCGTCTGCTCGATGCCGAGCTGCTCGATGTACGAGATGTTGTCGAATCCCAGCGCGACGCCGCAGCCCAGATCGAGGGCCGCGGAGGCGGTGTAGAAGATCTGCGCCACGGCGCCGATGGTCGCGTTGACCACGTTGTAGCCGCGGTCGCCGACGGCGTCGAGCACGGCCGCGGTGCGGATGGTGGGCACCACCACCGCGCCCGCCTGCTCCAGGTTGTAGTTGGACAGGAAGTAGTTGCGCTGCAGGAAGTCGCCCGGCGGCACCGGGTCGACCAGCCGCAGCGCGTGCGCCCTCGGGTCGTACTCGTAGCTGCCCGCGGGCACGCCCTGGACGTGGTTGACGAAGGCGTAGAGCTTGGTCAGGTTCACCTCGGCCGGTCCCGCGTCGCCGTTGAGGTTGGCCGTCGCGGTCGCCGCGAGCAGCGTGCCCAGCTCCCCCGCGGTCATCGCCCGCTCGGCCTCGAACCGGCCGAAGCTGCTGCGCCGGCTGCGCAGCGTGGCCCGGATCCCCGCGTCCAGCGGCTGCGGGGCGGGCAGGGTGATCCGCTCGCCGTCCGCAGGGACGGGCACGGCCGCCGCGGCGGCGAGCGCCCCGGGGTCCGGCCGCTCTGCGGCGTGCGCGCTGGTGGCCCGGTGGATCTTCGTCAGGGTCGGGAAGTGCAGCATGGTCCGCGACCGTTCCCGGTCGCGCAGCCGCACCGCGGGGGCCGGGTCGTCGCCCAGCTCGCCGTCGGCGGTCCCGGCCGGCCGGGACGCCGCGGTGCCGGCCCAGGCCAGCGGCACGACCGCGAAGACGCCTTCTGCGTCGCCGCCCGCACCGACCAGGTCGCCCAGCGCGGCCGCGTCGAACCACAGCGCGGGCTCGATGCGCAGGCCCTGTGCCTGCGCCCACATCCGCCAGGTCTGCAGCACCGTGCCGACGTCCATGCTGACGGCGTGGTAGGAGAAGCTGTTGTACTTGAAGGCGTTCTGCCAGTACTTCACGCCGATCACGAGGAACTGGTCGGTCCCCTCCGGCAGCGGCAGGTCGCCCAGCGCGCGGCGGACCCGGTCGGTCACGTCGCCGGTGAGCAGCCGCTGGAAGGCGTGCTGCGGGTTGGCGTAGTAGTAGATCCCGGGGGTCATCGGGCCGCTCGACCCGGACACCCAGTAGACGGAGCACGGGTAGAGCCCGCCGCCCGAGGCGGTGCCCCGGTGCCAGTTGGCGTACGCGTACTGCGGCAGCGCCGCCATGTCGGTGTTGGCCTGCACGCCGAGGCGGCGGCCGAGCAGCCCGTACGAGTCGCGCAGCATCCCGCCGAGCAGTGGCAGGGTGAACCCGGCCGCCTGCTCGCCGAGCGCGTCGAGCCCGGCCTGCACGGTGGCCTCCGCCGGGGGCGGCGCGTCGGGCAGCGGGAGGTTCTCCGCGTCCGGGTAGAACTTGCTCTTGCGCGGCGCGTCCGGCCAGTTCGGCTCGAAGTTGAACGGTGGCATCGCGACCCGCCCCCGGTGCATGATCGCCGTGGCGTAGTCATGGGCGTATCCCACGGTGGTTCCTCTCTCGTCGTCGTCGGCTCAGGGGAAGGGGTGTGGCGCCGGGTTCAGGTCCTGCGGACGCAGGTCGGAGTCGCGCAGTCCCGCCGCCCGCAGCGCGGTGCGCACCCGGGGCATCAGCGGGGCCCGCTGGCGCATCCAGCCGAAGTCGATCGGCAGCAGTCCGGGCACCAGCACGCTGACCGTGTGCAGGCCGAGGTCGCGCTGCTCGGGCATGGTCTGGTCGACCACGATCACGTCGAAGCCCTTGTCCGCCACCGCCTCCACGCAGCGCTGCAGGTCCTCGCGCAGGTCGATGGCGAGCGGCGGGGCGGGGCGGCTGCCCCCGTAGATCTCGGCGACCGGGCGTGCGGGCGTGTGCGGCTGCCCCTCCGGTCCGATGAGGAACTCGGCGTAGCGCCGCATCTGCGGCACGCCGTACATCAGCGGGTGGTCGTGCAGGCCGCGGACCAGGTCGAAGTCCTCGGTCAGCGTGCGCAGCCGGGCCTCGTCGGCCAGCGTGCGCCCGCGCACCTTCACCGAGTCGGTGGCGATCTCGCACAGCGCGGCGCTCATCGCCGCCTCCGGGTCGAGGCTCGCGCCGCCGCCGAAGCACAGCGTGCCCAGGCCCCCGTCGCGGCGTACGGCCACGCCGGTGACCACCGGGATGTCGAAGGTGATGCGGGTGTCGAAGAAGCGGGCCTGGTAGCCGTACATCGCCATCCGGTCCACCATGTGCCGGGTCGCCGGCCGGGCGCTGGACTGGGGGTCGATCTCCGGCAGCGCGCTGCGCCCGTGCCACATCAGCAGGAACGCGTCGCGCTCGACGAGCTCCATGAGCCCGAAGTAGATGGCCTCCTCCAGCGACCCGCCGGAGGCGCAGCCGTTGGAGGTCTCCTGCACGAACCGGTTCTCCATGCCGGTGGCGTGGTAGTACACCAGCACCTCGGGCACGAGCACGGGCCGCTGGTCGCGCAACGACCAGCCGTACACCCAGGGGATCTCCCGCTCCGGGGTGAACCGGGTGACGTAGGGGTTCTTCTCGTAGAACTCGTCGGAGTGCACCCCGCACACCCGCGGGTCGAGCGCGGCGTCGCCCAGTTCGAGCAGCGACGCGACGACCTTCGCCGGTTTGGCGCGGGCACGCAGCCCGGCGGCCCGTTCCATGCCCTCCAGCACCCCGATGCGCGCGCTGCGGGCGTACGTGTCGGCGTGGCCGCCGTAGAGCGTCTCCCGCAGGTACACCCCGGAGCGCAGGGTGAACGCGCCGATGGTCGGCGAGGTGGACACCGAGGACATGTCGTAGAGCAGGTTGGTGCTCAGCGCCCCGCACACGGGGTTGGCGAAGGCCTCCAGTTCGAAGCCGTAGTCCTCGACCCGGCGCACCCGGAACGAGTTCTGGTCCAGCTTCGGCGCGGGACGCAGCGTGATCTGCGCGCCTTCGGCGGTGTCGTCGAGCTGCCGGGCGCAGTCGGGGCACTCGGCGTCGGGCACCAGCGGCCAGCGCCGCACCCGCAGCGTCTCCAGGTCGACCTGGTAGACGCAGGCCGCCGCGTCGGCGCGCGCCGTCTGCTCCGCGCGGACCAGCTCGGTGATCAGGGCGGCGACCGTGTCGGCGGCGAACGCCGTCGCGTACGGGTTGTCCCCGACCGCCTCGGTGTCCGAGCCGAGCTCCAGCGCGTCCCGCAGCTCCGTCGAGCGGATCGACTGCCACCGCCGGGCCAGGCAGCGCCCGCAGGCGCCGGCCGTGCCGATCGGGCCCACGATGGCGGTGCGGCCGTACACGTGCACGGGCACGCCGCCCGCCGACGCCTCGGTCGCGGGACGCGACAGCTCGTCGCGTACCCCGAGCGCGCTCACCTCGACCGGCCGGCGCGTCCCGCCCCAGCGCTGGGCGCTGCGGCGCAGCGCGGCGTCGAGCGGCGCGCAGGTGCGGTCCCACAGGACCTGCGCGGTGGTCATCGGTCGGCCCTCCGTGCGAGCAGCACCCGGGCCGTGTGGATCCCGGCCGTGCGCAGGTCCTCGGGGGTGGTCGGGACGGCCAGCGCGGTCAGCCCGAGGCAGGTCAGCGCGTCGAGGACCCCGGTCCAGGTGGTGGCGGCGTCGAGGGTCGCGGCGGCGGACCCGGCCGGGTGCAGGGTGCCGGCGTCGAAGTCGCCGAGCACGGGGTCGCCGCAGTCGACGTCGGCATCCGCGGGCAGTTGCTGGCGCAGCTGCACCTGGCCGAGCAGGTCGCGCACCGCGGCCAGCGCCGCGGCCTGCCAGGAGGTGTCGGCGGCCACCGCCCACACCCAGCCGGCCCCCTCGGGCGCGGGGGTGCGCGCGAACAGCGCGTGCCCGGCCCCGTCGCTCGGCAGCTGCAGCAGGTCGAGCCGGATGCCGAGGTTGTGCGCCGACTTGACCAGGAAGGTCAGCTCGGCGTCACCGTCCATGGTGTCCAGCCCGATCCGGGTCACCTCGCCGCCGCGGATCGCCGCGGTCAGCGCCCGGTGCGCCAGCGCGGACAGCAGGCCCTGCCCGACCGCCTCGGTCAGGTCGGCGCCCGCGCCCGCACCGGCCCGGGTGGCGGCGAAGACCCGCCGCTGGTTGGCCGGGCCGAACGGCTGCACCGCCGCCACCGGCACCTGCACGGCCTCGCCGGTGGTCAGGCAGACCGCCGTGGTCTGCGGGCCGGCCGGGTCGCCGACCGCGGGCACGCCCGTGGCCGTGCCGAAGGCCGCCGCGTCGCACCGCGGCAGGGCCGGGTCCGCGGCGGGCAGCAGTCCCGCCCGCTCCACGTAGACCACCGCGGCCTCGTGCAGTGCCCGGCGGCGCGCGCCCGCGACGTGGTGCACGTCGAAGGCGGACACCTGGCGGCGCTGCCCGGCGACGGTGGCCAGCTCGACGGTGCTGAGCTTGAGCGGGGTCTGCGTCCACTGCTCGTCGGTGTACTTCACGAACACGCCGGTGTGCGGCTGCAGCAGCATCGCGCGGGCGTTGAGCTCCTCGACCAGGGCATCGGCCGCGTCGTCGGCGTTGGCCTCGGCGTCGGCGCGCGCGGCGGCCGCGGCGGCGAGCACCACGTCGGCCGTGGTGCGCCAGGAGGTGTCGAGCACGTCGTCGACGGCCGTCGTCGACGGGCCGCAGTGCGGGCAGCGCGGATGCGGCAGCAGCCGCTCGCTGATCACGTCCAGCGAGGCCAGGTTCTGGATGATCACCTTGCCCGCGGTCTCGGCCGGCAGCGCGCCGGTGGCGATCCGGAACACCTCGTAGCCGAGCAGGTTGCCGATCATCGCGGCCAGCGGGCCGCCCGGGCGGCGCACGGGGGCGGCCACCGCCTCGGGCAGCGCCACCGTGCTCCACAGCGCGGCGCCGACACCGGCGTCGCCGTTGGCGCTCAGCCGCAGCGCGGAGCAGGTCCAGCAGCCGGTCGAGCCGGCGGTCATCAGCGGGCCGACGACGGCCCGCTCGCCGAAGACCCAGGTCGGCACCAGCGTCTTGCCCTCGGGCACGCCCGCCGACAGCAGGCGCAGCGTCTGGTACGGCGCGCGCTCGCCGCCCGCCACCACGACCACGTCGTAGTCGGCGAGGTCGGCCCAGTCGAACACGGACCCGGCCCCGCCCAGCGGCAGGATGGTCACCGGCGCGGCGGCCGCGGTGAGCTCGGCGGCCTCGGCCAGGTTCTGCTCGTGCAGGTCGGCCGCCTCACCGCCGCCGGGCACCACGCCGATGGCGGCCGCACCGTTGCGGACCAGGCTGGAGGCGCACCAGCGGGCGACCGGCGACTCGCCGAGCACGGCGATCCGGGCCTGCCGGAACCGGTCGAACCGGGTCTCCGGGGCGTCGGCGTAGTGGTCGATGTAGGCGATCTGCGCGGCGAAGCGCTCGGCGACCGCGGCGGCCAGGATCGGCTCGCCGGTTCCGTCGTCGGTCGGCTCCGCCGCCCGCGCGAAGTCCCGTGCGTACAGCGCGCTCACCAGCTCGCCGACCATCTCCCGCTGGTCGTCGCCGAGCCCCTGGCAGATGTCCGCGACCCGGTTGCGACCGGTGAAGTGCGGCATCAGCAGCGACGCCAGCCGGTACGCCGTCTTGGCGTTGACCCGGAAGCCTCCCTGCGAGTTGTGGAACAGCACACCGTCGGGTGTGCGGGTGAACAGCAGGTCACGGCGGACCCGCGGGCGGGTGTCGGCGACTCGTTCGTAGGCGGTGGTCATGGTGGATACACCTCTGTCCTATGCGGCGTTGACAACGCGGAGGGATACGGCCGGTTCGCCCGGGATGGCGACCATGCCGCGGCCGGCGGTACGCGCGGCGCTGGGTTTGCGGTTGACGTCGACCAGGCGGGTGGTGCCGGTGGTGCGGGGAAGGGCCGGGCCGACCGGTTCGGCCACCGCTGGCACGAGCCGGCTGCGCGCGTACAGCCACAGCAGTTCGTGCAGCGCGTAGTGGCCCGGCCCTTCCTCCAGGAGGTTCGCGTCGACAAGCTGGTCCAACAGCTCTTCGGCCGACGCGCGAGCGGCACCGAACAGCTGGGCGCTGTCGGTGACCGTGAAGACGGGGTCAGCGGCCGCGCCGAGCCTGGTGAAGGCTTCGGCGAGGGCTGGTTCCAGGCGGGCCAGCGCCCGCTGGAAGCTGTTGCGCACCGACAGCAGCGGCTCGTCGGGCAGCGCGAGCCGGGCGATCCGGTCGTCGCGCAGCCAGGTCACCGCGTCGGCGATGCGCAGGCGGGGGCGGGTCTGCAGCCGCGCGCCGACGATGCGCAGCGCCAGCGGCAGGTGGCCGCAGGCGATGGCGAGCCGGGACAGCTCGTGTGGCTCGGCCCCGGACCGCTCCGCGCCGAGCACCGTGGCCAGCAGCTGGTCGGACTCGTCGGGGTCCAGCACGTCCAGCCGGTGCACCCAGCCGCCGTGCGTGGCGACCAGGCCGGCGAGGCTGCGCTGGCTGGTGATGACGACGGCGTTGCCCGCGGCCGCGCCGTAACCCGGCAGCAGCGGGCGCACCTGCTCCACCCCGAGCACGTCGTCGAGCACCAGCAGGCCGCGCGGATTGCCGGTCACCGGCCGGTGGCCGGCCGGCCCGAAGGCGGCGTCGAGCTGCCGAGTGATCTCTGCGGCCGGGCGGGCCAGCCCGTCCGGGCCGGTCATCGCCACGAACAGCTCGCCGCCGGGAAAGCCCGCCTGGACGAGCCCGGCGACGTGCACGGCCAGCGCCGTCTTGCCGATCCCGGGCGGCCCGGTGAGCAGCACGGTCGCCGCGCCGGGATCGGCCAGCCGGGCGACGATCGCGTCGCTGACCACGGCCCGCCCGGTGAAGCTGGACACCGTCGGCATGCCGTGCGTGGCGACGGGCACCGCCGAGGCGGCGGGGCCGGGATCGGGCCGCTCGGCCACAGCCACCGGCGGCAGCTCCTCGCCCCGCAGGATGACCATCTCGAGCCGCTGCAGCCCGCGCCCCGGATCGACACCCAGCTCGTCGAGCAGGTACTCCTTGATCCGGCGGATCTCGCTGAGCGCGTCGGCCTGCCGGCCGGTGCGGTAGAGCGCCTCGATGAGCTGCTCACCGAAACGTTCGTGGCCGGGGTGGCTGCGCGCGGCCTCCCACAGGTCGACCAGCGCCGACCGGGACCGGCCGAGCGAGATCTTGATGTCGCTGGCCCGCTCCAGCACCTTCAGCCGCTCCTCGGTCACCCGCGGCACCACGTCGCGGTGCAGGGCGTCCGAGGGCACGTTGGTGAGCAGCGGGCCGCGCCACAGCGACAGCGCGCCCTCCAGCAGCGAGAGCTCGGCCTCGGCGTCGACCTCCGCGGCTGCCCGGCGCACCAGCTCGCGGAACCTGAGCAGGTCCAGCGACTGCGGGCCGGCCAGGATGCGGTAACCGCCGGGCACGGTCTCGATGGCGTTGGCGACGATGCCGTGCCGGCCGAACAGCTGCCGCAGTCGCATGGCGCAGGTCTGCAGCGCGGCCTTCGCGGTGACCGGCTGGTCCTCGCCCCAGATCGCGCGCTGCAGTGCCCCGACCGAGACCACCGCGTTGGGGTTGAGCAGCAGCACGGCCAGCAGGATCGTCGGCTTCGACGGTGCGAGCACGACGGAGTCCGAGCCGTCGGTGATGGTCAGCGGCCCGAGCAGTTGGAAGCGGGTCCGGCCCGGCGCCGGGTCGGCCTGACCTGGCGCCGGTGGCGTCTCGTGCCCCGGTCCCGGACCGTCGATGGTCCAGGCGTTGCGTATTTGCTGCATGGCGATGGCACCTCTCGGCGGGATCTGAGGGCCCAGCGGGCGGTGGAACACTCGGCTGCGGCGGGGCCGGCCGGTCTGGCACGGGTCACGGCCGGTGAATGGACCAACCGCGGAGTGCCGGCAC
Source organism: Catellatospora paridis (assembly GCF_009720365.1). Classification (GTDB taxonomy): domain Bacteria; phylum Actinomycetota; class Actinomycetes; order Mycobacteriales; family Micromonosporaceae; genus Catellatospora; species Catellatospora paridis. Next base: position 50,015 of record NZ_WBZD01000017.1, on the reverse strand, counting down.
GTTGTGAATCGCGCGTCCGCAGACCTTGCGGACGATGTAGTCGGAGATGCTCTGCTCGGAGGCGACCGTGAATACGCCGACTTCCACACAGTCGGCGCCGGCACGGGCGTGGATGTGCTTCACTCCGTCAGACAGAGCCGCGTTGAGCCATAACAGGTCGACGATCTCGCTGACTGACAGGTGGATGCCGGGGCTTTCCGGCGGCCGGAGGACGATCATTGTCAGCAGCATTTCCTGGTGCCGTTCTAGTCGGTCTTGGCTGTCGGGCTCTGCGGCACCCGGCTCCAGTCGAAGCCATCCGCGACGGTGTCGGTGCGGTGTTGCGGTACGCCGGTGAATGCAGCATTGGACGCGATGACCGAGAGGCTGAAGAATGCGGCGACGGCGAGTCCGCAGCGCATTGCGACAGACATTTTCATGACCTTCATGACAGCTTCTCCCCAAGCTAGTAGGTCGTTTTCTCCGGTGCTTTTCTCGCTCTGGGATAAGCGTGCATCCAGCAAGCCGCCGTGTCATCGATTCTGTATTGGACCGAAGCGGCCCTGGCCACTTCCGTCCACGCCCGCAGCGGAGAAACAGCAGCTCAGGGCCGGTTCATCCGGACAGGCGCGCCGGAGCTAGCCCGGGTGCCGAGGCGCGCGATCCGTTGCGGCGCACGGGTTCGCGAGCGTCCGGGCAGGTGAAGGGTGGTCTAGGTGGCCGGAAACGGCCAGCCGCGGCCGGCCGCCGATGGGCCGGGCCCACCCGGGCCGGGCACCCGCGATGCGGGCTGCGGAGCAGCGCACATCTACCGCCGGGTAACGATCCACCATCAGCCGAACGGCTCATGCCAATAAGCCGGTTGTCATATTCTCGGTCACGTTTGCTGTCCTATTCCGCCACTCCACAATGGACCGAATGTGTTGCACAATGTGGCCGAGGCGCGCTCTGAGGACGACGGGGGAAGCATGCTGGAGCGACTCGGGGTGTCGGCCGAGGCCGAGTCTGTCTACTGGGCCATGCTGAAGCACCCCACCTGGGACGTCGAGGAGATCGCCGAGGCGCTCAGCCTGCCGGAGTCCCGGGTCAGGGAGGCGCTCGGCTTCCTCGCGGAACGGGCGATGATCCAGCCGGCGGCGGGCCGTCCGGGGATGCTGCGCGCGGTCAGCCCGAAGCTGGGGCTCACCGCGCTGCTGGCGCATGTCGAGGCCGAGCTGTCCGAACGCCAGCAGTACTTCGCGACGGTCCGGGCGTCCATCGTCGCGGTGGCCGACGCGTACGACAACGGCCACGAGCGCGACGAGGTGGTGCGCCTCGACGGCCTGGACGCGGTGCGCGACCGGCTGGCCGAGCTGGCCCGCACGGCGCGGCACGAGTGCGCCACGTTCACGGCCGGCAACGCCCTGCCGCCCACCGCGATCGCGTCCGGCAAGTCGCTCAACCAGCTGGCGCTGGAGCGCGGCGTCGCGATCCGCAACATCTACCAGGAGAGCAGCCGCAACGATCCGGCGACACTGGCGTACGCGACCTGGATGGCCTCGATCGGCGGCCGCAGCCGCACCGTGGCGACCGTGCCGATGCGCCTGACCCTGGTCGACCGGGAGATCGCGCTGCTGCCGCTGGACGTCGCCGACAGCAGCAAGGGCGCGCTGGAGATCCGCAGCGGCAGCATGGTCGCCGCGCTGTGCCTGCTGTTCGACCAGACCTGGGAGCTGGCCACCCCGTTCGGCGAGACGCCCCAGCTCGACGAGCACGGGCTCAACCCGCAGGAACTCACCGTGCTGCGGCTGCTCAACGCCGGGCACACCGACGAGTCGGTGGGCCGCAAGCTCGGCGTGTCCGGGCGCACCGCCCGGCGGATCGTGGCCGACCTGATGAAGCGGCTCGGGGTCGAGAGCCGCTTCCAGGCCGGCGCCGAGGCGGTGCGGCGGGGTTGGCTCTGAGCCCCTCGCCCACTACTTGATCTTGATCGACACCGGCACACTGCGGTCGGTGCCGACCCTGGCGAACAGCTGATACGACCCCGCCGCCGGCGCGGGCCCGGTGGCCACCCGCACCTGGTTCTTGGCGCAGGCGCTGCTGGACTTGCCGTTCCAGAGCACGGTGAACACCATCTCCCGGCCCGCCGCGAGCCCGGTGACCTGCTTGCCCTTCGGCGCGCCGCAGTGGTCCGACGACCACACCTTGTCGGTGCCGTGCATCAGGAACAGCTCCTGCGCGTCGGCCCCGATGTCGCGGTTGCAGGTGTGCTTCGACAGGTTCTTGAGCACCAGCGTGAAGCCGATCGGGGTACCGCTCTTCACCTCGGTCTTCGACGCCCGCGCGATCACCTGCAGGTCGCCGTCGGTGCAGGACTCCTTCGCCGCCACCGGCTTGGGCTTGGCCCCGGCCGCCTGCGGCGCGTACCGCACGCGGTAGATCTTCGCGGTCGGCAGGATCGGGTTGTAGCCCTGGTCGGGGTAGAGCCCCGAGAAGTAGAGCCCGTCCGGGCCGGCGGCGATGCCTGCGACCGTCGTCTTGCCGTACCCGTTGTATTCGACCAGGGTCTTGGGCTTGGACACCGAGCCGTCCTTGCCGAAGGTGAACTCGACGATGCGCTTGCCCCGCAGCTGCGGACCGGTCCCGTAGGTCGGGCCGCTTTCGGACACGAACGCGTTGCCGAGCTTCGTGTCGGGGAACCCGGCCGTCTGGTTGCCCTCCTTCTGGATGAAGGTGATGCCCACCGGCGCGTGCGTCGGCGCCCAGTTGTAGAGCGCCTTCTTCTTCAGGCTGGAGGTGTTGGAGTTCCAGCCGTAGTCGGCGCCCTTGAGGATCCGGGCCAGCCGGTCGTTGTTGGTCGAGCCGTTCTCCACCGAGTAGTGCTGGCCGTCCGCCGCCCGCCAGGCCCCGCCGAACGGGTTGCGGAAGCCCGACGCGAAGACCAGGTCCTTGACCTTGCTCTTGTCCGCCGGGTCGTAGAACGGGTTGTCCTCGGGCGCGGTGCCGTCCAGGTTGACCCGCAGCACCTTGCCCCGGGCGTCGGTGAGATCGCGCGCGCTGGTCGGGACGAACCCGTCCCCGATGTGGATGTACAGCTTGCCGTCCGGCCCGATGGTCAGGTTCGAGATCTGATGCGAGGCGACCAGCGGATCGTCCTTGAGGTCCAGGACGGTGGTGACGGTCTTGCCGGTCAGGCCGCCGTCCTCGCTGTGGATGCGCACGACCTTCGGGAAGAACTCCAACCCCGCCTTGTACAGCATGCTGGCGAACACGTCGCCGGTCGTCGGTTCGACCACGACGCCGGTCAGGCCGATCTCGCCGGTGCCCGGGAAGTCCGCGTACGGGTCCCAGTTCAGCAGGTTCTTGGCGTACACCCCGACCTTCAGGTCGCCGCGCACCACCTTGATCGTGCCGTAAAGCTCGGTGACGTAGAACATCGGCTTGTCGGGCGCGATGGCGTGCGAGGGCACCATGGCGATGTTCACCGGCAGCTCGAACCCCGACGCCACCTCCTCGACCTTGTACCCGGGCTGGGCCACCACCCACTGCGGCGCGCCGGGCAGCGGCTTGCGCTCCTTGTCGGTCCGGAACGGCCGCGAGGTGTACGGGCTCCACTCCGTCGCCGGGTTGCCGCTGCTGTCCTTGTGCCGGACCCGCAGCTCGTAGTCGCGGTCGCCGGGCAGGTCACGGCGCGTCGCGAAGGCGTTCTCGAAGACGCCGTCGCCGAAGTGGGTGTGCGTCTTCTGCACGCCGCTGATGCAGTCGGCGAACCACACCCGCTCGTGCGGCTGCACCGTCCAGATCTCCCAGTCGGTGCAGACGTGCTCGCTGCCCGCGTCGACATCCTGCATGGGGCTGGTCTCCATGTGCACGTCCGCGCCGCTGAGCAGCTGGCCGGCGTTCTCCGGCTCGGTGATCACCGGGCCGAGCGGGGCCGACGTGGCGGGCAGCACCGGGCCACCGGTGTGCTGGCACGCGGCGATCACACCCAGGATGGTGAGCAGGATCGCGACCAGGATGGACTCGCCGGCGAGCGCGATCTTGCGAGCGTTCATGCGGGCTGTCCCCCGGGGTCGTGTCGTCACCTCACGTAACTCGGGCGAGGGTACAGAGACTTTTGGGGGCTGTTGTGTATTACACGCCCATTATTACGAACAACGACCCATTTGTCCGTTTATCTCTGCCGGGGCTGCGGGCGCTGTCGTCACGCAGGCCTTGCGGATCGGCACCGGCCGGAGAGCAGGGTTCCGCCCTGCTCGCACTGGAGGCGGAGTCGAATATTGCCATAGCGTGTCCGGATGACGCATGCGACCTTCGCCGACGGTGACGCCTACGAGGCCTATGTGGGCCGGTGGAGCCGTCCCGTCGCGCGGGCCTTCCTCCGGCGGCTGGGCGTGCCGGCCGGACGCGAGTGGCTCGACGTGGGCTGCGGCACCGGCGCGCTGAGCGAGACCATCCTGGACATGGCCGATCCCGCGCGGGTCACCGGGGTGGACAAGTCCGAGACCTTCGTCGACCTGGCGCGGACCCGCCTCGGCGACGCGCGGTCGAGCTTCGAGGTCGGCGACGCCGGGGCCCTGCCGCTGACCGACCACAGCATCGATGTGGCCGTCAGCGGCCTGGTCCTGAACTTCGTACCCGATCCGGCGCAGGCTGTCGCCGAGATCGCGCGGGTGCTGCGGCCGGGCGGCGTGGCCGCCGCCTACGTCTGGGACTACGCCGAGGGTATGGCCATGATGCGGCACTTCTGGGACGCCGCCGCCGAGCTCGACCCTGCTTCGGCCGCGTGGGACGAGGGCCGCCGCCCGTCGGTGTGCAACCCTGACGCGCTGCGCGCGCTGTGGACCGAGGCCGGGCTGACGGCGGTGGCCGTCGAATCCGTCCAGGTCCCGACGGTCTTCGCCGGCCTCGGCGACTACTGGGGACCGTTCCTGGGCGGGCAGGGTTCCGCGCCCGGATACCTGCGCGGGCTGCCCGACGCGCATCGCACCGAACTGCGCGAGCTGCTGCGCTCCCGGCTCCCGTCCAGCCCGGACGGCACGATCTCCCTGACGGCCCGAGCCTGGACGGTGCGGGGCCGAGCCTCCTGACCAGCTATTACAAAGAGGACAAAAGGCCCGACGGCATGTACGGGCTGACTCCATGATCCGTTTTTGTGGACGCCGGTTGCCCATATAGGGGCAGCTATCGTCCGCAAAAACGGATCATGGAGCGGTGTCAGGTTCGCTCAGGCGATGCCGCTCGTCCGCAACGCAACCGAACACGCAAGGACGTTGCTGGACCGAAGATCGCCCCGCAACGGGTCGAATTCGGCCGTCCATGGCGCGCTGTCCGGCCTGGCCAGCGAGAATTCAGGCATGTGGGAGCCGGTGCTGGACCGCGACGCGCGCGGCACCGCAGCACGGGCCGCCGCCGCCCGACTGGCGTCCGCGGGCGTGCACGCCGTCGCCCTGACCTGGGTCGACAACGCCGGGGTGACCCGGGTCAAGGGCGTCCCCACCGAGCGTCTGGACCACGCCGCAGCGTGGGGCGTCGGCATGTCCCCGGTGCACGACGTGTTCTGCGTCGACGACAGCATCACCGCCGGCGACCTGATCGGCGGCCCGGTCGGCGACCTGCGCCTGCACCCCGACCTGGACGCGCTGACGGTGCTGGCCGCGATGCCCGGCTGGGCCTGGGCGCCGGTGGACCGCTGGACCCAGGACGGCGAGCCGTACCCTGTGGACCAGCGGCTGTTCGCCAAGCGCATGGTCGAGCGGGCCCGTGCCGCGGGCCTGCATCTGCGCATGGCGTTCGAGATCGAGTGGTATCTGGCGAGGCCCGACGGGAGCCCCGCGGCCGACGGTCCGGCCTATGGCATGGCGCGGCTGGCGGAGCTGTCGGGCTTCGGCAGGGACCTGCTGGCCGCGCTGGCCGCGCAGGGGGTGGCGGTGGAGCAGTTCCATCCCGAGTACGGCCCGGGGCAACTCGAGGTGTCGGTCGCGCACGCGGACCCGGTCACCGCCGCCGACCGGGTGGTGCTGGTCCGGGAGACGATCCGGGCGCTGGCGTTCCGGCACGGGTTCCGCGCCTCGTTCGCCCCGGTGTCCGTCGCGGACCAGGTGGGCAACGGCATGCACCTGCACTTCTCGCCCTGGGCGGGCGGGGTGAACCTGCTCTCCGGCGGCGACGGCCCCTACGGCATGACGCGCCGCGGGGAGTCGGTGCTGGCCGGGGTGCTGCAACGGCTGCCCGCGCTGGCCGGGCTGGGCGCGCCGAGCCCGGCCAGCGCGCTGCGCCAGGCCCCGCAGCGCTGGGCCGGGGCCTACCAGTGCTGGGGGCACGAGAACCGGGAGGCGGCGCTGCGCTTCGTCACCGGCGCGACCGGCCACCGGGACACCGCCGCCAACGCCGAGATCAAGTGCGTGGACGGCTCGGCGAACCCGTACCTGGTGGCCGGGGCCGTCTGCGCGCTGGCCACGGACGCCGCGGGGGCGGGCATACGGCTGCCCGACGAGGTGCGGGTCGACCCGTTCACGCTCGCCGAGGCGCGCCGCCCACCCCGGCTGCCGGACTCCCCCGCGCTGGCCGCCGAGCGCCTGCGCGCCGACGCGGGCCTGGTCGCGATGCTCGGCGAGCCGCTGCTCGACGCGTTCGGCGCGGTGCACCGCGCCGAGGCCGACACCCTCGGCCGCCTGACCACCGCCCAGCTCGTGGAGGCCGTCCGGTGGCGCTACTGACCGCGAGGTGCCCGAAGGCGGCGGCCCGAGCGGCGCTCACCGCGACGCGGCAGGCAGCGGCGGTCCGATGGATGGGCTGACCGAGGACCTCCCGCTGATCGACGGGCACTGCCATGCGATCACGATGGCTCCGCTGGACGACGCGGCGTTCGAGATGTGGTGCACCGAGGCGGACGAGCCGCCGCCGGCGGGCACGTCCTACCTGGACAGCCAGGTCGGGCTGGCGCTGCGCCGCTGGTGTGCGCCAGTGCTGGAGCTGCCCGCGCACGCCCCGGTCGAGGAGTACCTGCGGCGGCGGCGCAGGCTGGGGCCGGACGAGGTCGCGGGGCGGCTGCTGCGGGCGGCGGGCCTGTCCGCGCTGCTGGTGGACACCGGCCCGGTCGCGGGCGGCCTGGCCGACCGCGGCGTGCTGGGCACGCTGGCCGGAGCCCCAACCCACCAGGTGGTACGCCTGGAGCTGCTGGCCGAGCAGGTCGCGCCGGGAGCCGACGCGGGCGGGTTCGCGGCCGCGTTCGCCGAGGCGCTCGACGAGGCACTGCCCGGGGCGGTGGCGACGAAGTCGATCGCGGCGTACCGGCACGGCCTGGACCTGGACCCGGCGCGGCCGGAACCGTACGAGGTGAGCGCGGCGGCGGCGCGCTGGTTACGCGACGGCGGGCGGCTGGCCGATCCGGTGCTGCTGCGCCACCTGCTGTGGAGCGCGGTCGACGCGGGGCTGCCGATCCAGCTGCACACCGGTTTCGGCGACCGCGACGCGGCGCTGGCCCGCGCCGACCCGGCGCTGCTGCAGCCGTTCTGCGAGGCCACGCTGCCGTTCGGGGTGCCCCTGGTGCTGCTGCACTGTTACCCGTACCACCGCCAGGCCGGCTGGCTGGCCCAGGTGTATCCGCACGTCCACGCCGACCTGGGGCTGGCCGTCCCGCACCTGGGCGGCCGGGCCACGGCGGTGCTCGGCGAGTTCCTGGAGCTGGCCCCGTTCGGCAAGGTGATCTACTCTTCCGACGCGTACGGCCTGCCGGAGCTTTACCTGATCGCCGCGGCGCAGCTGCGGCACAGCCTGGGCCTGGTGCTGGCCGAGATGGTCGACGACGGCGCGGCGGCCCCGGCCGACGCGCGGCGCATCGCCGAGCAGGTCGGCGCGGGCAACGCGGCCCGGGTCTACCGGCTGGGCTGATCACGCCCGGCACACCGGTCGCCGGGTAGACGATCAGAACGTGAGGGAATGGGTATGGGCCAGAGGTCAGCCGCACCCACCGGATCGAGGTGACGCATGAACCCCGCCGCCAGAACGCGCTACGGCACGCCCGCTGGTACCGCCCCGTACCGCAGGACCCGGCGGAACCTGCTGCCTCCCCCTGCCCCGCCGGTGCCGGAGCACGAGGAGGCGGCCGGGCACGACGTCCCGACCGGGCCGACCCCGATGACGCCGCACGACCAGGTCCTCGTGGAGGGCCCGTTCACCCGGGTCGACCTGCGCGGGATCCGTCGGCGCATCCACGAGCTGGGCGCGTCGTGGCGGCTGCCGGAACCGGTCGGCTGGGCGCTGGAGCTGGTGACGACGGAACTGGTCGTCAACGTCGTCATGCACGCCGAGGGGCAGGGCAGGCTGCGGCTGTCCCGCTACCCGGGATGGGTGTTCTGCCAGGTCAGCGACGTCGGGTCGGGAGTGAGCCGGCCTTACACGGCGGGCTGGCAGCCACCGTCGGGGACGCAGACCTCCGGCCGGGGCCTGTGGATCGCCCGATGCTTCTCCGAGCGGCTGACCATCGACTCCAGCGCGCTGGGCACCACGGTCACCGCGAAGATCTGGGCGCCGTCCGGGCCGCGGTGAGTCAGAGCCAGGTCGGGCGCAGCGGCATACCGCTGCCTCCGCGCGTGTCCAGGCGTACGCCCAGCACCTGGTGCAGCTGGACCTGGTCACGTTCGAAGCCGAGGCGGCAGCCGGCCAGGTAGAGCCGCCACACGCGGGCCCGGCTGTGCCCGATCTCCTCGGCCGCCTCCGCCCAGTGCCGTTCCAGGTTCGCCGACCACTGAGCCAGCGTCAGCGCGTAGTGCTCGCGGAAGTTCTCCTCGTGGCGGATCTCGAACCCGTTCTCGTTCATCACGCCGATCAGGTGGCCGATGCCCTCCAGCTCGCCGTCGGGGAACACGTACTGGTTGATGAACGTGCGCCGGTAGCGCCCCGGGTCGCGGTTGTCGGGCCGGGTGATGCAGTGGTTGAGCAGCCGCCCGCCGTAGCGCAGCCGCTGCTGCAGGAACCGGAAGTAGCCGGGCAGCTGGGCACGGCCGATGTGCTCGGTCAGCCCGATCGAGCTGATCGCGTCGTAGTGGTTGACCGGCACGTCGCGGTAGTCCATGTGGCGCACCTCCGCCAGGTCGGACAGGCCCGCGTCGGCGATCGCCTTGGCCGCCCACTCGGCCTGCCGCCGGGACAGGGTGACCCCCAGCGCCTTCACGCCGTACTCGCGGGCGGCGTGCATGACCATGCCGCCCCAGCCGCAACCGACGTCCAGCAGCCGTTTGCCGGGCTGCAGGTCGAGCTTGCGGGCGACCAGGTCGTGCTTGGCGAACTGGGCCTGCTCCAGGGTCGCCGCCGCGTCGGGGAAGACCGCGCAGGTGTACGCCATGGACGGGCCGAGCAGCCACTCGTAGAACCGGTTGGACACGTCGTAGTGGTGGGAGATCGCGGCCTGGTCGCGCTCCTTGGAGTGGCGGCGGCCGTGCAGCCGGGCCTCCATCGGCGGCCGGGGCGGCGGCTTCAGCAGCCGCAGCCCGCCCAGGTCGCGCAGCGCGTGGTAGCGGCCGGACCAGGACTGGTCCAGCTTCAGCCCGTTGACGGCGACCAGCGCCTCGTACATGTCGCCGTGCACCTCCAGGTCACCGGAGACGTAGGCGCGGGCCAGGCCCAGCTCGTTGCGGCCGGTGGCCAGGTAGGACAGCGCGCGCTCGCTGCGCACCTCGAAACCGACGGCGGCGTCGGACGGGCCCGCGACGCTGCCGTCGTAGGCGGAGAATCGCACCGGGACCGGGCCCGTGACGAGCCCCTGGACTACCTTCGCAATCGCCATCTCAGCCTCACCGAACACACTTGTCGTAAAGGTCGGGCAGCCGACCGTCCGGGTCGTACTCGCCCTTCACCGCCGCGTACGCGGGGCCGTTGTAGAGATCCCAGAACTCCTCGCGCGTGTAGTGCACCGTGGAATAGAGGGACTTGTGCCCGCCGAGCGCGTCGACGCGGGACTCGATGAGCCGGTTGTGGAAGTCCGCGGCCTGGCCCGGCCGCCGCGCGACGCTGGACCAGAACCCGAAGTTGACGTACAGGTCGTCGGGTTTGAGCGGGTAGAGCGGCCACGGCACGGGATCGCGCAGCCGCAGCGGGCACAGCCACAGCGGGGTGATGCCGACCTCGCCGAGGAAGAAGTCCAGGAACTCCGGGCCCTGGCGCACCGGCACCTCGACGTCCTGCACCACCGCCTCCTGGGCGGGCCGCCCGCGCACCTTGTCCAGGCGGGCGCTGAGCCGGTGCCTGCGGTCGAAGGCGACGATGCGGTGGTAGACGTCGGAGCGCCGGTAGGCGCTCGGCCACAGCCTGCGGACCAGGGGATGCTGCGCGCCGAAGGCCCGCGAGCACCAGAACCAGTCGGTGTCCCAGCGCCACAGGTAGTCGCGCACCGACAGGTAGTCGATGGGCCGCCGGGCGGGCGACCGGTAGTAGATCTCCTGACCGGTGTAGTCGCTGGTCCACGGCGCGGTGTCGGTGAGCGTGCCGATGGTCAGGTACATCTGGCGGCCGTGGAAGACGGTGCCGTCGAGGAAGTCGACCCGGGCGTCGCCGTCGCGGCCGGTGCTGCACAGCTCGTCGAGCGCGGCGAAGCAGGCGGCGGCGTTGTCGAACCGGCGGTGCCGCAGCCGCACATACGGCTGCACGGGCTCCAGTTCGATGGTCAGCCGCAGCGCGTAGCCGAGCGTGCCGTACGAGTTGGGGAACGCGCGGAACAGCTCGGCGTGCTCGTTGTCGGGCCGGGCGACGACCACCCGCCCGTCGCCGGTGAGGATCTCCATCTCCAGCACGGACTCGTGTGGCAGCCCGTTGCGGAACGACGACGACTCGATGCCCAGCCCGGCCACCGCCCCGCCGATGGTGATGGTCTTGAGCTGCGGCACGACCAGCGGCATCAGCCCGAAGCGCAGGGTCTCGTCGACCAGCCGCTCGTAGGTGACCATGCCCTGCACCTGGGCGGTGCGCTCGGTCTCGTCCACGTAGATCACCGAGTCGAACGCGCTTACGTCCAGGCCGCGCCCGGCGTCCGAGCGGCCGAAGCGGAACAGGTTGGACGTGCGCTTGGCCAGCCGCACCGGTTCCGTGCGGGGCAGAGCCTGGTACTGCGCCCACAGCGCGCGTACCGCACCGGCATGGTCCTCAACGGATGGCCCCACGCTCGAAACGTACCGCCGCCGGGTGTGCTCGGCGTCATAAATCACTCATCACCGATACCCACCCGTGGTTGACTTCATGTGTGCGCAAGTACGTGATCATGGGCGTCCAGGGCAGTGGCAAGGGCACCCAGGCCAAGCAGCTGGCCGCCGACTTCGACCTCGTGCACATCAGCGTCGGCGACGTCTACCGCTGGCACGTGCAGTACCACACCAAGCTCGGGGCGCAGGTGCGCCGGGCGATGAACGCCGGCGACCTGGTCGACGACGCCACCACCGAATCCGTGGTGCGCGACCGGCTGGCGCTGCACGACTGGAACTACGGCTTCGTGCTCGACGGCTTCCCCCGCAACCGCCGCCAGGCGCAGTTCTTCCTGGAGAGCTACGACGTCGACGCGGTGATCCACCTCGACCTGCCCGACAGCGAGGTGCGCCGCCGCGTGCTGGCCCGGCGGCTGTGCTCGAACTGCGGCATGGACTACAACCTCATCGAGCACCGCCCGGCCCGCGAGGGCCGCTGCGACGCCTGCGGCGGCGAGCTGGTCAGCCGCGCCGACGACACCGAGGAGGCGCTCGCCTCCCGGCTGGCCGACTACCACGCCAAGACCGACCCGGCGCTGGAGCTTTTCCGCGGCAAGGAACTCGTGATCAGCGTGGACGCCCGGGCCGCCAAGGCCGCCGTGCAGCGCGCCATCCGCGAGCAGCTCGGCCTGCCCGTGCCCGCCCGCAGGCCGTCGCGTGCCGCGGGCTGACCAGCGCAGATGATCTGCTACGGATCGAATTTGCGTACACTGGCGGGCATGACCGCGATGGCGCCCACCCGCACCAGCCCCGACCTGTCCTTCCTGCTGGACCACACCAGCCACGTGCTGCGCAGCCGGATGGCCGCGGCGCTGGGCGAGATCGGGCTCACCGCGCGGATGCACTGCGTGCTGGTGCACGCGCTGGCGGAGGAGCGGACCCAGATCCAGCTCGCCGCACTCGGGGACATGGACAAGACCACGATGGTGGTCACCGTCGACGCGCTGGAGAAGGCCGGCCTGGCCGAACGCCGCGCGTCGAGCACCGACCGGCGGGCCCGCATCATCGCGGTGACCCCGGACGGCGCGAAGGTGGCCGCGCGGAGCCAGGAGATCGTCGACCGGGTGCACGAGGAGACGCTGTCGGCGCTGCCCGCGGCGCAGCGCGAGGCCCTGCTGCGCGCCCTGGAAGGCCTGGTCGGCGGGCATCTGGCCACCCCTGCCGAGTCTGCGCAGCCGGTGCGGCGGGCGCGCCAGTAGCCAATCTGCTCCCGTAAAAGATTGTCTGCAACGAAACTATCCACTACGGTCACTCCTATCGGCACAGTCCACAGGAGGACCCGCATGTCCACGCCCGTCTCGTCCGCCCCGCCCCGTTCCCGCTGGATCGCCCTGGGGGTGATCGCGACCGGGCTGCTGATGACCGTCCTCGACGGCAGCATCGTCACCGTCGCGATGCCCGCCATCCAGCAGGATCTGGGCTTCTCCCCCGCCGGCCTGAGCTGGGTGGTCAACGCCTACCTGATCGCGTTCGGCAGCCTGCTGCTGCTGGCCGGGCGGCTCGGCGACCTCATCGGCCGCCGCCGGCTGTTCCTGGCCGGAACCGCGGTGTTCACCGCCGCCTCGCTGCTGGCCGGGCTCGCCGACACCCCGGCGCTGCTCATCGCCGCCCGCTTCGGCCAGGGCCTCGGCAGCGCCATGGCCGCCGCGGTCGGCCTGGGCATCCTGGTCAACCTGTTCCCCAAGCCCGCCGAGCGGGCCAAGGCGATCGCGGTGTTCAGCTTCACCGGCGCGGCCGGGGCCTCGCTCGGCCAGGTGCTCGGCGGCGTGCTCACCGATGCGCTCGACTGGCACTGGATCTTCTTCGTCAACCTGCCCATCGGCGTCGCCGCCCTGGCGGTCGCCGTCGCGGTGCTGCCCGCCGACCGCGGCCTGGGACTGGCCGCCGGAGCCGACACGATCGGCGCGCTGCTGGTCACGGCCGGGCTGATGCTGGGCATCTACACCGTGGTCAAGGTCGAGGAGCACGGCTGGACGTCGACCCGGACGCTGACCACCGGCGCGGTGGCCGTGCTGCTGCTGGCCGCGTTCGTGGTCCGACAGGCCACCGCCCGGCGGCCGCTGATGCCGCCCCGCGTCCTGCGCTCGCGCAGCGTCGCCGGGGCGAACCTGGTGCAGATGCTGATGGTCGCGGCCCTCTTCTCCTTCCAGATCATCACCGCGCTGTACCTGCAGAAGGTCCTCGGGTACGGCGCGGGCGAGACCGGGTTGGCGATGCTGCCCGCCGCGCTGGTGATCGGCGCGGTGTCGCTGGGGGTCTCGGCCCGGCTCAACACCCGCTTCGGCGAGCGCCGGGTGCTGCTGACCGGCCTCGCCCTGCTGATCGTGCTGCTGGGGCTGCTGGCCCGCATCCCGGTGCACGCGTCGTACGTCACCGACCTGCTCCCGGCGATGCTGTTGGCGGCCGGGTTCGGGCTGGCCCTGCCCGCGCTGACCACGCTCGGCATGTCCGGCGCGGGGCCGGACGACGCCGGGCTCGCGTCCGGCCTGTTCAACACCACGCAGCAGATCGGCATGGCGGTCGGCGTCGCGGTGCTGTCGACCCTGGCCGCGGGGCACACCGGACACGCGCTGGCCGGGGGCGCGAGCCAGGCCGCGGCACTGACCGGCGGTTACCGGTTGGCGTACACGGTCGGGGCGGGACTGATGGTCGCCGCCTTCGCGGTCGCGTACACCGTGCTGCGCGAGCCACGCCGGACCATACCGGCGCAACCGGCGCGCCCAACCGTGCCCGCCGCCGCCTGACCCCGCTCATGATCCGTTGTGCGGAGCGGTGTCCCGGCTGATCCGAGATAGACGTTGGCCTATCTAGATGAGAAATCGTAGATCGAATCCATCTAGATAGGCCAATGTCTATTGGAAGCGCGGACGGGGCGACGCTCAGCGCTCGTCGGACGGCGGGCGGTCGTCGTCGGCGGGGACGAAGCCGGCGGGGACCTGGGGGGACGCGGACACGGCGTGGCGGCCTGATTCGGTTACCGGCTCGGACGACATCTGCAGGTCCGCGGCCTGCGGCGGGACCAGGCCGAGGCGCACCGACGGGGTGGGCAGCACGGCGTCGAGCAGCCAGTCGGCGGCCACTCTCGCCCGGTTGCCGGGCAGCGAGACCAGGTGGTAGCCGCGGGTCACCAGCGACGCGGGCAGCCCGGACAGGGGCACGCCGAACGGGTTCGCGGCCGCGTCCAGCCCGCCGAGGTCGACCAGGAAACCCAGGTCGTGGTGCCGGTACGGCTTGCGCGTGCCGACCCCGCAGGAGGCGGCGACGTTGTGCGCGGCGACCCGGCCCTGCCGTACCGCGTGCTGGGCGGTCATCGGGGTGTGGTGGCCCGGACGGGTCAGGTCGGGCACGGCGGCGGCGTCGCCGCAGGCGAACACCTCGGGGTGGCCGGTCACGGTGAGGTATTCGTCGACGATCAGGCGGCCCTCCGCCGACGGCAGCCCGAGCCCGTCCACCAGCGGGTCGGGGCGCACGCCGACGCACCAGATCAGCGAGCGCGTCGGCACGTACGAGTCGTCGGTGAGCTGCACGCCCTCGGCCTCGGCCTGGCGCACCGAAGTACGCATCCGCACGTCGACCCCGCGCCGGGCCAGCACCCGCGCGGCGGTGCGCGACAGCCGCGGGTCGAGCTCGGGCAGCACCCGCTCGGCGGTGTCCAGCAGCAGCCAGCGGGGCCGTTCCCGCAACCGGGGCAGCGACTTGGCCAGCGCGTCGGTGAACAGCTGCCCGTGCGCGGCGACCTCGGTGCCGGTGTACCCGGCGCCGACCACGACGAAGGTGCACCGGGCGCGGCGCTCCTCCGGGTCGGTGGCCTGCGCGGCCAGCTCCACCTGCAGCGTGATGTGGTCGCGCAGGAACATCGCCTCGGCCAGGCCGCGCAGGCCGTGCGCGTACATGCCGACGCCCGGGATGGGCAGCAGCCGGTTGACGCTGCCCGGCGTGAGCACGAGCCGGTCGTAGTCGATCGTGTTCTCCGCGCCCTCGGGGCCGGTGTAGGCGAGCCGCCGGTTCGCCAGGTCGACGTTCGTGACCATGCCGGGCACCTGCCGCACGTGCCGCAGCGTGCCGGTCAGCGACACCGCGATCCGGCGCGGCTCCAGCAGGCCCGCCATCACCTCCGGCAGCAGCGGCACGTAGAGCAGGTAGTCCGCCGGGTTGATGAGCGTGATGTCGGCGTGGCCGCGCGACTTGCGCGACAGGCTGCGGGCAGCGTGGAAGCCCGCGAATCCCGCTCCGACGATGACGATGCGAGGCCGGGCCATAGCCGTCTCCATTCCCCGGGACGGCATTCGCCAAACGCGCCGTGACCGGCTCTCGCGCACACTCTGTCACAGAATCGCAACGCTCCGCCGCCGGTTCCTCGCGCTTGGTAGTGTCCTGTCAGGCCTCGGGTTCCGCGTGGCTCACCCGGTTCCCATACGGCCTTCGGTTCCGGATCGGCGTTCGCGCCGGTAGAGCAGGGGGTGCGACACATGTTGGACGTTCGGAGCGAGCGGCTCGCGCGGCGGTTCCGGCTGTGGGACACCGACGGCAACGGCCACGTCGACCGGTCGGACTTCGAGGCCGAGGGCCGGCGCATCGTGGCGGCGTTCGGCGAGGACGAGCAGTCCCCGCGCGGCCGGGCCGTGCTCGACTCATACCTGGCGATGTGGGAGTACCTGGCCGCCAAGGCGAGCCTGCAGCCCGACGACACGCTCTCGGCCAAGCAGTTCGACCGCATCGCGCAGACCGAGATCATCCTCATGGGCAACACCGGTTTCAGCACCGTGCTGCGCCCGACCATCAGCGCCACCCTCGACCTGTGCGACACCGACGGCGACGGCCAGGTCAATCCGGCCGAGTTCCGCCGCTGGATCGAGGCCATCGGCGTGACCAAGCCCCACGCCGAGGAGGCCTTCGACCAGATCGACGAGAACCACGACGGCCAGCTCAGCATCGACGAACTCGCCCAGGCCGTCCGCGACTACCACGCCGGCCTCCTCGACATCCCCCTCCTAGGCAGGTAAGAAAGGCCACCTGCTGAACCCGGTCAGGACTCGGGGACCACCTCGGACGGGGACTTGTCCGGGCGTAGGCCGCGCCAGGCGGGGTGGCGCAGCCTGCCGTCGCGGGTCCATTCGGTGAACCGCACCTCCCCGACCAGCTTCGGTGTGACCCAGTGCGCGTCCTTGGCGTCGCGGGTCGGCAATGCTTCCGCGAACGGCGACGTGCTCCGCTCCAGCTTGGACAGCCGCTGCCGCAGGTCGTCGAGCATCTGCCGGGTGAAGCCGGTGCCGACCGAGCCGACGTAGCGCAACCCGTCCGGCCCGGGAATCCCCAGTAGCAGCGCCCCGATCGTGTCCGCACGGTTGCCCTGGCCCGGCCGCCACCCCGCGACGACCACCTCCTGCGTACGCAGGTTCTTCACCTTGATCCAGGCCCGTGACCGCCGCCCCGGCTCATACGCCGAGTCCAGCAGCTTCGCTACGACTCCCTCCAGGCCCTGCTCCCGCGAGGTCTCCAGCAGCCGCGTCCCGCCGCCCTCGGTGTACGGCGGGGTGTCCCAGTGCGCCCCCGACAGGCCCAGCCCCTCCAGCAGTTCACGCCGCTGCCGGTAGGGCAGCTTCGTGGTGTCCCGCCCGTCCAGGTGCAGCAGATCGAAGATGACGTAGGTGACCGGCGTCTGCGCGGCCAGCCGGCGCACCCGCGCCGCGTCCTGCACATGCATCCGCGGCTGTAGCGCGCCGAACGAGATCCGCCCCGAGCGGTCGAACGCCACCAGCTCGCCGTCGAACACCGCGGTGGTCGACCCGAGCGCCTCCGCGAACGCGCGCAGCTCCGGGTACGCCGCAGTGACGTACAGGTCGTTGCGGCTCAGCGCCCGCACCCGGCCGCCCTCGGCGTAGACGACGGCCCGCACCCCGTCCCACTTCAGCTCGTAGCCGTACCGGCCGTCCTGCGCCTTCGGCGGCAGTTCCCCCAGCGTCGCCATCATGGGCCGGATCAGGTCCGGCGGCGCGGTCCGGTCCGCCGGGGGCGGGTCCATGCGGTGCATCAACCACTGCGTGCCCTTCGTATGGATGAGCACGTAGCGCCCCTCCACCCGTTGCCCGTGCAGGACCACCTTGACCTCGTCGTCGGTCCACTTCTCCAGCTCGTACGCGCCCCGGTCCCAGATGCTCACCTCGCCCGCACCGTACTCGCCCGCCGGGATGTGACCGGCGAAGTCGGCGTACTCGAGTGGGTGGTCTTCGGTGTGGACGGCGAGGCGGTTGTCCTTCGGGTCCAGTGGCAGGCCCTTGGGGACGGCCCAGGAGACGAGCACGCCGCCGTGCTCCAGGCGGAAGTCCCAGTGCAGCGCGCGGGCGTGGTGCTCCTGGATGACGAAGGTGTCGTCATGCCCACGCGGCAGCGGCCCGGCCGCGGGCACCGGCTCGGGCGTACGCACCGCCGACCGCTTCCCCCGGTACGGCGCGAGCTTGTCGGCCACAGTGCAGTTCTACCCCGCCGCAGGCACATGCGGACCTGGTTTGCCCTGCACAACGGTCAGGTTGACGCCGGGCGTCGTCAGTCCTGCTCGGGCACGAAGGTGCCGCGCCCGGGGACCCCCACGATCGTTCCGCGCGTGCGCAGCACGATCATCACGCGCGAGATCGTTCCGTCGCTGACGTTGTAGAGGCTGGCGAGCTGCGCGATGGTCGGCAGTTGGCTGCCCGGCGCATACTCCCCAGCCGCGATACGGGCAGTGATGTCCTCTGCGATCTGCGCAGAACTCATGGGGATGGCAGGCATGGTGACTTCCTCGGGTCGGCTGCCCGAGTTGATCACGTCTAGTTACTTCATGGCAATCAAGTCTTGTGGCTCTACAACCTCTTACAGTAGGTTGCAGAAGAGCCTCCGGTCGGCACTTGAGGCTCACGAGCGGGCTGGAACGCACCCCAGCCCGCCTCCAGGACCGCCCCTGCCGTTCGCGCCCACCGAGACCGGGCGGCGGGGTGCCCTGCTTGGTGAGGAGTAAGCAGCATGGAGCCGATCACCGACAAGCGGGCGGCCTTCCTCTACGAGGAGCTGTACCGGCACCGCAACAGGAAGCGGACGGGCCGCTGCCGTATCTGCTCCCGGGTGAGCTGCCAGGCGACCTGGCAGGCGACGGCGGAGCTGCTCATGGCCGGTCGGCAACCCACCCAGCCCGGCAGACGGACCTGGCCGCTCTTCGGGTGAATGCCCCCGAGCCGCGCGACGACCTGCCGCAGCCGGCGGGGCAGCGGAGCCGGGATGCAACGGGCACACTCTCCCGCATGACGCCGACGACATCGCAGACGCGGCCGGACGGCGACCCGGCCGGCAGGCCTTCGCGTCGCGGCGCAAAGTTGCTGGAGACGCTCGGACACCTGCTTCTCATCGCGTGGATCGGCGCGTTGGTGGCGCTGGCGTTGTCGAAGTTCGAGCTGTTCGACGGCTGGGACACGCCGGCGGAGAACGCGGCGGAACTGCGGCTGACCGTCGGCTGCCTGAACGCACTGCTCGCGATTCAGGGCGCGGGCGCGCTGCTCTTCCTGGCGCAGCGCGGCAAGCGCGGGACCGGCGTGGCGCTGGCAGCCGCGACACTGCTGCTCTCGCTGGTCACGATCGGGTTGCGCGCCCCCGGCGGCACCCCGACGCCCGACGTCACGCCCACCGGTTGCTACTCCCGCAGTGGCGGCACCAACACCTGCGCCGGAGGCTGAGCAAGACCAGTCCGGGTCCACGTGACCCCGCGTCGTCCGGCCACATCGGAGCGGCACGGCGAATCCGTGACACGGCCGCGACAGACCCACCATCCGTACACATGATTTCGATGTCCATCGATCAGCTCTAGCGTCCCTTCCACATGCATGGGAACGGCGCGGACTACCCCACCGCGCCAGGGGCAGGAGAGGTGATTCGATGAACCTGAGGCGCTCCCTCAGCACACTCGGACTGACCGCGCTCGTCGCGGCGTCCACGCTCACCGGAGGGGCGGCGGTCGGTGTGGCCGCGGCACCCGCGCCGGTGTGCGTGGAGCCGGCCGCCGCGATGAAGGCCAAGCCGGGCGGCTCCGCCAAGCACGACCCCAACGAGCTCACCACGGAGCAGGTGGCCGCCAACGAGAAGGCACTGGAAGCCGCCCTCAAGGCCAAGGGCAAGGCCCGTGCCACCGCGGCCGCCGCGGCGGCCACCGTCACCATCCCGGTGGTCGTGCACGTGATCTCCGAGGACGGCACCCGCGCCAACGGCAACATCCCCGACTCGATGATCAACAACCAGATCAGCGTGCTGAACCAGGCGTACTCCGGCGGCACCGGCGGCGCGGCGACCGCGTTCGCGTTCCAGCTGCAGTCGATCAACCGGGTCACCAACGCCGCCTGGTATCCGATCGTCTACAACTCCAACACGGAGAAGGCGATGAAGTCGGCGCTGCGCGTCGGCGGCGACGGCACCCTGAACATCTACACCGGCCTGCTCAGCCAGGACCTGCTCGGCTGGGCCACCTTCCCCCAGTCGAACATCACCTCGTACGACGGCGCGGTGATCCTCGCCGAGTCGCTGCCCGGCGGCAACGCCAGCCCGTACAACCTGGGCGACACCGCCACCCACGAGATCGGCCACTGGCTGAACCTGTACCACACCTTCCAGGGCGGCTGTAACGGCCAGGGCGACCAGGTCGCCGACACCCCGGCGGAGAAGGCCGCCGCCTTCGGGTGCCCGACCAACCTGGACACCTGCAAGAACAAGCCGGGCCTGGACCCGATCCACAACTTCATGGACTACACCGACGACGCCTGCATGTTCGAGTTCACCGCGGGCCAGGCGACCCGCATGCTCGACGCCTGGACCGCGTACCGCGCGTGACGGCAGGTGGGGCCCGGTGCGTCCGCGCCGGGCCCCACTCCTGTTCGCCGGGTCCCGGCGACAGGTGGGTGCCGGGGCCCGGTGTCGGTCAGCTCTGCCGCAGTGCAGGCATCGGCACGGGGATGTTCAGGCTGGTCGCGCCGACGCCCATGCCACCCTCGCAGGTGTTCGGCGGGGCGGTGCCGACCCCGCGGGTCGACGGCTTCTCCGCGGCCCAGAACATGAAGCCCAGCATGCCCGCCGTGGTGCCCGCACCGTTCGGAGCCACCGACTGCACGTACGGGGCCGCGGCCTGCTGCACCGAGTTCGCAAAGTTCGTGCACTCCGCGCGGACCTTGCTGCCCTCGGCGATGTAGAGGCCGCCGGTGAACTTCGCCGGGGCCAGCGGCGGCACCGGCGGGTTGTACTGCGGCTTGCCGTCGATGTGCTCCTGCCAGTTGGCCTGCGCCGTCGACGCCGCCGGCTGCCGGGCCGGCACCATCGCGTTGGCCCAGTCCAGCACCGGGTTGTCGGTGCGCAGCCAGTCGGCGGTCGCCTTCTGGTTGAGCGCGATCAGCCAGCGGTCACCCGCGGCCACGTCGATGGTCAGCCGCGCCCGCGGGTTCGCGCCGCTCGCGTCGTACGGGTGGACCGCCCGGTACGCGGTGATGAAGTTCTGCAGCGCCGCGACGTTCGGGCTGCTGTTCTGCTCGTAGTCGATCTCGATGCCGACCCCGAACTGCGTCGCCACCGCGGCCGCGCGCTGCCCGAGCAGGGTGCCGCTCGTGGCGAGCGCGGTGTCCCAGTCGTCGGTGTAGGTGATGCCGCCGATCGACAACATCACCCGGATGCCGCGCGAGGTGAAGTGGTTGACGATCTCCTGCGTCATACCCCGCGGCACACCGTTGAGGGTGGCCGCGTCGGTGGTCTGGTTCAGCAGCTTCAGCGGGTTGACGAAGCTGAGCACGACCAGGTTGACCGACGGCCGGCCGTCACCGCGGTCGACGAGCCAGTGGTTCTGGCTGTCGAACTCGGCCACGGTGCGCGGCGTCGCCCACAGGCAGGCGTCGTTGCTGCAGTGCCAGGCGCCGTAGATCTGGATCGGTGTGATCGCCGCGGCCTGCGGCGTGGGCGGGGGCGCGGCCGCCGCGGGCAGCGGGCCGGCCAGCCCGATCAGTACGGCGAGGAGCAGCGTGAGGCGTCTCATGAGGACCTCCGTTGATGGTGCCTGAACAGAAACCGGAAAGAAGGTTCACCGTTAAGGCGTCAACGAACGCCGATGTGTCACGGGCCCCAGGCGCACCATGATCGTTCGACTTGCCGGGCAGGTGGGCGAATGCGGGGTCAAGATACGCACAGGTGCCAGGCAGGTCGAACGATCAAAGCGGGACGATCACGCAGGCTCAGGCGCTGATGCGGGCGTGGGCGGTGGCGGCGCCGGTGCGGGCCATGCGGTGCCAGCGCAGGCGGTCGCCGACCAGCGCCATGACCGTCGACTGGATCACCACGAGGTACATCAGCTGCCGGTACACGACCTGCTGCAACGGCAGGCTCCACAGTGGGCCGTAGCGCTCCCCGTCGAGCTTGAGGGCGTACGCCGCGGTCAGTACCTGGACCATGGTGAAGCCCAGCCACACCGCCGCCACCTGCGTCGGGGGCAGGAAGATCGCGCCGTACACGCCGTAGACGTCGACCATCGGCGCGGACAGCGGCAGCAGCACCTGGAACAGCGTCAGGTAGGACAGGCCGCGCCGGCCCAGCCGCCCCGACGCTCCGCCCTCGGCCAGCGCCCGGCGGTGCTTCCACATCGCCTGCATCGTGCCGTAGCACCACCGGTAGCGCTGCCGCCACAGCTGCCGCAGCGAGGCCGGGGCCTCGGTCCAGGCGATGGCGTCGGGCGCGTACACCACGCGCCATCCGGCCCGGATGATCGCCATGGTGAAGTCGGTGTCCTCGGCCAGCGTCTGCGTGGAAACCCCGCCGACGTCGACGACCGCCTCGCGGCGGAACGCGCCGATCGCGCCGGGCACGGTCGGCATGCACTGCGCGACGTCGAACATCCGGCGGTCCAGGTTGAAGCCGATCACGTACTCCAGGTGCTGCCAGCGGCCCAGCAGCCCGCCGCGGTTGGCCACCTTGGTGTTGCCGGACACCGCGCCGACCGCCGGGTCGGCCAGGGGCTGCACCAGCTCGCCGATCGCGTCGGGCTCGAAGACCGTGTCGCCGTCGACCATCACCAGGATGTCGCCGCGGGCGAACATGACCCCGGTGTTCAGCGCGGTCGGCTTGCCGGCGTTCTCCTGCTCGACCACGTAGACGTTCGGCAGCCGCAGGCGGCGCACCAGCTCGGCGGTGCCGTCGGTGGAGCCGTCGTCGACGACGATGACCTCGACGCTCGGGTAGTCGCCGCCGATCAGCGAGCGCACGGTCGCCTCGATGTTGGCCGACTCGTTGTAGGCGGGCACGATCACCGACACCGCGCCGACGTACCGCTTGCGCCCGCGGGTCAGCTTGCGCACCCGGCGCACGTGCACGCGGGCGCACCATACCTGCACGATCAGCCGCAGCACGGCGAGCACCACCGCGGCGAGCATGAGCCAGGTCATCGCGCCGGCCAGCCAGCCCGCGCCGAGCTGCGCGAACCGCAGGGCCTGTCCGCGTATCCGCTGCCCGGCGGGCGCGGCGGGTGCGGCGGGCAGCTCCATGGCCTGCGACACGGTGGTGAACCGGTAGCCCTGCTCCTGCAGCCTCGGGATGAGGATCTCCAGGGCGGCCACGGTCTGCGCGCGGTCGCCGCCAGCGTCGTGCATCATCACGATCGCGCCCGCGCCGCGGGAGGGCGTGGCCGCGGCGACGATCGCGTCGACGCCGGGCCGGCTCCAGTCCTTCGTGTCGAGGTCGGCCAGCACGGTGAGGTATCCCTCGTCGGCGGCCTGCCGCATCGCCTCGTACGCGGGCACGGTCACCGCGTCCGGGGTCGCCGAATAGGGCGGGCGCATCAGCGTCGGGCGCAGGCCGGTCGCGGCGGCGATCGCGTTGCCGGTCAGCGTCGTCTCCGCCGAGCGCTGCCAGCTCGGCGCGGCGGTCAGGTCGAGGTGGGTGAAGGTGTGCGCGGCGACCTCGCTGCCGCTGTCGACGATCTGCCGCGCGATGTCGGGGTGCTGGTTGACCTGCGCGCCGACGGCGAAGAAGGTGCCGGCCGCGTCGTGACGGCGCAGCACGTCGAGGATCGCGGGCGTCCAGCGCGGGTCGGGTCCGTCGTCGAAGGTCAGGGCGATCGTCTTGGCCGGCATCGCGCGCGTGGTCACCGTGCCGTCGGCGGCGAGCCGCTGCACCGGGCCGCCGTCGACCACCTCGTCGGGGGCGGGGCGCTCGTCGGCGACGGGGTGCGGGCCGCTGCCCTCCGCGCCGATGTGCTCGACATAGCCGTTGAGGGACAGTCCGGCCAGGGCGAGCAGCAGGGACAGCGCCAGCAGCAGCCAGTGCGCCTTGGGCGCCCGGCGCGGGGACTCGCGCCGTCTCGCGTGTCGCGACATCGCTACTTCTTCTTCGACGCGGTCGGGTGCGGCCGGTCGGTGGGCCGGTTGCCGTGGATGGTCGACGAGGAGCTGGGCGCGGCGCTCGGCTTGCCGGTGGTCTTCGTCGGCGACGCGGAGGGCTCCGTGACCGGTTGCGGCCGCGGCTGCGGCGTCGAGTCGGCCGGCGCCGGGCTGGGCGACTCCTCGGCCGCGGGACGGTCGGGCAGCAACTGGGGCAGGCCGGGCAGCCCCGCCCCGTCCACCCCGAGGAATCCCGCCACCACGACGCCCAGCATCAGCGTGAGCGCTATCCCGCCACCCGCGGCGAGCACGGTGAACAGGCGCCGCCTGCGGCCCGTGCGGTCCACGAACACCGGCCGGTTCGCGCCTTTTCTTCTGCTCATCCCCTGCTGCCCTGACCTAGCCCTCGCCTCCTGGAGGAGGCCTGTCACCGCGCACGACATGCGCCACCGGTAGAGCGCCGCACGCCCGCCGAACGTCACACCGGGTGACGCGTATCCCAAGGCAGGGGTCAGCCGGTTCGCACTGGCGGGTGCGATGTGTGCACAATCAAGCGCTCAGCCAGAGACGTGTGGGAGGGGAGCTGCCGGTGACCGAGCTGCGGCCCTCTGCTGCCGACCTGACGGCAGCGGTCGATGCGGCCCGGCACGGCGACGAGGCGGCGTTCAACAGCCTCTACCTGGCGGTTCAGCCGGGACTGCTGCGCTACCTGCGGATGCTCGTGGGCTCGGACGCCGAGGACGTCGCCTCCGAGACCTGGCTGCAGATCGTGCGCGACCTGCACACGTTCCGTGGCGACGAGGGCGGTTTCCGGCGCTGGGCGGCGACCGTGGGCCGGCACCGGGCCATGGACCACCTGCGCCATCACCAGCGCCGCCCGTCGGTGCCGTTCCCGGTCGAGGCGATGGCCGACCTGCCCGCCGCCGACGACACCGCGGCCTCCGCCGAGCAGTCGATGACGACCGACGAGGCGCTGTCGCTCATCGCCTCGCTGCCCGCCGACCAGGCCGAGGCGGTGCTGCTGCGGGCGGTGATGGGCCTGGACGCCCAGTCTGCCGCCGACGTGCTGGGCAAGCGGTCCGGCGCGGTGCGCATGGCGGCGCACCGGGGGCTGCGGCGGCTGGGCGAGATGCTGGGTGGCGCACGTCACGGTGGCGAGGCAGTGACACCCCGCGCGGATCCGACGCTCAACGAGGTGACATGAGCGAGTTTTCCACGACCGGCGGAATCGACCCCGGCACGAGCGAGCGGCTGCTCGATGGCGCCCGGACCCAGGCCGCCGACCAGGGACCGGTCGGCGACCTGCTGGCCCGTGCCGCCGCTCCGGGACGACCCGAGGAACTCGCCGGGGCGGCCACCGTGCTGGCCGCCTTCCGTGCGGCGTACCCGCAGCCGGCGGCGCGCCGGCGGCACACGCTGCGGCGGGCCCTGGCGCTGAAGGTCGGGGCGATCGTCGCCGCGTTGACGGTCGGCGGCGTCGCGTTCGCGGCCCACTCGGGCGTGCTGCCCAACCCGTTCCCGATCGGCCCGCAGTCTCCGGTGTCGCCGTCGAAGTCCCGGCCGGGCGCCACACCGGGCCACAGCGCCCTGCCGTCGCCGAGTGGCACGCCGTCGCCGAGCGGCTCGCCGCCGGCCCTGCCCTCGGCCCCGGCGAACCTGCACGGCCTGTGCCGCTCGTTCCTGGCCACCGCGGACAGGGACAAGCCGAAGGCGACGGACAGCCCGGCGTACGCCGCGCTGGTCGCCGCGGCGGCCGGGCAGGACCTGACCGGCTACTGCACCGCGCTGATCGAGCCGAACGGCGCTCGGCCCAGCGGGAATCCCGGCAACGGGCCCTCGCCGAGGCCGAGCAAGGCCAACCCCGCACCCTCCGCGAAGAAGACTAAGCACGGCTGACGGCACGCGCGTGACATGCGGGCGACGCCCGGCGCTAGCAGAGTGGGACCAGCAGGACGCACCCCTGCTGGTCCCATGATCCGTCCATGGTGAGCGCGTCCTCCGTCGCAGCCCATGGCGGCCGGGCGCGGCGCGCGCGCACTCCTCCCGCACGCGCGGCGCGCACCGGCGACATTGCTGAGACGACTCCCGCACGGCGCGTGCGCTTTATACCACTCTGCGCTATAGGTAGCCTGACCTGGTTTGTCGCATTTGTTGACATTTCAGGAGGCATATCCAGCATGAATAACGGATTAAGAGCAGGCGCGCTCGGCACCTCACTGCTGTCCGCTGTCCTGATGTTCGGCACCGCGGCCGCGCCGGCCCCGGTCGCCGCCCGCGCCGCAGGCCCCGCGGCCCCGGTCATCACCGAACCGGAGAAGGACAACAGACTGCTCAGCGCCGCCGACGTGCACATGGAGACGCGGGCGATGCAGAACAACGACGCCGGCGACGCCCACCTGTGCACCGACTGGGAGATCTGGGCCGGCAACGCCGGCTCCGGCGAGCGGGTCTGGTTCGACTCCTGCGCCAGCGGCACCGGCCGGGTGCACGTGCACCTGGGCGACGGGGTGTTCGAGAACTCGTTCGCCGGTCGCAAGGACCTGATCGCGGACAAGGCCTACACGTTGCGCGTGCGGCACCGCGACGCGAGCGGCGTGTGGAGCGCGTACTCCACCCGGCCGTTCAAGACCGACGTCGAGCGCAAGCCGCTGCCCGGCGCGGGCGACTGGAAGATCCACCAGCCCGGCTTCGTGGTCGAGGAGGTCACCGGCGACCTGGCGCTGCCGGTGAACATCGCGATGGTGCCGAACTACTCCGGCGACCCCACCAAGCCGCTGTTCTACGTCACCGAGCTCTACGGCCGCATCCGCGTGGTGACCGGTGACTACAAGAAGCACACCTACGCCGACGACCTGCTCGACTTCGACCCGAGCGCGCAGTTCCCGGGCACCGGCGAGATGGGCGTGACCGGCATCGTGGTCGAGCCGGAAACCGGCGACCTGTTCGTGTCCATGCTGTACAAGGACGACGGCGACCTGCTTCCCAAGATCGTGCGCTTCCACAGCGCGGACGGCGGCCTGACCGCCGCCACCAAGACCACGATCTTCAAGGCGCCGGGCGAGGAGCAGTCGACCTCGCACCAGATCTCGAACCTGAGCCTCGGGCCCGACAAGAAGCTCTACGTGCACATGGGCGACGGCTTCATCGCCGACACCGCCGAGGACATGGACTCCTTCCGCGGCAAGGTGCTGCGAATGAACCTGGACGGCACCGCGCCCAGCGACAACCCGTTCTACAAGGGCACCGGCAAGTTCCAGGCCAAGGACTACATCTACGCGTACGGCCTGCGCAACCCGTTCGGCGGGGCGTGGCGGGCCGCGGACGGCCAGCACTACTCGGTGGAGAACGGCCCGTCGGTCAACGACCGCCTGGCCCGGATCACCAAGGGCGGGCGCTACCACTGGACCGGCGGCGCCAGCGGCCTGACCAAGAACGCCCTCTACAACTGGAAGGAGACGCAGGGACCGGTCAACATCGCGTTCACCGAGCCCGGCGTCTACCACGCGGCCGGTTTCCCGCAGGAGAAGTACGGCAACGGCTTCGTGACCCTGAGCGGCCCGACCTACGCCAGCGGCCCGCAGCGGCGGGGCAAGAAGATCGTCGAGTTCTCGTTCAACGAGGACGGCTCGGTCGACGACCCGAAGACCCTGATCGAGTACACCGGCAGCGGCAAGACCAGCGTCGCCGGCCTCGCCCCGGGACCCGACGGGCTCTACTTCACCACGCTGTACACCAAGAGCGGCGACGCCACCGACTCCGGCGCCAAGGTGCTGCGCGTGCGGTACGTGCGCAAGGACACCGGCTCGCCGGTGACGCTGTACTCCGACAGCGGGTTCAAGGGCGAGTCCAAGGGCCTGGGCACCGGGATCTTCGACACCGCCGCGTTCGGCAAGGTCAAGGACAACACCGTCAGCTCCCTGCGGGTGGCCGGCGGCTACCGGGCCGTCGCCTGCGACAGCCCGGCGACCGCGCCCGACCTCGGCGCCTGCCGCTACTTCGGGCCCGGCGAGCACGGCGCGCTCGGCGACTTCAACGACAAGGTCTCGTCACTGACCGTCTTCGGCGGCCCGGTCGAGGGCAAGGGCGTCGTCGGCTACGGCGAGACCGGCCTCAAGGGCGCCGCGCAGCCGCTGGGCGCGGGCATGCACGAGTCGGTCGCGGGCGAGCTCGGCGGCGGCGAGAGCACGTCGATCAGCTCGCTGAAGGTCGGCGCGGGATACCGGCTGATCGCCTGCGACAAGGACCGCTCGGCCGGCACCGACCTCGGGGTCTGCCGCATCCTCGGCAGCGGCGAGCACGCCACGATCGGGGCGCTCAACGACAAGATCTCGCTGATCGGCGTCGTCGGGCCGCCGCTGACCGTGTTCTCCGAGGCCAAGGGCAAGGGCAAGAGCCAGAGTTTCGAGGCCGGGGTCCACGAGGGCACCCGGGGCGAGCTCGCGGGCGTCGGCGACAACGCGATCACCTCGCTGCGCCTGGAGCCGGGCTACCGGCTCGTCGCCTGCGCCGGTGACGGCAGCACCGGGGCCGGTGTCGCCACGCTCGGCCGCTGCCGGTCCTTCCCCGCCGGGGAGCACACGCTGACCGGCACCGACCTCGACGACGCCATCTCGCTGCTGCTGGTCTCGGGCGACCCGGTCAAGGGAGCGAACCTGACCGCGTACTCCGACCAGGAGTTCGAGGGCGGGGAGTCCGCCCTGGGCCTGGGCGTCTTCGAGGCGTCGCGGGGCGACCTCGGCGAGGCCGGCAACGACGACATCAGCTCGCTGAAGGTCGCCGCGGGGCACCGGGCGGTCGCCTGCGAGCACGGCACCAAGCCGGTCGTGCTCGACGCGGGCATCTGCCGCTACTACGCGGCGGGCGACGTCGCGTATGTCGGCGCGGACATCAACGACCTGATCTCGCTGATCGCGGTCGACAAGGTAGGCGGGACGCCGGCCAAGCGCTGACGCTCCGCACGACAAAGGCCCCGTTCCCGCCGCACGGCGGGGACGGGGCCTTTCCGCATACCCCCTAGGAACTGCTGCTGCCGGAGTCGCTGCCGCCGCCACCGGACGAGCTGCCACCACCGGAATCGCTGCCGCCGCCGGACCAGCCGCCGCCGGAGTCGCTCCCGCCCGACGAGCCGCCGGAGTCCGAGCTGCCCGACCAGCCGCTGCCGCCGGAGTTGTGGACCCAGGTCTGTTCGTCGGTCCAGACAGGGTCACCGGAGGTGGAGCCGCTGTACACCGGTCCGACGTACCCGCCGGGGCGGCGCTTGGGCCCCTGGCCCTGGCGCGCCGTGCCGCGCGACGCGGCGACGCTCACCATCACGACGACGATCACGACGAGGAACAGGCACGCCACTCCGGCGACAAGAAGGACGAATGATTCCATCGGGCCAATGTAGACGTCTCGCGCCATTCCTTCACACCGTCAGGAACCGACCCCGCCGCCGCCGTCACCCGAGCCGCGCGATGCGGCGGGCATGGAAAAGGCGCGAGGAGTGACCGGGTCACCCCTCGCGCCCTCGTGACGCTCAGCCCAGGTCGATCGTCGGGTACAGCGGGAAGCCCTTGAGCAGGTCGGTGGTCTGCCCGGCGACCCGGTCGGCGACGCCGTCGGCCAGCACGTACGCGGCCTTGGACGGCTTGCCGTCGGTGGTGCCGGGCGTGGTGCCCGCCAGCACGGTGTGGATCAGGTCGGCGATCTCGTCCATCTCGGCCGTGCCCAGGCCGCGCGTGGTCAGCGCCGGGGTGCCCAGCCGGATGCCGGAGGTGTACCAGGCGCCGTTGGCGTCCTGCGGCACCGCGTTGCGGTTGGTGACGATGTTCGAGTCCAGCAGCGCCGACTCGGCCTGACGGCCGGTGATGCCGTACGACGACACGTCGAGCAGCACCAGGTGGTTGTCGGTGCCGCCGGTGACCAGCTTCGCGCCGCGGCGCAGCAGGCCCTGGGCCAGCGCGTGCGCGTTGTCGACGATGCGCTGGGCGTAGTCGCGGAACTCCGGCCGGCGCGCCTCGGCCAGCGCCACCGCCTTGGCCGCCATGACGTGCGGCAGCGGGCCGCCGAGCACCATCGGGCAGCCGCGGTCGACCTGGTCGGCGAGCTCGGTCTGGCACAGCACCATGCCGCCGCGCGGGCCGCGCAGCGACTTGTGCGTGGTGGTGGTGACGATCTGCGCGTGCGGGATCGGGTCGAAGTCGCCGGTCAGCACCTTGCCCGCGACCAGGCCCGCGAAGTGGGCCATGTCGACCAGCAGGGTCGCGCCGACCTCGTCGGCGATCTCGCGCATGATCCGGAAGTTCACCAGCCGCGGGTACGCCGAGTAGCCCGCCACGATGATCAGCGGCCGGAACTCGCGCGCCGACCTGGCCAGTGCGTCGTAGTCGACCAGGCCGGTCGCCGGGTCGGTGCCGTAGCTGCGCTGCTCGAACATCTTGCCGGAGATGTTGGGGCGGAAGCCATGCGTCAGGTGACCGCCCGCGTCCAATGACATGCCGAGCATGCGCTGGTCGCCGAGCTCGCGGCGCAGCGCCGCCCAGTCTGCCTCGTTCAGGTCGTTGACATGGCGGGCCTGCGCCTTGGCCAGCGCCGGAATCTCCACCCGCTGGGCGAGCACGGCCCAGAAGGCGACCAGGTTGGCGTCGATGCCGGAGTGCGGCTGCACGTACGCGTGCTGCGCCCCGAACAGCTCGCGGGCGTGCTGCGCGGCCAGCGCCTCGACGGTGTCGACGTTCTTGCAGCCGGCGTAGAAGCGGCGGCCGACGGTGCCCTCGGCGTACTTGTCGCTGAACCAGTTGCCCATCGCCAGCAGGGTCGCGGGCGAGGCGTAGTTCTCACTGGCGATCAGCTTGAGCGATTCGCGCTGGTCGTGCAGCTCGGCGCCGATCGCGGCGGCCACCGCCGGCTCGACGGCGCGGATGGTGTCCAGTGCATGGCGGTAGGCCAGGGACTCGCTGGACAGGGACGCGTCAGACATCGGACCTCCTAGACGATACGGAAGAGGCCCAGGCGCTCGGCACAGCGTCACGACGACGGAGCCGCTCCCCGATGGTGACCCATCCCAGCGCGCCAGTCACGGCCCACCGCCCAGCCTAACAATCCCGGCCCGCCCCCGCCCGCCGCCGCACCGCCCGCGCCCACATCCCGGACAGTTGATCATGAAGTTGTGGCAGCGACACGCCGTCGAACCGTGCCATATGTTCATGATCGACGCTCGGGAGGGGGTCAGCCGAGGGCGCGGTCGAGGTTGAAGGCGGCGCTGATCAGGGCCAGGTGGGTGAAGGCCTGGGGGAAGTTGCCGAGCTGCTCTCCGGTGTGGCCGATCTGCTCGGCGAACAGGCCCACGTGGTTGGCGTAGGTGAGCATCTTCTCGAACGCCAGGCGGGCCTCGTCCAGGCGGCCCGCCCGGGACAGCGCCTCGACGTACCAGAAAGAGCAGATGGAGAAGGTGCCCTCCGCGCCGCGCAGGCCGTCGGGGCTGACCGCCGGGTCGTAGCGGTAGACCAGGGAGTCCGAGACCAGGTCGTTGCCGAGCGCGTCCAGCGTGGACAGCCACTTCGGATCGGTTGGCGAGACGAACTTCGACAGCGGCATCATCAGCACCGCGGCGTCGAGCACGTCGTCGTCCTCGTGCTGGGTGAACGCCGCACGCTCCGGCGACCAGCCCTTGCGCATGATCTGGTGGTAGACCGCGTCCCGGGCCTCCCGCCAGCGGCGCAGGTCTGCCGGCAGGCCGCGGCGGTTGGCCATCCGGATCGCCCGCTCGATCGCCACCCAGCACATGAGCCGTGAGTACAGGAAGTTCTTGCGGCCGCCGCGGGTCTCCCAGATGCCCTCGTCGGGCTGGTCCCAGTGCCCGCACACCCACTCGACCAGCTCCGACACCTCCTCCCAGCGGTCGCTGGAGATCGGCTGGGCCCATTTGTCGTAGAGGTAGATCGAGTCGATCAGCGCGCCGTAGATGTCGAGCTGCATCTGGTCCACCGCGGCGTTGCCGACCCGGACCGGGGCCGAGCACCGGTAACCCTCCAGGTGAGGCAGTTCATGCTCGTCGATGTCGGTGCGGCCGTCGATGCCGTACATGATCTGCAACGGGCCGTCCGGGCCGTCGCCGCGCATGGCCACATGGCGTTCCAGGAAGTCCATGAACGCCGACGCCTCGTCGGTGAAGCCGAGCCGCAGGAGCGCGTACACGCAGAACGCGGCGTCGCGGATCCAGACGTAGCGGTAGTCCCAGTTGCGCTCGCCGCCGATCTGCTCCGGCAGGCTGGTCGTGGCGGCCGCGACGATCGCACCGGTCGGCGCGTAGGTCATCAGCTTCAGGGTGAGCGCCGAGCGGTGCACCATCTCCCGCCACCGGCCCCGGTACCGCGACCTGGACAGCCAGCTCCGCCAGTAGCGCACCGTGTCGTTGAACTGCTCCTCCGCCTCCGCCAGCGGGCACGACCGGGGACGCACCTCGTCGGAGACCCGGTCCAGCGCGAACACCGCCGTCTCGCCCTCGTTCAGGGTGAAGGCCGCGCGCACGTCGCCGTCCTCCTCGGTGACCTCGACGCTGCTGGTCAGCGCCAGGGACAGCAGCGGGCACTCGAAAAGCACCCGGTCGCCGTCGCGGCGCAGCATGTGCGACTGGCGCCCGTAGTCGAAGCGCGGCGCGACCAGCGCGGCGAAGGGCAGAGTGCCGCGTACGCAGATCACGCGGCGGATCAACCGGTGCCGCCCCGCCTCGGTGGGGTCGCCGACGATGGGCATGAAGTCCTGGATCTCCCCCACCCCGTCGTAGGCGTAGAAGCGGGTGATCAGGACGTTGGTGTCCGGGAAGTAGAACTGCTTGGTCTGCGCCGGGACGGCCGCGGCCAGTTCGAACCGCCCGCCGCGGTCGGCGTCCAGCAGGGAGGCGAAGACGCTGGGCGAGTCGAACCGCGGGCAGCAGTACCAGTCGATGGTGCCGTTCACGCCGACCAGCGCCACGCTGCGCATGTCGCCGATCAGCCCGTGATCGGCGATCGCCAGGTAGCATCCTGCGTTCCCGTCCGCCACCCGCCCAGCATATGACCGAAATGCGGCAACCGACCCCCGTTGCCCGTCCAGGGTGGGCTTGGCCGCACCGGTGGGGAGCGGCCTACTCCGCGTCGACCCGGCGCAGCGCCTGGAGCGCGCCGTCCAGGCTGACCCCGAGTGCGCGGGCCGCGGTGCGGTATGTCCGTGCGGCCTCGTCGAGCCTGGCCATCGCCTCGGCGGGCGGCAGGTCGGGGCGGCGCTCCGCGACCGTGGTGCCGTGCCGTACCCGGCTCACCACGAGGCCCGCGGCCTCCAGCTCACGGTAGGAGCGGGCCACGGTGTTCACGGCCAGGCCCAGGTCCGCGGCGAGCTGCCGGATCGTGGGCAGGTGCGCACCGGGGGCCAGCGTCCCGTCGGCGATCATCGTGGCGACCCCCGCCCGCACCTGCTCGTACGGCGGAACGGCGCTGTCATTGTCGATCTTGAGTTCCATCGGGCGTGCCTCCCGGGTCGCTCGCCCACTCCGGCGAACACCCTAACCCGCGCCGCCGCCGCGGACCCGGCTCGCGGGACCGCCGGGCCGCACGGACTGACCGTCGGGCGTACGCCCGCGTATCCCGCCCGCGAGCGGACCGTTCTTGATGAGTGACCCGGACCCGCGCCCCACGTGTGCGCGGGTTCGAAGTCGACCCGCCATCGAAGGGATCGAACGTGCACGACGGCTCACTGCTCACCGCCGAACGGACCCGCCCCGCCGCGCCGGTGCCCGGTCCCGTGCCCGCCGCGGGCCGGACCCCGCGCCCGGTCGCGATCGCCGTGCTGGCGGGAGCGGGACTCACCGTCGTCGCCGCGGTGCTTGCCGCGCTGCAGCTGCTGCCCGCGGGCTCGCGGGCGGGCGCATGGCGCTACCGCTACGCCCACACGTTCTCCTGGGAGATGCTGCTGCCGTTCGCGGGCGGCGTGGCCGCGGTGCTGGCCCTGCTGTGGCTGACCCACCGGCTCGGCGCGCGCCGGGAGCGGCTCGCGCTGGGCATGTGGCTGGCCGCCGCCGTCCCGCTGCAACTGGTGGTGCGCGCCGCCGACGAGGCGTCGCTGGGCGCGATCGTCGGCAGCGACCGGGCAAACTCGTTCTACACGCCGTCGCTGCGCTTCACCGCGTACGAGTACCTGTCGCGCTTCGAGGAGATCGTGCACGCGCTGCCGCAGCACGCCCGCTCGAACATGCCCGGCAAGACGCTGCTCTACCACCTGCTCGGCACCCTCACCACGAACCCGGCCGCGCTCGGCATCCTGGTCGTCGCGGTCTCCAGCCTGTGCGCGCTGCTGGTCTACCTGGTGGTGCGCGAGGTGCTCGGCGACCGCCGGGTGGCGCTGTACGCCCTGATCCTGTGCCTGCTGGTGCCGGGTCGGCTGTACTTCCTGCCCATCCTCAACGCCGTCTCGCCGGTGCCGATCCTGCTGTCGCTGTGGCTGTTCACGCGTTACCTGCGTGCCGCGCACTGGGGCTGGGCGGTGGGCCTGGGCGCGTCGCTCTACCTGGTGTTCTTCTTCGAGCCGCTGCCGCTGGTGATGGGGCTGACGTTCGCCGCACTGGCCGCGCTGGCGCTGTACCGGCGGCAGCTGGACTGGGTGGGGCTGCTCAAGCTGGTGTCGTTGACGCTGGCCGCGTTCGCCGGGGCGTACCTCGGCACGAAGCTGGTGTTCGGCTACGACCTTTTCGTCAACCTCGCCGAGGTGCTGGCCGACGCCACCGACTTCAACGAGCGCGCGCACCGGCCGTACGACGTGTGGGTGGTGCGCAACCTCGGCGACTTCGCCCTCTGCGCCGGGTTCGCGGCCACCGTGCTGATCGGGTACGCCGCGTGGGACGCGGTGCGCCGCGGCGC
This sequence comes from Catellatospora paridis, assembly GCF_009720365.1. GTDB lineage: Bacteria > Actinomycetota > Actinomycetes > Mycobacteriales > Micromonosporaceae > Catellatospora > Catellatospora paridis. The sequence goes on along the minus strand of NZ_WBZD01000017.1, from coordinate 15,587 downwards.
GACCCGCCCCATCGCCGCGCTGACCCTGTCCGGGCTGGCCGTGCTGGCCTTCCTCGACCTGGTCGGGATCAACCGCGGCGAGACCACCCGGCTCTGGATCTTCCTCGCGGTGTTCCTGATGATCCCGGTCGCCTGGGTGTGCGCCCGCTCGCCCCGGGTGTGGCCGTTCGCCGTGGTCACCGCGGCGCTGATGCTGCAGATCGCGACGACCACCCCGATGATCGCCTTCATCCGCCCCTGAGCCTGCGCTGCCCCCTGAGCCTGCACGGTGCGGCGCCCCACCCGGTCCGGGTGGGGCGCCGCAGCGTTCACCGGGCGTACCGGTACACGCCGATGCCGTCCCTGGTCGGACAGGTCAGCATGGTCGCGTTCGCCGAGCAGTAGCCGGCGACGGCCGGCTCCCCGAGCGCGACGTTCTCGCCGGTGGACAGCTGATGACCGAAGACGCCGGCCTGGCCGAAGACCAGGAGGTTGCCGGACTCGATCCACATCGCCTGGCCGTCCAGGCTTGCCAGTGGCGTGCCGTCCGGGGCGATGACCACGGACGGCTCGCCCATGACCAGCAGTCCGACCTGCGCCGGGAACAACCCGCGCACCCTGGACTTCACCTCGCGCTCCCAGACCGTCCAGCCGAGGCCCGGGTCGACGACCGTCAGCGTGGCGCTCTCGCCCGTGTCGCCGGTGACGGCGCAGAAAAGCGTGGCCATGCACGGCGACGGCCAGGCCCCGTCGAGTTTCGCCTGGACCGCCTGGTCCGGCATGGACGGCCTCCCGTCGAGCGGCTGCGCTTTGACCCGACCCCCGGCGAACTGGTACATCACCCCGTCGACGACGATCTCCTGCCGCAACCGGTCCCCGTCCAGGGGCACCACCGGCGCGGCGAGTTCCTGCTCCACCCGGCCGGTGGTCACCTCACGCAGCTGTGCCCGGCCGGTGGCCAGGTGCAGCACGACGCGCCGGTCCGCGGGCGTCCGGCCGGCGAAGCCGCCCACGGCGTACAGCTCGGACATGGTGCGGATCGCGTTGGTGCCGGACTGGATCACCCGCTCGGCGGCCGTCCATCGCGGCTTGCCGGTGCGCAGGTCGAGGGCCTCGGTGACGCCGCGCTGGTGCCAGGTGATCACGAGCGTGTCGTCGTAGAGGACGCGGTCGGTGTCGTTGAAGGAGTACGGCAGCGTCCACATGAGCTGCCCGGTGGCCGGGTCGATCGCGATGATCGTGTCACTGCCGTCCTTGATCAGCGGGTTGTCGAAGCCCTGCTCGGTGAGCAGCAGGATCGCGCCAGCGGACACCTCCATGCCGTTGGTGTCGCCGAACCTGCCCAGCGACCGTGCGGGCCACAGCGGCTTAGCCGTGGTCAGATCGACCGCGCCGACCCATTCGGCCCCGTCCTCGGCCATCCACATGGCGTACGCACGGTCGCCGACGGTCGTGGTCATGCCGAAGGTGACCGGCCCGGCGAAGCGGATGACCGGCTCGGCGGCGCCGTCGAACGGGACGAACTCCGTCACGGCCGGCAACGCGGGAAGGACCGGCCGCACCGGTGTGGTGGCGGGCGCCAGCACGGCCTGCGCGCCGAGCAGCGCGGCGACGACGGCCGCCCCGGCGGCGAGCAGCCCGCCGAACGAGCGGCGGCGGCGCTGGGCGGCGCGGGCCAGCACCGCGGACAGCTCCGGCGGCGGCACCGCGTCGACCCGGTCGGCCAGCCTCGCGTAGAAGGCCTCCGGTTCAGTTGACATGGCTGCGCTCCCCCAGTGCGGCGGCGAGGCCGGCCCGTCCGCGGGCGAGCCAGGACTTGACGGTGTTGACCGGCACCGACAGCTCCGCGGCGATCTCCGCCACGGACTGGTCGAGCAGGTAGTGCATCGCCAGGACGCGACGCTGGTCGATGGGCAGCTTCTTCAGCGCCGCGACGACGGTCATCAGCTCCTCGTCGGGGGGCGGCACGTTCGGGGGTTCGGGCAGGGCGGCGGCCCGGCGCACGGTCAGCCGACGCCACCAGTCGGTGGCCAGCCGGGTCACCACCAGCCGCAGCCACGCCTCGGGGTTGTCGTAGCGCTGCAGGGTCGGCCAGCGCTGCCAGGCACGGGCGTACGCCTCCTGGGTGAAGTCCTGCGCCTCGGCCAGGCCACCCGTGAGGCCGTACGCGAAGCGCATCAGCCGCGGGGCGGTGCCCCGGTAGAACGCCTCGAAATCTGACACTGTCACTCCAAGGACACGGGCCGGACCGCCGCCAGGTTGCAGCACCGCCGGGCCTCGCGGGAAGGGGCGTCCGGCAGACTGGGCGGGTGCTTCGTGACGTGGCTGGAACCGACCTCCCGGTGCGGGAGGCGCTGCCCGCGCTGCTCGCGGCGCTTGCCGGGCACGGCGCGGCGGTGCTGGTCGCGCCGCCGGGCTCGGGCAAGACCACGCTCGCGCCGCTGGCCCTGGCGGGCGAGGTCGCCGGCCGGGTGATCGTCGCCGAGCCGCGCCGGGTCGCCGCCCGCGCCGCGGCCCGCCGGATGGCCGAGCTCACCGGCACGCCGCTGGGCGGCCCCGTCGGGTACAGCGTGCGCGGCGACAGCCGCACCAGCGCGGCCACCCGGATCGAGGTGGTCACCACCGGCCTGCTGGTGCAGCGCCTGCAGCACGACCCGGAGCTGTCCGGGGTCGACGCGATCCTGCTCGACGAGGTGCACGAGCGCCAGCTCGACTCCGACCTGGCCCTGGCGTTCACCACCGACGTGCGTGCCGCGCTGCGCCCCGACCTGCGGCTGGTGGCCGCTTCCGCCACCGCGCAGGCCGAGCGGCTCGCCGCCGTGCTCGGCCCGGGCACGCCCGTGGTCGCGGCGGGCGGCACGCCGTTCCCGATCGAGGTGCGCTGGCGGCCGCCGACCGGCCCGGTGCACGCGGCGTACGGGCTGCGCGTCGATCCGCGCCTGCTCGACCACGTCGCCGCCGTGATCCGGCAGGCGCTGTCCGAGGCCGCCGGGGACCTGCTGGTGTTCCTGCCCGGCGCGGGCGAGATCGAGGGCGTCGCCGGGCGGCTGGCAGGGCTGCGCGCCGAGGTGGACCTGCTCACCCTGCACGGCCGCCAGGCCGCGGGCACCCAGGACGCCGCGCTGCGGCCGGGACCGCGCCGCCGCGTCGTGCTGGCCACCGCGGTCGCCGAGAGCAGCCTGACCGTGCCGGGCGTACGCGTCGTCGTCGACGCGGGCCTGGCCCGGGTGCCGCGGACCGACCTCGGCCGCGGGCTGGGCTCGCTGGTCACGGTGCGGGCCTCGCGGGCCTCGGCGCACCAGCGCGCCGGACGCGCCGGCCGCGAGGGGCCCGGTGTGGTCTACCGCTGCTGGTCGCAGGCCGAGCACGAGCGGCTGCCCGAGCACCCCGACCCTGAGATCGCCTCGGCCGACCTGACCGCGTTCGTGCTGCAGCTGGCCTGCTGGTCCAGTGCGGACGGCGCGGGCCTGGCCCTGCTCGACCCGCCCCCGGCGGCCGCCGCGACGGTGGCCCGCGAGACGCTGACCGCGCTGGGCGCGCTCGACGGCGACGGGCGGGTCACCGGGCGCGGCCGGGCCATGGCGGGTATCGGCGCGCACCCGCGCCTGGCCCGGGCGCTGCTCGACGCCGCCGGTGAACTCGGGCCGCACCGTGCCGCCGAGGTCGTCGCCCTGCTCGGCGCGGACGCTCCGCTCGGGACCGACGACCTGGCCGCGGGCTGGCGGCGGCTGCGCGACGGGGTCGACGCCGCCGCGAGCGCCGCCTGGCGCACCGAGGTCCGCCGCCTGACCGGCAGCGCCGGCGGTGCGGCCGGTGCACGGGAGCGGCCCGCGCCGGGCCGGCTGACCGACGACCTGGCCGGTGCGCTGGTCGTGGGGCTGGCCTACCCGGAGCGGGTGGCGCGGATCCGGGGCGCCGGCAGCCGGACGTATCTGATGGCCGGAGGCACCGCCGCCGAGCTGCCGCCGGGCTCACCGCTGACCGGCGTGCCCTGGCTGGCCGTGGCCGCCGCGGACCGGCAGCCGGGCAGCAGCTCGGCCCGGATCCGGCTGGCCGCCGCGACCGACGAGGCGACCGCGCGGCAGGCGGCGGCCCCGCTGCTGGTGACCGGCGCGGAGATCGCCTGGTCCGATGGGGACGTGGTGGCCCGGCAGGTGACCCGGCTGGGCGCGATCGTGCTGGCGGAGCGCCCGCTCGACCGGCCCGACCGGGAGCTGGTCGCCCAGGCGCTCGCCGAAGGGCTGCGCCGGGAAGGGCTGCGGCTGCTGCGCTGGACGCCCGAGGCGAGCGCGCTGCGCGAGCGCCTGGCGTTCCTGGCCCACGCGCTCGGCGAGCCGTGGCCCGCGGTCGACGACGAGTCCCTGCTGGCCACCGCCGGGCAGTGGCTGGGCGGGGCGCTGCACACCGCGCGCCGCCGCGACGACCTGCAACGGGTGGACGTCGCCGCGGCCTTGCGCGCCCTGCTGCCCTGGGCACAGGCGGCGCAGCTGGACCAGCTCGCCCCGGAGCGGCTGGAGGTGCCCAGCGGGTCGCGGGTGCGGATCGACTACTCGGATCCGGCCGCGCCGGTGCTGGCAGTCAAGGTGCAGGAGGCGTTCGGCTGGACGCAGACGCCCCGGCTGGCCGGCGGACGGGTGCCCGTGGTGCTGCACCTGCTCTCCCCAGCCGGGCGCCCTGCCGCCGTCACCGGCGACCTGGTCTCCTTCTGGCGCAACGGCTACCCCCAGGTCCGCGCGGAACTGCGCGGCCGCTACCCGCGCCACCCGTGGCCGGAGGACCCGACGACGGCCCAGCCAACACGCCGCCTACAGCCCCGTAACCCTTGATCGCGACGATCTTGCGTGGACGGTGGGTACGACACGCACTATTCGGGCAGATCGACAACAGTTCGCGCAAGATCGTCGCGATCAAGGGGCGAGTAGCAGGGCGATAGGGGCTGCTGGGGGAGGGGTGGGCCGTAGAGTGGCAGCGTGGGCCTGGTGCATACGGTGGGTCTGGTGCTGCATCCGCAGCGTGACTCCGTGCCCGCGATCGAGACCATCATGGCGTGGGCGCGCCGCCGCGACGTCACCGTGCTCGGCCTGCCCGACGAGGTCGACCGCATCTTCTGCGGCGCGGTCGCGGTCGATCCGCAGGAGCTCGCCGAGCGGTCCAGCCTGCTGGTGAGTTTGGGCGGCGACGGGACGATGCTGCGCACCATGCGGCTGGGCGCGGGCCGGACCACGCCGGTGCTCGGGGTCAACCTCGGCCGGCTCGGCTTCCTGCCCGAGATCGACGTGGACGGCCTGCCCGCGGCCCTGTCCGCGATCGACAACCATCACTACTCGATCGAGTCGCGGCTGGCGGTGCGCACCACGCTGCCCGGCGACCACGAGGTCACCGCGTTCAACGACATCGCGCTGTGCCGGATCCCCGGCGACGGCCTGGCCGGGGTCGCCATCACCGTCGAGGACCACGCTTTCGTGCGCTACGCCGCCGACGCCGTCATCGTCGCCACGCCCACCGGGTCGACGGCGTACGCCTTCTCCAGCGGCGGCCCGATCGTCTCCCCCACCGTGCGGGCCGTGCTGGTGACGGCCGCCGCCGCCCACTCCAGCTTCAACCGCGCGCTGGTGCTCTCCGCCGACGAGCAGCTGGCCCTGCAGGTGCTGCCGAGCAGCGGCCGGCTCGCCGTGGAGGTCGACGGGCGCGTCGACGGCTACGTGGCGCCGGGCGACCGGCTCGCGATCACCGCGCTGCCCGACGCCGGCCGGGTGGTGCGGCTCGGGCTCACCACGTTCTACGAGCGGGCCCGGCGCAAGCTCCAGGTGCGCGGCAGCGCCGAGGTCGACAGCCCCGGCGACCTCGGTGCCGTGGCGCCCGTGCCGCATACGGCACGATGAGCGCTGTGCACATCCGCCGTGAGACACCTGCCGACGTCGACGCCATCCGCACGCTGACCGAGGCCGCGTTCGGGCCGCAGTACGCGCCCGAGCCGGCTCCCGAACCGGGACTGGTCGACCAGCTGCGCGCCGACACCGGCTGGTTGCCCGCCCTGTCACTGGTCGCCGAGGTCGACGGCGGGATCGTCGGGCACGTGGTGTGCACCCGGGGCCGCGTCGGCGACACCCCGGCCCTGGGCCTCGGCCCGCTCAGCGTGCATCCCGGCCACCAGCGGGCCGGGGTCGGCAGCGCGCTGATGCACGCGGTGCTGGGCGCGGCCGACGCGCTCGGCGAACCGCTGGTGGCCCTGCTGGGCGACCCCGGCTACTACCGCCGGTTCGGCTTCCGGCCCGCGCAGGAGCTGGGCGTGCTCGCGCCGGAGGCCGAGTGGGGGATCCACTTCCAGGCGCGGCCGCTGGCCGGCCACGACCCGGCGGTGCGGGGACTGTTCACCTACGCGGAGCCGTTCCTTCGCCTGTAGCCGACTAAGATCGCGGCGAGAGCCCTGCAGGAGGTGACCATGAGCGACGAACAGCACCAGCAGGGCCTCGCCTGGACCTGGACCGCGCCGCTGCGCAAGGCCGCCTCCCGCATCCGCCCGCCGGGGCCTGCCGGCACGGACGACGACGACGGCGACGCGCCGGACCAGTCCGTGGTCGACTGCGCGGTGTACGTCGAGGGGCGACGCCGGCCGGGCGCGTGCGACTACGACTCCGGCCTGGCAACCGTGCGGCAGACGCCCGGCTCCTTCCTCTGGTTGGGCCTGCACGAGCCGAGCGAGGCGGACTTCGCCCCCATCGCCAAGCGCTTCGGCCTCGACGAGCTCGCGGTGGAGGCGGCGACCACGCGCCGCCAGCGCCCCAAGATCGAGCACTTCGCGGACGTGGCCCTGTTCGTGCTGCGCACCACGCGCTACGTCGAGCACTCGACGCTGACCGAGACCTGCGACGTGGTGGAGACCGGCTCCGTCGTGCTGTTCATCGGCGACGCCTACGTCATCAGCGTGCGCCACGGTCCCGCGGGAGAGCTCCGGTCGGTGCGCACCGACCTGGAGAAGCGGCCCGACCGGCTGGCGCAGGGCCCGTGGGCGGTGGCGCACGCGGTGGCCGACCGCCTGGTCGACTCCTACCTCGAAGTCGCGGTCGCGTTCGAGAACGACATCGACGAACTGGAGGACCACGTCTTCGCCCCCCAGTCGCAGAACCGGGCCGCTCAGATCTACCAGCTCAAGCGCGAGCTGATGGAGTTCAAGCGGGCGGTCGCCCCGCTGCAGCATCCGCTGGCCGCGCTGATCGACGACAAGGAAGGGCTGCCCAAGGAGATCCGGCGCTACTTCCGCGACGTCAACGACCACCTGCTACGGACGGTGGAGCGCATCGTCACGTACGACGACCTGCTCAACTCGATCCTGCAGGCGCGGCTGGCGCAGCTGTCCGTGGACCAGAACAACGACATGCGCAAGATCGCCGCCTGGGCCGCCATCGCCGCCGCGCAGACCGCTATCGCGGGCATCTACGGCATGAACTTCGACTACATGCCCGAACTGCACTGGAAGTACGGCTACGTGATCGTGCTGGCGCTGATGTTCGCGGTGGCGTCGGCGATGTACCGCGCGTTCCGCCGGTCCGGCTGGCTGTGACCCCGGGGCGACGCGGTCCGCGCCGCCCCGGGCGTCCTGCTCAGCCGACCCGGTAGGGCCGCATCATCTCGTTGTCCTCGTGCTCCAGCAGGTGGCAGTGCCACACGTACTGCCCGGCCAGGTCGAACTTGGCCTTCACCCGCGTGATCTCGCCCGGCAGCGCCATCACGGTGTCCTTGGTGCCGCGCTCGCCCGGCCCCGGCGGCTGCTTGCCGTCCACGCCCCGGCCGAGGATCTCGAACTGCACCAGGTGCAGGTGGATCGGATGCGCGTCCTGGCTGAAGTTGTGCAGCTCCCAGATCTCGGTGGCGTCGAGCTTCGGGTTCTCGGTGATCGGGTGGTCCCAGTGCATCGGCATCGCGTGGCCGTCGGGGCCGACCGTGCCGAGCATGAGCTCAATGGACTGGTCGTGGCCCAGCTCCTCGTCCAGTGACAGCTGCCGGGTGTTGTCGGCCGGGCCGATCGGCTTGATCCAGGGCAGGTCGAGGTCCTCAGGCGGGGTGCTGCGGTCCTTGCCGGTCAGCCGCCCGACGGTGAAGCGCATGACCTGGCCGGTGGTGGCCGGGTCGGACGGGTTGAAGGTGCCGTTGTAGGGCTCGTCCGGGCCCTCGTTGATGAGGTACAGCTCGGTGCCCTCGCGCAGCCCGGTGAAGTCGAGGATGACGTCGGCGCGCTCAGCCGGGCCCATCAGCAGCTGCTGGAGCTTGGCGGGCTTGGGCAGGAAGCCGCCGTCGTTGCCGATCTGCCAGATGGGCAGCGCGACCGGCGCGGGCCGGGTGGCCAGCGGGTCGGTGGTCACCTTCATGATCAGTACGCGGCCGTTGCAGCCGTTGAGGAAGCGCAGCCGGTAGCGGCGCGGCTCGACCTCCAGCTCCGGCCAGGTGTTGCCGTTGACCATGATGGTGTTCGCGAAGAACTCCGGGTTCCAGATCGGCGGGAACGGGCCCTCGGGGATGTACGGGCCGGCGTCGTCGGCGAACGCGCGGCTGGCCGGGTAGAACAGCGAGCCGTCGGCGTTGAACGAGCGGTCCTGCACCACCACGGGGATCTCGTAGTAGCGCATGCCCGGCTTGTCGCCCAGCTGCGGGGCCGGGCCCGGCAGCACGCCCGGGGGCAGGTCGCTCTTGCCGCCGCGCAGCAGATAGAAACCGGCGAGTCCGGCGTACACGTTGACGCGGGTCACGCCGAGCGTGTGGTCGTGGTACCACAGGGTCGAGGCACGCTGGTCGTTGGTGTACTGGAACGTCGCCGTGCCCGGCTTCCAGTCGACCCCGTAACGCTGCTCGAACTCCTCCCCGAACTGGTCGTAGAAGGTGCCCTCGGTCGCGTACCCGGCCGGGATGTTGCGGGCCTTCGGCAGGTACCACGCCTCCGGGTAACCGTCGCTCTCCTCGTGCGAGTGGCCGCCGTGCAGGTGCGTGACCAGCGGCACCGGGCCCCGGTACGGCCCGGGGGTCGAGGTGAACGTGGGCCGCGAGTCGCGCCCGGCGTCGCCGCCCGGCGGGTTGGCCCAGTGCAGCGTCGGGTCGACGGGCAGCAGGTGCGGGCGGAAGTCGCCGTACGCGTCGACCAGGTCGTTGACCCAGGTGACCAGCACCGGCCGGTCCACCCGGGCCTCGATGGTGTCCGACGGGGTCCGGAAGCTGCGCGGCTGCGAGACGTCGCCGTAGCCCCAGACCGTGGTCTGCGGCAGGTTCGACGGCAGGATCTGCTGGCGGAACTGGCGGATGCCGATCAGGTAGCGGGCCAGGCCGCCCTCGCCGCGGTGGGCGGGCGGCATCACCGACGGCACCGCCAGCGGCGTCACGTACTTGCGGATCTTCGTCGGGTCGAGCGTGCCCGCCCGGCCCTGCCCCACCGCCCAGGCCCACCCGGCACGTTGGGAGATCACCGTGGCGGCCCCCGCGGCCGCCGTCGCCTGAAGAATCCGCCTGCGGTCGACCATGTCGCACACCTTCCGCCGCCCCCGCGCGGCGTCCACAAAGCTGCCGCGGAACGTCGGGCGTCCCGCGCGGCACCGCCCCCGCGCGGCACCTGCCAGGAGGAACGACTCAATCGACCTTGGGAAACGAGCCGCCGCCCGGGGCCGGGCGGCGGCTCGGACCGTCAGCCGACCCGCAGATCGTCGATGACCCAGTACCAGTTGTTGCTCGCGTTGTAGTAGCGGAACTTCACCGTCATCGAGGTCGCCCCGGCGGGCACCGTGACGGTCAGCGTCTCGGCCTTCGCCCGCGCGTCGGCACTGTAGCGCTTGACCAGCTGGTTCGCGCCGCCGTTGAACGAGACCAGCACATCGCCGGTCTGCGCGCCCTCCTGCAGGTAGTGCGTGACGTAGCGCAGCGTCTTCACCGTGCCGGCGGTCACCGGGTACGCGGGCGAGACCAGCGTCGAGTCGAACGACGCGCCGCCCGAACGGTCGTCGAACTCGTCGGAGTCGGCCACCGCGAACACCCCGCGCAGCCGCAGGCCGTTCTCCCGGTTCTGCGACGACTGGGCGCGGCTCCAGAACTCCTCGTTGGTGAACGACCAGCCGCGCCACTCGTTCACGCCGCCGGCCGGCATCGCCGAGCGGTCGACCGACCAGCCGGCGGGGGCGGTGTGCGTCCAGCCCTTCACCGTGGCCGGGATGCCGGTCTCGTGCGAGCGGGTCTGCAGCGAGGCGTTGAGGCCGTCGAACGGGTCGGTGGCGCGTACGTTCAGCGGCTTGGAGTCGAGGTTCCAGGCCGGGTTGGCGGCCACGCCCAGGTGCGCGAACACGGTGCCGGCGACGTCGGACAGCCGGGTGTCGATCGGGCGCAGGCCGGCGGCGTGACCGGTGCCCTTGGCCAGCACGAACGTGCGGCGCTCGGCGTCGACGCCGCAGCCGCCGTGGCCGCCCGACGGGTTGTTGTGGCCGTGGTCGGTGGTGACCACGATCAGCCAGTCCTCGCTCGCGTACGTCGGCCGCGCAGCGACGGCGTCGAGCATCCGGTCGAGCTGGGCGTCCTGGGTCTCGATCGCGGTGCGGTACGCCGTGCCGGTGCCCGTCGAGTGCGCCACCACGTCGGTGTTGCCCAGGTAGACGAAGGTCGCGTCGGGGTCGTTGTTCCGCAGGTGGTTCACCGCGTCGTTGGTGACCTTCACGTCCTCGCCGACGTAGCCGTTGGCGTCGCCGTTGTAGGTGATCCGGGTGTCGATCGCCGCGCCGAACGTGCCCTGGGTGTGCAGCACGGCCCAGTCCAGGATGGACAGCGTGGAGTACGCCGGGTCGGCCTGCTCCAGCCGGGTCAGGAAGTCGGGGTACGTGCCGTACTGCTTGCCGCTGAAGGTGTTGTCCTTGACGCCGTGCTTGTCGGGCATGACGCCGGTGGCGATGGTGGACCAGCCGGGCCCGCTGGACGAGTTCGCCACCGGGTTGCAGTAGAGCAGGCTCTCGCCGAGGGTGCCGCCGGCGGCCAGCGCGTCGAGCGTCGGCGCGTTCGCGTCGACGACCTTGGCCCAGTTCAGCCCGTCCATGCCGACCACGAGCACCTTCGGGGTGAGCGCGGCGGCCTGGGCGGGCGGTGCGGTGAGCGTGAGCGCGGCCGCTGCCGCGACGGCGGCGGCGGCGGCGGCGGCCGCGAGGGCACGCGGACGGGAGAACGGCGACATGGGGTCGACCTCCGATCGGGACGGGATGTCCAGATCAGACCGTCACACGATGAACGTTCGGCGACAAGGACCGCCCGTTCGGACTACACCGCCGTGAAAGGACGACGCCGCGCCCTAGCGCAGCCCGAGCAGGCCGGGGAGCTTGCGCATGTCGTGGAAGACCACGGTGTCCGGGCCTTCGAGCCAATCGGCCGGTGTCACTCCCCCGGCGTACGCCAGGACCCGCATGCCCGCCGCCCGCGCGGCCTGCACGCCGGGCCGGCTGTCCTCGACCACCACGCAGCGTGCCGGGTCCGCCCCCATCCGCTCTGCGGCGTACAGGAACAGGTCCGGCGCGGGCTTGCCGTTGGCCACCTCGGTGGCCGAGAAGATGCGGCCTTCGAACCGCTCGTAGAGCCCGGTGATCCCGAGCGTGTTGCGCATCTTGTCGTGCCGCCCGCTGGAGGCCACGCAGGTCGGCAGCGTGATCGCGGCGAGCGCCTCGACGATGCCGGGCACCGGCACCAGACCGGCCTCGTGCGCGGCCAGCTGGCGCGCGACGAACATCTCCGGCCACTGCGGCAGCGGGCGGCCCAGCTTCTGCTCGATCACCGGCACCATCGAGGCCGCCGAGCGGCCCACGAAGTTCTCCAGCAGCTCGTCGTCCGTCAGCGGCCAGCCCAGCTCGGCCAGCATCTGCGAGGCGACCCGGATGGCGATGGTCTCGGAGTCCACCAGCACGCCGTCGCAGTCGAAGATGACGAGGTCCACCGTAGCGATCACGGCAGGACCCTACCGCCCGGCCCGGCCGCGGCCCGCATCAGTACGACGCGGTCCCACGGCCGTCCTTCAGGCGACGAAGTTGTTCTGCACGAAAACGATGACCATCGCGCCCTGCAGGGCGAGCATCACGGTGGTGTAGACGCGGTCGAAATGCACGTTGCGTCCCATCCGTGCCAGCACCATGAACGCCACCGTGCACTCCAGCGCGTACCGCCAGGTCGAGCTCAGCGGGTAGTGGGTGTGGATCGGGTTCGACAGCGGCATCAGGATGATGAACGCCGCGAAGACCACCAGGTAGGCGTGGTCCGCCCCCAGCTTCCAGGGGCCCACCAGGGCCAGCACCAGCAGCGTCAGCATGATCAGCGCTGTGGTCAGGTTGACGATGTTGCGGATCGCGTCGGGGTGGTAGACCGAGTCGCTGCCGTTGATCAGATCGACGACATCGCCGATGACCGTCCACGGTGCGGTGAACCCGGACCGGAACCAGGCCTTCTGGGCATCGAGGAACTGCAGCGCGTTGCCGAAGGTCAGGTAGCAGAACAGCATGTACGCGGCGAGTCCGGTCGGGACCAGGACCACGGCCAGCGCATTGCGGTCGAACGTGCCCGCCGGCCACGGCAGCCACCGCCCGTTGCGCATCTGTGCGGCCGTGGCTCGGCACGAGAACCCGCGCTGGCGCAGGTACTCGTAGACGAAGGCCGCGCCGAGCATGACGCCCGCCATCCGGGTGGCGCTGGCGTATCCGGCGAACATCGCCGCCCACCACCAGCGCCCGCGGCGCATGTTGTAGAGCGAGGCCAGCGCCAGCGCCACGAACAGCGATTCGTTGTATGCGGCCACCAGGTAGAACGCGGTCGGGAAGGCGAGCAGGTAGACCGTGGTGCGCCGGGCGTCCTCGGCCCCGATCATCTCGGTGGCCAGCCGGTGCACCAGGATCAGCGCGGCCAGGCAGGCCAGCGCGCCGATGATGAGGCCGGCCTCGAAGGTGCCCCCGGGCAGCACCGGGTTGAGCGCCCGCACCGTCATCGGGTAGAGCGGGAAGAACGCGGTGCTGCGGGAGTCGTACTCGTAGCCGGAGTCCGCGATGATCACGTACCAGACCGTGTCCCAGTGGTTCCACGACTGGATCAGCTGCCCGAACGTCGACGGGACGGGCCCGGCCTTGCTCTCCAGCCCCTCGGTCGGCATCCACGCGACCGCGGTGACCAGGAAGTACGCCAGCAGGCCGCTCGCCCAGGCGACGAACCCGGTGACCACCGAAGGCCGCCACCGCCGCCAGGCCGCCGCCCTGACGCCGTGTTCCGGCTCCGCCGCCCCCGCCTGGTCGTTCAGTGACAAAACGGGCGACTCGGTCAGATCGTCGGCAGGGAGGGTGGTGTCGCCGGGTGCGTCCGCCGGGCGGCGGCGGTGCACCGGGACGAGCCCTGGTCCGGGGGAGTCAGACATAGGCAGGAATATAACCATGGGCGACCGAAGTCACGCTGCCCTGCGCTTGGTGTCACCGGCAGCTGGGACACGGTACGGTTGTCCACCATGTCCGCCTTCACCCCCGGCCTCAAGCTGCACGACCGCTACCTGCTGGATCGCCGCATCGGCTCCGGCGGCATGGCGGAGGTCTGGCAGGCCCATGACCTCGTGCTGGGCCGCCCGGTGGCGGTGAAGGTGCTCGCCGGGCCGACGGCCGCCGACCCGGCCCTGCGCGCGGGCGCACTGCGCGAGGCCCGCTCGGCCGCGCAGCTCACCCACCCGCACATCACCGCGGTGCACGACTTCGGCGAGGTCACCTTCCCCGACGGCCACGTCGAGCCGTATCTGGTGATGGAGCTGCTCACCGGCGAGTCGCTGGCCGACCTGATGGCCCGTGGGCCGCTGCCCTGGGCGCACGCCGCCTCGATCGGCGCGCAGGTCGCCGGGGCGCTGGCCGCCGCGCACTCCCGGGACGTGGTGCACCGCGACATCAAGCCGGGCAACATCATGATCACCGCGACCGGCGCGAAGGTGCTCGACTTCGGCATCGCCGCGATGACCGGCCTGCCCGACGCGACCGGCACGCTGATCATCGGCACTCCGGCGTACGCGGCCCCGGAGCGGCTGCGCCAGAAGGCCGCCGATCCGGCCGCCGACGTGTACGCCCTCGGCCTGCTGCTGATCGAGATGGTGTCCGGCCGGCGGCGCAACGGCATCGACAGCTGGGAGCAGTTCGAGTCCGAGCACGCCCGCCCGCGGCCGCTGCCCGCCCTGCCCGGGGTGCCCCCGGCGATCATGGCGCTGATCGCGGCCGCGGTGGACCCCTCCCCCGCGCGCCGCCCGCGCGCCGACGACCTGGCCCACGCCCTGGGCGGCCTGTCCGTGCCCGCGGTGTCCGGCCCCGCGCCCGCCACCGCGGTCGCCGGACCGCCTCCGACGCTGCTCGCACCCACCGGCGGTGCGATCGCCGGCGCGGCCCGGGTGCCCGCCCCGGCCACGCGGGTGCAGGCCGCCCCGCGGGCCAAGGCCGCGCCCCCGGCCCGCCCCAAGCGCAACCGCAAGCCGCTGCTGGCCCTCGCGCTGGTGATGGCGATCATCGTGGTCAGCGGCGTACTACTGATCATGTCAGCGCTGCGGGAGCCGCTGGACCCCGCGAACGCCACCACCCCGACCCGGTCGCCGAACCGGCCCGCCCGCACCACGGCGGCCCCCAAGCCCAGCCCCACCCCGGAGCGGGCCGGGCCGTTCCAGGTGGTGAAGCTGATCTCCGACCTCAACGACGCCGTGCAGAAACTGCGCGACACCGAGGTGATCACGCCGAAGCAGAAGACCGAGCTCGAGAACGGGCTCAAGAACATCTCCGGGAAGATGCTCCAGGGCGACTGGGACGAGGCGCGCCGCCGCGCCGAGAACCTGCAGAAGAAGGTCGAGGACTGGGCCGCGGACGCCGAGGGCGACGCCAAGGAGGCCTACGAGCCGGTGCAGAAGCTGCTCGACGAGCTGGAAAAGCTCGCCAGGCGCAACGGCTGAGCCTCAGCGCGACGCGATGTCCCGGCCGTCGCTCAGCGCGGCAGGGCGCGCTGCAGCTCGGCGCGCAGCGCCGGGGTGAGGATCTCCCCGGTCTGCTTGGCCAGCCGCGCCATCTCGAAGCCGACCACGCCCAGGTCGGCGTCGGCCTCGGCGACCACCGCCAGCACCGAGCCGTCCCGGATCGCCATGGTGAGGAAGTAGCCCCGCCCCATCTCGATCACCGTCTGGCGGACCTCGTCGCCGTCGGACAGCTGCGCCACACAGCCCGCGATGCCGATCAGGCCGGAGGTGACCGCGGCCAGCTGGTCGGCGGTGGCCCGGTCCAGGTTCGCGGAGACCGCGACCACCAGGCCGTCCGAGGACGCCACGATCGCGTGGCGCGCTCCCGGCACCCGATCGGCGAATCCGGCCACCAGCCAGTTGAGGTCCTGGGCCGGCTTGCTGAGCGTCGCAGTGGTCATGGCTCCCCCTTGATGTCGTCCGGTGCTGCCGGCGGCACCGCCGTGCCGTCGCCGGCCTGCCCTCGGCGTACGCCCTCGTACAACCGGGTCAGCGTGGCGGCCGTGGCCGCCGGGTCGGGCTCCCGCCGGCGCCGCGGTGCGCTCGGCGGTTCGGCGGTGGCCGGTGCCGGGCGGGCCGGCCCGGCGACGGGCGGCGC
>NZ_WBZD01000016.1 GCF_009720365.1 Catellatospora paridis | reverse complement strand
CGGGGCCACCGGAGCCGGGGCGGTGGCAGCCGGGGCCGCGGCGGGCTGCGCGGGGGCGGCCGGCTTGGCGGGAGCGGCGGCCTTGGCCGCGGCGGGGGCACTGTCCGCCGGCTTGTAGTCGGCGAAGAAGTCGTGCCACGCCGGATCGACGCTGGTCGGGTCGGCGAGGTACCGCTGGTACATCTCCTCCACGATCCACTCGTTCGGACCGAAGCTCGCCAGTGGGTTGTCCTGAACTGAGCGTCCAGTCGGGCCGGCGCCCGAGGTGTGCTGGGTCGACACGGGTTTTTTCGCCTCTTCCGCACGTCTTTAACGAGTACTCAGAAAACCGGGTCCCAGGCTACGCGGTGCGATGTGGGGCGGCACTCGCGGCACGGCTCCGTGTCGCATGACACACGCCGTCCTATGCGCGACAGTACGCCGCGGGCGAAACCGCAGCTCGGCAGTGACCCAGGGCACAGGGAGCCCGTGACCGACCGGCCCGGCGGGCTCACCCGCGGTGACGGAGCCCGCTCAGCCGGCTACCGCGATCCAGGTCGCCTCGGCCCGTGCCAGCAGGTTCCCGTCCGGGGCGTAGAGCGACGAGCGGACCAGCGCCTTGCGGCCCTCCCGGCGCACCGGCTCGCCGACCACCACGCACTCGTCGTCGGGCTCCGGCAGCGCGTCCACCGCGACCGCGTACCGGCCGAGCACGAACGCCTGGTCGCGGTCGATGACGGCCCAGCCGCCGGGGCAGTCCAGCGCGGCCCACACCACGGCCGGTGACAGCTCGGTCGGCACGAGGAAGGTGGCCGCGGTCCGGCCGTCGGGCAGCCGCCCCGGGAAGATGCGCAGCCCGTCGGGCCGCTGCGGGCCGCAGACGAAGCAGGTGGGGAACGGGTGGTCGGTGTGCCCGGGGTAGCGGCTGGACGCGGCCAGCGCCTCGGTGCGGCTCACCGGCGGCACCGCCGGGATGTCGTCGGCCCGCCACACTGCCGAGGCGATCAGCGTCTCCTGCGGATCGTGCACCGCCCAGCCGTCCGCGGTCGCGGTCACCGTCAGCGCGGTCTCCAGCGGGGGCGGCTTGCGCAACGTGATCTCGACCAGCCCGTCCACCGCGCCGACGGCCCCCGCGACCAGGCCACTCGTCCAGCCGCCGTTGCCGGAGCCGGGCGGGCCGTTGTGCCGGGCGTCGATCACCAGGGAGGTCATGCCTGCAAGCCTCCCACTCTTCATGTGCCGGTCATCCAGCGCGGGCCCAGGTGTCAAGCAGGGCTTCTACACAGGGCACATGACGACGATGTTGCTTACCGCCGCCCCCACCGGCTACTCCGCGCTGATCGCCGGGGACGCGGCCACGGTCGAGGCGGCACAGCGGCTGCGCTACCGCGTTTTCGCCGAGGAGATGGGCGCCCAGCTTCCCGACACCGGAGGCCTGGACGTCGACGAGTACGACGCGTACTGCGACCACCTCGTGGTGCGGGAGGACCGCACCGGCGAGATCGTCGGCACGTACCGCCTGCTGCCCCCGCAGCGGGCCATCTGGCTGGGCCGCCGGTACGGCGACAGCGAATTCGACCTGACCGCACTCACCGTGCTGCGCGACCAGCTGGTCGAGGCCGGACGCAGCTGCGTGCACCCCGACCACCGCACCGGCGCCGTGATCAACCTGATGTGGGCCGGCATCGCGAAGTACCTGGACCGGATGGGGCACCGCTGGCTGAGCGGCTGCGCCTCGGTGCCGCTGGCCGACGGCGGCGTGCAGGCGTCGCAGGTGTGGGACCTGGTGTCCCGCAAGCACCTGTCGCCGCCGCAGCTGCGGGTGGTCCCGCGTGAGCCGTGGCAGGCGCTGCCCGTCGACAAGCCCGCCACCATCGCCGCCGCGCCGCCGCTGCTGCGCGGTTACCTGCGGCTGGGCGCCTGGGTGGCCGGTGCGCCCGCGCACGACGCGTCCTTCGGGGTGGCCGACTTCTACGTGCTGCTCGGCGTGGACCGGATCGACCCCCGCTACCTCAAGCACTTCCTGGCCGCGTGAGCGGCTCGCGACAGGGGTGAGCACAGTGCGAGCGATGAGAACAGAGCCGCGGACGGTGGTCCCGCCCGCGGCAGGCGTTGCGGTCCGTCCGGCCGCGCCGCCGCGGATACCGGCGGACCAGCTATGGCGGCCGTACGCGGACTGCGGTCGCCAGTGCGGAGGCGACGGCGGGCCGCGGGTCGGCCGGCTGCACCAGGCGGTGCGGGCCGTGGCGGGCGGACTGGTGCTGCTGCTCGGCGTGCTGCTGCCGTGGCGGCCCGACCTGATGGCCCGGGCCCTGCTGCGGGCGCTGGGCATCCGGCTGCGGGTGACCGGGCCCGGCGTCGCGCCGGGCGCGCTGCTGGTCGGCAACCACGTCTCCTGGCTGGACATCGTGGTGATGACGGCACTGAGCCGGCGTGCGGGGCGGCTGCGCATGGTGGCCAAGACCGAGGTCGGCACGTGGCCGGTGATCGGGCGGATCGCCCGGCGCCAGCAGACGATCTTCGTGGACCGGGCCCGGCCCCGCGCGCTGCCGGGCACGGTGGCGCAGGTGGCGGCGGCGTTGCGAGCGGGGCAGGTGGTGCAGGTGTTCCCCGAGGGGACGACCACCTGCGGGCCGCACCCGGTGCCGTGGCGGGCGGCGTTCCTGCAGGCTGCCGTCGACGCGGGCGCACCGGTGCAGACTTTCACCCTGCGCTACGCGCACCCGGCGGCGGGCTTCGTCGGCGACGACACCCTGATCGCGTCGCTGCGCCGGGTCCTCGCGGCGCGCGGCATGTCCGCGGCCGTGCTGCTGGGCGCGCCGCGTCCGGCCGACGCGCCCCGGCGGGAGCTGGCCGCCCGGCTCTCGCACGCCGATCTGCCCGCGGCCTGAGCGCATGGGCGCGGTTCCGCTCGCGTGCGAGCGCCGCGTCCGGCCTCGCGATCCGGGGCGATAGTTCCGGATTCAGCTGATTCGCCGGGTTCTGTCGTCGAATTCACAGGAAGCGTTCAGGGTATCCACAGCGCCGCGCGAGCGATCCGGCGCAGGATGGAGAACATGCCTGAGG
Source organism: Catellatospora paridis (assembly GCF_009720365.1). GTDB lineage: Bacteria > Actinomycetota > Actinomycetes > Mycobacteriales > Micromonosporaceae > Catellatospora > Catellatospora paridis. The sequence continues at coordinate 373,711 of NZ_WBZD01000016.1, read as the reverse complement.
CGAATCTGCTCGTGGTGGAGGATGACCCGAACATCCTGGAGCTGCTGTCGGCCAGCCTGCGTTTCGCGGGCTTCGAGGTCAAGGCGGTGGGCGACGGCGCGACCGCGCTCGACGCCGCCGCCAAGGTGCGGCCCGACCTCGTCGTGCTCGACGTGATGCTGCCGGACCTGGACGGCTTCGAGGTGATCAAGCAGCTTCGCCAGGACCGCGGCCGGGTGCCGGTGGTGTTCCTGACCGCGCGCGACGCCACCGACGACAAGATCCGTGGGCTGACACTGGGCGGCGACGACTACGTCACCAAGCCGTTCAGCCTCGAGGAGCTGACCGCCCGCATCCGCGCGGTGCTGCGCCGCACCAGCGGCGAGACCGGCACGCCCAGGCTCACGTTCGCCGACCTGGAGCTGGACGAGGAGACGCACGAGGTGCGCCGGGCGGGCACCCTGGTGCAGCTGTCGCCGACCGAGTTCAAGCTGCTGCGCTACCTGATGCTCAACCCCAACCGGGTGCTGTCCAAGGCGCAGATCCTCGACCACGTGTGGAACTACGACTTCCGCGGCGACGACAACATCGTCGAGTCCTACATCTCGTACCTGCGCCGCAAGGTCGACAACGTCTCACCCCGGCTCATCCAGACCCTGCGCGGCGTCGGCTACGTGCTGCGCAAGCCGACGTCGTGAAGCTGCCGAAGCTCACGCGCGACCAGCCGTTGCGGGTGAAGCTGACGGCGTACACGATGCTGCTGCTGGTCCTGGCGATCGTGCTGATCGGTGTGGCCAGCCACCTCGCGATGCGGCGCTACCTGACCGACCGCGTCGACAGCGACCTGGCGGGCGCCCGGCTGCTGCTGGAGGAGGAGATGTCCAAGGCGTCCTTCCGCCCCGGCACCAGCACCGAGGTCTTCCTGCCCAGCGACTTCATCATCGGCTGGGAGAAGGCCGCCCCGCTGCCCGCCGGCGGGGAACCCTGGGCGTACGAGAAGTCGCAGAACGTGACCCCGCAGGACCTGCCGCAGCTGCCGCCGCCGAGCGAACTGCGCGGCCGGGCCGGTGACTACTTCACCGTCAAGGCGCACGACGGCGCGCCGCACTGGCGGGTGATGGTGGGCGAGCTGAGGTTCCGCGGCGGCCCCACCGGGGTCCTCATCATCGCGGAACGCACCACCACCATCGACGCGGCCGTGCACCGGCTGCTGTGGATCAACATCTACGGCGGCGCGGCCGTGCTCATCCTGGCCGCGATGATCGGCACCGAGCTTGTCCGGCGCAGCCTGCGGCCGCTGGCCGCGATCGAGAAGACGGCGAAGGCCATCGCCGGCGGCGACCTGACCCAGCGCGTGCCCGACCCGGAGGAGGGGTGCACCACGCCCCGCACCGAGGTCGGCTCGCTGGCCCGCGCGCTCAACGCGATGCTGGCGCAGATCGAGACCGCCTTCACGGCCCGTGCCGCATCGGAGACGTCGGCCCGCGCGGCCGAGTCCACCGCCCGCGACGCGGCCGTGGCGGCACAGGTCTCCGAGGGACGCGCCCGCCGCTCCGAGGAGAAGATGCGGCGGTTCGTCGCCGACGCCTCGCACGAACTGCGTACGCCGCTGACCACCATCCGCGGTTTCGCCGAGCTCTACCGGCAGGGCGCGGCCCGCGCGCCCGAGGAGACCGCCTCCCTGGTCAAGCGGATCGAGGACGAGTCCCGCCGGATGGGCCTGCTCGTCGACGACCTGCTGCTGCTGGCCCGGATGGACCAGGAACGCCCGCTGCGCCCGGCCCCGGTCGAACTGCGCGTGCTGGCCGTCGAAGCGGTGCAGGCCGCCCGGGTGATGGACCCGGCCCGGCCGATCGAACTCGTCGTCGCGCCCGACGCCGGCCACCTGGTGGTCGCCGGGGACGACGCCCGGCTCCGTCAGGTCATCGGCAACCTCATGAGCAACGCCCTGGCCCACACGCCACCGGGCGCCCGCGTGCAGTTGCGGCTGCGTTCCGAGTCGGGGCAGGCTGTGCTGGAGGTGGCCGACGAAGGCCCCGGCCTCGACCCGGCCCAGCGGGACCGCGTGTTCGAGCGGTTCTACCGGGCGGACGCCGCGCGCACCCGCCGCGCCAACGGCCACGTCAGCACCGGACTTGGCCTGGCCATCGTGGCCGCGCTGGTGGAGGCGCACCAGGGCACGATCGAGGTCGACAGCGAACCCGGCAAGGGTGCCGTGTTCCGGGTGCGGGTGCCGCTGGTGGAGATCGACGACGATGCCGATGATCAGTCCGACAACCCATCGCAGCAGGTGGACGCCTGATGAACCGCGCTTTCAACCCTGCTTTCGACCCGTGACCGGCCGCGACTCACAGACATTTTCCAGATCCAACCCAGAACAGACGCAGCGTAGCAAGGAAGACTGAGGACATGAGCGAGTACGACAAGCCCCAGACCGCAGCGCAGCCGACCGAACCGGTCGACAATGCCGCCGTACCCCCGCGTCCGGAGGCGACGGCCGGTACCGTGCCGGTCACCCCTGCTCACGCGGCATCCGACGACACCGCGGTCACCGCGCCCCAGGCGGTGGCCCCGGCACCCGGCCTGCCGGTCGAGCCCGCCCCGGCGACGTGGCCGCAGCCGGCCGTCGCCGCGCAGCCCGGCCCGCAGCCGCCGGCTCAGGCCTACCCGGCCACGGTCTACCCGCAGTCGGCTCCGCCGTCGGCCTACCCGCAGTCCGCGCAGCCCGGCTCCGCGTACCCGGGGACCCCGGCGGGTTACCCGACGTCCGGCTACCCGGCCGCCGGTTACCCCACGGGCTCGTACCCGGCCGCGGGCCAGCCCGCGTGGACCCCGCCCGGCACGCCGGGCAAGAGCGTCGGCGGGACCATCGCGAAGGTGGCCCTGGGCTCGGTCGCCGCGGTCGTGCTCGCGCTGGGCTCCGGCGTGGCCGGAGCGGTGATCGCGACCAACTACGCCGAAGACGGCAAGATCACGGTGTCGTCCGGCAGCACCGCCGCCGCGCCCGTGGTGGACCGCTCGTCGCTGTCCGGGGTGGCCGCGGCGATGCAGCCCAGCGTGGTGAACATCAGCACCGGCTCGGGCGAGGGCTCGGGCATCGTGCTCACCGAGGACGGCTACATCCTCACCAACAACCACGTGGTCGCCGGCGCCGAGAACCAGGACGTCACGGTGACCCTGTCCAGCGGCAAGAAGGTGCCGGCCAAGGTCGTGGGCACCGACCCGCGGACCGACCTCGGCGTGGTGAAGGCGAACACCAACGGCCTGAAGCTGGCCCCCTTCGGCGACAGCGACAAGGTGGCGGTCGGCGACACCGTGCTGGCCATCGGCAGCCCGCTGGGCCTGCGCGGCTCGGTGACCGCCGGCATCATCAGCGCTCGCGACCGCACCATCTCGGTCGGCGAGGGCCGCTCCACCTCGCTGTCCGGCCTGCTGCAGACCGACGCCCCGATCAACCCCGGCAACTCCGGCGGCGCGCTGGTCAACACCAAGGGTGAGGTGATCGGCATCAACACCGCCATCGCCACCAACGGCAGCAGCGACGGCAACATCGGCGTCGGGTTCGCCATCCCGAGCAACAAGGCCAAGGGCATCGCCGAGCAGATCATGAACGGCAAGCCGGTGAGCCACCCGTACCTCGGTGTGTCGGTGACCGCCTCGAACGACGGCGGCGCCGCGGTCAGCGCGGTGACCGAGAACAGCCCGGCCAACAAGGCGGGGCTGCAGAAGGGCGACATCATCAGCAAGTTCAACGGGAAAATCATCAACGACAGCGACGACCTGGTGTCTGCCGTCCAATCGGGCACCGTCGGGCAGCAGGTGACCGTCGAGTTCACCCGAAACGGCGAGGCCAAGACGGCAACTGTGACGCTCGGCGAAGCGTCCTAATAGCAGCGCACAGGATCTGTGCCTCCTCCCCACCCGGGGGGGGGGGGGGGGGCCCGGGGGGGGGCGCCCCCCCCCCCCCCCCCGCCACCTTTGTGCCCGGAGTCCGGCCCGCACCACCGGCCACCAGCGCTTCCGCCCCACAAGCCCCGCACCGACCCCTTGGCCGCGCCGCGGTGTAGCGGCGTGCGGCCGGATCCAGGAGGTTTGTGGTCGCCGCGGGCGGCGACAAATCACCTGGATCTGTTCGGCGTCGTGGCGTGCCGGCGGCGATGCAGCGATTTCCCGTATATCGCCGGTGGTCCGCTGCGGGTGCCGCGCAAGATCTGTTTCTGTGGACGATGACTGCCCCTATAGCGGCATCCAGCGTCCACAAAAACGGATCAACGAAGGCTGCGCGAACCGTTGCCGGGCAACGGGACCGGGGCGGGGCGGGTCGGCAGGGTCGATGGGGACGGGGAAGGGCGGGCATCCCGGAGGATGCCCGCCCTTCGTCTCGGTGATGGCTGCCCGTCCCGGGGAGGCGGCCCCGGGACGGGCAGGGTATGTGCCCTGGCGTCAGCGAACGGCTTCGGCCAGGTCCTCGTCGGTCAGGTCGGTGCGCGGCTGCTGCGCGACGGGCGCGGCGGTCGGCTCGGCGTGACCCTCGTGGCGCGGGGCGGCGTGCTTGCCCGCGTTGCGCTTGCGCTTGATCCGGGCCTTGAAGCCCTCCACCAGGGAGTAGAGGACGGGCACCAGGACCAGCGTGAGCAGCGTGGAGCTGACCAGACCGCCGATCACGACGACGGCCAGCGGCTGCGAGATGAAGGCGCTCGACTCGGTCAGGCCCAGCGACATCGGCAGCAGCGCGAAGATGGTCGCCACCGCCGTCATCAGGATCGGGCGCAGGCGGCGGCGGCCGCCCTCGATGATGGCGTCACGCGTGGTGTAGCCGTCGGCCCGGTACTGGTTGATCAGGTCGAGCAGCACGATCGCGTTGGTGACCACGATGCCGACGAGCATCAGCAGACCGATCATCGCGGCCAGGCCGAGCGGCTGCCCGGTGATGGCCAGCAGACCCAGCGCGCCGGTCGCCGCGAACGGCACCGAGATCAGCAGGATCAGCGGCTGCACCAGCCCGCGGAACGTGGCGATCATGATGATGAAGACCAGCGCGATGGCGACCAGCATGGCCAGCCCCAGGTCGCCGAAGGCGTCCTGCTGAGCCTCGGTGACACCGCCGATGGAGTACGTCGCACCGTCGGGCAGGTCGAGGCTCTTCAGCTTCTTGTCCAGCTCGGCGTTGACCGTGCCCAGCGCCTCGGCGCTCGGCGTACCGGTCACCTTGGCCGTGCGGACCTGGTCCACCCGGTTGATCTGGCTCGGACCGGCCACCGTGTTGACGTCGGCGACGTCGTCCAGGGTGACGCCGGGGCCGATCGGCAGGGCGCGCAGCGCGGCGATGTCGGCCGGGGCCGCTCCGCTGCGCAGCACCACCGGCTGCTCGATGCCGTTGAGCACGACGCGGGTCAGCGTGGTGCCGCGGAACGCCTGCCCGACCAGCTGGCCGAGTGCGGCGTCGCTCAGCCCGGCCCGTGCCGCCGCGGCCCGGTCCAGGGTGACCTGGACCTGCGGGGTGTTGGCGGCCAGGTCGCTGTCGACCTCGGTGACGTTGGGCAGCTCGGCGACGGCCGCGCGGATCTGCTCGGCCGCGGCGCGCAGCGTGGCGTCGTCGGCCGCCTCGACCGCGACCTCCAGGCCGTTGCCGCCGAAGCCGCCCTGCACCGCACCGACCACGACCTCGCCGACGGCGCTGTCGTCCAGCGCATCGATCTTGTCGCGCAGCGTCTCGGTGAGCTTCGCCTGGTCGGTGTCGGTCTCCGAGGTCACCTGGAAGCGGGCCTGGGTGGTGTTGGCGCCGCCGCCACCGCCGAAGATGCCGCCGCCACCGCCGACGGTGACCTGGTACGACTTCACGCCGTCGGTCTCGTCGAGGATCTTCTCGACCCGCTTGGCCGCCTCGTCGGTCGAGGTCAGCGAGGTGCCGATCGGCATGGTCTGCGAGATCGAGAACGAGTTGCCGGAGCTCTCGATGAAGCTCGTCTCGATCCGGGTGGCGAGGAAGCCGGTGCCGGCGATCACGCCGAAGGCCAGCAGCAGGGTGACGAACCGGTGGCCCAGCGACCAGCGCAGGATCGGCACGTACGCCCGCTGCAGGGGGCTGCGCAGCTCCTTGGCCTCGGCCTTGACCCGGATGGCCTCCAGCTCCTCGGCGGTGCCCTGCGGGGACTTGAGGAACCAGTACGCCATGACCGGGACGATGGTCAGCGACACCAGCAGCGAGGCCAGCAGCGCCGCGGTCACGGTTAGGCCGAACGGGCCGAACAGCTGGCCGACCATGCCGCCGACCAGCGCGACGGGCAGGAACACCGCGACGGTGGTCAGCGTCGAGGCGGTCACCGCGCCGGAGACCTCCTTCACCGCGGTGAGGATGGCCTCCTTCTTGGGCTCGCCGTACTCCAGGTGGCGTTTGATGTTCTCCAGCACCACGATCGAGTCGTCGACCACCCGGCCGATCGCGATGGTCAGGCCGCCCAGGGTGAGCAGGTTGAGCGAGTAGTCGCCGGCCCACAGCGCGATCAGCGCGATGACCACGCTGACCGGGATCGACACGGCGGTGACCAGGGTCGAGCGGACCGACAGCAGGAAGATCAGGATGACGAGGACGGCGAAGGCCAGGCCCAGCGCGCCCTCGGTGGTCAGGCTGCTGACCGAGCGCTCGACCTCGGGCGCCTGGTCGAAGATGACCTGCAGCGCGCCGCCCGCGCCGAGCTGAGCGGCGAGCTCGGGCAGCTTGTCGTTGACCTGGTGCGAGATCTCCACGGCGTTCGCGCCGGGCAGGGCGGTGACGCCGACGCCCAGGCTCGGCTTGCCGTTGGTGCGGGTCAGCGTGGTCGCGTCGGCGGGCGCCGAGACGACCGTGGCGACGTCCTTGAGCTGCGTGGGAGCGGCCGGAGCGGCGGGCTTGCCGGCGGTCGGGCGCGCGGCGGCGGCCGAGCCGAGGTAGAGGTCGCCGAGCTGCTCGACGGTGGTGAAGCGGCTGCCGACCGCGACCGAGTAGACCAGGCCGCCGTCGGTGATCACGCCACCGGGCATGCTGACACCGTTGGCGGTCAGCGCGCCGGTCACCGCCTGCGCGGTGAGGCCCTTGGCGGCCAGCTTGACCGGGTCCAGGTTGATGGTGACCTGCGGGGTGCGGTCGCCGGACAGGGTCGTCTCGCGTACGCCCTCGATGTTGTTCAGGGCCGGCAGCACGGTGGCGCGCACGCGGCGGGCCAGCTCCTGGTCGTCGCCGCCCGCGCCGCTGGCGGCGAGCTGGATGACCGGGATGTCGTCGGTGGTGCCCGCGAACACCGCCGGGTCCACGTTCTGCGGCAGGCGGGCGTCGATGCGAGCCAGCGCCTGCTGGATGTCGCCCTCGACCTGGTCGATGTCCGCGCCGAAGTCGAAGGCCACGCTGACGGAGGCGGAGCCGTTGCGCGACGTCGAGGTCACGCTGGTCACCCCGCTGACGCCGGCGACCGCCTGCTCGATCGGGATGGCGACCTGCTGCTCGACGATCTCCGGCGTGGCGCCGGGGTAGGCGGCGATCACGGAGACCATCGGGAACTGCAGGTCGGGGAACATCTGCTGGCGCAGCTGCGGCAGCACGAAAGCACCCGCACCGAGGATCGCCACGCTGATGAGCGCGACTAGTCCGCGGTTGGCGAGGCTAAGCCTGGCCAGGAATGACATGACGACTCCAGGTGCATCACGGTCGAGCGATATGGGGGATTGCGACCGCCGCAGTCAACCAGGTCAACGCGCAGGAACTGTGAACCGAACCTGAAAGCCAGCCGAAAGCCGGTACGAGTTCGTCACAGTCGTTCTTCGGGAGTTGCCGGGTGAGACGGGGGGAACGGTCCCCAACGTACAAGCCGCCGACCGGCGAATCGGACGATATCGGGCGTGAGCTCGGTGACTTTCAGCATTTATTCGGCTTCTCTGCAGGGGGCATGCGGGCAGGCTCGGGCACACTGGCCACGCCCGATGATGCGCGCACTGGTGGGAGTGGTCGATGAAACCGGAGAAGGGCGAGCAGCGCCGCCTGCTCGTGGTGGACGACGAGCCGACCATCGTGTCGCTGCTGTCGGCCAGCCTGCGATTCGTCGGCTTCGAAGTGCGCACCGCGGCCACCGGCGCGCAGGCGCTGGCCGTGGCCGCCGAGTTCAAGCCCGAACTGCTGGTGCTCGACGTGATGCTGCCCGACTGCGACGGCTTCGAGGTGGTCCGCCGGCTGCGGGCGGGCGGCGCGCACGTGCCCGTGCTGTTCCTGACCGCCCGCGACGGCGTACAGGACAAGATCACCGGCTTGACGGTGGGCGGCGACGACTACGTCACCAAGCCGTTCAGCCTGGAGGAGGTCGTGGCCCGGATCCGGGCCGTGCTGCGCCGCACCTACACCGGCGCGGCCGCGCCCACCGACGACACCACGCTGCGCTTCGCCGACCTCGAACTCGACGAGGAGACCCACGACGTGCGCCGGGCCGGCAAGCTGGTGCGGCTCAGCCCGACCGAGTTCAAGCTGCTGCACTACCTGCTGGTCAACGCCGACCGGGTGGTCAGCAAGGCGCAGATCCTCGACCACGTCTGGCGGTACGACTTCGGCGGCGACGCCCGGATCGTCGAGTCCTACATCTCGCTGCTGCGCCGCAAGGTCGACACGGTCGACCCGCCGCTGATCCACACGCTGCGCGGCTTCGGCTACTCCCTGCGGCTGCCGAGATCGTGAGGCGGCTGATGCGCGGGCCGAAGCGCTGGTCACTGCGAGCCCGGCTGCTGGCCGGCGTGCTCGCGCTGGTCTGCGCCGGCTTCGTCGTCGCCGACATGGCCAGCGTCTCGCTGCTGCGGATGTACATGATCGAGCAGATCGACGAGCAGCTCGCCGTCGCCATGCACGACCTGACCAAGCGCGACCCCGACCAGTTCACCACCGCCGAGGTCGAGCAGTTCTCCAAGGACCAGACCGAGGGCAAGACCTTCTTCGACGCGTACATCCTCGAGTTCCGCGACAGGGACGGCCGGGTCCAGAAGCGGTTCCCCGGCGACGCCGGCGAGGAGCGACGCGGCTCGCCGGCCCTGCCGTCGCTGGACCTCGCCTCGGTGCAGCGGCTGGCCGACAAGCCGTTCTTCGTCCCCAACGAGATCTCCTACCACCGGCACCCGGGCTACCAGGTGCTGGTGGGGGAGCGGGCCGACGGTCAGGGCAGCGTCGTCATCGCGTACGACCTCACCGGGGTGGCCAAGACGATGGCGCGGCTCGGCGCGATCGAGATCGCGGTGACGCTGGCGGTGCTCGGGCTGGCCACCGCGCTCGGCGTCTGGGTGATCCGGATGGGGCTGCGCCCGCTCACCGAGGTCGAGCAGACCGCCGAGGAGATCATCGCGGGCGGTGACCTGTCCCGCCGCGTGCCCGAGCAGGTCGGCCCGCGCACCGAGATGGGGCGGCTGTCGCGCACCCTCAACACGATGCTGGCGCAGATCGAGGGCTCGTTCGCCGAACGCACCGAGTCCGAGGCGCGGCTGCGGCGCTTCGTCGCCGACGCCTCGCACGAGCTGCGCACCCCGCTGGCCGGCATCCGCGGCCTGGCCGAGCTGCACCGCCAGGGCGTGGTCACCGACCCGGCCGAGGTCTCCGCGCTGCTGGCCCGGATCGAGACCGAGGCCACCCGGATGGGTCTGCTCGTCGAGGACCTGCTGATGCTGGCCCGGCTCGACGAGCAGCGCCCGCTGCGCAGCGAGCCCGTGGACCTGGTGCCCATCGCCGCCGACGCCATCGAGTCCGCGCAGCTGCGCGAGCTGGACCGGCCACTGCGGCTGGACCTGCTCGACGGCGACCCGCCCGTGGTGCTCGGCGACGAGGACCGGCTGCGCCAGGTCGTCACCAACCTGCTCGGCAACGCCCTCACCCACACCCCGGCGGGCACGCCGGTGACGGTGCGGGTCGGCGTCGAGGGCGACCGGGCCGTGCTGCAGGTGATCGACAGCGGCCCCGGCCTGTCGCCGGCCCACGCCGAGCGGGTCTTCGAGCGCTTCTACCGGGCCGACCCGGCGCGCGCCCGCGACCACCAGCGCTCACCCGCGGCGGGCTCCGGCCTGGGACTGTCCATCGTGGCCGCGCTGATCGCCGCCCACGGCGGCGAGGTCTGCCACCGCCCCACCCCCGGCGGCGGCGCCACGTTCCGCATCACCCTCCCGCTCTGCCCCGCCTGATCTCGCCACCTTAAGCGCGGGTTAAAGATCGGCAGTCGCCTCTTGTGTGGCCGGGGTCACCGGATTAACTTTTAGCAAACTTAACTAACGGTTTCTTCAGAGCTGCCTTTCGCCCCCAGGAGGGTGATCATGCAACGCAAACCGCTCCTCAACCTGTTCGTCGCCACCGCGACGGCCCTGGTCGGGACGGCTGTGGCCGTCGCGGTCGCGGGCACCGCCGGTGGCGCCGCCGTCGATCACAACGCCTGCCGCCCGGACGGTCTGTATCAGACGCCCGGCGTGACCGTGCCGTACTGCGACGTCTACGACACCAACGGCCGCGAGACGATGGGGGCCGGCCACCCGCGCCGCATCATCGGCTACTTCACCAACTGGCGGACCGGCAAGAACGGCGCCCCGGCATACCTGGCCAACCAGATCCCGTGGCAGAAGATCACCCACATCAACTACGCGTTCGCGCACGTGGACGGTGCCAACAAGATCTCGATCGGCAACCCGGCCGAGGCGAACAACGCCTCCACCAACATGACCTGGCCGGGCGTGGCCGGCGCGGAGATGGACCCGGCGTTCCCGTACACCGGCCACTTCAACCTGCTCAACAAGTTCAAGAAGCAGTACCCGGACGTCAAGACGCTGGTCAGCGTCGGCGGCTGGGCCGAGACCGGGGCGTACTTCGACGGCAGCGGCGCGCGGATCGACTCCGGCGGCTTCTACCGGATGACCACCAACGCCGACGGCTCGGTCAACACGGGCGGCATCAACGCCTTCGCCGACTCCGTGGTGACGTTCCTGCGCACGTACGGCTTCGACGGCGTGGACATCGACTACGAGTACCCGACGTCCAACAAGGACGCCGGCCACCCGTTCGACTTCGCGCAGTCCAACGCGCGCCGGGCCGGCCTGAACGCCTCCTACCAGGTGCTGATGAAGGCGCTCCGGGAGAAGCTGGACACGGCCGCCGCGTCCGACGGCAAGTACTACATGGTCACCGTCGCGGCCCCGGCCTCCGGCTGGCTGCTGCGCGGCATGGAGTCCTACCAGGCCACGCAGTACCTCGACTACATCAACATCATGTCGTACGACCTGCACGGCGCCTGGAACCAGTACGTCGGCCCGAACGCGGCCCTCTATGACGACGGCCAGGACAACGAGCTGACCGCGGGCGGCGTGTACAACGCCTACGCGGGCATCGGCTCGCTGAACACCGACTGGGCCTACCACTACTACCGCGGCGCGGTGCAGAGCGGCCGGATCAACGTCGGGGTGCCGTACTACACGCGCGGCCACCAGAACGTCACCGGCGGCACCAACGGCCTGTGGGGCACCGCCGCGAAGACCGCGAACTGCCCGATCGGCACGCAGAGCCCCTGCGGCAACGGCGCGATCGGCATCGACAACCTGTGGCACGACCTGGACACCGCGGGCAACGAGGAGCCGGCCGGCTCCAACCCGATGTGGCACGCCAAGAACCTGGAGAACGGCATCGCCGGCTCCTACCGTGCGGCGTACGGCCTCACCCCCGCGACAGACCCGGCCGACACCCTGACCGGCACCTACGTCCGCAACTACTCCTCGACCCTGGTCGCGCCGTGGCTGTGGAACGCGCAGAAGAAGGTCTTCCTGTCCACCGAGGACGAGCAGTCCATCGGGGCCAAGGCCGACTACGTGGTGAACAAGGGCATCGGCGGCATCATGATCTGGGAGCTGGCCGGCGACTACGCGTTCGACGCGGCGGCCGGTGAGTACCGGATGGGCAACACGCTCACCAACACCATCGCCGCGAAGTTCGCCACCGCCTCGGCGTACGGCGCGAGCCGGTCCAACACGGCGCTGCCCGCGCAGACCATCAACGTGGACGTGCAGCTCGGCGGGTTCGCCCTGGGCGACTCGAACTACCCGATCAACCCGAAGCTGAAGCTGGTCAACAACACGACCACCACCATCCCCGGCGGGGCGGTGCTGGACTTCGACTACGGCGCCTCCGCCCCGGGCAACATGAGCCAGCAGTCCGGCTGGACGATGGCGGTCACCCCGGGACACACCGGCAACAACGTCGGCGGCCTCAAGGGCGACTTCCACCACGTCAAGCTGACCCTGCCGAGCTGGCAGACGGTGGCCCCGGGCGCGTCGATCGAGCTGACGCTCAACTACGTGCTGCCGATCGCCAGCCCGTCCAACTACACGCTCACCTTCGGCGGGCAGACCTACAACCTGGCGGTCAACCGCAGCCGGGGCGGGGTGGCCCCGACGGTCTCGCCGAGCACCCCGGTCTCGCCGAGCGCATCGGCGTCGGCCTCGCCGAGCACCCCGCCCGGCACCTGCACCGACCCGGTGTGGAGCCCGACGCAGATCTACACCGGCGGCAACCGGGTGTCGCACAACGGCCGCGCCTACCGCGCCCAGTGGTGGACGCAGAACGAGACGCCCGGCACCGCGTCGGTCTGGGTGGACCTCGGCCCGTGCACCGGCGGCAGCGCCTCGCCGTCGGCCCCGCCGTCGCCCAGCGTGTCGCCGTCGTCGTCGCCGCGGCCCTCGCCGAGCGTGTCGCCCAGCGCCAGCCCGTCCCCGTCGGCCAGCCCGTCGACGTCGCCCGGGGCCTACCCGGCGTGGGCGCCGAACACCGCGTACGCGACCGGCGCGCGGGTGACCTACGGCGGCCGGTCCTACCAGTGCCGCCAGGCGCACACCTCCATCACCGGCTGGGAGCCGCCGAACGTCGGCGCGCTCTGGCTGGCCCTGTAACCGGTCCGGCCCGGCGCGCCGCCCCTTCCAACCGGCGCGCCGGGCCGGCCCCTCAGCCGTGAAATGTGATGCCGGTCATCGTCTGAGCAGGTCTGACAGCTCGGATGGGGCCGGCATCCGGCATGATGGCGGCGTGGGGACTACCGCGTTCGTGCTCGGCGGCGGCGGCGTGCTGGGTGCCGTCGAGGTCGGCATGCTGCGCGCGCTGTTCCGCGCGGGCATCCGGCCGGACCTGGTGGTCGGCCTGTCCATCGGCGCGATCAACGCCGCGCTGGTCGCCGCCGACCCGGAACCCGAGGTCACCGACAAGCTGGTCCGGCTGTGGGCCACCCCCGAGATCAGCGAGGTGTACGGCGACTCGGTGCCGCGCCAACTGCGCCGCCTGGCCACCCGCGCCCACCTGCACTCGCCCGCCCCGCTGCAGCGGGTGCTGGAGCGTTCGATGCGGGCCGGGGTCACCTTCGACGACATGCGCGTGCCGCTGCACCTGTGCGCGGCGAACATCGAGCGCGCCGAGGCGCACTGGTTCAGCACCGGCCGGGTCGTGGACGCGGTGCTGGCCGCGGCGGCCCTGCCCGGCGTGCTGCCCCCGGTGGAGATCGGCGGCGAGCACTACCTCGACGGCAACCTGGTGGCATACCCGATCAACCACGCCGTCGAGATGGGCGCGGACGAGGTCTTCATGCTCCAGGTCGGCCGGCTGGAGCGGCCGTTGCAGCCGCCGCAGCGGCCGTGGGAGGCGACCAACGTCGCCATGGAGATCGCCCGCCGGGTCCGCTTCACCCGCGAACTGGCCGCGATCCCCGACGGCGTACGCGTGCACGTGCTCCCCGGTGGGGCCGGCGCCGACGAGAGCCCCTGGGCGTACCGGGACGTCGCGGCCGTGGGCCGCCGCGTCAGCGCCGCCTACGCCGCCTCCCGCGACTACCTCTCCGCCGTCGGCCACTGACCCCCGCGCCCCGCGGCCCCCTTGTCGCAACTCTTGAGAGTCGCGGCCTGGGGACGGCTCTGAGCCCGCGACTCTTCAAGAGTTGCGCCGGGTGATGGGCCGGGCGGGCCGGGATGGGTGGTCAGGCGACGCCGGAGACGGAGCCGGAGGCGGCGCGTTTGGCGGCGCGGCCGGAGGTGAAGCCGAGGACCAGTTGGATGATGCCGAGCGCGATGAGCCAGAAGCCGGTGATCCAGACCAGCACGGTGAGTGTGATGCCGGGCCAGAAGAACAGGATCAGGCCGGCGGCGATGCTGAGCAGGCCCATCAGCACGGTGCCGATCTTCGGCCAGGTGCCGTGGGTGCGCGCGAAGCCGGTGACCACCTCGGCCACCCCGCCGACGATCCAGACCAGGCCCAGCACCACGGCGAGCACCTTGATCGAGTCGACCAGGTGTCGTAGGCAGATGATGCCGACGACGACGTAGAGCAGGCCCATCACGGCGATCAGGGCCCGGTGGCCGCCGCTGACGCCTTTGGCGGTCAGGCCCTCGACGATCCGGAAGATCCCGACGATGACGAGCCATACGCCGATCAGCGCCGCGATCAGCACGAGCGTCTTCTCGGGCCAGAAGGTGAGCGCGAGACCCGCGGCGATGGAGATCAACCCACCGATGATCGACATGCGCTTGAACGAACGCAACGCGCCGGCCTCGAGTGCCGCGTCTCCGTACGGATCAATCATGGTGCGAAGATAACTCGCAATATCTATGATTTCTCCCTTTTCGGATGAGTAGCCTCAGGCTGAGATGAAAGGGGCAGCGATGAAGAGGGGTCCGCTCGAGTTCGTGGTCGTCGAGTTCGCCGGCCGCATCCCCGGGCGTCACCTCGCGCCCGAGCTGCATCGCCTGACCGATCAGGAGATCGTCCGCATCATCGACACGGTGGTGGTGGACAAGGCCGCCGACGGCACGGTCACCTCGCACGAGCTGCGCGAATACCAGGGTGACGAGGACTTCGAGGCGATCGACCCCGCGATCCAGGCCGTCGACGGGCTCATCTCCGAACAGGACGTGCACGACCTGGCCGAGGCGATCACGCCCGGCGCGCAGGCGCTCGTGCTGCTGTTCGAACACCTGTGGCTGGCCAACGTCCGCGCCGTGGTCGCGGAGGCGGGCGGCGAGATCGTGCTCGCGGAACGCATCCCCGCCCCGGTGGCCGATGCGATCGAGGCGGCGGTGCACACCGCGCCGGTGGGAGGCTGACATGCTGCTACGACGTCCGGTGGCGGGGCGGCGCGGGCCGGGCCTGCTCGGCTCGGTGGCGCGCACCGCGGTGGTGGCGGGCACGGCCACGGCCGCGGCCGGCACGGTGCACCGCTGGTCCGAGCGCAGGAAGGCGGAGGTGGCCCGGGAACAGGCCGCCCAGCAAGCCGTGCACGACCAGCAGCAGCTCGCGCAGCCACCGGCCCAGCTCGACGCGGAGCAGCCGCAGCCCGCGGTTTCCCCGGCACCGCCAGACGGCAGGCGGCAGCAGCCCATGGCTTCACCGGCCGCAGCGCCGGTGTCGGGCGCAGTGGCTCCGACCTCCGCGGCCGTGGACCTGATGTCGCAGCTCAAGCAGCTGGCCGACCTCAAGGCCTCGGGCGTGCTGACGGACGCGGAGTTCAGCGCGGCCAAGGCGAAGCTGCTGGGCACCTGATGACCGAGCCCGAGGATTCTTCCCTGTCGGCGTGGGAGAGGCGGCTCGCCGGTGCCACGCACGAGGTGCACGAGCCTGCCCCGCGGCAGACCGGCGGGGGACCGGCCCGCACGCTGCGCTGGATCGGCGCGTTCCTGCTCGCCCTGCTCGCGGCGGTGCTGGTGCTGGCCTCGGTGACGGCGCGTTTCGCCCGCGCCGAACTGCTCGACACCGACAACTACGTCGAGACCGTCGCCCCGCTCGCCAGCGATCCACAGGTGCAGGCGGCGATCACCGACCGCGTCACCCACGAGATCATGGCGCGGCTGCCCCTGGAGAAGCTCGCGGGCGACCTGGCCAGTGCGGTCAACCTGCCGCGCGTACAGGCGGTGATCGACCTGGTGCTGCCCGCCGTGACCTCCTGGCTGCAGAGCCAGATCCACAAGGTGGTGCACGAGCTGGTCACCTCGCCACGCTTCCCCGCGGTGTGGAACCAGGTCAACCGCACCGCCCACCAGAACATCGAAGGGCTGCTCACCGGCCAGGGCACGCCCATGCTGCACAGTTCCGGCACCGACATCGTGGTGGATCTGGGCCCGGTGCTGGCCGCCGCGCGGCAGGAGCTGGTCGACCGCGGCTTCGGCCTCGCGGCCCGGATCCCCGACATGTCCATCCCGTACACCGTCGCCCAGGTGGACCAGCTGCCGGAGATCCAGCGCTACGTGCGCCTGCTCGACGTCAGCGCGACCTGGCTGCCGCCGCTGGCACTGCTGCTGCTGGGGCTCGCCGTGTGGACCGCCCCGAACCGGCGGCGCGGACTGATCCTCGGCCTGACGCTCAGCGCGCTGATGCTGGTCGTCGGGCTGATCGCCAACCAGATGGTCCGCGACCGGGCGGCGCAGCGGGCCACCGAGCGCGGCCTGAACCGGGCGGTGACGCTGGACGTCTACGACACGGTGCTCCGGTTCCTGGTCACCGCCCTGGTCACGGTGCTGGTGGCGGCGCTGCTCGCGGTGCTGTGGGCGCTGCTGGCGGGCCCGTCGCGGCCCGCGGTGCTGCTGCGCCGCGGCGTGAACGCCGTGCTCGACCGGGCCGTGCGGCCGCTGGCGCGCGAGTCGTGGGCGGTGCGGACGGGCGGGTTCGTACGCCGTCACTTCCGCTGGTTCGCGATCGTGCTCGGTGTGCTGGCCGGCTGGTGGCTGCTGGCCCGGCCGTCGGTGGCGACGGCGGTGTGGGCGTTCGTGCTGGCCGCGCTCGCCACGCTGGTGCTGACGCTCGCTCGGCGGATGCCCGCCATGGCCGCCGAACCGCTGCCCGCGGGCCCGCCGCTCGGCGCCGAGGCCCCCACGGCGGCCGCCGCTGCGGCCGGGGCGACGGTCGGCTCGTCCGGTGACGAGGCCGCCGAGCAGGATCTCACGGACGAGCCGACCCCGTGGGAGCTGTCGGAACCGCTGCCGACGGCGCAGGCCGCCCGGGCAGACGCCGAGGAGCCGGACACCGCCGCGGACAAGCCGGGAAAGCCGCGCAGACGAGGCCCGGCCGGGCCGCCCTCGCCTTCGGACGGATCGCCGACCGACCCCACCGACCGAGCGGTCGATCCGTAACTGGCGCGATTACGGCATGCTGACCCGCATGACCGAGCACGCGTCGTACCCCTGCCCGCTGTGCAGAGCCACCGCCACGCTGGGCGGTCCCTGCCCCGGTTGCGGCCGCGCACCGGACCCCGACGCGGCTGCGGTGCTGGCCTACGACGCGCAGATCACCGCGCTCGCGCCGCAGGTGGAGCAGGCGCGCAGCGCGTACGAGTCGCTGGCGGGGCAGCTGACGCGACTGCGCCAGGACCGTGAGGTGTACGCGTCGCGGGTCCGCGTGGCGGTGGCCCGGGAACGCTCGGCGCACCAGTCCACCCTGCTCACGCTGCCGCCGACCACCAGCAGCCTGCCGCAGCCCGCCGGCACCGTCCCGCCGACGGCAGGCACCCTGCCGCCCGTCGGCCGGCAGCCGGAGTCCTCGCCGCGCACCGTGCAGAACCTGCTGTTCATCCTGGGCGGGCTGCTGCTCGGCATCGCCGCGATCGTGTTCACCGCCGTGGCCTGGGCGACGTTCGACGTGGTCGGCCGGGCGCTGATCCTCGGCGTGCTCACCATCGGCGTGCTGGCCGTGCCGCCGCTGGTGCGCCGCCGCGCGCTGACCGCGACCGCGGAGACCTTCGCCGCGCTCGGCCTGCTGCTGGTCGTGCTCGACGGGTACGCCGTCTGGTACGTCAACCTCGGCGGCGTCGCCGATCACTGGGACCAGGGCTTCTACGCGGGCGCGGTGGCCACGTTCACCGCCCTGCTCGGCTACGGCTACGCGCGGGTCGTCGGGACCAGCGCGACCCGGTTCGGCGCGCTACTGGCGGCACAGCCCGCACTTCCCCTGTTCTTCCTCGAGTCGTCCGCCGACGTGGCGGGCTGGTCGGTCATCTTCACCGCGGTGGCTCTCGGCGACCTGCTGCTCTACCAGGTGCTGAGCCGGCGCACCACCGCTGGGGCGGCAGCCGTCGAGCCGACCGCCGGCGCGTCGGCACCGGACACGGCCAGGCCAGTCGCCGCGGACGACGCACAGCGGGATCCGGTCGCCGGGGCGGTGCCCGGGGATGAGCCGTCGCCGGACGAGCCGTCGGCCGTCGCGGCGTCCGTGCCGAGGCAGTCCACGCAGGAACCCGTCCCGGCCGGCTCAGCCCTGCCGTCGGGCGCTGCGGACCTTCCTTCCCCGGCGGACCTCCCGGCCAGAGCTTCGGCGCAGCCTGCGGGGGAGCTGCCGGGTCGGGCCGGGCTCCGGGTGCTGGCGGTGCTGGCATACCTGGGAATGCTGGGGGTCGGCGGCCTGCTGTCGCTGATCGCGTGGCTGCTCGGGGCCGATCCCGACACCGCGGTCACCGGCTCGCTGGCGCTGCTCGCCGCGGCCGGGGTGCTGGCGGCCGGGCTCTGGCAGGCCGGTAAGGGCACTTCCGCCGGGTTCGCCCGGCCCACGGCCGGTGGTGTGGTGACCGTGGCGCTCGCCGCGGCGCTGGCGCGACCAGGGCTCGTGCAGTGGCCGCACTACTGGCTTCTGGTGATGGCGGGCGCCGCGGCGCTGGTGACGATGCTGGTGGTGGTGCTGGGCGGGCCGCTGTCGGCCCGGTGGCCCGCGGTCCGCGCCGGGATGGCCGGCGGCGCGGCGCTGGCGCTGAGCGTGCCCGCGCTGTGCGCCGCGGGCTGGGCGCTGGGCGAGGGCTGGCAGTCGGTGCTGGACGCGACGCCGTGGTGGGCCGCCGAACCGGCGCGCTTCGACGGCTCGTACGGCTGGCTGCTGCCGGTGAGCCTGGCCGTGGTGGCCGTCGCGGCCTGGCTGCTCGCCGGTCCGCCGGTGCCGGCGGCGGTGCGGGCGTACGTCGCCGCCGGGGCCGTGCTGCTGCTCCCGCTGACGGTGCCGGGCCACCCGGCGCTGACGCCGTGGGCGGCGCTCGCCTGCGATCTGGTCGCAGCCGCCGTCGCGCTCGCCGTGGCACTGCTGCTGCGCCGCCACATCGTGCTCTGGGGCGCGGTGGCCGGGCTGCTCGCCGGGCACGCGCTGCTGGCCGGCGCGGGGAGCCAGGTGCTGTCGGCCTGGGCGCTGGGCGGCGTGGTGGTGCTCGGCCTGGCCGCGGCCGTGATCGGTTGGCGCAGTGCGCTGGTGCCGGACGGGGGGACGCGGACCGCCGCCGGGTCCGGCACGGTGAGCACCGCGAGCGCGCTGCACGGGGTGCGGGTGCTGGGCGGGGTGAGCGGCGCGGTGGCGCTGGCGCTGCTGCCGCCCATGGTGCACAGCGTGGTGGCCGCGGCCGGCGTCGACGACCCGTGGTCGCGCCGCGCGCTGCTGGTCGCCGCGGTGCTGACGCCGCTCTGGGTGTACCTGTCACCCGCCCGGCTGCGCGACTACGCCGTGCTCGGCGGCCTGGTGGGGGCGTTGTGGGCGCTGCCGGGCGGCCTGCCCGCGCAGGATTCCGCGGCGGTGTACGCGGCGCTGTGCACGCTGGCCCTGGCCCTGGTCGCGATGCAGTCACGATGGGCGCGGGCGGATATCCCGGCGCAGCTCGTGCTGGCGCTGACCCTGCTGATGTGCGCCGAGGCGCTGCACCTGATCTTCATCGCGCCGCTGAGCTGGCTGGACCGGATCTGGGCGGGCGATCCCGTCGGCACCGGCCTGAGCGCCTACCCGAGCGACCGGCTGCCCTGGGCGTACGCCGTCGCGCTGATGCTGCTCGCCCCTGCCGTCGCGGGGTGGTTCCGGCGGGGCGGCGGGCGGCTGATGGCGGTGTCCGGCGGGGTCGTGGCGGGGGTCGCCGGACTCGCGGCGCTGGCCGCCGCGCAGGCGCCGTGGCCGACGGTCAGTGCGGTGCAGCTGGTGCTCGGCGCGGGTCTGCTGGTGCTGGTCGCGCTGCGGCCCTACGGTGCGCTCACGCTGGCGGGCGGGCTGTTCGGGACGCTGCTGACGGTGGCCGGGCTGGCCGGAGCGCTGGCCGAGAAGTGGTCGACGATCACCGGACTGGCGCTGGTGTCCGTGACGCTGGCCGCGATCGCGGTGGGCGGGCGGACCCGGTCGGCGCGCACCGCCGGTTGGCTGGCCGGGGCGGCTGCCAAGGTGCTGCTGGCGGTCGCGATCGGCGAGGCGGCCGAGCTGAGTTTCGAGGTCACCGCGTACCTGGTGCTCGGGGTCGCGGCGCTCGTGCTGGGGCTGGCGTACGCGCCGTTCGCCCGGGAGCAGCGGGCCGCGGCGGAGGCGGCGGCCCACGCCGCGGTGCTGGTCGCGCTGTCGCTGTGCCACGGACACGTCCGGTCGATCGCCCTGGTGCTGGCGCTGTGGGGGGTCGCGGTCGGACTCACCGTGCTCGCCGCGCCGCGCCCACAACGGGTCCCGCGGGCCGCCGCGGCCGCGCTGTTGGAGTCGATCGCCTGGTGCGCGATCCTCGGCGCGAACGGCGTCGGCCTGCTGGAGGCGTACACCCTGCCGGTGGCCCTGCTCGCGCTGGCCGTCGGCTGGTATGCGGCACGTGCCCGGCCGGACCTGTCCAGCTGGCTGTACGCCGGCCCGGCGCTGGTCGCGGCGCTGCTGCCCAGCTTGGCGGGTGCGCTCACCGAGGAGTCTGGCACCCCGCTGCGGCGGCTGCTGCTGGGGCTGGGCGCGCTCGCGGTCACCGTGTTCGGCTCGGTGCGGCGGCTGCAGGCGCCGGTGGTGCTCGGCGGTGGCGTGCTGCTGGTGCTCGCACTGCACGAGCTGCTGTTGGTGCTGGTGTCGCAGCTGCTGCCGACGTGGGTGCCGATCGCGGTCGGCGGGGCGGTGCTGCTGGCGCTGGCCATCACGTACGAGCGGAGCCGCCGGGACCTGGCCAGGCTGCGGGGTGCCATCGGCCGGATGCGGTAACTCCCTCCCGCTGAGGCGTTCTGCCCGCAAGAATGGGGGAGAGTGCCACATTAGGGGGGAAGATGGACTTCTGGGACGTCTTCTGGCTGTTGCTGATCTTCATTCCGCTGCTGCTCATCTGGGGCTTCGCGATCGTGGACATCTTCCGCCGCGACGATCTCTCCGGCTGGCTCAAGGCGCTGTGGATCGTGGTCGTCGTCCTGCTGCCGTTCCTCGGCACGCTGATCTACCTGATCTTCCGGCAGCCCGGGGCCACCGCCCAGGAGCGCCGGGCGATGGATCGGGCCAGCCGCGAGTTCGTGGAGAAGTACTCGCCGAACGACTCGGCGCAACAGCTCAAACTGCTGTCCGACCTGCACGACCGGGGCAAGCTGACCGACGCGGAGTTCGCCGAGGAGAAGACCAGGGTGCTCGACGCCGCCCACGCGCACGACGCGCCGGCCGGTGACGCGACCGCTCCGTGGACCGGTCCGACCGCCGCTCCGACCGCCCCGGTCACGCCGCCCGCGGGTGCCGGCGGCCCTGCTGATCCCGGCGAGCCGCCCGCGACCACCGGTGGGAGCGAGCCGCCACGCCGCCCGCGGGGCTTCGGCGCATAGACGGCGGGCTGTGACGCTGGACGTTTGCGGGTTGCGGCAGGTCGCGCACCGAACCTAGGGTCTCTGACTATGAGGTTCGAGGTCAGTCATGTGCTGGATGCGATCGAGCGGCGGCTGGGCACCGACCCGGCTCTGGCCGCAGGGGTGCTCGACGTGGCTGAATTGATCTATTGCGCCGACCTGGACGGCGGTCGCCCCGCCAACCTGGTCCGGCTCGGCATGGTGGTCGACGGGCTCGCCCGCCAGGTCGGCGAGGAGCACGTCTCGGCGTACTGCATCGTCGACAAGTCCCTGCTCTCCAACCAGGACCTGACCTCCAACGAGCGGATGGTCATGCGCCGCTGGGGCGACGACGGTGTCGTCGAGGTCGTGGTCGGCGCGGCCGCGCGGGTCGTGGAGGTCTCCGAACTGACCGGCCTGCCGATCGTCTCGCGGGTGCTGCCCGCGGTGTGGTCGCCGCTGCCCGGCGCGGGCGGGGTCGTGCTGCAGCCGCGCGGACCGGTGCCGACCGGCCCGTCGCCGGTCGGTCGCCAGCTCACCGCGCGCTGGTGGCACTGCCCCGACCCGGACTGCGCCAACTTCGGCCCGGCCCGCCGCGGCAGCGGCCAGCCCGTGCCGCGGCTGCGCAACGGCCAGCCGATCTGCCCCCGGCACGACGCCCCGCTGGGCGACTCCGGGCCGCGCCCGCCGCAACAGGTGCTGGCGGTACGCGTCGACGGCGTGATCCGGACCCGGTTCGTGGTGACCGCCGCCGGGCCCGTGGTCGTCGGCCGCGCCCCCGACGGCGGCCAGGGCCAGGTCGGCATCCAGCTCGGCCCGTGGCTGAGCGAGGACGCGCGGGCCAAGGTCAGCCGGGCGCATGTGTCGGTCGCACTGAGCCCGCAGGGGGTCTCGGTCACGGACCTGAGCATGAACGGCACCCTGGTCCGCCTGGGCGGTGCCGCCGACGGGGAGCTGCAGCTCAGTCGGGGTGCGACGCGCCAGCTCGGGGTGTCCGACATCGTCGAGTTGTTCCCGGGCGTCGAGATCGGCCGCATCGGCGCGCTGGCCAGCAGCCGCCCCCTCGACTCCGCCTCCGTCATGTCCGACGCCCCCACCATGACCTTCCGTCCCGGCTACTGACCGGGGGAGTCCGCGACGGCGCGGCGACCGCTCTTCAACAGACGTTGGCCTATCTGGATGAGTTCGATCAACGAACAGTCATCTAGATAGGCCAACGTCTATGCGTGAAGCGGGTGGGGCCGGTGGAACGGTCGGGCGGTCAGGCGGCGCCGATGACCTCGGCGAGTTGGCGGACCGCCCAGGTGATCTCGTCTTCCTCGATGACCAGGGGCGGGGCCAGGCGGATCGTGGTGCCGTGGGTGTCCTTGGCGAGCATGCCGCGGGCCATCAGCTTCTCGGAGGCCTGGCGTCCGGTCATCACGCCCGGGTCGATGTCGACGCCGGCCCACAGGCCGCGGCCGCGCACCGCGGTGACGCCCCGGCCCATCAGCGCGCGCAGCTGCTCGTGCAGCATCGCGCCGAGTTCGGCCGAGCGGCGCTGGTACTCGCCGGTCTCCAGCAGCTTGATGACCTCGATGCCGACCGCGCAGGACAGCGGGTTGCCGCCGAACGTCGAGCCGTGCTGGCCGGGCTTGAGCACGCCGAGCACCTCGCGGCTGGCGGCGACCGCGGAGACGGGCACGATGCCGCCGCCCAGCGCCTTGCCCATGATGTGCATGTCGGGCTTGACGTCCTCGTGGTCCACGGCGAACGTGCGCCCGGTGCGGGCCAGCCCGCTCTGGATCTCGTCGGCCAGGAACAGCACGTTGCGGCTGCTGCACAGGGCACGTACGCCCGACAGGTAGCCGTCCGGCGGGACCAGCACGCCGGCCTCGCCCTGGATCGGCTCCAGCAGCACCGCGACGGTGTAGTCGTCGATCGCCTCGGCCAGCGCCTCCAGGTCGCCGTACGCGACGATCTCGAAGCCCGGGGTGTACGGCCCGAAGTCGGCCCGCGCGTCCTCGTCGGTGGAGAAGCTGATGATCGTGGTGGTGCGGCCGTGGAAGTTGTCCGCCGCCACGATGATCTTCGCCTGACCGTCCGGCACGCCCTTGACCTGGTAGCCCCACTTGCGGGCCACCTTGACCGCGGTCTCCACGGCCTCCGCCCCGGTGTTCATCGGCAGCACCAGGTCCTGGCCGGTCAGCTCGGACAGCCGGTGGCAGAACTCGGCGAACTGGTCGTGGATGAACGCGCGGCTGGTCAGCGTGAGCCGGTCCAGCTGGGCGTGCGCGGCGGCGATCAGCGCCGGGTGCCGGTGGCCGAAGTTCAGCGCCGAGTATCCGGACAGGAAGTCCAGGTAGCGCCGTCCGTCCACGTCGGTCACCCAGCAGCCCTCGGCCTCGGTGATGACGACCGGCAGCGGATGGTAGTTGTGCGCCGTGTACCGCTCCGCCTCGTCTACCGCAGACGGCGTACGGCTGTCGACGATCGAGTTCATGACCGTAGCTCCAGGGTGCAGCACTTGGGTCCACCACCGGCCAGTCGCAGCTCGGAGACGTCGACTCCGATCGGCTCGTAGCCGGCCTTGCGCAACTCCTCCGCGAGGTGGGTGGCCTGGACCGGCACCACGACGTTCTCGCCGTCGCTGACCGCGTTGAGTCCCAGCACCTCCGCATCCTCGATGTTAGCGATGACGGCGTTCGGGAACAGCTGACGCAGCACATTCTGGCTGCCGGGCGAGAACGCCTCGGGCAGGTACGCGATGTTGGCCGGCTTGCCGTCGGCGCCGGTCGTCAGCACCGCGAGCGCGGTGTCGAGGTGGTAGAAGCGCGGGTCCACGAGCTGGAGTGTGATCACGGGGCGGCCGAAGATCTCTTGCACCTCGGCGTGCGACGCGTGCGCGGTGCGGAAACCGGTGCCCGCGAGCACGTAGTCGCCCGCGAGCAGGATGTCGCCCTCGCCCTCGTTGACGTGCTTGGCGTCGTGCACCTCGTAGCCGGCGCGCTCGGCCCAGTCGCGGTAGGCCGGGCCCTCGTCGGCGCGCTCGGCGTGCCGGAACTGCGCCGTGAACATCTTGCCGTCGATCACCGTGCCGCCGTTGGCGGCGAAGACCATGTCGGGCAGGCCCGCGATGGGGTCGATGAGCTCGATCTGATGTCCCAGGTTCTCGTACGTGGCCTTGAGGCTCTCCCACTGGCTGATGGCCAGAGTGGTGTCGTACGGCGCGGCGGGGTCCATCCAGGGGTTGATCTTGTAGGTGACGGCGAAGTGGGTGGGCCGGCACATCAGAAAGCGCTTCTGCATGGCCCTAACGCTAGAGGGGAAGATCGCAGCATAACCATCATTCGCTCATGCTTATGACCTTGGTTTCTTGCGTAGTTCACCCTGTCGACCAACGATCCGTTGCGTCAACCCCGGCAGGCGCTTTCCGCGACCCGTGGCCGCCCCGCCCGCCCTCCGACCGTAGCGCGCCGCCATGATCGCCCGACTTGCCCGGCAGGTGGGCGAAAGCGGCTCAAGATACGCACAGGTGCCTGGCAAGTCCGATGACCTTGCGCGGCGCGCCCGCCGCACGCGCGGCTGCGCGGGGCGTGTTCTGCGGGGCGCTGAACTGTCGTTAAAGTGCGGCGCATGACTGACAGCCAGAGAGTAGCGATCGTCACCGGCGCGGCCCGGGGCATCGGTGCGGCCACCGCCCAGCGGCTCGCCGCCGACGGGTTCGCCGTCGCCGCCGTCGACCTCACCGAGGACAACTGCGCCGACACCGTCACCGCGATCACCAAGGCCGGCGGCCGGGCCATCGCGGTCGGCGCGGACGTCTCCGATTCCGCCGCCGTGGACGCCGCCGTGGCGCACGTCGCGGCCACCCTCGGCGCACCGTCGGCGCTGGTCAACAACGCCGGCGTGCTGCGCGACAACCTGCTGTTCAAGATGAGCGACAGCGACTGGGACACCGTCATGTCGGTGCACCTGCGCGGCGCGTTCCTGTGCAGCCGGGCCGTGCAGAAGCACATGGTCGAGCAGAAGTACGGCCGGATCGTGTCCCTGTCGAGCACCTCGGCGCTGGGCAACCGCGGCCAGGCGAACTACGCCGCCGCCAAGGCCGGCCTGCAGGGCTTCACCAAGACCCTGGCCATCGAGCTGGGCCCGTTCGGCATCACCGCCAACGCGGTCGCGCCGGGCTTCATCGTCACCGAGATGACCGCCGCCACCGCGGCGCGCGTCGGCGTCGACTTCGAGGCGTTCCAGGCCGCGCGGGCGGCGGAGACCCCGGTGCGCCGGGTCGGCACTCCCGCCGACGTCGCGCACGCGATCTCGTACCTGGTCAGCGAGGGTGCCGGCTTCGTCACCGGCCAGGTCATCTACGTCGCGGGCGGCCCCCGCGGCTGACCGGCCCCGGCGACCCCGCGCGCCGCACCCCGTTTGACATAAACGTTGGCCTATCTGGATGAGTTTTCGGCGATCGAACTCATCCAGATAGGCCAACGTCCATGAAAAGCTACCCACGGGTATTGTGATCTAGCTCACGGCGTGGTTACCTCTCGGTAACTTTTTCGAAGCAAGGCCGACACCCCGTGAGGTCCGCCGTGAGGAGATCCCTATCCCTCCTGACGGTGGTCGTGCTGGCGCTCGTCACCTGGCCCGCCCCCGCCCAGGCCGCCGCCCCGACCACCGGCTTCCGCTTCATCGACGTCACCGCCCTCGACGGGACGGTGCTCAAGGCCAACGTCATCGAGCCGACGAGCCCCGGCCGGCACCCGGCCGTCGTCTTCCCGGCCAGCTGGTCCCTCAACGACCTGGAGTACATCGCCCAGGCCGCCGCCCTGGCCCAGGGCGGCTACACCGTGCTGTCGTACACCCCACGCGGCTGGTGGGCCTCCGGTGGCGAGATCGACACCGCCGGCCCGAAGGACATCGCCGACGTCTCCCGCGTCCTCGACTGGCTCGTCGCGAACACCACCGCCGACCCGTCCCGCATCGGCATGGCCGGCGTCTCCTACGGGGCCGGCATCAGCCTGATCGCGTCCGGCCACGACGCCCGGATCCGGGCCGTGGCCGCCCTGTCGGGCTGGAGCGACCTGGTCGCCTCGCTGTACGGCGGGGACACCCGGCGGCTGCAGTCCTCGGCCCTACTGGTCGGCTCGGCGGCGCTGCTCGGCGACACCAGCGACGAGTTCGACGCGATCATCGGCGACTTCTACGCCAACCGGAACATCGCGGGGGTCAAGGAGTTCGCCCGGCTCCGCTCGGCGGGCACCTACCTGTCCGGCATCAACGCCAACCGCCCGGCGGTGCTGCTGGCCAACGGGTACGGCGACACCATCTTCCCGCCGAACCAGCTGGTCGACTTCTACGGCGCGCTGGCCGGGCCGAAGCGGCTGGAGTTCGCGCCCGGCGACCACGCCATCCCGGAGCTGACCGGCCTGATCGGGCTGGACAACCACGTGTGGACCTCGGTGCGGCGCTGGTTCGACCGGTTTCTGTCGGGCATCGCCAACGGCATCGACGCCGAGCCGCCGGTGGTGCTGCGCTCGCTGACCGGCGGGGCGGTGGAGTCGTACCCGAACTGGGCCGCGACCGCCACCTCGACCAGTCGCTACGGCCTCGGCGAGGTCAACTGGCTGACCGGCACCGGCAAGCTCGGCGGCACGGCGACCACCGGCTGGTCGCGGCGGACCTGGTTCAACGACGACACGGTCGCCGCGGGCGGCATCGTGCTGCTGTCCAACGGGCTGCAGGCGCTGACCGGCATCCCGCCGACGGCCTGGCTGCCCGCGGTGGACCGGGACAACGGCGCGGTGTGGATCGGCGACGAGGCGACCAGCACGGTGCGCATCCGCGGCAGCGCGACCGTGCACGCCCGGTTCACCCCGACCGAGCGCAGCGGCACCATCGTGGCGTACCTCTACGACGTCGACTGGGCCGGCACCGGCAAGCTGATCACCCACGCGCCCGTGTCGTGGCTGAACGCCACCGCGAACACCGCCCGCACGGTCGACATCGCGCTGCCCGCGACGAGCTGGGACCTGCCCGCCGGGCACCGGCTCGCGCTGGTGGTCGACGGCCATGACGGCCTCTACCTGGACGAGAACGGCTGGCTGGGCTCGGTGCTGTTCTCGGGCCAGTCCTGGGTGGATGTGCCGGTGCGCTGAGGGGAGATCGCTGTCCGGTGTCATGATCTGCGGTCGGACCCCAGATTCTGACACCGGACAGCGATCATCGGGGTGACTCCGCCGCGGCGAAGCGGGTCAGTCGGCGGTGCTGCCGCGCGGGGGCACCACCAGGGCGTAGATGACCAGGATGCAGAGCGCGATGTTGATCAGCGACCAGAACGGGTAAACCGGCAGGTAGAGCATCTGGAGCAGGGCGGTCGCGCCGGCCAGGCCGATGCCCGCGCCGCGGGCCCACTCCTTGCCGGACCAGATGCCCGCGCCGACGGCGATCAGCACCGCGCCCAGCAGGACGTGCAGCCAGCCCCAGGTGTGCAGGTTGAACAGGTACAGCTCGCCCTGGGTCGACGTGGCGTACGCGGCATACCGGTCGTTGGCGATCGCAAAGATGCCCTCCACCACGTTGAACACCCCCAGTAGCAGAATGAGCAGGCCGGCGAAGGACAGCCAGCCCGAGCCGATGCGCTCGGTCGCTTTCGCCACGGTCGACATAGCACCCACCTTCGTGCGAAACGGACGAAGCCCCTTCACGTTATCGCCGAATGCGCCCCTGATCAGGGCGAACGCCGGAAACAGCTCACGACGCGTCAGGCTCGACCGGCTGCGCGTGCGAGTGGGCGGCCTGGCGGTGCGAGCGGGCGATCGCCCAGGCGGCCAGCGCGGTCGTGATCGGAACCGCGGCGATGAGGCCGATGGTGCCCACCACGCCGCGTACGATCTCGGCGGCCATCACCTGCGTGGACAGCACGTCACGGGTGCGGGTGCCGGCCGTGACGAGCAGGAGCATCAGCGGGAGCGAGGCGCCCGCGTACGCCAGGATGATGGTGTTGACCACCGAGGCGACGTGGGACCGGCCCACCTTGATCGCCGACCGGTAGAGCTGCCGCGCGCTCAGCGTGGGATCGGCCAGCGACAGCTCCCCGACGATGGCCAGCTGGGTGATGGCGACGTCGTCGAGCACGCCCAGCGTGCCGATGATGATGCCGGCCAGCAGCAGGCCGCGCAGGTCCACCCCGGCCAGCACGTTGGCGAGGATCGCGGCCTCGTCGCTGCCGGAGCCGGTCAGGTGCAGCAGGTTCGTGGTGAGCAGGCCGAGCAGGCCGGTCAGCACCAGCGCGGCCAGCGTGCCGAGCAGCGCCATGGAGGTGCCCACGCTGACCCCGTGCGTCAGGTAGATCACCGCGAACATGATCGCGGCGGACCCGACGATCGCCACCGCCAGCGGCGGCTCCCCGCGCACGATCGCGGGCAGGATGAAGGCCAGCAGCACCCCGAAGCTCACGACGAGACCGACCAGGCTCGCCACGCCGCGCCAGCGGGCGAACGCGATCACCGCGGCGGCGAACAGCGCGACCAGCGCCAGCAGCCAGCCCCACCGGTCATGGTCGACCACCGCATACCGCTGGCCGCCCTCGGCGTCGACCGAACCGATCAGCACCACGTCGTCGCCGACGCCGACGACCGGCGCGCTCGGCCCGGTCGGCACCACCGCGTCGACCACCTTGTCGCCGATGCGCACCTGCGCGGTGCCGCAGTCGCCGCCCGGCTGGGCCGGTACCTCGCGCGGGCAGGCGGGTGTCGCCGACACGATCTCGCCGTGCAGCCGCTGCATGGTGTCGGAGGCCTGCTGCGGGGACGGCCCGCGCGGCCACAGCACGATCAGCCCGATCAGGGTGGCCGCGACCAGCGGCACGATGATCGAGGTGACGATTCGCCGCAGGTCCGCCGGGGCAGGTGGCAGCGACTCGCCAGGCTCGTGACTGTGTCCGGCCCCCATGAGCCGAACCTAGCCGCCGAACCCCGCGCAATAGGGGCCTTTGCCCGGGTTGGGCGGTCCGGTCACCAGCACGGCGTACCGGCGGCCGCTGTCGGAGTAGGTCACCAGCACCCGGCCGTCGCCGCTGGTCACCAGCGCGGCCTGGAACAGCTCGCCGGCCAGCAGCGGCAGCGCCGCCCGGCGGGCCCGGTCCACCGAGCCGGGCGGGCAGTGCCAGAGCACCAGCCTGCCGCTGCCGTACTCGGCCGGGGCCAGCGGCACCGGGGCGGCCAGATCGGACTCCGTGCCCAGCACGTACAGGCCGGGGCCGTTCGCGGCGACCGCCACCGGCGCGTGGAAGGTGATCGCGTCACCGCCCGCGACCAGCCGCGGCATAGCGCCGCCGGGCAGCAGCACGGCCTGGTCGGTGGCGCGTTCCGGCGCGCCGATCTCGGTGACGCGGGGAGCGTCGCACGCGGCCGTCGGGCACGTGGCGAGCCAAGCCCGGCGCCCGGCCGGATCGCGGAGCAGCACCGTCGGCCGGTCCGCGGTGTCGAGGGTGAGCTGGAGCAGCGGGGCGTACCCGGGGGCGGTGACCGTGCCTTCGGGCAGCCAGGCGCTCAGCTCGACCTCGACCGTGCCGAGCACGTCCAGCGACCGCCGGTTGCAGTGCACCGTGTTGCAGCGGGTGACCGCCAGCTGCACCCGCGGCCGGCCGTCGGCCTTCACCAGCAGCGGGCGAGCGGTGGCCACCACGACCGAGCCGTCCGGCCCGGCGGCGACGGCCAGGTGCGACTGGCCCTCCTTGCCGCCGCTGTGCCAATGGGTGATGCCGTCCTCGCAGGTGCCCGGCTTGGGCCGGGAGTCGGCCGAGGCCCACGGTGCGGTGCAGCGCTGCATCTGCACGGCGTCGTCGCCGTTGGTCTTCACCGCCCGGTTCTCCCGGCCGCGGATGCCTGCCGAGACCACGTCGCCGGTGGCGGTGATCGCGGTGGCGGGCATCGGCGCACCCAGCATCAGCGGCTCGGAGCTGCGGGAGCGGACGTCGCGGCACTCGTCGTCGAGGCACCAGTGCGGGCCGTAGTCGGTGACCACGACCGGATGGTGTCCGGACGGCCAAGCCATGGCCAGCACCTCGCCGCTCCACGAGACGCCGTGCCGGCTCGCGTGCGGGCCGTCCCACGGGTCGGCGGCCGCCAAACCCAGCCCGAGCAGGGCCGGCAGCGACAGCGAGGCCAGGGCCGCGGCGAGCGCGACGCGGCCGGTCCAGGGCCGGGTGAGCCTGGCGACGGGCCCGGTGAACCTGACGACGGGCCGGGCGAACCGCGCGACGGGCCGGACGAATCTCGCGACGCGCCAGGCGAGCCCCGCGACGGGCCGGCCGAACCTCGCGAGGGGCCAGGCGGTCCTGGCGAACGGCCGGGCGAGCGCGGCGAAGGGCCCCGTCCGCGCCACCGCGCCGTGCCGGGGACCGGTGGCCCGTTCGGCCGTGGTGAGACCTGACGCGACGGTGGCGGACGCCGGTTGCTCGTCGGTGGTCGGGTCCGCCGGCGCGGGAACGGGCGTCACCGCAGGGGACAGGGCCGACAGCGTCCGGTCGACCCGGTCGAGGTCGGCCTCCGCGCCACGGGCGCCCGCCGGGCGGCGTTGCAGGTAGACGGTGGCGAGCACGGCGGCCTGCACGGCCGGCACGACGATCGCGGCGACGGCGGCGACCACCAGGGCGAGCGCGGGCTGCGCCTGAGTCAGCGCGGCGGCGCCCATGCCGACCAGCGCCGGGGTCACCACCACACCGATCGCCAGCGCACCGCCGGCCGTCAGCAAACGGCCCGCGGCGAGCGCGTGCGCGTGCGACAGCCAGGAGACCGCCCCGTCGCCCAGCACGATCGCGGGCACCGTCAGCAGCCTGCTGGCCAGCACGATCAGGGTCAGCACGAAGAGGCCGAAGACCGCCGCGGTGGCCACGTCCTGCGGCAGCGCGATGTCGAAGAAGGCGACCGCGAGCATGGTCACGACCTGCAGCCCGACCGCGGCGACAGCGAGCAGCAGCAGGGCCGGCACCAGCGCGGGCAGCCGTCGCAGGGACAGCAGCAGCGCGGCCCGGGGATCGACCGGGATGCCGCGCAGGCCGCCCGCCGCCACCGCGATGCCCGCGACCAGCGCCACCACCCAGCCGAGAGCGAGCGCGACCAGTCCCGCCCCGCCGGCGGCCGCCGCGGGCGCCGGGGTGAACGACCCGTCCACGATCGTGGCGCTGCCGTTGAGCGCGAACATGCCGATGACCTCACGGGCCAGCAGCGCGGGCACGAGTGCGGCGGCGGCCACCGTCAGCAGGCCGCGCCACTGCTTCAGCGTGAGCGCGGCGGCGTCGCGCAGGAGGGCCGGCAGGCTCCGGTTGGCGAGGCGCTCAGGGGTCGGCACCGGCGCAGCGTACCGGCGACACCCGTGTCACGCCTATGGCTTAGACGTCCTCCGAAAAGTCGGCATCACGCCTTCGGTCAGCCCGTGCCGGCCACGGCGGTGTGCGCGGGCCCGAGCGTGATCGCCCGTACGTGTTCGATCAGGGTGACCAGCACCTCGCGGCCGGATCGGCGGTCGCGCACGTCGCACATCACCACGGGCACGTCCGGGTCCAGCGACAGCGCCCCGCGCACGGCGTCGACGCCGAAGGGCTGGTGGCCGTGGAAGCAGTTCACCGCGACGACGAACGGGATGCCCCGGCGCTCGAAGTAGTCGATGGACGGGAAGCTGTCCGCCAGCCGCCGGGTGTCGGCCAGCACCACCGCGCCGAGCGCGCCGATCGCCAGCTCGTCCCAGAGGAACCAGAACCGGTCCTGGCCCGGCGTGCCGAACAGGTAGAGCACCGCGCTGTCGCCGATGGTGATCCGGCCGAAGTCCATGGTGACCGTGGTGGTGCGCTTGGCCTCCACTCCGGACAGGTCGTCGGAGTCGGTGCCGGCCGAGGTGAGCACCTCTTCGGTGTGCAGGGGCAGGATCTCGCTCACCGTGCCCACCATTGTCGTCTTGCCTGCGCCGAACCCCCCGGCGACCAGTATTTTGATCGCCGTGGGTACGGACCGGGCACGCTCGTCACGCATGACGGAGGCCAAGGATCACCGCCTGGAGGATGTGGTCGTCCGGAATGTGGCCGGGGGCCACGGCGGGCGCCAACCGCTTGACGGCGCCCTCGTCGAGCAGGTCTGCGAGGAGTACCCGGACCACGCCGAGGGCAAACCCGGCACGGGAGGACAGCTCGGCGACCGAGATGGGTTCGCGAGCGTGGGCCAGTAGCGCCCGGTGCTCGGGTTGCAGGTGGACGGCGTGGCGGCGCTGCCCCACCGGTGTCGCCACGACATAGCTGAGCAGGTCGAACGTGCCCGCGCCGGGGCGCGCCCGCCCGCCGGTGACCGCGTACGACCGCACCAGCGGCCCGGCCTCGGCATCGAGCCACTCGTGCGCATCGTCGTCGTCAGCGCGCATGGGTGGAGGTCGGCCGCGGCTGGGTGCCGAGGCTGTGGCCGATGCGCTCGATGACCATCTGCATCTCGTACGCGACCATGCCGATGTCCGAGTCGGCGTTGCTGAGCACCGCGAAGCAACTGCCCTCGCCGGCGTCGGTGACCAGCAGGACGGCCTCCTCCATCTCGATCACGGCCTGCCGCACCGGCCCGGCCTTGAAGTGCCGTCCGGCACTGCGCGACAGGCTGGCGAAGCCGGCCGCGATCGCGGCCATGTGGTCGGCGTCGGCCTGGGACAGGTCGCGCGACGCGCCGAGCAGCAGCCCGTCCACTGAGAACACGACGGCCCGCAGCGCCGCGGGTATGCGGTCCACGAAGTCGTCGAGCAGCCAGTCCAGGCCCGCGGGATTGCTCATGATGTCGACTCCTCAGGCGGTTCGGCCGCTGCGGGGGTGTCAGCGGGAGGGGTGGGTCCGGTCCGGACCGTGGCCGCGACCCGGCCCCGGTGCGCACCTGCGAGCAGGGACGTCAGGATGTTGCGCGTGCGGTCGGCGGGCCGGACCGGTGGCTCGGCGTCGCCGGGCACGGGGTCGAGCTCGATGACCGGCTCCTCGCGCAGCGGTGCGGCGAGGTGGGTCTGCGGGTCGCGTACCGGCAGCTCGCCCTCGGCGGGCGAGGCGCTCTCGGCGATCGTGGCCGGCCCGGCGAACGGGACGGCCGGGGCGGACGGCACCGGGGTCGCCGGCGGGACGGGGGCGTTGGCGTCGACGACGAGCTCGCGCGGCAGCAGCACCACCGCGGTGAGCCCGCCGTACGGGGACTGGCGCAGGGTGACCCGGATGCCGTGCCGGGCGGCGAGCCGGGCCACCACGAACAGGCCCAGCCGGGAGCTGTGCGCCGGGTCGAAGTCCGGCGGGTCGGCGAGCCGCCCGTTGGCCTCCTCGACGACGGACGCCGGCATGCCGACGCCGCGGTCCTCGATCTCCACCGCGTAGCCGTTGGGCAGCAGCTGCCCGGCCACCGTGACGTGGGTGTCGCGGGGCGAGTAGGCGGTGGCGTTCTCCAGCAGCTCGGCCAGCAGGTGGATGACGTCGCTGACGGCGCGGCCGCGCAGCGCCAGCTCCTGCGGCGGCACCACGGTGATCCGGGTGAACTCCTCGACCTCGGACACCGCCGAGCGCATCACGTCGTGCAGCGGCACCGGATGCCGCCAGCCCCGGCCCGGCTTGGCCCCGGCCAGGATCACCAGGTCCTCGGCGTGGCGGCGCATCCGCGCGCCGAGGTGGTCGACCCGGTACAGGTCCTCGAGGTCCTGCGGGTCGGTGACCCGGCGCTCCATAGCGTCCAGCAGCGCCAGCTGGCGGTGCAGCAGCACCTGGCTGCGCCGCCCGATGTTGAGGAAGACCTGGTTGAGCCCGTTGCGCAGGGTCGCCTCCTGCACGGCCGAGGCCACGGCGGTCCGCTGCACCAGGGCGAAGGCGTTCTCCAGCTCGTTGAGCTCGTCCTCGATCGGGCCCGGCGGCGGCACCTCGGCGTCCACGTCCACCTCGACGCCCGCGCGCAGCCGCGCCACCACGTCGGGCAGGCTGTGCTCGGCGACGTGCAGGGCCTGCGTGCGCAGCGCCTGGATGCGGCGGATGATCGAGCGCGCCACCCGGACCGAGACCAGCGCCAGCACCACGATCACGACCAGCCCCGCGCCGCCGGCCAGGCCCAGCCGGAGCAGGATCGCGGTGGCCGCGGGCATGGTCGCGTCGATGGTGCGGGCGGCCGCGGCGGACTCCAGGTCGTAGAGCCGTTCGTCGACGGTGGCGAAGTCGGCGGACCACTGCGTCGCGTCGATCGCGGGGGCCGGGCGGCCCAGGTCGGCGAGCCGGTCCTCGACGGCCCGCATCCGCAGGTAGGCCGCGCTGTCCAGGATGGCCGTGTAGCGGTTCGCGTCGTCGGGGTGCAGGTAGCGGGTCGCGGTGCCGTGTGCCCGGCGCTGCAGGCCGATCAGCGCCACCACCTCGGCCCGCTCGGCCGGCGACATGCCGCCGCTCGCGATGGTCGCGCTGACCAGCGCGTTCTCGCGGGCGTAGAGTTCACGCGCCTCGGTGAGCGCGATGACCGTGCCCGCCTGGCGGTTCAGCTCGTGGTCGTCGAGGCCGGAGACCGACCCGTACAGGCCGAACGTCTTGTCGATGATCCCGCTGTACAGCCGCATGATCTGCACCCGGTCGTACTGCCGGGTGTCCACCACGGCGCGGCCCAGCGGCAGCTCCTCCAGGGCCTTGCCGACGGTGGCCAGGTGCTGGCGGGTGAGCGCGCTCGCCGCCGCCTCGGCGTCGTCGCCGCCGGCGAGCCTGCGGAACTCGGCCAGCGCCGCGTCGGTCTCGGCGCGCTGCACGCCCAGTTCGGTGGCCGCGCCCGCGCCGCCGCTGACGAAGCGCATGGACAGCGCCCGCTCCGCCTGCAGCTCGGTGACGAGGTCGTAGGCGGGCTTGCCGAACATGTCCACGCCGGACTTGACGTCGAGCAGGTTCGCCGCCGGGCCGACCGTCACCGTGGTGCTGAACAGCCACATGCCGAGCAGCGGCACCAGCGGCGCCAGCAGGAGCAGCATCACCCGCGACCTGATCGACCAGCTCTGCTGGGAGAAGAAGCGTCGGGGCATAACGACCTCATAAGCGCACCGGGGGCGGGACCACGCGAGGGAAACGTGGAAATACTACTGATCTCACGGCCCCGGCACACCTTTCGGGTGGCCTCAGTTCACCAGGTAGGACACGAAAAACACGATGACCGGCACCGATACCGGTGCCGGTCACATGTTGAAGGTCATCGTCACGCCGGTGCGAACCAGACCGCTCCGTAAGGTCCGACCTGGACGACCGTGTTGCCCTCGGCGTCGGTGCGGATCCGGCCCATGTTGCCGACCCCGGAGCCGCCGTACACCTCCGCGTCGGTGTTGAGCACCTCCAGCCACGAGCCCGTGCGCGGCAGCTTGATCGGGTGGGCGTGCAGCGGGATGCCGGAGAAGTTGGCCACGCAGGCCAGCAGCTTCTTCGACGTCTTGCCGTGGCGTACGAAGGAGACGGTGTTGCTGCCCGAGTCGTGCGGGTCGATCCAGCTGAACCCGCCCGGCTCGGTGTCGCGGGCCCACAGCGCGGCGCTGTCCCGGTAGATCCGGTTCAGGTCGCGCACCAGCCCGCGCACGTCCCCGTGGTAGTCGGCGTGCGCCCAGTCGAGCCCGAACTGCTCGCTCCACTCCGATTCCTGGGCCAGTTCCGCGCCCATGAACAGCAGCTTCTTGCCGGGGAAGGCGTACATGTAGCCGAGCAGCCCGCGCAGGCCCGCCAGTCGCTGCCAGCGGTCGCCGGGCAGCTTGCCCAGCAGCGAGCGCTTGCCGTGCACCACCTCGTCGTGGCTGAGCGGCAGCACCCACTGCTCGTCGAACGCGTACACGCTGGGCCAGGTCAGCTGCGCGTGGTGGTAGCTGCGGTGCGACGGGTCCTTCTTCAGGTACTCCAGCGTGTCGTGCATCCAGCCCATGTTCCACTTCATGCCGAAGCCCAGGCCGCCGAACTCCACCGGGCGGGAGACGCCCGGCCAGGCCGTCGACTCCTCCGCGATGGTGAGCACGCCGGGGTGGTCGGCGTACACGGAGGTGTTGAGCTCCTGGAGGAAGTCCACCGCCTCCAGGTACGTGTTGCCGCCGTGGACGTTGGGCGTCCACTGCCCGGCCTCGCGGGAGTAGTCGAGGTAGAGCATCGACGCGACCGCGTCCACGCGCAGGCCGTCGACGTGGAACTCCTCGCACCAGTAGCGGGCGTTGGCGATCAGGAAGTTGCGCACCTCGCGCCGGCCGTAGTTGAACACCAGCGTGCCCCAGTCGGGGTGCTCGCCGCGCTGCGGATCCTCGTGCTCGTAGAGCGGCGTGCCGTCGAAGCGGGCCAGCGCCCACTCGTCCCGGGGGAAGTGGGCGGGCACCCAGTCCAGCAGCACCCCGATGCCGGCCTGGTGCAGCCGGTCGACGAGGTGGCGGAACTGGTCCGGGTCGCCGAAGCGGGCCGTGGGCGCGAAGAACCCGGTGATCTGGTATCCCCACGAGCCGCCGTACGGGTGCTCCATCACCGGCAGGAACTCCACGTGCGTGAAGCCCAGGTCGGTCACGTAGGCGACGAGTTCGTCGGCCAGCTCCTTGTAGGACAGCCCCGGCCGCCACGAGCCCAGGTGCACCTCGTAGGTGGACATCGGCCGGGCGTGGTGGTCGGCGCGCTTGCCGCGCCCGGCCATCCAGGACTCGTCGTTCCAGGTGTAGTCGGTGGAGAAGAGCACCGAGGCGTTCTCCGGGGGGCACTGCGCCGCGACGGCCAGCGGGTCGGCGCGGTAGGTCCAGCGGCCGTCGGCGCCGTGGACCCGGTAGCGGTAGCGCTGGCCGGCCGCGGCGTGCGGCACCGTCGCCGCCCAGACCCCGCTGCCGCCCTGCGGGCTCATCGGGATGCCGTCGTCCGGCCACCAGCCCGAGAAGTCACCGATGACCTGCACCTCGCGGGCGTTCGGCGCCCACACGGCGAAGCGCCAGCCCTGGCCGTCGGGCTCCGGGTTGGCCCCGAGCACCTTCCAGAGCCGCTCGTGCCTGCCCTCGCCGATGAGGTAAAGATCAAGATCGCCGATCAGGTTCATGGCTTCTCCTCGCCGTTCCGGATGCCCCGTTGACCAACGAGCCGAAGCCGTATCCGCACCGTCCTCGCTGCTCATCGGTTCGCTTGCGGTCGGGGTGGGGCGGGCCTGGCCGTCGGCCGGGCCCGCTGGGCGCGCGCTCATCGCGACGCCGGAGGCGGCGCGATGAGCCAAACGGCGCCCATGATTCGCTCGCTCCGCTCGCTCATCGGAGCAGGTTTCCGTCAGGGACGATGATCTGAGGGCGTTCACCGCCGGTCTGCTCGGCCAGGCGCTCGACCTGGAAGGCGGGCTCCTGGGCGATGGCGCTGCGATAGGTCTGCACGGTGCTGGCCGCGATGGTCTGCCAGCCGTACCGCTTGGACACCATGGTCAGCGCGCGCTTGGCGATCTGCTTGGCCTTGACCGGCTCGGCGAGCAGCGTGCCCACGGCGCCCGCGAGGGCCTCGGGGTTGCTGTGCGGGAAGGTCATGCCGGTCACGCCGGGCTCGACGATCTCGGCCAGGCCGCCGGTGTCCGCGACGGCCAGCGGCGCGCCGGCCGCGGCGGCCTCCAGCGCGACCATGCCGAACGGCTCGTACAGCGAGGGCACCACGGTGGCGTCGGTCGCCGCGAGCACGGCGGGCAGCTCGCGCTCGGACAGGAAGCCGATGAAGCTGACCTGTTTCTCGATCTTCAACTGGTGCGTCGCCTCGACCAGCTGCTCGCGGTAGGGGCCGTCACCGGCGATGACCACCCGCAGGCCCGGGTGCTCGTCAGCCAGCTGCGGCACGGCGTCGACCAGGTGCTGCACACCCTTCTCGTACACCAGCCGCCCGGCGAAGCCGACCAGCGGGCCGTCCCCGGCGAAGCGCGAGCGGGCCTCGCGGACCGCCTGCACGGGCGCCTTCCAGACCCGGCCGTCGACCCCGTTGGGGATGACGTCGACCTTGCCGATGGGCAGGTTGAGCAACCGGGTGACCTCCCAGCGCATGTACTCCGAGCAGACCAGCACCCGGCAGGCGCGGTGGCCGAGCCACCACTCGACGGAGTGGATGCTCTTGTTCAGGTCCTCCGGCAGCCAGCCCTGGTGCCGACCGGCCTCGGTGGCGTGGATGGTGGCGACCAGCGGGCGGCCCAGGTGCTCGGCCAGCGTCACCGCGGTGTGCGTGACCAGCCAGTCGTGGCCGTGGATCACGTCGTAGTCGTCGGCCTCGGCGGCCCGCAGCGCGGCCCGGGTGAGGGTGTGGTTGAACGCCATCGTCCACGCCAGCAGCGTCGGGGTGGCGAGCGGGAACAGCGGCGGGTCCTCGGGCGCGCGGACGATGCGCACCCCCTGCAGCCCGGGCATCGGCGGGGGAGCGTACTCCTCCAGCGGCGCGCCGGGCGCGTGCCGGGTGACCACGGTGACGTGGTGCCCGGCCATCACCAGCGAATTGGCCAGCGCATGCACGTGCCGACCGAGACCGCCGACCACAACCGGCGGGTACTCCCAGGAAAGCATCATGATCCGCAGCGGCTTCGATGCCGTCGGCAGACCCGATGGAACGGGAAGGTTCATGGTCATGCGGCCCCCTCGCAGACTCCCGGGCATACGGAATCAGGCACCGGACACTCGATGCCGCGTACGCCGTTGGGGTTGTACAAAGTCTGACTGATACCAATTTCGAGCTGGGGACCTTGTGTTTCGTGTCTGTTACGCTCTGCTACTAGTCAGTAGACGTGACGTGAATTCTCATCGTCTCGGCCACGCTCCACGCCTGGAACGGGCAGCCCGTGGCCCGGTGCGGCGCGTCGCCGTCGGCGGTCTCGCTGACCGAGCCGAGACCGTGGTCACCCAGGTGCGCCAGCAGCCCGGTCAGCACCTCGCGGGTCGGCAGCCCGGCCCGGCGCAGCGCGTCACCCAGCGGCCCGATCAGCCACGGCCAGACCGTGCCCTGGTGGTAGGCCAGATCCCGGTCGCGCAGCGTGCCGCCGTGCACCGGCCGGTAGGCCGGGTCGGCCGGGTCGAGGCTGCGCGGCCCGAGCGGGGTGAGCAGCGCGTCGGTGATCCGGTGCAGCACCGCCGGGTCCGGCTCCATCGGGGCGTACGGCAGCGAGTAGGCCAGCAGCTGGTTCGGCCGCAGCGCGGCGTCGTCCGGATCGAGCACGTCGTAGAGGTGGCCGTCCGGCGCGGGGAAGCGTCGCCGGAACGCGGCCTCCGTCACGACGTGCCGCCGCCGCACGTCGTCGCTGTGCCGCCCGGCCCGCTCGCGCAGCGCGGCCAGCGCCGCCAGCCCGTTGCACCACAGCGCGTTGATGTCGACGGCCTTGCCCGCGCGAGGGGTCACCCCCATCCCGTCGACGCGGGCGTCCATCCAGGTCAGCGCCTCGCCGTCGGCGCCCTGCACGAGCAGCCCGTCGCTCTCGTCCACCTTGATCCCGTAGCGGGTGCCGCGCAAGTGCGCCGCCAGCACCTCGTCCAGCGCGGGCACCAGCTCCGCGGCGAGGTCGTCGTCGTCGCTCGCGCGCACGTGCCGGTCGATCGCGTGCAGGAACCACAACGTCGCGTCGGCGGTGTTGTAACCGACCGCGCCGCCGTCGGCCGTGTTGGCGAGCATGCCCTCCGAGAGCGTCGCCGCGTACGCCCGCAGCAGCTCCCGCCCCTGCTCCGCGCGCCCGGTGGCCAGGAAGAGGCCCTCGTAGGAGGTCATCGTGTCGCGTGACCAGGCACCGAACCACGGGTAACCCGCCACCACGTCCGGCCCGGCGGCGGTGGTCACCACGAACGCGTCCGCGGCCAGGGTCAGCTGCGCGGCGTCGGCGTCGGCCGCACCGGCGGTCAGCGCCCGGCGGCGCGCGCGCTCCGCGTCCACGATCGTCGCGGCCGGCGGCGGCTCGACGCTCAGGTCACCGGCCCAGGCGGTCACCTCCAGGGCGTCGCCGGGCTCGGCCAGCGTCGCGGTGAACCGGCCCGCCAGCAGCAGATCCTCGTTCGGCACGTAGCCGCGGGCGGCCTCCATCCGGTGGTGCACGTTGTGCAGCCAGGTCCCGTCCGGGGCCCAGCCGGCGTCGGCGGCCCGGTCGGCCCACGGCCGGGTGTCGGGCGGTCCGGCGGGCGTCGACGCGGGGCCGCCGCCGGTGGCCAGGCGGCCGCGCAGCCGGTACGCGCCGGCGACGACCGCGCCCCCGGCGACCTCGTGCACCGGCAGGTCACCCGCGCGACGCTCGCCGTGCTGGTCACGCCACGTGCACAGCGCCTCCAGGGACAGCTCCACCGGCCCACCGCCGACGAGCCGGTCCACGACCGCCACGCACGGGGAGCCGTGGCGCATCCCGAGGGTGCGCTCCAGCACCGTCGCGCCGATCCGCCAGCGCCACCGGGGCAGCCCGTCGACCAGGGTGAACTCCTCCAGCAGGAGGTGTCCCTGCGGGGCGATCGTGCCGTCGGCCCACTCGTGGACGCCCAGTCGCACGATCCGGCCGCCGGGCAGGCGCACCACCGGATCCAGGGCGGCCAGGCCCACGTGCCGTGCCGCCGGAGTGTCACCCGCGACCACCAGCAGTGCGTGGTAACGGCGGGTGCGCAGCCCGCTCACCGTGCCCATCGCGTAGCCGCCGCGCCCGTCGGCCACCAGCCACTCCCGCGCCGCGCCGAGGCCCGGCTCGCCGCATACCTGCGTCCCGAATCGCATGCAGCAACTCTGTCAAAAAACCGGGGCAATCGGGATGGTGATCGCGCGACTCCGCCAAAGATACGCAGACGTGTAACAGAGGCAGGAGACAATCACGGGGTGGGCGAGCAGAGCGGGGAACACGCGTGACGGATGCGGAACGCAGGAGACTTGCCGACGCGGATGCCGGGGCGGAGCCCTGGCGGATGTGGGGGCCGTACCTGTCCGAGCGGGCCTGGGGCACCGTGCGCGAGGACTACAGCGAGCACGGCACGGCCTGGGAGTACTTCCCGCACGACCACGCCCGCTCCCGCGCGTTCCGCTGGAACGAGGACGGGCTGGCCGGCATCTGCGACGAGCGGCAGACCTTCTGCTTCGGCCTGGGCCTGTGGAACGGGGCCGACCCGATCCTCAAGGAGCGCATCTTCGGCCTGACCGGCAACGAGGGCAACCACGGCGAGGACGCCAAGGAGTACTGGTGGTACACCGACTCCACGCCGACGCACTCGTGGATGTCGTGGCGCTACCACTACCCGCAGCGCGAGTTCCCGTACTCGGAGCTGGTCGCGGTCAACCGGCAGCTGGACCGCTCCGAACCGGAGTACGAGCTGGCCGACACCGGCGTCTTCGCCGACGACCGGTACTGGGTCGTCACCGTCGACTACGCCAAGGCCTCGCCGACGGACATGTGCGTGCTCGTCTCGGTCACCAACCGCGGCGCGGACCCCGCGACCCTGCACGTGCTGCCCACGCTGTGGTTCCGTAACACCTGGTCATGGGGCCTGCCGGGGCGCGACGACAAACCGGAGATCGTGGCGGACGGCAGCGGGCTGCGGGCCCAGCATCGCATCCTGGGCCGCCTGATGCTGCAGGGCGACGGCACGCCCGTGCCGCTGGCCTGCGACAACGAGACCAACGCGGCGCGGCTGTGGGGATACGAGGAGACGCCCGACTACCCGAAAGACGGTATCGCCGACCACGTGGTGCACGGGCTGCCCACGGTCAACCCGGAGCGCACCGGCACCAAGGCCGCGCTGCACTACGTGCTGACCGTGCAGCCGGGCCAGACGGCGCAGATCCGGCTTCGGCTGACGCAGATCGCCGCGCCGGGCGGCAAGGAGCGCCCGGCACCCTCGCTGGGCGTGGAGTACGACCAGGTCATGGCCGCGCGTAAGGCCGAGGCCGACCAGTACTTCGGCTGGCTGATCCCGCCGGGCACGCCGCCCGCGCAGGCGCAGGTGGTGCGCGAGGCGGTCGCCGGGCTGATGTGGGGCAAGCAGTTCTACCACTACGACGTGGCCCGCTGGCTCGACGGCGACCCGGCCTCGCCCGCGCCGCCGGAGGGCCGCCGGTTCGGGCGCAACAGCGCCTGGCGGCACATGACCAGCTTCGACGTCATCTCCATGCCGGACCCCTGGGAGTATCCCTGGTACGCCGCCTGGGACCTGGCCTTCCACTGCGTCGCGCTGGCCCGCGTCGACCCGCACTTCGCCAAGGAGCAGATCCTGCTCCTGCTGCGCGACTGGTACCTGCACCCCAACGGGCAGCTCCCGGCGTACGAGTGGGCGTTCGGCGACGTCAACCCGCCCGTGCACGCCTGGGCGGCGCTGCGGGTGTTCGAGATCGACGGCGGGCGCGACTACGCCTTCCTGGCCCGCGTCATGCACAAGCTGCTGCTCAACTTCACCTGGTGGGTCAACCGCAAGGACACCGGCGGCAACAACCTGTTCGAGGGCGGCTTCCTCGGCCTGGACAACGTCGGACCGTTCGACCGGTCGGCGTCGCTGCCCGTGCCCGGCGTGCTGGAGCAGTCCGACGGCACCGCCTGGATGGCGATGTACGCCCTCAACCTGCTGGAGATCTCGCTGGTGCTGGCCACCCACGACCGGGTGTGGACCGACATAGCGACCAAGTTCCTCGAACACTTCGCGTACATCGCCAACGCCGCCTCGCACCAGGGGCTCTGGGACGACGAGGACGGCTTCTTCTACGACCTGCTGCGGCGCACCGACGGGCGGGAGGTGCCGCTGAAGGTGCGCTCGGTGGTCGGCCTGCTGCCGCTGTGCGCGACGACGACGCTCAGCTCGGTGACGCTGGTGCGGCTGCCGGAGATCGCCGCCCGGCTGCGCTGGTTCCTGACCAACCGGCCGGAGTTCACCGAGGTCGTCGGGGCGCGCCGGATCTCCGACGGCGGGCAGCAGCAGCGCCTGCTCGCGGTGGTGGGGCCGGAGCAGCTG
This sequence comes from Catellatospora paridis, assembly GCF_009720365.1. Classification (GTDB taxonomy): domain Bacteria; phylum Actinomycetota; class Actinomycetes; order Mycobacteriales; family Micromonosporaceae; genus Catellatospora; species Catellatospora paridis. The sequence goes on along the minus strand of NZ_WBZD01000016.1, from coordinate 330,280 downwards.
CGCCGCATCCTGAGCCGGATGCTGGACACCGAGGAGTTCCTGTCCGACTACGGGCTGCGCACGCTGTCGCGCGCGCACCTGGACAAGCCGTACACGATCCGGCTCGGCGGGCACGACTACACGGTGGGGTACGAGCCGGCGGAGTCGAACAACGGGCTGTTCGGCGGCAACTCCAACTGGCGCGGGCCGATCTGGTTCCCGACGAACTACCTGCTCATCGAGGGGATCCGGCACTACGCCCGGTTCTTCCACGACGACCTGCTGGTGGAGTATCCGACCCGGTCCGGGCAGAAGCTGACCCTCGACCAGATCGCCGACGACCTCTCCGACCGCCTCATCAGCCTGTTCCTGCCCGACAAGCACGGCAACCGGCCCTACCTGCCGGTCCACCCCCTGCTAGGCGACCACCCCGACTGGACCCAGCACCTGACCTTCCCGGAGTTCTTCCACGGCGACAACGGCCTGGGCCTGGGCGCCACCCACCAGTGCGGCTGGACCGCCCTGGTCCTCGACCTCATCCTCACCCGCAACCGCCACCACTGACCGCGGGGCGGGGCGGGGTCAGGCGAAGCGGCGGGGTTGGCCGGTCGTCTCCAGGACGGACATCCAGAGGTCGCCGGCGGGGTCCACCTGGTTGCGCTTGCTGATGGCGAGGGCTATCGGGACGTGCACGAAGCGGCCGCGCCAGCGGCCGACCACCATCGCGGTGCGCCCGGCCATGGCCGCGTGCACGGCGGCGTGGGCCAGCCGGATGCAGTAGACGCTGTCGTACGGGTTGGCGGGCACGCTGCGGATGGCGTAGCTCGGGTCGATGTACTTGAGGCTGGTCTCCATGCCGTGCTCGGCGAAGTCGTCGGCGATACGTCTGCGCAGGTAGAGGCCGATGTCCTTGAGTTTGCGGTTGCCGGACTGGTCGACCTGGCCGGGCTCGCCGGACTCCAGGTACTCCTGGCCCGCGCCCTCGGCGGCGACCACCACCGCGTGGCCGCGCTCGCGGACCCGCCGCCGCAGGTGGGCCAGGAAGCCGTCGGCGCCGTCGAGCTGGAACGGCACCTCGGGGATGAGCACGTAGTCGGCGTCGTTGTTGGCCAGCGCCGCGTAGCAGGCGATGAAGCCGGAGTGGCGGCCCATGACCTGGACCAGGCCGACCCCGTTGGGCACCGCGCGGGCTTCGACGTGGGCGCTGCGCAGCGACTCGGTCGCCTTGGAGAAGGCGGTCTGGAAGCCGAAGCTCTGGTCGATGTACGGGATGTCGTTGTCGATGGTCTTCGGCACACCGATCACGGCGATCTTCAGGCCGCGCTCCTTGACCACGTCGGCGATGGTCAGCGCGCCGCGCATGGAGCCGTCGCCGCCGATCACGAACAGCACGTTGATGCTCATCGACTCCAGGCAGTCGACGATCTCGTACGGGTCCTGGCTGCCCCGGGAGGTGCCCAGGATGGTGCCGCCGTACTCGTTGACGCCGCTGACCGCCTCGGCGTCGAGGTCGATCGGCGGATGGCCGTACTTGGCGATGAAGCCCTGGTAGCCGTTGCGGAACCCGTAGATCTTGGTGACGCCGTAGTGCGAGGTCAGCTCCAGCACCAGGCCGCGGATGACGTCGTTGAGGCCGGGGCACAGGCCGCCGCAGGTGACGATGCCGACGCGGGTCTTCGACGGCTGGAAGAAGATCTTGCGGCGGGGGCCGCCGGGCTCGAAGCCGGGCAGCGCGTCCAGCTTGGCCTTGCGCGCGGCGACCATGTTCACGGTGTCGTCGAACAGCACCCGGTCGTTCTCGTCGACGTAGTGCTCGGTGCTCTCGGTCTCGGCCAGCAGCGGTGCCAGCGGCGATGCGATGCGGCAGTCGCCGAGCGTGCGCACCGTCAGGTCAACGGACTCCGGAGCCATGGCCGTCCTCCACATGTCGCTGGTCGCGGCGGGGCGAGCAGCCTATCGGGACAATGTTTCACCGGGCCGCGGCTGCGCCGCCGGGTCCGGCAGATGGATCATCGCTCAGAACAGCAGCCAGGTCGAGAAGAGCATGCCCATCGGCACCGCGATCACACCCGCGACGACGGCGTACGGCCACAGCAGCTTCGCGGGCAGGTGCCGCAGCACGAGCAGCGCGGGCAGCAGCAGGGTGTGCGAGCGGTACTGGGACACGCCCGGCCCGGCGATCAGCGGCCCGACGAACAGCGCGACCGCGTAGATCGCGAGCCCGGCGTCGAACGGCCGCAGCCGCCCGCGAGCCGAGGCGATCACCGCGGCGGCCACGGCCAGCAGCGCCAGCGCCAGCGCCCACCACAGCTCGGCGTCGGTGAACACATGCAGCACCCAGAGCAGGTCCTGCCGGGGCTCGGAGATCGGGATCACGGCCGGTTCGGTGGCAAGCTCGGCCAGCGACTCCAGCGGGTTGTGCAGGCCGTTGCCGTAGTGCTCCTGGATCATCAGGTACGCGTTCCAGTGCCCGACGGTCAGCTGGTGCAGGCCGAAGACCGCGCCCAGCCCGGCCAGCGGCAGCCCGCACACGGCGAGCGCGGCCCGCCCCGCCGCCCACGGCCGCAGCTCACGGCGGCCGAGCAGGGTCAGCACCGCGCCGAAGCCGATCGCGGCGACCGCGACTCCCATCGGGTAGGCCGCGGCGACCAGCGCTCCGGCCAGTCCCGCGAGCACCCACCGGCGGGACGCGACCGCGGTCACGCAGGCGAGCAGCAGGGCTCCGGCCAGCGCCATCGGGAACACGGCGTGCAGGTAGACGCCCGCGGGCAGCAGCGTCGCCAGCGTCAGCACGGCGGCGGCGACCGGCCGGGGCGTGTCGCGCAGCAACCGCCACAGCAGCACGAACGACAGCAGCAGGCAGACCTCGGTGACGATCAGGCCGGCTTCGTACTCGCCGAGCCCGGTGGGCCAGGTGAGCACCCGGATGAGGCCGGGGTAGAGCGGGAACCAGCCCGCGTTGCCGCACCATGCGCCGGGCGCGAACATCGGGCCGAGGGCGGGGTCGGCGTCGCACAGGAACAGCTCGTAACCGCGCGAGGCGACCAGCGCGTAGAGCCCCGAGTCGGCGCGCACGCGGCCGGACACCGGCAGGAACGGCTCGGCCACCAGCGCCGCGGCGACCGTGTAGACCAGGTGACTGACCAGGTAGGCCAGCACCGGCGGGAGCAGCGCCAGGGCCCTGCGGCGCCACCGCGACGGCGACCGCGGATCCTCGGGAGCGGTCGCCGGGACCTCGGGGGCGAGGACGGCGAAGGGCGCTGAGGACATGGGGAGAATCCTCCCCGGAACACCTGCCCGCCCGCAGCCCGGGTCCCCACCCGGCGGCGACCGTCACCCGAGGTCGTCCGACTTGCCCGGCAGATGTGCGTATCTTGCGCACGCATACCCGCATGCGCCGGGCAAGTCGGACGATCGAGGACGCCCGGGTCGGGTCAGGGCCGGATCACCAGGCGGAAGCCGAGGTGGCAGGTCGAGGTGTCGACGGCCTGGGGCATCCGGGCGGCGGGGCGGTAGCGGCGGCAGTAGTTCGGCGCGCAGAGGAAGGAGCCGCCCTTCATCACCCGGCGGGGGATGCGTACGGCGGGCGTGGCCGGGTCGTAGCTGGCCTGCTCCACGCCGCCGCGCGGGTTCGCAGGGGCACAGCAGCCGTGCTGACCGGCGGTGTCGTGCGGGCCGTACCAGTCGGACGTCCACTCCCACACGTTGCCGATCATGTCGTGCAGCCCGAACGCGTTCGGCGGGAACGAGCCGACGGGCGCGGTCGACTCGTAGCCGTCAGCGGCCAGGTTGAGGACCGGGAACTCGCCCTGCCACACGTTGGCCAGGTGCCGCCCGGCCGGGGTCAGCTCGTCGCCCCAGGCGTACTCGGCCGGCTCGGTCGCGCCGCCGGACGCGGCGTACTCCCATTCGGCCTCGGTCGGCAGGTCGCCGCCCGCCCAGGCCGCGTAAGCGGCGACATCGGCCCAGGCCACGTGCACGACCGGATGGTCGTCGAGGCCGCGCAGGTCCGAGCCGGGCCCGTACGGGCGACGCCAGTCCGCGCCGGGCAGCAGCTGCCACCAGTTCCGCACGTCGCGCAGGTCCACCCGGCGGGGCGGTCGGATGAACACGACCGACGCGGGGACCAGCAGCGACGGGTCGGCCCCGGGATAGTCGGCCGGGTCCGGGGCGGTCTCGGCGACGGTGACGTGGCCGGTCCGCCGGACGAACTCGGCGAACTGCCGGTTGGTGACCTGCTGCCGATCGATCCAGAAGCCGCCGACCCGCGCCGGGTGCGCGGGGGCCTCCTCGGGGTAGTGCGCGTCGGAGCCCATCCGGAACGTGCCGCCGGGCAGCCACACCATGCCCGGCCGGGGCGGCGCGCCTGGTGCCTCGCCGTCCCGGCCGGGCCGGGTCAGGGTGACCGGTCCACTCACGCGGTGACCGCCGTGCCGGTGCCGCCCGGTCCGACGAGCCCCTTCTCCGCCTGGTGCTTCAGGTCGCGCATCCGGAACGCCATGATGAAGTCGGTGATGCCGCGGGCCAGGCAGATCGCGCCGACGAACACGATGAGCAGGAAGAACGAGCGGGTGAAGCGACCCGCGGCCCAGAAGCCCAGCAGCATCTCGATGATGCCGACGACCAGGCCCAGCCACCAGCCGTCGTGCTCCTTCTTGGTGAGGAAGGCGAGCACGATGTCGGCGGCGCCCTTGAACAGCAGGTACCAGCCGATGAACGCGGCCAGCCAGAACACCGTGCCGCCGGGGTTGATCCAGCAGATGAAGCCGGTGATCAGGAACAGCACGCCGAGGATGGCGTGCAGCCAGCGCCAGCCGGGTGCGGTGAACGCCTGGAACAGCTCGAAGATGCCGGCCACCAGCACGACGATGCCGGCCAGCGTGGCGACCGTGGCGATGCTGCGCACCGGCGACTGGTTGAGGGCCAGCACGAACCAGCTGACGATGATCCAGCAGACGCCGGTGATGAGGAACAGCCACCACGGCACCCGGGACGCGGGCAGCGGCGTTCCGGCGCTGCGGAACACGTCGCCGGTCGACGTCGTGCCCGGTGGGATCGGGCCGGGCGTGGACCCGGTGGCCGCCCGTGCGGTGCCGGTCGCCACGCCCTCGGCCTCCTTCGCCGCGTGGGCGCCGGCCGTGGCGGCCGCGCCGGGCTTACCGGTGCTGGGGCTGGGCGATGCGGTGCTCATGCCTTCTCCTCGCTGCGCTCGTCGGCGGCATGTGCGGACCGCGGCCGATTTCGATCGTCGCGCCTGCTCATGGATCCCGCCGGAAGTGAGAGCCATCCGGTTGCAGACTATGCACCGGCTCATACTGAAATGCGGTTTTTCCGCAATATGTCCTTGATATCGGCTACTCCAGCGCGGAGAGCGCGCCGGCCACCGCGAAGCCGAGCACGGCCAGCAGGCCGGTGGCCTTGCCGCCCTGCCGGTAGGCCTCCGGGATCATCGAGTCGGCCAGCATGGTCAGCACCGCGCCCGCGGCGAAGGCCTCCACGTAACCGCCGTCGGCGCGCGGCACCACCTGGTACAACACGTAGCCGGCGGCCGCGGCCAGCGCCGACACCGCCACGATGCTCCACCACACGCCGTACACCTGGGCTCTGGTGTGCCCGTGGGTGCGCATGGTCGCCGTCGCGCCGATGGCCTCGGGCAGGTTGGACACGAACACCGCGACCAGGAAGGCCACCGCCACCTCGCCGCTCATGGCCACCCCGATGCCCAGCACCAGCGACTCCGGCACGCCGTCCAGCAGCGCGCCGATCACCAGGGACCGTTCCGCGGAGCCCGCGCCCATGGTGCGCCGCCCGGCCACGACCGCGTCCGTGACGAAGAAGACCACCCCGCCCAGGCCGAACGCGGAGAACAGCAGCACGTCCTGGTGGAAGCCGGTGGGCACCAGCTCGTACGCGATCGCCGCGAGCAGCGCGCCGGAGCCGAAGCCCATAACCATGCCGACCCGTGTCGCGGGGACCGGGCGCGTCCGCAATGCCAGCCACGCGCCCACGACCAGGGAGAACGCCGCCAGGGCGCCCCATCCCGCAGCCGTCAGCACGCCCACGCGACCTCCATCGTCCGGTTACGACGGTATCAACGCATTCCGGCAATAACGGAAATAAGGCTCGTATCTCCGGAATACTGGAGCGCGGTATCCGGGTCCTGGGAGGCGACATGCCCCGTACGCAGTCCACGGCGAAGAAGGCCACCGCGAAGAAGGCGTCGGCGAAGCAGGCGGCCGCAGCGCAGACGGCGGCCCGCAAGGCCGCCCCGAGCAAGGCGACCGTGACGAAGACCGTCGCGCCGAAGGCCACCACGTCGAAGGCCGCTGCCACCAAGGCCACCGGGAAGAAGGCCACCGCGAAGGCCGCCCCCGCGGAGCAGCTGCTCAGGTCGGCGGCTGTGGTTGCGGGCGGGGGGCTGGGTGGGCCGACCGCACGCAAGGCGGGGCCGCGTAAGAAGGCGGCGGTTCCCGTACCGGCGAAGAAGGCCCCGCCCTCCCGCGCGAGCGCACGCAACTCGGCCGACCGAGGGCCGGCGCGCAAGTCCTCGCCGCGGTCGGCGGCGGGCGGGGCGGGCGCGGGCCGCAAGCCCAACATCCTGGTCATCTGGGGTGACGACATCGGCATCACCAACCTGAGCTGCTACAGCGACGGGCTGATGGGCTACCGCACGCCGAACATCGACCGGATCGCCGCCGAGGGGGTGCGCTTCACCGACTACTACGGCGAGCAGAGCTGCACCGCGGGCCGGGCCGCGTTCCTGACCGGGCAGTCGGTGTTCCGCACCGGACTGTCCAAGGTCGGCATGCCGGGCGCCGACCTCGGCCTGCAGGCCGAGGACCCGACGATCGCCGAACTGCTGAAACCGCACGGGTATGCGACCGGCCAGTTCGGCAAGAACCACTTCGGGGACAAGGACCGGTTCCTGCCCACCATGCACGGCTTCGACGAGTTCTTCGGCAACCTCTACCATCTCAACGCCGAGGAGGAGCCCGAGCACGAGGACTACCCCGACCCGCGGCGCTTCCCGGACTTCAAGGCCAACTTCGGGCCGCGCGGCGTGCTGCACTGCTGGGCGCTGCCCGGCGGCGGCCAGAAGATCGAGGACACCGGACCGCTGACCCGCAAGCGGATGGAGATCATCGACGACGAGGCGTTCGAGCACGCGGCCGACTTCATCGGTCGGCAGGCCGCCGCGGACACGCCGTTCTTCGTCTGGTTCAACACCACGCACATGCACTTCAAGACGCACCCGCGGCCCGAGATCAAGGGCCAGGCGGGCCCGTGGCAGTCCGACTACCACGACGTGATGATCGACCACGACCGGCTGGTCGGCGAGCTGCTGGGCCTGCTCGACGCACTCGGCATCGCCGACGACACGATCGTCATGTACAGCACCGACAACGGCCCGCACATGAACTCGTGGCCGGACGCGGCGACGACTCCGTTCCGCAGCGAGAAGAACTCGAACTGGGAGGGCGCCTACCGGGTGCCGGCCATGCTGCGCTGGCCCGGACGCATCCGGCCGGGGCGGATCTCCAACGAGCTCGTCAGCCACCTGGACCTGCTGCCGACGCTGCTGGCCGCGGCTGGCGACCCGGACATCGTGGACAAGCTCGAGGCGGGGCACGAGGCGGCGGGCAAACACTTCCAGGTGCAGCTGGACGGGTTCAACCTGCTGCCGTACCTCACCGGTGAGGAGCCGCACGGCCCGCGCGAGGGCTTCTTCTACTTCTCCGACGACGGTGACCTGACCGCGCTGCGCTACGACAACTGGAAGGTGGTCTTCCTGGAGCAGCGGGCTCCGGGCACGTTCCGCGTGTGGTCCGAACCGTTCACGGTGCTGCGCGTGCCCAAGCTCTACAACCTGCGCACCGACCCGTTCGAGCGAGCCGACGTCACGTCCAACACCTACTACTCCTGGTTCCTGGACCGCGTGTACATGATCCTGGCCGCGCAGAAACTGGTCGGCGCCTTCATGGCCACGTTCGGAAAGTTCCCGCCGCGCCAGCACGCGGCCAGCTTCACGGTCGACCAGGTCATGGAGAAGCTGCGGGAAGGGATAGGGAGTCACTGATGGCATTCCTGCCCTCCTGGCGGCCCGGCCCCGCGCGCGAAGCGATCACGTCGTTCCTCGACGAGTCGCTGGCGCTGCCTCCCGACCAGCGGGTGGCCGTGCTCGACAACGACGGCACGCTGTGGTGCGAGAAGCCGAACTACATCCAGTACGACTTCCTCGTGCGCACCCTGCACGCCGCCGTCGAGCACGATGCCGCCCTCGCCGACCGGGCCGAATACCGGGCCCTGCTGGACGGCGACCGGGCCGCACTCGGCGAACTGGGCCTGCAGCGGATCGCGCTGGCCCTGCTGGAGCTGTGCGCGGGCTGGACGCCGGACGAGTTCGCCGAACGGGTGCGCGACTTCATGGCGGCCGAGAAGCACCCGGGCCGAGGCGCCCCGTATCCGAAGATGGTCTACCAGCCGATGCTGGAGCTGCTGGAGGCGCTGCGCGGGCACGGCTTCGACGTCTTCATCGTCACCGGCGGCGGCACCGAGTTCGTGCGCGCGGTCAGCCGCGACCTCTACGGCGTGCGCCCCGACGACGTGGTCGGCACGCTGGTCGAATACCACTACGAGGAGCAGCACGGCGGCGGTCCGGCGCTGGTGCGCACCGCGCAGGCGCAGGGCGAGGTCAACGAGGGCTCGGCGAAGGTCGAGCACATCCAGACCCAGCTGGGCCGCCGCCCGATCTTCGCGGCCGGCAACTCCGCGGGCGACCGGGAGATGCTGGAGTACGCGCGCGCCGCGGGCATGCCCAGCCTGGCCGTGCTGATCGACCACGACGACGCGGAGCGGGAGTACGCGTACGCCTCGGCCGCGGTGACCTTCAAGGACACCGAGCCGATCACCGCCACCGCGGGCCGTCTGGGCTGGACCGTGGTCTCCATGCGGGACGACTGGTCAGTGATCTTCCCGGCGTGAGCGTCCCGGGTGTGTCCCCGCCGGTCGGGGCCGCACGGGTGGGCCCTGCCGCGCGGGTCGCGGGTGACGGTGCCGCGGGTACGGTGCGGCGGGTCGCCGGTGGCGGCTAGGGTCGTCCGGGAGCGCCGACCGCGAGGAGCCCTGGCATGGTTTACGACCTGCTGCTGACCGGTGGTCATGTGATCGATCCGGACGGCGGCCGCGACGGCGTGGCCGATGTGGCGGTGACCGGCGGGCGGATCGCCGCGGTCGGCACGGACCTGGCCCGCGAGGGCGCCCGCGAGCTCGTCGACGCGAGCAGCCGCCTGGTCACGCCCGGCCTGGTCGACCTGCACACGCACGTCTTCCCCGGGGCGACGTACTGGGGCATCGACCCCGACCCGGTCGCCTGGTGCTCCGGCGTCACCACCTGGGTCGACGCGGGCTCCGCGGGGGCGTACGGGCTCGACGCCCTGCGCCGCGCGGTGCGCGGCTACCGGGTGCGGGTGCCGGTGCTGCTCAACATCTCCGCCGTCGGCCTGACCGGGCTCACCGGCGAGTCCCGCGACCTCGCCGCGTGCGACGTCGACCTCGCGATCGCCGCCGTCACCGCGAACCGGGACGTGGTGTACGGGATCAAGGCCCGCATCGACGCCAACACCGTCGGGGCCAACGGGCTGGAGCCGCTGCGCCGCGCGGTCGCCGTCGCCCGGGCCTGCGAGCTGCCGCTCATGGTGCACGTGGGGCTCGCTCCGCCCACCATCGCCGAACTGCTGCCGCTGCTCGGACCCGGTGACATCGTCACGCACTGTGCCAGCGGCATCGCCCTGGGCCGGGGCGGCCTCGATCCGGCGCTGCGCCGCGCGTACGACGCCGGGGTGCTGTTCGACCTCGGCCACGGCTCGGGCGGCTTCGCGTACGACGTGCTGGAGGCGCAGCTCGCGGCCGGGATGCCGCCGCACATCGTCTCCACCGACCTGCACGCGCGCTCGCTGCACGGCCCCGCCTTCGACCTGCCGACGACGATGGCCAAGCTGCTCGCCGTCGGCCTGCCGCTCGCCGCGGTCGTCGCCGCGGCGACCAGCGCGCCCGCGCACGCCCTCGGGCTGCCCGCGGGCACCGGCACGCTGCGCGTCGGCGCACCGGCCGACCTGGCCGTGTTCGCCATGGAACGGGGCGGGTTCCCGCTCGCCGACGTGCACGGGCAGATCCGGAGTGCGCCGCTGCGGCTGCGCAACGAGGCCACCTACGTCGCCGGGCGGCTGCTGCCGCCGAGCCTGCCCGCGCCGCCGCCGCCGTGGATCCCGCTCACCGCGGCCCAGCGCGACGCGCTCACCCGCCGCGACCGCATGGTCCGCGACCTGCTCACGACACCCCTCGTCACGCCTGACGGCCTGGCAGAACAGTTCCCCCGCGGCTGACCGCCCCTTCTCACCCGGCAACCTCGGCTCGCCGCTGTGCACTCTCGCGCAGACGCCACGGATCCAGAAGAGTCGCGGCCACCGGCGTGACCACGACTCATCTGGATCGGGACAGGCTGGTCAGCGCGGTGTGGCCGGGGTGCCGGAGGAGGCGGCGCCGCAGATGGCGATCATCTTGTCGGAAAGGGCGTCGATCTTGGTGACGTCGAGCTTCTGCAGCGAGCTCATGTCGGTCAGGCTCTTGCCCTGGGACTCGAACTCGTCGGCGAGCTGGCCCAGGGTGGTCTTGACGTCTGCGGCGTCCGCGGAGGCCGCATCGGTGCGCAGGTTCGCGGCGAGGTCGACCAGCTCGCCGCCGGCGGCCTTCACGGACTGGTTCGCGGCGGCCATGTTGCCGGAGTCGGCGGCCGCAGTGACCTTGGAAAGCTCGGTCGCGAACTGGCTGAGGCCGTCTTCGACGGTCTTGGCGGTCTTGGTGCAGACCTGCGGCGTGGGTTCGGCCGCGGCAGGCACCGCGCTGAAGCCGAGCGCGGCGAGGACCGTGGTGGAGAGGATGCAGGCTGCGCGTGAGAGGCGTCGCATGACGTCCTCCAATCGGGGCCGCGGGCCCGGCTGGGAGAGCCGGCCCCAAGACGTCCATCTTCTGCCCGCGACGGGCAGGCCCGGGCGAACTCGGCCAAGCCCGCGCAGGGGACCGCACGGCCGCGTACCATTCCCCCTCCCGACGCTGCGGCCAGTGCCGAGAGGCGGAAAGTGGGGCTAGGGCTTAGGCTCCTGCGGTGCGTAGGCGTTCCTGGGTTGCGGTCGTTGCCGGTGCCGTGATGGCGGTGCTGCCGGCGGGGTGCGGGTCGGAGGCCGTCCCGGAGGCGCCGCAGGGCAGCTGGGTGGCGGCCGGGGCGAGTGCCGCGCCGTCGTCGGCGGCCCCGAGCGCGGCGCCCGCGGCGCCCTCGTCGCCCGCGCCGACGGCTGCGGTGGTGGTGGGCAACCCGAAGGGCCAGGCGGTCGTGCCGGCCGAGGCGAAGGCCGTCGACACGTCGCGGCCGACCCGGGTGATCGGCAACGGCACGCCCGCGAGCTGCACGTCCAAGGCCGTGGTCGCCGCCGTCGCGGCGGGCGGGGTCATCACGTTCGACTGCGGGCCGGATCCGCTGACCATCACCATGGCGGCCACCGCGAAGGTGAAGAACGCGAACGGGCCGAAGATCGTGCTCGACGGCGGCGGGAAGATCACCCTCAGCGGCGGCGGCAAGCGGCGCATCCTCTACATGAACACGTGTGACCAGGCGCAGGGCTGGACCACCTCGCACTGCCAGGACCAGGACCACCCCCAGCTCACGGTGCAGAACCTGACCTTCGCCGACGGCAACTCGACCGGCGAGACCGCAGAGGGCGGCGGGGGCGGCGCGATCTTCGTACGCGGTGGGCGGCTCAAGGTGGTCAACTCGCGCTTCATCCGCAATCGCTGCGACGACACCGGCCCGGATCTGGGCGGGGCGGCGATCCGGGTGCTCAGCCAGTCCAAGAACCTGCCGGTCTACATCGTCAACAGCACCTTCGGCGGCGGCAAGGGGCTCGGCGGCCGGTGCTCCAATGGCGGCGCGCTGAGCAGCATCGGCGTCTCCTGGGTGGTGCTCAACAGCGTACTCACCCACAACAGCGCCATCGGCAGCGGCGCGAACCCGGCCCGCGCAGGCAAGCCCGGCGGCGGCAGCGGCGGCGCGATCTACACCGACGGCAACCTGTTCACGGTGCGCATCGCGGGTTCGATCGTCACGGACAACCACGCCGAGGAGGGCGGCGGCGCGGTCTTCTTCGTGAGCAACGACCGCACCGGCACCATGACGATCGAGAGCTCCACCCTGCAGCGCAACCCCAGCGACGGCTTCGAGACCAGGGGCTTCCCCGGCATCTTCTTCCTCGGCGCCCGCAACCCCACCGTCAAGTCCTCCACCCTGCGCAAGTGAACCCGCAGGCAGCGGGGCCGGAGCGTTAAGAAGGTGCCCTTCCTCCACGCATAGCGACGGGAAGGTGCCCTTCCTTTGCCCGGTCTGCTGGGTGGGGGCGCAGGGCGGTGGCGGCGGCTGCGACGAACAGGGCCAGGACGGCGGGGACCGCCAGTGCCGCGGGCAGGTCGACCACCTCGGCCAGCGCGCCGATGACCAGGGGGCCGACGACGAAGCCGAGGAAGCCGAGGCTGGCGACCCGGGCGATGGCCTGTCCCGCCCGCGCCGGGTCCTGGCTGCCGGCCGTGGAGAACACCTGCGGCGCGATGCAGGCCAGTCCCGCGCCGAGCAGGCCGAACCCGGCCACCCCGGCGACCGGGTGCCCGATCAGCAGCGCCGCCCCGAGGCCCAGCGCGGCGAGCACCCCGCTGTAGCGCACCAGCCGCACCGGTCCCAGCGCGGCGGTGAGCCGGTCGCCGACGAGCCGCCCGGCCATCATCATGATCGAGAAGGCGGCGTACGCCGCGGCCGCGAAGCCCGGCGTGCTGCCCAGGCTGTCGCGCAGGTAGACACTGCTCCAGTCGGCCGCCGCGCCCTCGCCCACCAGGCAGCAGAAGACCAGCACACCGAGGAACGTCACGCCCGGCAGCCCGCCCCCGCCCGGCCCGGTCGCCGCCGTCGGGACGGCCGAGGGGGCGAGCCGCCAGCGTGCCGCCACCGGGGCGGTCACCGCCACGACCGCGGCCACGGCCAGGAAGGTGGCTGTCGCGCTGAGCCCGGCGTACGCGCACAGCCCGCCCACCGCCGCCCCGAGGAAGCCGCCGATGCTGTACACGGCGTGGAACGACGACATGATCGGCGCCTGCCAGGCCCGCTGCACCTCGACGGCGGCCGTGTTCATGGTGATGTTGAGCAGCCCGTGCGCGGTGCCGAAGGCGAGCAGGCAGCCGGCCAGCACCGTCAGGTTCGGCGCGAACGCGGGGGAGGCCAGCAGCAGGCCGTCGGCGAGCACGACGGGCAGCAGCAGCCGGCCGGCGCCGTACCGGTCGACCAGCCGTCCCGCGGCCTGCATACCGATGATCGCCCCCGCGGCGAAGGCCAGCAGGCCGAGGCTGAGCGCGCCGTCGGTGAGCGCCAGGCCCTGTTTGATCGCCGGGATGCGGGCGGTCCAGGTGCCCAGGATCACGCCGTAGAGTCCGAAGAGCAGGCAGACGGCCAGCCGGGCCCGGTGCAGCCGGGCGCGGTCGTGCAGTGGCGAGGTCATGGGGTCCGTCTCCGAGGGGGCGCGGGCCGGGGAGACCCGCTGTCGACGCGAACATCATGAATGTATGCGCCCGCTGCGCCGCCCGCAGCCCGGTCGTCCCAGCACACGAGGCTGTATGCTGCGCAGTGCCCTGGCCAGGCCCTGGGTTCGAGCGGCAGACCCGCTCGCGGCCGGCCGGGAGCTGACTAGTGCCGGTCGAGAACTGCGGGAGCGAAGATTCATGTCGAACGAGACGCTGCTGGTCACCGGTGGTGCCGGCTTCGTGGGGACACACCTCATCCGGGCGCTGCTGGACACCCACCCGACCGCGCGGATCGTGTCCGTCGACAACTACTTCACCGGCCGGCACGACAACGAGATCGTCGATGAGCGGGTGAAGTACCTCGACGGGTCGACGGTCGACATCTTCAAGATCTGGGCCGAGCACGGCTACGAGTCGCCGAAGATGGTGTTCCACCTGGGGGAGTACGCCCGGATCGTGCAGTCGTTCGACGAGTTCGACCGCACCTGGGAGTACAACACGCACGGCACCAAGGAGGTCATCCGCTTCGCCGCCCAGCACGGCGCGCGCCTGGTCTACTCGGCGTCCAGCTCGAAGTTCGGCAACGAGGGCAAGGACGAGCACCTCAACCCGTACGCCTGGACCAAGGCCAAGAACGTCGAGCTGATCAAGAACTACGGCGAGTGGTACGGCCTCGACTACGTGATCACGTACTTCTACAACGCGTACGGCCCGGGCCAGATCAGCGCCGGCACCTACGCGACCGTGCTCGGCATCTTCGAGCGGCAGTACCTGGCCGGCGAGCCGCTGACCGTGGTCTCCCCGGGCACCCAGACCCGCGACTTCACCCACATCTCCGACATCATCTCCGGCATCCTGGTCTCCGCCGAGGGCGGCAAGGGCGACGGCTACCTGCTCGGCAACGGCCGGGAGTGGGAGCTGATCGAGGTCGCGAAGATGTTCGGCACCGAGTACGTGCTGATCCCGGCCAAGCGCGGCGAGCGCACCCACGGCCGTGCCGACAACTCGAAGGTGCGTGACCTGGGCTGGGAGCCGAAGGTGGCGTTGGACCGCTACATCGCCGACTCCGTGCGCGACAACCCGCGCCCGTGAACCCGTGAGCCGCGGGCCGGGTCCAGCTCCTGGACCCGGCCCGCGGCTTCGTTTCCCCGCAGCGACGGTCAGATCCAGCCGCGGCGGGCCGCGATCGCGCCCGCCTGGAAGCGGTTCGCCGCGCCCAGCAGCTCGTACAGGCGGCTCATGCGCCGCCGCATGGTGCGCACCGACCAGTCCAGCTGCCGCGCGACGGCCTCGTCCTTCAGGCCGCTGACCAGCAGGATCAGCAGTGCCCGGTCCTCCTCGGACACCGGGTCCTCGGCCGGGGCGAGCAGCGGCACGGCCGTCCGCCAGCACAGCTCCCAGTAGTCGATCAGGCCGTCGAGCAGCGTGGACGGCCGGATCACGGCGGCCCGCACCTCGGACAGGTCCAGCGACAGCGGCATCAGCGCGATGCGCCGGTCCGCGATGGCCAGCTTGATGCGCAGTCCGGGCAGCACCCGCGCCTGCTCGCCGTGGCTGATCAGCTCGCGGATGTCGTCGAAGACGCCGGGCCACTCCAGGGCCTCGGGCGCGTACACCGCCCGGTACCGCACGCCGCGGGCGATGCCGGTCTGCTCGATCGGGTTCGACGTGGTCAGCGCGTACGGCGGCCGGTCCAGCGTGATGACCTCCTCGCGGGCCTCCTGCTGGATCTGCACGAACCACCGGCCCAGCGCCTCGCTGCCGGTCACGATCTCGATCTCCTCGCCGGTGCCGGAGTGCGCCGCGGCGAACAGCATCGACAGCTGTGCGGCGGCGGCCTGCACCCGGTCCAGCTCCGCGGAGCGGGCGCGGACCAACGCGGACACCCCCGCCTGCGGCTCGATCGCGGCATACCGGCGGCGGGCGCCGGCCAGCCGCCCGACCAGCCCGTGATCGCGCAGCCGGTCCAGGGCGCGGGCCACCCGCTCGGCCGAGCAGTCGAGCTCCTCGGCGAGCTCGGCCGGGGCGGCGGTGCGGCGGACGAGGATGGCGCGGTAGACGGCCTCGTCGAAGGGGTCGACACCGGCGGGGGTGAGGTCGGAGGGCATGGCCAGATCTTGGCCCAAGGGTGCCACCGGCAGCAACGGGCCAGCTGAGATCATTGCGCCGATCGGCTGAGGACCAGTAGACCGCTTAGCTATGAAACTCCCCCCTCACTCACTGGCGACCAGACTCGCGGCCGGGCTGTCGGCCGTGGTCGTCGCCGGGACGCTCTCGGCATGGTCCCCAGCCGACGCCGCCACCCCGGCCCCGCAGCGGCGGGTGATCGTGCTGCTCGCCGGGGACGCGGCGGTGGCCTCGGCCCCGGCCGGCGCGCTGCGTGACGCCGCCGGCGCGGCACAGGTCACCGGCGCACGCAAGGCGGTGCAGGACCGCCAGCGCGCCTTCCTCGACGGGGCCCGCGGCAAGGGCCTGCGGCTGACCCGCGAACGCCCGCTGGGCCTGCTGGTCAACGCGGTCACCGCCACCGTCCCGGCGGACGAGGTGGCGCGGCTGTCCGCGCTGCCCGGGGTGCTCGCCGTCGTGCCGGACGCGCCGGTGCGCGCGTACACCGACGTGAGCGTGCCGCTGATCGGCGCGACCGAGGTCTGGCAGCGCAAGGACAACACGGGCACCCCCGCCAAGGGCAAGGGCGTGACCGTCGCCGTCATCGACAGCGGCGTCGACTACCGCCACCCCGACCTCGGCGGCGGCCTGGGCGAGGGGTTCAAGGTCGTCGGCGGGTACGACTTCGTCAACGGCGACGCCGACCCGATGGACGACAACGGCCACGGCACCCACGTCGCGGGCATCATCGCGGGCAAGGCGGCCACCACGGGCGGCGTCACCGGTGTCGCGCCGGAGGCGAACCTGCTGGCGTACAAGGCGATGAACGAGTGGGGTGAGGGCTACACCTCCGACATCGTCGCGAGCATCGAAGCGGCCGCCGACCCGGCCAACCCGCACCGGGCCGACGTGATCAACATGAGTCTCGGCGGCTACGGCGACGGCCTCGACCCGCTCGGCATGGCCGCGACCGCGGCCACGCGGGCCGGGGTCGTGGTGGTCGCCGCAGCGGGCAACAGCGGGCCGGGCCGCGACACGGTCGGCACCCCGGCCGTCGCGGACGGCGTCATCGCGGTGGGCGCGTCCACCAGCAACATGGTGCTGCCCACCGCGTACGTCGGCGGGGTGCGGCTGCAGACGTACCGTGGTGTCCTGTCGGCCAACCCGGCCGCCAAGCCCGTCACCGGGCGGCTGGTCGACGCGGGCTACGGCAGCACCGAGGAGCTGGACGCGGCCGGTGACCTGCGCGGCAAGGTCGTGCGCATCACCGGCTTCGCCGCACCGGTGCTCGACTACCTGTCGCAGTGGGAGCTGGACCTGGCCAAGGAGCTGGAGCGCCGCGGCGCGCTCGCGGTGATCTCGGGCCAGGCCGACTCCGGTCCGGTGGTGGCCGCCGCCGACGGCTCCGTGCCGGTCGCGCCGTCCACCTCGGTGAAGGGCCTGGCGAAGGGCCTGGCCAAGGACCTGGTGGGTACGCAGGCCTCCGGCGACCTGTACCGGATGGACAAGCTGGTCGTGCTCGGCATGGACGGCACGCAGCACGAGGAGCTGACCGCGCGGCTGGCCGCGGGGCCGATCGAGGTGACGCTGAAGGGCGAGGACGTCACCGACCGGATCGCCGCCTTCTCCTCGCGCGGCCCGTCGCTGCGCTTCGGCCTCAAGCCCGACCTGGTCGCGCCGGGTGTCGGCATCCGCTCGACGGTGCCGACCGCGCTGTTCGGGCCGGGGCAGTACCTGATGTCCGGCACCTCGATGGCCGCCCCGCACGTGGCCGGCGCGGCGGCACTGCTGCGCCAGCTGCACCCGGGCCAGGAGCCCGCGCAGGTGCTGGCCACGCTGACGGGCACGGCCAAGCCGGTGGGCGGCACGCCGACCGCGTACGGCGCGGGCCGGCTCGACGTGGCCGCGGCCGCGCGCGCCACGCTCACCGCCGACCCCGCGTCCGTCTCGTTCGGCCTCGCCGACCTGGGCGGCTCGACCGTCGGCGGCAGCCGGACCGTCACCCTGCGCAACTCCGGCCCGAGCGCGATGACCGTGCGCCTGCGCACCGGCGACAAGACCGTCACCGTCAAGCCGGACCGGGTGACCGTCCCGGCCGGACGGACCGCGCAGGTGACCGTCACGCTGCGGGCCGCGCGGCCCGCCGGGGACACCGAGCTCGCCGGCGTGATCACCGCCGACGGCGGCGCGGGCCGGGTCGCCCGGGTGCCGTACCTGCTGGTGGTGCGGCCGTTGATCGTGGCCGCGACGCCCGACCCCAGCGACGGCCACAGCACCGTGTGGATCGGCGCGCCGACCGGGCTGGCCGCCGCGCCCGTCGTCACCGTCGACCAGCCGCGCGGCCGGTCGTACACCGTGACGGCGACCCACCGGTACGACAACGTGTACACCGCGGACCTCACCGGCGAGGACGCGGGCGCGTACCGGGTGAGCGTGCGCGGCACGGCCGCCTCCGGGCAGCGCCTGATCGGGTCGAGCGGCTTCGAGGTGCTGCCCGAGGACGTGCGGCGCAACAAGTGGGAGCCGGTCGGCCCGTACGGCACCGGCGGGCAGCTCGCCCTCACCCCGGCCGACGGCGCGGTCGGTGTCATGAGCACCGACTACAAGGCGGGCCCCTGGCTCACCACCGACCATGGCAAGAGCTGGAGCCAGCTCAACCGGCTCCCCGTCGCCGGGAACGCGGGCGTCGGCACACCCGTGCTCGACACGAAGAACGCGTCGCGCTGGTGGTACGCCGTCAACGATCCGCAGACCGGCGGGAAGATCCTGCGCACCACCGACCGGGGCCGCACCTGGCAGACGCTGCCCACCCCGGCCGGCTGGGTCGACGTGCTGGTCGCCGACGCGCAGACCCGCGTGCTGGTGGCGGTCATCGGCGGCGCGCTGTGGACCAGCGTGGACGGCGGCGACAGCTGGACGCCGCAGCAGTCCGGGCTGCCCGGCGAGATCCAGCACGCGGCGATCGGCGGCGACGACCTCTACCTCGCCGACTTCGACGGCGTGTGGAAGCTGTCCGGCGTCGTCTCCGGCACGCCCGCTCCGGCCGTGCGGGTGTACGACAGCGCCTCGAAGTTCGTCGCCTCGCTGAGTGCCGACGACGGCGTGGTCGCGGCAGTGGTGTGGGGCGACGGCGTGGTCGGCTCACACGACGGCGGCAAGAACTGGTCCACGCTGTTGCGCCGCGAGTTCGGCCTGCACACGATGCGGACCTCGGGCGGCGACCTGTACGTCGCCACCCTGTCCGGCGAGGGCCTGGTCGGCCGCGACCACGGCCGCACCTGGGAGTCGGTGGCGCTGCCGGCGCACGACGCACTGGTCACCGACTACGACCGCTGGGCCGACGGAACGGCGACCACGGCCACCTCAGCCGGGCTCTACGCGACCGGGCCGGACGGTTACCACCGCCTGGGCGTGCAGGGCACCACCGTGCACGACCTCGCGGTGGCCGGCGGCGACCTGCTGGCGGGCACCGAGAACGGCCTCTACCGCACGGCGTCGCCCGCGACCGGCCCGGACTGGGGCGCGGCCGAGGGCGAGGGCTGGATCGGCGCGGGCGCGGAGTTCCTCGCCGTCTCCCCGGCCGACGCCAAGGTGGTCTGGAAGATCCGCCGGGCCGCCTGGGGCGACCAGTTCATGTTCGGCCGCAGCGACGACGGCGGCCGGACCTGGACCGAGGTCTACACCGGCACCGAGAAGCCGACCTCGCTGCTGATCCACCCCGCCGATCCGAACCGGGTGTACGCCGGCTTCGAGCGGCTGTCCGGCCAGGGCCTCACCGTCACCCTCGACGGCGGCCGGACCTGGAAGAACCTGTACCTGGACGAGCGGGTCAACGCGCTGGCCGGGGACCCGGCGGACGCGAAGCGGCTGTGGCTGGGCATGAACAGCGGCCTCTACCGCTCCGACGACGGCGGCGTCACCCTGACCAAGGTCGCCGACGGCCAGGTCACCGCGCTGCGGGTGGACGGCAAGCGGCTGGTGGTCGGCGGTCCGAGCATCCGGACCAGCACCGACGGCGGCCGGACCTTCCGCACCGCCGACACCGGTTCCCTGGATCTGATGGTGTCCGACTTCGCCGCCAAGGGCGACACCCTCTACGCGGCCACCACCACCTGGTCCGCGTACGGGTTGGCCAAGGGCGGGCGCGGCGTGCTGCGTAGCGTCGACGGCGGCCGGACCTGGCACAACATCTCGTCCGGCCTGCAGAACCTGGACGTCACCACCCTCGCGGTGAGCCCCGACGGCCGCTGGCTGTTCGCCGGCACCCTCCGCGGCGGCATCCACCGCATCCCCCTCCACTAGCAGAAAGGAAGGGCACCTTCTTATCGCTCCGCGATGTAGAAGGTGCCCTTCCTTTCGTGCTTGTCGCGTGCGGGGAAGCGGCCGCGCCGCCGCGCTCGGACCGCGGCACCCGCGTGCCCCGGGCAGTGACCTGGGCCCGGCCCTAGTGCGAGTCGCGCGGGACCTCGGAGCCGCGGCAGCCGGTGAGGAAGTCGAAGTCGGCCCCCAGGTCGGCCTGCTGCACGTGGGCGCGGTAGAGCCAGCGGTAACCCGAGCGGTCCGCCGCCTGCGTCTGCTCCGTCCAGTCCGCGGCCCTCGCCGCCAGCTCCTCGTCCGGGACCAGCAGGTCGAGGGTGCGCCCCGGCACGTCGAGCCGGATCCGGTCGCCGGTGCGGACCAGGGCGAGCGGCCCGCCGACGGCCGCCTCCGGGGACACGTGCAGGACCACCGTGCCGAAGCCGGTGCCGCTCATCCGCCCGTCGCTGATCCGCACCATGTCCGTCACGCCCTGCCGGAGCAGCCTGGTCGGGATCGGCACGTTGGCCACCTCCGGCATGCCCGGGTATCCCTTCGGCCCCGCGCCCCGGACCACGATCACGTCGTCGGCCGTCACGTCCAGGTCCTCGTCGTCGCAGACGGCGTGGTAGTCCTCGGGCGAGTCGAAGACCACGGCGCGGCCCTCGTGCGTCAGCAGGTGCGGCGAGGCCGCCGACTGCTTGAGCACCGCGCCGCGCGGGCACAGGTTGCCGGTCAGCACGGCGGTGCCGCTGCCGGGGGCCTGCAGCGGCTTGTCCCAGGGGCGGATCACCTCGTCGTTCCAGCACCCGGCCTCTGCGGACTCGGTCCCGACGCCGCGGCCGGTGACGGTGACCGCCTCGCCGTGCAGCAGCCCCGCCTCGGCGAGCCGCCGCAGCACCACCGGCAGCCCGCCCGCGTAGCAGAAGTCCTCCATCAGGAACCGGCCCGACGGCATCAGGTCGACCAGGGTCGGCACCTGCCGGATCAGCCGGTCGAAGTCGTCGAGGCTCAACTCGACCCCGACCCGTCCGGCCAGCGCGAGCAGGTGCAGCACCGCGTTGGTCGAACCGCCGATCGCGGCGTTGGCCCGGATGGCGTTCTCGAAGGCCGCCCGGGTCAGGATCGCGCTGGGCCGAAGGTCCTCGTCGACCATCGCGACGATGCGGCGGCCGGCGGCCTGGGCCGTCTCGTACCGGCGGGCGTCGACCGCGGGCCAGCTCGCCGAGCCGGGCAGCTGCATGCCGAGGGCCTCGGCCAGGCACGCCATGGTCGAGGCGGTGCCCATCGTCATGCAGTGCCCGTTGGAGCGGGCCATACAGCCCTCGGCCACCTCGCACTCGGCGACGGTCATCCGGCCGGCCTTCACCTCGGCCTCGAACTTCCAGACGTGCGTGCCAGATCCGACGTCCGCGCCCTGGAACTTGCCGTTGAGCATCGGCCCGCCGGTGACCATGATCGCCGGCAGGTCCACGCTCGCCGCGGCCATCAGCAGGCCGGGCGTGGTCTTGTCGCAGCCGGACAGCAGCACGACGCCGTCGAGCGGGTTGGCCCGGATCAGCTCCTCGCCCACCATCGCCACCAGGTTGCGGTAGAGCATCGCGGTGGGGCGCATCAGCGTCTCGCCGGTCGCCATCACCGGGAACACCAGCGGGAAGCCGCCGGCCTGCCAGACGCCCCGCTTGACGGACTCGGCGACCCGGTCCAGGTGGGCGTTGCACGGCGCGAGCTCCGACCAGGTGGAGGCGATACCGATCACGGGCCGGCCGTCGAAGACCTCGGGCCCGTGGCCCTGATTGCGCATCCAGGACCGGTACACCATGCCCGACCGCCCCTCGGCGCCGAACCAGTGCCGGCTGCGCCGTGCCGGCGAGGCCTCCGCGTCCATGTCCACCTCCGGCCGTGCGCCGCCGTGCGGTGACCGGTTCGGTGCCGCGACGGCCGCGCTGGGATTACCTGCATCGACACACTAGGGTCTGCTGGCATGTCGGCACCACAGCGCCGGCCGGGCAGGTCGGAGCCCCGGCCGTGAACATCGTCAGATACCAGGTGGCCGGTGCGCCGGACGTCCGCGTCGGCCGGCACGTCGACGGCGAGGTCACCGAATTGCACGGCGTCGTGTCGCTGGCGCAGCTGTGGCGGCTGCCGCTGGCGGAGCTGCGCGACCGGCTGGCCCGGCCGGATCCGGGCCCGGCGCTGCCGCTGGCGCAGGTGCGCCTGCTCGCGCCCGTCGACGGAACCACCGAGGTATGGGCGAGCGGCGTCACCTACCGCGTCTCCCGCGAGGCCCGGGTCGAGGAGAGCGAACGCGCCGCCGACGTCTACCAGCTCGTCTACGACGCGGCCCGCCCCGAACTGTTCTTCAAGTCGGCGGCGTGGCGGGTGCGCGGCCCCGGCCAGGACATCGGCGTACGCACGGACTCCGAGGTGGACGTGCCCGAGCCCGAGCTGGCCCTCGTCGTCAACCGGTTCGGCGAGATCGTCGGCTACACGATCTGCGACGACGTGTCCTCGCGCACCATCGAGGGCGAGAACCCGCTGTACCTGCCCCAGGCGAAGATCTACTTCGGGGCCTGCGCCCTCGGCCCGTGGATCACGCCCGCCTGGGAGGTGCCCGATCCCTACGATCTGGACATCGCGCTCGCGATCACGCGCGACGGGGCCACCGCCTGGCAGGGCACGGCCGGCACCTCGCTGCTGCACCGGCGGCTCGACGAGCTGGTCGGCTACCTGATGCGCGGCGACGTCCACCCCGACGGCGTGGTGCTGTCCACCGGTACCTGCCTTGTCCCGCCCGCGCCGTTCAGCCTGCGCGACGGCGACACCGTGCAGATCACCATCGACTCGATCGGCACCCTGGCCAACCCGGTACGGCGCGGCCTGCCCGCATACGCCGAGGACGGCGGCGCGCAGCCGGTCGGGGGACGGTGAGGACACGGTGTACGACGAGATCAGCGCGCTGATGGCGGCCGCGCCGATGCCGGCGGTGGCCGTCAGCGTCTTCGACCGCACCACCACCCGGTTCAGCGAGGTGACAGGTACCGCCGACGCCACGACCGGCCGGCCGGTCGGCCCGCACGACTGGTGGGACCTCGCCAGCGTGACCAAGACCCTGGTGACGCTGCCCGAGGTGCTGGCACATCTCGACCTCGACAGCCCGCTCGCCGACGTGTGGTCTCCCACGCGTGACCATCCCGTCGGCCGGGCGACGGTCGGTCAGCTGCTCTCGCACCAGGCGGGCCTGCCCGCGGTCCGGCAGTTCTTCCGCACGGCCGCCACCAGGCAGGAGATCGTCGCACAGGCCGTGGCGACCCCGCTGGTGCGCGCGCCCGGCAGCGGGGCGGAGTACAGCGACCTCGGGTTCCTGCTGCTCGGCGAGGCGGTCCAGGACCACACCGGGCTGAGCCTGGCCGAACTCGCCCGGCGGCGCAGCGGGCTGCGCTACGGGCCGGCGCCGGGCGCCGCCGTGGCCACCGAGATCTGCGCGTGGCGCGGCCGGCTGATCGTCGGCGAGGTGCACGACGAGAACGCGTACGCCATGGGCGGTGTCGCCGGCCACGCCGGCGCGTTCGGCACCCTCGCGCAGGTCACCGCGGCGGCGCAGGCCTGGTTGACGGGCGAGGTGCTGCCGTCGCACCTGCACCGCGCCGCGTCCCGCTGCTGGGCGGAGAACGCGGCGGACGAGCGCTTCGGGCTCGGCTGGTGGCTGCCGCCGACCCGGGGCATCTGCGGGCCCTCGGCGGGCGCCGACGCTTACGGCTGCTCGGGTTTCGTCGGCAACCGAATCTGGCTGGAGCCCGCGCGCGGCTATGGCGTGGTCGTGCTCAGCAACCGCGTGCACACCTCGCGCGAGCACCCGGAGCGGTTCCGCGACTGGTGCGTCTGCCTGCTCGAAGCCGTGGCGGCACTCCACGGGTGACCGTCGGCCACCGGTCAGAACGAGCAGTTGACCAGGTGGCACTCGGGGGTCAGCGGGACGTCGAACATGGCCTGGACCCCGTCGCGGAGGTGCGCGGCGAACTTCAGCACGTCCGCGGTGGTCGCCCCGCCCCGGTTGGTCAGGGCGAGCGTGTGCCTGGTGGAGAGCGCGACGGTGCCGTTGCCCCACTCGGTCCCGTAGCCCTGGCCGAAGCCGGCGTGCTGGATGAGCCACGCGGCGTGCAGCTTCGTGCCCTTGGCGTCCGGCTGGCTGGGGCACGCACGGGCACGCTCCGGCACCTCGGCGAGCACCGGGTTGAGGAAGAAGGAGCCGACGCTCCAGGTGTCGTGGTCGGCGGCGTCCAGGACCATCTTGCGGGCCCGGCGCTGTTCCAGGACCGCCTCGCGCACGTCGGCCGGGTCCGCGGTGCCGCCGACCTCGATCGACAGCCGCTCGGCGACCGCCGGGAACGTGATCGGGGCGGACTGCCCGCCCCGGCGGAGCCGGAACGTGACGTCCAGCACCACCCAGCGGTCGCTGTGCTTGAAGACCGACTGCCGGTGGCTGCCGAACCCGCACCGCTCCGGCGTCCAGCGCGCCACCTCGCCCGTCGTGCGGTCGTACACGGACAGCGACTCCAGCACGTCGGAGGTCAGGGTGCCGTACGCGCCGACGTTCTGCACGGGTGTGCCGCCGACCGACCCGGGGATGCCCGACAGCGCCTCGACTCCGGCCAGGCCCTCGGCCAGCACCGTGCGGACCAGGTGATCCCACTCGACCCCGGCGGCGGCGGTGACCAGCTCGCCGTCGACGGCGAACTCGGCCGACTCCATGCGCACGACCGTGCCGTCCCAGCCGACGTCGCCGACGACGAGGTTCGAGCCGCCGCCCATCACCAGCAGCGGCGCGGCGGTCCGGTCCGCCTCGCGGAGCAACTCGATCGCGTGCGGCGTGCTGCGGGCGACTTCCAGCCGTCCCACCGGGCCACCGACCCGCATCGTGGTCAGCTCGGCAAACGTGATGGTCACGGGCCCGAGCCTACCGAGGGATCAGCGCACCCCGGTCGGCGGTCGCCCGCGTCGTGGCCGGACGGCCCGGTCAGCTCCGGCTGGGCTGGTTGAGGCGGATCATGTTCCCGGCCGGGTCGCGGAAGGCGCAGTCGCGCACGCCGTACGCCTGGTCGGCAGGCTCCTGGAGCACCTCGGCGCCCGAGGCGCGGATGTGCTCGAAGGCGGCGTCGACATCGTCGGTGGTGAAGATGAGCCCGCGCAGCAGACCTTTGGCGAGCAGGTCGTACTCCTTCTGCTTGTCCTCGGCGGAGGCGTCCGGGTGTGATTCGGGGGTCTCGATGGTGATCTCGAGGTCGGGCTGGCTCGGCGGTACGACGGTCACCCAGCGCATGCCCTCGTAGCTGACATCGGTGCGCACCTCGAAGCCGAGCACGTCGCGGTAGAACCCGATGGCCTTGTCGTGGTCGTCGACGATGATGAAGCAGTGTGAGACCTTGATGTCCATGCAGCTCACGTTACAGACGGGAACCCGGCCGGGGCCTCGCTCCCACTGAGCGGCGTCGTCTTCAGTGCCCCGTCTCGGCGCCCCGGTGCTGCACCAGGTTGAGCAGGTAACTGCCGTAGCCGCTCTTGACCAGCGGCTCGGCCAGTGTGCGCAGCTGGTCGTCACTGATGTAGCCGGCACGCCAGGCCACCTCCTCGACACAGCCGACCTTCAACCCCTGCCGCTCCTCGACCACCCGGACGAACTCGGCCGCCTGCATCATCGACTGGAATGTGCCGGTGTCCAGCCATGCCGTGCCGCGGTCCAGGACCGTCACGGTGAGCTCGTTCCGGCGCAGGTAGGCCAGGTTCACATCGGTGATCTCCAGCTCACCGCGGTCGCTCGGCTTGAGGTCCCGGGCGATGTCGACCACCTGGTTGTCGTAGAAGTACAGACCCGGGATGGCGTACCGGGACTTCGGCGCGACGGGTTTCTCCTCGATGGACACCGCGCGGCCGTCGACGAACTCGACCACGCCGTATTCCGACGGGTTGGCCACGTGGTGGGCGAAAATGCGCGCACCGCGGTCGCCGACGCTGCCGGCGAGCTGGCGCCCGAGGCCGCTGCCATAGAAGATGTTGTCGCCGAGAATCAGTGCCACTGATTGGTCGCCGATGAATTCGGCGCCGATGACGAATGCCTGGGCAATACCGGCCGGAACCTCTTGTGTCGCATATCCGATGGAGATTCCCCAGCGGCTGCCGTCACCGAGCAGTCGCTCGAATGACGACCTGTCGTACGGTGTCGTGATGACCAGGATCTCCCGCACACCGGCCATCATCAGCGTGCTGAGCGGGTAATAGACCATCGGCTTGTCGTACACCGGCATCAGCTGCTTGGACACTGCCTGGGTGACCGGCCAGAGTCGGGAACCGGTACCACCGGCAAGGATGATGCCACGCATGGCGTGCAACATACCGGAGTCCTCCTCTAGAATCCAAAGCCATGAAAATCCTCGTCACGGGTGGAGCCGGATTCATCGGCTCCGAATACGTGCGTAATGTCCTCGGTGGCGTTTACGGCGATGTCGATACGACAGTGACCGTGTTGGACAAGCTGACCTACTCCGGCAATGTCGCGAACCTCGACGTCATTCGCGACGACCCGCGCCTGACCTTCGTGCAAGGCGACATCTGCGATCTTGATCTCGTGCATGACGTGATGCCCGGCCACGATGCTGTGGTCCACTTCGCGGCGGAGACCCACGTCGACCGTGCGGTGCACCAGCCGGCCGCGTTCGTGCAGACCAATGTGGTCGGTACTCAGGTCCTGCTGGAGGCCGCGCACCGGCATGGCGTCGGGCGCTTCGTGCACGTCTCCACCGACGAGGTGTACGGCTCGATCGAGCAGGGCTCGTGGACCGAGGACTGGCCGCTTGCCCCGCGCTCGGCGTACTCCGCCGCGAAGGCGGGCTCCGACCTGCTCGCGCTGGCTTACCACACCACCTACGGGCTGGACGTGGTGGTCACTCGCTGCTCCAACAACTATGGCCACCACCAGTTCCCGGAGAAGGTCATCCCGCTGTTCGTGACGAACCTGCTGGACGGGGGCACCGTGCCGCTGTACGGCGACGGGCTCAACATCCGCGACTGGCTGCACGTCTCCGACCACTGCCAGGGCATCAACCTGGTGCTGGCCAAGGGCCGTCCGGGTCAGGTCTACCACATCGGCGGCGGCACCGAGCTCACCAACCGCGAGCTGACCGAGCGGCTGCTGACCGCGACCGGGCGGGACTGGTCCGCGGTTACTTACGTGGCCGACCGCCAGGGCCACGACCGGCGCTACTCGCTGAGCATCGAGAAGATCCGCGCCGAGCTGGGATACGAGCCGGCGGTTTCGCTGGCGGACGGTCTGGCCCGCACCGTGGCCTGGTACCGCGACAACCGTGCCTGGTGGGAGCCGCTCAAGGCGCGCGCGGGGCTCAGTTGATCCGCGCGCTCGTCACCGGCGCCGGGGGCATGCTGGGCCGGGATCTCGTCGCGGCGCTGCGGGACGCGCCCGGGTTCGACGTCGTCGGCCTGCGCCGGGATGAGCTCGACCTGCGCGAGCCCACCGCGGTGCGCGCCGCGGTGGCCGGGGCAGACGTGGTCGTGAATGCTGCCGCCTGGACGGACGTGGACGGGGCCGAGGCCGACGAAGCCGCCGCCACCGCGGTCAACGGCACTGCGGTGGCGGTGCTCGCGCAGGCCTGCGCGGATCGCGGCACCCGCTTGATCCAGATCTCGACCGACTACGTGCTGTCCGGTTCCGGACCGGCGCGCGCGTGGCCGGCCGACGCGGCCACCGGGCCGGTCAACGCCTATGGCCGCAGCAAGCTGGTGGGGGAGCTGGCCACCCGGGAGCTCCTGCCGGACACCGGCTACGTCGTGCGCACCGCCTGGCTCTACGGTGCACACGGGCGAAACTTCGTGTCCACCATGCTGTCCTTGGCACAGAATCGGCCGAGCCTGACCGTCGTCGACGATCAGCACGGCCAACCGACCTGGACCGTCGAGCTGGCCCGCCAGCTGGTCGACCTGGCGGCGGCGGCGGTGGCCGGGCGGGCGGCGGCGGGCATCTATCACGGCACGGCCGCAGGGGAGACGACGTGGTACGGCTTTGCCCGGGCGATCTTCGCCGCAGCCGGCCTTGATCCCGACCGTATCTCCCCGGTCACGTCCGCACAGTTCCCGCGGCCCGCCGTGCGACCTGTGCGCAGCGTGCTCGCGCACGACATGTGGGCGGCCGCGGGCGTGCCGGTGCAGCCCGATTGGCACACGCAGTTGCGCCAGGCGCTCGCCGCCGGGGTCGGGCGGGTGGCGGTCTAGCGGGTCGACGCGTGACGGTGCCGGGGGTGCAGGCTGCCCCCGGCACCGTCTTCGTATCCGTCGCACTTAACATGTCCGAAATAGATCATTGGCATGTTCTGCCCGGATGCAGGAGAAAAGATCAGCCGTATAGCCAGGCCCGAAATGGCTGTGTAGTCGGTCCATTGCGGAATGTCAGGTAGCTGACCCCGGTAATGCCCTGCCCAACCATAGACTCGGCGCGGTCGTGCAGCCCTGAAGCGGACACGCCCGGACGATGCATAACGGTCCGGTGCGGGGGGGGATTCGAGTGTGAGCATCACCCAGACCGACATGCGAGCAAGCAACACCCACGCGTACCAAGACGCCGAGGAGGGCATCACCGTCGTCCTGCCCAGGATTCCCTCGGGAAACCAGGCCGGGTTCGCACGGGTGAACTGGGAGACCGGGTACGTCCGGCTCGCCGTGCTGTGCGACATCGCCGTCGCCGCCTTTGCCGCGGTATTCGCGGTCTATGTTCGATTCGGTCAAACCTGGAACAGTCCTTGGAACCGGATCCATCTGGCCATCGCGGTGCTGTTCCCGCTGGGATGGCTGACGGCGCTGCTGGTGACGCGTGCCTATGACGCGAGGTACATGTTCATCGGCAATGAGGAATACCTGCGTGTGCTACGCGCGGCGATGTGGATCTCCACGATAATCGCGTTCGCGTCGTACATGCTGAACCTGAACATCTCCCGGGCCTACCCGCTGATCGCCATCCCGATGGTGGTGCTGCTGTCGCTGTCCTGCAGGTATCTGCTCCGTCGCGGCCTGCACGCGCGCTGGGCCAGCGGCCGGCTGCTGCGCCGGGTCATCGTGGCCGGTCATGAGCAGGCGGTCTGGGAGCTGACGGCGCAGCTGCGTCGCGAGCGCTATCACGGCATGGAGGTCGCCGGCGTCTGCCTGCCCTCTGAAGCCAAGCTGGCCGGTGCGATGCTCGGTCGCGGGCAGCGCCACCCCCGGGTGTACGGCACGCTCGACGTCGACGAGGTGGCGCACGCGGTCGCCGCATCCGGTAGCGATACGGTGATCGTCCTGCCGTGCCCCGAATTCGGCAGCAACGCGGTCCGGCGGCTGGCGTGGAAGCTGGAGCGCGACGAGATCGATCTGATCCTGGCAAGCGCCCTGGTCGACGTCACCGGCGACCGGACGACCATCCGGCCGGTGGTCGGCCTGCCGCTGCTGCACGTCGAGCACGCCCGGCTCAAGGGCGGCAGCCGGATGCTCAAGGACGCGGTCGACTTCGTCGGTGGCCTGGCCGGAACGCTGCTGCTGATGCCCTTCTTCCTGCTGATCGGCCTGCTGATCAAGATTACGCCGGGCCGGCGCGGCCCAGTGATCTTCCGGCAGACCCGGGTCGGTCGCAACGGTGCCCCGTTCCGGATCTACAAGTTCCGCACCATGTACAGCGATGCGGAGAGTCAGCTGCAGAAGCTGCGCACGCTCAACGAACATGACGGCTCGCTCTTCAAGATTCGCGCGGATCCCCGGGTCACGCCGATCGGCCGGTGGCTGCGCAAGTACTCGCTGGACGAACTGCCGCAGCTGTGCAACGTGCTCAAGGGCGACATGTCGCTGGTCGGCCCGCGGCCCCCGCTACCGACCGAGGTCGCCGAGTACGGCTTCGAGATGCGCCGCCGGTTGCTGGTCAAGCCGGGCCTGACTGGTCTGTGGCAGGTGTCGGGCAGATCCGACCTGCCGTGGGCGGAGGCGGTGCGACTGGACGTCCACTACGTCGAGAACTGGTCGTTGTGGATGGACCTGCTGATCCTGGCGCGTACCGCCCGTGCGGTGCTCAAGGGAACCGGTGCGTACTGAGCGACGAGTAATTTCGCGGCGGCGGTGAAGCACAGCCCGGTGTCTGTCACAAGACCGACATTAGGCGAGCGCTCACCGCCGCCGTGACTAGGTTGTAGCCGCAGGCGATCGCTGACCGCGTGCCACATGAACACGTGGTTCCCGACGCCGACTTCCTGAGGATGACAATGACCGAATCCGCACGCCGAGAGCGGGTCGTGCTCGGTGGCACCACCGTCGACCTGCTCAATACCGACGAGCTCATGGCCGCCGTGAGCCGCGCTGTCGCGGCGGACCTTCCGCGACCGCTCGCGATCGCTTCGGCCAACATCGACCACATCCACCACTTCTCGGCCCCCCGGGACCTGGACCGATCAGCGTCGGAGGTCGAATGGCTGGTCCTGCTCGACGGCGTGCCCCTGGTACGCAGAGCCAGCCGGCTCTCGGGGCGCGCCGAGGCGAAGCTGTCGGGATCGGACATTCTGCCTCGCGTCGTCGAGTTCGCCGAACGCGTCGGTGCCACGGTCGGATTCCTCGGCGGGATGCCGGCGATGCACGAGAGGCTGAGCCTCGCGCTGGCCGACCAGCACCCGACGCTGAAAGTGGTCGGGCAGTGGTCGCCGAGTCGTGACATCGTCGACGACCTGGGTGCCAGTGCCGCCCTCGCCGACGAGATCCGCGTAGCCGGGCCCGAGATCCTCGTGGTGGGGCTGGGCAAGCCGCGCCAGGAGCGTTGGATCGCGCAGCACGGCGCGGCGACCGGTGCACGCGTGATTCTCGCCTTCGGCGCTGCGGCCGACTTCCTCGCCGGAACCGTGGGCCGGGCGCCCGAGTGGGTGGCCGCCATGGGCGCCGAGTGGGCGTATCGGCTGCTGCGTGAGCCGCGTCGACTCGCTCGCCGCTATCTCGTCCAGGGCCCGCCGGCCTGGTGGAAATTGCGCACGAAGTCATATCTGCCTTGATCGACAGCCGGCGACAGATCGTCCGTGACCGGTCCGGCTGCCCTGCCCCGAGGAGCTGATGTGAACCTTTCCGTCCCGCGCGGATCTGTCGTCGTTCCGGCGCACAACGAGGAAGCTGTGCTCGCGGCCTGCCTGGACCCGCTGGCGGAAGCGTTCGCCAGCGGGGTGCTGGAGGGCGTCGTGGTGGCGAACGGGTGCACCGACGCGACCGCTGCCGTCGCCAGAAGATATCCGGGCGTCCGTGTCATCGAGCTCGCCGAGGGTTCGAAGTCCGCCGCGTTGCGGGCCGGTGAGAGGGCTGTCACGGCCCTGCCGCGCATCTACCTCGACGCTGACGTGGTGCTGCCGCTGTCGTCCGCCCTGGCCCTCGTCGATCGGCTGGCCCCGGACATGGCCGGTGACGGTCCGCTCGCCGCGCGGCCGCCCGTGAGCTATCGGCAGCAGACAGCGGACGGCCTGGTCCGCCGCTATTACCGGGCACGTGCGCAGATACCCGCGCTGCACCGTTCGCTATGGGGAGCGGGAGTTTACGCGGTGTCGGCCCGAGGTCGTGAGCGGTTCACGGAGTTCCCCGATCTGGTCGCCGACGATCTCTGGATCGACCAGATCTTCGAGCCGGACGAGATCGAGATCGTGAACTGCCCGTCGGTCGTGGTGACGACCCCCGGTGACGTGGCGAGCCTGATGCGGATCCTGCGGCGCACCTACCGGGGCAAGTCGGAGTTCCACGCGTCGGCGCCGGCAGCCCGCGAGACCGCCGGGGACACCGCCCGGGACATCCGCAAGCTCGCCTTCGGCTCCCCGACCGGCCTGGTCGACGCCGCCGCCTACTCCGGGCTGGTGGTGACCGCGCGGCTCGTGTCACGCCTGGCCCCTCGGCAGCGCAACGGCTGGGAGCGGGACGCCAGCTCCCGCCTCGGGACCGACTGAGCACAACCCTTCATACGCCGAATGACCGGACCTGCCCGATGCGGGCGGGTCCGGTCATTCGGTCATTCGGCGGTTATCCGCGTACGCGGTCCGACAGTCCGGGCAGAACGATCGTGGCGTCCGCGTCGCGCTCCACGTCCGGAGCCTGGCCTGACCCTGTCTTCGGCAGTTCCTGAGGCTCGTCGTCCCAACGGGACGCGTCGTCTTCGCCGTCGTCCGGGCCGGAGGCCTTCGCCGACGCGTCGTCCGAGGGCTGGCCGGCGCCGGGCTCGATGTCCCACTGCGGCACGATCACCGGCGTTATCGCGGGCACGACCGCAGCCGACGCCCGACGGCGTTGACGGCGGCGGAGCAGGGCGTCGATCGCGATGGTCAAGCCGATGGAGAGCAGGAAGCCGACACCGGCGAACACCACCGCGGCACGCTTGATCGTCGAGGAGGACTCCTTGACGTTGGTCCCGACGTCCAGCCGGTAGCTGGTGATCATGTCAGCCTGCTTCACCCCGTATGCCGTCTGCAGGGTGCTGACGGTCCTGCTGAACCGGGTGATCAGCTGCTCAGTCGTCCCGTTGGCCTGCGCGGCGCTGTCCCCGACGACCTCGAAGGTGATGAGCGGTGAGCTCGGGCTCAAGAGGACCGTGTAGGAGTCGCTGTATCCGTTGTCGTACAGCTCTTTGGCGACCGAGGCGTCGGTCACGGTCACGATCGACGCATTGCCCAGGGCCTGCAGGCCGAGCCCGGCCCACGGGTTGCGGTCGAAGGCGTTGGCCTGACCGGGTTGCACCTGCCCGATGGTCGGCGGCACGAGCTGCACGTAGGAGGTGGCGACGTAGGAAGGGTTTACGCGGGCTGTGGCCAGCGCGGCTACGGCGCCGCAGACCACGAGCAACGGCACGAAGATCATCCACCGGCGAGCCAGCAGCTTCGTAATGTCCCAGAGGTCCACCGTCCTCCTCCCATGCTTGAGCGACGCGTCCCTCGAGAGGTTCTCGCGAGACCGGAAGGGCCGCCTTGTTGAAGTTGACTACGTCCGGATGGAGGTCAACGTCCGGCAGGATACAGACTCGACGACGGCCCTCACCATCGCGCATCCCGGCAGTCCCCGTCGGGGCTCGGCCAGATCGCGTCACTTGCTCGGGCCACTTCGCAGCGAGCCGCGCGACCTGTCGGTCTACCGGACCGACGGGTCGGTGCTGACGCCTCGAATCGTCCGGCATCGCGTCGGAGCGGTGACTCCGCCGGTGCCACCTGCATTCTCACACCACGGCGAGCGTCGTGCGAGGACCGATCCGTGAACGCGATGGTGCCGACGGTCGACGACGCTCCGACGAACGTATGACGCCGCCGGGGCGCACGTGGCCGTCGTCCAGCGTTTCCGCACCCCGCGCCGCCGGGCGACCGCCGTCCCGCGGTGGCGCCGATCAGTACGAAGGCCGCTGTCGACAATCGGACTACCCCGACGGTGGAATCGCATGAGCGTCACCGGGTTTCGGCAACACTGGCGCACTTCCGACTCGGGCTGCCGCCACCTGGGGATTCTCTGGCCGTGTCAGCGTGAATCGAGCGGAGCACGCGCTGATTCGAGGTGAGTGGCGGCACGTCGCACCCTCGGACCACTAGTACCGTGGGGAACGTGGAACGGTGGCGCAGAGGCGGCGAGTCCATGTTGCGAGCATTGCGATACTGCCGGCTTTCGCCGGCCACGCCTGTGACACCGAGATCAGAATCCCGACGCCGACACACAGGATCCCGATGAAGCGACGTGACACCAGCCGAGCCCGTACGAAATTGGCGAAGACAGGCGGCACCGCCACAGCTCTCCTCGCGGTGATGACCGGGTCCCTACTGGCCTGCACCTCCCCGGCGGAGGAGCAGGGCCCCAGCGCCGCCTCCAGCGAGTCACCGGTCGCGGTGGTCGACGAGACCGGAGGCCCGACGTCCAGCCCGTCCGCGGCCAAGCCGACGGAGAAGGCGACGCAGAAGACGCTGAACCTGCCGCGTATCGAGTGGGAAGGCGGGCCTGCCTTCTGGAAGAAGTTCCCCGACGCGGCCGACTGGACGGACCCCGCGTTCTTCCCGGTCGGGATCTGGTTCAGCGGCATCAGCTCCGACGCCGAGGCCCAATGGGACAAGCAGCACGGCATCAACTTCTACATCGGCATGCACGAGGGCACGAACTTCGCACTCTTCGAACGCAACGACATGTACTGGATCGGCGACAAGCTCAACCCGACGTTCAAGGACTCCTCGCGGAACTGGCCGGGGATCTTCATGGACGACGAGGTGGACGGCACCGCGGCCAGCCCGGCGGAGGGCTTCCGGAAGCTACAGAAGATCAAGAGCGACAACGCGGGCACCAAGAAGTTCCTCTACACCAACTACACCCAGCTCGTGATCGGTTCCGACATGGGCCGGCGCGACCAGGAGCGTTACGTCAACGACTTCGCCGACGCCGTGTCGCTCGACATGTACTGGTACACGATCCCGTTCTGCGACTGGAAGCCCTACCGCGGCACGCTGTACGCCGATCCGGTGCCGGCCCGCACCTGCCGCACCGCGTCGAGCTACGGCCGCGCCGTCAACGGTCTCACCGTGCGCGACGCCGTCGACGGACGGCTGCAGCCCCGGTGGATGTTCATCGAGAACTTCAATGGACTGTCCGGCCATGCGCACCTGTCGTACATCACGCCCGAGCAGCTCAAAGCCGCGGCCATGAGTTCGGTCATCAACGAGGCCCGCGGCCTGTTGTGGTTCAACCAGTCGTTCACCGGCCCGTGTCAGAGCAGTGGCGTGCTGCGTGAGGCTCAGACGAAGGGCAGCAGCTTCTGCGGTCACGCGCAGATCGAGGCGATGGGCCAGGTCAACAAGTTCATCCACAGCCTCGCCCGCGTCATCAACACGCAGTCCTACAAGTGGAACTTCGGGTCGGGCCTCGACACGATGCTCAAGGCCCAGAACGGCAGCGCGTACATCTTCGCCATGACCGACGGCACGACCGGGCAGCGCACGTTCAAGCTTCCCCCGGAGGTTTCGGGCAAGTCGGTAGAGGTCGTGGGTGAGAACCGCACCATCGACGTGTCCGATCACTCGTTCCGGGACTCGTTCCCGCACGAGTACACCTACCACGTCTACCGCATCGTCATCTGACCGGCACAAGCGATCAGACCGTAATCCGTGGCGGTGATCCGGCCGGGCCGACAGGCCGGTGGATCGCCGCCACGGCGCGTGAACCCGTGAGGTAGGCCGATCACCCCGTGCGGGCTCCGCCCCGGCCGGGTCGTCGCCGCGACGCGGTCGCGGCTCACGCCCGCAGAACCGCCATCACTAGATCTTGCCGACGGAGACGCTCGCCGTGCGGACGAGGCGCTCGGGATGGGTGAGGCGCCACACGGCACCGCAGAGGCCCACCAGGATGGCGATCAGCACGACGTAGGTGGTGAAGCTCAGCGAGTCGAACGTGGCGCTCGCCGCGATGGCGGTGATCTGCGTCGACATGAGGGCAGCCGCCAGGTGCCGGTCGGCGGCCGTCTTCGATCGGCGCCAGGCTACGGCGACCAGGACGATCGCGCAGATGTGCAGGCTCGCCAGGGCGGCCACGCCGACGATGCCGTTCTCGAGCGCGGTCGCGAACCACTGGTTGTCGAGGTACTGGTATTGGGGCCACACCCACGTGCCCGTGCCCCGGCCGAACCACGGGCGCTGCACGAAGAAATCGAGCACCATCTGGTAGCGGTCGGTCCGCGAGGTGATGCTCGGATCCTCGCTCGCACCGGTGAACATCCATAGCAGCGTGCCCACCAGACTCGGCTTCGTGCCGGCCAGGACCGCGCCGAACACCAATGCGATGACGAACAGGTTGTAGCGCAGGCGCCAGGTCCAGACCGATGCGACGACCAGCATCGCGAGCACCGCGCAGATGATTCCGGTTCGGGAGATGGTCAGCGGGATGGCGATCGCGATGAGCCCGGCCAGTGCCCAGTAGGTCTGGCGGGCCTTGCTCGTCGGCGCGAAGGCGGCGAAATGGATGCCGAACGGCAGCGCCAACGCCATGACCACACTGAATTCGATGTAATGGGTCGCGGTGCTGGCGACGCGGATGCCACCGCCGCGAGCGACGATGTCCGCGGCCTCCGCTCCCTCCCGGAGCCCGGGAATGACGAAGTAGGTGGTGATGTCCAAGGCCAGGAACGACTGCAGGACGCCGACCACAGCCATGAACGCGGCACACCAGACGAAGGCCTTCAGCACGGCCTTCAGCCGCTCCCAGTTGGAGATGCCGTCCGACGCCAGCAGCATCAGCCCGCACATGGCCGCCGCCTGGAGCATCCACCGGTCCGCGGAGTTCGCCTCCATCATGGTCAGGCCACGCCCGTAACCCACCGCGTAGGAGACGAGCATGTCGACGAGCAGCAGCAGTGCGATCCAGCGGATCGGCTGCCGCCCTCGCATGACGAGCCGCGGGCTCAGCTTGACGAGGATCCACCACGCCACCGTCATGATCGCCAGCACCATGGCGGGGCGACCCAACCCGGTCAGCCCGGGCAACACCAGACGCGATGGGATCAGGGTCAGTAGGCAGATCGTCACGGACAGCACCACCGCCGCATCGATCTTCATGGGCCGCCGGCGGCTGAGGTACGTCTGCTGCCCGAGCCAGCTGGGCTCGAAGTCGACCGGGTGCCGCGTCTCGAGTGCGGGTGTGGTCGTCATCGGGCCGGCCACGCACGGCAGGGGCCGGAAACGGCCGGCAGGTGGGTCGTGGCGTCACCGGACGGGCTGACGGTCAGCGCACGCCACGCACGGGAGGTGTCCCGCCACTGCGGCGCAAGGGGCTTCGGCAGATGGCACACGTCTACGATTCGTCCTCTTCGTGGGTTCGCCCGTGGCGCGTCGGGACGCGACGTCTGCTCGCGCAGCATCTCGTGTCTGGCGCCAGGTTACCTGACAGGTGTCGACCCGAGGAATCCGTGGAATCAGACCATCGGCTCGGGCGACGCGCCGACCGGGTTCGTGGCGGCGCTGCCGTCGCAGCCTCCTCCGCACGGTGCGCAAAGGCAACAGGCCGCGACACGGGCGGCACCCGGCCCGAGCCGGCCGGCTCGGCGTCCAGCGGACGAAGGCACTGGTGACCGTCATGTCGAGGCATGTCGTATGCCCGACAGGCGTGGAGGTTCGCACCTGCTGACGCCGCCGCTAGCATCCCTGCGTGACCACACAGCGGAGCGAGCCGGAACGGCTTCGGCGAGTCGTCCACAAGGCATCTGGTGGCGACGGCCCAGACGGTCCGGTGAGCAGCTTGCGCGCGAAGCGAGGGACCCGCGCCGCCCGTCACGGCAAGGGCGTGGGCTGATGCCAGGTCGTGCCAGCGTCAGCGCCGTCATCGTTTCCTACAACACCCGCGAGCGCACGCTGCAGTGCCTCGCCCGGCTCACCGAGCAGTCGGTGGCCGCGCCGTTCGAGGTGGTCGTCGTCGACAATGCCTCGTCGGACGGGTCGGCAGACGCCATCGAGCAGGCGTTCCCCGGCGTGCGGGTGCTGCGGCTCCTGGAGAACGTCGGCTTCGGCCGGGCGGTCAACCGTGCCGCTGCCACGATCTCCAGTGATTTCCTCATGCTGTTGAATCCGGATGCCGAGACTGTCGGCCCGGTCGTAGACAACTTCGTCGACGTCGCCACCCGGCAGCCTGGGCACGGGCTCTACGTCGGTAGGTCGCTCAGGTCCGACGGGTCGGACGACGGGTATTCCATCCGCGGCCTTCCCTCGCTGTGGAGCCTGTTCACCGCGGCGACGGGGATCAGGTCGCTGGCCCCGTCCGCGCGGTGGGCGAATCCGGAGAGCCTGCCGCATCTCGACCGGAGCCAGCCGCACGAGGTGCCGGCGGTCTCGGGGTGCATCCTGTTGATCGACCGCGAACTCTTCGCCCGGATCGACGGGTTCGATCCGAGGTACTTCATGTACTGCGAGGACATCGATCTGAGCGTGCGCGCCCGGGTGGCCGGCGCCCGCCCCCTGCTGGTGCCGACCGTGAAGGTGCTGCACGATGTGGGCGGATCGTCGAGCTCCGTGCGGCAGAAGGTCATGGTCATGCGTGGCAAGACCACGTTCCTCCGCCACCACTGGCCACGCTCTGCGATGGCGCTCGGCCTGGCGCTGATGAGGGTCGAGGTGCTGACCCGCGCCGTGGCCGGCGGCGTCGGCCTCGGCTCGGCCGACTGGATCTCGGTGTGGCGGAGCCGGACCACCTGGCTGGGCGGGTGGCCACCGGTCGATGAGCAGCGTGTCCTCTCCGCCATGCAGTGATCGGACGTCCACCCCCGCCTCCGGAACGAGGAGACCCCCACGTGCAAACCCCTGACCCGCATGCCGACTCGGTGAGCCAGGTCTTCCTGACCCGCTTCAACCTGCCGAGCCAGGGCGTGGAGTCCCTGATCCGCGCCAAGGAGGGCTGGCTGCACGAGCGGATCGGTCTCTTCGAGCGGTTCACCGTGCCGTCGGTCCGGGCGCAGACGGTCCCGGTGAAGTGGATCGTGTACCTCGATCCCGAGAGCCCGGCATGGCTGCTCGAGCGACTGGCTCCCTTCATCGCGGAGGGACTCTTCGAGCCGATCTACCGGGAGTCGGTGCCGCCCGAGCAGCTCGCCGCCGATGTCCGGCGAGTCGCCGGCGCCGGCTCGACTCGGCTGATCACGACGAACATCGACAATGATGACGGTCTGGCCGCCGACTTCGCCGAGCGCGTGCGCGCTGCGGACCCGGGCGGGACCGGTCGTCACGCCATCTATGTCGCCTACGGGCTGGTGCACGCGCCGAGCGGGCTCTACCTGCGCAAGGATCCGACCAACGCCTTCGTGTCGGTGGCGGAGTCGTGGGACTCGCCGGTGACCTGCTGGGCAGGATGGCACAACCTGCTGGGCCGGCAGATGCCGACGGTGCTGGACACGGGGGCCCCCACCTGGCTACAGGTCATCCACGAGCGCAACGTGAGCAACCGGGTACGCGGGCGGCTCGTCGACCCCAGGCCATACCGTGCCCGTTTCGGCAACCTCCTCGATGAGGCGGAGATTCCGAGCGGCCGCGACCGGCTGCGCGACCGGCTGGTGCACGGCCCCGTCCGCGCGACGCGTGAGGCGGCGCGGGCCGGTGTCAAGGCAGTGGCCTTCCGCCTGCTCGGTCAGAACGGCTTCGACCGGGCCAAACATCTGCTCGGCCGGCTTGCCGGCTAGGAGCGTGCTTCGGTCACGCCGGGGCTCGACCGGGTCTGCCCATCGCCTCGGCCGTCGCCGACTCACGCACCCCGGCCGTCACCGGTTTACTCGTCCGAGCAGCCGGGCCTGGTCCTGACCAGGCAACGCGATCGGGAAGAACAGCTCGGTCGTGCCACCCGCGGCGCGCAGCACAGCCGGTGGCAGGCCGTCCCAAGGCTCAGCCGGCGGCACCTGCGGTGGGCGACCCAACTGTGTTCCGTGTGCCGCCAGCGCATGCATCTTGGCGTGGCGGAGATGTTCGGTTCGCACCACAACCGCACGGCGGCGCACGACCGTGGCGATCGCGGCCGCTGTCGACCTCAGGCGGTGTCCGGGCGTCATCGGCCACGCGTGCCAGAGCCATACCGGATACTCCAGCAGCTGCACCGTGCCGACTGCCGCACATGCACGGCGTGCCGCACGCCCCAGTGCCGCATGATCCGGATGTGGTTCATCCGAACATGTCGCATAGACCTCTTGAGGTCGCACGTCCTTGATGACCTCTGCGATGACGTCGACGAGCCGATCCTCGGCCGCTGCCAGCGTGCCGTCGACGAAGCCGGCCCAACGGAGGGCATCCGCCCGGAGGCCGAGCCGGCGAGCGGCCTCAGCCATCTCCTCGGCCCGCAACGCGGCCAACGCAGCGGGCGAGAGGTATGCGCTGGTGTGCGATCTGCTGCCGTCGGTGACCACGAGCACCGTCACTGCCGCGCCTGCCGCGAGCTTGCGCATGATGGTCGCGCCGCAGCCGAGCGTCTCGTCATCGGGATGCGGAGCAATGACCAGCGCATCTCGAGCAGCCACCGTTTCGGTGACATCCTTGGCGCTCAGCTTCGTCAACGAGCCGAACAACCGGCGCAGGCCGGCGAGCATGGCGCTCACCGCAGCCCTCGGCTCACGACATGGCGTGGCTCACGCCGGGCGAACGGCCCACGGCATCGCAGCATCATGCACACTCCGATCCAGGCACGGGCACGATCTGGCGCTGGTGGGCAGTCACGTCGGCAGCATATCGGGAACGGTCGTTGGCCGAGCATGTGACCTGGCAGGGGGGAGACACCCGATGGGGCGACGAGACGCCGTTCGAGCCGCCACGACGGTGTCTTGAAGCGGACACAACAGAATTGGTGACAGGGCCCGCTCGTACGATCGATCGGCAGGCCGCACCGCTAGCTGAAGGACATGGATACCTGGTGGGCGACACGATGCGACAGCTCGTCCGAGCAGCAAGCCACGCCCGCGAGTTGCGCAGGCGAAAGCCGCCACCGATCCGGGTCGAATCCGGTGCCCACCAGCGGCCGACCGTCTATTACCTGGCCCCTGACCTGGCCACGCCGAGCGGGGGCGTGCGAAACATCTACCGGCACGTGGATGCGCTGAACGCTCTCGGCATCGACGCCGCGGTCATGCATACGAAGGCGGGCTTCCGTTGTGGTTGGTTTCCCCACCACACCCGCACGGTGGCGGCGGCCGAGGTTACCGTGCGCGGTTCCGACATTCTGGTGATTCCGGAGTGGTACAGCCTGCACCAGCTGCCCCGTGGCCCGCGTAAGGTCGTATTCAATCAGGGCGTGTATCACACGTTCGACTACGTCCCTTTCGAGGGCACCGCCGCGGGCGCGCCCTACGCGGCTGTGCCGGACCTGGTGGCGCTGCTCGCGGTGTCCGAGGACAACGAAGCCCTGCTGCGATACACCTTTCCGGCGATCCCGGTCCACCGCTGCCGCCCGGTGGTCGACAGCAAGGTCTTCCATCCCAGGGTCGGTGCGCCAGGCCGCCGGGTCGCCTTCCTGCTCAACCGGCGGGCGGCTGAACGCGAGCACCTGCTGCACATGCTGCGGGCCCGCGGCGTCCTCGATGGCTGGGAGCTTGTGCCGATCGAAGGCCGCAGTGAGACGGAAGCGGCGGCGTTGATGCGCGAGTGTGCCATCTTCTTCAGCTTCAGCGACCGGGAAGGCTTCGGGCTACCGCCCGCCGAGGCCATGGCCAGCGGCTGTTATGTCGTAGGTTTCTCGGGACTGGGCGGCCGCGAGTTCTTCGACCCGGAGCACTGTTCGCCGGTCGCGGAGAATGATCTGCTGGCATTCGCCGGCGCCGCCGAGGCGGCGATGACGGCGTTCGCGCATGACCCCGAGGAAATCGTCAAGGCGGGCCGAGTCGCCTCCGAGCGCATTCTCGCGCGTTACTCCGATGACGGTCTGCGCGATGACCTGCTCGCCTGCTACGGGCAACTGCTATGACCGGTGCGCCAACGGCCTGAGCGCCGCCTGGGCCGACAGTGCGACCGGACCCGGCCGACCGGGTGCGTGACATGAAACGGCGACGGCGGCCGGTGAGAACCGCCGTCGCCGTTGTCCCGTATCAGCGCACCGTCGAAGTCTGGCTGGAAGTCGCGGCCGGTGCCGGCACAGGCGCCTCCGGTGCCTCGTCCGTCATCGGATTCTGGAAGGCGCTCAGATCGCCCAGCTGGTTGATGTCGCGATCCCACCACCGCTCGGCGAGCAGTTTCGCGATCGTCTGCTCCGAGAAGCGGTACTTCACCACCCGCGCCGGGTTGCCGAGCACCACGGCGTACGGCGGCACGTCCCGGTTCACGACGGCGCCGGCGCCGATGA
This sequence comes from Catellatospora paridis, assembly GCF_009720365.1. Classification (GTDB taxonomy): domain Bacteria; phylum Actinomycetota; class Actinomycetes; order Mycobacteriales; family Micromonosporaceae; genus Catellatospora; species Catellatospora paridis. The sequence goes on along the minus strand of NZ_WBZD01000016.1, from coordinate 288,439 downwards.
CGGCACCATGCCCGATCCGGTTGACCTCGGGCAGGATGACCGCGTTGGCGCCGATCCAGACGTCGCTACCGATCTCCAGCGGCCGGTGCTCGACCAGCCACCGGTCGGTCAGACCGAGCGCCGGGTTGAAGAACAGTCCGCTGGTGCTCTTGAACGTCAGCGGGTGGTTGTGATTGACGACGCGGACGCCCGCGGCTATGGAGCAGTAACGGCCGATGGTCGTGTCCCGATCGATCATCCATGGCGCGAAGCAGCCGCCGTGGGTGTACATGCCTATCTCCACGCCCCAGTATCTCTTGAAGATCTCCCGAAGAGCGGACGACGTGAATTCGTCGCCGTCCGTTCGGCGTAGGAGCCACAGCACCATGCTTCGCACGCGTGCGCGGCGAATCCCATAGAGCTTCACCAACACCCGCCGGATCACTCGGCCTCCCGGACCCCAGATGATGCAATCGATCGAGTCGAATAACTCGGCACGGCGCACCCACCCCCGGTGGGCCTGCCAGGCTCGTTCTTAGCAGATGGAGGGCGCGTCCGCCAGGCGATCACTGCGGCGCCCGGCCACACGGAGGGCTGGGCCACCGGCCGACCGGGCGTCTGCTGCGAGCCGAAAAGGCAGACTTTACGGCCGAGTTCCGGCGCGCCCGCCATAGTAAAGTGCCTCGTGCACGATCGTCGTGCCGATTCGGCGCTGGAGCCCTGATGACCATCGGCGTTCGTCATTTTGTCGACAGTGTCGGCACGCGACCGTTGGTGGTCCTCTTCGGAGCCAATTCGTGGGACGGCATTCTCGTCAACGATCGGCTGCTCGCTATTGAGCTGCAACGCCATTGCGACGTGTTGTTCATCGATCAGCACCTGTCGGTGCTCTCCGAGCGAGCCAAGGAGCGGGGCCGGCTGCACGCGCTGTGGCCCGAGGTGGAGCACGTAGGGCCCCATCTGACGCTGTTGCGGCCGGTGGCTCTGCCCGCGCACACCCGGCGCGGCGTGCGGCATCTGACGCCGCGGCTGTTGCGGGTGCAGGTGCGGCGCGCGCTGCGCGCGATGGGCCGGCAGCCGCAGGTCGTGATCGACGCACGGTTCGGCCGCATGACGGGTTTCTGGGGCCGCGGGGTCCTGAACGTCATGTACGCCACGGACGATGCCGTGGCCGGTGCCTACCTGATGGGCCGTGACGTGTCGGCGGTGGAGGAGGACGAGCGGGAGACGCTCGCGCACGCCGATCTGGTGCTCGCCGTATCGGACACGCTGGTCGCCCGGCTGGCCGGGCTCGGGCGGAAGGCCAAGCTGCTCGCCAACGGCGTGCCCGTCGAGGCGTACCGGGACCTTGACGCCATGGCACCGGCGCCCGAGGTCAACCTGCCTCATCCGGTCGCCGGCATCATCGGCTACCTTTCGGAGCGCATCGACATCGAGCTGCTCGAAGCCATCGTGGCGGCCGACCTGTCGCTGCTGCTGGTCGGCCCGCACGATCCACGGTTCGAGCCGGATCGGTTCGCACGGCTCGTCAGCCACCCGCGCGTGCATTACGTCGGCAAGCAGCCCTTCGCGAGGCTTCCCGCATATCTGCACCACATCGACGTCGGCATCACGCCATACACCGACTCGGACTTCAACCGCGCGTCGTTCCCCCTGAAGACTCTGGAATATCTGGCCGCGGGCCGACCCGCGGTGAGCACCGATCTGCCCGCCACCCGTTTTCTGGGGACAGATCTGATACACATCGCCACGAGCGCTGAGGCGTTCACGGCAGCCGTGTGGAAGGCCAGCGCGGAGGCTCACGAGCCAGACCGGGTGGTGGCCCGTCGGGCGTTCGCCGAGCTCCACTCATGGCGCCGACGCGGCGACGAACTCGCGGCGCTGCTCGGCTTCGCGCCGGCCGACTGGCCGCCAGGCAGCGGTGGAGCATCGAGATGGGGAGAGCATGTCTGACCGACCGAGGGTGACACTCGGCATCACCGCGTACAACAACGAGCGATACCTGCCTGGCGCGCTCGATGCCGCGCTCGCCCAGGAATTCGCCGACTTCGAGGTGGTCGCGTGCGACAACCGGTCGACGGACGCGACGTGGGACATCCTGCAGGCGTACGCCGCCCGAGACGCACGGGTGCGGGTCTTCCGCAACGAGTCGAACCTCGGTGAATCAGGCAACTACGCACGTGTGGTGAGCCTGGCCCGGGGGGAGTTCTTCCGGCTGACCTCGCACGACGACCTGATGGCGCCGGCCCTGCTCCGCCGCTGCGTGCAGGCCCTGGACGACAATCCGGCAGCGGTCGCGTCCTATCCCCAGAGCATCGTCATAGACCACACCGGGCAGCAACTCTTCGCCTGCACGGACGAGCCGGCCGTGCGGCAGGCGACGCCGGCGGCGCGCATCGCGGGCGGCATGGGACTGCTGCGATACAGCAATGCGGTCTTCGGCCTCGTGCGCATGGACGTGCTGCGCCGGACCAGGCTGCATCTGGCCTTCGGGACGGCAGACCGTACGCTGATCCTCGAACTCGTCGCGCGGGGCCAGATCGAGCTCGTCCCGGAGTATCTCTTCTACCGGCGCGGCTCCCGCGACGGCAACGATTTCGGCGGAGCCACCAACGCCCGCGACCGGTATGCCTGGCTGGAGCCCGAGCTGGCGACGCGGCGGCGGCTCAGGTTCACCGGCAACAACGAACAGCTGCGCTTCTACCGCGAGACCATCCGCTCCCTGGCCGTCAGCGAACTACCGCTACGCGGTAAGGCGGGGGCGATCGCCGCGTTCGGTATGGTGTGGCCGGCAACCGAGGCACGCATCCGGCTTGGCGCGCTGCGCCGACGCCGGGGGTGGGCAAGGGACGCGATGACCTCGAAGGACACATGATGAGTGCGGACCGCATGGAAGCCGCTGCGCCGAGCCTTGCCGCCGTCGCACAGCCGGGGCCGGTGCGCCAGGAGCGTGTGACCGACGACATGGCTGACGCGACCACGGAGTCGCCGGCGCCGGTGCTGCAGGAGGAACCTGCGCCGGCGACGCCGGACGGCCGGTTGCCGCGCGCGGCCGTGCTGTGGTCGTACGTCTTGACGATCGGTCGTTTCGGCACCACCGCCGGCGTCACCATCGTCATGGCGAAGTTCCTCTCGCCGGCCGACTACGGCCTGGTGGCGCTCGCACTGGTCTGGGTGACCTTCGCGCAGTCGCTCTCCATACACGGCCTGGTGCAGGCGATCACGCAGCGCGAGGAGGTCGACGACAGCCACTACGACGCCGCGTTCTGGGTCACCGTCGGCACGGGTACGGCCCTGGCGGCCGTCTTCGTGATCGCGGTGCCGCTGTGGGCGGCGGTAAACCAGACGGCGGACCTGATCCCGATCTGTCTGGCGCTGGCCCCGGCCATGGTGCTCAACGCGGTGCTCGTCGTGCCCGACGCGATCCTGCGGCGCGAGCTGAAGTTCCGGTCGCTGTCCATGCGCTGGCTGCTGGCTGGGCTGGTCAGTGGTGGCGTCGGCGTCGCTGGCGCGGTGCTGGGATGGGGCGTCTGGGCCCTCGTGGCGCAGCAACTCGTGATGACCACCATCTCGGCCACGGCGGTGTGGATCGGGGTGCAGTGGCGGCCGCGGTTCCGTCGTATCGGCCCCGCGCTGCGGGAGCTGCGGCAATATTCGCTGCATTCGCTGTCGGGCTTCTTCGCCTATTTCGTCGCGATGCGCACCGACGCGCTGATTCTGGGCCCGATGTTCGGTCCGGCGGCGATCGGCCTCTACCGGTTCATCACGCGCATCGCCGAGATGGTGAACGATGTCGCCACCGGTGGGCTCGCCCAGGTCGCGATGCCCCACCTGTCGCGTGCCGCGGCCTCGCGCGACGAGTTCGACCGCTACGCGGCTCGATACCTGCACACCGGCACGCTGATCGCGTTCCCGGTGCTGGGCATCCTGTTCGCGGCCGGTCCGCTGTTCCTGACCTGGGTCGGTCCGCAGTGGACGCCGGCTGGGCCGGCTTTCCGGGTGCTGTGCGTGGCCATGGCGGCCGTGGCGCTGGGTCCGCTGATGGGCGCGATCTTCCAGGCGGCGGGCCGCCCCGACACGCTCGCGGCGATCAACTGGGGTTCGGCCGCGGCTTCGGTCGGGCTCATGCTGGCGGCCGGAGCGTTGTTCAACGACAGCTCTCCCGGCACGCAGGTCCTGGCCATCGCCACGACGTTCGCGATCCTTCAGTGGACCGCCGCCCTCATCGCACTCGCGCTGATGTTCTCCCGGGTCATGGTCCGGTCGTTGATGGCCGGTCTGCGGCCGTCGCTCCCGGCTGTGGCCGCGGCGGTCGGAGCCGGTGCCGCGGGCTCGGCGAGCCAGGCGCTGCTGCACGGCACGAACACCACCGTCAGCCTGATCGTCACCGGTGTCGTCGCGGCCGTCGTCGCGGCGGCGATGCTGGCGGTCACCGACCGCGAGGTGTCGACGCGGGTGGCGCGGATCGTCCGCGGCCGCCGCTGAGCGCGGCAGCAGGCTTGACGCCGTGGCCTGGTCGTTGTCGGATATGTGACGGCCAGCGCCGCGGCATGCTGTCAGTCATTCAAGCACGTGACTGGACCTCACCTCGGACCCGCATCTCGGGGCGGTGCCGGTGTCGATCGGCGCTCGGAACGCCGGAAACTCTGATAGACATGCGTCAATTCGGTTCATCGCGCCGGCGCCAGCCGGTCCGGTAGGCTCCGCGGGGCAATGGCAGTCGCGTGGAACGTGTTAGGTGGGGAAATGCAGATCCGCGAGAAGCTCGTTGACTTCGTGGTCAACAACTACCTGTTCGGCGACTCGGCTCGGCTGCCGAGCGACCATGAGTCGCTCGTGGACCAGGGCATCATCGATTCGACCGGCGTGCTGGAGCTCGTCGAGTTCCTCGAGGAGTCGTTCGGCATCGAGGTGCTGGAGGTCGAGACCGTCCCGGACAACCTGGGTTCGATCGCCAACCTGACGAAGTACGTCGAGGGCAAGCAGGTTGGCAGTGGCCTGGCGCGATGAGCGCCTGACCGCCGGCGACCACCTGCTCGGCCAGGGACGCCCCGACGACATCGCAGTCGTGGACGGCGCCCACCGGCACACCTACCGCGACCTGCGCGCGGCGGTGGCCCGCCTGGTCGGCGCCCTGGCCGCGCTGGAGCTGCCGGTCGGCTCCCGGGTCGCCGTCCTGGGGCCCAACTCGTTCTTCTGGATCGCGGGTTACCTCGCCGCCATGAAGGCGGGTTGCGTCGCGGTGCCGGTGGCGGACAAGGTCACGCCGGAGGAGGCCCGCCGCAACCTGGCGCTGGTCGAGGTGGCAGCCGCATTCGTGGACCGCCGCGCGCTGCGCCGGTTCGGTGCGGTGCTGGAGGGCGTCGCGGTGATCACCGAGGAGCGGCTCGCCTCGACAGAGGCGGTGGAGCCACCCGCTCCGCGCCCCTGCGACCTCGACGCCGACGCCGCCCTGATGTTCACGTCCGGCACGACGTCGCGGCCCAAGGCGGTGCGGGTCACCCATCGCAACATCCTCGCCAACACCGACTCCATCGTCGACTACCTCGGCCTGCGTGCCGAGGATCGGGTGCTGGCGGTGCTGCCCTTCTACTACTGCTACGGCGCCTCGCTGCTGCACACGCACCTGCGCGTCGGTGGCCGGATCGTGCTGCTGCACTCGTTCGCCTTCCCGGAGACCGCGCTGGATCTGCTGGAACGCGAGGAGTGCACGGTGCTGGCCGGCGTGCCGTCGACGTTCCAGCTGCTGCTGCGGGCGGCGAGCTTCCGCGACCGGGAACTGCCCTCGCTCCGGGTGATCCAGCAGGCGGGCGGGAAACTGGCCCCAGTGCTCGTGGACGAGCTGCTGGAGGCGAAGAGCACCGCGGACCTGTTTCTCATGTACGGGCAGACCGAGGCGACCGCGCGCCTGTCCTACCTGCCGCCGGCGCTGCTGCGCAGCAAGCCGGCCTCGATCGGCCGGGGCATCCCGGGTGTCGAGCTGCGAGTGCTCGACGACACCGGCCGGTCAGTGCGCCCCGGTGAGCAGGGTGAGATCTACGCCCGGGGAGAGAACATCTCTCCGGGATACCTCGGTGCGCCGGAGGAGTCGGCGGCCAAGTTCACCCCGTCAGGGTTGCGTACCGGCGACCTCGCCACCGTGGACGGTGACGGCGACATCTTCGTCCTCGATCGCCGCGACGACTTCATCAAGTCGTGGGGATACCGCATCTCCAGCCAGGAGGTCGAGGACTGCGCGCTGCGCATCGACCGGCTCACCTCGGCCGCGGCCGTCGGTATGCCCGACCTGGCGGCGGGTGAGGCGGTCACCCTGTTCGTCGTGGCCCGGCCCGGCGCTGAGGTCACCGCGGACGAGGTGCTGGCGGTCTGCCGGGAGCACCTCGCCAAGCACATGGTGCCGGCCAACGTGTTCGTGGTGGATGCCCTGCCGCTGACGAGCAACGGCAAGGTGGCCAAGGCGCGCCTGGTCGCGGCGGCAGCCGAAGGCGCCCCGACGACGTGACCCGCCCGACGAACGAGGAGTGACGATGACGAAGACCGATATCGAGACCGCCGTGCCCGAGGCCGGGCGATCGGGCGGTGCCTGGCGCAAGCCCGGGCGGCTGGTCGCCGCGGCGGCGGCACTGGTGGTCGTCGCCGGCTCGGCATGGCTCATCTTCGACGGAAAGGACAAGGCCGTGACCACGGACGAAGTGGTCGGTGGCGTCGCCACCGCGCAGGTGTCAGCGGAAGACCTGGCCAAGGTCAGCCGGACCAGGGTGTTCTTCGGGCACCAGTCGGTCGGGGGCAACGTGCTCAACGGCGTCGGCGCGGTCTACGGCGCGCACAGCCTGTCGGCCCCGCCGATCGAGGAGCGCCGGGACGCGCCGACCGCCTCGGGAGGCTTCGTGGCGCACGCGCCCATCGGCGAGAACACCAAGCCGCTTGACAAGATCAAGGACTTCGACGCGCTCATCCGCGGCGGTATCGGGGCCCAGGTCGACGTCGCGATGATGAAACTCTGCTACGTCGACATCGCGCCGGGTACCGACGTCGACGCGCTCTTCGCGGCCTACCGCGACACGATCGCGGCACTGGAGCGCGACTTCCCGAACGTCACCTTCGTCAAGGCCACGGTGCCGCTGACCACGCAGTACGGCCGCTTGACGCGGCTCAAGCAGTGGGTCACGGGCACAGCCCACGGCGACCTGTTCGGCCCGGCCTCGAATGTGACCCGGGAGCGGCTTAACCAGCTGATCCGCAAGGAGTACGGCGACGCGCACCTGTTCGACGTGGCCGCGGTGGAGTCCGCGGCGCCGGACGGTGACCGGGCCGGCGGCACCTACGACGGGCAGCCCTACTTCGTGCTCGCGGACGCGTTCGCCGCGGACGAGGGCCACCTCAACGGCGAGGGCGCGCAGCGGGCGGCGGTCGCCTGGCTCGCCGCCGTCGCGCAGGCGTCGTCGAAGTAACCGCGGCTGTGAACGTCGGTACCGACATCGTCTCGGTCGTGCGGGTCGCGGCCCTCATGGACCGCAGCGGAGCGGCGTTCCTGCAGCGCTGGTTCACGCCGGGCGAGGTCGCGTACTGCGTGAGCAAAGCGGTGCCGAGCCGGCACGTCGCGGCACGGCTGGCCGCGAAGGAGGCGGTGCTCAAGGCGCTGCCGTTCGCGTGGTCCGGCCCGGTGCCGTGGCGGATGGTCGAGATCGTGAACGGCGGGCACGGAGCGCCGGGCGTCCAGCTGTCCGGCGCCGTGCTGGCCGAAGCCGAACAGGCCGGTGTCGTCGAGATCAGCATCTCGATGTCACATTGCGACGAGTACGCCACGGCCGTGGCCCTGGTGACCTCGTCCGCACGACGGCCCACGCCGCAGCCGGCGCGGACCGAAGCCAGCCAGTCGGGCGCCCCCGCGCGCCCACTCGAAGCGACAGGTGGTGCCGTGGTGGATCGCGGACAGGTCGAACAGGTCCTGACCGAGTGGTCGGGCATGGGGGAGGCGGACGCCGACCCCGAACTCGCGGCGCTGCGGCTGGCGATCCTGTTCGAGGACTCCTTCGACGTGACGCTGACCGACGACGACATCGACCTGGCCGTGCTGAGCGACCCCGACGCCATGGTGCGGGTCCTCGGCCGCGCCCTGAGCGGAGCGTGAGCCCATGTGTGGGATGTGCGGTGTCGCCTCCTTCGAGCAGACCCCTGACCGCGAGCTGCTGCTGGACATGATGCGGCGGCTGGTGCACCGCGGGCCGGACGGCTGCGGATTCTTCCGCGACGACCGCGTGGCGCTGGGGCACACCCGGCTCGCCATCGTGGACACGGCCGGCGGGGCACAGCCGATGAGCAACGCCGACGGCAGCCGGTGGGTGTCCTTCAACGGCGAGATCTTCAACTACGTCGAGCTCGCCGAGGAGCTGCGCGGGCTGGGCCACACCTTCCGAACGTCGAGCGACACCGAAGTGATCGTGCACGCGTGGGAGGAGTGGGGCGAGGACTGCTTCCGCCGGTTCAACGGGCAGTGGGCGGTGGCCCTCTGGGACCGGCGGGCGCGGCGGCTGGTGCTGTCCCGGGACCGGGTCGGCGTCCGGCCGCTCTACTACGCCCGCACCCCGTCGGGCCTGCTGTTCGCCTCCGAGGTGAAGGCGCTGTTCGCCGATCCGCGCCTGCCGCGGGCGTTCGATCCGGCAGGCCTCGACGAGACGCTGACCTACTGGTCCACCGTCGCCCCGCGCACCGTGTTCCAGGGCATCGAGCAGCTGCCACCCGGGCACTACGCGGTATACGACGAATCCGGGTTCCGCACCGTGCCGTACTGGCGCATCGAGTTCCCGGACCGGCAGCAGCCGCTGCCCGACCTGCGCGAGACCACCGAGGCGCTGCGCGACAAGCTCGTCGAGGCCGCGCGGCTGCGTTTCCTGCGCAGTGACGTGCCGGTGGGCGCCTACCTGTCGGGCGGCCTCGACTCCTCGATCACGACGGCGGTCGTCGCCCGGTACACCCGGGCCCCGCTGCACACGTTCTCGCTACGGTTCTCCAGCGACGAGTTCGACGAGGGCGGCTACCAGAAGATCATGTCCGCGGCGCTGGGCACGCAGCACCACGACATCGTGGTGGGCCCGCGTGACATCGCCGACGTGTTCCCTGAGGTGGTGCGGCACGCCGAGACCCCGTTGCTGCGCGCCGCCCCGGCGCCGCTCTACCTGCTGTCGAAGCTGGTCCGCGAGAGCGGGTACAAGGTCGTCGTCACCGGCGAGGGCGCCGACGAGGTGTTCGCCGGCTACGACATCTTCCGGGAGGCCCGGGTGCGGCGCTTCTGGGCCGCCGACCCCGGTTCGGCCAAGCGGCACCGCGCCGCCGAGCTGCTGTACCCGTGGATGGTGCGCTCGCCCGGGCAGGCGCCCGCGTTCGCGCGCAGCTTCTTCGGCCGCAACCTCGATGCCACCGACCCGGCGCTGTCGCACCGGCCCCGCTGGGACGCGACCGCCGTGCTCAAGCGGATGCTGTCGCCGCAGCTGCAGGCCGCGATCGGCGGCACGGACCCGGCCGACCCGGCAGGGCTGGCAGGCGCGCTGCCCGACGGCAGCGAGCGCTGGGACCCGCTGGGCCGCGCGCAGTGGCTGGAGATGACCACGCTGCTGTCCGGCTACATCCTCGCGTCTCAGGGCGACCGCATGCTCATGGCGAACTCGGTCGAGGGCCGGTTCCCGTTCCTGGACGCCGACGTGCTGGAGTTCGCCGCCACGCTCCCGGCCCGGTACAAGCTCTTCGGGCTGGACGAGAAGCACCTGCTCAAGCGGGCCTTCGCCGACCTGGTGCCCGAGGAGATCCGCCGCCGCCCGAAGCAGCCCTACCGGGCGCCGGACGCAGCGAGCTTCTTCGCCGCCGGCACCCCCGACTGGTTCGACGAGGTCACCTCCGCGCGTGCGGTGACCGACGCGGGTGTGTTCCAGCCCGAGCAGGTCGCCGGGCTGGTCGCCAAGTGCCGCCGGACCGGCGGCGAGCAGATGAGCAACACCGACAGCATGCGGCTCATGGCCGTGATCTCGACTCAACTCACCCACCAGCAGTTCATCTCAGGCGACGGCGGGGCCGCGGCCTCGGCGCTGCCTGAACTGCAGGTGGCAGTGGATATGACCCGCATTGACAGCGCCTACGACAACCACCATGGAGGCAACGCATGACCAGCTCGGCCACGGCGTTCGGGCCGGCCAGCCTGCGGATCGACGCCGATCAGGAGATGGCCAGGATCTCGGCAACGCTGACCCAGTATCTGGCGAGCACCAAGCGCCGCGGCATCATCGTCGCCCTGTCCGGTGGCATCGACTCCAGCGTGGTCGCGGCCGCCTGCGTCGCCGCCATCGGCAAGGAGCGCGTGTTCGGCCTGCACATGCCCGAGCGCGACTCCTCGGACGACACGCTGGGCCTCAGCCGCCTGGTGGCCGACAGCCTCGGCATCGAGTCGGTGCACGAGGACATCACCCCGCTGCTCGACGCGGCCGGCTGCTACCGGCGGCGCGACGACGCGATCCGGCTGGTCTGCCCCGAGTACGGCCCGGGGTACAAGTCGAAGATCGTGCTGCCCAGCGTGATCGACTCCGACAGCTTCCGGCTCTACTCGGTGGTGGTGCAGGCGCCCGACGGAACGCAGACCAGGCACCGCCTCACCACGGAGGCGTACCTCGGCATCGTCGCCGCGACGAACTTCAAGCAGCGGGTCCGCAAGATGATGGAGTACTACCACGCGGACCGGCTGAACTACGCGGTGTCGGGCACCCCGAACCGGCTCGAGTACGACCAGGGCTTCTTCGTGAAGCTCGGTGACGGCTCGGCCGACGTCAAGCCGATCGCGCACCTGTACAAGTCGCAGGTCTACCAGCTCGCCGACCACCTCGGCGTGCCGGCCGACATCTCCGCCCGGCCGTCCACCACGGACACCTACTCGCTGCCGCAGTCGCAGGAGGAGTTCTACTTCTCCCTGCCGTACCAGCGGATGGACCTGTGCCTGTACGGGCTCAACAACGGGATCTCCATCGACGAGGTGGCCGCGACGACCGACCTGACCGCCGAGCAGGTGCTCCGGGTGTACCGGGACATCGAGCAGAAGCGGCGCACGTCGAACTACCTACACCTGACGCCGCGGCTGGCCGCGGACGTGTCGGAGATCGAGCACTGAGATCGGATGACGGGCACCCGACCTCCGCGAACTTCCCACCTGACAGGACAGGGTGAGGCATGAGACTGCACGAGTCGCGGAGGCTGGGTGCCCGCGCCCACGACCTGATTCCCGGGGGCGCGCACACCTACGCCAAGGGCGACGACCAGTATCCGGTGGACGCACCCGGTTTCATCGCACGGGGCAGTGGATGCACGGTCTGGGACGTGGACGGCAACGAGTTCATCGAGTACGGCATGGGGCTGCGCGCCGTCACGCTGGGCCATGCCTTCGAGCCGGTGCTCGCGGCGGTGCGGGCCCAGCTCGAGCTCGGCGTGAACTTCACCCGGCCGGCCGCGATCGAGGTGGCGTGCGCGGAGCAGTTCCTCGACGTCGTCGCGCCCGACCGGGAATGGATGGTGAAGTTCACCAAGAACGGCTCGGATGCGACCACCGCGGCGGTGAAGCTGGCGCGGGCGTACACCGGGCGCGACATGGTGGCCGTCTGCGCCGGGCAACCGTTCTTCTCCACCGACGACTGGTTCATCGGCGTCACCGCGATGCCGGCCGGTGTCACCGAGACCACGCGGGCGCTCACCGCCCGGTTCCCGTTCAACGACGCGGAGAGCGTGGCGGCGCTGTTCGCCGAGCATCCGGGCCGGATCGCCGCGCTGGTGCTGGAGGCCTCCTACCAGGATCCGCCCCGGCCCGGATACCTGGACCGGGTCCGTCGGCTCTGTGACGAGCACGGTGCGCTGCTGATCGTCGACGAGATCATCAACGGTTTCCGGATGCACGAACGCGGTGCCGCGTACGTGCACGGGCTCGTGCCCGACCTGGCCACCTTCGCCAAGGGCATGGGCAACGGGTTCTCCGTGGCCGCGTTGACGGGCCGGGCCGACGTGATGGAGCTCGGCGGTCTACGCACCACCCGTGAGCGGGTGTTCCTGCTGTCATCGACGTACGGTGCGGAGACTCACGCCCTGGCGGCGGCGATGGCGACGATGTCGGTGTACCGGGCGGAACCGGTGATCGAGCGGTTGCGCCAGCTGGGGGAGCGGCTCGCAGACGGGGTGCGCGCGGTCGTGGCGGCGCGGGGGCTGTCTGCCTACGTCGACGTGGCCGGACACCCCGCCAACCTGGTCCACGTGACGCGGGACGCGGAGGGCAACCGGTCCCAGGAGTTCCGCACCCTGTTCATGGATCAGCTGATCCGGCAGGGGATCATCGCCCCGTCGTTCGTCGTGTCCTACTCGCACACCGAGGCGCACATCGACCGTACCGTCGAGGCCGTGGACCTGGCGCTGGACACCTACGCGAAGGCGCTCGCCGACGGATGGGAGCACCATCTGACCGGGCGGGCCGTGCGCCCGGTGTTCCGCCCGTACAACTGACCGCACAGCGTCGGTGGCCGCTCGCGTCACGGGGTGAGTTGGAGCGTCACCTTCGAGCAGTGGAACGCCTCGGCGTACGGCGCCCGGCACTCGATGCCCCGCAGTCGCATGAGGCCGCGGAACGTCTCCTCGGTCCACCAGTCTCGGTCGCGCTGTGAGGCGTAGCAGGCGTCGAGGTGCGCGACCTTCGCGGCGGCGATCTCGCCGGTCAGCGGCACGTAGACGTTCGGCCGGCCAAGGTCCCCGTCCCACTTCGGGATCTCGTACTGCAAGTGCAGCGCGGACCGGAACGCGGTGGGCGCCAGCTCGCCGAGCAGCCGGTGGTCCTGGTGCGCGTCGCCGGCCCAGGGCGCCAGCACCAGGTCGGGCCGGTAGCCCGCGGCGTCGTCGAGGATTGCCTTCACCTCGTCCCAGTGGCCCGGCAGCCGCCCGTCCGGCAGCGTGTGCAGGGCCGCGGTGCGGGTGACGCCGGGCAGGAACGCAGCCGCCGCGGCCGCCGCCTCCGCGTGCCGCGACGGAGTGCCCGTGCACAGCACGTAGTGCACGCGCACTGCGGGATTGGCGGCGGCCAGCGTGAGCAGGAACCCGCCTGCGCCGATCTCGATGTCGTCAGGGTGCGCGCCCAGGAGCACCACCTGTCGCACCTCTGGCAGCCGCAGCATCAGGTCAGGCCCCGCACGTCGGTCTGCCCGCTGCGCAGCGGATCCCAGAGCATCCACGGGCAGTTGCCGCGCTGGAACATGTCCTCGAGCTCGGCTCGGTCCTTGAACGTGTCGGCGGCCCGCCAGAAGCCTTCGTACCGCTGCGCGAGCAGGGCACGGCGCTGGGTGAGCCGGTTGAACGCCTGCGGGACCAGGTCCTCACCGGCGCGCAGCGTGTCGAACACGCCCTGCCGCATGACGAAGTATCCCCCGTTCTCCCACTGGCCTTCGCGCAACTCCCGCACACCGGTCACGGAGCCGTCGGCACGGATGTCCATGACGTGGTGGGTGGAGTCCGGCGGCACGGCGAGCACGCTCGCGATGGCGTCGCTCTGCTCGAACCGTGTGATCATGGCCGGCAGCGGGGCGTTGGTGAGCGTGTCGGCGTAGTTGGCGAGGAACATCGTCTCGCCGGTGAGCTGCTCCTTCACACGCATGAGCCGTTCGCCGATGGTGGCAGTCAGGCCGGTGTCGATGAACGTGATCTTCCATTCGGAGATGTCCGTCGAATGCATGCGCAGTTCCCGGCCGCCGTTGGCCAGGGTGAAGTCGTTGCTGAGCGTCTCGTCGTACCGCAGGAAGTAGTCCTTCACCGCGTTGGCGCCGTAGCCCAGACACAGGATGAAGTCGTTGTGGCCGAAGTGGGCGTAGTAGCGCATGACGTGCCACAGCAGCGGCCGGTCGCCGATCATCGACATCGGCTTGGGCGCGCTGCCCTGTCCCTCGCGCATCCGCAACCCGAAGCCGCCGCAGAACAGGACCACCTTCACGGCGTCACGACCTCCAACCGGGGAATCGGGAAGACCAGCCGGCCACCCCAGTCGCCCACATAGGCGAGCTGAGCGCTGATCTCCTTACGCAGGTTCCAGGGCAGCACCAGCACGTAATCGGGCCGGTCGGCGGCGATGCGGTCCGGGTGATGGATCGGGATGTGCGTGCCGGGCAGGAACCTGCCGTGCTTGTGCGGGTTGCGGTCCGTGGTGTATTCGAGCAGGTCGGTGCGGATGGCGCAGTGATTGAGCAGGGTGTTGCCCTTGCCCGGGGCGCCGTAACCCACCACCCGCTTGCCCTCGGCCCGCGCCTGGTGCAGGAAGTCCACGAGTTCCCGCTTGACCTGGAACACCGATTCCGCGAAGCCGCGGTGCCCGGCCGCGGTGTGCAGCCCAGCGGCGGCCTCCGTGTTCAGCACCTCTTTGACGGCGGCGCTGGGCACCCCGCTCGGCCGCGCGAACACCCGCAGCGAACCGCCGTGGCTGGCCAGTTCCTCGACGTGGACCACGACCAGGCCGGCAGTGGCGAGCGCGCGCTGGGCGGTGCGCAGCGTCAGGTAGTGGTAGTGCTCGTGGTAGATGGTGTCGTACTGGTTGCGCTCGATCATCCGCATCAAGTGCTGGAACTCGAGGGTGACCAGCCCGGTGGGCTTGACCAGGGCGGCCAGCCCGGCGGTGAACCCGATCAGATCGGGGATGTGGGCGTACACGTTGTTGGCGACCACGAGATCTGCGCGGCCGTACCGCTCGGCCAGCGCCGTCCCGGTCTCCAGGCCGAGGAACCGCGTCTCGGTCCGGACCCCGGCGGCGCGTGCGACGGCGCCCACGTTGGCGGCAGGCTCCACGCCGAGCACGGGAACGCCGGCGTCCACGAAATGCCGTAGCAGGTAGCCGTCGTTGCTGGCGACCTCGGTGACCAGGCTGTCGGCGCCCAGTCCCAGCTCAGCGATCATGCGGCCGGCGTAAACCCGCGCGTGCTCGACCCAGGACTGCGAGTACGAGGAGAAGTAGGCGTAATCGCTGAAGATGTCCTCGCCGCCCACATACGCCGGCAGCTGCACCAGCAGGCACTCGTCACAGACGCGTACGTGCAGCGGGTAGAACGTCTCACCCGCGTCGAGCTGGTCGGCGCGCAGGAAGTTCTCGCACAGCGGCGACATGCCCAGGTCGAGAAAGGTCGTGTTGAGGGGCGCGGCGCACAGCCGACACGGCACCGGGCTCATGCCCGCGCTTCGCTCTGCTCGTGGCCCAGCGGGCCGCGCTGCCGCACGGCTCGGTTGTCCCGCTTGCTCATGCGGCCACCTCTCTTTGTCACGGTTCATCAGGCCACATCGAGTTCTGCGTCGACCCCGAGGTCCATGAGCGCGGCCTGGATCTCGGCACGGTAGGCGGGATTCGTGATGATCACGATTTCCGGCCGCAGCGTACCCAACGTGGTAGGCGCGTCGACCCGATGGCCGCTGACCGGCAGGTATCGGCCCCATTTGCGCGGGTTGACGTCGACGACGGCAGCGAGGTTGTGGTCCATGTCCACACCGGTGAGGAACTGTACAGCGCGCGAGCCCGCGCCCCACAAGATCGGGCGTCTGCCGTCGGCCGCGTACTTCGCGAGGCTCTCCTGCCAGCGGGCACGTTCGACGCGATGCCGGTCGCCGAAGGCCAGGACCGCGGCGAGGTGCGCGCTCGGGTCGGTGGGCAGCTCCGGATCGGGCAGGCTCCTGGCCGGATCGGTGGTGATCTCGAGATACCGGAACATGCCGTCGAAATAGGTGCCACCGGCCGCCACATGCCACCCCGCCCGGCGCGCGATGCGGCACAGGGCGTAGCCGTCGAAGTAGGAGACGTGCGGGTAGATGACCTCCCAGCCGGCGGTGGACAGGTCGTAGCCCGCGTCGGGCACCTCGAGATAGCCGTGCACCGTCCGGTCGCCGGCCTGTGCGCGCAGGTCCGCCAGGAACTCGTACGGGTCGTCGAGGTGCTCGAACCAGTGGCGGGAGGTGACGAAGTCGAAGGCGGGCAGCCCGGCACCGCGCGGGGCGAGCGCGCTGTGCAGCGTCGCGCCGCTCGGGTCCGCTCCCTCCGGTCCGGCGTACATGGCGTCGTAGCCGGTCCCGCGGCAGGGCGCGTGACCGCACAGTTCCCGCAGGAACTCGCCCTGCCCACAGCCGATGTCCAGCACCTGCTTGCCTGCGAGCTGATACCGCTCCACCAGGTCGTGCACGAGCCCGCTCGAGTATCTGGCGAAGGCCGCCGAGAAGTGCAGGTTCGTGTCCATCGTCGGGTCGTACACGAGCCGTGCCGGGTCGTAGGCCAGGTTCCGGACGTAACCGCAGGACGGGCAGTAGCCCAGGTGCATGCGGCCTGACGGGGAGCCGACCGCGTCGTCCCGGTCGGCCCAGTGCACGCCGCACAGGATCGGCACCTCGCCCAGGTCGGCGAACGGGACGAGGTCGGCGCCCGCGCAGGCATCACAACGACGCGGCATCACGGTTCGATCCAGCGCAGCTCGTCGCTCAGCCGACCGGCCGTCCGCAACGCGTTGATCCGCTTGAGTCGCTGATGGGCCGATCCCATCAGGTCGTCGAGCCTCAGCTCGTACCGTGTGTAGGCTTCGACCAGCTGCTCGATGCCCTTGCGCAGGGTCCAGGCCGGCCGGAACTCGGGCACGTCGGCCGCGATCAGGTCGCAGGACACCCGGTAGTTGCGCAGGTCGGCGGCAGCCCCGGCGGCGAAGGTGACCCGGCTGCCCGGGACCACCTCGGCGACCAGCTCTGCGACCTGGCGGATCAGGTAGTTCTCGCCGGTCTGGCCGACGTTGTACGCCCGCGCGTGGATTCGTTCGCGCGGGACGGCAAGCATGGCGAGGAACGCGGCGCAGATGTCCTCGACGTGAACCAGGGGCCGCCAGGCCGAGCCGTCAGACTGCAGCCGCACCTCGCCCGTGCGCAGCGCGTGTCCCACCAGGTCGTTGACGACCAGATCGCCCCGCAGCCGGGGGGAGAAGCCGTAAGCGGTGGCATTGCGCAGGAACACCGGCGAGAAGCTGTCGTCGGCCAGCGCGAGCAGCCCCTGCTCCGACTCGATCTTCGAAGTGCCGTACGGCGTGATCGGGTTGAACCCGGCGTCCTCGGCCAGCGGCGCGTCGTCCAGGCCCTTGCCGTACAGCGAGCAGGAGGACGAGAACAGGAACCGGGTGGCGCCGGCCGCCTTTGCCGCCTCGGCCAGGCGCAGGGTCGCGTGCAGGTTCACGTTGTACGTCAGGTCCGGGTTGAGGTTGCCCAGCGGGTCGTTGCACAGCGCGGCCAGGTGGATCACGGCGTCCACGCCGGAGCAGTCGTCGACGGTGACGTCCCGCAGGTCCACCCGCAGCGACTCGACCGGGGCGGGCGGCGGTCCGATCAGGCAGTCTGCGTACAGACCGGTGTCCACACCGACCACCTCATGTCCAGCAGCCTGCAACATGGGCGTCAAGACCGAGCCGATGTATCCCTCATGGCCGGTTACCAGTACCCGCAACGTGCTCTCCCTCCGTGTCGACGTTGAGAGTGTCGCCCAGCCGACGGCCGGAAGGGCAGCCACCAGTCGGCCCTATCGGGAACTTGACTTCTCCCGTGGCCTTGCCGCTCGCCACCCATCGCAGCGGGTAGCGTGACATGCACGTCGTGCGTTCGGTCCCTACGGTCTGTGATCGAAGGCCGCCGCCGCTGCGCCGTCGCGGACGGGCCAGCGTAGCCACGGCGGCGTCGTCCATGAAGGAGAAGACCGGGTGCCGACTGCCGACACGCACGCCCGACCGCCCATCGCGTCGCCGCCCCGGCGCCGCATGCCGTGGCGTGGACCGTCGCAGGTCCGCTGGCTCGTGATCGTATGCATCTCTGTGGTGGCCGCACTGTACTGGGGTGCCGTCAACACCGAGGCCGGACAGGCATACGAGGACGCGGTCCTGGACGGCGCCGCACAGGCGTCGGGCGGGCTCGCGGACACGCTGGCACGCGCATTGCTGAAGCTGACGCCACTGGTGGCGTTCGGCGTACTGCTGGGCGCGGTGGTGGTCGGCCGGCGTCGGCGCGGATGGGCCGCGGTGCTCCTCGCGATCGGCATCGTCGTGGTGAGTGCCGGCCTCGTCCAGCTGCTGAAGCACGCGCTGACCCGCCCCATCCTGCTCGACGTCGGCATACGCCGCTGGGATCAGAGCTTCCCCAGCGGCCACACCGCCCTGGCGCTGTCGGTGTACGCCGCGACGCTGCTGGCGATACCCGTCCGGCATCGCCGGATCGTGGGTGTGGTGGTCGGGCTGTGGGCCCTCGGGGTCTGCCTCGCGGTCGTGGCGTCGGGCTGGCACCGCCCGAGCGACGTGTTCGCCGCGGCGCTGATCGTCGTCGCGGTGGCCGCGCCGGCGGCCAAGCTCGACCCGGGCACGTTCGGTCCCATGCCGGAGACCGGCCGCACCGCGGCCCTCATCGCGGTCGGGGTGCTCCCGGTCGCCACCGCGTCACTGGTCCTCGTCGACGACGGCCCGTCGGCGCTGTCGCTGGGTCTGGCGGCGGTGCTGGTCTGGAGCACCTGGACCCTGCTCGCCCTGTGGCGGTTGGACCGACGCGCGACCCGACCGCCGGCCTAGACGGCGCCGCGACAGGATCCGCTGCGGCTTCGGTCAACCGCCGGCCTGGGTTCAGCCGTACACATATGAAGCCGCTGATCTGCTCCGTGCAGGTCAGCGGCTTCTTCGTAGCCGTCGCCAGTTGGAAATCGCTCGGTGATCCAGGTGCGCGGGTAAGTGAAACGTGTACACGCGCGAGGAAAGTCAGCGCGTTACGTCCTTGAAAGTGAACTGGGCGCGGATGCGCAGAGCGCGAATACGCATTTAGCCTCGCATTTCTACAGCAATGTTTTCGAAACGCGCTCGAGATTCTGTCTTTTGGCGGGTTGCCGCACCGCTGGAGCCGACTCATCGCCACTCTTCGCGACAGAACCATCGGGCCGGACCTGTGGCGCGTCAGCCAAACGCATGCGACATGACAACCCCTGAGCGAGGCGTAGGAACGGTATGACCAGGACACTGACCGTGGCAATCATCGGTGCCGGCCCACGCGGCACCTCACTTCTCGAACGTCTCATCGCCAACGCTGCCGAGTGCGCGCCGGACCGGACGATCGCCGTCCACGTCATCGATCCTTATCCGCCGGGGGGCGGTCGCATCTGGCGGTCCCAGCAGTCGCCGCTGCTGTGGATGAACACCACATCCGACGACTGCACGATGTTCACCGACGAGACCGTCGAATGCGAAGGCCCGGTCGTCTCCGGTCCCACGCTCAGCGAATGGGCCCAGGAGCTGGCCACGGGCCGCCTGTCGTCGCCCCCGGGATGCCGGCTCGCTCCCTCCACGTCGGCCGAGGCAAGGAGGATGCAGGGCGGCTGGTTCACTACTCGTCAGACGCAGAGCGACTACCTGTCGTGGGTGTTCTGGCAGTCAGCGAAGAACGGCATGCCCCAGGTACAGGTCCATTCACACGTAGGCCGGGCCGTCGATGTGCACGACCTTCCTCTCGGCCGGCAACGCGTCGTCATGGCGGACGGCCTTCCCCCGGTGGACGCCGACGTCGTACTGTTCGCGCAAGGCAACGTCGATGTCGCGCCGAACGCGGAAGAGGCGCGTCTGACGGAATACGCGGCCGCCCATGACCTGTGTTATCTGCCATCGACCGCCGATCATCGCTTTGACCGGATACCCGCCGCCGAACCGGTGATCGTACGTGGGCTTGGATTGTGTTTCATCGACACCGCCGTGCTGCTGACCTCCGGACGCGGTGGCACATTCCATCGGGACAACTCCGGCGAGCTGCATTACCAGTCGTCTGGTAATGAACCCGTCCTCTTCGTGGGCTCGCGGCGCGGCGTACCGTACTGGTCGAAGATGGACTACAGCCTGACCGGATCACCCCCGGAACCGTTCGGCCACCTCAACGCCGCGGCCGTGGCCGCCCTCGGCGACCGCCCCCTCGACTTCGCCATGGACGTCTGGCCGTTGATTGCCCGCGAAGTCACCCACGCGGGCTATCGCGAGCTTGCCGAATCGCACCCAGAACTCCTTGGCATCGACGCTCGTCAGTTCATTCACCGCCTCGACACCCTCGATTGGGATGGACCGGCACTCAAGGAGCTGGTCGATCGGGCAGTGCGGTTCGACGAGGACCGGATCGACCTGGAGGAAACAGCCCATCCGCTGGCCGGTCGCCACTTCCCCGACCTGGATACCCTCCAGAACTGGATGATCAGTCATATCGCTACCGGAGTTCGACGCGGGCGCGATCCTCGTCACGGCGCGAGCCTGGCGATGCTGCACGGTCTGAGCTCTGCCTTCTCCAGGCTGATCGAACTCGTCAGCGAAGAACGACTATCTCCCGCCTCGTGGGAGCACGATCTGCCCGCGTTCCTTGATTTCTGCCGATTTCTCACCAGCGGACCGCCTGGACAGCGGCAGGAGGAGCTACTTGCCCTGACCCGTGCCGGTATCGTCAGATTCCTTGGGTCGGAGATGACGGTGACCGCCCACGAGGGGCTCTTTCACGCGCGGTCGAGCAACGTGAACGTATCGATCGCAGCCCGATCTCTCATCGAGGCCCGGCTCCCGGAGCGGACGATGCTTCGCGTGAATGACCCATTGCTGTGCAAGCTCATCCAACGCAATGAGATCAGGGAAGAGATCCAGTCGGCCCCCGACGGCGGCGACCGGTATCCCACTGGTCTTATCGATACCGCGGGTCTCATCGATACCGATTCTTTGCATCGCCTGAAGCGCGCTGATGGAACCCCCCACGAGAGTCGCTTCGGGGCGGGAATCCTGTTTTCGGGAAGTGTGCTGGCATCCGGCCGGTTCCCGTCCCCGCGGAGTAATGACGCATTCTTCCGCCAGAATGACGTGATCGCCCGTGCTGCGCTCCACGAACTGGGTCGACGTTGACCGTCGAAACATGATTGAAGCCGCTGGTCTGCTTTCGCAGGTCAGCGGCTTCCCTTAGTGATGATCCGTGGTGCCCCCGGCAGGATTCGAACCTGCGCCCCCGCCTCCGGAGGGCGGTGCTCTATCCCCTGAGCTACGGGGGCTCAGCGACCGACAAAGAGTAGCAGGTCCCCCTCGCGGCATCGAATCGGTATCCGGGTCGGCCGTTCGGCCGATGGCGTGTCGTGTCGATCATCGCGTCGCGGCCGGTTCATCCGATCCGGTGCGCGGTGGCACCGGGCGACGATGTGGCGTTGCACCGCTTCCACCCCTCCGGAGGATCCATGAACAAGCGTCTGCTGGCACCGCTGGCCGTCGTCTCGCTGGCGGCCGCGGGCGCCGGGCTCGCCGTGCTGTTCGCCATGCCCGCGCAGGCGCACCCCGCGCCCACGGCCCCGTACGACGCGGTGCTGCACCAGCCGCACCACGACACCAAGGCGAAGGTCTTCGAGCGCGGCTGCGATGAGATCGGCGACCTCAAGGCCGCGGACAAGGACGGCTGGGTCTTCAACATCTCGCCGGACGAGTTCGACACCGCCATCGGCATGTGGGCGAAGTTCGACACCGGCAGCGGCCAGGTGACGACCCTCATCAAGGACGGCGACGCCGACCCGTACCCGCACGGCTTCGCCAACGCCACGAACAAGCACCTGGCCTGGGTGGTCGTGCCGGCCGGGTGGACGCTGCTGGACGCCGAGGGCAAGAGTGTCGGCGACAAGGACGTCGACCGGATCGTGGTGACGCACACCTGCGCCGGTGCGGGCGGCAACACCCCGTCGCCGTTCCCGTCGGAGTCGTCCGGCGGCACGCCGACGCCCGGGAAGCCGGCCTCCGGCACGCCGACCCCGGGCACGTCCGGGACGCCGGGTACGTCCGGGACGCCGGGCGGCCCGGGTGACTCGCCGTCGCCGTCGGAGCCCGGCCTGCCGGTGACCGGCGCGGCCGTGACGGTCTTCGCCGCGGTGGGCCTGGCGCTGGTCATCGGCGGGGCGGGGACGATGTTCCTGGTGCGTCGCCGCCGCGATCTGCCGACCGAGGTCTGATCGCCGGACCGGCCTGACGCCGGCGTGCTGCGATGAGCAAGGGCCCCGCCGGAACTCCGGCGGGGCCCTTCTCGCGGGTACTCCCTAGCGCTTGGCGAGGGTCGTCTGCAGCTGCTGCATCTCCGAGATCTCCAGCTGCTGCCGGGCCTTCATGCCCTTGGCCAGCCAGAGCACGTCGGGGTCGTCGGTCTGGGTCAGCACGGCGTCGACCATGTGCACGCCGCCCAGGTGATGCTTGATCATCATCTCCAGGAACAGGCGGTCGGCGTCCTTGCCGGTCGCGTTCTCCAGCGCCGTCATCTCCTGCGACGTGGC
Organism: Catellatospora paridis; assembly: GCF_009720365.1. GTDB lineage: Bacteria > Actinomycetota > Actinomycetes > Mycobacteriales > Micromonosporaceae > Catellatospora > Catellatospora paridis. Next base: position 266,109 of record NZ_WBZD01000016.1, on the reverse strand, counting down.
CATGCCGGGCATCAGGTTGCCGTTGGTCAGGGCCTTGTCGCCGTCGGGCATCCAGGCCATCGGCTTGGCGTCCGAGTTGATGTTGAGGCCCCAGTCCCGCAGCCACTGGCTCATGATGCCGATCTGGGCCTGCTGGGTCAGCGCGATGTCCTCGCCGAGGGTCCGCACCTCGTGCGCATTGCCCTTCTTCGCGGCGATCATGCCCATGGCCACGGCCTGGGCATGGTGCGTACTCATGTCGCGCGCGAAGCCGGCGGCGGCCGAGTCGTCTGCCGGAGTGCCGGCCGACGCGAGCCGGGTGACGCCGAAACCGATGGCGAGCCCGACCAGCAGCGCGAGCGCCACGGAGAGGGCCAGCCCTCGCGTGCTGAACCGAGGGCTGTTCCCCACGTCCGTCATGGTGCTCCCGTCAGCCCTGCTGCTGCTGGAGGGCGGCGGCCTGCTCCTCGGTCAGCGGCTTGTCGCCGGTGGCGGTGTTGCCGCCCTGGCACGTCGCGCCGGGTTCCTGGGTCGCGTTGACACGCAGGGCGCCGATGAAGTCGTCGATCCGGGCGTCGCTCGCGTTGTCGACCTTGAGCTGGTACGACCAGGCCTGCAGGGAGATCGGCTTGTCCAGGTCCGCGACCGGGCTCAGCAGCATCATCTCCTTGCCCTCGACCTTGGCGGCCAGCGCGGCCACCTGGTCGGCGGGCAGGTCCTTGCGGTACGTGATCCAGACCGCGCCGTGCTCGAGGCTGTGCACCGCGTGCTCCTTGGGGATGGGCGCGTCGTAGATGTTGCCCATGCACTGCTGCCACACGTAGCTGTGGGTGCCGCCGACCGGCGGGTCCTGCTCGTACTTCTCCGGGTTGTACGTGTGGTTGCTCTTGAGCTCCGTCGTCACGTGCGTGATGCCGTCGATCGCACCGGCCCGGGTCTCCCAGTCGTAGCCCGCGCCGCCCGGCTTGAACGCCGCCCAGGCGCCCCAGCCGATGATGCCGACCGCGATGAGGCCGACGGCGGCGAACATGGCGATGGGCCCCCAGTTGCGACCCTGGTTGACCTTGATCGGCGTGATCGGCTTGCGGGGGCCGCCGCCCTTGCCACCCTTGGGCGGGGTCTTGCCGCCGCCGGTGGTGGTCTTGGCGCCGGGCTTGGCGCCGGCCGCGGGCTTGCCGCCAACCTTCACGAGACCGGGGCGGTGCTGCTCCCCGCCTGGCGTGCTGATGCTCATCGTGGTGTCCGTCACATCGAGGGGATGGGCGCGCCCGCCGTGCGGTGGGACGCGGAGGGCCGAAGTCTACCCGGTTAGCATGGCCGGGTGACTCCCGCGAATATCGCCGATGCTGTCCTGACCGCCGCAAAAGCCGTCTTCGCCGCCCGCGGCCTCGACCTTTCGGCCCTGCCCGCGGCGGCGACGGTGGAGCGTCCGCGCAACCCTGAGCACGGGGATTACGCCACCAACCTGGCCCTTCAGGTCGGCAAGAAGGTCGGTGCGAACCCTCGCGAGCTGGCCGCGGCGCTGGCCGAGGAACTCAGCAAATTCACAGGGATCGCTGCGGTGGAGATCGCCGGTCCGGGCTTCCTGAACATCCGGGTGGACGCGGCGGCGGCGGGGGAGCTGGCCCGCCTGGTGGTCACCCAGGGCCCGGCGTACGGGCACGGCACGGCGCTGGCCGGGCTGCGGCTGAACCTGGAGTTCGTGTCGGCGAACCCGACCGGCCCGATCCACCTGGGCGGGGTGCGCTGGGCCGCGGTCGGCGACGCGCTGGCGCGGCTGCTCAAGGCGGCCGGCGCGGAGGTCACCACCGAGTACTACTTCAACGACGCCGGCTCGCAGATCGACCGGTTCGCCAAGTCGCTGCAGGCCGCGGCCCGGGGTGAGGCGACGCCGGAGGACGGGTACGGCGGCGCGTACATCGCCGAGATCGCCGAGGCGGTCCAGGCCGAGCACCCCGGCGCGGACGACCTGGAGACGTTCCGGGTCGAGGGCGTCGAGCTGATGTTCGCGCAGATCAAGTCGTCGCTGGCCGAGTTCGGCACGCACTTCGACGTGTACTTCAACGAGAAGGACCTGCACGCCAAGGGCGAGCTGGACCTGGCCCTGGAGCGGCTGCGCTCGCAGGGCCACCTCTACGAGGCCGACGGCGCGACCTGGCTGCGCACCACCGACTTCGGCGACGACAAGGACCGGGTGCTGCGCAAGAGCGACGGCGAGTGGACCTACTTCGCCGCCGACTGCGCCTACTACCTCGACAAGCGGGACCGCGGCGCGGACCGGGTCGTCATCATGCTGGGCGCGGACCACCACGGATATGTGGGCCGGATGCGCGCCATGGCGGCCTGCTTCGGCGACGACCCGGACGCCAACCTGGAGATCCTCATCGGGCAGCTGGTGAGCCTGGTCCGTGACGGTCAGCCGCTGCGGATGAGCAAGCGCGCGGGCACCGTGGTCACGATGGAGGACCTGGTCGAGGCGATCGGTGTGGACGCCTCCCGCTACGCCCTGGCCCGCTACAGCAGTGACTCCCCGATCGACATCGACGTGGACCTCTGGACCCGGGCCACCCGCGACAACCCGGTCTACTACGTGCAGTATGTCGCCGCCCGCACCGCGAGCGTGTCCCGCAACGCGGCCGAACTCGGGCTGACGCGGAGCACGGCGGAGTTCGACCCGGCGCTGCTAGCCCACCCGAAGGAGCTGGAGCTGCTCAAGGCGCTCGGCGACTACCCGACCGTGGTCAAGAGCGCGGCGGAGCTGCGCGAGCCGCACCGGGTGGCCCGCTACCTGGAGGACCTGGCGGGCGACTACCACCGCTTCTACGACGAGCCGGCCTGTCGTGTGCTGCCGCACGGCGACGCCCCGATCGAGCCCGGCAACGTCGCCCGGCTCTGGCTCAACGACGCGACCCGCACCGTCATCGCCAACGGCCTCGGCCTGCTCGGCGTGACCGCCCCTGAACGGATGTGAACAGCATGAGTGAGCGCAGCGAACGAATCATGAGGCACAGTGCTGCACCTCATGCGGCGAACGCGCGCAGCGGGTTCGCCGCATGAGGGCTCATGAGGCTGGGGCCATGCACGGCGATTTCGGGCAGGGCCCGACCTGGCTGCGTACGCCCGCTGATGTGAACGAGCTGATGGCGCCGCTGTGGCCGCGGACCGCGAGCAAGGACGCGGCCGGTGTGCTGCACGTGGGCGGCCGGGACGTGGCGTCCCTGGCGCAGGAGTTCGGCACCCCGGCGTACCTGCTCGACGAGGAGGACTTCCGGGCCCGCTGCCGCGACTTCAAGCAGGGCTTCGCCGGGGCGGACGTGTACTACGCGGGCAAGGCGTTCCTGTGCCGGGCGATCGTGCGCATCCTGGTCGAGGAGGAGATGAACCTCGACGTGTGCAGCGGCGGCGAGCTGGCCACCGCGCTCGCGGCGGGCATGGACCCGGCCCGGCTCGCGCTGCACGGCAACAACAAGTCGGTACGCGAGCTGAACCGCGCCGTCGAGGCCGGGGTGGGCCGCATCGTGGTGGACTCGTTCGACGAGATCGAGCGGCTGTCCGCGATCGCCCGGGAGCGCGGGGTGCGCCCGCGGGTCATGATCCGGGTGACCGTGGGCGTGGAGGCGCACACCCACGAGTTCATCGCGACCGCGCACGAGGACCAGAAGTTCGGGTTCTCGCTGGCGGGCGGCAAGGCGTTCGAGGCGGCCCGGCGCATCCTGGCCGACGATGCCCTGGAGCTGCGCGGCCTGCACTCGCACATCGGCTCGCAGATCTTCGACACGTCGGGCTTCGAGGTCAGCGCCCGCCGGGTGCTCACGCTGCAGGAGCGCATCCGCACCGAGCTGGGCGCGGAACTGCCCGAGCTGGACCTGGGCGGCGGCTTCGGCATCGCGTACACCAGCCAGGACACGCCCTCGCCGGCCGGTGATCTGGCCGAGCGCATGTTCAAGATCGTGGCGGACGAGTGCCGCGGCCTGGGCATCGCGCAGCCGCACCTGTCCGTGGAGCCGGGCCGCGCCATCGTCGGCCCGTCCACCTTCACGCTGTACGAGGTCGGCACGGTCAAGCCGCTCGACGGCCTGCGCACCTACGTGAGCGTGGACGGCGGCATGAGCGACAACATCCGCACCGCGCTGTACGACGCGTCGTACTCGGCGACGCTGGCGTCGCGTGCGTCGCAGGCGGAGCCGATTCTTGCCCGCGTGGTGGGAAAACATTGTGAGGCGGGGGACGTGGTGGTGAAGGATGAATTCCTGCCCGCTGACGTCCGGCCCGGAGATCTTATCGCGGTGCCGGGAACCGGCGCCTACTGCCGGAGCATGGCCAGCAACTACAACCACGTGCCCCGGCCCCCCGTGGTGGCCGTGCGCAACGGGCAGGCACGGGTGATCGTGCGCAGGGAGACCGAGGACGATCTCCTGGCGTTGGACGTGGGGTAGGGCGCAGCTGCGCCCTGTCCAGGTGAGCGTTACGGGAGACGAAGTGGCTGACTCGGTCAAGGTGGCGTTGCTGGGATGCGGCGCCGTCGGCTCGGAGGTCGTACGCCTGCTGCACGAGCAGGCCGACGACCTGACGGCGCGTATCGGCGCACCCGTCGAACTGGTCGGCATCGCCGTCCGCCGGGCGGGCCGTGATCGCAGCGACCTGCCGGTCAATCCCGACCTGTTCACCACCGACGCGCTGGGCCTGGTCAAGCGGGACGACGTGGACGTGGTCATCGAGGTGGTGGGCGGCATCGAGCCCGCCCGCACCTGGCTGGTCGAGGCGCTGCGCGCGGGCAAGAGCGTGATCACGGGCAACAAGGCGCTGCTGGCCGAGGACGGCGGCAGCCTGCACGACGCCGCGGCCGAGGGCGGCGCGGACCTGTACTACGAGGCGTCGGTGGCGGGCGCGATCCCGCTGCTGCGCCCGCTTCGCGAGTCCCTGCACGGGGACCGCATCACCCAGGTCACCGGCATCGTGAACGGCACCACGAACTTCATCCTGTCCGCGATGGACGCCACCGGCGCGGGCTTCTCCGAGGCCCTCGAAGAGGCGACCGCGCTGGGCTACGCCGAGGCCGACCCCACCGCCGACGTCGAGGGCTTCGACGCCGCGGCGAAGGCCGCGATCCTGGCCAGCCTGGCCTTCCACACCCGGGTGAAGGCTGCCGACGTCTACCGCGAGGGCATCACCGAGGTCAGCGCGGCCGACGTGGCCAGCGCCAAGGCGATGGGCTGCACGATCAAGCTGCTGTGCATCGCGGGCCGCACCGCCGACGGCGGCGTCAGCGTGCGCGTGCACCCGGCGATGATCCCGCGCACCCACCCGCTGGCCGGCGTCGGCGAGGCGTTCAACGCGGTGTTCGTCGAGGCCGAGGCCGCCGGGCAGCTGATGTTCTACGGCCGCGGCGCGGGTGGCGCGCCCACCGCGAGCGCCGTGCTCGGCGACCTGGTCGCCGTCGGCCGCAACCGCCTGGCCGGGGTACGCGCCGCCAGCGAGTCCGCCTACGCCGACCTCGCCGTCCATCCGATGGGCGAGGTCAGCACCCGCTACCACGTGTCGCTCGACGTGGCCGACCGCGCCGGCGTGCTGGCCGCGGTCGCCGGTGTCTTCGCCCGCCACGACGTCTCCATCGCCACCGTCAACCAGTCGGGCCGCGGCGCCGAGGCCAGCCTCGTCATCGTCACCCACTCCGCCCCCGACAGCGCCCTCGCCGCGACGGTCGCCGAACTGCGCACGCTGGACTTCGTCCGCGCCGTAGCCTCCGTCCTCCGCGTGGAGTTCTAGCCCGGCCGCCTTAGCCCGGCCCGGCCCGGCCCAACCTGGTTGATCATGAACTTATGGCACGGCTCGTCGGCGCGTCGTTGACATAAGTTCATGATCAACGATAAGGATGCGCGCGTCTCGCTGCTTGGAACCCGAGTGGAGTTAAGGGCGGCGAGGCGGCAAGGTACTCGATGACACTCGGTAAGGAGGCCAGCATGTGGCGTGGGTTGATCGAGCAGTACCGGGACCGGCTGCCGGTGACGGACAAGACGCCCGTGATCACGCTGCACGAGGGCAACACGCCGCTGGTGCCCGCGCCGGTGCTGTCCGACCGCACCGGGTGTGACGTCTATCTGAAGGTCGAGGGGGCCAACCCGACCGGCTCGTTCAAGGACCGGGGCATGACGGTGGCGGTGTCCACCGCCGTCGAGCACGGCGCGAAGGCGATCATCTGCGCGTCGACCGGCAACACCTCCGCCAGCGCCGCGGCATATGCCGCCCGCGCCGGCATCACCTGCGCGGTGCTCGTGCCGCAGGGCAAGATCGCGCTGGGCAAGCTGGCCCAGGCGCTCGTGCACGGCGCGAAGCTGCTGCAGGTCAGCGGCAACTTCGACGACTGCCTGGCGATGGCGGGCAAGCTGTCCCAGGACTACCCGGTGGCGCTGGTCAACTCGGTGAACATCGACCGGCTGCACGGGCAGAAGACGGCCGCGTTCGAGATCGTCGAGGCCCTCGGCGACGCGCCGGACATCCACTGCCTGCCGGTCGGCAACGCCGGCAACATCAGCGCGTACTGGATGGGCTACAACGAGGACGTCGCGGCGGGCAACGCCACCAAGGCCCCGAAGATGTACGGCTTCCAGGCCGCCGGCTCCGCCCCGATCGTCAACGGGGCGGTCGTGCCGAACCCGTCCACGATCGCCACCGCGATCCGGATCGGCAACCCTGCCTCGTGGACCAAGGCCCTGGACGCGCGCGACGCCTCCGGCGGCCTCATCGACGCCGTCACCGACCGCGAGATCCTCTCGGCCTACCGGCTGCTGGCCCGCGAGGTCGGCGTCTTCGTCGAACTGGGCTCGGCGGCGAGCGTGGCGGGCCTGCTGCAGGCGTCCGCGGCCGGCAAGGTGCCGCCCGGCTCGCGCATCGTCTGCACGGTGACCGGCCACGGCCTCAAGGACCCGGAGTGGGCCATCTCCACCGCGCCCGCCCCGACCACCATCGGCAACGACCTGCTGGCCGCCGCCCGCGAACTCGGCCTCGCCTGACCCGTGCGCCTCGAGCCATCGGGGCGCACGTCACAGCGTGCCCGCGGTCCGGGAGATCGCTCTCAGGTGTACGGTGCCTACGTGCTCAGGGTCCTTACGCGTAGCGCCGACTTCCGCCGCCTGTTCCTCGCCGAGGTCATCGTCTTCGGTGCGGACTGGTTCGTCATGGTTCCGCTGCTGGTGCTGCTCAACCGGGAGACCGGCCAGGGGCTGTGGGGCGGGCTGGCGCTCGCCGTGGAGACGGGCACGGTCGCGCTGCTGCTGCCGTACGCGGGCACCATCGCCGACCGGTTCAACCGCAAGCACATCCTGATCGCCTCCAACCTCTCCGCGCTGGTCGCCGTCGGCGGCCTGTTCCTGGTGCGCGGCCCCGGTGCGGGCCCGATCGCGCTGGTGGCGCTGGGCGCGCTCGCCGCGGCGAAGGCGTTCTACACCCCGGCCGCCAACGCGGCGGTGCCCAATCTGGTCGACCCCGCCGACATGGGCCCGGCGATGGCCGTCAACGGCACCGCGTGGGGCACCATGACCGTGGTCGCCTCGTCGCTGGGCGGCCTGGTCACCGAGTGGCTGTCGCCGTACGCCTGCTTCGGCCTGGTCGCGGTGAGCCTGGTGACCTCGGCACTGCTCACCTCGGGCATCAAGCGGCCGACCCAGGACTCGCTGCCGACGGTGTCCCGCCCGGCGTTCGCCGCCATCCGCGAGGCGATGGGCTACCTGCGCCGCGAGCCGCGGCTGCTGGCCCTGGTCACCGTGAAGTCGGCGGTGGGCACCGGCAACGGCCTGCTGGCCACGTTCCCGCTGATCGCGGCGACGTTCGGGGTGGGCGCGCGCGGGCTGGGCCTGATGTTCGCGGTGCGCGGCCTGGGCAGCGTGGTCGGCCCGTTCCTGTTCCGGGCGGCGCTGGCGCGGCCGCACTGGCTGTTCCCGGCCCTGGCACTGTCCATGTCCACCTACGGGCTGGTCTACCTCGGCGTGGCCGGGGCGGCCTGGTTCCCGGTGGTACTGGCGGGCATCTTCCTGGCGCACGCGGCCGGCGGCGGCAACTGGGTGATGTCGAACTACGCGATCGCCCAGGAGGTGCCCGACGAGCTGCGGGGCCGGGTCAACGCCACCGACACGATGATCGCCATGCTCGCGGTGACCGTGTCCCAGCTGGTCGTGGGCGCGTTCGTGGACTCGGTGGACTGGCGGGTGCTGGTCGCCTGCTGCGGCGTCACGACGCTGTCGTACGCGGTGGGCTGGTTCCTGGTCACCCGCCGCATCCCGGTCCAGGCCCCGGTGGCGGCGCTCGCCGAATGACCGGCGCGAACGCGAACGCCTTGACATCGCCTGCTAGCTTAGTGATATCACTTCGATAGTAGAGGAAGCCGCCATGCAGCGTAAGGCGTTCCGGGTGTCCGGGTTCATCATGATCGTCGTCAGCCTGCTGGTGCTGGCCGCCATGATCGCGGTCATCGCTGCCAACGTCGGCGTGCCCGACGCCGACGACGCCATCGCCGCCATCGCCCCCGCCGTCGCGGTCGGCACGCTGCTGCTCGTGCTGATCGCGACCGGCTTCATCGTGATCAGCCCGAACGACGCCCGGGTCATCCAGTTCTTCGGCAAGTACGTCGGCACCATCGGCGAGCCGGGCTTCCACTGGACCTGGCCGATGACCGGGAAGTCCAAGATCTCCAAGCGGCTCCGGAACTTCGAGTCCAACCGGCTGAAGGTCTCCGACGCCGACGGCAACCCGGTCGAGATCGCCGCGGTCGTGGTGTGGCGGGTCGTGGACACCTACGCCGCCAAGTTCGCCGTCGACGACTTCGTGCACTTCGTCGAGGTGCAGGCCGAGACCGCGGTGCGGCACCTGGCCACCAGCTACCCGTACGAGGCGCACGCCAGCGGCCGGACCAGCCTGCGCGACAGCGCCGCCGCCAGCGAGGAGCTCACCGCGGAGCTGCGCGAGCGGGTCACCCTGGCGGGCGTCGAGGTGGTCGAGTCGCGGATCACCCATCTCGCCTATGCTGCGGAGATCGCGCAGGCGATGCTGGCCCGCCAGCAGGCGCAGGCCATCGTCGCGGCGCGGTCCACCATCGTGGAGGGCGCGGTCGGCATGGTCTCCAGCGCGCTGGAGCAGCTGCGCGAGCAGGGCGTCGTCGAGCTGGACGAGGAGCGTAAGGCGCACATGGTGTCGAACCTGCTGGTGGTGCTCTGCGGCGACCGCAACGTGCAGCCCATCGTCAACACGGGCTCCCTCTACTGAGGACGACGCGTGCCTGAGCGCAAGAAGCTGTTGCTGCGGCTGGATCCCGCGGTGTACGACGCGGTGGCCCGCTGGGCGGCCGACGACCTGCGCAGCGTCAACGCGCAGATCGAGTACGCCCTGCGGGCGGCGCTGAAGTCGGTGGGGCGGGCGGTCGACCGCCCCACCTCCGCCGTGTCCGCCGACGAGGAGTCCGACGGCGACTGAGCCGCGCTCCCTCCATCCCGGACGCTACAGCGGTGATCCGGGTGACATCACGGCGTTCTCCACCACCGGCGGCCGCCGCCGCCCGGCGAACACCGCGCCGATGAGCAGACCCGTCCAGACGAGGTGGAGCAACCAGAGGACGAGGCTGACAAAGCTGATCATCGCATAGCGCGAGCCGCCGCCCTCCTCGATCACCGAGCGCAGGCCGAAAGTCTGCCACCAGGTGCTGATCAGGAAGGTCAGCGCACCCAGGCCGGTCGCCGCGACGGTGAGGCCGGTGGCGGTGGAGCCCAGGCGGGCACGCAGGGTCAGCGCGGCGACCAGACCGGCGATCATGAGCAGCACGCCGACGGCCTGCGGCAGGATGACACCGAGCAGCGACAGATCGAACGATTCCACAGCACGCTCCTGAGGGGTGGGCGACCCCGACACCGTATCGAGCGCCCGCCATCTCCGCGCAGCCCCGTGCCGGCCAACGCGCCCAGCCCTGCCGCAACTCTTGAAGGCTTGCGGCTTGCGGGCAGTCCTGACGCCGCAAGTCCCTGAGAGTTGGGCCAGGATGAGGTCGGGCGGCGACGGGGGCCGGCTCCCGAGGGGTGGGCGGCCGGGGCACCGGATGGGCGGGTGGGACGGGGCGCGGCCCTACCATGACCACCGTGACGATCTCCTTCGCGCCCGGGGCGTACACCGTCCATGCGCCCGCCACCAGCGCCAACCTCGGACCGGGCTTCGACGCCCTGGGCCTGGCGCTCGACCTCTGCGACGAGGTCACCGCCTGGGTGGCCGACGACGGCAAGACGACCGTCGAGGTGACCGGCGAGGGCGCGGGCGAGCTGCCCCAGGACGAGACGCACCTGGTCGTTCGCGCGATGCGGGAGACCTTCGCCGAGCTGGGCGCCCAGCCCGGCGGGCTGGGCCTGCGCTGTGTCAACCGGATCCCGCAGGCGCGCGGCATGGGCTCCTCCAGCGCCGCGATCACGGCCGGGGTGACCCTGGCCAACGCGCTGGCCGGCGGGCGGCTCACCCGGGCCGACGAGGTGCGCATCGCGGGCCGGATCGAGGGGCACCCGGACAACATCGCGCCATGCCTGCTGGGCGGCTTCACTATCGCCTGGACCGAGGCAGGCGGGGCGCGTGCCGTCGCGCTGCCGGTGGCCGCCGAGATCCGGCCGACGGTCTTCGTGCCCGCCGTACGCGGCCTGACCGCCCACGCGCGGGCCGCGCTGCCGGCCACCGTGCCGCACGGCGACGCCGCCTTCAACGCGGGCCGGGCGGCCCTGCTGACCCACGCCCTGACCAGCGCCCCGGGCCTGCTCTTCGAGGCCACCGAGGACCGCCTCCACCAGGGCTACCGGGCCGCGGGAATGCCGGAGACCGCCGCGCTGGTTGCACAGCTGCGAGCGGCCGGCGTCGCCGCTGTGGTGAGCGGGGCGGGGCCGAGCGTGCTGGCGTTTTCCGCCGTGCCGTCCGGTTTCGCGCCGGATGGGAGTTGGTTGGCACACACTCTTGCCGTGTTCGCTGGTGGCGCCCGCGTTTCGGCGGGTAGGATCCCTGGTTAGAAACCGGGGCGTATCACCTGTCTTTTGCAGCATTTCAGACACGCCGAGTAGCCCGGTGTTGCCGCTGGTCTCAGTCGTTGATTACGCTCTAGGGCAGCACAGCCGCGAAGCGCCCGATCTTGCGGGGCGGCGCAACCGGAGCTCGGTTCAGACGGATACGTTAGCCAGACGGCCGTCCACCCCCAGTCCTATGCCTGCCGCAGACTGATCGCACGCTCCAGGCGTGTCCACACCGTCGTTTGTGGACGGTGGCGGAACGCCGTCGCGACTGCGCCAAAACTCCCGTAGCGCTCTGGACGAGCACCACGGGCTTCCGAGGCCGCCCGGCCGCCAACTGTCGTAAGAAGACCCGGGCTGCCCCGGCCAATCGAGGGAAGGAATCCATTGAGCGACACCACCGACATGACGTCGGATGTCTCCCACGTCGCTGACGACGCCTCCACCGGCCGGCGCCGCCGCTCCGCCGGCAGCGGTCTCTCCGCGAAGCTGCTGCCTGAGTTGCAGACCATGGCAGCGGGGTTGGGTATCACGGGCACCGCACGCATGCGCAAGGGCGAGCTGATCGCCGCGATCACGGCCAGCCAGGGCGGCGGCGCACCGCGCCCCCGCGCTGACGTCGCCGCGGCCGCGGCCCCGGCTCGCGAGGAGGTGCGGGCCGAGGTCCGCGAGGCCGCGGGAGAGCCCGCGCCGACAGCAGCCGAGGGCGCCGAGCCGCGTGGCGAGCGTCGTAGCCGCCGCGCTCCGGAGCCCCGTGGTGAGGCGGAGGCGCCGGCCGAGGGCCGCGAGAACCGTCGCGAGTCCCGCCGCGAGCGCACTGAGCGAGGCGACCGGGGTGACCGTGCCGAGCGCGGCGACCGGCCCGAGCGCGGGGAGCGCAACGCCGAGCGCGCTGAGCGCCCCGAGCGTGGTGACCGGCCCGAGCGTGGTGACCGGCCCGAGCGCGGGGAGCGTGCCGAGCGCGGCGACCGGCCGGAGCGCGTCGCCGACCGTGGCAACGACCGTGGCAACGACCGCGGTCCCGACCGGGGCGGTTTCGACGGCGACGAGGACGGCGACGGCCGTCGCGGCCGGCGCAGCCGGTTCCGTGACCGCCGCCGTGGCCGCGAGCGTGGCGAGACGGTCGGCGCAAGCGGTGGCGGCGGTGAGCCGCACGTAAGTGAGGACGACGTGCTCGTGCCGGTCGCCGGCATCGTCGACGTCCTGGACAACTACGCTTTCGTGCGCACCACCGGCTACCTCTCCGGCCCCAACGACGTCTACGTGTCGATGTCGCAGGTGAAGAAGTACGGCCTGCGCCGCGGCGACGCCATCACCGGCGCCGTCAAGGCCAGCCCGCGCGACGGCGAGCAGCGGCGGGACAAGTACAACCCGCTGGTGCGCCTGGACACCGTCAACGGCATGGAGCCCGAGGAGGCCCGCCGCCGTGGCGAGTTCTACAAGCTCACTCCGCTGTACCCGCAGGACCGTCTGCGCCTGGAGACCGAGCCGCACATCCTCACCACCCGGGTCATCGACCTGGTCATGCCGATCGGCAAGGGCCAGCGTGCGCTGATCGTCTCCCCGCCCAAGGCCGGCAAGACCATGGTCCTGCAGGCGCTGGCGAACGCGATCACGACGAACAACCCGGAGTGCCACCTGATGGTGGTGCTGGTGGACGAGCGGCCTGAAGAGGTCACCGACATGCAGCGCTCGGTCAAGGGCGAGGTCATCGCCTCGACGTTCGACCGGCCGCCGCAGGACCACACCACCGTCGCCGAGCTGGCGATCGAGCGGGCCAAGCGCCTGGTCGAGCTGGGTCACGACGTGGTGGTGCTGCTGGACTCGATCACGCGTCTGGGCCGGGCCTACAACCTGGCCGCGCCGGCCTCCGGCCGCATCCTGTCCGGTGGTATCGACTCGACCGCGCTGTACCCGCCCAAGCGCTTCCTCGGCGCTGCCCGCAACATCGAGAACGGCGGTTCGCTCACCATCCTCGCCACGGCGCTGGTGGAGACGGGCTCCATGATGGACACGGTCATCTTCGAGGAGTTCAAGGGCACGGGTAACGCCGAGCTCAAGCTCGACCGGAAGATCGCCGACAAGCGCATCTTCCCGGCCATCGACATCGACCCGTCCGGCACCCGCAAGGAGGAGATCCTGCTGGCGCCGGAGGAGCTGGTCATCGTGCACAAGCTCCGCAAGGTCCTGCACTCGCTGGACTCGCAGGCGGCCCTGGACCTGCTGCTCGACAAGCTCAAGCAGACCCGGACCAACATCGAGTTCCTGATGCAGATCGCGAAGTCCACTCCCAACGAGTGAGCTGAGCGCAGCGACATGAAGGGCCGGCACCGCGAGGTGCCGGCCCTTTCGCGTGTACGGCCTCAGCCCGCTTGTGCCGCCTCGACGATCAGGTCGGTCACCGGGCCCGGCTGCGAGGCGAGCGAGGCGTGGCCCGCGTCCAGTTCGACGGTCCGCCGGGTGCCCATGCGCGCGGCCATCCGGCGCTGGTTGTCCGGATTGATCATGCGGTCCTGGGCGGAGACCTGATACCAGGTGGGCTTGGCCCGCCAGGCGGGCGCGGCGATCGCGTCGCCGAAGGTGGAGGCCAGCGGCGCCTTCTGGGTCACCGCCATGGCCAGGGCCTCGTCGGCGGGCAGGTCCTGGCAGAAGCTCTCGTGGAACGTGTCCTGGTGGATCCACAGGTAGCCGTCGGAGTCCGGCGGCCCGATGTTCGCGATGGCCGCGGGCGGCATCTCCTGGGTGATCTGGCCGGGGCTCTCTCCGGCGTCGGGCGCGAACGCAGCGATGTAGACCAGGCCGGTGACGTTGGGCAGGTCCCCGGCCTCGGTGAGCACCGCTCCGCCGTAGGAGTGGCCGACCAGCAGCACCGGCCCCGGCGCCTGGCGCACCATGCGGCGGGTGCGCTCGGCGTCGTCGGCCAACGAGGTGAGCGGATTCTCCACCGCGCGCAGCGCGTCGTAGCCGCGGCGGTGCAGCTCGACGATGACCTTGGCCCAGTGGGCCGCACCGCCCCAGAACCCGTGGACCAGGACGATGGTCGGCTTTTCTGCCATGTACCCAGGCTAGGTCCGGCAGGGGATACGGGTGGCCGGATCGCGAGGCTCCGGAACCGGTCCGGCATCGGGGGATGTGCAATTACCTTTCGGGTTCTATTGTTTGTCTGAAGTTTTCCTTCAGGCATCCGCACTGCCGCGCGCGCCTCTCCGGAGGGGACTGCACTGGCGGCAGCACCCCACACCCCCGGGAGGAACCGTGCCTTCGCGAAGGCGGATACACCCCCTGCTCATAGCTCTGACCGCGCTCAGCGCGACCGCCGCCACGGCCCTGCCGCAGCCTGCCGCGGCGGCCCTGCCCGCCGCCGGCTCCGTGTACACGCTGCTCGGTACGGCCGGAACGGGCCCGGACGGCGACGTCGTGACCGGTCCCGACTACGTGGACACCCCGACCAGCACCCGGCCGGTCGCCCCCGGCGTCACGCTGACCTCCTTCGACCGGTACGACGCCCGCGGCTTCCTGCGTGCCGACGCGCTCACCGTGGACCTGTCCGGCAGCGCCACCGTCGACTACGTGTTCCCGGGCGCGGTGGCCGCCACCCAGCCGCTGTCGCAGCAGCTGGCCGCCCGCGCCGACAAGCGAGTCGTCGGCGCGGTCAACGGCGACTTCTTCGACATCAACAACTCGGGCGCGGCGCAGGGCGTCGGCATCCAGGGCGGCGAGCTGATCCAGGCCCCGCTCACCGGGCACCACAAGGCCGTCGGCTTCACCTCCGGTGACGTGGGCCGCCTGGTGGAGGTGTACTTCGAGGGCACCGCCACGCCCGACGGCGGCGCGCCGATCGCGCTCACCGGCTTCAACACCCACGCCCTGGGCGCGAACGCGGTCGGCGTGTTCACCGGCCAGTGGGGCGACTTCAGCCGCGCCCGGCCGGTGACCGGCGCGAGCCGGACCACCGAGGTCGTGCTGCGCGACGGCGTGGTCGAGTCGGTCTCGACGACGCCGGGCAGCGGCCCCATCGCCGAGGGCACCCAGGTGCTGCTGGGCCGCGAGGCGGGCGCGGACGCGCTGGCCGCGCTGACCCCCGGCACCCGGGTCACGGTCGCCTACCGGCCGCGCAGCTCGGACGGGGCGGAGCTGACGACGGCCATCGGCGGCAACGTCTGGCTGCTGCGCGACGGCCAGGTCACCGGCGAGGCGGCCGTCGACACCGACAACCCGCGCACCGCCGTCGGCTTCGACGCCACCGGCACGAAGATGTACCTGCTCACGGTGGACGGGCGACAGGCCGACAGCCACGGGCTGACCCTGCGCGACCTGGCCGTGACGATGCAGCGCCTGGGCGCGCACGACGCGCTCAACCTCGACGGCGGCGGCTCGTCGACGCTGCTGGCCCGTGAGCCCGGCACCGCCGTGCCGCAGCTCGAGAACGCGCCGTCCGACGGCAGCGAGCGGCCCACGCCCAACGGCCTGGCGGTGCTCTCGCCGGTCGGCAGCGGGCGGCTGCACGGCTTCTGGGTGGAGACCGCGACCGCGCCGATGACCGCCCCGACGCTCAACGACGTACGCGGCGGGCGGCCCGACCGGGTGTTCCCCGGGCACTCCCGGCGGCTGACCGCGGCCGGGTACGACGAGACCTACGGGCCCGCCGCGGGCACCCCGTCCTGGAAGGTGTTCCCCTCGCTCGCCGGGCGGGTCACCGACGGGTCGTTCCGCGGGCTGCTGCCGGGCACGGCGACCGTCACCGCGTCCCGCGGGTCGGCGTCCGGGCAGCTCACCATGACCGTGCTGAACCGGCTGGAGCGGATCAGCCCGACCACGGGCCGGCTGTCGCTGGCCGGGGCGGGCCGCACCGGCGGCTTCGGCGTGCTCGGCTTCGACCGGGACGCGCTGAGCGCGCCGATCGAAGCCGACGAGGTGAAGCTGAGCTACGACACGTCGATCGTGGACATCGTCCCGGACGGCGCGGGCGGCTTCCGGGTCACCGGCAAGGCCGACGGCGGCACCGTCGTCGAGCTGGAGGTCGACGGGAAGGCGACCCGGGTGGGCATCACCGTCGGCTCGCGCGAGGTGGTCGTCGCGAACTTCGACGACGCCGCCGCCTGGAAGTGCACCACCGCCCGCGCGACCTGCGCGGTCTCCGCCGTGCCGGGCCACGAGGGGCTGGGCCTGCGCATGTCGTACGACTTCACGCAGTCCACCGGCACGCGCACGTCGTACGCGACCCCGCCGGCGCTGATCGAACTGCCCGGGCAGCCGCTCGCGGTGAGCATGTGGGTCAACCCGGAGGCCGGGCGCGGTGAGTGGGCACGGTTGCAGGTGTACGACGCCACCGGCGCGCTCGTCCCCGCGTTCAGCGGGCCGTACCTCACCGGCACCGGCTGGCAGAAGATCGAGTTCCCGGTGCCGGCCGGACTGCAGCACCCGCTGAAGTTCCGCTGGTTCTACCCCGCCGAGGTCAAACCGGAGGCCTCCTACACCGACGCGATCGTCATCGACGATCTCGCCGTCAAGCTGCCCGCCACCATCGACGTGCCGGCCGACCCGGCGTACGAGCGTGACTTCGTGATCCGCGACGGTGCCGCCGCGGACGAGAAGTGGCGCTTCGCGGTCATGTCCGACGCCCAGTTCGTGGCCCGCAACCCCGACAGCGAGCTGGTCCGCAACGCCCGGCGCACGCTGCGCGAGATCAAGGCGGCCGGGCCGGACTTCCTCGTGATCAACGGCGACTTCGTCGACGAGGCCGCCCCGGCCGACATCGCGCTGGCCAAGCAGATCCTCGACGAGGAACTGGGCGGCACGCTGCCGTACTACTACGTGCCCGGCAACCACGAGATCATGGGACCCGGCAACCTGGACAACTGGCGGGCCGTGTTCGGCGACACCCACCGCGTCGTCGACCACCGGGGCACCCGCTTCGTCATGCTCGACTCCTCCAAGGGCACGCTGCGCGGCGGCGGCTTCGACCAGGTGCTGATGCTGCGGCAGGCGCTCGACGAGGCGGCCGCCGACCCGGCGATCGGTTCGGTCGCGGTCTTCTTCCACCACCCGCCCCGCGACCCCACCCCGGTGCAGGCCAGCGAGCTGGCCGAGGCGAAGGAGGTGGCCACCGTGGAGCGCTGGCTGGCCGACTTCCAGCGGGCCTCGGGCAAGGGCGCGGCCATGGTGAACAGCCACGTCGGCACGTTCGCGGCCAGCAAGGTCGACGGGGTGCCGTACCTGATCAACGGGAACTCGGGCAAGGCCCCGTCCACCTCGCCCGCCGAGGGCGGCTTCACCGGCTGGACCATGATCGGCGTCGACCCGGTCAGTCCGCTGGAGTGGCTGGTGCCGCGGCTGTTCCCGCAGGCGGGGGTCGCGGACTGGTTCCACGCCGAGATCCGCCCGCACGTGGACACGCTGGACCTCAGCGCGCCCGCGACGCTGGCGGTCGGCACGGCCGGTCCGGTGTCGGCGGCGGTCACCCAGGCCGGACGCGCCGTGCCGGTGGCCTACCCGGTCTCCGCGGACTGGGCGGGCACGGTCCACATCGGCCCGGCCCGGACGGCTCCCCGTGCCGCGGTCGCCGCGTACGACCCGGCGACCGGACAGCTCACGGCCCTGCGCCGGGGCACAGCCACGCTGACCGTGACCGTGAACGGCGTGACCGCCACCGCGACGGTCACCGTGGCCTGATCACCTCACCCAGCCGCACGGGGGTCCCGCCCACCGCGGCGCTTCCCCAGCCCGGACCGGAACCCCGGCCGGGCTGGGGAAGCAGTGCGCGGACAGGAGCCGGCGGGTCGGCCGGCGCGGCGTGTCAGGCCGGGGTCAGGGGATGAGTTCGGTGACGGGGATGGTGGCCCAGTCGAGGCGGGGGACCGAGATGCGGTCGCCGGGGTGGAAGACGCCGGTGGACTCGTACACGTCGGTCTCGTCGAGCTGGTAGGTGTGCACCACGAGTTCGGGCAGCGGCTCGATGCGCCAGTAGCAGGGGATGCCGGCGTCGGCGTACTCGGCGTGCTTGTGCTTGCGGTCGGCGGTCTGCGTGCCGGGGCTGACGATCTCGACGGCGAGCAGCACGGCCTTGGGCGGGAAGCTGAACCAGTCGAGGTTCACCGCGTCCCGGCGCACCACCAGCACGTCGGGGTTGCGCCGGTGGTCGTCGGCGATGCGGATCTCCTGCTCGTGCAGCGCGGTCAGGTGCTCCGGGCACCGGCGGAGCAGGCTGTTCACGAGCCTCATCATGACGATCTGATGCCGGGCTGTCGGGGGAGTCATGACGTGCAGCACTCCGTCCACGAGCTCGATCCGGGGATCCGGGGGCAGGGCGTCGTACTCGTCAGGGGTTACCGTCACCGCGCTCGGCAGCGTGATGTGCGCCCCGTCCTGGGCGACCTTCGGCGACGGCCTCGTCATCTCGTCCTCTCGACCGATGTCTGTCCATCCATGTTAGGAAGGGCACCTTCCATTACCTATAGCAATGTGACGATGCCCTTCCTTCGGGTCAGAAGTTGCCCTCGGCGACCTGGAAGACGGTGAGGCCGAGGTCGCGCCACATGCGGACGACCTGGTTGCGGTCGTCCAGGACGGCGACGACGTACCAGGCGTCGCGGATCCGGTTCTCGAAGATCTCGCGCTTGACCACGGAGTCCTTGCGCTGGTCGCCGGTGGCCCGCATGAGCAGCGCCGCGTACGGCACGCCGACGTGCTTGTCCAGCCAGGCGGCGGTGGACTCGCGGCAGGCGTCGACGCGGCCGGAGCAGTAGACGATCGCGTGGCCCGCGGCGTGCAGGGCGCGGACCGCGTCGATCACCGGCTGGTGCGGCAGGTCGAGGTGGACGCGGGTGTGGTCGTACGGGCTGCGGTCGCCCATCAGCGCGACCGTGCCGTCGAGGTCGACCAGCACCGCCCGGGGCAGGTCCGGGCGCGGCTGGTAGAGCAGACGCGGGCCGGGCGAGGGCAGCACCAGCGGCTCCCGGCGGCCGGTGAGAAAGCGCTCGTGCATGCTCTCGATCACCTCGGCGCCGACCCGCTCGCCCTCGGGGCGGGCCGCGTCGCGCTCCAGGCAGACGGCCAGCGGCACGTCGGTGAAGTCGCGCAGGGCCACCGACGCGCCGCAGTCGATCGCGAGGTCGGCCAGCTCGCGCACGACCCGGGCGCGCAGATTGGTGTCGTCGCAGATCACGTCCGCGCCCGCCTTCAGCAGCGCCTCGACCTGGGCCCGCTGCGCAACGGTGACCTGCCGCTCCGCCCAGCCCTGACCGAGGTTGCCGCCGTGCAGCATGCGCCGCAGGTCGTCGCGGTTCACCCGGACGCCGGGCTGCTCCTTGGCCCAGGTGGTCTTGCCCGAGCCGGGCAGCCCGCGGGTGATGGTGAGGGTGGGCATCGCGTTCACTCCCGTCGTGGTCATTCGTCGTCGAAGGTACGGCCGTGCGGTCGCTCGTCGCCGTCGGGCTTCAGTTCCTCCCAGAGCTGGCGGCGGTACGGCTTGCCGTCCAGGTGCGCGAACAGGTAGCCGCGCAGCGGGTGCCGGCCCGCGACCATGGCGTAGTCCTTGCGCGTCCAGCCGTCGGGCAGCCCTTCCATGATCTCGTCGTGTGCCTGGGCGACCTGCTTCTCCAGCTCGGCCAGGCCGGTGGTGAGGCGGGCGGCCAGCTCGGTGACCCAGCCGTGGAACTCGTCGGGCAGCGGCTCGGCGATCTCGGCGACCGTCGCGCCCTCGCCGAGTGCCGCCCAGACGCCACGGGCGCTCAGACCGGTGACGATGCGGTGCAGGTGCACGTACTCCTCGTACTTGATCTTCACACGGACGTCGGCGGCCGGCGCGTGCACGACCAGGCCCTCGCGGCCGGGCCGGGCGGGCGCGGTCAGCGCCTGCTCGAACGTCGGGTACGTGAACGTCTCCACCATCGGACCCGGCCAGTCGGCCACCGCGCCCGGCGGGAACGAGCGCCCCGTCGCGATCTCCACCGCGCCGAGCAGCATCAGGTCGTTCATGCCTCCGTAGTCGACCACGATCCGGTTGCCCGGGTAGATGATCTCCACGAGCACGGTCAGCCCCGCGGGCGGCGTCCAGTGCGGGTAGCGCTCGCGCAGCAGCGCCGTCGCGTGGCGGGCCTGGTCCGAGGCGAACGAGCCGCGGGTGGCCACGGCCGGGCCGTCCGGCGTCGGGTAGACGATGCCCAGCGAGCCGTCGGCCTTGTCGGTCACCACCACCGGCTCGTCCAGCCCGATCACGGCCGCGCCCGGCTGCCCGTGGTTGAAGAACTTCACCAGCGGCCGCGCCAGCACCGTCCCACCGGCATCACTGATCAACCCACGGCACGCGAGCGTCACCTCGTCCCACAGGTTCGCGTAGGTGCACTTCTCCGTGTAGTTGTAGATCGTGAGCGGCAGCTCCGGGTGTACCTGCGCGCGGACGAGGCCCTCGGCCATGGCGCGGTCCAGCGCACCGGGCGGGAAGACAGCGGCGAGGGTCGTTGTTGTGGTGGGGGACATGGCCGGTGACGCTACGAGACTTCCTCGCGAAACGCAGCCGAGTTAGCCGCTGAAGATCGCGAACGAGGTGGATGGCATACTGGTCAGTCGGCCACCGGGACTGGTTCACGCCCGAGCCGTCCGGACGAGCGTCCGGCGGTGTTGACAGCGACCCAGCGCCCATGAAAACGAAAGGACCGTGACTATGAAGTCCGGTATTCACCCGCAGTACAACGAGACCACCGTCACCTGCTCCTGTGGCAGCACCTTCACCACCCGCAGCACCGCCAAGGGCGGTTCGATCCACGCTGAGACCTGCAGCGCCTGCCACCCGTTCTACACGGGCAAGCAGCGCGTCATGGACACGGCCGGCCGGGTGGCCAAGTTCCAGGCCAAGTACGCCAAGGTCGCCAAGAAGGACGCCAAGTAGCTGTCGTGACGACGCCCGCTCCGTGCACACGGGGCGGGCGTTGTGCTGTTGCAGGTCCTACCGCTGTCGAGTGAGGATTCGGACATGAGTAACGAACGGCTCACCGCGCTGCTGGCCGAGTACGCGGAGCTGGAGGCGCGGCTGGCGGATCCGTCGATCCACGCCGACCAGGCCGCCGCACGCAAGGTCGGCCGGCGCTTCGCCGAGCTCACCCCGATCCACAAGACGGCGCACGAGCTGGACGCGGCGCGGGCCGATCTGGCGGCCGCGCACGAGCTGGCCGCGGTCGACCCGGACTTCGCGGCCGAGGCGGCAGCCATGGAGCAGCGCCTGCCGGAGCTGGAGGAGAAGCTCGCCGAGCTGCTCGCGCCGCGGGACCCCAACGACGCCAAGGACGTGATCCTGGAGATCAAGTCCGGCGAGGGCGGCGAGGAGTCGGCGCTGTTCGCGGGCGACCTACTGCGCATGTACCTGCGCTACGCCGAGCGCCGCGGCTGGATCACCGAGGTCCTCGACTCGCAGGACTCCGACCTCGGCGGCGTCAAGGACGTCTCGGTCGCGATCAAGACCCGCGGCGTGCCCGACGGCGGCAACGGCGTCTGGTCCCGGCTGAAGTGGGAGGGCGGCGTGCACCGCGTGCAGCGCGTCCCCGCCACCGAGTCCCAGGGCCGCATCCACACCTCCGCCGCGGGCGTGCTGGTCATGCCCGAGGCCGAGGACACCGAGGTCGAGATCGACACCGGCGACCTGCGGATCGACGTCTACCGCTCCCAGGGCGCGGGCGGCCAGTCCGTCAACACCACCGACTCGGCCGTGCGCATCACGCACATCCCCACCGGCACGGTGGTGACCTGCCAGAACGAGCGCTCCCAGCTGCAGAACAAGGACAAGGCGATGCGCATGCTGCGCGCCAAACTCGCCCAGCTGGCCGAGGAGCAGGCCCAGGCGGCCGCCGCCGACGCCCGCAAGGCGCAGATCCGCACCGTCGACCGCAGCGAGCGCATCCGCACCTACAACTACCCCCAGAACCGCATCACCGATCACCGCATCGGCTACACCGCCTACAACCTCGACCTCGCCATCGGCGGCGACATGGACGGCGTCCTCGAAGCCCTCACCACCGCCGACCGCACCGCCCGCCTCGCCGGCGAGACCGAACTCTCCCGCTCCTGACCCGCGATCCCGAAGATCTCGCGGGACACGGGGGAGCCGTGGGTCAGTGGCCGGCGGAGTCGTAGCGGCGCAGGCCCAGGCGGAAGACGAGGCGGGCCAGGTAGACGCAGTAGAGGGCGACCAGCGGGGTCAGCAGGCCGATCCAGGCGGATTCCTTGCCCAGCAGCCAGGAGGCGGGGAAGAAGCTGATGAAGGCGTACGGGACCAGCACGGTGAAGGTCGCGCGGACCGCCACGCCGTAGATGCTGAGCGGGTACTTGGCCATGTCGCCGGTGCGGATCAGGGTCATCGCGAAGACGGGGTGGTTGCCGCCGACCCAGAACGACGCCGCGTTGCCCACCACGATCAGCGACAGCAGGATGGTGGCGCTGGAGGCCAGGAGCAGCAGTCCGCCGCCGATCCGGGCGGGGCTCCAGTCGATGTCGGAGTGGGCCAGGCCCCAGCCGATCATCGCGCCGCCGCCGATGAGGTCGCCGACGCCGTGCAGGCCGATCCCGCCGCTGACCACCTGGACCAGCACCGGAGCGGGCCGGGTGAGCGGGTAGTCCAGCTCACCGTGGTTGATCTTCCCGGCGAGCCGCCAGGTGCCCTCGAAGAAGAGCGGGCCCAGGCCGTTGACGAAACCGTAGGTTCCGGCGAGCAGCACCGCCTCCGGGTACGACCAGCCGTTGAGAGCGGGCACGTGGGCGAAGACGGCGCTGAGGAAAATCAGGTTGAGCACCTGGAACAGCAGCCCGGCGACGATGAGCACCCAGAAGTCGGCCTCGTACTCCAGCACCGCGCGCAGGTGAGCGCCCAGGCTGCGCCGGTAGATCCGCAGCGTGCGGCGCACATCAGCCTCCGTGGACGGTCAGGGCGCGCAGTGCGCGCCGCCAGATGAGCCGGGCGCCCCACCACAGCACCAGCACCCAGGCGGCCTGCACGGCCAGCAGCCGCAGCGCCTCCCAGCCGGTGGCCTGGCCCAGGTAGAGCGCGGCGGGGGTGGCGGTGATGCTGGCGAACGGCAGCACCGCGGCCGGGCCCGCCAGCCACGCCGGCAGCAGCGCCAGCGGGATCAGCGCGCCGGAGAACAGCGTGACGACCGCGTCCTTGGCCCAGGAGACGCCCATGAAGTTCTGCGTCCAGAAGCACGCCATCGTGGTGATGTACGCGATGGTGAACTTCAGCGGCGCGACCAGCAGGAAGCTCACCGCGAACAGCAGCGCCTGCCCCGGGCCGGGCACCACCAGCCCACCGGTGAAGGTGACGATCGCGGTCGCCGCGATGGCGATCGCGATGAACTCCGTGGCCAGCCCGCCCATGTGCTCGCTGAACCGGGCCCACTGGTAGTCCAGCGGCTTGGTCAAGTCGGTGGCCACGTGGCCGTCGAAGATGCGCGAGGCCATCCACCAGTCGCCGTACGCCGAGCCGATGGACGCGGTCGCCCAGCCCACCAGCAGGTAGGCCTTCATCTGGTCCCAGTCGTAGCCGCCGATCGCGCCCTGAGACAGCAGTGCATGCCACACCGCGAGCGAGCCTGCGAGGAAGGTCGCGCCACCGATCCACAGGATCAGCGAGTTCAGCCGGTAGGTGAGGATGCGTCGCGTCGACATCCGCAGCAGCCCCAGATAAGGCCTCATGCCTTCTCCTCGCTGCGCTCGTCGGCGGCATGGACCGGGGTCATGATTCGCTCGCTGCGCTCGCTCATCGCAGCAGCTCCCCGGCGTAGACCTTGCGGACCACGTCCTCGATGGCCGGTTCGTCCAGGTGCAGTTCGCCGACCTCGACGACGTCCAGCACCCCGGCGATGATCTGCCCGGCGGTGTGGGTGAACCGGTCGAAGGTGACGGTGACCTCGGTCGGGCTGTCGCCCGCGATCACCTCGACGTCGGGCAGCCGCTCGGCGAGCTTCTCGACCGGGGTCGGCTCGGCCAGCTGCAGGTGCATCCGGCGTACCCGGGCGAAGCGGTCCTTCATCTGCGCCAGCGGACCGTCGAAGATCTTGCGGCCCTCGTCGATGATGACGATCCGCTCGCACACGTCCTCGATGTCGCCCAGGTCATGGGTGGTCAGCATCAGCGTGGTGCCGTCCTGGCGCAGCTCGCGCAGGAACTGCCGGACCCGGTCCTTGACCGAGATGTCGAGCCCGATGGTCGGCTCGTCCAGGTAGACGATCTTCGGCTGGTGCAGCAGTGCCGCGGCCAGGTCGGCGCGCATGCGCTGGCCGAGCGACAGTTTGCGGGCCACCACGGGCAGCAGGTCGGCGAGGCCGAGCACCTCGTCGAGGCGTTCCAGGCGCTGCTTGTAGAAGGCGGGGCTCAGGTCGTACATGTCGCGCAGCAGGGCCAGCGACTCGCGGACCGGCAGGTCCCACCACAGCTGGGTGCGCTGGCCGAACAGCACGCCGATGTTGCGGGCGTTGACCATTCGGTCGGTGTGCGGCTCGGCCCCGGCCACCCGCACCGTGCCCGCGGTCGGCACCAGGATGCCGGTGAGCAGCTTGATCGTCGTCGACTTGCCCGCGCCGTTGGGCCCCACGTACGCCACCGATTCGCCCGCCTCGATGGACAGGTCGATGCCGTCCACCGCCCGGAAGTCCTTGAACCTCCGCTGCACCAGATGTTTCAGCGAGCCGCGAAGACCCGGATCCTTCTCCGGCCGACGGAAGATCTTCGTCAGCCCACGGGCCTCCACCAATGACATGGGCCGACCATCTCAGCGTGCTCCCGAGGGGTCAACCGGATTCTCGCCGACCGTCCCGGCGCGGGGCCCGGCCGGCTCCTTCGCCGAAGCCGCTAGGTTGAGCGGGTGCCCGTGCTCTCCGCCCAGCTCCGCGCCGCCGCCGCCCGGCTCGCCGCGGCCGGGATCGACTCGCCCCGGGTCGAGGCGGAGCTGCTCGCCGCGCACGTGCTCGGGGTCGTCCGCGGCCGCCTCCTGCTGATCGACGACGTCACCGAGCCGCAGGCCGAGGCCCTGGTCGAGCTGGTACGCCGTCGCGCCGAGCGGGTGCCGTTGCAGCACCTGACCGGCACCGCCCCGTTCCTCGACCGCGAGCTGCTGGTCGGGCCCGGCGTGTTCATCCCGCGTCCGGAGACCGAGCTGCTGGCCCGCTGGGGGATCGAGTCCCTGCGCGGGGTGGCCGAACCGGTCGCCCTGGACCTGTGCAGCGGATCCGGCGCGCTGGCCGTCGCGCTGGCCGACGCCCGCCCCGACGCGACCGTGTACGCCGTCGAACGCAGCGACGACGCCCTGCCCTGGCTGCGCCGCAACGTCGCCGGGACACAGGTCGAGGTGATCCCCGGCGACGTCCGCGACGTCGCGCTGCCCACCCCGGCCGACCTGGTCCTGTGCAACCCGCCCTACGTGCCGCTGTCCGTGGCGGTGCCCCCCGAGGTCGTGCACGACCCCGCCGAGGCGGTCTTCTCCGGCGAGCACGGCCTCGACCTCATCCCCGTGATCATCGCCCGCGCCGCCGAGGTGCTCCGCGACGGCGGCCGCCTCGGCATCGAGCACGACGACACCCATACCGAAGCCATGGCCGCCCTCCTCACCGGCTGGCACGCCGTCACCACCCACCCCGACCTGGCCGGCCGCCCCCGCTTCACCACCGCCCTGAAGCAAGGAAGGGCATCGTCGGCTCGCGTCAGCGAGCCGAGCAGCAGCTCTGCACATCGCTACGCGTAGAGGAAGGGCACCTTCTTAACGGGTCGGCCCGGAGGGCCTCCGTTGACCTGCGTCGTGACCTCGGCGACCGCTGCTGTCCGGTGGGTGGGAGCCGTGTGTGCCGAATGCGAACAGCGCATGACAGACTGGCTCACCGTGAGGCTCTACGACTGCCGCAACGTCGTCGAACGTGACCGGGGGATCCAGGCCGCGATCGACGCCGTATCCAGTGGCGACCTTGTGGTCCTGCCGACCGACACGGTGTACGGCATCGGCGCCGACGCCTTCAAGCCCTGGGCGGTGACCAACCTGCTCAGCGCCAAGGGGCGGGGCCGGCACATGCCGCCACCGGTGCTGGTCGGCTCCCGGCACACCCTGGACGGCCTGGTGATGCGGCTGCCATCGGTGGCCCGTGACCTGGTCGAGGCCTTCTGGCCGGGCGCGCTGACCATCGTCGTCGAGCAGGCGCCGAGCCTGCAGTGGGACCTCGGCGAGACCGGCGGCACGGTGGCCGTACGCATGCCGCTGCACCCCGTCGCGCTGGAGGTGCTGCGCAAGACCGGCCCGATGGCCGTCTCCTCGGCGAACCTCACCGGCCAGGCCGCCGCGCTCACCGCCGAGCAGGCCCGCGACCAGCTCAGCTACAAGGTCAGCGTGTACCTGGAAGCGGGGGAGTGCCCCAGCCCGGTGCCGTCGACGATCGTGGACGTCACCGGCGACCGGCCGCGCGTGCTGCGTGCCGGGGCGATCAGCCTCGACCAGCTGCGCGAGGTCGCCGACGACATCCAGGGTCCGGAGGAGTCGTGATGGCCCCGTTCACCGTCCTGCACGTGTGCATGGGCAACATCTGCCGCTCCCCGATGGCCGAGCGCCTGCTGGCGCTGGCGGTCACCGAGCAGGCCGGCCCGGTGGGCGCCGATCTGGTGCTCTCGCACTCGGCCGGCACCGGCGGCTGGCACGAGGGCGAGGAGATGAACCCGCCCGCGGCCCGCCAGGTGCGCTCGCGCGGCGGCTCGCCCGACGACTTCAGCGCCCGCAAGCTGCGCGCGGAGCACATCGAGGCGGCCGACCTGATCCTGACCGCGACCGCCGACCAGTACGACTACGTGGTCGCGCTGCGACCCGACGCCGCGGACCGCACCTTCGTGCTCGGCGAGTTCGGCCGCCTGCTGTCCGCCGTCGACCCGTCGACGCTGCCCGCCGCCGACCGCACCCCCGATGCCGTGTACGAGCGCGGCGTTGCCCTGGTCGCGGCCGTCGCCGCTGCCCGCAACGGCGAGCCCGCCCAGGCCAAGGACGATCTCGACGACCCGTGGGGCCGTGGCGACCAGGTCTTCGCCCGCGTCGGCGACGAGATCCAGTCCACCGTCGCCCCCCTCACCGCGGTCCTGCTCCCGCCCCTGCCGTGACCGATCCCACGCCCCGCTTGGTTGATCATTAACCTGTGGCACGGTTGGGCGGCATGTCGTTTGACACAACATTCTGATGATCTTGAGGCGTGAATGCTTGGTAAGCGGCTGAAGTTCCTGCCGTTCATGCTCGGCGTCACCGCGGCGGTGGCCGTGGTGGCGCCGCTGGTGGCGTACCTGACCGTCGGCTCGACGGCCGCGGTCGGCGTGCTGGCGGGCGTGGCCCTGGTGGCGGCCAGCTACCTGCTGTCCAGTTTCGTGATCGCCTGGGCGGATTCGATCAACCCGAAGATGGTGCTGTCGGTCGGCCTGCTGATGTACGGCGTCAAATTCACCCTGCTGTTCCTGGTGCTCGCCGTGATCGCCAAGTCGGGCTGGGCCGGCCTCAAGCCCATGGCGATCGGCATCGGCATCGCCGCGATCGCATGGACCTTCGGCCATGCCTGGTGGCTCTGGCAGGCCAAGATCCCCTACATCGACGAGCCCGAGAAGAAGTAGTCGATCAGGAACCTGTGCCGCCGACACGCGTCGAGCCGTGCCACCGGCTCATGATCAGCCGGGCCCGGCGGGTGGGTCAGCCGAAGATCGGCGGGCGGCAGGGGTCCTTGACCGCGCCGGAGATGAGGTTGTCGCCCTCGGTGTCCTTGCGGGAGGTACGGGACCAGTCGACCACGGTGCGGAAGGTGCCGCTGCGGCAGCTGATGCTGAGGTCCTTGGTCTGGTACTTGAGTTCGGCGGCGTAGGTGGCCTTGCCCTTGAGGGTGTATGTGCGGGAGGCCACACTGCGCCATGCGTCACCGTCCCGGCGCTCGATTTTGATCTTCAAAACGAGGCGGTCTGCACCCGGCGTGGCACATCGGTAGCGCACGCGGCCGGCGAAGTTGTCCCGGCCGTCGTCGGCCTTCGGGCCATCGACGATGACCGTGCAGTGCACCGGCTTGGTCGATTCCCTGTCGTCGTTGCCGCGCGGCTCACAACCGCTGCTCAATGCTGTGAGCAGCACGAAAACTACGGGTATCGTGAGCTTGCGCATCGCCGCACCGCCGTGGGGGAGAACGAAGGGTTGTCTCCATCTCAGCGGTTCGACGCGGTTAAATCAACATCGATCTCATCCTTGCGGAAGTTGACGTGCTGTCGACCTGGTGATGAACATCGCTCGCGTACGGGGGGTGCGTCGGCCGATGCAGGGGGTGGCTGATATTGTTCGCCCCGTCATGGCCGATGACCAGCCTCCGAAGCGCCCTCACGCAGAGGGCGCCGATGCGGGTTGGGCGGCCATCGGGTATCTCCTCGGCGGAATGTTCGTCTGGGGAGGGGTCGGGTGGCTCATCGATAAGTGGCTGGGACTCCCCAACGTCGGGCTGTTGATCGGTTTGATCGGCGGCGCGGCCGCCGGGGTCTATCTGACCGTGAAAAGACTGGACGGGTGACCGTGCCCGATCGACGGAGGATGACAGGTTGATTACGCAGCCGGGTTTCCTTGCCTCGGAGTTTCCCCCTGGCGTGGATGTCTTCGACTACAAGACCCTGATTCCGTCGCTCGAAGGCAGCATGTGGGCCGGGGCTTTCACCAAGCTGAGCCTCCTGGTCTGGATGGCGGTGGCCATCATCATCGTCTTCTTCCTCGTGACGTACCGCAACCCCACGCTGGTGCCGAGCAAGAAGCAGTGGCTCGCCGAGTCGGCCTACGGCGTGGTGCGCAACAACATCGCCACCGACATCATCGGCCCGCAGGGCGTGCGCTTCGCGCCGTACCTGGCGACCGTCTTCTGCTTCGTCTTCGTGACGAACCTGTGGAGCATCGTGCCGTTCGCGCAGATCTCCCCGAACTCGCACCTGGCCTTCCCGGTGGTGCTGGCCGTGCTGACCTGGGTGATCTACATCGGCATCGGTATCAAGAAGCATGGCCTGCTGGGTTACCTCAAGCACTCCACGGTGCAGCCGGGTGTGCCGTGGTGGGTGCACCCGATCCTGATCCCGATCGAGTTCCTCTCGAACCTGATCCTGCGCCCGATCACGCTGGCCGTCCGTCTCTTCGCGAACATGTTCGCCGGCCACATGATCCTGCTGGTGTTCACCCTCGGTGGTGTGGCGCTGTGGAACGCGGGCCCGCTGCTGCTCAAGCCCGCCGCGTTGGGCAGCTGGGCGTTCGCCATCGTGATGACGCTGTTCGAGCTGTTCATCCTGAGCCTGCAGGCGTATGTGTTCACCCTGCTCTCGGCGACCTACTTCCAGAGCTCGATCTCCGAAGAGCACTGAGCTCCGGCGCACCGAGACACCCGCGCCGGACGGCGCGACACACTCTGGCTTTCGATCCACAACTGAAGATCGCTCATACCTGTAACCAAAAACGTGCGCGTGACTGGCACGCGTCGAACTCAGGAGGAATCCGACATGACCGGCAACCTTAACGTCATCGGCTACGGCATCGCCGCGCTCGGCCCGGGTATCGGCGTGGGTCTGGTCTTCGCCGCCTACATCCAGGCGACCGCGCGTCAGCCCGAGAGCGCCGGCCTCACCCGTACCTACATGTTCATGGGCTTCGCCGTCATCGAGGCGCTGGCCCTGCTCGGCCTGGTGCTCGCCTTCGCGCTGAACACCGCGGCCTGAGGCCGACGCCATCCGCTGGGTGATTCGGTGACCGGCCTGCGACGGCCGGTCACCGCCGAAGGGGAGTGACCAATGAACATCGCACAAGAGGCGCCCGCGCCTGCGGAGCACGGCTACAACGTGCTCGGCGTGCCGCTGGCTGAGGTGATCGTCGGCCTCATCGCTTTCGGCGTCCTGCTGTTCGTGCTGACCAAGTTCGTGTTCCCGCGTATGGAGAGCATGTTCCAGCAGCGCGTCGAGGCCATCGAAGGTGGGCTCGTCAAGGCGGAGAAGGCTCAGGCCGAGGCCGCGGCACTGCTGTCGCAGTACAAGGCGCAGCTGGCCGAGGCTCGCACGGAGGCCGCGCGCATCCGTGACGAGGCCCGTGCCGACGCCGAGGGCATCCGCACCGACGTGCTGGCCAAGGCCCGCGAGGAGTCCGACCGCATCATCGCGGCCGGTCGCGAGCAGCTGGCCGGCGAGCGGGCGAGCATCGTCCGTGAGCTGCGTACCGAGATGGGCTCGCTGGCGGTCAGCCTGGCCGGCAAGATCGTTGGTGAGTCGCTGGAGGACGAGGCCCGTCGTCGTGGCACCGTCGAGCGCGCGCTCGCCGACCTCGAGACCGCCGGAGCCCGTTGATGCAGGCGGCAAGCCGAGAGTCGTACGCCGCGGCCCGGGCGGCGCTGGAGGCCTCCGCTGGGGGCGCCGGCGCCGAGGCCACCGCGGTGATCGCGGACGAGCTGATGTCCTTCGCGGACCTGCTGGGCCGCGAGCCACGGCTGCGCCGCGCGCTGTCCGACCCCTCCCGTCCGGGCGAGCAGCGCGGCGAACTCGCCGCGAGCCTGCTGCAGGGCAAGGTCGGCCAGAGCACGGTCGACCTGGTGAAGGTGCTCGCGTCCGGCCGCTGGTCGGCCGCGTCGGAGCTGCTGGAGGCCGCTGAGCGGCTCGGCGTCGACGCGCTGCTGGCCTCGGCCGAGCAGGCCGGCGACCTCAACGAGGTCGAGGACGAGCTGTTCCGCTTCGGGCAGATCGTCGACGGCGACCCGCAGCTGGCCGCCACGATCGGCGAGTTCATCGTGCCGGTGGCGCGCCGGGCCGAGCTGGTCCGGGGTCTGCTGCAGGGCAAGGCGAAGCCGGTCACGGTGAGCCTGGCGGAGCTGGCGGTGCGGGGCTTCGGCGGCCGCACGTTCGGCAACGGCATCACCCGCCTGGTGGAGCTGGCCGCGGAGCGCCGCGAGGCGCAGGTCGCCTACGTCACGGTCGCCGAAGGGCTGACCGAGGCGGAGGAGGCCCGGCTGGCCTCGTCCCTGTCCGCCATCTACGGCCGTCAGGTCTCGGTGAAGGTAACCGTCGACCCCGCGGTGCTGGGTGGGCTGCGCGTGCAGGTCGGCAGCGACCTCTACGACGGCACCATCGCACGGCGGCTGGCCGCAGTCCGCAACGCGCTCGCCGGAAAGTGAGCGCCGGGGGGCCGGCTGACGCCTGGATGCGCCGCTTGAGCGGTGGCGCGCCGGGACGAACCGCACTCCGTGAGAACCGCAACCGAACCTGACTTTTGACAGTCACGACACCCGTTAGGAAGCTGAGGATGGCCGAGCTGACCATCTCGTCCGAGGAGATCCGTGGAGCGCTTGAGCGTTTCGTCTCCTCGTACGCGCCCGAGATCTCCCGCGAGGAGGTCGGCGTCGTCACCGAGGCCGGTGACGGCATCGCCAAGGTGGAGGGTCTCCCCTCGACCATGGCCAACGAGCTGCTGGAGTTCGCGGACGGCACCCTGGGTGTCGCGCTGAACCTCGACGTCCGCGAGATCGGTGTCGTCGTTCTGGGTGCCTTCGAGGGCATCGAGGAGGGCCAGCCGGTCAAGCGCACCGGCCGCGTTCTCTCCGTGCCGGTGGGCGACAAGTTCCTGGGCCGCGTGGTGAACCCGCTGGGTGAGCCGATCGACGGCCTGGGCGAGATCGCCAACGAGGGCTTCCGCGAGCTGGAGCTGCAGGCTCCGAACGTGATGGTCCGCAAGTCGGTGCACGAGCCCCTGGCGACCGGCATCAAGGCCATCGACGCGATGACCCCGATCGGCCGTGGCCAGCGTCAGCTGATCATCGGCGACCGCAAGACCGGCAAGACCTCGGTGGCGCTGGACGCGATCATCAACCAGCGTGACAACTGGAAGTCCGGCGACCCGGTCAAGCAGGTGCGCTGCATCTACGTCGCGATCGGCCAGAAGGCGTCCACCATCGCGTCCGTCAAGGGCACGCTGGAGCAGGCCGGCGCGATGGAGTACACCACCATCGTCGCGTCGCCCGCCTCGGACCCGGCCGGCTTCAAGTACCTGTCGCCGTACGCCGGTTCGGCCATCGGCCAGCACTGGATGTACGCCGGCAAGCACGTTCTGATCGTCTTCGACGACCTGAGCAAGCAGGCCGAGGCCTACCGTGCCGTGTCGCTGCTGCTGCGCCGCCCGCCGGGCCGTGAGGCCTACCCGGGTGACGTCTTCTACCTGCACTCGCGCCTGCTGGAGCGCTGCGCGAAGCTGTCGGACGAGCTGGGCGCGGGCTCGATGACCGGTCTGCCGATCATCGAGACGAAGGCCGGCGACATCTCGGCGTTCATCCCGACCAACGTCATCTCCATCACCGACGGGCAGATCTTCCTCGAGGAGTCCCTGTTCAACTCGGGTGTACGTCCGGCGATCAACGTCGGTACGTCCGTCTCCCGGGTCGGTGGCGCGGCGCAGACCAAGCCGATGCGCAAGGTCTCCGGCCGCCTGCGTCTGGACCTGGCCCAGTACCGCGAGCTGGAGTCGTTCGCGGCTTTCGCCTCGGACCTGGACAAGACCTCGCTGGCCCAGCTGGAGAAGGGCGGCCGGCTGGTCGAGCTGCTCAAGCAGCAGAACTTCTCGCCGTACCCGATGGAGGAGCAGGCCGTCTCGATCTGGTCCGGCACCGAGGGCAAGATCGACGACATCCCGGTCGCCGACGTGCGCCGCTTCGAGTCGGAGTTCCTGCAGCACCTGCGCAGCTCGCACAGCGATGTGCTGAAGACGATCGCGTCGGGCACCTGGGACGACGACGTGGCGGCCAAGCTCGACACCCTGATCACCGAGTTCAAGAAGGGCTTCCTGCCCGTCGAGGACCAGCCGATCGTGGACGTCGAGGCCGACGCGCTCGAGGGCGACGAGAAGACCGAGACCGTCACCCGCATCGTGGCTGAGAAGAAGTAGCCATGGCCGGGCAGGTACGAGTTCTCCGTCGGCGGATCAAGGCGACCCGCTCGACGAAGAAGATCACCAAGGCGATGGAGCTGGTCGCGACCAGCCGCATCGCCAAGGCTCAGGACCGTGTCGCCGCGTCGCTGCCGTACGCGAACGCCATCACCGGCGTCCTCACCGCGCTGGCGTCGAACACCAACGCCCAGCACCCGCTGCTGGTCCCGCGTGACCCGGAGCACCGGGCCGGCGTGCTGCTCATCACGAGCGACCGCGGCCTGTGCGGCGGGTACAACGCCAACGCGATCAAGCTCACCGAGCAGCTGATCGCGCGGCTCAAGGCGCAGGGCAAGCAGGTGGCGCTGTACGTGATCGGCCGCAAGGGGATCACCTACTACACCTACCGGGGGCGCGAGCTGGCCGGTAGCTGGAGCGGGTTCTCCGAGCAGCCGCGCTTCGAGGACGCGCGCCGGGTCGGCGAGCTGCTGATCCAGGCGTTCGTGCACGGTGCGGACGACGCTGCGGACCACGCGGGTGACGACGGCGTGCTGGGCGTGGACGAGTTGCACATCGTCTACACCGAGTTCAAGTCGCTCATCAGCCAGAATGCTGCCACGAAGATCTTCGCGCCGATGCAGGTCGAGGAGCGCGAGGGCAACAAGGGCGAGCTGCTGCCGGCGTACGACTTCGAGCCGAACGCGGAAGAGCTGCTGGACGCGCTGCTGCCGAAGTACATCAACACGCGGATCTACGCGGCGTTGCTGGACTCGGCGGCCAGCGAGTCGGCGTCGCGCCGTCGGGCGATGAAGAGCGCCACGGACAACGCCGAAGAAATGATCAAGTCGCTGACGCGGGAGATGAACTCCGCCCGCCAGGCCGCGATCACCCAGGAAATCAGCGAGATCGTCGGCGGCGCGAACGCGCTGGCGGCGGCGGGGAGTGAATGATGACCACTGCTACTGACACCAAGGCGGGCGTCGGTCGAGTCGTCCGGGTCATCGGCCCGGTCGTCGACGTCGAGTTCCCGCGCGACGCGATGCCTGAGATCTTCAACGCGCTCCAGGTCAACGTGACCCTGAGCGAGGGTGAGCGCACGCTGACCCTGGAGGTCTCCAACCACCTCGGCGGCAACGTCGTGCGTGCCATCTCGATGCAGCCGACCGACGGTATGGTCCGCGGCGCGAAGGTGACCGACACGGGTTCCCCGATCAGCGTGCCCGTCGGCGACGGCACCAAGGGCAAGGTGTTCAACGTCCTCGGCGAGTGCCTCAACCTGGAGAAGGGGCAGAAGCTCGAGGTCACCGAGCGCTGGCCGATCCACCGCAAGCCTCCGGCGTTCGCCGAGCTGGAGCCGAAGACCGAGATGCTGGAGACCGGCGTCAAGGTGATCGACCTGCTGGCCCCGTACGTCAAGGGCGGCAAGATCGGTCTGTTCGGCGGCGCGGGCGTGGGCAAGACGGTGCTCATCCAGGAGATGATCATCCGCGTTGCCCGTAACTTCGGTGGTACGTCCGTCTTCGCCGGCGTGGGTGAGCGCACCCGTGAGGGCAACGACCTCATCGCCGAGATGGCCGAGGCCAACGTGCTGGGCGACACCGCGCTGGTGTTCGGCCAGATGGACGAGCCCCCGGGCACCCGTCTGCGGGTCGCGCTGTCCGCGCTGACCATGGCCGAGTACTTCCGCGACGTGCAGAAGCAGGAGGTGCTGCTCTTCATCGACAACATCTTCCGCTTCACGCAGGCCGGTTCCGAGGTGTCCACCCTGCTCGGCCGTATGCCGAGCGCGGTGGGTTACCAGCCGACCCTCGCCGACGAGATGGGTGAGCTCCAGGAGCGCATCACCTCGGTGCGTGGCCAGGCCATCACCTCGCTGCAGGCCATTTACGTGCCCGCGGACGACTACACCGACCCGGCGCCGGCGACCACCTTCGCCCACCTGGACGCGACCACGAACCTCGAGCGCAAGGTGTCCGACAAGGGCATCTACCCCGCCGTGGACCCGCTGGCCTCGTCCTCGCGAATCCTGGCCCCGGAGTACGTCGGCGCGGAGCACTACGCCGTCGCCACCGAGGTGAAGCGGATCCTGCAGAAGTACAACGACCTGCAGGACATCATCGCCATCCTCGGTATGGACGAGCTCTCCGAGGATGACAAGATCACCGTGGCCCGGGCCCGCCGGATCGAGCGGTTCCTGTCGCAGAACACCTACGCGGCCAAGCAGTTCACCGGTGTCGAGGGTTCGACGGTGCCGGTGAAGGAGACCGTGGAGGCGTTCAAGCGCATCTCCCAGGGCGACTACGACCACGTCCCGGAGCAGGCCTTCTTCATGTGCGGCGGTCTCGACGACCTCGAGAAGAACTACCGCGAGCTGACCAAGTAGGTCTGTTCGCCGAAGGGGCGCCTCTCCCGGCTGGGAGGGGCGCCCCTTTCCGTTGTGCCCGGCCGGGGTCCTTCGACAGGACAGAGCAGGAGCCAACGTCGCATCTGCCTCGTTAGCCACATCATGGTGGCGAAACGGTGGCGTACGGCGGCGCGGTGGGCACGCTGGAGCGTGCTGGGCGGTACGGCGCTGATGCTGCTCAGCGGCGCCTCCCTGGTCACCGTGGATCGGGTGATCGCGCGCTACGAGGGCGCGATCCACAAGGACGACCTCTTCGGCGACGAGTCGGGTCGCCAGGCGCCACCGCGGCCCGAGGGCATCAAGGGCCCGCTCAACATCCTGCTGGCGGGCATCGACCCGCGGCACGGCGACCCGTTCTGGATCCCGCGGGCCGACTCGATCCTGGTCATGCACATCCCCGCCGGCCTGGACCGCGGCTACCTCTTCTCGCTGCCCCGGGACCTGCTGGTGGCCATCCCGCCGTTCGCCAAGTCCGGCTACCCCGGCAATCCCGCGGACAAGCTCGCGCACGCGATGTACTTCGGCTCGATGGTGCCCGGCGACCGGCGCGCCAACCACGCGCAGGGCTTCGAGCTGCTGGCCGCGACGGTCAGCCAGTACACCGGGATCGCCCGGTTCGACGCCGGGGCGATCATCGACTTCAGCGGCTTCAAGGACGTCATCGACGCGCTGGGCGGGATCGACATGACGGTCGACGAGCGGGTCGCCTCGATCCACCTGGAACCCGACGGCGATCCCCGGGATCGGGGCCCCGGGAGCACCGGCTACGTCGGCGAGCAGATGGTCTACGAGCCCGGCCTGCGCCACTTCAAGGGCTGGCAGGCGCTGGACTACGCCCGGCAGCGCTACGTGACCGGCGGCGACTACGCCCGCCAGCGGCACCAGCAGCAGCTGGTCCGCGCGATGATCTCCAAGGCGTTCAGCGACGACGTGCTCACCGACCCGGTGCAGATGGACACCGTGCTGCGGGCCGCCGGGCAGTCGCTCACCTTCAGCGGTCGCGGGCACACGGTGATCGACTGGGCCTTCGCGTTGCAGGACCTGCGCCCCAGCACCGTGCACATGATGAAGCTGTCCGGGGGCGGGGTGGGCCGCTACGTCGTCGACAAGGGCAAGGACGACGACGAGGGCGACGACGACGGCGGCGATGACGGCGACGACGGCGGTGGGGACGACGGCGACGACGGTGACGACGGCGGGGACGACGACGACAAGAAGGACGACAAGAAGAAGAAGTCCAAGCCCAAGATGAAGTATCAGTACCAGGGCGAGCAGCTGGACTACCTCGCCAAGCAGTTCCTGGCCTCGGTCGCGGCGGGCTCGGTCGAGAACTTCGTGGCGTTCCATCCTGAAATGCTGAGTAAGTGAGAGTGGCCCTCAGCTCACACTGACCGGTCCTGGTGAGGGCCGCTGATCACCGGCGGTTAGACTCGCTGCACCAATCTTGCACACCTGAGGAGTCATCGTGGCCAAGCTGCTCCAGGTCGAGCTCGTCGCCGTCGAGGAGAAGGTCTGGTCCGGGCAGGCCGAGATGGTCATCGCCCGCACCACCGAGGGCGAGCTGGGCGTGCTGCCCAGTCACGCGCCGCTGCTCGGCCAGCTGGCGAACCCCGGCGGGGTGCGCATCATCCTCCCGGGCGGCGAGGAGAAGGCCTACGACGTCCACGGCGGCTTCCTGTCGGTCACGACCGAGGGCGTGACGGTGCTGGCGGAGACCGCGACCCCGGTCGCCCCGGCCGCGCGCCACTGAGCGACCAGCGCCCCCGACGACGATGAGGTCGCTGCTCGAAGTAGTCGCCATCGGCCTCGTCGTCCTGCTCGCCCTGCTGGCGGGCCTCTTCGTGCGCCGCGAGGTGTTCGCGCGCGGCCACGGCACCGTCGAGCTCTACCTCCGGCTGCGTCAGACGGCCGGAGGCCGGGGCTGGGCGCCCGGCTTCGCCCAGTTCCGCGGCGACGAGCTGCGCTGGTACCGGATGTTCAGCCTCTCCCCGCGCCCCCGCCGCACGCTCTCGCGCCGCGACCTGAAGGTGATCGCCCGGCGCGCGCCCAGCGAGGAGGAGGCGGTGCTGGTGCCCGCCGACTGGGTCGTGCTGCAGTGCGCCGACTCCCGGGCCCAGGTGGAGATCGCCATGCCGCTGCACACCGTCACCGGCTTCCTCTCCTGGCTCGAAGCCGCCGCGCCCTACTCCACGTAGCCCGCGCCGGATCCCCCGCGGCCGATGATCGCTGATCAGGGCGCGGGTGCGCGGCGGTAGCGGTGCAGGGCGAGCGGGATCGCGAGCAGCAGGGCCGCGGCGATCCAGGTCAAAGCCAGGGGGTACGCCGAGGGCGGGGTCGCGCCGGAACCCGCGGGTTCGTTGCCCCACAGCAGGCGCAGCGCCGTGACGACGGCGGAGACGGGGTTCGCCTCGGCGAGCGGGCGCAGCCACGACGGCATGGTGTCCGGCGGCGCCAGCACGTTCGACACGAACGTCAACGGGATCAGGCACACCGGCACCAGCACCCGGGCCGCGCCAGGACCGCGTACGGACAGCCCCACGACCACGGACAGCCACGTGACGGCGTACCCGAAGGTCAGGACCAGCAGGAACCCCGCCGCGGCCGCAGCGGGGCCGCTGTGGACGCGCCAGCCCGCGATCACCCCCGCCGCCGCCGCGACCGCCGCCGTCATCGCGATCCGGACCAGGTCCGCCGCGGTACGCCCGAACAGCACCGCGGACGCGCGCACGGGCAGCGTCCGGAACCGGTCGACCATGCCCCGGCGCACGTCCTGCGCGACGCCCACCGCGGCCAGCCCGGCGGTGATCGCGACCGCCTGCACCAGCAGGCCAGGCGTCAGGTACCCCGGATAGGAGGCCACTCCCGGCACGGCGACCACGCCGCTCAGCACCACGCCGAACAGCAGCATGAACAGCACGGGTTGCAGCAGGGGCAGCGCCAGCAGGCGCGGCTCCCGCCGGCCGCGCAGCAGCCCTCGCCGGGCCGTGACCCACACGTCCTGCACCGCCGCCGCCAGCTCGCTCATGCCTTCTCCTCGCTGCGCTCGTCGGCGGCATCGAGGAGAACCATGATTCGCTCGCTGCGCTCGCTCATGCGCGGGCCTCCTCGTCGGCCAGGGTGGGGGTGGCGGCCTGGCCGGTGAGCTTGCGGAACACGTCGTCGAGGCTGGCCCGGTGGATGCCGATGTCGACCGGCTCGATGCCCGCCGCGTCGAGCCGGCGCACCAGCTCGACCAGGGCCGGGGTGCCCGCCACGACCGGCGCCTGGACCAGGTGCTGGTCCAGGAAGACCACGGCCCGGCCGCCGCAGACCCGGTTCAGGATGTCCTCGGCGACCTGGGTCTCGGCCCGGTTGCCCAGCACGACCTGCAGCCGGTCGCCGCCGATGTGCCGGGTGATCTCCTCCGGCGTGCCGCGGGTGAGCACGTGGCCCCGGTCGAGCACCACGATCTGGTCGGCGAGTTCGTCGGCCTCGTCCAGGTGCCGGGTGGCCAGCAGCAGGGTCGTGCCGGCGCGCACCCGCTCGCTGATCACGTCCCAGATGCCCAGCCGGCTGCGCTGGTCCAGCCCCGCGGTGGGCTCGTCGAGCAGGACCACGGGCGGTGCG
The DNA here is from genome assembly GCF_009720365.1 of Catellatospora paridis. Classification (GTDB taxonomy): domain Bacteria; phylum Actinomycetota; class Actinomycetes; order Mycobacteriales; family Micromonosporaceae; genus Catellatospora; species Catellatospora paridis. The sequence goes on along the minus strand of NZ_WBZD01000016.1, from coordinate 227,201 downwards.
GTCACCAGCGCGCCGGCCAGGTCGAGCCGACGGCGCATGCCGGGCGGGTAGCAGTGCACGGGCCGGTGCGCCGCCTCGCTCAGGTGGAACCGCTCCAGCAGCTCCTCGGCCCGCACCCGGGCCCGCCGCCGGCCGAGCCGGTGCAGCCGGCCGAGCTGCTCCAGGTTCTCGAAGCCGGTGAGGAAGTCGTCGACGGCCGGGCGCTGCCCGCACATGCCGATGTCCTGCCGTGCCCAGCGCGGGTGTGCCAGCACGTCGACGCCGTTGACCAGGCAGCTGCCCCCGTCGGGGCGCAGCAGGGTGGCCATGATCCGCACTGCGGTGGTCTTGCCGGCCCGATCCGGTCCGAGCAGGCCCAGCACGGTGCCCTCCGGCACGCTCAGCGACAGGCCGGCCAGGGCGGTCACCGAGCCGTACCGCTTGACCAGCCCTTCCGCGACGATCGCAGCGGCCATGGACACACGGTAGTCACGGTGCGGACCCGGCGAGCCGGATCCGCCCATTTACCGGGTCGCGACCAGTTCGACCTCGTAGCCCTGCTCGTCCTCCAGGTACGCCGCGTAGGTGTCCGGGCCGCCGGCGTGCGGGTGCCGGTCGGCGAACAGCAGCCGCCAGCCGTGCTCGCCCGCCGCCGCGACCAGCCGATCGACGTCGGCGGGGGAGCCCGCGTGCAGCGCCAGGTGGTTCAGCCCGGGTGCGCGGCGCTCGTGCCGGTCGCCGACGAGGTCCGGCGAACTCTCGAAGACGACGTACGCCGTGCCGTGCCGCCAGGAGACCCCGGCGTCCCAGCGCTGGTGCTCGACCCAGCCCAGCTCGGTCAGCAGCCAGCCCCAGGAACGTTCGGTCGCGTCCAGGTCGGGCACCCACACCTCGACGTGGTGCAGGCTCACCGGTTGGCCCCGGGCACCCACTTCACGTCGGCGGCGCCATCGGAATTGGCGACTCTTCCGAGGATGAACAGCAGATCGGAGAGCCGGTTGAGATACTGTGCGGGCAGCGGGCCGGTGCGCTCCGCGTCCACGCTCAGCAGCGCGAACGAGGAACGTTCCGCGCGCCGGGCGGTGGTTCGCGCTACGTGCAGCAGGGCCGCACCAGGCGAACCCCCCGGCAGGATAAAAGAATCCAGCTTGGTCAGTCGTGCGTTGAACTCGTCGCACCAGCCTTCCAGGCGGGTGACGTAGTCCTGCGTGACGCGCAGTGGCGGGTACTTCGGATCGGGGGTGATCGGGTTGCACAGGTCGGCGCCCACGTCGAACAGATCGTTCTGGATGAGGGTCAGCACGTTGCGCACATCGTCGGCTAGGTTGCCCAGAGCGAGCGCCACCCCCAGCGCGGCGTTGCACTCGTCCACATCGGCGTACGCGGTGATGCGCGGATCGGTCTTGTCCACGCGCTCGCCGTTGCCGAGCGCGGTGGTGCCGGCGTCGCCGGTCCTGGTGTAGATGCGGGTGAGGTGAACAGCCATGACAGCGAGCCTAATGGTGGCCGACGGTGGTGACTCCGTCGGCGCGTTGCTGACGGGCGTCCGGACGGGGGGTCCGGCTTCTACGATGGCCGACGTGGATGTGATCCGGGTCAAGGGCGGCGTACGGCTGGCCGGCGAGGTCGGCGTGGTCGGCGCGAAGAACAGCGCGCTCAAACTGATGGCAGCGGCGTTGCTGGCCGAAGGCGAGAGCGTGATCACCAACGTGCCGCGCATCACCGACATGGCGCTGATGGGGGAGGTGCTGCGGCGGCTGGGCGCGGACGTCGTCTTCTCCGACGACCGGGTGCGCATCAACGTGCCCGAGAGGCTGCATCCGGAGGCCGACTACGAGCTGGTCCGCCGGCTGCGGGCGTCGATCTGCGTGCTCGGGCCGCTGCTGGCGCGGTGCGGCAGGGTGCGGGTCGCGCACCCGGGCGGCGACGCGATCGGCTCCCGCGGGCTGGACATGCACGTGTCCGGCCTGGCGAAGATGGGTGCGGACATCAGCGGCGAGCACGGCTTCGTGGTCGCCGAGGCCCCGTCGGGCCTGCACGGCGCGAAGATCAGCCTGGACTTCCCCAGCGTCGGCGCGACCGAGAACCTGCTGATGGCGGCCGTGCTGGCCCGCGGCACCACGGTGATCGACAACGTGGCGCGCGAGCCGGAGATCGTCGACATCTGCCGGATGCTGACCGGGATGGGCGCGCGCATCGAGGGCGCGGGCACCTCCGAGCTGACGGTGCACGGCGTCCGCCAGCTCCAGCCCGTCGAGCACGCCACCATCGGCGACCGCATCGTCGCGGGCACCTGGGCCTTCGGGGCCGCGATGACGCGCGGCGACGTCACCGTGCGCGGCATCGACCCGCGCTGCCTGGAGATCGCGCTAGACAAGATCCAGCAGGCCGGCGGCGCGGTCGACTACGGCCCTGACTGGTTCCGGGTGCGCATCGCCGACCGGCCCACCGCGGTCGACGTACGCACGCTGCCCTTCCCGGGTTTCGCCACCGACCTGCTGCCGATGGCGATCGGCATGGCCGCGGTGGCCGACGGCGTCTCGCTGATCACGGAGAACATCTTCGACGGGCGCTTCATGTTCGCCGAGGAGCTCAAGCGGCTCGGCGCGGACATCCGCATCGAGGGCCACCACGCCATGGTCCGCGGCCGGAGCAACCTGTCCAGCGCCGAGGTCACCGCGAGCGACATCCGGGCCGGGGCCGGGCTGGTCATCGCGGGCCTGTGCGGCGACGGCGTGACCACGGTCCGCGCCGTGCACCACATCGACCGCGGCTACCCCGACTTCGCCGGCGACCTACGGGCGCTGGGCGTCGAGGTCGAACGCGCCGAAACCCCCGCCGATCCCGAGTACGGCTTCTGAGGTGCGTGAAGGCGTCCCCTGACCAGGGGACGCCTTGCTCGCGAGGGGCTGGACCGGGTGCCGGCGGCGTTGACGGCAACCGGGATCAGCGGGTCTCGCCGACGACGCGCCGGGCGCGGTTGACCTCGTCGGCGAAGACGAGCACCCGGATGCGCCCGTCGGGTGCGGTGGCGAGTGTGGCGCGGATGCCGACGCTGTGCAGGTGCTCGCGGATGAGCGCCGCGTCGGCGAGGGTACGAACGACGGCGGCGCTGGCCAGCAGGCCGTAGTCGTCGAGAGCGGGGCTCGGCGCGACCGGGGCGGGTGTCTCGGCGTCGCGCTGCAGTCCGCGGTGCAGGACCACGGCGAGGACCGCGATCGTCAGGATCGCGACCATCGGGCCGGCGAGATAGGCACTAGCAGGCATGATCCCAGTCTGCACCTCCGTGGCGGGGTCGCGAGGCCGTTCGCACCCTCCTGAGCGATCGTTTAGGCTCGACGCGTTCGGCAGCGCGTCCACCGGCCGCCGGACGACACCGGATCATGTTCCCCAGTGGGAGGCAGTGCAATGGCAGGGAAGCTCGCGGTCATCGGGGCGGGACTCATGGGCGCCGGCATCGCCCAGGTGGCGGCGCAGGCCGGTTGGCAGGTCACGCTGCGTGACCTCGACGACGCCGCCACCGGGCGCGGCCTGGACGGCATCCGCACCTCGCTGGGCCGGTTCGCCACCAAGGGCACCATCGCCGAGCAGGACGCCCAGGACGCACTGGCACGTATCACCACCACCACGGACCTCGAGGCCGCGGCCGAGGCCGACATCGTGATCGAGGCGGTCTTCGAGAAGCTGGAGATCAAGCAGGAGGTCTTCCGGGCACTGGACCGCATCTGCAAGCCGGACGCGGTGCTCGGCACCAACACCTCCGCCATCCCGATCACCCAGATCGCCGCGGCCACCTCCCGGCCCGAGATGGTCGTGGGCACCCACTTCTTCTCCCCGGTGCCGATGATGAAGCTGTGCGAGCTGGTCCGCGGCCACCGCACCAGCGACGAGACGCTGGCCACCGCGCGGGCGTTCGCCGAGGGCATCGGCAAGACCTGCATCGTGGTCAACCGCGACATCGCCGGCTTCGTCACCACCCGCCTGATCGCGGCGCTGGTCGTGGAGGCGGTCAAGCTGGTCGAGTCCGGGGTGTGCACGCCCGAGGACCTCGACACGGCCTGCAAGCTGGGCTTCGGCCACGCCATGGGCCCGCTGGCCACCACCGACCTGACCGGCGTGGACATCCTGGCGCACGCGGCCCGCAACATCTACACCGACACCGCCGACCCGAAGTTCTTCCCGCCGGAGCTGCTCCAGCGCATGGTCACGGCCGGTGAGCTGGGCCGCAAGAGCGGCAAGGGCTTCTACACGTACTGATCAGCGGCACGCCGCGCGGTGCTCGCTCGCACCGCGCGGCGCACGCGTCAGCCTTCCCGCTTGGTGGTCCAGCGGAAGCCGACCAGGCACAGGATCAGGCCACCGACACACCAGGCGGCGAGCACCAGGGCGACCCGGCCCAGCTCGAACGAGCCGGCGACCTCCTGGCTGGCGAACGACTCGGGCAGGAACACGCTGCGCAGGCCCTGGCACATCCACTTGAGCGGGAACAGCGCGGCGAACTGCTGCATCCAGTGCGGCAGGTCCTTGTACTCGAAGAACACGCCCGAGGTGAACTGCAGGATCAGCGCGATCGGGGTGACCACGGCGGGCCCGGAGCGGCCGGTCTTCGCGACGCCGGAGAAGGCGATGCCGCACAGCGTGCAGGCGATCAGGCCGAGCACGCTGACCCAGCCGAAGGTGAACCACTTCTGCCCGGTGTCGGGCAGCCGCAGGTCGTAGAGGGCCACCGCGACGCCCAGCAGCAGGACGACGGCGATGAACGCGAGCGCCGCCACGCACAGGATCTTGCCGGCGAAGAAGACCCACTTCGGCATGGGCGTGCCGCGGTAGCGCTTGAGCACTCCCCGGTCCCGCTCGATGGGGATGGTGATGGCCAGGTTCTGGAAACCGGTGGCCATGATGCCCGAGGCGATCATGCCGGTGACGAAGTACTGCGACAGGGTCACCGCGGGGACTTCGCCCTCCGGCGTGATGATCACGCTGCCGAAGATCGACCCGAAGATCAGCATCAGCATCACGGGGAAGAGCAGCGTGAAGACCAAAGACTCGCGCGTACGCACGAACTGCTTGAACTCGATCCCGCCCTGCGCCAGGGCCAGGCTGAGCCCGCCCGCCTGCCGCACGGCGGGCCGCGCCGCTTCCTGCTCGGTGGCCAACGCGCTCATGCCATCTCCTCGCTGCGCTCGTCGACGGCATCGACCGATGACATTGCTCGCTCGCTGCGCTCGCTCACGCCGGCTCCTGCCCGTTCTCGCCGATCATCTTCAGGTAGACGTCCTCCAGCGTGGGCCGGGTGACGGTCAGTTCCGGCACCTCGCCGCCGAACGAGGCGGCCAGCCGCTGCACCACCTCGGTGGGCCGGTCGGTCTCCTCGCTGCGCGGCCCGCCCTCGTCGCGCCAGCTCACCGTGGCCGTGGCCAGGTGCCGACCGCCCAGCTCCGCGGGGGTCGACACGGCGATCATGGTGCCGCGGGCGATCACGCCGACCCGGTCCGCGAGCGCCTCGGCCTCGTCCAGGTAGTGCGTGGTCAGCAGGATGGTGGTGCCGGTGTGCGAGAGCTGGCGGATCAGGTCCCAGAACTCGCGCCGGGCGGCCGGGTCGAAGCCCGTCGTCGGCTCGTCGAGGAACAGCACCTCGGGCTGGCTGATGATGCCCAGCGCCACGTCCAGGCGGCGCTTCTGGCCGCCGGAGAGGGTGTGCGTGCGCGAGTTCGCCTTCTCGCTCAGCCCGACCCGCTCGATGACCTCGTCGGGGTCGGCCGGGTGGGGATAGAAGCGGGCGAAGTGGCGTACCACCTCGTGCACCTTGAGCTCGTCGAACTCGCCGGTGCCCTGCAGCACGATGCCGACCCGGCGACGCCAGTCGCGGTCGGCCTTGGCCGGGTCGATGCCGAGCACGGACACCTGGCCGGAGTCGCGGGTGCGGAACCCCTCCAGGATCTCCACGGTAGTGGTCTTGCCGGCCCCGTTGGGGCCCAGCAGGGCGAAAACCTCGCCCGGCGGCACGGCCAGGTCGACCCCCGCGACGGCGACGTTGTCCGCATAGGACTTCCGCAGCCCGGAAACGCTGATCGCCAGCTCTTCGTGAGTCACACCCGGCACCATACGTCAGCGCCGCATAGAGCCCGGCCGGTGCTCGGCCGGGCGCGAGCGACGCCACGTACCCCAGTGAGATTCTTCACCGGCACAAGTTACTGAACGTTCACTTAGCATCGGCGTATGGAGCCACGTCTGCCCGATCGTGACCGTCCCTGGGTCATGCGCACCTACGCCGGTCACTCGAACGCGGCGGCCACCAACGCGCTCTTCCGGCGGAACCTGGCCAAGGGCCAGACCGGGCTGTCGGTCGCCTTCGACCTGCCCACGCAGACCGGCTACGACCCCGACCACGAGCTGGCCGCGGGCGAGGTGGGCCGGGTCGGCGTGCCGGTGGCGCACCTCGGCGACGCGCGGGCGCTGTTCGACGGCATCGACCTCGCCGCCGCGAACACCAGCATGACCATCAACGCCACCGCGATGTGGCTGCTCGCGCTGTACGTCACCGTCGCGCAGGAGCAGGGCGCGGACCCCGCCGCACTGGCCGGGACGACGCAGAACGACATCATCAAGGAGTACCTGTCGCGCGGGACGTACATCTTCCCGCCCGGCCCGTCGCTGCGGCTGACCACCGACGTCGTCGCGTGGACGGTGGCCAACGCGCCCGCCTGGAACCCGGTCAACATCTGCTCGTACCACCTCCAGGAGGCCGGCGCGACGCCCGTGCAGGAGGTCGGCTTCGCGCTGGCCACCGCCGTCGCGGTGCTGGACCGGGTGCGCGACGGCGGCCAGGTCGCGCCCGAGCGCATGGGCGACGTGGTGCAGCGCGTGTCGTTCTTCGTCAACTCCGGCGTGCGCTTCGTCGAGGAGATGGCGAAGATGCGCGCGTTCAACCGGCTCTGGGACGAGATCACCCGCGACCGGTACGGCGTCGCCGACGCCAAGCAGCGGCGACTGCGCTACGGCGTACAGGTCAACTCGCTGGGGCTGACCGAGTCGCAGCCGGAGAACAACGTGGCCCGGATCGTGCTGGAGATGCTCGGCGTCACCATGTCCCGCGACGCCCGCGCCCGTGCCGTGCAACTGCCCGCCTGGAACGAGGCCCTCGGCCTGCCCCGCCCGTGGGACCAGCAGTGGTCCCTGCGCCTGCAGCAGGTCCTGGCGTACGAGTCCGACCTGCTGGAATACCCCGACCTGTTCGCCGGGTCGCACGTGGTCGAGGCGCTGGTCGACGAGATCGCCGACGGGGCCCGCCGCCAGCTCGCCGAGGTGCTGGAGCTCGGCGGCGCGGTCGTCGCCGTGGAGGGCGGGCACCTCAAGAGCGCCCTGGTCGCCTCGCTGGCCCGCCGCCGCGGCCGCGTCGAGTCGGGCGAGGACGTGGTGGTCGGCGTCAACCGGTTCGTCGAGACCGAGCCGTCGCCGCTGACCGCCGCGGGCGCGCAGGCCATCGAGCAGGTCGACCCGGCCGCGGAGAAGGCCGCGATCGACGCGGTGCAGCGCTGGCGCGCGGAGCGCGACGGGTCGGCGGCTGCCGACGCGCTGGACCGGCTGCGCGCCGACGCCGCCGGGTCGCGCAACCTGATGGCGGCCACGCTGGAATGTGTGCAGGCCGGGGTCACCACGGGGGAGTGGGCCGGGGTGCTGCGGGAGGTGTTCGGCGAATACCGGGCCCCCACCGGGTTGAGCAGCGGCGTTTCCGGCAGCGCGGACGGTTCACTGGCCCGGGTCCGCGAGCGGGTGCACGCCACGGCCCGCGAGCTGGCGCGCCCGGCACTGCGGCTGCTGGTCGGCAAGCCCGGCCTGGACGGGCACTCCAACGGCGCGGAGCAGATCGCCGTACGCGCCCGCGACGCCGGGTTCGAGGTCGTCTACCAGGGCATCCGGCTGACCCCGGCGCAGATCGTGGCAGCGGCCGTGCAGGAGGACGTGGACCTGGTCGGCCTGTCCGTGCTGTCCGGCTCACACCTCAACGCGGTCCCCGCGGTGCTGGCCGGTCTGCGCGCGGCCGGGCTGCCCGACCTGCCGGTCGTCGTCGGCGGCATCATCCCCGAGGACGACGCCGAGGTGCTCCGCGAGGCGGGCGTGGCCCGCGTCTTCACCCCGAAGGACTTCGCCCTCACCGACATCATGGCCGAGCTGGTCACCGTGGTACGCGAACGCCACGGCCTGGCCTGACCCTTCTCAGGTCGATCGATCATGAAGTTGTGGACGCGACACGCCGTCGAGCCGTGCCATAAGTTCATGATCAACGCGGCGCAGCGCGGGGCGGGGGCGGTCAGGCGAGGGTGAGGGCGGTGGTGGCGAGCATGCCGGCCAGGATGGTGAGGGCGATGGCGCCGGGGTCGAGGCGGGCGCCGAACCAGCGGTCGGCCAGGTCGCGGGCCGGGAGCAGGCCGGACAGCGGCGCGCCGAGCAGGATCAGCCAGCCGGCGAGCAGGCCGACCGGGCCGTGGGACTGCAGGAAGGCCGTGAGCAGGGTGACCACGGCCGCGCAGGCCGCGCCGAGGGCGAACAGCAGCGGGAGGATCAGCGGGGGCAGTTTCTCGCCGCCGCGCCGGGCCCGGTCGATGCGGGCGGCGGCGCTCTCCAGCAGGGCGATCGGGTCGGTGGACGCGGACGCGGGCTGTTCGGGCAGGGGCAGCGGGGGCGGCACCGGGCCCAGCCGGCGGCCGCGGCGGCCGCGTACCTGTTTGAGCTCGTCCCACAGCGCCCCTGCCGCGAGGTCGGTCTGCGCGACGAGCCGCTGCGCGTGCGCCATCCGGGCACTCGCCGCGACCACCGCGTCGTCGGCCGCGGCGAGGTCGTGTTCGATGGTGGCGATGCCGTCCGCGTGGGACTGCACGGCCGCGGTCAGCGCCGTCTCGTGCCGCCGGGACGCGGCGACCAGGTCGGCGATCAGCGCGCGGTAGCGGACCGTCGGCGGGGAGGTCACGGGGCCACCTCGTACGGGATGATGATCTGCGCGCGGTGGTGCACCGCGCGGTCGAAGTGCAGGGCTCGGTTGAGCCGTGGGAACCAGGCCGGGCCGCCGGGCTGCGGGTAGAGCGCGGACAGCTCGGGCCCGTGCACGTCGAGCGCCACCCAGGCGCCGATCGCGTCGAATCGGGCGCCGGGACCGCCGAGGTCGTCGCGCAGCCGGGCGACCGTACGCCACCAGCCGAGCACATGGGTGCGCCGCTCGGGGCCCCGCGCCAACACGGTGCGCAGCAACTCGTGGCCGCTGGGCAGGCCCGGTCCGGGCTTGGCGGCCAGCCGGGCGGCGACCGCGTCCAGCGCGAAGGCGAACACGTAGTGCGGGGGAGCGGGGACCTCGCCGTCACCGCGGCCCTCCCCGGTGTTCTCGGCGAGTTCGGCCAGCAGGGCGGTGACGCCGTCGGCGTCGTACCAGTCGCAGCGGTGGCGGGCGTCGAGCACCGCGTGCAGCGACTTCGCGGGCGTGGTCGCGTCGGAGTCCAGGCACAGCACGCTGAACCGGGCCGAGCCGGAGGTGTGCTGGCTGCCCAGGGCGTGCCCGGCGGCGAGCAGCACCGCGCAGGCCTCGTCGGCGCGGGTGCCGAGCACGGCGAGGTTGCGGCCGGGCGCGCGGTTCAGCCGCAGCGTCGCGGGGCGGCCCGCGACGTCGATGGTCTCGCCGAGCAGGGCCACCGCGCCCACCGCGGCGGGCAGCTCCGGCGCGGGCGGCGGCGGCAGCAGCGGGAACAGCGGGCGGGAGTCGCCGTCGAACAGGCGCGGCGGTTCGGCACCGTCGGGCCGGGCCGACCACAACTGCTCCTGCAGCCCGAGCCAGGTCGCGCGGTCGCCCGCGTCGGGCAGGCGCACGATGGTGTTCGCCGAGGGCACGCCCGAGTCGGCGTTGACCACGGCGTGGCAGCGCGGGATCAGCTCGGCGGCCAGGTTCACATCGGACAGGATGCGGCGCGCCTTGGGCAGCGCGATGCGCAGCGTGAACTGCGAGACCAGGCCGGAGCGGCCCCACAGCGCCTCGATGCCGGACACGTCCTGGCTGGCCAGCACCAGGTGGATGCCCTGCGAGCGGCCCCGGCGGGCCAGGTCCTCCAGCAGGTCCACGGCCTCGCTGGTCACCGCGTCGCGCGCGCCCAGCAGCACCTGGAACTCGTCGATGACGGCGACGATGCGCGGCCAGTTGCCGGCCGGATCCTCGGCGCGCAGCTCGGCGAGCTTGGTCGCCTCATGCTGCTTGGCGGCGGCCGCCCGGCGCTTGAGCTCCTCGGCCAGGTGCCGCAGCAGGGCCAGGCCGAACTCCCGATCGCCGTTGACGTTGACGCCGACCAGCCGCACCTGCGGCAGCCAGCTGGGGTCGCGGGTGCCGGGGGCGAAGCGGGCGAAGGACACGCCCTCCTTGAAGTCCAGCAGGTACAGCGACAGCTCGCCGGGGGAGTAGCGGGTGGCCAGCGCGGCCAGCCAGCAGTAGATCAGGTTCGTCTTGCCCGAGCCGGACGGGCCGCCGATCAGGGCGTGCGGCGGATCGTCACCGAGCACCAGTTCCACCAGCCGGCCGTCGGTGCCCTCGCCGATCGGCGCGCGCAGCGACTCGGCCGAGGACTGCTGCCAGATCTCGTCGGGCAGCAGCGCGGCGAACGGCACCGGCGGCGGACCGGCGGTGGCCTGCTCGGCGAGCGCCCGGCAGACCCCGGTGACCAGGGCCGCGCCGGGTGGGGCGTCCAGCCGCACCGGGATCTCGCCGGTGAGGCTGGTCCGCGCGGTGCCGTTGGCCCGGATCGCGATCGTCTCCACGTCGGTGTCGGCGGCGAGCTCGAAACCCCGGCTGATCAGGTGTACGCCGGCCGCGACGCCGGTGCGGGCGACCCGGTCGAGCTGGGCGCGCTCGGCCTTGGACAGCTCCGCGCCGTTCGGGTCGGCCAGCAGCACCGCCACCCGCCACGGCTCCGGGCGGCGGCCGGTCTCCGCGGCGAGTTCGGCCACGCTCAGGTAGACCCCGCCGAGCACGTTCTCGTTGATGCGGCGGATCTGCTCGGCGAGGTCGTCGAGCAGCGGGGCGAGCCCGCCCGGCCCGAGGTACGAGATCAGGCCCGCCGGGGCCAGCGGGGCGAGCCCGGCCAGCGCGCCGCCGAGACGGCCCGGGTCGTACACGCTGATCCGCAGCGAACCGGGCGGCACCGACGCCAGCGCGCGCAGCAGCATCGCCCCGATCAGGGCGTCCACCGCGGCCGCACCGTCGCCGGACACGCTCAGGTGCGCGGTGTCCAGCAGCGGCACCAGGGCCGGGACGGGCACGTTCGGGGCGGGTTCCTGCACCAGCGAGCCGATCCGCAGCAGTCCGGGGGTGAGTCCGGCCTGCGGCTCGGGCCGCATGCCGGGCCGCCACGACGCCCACGGGCTGCCCGCGGTGCCCGGCGCGGCCGCCTCGGCGAGCCCGAGCAGGCCCCGGCCGAGTTTCGCGGTCTCCCGCTCGCGGCGGGCCCGTGCCTCGGCCAGGGTCTTGTCGCGCGTGGACAGCAGCTCGTCGCGCCGTTTGGGGGCGGACAGCCGGACGGCGTCGAGCTGCGCGAGTGCGGCGGCCCGAGCAGCCGCGGTGGCCGCCAGCGAGGCGCGGGCGGCGTGCCGGGCCGCGGCCAGTTCCCTGCGTACCGCCGCGACGATCCCTCGGCTGGTCGGCGCAGTCGCGGCGTCCTGCTCAGCCACCGCTGCGGCGGCGAGCCGTGGACTGCGTGACGCGGCCCAGTTCGTCGACGGCGGAGCGGCGGCGGCCGCTGTCGGTGATACGCAGCGCGGCCCGGTGGGCCTCGGCCCGTTCCGTGGCCCGCTGCTGGGCGGCCCCGGCGGCGGCCCGTTCGGCCTCGATGATCTGGTTCAGCTCGTCGGCTGCCCGGCCGTTGGCCCGCAGCAGCGCGGCGACCAGCAGCGCGGCGGCGGTGGCGGCGTCCACCGGGTGGGTGGGCGGGCGGTCGGCGGTGCGCTGGGGCGAGGTGTGGCAGACCCGCGCCACGATCTCCTCGGCCGCCTCGGCGGGCAGCTGCGGCAGCAGCTCCGCGGGCAGCGGCAGGGCCGCCCGGCGCACCCGGGCCAGATCCTCCAGTCGCGGCGGGTAGCCGACCAGGTCGGCGGCGAGGTGGCGCAGCAGCGGCGGCGCGATCGCGGCCAGGCCCAGGCCGACGGCAGGACCCGCCGCGGCCAGGTGCCGGTGCAGCCGCCTGCGGTCGCCGTCGTGTGCCGCCTGTACGCAGCGGCGCAGCAGCTCGGCGCTGGACTGCGCGGCGTCGGCACGGTCGCCGGTGAGCGTGGACGCGGAGAAGGACTCGCCGGTCAGCGCGGCGATCCGCTCGCCCCACCAGTCGGCCAGCCGGCAGTCGCCGGAGCCGCTGACCTCGCCGCGCGGGGCCTGGGTAGGCACGGCGGCCGGCCAGCCCTCGTCGTGGCGGGCGTGGGTGTCGGCGGGCATGCCCAGCGCCAGCGCGTACTCGTCGAGGCGGTCCTGGGCGACGCGCAGCGCGGCGGCGGCGTGGTCCAGGCGCTCGACGGCGCGGCTCAGGTCGGGCACGCTGACCGGGGTCGCGCTGTGGTGCAGCACCCAGGCCAGCAGCCCGGTGGCGCTGCGCAGGCGCTCGGCGGCGGCGGAGACCTGCGGCAGGGGCAGTTCCTCGCGGGCGACCCGCAACTGATCGGCAAGATCTTGAACGAGGCTCATGCCGTCGCCTCCTCGCTGCGCTCGTCACCGACGACGACATGAGCCGACCTGTGCCGACTGATTCGCTCGCTACGCTCGCTCATGTGGGCGCTCACAGCGTCGCGACGTACGACTCGGCCTGCTCCACCGCGTGCAGCGTCGCGGTGAGGCACTCCTCGAGTTCCGAGGCGGCCTGGGCGAGTGCGGCCTGCGCGGCGGTGACGGCCTCGTGCCCGGAGCCCTCGACCGCGGTGGCGAGGCTGAGCTGAGCCTCACCGAGCCGGTCGTTGGCGGAACGGACCGCGTCCTGGCCTTCCTGCACATGCAGCATCGCGGCATCGATGGCCGCTTTGACCTCGGCGACGCTGGCCACGGCACCTCCACGGGGGATTCGGATGGATTTCCTCCGCGAGAGTATGACGTTTTCGCCCGTTTATAACCCTTTCGCCACGCCTGACGGCGGTAGCTACTTTTCCGACAGTGCCCTGACCGTGCGACGCTGCCGCCGCCTGCGGGAAACGGTCACCATCCACCAGACCAGGCCGATCAGGAAGATGACCACCAGTGCGGGGATGATGATGGCGACGACCGACAGGCTCGCGCTCGCGCCGTCCTCGACCGTCGACACCACGGGAGCCGCCACGCCGAGCGTGGCCGCGTTCATCACCGGACGCGCGACCGCCTTGGTGCTGTGCACGGTGAGCGCGATGAGCAGCCCGATCACGATCGGTATCCACAGCTTCTGCGTCCACAGTGCCGACGGGTCGGTGACCGTGACCGTCTCGGAGCCCGAACCCGCGGCGAAGGCCATGCCGCCCGCGGTCGGCCGGACCACCGTCTGCACCACGTCGTTGACGCTGTCCACCACCGGCACCTTGTCCGCGACGAACTCGACCGCCAGCAGCACCGCGAGGATCAGCAGCACCCAGCCGTTGCTCAGCCACGACCAGGCCGAAGGCAGATTGATCAGATTCGTGTACCGGTCCAGCATGCCGATCACCAGCAGCGGTATGTATGCATTGAGCCCCGCGGCCGTGGCCAGCCCCGTGCCGGTCAGAAGTTCGAGCACGCTCCCAGCATGCCCCGACCGTGCGACGGACGCGAACGCTACGGCGGATACGCGTCCCTTAGGCTGGTTCGGTGCGTCTCGTCATCGCCCGGTGCACCGTCGACTATGTCGGACGGCTGTCATCCCACCTCCCCTCCGCCAAACGCCTGCTCATCGTGAAGGCGGATGGTTCGGTCTCGATCCACGCCGACGACCGGGCATACAAGCCGCTGAACTGGATGAGCCCACCCTGCAAGCTGGTCGAGGAGCCCGGCGTGTGGCGCGTGGTCAACAAGGCCGGCGAGGAGCTCAGGATCGCCCTCGAAGAAGTCTTCGAGGACACCTCCCACGTCTTCGGCCCCGACCCCGGCCTGCAGAAGGACGGCGTCGAAGCCCATCTCCAGGAGTTGCTGGCCGCCGCGCCGCACACCTTTGGCGAGGGCTTCACCTTGGTCCGCCGCGAGTACATGACCGCCATCGGCCCCGTCGACCTCCTCTGCCGTGACGCCGCCAAGGCCCACGTGGCCGTCGAGATCAAACGCCGCGGCGAGATCGACGGCGTAGAGCAGCTCACCCGCTACCTCGAACTCCTCAACCGCGACCCCCTGCTGGCCCCGGTAGCCGGCATCTTCGCCGCCCAGGAGATCAAACCCCAGGCCCGAGTCCTCGCCGAAGACCGCGGCATCCGCTGCGTCGTCGTCGACTACGACCGCCTCCGCGGCACCAAGAAAGACGAACTGACCCTCTTCTGAGCCTCTTGGCGGGCGGGCTTACGGGGTGAAGCCTTTGCCGACCTTTTCGAGGGCGTCGTCGACGACCTTGGTGAGGTCGAGGGTGCCGTTGGAGTCGACCCAGGCGAAGAGGGCGGGGAGCATGGCGCCGACGCAGGCGCCGGCCATGATCTGGACCTCCAGGTCGTCCTCGGGGCGGCCGATGCGGGGGGCGATCGCGGTGCTGATCAGCTTGATGTTGCCGATCAAGCCGTCGAGCAGGCGGGCGCGCAGCGCGGGGACCGAGTTCTGCAGGCGGCTGCGAAAGAGGATCTTGTCGCGGTCCGCTTCCGGCAGGTTGCTCATCGTGGTGCGCACGGCGTGCCGCAGCGCGTCGATCGGCCCCAGCTCGGCCGGCGCCGCCGCGACGGCGCCGGCCAGCATCGGGTCGTACTCGTCGTCGAGGACGACGTCCTCCTTGGTGGCGAAGTACCGGAAGAACGTGCTGGGCGAGATCTCGGCGGCCGCCGCGATCTGCTCGACCGTGGTGGCGTCGTAGCCCTGCTCGGTGAACAGCCGCAGCGCGTGCTCCTGGATCAGCCAGCGGGTCTTCTGCTTCTTGCGCTCACGCAACCCCGACGAGCTCATGTGCGGATTCTCCACCATCGCCGAGGTCGGGGCGGCGGGCGGGCAGCAGCAGGGCGGTCAGCGCCGCCCCCACGACCGCGATCGCGGCGCAGCTCCACAGCACCGCGGCCATGCCCGCGACGAAGGCGTCGTGCGCGCTCGCCGCCAGCTCCGGCCGACCCAGCGCGGCGGCCACGGCGTACGCGCCGGCGGCCGAGTCCTGCGCGGTCCGGGCCGCGTCGGCCCCGAGCCCGGCGACGTCGACCCGTCCGGTGTAGACGGCGTTCAGCAGGCTGCCGAGCAGGGCCACGCCCAGCGCCCCGGCGGCCTGCCGCATGGTCATGGTCAGCGCGGTGCCGGAGCCGGCCCGCTCCGGGGGCAGCGCGCCCAGCACGGCGTCCATCGCGGGTGCCAGTGCCAGCCCGGTGCCGAAGCCGACGATTGCGCACCAGGCGGCCGCGAAGCCGTACCCGGTGGTGGGCCCGGTCGTCGCGCCGAGCGCCAGCCCGGCCGCGGTGATGAGCAGGCCCGCGGTCACCGGCAGCCGGTGGCCGATCCGGACGGACAGCCGGGCCGCGAGCGGCGACGCCACGAACAGCCCGCCGATCAGGGGCAGCAGCCGGACGCCGGTGCCCAGGGCGTCGTAGCCGAACCCGAACGACAGGTACTGCGGCACCACGAAGAGCAGGCCGAACAGGCCGAAGGAGAGGACCGTGGCGGCGACCGCGCCCCACAGGAAGCCGGGGTCGCCGAACAGCCGCAGGTCGATCATCGGGTGGCCGGTGCGCCGCTCCCACCACCCGAACGCGGCCAGCAGCAGCACGCCTCCGGTCAGCGCGGCCAGCACCAGCGGGTCGCCCCAGCCGCGCTCCGGCGCGGCGACGATGCCGTACACCAGGGTCACCAGGCCGGTCGTGGAGAGCAGGCCGCCGGGCAGGTCGGCCGGGCGCGGGTGCGGATCGCGGTTCTCCGGCATGAGCAGCGCCACCGCGATCATGCCCAGTGCCGCGACCGGCACGTTGATCAGGAAGATCGAGCCCCACCAGAAGTGGTCGAGCAGGTAGCCGCCCACGATCGGGCCGAGCGGGATGCCCAGGCCGAGGCCCAGCATCAGCACCGCGACCGCCTTCGGCCGCTCGGCGGGCGCGAACAGCGCGGGCAGCACCGCGACCGCGGTCGGGGTGAGGATCGCCGCGCCGAAGCCCATCAGGGTGCGCGCGACCAGCAGCGCGCCCAGCCCGTCGGCGAACACCGAGACCAGCGAGGCCGTGCCGAGCACCGCCAGCCCGATCAGAAGCAGCCGCCGGCGGCCGTAACGGTCGCCCAGCGCCCCGAACGGCAGCATCAGCCCCGCGAACACCAGCACGTACGCGTTGACGACCCACTGCAGGCCGTCGGTGCCCGCGTCCAGGTCCGCCGCGATCGTGGGCAGCGCGACGTTGAGCACCGTCCCGTCCAGTCCCACCGTGAGCACGCTGAGCACCAGTGCGCCCAGCGCCCACCAGCGCCGCCGATCCGACATGACATCGCCTCCAAAATGATAGCCACTAGAAAATGACAGTAGCTATCAGAATTCTGGAGCGCAAACAGCGAGGCCCCCGGCGGGTGCGCCGGGGGCCTCGTGGTGTCTCGGATCAGCGGTCGCGACCGTGCAGCAGCTTCGTCACGGTCAGCGCCAGCCGGACCGCCGACGGCTTGCGCTCGAAGGTGAGCAGCGCGGGCAGGCTCGGCAGCCGCCGCCGGGCGATGGCCTTGGCCCGGGTGAACTCGCGCAGGCCGTCCGCGCCGTGGATGCGGCCGAAGCCGGACGCGCCGACGCCGCCGAAGGGCAGTGAGGGCAGCACCGCGAACGAGAACGCCGAGTTCACCGCGGTCATGCCGGTGCGCAGCCGGCGCGCGATCGCCATGCCGTGGCGCTTGGAGAACACCGCCGAGCCCAGCCCGTACGCGGAGTCGTTGGCCAGCGTGATCGCCTCCTCGACCGAGGCGACCTTGGTGACCGTGATGGTCGGCCCGAACGTCTCCTCGCGCACGGCCGCCGACGTCTCCGGCACGTCGACCAGGATGGTCGGCTTGACGTACGCGCCCTGCACCGAGTCGGGGCCGCCGAGCAGGGCGCGGCCGCCGCTGTTCAGCGCGTCGTCGATGTGCCGGGCGATGATGTCGCGCTGGCCGGGCATCGTGATCGGGCCGACCTGCTCGCCGAGCGTCAGCTTCTCGGTGCGCGCCACCAGCTTGCTCACGAACGCGTCGTACACCCGCTCGTGCACGTACGCCCGCTCGATGCCGACGCAGGCCTGGCCGGCGTTGAAGTTGGCGCCCCAGGCCGCCGCCTCCGCCGCCGCGTCGAGGTCGGCGTCGTCGGCCACGATCAGCGCGTCCTTGCCGCCGCACTCGATGAGCACCGGGGTCAGCGACTCGGCGCAGGCCGCCATCACCTTGCGGCCGGTCGCCGCGGAGCCGGTGAAGGCCAGCTTGTCCACGCCCGACCGGCACAGCGCCGCGCCCGTCTCGCCGGTGCCGTGCACGATCTGCAGCACCGGGTGCTCCGGCACGACCTCGTTGAAGGCGTCCACGTAGAACTGGCCGACGGCGGGGGTGTACTCGCTGGGCTTGAACACCACGGCGTTGCCCGCGGCCAGCCCGTACGCGATGGAGCCGAACGGGGTGAAGATCGGGAAGTTCCACGGGCCGAGCACGCCGATGACGCCGAACGGCTGGTACTCCAGGTGCGCGGCGTACTCGGACTGCATCAGCGAGCCACCGACCCGGCGCGGGCCGAGGACCTTGCGGGCGTGCTTGGCGGCCCAGGCGGCGTGGTCGACCGAGACGACGATCTCCAGCAGTGCCTCGTCGACCGGCTTGCCGCCCTCGCGGTGCATCAGCTCGGCCAGCTCGTGGATGCGGGTGACCAGCAGGCTACGCCAGCGCAGCAGCCGCCGGCGGCGCTCGCGCCAGCCCAGCCCGGCCCACCAGACGCTCGCGACGCGGGCCCGCTCGACGGCGGCGGCCACGTCCGCGGCGGTGGCGACGGGCAGGCGGGCCACCTCGTCACCGGTGGCGGGGTTCGTCGAGATCAGCTCGCCGGCCTCGACGACACTCGCGCCGGGCGGCAGGGATGAGGTGGTGGTCACGCGCGCAGTCTAGGCCTACTGATCAGTAATCCGAAACATCCTCACGCATGGAGGTGGTCCTCGATCAGCCGGGCCGCGATCGCCGCCGGGTCCGGGAGCTCGTTGTTCTCGAACAGGTCGAGGAAACGCTGCTGCCCGGCGAACCGGGCGGCCCGGATCGTCTCCTGCATGCCGGTGTCCATCACCCCGGGATTGACGATCTCCACCCGGATCCGGGGCTCGTCCGCGTACTGCTCGGCCAGGTGCGCGAAGAACTCCTCCGCCCCGCGCTTGGTCGCCGAGTACGCCGACCAGCCGTCGATGACCCGGTGCGCCGCGCCCGAGGAGACGAACATGATCAAGGCGCGGGCCGTCGCGGGCAGTGCCGCCAGCAGGGAGTTGGTCAGCAGCATCGGCGCGGTCAGGTTCACCGCGACCGCGTTGGCCAGCTCGTCGGGCTCAAGGTCGCCGATCGGCCCGATCGGGGCGACCACCGCGGCGTTGTGGATCAACACCACCTCGTCGGCGTCCGCGATCAGCTCGTTCAGCTCGGACGCGTGCGGCAGGGTGGACGGCTCGGCCAGCTCGCAGTGGCGCAGGATCAGCCGCGGGCCGGCGGCGATGCGCTGCGCGTCGGTGAAGCCGCGACCCAGCGCCAGCACCGTGGTGCCCTCGTCGGTCTCGAACTGGTTCAGCAGCGCCTCACCCAGCCCGCGGGACACGCCTGTGATCACGACATAACGCACGCTCACAGGCTAGTCCGTCGGTGGCCGCGCCGGTCGACCGGCGCGGCCGCCCGAGGCCCGTCACTCGTATTCGGTGCCGCCCTTGCGGGTGAGGTAGGCGGGGGAGACGAGCTTGCCGATGGCGCGGCCGCCGGTCACCGGGCTGTAGCGCTCGGGCAGCGAGCGTACGACCAGGCCCTCGCGCAGGTTCGCGCCCGTGCCGGACACCGTCTCGGTGCCGTCGGCCAGCCCGATCAGCTCCTGCTCGTCGTAGGCGCCCCGGTAGAGCACCGGGACCAGGGGCACCCCGTGCTCCGCTGCGAGCGGCGCGTATTCGTCCAGCGTCAGCCAGCGCACGCCGTCCCCGGCGTCCACGCACACGTCGAAGACCGCGTACCCGGGGCGCACCCCGGCGTTCGCGCCGTACGGCAGGTCCTGCACGCCGCGGCCGAACACCTCGCCGAACACGCCCACCCGGGCCGCGCCGAACGCGGCGGCGACCGCGGCCGCGAACGCGGGCACGTCGAACGTGCGGATCGCGCGCCAGTAGAGATTGTGGCCCGTCTCCTTGATGGCCAGGCGCTGCTTGCCGAAGCCCTTCGAGGACGCGTACACCTCGCCGGTCGCCGCGACGAACGTCATCAGCGTCGCCGAACCGTGGATCTTCTCGGTGGCGATCACCGGCTCGCCGGCCGTGAACAGGTCGGGGTAACGGCGGATGTTCTCCACCTCCAACCAGGGCAGCAGGTCGGCGGCGGGCTCCATGTCACCGGCCAGGTGCACCGGCACCGGCGGGTTCCACTTGACCACGCCGAGCAGCTCCGCGAAGTCCGTGCCCGCCGCGGCCGCCTGGACCAGGTCCACGTCGGACAGCGCCTTCGGCAGGCAGACGATGCCCTGGGACAGCTCGCCGCGCAGGCGTACCGCGGTGATGCGGTCCTTGTTCGCTCCCGCCAGACGGCCGGTGAGGCCGAGTTCGGCGATCAGCGGCTCCGGCAGCACGGAGCCTTCGGGCAGGTAGACGGCGTGGTCCCCGGTGCGGAAAGCACCCTTGGCGACCACCGCGCGCAGCCGTCCCACCTCGGCGAGTTCGAGCGCGTCGGCGTTGGGGTGCGGGTGGATCACCAGCCGTTCCGCGGTGACCTTGAGTGTCGACATGCGGAGAATCGTCCCGGCGCGGCATCCCCCCGGCAACCGACTTAAAGGAAGGGCACCTTCACATCGCTATACGTTGTGGAAGGCGCCCTTCCCCACCTGCTGAGGACCGGGGGACGGGCGGCGGTGCCGGTGGCGGCAGCCCTGTCGGTCGGCGCGGATTGTGTGGGCGGACACCACTGGCGCGAGGCGTCCGGTGTGGCAGCATCCCGCGCACGGCGTGGGAGGAGCGGAGATGGGTCAGCAGGTGGCGTACCGGATGGAGAGCGTGCCCGTACGCGGCGGCGAGCTGCGGGTGGGCGTGTGGGGCGAGCACGGTCCGGTGCTCGTCGCGGTGCACGGCATCACCTCGTCGCACCTGGCCTGGACACTGATCGGGCCCGAGCTGGGCCGCGACCACCAGGTGGTGGCGGTCGACCTGCGCGGCCGCGGCGGCAGCCGCGACCTGCCGGGCCCTTACGGCATGTCCGAGCACGCGGCCGACATCGCCGCAGTCGTCCGGGCGTACGCCGACGGCCCCGTCCCCCTGCTCGGCCACTCGATGGGCGGCTTCGTGGTCGCGGAGACCGCGCGCCGCTTCCCGGAGCTGGTCGAGCGCCTGATCCTGGTCGACGGCGGGGCTCCGCTGCCGCTGCCGCCGGGCATCGACGCGGTGGCCGGCCCGGCCGCGCTGGAGGAGGCGATCGCCACGACGGTGGGCGCCGTCTTCGCCCGGCTGAACATGACCTTCCCGGACCGGGACGCCTACCTGGCGCTGTGGCGGCAGCACCCGTCCTTCGACCCCTGGCCCGCCGGAGCCGACGCCTATCTCGACTACGACCTGGTCGGTGCGGATTCGCACCTGCACGCCGCCTGCCGCATGGAGGCCGCGGTCCGCGACGGGCAGGACCTCTACGCGCTGCCGGGCACGATGCCCGCGCCGCTGCCGCGTCCCGCGGTGTTCCTGCGTGCCCCGCGCGGCATGTTCGACGATCCGGACGCCCCGCTCTACACCCCGGGCCGGGCGAGCGAGTGGCTGCCGGGCGTGGCGGAGACCGACGTGCCGGATGTGAACCACTACACGATCACGCTGGGCCGCGAGGGCGCCGCGGCCGTGGCCGCCGCCGTCCGGTCGGGCGCCCGCCACCCACGCTGACCTGCGCATCGGCGGCACCCACCCGCCTGCGCGCCGCACCGGCCGTTAAGAAGGGCGCCTTCCACAACGCATGGCGATGTGAAGGTGCCCTTCCTTCTTGTCTGTCGGCGAGTGGCTAGGTTCACTTTCGGGGCAGGGTGTGGGGAGGCAGGGGCCGTGGGAGACTCCCGAGTAGCCTTAGCGATCGTTTGGGAGATGGGATGGGCACTGTGGCTCGCGAAATCAACACGGTGGGCGTGGTCGGCCTCGGCACCATGGGCGCCGGCATCGTCGAGGTATTCGCGCGCAACGGCCTGAACGTCGTGGCCGTCGAGATCAGCGAGGGCGCGCTGGAGCGGGGCCGGGCCAACCTGGCCGGCTCGACCGACCGCGCAGTGGCCAAGGGCAAGCTGTCCGAGCAGGACCGCGACGCGCTGCACGCCCGGGTCGACTTCCAGGTCGGGCTCGCCGCGCTGCACAGCGTCGACTTCGTGATCGAGGCGGTGCCCGAGCACCTGGACCTCAAGCAGGCGATCTTCGCCGAGCTGGACAAGGTCTGCCCGCCGCACGCCATCCTCGCCACCAACACCAGCTCGCTGTCGGTCACCGAGATCTCCGTGGCCACGCACCGGCCCAACCAGGTCATCGGCGTGCACTTCTTCAACCCCGCGCCGGTGATGAAGCTGGTCGAGATCATCCGCACCGTGGTGACCGCGCCGGAGGTCGTCGCCGACGTGGAGGCGCTGTGCGCCCGGCTCGGCAAGACCGACGTGACCATCAGCGACCGGGCCGGCTTCATCGCCAACGCGCTGCTGTTCGGCTACCTGAACCACGCCGTGACGATGTTCGAGAACCACTACGCCACCCGCGAGGACATCGACGCGGCCATGAAGCTGGGCTGCGGCCTGCCCATGGGCCCGCTCGCGCTGATGGACCTGATCGGCCTGGACACGGCGTACGAGATCCTCGACACCATGTACCGCCGCGGCGGCCGCGACCGCCGTCACGCCCCGGCGCCGCTGCTCAAGCAGATGGTCACCGCGGGCCTGCTGGGCCGTAAGACCGGCCGCGGCTTCTACACGTACACCAAGCAGGGCTCGCCGGTCGTCGTCGCCGACGAGCTGACCCCCGCTCCCGGAGCGCACGAGGCCAGCCCGCGCCCGATCGGCAGCGTCGGCGTGGTCGGCTCGGGCACCATGGCCACCGGCATCATCGAGGTCTTCGCCAAGGCCGGCTACGAGGTGCTGAGCGTGACCCGCGGCGCGGAGAAGTCCGCCAAGGTCTGCGAGGCGGTCAAGACGTCGCTGAACAAGGGCGTGGTGCGCGGCAAGCTCACCGAGGCCGAGCGCGACGCCGCCATCGGCCGGATCACCTGGTCCACCAACCTGGACCACCTGGCCGACGTGGACATGGTCGTCGAGGCCGTGGTGGAGGAGCTGAGCGTCAAGAAGGCGCTGTTCGCCAGCCTCGACGAGATCTGCAAGCCCGGCACCGTACTGGCCACCACCACGTCGAGCCTGCCGGTCGTCGAGTGCGCCATGGCCACCCACCGCCCCGCGGACGTGGTCGGCCTGCACTTCTTCAACCCCGCCCAGGTCATGCCGCTGATCGAGGTGGTCGCCACCATCCGCACCAGCGCCGCAACTCTGGCCACCGCCGACGCCGTCGTGTCCAGCCTCGGCAAGACCGCCGTCGACTGCGCCGACCGGGCCGGCTTCATCGTCAACGCGCTGCTGTTCCCGTACCTCAACGACGCGGTGAAGATGCTGGAGGCCAGCTACGCCACCGCCGACGACATCGACGCCGCCATGAAGCTCGGCTGCGGCTACCCCATGGGCCCCTTCGAACTCCTCGACGTGGTCGGCCTGGACGTCTCCCTGGCCATCCAGCGCGAGCTCTACCTCGAACTCCGCGAGCCCGGCTTCTCCCCCGCCCCCCTCCTGGAGCACCTCGTCACCGCCGGCTACCTCGGCCGCAAAACCGGCCGCGGCTTCCGCGACCACACCCACCGCTGACCCGCCCCACCGCGCAGATCTTGCGCGGACTGGGGGGATGACACGCCCTAATCGGGCATATCCCTAACAGTTCGCGCAAGATCGTAGGGTCGGGTGGGGTGCGTCGTATCTTGGGCACATGAGTCCGCGTCGTAACAACAAGAAGGATCGCCCGGAGCGCGATCTCGATGAGGCCATGTCGCGACGCGGGGTGGAGTACGTCCATGACGATCCGGACGGTGAGTTCACCGTCCGGCATCTGAGCGGCGAGAGGTCGGACAAGACCTACAAGTGCCCGGGGTGCCACCAGGAGATCCGGCCCGGAGTGCCACACGTGGTGGCGTGGCCGTCGCAGGGGTGGGGTGACGCGGGCGACCGCAGGCACTGGCACAGCAGCTGCTGGGGGAGCCGCCACCAGCGCAAACCCAACGTCGAACGGTCCCGCAACGCGCCCCGTTACGGCTGAGGGCCGCGGTGTGATCACCGTGACGTCAGGGGGTAGGGCGGACCGTCGCGCGGGCAGACTGTAGGAGTGACCGCGATCCGTGCCAACTCGATCCTGCCCGCGCGTCGGCAGGACATCGAACTGCATACCGCCGACGGGTTGAAGCTGGTCGGGGAGCTGGCGCTCCCCGCCGACCGCGACCCGGTCGCCACCCTGATCTGCCTGCACCCGCTGCCGACGCACGGCGGCATGATGGACAGCCACGTCTACCGCAAGGCCGCCTGGCGGCTGCCCGCGCTGGCCGGGATCGCGGTGCTGCGCTTCAACAGCCGCGGCACGTCCAGCGTGCGCGGCACCAGCGAGGGCGCCTTCGACCACGCGGTGGGGGAGCGCTTCGACGTCGCCGCCGCGATCGAGTACGCCGAGTTCCACGAGCTGCCGAACCTGTGGCTGGTCGGCTGGTCCTTCGGCACCGACCTGGCTCTCAAATACGGCTGCGACCCGGCGATCGCCGGTGCGATCCTGCTGTCCCCGCCGCTGCGCTTCAGCAAGCCCGAAGACCTGGCGGTATGGGCCGACTCCGGCCGCCCGGTGACCGCGCTCGTGCCCGAGCACGACGACTACCTGCGCCCGGCCGAGGCGAAGGAGCGCTTCGCCGCGATCCCGCACGCCGAGATCGTCGGCGTGCCCGGCGCGAAGCACCTGTGGGTCGGCGACGCCGAGACGGTGCTGGACGAGATCGTCCGCCGCGTCGCCCCCGCGGTCGAGGTCCCGCTCCCCAAGGACTGGCCCGGCCCCATGGAGTACGGCGACGCCAGCGCGTACGCCGACCGCACCGTCGCCGCCTTCGCCGACAAGCCGGTCTGACCGCGGCACCGTCGCCGACCGCGGACGGGCACGAAAAAAAAGCCGCTGTGCGTCCCAGGACGCACAGCGGCTTTTTCGCGACTGTTACCGGCTGGAGGCCTCGGCGTCGGTGCTGCGCCCGTCCAGGCTGATGGTGGGCTCGTTGCCGGCCAGCATGATCGTGGGCTCGTCCCCGGCCTGCGGCTCGACCGGCTTGTCGGTCTGCGGCTTGTCGGCCGGGACGGGCGCTGCCTGAGCAGCGGCCGGAGCGGGCACGGACAGGATCTGCGTCGGCGGCTCCTCGTCGGGACGCGACGCCTCGGCGCGCCGGCGCTCGGCCTGCTCGGCGTCGCGCTGCGCCTTGGCCAGCCGCTCCAGCTCGACGTGCAGCTGCTGCTTCAGCTCGGTCAGCCGGTGCTCCACCTGCGTGATGTCGGCCCGCACCGCCACCAGGCGGGCCTGGCCGTCCTCGTACTGCTGCTTGGCGGTGTCGGCGGCGGCCTGCTCGGCGGCGGCACGGCCGCGGGCGAGCGCCACCTCCTGCTCCGCCTGGTCCGTGCGCTGGGTCGCTTGGGCTTCCACCTCGGACAGTTTGCGGCCGGCCGCGGTCGTCGCCTCGGCGAGCTGCTGCTCGGCCTGGGCGGCGGCGGCGGCCAGGCGCTGCTCGGCCTCCGTGGCGGCGGCCGCCAGCTGCTGCTCCGCCTGGGCGCGGCTCTGTGCCGTGTGGCGCTCGGACTCGGCGCGCGCGGCGGCGATCTCCTTGTCGGCCTGGATGCGCCGGGAGGCGGCCTCCTGCGCCGCGGCGGTGCGCAGGCCCTGCGCCTCGACCTGGGCGTGCGCGAGCAGCTCGCGCGCTTCGGTGCGCAGGCGCTGCGTCTCGTCCATCAGCTCGGTGCGGTGGCGCTCCTCGGACTTGCGCTCCTCGGCGCGGCGGGAGGCCAGCGCCAGATCGAAGTCGCGGGACGCGGTGGCGGCCCGCTCGCGGGCGTCGGTGAGCAGGCGCTCGGCTTCGGACCGCTGGTCGGCGATCTCCTGTGCGGCGCCGTTGCGCAGGTCGTCGGCCTGGTCCTCGGCGAGCGAGAGGATCTGCTCCACCCGCGCGCCCAGGTGCCGGAAGGAGACCCGGGACGGCACGGCGCGGCGGGCGGCGTCGGCGAGCTCCAGCTGGAGCTGCTGCACCTGGCCGGCCAGCGCCTGAAGCTGCGAGATGGCCTGGTCACGTTCGGCGGCCAGCGTCGCCAGTTCGGACTCGACCTGGACGACGTATCGGTTCACCTGCTTCTTGTCGAAGCCCTTGAGGGATGTATCGAAGCTTGGTTCCGATGAGACGCCCTCACCGAGCGCGAACAGGTCTCCGCCGTGCGACATGCGGTCCATCTTCACATAAAGAGTCACGCCGCGCCCGGCAGGTGCCGGGCGCGGCGTGATCAGATGTGGATCCGGTCGTTATTCGGCCTTCTCGGCCTTCGGCTTCTCCTCGGCCGGTGCGGCCTGCGCGGCCGGTGCGGCCGCGCCGGAGTTGCCGATGCCCGGGACGATGCCGGCCAGGCCGGACAGCATCTGGCCGAGCTGCGCGGTGACCGCGTTCTTCTGGCGGGTGAGATCGTCGACCTCGCGGCGGGCGGCCGTGGTGGTCAGCTCGGCCTCGTTGCGGGCCTCGGACACCAGGCGGTGCGCCTCTGCCTTGGACTCGTTGACGTTCTTCTCGGCGGCGATACGAGCCTTCTCGGTCGTCTCGACGGCGGTGCGCTCGGACTCGACCCGGCGCGCCTCGGCGCGCTGCTCGATCTCCTTGGCCCGGTCCTCGGCGGCCCGGGCGCGCTCCTCGGCCTCGCCGACCAGCTTCTGCGTGGCGGCGACGGCGGAGGAGTGGCGCTGCGACTCCTCGCGCTCGGACTTCTCGCGGCGCTCGGCCAGCTCGAGCTGCAGGGCCTGCAGGTCCTTGTCGCGCTTGTCCCGGGCGTCGGCCAGCATCTTGGAGGCCTCGGCGCGCTTCTCCTCCGCCTCGCGGGCGGCCTTGGCGCGCAGCTGGGTGATCTCCCGCTCGGCGGTGGCGCGCAGCGTCGCGACCTCGCGCTCGACGGTGGCCTTGAGCTCGGCCACCTCGTGCGAGGTGGCGGTGCGCAGCTGCTTGGTCTCGCGGTCGGCGTCGGCGCGCAGCGTGTCGGCCTCGCGGCGGGCCTGCACCCGGACCTCGGCGGCCTCGCGCTCGGCGGCGGTGCGCAGGTTGCCGGCCTCGCGCTCGGCGGTCGCCTTCATGGCGGCGGCCTCGGCGCGCGCCTTGTCGGTGATCTCGCGGGCCTCGAGGCGGGCCGCGGACAGGATGCCCTCGGACTCGCGCTTGGACTCGCCGCGGTGGTCGTTGGCCTGCTCCTCGGCGAGGCGCAGGATCTGCTCCACGCGGGTGCCGAGGCCGGACAGGGTGGGGCGGCTGTTCTCTTCCAGCTGCTTGCTCGTGTCGGTCAGCTTCTGCTCGACCGAGTTGAGACGCTGCTCAGCCTGGCGCAGACGACGCTGGGCGTCGTTCATGCGCTGCTCGGCCTCCGCACGTGCCTGCTCCGACTGGGCAAGCTGAGCGTTCAGACGACCGACAAACGCGTTTACCTGCTCGCGGTCGAAACCGCGCAGGACGACTGTGAAGTCTTGTTGGGTATTCGCGCCATCGAAGAACGCGACGGAGGAGGGCTGCTGGGACATTGGCACATACTCGCAGATGACCCCGGGTGTCGCGCAAGGGCGTGGGGGTACTTTCGCCCACCGGATATGGGCCGATGGCACGAAGGTGCCGGTGACCATAACGGATGGAAGATCCATACCGGAAGCTAATTGTCAGTATTGCCCGAAATGCCGGATGGCGAAAGCGCGCCGTTGCGCTTCCGCCATCCGGGTCCTTCGGCAGCCAGCCTCACCTGCGGTGAGCCGGAGATCACACCCCGCGGAACCGGTTGATCGCGGGCAGGTGGCGGGCCCGCTTGGCCTGATCGCGTACGCCCAGACCCTCCGCGGGGGCCAGGCACAGCACGCCGACCTTGCCCTGGTGCGCGTTGCGGTGCACCTCGTAGGCGGCCTGACCGGTCTGCTCCAGAGGGAACACCTTGGACAGCGTCGGGTGCACGCGGCCCAGGTCGACCAGGCGGTTGGCCTCCCACGCCTCGCGGTAGTTGGCGAAGTGGCTGCCCACGATCCGCTTGAGCGACATCCACAGGTAGCGGTTGTCGTACTGGTGCTCGTAGCCGCTGGTCGAAGCGCAGGTGACGATGGTGCCGCCCTTCTTGGCGACGTACACGCTGGCGCCGAACGTCTCCCGGCCCGGGTGCTCGAACACGATGTCGGGGTCCTCGCCGCCGGTCAGCTCACGGATGCGCGCCCCGAACCGCTTCCACTCGGCCGGATCCTGGGTGTGCTCATCGGACCAGAACTTGTAGCCCTCCGCAGCCCGGTCGATGACCAGGTCGGCGCCCATGCGGCGGCAGATCTCGGCCTTCTCCGGAGAGGACACCACGCACACCGGGATCGCGCCGCCGTTGAGCGCCATCTGCGTGGCGTACGAGCCGAGGCCGCCGCTCGCGCCCCAGATCAGCACGACGTCGCCCTGCTTCATGTTCGCGCCGTGGTGCGACACCAGCTGCCGGTACGCGGTGGAGTTGACCAGCCCCGGGCTGGCCGCCTCCTCCCAGGTCAGGTGGGCGGGCTTGGGCATGAGCTGGTTGGACTTGACGATCGCCAGCTGGGCCAGCCCGCCGAAGTTGGTCTCGAAGCCCCAGATGCGCTGCTGCGGGTCGAGCATGGTGTCGTCGTGGCCGGCCGCGTCCTCCAGCTCGACGTTGAGGCAGTGCGCCACGACCTGGTCGCCGGCCTGCCACTTGGTCACCCCCGGGCCGGTGCGCAGCACCACGCCCGCCGCGTCCGAACCCACCACGTGGTACGGCAGGTCGTGGCGCTTGGTCAAAGCCGACAACCGTCCGTATCGCTTCAGGAACCCGAACGTCGACATCGGCTCGAAAATGGACGTCCACACGGTGTTGTAGTTGACCGCGCTGGCCATGACCGCGATCAGCGCCTCGCCCGGCCCCAGCTCGGGAGTGGGCACTTCCTGCAGGTGGAGTGCCTTGCGCGGGTCCTTGTCGCGGGTGGCCAGTCCGTCGAACATGGCGGTCTCGTCCTCGCGTACCACCATGCCCTGGTATGAGGCCGGCACCGGCACGCCGGCCAGGCTCCGCAGGAGCGCGGCGGGGTCGGCCGCGTTCTCGGCTTCCATGATCACGTCGAGGATGTCTTGCACGGCGCCACCTCCGTGGTGAGGGAACTGCGGCGTCCCGCGCTCGCGCTGCGGGCGGTAGTTCCGGGTCTGCGGGCCATCCTTGGCGGGCCCTCCTGCGGGTCGCCATGTGGTCGGGCACACATGTGCGCTTCAGGTGAGCCGGACGTTACTGGTCGGTAGCTTTCGCGGGAACGCTTGTGTGAAAAAGTCCACGCTCTACTTAACGATCATTCAGTCGGGGTGGCCCGCAGGGGCCGGTCAGTGGCCGTGGCCGGGCTCGACCAGCTCCACGAGCACGCCGCCGGCGTCCTTCGGGTGCACGAAGTTGATCCGCGAGCCCGCGGTGCCGCGCTTGGGGGCCTCGTAGAGCAGGCGTACACCGCGCTCGCGCAGGGCCGCGCAGGTCGCGTCGACGTCGGCGACCGTGTAGGCCATCTGCTGGATGCCGGGGCCGCTGCGGTCCAGGAACTTGCCGATCGGCGAGTCCGGGCGCAGGGGCGCGAGCAGCTGCACGGCGCCGCCGTCGGGGCTCGGCCCGACCTGGAGCATCGCCTCGCGTACGCCCTGCTCCTCGTTGGTCTCCGTGTGCACGCAGGTCATCCCGAACGTACCTTCGTAGAAGGCGATGGCGGCGTCGAGATCCGGCACGGCGATGCCCACGTGATCGATGCGCAGCAGACCCACGAGCTGTGACGGAGTGCTCTGTGATGAGGTCGACAGGGATCCGGGTTCGGTCATGCGGTTAGTCTGACCGAACCATCGTTAAGGCGATACGTGAACCAGGCCACTCGGAGGGGTACACCATGACTTCTGTGATCGTGAGCGGAGCGCGCACCCCGATGGGCCGCCTGCTCGGCAACCTGAAGGACCTGTCGGCCACGCAGCTCGGCTCGGTCGCCATCAAGGCCGCCCTGGAGCGCGCCGGGGTCTCCCCCGACCAGGTGCAGTACGTGATCATGGGCCAGGTGCTGCAGGCCGGCGGCGGCCAGATCACCGCCCGCCAGGCCGCCGTCGGCGCCGGCGTGCCGATGAGCGTGCCCGCGCTCACCGTGAACAAGGTCTGCCTGTCCGGCCTCGACGCGATCGCGCTGGCCGACCAGCTGATCCGGGCCGGCGAGTTCGACATCGTGGTGGCCGGCGGCATGGAGTCCATGACCAACGCCCCGCACCTGCTCATCGGCCAGCGCACCGGCTACAAGTACGGCGACGTCGTGGTCAAGGACCACATGGCCCACGACGGCCTGTCCGACGCGTGGGACCAGTGCTCCATGGGCGAGTCGACCGAGCGCCACAACGGCCGCTACGAGATCAGCCGCGCCGAGCAGGACGCCTTCGCCGCCGCGTCGCACCAGCGCGCCGCCGCCGCGATCAAGGACGGCCGCTTCGCCGAGGAGATCGCCCCGGTCACCATCCCCGCCCGCAAGGGCGACCCCATCGTGGTCAGCGAGGACGAGGGCGTACGCCCCGACACCACCGCCGACACCCTGGGCAGGCTGCGCCCGGCGTTCGCCAAGGACGGCACCATCACCGCCGGCTCCTCCTCGCCGATCTCCGACGGCGCGGCCGCGGTCGTGGTCATGCGCAAGGAGAAGGCGCAGGAGCTGGGCCTGACCTGGCTCGCCGAGATCGGCGCGCACGGCAACGTCGCGGGCCCCGACAACTCGCTGCACGCCCAGCCCGCCAACGCCATCAAGCAGGCCCTGGCCAAGGACGGCCTGACCACGGCCGACCTGGACCTGGTCGAGATCAACGAGGCGTTCGCCGCGGTCGGTATCCAGTCCACCCGCGAGCTGGGCATCGACCCCGAGATCGTGAACGTCAACGGCGGCGCGATCGCGCTGGGCCACCCCATCGGCATGTCCGGCGCCCGCCTCGCCCTCACCCTGGCCCTGGAGCTCAAGCGCCGCGGCGGCGGCATCGGCGCGGCCGCCCTCTGCGGCGGCGGCGGCCAGGGCGACGCCCTGATCCTCAAGGTCGCCCCCTGACCCACCGCCCTCCCGCCCACGACGCC
Organism: Catellatospora paridis; assembly: GCF_009720365.1. Taxonomy (GTDB): domain Bacteria; phylum Actinomycetota; class Actinomycetes; order Mycobacteriales; family Micromonosporaceae; genus Catellatospora; species Catellatospora paridis. Next base: position 196,491 of record NZ_WBZD01000016.1, on the reverse strand, counting down.
GCCGCGCTGCCCGCGCCACGCGACGTCCGTGGCGCAACTCTCGAAGAGTCGCGGCTTCCGACTTCCCGGACGGCCGCGACTCTTTAAGAGTTGTCGAGGGTAGGTGTCCGCTGTCCGTCTCGTTGTCGAATGGTTGGCCTGATGTCTGAGCCGAGTGCGCTGTCCGTGTCGTCCGTGCCGCAGCGGTCGGTGGGTGAGCTCGTTGCGCGGGCTCGGGAGGGTGAGGCCAGGGCGGTCGCTCGGTTGATCACGCTGGTGGAGTCGGGGGCGGCGGCGCTGGCGGAGATCGCGGCGATGCTGGCGCCGACGGCGGGCGACGCGATCGTCGTCGGGCTGACCGGCTCGCCGGGCGTGGGCAAGTCGACCACCACCAACGAACTCGTGCGCGCGTACCGGGCCGCCGGCAAGCGCGTCGCGGTGCTGGCGATCGACCCGTCCAGCCCGTACACCGGCGGCGCGATCCTCGGCGACCGGATCCGCATGCAGGACCACGCCACCGACCCCGGCGTCTACATCCGGTCCATGTCCAGCCGCGGCCACCTCGGCGGGCTGTCCGCGGCCACCCCCGCGGCGGTGCGCGTGCTGGCCGGCGTCGGCTTCGACGTGGTGCTGGTGGAGACCGTGGGGGTGGGCCAGGCCGAGGTCGAGATCGCCTCACTGGCCGACACCACGCTGGTGCTGCTCGCGCCCGGCATGGGCGACGCGATCCAGGCGGTCAAGGCCGGCATCCTCGAGATCGCCGACATCTTCGTCATCAACAAGGCCGACCGCGACGGCGTGGAGGCCACCCACCGCGACATCCAGGGCATGATCGCCCTCGGCGGCTCGGACCGCGGCCCGGGAGACTGGCGGCCGCGTGTGGTCAGGGCCGTCGCGGCCCGGGCCGAGGGCATCGACGGCATCATCGCCGCGATCGAGGAGCACCGCACCTGGCTGGTCGACACCGATCAGCTGACGGTCCGCCGCCGCCGCCGCGCCGCCGCCGAGATCGAGGCGCTGGCCCTGGGCCAGCTGCGCGCCCGCTTCGCCGAACTGCCCGGTGCAGGCCTGTCCGCCCTCGCCGACAAGGTCGTCGCCGGCTCCCTCGACCCGTACGCGGCGGCCACCCAGCTCCTGGACGAACTGGTCTGAACGCTTCCGGGGGCCTGGATCTGCAGGCCTCACCGCTGGGGCCGCGCCCGGTCGTCCGGTACGACACGAGGGGGAGCGATCTAACGCTCCGTGAGCAGGTGAATTCGCCTGGAGAGCTGCTCGGACGCGGGTTGGCAACGATAGGCGAAGCGGCTTCACGGGCGGACTGACCAATCGCTAAGGTGTCGGGGCACATAGGGCTCTTACGCGTGGAGGCGATGGTGACCGGTTGGTCCGTCATGATGCGGGGCATCCGGCACCGCTCCGGCCGATCGCTGGTGGTGTTGTCGCTCGCGGCGTTCGCCACCGCCGCGGCGGTGCTCGCCCCGGCATACGGCCGCGCCGCGCAGCAGTCGGTGCTGACCGACGCGCTGAGCGCGGCCCCGGCCAGCGCCGCCGCGGTCACCGTGACCGCCGAGGGCAGCGCGGACACGGCCGAGGCGGCACACCAGCCGGTCGGTGACACCCAGTCGATCGTCAACGGTGCGCTGGCCAAGGCCCCGCACCTGGCCGCGGTGCTGGACCGGCCGGTCGGCTCCGTCAGCACGGACACGTCGCTGACCGTCGGCGCTTCCCGGTTCGCCGCCCGGCTGGCCTGGCACCAGGGCGCCTGCGCGCACCTGCGGATCACCGGCGACTGCGCCATCGACGCCGAGCAGGTGCTGCTCAGCGAGCGCGCCGCGGCCGAGGCCGGGGTCGAGGTCGGCGACAAGGTGTCGGTGCGCCCGGCCCAGGGCGAAGCACCGCTCCGGTCGTACGAGGTCGTCGGTCTCTACACCCCGCTCGCCCCCGACGAGGCCTACTGGGGCAACAACGGCTACTTCGCCCAGGCCCAGTCCGGTGGGGAGGGCGCGGCCCGGCTGGACGCCGTGTTCGCCGGCGCCGAGGACGACGTGCGGCTCGGCGACGCGGTGCCGGTGACCCTGTCCGTGGCATACCCGCTGCGGCCCGAGCAGGTGCGGCTGGACGACGTCGTCGCGCTGCGCGGCGAGCTGGGCACGCTCGGCCTGGCGCTGAACGGGTCCGAGCTGCAGGTCGAGACGGCGCTGCCGGCCATCGTGGAGGACGCGGCCAAGGACCAGGACGCGCTCGCCCGGACCGTGCCCATCATCGCGGTGCCGCTGGTGCTGCTGGCCTTCGTGGTGCTGCTGCTGCTGGTCGCGGCGCTGACCGAGGAGCGCGGCCCGGAGCTGGCGCTGGCCCGGCTGCGCGGCTACGGCAGCGGCGGCACGATCCGCTTCGGACTGGGCGAGACCCTGCTCCTGATCGTCCTCGGCGCTCCGCTGGGCCTGGCGGTCGGCATGGGCGCGGTCGAGCTGGCCGCCCGCTCGGTGCTCGCCGACGGCGTACACGCCGAGATCCGGTGGCCGGTCTTCGCGGCCGCCGCGGGCGGGTTGCTGCTCGCCTGCGTCGCGGCCTGGCTGGCCGCGCGCGCCACGCTCGGCCGCAGCGTGCTGGGCCTGCTGCGGCGGGTGCCGCAGCGCGGCACCTGGCGGGCGGGCGTGCTGGAGGGCGTGGCCGCGGCACTGGCGGTCGCCTCGCTGGCCGCGGCGCTGCGTGACCGGTCGGCCCCGCTGGCGCTGCTGGCTCCCGCCGCGCTCGCCATCGTTGCGGGCGTGCTCGCCGGGCGGATGCTGAGCATCTGGTCGCGGGTGCGGCTGGGCCTGGCCCGCCGCCGCGGCCGGCTGCCCGCCATGCTGTCGGCGGCGCAGCTGTCGCGCCGGCCCGGCGCGGCCCGCACCGTCGCGGTGCTCACCGCCGCCGTCGCGCTGCTGACCTTCTCCGCCACCGCGTGGGACGTCGCGGCGGATGCCCGCGACCAGCGGGCCGACGACGCGGTCGGCGCGTCGACCGTCTACGCCGTCTCCGCGGCGCACCCGCAGGCGCTGGTCAAGGCGCTGGCCGAGGCCGACCCGACGAACCGCTCGATGGCCGTGGTGCGGGTCGACGAGCTCTACAACAACCAGCGGGTGGAGCTGATCGGGGTGCAGTCCGAGCGGCTGCCCGCCGTCGCCATCTGGCGCGACCACGACGCCACCGCGATGTCCGACCTGGCCGGCCGCCTGCGCGCGAACGTGCCGCAGGTCGCCGAGGTCGGCGGCCAGCTGAGCGCGCACGTGTCGGTGACCACGCTCGGCGAGACGCCGGCGCGCCTGGGCGCGGTGGTGTCCGCGCCCGGTGAGCCGCCGAGCATCGTCTGGCTGGGCCGGTTGAAGGAGGGCGTGCGCGCCTACACCGCCGCCGTGCCGGCCTGCGCGAGCACGCCGTGCCGCCTGGTGGGCCTGGCCGTCTCCCGGCAGACCGGGGAAGCCGGACCGGTGCAGGTCCAGCTGTCCATCGACGAGCTGCGCTCCGGTGGGCAGGTGCTGCCGGTGCGCTTCGCCGAGTCGGCGGCCTGGCGGTTCCTGGTGGACCGCACACCCAACGCGACCGTACGGGTCACCCCCGGCCCGCAGCTCGGCCTCAGCGTGAGCTCGGCCGACCAGGGCGACGTGCACGTCTCGTACCTGGACACGCCCGCGGAACTGCCCGCGGTGCTGGCCGGCCCGGCCCCGAGCAGCGACGACCCGGACCACTTCGACCTGCCCGCGTTCGCCGAGGCGCCGCAGTCGTTCGGGGTGCTGGAGAAGGCGGCGGTGCTGCCCCGCGCGGGCGAGCGCGGCCTGCTGTTCGACCTGGACCTGGCGACCCGGGCGGCTGCGGTGACGCAGGGCCTGTCCGACGCGAGCGACCTGCGCTACGAGGTGTGGGCCGCGCAGGACGCCCCGTCCGACCTCGCCGCCAAGCTCGCCGGCCAGGGCGTACGGGTGCTGCGCACGGAGACCGTGCCCGACGAGCTGGCCCGGCTGGGCCGCCGCGCCCCCGCGCTCGGGCTGCGGCTCTACCTGCTGGCGGGCATCGCGGCCGCGCTGCTCGCGCTGGGCGTGCTCATGCTCAGCACCCGGCTGGGCGCCGGCGACCGCCGCGCCGAGCTGGCCGCGCTGCGCGTCACCGGCGTACGCCAGCAGGTACTGCGCCGCAGCCTGCGGCGGGAACGGTTCGCGCTGATCGGCCTGCCGATGATCGTCGGATTGCTGGTCGGGGTCGGGGCCGCGGCCCTGATGCTGCCCGGCATCCCGCTGGTCACCGTCGGCACGCCCGGGGCGCCGAACCTGACCGGGGACGTGCTCGGCACGCTGGTGCCCGGGCTGACCCTGGACGCGCTGCCGCTGGCCGTCGCCGGCGCGCTGCTGGTGCTCGTGGTGGCGGTGTTGCGCGGCGGCCGGCTGGTCAAGCGGGCCACCCCCGAACTGATCCGAGGAGGCGGCCGGTGAACGGCACGGTTACCTGTCGCGGCCTGGTCTACATCTACCGGCTCGAGGGATACGACGTGGTCGCCCTCGGCGGAGTGGACCTGGACATCGCGCCCGGCGAGTCGGTGGCCCTGCTGGGCCCGTCCGGCTCCGGCAAGTCCACCCTGCTGTCGCTGCTGGCCGGGCTGATCCGGCCGGCCGCCGGGCGGGCCACGGTCGGCGAGACCGACCTGGCCAAGGCGTCCGAGGCCGACCTGGCCCGGATGCGGGCCACCGAGGTCGGCGTCGTGCTGCAGGGCGCCGAGCGCAACCTGCTGCCGTACCTGACCGCCGAGCAGAACGTGCGCTTCGCCCAGCGCGCCGCCCGCTCCCACGGCGTCGGCGACCTGCCCGCCCCGCGCGACGTGCTGGCCCTGGTCGGCCTGCTCGGCGTGCGCGGACGGCTGCGCCAGCGCCCGCACGAGCTGACCCCCGGCGAGCGGCAGCGGCTGGCCCTGGCGGTGGCGCTGGCGCACAAGCCGGGGCTGCTGCTGGCCGACGAGCCGACCAGCCAGCTCGACTCGGTCGCCCGCGACGAGGTCATCGCGGCGCTGGAGTCGGTGCGCCGGGCCGGCACGACGGTGGTCGTGGTCACCCATGACCCCGAGGTCGGCGCGGGCATGGGCCGCCAGGTCACCATCCGCGACGGGCGGGTCGGCGGCGAGGGCCGGCTCGGCGAGGAGTTCGCCGTGGTCGGCCGGGACGGCTCGGTGCACCTGCCGCCCGACGTGCTGGCGATGCTGCCGCCCGGCACCCGGCTGCGGGTCCACCCGCGTCCCGACGGCACGGTGCTGCTGGCCCCTGCCCACGCCGCACAGCCGGGCAGCGAGATGGTGCCCGCCGACGAGTACGAGCCCGAGGACGACGCGACCGCCTACCGGCGCGGGCAGATCGTTCCCGACTACAGCCGTGAGGTGGCCTGATGACCCGGAAGCTGCTGGCCGATCGGATCACCATGGCATACGGCAAGGACCGGGCGGTGCTGCGCGAGGTCACCGCGGCCGCCCAGCCGGGCCGCATCCTGGCCGTCACCGGCGCGTCCGGCGCCGGCAAGACCACGCTGCTGTGGGCGCTGGCCGGGCTGTTGCACCCGGTCGAGGGCCAGGTCACCCTGGACGGCACCCCGCTGCGTGACCGCGACCAGGCCGTCACTCAGGGCATCATCCTGATCCCGCAGCACAACGGCCTCGCCCCGACCCTGACCGCGGCCGAGAACATCCTGGTCGCGCTGGTGTCCGCGGGCGTGCGGGCCGCGGACGCGCGCCGGCTCACGGCCGAGGCGCTGGAGCGGGTCGGCCTGGCCAACCAGGCCGAGCAGCTGGTCGAGGAGCTGTCCGGTGGGCAGCAGCAGCGTACGGCGATCGCCCGCGGTCTGGCCCTGCGCGGCCCGGTGCTGCTGGCCGACGAGATCACCAGCGAACTCGACGCCGCCAACCGCCAGACGGTGCTGACCCTGCTGCGCGCCGAGGCCGAGCGCGGCGCGGCCGTCGTCTTCGCCACCCACGACCCCCAGGCCGCCGCCGCCTGCGACGACGAACTCCACCTCGTCGACGGCTACGCCGCCGCCCCCGTCCACTGACCCCCACCCTCTCGCGCAACTCTTGAAGACCTGCGGCCTCCGAGCCCTTCGGAGGCCGCAGGTCTTTAAGAGCCGTCGCAGGGAGGGGACAGGTCAGCGGCTGTAGATCTCGAACTCCCAGAGGGAGTAGCCGTAGGTGGTGGCGCGCTGGACGCCCTGCATGCGGACGTAGCGGGCGTTGACGGGGGTGAAGACGTCGTTGTCGACGGCGCCGTTGCCGGTGGTGGTGGCGAAGGCGGTGGTCCAGGTGCTGCCGTCGGTGGAGACGTCGATCCGGTACGAGCGGCCGTACGCCGCCTCCCAGCGCAGGATGGTCCGGCCCACGCTGCGTACGCTGCCCAGGTCGACCGTGATCTGCCTGCTGTCGGCGGAGCTGCTGCTCCAGCGGGTGGTCGGGTTGCCGTCGACGGCGTTGCCGACCGGGTAGAACAGCTGGCTGCCGTTGGCCGAGACCGGGCGGCCCTGGGCCAGGTTGGCGATGTCCTGGCCGCGCTTGGCCGGGAACGACACCACCTGCTGGTAGGTCGGCCGGTTCTGCCAGGCGGTCAGCGGCGCGGTGATGCCGCCGAGGGCCGACTGCAGGATGGCGTCGGCGCACCACTGGTCACCGGCGGCGCAGTGCTCGTCGCCGGGGTAGACGGCGCTCGCCGCCTGCCCGTTGGCGGTGCCCAGGGCGGACAGCAGGACCGAGCGGCAGGCGCCGAGCACCCCGTTGCCGCAGTACGTGCGCCCGAGCCCGCCCGCGACCGGGTCGCCGAGCACGGTGCGGACGTCCTTCTCGACGTATCCCCACCAGCCGTGCTGGAAGGACGAGCCCTTGTGGGCCTGGCTGGCGTTGAGCGAGCCGGGCAGGGCAGAGCCGGGCCCGTTCTGGCCGCCGGACGGGGATTCGTTGATCTGCATGGCGTCGGCCAGGGCGCCGTAGAGGCCGTCGCCGAGCGCGCCCTGGAACTGACCGCTGACCAGCAACGGCCACCATGCGTCGAAGATGCGGATCGCGTCGGCGTGGGCGTACGCCTTCGAGCCGGGGGTGGTCTCCACGCGCCGGGCCCCGGCCTGCTGCCAGGCCTTGAGCTTGCCGACCGCGGTGGCCAGCGCGGGGTCGGTGACGGCCTGGCTCTCGATCACGCGGAGCAGGTCGTCGAGCACCTTCCAGCCGCGCAGGTCGGTGACCCCGGCGTTCTCGACCAGGGTGGTCAGCGAGGCGCGGGTGAACTTGTGCCCGCTCGCGATCGCCGCCTTGACCGGGGCGTCGAGCAGGTCGCCGCGGTGCACCGAGCCGAAGCTGAAGTCGCCGTCGGCCGCGCCGAAGTCCTTGGCCTGCCGGTTGTTCCAGCTGACGTAGTAGTCCTGGTTCACCGACTGCGGGTGGGTGGCGTTCGACGCCCAGGTCGCATTGTTGGTGTCGGCCTGGTAACCCGCCCACTCGTATGCCGCGTCGCCGCGTACCGGCAGGTTGGGGTTGTGGCCTGCGGCGCGCTGCGGGTTGCTGCCGGACATGAAGTAGGCAGTGTCGGTCGAGTTGACGTAGAACCAGTTGAACGAGTAGCCGACGTTGCCCGCGGCGGTCTTGAAGTCGGCGGGGGTGCCCATCGCGGCGGGGTCGTTGAACATCTGGAAGCCGATCGCCGAGTCGGCCTCATGGCGATAGGTCGAGCGCAGGTGGGTGAAGGCGTGCGGTACGCCGCCGACGGTGCCGCGCCAGGCCACCAGACCGAGCTTGGTCCGGTACGCGCGCAGCTTGTACGACCCCGCGGCGGTGCCGTCGGCCGTGCTCGGCGTCCACGCGTTGGTGTGCGACAGCTCCTCCATCGCGGTGCAGACGCCCCGGTAGAGGTACTTGTTGCTGCTCAGGGTGGGGGCGCTGCCGTCGGTGGTGCACAGCGGCAGCGAGTACGTGTCGGTGATGTCGTGCGCTGCCGAGGTGGCGCTCCACGCGTAGTCCTGCCCGCGCCCGAGCAGCACGTACAGGTTGAGCCCGGCGAACGCCGCGCCGCGGGCGCTGATGCCGGGGCCCTGCAGTTCCTGCACCATCAGCAGCTGCGGGGAGAAGTAGCCGGTCTGCGGCCCGAACACGGCGACGGGGTGGCCGGTGGCCGAGTGCGCCGCGGAGATCACCGCGGCGTTGGACATGCCGCGGTGGGCCGGGCCGATGGTCAGGCTGCCCAGCGCCGCGGCGATGTCGGACTGCGCGGTGACGGAGCTGGTCGCCGAGCCGGTGGGGTCGGCGGTGACGGGTTCGGCCACGGCGCTGCCGGAGTCGGGCAGCACCACGCCCGCGGCGTTGTCGTCGGCCGCGCCGTACGGGAAGCTCGTGCCGTCGTGGACGGTCAGCACCGCCTCCGGGTCGGTGCGGCTGCGGAACCCGTTCCACACCGCGTCGCCCTCGACCGCGCCGTAGCGGGCCCGCGCGGCCACCCGGACCAGGGCGGACTGCATCTCGCTGCCGCCGCCCCCGCCGAACAGCCCGCCGACCACGCCCGCGATGGCGATCAGGTCGGTCATCGTGAACTGGACCGGGCCGCCCGCGTTGGTGATCGCGTCGAGGTGGCCGGTGAGCACGTACTCGCCGGGGCAGTTGCGATCGGCCATGCACCTGGCGATGTAGGCGTTGATGCCCGCGATGTAGTTCTGCACGTCGGTGTAGAGCTGCGCGCCCCGCGTGCCGAGCGCCTGCAGCGCGTTGACCTGGGCTTGCAGGTCGGCTTCGGTGTACGGCGAGTTGCGCCAGACGCTCTGCTCCAGCGAGCGGTTGCCTGCCGCGCCGCCCGCGAACGGGGTGAGCGTGCCGCGCCCGACGTGGCGCAGCAGGTCCATGGTGAACAGGCGGTCCTCGGCGCCGGCGTAGCCGGCCCCGAACATGGTCCCGGCCCGGGTGGTGCCGGTGACGTGCGGCGTGCCGGTGGCCTTGTCGCGCACCACGGTCACGTCGGAGCGGGGCGCGTAGCTGCGTTCGACCTGCCCGGCGGGCACCCCGAACGAGGCGTCGTTGAAGTACGCCGGGATCTGCTCGTCGGTGAGCCCGGCGTAGTTGTAGACGAGGTTGGCGTACCGGTCGAGCTGGTCGGCCGAGTGCGCGGGCCGGGTGCCGAACACCTGGTGGCCGAGGATGTCGACGAGGGTGGCGTTGCCGTTCTGCCCGGGCGGCAGGATGTCGGCGCACTCGGCGAGGCAGTAGTCGTTCGGGGCGAGCACGGCCGCGGCGGCGGGAGCCGAGGGCGCGACCACCGCGAAGGCACCGGCAGTGAGCAGTGCGAACGTGGCGGCGAGGGGGCGTCTGGCGCGGAGGCGGGGGCGGGTGGCGCGTCGGGACATGGGGTGGATCCCTTCGGCAGGACGGGACGGGGGCCGCTGATCCGCATCGGACAGCAGGCCCACGCGCAGCCTGACGCGACGTGACACCGCCGCCGACGCACTTACGTGAAGCAATTTCGTGTACCGGATGGTAACGAAGTATTCATCACGATGAAAGAGATGCGCCCGATCGTGCGCATGGCGCGGCGGGTCGCGCGAGCGCCGCAGGCGCGCGGGGGTTCGGCGCGGGGTGCGGCGGGGCGAGGGTCAGGACAGGGCGGGCTGCTGCGCGGTGGCGGCCGGGCGGTCGGCGCGGGTGGCCTGCTGCGGCACGCGCGATGCGGTCGTGGGCCGGTGGTCGACCTGCTCGCCGAGCAGCACCCGGCGCACCACGCGCTCGCTGGCCCGGCCGTCCTCCAGGGCGCAGAAGCGCTCCCGGAACGCCGCCCGCCGCTGCCGCGCGTCCGGGCCGTCGACCGCGCCCGAGGCGAACAGGGCGACCAGCTCGTCCTGGGTGGTGGCGATGACCCCGGGGTGCGCCTCGGCGATGTCGAAGTACGCGCCGCGGGACCGCCGGTAGTACGACCAGTCCGCGGCGTAGACGGCGATCGGCCGGTCGAGCACGGCGAAATCGAACATGGTCGACGAGTAGTCCGTGATCAGCACGTCCGCGGCCAGGTAGAGGTCCTCCACCCGGGGGTGGGTGGTCACGTCGACGACCCGTGCCGCGCCCGCCGCGGCCGACGGCCGGTCCTCGTAGAAGTAGTGCGAGCGCGCCAGGATCACGGTGTCCGGGCCCAGCGACTCGGCCAGCGCGGCGGCGTCGAGGTAGGAGGAGCGGGCGCCCGGGGTGCTGCCGCGATGCGTCGGCGCGTACAGGATGACCCGCTTTCCGGGCTCGATGCCCAGCTCGGCGCGCACTCGGACGCCGTGTTCGGGAGTCGCGGAGACCAGGACGTCGTTGCGCGGGTAGCCGTATTCCAGCGACTCGTAGCCGCCCGGGAAGGCGGTGCGCCAGGCCTCGGTGGAGAACGGGTTGGCCGCGATGCTGTAGTCCCACCGGGCGACCAGTCGGCGCAGCTCGGCGCTGCCCGTGCCGTCGCGGCCGGCGAAGGTGAGCCCGTCCATGCCCATCAGCTTCAGCGGGGTGCCGTGATGCGTCAGCACCACGACCGATCCCGGGCGCTTGACGATGTACTCGGGGAAGTTCGCGTTGCTGATGAAGTACTTGGCCCGGGCCATGGCCCGGAAGTACGCCGGGGACTCCTCGATCACGTAGTCGACGCCGGCCGGGATGTTCGCCACGCGGTCGGCCTTGACCACCCAAACGCCCCGGATGTGCGGGGCCAGCTCGCGGGCCTTCTCGTAGATCGCGGCCGGGTTGCAGCTGTAGGCGGCGTTCCAGTAGGCCGAGTAGACGGCGAGGTGCTCGTCCAGGGGCAGGCGCAGCTGGGCGCGGTACAGCGCGTACTTGAGGGCGCGGCTCGGCTGTCGGGTCACGCGGCGGGCCTTGGCGCTGATCGACCGTATCCGGCGCAGCATCGGCACAGGCTTCCCCCTCGCGTGCGTTCACCTGGGGCGATGGGCCCGCCGGGCCGCCCGCTCCGGGACGCGCGGGCCAGTGGCGGCCCGCGGCCATAGTGGGCCAGAAGATAACAGGAGGGGCCGGTCCGAGTAAACAGTCACCGAACGGCCCGTGACCTGTTCGCGCATGGTTCGCGGTGGGCGCGTGATGTGACCGGCCGGTAGCGACTGGCTGAGCGATCGTTCAGGCAATCGGGCTACGCTGTGCTCGAAATCCTGTGATCCAGGTATCAGACCCCGGGAGGAAACGTGGACGCGAACGAGATCGCCGCCGGTCGCGAGCGTTGGCAGCAGCGGTACGACAAGGCGCACAAGCGCCACGCGGACTTCACCACGCTCAGCGGGGTCGAGGTCGAACCGCTCTACGGCCCGGCCGAGGGTGTCGCGTACCCGGGCTTCGAGCGCATCGGCTGGCCCGGTGAGTTCCCGTTCACCCGCGGCCTGTACCCGACCGGCTACCGGGGCCGCACCTGGACCATCCGCCAGTTCGCCGGCTTCGGCAACGCGGTGCAGACCAACGAGCGCTACAAGCTGATCCTGGGCGCGGGCGGCGGCGGCCTGTCGGTCGCCTTCGACATGCCCACCCTGATGGGCCGCGACTCCGACGACGGCCGCTCGCTGGGCGAGGTCGGCCACTGCGGCGTGGCCGTCGACTCGGCCGCCGACATGGACGTGCTGTTCGGTGGCATCGACCTGCAGAAGGTCACCACCTCGATGACCATCTCCGGGCCCGCGGTGCCGGTGTTCTGCATGTACCTGGTCGCCGCCGAGCGCCAGGGCGCCGACCTGAGCAAGCTCGACGGCACCCTGCAGACCGACATCTTCAAGGAGTACATCGCGCAGAAGGAGTGGCTGTTCGACCCCGAGCCGCACTTGCGCCTCATCGGCGACCTGATGGAGTACTGCGCGCACAACATCCCGAAGTACAAGCCGCTGTCGGTGTCGGGCTACCACATCCGCGAGGCGGGCGCGACGGCCGCGCAGGAGCTGGCGTACACGCTGGCCGACGGCTTCGGCTACGTCGAGCTGGGCCTGTCCCGCGGCCTGGACGTCAACCTGTTCGCCCCCGGCCTGAGCTTCTTCTTCGACGCGCACGTCGACTTCTTCGAGGAGATCGCGAAGTTCCGCGCCGCCCGGCGCATCTGGGCCCGCTGGATGCGCGACGTGTACGGCGCGACCAGTGAGAAGGCCCAGTGGCTGCGCTTCCACACGCAGACCGCCGGTGTCTCGCTGACTGCCCAGCAGCCGGTCAACAACGTGGTGCGCACCGCGGTCGAGGCGCTGTCGGCGATCCTCGGCGGCACCAACTCGCTGCACACCAACGCCCTGGACGAGACCCTGGCGCTGCCCACCGACGAGTCCGCCGAGATCGCCCTGCGCACCCAGCAGGTGCTGATGGAGGAGACCGGCGTGATCAACGTGGCCGACCCGCTGGGCGGCTCCTGGTACGTCGAGGCGCTCACCGACAAGATCGAGGCCGAGGCCGAGGCGATCTTCCAGCGCATCAAGGAGCGGGGCACCGACGGCACCATCACCAGCGGCATCCTGCGCGGCATCGAGGACGGCTGGTTCACCTCCGCGATCGCCGACTCGGCGTACACCTTCCAGCGCGCGCTGGAGGAGGGCGACAAGCGCATCGTCGGCGTGAACTGCCACACCGGCACCATCGCCAAGGACCTGGAGATCATGCGTGTCTCCCACGAGGTCGAGCGCGAGCAGGTCAAGATGCTCCAGGCCCGCCGCACCGACCGCGACCAGGCCGCCGTCGACGCCGCCCTCAAGCGAATGATCGACATCTCTCGCACCGAAGCCAACATGGTCCCCGCCATGCTCGACGCCTGCCGCGCCGAAGCCACCCTCGGCGAGATCTGCGACGCCTTGCGCGCCGAATGGGGCGTCTACCGGGAGCCCGCCCGCTTCTGACCCTCGGGGCCGACGATCAGGCGACGGGCCCGTGCCGCACGGCACAGGCCCGTCGCCGACGTGCCCGACGCGCAGCCACGCCGCCATATCGGGCGTCAGCGGGCCATCCGTACAAGATCGTCGTGATCTATGGGCGGGTGGGGACCTTTGCGGGGGGATTGTTACGGGCGTGGGAGACTGGGTAACCATGAGCGATCTCCGACCCGGACAGTCGATCTTCACGCGCGGTGCCGTGGATCTCGGCGCGCTGGCCGCGCGCACCCAGCAGGCCCCCGCGGCGACCTCCGCCGCGTCCACGACGACCCCGGCCGGTCCCGGCAACGGGGGCAATGGCGGTTTCCCCGGCGCGCCCGCGGGGGGTGGTCACGTGGTGGACGTGACCGAGGCCAACGTGCAGGACGAGGTCCTGCAGAAGTCGATGACCACGCCCGTGGTGGTGGCGTTCCTGGCCCCGGGCTACCCCGAGGTGGACCAGCTGGCCGACGCGCTGGCGCAGTTCAACGCCGCCGACGGCGGCAGCTGGGTGCTCGCCCGGGTGAACGCGCAGGCCGATCCGCGGCTGGCCGCCATGTTCCGGGTGCAGAGCGTGCCCACCGTGTACGCCGTGGTCGGCGGGCAGCCGATCGACGCGTTCGCCGGGCCCGTGCCGCCCGCGCAGCTGCGCCAGTGGCTGGACGCGGTGCTGCGGGCCGGCGGGGTCGACGTGGCCGTGCCCGAGGACCCGCGCCTGGAAGAGGCCGACGAGGCCCTGATCATGGGCAACCTGGACGAGGCCGAGAAGGCGTACCGCAAGATCCTTTCGGACTCGCCGAAGGACGCCGCGGCCGAGGCGGGCCTGGCCCAGGTGGTACTGGCCAAGCGCGTCGCGGGCGTGGACCCGCAGGCCGCGGTGGCCGCCGCCGACGCCGCGCCCGACGACATGGCCGCGCAGCTGCAGGCGGCCGACGTCGAGGTGCTGGCCGGTCAGGCAGAGCAGGCGTATCAGCGGCTGGTCAATCTGGTGCGCCGCGTCTACGGTGACGATCGGGAGACGGTGCGCCAGCACCTCGTGTCGCTGTTCGCCGTCGCCGGCCCGGACGACCCCGCGGTGGCGGCCGCGCGTCGCGCCCTGGCCAGTGCATTGTTCTAGAACCGCTCGTGGCCCGTCCCGGACGGCCCGCCAGAACGGCGGGCCTACGGGAACTCCCCACCAGCGTGCATGAGGCCAGGGGGGAGAGGTATGCGCCGCATCGCGGTTCTCGACGCGCCGTCGAACCTGGGCCTGCGCCCGCCGACCGAGACCTCCGTGCCCGGCTGTGCCAAGGCGCCCGGGGCGCTGCGCGACAAGAAGCTGCTGACTCGGCTCGACGCGCGCGACGCCGGCTGCGTCACCCCGCCCCGCTACGACCCCGGTGACTGGCGTCCCGGCGACGGGGTGGCGCACGCGCTGCAGATCCACTCGTACAGCGTGCGGCTGGCGGAGCGGATCGGCGCGATCGTCGACGGCGGGGAGTTCCCGCTGGTGCTGGGCGGCGACTGCTCGATCCTGCTGGGCTCGGCGCTGGCCATGCGGCGGCTGGGCGAGGAGGTCGGCGGCCGCATCGGGCTGGTCTTCGTGGACGGGCACTCCGACTTCCGGCACCCCGGCAACGCGCCGTACGTCGGCGCGGCCGCGGGCGAGGACCTCGCGCTGGTCACCGGCCGGGGCCAGACCGAGCTGGCCGGGATCGAGGGCCGCCGGCCCTACTTCCGCGACAGCGACGTGGTGGTGCTCGGCATCCGCGAGCACGACGAGTACCGCCTGGACCTGCAGGCGGCCGGTTTCGCGACCCGCCCGGCGACCGCGGTGCGGGCCGAGGGCGCCCGGCGCACCGCGCAGTGGGCCCGCGAGCGCCTGGCCGACTGCGCCGGCTTCTGGGTGCACATCGACGTGGACGTGCTCGACCCCGCGGTGATGCCCGCCGTCGACGCCCCCGAGCCCGGCGGCATCGCCCTCACCGAGCTGGAACTCCTGCTCACCGGCCTGGTCAACACCCCCGACTGCCTGGGTATGGAACTGACCGTCTTCGACCCCGACCACGACCCCGACGGCCGCCACGCCGCCGAACTGGTCAGCACCCTGGTCGCCGGCCTGGCCCCCCTCATGCCCCCCAAACGCCCCGCCCGCGCCCCCCGCGTCCCCACCCCGCGCACCCCCTCCGAAAAACGCACCGCCGCCTGACCCCCACTTCCCCGCGTTGATCATGAACTTATGGCACGGCTCGACGGCGTGTCGCTGCCATAACCTCATGATCATCTGGGGAGGGCGGCTCGGCCGCGGCGGCCCGCCGTCGCCGGGCGCGCTGTCCGGCGGCAGGCCGGGGTGGCGCGGTGGTGGTGTGGGCTACCCGGGGCGGAGGTGCGCGCGGCGGGAACGGCCCCGGCGGTTAGGGTGGCCCCCATGCCCGCTGTGCTCTCCACCGCGACGACCGTCGTCGCCCTGCTGCTGGCCGCGCTCGCCCTGCTGGCGGCGGCGCGCGACCGAGCCCCGGACCGCGTGCAGCTGATCGGCACCGTCGTGGTCAGCATCGCCGCGGTGGTGCTGGTGGGCGCGGCGGTGGCGAGCTGGATCGGCGGTCACTCGCCGCGGGAGACCACGACCTTCCTCGGGTACGCCCTGACGATGGTGCTCCTGCCCGCGGGCGCCTGGATCGTCGGCAAGATGGAGCCCACCCGCTTCGGCAGCGTGATCATCGGGGTGGCCGCGCTCATCGTGCCCGTGCTCGTGCTGCGCATCGGGCAGGTGTTCGGTGCCTAAGCCGGTCAACACGGGGCTCGGTCGCGTCCTCGTCTTCGTGTACGGCCTGTTCGCCGTCGCCGCGACGTGCCGCGCGACCGTGCAGATCATCATGAAGTTCGGCGAGGCCCCGGTCTCGTACCTGCTCAGCGCGCTGGCCGCGGTGCTCTACATCGTGGCCACCGTGGGCCTGGTGCGCGGCGACGCGGGCGGCCGCCGGCTGGCGCAGGCCTGCTTCACCGTCGAACTGGTCGGCGTGCTCGCCGTCGGCACGCTCAGCGTGCTCCAGCCGCAGGACTTCCCGGACGCCACCGTCTGGTCCGGCTTCGGCGAGGGGTATGGCTACCTGCCGCTCGTGCTGCCCGTGCTCGGCCTGATCTGGCTGCGCCGCAAGGCTCCCGTCACCGCATCCTGAGACCGGGCAACCCCGCACCCGCCGGCCCGTGTTCAAGGGGCGGAGCGAGGGGGCGCGATGGCGAAGGACGTCGAGGGGTTCCGCGAGTACACGGCGGGCCGCCTGGAGAAGTGGCGGCGCACGGCGTACCTGCTCAGCGGTGACTGGTTCCTCGCGGACGACATGGTGTCGACCGCGCTGACCGGGCTCTACCGCCACTGGGACCGGGTGTCGCGGATGGAGAATCCCGACGCCTACGTACGTACCTCGATGCTGCGGGCGATGCTCAACGAGCGCCGCCGACCGTGGCGCCGCGAACGCGTCCTCGACGTGCTGCCCGAACGGGCCTCGACCGAGCCGGGCGCCGACGGCGTCGCCGACCGGCTGGCCGTCGTCGCCCTGCTCGCCGAACTGCCGGCACGCCGCCGGGCCGTGCTCGTGCTGCGGTACTTCTGCGACCTGTCGGTCGAACAGACGGCGGCGGAACTCGGCTGCTCCACCGGCACCGTCAAGAGCCAGACGTCCCGGGCCCTGGAGGCGCTGCGCGCGCGCCTGCAGGGTGCCGAGCTTGTCGCAGAGGAGGCCTGACCCATGAACGACCTGCCCGAACAGCTGCGCGCCGCGACCGACGACGCGCCGCCCAGCCGCATCGATCTCGACTCCTTCATCGCCCGGGAGCAGCGGCGCACCCGCCTGCTGCGCTGGAGCGGCGCGAGCGCGGGAGCCGCCGTGCTGGTCGCCGCGCTGCTGGCGGTGCCCGCGCTGTACGCCGGCGGCACGGGACTCACCTCAGGGCTCGGCGGCGCCGCGTGCCCGACGCCCAGCCCGAACCCGACCGAGGTGCCGTCCGACGGCGCGACGCTGCCCGCCGCGCCGTCCGCGCAGGAGTGCGCCGCCACGGTGGCGCGGCTGTCGGCGGCGCTGCGGGACGTGCTCGCGGTGACCGCCCCGGACCGGGCCACGGGCCCGTTCGCCGGGATCGCCTTCGTGTACCAGCCGCGCTACGCGCAGTACGAGGCCGACGTGCACCTGTCCGGCCCCGGCGGTCGCGGTCTGCTGCACGTGGTGGTCTCGGAGCTGACCGAGGATCCGCCCAGCGCGGTGCAGGTGTGCCCGGAGGGCTCGGTCGGCCGCGGCTGCTCGTACGAGGTCCACGCGACCGGGGCCGTGGTGTTCGTGACCGACTACGCCGACACCCGCCAGGTGGAGGCGCACCGGGCGGACGGGACGCGGGTCATGGTCGCGGTCGGCGTGCCCGGGGTGGCGGGGGAGACCCGGCCGCCCGGCGCGGTGCCGCCGCTGACCATGGCGCAGCTCGTCGACATCGCGGAGGCTCCTGGGCTGTCCCTGTTCCCGGGCCGCTCGCCCAGCGCACGCCCGACCAGGGACGCGGCGGTGGAGGATCTGGTCGGCCTGTTCACGTTGCTGTTGCGCCAGAAGTTCCCGGACCAGGAGTTCGCGTCGTCCCCGGTGCAGGGTTCAGCGGAAACCGGCTACCGGACGTCGGTGACCGTCGCGGACGAGGGTTCGGTGTCGGTCGAGGTGACCCCGGCCTGTTCCGGCCCCACCTGCCCGGCGCCGCCGCCCTGCCCGGGACCTGGCGACACCTCCTGCACCGTGCGCGGCGACGGCAGCAGGGTGACGGTCCGCGACGACGCGACGACACGCACGGTCCGCGTCTACACCGCCGCCACCGGCACCGTGACCCTGCGCGTAACCGGCCCCCTGGTATCCCGCCTCACCGTGGACCACCTGGTCACCCTCGCCGCCAGACTCCGCCCCTGACCGCCGCGCGGCGGGGCGGGTCAGCGGAGGTTGCGGAGGAAGGCGGCGGACACGGGGACGGCGGTTTCGCTGGGTTTGATGCCGTCCTCGACGAAGACGGCGAAGGCGATGTCGCCCTGCCAGCCGATGAACCAGGCGTGGGTGTGCGCGGGGTTGTCGTCGTACTCGGCGGTGCCGGTCTTGCCGAAGACCGCGCCGCCGGGGACGTCCTTAAGGGCGGTGGCGGTGCCGACGGTGACGACCTCGCGCATCATCGCGCGCAGCGGGTCGACGGTGGTCGGCTTGAGGGCCGGGCCGTCGGCGGCGGGCTTGGCTGGGGCGGGGTCGAGCAGCAGGACCGGCTGCTTCCACTGGCCGCGGGCGATCGCGGCGGCGACGCCGGCCATGGCGACCGGGCTGACGATGGTCTGGCCCTGGCCGAAGGTGGCCGCGGCCAGTTCGGTGGCAGTGCCGCCCGCGGAGACCCGGCCGGTGAAGGCGGGCACGCCCAGGTCCCAGGTCTGGCCCAGGCCCAGTGCGGTGCCGGCGTTGAGCAGGCCGTCGGGGCCCAGCTGCGGGGCCAGCGAGGCGAACGCGGTGTTGCAGGACTTCGCGAAGTCCGTGTGGAACGGGACGTTGCCGAGTTCCAGGAAGTTCGAGTTCTTGAACTGGCGGCCCTCGACGGTGAGGAACTTCGGGCACGGCACGATCTGGTTCGCGGTCACCTTGCCGGCGTCGAGCAGGCCGTACGCGGACACGGCCTTGAAGGTCGAGCCCGGCGGGACCTGCGCGGTGAAGGCGAGGTTGTCCGCGCCGCTGTTGGCCACCGCGACGAGCCGGCCGTCGCTGATCCGGATCGCCACCATCGCGCTGCGCTGCTTGACCGCGGCGAGCGCCTTCTCGGCCGCGATCTGGGCCTTCTGGTCGATGGCGAGCTGGAGCTTCTGGCCGTCCTTGTCCTCGACGGTGTAGAGCGGGGTGTCCTGGACGGTGCCGTCGGAGGCCTTGCGGCTGGAGACCACGCTCACGCCGGCGGTGCCGCGCAGCCGGTCGTCGTAGGTGCGCTGGATGCCGCCGAGACCGGCCTGGTCGCCCACCTGGTAGGCCCCGGGCTTGCTGTCCATGATCTCCTTGGTGACCGGCCCGACCGTGCCGAGCAGCGCCCGCGCGAACGTACGGGTCGGCGAGAGCAGCCACTCCTCCTCACGGAACTGCACTCCCCGGTCCATCAGCGCGCGCAGGCGGTCCCGGATCGGCTCGTAGATCTCCCGGCGCAGGGTCACGATCTCGACCAGGGCGTCGGGCTTGGCCTCCTTCACCCGGGCGGGCAGTTTGGCCAGGTCGTCCTTGCTGACGTCGTACGCCCCCGACGTGAAGATCGTGGTCAGCTCCTTGACCAGCGCGTCGATGTCCTTCACCTTCTGCGGCTCGATGCCGATGACGACGACCGGCCGGGGCCGGACGATCTCCGCGCCGGTGCCGTCGAAGACGCCGGCACGGGCCGGGGCCAGCCGGCGTACGGCCAGCTCGTCGCCCTTGGTCAGCTTCTCGTGCACGATCGCCGGCTCCCAGACGACCTGCCAGTTGTCCTTGGCCTTGGTCATCCGGACCGTGGTCGTGTACTCCCAGACGGTCTTGTCCGGCAGCGGCTGGGCGACCTTGATCTGGGTGGTCGCCAGGCCCTGGTTCACCGCCGGGGCCTGCTTGGTCAGCGTCGGAGGAGTGTCCCGGAAGACGCCCTCCAGCGCCCGCAGCTCGGTCTTGACCGTGTCGGCGGCGACACCCTGGCCGGTCGGGCTGACGAAAGTGACCTTGTCGTAGGTCCCCGTGCGCCAGCCGGTCAGGAACGCGTCGAGCATGGGCTCGGGGCCGTCGTCCTTCGAGCAGGCGGCAAGTGCGGGGAACAGCAGCGACATCGCCACCAGAGAGAGGACAATCTTGGGACGGCGTACCTTCGAGCGCAGAGCCATGCGGGCATTCTGCCGTAACGGCAGCGCCGGTGTGGCATCAGCGCTGTCCGGCACCGGACTTGAGCGTCGCCCATGTGGGCGGCCCCCGAACGAGTGCCTGGCCGGGGGTGCTGACTAGGCTGGGGTCGACGACGGGACGGCCCCTGCAACGGCCCGTCCCACCAACGACCCACAGCGCGGTGGGCGAAGGGGAGTGGCTTTTCATGGAGTCTGGCGGCGCAATCGTCGGCGGCAGCGCTTCCGCCGAGGTCGAAGCCGGTGCGAGCGGCGACACCATCAGGAATGAGGGTCTGCCTCAGGCGCACCCGGACGACCTGGACGACAGCGATCTCGACGAGCCGCTGCCCAACGGCGAGCGCCTGATCGCGGCCGCGGTCGCGCTGGCCGCCGGCGGCAGCCCCGACACCCCGAGCCTGTCCGACGACCGGCTGGCCGAGGCGCAGCTGGTGCAGCGGTACTGGCGGTTCGCCCCGGACGAGGAACTCGTCGACCTGACCCCGGCCCGCCTGGTCGAGGCCGCCCGCGCGCACCGGCAGCTGGCCGCGTCGCGGATGCCCGGCGAGCTGAAACTGCGCCTGTCGCTGTCCCAGGAACCGCGCCACACCGTCGTGGAGGTCGTCACCGACGACATGCCGTTCCTGGTCGACTCGGTCACCGCGGCGCTGTCCGCGCGTAAGGACGTGCAACTGCTGGTGCACCCGGTGATGGTGGTGCGCCGCGACGAGCAGGGCGACCTGACCGAGGTCTGCGCCGACGTCGAGCCGGACGACGCCATCGCCGGCGACCTGGTCGAGAGCTGGATGCGGATCGAGGTCGGCGCCATCCGCGACGAGGCGGAGCTGGCGGGCCTGCGGGCCGACCTGGAACGGGTGCTCGGCGACGTACGCCGGGCGGTGGAGGACTGGCCGCGGATGCGGGCGCAGGCGCTCGCGCTGGCCGACGAGATCTCCGGGGCCGAGCTGCCCGTGCCCGACCGCGACATCACCGACTCGGTGGACCTGCTGCGCTGGCTGGCCGACCACCACTTCACCTTCCTCGGCTACCGCGAGTACGAGCTGATCCACGTGCCCGGCGCGGCCGGGTCGGAGACCGACCTGATGCGGGCCGTGCCCGGCACCGGTCTGGGCATCCTGCGCGGCGACGAGTCCACCGCCCGCACGCTGGAGTCGATGACGCCGGAGGCGCAGCAGAAGGCGCTGGAGAAGCGCCTGCTGGTGATCACCAAGGCGAACTCGCGGGCCACCGTGCACCGCTCGGCCTACCTGGACTACATCGGCTTCAAGATGTTCGACACCGACGGCAACGTCGTCGGCGAGCGCCGTTTCCTCGGCCTGTTCTCGTCGGCGGCCTACCGCACCAGCGTGCGGGACCTGCCGGTGATCCGCCGCAAGGTGGACAACGTGCTGGAGCGCTCCGGCCTGTCCGCGCGCAGCCACTCCGGCAAGGACCTGCTGGAGATCCTGGAGACCTACCCGCGCGACGAGCTGTTCCAGATCAGCACCGACGACCTGTACCAGGCCGTGACCGGGGTGCTGCGCATGGCGGGCCGCCGCCAGCTGCGGCTGTTCCTGCGCCGGGACGGCTACGGCCGGTTCATCTCCTGCCTGATCTACCTGCCGCGGGACCGGTTCACCACCGCGCACCGGCTGGCCATGCAGGACATCCTGCTGCGCGAGCTGAACGGCGTCGGCGTCGACTACACCACCCGGGTCAGCGAGTCCAACCTGGCGCGGATCCACTTCATCGTGCGCACCGACCCCAACGACCCGCCCGGCGAGGTCGACGCCGACGCGCTGGCCGAGATGCTGGGCGACGCCACCCGCAACTGGGACGACGACTTCCGGCTGGTGCTGGAGCGCAAGGTCGGCGACGAGCAGGCCAAGCTGCTGGCCGCGCGGTACACCGACGCGCTGCCGGAGACGTACAAGGACGGGCACCTCCCGTACGAGGGCGCGCAGGACCTGGCCAAGCTGGAGCTGCTGGACGAGCCCGGCCAGCTGGAGATGCACCTGTTCCGGCGGCGCTTCACGGCCGGCTCGGGCAGCGTGGTCGAGGCCACCACGCCCGGCAACGACGTGCGGTTCAAGGTGTACCGGCACGGCGAGCCGATGCTGCTGTCGGCGGTGCTGCCGGTGCTGCACTCGCTGGGCGTGCGGGTCACCGACGAGCGGCCGTACGAGGTGCGCCGCGACGACGCGACCGTGTTCGTGTACGACTTCGGCCTGCAGTTGCCCGCGGGCGCGCGGGACCTGGCCGAGGTGCGCGCACACGTGGAGAACGCCTTCGCCGCCGCGTGGCGGGGTGAGGCCGAGGTCGACGGCTTCAACGAGCTGGTGCTGCGCGCGGGCCTGACCTGGCGGCAGGTCGTGGTGCTGCGGGCATACGCCAAGTACCTGCGCCAGGCCGGCACGGTCTTCGCGCAGGAGTCGATGGAGGCCACGTTCACGGCATACCCGCAGATCGCGGCGATGCTGGTGGCGCTGTTCGAGACCCGGTTCAACCCGAAGCTGCAGCTGAGCGACGCCGAGCGCAGCAGCCAGGCCAAGGAGCTGATCTCGGCGATCGGCCGCCAGCTGGAGTCCGTGTCGAGCCTGGACCAGGACCGGATCCTGCGCAACTACCTGACGCTGATGCAGGCCACCCTGCGTACGTCCTTCTTCCAGAAGGCGGCCGACGGGCGGCCGAAGTCCTACATCGCGTTCAAGCTGGACCCGCAGGCGATCCCGGACCTGCCCGCGCCGCGGCCCAAGTTCGAGATCTTCGTGTACTCGCCCCGGTTCGAGGGCGTGCACCTGCGCTTCGGCGCGGTGGCCCGGGGCGGGTTGCGCTGGTCGGACCGCCGCGACGACTTCCGGACCGAGGTCCTGGGCCTGGTCAAGGCGCAGATGGTCAAGAACGCGGTCATCGTGCCGGTCGGGGCCAAGGGCGGGTTCGTGCTCAAGCAGGCCCCCGCCGCGGGTGACCGCGACGCCCTGCAGGCCGAGGGGGTGGCCTGCTACAAGCGGTTCATCTCGGCGCTGCTGGACATCACCGACAACCTCGACGCGGGCAAGATCGTGCCGCCGGCCGACGTGGTGCGCCACGACGGTGACGACCCGTACCTGGTCGTGGCCGCGGACAAGGGCACCGCCACGTTCTCCGACATCGCCAACGAGATCTCCGCGTCGTACGGGTTCTGGCTGGGCGACGCGTTCGCCTCGGGCGGCTCGGCGGGCTACGACCACAAGGGCATGGGCATCACCGCCCGGGGCGCGTGGGAGTCGGTCAAGCGCCACTTCCGCGACCTGGGCCAGGACACCCAGACCGAGGACTTCACCGTCGTCGGCGTGGGTGACATGTCCGGTGACGTGTTCGGCAACGGGATGCTGCTGTCCGAGCACATCCGGCTGGTCGCCGCGTTCGACCACCGGCACATCTTCCTCGACCCGAACCCGGACCCGGCGGCCTCGTTCGCCGAGCGGGCCCGCATGTTCGCGCTGCCGCGCAGCTCCTGGGCCGACTACGACACCACGCTCGTCTCCGAGGGCGGCGGCGTGCACCCGCGCACCGCCAAGTCGATCCCGGTCACGCCGCAGGTCCGGGCCGCGCTCGGGCTGGCGGACACGGTGACCGCGATGAGCCCGGCCGAGCTGATGAAGGCGATCCTGCTCGCGCCGGTCGACCTGCTGTGGAACGGCGGCATCGGCACCTACGTCAAGGCGACGACCGAGTCGCATGCCGAGGTAGGCGACAAGGCCAACGACGCTATCCGGGTCAACGGCGGGCACCTGCGCGCCCGGGTCGTCGGCGAGGGCGGCAACCTGGGCCTGACCCAGGCCGGACGCATCGAGTACGCCCGCAGGGGCGCGCAGGGCGCGGGCGGCCGGATCTTCACCGACTTCATCGACAACACGGCCGGCGTCGACTGCTCCGACCACGAGGTCAACATCAAGATCCTGCTGGGCGCGGACGCCGACCTCACCCTCGAAGCCCGCAACCAGCTGCTGGCCAGCATGACCGACGAGGTCGCCGCACTGGTGCTGCGCGACAACTACGGCCAGGCCACGGCGCTGGGCAACGCCCGCGCACAGACCCTGTCCCTGCTTCCGGTGCACCGCCGGCTCATCACCGAACTGGAGCGCTCCGGACGGCTGGACCGGGCACTGGAGGGCCTGCCCACCGACGAGGAGCTGCTGTCTCGCGCGGAGAACGGCGAGGGCCTGTCCACGCCCGAGTTCGCCGTGCTCATGGCGTACGTGAAGATCGCGCTGGAGGAGGAGATCGTCCACTCCGACCTGCCCGACGACGCGTGGACCGCGCAGACCATGGCCGACTACTTCCCGACGCCGCTGCACGGCATGAGCCGGCAGATGGCCGAGCACCGGCTGCGTCGCGAGATCGTCACCACGGTGCTGGTCAACGAGACGGTCAACCGGGGCGGCATCACGTTCGTGCACCGTACGGTCGAGGAGACGGGTGCGTCCGCCGCGGACGTGCTGCGGGCCTTCGAGATCGTGTGGGAGGTCTTCGACCTGCCCGCACTCTGGGCGGCCGTGGAGGCGACCGACAACCGGGTGCCGACGGCCGCGCAGACCGCGGTCTACCTGAAGGCCCGCCGGCTCATGGACCGGGCGGTGCGCTGGCTCATCCAGAACCGGCGCTCGCCGCTCGACGTGCCCGGCGAGATCGCCCGGCTCAAGCCCGGCGTGTCCGCGCTGGCTCCGCGCATGAAGGAGATGTTCCTGGGCGCGGAGCGTGAGGGCATCGCCGAGCACGAGGCGGAGCTGGTCGGCCTCGGCGCGCCGCAGGACCTGGCCGAGTGGGGCGCCCGCACGCTGTACAGCTTCGCCCTGCTGGACGTGGTGGAGGTCGCCTCGGCGACCGGCCGTGACCTCGACGAGGTGGCCGGCGTCTACTTCGTGCTGTCCGAGCGCTTCCGCGTCGACGAGCTGCTCACGAAGATCTCGATGCTGCCCCGCGACGACCGCTGGCAGACCCTGGCCCGGATGGCCCTGCGCTACGACCTCTACGCGGCCCTGGCGGCCCTGACCGGCGAGGTCCTCGCGGCCTCCCCGTCCGGCACCCCCCAGGAGCGCGTGACCCAGTGGGAGCAGCGCAACGCCGCCACGATCGCCCAGGCCCGCAAATCCATCGCCGAGCTGGAGGGCATCAAGGCCGACCTGGCCCCCCTCTCCGTCCTCCTCCGCCAGATCCGCACCCTGGTCCGCACCGCCGCCGCCTGACCCGCCGTCGCGACGATCTTGCGTGGACTGTGGGGATGACACGCCCGAACAGGGCGTATCCCCAACAGCTCGCGCAAGATCGTCGCGGTCTCGAGGTGCGGGTCAGCCGAAGAAGGTCTTTGCGCGGGTGAGGGCTTCGGAGTCGGCGGTGATGTCGCCGGGGCGGTTGCCGTAGCCCAGCAGGGCGCCGCCCCAGTTCATCTTCAGGTACTCGGCGGACAGGCGCAGGGTGCCGACGAGCGGGTCGGCGGTGGTGTGGTCGGTGGAGCTGAGCACGCTGACCGTCCACAGCGTCCTGCCGCGCATCCGGGCTTTGAAGCCGGCGCCGGGCACGCGCAGCCAGCCTGCCCAGTAGTCGAGGTAGAGCTTGGCGGACGCGGACACGCTGTACCAGTACAGCGGCGAGACGATGACCAGGTTGTCGGCGGCCAGAGTGGCGTCGAGCAGGATCTTCTCGGCACCCTCGGGCTGGGGGTAGACGCCGTCGCCGGCGTGCCGGACGTCGTCGAACGGGGCCAGCGGCAGCTCGCGCAGGTCGAGCCAGGTCTGCTTGGCGTGTGCGGGCAGTTCGGCGGCGGCGGCGCGGGCCAGCGTCTCGGTGTTGCCGCCTTCCCGCGCCCCAGCGAGCAGGAAGAGGTAGGTGCTCGGGTCGTCGTGCGGCACGGCCGGTTCTCCCGTCGGAAATGATTCATGCTCACGCATTAGATGCGTGAGCATGAATACTGCCATCGAGCCGGACCGGCAGTCCAGTCCGGAGGGACGTGACGCCGGTTACGAGGCGAGGCCCAGGATCTCGGCGGCGGCGCGGCCGTTGGCGTGGCTCGCGCCGTACGTGGTGACGAAGGCCTTCACGCCGCTCGGCCGCCACCCGGCGGGCCAGCCCATCTCCACCACGGCCAGCGGGTGCACCGCGGCCAGCTGCTCGGCCAGTGACCGGGCGGCGGGGTTGCGGTGGGTGTGCCGGCCGACGAGCACGATCGGCCGCCCGGCGGCGGCGTCGATGAGCGCGCCGGCGCTGGTCTCGTCGGCGGCCACGGCCAGCTGCGGGGTGCCGTCGAGGTGCGGGGACAGGCCCCACGGCACCGCGCCCTCGGCGATGGTGTGCCCGGCCCGCAGCTGCACCACGAACGGCTGCTCGAAGCCGGTCAGGCTGCCCTCGACACTCACCGCGCGCCGCGCCGCGTCGTAGCCCAGCCGCGGGCTGAGCTCGATCTCCTCGATGCCGTGCGTCCAGGCGGCGAGGGATTGGTTGCGGGCGACGGCCTGCTCGACCCGCGCGACGGGCAGCGTGCCGTCGGCGATCGCACCGGCGATCGCGGCGGCGACATGCTCGGTGATCTCCAGGTCGATGTCGGCGCCGAGGCACAGCAGGTCCGCGCCGGCCCGCAGGGCCCGCACCGCCGCCGGGCCGATGCCGCCCGCGGCCCGTGCCGCGCCCTGCATCTCCAGCGCGTCGGTGACCACGCAACCGGTGAAGCCGTACTCCTTGCGCAGCACGTCCACGAGCAGCGTCTCGCTGAAGGTGGCCGGGTCGTCGCCGGTGATCGCGGGCACCCGGATGTGCGCCGTCATGATCGCCTTGGTGCCCGCCGCGATGACGGCCGCGAACGGGGGCAGCTCGCGGTCGCGCAGCAGCTGCGGGGACACGTCGACGGTCGGCAGCTCGAGGTGGGAGTCGGCGATGGTCGCGCCGTGCCCGGGGAAGTGCTTGGCGCAGGCGGCGACGCCGGCCTGCTGCAGGCCGACCACGGCCGCGGCGGCGTGCGCGGCGACGCGGACCGGGTCCGCGCCGAACGAGCGGGTGCCGATGACCGGGTTGTCGGTGGCGGTGTTGACGTCGACGGTCGGCGCGAGGTTCAGGTTGATGCCGACGTCGGCCAGCTCCCGGCCGATGGAGTGGTAGACGCGGCGGGTCAGGTCCAGGTCGCCGATCGCGCCCAGCGCCGCGTTGCCCGGGTACGGGCTCCCGGTGCGGTGGGCGAGCCGGGTGACGTCGCCGCCCTCCTCGTCGATGGCGATCAGGGTGTCGCGGCGCGCGGCGCGCAGCTGCGCGGTGAGCCCGGCGAGCTGCACCGGGTCGGCCACGTTGAACCCGAACAGCGTGTAGCCGGCCAGGCCTTCGCCGAGCAGGC
Source organism: Catellatospora paridis (assembly GCF_009720365.1). Taxonomy (GTDB): domain Bacteria; phylum Actinomycetota; class Actinomycetes; order Mycobacteriales; family Micromonosporaceae; genus Catellatospora; species Catellatospora paridis. The sequence continues at coordinate 169,411 of NZ_WBZD01000016.1, read as the reverse complement.
GGGTGGCCCAGTCGGGGGCGGTGTGGCCCGGGAACGCGGCGAGCATGGTGCGCAGTGCAAGCCGGCGCAGACCTGGATCAGTGGTCACGGTGTCCTCCGCTTCGACCCGACTTGGTGGTGGGCCCTTCGGCCAGTGTGTCGGGTCTTGCCATCCATAGTGGTTTTGTGCGCGTAGGCCGTAGGCTACGGCCGTACCGGTTAAGGTAACCCAATCTAATAAGAAACTTTACTAAAAGCCAGCGCGCGCCGATACCGGTGTTGCTGCACGCCGAACTCTAGGATGACGCACCATGGCCGCAGTTTCCCAACCCGGCACCCCTCGACTGCTCCGCGCGCTGAACGACCGCGCCGCGCTCGAGCTGCTGCTGGCCCGGGGCCCGCTCACCCGTTCCCAGCTCGGCGAGCTGACCGGACTCTCCAAGGTCACCGCCTCCCAGCTGGTCGAGCGGCTGGAGGAGCGCGGCCTGGTGCGCCGGGTCGGCGAGCAGGCGGGCGGGCGCGGGCCCAACGCGCAGCTCTACAACGTCGCCCCGAACAGCGCATACGTGGTGGGCGTCGAGGTGGGCGACGAGCACGTGGTGGCCGCCTGTGCCGACATCACGGGCGCGGTGGTGGGCCGGGTGGAGGTCTCCACCAAGCCGGACGCGAACGGCGGCGGCGAGGACCCGGTCCGGCTGGTGCACAACGCCGTCGTCCAGGCGGCCGAGCAGGCCGGCGCGCAGCTCGGCGACGTGCGGCGGATAGTGCTGGGCACCCCGGGTCTGGTCGACCCGAACACCGGCGACATCGTCTTCGCCTTCAACCTGCCCCGCTGGCAGCGCGGCCTGGCCGCGGCCCTGCGCGACGACCTGCACACCACGATCGTGTTCGAGAACGACGTGAACCTGGCCGCCGTCGCCGAGGCCCACGCGGGCGCGGCCCGCGAGGTCGGCGACTTCCTGCTGGTCTGGATCGGCCAGGGCACCGGTCTGGCCGTCATGCTCGGCGGCCGGCTGCACCGCGGCACCTCCGGCGCGGCGGGCGAGATCGGCTACCTGCCGGTGCCCGGCGCGGAGATCCCGCGCGAGGTCAGTCGGCGCGGCAAGGGCGCCTTCCAGCAGGTCGCGGGCGCGGACGCGGTCCGCCAGGTGGCCCGCGAACACGGCTTCCGGGCGGGCACCGCGGCCGAGGCGGTCAAGGCGGCCATCGCGGCCGGCACCAAGGGCGGTCCCGTGCTCGACGAGGTCGCCCGGCGGCTGGCGCTGGGCGTGGCCGCCTCCTGCATCGTGCTCGACCCGCCGCTGGTCGTGCTGGCCGGCGAGGTCGGCGCGGCAGGCGGCACGCCGCTGGCCGAGCGCGTGCAGCACGAGGTCGCCGCGATCAGCCCGGTGGCCCCGCGGGTCGTGGTGACCGGCGTCGCCGACGAACCCGTGCTCCAAGGCGCGCTGCTCACCGCCCTCGACGCGGTCCGCGACGAGGTCTTCGGTTCCACCGTCGACTGAGTCTCCACCGCGTGAAGCGAGGGGGATGAGATCGACTCATCCCCCTCGCGCCCGGCAGGAGGGTCAGGTCAGGTCGCGGCGGCGGAAGTTCGCGAACGCGGCGGCGATCAGGGCGGCCGTGAGACCCGCCAGGACCATGCCGCCACTGAGCCGGGTGATCACCAGGTCGCCCGAGCCGTCCAGGCCTGACCAGTACTTCAGGTCGCCGGTGACGAAGGCGGACAGGTAGCTGGACAGGAAGTACGGGTCGTACGGCAGCATGCCGCCGATCTCGAAGACGATGCGCGCGCCCGCCTCCCAGACCAGGAAGTAGCCGACCGCGATGCCCAGTGCGGCCGCCGTGTGCCGGGCCAGCGTGGCCAGCGCGAAGGCGCACGCCGCGGCGGCCGCCGACAGCGCGATGCCGCGCCCGCTCAGCCCGGCGAGCTCGACCCAGAAGGCCGCGTCGACGTCGCCGGTCCAGCCCGAGGTGTACGCGATCAGATAGAACACACCCACGTAGAGCACCGTGAACAGGGTCGAGAACAGCGCGACGCAGCCGGTCAGCGCGGCGAGCTTGGCCCCGAGGATCGAGGAGCGCTGCGGTCGCCACAGCAGCAGGTTGGTGATGCCGCCGCTGCTCATCTCGGCCCCGATGAACGATGCCGCGATCACGAAGGCGAAGAAGCTGAGATACACCGCCAGGAAGACGGTCAGGCCCCGGATCTCCTGCTCGAACACGAACGCGTCCTCGAGGTAGTGCCAGGCCTGGACGTCGGCCGGATCGCCCGCGGCGTCGCAGCCGCCGGTGAACGCGTCCTCCGCGGCCTCCCTGTCCTGGCGGAACGCCGCCTCGCAGTTGGCCTTGAACTCGATCAGGCTCGCACGCCGTTCCGCAGCGGTCCGTTCCGCGGATGCCCAGGCCTCACCGCCGGGCCGCGCCGAGCTGGCCAGCGTCGTCGCGGCCGTGATACCGAAGACGGCGAGCAGGCCGATCACCATGACGTGGGTGAACCGCCGCGACAGCAGCCGGCTCACCTCCGCACGCACCAGATTCATGCCGTCTCCTCGCTGCGCTCGCTCATGCTTGCTCCTCGCTTCGCACGTCGAGGTCGATGAAGTTGTCCGTGGGCGGGCGGCGGCGCGTCGGCACCGCGACCTGCGGAGGGGCGTCGGGGACGGGCCGGGTGCCGGTGAGGTCCAGGAAGACGCTCTCCAGGTCGGGGGTGAGCGGGGTGAGCTCGGTCAGCCAGAGACCGGCCCGGCCGAGCGCCTCGCTGATCGCGGCCGGGCCGCTGACGCCGGCGACGAACAGCGCGCCGTCGGCCGTGCGCACCGTCGCGCCCGCCGCCCGCAGCAGCTGCGCGGCCTGCTCGGTGTCGGCGACACGAACCAGGTGCTCGCCGGTGTCGTGCCCGGCCAACACCACCGAGACGGGGCCGTGGGCGACCCGGCGGCCGCGGTCGATGATGGTGACCGAGTCGCAGACCTGCTCGATCTCGGACAGCAGGTGGCTGGAGAGCAGCACGGTGACGCCCTGGGCGGCGAGGTCGCTCATCAGGGTGCGCATGGCGTGGATGCCGGAGGGGTCCAGCCCGTTCGCGGGCTCGTCCAGGATCAGCAGTTCCGGCTGCTTGAGCAGGGCGGACGCGACGGCGAGCCGCTGGCGCATGCCGAGCGAGTACACCTTGACCGGCTCGTCGGCGCGGTCGCGCAGCCCGACCGTGGTCAGCGCCTCGTCCACCCGGCCGCGGGGCAGCCCGCCCGCGGTGGCCAGCAACTGGAGGGTCTTGCGCCCGCTGAACGGGGTGAAGAAGGCCGGGCTCTCGACGATCGCGCCGACCCGGTGGGCCACGTCGCCGAACCGGGCGCTGGGCGTGTCGAGGATCCGCATCTCTCCCTCGTCGGGCCGCAGCAGGCCGAGCAGCGTACGCAACGTGGTGGTCTTGCCCGAGCCGTTGGGTCCGAGGAAGCCGTGGACCTGGCCCTTCTCGACGTACATGTCGAATCCGTCGAGCGCGGTCTTCTCCTCGCGAAACAGGCTGTGGAACGTCTTGCACAGCCCGCTGATCTCGATCACGGCGGTCACAGCGCCTCCCCAATCGGTCTGTGTGCCGCCACACCGTATGCGATCCGGCGGCGGTCGTGGGGTCCCGGCGGCGGCCAGACTGTGATCTGGCTGGCAGGTCGCACCGGTGCGGGGGCGAGCGTGATTGGATATCGCCTGTGTCAGGACTGCACCGCGTCGCCCAGAACGTCCACGAGGTCAACCGGGCCGTCGCCCCGGACGACCCCGATCTCGTGATCGCCGCCGAAGCCGTCGACGTCGTACGCGAGGGCAAGCACCTGCTGCGTGACATCTCGTGGCGGGTCGAGCTGGACGAGCGCTGGGTGGTGCTCGGCCCCAACGGGGCGGGCAAGACCACGCTGCTGCACCTGGCCGCGGGCCGCGCGCACCCGACCAAGGGCGCGGTGTACGTGCTCGGCGAGCGCATCGGCCGCGTCGACATGAACGAGCTGCGCACCCGGATCGGGCTGTCCACGGCGGCGCTGGCCGAGCGGGTGCCCCCGGGCGAGCTGGTCCGCGACGTGGTGGTCACCGCGTCCTGGTCGGTGGTGGGCCGCTTCAACGAGTCCTACGACCCGATGGACGAAGCCCGAGCCGCCGAGCTGCTCGACGAGTGGGGCATGGCCGGGCTGGCCCAGCGCCAGTACGGCACGCTCTCCGAGGGCGAGCGCAAGCGCACCCAGATCGCTCGCGCCCTGATGACCGACCCCGAGCTGCTGCTGCTGGACGAGCCCGCGGCCGGGCTGGACCTGGGCGGCCGGGAGGACCTGGTGGCGCGGCTGTCCGAGCTGGCCGCCGACCCCGACGCCCCCGCGCTGGTGCTGGTGACGCACCACGTCGAGGAGATCCCGCCGAGCTTCACGCACGCGCTGCTGCTGCGTGAGGGCGGCATCGTCGCGGCCGGGCCGATCCCGGAGACGATCACGTCGGACAACCTGTCGGCGACGTTCGGCCTGCCGCTGGAGGTCACCTCGGTCGAGGGCCGCTTCACCGCCCGCGCCCGCTGACCCGCGCCCGCTGAGATCGCGGCACCCGGTCACCGGGCGCGCCGCGGCTGCGGACACGGTCCGCCCTGGTCGGTGCGGTCGCCGCCGCCCAGGTGGGCGGAACCGCCGCCGGCCTTGCTCCGACCGGTCACGATCGTAGGTATGCGCACGCTCCTGAACATTCTGTGGTTCATCTTCGGCAGCGGTTTCCTGCTGGCCATCGCGTACGGCCTGGCGGGCATCATCTGCTTCATCCTGATCGTGACCATTCCGTTCGGCGTGGCCTCGTTCCGGATCGCCCGGTACGCGCTGTGGCCGTTCGGGTACACCATCGTGGAGAAGCCCAGTGCCGGGCTGGCCTCCACGCTGGCCAACGTCGTCTGGCTGATCGTGGCGGGCTGGTGGCTGGCGCTGACCCACATCGTCGCCGGCATCGCGCTGTGCATCACGCTGATCGGCATCCCGTTCGGCGTCGCCAACTTCAAGCTGGTGCCGGCCGCGCTGTGGCCGCTCGGCCGAGAGATCGTCGAGCGCCCCTGACCGGCCTGTCCGTGCCGTGGCCCGCTCGTCCGGTGACGTTCCGGAACGAGCGGGCCGCCGTGCGACCGCCGCGGGCCGGTGGCGGCTGCGCTACCGGTGCTGTTCGAGGGCGCGCTGGATGGATCGGTAGATGCGGCCGAAGCGCGACTCGTCGGCGACGCGCAGCAGGAGCAGCTCGCGGCCGCGCCATACCGCCCAGATCTCGTGCATGGAGATGCCCTGGTCGTAGCTGTGGTCGAGGCGGTGCAGCGTCCACTCCAGCGCGGGGCCGGCCAGGCCGACCAGCAGCACCACGATGGCCAGCGGCACCAGCACCCGGCCCGCCGCGCCGGGATCGCCGACGGTGGCCGCGACCAGGTAGATGAGCCCGAGCAGGGCCAGCACCGCGCCGACCACGACACCCGCGTTGAGGGCGCCGCGCCCGGCCAGCCGGCGCATGGACCGCGGATCTGCGGTGATCTCGCGGTGCCAGACGTACTCCAGCTCTTCGAGCCGGAAGACGCGGTCGTGGATGTGGATCGCGGTCGAGGTGACTTCGACCGCGGGATCGCGGTAATAGACGATCATCGCAGCCTCCGGCCCTCACCGTAAGCGATGCACGCAAACCGCCTAAGCTCGTCCTATCGGCACTCGATGAGGAGGCAGCGGTGGGCGAGTTCGTGAACGTGGAAGTCGACGCAGGCATCGGCACCATCCGGTTGGAACGCCCACCGATGAACGCGCTCAACGTTCAGGTGCAGGAGGAGCTGCGGGCCGCCGCGCAGGCCGTGACGGCCGACAGCCGCATCGCCGCCGTCGTCGTCTACGGCGGACCCAAGGTCTTCGCGGCCGGCGCCGACATCAAGGAGATGGCGGACATGTCGTACGTAGACATGTCGGCTCGCGCCGGTGCGCTGAGCAGCGCCTTCGACGCCGTCGCGCGCATCCCGAAGCCGGTCGTCGCGGCGATCACCGGTTACGCCCTCGGCGGCGGCTGCGAGCTGGCGCTCGCCTGCGACTGGCGGGTCGTGGCCGAGGACGCCAAGCTCGGCCAGCCCGAGATCAAGCTGGGCATCATCCCCGGCGCGGGCGGCACCCAGCGGCTGGCGCGCCTGGTCGGCCCGGCCAAGGCCAAGGACATCATCTTCTCCGGCCGTATGGTCGACGCCGAGGAGGCCCTGGAGATCGGGCTCGCCGACCGGGTGTGCGCCGCGGACATGGTGTACGACCAGGCCAAGGCCCTGGTCGCGAGTTACGTGAACGGCCCGGCGCAGGCGCTGAAGGCGGCCAAGATGGCCATCGACGGCGGCCTGGACCGCGACCTCGCGGCCGGTCTGGCCTGGGAGTCCCAGCTGTTCGCGGCGCTGTTCGCCACCGAGGACCGGCGCGAGGGCATGACCGCGTTCGTGGAGCGCCGCCAGCCGAAGTTCATCGGCCGCTGAGGCTGCCGCGACCGGGGCTTCGTGCCCGGTACCTGTCCCACACCGGCGCGCCGCCGGATCACGCGTGGCGCGCCGGCAACCGCCGCCCGGCGAGTTTGTGAGTCCTCTTCATATTTTCTCGCGTGCTGGATAGGCTCCCGGCACACGAAGGGACACGGTCATGGCTGAGACCTCTGACAGTGCAGTTTCCGGCCACGGCGGGCAGCTCGCGCTGGCCGCGTTGCAGGCCGCGGGCGTACGCGAGATGTTCACCCTCTCCGGCGGGCACGTCTTCCCGCTGTACGACGCGGCCCACCAGGCCGGGGCCGGCTCGGACGGCAAGGCGGTGATGCCGCTCTACGACGTGCGACACGAGCAGACCGCCGTGTTCGCCGCCGAGGCGGTCGCCAAACTGCAGCGCCGCCCCGGCGTCGCGGTGCTCACCGCCGGGCCCGGTGTCACCAACGGTGTCTCCGGCCTGACCAGCGCCTTCTTCAACGCGGCACCGGTGCTGGTGCTCGGCGGAAGGGCCCCGCAGTTCCGCTGGGGCTCCGGGTCGCTGCAGGAGATCGACCACCTGCCGATCGTCGCGCCGGTCACCAAGCATGCCGCCACCGTCACGTCCACCGACGACATCACCTCGGCCGTGACCACCGCGCTGGAGCACGCCCTGACCCCGCACCGCGGGCCGTCCTTCCTGGATCTGCCGCTGGAGGTCGTGTTCAGCACCGGCGACGGCAAGGCGGTCGCGCCGCGGGTCGAGGTGCTGGAGCCGGACCCGGACCTGGTCGAGAAGGCGGTCCGCCTCATCGCCGGAGCGCAGCGCCCGGTGATCATCGCGGGCTCTGATGTGTACGGCGGGGACGCGACCGAGGCGCTGCGGGCCGCTGCCGAGGCGCTGACCGTGCCCGTCTTCGCCAACGGCATGGGCCGCGGCACGCTGCCGCCGAGCCACCCGCTGGCCTTCGCCAAGTCCCGCCGCAAGGCCCTGGACGGGGCGGACGTGGTCGTCGTGGTGGGCACCCCGCTGGACTTCCGGCTGGGCTTCGGCGACTTCGGCGCGGCCAAGGTCGTGCACGTCGTCGACGCGCCGAGCCAGCGCGCCGCGCACGTCGACGTCGCCGTCTCGCCCGCGGGCGACCTGCGCACGATCCTGTCCGGGCTGGCGGCGTACGCCGGAGACCGGGTGGACCACACCGACTGGGTGGCCACGCTGCGCACCGCCGAGCAGGCCCAGGCCGCCAAGCACGAGCTGGAGATGCAGGCCGACACCGAGCTGATCAAGCCGGCCCGGGTGTACGGCGAGCTGCGCAAGGTGCTCGCCGCGGACGCGGTCACCATCGGCGACGGCGGCGACTTCGTGTCGTACGCCGGGCGCTACCTGGAGCCCTCGGTGCCGGGCAGCTGGCTGGACCCGGGGCCGTACGGCTGCCTCGGCACCGGCATGGGCTACGCGATGGGCGCCCGGGTCACCTACCCCGACCGCCAGATCTGCGTGCTGATGGGCGACGGCGCGGCGGGCTTCTCGCTGATGGACGTCGAGTCCCTGGTGCGCCAGCAGCTGCCGGTCGTCATGGTCGTCGGCAACAACGGCATCTGGGGCCTGGAGAAGCACCCGATGCGCGCCATGTACGGCTACGACGTGGCCGCCGACCTGCAGCCCGGCCTGCGCTACGACGACGTCGTCAAGGCGCTGGGCGGCGGCGGCGAGACCGTCGCCAAGGCCGCCGACCTCCCGGCGGCGCTGTCCCGGGCCTTCGCTGCCGGCGTTCCGTACCTGGTCAACGTCATCACCGACCCGGGCGACGCCTACCCCCGCTCCGCCAACCTCGCCTGACGAAAGACGAAGGGCGCCTTCTCGCCGCTGTCCGCGGCAGAAGGCGCCCTTCTCTGTGGTCAGGCGGAGGAGGGCCATGTGTTCGCCGACATCGAGGGTGCTCGGCGGCGTGGTCCCAGGATGGCACCATATGACCACTTAACGTCGCCAACTAGTCACTTTGCGTAACTCTGCTGCGTTGATCACGTGGGTTATGACCCGCATCAACCAGACAGGGGACACCGTGTCACGTAGACATCTTCTTTCCGCCGGCGCAGCGCTGGCGATAACCGGCGCATTCGCGATCGGCGCCACGCCGGGCACGGCGTCGGCGGCCCCCGGCCCGTCGGGCCGACTCGAGGCGGCCTCGCCCGCCAAGTCCATTGCCGGTCGAGCCGTCGGCGCCGCCACGCGTGCCGAGGTTCCGCTGCCCGTCGACCTGCGCATCACCAAGGAGGCCACTCCGGATCCCGTGTACGCCGGGCAGGAGCTGACCTACACGATCTTCGTCACCAACGAGGGCCTGACCACGGCGACCGGCGTGACGGTGACCGACACGCTGCCGGCAGGCGTGCAACTGCTGTCCTCGACACCGTCGTGCACCGGCACCACCGTGCTCACGTGCCCGGTGGGGCCGATGGGGGTCCTGCTGCCCGGGCAGACCGTCCCGCTGGTGATCCAGGTCGGCCTTCCGGCCGACTTCCAGCCCAGGTCCCTCACCAACGAGGCCACCGTGGCGGCGGCCGAACGCGACATCGATCCGGGCGACAACGCCGCCACCACGATCACCGTGGTCAAGCGGTCGGCCGACCTCGCCGTGACCAAGGTGTGCAAGCCCGACGTGCCCGCCCCGGCAGGCACCCAGGGCTTCTGCGACATCTACGTCGACAACCTCGGCCCGTCCGACGCGGTGGCGGTGGAGTTGACGGACGTGCTCACCTCGGCCGCACCGTTCCAGCTGGTGGGCGTACGGCTGCTCGCGCCCGACACCTGCCTGCCGACCAGCTCGGGCCCGGTCACCAGGCTCGTGATCGAGTGTGACCTGAACACGATCCCGGCCGGCGGCCGGAAGGTCGTCCGGGTCACCGTGTCCGCCGATGACGTCTCCCAGGTCAACGACGTGGCCACGGTGCAGAGCACGACCAAGGACCCGGACGCCTCCAACAACAAGGCGACCGGCCGGCTCGACTTCGTCGGCTCGGCCGACCTGAGCCTGGACAAGACCGGTCCGGCCACGGTCGTGGCAGGCACGCAACTGACGTACGAGATCAAGGTGACGAACGGCGGTCCGTCGACCGCGAACGACGTGACCGTGCGCGACACGCTGCCGGCCGGGGTGAGCTTCGTTTCGGCGACGTCCGCGGCGGGGACCTGCACCAACGGCCAGCCGACCGCCCGGGACCTGGTGTGCGGTCTGGGCAACCTGCCCAACGGCGGGACCGCGACGGTCACCGTCGTCGGGCTGGTGGCGCCCGACGTGGTGCCCGGCACGCGCCTGTTCAACGAGGCGGTGGTGTCCAGCGCGACCGCCGACAAGGACAACAACGACGTCCGTGACAGCGTCCCGACAGTCGTCAGCGCGTCGGCGGACCTGTCGGTGACGAAGACGGACTCCCCGGCGACGGTGCTCGCGGGCAACAAGCTGACCTACACCCTGACCGCCGCGAACGCCGGGCCCTCGGACGCGCAGGTGACCGTCCTGACCGACACCCTGCCGGCGGGCACCGCCTACGTGAGCGGTGTCGACGGCAACGACGCCACGGTGTGCACCCTCGTGCAGCCGAACCAGGTGGTCTGCGCGCTGGGTGTGCTCCAGCCCGGCCAGACGAAGAAGGTCTACCTGACGGTGCTGGTGGCGCCGTCGGTCGCCACGGGAACCACGCTCACGAACACGGTGAAGATCTCCTCGGCCACGCCCGATCCGACTCCGGGCAACGACACCGCCACGGAGACGACGCAGGTGACGACGTCGGCAGAGCTGTGGATCGACAAGACGGGCACGGTGACCTCGAAGGACAAGCGGACGGCGACCTTCATCGTGACCGTGCACAACGACAAGGGCTGCGAGACCGAGACGGTGTCGACACCGCAGCCGAACTGCGGCGCGGGCGGCCCGTCGGATGCGCAGAACATCGTGGTGGTGGACAAGCTGCCGCTGAAGTCGAAGGAGGTCGAGGTCGAGTACCTCTCGCCGCAGTGTTCCTACGATAAGGACAGCCACGCGGTGACCTGCACCGCGACGACCCTGCCGGCCGGCGCGACGGTCGCCTTCGAGATCCGGCTGAAGTTCAAGGACGACTGCAAGATCGAGAACACGGCAACGGTGAAGAGCTCCACGCCGGACCCCGTGCTCACCAACAACACGAACACGATCAAGCTCACCGTGAAGAAGTAGCAAAAGTCGATCTGGATGGGTTGTGGCCGTTTCGGCGACCACAACCCATCCAGATTCGTTGAGGCGGCCGCCGGTCAGGCGGTGACGGGCTCCGGCTCGGACTCCTGGGTGGCGGGTGACGCCGCAGGAGCGCGTCCGGCGACGAGGACCGCGCCGAGTGCCCACGGGATCCAGACGACCTCGGTCAGCACGCGCAGCAGGGCGGGGGAGACCGGCAGGTACGGGATCATGACGAGCCCGTGGTCGATCGCGCCGAGCAGCGCGAAGACGGCCACGATCAGCGTGGTCATGCCCAGCTTGCGGGCATGCGTGCCGCGCAGGGCCAGACCCAGCAGGGCGAAGCCCGCACCGTACAGGGCGAGGCCGATCGGGTGCAGCACGCTGCCCATGTCGATGGTGCCGAAGACGCCGACGGTCAGGCCGCCGACCGCCAGCAGCAGCCCGAGCAGGGCCCGCTTCGAGGCGCGCAGGCGGCGGTAGTACAGCCCGATCGCCAGCAGCCCGAGCAGGACCGCGCCGCCGAACGCCCACTTCACCTCGATGCGCGCCAACCCTGAGGCGGCGTACTCGCCGTACCAGTCGCAGTCCGAGGGCAGGTGCTGCCGTCCGCCGTCGTAGCCGGCGCAGGCGTACATCTTCAGCGTTCCGGCGGGCTCACCGAGGTAGCGGTGCGAGCCGATGGCGGGCAGGTCGTCGTCGCCGCAGGCGGGCACGGTACGGATGTTCGTGTCGGACATGTCCGTCCAGCAGCTGCCGACGCCCTGCCCGTCCCACCAGAAGTTCAGCCCGTTGGGCTTGGCCTCGCCCTTCTCACTGACCCCCATGACGTTGTCGAGGTAGCGGTTGTGGTGCGAGGTGTCGAACTGCTGCGCGAACTCGGTGTCGTTGCGCACGAAGCCCGGCACGAAGCTGGTCACGAACCCGGAGTACCGGTTGCCGTAGATGTGGTTGCCACGCCAGATGTTGTAGTTGCCGCCCGGGTTGACCACGCCCGCGCCGACCGGCAGGCCGACGGCCGGGCAGACCACACCTTGCTCGTACCCGCGCTCGGCGAACGGCTTCTTGCAGGTGCCGTCGACGATGTGCCGGTAGTAGTCGGTGTTGTTGTTCGCGATGACGTTGTTCTCGAACTTCGAGTGGTTCTGCGGCATGCCCGGGTGGTCGGGGAAGGCGCTGTCGGTGGCGATGCCCGCGGTGTTCTCGGTGAACACGCTGTCGTGCACCCAGACCGAGTCACCGGCGGTGCCGGAGTAGCCCAGCGTGTTGTGGTGGCCGTAGCAGCGCTGGATCTCGACGGCGTAGCGCGGGACGTCGTGGCCCCGGTCCTTGTTGATGTTCGAGGCCGCGCCGGGGTAGAAGGCCGAGTCGCCGTTGCCGTAACCCTCGCAGTCGGTGTAGAGGCCGTGGTCGACGGCGAAGGTGAGGAAGGCGTACTCGTCGTTCCACCGGCCCATGGTCCGGTCGACCACGAAGCCGTCGGTCTCCATGATGTAGAAGGCGTTGAACTGCGCCCGCTGCGCGGACATGTTGCGGAAGTACACGCCGTCGGCGTTGTCGGCCCGGATCGCGTTGAGCTTCTTGTACTGGGCGTCGATCAGCACGTCGGCCGGGGCCGCGCCGGTGCCCTCCAGCTGGAGGTTCTTCTTGCCGAGGATGGCCACCAGGTTGGCCAGGTGCGGGCAGGCGAGCTGCTGGTCCCAGGTGAGCACCGGGTAGCCGTAGATCCGGCCGCGTACCGCGCCGTTCTCCATGGCCGCGCAGGTGGGGCTGGCCGGGGCGATGCTCGGCTCCTCCAGGTATACGCCCGGCAGGATCTTGATGTTGGTGCCCGGCAGGTGGGCGGCGTCCACGGCCTGCTGGATGTGGCGGAAGCCCTCCTTCTGGCACTGCGTCCACAGCTGCTCGTTGGCCGCCTTGAGGTCGGCGGGGAAGGCGGCGATGCGGGTGGCGAAGTCGGCCGGGTCGGTCTTGCAGACCAGCAGGGTCGGCCCCTCGGTGCGGTACACCGGGACGCTGCCGGTGCCGTCCAGCTCGCGGGTGGGCCGTTCCTCGTGGGCCGAGGCCGCGGTGGCCGGAGCGAGTATCGCTATCGCCGCCACGGCGACGATGCCGAGCAGACGTGTGTATGCCTTCATGGCGGCGCAGCCTAGAGAATCTTTCACATTCACACCAGACCCCGTGGGGTGACACGCTGCTTCATCTGTCCGGGTGGCAGTCCTGGTGCAAACATGAAAAGTTCTCTAAACTCCGCGCGACGGGAATCACACCTGGCCCGAGGGACCCCCCATGACCGAACCGGCCACGCTCGCTACGGCTGACCCCGCAACGCCCCCGCCCGCTCCGTTCGCCGAGCCGGAACGGCCGATCACCGGCCGCTGGATTTCCCTGTTCGCGCTGGCCTGGCTGGGCATCTGGATGGCGCAGCTGACCCCCGTGCAGCTGATGCTGCCGATCCAGGTCGAGGCGCAGCTGAAAGCCACGGACTGGGTCGACAACGTGGTCGCCTTCGGCGTCGTGTCCGGCATCGCCGGCGCGTTCGCGCTGATCGCGTACCCGCTGACCGGCGCGCTCTCGGACCGCACGGTGTCCCGGTTCGGCCGCCGCCGGCCCTGGATCGTCTTCGGCGCGCTGCTGTTCGCCGCCTCGCTGGTGGTGCTCGGCCTGCAGGACGACATCGTCGGCATCGGCGTGTGGTGGACGCTGACCCTGGTCGGCTTCTGCGTGCTCACCGCCGCGCTCACCGCCACCATCTCCGACCAGGTCCCGGTAGGCCAGCGCGGCTACGTCTCCGGCTGGATCTCCGCGCCGCAGGCGATCGGCACCATCCTCGGCATCGTGCTGGTCACCGCGCTGGCGCTGAGCCAGATCATCGGCTACGCCCTGATGGCCGGGCTGCTGGTGCTGCTGGTGCTGCCGTTCGTGCTCGGCGTGCCCGACCAGGTGCTGCCGCGCGCGGCCCGGTCGCCGTTCAGCCTGAAGGAGCTGGCCGCCGGCTTCTGGATCAGCCCGCGCCGCTACCCCGACTTCGGCTGGACGCTGCTCAGCCGCATCCTGGTCAACGTCGGCAACGCGCTGGGCACCACGCTGCTGCTCTACTTCCTGATGTACCACGTCAAGGTGGCGGAGGCCGAGGACGCGCTGCTCGTCCTCACGCTGATCTACATGCTGTTCGTGGTGCTGGCCGCGCTGTTCCTCGGCCGCCTGTCCGACCGCATCGGACGGCGCAAGGTCTTCGTTCTCGTCTCGTCGGGGTTGCAGGGCGTCGCGGCGCTGCTGCTCGCGTTCTTCCCGAACCTGACCGTGGCCACCGTCGGCGCGGGCCTGCTGGGCCTGGGCTACGGCTGCTTCCTGTCGGTGGACCAGGCACTGGCCACCCAGGTGCTGCCGGACCCGGCGTCGCGCGGCAAGGACCTCGGCATCATGAACATCGCCACCGCCGTGCCGCAGGCCGTGGCCCCGCTGCTCGGCGCGTTCGTCGTCGCCGAGTGGGGCGGCTTCGGCACGCTGTACCTGGCGTCCGGTGTCATCTCGGTGCTCGGCGCGCTCGCCGTGCTGCCGGTGAAGGGAGTGCGCTGATGACTCTGGCGCTGCAGGTGTCGCCGCCGACCACGGCCCGGCCGTGGGAGGACGCCGACGCGTACTGGTCGGCGATGAACACGGCGACCGCGGCGCTGGATCCGGTGTTCGGCGCGGTGAACCTGGCCGCGCTGTCGTACAACGCGCACGACCTGGCCCGCCGCGCGAACGGCGTGCCGATCCGCATCGCCAGCAAGTCGGTGCGCTGCCGCGGGGTGCTCGACGCGGTGCTGGCACTGCCGGGCTACCACGGAGTGCTGGCGTACACCCTGGCCGAGGCGCTGTGGTTGGCCGAGACGATCGACGACGTGGTCGTCGGTTACCCCAGCGCCGACCGGGACGCGATCGCGCGGCTGGCCGCCTCGCCCGAGCTGGCCCGCCGGGTCACCATCATGGTCGACTCCGTGGACCATCTGGACCTGGTGGACGCCGTCGTCGCGCCGGCCGCGCGCGCGGAGATCCGGGTCGCCATCGAGCTGGACTCGTCGTTCAAGTCGCGGCTGCTCGGGCACATCGGCGTGTGGCGCTCGCCGGTGCACGGGCCCGAGCAGGCCCGCGCGCTGGCCGAGGCGATCGTCGCCCGGCGCGGCTTCCGGCTGGTCGGCATGATGGGGTACGAAGCGCAGGTCGCCGGGCTGGGCAACGCCCCGAAGGGCAGCCCGGTGCGCGGTGCCCTGGTGCGCGCCTTGCAGCGCTCGTCCATGGCCGAGCTGCTCGAACGCCGTGGTGCGGCCGTCGCGGCGGTGTCGGAGCTGGCCCCGCTGGAGTTCGTCAACGGCGGTGGCACCGGCAGCCTGGAGGTCACCGGCGCGGACCGCTCGGTGACCGAGGTGGCGGCCGGTTCGGGGCTGTTCGGCCCGCACCTGTTCGACAACTACGCCCACTTCACCCCGGCGCCCGCGGCCGCGTTCGCGCTGCCGGTGGTACGCCGCCCCGCCCCGGACCGGGTCACCCTGCTCGGCGGCGGCTGGATCGCCTCCGGCCCGCCCGGCGTGGACCGGCTCCCGCAGATCGTCTGGCCGGCCGGGCTGAAGATGGTGCCCCGCGAGATGGCGGGCGAGGTGCAGACCCCGGTGACGGGCGAGCCTGCGACCCGGCTTCGCCTGGGCGACCGCGTCTGGCTGCGGCACACCAAGGCGGGCGAGCTGTCCGAGCACGTCAACGAGCTTCACCTGATCGACGCAGACACGGTCGTCGGGGCTCTGCCCACGTACCGTGGTGAAGGAAAGGCATTCCTGTGAGCAGCGAGGAACGAGCTTGCGAGTCCCGCAGTCGCGAACTGACGGTGGCACTGTGAGCAGCAGCACCGTGTGGCGGAACTGGAGTCGGATCGAGAGCGTCACCCCGGCGCGGGTGGCGTATCCGGGCGGCCCCGACGAGGTGGTGCAGGCGATCGCCGCCGCGCGCGCCGACGGGCTGCGGGTCAAGCCGATCGGCGCGGGCCACAGCTTCACCGGCATCGCGGTCGCCCCCGGCGTGCAGCTCGACCTGCGCAACCTGCAGGGCGTACTGACCGTCGACGAGCAGCGCCACCGGGTGAAGCTCGCCGCGGGAACCCACCTCTACCGCCTGCCCGAGCTGCTCAAACCGTACGGCCTGGCACTGCAGAACATGGGCGACATCGACGCGCAGACCATCGCGGGCGCGACCTCGACCGGCACGCACGGCACCGGGCACGCGTTCGGCGGCCTGGCCACGCAGATCGTCGCGCTGACCCTGGCCACCGCCGACGGCCGGGTGCTGGAGATCTCCGAGAACAGCAATCCCGAACTGCTCGACGCGGCTCGGCTCGGCCTGGGCGCGCTCGGCGTGCTGCTCGACATCACGGTGCAGTGCGTGCCCGCGTTCCAGCTCCAGGCGATCGAGAAGCCGGAGCCGCTGGCGCAGGTGCTTGCCCAGTGGGAGCAGCGGGCGACGGGCGTGGACCACTTCGAGTTCTACTGGTTCCCGCACACGCAGACCGCGCTGACCAAGAGCAACACCCGGCTGCCCATGGACGCCCCGCGCAAGCCGCTCGGGAGCTTCCAGCGCTGGCTGGACGACGACTTCATGTCCAACACCGTCTTCAACGGGGTCTGCCACCTCGGCAAGGCCGTGCCCGCACTGACCCCGCCGATCAACCGGCTGGCCCAGCGGCTCACCAACAACCGCGAGTTCACCGACGTGTCCACCTCGGTCTTCACCACCAAGCGCGAGGTGCGCTTCCGGGAGATGGAGTACGCCCTGCCGCGCGAGGAGGTGCCCGACGTGCTGCGCGCGCTGGACCGCCTGATCACGCAGAACGGCTGGCGCATCTCCTTCCCGGTCGAGGTGCGGGCCGCCGCGCCGGACGACATCTGGTTGTCCACCGCGCACGGGCGCGAGACCGGCTACGTGGCGATCCACCGGTTCTTCAAGGAGGACCCGCACACCTACTTCCGCCTCGCCGAGCAGATCTTCCGCGCGCACGGCGGCCGCCCGCACTGGGGCAAGATGCACTACCAGGACGCGGGCACGCTCGCCCCGACGTACCCCCGGTTCGGCGACTTCCTCGCGGTGCGCGACAAGCTCGACCCCGAGCGCGTCTTCGCCAACGACTACCTGGACCGGGTGCTGGGCGCGTGATGGACCCCAGTATTCCTAGGGATTTCCAGCTCGGGGTCGCCACCGCCGCGTACCAGATCGAGGGTGCGGTGGCCGAGGGCGGGCGCGGGGTGTCGGTATGGGACACGTTCTGTGCGCAGCCCGGCCGGGTGCTCGGCGGCGACACCGGTGCGGTCGCCTGCGACCACTACCACCGCTACGAGCAGGACCTTGACCTGGTACGCGAGCTCGGCGCCGACGCGTATCGCTTCTCCGTCGCATGGCCGCGCATCCAGCCCGACGGCAGCGGACCGGCCAACCCGGACGGACTGGCGTTCTACGACCGGCTCGTCGACGCGATGCTGGCCCGCGGCATCGAGCCGGTGGCCACCCTGTTCCACTGGGACTCCCCGCAGGCCCTGGAGGACGCGGGCGGCTGGCTGTCGCGTGACACCGCCGAACGCTTCGGCGAGTACGCCGCCCTGATGGGCGCGCGCCTCGGCGACCGGGTCGGCAAGTGGATCACCATCAACGAGCCGCACTCGGTGACCCTGGCCGGCTACGCCACCGGCGCGCACGCCCCGGGCCACGCGCTGCTGTTCGACGCGCTGCCCGCCGCGCACCACCAGCTGCTCGGCCATGGCCTTGCGGTGCAGGCACTGCGCGCCGCCGGAGTGGCCGGGCAGATCGGCATCACCAACGTGCACACGCCCGTCGTGCCGGCCTCGGACCGCTCCGAGGACCAGCTCGCCGCCGCCCTCTACGACCTGATCGCCAACCGGTTCTTCGAGGACCCGGTGCTGCTCGGCCGGTATCCGCAGGCCCCGGAGCCGTTCACGGAGCTGTTCGGGGCGTTCGCCGCCGTGCCCGCCGCGGACCTCGCCGTGATCAGCTCACCGCTGGACTTCTACGGCGTCAACTACTACTACCCGAGCCGGGTCGGCATGGCGGATCCGGACGCGGCCACCGACCACACGCCCGAGGGCGACTTCGCGCGGGTCGGCGAGCTGCCGTTCGCCTTCGCGGAGATCGAGGGCGTGCCGCGGACCGGCTTCGGCTGGCCGGTCAGCCCGGCCGGGCTCGGCGACACCCTCGACGAACTGTCCGAACGCTACGGTGACCGGCTGCCGCCGGTGTACATCACCGAGGGCGGGGCCAGCTTCCCCGACGAGGTCGCCCCGGACGGCTCGGTGCCCGACCCGCGGCGCGTGGACTACCTGCGCGAGCATCTCGCGGTGGCGCTGCGCAAGCGGGCGGACGGGCTCGACCTGCGCGGCTACTTCGTGTGGAGCCTGCTCGACAACTTCGAGTGGGCGGCCGGGTACAGCCAGCGCTTCGGGCTGGTGCACGTCGACTACCCGACGCAGCGGCGTACGCCCAAGGAGTCCTTCCGCTGGCTCGCGCGGCGGCTGCGCGAGCGCGCCTAGTCGTCGGCCTTGTCCTGCTTGCGCAGCTCCTCTTCGCGGCGGCGCAGGTCCATCTCCCACTTGCTGAGCAGCTCGCGGTCGGCGGCGGCGGTCTCCCGCTGCTCCTTGGCGAGCCGGCGCAGGAACTCCGGGTCGTCGTCGGGGGCGAGCCCGCGCCCCGGGCGCTGTTGCTCGGGGAAGCCGCTGCCCTGCCGCCACACCTTCGGATCAGGTGTCCGTTCGCGGCCCACCACGAACCAGGCGATGGCCCCGATCGGCGAGAACAGCAGGATGATCAGAACCCAGCCCCAGCGCGGCAGCGCGTTGAGGCGGTGCTCCTCCGCGGACAGGCAGCTGATCAGCGCAGCCACGGTCAGCACGAGCTCGGCGAGGAAGATGAACATCCACAGGCGTCCCACGGCGTAGAGCGTAGACCTCACCAGAGGATGAGGAGTACCCCCAGGACGCCCATCAGGACACAGGAGACGGTGACCGCGGCCATCGTCCGGGCGACCCCGGTCGGATGCTGCTGCTCCATGGCCCGGATCCGCCGCTGCGCGACCAGCAGCAATGCCAGCCAGGACAGCATCGTCAGGGCGAGGGCCAACGCCCCGGCGTCGTCCAGCCCGCGGGTGAACGCGAGCCGGAACAGCAGCAGCGCGCACGCCGTGCCCGACAGCACGGTGCGCCGCCAGGCCAGCCGGGTGCGTTCCGGCTGCGCGCCGTGGTCGGGGAGGGTGTTCACGGCCGCTTGCCGTGGTCGGCCGAGCCGCTCACCGGCTGCGGAACCAGTCGACGAAGACCTCGGCCAGCAGGGCCAGCGAGCCCAGCGCGACGACGATCGCGAGCACCGCGGGGAACCGTGACGGTGGCAGCGGCCGGCCGTTGCGCATCGCGATCTCGCAACGGATCCAGTGGTCGACGGCGCGCAGCGCGCAGCCCACGCCGAGCAGGATCAGCGCCACGCCGAGGATCTTCGTCATGTGCGGCACCGTCATCGGCGGCAGGAACTGGGCCACCACCAGCCCGCCGCCGATCATGGCCAGGCCGGTGCGGATCCAGGCGAGGAAGGTGCGCTCGTTGGCCAGCGAGAAACGGTAGTCAGGAGTTTGCCCTGTTTCATGAACTTCGCGCGGATCAAACCAGTTGCGCACTCTAGCCAGCACCTTCCTAGTATCAAGGCGATGACTTCTGAACTTGATGCCGACGCCCTGCGCAGCGCGTACGACGAGCAACTGCGTACCGAGATCCCCGACCCCCTGCCCGCCGGAATGGTCGTCGAATGGGACGGCCCGGTGGTCCGGATGAGCGGGCTCGACCGCGGCGGATTCGTCACCTACCGCGACGTGTCCCAGCTGAGCGGCCCCGAACTGGACGCCCTCATCGCGCGCCAGCGCGACTACTTCGCCGCCCGCGGCGAGGAGGTCGAGTGGAAGCTGCGCGGCCACGACCTGCCCGCCGACCTGCCGGACCGGCTGGTCGCGGCCGGGTTCGCACCCGACGAGCTGGAGACGGTGATCATCGGCCTGGCCGCCCCGCTGGCGAATGCTCCGGTGCTGCCCGACGGGGTGACGCTGCGCGAGGTGACCTCGCAGGCCGACCTGGAGCGGATCGCGGCCATGGAGGAGGCGGTCTGGAATGAGGACCGCAGTCACCTGGTGCACGGCCTGGCCAAGGAGCTGGACGCCGACCCACAGGGGCTGACCATCGTGGTCGCCGAGGCCGATGGCGAGGTGGTCTGCGCCGGCTGGATCCGGTACGAGAAGGGGACCGACTTCGCGGGGCTGTGGGGCGGGTCGACGCTGGAGCAGTGGCGCGGTCGCGGCATCTACAAGGCCATGGTGGCGCACCGGGCGATCCGCGCGGTCGAGCGCGGGTTCACGTACCTGCAGGTGGACGCGTCCGCGGACAGTCGCCCCATCCTGGAGCGGCTGGGCATGGTCGCAGTGACCACGACCACGCCGTACATCTGGCGGCCGCCCGCCGCCTGACGACTCCGCGCCGGGCGGTGACGGCCTGCCGCGACGCGCTTCATGTAGACGTCGGCCTATCTGGATGACTTCGATCGTCGAAATGTCACCTGGATAGGCCGGCGTCTATGGGAAACCGAGGCCGCCAGGCGGCGGATCAGGCGTCGGCCGGGTGCCAGAGATCGCGGATCGTGTCGCGGACGCAGTCGTCGCGTAGGCGGCCACAGGTGCACAGGTGTTCGTCTGGCTCGGGTTGCCGGTGGTGTTCCGCCTCGGGCGGGAGGCCCGGATCAGTCGTGGGGCGGCCCGGCAGGGGTGCGGTTTGCGTGGTCATGTCATGACACCTCCTGCTAGGCGTGACTCTACGCGGTAGGCCCCATGGCGGGGTGAGCTCTGTCACTATTGGCGGCCGTCCTGGCGGGTAGACGAGCAGGAGCAATAAATTACTCGTCAGTAACATGCGGCGGGCTGGCAAAAGTGGCAACGTCCACAGCCGGTCGAACTTGACCCGCGACGTGTCAGGCGACAGGCTCGCGGCGAGGGCATGAACGTCCGTTCAACTCAGGAGGGTCGTCAGAGCGCGATGAAGATCGTCGTACTTGTCAAGCAGGTGCCGGACTCCGGCGCCGAGCGCAACCTGCGCGCGGACGACAACACCGTCGACCGTGCCTCGGCCAACAACGTCATCAACGAGATGGACGAGTACGCCATCGAGGAGGCGCTGCGGCTGCAGGAGGCGCACGGCGGTGAGGTGACCGTGCTGACCATGGGCCCGGAGCGGGCCGCCGAGTCGATCCGCAAGGCGCTGTCCATGGGCCCCGACGGGGCCGTGCACGTCATCGACGATGCCCTCGCCGGCACCGACGCGCTGGGCACCAGCAAGGTGCTCGCCGCCGCGATCAGCGAACTCGCCCCCGACCTGGTCATCTCCGGCGCGGAGTCGACCGACGCCCGCGGCCAGGTCATGCCGCACATGCTGGCCGAGCGGCTCGGCTTCGCGGCGCTGACCGGCGCGCGCAAGCTGACCGTCGAGGGCTCGCAGCTGACCGTCGAGCGCCAGACCGAGGAGGGGTACGAGGTCGTCACGGCCGCCACCCCCGCGATCGTCAGCGTGTGGGACACCATCAACGAGCCGCGTTACCCGTCCTTCAAGGGCATCATGGCCGCCAAGAAGAAGCCGGTGGCCACCAAGTCGCTGGCCGACCTCGGCGTCGCCGCGGACCAGGTGGGCTGGGCGGGCGCCGCCACCACCGTGCTGTCGCACAGCAAGCGCCCGGCGCGCAGCGCCGGCCAGAAGGTCGCCGACTCCGGTGAGGGCGGCGTCGCGCTGGTCGATTACCTGTCGTCCGAGAAGTTCGTCTGAGAGGCTTGCCGACAATGGCTGAGGTTCTGGTAGTCGTCGAGTCCTCCGGCGGCACGGTCAAGAAGGTCACGCTGGAGATGCTGACCCTGGCGCGCTCGCTCGGCGAGCCCGCCGCGGTGGTGCTGGGCGCGCCCGGCACGGCCGCCCCGCTCGTCGACAAGCTCGGCGAGTACGGCGCGGTGAAGGTCTACGCGGCCGAGAGCACCGAGATCGACGAGCACCTGGTCGCCCCCAAGGCCACCGCGCTCGCGCAGCTGGTCAAGGCCGTCTCCCCGGCGGCCGTGCTGATCGGCTCCACCCAGGAGGGCAAGGAGATCGCGGGCCGGCTCGCGGTCAAGCTGGACAACGGCGTGCTCACCGACGTGGTCGAGCTGGCCGCCGACGGCACCGCCACCCAGGTCGCCTTCGCGGGCTCGACCATCGTGAAGTCCAAGGTCACCAAGGGCCTGCCGCTGGTCACCGTACGGCCGAACTCGCTCACGCCCAGCCCCGCCGCGGCCTCGCCGTCGATGGAGCCGGTCGAGGTCGCGCTCGCCGACACGGACAAGCTGGCCGTGGTCACCAAGCGCGTCGCCGAGGCCAAGGGCGCGCGCCCGGAGCTGACCGAGGCGTCGATCGTCGTGTCCGGCGGCCGCGGTGTCGCGTCGGCGGAGAACTTCAAGATCATTGAAGAGCTGGCCGACCTGCTCGGCGCGGCTGTCGGCGCGTCGCGCGCCGCCACCGACTCCGGCTTCTACCCGCACGCCTTCCAGGTCGGGCAGACCGGCAAGACGGTGTCGCCGCAGCTCTACATCGCGGTGGGCATCTCGGGCGCGATCCAGCACCGGGCCGGCATGCAGACCTCGAAGACCATCGTCGCGGTGAACAAGGACACCGAGGCGCCGATCTTCGAGCTGGCCGACTTCGGTGTGGTGGGCGACCTCAACCAGGTCGTTCCGCAGGCCTCCGAGGAGATCCGCAAGCGTCGTTAGGCGTACGCCTTCGTGAGGGCCCGGCGGGAACCCCCTGCCGGGCCCTCACTCGCGTACACCTGGGGCGCGGGTAAGCACCCTTGCGGCTAGGCTTGGCGGCGAGATGGCCTACCTTGATCATGCGGCGACCACGCCGATGCTGCCCGAGGCGCTGGACGCCTACGTCGCGACCGCCCGTGAGGTCGGCAACGCCTCGTCGTTGCACGGCGCGGGCCGCGCTGCCCGTCGCCGGGTGGAGGAGTCGCGTGAGCGCATCGCCGCGGTGCTGGGCGCACGTCCGTCCGAAGTGATCTTCACGGGCGGTGGCACCGAGAGCGACAACCTCGCGATCAAGGGCGTCTACTGGTCCCGCCGCCCGGAAGGACGCACGAAGGTGCTGGTCGGGGCCGTCGAGCACCACGCGGTGCTGGACGCGGTGCACTGGCTGGGCGAGCACGAGGGCGCCGACGTGGTCTCGCTGCCGGTCGACCACGAGGGCCGGGTGCGGCCGGAGGCGCTGGCCGAGGCCCTGGACGACACGGTCGCGCTGGTCACCGTCATGTGGGCCAACAACGAGGTCGGCACGGTCCAGCCGATCGCCGAGCTGGCCGCGCTGGCCGCGGCGCGCGGGGTGCCGCTGCACACCGACGCCGTCCAGGCCGTCGGCCAGGTGCCGGTGGACTACGCCGCGAGCGGCGTCGCCGCGCTCACCGTCACCGGGCACAAGCTGGGCGGCCCGCTCGGCGTCGGCGCGCTGGTGCTGGGCCGCGACGTGGCCTGCACCCCGCTGCTGCACGGCGGTGGTCAGGAGCGCGACGTACGCTCCGGCACGCTGGACGTGCCCGGGATCGTCTCCTTCGCGGTGGCCGTCGAGCACGCGGTCAAGCACCAGGAGCAGCACGCCCAGCGGCTGGCCGCGCTGCGCGACGAGCTGATCGAAAGGGTGCGCGCCGTGGTCCCCGACGCGGTCCTCAACGGCGCGCCGACCGACCAGCCCGGTGCCCGCCTGCCCGGCAACGCGCACTTCGGCTTCCCCGGCTGCGAGGGCGACGCTCTCCTGCTGCTGCTCGACGCCCAGGACATCGCCGTCTCCACCGGCTCGGCCTGCTCCGCCGGTGTGGCCCAGCCCTCGCACGTCCTGCTCCAGATGGGCGCCGACCCCCTCGCCGCCCGCTCCTCCCTGCGCTTCACCCTCGGCCACACCACCACCCGCGCGGACCTCGACGCCCTCATCACGGCCCTGCCCGCCGCCGTCGACCGCGCCCGCCGCGCCGGCATGTCCCGCTGACGGCCGCCCCCTTCCGCGTTGATCATGAACGTATGGCACGGCTCGACGGCGTGTCATGTCCACAACCTCATGATCACCGAGGGGTGTGGCGCCGTCCGACCAGACCGCAGAAGTGATCATGAACTTGTGGCGATGACACTCCGGTGACCCGTGCCATAAGTTCATGATCAACGGGGTGGGGTGGGCGGGCGGGTAGGCTGTCGGGCGTGCGAGTGCTGGCGGCGATGTCTGGTGGAGTGGATTCGGCGGTGGCGGCTGCTCGGGCCGTGGCGACCGGGCACGATGTCACCGGGGTGCATCTGGCGCTGTCGAAAAATGCGGCGACGCACCGGACCGGGGCGCGGGGGTGCTGCACCAAGGAGGACGCGCACGACGCGCGGCGGGCGGCGGACGTGCTCGGGATCCCCTTCTACGTGTGGGACATGGCCGAGCGCTTCCACGAGGACGTGATCGAGGACTTCGTCGCCGAGTACGCCGCGGGACGCACACCGAACCCGTGCCTGCGCTGCAACGAGAAGATCAAGTTCGCGGCGGTGCTCGACCGGGCGCTGGCCCTGGGCTTCGACGCGGTGGTCACCGGCCACCACGCGCGGCTGGGCGCCGACGGGCTGCTGCGCCGCAGCGTCGACCTCGCCAAGGACCAGTCGTACGTGCTGGCGGTGCTGAACGCCGAGCAGCTGCGCCACTCGATGTTCCCGCTGGGCGACTCGACCAAGGAGCAGGTGCGCGCCGAGGCGCACGCCCGCGGCCTGGCCGTCGCCGACAAGCCCGACTCGCACGACATCTGCTTCATCGCCGACGGCGACACCCAGGGCTTCCTGCGCAAGCACCTGGGCAGCGAGCCGGGCGACATCGTCGACGCGGGCACCGGCGAGGTGCTGGGCAAGCACGACGGCGCGTTCGCGTACACGGTGGGCCAGCGCAAGGGGCTGGCGCTGGGCCGGCCCGCGCCGGACGGCCGCCCGCGCTACGTCCTGTCGATCACGCCGGTCACCAACACGGTCACCGTCGGCCCGGCCGAGGCGCTGGAGGTCTCGCAGGTCGACGGCACGCGCACGGTCTGGATCGCGGGCGAGCCGCCGGTCGGCCCGATCGAGTGCGAGGTGCAGCTGCGGGCGCACGGCCGCCCCGCGCCCGCCGTCGTCGAGCTGGGCGGGTCCGCGATGAGCGCGCGCCTGCGCCGTCCCGAGCGCGGCATCGCAGCAGGCCAGGCCGTCGTCGCCTACCGGCCGGACCCGGCCGGTGACATCGTGCTGGGCAGCGCCACCATCACCGCCGCGTCATGACCGCGCGCGGTCCCGGCCGCGTCCTGCCGAGAAGTCGGCACGGTGTCCGTCGCGCCGCCTCCACCGCGGATCACCACGTCCGGGCGACGTGCGTGCCGCCCCACCTGCCTGCTCCGCGCCGCGGAGCGGCCGCACCGGGTTGTCCCCGCCAGCAGAACGAGGCCACACCATGAGCACGCCGGACGAGAACGGCACCACCCCCGCCGAGCCGCTGTGGCCCGCCGGGTCGGCGACGGGCATCGGCTCGCTGCCGGGCACGGACATCGCCGAGGCGGTCAAGTTCACCCTCGGCGAGCTGCCGGACCTGCCCTACCTGCCGGAACTGCCGGCGCGCGGCCCCGGCGCGGACATGATCGGCCGCAGCGCCGGGCTGCTGGTCGAGCTGCCGGTGGAGATCTACGCGGGCCGGTGGCGGGTCGCCGCCAGTCCGGGCCGGGAGCTCCGCCGGGCGTACGACCTGCGCGAGCGCGACCTCGACCAGCTCACCGAGCAGGCTGAAGGCTTCACGGGGACGCTGAAGGTGCAGTCGGCCGGGCCGTGGACGCTGGCCGCCAACATCGAATTGGCCCTGGGCGAGGCGCTGGTGTCCGACCACGGCGCGACCCGTGACCTGGCCGAATCGCTCGCCGAAGGGCTCAAGACGCACGTCGCGGACGTACGGCGGCGGGTGCCGGGCGCGCAGGTGCTGCTCCAGCTCGACGAGCCGTCGCTGCCCGCGGTGCTGGTCGGGCGGGTGCGCACCGCCAGCACCCTGCACACCTACCGTTCGGTGGCCCCGGCGACCGTCCGGGACACGCTCACCTCGATCATCGACGCGGTCGGCGTGCCGGTGATCGTGCACTGCTGCGCACCCGACGCACCCCTGGCGCTGCTGCGTGACGCGGGGGCGTCCGCGCTCGCACTGGACTTGGACCTGGTCGGCGTCGGCGCGGAGAAGCTCGACGCGATCGGCGAGCTGATCGACGCCGGGGTGGGCCTGTTCGCCGGTGTGGCACGCACGACGCCCGCGGCGAGCGGGCGGCAGCCCGACGCAGGGGCGCTGGCCGACCGCGTCAAGCGGCTGTGGCGGGACCTCGGGTTCGCCGAAGAGCTGTTGGCGCAGCGGGTGGTGATGACGCCGTCGTGCGGCCTGGCCGGGGCGACGCCCGCATACGCCCAGGCCGTGCTGAAGGCCTGCCGTGAAGCCGGTAAGCGCCTGGTGGAGCAGTAGGCCTGCCGACCTCGGTGAGGCGCTGGTGGCGCATCGGGCGCCAAGGCGCCTGTGGTGCATGGTGTGCGCGGTTCAGGCCGCGGTGGCTGCCGGGGTCCGGTAGCGCAGGATCTCGAAGGCGCGGGTGAGTGCGCCGCTGTCGCCGTCGGCGGTGAGCACGCCGGACGCGACGGCCTCGGCGGGGCCGAACTCGCCACGGGTCAGCGCGTCGAAGGTGGTCAGGTCGCAGGTCACCACGAGGTCGGCGGCGACCGGACCGGGCCCGGACCGGGCGTGCACACCGGCGTCGTCAACGGTGACGTGGAAGACCTCGTCGCCGACCTGGAACCGGTACGTCTCGGGCCGCCCGCGCCCGGCCTGCGGCGGGCACTGCTCGGCGAGGTAGAGCGCGATCAGCTCGGCCCGGGCGGTGCCGGGGTCGATCTCGTCGTCGATCGGCAACTCGTTGCCCCAGGTCGCGAGCTCGATCAGCAGCGGGCGCAGGCGCTCCCCGTACGCGGTCAGCTCGTAGGCCCGCACGTCCGAGGCGGCCGGCAACGCGCGCCGGACCACGACCCCGCTGCGCTCCAGCAGTTGGAGGCGCTCGGCCAGGCGGTTGGTGCCCATCGCGGGCAGCAGCGTCAGGAGTTCCTTGAACCGCCTCGGCCCGAGCAGCAGCTCGCGCACGATGAGAAGGGTCCATCTCTCACCGAGCACGTCGAGCGAGCGCGCGATCGGGCACAGCTGGCCGTACAAACGCTTGGGCATGGCTCGAGGATACCTTTCGCATGGCCACAGCTATATGATTCGTATCTCAAGGCGAGCGCTATACTTTTAATATAGTGTCGCTGGTGAAACCCGTTCCACCAGGAGGCAAGCATGAAGATCAATGGTTCTGTGGCTCTCGTGACCGGTGCCAACCGCGGCCTCGGCAAGGCGTTCACCGAGGAGTTGCTGGCTCGCGGCGCGTCGAAGGTGTACGCGACGGCGCGCGTCGCCGCGTCGATCACCGACCCGCGGGTCGTCGCGCTCCAGCTCGACGTCACCGACCCCGCTTCGGTCGCGGCCGCCGCGAAGCAGGCCGGCGACGTGCAACTGCTGATCAACAATGCCGGCATCACGACCGGGGCGGGCATCCTGGACGGCGACGAGGCGCTGCGCCGGGAGATGGACACCAACTACTTCGGCACGGTACGGGTGTCCCGCGAGTTCGCGCCGATCCTGGCCGCCAACGGCGGCGGCGCGATCGTCAACGTGCTCTCCGCGCTGTCCTGGCTGGCGCTGCCCAACACTGCGGGCTACTCGGCGTCGAAGTCCGCCGCCTGGGCAGCCACCAACGCGCTGCGCCTGAAGCTGCACGACCAGGGCACCCTGGTCACCGGGGTGCACATCGGCTACATCGACACCGACATGGCCGCGCACGTCGACGGTCCGAAGGTCGCGCCCGAGCACGTGGTGGCGCAGGTCCTCGACGCGGTGGAGGAGGGGCTGCCCGAGGTGCTGGCCGACGACGTCAGCCGCCAGGTCAAGTCCGGCCTCTCCGGCGACCTGCGCAACCTGTACCCGGCCGTCGCCTGACCTACGGGCCCGGGTGGCCGCTCCGGTGGCCGCCCGACCCGTCCGGTGAGTGGCGTCCGGGTGGCAGGATGCCACAGGTGACGGTGATGGACGCGGCCAGCGGGTCGCTCTTCGGGTTGGCGTACGGCGACGCGCTGGGCAAGCCGACCGAGTTCCGCAAGTACGCCGAGATAACGGCGCAGCACGGGCCGGGCGGGCCGCGGGACCTGCCCGAACCCGCGCTCGTCACGGACGACACGCAGATGGGCCTCGCGGTGGCCTGGGCGCTGCACGACGCCGCCGAGCCGACCCCGGCGGTGCTCGAACCGCTGCTGCGCGGGCGCTTCCTGGCCTGGGCACAGAGCCCGGACAACAACCGCGCTCCCGGGATGACCTGCCTGAACGCCTGCGCGAACCTGTCGCAGGGGCTGCGCTGGCAGGAGGCGACCGTGGCCGGGTCGAAGGGCTGCGGGGCGAACATGCGGGTCACCCCGGTCGGCCTGATCGCCGGGTACGACCTGGACACCCTGGCCGGGGTGGCGCAGTTGCAGGCGGGGCTGACCCACGGGCACCCGACCGGGCTGGCCGCCGCCGAGCTGACCGCGTTCGCGGTACGCCTGCTGCGCGACGGCCTCGACCTGGCCGACGTGCCGGGCGCGCTGCGGGACCGCTGCGCCGGCCAGCGCACCGTCTACCGCGAGGACTGGCTCGGCGACCTGTGGCAGCGACCGGGCGTGCTGACGCCGGAGGAGTTCGTCGCGCGGGGCTGGGACGAGTGCGCGGACGCGCTGGACCTGCTGCTCGCGGCGCTGGCCCGGCCGGATTCCGGCGGTGACGTCTGCCTGGAGACCGGGGAGGGCTGGATCGCGGAGCAGGCGCTGGCCACGGCGCTGCTGGCGGCGTTGCGCCACATCGACGACCCGGTGGCCACGCTCGGCCGGGCGGCGGCCACCAACGGCGACTCCGACTCGATCGCCTGCCTGGCGGGCGCGTTCCACGGCGCAGCCGCGGGCATGGCGGCCTGGCCGGCCGATTGGGCCGAGCGCATCGAGTACGCCGACCAGCTCGCCGCGCTCGGGGCCGCCTGGGACTGACGCCATGATCTGTTTTTGTGGACGCCCGGTGCTGCTGGAGCGGCGTCCAGCGTCCACGAAAACAGATCATGGGCGGTCCGCAGGGCGCGGTCCGCGGTGTCGGTGGTTGCGGTTACCGTGCACGGGTGACCAGTGAGGTAACCGACAAGGTCCGGACGCGGTACGCCGAGCTCGTGGCCAAGATCAATGACGCGCAGCACCGCTACTACGTCGACGACGCGCCGACGCTGTCGGATGCGGCCTACGACGAGCTGATGCACGAGCTCGAGGGGCTGGAGCTGGAGTCTCCCGAGCTGGTCTCGCAGGACTCGCCGACGCAGCGGGTGGGGGCCGGGGAGTGGGCCGGTTTCGCCAGCGTCGACCACGCGGAGCGCATGCTCAGCCTCGACAACGCCTTCAACGACGACCAGCTCGCCGCCTGGGCGGTGCGGGTCGAGAAGGACGCGGGCGCGCCGGTGCGCTACCTGTGCGAGCTGAAGATCGACGGCCTCGCGGTCAACCTCACGTACGAGAAGGGCCGGCTGACCCGCGGCGCGACCCGCGGCGACGGGCGCACCGGCGAGGACGTCACCGCCAACGTGCGCCGCATCGCGGGCATCCCGCACAGGCTGGCCGGGGACGACCCGCCGGACCTGGTCGAGGTCCGCGGCGAGATCTACTTCCCGGCGCAGGCCTTCGCCGACCT
Organism: Catellatospora paridis; assembly: GCF_009720365.1. GTDB lineage: Bacteria > Actinomycetota > Actinomycetes > Mycobacteriales > Micromonosporaceae > Catellatospora > Catellatospora paridis. The sequence continues at coordinate 139,820 of NZ_WBZD01000016.1, read as the reverse complement.
CAACGCGGCGCAGACCGCGGCGGGCGAGCGCACCTACGTCAACCCGCGCAACGCCGCCTCCGGCTCGCTGCGGCAGAAGGACCCGTCGATCACCGCCAAGCGCGCCCTGCACCTGATCGTGCACGGCATCGGCGCCCGCACCGGCTTCGAGCCGACCAGCCAGTCCGACGCGTACGCACAGCTCAAGGCGTGGGGCCTGCCGACCAGTGAGCGCTGGCGGGTGGTCGACTCGCTCGACGAGGTGAAGGCCTACATCGCGAACTACGCCGCGCACCGGCACGATCTCGAGCACGACATCGACGGCGTGGTGGTCAAGGTCGACGACGTCGCCGAGCAGACCAAGCTCGGCGCGACCAGCCGCGCGCCGCGCTGGGCGATCGCGTTCAAGTACCCGCCCGAGGAGGTCAACACCAAGCTCCTCGACATCGAGGTGAACGTGGGCCGCACCGGCCGCGTCACGCCGTACGCGGTGCTGGAGCCGGTGTTCGTCGGCGGCGTGACCGTCGCCAGCGCCACCCTGCACAACCAGCAGGAGGTCGTCCGCAAGGGCGTGCTGATCGGCGACACCGTGGTGCTCCGGCGCGCGGGTGACGTGATCCCCGAGGTGCTGGGCCCGGTCGAGGCGCTGCGCGATGGCAGCGAGACGGTCTGGACCATGCCGCCGACCTGCCCGTCGTGCGGCACCAAGCTCGCCCCGGCCAAGGAGGCCGACGTCGACCTGCGCTGCCCGAACGCCCGTTACTGCAAGGCCCAGGTCGCCCAGCGGATCATCTACATCGGCGGCCGGGACGGCTTCGACATCGAGGGCATGGGCGAGAAGGCCGCCTGGGCGATGGTCACCGACGGCGTGCTGGCCGACGAGGGTGACCTGTTCACCCTCGACGAGACGCAGCTGGCGAAGTCGCCGTTCTTCCTGAAGAAGGACGGCACGCTGTCGACGAACGCGGGCAAGCTGCTGGCCAACCTGGAACTGGCCAAGCAGAAGGAGCTCTTCCGGGTGCTGACCTCGCTGTCGATCCGGCACACCGGCCCGACGGCGGCCCGCGCGCTGGCCAACCACTTCAACGCGCTCGACGCGATCGCGTCCGCGTCGCTGGAGCAGATGTCGGTGGTCGAGGACGTCGGCGGGACCATCGCCGAGGCGGTCCGCGAGTGGTTCGCCGAGGACTGGCACCGCGAGGTGGTCGCGAAGTGGCGTGCCGCAGGCGTACGCATGGACCAGGAGCCGGTCGCCGACACCGGTCCGAAGCCGCTGGACGGCCTGACCGTCGTGGTCACCGGCACGCTGGAGAACTACAGCCGCGACGACGCGGGCGACGCGCTGACCGCGCTCGGGGCGAAGGTGGCCGGCTCGGTGTCGAAGAAGACCAACTTCGTGGTGGTCGGCGAGAACGCCGGGTCCAAGCTGGACAAGGCCCGCTCGCTGGGTGTGCCGACCCTAGACGAGCCGGGCTTGGCGGTGCTGCTGGAACAGGGCCCGGAGGCCGCGAAGGCGTACGCCGACGCGAACCGCGAAAACGGGTAGACGGATGATCTAGCGTCGGCACCGATGACGACGAAGCTGAACGATCTCGAATTCCGCTCGCTGCGTGCCGGCGAGGAGCACCTGTTCCTCGCCTACCCGCATCAGCCGGTGCCCGGCGTGGGCGTGGAGTCCCGCCGGGCCTGGTCCGAGCTGCTCGCCGATGGCCAGTACCGTCCGGAGTGGAGCTGGGTGGCACGCCGCGCCGGGCACACGGTCGCGCGCTGCGCCTTCTGGGGCTTCCCGGAGTCGGCGAGCCCGTACAGTCTCGACTGGCTGGAGCCGGGGGCCGGGCCCGACCGCCGGGAGGTCGCCGCGGCGCTGCTCGCCGCGGCGCTGCTCGAGATGCACACCGCCGAGGGCGCACGTCCCGAGTACCACCTGTTCCTGCCGCCGGGCTGGCGGGACACCGAGGGCATCCGGGAGGCCGCCGAGGATCGGCTGGCCGTCGCGGCCGCCGCCGGGTACGAGCCGTTCATCGAGCGGTTCAACTACACCTGGACTCCCGCGGACCGGGTGCCGGCGCGCTCGACCCGGCTGGTGTATCGCGAGGTCGGCGACGAGCAGGCACTGGCGATCATCCGGGCCTCGATCGAGGGCACGCTCGACGGCCACAGCGCCCGCGACGCCGCCCGGCACGGCCTCGCCGAAGCCGCCCGCATCATGCTCACCGACCTGGCCGAACTGCCGTCGCCACGCGAGTGGTGGCGGGCCGCGTACACCCCGGACGGCGACCTGGTCGGCCTGGTCGTGCCAGCCCGCAATCCCGCCCGCGCGGTGATCGGCTACCTCGCCGTGGTGCCCGCGCAGCGCGGCCGCGGTTACGCCGACGACCTGCTGGCCGAGGCGACGGCGCTGCTCGCGGAGCAGGGCGCGCAGGAGATCGGGGCCGACACCGACCTGGGCAACCGGCCGATGGCCGCGGCGTTCGCCCGCGCCGGGTACCGCAACACCGCGATCCGCGTGGTGCTGCAGTAGCTCGTCGGCGGCAGGTCTGCCGGGCGCGGGGCAGTGGCGGATGGAGATATACGCAAGGTCGCATGGGTCTTACGTGGAGTAACGGAGGAAAGGGTCAAACAATCACATCTTCGTCACACGCGAACGCGCAGAGTGGTCTGGGGCGTTTTCGGGCTTAGAGTGAAGTGACCAGCCGCGATCGGCGGGCGGCGCGGTCGCGCGTCAATCGGCCTCGGGAAGGTGTCCATGGCGGCCACACCCCAAGCACTGCAGGCACATCGCAATCGCGTGCCCGCGGAGCGGCGGCGTAATTTCGGTGTGTACGTCATCGCCATCACCGTGGCAGCAGCTGCCATCACTCTGCGTGACCTCACGGAACTGCCGAAGGTCATGGAACATGTCACCCTCGGCTTCTGGGTGCTGGCCGGGCTCGCCGTCGCGGGCGACGCCCTGCCGGTGACGCTGCCCGGCCGGTGGAACACGTCGGCTATCTATCCGTCGATCTGTTTCACGTTCGCCATAATGATCGACTCCGGTCTCGCGGCCGCCGTGGTGGTGCAGGGGCTGGCGGTGGCGGTCGCCTCGCTGCGGCTGCGGCACGCGCTGTGGCGGGCCGTGTTCAACCTCGGCCAGTACACGCTGGCCTTCGGGTTCGCCTACGCGGTGCTGCACCTGCTCAGCGGCGACGCCCCGCCCGGACTGCCCGCGCTGGCCGCCTCGGCCGCGGTGTGGTTCGCGGTGAAGTACCTGACCACGGCGACGGCGATCTGGCTGCGCGACGGCGGCTCGCTGCTGCCGATCATCATGGGCCCGCTGGCCAACGAGGCGCTGAGCACCGGCGCGCTGCTCATGCTGGGCCCGGTCATCGCCGCGCAGACCGAGGTCGCGCCGGAGCTGGTGCTGGCGCTGATCCTGCCGCTGCTGGCGGTGCGGCGGCTGTCCATCATCACCGCCGAGCAGAACCACCTGGCCAACATCGACACCCTCACCGGCCTGGCCAACCGCAAGGCGCTGATCGGCGAGGTGTCCGCCGCGGTCGCCGGCCACGCCCAGCGCGCCGTGCAGGGCGACCCGCGCAGCCGCTTCGGCCTGCTGCTGCTCGACCTGGACCGGTTCAAGCACGTCAACGACTCACTGGGGCACGAGGTGGGGGACCGGCTGCTGATCGCGGTCGGCGACCGGCTGGACCGGCTGGTGCGCCCCGGCGATCTGGTCGCGCGACTGGGCGGGGACGAGTTCGCCGTCGTGGCGAAGCGCCTCGACAACGCTGACCAGGCACGGGAGCTGGCCGAGCAGATCGAGCAGGCGCTGACCGCCCCGGTCGTGCTGGACGGGCTGCCGCTCGACGTGGGCGGCTCGATCGGCATCGCCGTCTACCCCGACCACGGCACCAACTTCGCCACCCTGCTGCGCCATGCCGACGTCGCCATGTACACGGCCAAGCACGACGGCGACGGCGTCGCCGTGTACGACCCCGACGCCGACCAGAACTCCCCGCAGCGGCTGAGCCTGCTCGCCGACCTGCGCACCATGCTCAGCCGGCCGGACCGGGGCGGACTGCGGCTGTTCTACCAGCCCCAGGTCGAGATCACGACCGGTGAGGTGGTCGGCGTGGAGGCGCTGCTGCGCTGGCAGCACCCGACCCGCGGCCCGGTCAGCCCGGACGAGCTGATCCGGGTGGCCGAGCCCAGCTCGGTGATGCGCCTGCTGACGCGGTGGGTGGTGGAGGAGGCGGTGATCCAGCTCGCCAAGTGGTCCGCGTCGGGCATGCAGGTGCGGATGGCGGTCAACGTCAGCGTGCGCGACCTGCACACCGGCGCGATCGTCGAGCAGATCGAGGAGCTGCTCCAGCGGTACGGCGTCCAGCCGTACCAGCTGCAGCTGGAGATCACCGAGAGCGCGCTGATGGCCGACCCGCACCGGGTGCTGGCCACGCTGACCCGGCTGCAGCTGCTCGGTGTCGGCATCGCGCTGGACGACTTCGGCACCGGGTATTCGTCGCTGCAGCACCTGCGCCGGCTGCCGCTGTCCGAGGTGAAGATCGACCGCTCGTTCGTGATGGCCATGGCCGACGACCCGGACGACCTGGTGATCGTACGGTCGATCATCGAGCTGGCCGGGGCGCTCGGACTGCGCGTGGTCGCCGAGGGCGTGGAGGACGAGCGGGCCTGGCGCCTGCTCCAGTCCGCCGGGTGCGAGGTGGCCCAGGGCTGGTTCTACGCCCGCCCGCTGCCGCCCGACGAGCTGGCCGACTGGCTGTCGCGCACCACCCTGCCCGCCCGCAGCGCCTGAGCTCGGGGCCAGGGGCGCTGCGAACCGCACCTGCGGTGACAAATAGACTCGCTACGGGCGCGGAGCGTGTGCCACCCTTCGCGCTGTCCGAGTTCGCCGCTACGTGTAGGGGGCAGTCATGGCCGCCATCTCCCGCGAAGAGGTCGCGCATCTCGCGCGCCTGTCGCGGCTCGCCGTCACCGAACAGGAGCTGGACCGCTTCGCCGGGCAGCTGGATGTGATCCTGCAGTCGGTGGCGCGGGTCGGTGAGGTCGCCGCGGATGACATCCCGCCCACGTCGCACTCGGTGCCGCTGGTCAACGTGCTGCGCGAGGACGTCGTCGTGCCCGGCCTGACCCGTGCAGAGGCACTGTCGGGCGCGCCGGACACCGCCGAGGACCGGTTCCGCGTCCCCCAGATCCTTGCGGATGAGGAGTGACCCCGATGAGTGATCTGATCAAGCTGACCGCGGCCGAGCTGGGCGCGAAGATCGCCGCCGGCGACGTCTCCGCGGAGGAGGTGACCCGCGCCCACCTCGACCGCATCGCCGAGGTCGACGGCCGGGTGCACGCCTTCCTGCACGTCGACGACGCGGGCGCGGTCGAGGCCGCGCGGGCCGTCGACGCCCAGCGCGCCGCGGGGGGCAAGCTCGGCCCGCTGGCCGGCGTGCCGATCGCGATCAAGGATGTCATCGCGACCAAGGGCATCCCCACCACGGCCGCCTCGAAGATCCTCGAGGGCTGGCGGCCGCCGTACGACGCGACGGTGATGACCCGCATCCGCGACGCGGGCATGGTCATGCTCGGCAAGACGAACATGGACGAGTTCGCGATGGGCTCCTCCACGGAGTACTCGGCCTACGGCCCGACGTACAACCCGTGGGACCTGACCCGCATCCCGGGCGGCTCCGGGGGCGGCTCGGCGGCGGCGGTCGCCGGGTACGAGGCCCCGCTCGCGATCGGCACCGACACCGGCGGCTCGATCCGCCAGCCCGGCGCGGTCACCGGCACCGTCGGCGCGAAGCCGACCTACGGCGGCACCTCCCGATACGGCCTGATCGCGTTCTCCTCGTCGCTGGACACGCCCGGCCCCGTCGCGCGCACCGTGCTCGACACCGCGCTGCTGCACCAGGTGATCGCCGGGCACGACCCGCGTGACTCCACCTCCATCCCGCTGCCCGTGCCCGACGTCGTCGCCGCGGCCCGGCAGGGCGCGACCGGCGACCTCACCGGCGTGCGGGTCGGCCTGGTCAAGGAGTTCTCCGGCGAGGGCGCGGAGCCCGGCGTGATGGCCGTCTTCCGCGACACCGTCGAGGCGCTGACCAAGCTGGGCGCCGAGGTCGTCGAGATCTCCTGCCCGCACTTCCAGTACGCGCTGCCCGCGTACTACCTGATCGCGCCGAGCGAGTGCTCGTCGAACCTGGCCCGCTTCGACTCGGTGCGCTTCGGCCTGCGCGTCGGCGACGACGGCCGCAACTCGCTCGAGGACGTCATGTCGATGACCCGCGAGGCGGGCTTCGGCGACGAGGTCAAGCGCCGCATCATCATCGGCACGTATGCGCTGTCGTCGGGTTACTACGACGCCTACTACGGCCAGGCGCAGAAGGTGCGCACCCTGATCACGCGCGACTTCACGTCCGCGTTCGAGAAGGTCGACGTGCTGGTCTCGCCGACCACCCCGTTCACCGCGTTCGAACTGGGCGCGCGCACCGCCGACCCGTACCAGATGTACCTGGCGGACCTGTACACGATCCCGACGAACCTGTACGGCGGCCCGGCCATCTCGGTGCCGGTCGGCCTGTCCGAGGGGCTGCCGGTGGGCCTGCAGATCATGGCCCCGACCATGGCCGACGACCGGATGTACCGGATCGCCGCCGCGGTCGAGTCGACGGTGGGCACCTTCACCCCGCCCGCGCTCTGACGGTCACGCGATACGGCGTCCCCCTCCCCGCCCGGGGAGGGGGACGCCGTCGTCTCAGCGCCTGAGGAGCGGATGAGCCGGGGTCAGGAGGCGGCCCCCTTCAACCGGGGGTAGAGCAGGCCCGCGAGGACCGCGCCGATGGCGCCGGAGACGGCGAACACCCAGATGTCCGACCAGTCGCTGGCCCCGCCGGCGATGGTCAGCGCCAGTTCCGGCCCGAAGGTGCGGGCGAAGTTGAGCGACGCGCTGGTGACCGCCGCGATGGCCAGCGTGCCACCGGCGTACGCCAGGCCGAGGCTGATGCCCGAGCGCTCGCCGTCGCCGACCGCGAACATGACGCAGGCGATGACGAACACGGCCAGCGCCTCGGCGACGATCGCCGCGATCAGGCCCTTGCCGGAGCTCGCCGCCTCGGACAGGCGGTTCGCGCCGAGCCCGGCGGACACGCCGTTCTCGCCGTAGCACAGCCACATGAGCAGGCCGCCGACGAAGCCGCCGACCAGCTGCGCGGCGATGATCGCAGCGCCGCCGACCCAGTCCACGCTGCCGCGGACCGCGGCGGCGAGGGTGAGCCAGGGATTGAAGTGGCCGCCGAAGATCCACGCGGCGGCGGCCGCGGCGATCATCAGGCCGACCGCGCCCGCCAGCAGCGGACCGCCGCCGACGATCAGCGCGCCGACACCGAAGAAGACCAGTACTGCGGTGCCGAGCGCCTCGGCGGTGAGGCGGGACAGCGTTGCGGAACCCATCATGCACCTCCCTGTGCATCGATGAGGGAAAGAACGCGACGCGGAAACCGGCTGGCCGGACAGGGGTGACCGGCCGGTGCGCGACCCGTTCTCAGGGTGCATTCAGGATCACGGCGGCGGTGATCAGCGCACAGCGACGAATGAATGAATGAGGGCTCACCCGATCGGCTCATGTTGTGACGTACGCCACTCGTTCTGTCATGATCGATGCGTGGAGGGGCGGATAACCCGGTGTGAGCGGGGCCGGGCGGGCTACTAGGCTGGTGGTTGTTTTGTCCGGCGGCGTCTCGCACGCCCACGCCAAGCCTGGAGCGAGCAGATGAGCACCAACGTGCTGCCCACCTACGACGACGTCGTCTCCCGCTACGAGCCGGTCATCGGCCTGGAGACCCACGTCGAGCTGGGCACGGTCACCAAGATGTTCTGCGGCTGCCCGACCGACTTCGGCGGCGAGCCCAACACCCAGGTGTGCCCCGTCTGCCTGGGCCTGCCCGGCAGCCTCCCGGTCGCCAACCGCGCCGCGATCGAGGCGACCATCCGCATCGGGCTCGCGCTGAACTGCTCGATCGCCACCTGGTGCCGCTTCGCCCGGAAGAACTACTTCTACCCGGACATGCCGAAGAACTTCCAGATCAGCCAGTACGACGAGCCGCTGTGCACCGACGGCTACCTCGACGTCGAGATCGACGGCGAGACCGTGCGCATCGGCATCGAGCGTGTGCACCTGGAGGAGGACACCGGCAAGACGCTGCACGTCGGCGGCGCCACCGGGCGCATCCACGGCGCGACCGAGTCGCTGGTCGACTACAACCGGGCCGGCATCCCGCTCGTCGAGATCGTCACCAAGCCGGTGCCCGGCCTCGGCGCGCGCGCCCCCGAGATCGCCAAGGCGTACGTCGCCGAGCTGCGTGACGTCATCCGCACCCTGGGCGTCTCCGACGTGCGCATGGAGCAGGGCTCGATGCGCTGCGACGTGAACACCTCGCTGAACCTGCCCGGCGCGGAGTGGGGCACCCGCACCGAGACCAAGAACGTCAACTCGCTGCGCAGCGTCGAGCGTTCGGTGCGTACGGAGATGCTGCGCCAGGCCATGGTGCTCGACGGCGGCGGCACCATCACGCAGGAGACCCGGCACTTCCACGAGGACACCGGCGACACCACGTCGGGCCGCTCCAAGGAGACCGCGACCGACTACCGCTACTTCCCCGAGCCCGACCTGGTGCCGCTCGCGCCCGAGCCGGCGTGGGTGGAGCAGCTCAAGGCCGCGCTGCCGGAGCTGCCCCGCGAGCACCGCGCCCGGCTGAAGACCGATTGGGGCCTGTCCGACCTGGACATGCAGTCGATCCTCAACGCCGGTGCGGTCGAGCTGATCGAGCGCACCGTCGCCGCGGGCGCGTCGCCGGAGGCGGCCCGCAAGTGGTGGCTGGGCGAGCTGTCGCGCCGCGCCAACGCCGAGGGCGTCGAGCTGGAGGCCGTGGGCGCCACGCCCGAGCAGGTCGCGAAGCTGCAGGTGCTGGTCGCGTCGGGCAAGCTGACCGACAAGCTGGCCCGCCAGGTGCTGGAGGGCGTGCTGGCCGGCGAGGGCGACCCGGAGCAGATCATGGCCGCCCGCGGCCTGGAGGTCGTCTCCGACACCGGCGCGCTGACCGCCGCCATCGACGAGGCCATCGCCGCCAACCCCGCGGTCGCCGAGAAGATCCGAGGCGGCAACCAGGCCGCGGCGGGCGTCCTCATCGGTGCGGTCATGAAGACCACCAAGGGCCAGGCCGACGCCAAGACCGTCCGCGAACTGGTCCTCGCCCGCCTGGCGGGCTGACCGACCCGCCGGGCCTCTGCCCGGACCCGCTTTACATATACGTTGGCCTATCTGGATGACTTCGATCGCGAATTTGTCATCCAGATAGGCCAATGTCTATGTAGGGCGGGTCGTGGGAGCGGCAGGAAGCCGGGGCGGGCCGTCAGCGGGTGGTGCGGCTGGGGGTCGGGCGGGGTGACGTGCCCGGGGCGGCTGCCTGGTCCGGTGGGGTGTCGTCGACGACGTGGCGGGACAGGGCGACCTCGGCCAGGCCGGTGCCGCCGACGGTGATGTCGTCGTACGCCATCAGCGCCCGGTTGTCGTCGAAGTAGAGCACCGACATCGTCAGCGGCGTCGGCGTCTCGCCCTCCAGCCCGCGCAGCCCGGCCCCGCCGGTCGAACCCTGCACCATGAGCATGGTCTTGTCGTCGCCGAGCTTGCCGACCTCGCGGTGGTGCCGGTGCCCGGCCAGCACCACCGGGGCGTATCCGGCCAGCGGCCCCGCCGACAGCGGGTCGTGCACCAGCGCCAGGTCGACGACCCGGTCGCGCTGCTTGGCGATGGTGTCCGCGAGCTGGTCGCCGACGTCGAGGACCCGCTCCACGGTCTGCTTGGACTCGCCCGAGCCGGCCGGCTCCGCCCCCTTGTCCGGGGTGAAGCGCGGGTCGCCGATCCCGCCGATGCTCAGCCCGGCCACCCGCACCACCCGGTTGTCCAGCACGACCGCGTTGGGCTGGGCGGCGACCGCGGCCTGGGTCACGGCCGAGTCGTGGTTGCCGCGCACGAAGACGTACGGCACCTTCAGCAGCGAGATCGACGCCACGAACGCCTTCTCGGGCTCGCTGCCCCAGTCGGTGATGTCGCCGGTGTCGACCACGACGTCGATGTGGAAGTTGTCCACCACGGTGCGGATCACGCCCCACGCCGCGGGGTTCAGGTGCAGGTCGGAGACGTGCAGCACGCGCAGGGTGTTGTCCTCGGGGGAGTACACCGGCAGGTTCTGCACCGTGGCGTAGAGGCTGCCGACGTTGCTCACCAGCTTCTGCAGCTGCGCGGCGTACTCGTCGTACCGGTCGGCGATGCGCTGCGCGTTGCCCAGCACCGACGGCGCATTGGCCAGCAGGCCCTCGTACCGCGGTTCACGCAGCGCGCCCGGGTTGAACGTGCCGAACGCCGAACCGAACGCGCCCAGCATGATCGTCAGCGCGAGTCCGCCCGCCCAGGCGACCCGGCGCATCCGCCGGTACACGAGCGCGGCCAGCAGCATCGCGCCGAGCACCGCGACCGCGGTGGCGCGCAGCACCAGCCGGGTGACCCCGGCGCGTACGTCGTCGACGGCGGTGCGGCTGGCCGTGGTGATGCCCGCGGGATCGGTGATCAGCGCCTCGGTGCGGGTGCGGTCGAGCGCGTCCAGCCGGACCATCAGCCGCGCCGGGCCGTCGTGGCTGTCCAGTTGCAGCGAACCCAGCGGCGGCAGGACCACCTCGGTGTCGCCGTACAGCGACGGGGTGAGCGCCATCGTCGAGCGGAACGGGCCTACGTCCACGCTGGTGGCGGCGGCCAGGTAGAGGCCGAGCGCGAGCCCGGTCAGCGACACGACCACCAGGCCGAACGCCGAGCCCAGCCGTCGCCACGGCACCCGGCCGTACACGGCCGCCAGCATGGCGCGTCCACGCGGGCGCGAATCGTCGCCCGACCCGTCCCCCATGTCGCGTCCCAGCGGCCGTGCCCACCTCGGCAACCGAGTCATCGCCCCATCATGCCCCGGCTGTCACGCGGGAGCGAGCGTGACAGCCAGAATTCGATCATCGGCCGCGACGGGTTTACCCCGGCCGTCGTGGTTGCTGGTGAGCACCCACACCGAGCCGTCCGGGGCGGTGTGCGCGTCGCGCAGGCGGCCGTACTCACCGACCAGCGCTGCCGCCGGCGCGGCTCGCATGGTGCCGTCGGCCCGCACCGGCACCAGCCACAGGCGCTCGCCACGCAGGCAGGCGGCGACCAGGACGTCCCCGGTCATCGCCGCGCCCGAGCACGACGCCTCGGCGGTCGACCAGGCCACCACCGGGTCGACGTACGGCGCCTGGCCGGTCGCGCCCTCGACCTTGGGCCAGCCGTAGTTCTTGCCCGGCTCGATCCGGTTGACCTCGTCCCAGGTGTTCTGGCCGAACTCGGTCGCCCACAGGTGGCCGCCGGAGTCCCAGGCGATGCCCTGCACGTTGCGGTGGCCGTAGGACCAGACCAGCGTCCCGAACGGGTTGCCCGGCGCGGGTTTGCCGTCCGGTGTCATCCGCAGGATCTTCCCGCCCAGACTCTTCAGGTTCTGCGAGTTCCCCACGGTCGAGGCGTCGCCGGTGGTCGCGTAGAGGAAGCCGTCCGGCCCGAAGGCCAGCCGCCCGCCGTTGTGGATGCCCGAGACCGGGATGCCGGTGACGATCGGCTGCGGCCGGCCGCCGAGCTTCCAGCGTGCGATGCGGTTGTCCTTGTTCGAGGTGTAGTACAGGAACACCGTCTTGTCCTGCGCGTACTGCGGCGAGACGGCGATGCCGAGCAGGCCGCCCTCGCTGTTGGCGTCCGCTTCGTGGATGGTGCCGACCTCGGTGACGGTGAGCCTGCCGCCGGACGAGCCGGGACCGACCTGCACGATCCGCCGGGAGTCGCGCTCGGTCACCAGCGCGCCGCCGTCGGGCAAAAACGCGACACCCCACGGCGCGCGCAGGCCGGTGGCCAGGGTCTTCACCTCGGCGGTACGCGGGCTGAAGGTCGCCGCCGCAGGCGACGGAGCGGCCGACGACGGGGCGGCCGGCAGCGTCGGCGCCTGGGTGGCGACCGTTTCGGGCTCCTTGCTGCACCCTGCGGTGAAAGCGAACGCGGTCAATGCCGCGATGATCCCGTTCCGTGCCCGGCGCGAAGACATGCGGTCGAGCCTAACTCGTTGCGCTGTGCTCAACTACTGCCTCATTTCTCTCAACCCCCGCCCGCACATCCGCGTCGGAAGGGCGACGGAAGGAGGAGCCGTATGGCGGACGAGGGGTTCCGCGAGTTCGTGCAGCTTCGCTACGGCGAGCTGTTGCGTACCGCATACCTGCTCACGGGCTCGACCCACGCGGCCGAAGACCTGGTGCAGTCGGCACTGCTGAAGGCGTACCGGCGCTGGGAGCTGGTGGACGAGCCCATGGCGTACCTGCGCCGGGCGCTGGTCAACCAGCGCACCAGCGTGTGGCGCCGGATCGGTTCCCGCGAGCTGCTCACCGGCGTGCTGCCGGACCGGGGTCGGGCAGACGGGAGCGCCGCGCACGCGGACCGCGACGAGCTGATGGCGGCGCTGGCGAAGCTGCCGGTGCGCATGCGCGCCGTGCTGGTGCTCCGTTACTGGGAGGACATGTCCGAAGCGGACACCGCCGCGCTGATGGGCTGCTCGGTGGGTTCGGTGAAGTCCCAGGCCAGCCGCGGGCTGGCCAGGTTGCGGGAGGTGCTGCGCCCGGAGCCCCGGCGTGCGGCCGACGTGGCGGGGGTGATCGCGTGAGCGAGCGTGAGTTGATCGACGGGCTGGCCCGGCTGGCCGAGCCGGTGGTGCCGGGCGAGGACCCGTACGGCCGCCTGATGCGCCGGCACCGCCGGTCGCGGCGGACGAAGGCCGGGGGTTGGGCCACGGCGGCGGTGCTGGCGGTGGTCGCGGCGCTGCTGGGGCCGATCGGCATCCAGGGCGCGGCGACGCCGGTGCTCGGCGGCCCGTCGACGCCGGCGGACGTCACGCCGGGCGGGCCGGTCACCCCGTGGGTGGCCCGGCTGCTGTCCGCGCCGACCCGCGGCAGCCTGGCCGGTGACACCGCGTTCCTGAACGAGTTGACCGAACGCCTGGACGCGAGGTTTCCCGAGATGGTGGCCGGCGGGCGGGTGACGCTGCTCTTCGCGGGCGAGGCGGGTGGCGGCACGGTGGTGCTCGCGGCCCGGCACAGCGCCACCCACCAGGTCGGCATCACGATCCTCGACAAGCCCGGCGCCACCGCTGCCGAACTGGCCGTCGCCTCCACCGAACAGCGGCGGGAAGGTTCGGTGAGCGTCTTCACCGACGGCATCGGGCCGCTGTTGACGGAGACGATCCTCGGGGTGGACGGGCTCTGGGCGGGCTACCTGACGGTCGGTGTCGTGCCGCAGGGGTGCGCGATCGAACTGGCCGACGGGCGTGCTGCCACGCTGTCCTGGCGGCCGAGCCCGACGGACGGCTACTTCGTGCTGCAGACCAGGTATCAGCTGCTGCGGCTCACCTGTGACGGGGTGGTGCGCTACCAGGGCGACGCCGACCGGGGTATGGCCCACGGCTTCGGCCGGGCGCGGCTGTCGGCGGCGGAGATCGAGCAGGGCCTGGTCGGAGCCCGTGGCGAGCTGGACCGCGAGTGGGCCGGTGAACTACTGCGCCACGATGGGATCAGGGACACGGCTGACCTGCCGAGCATCCTCTACCAGGGACGCCTGCCGGGCGCGGCGGAGGACGTGCAACGGGCTGCCCTCCTGATCCAGCGCCGGACCGACGGCGGCTGGATGCTGAACCTCGTACGGCGGGACGGCATGAGCCAGGGCTTCGACACCTCGGCGGACGTCAGCACCGGCGAGACGGTGCTCGGCATCGAGGCGGGCTGGCTCATCGACGAGCAGACGGACCGGATGCGCCCGAGCGCGACACCGCCGGCGTCCCCGGTGCCGTTCCTGGTGCTGGCTCCGCGCGGCGCGGTCACCGTGGAGGCGCTCGACGACGACGGCGCGGTGGTGACCTCGGCGAGCCTGACCGACGGGGTGGGCACGCTGCTGCTGACCCGTCCCGCCCGGCTGCGGGCGCTGGACGCCGCCGGTACCCAGGTCGGCACCGGCAACACGACGTTGCCGCAGCCGAAGCCGATGCACCTGCTGAGCGTCGAGCCGATCGACGCCTGGTCCTGATCCGCCGGTGTCGCGTGGCGGGCACGGCAGCATCGTGCCCGCCACGAGACACCCGCGCCCCTGGATGCTCCGTGCCGCGCCTGGTCCCGGGTGGGACACCGGGCGGACGATCGTCCCGCCCGTGGGGCGGCGGTCCCGCGCGCGGGGCGGGCAGGCCGGTCGATAGCGTGGGGCCGTGCGGATGTGGATCGCCCATGAGGCCGGACGTGAACTGATGGGCCCGCTGCCGGCGGGCGTCGAGGTGGCGGTGCTGCCCCGCCCGGACGCGCCGCTGCCGGGCGACCCGGCCGAGGTCGAGTTCTGGGTGCCCCCGTTCCTGAGTAGTGGCGACATGGTCGGCGTGGCCGCCCGGATGAGCAACCTGAAGGTCGTGCAGCTGATCACCGCCGGGGCCGACGCCTGGGTCGGCCGGCTGCGCGAGGGTGTGACGCTGTGCGACGCGCGCGGCGTGCACGACTCGCACACCGCCGAGTGGGTGGTCACGGCGATCCTGGCCTCGCTGCGCCGGTTCGACCACTTCGCGCGGGCGCAGGCGGCGCACCGCTGGGCGTACGCCGAGGTCACGCCCACCGACGAGCTGGGTGGCAAGCGGGTGCTGATCGTGGGCGCGGGCTCCATCGGCGCGGCGGTCGCGGCGCGGCTGGCCCCGTTCGAGGTGGATCTGGCGTACGTGGCCCGCACCGCCCGTGACGGCGTGCACGGCGTCGACGAGCTGCCCCGGCTGCTCCCGCAGGCCGACGTGGTGGTGCTGCTGGTGCCGCTGACCCCGCAGACCCGGGGCCTGGTCGACGCGTCGTTCCTGTCCGCGATGGCCGACGGGGCGCTGCTGGTCAACGCCGCCCGGGGGCCGGTCGCCGACACCGCGGCGCTGACCAAGGAGCTGGCCTCCGGCCGGATCGGCGCGGCGCTCGACGTCACCGACCCCGAGCCGCTGCCCGCCGGGCACCCGCTGTGGGACATGCCGAACGTCCTGATCACGCCGCACGTGGCCGGTTCGGTGCGGGGACTGCTGCCGCGGGCGTACCGCCTGGTGGGCCGGCAGCTGCGCCGGTATGCCGCCGGCGATCCCCTCGACAACCAGGTCCGCGACGGCTACTGACGGCTTCGCCGCGGCGGACAGGAGCCGTCAGGCCGTGGCGAGGGACTGGCCGGCGGCCTTGACCAGCGCGGGAAGGTCAGCCGGGCGCACCGCCGTCAGCGGGAGCGCGGTGCCGTCGGTGAGCACCGCGACGACCCGCTTCGGGCCGTCCGCGCGCAGCTCGGCGACCTGCGGCCACAGCACCACCCGGTTGCCCAGCAGCGCGCGCACGCGCATCCCGCGCTCATTGGCGTCGGTGCCGGCCCGCCAGGCCCAGATCATGATCACGACGGGCACGGCCGGGACCAGCCACCAGAACCCGCCCTGTGCGGCGAGCGGCACCCCGCCGAGCGCGGTGAGCAGGGCGGCGACGCTGATGGAAGCGGGGAGGCGGAAGCGGGTCACGCCACGATTGTTCCACGTAGTGTGTTGTGTCGGACGTCACGGGCATACTGACCGACGGGCCCGCGCGCTCCTGGTGCGTCGCAGTGAGACCCGAGGGGCGCGAAAACTGAAGACGCGGTGAAACTGGGAAGAAGTGAGGTCGACGATGACCGTTCTGCTACTCATAGGCACGGCGAAGGGGCTGTTCCTCGCCCGCCGGGACCGGGTCGGGGACGCCTGGCAGCTGTCCGTGCCGCAGTTCCCGATGACGGGGGTGTACGCGGTCGGCGTCGACACCCGCCGCGCCACGCCCCGCCTGCTGGCGGCGGTCGACAGCTCGCACTTCGGCCCGAGCGTGGCGACCAGTGACGACCTGGGCGTCTGCTGGCGCGAGCCGGACCAGGCCCCGCTGGCGTTCCCGCAGGACACCGACACGGCGCTGAGCCGGGTGTGGGCACTGCAGCCGGGCTCGGCCGCCGAGCCGGACGTGGTCTGGGCGGGCACGCAGCCGTCCGCCCTGTTCCGCTCGACCAACGGCGGCCTGACCTACGAACTCGTCCGCAGCCTCTGGGACCACCCGCACCGCACCGAGTGGGGCGAGGGATTCGGCGGCCAGGCCATCCACACGATCCTGCCGCACCCGACCGACCCGCAGCGGGTGCTGGTGGCGATGTCCACCGGCGGCGTCTACCGCACCACCGACGGCGGCGAGACCTGGCACCCGTCCAACAGCGGCATCCGGGTGAGCTTCCTGCCCGACCCGTTCCCGGAGTTCGGCCAGTGCGTGCACAAGGTGGCCCGCGACGGCGAGGACCCCGAGCGGCTCTACCTGCAGAACCACCATGGGGTGTATCGCTCCGACGACGACGGCCAGACCTGGTCCTCGATCGCGGACAGCCTGCCCAGCGACTTCGGCTTCGCGATGGTGGCGCACCCGCGCCGGGGCGGCACCGCCTGGAACTTCCCGATCACCGCCGACGCGCTGCGCTTCCCGGTCGACGCGAAGTGCCGGGTCTTCCGCACCACCGACGCGGGCAAGACCTGGACCCCGCAGGCGTACGGGCTGCCCACCGCCCCGTTCTACCCCTCCGTGCTGCGCGACGCCATGTGCGCCGACGACAGCGACCCGGTCGGCGTCTACTTCGGCAGCCGCACCGGCGAGGTGTTCGCCAGCGCCGACGAGGGCGACAGTTGGGCGCTCGTCGCGGCGCACCTGCCCGACGTGCTGAGCGTGCGGGCGGTCCGGATCTGATGGTCACGGTGCTGGTGCCGGGCGCGCTGCGGACCGAGGTCGGCGGCGCGTCCAAACTCGAGGTGCAGGCGGACGGCACGCTGCGCGCGGTGCTGGACGAGGTCGACCAGCGCTGGCCCCGGCTGGGCCGGCGCATCCGGGACGAGCGGGGCGAGCTGCGCCGCTACGTCAACGTGTACGTGGACGGGGAGGACTGCCGGGTGCTGTCGGGCCAGGAGACGCCGATCGCCGGCGGTGGCGAGGTGCAGGTGCTGCCCAGCGTCGCGGGCGGCAGCGTGGAGCAGGAGGCGCCGGCGCTCGACGGGGACCGCATCCTTGCCGACAACTTCGCCCCGTGGGTGCGGGAGCTGGGCCTGACCGTGCAGGAGACCGGCCCCGACTGGGCCACCCTGCGGCTGCCCTGGTCGGACCGGCTGGCCCGGGAGGGTGGCGCGCTGAGCGGGCAGGCACTGATGGCGGCCGCGGACACGGCGACGGTGATCGCGGTGAGCGCGGCCCGGGGCGGGTTCGTGCCGATGACCACGGTGCAGCTGGCGACGACGTTCCAGCGACCGGTGCTCGGTAGCGACGTGCTGGTCACGGCCCGGCTGACCAAGCTGGGTCGGACGATGGCGTTCGCCGACATCACGATGACCGCCAAGGGCGCGCTCGTCGCCCACGCGACCGCGGTGTACGCCCTGCTCTGACCCTGCGCCGTGCCGGGCGCGGGCCCGAACCCCGGTTTTCCATAGACATTGGCCTATCTGGATGAGTTTGATCTACAAATTCTCATCCAGATAGGCCAACGTCTATTCGGGGCGGGGCGGGGCGGGGCGGGGCGGGGCGGGGTCAGGTGAGGTCGGACCAGAAGGGGATCTGTTTCGGCGTGGTGGCGCCGAGGGGCTGGTCGCCGGGTGGGAGGTCGAACTCGTGGTGCAGATAGGCGGGCAGGGTGTCGCCGTAGACGATGACGTCGGTCTGCATGACGGAGAACACGGGCAGGTCGGTCTCTGGCAGGGCGGGGGCGTAGCGGTGGCCGTACACGGGAACCAGCCGCGGGGTCTGTTCGAGCAAGCGGCGGGCGACCGCCAGCGCGAACGCGGTGCGCGACGGCCGGTCGCCCCACGCGGGCAGCCAGAATCCGTTCTCCTGCACGTCGAACAGCACCCCGTCGACCGGTGCCGCGAGCTGGTCGCGGAGCTGGTCGGGGTCGCCGTCGCGCCAGTCGGGCCAGCGCCCGCCGACCGGGAGCCCGGCGGCGAGCAGGGCCCGGTGGTCGGGGTTGAAGGTGAACCCGTAGCGCTGCTGCAGGCCCGCGAACTCGGCCGCGGACAGCGGGTCGGCGACCTGGGCCGGCAGCGCCGCCAGCAGTTCGCGGGCGTACGCCGCGGACAGGGTCATGGGGCGAGTTTAGGCCTCAGCCGACCGGCGGAGCGGTGCTTCCCCGGGGCACGAGCTGCGGTGTCGTGTCCTGGAAGCCGCGGATCTCGGCCCCGTCGAGGATCTTCAGCAACTGGTCGGCGGCGTGCGCGCCGTACGCGGCGATGTCGCGGCTGACCGCGGACAGCTGCGGGTGCAGCAGCTGGCACAGCGGCGAGTCGTCCCAGGCCACGATGGACAGCTGGTGCGGCACGGAGATGCCCATCTCGTGCGCGACGCCCAGCCCAGCCACCGCCATGGTGTCGTTGTCGTAGACGATCGCGGTCGGGGAGGGGCGGCGGGACAGCAGCGCCCGGGTGGCGCGGGCACCCTCCTCGCCGGTGTAGTCGGTGTAGACCGTGGTCACGTCGGTGAGGCCGACCCGGTCGGCGGAGTCGGCGACGGCCTGCCCGCGCAGCGAGGTGTGCCACAGGTCGGCCAGCCCGGCGACCCGGGCGACCCGGCGGTGCCCGAGCGCGGCCAGGTATTCGACGACGGACGTGGTCACCGCGACCTCGTCGCTCCATACGCCGGGCAGGGTGCCCAGGCCGTGCGGGCCGCCGATGACCACGCAGGGCATGTTCAGCTCTTCGAGCAACGGGATGCGCGGGTCGTCGCGGCGCAGGTCCACGATGATCACTCCGTCGACCCGGCGCTGCGCCCACCAGCGGCGGTAGGTCGCCATCTCGCGCTCGCGGTCCTCGGTGACCTGCATCAGCAGGCTGACGTCGCGGGCCGACAGGGTCGCCTCGATGCCCGAGATGAGCTGCATGAAGAAGGACTCGATGCCCAGTGTGCGGGCCGGTCGGTCGACGATCAGGCCCAGCACGCCGGTGCGGCCGTCCGACAGCGCCCGCGCGGCGCTGCTGGGGTGCCAGCCGAACTGCTCGGCTACGGCGAGGATGCGGCGGCGGGTCTCCTCGGAGACGCCGGGGCGGCCGTTGAGCGCATACGACACCGCACCCTTGGACACCCCCGCGGCGCGGGCGATGTCGGCGATGGTTACGCGCTTCATATGAGCTCCAGCTGCTTTGTCAATGATCGAAGCCCCCTTCGTGCTGAACAGTTCAGCACGAAAGGAGCTCCGATCACAGTGGCTCAGTCGGTGTACCCCGGCATGGGGAAACCCTGGAGCAGGTCGCGCACCTCACCGGCGATGCGCTCGACGGCGGCCGTGTCGTCCTTGACCGCGGCGGTGACGGCGTCGTCCATCCACGCCGCGACCTGCGGCATGTGCTGCTCGGACAGGCCCCGCGTGGTGAGCGCGGCGGTGCCCAGGCGGATGCCGGACGGGCTCCACGGCTTGCGCGGGTCGTAGGGCACCGTGTTGAAGTTCAGCTCGATGCCGGCCGCGTCGAGCACCTTGGCCGCGGGCTTGCCCTCGACGCCCTTGCCGGTCAGGTCGATGAGCAGCAGGTGGTTGTCGGTGCCACCGGAGACCAGGTCGAAGCCCCGGTCGTTGAGCGCGGCCGCGAGCGCCTTGGCGTTCGCGACGACCTGGTGGGCGTACGCGGTGAAGGTCGGCTGCGCCGCCTCGTGCAGCGCGACGGCGATGCCGGCGGTGGTGTGGTTGTGCGGGCCGCCCTGCAGGCCGGGAAAGACGGCCTTGTCGATGGCGGTGGCGTGCTCGGCGGAAGCCATGATCATGGCACCGCGCGGGCCGCGCAGGGTCTTGTGCGTGGTCGTGGTGATCACGTCGGCGTGGCCGACCGGCGACGGGTGCGCGCCGCCCGCGATCAGGCCCGCGATGTGCGCGATGTCGGCGACCAGGATCGCGCCGGCCTCGCGCGCGATCGCCGCGAAGGCGGGGAAGTCGATGGTGCGCGGGATCGCCGTGCCGCCACAGAAGATCATCTTTGGGCGCTCGGCCAGTGCCAGGTCGCGGACCAGGTCCATGTCGATGCGGCCGCTGTCGCGCCCGACGGTGTAGTGCACCGGCCGGAACCACTTGCCGGTCGCCGACACCGGCGAGCCGTGCGTGAGGTGGCCGCCCTGAGCCAGCTCCAGCGACAGGAAGGTGTCGCCAGGCGTCATGAAGGCCAGGTAGACGGCGAGGTTGGCGGGGGAGCCGGAGTACGTCTGCACGTTGGCGTGCTCGGTGCCGAACAGCGCCTTGGCCCGCTCGATCGCCAGCGTCTCGACCTGGTCGCAGAACTGCTGGCCCTCGTAGTAGCGCTTGCCCGGGTAGCCCTCGGAGTACTTGTTGTTCAGCACCGTCCCGCAGGCTTCGAGCACCGCGGTGGAGACGTAGTTCTCCGAGGCGATCATCCGCAGCTTGTCGTGCTGCCGCTTCGCCTCGCCCTCGATCAGCGCGGCCAGGGTGGGGTCGGCGGCCGCCAGGTGCGGCAGTTTGGGCTCGTGCATCGTGGAACTCCTCGCGTCCGGTGCCACCCGCATCCTATTCCGGTCACGATCACCCCCCACCCCCGCCCCTTTCCGCGTTGATCATGAAGTTGTGGTCATGACACGCCGTCGAACCGTGCCATAAGTTCATGATCAACGCGGGGGGGGTGGAACGGGACACGCTGGTTGACCATGAACCGAAGTTCATGGTCAACCAGCGTGAGGGAGTCCTCCCGCGGGGGCGAGCCTGCGGGGGACCGGGGTCTTACGGGACGAGGCGGTATGCGCCGTCGCTGGCGCTCGTGGCCATCGACGCGTACGCCCGCAGGGCCGCGCTCACCGGGCGCTGCCGGTCGACCGGGGTGTACGGTTTTTCCCGCTTGTCCTGAACGATACGCCTCTCGGCGAGCACCTGCTCGGGGACCTCCAGGACCATCGATCGCGCGGGGATGTCGATGGCGATGGTGTCGCCGTTCTCGACCAGCGCGATCAGGCCGCCGCCGGCCGCCTCGGGCGACACGTGCCCGATGGACAGGCCGCTGGTGCCGCCGGAGAAGCGCCCGTCGGTGATCAGCGCGCAGGCCTTGCCCAGGCCCCGGCCCTTGAGGAACGAGGTCGGGTAGAGCATCTCCTGCATGCCGGGACCGCCGCGCGGGCCCTCGTAGCGGATGACGACCACGTCGCCGGCCACGATCTCGCCGCCCAGGATGGCGGTGACCGCGTCATCCTGCGACTCGAACACCTTCGCCGGGCCGGTGAAGCGCAGGTTCTCCTCGGACACGCCGGCGGTCTTCACGACCGCGCCGTCCGGGGCCAGGTTGCCGAAGAGGATGGCCAGGCCGCCGTCGGCGGAGTACGCGTGCGCCAGGTCCCGGATGCAGCCGTTGGCCGCGTCGGTGTCCAGCGTGGACCACACGTTCTCGGTGCTGAACGGCTGCGTGGTGCGCACCCCGCCCGGCGCGGCGTGGAACAGCAGCTCGGCCTCGGGCAGCGTCGCGCCGCTGCGGATGTCCCAATCGGACAGCCAGCCCGCCAGGTCCGGCGAGTGCACCGCGTGCACGCCGGTGTGCAGCAGCCCGGCCCGGTTCAGCTCGCCCAGCAGGGCGGGAATGCCGCCGGCCCGGTGCACGTCCTCCATGTGGTACTGCTGGCTGTTCGGCGCGACCTTGGCCAGGCACGGCACCCGCCGCGAGATGGCGTCGATGTCGGCCACGCCGAAATCCATCTCCGCTTCGCGGGCTGCGGCCAGCAGGTGCAGCACCGTGTTGGTCGAGCCGCCCATGGCGACGTCGAGCGCGACCGCGTTCTCGAACGCCTCGCGGCTGGCGACGGCGCGCGGCAGCACGGAGGCGTCGTCGCCGTCGTAGTAGCGCTTGCACAGGTCGACGATCAGCGAGCCGGCCTTCTCGAACAGCGCCTTGCGGGCGGCGTGGGTGGCCAGCGTGGAGCCGTTGCCGGGCAGCGCCAGGCCGATCGCCTCGGTGAGGCAGTTCATCGAGTTCGCGGTGAACATGCCGGAGCAGGAGCCGCAGGTCGGGCAGGCGGACCGTTCGATCTGGCCGAGCTGCTCGTCGCTGACCGCGTCGTTGGACGCCGCGATCATCGCGTCGATCAGGTCGAGCTTGGTGTGCACGACACCCTCGACCGCGACCGTCTTGCCGGCCTCCATCGGGCCGCCGGAGACGAACACCGTCGGGATGTTCAGGCGCAGTGCCGCCAGCAGCATGCCGGGCGTGATCTTGTCGCAATTGGAGATGCACACCAGCGCGTCGGCGCAGTGCGCGTTCACCATGTACTCGACCGCGTCGGCGATCAGCTCGCGGCTGGGCAGCGAGTAGAGCATGCCGCCGTGGCCCATGGCGATGCCGTCGTCGACGGCGATCGTGTTGAACTCGCGGCCGACCCCGCCGGCCTCGGCGATCGCGTCGGAGACCAGGCCGCCTAGGTCCTTGAGGTGTACGTGCCCAGGCACGAACTGGGTGTAGCTGTTCGCGACGGCGATGATCGGCTTGCCGAAGTCGCTGTCGGTCATACCGGTGGCACGCCACAGCGCGCGGGCGCCGGCCATGGTGCGACCGTGAGTGGAGGTGCGGGAACGCAGCTCGGGCATGTCGTAAGTGTGTCACTCGTCTGAGCGCGCGCCCAGCTCAGCACTACTGTGTCCATACCGCGGGACGGCGATGGAGAGGGAATGTCGCACAACGTGTCTCGCTTTGTGCTCAGAGCTGCGGCAGAGTGGTGACGTGGACCTCCCCCCGGGGCTCGCGATAGCCGTACTGGCGAGCGTGTTGACCGCTGTGCCTGTGGTCTGGGCACTGGCGACGAATCGGCTGGTCGACCAGCACGGCCTGGTCGTCCGCGCGAACCGGCTCAGCGCCGGTGCGCTGATGGTGTTCGCCCTCGCCGCCCCGATCGCCTGGGTGCACACGGCCGGCTGGCCGGACGGCTGGGTGGACCGGATGAGCAGCCGGATGGTGCTCGGCGGCCTGCTCGGCCTGCCCGCCTCGATCGCGGCGCTGCTGCTGGTGGCCGCGCTCCTGGAGATCACCGATCAGGTGGTGGGCGACGGCGCCCGGCTGCGGCTGATGCTCGAGTCGCTGATGGTGGCGTCGGGCCTGTTCATCGTGGCCTGGACCTTCGTGCTGGCGCCGGAGAAGCCCGGCGGGCATCACGCGCTGCCGGGTGCCTGCGTGCCGGTGCTGGTGGCCACGGTGCTGTGCTGCGCGGTGCTGGGGTTGAGCGCGGTGCTGGTGGTGCGCGCCCAGCTGCGGCGGGGGCCGCTGCTGCGGCACTGCATCGGTGCCGGGCTGATGGCCGTCGGCATGACCACCATCGCCGGGGGCGCCTGCTACGGCGCACCGCTGGTGGTGCTGGTGGGAGCGGCCGCCGTGCCGACCGGCGCGGCCCTGTGGTTCATCGGGCCGCCGCCACCGCCGCGGGCCAGCGACTCCGAGTCGGTGTCGCCGAGTTCGGGCCTGGCCGCAGGCCTGGCGCCGGTGGTGACGATCTCCCTGGTGGTCGTGCTCGGCTACAGCCGGGGCATGGGGATCGAGCCGGTCACCGCCCTGGTCGGCATCGTCAACGGCCTGTTCATGGTCGGCCGGCAGTACCTGGCCGTGGTCGACGTGCGGCGGGCCAACAACCGGCTGGCCGACAGCGAGTCGCACTTCCGGGAGCTGGCCCACACCGACCCGCTGACCGGCCTGGCCAACCGGCGCGGGCTGCTGCGCACCATGTATCTCGACGCGGCGGGCGGCCCGCCCTGCGTGCTGCTCACGCTGGACCTGGACGGCTTCAAGAACGTCAACGACATGCGCGGCCACGACGCGGGCGACGCGGTGCTGATCGAGGTCGGCCAGCGGCTGCGGCTCAACCTGCGCCCCGGCGATCTCGCGGCGCGGCTGGGCGGCGACGAGTTCGCGGTGCTGATGTGGAGCCGGCCCGGCGAGGCGGGCAAGGTCGCCACGCGCCTGCTGTCCGTGCTGTCCCGGCCCTACCACCACGGTGCCGCCGACATCTTCCTGTCCGCCAGCATCGGCCTGGCCGGATGCGGGGCCGCCGACGACATCCCCACCCTGCTGCGCAACGCCGACCTGGCACTGCGCGCCGCCAAGCAGCGCGGCAAGAACCGGGTCGAGCTCTACGACGAGGTGTACGACAAGCAGCTGCGCCGCCGCACCGCGATCGAGCACGAGCTGCGCGGTGCCATCGAGCGCCAGGAGCTGTCGCTGGCCTACCAGCCGGTGGTGGCCCTGCCGTCGACCCGCCCGGTCGGCGCGGAGGCCCTGATCCGCTGGAATCACCCGGAGCTGGGCGCGGTCGGCCCGCTGGAGTTCATCCCGATCGCCGAGGAGACCGGCCAGATCGAGGTGCTGGGGGCGTGGGTGCTGGACCAGGCCTGCCGACAGCTGTCGCGCTGGGTGCAGGAGGGCTACGACGTCTGGGTGTCGGTGAACATCTCCCCGCGGGAGCTGCACTCCACCAAGTACGTCACCGGAGTCAAGGAGGTGCTGCGCAAGCACCGGGTGCCGCCGTCGCGGCTGGTGCTGGAGGTGACCGAGCACGCCGTGGCCACCGACCTGGACGAGTTCCGGCGCACTCTGGCCGCGCTCCGCGCGCTGGGCCTGCGCATCGCCCTGGACGACTTCGGCGCGGGCTACTCCTCGCTGGGACAGCTGCGCCAGATGCCGGTGGACATCCTCAAGATCGACCGTGACCTGGTCATCGACGCGCCGTCCGACCACGGGCCGGGTGCGCCGATGGTGGACGTGGCGGTGCGCCTCGGGCAGCGCCTCGGCCTGCAGGTGATCGCCGAGGGCATCAGCGAGCCGCACCACCGCCGCCTGGTCGAGGCGACCGGGTGTCCGTACGGGCAGGGGCAGTTGTTCGGCATGGGCGTGCCCGCCGAGCATCTGGAGGCGAGGCTGGCGTCGTCCAACGGCGGCCCCAAAGCCCTCCCGGCCGCACCGACCCGCCCGCTGCCGAGCACGACGTCCGCGGGCAACGGCGCGCCACCGACCAAGATGCTCCCGAGCACCCAAACGGCTCCCGGAAACGGCGTCTCACCAGCTAAGTCGTTGCCGCTGGGGCAACCGCTCAACGGGCTCTCACCGGTTCGCGCCGGCGAGACGAGCGGCAGCTCAGCGGCGCGCCACGACACGGTCGTCCCAACATCCGGGAGCAGTTGACTCAGCGGCTGAGATGCGTCAAGCTGAGCCCATGTCGACCTCTCGGCCGTCCGCCCGAGTACTTACCTGAGCGCACTCTCCACTGAGCGAGAGTGCGCTGGCCCCCGTGCGAACTTTGCACGAGGGCTTTTTTGTTGGCCGGACGCCCTGAGACCTTCCAGATGCCAAAGGTGATCGGAAAATGACTAGACCCAGCCCGGAGTCACTGGCCCAGCGGGCCGCGGCGCAACGATCAGCGCCCCCCGCCGCCACCAGCGCCCAGACCGCCCCCGTTGCGGCCACCGGTGCGCAGAGCCTCGTCAAGTCGCTGGAGGCGCTCGGGGTAGAGGTGGTCTTCGGCATTCCCGGCGGCGCCATCCTGCCCGCGTACGATCCGCTGTTCGACTCGAAGCTGCGCCACATCCTGGTCCGCCACGAGCAGGGCGGCGGGCACGCCGCGACCGGATACGCCCAGGCCACCGGCAAGGTCGGCGTGTGCATGGCGACGTCGGGCCCTGGCGCGACGAACCTGGTCACGCCCATCGCGGACGCCTACATGGACTCGGTGCCGCTGGTGGCGATCACCGGTCAGGTGGCCCGCCCGGCCATCGGCACCGACGCCTTCCAGGAGGCGGACATCCAGGGCATCACGCTGCCCATCACCAAGCACAACTTCCTGGTGCAGTCCCCCGACGACCTGCCCCGGGTGCTGGCCGAGGCGTTCCACCTGGCCGCCACCGGCCGGCCCGGCCCGGTCCTGGTCGACATCCCCAAGGACGTGCTGCAGGCGCAGACCACGTTCAGCTGGCCGCCGGCGCTGGACCTGCCGGGCTACCGGCCGACCCTGCACCCGCACGGCAAGCAGATCCGGGAGGCGGCCCGCCTGATCATGGCGGCAAGGCGCCCGGTGCTGTACGTCGGCGGCGGCGTGCTCAAGGCGCAGGCCACCGAGGCGCTACGGGAGCTGGCCGAGCTGACCGGCATCCCCGTGGTGACCACGCTGATGGCCCGGGGTGCGTTCCCCGACTCACACACCCAGCACGTCGGCATGCCCGGCATGCACGGCACGGTGTCGGCGGTGTACGCGTTGCAGCGCAGCGATCTGCTGATCACCCTGGGCGCGCGCTTCGACGACCGGGTGACCGGCAAACTGGACAGCTTCGCACCCGATGCCCAGGTCATCCACGCCGACATCGACCCGGCCGAGATCGGCAAGAACCGCCACGCGGACGTGCCGATCGTGGGCGACGTCAAGCACGTGCTCGAGGAGCTGATCGCGGCGCTGAAGGCCGAGACCCACCCGGCCCGCGAGGAGTGGTGGGCCCAGCTCAACGACCTGCGCACCCGTTACCCGCTGGGCTGGGAGGAGCCGGAGGACGGCACGCTCGCCCCGCAGTACGTGATCAAGCGGCTGGGCGAGATCGCCGGTCCGGACGCGGTCTACGTGGCGGGTGTGGGCCAGCACCAGATGTGGGCCAGCCAGTTCATCTCGTACGAGAAGCCGGCCACCTGGCTCAACTCCGGCGGCCTGGGCACCATGGGCTACGCGGTCCCGGCCGCGATGGGCGCCAAGGTGGCCCGGCCCGACGCGGTGGTGTGGGCGATCGACGGCGACGGCTGCTTCCAGATGACCAATCAGGAGCTGGCCACCTGCGCCCTGGAGGGTATCCCGATCAAGGTGGCCGTCATCAACAACGGCAACCTGGGCATGGTCCGGCAGTGGCAGACGCTGTTCTACGACTCGCGTTACTCCAACACCGACCTGGGCACGCACAAGCACCGCATCCCCGACTTCGTGAAGCTCGCGGAGGCCCTGGGCTGCATCGGCATGCGCTGTGAGTCGGCCGAGGACGTCGACAAGACCATCGAGGCCGCCATGGCGATCAACGACGCGCCCGTGGTCATCGACTTCGTGGTGGGCAAGGACGCCATGGTGTGGCCGATGGTCGCCGCCGGCACCAGCAACGACGAGATCCAGTTCGCCCGGGGCGTCCGCCCGACCTTCGACGAGGATGACCTCTGACATGACCGAGCGCAGCGAGGGAATCATGAAGCTCAGTTCGACTCAGGTGGCCGCGGAGCGAAGTGGAGCGGACGCATGAGTAAGCACACATTGTCTGTGCTCGTGGAGAACAAGCCCGGTGTGCTGGCGCGCGTGGCGGGGCTGTTCTCGCGGCGCGGGTTCAACATCGACTCGCTGGCGGTGGGGGAGACCGAACACCCCGAGGTCTCCCGCATCACGGTCGTCGTCAACGCCGACGAGCAGCCGCTGGAGCAGGTCACCAAGCAGCTCAACAAGCTGGTCAACGTGCTGAAGATCGTGGAGCTGGAGCCCAGCACCGCGGTGCAGCGCGAACTCCTGCTGGTGAAGGTCCGGGCCGACCGTCCGGTGCGCTCGCAGGTGCTGGAGACCGTGGAGCTGTTCCGGGCCAAGGTCGTGGACGTGGCCCCCGACGCGCTCACCATCGAGGCGACCGGCACCGCGGAGAAGCTCGACGCGCTGCTGCGCGACCTGGAGCCGTACGGCATCAAGGAGATGGTGCAGTCGGGCCTGGTCGCCATCGGGCGCGGCTCCCGCAGCATCACCGCCAACCCGGCCCTGCGCCTGGCCGCCTGACCACCCACCGGCGCGCCTCGCCGCCCGAGGCGGGGACAAGACGATCAACTGGTGGGACGCGGCACGGCCGCGTGCACCGACCGCCGGGGGTCGGGGCGAAGATGCCCTGGCCCGGCGAGTGACCTTGAGAGGGAACGAAAAATGGTTGAGATCTTCTACGACGACGACGCGGACCTGTCCGTCATCCAGGGCCGCAAGGTCGCGGTGATCGGGTACGGCAGCCAGGGTCACGCCCACGCGCTGTCCCTGCGCGACTCGGGCGTCGACGTGCGCGTCGGCCTCAAGGAGGGCTCGAAGAGCCGGGCCAAGGCCGAGGAGCAGGGCCTGCGGGTCGTCACGCCGGCGCAGGCGGCGGCCGAGGCCGACGTCATCATGATCCTCGCGCCGGACACCGCGCAGCGCTTCATCTATGCCGAGTCCATCGCCCCGAACCTGACCTCGGGCAAGGCGCTCTTCTTCGGCCACGGCTTCAACATCCGCTACGGCCTGATCACGCCGCCCGCGGACGTGGACGTCGCCATGGTCGCCCCGAAGGGCCCCGGCCACCTGGTGCGCCGCCAGTACGTCGACGGCAAGGGCGTGCCCTGCCTCATCGCGATCGAGCAGGACCCGACCGGCGGCGCGCAGGCGCTGGCGCTGTCCTACGCCAAGGCGATCGGCGGCAGCCGGGCCGGCGTCATCAAGACCACCTTCAAGGAGGAGACCGAGACGGATCTCTTCGGCGAGCAGGCGGTCCTCTGCGGCGGCGCGTCCGCGCTGGTGCAGGCGGGCTTCGAGGTGCTGACCGAGGCGGGGTACACCCCCGAGGTGGCGTACTTCGAGTGCCTGCACGAGCTGAAGCTGATCGTGGACCTGATGTACGAGGGCGGCATCGCCCGCATGCGCTACAGCGTCTCCGACACCGCCGAGTACGGCGACGTCACCCGCGGCCCGCGCGTCATCGACGGCCGGGTCAAGGAGGAGATGAAGCGCATCCTCGGCGAGATCCAGAACGGCGAGTTCGCCCGCGAGTGGGTCGCCGAGGACGACAACGGCCGCCCCAACTTCACCAAGCTGCAGGAGCAGGGCGCGGTGCACCCGATCGAGGAGACCGGCGCCAAGCTGCGGG
Source organism: Catellatospora paridis (assembly GCF_009720365.1). Taxonomy (GTDB): domain Bacteria; phylum Actinomycetota; class Actinomycetes; order Mycobacteriales; family Micromonosporaceae; genus Catellatospora; species Catellatospora paridis. Next base: position 110,824 of record NZ_WBZD01000016.1, on the reverse strand, counting down.
CCATGATGAGCTGGGTCGACCGGCCGATCACCGAGACCGCTTAAAGACTTTCCTCTCCCATAGGTGTCCGGCCGCGCAACCATGCGGCCGGGCTTACCGGGCCGTGCCCAGGCGATCCCTGGGCACGGCCCGGTTTTTTCTGATCATGTCGTTTCGCCCGGTCAGCGCTCTCCGGCCCGCGCGCTGTGTTCTTGACCGGTTCCAGAGACGGCCGGAAACGGACTGAGCAGCACGAACGTGAGTACCGTCACGCGGTGGCTTCGACATGCGAAGCCCCCGTCAGCCCGTAGCATCGCGGGGGTAGGGCCCGACACGCAGTGCGGCGATCCGGGCTGAAGTCATCCAACTCTCTCCGTGAGGCAAGCTGTGACTCCCGTCGTTCTCATTGCCGAAGAACTCGCTCCCGCCGCGCTCGACGTGCTGGCGCACGACTTCGACGTACGTCACGTCGACGGCACGGACCGGGCGGCACTGCTTGCCGCGCTGGCCGATGCCGACGCCGTGATCGTGCGCAGTGCCACCCAGATCAACGCCGAGGCCATCGCCGCCGCGCCGCGTCTGAAGGTCGTCGCCCGCGCGGGCGTGGGCCTGGACAACGTCGAGGTGCCCGCTGCCACCGCCCGTGGCGTGATGGTGGTCAACGCGCCGACGTCCAACATCGTCTCGGCCGCCGAGCAGGCCATCGCACTGCTGCTGGCCGTCGCCCGCAACACCGCCTCGGCGTCTTCGGCGCTGAAGAACGGCGAGTGGAAGCGCTCGAAGTACACCGGCGTCGAGCTGCAGGGCAAGACCGTCGGCGTGGTCGGCCTGGGCCGCATCGGCGTGCTGTTCGCGCAGCGCATCGCCGCGTTCGGCACCCGCCTGATCGCGTACGACCCCTACGTGCAGCCGGCCCGTGCGGCCCAGCTGGGCGTACGCCTGGTCGGCCTGGAGGAGCTGCTGCGCGAGAGCGACTTCATCTCGATCCACCTGCCGAAGACCCCGGAGACCGTCGGCCTGATCGGCGCGAAGGAGCTCCAGCTCGTCAAGCCCGACGTGCGGATCATCAACGCCGCGCGCGGTGGGCTGATCGACGAGGACGCGCTGGCCGAGGCGCTGGCCGAGGGCCGGGTCGCCGGCGCCGGCATCGACGTGTACCTCAAGGAGCCGTGCACCACCTCGCCGCTGTTCGCGTTCGACAACGTGGTCGCCACGCCGCACCTGGGCGCGTCCACGAACGAGGCGCAGGACAAGGCCGGTCTGGCCGTGGCCAAGAGCGTGAAGCTGGCCCTGCAGGGCGAGTTCGTGCCGGACGCGGTCAACGTGCAGGCCGGTGGCGTGGTCGCCGAGGAGGTGCGGCCGCTGCTGCCGCTGGCGGAGAAGCTGGGCAAGGTCTTCACGGCCGTCGCGGGCGGCGTGGCCGCCGGGGTCACCGTCGAGGTGCGCGGCGAGATCGTGAACCAGCACGACGTGTCGGTGCTGAAGCTGGCTGCCAGCAAGGGCCTGTTCAGCGCGATCGTCGAGGAGCAGGTCACCTATGTCAACGCGCCGCTGATCGCGGCCGACCGCGGGGTCGAGATCGACCTGACCACCAACCCCGAGGCCAACGAGCACAAGAACCTGGTGACGGTACGCGGCGCGCTGCCGGACGGGCGCACCGTCTCGGTCGCCGGGGCTGTCGTCACGCACGGCCTGCGCGAGCAGATCAAGCTGACCGAACTGGACGGTTTCGACCTGGAGCTGGACGCCGACGGCAACCTGCTGTTCTTCCGCTACCAGGACCGGCCGGGTGTGGTCGGCGCGGTCGGCACCGTGCTCGGCGCGGTGGGCGTGAACATCGCGGCGATGCAGGTGGCCCGGCGCGAGGCCGGTGGCGAGGCGCTGATGACGCTGACCGTCGATTCGCCGGTCGCGGCGGACCTGCTGCAGCGGGCCGCCGAGAACATCGGTGCGGTGTCGGTCAGCGCGGTGGATCTCACCGAAGAGTGAGCACGCGCTTGCATAGCGTGTTGTTCGCTGGGTAACCTGCACAGGTGTCCACTGCGGACACGTTCGTCGCACGTCCGGGACGGGTCTTCGGGTGACCCCTGCCGAAGCGGGTGACGAGCAGCCAGACGAGCACGATCGGCCCGGTGAGCTGTTGCCGCAGCTCACCGGGCCGACTGCATGACGGATGCCGGTAGCTTGCGGTGACCCGTCACGATGATCGCCATGCGGTCCCGGTTCAGGACTGAACGTGCCTGGTCGTGCGGCCGGTTCCTCAGTGTGTGGAAGCAGGTGCCTGGGCGTCGAGGAAGGCGCCGACCGGGCCGACGATGCGCGGGTCGCGGAGGACCCGGCGGTGCCCCAGGCCGCTCGTGATCATCAGCTGCGATCCCGGATAGGCCTCGTGCATCCGCCGGGCGTGGTCGACGCCGACGACGTCGTCATCGGTGTCGTGCACGATCAGCAGCGGGATCGTCAGCGCCTCGGGCTGGAACGTGCTGGAGAAGCGCTGCCACAGGTCGGCGACGCCGATGTCGCGCACCGACTGCACGCGCAGGTGCTCGGCCAGCGCGGGGCGCAGGCGCAGCTGGCGAGTGAACTCGGTGATGAGGTGCTCGAACTCGGCCGGACCACCGACCGCGACCAGGCGACCGGCGCGCAGCCCGGTGCGCAGCGCGTGGAAGGCGCAGGGGACCCCGAAGGAGTGGGCGACGATCGCCGCGAAGTCGCCGTGGCGTTCCTGCAGCAGGCGCATGATGCGCTCGTACTGGAGCAGGTTCGTGGAGCTGCCGCCGGAGTCGCCGTGGCCGGGCGCGTCGAAGGTGACCGGGCTGTATCCCCGGTCGAGCAGGTCGGCGACAATGCCCGCGAAGCGGGAGCCGCGCGAACTCCAGCCGTGCACGAGCAGCACCGGCCGGCTGCCGTCGCCCCAGCGGTAGGTGGCGACCTGAACACCGTCGAGATCGACCTGTCCGACCGTGGCGGCCGCGTGCACGTCCTGCTCGCGGTGGTGGACCGCGGCGCGGCCAGCCGGGCGGAAGAAGAGCTCGTACGCGACGCGGCGGGCGAGTGGCGGGGCGACGACGGCTGCGGCGTTGAGGAGCCGGCCGGTCACGAGGATCGCTGCCTTCATGACGGCAGGCTAGCAATGAATAAGAACGATCGGTCGGTTAGTTATCTCACAGCGCTGGACACACTGCCGTCGCGCGCCTGGTGGCGGCCGTAATCCGGCTGCGAAGGGCCGGGCCGTGGCAGCATTCCGGCATGAGTGAGTCGTCCCAGACGGAGATAGTCATCGCACCGGTCGGCCTGGAGCACCTGCGACAGATCCTGGACCTCGGCTACCGGGTCTTCGACACGACGGTGAAGCCGTACACCTCCTGGTCCCTGACCGCCGTCGCGGAGCACCTGGACAGCGGCGACAGCGCGTGCTGGGTGGCCCTGGACGGGACCATTGTGGTCGGCTTCGTGCTCGGCTCGCAGACGTTCGAGCTGCGCGACGACTGGGGCTATCTGGAGTGGATCGCGGTGGATCCGGCATACCAGGGCCGGGGCATCGCCGGGCGGCTGGTCGACGCGTGCTGCGAGGCGCTGTTCGCGGGCGGGGCGAGCCGGGTGGTGACCGACGTCGAGTCGTCCAACAGCGCCTCGGCCACGCTGATGTCGCGCAACGGCTTCGCGCCGGCGGTGACGGTGACCCTGTTCGTGCGCAGCAGCCAGCCCGGCGAGGAGCCCGGCCGGGCCGTACGCGGCGTGTCCAAGCGTCCCCTGATCCGTAGCGGCCGCCTGCTCGGCGACCACCGCAACCCGTGACGCATATTCCACATTCTGGAACGGATGTACCGTTGGGTGGGAGCGGGGCTTAACGTTCGGTAGACATGTGGGATGAGCGGAAGCGGTAGGGAGCGGGCTGGCATGCGCATCGCGGTCGTGGCGGGTGACGGGATCGGCGCCGAGGTGGTGGCGGAGGGGCTCAAGGTCCTCGACGCGGTGCTGCCGGGCGTGGAGACGACGCCGTACGACCTCGGCGCGGCGCGCTACCACCGGACCGGTGAGGTGTTCCCGGACTCGGTGCGCGACGAGCTGGCCCAGCACGACGCGATCCTGCTCGGCGCGGTCGGCGACCCCACCGTGCCGCCGGGCGTGCTGGAGCGCGGCCTGCTGCTGAAGCTCCGCTTCGACTTCGACCAGTACGTCAACCTGCGCCCGTCGCGGCTGTGGCCGGGCACCACCGGCCCGCTGGCCGGGGTCAAGCCGGGCGAGATCGACTTCGTGGTGGTGCGCGAGGGCACCGAGGGCCTGTACGCGGGCGCCGGTGGCGGCCTGCACCGGGGCACCCCGGCGGAGATCGCCACCGAGGAGAGCCTGAACACCCGCCACGGCGTGGAGCGCGTGATCCGTGACGCGTTCGCGCGGGCCGGCAACCGGGCCCGCCGCAAGGTCACCATGGTGCACAAGACCAACGTGCTGACCCACGCGGGCGGCCTGTGGGCGCGCACCTTCGCCGAGGTGGCGAAGGAGTTCCCGGACATCGCGACGGAGTACCAGCACGTCGACGCGGCGGCCATGTTCATGGTGACCAACCCCCAGCGCTACGACGTGATCGTCACCGACAACCTGTTCGGCGACATCCTCACCGACATCGCGGCCGCCGTCACCGGTGGCATCGGCCTGGCCGCGAGCGGCTGCATCAACCCGACCCGGGCCTATCCGTCGATGTTCGAGCCGGTGCACGGTTCCGCGCCGGACATCGCGGGCCAGGGCAAGGCCGACCCCGTGGCGGCGATCCTGTCCGTGGCGCTGTGCCTGGAGCACCTGGGCCACCCCGATGAGGCCCGCAAGATCGAAGAGGCCGTCGCGACCGAGCTCTCCGGACGCACCGGCGAGCCGATCCGCACCGCCGAGGTCGGCGACCGGGTATCCGTACTCGTAGCATGACCGCAGGGCTCCGGTCCGTGCGGTGACCGGGGTGGATGAGTACAAACTGCCCAGGTCATCGGCCGGGCTGGGGTTGAACGACCGTTAGAGGTAAGTTTTCCCCCAGATCCCGCAACGATGGAGGGCAGCGCGCATGAGCGGCGGTGGCACGATCGACTTCGAGATCCGTGAGAGTTCGCAGCGGGTATCGGCCACGGAGCGCGAGGCGCTGCTGGCCAATCCCGGCTTCGGGCGGATCTTCACCGATCACATGGTGACCATCCGGTACGCCGAGGGCAAGGGCTGGTACGACGCGCGCGTCGAAGCGCGGGCGCCGATCCCGATGGACCCGGCGACCGCGGTACTGCACTACGCGCAGGAGATCTTCGAGGGCATGAAGGCCTACCGCCGGGCCGACGGCCGGGTCGGCTTCTTCCGCCCCGACGCCAACGCTCGCCGGTTCGCCGCCTCGGCCCAGCGCATGGCGATGGCCCCGCTGCCGGAGGAGCTGTTCCTGGACTCGATCCGGCAGCTCGTCGGCATCGACCAGGAGTGGATCCCCACCAGCGCCGAGGGCAGCCTCTACCTGCGCCCGTTCCAGTACGCCAGCGAGGTCTTCCTCGGCGTGCGCCCCGCCCGCGAGTACCTGTACTGCGTGATCGCCTCGCCGGTCGGGCCGTACTTCTCGGGTGGGCTCAAGCCGGTCACCATCTGGGTGTCCGACGACTACACCCGGGCGGCCCCCGGCGGCACCGGCGCGGCCAAGTGCGGCGGCAACTACGCCGCCTCGCTGCTGGCCCAGGCGCAAGCCGCGGAGAACGGCTGCGACCAGGTCGTCTACCTCGACGCCGTGGAGCGCAAGTACGTCGATGAGCTCGGCGGCATGAACGTCTTCTTCGTGCGGGCCGACGGTTCGATGTTCACGCCGGAACTCAACGGGTCGATCCTGCCCGGCATCACCCGCGACTCGATCATCCAGCTCGCCCGCGAGCAGGGCCGCGACGTGCAGGAGCGCCCGGTCACCATCGACGAGTGGCGTGACGGCGCGCGCAGCGGCGAGATCGTGGAGACGTTCGCCTGCGGCACCGCCGCCGTGCTGACCCCGATCGGCACCGTGCGCGGCGTCGACGGCGAGTTCAAGCTCGGCGACGGCGGCACCGGCCCGGTCACCGCCGGCCTGCGCCAGTCCCTCGTGGACATCCAGTACGGCCGCGCCGCCGACCCGTACCACTGGACCACCACCCTGTAGCTGGTCAAAGGAAGGGCACCTTCTTAACGCTCCGCGTTGTAGAAGGTGCCCTTCTTAGCGCCTGGGGTGGCGTCACATAGCAGATCGCCGCCGGGTGTGGCGGTTATCCACAAGCACGGCTCTGTCCACAGGCGGCACGGCACGACCGCTTGTCCGGCGACGGACCTGCGATGACCCTGCCGTGCATGACTTCCGACCCCGCTGCCGTGCTGGACGAGCTGGCGCACCGCCAGCAGCAACTGCTCACCCGTGCGCAGGTGCTGGCTGCCGGGCACACCGACATGATGATCTACCGCCGGATCCAGACCGGCCGCTGGCAGCGCGTGCTGGCCGGGGTCTACTGCGTGCACGGCGGCACCCTCACCGACGAGCAGCGCCGCGTCGCCGCCGCCCTGTATGCCGGCCCCGACGCACAGATCACCGGCCCCAGCGCGCTTACCTGGTACGGCTTCCGGGCACTGCCGCCCGCGCCCGAGGTGAACCTGCTCGTCCCGCACGCGACCCGCTGCCGCTCCAACGGCTTCGCCGTGGTGAAGCGGGCGCTGACCCTGGACCACCGCGCCCGCCACACCGACCTCTACCGGGTGGTCAGCCCGGCACGGGCGGTCATCGACACCTGCCGGGAACTGCGCGAACTGCGCACCGTCCGAGCGGTCATGGCCGAGGCGGTGCAGCGCTTCCGGGTCCCGCCGAAACGGCTCGACGACGAGATCCGGCGGGCCGCCCGCAGCCGTACCGCGGTGGCGCGCAAGGTCCTGGCCGAAATCGCCGGTGGCGCGCGTTCGGCTCCGCAGGCGCAGGAGGACTGGGCGCGTTCCCTGGAACGGCACAACGTGCTCGGCCGGCACGGTGTCCAGGTGCTGCACTTCACGCCCTCGTTCGTGGCAGGTCAGCCGGACGAGGTACGCCGGATCGTCGCCGAGGCCGCGACCCTGAGAAGAGGGTTCCGCACCAGCGTGCGCGTGGTGCGGAGTCAATAAGGCGCCCTTCCGCTGATGGCGATGAGCAGAGCTGCTGCTCGTCTCGCTGACGCGAGCCGACGATGCCCTTCCTTCGCCTTCAGCGGGTGGGGCGGTGGGTGCTGGTGGGGCGTGATCCCGAAGGGCGGGAACCGTGCGGACGGGTGCCTGCGGGTCGGGTGCCTGCCCAGCGTGCTACGGACGATCGTATGACCCCAAATTGGGACTCGACGTGCGCCAGGTGCCGTTCTACGTTGTCAGGTGCCATGTCGGACCTCCTCGATACCTCACCTAACGACCGCGCTGCCGGGCGGTCGCTGCCCGGTGTGCGTCACCGGGCGGGTTCGAGGGGTGGCAGGACTGCTGTTCAGACGGCTCGGCGCAGGGTCGGGGTCGGCTTGAGCGCGGCGGGCCGGGGCAGAGCCGGCGGGGCCAGCCGGCGGCGGGCGGTGACGGGCAGGTCCAGGAATGAGGCGTCGAGCGCCACCAGAGCCTGGACGAGGGACTGCTGGAACTCGTCGGGGTCGGGCAGCTGCCAGCCGATGCTCTGCGGCGACACGCGCCAGCGGATCGGGCCGTCGGGCAGCACCGTGGGCGGGACGGGGATCCACGAGCCGAGCGAGTGGCGCACCACGTCGATCCGGTGGTCCAGTTCCGGGGCGAGCGTGCCGCCCGAACGCATCAGGAACATCCAGCTGCCCCCGGCGGTGACCGCGACGGGTCCGCGTACGCGGCCCGCGGACGTCGCCCGGCCCGGCCCGGTCGGCGGCCCGCAGACGGCGCGCGAGCCGAGCAGCGCGGGCACCTCCAGCACGTCGAAGGCGTGGCCGGTGGGCAGCAGCAGCGCGTGCGGGCGCTCGCTCCACCACTCGTCGAGCTGGCCGGACCTGGTGCTCGACCGGCTCTCCCAGTCGTCGTACAGCGGGTGGCTGCTGGTGGCGAAGCAGTTCGTGCGGTCGCAGGCCATGCGCCGGCCGTTGAAGTATCCGCCCGGCGTCACCGCCCAGCCGTGGTCCGCGAAACGCTGCGCCGCCAGGCGCAGCCGCCGCCGTAACAGGCCTCTGCCGAACGGCGCCTGTGGCCACCGCATGAGTCCGACCCCCTCTTCCGGGTTAAGGGAGTCGATCCTAGAGATCGACATCCGCAAAAGCCGTCACCGACGCGTCGAGTCGTCGTTACATCGACAACAGTCCAGAGCAAACGTCTGAATGCATTGTCCAACTGCAACTTGCATCTGAAGATACGAGTGTCAGACCGGATGTGGGCGCACAGACTGTGCGACTCGGTCAGACCGACCCGATGAGGGGAGGGCTGGAGGATGGACGAGCTGCCGATAGGGCGCCGGGTGTCGTACTGGCGCAACCGCCGGAAGATGTCGCAGCAGGTCTTCGCCGACCGCCTGGGCAAGTCGAAGAGCTGGGTGGACAAGGTCGAGCGCGGCGTGCGCCGGCTCGACAAGTTCTCCGTCGTGTACGAGATCGCCGACGTGCTCCAGCTCGACGTGCAGCTGCTGCTGGGCAAGGACCCGGAGCGCCGCCCCGACAGCATGAACTGCATCGACCAGATCGAGGTCGCCGAGATCCGCTCCGCGCTGGAGCGCTACGACCAGATCAGCGCGTTCTTCTACGCGGCCGCCGAGCCGCCGCCGATCGCGGAGATGCGCAAGGCCGCCCTGCACGCCTGGCAGACCTGGGAGCACGGCCGCTACGGCGTGCTGGCCCGCGCGCTGCCCAAGCTGCTGCGCGACGCGCAGGCCGCCGACACGGCATACGTCCACTCCGACGACTCCCGCGAGGCCGCGCACCTGCTCGGCCAGGTGTACCAGCTGGCCTCCTCGGTGCTGCGCAAGCTCGGCGAGCTGGACCTGAGCTGGCTGGCCGCGGACCGCTCCATCGCGGTGTCCCAGCGCGCGGGCGACCAGCTGCTCGCCGGGGTGGCCACCACCCGCGTGGCGAACGCGCTGCGCGCCCTGGGCCGGCACCGCGCGGCGCTCGAGGTCAACGTCAACATCGCCAATCGGCTCTGCCCGACGCCGGGCCAGACCGCCGACGACCAGCTGTCGGTGTACGGCTTCCTGCTGCTGCAGGGCGCGATGGCCGCCTCCTGCATCGGCGACAGCGCGACCATGCGCGACCTGCTGTCCGCGGCCCAGGAGGCGGCGGCGGGGCTCGGCGGCGACAAGAATCACTACTGGACCAGCTTCGGCCCGACCAACGTGCTGGTGCACCGGGCCGCCGCCGCGGTCGAGCTGGGTGAGGGCGGCCTGGCCATCTCCATCCACGACGGGCTGGACCAGACCGCGTTCAACGCGCTGCTGCCGGAGCGGCGGGCCCACCACTACCTCGACATGGCCCGCGGCTTCGCCCAGGTGGGCGACGTCGAGCGGGCGGGCGAGATGCTGCTGGAGGGCGACCTGCTGGCGCCCGCCGAGATCCGCTGCCGGCCGATCGCGCACGAGGTGCTCAGCGACGTGCTGCGGCGCACCCGCGGCACGCCCACCGCGGCGCTGGCGGAGCTGGCGGAGCAGATGGGGGTGGGCGTGTGAGCGGCTTCCCGACGCCGCCCGCCACCACGGGCGAGGAGGTGGCGGTGTGAGCGACGCGGCGCGGCCGGCGGGCAGGCCGGTGCTGTACGTCATCGCGTGCGGCTCACCGGTGACGCGTGACGTGGGGCTGCTGGTCGGGCTCGCGCAGGAGCGGGGCTACGACGTCTGCGTCGTGGTCACGCCGGACGGTCGCAAGTTCGTCGACGTCCCGGCGCTCGCGGCGTCGACCGGCCACCCCGTGCGCAGCACCTACAAGAACCCCGGCGATCCCGACGTGCTCCCGTCGCCGGACGCGCTGATCGTGGCGCCCGCGACGGTGAACACCGTGAACAAGTGGGGCGCGGGCATCGCGGACACGCTCGCGCTGGGGCTGATCGTGGAGAGCCAGGGCAAGGGCCTGCCGATCGTGGCGCTGCCGTTCACGAACGCGGCGATGGCCCGGCACCCGGCGTTCCAGGAGAACATCGTGCGGCTGCGCGGTTGGGGCATCACCGTGCTGTACGGCGACGACGTGCTGAAACTGCCCGCCCCCGGCGAGGGCGACGCGTACCGTCACGAGTTCCCGTGGTCGCTGGCCCTGGACGCCGTGGAGAAGCTCTGCCCGCCCGGCGCGTGAGCCGCCCGCGCCACGAGGCCCGCCGCCCGTTGCGCAGTAGTCTGTCCGGGTGACCTGGACTGTCGCGTCTTTCACCGAGTTGCTGGACAGCGAGTTCCCGCCGCGGTGGGCGGAGCCGTGGGACCGCGTCGGGCTGGTGACCGGGCGTCCCGAGCAGCCGGTGACGCGGGTGCTGGCGGTGGTGGACGTGCTGCCGACCACCGTCGCCGAGGCGCTGGACACCGGCGCCGACATGATCATCGCCCACCATCCGCTGCTGCTGAGCGGCGTCTCCTCGGTCGCGGCCACGACCTACCAGGGCCGGATCGTGCACGACCTGATCGGCAACAGGGTGGCGCTGTACGTCGCGCACACCAACGCCGACGTGGCCAGGCCCGGCGTCAGCGACGCGCTCGCCGACCTGCTCGGCCTGACCGACACGCGGCCGCTGCGGGCCACCGAGGACGGCCGCGGTTTCGGCCGGATCGGCCGCCTGCCCGCGCCGTGCACCCTGGGCGAGTTCGCGCACCTCGCGGCCGCCGCGCTGCCGGTCGCGAGCTGGGGGGTACGCGTCGCGGGCGACCCGGCACGGCCGGTGTCGACCGTGGCGGTCTGCGGCGGCTCGGGCGACGAATTCATCCCTGACGCGGTCGCCGCGGGCGCCGACGTCTACCTGACCGGGGACCTCAAGCACCACCGCGTCGCGGACCTGCTGGCCGCGGCAGGCCCGGCGCTGGTCGACGCGGGCCACTACGCCACCGAACGGCCCTGGCTGACGCCCCTGGCCGCCTGGCTGCGTGCGGCGAGCGGACTTGAGACCATCGTCTCCGACACCACGACCGATCCGTTCGGTTTCCACGCGTGCGCGACACTTGACCCGGTCGCCTGATCGTGGCCTTTGACAACTGGACAACCGCGAGAGAAGGAGTGCCGACGTGAAGGCCGACCCGAAGGATCAGCAGCGGTTGCTCGACCTGCAGGCGATCGACACCACGCTGCAGCAGCTGGCGCACCGGCGCAAGAACCTGCCGGAGATCGCCGAGCTGGACGTGCTCGGCAAGGCGATCGGCCGGCTGGAGGACGAGCGGGCTCGCGCCGAGGTCGACGTCGACGACCTGGACCGCGACATCGCCCGGCTGGAACGCGAAGTCGACACCGTGCGCCAGCGCCAGGCCAAGGACCAGCAGCGCCTCGTCGACGGCCGGCTGCCCGCGCGTGAGCTGACCGCGCTGGAGCACGAGATCGGCTCGCTCAAGCGGCGGCAGGGGGAGCTGGAGGACGCCGAGCTGGAGCTGATGGAGAAGCGCGAGACGTCGCAGGGCGCGCTCGACGCGGTCGACGAGAAGATCTCCGTCGCCCGGGAGAAGCGCATCGCCGCCGAGAACCGCCGGGACGAGGCGATCTCCGAGATCACCAAGGAGGCGGAGTGGAAGCAGAACGCCCGCCGCCCGCTGGCCGCCGATCTGCCCGGCGAGCTGGTCCAGCTGTACGACAAGATCCGTGAGACGTCGGGCGGGCTCGGCGCGGCCCTGGTCCAGCACGGCCGCTGCGGCGGCTGCCGCCTGGAGCTGTTCGGCGCGGACCGCAACCGGGTCAAGGCCGCCCCGCCGGACGAGGTCGTGCGCTGCGAGGAGTGCCGGCGCATCATGGTCCGCACCGCGGAGTCCGGCCTGTGACCATCGGAAAGGTCATCATCGAGGCCGACGGCGGGGCGCGCGGCAACCCCGGCCCGGCCGGGTACGGCGCGGTCGTGCGGGACCCGGCCAGCGGTGAGGTGCTCGCCGAGCGCGCCGCCGCGCTCGGGGTGACCACGAACAACGTCGCCGAGTACCGCGGGCTCATCGCCGGGCTGCAAGCGGCCGCCGAGCTGGGCGCGTCGCAGGTCGAGGCCCGGATGGACTCCAAGCTGGTGGTCGAGCAGATGTCCGGCCGCTGGCAGATCAAGCACCCGGGCCTGCGCCCGCTGGCGGCCGAGGTCGCCACGCTGGTGCGCAAGTTCGACCAGGTCACGTACACGTGGATCCCGCGCGAGCGGAACCGGGCCGCCGACGCGCTGGCCAACGCGGCTATGGACGCCGCGGCCGGAAAGGGCGGATCGGCCGCCGGGAGCCTGGACGGCGAGACGGCGTTCGGCATCGTCACGGCGTGGGACGCCGACGCCTTCCCGATCGTCGCCGATGCCGGTGAGACGGCGTCCGGCGCGGCGGCGGGCTCCGGCGAAGGGTCGGGCCGGGCCGCCGGGTCGAGCACCTCGACGGGCTCCGGAAAGGGCGGCTCCGGGCGCGGAGCCGAGACTGCCGCGACAGGGCGGCCGCGCGAGGACTGGGCTCCCCGCACGTCCCCGGCGACCCGGCTGGTGCTGGTTCGGCACGGCGAGACGGAGCTGACCGCGCAGAAGCGCTACTCCGGCCGCGGTGACGTGCCGCTGTCGGCCATCGGGGAGGAACAGGCGGCAGCCGCCGGACGGCGGGTCGCGGGGCTGCGCCCCGACCGGGTGGTCAGCTCGCCGCTGAGCCGGTGCAAGGCCACCGCGGCGGCGATCGCGGCGGCCGCGGGCGGCATCCCGGTCAGCGTGGAGAACGACCTCATCGAGTGCGACTTCGGCGTGTGGGAGGGCCTGACCTTCGGCGACGTGCGCGAGCAGTACCCCGCCGAGCTGGACGCCTGGCTGGCCTCGACCTCGGTGGCGCCGCCCGAGGGCGAGTCGTTCCAGCAGGTCGCCAAGCGGGTGCGCGGGGCGATGGGCAAGCTGCAGAAGGCGTACGAGGGGCAGACCGTCGTCATCGTGTCGCACGTCTCGCCGATCAAACTGATCCTGCGGGACGCGCTCGCGGCGGGCGACGCGTTCCTGTACCGGCTGCTGCTGGACCCGGCCGGCGTCTCGATCGTGGACGTGTGGCCCGACGGCGGTGTCTCGGTGCGCTCCGTCAACGACACCGCCCACCTCCTCCCGCCCACCCCCTGACCTGCACAGCGTCACGCCAGGCGTTGACAAGGGCACCTTTTACAACGCAGAGCGATGTGCAGGTGCCCTTCCTTCGCTCTAGGCGAGGGTGAAGCGGACGACGCGTTTGACGGGGTCGGCCTGGGTGAGGCGGACGGTGATCTGGTCGCCTGCGGTGAGTTGGCCGTCGCAGCGGGCGCGGACGGCGGGCTCGGTCAGGGCCACCGTGCCGCCGGGCTTGCCGTGGTTGGTGTCCAGCACCGTGGCGGGGAAGGTCTCGCCGATACGGTCCGCCAGGATGGTCGACTCGACCAGGTCGATCGCGCCGCGTTCGGCGGCCGACGAGACCCGGTCGGTGCCCGACATGACGGCGGGCAGCTCGGGCAGGGCCGCGGCAGCCCAGGTGGGCACCTCGCGGCCGTCGTGCAGGGCCAGGCACACCTCGGTGACGTACCGGTCGGCCAGGCGGCGCAGCGGGGCCGTGACATGGGCGTACGCCGCCGCGACGGCGCTGTGCTCGGGCTGCTCCGGCACCTGCCCGGCGAACGGCGTGTACCCGGCGCCGCGCAGCAGCTCGGCGGCCTCGTCGACGAACGCCGCATGCTTGGGCCGGGCCGGGTCCAGCCCGGCGAGCACCTGGCCCACGGTCATGCCGTCGGGCCAGTCCACGCCCAGGCCCTTCGCCGCGATCCGCAGCCGGGCCACCGCCTCCGGGTCGGGGCCGGGCATGGTGCGCAGCAGGCCGATCCGGCCCGCCAGCATGATGTCCGCGGCCGCGCGGCCGGTCAGCAGCGAGATCTGGGCGTTCCACTCCTCGGCGGGCAGCGGGGCGCGCAGGCGCAGCTGCCAGCCGTCGCCGTGCGGCTCGATCTCCTGCTCGGGCATGGGCAGGTTGATCGCGCCGCGCTCCAGGCCCCGCGCGACGAGCAGCCGGCCCAGTTCCGGCAGCAGCGCGATCGGCTCGGCGAGCACACCTTTGTCCACATCGGCCTGCACACCCTCATAGGCGAGCTTGGCGCGGCTGCGCACCCGCGCCCGCTGCAGCTGCACGCCGACGGTGTCGCCGTCGGCGGAGACGTCGATCGTCCACACCACCGCGGCCCGGTCCACGCCGGGCAGCAGGCTGACCGCGCCCTCGCTGAGCACCGGCGGGTGCAGCGGCACCTTGCCGTCGGGCAGGTAGATCGTCTGCCCGCGCCGCCAGGTCTCGGCCTCCAGCGGGCTGTCCGGCGCCACGTATGCCGCGACGTCGGCGATGGCGTAGTGCACCCGGTAGCCGCCGTCGCGGCGGAACAGGCACACCGCCTGGTCGAGGTCGCGGGAGCCGGGCGGGTCTACGGTGACGAAGGGCAGGTCGGTGCGGTCGGCGTCGGGCAGTTTCACCTCGGTGGCGGCCGCCTGCGCCTGCGCCTGCGCGGCGGGCGGGAAGCCGTCGGGCAGTTGCAGCTCGCGACGCAGCGCGGTGAAGTCGATGGCCTCGGCGTGCAGGCGGCGGTATGCCATTGGTCATTCTTACCAGGTGCCCGCGGGCCGCGGCCCCGCCCGTACGGGCGGCTTCGCGTTCCGGGGACGGCGATTCGGTGCCATCCGCAGGTCACGCCGTGGATGACACCGATCAGGGCGGCGCTGCCCCGCTAACGCATGGCTTTGCGGGCCATCTTCTTCATCGCCGTCTTGCGCATGGTCGTCTTGCGGGCCGGGGCGGTCTTCGCCATCGCCTTGCGGGCCGGTGCGCTCTTGCGGGCGGTGGTCGCCTTCTTGAGCGGGGTCACCTTCTTGGCGGCCATGGCCTTCTTCGTCGTACTGCGGCCGGTGGCGGTCCTGCGTACAGCCGCAGTGATCTTCTTCGCCCCGGTCGCCCTGCGGGCGGGGGACGTCTTCTTCGCCACCGTGGTGGACTTGCGGGCGGTGGTCGTCTTGCGGACCGCGGTGACGCTCTTGCGCGCGGGCGCGGTCTTCCTGGCGGCCGTGGTCTTGCGGACCGCGGTGGTCTTGCGGGCCGTCGCCTTGCGCGCGGGTGCGGTCTTCTTCGCGACCGCTGCCTTCTTGACCGCTGTCGCCTTCTTGGCCGCGGTGGTCTTTCTGGCAGGCGACGCCTTCTTGGCGGTCGTCTTGCGCGCGGTCGTCTTCCGGGCGGTCGTCTTCTTGGCGGCGGCGGTCTTCCTGACCGCGGCGGTGATCGTCCGGGCACCCGTGCTGCGGGCAGCCGCCGTGGTCTTCTTGGCGGTCGCCTTCTTGGCCGTCGTCTTCCTGGCGGCGGTCGTCTTCTTGGCGGCGGTGGTCTTCTTCGCGGCCGTGGTCTTCTTGACCGCGGTGGTCTTCTTGGCGGTGGCCTTCTTGGCGGTGGCCTTCTTGGCCGGGGACGTCTTCTTGGCGGTGGTCTTCTTCGCCGTGGTCGTCTTCCGCGCCGGTGCGGCCTTCTTCAGTGGCGTCGTCTTCTTGGCGGCGGTGGTCTTCTTCGCCGTCACGGCCTTCTTCGCCGCCGTCTTCTTCACCGCGGCGGTGAGCTTCTTGACGCCGGTGCTGCGCGCCGCCGCCGTGCTCTTGCGGGCGGTCGTCGTCTTGGCGGCGGTGGTCTTCTTCGCGGCCGTGGTCTTCTTGACCGCGGTGGTCTTCTTGGCGGTGGCCTTCTTGGCCGGGGACGTCTTCTTGGCGGTGGTCTTCTTCGCCGTGGTCGTCTTCCGCGCTGTGGTGGTCTTCTTGGCGGGCGAGGTCTTCCTGGCAGGCGCGGCCTTCTTCGCCGCGGCCGGCCGGCTCGGCGCCTTCTTGGCTACCGCCTTCTTGGCAGCGGCCTTCTTCGCTGGGGCCTTCTTCGCTGCGGCCTTGGCTACGGCCATCGCTTGTCCTCCTCACGGGAACGTCCTGCCGGAATGTCTCCGGCGGAACCGCGAAACAGCGGTGGCCACGGCGCTTTCTCCGCGCACTGCTGCTCCAGACATCACTGTGCGCCGCAAAAGGCACATGTGCTGGTGAAATCCGTAAAAAAGTCAAATTGCTATGAGTGCCGATGTGACCGCTCCACAGTGCACGTATCGCGGCATCCCTTGCCCCGCCGCTCTTTGCGGCACGCGGGGCGCAGGTCTAGCGGGGACCCGTCATCCCGGCCAACCGCGCCAGGATCGCCCGTTGCGGCTCGGTCTCCGGCACCGGAAGCCCTCGTACGGCGGCGATGGCGGCGATCGCGTCCACGGCGCTCGCCCCGAGCCGGACCAGGACCCCGCCTGCGATGACGGTCGCCCGGCCGATACCGCCGAAACAGTGCGCCAGCACGAACCTGCCCGCAGCCACCTCGTCGGCGAGCTGCCCGGTCAGTTTCCGGTAGGCGGTGAAGTCCGGCACGCCGAGATCGGGGATGGGGAAGGAGACGAAACGCATTCCGGCCGTACGTACCGCCTGCTCCTCGCCGCGTAGGTCGAGCCGGTCGT
Source organism: Catellatospora paridis (assembly GCF_009720365.1). Lineage (GTDB taxonomy): Bacteria > Actinomycetota > Actinomycetes > Mycobacteriales > Micromonosporaceae > Catellatospora > Catellatospora paridis. The sequence continues at coordinate 94,226 of NZ_WBZD01000016.1, read as the reverse complement.
ATTCCGGGCCGGTCAGCGCGGAGACCACCGTGTCGACCCCGTGCCGCCGCAGGCGCGCGACCTCGTCGTCCAGCCAGTCCCCGCCCGCCGGACGGGGCATCACCGCGAGCCTTCCCGCAGCGGGCCACTCGACGATGAAGGGGGTGCTGGGCATGCGGCGATTATGCCGGGCGGGACCGGGTCGTGGCGATGCCGTCGGCGCCGGGCAGGCGGTGCGGCCGGGTCAGCCGAGCAGCACCTTCACGACGGCCTCGCCGTCGGCGGCCGCGCGGTGGTAGAAGGCGGCCAGGCCCTCGGCGTGCCAGGCCAGGCGCTGCGCGAGCAGGTCGTCCCAGGGGCGGGTGGAGTAGCCGCGCAGCACCGCGGACAGCTCGCCCTCGCGCTGCGCGATCCACGACGACGGCTCGGCGTCACGCAGGAACTCCGATACCGAGCGGACCTCGCCGGTGGTGAGCACCCCGATCTCGTCGTCGGACGCCCCGGACAGGTCGACCGGATGCCACGCCCCGCCGGACACGACCAGGCCCGCCACCGGGTGGCCGGGCCCCTGGCTGCCCGCGAAGAGCACCTCCAGCAGCAGGTAGTGCTCGGGGACCGCGCGCACGGTGCCGTCGGCCAGCGCCCGCTCGTAGGCGGCGTCGTCGAACACCGGCGAGCCGTCCCACAGCCGGCGCGGCGAACCCGCCAGGTCCGACTCGGGCACCCGCTGCCAGTACATGTCGACGCCGGTCACGGCTCAGGCCTTCGACTTCGCCGGGCTCTGCGCCCGCGCGCCGGCAGGCTTGGCCTTGTCGCTGCCCGCCGCCCACTTGTCCAGGTCGAAGCGGAACCAGCCGCCCTTCACGTCCCGCCCGCTGCCCAGCGCCAGCACGGCCCGGATCTTCGCGGTCTGCTTGCCGTACACCTTGAGCAGCTCGGCGACGTCGGTGACCGGGACCGTCCAGGTGGCCGAGTGGTGACCCTCCACCTTGTACGGCAACTCCGGCCCCTTGCGGCTCTGCCCGCCCACCATGTGCCGCCCGCGCAGCCCCTTCACCTCGAACTCGCAGGTCACCACCTGCACCGCGCCGAGCGTCCCGTTCGTCACGGTCGTGGCGATCAGGAACTCCTTGGCGTCACCGGGCCCGAAGTTGTTGATGTGGTAGAGCCGCACGCTGGGGGCCGGCCGGGTGCGCCGGTAGCCGGCCAGCGCCACGGCCAGGCTCAGCAGGGCGATCAGGACACCGGCGAGCGCGAGCATCCGTGCGGGGGTATCGGACACGGGGTGACTATGGCACATAACCGGCCGGAGGAGGAACCTGCGTACACCGTGCTGTGGACCGGCTGCGTCTCGTTGGTCAGGCATGAGACTCGACCTGCCGGCATCGCGGCTGCTGCGCGTGCTGCTGTGGTCCGTGGCGGCGATCCACCTGCTGAGCCTCGGATTCACCATCGTCTACCACGGGTTCGGGGAGTACGACCTCATCCCGTACTGGGGCCGGATCGTCAAGTTCTTCTACGTGGACAAGGAGCAGAACCTGCCCACCTGGTTCTCCAGCGGGCTGCTGTTCCTCGCGGCGCTGCTGCTGTGGCAGCTCGGCGGCGCGGACCGGGCGTCCGGCGGGCGCTTCCACCGGCACTGGCGGGTGCTCGCGGCCGTCTTCACCGGCCTGTCGCTGGACGAGTTCTCGCAGTTCCACGAACTCGGGGCGCAGGCCGACGTGCTGGACGCGGGCGGGGCCTCGTACCTCTCCTGGCTGGTGCTCGCCGCGCCCCTGGTGCTGGTGCTGGCCCTGTCGTACCTGCGCCTGCTGCTCGCCCTGCCGCCGCGGGTGCGGTGGCTCATGCTCGGCGCGGCCGCGCTGTTCCTCGGCGGGGCGGCCGGGATCGAGGTGCTCGGCGCGTACACCGGCAGGGAGAACATCGGTTTCACCCCCGGCTGGGCCTCCATGCGCTACGTGCTGGCGGCCTCGGCCGAGGAGTTGTGCGAGATGCTGGGCGTGGTCCTCTTCGTCTACGCCACCGCCCTCCACCTCCAAACCCCATCCACCGCCCCCACCGCCCCCGCGCGCCCCTCCCCGCGCCGCCCCACCGCCCCAAAAGAAGGAAGGGCACCTTCTTATCGCTATAGGTAGCGGAAGGGCACCTTCCTCACGCGTTAGGTATCGCGAGCAGGGCAGGAGCGGCACGGATCAGCGGACCGGTGTCGGGGTGGAGCACTGGGCGAACGCCAGGGCGGGCGGCCCCGCGGTCGGGCCGGTGCACAGCTCCCGCATGATGCCGCGATGCCCGAAGGCGTCCTCACGGGTGTCGGTGAGCACCTCGACCTGCCCGTCCTGCTGCACGGTGTACGTGAAACGGATCGGGTCGCCCTCGATGGTCAGTCGGGTCACCCGCAGCACGGCGGGACGGCGCCCGCTGACGGCGTCGAGCAAGCAGGACAGCGAAGCGGCCGGCAGCTCGCTCCGGTGGCCCAGGTCATGGGTTCCGCAGTCGGCGGGCATGGTGCCAGCAGTGGGCGAGGGCGACCCGGTGGGGCTGCCCGCAGGTGTTCCCGGTGCGCCCGCGGTCGTCCGGTCGGGGGTGCAGGCGGCCGCGGACAGCAGTAACAGCAGAGCGGGCAGGGCCTTCCAGCGCATCATGGTCCTCCGTCGATGTCGTCGGCGGTTTGACCCCGCGCAGCACCCGGCGGTTCCGCTACGCGGGCACCCGGCGGCCCGCCCCGATCGTGGACCAGGGCAACAGGCCGCTGAGCAGGGGTTCACGGCTCATGCGGCGTTAACACCGGGCCGCCTAGCGTTGCCGCCCATGAGATACGTACGCGTCGTGCAGACGGCGATGTGGCTGCTCGCCCTTGTCATCGGCGCACCGCTGCTGGCACTGGGCCTGGAACGGACCCAGGCGATCTTCGGTGGCTGGTCGGACTGGCCGGAGTGGTGGGCGCGCGACATGTGGGCGCTGGCCGTCGGCCTTACCGTATGGCTCGGCGCGCTGGCGGCGGGGGTGGCCTTCTCGGCGGTGCACCGCCGGTGGACGGCGGTGGCCGCGTTCGGCCTGGTGCTGGTGATGTCGCTGACCGCTGTCGGGTTCGTGTACGCGGCCCGTCCGGAGCGTTTCGCGGACGTGTGGGAGCAGGTCACCAGCGGCGAGCTGCCGCGTTTCTAGCAGCCGGTACAGGGACGGACGAGTCGGCCTGTACGCCGGATTCTGTGCCGCGCTCACGCGCGGCGGCGGCCATCCATCTAGGCCTGCCGTTGCCGGCAGGCTCGAGCAACCTACCCGCGGACATCGGGCGGGCCACCCTCGAACGTCCGCGCGGCCACCCGCCCGCCGAAGCGGATCGAGCGGCCTTTCTTGGTCTTGCTCCGGGTGGGGTTTACCTAGCCACCCCGGTCACCCGGGGTGCTGGTGAGCTCTTACCTCACCGTTTCACCCTTACCCGCTGCCCCGAGGGGCGGCGGGCGGTCTGTTCTCTGTGGCACTGTCCCGCGGGTCGCCCCGGGTTGCCGTTAACAACCACCCTGCCCTGTGGAGTCCGGACGTTCCTCGGCACCGCCGGGCCGAAGCCCGTGATGACGCGACCGCCCGGCCGACTCGTCCGTCGCGTTGACCATGATACGTCCCCTGGCGCCGCCCGCATCCGGCCCGCCGTCCGGGCGGTCGGGTGGATAGCCTCGGGGGCGATGGATCTCGGTGCGCTGTTGCTGCTCGGTGCTGTCGGCGTGGCCGCCGGGAGCGTGAACGCCGTGGCCGGGGGCGGTTCGCTGATCATGCTGCCGGTGCTGCTGGCGTTCGGGGTGCCGCCGGTCCAGGCCGCGGTCACCAACTCCGTCTCGGTGACCGGCGGCTACTCCGCGAGTGTGCTGGGCACCCGGCCGGACCTGCGCGGCCAGGGCGCGCGGCTGCGGCTGCTGGCGCCTACGGTGCTGCTGGGCGCGATCACGGGCTGCGCGCTGCTGCTGCACACGCCGCCGGGCGTGTTCGCCAAGCTGATGCCGCTGCTGGTGCTGGCCGCGTCGCTGCTGCTGGCCTTCCAGGACCGGGTGGGCCGCCTGGTGGGCGAGCCGCACGCGCAGCCGGTCTGGTTGCGGTTCGTGCTGCTCTTTCTCGTCGGGGTGTACGGCGGTTACTTCAACTCGGTGCTCGGCGTCATCCTGATCGCGGTGCTGAGCGTGGTCGTGGTCGAGTCGATGAACCGCATCGTGGCGCTGAAGAACATCCTCCAGCTAGTGGTGGGCGTGGTCGCCACGACGGTGTACTCGCTGTTCGGGCCGGTGTACTGGCCGGCGGTGGCGATCCTGGTGCCGGCGACGCTGCTGGGCGGTTTCGCGGGCGCGCGGCTGGGGCGGCGGCTGCCGGCACGGACGCTGCGGGCGGTCATCGTGGCGTTCGGGGTGACCGTGGCAGGTGTGCTGTTCGTGCGAGCCATGTCATAGCGCGATGAACGCTCGTTCAATGGGAAGATCGGGTATGGCATTGGACCTGGCTTCCCTTCCCGACGTCAGCGCGCTGACGGTAGGCATCCTCGGCGGCACCGGCGATCAGGGCCGCGGGCTGGCATACCGGCTGGCCCTGGCGGGGCAGGCGGTGCTGATCGGCTCCCGCAGCGCGGACCGGGCGGCGGCGTCGGCGGCCGAGCTGGCGGAGCTGTCCGGGGGGAACGTGGCCGGTGGTGACAACGCGGACGTGGCGAGGCGCTCGGACGTGCTGATCGTGGCCGTTCCCTATGCCGGGCACGCCGACACGTTGGCCGGGCTGGTCGAGCAGCTGGTCGGCAAGATCGTGGTGGACTGCGTGAACCCGCTGGGCTTCGACAAGCAGGGGCCGTACGCGCTGCGGGTCGAGGAGGGCAGCGCCGCGCAGCAGGCCGCGGCGATCCTGCCTGAGGCCCGGGTGACCGCGGCGTTCCACCACGTCAGCGCGGAGCTGCTGGCCGACCCGGCGGTGACCCGCATGGACCTGGACATCCTGGTCCTCGGCGACGACCGGGACGCGGTCGCCGTGGTGCAGGCGCTCGCGGGCCGCATCCCCGGCATGCGCGGCATCCACGCGGGCCGCCTCCGCAACGCCGCCCAGGTCGAAGCCCTGACCGCCAACCTGATCGCCATGAACAAGCGCTACAAAGCCCACTCCGGCATCCGCATCACCGACGTCTGACCCACCCCCACCCACCCACCCCACCCGCCGCCCCAACCCCGCGGCGCAACTCTCAAAGAGTCGCGGCCTGCGGGTCTGTCCGAGGGCGCGACTCTTGGAGAGTTGCGGCAGGAGGTGGGGCGGGCCGGGGGCCCGGTGGGTCAGAAGGTGTGGTCGGCGGTGGGGAAGGCGCCGTCGTGGACGTCGGCGGCGAATTCGGCGGCGGCGCGGGCGAGGACGCTGTGGAGGTCGGCGTACTTCTTGACGAAGCGGGGGGTGGGGCCGGCGGAGGCGGGGCGCAGGCCGGCCATGTCCTGCCAGACGAGGACCTGGGCATCGGTGTCGGGGCCCGCGCCGATGCCGACGGTGGGCACGCCGATCTCGGCGGTGACCTGCTTGGCCACGTCGCCGGGGACCATCTCCAGGACGACCGCGAAGGCGCCCGCATCGACGACCTCACGGGCCTGCCGCAGCAGCGTGGCGGCCGCGTCGTCGCCGCGGCCCTGCACCCGGTAGCCGCCGAGCTGGTGCTCGGACTGGGGGGTGAAGCCCAGGTGGGCCATGACGGGGATGCCCGCGCCGGTGATCATCTCGATCTGGGCGGGGCGGAAGCCCTCCAGCTTCACGGCGTGGCAGCGTGCTTCCTTCATGAAGCGCACCGCGGTGCGCAGCGCCACCTCGGGGGACTCCTCGTACGTGCCGAACGGCAGGTCGCCGACGACCAGGGCGCGCTTGGTGGCGCCGACCACGGCGCGTACCAGGGGGAGCAGCTCCTCGACGGTCACCGGCAGGGTCGACTCGTAGCCGAACACGTTGTTCGCGGCCGAGTCGCCGACGAGCAGCACCGCGATGCCGGCCTCGTCGAAGATCTGGGCGGTGTACTGGTCGTACGAGGTGAGCATGGCCCACTTCTCGCCGCGCTCCTTGGCCAGCTGCAGGTGGCGGGTGCGCACCCGCGAGCCGGCCGGCCCGCCGTAGAGGGAGGGCACACTGTCGGACATCGCTGTCTCCTTTCGCCTCGAGGCCGCATCCGCGGTCCCCGGGTCTCCAGGAGAATGTTTCCACCCGTTGAACACCCGATGTCAGGGTTGAGTGCACTAATTCACTGACACTCGGTCAGCTTTCACGCCACCGGTTCGTGATCGGCAGGCGGCGGTCGCGGCCGAACGCCTTGAACGAGATCTTGGTGCCGGGCGCGGACTGGCGGCGCTTGTACTCCGCACCGTCGACCAGCCGCAGGATGCGGTCGACCAGCGCCGGGTCGTGCCCCTCGGCGACCAGCTCGTCGCGGCCCTGGTCGCCGTCGACGTAACCGGCCAGGATCGCGTCCAGCTGGTCGTACGGCGGCAGCGAGTCGGTGTCCAGCTGACCCGGGCGCAGCTCGGCGCTCGGCGGCTTGGTGATGGAGTTCTCCGGGATCACCTCGCCGACCGTGTTGCGCCAGTGCGCGAGCTTCCACACCAGCGTCTTCGGCACGTCCTTGAGCGGGTTGAACGCGCCCACCGAGTCGCCGTACAGGGTGGAGTAACCGACGGCCAGCTCGCTCTTGTTGCCGGTGGTGAGCACCAGGTGCCCCTCCTGGTTGGACAGCGCCATCAGGATCACCGCGCGCACCCGCGCCTGCAGGTTCTCCACCGCCAGGCCGGACAGGTTCAGGTTGGACAGGAACGCGTCCACCATGTGCTGGATCGGCTCGACCCGGTAATCCAGGCCGGTGAGCCGGGCCATCTCGGCGGCGTCGTCGCGGGAGTGCTGCGAGGAGTGCCCGCTGGGCATGGAGACGCCGACGACGTGCTCGGCCCCGAGCGCGTCGACCGCGATCGCGGCGACCACCGAGGAGTCGATGCCGCCGGACAGGCCGAGCAGGACCGACTTCGCGCCGTTCTTGCGTACGTAGTCGCGCAGGCCCATGACCAGGGCGTTCCACACCTCGGCCTCGTCGCCGAGGCGGTCGGCGATGCCGGCGTCGGCGGCCGGGCCCTCCGGCGTGGCCCAGGAGGTGGTCAGCGGGATCCGGGCGACGCGCATCGAACCCAGGTGGCCGGCGGGCGCGTCCGGATCGGCCTCGGGCAGGTGCAGGTCGTGCACCAGCAGCGCCTGGTGGAACTGCGGACCGCGGGCCAGCAGCGTGCCGTCCGCCGCCACGATCATCGAATCGCCGTCGAAGGTCAGCTCGTCCTGACCGCCGATCATGTTGACGTACGCCACGGCCGCCCCGGCCTCGGCCGCCCGGCGCTGCACCAGCGGCAGCCGCACGTCGTCCTTGTTCAGCTCGTACGGCGAGCCGTTGATGTTGATGACGAGCCCGACCCGGGCCGACGCCGCCACCGCGAACGGGCCGCCCGCCTGCCAGATGTCCTCGCAGATGGTCAGCGCGACGTCGGCCTGGCTGCCGTCGGCCCACTGCGCCCGCACCACGGTCAGCGTGTCGCCGGGCACGAAGTAGCGGTCCTCGTCGAAGACGCCGTAGTTGGGCAGGTGGTGCTTGTGGTAGTGGGCGGCGACCACGCCGCGGTGCAGCAGCGCCAGCGAGTCGCGGGGGCCGACCGGCGAGGTCGAGTCCGAGCCCAGCCGCGCCGGGCCGTCCGCGTCGAGGAAACCGACGATCACGGCCAGCTCGCCCAGCCCGTCGGCGGCCAGGTCCGCGGCCAGCCGCACCAGCGCCTGCTGGGAGGCCTCGACGAAGGACTGCCGGAACACCAGGTCCTCGACCGGATACCCGGTCAGCATCATCTCCGGGAAGGCGGCGATGTGCGCGCCGGCCTCGGCGGCGCGGGCGGACCACTCGCGCACGATGGCGGCGTTGCCGGCGAGGTCGCCGACCGTCGGGTTGACCTGGGCGAGGGCGAGACGCAGCGTGGCGGTCATGCCCTCATCTTCTCGCACACCCCACCCGCCGCGTGTTTCCCACCAGGCGTGTGCCCTGCCACAGTCCGCCAGCCGGCGTCAGGCGCGGGTGCGGCGGTCGAGGAGGTGGTTGGCGGCGTAGTGGGTCAGATTGGTGACCAGGATGGCCGGGGCGACGACGGCGACCACGCCGGCGAACTGGGCCTCCAGACGCAGCGCGAGGATGATCGCGGTGATGCCGTTCTGCTGGGCGAAGGCCAGGTGCAGGCGGTCGGTCGCGGGCATGTTCCGGGCGAGCAGCCAGCCGACCAGGATCTGCGCGGCGAACGCGGCCACGCCCAGGCTGATGCCCTGTGGCAGCGCGATCCCACCGATGAGCAGCAGCCCCAGCAGCACCGTCGCGGCGTACAGCGCGCCCTGGGTGATCCGGGGCAGCAGCCGCGCCAGCCAAGCGGGCCGCAGGAACAGGCCGACCAGCGCGAGGCCGAGCATCAGGAACTGCCACACCGCCACGGCCGCCGCGAGCGCGAGCAGAGCGGTGGACCAGCGCGGCCGGTTCCGCACGCCGTAGCGCCACACCAGCCACACCACACCCGCGAAGACCAGATTCAGTCCCAGATCGACGGCGTACGCCACCAGTCCGTCCGCGACGTGTACCCCCTGGGCCTCGCGGGTGCCCAGGCCGAACGTGTCGGCCGCGACGGCGGCCGCGTAGACGGTGAGAACCACCGTGATCGGGTCGTCGAACGAGGACCACGCGGCCAGCACCGTGCGCGCCCGGGGGGAGAGCCGGTCGTCGCCCAGCAGCGCGGCCACCGACAGCGGGTCGATCTGGGCGACCACGATGCCCAGCAGCAGGAACAGCGGATCCTGCCAGGCCAGCGCCAGCGCTGCGCCGATGACTGCGGCCTTGACGACCACGCCGACGGTGACCGCGGTGACGATGAGCCGCCGGTCCTGCCGCGCGGCTGCGGTGTCGATGCCGTAGGTGCTGCCGTACAGGCCGATCGCCAGCAGGGCCGCGGTGGCCAGCAGGTAGGGGGTGGAGTCGGTGGCGTCGGCGATCCGGACATCGGTGACGGCGGCCGTGCCGAGGCCGAGCAGGACGGCCAGGGCTAGCCAGGCGAGGCGGCGCACCGCGCCATCCTAAGCGGACGGCTCAACGGTGCTCGATGTCGCTCAGCCGCGCGGGCTCGGTCGCGGGCCGCCGAGGGTGATGGGCAGCAGCTTCTTCGCCGCCTGCTCCAGCAGCCCGGTGAACCGGCCGAGGTCGGCCACGGTGCCCTGGCGCTCGCCCGATTCCATCTCGCGCAGCATCGACAGCACCCCGCCCACCCGGCCCAGCGCCAGGTAGCCGGTCATGGTCCGGTCCTTGCCGGTGAGCGTGAAGCGCAGCGCGTACGCGTCGCCCTCCAGCTTCAGCAGGTCGGCGGGCAGCCGGTCGCGCGGCACGTCCTCGACGCGCACCCGCACCGCCGTGCCGTCGTCGAGCACCGCGTTGAAGTCGCGGCAGCGCTGGCCCATCCGGCGCAGCTCGTTCAGGGTGCCGAGGGCGCCGTCGCCGGTGAAGGTACTGAGCACCTGGGTGATCAGCGTCGGCCCGCGGTGCCCGGAGACCGCCTGGGCGCTGGGCTGGATGCGGGCCTTCGGGTGGGTGGCCACGGTCGCCGCGGCCGTGCGGATCAGCTCGTCGGGCGCGCCGAGCAGGGCCGCGCAGCGCTCCGGCCGGGGCGTGCGCACGCGGGGCGACGGGCTGGGCGGCTGCGCGGCGTAACTGGCCGGCAGGTCGACGTCGGCCAGCAGCGCCGCCTGCAGCTCGGGCTGGGTCGCCGTGATCGGCAGCGTCCTACGGGTCTCGGTCGCCTGGGCCTGCTGCTGGCGGTGCGTCGCGCCGAGCACCCCGGCCAGGGTGAGCGCGCCGATCAGCAGCCCACCGAGGGCGATACCGCCCGCGATGGTGCGGTGGCGCACCGGGAAGAGGGTGTCCAGGCGGTTCATGGGCGCTCCTTGCGCATCGAGGGGAGCTCCGTTTCACTGACCGGTCCAACGGGGTGAAGGGCGTCGAAGTTGCGGCATCACGGTGCTCCGGCGTACAGCTGGAGCATGGCGTAACGTGCCCGTAATGAGGCCGCGCCAGACTGGCCCGGAGATCTCGTCTTAGAGAGGCATGCCGTGGATCGTCAGCAGGAGTTCGTGCTGCGTACGCTTGAGGAGCGCGACATCCGCTTCGTGCGCCTCTGGTTCACCGACGTGCTCGGCACCCTGAAGTCGGTCAGCGTCGCGCCGGCGGAGCTGGAGTCGGCCTTCGAGGAGGGCATCGGCTTCGACGGCTCCGCGATCGAGGGCTTCGCCCGGGTGTACGAGTCCGACATGATCGCCATGCCGGACCCGACCACGTTCCAGGTGTTCCCGTTCGAGGGTGGCGGCTCAGGCGAGAGCGCCCGGATGTTCTGCGACATCCTCATGCCCGACGGCACCCCGAGCTGGGCCGACCCGCGCCACGTGCTGCGCCGGGCGCTGTCGAAGGCGGCCGACAAGGGCTTCACCTTCTACACCCACCCCGAGGTCGAGTTCTTCCTGCTCGCCGACGCGCCCGCGGACGGCGGCGTGCCGACCCCGGTCGACGCGGGCGGCTACTTCGACCACACCACGCACGCCATCGCGCGCGACTTCCGCCGCCAGGCGGTGCTGGCGCTGGAGCGCATCGGCATCTCCGTGGAGTTCAGCCACCACGAGGTCGCCCCCGGCCAGCAGGAGATCGACCTGCGGTACGCGGACGCGCTGACCACCGCCGACAACATCATGACCTTCCGGCACGTGATGCGGGAGGTGGCGCTGTCGCACGGGGTGCGGGCCACCTTCATGCCCAAGCCGTTCACCGACCAGCCCGGCAGCGGCATGCACACGCACCTGTCGCTGTTCGAGGGCGAGCGCAACGCCTTCCACGATCCGGCCGACCCGCACAAGCTGAGCAAGACCGCCAAGGCGTTCATCGCCGGGGTGCTCACCCACGCGCGGGAGTTCACCGCGGTCACCAACCAGTGGGTCAACTCGTACAAGCGGCTGTTCCCGCAGATGATCCCGGACCGGATCTCCGAGGCTCCGGCGTACGTCTGCTGGGGCCACCTGAACCGCTCGGCCCTGGTGCGCGTGCCCGCGTACGGCAAGCCGAACTCGGCCCGGGTCGAGGTGCGCTCGATGGACTCGGCCTGCAACCCCTACCTGGCCTTCGCGGTGCTGCTGGGCGCCGGCATGAAGGGCATCGAGGAGGGCTACGAGCTGCCCCCGGGCGCCGAGGACGACGTCTGGGCGCTGTCGAACGCCGAGCGCCGCGCGATGGGCTACTCGGCGCTGCCGGAGAACCTGTCCGAGGCGATCGACGTCATGGCCGGCTCCGAGCTGGTCGCCGACGTGCTCGGTGAGCACGTGTTCGACTTCTTCCTGCGCAACAAGCGCGCGGAGTGGGAGGAGTACCGGCGCGAGGTGACCCCGTTCGAGCGGATCAGGTACCTGGGTGCGCTCTAGCAGCCCAGGTATCGGTGGCTCAGCCTGGGTGCGCTCTAGCAGCCCAGGTATCGGTGGCTCAGCCTGGGTGCGCTGTAGGTAACCTGGTCAGCCCCGTGCGGACGCCCGTGTTGCGGGCGTCCGCTAGCCTCCCGAGCGACATTCGGATGCAGTGGAGGCGTAGATGGTGCAGGACCTGGTCACGGGTGCGTGGCAGAGCGTGGTGTTCGGGATTGCCGGCATCTGTCTGATGGCGGTCGGATTCGTCGTGGTGGACCTGCTGACGCCGGGCCGCCTGCGTGAGCTGATCTGGCACCAGCGCAGCAGCAACGCGGCGCTGCTGCTGGCGGCGAACCAGCTGGGCATCGCGCTGATCGTGTTCACCGCGATCTTCACCAGCTACGAGGACTTCGGCAAGGGCCTGGCCTCGACGGTGATCTTCGGAATCCTCGGCATCGGCCTGATGGCCCTGGCCTTCCTGGCCCTGGACTGGCTGACCCCCGGCCGCCTCGGCGAGATGATCGCCGAGATCGAGCCCCACCCCGCCGCCAAGGTCACCGCCGCCACCCACTTCGGCGCGGCCCTCATCGTCTGCGCCTGCATCGCCTGACCGCAGCACAACCCCCGCCCCACCAGCTGAAGCAAGGGCACCTTCCCATCGCCATAGGTGGAGGAAGGTGCCCTTCCTGACACCTGCCTCAGGGCGGTTCGGCGGAGATCGCTGTTTGCGGTCAGAACCTGCGGTCCACCGCACTTTTCGGCCCAGAACAGTGATCATGCCCCTGGCGACGGCACGGCGAGCAGTGCCTCGCAACGGACCCGCAGCGCGTCCCGGAGCGGGGCGGCGCGGTCGGCGAAGGAGCGCTGGGCGGCGGCGTACTCGGCGCGGCCCTCGGGGGTTTCGATGCGGACCGGCGGGAAGCCGAGGTCGGCGAGGTCGTAGGGGCTGGCGCGCATGTCGAGTTCGCGGATCTCGCGGGACAGGGCGAAGCAGGCGGTGACCAGTTCGCTCGGGACCAGCGGGGACAGCTTGTAGGACCACTTGTAGAGGTCCATGTTCGCGTGCAGGCAACCGGGCTGCTCCAGGGCGGGCTGCAGCTCACGGGTCGGCTGGTGCACGTTGAGCGGGCGCGCGGGCGCGGTGAAGAAGCGGAACGCGTCGAAGTGGGTGCAGCGTACGCCCCGGTCCTGCACCACCTCGGCCGTCGCGGCGGGCGACAGGCGCAGCGGCCAGGAGTTGTGCCGGACCTCGTCCTGGCTCTGGCGGTAGACCATGGCCCATTCGTGCATGCCGAAGCAGCCCAGCTGGGCGGGGCGGGACGCGGTCGCGGCCAGCAGGTCGCGGATCCAGCGCACCGAGTCGGCCCGCTTGGCCAGCAGGGCGGGGTCGAGCAGGACCCCGCCGTCGACGGCGGTGTAGTCGCGGTCCGGTGCGCCGTCGCGCAGCACGACGCCGTGGCCGGGGTGCCAGCGGCGCAGCTGCGCGGGGCGCAGCGAGTAGTACGTGAACAGGAAGTCGTGCACGGGGTGCTTGACCCCGTCGCGGCGGCGCGCCAGGTGGTGCGCCAGCCAGCCGTCCACCAGCTCCTCGTGCGCCTGCCTGCGGGCACGCCAGACGTCGGGGTCCAGCACCTCGATGGCGGCGGTTTTCACCAGGCCAGGGTACCGGCGGCGCGGACTAGGTAGCGACACCAACTAGCTTGCTGTGCTACTGTCTCGCGCCATGGAGCTGGAGCGACGCAGTCAATGGCTGCGGGGAGTGCTCGACCTGTGCGTGCTCGGCGTGCTCGCGCACCGCGAGTCCTACGGCTACGAGCTGATCCAGTCGCTGCACGCCGCGGGGCTGGACGGCATCCAGGGCGGCACCCTCTACCCGGTGCTGCTGCGGCTGCAGCGCGGCGGCCAGGTCGTCGCGCACTGGCGTGAGGGCGGGTCCGGCCCGGCCCGCAAGTACTACCGGATCACCCCGGCGGGCACCGAGACGCTGCGGCGCTCCGCCGCCGACTGGGAGGCCTTCGCGGGCGGGGTGAGCGCGATTCTGCGAGAGGTGGCGGCACGGTGAGACACGACACCTGGCTCGATGCCCTCGCCGGCGAGCTGCGCCGGCACGGGGTGGCCGAACAGACGGCGGGCAACGTGCTCGCCGAGACCGCGGCCCACCTGTGGGAGAGCGGGGACGACCCGCTGCGGGCCTTCGGGCCGCCGCAGGCGTATGCCGCGACGGTCGCCGAGAGCGTGCGCCCGGAGCCGCCGCGGCGTGCGCCGGGCGGGCCGGTGCTGCTGGAGGTCGTCGGGATCACCAAGCGGTACGGCCGCCGCACCGTGCTGCGCGAGGTGAGCCTGGCGGTGCGCGCGGGCGAGGTCGCCGCGGTGGTCGGCGCGAACGGGTCCGGCAAGAGCACGTTCCTCGGGATCTGCGCGGGCCTGGTCAGTCCCGACCGGGGCGAGGTGCGCGTGCACGGCAGTCTCGGCTACTGCCCGCAGGGCGGCGGCACCAGCGACTTCCTCGTGCCCGACGAGCATTTCCTGCTGGTGGGCGCGGGTCGCGGGATGTCACGGGCGGACGCCCGCGACACCGGCCGGGCGGGCGCGGCCGCGCTGGACTGGGATCCGCGGGGCGGCACGCAGGCCCGGCACCTGTCCGGCGGCACCCGGCAGAAGCTCAACCTGGTGCTGGCGGGCCTGGGCGACCCCGACGTGCTGCTGCTGGACGAGCCGTACCAGGGCTTCGACCAGGGTTCGTATCTGGACTTCTGGCAGCAGGTGCGGCGCTGGCGCGATGCGGGCAAGGCGATCGTGGTGGTGACCCACCTGCTGAACACCCGCGACGGCGTCGACACGGTGCTGGACCTGACCCCGCGGGGGCGGGCATGAGCGAGCTTGTCGAGCGAATCGTGGGGCGTGGTGGACATGCCGGTGACGAGCGTAGCGAGGAGCTGGCATGAGCGAGCTTGTCGAGCGAATCGTGGGGCGTGGCGGACATGCCGGTGACGGGCGTAGCGAGGAGCGGGCATGAGCAAGACGTTCGTCGTCGCCGAGATGGCGCTGCGGGAGATCGCCCGCCGCCGCGGCGTGCTGGCCATCCTGCTGATCTTCCCGCTGGCGTTCTACCTCAGCCGCCGCGACTCTCACGCGGGGCAGTCGATCCGGTTCGTGTGCCTGGGGATCGGCTGGGCGATGAGCACCGCGGCGCTGTTCGCGGGCAGCGCGGCGCGCGCCGTCGAACCCCGGCTGCGGCTGTCCGGATACCGCAGCAGCCACCTGTACCTGGGCCGGCTGGCCGCGCTGTGGACGGTCGGCCTGCTGCTGTCGGCGCCCTACTACGTGCTGATCCGGATCGACCAGGAGCACATCCGGTACGGCGCGATCGCGCTCATCATGCTGCTGACCGTGGCGGTCGCCGCGCCGTTCGGGCTGGCCCTCAGCGCCGCCCTGCCGCGGGAGCTGGAGGGCATGCTGGTGCTGCTCATCGTGGTGGGGCTGCAGATGATGATGGACCCGGCCGGTTCGGCCTCCCGGCTGCTGCCGTTCTGGTTCAGCCGGGAGATCGGCACCTACGCCGTGGACCACACCGACGGCGGTTACCTGACCCGTGGCCTGATCCACGCGGTGGTGTGCCTGGCGGCGCTGCTGGCGGTGGTGGCGGTGGCCTCCGGCTACCGGCTGCGACAGCGGTCACACCTGCGCTTCGTGGCGCGGCGCTGAGGCGGCCGCCGAATCCGTCGCGGGTGGAGCGAGCGAGGTCACACCGTGCCCACGGCGTAAGTTGGAGCTGAAATCCGATAAAAGATCTTCAGCTGGGGGCTGTGGTGCGCATCGCACGCTTTGTTCATCCGGGTGGCATGTCGTTCGGGGTGGTGGAGGGCGATCCCGACGCCGGCGCCCAGGCGCTGACGGTACGGGCGATCAACGGCCACCCCTTCGGTGAGCTCGATCTCACCGAGCAGCGCTACGCGCTGGCCGACGTACGCCTGCTCTCCCCGATCCTGCCCAGCAAGGTGATCGGGGTCGGGCGCAACTACGCCGACCACGCCGCCGAGCACGGGGCGGAGGTGCCCAAGGAGCCGCTGCTGTTCCTCAAGCCGTCCACATCGGTGATCGGGCCGCACGACATCATCCGGCTGCCCGAGCAGTCGCACCAGGTCGAGCACGAGGCCGAGCTGGCCGTGGTGATCGGCGCCACCGGCGCGCGCCGGGTGGACCGGGCCGGGGCCGAGAAGGCGATCTTCGGGTACACCATCGCCAACGACGTCACCGCACGCGACCTGCAGAAGAGTGACGGCCAGTGGACCCGGGCCAAGGGTTTCGACTCGTTCTGCCCGCTCGGCCCGTGGATCGACACCGCCGTCGACGTCTCCGACGCCGAGGTGCGCTGCGAGGTCAACGAGGAGGTGCGCCAGCTCGGCCGCACCTCGCAGATGGTCTTCGACGTGCCCACGCTGGTGTCGTACGTGTCCCACGTCATGACGCTGCTGCCCGGCGACGTCATCCTCACCGGCACGCCCGCGGGGGTGTCGCCGCTGGTCGCGAAGGACGTGGTGGCCGTGCGGATCCAGGGTCTGGGGGAGCTGCGCAACCCGGTCGCCGCGCGATAGGGATACCGATTTGGCGCTGCCGGGGAGGTCAGGTAAAGTTCATCCCCGGCAGCGGAAACGGTGCCAATGGGGTATGGGGTAATTGGCAGCCCAACTGATTCTGGTTCAGTTAGTCTAGGTTCGAGTCCTGGTACCCCAGCAACCAAGCAAGATCGGGCGAGAGCCTGGTTCGCGCGAGGCTGCTGGACCTGCTAAAGTTCAGCGGGCCGCCGAGCTGAGAAGTCAGCCAGGCGGTCGAAAACTGAAGAAGGTGTTCTCCGGAACATCGACCTGGCCCCGTCGTCTAGCGGCCTAGGACGCCGCCCTCTCAAGGCGGTAGCGAGGGTTCGAATCCCTTCGGGGCTACCAGGTTTTCAAGAAGCTCACGAGCCAGGCTCGTGGGCTTCTTTCGTTGAGCTGCCAGTCAGGGGCATGCGGCGGTGGTGCAGGTGAAGTACCGTCCGCGGGCATGAAGTTCCTGCTCTGCGGCGCGGTCCTCGCGCTCATCATCGTGCTGGCGGTCATCGCGGGCCGCCGCGGCAAGCGGCACGGCCACATCAACCCGCCCGAGAACTACTACGGCGGCAACGCGATGATCCACGCCGCGCGCGAGGTCGGCAGCGCGGATGGCATGAGCAGCATGAGCCCGTGACGACCCGACGGACCCGGCTTCCTATCGACGTTGGCCTATCTGGATGACTCCGATCGCCGGAGTGTCATCCAGATAGGCCACTGTCTATTGGAGGGGCGGGTTCCGCTCAGCGGGGGTTGGCGGGTCAGAGTCCGGAGAGCCGCTGGCCGGCGCGTACGACGGCCATCGCGTGCCGGTCGCCGGGGCGGCGGCCGAGGCGCTCGATGGGGCCGGAGACGCTGATCGCGGCGATGACGCGGCCGGTGCGGTCGCGCACGGGGGCGCTGACCGAGGCCACACCCGCCTCGCGCTCGGCCACCGACTGCGCCCACCCGCGGCGGCGCACCTCGGCCAGCGTGCGGCCGGTGAACTTGCAGCGGGGGAGCAGGGGCATGACCGCCTCGGGGGGTTCCCAGGCGAGCAGGATCTGGGCCGCCGAGCCCGCCGTCATCGGCAGGATCGCGCCGACCGGCACGGTGTCGCGCAGGCCGCTGGCCCGTTCCGCGGCGGCGACGCAGAGCCGTTCGTCGGCCCTGCGCAGGTAAAGTTGTGCGCTCTCGCCGGTGGCGTCCCGCAATGCGGACAGCAGCGGCTCTGCGGCTGTCAACAGGACGTCGGGGGCGGCGTTCGCGAGTTCTCCAAGGCGGGGACCGGGACGCCAACGTCCCTGCGTGTCCCGTACCAGCATCCGATGAATCTCCAGCGCCTGCGCCAGCCGGTGCGCCGTTGCTCTCGGCAGCTTGGTGCGATCGACGAGTTCGGCGAGGCTGGCGCCGTCGACACACGCGGCAAGGATCACTACCGCCTTGTCAAGGACGCCCACGCCAGACATACTGTGTCCCACAGACCGAAACATACCTCCCAAGATGCGGGATGTCCAGATGGTGGGAGCAACCCAGTGAGCAGGACCCTTGCCCAGAAGGTCTGGGACGCACACGTGGTACGCCGCGCTGACGGTGAACCGGACCTCCTCTATATCGATCTTCATCTGCTGCATGAGGTGACCAGCCCGCAGGCCTTCGACGGCCTCCGGCTGGCCGGGCGCAAGGTCCGCCGGACCGATCTGACGATCGCGACCGAGGACCACAACACGCCCACCGACAACCTGCTGACGATCGCCGACCCGGTGTCGCGTACGCAGATCGAGACGCTGCGCGCCAACTGCGCCGAATTCGGCGTGAAACTGCACCCGCTCGGCGACCCACAGCAGGGCGTCGTCCACGTCATGGGTCCGCAGCAGGGCCTGACCCAGCCGGGCATGACGATCGTCTGCGGTGACTCGCACACCTCGACGCACGGCGCTTTCGGCGCGCTGGCCTTCGGCATCGGCACCTCCGAGGTGGAGCACGTGCTGGCCACGCAGACGCTGCCGCAGGCGCTGCCCAAGCAGATGGCGGTCACCGTCACCGGCGAGCTGCCCCCGGGCGTCTCGGCCAAGGACCTGATCCTGGCCCTGATCACCCAGGAGGGCACCGGCGGTGGCCGGGGCTACGTGGTGGAGTACCGCGGCCCCGCCATCGAGAAGCTGAGCATGGAGGGGCGGATGACCGTCTCCAACATGTCCATCGAGTGGGGCGCCAAGGCCGGCCTGATCGCGCCGGACGAGACCACGTTCGCCTGGTTGAAGGGCCGCAACTTCGCGCCCAAGGGCCAGGACTGGGACGACGCCGTGGCGTACTGGCGCAGCCTGCCCACGGATGACGGCGCGACCTTCGACAAGGAGGTGTTCCTCGACGCGAGCGCGCTGACGCCGTTCGTCACCTGGGGCACCAACCCGGGTCAGGGCGCTTCGCTGGACGCCGTGATCCCCGATCCCGAGTCGTTCGCGTCCGAGTCGGAGCGCGCCGCGGCCCGCCGGGCGGTGGAGTACATGGACCTCACCCCGGGCACGCCGCTGCGCGACCTGGCGGTGGACGTGGTCTTCGTCGGCTCCTGCACCAACGGGCGGCTGGAGGACCTGCGCACCGCCGCGGACGTGCTGCGTGGCCGCAAGGTGGCCGACGGTGTGCGGATGCTGGTGGTGCCGGGTTCGGCCGCGGTGCGCGCGCAGGCCGAGGAGGAAGGCCTGCACGAGGTCTTCACCGAGGCGGGCGCCGAGTGGCGGTTCGCCGGGTGCTCGATGTGCCTGGGCATGAACCCGGACACCCTGAAGCCGGGCCAGCGCTCGGCGTCGACGTCCAACCGCAACTTCGAGGGGCGGCAGGGCAAGGGCGGCCGTACCCACCTGGTGTCCCCGGCGGTGGCCGCGGCGACCGCCGTGACCGGCCACCTGTCCGCTCCCGCCGACCTGGACGCCGTCGGCGCCCGCTGAACCGAGGTAGATCGAAATGGAGAAGTTCACCGTTCACACCGGCACCGCGGTGCCGCTGCGGCGTTCCAACGTGGACACCGACCAGATCATCCCGGCGGTGTACCTCAAGCGGGTCACCCGCACGGGCTTCGAGGACGGCCTGTTCAGCGCCTGGCGGGAGGACCCGTCGTTCGTGCTGAACAACCCGGTCTACGCCGGGGCCAGCGTGCTGGTCGCCGGCCCGGAGTTCGGCACCGGATCGTCGCGCGAGCACGCGGTCTGGGCCCTCAACGACTACGGCTTCCGGGTGGTCATCTCCCCGCGGTACGGCGACATCTTCCGGGGCAACTCGCTCAAGCAGGGTCTGCTGACGGTGGAGCTGCCGCAGGCGGCCGTGGAGACGTTGTGGGACCTGGTGGAGGCCGACCCGGCCACCGCGATCGAGGTCGACCTGGTCGCTCGGGAGGTCCGCGCGAGTGGGCAGAGCTGGGCTTTCGACCTCG
The DNA here is from genome assembly GCF_009720365.1 of Catellatospora paridis. GTDB lineage: Bacteria > Actinomycetota > Actinomycetes > Mycobacteriales > Micromonosporaceae > Catellatospora > Catellatospora paridis. The sequence continues at coordinate 74,762 of NZ_WBZD01000016.1, read as the reverse complement.
ACGACTTCCTGCGCTGGCGGCTGATGGAAGGCTTGGACGACATCGGTTTGACGCTGCGCCACGAAGAGGCGATCACGGCGTTCGAAGGCCACCGCCCGGCTTTCGGGGTACTTGTCGGATAGGTGCTGAACCGCGACAGCAACGTTATTGCCCCCGTCCTGTTATCAGGATGGGGGCAATTTTCTTTGCGACACATAGGTGGTTTTTAACCCTCCTGTTGGCATATTGCTGACGTTGGGCCTACTGTGCGCACAGAATGACTGTTATGAGTCCAGTAGCACCATACGGGAGGAATCCGTGAACAAGACTGAGCTGATCGACGCGATCGCCGCTCACTCGACCGTGGTTGACAAGAAGACCGCCGCGGCCGTGCTGGAGGCCACGCTCACCGAGATCCAGAACGCGGTCACCAAGGGCGACAAGGTTTCGCTGACCGGCTTCGGTGTCTTCGAGAAGCGGGCCCGGGCCGCTCGCATGGCGCGCAACCCGCGCACCGGCGAGGCGGTCAAGGTGAAGAAGACGTCGGTGCCGGCCTTCCGGCCCGGCGCGGGCTTCAAGGACACGGTGGCCGTCGGCAAGGTCGCCGCCCCGGCGAAGAAGGCGGCGAAGTCCGCCGCCAAGAAGACCGTCGGCGCCAGCACCCGCCCGGCCGCGAGCAAGGCCACCGCCGCGTCGAAGACGGCCCCGGCCAAGAAGACCGCGACCAAGAGCACCGCCAAGGCGACCGCGGCCAAGGCCACCACGGCGAAGGCGACCGCGGCCAAGGCCACCACCGCCAAGAAGACCACGGCGGCGAAGGCGGCCCCGGCCAAGAAGACCGTGACCGCGAAGGCCACCACCGCGGCGAAGAAGACGACCGCCAAGGCGACCACGGCCAAGAAGGCCCCCGCCAAGAAGGCCGCCAAACGCTGACCGGTCCCGATATCCCTTCCTGAACAAAGCCGCGCCCACGCCGATCTGAGACGGCGTGGGCGCAGCTCTGTGCTCTCTTTCAGCGCTGCGGCGGCTGGGAGCGGCCTTGGCAGCCGGAGATGCGCAGCATGGAGCGCACCGTCTGGCGCGGAGTCGGCGGCGGAGGCAGTGGTTCGGGGTCGGCGCCGGTCCGGAACGCCTGCAGCAGGTAGCCCACCAGCCGCCGCCACGCGTTCGGCGCCGCCTGGGCGGTCCCGCGCAGCACGCCCGCGTTGGCCATCAGCATCAGCGGCAGATCCTCCGGAACGTAGTCCTCGCGCAGCGAACCCTCGGCCTTGGCGCGCTCCACCAGGCCCACGAAACCGTGGTAGAGCGCGGTGCGGCGGGCCTCGAACTCAGACGCCCCGGGAAACGACATGGTGAGCACGTCGGCGAGCCCGCCGTCGGCCGCCTGCATGCGGCACACCTCCTGCACGTAACCGGCGAAGCCGGTCCAGCCGTCGGGGGCCTGCTCGGCCGTGTGCAGCGCGTGCTCGTACTGGTCGAACTTGCGGGACGCGGCCGCGACCATCAGGTCGTCGCGGGCGGGGAAGCGCCGGTAGAGCGTGGCGATGCCGACCCCGGCCCGGGCGGCGATCTCCTCCAGCGGCACGTCGAAGCCGCGCTCCGCGAAGGCATCACAGGCGGCGTCGACGATGCGCTCGCGGTTGCGGGCGGCGTCGGCGCGCAGCGGTGGTTCCACCATGATCACCAGGGTAGCAGGACTGGAGGAGCGCCTCCGGTTAGTGCTACCGTCCCCTCACAAACGGAGGAGATCCACCACTTAGCCTCTCGTTCGACAAGGAGATTCTCGTGAACATCGCCCTTTGGGTCGTGCAGATCCTGCTCGGCGTGGCCTTCCTCGGCGCCGGCGTGATGAAGTCCACCAAGAGCAAGGAGGACCTGGCCCCGAAGATGCCGTGGGTGAACGACTACTCGCTCGGCACGCTGCGGCTGGTCGGCGTCACCGAGCTGCTGGCGGGCATCGGCCTGATCCTGCCCTGGGCGACCGGCATCGCCCCGATCCTCACCCCGCTGGCCGCGTCGGGCCTGGTCGTCATCATGGTGCTGGCGGCCGTGGTGCACGCGCGTCGTAAGGAATACCCGGGCATCGCCACCAACGTCGTGCTCGGCGCGCTGGCGCTGTTCGTGGCACTCGGCCGCTTCTGATCAGCGCATTCACGGGGTGAGGGTTAAAAAGGGCACCTTCCTATGCATGCAGCGATAAGAAGGTGCCCTTCCTTGCGGTCTTGTGCCAGCGGGCCGGATAGGCGGCGCGGGTGGTGTTGGCTTGGGCGCGTTCGTGGGCGGCCAGGCGGGTCAGGGTGGCGGCCAGGTGGGGGTGGGACTCGGCCAGGGTGAGCCAGGTGCCGGCGGCCAGGGCGGCGTCGGTGTGCTCGCCGAGGGCGTCCTGGAGGCGGGCCAGGGACTTGGCCAGGCGACGGGTGGGCTGGTCGCCGGCGGCCGCGGCCGCCTCGGCGGCGTACCGGGCGCGTTTGACGTGGATGCGCACCTGGTGCCAGTCCACATCGGGCGCGGAACGCTTCAGCGAGCCCGCCCCGGGCACGCCCTTGCCGCCGTGGACCAGGCGACGCCAGGGACGGGCGAGCAGCCCGGGCAGCGCCTGCGCGGCGGGCGCCGTGGCCGCGGGTGACAGCGGGACGCGCCGGGTGGCCGCGGTGAGCCGTTCCATCAGGGCCAGGTACCGGCGGGTACGCAGGGCGTCCAGGAGGTCCGTGTAGGCCCGCTCGCGCCGGGCCGCCAGGATCGTGTCCAGGGCGGCCAGCTCGCCCTCGTCGGTCGCGGGCACGGCGGCGGCCGTGGCGCGCAGCCGATCGCGCAGCACCTCCGCGTCGCGCGCCGCACCCAGCAGATCACCCAGCCAGCCCAGCTCTGCCCGCAGCGGCCGGGCCCAGCGCTGGTCCAGTAGCGGCTTGAAGGTGCGCAGGTCCGAGCGCAGCCGCCGGACGCCGACCCGCATCTGGTGCACGGCGGTGTCCCCGTCGGGCAGCGGCTCGTCCAGGCGCACCAGGGGATCGTGCGCCACGATGCGTGCCACCGCGCCGCGCACCGCGGCGATGACCACGTCCGCGGCCCGCGCGGTCGCGGGCAGGGTGGCGGCCGGGGGCAGCAGATCCGGGGGGTACGCCGCCGCGGCCCCCAGCGCCCGCACGAGCTTGGGCGTGAACCCGCCCGCCCGGGCGCCCGCCGCCAGCAGCAGCTCCTCCACAGCGGACAGCAGTTCGGGCGACCCGCCCGCGCGCTCGACCTCGATCTCGCGGAACGTGCGCGGCACCGCCGTGCCGGAGAGCACCTCGACGGTGTCGTCGGCGACCTCGGCCAGGCGGGAGCCCGCGGCGTCGCACAGGTCCACCCGCTGCCGCCGGGTGCGCAGCACCGCGACCGGAGTCAGCGGAGACCCCCTGGTCAGTGCCGCGACGAGCCAGGTCAGCGCCGCCGGCGGCACCGCCGGGTCGTCGCCCGCCAGCGAGATCTCCTGCCGCACCCCGGGCACCGCCGTGGGCAGCTTGACCGTCCACGGCAACGGGTCGCCGACACGGTGGCGCAGCGACGCCCCGGCCCGGGCCAGCCGCAGGCCGGCGGTGTCGAAGTAGGTCGCGGTCAGGGTCACGGCCGGCCGAGCCGCCGGGCGGGCATCCGCCACGGCGAGCTCGGGCAGCGTGAACGAGGGCGATACGTCGTACTTGCGCTCCTCCTCCAAGGTCACCGCTTAAGCATCCGCTCCAGCAGCGACGCCTGCAAATCGACCCGGGGATGATCCGAAGTGGAGATGTGCCGGGTCCAGGTGCCGTCCGGATTGAGGTCGAACGCCTCGATCCGGTCCGACATCGACGCGTTCAGCAGCTCGGCCAGCTCGGTCCGGGACGGCTGGTCGGTCACCTGGATCAGCGCCTCGACCCGGCGGTCCAGGTTGCGGTGCATCATGTCGGCCGAGCCGATCCAGAACTCGGCCCGCCCCCTGCCCGCGGTCACGTCGCCGTTGCCGAAGCGGAACAGCCGCGAATGCTCCAGGAAGCGGCCCAGGATCGAGCGCACCCGGATGTTGTCCGACAGCCCCGGCACCCCGGGCTTCAGCGCGCACATGCCGCGGATCAGCAGGTCGATGTGCACACCCGCCTGGGAGGCGCGGTAGAGGGCGTCGATGACCTGCTCGTCGACGAGCGAGTTCACCTTGATCTGCACCAGCGCGGGTCGGCCCTCGCGGGCGAAGCCGGCCTCCCGCTCGATGCGCTCGATGATGCCCGCCCGGATGCCGTGCGGAGCCACCATCAGCCGCCGGTACGCCGTCTGGCGGCTGTAGCCGGTCAGCGTGTTGAACAGGTCGGTCAGGTCCGCGCCGACCTCCGGATCGGCGGTGAGCAGACCGAAGTCCTCGTACAGCCGGGCGGTCTTGGGGTGGTAGTTGCCCGTGCCGACGTGGCAGTACCGGCGGATCTGCCCGCCCTCCTCCCGCACCACGAGCGCGGTCTTGCAGTGCGTCTTCAGGCCGATCAGGCCGTACACGACGTGGCAGCCCGCCCGCTCCAGCATCCGCGCCCAGCCGATGTTGGCCTTCTCGTCGAAGCGCGCCTTGACCTCGACCAGCACCACCACCTGCTTGCCCGCCTCGGCCGCGGCGATCAGGGCGTCGACGATCGGGGAGTCGCCCGAGGTCCGGTACAGCGTCTGCTTGATGGCCAGCACGTGCGGATCGGCCGCGGCGTGCTCGATGAAGCGCTGCACGCTGGTGGAGAAGGAGTGGTACGGGTGGTGCACCAGGATGTCGCCGTCGCGCAGGATGTTGAACATGCTGCGGGTCGACTCGCCCTCACGCAGCCGGGCGTGAGTGGCCGGGACGAAAGGGGGGTCCTTCAGATCCGGGCGGTCGCAGTCGTAGAGCTGCATGAGCCCGGACAGGTCCAGCGGGCCGGGCACCCGCAGCACATCCCGTGAGTCCACTTCCAGTTCGGTGACCAGGGTTTGCAGCACGTGGTCGGAGATGTCCGCGGCTACCTCCAGCCGCACCGGCGGGCCGAACCGCCGCCGCATCAGCTCCCGCTCCATGGCCTGCAGCAGGTCCTCGTCGCGGTCCTCGTCGATCTCGACCTCGGCGTTGCGGGTCACCCGGAACGCGTGCCGCTCCACCACCTCCATGCCGGAGAAGAGCTGGCCGAGCTCGTTGGCGATCAGTTCCTCGATCGCCAGGAAGCGGTAGGTGTTGCGGCCCTCCGCCGTGGTCCGGCCCGCCTGCTCGATCCGGACGAACCGCGGCACGTTGTTGGGCACCTTGACCCGGGCGAACAGCTCCTGGCCGGTCTCCGGCTCACGCACCACCGCGGCGAGGTTGAGCGACAGGCCCGAGATGTACGGGAACGGGTGCGACGGGTCGAACGCCAGCGGGGTCAGCACCGGGAAGACGTGCTCGCGGAAGTAGACCCGCATCTGCTCGCGCTCGGCGTGCTCCAGATCCGTCCAGCCCAGAATGTGGATGCCGGCCTTGGCCAGGGCGGGGCGGATCACCTTGGTGAACTCGGCGGCGTGGTCGGCGACCAGTTCGGCGGTGCGCTCGGAGACCATCTCCAGTTGTGCCCGGGGCGGCAGCCGGTCGGCGCCGCGGGTGGGCAGCCCGGTCTCCAGCCGCCGGCGCAGGCCCGCGATGCGGACCATGAAGAACTCGTCGAGGTTGCTGGCGAAGATCGCCATGAACTTCATCCGCTCCAGCAGCGGCAGCCGCGGATCCTCCGCCAGTGCCAGCACGCGGGCGTTGAAGTCGAGCCAGGAGACCTCGCGGTTGAAGTAGCGGTCCTCGGGCAGCTCGGTCAGCGCGGTGCTGGCGAACTCCGGGACGACCACGGTGACCGGCGGGCTGGCCGGATGCGGCCGGGTGGTCGGCTCGGTCGGGCCGCTCAGCACGGCCCGGTCGGCGGCCGGCTCGGTCGAGCCGGCCGGGTCAGGGGAGCCGGTGACCGGCCCGGGGGAGCGGTCCGTCGCGGCGGTCTGCTCCGGTGAGGCCTGCGCAACGACGGTGTCGGCGGGCGGTGCCGGGACGTCCGTCACGACGACAGCGTCGGCGGAGGGCGGCACAGAGGTGTCCGCGGAAGCCGCAGGGGCCTCCACGGGCGTGGACGGGGCCGGCGGCGGGGCGTTGCCGGCCTTCTTGCGGGGTCGTCGCGGGGCTGCGCTCACCAACTCATTTTTGCCCTATCGGAGTGAACAAGAGATGAACTCGGCTCAGCGCGGCGATGGCCGACGCTCGGCAACCGGACGCGGGTCACACCCGGCACAGATCAGGGCATGGTGGGAATGGTGACCCGGCGCAGCCGGCCGTCGGCGTCGTGTTCCAGGCGCACCCGCTGGCCCAGGCGCAGCAGCCGCAGCCCGGAGGCGTCGAACGCGGCCTGGTCGAAGGCGACCGGGGTGCCGTCGTCGAGCAGCAGCGAGCCGCTCCGGGTCTCGGGGTCGAATGTCGCGACGGTGCCCTGCATGGCGTTCACGCTACGCGGTCACGTCCTCGCAGAGCACCCCCCAGCCCCGCACCACGGCGAGATCGGCGGCGGTGTCGACGTCGCGCCGCAGCGTCGGCCACGCCCCGGCCAGGCGTAGCGCGCCGGAGCGCTCGTGCGCGCCGGCCGACCCCGGCCCGAACCGCGGATCGAGCGCACCGCCGGGCGCGGCCACCAGCAGCACCGTGCCCACACCCGCCGCGTCCGGCACGAACGCCCGGCGCCCGGCCGCCGCGGCCAGCGCTTCGGACAACTCCGTGGGGCGCAGCGCCGGGACGTCGGCGGGCAGCGCCACCACCGGCCCGGCGGCAGCCGCCCGACGGCGTCGGTTCCCGGCGCCGACGGGAGCTCCGCCGGGTGGTTCGCCGATTCCGGCCACCGCGGCCGCCGCCCGCCGGAGCGCATCGTTCAGATCCCGGCCCTCGTCGGACAGCACGCCCGCGCCGCAGGCGCGCAGCACGGCCGCCGCGCGGGAGTCCCGGGTCACCACCAGCACCCTCGCCACTCCCGCGGCGGCCAACGCGGCGGAGACGGTGGCACGGGCGAGATCCAGCACCAGATCCTCGTGCCGGGCGGCGGCCCCGCGCAGCCGGCTCTTCGCCTCGGCGAGCGGCTTCAGCGGCACCAGCACGGTGACTCCGGGTGCGTACACTCGGCCATTCTGGCAGCCCGTCCGGTCGGTCAGCGGGGCGGCGGCCTCCGGCGGCTGAGGTCGTCACCCGTGCGGACATGGCATGATGCGCTGAACATGGACGGCACGACGGCGGGTCGCGGCAGCGACGGGCCGGTCCGCCGAGCGCCCCGGTGCGTGGCGGAACGCCCGGGGACGGACCATGATCCGTGAGGATTCACTCGCGGGCGGTGTTACAGACACCCTGACGCGGGCATGCGAACGGGTGGAGGACAGGGAGGCTTCGTTGGCGCGGCGCAGGCTGGGCTTCTGGTCACGATTCGCGGTGTGCTTGGTCAAGCCGCCGATGATCGCGCTGACCAGGCGGGACTGGCGTGGCTGGGAGCACATCCCGGCCGAGGGCGGCGTGATCCTCGCGGTCAACCACGTGTCGCACGCCGACCCGTTCACCACCGCGCACTACGTCTACGACTCCGGCCGCTGGCCGCAGTTCCTGGGCAAGGAGAGCGTCTTCCGGATCCCGCTCGCCGGGAAGATCCTGTACTGGTGCCGCCAGATCCCGGTGCACCGGGGCACGGCTGATGCGGTCAAGGCGCTCGACGCCGCGGTGGAGGCGGTGCGGGCGGGCGGCGCGATCGTCATCTACCCCGAGGGCACCACCACCAAGGAACCCGACCTGTGGCCGATGCGGGGCAAGACCGGCGTGGCCCGGCTGGCCCTGGCCACCGGCGCCCCGGTGATCCCGATCGCGACCTGGGGGCCGGAGAAGATCTTCGACCCGCGTACCAAGAAGATCCGGCTCATGCCGAAGATCCCGGTGTCGCTGTGGGCCGGGCCGCCGGTCGACCTGTCGAAGTGGGCCGGCGCGGAGCCGAGCGCGACGGTGCTCAACGAGATGACGGACGCGGTCATGATCCGCCTGCGCGACCTGCTCGCCGAGATCCGCGGCGGCCAGGCCCCGCCGATCTGGAGCGCCACCGGCAGCGACGCCACGGCCGACCAGGCCGCGAACTCCGACGCCGCCGCGGGGAAGCCCGCCGCGCCGGACGCCGCCACCAAGGACGGGGCCCGATGAGGGCGGCCGTGCTCGGCGCCGGTTCCTGGGGCAGCGCGTTCGCGAAGATCCTCGGCGACGCGGGCAACGACGTGGTGCTGTGGGCGCGCCGGCCGGAGATCGCCGCCGCCATCCGCGACACCGGCCGCAATCCGGAGTACCTGGAGAACACGCCGCTGGGCGAACGGGTGACCGCCACCGCGTCGGCGACCGAGGCGATCAAGGGCGCCGAGCTGGTCGTGCTCGCCGTGCCGTCGCAGACGCTGCGGGTCAACCTGGGCGACTGGGCTGCCGACCTGGCCGACGACTCGACCCTGGTGTCGCTGATGAAGGGCATCGAGCTGGGCACCACCCAGCGGATGAGCCAGGTCATCGTCGAGGCGGCGCGGGTCGCGCCGGACCGCGTCGCCGTGGTCAGCGGCCCGAACCTGGCCGGCGAGATCGCGCTGGAGCAGCCGGCCGCGACCGTGGTCGCCTGCAGCGACATCGACCGGGCCACCCGGGTGCAGCATGCGATCACCACGCCCTACTTCCGGCCGTACACCAATGACGACGTGGTGGGGTGCGAGCTGGGCGGGGCGGTCAAGAACGTGATCGCGCTGGCGTTCGGCATCGCGCACGCCATGGGGCTGGGCGACAACACCAAGGCGATGCTGATCACACGTGGGCTGGCCGAGACCGCGCGGCTGGGCGTCGCGCTCGGCGCGGACCCGCTGACCTTCTCCGGCCTGGCCGGGCTCGGCGACCTCGTGGGCACCTGCATGTCGCCGCTGTCGCGCAACCGCACCTTCGGCGAGCACCTCGGCCGGGGCAAGAGCCTCGAACAGGCCCAGGCCGCGACCCGGTACACCGCCGAGGGTGTCAAGAGCTGCCTCGCGATCCGGGATCTGGCCCGCTCGCACGGCGTCGAGATGCCGATCACCGAGCAGGTGGAGCGGGTCTGCCACGAGGGCGTCGACCCGAAGGTCGCCGTCGCGGCGCTGATGTCCCGCTCGACCAAGGCGGAGTGACCAGGGGCTACGTTCTCTGCATGACAATGCAGTACGGGGACAGCACCCGTTCCCTCCATGCAGGCATGCCCGAACCCGTCCCGGGAGCACCGATGCTGCCCGGTCCCGTGTTCGCCGCGCCCTACCACCTCGACCCGGAGGGCTACACGCCCGGCGTCGACGGGTACGGGCGGGGCGACAACCCCACCCGGCGACTGCTGGAGAGCGCGATCGGGGAGCTCGAGGGCGGCGACTGCCTCGCCTTCGCCAGCGGCCAGGCGGCGATCACCGCCCTGCTGCTGTCGGTGCTGCGCACGGGCGACACCCTGATGATCCCCTCGGACGGGTACTACAACGTCCGCTCCTTCGCCGCGTCCACGCTGGCCGGCCTCGGCGTGACCACCGTCGAAGTGCCCACCTCAGGGCCGTACCCGTCGTTCGAGGGCGTCCGGCTGGTGCTGCTGGAGACCCCGGCCAACCCGGGCCTGGACCTGGTCGACATCGCCGCGGTCGCGCGGGCCGCGCACGCCGCCGGGGCACTGGTCGCGGTCGACAACACCACCGCCACCCCGCTCAGCCAGCGGCCCCTGGAACTCGACGCCGACGTGGTCGTCGCCTCCGGCACCAAGGCCCTCGCGGGGCACTCCGACATGCTGCTGGGGTACGCCGCGACGAACTCGGCGGAACTGCTCGACGGGATGCGGCAGTTCCGCACCCTGGCCGGTGCGGTGCCCAGCCCGTTCGAGTGCTGGCTGGCGCGGCGGTCCATGGGCACCCTCGCCCTGCGGCTGCGCCAGCAGTCCGCCAACGGGGCCGCGGTGGCGGCGCTGCTGCGCGAGCACCCGCTGGTCGAGGCGGTCCGCTGGGCCGGCGACAGCGATCTGGCTGCCCGCCAGATGCGCATCATTCCCGGACTGGTCTCGTTCGAGCTGCCCTCGGCCGAGCACGTGGCGGCGTTCCTGCGTGCCTCGGCCCTGGTCGCCGCGGCGACCAGCTTCGGCGGCCTGCACTCCAGCGCCGACCGCCGCCACCAGTGGGGCGACAGCGTCCCGCCCGGCTTCGTGCGCTTCTCCTGCGGCGTAGAGGACACCGAGGACCTGCTCGCCGATCTCACCCAGGCCCTGGACACCGCCGCGAAGCTCTAATGGGGGCTACCGGGCCCGCCGCACGCCGCCCGCGTTGATCGTCGGACTTGCCTGGCAATCGTGCATATCTTGACCTGGGATACGACCGGTTGCCAGGCAACTCGGTGGATCTAGCCGACCACGGCGGCGGCGGGTGTGGCCGGGGCGGATTCGGCAGCCGCCAGGGCGAGGATGTGGCGGCGGACGATCAGCAGCGGGACGATGCCGAACAGGCCGAAGGAGATGTCGATCGGGATCCACCACCAGGGCAGGCCGCGGATCGGGGCGGCGATCAGCGCCAGCGGGACCACCGCGACGCAGCACAGCATGCCCCAGTGGATCACCCAGAGGTTGCGGACCGGGTCGCGCAGCGGGCCGTAGAAGGCCATCGCGATGACCAGGTGGGCGAAGGCCAGCCAGTCGGTGCCGTAGGCCAGGAACGGGAAGTCCCGGTCGGCGGTCTCCGCGCCGGTGCGGACCGTGCCGATGAAGTCGACCAGCGCGTCGGGGGCGGGCACCCAGCTCTCCCGGAGCAGGCCGTCCACCCAGCGCAGCTCGGTGACCAGGGGGAAGGCCGTCACGCCGCTGAGCACGAGGCCGACGATGAAGAAGATGAGCCAGTACCGGATGCGCCGCAATCGCGCCTGAGGGGTCACGCTCCGGGATGGTAGTGCCACCCTGGGGTGCCGTGCGACGTGCTCTTCACCGGATCGCCACAACGCACGGTAGGGTCAGCCGCGTGAGTGAAAGCAGCCAGCGTAAGACCCGTGTCGCCGTCGTCTTCGGCGGTCGCAGCACCGAGCACGCCATCTCCTGCGTCAGCGCGGGCAGCATCCTGGCCGCGCTCGACCCGGCCGAGTTCGAGGTCGTGCCGGTCGGCATCACGAAGGAGGGCCGCTGGGTGCTCACCTCCGGCGACCCGGCACAGCTCGCCATCGAGGGCCGCAGCCTGCCCGAGATCACCGCCGCCTCCGGCCAGGCCATCGTGCTGCCCGCCGACCCGACCAGCCACGAGCTGGTCGTGCTGGAGCCCGCCGAGGGCGCCGCCGCGCTGGCCGGGGTCGACGTGGTCTTCCCGGCACTGCACGGGGCCTACGGCGAGGACGGCACCATCCAGGGGCTGCTGGAGATGGCGGGCATCCCGTACGTCGGGGCCAACGTGTTCGCCTCCGCGGCCGCCATGGACAAGGAGTTCACCAAGAAGCTCGCCGCCGCCGAGGGCATCCCGATCGGGCCGTACGCGGTGCTGCGCAACGGCCAGGAGCTCAGCGAGGCCGACAAGGAGCGGCTGGGCCTGCCGGTGTTCGTCAAGCCGTCGCGGGCCGGGTCCTCGTTCGGCATCACCAAGGTCTCCAGCTGGGATCAGCTCGACGCGGCGCTGGCCAAGGCGCGCGCGATCGACCCGAAGGTGCTCGTCGAAGCGGGCATCGTGGGGCGTGAGGTCGAGTGCGGCGTGCTGGAGACCGAGGCCGGCGGCAGCGCCGAAGCGTCCGTGCTGGCCGAGGTGCGGGTGGTGGCCGGCGGGCACGAGTTCTACGACTTCGAGGCGAAGTACCTCGGCGAGGACTGCGAGTACGACCTGCCCGCGAACCTGCCCGCCGAGATCGCGGCCGAGGTGCAGGAGCTGGCGGTGCGCACGTTCACCGCGCTGGACTGCGCGGGGCTGGCCCGGGTCGACTTCTTCGTCACCGACGACCTGAAGGTCTACCTCAACGAGATCAACACCATGCCGGGCTTCACCTCGACCAGCATGTTCCCCCGGATGTGGGCGGCCAGCGGCCTCGACTACCCGAAGCTCGTCTCCCGCCTGATCCGCACCGCTCAGCGGCGCGGCACCGGCCTGCACTAGACAGGTCAGGCGCGGGTGCCGCAGCCCACCGGGATGCGCTCGGCGTGGGGCACGGTGGCGATCAGCGTCTTGGAGAAGTTGATGACCCACTGGCCGGGCTGGTCGTACGCCGCCGGGACGGTGACCCGCACGGGCACCTCGCGGTCGACCGTGGTCCACGCGCCGTCGCCCTTGTGCCAGCAGACGCCGTCCAGGGTGAACACGTCGTCGGTGGGCGGGTAGCTCGGGGACGGGCCGCCGCAGGCGAGCGCCAGAGCCGGGTCGCCGTACGCCGCGTTCTGCTCGTGACCGGCGGTGACCTCACGGCGCGGCAGGTCGCGGACCTGGTCGGGCAGCTGCGACAGCAGCGCGCGGCACACCGTGGTCTGCCGCTCGTTCAGGGCGGGGGCGTCCATCGGCACCGGCGTGGTGGGCATCACCTGCGGGCCGGCAGCGACGCTGGGCTCCGGGGCGGGCTCCGCCGGCGGCCGCATGGCCTGGAAGAAGCCGAACCCCGCGAGCAGTGCGATGGGCAGCGCCACCACGGTGGCGATCGTCTTGGGGGACTGTCGGCCCGACCGTGCCGTCTGGTCGTTACTCATAGGTGGATGATGGGGCACGTCAGGGTGCGGGTGATGTTGGGTATCAACTGGATCTGTGACAGCACCAGTTTGCCCAGTTCGTCGACGGTGTGCGCCTCGACCATGGCGATCACGTCGTACGGGCCGGTCACCGCGTCCACCCGGGTGACACCCTGGATTTCGCCGATGGCCGCGGAGACGTCGACGGACTTGCCGACCGACGTCTGAATCAAGATGTAAGCGTGGACCACGGACGACTCCTTCACACGTGCCGCCTGTGAAAGTACCTCAATGAGGGTGCACAGGCTGCGGCAGGAGGCGCAAGGGTGAGGAAGGAAGCCACATGAGCAGGCGCGACGGGGAAACAGCATGAGCGAGCTTCGCGAGCGAATCATGGTGACACGGGCTCGTGCCGCCGACGAGCGTAGCGAGGAGAAGGCATGAGTATTGCGCGGACGGGGGAGTTCGGGCTGATCGAACGGGTGGTGGCGCGGTTGGGCACCGGGCCGGCCACCATCATCGGGCCGGGCGACGACGCGGCACTGGTCATCGCCTCCGACGGGCGGGTCGTCGCCTCCACTGACGTGCTCGTCGAGGGGCGGCACTTCCGGCGGGACTGGGCCGAGGCCGAGGACATCGGCCGGCGTGCGGCGGCGGCGAACCTCGCCGACATCGCCGCCATGGGCGCCACCGCGACGGCGCTGCTGGTGGGCCTGTGCGTGCCGCCGGACCTGGACGTGGCCTGGGCCGAGCAGCTCTCCGACGGGCTGGCCACCGAGGCCGCGCTGGTCGGCGCGAGCGTGGTCGGCGGGGACATGACCGCCAGCCCCACGCTGACCATCGCGGTGACCGCGCTCGGCGACCTGCACGGGCTGGCGCCGGTGCTGCGGTCCGGCGCCCAGGTCGGCGACGTGGTGGCGCTGGCGGGGCGGGTGGGTTTCGCGGCGGCCGGCTACACGGTGCTGTCGCGGGGCTTCCGTACCCCGAAGATCCTGGTCGAGGCGTACCGGCGGCCGGTGGTGCCGTACGCGCTGGGGCCGGCCGCGGGGCGGGCCGGGGCGACCTCGATGATCGACGTGTCGGACGGGCTCATCGCCGACCTCGGGCACATCGCGCACGCCAGCAAGGTGGGCGTCAACCTGCACCGCAGCGCGTTCAAGGTGCCGGAGCAGATGCGTGACGCGGCGCTCGCGCTGGGCGTGGACCCGTACCAGTGGCTGCTGGCCGGTGGCGACGATCACGCGCTGGCCGCGACGTTCCCCGTGGACGTGCCGCTGCCGGAGGGCTGGCACGTGATCGGCGAGGTGATCGAGGGCAGCACGGTGACGCTCGACAACCGCCCGTGGTACGGCCCGAAGGGGTGGGACCACTTCCGGGCATAGCGGGCATGCGCAGTATCCTCGGCGCCGTGACCGAGATTGAGATCAAGCCGACGCGCTACGGCGGGTCGGTCGCCCGAAAGCTGATCGCCGAACTCATGGCTGACCTGGCCGAACGTTACGGCGACTCCGACGCGACCCCGATCGAGGCCGTCGAGTTCGACCCGCCGGACGGCGGCTTCTTCGTGGCATACCTCGACGGCTCGCCGGTCGGCTGCGGCGGCTGGCGCAGCTGGGCGGGCTCCGAGGAGATCGCCGAGATCAAGCGCGTCTACACCTCGGCCACAGTGCGCGGCAAGGGCGTGGGCAGGGCGATCATGACAGCGCTGGAGTCCGACGCGCGGGCGCACGGCCGGGTCCGCGCGATCCTCGAGACGGGCACCGCCCAGCCCGAGGCGATCGCGCTGTACCACGCCATCGGCTACCAGCTGATCGAGAACTTCGGCCACTACCGCGACGAGCCCGGCTGCCGCTCCTTCGGCCGCAGCCTCTGACCACGGCAACTGGGCACGGCAAAAGGCCGCCGAGCAAAGCTCGGCGGCCTTTTGAAAGTCTCGCGTCAGGCGCGGGTGACCTTGCCGGCCTTCAGGCACGAGGTGCAGGCCTGGACCTTGCGGGAGTTACCGCCACCAGCGGGGGTACGCACCGTCTGGATGTTCGGGTTCCAGCGGCGGTTGGTCTTCTTCTTCGACCAGGGCACGTTGTGACCGAAGCCCGGTCCCTTGCCACAGACGTCGCACACGGCAGCCACGGAAATCTCCTGAGTTCGTCTTGATCAAACAACCCGACCAAGCGTCACTGTGCCGGGAACTTTGCCAGGGTACCTGACTTGCACGGCACGTGCCCAATCGGGGCGGAGCCGCACGACGGCATCTGGCGCGTACGACGGCTGACAACACTCTACTGCCCACCACGCCGAGCGCGAGAACCGGGTGCGGCACCGATAAGCTTGCGCGCGTGCTGGAGGTCCTGGACATCGCGGCGGTGCGGCGCTGGAGCTCGCTGGCCGTGGCCGGCTTGAGCCGGCATGAGCAGGCGCTCAACCAGCTCAACGTGTATCCGGTGCCCGACGGCGACACCGGCACCAACCTGCTGCTGACGCTGTCCGCCGCGGAGCAGGCGCTGGCCGGCTCGCTGGCCGACGCGCCGTCGGCCGGGGTGGTGCTGCGCACCATGGCCCGCGGCGCGCTGCTGGGCGCGCGCGGCAACTCCGGCGTCATCAGCGCGCAGTGGCTGGCCGGTCTGGCCGACTCCGTGGACGGCGACGGGCTGGCCGCGGCACTCGACGCGGCGGCCAAGTCGGCGTACGCCGCGGTGGCGCACCCGGTCGAGGGCACCATCCTCACCGTGGCCAGGGCTGCCGCCGAGGCCGCTGATCAGGGCTCCGACCAGCCGGCCGCCGCGCGCGCGGCGGTGCTGGGGGCGCGGGAGGCGCTGGCCCGCACGCCGGAGCAGCTGCCGGTGCTGGCCGCGGCCGGGGTGGTGGACGCGGGTGGGCAGGGCCTGGTGCTGCTGCTGGAGGCGCTGCTGGAGGCGCTGACCGGCGAGCACGACGAGAGCGAGGTCGACGGCGCGGCGGCGCGTGACTCCGAGCACGGGCATGACCACGATCACGCCGGGCACGGCCACGGGACGGGGCGGGCGGCGCTGACCTACCGCGGGCCCGCGTACGAGGTGCAGTTCCTGATCGACACGGGGGCCGCGGAGATCGCCGAGCTGCGGGGCGCGCTGGACCGGCTGGGCGACTCGCTGGTCATCGTCGGCGGTGCGCCGACCTGGCGGGTGCACGTGCACGTGGACGACGCGGGCGCGGCGCTGGAGGCGGGGCTCGCGGCCGGGCGGCCGTACCAGATCCAGATCACCCACCTGACCAGCGCGACCGCCGAGGGCGCGCCGCGGCGGCCCGATCCGACGGCCCGCGCGGTGGTCGTCACCGCGGCCGGCGACGGCATCGAGGAGCTGCTCATCGCCGAGGGCGCGGTGGCCATCGGCGGCAACCCGTCCACCGCGGAGGTGCTGGACGCGATCCTCGCCACCGGCGCGGGCCGGGTGGCGGTGCTGCCCACCGACTCCAACCTGCGCGCGGTGTGCCAGGCTGCGGCCGAGGAGGCGTTCGGCGAGGGCGTCAAGGTGCGGGTGGTGCCCACCCGTTCGCCGGTGCAGGCGCTGGCCGCGCTGGCGGTGCGCGACCACGCCCGCCGGTTCGAGGACGACGTGATCGCGATGGCCGAGGCGGCCGGCGCGTGCCGCTCGGCGGAGGTCACCACGGCCAGCCGGGAGGCCCTGACGGTGGCCGGTCGCTGCCGCCCGGGAGATGTCATCGCCCTGGTCGAGGGCGAGGTCAACCTGATCGGCGACGACCTGGTGACGGTGTGCTGCGGGCTGCTGGACCGGATGCTGGCCAGCGGCGGCGAGCTGGTGACCTTGCTCACCGGCGAGCAGGCCCCGGACGGCCTGGTCGAGGCGCTGACCGCGCACGTGGCCACCCGCTGGCCGTTCGTCGAGGTGCACGCGTATCCCGGCGGCCAGCCGCACTATCCGCTGCTGGTGGGCGTCGAGTGAGATGGACCGCGCGCCCGGCCGCCGCTGTCGGAGGGCCGCGGGAGGATCGGGCATGACCGACCGCAGGACCGCATCCGGTTCGGCGGCGCAGATCGCAGGTCGCGGCGGTGACGGCCGGGCCGGAGAGGTGGGTCCATGACCTCCGCGGACGTCGACACCCCGCTGTCCAAGCTGGTCGGGGAGAAGACCGCCAAGGCGCTGGCCGTGCACCTCGACCTGTACACCGCCGGTGACCTGCTGTTCTACGTGCCCCGGCGCTACGACCAGCGGGGCGAGCACACCGACATGCGCACGCTGGAGATCGGCGAAGAGGTCACCGTGTTGGCCCAGGTGCTGCGCACGACGACCCGGCCGATGCGGCAGCGGCGCGGCAGCATGCTGGAGGTCGTCGTCGGTGACGGCGCGGGCGGCCAGCTGGTGCTGACGTACTTCCAGCAGGCCTGGCGCGAGCGCGACCTGCGCCCGGGGCGGTGGGGCCTGTTCGCGGGCAAGGTCAGCGACTTCCGCGGCCGCCGCCAGCTCAACAGCCCCGAGTACGTGCTGCTCGACCAGGGGGCCGCCGACGGCGAGGTGGCCGCCGAGGTGGAGGAGTTCGCCGGGGCGATGATCCCGGTGTATCCGGCCGCCGCGGCCGTGCCGACCTGGGTGATCGCCCGCTGCGTGCGGGTGGTGCTGGACACGGTGACCATGCCGCCGGACGCCACCCCGTCCCGGATCCGCGCCGAGCGCAAGCTGATCGACCTGGAGACGGCGCTGCGCGAGATCCACCGCCCGTCGTCGAAGGAGATGCTGTACATCGCCAAGCGCCGGCTCGCCTGGGACGAGGCGTTCGCGGTGCAGCTGACCCTGGTGCGGCGCAAGCGGGAGGCGGCGGCGTGGCCCGCCAGGCCCCGGCCGCGCCGCGACGGCGGCCTGCTGGCCGGATTCGACGGCACGCTGCCGTTCACGCTCACCGACGGGCAGCTCGCGGTCGGCGAGGAGATCGCCGCCGACCTGGCCGTGGCGCACCCCATGCACCGGCTGCTGCAGGGCGAGGTCGGCGCGGGCAAGACGCTGGTCGCGCTGCGGGCCATGCTCCAGGTGGTGGACGCGGGCGGGCAGGCCGCGCTGCTGGCCCCGACCGAGGTGCTGGCGACCCAGCACCACCGGGGCATCACCCGGATGCTCGGCCCGGCCGGGCGCGCCGACGAGCTCGACGGCGACCCGAACGGCACCCAGGTCGCCCTGGTCACCGGCTCGCAGGGGGCGGCCGCGCGGCGCAAGGTGCTGGCCAAGGTCGCCGACGGCAGTGCCGGACTGGTCATCGGCACCCATGCGCTGCTCTACGAGGGCGTCGACTTCGCCGACCTCGGCCTGGTCGTGGTCGACGAGCAGCACCGCTTCGGGGTGGAGCAGCGCGACGCGCTGCGGGCCAAGGCCGAACAGCCGCCGCACGTGCTGGTGATGACCGCGACCCCGATCCCGCGCACGGTCGCCATGACCGTCTACGGCGACCTGGAGGTGTCCACGCTGTCGCAGCTGCCCGGCGGGCGGTCGCCGATCGCCTCGCACGTGGTGCCGGTGGCGGAGAAGCCGGCGTTCCTGGAGCGGGCCTGGCGGCGCGTGGTCGAGGAGGTGCAGCAGGGCCATCAGGCGTACGTCGTCTGCCCGCGCATCGGTGACAACGCCACCGACGACGACACCCCGCCGCCCGACGACGCCGTCGAGGACGAGCGCCGCCCGCCGGTGGCCGTGCTGGACGTCGCCCCGCTGCTGGCCGAGGGGCCGTTGCGCGGCCTGCGGATCGGGGTGCTGCACGGCAGGCTGCCCGCCGACGAGAAGGACGCGATCATGCGCGCGTTCTCGGCCGGGCAGCTCGACGTGCTGGTCGCCACGACCGTGATCGAGGTCGGGGTGGACGTGCCCAACGCCACCGCGATGGTCATCCTCGACGCCGACCGGTTCGGCGTCTCGCAGTTGCACCAGCTGCGCGGCCGGGTCGGCCGGGGCAGCGCGCCGGGCCTGTGCCTGCTGGTCACCGAGGCCGTGGCGGGCACTCCCGCCCGCGAGCGGCTGGAC
The DNA here is from genome assembly GCF_009720365.1 of Catellatospora paridis. GTDB lineage: Bacteria > Actinomycetota > Actinomycetes > Mycobacteriales > Micromonosporaceae > Catellatospora > Catellatospora paridis. Next base: position 56,101 of record NZ_WBZD01000016.1, on the reverse strand, counting down.
GCGGTCGCCTCCACGCTCGACGGCTTCCGGCTCGCCGAACTCGACCTGGAGCAGCGCCGCGAGGGCGACGTGCTGGGCGCGGCCCAGTCCGGTCGGCGCTCGCACCTGCGCCTGCTGTCCCTGCTGCGCGACCGCGACCTGATCGGCGAGGCCCGAGCCGAGGCGGAGGCCCTGCTCGCCGACGACCCGGACCTGTCCGCACACCCGCTGCTGGCCGACCAGATCGCCCGCCTCGTCGACACCGACCGCGCCGAATTTCTCCAGAAGGGCTGACGCCCGACCCCGGCGAGGGCCGCACCCGGCGCTCCTCGAACGCCCGAGGCCGCCGGGCGCTCCTTGATCGTCCGACTTGCCGGGCACTTGTGCGAATCATGGGCAGCCATTGGACCGTCTGCCTGGCAAGTCGGACGATCAGGGCAGGTACGCAGAACGGGGCGGGTCCGTCAGGACCCGCCCCGTTCTCATGTGCCTATGGCTGTCAGACCTCGGTCATGTTCAGCCGGCGACGTCGCGCCAGCATGAACACCGCGAAGCCGACGGCGACCAGCAGCAGACCGGAGATCACGAAGATCGTGACGTTGGTACCGGTCTTCGGCAGGGTCGGCGGGGCCGACGGGGAGGGGGACGGCTTGTCGCAGTCCTTCGGCTTCTCCCAGACGATCTCGTCGACTACCTTGCCGTTGAGCGTGACCTTGACGGTCAGCTCCTTGTCGGCCTTGAACTCGACCTTCTTGGTCTCGCCCGGGTTGAGGGTGAAGCTGACGGCCTCGCCCTTGCTCGGGGTGAGCACCAGGTCGGTCTTGCTGCCGTCCTGCGGGTTCTTCAGGTCGAAGACCAGGCCGTCACAGGTGTCGGCGACCTCGCCGCCGATCGGCTCGCAGCCGGCCGGCTTCTTCCAGGTGATCGAACCGCGCTGCTCGCCGTTGACGGTCGTGTGGACCACCAGACCGGTCTCGCCGACCTCGAACTCGACGGTCTCCTTGGTGCCCGGAGCCACGGTCTTGGTGATGGCGTCGCTGCTCAGCGCCTTGACAGCCTGCTCGGTCTCGGCGGGGGCGGAGCCCTTGACCGGGGTCAGCACGACGGTCGCCGCGGCGCCGCCCGCCGGGTTGTTGATGGTGACGATGACCTTGTCGCAGGTCTGCTCGCTGGTGATGTCGACCGGGTGGCACTCGGTCTTGTCAGTCCAGGAGTAGGTGCCCTTCTCGATCGGGGTGCCGCTCTCCAGCACCGTGATCGACGAGGAGGCGCTCGCCGGGACGGTCACCGTGGCCGTACCGTCGGCCTCGACCTCGATCGGCTCGCTCGCCCAGTCGCCGGCGCCCTTGACCACGAACACGGCCTTCTTGGTGGCGCCCGCGATGTTCTTCAGGGTGACCGTGACCTCGCCGGAGCAGTCCGAGGCGAACGCGGCAGTCGGCTTAGGCGTGTTCTTGACGCAGGAGCCGTCGAACTCGACCACGCGAACCTGCGAGTCGGACTCGTTCTTCAGGAAGTTGGACTTCCACTCCAGCTGGACCTTCAGCCGCGCAGCCTTCGCGCTGCCTTCGACGACCTGGGTGGCGGTCTTCGCCTGACCGCCGTTGATCTTGTCGCCGTCCTTCAGGCCCACGATGACGTTCTCGTTTGCCAGGGTCACCCACTGGTTGTTGGCCTTCTTGATCGCAGACTTCTGCGAGTCGGGGCCGTCCTGCGTGATGATGTTGGCGGTCGCCTGGTCCGTGTAGTGCTTGTTGGCGACGGTCCAGGTCACGTTCCAGTTGCCGGTGTCGTAGTCGCACTTCGCCTTACCGAGGATGTCGACCTTTCGCTCGCCGCACTTGGAGCGGTCGAGCTTCACGATCTCCGGCTGCGCAGTGTGCTTGACGCCGTTGGACCAGGTGCCCTTCACGACGAGCTCGACCTTGTCGGTCGACAGCGGCACGCGCTGCTCGCCGACCAGCTCGCCCACAACCCACTTGCCGTTCTTCTTGCTCTTGCCCGGCAGGGTGGCGCCGTCGAGGTTGCTGCCGTCGACGATGCTCTTGATGGGAGTGTCGGGCTTGGCGACCAGGTCGACCGTGGCCGTCAGGTCCGTGTCCCAGTTCTTGATCGTCCAGGTGATGACCCACTCGGTCGGGGTGCACTGGGCGAAACCGCTGGGGTCGGTGTGGTGCGCCTGTGCGGGACTGGCCAGGGCCACCGCGCCCATGAGGCCGAGCGTCACGCTGCCGGTCACGGCAAGCAGGCGACGGAGGATGGGACGTTTCACACGTGCTCCAAGTAGGGGTGTTTTGGGACAGGAGATGAAGCTGTGAAGCGACCGCCTGACCCTAGTGAAGCCCGCGTTGGCGTACTAAGTCGTCGTCCAGCCAAAACATGAAAAGATGCTGAATCGTTATCGACTTTGGGTGACAGCGGTGATCCTCGTGGCGCTACGCAACCGCCCAGCTCAGATCCCGTCACCGTGGGCGTGACCCGGTCGGCCGCACGCGATGCCGTAGCGTCGAGATCGTGACCAGGATTGTGGCCGGCCGGTACGGCGGGCGCCGGCTCCATGCCCCCACCGGCCGCGACACCCGGCCCACCTCCGACCGCGTACGCGAGGCGCTGTTCTCGGCCCTGGAGGCCATGACGGACCTGTCCGGCGCGCGGGTGCTGGACCTGTTCGCCGGCTCGGGCGCGGTGGGCCTGGAGGCGCTGTCCCGCGGGGCGGCGCACGTGCTGCTGGTGGAGTCCGACGCCAAGGCCGTCCGGGTGATCCGGGAGAACATCGCCGTGCTGGGCGCGGGGGCCGCGGCCCGGGTGGCGGCGGCCAAGGCGACGACGGTGCTGGCCGGCGGGCCGGCCGACGGGGCCTACGACATCGTCTTCGCCGATCCGCCGTACGCGCTGGGCGAGGAGGACCTCACCGCGGTGCTGGCCGGACTCGCCGGCCACGGCTGGCTCGCCGACGACGCGGTGCTGGTCGTGGAGCGCTCCAGCCGGTCTCCGGAACCCGCCTGGGTGCAGGGCGTCACTGGTGAACGCGGCCGCCGTTACGGGGAGACCGCCCTTTGGTACGGTCGCGCCGTTGCGCAGAGTGGCGGAGCGGTCTTACCAGAAGGGTGAGCAGCTAGTGAGGCGTGCGGTCTGTCCCGGGTCCTTCGACCCGGTCACCCGGGGACATCTGGACATCATCGATCGGTCGTCGCGCCTGTTCGACGAGGTGATCGTCGCGGTGCTGGTGAACCAGAACAAGCAGGGCCTGTTCTCCGTCGAGGAGCGCATCGAGATACTGCGCGAGGTCACCAAGAATCTGCCCAATGTGCGGATCGAGTCGTTCCGCGGGCTGCTGGTCGACTACTGCCGGGACAACGACGCCCAGGTCGTGGTCAAGGGCATCCGCGCGGTCAGCGACTTCGACTACGAGCTGCAGATGGCGCAGATGAACTACGGCCTGTCCGGGGTGGAGACCCTGTTCATGCCGACCAACCCGCTCTACTCGTTCGTCGCGTCCAGCCTCGTCAAGGAGATCGCCAAGTGGGGCGGCGAGGTCTCCTCCTTCGTTCCCGAGCTGGTGGAGCGGCGTCTGCTGGAGAAGTTCCGGGACGTCGGAACCGACTGAACCGCAGGTCCGTCGCGGCGACGCGCCGCAGGGGTCCCCGGTCTGCCGTGAGGGTGGACGGGGGACGCATCATGGTGTGGACAACAACGCTGGACAAGGAGTGACCGTCGGTGGACCCACTCGACCGTATTGACGACATCATCGCGCTGGTGGAAGCCGCGCGATCGGTGCCGATGTCGCGTAACTGCATGGTCGACCGCGGTGAGCTCATCGGCGCGCTGGACCAGCTCCGGGCAGAGTTGCCCGGTGAGCTGCGGCGGTCCGCCGCCCTCCTGGAGGAGCGGGACAAGATCCTCGACTCCGGGCGGCGCGAGGCGGACCGCATCATCCACGAGGGTGAGCAGGAACACGCCCGGCTCGTCTCGGTGAACGAGATCACGGTCTCGGCCGAGCACGAGGGCTCGCGCATCGTCGGCGACGCCCGTGCCGAGGCGCAGCGCCTGCGCGAGGAGGTCGACGAGTACGTCGACACCGCGCTGGGCAACTTCGAGCAGTTCCTGACGCGTGCGCTGGCCTCCATCGAGCGCGGCCGGGACAAGATGCACGCACTGCGGGAGATCGGCTCGTTCGTCCCCGGCGACGACGACCGCCCGCTCCCGTTTTGACAGGAGCCCATCGGAGCGGCCGCTCGGTGTCATCCGTAGCACGGCGAAGGATGACACCGGTCAGGGCCGCGTAGCGGGTTCCGCATGCCGGAGCCGGTTCGACGGGGACCTGCCGCTTCAGGTAATCTTCTACGTCGGCCTGCGATAACGGCCTCCATCTAACTGCTCAGTGAAAGCTCATGCCTGCACACTCGACGAAACACCTCGACCCGCGCGCTCCGCTCGTCCTCGACACTCGGGACCTGCCGCGAGGCGCGGGGTCGATGCGTACCATCCAGCGAGTGGTGCCGGCACCGGCTGACCTGGGTCTCGCGCTGATCGGTGTGCCCGAGGGCGCGGACCTGACGCTGGATCTGCGGCTGGAGTCGGTGTCGGAGGGCGTGCTCGTCTCCGGGACCATCTCCGGCGAGGTGACGGGCGAGTGCGCTCGCTGCCTCACCGACATCGGCGAGCCGCTGACCGTGAACATCCAGGAGCTCTTCGCGTACGCGGACAGCGCCACGGACGAGACCACGGACGAGCACGAGGTGGGCCGGCTCCAGGACGACATGATCGACCTTGAGCCGACGCTGCGGGACGCGGTGGTGCTGGAGCTGCCGGTCAATCCGCTGTGCCGAGAGGACTGCCCAGGGTTGTGCCCCGATTGCGGGGTGCGCTGGGACGACCTGCCCGAGGGTCACACCCACGAGCAGATCGACCCGCGCTGGGCGAAGTTGAGCAAGCTGACCGGCTCTTCAGGGCCGGACGAGCCGGCTGAGCCGGCGCCCTAGATCGGCTGTTTGCCCGCCGCGTTCACCGCGGCGGGTGCCGAGACCCGGGTACGACGGCTGCGGCCGTACCGAGATAATGGTCGGCGACCGCCGACTACTACTGAGGAGTAAGACAGTGGCAGTCCCGAAGCGCAAGATGTCGCGCAGCAACACCCGTCACCGCCGGGCGCAGTGGAAGGCGACCGCGGTCGCGACCGTGGCCTGCCCGCAGTGCAAGTCGGCCAAGCTGCCGCACGCCGCGTGCAGCGTGTGCGGCACCTACAACGGCCGCCAGGTTCTCGAGGTCTGAGCATCAGGCTGATCCCGGTGCGTCCGGGAACCTGTGAAACGTCACGTCGCCGGCTGGTTCCCGCCAGCCGGCGACGTCGCCGTACCTGTGCTGCCCCTCAGCCGCCGGGAGGGGAGTGACTGATGGCCTCGAAGCCGTCGCAGGACACGCGGGCCGCCGAGCGGTCCGCGCAGCTCGCCGCGTCCGATCTCGCCGCGGCGTTCGGCGTGACGCTGGAGCCTGAGCTGCTGGAGCGGGCGCTGACCCACCGCTCGTACGCGTACGAGCACGGTGGCCTGCCCACCAACGAGCGGCTCGAGTTCCTCGGCGACGCCGTGCTGGGCGTCGTCATCACCGCCTCGCTCTACCAGGCGCACCCCGACCTGCCCGAGGGCCGGCTGGCGAAACTGCGGGCCAGCGTGGTCAATTCGCGCGCCCTGGCCGGGGTGGCCCGTTCCCTGGGCACCGCCGGCATCGGCCAGCACCTGCTGCTGGGCAAGGGCGAGGAGACCACCGGCGGGCGCGACAAGGAGTCGATCCTCGCCGACACGCTCGAGGCGCTGCTGGGCGCGATCTACCTCGAACACGGCATGGAGAAGGCCGCCGAGGTGATCCGCGCGCTGTTCGACCCGCTGATGGCGGAGTCCGCGCGCCGGGGCGCGTCGCTGGACTGGAAGACCAGCCTGCAGGAGCTGACCTCCGCGCACGGCTGGGGCGTGCCCGAGTACGCCATCGAGGAGCAGGGCCCCGACCACGCCAAGATGTTCACCGCCTGGGCGGTCGTCGGCGGCGAGCGGTTCGGCGGCGTGACCGGCCGCACCAAGAAGGACGCCGAGCAGCGTGCCGCGGAGGACGCCTGGCAGGTGCTGTCGCACCGGGCCGTGGACACCTCCCACCCGGAGGCCCGCGAGGCCTGACGGCGCTCGCCACCGCCCGCCTGAGGGGCTCGGGTGTCGGCGGGAACGTCGGTGGTGTTGTTCATGATGTGGAGTGCGCCCGGGCTCCGGCCCGCCGCGCACCCGATCACGTGTGGCCGGGCCGCCCGCGCGGCCGGCGAGGGAGGCTGGAGCCATGCCGGAGTTGCCCGAGGTCGAGACGGTCCGCAGCGGGCTGGCCCGCTGGGTGGTCGGCCGCACCATCGCCACCGTGGAGGTGCGGCACCCCCGTGCCGTGCGCCGCCATCCGGCCGGGGCGCAGGACTTCGCCGACGTGCTGGCCGGACGCACGATCACCGAGGCCCGCCGCCGGGGCAAGTACCTGTGGCTCCCGCTGGACAGCGGGGACGCGGTCGTCGGCCACCTCGGCATGTCCGGCCAGCTGCTGGTGCAGCCCGCCGAGGCGGCCGAGGAGAAGCACCTGCACATCCGGTTCGACTTCACCGACGGCGGCCCGCAGCTGCGCTTCGTCGACCAGCGCACCTTCGGCGGGCTGGCGGTCTCGCCGGGCGGCGCGACGCTGCCCGCGGAGATCGCGCACATCGCGCTGGACCCGATGGACGCCACGTTCGTCGCGGCGGACTTCCTGGCCGCGCTGCGGCGCCGGCGCACCGCGGTCAAACGGGCCCTGCTCGACCAGACCCTGATCTCGGGGGTCGGCAACATCTACGCCGACGAGGCGCTGTGGCGGGCCAAGCTGCACGGGGAGCGGCCCAGCGACGAGCTGACCAAGCCGGCCGCGTCGCGGCTGCTCGGGCACGTGCGCGACGTGCTCGGCGAGGCGATCGAGGTCGGCGGCACCACGTTCGACGCGCTGTACGTCAACGTCAACGGCGAGTCCGGCTACTTCGACCGCTCGCTCAACGCGTACGGCCGCGAGGGCGAGCCGTGCCCGAGGTGCGGCTCGCCGATCCGGCGCGAGCAGTTCATGAACCGCTCGTCGTACTCCTGCCCCCGCTGCCAGCCCCGCCCGCGCACGGTGGGCCGGGCCTGACCCTCAGCCCGGCGGCCGGTCCGGGAAGGCGGGCACGGTGAGGTCGGCGTCGTCGTGCACGGCGTCGAGCAGGCCGACCGGCAGCAACATCCGGTGCGCCTGGGTGACCAGGTCGTCGATGACGCTGCGCGGCGCGCCGGCCAGCTGGTCCAGCGCCGCGGCGTCGAAGCCCTTGTCCCGGCACAGCCGCAGCCGGTCGGTGAGGATCGGCGTGATCCGGGTGCGCAGCTCGGCCTCGGGCGCGTCCCAGCGCACCCGCCCGGCCGGGTCGGTCATCTCGGCGGGGAAGCGCGCGGCGTCGGGCCGGTCGCGCTCCACGGCGGCCAGCGGCAGGTAGCAGACCGCCCGGCGGCGGGCCCGGTGCAGGTCCTCGACGGTGGACGCGGCGGTGGTGAACCCGTCCAGCACGAACACGTCCGCAGCGGTCGGCTGCGGGGGCTCGGCCAGCGACCACTGCCAGCGCAGCCGCTCGGGCATCGCGGCCGGCGGCGGGGCGTCGTACCAGTGCGACGGCCGGGCCGGCGCGGCACAGGCGACGCAGCCCAGCACGACCAGCGCGCTGACCGGGACGCGCACCCCCGCGACACGCACGGCTCTACACCGGCACCGGCACGACCGCGGACGCGCCGTGGATGGAGGCCTCGTGGGTGGCCAGGCCGAACCGCGCGCCGCGGCCGCGCATCAACTCGTGGCAGGCCGAGATCTGGTCCAGCGGGACCGAGTGCACCAGGTGCGCGTCACCGGGCCGGACACCGGACTCGGTGCCGTGCCGGTAGCGGTCCCACGGGCCCTCGTAGGTGCACAGCACCGCGCCCAGGCCGCGGTAGATCGAGTCGGTGGGGCGGCCCGGGTTCACCAGCAGTGTGTCGAAGCCGATGCGGCGGGCCGCGCGCACGGCGACGGCGACCGGGCCGATCGAGTACGGGCTGGTCGGCGCCTGGTCGAAGAAGACGCCCCGGACCGGGTAGCCGGCCCAGCGGCCGAGCTCGGCCCGCACCTGCTCGGTCGGGCGCGCGCCGAAGGCCAGGTCGACGTAGCCGAGCAGGCCGGCCCCGGCGCGGACCAGCCGCGTGGTGGCCGCGGTCCAGGTCGGGTCGAGCCCGCTGCCGGGCCCGGCGTCGATGTTGAGCAGGACGGTGGCGCCGACGCCGGCAGCCTCGATCGTCGCCCACAGCTCCGGGTTCAGCTGGGGGTGTGCGGGAAGTGGCAGCAGGGGGGTCACGCTCGTACAACGACCGATATCGGTGCGCCGCGACTACCCGGAGGTGACTGTCGGCTAGCCGACCGACCCGGCCCGCGACTACTCGCGGCCGAACTCCTGTGTCCAGTACGCCGTGCGCCCCTGGTAGGACAGCCCCACCCCGGTCGCCTGCGCGTCGCAGTTCAGGATGTTGTTGCGGTGCCCGGTGCTGGCCATCCAGGCCTCGACGACGGACTCGGCGGTCGAGTAGCCGTAGGCGATGTTCTCGCCGGCCGCGTGCCGGCGCGGGTAGCCGGCGTCCTCCAGGCGGTCGACGAAGCTGCTGCCGTTGCGCCCGGTGTGGCTGAAGTAGTCGAGGTGGGCCATGTCGGTGCTGTGCCGGCGGGCCGCGACGCCCATGCGCTCGTCGGCGCGCATCCGGTGGCAGCCCGCCCGCTCCCGCTCCCGGTTGATCAGGATGGCGACCTGGTCCTCCAGGATGGTTATCCGGTCGCTTTCGGGGCTGGTGCGCGGGGCGGCGGCAGCCTGCGCGGCGGCGGGAGGGCTCGCGGCGAGCACGCCCGGCCCGGGGGCCCGCGCCGCGGCGGGCGCGGTCCGTGACACCTGCGGGGTGATCCGCGATGACGGAGTGTCACCGGAAAGGGAGACCGTGGTGTCACCCGTACCGGTGACATGGCCAGCGCCCGCGGTGGCGGCGGAGCCGGGCGCGGCGGAGATGGCGACCGGTCCGTCCAGGGCCAGCGCGCCGCCGAGCAGGGCGGCGACCAGCGCACCCGAGCCGACGAGCGCGGGCAACCACCACAGAGGCGCACGATGCCGGCCGGCGTAACGGCCACGAGGTGCCACCGCCTGACGCTAGCAAGCCGGGGCGGTTTGTCCCCTCTCGACACCTTCCGTGATGTGTGGCGCAGGGCAACTTGACGTGACGGTCGTATCGGCGGACTATGGATACGTCGCCAGTCGCGCCCGACCGCGCTCGCCAGCCATATCCGGAGAAACATTCCGGATGGCACGGGCCGGGAGCCGCGAATAACTGGGCGCGCGTTTGGCCGGCGAACCGGCAGCGCTTCACAAGGAGACGATATGGCGAAGGCCCTCTATGGCCACGTCACTGCTGCGCCAGATCGGCGTATGCTCGACGAGGTCACCCGGTTGCGTGCCACGGTGCGGGCACTGGAGTTCGAGGTAACCCGGTTGCGTGCGGAGAACGATCGGCTGGCGGCTGCTGCTGCCGAGGCCGACGAGTTCTTCCGAATTGCCGAACCGGCTCTCACCTGAGCGATCCCCGCGTCAGCGGGGCCGTGGCCATCCACATCATGTATGCGGGTCGCCACAGCGCACCAATCCTTATGCGCGCCTCCACTCCTGTGGCGGCGCGCTTCTTTCATGTCCCGGGCCGTTTTCGAGCCACCGGCCGTTTATCCGGTGGGCGGCGTAGGGCATACGACAGCCGCACCCGGCGGCGGCGTCTCCAGGGCCGATCTCCTCGCCGGGTACCCTGCTGCTTTGACCCGATAGCATGTGCCACCCGCCGACCGGCGGGATCGCTGATGATCATTTTCGGAGCGCCGTGCACCTCAAGAGCCTGACGGTGAAGGGCTTCAAGTCCTTCGCCTCCGCGACCACACTGCGGCTGGAGCCGGGCATCACCTGCGTGGTGGGCCCCAACGGCTCCGGCAAGTCCAACGTGGTGGACGCGATCTCCTGGGTGCTCGGCGAGCAGGGCGCCAAGGCGCTGCGCGGCGGCAAGATGGAAGACGTGATCTTCGCCGGCACGTCCGGCCGCCAGCCGCTGGGACGCGCCGAGGTCACTCTCACCATCGACAACGGCGACGGCGCGCTGCCGATCGACTACACCGAGGTCTCGATCACCCGCCGGATGTTCCGCTCCGGCGAGAGCGAGTACGAGATCAACGGCGACGCGTGCCGGCTGATGGACATCCAGGAACTGCTCTCCGACTCCGGCATCGGCCGCGAGATGCACGTGATCGTCGGCCAGGGTCAGCTCGACGCCGTGCTGCACGCCAAGCCCGAGGACCGCCGCGCGTTCATCGAGGAGGCCGCGGGCGTCCTCAAGCACCGCAAGCGCAAGGAGAAGGCGCTGCGCAAGCTGGACGCGATGCAGGCCAACCTGAACCGCGTCACCGACCTCACCGACGAGCTGCGCCGCCAGCTCAAGCCGCTGGGCCGGCAGGCCGAGGTGGCCCGCCGTGCCGCGACGATCCAGTCCGACCTGCGCGACGCCCGGCTGCGGCTGCTCGCCGACGACCTGTTCACGCTGCGTACGACCCTGGACAAGGAGGTCGCCGACGAGGCGGCCCTGCGCACCCGGCGCGAGCTGGTCGAGGAGGAGTACGAGCAGGTCCAGCTGCGGCTGTCGGCGCTGGAGTCGGCCCACGCCGCCGACGCGCCCGCGCTGACCCAGGCCCAGGATGTCTGGTACCAGCTGTCCGCGCTGCAGGAGCGCTTCCGCTCGACGGCCCAGCTGGCCGCCGAGCGCCACCGCCACCTGGCCGCGCCGACCGAGGACGAGCGGTCCGGCCGCGACCCCGACCGGCTGGAGGCCGAGGCCGAGGCGGTACGCGAGCAGGAGGAGTCCCTGCGCGAGGCGCTGACCGAGGACCAGGTGCGCCTGGCCGAGGCCGTCGAGCGCCGTCAGGAGCTGGAGCGCCAGCTCGCCGGAGCCGAGCGGGCGCTGGTCGCCGCGGTGAAGGCGATCGCGGACCGGCGCGAGGGCATGGCCAAGCTGTCCGGGCAGGTCAACGCGGCGCGCACGCGCACCGCGACCGCGTCGGAGGAGATCGAGCGCCTGTCCACGGCGTACGGCGACGCCGCGATGCGCGCCGAGGCCGCCCAGGAACAGGTCGACGCGGTTGCCGAGCAGACCTCCGACGCCGACCGGGACAACGCCGACCTGGACACCGCCCACGCTCTCGCGGTCGCCGCATACGACGAGGCCAACGCCGCGGTCAAGCGCGCGTCCGACGCCGAGCGCGCCGCCGAGAAGGAGGCCACGGGCTGGAAGGCCCGCGAGGAGGCGCTCGCGCTCGGCCTCAACCGCAAGGACGGCGCGGGCGCGCTGCTGGCCCGCGGCGGCGAGGTGCCCGGCCTGCTGGGCAGTGTCGCGTCGCTGCTGGCCGTCGAGCCCGGCTGCGAGGCGGCGCTGGCCGCCGCGCTGGGCGCGCTGGCCGACGCGGTCGCGGTGTCCGGCGTCGACGAGGCGGCCGAGGCGATGCGGCTGCTCAAGATCCAGGATGCGGGCCGCGCCGCGCTGCTGATCGGCACGTCCACCCCGCAGTCGCGGTCTGACGTGGCGCTGCCGCCGGGCGCGCGCTGGGTGCTCGACGTGGTGCGCTGCGCCGACACCATCCGCCCCGCGATCACCAGCGCGCTGCGCGACGTGGTGCTCGTCGCCGACCTGCGGGCCGCGTCCGCCCTGGTCGCGGCACACCCGTCGCTGCGCGCGGTGACCGCCGAGGGCGACCTGGTCGGCGCGTTCTCCGGGGCCGGCGGCTCGGCGAAGGCCCCCAGCTACATCGAGGTCCAGGCCGCCGTCGACGAGGCCCGTGCCAAGCGCGCCGCGGCCGAGGAGTCGATCGCCGTCCTGCGCGAGGAGATCGCCGAGACCCGCGAGGTCGCGACCGGCCGCAAGCGCGAGGTGGACGAGGCCGCCGCGGCCAAGCGTGCCGCCGAGGGCGAGCGCAACGCCGCCGCCCGCCGCCTGGCCGAGGTCAGCGCCGGGGCCCGCTCCGCGCAGGCCGAGGCGCAGCGCCTGGCCGCCTCCCGGGACAAGGCCGTCGCCGCCCGCGAGCAGGACCTCGTGCACCTGGCTGAACTCGAGGAGCGGCTGATGGCCGCGGAGTCGGTGCCGGTCGACGAGGACCCGTCCACCGGCGAGCGCGACCAGCTCGCCGCGCTGGTGCCGCAGGCCCGCCAGAACGAGGTCGAGGTGCGCCTCGCGGTGCGCACCGCCGAGGAGCGTGTCTCGCAGATCGCGGGCCGCGCCGACTCGCTGCTGCGCCAGGCCGCCGCCGAGCGCGCCGCCCGGGAGCGGGCCGCCGCCCGCCGGGCCGCTCGTGAGCGTGGCGCGGCCGTCGCCAAGGCCGTCGAGTCCGGCACCCGCGAGGTGCTGGCCAGGCTCACCGGTGCGCTGGAGGAGGCCGCGGAGCGCCGGGACACCATCGCCGAGGCGCGTACGGCCCGGGAGGCCGAGCTGGCCCAGGTGCGCAACGGCGCCAAGCGGCTCGGCGACGACCTGAACCGGCTCACCTCCGAGGTGCACCGCGACGAGGTGGCCCGTGCCGAGCAGCGCATGCGCATCGAGCAGTTGGAGACCCGCGCCGCCGAGGAGTTCTCGCTGGACGTGGAGACCCTGCTCGGCGAGTACGGCCCCGAGGTCCCGGTGCCGGTGGTCCTGCTCGGCTCCACCGAGTTCGCCGAGCCGGAGCCCTACGACCGGGCCATCCAGGAGAAGCGCGCCGCCAAGGCCGAGCGCGACCTGGGCCTGCTCGGCAAGGTCAACCCGCTGGCGCTGGAGGAGTTCGCGGCGCTGGAGGAGCGTTACAAGTTCCTCTCCGACCAGCTCGAAGACCTCAAGGCGACGCGCAAGGACCTGCTCACCGTGGTCAAGGACGTGGACGACCGCATCCTGGAGGTGTTCGCGACCGCGTTCGAGGACACCGCGCGCGAGTTCCAGGTGGTCTTCCCGATCCTGTTCCCGGGCGGCGAGGGCCGGCTGGTGCTGACCGACCCGGACAACATGCTCACCACCGGGGTCGAGGTCGAGGCGCGCCCGCCGGGCAAGAAGATCAAGCGGCTGTCGCTGCTGTCCGGTGGCGAGCGCTCGCTGACCGCGGTGGCGATGCTGTGCGCGATCTTCCGCGCCCGCCCCAGTCCCTTCTACATCATGGACGAGGTGGAGGCGGCGCTCGACGACGTCAACCTCGGCCGCCTGATCACCCTGTTCCAGGAGCTGCGCTCGCGCAGCCAGCTGATCATCATCACGCACCAGAAGCGCACCATGGAGGTCGCCGACGCCCTGTACGGCGTGACCATGCGCAACGGGGTGACCGAGGTGATCAGCCAGCGGCTGAAGGGCGAGGCCGCATGAGGCGCCGCCCGGCCGAGGCCCTGCTGATCGATTTCGACGGCGTGCTGCGCCACTTCGACGCGTCGGCGTACGGCGACTTCGAGGCCCGGCACGGCGTCGCGCCCGCGAAACTGCTGGAGTCCGGGCTGGAGTGGGCCCGTCAGCTGCTGGCCATCACCGGTCACTGGACCCGGCAGCAGTGGCTGGACGAGATCGCCGCGCACACCGGCGCCACCGCGGCCGCGCTGACCGAATGGGACGCGTACCGGGGTTACGTCGACCAGACCGTGCTGGCGTTCGTACGCGAGGTGCGCTCGTCCGGCCGCAAGGTCGGCCTGGCCACCAACGCCACTGACGACCTGCACGACGACCTGGCGCTGTTCGGCCTCAAGGACGACTTCGACGCGATCGTCTCCTCGGCGGAGCTGGGCGTGCACAAGCCGTCGAAGGAGTTCTTCAAGGCCGCCTGCCTGGCCCTGGAGACGCCCGCCGACCGCTGCCTGTTCCTCGACGACACCGACCGCAACATCCGCGGCGCCCGCGTGGCCGGCCTGTCCGCCCTGCGCTTCAGCGGTCCCGCCGACCTCCCCTACGCCCGTGCCGCCCTCGGTCTCTGACCGAGACCGCGGTGCGAATTTCTCTCGGGATGTGGAATCGGTAAGGGGCGGTGACAACCGGATCTCCATGCTGCGCGTGACTACTACCGGACTCTTGACGATCTCCAGGGCCGCCTCTCGCTGAGAGAGCGATCTCCGGTTGCCGCGAGGGTGCACATGACCCGATTCGGCGAGGGGAGCGCGGCGATGTCGTCGTCGCTGGTAGTGGACCGCGTGACGGTGGAGTACGCCGCCGGAGCGCCGGTGCTGCGTGACGTGTCCGTGACGGCCGTGGCCGGCCGGATGCTCGCGGTGACCGGCCCGTCCGGCGCGGGCAAGACCACGCTGCTGCGAGCCATGGCGGGCGTGCTGCGTCCGGTCAGCGGCGCGGTGGCGGTGGACGGCCTGGCGCTGCGCGACCGCGACGACGCGGTGTCCCGGCGGGTGGTGCTGATCCCGCAGGACAACGGCCTCGCGACCATCCTCACCGCGGGCGAGAACGTGCAGGTCGTGCTGGTGGCCAACGGGTTCTCCCCGGAGGACGCCCGCCGCGCGACTGCCGAGTCGCTGGAGCACGTGGGCCTGTCCGCGCAGGCCGGGCAGCTGGTCGAGGAGCTGTCCGGCGGCCAGCAGCAGCGTACGGCGATCGCGCGCGGCCTGGCGCTGTCCGGCGCGATCCTGCTGGCCGACGAGGTCACCAGCGAGCTGGACGCCGCCAACCGCGCCCGGGTGCTCGACCTGCTGCGCGCCGAGGCCGACCGGGGCGCGTGCGTCGTGCTGGCCACCCACGACCTGGAGGCGGCTGCGGCCTGCGACGCCGAACTGCACCTGCTCGACGGCGCTGCCGAGCTGGTCCGGGCCTGACGGCCGTCCGAGCCCACCTTTCGCCGACCGTGGAAGCGCTCCCCGCGCCGTTCCGGCAGCCGGACCCCCCGAAGAGGTAACACATGCTCCGCTTGGTGCTCGGCGTGCTGGCCAGCCGCCGCAGCCAGGTCGTGACCCTGGCTGTGCTGGCCGTGCTGGCGGTCGCCGCCGGCACCGCGGCTCCGCTCTACGCCTCCGCCGCCGACCGCGCCGTGGTCGCCGCGGAACTGCGCGCGGCCACCGCGGCCGAGCGCGCCATCACCTTCACCGCCGAGATCGCCGCGGCCAACGGGTATACCTCGCAGCTCGACAGCCTGCGCGGGCAGGTCGCCGAGCGCACCGACGGCAGCGGGCTGACCGAGGTCGTCGCGGTGCACGCGGACGGGCGGGTGCGCGGCGCGTCGCCGGTCGACGCTCCGCTGTCCATGCGCGCGGACGTGTGCGAGCACCTGGTGCTCACCGCCGGGACCTGCCCGGCCGCCGCGGGCGAGGTGGCGATCAGCGAACCCACCGCGCAGCGGCTCGGCGTCAGCACCGGCGGCGAGTTCGTCTACGAGGCCCACCGGGCCCCGGAGCCGGTGACGCTGCGCGTGGTCGCCGTGTACGACCCGGCGGGACCGCTGGCCGGCGGCGACCCGTACTGGGCCGGGCGGGCCGACTTCACGCCGCGGCCGCAGCGGGCGGGCAATCCGCTGTTCGTGGCCGCACCGACGGTGGCCGCGCTCGAAGCGAGCACCCTGATCGCGACCGTGGACATGATCGCCGGGGACGAGACCTTCACCTCCGGCAACCTCGACGGGCTGACCGAGGTCGTCAAGCCCGGCATGGGGCTGGTCGGCGTACGGATCGACAACGGCCTGCCGCGGCTGCTGCAGCGGATCGAGGACACCCGGGAGGTGCTGCGCCTGGCAGCCCCGCTCGGCGCGGTGCAGCTGCTGGTCGTGTGCTGGTTCGTGCTGCTGATGGCGATCGGCTACACCGCGTCGGAGCGGCGCAGCGAGCTGGCGCTGGGCCTGCTGCGCGGGGTGCCGCCACGGCACCGGGCGCTGCTCGCGCTGGGCCCCACCGCGCTCGTGCTGCTGGTCGCCGCGCCGTTCGGGGTGCTGCTGGGCTGGCTGCTGGTGCGCCTGCTGACCTGGGCGACGTTCGCGCGGGCCCAGGACGTCGTGCTCGACGACGGGGCGGTGGTGGCGGCCGGTGGCACGCTGCTCGTCGTCATGATCAGCGCGGCGATCGCCGAGCGCCGGGTGTTCTCCGGCTCACTCATGGAGGGGCTGCGGCAGGTGCCGACCCGGCGGCGGCGGCGCGTCGGGCTGGTCGAGCTGGCCGTGGCGGTCGTCGCCCTGGCCGCGATCGGGCAGTCGTACGCCTCCGACAGCCAGGAGGGCGGGCTGCCGCTGCTCGCGCCGCTGCTGCTGGCGATCGTGGTCGGCCTGCTCACCGCGCGGGTGGTGCGCTCCGCGGCGACCCGGTTCGGCGCGTCCCGCCTGCACCGCGGCAAGCTCGCGCACGGGCTCGCCGCGCTCCAGGTGGCCCGCCGTCCCGGCGCGGACCGCCTGGTCGCACTGACCGTCGTGGCGGTGGCCCTGGTCGGGTACACGGTGAGCGCGTGGGACGTGGCCGCGGGCGCGGCCCGGGAACGGGCCGAGCTGGCGCTCGGCGCGCCGCGGGCGCTGACCGTGTACGCGCAGTCGCGTACCGCGCTGCTGACCGCGGTCGCCAAGGCCGACCCGGCGGGGGACTGGGCCATGGCGGTGACCCGCCAGGACGACCCGGACATGACCCTGCTGGGGGTGGACAGCACCCGGCTGGCCGCCGTGGCGCTGTGGCCCGACGACGCGACCGTGTCCGCGGCCGACACGGCACGGCTGCTGCGCGCCCCCGCGGGCGATCCCGTGATGGTGGCCGGCAGCGGGCTGGAATTCGACGTGAGCACCACCGCGGACTTCGGCGGCCCCATGCGGCTGACCGCCGCCCTGGTCGGGCCGGACGGAGCGCCGGTCACCGGCATGGTCGAGATCGCGGACGGAGCCGGCCGCCGGCAGTACCGGCTGGACCTGCCGGCGTGCGCGGTCGCGCCCGGCTGCCGGCTGTTCTGGCTGAGCTTCCCCCAATCGCCTGACGGCTTCGGGCTGCACCGGCTGCGCCAGCTCGGCCCGGACCGCACCCTGCTGGAGGGCCGGGCCATCGGCGCGGCCTCGCGATGGCGGCCCGAACTGGGCGCCGAGCGAGAGGTCACGGTGCTCAACTTCGACGACGCGGTGGGCCTGCGCTACGTGCCCAGCGACCCGCGCCAGATCAGCACCGACAACAGGCTGTACGTATCCGACGCGCCCGTGCCGCTGCCGGTGGTCGCGGCCGGGCCGCCGTGGCTGGCGCACACGGGTGAGCTGTCCGAGATCGAACCGCTGCAGGCGCTGCCGCGGCCGGTGGACCTGCGCTGGGTGTCGCCGGTGCTGCCGGGCGCGGGCACCGCCGGGGCGCTGTTCGACCTGCAGACCGCCGACCGGCTCAGCGGCAGCCGGGACAACGCGATCCAGCTGCAGGTATGGCTGAACGCCGACGCTCCGGCAGACGCCGTGGACCGGTTGCGCGCGGCGGGCCTGGTGCCGGTGCGCGACGAGGCGGTGCCGGAGCGCATCGACCGTTACCGCGAGCAGGGTGCCGGGCTGGCGTTGCGGCTGCACCTGGCGGCGGCGGTGCTCAGCGTGCTGCTGGTGGCGCTGGCTGTGCTCGTGCTAGCGGCGACGGACCGGCGCAACCGGTCGGCCGAGCTGGCCGCCCTGCGCCTGCAGGGACTGCCCGCCGGTGCGGCCGCCCGCGCGGGCCGCCTCGGCAACCTCGCCATGATCGGAATCGCCGCGCCGGTGGGCGCGCTGACCGCCACCGCGGCCTGGGCTGTCAGCGGCCCGGCCCGGCAGATGTTGACCGCCAGCGGGGGGCTCGCGCCGCCGGGACCGGGTCTGCCGGTCGTCGCGGCAGCGGTCGTCGCGGCCACCGCGGTGCTGCTGGCGGCCGCCCTCACGGCCGGACGTTCGCTGGCCAGGGCCACCACCGGTCGCCCCGGCAGTCAGGAGGGACAGCGATGACGGCGCTGCTGTGGGCGATGGTGCGGGCCCGGCGCGGGTTGGCGGTCATCACGCTGCTGCTGACGGCCCTGGCCGCGGCCGCCGCCGCCGCGGGACCGCTCTACCAGGACGCGGCCGCCGAGTCGCTGCGCGGGGTCGAGGTCGCGGCGGCCAGTGTGGACGAGCGGGTGGTCACCGCGCAGACTTCGGACGACCCGCGCGGCGGCGACCAGCCGCTGCGCCCGTACGTGCCCGGCATGATCACGCTCAGCGGCACCTCGGCGCAGGTCGTCGTCACCGGGGAGCAGGGCGAGGAGAACGAGCAGGGCATGTTCCTGGCCACCCGGACCGGGATCTGCGAGCACCTGACGATCGTCCGGGGGCGGTGTGCCACCGGCGAGCGCGAGGTCGTGCTGCGCGAGGACGCCGGCCGCGACCTCGACGTGCAGCCCGGACAGGACCTGGAGTTCCGGGTGCCGCCGACCGGATCGCGGGAGGAGGAGCGCGCCCCGGTGCGCCTCACCGTCGTCGGCTTCTACCAGGCGGTCCGGCTCGACGACCCCTACTGGGGTGATCGCGAGATCCTCACCGGGCTCGACCAGCCCGCCGCGTTCGCCACCGAGCGCACCGTGGCGGCCGTCGAGGGCAGCCGGATGCGCATGGTGGACCTCCTGGTCACCCCCGCGGCGTTCGAAGACATGGACCGGCTGCGCGACGATCTGGACGCCGCCGAGTCCGAGCTGGACGCGGGCGGCTTCGGCGTCGACAGCGAACTGAACAAGCTCATCGCCCGGATCAAGGACGGCGAGTCGCAGCTCGCGTCGAGCCTGCTGCTGGCGGCCGTGCCGCTGGTGATGCTGTGCTGGCTGGTCCTGTTCATCGCGGTGGCCGGCGGGGTCGAGCAGCGGCGCGGCGAGCTGGGCCTGACCGCACTGCGCGGCGTGCCCGCCCGCACCCGGTGGTGGCTGGCCACCGCCGAGACGTCCGTGCCGGTGCTGCTCGCCGTGATCCCCGGCTACCTGCTCGGATACGCGGCGACCGCGCTGCTGGCGACGATCGCGCTGCCCGGCTCGCCGCCGGTGTACCTGAACCCGACGTCGGCGCTGTACACCGCCGCGGCGGTGCTCGGCGCGCTGCTGGCCGGGCTGCTCGCGCAGGTGCGCGCGCTCACCACGCCGGTGCTGGGCCTGCTGCGCCGGGCCCGGGTGCGCCGCCGCGGCGGGCTCGTCGGCGGCGTCGAGGCGATGGTCGGCGCGCTCGCGCTGGTCGCCGGCTACCAGGTCGCGGCGGGCGAGGACAACGGCGCGGGTGGCATCGGGCTGCTCGCGCCGCTGTGTATCGCGCTGGGCCTGGGCCTGGTCGCGGCCCGTGCGATCGGCGTGCCTGCCGAGCGGCTGGGCCGCCGGGCGCTGCGCCGCGGGCGGCTGCGTACCGGCCTGGCCGCGCTGACGCTGGCCCGGGGCGGCGGCACGCACTGGGTCGTGGTGCTGCTGACCGTCGTGTTCGGCCTGCTCGGGTTCGCGCTGTCGGCTCGGGATGTGGCCGCGCAGGCCTGGCACGAGCGGTCCGAGGTGCAGGTCGGTGCGGCCCGGGTGCTGCAGGTCGAGGGGCTGCCCGCGGCCAGCCTGCTGCACGCGGTGCGCGCCGCGGACCCCTCCGGCCGGTACGCGATGGCGGCCATGCGGGTGAACGTGAACAGCGAGACGAAGCTGCTGGCCGTGGACAGCTCCCGGTTCGCGGCGGTGGCGCTGTGGCCCGACGCGTACGGCGCCACGGCCCCGGCCGAGGTGGCGAGGCAGCTGCGACCCACCGAGGTGACCCCGCTGTCGCTGACCGCGGCCGAGATCGAGATCACCGTGACGCTGGACCGGATCGAGCCGGGCGCCAAGGCGGGCCTCACCCTGCGCCTGGTGGGCACCGGCGGGGCCCAGTCCACTGTCCGGGTGGACAAACTGCTGCCGGGCACGCATGCGTACCGGGTTGCCACGCCCCCCTGCGCGGCCGGTCCGTGCCAGGTCAGGCAGCTGCTGGTGGACCTGTTCACGCCCAAGCGCTACCTGGTCGACCTGACCGTCGGCGACCTGCGCGACCTCACCGGCAAGACGTTGCTGACCGGCGCGGAGCTGGCCGGACACCACTGGCGGCTGCCGCAGACGAGCGCCGCGCGGCCCGTGCCGGAGATGGCCCCCGCCGCCGGCGGCCTGCGGGTGTGGGTGGACAGCGTGCTCACGCCGGACATGCGTGCCGCGGCCGATCCCGCGCCCGACCCGCTGCCCCTGGTCGCCGCCGGTGAGCTGCCCCCCGAGCTGCTCGGCGCCGGCGGCACGGTGCGGGTCCCGATCGTCCGGGCGGGCACGCTGCCGCTGGTGCCCCGCAACGGCTCGCAGGGCGCGCTGGTCGACCTGCAGTACGCCGACCTGCGGGTGGGCGGCGAATCGGACGCGCAGGAGCCCGAGGTCTGGCTGTCCGCCGACGCGCCCGCCGACCTCGTCAAGCGCCTGGAGGCCAACGGGCTGAAGATGCTCGGGGAGCGCAACGCCGCCGGGCAGCTGCGCCTCTACGAGGAGCAGGCCCCCGCGCTGGCGATGCTGTTCCTGGCCGCGGCCGCGCTCGTCGGCGTGCTCTTCGCCGCGGGCGGCCTGCTGGTCACCGCGGTGCTCGAACGCGGCCGGACCGACGGCGGGCTGGCGACGCTGCGCGGGCAGGGCGTCAGCGAGCGGGTGCTGCGCAGCGCGGACCTGGGCGGCCGGTTCGCCCTGGTGCTCGCGGGCACCGTGATCGGCCTGCTGGCCGCGGTGCTGTCGTGGGCGCTGGCCCGCGGCGTGTTGCCGGTGTTCGGCGACGGGGGCACGGCCGTGCCCCCGCCCGACCTGCCCGGGCCGCTGGTCGCCGCCCCGATCGCGGCGGCCCTGCTGGTGCTGTTGACAACCTGCCTGCTCGCCACGAGGGTGGCCCGCGGGAGCGAGGGAGCGACGTCGTGAAGAACTCCAGCCTGACCGGCCTGGCCGTGGTGTGCCGCCGGGTGGTGCACATCTACCGTGCCGAGGGCGGCGACGTGGTGGCGCTGGCCGGCGTCGACCTGGACATCGCTCCGGGGGAGCGGGTGGCCCTGGTCGGGCCGTCCGGCTCGGGCAAGTCGACGCTGATCGCGCTGCTGGCCGGGCTGATGCGGCCGAGCGCCGGCCGGGTGCAGATCGGCCTGGTCGACATCGGCCGGATCAGCGAGGCCGAGCTGGCCCGGCTGCGCGGCACGGACCTCGGCGTGGTGCTGCAGGGGGCCCGGCGCAACCTGCTGCCGTACGCCACCGTGCTCAGCAACGTGTGGCTGGCGCAGCGCCGTGCGGCGCACGTGCGCCCCGCCGACCTGGAGCCGCCGGAGCGCATCCTGTCCCTGCTCGGCCTGACCGGGCTGGGCCACCGCAAGGTGCAGGACCTGCCGCCCGGCGCGGCACAGCGGGCCGCCATCGCGGTCGGCATGGCCGCCTCGCCCGGCCTGCTGCTGGTGGACGAGCCGACCAGCCAGCTCGACCGGACCGCGCGCGACGAGGTGCTGGCGGCGCTGGAGGCGGTCAACACCGAGCGCGGCACCACCATCGTCGCGGTCACGCACGACCCCGACGTGGGCGCGCGGCTGGGCCGGGCGGTGACCATCCGCGACGGCCGGGTCGGCTCCGAGGGCCGCGACGGCCGCGAGTTCGCGGTCATCGCCGGGGACGGCACCGTGCAGCTGCCACCGGACGTGCTGGACGTGCTGCCGCCCGGCACGCTGCTCTCGGTCGAGCACGCCAACGGCAAGGTCACCCTGGTCACCGACGACCACTCCGTGTCCGTGCCGGTCGCGTCCGAGCACGTCTGAGACCTCCCGCGGGGTGCACGTGTCGGAATGACGACACGAGCACCCCGCGGGCCTCAGGCGGTGAGGTCGTAGCGCAGCACGGGGGACAGGCTGGTCCCGGTGGCGGTGCCCTCGATGACCACCGAGGCGGCGCGGCCACGGTGGGTCAGCGTGGCCACGGCGCTGCCGAAGTACGGCCGGTCGTAGGCCTTCCAGCGCACGCCCGGCCTGGGTACGCGGAAGAGGCGCGCGACCAGTGCCGCGGGGCCGGACAGTGCCCGCCACCAGCCCACCCGCAGCAGGGTGCGCATGACGCCCTGGATGCTCTGGTGCAGTGGCGAGCAGGTGATCTGGTGCACGACCGCGGTCGCGCCCGGGATCGCGGCGCGGGCGACGTACGAGTGGTGCACGTCGCCGCCGAGCACGCTCACCGTGGCCGGTCCTCGTACGCCCGCGATCAGGGCGGTGAGCTCGTCGAAGGAGTGCCCCACTGCGGCCCAGTGCTCCAGGTCGTACTTCTGGCGCAGGCGCTCCATGCCGGGGCGCTTCGCGGCCAGCACCTCGATCACGGCCTCGCCGTGGTGGATCGCGGGCGCGAGCAGCCACGGCAGGGAGCAGGCCAGCACGAGGTGGTCGCAGTCGGCACGGGCCTGCTCGGCCAGTTCGTCCCAGTGCTCCTGGGGCCACATCCGGCGCTCGGGCCCGTCGATCACCCGGTTGCCGCGGCAGTCGAGCATGACCAGCCGGGTCCGGCCGACGTCGACGGTGTACCCCCACGGGTAGGGGTTCGGACCGGCGGGCGTGGCGACCCGGGTCGCGAACTCCGTGAGCACTGCGGTGGCGTCCTCGCCGGCCTGGATGCGCGCCCACACCGGGTCGCGGCGGAGCTGGGCGGGGGTCAGGTTGCCGAGGTGCTGGAACAGCCAGTAGGAGGCGATGCCGGAGGTGCTGCGCTCGTCCCACCAGGGCTCGCGGCGCACCTGTGCGAGCCAGGCGGCCGAGGAGTTCCAGTCATCCATGATCTCGTGGTCGTCGAAGATCATCACACTGGGCACGGTGGACAGCAGCCAGCGGACCGGCTTCTCGTTCCACGACTCGTGGTAGAGGTGCACGTACTCGGCGAAGGTCACCACGTGCCCGTCCGGCGCGGACCGCGGCCGGGTCTGCTCGGCCAGCCAGCCGCGGGTGGGCGCGGAGAGGCCGTCGGCGTAGATCTGGTCGCCGATCAGCGCCAGCAGGTCGGGTAGCTCGGCCTGCCCGGTCCGGGCCTGCGCCAGCAGCCGGTGCCCGAGCGCCTCCAGGGCGTCCGGGTCGTGCCCGGCCTCGGTATGCGTCGACGCGCTGGCCTCACGGCAGGAGCCGAACGCGATCACCGCGTCGGCCCGCCCCGGATCGCGGATGGTGATCACAGAATCGGGGTATCCGGACAGCGGCCACACGGCCGCGCCGTCGAGTTCGACGGCGTACGCGGTCGCGCCGGCGGGCAGCCCGGCCAGCACCACCAGCCCCACATGCACTCCGAACGCCTCGAACGTGTCCGACGTCACGGTGCTGTCACCGGCTCGCACGCGCACCCGCGCGGGTTGGTCGGTCTGTACCCAGATGACCGCCTGGTCACCGTCGACGCGGCGCAGGAGCGGGCCGAGGAGGAGGTTCGCCACGCGGACATCCTCCGGGATCGGCGCGGCCGGGGCCAGGGCGGAGGCTGTCGTATCGGCGCGCGCGGCCTCCGGTGTGCGCCGGACGGCCCCAGGTTTGAGAGGATGCCGAGCATGAAAGACGCGCTCGTCCCCGTACTCGTGGTCATCGGCCTGCTGCTGCTGGCCGGGCTGACGCTGTTCCTCGTCCGCCGGCCGCGCCGCGGCGCGCTGCCGCCCACCGAGCAGCAGCGCCCGGGGATCGAGCGCGGGGAGCAGATCCCGCCGAGCGTGATCACGGCCCCCGCGCCGGAGAAGCCCGCGCCCGAGAAGGCGCCGGAGAAGGCGGCGCCGGGCAAGCCGGCCGTCGTGCCCGCGCCGGCCCCGCCCGCGCCGGGAGAGACGGCCCCGCCGGTCGAGGTCGCGCCGCCGAAGCCGGCCGAGCCGGAGATCGAGACGCCGGAGCCGACCGCGGGCCGCCTGGTGCGGCTGCGCGCCCGGCTGTCGCGCTCGCAGAACGTCTTCGGCAAGGGCCTGCTCGGCCTGCTCTCCCGTGACCACCTCGACGACGACGCGTGGGACGAGGTGGAGGAGAGCCTGATCAGCGCCGACGTGGGCGTGCAGGCGACCACCGAGATCGTGGCGAAGCTGCGCGAGCGCACCCGCGTGCTCGGCACCCGGACGGCTGGGGACCTGCGGGCGCTGCTGACCGAGGAGCTGACCGAGGCGCTGGACCCGAAGCTGGACCGCTCGCTGCACACCGGGGTCGTCGACGGCAAGCCGTCGGTGATCCTGGTCGTCGGCGTGAACGGCGCCGGCAAGACCACCAGCTGCGGCAAGATCGCCCGGGTGCTGGTGGCCGACGGTCACACCGTGGTGCTGGGCGCGGCCGACACCTTCCGCGCGGCCGCCGCCGAGCAGCTGGCCACCTGGGCCAGCCGGGTCGGCGCGCAGGTCGTTCGCGGTCCGGAGGGCGGTGACCCGGCCGCCGTCGCCTTCGACGCGGTCAAGAAGGGCATCGACGCGGGCGTCGACACCGTGCTCATCGACACCGCCGGCCGGCTGCAGAACAAGGTCGGCCTGATGGACGAGCTCGGCAAGATCAAGCGGGTGGTGGAGAAGCACGGCCCGGTCTCGGAGACCCTGCTGGTGCTCGACGCCACCGCGGGACAGAATGGGTTGAGCCAGGCTCGGGTCTTCACCGAGGTCGCCGACGTCACCGGCGTGGTGCTCACTAAATTGGACGGCACGGCGAAGGGCGGTATCGTGATCGCGGTGCAGCGTGCTCTCGGCATTCCGGTGAAGCTGGTCGGCCTTGGCGAGGGTCCCGACGATCTCGCACCCTTCGACCCAGCTCAGTTCGTCTCCGCCCTGCTGGGCGACGAGTGACGAGCCGACGAGCGACGAGCAGCTGACGAGTCCATGGTGACAGCCCCTTTCCAGGATCCCACCGAGATCCCGCTGCGTGGCGGAAACGTCAGCACGGTGGTGCGGGTCGGCGAGACGGTCCGGCGCAACGCCGGACCGTGGACCCCGACCGTGCATGCCCTGCTACGCCATCTCGAGTACGCCGGTTTCACCGGTTCCCCCCGTGCCCTGGGCATGGACGAGCACGGCCGTGAGGTGCTGTCCTACCTGCCGGGCGAGTGCGGGGAATACCCGCTGGCCCCGCACTGGGTCACCGACGAGGCGCTGGTCACCGTCGCCACCATGCTGCGCATGTTCCACGATGCGCAGGCGGGTTTCCGCACGCCGCCTGGTGGGGTGTGGCGCTCGTTCGGGCCGCCGCCGCCGGACGCGGAGATCATCTGCCACCACGACGCCGCCCCGCACAACGTCATCTGGCGGCCGGACGGCACCCTCGCGATGATCGACTTCGACCTCGCCTCGCCCGGCTCGCGCATCTACGACGTGGCATACGCCGCCTGGACCTGGGTGCCGATCTTCAGCGACCGCGACTCGATCACGCTCGGCTGGCACCGGCCCGACCGGCCCCGCCGGCTGCGCCTGTTCGCCGACGCGTACGGGCTGATCCCGCGCGACCGGCACCGTCTCGTGCGGACCATCCGCAAGCGCATCGTGGACCACGTCGAGGGCATCCGCCGCCTCGCCACGGCGGGGGAGCCGGCGTTCGTACGTATCGTGCAGAAGGGCCACCTTCGTCGTCCGCTTCGCGACCTTCGGCTGATTGACTACGAGCGGTACACGCTGGAGCACGCGCTGCGCTGAAACGCGCCATGAATGGTCTCCTCACGTGTGAACATTTCTTCACACGTACGAAACAGATCGTGACGTGCCGGAAACCGAGCAGCGTCATTGCGCGAAACAGGGGTTGGCGATGCTGCCCCCCAACCAGCACCGATGGCACTGCGGCGATCGGTCGGGGATGACACGACGAGCGGCCCGCCGACACGGCGGCGCCACGACGGTCGACCTCGGGGCTGGCTGGGAGGAACCCACTCACTTAGGAGGGCAGCGTGCTGCTCGTCGAAGATCCACCGACGATCGACACCGGCAACACAGCGTGGCTGCTGGTCTCGTCCGCTCTGGTGCTGCTCATGACTCCGGGTCTGGCGCTGTTCTACGGCGGCCTGAACCGTGCCAAGGGCGTCCTCAACATGATGATCATGAGCTTCGCCTCGATCGGGCTCGTCTCCATCATCTGGGTCGTCTATGGCTTCACGGCCGCGTTCGGCACGAACGAGAACGCGGACCTGAACTCTTTCATCGGTAACTTCTCCACCTACCTGGGGATGCCGACCGACAAGACGGGCGAGATCTGGTTCCTGGCCGGCGCGTCGACGGGTATCCCGACGTACGTGTTCGCCATCTTCCAGATGATGTTCGCGATCATCACGGTCGCCCTGATCAGCGGCGCGATCTCGGACCGGGCGAAGTTCGCCGGCTGGCTGCTGTTCGCCTTCGGCTGGGTCACCCTGGTCTACATCCCGGTCGCGCACTGGGTCTGGGGCGGCGGCTTCATCGGCGCCAAGATCTTCGCGCTCGACTTCGCCGGTGGCACCGCGGTCCACATCAACGCGGGTGCCGCGGCACTCGGTGTGGCCCTGGTGCTCGGCAAGCGCATCGGCTGGCCGAAGGACAAGTTCAAGCCGCACAACGTGCCGTTCGTCGCCCTGGGCGCCGGTCTGCTGTGGTTCGGCTGGTTCGGGTTCAACGCGGGCTCGGAGCTGACGGTCGACGCCATCACGGGTGTCGCGTTCCTGAACACCCAGGTGGCCACGGCCGCCGGTCTGCTCGGCTGGATCATCGTCGAGTGGTTCCGTGACGGCAAGCCGACCCTGGTCGGCGCGTCCTCCGGCGCGGTCGCCGGCCTGGTCGCGATCACCCCGGCCTGTGGCTTCATCCCGACCCTGCCCGCGGTGCTGCTCGGCCTGGTGGCCGGCGCGGTCTGCGCGCTGGCGGTCGGCCTGAAGTACAAGCTCGGCTACGACGACTCGCTCGACGTGGTCGGCGTGCACTTCGTCGGTGGCTGGATCGGCTCGCTGTTCATCGGTCTGTTCGCCAGCACCGAGCTGAACTCCTTCATCACCACGCTGGGCGGCCAGGACGGCCTGTTCTACGGTGGCGGGGTCACCCAGCTCGGCCGGCAGGCGCTGGCCAGCGGCATCGTGACGGTCTTCTCGTTCGTCGTCGCGGCGCTGCTCGCGTTCGTCATCGACAAGACCATCGGCTTCCGGGTCAAGCCCGAGGCCGAGGTCGAGGGCATCGACGTGGCCGAGCACGCGGAGAGCGCGTACGAGCTGTCGTCCTCGGCGGGCGGCGGCAGCGCCGGCGCCTTCGCTCTGGCCGGTATCGGTACGCCCAAGGCCCCCAAGGCCGATGTGGAAGAGACGGCACCGGCCACCGAAAAGGTGTCCGGCTAAGGTTCCCAGATGGAGGGGTTGAGCATGAAGCTGGTCACCGCCGTCATCAAGCCGTACCAGTTGGACGCCGTGAAGGAGGCTCTGCACGCCATGGGCGTCGCCGGGCTGACGGTCAGCGAGGTCCAGGGTTACGGCCGGCAGAAGGGCCACACCGAGGTGTACCGGGGTGCCGAGTACACGGTGGAGTTCCTGCCGAAGATCCGGATCGAAGTGGTCACGGACGAGCTGGACGTGGAGAAGGTCGTCGACTCCATCGTCACCGCCGCCCGGACCGGCAAGATCGGGGACGGAAAGGTCTGGGTCACCGAGGTATCCGAGGTGGTCCGGGTCCGCACCGGCGAGCGCGGACTCGACGCGCTCTGAGGCAGTAGTCGCAACAACCTGAAAGAGGACCACATGGGCCCGGGGAACGTCGTAGCTTCCGCATCGGACAGCGCGGCGGGCCCCGGGCCCGACTATGCGCGGCTCGCGCTGCGGGAACAGTCCTCCATCGGCGCGGACGCCCGGCTCGCCCGGGCCGACGCGCTCGACGCCTGGCTGCGCCGGCTGCTGCCGGACACCCCCGGCGTCGCCCTGGTGGCCGTCGGCGGCTTGGGCCGCCGCGAGTGCACGCCGCACGGCGACCTGGACCTGATCCTGGTGCACGCCGGGGTGCCGCGGGTCGACGAGCTGGCCGCGTCACTGTGGTATCCGATCTGGGACGCCCGGATGGGCCTGGACCACTCCACCCGCACCGTCGCCGAGTCGCTCGACGCGGCGCACGACGACGTCAAGGTGGCCCTCGGGCTGCTCGACGCCCGCCACATCGCCGGTGACCCGGCGCTGTCCGCCCAGCTGGGCCGGGCCGCGGTGGACCAGTGGCGGCGCACCGCGCGCCGCCAGCTGCTGCGCCTGCGGGAGCTGGTCGAGGAGCGCCACGCGGCCCACGGCGAGCTGGCCTACCTGCTCGAAGGCGACGTGAAGGAGGCCGCGGGCGGCCTGCGCGACGTCGGCGTGCTGCGCGGCATCGGTGTCGCCGGGGTGGCCGACGCACTGCCGCCCCAGGTGCGCGCCGCCGCGACCCGGCTGCTCGACGTACGCGACGCGCTGCACGTCAGCATCGGCCGGCGCAACGACCGGCTGCGGGCCCAGGAGCGCCTGCAGGTGGCCGAACTGCTCGGGCTGGCCGACGGCGACATGCTGCTGCGCCGGATCGGGCTCGACGCCCGGGCCGTCTCGTGGTCGCTGACCGACGCCTGGCGCTCGGTGCAGCGCTGGACCGCGGCCGGGTCCCGCCACGGTGACCCGCGCACCCGCGAAGCGGTGACCGTACGCCGCCCGATCGCCCGCGACGTGGTCGCCGCCGACGGCGAGATCGTGCTGGCCCGGGCAGCGGTCGGCCCGCACCCCGACCCGTCGCTGTCGCTGCGGGTGGCCGCCGCCGCCGCCCAGCACCAGATGCCCATCGCGCGCGCCACCCTGGAGTGGCTGGCCCGGTTCTGCCCGCCGCTGCCGACCCCGTGGCCCGCCTCGGCCCGCACCGCCCTGCTGACCCTGCTCGGCGCGGGCACCGGCCTGGTCGCGGCCTGGGAGGCCTGCGACCGCTTCGGGCTCACCTCGGCCTGGCTGCCGCAGTGGACCCGGCTGCGCGGCACCCCGCAGCACCACCCCGTGCACCGCTTCACCCTCGACCGGCACCTGGTGCAGGCCGCCGCGAACGCCGCCACCTGGTCGCGCGAGGTGGCCCGGCCCGACCTCCTGGTGCTCGGCGCGCTGCTGCACGACGTGGGCAAGGGCCTGCCCGGTGACCACAGCGAGGTCGGCGCGGAGCTGGCCCGCGAGATCGCCACCGCGATCGGCCTGCCCCCGGCCGACGTGGACACCATCGCCACGCTGGTGCGATACCACCTGGTGCTGCCCGACACCGCGACCCGCCGCGACCTCGACGACCCGGCGACGATCAACCACGTCGCCAAGCTCGTCGGGGACACCGGCACGCTCGAACTGCTGCAGATGCTCGCCCGTGCCGACGCCCAGGCCACCGGCCCGGCCGCCTGGTCGGCCTGGAAGTCCAAGCTCATCGACGACCTGTGCGCGCGGGTGCGCAAGGTGCTCGGCGGCGGGCAGCTGCCCGAGCCGACCCTGCCCGACCCGGCGCTGCTGGCCGGGCCGCTGCCGGTGGTGCAGGTCGCCGACGACTGGGTGGCGCTGGCCGCGCACGACCGCGTCGGCCTGCTCGCCGCGGTCGCGGGCTGCCTGGCCACGCACAAACTGGAGATCGTCGCCGCGGGCACGTCCACGATCGGTGAGCGCGCGATCATCGAATGCGCCGTGAACAACCGCTACGGCGCCCCTCCGGACCGGGAGCTGCTGGCCGCGGACCTGCGCCGGGTCGGGCTGGACCAGCTGCCGCTGCCCCGCCGCCTGGGCAGCGCGGGTGGCCGCAAGCCGGTGACCGGCGCCGAGCCGCGGGTCATCTGGGGTGAGGCGACCGGCGCGACGCTGCTGGAACTGCGCGCCACGGACTCGCCCGGCCTGCTCTACCGGGTCACCTCGGCGCTGGCGGAGCTCGGCGTCGACGTGCGCACCGCCCGTGTCTCCACCCTCGGCGCCGACGTCGTCGACGCCTTCTACCTCGTCGGCGACGTCGACCGCGACACCGTCGAAGCCGCCGTCCTCGCCGCCGCCTGATCCCGCCGCGGTGCCCTACTCGGCCGTCGCGCGGGTGGTCCTTGATCATCCGACTTGCCTGGTACCTGTGCGTATCTTGAACCCGCTTTCGCCCATGTGCCAGGCAAGTCGGGCGACCTTGCGCGGCCGGTCGGCCGTCGGCGCGGCGGCGGGGGTCAGGGTCGCGCGGGTGGGCGGTTCGGGGGGTCGGCGGGGTGGGTATGCGTGACCGGGCGGCAGTGGGATCGGGCGGTGAGGGCAGCGGCTACCCTTACCAGGGCTGCCTGTAGCCGCTCATTCAGACGAACTCGACCAATTGGGGATGTTGCGCTGTGTTTGACACCCTGAGCGACCGGCTCTCCGGCATCTTCTCCAAGCTGCGGAGCAAGGGCCGGCTCACCGACGCCGACGTGGACGCCACCGCCCGGGAGATCCGGCTGGCGCTGCTGGAGGCGGATGTCGCCCTGCCGGTGGTGAAGGCCTTCATCTTCCGGCTCAAGGAGCGGGCGCGCGGCGCGCAGGTCTCGCAGGCGCTCAACCCGGCCCAGCAGATCATCAAGATCGTGCATGAGGAGCTGGTCGCGGTCCTCGGCGGGGAGGCTCGGCGGCTCCAGTTCGCCAAGCAGCCGCCCACCGTGATCATGCTGGCCGGTCTGCAGGGATCCGGTAAGACCACGCTCGCGGGCAAGCTCGCCCGCTGGCTCAAGGCCCAGGGCAACCAGCCGCTGCTGGTCGCCTGCGACCTCCAGCGCCCCAACGCGGTCAACCAGCTGCAGGTGCTCGGCCAGCGCGCGGGCGTCGAGGTGTACGCGCCGGAGCCCGGCAACGGCACCGGCGACCCGGTCCAGGTCGCCAAGGACTCGATCGAGCACGCGCGCCGCCACATGCGCGACATCGTGATCGTCGACACCGCGGGCCGCCTCGGCATCGACACCGAGATGATGGCGCAGGCCGCCGCGATCCGCGACGCGGTCAACCCCGACGAGATCATCTTCGTCATCGACGCGATGGTCGGCCAGGACGCCGTGGCCACCGCGGAGGCGTTCCGCGACGGCGTCGGCATCACCGGTGTCGTGCTCTCCAAGCTCGACGGCGACGCCCGCGGTGGCGCCGCGCTGTCCGTGCGCGAGGTCACCGGGCAGCCGATCCTGTTCGCGTCCACCGGCGAGAAGCTGGAGGACTTCGACGTCTTCCATCCCGACCGGATGGCCAGCCGCATCCTCGGCATGGGCGACGTGCTGACCCTCATCGAGCAGGCCGAGCAGGCCTTCGACGAGGAGCAGAAGGAGAAGATGACGGCGAAGCTGCTCGGGGGCGAGCAGTTCACGCTGGAGGACTTCCTGGACCAGCTCATCGCCGTACGCCGGATGGGTCCCATCGCGAACCTGCTCGGCATGATGCCGGGCATGGGCCAGATGAAGGACCAGCTGGCCGAGCTGGACGACAGCCACTTCGACAGGGTCACCGCGATCATCCGCTCGATGACCCCGGGCGAGCGCACCACGCCGAAGATCCTCAACGGCTCGCGCCGGGCCCGCATCGCCCGCGGCTCCGGAGTCACCGTCACCGACGTGAACCAGCTGCTCAACCGCTTCGAGCAGGCGCAGAAGATGATGAAGCAGATGGGCGGCATGATGGGCCTGCCCGGCGGCGGCCGCCGCAAGGCGACCAAGTCGCCCAAGAACAAGCGCAAGGGCACCAAGAGCGGCGGCGGTCCGCGCGGCGGTTTCCCGGCCGGTCTGCCCGGCATGGGCGGCGGCATGCCGCAACTGCCCCCGGGCATGGACCCGGCCGCGCTGGAGCAGCAGATGGGCATGGGCGGCGGCAGCCCGTTCAAGGCTCCGAAGCTCGACTTCGGCAAGCTGATGAAGGGCGACGACAAGGACAAGGACAAATAGGTCCGGTCCGTCCCGCACGGTTTTTGAAGATCGCCACCTCAGGGTCCGCTACCGGTCACCCCCCGACGCCGGGCCTGAGGTGGCGATCTTCGTCTGCATGGGATCGATGCATGCAGTCGGGGAGGCGCCGGCACAGTTGCTGACTGCCATCACTCAGCTGTGCCGACGCCCCGCGCCTGCATCCATTATCGAACATGTGTTCGAACAAAAGCAAGGGACCGTCCTCGATCCTGCGACGCACGACCCGTTCGGGTGGCGGCGGCGACCCGTCACGCCGCCGTCGCGGAGATCCAGTCGTATGGGACAGTGCGAGGCATGGCGACGGCGCTGCATGTGCGGGGCGTGGTGCTCCCCGACGACGAAGTCCGTGATCTGTGGCTGGTCGGCGACCGGGTGTCGCTGACCCCGGTGTCCGGGGCGCAGACGGTCTCCACCGGCGGCTACGTGCTGCCGGGACTGGTGGACGCGCACTGCCACATCGGCATCGCGCCCGGCGGGGCCCCGGTGACGAGCCTGGCGCAGGCGCGGGAGCTGGCCTTCGTCGACCGGGACGCCGGGGTGCTGGCGATCCGGGATGCGGGCTCGCCGTATCCGTACGCCGAGCT
The DNA here is from genome assembly GCF_009720365.1 of Catellatospora paridis. Lineage (GTDB taxonomy): Bacteria > Actinomycetota > Actinomycetes > Mycobacteriales > Micromonosporaceae > Catellatospora > Catellatospora paridis. Next base: position 23,617 of record NZ_WBZD01000016.1, on the reverse strand, counting down.
GGACGACGACCGCGACGTGCCGCGACTGGCCCGCGCGGGCCGGCATGTCGCGCCGCCGCGGCGGTACCTGCCCGAGATCGGGGTGGAGGTGCCCGCGGACCAGGTGGTGGCGGAGGTGACCCGGCAGGCGGCGGCGGGCACGGGCTGGGTGAAGCTGGTCGGCGACTGGATCGACCGCGACCGCGGCGACCTCGCGCCCGCCTGGGACGAGGCCACGCTCACCGCGGCCGTGGGCGCGGCGCACGCGGCCGGGGCGCGGATCACCGCGCACTGCTTCGAGGAGTCGAGCGTCGCGACGCTGGTGCGCGCGGGCATCGACTGCGTCGAGCACGGCACCGGGCTGTCGACCGACCTGCTCGACGAGATGGCGCGCCGGGGCACCGCCCTGGTCCCGACAATGATCAACATCGAGACGTTCGGGCACATCGCCGAACGGGCCGAGGCGAGGTTCCCCGGGTACGCCAAGCACATGCTCGCGCTGCGCGACCGGTTCCCGGCGGTGGTGTCCGCGGCGCACGAGGCCGGGGTGCCGATCTACGTCGGCTCCGACGCCGGCGGCGGCATCGCACACGGCCTGGCCGCACAGGAGATGCTGCGCCTGCACGCGGCCGGAATGTCCGCGTCCGACGTGCTCGCGGCCGGTTCCTGGCGCGCCCGCGACTGGCTCGGCTTCCCCGGCCTGACCGAGGGCGGCCTGGCCGACCTGGTCGTCTACGACGAAGACCCCCGCCGCGACCTGCGCACCCTGCTCGCCCCACAACGCATCGTCCTGCGCGGCCGCGTCATCCACTGACCGGTTCATGATCGCCGGACTTGCCGGGCACGTGTGCGTATCTTGGGCGCGCTTTCGCCCATGTGCCAGGCAAGTCGGGCGATCTTGAGCACTTCGGGCGGCGGGGTGGGGCGGGACACGGGCGGGCTGGGGGGAGCGGGCGCGGCGTGGGTCAGTAGGATGACCCGCTATGGCGCGTGTGCTCACTCCCCGGGCGGAAGACTTTCCCCGCTGGTATCAGGACCTGATCTCCAAGGCTCAGCTGGCCGACAACGGCCCGGTCCGGGGCACCATGGTCATCCGACCGACGGCCTACGCCATCTGGGAGCGGATGCAGGCCGACATGGACTCCCGGATCAAGGCGGCGGGCGCGGAGAACGCGTACTTCCCGCTGTTCATCCCGGAGAGCTACCTCAAGCGCGAGGCCGAGCACGTCGAGGGCTTCTCGCCCGAGCTCGCGGTGGTCACCCACGGCGGCGGCAAGCAGCTGGCCGAGCCGGTCGTGGTGCGTCCCACCAGCGAGACCGTCATCGGCGAGTTCATGGCCAAGTGGGTCGACTCCTACCGTGACCTGCCGCTGCTGCTCAACCAGTGGGCCAACGTGGTCCGCTGGGAGATGCGCCCGCGGATCTTCCTGCGCACGTCGGAGTTCCTGTGGCAGGAGGGGCACACTGCCCACGCCACCGAGGCCGACGCCAAGGCATACACCCTGAAGATCCACCACGAGGTGTACGAGCGCCACATGCGTGAGCTGCTCGCCATTCCCGTGGTGCTGGGCCGCAAGACCAACCGCGAGCGCTTCGCGGGCGCCACCAGCACGTACACGCTGGAAGCGATGATGGGCGACGGCAAGGCGCTGCAGATGGGCACCTCGCACGAGCTCGGCCAGAACTTCGCCAAGGCGTTCGACGTGGCGTACTCGTCGCAGGCGGGCACCCGCGAGCACGCCTGGACCACGTCCTGGGGCACCTCGACCCGCATGCTCGGCGGCCTGATCATGTGCCACGGCGACGACAACGGCATGCGCGTCCCGCCGGCGCTCGCGCCGATCCAGGCGATCGTCACCGTGGTCAAGGAGACCGACGGCTCGATCACCTCCGCCGCCCGCACGCTGGTCGAGGACCTGGCCGCGGCCGGTGTCCGGGTCAAGCTGGACGACCGGGTCGACACCCCGTTCGGCCGCCGCGCCGTCGACGCGGAGCTGAAGGGCTACCCGATCCGGATCGAGGTCGGCCCGCGCGACCTGGCCGAGGGCCGCGTCGTGCTGGTGCGCCGCATCGATGGCTCGAAGACCCCGATGCAGCTCGGTGAGGCGGTCGGCGCGGTCACCGCCGCGCTGGAGGCCGACCAGAAGGCGCTGTACGACGAGGCGCTGGCCCGCCGGGAGGCGAACACCGTCGAGGTGTCCACCCTGGACGAGGCCCTCGAAGCGGCCGGCACCGGCTGGGCCCGGGTGCCGTGGTCGGCGGTCGGCGTCGACGGCGAGGCGCTGGCCAACGAGCGCGCCATCACGGTGCGCTGCCTGTTCCGGGCGGACGGCTCGGTCCCGGCCTCGCAGGACGAGCCCGACCTGACCGCGATCCTGGCCCGCTCGTACTGACCCGAACGACACGAAAGCGGCCCCCGGCCAGGCTCCGGGGGCCGCTTTCGTCATCTCACGCGGCCGGTTGCTCCGGCAGCCGCGACAGGATCACCCCGAGCGTGTCCTTGATCAGCGACACGTCGGTCTTGAGCGTCGACACGTCGGTCTTCAGCCCGGCGACGTCGTCGTCCAGTGCCGAGAAACGGGTGTTCATCTCGGCGCGGGTGTCCTCCAGGTCGCGCCGCAGCCCGGTCAGGTCGGACCGGTGCTGCTGGTGGTACACGGTGTGCCGCTCGAGCATCGCGGTGTGCTTGCGCTGCGTTTCGGCGATCTCACCGACCTGCACGATGACCGTGGTCGCATCCTCGTCGATCTTCCGGATGCGCTGGTGCTCGACGTGGTGCTCTTCGACGGGAATCGACATTCCCACGTCCTCCTGAGTCTGACTGCAAAGGGACTACTCAGGAGCGGCCACACTCCCAATCCGGTCCGGTCGCCCGGTGTGAGCCGCCCGTTCCCGCTCTCCCATTAGCGGCCGGGGGTGGTGCTGTGGTGCTGTGGCGTCCGGTCGACTCTAGTGTCGTACGACTTGGTCAATCAAGTTCTTCGCTAGGGTTGGCACATGCGTTTCGAACCCGGACGGGTGATCCTGCACCGCCACTTCCACGGCCACCGGATCGGCCTGCTCAAGACCGCGGTGGTCGCCGCCGACGACGAGCAGGGCCTGCTGCTCTGGCTGCCCCGCGGCGCGCCGATGCTGGACCGGCTCGCGGTCGACCGGCGGGGGCTGCGGGCCATGCCGTTCGCGGAGTGGATCGAGACGGAGACGAAGCTCTGGGACGTCACCTGGTCGGGGCCGAGCCTGCTCAAGTGGCTGCCGCGCGGCGAGGACCACTCGGTCTGGTTCTTCCGCGACGACGCCGGCCGGTTCACCCGCTGGTACGTCAACCTCGAGGAGTCCGGGGTGCGCTGGGACGACGGTTCCGTCGCCGGCGTCGACATCGTGGACCAGGACCTCGACATCGTGGTCGCGCCCGACCTGTCCTGGCGCTGGAAGGACGAGGAGGAGTTCGCCGAGCGCCTGGCGCACCCGCAGCACTACTGGGTGGCCGACGGCGAGGCGGTGCGGGCCGAGGGCGAGCGGGTGGTGAAGCTGATCGAGGCGGGCGCCTTCCCGTTCGACGGCACCTGGTGCGACTTCCAGCCCGACCCGGCCTGGACGGTGCCCGCCGAAGTCCCGGCCGGCTGGGACCGCCCCCGCGCTCGGCCGTGACCGCCGTCCCGCGGCCGTGACCGCTGGGTTGCGGCCGTGATCGCTGTCTCGTGCCGAAAAGTCAGGTCAGGCCATCGGTCTTGGCGCCAGACGGTGATCATGAACCGGGGGCTGACGTCCAGGCGGGGCCGCGCGGGCTGCGCTAGGCCGGTAGCGTCGCGGCGCATGTACTTCGAGACGGGGCAGACCGTGCTGCGGCGGTGCTGGCGGGGTGGGCGGATCACGTTCCTCCAGGCGACCACGGTGGTCGAGGACGGCGAGCGGGGCCTGCTGCTGTGGCTGCCGGCGGGCACGACGTACTGGCGGATCATGACCGGGGACGGCCGCAGCCACCATGACGGCACCCTCGACGAGCTGGGGCCGGACGCGATCCTGCGCCCGCTGGTGTGGGCCGGCAACGATCTGCTGATGTGGCAGCGGCCTGGCGAGCCGTGGTCGGTGTGGTGGTTCTTCCCGGGCGGGCGGTTCGGCAGCTGGTACGGCAACCTGGAGGACCCTTTCGTCCGCTGGCGTGACGGGGACGTGTGCGGCGTCGACTTCGCCGACAACGCCCTCGACGTGCTGGTGGAGCCGGATCTGAGCTGGCGCTGGAAGGACGAGGGCGAGCTCGCCGCCAAGACCGGTCATGCGGACTACTGGGATGAGGCGGGCGCCGCCCGGATCCGGGCCGACGGGGCGCGGCTGATCGAGATCGCCGAGGCGGGGCGATTCCCGTTCGACGGGACCTGGTGTGATTTCCGTCCCGATCCCGCCTGGCCGGTGCCGCGGCGCACAGCGGGTTGGGACCGCCCGCGTGCGATCCGGCCCGTTCCGTCTGGCACAATGACTAGCTGATATTCGGTGCGTTTCCGGCTGCCCTCTAACTTCCGGGGCGCGGCGATGTCTCGAGCAACGGAGCCCGGCAACCCCACGCAGGGCGATGGCGCTCACCTCAAACCCACAGGAGTGTAAAACCGTGGCCGTTCGTATCCGGCTTCTGCGGATGGGCAAGATCCGCAACCCGCAGTACCGCATCGTCATCGCCGACTCGCGCACCAAGCGCGACGGCAAGGCGATCGAGTACGTCGGTATCTACCAGCCGAAGGAAGACCCTTCGGTCATCGAGGTCAAGTCGGACCGGGTGCAGCACTGGCTGTCGGTCGGCGCGCAGCCGAGCGAGTCCGTGATCGCCATCCTCTCCAAGACCGGCGACTGGCAGAAGTTCAAGGGCCTGCCGGCCCCGCCGCCGCTGCTGATGGCCGCGCCGAAGGCCGACCGCAAGGCGACCTACGAGGCCGCCGCGCAGGCTGCCGCGGGCCTCGAGCCCGCCAAGGCCGCCCCGGCCAAGAAGGCCGCGAAGGCGGAGAAGCCGGCGGCTGTCGAGCCGGTGGCCGAGGCCAAGGCTGAGGAGCAGACTGTTGCGGCCGGCGACGAGCAGCAGAGCTGACGCCGCGCTCCGGCCCGCGCTGGAGCACCTCGTCAAGGGCATCGTGGACCACCCGGACGACGTCCGGGTGCGTATGGTCGACAACCGCCGCGGGCCGCGGCTGGAGGTCCGGGTTCATCCCGAGGACCTCGGCACGGTCATCGGCCGTGGTGGTCGCACCGCGCGGGCCCTGCGCCAGGTGGTCGGCTCGGTCGGCGGCAAGGGCATCCGTGTCGACATCGTCGACGCGTTCTGACGGCGGATCAGCATTCCCATGCTTCTGATCGTCGGACATGTCATGCGCGCGCACGGCATCCGGGGCGAGGTCCTGGTGCATCCGCGCACTGACGAGCCCGCGTTGCGCTTCGCGGTGGGCTCGACGCTGGTCGTCGAGCCCACCGTGGCGGGACTGCCGGGCAAGCTCACGGTGGAGGAGGCGCGCCCGCACTCGGGCGAGCTGATCGTCACCTTCGCGGAGATCACCGACCGCAACACGGCCGAGCTGGCCAAGAGCGCGGTCCTCAACGTCGACTCCGCCGAGGTCCCCGCGCCGGAGGACCCGGACGAGTTCCTCGACCACCAGCTGGTAGGCCTCGACGTGTTCACCGTCGGCGGCGAGCCGCTGGGCAAGGTGGTCCGCATCGACCACGCGCCCGCGTCGGACCTGCTGGTGGTACGCATGCCCGACGGCCGCACCGGCCTCATCCCGTTCGTGAGCACGATCGTGCCCGAGGTGGACGTGCCCGGCGGCCGGATCGTCGTCGACCCGCCCGGCGGGCTGTTCGACCTGTGACGGGGCAGGGTTTGCGCGTCGACGTCGTCACCATCTTCCCGGAGTACTTCGCCCCGCTGGAGCTCTCGCTCATCGGCAAGGCGCGCACCACCGGGGTCCTCGACCTGCACCTGCACGATCTGCGCGGCTGGACGCACGACGTGCACCGCACCGTGGACGACACCCCGTACGGCGGGGGGCCGGGCATGGTGATGCGGCCGGAGCCGTGGGGCCAGGCCCTCGACGAGCTCGTGCCGCAGGGCACGCCGGCGCGGCTGGTGGTGCCGTCGCCGGCCGGCGCCCCGTTCACCCAGTCCACCGCGTACGCGCTGGCCGCCGAGCCGCACCTGGTCTTCGCGTGCGGCCGCTACGAGGGCATCGACCAGCGGGTGCTGGACCATGCCGCGGAGCGCATGCCGGTCAGCGAGGTGTCGCTGGGCGACTACGTGCTGTTCGGCGGCGAGGTCGCGGTGCTGGTGATGCTGGAGGCGATCACCCGGCTGATCCCCGGGGTGCTCGGCAACGCCGACTCGCTGGCCGACGAGTCGCACGCGCACGGCCTGCTGGAGACGCCGGTCTACACCAAGCCGCAGTCGTGGCGCGGGCATGACGTGCCCGACATCCTGCGCTCCGGCGACCACGGAAAGATCGCCCGCTGGCGGCGCGACCAGGCGCTGCTGCGCACCGCCGCCCGCCGCCCGGACCTGCTGGCCGCGCTGGACCGGGCCGCGCTGGACAAGCGTGACCTCGCTCTACTCGACGGGGCTGGATTTCCGGCCCACCCGGTCGATGTGGCAGAGTAGAGGGGTTGCCGTCCGCGGACGGTGACGTCTGCCGTCTGTCGGGCACGCCGTGCGCGACGACGAGGACTCAAGCCCACCCCGCCCCGTGCGGCGCCCGCCTGGGTCAGTATCGCCCACACGCGTATCGGCAGCCGATGCGCTGAGATTCAAGGATGCAGCGATGAACACGCTGGACGCACTTGACGCCGCCTCCCTGCGGACCGACCTCCCGATGTTCCGGGGCGGTGACACCGTCAAGGTGCACGCCCGGGTCGTCGAGGGCAACCGTTCCCGTGTGCAGGTCTTCCAGGGCGTCGTCATCCGCCGCCAGGGCTCGGGCCTGCGCGAGACCTTCACGGTCCGCAAGCTGAGCTTCGGCGTGGGTGTCGAGCGCACCTACCCGCTCCACGGGCCCGCCATCGACCGGGTCGAGGTCGTGACCCGTGGTGCCGTGCGCCGCGCCAAGCTCTACTACCTGCGCGACCTTCGCGGCAAGAAGGCGAAGATCAAGGAGCTGCGCGAGGCCAAGGTCGCCTGAGACCACGCTTACGCCGGAACGGGCGGTGACACCTTCGGGGGTCGCCGCCCGTTTCGTGTACCCACCGGTCTGTTAAAGCTCGTATCACTGACTGAACGGGACTCCCGAAAAGTTCTCCGTTCTTCTAGGCTTGCGGCCGACATCAAGTGGCGAACTTCACGAGCGGCGGCAGTTGTGGCACTCCTCCCCACCAACAGGGCATCCCACGACGACGGGTTCACGGGCGAGCAGTGGAAGAAGCGCCGCCGCCGCCGCCGCGGCCGCAAGGGCATGCCGCTGTGGCAGGAGCTCCCGCTGCTGCTGGTGGTGGCGTTCTGCCTGGCGGTCCTCATCCGCACCTTCCTGATGCAGGCGTTCTACATCCCCTCCGGCTCGATGGAGGACACCCTGCTGGTCGGCGACCGGGTGCTGGTCAACAAGGTGGTCTACGAGTTCCGCGACCCCACCCGCGGCGAGGTCATCGTCTTCAAGGGACCCGACAACTGGGCCCCGGAGAACGGCGCGGACCCGGACGCGGGCTTCTTCTCCAAGCTCGGCCGGACCGTGGGCGACCTGGTCGGCATCAGCCAGCCCGGCGAGAAGGACTTCATCAAGCGCGTCATCGGCCTGCCCGGCGACCGGGTGTCCTGCTGCGACGTCGAGGGTCGGATCTACGTCAACGGTGTTCCCATCGACGAGCCGTACGTGATCCGCAACTCCCCGCGCGGCGAGGCGGGCGACAAGACCTGCAACTCGCGTGACTTCGACGAGGTCATCGTCGAGCCCGGCATGCTGTTCGTGATGGGCGACCACCGCCTGGTGTCGCAGGATTCGCGCTGTCAGGGACAGGTGCCGATCGACGACGTCATCGGCAAGGCGATGGTCGTCGCGCTGCCGTTGAGCCGCTGGGGATCGGTGGCCCACCAGGAGGTCTTCGACAAGGTGCCGGACACGAATTCGGCTGCGGGCGCCGCCGCGCCGGACTCCGGCGCGTCGGTGTCGGTGGCCCTGCCGCTGCTGCTCGGGGCGGTCGTGGTGCGCCGCAGGCTTACACGCGACAGGGCAACACAGCACGGGTGATCGTCGTTTCCAGTTTCGCCGCGTAGGCTCCGTGCGTGATTGACGAGCAGACCAAAAGCAGCAAAGGGTCGTTCTGGCGTGAGCTGCCGATCCTGCTGGGTGTGGCCATCATCGTGGCATTCCTGGTGCGGCAGTTCGTGGTGCAGACGTTCTTCATCCCCTCCGGGTCGATGGAGCACACTCTGGACCTCGACGACCGGGTGCTCGTCAACAAGCTCGTCTACGACTTCCGCACGCCCGAGCGTGGCGAGATCATCGTGTTCGTGTCACCCGAAAGCTGGCGTAACACCCCCGAGCACGAGGATTACATCAAGCGGGTGATCGGCGTGCCCGGCGACCGCGTCGTGTGCTGCGACCCGCAGGGACGCATCCAGGTCAACGGCCACCCGCTCGACGAGCCGTACGTCTACCCGGGCAACAAGATGGCGCCCGAGGATTTCGACGTCACCATCCCCGAGGGCCGGCTGTGGGTGATGGGCGACCATCGCGAGGCCTCGGGCGACTCGCTGGCCAACTACAACAACCACGGCCAGAACATCGAGGAGGCCACGATTCCGCTGGACTCCGTGATCGGCCGGGCCTTCGTGCTGTTCTGGCCGTTCAGCAGGACCACCTGGCTCACGGTCCCCGACACGTTCGCGGGTGTGCCGGAGCCGACGTCCGGAGGCTGACACAGGGTAGAGGTGGGGTCACCGGACGCGCGCGTGCCGCGTAGGCTCCGGCGCATGATCGACGACGAGAAGAAGCCGCGTGCCGGCCGGGGATCCTTCTGGAAAGAACTGCCGGTCCTGCTGGTGGTGGCCCTCGTCGTCGCCCTGCTGGTGCGGCAGTTCGTGGTGCAGACCTTCTGGATCCCCACCGGCTCGATGGAGCAGACGCTGCTCATCGACAACCGGGTGCTGGTGAACAAGCTCGCCTTCGAGTTCGGCGAGCCGGCGCGCGGCGAGATCGTCGTCTTCGAGGCCCCGGAGAGCTGGCGCAGCTCCACCGAGCAGGAGGACTTCATCAAGCGGATCATCGGCCAGCCCGGTGACCACGTGGTCTGCTGCGACGCGCAGGGCCGGATCACCGTCAACGGGCAGCCGCTGGACGAGCCGTACGTCTTCCCGGGCAACAAGGCGGCTCCGGCGCCGTTCGACATCACGGTGCCCGCGGGCCGGGTGTGGGTGATGGGCGACCACCGCGAGGCCTCCGCGGACTCGCTGGCCAACTACAACGGCCACAACCAGGACATCATGCAGGCGACGATCCCGCTGGACGCGCTCGTCGGGCGGGCCTTCGTGCTGTTCTGGCCGTTCGACCGGGCCACCTGGCTGACCGTGCCGGAGACCTTCGACGCCGTGCCGGACCCGTCGCCCGGCAAGTGAGGCCCCCGCGCCCGGCGTGTGCCGGGCGGGTCGCACGAATTAGGCTGCATCACATGCAGGCAGAGCGCCGGTCGAGGCGGGCCGGACGGGTGCTGTTGGTGGACGCGGCGGAACGGGTGCTGCTGTTCCGTGGCAGCGACCCGACTCACCCGGACGTGTACTACTGGTTCACCCCCGGCGGCGGCCTCGACGACGGCGAGACGACCGCGCAGGCGGCCGCCCGTGAGCTGTACGAGGAGACCGGCCTGGCCGTGCCCGCGGCCGAGCTGGGTGCCGCAGTGCACTCCGAGGTCGCGCTGTTCTCGTTCGACGGCGTCGCCTACCGCCAGGAGCAGGACTTCTATCTGGTACGGGTGCCCGAGTGGCACGTCGACACCAGCGGCTTCGACGAGGTCGAGCGGCAGTGGGTGCACGCCCACCACTGGTGGAGCGTGCCGGAGCTGCGCGAGACCGGTGAACTGCTCTATCCGGCCGATCTCGTCACGGTGCTGGACGGCGCGGGGGTCGGCCCGTGCTGAGCCCGTCGCGCCCCGTGCTGCGCGTGGACGGCGGCGTGTACGCCCTGGAGCGCGCGCTGCAGCGGCGCGGGTTCGCGGTGGTGGCCGGAGCCGACGAGGCGGGTCGTGGGGCCTGTGCGGGGCCGCTGGTGGCCGCGGCGGTGGTGCTGCCCGACGCCAAGCGGGCCGAGATCGAGGGCCTGACCGATTCGAAGCTGCTCACCCCGGCCACCCGTGACCGGTTCTTCGACGTGGTGCAGGCGACCGCGCTGGCGTACGCGGTGGTGGTCGTCGGTCCCGACGAGATCGACGCGCGCGGGCTGCACGTGTGCAACGTGGCGGCGATGCGGCGCGCGCTGGCCGCGCTGTCGGCCCGCCCGTCGTACGTGCTGACCGACGGCTTCCCGGTGGACGGGCTCGGCGTGCCGAACCTCGCGGTGTGGAAGGGCGACCAGGTCGCGGCCTGTGTCGCGGCGGCCAGCGTGCTGGCGAAGGTGTCGCGCGACCGGATCATGACACAGCTCGATATGGTGTACCCGCAGTACGGCTTCGCGCTGCACAAGGGGTACAGCACCGCGGAACACCAGGCGGCGCTGGAGGAGCACGGGCCGAGCCCGGTGCACCGCCGCTCCTACCAGAACGTGGCACGCGCGGAGCGGGGTCGCGACGGGCGAAGCGGGGTGGCCGAGCTGGCGGCGGCGACCGGCCTCCGTGGCTAAACGCGCGCCGCTGGGCGCGGCGCGGTACGGTTCATCGGCAGGATGTGGGCCGCAGGAGGGCGAACGATGAGCGCAGAGGATCTCGAGAAGTACGAGACCGACATGGAGCTGCAGCTCTACCGGGAGTATCGCGACATCGTGCGCCAATTCTCCTACGTGGTGGAGACTGAGCGACGGTTCTACCTGGCCAACCAGGTGGACCTGCACGTGCGCAACTCCGACGGCGAGGTCTACTTCGAGGTCGAGATGCACGACGCCTGGGTCTGGGACATGTACCGTCCCGCCCGGTTCGTGAAGAATGTCCGGGTAATGACCTTCAAGGACGTCAACGTCGAGGAGCTGGAGAAGCCCGACATCTCGCTGCCCACCGAGGGCGGGTTTTGAACGTCCGGTCCTAGCACACCGGGCACGTGATCGGGCGGTTGTCCCCAACCGCCCGGTTGTCCACAGGCACGCCCGGCCGCCCCTCGCGAGCAGGCCCCGCCGCCGGGCACGCTGCCGCCGTGAGGACCATCGCGCCGACTGCGGCGCTTCTACTGATCATCGGCGTATCCCCGCCTGTCTCGGGCGCGCACGCCATCACGGCGGGACATGTCCCACCGTCGCGTTCCGCCGGTCCGGCGGCCGAACTGCCGGCTCCGAACGTGTGGCGGTGGCCGCTCGCGGGCTCGCCCCGCCTGGTCCGTGGCTTCGATCCGCCTCCGCAGCCCTGGCTGCCGGGCCACCGCGGCGTCGACCTGGCAGCGGCACCGGAATCGCCGGTGCTGGCCGCGGGCAGCGGGACGGTCGTCTACGCGGGGATGCTCGCCGGGCGCGGCGTCGTCAGCGTCGACCATCCGGGCGGTCTGCGCACCACCTACGAACCCGTCACACCGCTGGTCAAGGCCGGTGACACCGTCACCGCGGGCATACCGCTGGGCACCCTGACCGCGGGGCACCCCGGCTGCGCAGGGACCGCCTGCCTGCACTGGGGGCTGCGGCGTGGCACGGTCTACCTCGACCCGCTGGCCGTGCTCGGTCTCGGCCGGGTGCGCCTGCTGCCCGGCGGCAGCTCAACTCGATGAAGATCGCCGTTTGCGGTCTGAACCTGCGCTCGAACCCCGTGTTCCGACCGCAAACAGCGATCATCCTGCGGACCGACCGCCCAGCCGGTCAACCGCGCAGCAGGCCTGGCAGCCCGGCGGCGAGCCGCTCGTAGTCGGCGGCGCTGTTGTAGATCTGGGCGCTGATGCGGATGAAGGCACAGTCGCGCCACCACATCACGTTGGGCTCGACCCCGAGCTCGACGCTGATCCGGGTGCGCAGCGCGGCCGTGTCGGCGAGGTCGCGAACCGCGCCCGCGGGCAGCGGGAGCAGCCGCATGGGCACCTCCGGGCCCGGGTCGGGCAGCGTGTCCGGGTCCAGGCCCAGCGCCTGCCCGAGGACCCGCTGGCCGTACGCGGCGAGCGCGATGTTGTGCCGCTGGATCGCCGCGAAGCCGTACCGGTCGAACACGTCGAGCCCGGCGGGCACGGCCAGCCAGGGGCTGTGGTCGACGGTGCCCTGCTGCTCCAGGAACAGCGGGAAGCCGTCCGGCTGGGAGTGCGACACCACCAGCGGCACCATCCGGTCCCGCCAGTCCGGGGCGACCTGCAGCAGCGCGGCCCCCGGCGGGGCGAACGCCCACTTGTGCAGGTTGCCCACCCAGAAGTCGGCCACCAGCCCGGCCACCGGGCGGTCCAGCATGCCGGGCGCGTGCGCGCCGTCGACCAGCAGCGGCACGCCCCGCTCACGCAGCGCGCCGGCGATCGCGTGCACGGGGTGGCGCTGCGCGGTCGCCGAGGACACCTGGTCGACGATCACCAGACGGGTGCGCGGGCCGACCCGGTCCAGCACCGCGGCCACCGTGTCCGCCTCGGGCGCGCCCAGCTCCACCGGCGCCGTCACCACGCGTACGCCGCGCCGCCGGCGCTGGTCGTCCACGGCCAGCTCGACGGCGTGGTAGCCATGGTCGGTGACCACGATCTCGTCACCCTCACCCGCTGCGACCGCCGCCAGCACCAGCGAAGTGCCCGTGGTGGCGTTGGCGACGAACGCGCTGCCGGCCGGATCCGCCCCGCAGAACGCCGCCGCGGCGTCGCGCGCCCGCCCCACCCGCTCCCACAGACTCGCGGTGACGAACCGGGTGGGATTCGCGTCGTGCTCGTCGATCAGCCGTTGCCGGGCCTCGCGCACCGGCACCGGGACCGCGCCGAACGAGCCGTGGTTGAGATGAGCGACGGCCGGGTCGAGCGCGAACAGCTCGCGGGCGCCGTCCAGCGGGGCGGGGGGAACACCGGTCATGTACCCGGAGTCTAGGGCTTCCGGCCGGTCGGCACGGGCCTGGCGAACCCGCCGCCGTGCTCGCGCAGGTGCCCGCGCAGCGCCAGGGACGGCAGGATCGCGAGCGCGGCGCGCAGGGACACCCCGGCGTCGGCGGCGATCTGCTCGGGGTACGCCCCGCCCCGCCGCGGCACCGCGTCCACCAGCTGCCGTTCCACCGGGTCCAGCGCGTCCAGCGGGCGGTCCGCGCCGCGCGGCACCGGGGCCAGCTCGCCGATGCCGCCCACCTCCTCCAGCACCTGGGCCACCGTGGCGACCGGCCGCACCGGCTCGTGCGGCTCGCGGCGCAGCTCCTCGTGGCAGCCCACCGACATCTCCGAGGTGATCGGGCCGGGCACCGCCATCGCGGCGCGGCGCAGCTGCCGGGCCCGGCGCAGGGTCTGCCGGGCCCCGCTGCGTGCGGCCGCCTCGACCAGCACGGTGCCCCGCGACAGCGCGGCGATGACCCGGTTGCGCACCAGGAAGCGCACCTTGAACGGGGCGGTGCCCGGCGGCCACTCGCTGATCAGCAGGCCCTCCTCGGCGATCTGGTCGAACAGGGCGTTGTTGCTCAGGGGATACGGCCGGTCCACGCCGCAGGCCAGCACCGCGACGGTCACGCCGCCCGCGGCCAGCGCGGCCCGGTGCGCGACCGCGTCGATGCCGTACGCGCCACCGGACACCACGGTCCAGCCCCGCTCGCCCAGCCCGTAGCCCAGCTCGGTCGCCGCGTACGCCCCGTAGTCGGTGTTCGCCCGCGCGCCGACCATGGACACGGACCGCTCGACCGCGTCGTCGAGCCGGTGCGGGCCGCGCAGCCACACACACTGCGGCGGGTAGGTGTCCCGGTCGATCGTGTGCGGCCCGTCGACGCTGATCTGCCGCAGATCGGCCAGCCGTGCGGGCCACTCGCCCGACTCGGGCGTCAGCACGCGTACGCCCAGGCGGTCGGACCGTTCCCACAGCCGGGCGGCGAACTCCGCGGGCGGCCGTCCGTGCAGGCGCAGCGCGGCAGCCTCGGCGAGCTGCCCGCTCTCGCGGCCCGAGGCGAGCCGGTCCAGCGCCTCGACCGGGCCGTGGGCGGCGACCAGCTCGTACAGGCGGCGGCTGCCGGGTTCGACCAGGGTGCCCAGCACGATGCGGGCGTTGCGGACCGCCTGCTCGTCGGCGGAGCCGGCGGGTTCGTCGAGGATGTTCACGGTGTGCCTCCGCTGCGCAGGTTCAGGGCGATGTTGATCTCTTCTTTGCCGGGCCGGTCCAGGCCCGCCAGGTCGCTGAGGGTCCAGGCCATCCGCAGCACCCGGTCGTGGCCGCGAGCGGACATCTCGCCGGTGTCCAGCCGCCGGCGCAGCCCCTCGGTGACGTCGTCGGGCAGCCGCCAGCGGCGCTGGCGCAGCACCGTGCCGGGCACCTCGCCGTTGCAGCGCGCGCCCAGCCCGGCCCAGCGCGCGGCGGCCGTGTCCCGCGCCGCCGCCACCCGTTGCGCCACCACCTGAGAGGACTCGCGCACGGACGCGTCGGTGAACAGATGGGCCGCCTTCAGCGGCAGCAGCGTCAGCCGGATGTCGATGCGGTCCAGCAGCGGCCCGGAGATGCGGCCCAGGTAGCGTCGCTTCACCTGCGGTGTGCAGGCGCACCCGGCGTCGCCGGACGGGCGGGCACACGGGCAGGGGTTGGCCGCGAGCACCAGCTGCACCTGCGCCGGATACACCACCACGCCGCGCGAGCGGCCCAGCGTGACGACCCCGCCCTCCAACGGCTGGCGCAGCGTGTCCAGCGCATGCCGGGTGAACTCGGGCGCCTCGTCGAGGAACAGCACACCCCGGTGCGCCAGCGACAGGGCGCCGGGCCGGGCCAGCCCGCTGCCGCCGCCCACCAGCGCCGCCACCGAAGCGGTGTGGTGCGGTGCCTGGTAGGGCGGCCTGCGCAGCAGCGGCTCGCCCGGCGCGAGCATCCCCGCGATCGAGTGCAGGGCGGTGACCTCCAGCGAGGCCTCGTCGTCCAGCTGGGGGAGCAGGGAAGGCAGCCGCTGCGCCAGCATGGTCTTGCCCGCGCCGGGCGGCCCGAACAGTGCCAGGTGGTGCCCGCCCGCGGCGGCCAGCTCCACCCCCAGCCGCCCCAGCTCCTGGCCCGCGACGTCGGCCAGGTCAGCCTCCGGCCCGACCGTGCGAGCCGGCGCCTCCGGCGGTTCGAGCAGGGCGCACCGGCCGCGCAGGAAGCCGATGACCCGGCCCAGGGTGTCTGCGGCCAGCACTCGCATCCCCGGCACGAGCGCCGCCTCGGCGGCGTTGCCGACCGGCACGATCGCCTTGGCGACCCCCTGCCCGGCGGCCGCGGCGACCATCGGCAGCACCCCGCGCACCGGGCGCACCGAGCCGTCCAGGCCCAGCTCGCCCAGCACCAGCACGTCGTCGAGCCCGGCCAGCGGCAGCGTGCCGGTGCCCCCGAGGATCGAAAGCGCGATGGGCAGGTCGAACGCCGAACCTCGTTTGCGCAGGTCGGCAGGATCGAGGTTGATGGAGATGCGCTGCTGCGGCCAGCGCTCCCCGGAGTTGGTGATCGCCGCGCGCACCCGCTCGCGGGCCTCGTTGAGCGCCGTGTCGGGCAGCCCGCTCAGCACCACCACCGGCAGGCCCGGAGCCAGGTCGGCCTCGACCCGCACGAGCTGCCCGGTGACCCCTTCCAGCGCGGCGCACAGCACCATCGCGTAGCTCATCGGCGGGTCGCCCCGTTCTGCCCGCGCATGTCAGAACGCGCCACGGAGGTGCTCGACGACGGGGTCGGCGTCGCGCGGCGCGTGGACGCTGATCACGTCGAAACGCACCTCGGCGGGGCGTATCCCGCTGACGGCCAGCCACTGCGCGGCCAGCTGCCGCAGCCGCCGGACCTTGGCCCGGGCCACCGCCTCGGCGGGTGTGCCGTACGTCGCACCGCGGCGGGTCTTCACCTCGCAGAAGACCAACGTGTCACCGTCGCGTGCCACGATGTCGATCTCCCCGGCGGCGCCCCGCCAGTTCCGGTCGAGCAGCACCATGCCCGCGGCCAGCAGATGTGCTGCTGCCAGGCGTTCTCCCCAGGCGCCGAGGGCCTGTGTCACCTTCGTCATGAGGGCTGAGCGAACACCGTGCACGGCCCGGATCGCCACGACGCAGGGGCGTCGGCTGTGGACGGTGGGTCACTTGTGGATATGCGCCTGATCATGCGGTTGATCTGTTAGGGCGGCCGCTCGTTGGCGCGAAGATGAAATCTGCTCTACGGTTTGCGGCCGTGGACGGACATGACGACTTCGCCGACTGGCCGAGCCCCTTTCGCGAGCAGCGCGGCGGCCGGGACGACCGGCGCGCACCGGACCAGTACGCATACGACTTCGACGGCGAATCCCGGGTGCCGGCACCTCGCTCCGGCGACAGCCGATACTCCTCGCTCGCCGACCTGAGCGCCGGACCCGGGCCCGGCGGCGGCCGCGACGACCGCGAGTGGGACCGAGGCGGCGACCGCTACCAGGCCCCGCCGGACCCGGACTTCGTGCCCCGCGGCCAGCGCTCCGGGCAGCCGATGCCGCCGGCCGACCAGGACTTCGCCCCGCGCGGGTCCCGGTCCGGCGCGCCGCTGCCCCCGCCGGACGCCGACTTCGCCCCCCGTGGCCCGCGCCAGGCCGAGCCGATGCCGGACATCGACTTCGCCCCGCGTAGCCCGCGCGAGCGCGGACCGGTGTCACCGCCCGCGCTCGCCGGTCCGCCGATGGGCCACCCGGATCCGATCCAGCAGCCGACCTCGACGGTCGACGCGGCCGCGGTGCGCCGCTCGGTGGCCGAGTCCGACGGGCTGTACCGCAGCAAGCGCCCGGCGCTGCTGGTGGCCTTCTGGGCGCTGGCCGGGCTCGGTGAGCTGCTGATGGTGCGTCCGCTGCTGGCGGGCCTGTTCAAGACCGAGGCGGGCCTGGCACTGGCCCCGCTGCTGGCGATGACGGCCTTCCCGTTCCTCGCCCTCGGCCTGTACGCGCTGACCACGGGTGCCGCCACCGCGGTGCAGTTCCAGGGTCCGCGGGTCTGGCTGCGCACCCCGCTGGCATACCTGCTGGTGGGTGCGGCACTGATGCTGGCCGCGGCGACCGCCTCCTGAGCGGGCGCCCCGGCGTTGGCGGTGTCCCGGGCGAGGGTGACCCGGGGCACCGCGTACACTTGGGTATCGCGACCACTTCACGTGGTCGACTTCGCGCGCCCTCCCGCCTTTGACAGGCAGGGCGGCGGCCTCCCTGGTCCCCGTTCGCGGGGTTCCACCATGGCCGACGACCGGGCGCCAGGCGGCAGCCGCCGGCTGCCGGTTCAACCAGGGAAAAGCACGGGCCTGAGCCCGTGCCGAGAGATAGGCCTACACATGGCTGTAGTCAGCATGCGCCAGTTGCTCGAGAGCGGCGTTCACTTCGGGCACCAGACCCGTCGCTGGAACCCGAAGATGAAGCGCTTCATCTTCACCGAGCGCAACGGCATCTACATCATCGACCTGCGCCAGACCCTCGAGTACATCGAGAAGGCGTACGCGTTCGTCCGCAACACCGTCGCCGAGGGCGGCACCGTGCTGTTCGTCGGCACGAAGAAGCAGGCCCAGGAGGCCGTGGCCGAGCAGGCCGCGCGCGTGGGCATGCCCTACGTCAACCACCGCTGGCTGGGCGGCATGCTCACCAACTTCCAGACGGTGTACAAGCGGCTGCAGCGGATGAAGGAGCTGGAGTCGATCGACCTGACCGGCACCGCCGCGGGGTACACCAAGAAGGAGACCCTGCAGCTGTCGCGGGAGAAGACCAAGCTCACCAAGACCCTCGGTGGTCTGCGGGACATGACCAAGCTCCCGTCGGCGGTCTGGATCGTGGACACCAAGAAGGAGCACATCGCCGTCGACGAGGCCCGCAAGCTGGGCATCCCGGTGATCGCGATCCTGGACACGAACTGCGACCCGGACGAGGTCGACTTCCCGATCCCGGGCAACGACGACGCGATCCGCTCGGCCGAGCTGCTGACCAAGGTCATCGCGACCGCGGTGGCCGACGGTCTGATCGCCCGCTCGGGCAAGGCCGCGCGTGGCGGCGACGTGAAGCCGGAGCCCGGCACCGTCGCGGCCGACGAGCCGATGGCCGAGTGGGAGCAGGAGCTGCTGGCCGGGGACAAGCCGACCGCCGAGGCTCCGGCCGTCGAGGCCCCGGCCGCCGAGGCCGCTCCGGCCGAGACCGCGCCCGCCGCGCCCGCCGCTGCCGCTGAGTGACCCGCTGTCACACGGTGCGGGTGACAAACCCGCACCGTGTGGTACGACTTGCGAAGTCTTCTACCAAAGAGGGAACTGATGTCCACTATTTCCGCTGCAGACGTCAAGCGGCTCCGTGAGCTGACCGGCTCCGGCATGATGGACTGCAAGAAGGCGCTCGAGGAGTCCGAGGGCGACTTCGACAAGGCCGTGGAGATCCTGCGCGTCAAGGGCGCCAAGGACGTCGGCAAGCGTGCCGGCCGCTCCACCGCCAACGGTCTGGTCGCCCACAAGGGCACCGCGCTGCTGGAGCTCAACTGCGAGACCGACTTCGTCGCCAAGAACGACGCGTTCATCGCGCTGGCGGAGCAGCTGGTCGCCCACGTCGCCGAGACCAAGCCGGCCGACGTGGAGGCGCTGCTCGCCTCGAAGATCGGTGACGGCACCGTCGCCGACCTGATGCAGGACCAGTCCGCCAAGATCGGCGAGAAGCTGGTCATCGGCCGCTTCGCGGTGCTGGAGGGCGCGGTCGCGGTGTACATGCACCGCAAGAGCGCCGACCTGCCCCCGCAGGTGGGTGTCGCGGTCCAGTACAGCGGCAAGTCCGACGAGGCCGGTGCGGACGACGCCCGCTCGGTCGCGATGCAGATCGCGGCCATGCGGCCGAAGTACGTCACCCGTGACGAGGTGCCGGCCGAGGTCGTCGAGTCCGAGCGCCGCATCGCCGAGCAGACCGCTCGCGAGGAGGGCAAGCCCGAGGCGGCCCTGCCGAAGATCATCGAGGGCCGGGTGAACTCGTTCTTCAAGGACTTCGTCCTGATCGAGCAGCCGTCGGTCACCGACCAGAAGAAGACGGTGAAGCAGGTGCTGGCCGAGGCCGGCATCGAGGTCACCCGCTTCGCGCGGTTCGAGGTCGGACAGGCCTGAGCCGCCCCGAGCGGAACGCACTAAGGAGGGAGGTCGCTGGTGGCAGCCAACGGCCTCCCTTTTCCCTACCGTCCGCGGGGTCGCCGACGGTGAGACGAAAGGTCGCTGATGTCCGGACACCAGTTCAACCGGGTCGTGCTGAAGCTCTCCGGCGAGGTCTTCGGCGGTGGTGAGGTAGGCGTCGATCCGGACGTCGTGGCCGGGGTCGCCCGCCAGATCGCCACCGTGGTGCGCCGCGGCGTGCAGGTCGCCGTGGTCGTCGGCGGAGGCAACTTCTTCCGCGGTGCCGAGCTGCAGAAGCGCGGCATGGACCGGTCCCGCGCCGACTACATGGGCATGTTGGGCACCGTGATGAACTGCCTGGCGCTGCAGGACTTCCTGGAGAAGGAGGGCATCGAGACGCGCGTGCAGACCGCCATCACGATGGCCCAGGTCGCCGAGCAGTACATCCCGCTGCGTGCCATCCGGCACCTGGAGAAGGGCCGCGTGGTGATCTTCGGTGGCGGTGCCGGCATGCCGTACTTCACCACCGACACCGTGTCAGCCCAGCGCGCGTTGGAGATCCACGCAGACGTGGTGCTGATGAGCAAGAACGGCGTGGACGCGGTGTACACCGCCGACCCGCGCACCAACCCCGACGCGGTCCGGATCGACCAGATCACGTTCAGCGAGGTGCTGCGGCAGAACATCCGGGTGGCCGACGCCGCCGCGTTCAGCCTCTGCGCCGACAACGGCATGCCGATGCTGGTTTTCGGCGCCGAGGGCGACGACACCATCGTCCGCGCCGTCAGCGGCGACAAGATCGGCACCCTGATCACCGCCTCCTGACCTTGTCCGCCCCGCCTCCGCCGGGCGCCGGCGCGGTGGGACGGGGGTGGACGGGTGGGGTGGGACGCCTCGCGCAGGGACGGACGTGACGGGCGGTACCCTATGGCCGCGTGGCGGACGGGTTCCGGGCGTGGCACGGGTGCGCTGGGTGCGGACACGTTCACGCGGGCTCGGACGTGATGCGAGCATCACGCCGCCGTCAGGCGGATGATCGAAGACAGAGCACAGCACGGAGTCAGTGCCCGGCGACCAGGTCGCCGCGGAACGGGGCCCACAGGCTGCCGCGCCGCCACCGGTCGGACGCGGCACACGATCAGAGACGGAGAAGCCCGTGATCGACGACACCCTCCTCGAAGCAGAGGAGAAGATGGACCGGGCGGTCGAGCACGCGAAGGAGGAGCTCGCGGCGATCCGCACCGGCCGTGCCAGCGCGGCGATGTTCTCCAAGATCGTTATCGACTACTACGGCACGCCCACCCCGCTGCCGCAGATGGCGTCGATCGGGGTGCCCGAGCCGCGCATGGTGATCATCAAGCCGTACGACACGTCCCAGCTGGGCGCCATGGAGCGCGCCATCCGCGACTCGGACCTGGGGGTCAACCCGGGCAACGAGGGCACCCAGCTGCGCATCCTCGTGCCGCCGATGACCGAGGAGCGCCGCCGCGACATGACCAAGGTCGCGCGGAGCAAGGGCGAGGACGCCAAGGTCGCCGTACGCAACGTGCGCCGCAAGGGCAAGGAGGAGCTCGACCGCATCGTCAAGGACGGCGAGGCGGGCGAGGACGACGGACGCCGGGCGGAGAAGGAGCTCGACGACCTGACCGCCAAGTACGTGGCGCAGATCGACGAGCTCATCAAGCACAAGGAAGTCGAGCTGCTCGAAGTCTGATGAGCGAGCCATACGACACGGACCCTCGCCGGTCCGGCGCTTCCCGGGCGCGGCAGCCCTACGATGCCGCGCCCGACGCGTATACCGACCCCTCCGACCGGCCCGGCGAGGAGTCTCGGGGCGGCCGTCGCCGCCGCGAGGAGGCCTCCGCACCCGCCGAGCACGGTGCCGCGGCCGGCCACGGCGACCCGGGCGACGACGGGACCGGCGGACACGACCGGGCCGGGACGCCCGGCGGCGACGCCGACGACGGTGGCGAAGGTGAGCGGGCCGCGGCCGCCAAGGACTACGGCCGTGCGGGCCGCAACGTGCCCGTCTCCATCCTGGTCGCGGTCGGCCTCCTGCTGGTCATCCTGACCCCGCTGTTCTTCTTCAAGCCGCTGTTCCTGGTCATCCTGGTGGCCGCGGCCGGGCTGGGCATCTGGGAGATGACGCGCGCGCTGCGCACCTCCGGGGCGCGTCCGCCGCTGATCCCGTTGCTCGGCGGCGGCGTGGCGATGATGTGTCTGGCCTGGTTCTCCGGCGTCGACGCGCTCAGCATCGGCCTGCTGATCACCGTGCTGGCGACCATGGTGTGGCGGATGGGCGACGGCCCGGCCGGCTACCAGCGGGACATGGGCGCGGCGGCGCTGACGATGGTGTACGTCCCGTTCCTGCTCGGCTTCGCGGCTCCGCTGACCACGCCCGAGGACGGGCAGTGGCGGATCCTGGCGACCCTGGCCGCGGTGGTGCTCTCCGACACCGGCGGGTTCGTGGCCGGTGTGCTGTTCGGCAGGCATCCGATGGCTCCCACGATCAGCCCGAAGAAGTCCTGGGAGGGCTTCGCCGGCTCGATCCTCGCGACCGGGGCGGGCAGCGCGGCGATCCTGTGGGCACTGCTGGACGTGGCGCCCTGGAAGGGCGTGCTGTTCGGCGTGGTGGTCTCCGTCGCGGCGGTGCTCGGCGACCTTGCCGAGTCGCTGCTGAAGCGGGACCTCGGCATCAAGGACATGAGCAACATCCTGCCCGGCCACGGCGGCATCATGGATCGACTCGACTCGATCGTGTTCGCCGTGCCGACGGCCTACCTGTTGCTGTCCGTGCTCGCCCCGTCGGCGTGAGGTGAGACACAGCGCGCGGCGCAGGCAGGCGTGGCACGACCCCGAGCAGCACTGTTGGCACCATCGAGGGCTGTCGCCCTCGTGCGGACGTGGGACACTGGACCAGTCATGACGAGCCTTCCGTTGATTTCCGTTACCGATGGTGACGGCGCGACCGCGCGCCGCTCCTCCATGCCTCCGCGCCACCTCGCCGACCTGGATCTCGCGGGTCGGCGCAGCGCCGTGTCCGACCTCGGTGAGCAGGCCTTCCGTGCCACCCAGCTGTCGACGCACTACTTCGGGCGGCTGGAGCGCGACCCGGCCGGCATGACCGACATCCCGGCCGCCGCGCGCGAGCGCCTCACCGAGCAACTGCTGCCCAAGCTGCTCACCCCGGTCCGCGAGCTGGCCTGCGACGACGGCGAGACGCGCAAGGCGCTGTGGCGGCTGCACGACGGCGCGCTGGTCGAGAGCGTGCTGATGGGGTATGGCGACCGGGTCACCGTCTGCATCTCCAGCCAGGCCGGCTGCGGCATGGCGTGCCCGTTCTGCGCCACCGGCCAGGCGGGGCTGACCCGCAACCTGTCCACCGCCGAGATCGTCGACCAGGTGGTCTACCTCGCCGGGGTCGCGCAGTCGGGCGTGATGGGCGGCGAGGCCCGCCGGTTGAGCAACGTGGTCTTCATGGGCATGGGCGAGCCGCTGGCCAACTACAACCGGGTCATCGCCGCGGTGCGCCGCCTGACCAGCCCCGCGCCGGAGGGCCTGGGGCTGTCCCAGCGGCACGTCACGGTCTCCACGGTGGGTCTGGTCCCCGCGATGCGCAAGCTCGCGGAGGAAGACCTCTCCGTGACTCTTGCGCTCTCGCTGCACGCGCCCGATGATGACCTTCGCGACGAACTCGTGCCGGTGAACCAACGGTGGAAGGTCGCCGAAGTGCTCGACGCCGCGTGGGCGTATGCCGCCCGCACCGGTCGCCGGGTCAGCATCGAGTACGCCATGATCAGGGACGTGAACGACCAGCCGTGGCGGGCTGACCTGCTGGGTCGCCTGCTTGCGGGGCGGCTGGCGCACGTCAATCTCATCCCGCTCAACCCCACGCCGGGCAGCAAGTGGGACGCCAGTCCCAAGCCGGTGGAGCGGGAGTTCGTCCGGAGGTTGCGTGCGGCCGGAGTGGCCACTACGGTGCGTGACACCCGGGGACGCGAGATTGACGGCGCATGTGGACAGTTGGCTGCGAGCGAGGTTGAGGCATGAGCGGCATGAAGAGGATTGAGGTTCCGGCGTGAGCTCGCATGGTCAGCGGTTCCGCCGCCGGGCGGTCCGTCGCGGTTACAAGGTCGACGAGGTGGACACGTTCCTCGACCGGGTGGAGGCGACGCTCAACGGCGCCCCGGTCGGTCCCGAGATGAGGTCGCAGGAGGTCCGGGACGTCGTGTTCCGGGTGCGCTTCGGCGGATACGACGAATGGCAGGTCGACCTGCACCTCGACCGGGTCGAGCGCCAGCTCGCCGAGTTGGAGGAGCGTCCGGCCGCCCCTGGTCGCGGCG